>NZ_CP041051.1:0-4955441 GCF_006385635.1 Citrobacter sp. CF971 | reverse complement strand
AATCCCAATGATCGCTGTAGGTCTGGGTCTGTACGTGATGTTTGCTGTCGCGTAGTAAGCGTTGCTTGAATTAAGAGCAATATCAGAACGTTAACTAGATAGAGGCATTGTGCTGTGAATCTTAACGCAACAATCCTCGGCCAGGCCATCGCGTTTGTCCTGTTCGTTCTGTTCTGCATGAAGTACGTATGGCCGCCTTTAATGGCTGCCATCGAAAAACGTCAAAAAGAAATTGCTGACGGCCTTGCTTCTGCAGAACGAGCACATAAGGATCTTGACCTTGCAAAGGCCAGCGCGACCGACCAGCTGAAAAAAGCGAAGGCGGAAGCTCAGGTAATCATCGAGCAGGCGAACAAACGCCGTGCTCAGATCCTGGACGAAGCTAAAACTGAAGCAGAGCAGGAACGTACTAAAATCGTGGCACAGGCGCAGGCGGAAATTGAAGCCGAGCGTAAACGTGCTCGCGAAGAGCTGCGTAAGCAAGTTGCTATCCTGGCTGTTGCTGGCGCCGAGAAGATCATCGAACGTTCCGTGGATGAAGCTGCTAATAGCGACATCGTGGACAAACTTGTCGCTGAACTGTAAGGAGGGAGGGGCTGATGTCTGAATTTGTTACGGTAGCTCGCCCCTACGCCAAAGCAGCTTTTGACTTTGCCGTTGAGCACCAAAGCGTTGACCGTTGGCAGGATATGCTGATGTTTGCCGCTGAGGTGACAAAAAACGAACAAATGGCAGAGCTTCTCTCTGGCGCGCTGGCGCCGGAAACGCTCGCTGAGTCGTTTATCGCCGTATGCGGTGAGCAACTGGACGAAAGCGGCCAAAACCTGATTCGGGTAATGGCTGAAAATAACCGTCTGAATGCGCTCCCGGATGTTCTTGAGCAGTTTATTCACCTGCGTGCAGCCAGTGAGGCTATCTCTGAGGTAGAAGTTACTTCTGCCAATGCACTGAGTGATGAACAGCTTAAGAAGATTAGCGCAGCGATGGAAAAACGTCTGTCACGCAAAGTTAAGCTGAATTGCAAAATCGATAAGTCTGTAATGGCAGGCGTAATCATCCGAGCGGGTGATATGGTCATTGATGGCAGCGTACGCGGCCGTCTTGAACGCCTTGCAGACGTCTTGCAGTC
The DNA here is from genome assembly GCF_006385635.1 of Citrobacter sp. CF971. Taxonomy (NCBI): domain Bacteria; kingdom Pseudomonadati; phylum Pseudomonadota; class Gammaproteobacteria; order Enterobacterales; family Enterobacteriaceae; genus Citrobacter; species Citrobacter sp. CF971. The sequence continues at coordinate 4,954,312 of NZ_CP041051.1, read as the reverse complement.
TTAAGGGGACTGGAGCATGCAACTGAATTCCACCGAAATCAGCGAACTGATCAAGCAGCGCATTGCTCAGTTCAATGTTGTGAGCGAAGCTCACAACGAAGGTACTATTGTTTCTGTAAGTGACGGTGTTATCCGCATTCACGGCCTGGCCGATTGTATGCAGGGTGAGATGATTTCCCTGCCGGGTAACCGTTACGCTATCGCACTGAACCTGGAGCGCGACTCCGTAGGTGCAGTTGTGATGGGTCCATACGCTGACCTCGCCGAAGGCATGAAGGTTAAGTGTACGGGTCGTATTCTGGAAGTTCCGGTTGGCCGTGGCCTGCTGGGTCGTGTGGTGAACACTCTGGGTTCCCCGATTGACGGTAAAGGTCCGGTTGATAACGATGGCTTCTCGCCAATCGAAGTTATCGCACCGGGCGTAATCGAACGTCAGTCCGTCGACCAGCCAGTACAGACCGGTTATAAATCTGTTGATGCCATGATCCCAATCGGTCGTGGCCAGCGTGAGCTGATCATCGGTGACCGTCAGACAGGTAAAACCGCGATGGCAATCGATGCCATCATCAACCAGCGTGATTCCGGCATCAAATGTGTGTACGTGGCTATCGGCCAGAAAGCGTCCACCATTTCTAACGTGGTTCGTAAACTGGAAGAACACGGCGCACTGTCCAACACCATCGTTGTTGTGGCGACCGCGTCTGAATCTGCTGCACTGCAATACCTGGCACCATATGCCGGTTGCGCAATGGGCGAATACTTCCGTGACCGCGGTGAAGATGCACTGATCGTTTACGATGACCTGTCTAAACAGGCTGTTGCTTACCGTCAGGTTTCCCTGCTGCTGCGTCGTCCACCAGGACGTGAAGCATTCCCGGGCGACGTATTTTACCTCCACTCCCGTCTGCTGGAACGCGCATCCCGCGTAAACGCGGAATACGTTGAGAAGTTCACCAATGGTGAAGTTAAAGGTAAAACCGGCTCCCTGACCGCTCTGCCGATTATCGAAACCCAGGCGGGTGACGTTTCTGCGTTCGTTCCGACCAACGTAATTTCTATTACCGATGGTCAGATCTTCCTGGAAACCAACCTGTTTAACTCCGGTATTCGTCCGGCAGTTAACCCGGGTATCTCCGTATCTCGTGTTGGTGGTGCAGCGCAGACCAAGATCATCAAGAAACTGTCCGGTGGTATTCGTACCGCGCTGGCGCAGTATCGTGAACTGGCAGCGTTTTCTCAGTTCGCTTCCGACCTGGATGAAGCTACTCGTAAGCAGCTGAGCCACGGTCAGAAAGTAACTGAACTGCTGAAGCAGAAACAGTATGCGCCAATGTCTGTTGCACAGCAGGGTGTGGTGCTGTTCGCGGCTGAACGCGGTTACCTCGAAGATGTGGAACTGGCGAAAATCGGTAGCTTCGAAGCCGCTCTGCTGGCTTACGTTGACCGTGACCACGCTCCGCTGATGCAAGAGATCAACCAGTCCGGTGGCTATAACGATGAAATCGAAGGCAAGCTGAAAGCTATCCTCGATTCCTTCAAGGCAACCCAGTCCTGGTAACGTCTGGCGGTCTGCTTTAGGGTGGACCGCAAGGCATTGAGGAGAAGCTCATGGCCGGCGCAAAAGAGATACGTAGTAAGATCGCAAGCGTCCAGAACACGCAGAAGATCACTAAAGCGATGGAGATGGTCGCCGCTTCCAAAATGCGTAAATCGCAGGATCGCATGGCGGCCAGCCGTCCTTATGCAGAGACCATGCGCAAAGTGATTGGTCACCTTGCGAATGGTAATCTGGAATATAAGCACCCTTACCTGGAAGAACGCGACGTTAAACGCGTGGGCTACCTGGTGGTGTCGACCGACCGTGGTCTGTGCGGTGGCTTGAACATTAACCTGTTCAAAAAGCTGCTGGCGGATATGAAAACATGGTCCGATAAAGGCGTTCAGTGCGATATCGCAATGATCGGCTCTAAGGGCGTGTCTTTCTTTAACTCCGTTGGCGGTAATGTGATTGCTCAGGTAACCGGTATGGGGGATAACCCTTCCCTGTCCGAACTGATCGGTCCGGTTAAAGTGATGCTGCAGGCCTACGATGAAGGTCGCCTGGACAGACTGTACGTTGTCAGCAACAAATTTATTAACACCATGTCTCAGACGCCAACCATCACCCAACTGCTGCCTCTGCCGGCATCAGATGATGATGAATTGAAGCGTAAATCCTGGGATTACCTGTATGAGCCAGACCCGAAAGCGCTGCTGGATACCCTGCTGCGTCGTTATGTCGAGTCTCAGGTTTATCAGGGCGTGGTAGAAAACCTGGCCAGCGAGCAGGCCGCACGTATGGTGGCGATGAAAGCCGCGACCGACAATGGCGGCAGCCTGATTAAAGAGCTGCAGTTGGTATACAACAAAGCTCGTCAGGCCAGCATTACTCAGGAACTCACCGAAATCGTCGGTGGTGCATCCGCGGTATAACCAGGTTAATTCGTAGAGGATTCAAGATGGCTACTGGAAAAATTGTCCAGGTAATCGGCGCCGTGGTTGACGTCGAATTCCCTCAGGATGCCGTACCGCGCGTGTACGATGCTCTTGAGGTTATGAATGGTAAAGAGAGTCTGGTGCTGGAAGTTCAGCAGCAGCTCGGCGGCGGTATCGTACGTACCATCGCCATGGGTTCTTCTGACGGTCTGCGTCGCGGTCTGGAAGTTAAAGACCTCGAGCACCCGATCGAAGTCCCGGTAGGTAAAGCAACGCTGGGTCGTATCATGAACGTTCTGGGTCACCCGATCGACATGAAAGGCGATATCGGTGAAGAAGAGCGTTGGGCTATCCACCGTGCAGCACCTTCCTACGAAGAGCTGTCAAGCTCTCAGGAACTGCTGGAAACCGGTATCAAAGTTATCGACCTGATGTGTCCGTTCGCTAAGGGCGGTAAAGTTGGTCTGTTCGGTGGTGCGGGTGTAGGTAAAACCGTAAACATGATGGAGCTGATCCGTAACATCGCGATCGAACACTCCGGTTACTCCGTGTTTGCGGGCGTAGGTGAACGTACTCGTGAGGGTAACGACTTCTACCACGAAATGACCGACTCCAACGTTCTGGACAAAGTATCCCTGGTATATGGCCAGATGAACGAGCCGCCGGGAAACCGTCTGCGTGTTGCGCTGACCGGTCTGACCATGGCTGAGAAGTTCCGTGACGAAGGTCGTGACGTTCTGCTGTTCGTTGATAACATCTATCGTTACACCCTGGCCGGTACAGAAGTATCTGCACTGCTGGGTCGTATGCCATCAGCGGTAGGCTACCAGCCGACCCTGGCGGAAGAGATGGGTGTTCTGCAGGAACGTATCACCTCCACCAAAACCGGTTCTATCACCTCCGTTCAGGCGGTATACGTACCAGCGGATGACTTGACTGACCCATCCCCAGCAACCACCTTTGCTCACTTGGATGCAACCGTGGTACTGAGCCGTCAGATCGCATCTCTGGGTATCTACCCGGCAGTTGACCCGCTGGACTCCACCAGCCGTCAGCTGGATCCGCTGGTTGTTGGTCAGGAACACTACGACACCGCGCGTGGCGTACAGTCCCTGCTGCAGCGTTATCAGGAACTGAAAGACATCATCGCCATCCTGGGTATGGATGAACTGTCTGAAGAAGATAAACTGGTGGTAGCACGCGCACGTAAGATTCAGCGCTTCCTGTCCCAGCCGTTCTTCGTTGCGGAAGTATTCACCGGTTCTCCGGGCAAATACGTTTCCCTGAAAGACACCATCCGTGGCTTTAAAGGCATCATGGAAGGCGAATACGACCACCTGCCAGAGCAGGCGTTCTACATGGTTGGTTCTATCGACGAAGCCGTGGAAAAAGCCAAAAAACTTTAACGCCTTAATCGGAGGGTGATATGGCAATGACTTACCACCTGGACGTCGTCAGCGCAGAGCAACAAATGTTCTCTGGTCTGGTCGAGAAAATCCAGGTAACGGGTAGTGAAGGTGAACTGGGTATTTTCCCTGGTCACGCACCGCTGCTCACCGCCATTAAGCCTGGTATGATCCGCATCGTTAAACAGTTCGGTCATGAAGAGTTTATCTACCTGTCCGGCGGCATTCTCGAAGTGCAGCCTGGCAGCGTGACCGTTCTGGCTGATACCGCGATTCGCGGACAGGATCTCGATGAAGCGAGAGCCCTGGAAGCGAAGCGTAAGGCTGAAGAGCACATCAAGAGCTCTCATGGTGACGTGGATTACGCTCAGGCATCTGCGGAACTGGCCAAAGCGATCGCGAAACTGCGCGTTATCGAGTTGACCAAAAAAGCGATGTAACACCGGCTTGAAAAGCACAAAGGCCAGTCTGGTTTCCAGGCTGGCTTTTTTTGTTTTTGCTGCAAGAACATTTAAATTGAAAGCTGTTTTGTGATTTAGATCATAAAAATATTGATTGGCTAAAAAATGCGGCGTAGACTCTTTTTATGTGATGTATGTCACATAATAAAATCAGATAAAAAGAGATGCCAACATGAAATTACTCAACAAAATCATCGCCATGTTCAGCAATATGAGCTTTTAGACTTTACCTGCCTGTCCTGTGGCGCGATGCTTGATATGGTTTATCAGTCAGCGCCACTTGTTGTTATAAATTCCCTCCCCCTACTCTTCTCCCTCAACTTTTTATTTCGCGTACGCATTTTCGGTTTCTCACTGAATCACATAAATAAAATCGGGCTTTGCATGTGTAACTCTTTATTCATGCGGTAAAAAAATAGCAAAAACATTAACCTAAGGCTTTAATAAGAGCAGACCCTAGGTTTTTGGCAGACAAAAGACACTGATTTAGACGAAAATAGTGAGTTATCAGATGGGGAATTACCCCTGTTGAACGTTTTATCTTCGGTCCATTTCACGATGAAAAAAATGTAGTATTTTCAATGTGAAACGGTATAAATTCGTTCTCAAATTACAGTCAGGACGTGTATGTTGAATAAAGCTATGAGCGTCGTGATCCTTGCCGCAGGCAAAGGCACGCGTATGTATTCCGATCTCCCTAAAGTGCTGCATACCCTCGCAGGAAAACCGATGGTTCAGCATGTCATTGATGCTGCTAATGAATTAGGTGCGACTCACGTACATCTGGTCTACGGGCACGGTGGTGATTTGCTTAAGCAGACGCTGAAAGATGGCAATCTGAACTGGGTTCTGCAGGCGGAACAGTTGGGTACCGGCCATGCAATGCAGCAGGCGGCGCCATTCTTTGGTGATGATGAAGACATTTTAATGCTCTATGGCGATGTGCCGCTGATCTCTACCGATACCTTACGTCGCCTGCGTGAAGCAAAACCGCAGGGCGGCATTGGCTTGCTAACGGTAAAACTTGATGACCCAACCGGTTATGGCCGAATTACCCGCGATAACGGCAATGTCACGGGTATCGTTGAGCATAAAGATGCCACCGACGAGCAGCGTCAAATCCAGGAAATAAACACTGGTATCCTGATTGCCAACGGCGCTGACATGAAGCGTTGGCTGTCTAAACTGACCAACAACAACGTGCAGGGTGAATACTACATCACCGATATCATCGCGATGGCGTATCAGGAAGGACGTGAAATTGCTGCAGTACATCCGGCACGCATTAGCGAAACTGAAGGGGTGAATAACCGTCTTCAGCTATCCCGTCTGGAACGTGTTTATCAGTCCGAGCAGGCAGAAAAACTGCTGCTGGCAGGCGTGATGCTGCGCGATCCGGCACGTTTTGATCTTCGCGGTACGCTTATTCACGGGCGCGATGTTGAAATTGATACTAACGTTATCATTGAAGGTAACGTAACCGTTGGGGATCGCGTCAAGATTGGCGCCGGTTGCATCATCAAAAACAGCGTGATTGGTGAGGGTTGCGAGCTTAGCCCATACAGTGTGGTGGAAGATGCCCATCTGGAAGCCGCTTGCACCATTGGTCCATTCGCACGTCTGCGCCCGGGTGCTGAGCTGCAGGAAGGCGCACACGTGGGTAACTTCGTCGAAATGAAAAAAGCGCGTCTGGGTAAAGGCTCCAAAGCCGGTCATTTGACCTACCTGGGCGATGCGGAAATTGGCGATAACGTGAATATCGGCGCGGGTACGATTACCTGCAACTACGATGGCGCCAATAAGTTTAAAACCATTATTGGTGATGATGTGTTTGTGGGTTCTGATACTCAGCTGGTGGCGCCTGTCACCGTGGGTAAAGGTGCAACGATCGCCGCCGGAACCACCGTAACGCGTAATGTCGCCGATAACGAACTGGTATTAAGCCGTGTACCTCAGGTCCATAAACAGGGCTGGCAGCGTCCGGTGAAGAAGAAGTAAGTGATTTTTGCCGGATGGCGGCCTACGTGCGGTGACGTTCTGTAGGCCTTATAAGCGTAAGCGCCATCAGGCACACAAGAGATGAGGGGATAACATAATCCTCCGCTCAACAAGCAGTACCATAAAAATAACCCCACTCTCTACAAGGCTCGGGGCGCCCGAAATGGGCAAATACAGGTCAGCGACAACGACAGGCATAATGCCTAAATTCGGAATCAAAAAATATGTGTGGAATTGTTGGCGCTATCGCGCAGCGTGATGTAGCTGAAATCCTTCTCGAAGGTTTACGTCGTCTGGAATATCGTGGTTATGACTCTGCTGGTCTGGCCGTCGTCGATGCTGAAGGTAACATGACCCGTCTGCGTCGTCTGGGTAAAGTGCAGATGCTGACTGCTGCTGCGGAAGAACATCCGTTGCATGGTGGTACAGGTATCGCTCATACCCGTTGGGCGACACACGGTGAACCTTCAGAAGCGAACGCGCATCCTCATGTTTCTGAACACATTGTTGTGGTGCATAACGGCATCATTGAAAACCATGAACCACTGCGTGAGCTGTTGAAAACGCGTGGCTATACCTTTGTTTCTGAAACCGACACCGAAGTGATTGCTCACCTGGTGCACTGGGAACTGGAACAGGGTGGTACGCTGCGTGAAGCCGTGCTGCGTACTATTCCCCAACTACGTGGTGCCTACGGCACGGTGATCATGGATACCCGTAATCCGGAAACCCTGCTGGCGGCCCGTTCTGGTAGCCCGCTGGTGATTGGTCTGGGTATGGGCGAAAACTTCATCGCTTCCGATCAGCTGGCGCTGCTGCCGGTAACCCGTCGCTTCATCTTCCTGGAAGAGGGTGACATCGCGGAAGTGACTCGTCGTTCTGTCTCTATTTTCGACAAGTCTGGCGCAGAAGTGAAACGTCAGGATATCGAATCGAATCTGCAGTATGACGCGGGCGAAAAAGGTATTTATCGCCACTACATGCAGAAAGAGATCTACGAACAGCCGAACGCGATTAAAAATACGCTGACCGGGCGCATTAGCCACGGTGAAGTGGATTTAAGCGAGCTGGGGTCGCGTGCCAACGAGCTGCTGTCTCAGGTTGAGCATATCCAGATTATCGCCTGCGGTACGTCTTACAACTCCGGTATGGTGTCCCGCTACTGGTTTGAATCGCTGGCGGGTATTCCTTGTGATGTCGAAATCGCTTCCGAATTCCGCTATCGCAAATCCGCCGTGCGCCGTAACAGCCTGATGATTACCCTTTCTCAGTCTGGTGAAACGGCGGATACCCTGGCGGGCCTGCGCTTATCTAAAGAGTTGGGCTATCTGGGATCGCTGGCTATCTGTAACGTACCAGGATCTTCTCTGGTGCGCGAATCCGACCTGGCGATGATGACCAATGCCGGTACTGAAATCGGTGTGGCCTCCACGAAGGCATTTACCACTCAGCTGACCGTTCTGCTGATGCTGGTGGCGAAACTGTCCCGTCTGAAAGGCCTTGATGCGTCTATTGAGCAGGAGATCGTTCACGGTCTGCAGGCGCTGCCGAGTCGTATTGAGCAGATGTTGTCTCAGGACAAACGCATTGCCGCTCTGGCAGAAGGTTTCTCTGACAAACATCATGCGCTGTTCCTTGGCCGTGGCGATCAGTATCCAATTGCGCTGGAAGGCGCGCTGAAGCTGAAAGAGATCTCTTATATTCACGCTGAAGCTTATGCCGCAGGTGAACTGAAACACGGTCCGCTGGCGCTGATTGATGCCGATATGCCAGTTATCGTGGTTGCGCCGAACAACGAATTGTTGGAAAAACTGAAATCCAACATTGAAGAAGTTCGCGCCCGTGGCGGTCAGCTGTACGTCTTTGCTGACCAGGATGCTGGCTTTACCAGCAGCGAAAACATGCACATCATCGAGATGCCGCATGTGGAAGAGGTGATTGCACCGATCTTCTACACCGTTCCGCTGCAGCTGCTGGCGTATCATGTGGCACTGATTAAAGGCACCGACGTCGATCAGCCGCGTAACCTGGCGAAGTCAGTTACCGTAGAGTAATCCGTGCTTAACTGAACTGGAAATGCCCTGCTACAAGCGGGGCATTTTTTTAAACTTGTTCTGTTTTTAATCAATTATCCCGCCTGTTTTATGTGACAAACCGTCATCTTCAACTACTGTTTTCAGTGTCATAAAAAGAAAATTCTAACGAAATATTATTGTTATGATTGTGACTAACTTTTTGTTTTAAATGTATTTTTAGATAAAAAATTTCCCGTATTTTTCGTTGTCATAAAACTGTCATATTTCGTACATTTAACTGTCACCTGTTTGTCCTATTTTGCTCACAGTAGCAACTCAAACAACGATTTACGAAAACCGTGCAGGAGACATTATGAAAGTTATGCGTACCACTGTCGCAACTGTTGTCGCCGCGACCTTATCCATGAGCGCGTTCTCTGCGTTTGCAGCAGCGAGCCTGACAGGTGCAGGTGCAACCTTCCCTGCGCCAGTGTATGCCAAATGGGCAGATACCTATCAGAAAGAGACCGGTAGCAAAGTAAACTACCAGGGTATCGGCTCCTCCGGTGGTGTAAAACAAATTACGGCCAATACCGTTGATTTCGGCGCTTCTGATGCACCGCTGTCTGACGAAAAACTGGCGCAAGAAGGTCTGTTCCAGTTCCCGACCGTGATCGGTGGCGTAGTGCTGGCTGTGAATATCCCGGGCCTGAAATCCGGCGAGCTGGTGCTGGACGGTAAAACGCTGGGTGACATCTACCTCGGTAAAATTAAAAAGTGGGATGATGAAGCCATCACCAAACTGAACCCGGGTCTGAAGCTGCCTTCACAGAATATCGCCGTTGTGCGTCGCGCTGACGGTTCCGGTACTTCCTTCGTTTTCACCAGCTACCTGGCAAAAGTAAACGAAGAGTGGAAATCTAAAATTGGCTCCGGCTCTACTGTGAACTGGCCGACCGGTCTGGGCGGTAAAGGTAATGACGGTATCGCTGCGTTCGTACAGCGTCTGCCGGGTTCTATCGGTTACGTTGAGTACGCTTACGCTAAGCAGAACAACCTGGCGTACACCAAGCTGGTCTCTGCTGATGGCAAACCGGTAAGCCCGACAGAAGAGAGCTTTGCTAACGCCGCAAAAGGCGCTGACTGGAGCAAAACCTTCGCTCAGGATCTGACTAACCAGAAAGGTGACGACGCGTGGCCAATCACTTCCACCACCTTCATCCTGGTTCATAAAGAGTCGAAGAAACCAGAGCAGAGCGCAGAAGTGCTGAAGTTCTTCGACTGGGCGTACAAAAATGGCGGCAAACAGGCTAACGACCTGGATTACGCCAGCCTGCCGGACAGCGTGGTTGAGCAGGTTCGTGCTGCATGGAAGACCAACGTGAAAGACAGCAGCGGTAAAGCGCTGTACTAATAGAATATCTTTAACGAGTTGGCGGATGGCGCTACGCTTATCCGCCCTACGGTTTCGACTGTAGGCCCGCTTTGTAGGCCGGATAAGCGTAGCGCCATCCGGCATGGGCAACTTCGTAAACGCGTTTAACTTAAAGAGTGATTTATGGCTGCAACCAAGCCTGCTTTTAACCCACCGGGTAAAAAGGGTGACATGATCTTCAGCGCGCTGGTAAGACTGGCTGCGCTGATTGTGCTATTGATGTTGGGTGGCATTATTGTCTCTCTGGTTATCTCCTCCTGGCCAAGCATTCAGAAATTTGGTTTCTCCTTTCTGTGGACCAAAGACTGGGATGCGCCGAACGATATCTACGGTGCTTTAGTACCGATTTACGGTACGCTGGTTACCTCACTTATTGCACTGCTGATTGCCGTTCCGGTGAGTTTCGGCATTGCGCTGTTCCTGACTGAACTTGCACCTGGCTGGCTGCGTCGCCCGCTGGGCATCGCTATTGAACTGCTGGCGGCAATTCCGAGTATCGTGTACGGCATGTGGGGGCTGTTTATCTTTGCCCCGCTGTTTGCGACTTATTTCCAGGAGCCGGTCGGAAACATCCTTTCCAACATTCCGTTTGTTGGCGCACTGTTCTCCGGCCCAGCTTTTGGTATCGGTATTCTGGCGGCTGGCGTGATCCTCGCCATCATGATCATCCCGTACATTGCGGCGGTTATGCGTGATGTGTTCGAACAAACGCCGGTACTGATGAAAGAGTCGGCCTACGGCATCGGCTGTACCACCTGGGAAGTTATCTGGCGTATCGTCCTGCCGTTCACTAAAAACGGTGTAATTGGCGGCGTGATGTTGGGTCTGGGGCGTGCGCTGGGTGAAACCATGGCGGTGACCTTTATCATCGGTAACACCTACCAGCTCGATAGCGCCTCGCTGTACATGCCGGGCAACAGTATTACCTCTGCGCTGGCGAATGAATTTGCCGAAGCGGAATCTGGGCTGCACGTTGCAGCGTTGATGGAGCTGGGTCTGATTCTGTTTGTGATCACCTTCATCGTGCTGGCTGCGTCTAAGTTCATGATCATGCGCCTTGCGAAGAACGAGGGGGCACGCTAATGGCTACGCTTGAAATGCAAAACACCGCTCAGCTTGCGGAATCCCGCCGTAAAATGCAGGCGCGTCGTCGTCTGAAAAACCGCATCGCGCTGACGCTCTCTATGGCGACCATGGCGTTCGGTCTGTTCTGGCTCATTTGGATCCTGATGTCCACGATCACCCGCGGTATTGACGGTATGTCGCTGGCGCTGTTCACCGAAATGACGCCGCCGCCGAATACGGCGGGCGGTGGTCTGGCGAACGCCCTGGCCGGTAGCGGTCTGTTGATTCTGTGGGCGACCGTGTTTGGTACCCCGCTCGGCATTATGGCGGGTATCTACCTGGCGGAGTATGGGCGTAAGTCCTGGCTGGCTGAGGTCATCCGCTTTATCAATGACATCCTGCTTTCTGCGCCATCCATCGTGGTCGGTCTGTTCGTTTACACCATCGTGGTAGCAAAAATGGAGCATTTCTCCGGCTGGGCGGGCGTGATCGCGCTGGCGCTGCTGCAGGTGCCTATTGTTATTCGTACCACAGAGAACATGCTCAAGCTGGTGCCAGATAGCCTGCGTGAAGCCGCCTATGCACTGGGTACGCCGAAATGGAAGATGATTTCTGCGATCACCCTGAAGGCGTCTGTCTCGGGCATCATTACAGGTGTTCTGTTAGCAATTGCTCGTATCGCAGGTGAAACGGCTCCGCTGCTGTTTACGTCGCTCTCCAACCAGTTCTGGAGCACTGACATGATGCAGCCTATCGCCAACCTGCCGGTCACTATCTTTAAGTTTGCGATGAGCCCGTTTGCTGAGTGGCAGCAACTGGCCTGGGCTGGGGTACTGATTATTACCCTGTGCGTACTGCTGCTGAACATTCTGGCGCGCGTCATTTTCGCGAAGAAGAAACACGGTTAATTTTTACGGCGTGGCTGATGCGGCGCCGGATGAGGAAAAGATTGAAATGAGTATGGTTGATACTGCCCCAGGTAAAATTCAGGTTCGTGATTTGAACTTCTACTATGGCAAATTCCATGCCCTGAAGAACATCAACCTGGATATTGCTAAAAACCAGGTAACGGCGTTTATCGGGCCTTCTGGCTGTGGTAAATCGACGCTGCTGCGTACGTTCAACAAAATGTTTGAACTGTACCCGGAGCAACGTGCGGAAGGTGAAATTCTGCTGGATGGCGACAATATTCTCACCAATACCCAGGATATCGCTCTGCTGCGTGCCAAAGTGGGCATGGTATTCCAGAAGCCCACGCCGTTCCCGATGTCCATCTACGACAACATCGCTTTTGGCGTACGTCTGTTTGAGAAACTCTCGCGTGCGGATATGGACGAACGCGTGCAGTGGGCATTGACCAAGGCCGCATTGTGGAATGAAACCAAAGATAAATTACACCAGAGCGGGTACTCTCTCTCGGGTGGTCAGCAGCAGCGATTGTGTATTGCGCGTGGCATCGCCATTCGCCCGGAAGTGCTTCTGCTTGATGAGCCATGTTCAGCGCTCGACCCTATTTCTACCGGGCGTATCGAAGAGCTGATCACTGAGCTGAAAGAGGATTACACCGTCGTTATCGTTACCCACAACATGCAGCAGGCTGCGCGTTGTTCCGATCACACGGCATTTATGTACCTGGGCGAGTTGATTGAGTTCAGTAACACGGACGATCTGTTCACCAAGCCCGCGAAGAAACAAACTGAAGATTACATCACCGGTCGTTACGGCTGATTCAGGAGCTTGTTGTGGATAACCTTAACCTTAATAAACATATTTCCGGCCAGTTCAATGCAGAGCTGGAAAGCATCCGTACCCAGGTGATGACCATGGGCGGCATGGTCGAGCAGCAGCTTTCTGATGCAATCACGGCGATGCACAATCAGGACAGCGAGCTGGCGAAGCGCGTCATTGAAGGCGATAAGAACGTCAATATGATGGAGGTGGCGATCGACGAAGCCTGCGTGCGCATCATCGCCAAGCGTCAACCGACAGCGAGCGACCTGCGTCTGGTGATGGCGATTATCAAAACCATCGCTGAGCTGGAACGTATTGGCGACGTGGCAGATAAAATTTGCCGCACCGCGCTGGAGAAGTTCTCGCAACAACACCAGCCGCTGCTGGTAAGTCTGGAGTCGCTGGGTCGTCACACCGTGCAGATGCTGCACGACGTGTTGGATGCGTTTGCGCGTATGGATCTCGACGAAGCGGTACGTATTTATCGCGAAGATAAGAAAGTCGACCAGGAGTATGAAGGCATCGTGCGTCAGCTGATGACTTATATGATGGAAGACCCACGTACCATTCCAAGCGTGCTGACCGCGCTGTTCTGCGCACGTTCCATCGAACGTATCGGTGACCGCTGCCAGAATATCTGCGAATACATCTTCTATTTCGTGAAGGGACAAGACTTCCGTCACGTGGGCGGCGATGAGCTGGATAAGCTGCTGGCGGGCAAAGATCCTAAAGAGTGATAAAAACGTAGAAAGTAGGCCGGATAAGCGTTAGCGCCATCCGGCAATTGCCCGGTGGCGCAAGCTTACCGGGCCTACAAATAATTACCGGGTAATATCCCAACCCCGTGCCTTCCACAATTCCGGCAACTGTGTCAGATCGGTAAAGGTCGTGACTTTTGGATGATCGATCGGTTTGTTATGCGGATCGGCGCAGAAGTAGAACACTTCCATCCCCGCCGCAATCCCCGCCTGCGCGCCTGCGCTGGAATCATCAACCAGAATGCAGTTCTCAACATTAACGTCCATTGCTTTTGCCGCATGGAACATTAGGGCCGGATCGGGCTTCCAGCGTTGGATATCGTAGCCGCTGAACAGTAAATCAGGAAAATGGTGCAACATGCCCAGCTTACCCAGCGAATGCTGCATTTTGCTGACCGGACCGTTAGACACCACGCACATTGGCACAGCCATGCTGTCCAGCAGCGTGTTCGCACCAGCAATGACTTCCAGCTCGGTATCGAACAGACGTGCGACCTCAGCGCGGTAAACCGGTTCTAAATCGGCTTTTGCCAGTTCGACACCGTGCTCTTCGTTGATAATGTCGATGATCTCGTACAGCTTTACCCCCTTGAAGCGTTTGAAAATTTCTTCAAGATCGAGCGTAATGCCAAACGCCTGGAACATGCTGACATACGCGCGAGAACAAATCACTTCACTGTCGACAAGGGTACCGTCACAGTCAAAAAATACGGCTTCTATCTGGGACATGTCATTTCCGTTTTAACAAGTTTAACGTTTTCGTAATGCATTATTGGGCGACGCAATCGTTGCCGTATAAGCAAAATCAATGAAAAAAGTTGCTCATAACCCAACCCTATTGTCGCATTTTGGTATAGGATAGCGACGAATTTTCCCTCCTTGTTCGGAAATTGATAATGAGTCAACAACACACAACCCAGGCTTCTGGCCAGGGGATGCTGGAACGCGTGTTCAAACTGCGCGAACATGGCACGACGGCACGGACCGAAGTGATCGCCGGTTTAACCACCTTCCTGACGATGGTGTATATCGTTTTTGTTAACCCGCAAATTCTTGGCGTGGCTGGCATGGATACCAGCGCCGTCTTTGTTACCACCTGCCTTATTGCTGCCTTTGGTAGCATCCTGATGGGGCTATTTGCTAACCTGCCGGTCGCACTTGCGCCTGCTATGGGCCTGAATGCATTTTTCGCTTTCGTGGTCGTCGGCGCGATGGGCCTGTCATGGCAGATCGGTATGGGGGCTATCTTCTGGGGCGCGGTAGGTCTGCTGCTGCTGACCATTTTCCGCGTACGTTACTGGATGATTGCCAATATCCCGGTGAGCCTGCGAGTGGGGATCACCAGTGGTATCGGTCTGTTCATCGGCATGATGGGGCTGAAAAACGCAGGTGTTATCGTCGCCAACAAAGACACGCTGGTGTCTATCGGTAACCTGACGTCCCACAGCGTACTTCTCGGTATTCTGGGCTTCTTTATCATCGCGATTCTGGCGTCACGTAATATTCATGCTGCGGTGCTGATTTCCATCATTGTAACCACGCTGCTGGGCTGGATGCTGGGCGATGTCCATTACAACGGTATCGTTTCTGCGCCGCCGAGCGTGATGTCCGTTATCGGACATGTCGATCTGGCCGGTTCGTTTAACATTGGCCTGGCGGGTGTGATTTTCTCGTTCATGCTGGTCAACCTGTTTGACTCCTCCGGTACGCTGATTGGCGTGACGGATAAAGCCGGTCTGGCGGACGCGAAGGGCAAGTTCCCACGCATGAAGCAGGCGCTGTATGTGGATAGCGTGTCGTCGGTTACCGGGGCGTTTATCGGGACTTCTTCCGTTACCGCCTATATTGAATCCTCTTCCGGGGTGTCGGTTGGTGGCCGTACCGGCCTGACTGCAGTCGTCGTTGGCCTGCTGTTCCTGCTGGTTATCTTCCTGTCGCCGCTGGCGGGAATGGTACCGGGCTATGCAGCTGCAGGTGCGCTGATTTACGTTGGTGTCCTGATGACATCAAGCCTGTCACGCGTGAAGTGGGATGATCTGACTGAAGCGGTTCCGGCGTTTATTACCGCCGTGATGATGCCGTTTAGCTTCTCAATTACCGAAGGTATTGCGCTGGGCTTTATCTCTTACTGCGTGATGAAAATCGGTACTGGACGTTTCCGCGATCTCAGCCCGTGCGTCATCGTTGTCGCGCTGCTGTTTGTGCTGAAGATTGTGTTTATCGACGCGCATTAAAATATCGGTCTGGACAACTGCCCGCCAGGCATCGTTGCTGGCGGGCTTTTTCTTTTAGGCTTTCACGCGTTGGATGTAGTCGCCAAATGCGGTCAACTGGCCGGTCAGATGGTCCAGCGTGCTTTGGTCAATCACTTCACCCGTCTGCGGATCCACCTTGTTTTGAATGACCCCGCCCATAAATTCCGGCTTGTTCATTACCATGGCGTCGAGGAACACCAGGATTTGACGCAGATGGTACTGGCAGCGCGCGCCGCCAATGGCACCCATGGAGCTGGTCTGGATCAGCACCGGTTTGCCGGATAATGGCTGATCGGGCAGGCGAGACAGCCAGTCGATGGCGTTCTTCAGTCCGCCCGGAACAGAATAGTTATATTCAGGTGTGACGATGACGACACCGTCAGCCTTTCTGATTTGCTCAGCCAGTGCTTCTACGCTGGCCGGAAAACCTTCTTCCTGCTGGAGATCGGCATCGTACAGTGGGATATCACCAATCGACGGTAACGCGCTCACTTCCATTCCTGCGGGAGCAATCTTGGGCAGTGTACGGGCAACCATTCCATTAAACGAACCTTTGCGCAGACTTCCCAGTAACGTAACAACATTCAATGTTTCAGACATGGTGACTCCTGTTTCATCATAAAGGTTAAATCAAAGCGTATGGCTTTTCGCTGCGCATAATTGAGAGAACCGGATCAGACGACCCGTTGGC
Source organism: Citrobacter sp. CF971 (assembly GCF_006385635.1). Lineage (NCBI taxonomy): Bacteria > Pseudomonadati > Pseudomonadota > Gammaproteobacteria > Enterobacterales > Enterobacteriaceae > Citrobacter > Citrobacter sp. CF971. The sequence continues at coordinate 4,938,022 of NZ_CP041051.1, read as the reverse complement.
TCATTGGCGCGAGTCTGGATATCAGGCAAACTTTTCCAGTCCTGTTTACCATCAAACTCCCAAACCTTGAGTTTTTCAATGGTTGGCGTAACCGCAACTGACCACACCAGTACATCTTCCGCATCGCAAATGGCTTCAACCTGCGCCACATGGGCACATTTCAGTCGTCCTGCGCCGGGTAAAAGCTGGAGTTCGCGCGGATCGTCATTGCATACATCGCCAGTGAGTTTGAGTACGCTCTGGCGCAATGTAATGAGCTGCGCGCGTGCTTCATTGGGGTCGTTTTGATTATTGATCCACAGGTTTTCGTTACTGGAGAAGCGCCACGTTTCCGCTGAATTTGGATTGTTAAACCCGCGGGTTGCCCGCTGAAGTTCCATATCCAGGCCGCACGTTCCTTCAGTCGTTAGCACAACGCCGACGATATTCCCGGCATAAGAGATCGAAAATCCCGGTAGATTCTTATCGCGAAAAACGGGCTTACCTTTCGCCTCAGTAACAATCTCAGGCAACGTGCTGGTGCCGTAAAGCATGAACATCAGTTCGGCGAGAAGACTTCGGGAGGCCAGGAAACGTGTCCGGCGATGAGCGGGCAGATCTCTTGCTTCGATATGGCATGGAGAAGGGAGGCGAGCTGATACCAGGTGTCCCTCCGTAAGAATCCCTCTGGCAAAATGTGTCGCCATTTTTCGCTCCGTGATTAATGGTCCGTGATTATCACCAGAGTAACATTTACACGGCTTCCGGGCAGGCTTTGCTGCCCAAAAAGTAAGCGGAAATGGGATACATTACGCGATATTTACATTTCTGTTGCCAGAATGGTCGATTTTGAAACACCAAAATGACGGATCGTCAGGATATATCGCGATAAAGCGCCTTGATCGTGTCTTTTAGCCAGACGATCTTAGGATTGTGGCTGTTGCGTTTATGCCAAAGAAGAGTAAACGGTACGCGCATTTTTTCCAGTTGCGCCGTATCAAATGGCATCGGCCGCGCAACGAGTGGAAGCTGGTGGAGTTGGTTATAACGCTGGCAATAAACCGGTGCGGTGGCAATCAGCGCGTGATCCGGCTGCGCTGCCATAAACAGCGATTGCTCAAAACCAGGCAGACATAACGCGATATTGCGTGCGCGCCCCATTTCTTGCAGGACTTCATCCAGCGCCCAGGTATCGCTTTGCTCCCAGCTAATGCTGATGTGCGGATAGCGCAGAAAGGTGTCCAGATTCCACTCTTCCTGCAGTGCGGGATGATCTTCACGTAGCCAGACGCAGGGCAGATCGGAAAACAGCACTTCATGGTCGATCGACAATGGCAACAAACTCAGCAGTTCGCGCGAACGCGGATGACTTTCGCGCCCGGTGAAGCCAATATCCACTTCACCGCGAATTATGGCATCCAGCGAATCATAGTCCCAGTTGCGTATTTTGATCGTCGCCTGAGGATAGCGCTGGTAAATCTGCCGGGAGAGCGCGTTGAACATGATCATCACCAGTGGCGTTTCGGCCACCAGATCAAACTTCAGCCCGCGCGGCGATTCATGGTGCGGCTTATCGAGCAACTGATTGCCCATCTGCATCCATTCAGCCAGGCTCTGCTCCATGCTGACCACCATCAGCGGCGTCGGCGATAGCCCCAGCGGGGTGTTCACAAACAAGGGATCGTCAAACCAGGCCCGCAGCTTCGACAGCGACTTACTGACCGCCGACGGAGTGACGTTCATCCGTTTAGCGGTTTTAGTGACGCTGCGTTCCTGCATCAACAGCTGCAGGCAGAGCAATAAATTAAGATCGAGACTGCTGAGGGATTTCTTCATGAGTTGGCGCGGACCGGTTAGGTGCAACAGTGATAATCAGCATGATACTCACTATGCTACAGCCAATCAGAATCCCGATCAGCATATTCAGCGCATCAAGGCCAAGAACAGCCGCCAGCCAAATCCACAGCGAGGAACCGCAAACCTGTGCAATACCTAATGCCGAGCTGGCGACGCCCGCGCGCAGCGAGAACGGTCCCAGCGCCTGGCTCATCGCAACACCGAAACCGACCGAGAATCCGGCGCAGATTAAGGTTAACCCGAACAACGTTACCCGCGTGTGAAGTAGCAAGGGTTAACACCACGCCAGCACACAGAAAGAGCACCTGCGAGGTCAGCATCATAACGCGAGGCTTAAACACGCTCAGGGCGAATGGCGTAGAGAAAGAGACCGCCATACTGATGCCAGCGGTCATGGCCATGGTAGTGGCGTACTCGCCGCGGTCGAAGCCCATCACTTCCATCAGCAGCACCGGAGACGTATTCACAAAGGTCAGGATCACCGACACGCTAAGGGTGGTAATGGCCAGACGGCTTAAGAAAAAGCGGTTTACCAGTGATTCGGTTGTGTGGTTCTTTTCCATCGTCGCCATAAGCGTTGCTGGGCGCGATTCTCGCAGGACAAACACCGACAGCAGGCAAACAGCCACACCCATTCCCATCATCGTGTAGAACAGGCTCTGCCACGGGTATTTGAGCATGATCAGATGCCCCATCACCGGAGCCAGCACCGGCACGATACAGGTAATACCGTTCAACAACGACAGTACCTTCGCCCGGCGACGATCGTCGAGCGTATCGCGCAGAATAGCGAAAGCCACCACATAGCAGCAGCCGGCGCCCACCCCCTGAATAAAGCGGCCTACCAGGAACGGCGTACCGCTCTCGGCAAATGAACACAGCGCAGAGGCGAAAATAAAAATGAGTGCACCGACAATAGCGACTGGTTTACGTCCTGACTGGTCGGCAACTTTTCCGGCGAAAAGCATCGCCGTCGCCATTCCTGCCAGATAAACCGAAAACGCGATATGCAGTTGCGCCTCGCTGGCCTGTAAATCGGCCGCAATACGGGGCAGCCCCACCAGATACATATCAATACCGGCAGGATAAAGAAGAACCAGGGCGAAACTGCAGATTAGAAAGCGTGTCATAGCGACCCTCATGAGAAATGTGGCGCTAAGCATACGGTCAGAGAGTCAACTGCACGAGTTGCCATTTGGACAACAGTGATTTCCGCATGGGAAATTGTTGTTGCCGGATGGCGGTGTAAACGCCTTATCCGGCCTACAGGGCCTGTAGGCCCGGCAAGCATCGCGCCACCGGGCAACACAACGTTACTTACCAATACAGAAACTGGAGAAAATTCGTCCCAGCAGATCGTCGGAGGTAAATTCCCCGGTGATCTCACTGAGGTTCTGCTGCGCCAGACGTAGCTCCTCTGCCAGCAATTCTCCGGCCCATGCGCCGAGCAGTTGGGCTTTACCCTGCTCGAGATGCTCTGCAGCTTCTGTCAGCGCCTGCAGGTGACGACGACGCGCCAGGAAGCCGCCTTCCATATTGGTTTCAAAGCCCATACTCTGTTTGAGATGGTTACGCAGTACGTCAACGCCTTCACCGGTACGTGCGGAGAGACGAACCAGTGAGTGGCTATTTACTTCGCTAAGGCCCAGCGTTTCACCGGTAATATCCGCTTTGTTACGTACCACGGTAATTGGCAGTTTGGCTGGCAGACGGGCAATAAAGTCTGGCCAGATGTCAGCCGGGTCCACGGCATCGGTGGTGGTGCCATCCACCATAAACAGCACACGGTCGGCTTGTTCGATTTCCTGCCAGGCACGTTCGATACCAATGCGTTCAACTTCATCGCTGGCATCGCGCAAACCGGCGGTGTCGATGATGTGCAGCGGCATACCGTCGATATGAATATGCTCACGCAGTACGTCGCGAGTTGTCCCCGCAATGTCGGTCACAATAGCCGCCTCACGGCCTGCCAGCGCGTTCAGCAGGCTCGATTTCCCGGCGTTAGGGCGACCGGCAATGACTACCTTCATCCCTTCGCGCAGCAGGCTACCCTGACGCGCTTCGGCACGTACGGCATCAAGATCGCTGATAACGTTATTGAGCTGCGCTTCAATCTTGCCGTCAGACAGGAAGTCGATTTCTTCATCCGGGAAGTCGATCGCCGCTTCCACATAGATGCGCAGGTGAGTGAGCGCTTCCACAAGATGATTTACCCGTGCGGAAAATGCACCCTGCAACGAGTTCAGCGCCGAGCGAGCGGCTTGCTCCGAGCTGGCATCGATCAGGTCGGCAATCGCCTCGGCCTGGGCTAAATCGAGCTTATCATTGAGAAACGCGCGCTCGGAGAATTCACCGGGTCTGGCAATGCGCAGCCCGGGAATGGTCAGAATACGTTTGAGCAGCATGTCAAGAATCACCGGACCTCCGTGACCCTGAAGCTCTAAAACGTCTTCGCCGGTAAAGGAGTTCGGGCCGGGGAACCACAGGGCAATCCCCTGATCCAGCGTGCTGCCATCCGCGTCTTTAAACGGCAGATAATCGGCATAACGCGGTTTGGGTAGTTTCCCCAGTACGGTTTCTGCGACCTCACGCGCCTTCAGGCCGGAGATACGCAGGATACCCACGCCACCACGTCCCGGTGGGGTGGCCTGAGCGACGATGGTGTCGTTATGGCTCATGGTTTGTCTCTTCTTAATGCAATAAAAAAGGCGGTCTAATGACCGCCCTTTACTTTATGTTCCGTTTGCCGGATGGCGGCTTCGCCTAATCCGGCCTACACCGAATCAGGAGTTTTTCTTCTCGCGGCTATGCAGGCCACGCTTCTCCAGACCACGGTAAATCAGCTGCTGCTGAATAATGGTTACCAGGTTGCTGACGATATAGTACAGCACCAGACCTGACGGGAACCACAGGAAGAACACGGTGAAGATGACCGGCATAAAGGTCATGATCTTCTGCTGCATCGGGTCGGTTACGGTGGTCGGAGACATCTTCTGAATGAAGAACATCGTCACGCCCATCAGAATCGGCAGAATGTAGTACGGGTCCTGTGCAGACAGGTCATGGATCCACAGAGCGAACGGCGCATGACGCAGTTCAATGGAGCCCATCAGCATGTAGTACAACGCCAGGAAGATTGGCATCTGGATGATCAGCGGGAAGCAGCCGCCCAGCGGGTTAACCTTCTCAGCTTTGTACAGGGCCATCATTTCCTGACTCTGACGCTGTTTGTCATCGCCCAGACGCTCACGCATTGCCTGAATCTTCGGCTGCAGCATACGCATCTTCGCCATGGAGGTGTACTGCGCTTTGGTCAGCGGGTACATGATGCCACGAACGATAAAGGTGATAACGATGATGGAGAAGCCCCAGTTACCCAGGAAGCTATGGATCCACTTCAGCAGTTTAAACAGCGGCTGAGAAATGAACCACAACCAGCCGTAATCCACGGTCAGATCCAGGTGCGGTGCAACGGCCGCCATTTTATCCTGAATTTCCGGGCCGACCCACAGGGTACTGGTCATCGCGCCAGTCTGGCCAGGCTGTACCAGTACCGGCTGTGACTTATAGCCGATAGCGGCAATGCCGTTACCCAGGTTAGCGGTATAGAAGTTGTTGGTGCCGTCGTTACGCGGAACCCATGCCGTTGCGAAATACTGTTGCAGCATTGCGACCCAGCCGTCTTTAGCATTGACGTTCAGGTTTTCGTTTTCAGCAATGGTGTCGAATTTGTATTTCTCATACTTCTCATCCGGCGTGGAGTACGCCGCGCCGCGGAAGGTGTGCAGCGCAAAGTTGCTGCTTCCGGTATCGCGATGAGATGGCAGATTGATGGATTGCTTCAGCTGACCAAAGGTGGAGACTTCCAGCGGTTTTTCGCCGGCGTTCTGCACGCTGTAGTTAACGTTGACAGCATATTCACCACGCTTGAGTACAAACGTTTTAGTGAATGTGTTACCCGCTGCGTCAGTATAGGTCATCGGGATCTGCAGTTCGTTCTGACCGTCAGCCAGTACAAACGCGTCTTTTTCGACGTTGTACAGCGGACGCGGGCCGTTAGCCGGGTTATCCGGGCCGTCACGACCTGTCAGGCCACTCTGTGCCTGGTAGATGAACTGTGGCGTGGTTTCCAGTAACTGGAACGGTTCGGTAGAACCGAGTTCTTTCGGGTAAGCTGGCAGTGAAGCCTGTTCCACATCACCACCACGGGTGTTGATGGTCAGATCAAGCACGTCAGTTTTAACCGTAATCAGTTTCCCCTGGCCACTGGCCGGTACGCCCTGGTCTGCGGCGCTACCCGCTGCGGTGGTCGTTGTCTGCGTGGTCTGTTGGGCCTGAGGTTGCGGGTTTTTATCCTGCTCCCAGGCTTGCCAGATCATGAAAGACACGAACAGCAAAGCGATGACTAAAAGATTGCGTTGCGAATCCATCGTTAGTGTTCTCTGGTATCAAATGGTCCGGGCGGGACGGGATCGTCACCACCAGGGTGTAAAGGGTGGCATTTTAATACGCGTTTCACCGTCAACCAACTGCCTTTTATCACTCCAAACCTGCGCAATGCCTCAATTCCGTAGCTCGAACAGGTTGGAGTGAAACGGCAATGCGGCCCAAGCAGCGGACTGATCAGGCGTTGATAGACCCGAATGAGGGCTATCAGGACCCGCGAGCCAGGCGACAATGGCGACGCCATAATTTTTCCAACGCTTCCGAGAGAGCACGGTTATCGAGGTCAGCAACCCCTTTTTTCGCCACCACCACGAAATCCATTGCTGGAAGGTCGTGCTGACGTAAACGGAAGCTTTCACGCGTCAGACGTTTAATCCGATTGCGTTCATGCGCACGTTTAACATTTTTCTTGGCGACTGTAAGACCGATACGGGGATGCCCCAGCGAATTCAGGCGGCCGAGGATGGTGATTTGCGGCGTGCCAGCCCGTTGTGGCTGCTGGAAGACGAATGTGAAATGAGTGGGAGTTAACAAACGTAACTCCCTGGGAAATGCGAGCTTAACCACTCAGGGGCTAGCTTTTATTACTTAGAAACGGTCAGACGAGAACGGCCTTTAGCACGACGACGTGCCAGAACCTGACGACCATTTTTATTAGCCATACGAGCACGGAAGCCGTGAGAACGGTTGCGCTTCAGTACAGACGGTTGAAAAGTGCGTTTCATGGCGATTTCTACCTAAACTTGAATAAATTCACTGACTTTTGCGTATACCCGAACGAATTTCGAACGACTTACGCCACAGTGTGGGTGATTAAAGAGGCCGGATTGTAATAATTGTACACTCCGGAGTCAATTCTCTTTCCTTATTTCCCGCTTTTTTCCGCATGGTTTCGCGTAAAAAACAGGCAGCGTTGACGCCGTAAGGCGACCGTTACTCGCTGGGGGTAAGAATTATACGGGCTGGTGGATAAAGCGCAAGGATCGCTCGGGATCTTTATTAGATCGTTTAAGCAGTAAAGCATCTTTACTCATTAATTTTTTCAATATGCGCGCTAAAACCTGCAGCACTTCTCCAGGATCGTTTACACTTAGCCGATTCTGGATCATCCTGTGGATAAATCGGGAAGAATCTGTGAGAAACAGAAGATCTCTTTCTCAGTTTACGCTATGATCCGCGGTCCTGATCGTTTCAATGGATCCTGATCGGGTAAAAATTGCAGATAGCAATTCGCACGTCACCCTTTGCATAGGGTCTTGTCGGTGTGCGTCAACAATCATGAATGTTTCAGCCTTTGTCATTTATCGACTTTTGTTCGAGTGGAGTCCGCCGTGTCACTTTCGCTTTGGCAGCAGTGTCTTGCCCGATTGCAGGATGAGTTACCAGCCACAGAGTTCAGTATGTGGATACGCCCGTTGCAGGCGGAACTGAGCGATAACACGCTGGCTTTGTACGCGCCAAACCGTTTCGTGCTCGATTGGGTAAGGGATAAATACCTTAATAATATTAATGGATTACTCAATAATTTCTGTGGAGCGGATGCCCCACAGCTGCGCTTTGAAGTCGGTACTAAACCCGTCACGCAAACGCTGAAAACGCCGGTCAACAACGTTGTTGCGCCCGCCCACGTGACTCAGCAAGTGCAACCACAACGTGCTGCTCCGGCGGCGCGTCCAGGCTGGGATAACGTCCCGGCTCCGGCAGAACCTACCTATCGTTCTAACGTCAACGTCAAACACACGTTTGATAACTTCGTTGAAGGTAAATCTAACCAACTGGCGCGCGCGGCGGCACGTCAGGTGGCGGACAATCCTGGCGGCGCCTACAATCCGTTATTCCTTTATGGCGGTACGGGCCTGGGTAAAACTCACCTGCTGCACGCTGTCGGTAACGGCATTATGGCGCGTAAGCCAAACGCCAAAGTGGTGTATATGCACTCCGAGCGTTTTGTGCAGGACATGGTCAAAGCCCTGCAAAACAATGCGATCGAAGAGTTTAAACGCTACTACCGTTCCGTTGACGCGCTGCTGATTGACGATATCCAATTCTTCGCGAATAAAGAGCGATCGCAGGAAGAGTTTTTCCACACCTTTAACGCCCTGCTGGAAGGCAATCAGCAGATCATCCTGACCTCGGATCGCTATCCGAAGGAGATCAACGGCGTTGAAGATCGTCTGAAATCCCGTTTTGGCTGGGGACTGACTGTCGCGATCGAACCGCCCGAACTGGAAACGCGTGTTGCGATCCTGATGAAAAAAGCCGACGAAAACGACATTCGTCTGCCGGGTGAAGTAGCGTTCTTTATTGCCAAGCGTCTACGCTCTAACGTACGTGAGCTGGAAGGCGCACTGAACCGCGTGATCGCCAACGCCAATTTTACCGGCCGGGCGATTACTATCGATTTCGTGCGTGAAGCGCTGCGCGATCTGCTGGCTTTGCAGGAAAAGCTGGTCACCATCGACAATATCCAGAAGACGGTGGCGGAGTATTACAAAATCAAAATTGCGGATCTGCTTTCTAAGCGTCGATCTCGCTCGGTAGCTCGTCCGCGCCAGATGGCGATGGCGCTGGCAAAAGAGCTCACTAACCACAGTCTGCCGGAAATTGGCGACGCGTTTGGTGGGCGTGACCATACTACCGTGCTTCATGCCTGCCGCAAGATTGAGCAGTTGCGTGAAGAAAGCCATGATATTAAAGAAGATTTCTCCAATTTAATCAGAACATTATCTTCGTGACGCTATGAAATTTACCGTTGAACGTGAACATTTATTAAAACCGCTTCAGCAGGTCAGCGGCCCGCTGGGTGGACGTCCTACACTGCCGATCCTCGGAAACCTGCTGCTGCAGGTTGCTGACGGCACCCTTTCGCTTACCGGTACCGATCTCGAAATGGAGATGGTGGCGCGCGTGGCGCTGATCCAGCCTCATGAACCTGGTGCGACCACCGTTCCGGCGCGTAAATTCTTCGATATTTGCCGTGGATTACCAGAAGGGGCGGAAATTGCCGTTCAACTGGAAGGCGACCGTATGCTGGTGCGTTCTGGCCGCAGCCGTTTCTCGCTGTCTACGCTGCCTGCCGCCGACTTCCCGAATCTGGACGACTGGCAGAGCGAAGTCGAATTCACCCTGCCACAGGCGACAATGAAGCGCCTGATTGAAGCCACGCAGTTTTCGATGGCGCATCAGGACGTGCGTTACTACTTAAACGGCATGCTGTTTGAAACCGAAGGGGAAGAGTTGCGTACCGTGGCGACCGACGGTCACCGCCTGGCGGTCTGTTCAATGCCTGTCGGTCAGCCGTTGCCTAGCCATTCGGTGATCGTACCGCGTAAAGGTGTGATTGAACTGATGCGTATGCTCGACGGCGGCGATAACCCGCTGCGCGTGCAGATTGGCAGCAACAATATTCGTGCGCACGTTGGTGACTTCATCTTTACTTCCAAGCTGGTTGACGGTCGTTTCCCGGATTATCGCCGCGTATTGCCGAAGAATCCGGACAAACATCTGGAAGCCGGTTGCGATATCCTCAAACAGGCGTTTGCGCGTGCGGCGATTCTCTCCAACGAGAAATTCCGTGGCGTGCGTCTGTATGTCAGCGAAAACCAGCTCAAAATCACTGCCAACAACCCGGAGCAGGAAGAAGCAGAAGAAATTCTGGATGTTTCCTATCCTGGTACTGAACTGGAAATCGGCTTTAACGTTAGCTACGTACTGGACGTTCTGAACGCGCTGAAGTGCGAAAACGTGCGTATTCTGCTGACCGATTCCGTCTCCAGTGTACAAATTGAAGATGCAGCCAGCCAGAGCGCGGCTTACGTTGTTATGCCAATGAGACTGTAATGTCGCTGACCCGCCTGTTGATCCGCGATTTTCGCAATATCGAAAATGCGGATCTCGCTTTATCTCCCGGCTTTAACTTTCTGGTAGGCGCTAACGGCAGCGGCAAAACCAGCGTGCTGGAAGCTATCTATACGCTCGGCCATGGTCGGGCGTTTCGCAGTTTGCAGATTGGCCGCGTGATTCGCCACGAGCAGGAGTCGTTTGTTTTACACGGGCGTTTGCAGGGTGAAGAACGTGAGACGTCGATTGGCCTGACGAAAGACAAACTGGGTGACAGCAAAGTGCGCATTGACGGCACTGACGGGCACAAGGTCGCGGAACTGGCGCACCTGATGCCGATGCAGTTGATCACGCCTGAGGGGTTTACTTTACTCAATGGCGGCCCCAAATACAGAAGAGCATTCCTTGACTGGGGATGCTTTCACAATGAAGCCGGATTTTTCACCGCCTGGAGTAACCTGAAGCGACTGCTCAAGCAGCGCAATGCAGCGCTGCGCCAGGTGAGTCGTTATGAGCAACTGCGCCCGTGGGATAAAGAACTGATCCCACTGGCGGAACAAATCAGCACCTGGCGCGCGGAGTACAGCGCCGGTATCGCGCAGGATATGGCGGATACCTGCCAGCAGTTTCTTCCCGAGTTTTCTCTCTCCTTCTCTTTCCAGCGCGGCTGGGAGAAAGAGACAGATTACGCCGAAGTGCTGGAACGTAGTTTTGAACGCGATCGCATGTTGACCTACACCGCGCACGGTCCGCATAAGGCGGATTTCCGCATTCGCGCCGACGGTGCGCCGGTGGAAGATACGTTGTCGCGTGGGCAGCTCAAGCTGCTGATGTGCGCCTTACGTCTGGCGCAAGGGGAGTTCCTGACCCGCGAAAGCGGACGGCGCTGCCTGTACCTGATAGATGATTTTGCCTCTGAACTGGATGATGCGCGTCGCGGGCTGCTGGCCAGCCGCTTAAAAGCCACGCAATCTCAGGTCTTTGTCAGCGCAATTAGCGCTGAACACGTTATAGACATGTCCGATGAAAATTCGAAGATGTTTACCGTGGAAAAGGGTAAAATAACGGATTAACCCAAGATAAAATGAGCGAGAAACGTTGATGTCGAATTCTTATGACTCCTCCAGTATCAAAGTCCTGAAAGGACTGGATGCGGTGCGTAAGCGCCCGGGTATGTATATCGGCGACACGGATGACGGCACCGGTCTGCACCACATGGTATTCGAGGTGGTAGATAACGCTATCGACGAAGCGCTCGCGGGTCACTGTAAAGATATCGTGGTAACGATTCACGCTGATAACTCCGTGTCCGTTACCGATGATGGCCGTGGTATCCCAACCGGTATTCACCCGGAAGAGGGCGTTTCGGCGGCGGAAGTTATCATGACCGTTCTGCACGCAGGCGGTAAATTCGATGATAACTCCTATAAAGTTTCCGGCGGTCTGCACGGTGTGGGTGTTTCCGTCGTTAACGCCCTGTCACAGAAGCTGGAACTGGTGATTCGTCGCGAAGGCAAAGTGCATCAGCAAACTTACGTGCACGGTGTGCCGCAGGCGCCGCTGGCAGTAACTGGCGAAACAGAAATGACGGGGACTCAGGTCCGTTTCTGGCCAAGCCACGAAACCTTTACCAACGTCGTTGAGTTCGAATACGACATTCTGGCCAAGCGTCTGCGTGAGCTGTCATTCCTGAACTCCGGCGTCTCTATTCGTCTGCGCGACAAGCGCGACGGCAAAGAAGACCATTTCCACTACGAAGGTGGCATCAAGGCGTTTGTTGAATACCTCAACAAAAACAAAACGCCGATCCACCCGAATATCTTCTACTTCTCCACTGAAAAAGACGGTATCGGCGTTGAAGTTGCGCTGCAGTGGAACGATGGTTTCCAGGAAAACATCTACTGCTTCACCAACAACATTCCGCAGCGTGACGGCGGTACTCACCTTGCAGGCTTCCGTGCGGCGATGACCCGTACCCTGAACGCCTACATGGACAAAGAAGGCTACAGCAAAAAAGCGAAAGTCAGCGCTACCGGTGACGATGCCCGTGAAGGCCTGATTGCCGTTGTTTCCGTGAAGGTACCGGATCCGAAATTCTCCTCTCAGACCAAAGATAAGCTGGTCTCCTCTGAGGTGAAATCGGCGGTAGAACAGCAGATGAACGAACTGCTGAGCGAATACCTGCTGGAAAACCCGTCTGACGCGAAAATCGTCGTCGGCAAAATCATTGATGCTGCGCGTGCTCGTGAAGCTGCACGTCGCGCGCGTGAAATGACCCGTCGTAAAGGCGCGCTGGACTTAGCGGGTCTGCCGGGCAAACTGGCGGACTGTCAGGAACGCGACCCGGCTCACTCTGAACTGTACCTGGTGGAAGGGGACTCAGCGGGCGGCTCTGCGAAGCAGGGACGTAACCGTAAGAACCAGGCGATTCTGCCGCTGAAGGGTAAAATTCTTAACGTTGAGAAGGCGCGTTTCGACAAGATGCTCTCTTCTCAGGAAGTGGCGACGCTGATCACCGCGCTGGGCTGCGGCATCGGTCGCGACGAGTACAACCCGGACAAACTGCGTTATCACAGCATCATCATCATGACCGATGCGGACGTCGACGGCTCGCACATCCGTACGCTGCTGTTGACCTTCTTCTATCGTCAGATGCCGGAAATCGTTGAGCGCGGCCACGTTTACATTGCACAGCCGCCGCTGTACAAAGTGAAGAAAGGCAAGCAGGAACAGTACATCAAAGACGATGAAGCGATGGATCAGTACCAGATCTCTATCGCCCTTGATGGCGCCACGCTGCACACCAATGCCAGCGCACCAGCCCTGGCGGGTGAAGCGTTAGAAAAACTGGTTTCTGAATACAACGCGACGCAGAAAATGATTGGCCGTATGGAACGTCGTTTCCCGAAAGCGCTGCTGAAAGAACTGGTTTATCAGCCGACGCTGGCTGAAGCCGATCTGGCTGATGAAGCGAAAGTCACTGCCTGGGTGTCCCAGCTGGTTAACGTACTGAATGAAAACGAAGTTCACGGCAGCACCTGGAACAGCTTTGTGCGTAAAGACGCTGAACTGAACCTGTTCGAGCCGGTGATCCGCGTGCGTACCCACGGCGTTGATACCGATTATCCGCTGGAGCATGAATTTGTGACCGGTGGCGAATATCGTCGTATTTGTACGCTCGGCGAGAAGCTGCGTGGACTGATCGAGGACGATGCGTTTATCGAACGTGGCGAGCGTCGCCAGCCGGTTGCCAGCTTCGAGCAGGCGCTGGAATGGCTGCAGAAAGAGTCACGTCGCGGCCTCGCTATCCAGCGTTATAAAGGTCTGGGCGAGATGAACCCGGAACAGCTGTGGGAAACCACCATGGATCCGGAAAGCCGTCGTATGCTGCGCGTTACCGTGAAGGATGCGATTGCTGCCGACCAGCTGTTCACCACGCTGATGGGTGATGCCGTTGAACCGCGTCGCGCGTTTATCGAAGAGAATGCCCTGAAAGCGGCGAATATCGATATCTAACATGTACCTCAGGCCTGCTCCTGTAGGCCTGATAAGCGAAGCGCCATCAGGCAGTTCGTTTACGTTTGCCGGCTCAGGCCTTATCCGGCCTACCATCGATTGTCAAAAGGGGAATCTCGATTCCCCTTTCTATCCCCCTTTTCGTAGCTGTTTTTTGAGCGGAATCGCGTTAGCATGAGGACGGACTCATTTAATCCGGGGAACTCATGGCTATCAAACTTATTGCTATCGACATGGATGGCACACTTCTGCTGCCCGATCACACCATTTCACCTGCGGTCAAAACGGCGATTGCCGCAGCGCGCGCGCGTGGCGTGAATGTGGTGCTGACCACGGGACGCCCGTATGCCGGCGTTCACAGCTATCTGAAAGAACTACATATGGCACAGCCCGGTGACTACTGCATTACCTACAACGGTGCGCTGGTGCAGAAAGCTGGAGATGGCAGTACCGTAGCGCAAACTGCGTTAAGCTATGACGATTATCGCTACCTGGAGCAGCTTTCCCGGGAAGTTGGCTCACATTTCCACGCCCTCGATCGCAACACGTTGTATACCGCGAACCGTGATATCAGCTACTACACGGTGCACGAATCGTTTGTCGCGACCATCCCGCTGGTGTTCTGTGAAGCCGAGAAAATGGATCCAGAAACCCAGTTCCTGAAAGTGATGATGATTGATGAACCGGAGATCCTCGATAAAGCCATCTCGCGCATCCCAGCAGAAGTAAAAGAGAAGTACACCGTATTGAAAAGTGCGCCGTATTTCCTCGAAATCCTCGATAAACGCGTCAATAAAGGGACGGGCGTAAAATCGCTGGCCGATGCGTTAGGTATTAAAGCCGAAGAGGTGATGGCGATAGGCGATCAGGAAAACGACATCGCGATGATTGAATACGCAGGCGTGGGTGTTGCCATGGGCAACGCTATTCCATCAGTCAAAGAAATCGCCAACTTCGTGACCAAATCCAACCTCGAAGATGGCGTCGCGTATGCCATTGAGAAATTTGCGCTGAATTAAGAAATTATGGGCAAGTGCCTTGTTTCATTTGCCCTGTTTCAGCCATGATTTGTGGTGCTGAATGGTCTCCCTGGGGAATATGCGCCACGCCGCTGCGCATAATCCATTTACGGGAAAATGCTGACGTGAGTGCCCGGCTTTTCAGGATTTTGCCATACAGTTTGAGACGTATTTTTCGGGTAGCTTTACGGTAAGCGTGATTCATATCTGGCGTATCCCGCAGCAGTACCGATTTGAGGATCTCCGCGCTGTCCAGCGCATAGCTAATCCCTTCCAGCGAGCTGGCGCTGATAAAACCGGCCGCTTCACCAATCAAAAATGCGTTGTCCTCTCCGCAGACAAAGTCTTTCCAGCGTGAGGGGAACAGAACCGTACATTTTTCACTTTTCACCGGTTTGCCGAACTGGAAATGGAATGCTTTCAGCTTCTCCTTCAGCGCGTCAAAGCGTGCCTGTCCGTCCTTCATGGGGTAGGCGCCACCAAAGATAAAATAGCCATCTTTGCTGATACTCCATGAATAACAGTCAGTTGCATCGTTATCAAAAATACAGGAATAGAACGGCACAGGATGTTTCTCCGCAAACCATTGTTGAATAGCGACATATTTACGGATTTGGTGCTGGGGATAGAGATGACGGCGCACCAGTGAATTCGCACCGTCTGCCCCCACTAGATAACGCGCGGTGATCTGCTGCTCCCAACCGTCGGCGCGGAAAATAACATGCCATTTATCGCCCTCGCGCCAGATTTTCCGACACAGGCTGTCGTGGTACACCTGCACATCATCAGGGATGAGAGATTTAAGCCATAAATCAAAAGCATGGCGGTTGATATTAATGTAGCTGCGCTGGTAGTTACGCGTCAAAGAAGCGGCAACATCAACCGTTTTAACGCTAAAAATCTGCGGGTTGGCGATGACATCAACGGGTAAGGTTATACCATCGCGGATAAACGAACGCTGGGCGTCTGGGGCCAGCAGACCGCCGCAGGGTTTAGTGAAACCTTCGTTGCCGCACTGGCGTTTTTTATCCAACGCAATCACGCGCATTTTTCCGCTCAACTGCCGCGCCAGCCCTGCGCCTGCCGGACCTAATCCGATAATCGCCACGTCAAAATGTTCCATCTTTCTGTCCGCAAAAATGAAGATGGCGATACGCTAAAGCCTGAAAGTGAAGTGCTTGTGAAGTATGATTGCTTTAATCGTCTTGTATCAGGGCATCTCATGAAGCAAATCACCTTTACGCTGCGTAATCATCAGCTTACCAATATTAACACCTGGACACCGGACAGCCAGTGGCTGGTCTTTGATGTGCGTCCTTCTGGCACCTCCTTTACCGGTGAAACAATTGAGCGCGTCAATATCCATACTGGCGAACTGGAGGTGATTTACCGGGCTACTCAGGGAGCGCACGTTGGCGTGGTGACCGTTCATCCAAAGTCGGAAAAATATGTATTCATTCATGGGCCTGAAAATCCTGATGAAACATGGCATTACGACTTCCATCATCGTCGTGGGGTGATTGTTACGCAGGCTGGGGTGGAGAATCTGGATGCGATGGATATTACCGCGCCGTACACGCCAGGCGCGCTGCGTGGCGGGAGTCATGTGCATGTCTTTAGCCCAAACGGTGAGTTTGTCAGTTTCACCTATAACGACCATGTTTTGCATGAGCGCTCGGCGGCGCTGGATTTACGCAACGTCGGCGTGGCTGCACCGTATGGGCCGGTGAAGGTCTCCGCGCAGCATCCGCGTGAATACAGTGGCAGCCATTGGTGCGTGCTGGTGAGCCAGACGACACCAACGCCAAAACCGGGTAGCGATGAGATTAACCGTGCCTATGAAGAGGGCTGGGTAGGAGAAAACAGGCTGGCGTTTATCGGCGATACGTTGTCAGTGAATGGCGAAAAAGTACCGGAATTGTTTATTGTCGATTTGCCACTGGATGAAAACGGCTGGAAACAGTCGGGGGACGCGCCTCTGGAGGGGACTGACATGACCATGCCTGCGCCGCCATCCGGTATTTGCCAACGTCGCCTGACGTTTACCCATGAGCGCGCTTTCCCGGGGCTGGTGAATCAACCTCGCCATTGGGTACGCAGTAATCCAAAGGCGTCTGAGATTGCGTTTTTAATGCGTGATGACAGCGGTATTGTGCAGCTATGGCTGATTTCCCCACTGGGGGGTGCACCGCGTCAGCTTACCCAATGCACTACGAATATTCAGTCAGCCTTTAACTGGCACCCATCGGGGAAATGGCTGGGATTTGTACTGGAGAACAGAATTGCTTGTTGTGATGTTCAAACGGGCGAGATTGATTTTTTAACGGAACGTCATGGTAACCCGCCGTCGGCCGATGCGATCGTCTTCTCCCCTGATGGTCGACAGGTTGCGTGGATGGAAGACGTCGAGGGTTTCCACCAGCTGTGGGTGACTGAAACCGGGCGTTAACTTATGGAGCGGACATTTCTGCCGGGGGAATAACGGCGTTCGTGGCCTGGGTTCTCTCCTCGCTCTTTTCTACGCGGGATCTCACCGAGCTATCTTTGCGAAAGAGATCCCACGGAAGCAATACCGTATCCAGGACTGCGGTAAAAGGCATATCCAGAATCGCCAGTGACTTGGTTCCCCAGTTCGTATCACTTTCGCTAATCATTGTGGCACTGGCTCGCGTGCCAGGATATGTCCCTTCTTTGCCACCGGTATGCGACATGATGCTGGAACAGCCGCTTACAAACGCTATCCCACTACACATCGTCAGTGTTACCAACATTTTTTTAATCATCATTTATTCATCTGTATTTATCGTGTTTGCATGGTGAGTTAAAGCGATCCGTTGCGAAAATAACATCACCATTTCGTCGCACTGTGGCGGCCATCGCGATTTAACGAGAACAACTGCTCCCCCCAGTGTATGCAATAGACAACAAACTGCAAAAAAAGTCAGATGAATACGCTTGAAAAGTTTGTATTAAGACCCATTTTTAGAGTGTAGACAAATGAAGGGCATGCCTGATGGGTGTCCTGGCTACCTGACCTGTCCATGATGGAAGGTCAATTATTCTCGCTGATTTCAGGAGCTATTAATTATGCGTAACTTTGATTTATCCCCGCTGTACCGTTCTGCTATTGGTTTTGACCGTCTGTTTAACCTGCTGGAAAACAATCAGGGCCAAAGCAATGGCGGCTACCCTCCGTACAACGTTGAGCTGGTAGACGAAAACCATTACCGCATTGCAATTGCCGTTGCCGGTTTTGCCGAAAGCGAACTGGAAATTACTGCCCAGGATAATCTGCTGGTGGTGAAAGGCGCCCATGCGGACGATCAAAAAGAACGTACTTACCTGTATCAGGGTATTGCCGAGCGCAACTTCGAACGTAAGTTCCAGTTAGCGGAGAACATTCATGTTCGCGGCGCAAACCTGGTAAATGGTCTGCTGTATATCGATCTTGAGCGCGTGATTCCTGAAGCGAATAAGCCGCGCCGCATCGAAATCAACTAATTCTATAGGCCGCTTCAGGCGGCCTTGCTAAGTCATCGGCTTGCCGTCAGGGAGCCGAAAGGTACCTACTCGCTTCTTAGAAGGAGATTATTATGCGTAACTACGATTTATCCCCACTGCTGCGTCAATGGATCGGTTTTGACAAACTGGCCAATGCTTTGCAAAACACCGGTGAAAGCCAGAGCTTCCCGCCTTATAACATCGAAAAGAGCGATGATAACCACTACCGCATTACCCTTGCGTTAGCCGGTTTCCGCCAGGAAGATTTGGATATTCAACTGGAAGGTACGCGCCTGACCGTGAAAGGTACGCCGCAGCAGCCGGAAAAAGAGACCAAATGGTTGCACCAGGGGCTGGTCATTCAGCCGTTCAGCCTGAGCTTTACGCTGGCTGAAAATATGGAGGTCTCCGGCGCAAGCTTCACTAACGGCTTGCTGCATATCGATTTGACCCGGAATGAACCTGAAGCCATTGCTCCACAACGTATCGCTATCAGCGAACGTCCCGCATTAAATAGTTAAATAGCTCCATGCCTTTGCCCCGCCAGAAATGACGGGGCTTTTTTGTGCTTTACCACCCATACATTGCGACTGTACTCTGCGAGAATCCATTTACTTAATGATGTTATTCACAGGGAACAAGATAATGAGTGATATAGCATTGACGGTCAGTGTTCTGGCATTAGTGGCAGTTGTCGGATTATGGATCGGCAATATAAAAATACGTGGTGTGGGTTTTGGCATCGGAGGCGTGCTGTTCGGCGGTATTATTGTCGGGCATTTTGTCGATCAGGCAGGGATGACCCTGAGCGGCGACATGCTGCATTTCATTCAGGAATTTGGCCTGATCCTGTTCGTCTACACCATCGGTATCCAGGTCGGACCGGGCTTTTTTGCGTCATTGCGCGTTTCGGGCCTGCGGCTGAATCTGTTTGCCGTGCTGATTGTCATCATGGGTGGCCTGGTCACCGCGATTCTGCATAAGCTTTTTGCCATTCCTCTTCCCGTGGTACTGGGTATATTCTCCGGGGCGGTCACCAATACCCCGGCGTTGGGAGCCGGGCAGCAAATTCTGCGCGATCTGGGTACCCCTGGCGATGTGGTAGACCAGATGGGGATGAGCTATGCCATGGCTTATCCTTTCGGCATTTGCGGAATTTTACTCACCATGTGGCTGATGCGCCTTATTTTCCGCGTTAACGTCGATGCTGAAGCCCAGCAGCATGAATCCACGCTAACCAACGGGCATGCACTGATTCAGACGATGAACATCCGTGTGGAAAACCCAAACATCAATAATATGGCAATTCAGGATGTCCCGATTCTGAACAGCGACAAAATCATCTGCTCGCGTCTGAAACGTGACGAGACATTGATGGTGCCGTCGCCAGGGACAGTTATCCAGATGGGCGACCTGCTACACCTGGTCGGGCAGCCAGCCGATCTGCACAACGCGCAGGTGGTGATTGGTCAGGAGGTGGACACATCGTTGTCGACACGCGGGACTGATTTACGCGTTGAGCGCGTGGTGGTGACCAACGAACAAGTGCTGGGTAAACGTATCCGCGATCTGCACTTTAAAGAACGTTACGACGTGGTGATTTCCCGCCTGAACCGTGCGGGGGTTGAGCTGGTAGCCAGCAGCGACGCCAGCCTGCAATTCGGGGACATCCTCAATCTGGTTGGGCGCCCTTCGTCGATTGACGCCGTTGCCAATGTTGTTGGTAACGCGCAGCAAAAACTGCAGCAGGTGCAGATGCTACCGGTATTTATCGGTATCGGACTGGGTGTTCTGCTGGGGTCAATCCCGCTGTTTATCCCGGGTTTCCCGGTGGCGTTAAAGCTGGGGCTGGCCGGTGGGCCGCTGATTATGGCTTTGATTCTTGGACGTATTGGCAGCATAGGTAAGCTGTACTGGTTTATGCCTCCCAGCGCTAACCTGGCGCTGCGAGAGTTGGGTATCGTACTGTTTCTCGCGGTGGTTGGTCTGAAGTCAGGCGGTGATTTTGTTCATACACTGACGCAGGGCGATGGTCTGAGCTGGGTGGGCTACGGTATTTTCATTACCGCGATTCCGCTCATTACCGTGGGCTTGCTGGCGCGGATATTCGCCAAAATGAACTATCTGACGCTGTGCGGCATGCTGGCCGGCTCAATGACCGATCCTCCTGCGCTGGCGTTTGCTAACAACCTGCATGCCACCAGCGGGGCGGCAGCGCTCTCCTACGCCACCGTTTATCCGCTGGTCATGTTCCTGAGGATTATCACCCCGCAATTGCTGGCGGTGCTCTTCTGGGGAATGGGTTAAAGCGTTAAACCCAGTCTAATAAATTGCTCTGCTGGAGCGTCGCTCTCTTTTAGTAGACGTACCAACAGGGCAATCATCCGCTCCTCCACCTCTTTATCATCGATTGGCGTAAGCTGTTGCGGGTCGGTGTGCAAATCGAACAACAAATGGCCCGTGCGATTGATTCCTGGGTATTTCTCTCGGGACGGAATACGCAACGTTTTAACCCCTTTGGTAAAGCTAAATGGAGGGGACAGTGTTAACGACTGTAATTCCGCCACATCAAAGCGAGTATTCATCTTGATTGGCATCAGGGTGTAGTTCGCAATGTCATTCTCACGTCCGGGTAGCGCCGCGCGCATATAGACATAGCGGCCATCGGTGACATTGACATGCCCACTGAAAACGCCAAACAGGGCCGCATCACGGACTGGAGTGTCATCCGCAAGGATTTTCGCCAGTGGATGACCCTGCACATCAGCAGGGATTGGTTGGTTAAAGAACTCCAATAGTGTCGGCGCCCAGTCAATCATCTGAACCAGAGCGTTACGTTGAACACCCCGCTGACCACCACGTGGGTCCCAGATAAATAAAGGATTGTTTGCCACTTCGTTGTAGTACGGCATCTGATTTTTTGCCCACCACCCATGCTCTCCAAGTAGGAAACCATGGTCGGTACCGACAATGAGCATCGTGTCGTTCCACATGTCAAAACGGTCCATCAGGTCGAGAATACGTCCCAGATTGCGATCGCACATTGACACAAGGGCCCGATATCGGCAGCGAATATGCTTTACCGCCTCTGCGCTTTCTTCAACCTTGCCCCTGGGCCAGTCGTAATGTGGGCCATCCCAGGGATCCTGATACAAGGAGAGATACTCTTCGGTTGTATAAAAAGGTTCATGCGGATCGAAGGTTTCGACCTGCAACAACCAGTTGTCCTGTTTAGCGTTTTTTTCGAGGAATTCACATCCCGCGGTAAAGACGCAGGTTTGCGGGAAGTCTGCTTCCTGCTGTATGTAATTTCGGTTTACCCAGTCATGTCGCCATAACCCTGAAACACCTCCACCGGTCTGTTTCTGGGGCACGCGTAACACCTCAGGAATAGCGGGATCTGCAACACTGGCTTTCCAGTGATCGCCTTCCTGACCACGAATGATTTCCCAAGAGCTGTAGCGGTTATGATAGTTACCACCGCCGTCCTCCCAATAATGCAGATGGTCACTGATTAGATGTGTGTAGATCCCCGCTTTTTTCAGTAACTCTGGCATTGAGTCGTCAAATGGCTCCAGTGGTCCCCACTCCCTGTGCAAAAAGTTATGTCGACCTGTGTGCAATTCTCGACGGGCTGGCATACAGGGCATGCTGCCAACATAACTGTTGTTGAACGTCGTACAGTGTGCGGCCAGGCGTTGGAAGTTGGGAGCCTGGGTGATCATATCGCCATAAGGTGGCAGATAATGTTTATTCAGGCTGTCGAATAGCAGGATAATCGCTTTCATCACTGCTCCTTACCGGGCAGATAACAAGTGTGGGAAATGCGCCTCAATCACCGCGTAAATCTGCTTACCAATGGTTTCTCCGTCCATAATATTTTCGATGGGTATAAGGTATTGACCATGGCGCGGATCCAGACTGACGACATCAATCAGTTTTTTTGAAATGGCATAGATATCAGCCCATTCAGTAAATCCACCTACTTCGCCTGCTGCTGTATGTTCCATCGCAAATTCGAACTGGAAATCATATTTAGCCAACGCTTTTTTGACGACCGTCTGTAACATTACGCTACTCCCGACACCATAGCCGCAAACAAACAGAAGGTTAATTTTGTCTTTCATGACGATATCCTTTTTATGCAAAGTTAGTTAGCCCGCGTAAGGGCCCAGATTGAATACAGTGGCGATCAGTTTTAGTAATTCGCAAATGGCAGGCCATAATGTCGCCCAGTCAAATATTCCGGTCCAGCCAACCCCTTCTGCTGCCAGACCTGTTAAGGGAATTGCCCATACTGTGCCGAAGGTTTGAATTATCCCCAGCAGGAATGTACAAATGATAACGGAGCGATAACCTCCCATCCGGTTGGCTAAAACACCAATAGGACCGCCAGAGAAGAAAAGGGGCACAAAACCAGGTAATACCATAATAGGGCTTTTGGTAATCAGCAGGATGCCCATCGAAAATATGGTGCCGAAGGTGCAGAAGATGAATCCAAGCGTGGCTGCATTTGGTGAAAAAGGTAATAAAGCGGCAACATCTACTGCCGGAATTGCATCGGGAATTAAACGATCTTGCCAGCCTTTAAAGGAGGTATTTATTTCCCCAACCATCATTCTCACACCCTGCAGGAGAATGACCATATACATGGAAAACTGCAGTCCGAGGTTGATAATATAGATATACCAGGGTTTACCTTTTGCCATCAATTGAACATTTTCAATACCGGTCGACAGCAGAAATCCGCCGACGAACAGCGTCATCACAATGGCAATAGCGGTTACATTATGGTTAAAAATAGCCAGCCAGCCGGGCAGCTTCATGTTTTCTGCATCCTGTTTTTCGGCATCGCCAAACAGGTGGGCAAATTTTGAAAAAAACCAGATCCCGAGCATCTGATTATGGGCGATAGTAAAACCGGCATTATTGGTGATTTTCGCAACGGGTTTAGCGATTAACGTTGTGGCAAAGGCCCAGAAAATACCCGTTAAAACACCAGCAATGATGATTGATTGTACCCAACCAAAACCTAACCAGAATACGATCAACCAGAGTACGGCCTGCGAGTGGGAAACTCCGGTGTTACCGGTTAAGAAGATCCCTTTTACACGTGTATAGCGGCCAAATAATACCAGCAAAAGGTTTGTGAAAAAGGCCAACACGAAAACGTAGCCCACATAACCAAAGTTATCCCCGAGAGCAATTTGGGTGGCGGCTTTCATGGCATACGAATCCATTAAATAACCATGAATACCGTAAGATTTACTGACTGCATCAGCGACAGGCTTAAAGGTGGCTGAAAATTGGAAGCCGCCAAATAACACCATCATCAACCCAACCATCGCGCTGACCATACCAGTAATAATTTTAATTAGCGGTTTTTTATCAAGGGCATACCCCAAACCGACTAACAATCCTATTAGAATGGCGGGTTCTGTTAGAAAAGATTGTATTACATCGATAAATTCAGAAAACATAGTTCAGTCAACCTCCATGATATTCGCTTCCAGATCAAAGTTGGTGATACTCATTCAGTAACGGACGACTATTTGTTTCTGTGACATATTTTTATGAATCTAAAATCACTCTAATAATCAAAATTGCTCATTAAAAGATTGTTTGTGATTTTTTGTGATTTAATTTGCAAAAATACCATGATCATAACCATCATTTATTTAATTGTTTTAAATATATTTAATTTGTATTTATGTTTTACTTTTAAATAAAACTTGCGTAGTCATGTATTTTATTTATATTTCATAATTGAATATTTATGCTTTAATTATTTGTGGTATTTATTTTTATTGAATTAATAGTGTGGTTTTATATTGGTTGTTTCATTTTGTGCACTTATCCACATAAAAAACCAACATGAGATGTAGGTTTGTTTTTGCGAAAGTCATTACATTCTGTTTTTTTATAAAAAGGAATAGAAAATGAGAGCAACGTATACAGTGAAAATAAATCCTTACAATCAAAACAAACTTTGTGCATTAATTTCATTGGAAAATATAGAAGCGGTAAGGTTTGATTATACTGTTCATGGTAAAACATCAAATACAGACTTCTATTACAGTACTGACGAATATACTTCTCACACACAGGTCATCGTTGTTGGCTTGTATGCTGACTATTTGAATACTGTCGAGATCAATACTTACACGGCGGACAATGAAACCACCACCTTCACGGTAACAATTTCAACAGAGGGTCAGGACTACGGTGATGTGCCTCTGGCGCTGACAATCAATATTGACGACAGCGAGATGGCGGAAAGCACCTTGGGACAGGGCTGGTTTGTCACCAGTGCCTGGAATGGTTATGACATTAATGGCGATCTGCGCATTACCGGTCTCTTCCCCTGGATGTACGGTAACCTGAAGATTATAGACAATGCGTTGTGGTCAGCGTTGGCCAGTGAAACGTATGATCCTGATAAGCATGCATTTGCCCCCACTTTGTATCGTTTTAACCTGGCGGGTAACGTCTCGCAAACCTATACCGCACCTACTGGCTATGGTTTTCATCACGACATCACTACAGATGAGAAAGGTAATCTTTGGTTGTTGGGTTCGTTGCTGGATAACTGGAATGATGAGCAAAAGCTGGAGTGTGTAATTTATAAATATGACATCGCCAGTGGGGGGTTACTCTGGCAGCGCGATTACTCTCAGGAGTTTTTGGGAGCCACGGTACTGGATAATACTGATGCCAACGATGTACATTTTAATAGCCTCGAATATGTAAAAGAAACCAATCAGTTAATCGTCAACTCACGTTCAAGCTGCACTATTATTGGCCTGAACATTGACTCAGGCGATCCTGAGTGGATTATTGATAATCCGGATTTTCCGGTGTTGAATAGCACACTCAATTTGAGTGTGGTGAATATCGACGATTTTAACTATCCCAACGGAGAGCATGCGGTTTTTATTACTCAAAACAGCAAGTATCAAGCCTGGCGGGGTGAAAATAAGTTTGTCCTTTCTCTCTTTAACAATAATTCCTGTGCGGATGAGAGTGGGAATGAGTTGGTTCGCATTATTGAATCTGATCCCGTCTCTTATACTTCAGCCGCGCTTGATTCCCTACCTACCATTCTTGCTGTCGATTTAACCGCTGCAACGGTAGAACAATTGGATCAGTTTAGTTTTCCAGGGCAACGTAGTGAGCTTACATCGTCGGTCTTTGATGTAGGTAATGACTATTACAATGTCTATTTTGGCGCAGAACAATCCTTCTTCGTCTTTGATACAAATAACAATATTGGCCTCTCTATTTACAATATTGATACGGGATTAGGTTATCGCGGCCGCATCTTTTCGTATGAGGAATTACGCTCACTGATCTAACGATTTCATCTTTTACTACATTATTCTGCACCTTTCAGGTGGATGTACCAAAAAAGGTTGTCCACCTTACATCTATGGGGTTGCCATTTCACTTTGCATGTTTCAGCACAGCCGACGGCGCATAGCCAAATTTGTGTTTAAAAGCTTTGCTGAAATGAAACGAGTCAAAAAAGTTAAGCATATCTGCCACCTGTCCGACCGTATTTCCCTCCTGTTTTAGCAGTGACAGCGCCAGTTCCAGCCGGGCATCGAGATAGTATTCTTTTGGCGTTTTTCCGGTATAACGTAAAAACAGACGGCGTAGCCAGGCTTCGCTACAGGGAATGGTGGCTGCCATATCCGCTACGCTCCAGCGTTTTTGCAGGCTGGCATGCAGAGTGGCAATCAGTTTTTCAATTTGCATCCGTTGTGGGTCTTTTTTACCTTCAGCGTAAATAAGACAAATCCATTGATAAATTATTTTTGTGAGAAAGGCGACGGCCAGATTATTTATCATTGAGTCTGAGGAAGTAATTAATTGTGAAACTTCAGCCAGCTCCTGATTATAAATATCACCATTATAAATAATGCTTTGTTGGCGTAGCGGAATATCCATTACGCTGGTTGGCGTGAACTCCATCCAGTATTGTTCCCATACCAACCCTTCGCAATGATAAGACTGTATATCGGTTGGTTTTAAAAAGATTATACAGTTTCCGGTGAGAGTAATGTGTTCGCCACCTTTTAGCAGGATTTTTCCACAACCCTGGACGGTATAGACAGCAACCCATGAATTAGCTATCAGTGGCTTTTTCTTATCGCGCGGCCAAATAACCCGGTAATGTTCGTCGGCATAGGTATGCCACAGCGAGATCAATGAAATTCCGCTTGAGATCACATTTTCGTTAATCAACAGGGGAATATTGTACGTAGTTTCGTTTTTTACATGCGAACTTTGCATCTTTCCATTCATTTTAATTTCCCGCCGGAGAATTATGCCCACAACCTGAACTTAACAGAAAAAATCCGTTCAGGGATATGACATTTTTATTTTAAGAAATCTGACTGCCTGACCCGGTGCGCAATACCTCCTGTTACACCCTACAGCTACCGGGACATAATGAAAAAAAAGGGCTATGAGATGAATACGCTACAAATTTTAAGCTTTGTGGGCTTTACGCTGCTGGTGGCGGTAATCACCTGGTGGAAGTTACGCAAAGCGGATACCGGTTCGCAGCAGGGATATTTTCTGGCGGGACGTTCGTTAAAAGCGCCGGTGATTGCCGCATCGCTGATGCTAACCAATCTCTCCACGGAACAACTGGTAGGACTTACCGGCCAGGCTTACCGCAGCGGAATGTCGGTAATGGCCTGGGAAGTGATTTCAGCGATCCCACTTATTTTTCTGGCGCTGATTTTTTTACCGCGTTATCTGCAACGCGGCATCGCTACCATCCCGGATTTTATTGAAGAGCGCTATGACAAAACCACCCGCATCATCATCGACTGCTGTTTTTTGATCGCCACAGGGATTTGTTTCCTGCCGATCATTTTGTACTCCGGCGCACTCGCCTTTAACAGTATGTTTCATGTCACTGAAACTTTTGGTATTTCCCAGCATACGGCAATTTGGCTGATGGCGGTGGTTCTGGGGATAAGTGGCATTTTGTACGCCGTGGTCGGCGGAATGCGGGCGATTGCCATTGCGGATGTCATCAACGGTATTGGTTTGGTGATTGGCGGTCTGATGGTACCGCTGTTCGGTTTAATGGCAATGGGTAAAGGCAGTCTGAGCGAAGGCATTACGCGTTTAACCCAGGATCACAGCCAGATGCTGAACTCGATTGGCGGAAGTCACGACCCGGTACCTATCGGCGCGGCGCTGACCGGGCTTATTCTGGTGAATACTTTCTACTGGTGTACCAATCAGGGGATTGTTCAACGTACTTTGGCGTCAAAAAGTCTGTCGGAAGGACAAAAAGGAGCATTATTAACGGCAGTGCTGAAGATGCTGGATCCGTTGATTCTGGTATTGCCGGGCGTTATCGCCTTTCACCTTTTCCAGGATCTGCCAAAAGCAGATATGGCTTACCCAGCGCTGGTAAACAAAGTGATGCCGTTGCCGCTGATCGGTTTTTTCAGCGCGGTGCTGTTCGGTGCGATCATCAGCGCATTTTGCGGTTTCCTCAACAGCGCTTCGACGCTGTTCAGTCTCGGCATTTATCGTCGGTTGATTAACGAGCAGGCCAGTCCCGACAAGTTGGTCAGCATTGGCCGCCGCTTTGGGTTTATCGTCGCGGTGATCTCTGTGCTGGTCGCGCCGTGGATTGCTTATGCGCCGCAGGGGCTTTACAGCTGGATGAAGCAGCTCAACGGGATCTACAACGTTCCGCTGGTAACCATCGTGATCATGGGATTTTTCTTTCCGCGCATCCCCGCGCTGGCTGCGAAGGTGGCGATGGGGCTGGGTATCGTCAGCTATATCACCATCAACTATCTGGTGAAATTCGACTTTCACTTCCTCTACGTACTGGCCTGCACTTTCTGCATCAATGTGGCGGTCATGCTGGTTATCGGTGCCATCAAGCCGCGTGCCACGCCGTTTAAATTCCATGACGCCTTCGCGGTAGACATGAAACCGTGGAAAAACGTGAAAATCGCCTCTGTTGGCGTCCTGTTTGCGATGATTGGCGTTTATTCCGGTCTGGCGCAGTTTGGTGGCTACAACTCTCGCTGGCTGACGATCCTCAGCTACGCCATTACGGTGGCAGTCGCAATTTATTTGATTTACAGCAGTTGGCAGACGCGGCGTAACGCGACTGCACAATGTGTCCATGACGCTAAGGATGAAGCATGACCCGGCCCAATTTTCTGTTCATTATGACCGATACCCAGGCGACCAATATGGTCGGCTGCTACAGCGGTAAACCGCTGAACACCAATAATATTGATAGTCTGGCAGCGGAAGGTATTCGCTTTAACTCGGCCTATACCTGTTCACCGGTGTGTACGCCGGCCCGCGCGGGGCTGTTTACCGGGATTTATGCCAACCAGTCCGGGCCGTGGACCAATAATGTCGCGCCGGGGAAAAATATCTCCACCATGGGGCGCTATTTTAAAGATGCGGGCTATCACACGTGCTACATCGGCAAGTGGCATCTCGACGGACATGACTACTTTGGGACCGGCGAATGTCCGCCCGAGTGGGATGTTGATTACTGGTATGACGGAGCCAATTACCTCGCGGAACTGACTGACGCAGAGATCAGTTTGTGGCGTAACGGGCTCAATAGCGTGGAGGATCTGTTAGCCAACAATATCGATGAAACCTTTACCTGGGCGCACCGCATCAGTAACCGGGCGGTCGATTTCCTCCATCAGCCTGCGCGTGCCGAGGAACCGTTCCTGATGGTTGTTTCCTATGATGAGCCGCACCATCCGTTTACCTGTCCGGTCGAGTATTTGCAGAAATATCAGGATTTTTATTACGATCTCGGTGCGAAAGCCCACGATGCTTTGCATGATAAGCCCGAGCACCATCGTCTATGGTCGCAAGCCATGCCATCCCCGGTTGGCGATGACGGGCGCTATCACCATCCGCTCTATTTTGCCTGCAACGACTTTGTTGATGATCAGATAGGTAGGGTGATCAATGCCTTAACGCCGCAACAGCGAGAGAATACCTGGGTCATTTATACCTCCGATCATGGTGAGATGATGGGGGCGCATAAGCTCATCAGTAAAGGGGCCGCGATGTATGACGATATCACACGAATTCCACTGATTATGCGCCCGCCGCAGGGAGAGTCTATGCAGGTAGACACGCCGGTCAGCCATATCGATCTGCTGCCGACGATGATGGCGCTGGCGGGTATTGAGAAGCCGCAAATCCTGCCGGGTGAAAACATTCTTGCCGTTGAAAAGCCGCGCGGTGTGATGGTGGAGTTCAACCGTTATGAGATTGAACATGACAGTTTTGGCGGATTTATTCCGGTACGCTGCTGGGTGACGGACGACTGGAAACTGGTATTAAATCTGTTTACCAGCGATGAGCTTTACGACAGGCGTAACGATCCTGATGAGCTACACAATCTGATTGATTCGCCACAATTGGCCGACGTTCGTTGCCAGATGCACGACGCGCTGCTGGACTACATGGATAAAATCCGCGATCCGTTCCGCACTTATCAATGGAGTTTGCGTCCGTGGCGACCTGATGCCGCACCGCGCTGGATGGGCGCTTTTCGCCCGCGCCCTGAAGACGGCTATTCTCCGGTAGTACGCGATTACGACACCGGTTTACCGACTCGGGGCGTAAAAGTGGAAGAGAAAAAGCAGAAGTTCTGACTACAATGCCAGTTGGCGCAAATATCCTTATTTGCACTTACTTGTAGGCCGGATAAGGCGCGAGCCACCATCCGGCAATGACAACCAGAGGAGTTTGGATGAAGATTTCCCGCCTTGGTGAAGCGCCGGATTACCGCTTCTCGTTGGCAAATGAACGTACTTTTCTGGCGTGGATCCGCACCTCGCTGGGGTTTCTGGCGGCGGGTGTGGGTCTTGACCAACTGGCCCCGGATTTTGCCACGCCGGTAATTCGTGAACTGCTGGCGCTGTTGTTGTGCCTGTTTGCCGGTGGCCTGGCGATTTATGGTTACCTGCGCTGGCTGCGCAATGAAAAGGCAATGCGTCTGAAAGAGGACTTGCCGTACACCCATAGCCTGTTAATCATCAGCCTGATTTTGATGATCGTCGCGGTGATTGTCATGGGACTGGTACTGTATGCCGGATAGCCGTAAATCGCGACGGATCGCCGATCCAGGGTTACAACCGGAACGTACCTCGCTGGCCTGGTTTCGCACGTTGTTGGGCTATGGCGCGTTAATGGCGCTGGCGCTAAAGCACAACTGGCATCAGACGGGGTTCCTGTTTTGGGTTTCAATTGTAGTGCTGGCGCTGGTGGCAATCGTTCTCTGGCGTTATACCCGTAGCCGCAACCTGATGGATGTCAGTCATAGCGATTTTTCTGAATCTCATGCGGTGCGTGACAAATTTATGATCTCCCTCGCGGTGTTATCCCTCGCAATACTGTTTGCTGTAGCGCATGTCCGCCAACTTATGGCATTTATCGGGAATTTAGCATGACAGGATGTCAGGTCATGGCCAAGCCGGCCAGCTCTCGTTGTAACCTCGATTGTCGCTACTGTTTTTACATTGAGAAACCCACTCAACCCACAATGGATGACGCTACCTTAGAGACGTTTATTCGCCAGCATATCGCCGCGCAGCCGGGGTCCGAAGTGATGTTCGCTTGGCAGGGCGGTGAGCCGACTCTTTGTGGGATCGACTTTTTTCGCCGCGTGGTGGCGTTGCAAAAACAGTACGGGGAAGGGAAGCAAATCCATAACGCTTTCCAGACCAACGGAATTTTGCTCAATGACGAATGGTGTCAGTTTTTACGCGATAACGGCTGGCTGGTTGGGATTTCCCTGGATGGCCCGGCCGAGTTGCATGATGCTTATCGCGTTAACCGCAGCGGAAAACCGACGCACCATAAGGTGGTGGAGGCCATTGCCAGACTTCGTGAGTATCAGGTGGAGTTCAATCTGTTGGTAGTGATTAACCGCCTGAACAGCCAGCAGCCCGGACAAATGTATCGTTACCTTCGCCAGTGCGGCACGCCGTTTTTGCAGTTCATTCCGCTGGTTGAATATGATGAAAAAGGCGAGCTTACCGCCGACTCGGTCCCGCCGCAGGCATGGGGAACCTTTCTGAATTCCGTCTTTGATATCTGGGTCAGAGAAGATATTGGCCGTGTATTCGTCCAGTTATTCGATTCAACCCTCGGGGTATGGTGCGGGCATCCGGCGCAGATGTGTTCGCTAAGCTCTACCTGTGGGCATGCTTTTGCCCTGGAAGCGAATGGCGATTTGTATCAGTGCGATCACTATGTTTACCCTGATTATCGCTTGGGTAATATTCATCACACATCGCTGGGTGAGCTCAATGCCAGCCCTCGGGCAGGGGAATTTGGTCAGTCCAAGAGAACCACGCTGAGCGCGGAATGTCAGGCGTGTTCACTGCTGCGTTTTTGCCACGGCGACTGTCCTAAGCACCGTGGCAGAAATGGAAAGAGTGCGATTTGCGGTGGATACAGCGCTTTTTTCAATCATACCGCGCCGCATATGCGAGTTATGCGCGATCTCATTAAGCAGCATCGCTCACCGATGGAGCTGATGGCGATGCTGCGCTGAGATTAGCGCCCTTTCGCCAGGTATTGCGCCATCTCGGTTTCCGGCACCATGCCGCCGCCGGTTGCCCACACCAGATGGGTGGCGTTATTGAGCTGATCCGCGCTGAAGCCATGCATCTGCTGGTAATCCGTGGAGGCGCAAACGTGCTGAGGGCCAGCCATGCCTGCCAGCGCCGACGGCTCAAGACGAATGCCTTCTTCCTGCGCCAGCCAGCCCAGCATATCGTACATTGTCTGATCGTCCAGGGTGTACAGACCGTCGAGCAGACGCTCCATCGCCCGGCCAACAAAGCCCGAGGCGCGACCCACCGCCAGCCCATCCGCCGCCGTCAGGTTGTCGATACCGATGTCCTGTACGGAAATGGTATCGTGCAGCCCGGTGTAAATCCCCAGCAGCATGCACGGTGAATGAGTCGGTTCAGCGAAGAAGCAGTGCACGTTATCGCCGAATGCCAGCTTCAGGCCAAACGCCACGCCGCCAGGGCCGCCACCGACGCCGCACGGTAGGTAGACAAACAGAGGATGATCGGCATCCACCACGCGCCCCTGCTGGGCAAACTGCGCTTTCAGACGCTGACCGGCGACCGCATAGCCTAAGAACAGCGTGCGGGAATTTTCATCATCGATAAAGAAGCAGTTCGGATCGGACTGCGCCGCCTTACGACCTTGTTCAACCGCCACGCCGTAATCTTCTTCGTACTCCACTACCGTTACGCCGTGGCTGCGTAGTTTGGCTTTTTTCCACGCGCGGGCGTCAGCGGACATATGCACCGTGACGTTAAAGCCAATGCGGGCACTCATGATACCAATCGACATCCCCAGGTTGCCGGTGGAGCCAACCGCGATGCTGTACTGGCTGAAAAACTGTTTGAACTCCGGTGAAAGCAGAACGCGGTAATCGTCTTTGGTGGTCAGCAGACCGGCTTCCAGCGCCAGTTTTTCCGCATGGGTCAGTACTTCATAAATGCCGCCACGCGCTTTAATCGAGCCTGAAATCGACAAATGACTGTCTTTCTTCAGCAGGACTTCGCCGTTAATGTGTTGCCCGAACTCTTTTTCCAACCGTTTTTGCATGGCAGGGATTGCGGCCAGCTCAGATTCGATAATGCCCCCGGTGGCGGCGGTTTCCGGGAAGGCCTGCGCCAGATACGGTGCGAAGCGCGTCAGACGCGCGTGGGCGTCCTCAACGTCGTGTGCTGTCAGGCCAACATACGGTAAACCTTCCGCAAGAGAGGTGGTGCCAGGGTTAAACCAGGTTGTCTCTTTCAGAGCCACCAGATCTTCCACTAAAGGATGCTGGGCGATAAGTGTTTGAATGTTTTCCATAGTCAGTCTCTTCGCGCTTAGATAATAAAGGAAAGCAGGAATGTGCAAGCCAGTGCAATAACGGACGCGATAAATGTCGCGGTCGTATAGTATTTGAACGTTTCATTCAGGGTGGCGCCGCAATACTGCTTCACCAGCCAGAACAGGGAATCGGTGACGATCGTGCAGCCAATAGCGCCGGAACCGATGGCAATGGCGATAATTTCCGGGCTAACGTTGGGGTACAGCGGTAGCATCGGGGCAACGATTGCCGTCGCGCCCATCATAGCCACCGTGGCAGAACCTACCGCCGCATGCAGAATCAGAGCGACCAGCCACGCCAGTAGAATCGGGTGCATATGCATGTTTGAGAGGATCAGCGCCAGAGTATCCGCCAGCCCGCTGCTCTTGAGAATAGCGTTGAATGCGCCGCCTGCGCCGATAATCAGCAAAATGTTAGCAATCGAGCCAAAACCGTTTTCGGTGTGGGTCAGCAGCGCACTCATACCGATGTGCTGACGCAGGCCGAGAATGTAATAGGCTACGAAAACGGCGATAAACATCGCGGTGATCGGGTTACCAATAAACTCCAACAGCGTATACAGCGTACTGCCTTTCGCCATGTTCAGCTCAGCGACGGTTTTGACCAGCATCAGGCCAATCGGCAGCAGTACGGTAAACAGCGTCGCGCCCAGCGATGGCAGCGTGCTTTCATCACGCACTTTCAGGTCGGAAAACTCAGCCGGTACTGGTTTAAATGGCAGACGGTTACCGAGGAATTTCAGGTACAGCGGCCCACCGACAAGCGAGGCCATTAAACCCACCAGTAAGCCGTAGACAATCACGGTGCCAATGTCCGCGCCCAGCTTATTCGCCACGAACAGGGCGGCCGGATGCGGAGGTACGACGCAGTGTACCGCCATCAGCGCCGTACACAGCGGAATCGCCAGCTTCAGTAATGAGGTATTGGTTTTTTTAGCAATCGAAAAGGCCAGTGGAATCAACAGCACCACGCCGACTTCAACGAACAGCGTGATCCCGCAAACCAGCCCGACCAGCACCATAATGACATCCGCTGAAAGCCAGCGGCAGCGCTGCAACGTCAGACCGATGCGTTCGGCCGCGCCGGACACCTCCATCATTTTGCCCAGAATGGTCCCAAGGCCGATAACCGCCGCGAGGAAGCCCAGCGTACCGCCGATGCCGCTCTCAATGGCATTGACCATATCCAGCGGCCCCATCCCCATCATCGTACCCACGAAGAAACTGGCTAACAGCAGCGCCAGAAACGGGTGGAATTTGAACTTCACGATGGTCAAAACGATTAACACGATGCTTATCAGCAGCGTGCTCACAACCCAGATTTGAGAGTGCATAGCTCACCTTGCCCTGTGATTAATATAAGGTTATTGGACAAAAATAAGGCACCGTCTGACAAACGATATAAATCTCCTTTCACATGAGCCAGATTGCATCAAGTGAGTGATTTACGTCTAATTACACTATGTTTATGCGATATGGTTCACCTTGATTCATCTTTATGCTGATTTTTGCAGCGAAGTTTTTTACACTCCGGCGAATGAATCAGGAGGACAGGAGGTGAGTTTGGATCCCCTACGCGAGGTCAGAAACCGGCTGCTCAATGGCTGGCAGCTGTCAAAGCTGTATACTTTTGAAGTGGCGGCCCGGCATCAATCGTTTGCGTTGGCGGCAGATGAGTTATCGTTAAGCCCCAGCGCCGTTAGCCATCGCATTAATCAGTTGGAAGAGGAACTGGGCATTCAGTTGTTTGTCCGTTCGCACCGTAAAGTGGAACTCACCCACGAGGGTAAGCGGGTGTTCTGGGCGCTGAAATCGTCGCTGGATACGCTCAATCAGGAAATCCTCGATATTAAAAATCAGGAGTTGTCCGGGACGCTCACCGTCTACTCTCGACCTTCTATCGCCCAGTGCTGGCTGGTTCCGGCGCTCGGTGACTTTACCCGTCGCTACCCGTCAATTTCACTGACCATCCTGACCGGCAACGACAACGTCAATCTGCAGCGTGCCGGGGTCGATCTGGCTATCTATTTTGACGATGCGCCCTCCGCGCAGCTTACGCACCACTTCCTGATGGATGAAGAGATCCTGCCGGTATGCAGCCCGGACTACGCTCGCCGCCATGACCTTACCGGTTCGTTAGTGAATTTGCCGCACTGCACCTTGCTGCACGACAGACAGGCATGGAGTAACGACTCAGGAACCGATGAATGGCACAGCTGGGCGCAGCATTTTACGGCGAATTTGCCGACATCATCGGGGATTGGTTTCGATCGTTCTGATTTAGCGGTAATTGCCGCCATGAACCATATCGGCGTGGCGATGGGCCGAAAGCGTCTGGTGCAAAAACGTCTCGACAGCGGAGAACTGGTCGCGCCTTTTGGCGATATGGCGCTGAAATGCCATCAGCATTACTACATCACCACGCTGCCCGGCAGGCAGTGGCCGAAAATCGAGGCGTTTATTAGCTGGCTTCAGGAGCAGGTAAAATAAGCGGACCGCGAATATTTTTTACGCTTTCTCTCTACACGGAAAGTGAAAAAGCGTGCTAAATACGTGATATCACTCCTGATGATTTGCGTAAGGACGACCGTGTTAAAGCCGATTGTTTCCCTCTTACTGTTGGCCAGCGCCACCGTGTGTGCCGCGCAACCTGCGCTGACGGCGGCGCAGTACGCGCAGCAGCTTGGCGTTGGGATGGACGTAGATT
Source organism: Citrobacter sp. CF971 (assembly GCF_006385635.1). Classification (NCBI taxonomy): domain Bacteria; kingdom Pseudomonadati; phylum Pseudomonadota; class Gammaproteobacteria; order Enterobacterales; family Enterobacteriaceae; genus Citrobacter; species Citrobacter sp. CF971. The sequence goes on along the minus strand of NZ_CP041051.1, from coordinate 4,902,223 downwards.
GGGCGCGCACCGATCGGGGTATCCGTGAATTCGATCCGCTGGTAGTGCGGGACTACAAGGCGAAAGGGTTGGCCCACGTACGCATTCGCGTAGCGGGAGAGCCTACGGAGGCGCGGCTGATTCATCTGCGCAAGCTGGTGGAAGCCTGCGAGCAGTATGGCGTGATCCCGATCATTGCCTATCAGGCAGACGAATATAAAAAAGACCCCAGCGCCGGGAACGAAAAAGAGGTGGTTAACTGGTGGGTGGCGGTGGCGCATTACTTTGGTCAACGCTCGCCGTTGCTGGGGTTCGACCTGATCTACGACCCCTCTGATAAGCTCAACCATAATCAGGCGTCGCTCAATCGCGTGTATGACAAAACCATTCGAACCATCCATGCCATCGATCCACAGCGAATGATTTTTATCGCGCCGAAACTGCATGCCGCTCCGGAAGATTTGGCCAACCTAAAGCTGCCGCCGCAAAGTCAGAATACGGTGCTGGCCCAATGGCATATTTTTCCGTGGGGACCGCTGAAAAATAACGGCAAATATCCGTGGACCTCAGGGACTGCGGCAGAAAAGGCCGCCATTCGCGCCCGTATCAATACCGCCATTCATTGGCAGCAGAAAACCGGGCATGTCAGTTGGGTAGGGGGCTGGTCGCCGGGAGAAACCATCAGAAACGCGCCTTCTGCCTCGCAAATGGCGTTTGCCCGCTTTATGGCGTGCGAGCTGAAAAAAGCGAAAATTCCCTATGCTATCAATGCGGATACGCAGTTCTATGATGGTGAGGAGGGAGCCTGGCGTCCGGCGCTGGAACCGTTACTGACGACGATTATCACGCCAGAATGCGAAAAGCCCGGCGATAAGCCGGGCCATCATACGCTTAAACCGCCTGTCCCTGATGCGACACGCGTGACGCCAGCGGAATCCAGCAAACAAAAATCAACAGCCCCATAAGGGTCATCAGCAGGCCCAGACTGGCTTGCCCGGTCTGCGGCAGCATGGCAGAGAACCACGCCAGCACGCCGGAACCAATGTTCTGTAATCCCCCAACCAGCGCGCCGGCCGTGCCTGCCAGGAACGGGAAAGGCTCCATTGCACCGCTGGTTGCCAGCGGAAACAACATTCCGGCGCCGAAGAAAAACAGTGCGGCAGGAACCAGCAGCGTCCAGACGTTCATCACGTCAAACAGCCCTGGGATCCACATCATTAAACCCGCTACCAGACAGCAGGTCACCGACTGCCACATTAGCGTCGAGAAACGTTTATTCGGGCGACCGGCGAACCATGCGCCGAAAAACGCCGCCGGGATGGGCAGGATAAACAGGATACTGACCACCATGCTGCTTAGACCGAGACGTGCGCCCAATAATACTCCGGAGCAGGCCTCAAAGACCGCAACACCCGCCAGACCACCGATCAACATCAGCACGTAACAGGTGAAAGCGCTATTACCAAACAGGGTTTTGTAGCTGGCGATCAGCTGTGGACGCGGCGCACCTGCAGGGCGCGTTTCCGGCATCCAGCGTGCCATGCTAAATGTCACGCCCGCACACAGAATCAACAGAAAAATATAGCAGGCACGCCAGTTCCACACTGTATCCAGCACACCGCCAATCAGCGGAGCTAACAGCGGACTGACCAGAATCCCCATGTTTAACAGACTATTGGCGTGGCGCAGTTGCGTGCCTTCGTACAGATCGCGCGGTAACGTTCGCGCCATCACACCGCCGACGCCCGTTCCCATCCCCTGGATGGCACTGGCGATAATCAGTACCGTCAGGCTATGCGTGGTAATCGCGACCAGCGTGGCCAGCATAAAAATAGACATCCCAGCGAGGATAACCGGGCGGCGGCCAACGCGGTCTGAAAGGGGACCGTAAACCAGTTGTGATAGACCATAGGTCAACAGATAGGCGGCCATTACGCTTTGCACCGCCCCTTCGCGAACGTTCAGTTCACGCGCCATATCAGCAATCGCGGGGATATAAATGGTTTGCGCCATCTGACCTACCGCCACCAGTAATACCAACATCAACAACAAATTGACGCTTCTATGCCTTTTCATTTCGCTGATTACTTTTAAAAAAGAGAAAAAAGAAGAATAAGGTGCTGCACTTTCCCGTAAATGCGCGTGGAATCTACCACAACAGAAAAAGAAGGCCAGATAGTGGGCTGGAATGTTTATGTGATGGACGGCAGGAAATGTAAACAAAAAGCGGCAACAAATGTTGCCGGATTGCATCGGGTTTACAACGCGATCATGATAAGCGTAGTAAAACTGCGCCTACGGCAATACCTGCTGCCGCGACAAGACGTATTCCGGCAACCTTCTCTTTCAGTAGCAGCCACGCGAGCAGCGCGCCAAACAGGATAGAGGTTTCACGCAGCGCCGCGACTACCGCCAACGGAGCCTGGGTCATGGCCCACAGCGCCAGGCCGTAAGAACCCATTGTGCCAATGCCGCCAAGAATACCTTTCTTCCACTGCTGTACCAGATAGCGCGACGCTTCCCGGCGTCTGGCGATCATCGCCCAGCCCAGCAGGCAGGAGCCGTTCAGAAAGAAGGTCCACAGCGTGTAGCCCAGCGTGGTTTCTGATAAACGTACGCCGGTGCCATCAACCAGCGTATAACCGGCGATAAAGCAGGCGTTAATGAGCGCCAGGATAATCCCGCGTTGCGAACCGCTGCGTCCGCTAAATGCCATCCCGAGAATAGCCAGACAGATGGTGGCAATCCCCACCCAGGCGAGTAGCGAAAGGCTATCGCCAAGAAACAGGACGCTGATAATCGCGACCAGCAGTGGCGCTGTGCCGCGCATCAGAGGATAGGTCTGGCTCATATCCGAAACCTGATAGGTTTTAGCGACCAGGACGGTATAGACCACCTGTAATGCGGTTGAGACAGCCAAAAACGGCAGGCTGGCGGCAGAGGGTTGCGGCGCAAAGGGTAAACAAATCAGCGCCATAATCGCAGCGGTTCCGCTGACGCTGATCGCCGAGTACAGCTTGTCGTTTCCCGCTTTTACGATGGCATTCCAGCTGGCATGCAGCAGTGCGGCGAACAGCAAAATGCAGAAAACAGAAAGCGTCATGGCGGAATTCTTCCCTGAGGATGTCATAAAAACGTAACATATTGACGCGATACAAGCACCAGGGAGAAGGTGAAAGGGGAGCGGAGTGTTATCCGCCCCCCTTAGGTGCGACTTGAATCTGAATTACTTAATGTATTTCAGAACGGCATCAAGGAGTTGCAGTGCTGCAACAATGAGTTTGAGGATAAGAATAGCGATATCCACGAGGCTCATACGCTCTCCTTTTGGTACAAGGAGCACGGTGCTGACGTACCTCGCCGCTGCCTGTTGCCAGCACCTTTGTTGACATAACACAGTGTGCTCACGCGGGGGTTAAGGCGCTGACGGCACCACCCGTTTCAGCCAGGACTTTGATGCGCCGGTTTACGATGCGGCCCCCGCATAACACATTGCGTACCGAGACATTATAGATAAATACTGTATAAATTAACAGTATTTTATGGACGTTACGCTATTCATGTTCCATACTCAAAAACATCAAAATTCGTGCCGAAATTGCGTGTTCTTCGTAGAACGCGTATACTTTTTTCGTTGACATAACACAGTGTGTTCGGCGGCTACCAACCGCACAACGCTGAAAAAACCTCGCTCCGGCGGGGTTTTTTGTTTTTGCACGACATACAATTAAATGTGATCGTTGAAGCATTTTTGTGCAGATGAAAATTTTTCCATTGTCACGCTGAAAAACCTGTGTTTGTATAAATCCAGTTAATCAACAAACAGACAGGTCCCTAATGAACCCTTCCATGCTGACTGCGACCCTACTAAAAACTGCGCCATCTCGCGCAGCGGTCGTCGTGCGTGTGGTGGTGGTCGTCGGCAATGCGCCGTAGGGTCCGAATCAACACACGATTCCAAAACCCCGCCGGCGCAAACCGGGCGGGGTTTTTCGTTTCAGAGACCTGCCCGGAGCAAAGGCCCAGAATAAAAGGACTGGAGCATGGCAAGTTCGGGCATAACATCCAAGCGTACGCGTTTTACGGGCGCAGAATTCATCGTTCATTTCCTGGAACGTCAGGGGATTCAGGTCGTCACCGGTATTCCAGGCGGCTCGATTCTTCCCGTCTATGACGCCTTAAGCCAAAGCACACAAATCCGTCATATCCTGGCGCGCCACGAGCAGGGCGCGGGGTTTATCGCGCAGGGAATGGCGAGAACCGATGGCAAACCCGCTGTGTGTATGGCCTGTAGCGGACCGGGCGCAACCAACCTGGTAACCGCCATTGCCGATGCGCGTCTGGATTCCATCCCGCTGGTGTGTATCACCGGGCAGGTTCCGGCCTCAATGATCGGCACCGACGCTTTCCAGGAAGTCGACACCTACGGCATCTCTATCCCCATCACTAAGCATAACTATCTGGTCCGCCATATCAGTGAATTACCGCAGGTCATGAGCGATGCGTTCCGCATTGCGCAGTCCGGACGTCCAGGCCCGGTGTGGATAGACATTCCTAAGGATATTCAAACCGCCGTTTTTGAAATCGAAGATATGCCGGAACCCGCTCAGAAAATAGCGGCACCAGCGTTCAGCCAGGACAGCATTCGCGATGCTGCAGCTATGATTAACGCCGCTAAACGCCCGGTGCTGTATCTCGGCGGCGGCGTAATTAATGCGCCTGAGAGGGTGCGTGAACTGGCCGAAAAAGCAAAACTGCCTACCACCATGACGTTGATGGCGCTCGGCATGCTGCCAAAAGCGCATCCGCTGTCGTTAGGCATGCTGGGCATGCATGGCGCACGCAGCACCAACTTTATTCTGCAAGAAGCGGATTTACTGATTGTTCTGGGCGCACGTTTTGATGACCGGGCGATTGGTAAAACCGAACAGTTCTGCCCGAATGCCAAAATCATTCACGTGGATATTGACCGCGCGGAGCTGGGTAAAATCAAACAGCCGCACGTGGCGATCCAGGCAGATGTCGATGAGGTTCTGGCACAATTGATCCCGCAGATTGAAGCGCAGCCGCGTGAAGAGTGGCATCAACTGGTGTCTGACCTGCAGCAAGAATTTCCATGCACGATCCCCCAGGAAAAAAATCCGCTCAGCCACTATGGATTGATCAACGCCGTGGCTGCCTGCGTAGACGACAGCGCCATTATCACCACCGACGTAGGCCAGCATCAGATGTGGGCGGCACAGGCTTACCCGCTGAATCGTCCGCGCCAGTGGCTGACCTCCGGCGGTCTGGGAACCATGGGCTTTGGCCTGCCTGCGGCGATTGGTGCGGCCCTGGCTAACCCAGACAAAAAAGTGCTGTGCTTCTCCGGCGATGGCAGCCTGATGATGAATATTCAGGAAATGGCGACCGCCAGCGAAAATCAGCTGGATATTAAAATCATTCTGATGAATAACGAAGCGTTAGGTCTTGTATATCAACAGCAGAGTCTGTTCTATAAGCAGGGTGTTTTTGCCGCGACCTATCCGGGGATGATTAACTTTATGCAGATAGCTGCCGGGTTTGGTCTCGAAACCTGCGATCTGAATAACGAAGCGGACCCACAGGCAGCGTTGCAGGAGATTATTAATCGCCCTGGACCTGCGCTGATCCACGTGCGCATCGATGCCGAAGAAAAAGTGTACCCGATGGTGCCGCCGGGTGCGGCAAACACAGAAATGGTGGGGGAATAAGCCATGCAACAGCAGACTCATGACAACGTAATCCTGGAACTCACCGTACGTAACCATCCGGGCGTAATGACTCACGTTTGCGGCCTGTTCGCCCGTCGTGCGTTCAACGTAGAAGGCATCCTCTGTCTACCGATTCAGGACAGCGATAAGAGCCGCATCTGGCTACTGGTCAACGACGATCAACGTCTTGAGCAGATGATAAGCCAGATCGACAAGCTTGAAGATGTGGTGAAAGTGGCCCGCAATCAGTCCGATCCGTCGATGTTTAACAAAATCACCGTGTTCTTTGAGTGAGTTAGTCGCCGTCTGAATCCGGGGTGATCACTTTGACAGAGCCGTTCCGGCAGTGGGTTGCGTAATCTGCCGGTAACGGACGGTCGCTTATCAGTACGTCAAAGGTGGAGAGTGGACCAATGCTGGCGGGGGCGACCTCATCGAACAGGGCGTGGCGCGTCAGCAGAATTTTGCGTAATCCGCGTTCCATTGCTTTGCGTTTTGTGGCTAGATCGTCCGGATTGAACCAGCTAACGCCGAAATGCTCATGGACGCCGCTGGCGGAGATGAATACTTTTCGTGGGTTGAGCGCATCCAGCGGAGAGGGGGTGCTGGTATCGTAAAAGGCGTCACTTTTCGCCCGATAGGTGCCTCCGCAAAGAATCACCGTGGCGTTGGGTTTTTCATTTAGCGCCACGAATACCCGGTGCGAGTAGCAAATTCCGGTAAAGGAAATATCATCCGGGATCATGCTGACCACCAACGGCATTTCCGCACCATTATCAAAAAAGACCAGATCATTTTCACTTACCAGTCCCGCGGCCAGAATGGCAACCGGTAAATCGTCGCGGTGATACTGTTTTTGCGCAGGCACTGGGGCATTAACGATGGCGGCGGGCTTGTTCACCATCACAATGTAACCACCGAGCAGCGTAAGCGGTAACGGCTCGTCATCCTGACTGAGATCCCGACGAATAGTCATCACGGAAACTTCCAGCATTCGTGCCGCCTCTTTCAGATGGATTCGGTCGGTCTTCTTCAACAATTCCATCAGACGTCGAATACGTTCTTTTTGCTTAGTTTCCATGTGCTTCTCCACGAATCATGTTCCCATGTTCCTTCAGTAACATTTTTGTGTTTCTGAGAACATGGCATTGCCGCATTACTATACGTCTGACTATTCGGAAATAAAAGCGTGTTTTTTCACGTTTTATTGATTATATCCAGTTAACTTTCAGTCAATTGTAAGCAACTTCGTTATTTGTAGTGTGATGGGGTCGCAACATTTAGCGTAATAAATAAACAATAAAATGATCTTCCAATCGCGATCCTAGTCACAAATGATACGAAAGTAACATGATAATGTTATTTTAATATCATTATAGTGTGATTGTTTCTGAGAGGTAGTAAAATGGATATCGCGGTTATTGGCTCCAACATGGTGGATCTCATCACCTACATCAACCAGATGCCCAAAGAAGGGGAAACGCTGGAAGCGCCGGCGTTCAAAATTGGCTGCGGGGGCAAAGGCGCAAATCAGGCCGTTGCGGCTGCTAAGCTCAATTCCAAAGTACTGATGCTGACAAAAGTCGGTGATGATATTTTTGCGGATAACACTATTCGCAATCTCGAATCCTGGGGGATTAATACCACCTATGTCGAAAAGGTACCCTGCACCAGCAGCGGTGTCGCACCGATCTTTGTTAATGCGAACTCCAGCAACAGTATTCTGATTATTAAAGGAGCGAACAAATTTCTCTCCCCGGAAGATATCGATCGTGCGGCGGAAGATCTGAAAAAATGTCAGCTTATTGTCCTGCAACTGGAAGTGCAGCTGGAAACCGTTTATCACGCGATTGAATTTGGCAAAAAACACGGTATCGAAGTGTTACTAAATCCCGCCCCTGCATTACGGGAATTAGATATGTCTTATGCCTGTAAATGTGATTTTTTTGTGCCGAACGAAACCGAGCTGGAAATATTAACCGGTATGCCAGTGGATACTTATGACCATATTCGCGCAGCGGCACGTTCTCTGGTTGATAAAGGTTTGAACAATATTATCGTCACCATGGGTGAGAAAGGTGCGTTGTGGATGACGCGTGACCAGGAAGTCCATGTTCCGGCGTTTAAAGTGAACGCTGTCGATACCAGTGGCGCAGGCGACGCTTTCATCGGTTGTTTTGCCCATTATTACGTTCAAAGCGGTGATGTCGAAGCCGCCATGAAAAAAGCCGTTCTCTTCGCTGCATTTAGCGTTACCGGGAAAGGCACTCAATCATCTTATCCAAGCATCGAACAATTTAATGAGTTTCTTACCTTAAACGAATAATACTCCTGCATTGTAAAAGGTAGCACTATGAACGATAAAAACATCATTCAGATGCCCGACGGCTATCTGAATAAGACACCTCTGTTCCAGTTTATTTTGTTATCCTGTTTATTCCCATTATGGGGATGCGCAGCCGCATTAAATGATATTCTGATTACGCAATTCAAAAGCGTATTTTCACTCAGCAACTTTGCCTCGGCATTAGTGCAGAGTGCCTTTTATGGCGGATATTTTTTAATTGCGATTCCTGCATCTTTGGTGATTAAAAAGACCAGCTATAAAATTGCCATCTTAATGGGGCTGACGCTATATATTGTTGGCTGTACGCTCTTTTTCCCGGCATCGCACATGGCCACCTACACCATGTTCCTCGCGGCAATTTTTGCGATTGCGATTGGCCTGAGCTTCCTGGAAACGGCAGCTAATACCTACAGCTCCATGATCGGCCCAAAAGCGTATGCCACTTTACGCCTGAACATCAGCCAGACCTTTTACCCCATTGGCGCCGCCGCCGGTATTCTGCTGGGCAAATATCTGGTCTTCTCTGAAGGTGAGAGTCTGGAAAAACAGATGGCTGGGATGAACGCGGAACAGATCCACAACTTTAAAGTGTTGATGCTGGAAAATACCCTTGAGCCTTACAAGTACATGATTATGGTACTGGTTGTGGTGATGGTGTTGTTCCTGCTGACCCGCTTCCCGACCTGCAAAGTCGCGCAAACGGCGAGTCATAAGCGTCCGTCAGCGATGGATACGCTGCGTTATCTGGCCAGCAATGCCCGTTTCCGCCGTGGGATTGTTGCGCAGTTCCTGTATGTGGGGATGCAGGTTGCGGTGTGGTCATTCACTATCCGTCTGGCACTGGAATTGGGTGATATCAACGAGCGTGATGCCTCAACCTTCATGGTCTATAGCTTTGCCTGCTTCTTTATCGGGAAGTTTATCGCCAACATATTGATGACGCGCTTCAATCCGGAAAAAGTGCTGATCCTATACTCCATCATTGGCGCGCTGTTCCTCGTCTATGTTGCGCTGGCGCCAAGCTTCAGTGCCGTGTACGTCGCCGTGCTGGTGAGCGTCCTGTTTGGACCCTGCTGGGCGACAATCTACGCCGGTACGCTGGATACCGTGGATAACGAGCATACTGAAATGGCGGGAGCTGTCATTGTCATGGCGATTGTCGGTGCGGCGGTGGTTCCGGCAATTCAGGGCTATGTGGCTGATATGTTCCACTCGCTGCAACTTTCGTTCCTGGTTTCTATGTTGTGCTTCGTGTACGTCGGAATCTACTTCTGGCGTGAGAGCAAAGTACGCAACAATCTGGCTGAAGCGACGGTTTCCTGAGGAGAACGATCATGACAACACGTATCACGCTGTGGCGGGAACTCTTTGCAGAGCATCCGCGAATCTTACTGAAAAATAGCGATTTCACGGTTACCGCGTTTCGTTACGCCAGCGGAGTGGAAGGGCTGAAGATAGAAAACAGTCGTGGACATCTGGTTATTCTGCCCTGGATGGGGCAGATGATCTGGGATGCGCAGTTTGACGGGCATGATCTGACCATGCGCAACATGTTCAGTCAGCCAAAACCGGCTGCAGAAGTGGTCGCGACCTACGGCTGCTTTGCTTTCCACTCGGGGTTATTGGCTAATGGCTGCCCGTCGCCGGAGGATTCTCACCCGCTGCATGGTGAAATGGCCTGTGCTGCGATGGATGAGGCCTGGCTGGAGTTGGAAGGCGAGAATTTACGCGTGAGCGGATGCTACGAGTATGTGATGGGGTTCGGTCATCATTATCAGGCGTATCCTGCGGTGGTTATGCGTAAGGCGAGCGCGCTGTTTGATATTCAGATGGCGGTCACTAACCTCGCCTCAGTGGCAATGCCTTTGCAGTACATGTGCCATATGAACTATGCCTACGTCCCGGAAGCGACCTTCAGCCAGAATATCCCGGATGAAGCCATAACGCTGCGTGAATCGGTACCCGCACATGTTAAGCCTACCGAGCAGTGGCTGGCGTTTAATCAGCGGATTATTCAGGGTGAGGCTTCGCTGGCGCGCCTTAATGAACCCGATTTTTACGATCCGGAAATCGTTTTCTTTGCTGACCAACTGGATAGATACACAGATAAGCCTGAATTTAGCATGATCGCACCTGATGGCACCACGTTCGTGACGCGTTTCTCCAGCGCGGAGCTGAATTATGTCACCCGTTGGATCCTCTATAACGGCGATCAGCAGGTGGCAGCCTTCGCCCTACCCGCGACTTGTCGACCTGAAGGCTTCCTGGCGGCGGAACGAAACGGGACGTTGATTCAGATAGAACCGAAACACACCCGCACATTTACCGTCACAACGGGCATAGCCTGATCGCTCAAGGCTTGAACAGCAAAGCACTTATCGTTAAGGTAAGCGCTTTTGCCGGTTGGCGGTATTAATGCCTTATCCGGCCTACAACGGCACCTGCCCGTAGGCCTGATAAGCGCAGCGCCATCAGGCATGTCTTAGCGCCAGGATGAACCCATGATTACCGTTGCCCTTATTGACGACCACCTTATCGTCCGCTCCGGCTTTGCTCAACTGCTGGGGCTGGAACCTGATTTGCAGGTGGTGGCTGAGTTTGGCTCAGGCAGTGAGGCGCTGGCGGGATTACCGGGACGCGGCGTGCAGGTCTGTATCTGTGATATCTCGATGCCAGATATCTCCGGTCTTGAACTGTTAAGCCAGTTACCAAAAGGAATGGCGATTATCATGCTCTCCGTCCACGACAGCCCGGCGCTGGTGGAGCAGGCGCTCAACGCGGGCGCGCGTGGTTTCCTTTCTAAACGCTGTAGCCCGGATGAGCTGATCGCAGCGGTGCATACCGTTGCGACCGGCGGCTGTTACCTGACGCCGGACATCGCCGTCAAACTGGCGGCTGGTCGTCAGGATCCGCTCACCAAACGCGAACGTCAGGTAGCGGAAAAACTGGCACAAGGTATGGCGGTGAAAGAGATTGCTGCTGAACTGGGTCTGTCGCCGAAAACGGTGCACGTGCATCGCGCCAACCTGATGGAAAAGCTGGGCGTCAGTAACGACGTCGAACTGGCCCGCCGGATGTTTGACGGCTGGCAATGAACACGCTCTGTTCCCGGTTAATCACCGTTGTTGCCTGCTTCTTTATCTTCTCTGCCGCGTGGTTTTGCCTGTGGAGCATCAGCCTGCATCTGGTTGAGCGCCCGGAGCTGGCGGTACTGTTGTTTCCGTTTGGCCTGCGTCTGGGGCTGATGCTGCAATGTCCACGTGACTACTGGCCGGTGCTGTTGGGCGCGGAATGGCTGCTTCTTTTCTGGTTGGCACAGGAAGTGGTGCTGGCCCATTTGCCACTTTTGATGATCGGCAGCTTCCTCACGTTACTCCCGGTGATGCTGATATCGCGATACCGCCACCAGCGTGACTGGCGTACGCTGCTGTTGCAGGGCGCGGCGCTTACGGCGGCGGCATTGCTGCAATCGCTGCCCTGGCTTGGGCAGGGTGAAGAGGCATGGAACGCGCTGCTGCTGACGCTCACCGGCGGATTAACGCTGGCGCCGATCTGTCTGGTGTTCTGGCACTATCTGACCAGCACCACCTGGTTGCCGCTGGGCCCTGCGGTGGTGTCGCAGCCGGTGAACTGGCGCGGGCGGCATCTGGTCTGGTACCTGCTGCTGTTTAGCGTCAGCCTGTGGCTACAGCTCGGTTTACCCGCCGAGCTTTCGCGCTTCACGCCGTTTTGCCTCGCGTTGCCGATCATTGCGCTGGCCTGGCACTACGGCTGGCAGGGGGCGCTGATTGCGACGCTGATGAACGCCATCGCGCTGATTGCCAGCCAGACCTGGCACGATCATCCCGTCGACCTGTTGCTCTCGCTGCTGGTGCAAAGCCTGACCGGGCTGCTGCTCGGCGCGGGCATTCAGCGTCTGCGTGAGCTTAACCAGTCGCTGCAAAACGAATTAGCGCGCAACCATCGTCTGGCTGAACGCCTGCTGGAGACCGAAGAGAGCGTGCGCCGGGACGTGGCGCGCGAACTGCATGATGATATCGGCCAAACCATCACTGCCATTCGTACCCAGGCGGGTATTGTCCAGCGCCTGGCGCCGGAAAACGCAGGGGTGAAGCGTAGCGGGGCACACATCGAACAACTTTCTCTCGGCGTGTACGATTCGGTGCGTCGCCTGTTAGGCCGCCTGCGACCACGCCAGTTGGACGATCTCACGCTGGAACAGGCCATCCGCTCATTGATGCGCGAAATGGAACTGGAAAGCCGCGGCATCGTCAGCCATCTGGACTGGCGAATTGACGAATCTGCACTCAGCGAAAGCCAGCGGGTGACGCTGTTTCGCGTCTGTCAGGAAGGACTGAACAACATCGTTAAGCACGCCGACGCCAGCGCGGTGACGCTTCAGGGCTGGCAACAGGATGAACGGCTGATGCTGGTGATTGAGGACGACGGCAGCGGCCTGCCGCCGGGGTCGAGTCAGCATGGATTTGGCCTCACCGGGATGCGTGAACGGATTAGCGCCCTCGGAGGATCGCTGTCGATTTCCTGTACGCACGGCACGCGGGTCAGCGTGTCACTGCCTCAACGTTATGTGTAAGGAGCGGCCATGTTTGCGTTTTTAAAAGCCCCGGCCAATGCGCCGCTCATCACCGACAAGCAGGAAGTGGATGCCCGCTATCGCTATTGGCGGCGGCATATTCTGACCACTATCTGGCTCGGCTACGCACTGTTCTATTTCACACGCAAAAGCTTCAATGCCGCCGTACCGGATATCCTCACCAGCGGCGTGCTGACCCGCAGCGATATTGGGCTACTGGCGACGCTGTTTTACATCACCTACGGCCTGTCGAAGTTTGTTTCCGGTATCGTCAGCGACCGCTCCAACGCCCGCTATTTTATGGGCATCGGGCTGATCGCCACCGGCGTGGTGAACATTCTGTTTGGATTCTCTACCTCACTGTGGGCCTTTGCGGTGCTGTGGGCGCTGAACGCCTTTTTCCAGGGCTGGGGGTCGCCGGTCTGCGCGCGTTTATTGACCGCGTGGTATTCGCGTACCGAGCGCGGCGGCTGGTGGGCGCTGTGGAATACCGCGCACAACGTCGGCGGGGCGCTGATCCCTATCGTGATGGCGGCGACAGCGCTGCACTACGGCTGGCGCGCCGGGATGATGATTGCCGGGTTGCTGGCGATTGTGGTCGGTATTTTCCTTTGCTGGCGGCTGCGCGACAGGCCGCAGGCGATTGGTCTGCCGCCGATTGGCGACTGGCGGCATGATGAGCTGGAAATTGCTCAGCAGCAGGAAGGTGCAGGGCTGAGCCGCAAAGAGATCCTCACCCGCTATGTGCTGCTGAATCCTTATATCTGGCTGTTGTCACTGTGTTATGTGCTGGTGTACGTGGTCCGTGCAGCGATTAATGACTGGGGCAATCTGTACATGTCTGAGACGCTCGGCGTGGATCTGGTGACTGCCAATACCGCCGTGACCATGTTCGAACTGGGTGGATTTGTCGGTGCGCTGGTGGCGGGGTGGGGCTCGGACAAGCTGTTTAACGGCAACCGCGGTCCAATGAACCTGATTTTTGCCGCCGGAATTTTGCTCTCCGTTGGTTCGCTGTGGCTGATGCCGTTCGCCAGCTACGTGATGCAGGCAGCGTGCTTCTTCACGACCGGATTCTTCGTCTTCGGCCCGCAGATGCTGATCGGCATGGCGGCAGCGGAGTGTTCGCACAAAGAGGCGGCAGGTGCAGCAACCGGTTTTGTTGGTCTGTTTGCCTATCTGGGGGCATCGCTCTCCGGCTGGCCGCTGGCGAAGGTGATGGAGGTCTGGCACTGGACCGGGTTTTTTGTGGTGATCGCCATTGCGGCGGGGATTTCCGCGCTGCTGCTCCTGCCGTTTTTAAACGCCCAGGCTCCGCGCGATCTCAACGAAGCGTGATGCACCTCACCTTTTTGCCCTGAGTGGGGCAAAACTAAGAAATTTTCCCGGTTTCACCTGGACGCTGTCTCAGGCACGTCTCCCGGCTGATTTTTACAATGCCTGCTATTCGCAGGTATAAAAATTAGCTCGGGAGTGTCAAATGCTGGCCTTTCTCAACCAGGTGCGCAAGCCGACCCTGGATCTGCCGCTCGATGTGCGGCGCAAAATGTGGTTCAAACCGTTCATGCAGTCCTATCTGGTGGTATTTATCGGCTACCTGACCATGTACCTGATCCGCAAAAACTTCAACATCGCGCAGAACGACATGATCTCCACCTACGGGCTGAGCATGACGCAACTGGGGATGATTGGCCTGGGCTTCTCCATCACCTACGGCGTGGGAAAAACGCTGGTTTCCTACTACGCGGACGGCAAAAACACCAAGCAGTTCCTGCCGTTTATGCTGATCCTCTCTGCCATCTGTATGCTCGGCTTCAGCGCCAGCATGGGCGCGGGTTCAACCAGCCTGTTCCTGATGATTGCCTTCTATGCGCTGAGTGGTTTCTTCCAGAGCACCGGCGGCTCGTGTAGCTATTCCACCATCACCAAATGGACGCCGCGTCGCAAGCGGGGCTCTTACCTCGGTATGTGGAACATCTCCCACAACCTCGGCGGTGCTGGTGCGGCAGGCGTGGCGCTGTTTGGCGCTAACTATCTGTTCGACGGTCACGTCATCGGGATGTTTATCTTCCCGTCGATTATCGCGCTGATTGTTGGTTTTATCGGCCTGCGCTACGGCAGTGACTCCCCGGAATCTTATGGTCTTGGTAAAGCTGAAGAGTTGTTTGGCGAGGAGATCAGCGAAGAAGACAAAGAGACCGAAGAAAACGAGATGACGAAATGGCAGATCTTTGTTGAGTACGTGCTGAAAAACAAAGTGATCTGGTTGTTATGTTTCTCGAACATCTTCCTGTACGTAGTGCGTATCGGTATTGACCAGTGGTCCACTGTCTACGCTTTCCAGGAGCTAAAGCTCTCCAAAGAAGTGGCGATTCAGGGCTTTACCCTGTTTGAAGTGGGCGCGCTGGTCGGCACGCTGCTGTGGGGCTGGCTCTCTGACCTGGCGAATGGTCGCCGTGCGCTGGTGGCCTGCGTGGCGCTGGCGTTGATTATCGCCACCCTGGGCGTTTATCAGCACGCCAGCAACCAGTACGTTTATCTGGCTTCGCTGTTTGCACTGGGCTTCCTGGTATTTGGTCCGCAGCTGTTAATCGGCGTTGCGGCAGTCGGATTTGTACCGAAAAAAGCGATCGGCGCAGCCGATGGGATTAAAGGTACCTTTGCTTATCTGATTGGTGACAGCTTCGCCAAGCTTGGTCTGGGGATGATTGCCGACGGCACGCCGATTTTCGGCCTCACCGGCTGGGCAGGAACCTTCGCCGCGCTGGACACCGCCGCCATCGGTTGTATCTGTCTGATGGCCATCGTGGCCGTGTTTGAAGAACGTAGAATTCGCCGCGAGAAAAAGATTCAACAATTGAAAGTCGCTTAAGTTAAGTGTGCATTGGTAACTTTTGCCCGCCTTAATGGCGGGCTTTTTTATGCCGTGGCGTTCATCCATCGACAGCGATAAATTTGCCGCTATGATGGGCATCCTGTCTGGTAATGGATGTGCGCATGATTTGGATAATGTTGGCCACCCTGGTGGTTGTTTTTGTGGTGGGATTTCGGGTGCTGACGTCCGGTTCACGGCGGGCAATTCGCCGTCTGAGCGAGCGACTGAACATTGATGTCGTGCCAGTAGAATCGATGATCGATCAGATGGGAAAAGTACAGGGTGAGGCTTTTTTACAGTACCTCCACCGCCCTGATGAATCACATCTGCAAAATGCGGCCCAGGTGCTGTTGATCTGGCAAATCGTGATTGTCGACGGCAGTGAGCCGAATCTGCTGCAGTGGCACCGTTGGCTGCAAAAAGCTCGGCTGGCAGCGCCGATTACCGACGCGCAGGTGCGTCTGGCGCTCGGTTTTTTGCGCGAAATGGAGCCGGACATGCAGGAGCTTAATGCGTTTCAAATGCGCTATAACGCCTTTTTCCAGCCCGAAGATGGTGTGCATTGGTTGCATTGAGAATCAGGTCTGATGGCGAATAAATTATGCAAATAACGATTGATTCAATAGCTAATAAGCTATAATTTCTCTATAGCTTATTAGCTATGAGGGATCGTTGATGTGGGAAGTGGAAACAACGGATGCTTTCGATAAATGGTTTGACGTACAGACCGAAGCGCTCAAGGAAGATATGCTCGCAGCAATGATGATTTTATCCGAGTATGGTCCTCAGTTAGGTAGGCCGTTTGCTGATACGGTAAATGCTTCTGCTTTTTCAAATATGAAAGGGTTGCGAGTACAGCATCAGGGTAGTCCGATTCGGGCGTTCTTCGCGTTTGATCCTTCTCGCCATGGCATCGTGCTATGCGCTGGAGATAAAACAGGGTTAAACGAAAAGAAATTCTATAAAGAGATGATCAGGCTTGCGGATGCTGAGTACCGAAATCACCTAATAAGTAAGGAAAATTATGGCTACCCTTAAAGAATTGATGGCGAAACAAAGCGCGGAAAGCCAGGAGCGTATTACCGAAAAAGTAGAAATACTACGTCAGGCGGTTGCGTTAAATATGTTAAGGGAAGAACTGAATCTCTCTCAGGCTGAACTTGCCTCGGCAATGGGTGTTAAGCAGCCAACAATCGCAAAAATGGAGCAGGCAGATAACGATCCTCGTCTGTCGACGCTCAAGCGTTATGTCACGGCACTGGGTGGTGAACTTAGCATTGATGTTAAGCTACCTACAGGTAAAAGAGTCGCGTTCTATCTTTAAAAATCCGAGTAACAGATATTCTTTGTTAAATGAAACTAGTTGCTGAAACGTTAAATACGTCACAAATTTAATGTTACACTGCGTAACTTTTCTACAATAACCCCACGCAGGTAACAAAATGAGTGAAGCTGTTGAACAAAAATCCCGCGCTGAGGCAAATTCCCGACCTAACTGGTCGGCGGTATTTGCCGTGGCGTTCTGCGTTGCCTGCCTGATAACCGTTGAGTTTCTGCCCGTTAGCCTGTTAACGCCGATGGCGCAGGATCTGGGGATTTCTGAAGGTGTGGCGGGGCAATCGGTGACCGTGACGGCATTTGTCGCCATGTTCGCCAGCCTGTTTGTGACGCAAATTATTCAGGCGACCGATCGTCGCTATGTGGTGATCCTGTTTTCGGTGCTGCTGACGCTTTCCTGTCTGCTGGTTTCCTTTGCCAATTCTTTTTCGCTGCTGCTCGTTGGCCGCGCCTGCCTCGGTCTGGCACTTGGCGGTTTCTGGGCGATGTCGGCGTCGCTGACCATGCGTCTGGTTCCTGCACGTACGGTGCCGAAGGCGCTGTCGGTTATTTTTGGCGCAGTCTCCATCGCGCTGGTGATTGCCGCGCCGTTGGGGAGCTTTTTAGGCGGCATTATCGGCTGGCGTAATGTGTTTAATGCGGCGGCGGTGATGGGCGTGCTGTGCACAATTTGGGTGGTGAGAGCGTTGCCTTCGCTGCCTGGCGAGCCTTCGCATCAGAAACAAAACATGTTCAGCCTGTTGCAGAGACCGGGGGTGATGGCCGGGATGATTGCCATCTTCATGTCCTTTGCCGGGCAGTTCGCCTTCTTTACCTATATTCGCCCGATCTATATGAATCTGGCGGGCTTTGACGTTGATGGCCTGACGCTGGTGCTGCTGAGCTTCGGTATTGCCAGCTTTGTTGGTACGTCGCTTTCGTCGATGATTTTGAAGCGTTCGGTCAAACTGGCGTTAGCCGGTGCGCCACTGGTGCTGGCGCTCAGTGCACTGGTCCTGATTCTGTGGGGCAGTGACAAAGTGGTGGCGGCGGGGATTGCGATTATCTGGGGACTGTTGTTTGCGCTGGTACCGGTCGGCTGGTCGACGTGGATCACGCGCTCGCTTGCCGATCAGGCAGAAAAAGCCGGATCGGTGCAGGTCGCAGTGATCCAGCTTGCCAATACCTGTGGGGCTGCGGTGGGAGGCTATGCGCTCGATACTCTCGGACTGCTGTCGCCCCTGATGCTTTCCGGCAGCCTGATGCTGCTGACAGCGCTTCTGGTGGCAGCAAAAGTTCGCATAAAGGGTATGCAATAAACTAAAGCTCGGTATGCCGGATTGCTATCCGGCATCCTGGTTATTTTTTTTAATTAAAACCATTGTTTTCGGCAGTATGGGCAAACCATTCGCCGCTCTTTTTCACCGTACGTTTTTGCGTTTCTAAATCTAACTGGACAAAACCGTAGCGGTTTTTATATCCGTTGAGCCAGGACCAGTTATCAATAAAAGTCCACATATGGTAGCCAAGACAATTACAACCTTCGCTGATGCCTTTATGTAGCCATTTAAGATGCTCAGAAACAAATTCAATGCGGTAGCTGTCGTTGATCTGGTCATGCTCAACGAAACGCTGCTCATTTTCCACACCCATACCGTTTTCAGAAATAAAGCAGCGCGGGTTGCCGTAATTATCACGAAGATTAGTAATAATATCGTAAATACCAGGCTCATAAATTTCCCAGCCACGGTAAGGGTTCATTTTACGCCCCGGCATTTCGTAATAATCAAACAGCCACTCCGGCATAAACGGCGCGTTTGGATTGACCGCAGTATCACGACATTTCACGCGACGCGGCTGATAATAATTGATACCGAGCAGGTCGATTTTCCCCTCGGCGATGAGCTGACTATCGCCTGGCTGACAGGTTGGTAGCTGATCGTACTCTTTCAGCAATTCGACCAGATCCGCCGGATATTCCCCTTTTAGTACCGGGTCAAGGAAGCAGCGGTTAAACAGCAGATCCGCATGGTGCGCGGCTTTCACATCCGCCGGGTGCTGAGAGCGTGGATAAGAGGGCGTCAGATTTAGGATCACACCGATCTCACCGCCGTAGTTTCCGGCGCGATACGCCCGTACCGCCGTGGAATGCGCCAGTACAGTGTGATACGCCACGGTGGCCGCGCGTTTGAAATCCACCACGTTTGGGTAATGGAAGTCATACAGATAGCCGCCTTCCACCGGGACAATAGGCTCGTTAAAGGTGAACCAGTGCTTCACCCGGTTGCCGAACAATGTAAAACACGTCTGCGCGTAGCGGCCAAACGCCTCAACCACCTCACGGTTTTCCCAGCCGCCTTTCTCCTGCATCACCATTGGCATATCGAAGTGGAACAGGGTGAAAAATGGCGTAATGCCTTGCGCCAGCAGCTCGTCGATGACGTTGTTATAGAATTCGACGGCTTCCGGATTCACCTCGCCGGTACCGTCCGGGATCAGGCGTGACCAGCTCAGAGACGTACGGAAGCTGTTGTGCTTCAGCTGCTTGAGCAGTGCGATGTCCTGTTTCCAGTGCTGATAAAAGGTTGAGGTGTTTGCCGGACCAACCCCCTGGTGGAAACGACCTGGCTGACGGTCGAACCACACGTCCCACGTGGTCTGGCTTTTGCCGCCGTTCAGACTATCCCCTTCGGTTTGCAGTGCCGAGCAGGCACTGCCCCACCAGAAGTTTTCTGGAAAACGGTATCGCATTGTTATTGCTCCATTGCTATTTATACGTTCTGGCAACAATACGTGTTTTTGCGACACAGAAACCGGTTACAGCGCTCATTTTACAACAAGATGCTTATAAATCCGGGCATTCAACTTTGCCAAGTGCTTCCCAGTAGTTGTTCTGGTTATTTCTTTGTATTGCCAGAATAGCCTCGCGGATATGCTGCTGATTACGTGTATCAGACATAATCGTTTTTTCCCACACGTCATCGGATGGCGACCCCTGCGGGGTGCAAATCTTGCGTAAGTCCTTCAATACAGTATTTTTTTCATGAACGGACTGTAGAGAGCCGTAAGCCGAATCGGCCTGCGCTAAACCCGGCAGCGTGAAAAGAATGGCAATAAGCGGTAAAGCGGCTCGTTTCATGATAATAATCCTTGTTGTCGATGCGCATCATCTCAAGAGTAAGTGTAGACGGCATGCGTCTCACTCATCAGCCTGTGTTAATTTCTAAACAAATAATCAGCCAGAAGTTGTAGTTTTTCAGGAGGATAGGATGCAAATACAGATTACAGATACCATTACCGAAGACGATCAAAATGCCCTGCTTGCCGGATTGCGCGCCTACAACCGCCAGTTCCTGAGAACCACCAATTTTGGCGACCTGGCGGTGTACTGGCGCGATGAAAGCAATGAAATTCTGGGCGGGCTGATTGGCAAAATCAAAGGCGAATGGCTGTGTATTGATTTCCTGTGGATGCATGATTCGCTGCGCAAAGGCGGTTACGGCACAAAATTGATGCAGGCTGCCGAGCAAACAGCGCGTGAGAGAGGATGCCTGCATGCATTGGTGGATACCATGAGTTTCCAGGCGCTGCCGTTTTATCAGAAAAACGGCTATCAGCTGCAAATGACCCTCGATAACTTTCCGGAAACCGGCTCCGCGCGGCATTATTTGTCGAAAACGTTTTGATGACCGTAAGGTCTGGACGCCGCCTCACTTTCTTGCGCAGCAGAATAGTGTATGTTCTGAACAATCATTTATTTCTTAAGCGGTAAAGAGATGAGACGGATTGAGATAATACTGGGGGAGCTGGAACGGCTGACGCGAGGACTGAATCTTGCCCATCTGGCGCAGGAAACGGCGTTCACAGCGGAAGCTATCGGCTTTAACCTCGGACTGGCGCGCAACTCGGTCAGTAAAGATCTCAATCAGCTCTGGAACGACGGCCTGGCGATTAAAAGCCGCGGACGCCCTGTCTTCTTTCTGCATCGTCAGGCGATTGAAACGCTGCTGGGACGCAAACTGGATGAGTCCGAGCGCGAAGTGCAAACCGTTGCCGACCTGTTACCTGTTCAGGAAAACCAGGCGACAGACGATCCCTTTTCTGGCCTGATTGGTTACGAGCGCAGCCTGCGCGACGCGGTGGAAAAAGGCCGCGCGGCGGTGCTGTATCCCCACGGGCTGCACGTTCTGCTGACCGGTCCCTCCGGCGTCGGCAAAACCTTTTTTGCCGAACTGATGCACCGTTTTGCCTGCGAACGCGCAGTGGGAGCGTCGCCGCCGCTGGTTTACTTTAACTGCGCGGAATACGCCCATAACCCGGAGCTGCTTTCTTCGCACCTGTTTGGTCATCGACAGGGGGCATTTACCGGCGCAAATGAAAATAAACCCGGTCTGGTCGAGCAAGCCGACGGTGGCTATCTGCTGCTCGACGAAGTGCATCGTCTGCCGTATGAAGGTCAGGAAAAGCTATTTTCTATTCTCGACAAAGGCGAATACCGGCCGCTGGGTTCCAACGCCGTGGCGCGGTCTATTTCGGTGCGTCTGATTTGCGCCACCACCGAACCGGTAAGTTCGGCGTTGCTGCGTACCTTCCAGCGACGTATTCAGGTGTGTATCGATTTGCCCGGCATCCGCCAGCGTTCAGTGGAAGAGCAGGTTGAACTGATCGTTGGCTTCTTACAGCGTGAGAGCCGCAAAATCGAGCGTACGATAAGCATCGACCGTACCCTGCTGCTCTGGCTGCTGAACAAGCCGCTGGAAGGCAACATTGGTCAGCTTAAGAGCGACATTCAGTTTCTCTGCGCCCAGGCCTGGGCCTCGGGGATGACCGAGCACAGCGACACGCTACAACTGGATAAACGTCTGACCGAGATCCCCTTTAACGCCACGCCGGAACAACGTCTGTTGGTTGGAGCGCTGTTCGAAGGCAAAGAACACCTGAGCATCGATGCCCGCACGCTGCCCGCGCTGAAAAATTCGCTGGCCACCGGAGCCGAAATTGAAGAGAGCGATCTTTTCTACAGCTTCCTGACCCGCGAATATATCAACCTGCGTAACAGCAACGTGCCGCCAGCCGAAACGCTGGCAATCCTCAAAAACAAGCTCAGTTCGATATTTGAATATGGTCTCTACAGCCGCGACAGCGTGGCGCATCCTCCGCGCTATGGCGATCAGATTGAAGAGCGAGTCACGCTGTTGATCGGCTGTGTTGAGCAGGTGCTTGGTTTTACGCTGCCGGACAATCTGGTTAACCCGCTGCGCAAACACTTCCTGGCGCTGATTGGCTATGTGCAGCGCGGCCTTATTCCGCAACTTTATTCTTCCAGCCTGATCCTCGATCGCTGCAAAGATGAATACGAAAACGCTACGCTGTTATGCCGAAAAATCAATGAACTGCTGCATATTCAGTGTCCGGCGACGGAGGTGGTCTGGCTGTGCCTGTTCCTCAAAGAGTGTCGCCATTACCGCCAACGGATTGACGCCAGTCCTGACTGCGGGGTGATTTTGATTGCCCACGGTGCGACGACCGCCACAAGTCAGGCGCAGTACGTGAATCGCGTGCTGGAGCGCGAGGTGTTCAGCGCTATCGATATGCCTTTCGAGCAGTCGGTGCATGACACGCTGGAAGCCCTTACGCAGATGATCCAGACCCGGCAATATCGCCGATTGATCCTGATGGTGGATATTGGTTCACTGGTCCATTTTGGCAGCACGATCAGTAAGTTATTCCAGATAGACGTACTGCTAATGCCCAATATCACGCTCACCAGCCTGCTGGAGATTGGGCTGGATTTAAGCTACGAAACCAGCGACTTGCTGCAGCTGGCGGCGTTGATGCAGAGCAAAAATATTCCCTGTCAGCTCTGTACTCCGCAGCAGGAAAATAGCGGTAAAGTGCTGGTTATCTCCTGCATCACTGGGATGGGAACGGCAGAAAAAATCAAAAAGGTGCTGGAAGAGAGCTTCGGTGAGTTGATGTCGCAGGATACACGGATGGTGATCCTCGATTACAACGAAGTTCGCAGCCTGGAGCGTGTTCAGCAGGCAATTAACGCCAGTGAACGCCTGGCGGGAATAGTGGGCACTTTCCAGCCAGGACTGCCGGATATTCCGTTTATCTCGCTCGAGGAGCTGTTCTCTGAGCAAGGCCCCGAGCTGGTACTCAGCCTGCTGACGCCAGATCTCTCCAGCAGCGAACGCCGTCTGGAGATGGAGCGCAGCGCGATGCGCTTTATCAGCGCGTTGACTATGGAGAGCATCATTAACCATATTTCGGTGCTCAACCCGCAGCGTATTCTCAAAGAGATGGAAGGCGTGCTGAATCATCTGACCACCGCGCTTTCGCTCAAACCGAGCCGTCAGGTGACACTGCGCTTCCTGATCCACTGCTGCTGTATGGTCGAGCGTATCGTGATTAACCGCAAACCGTTACAGATGGCGCTGGAGAACAAGCCGGATCTGGATAATCGCGCGTTTAGTGTCATTAAATCCGCTTTCCTGCCGATCGAAGAGGCCTATGCTATTCGCTTATCGGACGCGGAGTATTTTTATATCTACGAACTGCTGTATAGCTAATCCCTTTACTGGCGCGGCTTCCTGCCTCGCCAGCGCTCCTCTCTTCCCCGCGTGACACAAATTCTGGCACAGCCTTTGCTCTTACTTTGATGAGTTTGCCGGATGGCGGCATAAAACGCCTTATCCGGCCTACAAAGCACTTGCCGTAGGCCTGATAAGCGAAGCGCCATCAGGCATTGCAAGTCTCATGTAATCGAGCCAGGAGGCCATTTTGACTACCACTGAATCCTTGCCCCAGATCCTGCTGCTGACCCATGGCGGCTGGGGGCAACAGCTTTGCAACAGCCTGCGCATGGTGATGGGTGAAATCAAAGGCGTGACGGAAATTGCGCTGATGCCCGTTGATACGCTCGGCGAGTTTTATCAGCGCGTTGAAGCCGTAGTGAAAACCATGCCGGAAGGCTCATTGATCCTGACTGATTTTATTGGCGGCACCACCTCCAACGTGGCGGCGCGGCTGAGCGCCGATTATCCGGTGGCTGTTATTTCCGGGCTCAACGCCTCTTTGCTGCTGGAGGCGCTCGACAAACGCGAGCATGGCCGGTTGACCACCTGCGTGGCTGAACTGGTCGACGCCGGGCGTAGCAGTTGCCTGGACGTTGTCGCCCACGTGCGTCAATTACAACAATCACAATAAGGAATAAACATCATGGCAAACATCGTCTTATGTCGTATCGATAGCCGTCTGATTCATGGACAAGTGGTGACCAAATGGGTTGGGCAATCTCAGGCAAACCGGATTGCGGTGGTTAGCGATGAGCTGGATGCCGATCCGTTTATGAAAAACATCTACCTGATGGCCGCGCCGCCAAACATCAAAGTGGATTGTTTCGGTAACCAAAGTTTTGCTGCCGCCTGGAAAGAAAACCAGCTTGGTGACGGCAAAGTGCTGGTGCTGTTCCCTTCTCTGGCGGCGGTTCAGGAAGCGGTCCAGTTGGGGTTTGACGTCACTACCATTCAGGTCGGTGGGCTGGGCGGTGGGCCAAACCGCAAAGCGGTATTCCAGAACATTACGCTGGATGAAAAAGACGTCGGCATTCTGAGCGACCTGAAAAATCGTGGGATTCAGGTGTTCTTCCAGACTATCCCGGAAGATAAGCCTCAGTCGCTGGACGATATCCTGAAAAAATTCTAATTCTTTGATAACAGGGTAACTAATTATGGATACTTTAGTCTTTGCAAGCCTGATGGGGTTGTATTACTGGTTTGCCCGTTTACGCCTTGGCTACACCTTCTCCGCTATGCTGCTACAGCCGGTCGTGATTGCCGTATTCGTTGGCTTGCTGTTAGGCAATATGGAAACGGCGATGATCATCGGTGCCGGTATGCAGCTGGTTTATCTCGGCGTGACCTCTACGCCAGGCGGTAACGTCCCGTCGGATCCGGCGCTGGCCGCCTGTATTTCAATTCCTATCGCTGTGAAGGCCGGAATGGACCCGAACCTGGCTATCGCGCTGGCGATCCCGTTTGGCGTCATCGGCGTGTTCCTCGACCAGTTGCGCCGCACGTTAAACGCAGCGTGGGTGCATATGGCCGACAAGCATGCGGAAACGGCCAATATGGCGGGCATTATGCGCTGTGCATTCCTCTACCCGGCGTTGCTTGGCCTTGTACTGCGTTTCCCGGTGGTTTTCGCCGCCAACTATTTTGGTCAGGACGTGGTGGAAAGCTTCCTCAAGCTGATGCCGCACTGGCTGACGCACTCCTTTGAAATTATGGGCGGCATTCTGCCAGCGTTGGGCTTCGCCATCACCATTATGGTGATCGGTAAAAAGAGCCTTCTGCCGTGGTTTATCGGCGGTTTCTTTGCGGTGCTGTACCTGAAGGTAGACATCATGGCGATGGCAATCTTTGGTACCTGCGTGGCTTTCCTGATTAAAGGTCTGGCGAAAAATGAAGGAGCAGCATGATGAGCAGCGACGTAATGCAACATGAACTGGTGGAGCGTGCGCGTGAAAGCGGCACGCTGACCAAAGCAGACATCACCAAAGCCTGGTTTATCTACTGGCTGGGTGCAGAAGTTTCCAGCTCCTATGAGCGTTTGCAGAGCCTGATTTTCTGCGCCTCGATGACGCCGATCATCAAAAAGCTCTACCCGCAAAAAGAGGAACAGGTAGAAGCGCTGAAACGCCATCTGAACTTCTTCAACTCAGAGCAGACGTTCGGGGCGGTGATTCAGGGGATCTCCATTGCGATGGAGGAACAGAAAACCCGCGGCGAGCCGATCAGCGATGCTTCAATTACCGGGATTAAAACCGGGCTAATGGGACCGCTGGCCGGGATGGGGGACTCGATCATCTGGGCCGCCGTGATGCCGCTGTTAATTGCTATTTTTATCCCATTCGCGGCAAATGGCAGCGCGATGGGCGGAATTGTACCGTTAATCCTCTACCCGGCCATTACGTTGGCAATCAGCTACGGTATGGTGCACAAAGGCTATACGCTGGGACGTGACTCGATAATTGGTCTGCTGCAGGGAGGGCGAATAAAGGAACTGATCTACGGCGCGAACGTGCTGGGCCTGATCATGATGGGTGCGCTTTCTGCGAGCTACGTCAAGATCACCACGCCGTTAAAACTCAGCGCCCTGAAAGGCTCTGAAGTGGTGGTTCAGCAAATCCTCGACTCTATTGCCCCCGGTCTGTTGCCGCTGGCGGCGGTGTTCGCCATTTATTTCTATCTGGTGAAGAAAGGGCCGCGTTACACCACGATTTTGCTATCGATTGTTGCGCTCAGCGTGGTCTGCTCGCTACTGGGAGTGCTGTAAGCCATGACACAGAATATCTACCAACAATTGGGGCTAAAACAGGTGATTAACGCCTGCGGCAAGATGACGATTTTGGGCGTTTCCAGCGTCGCGCCGGAAGTGATGCAAGCCACCGCGCGGGCAGCTTCGGCCTTTGTTGAAATTGACCGGCTGGTGGACCGTACCGGTCAATTGGTTTCCCGCTACACCGGCGCGGAGGACAGCTATGTTACTTCGTGCGCCTCGGCGGGTATTGCGATTGCCGTTGCCGCCGCCATTACCCGCGGTGACCAGGCTAGTGTCACGCTGATGCCGGACAGCGCGGGTATGGCCAATGAAGTGGTCATGCTGCGCGGGCATAACGTTGACTACGGTGCGCCCATCACCAGCGCGATCCGCTTAGGCGGCGGACGCGTGGTGGAGGTTGGCTCAAGTAATCTGGCGGCCCGCTGGCAGCTGGAGAGCGCGATTACCGATAACACCGCCGCGCTGCTGTACGTGAAATCGCACCACTGCGTGCAGAAAGGCATGTTGAGCATTGCAGACTTCGTACGGGTTGCGCAGGTTCATAACCTGCCGCTGATTGTCGATGCCGCCGCCGAGGAAGACTTATACGCCTGGGTGGCGAGCGGGGCGGATATGGTGGTCTACAGCGGGGCAAAAGCCTTTAACGCGCCGACCTCCGGGTTTATCACCGGAAAGAAACAGTGGATTGCCGCGTGTAAAGCGCAGCACCACGGAATTGCTCGGGCGATGAAGATCGGCAAAGAGAATATGGTCGGGCTGGTGTATGCCCTGGAAAACTATCATCAGGGGCAAACTGTGGTCACCGCTGAAGAACTGCAACCTGTGGTGCAGGCGATTTCAGCGATTCACGGACTAAAGGCGGATATTGAGCAGGACGAAGCCGGGCGCGCCATCTGGCGGATTCGTATTCGGGTGAATGCACAAGAGCTGGGGATGGATGCTTACGCCGTAGAAGCGCAGCTGCGAGAGGGTGATATCGCGATTTACGCTCGCCGTTACAACCTTCATCAGGGCGTCTTTAGTCTTGACCCGCGTACGGTTGCAGAAGGGGAAATGGCACTGATCGTGGCCCGACTAAAGGAGATTGCAGACCATGCAGCACATTAATTTTTATCGCAATAAAGTGGCTATTAACGTGCTGGCGAAGGATATCGCCAACGCCCGGGAAATCTATGACGCTGCCGAAGGTCACGCGGTGATCGGCATTCTTTCGGCGCAGTTCTCCTCGGTTGAGGAAGGGGTTAAGGAAGTGAAACGCTGGATGGTCGACGTGCCGTCGATTTCCGTGGGGCTGGGGGCGGGCGACCCGGCGCAGTATTACAAAGCGGCAATGATTGCCTCACAGGTCCATCCGGCACACGTCAACCAGACCTTTACCGGTTGTGGGTTTGCGGCAGGCGCCTTGGCGGCAACGGGCGGTGAACAGACCCATATCAACGCGTTAGTCAGTCCCACGGGCACGCCGGGGGAAGTGTTGATCTCCACTGGCGTCAGCAGCAGCCAGGGCACGCCAGCCCACGTTTCCTGTGATGCAGCGGTACGTATGATGCTGGACTCTGGCGCGCATGCGGCGAAGTTCTTCCCAATGGGCGGTGAGCAGTCCCTGCCTGAGTTGTACGCACTGGCGACGACAGCGGCACGCAACGGCATGACGTTGATTGAGCCGACCGGCGGTATCGATCTCGATAACTTCGGCATTATCCTGCAATCCTGTCTGGAAGCAGGAGTACCGCGCGTCATGCCGCATGTTTACAGCTCGATTATCGACCCACAGACCGGTAATACCCGGCCTGCAGATATCATCAGGTTGATGGAGATAGTCAAAGCCCTGGTGTGATGTTGCTATCGCCGGATGGCACACAAAAAATGCCCGGTAAGCGTTAGGTGCTACCGGGCATTTTTGCGAACACCCTTCCCTGAAAATGAATATATTGCACCAGCATGTATTTATCCTCGAAAGCGCCTCGCAGAGAGATAATTTCCCTGATGTCGTCTGTGCCACTGGCGAGTAATGTCCCGTCATCTTGTTCTTCCGGTGACGGACCGCCATGCAAAAACCAACAACATCTACACCGCATGATGCGGTGTTTAAAAAATTCTTAGGCCATCCAGATACGGTGCGGGATTTTCTTGATACCTATCTTCCTGCGTCATTACATGAGCTTTGCGATCTGGATACACTGAAACTGGAACCCGGGAGTTTTATTGAGGAGGATCTGCGTGCCAGTTATTCCGATATTCTGTGGTCGCTAAAAACTAGAACCGGTAAAGGCTATATCTACGCGTTGATTGAACACCAAAGCTCGCCAGATGCTCATATGGCATTCAGGATGATGCGTTATGCCATTGCTACGATGCAGAAGCATCTTGATGCAGGACACAAAACGCTGCCGCTGGTGGTGCCGATACTTTTTTATCATGGCGTTGACAGCCCGTATCCATACTCGCTGTGTTGGCTGGATGAATTTGATGATCCACAAACTGCGCGGCAGCTTTATGGTTCTGCCTTCCCGCTGGTAGACATCACGGTGGTGTCTGATGATGAGATTATGCAGCATCGGCGGATGGCGCTACTTGAACTTGTCCAGAAGCATATACGTGAACGTGACCTGATGGTGCTGGTGGATAACCTGGTTGCTCTGCTGGTTAAGGGATACGCTAATGACAGCCAGGTAGAAACGCTATTTAATTATCTGATGCAGTCTGGCAGCGCACCGCGTTTCGAGGCGTTTATTCGCGAGGTGGCTTTACGCGTTCCCCAACACAAGGAGAGATTAATGACTATTGCAGAATGCTTACGCGAGTCGGGGCGAAGAAGGGGTTTATTAGAGGGTAAACTCGAAGGTAAACAAGACGAAGCGTTGCGGATAGCCCATGCCATGCTGGAGAAGGGTATTGATCGTGAACTGGTGCTGATTATTACCGGACTTTCGTTGGACGAACTGGCGGCACATTCAGACTAATCCTTCTCTTTCCCTGTTATGCCTTTTTCTTCTTGCTGATGCTTTTTCGTTTTTTAAACCGCAGCGACCTTGCCGCTATAGTCATTTCATTACTCATCAGGCGGTTATTGCAAAAGGATAGAACGTGAAGCTGAAGATACCTTTTTTTGGGGCCGGGGCGGCGGTATTACTGGCGGGGTTATTGCTGGCAGGATGCGATCAACAGAGCAGTGATGCAAAGCATATCAAAGTGGGTGTGATTAACGGTGCCGAGCAGGATGTGGCGGAGGTCGCGAAGAAAGTCGCTAAAGAAAAATATGGCCTTGAGGTGGAGCTGGTGGGTTTTAGCGGTTCTCTGCTGCCCAACGATGCCACTAATCATGGTGAGCTGGATGCCAACGTCTTCCAGCATCGTCCGTTCCTCGAACAAGATAATAAAGCACACGACTATAAGCTGGTTGCGGTGGGCAATACCTTTGTGTTCCCGATGGCAGGGTATTCGAAGAAAATCAAAACCGTCGCTGAACTAAAAGACGGTGCAACGATTGCGATACCTAACGATCCAACCAACCTCGGGCGGGCGCTGTTGCTGCTGCAAAAAGAGAAGTTAATTACGCTGAAAGCGGATACCGGCCTGCTGCCAACAGCGTTGGATATCACTGATAATCCGCGGCATCTGAAAATTATGGAACTGGAAGGCGCGCAGTTGCCGCGCGTATTGGACGATCAGAAAGTGGATGTAGCGATTATCAGTACCACCTACATCCAGCAAACCGGGCTTTCCCCGGTACATGACAGCGTATTTATCGAAGACAAAAACTCACCGTACGTGAACATCCTGGTGGCGCGAGAAGACAACAAAGATGCCGAGAATGTGAAAGAATTCCTGCAATCTTATCAGTCACCGGAAGCGGCAAAGGCGGCAGAAACTATCTTTAACGGCGGCGCGGTTCCGGGTTGGTAATCGTGACCCGTTGCCGCGCCGGTTGGGGTTAAACCGCTCTGGCGCGGCGACGTGAGTCCATTGAGATCAGTACTACCGATGAGAGGATTAAAAGCGTGCCCAGCCAGTCTGGCAGGGTAAAGGTAATACCTAACAACAGTAGTGACAGCAACGCGCTGCTCAACGGTTCTGCGCAGCTTAAAATGCTCGCTTTCGGTCCGCCAATCATCTGCGCGCCTTTCAGGTACAGGCTAAACGTCAGCGACGTGCCGATGACCACCAGATAGAAAAACGCCAGAATCAAACTGCCATTCACCACGAAATTAGTGCCCTGTCCGGCATAAAACGGCAGCAGGATCATGCCGCCGATTAACATACTCCAGCCGACAACCGGCAGCGTGCCGTAGCGCGCGATAAGCGTTGAGGGGTAGGTGGTGTAGAACGCGGCGGCAAACGCCGAGGCAATTCCCCAGAACAGCGCGGCAGGTGATATAGACAGCGACGTTGGGTTACCGTGGGTGACCAGTAAGAAGGTGCCGATAAGCGAGGTGAAGATTGCGGTCAGCACTAAAATCCCCGGTCGAGCTTTGCGCACCACGGAAAACCACGCCACGATAATGGTCGGTGACAAAAATTGCAGCACCGTCGCGGTAGCGGCGTTGGATTTTTCAATGGTCAGCAGAAAGGTGAGCTGTACGGTGAGCGCTCCAACTACGGAAAAAATCAGCAGGCTGATGGCGTCTTTGCGGTTTTTGATAATGGAGAACACTTTGTCGCCGTGAACGAAAGAGAGCATCAGCAGAATCAGCCCGGCGAAAATCAGACGTGTCATGGTCAGAAACTGCGACGACATCTGACTTTGCTCCATGATGTACTGCGCGCAAACGCCTGAACTTCCCCACAATACGGCGGCAATCAGGACGTTCATCATCCCTCTTCTGGTGGAACTCATCTTTCCCTCGGCATGTTGTTTTGTTTTATTTGTGTGCAGGCATCATAGCAGAGATAGCGAAGCGAGTGAGACATGACTGGTGTAGCCCCCACGCGGCAGGGGGCTTCGGCAGTTATTTTATGGCGCAATCGGCGTCAGATAATCCAGCCGTAGCGGTTCGGCTAGTAGAGCGTTCATTTGTAGAATGAACGCCTGGAAATGTGGCAGAGCGATATGCTCGTCCAGACCGGCCTGACCGTGCCAGGATTCGCGCACGTAAAACACATCCGGCGTGTCGCGTAACTGGAACAGGGCATATTCAATATTGCCCGGCTCCCGGCGAGTAGGCAGTAACAGAGCCTGCAGTGCCTGTTTCAGTGCATCGATTTTCCCTGGTTTGGCTTTCAGTACCGCAATAATTGAAATCACTTCTGAATCTGACATGCTAAAACCCCTCCAGCACAATCTTGCCGACCGAACGACCGGTTTCAATTTGCGCGTGGGCTTTTTGCAGATTTGCCGCGGTGATCGCGCCAAAATGTTCGCCCAGCGTGGTGCGGATGGTGTTGCTGTCGATCAGCTGTGCCACGCGGGTCAGTAACTGATGCTGCGCAATGATGTCGTGGGTGGTAAACATCGAACGGGTAAACATAAACTCCCAGTGCAGCGAAATGCTTTTGGCCTTCAGCGGACGCGCATCGAGAGTGTGCGGATCGTCAATCAACGCCAGTTTGCCCTGCGGTGCCAGGGCGGCAATAATTTGCGAATAGTGCTGCTCGGTATTGTTCAGGCTGGCAACGTGCGTCACCTCTTTAATGCCTATCCGTGCCAGCTCTTCCGTCAACGGCTTGCTGTGGTCAATCACATGATGAGCGCCCGCTTCACGAACCCATTTCTGGCTCTGCGGACGTGATGCCGTACCGATGACGGTCATTTTGGTCAGCTTACTGGCCAGTTGCGTCAGAATAGAACCGACGCCGCCAGCCGCGCCAACGATCAATAACACATCATCTTCATTGCTATTTTCCTCAACGCCCAGACGGTCGAACAGCATTTCCCAGGCGGTGATGGCGGTCAGCGGCAGCGCCGCAGCAGAAGCATTATCCAGTGTTTTTGGCTTCAGCGCGGTAATACGTTCATCAACCAGCTGAAATTCACTGTTACTGCCAGCGCGGCCCAGCGCTCCGGCGTACCAGACTTCATCGCCAGGTGTGAACAGGGTGACGGCTTCACCCACGGATTTCACCACGCCAACGGCGTCCCAGCCCAGAACGCGCGGCACATCGGCGTTAAAACCTTCGCGAACCTTGGTATCAACGGGATTGACGGAAATGGCTTTCACTTCAACCAGCAGATCGTGCCCGGTAGCGACTGGCATGGGCAGGTCAATCTCTTGTAAAAATTCAATGTTATTGCCGTCGGTCGCGGCGCGGGTAATAGCGATGGCTTTCATGGTCTCTCCGGTCACAGGAATCAGTTGAATAATTCGATGGTAAACCGGTAGCAGAACGGGAAAAATAGCCCTACGGCGACAGGACTTATACTCGGGGAGTGAAAATGTTCCGGCTTGAAGATCTCACGTTGTTTGTCCGCGCCGCGGCGCTGAATAGTTTTAGCGATGCTGCGCGCGAAGTCGGCGTTCAGCCTGCTCAGGTCAGTTCAGCTATCAAGCGGCTGGAGTCTACGTTGGCTATCCGCTTGTTCGCCCGCTCCACGCGCAGCCTACGCCTGACGCCGGAGGGCGAGGTCTGGCTACCCTATGCCCGCCAGATGCTGGACGTGATGCATGCCGGGCTGCAAAAAATTCAGACCCCAGAAGATGAAGTTTCTGGCACGCTGCAAATCGCCGTGCCTTCCGATCTTGGCCGTAACCTGCTGCTGCCGGTTTTTCAGTCGTTTCGACGCCGTTATCCTGCGTTGCGCCTGCGGATCTTTTTCTCCGATCAGGTGACGGATGTCTTTAAAGACCCCGTCGATGTTGCGTTTCGCTATGGCAATACCGAAGACGCGTCTTACATTGCGCTGCCCGTTGCACCGAGTAACCGACGTGTGCTGGTGGCATCACCGGAATGGGTTACACAAAACGGCGCGCCGCAAACCCCGGATGATTTAACACAGCTCAACGCCATGACCTTCGTTTTACGCGGCCGTCTGCACGATCGCTGGACGTTTACGCGCAACGGCGAGGTCAGTAGTGTGCAGGTTAACGGCACCATTATGAGCGACGATGCGGAAGTGATCCGACGGCTGGCAATTGCCGGGGAAGGTGTGGCGTACAAGTCGTGGCTGGATGTCAGCGAAGATGTGCGTGACGGTCGATTACAACTGCTGATGCCGGATTATCAGGGGGAGAAAGTCCCGCTGAATATGATTTGTCCCCATCGGAAGCAGCTTTCAAGAGCAGTCCGTCTGCTGCACGACGCAGTGAAGGCGCGGTGTGAAATGCTGAGCATTTCCCCTGGGCGTGTCTAACTGAAGGAGTATTATTTTTTATCGATACTCATAAATAATAGCTACTCTCTATTTTTAGCATTAAACTGATCGGAACTCCGATCAGTTTATGATAATTATTCTTGATTATAGTAACCTCGATAAATATTATTCTTTTAATTAATGAGGCATTTATAATATGCTGGTTAATAAATTCCCGGTCATTGGTTAAATGAATTGTATATTTATCAAAATATATTTGACGACATGCTGTTGCTACGATATAAGAAATAATCGCCCTGCTATATAACTATTTCTTTACCTAATTGTTAAATGGACTGACGCTTTTTGTTATTGCGTTTTTTATTGTTATTAGGTAGGAGAGGGGCCATTGAAGACAAAGACTATAAATGATGTGTTGTATTATATAGAAGATAATTTTGTTTCGGGCATCGATATTGATGATATTTCACGGTTTTCTGGATATAGTCGAAGGCATATTCAGAGTGTTTTAAAACAGCGAATCAATATGCCCGTTGGATTGTATATTCGTAAGCGACGCGTAACCAAAGCGGCAAACTTGTTACGTCTTACCTATATGGATATTATTGATATTTCAGTGCGGGTAGGATTCGATTCCCAGCAATCTTTCTGTCGTGAATTTAAAAAACTAACAGGTTATACTCCCACAGAATACCGGAAAAATTCCAGTTGGGATCTCGCACCATTACTGTCATTTGTACAGCGCTGTGATGTTGTTGTCAGCGAATTACAACTTCGTACCTTGCCTGCTGATATCGTTCACGGATTTCAGTATAACTATGATACACCAATCCCACCCGCCAGTGATTCGCATCTGCATCGATTAAATTTGATATTTGAGCAACTTACCAGTTCAAAACAAAATGTGTGGGCATTAACCGATTTCTCTTCCAATCCAAACTCAATGATGCGATTGAAAGTAAAGAGTATCATTGGCAATAAAAATCATCATTCGCCAAATATCTATAATCGTTATGACTGTCCTTCGGGGGTTTATGCCTGTTTTTCATTCAGGTTTAAGAAAGAGGACTATCCATTCTATTCAAGATATATTTATTTGAAAATGCTACCAGAGAGTAAATTAAAAAGAAAAACAGGTTATGATATTGAAATATTTAAATATAATCAAGAAGATATTAACAATAAAACAATTACCTGTGAACATTACATTCCCATTGATATGTAATGTAAAAAAGCTCCACTTACGTGGAGCAAAGACTACGCAGTACGCCTAAATTAGGAACGATTATTGGTATTCAGCATTGAAATACAAGACTGAGCGCACAATTCCAGGACTAACTTTGTTAGTTGTTTGATAATATTGTGCATAAAATGGGATAGAGTGGTTTCCTTTATTCTGATGCGCTAAATGGATATACGTGGTATTTTTTAAGTTGATAACTCTTTGTTGTTGATCCAAAACCTGAATACCTATACCAACCGCACCTTTGGGGTGGATGTTCTGTAGTACACCATTATTACTGCTGTGATTATTCTCTATGCCGCTCCAGCTTAGAATAATCTGAGATGGTGTTGTAAAATCACTTTTACAAAAAAGGTCGATAGTAAATGGTTTTCTTCCTGCCGTGCTGCCAGGGCCGCTAAACTGCTCAAGTGCTACACTGGGGAGTTTTACGTTGATTGTACGGTTACCTTTGATCGTGCATGACCGGTTGAGCATAGTAATATATTTTGCCGGCACAATAATATCCACCACGGGCAACGATTGAGTTGCACTTCTGATTTGCAGGTTGATCGCACCCGCAGCAGGCCCGGCCGCAAGCTGATTATCCAGCTTGATTAGCTCAATATTAATTTTGCTGTTTCTGAACTCATCTGCCGTTGCTTTGAAATCGGATGGCCACTGGATCTTTCGTCCGGTTGAGGTTTCCAGGGTGACTTTAATGCCAATACCGCTCACATTGCTACGTATAATACCGGGCTGTTTCATTGCGGACAGATCCCCAATAATCTGGGCAGAAAAAGGCTGGCTGTCATTACAACCTGACGACTGAATATTCTGTAGTGAAAGTGTGCGCGTCTGAATAACCCCTCCGGACTGGATTGACTGTTTATCGTTAACGATTTCCGGTGACAAGATAATCTTTTGTGTGTTCAGGGTACATGCAGCACTAGCTGTCTGATGAATGCCCATTACACACCCCAGAATTAGAACGATACGTATTATCGACATGTGGCCTCCTGATTTTTTAACACGATCGTGCATTTCCCCGTTTCCAGTGAAACGAACACTTCTGGTGAGGTAGTTTCATCAATATAAAGCGCACCACCTTGCCCAACGTAGCCGACATGATTATTAGCTTTGTCGCGGATGATGGCGCCGAATGGCATTTTCTGCTGACCCTGCAGACGAGGATAAATAATATTCTGTTTTCTTAGTATCGTTTCAAAAGTGACTGGAATGACATTACCTTCATACGGCGCAATCTTGGCCTGGGTTTTGGTAAAATTTAGGCCTTCAGTTGAACCTTTTGGATCGATAGTGACGTCGTTTACGCGCCATGGACGAAGCCAGGGCAGAATAGCGTAGCCATTTTTATCGAAGCGGGTTCCAGGCACGCCATCAAGATGCGCGCCATACGCATCAGGCGCATGGACTAATGCGACGGTATCTGAGCGCTCTGGAGAGAACGTTATTCCCCCCGCGTGGCCAACCAGCATTCCACTCATTCCCCCGCTGACCTGATGCCATGAGTTGCTTTGGCTCCACGTTCCGCTCAGAGAGGTATAAGGCGTACGTACCATGCCGTTTGTCCCCCATTCCACATCACCACCACGGGCATAGCCAGTATTTACGCCCCAAACGATATTGTTTTCTTCATCAGACGACGTCGTGAAGCCGAGGCGTGTATTGCTCGCTTTGCCGTTATTGCTGTAGCTATCAGAGGAGATTTGCGTAAAACCGGCGTTATCCCGGGGCAGGAAATAGCTGAATGAGAGCATGATTTGGTCGTCTTTGGTGACGGAGCCCTGTTGGTCCTCATTCCATAAACGCTGGGCGGATATGCTCCAGGTCAGGTTGCCCCTGGCATTGGTGTAACCCATGGCATATTGGCGATAGTTATCCTGTTGATCCCAGAACTTCTTAAGAGAGCCAGATAAATAGAATGAGCCCCAGGTGTCGGATAACGGCTGATTAATACTGGCGCTAAACGACTGCTTTTCGCGTAATGAGAGGTATTGGTTGACGGATGCTTGTGTATCCAGGGCATCCAGCGCATCACGTTGACCGTAAAAGTGATGTGAACTGTATTTAGCTTCCAGCCAAAACGAGGTTTCTGACCAAGGGAGAGTGCGATTCCATGTCAGACGATATTGTTGTCCTTGTTGGCGATCGTCCTCAAGATTCAGGCGAGATTGGGTGACATCAAGGGCGAATGCGCCAAGCTGGGAATTGAGGCCGCTACCGATGAAGGCTGACTGATAGCGCTCGAATCCGGATGCCCCCGTATACAACGTTAAATAGTTGTTCAGGCCATACTGCCAGTAGGCCTGTGCGGCAAACGGATCTTTATCATAATTATCTTCATTGACGGTCCCAAGGGTGATGCCATAGCGCGAAACGCCGGGTTTTAGTAGTTGTGGTACTGAAGAGTATGGAACGGTAAAACGGCGGATACGTCCGTCTGATTCCTGAATCGTGACCAGCAATTCGCCGCCAGTATTCGCGGGCAACACTGATTCAATCGAGAATGGCCCAGCTGGAACCGAAGACTGATGAATAGTTTGGCCATCTTGGGTAACGGTGATGCGGGCATTGGTCTCTGCTACGCCACGAATGATTGGCGCCCAATTTAGTGTGCTGTCCGGGCGCATTAAATCCTCAGAAGCCAACCCCATCCCGAGAATAGCAATACTGTCGAACATCTGGCTATCAGTATAGAACTTGCCAGCGCTGAACATGGATTTCCAACTAGTGATTGGCCGCTTTAGCGTTGTACGATTATTCGTGTAATGGCTGCCCATTTTGCTGTCCCAATTTTGGCTACCAAAATGTTCAATTAGCCACCCGCCAGCGGAGCTGCGGATATCCATTCCCAGCCAGGCGCTGTCCGTACTTGAGCGATTGCTACCGCGTTGCTGAGTACTGTAATAATCTGCGTTGTAGCCGAAATTAATCGCCGGAACTCCCGGTTGCCATAATTCAGGCTGGATATAATTAGTTTCTATACTGTCGAGATAGGCTTGGGGGACGGTGATGTGCAGTTCAAGTTGGCTGGTATTGAGCCTCTCCGTTGCTTTCCCGCTGGTGTCCCAATCCGCA
Source organism: Citrobacter sp. CF971 (assembly GCF_006385635.1). NCBI lineage: Bacteria > Pseudomonadati > Pseudomonadota > Gammaproteobacteria > Enterobacterales > Enterobacteriaceae > Citrobacter > Citrobacter sp. CF971. The sequence goes on along the minus strand of NZ_CP041051.1, from coordinate 4,864,458 downwards.
ATGGCGCCGCAGCGTGTAGGGTGGGTTGTCAGCGTTTGACTCATTTTTTCAGGGTTAATTCCCACACTTTTAAGAAATGCTTTTGGATAGCAACTAACCAAATCGCCGTTATTATCTTTTTTGAATAAGAGTTCACGGCGTCCTCGCCAGCTATCATTAATATAAATATCTACGATATATTTTCCTGGTAATAATCCTGCGGCATTGAATGATTGTAAATCGTTAAGTGTGGCATTTCCCATCAGAATAGCATTGTCAAATTTATAACGGTTAGTGCTGTCTGCATGAAGCATGGCTGAAAATAACGAGCCATATAAAACTACGCAGCCATGTAATGCTAAGCTCCGTTTACGTAAACTCATTCTGCATTCCTTTTTCTTCTATTTATTGATGGCCTTTTTAAATTCCACGACGCTGCCGTAATCGCTGACCGCCTGTAAAATAATAGGTTCTCCAGGTTTTATCTTTTGTTTTGAATTGACCTGAACTTTACTTTTAGGTGCAACCATGATGCTTTCTTGCAACAACCCGTTTCCTGAGGTGCTAACAATATCTACAACTGTGATAAAAAAAGGCGTCGGGTTTACCAACGTAATACCGTCAGAAGTAGCTATAAACTCCATCTTGCTTTCGGCATTTTGACGATCTCCTAAACCGATCGGGCGCCAAAAAAATTTAAATCGAGAACGAATGGCCAAATTAAGAATGGCTGCATTTTCCGTAGCGTGGTTTTTATCTATGGAGGGGATGTCCAGAATATTTAACCACCATAATGATTCTCGATCGGTAGCTGCAATGCGTTTATCAATAGCTTTTTTGATTCTTATTGATTGTCCATTATTTGCATCAATGCGAGCAATCGGTGGTGAGATAATAAATGGAGTGGAAATTTCTTCGGGTAATTTCCCAGCGTCCCCTTTATCCAACCATACCTGAGCCAGTGAAGGTGAGTCTCCTGAATTGGACATTTGTATCGTAATTTCAGTAGTCTCTTCAGAGTATATGAATCGGGTACCATTTACGATGATGTTATTTGCATGTGCAAAAGAAATATAAAAAAGAGCAAGCAGAGAAAAGATTATTTTCATATGACCTCTGGCAAAAAAAATGCCATAGCAACAAGTGCTACGGCATTATGTGGTTAGAGATAGGTAATGCTGTAGTTTGCTTGGGCAGTGACCGGCCCTGTAGTAACACGTTCCCACAAATTGCTATCACGCGGTTTGATATAGCCGACACTGAATGTGTATGTTAGTGGGGAATCATTATGACCGATTGATTGATAATTATCTGGCTCAAAACGATTAGCTTTTTCGTTTAAGTTAATCTTGCGTCCATTTTTATCTATTAACACTAATGCAACGTTTTTTGCACCAGCAGTATCAGTGTTTTTTAGATAACCTTCACTCGTCAAATTAATGTTATTAACCCATGCTAATTTAGGGATTAATTTTGCGTGGGTATAACAATCTTTAACCTTAATGGTAAAATTCTGCTCCTGCACTGAAATTATATGCTTAACGTTATTATTTAATACCGGGTTTAATCTAACGTTTTTATTATCATCGTCATTTGTAATTTTGCAAGAACTGGAATAAACATGACCTGTGAAATTCACTTTGCCTTGCGGATCATGGTTATTACTGCCCAAACCTATTGCCATTGCTGAAGGAATTGATACTGCATATGTAATTAACATCACACTTAATAATTTATTCATAATGCATTCCTCATTTAGAGATAAATCGTCCCTATTATCAGTAACATTGTTCGGGCACATTTTGTCTTGCACCCTATAAGGCTGTCGCCCGCTATCAATTATGTTAGATAAATTATTGTTGTACATCGTAGATTGGACGTATTTCACTAATCCTATGATATTAACAATGATCGTTAAATATGAGTCTTAATGAATTGTTATCATCAGTAAGATGATTGTAGCTAAGATACTTCTTAACTCAATGCGTGAAGTTAAAACATATAAAATACAATGTGCTAAGTTGTTGATTTTAAAATTTTCAAATTACTGTAAACAAAAATCGAACTTTGCATTCGGAAAAAGCGAATGATCGTATTGCACAATTAGCTAAATTTCCGTAATTCAATCAGATTATCTTTAATCTTAAGTAATGACTTGTTATTGGTTTTCCATGCAATAACAATAGGGAATATTGTCAATCCTCATTTGAATGAAGGCCACATATGCTTAACATGGATAGTAAGATAATACTGATTAGTAACCAATCAATACAAACGCAGCTGTTGCTGGATTATCTCAATAAGCAAAGCAATATACTGGTTGATTTTGTTAACATTAGCAGACCGGATATGTCGTTTATCGCTGAGGAAAGTATCATCCTCTATGATATTCAGGCATCTAGTCGTAAATTAAAAAATATCTGGTCAAAACTACTTAATGAAAGCGCATGTGGTTTGCGTGTTTATATTATTAATTGCCTGCGATCGCTCCCGCTATATGAGAACATGCTATGGCCAAATTTTGAGTCGATCGTACCAAATAATTGCTCTATTGAACATTTATTAACGCTTCTTAAAGAGGGGCGTAAGACTTCTCGTCCACCACGCTCACTATCACCGCCGCAAAAAAATATAAACCTCATGCCATCCTATAATGACAACGGAGTTTTAACCGAAAGAGAATATGAAGTTCTGACTGAATTGTCGAAAGGGGCATCAAATGTTGAAATTGCTAACGCATTTTTTATCAGTGAAAATACAGTGAGAACGCATATTTATAATATTTTTAAAAAAATCTCTGTGAATAACCGAACACAGGCCGCCTGCTGGGCCAACTCGCATCTTAGAAGCCCGGTTCTAGAACAACTACCCTGACAAGAAATGTAAGCCATACTGCTGGCACAAAGTTCTAACGTTGACTTTGTGCCAGAATACTATCGCGTCGTTACTCAGTCTTTTTTCGCAGCGTTTGCAAAGAAGATATCAGACTGAATGTCTTTGGTGCGGATGGTAAATAGCTGATTAGTCAGATCTTCCGTCAGCTTCTCGGCGTCGGCCATGATGCGCAGGTTGAAGTCATTCAGCATCTTATCGGCGGCTGGTTTATCGGTTTTCGCCATCTTCAGATACTCTGCTTCAACCTCTTTTTGCTCCTTGGCCACTTTGTCTTCCCACGCTTTGTAGGCTTTTTTGACGATTGGCGCGAGCTTCGGATAATCGGTCATCGTCAGCGTTTGTAATTTACGATATTTCCAGTAGATAGACTGATCGTCCGCTTTATCGGTACCCATCGTATAGTTAGCCGGATACGCTTTCAGACCGCTGTAGTACGGAACAAAGGCGGTGAGATCAGCCATGCCCAAACCAATGTAGGTCGTTTCACCGATTTCTTTTGGCAACCACGGACGGACCTGCATAACATGCGCTTCATAGGTGCGGAAGACGCTGACCGGACGCCATGGCTCTTTGCCGTTCAGACCGTTGGTGTAGGGGTCATGGCTGGTGCCTTCATAATGGTTACGCAGTACGGCCTTCACATCGTCCAGTGTCATTTTCTTCTCTGGCGTCATGAAGACCGGGAATTCGCGCCCTTTGGCCATATCCTGGTTTACGGAAGGATTGAACTCTTTCTGGATGGTCCAAACGCGAGGGTCGTTATACGTGCGGTCACGCTCATCATCACGGGTATAGGCTTTGGAGAAGTTGAATTTGCCATCTTTTGCCTGTTCGTACAGACCCTTTTCGGTCGCAAATTGAATCAGGTTTTTTGACGCCATCATGTCCGGGTTTTTCGGATCGTAATCCTGTAAGCGGCCCTGGTTACCGGTGGCAAAATACTGGTTATTTGGCAGACGCTGCGCCATCCACTGATGGCCGCTGCCGGTTTCCAGATACCAGATCTCGTTATCGTCGACGACGGCAACGCCAAATCCTTCGCCTGCGCCGACGGTCTCAACGATATGGCCCAGTAGCGCCACGGCTTCACGCGCGGTTTTACTCTGCGACAGCAGAATATCCGGAATATCGTCTTCGGTGATCCCTTTATCCTCAACGTACGGGTCGGCGGCCAGCGCTTTTGGTGAGGCAAAAATAGATTCTGTGCCGCTCACGCCAACGCCCAGCTCGTTAAATCCGGTCGCGCCGTGCAGTTGGGTTTTCCAGTTTGGAACAGTGGTATAACGCAGCGAGTTTTTGGGTAGCGGCCAGGTAAAGTCATTCGCACCGTTATGTGCTTTGGTGCTGTATACCCCGGTCTGATTCTGTTTTGCCGGGTGAATGACAAAATGTTGCGCTTTCAAGGCATCGCTGTCAGCGCTACGGGCAACCAGCATCGAGCCGTCCGCTGATGCTTCGTTACCGACCAGCAGGGTCGTACAAGCAAAACCTGATGAAACAACGGCCAAATTTATAGAAAGTGCAATCAGGCACTTTTTAAAAGTAAACATTACGTATCCCTCATATGTACGCCAAAAATACACCGGAAACATACCGTTTCCTGAAATGCGATAACGCCTGAACCTTCAGACATTGCTCGCGAGAGAGATAAACGCCCCTGCCCACGCCTTCTCCAAATATCCATCCGTAGATTGAAGTCTTCTGGACAAAATAAAACGCCCATTTCGCTTAATTATTACGCAATGGATATCGTGATATTCAGGATGTTTCCTGATTCGGGATGAAGAATAGCAATGGGTTATTAGAGGATTCAGTGACCCATGTCGCGTAAGTCGATGATGGCAAATATGAATTCCATTGAGGGGGCGCGATTTTTGTTTCCGGATATGACGTTACCTCTTGCGGCAATACAACGAGGGTACATTGGAGCTGGCAAAGATCCATGTGCCCTTATACTCTTCCATGACCAGACTGAGGGTTCGTCCGCTTTGGCGGTAAAAACCGGGTAAGGTATTGTTAATATCCGTTTCATCGGCGCTGTCTGCGAAGGTTTTGACCACCTGCATCGCTTGTAGCACCCGGGCTTCGTGCTGTCTGGTGTAGTTGAAATAAATGTTCCTGCTGATGTCTGAGGTATTACGTCCGTACAGTTTTCCGGTAATGGTGGCCAAACCTGCATTATCGTACATCCGAAACGCTAACGTACCGGCAAAGCGATTGCTGCCAATATTCCATTCCACGTTGCCGATGCAACTCAGCGGCTTTTCGGCAAAGCGTGAATACCATAGCCACCCGCCTGAACCGAGCAACGTCGCCAAACCGATTACCAGCAGAATAAGGTGATGTATTTTTTTCATTACCCGCGCATCCAGTAATAGTGGGTAGTACAAAACGCGTTAGCATCTATCCGCGCATCTTTATCACAGACAAACGCCACGATCCTCTCCGCTTTGCGGTAGCCGGAAAGGAAGACGTGCTTGTTGTTTTCGCAGAGATAGGGATGCAGTTGCATCAGATTGAAATAATTCTCCTGGTCGTGCTCATTTGGTGAGTAATAAATTTTACAGTTTTGCCGAGAGGGAACTTGCATAGAAACAGACACGAATTTACTAAACGGCATAACAGGACGCGTCTGATACCACTCCAGCCAGATAATCAGGGTGGCAATAACGATGCCCGTGCTAAATATAATGTACCACCAGGGTCCCCGCGTCGTTTGTTGAGGCGCGGGAGCAATTATCTTTGGGGGCGCGTAATCCTCTATAACCGGTGGCTGGTAAACTTCACTTTGAGGATGTGTTATCGCCTCAACCTGCGTATTTTCATTTAATGCAAGCCCGCGCCGGGAAATTGTTTTTACCGTATCTCTCGGCAGACCCACATCCGCCAGAGCATTACGTAGCGTCAGAATAGCCTGGTAAAATGTGTTGGTGGTGGTCACATTATTTCTCTCACCCCAGCCCACTTTAATCAACGTGTTCTGAGAAACAATGTCACTTGCGTGAGTAATTAAATAGAGAAAACAGAGCGAGGCTGGTATCTGTAGTTGAATTGCTCGCCCTGTCTGTCGATTGACCAGGCTTTTGTTATCAGGATTAAATTCGACCAACTGATTGATAAGGTACAATTGCCCAGCCCTCAGTAACCTAAACGTATCACCGCATGTGCCAACACTTACCTTAAATTTTACATCCAAATTGATAATATGCCTCACTCTTTGTACGTGATCGCAGATAAGAATTTCACTTAAGATTTAAATGTTCTTTACATACAACGTGTTAGCTGATCAAGTTCTTAGGTAAAATTAACTAATGTTAGATAATGAGAATTCATTACAGGTTTATCTGAATTATCATTATATTTATCCACAGCACTTCAAGGGTGATTGAGTTATCAGTATTGTGTAATTAATGAGCATTGTTTACATCGGTTGTTTTTTTAGCAAATAGTGCTTTTTTAAGATTTATCCTAGGATTTTAATTTATGCATAAAATTCCTAATGCCCAGACTGTTATTCTGAGATAAGGCACAAAAAAGCTTAGCGCAATCGTATTAATCACAGTCCATACTTATTAGCACATCAGGAGTTTATTACATTTTATTAGCGCCACTGTTATTAGCTGACAAGGAATGTCGTACGTGTCGGATTGACACATTTATTTACCAATGAAATATTTATGGAAAAATAACAGGAGTCATTTTTGATGAAGAGATCACCATCACAGAGTGTTCGTTGCATAAGCTGTGAATTATCCTGTCAATTATTTCCGGATGCTGCGGTTCGCGCCAGTTACTGTCACCGTGCCGCTTTTGCTATCTGGCCTGAGGGAAATGGCTTTCTGCAAAAAGGAATTATTGAAAAACTTCTGCTTAATAATCAAAACCATTTGTCGCGCGGGTTTATTTTTGTGGACTTCTCTTTCCCGAACCTGCGCCTGTTTGCCGACCCGCAATGGGTTGATCGTCTGGCTTATAGCGGCATGCATATTGTTTTGATAGCGGACCGGAACCTGGCGCCGTTAGCCAACTACTGGCTGTCGAAAAGCAATAAAATACAAGGAATTATATATTCTGATGATGATGATGACGTACAGCATCAGAAAATGAGACGATTATTTACCGGTCATCTCGCTAACAGTAAACGTGGGCGCACACTCAACTATACAGAAATGATATTACTGAAGCGATTTGTCTCAGGAAAAAGTATTCAGCAAATTACCCAAATAGATAATATTGATATTAAGAAAATATATGTCTATAAGCTCCGGCTTGAAGATAAGTTGGGCCATAGTATTCATAAAATACTATCGAATATTTTATAACGCATTTCTGATTTTTAATATTTCACATCCTTGCGATGTGGTGGACGCTCTACGCCTAATAGCAGGAGGCTAATATGCCAAATCCCAAATCTTACTCTCGTATTGCCATCGCGGTTTCAGCCGCATTAACTTCTATGGTATTTTCGGCCCATGCAGCCTGGATTGATGTTGATAGTCTTCCTTCCAGCGGTCTGGTTAGCAGTCTGTCCCCGGAGTTGCAGGCTTTATTTCCTGCACAGGCGAATGCAAGTTTCGCTAAAACCAGCGCTACGCCGAATTATGTTTATCAATGGAGTGCTGGCACCATTCCTGTTTTTGGCAATGGGTTAACGCTCAATGGGCCAGGAGCAGAAGCCTTCGAGCACTCCATTACCGTTATTCAGAATAGCGCGACGGGTAGCCCAGGCGTTATTTTCGGTGACGACCTGACGATTCGCACACAGTCGAAGAATGCCGCTAATAATGGTAAAGATGTTGACGGTATCCGTACGCACGGGGCCAATACGCCGGATAACCCGGTTTTTATCATCACCGGAGATCGCACCAGCATTTATGTGGACGGTCAGGATGGTGACGGTATTAACGCCGGTTACAACTCCTATAGCCAGGGTTGGAAAGGCTCAGCCAGCATTTACGTCGGCGACGATCTGTATATTCAAACCACCGGTTATCAGGGGCGTGGTATCACTGCAAACGCAATGAAAGACGCTACGCAGGCCAAAAATACGATTGTCGTCGGCGATCGGGCACACATTGTGACGATCGGTGACAGTTCAGAAGGTCTTCGCACCGGGCAGAGCGGCTCCTCGATCCGCCTTGGTGATGACGCCACTATCGAGACGTCGGGCGCGTCCTCGACAGGGATCTATGCCGCCTCATCTTCCAAAACGGAACTGGGCAACAATGCCACGATTACGGTCAACGGCGTCAGCGCCCATGCGGTTTATTCCACCAATGCAACCGTGAATCTCGGCGAAAACGCGACGATCAACGTAAACAATTCGGCGAAAGCGGCGTCTTACAGCAAAGCGCCACGCGGTCTGTATGCGACTTCACGCGGGGCAATAAACCTGGCTGGCGGCGCCGCCATTACTATGGCGGGCAATCACAGCAATGAAAGTTATGCCATCAGCACCGAAACGGGCGGCTCCGTAGACGGCTCCGCTGGCGGGCGCTTCCTTATCGACGGCGATCTTCACGCCGCTGGCGCGACTGCCGCGACCAGCAGCCTGCCGCAGCAAAACAGTACCATTACGCTCAACATGACCGACAACTCGTTGTGGAGTGGGGCGTCATACATCACCAGCGTCACGGCCGGAACGGGGGTTATCTCGCTGCAAATGAGCGATGCGACCTGGAACATGACCAACAGCTCAACACTCACCGACCTGACGCTGAACGGCGGGTCAGTGGTGAACTTTGGGCATACTGATGGCGAACCGTGGCAGACGCTTACCATTAATGAAGATTTCACCGGCAACGGCGGCAAACTGGTTTTCAATACCGTCCTGAATGACGACACCTCCGAAACCGACAAGCTGAAAGTGCTCGGCAACACCGCGGGTAATGCGTTTGTGGCGGTGAACAACATTGGCGGAACCGGGGCGCAGACCGTTGAAGGTATTGAGATCATCGAAGTAGCCGGTAATTCTGACGGTACTTTTGAGAAAGCAGGTCGTATTGTTGCCGGTGCGTACGACTATAACGTGGTGCAAAATGGCAGCAACTGGTATCTGACCAGCTTTATTCCTGCTCCGCCGGATCCGGAAGAACCGGACCCGGTCGATCCGGACCCGGTAGATCCCATCGACCCAGACCCCGTTGACCCGGATCCGGTTGACCCTATTGACCCAGGTCCTGTCGATCCAGACCCGGTCGATCCGATAATCCCTGAGCCGGAAATACCTGTCGCACCTCCGGTCACCGAGCAGCAATACCGCCCGGAAGCAGGCAGTTATCTGGCGAACAACTACGCCGCTAACACGCTGTTTATGACCCGACTGCACGATCGTCTGGGCGAAACGCAGTACATCGACATGCTGACGGGCGAGAAAAAAGTCACCAGTATGTGGATGCGTAACGTCGGGGCGCATACCCGCTTTAAAGACGGTAGCGGGCAGTTGAAAACCCAAAGCAACAGCTATGTGTTGCAGCTGGGCGGTGATCTGGCGCAGTGGAGTAGCGACGGCCTCGACCGTTGGCACATCGGCGCAATGGCAGGTTACGCCAACAGCCAGAACCACACGCAGTCCAGCCTGACCGGCTACCATTCACGTGGTCAGGTTACCGGTTACAGCGTGGGGCTGTACGGCACCTGGTATGCCAATGGCGCAGACAAGACCGGCACTTACGTAGACACCTGGATGCTGTACAACTGGTTTGATAACAAAGTGATGGGCCAGGAGCAGGCGACGGAGAAATATAAATCCAGCGGGATTACTGCTTCGGTCGAAGCGGGTTATAGCTTCAAACTGGGTGAGAACGAGCGCAACAGCTACTGGCTGCAACCAAAAGCGCAGGTGGTATGGATGGACGTGCAGGCCGACAGCCACCGCGAAGCGAACGGTACCCGCGTGAAGGATGACACCGATGGCAACCTGATGACTCGTCTGGGCGTGAAAGCCTTTATCAACGGTCACAACGCCATCGACGACGGTAAATCACGCGAGTTCCAGCCGTTTGTCGAAGCCAACTGGATCCACAACACGCAGACGACCAGCGTGAAGATGGATGATGTGAGCAACGACATGCGCGGCACCAAAAATATCGGCGAGCTGAAAGTCGGCGTTGAAGGTCAAATCACCCCGCGTCTCAATGTGTGGAGCAACGTGGCTCAACAGATCGGCGACAAAGGCTACAGCGATACCCGCGGTATGCTGGGCGTGAAATATAACTTCTGACGGGATTGTAAGTAACAGAAAAGCCGCTGATTAATAGGTCAGCGGCTTTATTTTTTGGGGAGGCGGTAGGTCGGATAAGCGTTAGCGCCATCCGGTAAATAAGCTGCGTACAGCGCTAGCTATTACTATTTTTGTTACAAGCAAGTTCTTTGCCCAAAGCAATCATGGCCAATTCAGAAGGACTGTATTTTGTTCGTTCTTTAGGATGGGTCTGGAGGTAATTACCAACAATATCAGCTTCCTGTCCAATGGTTATGCTTTCATTACAGATGATATTTTCTTTTGATAGTGTCCCCGCTACACCGGCAACAAAAGACATATACATCACTGCTGTCTGTTCATCCCGAACATTCAAATAATCAAAACCTTTCTCATACAACTGATAGCCGTGATAAAGCGAGTTGCCGTCGATATTCAATGTCGATTTTGCCAGTACAGGCGTTGAAAAAAAGAGCAATAACAAGACAGGAATGGCAATTTTACTGATCATACGAGCACCAGCCGCCCTTATGGTGTGAGCCAGTACCGCCGTGCGGGTGTTCTCCTTTCGGGCATGCGAAAACAGTAGATGATGCGGTGATAGTGACGAGAGCGATAACCATTGCCATGAATACGTTTTTCATATGTAACCCAATAATCTAATTTATTAGAAACGAGGCTGTCCCTTCCTGATTAAAGAAAAAGGATGCCTGTGTATTTTTAGCGGGATTATAATATGGTGTTTATTGTGCTGTCATGTTTATCGTTTGGCATAGGCCATCAGGATAGTATTTTTATTATGATTTTTAGTGTAGTGGTTGAATGATTTCTAATGCGTTTCTGATTCATGGATAATGAGTTGCTGCTTCAAATATCATAATTATTGATTATTGCCCGTAAGTTTATAATGCTTTTTTCATTTATTAGGCTCCATTAATTCATCAAAGAAATTATCGCCGTTAACAATATTATCAGAATGAATATCACATTGTGCACATTGAATCTTGGCTTTCAGTAACTGAATTTTTATTTCTTCGACTTTTTCATCGTCGTCAATCGAAAAGATGGTGTCTGGTTTTTCGTGGTGATTCATTTGTTTGGGTTCCCGTTACACTTTGGCTTCATTTTCCAGGAGAGTAGGCCGGATAAGCGCAAGCGCCATCCGGCACCAAGTGAACCTGTAAGTAACGCTTACAGGTTCAGCCGTACTTCACTGGAGAGTCGCCAGCGTGCTCTCAATTCTGTTCAGCTTCTGATTTGCCTCTTGCAGCTCATCCTGCAATCGTTGTTCCTGCTCGCCGTAGACCATCAGGACGATACAGCCGTTCATCACTTTTACGGTAATCTGTTGCCCGGTATCAAACCCTGCCGCACGGAGCCATTTGCCGGAAAGAATAATTTTGGGTATAGATTTGTCGAAAACATTCGGGCGATATCCCACAATTACCGAACGCTCGGTTCCGGATTGGTCGCTGTCTGGGGTAGAATGCGAATCAGCCATAATCAACTCCTTGATAGTGGTGAGGTTAGACGCTCCGGCTGTGTTCCCGCACAACGGGGCGTTGCTAGTGTAGAAGGCTTTTAGGTGGCCTCCTATATAGTGAGAGTAATTGGATAGGTGGCCCCATGTCAATCATATCGCGCGAAAAAAAACCAAAAGGCGGCGGTCAGTCACCGCAGTTCAAAATGCGTATTGATCCGGCATTGAAGGAGCAGTTGGATGCAGTAGCTGCTGAAGAAGGGGTAAGTCTCGCCAGTTGGTTGAAGGAACTGGCGAGGGAGGCGTTGCGGAGGAAAGGTATTAAACCCAATGGGTAAGTTCATAGGCATTATTATTTGAGAGGGAATTTGAAATGGCTAGAACAGCTAACCAATTGAAGTTATTGGATGTGCTAAGAAGATTTGAAAAGTCTAGAAAGTTATTCACGATTACTGAGTTAGCTACTGAAACTGGTTATACTGAAAACAGTATAAGAAAATATATAAATGAGAAGTTGAATGGAATATATTTAAATAGTTTGAATGGTAAGCTATGGAAGTGTGAAGGAATACAGACGATATCAAATGACGATTTTATTTGTTTGATGTCTCAATCTTTAAGAGCAAAAAATCTTACACCAGAAACAAAAATTTATAAATCTCTCCTGAAAAGAAGTTTGGATGCATTTGTTTTGTCATTGGAGGTATATAATAGGCCAACACTAGATAATAGAGTTGAAGCATTTTGTATACTATCAGTCAATGCTTGGGAGCTATTGTTAAAAGCAGAATTACTTAAGTATTTAGGCATGGATGCAGTTTTTAAGAAAAATGGATGTTCTGTAAGTATAACTGATGCAATTAATAAAAGGTTGCAGCAAAATGATCCTGTTAAGAAAAATCTAGATACTTTAATTGAACTTAGAGATGGGGCTATACATTTATTATTACCTGAGTTACAACCGGAGCTTTCTCGTCTTTTTCAGGCTAATGTTTTAAATTATCAACAACGTTATTTGAAAGAAACAGGTATGTCACCATTAGCTGGACAGAGCGTTGGAATGTTAAGCTTAGTTGTAGATGGCCCTAAAAGTGATATATCCACTATTAAAGAAAACTATGGTGAGATGACTGCAAATGTTGCACGTGAGTTTCTGACAAGATTTCATAAAGCTTCTAAAGAACAAAACTCAAATGAATTTAGTATATCAATTGACTATAAGCTTACACTTACTAAATGTGAGAAAGATAGTGATTTATCATTGGGTTTAGGAAACCAAGGTAGTAATGCAATAATTATTCGAGAAACTAGAGATCCTGATATAACTCATCCTTATTATCAAGGTTCAGCAATTGAGAAAATAAATAGTCAACAGAAGAATGTTGTACTCACGAAATTTTCTTTCACCGCAATAATTAAGAAGCATAATATACAGAAAGCAAAACGATCTGATATGCATTATACCATTGATAATAGACATCGTTATTCTGAGAAATTCATACAATGGGTTATTAAAAACTTAGAACAACCTGGATGGCTAGAAGAGTCAACAACCCATTACAAAAAAATCATCAAAAAATAGGAATTTTGGCGGAAGATCACAGGAGTCGAACCTGCCCGGGAACGCTGGCGCCCCCAACTGGATTTGAAGTCCAGCCACCTCACCGGAGATGACGATCTTCCGCGCCTCGATTGCTACATGGAGGCGGGGCGCATTATAGCTACTTCCTACGGTTTCCACACCCCCTCACTCACTTTTTTAACTTCCCTTTTGTCTTGCCATGATCGGTTTCATATAAATCCTCAATAAATCCGGTAGTTACATTTCATCACATTTTTCGACGCAACTCTGATCACAGAAAACAAGAATCGTAATTTGATAACGAGATATCGGAATACCCGCGCTCACAGGGATGGTTTACAAGAACTGTAACCGGTATCAGTGCGTGTGAAAGTGCTAACAAGGATGCGTAATGAAAAGTGAGATTTTGTCCGTTAAAGAGAAGATTGGCTACGGAATGGGCGATGCGGCGAGCCACATTATCTTCGATAACGTCATGTTATATATGATGTTCTTCTATACCGATATTTTTGGTATTCCGGCCGGATTTGTCGGCACCATGTTCCTGCTGGCCCGCGCGCTGGATGCTATCTCAGACCCTTGCATGGGACTGCTCGCCGACCGCACCCGGTCGCGATGGGGGAAATTTCGCCCGTGGGTACTGTTTGGCGCACTGCCGTTTGGTCTGGTCTGTGTGCTCGCCTACAGCACACCGGATCTCAGCCTGCATGGCAAAATGATTTATGCCGCAATCACCTACACGCTGCTGACCCTGCTTTATACCGTGGTGAATATTCCCTATTGTGCGCTGGGCGGCGTGATCACCAATGACCCCACGCAGCGCATCTCCCTGCAGTCATGGCGCTTTGTGCTGGCGACGGCGGGCGGCATGCTCTCCACCGTGCTGATGATGCCGCTGGTGAATCTGCTTGGCGGTGAAGATAAGGCGCTGGGTTTCCAGGGTGGGATTGCCGTGCTCTCGGTGGTGGCATTCCTGATGCTGGCATTCTGCTTCTTTACCACCAAAGAACGCGTGGAAGCGCCGCCGAGCACCACCTCAATGCGTGAAGACCTGCGCGACATCTGGCAGAACGACCAATGGCGCATCGTCGGCCTGCTGACCATTCTCAACATCCTTGCTGTCTGCGTACGCGGCGGGGCGATGATGTATTACGTCACCTGGATTCTGGGCACGCCAGAAGTGTTTGTCGCCTTCCTCACCACCTATTGCGTCGGCAATCTGATCGGCTCTGCGCTGGCGAAGCCGCTGACCGACTGGAAATGCAAAGTCAGCGTCTTCTGGTGGACCAACGCCGCGCTGGCGGCCGTCAGTCTGGCGATGTTCTTCGTACCGATGCACGCCAACATTACCATGTTCGTCTTCATCTTCGTGATTGGCGTACTGCATCAGCTCGTGACGCCAATTCAGTGGGTAATGATGTCCGACACCGTGGATTACGGCGAGTGGTGCAACGGAAAACGTCTGACGGGGATCAGCTTTGCGGGCACGTTGTTCGTGCTCAAGCTGGGCCTGGCGCTCGGCGGGGCGCTGATCGGCTGGATGCTGGCAGGTGGGGGCTACGACGCCGCAGCGAAAACCCAGAACGGCGCCACCATTAGCATCATCATCGCGCTGTTCACCATAGTCCCGGCTATTTGCTACCTGCTGAGTGCCGTGATCGCCAAACGCTTCTACACCCTAAAAACCCCGTATCTGACTGAAATCATGAGACAACTGGCGCAGGGCGCGCGCCGCAATCAGCAAGATTTCACGACGAAAGAATTACAGAACTAAGGAACCGATGATGAAAATTAGCGATGGAAACTGGCTGATTCAGCCCGGTCTGAACGTGATTAACCCGATTCAGGTGTTCGAGGTTGAACAGCAGGGCAATGAGATGATTGTCTACGTTGCGCCGCGCGATGTGCGTGAACGTACCTGGCAACTGGATACCCCATTGTTTACCCTGCGCTTCTTCTCGCCGCAGGAAGGCGTGGTCGGTGTGCGTATGGAGCACTTCCAGGGGGCGCTGGATACCGGTCCGCATTACCCGCTCAATGTGCTGCAGGATGTGAAGGTCGAGATGCGCAACACCGCTGAGATTGCCGAACTGAAGAGCGGTAACCTGAGCGTGCGCGTAACCAAAGGGGAATTCTGGTCGCTGGATTTCCTGCGTAACGGCGAACGTATTACCGGCAGCCAGCTGAAAAACAACGGCTACGTGCAGGATACCAACAGCGGGAAAAACTATATGTTTGAGCGCCTGGATCTCGGCGTCGGGGAAACGGTATATGGCCTGGGCGAGCGCTTTACCGCGCTGGTGCGTAACGGGCAAACGGTAGAAACCTGGAACCGTGACGGCGGCACCAGCACCGAGCAATCTTACAAGAACATCCCATTCTATATCACCAACCGCGGTTACGGCGTACTGGTGAACCATCCGCAGTGCGTGTCGTTTGAAATCGGCTCTGAGAAAGTGTCGAAAGTGCAGTTCAGCGTGGAAAGCGAGTATCTGGAATATTTCGTCATCGACGGCCCAACGCCGAAGGACGTGTTGAACCGTTATACCCAGTTCACTGGCCGTCCCGCGCTGCCGCCCGCCTGGTCGTTCGGCCTGTGGCTGACCACGTCGTTCACCACCAATTATGACGAAGCGACGGTCAACAGCTTTATCGACGGCATGGCCGAGCGCAATCTGCCGCTACACGTTTTTCACTTTGACTGCTTCTGGATGAAAGCCTTCCAGTGGTGCGACTTTGAGTGGGATCCGATGACCTTCCCGGATCCGGAAGGCATGATCCGCCGCCTGAAAGAAAAAGGGCTGAAGGTCTGCGTGTGGATTAACCCGTATATTGGCCAGAAATCGCCAATATTCAAAGAGCTGAAAGAGAAAGGCTATCTGCTCAAGCGGCCGGACGGTTCCCTGTGGCAATGGGATAAATGGCAGCCGGGCCTGGCGATTTACGACTTCACTAATCCGCAAGCCTGTGAGTGGTATGCCAATAAGCTGAAAGGTCTGATGGATATTGGCGTCGACTGCTTCAAAACCGACTTTGGCGAACGCATTCCTACTGACGTTCAGTGGTTTGACGGTGCCGATCCGCAGAAAATGCACAACCACTATGCGTACATCTACAACGAACTGGTGTGGAACGTGCTGAAAGAGACTGTCGGTGAAGAAGAGGCGGTGCTGTTTGCCCGTTCAGCTTCGGTCGGCGCGCAGCAGTTTCCGGTGCATTGGGGCGGCGATTGCTATGCCAACTATGAATCGATGGCCGAAAGCCTGCGCGGCGGGTTGTCCATTGGTCTGTCCGGCTTTGGCTTCTGGAGTCACGATATTGGCGGCTTTGAGAATACCGCCCCGGCGCACGTCTACAAGCGCTGGTGTGCGTTCGGGCTGCTCTCCAGCCATAGTCGTCTGCACGGTAGCAAATCCTACCGTGTACCGTGGGCGTACGATGACGAATCCTGCGATGTGGTGCGCTACTTCACCGAGCAGAAATGCCGCATGATGCCGTATCTGTATCGCGAAGCGGCGCGCGCCAATGAGCTAGGAACGCCGATGATGCGCGCAATGATGCTGGAGTTCCCGGACGATCCGGCATGTGATTATCTCGACCGCCAGTACATGTTGGGCGATAGCGTGATGGTTGCGCCGGTGTTTAGCGAGGCGGGCGATGTGCAGTTTTACCTGCCGGAAGGACGCTGGACGCATCTGTGGCGTAACGACGAGGTGTCTGGCAGTCGCTGGCATAAACAGCAGCATGACTTCCTGAGTCTGCCGGTCTACGTGCGCGAGAACACCCTGCTGGCGCTGGGCAGCAATAACCAGAAGCCGGACTACGCCTGGCATGAAGGAACCGCGTTCCAGCTGTTCCATCTGCAGGAGGGCCGGGAAGCGGTGTGTGAAGTGCCTGCGATGGACGGCTCGGTTATCTTCACGCTGAAGGCGACGCGTGTAGGTAATACCATCACTGTGAAAGGGAACGGTGAGGCACGTAACTGGACGCTGTGCCTGCGAAATATTCAGGAAATTGGCGGCATTAAATGCGGGTCGCATATGGGCAGCGAGCTGGGTGTAGTTATTACTCCACAGGGCAGTGAGCTGACGATTACCTTGTAAGTATGTGTCGACGTGGTGCCGGATGCGTTTTATCCGGCCCACGCTGCGAGCAGCATTCCAGATCTGAAAATCCAAAACATCCTGAATTAAATTTTTATCTCTGCATATTTGCGAGCGGTATCACTCTGATTCCCGCGAAAAATGTGATCTGCGCCGTAAATATCTCACTATTTCCTCTTTTTGTCTTATTTCTGTCCGGATTACTGGACACGATTTAGTATTGTTGACGCATCGTAGTCCTCTTATATTTATCATCACGGATTACACGTGGAGCATAAGCGCTTCTTTAGCTATTTAATCTGGTGTGTGATAAGGGTAAATAATGCAAATGATTACCTCGCGACAAAACAGATTATTAAAGTTTCTTCTGTCTAAGAAGGAATATGTCACGCTGCTGAAAATTGCCGAGTATTTATCTGTTTCAGAGAAAACTGTGCAGCGCGATCTGCGTTTACTGGAACCATGGTTATCAGAATGGAAAATAACCATCGATAAACGTGCTGGTGCTGGGGTGATATTAAGTTCCGATAATATTACCGACCTTTTATATATGGATCAGTTATTAGGATCGGAAGGTGATGATACTGACGGCATGATGAATAATTCACGGCGAGTCAAGATAGCCTCACAGTTATTAAGCGAAACGCCGCATGAAACGTCGATCAGTAAATTATCCGAACGTTATTTCATTAGTAGCGCATCGATTGTTAACGATCTGAAAGTAATTGAATCCTGGATTACCCCACTGGGCCTGTCGTTGATTCGCAGTCAGAGCGGCACGCATATCGAAGGCAGCGAGAGCGGTGTACGCCAGGCGATGGCGTCACTGATTAACGGCGTGATTAACCATAATGAACCTGGTAACGTGGTTTATTCACGCCTTGACCCGGGCAGTTATAAAGCCTTAGTGCATTACTTTGGTGAAGAAGATGTTTTATTTGTCCAGACGTTATTGCAGGAAATGGAGAACGACCTGTGCTGGTCTCTGGGCGAGCCTTATTACGTCAATATCTTTACCCATATTTTGATCATGATGTACCGCATCACGCGGGGCAATGCGCTGCCGAGAAAAGATGAAAATATCACCTCATGTGACGAGAATATTTTTTCCATTGCCAGCCGGATGATTCAGCATATTGAAAAACGCATTGCCCACCCGCTGCCGGAAGACGAAGTCTGGTTTATTTATCAATACATTATCTCTTCCGGCGTGGTAATTGAAGAGCATAACGACGTGAGCGTGATTGGCCATATGCACTCCAGCGACGAAGCGCGTTTGATTACCCATCGGTTGATTGCCTCCTTTGCCGAGATGGTCGACAGCGATCTTAGCCAGGACACGGCGCTTTATGACGGATTGCTGATCCACATTAAGCCGCTGATTAACCGCCTGAACTACCAGATCCGCATTCGCAATCCATTGCTGGAGGATATTAAAGGCGAGTTGCAGGACGTGTGGCGTCTGACCCAGTGCGCGGTGAATCGGGTGTTTAGCAGCTGGGGCGAGCGGGCCGTGTCGGAAGATGAGGTGGGATATTTAACCGTGCATTTTCAAGCCGCAATGGAGCGGCAGATAGCGCGTAAGCGCGTGCTGCTGGTCTGCTCAACCGGTATTGGCACCTCTCACTTACTCAAAAGCCGTATTCTGCGCGCCTTTCCGGACTGGACTATCGTCGGCGTGGTATCGGCAGGCAGCCTGCCCTCCGTACTGACTGACGATATTGAACTGGTGGTATCGACGATAAATTTACCTGCCGTTGCTATGCCGGTCGTGTATGTCACCGCCTTTTTCAATGATGCAGATATTAAGCGGGTAACAGAAACGGTTATTACGGAAAAATTACATCGGGCGACGTCGCTGGTCGTCGAAAATTAATGTCTGAACTCCATGAGGTATGATTGATGGACATCACGAAAATACTCAATACAAATCGCGTTATTTTGGACATGAAGGCCACAAGCAAAACGGAGGCTATTGAGGAACTGACGGATATTCTGCAAAAAGATGGGGCAATTAGCTGTCGGGAAACGTTTATTCAGGATGTCTGGCAGCGTGAATCAGAAGGCTCGACCGGCTTCGAAAATCATATTGCGATCCCGCACGGGAAATCCTCGGCGGTGGTCAATACCACGCTGGCAATTGGGCGTACCCGCCAGGATATTCCCTGGGAAACCCTGGATGGCAGCAACGTGCGCTGCATCATTCTGTTTGCCGTACGCCTTGAGGATCAAAATACTACACATATTCGTCTGCTTTCGCAGGTTGCCGGCGCGTTGGCGGATGACGACATTATTGAACAACTGTTAGTCGAAAGCAGTCCACAGAAAATTATTGAGCTTTTTAGCCAATATGCTGAATCCAATGTCTGCTAAATAAAAAGTGGAGCATGTTATGAATATTGTTTGTGTTGCCGCCTGTACGGCGGGTATTGCGCACACCTATATTGCCCGTGAGAAGCTAATTAAAGGTGCTAAAGCGCTTGGTCATAATATAAGAGTTGAAACCCAGGGAACTATCGGCACGGAGAACGAACTGCTGACAGAGGATATTTCTGCAGCTGATGTCGTAATTCTTGCTGTCGATGTCAAAATAAAAGGGGAGGAACGATTTTCAAATAAACGCATTGTGCGAGTGAAAACCGAAATCGTCATAAAATCGCCCATTCAGTTTCTTGAAAAGGTCGAAAAATCATTAGTTAATAATAACCAGTAGCGATCCTCATTCTGGAGGGATTTCACATGAGTGAAAATAAAATTCCGCTATCTCAGGAAATAAAAAGACATTTATTAACGGGGATTTCGTGGATGATCCCGTTAATTGTCGCCGCCGGGATCTGTATTGCTCTCGGGCAAATACTTGGCGGCACTAACGTGGGTGAAAAAACAGGAACCATACCTTGGATGCTCAACCAGATTGGCGGCTGGGGGATGGGGTTAATCGTACCGCTGATTAGTGCGGCGATTGCGTACTCCATTGCCGATCGTCCCGGATTTGCGCCGGGCCTGATTGTCGGCTTTGTTTGCGGCGAAATTCATACCGGTTTTATCGGCGGGATGCTGGGCGGGTTCCTGGTCGGTTATACCGTACTGCTACTTAAGCGCTATATCCGTTTGCCACAGTCGATGCAGGGGCTGATGCCCATCATGGTGTTGCCGGTACTGAGTACCGTCATTGGCGGCCTGTTGATGATGACGCTGATTGGCAAGCCGATAGCCTGGCTGCAGGACGCGTTGATTCATCTGCTGGAGTCCATGCAGGGCGGATCCCGCTTTCTGATGGGCGCTATCCTCGGTGCGATGGCGACATTCGACTTCGGCGGACCGGTGAATAAAACCATGTCGCTGTTTGCTGACGGCATGCTGGTCAGCGGTGTGTACGGTCCGGAAGCGGTGAAGTTTGTTGGTTCGATGATCCCTCCGTTCGGCATTACGCTCTCTTTCCTGCTGACGCGTCACAAATACACCCGTGCGGAGCGCGAGGCGCTGAAAGCGGCATTCCCGATGGGGATCTGCATGATTACAGAAGGGGTCATTCCGATTGCAGCGCGTGACCTGTTGCGCGTGGTGGGCTCCTGCGTGGTGGCCTCGGCGATTGCGGGCGGCCTGATTATGGTGTGGGGTGTCGAAAGCCCGTTACCGCACGGCGGCATGTTTGTGGTTCCGCTCTTTACGCATCCGCTGCTGTTTTGCCTGGCGCTGGGGATCGGCACAGTGATTTGCGGTGTCATGTTGTCGCTGTGGAAGAAACCGGTGACCGAGCGTGACGAAGAGTTTGATGAACTCAGCGATCAAAAATTGAAAGACGAAGAGATCACCTTCACCCTGGAATAACCGGAGGCCGTATGTTTGCCGATATGAAAAGCATGGTGACGAAAGCCTGGCGTGAGCAGTACGCGCTGCTGGCCATTAACTGCATGAACCTGGAAAGCGCCCGCGCGGCGGTTCGGGTGGCAGAGAAACACCGTGCGCCCATCATCCTGAATCTGTATCAGGGGCATCTGGAGCATTTTCCGGCCCCGATAGCCGCTGCGGTCGTCAAAACGCTGGCAGAGGAAGCCTCAGTACCGGTCGCGCTGGCGCTGGATCATGGAAAGGATCCTGTACGCATTCGTCAGGCTTTTCGCGCCGGATTCAGCGGGTTAATGATCGACGCCTCCGCCTTTGCGCTGGAGGAGAACATTCGCCAGACCCGTGCAGTGGTCGAGCTCGCAGCCAGCGTTTCTCTGTGCGTGGAAGGTGAGCTGGGTCATCTGGCCGATGCTCCGCGCTATGACCATGCCGCTAACGCTGATTTGATGACTCAGGCCGCCGACGTGGAACCCTTTATCCAACAGACCGGGATCGATTTGCTGGCGGTGTCGGTGGGTACGGCACACGGCATGTACGCGCCGGGTATCACACCTGCTATTGATTTCCTGCGGCTGGAGGAAATAGCCCGGTTATCAACGGTACCTCTGGCACTGCATGGCGGCAGCGGGACGCCGTTTGATCAGCTACAGCGTTGCCCGACGTTTGGTGTCGCCAAGATAAACGTTGGTGCGGCGGTTTTCGAAGCCGGAAAGGCTGCGCTACTGCATACCCTGTGTCGTGACACATCCGGTGAACTCGTTAATGCCCTGGCCCTGATGGAACAGGCCTGCGAGGAAGCCATTATTCCGTACCTGCAGGCCAGCGGCGCTATCGGCAAAGCCTGATTCATTTTCTGTAACGCCTTCTATGCCTCTGCGATGACGCACTGGCAGGGCTTTCTACACCCTGAAACTGGAGAATTAACATGTTAGTTTCGATGAAAGAATTACTGCAACCTACTCGTCAGCACGGTTTTGCTATCGGCGCATTCAACGTGGCGGACAGCTGCTTTGTACGTGCAGTAGTGGAGGAAGCGGAAGCGACCAATACCCCGGCGATTATCTCTATTCACCCCAGTGAACATGATTTTGTCGGCGATGCGTTTTTTAGCTATGTCCGCGATATCACTCTGCGCAGCCCGGTTCCCTTTACTCTGCATCTGGACCACGGCGCTTCGGTTGAGCATGTACTGCGGGCGATTCAGTGTGGGTTTACCTCGGTGATGATTGATGGCTCGCTGCTGCCGTATGAAGAGAACGTGGCGCTGACCCGCGAAGTGGTCAAGCTGGCGCATGCGGTAGGTGTTTCTGTGGAAGGGGAGTTGGGTACGATTGGTCAGACCGGGACGTCAGTGGAAGGCGGCGTGTCGAAGGTTACTTATACCGATCCTGCTCAGGCAGAGGATTTTATCGCCCGAACCGGTGCAGACACGCTGGCGGTGGCGATTGGAACCGCGCACGGGATCTACCCGAAAGGGATGCAGCCAGAGCTGCAAATGAACATCCTGCGCGACATCGCCGGGCGTGTGGATATTCCGCTGGTGCTTCACGGTGGTTCCGCTAACCCGGATGCGGAAATTGCCGAATCCGTGACGCTGGGCGTGGGTAAAATCAACATTTCCAGCGATATGAAATACGCCTACTTCCAGAAAGTCCGCGAAATCCTGGCAAAAGAAACCTGGTGGGACCCGAACGTAATCTACCCAGAAGCCATTAGCGCCGCGCGGGACGTGATCCGCCACAAAATGAAATTGTTCGGTTCAACCGGCAAAGCATCACTTTACTAACGGCATGCAGGCGGGGCGACCCGCCTCTTTCGCAACAAGGAAAAGTGGAATGAAGCGTTCACATATTAATTATGCCGTCGATAAAGCGCATGCCATCGCCGAGACTTTTCGGGTCTGTCTGCCTGATTTTGCGTATTTTACGATCGATGCCTGGCGGCAACAGGATCAATCTCTGTGGCGTGAAGTGCGCGATCTCCAGCTGGGCTGGGATATTACCGACTTTGGGCGTGGAGATTTTGCGCAAACGGGACTGACGTTACTGACGTTGCGCAATGGTCAGCCAGGGTCAGCTAATTACCCCAAACCGTATGCTGAAAAGATGCTGCAAATTCAGCAGGATCAGCAAACGCCATGGCATTTTCATCGCCATAAAATGGAAGATATCGTGAATCGCGGCGGCGGTGACTTATGTATGCAGCTGGCATGGGCCACGCCTGATGATGGGTATGACGCACGGCGTATTGTTGAAGTTAGCGTCGATGGTCAGCGGCGTACCGTTGACGCTGGCGAGACGCTGGTATTGAAACCGGGACAGGGGGTGTGCCTGCCGCCGCGCTTGTATCATCGCTTTTGGGCGGAGAAGGCGTTCGTGCTGGGCTGGGAAATCTCGATGGTCAATGACGACCAGCATGACAACCACTTTCTGGAACCTGGCGGTCGCTTCCCGGCGATTGAAGAGGATGAGCCGGTGAAGTGGCTGTTGTGCAGTGAATATATTCGTTTATGAGCGTGAGTAAGCCCGGTAAGCGAAGCGCCACCGGGCAATAAATTATTGCGCAGGTGGTGGTGCTGTGACTTCACTCCCTGAAACCACACCCGCCTGCATAGTCTGCGTGACCTGCTGTTTCTCCACGTTCACCGCATGCAGTTGCCCGCTGACCGTTGGCTTGAGCGGCGCATCGGCCTGAATATTGCCGCTGGCGGTAAGCTGAATATTACCATCGCCGGAAAGCGGCAGTGCGGGCCAGCCCCACTGCTGCAGGATCGTCATTGGCACGCCGCGTCCGTTCAGGCTGATCTGAGCCTGGCGCTGAGGCAACTGAGAAATGCTGGCGGTGGCCTCCAGCAGCCCTTTTTCCGTATAGGCGCTCAGTTCGCTGATATTGATGGTGCTGTTGTTCGCCGTCAGCGCCAGCGAAGGACGACGTACATCCGTGCGGTTAAAGGTAGCAGCAGCGGCGTTGAGGGTGGCGCTCCCGCTCCAGATCCCCCACTGATTGTTCTGTACCAGCCCGAGGTTAGCGCCGTAACCGTCAAGCGCGGTGAGCTGCCACGGGAAACTCGGGTCGATATCAATTACCAGATTGCGGCTGGCGCTGAATTTCTTCAGCGTCAGGCTGTTTAGCCATGTTGGCAGAGGTTTCATCCACTGCTGCTTCCAGTTTTCCGGCAGCGTGTATTCCAGACCGGCAATCGCGGCATCATCGAGGACCAGCGCTTTGTTGCTGCGTAGCCAGTTTCCGGATGTTCTGACCATACCGCCTTCCCAGCGGGTGGTGAACTGGCGCAGCGCAATGCCCTGTGGTGAGAACTCGGCGTTCAGAATCGGATCGAAGAAGTGCAGAGAGCCGTAGATAAACTCGCTGGCGTTCATCGACAATTTTCCTTCCTGAGTTTGCCAGTCGTCCTTGCTGAAGGTCATGTTGCGCAAGCTCAGATCGAGATCCGTCACCGCCCAGTCAGGGCCTTGCAGACGGGCATCCGTTACTTCCAGACGACCAATTTGCAGGGAAGGAATGGTGCTTAACGGGGCAAAAAAGTCGGCCAGCGATTTGTCGCTTTGCAGCCGGATATCGTTCAGGCGCAGATTCTCCACTACCCAGCTCCCGTCGGCATTGCGTTGCGCTACGCCGGTTAATGCTCCACGCGCCACGTCTGCGCCAATATTGCTAAGCGTCACCCGGTCATGGTCAATGCTGCCTTCAATCAAGACGTTGGTGGTCGGGACATCGTTGAGCGTCAACGAACTGGCGCTGAGCTGAATTTGCGCTTTGCTGCCGAGAATTTTACCTGCCTCAGGGCTCCAGGGGATGACACCTCCGTTAACGCGCTGGGCGCTGAGGTTCCACTCGCTACCGGGGCTGTTAAGCGCCATATCCTGCAATTGCAGGCGATCGGCCTGAAACGGCAACGGCGCGGTTTGCTGGGAAAGATTCAGTGTGCCGTTTTGCAACAAAATGGTGTCTACGTGCAGCGGGTCGGTGATTTGGCGGCTACTGAGTCCAATATCGACCGTTTTGGCGACCAGCGTGGCGGGCTGACCATCCCGGCCAAAGGTGACGTTTTCCAGCAGAATATGGGAAGGGGAAGAAAACCGGTGATCGATGGCATCAAAGGCCAGATGGTAGCTGCTGTTCTGTGAAACCCAGGCGCTGACGTGCTCTGCGCCCCAGCGGGTTTGCAGTAGAAAATAAAGGCCGAGGATCGTCACTGCAAGGGCGATCAGCACGTAAAGAAGCAGCTTTCCAATAAATTTCATGGTCTTCCATCCCGCGAAGTGCACATAGTCAAGTTATGCACGATTTAGACGCAATGCTCAAGGCGGGAATGGTGAAAGAGCGTTACAGCGGCGTTGATTCAGAATCAACGCCGCTGTTTGCTTATTGCTTTTCTGGTGGGAACACCAGGTTCAGAACGATAGCGGTAATACCGCCTGCGGCAATGCCGGAAGAGAGTAGGTTTTTCACCCAGTCCGGGGCGAACTGCAGGATCAACGGCTGCTGGGAGACGCCCAGGCCGACGGCCAGCGACAGCGCGATAATCAGAATCGCGCGACGGTTCAGCGGCTCGCGGGACACAATACGCACGCCGGATGCGGCGATAGTACCGAACATTACCAGCGTTGCCCCGCCCAGTACTGGCTCAGGAATATGCTGTACAAAACCGCTGACCGCCGGGAACAGGCCCAGCGCGATCAACATCAGCGCCACCACAAAACCGACGTAGCGGCTGGCAACGCCCGTTAACTGAATAACCCCGTTGTTCTGCCCAAAACAGGAGTTCGGGAAGGTGTTGAACACAGCGGAAACAAACGAGTTCAGACCGTTCGCCAGCACGCCGCCTTTCAGGCGTTTCATATACAGCGGACCAGAAACCGGCTGCTCGGAGACATCAGAGGTGGCCGTAATATCGCCGATGGTTTCCAGCGAGGTGATCATAAAGACCAGCATCAGCGGCAGCAGTAAACTCCAGTCGATACCCAGGCCATAATACAGCGGCGTTGGCACCATTAGCAGGTCCTGGCTTACCGGTGCGGTATTTTGCGGCAGCATGTCCATAAACCAGGCCAGCAGATAGCCTGCCGCCATCGCAATCACCAATGACGCAACACGCAGGTAAGGGTTGCGTTGACGGTTAAGCAGGATGATTAGTGCCAGTACCACGCCTGCCAACAGTAAATTCTTCGGTGCACCAAAGGTGTTGTCGCTCATTGCGGCATAGCCACCACCAATCGATGTCAGACCCACCTGAATCAGCGACAGGCCGATAATCATCACCACCACGCCTGAGACCAATGGGGTAATGATCCGCCGCGCCAAATGCAGTACGCGTGAGATAACCATCTCGGTGCAGCTTGCCAGCATCAACGTACCGAACAGCGCCGCCATCATGGTTGGGACATCTGCGCCACCGGTTTTTAGCGCCGTACCGCCCATAATCAGTGGCGCAACAAAGTTAAAGCTGGTGCCCTGAATGGATAGCAGCCCTGAGCCTACCGGCCCCCAGGCTTTGATCTGAATGATAGAAGCTACGCCGGAGGCGAACAGCGACATACTGATAATGTGTTGAGTATCCTGAGCCGGTAAACCAAGCGCCTGGCAAATTAACAGAGCGGGAGTAATTACCGCGACGAACATGGCCAGCAGATGCTGACAGGCGGCAAATAAGGTCTGGGCTAACGGGGGGCGATCTTCAAGACGGTAAATCAGTTCACTGTTGTGAGTCTGCGCAACCGGTTGCGCATTTGTTGACTCTACGGCGTTAACGGACATCAGAGGCAATCCCATGGTGGAAAAGCGGTGATTTTATCTGACCAGGGCGGAAAAGCAAACGTTTGCTAGCAGGTATTCTTAATATTTAAAACGGATAAACAAACATTTTTATATAACTTTTCATCATTTTCTGCTTAAAATCCACCCCGAAAACTCAATAAGAGCTAAAAATCGGTCTGGAATGCATCGTGCGTGATTGTGCTAAACGCACTAATGGAGCTGTAAATGTTTTATCTCGATACGTTATCAACGCTGGTTGCGGCAACCCTTGTGTTGCTGCTGGGACGTAAGCTCGTCCAGTCTGTTTCCTTCCTGAAAAAATACACCATTCCCGAACCCGTAGCGGGCGGCCTGCTGGTGGCGATTGCGCTGCTGGTGCTGAAAAAAAGCATGGGCTGGGAAGTGAACTTCGACATGACACTGCGCGATCCGTTGATGCTGGCCTTCTTCGCCACTATCGGTCTGAACGCCAATATCGCCAGCTTGCGTGCTGGCGGCCGCGTGGTGGGTATTTTTCTGATTGTGGTTGTTGGCCTGTTGCTGATGCAAAACGCCATCGGTATTGGTATGGCGACCCTGCTGGGTCTGGACCCGCTGATGGGTCTGATCGCTGGCTCGATCACCCTCTCTGGTGGACACGGAACCGGGGCCGCATGGAGCAAGCTGTTTATTGAACGTTATGGCTTCACCAATGCGACTGAAGTGGCGATGGCTTGCGCAACGTTTGGTCTGGTATTGGGTGGGCTGATTGGTGGCCCGGTGGCACGCTATCTGGTCAAACACTCCACCACGCCAGACGGTATGCCGGACGATCAGGCTGTGCCGACCGCATTTGAAAAACCGGACGTCGGACGTATGATCACCTCACTGGTGCTGATTGAAACCATCGCGCTGATCGCTATCTGTCTGACGGTGGGGAAAATCGTTGCGCAAATGCTGGTTGGAACGGTACTGGAACTGCCGACCTTCGTTTGCGTGCTGTTTGTGGGGGTGATCCTCAGCAATGGTCTGGCGCTACTGGGCTTTTACCGGGTGTTCGAACGTGCGGTTTCTGTGCTGGGTAACGTTAGTCTGTCACTGTTCCTGGCGATGGCGCTGATGAGCCTGAAGCTATGGGAACTGGCTTCTCTGGCCTTGCCGATGCTGGCAATCCTGGTTGTGCAGACCATTTTCATGGCGCTGTATGCGATATTCGTTACCTGGCGCATGATGGGTAAGAACTACGATGCCGCTGTGCTGGCTGCCGGACACTGCGGTTTTGGCCTCGGCGCGACGCCGACGGCGATTGCCAACATGCAGGCGATTACCGAACGCTTTGGGCCATCCCATATGGCGTTTCTGGTGGTGCCGATGGTGGGGGCATTCTTTATCGATATCGTCAACGCGCTGGTGATTAAGCTGTATCTGCTGTTACCGATTTTTGCGCCATAACGGCTGTGCGGCGGGGTAACATCCGCCGCCACTATGAATCGACTATGCGTTGGAGTAGCGTTCGGTTTCCGGCATCCAGCGCTCTATTAGCGCTACGGCCTGTTGCGGATAGCGTTCGTGAATATGGCGAGCAATGCGCTGAACTTCCGGGATAATCGCCTGATCACGCAGTAAATCTGCGACCTTGAATTCTGCCGTTCCGGTCTGGCGAGTACCTAACAGTTCGCCGGGGCCGCGAATCTCTAAATCTTTTTGCGCAATCACGAACCCGTCGTTGCTGTCTCGCAGAACCTGCAAGCGTTTCTGCGCGGTTTTAGACAGCGGCGATTTGTACAGCAGGACGCAGTGGGAGGCTACCGCGCCACGACCTACGCGGCCACGTAGCTGATGCAGCTGGGCCAGGCCCAGGCGCTCCGGGTTTTCAATAATCATCAGGCTGGCGTTTGGCACGTCCACGCCCACTTCAATCACCGTGGTGGCAACCAACAGATGCAGTTCACCCTGCTTAAAGGCCGCCATTACTGACTGCTTCTCGGCGGGCTTCATACGGCCGTGTACCAGGCCAATATTGAGTTCTGGCAGCGCAATCTTAAGCTCTTCCCACGTTGCTTCTGCTGCCTGAGCTTCTAACAGATCAGACTCTTCAATCAGCGTACAGACCCAGTATGCCTGGCGCGCTTCGTGGGTACAGGCGTTGCGCACGCGATCAATAATATCGCTGCGGCGGGTATCCGGAATCGCCACCGTGGTGACCGGGGTACGTCCCGGTGGGAGTTCATCAATTACTGAGGTGTCGAGATCGGCATAGGCGGTCATCGCCAGCGTGCGCGGGATTGGCGTGGCAGTCATGATGAGCTGGTGCGGGTGGAAGCCCTGCTGCTGACCTTTTTCCCACAGCGCCAGACGCTGATGCACCCCGAAGCGGTGCTGTTCGTCGATGATAACCAGTGCCAGACCGTTGAACTGAACCTGTTCCTGGAAAATTGCATGGGTACCGACAATCATCTGCACCTGACCGCTGGCGATGGCTTCCTGTTGCGCCAGACGCGCTTTGCCTTTCTGCTTGCCCGCCAGCCAGCCCACTTCAACGCCCAGCGGCGCGAACCAGCTGCGGAAGTTATTCGCATGTTGTTCAGCCAATAATTCGGTGGGGGCCATCAGCGCAACCTGCTTACCATGTGCGATAGCGCGCAGGGCGGCTAACGCCGCAACCAGCGTTTTACCTGAGCCGACATCACCCTGTACCAGGCGCATCATTGGGACATCCAGTGCCATATCACGTTCGATCTCCGCGGTAACGCGAGCCTGTGCGCCAGTCGGTTTAAATGGTAGCGCCGCCAACAGCTTATCTTTCAGCGCATTGTTTGCGCTCAGCGGCTGGGCATGAAAACGCTGTGCCCCGGCGCGTAGTGCCAGCATGCTGAGATTATGCGCCAGCAGTTCTTCGAGAATCAGACGTCGCTGCGCCGGATGTTGTCCTGTTTCCAGATCGCTGAGTTGCAGCGACGGTGGGGGGCGGTGCAACGTGCGCAGTGCTTCGGGCAGGCTCATCATGCCCTGTAACAGTTCTGGCGGTAGCAGTTCGGCAATGGCGCAAGTATCGAGCAGATCCAGTGCCTGATCGGTCAGCTTGCGCAGCGTGGCCTGCTTCACGCCTTCGGTAGTCGGATAAACAGGGGTCAGCGTTTCCTGTAATTCCGGCGTGCTGAGATCGCCCTGCACACGGTATTCCGGGTGGATCATCTCTGCGCCGTATTTCCCGCGTTTGGCTTCACCGTAGGCCAGCACCCGGCGACCGGTGGCGAGGCTGTTTTTCATTGCTGCGCTGAAGTTGAAAAAGCGCATGGTGAGAATGCCGGAGCCATCGCTGATCTGACAGGTCATCATCCGGCGGCCACCGAAGGTGATATTGCAGTTCAGCACTTCGCCTTCAACGGTGGCATAGACGCCCGGCAGCAGTTCGCCAATTGGGTACAGATGGGTACGGTCTTCGTAACGCAGGGGGAGGTGTAGCAGGAGGTCCTGTACGGTGTGCAGGCCAATTTTCGCCAGTTTACTGCTTTGCGCTGCGCCAACGCCGGTCAGAGAGTTGAGTGGGATGGCATCCAGTAAACGGCCTTTCATCGCGTTTATCTCGCAGACTGCATAGTGGCCCACCACGTTGCATCGGCTTCAATTTCGCCCTGCGTGTTTACGTGAGGGTAGGGAAGACCTTTGCGCTTAGCGACATTCGCCAGCACCGGATAACCGCCTTCAAACAGTAAGCGCTGCTGCTCGTCTTGTAGCAGCATGCTGTTTTCTCGTCGGTACATCCCAGCGTTTTGCCGCTGGCGTTGTGCTTCGTACAGAATCAGCGCGGAGGCGACCGAAACGTTCAACGACTGCACCATGCCAGTCATGGGAATGATGATGTCCTGATCAGCCAGATCCAACGCTTCCTGAGTGATGCCGGTTTTCTCCTGGCCCATCAGGATGCAGGTGGGGCGTGTGTAATCAATCTCGCGAAAATCCACGGCTTTATCTGACAGATGAGTTGCCAGAACCTGCATGCCGCGGTTTTTTAAATGTGTGACCGCATCGCCAATAGTAAGGTGAGTTTTCACCTGCACCCAACTGTTGCTGCCTGCGGCAGAAGAGGCCATGGTGCGCATACGGCTACCCGGCCAGACGGCGTGGACTTCATGCACGCCGACCGCATCTGCAGTACGAATGATAGCGGAAACGTTATGAGGTTTGTGGACCTCTTCCATGCAGACGGTCAGATCTGGCTGACGACGTGCGAGCATTTCGCGGATACGTGCATAGCGCTGTTCATTCATAAAACGCGTTCTAGTTACGGTTACGGGTGACTTTTATCACGTCCGGCATGACGCGGATTTTGCGCATGATATTCGCCAGGTGCACGCGATCGCGAGCGGTCAAGCGAATAAAGGCGCTATAGACGCGACCATCTTTCTCTTCCGTATTCAGGCTTTGAATATTGGAGGTGGTCGTGTTGATTGCCGCCGTCAGGTTCGCCAAAGCACCCTGGTGGTTAAACATATCCACCTTAATCTCAGTGATGAATTCCTGCTCTGTTTCTTTATCCCATTCCACCGCCATAAATTTCTCTGGCTCTTTCTGGTAGCCACGAATATTACGGCAGGACTCATGGTGAATCACCAGACCTTTACCCGGACTGACGTGGGCAATGATGGGATCGCCTGGAATTGGACGGCAGCATTTCGCGAAGGTGATCAGCACGCCGTCTGCACCTTTGATCGGCAGATGACCATGGCCAGATTGTGCCGGTACGTTCGCTGTTGCTTCGCCCTGCTGGAGGTTTTTCGCTACCACCACGCTCATGGCATTACCCAGACCGATTTCTGCGAGCAGATCGTCAAGAGTGGCGAGCTTCATGCGCTCAAGCTCACGCTGGATGCTCTCTGGCGGGATCTCAGCCAGTTTACGGCTACCGCCCAGGGCATGGTTGAGCAGTCGACGGCCCAGACTGACGGAATCATCGCGCTTGAGGTTTTTCAGCAGTTGGCGAATCTTGGCGCGCGCTTTCGAACTGACGACGAAGTTGAGCCACGCGGCATTCGGGCGCGCACCCGGGGCGGTAATAATCTCAACTGTCTGACCGCTAAAGAGCGGTTGTGAAAGCGGGTAAGGCTGTCTGTCGACGCGCGCGCCGACGCAAGCGTGACCGATATCGGTATGCACGGCGTAGGCGAAGTCGACAGGCGTTGCACCGGCGGGCAGTTCGACAATGCGCCCTTCCGGTGTGAAAACATAAATCTCATCCGGGAAGAGATCAGATTTAACGCTTTCAATAAATTCAAACGAGCTACCGGCGCTCTGCTGCAGTTCCAGCAGGCTTTGCATCCAGCGTTGAGCGCGGATTTGCGCAGTGGTGCTGCTTTCGCCGCCGTGCTCTTTGTAAGCCCAGTGCGCTGCGACACCCATCTCTGCCATCTGGTCCATGTCTTCAGTACGAATCTGTACTTCAACCGGGACGCCATGAGGGCCGATCATTGAGGTGTGCAAAGACTGATATCCGTTCGCTTTTGGGATGGCAATATAGTCTTTCACGCGGCCAGGACGTGGTTTGTACAGGCTGTGCATCTGGCCGAGTACGCGATAGCAGGTATCGGAATCATGAACGATGACGCGAAATGCGTAGATATCCATGATGGAGTGAAAACGCTGCTCTTTGAGCACCATTTTGCAGTAAATAGAGTACAGGTGCTTCTCACGCCCGCTTACGCGACACGGAATACCTGCCTCCTGCAAACGCCCTTCGATTTCCGAGAGGATTTTTTGGATCATCTCTTTGCGGTTGCCGCGAGCGGCTTTAACCACTTCTTTAATCACGCGATAGCGGTTCGGGTACAGCGCTTCAAAACCCAGCTCTTCCAGCTCGGTTTTAATGTGATGAATACCTAAACGGTGTGCCAGCGGACTATAGATTTCGAGGGTTTCACGGGCGATGCGGCGACGCTTGTCCGGGCGTAATGAGCCCAGCGTGCGCATATTGTGGGTACGGTCGGCAAGTTTGATGAGAATGACGCGGATATCCTGCACCATCGCCATAATCATCTTGCGAAAGTTTTCGGCTTGCGCCTCTTTCTTATCGCGAAACTTAAGCTTATCAAGCTTCGATACCCCTTCTACCAGCTCTGCAACGCTTTTACCAAAAAGCTGTTCCATGTCCTGATAGGTGGCAGGGGTATCTTCAATCACGTCATGCAGCAGCGCAGCCATCAGCGTTTCGTAGTCGAGTTTCATCTCGGCCAGAATACAGGCTACCGCTACCGGGTGCGTGATATAGGGTTCACCGCTTGAACGTGTCTGGCCCTCGTGAGCGTCACGTGCAACGAGATACGCCTGCCGAAGACGCTTAATCTGGTCTTCCGGCAGGTAGTTTTGAATCAGTTGATTCAGGCTTTCAAACAGATACAAGGGCGACCCGCTTTGTGATTAACGACGACCTTCAGCAATAGCGGTAACGGCTTGTAATTCAGCGGCTTCCTGCTCTTGCTGTTCCTGGCGCTCACGCACGTCGAGGATCTGGTTGTTGATCAGACCTTCTTCGATTTCGCGCAGCGCGATAACGGTAGTTTTATCGTTTTCTTCCGGTACGAGCGGATCCTTTCCGCCTACCTGCATCTGACGAGCGCGACGCGCGGCGACCAGTACCAGGTCAAAACGGTTACCAATTTTCTCTACAGCGTCCTGAACAGTTACGCGTGCCATACTTAAAATGCTCCACAGGTGAAGAAATGACTGGGCATGATACTGAATGTGGGTTCAGTCTGCCAACAGTTTGCTGATTAAAGCGTCATGACGCTGCTTTTGGCGGCTCATGCGCAGACGTTCGGCGCGAATGATGGTTTTCAAATCGCCCAGGGCGGTATCGAAATCATCGTTCACAATAAGATAATCATATTCGGCGTAATGGCTCATTTCTGCAACAGCTTGCGCCATACGTTTTGCGATCACGTCTTCGCTATCCTGACCGCGGCCACGCAGACGGCGGTCCAGCTCAATCTTAGATGGCGGCAAAATAAAAATACTGCGCGCATGCGGCATTTTTTCGCGAATTTGCTGCGCACCTTGCCAGTCGATATCTAAAAAGACGTCTACGCCGGATGCTAATACTTGCTCAATGGTTTCACGTGAGGTGCCGTAGTAATTACCGAAAACCTCCGCGTGTTCCAGGAACGCGTCTCTGCCAATCATGGTTCTGAATTCATCATGGTTCACAAAAAAATAGTGTTCACCGTGCACTTCCCCCGGGCGCGGTGCGCGCGTGGTGTGCGAAACAGAAACCTGGGTGTCATACAACGGTTGGGTCTTTAATAAAGCCTGAATCAGGCTGGATTTACCCGCGCCACTGGGGGCAGAAACAATATAAAGCGTGCCTTGAGCCATGAGTATCTTAATGTATGTGATTGTCGAAAGAGAGCCTACATACGGGCTTATTATACACGTAGCCGCTATGTGACGTAGCCCTTGTCACACTTTTTGCGCATGTTTATTGCGTTTTGCGTATCAGTTTCCTGTTTTATCGATGATTTGCAGCAATACGTGCAAATGTCAGGAACGGTGCTCGCAGGATGCTTTTTTGCCGCTCTGTTTCCCTATTATTTCGCGCTATACCTGCCAGGAAATGCAGTGCTCAGCGGAGGTAACATGGGATTATGGAAAGGCATAGGGCTGGTTTTGCTAATGGGGTATCTACCCGCATGGGCGGTATGCCCCGTCTGGTCGCCTGCCAGGGCAAACGAGGAAATTTCACGACTACAGCAGCAGATAACACAGTGGAATGACAGTTACTGGAAACAGGGTGAAAGTGCCGTAGATGACGGCGTTTATGACCAGCTCAATGCGCAACTAATTCAATGGCAGCGCTGTTTTGGTGATGAAGTTCCACCAGATCTGTCTGCGCCACCAATGGGTGGCACAGTATCGCACCCCGTTCCCCACACGGGTGTTCGAAAACTTGCCGATAAGCAAGCGCTACAGCAATGGATGCACGCGCGCAGCGATCTCTGGGTGCAACCGAAGGTGGATGGCGTGGCAGTGACGTTAGTCTATCGCAATGGCAATCTGGTACGGGCGATTAGCCGTGGTAATGGCCTGAAAGGCGAAGACTGGACGCAAAAGGTTCTTCAGATCCCTTCCGTACCACATTCCACCAAGGGGAATCTCGCTAACAGTACGTTGCAAGGTGAGATTTTTTTGCAGCAAGAGGGGCATATTCAGAAGCAGAGAGGGGGAATGAACGCCCGCTCGAAGGTTGCTGGATTGATGATGCGCCAGAGCAATCAGGAATTATTAGGCTCGCTGGCTATTTTTATCTGGGCCTGGCCCGATGGTCCTGCGGTCATGTCTGAAAGACTGGAGCAGCTCACTGCTGCCGGGTTCAGTTTCACGCAACATTTTACCAAGGCCGTGAAGAGTGCGGATGACGTAGAGCAAGTGCGAGCAAAGTGGTGGACTTCAGGATTACCTTTTGTCACTGATGGCGTGGTCGTGCGAACAGGAAAAGAGCCGCAGGCGCGATACTGGCTACCCGGACAGGGAGACTGGCTGGCTGCGTGGAAATATCCTCCCGTGGCCAGGGTATCTGAGGTAACCGGTATTCAGTTCTCCGTTGGTAAAAGCGGGAAAATTGCGGTGGTAGCATTGCTGACTCCCGTCATGCTGGATGATAAACGCGTACAGCGCGTCAATATTGGCTCCGTTCGACGCTGGAATGAATGGGATATCGCGCCTGGCGATCAGATTCTGGTGAGCCTGGCCGGACAAGGGATCCCCCGTATAGATGAGGTGGTCTGGCGCAGTACCCAGCGTATTAAGCCAGTGCCACCTGAGGGGCGCTTCAATTCATTAACCTGTTTTTATGCCACAGCGGAGTGCCAGGAACAGTTTGTTGCCAGACTGGTCTGGCTGGGGACCAAAGAGGTGCTGGGGCTGGAGGGCATCGGAGAGGCGGGATGGCGGGAGCTCCACCAGGCGTATCGTTTTGAGCATATCTTTTCCTGGCTCGGGCTAACTCAGGAACAACTACAGTCCACATTTGGTGTAAGCAAAGGGGAGAAGTTATGGCATCAATTCAACCTGTCACGCGATCTTCCGTTCACGCGCTGGGTGATTGCCATGGGAATACCGTTAACACAGGCAACGCTGAATGCCAGCCGGGATGGTTCGTGGCAGCAATTGCAAGAACGCGATGAACAAAGCTGGCGGCAGCTTCCTTTCATGGGGGAGCAGCGGGCACGGCAGGTTATGCAGTGGCTGGAGGATCGAGAGGTCACAGCGCTGAGCAACTGGTTAGCTGCTCAGCGGATCGCGGGCTTTATGCCTTAATGGCCTTCATGGCGATAGTAAAATACTGGCAGACCTAACTTCAGGCGCAGCGCCAGTAGTCGGGCGGTAAAGCCGAAGAGCAGGGTAGAGATAACTACCACATCATGACTGGAGACATAATGCTGCAGCACGATGTACAGCACGGCAGCGGCAAATGATACGCCGGCATACAGTTCTTTCTGGAACACCAGCGGGATGCGTTTGCAGAACATATCGCGTAATACGCCGCCGAAAACCCCGGTAGTGACCGCAGCGACCACGGCGATAATCGGTCCATGGCCCATATCCAGTGCCACCTGAGCCCCGATAATAGAAAAGACCACCAGGCCCAGCGCATCCAGTACGAGGAATATTTTGCGCAGATAGGGCATCACGGGAGCAATAATAGTGGTCAGTACCGCGGCAGTGGCTACGATAATGACGTATTCAGGGTGCTTTACCCAGCCGAGCGGATAATGGCCGAGAAGAATATCGCGTACTGAACCACCGCCAATGGCTGTCGCGGTGGCAATGATAATGACGCCAAATGTATCCATACGACGACGCCCAGCCGCAAGCGCACCGGTCATGGCTTCGGCAGTAATACCAATTAAGTATAAAACGTGTAACAGCATGTATTCCCCCTGATTTGCTGGGGGCTAAGGTTAACGATTTGTGCGCACTGTCACGATTGAGATTTTCTAAGGTGAAGTGATTCTAATAACTACAGCTAATGCGAAATTGTTGTAAACACGTTATGGCATGCGCTTTGTGATATGAGTGGTGACAATAAATGATGAGAAAATATAAGTCTGATCGCATAGATGAGAACTGATAGCGTCGGGAAAAGCACGTAGCGCCGCCGTTTATTGACGGGCTACGTGAGATGGTGACTTACTCGATATTCTGAATTTGCTCGCGCATTTGCTCGATCAATACCTTCAGTTCAATTGCGGAGTTAGTCACTTCGGCATTGATAGACTTCGATGCCAGAGTATTCGACTCACGGTTGAATTCCTGCATCATGAAGTCCAGACGACGGCCAACCGCCTCTTTTTTCTTCAGAATGTTGTAGGTTTCTTTGACGTGAGCTTCCAGGCGATCCAGTTCTTCAGCCACGTCGATACGCTGTGCCATCAGCACCAGCTCTTGCTCAAGGCGGTTATTTTCCAGCTGCACCTGAGCATCTTCCAGTTTGGCTACCAGACGCTCGCGCTGCCATTGCAGGATTTCCGGCATATGTGCGCGCACTTTTGTGACTTCAGCGCTGACGCCTTCCAGACGCTGCTCGATCAACGCCTTCAGTGCCTGACCTTCGGTTTCACGCGCAACGATAAAGTCATCCAGCGTACCGTCAAGCGCGGCGAGGATTTCGGCGGCAATGGCGTCCAGATCTTGCTCCTGGGCTGCCATTACGCCTGGCCAACGCAGGATATCAACCGGGTTAATTTCACCTTCATCACTCTGCATTTTGACCCAGTTAGCAGCGCTAACGAGCTGTTTAGCGAGTTTTTCATTCAGAATCAGCTCGCCTTGTGCACTGGCATCAGGCTCAAAACGCAGCGTACATTCGACTTTACCGCGCGTCAGACGCGTGCGAATACGTTCGCGAACTACGGGTTCGAGACTACGGAACTGCTCCGGCAGGCGAAAATAAGTTTCCAGATAACGCTGGTTTACCGAGCGCATTTCCCAGGTAGCGCTACCCCATTCACCCTTGATTTCACGCCGGGCGTAAGCGGTCATGCTGCGGATCATAGACGTTCCTGTTTTTAAAGATGAGATGGGAGGATTATAGCCATCCACGTCTTGTCAGGATAGGAATAACAGTCGGAAGTCCGTATAATGCGCAGCCACATTCGTTTCAAGCCGGAGATTTTATCATGCGTCCAGCAGGTCGTAGTGCCAATCAGGTGCGTCCCGTCACCCTGACCCGTAATTATACAAAACACGCTGAAGGCTCCGTGCTGGTCGAATTTGGTGATACCAAAGTGCTATGTACCGCTTCTATTGATGAAGGCGTACCGCGTTTTCTGAAAGGTCAGGGCCAGGGTTGGATCACCGCAGAATACGGCATGCTGCCACGCGCCACACACACCCGTAACGCCCGTGAAGCAGCAAAAGGTAAGCAGGGCGGTCGTACCATGGAAATCCAGCGTCTGATCGCTCGTGCGCTGCGCGCTGCCGTTGACCTGAAGACGCTCGGTGAGTTCACCATTACGCTGGACTGCGATGTTATCCAGGCCGATGGCGGTACGCGCACTGCATCAATTACCGGTGCATGTGTTGCGTTAGCTGATGCGCTGAACAAGCTGGTCGCGAGCGGTAAACTGAAAACTAACCCGATGAAAGGGATGGTCGCCGCGGTTTCCGTGGGCATTGTGAACGGTGAAGCACTCTGTGACCTTGAGTACGTTGAAGACTCTGCTGCAGAAACCGATATGAACGTAGTGATGACTGAAGACGGTCGCATTATAGAGGTTCAGGGCACGGCGGAAGGTGAGCCATTCAGCCATGAAGAACTTCTCACCCTACTGGCGTTAGCCCGAGGGGGAATCGAATCCATTGTAGCGACGCAGAAGGCGGCGTTAGAAAATTGATTTAAAGGCGACTGATGAGTCGCCTTTTTTTTGTCTGTAATAAAGTGAGATGAGGAGCGAATCCATGAAACCGTATCAGCGCCAGTTTATTGAGTTTGCGCTTAGCAAGCAGGTACTAAAGTTTGGCGAGTTTACGCTGAAATCCGGGCGTAAAAGCCCCTATTTCTTCAACGCCGGACTGTTTAATACCGGGCGCGACCTGGCTCTGTTAGGCCGTTTTTACGCCGAAGCGCTGGTGGATTCCGGTATTGAGTTCGATTTGCTGTTTGGTCCAGCGTACAAAGGTATTCCGATTGCGACTACAACGGCCGTTGCGCTGGCTGAACACCACGATAAAGATTTGCCGTACTGCTTTAACCGTAAAGAGGCGAAGACCCACGGTGAAGGTGGCAATCTGGTCGGTAGTGCACTTGAGGGGCGCGTGATGCTGGTGGATGATGTTATCACCGCAGGTACGGCGATTCGTGAGTCGATGGAAATTATCCAGGCGAATGGCGCCACTCTGGCGGGGGTACTGATTTCTCTCGATCGTCAGGAACGCGGTCGCGGCGAGATTTCCGCTATTCAGGAAGTGGAACGTGATTACGGTTGCAAAGTGATCTCTATTATCACCCTGAAAGACCTGATTGCGTATCTGGAAGAGAAACCGGAGATGGCGGAGCACCTGGTGGCAGT
Organism: Citrobacter sp. CF971; assembly: GCF_006385635.1. Lineage (NCBI taxonomy): Bacteria > Pseudomonadati > Pseudomonadota > Gammaproteobacteria > Enterobacterales > Enterobacteriaceae > Citrobacter > Citrobacter sp. CF971. The sequence continues at coordinate 4,825,049 of NZ_CP041051.1, read as the reverse complement.
ACGAGCTTATCGCGAAGCATACGGTGTATAAGGACAGCCGGATAGCGCTGCGCTGATCCGGCCTACGCACTTACCGGGCCTACGGTATACGTAGGCCGGACAAGACGAAATCGCTACTGCAATTGAGCGGCAACCAACGGCCAGCGGGTGTCAAAATCATCCGTTGGGCGGTATTTAAATTCGCTACGTACAAACCGGGATAGCATACCTTCGCAGAAAGCCAGTAACTGGCTGGCCAGCAGCGTTTCATCCACGGTGTAGCCTTCACCTTCACGCATTCTTTTTTCTCGTAGAACCTGGCGCAACTGCGCTTCAATGCGCTCAAAAAGTTGGTTAATGCGACCTTGCAGACGGTCTTGCTCGAACATCAACGCGTGTCCGGTCAGAATTCGCGTCAGGCCCGGATTACGCTCACCAAACCCTAAAATCAGCAGAACGATCAGACGCAGACGCGCGCTGGTGTCCTTTTCATCTTTCAAAATCAGATTGATACGGGTAATCAGACTATCTTCGATAAACTCAATCAGGCTATCGAACATGCGAGTCTTGCTGGGAAAATGGCGATACAATGCCGCTTCGGATACGCCAACTGAGGCTGCCAGCTTTGCTGTGGTGATGCGTTGGCTACCATCGCTGGACTCAAGCATCAGTGCCAGAGACTGAAGTATTTCTTCGCGACGATTCCTTTTCGCAGTTTGCTTTTCTACCATGTTACAAAATACCCCTGAAAATAAGCTCTTGCCAGGCAGGCATCCACACAGCGACCGCAAACTGTTGTTTGCGGTGTGTTATTGCGTTATTACGCTATGGGATACTTTTCTGCGGGTTACTTGCGCCCGGAATGGCCGAAGCCACCTTCGCCACGATCGGTGGTTTCAAACTCTTCCACCAGATTAAATTCAGCCTGCACGACCGGTACAAATACCATCTGCGCGATACGTTCGCCCGGCTCAATAGTGAAGCTGTCCTGACCACGGTTCCAGATGGACACCATCAGTTGGCCCTGGTAGTCGGAATCAATCAAACCAACCAGATTGCCCAGCACGATACCGTGCTTATGGCCCAATCCGGAGCGCGGGAGCATCACCGCTGCCAGAGAAGGATCGGCAATGTGGATAGCTAACCCGGTTGGCACCAGCGTTGTTGCGCCCGGTGCCAGTTCTACGGCGTCATCAAGACAAGCACGCAGGTCAAGTCCGGCAGAACCAGAAGTGGCGTACGTCGGGAGCGGAAATTGTTGCCCTACGCGCGGGTCCAGAATCTTAACGTCGATTTTTTTCATCATAACGGGTCACGATCTCGTCGAGTAATAATTGGCCCAGGAGTTCTTTACGCTCAAGCGGTAAGACTTTGTCTCCATCCTGCCAAAAAAGGTGTAATGCGTTGCTATCGCTGTTAAACCCTTGAGTTGACAGCGAAACGTCGTTCGCACAGATCACATCAAGGTTTTTGCGGATGCGTTTTTGCCGGGCATATTCTTCCACATTATTTGTTTCGGCGGCAAACCCAACGACAAAAGGACGGTTAGCATCCAGTGCGGCAACACCGGCGATAATGTCCGGGTTTTTGACCATTTTTACAGTTAATTCATCACCCTGCGTCGCTTGTTTTTTTATTTTTTCGTGGGCGACAGTTTCAGCGCGATAATCAGCGACTGCAGCGCAGCCGATAAAAATATGCTGTTGTTGCACTGCAGACTGCACAGCGGCTTCCATTTCCAACGCGGTCATCACATCAACCCGCTGAACAAATGGTGGTGTGGATAACGAAACCGGACCCGACACCAGTGTGACGTTTGCCCCGCGCTTTGCTGCAGCGGCCGCGATAGCAAATCCCATCTTCCCGGAGCTATGGTTGGAAATATAACGCACGGGATCAAGCGGTTCACGCGTTGGACCCGCCGTAATCATGATGTTGAGATGTTGCAGATCGTTGACAGGCGAAAAATGTTCTGCCGCCATATCCACAATCGTTAACGGATCCAGCATACGTCCAGGACCGACATCGCCACATGCCTGGCTACCGCTGTCTGGGCCCCAAATGAGCAAACCGCGTGAGGCAAGAATACCCAGATTGTGCTGGGTCGCGGCTGCGCGATACATCTGCTGGTTCATGGCTGGCAGTACAGCAACAGAAGCAGGCGTTGCCAGACAAATCGTTGACACCAGGTCGTTGGCCATACCTGCGGCGACACGAGCAATCAGGTCTGCTGTAGCGGGCGCCAGGATGACCAAATCGGCCCATTTTCCCAGCTCAATGTGGCCCATCGCAGCTTCGGCTGCGGGATCAAGCAGGCTGTCGGAAACGGGATAACCTGAAACTGCCTGTAAACTCAGGGGAGTAATAAATGCTTTTGCCGCTTCGGTCATCGCCACGCGGACGTCAGCGCCGCGTTCCCGTAAACGACGCACCAGCTCAGGGGTTTTGTACGCAGCAATACCGCCACTGACGCCAAGTACGATTTTTTTACCGGCCAGGCTCATCATGATCTTTCCTGTTGGGTTTCACCAGAAGGCGGATATTTTATCACAATCCGCAATTTGTCGTGCTTTTGACCGCCTTCTACTTTGCGAGGCACTACGAAGAAGTGAAAACAGCGCGTCGATTCACCGTCGGTGTTATGCCACTATGCGGACGCGAAAGGAGGGAAAAGTATGGACAATACAGGAAGTATGATGCCCAGGGAAAAGCTGTTGGCACAGGGGGCCAGTTCGCTGACCGATGTTGAGTTACTGGCGCTTTTTTTACGTACCGGCATTCAGGGTAAAGATGTGCTTACGCTGGCGAAAGAGATGCTTCAGCATTTTGAGTCGTTGTATGGTTTGTTGTCTGCTGATTACATGGATTTTAGCTATGTTTCGGGAATCGGTATCGCGAAGTACGCACAGTTGAAGGGTATTGCGGAGCTGGCAAGACGCTACTACAACGTGCGAGTGATAGAGGAGCGTGCCCTACTTAGCCCGGAAATGGCGCGTGAATTTCTGCAAAGCCAGCTCTCGCAAGAGGAACGCGAGATCTTTCTGGTGATCTTTATGGATTCTCAACATCAAGTGATTAAACACAGCAAACTTTTTTCCGGGACACTAAGCCACGTCGAGGTACATCCGCGAGAAATTGTCCGCGAAGCGATAAAAATGAATGCTTCCGCCGTGATCCTTGCTCATAATCACCCTTCGGGGTGTGCAGAGCCGAGTAAAGCAGATAAACTCATCACCGAGCGTGTTGTGAAATGCTGTCAGTTCATGGATATCCGGGTGCTTGATCATCTGGTCATTGGGCGCGGAGAGTACGTTTCTTTTGCGGAACGCGGTTGGATTTAACGCACTTTACGCGATCCATCGGGATCTTTGTCTGTTCGGGACTTGAGCATAACGCCGGGTCAGCGTATACTACGCCACCTTTGAGAATCTCGGGTTTGGCATTTGGGCCTGGCAATCGAGAGTTCACTTAGAACTATGCGATGACCGGGCTGTAAAGCCTGACGAGGCGCCGATACCCCATACGAAGCTCGAGCTAATTTGATTTTTGGAGAATAGACATGTCCCGAGTCTGCCAAGTTACTGGCAAGCGTCCGGTGACCGGTAACAACCGTTCCCACGCACTGAACGCGACTAAACGCCGTTTCCTGCCGAACCTGCACTCTCACCGTTTCTGGGTTGAGAGCGAGAAGCGTTTTGTCACCCTGCGTGTATCTGCTAAAGGTATGCGTGTAATTGATAAGAAAGGCATCGAAACAGTTCTGTCTGAACTGCGTGCCCGTGGCGAAAAGTACTAAGTACTAAGAGGAAATAAATCATGGCTAAAGGTATTCGTGAGAAAATCAAGCTGGTTTCTTCTGCTGGTACTGGTCATTTCTATACCACTACGAAGAACAAACGTACTAAGCCGGAAAAACTGGAACTGAAAAAATTCGATCCAGTTGTACGCCAGCACGTACTGTACAAAGAAGCTAAAATCAAATAATTTTAGTTTCGATGTAGCAAAAAACCTCGCCTCGGCGGGGTTTTTTGTTTTCTGGCCGTCCCCATATAAATGAGACCTGATACACCGCCGGAGATACTATGCCTGAATTACCTGAAGTCGAAACCAGTCGCCGTGGGATTGAGCCGCATCTGGTGGGGGCAACGATTATGCACGCGACTGTGCGTAACGGTCGTTTGCGTTGGCCGGTATCAGAGGAAATCTATCGCCTGAGCGATAAACCTGTCCTGAGCGTACAGCGGCGCGCAAAATACCTGCTTCTGGAGCTGCCGGATGGCTGGGTAATCATTCATCTGGGGATGTCGGGTAGTTTGCGTATCCTTCCTGAAGAGCTTCCGGCAGATAAGCACGACCACGTTGACTTAGTGATGAGCAATGGCAAAGTTCTGCGTTATACCGATCCCCGTCGCTTTGGTGCCTGGCTGTGGACTAAAGAGCTGGATGGACATAATGTCCTCGCCCATCTTGGCCCTGAGCCGCTGAGTGACGATTTCAACGCCGGTTATCTACAGCAGAAATGTGCAAAGAAGAAAACGGCGATTAAACCCTGGCTGATGGATAACAAGTTAGTGGTGGGGGTGGGAAACATCTATGCCAGCGAGTCGCTGTTTGCGGCTGGTATCCATCCTGACCGTCTGGCGTCATCGCTGTCACAGGATGAGTGCGAACTGCTGGTACGCGTTATCAAGGCGGTTTTGCTGCGTTCTATCGAGCAGGGCGGGACGACGCTGAAGGACTTTCTGCAAAGTGACGGTAAGCCGGGCTATTTTGCCCAGGAGCTGCAGGTCTATGGGAGAGAAGGTGAACCTTGCCGCGCATGTGGCGCACCGATTGTTGCGACAAAACACGCCCAGCGTACAACGTTCTATTGCCGTCGCTGTCAGAAATAGTGTCATTGCTGGCCGGATGCAGCATCCGGCCAGGCACATTACTTCAACTTACTCATTAACGCCTGATGGACGTTTTCCGGCAGAAAGTGCGTCACATCACCCTGATGGCGGGCGACTTCTTTCACCAGTGACGATGAGATAAATGACCACTCTTTAGACGGCATCAGAAAGACGCTTTCCAGTTGCGGCATTAGGTGGCGGTTCATGTGCGCCAGCTGCATTTCATACTCAAAATCTGCTACCGCGCGTAGGCCTCGGATCAGAATGTTAGCCTGATTATCACGGGCAAAATTTGCCATTAAGTCGCTGAATCCCAGAACTTCCACATTGCCGAGATGCGCCGTTGCCTGTTGCGCCAGCTCGACGCGCTCTTCAAGGGTAAACATCGGTTTTTTACTGGGACTTGCAGCAATCGCCAGGATCACGTGATCGAACATGCTGGTCGCACGCGTCACGATATCAAGATGGCCGTTAGTTATGGGATCAAAGGTTCCTGGATAAATCGCCCGTTTTTGCATGGCTTGCCTCAATGCGTTTTGGGTGGCAGATAAGGTTCCAGCAGCTGCAGCAGACGCTGTAACGCGCCCTGATTTTGATACAGAACTTCAACTGCGTGACGGCCATAAAAATTACGATAATCTGCATCGGTCAGTAAAGAAGATACTTCTTTTACCAGCGTAGGTGCGTCGGTGACGGTGATCAATCCGCTTGCCTGTTCGAGGCGGGCGCAAATATCTTTAAAATTAAACGTATGTGGTCCCATCAGCACTGGAATAGCATGTGCCGCGGCTTCCAGTGGATTGTGCCCACCACGTTCAACCAGTGAACCGCCGACAAAAGCAAGGTCGGCAATGCCATACAGCAACATCAGCTCACCCATGGTATCGCCGATCACAACCTGAGTGCCTGAGGACGGAACTTCACCCGAAGAACGAGTGGTATAGCTTAGCCCAGCCTGGCGTACGAGGTTAATTGCATCCGGGAACCGTTCAGGATGTCTGGGAACCAGAATTAGTAAAAGATTCGGGAACTGATTTAATAACGCCTGATGGGCGGCAATGATGATGCTTTCTTCGCCGTCGTGGGTGCTGGTTGCAATCCATACCGGACGGTGAGGAGCCCATTGACGACGTAATGTCACCGCTTTTGCGGCCAGTTGTGGCGTGACGGATATATCAAACTTCAGGCTGCCAGTAACGGTGACCTGATTGCTTCTGGCACCAAGTGTAATAAAACGTGCGCCATCTTCTTCGTTTTGTGCGGCAATTAACGTAATTCGACGCAGTAGTCTGCCAACAAATTTACCTAATTTCGCATAGCCAGCTGCTGAACGAGCAGAAAGACGTGCGTTGGCAATAACCAGAGGAATGTGGCGCTTATGGAGTGCCGCGATCAGATTTGGCCACAGCTCGGTTTCCATAATTAACACCAGTTTGGGGTCAACTTTATTCAGAAAACGGTTCAGGGCATCCGGTAAATCGTAAGGCAGATAAATATGCTGAACGTCAGTGCCAAAAGCAGATTGTACGCGCTCGGAACCGGTTGGCGTCATAGTGGTGACCGTGATCGGCAAGTCGGGATAACGGTGGCGCAGAGCGCGAACTAATGGGATTGCAGCCAGCGTTTCGCCCACAGAAACCGAATGAAGCATGATCCCGCCGGGTTTTAGCGGGCGGCGATAAAAGCCGTAGCGTTCGCCCCAGCGTTTACGGTAGGCCGGAGCCTTACGTCCGCGCACCCAAAGCCGTATCCAGATCAAAGGCTGAATAAGGTAGAAAAGGGCGGTGTAAAGCAATTCGAGCATAATGGTAGCTGACTTATGAATGTGCTGGGGATTCTATGTATTTAGCTGTGGCTTTACCAATACTTTTCCTATTTTTAAATTAAATAGCGTCCTTTGTGGGAACTGCCAATGGGAACAACATCTTTTTCATCTTTACGTTTTTTGTTGAAATTTTCAGGTTTAGTCGAGATATAGTGCTAAAACTCAAAAACATGTAACATATCAACATATTGATTTAAAAGAATAAAAAACATTATTTGTGCAAAGATTATTCGAGTCGGAACATGGCAAAAGAAGTGATACACTAGCACGTAAAAATCAGTGCGATATCAGTAATCAGGTAGCTGTTGAGCCTGGGGCGGTAGCGTGCTTTTTTCTGCTTAACTTAACCAGACAATCACAACAAAAGAGTCGCTTGTGGAAAAGCCATTTCGAAAAATCCTGGTCATAAAAATGCGTTTTCACGGAGATATGTTGTTAACAACTCCTGTTATTAGTACGCTAAAGCAGAATTATCCTGACGCTAAAATAGATGTGCTGCTTTACCAGGATACGATCCCAATTTTATCTGAAAACCCTGAAATTAATGCACTTTATGGGATCAGTAATAAGGGGGTAAAAACCACAGATAAGATTAAAAATGCCCTTTCGCTGATCAAAACTTTGCGCGCCAACCAGTATGATCTTGTCGTCAATCTCACCGATCAGTGGATGGTGGCAGTCATTGTACGTTGTCTTTCTGCTCGTGTGAAAATCTCACAGCTTTATGGTCACCGACAACATGGTTTTTGGAAAAATAGCTTCACACAATTAGCACCTATTCATGGTACTCATATTGTTGAGCGTAATTTATCTGTGCTGGAGCCTTTAGGTATCACTGATTTTTATCAAGATACTACTATGAGCTATGCTCCCGAGCACTGGCAGAAAATTCATAAAAATTTGGATACCTTGGGAATTAAAGGGCGCTATGTAGTTATTCAGCCAACCGCAAGACAGCAGTTTAAATGCTGGGATAACGACAAATTTTCTCGTGTAATTGATGCACTACATCGTCGTGGATACAAGGTTATTCTGACGTCAGGCCCTTCGGCAGATGACCTGGCTTGTGTGGAAGAAATTGCACAGGCATGCGAAACCCGGCCCGTTACGGAACTTGCTGGCAAAACCACTTTCCCCGAGTTGGGAGCATTGATTGACCATGCGGATCTCTTCATTGGCGTCGATTCTGCGCCTGGTCATATTGCTGCAGCGGTAAAAACGCCAGTGATTTGCCTGTTTGGTGCCACCGATCATATTTTCTGGCGTCCCTGGACTGACGATATTATTCAGTTTTGGGCAGGCAATTATCAACCCATGCCACAGAGAAACGAGCTCGATCGGAATAAAAGATATCTTTCCGTTATTCCCGCCGAAGATGTGATTGCTGCTACGGAAAAAATGTTACCGCAAAATGTGCAAACCGACATCCGAGATGTATCGCTATGATCGTCGCTTTCTGTTTATATAAATATTTCCCGTTTGGTGGCTTGCAGCGGGATTTTATGCGAATTGCTCAAACTGTTGCCGCCCGCGGACACCACGTTCGGATCTACACTCAGTTTTGGGAAGGGGAATGCCCTGATGTTTTTGAGTTGATTCGGGTTCCGGTTAAATCGCGAACGAATCATGGTCGTAATGCTGAGTATTATTCATGGGTACAAGTGCACTTACGTGAACATCCTGTCGATCGCGTTGTGGGGTTTAATAAAATGCCGGGGCTGGACGTTTACTATGCTGCAGACGTCTGCTATGCCGAGAAAGTGGCACAAGAAAAAGGTTTTTTCTACCGTCTAACGTCACGTTATCGTCACTATGCTGCTTTTGAACGCGCGACGTTTGCGCAGGGTAAACCGACACAGCTATTAATGCTAACTGACAAACAGATTGCTGATTTCCAGAAGCATTATCAGACCGAGGCTGGGCGTTTTCATATTCTCCCTCCGGGAATTTATCCGGACAGAAAATATAGCCAACAGATCCCAAATAGCCGTGAAGTTTATCGCCAGAAAAACGGCATAACGGAGCAGCAGCATTTATTGCTGCAGGTGGGGTCTGATTTTACCCGTAAAGGGGTTGACCGTTCTATTGAGGCGTTGGCATCCCTGCCCGAAATGTTGCGGCATAATACGTTGTTGTTTATTGTTGGGCAGGATAAACCGCGAAAATTTGGAGTGTTGGCGGAAAAGCATGGAGTTCAGGCTAATGTCCATTTTTTCTCTGGGCGGAATGATGTCGCAGAATTAATGGCTGCTGCCGATTTGCTCTTGCATCCAGCGTACCAGGAGGCTGCGGGTATTGTGCTTCTGGAGGCAATTACTGCGGGGTTGCCAGTTTTGACATCGTCGGTATGTGGATATGCGCACTATATTGAGGATGCAAATTGTGGTGTGGTAATTGAAGAGCCCTTCCGGCAGGACATGTTAAACAAAGTCTTATGTGAAGCGCTGACGCAACCTTCATTGCGTGCTGCGTGGGCAGAAAATGCACGGCATTATGCGGATACACAGGATTTGTATAGTTTGCCGGAAAAAGCGGCAGACCTCATTACAGGTGGTTTGAATGGTTGAGTTGAAAGAGCCGTTGACCACACTTTGGCGCGGCAAAGATGCTTTTGAGGAAGTCAAAACATTGCAGGGTGAAGTATTCAGAGAGCTGGAAACTCGCCGAACTTTGCGATTTGAACTAGCTGAAAGAAGCTATTTCCTCAAATGGCATCGGGGTACTTCTCTTAAAGAGATCGTGAAAAATCTGCTCTCTTTTCGCATGCCTGTTTTAGGTGCGGATCGAGAGTGGAATGCTATTCACCGGCTTAGTAATTTAGGCGTAGATACGATGCATGGCGTTGGTTATGGCGAAAAGGGGTTGAATCCTCTGACCAGAACGTCGTTCATTATTACAGAGGATCTGACGCCAACGATTAGTCTGGAAGATTATTGTGCCGATTGGGCGATGAATCCTCCTGATATCAAAGTTAAGCGGATAATTATAAATCGTGTCGCCACGATGGTCCGTAAGATGCACGCAGGAGGGATTAACCATCGTGATTGCTATATTTGTCATTTCCTACTGCATTTACCCTTCACTGGTTATGAGGATGATTTAAAGATTTCTATTATTGACCTGCATCGTGCTCAGATTCGCAGTAAGGTTCCTCGCCGCTGGCGAGATAAAGACCTGATAGGGCTCTATTTTTCATCAATGAATATTGGTTTGACGCAGCGCGATATTTTCCGGTTTATGAAAACTTACTTTGGCATTTCTCTAAGAAATGTTCTTTCTCGGGAAGAAAAATTGCTGACCCAAACAGAGATGAAAGCTGAAAAAATTCGTGAACGTACACAACGAAAATCTCTTTAAAATATAATAAACTAACTTTATGAAAATAACATTCGTCGGTGAAGCTGTTTCCGGATTCGGTGGAATGGAGACAGTAATTAAAAATGTCATCAGTACTCTTCAGACCAAATCACAACCTGATGAGTGCAGTGTTTTCTTTTTTTGTCGAAATGATAAAATGGATAAAAATTGGTTGCGTGGAATTAATGTCGAATACTCTCTCTCCAGGCAAAAAATTTCCTTTTTAAGACGGATGAAACTAGTTTCTGATTTTAAAAAATGGCTTAAAAAAAATAATCCTGATGCTGTTATTTGTATCGATGTTTTATCCTGTCTTCTGGTAAATAAGGCCAGATTGAAGTCAGGGGTAAATTTCAAAATTTTTTCATGGCCACATTTTTCTCTTGATCATAAGAAGTATGCTGAGAACATAGTCTATGCCGATCATCATCTGGCAATCAGTTCTGGTATTAAACGGCAGATTATGGCGAGAGGTGTACCAGAAGGCTCGGTCAGTCTCATTTACAATCCAATCGCTAGGAAAGAAGAAACAATTCCATCACCAGGTAAAGAAGATGTAACAACCTTCCTCTATATCGGCCGTATGAAATTTGAAGGACAGAAGCGAATAAAAGATTTACTTGATGGGCTTTCTAATGCGAACGGAAAATGGAAGCTTCATGTCATCGGTGATGGTTCAGATTTTATTAAGTGCCAGAGTTATGCTAAGGAGCTTAAAATTGATAATCATATTACTTGGCACGGTTGGCAATCGGATCCCTGGGCTCTGGTAAAAAATGAGATAAAATATGTTAGTGCATTATTACTAACATCATCCTTTGAAGGATTCCCTATGACATTGCTAGAGGCTATGTCATATGGCATACCATGCATCAGTTCTGATTGTGAGTCTGGTCCTGAAGATATAATAAAGAATGGTATAAATGGTTTTTTATATTCACCGGGTAATCTAACTGAATTCACTATGCTATTAAATAAAATTATTTCTGAACCTCTTACTATATCTGCGAAAGAAATCAAAGAATCAATGTTTGAATTTTATGATTCCGTATATTATAAAAATATGAATGAGACCATCTTATCTGTAGTCCATAAAAGTGAGAAGTAAATCGTATGTGCTTAAATGATAATAGATTTATCCTTTCTCAAATAGATTATAATTATTCTGGATATGATGAGACGGAATGTTTTAATGTCTGTTATGGATTGGACAAAAATTTCTTATTTGGATGTGGTGTATCTATTGCCTCAATTTTAATTAATAATCCACAAGAAAAACTTGCTTTTCATGTATTCACGGACTATTTTTCAACGGATTTTCGTGAAGAATTTGAAATGTTGGCCAAAAAATACAAAACCCGTATTTTTATATACTTAATAAACGGAGATACGCTAAAAACACTCCCTAGCACAAGCAGTTGGTCTTATGCGATCTATTTTCGGTTTATTATTGCTGATTATTTTTCTGATAAACTTGATAGGATTCTGTATCTTGATGCTGATATTGTCTGTAAAGGAAGCATTCAAGAGTTAATTGACTTCAACTTTGATCCTGATGATATTGCTGCTGTTGTTGCCGAGGGCGATGAAAAATGGTGGAAACGGAGGGCAGAGCATTTATCAACACCGGGTCTAGTTGATGGGTATTTTAATTCCGGCTTTCTTTTAATTCAGCCACCTGTTTGGGCTGCTCAAAGAATATCCTCAAATGCTATTGAACTGTTGAATGATCAAGAAATAACGAAAAAAATTACACATTTTGATCAGGATGTTTTGAATATTTTGCTAACGGGTAAAATCAAGTTTATAGATAGGAAATTTAATACTCAGTATAGTATTAACTACGAATTGAAAGACATTACTGTAAACCCGGTACGAAATTCAACTGTACTTGTGCACTATATCGGGCCAACGAAGCCTTGGCATTCATGGGGAGATTATCCTGTCTCAAGTTTTTTCTATCAGGCAAAAGATGCCTCACCGTGGCAGAATACAAAACTTTTTGAACCTCAAAATACAGTGCAAAGTCGGTATGCAGCTAAGCATTTTTTGAAACAGAAAAAATTTACTCAAGCATTTCTCTGTTGGGGAAAATACTATGCCTATAAAGCAAAAGCAATCATCAAGTAATTTGGTTGTCTCAAATCCAACGATTTGTTTGATTTCTTTTGGGTGGAAAATATGGATGTATTAACACAATATATTAAGAAAGAGTATTCATTTACTAATAATAATCTATTGCGGGTTCAAGATGGTTACTTTAACATTGCATATGGTACAGATGCTAATTACCAGATGGGAGCTGCAATTTCCATAGCATCTATTCTCGAAAATAATAAAAAAAGAAAACGAAATTATTGTTTCCATGTTTTTACTAATGCTATATCAGAAGAATACGCTAGGCGCTTGAAGTTAATTTCTGAGCAGTTTGATGCCGTCATTAATATTTATACGATTGATGAGAGAATTCTCGGTAAATTACCAGTAAGTGCAATATGGCCATTGTCAATATATTACCGGTTATTGGCATTTGATTATCTATCTCAAAGTGTGAATGTGCTCCTCTATCTTGATTCTGATGTAATTTGTAAAAATGAACTGACAGAGTTAGAGGAGTTGTATTTAGGCGATAAGTTTGCCGCTGTTATCCCTGATGTTGAATCTACGCAGAAACGGAACCAGCAGCGATTGAATATTGATTTTCAAGGTAAATATTTTAATTCGGGTGTTATTCTTGCTAACTTGCTGCAGTGGAAAGAAAAAAATATCTCAGATCAAATATTTTCTCTAATTAGAAATGAGGGAGATAATTTAAAATATCCTGATCAAGATGCATTAAATATAATTTTCCGCGGGCGGTTGGTCTATCTCGATAGAATATATAACTCAATTTATCCGTTGAAGTCTGAGTTTGAAAAAAAAGATAAAAGTAATTATAAAAAATACATTACAGAAAAAACCGTCTTTATTCATTATACAGGTGTCACGAAACCATGGCATGAATGGGGAGCATATGACGCCTCAAGTTATTTCCGGACTGTTTATGAGTTAACACCATGGAAAAATGACAGGTATTTAAAGGCAAAGACGAAACCTGAATATAAAGAAGAGTATAAGCACTATATATATCAAAGGAGTTATATAAAAGCTTTATGTTCATTGTTTCTATATCAAAAAATTAAGATTTTTAATTAGGCTGTAATGCAGTGAATACTATACCTATGAATAATAACTTTCCTGTTTTTATCATTTCTCTTAAGAATGATGTTGAGCGAAGAGAAAATATCTCGAGGCTTCTTGCCAATGTAAATATTGGCTATGAATTTTTTGATGCAATTGATTACCGGAGCGAATTATTTCAAGATAAAAAAAGGAACGTCCCTATTAACTCAGGGAAAGTATATGGTGAGATGACTGAACCAGAAATGGCTTGTACATTAAGCCATCTCAGTGTGTATCAAAAAATATTAGATAACAATTTCAAGTGGGCTCTTATACTTGAAGATGATGTCTCATTTGATTCTAGGTTGGCTGCTGTGGTACACACACTTTCTCAATCAACGGATATACTTAAGAATGGTTGCTCATATGTACTTGGTGGTCAACAGGGAACTTCTGACCATCAGCTTTTTGGCTTAAGTTTACTTAATGTTTCAAAGATTGGACCTGTTAATTTTCGGAAGGCAACATATAAGAAGCACAAAGTAACGCGGACGTGCTGTTATATTGTTGATAGACAATACTGTCAACGAGCTTTGTCATTACTCTCCACCCATGGATTTTATTTGGTCGATGATAGAAAAATTCTATTAGATAATGGTGTGATGAATGATATTTATTTTTGTGATATAGTCTCTCATCCCTTGGTTAACTCATTGAACTCACATCTGGAAAATAGTCGTATTAATAAAAAAAACCAGACTAAAGTAAAAAAAAGAAACTATTTAATTTCCAAGTTGCTATTATGGCGATATAAGTTTAGGGTGTTACTTGGTTGCTTTATATAATAAAAAGCCAGGATTTTATAATTCTGGCTTTTTTTGTCAGATTTTTTCTTTGTTATTAACTAGTGAGCATATTAATGTTAATGTTAATAACCATGCGAGTGGTACTGGGACTGCGTATGTCAAAATGTCACTTAATCCATATAATACTATTGCCACCACATAAGTATACATCATCGGTATATTTTTCTTGTGTATGAATGTAATTATAGAGATTAAGAATAAGATATTCAATATTACGCCTAACCAACCAGTGGTTGATAGTGTATCAATTATCTGATTATGAAGATGAATGTTAAGAAATAACAGTGCTCCAGATAGTTCCTTATTATTTTCGACAATTTTTTTGATTTTATATCCTCGTTCTTCAAGCGATTGTCCTGTGAAGTTATTGTACGAGGATTCGATACCCGTTTTATACATCGCAAAGCGAGCTCCCACAGACGTCACTGTGTTATTCTCATGGTATTGCTCTATATCTGACTTTAAATTGTTCACCCTTTCAATAATTGGCTTATATAATAATACACCGGAGAACATCGCAAGTACAATAATAGAGAAAATACTGGTTTTTCTTGCTTTTACACTGTGTCTTTTTAGCTCATTCCAAAAAATAAAGATAATAACTAATGGATATATAATAATTCCTGCTCTTGTGCCTGTTGCAGAAATAGCAATGAAGTTTGCAAAGCTAATAATTATAAGCAGTGGTAATCTAAATTTTGTGACAAGCGTTGATATCGCGATTAATGCATACAATGAAATAAAAGTAATTGTATATGCTGCACCTGTTGCATTTGGTCCATACGCCAATGATAAAGTTGCTCTGTTTTCATTAAGGATGAAAAATTGATAGTACGCATATACTATATATATCAGATTAACTAATAGAGCGATGAAAAGATGAATATTTTTCATTATCTTTTCTGAGCGATCTCTTATGCTGGTCACGACAGGAATAGTAAATGCTGTAAATAACCCTGCCAGGCTCCAGTCTCGATAGTTCATATAAGCACCTACATATTCTGAATCTGGTGTTTTATATATCCTGAACCATAAAAATGACAAAATTGACAGGGCTAAGAGACTGAGTGCTATATATCTATGTTCTGATTTTAAATATTTATTTGGCGAAATTATGATAGCTAGTAATGCAATTTCTCCAGCAATTCTTAGCGATTTTAAGGCAAAGCCTTGCTCAAATGGTAAAAGCAATAACGCAAGGAAACATAATCCCATTGTTATTGAATACATTATGCTATCGGCGTTATTTCTATTTATCATAAAAAAGATGATCCACAATTTTTTAAATGCATATGTTTGTTTTTATTATGTCCAGTATATCTTGAGATGGGATATCTTCAAGGTCATGCGATGATGAAATACATGCTATCTGATTCTTCCCATATCCACCAATCAATCCCGGGTCTGTCGGGCCATACAACGTAATATTGGGGCGATCCAAGGCGGCGGTTAAATGGCTGAGACCTGTATCAACCGACACCACAAACTTTGCCCCCGCCAGAATGCGAGCAACCTCTTCCAGACTCATTCGCGGCAGGACATCAACGTAGGGAAAACCTTCCGCCAGCCTTTTGGCGCGCTCTTCTTCATGAGGGGCGCCCCAGGGGAGTTTAATACGGATGCCCGTATTATTTAACAGCTCAATCAGCTCCCGCCAGTTGGCTTCTGGCCAGTGCTTATCATCACGTGTTGTGGCATGCAAAAATACGGCATATTGGCCTGTATCAGCATTACATTCATTCACAAAATGCTGAGCGATAGCGTAATCACCCTGCGACTGCGGTTTGGCATATCCCAGACTTTTGGCGAACAATTCACGCGTACGTTCTACCGCGTGCTGCTGTTTGGCAATGTGATGTTTGCGATTATAAAACAGGCTAGCCAGCGGCTCGCGGGCCGTACTCCAGTCCATACCATGCTTGACGCCACGTGCCAGACGCGTCACCAACGCCGCACTTTTAACCAGACCCTGCGCATCAATTATCGCGTCATACTGCTGCAAACGTACCGCATCGCGAAACGCTTTACGCTCGGCTTTAATCGGCGCTGAAAACCAGGCTTTACGCCAGCGGCGAATCGCCACTGGGATGACCCGGTCAACGGCTGCATGCCAGGAAGGGATCTGCGCGAATCCTTCTTCCACCACCCAATCAAATTGAATACCCGGAATAGCCTGCTGCGCATCGGTTAATGCGGGCAACGTATGCAGTACATCGCCCATAGACGACGTTTTAACGATCAGAACCCGCATCCGTCAGGCTTCCTCTTGTAACAACAGGTCGTTGAGTTCTTCCAGTACACGCTGGGGTGTGATGTCAATCAGGCTTTGGTGATAGCCTTCAGCCGCATCGCCCTTGCGCACTTTGTGATAGCCCGTAATCAGACGAATGACCCGCGCTTTGTGCGACAACGGCGGGGTAAAGTCCGGACTACTTGGGCCATACAATGCTACCAGAGGTCGATTCAACGCTGCGGCAACGTGCATTAATCCAGAGTCGTTGGTGACGACCGCTTTGCAGGCGGCGAGCAGAATAACGGCCTGCTCCAGCTGCGTTTCGCCCGCCAGATTACGACACCAGGCCTGCTGCTCAACGCTTAACGTTGCCAGGATTTCATTTCCGGCTTCATGATCTTTTGCCGAGCCAAACAGCACAATCTGATGACCTTCGTCGATCAGCTGTTTTGCCAGTTCAGCATAATGGTAGTGTGGCCAGCGTTTCGCCGGACCAAATTCCGCACCCGGGCAAAAACCGATGATGGGGCGTTCGGCAGAAAGGGAGAACTGGCTACAGGTCAGAGACTTTTCACCTTCGCTGACCTGCAACTGTGGCCACAGCAGAGGTTGCGGCAAATCTTTAGCCGACAGCATCACGCCTTTATCGTAGGCCAGGGCCACATAGCGTTCGACCATCAGCGGCCATGCGTCTTTATCCAGCACGCGCGCATCGTTGAGCAGGCCGTAGCGCATTTCACCACGCCAACCGGTACGATGCGGAATACCTGCAAAAAAGGGCACCAGCGCGGATTTAAACGAGTTAGGCAGCACATAAGCGCGGTCATAGCGCTTTTCACGCAGGCTATGACCGAGCTTACGCCGTTCACCAATTTCCAGAGCGCCATGCCCAAGTGGCATCGCGATCGCTTCATTGACTTCCGGCATCCGCGATAACAGCGGACGGCACCATGCAGGTGCCATCACGTCGATTATCGCCTGGGGATAGCGCGCCTTGAGCGTGCGATAGAGACTTTGCGACATCATCATGTCGCCCACCCAAGACGGGCCAACCACCAGAATCCTCATAGATTGCCTGCCTTATGCGTCGCGGTTCAGCCAGGCCATATATTCCGTTACGCCTTCAGCAACGGTCTTAAACGGCTTGTCATAGCCCGCTGCGCGCAGGTTGGTCAGGTCTGCCTGAGTAAACGCCTGGTAGCGGCCTTTCAGTTTTTCCGGGAATGGAATGTACTCAATGCTGCCTTTTTTGTGGTACGCCAGCGTTGCGTCAGCAACGGCCTGGAAAGATTCCGCACGACCGGTACCGAGGTTAAAGATGCCGGATACCCCGTTTTCCAGGAACCACAGGTTTACCGCAGCCACATCGCCAACATAAACGAAATCACGTTTGAAGTTTTCGCTGCCTTCGAACAGTTTTGGTGTTTCGCCATTGTTAAGCTGAGTATTGAGGTGGAAAGCGACGCTCGCCATGCTGCCTTTATGGCCTTCACGCGGTCCGTAGACGTTGAAATAGCGGAAGCCAACAATCTGAGAGTTGGCTTCTGGCAGGATCTGACGCACGTACTCGTCGAACAGGAATTTTGAGTAGCCATAGACGTTCAGCGGTTTCTCATATTCACGGGATTCGATGAAATCAGAAGTGCGACCGCCATAGGTGGCGGCAGAGGACGCGTACAGGAACGGGATTTCACGCTCCAGGCAGTAGTGCAGCAGCTCTTTAGAGTATTGATAGTTGTTGTCCATCATATACTTGCCGTCCCACTCGGTGGTGGAAGAGCATGCGCCTTCGTGGAAAATAGCTTCGATATCGCCGAAATCTTCCCCGGCCATAATCTGGATCAGGAAGTCTTCCTTGTCCATGTAGTCAGCAATATTCAGATCCACCAGGTTAACAAACTTGGTGCCGTCTTTCAGGTTGTCCACCACCAGGATGTCGGTGATGCCTTTATCATTCAGGGACTTAACGATGTTGCTGCCGATAAAGCCCGCGCCGCCGGTAACGATGATCATAAATGTAACCTTCGAATTATGGAGTCAGAGACAATCTCAGACACGAATACTTTCTATCATATCACTACATGGCTCAGGCTTCAGCCATTCACCGATAAGCCGTGCGGGTACACGTGATTTATGCTTCATTTTGAAGAAGTGATGATGCGTCATCTCGTATCAACGTATAGCTTTGGGTAATATGTGCTGAAATTTGCCCAGTCTGGAGAATTGAAATGCGTGGGGATTTTTACAAACAGTTAACCAACGATCTCGACACCGCACGTGCGGAAGGATTGTTTAAAGAAGAGCGCATTATTACATCTGCCCAGCAGGCAGATATCACCGTGGCGGACGGAAGCCACGTTATTAACTTTTGTGCGAACAACTATCTGGGACTGGCCAACCACCCGGAGCTGATTGCAGCGGCAAAAGCGGGTATGGATTCTCACGGATTTGGTATGGCTTCGGTTCGCTTTATTTGCGGTACCCAGGATAGCCATAAGCAACTGGAGCAAAAACTGGCGGCATTCCTCGGTATGGAAGATGCCATCCTTTACTCTTCCTGCTTCGACGCCAATGGCGGCCTGTTTGAAACGCTGCTGGGCGCAGAAGACGCAATTATTTCCGATGCCCTGAACCACGCTTCTATCATAGATGGCGTTCGTCTGTGTAAAGCAAAACGTTTCCGTTACGCCAACAACGATATGGTGGAACTGGAAGCTCGCCTGAAAGAAGCACGTGAAGCGGGCGCTCGTCATATCCTGATCGCCACTGATGGCGTGTTCTCTATGGATGGTGTGATCGCTAACCTGAAAGGCGTTTGCGATCTGGCGGATAAATACGACGCGCTGGTCATGGTTGATGATTCCCATGCCGTCGGTTTTGTCGGCGAAAATGGTCGTGGCTCCCATGAATACTGTGACGTGATGGGTCGCGTGGACATCATCACCGGTACTCTGGGTAAAGCACTCGGCGGCGCATCCGGTGGTTACACCGCAGCGCGCAAAGAAGTTGTTGAGTGGCTTCGTCAGCGTTCCCGTCCTTATCTGTTCTCCAACTCACTGGCGCCAGCGATTGTTGCGGCCTCCATTAAAGTGCTGGAAATGGTTGAAGCAGGCAGCGACCTGCGCGACCGCCTGTGGGCGAACGCACGTCAGTTCCGCGAGCAAATGTCTGCCGCAGGCTTTACGTTAGCCGGTGCCGATCACGCGATTATCCCGGTGATGTTGGGTGATGCAGTGATCGCGCAGGACTTTGCTCGTGAACTGCAAAAAGAGGGAATTTACGTTACCGGATTCTTCTATCCGGTGGTTCCAAAAGGCCAGGCGCGTATCCGTACCCAGATGTCTGCGGCGCATACCCCTGAGCAGATTACGCGTGCTGTTGAGGCGTTCACACGCATTGGTAAACAACTGGGCGTTATTGCCTGAGGATGTGAAATGAAAGCGTTATCCAAACTGAAAGCGGAAGAGGGCATTTGGATGACTGACGTTCCTGAACCGGAAGTCGGTCATAACGATTTGCTGATTAAAATCCGTAAAACAGCCATCTGCGGGACTGACGTTCACATTTATAACTGGGATGAATGGTCGCAAAAAACCATCCCAGTACCGATGGTCGTTGGGCATGAATATGTCGGCGAAGTTGTTGGCATCGGCCAGGAAGTTAAAGGCTTTAAAATCGGCGATCGTGTTTCTGGTGAGGGTCATATCACCTGCGGACATTGCCGTAACTGCCGCGGTGGACGTACTCACCTGTGCCGCAATACGACCGGTGTCGGTGTAAACCGTCCGGGCTGCTTTGCGGAGTACCTGGTGATCCCGGCATTTAACGCATTTAAAATCCCGGACAATATCTCCGACGACCTGGCGTCTATCTTCGATCCGTTCGGTAATGCAGTGCACACGGCGCTGTCGTTCGATCTGGTTGGGGAAGATGTACTGGTGTCCGGTGCGGGTCCAATCGGTATTATGGCGGCGGCAGTCGCGAAGCACGTTGGCGCACGCCACGTGGTGATCACCGACGTTAATGAGTATCGCCTTGAGCTGGCGCGCAAAATGGGTATCACCCGCGCGGTCAACGTATCGAAAGAGAATCTGACCGACGTGATGGCTGAACTGGGTATGACCGAAGGGTTTGATGTGGGCCTGGAGATGTCCGGGGCGCCGCCAGCGTTTCGCGCTATGCTGGACACCATGAATCACGGTGGCCGTATTGCTATGCTGGGTATTCCGCCATCTGATATGTCCATCGACTGGACGAAAGTTATCTTTAAAGGACTGTTTATTAAAGGTATCTACGGTCGTGAGATGTTTGAGACATGGTACAAAATGGCTGCACTGATCCAGTCTGGTCTGGATTTGTCGCCGATCATCACCCATCGATTCTCCATCGATGAATTCCAGCAGGGCTTTGACGCGATGCGTTCAGGCCAGTCAGGGAAAGTGATCCTGAGCTGGGATTAACCGTATCCACCCTGTGGATTCTGTGTGTTGTCCCCGGATGTTGATTATCATTAATCATCCGGGGCGTTTTTTGCCTGCACAATCTCCCCCGCCCGGCGCATTTTCCGCTAAAGAATTAATAATTTTTTCTGAAAATCTACCGCTTAATATGCTAAAAAGTGCCGATTACTCTATTGTCTGGCTGGATTTGATATGACCTATATCCCTGGTCTCCTGAGCGTCATTATGCCGCTTTACAACACGGGTGAACCGTTCATTGCGTGTATGGATTCGCTGATTGCGCAAACCTGGAAGAACCTGGAGATCATCATTGTTAATGATGGCTCTACGGATAACTCTGCGGAGCTTGCTCAGTCTTATGCGGATCGTTATCCACACGTTCATCTGCTGCACCAGCGCAATGGGGGCGTTTCGGCGGCGCGCAATACCGGGATGAAAGTCGCCAGGGGGGAGTACATCGCGTACGTAGACGGCGATGATATTGCCTATCCGGAAATGTATGAAACGCTGATGACTATGGCGCTTAAAGACAACCTGGATGTTGCGCAGTGCAACGCTGATTGGTGTATTGCGGAAACCGGCCACACCTGGGCATCCATTCCTACCGATCGTATTCGTTCTACCGGTGTGATGACCGGGCCAGACTGGTTACGCAAAGCGTTAGCCAGCCGCCGTTGGCGACACGTTGTCTGGATGGGCGTTTATCGTCATCAGACTATCCGCGACGCGGGGCTGACCTTCCTGTCTGGCCTGCATCACCAGGATATTATCTGGACGACGGAGTTTATGTTTAATGCGAAGCGCGCGCGTTACACGGAAATCCCTCTGTATAAATACTTCCTGCACGGCGCATCTGTTAGCCGTCTGCCGCGCACCGGGCTGAAAAATCTCGCTTACCAGCGCCACTACATCAAAATTACCCGTCTGCTGGATAAGATGAATCATGATTACGCCGGGCGCATTCCCATTTACCCGGAATTCAAACAGCAGGTGATTTACGAAGCGCTACGCGTTTGTCATTGCATCCGTAAAGAACCGGACGAGAAAATCCGCCAGCGCATGATTGCTGAAGTATTCGTGTCAGGTATGTTCAAGCGTATGGTAAGCAATATTTGCAGCGTTAAGCTGGGTTATCAGGTGCTGTTGTGGGCCATCCGCTTTAGCCAGTGGCGCGATAAAGCACTGACGCCGCGCCGCCTGGCTCATTTAACGCTGGATAGCAAAGACTGATTATTGCCAGCCCTGCCACTGCAGGCGCATATACTGCACCAGCGTGCTTTGGGTAATGCTTTCGCCGAGCACGCTGAAGAAGCGGCTGGCGTACACTGGCTCTAACGGCTGCTTCGGTTTGCATAATTTCACCCCGCGGAAAGGATTACGCGGCGCATCAGGTATACCGTTCTTCGGTGGCGTGAGGTTTGGTCTGGAGGTATCCACCTGCGGTTCATTGAGCAGGCTGCTTGGGCGAACCAACGTGATGTCGGCTGGCAGGCTATACAGCATCTGCTGCAGGACACGAACCGTAGACGGGTGAGGATGGCCAATGGCGATTGCGGAACCGTTGCGGCGCGCCAGCTCGACGGCACGATTAAACTGACGGCGAATATCGGCTTCGTTTTGCGTGTCATCCAGGAAGACTTTGCGTTTGATGACTTTCACACCGGTCCCTGACGCTGCGCGCATTGCCTGGCTGTTACCAATGGTCATGCTGTCCAGGAAGTAGAGATCGTATCGCTCCAGCGCCTGCATCACCTTCTGCATGCCAAACAGGCTGGAGGTCATCGCGCTGCCCATATGGTTGTTCAGACCGACCGCATTCGGTACTTTGCTTACCGCGTCGCGAATAATTCGCTCAATCTCTTCGCTGCTCATTTCAGGGCGTAATGTATCTTTCTCTAACGGCTGCTTGCTCAGCGGCGCCATTGGCAGATGGATTAATACTTCATGCCCGCTGTTATGCGCTTTGATTGCCATTTCACGTGCATGTGGGGCGTTAGGCAGAACGGCAACGGAGATGGTAGAAGGCATCGCCAGTACCTGGTTTTCAGTGTGTGGGCGATAGCCGAAATCATCAATGACGATGGCGAGTTTGCCAGCAAAAACAGGTGTTGCGAAGGCCAGCAGGCTGGCGAGAGAGAGTAGTAGACGACGAAATTGTTGTGGCAAAACTTATCTTCCCAACCACGGCTGTGGATTGACCGCCTGACCCTGGCGACGAATTTCGAAATAGAGTGCCGGCCTGCCCTGACCGCCGCTGCTACCCACTAGTGCTATAGGCTGCCCGGCGCGAACCTGCGTACCGACGCTGACCAGTGCGCTCTGGTTATAACCGTACAGGCTCATATCGCCTTTACCGTGCTCAACGACGACCACCAGGCCATAGCCCTGCAACCAGTCCGCCAGAATGACGCGACCATCGGCAATGGCTTTAACTTCGGTGCCTTCGGATGCGCCAATAACCATCCCCTTCCAACGTAGCTCACCCTGCAGTTGTTCGCCATAACGATGTAGGGTTGGACCCCGAACGGGCCAGAATGCCTGGCCGCGTGGCGAACCCAAACCGCCGGTACGGGACATCAGTGATTTTTCGCTTTCGGTCGGCTTGTAGGTCGAGCCTTTTCGTGACGCATCCTTCTGCTTATCACGTACGGCCTGCGCCTCGCGCGCTTCACGTTCCGCGCGCGCTTTGGCCGCAGCTTCGGCGCGAGCAATGCTGTTGCGCAGACGGGATTCGTTAGCGCGCATTTCGCCCAGTTGCTGCTGGCCCTGTTGAATCGAGGACTCCAGACCCGCCAGTGTTTTCTGGCGTTCGTTACGCGCCTGCTCCAGCTTAGCCTGCTGAGCGCGTTGTTCGTACAGCAGGGTCTGCTGTTCGCTCTGCTTATCTTCCAGCTCGGCTTTTTGCGAATCGACCTCTTCGCGCGTTTGTTTCAGCTGCGCGATAGTTTCTTGCCTCGCCTGGTTCAGATAGCCGAAATAGGCCTGCAGACGCTGTCCGCGCTGGCTTTCTTCGCCGCTAAGGATGAGCTGAATACCGGTGTGTTCACCCTGGCGAAACGCGGCGTCTAACTGGGCTGCCAGACTGCGCTCTTGCGCTGCTCGTTGCTTTTCCAGCTTCGCGAGTGCTGCGTTCATCTCTGCGATTTGCGCGTTCAGTTGTGCCAGTGAGTTCTGCGTTTCGCGTAACTGCCTTGCGGCAACGGCGATGGCTTGTTCCTGAGCTTTAAGCTGAGCGAGGAGAGTGGAACGTTGTTGTTGCTGTTGGCGTACCGCGCGTTCTTTTGCCGCGATATCGGCCTGAATAGATTTGAGCTGATCGCGTTCGTCCGCGTGGGCGGAAAAGGAGCACAGCAATACGCCAGCGCTAAGCGCGCTGGCGTAGAACAAGGGCCTGACTGAAAACTTACGCGGTTTCACGGCCCGAGTGATGGTATTAATCGCCTTTCCCCTCATGGGGAGGGATTATTCCACGATGAACAGCGGCTTACCAGTCATCTCTTGCGGGATTTCCATACCCATCAGCGTCAGCATCGTCGGGGCGATATCAGAAAGTTTGCCGCCTTCGACTGCTTTGACGTTCTTACCACCGACATAAATCAGCGGAACGGGCAGGTTGGTATGTGCAGTATGTGCCTGACCGGTGGACGGATCGCGCATCTGCTCTGCGTTACCGTGGTCTGCGGTGATCAGCAACTGGCCGCCAACGGACTCAACCGCTTTAGTCACCTGCTCAACGCAGTGATCCAGCGCTTCAACCGCTTTAACTGCTGCTTCCATCACCCCGGTGTGACCAACCATGTCGCCGTTCGGGTAGTTACAAATGATGGTGTCGTATTTACCGCTCTCAATCGCTGCAACCAGCTTCTCAGTCAGTTCAGCAGAGCTCATTTCCGGCTGCAGATCGTAGGTCGCAACTTTCGGAGAGTTGATCAGGATGCGGTCTTCGCCTTTGAACGGCTCTTCTACGCCGCCGTTGAAGAAGAAGGTCACGTGCGCATATTTTTCAGTTTCGGAAATACGCAGCTGCGTTTTTTCGTTCTTCGCCATCCACTCACCAAAGGTGTTGGCCAGAGATGCTGGTGGGTAAGCAACCGCAGTTTTGATGTCTGCCGCGTATTCGGTCAGCATCACAAAGTTGAGGTTAACGACTTTCTTACGGGCGAAGCCGTCGAAATCAGCGTTAACAAACGCACGGGTGATTTCACGCGCACGGTCAGCACGGAAGTTCATGAAAATCAGCGTATCGCCATCTTCCATAGCAGCATCTGCCTGACCTTCGGCACGGATCACGGTGGCTTTAACGAATTCGTCGTTTTCGTCGCGGGCATAAGCAGCCTGCAGACCTTCAACCGCCGTAGCGAACTGGAACTCGCCCTTCGCCAGCGTCATCAGATCGTAAGCCTGTTCTACGCGATCCCAACGGTTGTCGCGATCCATAGCGTAGTAACGACCGATGATGGACGCTACTCGGCCTTTGCCCAGCGCGGCAAATTTCTCTTCGAATTTCTGCAGTGAATGTTCAGCGCTGCGCGGCGGGGTATCACGACCATCAAGGAAAGCGTGCAGATAGATTTTTTCAGCGCCGCGTTCAGCGGCCATTTCTACCATCGCCATGATGTGATCTTCGTGGCTGTGAACGCCGCCAGCAGAGAGCAGACCCATGATGTGTACCGCTTTTCCGGCATTCTTTGCCTGGTCGACCGCGTTGGTCAGCACCGGGTTAGCGAAGAAAGTACGTTCTTTGATTTCAACGTCCAGACGGGTAAGGTCCTGATACACGATACGGCCCGCGCCCAGGTTGACGTGACCCACTTCGGAGTTGCCCATCTGGCGATCGGGCAGGCCGACTTCCAGACCGGACGCATCAATCAGGGTATGCGGACGTTTTGCCCACAGCGCATCCATTACCGGGGTTTTAGCACTAAAAATGGCGTTATCCTGGCTGTCTTCGCGATAGCCGTAGCCATCCAGAATCACCAGTACCATAGGTTTTTTAGAAACCGACATTGCGACAACCTCACACTCAAGAGATAAAAAATAATTGCGTAATTTTACTACAGCTGAATCGATAAAGTAGCCCCCGAAGATCAAATAATGGGGGATCGCGTGCTAAGGGGAACACCGATTTACATTTTTTTTTCCGTAGCGCCCCGCAAAAATGCAATCCAATGCACGCTCTGGCTGTATTTGCGCCAACGCGCAGGTATACTCCTTTCCTGGTTTTTTAATCACTGAGTCGGGAGTTGTTACCCCCCATGCAAGAAATTATGCAATTTGTTAGTCGCCACCCTGTCTTGAGTATCGCCTGGATTGCGTTACTGGCGGCTGTATTATTTACCACGTTTAAGAGCCTGACCTCAAAAGTGAAGGTGATTACTCGCGGCGAAGCTACACGTCTCATCAACAAAGAAGACGCCGTTGTTGTGGATTTACGCCAGCGCGACGACTTCCGCAAAGGCCATATCGCAGGCTCCACTAACCTGCTGCCGAGCGAAATCAAAGCCAACAATTTTGGCGAACTTGAAAAACACAAAAACAAACCTGTGATTGTGGTTGATGGTTCAGGCATGCAGTGCCAAGATTCAGCAACTGCGCTGATTAAAGCCGGTTTTGAGCAGGTATCCGTACTGAAAGACGGCGTAGCGGGCTGGAGTGGTGAGAATCTGCCACTGGTTCGCGGCAAGTAATTTACCCGTCTTCTTTCATGCCGCAGGGTAAAAAGAACACTGGAGATAAGTCATGGCCAATATTGAGATCTACACCAAAGCAACCTGCCCGTTTTGCCATCGCGCAAAAGCGCTGTTGAATAGCAAGGGTGTGAGTTTCCAGGAGCTTCCGATCGACGGCGATGCCGTAAAGCGTGAAGAGATGATCAAGCGCAGTGGCCGTACGACGGTTCCGCAGATTTTTATTGATGCACAGCACATTGGCGGTTGTGACGACTTGTATGCGTTGGATGCGCGTGGTGGACTGGATCCCCTGCTGCGATAAGGCGTACTGAAAGTATTTAAAGGACAACACTAAGGGTTTTCTAAACATGTCAGAACAAAATAACACTGAAATGGCTTTCCAGATCCAACGTATCTATACCAAGGATGTGTCTTTCGAAGCGCCAAATGCACCGCATGTTTTCCAGAAAGATTGGCAGCCAGAGGTTAAACTTGATCTTGATACCGCATCTACCCAACTGGCAGATGACGTGTATGAAGTAGTGCTGCGTGTCACTGTAACGGCTTCTCTTGGTGAAGAAACTGCGTTCCTGTGCGAAGTTCAGCAGGGCGGTATTTTCTCCATCAGTGGTATCGAAGGGACTCAGATGGCGCATTGCCTGGGCGCATACTGCCCGAACATTCTGTTCCCGTATGCCCGCGAATGCATCACCAGCCTGGTTTCACGCGGTACGTTCCCGCAACTGAACCTTGCGCCGGTCAACTTTGATGCGCTGTTCATGAACTATTTACAGCAGCAGGCTGGCGAAGGTACTGAAGAACATCAGGATGCCTGATGAACCAAAGTAATGCTTCAATGACTGTGATTGGTGCCGGCTCGTACGGCACCGCTCTTGCCATCACCCTGGCAAGAAATGGCCATCAGGTTGTCCTGTGGGGCCATGATCCGAAACATATCGCGACCCTTGAGCACGATCGCTGCAACGTCGCGTTCCTTCCTGATGTGCCTTTTCCTGACACACTGCGCCTGGAAAGTGATTTAGCCACTGCGCTGGCCGCCAGTCGTAATATTCTGGTGGTGGTGCCGAGCCACGTCTTTGGCGAAGTGCTGCGAAACATCAAACCATTGATGCGTCCTGACGCACGACTGGTCTGGGCGACAAAAGGTCTGGAGGCGGAAACAGGGCGTCTGCTGCAGGACGTCGCGCGTGAAGCGCTGGGGGACTCAATTCCACTGGCGGTTATTTCCGGCCCGACGTTCGCCAAAGAGCTGGCTGCGGGCATGCCGACGGCGATTTCTCTGGCCTCGACGGACGACGCCTTTGCTGACGATCTCCAGCAGTTGCTGCACTGCGGCAAAAGCTTTCGCGTTTACAGCAACCCGGATTTCATTGGCGTGCAGCTTGGCGGCGCGGTGAAAAACGTCATTGCGATTGGTGCGGGGATGTCTGACGGCATCGGTTTTGGCGCGAATGCGCGTACCGCATTGATCACCCGTGGACTGACCGAAATGTCTCGCCTTGGCGCGGCGCTGGGTGCCGATCCTGCCACCTTTATGGGAATGGCGGGTTTAGGCGATCTGGTGCTGACCTGTACCGACAACCAGTCGCGTAACCGTCGTTTTGGCATGATGCTCGGCCAGGGTATGGACGTGCAGGGCGCGCAGGACAAGATTGGTCAGGTGGTTGAAGGCTATCGCAATACGAAAGAAGTTCGTGAATTGGCGCACCGTTTTGGTGTCGAGATGCCAATAACCGAGGAAATTTATCAAGTATTGTATTGCGGAAAAAACGCGCGCGAGGCAGCATTGACGTTATTAGGTCGTGCGCGCAAGGACGAGCGAAGCAGCCACTAGCCGTAAGGAACCGTTTCAATCTAACGACCCGACCCGCGAAGAACGGGTCGGTCGTTTTGCTACCTTCTGGAGTACGCAATGCCGTGTGAAGAACTGGATATCGTCTGGAAAAACATTAAAGCGGAAGCCCGGGCACTGGCGGAATGTGAGCCAATGTTGGCCAGTTTTTACCACGCAACGCTGCTCAAACATGAAAATCTCGGCAGTGCGCTAAGCTATATGCTGGCGAATAAACTCGCTTCTCCAATCATGCCCGCCATTGCGATTCGCGAAGTCGTGGAAGAGGCCTATGCCGCCGATCCTGAAATGATTGCCTCAGCGGCCTGTGATATTCAGGCGGTACGTACGCGTGACCCGGCTGTCGATAAATATTCCACCCCACTTCTGTACCTGAAGGGTTTTCATGCGCTTCAGGCCTACCGTATCGGTCACTGGCTGTGGCATCAGGGGCGTCAGGCGCTGGCGATCTTCCTGCAAAATCAGGTGTCCGTTACCTTCCAGGTAGACATTCATCCGGCGGCAAAAATTGGCCGTGGGATTATGCTCGATCACGCAACCGGCATTGTGGTCGGTGAAACGGCAGTGATTGAAAATGATGTCTCTATTCTGCAATCCGTCACGCTCGGCGGGACCGGTAAAGCCGGCGGCGATCGTCATCCGAAAATTCGTGAAGGTGTAATGATTGGCGCGGGAGCAAAAATTCTCGGCAACATTGAAGTCGGGCGCGGCGCGAAGATTGGCGCAGGTTCCGTGGTTTTACAACCGGTACCCCCGCATACCACTGCGGCAGGCGTACCTGCACGCATCGTCGGTAAGCCTGACAGCGATAAACCGTCTATGGATATGGATCAGCATTTCAACGGGATTCATCATACTTTCGAATACGGCGATGGCATCTGATTTCGAGCTATGCCCGGCGGCGCAGTGCTTACCGGGCCTACAAATCTCGTAGGTCGGATAAGGCGTCAGCCGCCATCCGACAAAAATCAACTACGCAATACCGCGCCAGGATAACCTAACTGGCGCCAGGCCTCATACACCACCACCGACACCGCATTTGACAGGTTCATGCTGCGGCTGTCCGGCATCATCGGAATTCGAATTTTTTGTTCGGCTGGCAGCGCGTCGAGGATGCTGGATGGCAGACCGCGAGTTTCCGGGCCAAACATCAGATAATCCCCATCCTGATAGCTTACCGCGCTATGCGCTGGCGTACCTTTGGTGGTCAGGGCAAACAGACGTTGCGGGTTTTCTGCGGCGACGAAGCTGGTGTAATCAGGGTGGCGCAGCACGGCGGTAAACTCATGGTAATCCAGCCCCGCGCGACGCAGGCGCTTGTCGTCCCAGGTAAAGCCCATTGGCTCAATAATATGCAGACGAAAGCCGGTGTTGGCGCAAAGACGGATAATATTGCCGGTATTTGGCGGGATTTCTGGTTCGAATAAAACGATGTTAAGCATACTGCCCCCTTGATAACGGGGGGCAGAATAGCAGAAAGAGCGGGTACTATGCGACGGTCAGCGCGTGCGGTTTATAGCGTTGCAGTTTGTAAATCGTTGCGGCAGCCGCAACCAGCGCCGGAAGGCTGAGGAACATTAATATACTGTCTGCCTGCCATTGCAGGGAAAGCAACTGGGCGCTCATCATCGTTCCGGCTACGCCACCGAAGCGGCCCACGCCCTGCATCCAGGCAATGCCCGTTGCGCGGCAGTGGGTTGGATAAAACGTGGCGGCCAGCGTCTGCAGCCCGGACTGCGCGCCGTTCATGGTAATCCCCATCAGGAAGATCAGTGCGCCGAACAGGATGATATGGTTATGTTCAAACCCGAGAGCGAGGGCAAACAGCATCGTCAGAATAAAGCCAAGTGACACCACTTTATGTGCTTCCCAGCGATCCATTAACCAACCGGCCAGCAGGATCCCCGCAGTACCGCCGAAGGTAAACAGTGACGTCAGCCAGGCGGATTCAGCCAGCGGATAGCCCATTCCCAGCATCAGCGTTGGCATCCAGCTCAACAGCACGTAATAGATAACCAATCCCATAAAGTAGGTCATCCAGAGCATCAGCGTGCCCGGCAGCCAGGGCATACTGAATAGCTGTGCCACGCTGCCTTTTTTGACCGTGACGCGGTCTTCATCCAGATAAAACTGGGTAACCTGTTCCAGACTTCCCGACATAAAGCGTTGAGCAATGCGTTTAACCTGTGCAATCCCTTTACCGCGGTGAACCAGATACTTCACCGACTCCGGCAGGAACAGCACCAACAATACGGTGAGGGCCAGCGGGGCGATCGCACCGGCAAGCAGGACGCTGTGCCAGCCGTAGTTGGGGATAAGCCAGGAGGAGATCACCCCGCCGCCTGCAGCCCCTAACGGAAAGCCGCAGTACATGGTGTTAATCGCCATTGAACGACAGCGTTTTGGTGCAAATTCTGACACCAGGGTGATGGCATTGGGCATTGCCGCGCCAAGACCCAGCCCGGTGAGAAAGCGCCAAAATGTGAGCATATTCAGCGTCTGGGCATAGGCTGTTCCCAGACTGGCGAGGCCAAAAAACAGACAGGAAAAGACCAGCACGCGTTTACGGCCCATACGATCGGAAATCGGCCCGGCAAGCAGTGCACCAAATGACAGGCCCAATAGCGCGGCGCTTAACACCGGTCCGAGATCCTGTTTCTTGATGCCCCAGTCGGCTGAGAGCGTGGGCGCAATATAGCCCATCGCCGCCGTATCGAAGCCGTCGATGGCCAGGACCAGAAAACCCAGGACAATAATGACCCAGTGGAAGCGCGAAAAAGGACTGTCATCTATCGCCTGCTGGATATTCACTTTTCCGGAATAAGCCATGTTACCCTCGCCCGTTATGATGGTTGTTATCTGTATATTTCGCCCTTGTATTAGCTTGTATATACATCTGACAGGTGGATAAAAAGTTGTCAAATATATTGGTTGTAAATGTTAACTGGTCGTTATTTTTGGATAAAAAATGGCCGGGCTGAGAACAGACCGACCATGCAGAAAGTGGGTTTTATGGGGATATTGTTACGCCGCGCTACCCTGAACCAGAGGTGCCAGCGCAGCAGGCAGGTTTTTTCCCAGTTCTTGTACCAGCGAATCATGACTGATGTCGCTAATCGATTTTGCACCGGTCAGGGTCATTGCCACCTTCATCTCTTTCTCGATCAGATTCAGCAGATTCGCTACCCCAGCCTGACCGTGGGTTGCCAGCGCGTACAGATAAGCACGTCCCAGCAGAACACTATCCGCACCCAGCGCAATCATGCGTACGACGTCCAGACCGTTGCGGATCCCGCTGTCTGCCAGAATGGTGATATCGCCTTTTACCGCATCGGCAATAGCGGGTAACGCGCGAGCTGAAGACAGCACGCCGTCTAACTGGCGACCACCGTGGTTAGAGACAACGATGCCATCAGCGCCGAAGCGTACGGCGTCGCGAGCATCTTCAGGATCGAGGATCCCTTTGATCACCATCGGACCATCCCAAAATTCGCGGATCCACTCGAGGTCTTTCCAGGAAATCGACGGATCGAAGTTATTCGCCAGCCAACCGATGTAATCCTCAAGGCCGGTGGGTTTGCCAAGATACGTCGAAATATTGCCTAAATCATGCGGGCGACCGTTCAGGCCAACGTCCCATGCCCATTGTGGATGGGTGACTGCCTGCCAGTAGCGGCGCAGTGCGGCATTTGGGCCGCTCATCCCGGAATGGGCGTCACGGTAGCGTGCGCCAGGTGTGGGCATATCGACGGTAAAGACCAGCGTGGAACAACCCGCCGCTTTAGCGCGTTCCAGGGCGTTACGCATAAAGCCGCGATCGCGCAGAACATACAGCTGAAACCACATCGGACGCTTGATAGTCGGGGCGACTTCTTCAATCGGGCATACGGATACTGTGGAAAGCGTAAACGGAATGCCTTTGGCATCAGCGGCGGCGGCGGCCTGAACTTCGCCCCGACGCGCATACATGCCGCACAGACCGACAGGTGCAAGGGCCACCGGCATGGAGAGCGTTTCGTTGAACAGCTTTGTCTCCAGGCTCAGGTCGGACATATTCTTCAGCACGCGCTGGCGAAGGGCCACCTCCGACAGGTCTGCCACGTTACGGCGCAAAGTGTGCTCTGCATACGCCCCACCGTCAATATAGTGGAACAAGAAGGGGGGTAGGATGCGCTGGGCTGCGGCGCGATAGTCGCTGGCTGCTGAAATAATCATGTGTTGTTCTCCCTGCTATTCTCACCAGGGTCACCGGGCAGGCGGGTGATTCGCGCCTGGCGGGCCTGATCTTCATCAAATCGTTTAATCGTGGTGTGGACAAAACTGAGGTGCGCCATCATCGCTTTACGCGCGCCGTCGGCATCTCCGCCAACAATCGCATCCAGTACGGCCTGATGCTGTGCCGTCAGCTGTGAAAATACGGGCGGCACGAGGTACATACGCTGGCGGCTCTGTTTCACCGAAGACTGCAATACGTCGAAGAAACCGCGCATGGTCTGTAACAGCACCACGTTGTGTGAGGCCTCTGCAATGGCGAGATGAAAGCGAACGTCTGCCTGCGAGGCGAGATCTGGATCTTCGCTTTGTGTGGCCTCGAAACAGAGCCTGATCTTCTCTTTGTCGGCAGCAGTGGCACGCATCGCTGCGTGCCAGGCGGTACTGGCTTCGATGGCGTGGCGGGCTTCGAGAATATCGAAGCTGTAATCAGGGTCATCCGCCATCAGGCTTTTCAGTGGCTGAACAATGTTTTGTTCGGACCACGCTTCATGCTGCCAGCGGATAAACGTCCCACCGCCACGACGGCTAATCAGCACGCCTTCACTTACCAGCTTTGCTAGCGCCTCGCGTAGCGAATTGCGCGACACGCCAAGCTGTACGGCCAGCTGGCGCTCAGCGGGCAACTTCATGCCCGCTTCCAGCTGTTGTTCTTCAATCAGCGCCCGCACACGAGATGCGACCTCGTCTGACAAGCGTCTGGGCATCACTATCATGGAATCATCCAGGTTAAGACATAGGCCTGCAGTGTGGTAATCACACCCACCATGCAGGTGAAAATCAGACTGTGCTTCACGGTAAAGCGGAACAGGTCAGACTCTTTTCCCACTAATCCCACTGCCGCACAGGCGATAGCGATAGATTGCGGAGAGATCATCTTTCCGGTCACGCCGCCGGTGGTATTTGCAGCCACCATCAATACATCCGAAACGCCGATTTGCTGAGCGGCCGTGGCCTGTAGGGCGGCAAACAGTGCGTTTGATGAGGTGTCGGATCCAGTCAGGAATACCCCCAGCCAGCCGAGGAACGGCGAAAAGAAGGTAAATGCGCTGCCGGTGTGCGCCAGGGCCAATGCCAGGGTGGATGAAAGCCCGGAGTAGTTAGAGATAAAGGCGAATGCCAGCACCATCCCGATGGAGTAGATAGGTAGCGCCAGATCTTTCAGCGTGCTACCAAAGGTCTGAAGCGCAGCAGACGGCTTCATCTTCAGCCAGACGATGGACAGCAGGGCGGCAAACAGTATTGCGGTACCGGTCGCGGAGAACCAGTCAAATTTGTACACCGCCGCGTAGGCTGTGGCTTCGTGTACGACCGGCGGCATACGGGCAACCAGCTTGTCGAGGAACGGAACCGGAATATTGACCACCCAGTGGTACATCGCGCCGCCTGGCGCAAACAGCGCTTTGAACGGCGGTATGCTCCACAGCGTGACGGTAGCTGTCAGGAACAGGAACGGCGACCAGGCGCGGATGATTTGCCCGGCGGTGTAGCGGGTGCGCGACAGATCCATATCGACCTGCGAAGCGCCCATATCACCAAAGCGGAAGATGCGTACCGGCTGCCAGCGCTTCAGGAACAGCGTCAGACAGACCAGGGAAACCAGAGAAGAGATGATGTCCGGCAGTTCCGGTCCGATAAAGTTAGAGCTGAGATACTGCGCGATAGCAAACGAGCCGCCAGCGACCATCACCGCAGGCCAGGTTTCTTTCACGCCACGCCAGCCATCCATAATCGCCATAATCCAGAACAGCACGATAATGGTCAGGAACGGCAGTTGACGGCCCACCATCTGGCCAATCTCGAAGCTGTCCAGCCCGGTAACCTGACCGGCAACCAGAATCGGAATGCCCATTGCCCCAAAAGCGACTGGAGCGGTGTTTACGATCAAGCACAAACCTGCCGCATACAGCGGGTTAAAGCCAAGGCCAACCAGCAGCGCGGCGGTAATCGCTACCGGAGCACCGAAGCCTGCCGCCCCTTCGAGGAATGCCCCAAAGGAGAAACCGACAATCAACATTTGCAGACGCTGGTCTGGGGTAATCGAGAGTATCGAGGAGCGGATAATGTCGAACTGCCCAGTCTTCACCGAGATTTTATAGACGAATACCGCGGCGATAATGATCCAGGCAATTGGCCACAGACCGTAGAAGAAACCGTACACTACGGATGCCAGAGCGTGATCGACCGGCATTTTGTAAAACAGCAGGGCGACCGACAAAGCGATCACCACCGTCCATGACGCCGCAACGTAGCCTTTCAGCTTGAGCTTAATCAGGGCGAAGAAAAAGAACAGGATGGGGAGCGATGCGATCAGACTGGAAAGCCAGATGTTACCGGCCGGGTCGTAGTTCTGTTGCCAGAGATTCATTGCAGGTCTCCTGGGGGCCGCCGACATAATGGAATGAGTCTTTGCTCAAATCTTCGTCACATTATGTGTAAAAGTGGCCCTGCCAATATTGTTGTGTAGGGGTAATGACAATGAATGGTTAATCAAATGTTACTTATTGGCAACGGTATTGTACGCACATTTTAATGAAATGTGAGGTGCTGGTATGATCTGGCTAAAATTGGTAGGGCCAATTGCGAGGGGGAAGTGAAGGACCGGGCAAGCGGATGTTGCCCGGTGGGAGATCAGAACTCGCTCTTCGCGAAGCCCGTCATCTCTTTCAGGCCCATTTCACGGCCAAGCTCGGTCATCGGGTGAACGACAATCAGGCCGCGCACGCTCTTCTTCAGCTTGCCCATGTCGGCCTGTTCTTTTTTGGTGATGGTACGACGGAAAGGGAGTTTCGTCAGTTTTTGCGCTTCTTTGCTCAGCTTCTGACCATGGACTTCACGCAGACGCGCAATCTCGTTTTCCAGAGTTTCTTTCTCTTGCTCTAGCTCGGCATATTTGTCGGCGGCTTCAACCAGAGACAGGTCGGCCTGCTGGTGGCGGATAGCGTCCAGACGATCGCTCAGGCGTTTAATTTCGTTTTTTTCGACTTCTTTCATAGGATAGCTTCTGATAAAAATAGGATGAATATCCTATAGTATGCGCGCAGAGCGGGATTATTCACAACTAATCGAAGATAAATAATCAAATGTTGCAAGTATTATTCAGCTAATGAAAATATTACTATTTTGATTAATAAGGAATTTTAAGCGATAAGATCGACCATGGTGCATTTTGTTGGCGGGTTCATAGTGAAGCACGTTTTCCTTAATGTAATTGCCAAACCGATCCTAAACTTAAATGATCAACCGCGCAGGCTGAGCGCGGTTAATACATGGAGGAGGGAAGATTATGGCGAAAATAGGTGAGAACGTTTCGGCTCTAATTGATAAGACGGTCGATTTTATGGCTTCAAGCCAGGCTTTTCGCGAGTATCTGAATAAAACACCGCCACGCAACGTTGTCCCTTCTGAAATACCGCAGGAGAATGCGCAGTTGTATCTGCAACGTCTGGCGTACTATCGGCAGCTTTATCGACCGCAGCAGGAAGAGAAATAAGCAAGCATCGTCTTATTTTTGAAAGGCTTTTTTTAAGCTGATTTTAGAAATCAGCTCGGTCAGGGAAAGTACCATCGTGGAGCGCACCATCTGCTGGTAGCGCTGGATCTGCATCGCGTGCAGACCTGAGTCTGAGGTATCAAACTGCGGTGGCGGCGGGAGTGCCGTCACGCAGTGGAGTTCGCCAAACGGACCAAGAATTTCATCGTCGGTGAACGCATATTCATTGCCGTCATGGTTTAACTCTTCCCGCAGCGCCATCAGAAGCTCGGCGTCTTCATACTCCGGTCGGCTGAGCACGCCCAGACCGTAGATGAGCTTCAGGCGAACGGAAAGATCGCCCAGCGGACCGTCGCCGTCAAGCAGTGGTTCTACAGCATATTTCACCGCATAGTCGTCTTTGCGAAATACCTGAAGCACAAGAATATTCACCGCCTCGGTGAGCAGTTCTACGGCGGTGATGAGGAAGCTGCGTACGGTTTTGCCAGCATTCAGACGCTCAAGCACACGATTTTCAAAGGCCTGCGTTTGTTCCATTATTGCCTGCATATCTGACAATCTATTATTCAGGCGCAGGATATCCTGCGCCAGGTCCTGCATCATTTCTTTGCGTTATACGCGTTAACAGCCTCAAGCACGACATCGCTGTTGGCATCCAGCCCGGAAACTTGCGCCAGCGCGGCCTGCGGACCTTTTTCGTCAATCAGCGCGGCCAGTTCCTGTGCCTGCGGATCTTCTTCGCTGCGATAGTGCATCGCTGCCGCAATACCGATAACCAGATTCGCATGCGGCAAACCATACTCCAGCGTACCCAGCAGCGGTTTAATCAGACGATCTCCCGCGCTCAGCTTACGCAGCGGCTGACGACCCACGCGCTCAACGTCATCTTTCAGATACGGGTTTTCAAAGCGGCCGAGGATTTTCTGAATGTATGCCGCATGTTTTGCTGCATCAAAACCATAGCGTTTGATCAGTACCGCGCCGCTCTCTTCCATCGCACCTTTTACCACTGCGCGGATTTTCTCGTCGAGAATCGCGTCACGGATGGTCTGATGACCGGTCAATTTTCCGAGGTACGCGGTTATAGCATGCCCGGTGTTCAGCGTGAAGAGTTTACGTTCGACAAATGCCATTAGGTTATCAGTTAATTCCATTCCTGGGATATTTGGTAGTTCAC
This sequence comes from Citrobacter sp. CF971, assembly GCF_006385635.1. NCBI lineage: Bacteria > Pseudomonadati > Pseudomonadota > Gammaproteobacteria > Enterobacterales > Enterobacteriaceae > Citrobacter > Citrobacter sp. CF971. The sequence continues at coordinate 4,787,791 of NZ_CP041051.1, read as the reverse complement.
CTTTGAACTGTGTTTTGTCGACAATCCACTCACTGAAGGTTTCTACGGTAACTTCCAGCGGGTCATTGGTTGCTGAAGCCGAAGGCGGAACAATGCGGTCCACGGCGGAATCGACGAAGCCAACATGTTCTTCAACCCAGGCTTTGTCTTCATCTGCCAGCGCGTTCATTACATGGCCTTTCAACTGGGTCGTTCCGCGCACCATGTTTTCACAGGCGATGATATTCAGCGGAGTAGCTATGCCCTGTGCCTTGCGTTTAACCAGCCCTTTGGCGATGGCCGGAGCGATACGCTCAAGCACGACCGGACCGACGGCGGTAGTGACTAAATCTACATGGGCAATCAGGTCGACGACATCATCGCCGATGCTGCTCACGGCGTTGACGCCGGAGACGGTATCAACCTGTTCGTTTTCACCTACGACATGAACCTGATAGCTATGACGGGCATTCAGGGCATCGAGCACGACCTGATTTACATCCGCGAACGTCAGCTGTATCCCCGCGTCCGCCAGCAGTTTGCCGATAAAGCCACGACCGATATTACCTGCGCCAAAATGTAATGCTTTCATAGTATTAACCTTCATCAATGTTTTTACCCAAGAGGGCTGGGGTGAGGCTTTTCCCTCAACCTAACCCTCTCCACAAGGGAGAGGATATCGCCTTCATATTTCGAACTGCAGATGCGTTGGCTCTCCTCGCTCACCCCAGTCACGTACTTATGTACGCTCCTGGGGATTCACTGCGTTGCCGCCTTCCTGCAGCTCGAACTATTTTGGAGATACTTAACCGTTAAGCTTTTTTACCCGCCAGCAGCTCCAGAACTTCATCCACGCTGGTGGTATGGGCCAGACGTTCGATCACGGATTCGTCATCCAGCGCGTTGGTCAGGCTGGTAATCACCTGGATGTGCTCGTTGTTACGTGCTGCGATACCAATCACCAGGCGGGCAATATCGTCTTCTTCTTCACCGAAGCGAACGCCTTCCGGGTACTGGCAGAACACCACACCGGTTTTCAGCACACGGTCTTTGGCTTCAACCGTTCCGTGCGGTACTGCAATGGACTCGCCGAGGTAAGTCGGAGTCAGTTTTTCGCGGTCCAGCATCGCCTCGACGTATTCTGGCTCAACGTAACCGCCTTTCACCAGTTGCTCACCAGCAAAGCGAATTGCTTCCTCTTTGTTAGTGGCTTTACGACCGAGGAAGATATTCTCCGCACCCAGTTTGAACAGGTGAGTATCACCCTCTTCAAAGCTGTCTTTCAGGTGATCGCGGACTTTCTCTTCGTTCACGTTGTGGCGCTGTGCAGCGACCAGACGTTCGGTCAGGTTGGAGTACAGGCCACTGTCGAGGAAGTTGGTCAGCGAAATGTGCTGTGCCTGAGGCACCTGGCGCATCGCGCGTTCGGTCAGGTCACGGTGGGTAATGACCAGATCCACATCCGGCGGCAGATTGTTAATCGCGCTGTTAGTGACGGAAATCTGAGACAGACCTGCATCCTGCACTTTCTTACGCAGTACGCCCGCACCCATGGCGCTGGAACCCATACCGGCATCGCAGGCAACAATGATTTTACGCACATGGCTCAGGTCGTTGGTCACGTCGCCAGCCGCCAGCGGAGATGCGCCTTTGGATTCCGCTTTCATGTCGTGCATACGACGGGTTGCGGCATCAATGTCATCATCTTCTTTCACTTTGCTGGTTTTTAGCAGAATGGCTGAAACCACAAAGGAGACTGCCATAGCAGCACAGATAGCAGCGATGTTAGCGAAGTAAGCGCCCTTCGGCGTCATGGCCAGCACGGCCAGGATAGAACCCGGAGAGGCCGGAGAAACCAGACCGCCGTTCAGGATAGTCAGGGTAAATACGCCAGTCATACCGCCGAGGATAACGGCCAGGATCAGACGTGGGTTCATCAGCACGTACGGGAAGTAAATTTCGTGGATACCACCCAGGAAGTGAATGATTGCCGCGCCGCCCGCAGACTGCTTAGCGCTGCCGCGACCGAAGAACATGTATGCCAGCAGAACGCCCATACCCGGACCCGGGTTAGCTTCAATCAGGAAGAAGATGGATTTGCCCATCTCATGGGACTGCTGAATACCCAGCGGTGAGAAAATACCGTGGTTGATGGCGTTGTTGAGGAACAGGATTTTCGCCGGTTCAACGAAGATAGACGCCAGCGGCAGCATGTCATGGACAACCATGAAGTTAACGCCTGCCGCCAGGATTTTGGACAGTGCTTCAACCAATGGGCCAATGCCAAGGAATGCCAGAATGGCGAGGATCATCCCGATGATGCCTGCGGAGAAGTTATTCACCAGCATCTCAAAACCGGACTTGATCTTACCGTCTACCCAGTTGTCGAAATGTTTAATAGCCCAGCCGCCCAGCGGACCTGCGATCATCGCGCCGAGGAACATTGGCATATCTGCACCGACGATAACGCCCATGGTGGTGATAGCACCAACCACGCCGCCACGTTCGCCGCCAACCAGCTTACCACCGGTATAACCGATCAGCAGCGGCAGCAGATAAGTGATCATAGGACCGACAAGCTTCGCCAGCGTTTCGTTCGGCAACCACCCTGTCGGAATGAATAATGCGGTGATAATACCCCACGCGATAAACGCGCCGATATTTGGCATCACCATGTTGCTGAGGAATCGACCAAAGCTTTGCACCTTGATCTTAATATCGGATGACATAAAAACACCCCTTCTTATGTTTGCTATCGCGCAGGCTGAAAGCCCGAGGTTTGTTAATGTAGCGGCAGAAGGTAGCCGGACCCTGTAGATACTGCGAAATCTGGCACTGAATCGTTCAACTGTCCAGTCGACGACCTTTTATGTGATATTCGTCACGTAAATATAGGGTGTATGGCGTTAGTTAATGTGATCTTAATCACAAAATATCGGTACAAAAAAACATCACTGGATCAGAATTCGCCAAAAATGGGGGGTAAATGTGAACTGATTCACATTTTATCCTTTGCTGTTTGTTGAATCTTTGTGATGCAGATCGCAAAGTATTTTCATCTGCATTTGCTCGGATGTGATCTACAGCAGGTTCTACCCCCCGATATTTTTATTGCAAAAGAAAGCAACTTCTCACCAGAAAAAATATTTATTTTGTGGTATGGCGAAAACCCCAAACTGCAGTTATGTTCAAAACATCAGCCTGGGTGCATGCGGCTGCCGGCATAAAAAAACTCTAATTAGCGTGAATTCGAGGCAGGTATGTTTCTAAATTATTTCGCACTGGGCGTGCTGATCTTCGTCTTTCTGGTTCTGTTTTACGGAATCATCGCCATTCACGATATTCCCTATAATATGGCTAAAAAACGCAACCATCCTCATGCTGATGCCATTCATACGGCGGGTTGGATTAGCCTGTTTACACTCCATGCAATATGGCCGTTCCTGTGGATTTGGGCGACGCTCTACCAGCCTGAACGGGGGTGGGGCATGCAATCACACATCATGTCGAACGGAAAGGACCCAGACCCCGAGATTGCCGCACTGGCAGAGCGCATCACCCAGTTGGAAAAAAGACTGGATGGGGAGAAGAAAACAGATAACTCCACCTTTCCGGAGATTTAATCATGGATTTGTTGATAGTCCTGACCTATGTGGCCTTTGCCTGGGCCATCTTTAAAATATTCCGTATTCCGGTAAACCAATGGACGCTCGCTACTGCTGCATTAGGTGGGGTATTCATTGTTGCGGGACTGATCTTATTAATGAACTATAACCACCCGTATACCTTTACGGCGCAAAAAGCGGTTATTTCAATTCCGATCACTCCGCAAGTCACAGGAATTGTTAGTGAGGTAACGGATAAAAATAATCAGTTGATTAAAAAAGGCGAAGTGTTATTTAAACTCGATCCAGGCCGCTATCAGGCACGTGTTGACAGACTGCAGGCTGATCTTGTTACCGCCACACACAACATCGACAATCTGAAAGCCCAACTTTCTGAAGCCGTCGCCAATACTACCCGCGTTTCCGCTGAACGCGATCGTCTGTATAAAGATTATCAACGCTATTTGAAGGGCAGCCAGGCGAAGGTTAATCCCTTCTCTGAAAGCGATATCGACAACGCCCGGCAGAACTATCTGGCACAGGACGCGCTGGTAAAAGGTTCCGTTGCCGAACAGACGCAGATTCAGAGTCAGTTAGACAGTATGGTCAACGGGGAGCAATCTCAGGTTGCGTCTCTGCGCGCTCAGCTCGCTGAAGCCAAATACAATCTTGAGCAGACTATCGTCCGTGCCCCCAGCAACGGCTATGTTACGCAGGTGCTTATTCGGCCCGGGACCTACGCCGCCGCACTACCTCTGCGCCCGGTGATGGTATTTATTCCGGAACAGAAACGGCAAATTGTGGCGCAATTCCGCCAGAACTCGTTGCTGCGTCTTAAACCGGGTGATGAAGCGGAAGTGGTCTTCAACGCGCTGCCTGGTCAGGTTTTCTCCGGTAAGTTGACCTCCATTCTTCCGGTTGTGCCGGGCGGTTCTTATCAGGCGCAGGGGGCATTACAGTCCTTAACGGTGGTGCCGGGTACCGATGGCGTGCTGGCTACGATTGAGTTGGATCCTAATGCCGATGTGGATGCGCTGCCGGACGGTATCTATGCTCAGGTGGCGGTCTATTCCGACCATTTCGCTCACGTTTCAGTGATGCGTAAAGTGCTGCTGCGCATGACCAGTTGGATGCATTACCTTTATTTGGATCATTGAGATCGTCATCACCTGCCAATTACGGTGACCTGAGCCATACTGATATTTTTGTTGGCAAAAAGGACCCGGCATGAAACTCATTGGCAGCTATACCAGCCCTTTTGTGCGTAAAATTTCTATTCTGTTACTGGAAAAGGGCATCACCTTCGAATTTGTGAATGAACTTCCCTATAGCGCGGATAGCGGCGTGGCGCGTTATAACCCGCTAGGAAAAGTACCCGCGTTGGTCACCGATGAGGGTGAGTACTGGTTTGACTCTCCGATCATCGCAGAATACATAGAGTTGCTGGATATTGCGCCAGCCATGCTACCGGGTGAACCGTTAGCGGCACTCAAAGTTCGTCAACTGGAAGCGCTGGCCGACGGTATTATGGATGCGGGATTAGTCTCGGTGCGCGAGCAGGCTCGCCCCGCCGCGCAGCAGTCAGAAACTGAATTGTTACGCCAGCGGGAGAAGATCACCCGCAGTCTGGATATGCTGGAAGGCTATCTGGCGGACGGTACGCTGAAAACGGATACGGTTAACCTGGCTACCATCGCGATTGCCTGTGCCGTCGGTTATCTCAATTTCCGTCGGGTCGCGCCCGGCTGGTGTGTGGACCGCCCACGTCTGGTCAAACTGGTGGAAACGCTTTTTCAACGCGAAAGTTTTGCCCGCACAGAACCGCCAAAGGCTTGATGCAGATAATACCTGCCTGAGCAAAGTCACGGTACAATCCTTCCTATATCGATAGCCCTCTCCGCGGTGGAGAGGGCCACCAACAGCCAGGCCCTTTCATGACAACCGACATGCGTTCACTCTACAGCCAGCTTCCAGCTATCGATCGTTTATTGCGCGATAGCGCCTTCCCAGCCTTACGTGAATCTCACGGTCATACCCGGGTGGTTGACCTGCTGCGTCATATGCTTGACGAAGCCAGAGATACGATTCGCGACACGCACGCGCTCCCGGCATGGTGTGAGGACTGGGCGCAAGAAGCCAGCGCCCGGCTGGAACGAGAATCGCAAAGCGCGCTGCGTCCGGTGATTAACCTGACCGGAACGGTGCTGCATACCAACCTTGGGCGAGCGTCGCAGGCCGAAGAAGCGATCGAGGCGGTGGTGCAAGCCATGCGCACGCCAGTGACGCTGGAATACAGCCTGGATGATGCCGGACGTGGACATCGGGATCGGGCGCTGGCGGATTTACTCTGCCGTCTGACGGGAGCGGAGGACGCCTGTATCGTCAATAACAATGCGGCAGCGGTTTTACTGATGCTGGCCGCCACGGCCAACGGCAAAGAGGTGGTCGTTTCGCGCGGTGAGCTGGTGGAAATTGGCGGCGCGTTTCGTATTCCGGACGTGATGTGCCAGGCCGGATGTGTTCTGCGCGAAGTCGGTACCACCAACCGGACCCATGCGAAAGATTACCGTCAGGCGGTGAATGAAAATACCGCTCTGCTGATGAAAGTCCATACCAGTAATTACAGCATTGAAGGCTTTACGAAGTCGGTGGATGAGGCTGAGCTGGCCGCTATTGGCAAGGAACTGGATGTGCCGGTGGTGGCGGATCTCGGCAGCGGCTCACTGGTCGATCTCAGCCAGTATGGATTACCGCAGGAGCCGATGCCGCAACAGCTGATTGCCGCTGGCGTCAGTCTGGTGAGCTTCTCTGGCGATAAATTACTGGGCGGGCCGCAGGCCGGGATTATCGTCGGTAAAAAAGAGATGATCGCTCGCTTACAGAGCCATCCGCTGAAACGCGCATTACGGGCTGATAAAATGACACTGGCTGCGCTGGAAGCGACGCTGCGACTCTACCTGCACCCGGAAGCGCTGGCGCAGAAGTTGCCGACGTTACGCCAGCTCACTCGCTCGCAGGAGGCTGTCCACGCGCAGGCCCAACACTTAAAGGCACGGCTTGCCGAGCATTACGGTGACGAATTCGCCCTGAACGTCATGCCTTGCCTGTCGCAAATTGGCAGCGGCTCGCTACCGGTTGATAGGCTGCCCAGCGCGGCATTAACCTTTACCCCCCATGACGGACGCGGTAGCCGCCTCGAAGCACTGACCGCCCGTTGGCGTGCACTGCCCGTGCCGATCATTGGCCGGATTTATGATGGCCGCATGTGGCTGGATCTGCGCTGCCTTGAAGACGAGACCCGGTTTATGGAGATGATGCTGAAATGATTATTGCAACCGCCGGACACGTTGACCACGGAAAAACAACGTTATTACAGGCGATTACCGGCGTGAATGCCGACCGTCTGCCGGAAGAAAAAAAGCGCGGTATGACCATCGATCTCGGCTATGCCTACTGGCCGCAGCCGGACGGGCGGATACTGGGATTTATCGATGTACCCGGACACGAAAAGTTTCTGTCTAACATGCTGGCGGGTGTTGGTGGGATTGATCACGCGCTGCTGGTGGTGGCGTGTGATGACGGCGTGATGGCGCAAACGCGTGAGCATTTGCAAATTCTGCAACTGACGGGTAATCCGCAGATCACCGTGGCGCTTACGAAAGCCGACCGCGTGGACGAAGCAAGAATTGAAGAGGTGCGTGCGGAGATTAAGGCCACGCTGGGGAATTATGGTTTCGTGGAGTCGGTGCTTTTCGTCACTGCCGCCAGTGAAGGCCGTGGCATCGAGGAACTGCGCGAACATTTGCTGCAATTAACGTCGCGCGAGCATGCCCGCGATCACAGCTTTCGCCTGGCGATTGACCGTGCCTTTACGGTCAAAGGCGCGGGACTGGTGGTGACCGGGACGGCGCTCAGCGGTGAAGTGAATGTCGGTGACACACTGTGGCTCACGGGCGTCAACAAACCGATGCGCGTACGTAGCCTGCATGCACAAAATCAGGCCACCGATCGCGCGCAGGCGGGACAACGTATTGCGCTAAATATTGCCGGTGATGCGCAAAAAGAAGAACTTAACCGCGGCGACTGGCTGCTTGCTGATGCGCCGCCAGAGGCGTTTACCCGCGTGATTGTCTCTTTAGAACATGCCGCGCCGCTGATGCAGTGGCAACCGTTGCATATTCACCACGCTGCCAGCCACGTTACCGGGAGAATCTCGCTGCTTGAAGGGACGCTGGCGGAACTGGTGTTTGATACGCCGCTCTGGCTCGCCGATAACGATCGTCTGGTGCTGCGCGATATTTCGGCTCGCACGACGCTGGCAGGTGCGCGCGTGGTCACGCTCAATCCGCCGCGTCGCGGGAAGCGTAAGCCGGAATATTTGCAGTGGCTGTCGGCGTTGGAAAACGCACAGAGTGATGGTGACGCTCTGGCGTTGCATCTGACGCGTGGAGCGGTAAATATTCCCGACTTCGCCTGGGCGCGTCAGCTCAACGGTAACGGCATGCGTCCGTTGATCGAGCAGCATGGTTTTATTCAGGCAGGATACAGTCTGTTGGATGCCACTGTTGCAGCGCGCTGGCAGCGCAAAATCCTCGATACGCTGGCGACTTACCACGACCAGCACCGCGATGAGCCTGGACCTGGGCGCGAACGCCTGCGCCGGATGGCTTTGCCGATGGAAGATGAAGCGCTGGTCCTGCTGCTGATTGAAAAGATGCGCGAGAGCGGCGTCATCCATAGTCATCATGGCTGGCTGCATTTGCCCGATCACAAGGCCGGTTTCAGCGATGAGCAGCAGGCTATCTGGCAAAAAGCAGAACCGCTTTTTGGCGATGAGCCGTGGTGGGTGCGCGACCTGGCAAAACAGACGGGCACGGATGAGCAAATGATGCGTGTGGTGTTACGACAAGCGGCGCAGCAAGGCATCATCACCGCGATCGTGAAAGATCGTTATTACCGTAACGATCGGATAGTGGCCTTTGCCAATATGATCCGCGAACTGGATCAGGAAAGGGGATCGACATGTGCCGCTGATTTTCGCGACAGGCTTAACATCGGGCGCAAATTGGCTATTCAGATTCTGGAATATTTTGATCGCATTGGTTTTACTCGCCGTCGGGGAAATGATCATTTATTACGCGATGCATTGCTGTTCCCCGAAAAGTAATGAAACAATTAATTCAGGAATTAAATGAATTAATACAAAATAGATATTGATTGAAATAAGCACATTAGATTATGAACCTAATGTGCTTTTTAATTGTGGTTGTTATTAAAATAACAACCATGATCATATTCTGTTGGATATTTCACTCGTATGCTTCCTGACTCTTTTAGAGTAATTAAGGATCGTACAATGGCTGCTTCAACATTTTTTATTCCTTCCGTGAATGTAATCGGCGCTGATTCATTAAAAGACGCAATGAATACAATGGCGGAATATGGTTTTCGCCGTACGCTGATTGTCACGGATGCCATGCTGACGAAATTAGGTATGGCTGGCGAGATTCAAAAGGCATTACAGGAACGTGATATTTTCAGCGTAATTTACGATGGTACGCATCCTAATCCCACAACCAGCAACGTTGCCGCTGGCCTGCAAATGTTGACTGAAAACGACTGTGATAGCGTTATTTCTCTCGGTGGCGGTTCTCCACACGATTGTGCAAAAGGTATTGCGCTGGTGGCGGCTAATGGTGGGGATATTCGCGATTACGAAGGTGTAGACCGTTCTGCAAAACCGCAGCTGCCGATGATCGCCATCAACACCACGGCGGGTACGGCATCTGAAATGACCCGCTTCTGCATCATCACCGATGAAGTACGCCACATTAAAATGGCGATTGTCGATAAGCACGTTACGCCGCTGCTGTCGGTTAACGACTCCTCGCTGATGGTCGGCATGCCGAAGTCTCTGACGGCGGCTACCGGTATGGATGCGTTAACCCACGCTATCGAAGCCTACGTGTCGATTGCTGCCACGCCGATTACCGATGCATGTGCGCTGAAAGCGGTCACCATGATTGCGCAAAACCTGCCGGTCGCCGTTGAAGAGGGCAGTAATGCTCAGGCGCGCGAAGCCATGGCCTATGCGCAGTTCCTCGCAGGTATGGCCTTTAACAATGCCTCTCTTGGCTACGTGCATGCAATGGCGCACCAGCTGGGTGGCTTCTACGATCTGCCACACGGAGTATGTAATGCCGTACTGCTGCCGCATGTACAGGTATTTAATAGTAAAGTTGCTGCCGCCCGCCTGAGCGATTGCGCCTCGGCAATGGGTGTGAACGTTGCTGGTCTGAGCGAAGAGCAAGGGGCAGAAGCCTGCATCGCGGCGATCCGCGAACTGGCGCAGAAAGTGAATATTCCGGCCGGTCTGCGTGAGCTGAACGTGAAGGAAGAAGATTTTGCCGTTCTGGCGACTAATGCCCTGAAAGATGCCTGTGGTTTCACTAACCCGATTCAGGCGACACATGAAGAAATCATGGCGATTTATCGTGCTGCCATGTAATTCGTGATACCTGTCGTAAAGCAGTAAAAGGCTGGCGAATAATTCGCCAGTCCCGTCTACCCTTGTAGTACCCCTACAGCAAGGAGACGGTCATGACCAATAACCCCCCTTCAACGCGTATTTACCCCGGCGAGTATGGTTACCCCCTGAAGTTAAAAGCCCGATACGATAACTTTATCGGTGGTGACTGGGTTGCCCCGGTGGACGGCGAGTATTACCAAAACCTGACGCCGGTAACCGGGCAATTACTGTGCGAAGTGGCCTCTTCCGGCAAAAAGGACATCGATCTGGCACTGGATGCCGCGCATAAAGTAAAAGATAAATGGGCGCAGACTTCCGTGCAGGACAGGGCGGCGATTTTGTTCAAAATTGCCGATCGTATGGAGCAAAATCTGGAGCTGCTGGCAACGGCTGAAACCTGGGATAACGGTAAACCCATCCGCGAAACCAGCGCGGCCGATGTGCCGCTGGCAATTGACCATTTCCGCTATTTTGCCTCCTGTATTCGTGCGCAGGAAGGGGGAATCAGCGAGGTTGATAGCGAAACCGTGGCTTATCACTTCCATGAACCTCTTGGCGTGGTAGGGCAAATTATCCCGTGGAACTTCCCGCTGCTGATGGCCAGCTGGAAGATGGCACCCGCGCTGGCGGCGGGTAACTGCGTGGTGCTTAAACCCGCGCGCCTGACGCCGCTGTCCGTACTGTTGCTGATGGAAGTCATCGGCGATCTGCTCCCGCCTGGCGTGGTGAACGTGGTAAACGGCGCGGGTGGGGAGATCGGTGAGTATCTGGCGACGTCAAAACGTATTGCGAAAGTGGCGTTTACCGGCTCAACGGAAGTTGGGCAGCAGATCATGCAGTACGCCACGCAGAACATTATTCCTGTCACGCTGGAACTGGGCGGGAAATCACCCAATATCTTCTTCGCGGACGTGATGGATGAAGAAGATGCGTTCTTTGACAAAGCGCTGGAAGGTTTTGCATTGTTTGCCTTCAACCAGGGCGAAGTGTGTACCTGTCCGAGTCGTGCGCTGGTTCAGGAATCCATTTATGAACGTTTTATGGAAAGAGCCATTCGTCGGGTGGAAAGTATCCGTAGCGGCAACCCGTTAGACAGCGTGACGCAAATGGGCGCGCAGGTGTCGCATGGTCAACTGGAAACTATTCTGAATTACATCGACATTGGTAAGAAAGAAGGAGCAGATGTTCTCACCGGCGGGCGGCGCAAGCAGCTGGATGGCGAGTTAAAAGAGGGGTACTACCTCGAACCAACCATTCTGTTTGGTAAGAACAACATGCGGGTTTTCCAGGAGGAGATCTTCGGGCCGGTGCTGGCTGTCACAACGTTTAAAACCATGGAAGAGGCGCTGGAAATCGCTAATGACACCCAATATGGGCTTGGCGCTGGTGTCTGGAGTCGTAATGGAAATCTGGCGTACAAAATGGGACGTGGGATTCAGGCGGGGCGAGTTTGGACCAACTGTTACCATGCGTATCCGGCACATGCGGCGTTTGGTGGCTATAAGCAGTCGGGCATCGGGCGCGAGACGCATAAGATGATGCTTGAACATTATCAGCAAACCAAGTGCCTGTTGGTGAGCTACTCTGATAAACCACTGGGGCTGTTTTAATTTCACGTCACTGATTGCCCGGTTTTGCACCGGGCATATCTTTATTCTGCAGTTATATAGAAACCCATATATCGTTATATAAATAAGAAAATTGCATCCAGTCTGGTCATTCCAATACTATTATCAACTCTATTGTTTAAATCAAATTGCATCTGAATTTCTTAATTTAAATCCCTGAGGCAAATATGTTCCTTAATTATTTTGCATTAGGAGTGCTTATTTTTGTATTCCTGGTCATTTTTTACGGGATTATTATTCTGCATGATATTCCCTATCTAATTGCAAAGAAACGTAACCATCCTCATGCCGACGCAATACATGTTGCGGGTTGGGTTAGTTTGTTTACCTTACATGTTATTTGGCCCTTTTTATGGATCTGGGCAACGCTTTATCGTCCGGAGCGCGGATGGGGTATGCAGAGCGCGGATTCTTCCCTGATCCAGCTTCAGGCAAGGGTTGCGGATCTGGAAAAGAAACTGGGTGAGGCCAAGACCTCTCCGGCGGAGTAATATCGATGGATTTACTAATTGTTCTGACCTATGTGGCGTGTGCATGGTCAATATTTAAAGTTTTTAAAATTCCTGTAAATAAATGGACAGTTCCTACCGCAGCATTAGGCGGTATATTCATTGTTTGCGGGCTTATATTACTGATGAATTATAACCATCCGTATACATTTAAGGCACAAAAGGCGGTCATTTCTATTCCCGTGGTGCCGCAGGTAACGGGTGTAGTGACAGAAGTGACGGATAAGAAGAATACGCTAATCAAAAAAGGCGAGGTTCTGTTTAAGCTTAATCCAGGGCGTTATCAGGCACGGGTCGATCGCCTGAAAGCTGATATTGTCACCGCACAGCATAAAGAGCAGGCTCTGGTTGCGCAGTTAGACGAAATGAAAGCCAACACGCAGCGGGCAAAGGCCACGCGTGACAAACTGGCAAAAGATTACCAGCGCTATGCGCAGGGTAGTCAGGCGAAGGTGAATCCTTTTTCTGAACGCGATATTGATGCGGCGCGGCAAAACTATCTGGCGCAGGAAGCGTCGGTGAAATCTTCCGTCGCGGAGCAGCAGCAAATCCAGAGTCAGTTAGACAGCCTGATACTGGGCGAGAATTCGCAAATTGCCAGCCTGAAAGCGCAGTTAGCCGAAGCGGAGTTCAACCTGGACCAGACGGTGGTTCGCGCGCCCAGCGATGGCTATGTGACGCAGGTGCTGATGCGCCCGGGAACCTATGCCGCCGCGCTGCCGATGCGTCCGGTGATGGTATTCATCCCGGATCAAAAAAGGCAAATTATCGCCCAGTTCCGTCAGAACTCGCTGCTGCGTCTGGAACCTGGCGATGAAGCGGAAGTGGTATTTAACGCGCTGCCGGGTAAGGTATTCAGCGGTAAACTGGCTGCAATTAGTCCGGCAGTGCCGGGCGGGACATACCAGTCGAATGGAGCGCTGCAATCCTTAAATTCTACGCCCGGTTCGGAAGGGGTAATCGCCACGATTGATCTGAATGATAATGCGGAGGTTAGCGCGTTACCTGATGGGATCTACGCGCAGGTCGCGGTTTATTCTGACCACTTCGAACATGTGTCCGTCATGCGCAAAGTTTTGTTGCGCATGACCAGTTGGGTGCATTACCTGTATCTCGATCATTAAACTCAGGCTATTTTGCTTGCTCAGTCTGCTGATCCAGCGACTGAGCAAGTTGCCGGCGAATCTCCGCCAACATCTCATCAAGAATAAACTGTACCCGCCATGGCTGATATTCACGTTTGCGGAAAATCGCCACCAGATCCAGCCACCATTCATGCTGTCCGGAGAAACACGGAACCAGCCCGTTAGGCTGACTTTCTTTTTGTACGCTCGCCTTGGGTGCAAAAACAATGCCCAGATGGTTTCGCGCCAACGACAGCGCAGATTGCGTATTGTCGCAAACATAATTACCCGTTACGCGATAGTCATGCATCTCTTTACCTCCGGGGGAGGAGAATCGCCAAATGTTAGCATCATCAATCATCATGGAATCAATCAGAATACAGGAGTGATGCTCAAGTTCTTCAGGAGTGCTGATGGGATGTTGGGCCAGATATTGATTACTGGCGAAAGCGGTAACTACATATTTGGTAATAAAACTGGCGACCAAAGATTCATCTTTTGGATGTGCATAAGTAATTAAAACATCACAGTCATCAGGAAATTCGACTCCTTCATAAAAGGCTTTACGTTCCAGGTTATAGGTTTTTAGCACCAGACTGATATCGCCAATATCCATAATTTTTGCAATAACATGTTGCGATAAGTAAGCGATAATTCCGGTTGGTGCATATACCGTTACTTTTCCACGTTTCTCGTGCTTATAATCAGCAATGAAATTATTTAACTGCTCGTTTCTGTCTAACATGTCATTGATGTAAGGAAGTAACGCTATACCAAACGGCGTGAGGGTCAGTTGCCGGGTGGTGCGGTCAAACACCTTTAATCCAACTTTTGATTCAAAATCAGCAAGATATTTACTGACGTTGGCCTGTGCGATGCCGAGAACAGTCGCGGCATGACTGATATTTTCACTGGCAGCGATTACCGAAATAATCTTCAGCTCCCGGTGTTTAAGTTGTAATTTATTCATCGCCAAGCCCAATATATATAATTTTTTATATATTACTATATAAATATGAACCTTGCACCGATGAAATTGTAAGCATTATTATGCACCAGTTTTGTAGCTTATTTTAAAATGGAATGTTGGCATGTTAATTAAACACAATATTGTGGCGCTGCTCGCCTTTTCTTTTATGACGAGTGCAACTGCCGCAGAGTTTTCAATTGGCGCTGGTGCTGTATATAATGAATCACCTTATCGCGGGTATAATGATAATGTTCACGCAGTACCGCTAGTCAGTTACGAAAGTGAATCATTTTATTTTAGGCAAACAACGCTAGGTTATATTTTGTCTAAGAGTGAAAGTAATGAATTTAGTATTACTGCCTCTTATATGCCGCTTGAGTTTGATCCCGGCGATAATGACGATCATGCGATGAAAAAGCTGGATAAGCGTGACGCAACTGCAATGGCGGGTGCCGCGTGGTATCACCATGAAAGATGGGGTAGCGTGAAAGTCTCCGCCGCTGCGGATGTGCTGGACAACAGTAATGGCTGGGTAGGGGAAGTTTCACTGTTCCGTCCAATGCCGATGGGCAAGCTGACGCTGACGCCATCGATTGGCGTGCTCTACTATGACGAAAACTTCAATGAATACTACTACGGCATATCGGGTAATGAGTCCCGTCGTAGTGGCTTATCAAGCTATTCCCCAGGCGATAGCTGGACACCGTATGTTGGCCTGTCCGCTAAATACGCATTGACCACTAACCTGACGCTGCTGGCAAGCGCCAATTATAGCGCGCTGCCGGATGACATTAAAAATAGCCCGATGGTTGATCGCGATGACAGCTTTACCTTTATGTCCGGTCTGACCTGGCGTTTCTGATTCTCACCCGTTTGTCCTCAGGGAGGAGGGCAATCTTTTCATGAGACATTGACGGATGGGGGCTAACCGCCGCCATCCGCCTTATTATTACTGCTCGTTTATCCAGATACGCATTTCGCCTTCACCACGGTTTGCCCAGCTAAACCACGGAATAAACGTCAATGTATGCGCCTGACGCGAAGTTGGGGAAACATCGTAGTGCCACAACGATTGTTGTGCTGCATCGGCTGCACTTTGCTTCACACCTTCAGCCTGAATTAACATTTTATGGCTGAACAATCCCTTACCTTCGAATACTCTGAACTCACTCTCTTTTGGCAACCACAGATTATGCAATTCCTCGCCGTTGTCGGCCTGCTCCAGGCAATATACCAGTGGTCCACGCTGAATAGCGACCTTACCGGCAACATGACGCACTAATGGATTTCCGTATACCCGACGCACCGGCATTGGCAGGGTCAAACTGAGCGTATCGCCTTCCTGCCAGGTTCGACTGATGTGCAAATAGCCTTTGCGAATATCCTGCTCAACCGGCTGACCATTCAACAAAACCTGCGGCGCGGAGCACCAGTCTGGCAGGCGCAGAGCCAGAGTGTGATAAACCGACCGCGGTGATTCGATGGTGATTTTTACCTGCTCATGCCATGGGTAATCTCCGCTAATACGCAGTTTAAGCGAGCCGTTTACAACAGGGACCTCCATGCTATTGCCCACGTACATATTGATATACAGCGCGTCCTGACGCGGTGTATAGATGTAGTGGCCAATTGAGGTTAGCACGCGGGCGATATTCGGCGGGCAACAGGCGCAGCCAAACCAGCGCTGACGAACGGGTTTCACGTGGTCATAAATATGATTGAATTTTAATGATTTAGGATGTACTTCCAGCGGGTTCACATAGAAGAAGTGCTTGCCATCGAGCGCCATCCCGCCCAATACGGTATTATACAGGGCGCGCTCCATCACGTCGGCATACTGGCTGTCGGCTTCCATTTCCAGCATTCTGCGGGCGAACATCATCAGGCCGATAGAGGCGCAGCTTTCCGCATACACGGAGTCGTTGGGCAGATCGTAATCGCAGCTAAACGCCTCGCCGCTGCTTTGTGAACCGATCCCGCCGGTAATGTACAACTGGCGCTGGGCCATGTTTTTCCACAGACGCAGGCAATCCTGACGCTTGCCTTCGTCCTGGCTTAAGCGTGCCAGATGAGCGACGCCGGTCATCAGGTAGACAAAGCGCACCGCATGCCCGATCGCCGTTTGCTGTTCTGAAATGGGCTGATGAGCCTGGCTATAGGGTTTATCCTTCACCATCCATGCCGGACCGTAAGTATGCCAGTAAGAGGTTTGGCCGCGCTTTTCGTACTCTTCGTCATAGAAATGGGGCTGTGCGCCGCGCTGTTCCACAAAGTAATTTACCAGCGCCATATAGCGTGGTTGCTGGGTCACTTCGTATAAGCGCATTAAAGCCAGTTCGATTTCCGGGTGTCCTGGGTAGCCGCGCAGTTGATTCTCCCTGAGTCCAAATACGCTGTCGATGTGATCTGCCAGGCGACACACCACCTCTAACAGACGGCGTTTACCCGTCGCCTGAAAGAACGCGACGCCTGCTTCGATCAAATGACCTGCACAGTACAACTCATGACACTCGGCGAGGTTGGTCCAGCGTTCATCCGGTGCTTTCACTGTGAAGTACGTATTGAGATAGCCATCTTCACACTGGGCGGCCGCCACCAGTTCAATGACTTCATCGGCCGTTTTTTCAAGTTCCGCATCGGGTTTCTGGCACAGGGACCAGGCAACGGCCTCCAGCCACTTTGCTACGTCGCTATCCTGAAAAACCATGCCGTAAAATTCGCCATCCTGCAGGCCCGCGGCGATACGGAAATTCTCTATCGCATGACTTGGTTCCGCCTCTGCAATGCGGTCATTGAGCGCATCCCATTGATAGGGGATCACCACGTCACGCACCAACTGCTGATATTGTCCGAGGAACGGATCGCTGACGGTGAGCTTATGCAGGTCGACTTCCAGTACGTTCATTTCGTGCTCCTTAAGGCTGTACATGACGCTGACGCAGATCGGTGGCAATGCGCGACATCATCGGATTATTGAGTTTGCAGATGCGGATGGACAGCGCCAACAGCAGGTGGAACAGCGCGGGCAGCAGCGTCTCCATCGCGGTAATTCCTTGCAGCGAGCTGGCGGTTTGGTTACCAGCGCCTGGCTGATAGGCGACAAAAATAAACAGCAGGCTGATGATCCCCGCACTTGAGGCCCAGGCCAGCTTGATGAAGAACAGATTGAAGGCGAAATTCATGCCGGAGGAACGTACGCCGGTTTTCCACTCGCCGTAATCGTCGGCGAAGGCCATCAGTGAGAAGTGCAACGGCAGCGTGAAGCCTAAAATAATGCCGTTACCGAGGATGACTGCCAGCCACAGCGTCTGATAAGCCGGGCCGGTTGGCAGGAACCACATCAGTATCGCCAGGGCCGTCAGCACCAGATTGGTGTAGTAATAGAGTTTGACGGTATCGATGCGGCGGGTCAGGGGGCTGACGATCACTGAACCGATGATGGACGCGAAAGTGACCATGGTGAAAAACAGCGACGTATAGGCGGTGCTGCCTTCCAGCACGTAGGTAATAAAATACATGTACCCGCCGCCGCGAATATTAAAGACGTTGATCAGCAGGAAAGACATTACCAGCATCAACAATAGCTGATCGTTTTTGCGCAGCCCTCCAATGTGTTCACGCAGGGTAAATTTCCCCATCATCG
This sequence comes from Citrobacter sp. CF971, assembly GCF_006385635.1. Classification (NCBI taxonomy): domain Bacteria; kingdom Pseudomonadati; phylum Pseudomonadota; class Gammaproteobacteria; order Enterobacterales; family Enterobacteriaceae; genus Citrobacter; species Citrobacter sp. CF971. The sequence continues at coordinate 4,769,804 of NZ_CP041051.1, read as the reverse complement.
CCAGCGGCACACGCTCGCGAACCCAGAAGAAACAGCACAGGAACATCACCACCGCGATGGCACACAGGATGCCCACGCCAAACTGATAACCCTGTGCGGCATTGCCCTGACCCAGAATATCCACCATCCATGGCAGACCAACGGAAACCAGGAATCCCGCCACGCCGCACAGCACAAAGCGCCAGGACTGACAGGCGATCACCTCGTTATGGCGGGTCGTCATGGTGTTGATCAGCGCACAATACGGTACGTTGATGGCGGTATAGCCGACAGAGAGCAGGAGATAGGTGCCGAATGCCCAGGCGATCTTGACCCCCATGCTGGCGTCCGGGACGGTAAAAGTGAGCACGCCAATAATACCGATCGGAATCGCAACCCACAGTTGCCACGGGCGAAAGCGCCCCCAGCGGCTTTGCGTACGGTCGGCTAGCACACCCATGATGGGGTCGGAAATGGCGTCAAATACACGCAGGGCAATAAATAATGTGCCGACCAGCGCAGGCGTTAACCCGAAGACATCGGTGTAGAAAAATGTCAGGAAGTTCATGATCAGGCAGGTAATTACTGTCCCGCCAGCATCGCCTAGTCCATAACCAATTTTTTCACGCAGGGATAATTTGTCGTCCTGGGCACGCTGTGCCAAATCAGATGTTGTAATCGGAGCCGAAGTCATAAATAACTCCCGGAGAGGATGTTCAGAAAGTATCCCGCTACGTTGCGGGTTATTTGTTTGTAATTTGCAAAATACGTTATTTATTCTGCACGAAATGTTTGGGTCAACAAGGGAAGAGAAAAGTATAAAAAGATGACAATTCCGACTTCATTATAAAAATGTGATTTCGATCCGGCGGAAAGCGGATTTATCGTGAATAATCAATGATGAAAATCGGTTTAAATAATGTAGAAAGCGGGAATTTTAATATATATGCTCGAATTGTCCATGTCTCTTCCGATTAAAGTGCAAAATGGTGGGCTATTTATTTCCCGGGGCGTGGGCAGTCATCCTGCGCGACGATTGCAATCCTGGGAAATTATCTTTGTTGAAAAAGGGATATTAACGATTCGCGAAGGCCAGACAGTTTTTTGCGTGAATGCTGGGGAAAGTTTGCTGCTGTGGCCGCAGCGCTTGCATATTGGCGTTGGGCAATTTCCGGCTGATTTGAAATTTTACTGGCTGCATTTTGAGGTGACGGCAGAAAACGACGCATCAATAACGGAACCGTTACTTGCTATCCCTCAACATACCCGGGTGGGCGAGCCCCAATATATTATTTCGCTGTTTCGCCAGTTCTTACGCGAGCAGGAAAATATTCATCGCAGCATGGCGCTGGAACTGATCCTGCTGCTGATTTTGCAGCAAATATCCGCAGCCGCCAGCGAGCAACCTGTCGACAGCCCCGGGAATGCGTTGGCCTGGAAAGCGCAGCAAATCATTCACACCCGGTTCCACCTGCCGATTTCCGCCTCAACGTTGGCGAAAGAGCTGCATTGCAATGCGGATTATCTGGGGCGCGTTTTCCGTGGCGCTTTCCGGCTGACGCTAACCGAAGCGTTGCACCGTCAGCGGGTAAGGGCGGCAGAAAAACTGTTAATCAGCGATTCGCTGTCGCTAACCGAGGTGGCGATGAAATGTGGATTTAATGATGTGGGTTATTTTCGCAAAATATTCCACAAGCACACCAGCCTGACGCCCGCGGCGTGGAAACGGCGCTATTGCAAAGAACATATCAATAGCGCCTGACCCGTTATTGTCCGTAATACGCATTCGCCCCGTGTTTGCGCAGATAATGTTTATCCAGCAACTCAGACTGCATATCCGGCAACTGCGGGGCTAACTGGCGAGAGAACAACCCCATGTAGGCGCACTCTTCGAGCACCACAGCGTTATGCACCGCGTCTGCGGCGTCTTTACCCCAGGCGAACGGTCCGTGGGAGTGCACCAATACCGCCGGAACCTGCAGCGGATTGAGATCGCGCTGCTCGAAGGTCTGAATGATCACCTCTCCGGTTTGATATTCATATTCGCCGTTGATCTCTTCAGCGGTCATTAGACGCGTACACGGAATAGAACCATAGAAATAATCGGCATGCGTGGTGCCCCATGCAGGGAGATCCAGACCCGCCTGCGACCAGATTGTCGCGTGGCGAGAATGGGTATGGACGATCCCGCCGATCTGTGGATAACGACGATACAGCGCCAGATGGGTTGGCGTGTCGGACGACGGTTTTTTGTTGCCTTCCACTACGTTGCCGCTGGCAATATCCACTACCACCATGTCGTCGGCGGTCATCACCTCATATTCCACGCCGGATGGCTTAATCACCATCAGTTTACGTGTTTCATCCACTGCGCTGACGTTGCCCCAGGTAAAGGTGACTAAGCCATGAGCCGGGAGCGCCAGGTTTGCCGCCAGCACCTCGGCTTTCAGTTGTTCTAACATGGAAATCCTCCTTCCTGCATGCGTGCTTCTATCCAGCGCCGTGCCTGGATAATTTCCAGTACCGGCTCCTTCGCTTTTTCAGTCCACATTTCAATCAGAAACGACCCGCGATAGTTCAGCTGATGCAGCGTTTTGAAGATGCCAACAAAGTCCACGCACCCTTCGCCAAACGGCACATCGCGAAACTGGCCCGGATGAGTTTCGGTTACCGGCAGCGTGTCTTTCAGATGGATAGCAGCGATGCGGTCAATGCCCAGCGTCAATTCGGCAGTGACGTCATTCCCCCAGGCGCTGAGGTTGCCCACGTCCGGATAAACGGTGAACCACGGCGATGACAGCATTTCATCCCACTTTTTCCACTTGCTGATCGAGTTCATAAACGCGGTATCCATGATTTCTACCGCCAGCATCACCTGCGCGGCAGCGGCTTGCTCGACGGCCCATGCCAGCCCTTCGGCAAAGCGCTGCTGCGTTCCTGCGTCATGTTCTTCGTAATAGACGTCGTAACCAGCCAGTTGAATAGTGCGGATACCCAGATCGCGCGCCAGACGAATGGCTTTGCTCATTATTTCTCGCGCCCGCTCACGCACGGCTTCATCGCGGCTGCCAAAGGGAAAACGACGGTGGGCGGACAAGCACATTGATGGGATCGCCACGCCGGTTTCCAGCATCGCGCTCACCAGCGATGCGCGCTGAGCCGGACTCCAGTCGAGACGCGACAGACGTTCATCGGTTTCATCCACCGACATCTCGACGAAATCAAAACCGCAGCTTTTTGCCAGCACCAGCCGTTCCGGCCAGGAGAGGTCTTTCGCCAGCGCTTTTTCATAGATACCTAATGGATGATTACGCATGCTGTGTTCCCCAGATGGCGTCGATTTGCGCATGGAATTCGCCAGCAACCTGCGCTGGGTTTTGCGCTCCCGCCAGCGCGCGCCCGGCAATAAAAGCTTTGACGTTAATATCGCGAAACAACGACAGATCGGCGGGCGTGATCCCACCGGTAATCGACAGTTCCAGACCAATATCAGAAAGCGCCTTCATACGCGCCAGGTCTGCTTCTCCCCACTGTTGTCCGCTGGCCTGAGCATCGCGGCCACGATGGTAAATCGCCTGGCGAACGCCAACGCGATACCAGTCGCGGGCATCATCCAGCGTCCAGTTGCCGAACAGCTCCATCTGAATTTCGCCGCCGCAGGACTGCGCGATGCCATGACCTTTCTCTACCGTCGCCAGCGGCGCAGCACAGATAATGGTCATCCAGTTTGCACCTGCTCCAAAGGCTTGCTGCGCGAGGGTTTCGCCCGCATCGGCCACTTTCCAGTCGGCGACGATGATTTTATTCGGGCACTGGGCACGCAGTGCTTTCACGGCGCTCAGCCCTTCGGTTAAGCAGAGAATCGTCCCCGCTTCAACGATATCGACGCTCTCTTGTAGCAGCGCGACGTCGCGTTGTGCGGCTTCAAGGCTGGTGTGGTCGAGCGCCAGTTGCAGTAATGGTCGACTCATCATTCGTGCTCCTTAATGCGGGCGTGGTAGCCCTGTAGTGCGGTAATTAAATCCAGGTATTGGCGGTATTTATGCTGATAGCTCGCCTGCGCGGCGGCGTCCGGCAATAGCGTGCGCACCGGGTGCTGTAGGCTGCGCTGGGCGTCGCTGAAGTTGGAATAAACGCCGGTGCCGACGCGGGCGGCGAGCGCAGCGCCAAAGCAACCGGTCTCTTCAATCTGTGGCAATTCGATACGTAAACCGCTGACGTCTGCCAGCATTTGCATCCAGATGTCGGAGTGCGCCGGACCGCCGGTGACGCGCAGGGTATGCGCCTTCGTAAAACGTTCGCGCATGCGGTTGAGGTGGGTCATGTGGCTAAAAACCACGCCTTCGTAGATGGCCTGTAATAAGTGGGCGCGAGTGTGTATTGCCTGCATGCCATAAAAGCCGCTGGTCATCTCCAGCCCGGCGTTGCTGCCGTACAAAAAGGGCAGGAAGAAAAGCTCGCTACCGGCTTTCGGTAAGCTGGCGACGGCCTGATTGATCTCAGCAAAAGAGAGTTCGCCCCACTGGGCGGTAAACCATTCCAGATTGCCGGAAGAGGTCGGGCTAGCTTCGTGAACGATGTACTGCCCGTCGTTGACATAGCGCCCATAAACATAGGGATGGGCCTCGTGGTCGCGCAGACCGTGAGCGATCCCGCTGGTGACGGCCCAGGTACCCATCACCGCGTTGAGGGTGTATTCATCTTCGATACCGGCGCAGAGTGCGGTGGAAACCACATCAAACAGTCCACCGACGACGGGCGTGCCCGCCGCCAGACCGGTTATGGCGGCTGTCTGAGCGGTGATTTCCCCGCATATTTCTGCTGAACCGACAATCGGCGGTAGCGCATTGTCGATCTCACTGATGCCCAGCCACTGGGTCAGGCGCGAGTCGTACTGACCCGAAGTCATGTTGTAGAGGTTCGACTCGGAGATATTGCTCTCTTCACAGCCTTTGATGCCGGTTAAGCACCAGCGCAGATAGTCATGGCCCATCATGACGCAGCCAATTTGCGCGTAACGGTGAGGTTGATTCTCTTTCACCCAGCGCAGCAATGATGCCGGATGCCCGGTCCACAATGTCTGGCGGGTTACCGGGTAGAGCTGCTCAGGGATCCCATCCTGCTGCCAGCGCTGAACGATATCCATCGCCCGGCGGTCGGAAGAAAGGATGGCATTGCCCAGCGGTTTATCCTGCTTATCGAGAAGGAACAGGCCTTTGCCCTGAGCGGAAATACCGACGCCTTTGATTTGATCGCCGCAGACGCCGGTGCGCGCTAACAGCCCGGCGATCATGGCTACACACTGTTGCCACAACTGGTGCATATCGCGTTCGGCGTAACCGGGCAATGGCGATGCGGTCTGCAACGATTGCCGGTTAATGCCATGTTCATGACCTTTGGCGTCATACAACCCGGCTTTCAGATACGTACCGCCACAATCAATACCCAGCCAGAAGGTCTCTTTCTCACTCATCTTGTTATCTCATTTTTGCCGGATGGCGCTGCGCTTATCCGGCCTACGACGGTTGCTACCTGTAGGCCCGGTAAGCGCAGCGCCACCGGGCATTGTTTTACGCTGTACGTTTATGTGGATTCAGTGTCTTTAGCGGAGTGGCACCGGCGTCGCATTTGGCTGGCAGCAGCAGCGCCATCAGCGCGGCCAGAGCCAGTGAGATAGCCAGGCAGTAAACCCCCGCATCTTTGCTATACAGGGTGATGAGTACGCCGACCGCATAAGGACCGCAGAAGCCGCCGAGGTTGCCCAGCGCGTTGATGACTCCACGCGCGCCACCGGCCATTTCCGCACTGAACAAACGCGCCGGAATGGTCCAGAACACGCCCGCTGCCGATTGCAGGAAGAAGCCGCAGCCGACCAGCGCGGCATAAGCCAGCCAGACGTTATTTTTCAGCGCCACGGAAAGGAACATGCACAGGGCAAAGCCAATCAACGGCAGGCAGACGAACAGCTTGCGTTTGCCGGTGCGGTCAGAGAGAGAAGAGAACAGGAACATCCCGGCAATGGCCCCGACGTACGGCAGAATGGCGAGCATACCGACCTGTCCCATACTGCTGTGCGTCAACTCTTTGAGGATGGTCGGCAGCCACAGGGTGTAACCGTAAATCCCGGTCTGATAGAAGAAGTTCAGCGCGATGAGCTGCCACATGGTTTTATCGGAAAGCACCGCGCCCAGAGAGGCATTTTTGACTTCCGTTCCGGCAATGGCTTTTTGCTCGGCGGCCAGCGTTTCGACCAGGTAATTTTTCTCGGCCTCAGAGATCCAGCGCGCCTCCTGCGGACGGTCGTAAACGGTATAGGCCCACAACACCAGTACAACGACGGAAAGCAAACCTTCAATGATGAACAGCCAGCGCCAGTCGAGAACGGTGATAATCCAGCCCGAGAGCGGGGCGGTAATGATCCCGGCAATCGGCACAAACATAATCACAATCGCATTGGCGCGACCACGCTCGGCGTCGGGGAACCAGTTACTGATCATCGTCAGCACCACCGGCAGCATGCCGCCTTCGGCAACGCCGAGTAAAAAGCGCAGAACCAGCAGTTGGTACTGATTAGTGATTAACCCCGTGAGGACGGAAATAACCGCCCAGGCAACCAGCGACCAGCCGATAAATTTCTTGCCGCTGCCGTGAACGGCAATTTTTCCGCCGGGAACCTGTAAAAACAGATAACCGATAAAGAAAATACCGCCAGCCAGTCCTGCCATGGTGGCGGAAATACCTAATTCCTCATCCATTCCGCCCGGCATCGCGAAAGCGATATTGACGCGGTCCATATAAGAAATAATACAGGCGATGAGAATAGGTGGAATAATCCGCAGCCAGCGCTGACGGGGTATATCTTTGAGTGTAGGGCGAGAGGTCATGTTCATATTAATATTCTCGTAGAGTAGTATTTTATTTTTATAGTTTTGCTTTATTTAATGCGGCGATACCGTCGCGCAATATTGCTACGCGATGGTTCACATCTGCATTGGCGTTTATTTCCAGCAATTTAATACCGGCAAATTGCAATGGTTCGGCTTTTGCGCAGGCGAATAATTCGCGGGCATGGTCGGTGGTCATCAGGCTTTGTGGGCAGAATGGGGCAAACGGCGCGTGTAAGTCCTGCCATTCGCCGTATTCCCCCGCAAGCGTGGTACCGGAGAACATCAGCGCACCCAGTTTTCCAGCCCGTTTGGCCTGCTGCGTGTGGGCCAGCGCCAGGGCGGGATTCTGCCCTTCAATGGTCGATCGCGCCCAGTTAATGCACACGCTGATGTCATACCCGGCAATGACCTCCAGCACATTGTCTAACGGCAGAAAGCCTTTGCGCGGCGCAATGCCGGTCATGGCGTCGCAATGTTCCAGCACCAGATCGCAGGACCAGTCCCAGGAGGTAATCTCTTTCAGCGAACGGGCAAACGCGTCGGTGGCCTGTGCAACATTTGGGTTGCTGGCATTGGGGGCGGCATGCAGTTCCAGCGCAATCACTTTTCCGGCGTGTGCCGTATTGATATGGTTGATTTTCTGCTGCAGATGACGGTAATACGCCACGCAGGCTTTACGCTGTTCTTCGTCGCTGGAGGCCAGCCCAAAAGCGCTGTTTGCGGCGCGACGGCGCATGGTTTCCATAATGGCGGTGACCACGATTTGCCAGTCGCCCGGCGTATGACGTAATAACCATTCGTCGCCTAACGGATGAAGATGTTCAAGGCAGGGCTGCTCCAGACCGCGAATATCCGGAGTATCGGCGAGCTGTCGCCAGAATTCCTTCTCTTCCTCTTCACTCTTTTGGTGAAATGAGGGTGCACAGGGGTACGCGCCGATAATATAACCGGCATTATTAACGCTCATGTTGTGCTCCTTTTATAAAACTGAAATAGCAACCTTCACAACTATTTTGCGGATCGCCGTGGCGACAGTTTTATGACATGCAGGACGGTGAACATCCTGCGGGAAAAATATGGCGTAGCTTCCCGGAATCATTTCAATGAAAGATTCATGTTCGCTGGCGTGATAAAAAATAATATCGCGCTGTTCTAATAACGATTCGCTGATTTGGTTATTCCCGGTATCAATCGCGATCCCGATTTTCTCTTCGCCCCAGGCCAGAAATTGAATATCCAGGTAGCGGCGATGCACCTCCGGGCGATTTTCGGCAACGTCACGCGTGGTTAAATCGATAACCTGCGCAAAGATATTTTTACCGTCGATTTCTACCACGCCCGGTTCCAGATTGCGGAAGTCTGTGCTGCGCAGAAAGTCGAGTGCCCTTTCAATCGCCGCGGGTAAACGACATGGGTTAGGCTGAGCGATATGTCCAAAGATCATACACTGACTCCTTACAACGCCTGAATTTTGGCCCAGACGCTGTCATCAACGGTGATACCGTTACGGCGGTTTTCTTCCAGCAGCTTTGTAAACTCGTGGCCCGGCAGGCGGACAGGTGTGTTTTCATCGGCGCGTTCGGCGGAGGTGATGAAATCCATAATCCGCTGTAGCTTGGCATCACGGGTGGCGCCATCGATCAGCTTATCCACTTCAATGGCGATGAAAATCTGTGAAACGCCATATTCATCGCTGTTGTCCTGGGTGACCTCGGCCACGGAAGAACCGTCTGAAAGCAGGGTGGCGATCATATCCAGCACAATCGACAGACCTGAACCTTTCCAGTAACCCATTGGTAAAATGCGGCGGTTTTTTTCGATAACGCCCGGCTCTTTAGTGAGATTGCCTTCATCATCAAAGCCACCATCTACCGGCAGTTCGCGACCGGCCAGGCGATTCACTTCCAGCATGCCGTAGGAGAACATCGACATCGACATATCAACCATGGTGATTGGCGATGAGGGGATCGCGACGATCAACGGGTTAGTACCAATGCGGCACTCTTTCGAACCCCACGGCGGCATGACGGCAATCGAGTTAGTCCAGCAGATACCGATGTAACCTTTCTCCGCCGCCTGCCAGCCATAGCTGCCGCCGCGCATCCAGTGGTTGGCGTTACGCAGTGCGACCAGGCCAATACCGTGATCGGAGGCCAGCTCAATGGCTCTGTCCATCATCTTTTTCGCCGTCAGATTTCCGATCGAACGCTGGGCATCCCATTGTTCAATCGCTCCCAGGCTAGTAATGCGTTGCGGTTTGGCCTCAGGAATGATGTCGCCGTTATCTAATTGCTGAATAAAACGAGGAAAACGATTCACGCCGTGTGAATACACGCCGGACTCGGTGGTGCGCGCAAACATTTCGGCACAGGCATCGGCGGTTTCAACGGCGATACCGCGTGCCAGCAGTACCCGATTGAACGCATCTTTCAACTGCTCAAAAGTGACTTTCATTCCTGTTTCCTTGTTTAAATTTGATCGCTTTTTTATCTCTAAATTTCACTATGCGAAATCTGATTTCAAATATAGCGATCAAATTTTGACAGATCAACGGGGTGGTCTATTTTTTAAAATCATCAAAATCAAATAGTTGTGTTTTTTCGGTTCAGATCGTGAACTGAAACACACTTTGCGCTACCATCAGAGCGCGACGAAAAGGGGAGCGGAAGCGATGGGCACAAAAGAGAGTGAAATGACGCAAGACAAAGAGAGGCCAGCCGGAAGTCAGAGCCTGTTCCGTGGTTTGATGTTGATTGAGATTCTGAGTAACTATCCGAATGGGTGCCCGTTGGCGCATTTGTCTGAACTGGCAGGGCTGAACAAAAGTACTGTGCATCGACTCCTGCAAGGGCTGCAATCCTGTGGGTATGTCACCCCCGCGCCAGCGGCAGGGAGTTATCGCCTGACCACCAAATTTATTGCCGTGGGTCAGAAGGCGTTGTCGTCACTGAACATCATCCATGTTGCTGCGCCGCACCTCGAAGCGCTGAATATCGCCACCGGTGAAACCATCAACTTCTCAAGCCGTGAAGATGACCACGCGATTCTGATTTATAAGCTGGAACCGACGACGGGCATGCTGCGTACCCGCGCTTATATCGGCCAACATATGCCGCTGTATTGCTCGGCGATGGGTAAAATTTACATGGCGTTTGGGCATGCGGATTATGTGGAAGCCTACTGGGAGAGCCATCAGGATCTTATTCAGCCCCTGACCCGCAATACCATTACCGGTTTACCGGCGATGTACGACGAATTGGCGCAGATCCGCGAAAGCAGTATGGCGATGGATCGGGAAGAGAACGAACTGGGCGTTTCCTGTATTGCCGTGCCGGTGTTTGATATTCATGGTCGGGTGCCGTACGCGGTGTCAATTTCACTCTCTACCTCGCGACTTAAGCAGATAGGGGAAAAAAATCTACTCAAGCCACTACGGGAAACCGCGCAGGCGATTTCAAATGAGCTGGGTTTTACCGTTCGCGATTAGGCAGAGATCCATAGTTATTCAGGTACCTGACAATATTTAACCGTTTCCCCTGTCCGATCAAAGCGACAAGGGCGACCTCTCTGGCACTCTGTGGTTTTCACGCAGAGGGAGGGGACAATGAACGCGTTTATTATGGCGGATGCGGCAAAATGTATTGGGTGTCGTACCTGCGAAGTTGCCTGCGTCGTCGCGCACCAGCAAAACCAGGACTGTGCGTCGGTCTCTTCTTCTGCGTTTATACCGCGGATTCGGGTAATCAAAGATGACGCCTTTACAACGGCGGTCGCCTGCCATCAATGCGAAGACGCTCCCTGTGCGAATGTTTGTCCAACTTACGCCATTCGTCGTGAACATGGGCATATCTTCGTTGAACAGACACGTTGTATTGGTTGTAAAAGCTGTATGCTGGCTTGCCCGTTTGGGGCAATGAATGTCGTTGCCCGTTCGTCGCGGGTGCAGGCGATAAAATGCGATTTGTGCTGGCATCGTGAGACGGGGCCAGCGTGTGTAGAAGCCTGCCCGACCAGCGCGTTGCAGTGTATAGATGCGGTCAGCGTCCAGAAACAGCGTCTACGTTCCCAGCCGCTGTGAAAGTAGCCCGACCCGTGCCTGGGTCGGGTTTATCATCAGCCTTCCAGCCAGGCGCGTTCGATCTCTTCAGCCAGAATCTTCACGCCAGCCTCGATTTTCTCCGGTTCCGGAACGTAGTTCATGCGCATGCACTGATGGGTATGCGGCCACGGTTTATCCAGCCCCGGGAAGAAGTAGTCGCCGGGAACCATCAGCACGCCACGCGCTTTCAGGCGCTGATACAGCAGTTCAGTCGTGATGGGCAAATCTTTGAACCACAGCCAAAGAAAAATCGCGCCCTCTGGTTTATGGATAAGGCAGCGATCTTCTGACAAGTAGCGGCGAATAATCGCAATCGTCTCCTGAACGCGCTGATAGTAAAACGGTTTAATTACCGTTTCGGACAGGCGCAGTAGATCGTTACGTTTAATCATCTCGCACATCATCGCCGGTCCCATCCCGCCAGGAGCAAGGCTGATGATGCCGTTCATATTGGTAATCGCAGTGATGATTTTTTCATTGGCGATAATGATGCCGCAGCGGGAACCTGGCAGACCCAGCTTGGAAAGGCTCATGCACAGCACAATGTTGGGGTTCCACAGCGGACGCGCTTCGCTAAAGATGATGCCAGGGAATGGTACGCCATAGGCGTTATCAATCACCAGCGGGATCCCATGCTGGTTGGCCAGCCGGTCCAGCTTCATCAGCTCGTCGTCTGTGATCACATTGCCTGTCGGGTTAGTCGGGCGTGACACGCAGATCATCCCCGTCTCTTCACCGATGTGCAGGTGTTCAAAATCAACGTGATACTTAAACTGGCCTTCCGGTAACAGTTCGATGTTCGGACGTGCGGATACGAAAAGATCTTCTTCTAGCCCGGAATCGGCATAGCCAATGTATTCCGGGGCTAATGGGAATAACACTTTTTGCGTTGTTCCGTCAGCGCGGCGTCCGGCGAACAGATTGAATAAGTAGAAAAACGCGCTCTGACTGCCATTTGTCAGTGCAATATTTTGTGGCTCGATATCCCAACCCTGCTTCTCACGTAGCAGTTTCGCCAACTCAGACAGGAGCTCGGTTTTCCCTTGCGGACCGTCATAATTGCAAAGCGCATCAGTGGCTTTGCCGTTTGCCAGCATATCTGTTAGCAGAGACTGGAAGTAATTTTGCATCTCTGGAATTTGCGCCGGATTACCACCGCCGAGCATGATGGCGCCTGGGGTGCGTAAACCGTCGTTGAGGTCCTCCATCAGGCGGGTGATGCCTGAATGGCGGGTAAATTTGTCGCCAAAAAGTGAGAATGTCATAGCAGGGGGTCTGTCGAACTGAGTAGTAAAGTGGCTAACCATAGCGCTACCCATGGCAGGGTGCAAATCAGGGGAAGCGGACCGGATTGATGTTTTGTGCTGCAGATGTTTGCCTGGCTGGTTTTTTATTTTGTGTTGGGCTTCCCGCCGCATGCACAGCGGGAAGCCTGTTGGGATCAGGGCTGGCCGGCCCACACCACCATCACCTTATCGTCGCCATGCTCGCGGATAAATCCGTATCCCTGCTTCAATGTCAGCGTAGTCTGTTTACCGGCGCCGATGGCGGGATGTCTGGCTCGGAACTGACTGATGCGCTGCCAGTGTGCGACGCTGGCGGCAGATTTCCCGCTCACATCCTGCCAGTTCATTTCTGAGCGCGTGCCCTGCAATGGGTCTGAGCCTGTTGGTCCAAAGGGTCGGGCCGACTCGTCACCGTAAAAGAGTTGTACCGCGCCAGGTGCCAGCAGCAATAGCTCTGCGGCTTTGTCTCCACCTTCGCGAAACAGACGCGTATCGTGTGAGGAGAGATAGCTCAGGACGTTGAAATCCTGCAGTTTTTCAGCCATTTGTTGCCAGGTGACATCCATATTTGCCAGACAATCGACGGCCTTTGTCGCCTGCTCCTGATAGTCGAAATTGATCATCGCATCAAAGCCGTGACGGTAATAGTCGCTTTGCATCACGCCGTGACCCCAGGCCTCGCCGGTCATCCAGAAAGATTCATCATCCAGCGCTTTATCCGGGTTGGCTTTCTTCCACTCAGCCAGCGCTGCGCTGGCCTGTGTTTTTAATTGCTGCCAGGCGGGAAGCTCGACGTGTTTGGCGGTATCAACCCGAAAGCCGTCAATCCCGTAATCACGCACCCACTGGCTGAGCCAGTGCGTCAGATAATCGCGGGGCGTGTAACCGGCGATAGCTTTAGCGTGCGTATCTGGCTTATGCTGATAAAAGTTTGGCAGCCCGGAAGGTGTGGTGGATTCGGTTTTCAGATCGGGCAGGAAGGCCAGTGACATGGTCAGGTCGTCAAAGCCAGGATTGTCGTAATCGCCAATATCGGTACGGATCCAGTTTTTCCCCCACCATTTTTCCCAACCTGCTTTATCGCTGAAGTTGATGTAATCATTAAAGCTGTGCCAGCTTTGCCCGGCGGCTGGCTTCCAGTCCGTCCAGCGTTCACCGAGCGTGTTTTTCAGTTCATCGCCCGACAAGTACAGCGCTCCAAACTGATACTCCTGCATATCCGCCAGCGTGGCGTAGCCGGTATGATTCATGACGACATCGAACAGGATACGAATGCCGCGCTGGTGCGCACCGTCAACCAGGGCACGCAGGTCAGCTTCATTACCCATATTCGCATCGAGCGTGGTCCAGTCCTGAGTGTAATAGCCGTGATAAGCGTAGTGGGGGAAATCGCCTTTGGTGCCGCCGCCGACCCAACCGTGAATTTGCTCAAACGGTGCGCTGATCCACAAGGCGTTGACGCCCAACTGTTGCAGGTAGTCGAGTTTACTGGTGAGTCCGCGCAAATCGCCACCGTGGAAAGTGCCAATTTCCTGCATGCCGTCGTTGCGACGTCCGTAGCTGTGGTCGTTGCCTGGGTCACCATTTACAAAGCGATCCGTCAGAACGAAATACACCGTAGCGTTATGCCAGTCGAAAGTAGCCGGGGCATCGGTTTCTGCCCGTTCCAGCAGCAACAGCCCGTTACTGGCTGCGGCAGGCTGTAGGGTAATCGACCCATTCTTTACGGTTGCCGTTTGTTTGCTGTAGTAATCGCGCACCACGGCACCTTCCGGAAAGGTCTGGCTCACATCCAGTGTTAACGGCGAACCATCCCATTTCGGGCACTGGCGAATCTGGGTCGTGACAGGGTCTGCGGCGCTTTTTACCGAAAGCATCAACGTTGGCGTTCCGGAGCGGGTATCGACTTCCAGCGTGTAATCGCCGTCTTTGAATAAACGCCACTGCGGCGGCGCGCCTTCACACGGTTTTAGCGATAGCATCTGGTTGAGTTTTATCGCATCAGCAGGCTGCCAGCACTGTTGGTCAAAATTCAGGATTAAAGGACGAGTACCCTTCGTCAACGCTGCATGGCTGACGAATTTACCCGTACCTTCCGCTTCGAAGTTGGGGAGTCCCTGAGAAGTCCATGATGAGGCGATGGCAATGCCGGGCATGAGCGCCAGCGCAACGGCGGCAAGTTTCATAATGCTGTCCTTGGTGCTGCTGTTTTCGCCAGTTTGCCAGTGAAATCAGGCTGGAAACTCATCCTTTGAGTCGATTCCGCCAGGAGGAGAAGTGAGGGTGAGCGATCGCGTTCAAAAAATGAACTAATTTTGCGATAACCTCCACATTTTCTTCGAATTAATGGCACCCTGAACTGTTAATGCGTGACATAGTTTCAGAATTGGACTATTCCTTTGGGTGCTCTTGACGGCTATTTTTGATATGATTTGAGATTCATCTCTCATTTTTGTGAAAAATATAAGGTGTTGGAATGTATAAATCCGACCAGGAGACCTAATGATATTGACTCCCATTCGACGATATGGGGCAATGATTCTTATGTTACTCACCGTTGCATTTTCGGGTGAGGTGCTGGCAAAGACACACACGGCGACAACGAGTCACAAGCCCCAGATAACCAAGGCAAGTAATAAACAGGTTAGCAGTAAACAAGAGTATTCTCGCAATAGTGCAAAGAGTAGTTCACTTCCTGATTTGCGAAAATACCCTTCCGGAACACCAAGGAAAAAAGCGTTTCTCCGGACGGTTATGCCTTATATTACCAGTCAAAATGCTGCCATTACTGCGGACCGTAACTGGCTGATTTCAAAACAGTACCAGAATCGCTGGTCACCGACTGAGCGTACGCGTATGAAAGACATCGCGAAGCGCTACAAGGTGAGCTGGTCTGGCAACACGCGTAAAATTCCGTGGAATACGCTGCTTGAGCGCGTAGACATTATCCCGACCAGTATGGTGGCAACCATGGCTGCGGCCGAAAGCGGCTGGGGTACGTCGAAGCTGGCGCGTAGCAACAACAACCTGTTTGGCATGAAATGTGGCAAAGGTCGTTGTAACAATGCCCCTGGTAAGGTGAAAGGCTACTCACAGTTTGAATCGGTGAAAGAGTCGGTGAATGCTTACGTCATCAACCTGAACACGCACCCGGCTTACTCTTCTTTCCGTAAATCACGTGCGCAGCTGCGTAAAGCCGATCAGGAAGTCACCGCTACCGCGATGATCCATAAGCTGAAGGGTTATTCCACTAAAGGACAGAGCTACAACAACTATCTGTTCGCAATGTATCAGGATAACCAGCGTTTAATCGCCGCGCATATGTAATTCTGTGTGCCGGATGGCGGCTTCGCCGTATCCGGCAATAATCCTCACAGCAACACTTCGCTGTTCACATCGCGATACTCTTTTGGCGTCGTGTCGTACTCTTTCTTGAAGACCGAATAGAAATACTGCAGAGACGGATAGCCGCACATCTGTGAAATTTCGTTGATTGAAAGCGTGGTAGAAATCAACAGACTGCGCGCTTTTTCCAGCTTTTCGGCATGAATCACGGCGTGGATAGTCTCTCCGACCTCTTCTTTAAAACGCTTCTCCAGATTTGAACGTGAAATCCCTACTGAATCAAGAACTTGCTCAACCTTAATCCCTTTGCAGGCATGATTGCGGATAAAGTGCATCGCCTGAATGACGGCAGGATCGGTCAAGGAGCGGTAATCGGTTGAGCGCCGCTCAACCACGCGCACCGGAGGAACCAGAATGCGTTGCAGCGGCAGCGCCTCATTCGCCAGCAAGCGGTGCAGAAGTTTTGCGGCCTGGTAGCCCATCTGCCGGGCTCCCTGAGCCACGGATGACAGCGCTACCCGTGACAAGTAACGGGTCAGTTCTTCGTTATCTATTCCTATCACGCATAGCTTTTCCGGTACCGGGATATGTAGGTGCTCGCAGACCTGCAGGACGTGTCGTGCCCGCGCGTCGGTGACCGCGATAATGCCGGTTTGCGGCGGCAACGTTTGTAGCCAGTCTGCCAGACGATTTTGCGCGTGCTGCCAGTTTTCCGGCGCAGTTTCCAGCCCCTGGTAGACGACGCCTCGGTACTTTTCTTTAGCCACCAACTGGCAAAAGGCATATTCACGTTCTGCGGCCCAGCGTTTACCGCTTGAGGAAGGCAGGCCGTAAAACGCAAAACGGTTAACCCCTTTCTCTTTCAGATGCAGAAAAGCGCTTTCTACCAGCGCGTGGTTGTCGGTAGCAATGTAATGTACCGGGGGGTAATCTTGCTCCCGATGGTAGGAACCCCCAACGCCGATGATCGGAACATCGACATCGGCAAGTAATTGCGCAATGTCATCATCGTCATAATCGGCAATAACGCCATCGCCTAACCAGTCTTTAATATTATCGATACGGGCGCGGAAATCTTCCTCAATGAATATATCCCACTCGGATTGCGATGCCTGTAAATATTCACCCACTCCTTCTACCACCTGACGGTCATAGGCTTTATTGGCATTGAATAACAGAGTGATGCGGTGACGTTTATCAAACATAAGAACCTGTCCTGGAAAGGTTAACGTGGGCCTGTCGATACTAGCAAAACCGCCGGTACGACTGCTTGATGAAGCGTGACAAATTTCCTGATTGCCTGAGGCCAGGCAAAATTTACATACTGTCAGCGGGATGACAATTGTCATTTTTCATCTGCGCATTACGGTTTTTTGTTTAATGGCTAACCTTCGATCGCGATCGCTTTTTTATTTCGTTTTTCAGCGTGTTTTTTTGGGAGCCAGCGCACGTTTGGGTATTCTCTTAATAGCGGTGTGAAATAACGTAATTGAGCAATAAATCAGGAAATTCCAGTATAGCCATATCGCAGTTTACTTACCGTATTACCTGATTATGGAGCTTATTATGCCGGCTTATTTTGACCAACTCGATCGTGTTCGTTTTGAAGGTACTCAATCCACCAACCCGCTCGCATTTCGCCATTACAATCCTGACGAAATCGTGTTGGGCAAACGTATGGAAGATCATCTGCGTTTTGCTGCCTGCTACTGGCATACCTTCTGCTGGAACGGTGCGGATATGTTCGGTATGGGCGCTTTCGATCGTCCGTGGCAGCAGCCTGGTGAAGCACTGGCGCTGGCGAAACGCAAAGCGGACGTGGCATTTGAGTTCTTCCACAAGCTGAACGTGCCTTACTACTGCTTCCATGATGTGGATGTCTCGCCTGAAGGGGCTTCACTGAAAGAGTACAAAAACAACTTTGCGCAGATGGTTGATGTGCTGGCGGCAAAACAGGAACAGAGCGGCGTGAAGCTGCTGTGGGGAACAGCAAACTGCTTTACCAACCCACGCTACGGCGCGGGTGCGGCAACAAACCCGGATCCAGAAGTGTTCAGCTGGGCCGCCACGCAGGTGGTTACGGCCATGGATGCCACGCACAAGTTAGGCGGTGAAAACTACGTTCTGTGGGGTGGTCGTGAAGGCTATGAGACGCTGCTGAATACCGATCTGCGTCAGGAACGTGAGCAAATTGGTCGCTTCATGCAACTGGTGGTGGAGCACAAACACAAAACCGGTTTCCAGGGCACTTTGCTTATCGAGCCGAAACCGCAGGAACCGACCAAGCACCAGTACGACTACGATGCGGCGACCGTCTACGGCTTCCTCAAGCAGTTCGGTCTGGAAAAAGAGATCAAACTGAATATCGAAGCTAACCATGCCACGCTGGCGGGCCACTCGTTCCATCACGAAATCGCCACCGCTATCGCGCTGGGTCTGTTTGGCTCTGTCGATGCCAACCGTGGTGACGCGCAGCTGGGCTGGGACACGGATCAGTTCCCGAACAGCGTAGAAGAGAACGCGCTGGTGATGTACGAAATCCTGAAAGCGGGCGGTTTCACCACCGGTGGCCTGAACTTCGATGCCAAAGTGCGTCGTCAGAGTACCGATAAATATGATCTGTTCTATGGTCATATTGGCGCGATGGATACCATGGCACTGTCGTTGAAAATTGCGGCCCGTATGATTGAAGACGGTGGTCTGGATCAGCGCGTGGCAAAACGTTATGCCGGTTGGAATGGTGAGCTGGGCCAGCAAATTCTGAAAGGGCAGATGACGCTGACGGAAATTGCGCAGTACGCTGAACAACATAACCTGGCGCCGGTGCACCAGAGCGGTCATCAGGAATTGCTGGAAAATCTGGTGAACCATTATTTGTTCGACAAATAACGGGTTTCTGAGAACGTCCGTAAGCCCGGTCAGCTCGCGCTACCGGGCCTTTCTTTAAGGAACGATGCCTTATGTATATCGGGATAGATCTTGGCACATCAGGCGTAAAGGCCATCCTGCTCAACGAGCAGGGGGATGTGGTCGCTTCGCACACGGAGAAACTCACCGTCTCGCGCCCGCATCCGTTATGGTCTGAACAAGACCCTGAGCAGTGGTGGTCGGCAACGGATCGGGCTGTGAAAGCGCTGGGTCAGCAGCATTCGCTTCGCGAGGTGAAAGCGTTGGGGATTGCCGGACAGATGCACGGCGCGACGCTACTGGATGAGCAACAGAAGGTATTGCGTCCGGCTATTCTGTGGAACGATGGTCGCTGTGGTGAAGAGTGCGTGATGCTGGAGAATCAGGTTCCGCAGTCTCGTGCGATCACCGGCAACCTGATGATGCCTGGCTTTACCGCGCCAAAACTGCTGTGGGTGCAACGCCACGAGCCGGAGATTTTCAACCAGATTGATAAAGTCCTGCTGCCGAAAGATTACCTGCGTTTGCGCATGACCGGTGATTTTGCCAGCGATATGTCTGATGCGGCAGGGACAATGTGGCTGGATGTCGCGAAGCGTGACTGGAGCGATGTCATGCTGACTGCCTGTAAACTGACTCGCGCACATATGCCTGCGCTCTATGAAGGCAGCGAGATTACCGGAACCTTGTTGCCAGACGTCGCTAAAGCCTGGGGAATGCAGGAGATTGCGGTTGTTGCCGGAGGTGGTGATAACGCGGCGGGGGCGGTTGGCGTAGGCATGATGAATGCCGGTCAGGCGATGCTTTCGCTGGGGACGTCCGGTGTCTATTTTGCGGTGAGTGATGGTTTCCTTAGCAAACCGGAAAGTGCGGTTCACAGTTTTTGCCATGCTTTGCCTGAGCGATGGCATCTGATGTCTGTGATGTTAAGTGCGGCATCGTGTCTGGACTGGGCGGCAAAATTAACCGGACTGGCGAGCGTTCCTGCATTGATCGACGCTGCGCAACAGGCTGATGAACTCGCGGAGCCGGTCTGGTTTTTACCTTATCTTTCCGGTGAACGTACGCCGCATAACAATCCGCAGGCCAAGGGCGTATTTTTCGGTCTGACGCATCAGCATGGTCCGGCAGAACTGGCGCAGGCGGTGCTGGAAGGTGTGGGGTTTGCGCTGGCTGACGGTATGGACGTGGTACATGCCTGCGGCGTGCAGCCCGCCAGCATTACGTTGATTGGCGGCGGGGCGCGCAGTGAATACTGGCGTCAGATGCTATCTGACATCAGCGGATTGCAGCTGGATTATCGTACCGGCGGTGATGTCGGCCCTGCACTTGGTGCGGCGCGACTGGCGCAAATTGCCATGAATCCGCAGCGGCCTTTATCAGACCTTCTGCCTCAGCTTACGCTGGAACAAGCGCATTATCCTGACGCCGGGCGCCACGCGCTTTACCAACAACGTCGGGAAACCTTCCGCCTAATCTACCAGCAGTTGCAACCGCTGATGTCCTGATCCTCGTTCCCCTCTGGTAAACAGAGGGGATTTATCAAATGTATATTTCAATCCAATAAATAGTTAGTACGCATGGATTTATTCTGAAAGTCCGGCGTAGTGCCATTTTTCTGTGTTGTCTTTAGCGGGTTATTCATATTGTATCCATGATGGATAAGGAGATCCCAATGAAGACGACAAGGCTGTTGCTATGGATGTTATTCCTCTCTGGCGCACTGATTTACGTTATTGGTTTTTGGCGGGCATGCCCGTTATTGAGTGGCAAAGGCTATTTTTTCGGCGTGCTGATGACGGGAATGTTTGTGACATATGTTTATCAGCGTGCTGAAAATCTCGATCAGAGCGACGAGCGCTTAACCTCTGTATGTCAAATGGTCACACTCATCACGGTAGGGTTGCTGCTGGTGGGCGTCTGGAACGCCCCATTATCGCCCCTTGAAAAGGGGCTTTACCCGATGGCATTCATCGTATGTTTACTGGGGCAAGCTTTATTGCTGCGCCTGCAAAATACGGGGGATTAACTCACCAGCCTGCGCGTATCGATGCGTTGCAGCAGCATGGATAGCAGCAGGCTTCCCGCCAGCGTGGCGCTGAAAATCCACAGCATATCGAGCGGCGGCCAGTTCTTGAGTTCGATGCCATTGGTGCGCAGCGCGTGAATGATCAGCGCATGAAAACCATAAATGCCCAATGAATGGCGAGAAATAAGGCCCAGTAGCGGCAGAGTACGTGTGCTGAGCGTATTTTTGACCAGCGTCAGGAGTGAGGCGGCGCAAATAAATACCGCAGGGCCGCAGTAGAGGTACCAGGTGTCGGCAAAATTGCCTCGCCAGCGCAGTTCATGCAATGTGCCACGAGAAATAATAAATACTGCGGTAATGAATAACGCCGCACAGAGCCAGCTGAGCGCGCGCTTTTGCGTATCCATCATGCCAATCGCCCGGCCCAGCATGCCGTACAGGATGTAATAGAAGGTGTCGCCGCTGATGTACAGGTTAATGGGTAGCCATTCAAAACCGCCAATTTTTTGCGAGACGGTATTGGGATTGGCAATCACGCCTATCACCACCATCAACGCCAGCAGCATCTTGCCGCTGATATTTTTCACCTGTATCAGCGGAGAAACCAGGTAGATGACGGCGATCGCGAAGAAAAACCACAGATGATAGAACACCGGCTTTTGCAGCAGGTTCTTCAGCGACAGCTCAGCGTTGATCGAGGTAAACAGCAGGATATAGGCCAGCGCCACGCTGCTGTAAAACAGAATGCAGAGCGTGATGCGCAGGAAATGGCGCGGTTTGGCGCTACGCTCGCCAAAAAACAGATAACCCGAAATCATAAAGAACAGCGGGACGCTGACGCGAGAGGCTGAATTGAGCACGTTAGCCAGATCCCAATTCAACGGGCTGACGCTTTGCGCATTGGTGATGTACCAGGTCGTGGTGTGGATCATCACGACCATTAAACAGGCTATCCCGCGCAGGTTATCAA
Organism: Citrobacter sp. CF971; assembly: GCF_006385635.1. Classification (NCBI taxonomy): domain Bacteria; kingdom Pseudomonadati; phylum Pseudomonadota; class Gammaproteobacteria; order Enterobacterales; family Enterobacteriaceae; genus Citrobacter; species Citrobacter sp. CF971. The sequence goes on along the minus strand of NZ_CP041051.1, from coordinate 4,748,302 downwards.
TCCAGAAAATTTTGGGCTGCATCAGTTCCTCTGTGTCCATTAAAAAAAGTCTGACCGATATTTTGCGAACGTAGCTCACTGGAATAATCCGAGTTCTTACGCTAAAGCTTGAGATGGTCTGATGAGATTCTCAAAATAGGATCTGTTTCCAGACACTAATAATAAGACTGACCAGCAAACCAGGCGGTAATAAAATGATGATGAAGTATTTCTTTCCCACAATCGCTACCCTTTTGCTGGTAGCGTGCGCTGACACACAACCGTCTGCACCCGCGCAGAAAGCGCAAAAGGTTAAGGTCAGTGCCACACGTTCGCTGGATATGGAGTCATTGTGCAAAAATGAGGCGGCGCAACGCTACAACACTGGCGCGCAGAAAATTGATATCTCCGGCCTGGAGCAATTCCAGGGCAGCTATGAGATGCGTGGTTCTACCTTCCGTAAAGAGAGTTTTGTCTGTTCTTTTGATGCAGACGGGCAGTTTTTGCACCTTTCCATGCGCTAAGTTCCCCCTTTTTCCCGTTTCGTACTGTATATCTTGCAGCCAGCGGGTATACTGATCGCTTCCTTTAAATCCACACGTATCCAGCACGAAATAATATGCAAAAGTTTGATACCAGGACCTTCCAGGGCTTGATCCTGACCTTACAGGATTACTGGGCTCGCCAGGGCTGCACCATTGTTCAACCATTGGACATGGAAGTCGGCGCGGGAACATCTCACCCAATGACCTGCCTGCGTGCGCTGGGGCCGGAACCGATGGCGACTGCTTATGTGCAGCCTTCCCGTCGTCCGACCGATGGCCGCTATGGTGAAAACCCGAACCGCTTACAGCACTACTATCAGTTCCAGGTAGTGATTAAGCCGTCACCGGACAACATTCAGGAGCTGTACCTGGGTTCTCTGAAAGAGCTGGGTATGGACCCGACCATTCACGATATTCGTTTCGTGGAAGATAACTGGGAAAACCCGACGCTGGGTGCCTGGGGTCTGGGTTGGGAAGTGTGGCTGAACGGCATGGAAGTAACTCAGTTCACCTACTTCCAGCAGGTTGGTGGTCTGGAATGTAAACCAGTAACCGGGGAAATTACCTACGGTCTGGAACGTCTGGCCATGTACATTCAGGGCGTAGACAGCGTTTACGACCTGGTCTGGAGTGACGGCCCGCTGGGTAAAACCACTTACGGTGACGTGTTCCATCAGAACGAAGTGGAGCAATCCACCTACAACTTCGAATACGCCGACGTGGACTTCCTGTTCACCTGCTTCGAGCAGTACGAGAAAGAAGCGCAGCAGCTGCTGGCGCTGGAAAATCCGCTGCCGCTGCCTGCGTATGAACGTATTCTGAAAGCCGCCCATAGCTTCAACCTGCTGGATGCGCGTAAAGCCATCTCCGTCACCGAGCGTCAGCGCTATATCCTGCGCATTCGCACCCTGACCAAAGCAGTGGCAGAAGCTTACTACGCTTCCCGTGAAGCCCTTGGCTTCCCGATGTGCAACAAAGACAAATAAGAGGCGGCCATGTCTGAGAAAACTTTTCTGGTGGAAATCGGCACTGAAGAGCTGCCACCAAAAGCACTGCGCAGCCTGGCTGAGTCCTTTGCTGCAAACTTTACCGCGGAGCTGGACAACGCTGGCATCGCGCACGGCAACGTTGAGTGGTTTGCTGCACCGCGTCGCCTGGCGCTGAAAGTCGCGAATCTGGCGGAATCTCAACCCGATCGTGAAGTTGAAAAACGCGGTCCGGCCATTGCCCAGGCGTTTGACGCTGAAGGCAAACCGAGCAAAGCGGCAGAAGGTTGGGCACGTGGCTGCGGCATCACGGTTGATCAGGCTGAGCGTCTGACTACCGACAAAGGCGAATGGCTGCTGTATCGCGCGCATGTGAAAGGCGAAAGCGCTGAAACGCTGCTGCCAAACATGATCGCCACTTCGCTTGCGAAGCTGCCGATCCCGAAACTGATGCGCTGGGGCGCGTCTGACGTTCACTTCGTGCGTCCGGTTCACACCGTGACCCTGCTGCTGGGCGACAAAGTGATTCCGGCAACGATTCTGGGCATTCAGTCCGATCGTGTGATCCGTGGACACCGCTTTATGGGCGAGCCGGAATTCACTATCGATTCTGCCGATCAGTATCCGGAAATCCTGCGTGAGCGCGGCAAAGTCATTGCGGATTACGCTGAGCGTAAAGCGAAAATCAAAGCCGATGCTGAAGAAGCGGCGCGTAAGATTGGCGGCAACGCCGATCTGAGCGAAAGCCTGCTGGAAGAAGTCACCTCGCTGGTAGAATGGCCGGTAGTGCTTACCGCGAAATTCGAAGAGAAATTCCTCGCTGTTCCGTCTGAAGCGCTGGTACACACCATGAAAGGTGACCAGAAGTACTTCCCGGTATACGCGAATGACGGCAAACTGCTGCCGAACTTTATCTTCGTTGCCAACATTGAATCGAAAGATCCGACCCAGATTATCTCCGGTAACGAGAAAGTCGTTCGTCCGCGTCTGGCGGATGCTGAGTTCTTCTTCAATACCGACCGTAAAAAACGCCTGGAAGACCATCTGCCGCGTCTGCAAACCGTGCTGTTCCAACAGCAACTGGGTACGCTGCGCGATAAGACTGACCGTATTCAGGCGCTGGCGGGCTGGATTGCTGGTCAAATTGGCGCTGACGTTAACCACGCAACGCGTGCTGGCCTGCTGTCCAAGTGCGACCTGATGACCAACATGGTCTTCGAGTTCACCGACACTCAGGGCGTGATGGGAATGCACTACGCGCGTCACGATGGCGAAGCGGAAGATGTCGCTGTGGCGCTGAACGAGCAGTATCAGCCGCGTTTTGCCGGTGATGACCTGCCGTCTAACCCGGTGGCTTGTGCCGTGGCGATTGCTGACAAGATGGACACCCTGGCGGGTATTTTCGGTATTGGTCAGCATCCGAAAGGCGATAAAGACCCGTTTGCGCTGCGTCGTGCTGCGCTGGGCGTGCTGCGTATCATTGTTGAGAAGAACCTGAATCTGGATCTGCAAACGCTGACGGAAGAGGCTGTTCGTCTGTATGGCGACAAGCTGACCAACGCCAACGTGGTGGATGACGTTATCGACTTTATGCTTGGTCGCTTCCGCGCCTGGTATCAGGACGAAGGTTATACCGTCGATACCATTCAGGCCGTGCTGGCGCGTCGTCCGACTCGTCCGGCTGATTTCGACGCACGTATGAAGGCGGTTTCGCACTTCCGTACCCTGGAGGCCGCGTCCGCGCTGGCTGCCGCGAACAAGCGCGTATCAAATATTCTGGCGAAGTCTGAAGAAACGCTGAATGACCGTGTGAATGCGGCAACGCTGAAAGAGCCGGAAGAAATTGCGCTGGCGATGCAGGTTGTGGTGCTGCGCGATAAGCTGGAGCCTGTTTTCGCCGCTGGCCATTACCAGGAAGCGCTGGTTGAGTTAGCGGAACTGCGTGAGCCAGTTGATGCGTTCTTCGAGAAAGTGATGGTCAACGTAGAAGATAAAGATCTGCGTATCAACCGTCTCTCCATGCTCGAAAAACTGCGCGAACTGTTCCTGCGCGTGGCGGATATTTCGCTGCTGCAGTAACGGTCCTGAGCTGACTTAGAAAATGCCGGATGGCAGCTTCGCCTTATCCGGCCTACGAGATAAACACCAGTAGGCCGGATAAGCATTGCGCCATCCGGCATTTTTTTATGTTGTTAGCGCAGCTGTAATTTAGTCAGACAGGTCTGGCTGTCTTCCATGGTCTTAATGGGATACTTCGCTTTTTTGCCGTTGTAGCTTACTGCGATGGTGCCTGCCATATTGCGCGGTAGCCAAACCCCGACGAAGCCATTTCGACCGCTCTTCATCTCTTTTTGTAGCACTACGTCACCCTTGTTATCCGTCACTTTGACATTGAATGTCTTCTCCGGCATTTCGCCCTGGCAACCGGAAAGGCTGTGGTTGAAGCAAGGATGTGTTTGCCATTCATAAGGGGCAAATGACAGATAGAACTTGTCACCGAGCGGCAGGGTATAGATCTGATCGCCTGAAGATAGCTTCAGTTCAGTGCTGGTGACGGATGCCGAGTAGGGCAGTGGGCGGCTCTGGGGAGACTGGTCAATGGCCTCGACGATTTGCTCGACGGATTTTCCGCTGAGCCCGTGTTCCGCCAAAAAAGTGGCTTCAGGGGTTGCGGCGAACGCGCTACCGGTGGTGAGTAAACCTAAAACCAGCAGCAATGAGGATTTCGACATAGCTTCAATTCCTTGTGAACGTTGTGGAATACAGACTGGCTCACTATAAAGCTTGCCCTTAGGGAAAGGTCAAAGGGGCGACGGGTAAAGTAATGCAAAGACGCGTGTGGGCGAGGCGTTTTAAGAAGTACAGATAAAAAAAATCCCCGCCGTTTGGCAGGGATTCAGAATCTTGAGCTTTTTAAGCTTACAGGCTGGTTACGTTGCCAGCTGCCGGGCCTTTAGCGCCGCTTTCGATGGTGAAGGAAACTTTCTGACCTTCGTCCAGAGATTTGTAGCCATCGTTCTGGATAGCAGAGAAGTGTACGAACACGTCTTTAGAGCCATCGTCAGGAGTGATGAAGCCGAAACCTTTGTCAGCGTTGAACCATTTTACGATACCAGTCATTTTACCGGACATAGTGTATTACCTTTTAAAAAATAAGTGTGCCTTTCGGCGATATGGCGTGCTTTACAGATTTTTTAACAGTAAAGGAAATGCTCACTACGAAGGGTATCAACGATAACTCTTGAAGGGACTTGCCTTACTAACTGCTGTAATGGTCTGTACGTCAAACCGTTGAGGGCATTAACTCATTTTACGCATGTGGATGCAACTACTATTTTCTTTTTTGTGGATAACCTTCGTAAGGGAACGGCCCCGTTACAGGACCGTTCTTAAGCAAAATTGAAAAATAGTTCAATCCATCAGTTGCTTACTTAATCTTGGATCTGCCTGGATCAGGCGCATTAACTTCAATTCGGTAGTGGAAGGCTTTACGCGTTTAGACTCCCATTCATGAACCATCGCGACTGTCACGCCCATTACTCGGGCAAAATCATCTGTTTTTAAACCCGTCCCTCGTCGTAACTGTTCAAATTCGGTGAAAGGGTTGGTTTTTTGCGTCAGAGTGACCGTCTGCGATACATCTTTAAAAACAATCTGCTCCAGACTGCTCAGCAGTTCAAACATAGGATCTTTGTATTCCATTGAGAACTCCTACAAATCACACAGCGGGATCGTGAATTTCTTCGAAGCTCATTAAGAGTAGTCGGAAAAAATGAAGTCGGATTCGGGGTTTGAGAGATGGATTCGTTTCAGCAAACGGTGGGTAACAATCTTTCGCAGGCTAACAAACTGATAAAGGTCGGGATCTCCGAACGATCGATTCCGATTGTAAAGATGACTAAAATATGACGCCGAGTAGTAAATGCAGCATTGTTTAGCAAAACGAACGGTGGTGGGAACGGTTATTTTCCCCCACAAGATTATGCGGAAAGGGTATCTTGCGGGGCTGACCTGGACTATCCTTGTTAACGTCAGGCACGCGGGTGTCGTTGTGCGCATTTTTGGGTGAAAGGAGTATTAAAATGGCGACAGGTAAGTCCTGCTCTCGCTGGTTTGCGCCTGTTTTGGCGCTCTTAATGGTAGTTGGCCTGAGTGGGTGTTTTGATAAAGAAGGCGATCAACGCAAAGCGTTTATCGATTTTCTGCAGAATACTGCAATGCGTAGCGGAGAGCGTTTACCAACGCTGACCGCCGATCAGAAAAAACAGTTTGGCCCGTTTGTGTCCGATTACGCGATTCTGTATGGCTATTCGCAGCAGGTTAATCAGGCGATGGACTCCGGTCTGCGTCCGGTGGTTGATAGCGTAAATGCGATTCGTGTTCCTCAGGATTATGTGACTCAGCGTGAGCCGCTGCGTCAGGCAAATGGTGCGCTAGGTGTATTAGGGCAACAGTTGCAGAATGCGAAACTACAGGCAGATGCTGCGCATGGCGCGCTGAAGCAGGGCGAAGATCTGAAGCCGGTCTTTGACCAGGTTTACAATAAAGTCGTCACTGTACCTGCAGAGGCGTTACAGCCGCTGATCCCTGCAGCGCAAATCTTCACGCAGCAGTTAGTGCAGGTTGGTGATTTTGTGGCGCAGCAGGATACGCAGGTGAGCTTTGTCGCCAACGGTATCCAGTTCCCAACGTCACAGCAGGCAAGTCAGTACAACACGCTGATTGGCCCGTTGGCTTCTCAACATCAAGCATTTAACCAGGCCTGGACTGCTGCGGTGAATGCCGCTCAGTAATTAAGTCGCTGTAAGATATGAAGGGCCGGGTGAGCGTAAGCGCTACCCGGCCTTTTGTTTATCGCGCGACCTGCGGGTTTACGCAGTTCTTCTCAACGCGTCCTTGCAGCGCATCGATTAAGTTATCCACCGCACAGGCCGCCATGTTATAGCGCGTTTCGTGCGTGGCTGAACCAATGTGCGGCACAGCAACCACGTTTGGCAGCGACAGCAGCGGTGAGTCTGCCGGTAATGGCTCCTGCTCAAACACATCCAGGCCAGCGGCATGAATTTCGCCGTTTTGCAGGGCGGCAATCAGTGCTTTTTCATCGACCACCGGCCCACGTCCGGCGTTAATGAAAATGGCGGAAGACTTCATTTTGGCAAACTGTTCGGTGCTGAACAGATGATGCGTTTCGTCGGTTAACGGCAGGATCAGGCAGACAAAATCGGATTCTTGTAACAGCGTATCGAGGTCGCAGTAGCGCGCATTGAAGCGTTCTTCTGCTTCCTGATGATGACGGCGCGCATTATAGAGAATCGGCATGCTAAAGCCGAAATGCGCACGTTGTGCCAGCGCCAGCCCAATGCGGCCCATGCCGACAATTCCCAGCGTTTTGTGGTGCACATCCGTACCGAACCAGTCCGGCCCGATACTTTTGGTCCATTCACCGACCTTCACCCGTTCAGCCACTTCTACCACGCGGCGAGCGGTGCTTAACACCAGCGCCATCACCGTATCGGCGACGGTTTCTGTCAGTACGGTTGGCGTGTGCATCAACAGTACCTTACGCGCGTTAAGGGCATCGACGTCGAAGTTGTCATAGCCGACGGAAATCGTGGAGGTCGCACGCAGTTTCGGCATTTTCTCCAGTAGAGCAGTATTGACGGCTTCACTGGAGCCCAGCAGACCTTCCGCATTGGCAAACGCTTCGGCGTGCTGTGCGACCGTTTCCGGGCGCAGGTTAGGCACACGAGTCACAGTAAAATGCTCTTCCAGGCGATGCAGTAAATCGTCAGGTAACGCTTTATAGAGAATAATGGACGGCTTCATGCGAATCTCCGTAAGTTAAAATTTAAGCGTGGCGTGCGCCAATAGGTAGCTGTTGATTATTAGCAGGCTCAGGCCGAGTCCTGCCGTTGCACACGCACGTCGCTGGCGGTTATTTTTGCCCAGTGCAAGGCACGAGCAGAGAAGTTTGGTGAACCAAACGAGCTGGGAGTAACGCCGCAATGGGCAAAAATAGCCCCAGCCCTTCGGGACACGCGTCAGAACCACGAACTCTTCGTTGTCTGGCTTGGGCATAGTTCACTATGCCCAGCGCCCTCCGCCTTGATTACGCGGTTCTGCCACAGTGTCGACGGTGTGTTCAATGGCAGGACTCGGCCTCACAATGAGAGTTAGCCATACTGAGACAAAAAGCGCTACCCCCATAAAAATGTACGAGGCGGACGGGCTGCCGGTAGCGCCATTGAGGTAGCCGACAAACCATGAACCAAAGAATGAGCCTAGTGCGCCCATACTGTTAATCAGCGCCATTGCACCCCCGGCAACGTTACGCGGCAGCATTTCCGGAATGATGGCAAAGAAAGGACCATAAGGGGCATACATTGCCGCACCCGCAATAACCAACAGCGTGTAAGAAATCCAGAAGTGGTCTGCGCCCACGGCCTAGGAGCCGATAAAAGCGAAAGCAGCTATCAGTAACAGTGGCCAGACAAACAGCTTACGATTTTGCAGTTTATCGGAGGCCCAGGAAACGAGGATCATCGCCGCAGTCGCCGCCAGATAAGGTACGGATGACAGCCAGCCAACCTCAACCATCCCCAGATTTGCACCGCCGTTGCGGATAATCGACGGCAGCCACAGGACAAAACCATAGACGCCAATACTCCAGGTGAAATACTGCATACACAGCAGGATGACGTTACGTGAGCGGAAAGCCTCGCTATAGTTCCGTACGGCTTTGATTCCTTGCTGCTCTTTTTCCAGTTGTGCCTGAAGGGCGGCTTTTTCAGATTCTGACAGCCAACCGACCTGAGACGGTTTGTCTTTTACCAGCACCCACCAGCAGAACGCCCAGATGATGGCCGGGAAGCCCTCGATGATGAACATTTCCCGCCAGCCCAGCGCCTGGATCAGATACCCGGAAACCACGGACATCCACAGGACGGTAACCGGGTTACCGAGGATCAGGAAAGTGTTTGCGCGCGAACGCTCGGACTTCGTAAACCAGTTACTGATATAAATCAGCATTGCGGGCATGACCGCGGCTTCAACGACGCCAAGAATAAAGCGGATGGCGGCAAGCATTGGAATATTGCTGACCATGCCGGTTAACGACGCACAGGCACCCCAGAGGATCAGACAGACAAAAATCAGTTTTCGTACGCTGCGGCGTTCGGCGTAAATTGCGCCCGGGATTTGAAAGAAGAAGTAGCCGAGGAAAAACAGCGCGCCCAGCAGGGAAGAGATCCCTTTGGTAATGCCGAGGTCCTCGTTGATACCTGCGGCGGAGGCGAAGCTGAAGTTCGCGCGGTCAAGGTACGCCAGGCTATACGTGATAAACACGATTGGCATGATGTACCACCAGCGTTTTGCTGCATTAGTTGAGCTATTCATAGACTGCCCTCTGGTTATACTGATACGCCGCCTCTGAATGTAGGGTACAGAGACAGAGTTGGCCGGGAATTTATTCCCCTAATTGTTCACGTGTGGGTAATCCTTCGCTGTCGCCCTGAACCTGAATGGCCAGTGCGCCAATTTTATTGCCGCGGGTCACCGCCTGATGCAGCGAGCGGCCTTCCAGCAGGGCGCTAATAACGCCCACGGCAAAACCATCACCTGCGCCGACCGTATCAACCACGTTGTCGACTTTTACCGGTGCAACGCAGCCTTGTTCACCGCCGGCGGTTTTGTACCAGGCGCCATCAGCCCCGGTTTTGATGATCACGGCCTTCACCCCGTGGCGCAGATAAAAGTCGGCGATGGCTTCAGGCGTCTGCTGACCGGTTAAAATCATGCCCTCTTTTAATCCAGGCAAAACCCAGTCGGCCTGGAATGCCAAACGGTTCAGTTTTTCCACCATCTCGGCTTCGCTTTTCCACAGCACAGGGCGTAAATTCGGGTCGAACGAGATGGTCTTCCCTTGTGCTTTCAGCGTGCGGGCGGTATGGGCTAACAGTTCATAAGAGCTGGCAGAAAGCGCCGCCGCTACGCCGCTCAGGTGCAGGTGGCGCGCGCTGGCGAAGTAGGTTTCGTGATAATCCTCAATGCTGAGGTGGCTGGCAGCGGAACCTTTGCGGAAGTATTCCACAATGGGATCGGTTCCATTTTCGACTTTAGATTTAAGCTGAAAGCCGGTAGCGTAACGCCCGTCCTGGGTGACTCCCTGCGCATCAATCCCTTCTTTTTCCAGCGACTTAACGATAAAACGGCCAAAACTGTCGTTGCCTACACGGCTTACCCAACCGACCTTCAGGCCCAGCCGGGCAAGACCGGTCGCCACATTGAGTTCAGCGCCAGCAACGCGCTTGATAAACTGCTCCACATCCGCCAGTTCGCCGGTTTGCGTGGCGACAAACATCGCCATCGCTTCACCAATAGTGACCACATCCAGTGAATTTTTCATGCGTTACTCCTCGCGTAACAACTCGACGTAACGGCGGGTAACCGCCGCCAAATCCTGCCCTTCCAGGGGAAACTCAATGCCGCGTGGAACATCGCCCGGCAGCGTTTTCAACAGCGTCAGCCAGCGCGGATCGGCTGCATCAGGCGGTACGGCACGGTAGCTGTCGCGATGTGCAACGGCGGCTTTGACATGGATATACCCAACGGTTGACGCCAGTTTCTGCGCCGCCTGTTCCGGGGAGTCGCCCACCCACAGCCAGTTGCCCATATCGAAGGTCAGAGATATCGGCAGATTTTGCGTCTGGCAGGCTTCGTTAAAGCGCTGCATCGGCTTCAGGCGTCCGCAGGCGGTCTGATCGTTTTCGACAACCAGTTCCATTCCGCTGTTGTCCAGCCATTCACGTAACACGTTGAACTGTTCGGTATGGGAGAAATGACCGAGGGAGACTTTTAGCCACAGCGCCTGCAGGGCCTGTGCTTCTTCAAGTAGCGCAGGAAGTCGGGGATTGAGGCTACTGTCCTCAAGGAACAACGGCTCAGGCGCTGAGTAACAGGTCAGCAGGCCGAAGATTTCGATAGCAGATGCCACCGTGGACAGCGTGTGCAGCTCGGCGTCGGTCAGCAATTCGCGGCGGATTTCGACGCCGTCAGCACCGGCTTCAGCGATAATGGGCAGCATTGCCGTTTGCCCGCCAGCGGCCCGTACCTGGTCGTGGCCGTAAGCGGCGGTGACCACCATAATTTTTCTTTTCATGGAAACTCCAGACTAGCGTTCTTGCTATAACGCTAGATGGAACCGGTTCCAAAGAAAAGCTTATGATGTTGAATTTATGATCACCATCACGAAGGAAATTTAACGGGCGGTAGAGCCGCGAACGATCAGTTCGCCGGAGAAGACCTGTTCCTGAATGGCAGCAGGGCCGCCATCGATCCGGCGTACAACCTGCTCAACGGCGGTGTAGCCAATCTGCCAGGTAGGTTGTTTCAACGTGGTAATACCAACGCCCGCCAGTTCGGCCCATTCCAGTTCGTCAAAACCGAGCAGGCCGATATCGCTGCCCCAGTTAAGGCCAATGCGTTTCAGGGCGCGGGCAACCTGCAGTGTGAGAGCGCCATTAGCTGAGATAACAGCTTTGCGCATTCCCCGGTGCTGCTGGTGGAACTGGCGCAGGGTTTCGTCCAACTGCGTATTGTCCGTGAGCGGGACTTCGGCATTTTGCGCGATAACGCCGGGGTACTGTGCGAGGGTGGCGCGAAAAGCGCTCAGGCGCTCGCGGCGGGTATTCACCATGCCGAGCGGTTCGCTGAGGAACAGGATGGCTTCAAAACCTTGTTCGACCAGATGTTCCGTGGCAACCGTTGCCGCCTGGGTGTTATCCAGCCCGACCATATCACAGGCGAAATCGGGAATTTTACGGTCAATCAGCACCATCGGCAGCGCAGACTGCTGCAGGCGGTTCAGCCCCTCTTCGCGCATCCCGACGGCGTTGACCACAATCCCTTCGACCTGGTAGCTGCGCAGCAGGTCAAGATAATGCAGTTCCTGATCCACTTCGTTGTTGGTGTTACACACCAGCGGGGTAAAGCCTTTATCGCGGCAGGCGGCTTCAATGCCGCTTAACACGTTGACGGAGTAGGGATTGGTAATATCGGCGATGATCAGACCAATCAGGCGGGTACGACCGTGTTTCAGGCCTCTTGCCATCAGGCTGGGACGGTAGTCGAGATCGGCAATGGCTTGTTCAATGCGGGCCAGTAGCGCGTCGGAAAGCAGGTGCTTTTCACCGTTGAGATAGCGTGAAATGCTGGTCTTGCCGGTTTTTGCGGCTTTCGCCACATCGCTGATGGTTGCCCGTGTTGATTTGCTCATCGCTGATTTCCCTGAATTTCGTGTGAATACCTTAGCGGGAAAATCTGACGAAGCAAGTAATTTGCCCGGTGGCGCTGCGCTTACCGGGCCTACTTGTCGAACGTAGGCCGGGTAAGGCGAAGCCGCCACCCGGCTCAACGATTACTGCATAGGACTCAACGTAATCTCAACGCGACGGTTTTGCGCTTTACCTTCCGCCGTGCTGTTGCTGGCGATCGGATTTGACGGACCCATGCCCTGAGTGCGGATACGATTAGCGGCAACCCCTTGCGTGATTAAGGCGCTGGCCACGGAGTCCGCGCGTTGCTGAGACAGACGCATATTCAGATCCTGGCTGCCGGTGCTGTCGGTGAAGCCCAGCACATTGACGGCGGTTTTATTGTACTCTTTCAGTACCATTGCCACGCCGGTCAGGGTGTTGGCACCAGCAGGTTTCAGGTTGGCGCTACTGCTGTCGAAGGTGACGTTATTCGGCATATTCAGAATGATGTTATCGCCACTACGCGTCACGCTGACGCCCGTTCCCTGCATTTTGTCGCGCAGTTTGGCTTCCTGCACGTCCATGTAATAACCGACACCGCCGCCAACGGCCGCACCCGCCGCTGCGCCAATCAGTGCACCTTTACCGCGATCTTTCTTCGAAGAAGAGAGTGCGCCAATGCCCGCGCCGACCAGAGAGCCAATACCCGCGCCAATGCCGGATTTACCTGCTTCGCGTTCGCCGGTGTAAGGGTTTGTTGTGCAGCCAGAAACCGCCAGGGCGCCGCTCACGATGGCAGCAATAACAAAAACACGTTTCTTCATCTTAATTCCTTAATGACTTTTTCTTCTTTGCCACAGCGACCGTGGCGGTTGATTATGACGTGTGAACATGAAGAAAATTCCAGGGAAGACTCTGAAATTTGTAAGTAACATTGAACGGCATAATAAATAAGCCGTCACATCGCATTCAGGAGCGCCATCTTGGCTAATTCACCCGCACATTACTCGGTGTTAACCGCCGCCCACTGGGGACCAATTCTCGTCGACACCGATGGTGAGACGGTTTTCTCCTCGCGTGGCGCGCTGCCCACTTCCCATCCCAACTCTTTGCAAACCGTGGTGCGCGACCAGGTTCACAGTAAAACGCGGGTACGTTTTCCAATGGTGCGTAAAGGCTTTCTCGCCTTGCCGGAGAATCCCCAGGGCGTGCGTGGGCAGGATGAATTTGTTCGCGTCAGTTGGGACGACGCGCTGAATCTTATCCATACGCAGCATAAACGCATCCGTGACAGCTACGGCCCGGCCTCGATTTTTGCCGGTTCCTACGGCTGGCGCTCTAACGGCGTGTTACACAAAGCGGCAACCCTGCTACAACGCTATATGGCGCTGGCAGGCGGTTATACCGGGCATCTGGGAGATTATTCGACGGGGGCTGCGCAGGCGATCATGCCGTACGTGGTGGGCGGTAACGAAGTTTACCAGCAGCAAACCAGCTGGCCTGTGGTGCTTGAGAACAGCGAGGTGGTGGTGTTATGGAGCGCTAATCCGCTGAATACACTGAAGATTGCCTGGAACGCGTCCGATGAGCAGGGGCTCGCTTACTTTGAGGCTTTGCGCGACAGCGGTAAACGGTTGATCTGTATCGATCCGATGCGATCGGAAAGCGTCGATTTCTTTGGCGATAAGATGGAATGGATTGCCCCGCATATGGGAACCGACGTAGCGCTGATGCTGGGCATCGCGCATACGCTGGTGGAAAACGGCTGGCATGACGAGGATTTTCTCGCCCGGTGTACCACCGGCTATGACCGTTTTGCAAACTATCTGTTGGGTAAATCTGATGATGTTGTGAAAACGGCAGAGTGGGCTGCGGAGATTTGCGGTATACCCGCAACAAAAATACGCGAACTTGCGGCGATATTTCACCAAAATACCACCATGCTGATGGCCGGATGGGGGATGCAGCGCCAACAGTATGGTGAGCAGAAACACTGGATGATCGTCACCCTGGCCGCCATGCTCGGGCAAATCGGGACGCCAGGCGGCGGTTTTGGGCTGTCGTATCATTTTGCCAACGGAGGCAACCCAACGCGCCGGGCTGCGGTGCTGGCTTCAATGCAGGGCAGCGTTAAAGGCGGTACCGACGCGGTAGATAAAATCCCGGTAGCGCGAATTGTTGAAGCGCTGGAAAATCCCGGTGGTTTTTACCAGCACAACGGCATGGACCGCCATTTCCCGGACATCCGCATGTTGTGGTGGGCTGGTGGCGCTAACTTCACCCATCATCAAGACACTAACCGTTTAATTCGCGCCTGGCAAAAACCGGAGCTGGTGGTTATCTCGGAGTGTTTCTGGACCGCCGCAGCGAAGCATGCCGATATCGTACTGCCGGCGACCACCTCCTTTGAGCGCAATGATTTGACCATGACCGGCGACTACAGCAACCAGCACCTGGTGCCGATGAAGCAGGTTGTGCCGCCGCAGGACGAAGCGCGAAATGATTATGATGTTTTTGCCGAGCTGAGTGAACGCTGGGAAGAGGGCGGTTACGAGCGATTCACCGAAGGCAAAAGCGAGCTGGAATGGCTGGAGACGTTTTACAATATTGCCGGGCAACGTGGGGCCAGTCAGCAGGTGACATTGCCGCCTTTCGCCGAGTTTTGGCAGCGCAACGCCCTGATCGAAATGCCGGAAAATGCCGCCAGCGCGCAGTTTATCCGTTTTGCGGATTTTCGCCGCGACCCGCAGGCTCATCCGCTGAAAACGGACAGCGGAAAAATTGAAATCTACTCCGCGAGGATTGCTGGTTACGGCTACGCGGACTGTGCGGGGCACCCGATGTGGCTGGAGCCGGATGAGTGGTTCGGTAATGCCGAACCGGACCAGCTACAGCTGCTTTCTGCCCATCCGGCGCACCGTTTGCACAGTCAGCTTAACTACAGCGCGTTGCGTGAGCAGTATGCGGTAGCGGATCGTGAGCCGGTAACGATTCATCCGCAGGATGCCCACGCGCGCGGCATTGCGGATGGCGATACGGTCAGGGTGTGGAATCAGCGTGGACACGTTCTGGCGGGGGCTGTGGTGACGGAGGGCATCAAACCTGGCGTCATCTGTATTCATGAAGGCGCCTGGCCGGATTTGGAGCCGACAGCTGACGGTATTTGTAAAAATGGCGCCGTCAATGTGCTGACCAAAGATCTCCCCAGCTCGAAGCTGGGGAATGGCTGCGCAGGCAACACCGCGCTGGCGTGGCTCGAAAAATACAGCGGACCCACGTTGACGCTTACGGCGTTTGATCCGCCTGCCAGCCCATAATCCACGTGGGATGGTGAGTCTCTTCCTGCCATGCGCCGTCTTCAATGCGAAAACCCAGCGCATGGTAGAAGTTCACCGCTGATTGATTCTTCTGGTAGACCTCCAGGCTGAGTAACGAAAAGCGCTGCTGCACATGCTGTACCAGCGCTTTGCCGATCCCGCTTCTGATGGCGGCAGGCGCGACAAACAGCGCGCCGAGGAAGCGGTCATCAATGACGCTGACAAAACCTTTGAGCTCGCCTTCTTCTTCCCACACCCAGGTTTGCGCGGCTGGCAGATAAACATCCCGCACCACTGATTCACTTTCGCGCCAGTAGCGCTCTTCGATAAACGGATGGGCATGGATTGTGCTTTCCATCCACAGCGTCAGAATCGCTGATATATCTTCAGCCTTTGATTCACGAATCATGTTGTTCTCCCGGATAACAGATGCAGCTGGTGACATGATCGTTGACCAGGCCGCATGCCTGCATAAAGGAGTAACAAATGGTGGTGCCGACAAACTTAAAACCGCGTTTTTTTAACGCTTTAGACAGCGCGTCTGACGCAGGCGTGGAGGTGGGAATATCGCTCAGGTTGGCGGCGCGGGTCACTTGTGGTTGGTTATCAACAAATGACCAGACGAACTCGCTAAACGACTCTCCGTTTTGTGCCATCGTCAGAAAGGCGCGAGCGTTGCCGATAATGGCCTGAATTTTTCCGCGATGGCGAATTATGCCGGCATCCAGTACCAGCCTTTCCACATCCTCTTCGGTCATGGTCGCCACTTTTTCCGGGTCAAAATGGTGGAAAGCGTGGCGATAATTTTCCCGTTTCTTGAGTACGGTAATCCACGATAACCCGGCCTGCTGGCCTTCGAGGCAGATCATTTCGAACAGCTTTTTGCCATCGGTTTCGGGGACGCCCCATTCCTTGTCGTGGTAGGCAATGTAAAGTGGATCCTGACTGACCCATCCGCAACGCTGCATATTCTTCCTCGCTGTTTTTACTGGCGTAAAAATTTCATTCGGCCCGCCTTGACGCGCCAGCTAAAAAGACAATATTTAATACAAGGCCTGCTGGCCCAAATACTTCACACAATGACAATAATATCGCCGAATTCGGCTCTTTTCTGGAGTCGCGTTGATGCTTATAAGAAACAGTAGTGGTCGCCAAAGGTTAACTCTGGCGAGCGTCATAGTTTGTGCGCTGTCCATCAATACAGCATATGGCTGGCAACAAGAATATATCGTTGATGCGCTGTCAGGGCATACGGCTGAACGTTATACATGGGACAGCGATCACCAACCACGTTATAACGACATTCTGGAAGAACGTATTCGTTCCACTCAGAACGTGGCGGGGCCCGTGGTGAATCTGGCGGATGAGACACCAATGGATGCCACCAGCGGCATGAGTATGGGCTGGAACTTCCCGCTTTCAAGACAGGTGACAACCGGTCCGGTTGCCGCGCTGCATTATGACGGTTCCACCACATCTACTTACAACGAATTTGGCGATAGCGCGACGTCGGTAACGCAGAACGATCCGCTGTGGCATGCCAGCGTGAGCTCGTTGGGCTGGCGAGTCAATTCGCAGTTCGGTGATGTGCGACCGTGGGCGCAAATCAGCTATAACCAGCAGTTTGGCGAAAATATCTGGAAGGCGCAGTCGGGTCTCAGTCGCATGACGGCGGCGGGTCAGGACGGTAACTGGGTAGATGTTACCGTCGGTGCGGATATGCTGTTGAACCCGCACATGGCGGCTTACGCGGCGCTGTCGCAGGCGGAAAATAGCACCAACAACAGCGACTATATGTACACCATGGGAGTGAGCGCCAAATTTTAACGTAAACAATCATCACATAAACATCTTGATTACATGTTGAGATCAACAATCACACGCACTCCAGCGATAGCGTGTACTAACTCATGCGATAAAATTCAGTAACCCGACTTTTTGTCTCGTCATTCATTCCGCATTCCAGGCATTTCATTCCGTCCTGGCGGCATTTCATGCCGTTTTCCCCTGCTCATAAAAACGCTTCGGTATGGTTGTTGGCAGAGAATTTCCCATTTTGTTTATGCAGGAAGACTGCCATGAAAACTTCTGATTATCAGCGTACCCGCTGGCTGACACTGATCGGCACCATCATTACCCAATTTGCTTTAGGTTCTGTTTATACCTGGAGCCTGTTTAACGGTGCGCTTTCTTCTAAGCTTGATGCGCCGGTGAGTCAGGTTGCCTTTTCCTTTGGCCTGCTGAGCCTCGGGCTGGCAATTTCTTCTTCCGTCGCCGGGAAACTGCAGGAACGTTTTGGCGTGAAACGCGTCACCATGGCCTCCGGTATTTTACTCGGTGTGGGCTTCTTCTTAACCGCCCACTCTGACAGCCTGATTATGCTGTGGCTGAGCGCTGGTGTGTTGGTTGGTCTGGCGGATGGCGCAGGCTACCTGTTAACACTTTCCAACTGTGTAAAATGGTTCCCGGAGCGTAAAGGGCTGATTTCCGCCTTCGCTATCGGTTCTTACGGTCTTGGCAGCCTCGGTTTTAAATTCATCGATAGCCAACTGTTGAGCACCGTGGGTCTGGAAAAAACCTTCATGATCTGGGGCGCGATTGTGCTGGTAATGATCGTCTTTGGCTCCACGCTGATGAAAGACGCGCCGAATCAGGAAGTGAAAACGAAAAATGGCGTGGTTGAGAATGACTACACCCTGGCGCAGTCCATGCGTAAACCGCAGTACTGGATGCTGGCGGTCATGTTCCTGACGGCATGTATGAGCGGGCTGTACGTAATTGGCGTGGCGAAAGATATCGCACAAAGTCTGGCACATATGGATGTGGCAACGGCGGCAAACGCGGTGACCGTGATTTCTATCGCTAACCTGTCCGGTCGTCTGGTTCTGGGGATTCTGTCCGACAAAATCTCTCGTATTCGCGTTATCACCATTGGTCAGGTCGTTTCGCTGGTGGGTATGGCCGCACTGCTGTTCGCGCCGTTGAATGATGTGACCTTCTTTACGGCGATTGCCTGTGTGGCATTTAACTTTGGCGGCACCATCACCGTGTTCCCGTCACTGGTGAGTGAGTTCTTCGGTTTGAACAACCTGGCTAAAAACTACGGTGTCATTTACTTAGGTTTCGGTATCGGCAGCATTTGTGGTTCCATTATCGCCTCGCTGTTCGGCGGATTCTATGTGACCTTCTGCGTTATCTTTGCGCTGTTAATTATCTCGCTGGCGCTTTCTACCACTATTCGTCAGCCGCAGCGTAGCGTCTATACCGAGGCACACGCCTGAATCTATTAGTGGTCTGATTAATGCCCGGCGCATATATTTACAAAAATATATGCGCCGTTTGCATTCTCTATAAGCACTTTTCTTCCCTCCTGTGGTCTACTTACCTGCGCTGTAGAATTTGACCTGCCCCCACGATTAGATACAACACTCAGTTAGTAACGTCGGAATCTTCATTCTCAGAATGACCCTTTCTCCAGCCCGCTGCAAATTCAGACGGTGTCTGATAATTCAGCGTGGAGTGCGGGCGGCATTCGTTATAATCCTGCCGCCAGTCATTAATAATTTTCCTGGCATGAACGATATCGCTGAACCAGTGCTCATTCAAACATTCATCGCGAAATCGTCCGTTAAAGCTCTCAATAAATCCGTTCTGCGTTGGCTTGCCCGGCTGGATTAAGCGCAACTCAACACCATGCTCAAAGGCCCATTGATCCAGTGCACGGCAAGTGAACTCCGGCCCCTGGTCAGTTCTTATCGTCGCCGGATAGCCTCGAAACAGTGCAATGCTGTCCAGAATACGCGTGACCTGAACGCCTGAAATCCCAAAGGCAACAGTGACCGTCAGGCATTCCTTTGTGAAATCATCGACGCAGGTAAGACACTTGATCCTGCGACCGGTGGAAAGTGCGTCCATGACGAAATCCATCGACCAGGTCAGATTGGGCGCCGCCGGACGGAGCAGCGGCAGACGTTCTGTTGCCAGCCCTTTACGACGTCTTCTGCGTTTTACGCCCAGGCCACTGAGGTGATAAAGCCGGTACACGCGCTTATGATTAACATGAAGCCCTTCACGGCGCAGCAACTGCCAAATACGACGGTAGCCAAAACGCCTGCGCTCCAGTGCCAGCTCAGTGATGCGCCCTGATAAATGCGCATCAGCAGCCGGACGGTGAGCCTCATAGCGGCAGGTCGACAGGGATAAACCTGTAAGCCTGCAGGCACGACGTTGCGACAGACCGGTCGCATCACACATCAACATCACGGCTTCCCGCTTCTGGTCTGTCGTCAGTACTTTCGCCCAAGAGCCACCTGAAGCGCCTCTTTATCCAGCATGGCTTCGGCAAGCAGCTTCTTGAGTCTGGTGTTCTCTTCCTCAAGCGACTTCAGGCGCTTAACTTCAGGCACCTCCATACCGCCATACTTCTTACGCCAGGTGTAAAACGTGGCATCGGAAATGGCATGCTTGCGGCAGAGTTCACGGGCGGGTACCCCAGCTTCGGCTTCGCGGAGAATACTGATGATCTGTTCGTCGGAAAAACGCTTCTTCATGGGGATGTCCTCATGTGGCTTATGAAGACATTACTAACATCGGGGTGTACTAATCAACGGGGAGCAGGTCAAATTTTCTTATTATCTGCACTTGTCGCACTTTTCCCCTGTATGGCCTGACAGGCTTTTGCGCAGGGTGTTTTTATCCCTTCCTCCAGGGTTTGTTTGCATGAGATATATCAAATCGATGACGCAGCAGAAGCTGAGTTTCTTGCTGGCGATCTATATCGGTCTTTTTATGAATTGCGCTGTGTTTTTCCGTCGCTTTAGCGGATATGCGCACGAGTTTACCGTCTGGAAAGGACTCTCTGCGGTTGTTGAATTAGCTGGCACTGTGCTGGTGACCTTCTTTTTACTCCGTGTTCTCTCTTTATTTGGCCGACGCGCCTGGCGTGTACTGGCAACGTTTGTGGTGCTCTGTTCTGCCGGCGCCAGCTATTACATGACCTTCCTGAACGTGGTCATTGGCTACGGTATTATTGCCTCGGTCATGACCACCGATATTGATTTATCAAAAGAAGTCGTCGGCTGGCATTTTATCGTGTGGCTGGTTTCGGTCAGCATTTTACCGTTGGTTCTGATTTGGAGTAATCGCTGCCGCTATACCCTGATGAAACAGATTCGTACGCCAGGCATGAGATGGCGTAGCGTAGCGGCGGTTTTATTGGCTGGCCTGATGGTGTGGGCGCCCATTCGTCTGCTCAGCATGCAACAAAAAAGCGTTGAGCGTGAAACAGGGATCGATTTACCCAGCTACGGCGGAGTCGTTGCGAACTCCTATTTGCCGTCAAACTGGCTCTCTGCGCTGGGTTTATACGCCTGGGCGCAGGTGGATGAATCTTCAGACAACAAATCGCTGATGAACCCGGCGAAGAAGTTCACCTACGTTGCCCCCAACAATCTCGACGACACCTATGTCGTGTTTATTATCGGTGAAACCACGCGCTGGGATCATATGGGGATTTTTGGCTATGAGCGAAACACCACGCCAAGGCTGGCTCAGGAGAAAAACCTGGCGGCTTTCCGAGGATATTCCTGTGATACGGCGACTAAACTTTCGCTGCGCTGTATGTTTGTGCGCGAGGGCGGGGCGGAAGAAAACCCGCAGCGTACTCTGAAAGAACAAAACGTCTTTTCTGTGCTCGGCCAGTTAGGGTTCAAGACCGATCTTTACGCGATGCAAAGCGAGATGTGGTTCTACAGCAATACCATGGCGGAAAACATTGCCTATCGTGAACAGATTGGCGCAGAGCCGCGTAACCGTGGCAAAAACGTTGACGATATGCTGCTGATTAATGAGATGCAGCAATCTTTACAGAAGACTGATGATGGCGAAAAGCGTCTGATTATTCTGCACACCAAGGGCTCGCATTTTAACTACACCCAGCGCTACACCCGCGAATATGCACAGTGGAAGCCGGAGTGTGTCAATGTTGATAGTGGCTGCTCGAAAGCTGAGATGATTAATTCATTTGATAATTCGGTAACCTACGTTGATCACTTTATTACCCAGGTGTTTGATCAGTTGCGCGATAAGAAAGCGATCGTGTTTTACGCCGCCGATCACGGTGAGTCAATTAACGAACGTGAGCACCTGCACGGTACGCCGCGTAAAATGGCGCCGCCTGAGCAGTTCCGCGTTCCTATGATGGTGTGGATGTCAGACAAATATCTGGAAGACCCTGACCATGCGAAGGCATTTGCGCACCTGAAGCAAGAAGCTGAGATGAAGGTGCCGCGTCGTCATGTGGAACTGTACGATACCGTTCTGGGTTGCCTTGGTTATACCTCGCCAAATGGGGGGATTAACGAGAATAACAACTGGTGTCGTATCCCGGACGCGAAGAAGGTTACAGCCCAGTAACAGAGCTGCTGACTTTCTCGCCGATCAAATGGCATTTTGATACTAAGGGATTGACGGGCGCGCGGCTGAGCAGTAAGATGCGCCCCGCATTCGGTGATTGGCGCAGCCTGGTAGCGCACTTCGTTCGGGACGAAGGGGTCGGAGGTTCGAATCCTCTATCACCGACCAAATTCAAAACCCTGCTCAACGAGCAGGGTTTTTTGCTTTATAGCCCAGGAGGATGAGAACCTCCGGGGGTAAGAGGTTCGACTCGAGCGTAGCGAGAGAACGTTGCGTCAGCAACGGCCCGCAGGGCGAGCCACGTAGTGGCGAGTAATCCTCTATCACCGACCAAATTCAAAACCCTGCTCAACGAGCAGGGTTTTTTGCTTTATAGCCCAGGAGGATGAGAACCTCCGGGGGTAAGAGGTTCGACTCGAGCGTAGCGAGAGAACGTTGCGTCAGCAACGGCCCGCAGGGCGAGCCACGTAGTGGCGAGTAATCCTCTATCACCGACCAAATTCAAAACCCTGCTCAACGAGCAGGGTTTTTTGCTTTATAGCCCAGGAGGATGAGAACCTCCGGGGGTAAGAGGTTCGACTCGAGCGTAGCGAGAGAACGTTGCGTCAGCAACGGCCCGCGGGGCGAGCCACGTAGTGGCGAGTAATCCTCTATCACCGACCAAATTCAAAAACCCTGCTCAACGAGCAGGGTTTTTTGTTTTGTAGGCCTGATAAGCGAAGCGCCATCAGGCAATATTGGAGACATTGCCGGATGGCGGCGCAAGCGCCTTATCCGGCCTACAGACCCAGTTTCATCCCGGCGTGTATGGCGTTATTCCAACCCCACCTTTGACCTTCCTTTTATCTGCAAAAATTGTGCATCACTTCCCACTGACAGTTAACGATTCTGTGACATATTCCATTGCCTTTTTTTATGTTTGCTTGAAACTTTTTTTGCGCTACTTATGGCTGGCGCTGGCATTTTCCGCTGTGCGTTTTAACGTTCATGGCATTAATCGCTCAGATATGCAGCATTCATTGGGAAAATTTGAATAAATTGCATAAATGTTAATCTCCAAATGTTGCGAAGTATGAAGATGTTTATTCTGGCATAGTGCGCGTAGCACAAATTTCCCTGCTGAAAATACCCGCTTGCACTTTTTTTAATCTTTGTTTGCCAATTCTCACCGTTGGTGTAAATCGCGGTTACCTGTATTGACGTTTTCACATTCTGTTGACAGATTGTAGGGTATGAGGGGCATTTCATGGAGAATCCGCACTGCAACTCAGTCGCTTATGTGAACGGAATCCCCATCCTCTTAACGCTGACCCGGCCGGGTAAAAAACAAAAAAGGCCAGGCGGTGCAAACCCATTGCAAAGGGTAAAACAACAAACATCACATTTGGAGCAGAAGAATGAGTATTTCCTTGAAGAAGTCAGGGATGCTGAAGCTTGGTCTGAGCCTGGTGGCTATGACCGTCGCAGCAAGCGTACAGGCTAAAACTCTGGTTTATTGTTCAGAAGGATCTCCTGAAGGCTTTAACCCGCAGCTTTTCACCTCTGGTACCACCTATGATGCCAGCTCCGTGCCGATCTATAACCGCCTGGTCGAGTTCAAAACCGGCACAACTGAAGTGATCCCGGGACTTGCTGAGAAGTGGGAAATCAGCGAAGACGGTAAAACCTATACCTTCCACCTGCGTCAGGGCGTGAAGTGGCAGGACAACAAAGATTTCAAACCGACGCGCGATTTAAACGCCGATGACGTGGTGTTCTCTTTCGATCGTCAGAAAAATGCCCAGAACCCGTACCATAAAGTTTCTGGCGGCAGCTATGAATACTTCGAAGGGATGGGTCTGCCAGACCTGATCTCCGAAGTGAAAAAAGTGGATGATAAAACCGTTCAGTTCGTGCTGACTCGCCCGGAAGCACCGTTCCTGGCTGACCTGGCGATGGACTTCGCTTCTATTCTTTCCAAAGAATATGCGGACAACATGCTGAAAGCCGGTTCCCCGGAGAAAGTGGATCTGAACCCAATCGGTACCGGTCCGTTCCAGCTGCAGCAGTACCAGAAAGACTCTCGTATTCTGTATAAAGCATTCGAAGGTTACTGGGGCACTAAGCCGCAGATCGACCGTCTGGTCTTCTCCATTACGCCTGACGCTTCTGTGCGTTACGCCAAACTGCAGAAGAACGAGTGCCAGGTGATGCCGTACCCGAACCCGGCTGACATCGCACGCATGAAGCAGGATAAAAATATCAACCTGATGGAGCAGGCCGGTCTGAACGTTGGCTACCTCTCTTTCAACACCGAGAAGAAACCGTTTGATGATGTGAAAGTCCGTCAGGCGCTGACCTACGCGGTAAACAAAGAAGCGATCATCAAAGCGGTTTATCAGGGTGCTGGCGTTGCCGCGAAAAACCTGATCCCACCGACCATGTGGGGCTATAACGACGACGTTAAAGACTACACCTACGATCCTGAGAAGGCCAAAGCGCTGTTGAAGGAAGCCGGTCAGGACAAAGGCTTTACCGTTGAACTGTGGGCCATGCCGGTACAGCGTCCTTACAACCCGAACGCTCGTCGTATGGCGGAAATGGTTCAGGCTGACTGGGCGAAAATTGGCGTTCAGGCCAAGATTGTGACCTACGAGTGGGGCGAGTATCTGAAACGCGCCAAAGCGGGTGAACATCAGGCGGTGATGATGGGTTGGACCGGTGACAACGGGGATCCGGACAACTTCTTCGCCACCCTGTTTAGCTGTGCGGCAGCGAAAGACGGCTCCAACTACTCTCGCTGGTGCTACAAGCCGTTTGAAGACCTGATCCAACCGGCGCGTGCGACCGACGATCACAACAAACGTATTGAACTGTACAAGCAAGCTCAGGTTGTTATGCACGATCAGGCCCCGGCTCTGATTGTTGCTCACTCCACCGTGTATGAACCAGTGCGTAAAGAAGTAAAAGGCTATGTGGTTGATCCATTAGGCAAACACCACTTCGAAAACGTCTCTGTCGAATAATTAAAAGCAATCAAGGAAGCGCTGCGCCCCGGTATTGTGTAGGCCGGATAAGCGCAGCGCCATCCGGCGTAATGCTTTACCCACGATGCAGTTTGCGTGGGATAAGATTTGTGAGCAATGCAGACTCACGGTTCCAGGCCGTGCGTCATTAGAGAGAATCCGGGTTATGTTGCAGTTCATTCTCCGACGTTTGGGACTCGTCATCCCCACGTTTATCGGTATCACTCTTCTCACCTTTGCCTTCGTCCATATGATCCCCGGCGATCCGGTTATGATCATGGCAGGTGAACGTGGGATCTCCCCTGAGCGTCATGCTCAACTGCTGGCTGAACTCGGTCTGGATAAGCCTATGTGGCAGCAGTACCTCCACTATATCTGGGGGGTTATGCATGGCGATTTAGGTATCTCACTGAAAAGCCGCTTACCGGTGTGGGAAGAGTTCGTACCTCGATTCAAAGCCACGCTGGAACTCGGCGTCTGCGCGATGATTTTCGCCGTCGCAGTGGGTATCCCGGTGGGTGTACTTGCTGCCGTTAAGCGCGGCTCCATTTTCGATCACACCGCCGTTGGCCTGGCGCTGACCGGTTACTCCATGCCGATTTTCTGGTGGGGCATGATGCTGATCATGCTGGTTTCCGTGCAGTGGAACCTGACGCCAGTTTCTGGGCGGGTGAGCGACATGGTGTTCCTTGATGATTCCAATCCGCTGACCGGTTTTATGTTGATAGACACCGCCATCTGGGGTGAAGAGGGCAACTTTATCGATGCGTTGGCGCATATGGTCTTGCCTGCGATGGTGCTGGGTACCATTCCTCTGGCGGTCATTGTGCGTATGACCCGTTCGTCGATGCTGGAAGTGCTGGGCGAGGATTACATTCGTACCGCGCGCGCTAAAGGTTTGACCCGTATGCGCGTCATCATCATTCACGCTCTGCGTAACGCGATGCTGCCCGTTGTAACCGTTATCGGCCTGCAGGTTGGTACGTTGCTGGCTGGGGCAATCCTGACCGAGACTATCTTCTCGTGGCCGGGGCTGGGACGCTGGCTGATCGATGCGCTGCAACGCCGTGATTATCCGGTAGTGCAGGGCGGGGTACTGCTGGTCGCGACGATGATTATCCTCGTCAACCTGCTGGTAGACCTGCTGTATGGCGTGGTGAACCCGCGTATTCGGCATAAGAAGTAAGGGGCCATCATGTCACAGGTTACTGAAAACAAAGTTATTGCTGCACCGGTGCCGATGACGCCGCTGCAGGAGTTCTGGCACTATTTTAAACGCAACAAAGGCGCGGTTGTTGGGCTGGTGTATGTGGTGGTAATGATCCTGATTGCGGTCTTTGCCAACGTCCTTGCACCCTACAACCCGGCAGACCAGTTCCGCGATACGCTACTAGCTCCTCCTGCGTGGCAGGAAGGCGGTTCCATGGCGCATCTGTTTGGTACTGATGATGTGGGCCGCGACGTGCTGTCCCGCCTGATGTACGGTGCGCGTCTGTCGCTGTTGGTTGGCTGTCTGGTGGTTGTACTCTCCCTGCTGATGGGCGTGGTTCTTGGGCTGATCGCCGGCTACTTTGGTGGAATTGTCGATAACGTCATCATGCGTGTGGTCGATATCATGCTGGCATTGCCGAGCCTGTTACTGGCGCTGGTGCTGGTGGCGGTATTTGGTCCCTCGATAGGCAACGCTGCGCTGGCGCTGACGTTTGTGGCATTGCCGCACTATGTGCGTCTGACGCGCGCCGCTGTGCTGGTGGAAGTTAACCGCGACTACGTCACCGCATCCCGCGTGGCGGGAGCCGGCGCGATGCGCCAAATGTTCGTCAATATTCTGCCTAACTGTCTTGCGCCGCTGATTGTTCAGGCGTCGCTTGGCTTCTCTAACGCCATTCTCGATATGGCTGCCCTCGGCTTCCTGGGGATGGGCGCACAGCCGCCTACGCCGGAATGGGGCACCATGCTCTCTGACGTTCTGCAGTTTGCCCAAAGCGCCTGGTGGGTTGTGACCTTCCCGGGGCTGGCGATCCTGTTGACGGTGCTGGCATTTAACCTGATGGGTGACGGTCTGCGTGACGCGCTCGATCCCAAACTGAAGCAGTAAGAGGTTCGAGATGGCGTTATTAAATGTAGATAAATTATCGGTGCATTTCGGCGACGTAGGTTCCGAATTCCGCGCCGTAGACCGCATTAGCTACAGTGTGAATCAGGGTGAAGTGGTTGGCATTGTTGGGGAGTCTGGTTCTGGTAAGTCCGTCAGCTCGCTGGCGATTATGGGACTGATTGACTACCCTGGTCGTGTTATGGCCGAAAATCTGGAGTTTAATGGTCGCGACCTGAAGCGCATCTCTGAGAAAGAGCGTCGCCAACTGGTGGGTGCGGAAGTGGCAATGATCTTCCAGGACCCGATGACCAGTCTTAACCCCTGCTACACCGTCGGCTACCAGATTATGGAAGCCATCAAGGTGCACCAGGGCGGCAACAAAAAAACGCGTATTCAGCGGGCAATTGACCTGCTGACGCTGGTGGGGATCCCCGATCCGGCCTCGCGTCTGGATGTCTATCCGCACCAGTTGTCCGGTGGGATGAGTCAGCGCGTGATGATCGCGATGGCGATTGCCTGTCGTCCGAAGCTGCTGATTGCCGATGAACCGACAACGGCGCTGGATGTGACCATTCAGGCGCAGATCATCGAGCTACTGCTGGAATTGCAGCAAAAAGAGAACATGGCGCTGGTCTTAATCACGCACGATCTGGCGCTGGTAGCTGAAGCGGCGCACAAAATCATCGTGATGTACGCTGGGCAGGTAGTGGAAACCGGGGCCGCGCAGGATATCTTCCGCGCGCCGCGTCATCCTTACACCCAGGCGCTGCTGCGCGCGCTGCCGGAGTTTGCTCAGGATAAAGCGCGTCTGGCCTCACTGCCGGGCGTGGTTCCCGGTAAATATGACCGCCCGAGCGGCTGTTTGCTGAATCCACGCTGCCCCTATGCGACCGACAAATGCCGCGCTGAAGAACCTGAACTGAACCTGCTGGAAGGCGGTCGTCAGTCGAAATGCCACTACCCACTTGATGATGCCGGGAGGCCTGGGCTATGAGTACGCAAAAGGCCGCCGCGCAACAGCCGCTGTTGCAGGCAATTGACCTGAAAAAACACTACCCGGTGAAGAAGGGCATGTTCGCCCCGGAACGCCTGGTGAAAGCGCTGGATGGCGTTTCCTTTACTCTGGAGCGCGGTAAAACGCTGGCGGTGGTAGGTGAGTCGGGCTGTGGGAAATCCACCCTTGGCCGTCTGCTGACGATGATTGAAATCCCGACTGGCGGTGAGCTGTATTACCAGGGACAGGATTTACTCAAGCATGACCCGCAGGCGCAGAAGCTGCGTCGGCAGAAAATCCAGATAGTGTTCCAGAACCCCTATGGTTCCCTGAACCCGCGTAAAAAAGTAGGGCAGATTCTGGAAGAGCCGTTGCTGATCAACTCCACGCTCAGCAAAGAGGAGCGTCGTGAAAAAGCGCTGGCGATGATGGCGAAAGTGGGGCTGAAAACCGAGCACTACGACCGCTATCCGCATATGTTCTCCGGCGGCCAGCGTCAGCGTATCGCCATTGCCCGCGGTCTGATGCTTGACCCGGATGTGGTGATTGCTGACGAACCGGTCTCGGCGCTGGACGTTTCCGTACGTGCGCAGGTGCTGAACCTGATGATGGACTTGCAACAGGAACTGGGGCTGTCATACGTCTTTATCTCGCACGACCTGTCGGTGGTAGAGCACATTGCCGATGAAGTGATGGTGATGTATTTAGGCCGCTGTGTGGAAAAAGGAACCAAGGATCAGATCTTCAATAATCCACGGCATCCGTACACTCAGGCGCTGCTCTCCGCAACGCCGCGCCTGAACCCGGACGATCGCCGCGAGCGTATCAAGCTGACCGGTGAGCTGCCAAGCCCGCTGAATCCGCCACCAGGCTGCGCATTCAACGCCCGTTGCCGTCGTCGCTTTGGTCCGTGTACTCAGCTTCAGCCACAGTTAAAAGACTATGGCGGTCAACTGGTGGCCTGTTTCGCCGTTGACCAGGACGAAAACCCACAGCAATAAACGTGGGTTATAACCCGATAACCGGAGCCTTGTGCTCCGGTTTTTTTATATTTTGTTTTTCCGTCCACAATGTGAGTCCTCTGGCAGAACATTATTCCACAGCGTCTAAAATGTAGTCAGTTTTCCTCTCGTCACAGAAATATCTATTTCGCAGTTGCTAACTATCAGGAGCAAATGTGGTCACGATACGCTGGGATATTAAAACAATTGATCGTCTGTCGATGGTTGAGGATGTCCTGAAGGAATTTTCCTGCTGCGATATCAATATCATCTCCATGAAAGTCACACCTGGACGGATCCTGATTAAATCCTGGTGCCGCCAGCTACAGGATATTTCCTGTGTGCAATCCTGTTTAAGCCAGCGCGCCGATATTATTAATGTCGCTTACCTCTGTGAGGAGATAAGCGAGCTGTCAACGCCGGAGCCGGAACGCCCGCGTTATTTCTCTGACATTATTTGCAGCAGCCAGAGCATGCACGCGCTTATCGAAAAGGCGATAAAAATTGCTGACAGCAAATATACCGTTCTGATCCGTGGCGATACGGGTACCGGCAAAGAGCTGCTGGCCCGGGCTATCCATAATTCCGGGCAGCGACGTTTTTATCCGTTTATTCCGGTCAACTGCTCTGCACTACCTGAGTCGCTTATGGAGAGTGAATTCTTTGGCTATGAGAAAGGGGCTTTTAGCGGCGCGGATTGTAAAGGCAAAAAAGGGCTGTTTGAAATGGCCGATAAAGGCACCCTTTTTCTCGATGAGTTTGGTGAAATGTCGCTGGGCTTACAGGCTAAATTATTGCGCGTCCTGCAGGATGGTGGGATCCGTCGCGTTGGTGGGGCGCAAATTATTCCGGTTAATGTACGCATTATTGTGGCAACCAACGCCAATCTGGAAGATATGGTGGAACAACGTCTGCTGCGCGCCGATCTCTATTACCGCATCAATGTACTTTCCCTGACTATTCCGCCCTTGCGGGAGCGTCCGCAGGATATCAGTCTGTTGATTCGCCACTTTGTGCAGAAATACGCGAAGGAATTCCAACGGCGGATCATTCTGGATAAAGCTTGTTTTGATGCCTTGCACCATCACAGCTGGCCGGGAAACGTGCGCGAACTGGAAAATACCATTATTCGTCTGATGCTAATGGCGGAATCCGATGTCATTACGCCCGAAGAATTAGGGATGGTGAATTTGCCCGCCGCTGAGCAAGGCCCGACAGAACGTCCTTTTAAAGAGCAGGTTTTGTATGCGGAACGCCAGCTTATTGAACAGATGATGGAAGAGAATGTGTCGTCGCGGCATATCGCCAAAGCGCTGGGGGTGTCACATACCACGGTACTGAATAAAATTCGCAGCTATCAACTGGAGAGTGTGAGCTAAGCGCCGCCAGGAGCTGACGGCGCAGTTTACGCGGGTTATTCAATCAGCTTCAGTAATGGCGACAGGCACAGCAGGATCCCGTACAGCAGGATTAGCCAGGTTTTCAGCCCGCGTAGTTTTTCCAGCTGTGTGACTTTATAGATCAGGAAAAACGGAATAATACACGACACAATCCCGTACAGCGGGCTGCCTAACTGGAAGAACACCAGTACTGATACGCGAAACGATACCCAAATCACCAGGGTGATAACAATAAAGGTACAAATACCCAGCGTAAGTACCAGAGGATTAATTTTTTCCACGTCAATAACGCGGCTCAGTACGTTAAGAATAATTCCTTTGATCGCCTCGTGGAATCCCAAATAAATACCAAAGAACGCGGTTAATACGGCGAAGATATTTAATACCGTTGAGGTGATATGAATAATCTGTCCCGGAATCACCTGTGCCGCCAGCGCCAGAGCGGAAATATTTTGTTCGAAGGCTGAAACGGCTTCTTCATGGCTAATGGAAAAGGTAAAAGAAAAAGAGAAAAACAGGATGACCGCAATCAGCGTAATGTAACTGATCCGATGCGTACGTATAGCCATACGAGTGGCCAGTACCCGGTCTGCCACCCGTTTGCGGTAGGCGATGTTCATAGGGTTCAACACCTGAATAAACACCGCGGAGAAGAAGCAGAACGGGATGGTTAGCAGCACATCGCGAAAGAACACCGAGGCTTCAGGGAACGCGCTGATATTAGCGAAGTTCCAGTGTGGAACCATCGCAAAACCAAATACGATGATGATACCCACTTTGACCACTACCATCGGGCCGGAGATTTTGAATAGCAGTTTTTCTCCCCCGGAAGCAATGGCGACCAGCACGGCAAAAATGGCCACTTTGTAGATTATCGACTGTGAAAGATCGGACTCGGTCAAGCCGAAGGTTTTGATATATGAGGCGCTGTCAAAAACCACCGATAAGGAATAAATAAATATGCCGTGAATAATCATCAGAAAATAGATGACACCAAGAAATACGCCCCAGTTTTTTCCCAGATAATGACTTATAATATCCGTGTAGTCATTACAGGTTTCACTTTCTGATAATGTTTTTAAATAAATATCCTGCACAATATAAGTTGCCGGATAAGCAATAATAAAGGCGACAATAAATACCCAAATGCCTGTTAGGCCAATTTGTACCGGCATCAGTACCGTTCCGGCACCAATGGCCATGCCTATGCACAGTAATACCCAGCCAAAATCGTATTTCGTAAACGGTATTTTTTTTGAGAATGGTACGGCGGTTGCTGTATTGTTGCTTAATTGTAATGTGTTGTCCTGCATAGAACCCCCTGCCCAAAATACACGTTCTCCCCGAAAGAGGATTGCGCGTATTGCCAGACTGTTGTGCCTTGATTCTCAACAACCTGAACCGAACGGCGTCGGTTCAGGCCATATTGGTCAGAATGTTGCCTTTCTGATGGCGTGTTCAAGGTCGTTAATAATATCTTCTGGATCTTCAAGACCCACAGAAAGACGGATAAGCCCGTCGGTAATACCTGCTTTAAGCCGTTCCTCTGGCGCAACGGGCGAATGTGTCATAGACGCTGGGTGCTGAATGAGGGTTTCGGTATCACCGAGACTGACCGCGAGGAGGCATAATTCTACAGAATTGATCATCCGTCTGCCAGCCTCGAGGCCGCCGGCGATTTCGAAGCTGATAATTCCACCTGGCAGGCTCATTTGTCGCTGGCCCAGCTCATACTGCGGATGCGATGACAGGCCTGGATAATACACCCGAGTAATGGACGGATGCCCTTCGAGGAAGCGGGCGATTTTCAGCGCATTTTCACAGTGACGCTCCATACGAATGCCCAGCGTTTTAACGCCGCGCAGCGTCAACCACGCATTGAAAGGACTCATGCAGCCGCCGGTGATATCTTTCAGGCCAACAAACCGCGCCTGGTCGATAAACTCCTGCTTACCAACAATGATGCCGCCAATCACATCCCCGTGACCGTTGATATATTTGGTGACGCTGTGCACCACAATATCCGCGCCCAGTTGCAAAGGCTGCTGACAGTACGGCGACATAAAGGTGTTATCCACCACCAGCAATGCGCCTTGCTGATGGGCGATACCGGCTACCGTTTCAATGTCGACCAGCGACAGCGTCGGGTTAGCGGGCGTTTCGATATATACAACTTTGGTTTCCGGGCGCATGGCGGCGCGGATTTCTTCAGGCTTTGCCGCGTCGACAAAGCTGACGTTAATCCCAAACTTCGGCATGCTGTGCGACAAAAACGCGTGGGTACAACCGTAAATCGCGCTGGCGGAAACGATATGGTCACCCTGCTGACAAAGCGTCAACAGCGTTGTGGTGATAGCTGAAATACCGGACGCGGTTGCCAGTCCGGCTTCACCTCGTTCCAGTACCGCCAGCTTTTTCTCCAGCGCATCGGTGGTGGGGTTACCCAAACGGGTGTAAATGTACCCGGACTCTTCGAGCGCAAAGCGGGCGGCACCTTGTTCGGCGCTGTCAAAAACAAACGTTGAAGTCTGGAAAATAGGCGTACTGAGCGCGCCAGTTGAAGGGTCGGGTTGTTGCCCCGCGTGAACGATCTGGGTGTTGAATCCGTAAGTACGACAGTCAGACATGATATCTCCTTTGATTCGGAACAGAACAGCTCACAGTCATATAGCAATCGCTGTGCCAGAAAATAAACTAATAGATATCAATGTGTTAGTGGTTTTATCGTGCGGGTAGCCGTCAGGAAAGTTGCCAGTTGGCAAGAAACTTTCCAGCGCTTGGCGGATTTATTAAGCCGTAATTGCGAGGCTTTACGCAGACTGGATCACTCCGGGGTGATGAGACGGAAGTGTTACCGTAGAATCAGCGGCAAGCCGGGTTTACCCGGTGAGGCGCAATGTTGCGGGGGCTTGATCCCCGGCGGCATAGGTTGCTGGAAAGAGAAAACCCCCGCACGTTGTTCGGTATAAACCTGGCAACAAAACGGGGGCTAACTTGAACCTCAACAACTCAAGAATAGCCGCGAACAGTTGCCATTGCAACACAGGCGGCTATATGACGCTCGCACAGTTAGGCGTGGCTTTCTGGCACGATTTAGCGGCTCCAATTATCGCTGGCATTATTGCCAGCTTGATTGTGAACTGGCTGCGTAACAGGAAGTAATGCACTTTGCGGGCGTCTGCCTGCCGTAATGGCAACATGCGCCCGAACCAGGCCGCAGGGGGTAACCTTGCGGCCTTTTTCGGCTTAAATGCAGATAAATCTCGTCGTCAGGTGCCTATCCTGTCGCGATAATGCACGCTGGGAAGTTTTCAGATACCGCCTCTCTTAATACCGCTACGATCGGGTATACTCTGACGGCAGTTTCGTCTATCCGTGGAGAGTCAGTTTGCGTGTCAGTCGCTCGTTAACAATTAAGCAGATGGCAATGGTTGCGGCCGTTGTTATGGTGTTCGTTTTTATTTTTTGCACCGTTTTGTTGTTCCATCTGGTCCAGCAAAACCGCTATAACACGGCTACGCAACTGGAAAGTATCGCTCGCTCCGTTCGTGAACCTCTGTCGAACACTATCCTGAAAGGGGATATTCCCGAAGCGGAAGCTATTTTAAGAAGTATTCGGCCAGCAGGCGTGGTAAGTCGCGCCGATGTGGTGCTGCCTAATCAGTTTCAGGCGCTGCGGATGAGCTTTATACCTGAACGTCCGGTTCCGGTTACGGTGACTCGCCTGTTTGAGCTTCCGGTACAAATTTCGCTGCCTATCTATTCTCTTGAACGTTCCGCTAACCCACAACCGCTGGCGTATCTGGTGCTGCAGGCGGATTCGTACCGCATGTACAAATTCGTGATGAGTACGCTCTCGACGTTAGTGACCATTTACTTACTTTTGTCGCTAATACTGACCGTCGCTATCTCCTGGTGCATTAACCGCTTGATTGTGCACCCCTTACGTAAAATTGCCCGTGAGCTGAACGACATTCAACAGCAGGACCTGATTGGTTATCAACTGGCATTGCCGCGTCTACATCAGGATGATGAGATTGGTATGCTGGTGCGTAGCTACAATCTTAATCAGCAGTTGATTCAGCGACATAGCGAAGATCAAAGCGACTTAGCAATGCGTTTCCCGGTTTCCGAACTGCCCAATAAGTCGTTTTTAATGGGGCTGCTGGAGCAGGTTGTTACCCGCCAACAGACGACGGCGCTGATGATTGTCACCTGCGAAACCCTACGTGACACCGCGGGTGTGTTAACCGAAACCCAGCGAGAAATCCTGTTACTTACGCTGGTCGAAAAACTGAAGTCTGTATTGTCTCCCCGGATGGTGCTTACCCAGGTGAGTGGCTACGACTTTGCCATTATCGCCCATGGTGTAAAAGAACCCTGGCACGCTATTACGCTAGGTCAGCAAGTACTCACTATCGTTAATGAGCGGTTACCGATTCAGGGCATTCAACTACGTCCTACCTGCAACATTGGGGTGGCGATGTTTTATGGTGATTTAACCGCAGAGCAGCTCTACCGCCGCGCCCTGTCAGCTGTGTTAACGTCGCGTCATAAAGGTAAAAACCAAATTCAGTTCTTTGATCCGTTGCAGATGGAAGAGGCGCAGCAGCGTTTAACCCAAGAGAACGATATTTTAACCGCCATGGATAACCAGCAATTTGCGCTCTGGATGCAGCCCCAGGTTGAGATGTCCAGCGGCAAGGTATTGAGCGCAGAAGCATTGTTGCGGATGCAGCAGCCGGACGGTAGCTGGGAGCTGCCGGAAGGGTTAATCGACAGAATTGAGTCTTGTGGTCTGATGGTGACCGTCGGTTATTGGGTGCTGGAAGAAACATGCCGCCAGCTGTCAGCCTGGCAAGAACGCGGTCTCATGCTGCCGCTCTCGGTGAATTTATCCGCTCTCCAGTTGATGCACCCAAGTATGGTGTCTGATCTGCTGGAGTTGTTAACGCGCTATCGCATTAAGCCAGGCACATTGATTCTGGAAGTGACTGAAAGCCGGCATATTGACGATCCCCACGCCGCAGTGGCCATTTTGCGACCGCTGCGCAACGCGGGCGTGCGCATCGCCCTGGACGACTTTGGCATGGGGTATGCGGGTCTGCGACAGCTACAGCATATGAAGTCGCTGCCGGTGGATGTACTCAAAATCGATAAGATGTTTGTCGATGGCGTGCCCGAAGATTGCAGCATGATCTCCGCCATCATTCAGCTGGCACATAGCCTCAACTTGCAGATGATCGCCGAAGGCGTTGAAACCGAAGCGCAACGCGAATGGTTATCAAAAGCCGGGGTGGAAGTGGCGCAAGGATTCCTGTTTGCCCGACCCGTTCCGGCAAATATCTTTGAAGAACGTTATCTGGCACCGGAAAGCGCTGATTACAAAAGTTAAAAAAGGTCTCGCTTGTGCGAGCCAGCTCAAAATTTTTAACATTTTTGTATCAATTATGATCCAGGTGCATTTCTGTCATGTTGAGTGGGTGTTACTTTAAGGCCGCAGGTTAAACAAAACCTTACAAGACCTGTGGTTTTTACTTTAAGGACACCCTATGAAGACCTCTATATTCAAAAGCCTTTACTTTCAGGTCCTGACAGCAATTGCCATTGGTATTCTCCTTGGCCATTACTACCCTGAATTAGGCGCCCAAATGAAGCCGCTTGGTGATGCTTTCGTTAAGCTCATCAAGATGGTCATCGCACCTGTCATCTTCTGTACTGTCGTGACCGGCATTGCAGGCATGGAAAGTATGAAAGCAGTAGGCCGCACCGGTGCGGTTGCACTGCTCTATTTTGAAATTGTCAGTACGATTGCGCTGATCATCGGCCTTATCATCGTCAACGTGGTGCAACCCGGTGCCGGAATGAACGTCGATCCGGCGACGCTGGACGCTAAAGCGGTTGCCATTTACGCTGAACAGGCAAAAGACCAGGGGATCGTAGGCTTCCTGATGGATATTATCCCGGGTAGCGTGATTGGCGCGTTCGCCAGTGGTAACATCCTGCAGGTATTACTGTTTGCGGTAATGTTTGGTTTTGCGCTGCACCGTCTGGGCAGCAAAGGCCAGATGATTTTCAACGTGATTGAAAGCTTCTCGCAGGTTATTTTCGGTATCATCAATATGATCATGCGTCTGGCGCCGATCGGTGCTTTCGGGGCCATGGCCTTTACCATCGGTAAATATGGCGTCGGAACGCTGGTGCAACTGGGTCAGCTGATAATCTGCTTCTACATCACCTGTATTCTGTTTGTGGTTGTGGTTCTGGGCTCCATTGCTCGCGCAACCGGCTTCAGCATTTTCAAATTCATCCGCTATATCCGTGAAGAACTGCTGATCGTACTGGGTACGTCTTCTTCTGAATCCGCGCTGCCGCGTATGCTCGATAAGATGGAAAAACTGGGCTGCCGGAAGTCGGTTGTCGGGTTGGTTATACCCACGGGCTACTCGTTTAACCTTGATGGGACATCAATCTATCTGACGATGGCGGCGGTGTTTATCGCTCAGGCAACTAACAGCCATATGGATATCTTCCATCAGATAACCCTGTTGGTGGTGCTCCTGCTCTCCTCAAAAGGTGCAGCGGGTGTGACCGGCAGTGGCTTCATTGTTCTGGCCGCGACGATCTCTGCTGTGGGCCATTTGCCGGTTGCGGGTCTGGCTCTGATTCTTGGTATTGACCGCTTTATGTCTGAAGCACGTGCGCTGACTAACCTGGTCGGCAACGGTGTGGCAACTGTCGTCGTCGCTAAATGGGTCAAAGAACTGGACCATAAAAAGTTGGACGATGTGCTGAATAATCGTGCGCCGGATGGCAAAACGCACGATTTATCCTCTTAATCTCGTCACTTATGCCCGTAGTCCCTTCCAGGACTGCGGGCGTTTGCGCATAATTACCCCCTGTGCCTGAAACCGTCGATTCGGCGGCTCGGGATTTTTTCACTTCTTCCGTGACATTTTTATGTTCTCGCGGTCTAACACGAAGTGTTTTTAACGTCATATTCAGAGAGTCCTTTCGAGGGCTGTCTTTTTATTTCCAGGATAGTTGATCAGGGGTTCACATGCAGGGCACAAAAATTCGACTTTTAGCGGGCGGCTTGCTGATGATGGCCACTGCCAGCTATGTGCAGGCAGATGCGCTCCAGCCTGACCCGGCGTGGCAACAGGGCACGCTGGCAAATGGTCTACAGTGGCAAGTGTTAGCCACTCCCCAGCGCCCCAGCGACCGTATTGAGGTCCGCCTGCTGGTTAATACCGGTTCACTCACCGAAAGTACGCAACAGAGTGGTTTCAGCCATGCGATCCCACGTATCGCGCTGACGCAAAGCGGTGGCCTCGATGCCACGCAAGCCCGTTCATTGTGGCAGCAGGGGTTCGATCCCAAACGTCCCATGCCGCCGGTTATCGTTTCCTATGATTCCACGTTGTACAACCTCAGTCTGCCAAACAGCCGTAACGATCTACTGAAAGAGTCACTTTCTTACCTGGCGAATATCTCCGGCAATCTGAGCATCACCTCTGAAACGGTCAATCATGCGCTGAGCAGCGAAGATATGGTTGCAACCTGGCCGTCAGATACCAAAGAAGGGTGGTGGCGTTACCGTCTGAAGGGATCGACTCTGCTGGGACACGATCCCGCCGATCCGCTGAAAACGCCTGTAGATGCGGCGAAAATTCAGTCTTTCTACCAGAAATGGTATACCCCGGACGCGATGACGCTGATCATCGTCGGTAACGTTGATGCACGCAGCGTAGCTGAGCAAATCAATAAAACCTTTGGCGAGTTAAAAGGAAAACGCGAAACGCCTGCACCGGTACCTACGCTCTCTCCGCTGCGAGCAGAAGCCGTAAGCATTATGACCGATGCGGTACGCCAGGATCGCCTGTCTATTATGTGGGATACGCCGTGGCAACCGATCCGTGAATCTGCCGCGTTGTTACGATACTGGCGCGCTGATTTAGCTCGTGAGGCGCTGTTCTGGCACATTCAGCAAGAGCTAACCAAAAACAATGCCAAAGACATTGGCCTCGGATTTGACTGCCGGGTGCTGTTCCTGCGCGCGCAGTGTGCGATTAACGTTGAGTCGCCAAACGATAAGCTGAACGCCAATCTGGGTACGGTTGCGCGTGAGCTGGCGAAAGTGCGTGATAAGGGACTTCCGGAAGAAGAGTTCAATGCGCTGGTCGCGCAAAAGAATCTGGAACTGCAGAAGCTGTTTGCCACCTATGGTCGTACCGATACCGATATTTTGATCAGCCAGCGTTTGCGCTCGCTGCAAAATCAGGTGGTGGATATTGCGCCTGAACAGTATCAGCGTTTACGCCAGAGCTTCCTCAACAGCCTGAGCGTTGAGATGTTGAATCAGGACCTGCGACAGCAGCTGTCGCAAGATATGGCGTTAATTCTGCTGCAGCCGAAGGGTGAACCTGAATTCAATATGAAGGATCTGCAGGCGACGTGGGATAGCATTATGGCGCCCGTTACCGCAGCGGCAACATCTGTTGAAACGGATGAATCACACCCTGAAGTGACGGATATCCCGCCGGTACAATAACCTGTAGGCCGGATAAGACGGTTACGCCGCCATCCGGCATTGGAGATGCCGGGGCGCTTCGCTTGCCCGGCCTACGGTATGCAGACCGGATAATCGACGTTATTGCGGCATAGCGTCGCGTGGGATAATCGCCCCGCGATGCTGAATCACGGTGCTTGCTGTCAGGTGGCCGCGTTTTGCGGCCTCAGCAGCATCGCCACCGGTCAGACGTACCGCCAGATATCCGGCGCTGAAGGAGTCTCCGGCCGCAGTGGTATCGATCACCTTCTCTTTCGGCAATTTAACGGCCGGAACGTCGATGAGCGCTTCGCCCGCGATGGAAACCAGGCAAGAGTCTGCGCCACGCTTCACAACCACTTCCTGTACACCAGCTGCGTGAGTACGGGCAATCACCTCAGCAACGGGTTTTTCACCCCACAGCGCGTCTTCATCGTCCAGCGTCAGGAATGCGATATTGGTGCATTCCAGCATCTGCTGATACACCTGCTGGGTTTCTTCTTTGCTGCTCCACAGACGTGGGCGGTAGTTATTATCAAAAATGACCTTTCCACCGTTGGCACGGCATTCACGCAGCAACGACAGCAGCTTGTCACGACTTGCCGGGCTTAAAATCGCCAGGCTGATTCCGCTCAGATACAAGTAATCAAATGTCGCCAGCTCTTCGCAAATCGCGGCAGACTGCTCGCTCTCCAGCCAGAATTTTGCGGCGGCTTCATTACGCCAGTAATAGAAGGTGCGCTCGCCAGTGCTGTCGGTCTCAATGTAGTAGAGACCCGGCAGGCGGTTTTCCATGCGCTGGGTTAATGAGGTATCCACGTTTTCACCCTGCCAGGACTCCAGCATTTGTTGGCTAAAACTGTCAGTACCCAGTGCAGTCACATAGTGTACGGAAAGTGCCGTAGCATCGACCTGACGGGCGATATAAACGGATGTATTCAACGTGTCGCCACCGAATCCGCGCTGAACGTCAGCGCCTTTCTGTGACAGCTCAATCATGCATTCGCCAATCACGGCAATCTTTCTGGACATAGTCGTAACCTGCTCTGAAAAAAATTAGCGTTAGTGTGCGCTGTGGGTTTTAAGTGGTCAACTATATTAAAACAACGTTCCATTATTTTTTTGAGCCAGCACGTGTTCTGCGTTGTTTTTGCCGCTTAGTTTTTATTTTTGCGCACAGCTGAACGTAAAGTTCTGCGTCTGAGCGCCGATAACCTTTGACGAGTCCGGTCAGTCACACTCTTATTTACAGGACATCTCAGATGATAAAGCAGGTTACCCAGCAGCTCATTACGCTCGATGCGAGTATTGAAAACTTGCAGGAGAGACGCTATTGGCTGCAGTGCGAGCGTGCTTACACCTACCAGCCAATTTACCAGACCAACGGACGACTGATGGCCGTTGAACTGCTGACTGTCGTGAGCCATCCTGATAATCCATCCCAACGTATTGCGCCAGACCGCTATTTTGCCGAAGTAACCGTCCGACATCGTGTTGATGTGGTGATAGAGCAACTTCTTCAACTTGAGCTGAAAGGGGACTTTTTCAGAGCCAACAACCTGCTGGCTTCCGTGAACGTCGACGGACCAACGCTCATAGCGATGCGCCAGGATCCCGAAATCCTGAAAATCATTGAAGGCCTGCCGTGGCTGCGTTTTGAGCTAGTGGAACATATCCGCTTACCGAAGGGGTCGTCCTTCGCCTCAATGTGCGAGTTTGGCCCGCTCTGGCTGGATGATTTTGGTACCGGAATGGCGAACTTCTCGGCGCTTAGTGAAGTGAATTATGACTATATCAAAGTGGCGCGAGACCTGTTCGTCATGCTGCGCAAGACGCCGGAGGGACGTAATCTCTTCACACTACTATTACAGCTGATGAACCGCTATTGCCGCGGCGTGATTGTCGAAGGCGTTGAAACGCTGGAAGAGTGGCGCGATGTGCAAAACTCACCGGCTTTTGCCGCACAAGGCTATTTTCTCTCTCGTCCAGTGCCTCTGGACACGCTTGAAGAGGTGATCCTGTCGCTTTGATGAGGACGTAGCACACCTCCTTTTCATCCTGCTGGACTATCTTTAGGACAGGCAAGGAAGGAAGTAGAGAGGTTAGACATGACGAAAACAGGTAAAATAACCACTTCAGTAATAGGGGTTTTCTTGTTGTTGATCGTCGTACTCATCATTGTGATTGCGACATTTGACTGGAACCGGCTCAAACCGACCATCAACCAGAAAGTCTCTACAGAACTCAACCGGCCCTTTGCTATACGGGGTGACCTGGGCGTGGTTTGGGAACGCCAGAAGCAGGAAACCGGCTGGCGTAGCTGGGTTCCGTGGCCGCATGTTCATGCTGAAGATATCATCCTCGGCAACCCGCCAGACATTCCTGACGTTACCATGGTGCATCTCCCGCGTGTTGAAGCTACGCTCGCACCACTGGCACTGCTGACAAAAACCGTCTGGCTCCCGTGGGTCAAGCTGGTCAAACCCGATGCGCGGCTGATCCGCCTGTCGGAGAAAAACAATAACTGGACCTTTAACTTAGCTGGGGACGAAAACCGCGATTCTAATGCGCCGCCATCCGCGTGGTCGTTCCGGCTGGATAACATTCTGTTTGACCAGGGACGCATCGCCATTAACGATAAGGTGACGAAGTCGGAGATTGAGATCCTGGTCGATCCGCTTGGCAAACCGTTGCCCTTTAGCGAAGTGACCGGCGCAAAAGGTAAAGAGAGCAACGCCCGCGTCGAGGACTACGTGTTTGGTCTGAAAGTGCAAGGGCGATATAACGGCGAACCGCTAAGCGGTAGCGGAAAAATTGGCGGAATGCTGGCGCTGCGTGGTGAAGATACGCCTTTCCCGATTCAGGCTGATTTCCGTTCGGGCAATACGCGCGTAGCGTTTATCGGCACGATAAACGATCCGATGAACATGGGCGGGGCGGATCTGCGACTTAAATTCTCGGGAGATTCGCTAGGGGATTTATACGATTTGACCGGCGTGCTGCTCCCGGATACGCCGCCGTTTGAAACCGACGGACGTCTGGTAGCGAAAATTGACCCGGAAAAATCCTCTGTTTTTGATTATCGCGATTTCAATGGCCGCATTGGCGACAGCGATATTCACGGAACGCTGGCCTACACCACCGGCAAGCCGCGACCCATGCTGAAGGGCGATGTGGAATCACGCCAGCTGAGGCTGGCCGATTTGGGGCCGCTGATCGGGGTGGATTCAGGCAAAGGGGCGGAGCGGGCAAAACAATCTGAACAGCGCAAAGGTGAGAAGAGCGTTCAGCCTGCGGACAAGGTGTTGCCGTATGACCGTTTTGAAACAGACAAATGGAACGTAATGGACGCTGACGTGCGTTTCAAAGGACGGCGTATTGAGCATGGCAGTAGTCTGCCGATCAGCGATCTCTCCACTCATATCATCCTGAAAAATGCCGACCTGCGTCTGCAACCGCTGAAATTTGGTCTTGCGGGAGGCAGCATTGTTTCCAGCATCCATCTGGAAGGGGATAAAAAGCCGATGCGGGGGCAGGCGGATATCCAGGCTCGCCGCCTGAAGCTTAAAGCGCTGATGCCGGATGTGGAACTGATGCAAAAAACGCTTGGTGAAATGAACGGTGACGCCAGGTTTAGTGGGAGCGGAAACTCGGTGGCGGCGCTGTTGGGTAACAGCAATGGCAACCTGAAACTGCTGATGAATGACGGTTTGATCAGCCGGAATCTGATGGAAATTGTGGGCTTGAATCTGGGGAACTATCTTGTCGGGCAGATATTTGGCGATGACGAAGTGCGGGTGAACTGCGCGGCGGCGAATCTGGATATTGTTAACGGCGTGGCGCGTCCGCAGATTTTTGCTTTTGATACAGAAAACGCAGTCATTAATGTCACCGGTACGGCAAGTTTTGCGTCGGAGCAACTGGATTTAACCATCGATCCGGAGAGCAAAGGGATTCGTATTATTACTCTGCGTTCGCCGTTGTATGTTCGCGGCACCTTTAAGAATCCGCAGGCAGGCGTGAAGGCTGGACCGCTGATTGCGCGCGGTGCGGTTGCTGCTGCGCTGGCAACGTTGGTGACGCCAGCGGCAGCCCTGCTGGCGCTGATTTCACCTTCTGAAGGGGATGCTAATCAGTGCCGGACAATCCTGTCGCAGATGAAGAAGTGATGAGAGCGCCGGATGAGGTGTAAACACCTTATCCGGCCTACGGGGGATTGCAGTCAGTAGGCCTGATAAGCATAGCGCCATCAGGCAATCAAATTACAGCGATTGATGCCGTGTCTCATGGGTTAACAGCAGCGCAATCAGCGTTAACGCCGCCATCGATGCCAGATACGTACCGACCGCCGCCAGGCCGTAATTCGCCTGCAGCCATGCGGCAATGTAAGGGGCAACGGACGCACCAAGAATCGACGAAACGTTGTACGAGAACGACGCTC
Organism: Citrobacter sp. CF971; assembly: GCF_006385635.1. Classification (NCBI taxonomy): domain Bacteria; kingdom Pseudomonadati; phylum Pseudomonadota; class Gammaproteobacteria; order Enterobacterales; family Enterobacteriaceae; genus Citrobacter; species Citrobacter sp. CF971. The sequence continues at coordinate 4,705,318 of NZ_CP041051.1, read as the reverse complement.
CCGTATAGCGCACTTCAGTCGGGAACAGCTCCGGCAGCAGCGCACCCATCGGACCAAATGTCAGCCCCATCAGGCTTAAGCCCAGCAACAGGAAGGCGAAAACCAGCACCGGATTGCCAGAGCCGAGCAGTGGTTTAAAGGCAAACAGCGCAAACAGAATGATAAGCGTGGTGATGATGAGCATGCTCTTGCGACGACCAAATGCGTCGGCCAGCAGGCCCGCCACCGGCACCATGACGCCAAAGCCAATCACCGCCATCATCAGCATCCACAACACTTCATTACGCGGCAGGCCAAGTCCCACAGGCGCGGCAGCGGTACTGAACGTCATCGAATAGACGGTCATGATATAGAACAGCGTATAGGTCGCCAGCATGATGAACGTGCCGAGGATCGTCACGCGAACATGTTTGGTCAGCAGGGTACCCAGCGGGATTTTCACCTGCTTTTTCGCCGCGGCTACTTTGGCGAAGACCGGGGATTCATGCAGCGAAACGCGAACGTACAGACCGATAATCACCAGTACCGCAGAGAAGATGAACGGTACGCGCCAACCCCAGCTCATGAACTGCTCGTCGGTCAGCAGCCAGGAGAGCAGCAGAAAGGTACCATTGGCGAAGAAGAAGCCGATAGGCGCGCCCAACTGCGGAAATGATCCGTACAGAGCGCGTTTGCGCGGTGGCGCGTTTTCCGTCGCCAGCAGCGCAGCACCGCCCCATTCACCGCCCAGACCTAACCCCTGGCCAAAACGCGCCAGCGCCAGCAGCAGTGGGGCGAAAATGCCGATCGTTTCATAGCCCGGCAGCAGACCAATGACGACCGTCGAAATCCCCATGGTGAGTAACGAAGCAACCAGCGTGACTTTACGACCGACGCGATCGCCGAAATGCCCGAATACCGCAGAACCGATCGGGCGTGCCACAAAGGCGATAGCAAAAGTCGCCAGGGACTGTAGCGTCGCGGCAGTCGGATCCCCCTGCGGGAAGAAGATATGCGGGAACACGATCACCGCGGCGGTGGCGTAAATATAGAAGTCGAAGAACTCAATGGCGGTGCCAATGAGCGAGGCGACGACGACTTTATTGCGCGAGTTGACCGGGGTGTGTTCCTGTTCGTTGTCGAGTGTTGTGGCTGTTGCTTGCATAATATTTTCTTATTTTTGGCCGAACGAGAGGCCATATTACGCACAGCAAAAGAGACATTTCAATCTGTAACAAACTTTGAGAGCGGTCAAAAATAGAGCAAAAAGGGGATAATTTTTAGGCTCGAGATTTCACTTCCATGAAATGCTTCACATAATTTAAAACTTAGATGATAAAACTGGTTTTTGGTTAAATAAAAGTTACGGGTTGGATTTATTCACTAAATCGGTGAGATTGGGCGGCATTATAATTGCCGGATGGCGCTGCGCTTATCCGGCCTACAAAACTCACCCGTAGGCCGGATAAGACGCGTGCGTCGCCATCCGGCAATTAACAACTAATCCGGCGGCGGCTACTGCGTTTTCCCCGGCATACGCGGGTCGTCTTTGTATTCTGCTGTGGCAATCCAGGCAGCGCAAAACAGAGTCAGACGAGCGAAGAAGTAGAAGAACGCCATCAATCCAAGTACGGAACCAAACGCCGCGCCTGACGGCGATTGCACCAGTGACGGCAGGGTATATGTCATGATCATTTTGATGACTTCAAACCCCAGAGCCGCGATAAATGTGCCGCGTATGAGCGCTTTTTTACGCGGTCGGTGACGCGGTAGCCGCCAGAAAATCCAGAAGAACAGCAAGTAGTTGGCGAAAATAGAGATGGTCAGGCCGATCAGTCGCCAGGCGGGCTTCAGCCATTCGATACCGTCGAGATACAACGCAGAGATAATCATCTGCTGGGCGGAGCCGGCAATGGAGGTAATGGACAGAGTAACAATCAGCGCAATCAGTAAGCCAATCAATGAGATAAAATCACGCAGATATTTGACCCAAATTTTTTCCTGATCCTGCGGGGTACGCTCCCAGACATCCCGCGACTGGGCACGAATTGCTTCGCGCAGGTTTCCCATCCAGTTAATGCCGGAATAGAGCGCGATGCCAAGCCCCACCAGACCGACGGTGGTACGTTGCTGTACGGCAGTATTAATGGTGTTTTTCAGCGTAGAGGCGAGCGTCGGATCGCTGACGTTGAGCAGAATTTTGCCGAAGATATCCTGTAACAGCGTAGGATGCGAAGCGAGAATAAAACCCGCGGCGGCAAACGACACCATCAGAATAGGGATCATCGACAGAAACGAGAAGTAGGTAATCGCGGCGCCAAACTGATTTCCCATGCGATCGTTAAACCGCTCCGCAGCCCGAATCAGATGGGCAATCATGGGCTGGCGTTGAACTTTTTCAGCGAAGGTCAGGGCAGTTTTCAACGCCTGGTTGGTCTTACCATTGGTTTCTGTATTTTCCTGCTCCAGGGGCTCAATTTTTAGGATGGGGGCGTGCTCAAGTTCCTGAATGGGGCGTTTAATCTCTTTTTCCTGCGTCATCAGGGCAATAATCCTTGTTCTGTTCATTCTCAGGACAGTATAGCTTGTCAGTCCACATAGTCTTTCATCACGCCAGTCAGCCATTCCATAAACAGATGTACCCGGCGAGAGAGGTTGCGTCGATGCGGATAAAGCAAAGAGACCGGCATTGGCTCGGCGCGATATTGCGGCAACACTTCGACCAGCGTACCGGCGCGCAGGGCATCACGCACGCCAACGCGCGGTACCTGAATAATGCCCAGACCGGCAAGGCATGCCGCGTGATAGGTTTCGGTACTGTTTACCGTTAGCATGCCGCCGGTTTTAACCCATTGCGTGCCGTTTTCTGTCGCCACTTCGAAACCTTGCGCACGCGTTCCCAAATTGACCGAGTAGTGCACCACTGCATGTGAAGCTAAATCCTCCAGGCTTTCCGGATAACCAAAGCGGGCGAGGTACTGCGGGCTGGCGCAGTTAATCTGCGTGAGTTTCCCCACTGGGCGCGCAATCAGCCCTGAATCTTTCAGCGTGCCTACGCGTACCACACAGTCGAAACCTTCGCGGACCAAATCCACCAGGCGGTCGCTGCTGCTGAGTTCGAGCTCAAGGCCGGGATACTGATGCAAGAAAGTGGGTAAGCGGGGCATCACCAGGTTTCTCGCCACGCCAACCGGCATATCGACGCGCAGCTTGCCGCTGATGCTGGATGGATCGTGATGAAATAGTCCATCCAGTTCATCCAGATTGCTCAACAAATCTTTTGCGCGTTCGTAATAGATCATACCGTCTTGTGTGAGCTGAACGCGGCGGGTAGTGCGGTGCAACAACTGTGTGCCCAGATGATTTTCCAGGGCCTGGATTTGGCGCGATACGCTACCTTTAGGAAGACCAAGGGTGTCTGCCGCACGCGAAAAGCTCTCCAGTTCTGCGACGCGGATGAATAACTGCATTGCGTGAATTTTATCCATTCTTATGCCCTATTGTTGTTCCAAATGAAACAGTAATGCGCAACAGACGACATTTATTGTTTTTCTATCACCTAATAAGCTTTATCTCAATCATCACAACGTCGGAAATGAGGTTTCTTATGACGCAACGTATCGCATTAGTGACTGGTGGTAGTCGTGGGCTCGGTAAAAACGCCGCACTTAAGCTGGCTGACAGAGGAACGGACATTATCTTTACCTACAACAGCCAGCAGCAGGCGGCGCTGGATGTGGTTGCTGAAATTGAGCAAAAAGGCAGAAAAGCTGCGGCAATACAACTGAATGTCAGCGATGTGGCTGGCTTTGAGTCCTTTACCCATGAGGTACAAGCGCAGCTGAAGAGCATGTGGAATCGTGAGGCGTTTGATTATTTAGTGAACAATGCCGGAATTGGTCTGTATGGCGCTTTTGCCGATACCTCCGAAGCGATGTTTGATCAATTTGTGAACATTCACTTTAAGGGCCCCTTCTTCCTGACCCAACGTCTGTTGCCGTTGATCCAGAATGGCGGCAGGATCCTGAATGTTTCATCGGGACTGGCGCGTTTTGCGCTGCCAGGGTATGCCGCCTATGCCTCAATGAAAGGGGCGATGGAAGTACTGACGCGTTATCAGGCGAAAGAACTGGGAGAGCGGGGTATTTCAGTAAATATCATCGCGCCTGGGGCGATTGAAACCGATTTTGGCGGCGGTCGACTGCGGGATAATAAAGAGCTGAATGCATATGTGGCATCGCAAACGGCGTTGGGACGCGCGGGCTTGCCGGATGATATTGGCGACGCGATTGCCGCGTTGCTCAGCGATGAGCTGGCCTGGATGACAGCGCAGCGTATCGAAGTATCGGGCGGAATGTTCCTGTAAATCGCTCGTATCTTATTCAGCTTTTGAGCAATAGAAAACCGGTGCGCCACTCCAGGTAAAAATATAGCTGGTGGCGTTTACCGGTATTATCTGCAATCTAATTCAGCGATCGCGGTGCCGAAAGAAATCCGGGATAAACTTTCTGAATAACTCATTTTTCTTCGACAGCGGATTTGTCTCAGAAGAAACCATGATCACTTCCTCATCCCGCACGGATTCAGAATTTAATTCTTTGAAATGTTAAAAATTCGACATTAAAAATTGAGCGTTCGATCGCGTATGTGAAAACATGGCCTATGTGCTAAAAATTTCGCATAGGAAGAATAATAAATCGTGAATTTCATTTATAACCTTAAATCTACCATAAACGAATACTAAACGACCGCTTCCTCATAGTAGATTGGGATGAAGATTGGAAAGCATTTATAGCAGTCATATAATCCACCATACAAACGGTATGGATTATCTCAACGCTTATATGTAGAGGTGCATGTTCGTCTTCATTTAACGTGGGTATAAGATATGGGCTATCGTCTATATGGATTTATGATTGGTGCTGAAATTCATTTTGACATTTCTAATCGCCGACTGTATCGGCTTACTGGTAGCCATACCGAGAAAAACATCGTTTTTGCGTCAATTTACTTTAATGAAACAATGCTCAGGCTTTTCCTGTATTTATTAATAAATGCCAGGAGCCAGCCGGTACCGAAAGAAGAATTATTTGAGAAAATCTGGGAAGCGCATAATCTGAGCCCCTCTGCGCAAAGATTATGGCAAGTCCTGCACAATCTTAATAATAAACTTGGCCTGCTGGGGTTACCCAGGGATTTTATCCTTAATATAAGAGGTCAGGGTTATGTCATCAATTATCCTGATGTCATTCCCGTTTATTACAAAGTGAGCGAACTCCCAACTCATGCTGTCAAAAAAAGGGAGAAAATAGATAACCTGAGTGAGTGATGTCAACCCAGGTATTTGCCCTGAGCATGCAGTGCGAGGGGCTTTTTTTATCGTTATCTTTACTTTTTATTTTCAATGTATTTTCGCTAAATAGCGTTATTGTTCGATAGATACCAATAACGGCCAGGGCGATTGGGTCAGGTTCTGATGATTGCTGTGCGGTTGCCCTCAATAGGCCGCCGCACGCTTGAGGCTCGTGATGATTACCACAACCAGGCAACTCCCGATATTATTCTCTGACGCCAGCGAATTACTGGCCCGTTTCCTCACCTGTGCACCGGTAAAAACGTTGAATGCAGCCATTCTTCAACGGCAGTTCCAACCGGTGTATCAACCCATTTTTAACAGCCAGACGGGTGAAATTGCAGGTATTGAGGTACTCGCCAGGTGGACGCATCCCCAGTATGGCGCTATTCCCCCTGATATATTTATTCCCCTTGCGGAAGAGCATGGTCTTATCGCCTCGCTGACGCATCAACTTATTCAGCAAGTCATTGCCGACCTGCAGTCGCGGCTCCCCCTTTTCCCAAATGGACTTTACCTTAACCTAAATCTGAGCCCCGAAAACTGCCTCGATCCGCGCTTTGAGTCGGACGTCGTGGCGCTCATGCAAAAGCTTGCCCCGGTTCAGGTTCAACTGGTTATCGAAATTACCGAAAGACGCCCTCTGCACTTTACCCCTCAGCTAAGCGAGTGGTTTGCCGCGTTGAGAAAATCCAATATCGCCGTAGCGTTAGATGATTTCGGGACGGGATACTCGAATCTGTGTTACCTCCACGCGCTGGAACCGGAGTTTATTAAGATAGATAAACTGTTTGTCAGCCAGATTGGTGAGGGGGGCGATACCCGCATTGTCGATACGCTTATTGAGCTGGCGCAGAAGATGGGTCTGCGAATGATTGCCGAGGGCGTTGAGACTCAGGTTCAGGCCGATTATCTGCGCATGAAACGCTGTGATTTTTTACAAGGGTATTATTTATGCAGACCCGTTCCACTTGAAGATCTGATCGGAGTGATGCAATCGCCCGCAACCTTTAGTGTCGATTGATACAGCAATACTGCCTGGGGAAACCACAGGTGATGATCAATTGATGCGACATTTTATTTTGTAACATATTTGTCTGTTACTGTGAGTTCCTTATTTTTATTAGAAAATATAGACTCCAAAAATTAATATTAATAAGCTAGTTTTGAGTATTGGATATTAAGGATTTCCTTAATGTTTAGCGCCACTTTTGTCCCTTTGTGTGATTATTTGGTTTGAGCTGTAACTATTTGCGATTTCTACTTTTTTCTTCTCCGTCTATCGGTAAAATGGCCCCCGCCAAATGGTGACTTCTTATTTTACCCCTCGGGTAATACCCTTCCGCGTGTTAAGGCTAGTATCTTATTCAGACGGAGATAAGTAATGCAGGTAATAATGTTTGACAGGCAGTCGATATTTATTCATGGAATGAATGTAAGTTTACAAGAGCGTATTCCAGGAGTGGATGTTCAGGGTGTCAGTCAGGCAGATGACCTTTGGCAGAAACTGGAAGACACCCCTGATGCACTGATAATGCTGGATGGCGACCAGGACGCCGAGTTCTGCCGTAACTTGCTACAGCAGATAGCGCAACGCTTTTCGACAGTAAAAGTGCTGGTAACAGCAACGGACTGCCGTAAAAAATGGCTGCAGGAGGTTACGCAATTGAATGTGCTGGCCATTGTTCCACGCGACTCTGACGCGGAAACCTTCACGCTGGCTCTCAATAGCATTGCGATGGGAATGGTATTTATCCCCAGAGATTGTATGACAACCCCCGAGAGCAGCGGGCAAAATATCAGATCGCTTAGTGCGCGTCAGCGAGAGATTCTGACTATGCTTGCCGCCGGAGAATCAAATAAACAAATTGGTCGATTGTTAAATATCAGCACCGGAACGGTCAAAGCCCATCTTGAATCGCTGTATCAGCGCCTCGAGGTAAAAAACCGTACGCAGGCGGCAATGATGTTAAACGACGCTATTTAACGGGCGAATATTTCACAGTCAGAACGATTCTGGCTGTGAAATAACCCCCGAGCAGAATTCTGCAGCACAAAACCGGCTTATCCCCACGCTGAGCATCCACGCAATTAACGCTTCCTGTTGAAACCTTTCTTTTATTTGCGGCATTTTCTGGTGTATGAATTCCTCGCAGATTTCCAGATCCGCGAGCAGTAGTGTTTCTGCCTGCGTTACCGAAACAGGCGCAGGAAAGCTTTCATCGGATGTGATTTCGTGCCCGTAGCCAATCACCCAGACACCATTTTTGTCCTGATACTTTTCCAGTGACAGGCCTTGCCATTGTTTAATAAATGCAACACAGGCGGGCGTGAAATACGTTGAATGGAGTGGCATATTCATCTCTGTACAAAGAGACCTATTTTAAGAAACCGCCTCCGTTACGCCAGTTGTCATACAGCCAGTTTTTTCAGCAAAATGTCTTATTCTGCGGGTGGCTGATAGTCGTGTTTTAACAGGCCGAAAATCCAGTCATCATTCCAGGTTTGATGCAGCCAGTAGCTTTCCCGCAGCGTGCCTTCGTGAATGAACCCGACCTTTTCCAACAGACGCCGTGAGGCTTCGTTTCCTGCGGTGACGCAAGCCGTAAGCCGGCGTAGCCCTCCGGTGGTAAATGCAAAATCGCAAACTGCATGCAGAGATTCAGTACCATAACCTTTCCCCTGCGCTTCAGGGGCGAGCAGAAAACCGACCTCGGCACATTCATTGTTTTCATGAATATATCCAGTCACTCCAAGCGGTGCTCCCGATGCCTTATCGCACAGGACCAGACATAGCCAGTGCGGGCTGCCGGGAGACCATTCAGGCAGGCGGGAGTTGAAGGCTATCCGTATCTCCTCTTCAGTACGCGTGTCAGCGACAAAGCGCATCACATCTGGATTCTTCTGTAGCGTTAAGAAGAACGTCCAGTCATTTTCTGTCAGTGGGCGGCAGAGCAGACGTGATGTTTGCAATACAGGCACAGGCTTATCTCCAGAATAATTTTCAATGATTGTGCGGAAGTCACTGTAAAACTTATTTATTTGCTATATGAATGTGTTTTAGTCTACATCGGCACAACGTTGCGTTTAAAAAAGATAATTACATACCATGATGAGGCCGCACGTTTTGGGTCCTTTTAGGGAAGATGATGACCAATAGCGCGTTACAAGCGACATGTACACCCTTTGAACATTGTCTGGGGATTATCCGTCAGGCGTCGATAGAAATATTATTGCTGTTAGGCGTACATGTCACAGAAGGCAAAGACCCTCGGTGGTTTCTCGAACAACTGGATCAGGCTCGACTGAATCTGGGCGGCTGGGGGGCTGTCGCCAGACGGTTGCAGATGAATGATGCGCAATTGAGCCAGTTCACTCTGCGGCTACGCCATCTTCAACAGAGTGTACCCCAATATGAAAATGGCCAGGACGTCAGTGAAAACCAGCTGATTTCAGCGCTGCGCTTTGTGGCCTCTCTGGAACAATTACGCCAGCAACAGCCCATCCTGAAGTATCAAACCGAAATTCCACCTGTAGAGCCGGATGCTCAGATGCGGGCGCAGCGTCAACTTCGCGCAATAGAATTAACCCTCAAATCCCTGATTGCGCGGGTATGGCCGGATCAACATCCTCTCAACAGCTTTCTGAAACAGCACTTTGGCGGTGAACGTCTGCGTCGCTGGCTAAAGTTGGGCGAAGGACGAGATGCGCTGGACGGTATGATGTTTAGCGAGCTGGCACTGATGGTCGTCGATAAGAAATTATTTGTTCGCCACTTTACACAGATTTTTAACGATACCTCGGTGCTGATGTCGTTTGTTGAGCCGCGCATCACGCTACGCATGTTTTTGGATGATTGCCGCCTGGCTCGTAACTGTGTTATCGCGCAACAACCGCTAACCTCAGTACAATTGCTGTTGCTGGACTACCAGTACCGGCAGATAACTCATCCTGTGCAACGGGCGTTTGAAGAACGACGTACGCGCATTAATCCTGCGTCGTATCTGGAATCTGATGAGTCCATGGTCCGCCAGTTTTGGGAAACGGCAAAGCAAAAAGACGAGCAAGCAGGAGGCGATAAGCATGAAATCGCAGACAGTATTGATCCGCCGGAGAAGCGAGCCAAACGTTCGGCGGAAGAACGTGAACAGCTGATTTCCGGCATGTTGTGGGTAGCAGTCGGCGTGATGGTGCTGGCGATTTCGCTGGGTGCGTTCTGGTTATTCACTTCGCCAGCGCCACAGGCGTCATCCGGACAATCCGTTGAAATTGTGCAGGAGGAACCACGGCGTGATGCCCCCAGCGCGCGGGAGGCGGTGACCCGAATGGGTATCACCTGGGATGCCTTTAACATGCGGGCGGCTATTGATCGCAATGACACCCGCGTGACGTCACTGTTCCTGCAGGGTGGGATGGACTGGAAGCTGGCGTGGACGGAGCAGGCGTTCTCAGCGGGCAATACCGAGGTGTTGAGACTGCTGCTGCGTTACCCTTCGCAGATGGATGAAAGCAAACCATGCCGACAGTTTATGACTACGCTCAGCCATGCGATGTCGAATGGGGCGTCACTCACATCGCTGCATAAAAGTTATCTGCAAAGTTTTTGTTCGGTGCCTGCGGTCGTTGCGCGTCAGCAATATAATCTTGAGCAGGCCGAGCTGCGTGTTCGCGCCCAGCCAAGCCCTGAGAACAAGAAATGGCAGAAAATTCACGCCGAGTTGTACGATGCGATTAACTGACATCCTGATGAATCAGACCGTCAACCGCTAGGGTTCGCCATACAAACCGATGAGTCGGCGCACCACGCCATTGGTCCAGCCAAAGCCGTCCTGCAACGGATATTCCCCGCCGCCGCCTTCGCGCGGCGCTGCGTCGGCTATGTGGTATTTTTCGATAAGCTTGTGGTGTTCCTGATAAAAGAGATTCACCGTTTTCAACCAGTTACGGGCGATTTCATCCCCGAGATGGTCGTCACCGTACAGTTTGAAGCCCTGAATCGCCATCCACTGCAGCGGCGCCCAGCCGTTCGGTTTATCCCACTGTTCCCCAGTTTCATGCTCCGTGGCTAAAATACCACCGGGCGTGAGCAGGCGACTGCGAACCGCGTTAGCAAGCCGGTCGGCTTGTTCATGTGTTGCCATACCGACATACAGCGGCACAATACTGGCGGCAGAGAACAGGGCCATTTGTTCGCGCCGCCAGTCGTAATCGCGATAGCAGCCGTTTTCATCGTCCCACAGATAGCGGTTTACCGCATCGCGACGGTCACTGGCTTTCTGGCGAAACTGCGCTTCCGTTTCTTTGTCGCCTTTCAGCGCGGAAATATTGGCGATAGTGCTTTCCAGCTTGTAGAGGAAGGCGTTCAGATCAATCGGGATGAACTGCGTGGTGCGTATGCTGGCAAGGCGGCCTGCATCGCGTAGCCAGCGCGAGGAATAATCCCAGCCGGAGGCCGCGCCCGCGCGCAAATCCCGATACACCTCATTGGGTGGACGACCCGAATGCTTGGCGGTCTCAACGTCTTCAAGCCATGATTCATCACGCGGGGTATCACGATCGTCCCAATAGCGGTTGAGCAGAGAGCCGTCCGACATTCTGATCACGTGACGGTAGGCCTGGTTGAGCACCAGGGAATCGGCGCCATCCATCCAGAATGCGTATTCCATTTTCAGATGTTCAAGGTAACGACGTGCGCCGCGTACGCCATCCTCTTCAAACAGTTCCACCATCAGCGCAAAGACCGGCGGCTGCGAACGGCTTAGATAGTAAGTACGGTTACCGTTGGGGATGTGGCCATAGTTTTCAATCATCCAGGCAAAGTTATCCGCCATACATTTCAGCAGGTCTTCGCGACCGCTCTCTGCCAGACCCAGCATGGTAAAGTAGGAATCCCAGTAGTAGGTTTCGCTAAAACGTCCGCCGGGCACAATATATGATTGCGGTAACGCCAGCAGCGAGGACCAGGGAATATGATCCTGCGGCTCGCGCGTCAGCACAGGCCACAGTTGATCGATATGCTCTTTCAGCGAGCTTGCCGGATCGGACACATATTCACTGGAGGGCGTTTCCGGTAGCCAGAAATGGTTCTCGACGAAACGTCGCAGATCAAAGTCGCGGTGGCGTTTAACTTTGCGATAGCGGATCAAAATGTCCAGTGGGTCCATTTTGGGCGCACAATCAGGGAAGGTTTTGCTATCAGCAAATAGTTTGGATGACTGGACGTGTTCAAACAGCTCGAGGTAACGATCGGCGGGGGTTAACGCATCTGACGCGGGTAACCCTGCAATCATCTCCGGCTCTGGCTCTGCCTCAATCATTTCATCCAGCTTTAACTCGCACGGATCCATTTCATAAAGCAGATCGATATCGATCGTCATTTCTTCTGAAGGGGCGTGGGGTAGTTTCTGGTTGAGCATAATGAGAAAGACCTCCGATGGACGTTGAAAGATTAAGGCTATTGCCCGGTCGTCAGTTAAGCGTAGACATTCGCTTCGGTGTCTGGTGAGTAAAGCGTGCGGTTGATCACATTTTAGTGCTGTATATTATTTAGAAAATAAGACTATCCCAATGAATATAATGAAGAATTCATAATTCTGCGTGACCTGAAGATATTTCATTTTCAGAACATTCGATTGCAACGAGTTGTGAACGGAAAACCATAACGGCTTATCTCCGTAATAGGCACAGGCTATTCTATCGATAGTTATCCCCCATGTAATTGCTTGATACTTATCAAAATAATAAATCCCTTACTTTCTATGATGGTTAAGTCTGATAAAGACTATGCACTCATTATTCTAATTTTTCTGGGTCACAATAACTCACAACGGTGAGGGTAAAATAATGAAAATCATTACCCGTCTTACCGCGATAGCCATAGCTGGCGTCGTGATTTGTTATTTTGGATTATCCGGTTATGTGTGGTATCACGATAATCAACGTAGTAAACAGGCAGATGTTCAGGCCTCTACGCTGGAAGAAAATAATAAAGTATTAGGTTTTTTACGCGAAAAAGGATGCGATTATTGTCACACGCCTTCAGCTGAATTACCTTTCTATTCTTCTTTTCCTGTCGCTAAGCAGTTGATGAATTACGATATTCAACTGGGATACAAATCATTCAATCTTGAGGCCGTTCGTGCGGCGCTGGTCGCAGATAAACCCGTTTCGCAAAGCGACCTGAATAAAATTGAATGGGTGATGCAGTACGACACCATGCCGCCGACGCGTTATACCGCACTGCACTGGGCCGGCAAGGTAAGCGATACGGAGCGAGCAGAGATCCTGGGCTGGATTGCGAAACAGCGCGAGCAGTATTACGCCAGTAACGATACCGCCGTGCAGCATCGTAATGAGCCTGTGCAGCCGATACCGGAAAGCATTCCGACCGATGCCCGCAAAGTGGCGCTGGGCTTTACGCTTTATCACGACCCGCGTATTTCCGGTGACAGCACGATTTCTTGCGCGCACTGCCATGCCCTGAATGCGGGCGGCGTGGATGGCCGCAAAACGTCAATCGGCGTAGGCGGCGCGGTTGGTCCTATCAACGCGCCGACGGTATTTAACTCAGTCTTCAACGTTGAACAATTCTGGGATGGCCGTGCGCCAACATTGCAGGCGCAGGCAGGCGGCCCGCCGTTGAACCCTATCGAGATGGCGTCTAAATCCTGGGATGAAATTATTCAGAAACTGGATAAAGATCCGCAACTCAAACAAGAGTTTATCGCGGTTTATCCGCAGGGATTCAGCGGAGATAATATTACCGATGCGATTGCTGAGTTTGAGAAAACGCTAATTACGCCAAATTCGCCGTTTGATAAATGGCTACGCGGCGATGAAGCGGCGTTAACTGCCCAGCAGAAACATGGCTATCAGTTGTTTAAAGATAATAAGTGCGCGACCTGTCATGGCGGTATTATTTTAGGCGGGCGTTCATTTGAGCCATTGGGTTTGAAAAAGGACTTTAATTTCGGCGAGGTCACTGCCGCAGATATTGGCCGCATGAACGTCACTAATGAACTACGTGACAAGCTGCGTCAAAAAGTCCCTGGCTTGCGTAACGTTGCGCTGACCGCGCCTTATTTCCATCGAGGTGATGTGCCTACGCTCGACGGTGCGGTAAAACTGATGCTGCGTTATCAGGTGGGTAAAGAACTGCCGCAGGAAGATATCGACGATATCGTGGCGTTCCTCGAAAGCTTAAACGGCGTGTATACGCCGTATATGCAGGGTAAATAGATTTTGCCCTGGTCCTGATTCGGACGTAAAAAAACCGACTTCACGTCGGTTTTTTTACGCTTCAGCCCGAGTTGGTGGCTCTGGCCGAAGTGAGATAGTTATCATCTAACGCTTCAATCCTATTACCTTAACGGTACTATTGCAAGAATGCGCTGGCAGTTACGATTAAAAGAACTGTATACTTATCCAGTTAGCTCTGTAACTAATCCCTTCCGGACGCGCGCTAAACGCTTTCTAAGTCCTGATCGGCGAAACGGGTGGTGCCGTTGACCGATGCTCTGGCCGGGGTGAGATAGTTATCATCTAACAATGGAGCATGCCCCGTGACAGGCAATGGATGAGTAAGCGGGTGCATTCTCACTCCATCTGATGGAGAAAACGGGTGATTGATAAAGCAATCATCGTTCTGGGAGCGTTAATCGCGTTGCTGGAGCTGATCCGCTATCTGCTGCAACTTTTGAACTGATAGCGGAAACGTAACTAAGGGCAAAGAGCTAACCCCTCTTTGCCCTTTAACACTCATGAAGTGCGATTAACGCATGGTAACGAACTCTTCTGCTGCCGTTGGGTGAATCGCAACGGTGTTATCAAAGTCTTTCTTGGTTGCGCCCATTTTCAGCGCGACCGCGAAGCCTTGCAGCATTTCATCCATTCCAAAACCAATACCGTGAATACCGACAATCTTCTCTTCCGGACCGACGCAAACCAGCTTCATGCGGCACGGCTGACGGTGCGTGGTGACAGCGGTATACATCGCGGTAAACGATGATTTATACACTTTTACCTGGTCATCGCCGTGCTGTTCGCGAGCCTGCTGCTCGGTCAGGCCGACGGTGCCAATTGGCGGATGGCTGAAGACCACGGTCGGGATGTTGCTGTAGTCCAGATGTTCGTCCGGTTTGTTGTTAAACAGACGCTCGGACAGGCGACGGCCCGCGGCAACAGCAACCGGCGTCAGCTCTACGGCGCCGGTATTATCGCCGACGGCATAAATACCCGGCACGCTGGTGTTCTGGAATTTATCAACGACGATGTAGCCTTTTTCGTTGGTTTTCACGCCAGTAACTGCCAGGTTGAAGTTATCGGTGGCTGGTTCACGACCAATTGCCCAAATCAGGCAATCTACCGTTTCGCTACGACCATCTTCCAGTTGCAGGGTCAGGCTGCCGTCAGCGTTTTTAACGACCGCTTTCGGAATCGCGTGAGTATGCAGAGTCGGGCCTTCGGCGTTCATCACCTCAACCAGCGTGTCGACGATCATCGGGTCGAAGCTGCGTAGCGGCGCGTGTTTACGCACGAACAGATGCGTTTGGGCACCCAGGCCGTTAATCACGCCTGCCAGCTCAACGGCGATGTAACCTGCGCCGACGACCGCAACACGCTTCGGCAGCGCGGGCAGCTCAAAGAAGCCATCGGAGTCGATCCCGTATTCCACACCCGGAATGTTCGGATGGCTCGGACGACCGCCGGTAGCAATCAAAATATGATCAGCAGTAATAGTTTCACCGTTCACTTCAATGGTTTTGGCATCCACAAAGCGGGCAAAACCTTTAATCACATCGACATTATTTTTGCCCAGCACATTGTCGTACGAGGTATGAATACGATCGATATAAGCGGTACGCGTGGCGATCAGTTTATCCCAGTCGAACTTATTGATGGTGGTGTCGAAACCGTAATCCGGCCCGTACATGTGGATCGCTTCGCGAACCTGGGCGGCATGCCACATCACTTTCTTTGGTACGCAGCCCACGTTAACGCAGGTGCCGCCTAACTCTTTGGCTTCAATAAGTGCGCATTTCTGGCCATACATTGCTGCACGGTTAATGGAGGCAATACCGCCGCTGCCGCCGCCAATAGCGATGTAATCATAGTGCTTGGTCATGACCGCTCCTTCATGTTCATTGTAGGGCGGAGACGCGTTACGCCATCCGCCAAAATATTCGCGATTGTATACCTGATATTAAAAGGTTCCACCGATGGCTGCGATTACTCCGGCACGATCCAGCTTACCGAGGTATGACCGGTTCCTGCCGGAACCAGTTTGCTGTGCAACCACGGCAGAACGTTGTTCATCTGCTGCTCCAGCTTCCACGGCGGGTTAATCACAATCATGCCAGACGCTGTCATACCGCGCTGATCGCTGTCCGGGCGCACCGCCAGTTCAATTTGCAGAATTTTGCGGATGCCGGTGTCTTCGAGATCGTGGATCATGCGCTTGATTTGCTGGCGCAGAACCACCGGATACCACAGCGCATAGGTGCCGGTCGCGAAACGCTTGTAGCCTTCGTTAATACCGGTGACCACCGCCTGGTAGTCGCTTTTGATTTCGTAGGGTGGATCGATAAGGATCAGCCCACGACGTGAAACCGGCGGCAATTTTGCTTTCAGCTGCTGATAACCATCGGCTTTGGCCACGCGTGCGCGCTCATCTTTCTGGAATTCGCCGCGCAGCAGGGGAAAGTCGCTCGGGTGCAGTTCAGTTAATTGCAGGCTATCCTGTTCGCGCAGCAGCTGGCGAGCAATTAACGGAGAGCCCGGGTAGTAGCGCAACTGACCGCTACGGTTGAAGTGTTGCACTACGCCAATGTAGGGTTCCAGTTCGGCAGGCAAATCGTCCTGCTGCCAGATACGGGCGATCCCTTCCAGATATTCACCGGTACGTTCGGCATGCTCACTGCTCAGCTGATAACGGCCAGCGCCAGCATGGGTGTCCAGATAGAGAAACGGTTTTTCTTTCTCTTTGAGCGATTCAATGATCAGGCTCTGGACGGTGTGTTTCAGGACGTCGGCGTGGTTGCCTGCGTGATAACTGTGGCGATAACTGAGCATGGGTAATGAAATTCCGCTGAAATGACGATTTGCCACAGTTTACAGCAGATCGGCACAGATTACCCGTAGGCCCGGTAAGCGCAGCACCACCGGGCGTCTTTCCGTCACGGTTAGCATTGAAATCCTCTACACTTAACCCCATTGTACAAATTAATATGCACAGCGCCGGATACGCGCTTCATTCACTCTTTTCAACAGGACCGCGCTAATGACCAATCCATTGCTGACTCCCTTCGAACTGCCGCCGTTTTCTAAAATTCAGCCTGAGCATGTCGTGCCTGCCGTCACTAAGGCGCTGAACGATTGCCGCGAAAATGTTGAACGTGTGGTTGCGCAGGGCGCGCCGTACACCTGGGAAAATCTCTGCCAGCCGTTGGCGGAAGTTGACGATGTGCTGGGGCGTATTTTCTCTCCTGTTAGCCACCTGAACTCGGTGAAAAACAGCCCGGAACTGCGTGAAGCCTACGAACAAACGCTGCCGCTGCTGTCTGAATACAGCACCTGGGTTGGACAACATGAAGGCCTGTACAAAGCGTACCGCGACCTGCGTGATGGCGATCATTACGCCACCCTGAACACCGCACAGAAAAAAGCGGTCGATAACGCGCTGCGCGATTTTGAGCTTTCTGGTATTGGTCTGCCGAAGGAAAAACAGCAGCGCTATGGTGAAATCGCCACCCGTCTGTCTGAGCTCGGCAACTTGTACAGCAATAACGTCCTTGATGCCACGATGGGCTGGACGAAGTTAGTCACCGATGAAGCTGAGCTGGCTGGTATGCCGGAAAGCGCGCTGGCTGCGGCGAAGGCCCAGGCGGAAGCCAAAGAGCAGGAAGGCTATCTGTTAACGCTGGATATCCCAAGCTACCTGCCGGTGATGACCTACTGTGACAACCAGGGACTGCGTGAAGAGATGTATCGCGCTTACTCCACGCGCGCGTCTGACCAGGGGCCGAACGCTGGCAAATGGGACAACAGCCCGATAATGGAAGAGATCCTCGCGCTGCGCCACGAACTGGCGCAACTGCTGGGCTTTGAAAGCTACGCCTTTAAATCTCTGGCTACCAAAATGGCGGAAAACCCGCAGCAGGTCCTCGACTTCCTGACCGATCTGGCGAAACGTGCCCGTCCGCAGGGGGAGAAAGAGCTGGCTCAACTGCGCGCCTTTGCGAAAGCGGAATTTGGCGTTGATGAGCTTCAGCCGTGGGACATCGCTTACTACAGCGAGAAACAAAAACAGCACCTCTACAGCATCAGCGACGAGCAGCTTCGTCCTTATTTCCCGGAGAACAAAGCCGTTAACGGTCTGTTTGAAGTGGTTAAACGTATTTATGGCATCACTGCCAAAGAGCGCACCGATGTTGACGTCTGGCACCCGGAAGTTCGTTTCTTCGAGCTGTACGACGAAAACAACGAGCTGCGCGGCAGCTTCTACCTCGACATGTATGCCCGTGAACATAAACGCGGCGGGGCGTGGATGGATGACTGCGTCGGCCAGATGCGTAAAAGTGACGGCACGTTGCAAAAACCGGTTGCCTACCTGACCTGTAACTTTAACCGTCCGGTGAACGGCAAACCCGCGCTGTTTACCCACGATGAAGTGATTACCCTGTTCCACGAGTTCGGCCACGGTCTGCACCATATGCTGACCCGTATCGAAACCGCGGGCGTTTCCGGTATCAACGGTGTGCCATGGGATGCGGTCGAACTGCCGAGCCAGTTTATGGAAAACTGGTGTTGGGAGCCACAAGCGTTGGCGTTTATCTCCGGCCATTATGAAACCGGCGAACCGCTGCCGAAGGAACTGCTGGATAAAATGCTGGCGGCGAAAAACTACCAGGCGGCGCTGTTTATTCTGCGTCAACTGGAGTTCGGTCTGTTTGATTTCCGTCTGCACGCGGAATTTAACCCGCAGCAAGGGGCGAAAATCCTCGACACACTGGCCGAAATCAAGAAACAGGTCGCCGTGGTGCCGGGCCCAACCTGGGGCCGCTTCCCGCATGCCTTCAGCCATATTTTTGCAGGGGGCTACGCGGCGGGTTACTACAGCTATCTGTGGGCCGACGTGCTGGCGGCGGATGCCTTCTCTCGCTTCGAAGATGAAGGGATTTTCAACCGTCAAACCGGACAATCGTTCCTCGATAACATCCTCACCCGTGGCGGTTCTGAAGAGCCGATGGAACTGTTCAAACGCTTCCGTGGCCGCGAGCCACAGTTGGATGCAATGCTGGAGCATTACGGGATTAAAGGCTGATTTACCCGTCATACTTCAAGCTGCCTCTTCGGCAACTGCGCTCACTCACCCTGGTCACGTACTATTTGTACGTTCCCAGGGATTCCTTCACTTGTTGTCTTGATGCAACTCGAATTATTTAGGGTAAAGCGGAATTGAAAATCTGCTTAATTGATGAAACAGGCGCCGGAGACGGCGCCTTATCTGTTCTGGCCGCCCGCTGGGGACTGGAACACGATGAAGATAACCTGATGGCGCTGGTGATGACGACAGCACATCTGGAACTGCGCAAACGTGACGAACCTAAACTCGGCGGTATCTTCGTGGATTTCGCGGGCGGTGCGATGGCCCATCGGCGCAAATTTGGCGGTGGCCGCGGTGAAGCGGTGGCGAAGGCGGTCGGCATTAAAGGCGATTACCTGCCGGATGTGGTCGATGCAACCGCAGGGCTGGGGCGCGATGCGTTTGTACTGGCCTCGGTAGGCTGTCGCGTACGAATGCTGGAACGAAACCCGGTGGTTGCTGCGCTGCTTGACGATGGCCTGGCGCGCGGGTATGCCGACCCGGAAATCGGTCCGTGGCTGCAGGAGCGTTTGCAGTTGATTCACGCGTCGAGCCTGACGGCGTTAACCGATATCACGCCGCGCCCGCAGGTGGTGTACCTCGACCCGATGTTCCCGCATAAGCAGAAAAGCGCGCTGGTGAAAAAAGAGATGCGTGTGTTTCAGTCGCTGGTGGGGCCGGATCTGGATGCGGATGGGCTGCTGGAGCCTGCTCGTCAGTTAGCCACCAAACGAGTGGTGGTGAAGCGTCCGGACTACGCGCCGCCGCTGGCCGACGTGGCAACGCCGAACGCGGTAGTTACAAAAGGGCATCGGTTCGATATTTATGCGGGAACGGCATAGGCCAGATGGTCAGCTATAGTGCCCTTATCGGGTCTACAGCTCGGTGCCGTTAGTAGGCCGGATAAGGCGGTAGCCGCATCCGGCATCACGGGTTAAACAAACGGTGCCAGCGGATCGGCAATCTCAAACGCTACCGCGCGGTCCGCCTTCGGCGGGTAAATCAGCTCACTGACAATCGACACCTTCAGCTTTTTCGCTTCTGCGCGCGTCAGTTTCACCTGCTGATCCCATCCTTCGCTATACACCGCACCCCAGGCACCAAGATCCAGGCAGGTGACGTAGTTTTCCTGACGATATGGCAGTGGTGTTATGTTTAACAGGTCTGCCGCGGCGTTATTACCGGCAAATTTACCCAGCAAGATGGCGTGCTGGCAGGTCATCAGCGCATGATTGCCTTTGTCGTCGGTGGCGGCGTAGGCTACATCGCCAGTGGCGTAGATATCATCGTGACCCACAACCTGCAGATTGGCATTTACATGCAGACGGCCCTGGCGATCGCGCGGGGCGTTAATCTGTGCTGTCAGGCTATTAGCCTGAACGCCGACGGTCCAGATAACTGTCTGGGAAGAAATCACCTGTCCATCTTTTAGCGTGACGCCAGAGGCATCCACGCACTCTACTTCCGCATTGACCAGCCACTCGACACCCAGTTCAGCAGAGGCTTCGATAATCACGTCACGTAATTCCTGGCTCCAGCGTCCGCCCGGCTGAGCGCCGCGTTCAACTACGACAACTCTGGTCTTAGCATCAGCGCCCAATATTTCGCGCAAACGACCTGGTAATTCCAGCGCCATTTCAATGCCGGTAAAGCCGCCGCCGCAGACCACTACCGTATTGCGAGCCTCACTTTCCGGTTGTAATGCCAGATCGTTAATGTGCTGCTCCAGTACGGCGGCGCTCTCAAGTTGGTCGAGGTCAAACGCGTGCTCGGCGGCACCGGTGACGGCGTCGCGGTTTACGTGACTTCCGCTGGCAAGCACCAGGCGGTCGTAGCGGCGCAGATGAATGTCACCGTTGGCATCTTTCCAGCTCACCTCTTTAGAGTCCGGGAGGATTTGCTCGACGTGACCTTGCAGGAAGTTGACGCCGGTAACGTCAAACAGCGGTTGCAGTGGTGCGACCAGCGTATGAACGGCGCTTTCATAAAAACGTGGGCGGACACGCAGCTCTGGCTGTGGCGCAATTACTGTAATATCAATGGCCTGCAGATGTTTATCCGCCAGTCGTGCGGCGCTTAATGCTGCCCACATACCGGCAAAGCCGGCGCCCACGATCAGAATTTGTTTACGCATTGGGGTTTTCTCACTGGTGACTACGAATTATTTACTCGGATTTTATTTGTCGTAGTTAAGAATTGCAATGCGATCGAGATCCTTTTTGCTTCAAAGGGTGAGGGTTTTTTATTATCTATTTGATAAATATGTATTTAAATTTTTATTGTGAAGAGGGGTTACTTTGCTGTCTGGAATGAGTGAACCGAAAAAGCTACAATAAACTCAGATTAATTTTGACTGAGATAAGAGAATGGCATTCTACAGTTCTGGGGTTGAGTACGGCATTCATAGCCTGATGTGTATGGTCGATAGTAAGGGCGACGCGAGGGATATGAGCGTGCGGGAAATTGCCGAACTGCAAAGTGTGCCATATGACTATCTGGCAAAAATTTTCACCCGTCTGTCCAAAGCGGGTCTGGTGCGCAGCATTGAAGGCAAGGGCGGTGGTTTCCAGTTAGCTAAACCTGCTGAACACATCACTGTGCTGGATGTGGTGAATGCTATTGATGGTGATAAGCGCATCTTTGAATGTCGTGAAATTCGCCAGCGGTTGGCGGTATTTGAGGAGCATCCACCAGAGTGGGCCTGTGAAGGCATTTGTGGTGTGCGTTCGGTAATGGACATGGCCCAGCAGCGGATGGAAGAAGCGCTCGGTCAGCATACGATTCTGGACTTGGCGCGCAAAATGTACCGCAAAGCGCCGGACACCTTTGTGGTGGAAGTGCAGGAGTGGATAGACGCGCGTAAAGGGTAGCGAGTGAAAATGCCGGATAGGGCAATAGCCGCCATCCGGCACTGAAGGTTATTGCTCGGTGCTCGGCGTATTAATCATGCGGTTCAGCCATGGCACCATAATCGCCATCACCACCGTTACGGCCAGGGTCACCAGACCAATCTTACTGAAGACGTTGGTATAGATAGGCAGCGTTTGCAGCGGGTCGGTGATGTTCTCTGGTACGGCGGTGAATGTCGCGACATAACCCCCCATCAGGAAGGCTGCTGCCTGGGTCAGGAACCACATCCCGAGGATAAAGCCCATCAGGTGTTGTGGCACGAGAGCGGCGACCATAGCCAGCCCCAGGGCGCTAATCAGCAGTTCACCCAGGCTCTGGAACAGATACACCAGCACGATAAACCACGGCGACGTCAGCCCCTGCGCATCGGCAAACCACATTCCGGCTGCAGCGGCGGTCAGGAAACCCAGCGAGCACAGGAACATACCGAGCGTAAACTTCATCGGCATGGTCAGGTCTTTACCTTTGTTGCCCAGACGGGTATAGATTGCAGCCAGTACCGGACTCGCCAGTACCACCCAGAACGGGTTCAGCGCCTGGAAGCTTACCGGGTTGATGGCGAAACCAAGAATTTCATGGTGCACGTTATTGATAGCAAAGAAGTTCAGTGAAGTTGGCATCTGCGCGTACAGGACGTAGAACACCACCGCTTCCAGCATCAGGATAAAGGCCACGAACATTTTGTTGCGCCCGGTTTTATCCAGTTTGAAGGCCTGACGGAAGAAGATGATCGTCACGGCAATTGACAGGACGATCAGCACCAGGTTGGCAATCTGCACGTTGTGCATCAGCCAGGCGCAGATAAATACCATCACTACCGTTCCAGCCAGCACGCAGAATAGATTACGGAAATTCAGCGGCTTATGGTCCGGCTCTGAACCGATATTCTTCACCATTCCACGGCAGGCAAAGTAGACCAAAAGCGCGACAATAAGCCCGGCCCCGCACAGATTATAGGTCACCGCGTAGCCAAACTTATCGGCAATCACCGGTGCCAGCGACAACGACAGCAGTGAACCGATGTTAATCGACATATAAAACAGGGTGAAAGCACCGTCCAGACGGGCGTCTTTCGGTGGATAGCATTTTGACAGCAGGCTTGCCGGGTTGGCTTTAAACAGCCCATTACCGACGGCAATGGTACCCAAAGCAATAAAAATCAGGTCGGGCTTAAGCAGTGACATCCCGGTCATGAAGTAGCCGATCGCCAGCACAATGGCGCCGAGTACCAGCGTGCGCTTGGTACCTAACAGATGGTCGCCGACGTAGCCGCCGATCGAGATCAGGCCGTAGACCAGCGCGGCAAATGCACCAAAGGTGACAAATGCCTGTTCCTGCGAAAAGCCGAGCTGCTTAACAAAAAATACCGCCAGGATGCCCTGAACGCCGTAATAGCCAAATCGTTCCCATAATTCAACAAAGAAGATCATGAAGAACGGACGAGGTTGCTGCAGCAAGCCCGTAGGTGCAGTTTTATTCATATTCCATCGCCTTTCAAAGCCATCCCGAAAAGTATGAACGCGTATGCTTAAACGCGCCGAAAAAGTCTTATTTTGTTATAGACTGCGGTTATTGGCCGCAGGCTTAGAGTATTATAGAGATAGTTTTCGATCCAATTAGTTGATCACACTAATTATGATTTATTTGTTGGATTGATGTACTAATTGTGTCTGAATGATAAAAACAAAAACGCCCGCAAAGGCGGGCGTTTACAGGCTTAACGACTTGTAGCGCGTCGGGTTATCTCCCGACGGCCAGCGTTTTATGCTTCTTCGTCGTCACGCAGCGGAACAATCAACATGTCGACGTGGACAGTGTTGATCAGTTGGCGCGCGGAGGACATTAGCTTGCTCCAGAAATCCTGGTGGTGACCACAAACGACCAGATCCATGTCGTATTTTTTGATGGCATCAACCAGAACCTGACCCAGGTCGCCGCTACCGCTCAGGGTTTCGGTGATAGGGTAGCCTGCGTTGGTGGAAAGCTCGGTTAGCGCGTGGTGGGTTTCTTCAGAAATGCGTTTCTGCATGTCGCCCAGATTCACGTCGATAAGCCCGGTGTACAGGTCGGAATAGTTTACGTCAACGTGGATAAGGGAGACTTTAGCATTGTAAGGCCGCGCCATAGAGACCGCTTTTTCAACCAGAACTTTGCTTTCCGGAGAAAGATCAACCGCGATAAGAATGTGTTTATAAGCCATAGTGTTACTCCTTCCATAAGTTGTCGATGACTAGCCTGCTGGCGTTTACCTGCCGCCGCGTCATCCGCATCCTGCGAACCTTGCGCGCGGGGCTAGCCCAGTCGTAAAAACGTACCATATAAGGACTATCCTTACATTATAGCGACCAGGATAATCCGTCAATCCGCCTTGCTTGCCAAGCAGTTAAACAAATTTTTTAGTTAATTGCATTGATAGCGATTAACCTTCTGGCAAAAAAATTAACTAATCTCCTACACTATCTAGAGAGGCGTTCGGATGCGTGATACTAATACGAACGGTTCGGCTGTACTCTTCACTGAATGGTTTGGCAGGGTATCGGGGAGCGGTAGTCCCGGAAAGGAGTTCCGTGGGCGGGTCGCCGGGGAGGAGGTATGATAAGCACCATTGCATTGTTCTGGGCTTTATGTGTCGTTTGCATTGTTAATATGGCGCGCTATTTTTCTTCGTTACGCGCACTGTTAGTGGTACTTCGTGGTTGCGATCCATTGCTTTACCAGTATGTAGATGGTGGGGGCTTTTTTACCTCGCATGGGCAACCGAACAAGCAGATGCGTCTGGTGTGGTATATCTACGCTCAGCGTTACCGCGATCATCATGATGATGAGTTTATTCGCCGCTGTGAGCGGGTTCGCGGTCAGTTCATCCTCACCAGCGCGCTATGTGGCCTGGTGCTAATCAGCATGGTTGCGCTGATTATCTGGCACTGATGCCAACGACAGATACAAAAAAAGCGGGTCAGAAAACTGACCCGCTTTTTTACCGTGCATTCGCTTAGATAAGCTTCAGAGAGAGCCAGTAAAGCCCGCCGGAAAGAAGAATTGCGGCTGGCAGGGTGAAGACCCAGGCCATCAGAATGCTGGTCACCGTTTTACGCTGTAAACCGCCGCCATCAACAACCATCGTCCCCGCAACGGAAGAAGAGAGAACGTGGGTGGTGGAAACGGGCATACCGGTGTAACTGGCGAGACCGATAGAGACTGCGGCAGTCATCTGTGCCGACATCCCCTGGGCATAGGTCATGCCTTTCTTACCGATTTTCTCACCAATGGTGGTGGCTACGCGACGCCAGCCGATCATGGTACCAATGCCCAGCGCCAGTGCGACGGCCATAATGATCCAGATAGGCGCATACTCAATGGTGCTCAGCATGTCAGCTTTCAGTTTTTTCAGCAGACGCTGATCGTCAGTGCTTACGCCAGGCAGCTTAACCACTTTATCGGTGGTATCAGAGATGCAGAGCATAATGCGACGCAGCTGACCACGCTGTTCGACGCTTAACTTGTCGTAGGTTTCCAGGTTCGCCAGCATACCTTTCGCACGTTCCAGCGCGTTGATGGTATTCGCCGGGTGGCAATGGAACTCTGTCGTCGTCGCTGGTGCCGCGTCCGTCGGGGACGGAATCAACTGGTCTACGCCTGTAGCCTGTTTAAGCAGGTCAGGACGCTGCTGGAAGAAGACTTCGACGTTATTGATGGCATCACGGGTACGGGTAATCTCGTAACCGGAAGCATTCATATTCACCACGAAGCCCGCAGGCGCTACGCCAATCAGCACCAGCATCACCAGACCAATGCCTTTCTGCCCGTCGTTAGCGCCATGAGAGAACGCCACGCCGATAGCGGAGAGGATCAGTGCAATACGCGTCCAGAACGGCGGCTTTTTCTTACCGTCTTTCTTTTCACGTTCTGCTGGCGTCAGGTGGATACGGGCACGTTTTTTCGTACCGCTCCAGTAGCGACGCAGAATGAAAATAAGACCACCTGCAACCACCAGACCAACAATTGGCGAGATGATAAGCGAGGCAAAAATACCGATAACTTTCGGAATGTTAAGTGCATCTACCACAGAAGTGCCGGTCATCAGCGCATTGGTTAAACCAATACCGATAATGGCGCCAATTAGCGTGTGGGAGCTGGATGCAGGCAAACCAAAGTACCAGGTACCCAGGTTCCAGATAATTGCCGCCAGCAGCATGGAGAACACCATGGCGAGGCCATGTGACGATCCCATATTGAGCAGCAGATCCGTTGGCAGCATATGCACGATGGCATACGCCACGCTGAGACCGCCCAGCAAAACACCAAAGAAGTTGAACACCGCAGCCATGACCACCGCCAATTGCGAACGCATTGCACGGGTATAGATCACGGTTGCGACAGCATTGGCTGTATCATGGAAGCCGTTAATCGCTTCGTAGAACAGCACAAAAGCCAGAGCAAGCAATAGTAAAAGCCCGGTATGTAAATCCAGGCCAGCAAACAAATGTAGCATAGGACGTTACGCCATTTTGAGGACATGAACGCGGCGCATTATCAGTGACTTTGGCGGCGCGGGCAAAGTGAAATATAGAGTTTTTTTGATTTGTCTCCTGCTTTGTTTTACACCACTAAAGAATTATCCTATATATTTCAGTTAAATACCCTTTATCGGTAGTTTGGTGCTGGTGCGACCACTGAGGAATCTTTACAATTCACACCCGCTTTTTAGAGAGGATCGCAACGTGGAAAGGTTTGATACCGTTATTATAGGCGCTGGCGCAGCGGGTATGTTTTGTGCCGCGCAGGCAGGACAAGCAGGTAGTCGCGTACTGCTGATTGATAATGGTAAAAAGCCGGGGCGTAAGATTCTCATGTCTGGCGGGGGACGCTGCAACTTTACCAATCTTTATGTCGAGCCTGCCGCCTATTTGAGCCAAAACCCCCATTTTTGCAAATCGGCGCTGGCGCGTTACACGCAGTGGGATTTTATCGACCTGGTGGGCAAACACGGTATTGCCTGGCACGAAAAAACGTTGGGTCAGCTGTTCTGCGATGATTCCGCACAGCAAATTGTCGATATGCTGGTGGCCGAGTGTGAAAAAGGTAACGTAACTATGCGGTTACGTAGCGAAGTCCTGAGCGTCGAGCGAGAGGGTGATGATTTCATTCTCGAATTGAACGGGATGACCGTGGGCACGAAAAAGCTGGTTATTGCCTCTGGTGGTCTCTCTATGCCGGGGCTGGGCGCTACGCCGTTTGGTTATAAAATTGCCGAACAGTTCGGTCTGAACGTATTGCCAACGCGCGCAGGACTGGTGCCCTTTACGTTGCATAAGCCACTGCTGGAGCAGCTTCAGGTGCTCTCTGGCGTGTCGGTCTCCTCTGTTATCACCGCCGAGGACGGCACCGTTTTTCGTGAAAATCTGCTCTTTACGCACCGCGGGCTTTCTGGTCCGGCCGTACTGCAGATTTCCAGTTTTTGGCAGCCAGGCGAATTTGTCAGCATTAATTTGTTGCCGGATGTTGACCTTGCGAGCTTCCTCGATGACCAACGCAGCGCCCACCCTAATCAGAGCTTAAAGAATACGCTTGCTATGCAGTTGCCAAAACGGCTGGTGGAATGTTTACAGCAGTTAGGGCAAATCCCGGACGTCTCGCTGAAACAGCTTAACGTGCGCGATCAACAAACGCTGGTTGAGACGCTGACCGATTGGCGGGTGCAGCCGAACGGTACAGAAGGGTATCGTACCGCTGAAGTCACGCTGGGCGGCGTTGATACCAATGAGCTTTCATCGCGCACGATGGAAGCACGTAAAGTGCCGGGACTCTATTTTATCGGCGAAGTTATGGACGTTACCGGCTGGTTGGGAGGCTATAACTTCCAGTGGGCATGGTCGAGTGCCTGGGCGTGCGCGCAAGATTTAGCGCCAGTGTCCGAGGACAATAAAGTTGTACACAAAGCACTAAAGTTGTAACCATTCTCAAAAAACGACGCTAATGTTGTATACTTACTGAATGTGTGGTTATAGGGTTGGAGACTATAAAATGCACATATAGGTACGTATCAATGTCGTTTTTAGGGTACGATCATGGCTAGGGGTAGGCGTCTCAAATCCTATTTGGATTATGAAAATGCGCTAGGTGACGGCATAGGAGTGGGCTATGGCCAAAGTTATCAGCCCTGGCTTAGAGCTCAGGACGTTAAATCCCGTGGAAACCGTTCGATAGTCTTTGGCCTTAAGACGTTTCGAAACCATCATCT
This sequence comes from Citrobacter sp. CF971, assembly GCF_006385635.1. Taxonomy (NCBI): domain Bacteria; kingdom Pseudomonadati; phylum Pseudomonadota; class Gammaproteobacteria; order Enterobacterales; family Enterobacteriaceae; genus Citrobacter; species Citrobacter sp. CF971. The sequence continues at coordinate 4,677,472 of NZ_CP041051.1, read as the reverse complement.
CCTTTCTTCTGTCGAAAGTAACTTTTTCTATCTGGCTGAGTTTAATGACTCGGTGATTGATATCCGGGAACAATTCCCACTCTTTCCTCTCCGGCTTACCCAACAAATAGCAAATCATCTACATTTTCAACATCCTATGGTGAGGGGAGTAAGAGGAGTACCTGTCGAAGTTCTGAATGTTATGACAACCGATTTTTTACTGACCTTGAGAACTCCTGAAGGCGGACTTCTGATGTAGCCCCCTGAAACACCGGACAGTAGCTGTATCTCCAGATAAGAGATAGGCTTGAATATATGTCTAACACTAACGCCAATTTTGAGATGACCGGGATCCTGTTAGGGCAAGAAGTCCGTAAACGTAAAACTCCTCAGGAGAAGATCGCCATTATCCAGCAGACGATGGAGCCGGGTATGAATGTCTCCCATGTCGCCCGCCTGCATGGTATCCAGCCCAGCCTGCTGTTTAAGTGGAAGAAGCAATATCAGGAAGGCAGCCTCACCGCCGTTGCGGCTGGAGAGGAAGTCGTTCCTGCTTCTGAGCTTACTGCTGCTCTGAAGCAGGTCCGGGAGCTTCAGCGCCTTCTGGGCAAGAAAACGATGGAAGTTGAGATCCTGAAAGAAGCCGTGGAGTACGGTCAGTCGCGAAAATGGATAGCGCACGCGCCCTTGTTGCCAAAGGACGGGGAATAGCCATGGTCAGCCGGACCATGGGCGTGTCGCGTGCGCAACTGTCACTGCGGATTAACCGTTCTGCCGACTGGCAGGACAGGCGCTGTAACCGGCGTAATGAAGAAGCAGACGCAGAAATACTGTCGGCTATCCTCAACATTATCAGCGATATGCCGAGTTATGGTTATCGACGCGTGTGGGGCATCCTGCGCAAGCAACGTCGCACAGAGGGACAGCCACCTGTGAATGCCAAACGGCTTTACAGGATAATGAGCGAGCATAACCTGTTGTTGTTGCATCACAAACCAGAGCGACCGAAGCGTGAACATAAGGGCAAGATAGCGGTGGCAGAAAGCGATATGCGCTGGTGTTCAGATGGCTTCGAGTTCGGCTGCGACAACGGCGAAAAACTGCGGGTAACGTTCGCGCTGGACTGCTGCGACCGTGAGGCCATAGACTGGGCAGCAAGCACGGGAGGCTATGACAGTTCGACCGTGCAGGATGTGATGCTGAGGTCGGTGGAAAAGCGCTTCGGCGACAGGTTGCCCGACACAGCGGTGCAGTGGCTGACGGATAACGGTTCAGCGTATACCGCGTATGAAACGCGGAGGTTCGCGAGAGAGCTGAATCTGGAGCCCTGCACAACAGCGGTGAGCAGCCCGCAGAGTAATGGCATGGCCGAACGGTTCGTGAAAACGATGAAAGAAGACTATATCGCGTTCATGCCAAAACCGGATGTGAGAACAGCACTGCGAAACCTTGCAGTAGCGTTCACGCATTACAATGAAAACCACCCGCACAGCGCGCTGGGATATCACTCCCCGAGGGAATACCGGCGGCAGCGGACATCGTTAACTTAAGATACAAAAGCTGTTCGGAGATGGAGGGTCAAGATCATGAAGGCGGACTTCGATACAAAGCTATAGCAGTAAAACATAACGAGAGCATACCTGAACGCGAAGCCCAAAAACTTGAAATAGAGAGGATGTTTTGGCAGTTGATTGATGTTGAGTTTCAAATTTATGTTGGCTCGGAACTCAATAACGTCGTCGGTAAAAACATTTGCTGGGCTACTTCTGTATTAAGAGATGGTTCTGAATTTTATGATAAATATCCTCTTGATAAAATCCTATGGAAGCTTAAACCAGATGTTTATCCCATAGTAGGACTACGTGCAATGATTTCATCAATCTTTGGGGTAGATGCACAAGAAGCGATGATGTTATTGCAGGCAATGATTGGATTAAAAATGATAAATGTTGATTTATCATATCCAATACTCGAAACCGGTCTGATAAAGATAATTTCCAATGACCACTATATAGGACTGAACGCAAATGGATATTATTAGGAATTCAGTCTGGCTCTCTCAAGGCACTGATTTGCTTGCAGAGGGACTTTACCGTGTTTTGGATTTTGACAGAAAGGTCGATTTGTTAATTTTGTTTAAAATAAAATCAGAAAGAACGGGTAAGCCAATCCCTTTCTCATTTTCAATGTTTAAATATTATATTGAATCAAATAGCATAACTTGTAAAGATTATATATATCCTTCATATATGTTAGTAGATGAGAAAGAATTAACAGATAAAGACAGAGGAAGGCGAGATGAAAATTACAATATCATTAAAGATCTTGTAGATGACAGAATGTTTCTGTTCGACTATGCATTACATAAAAAGTCGCACCTTTTAATGGATTACTCCAGAAATAAAAAAATATCACAATATACTATCAGAACGCTTCTGGCGTTGTATTGGCGACATGGGCAGGATATTTATGCATTGCTACCCGCATTCTCGAACTGTGGCGCCGCTGGGAAAAGTAGAATCAAACATGAAATTAAACTTGGGAATTCCAAAAAAAACAGAGCATTACCTAATGAACGATCACGTGTTTTCATTCTTAATGAAAGAGATATAAATAATATTAGAAAATCTCTCATTACGTATCATTATAAAGTTAACGGAGATACGATAAAGAAAACATTAGAGAGACATATTGATTTGTATTTTAGGGATGAAATTAAAACAGCAAACCTAGAAAATAGAGCTCCATATGTTCCTTCTTTAAAACAATTTTCATACTGGAATAAAAAACTCTTCACTAAAGATTTCTCGATAAATAAGAAGAACACGAAAAAAGAAATAGACCTCAAAATGCGGGCGCTTTTAGGTAGTGTGGCTAATACAACTGTTTTGCCGGGTGATGTTTTCGAAATAGACTCAACTGTCGCTGATGTACATCTTATTTCGAGTTTAAACAGACGAAAAGTCATTGGGCGTCCTACTATTTATACAGTGGTGGATCGTGCAACAAGAATGATTGTTGGCCTTCATGTTTCTTTATACCATGCTTCATGGCGAGCCGCCCGACAAGCGTTAGCAAATTGCTTTATGCCAAAAAAAGAATATTGTAGATTATTTGGAATCTCTATTACTGATGATGATTGGCCTTGTTCTCACATTCCATTAACATTGATGTGTGACAACGGGGAGATGATTGGTCTTAAACCTCAGGAAGAGATGACCCCCCTGACAAAACTTGAGTTTGCGCCAGTCGGTAGAGGCGACAGAAAAAGCATTGTTGAACGCTGTTTCGGCATTCTGAATGATGAGGTTATTCATAGGCTTATTGGAACAACACGAAGGGGAAAGATTGTTAAAGGAGAGCCAACACCGCAATCCAGGGCTTGTTTAACGATTCAGGAGGTCACGTCTTTACTGATTCGGGAGATACTTGCACATAATCAGAGAACGTATGAGGAACTGGCTTATATCAATCCCTTACTGATTGAAAATGATCTCGTAATATCACCAAAAAATAGTTGGATGATAAGCTTAAAGCACGGGAGATTCAGCGCAAGAGCCGTTGGGGCCGACGAAGTGATCGCACGATTGTTAATCCCTGTGAACGCTAACATTACCGCCGGTGGGATTCAGTACAATAATCTTTTTTATGAATGTGATCCTGAAATTGCATCAGGTGTCAGAGTATTTGGAAGAACCACTTGTGAAGCAAGAATAGATGACAATTGCGTAGATTATATATATGTAAGATTTGACAAAAATAGCATTTTCAAAAAACATTACCTACTTAAGAAAAGAGATGTATTTAAAGGGAAAGCTCATCTTGATACAGATGTAATGGCTGATTGGGTAGATACTCAAAAAGAAATTAATTTATTTACTCTGGATTCGCTCAGCAATATCAATAATAAAGATGAATTTAACAGGAAAGGTAACGAAAGATTAAATGAAATATACGAATCTCGTCGGGTACATGGTAAAGATATTAAAAAAAACAGGAAAAATGAACTTGATTCATTAGGGCGAACTCATGTTGCTAATGGAAGATCTGAACCCCTACTTCCTTCATCCAGTAATGTTCTGCTTTTGCCTGGCCGGGAGGAGAAACAAAGATGGTTAAAAGGTAAGAAGAAGACTGAGGACGCAGAATAATGAACCTTATACGGCGCGTTTCAGCGATATATAAAGAACAGGAGTTACCTGAGTATCGTGGCAATCCCTTAATTGAAGCACTTCCTGAAGCGCTTACGGAAGATGAAGTACTTCTGGAAATGAGTTATTTCCCCGAAATTGACGAAAAAATCCGCTGGACTGCCCCGGCGAATGTTAGAGAGCAGTATGTCGAACGTATAAAGAAATTCCGTTGCCCTCAAACCAATCTTATCCAGGCTTATAAGATGATCTTACGGGCACTTAGGGAAAGCTATGCAGCTCGTAATCCTTTAAAAAGCGGAACAATTCAATATCTTCATTACTATGGAAATGAGCGTCCTGATATTGAGCCAGAAAGTGGATATTTTAAATCCCAGGCTGAAACTATTACGATAGTTGGAATGAGTGGTTCTGGAAAAACTACCATGATTGAGCAAGTCATGGATCATTTCCCTCAGATTATAGAACACAGCAGCTATAAAGGAGTTTTTCCCGGCTTCAGTAAGCAAATTGTATGGGTAAAGATTAATTGTCCATACAATTCAAGTGTGAGAGACCTTTGTGAAGAGATTTTACAAAAATTAGATGATGCAATTGGTATTGAACGAACTACACCTGAGATTAGAAATGGTGCTCTGGCTCGCCAGATTGCACAAAGAATTAAATCATCATTTTTGGGTATCCTTGTTATTGATGAAATGCAGAGGCTTAAATTTTCAAGAACCGGGGGTGAGAGTAAGTTGATTGATTTTTTACATGAAATTGTAGATTCCATGGGGGTATCTATGGTTTTTTGTGGAAATCATCCTTTTGACGAGACGCTGACAAAGAAAATGAGAATTGCCAGGCGGGCAGAGTCTGGTGGTTACATGAAAATTAAGAATGTTAGATACGATTCACAAGACTGGCAATCGTTTATTCATTATTTATGGCCATTACAATGGACAAATGTTGAAACTCCATTAAATGATGAGTTAAACGAAAAATTATTCATTTTATCTAAAGGCAATATTGGATTGGCTCAGATGATTTATCGGGGGGCACAATTAAAGGTTATCGGTAGCGGCAATGAAATCATCACTGGCGCAGTCTTGTCGGCCTCTGTACCGGTACTCGTGAGTCATACGGAGGAATATAAGGATACTCCACTCCCGGGGGCCGCGACTGAAGATGAGGAAGCTAAATGGCTCTCTGCATCTAATGAGGGTGATGCTTCGGCTAAAATCATGGCAGAGAAGTCCCTAAAGTCTTTGATCCCTGGGGATATAGACAGGCCACAGCACAAGGAATTCGTAGGAAAAATAGACGAGGTTTTGCGCAATTTCGACGAGAAAATACTGTCTCTTGACCACGATCTTGTTATCAACAGAACAGCTGAAAAGAAAAATACCTACGATGCTCTTCAGCGTTGCGGGCTTATAAATATAGATCCACTTAATAAATTGTAATGAGGTAACAGTTCGTAACGGTCAAAGAGAGGTGTGGGAAATGAGAATGTTGCCTGTTTTGCCTGATGAATCCTTGTTCAGCCGGTTTTGTCGGACAACTACCGTGTACGGTATGTCCCCATCTTCTCTGTTAACGATCATTTTCAACAAACCTGATATGAACGTCCATCCAATTCTCAATTCAGGATTAAAGGCTATTTCTCTTCATACATCCGAAAGTGCAGATCAGCTCTGGCATGAACAGACTTTACTCCCTCTTTTTGCCTGGGCACTACCAATCAGTCGTAATGAAATTATGGATTTCAACACGACCCCTGCCAGGCTTAATCGATTGTGCCGCCTTAGTAATTTTTCACTAGGGCAGCGCACACTATTGAAGTTTTGCCCGGTTTGCGCTCGTGAAGATACTTTTCATTATGGTGTTACTTATTGGCATCTGGCGCATCAGCTTCATGGGGTTACAACCTGCCATCGGCATCCGGTAGCGCTTGAAAGCATCCATGTCCCTTCTTCACCGCACATACGTATTGGACTGATGCCTCCTGTTTCGTATACAGAACAACTTAGCAATGAGATAGACTTCGATTTTGCTAAGTTTTGTTATGAGTCCCTAAATATAATCAGAAGAAAAGATATTACACACCCCAATTACATGGATGTACTTAAAAAGTTGAATTTATTATCATTGGATGGAAATTTAAAGAAAAATGTATTCTACGCACATGTTTATGCTAAGTGCCAGTTATTTGGGGAGGGTTCATCGGGACTTATACCAACATCCCTAACTGATTATCATTACTGGGAGCCTATACTCAAAGACAAATGTTGTCAGCATCCCACAAAGCATCTTTTGCTTTGTTATTGTTTGTTAAATACTTGCTGGCCAACGTATGCAGGAAGTCGTACTAATAAAAAGAAAGAAATCTTTAAAAGTCATAAGAAATACAGTTTTCATATAGTTGAAAATAATACTAGTGTTAGCAACCTTGGGAAGGAATTTAGTCGCAGCAGATGTTACATTAAAACACTTATTTATAAAAAATACCTGAGGGCGTTTAAGCGAAACACAAAAATTAATATATTCACTGAATTGCTTATCAAGTCTATGGCTGTAAGGGGGTTTAGTCTGGCATCCATAGCTGAGAAAAACTCATTATCGGAAGGAGCTGTATCCTCTGTAATTTCATCTTGTTACGGTTTATGCTCATGGCGTAAAAAATGTAAAAAAGATTCTTTAAGACGGCGTCATAAGCAGAAAATATTAAGGTTTATACATAATCAATCCGTTTCTATAACACGAAAGTTAGTCAAAGAAAGTTGTTATGCAAGTTTCTATTGGCTAAATAAACATGAATGTGACTGGCTTAATTCCTGTCTTCCTAAAACAATACGATGCTATAAAAATAAAAGAGTAGACTGGAGCGAGAGAGATATTATCTCATCATCATTAATAAATGATGTTTTATCTCAGGGGCAGTACTCGATGTCACTTACAAGTCTAGATGCTTTACTGGGAGGGCATGGCTGGCTTTTGAAATACAGAGATAAACTACCAATGACAATGATACTTCTCAGAAAAATGGAACTAATTAAATAAGAGGGAGTTATATGGTTTACGAAAATGAATTGTGGCACAGTTTTCTTCTGCGTTCACAGATAATGTATAACTTATCCAATTGCAGGAACATAATATCAAAGCATGGCGCACTAAGGTACGATGCCTTTCCTCGTTTCGAACTGATTGATATGTACAAATTGCATAGCTTGCAGGATATATATGACATTCTTGCCACTAGAAATGGTTATATACTAACTTCCAATATAGTGTCGTTATCTTCTGGTGTTTACGGGTATTTTAACGCTGTTGAAGATGCCTGTCGGAAAAATTTTCACATAACTAATTCATATCCATTGGTAAACATCTCAAACATTCGTTACTGTCACAAATGTATTGTTGAAGATATACACTCTAAAGGCATTGGTTATCTGCGTCATAGATGGTTGTTTGAATCTAAATGTGCAGTTCATAGTACCAGTTTATATGAGGTTTGTTTTGATAACTATTTGAATGCAGTGAAAGGACTTAGTGACTTAATTATAAGTGGAATAAATCCTCATGGTTATTGTTCCCTTGTGGTTGACGTTTCAAACCCTTTCAAAAATCCAGTGTATATATTACCATGTGCACGTAATAAAATTTTAAAATGGATTTCGGACAATAAAAATATGCTGATTTACTTTCTCTTTGATCTCTTCAAATGTAAGTCGCATTCAAGTTTATCTAAGGTTATCGAAGTCAAGATAATGCATGATAGATATATTTCTGCGGTGTTCAAGATGTTAAGTGAAGTTAATTTTTGTAATTTCAACTCATTTATTTCTGATATTTTTGAGGACGTAAGTTATGCCTCTATCGGACTTGATGATTATTCTGTTAATGTGCATTTTCTCAGGCTAAGGGCTGCAGATTGTAAATTTTGCCAGTTGAATGGTAAATATTTTTGCTCACTTTACAATGTAAAACTTCTTCGCTAATTTCACTTCATTTATAAAATACTAAGAAAGCTAGTTAGATAAGGTTTTATATTTTGATTGGGGCAGGAATAAATTATCACTCATAGAGTTTCCCTGGGGGTTACCACCTGTGTATGATGCCGGTTAGCAACAACGTCTAAAAGACCTGCGATCACGTGGGTCCCTCTCCAGCAAAGGGGCAAGGGGTGCTATATAACGGTGTACTGCTTACCCAATACGGCCTTGTATTTGAAAGATGCCGCATCTTGGCAAGATTCGTATTACAGCCTATAGTCTGTTAATGAGCATTACAGCCTATATGCTGTAAATCCCTGCGTTATGCTTGTTAACCCGTCGATACGGAAGGTCACTTATGAACACTCAATACGCTTTGAAGACTTTGAATCAGTTACGTCCTGTTTTAATCGGCTTTCGCAAAGCCAACGGACTGACGCAAAAAGATGTTTCTGAACGTTTGGGTATAACACAGCAAACTTATGCCCGACTAGAGGCCAACCCTGCAAGTGCGGGTTTTGAGCGTTTGTTTAGGGTGTTCAGCGTCCTTGGAGTGGAGATCGTACTTTCATCCAGGGAACCATTGTCAGATGCAAAGCCCGAATACGGAGCTATGCACAATTATTCTTCACTTCCAGCCAGGCGGGAGAAATGGTGACGCCTGGCGCTTCCCGGTCTAATTTTTCTTCAACAAGATTAACCCCTTAGCGGCCTGAAGTATCAGGTTGCGATAGAGCCTTTCATTTCTTCTGTTATGTTAAATACACCATTTTGAGCTATTTCGCTCGGCCTTAAATTATCTCTTCATTCTTCAGTGAAAATTTTATGTCGATCACATTATCGATGAATTTAGGAAATAATCCGTAAATGAAAATCTATCTTCTTTTAAATTCATCAGTGTCAGTAGCAAATATTACGCATAAAAGAATGGTTATTATTATCATTTAAATTATAAAGCTCATGAGTCAATTCCAAAAAATATAATAAGCATTGAAATCATTACCCGTGATTCTGGAGTTTTAACTTTGCCATGTAACCAACCACAAGTTAGTTTCCGGTGTTTTGAGGGGCAGTAAAGTTCTGAAAGCGCGACCAGATCATAATCCCGAAATGTCGTTAAGATATTCTGAATAACGGTTATCCCTGCTTGTTGGCAGGCATTTGAAAATATATTTTGTATTCAGGTTGCAGCAAAACGCTTTCTTACACACAGGACTTCATATGCGGCTCAGAAAATTAAAACTGAAAAACTTCAGAGGCTACAAAAACTCTACTGAAATCATTATTGATGAAAGCATGACGGGTATTGTCGGTCGTAATGACTTTGGGAAATCAACGCTTCTGGAAGCGCTGGCTATTTTTTTTGAAACAGAAGGAATGAAGGCTGACAAGAATGACATGAACTGTTTCAGCCTAAGAGAAGGGGACGGCCGTTTTGAAATAGCCTGTGAATTTGATGACCTGCCCGATTTTATCATGATCGACGACAGGGTGCAGACCACGCTCGCCTCAGAACATCTGCTGAATGAGGACGGCAATTTTGAAATCGTCAAAACGTTTAAAGCAACGACCTCAGGAAAACCGGAGCAGACCTGCATCCGCTGCATCCACCCGGATGAGGAGCCCCTGAGAAATTTACTGGGCATGAAAATTTCTGAGCTCAAGGCGGTGGGAAAAGAAGTTGAAAAAAATGTGGCGGATAAACGCACTGCATCGTTATGGCGTCAGGCCATCAGGGAAGCCGCAGCCCCCTATACCTGTTCGGAAATTATGCTGGATGTCGATAAAGAGTTCGGAACCGACACAAAATCATTATGGGGTAAGATCCTCGATTTGCTGCCCACGTATGCGATTTTCAAAGCCGACAGGGAAAGCAGCGACGGGGATTCCGAAGCTAAAAACCCCTTACAGCAGGCCGTAAAAGACGCTCAGGCTGCGCTGCAGGACAAAATTACAGCGCTGGAAAATGAGATTCAGGACAGCGTCCTGGATGTCGCACAGAGAACGCTGGATAAATTACGTGAAATGGCCCCCGAACTCGCCAGTGAACTGACTCCACGATTTAAGGAGAAACCCAAGTGGACCTTCAATTTCACCCTGGACGGGGAAAATGGCATCCCCATCAATAAGCGCGGCAGCGGGATAAGGAGGCTTATCCTGTTGAATTTTTTTCGGGCTGAGGCTGAAAAGAATGTCGCGGGGACGCCCAGAAATGTGATTTATGCCATAGAGGAGCCTGAAACGTCACAGCATCCGAACTATCAGATGATGCTGATGAAAGCGTTACTGGCACTGGCAGGCCAGCCGCACCGTCAGATTATCGTCACCACCCATGTCCCGGCGCTGGCCGGATTAATCCCTGTCGAAGGCGTACGTTATGTTACCCGAAATGAGGCGGGTGAACCCGTAGTAAAAATGCCGGATGACGCAGTGCTGAAGGAAGCCACTGAAAGCCTGGGGGTGCTGCCAGAGACCGGTATGGAAAGGGCGCAGGGGATTGTTCTGGTAGAGGGAAAGTCGGATGTTACTTTCCTGAGGCATGCGGCCAGTTCATTAAAACAGTCAGGTGCGCTGCCAGCCTCTCTGGAGGACGTGAAAATAGTGCCAGTCCTCATAGGAGGGTGTGGTAGCGTCAAACACTGGGTTACATTGAATCTGGCCAAAGATCTGGGGCTTCCCTGGTGCGTATTTCTGGACTCCGATATTGGGGGAGACCCTGCACAGGTTCTGTCCATCCAGAAGCGTAAAAAAGAAGTAGAGGAGGCCGGTAAGGTATTTTTCGCTACGCGCAAACGTGAGATAGAAAACTATCTGTGCCCGGATCTTATCGAGGAAATTACTGGTGTAGCCGTCACGTTTACGGACACCTGTGACGCTAAAAAAATAATCGGCCGGGCTGTGGGAATGAAACCCGATAATGTACTAGATAAATTCTGGCCTCAGATGACATCAGAAAGAATCATCTCAAGATCAACCTATCATGACGGAACGCAGGAGAGAAGCGAGCTGGTTGAGATCCTGAGCGACATTGTATCCATGACGAGATAATGTATTAAATAAGCATCTCAGGTGCTTATATTCCGGTCCTCAACAAAGGACCGGAGTACAGAGTAGTAAAAACCCGCAATTAATCGGGTTTGAATTATATAAAGATTAACCGACTCCCGCGCCCAGGAACGATGTAAAATCACGCTTGTCGTGACATTTCTACAATGTTTACTTTTGACTATCAAGCCATTTATTCATCTGCTCAATTTCACCTTTTTGAGCTTTAATGATGTCCTGCGCGAGCTTTCTCATTTTCGGATCTTTTCCGTATTTGAGCTCGGTCTCAGCCATTGCTATTGCCCCTTCATGGTGCGCTACCATGCCTTTCGCAAAAGCCTTGTCGGGATCGGACTCATTTACGGCAGCCATCATTTTGTCATGCATGTCTTTCATGCCAGCCATATATTCCTGTGACGAAGCCGAGGTAGACATATCAGTCATTTTCATTTCTGAATGTTCTGCTGAAATCGCTGGCAGGGATAACATTAATACTGCAAATAAAGTGTTTCTGGCTTTCATAAAAAATATCCTTTTAGCGTTGATGCCCGTTAACTGTAGCAGAATCTGATAAAAATGCCCCCTGTAGGGGGCAAAGATGTTGCCATATATCCGGTTACGGAAAAATCTATCAAGGAAATAAGGACAGCACAGATACTTCCCTCGCCGTCAGCCTGCACTGAGCATGCGACGATGCGCTTCGGCCATGGCCTGATGTGGGCCAGACTGACCGTTATTCATAAATTCATGGGCAACTGCAGCTCTTTCATGCTCATTCATTGCCGCTAATGACTTCGACGGCCCGGTAGGGGAAACGGTCTGACTTCCCATCATCCTCTGATGACTTTCCACCATTTTCTGGTGCGCATCCGCCGACCCGTTCGTCATGGTTTCATGAGCAATAATGGCCTGTTCATGCTGGTCCATACCGGCCATACGAGGTGCAGTCCCCTGGATCCCGACAGGAGCCGCAGCAGACTGCATCTGGTGAGCAGGTGCCTGTGCATTGTTGACCCGCTCATGGATATTCACGGTTTCAGTGGCCCAGGCCGAAGAAATTAAGCCAAAGCCCAGCAAGGATGCTAATACGATATTTTTCATGATAACTCTCCATTTCTTAATTAGTGATGTCCGGGGGAGTACAACCGGTGTTTTCAGTTCCATAACTGAAACAGGTTCGGAAGTGTTTATTTCTCCGGGAGAGGACTGGATATTCATTTCCTGGCGTCCACTGACGCCGGATATTGATAAAGCAATCCAGCCTTCCTGATAAGTTGCACTAATTATATCGAATGGCTTCTGTTTGCTGCATGACAGGCTAATGACATCTTTGTCATTTAAATCTTTATTCCCAGCACTGGGTGTCCGGAATCATTTTCTCCAGTCTGGGCACGGATAAGATAAAACGCGTTGAGTGTACGTCCGATTCCACCTGCACTCTTCCGTGATGTGCTTCCACGATTGACTTCACAATCGCAAGGCCGATGCCGCTGCCTTCTCCTTTTCGTTGTCTGGACGGATCCACCCGATAAAAACGGTCAAACAACCTTGATAAATGCTCTTCAGGGATTGGTTTCCCCGGATTTTCAATCACAAGGTCAAAAAAGCTCTCCTGCTCTCTTATTGAGACGGTGATTGCCTGTCCCTCTGGGGTATAACGCAGGGCGTTGGATAACAGATTATTGATCGCTCTTCTGAACATTTGTGGATCTCCCTCAACCAGGCAGGGCATCCCGTTAAATTTGAGCATAATATTGCGTTCTTCGGCCCAGGCTTCGAAAAACTCGAAGACTTTCATGACTTCTGCTCTGAGGTCAAACCGAACCCTGTCAGGTATCAGCTGATTATTGTCCGCCTGTGCCAGGAACAGCATGTCGCTGACCATTTTGGTCATCCGGTTATACTCTTCAAGGCTGGAATAGAGGACATCCTCAAGTTCCTTCTGCGTTCGATCCTGACTCAGAGCGATTTCAGTCTGCGTCACCAGATTGGTGATGGGTGTTCTGATCTCGTGCGCGATATCGGCAGAGAAATTGGCCTGGCGGGTAAAAACATCCTCAATCTTTCCAATCATATGATTGAACGAGATAACCAGCTGCTCCAGCTCAATGGGAACGCGTGTCGGTTCCAGCCGCGCATCAAGATTCTCGGAGGTGATGTTTTTAATGGCATTGCTGACATTACGAAGGGGCAGGTGCCCCTGACGGACAGCAATGCGAATGATCAGAACAATCAGCAGGCTTATCACGACGGCAATCGCAATCAGATTTTTTTTCAGCGCATCGAGGTAATGGAGATGGAAATTAATGGAGAGGCCAGTCAGCATGACATAGTTCTGCTGTTTGCCCTGAAATGTCGCCTGGCCAGAGGAGGCGATAATCCGGTACGTTTCCATCTTCATTCCGGACCCGGTATCCATCGCTCTCGCAGTATCCTCCACCGTCCAGAGAAAGACATCCCGTGCGCGGCTGTGCTCGCTAAAATCGGCTGAATTCACGGCCGGGCGTAGTGCTGCTCCCTGCGCAGAGCTGTACAGCACCTCACCCCGGGGATTGAGGAGCAAAAGGGCAACGTTGCGGTAGCTGGCGATCGATTCCTTTATTTTGCTTACTTTTTTTTCATCCGGATCTGCCGGGGACTGGAGTATACGGCTCAGTGTGGTGCTGATTTGTTGCAGATCGCTGACATCCTGCTCGGCAAAATGCTTTTCAACAGAATGCAGCATAAACCAGGTGAAGGCGATAAACGCCAGTATTGTGGACAGGCTGATAAAAAAGGTCAGCCGCAGAGCGAGTGAGAAAGGTCGTCTGGACGGTTTGCTATGCATCCGGGATCTCCAGCATGTAGCCCACGCCCCGCACTGTCTGGATCAGTTTTGTCCCGTAATCGTTGTCTATTTTAGCGCGGAGTCGCTTTACTGCGACATCAATCGCGTTAGTGTCGCTGTCAAAATTCATGTCCCAGACCTGAGAGGCAATCAGGGAGCGGGGAAGAACTTCTCCATGATGGCGAATGAAGAATTCCAGCAAGCTGAACTCTTTACTGGTGAGCACAATGCGGTTCCCGGCGCGGCTGACTTTTCTGGATACGAGATCAACCGAGAGGTCAGCCACTTTAAGCTGGCTTTCCGTGATCATCGTGTTTCCCCGCCTGAGGAGGGTTCTTACCCGGGCGAGCAGTTCAGCAAACGCAAAGGGCTTCACCAGATAATCGTCCGCACCCAGCTCAAGTCCTTTGACCCTGTGTTCAATCGTGCCAAGGGCCGTCAGCAGTAATACCGGCATCCCCTTTCCGGCACTGCGCAGCATACGGATGATATCCCAGCCGTTTACATCAGGCAGCATGATATCCAGGATGACTAAATCATACTCGGCTGTCATGGCAAGATGATATCCGGTCAGACCATTATCAGCGTGATCCACGACGAACCCCGCCTCTGTCAGCCCCTTGCTGAGATATTCACCTGTTTTAATTTCGTCTTCAACGATTAATATTTTCATCATGCTCCCCGGCTGGCTGCTAATGTCATTTTATTGCGCCCACGATCGTTATCAACGGATTACAGCAAAAATGACAACATTGTCATTATCCTGTCACCCGGCAAACAGAGAGCGTTCGGTAAAGTATCCCTATCAATACTCTGGACTTCGTTTGAACCATTTACCAGGTCTGCCTGTACGAGAAGCGTTATGTTCAAATTAAAATTACTCAGCATCAGTACCATATTCATCCTGGCTGGTTGTGTTTCTCTGGCACCTGAATATCAGCGTCCGCCAGCTCCGGTTCCCCAGCAGTTTTCATTGTCTAAAAACAGTCTGACGCCTGCGGTAAACAGCTATCAGGATACGGGCTGGCGAAACTTTTTTGTCGATCCCCAGGTCAGCAGGCTGATCGGTGAAGCCCTGAATAATAACCGTGATTTGAGAATGGCTGCCCTGAAGGTTGAAGAGGCCCGGGCCCAGTTCAACGTCACGGATGCAGATCGTTATCCCCAACTGAATGCCTCATCCGGGATTACATACAGCGGTGGTCTGAAAGGTGACAAGCCGACCACGCAGGAGTACGACGCGGGTCTGGAGCTCAGCTATGAGCTCGATTTTTTTGGCAAACTTAAGAACATGAGTGAGGCTGATCGCCAGAACTACTTTGCCAGCGAAGAAGCCCGTCGTGCCGTACACATCCTGCTGGTCTCCAACGTTTCACAGAGCTATTTCAGCCAGCAACTGGCGTACGAACAACTCCGTATTGCGCGGGAAACGCTGAAAAATTATGAACAGTCTTATGCATTCGTTGAGCAACAACTGGTGACCGGGAGTACGAACGTTCTGGCGCTTGAACAAGCCAGGGGGCAAATCGAAAGTACCCGCGCCGAAATAGCCAAACGAGAAGGCGATCTGGCTCAGGCAAACAATGCCCTGCAACTGGTGCTGGGAACGTACCGCGCAGTTCCGTCAGAAAAAGGGATTAAAGGTGGGGAGATCGCACCAGTAAAATTGCCACCAAATCTGTCGTCACAAATATTGCTGCAGCGTCCGGATATTATGGAAGCGGAATACCAGTTGAAAGCGGCTGATGCCAATATTGGCGCAGCGCGAGCGGCTTTTTTCCCGTCCATTACCCTGACCAGTGGTCTCTCCTCAAGCAGTACGGAGCTGTCCAGCCTCTTTACGTCAGGAAGTGGAATGTGGAATTTTATTCCTAAAATTGAAATTCCTATATTTAATGCTGGCAGGAACAAAGCCAATCTGAAGCTGGCTGAAATTCGCCAGCAACAGTCCGTGGTTAATTACGAACAAAAAATTCAGTCAGCCTTTAAGGATGTTTCCGACACGCTTGCGCTGCGCGACAGCCTTAGCCAGCAACTTGAGTCACAGCAGCGTTATCTTGATTCACTTCAGATAACTCTACAGCGTGCCAGAGGATTGTATGCAAGTGGTGCTGTCAGTTACATCGAAGTGCTGGATGCAGAACGTTCCCTCTTCGCGACGCAGCAAACCATTCTCGATCTTACCTATTCCCGACAGGTTAACGAAATTAATCTGTTTACCGCGCTGGGTGGCGGTTGGGTAGAGTAAATTTATTCAATTAATCAGGAAATTAAAATGCGTAATTCACTTAAAGCCGTTTTATTTGGTGCCTTCTCTGTCATGTTTTCTGCCGGTCTTCATGCTGAAACACATCAGCATGGCGATATGAATGCTGCCAGTGATGCTTCGGTACAGCAGGTTATCAAGGGCACCGGTATCGTTAAAGACATTGATATGAATAGTAAAAAGATTACCATTTCGCACGAAGCAATCCCGGCGGTGGGCTGGCCTGCAATGACCATGCGCTTCACTTTTGTTAATGCAGACGACGCTATCAATGCCCTGAAAACCGGCAACCATGTCGATTTCTCGTTTATTCAGCAGGGCAATATCTCCTTACTCAAAAGCATTAACGTTACGCAATCCTGATTAACAGTCCGGAGCGAATACATCCAGTGCGCCTGAACATTCATTATGGGATTACTGTGAATGAATAATCGTGCGCATATGCCAGGTGTTTTGATTTTTCAGCGAGAAATTGTATGGCTTCTTTAAAGATAAAATATGCTGCAATAATTATCAGCAGCCTCATAGCAGGGGGGCTGATATCGGTTACTGCCTGGCAGTATTTAAACTCATCACAAAAAACAGTACCAGCAGAACAAAAGGCACCGGAGAAAAAGGTACTTTTCTGGTATGACCCTATGAAACCGGATACCAAATTTGATAAACCCGGAAAATCGCCTTTTATGGATATGGACCTTGTGCCGAAATATGCTGATGAAAGTGGCGATAAAAGCAGTGGCGGGATCCGTATCGATCCAACTCAGGTTCAGAATCTGGGATTAAAAACGCAAAAAGTCACGCGAGGAATGCTGAATTATTCTCAGACAATCCCGGCTAATGTCAGTTACAACGAATATCAGTTTGTCATTGTGCAGGCGCGTTCTGACGGTTTCGTCGAAAAAGTGTATCCCCTGACGATTGGCGATCATGTGAAGAAAGGCACTCCGCTTATCGATATCACCATTCCTGAATGGGTTGAGGCACAAAGTGAGTTTCTGCTGTTATCCGGTACAGGCGGTACGCCAACCCAGATAAAAGGGGTTCTGGAGCGACTTCGTCTGGCTGGTATGCCGGAAGAGGATATTCAAAGGCTGCGTTCAACCCGCACAATCCAGACCCGTTTTACCATTAAAGCACCTATTGATGGTGTCATTACTGCATTTGACCTGCGCACCGGCATGAATATTTCCAAAGATAAGGTGGTGGCTCAGATTCAGGGGATGGACCCGGTCTGGATCAGCGCTGCAGTGCCAGAATCTCTCGCCTATCTGCTGAAAGATACGTCGCAGTTTGAAATTTCGGTACCGGCTTATCCGGATAAAACATTCCATGTCGAAAAATGGAACATTCTTCCCAGCGTGGATCAGACAACCCGCACGCTTCAGGTCCGCCTCCAGGTTACTAACAAGGATGAGTTTCTCAAGCCGGGCATGAATGCCTATCTCAAACTGAATACCCAAAGTCAGGAGATGCTGCTGATACCAAGCCAGGCCGTTATCGATACCGGCAAAGAACAGCGCGTGATTACTGTTGATGATGAAGGCAAGTTTGTGCCGAAACAGATCCACGTTCTGCATGAATCACAGCAACAGTCCGGCATTGGCTCCGGTCTTAATGAAGGCGATACCGTGGTGGTCAGTGGCCTGTTCCTCATTGACTCCGAAGCCAATATTACGGGCGCGCTGGAACGTATGCGCCACCCTGAAAAAACAGAAAACAGTATGCCAGCAATGTCTGAGCAGCCTGTAAATATGCATTCAGGGCACTGAGGAGACGACGATGATTGAATGGATTATCCGGCGCTCTGTCGCCAACCGTTTCCTGGTCATGATGGGCGCACTGTTTCTCAGCATCTGGGGCACATGGACGATAATTAACACGCCGGTCGATGCGCTGCCTGACCTGTCAGATGTGCAGGTCATTATTAAAACCAGCTATCCCGGACAGGCTCCGCAGATTGTAGAAAACCAGGTCACCTATCCGCTTACCACCACCATGCTGTCCGTACCTGGCGCAAAAACCGTGCGTGGCTTTTCACAGTTCGGTGATTCGTATGTGTATGTCATTTTTGAAGACGGGACCGATCTGTACTGGGCCCGTTCGCGCGTGCTGGAATACCTGAATCAGGTTCAGGGCAAACTGCCTGCGGGTGTGAGCTCTGAAATCGGTCCGGACGCCACGGGAGTGGGCTGGATATTTGAATATGCCCTGGTCGATCGCAGCGGAAAACACGACCTTTCAGAACTGCGTTCTTTGCAGGACTGGTTTCTGAAATTTGAACTGAAGACCATCCCGAACGTGGCTGAGGTAGCCTCGGTTGGTGGCGTGGTGAAGCAGTACCAGATTCAGGTCAATCCGGTAAAACTGTCCCAGTATGGGATCAGCCTGCCCGAAGTGAAACAGGCTCTTGAATCGTCTAACCAGGAGGCCGGTGGTTCATCCGTTGAAATGGCCGAAGCGGAGTATATGGTCCGTGCCAGCGGTTATCTTCAGAGCATTGATGATTTTAATAACATCGTCCTGAAAACAGGTGAGAACGGCGTGCCGGTTTATCTGCGGGATGTTGCCCGCGTGCAGACCGGGCCCGAAATGAGGCGTGGTATTGCCGAGCTGAACGGCCAGGGAGAAGTCGCTGGCGGCGTGGTGATCCTGCGGTCGGGTAAAAATGCGCGCGACGTTATCACGGCAGTGAGGGATAAACTGGAGACGCTGAAGGCCAGCCTGCCGGAAGGCGTTGAAATCGTGACCACCTACGATCGCAGCCAGTTAATCGACCGGGCGATTGATAACCTCAGTTCCAAACTTCTGGAAGAGTTTATCGTGGTGGCCATCGTCTGTGCTCTGTTCCTGTGGCACGTACGTTCTGCCCTGGTGGCGATTATCTCTCTGCCGCTTGGCCTGTGTATCGCCTTTATCGTCATGCACTTCCAGGGACTGAACGCCAATATCATGTCGCTGGGAGGGATAGCGATTGCCGTCGGTGCGATGGTGGATGCCGCCATTGTGATGATTGAAAATGCGCACAAACGGCTTGAGGAGTGGGATCATCAGCATCCGGGTGAGCAGATTGACAACGCCACCCGCTGGAAGGTGATTACCGACGCCTCCGTGGAAGTGGGACCCGCGTTGTTCATTAGCCTGCTGATCATCACCCTGTCCTTTATTCCTATCTTTACCCTGGAAGGGCAGGAAGGTCGTCTGTTTGGCCCGCTGGCATTCACGAAAACGTACTCCATGGCGGGAGCGGCCGCACTGGCCATCATCGTCATTCCTATTCTGATGGGATTCTGGATCCGGGGGAAAATTCCTGCAGAGACCAGTAACCCCCTGAACCGGGTGCTGATCAAAGCGTATCATCCTTTGCTGCTGCGGGTCCTCCACTGGCCAAAAACAACCCTGCTGGTTGCGGCCTTGTCCATTTTCACGGTTATCTGGCCACTGAGTCAGGTGGGCGGTGAATTTCTGCCGAAGATTAACGAGGGCGATCTGCTGTATATGCCGTCGACCTTGCCTGGCGTCTCTCCGGCAGAAGCTGCAGCGCTCCTGCAGACAACAGACAAGTTAATCAAAAGCGTTCCTGAAGTGGCTTCTGTATTTGGCAAGACCGGTAAAGCAGAGACCGCAACGGATTCCGCGCCGCTCGAAATGGTGGAAACCACGATCCAGCTCAAACCTGAGGATCAGTGGCGTCCAGGCATGACGATTGACAAGATTATTGAAGAACTCGACAGGACCGTCCGTTTACCGGGTCTGGCCAACCTCTGGGTACCGCCTATCCGTAACCGTATTGATATGCTCTCAACCGGCATTAAAAGTCCGATAGGTATTAAGGTATCGGGTACTGTTCTGTCGGATATCGATGTAACAGCACAGAGTATCGAAGCAGTCGCTAAAACCGTACCTGGTGTGGTTTCCGCACTGGCTGAACGACTGGAAGGTGGACGTTATATTGATGTGGACATTAACCGGGAAAAAGCTTCCCGGTACGGGATGACTGTGGGCGACGTCCAGCTGTTCGTCTCTTCAGCAATCGGTGGGGCTATGGTGGGTGAGACGGTTGAAGGCGTGGCCCGGTACCCTATTAACATTCGCTATCCGCAGGATTACCGTAACAGTCCGCAGGCGTTGAGAGAGATGCCAATCCTGACCCCAATGAAGCAGCAAATTACGCTGGGCGATGTTGCCGATATTAAGGTCGTTTCCGGACCAACCATGCTGAAAACCGAAAATGCCCGGCCAGCCAGCTGGATTTATGTTGATGCCCGCGGCAGGGACATGGTGTCGGTGGTGAACGATATTAAGACGGCCATCAGTGAGAAAGTGAAACTGAGACCGGGGACCAGTGTGGCATTCTCAGGACAGTTTGAATTACTCGAGCACGCCAATAAGAAATTAAAACTGATGGTACCGATGACGGTGATGATCATCTTCATCCTGTTATATCTGGCATTCCGCAGGGTTGATGAAGCCCTGTTGATCCTGATGAGCCTGCCGTTTGCCCTGGTTGGCGGGATATGGTTCCTGTACTGGCAGGGCTTCCATATGTCAGTGGCGACCGGAACCGGGTTTATCGCCCTGGCCGGGGTGGCAGCAGAGTTTGGCGTGGTCATGCTGATGTATCTGCGTCATGCCATTGAAGCGCACCCGGAATTGTCCCGTAAAGAGACGTTCACACCGGAAGGCCTTGATGAAGCCCTATATCATGGTGCCGTACTGCGTGTCCGGCCGAAAGCCATGACCGTGGCGGTGATCATTGCGGGTCTGCTGCCAATACTCTGGGGAACCGGTGCAGGTTCAGAAGTCATGAGCCGTATCGCGGCACCCATGATTGGTGGGATGATCACGGCTCCGCTGCTGTCCCTGTTCATTATTCCTGCCGCCTACAAATTAATCTGGCTGCGCAAACATAAAAAAAGCGTGTCCTGAACCTGAAAGGGCACCCCCTGTGGGTGTCCTTCTTTACTGATTCACCCTGACGTCAGGGTTTATATCGATAATATACAGAGGTGAGTATGAAAAAAGTGGTTCTAATGGCGCTGGCTCTCGGCCTTTCACTACCCGCGATGGCGAGTGAAAAAGTGATTGATATGTACAAATCTGAAAACTGTGGCTGTTGTTCCCTGTGGGGCAAAGCGATGGAAAAAGACGGGTTTGAAGTACGAACTCACGTCATGAATGATCAGGCGCTGTCAGCCCTGAAAGAAAAGCATGCTATTCCTGCAGGACTACGAAGTTGTCATACCGCGGTTGCCGGTAATTTGATCATTGAAGGCCATGTGCCTGCGACAACGATACATAAGGCAATGCAGTCTGGTTCGGGTATATACGGTCTCGCCACCCCCGGTATGCCAGCAGGAAGTCCTGGAATGGAGATGGGAGCCCGAAAAGAGGCTTACGATGTTATCGCATTCTCACCGGATGGAAGTAAAAAAGTCTTCCAGCGAATCGAATAGTCAGCGGAACGGCTGATAACGGGACGCCGGTAGCAGGCACTCCTGTGCCGGCGATATTCGTGGTAATCGCATCCATGACATACCCTGAAGACAGAAGATGCTTCGGTATGCATAAGGAGAGTTACTGTGAAAAATGACAATGCAGTGCAACACAACAACCAGACTGCTTCTGAGCAGACATTATCCCCGGACGAGGGCCACGTATTGCATAAGGTGAGAGATCCCGTGTGCGGGATGGCCATCCTGCCCGACAGGGCGCACAGCAGCATTCGATACCAGGACCATCAACTTTATTTCTGCTCCGCCAGCTGTGAGAGTAAATTTAAAGCCCATCCCGATCGTTATCTTACCGAAGATGCCAGTGAACATTCCCATCACCATCACCACGATCATCACGAAGTCAGCCCTGATCAGATAAAACAGCCTCACCACCAGGCGGAAAAAGAGAATTCTGAAGGTGTGTGGACATGTCCGATGCACCCGGAGATACGCCGCAGTGGTCCCGGAAGCTGTCCTGTCTGTGGAATGGCACTGGAGCCGCTCGTAGCTACGGCATCCACGGGGCCGAGTGATGAACTTCACGACATGACAAGACGCTTCTGGCTGGGGTTGTTGCTGGCGTTTCCGGTTCTGGTACTCGAAATGGGATCTCATCTGTTTCCCGACTTGAGGAATACAGTACCGCCACAGTACAACACATGGCTGCAGTTGCTTCTGGCCTCCCCTGTCGTGTTGTGGTGTGGCTGGCCATTCTTCGCCCGGGCCGGAATGTCGTTACGTAACCGCTCCCTGAATATGTTTACCCTTGTTGCAATGGGGACCGGCGTAGCCTGGGTTTACAGCGTCATTGCAACCGTCTTCCCCTCCTGGTTTCCTGCATCGTTCAGAAACATGGATGGCCTGGTGGCCGTTTATTTTGAAGCCGCAGCAGTTATTACGGTGCTTGTTCTGCTGGGACAGGTTCTTGAGCTGCGGGCACGGGAACAAACCTCAGGCGCCATTACTGCGCTTCTGAACCTTGCCCCCAAAACCGCCAGACGGCTGGATCATGACGGTCATGAAACGGATATTAATGCGGAAGATGTCCTGCCTGGCGATAAGCTCCGCATCAGACCTGGAGAGAGTATTCCGGTCGACGGTATCGTGATCGAAGGCAAAACAACCGTTGATGAATCGATGGTGACCGGGGAGTCTATGCCGGTTACCAAAACGAAGGGTGACCCTGTCATTGGGGGGACGATTAATCAGACAGGTAGTCTTATCATCCGTGCAGAGAAAGTCGGTGATGAAACGATGCTCTCACGAATTGTTCAGATGGTCGCTGATGCACAGCGTTCGCGTGCCCCCATCCAGAGAATGGCTGACAGCGTTTCAGGCTGGTTTGTTCCTCTGGTGATACTTATCGCGGTTGTTGCTTTCGTGATCTGGTCTGTCTGGGGGCCCGAGCCCAGGATGGCGCACGGTCTGATTGCGGCTGTGTCGGTCCTGATTATTGCCTGCCCCTGCGCACTGGGGCTGGCCACACCGATGTCGATAATGGTGGGGGTAGGCAAAGGAGCCCAGGCCGGGGTGTTAATCAGGAATGCCGAAGCCCTTGAACGTCTTGAAAAAGTGGACACGCTGGTTGTCGACAAAACAGGCACGCTCACGGAAGGTTCGCCTACGGTGACAGGGATTATCAGTCTCAATCCGGGTGGGGAAGCATCTCTTTTACGTGTAGCGGCCGCAGTGGAAAAAGGCTCGCAGCATCCGCTGGGTATGGCTGTAGTCCGGGCAGCCCAGCACAGGGGGATCATGATACCCGCAGTCAGTGATTTCAATGCTCCGTCGGGGAAAGGTGTTTCAGGCGATGTTGAAGGTCAACGGGTTGTTATTGGTAATGAACTGGCTATGCAGGAAAACAGTATCGTTATTGATAATCAAAAGGCCGTTGCGGATACGTTGCGGATGGAAGGCGCTACCGTTATCTATGTGGCCACAGATGGGTACCTTGCAGGCCTGATAGCTATCTCGGATCCCGTGAAAGCAACCACGCCGGATGCGCTTAAAGCTTTGCGTCAGGCGGGGATCCGCATTGTTATGCTCACCGGGGATAACCAGCTTACTGCTGAAGCAGTCGCACGGAAACTGGGAATAGATGAGGTTGAAGCCGGGGTTCTGCCTGACGGCAAAAAAGCAGTGATAACCCGACTGAAAGCGTCTGGTCATGTGGTTGCGATGGCGGGGGACGGTGTAAATGATGCCCCGGCGCTGGCAGCGGCTGACGTGGGCATAGCTATGGGAACGGGTACAGATGTGGCAATTGAAAGTGCCGGAGTCACCCTTCTCAAAGGCGACCTGATGATACTGAACAGGGCCCGTCATCTGTCAGAGATCACCATGAAAAATATCCGACAGAATCTGTTTTTTGCATTTATCTACAACGCACTTGGCGTGCCTGTGGCTGCAGGTCTGCTTTATCCTGTGTATGGAATACTGCTGTCGCCAGTTATTGCGGCGGCGGCCATGGCTCTTTCCTCCGTCAGCGTCATTGTGAATGCGTTGCGTCTGAAAAGTGTCAGGCTCGGGAAATAACACTGAGTGAAGGGTCAGTTACGAACAGAAGGAGTCCAGTATGAAAAGTACCACCTATGCGCTTATTGCTGTCGCCGCGATCGCGGCATTTGCCCTCCTGCGAGAACACTGGTCACATGTGGCAGGTTACTGGCCATATCTGTTATTGCTGGTCTGCCCGCTAATGCATCTTTTCCACGGCCACGGAGGGCATGGGGATCACCAACATCACGGAAGTGAAAACGATAAAAAAAATTAATCCGGCAAACGGGGCCGCGTCGCGGTCCCGTTATCAGTCCAGGTATCGTTCGTAGTCTCTGGCATGCGCAAAGGCATGCTGTTCGAGTTTGTTATCAGCGGGTGCCGATGCCCGGAACGCCAGTGAATTAACAGGATTGTTATTGATGACCAGCTCGTAATGTAAATGAGGACCGGATGAACGTCCGCTGTTACCGGATAACGCAATAGCACCTCCCCGGGTAACTCTGGCCCCTTTAGTAACGAGTATTTTATTGAGGTGGAGATAGCGAGTTTTAACACCGGCTTTTCCCGTTACTTCAACAAAATATCCCATGGTACTGTTGTATTCGGCCCGGGTGATTTTTCCGTCGATGACGCTGACTATTTTCGTGTTCATGGGCATGGAATAATCAATGCCATTATGGGGACTCACTTTTCCCGATACCGGGTTAAGTCTTGCAGGATTGAAAGGTGAACTGAGTCTTGCTGTGGCTGGTAACGGATAATCGAGACTGCCTTTCCCGGAAGTATCGGAAAGATTATAGAACTTTTTGTCTGATATACGATACGCCGTGTAATTAAATGAGCCGGACGTAAATTTATAAGCCACTACACGTGATTTTCCCGCTTTCTTTTGCAGTACGAGTTTTAATGATTCATTTTTTTTCAAATGCCGAAGATTAAAGCGGGAAGGCAAAGAGCGCTGAAGGATAGCGATCTCGTTCGATTCCAGCCCCGAGCGGGTGGCTGAAAGGTAAGCATTTTCTTTTACGACATCGGTAGAATACATTTACTGGAATTCGCCGTTAGCATGAACACTGCGGCGTATGCTAGGGGTTTTCAGGAGGCGTGTCATCTGCCAGTTAATCGGGAGCACCGTTGATGGTCGTCATTTTTGTAACATATCTTGTTTCCCGTTTGCTCCTGAAGATCTGGGAACTGTATGACCAGCCTGACGGTGATGATTAACGGGACTGAAACAGGTTACGGCAGAGCAATATGGGGCTCATGTCCTGCTACGTAACCCGTCAGTAAAGCCCTGCTAAGCACTAACCCGCCTGCAGTTACCTGGAGGAATACAGGCCGCGAAGCTTTCTTGCCTGTGTCTGATGAGCTTCCGCACCGGCATTATTGACCTGCTCATGCACGAGGGCGGCTTTCTCTCCGGCATTCAGTTCGTTAAAAGAAGAAGAGGAGGTCTTTGAATTTGCACCACTGTCGGACAGCATTTTTTTATGTTCCTCAATCATTTTCTGATGTGCATAGGACGCGCTGTTGTTCATAAATGAATGAGCAACAATGGCCCTTTCATGTTCATTCATTTCAGAGAATGAGGGCGTGTTGTTTTTATTAACCCTGTCCGGTAAGTTTTCATGCGTCGAGGAATTCACATGACTGACGGCTGAGGCATTATTAACAAATCGATGTGCTTCATGGGCAATATCACTGGACTGAGCAAAAGCTGCCCCACAAAATAAAGCTGTAAACGCAGTGGCCGTGATTAATATATTCATGTGTAATTACCTTCTGAGGTACATAAAAGATGTCCTTATGATCATATATAAAAATAATCAACCTGTGGGGAAGATGACGTAAATGTAATACAGCTATGTACATTACACGATTGTAATGAATTTGTTTCTTAAGGTGTGCTAGATTCATTTCATTGTAAGTGGATGAACCAGTAATTTAATTTAAATCGGTTCTCGAATTCTGTCAGTAACCATACTTTAAATAAGGGAATGCGCATGCTGTTGAAAACGTCTCGACGAACTTTCCTGAAGGGGTTAACCCTCTCTGGCGTAGCCGGAAGTCTTGGCGTATGGAGTTTCAATGCGCGTTCCAGTCTGAGCCTGCCAGTTGCCGCATCCCTGCAGGGTACTCAGTTTGACCTGACCATTGGTGAAACGGCCGTCAATATCACGGGCAGTGAGCGTCAGGCCAAAACAATCAATGGAGGCCTGCCGGGGCCCGTTCTTCGCTGGAAAGAAGGTGACACCATTACCCTGAAGGTCAAAAACCGTCTTAATGAACAGACGTCCATTCACTGGCACGGCATTATTCTTCCGGCCAATATGGATGGTGTTCCGGGGCTGAGTTTTATGGGCATAGAGCCTGATGATACCTACGTTTACACCTTTAAGGTTAAGCAGAACGGGACTTACTGGTACCACAGCCATTCCGGTCTGCAGGAACAGGAGGGGGTATACGGTGCCATTATCATCGATGCCAGGGAGCCAGAACCGTTTGCTTACGATCGTGAGCATGTGGTCATGTTGTCTGACTGGACCGATGAAAATCCTCACAGCCTGCTGAAAAAATTAAAAAAACAGTCGGATTACTACAATTTCAATAAACCAACCGTTGGCTCTTTTTTCCGCGACGTGAATACCAGGGGGCTGTCAGCCACCATTGCCGATCGGAAAATGTGGGCTGAAATGAAAATGAATCCGACTGACCTCGCGGATGTCAGTGGCTACACCTACACCTATCTCATGAACGGGCAGGCCCCGCTGAAAAACTGGACCGGACTGTTCCGTCCCGGTGAAAAGATACGCTTACGGTTTATCAACGGCTCGGCAATGACCTATTTCGATATCCGTATCCCCGGGCTGAAAATGACGGTCGTGGCTGCAGATGGCCAGTATGTAAACCCGGTTACCGTTGACGAATTCAGGATTGCCGTTGCCGAAACCTATGATGTCATTGTGAAGCCTCAGGGTGAGGCCTATACCATCTTCGCACAATCCATGGACAGGACCGGTTACGCTCGAGGGACACTGGCCACGAGAGAGGGGTTAAGTGCTGCCGTTCCCCCCCTCGATCCCCGTCCTCTGTTGACCATGGAAGATATGGGTATGGGGGGAATGGGACATGATATGGCAAGAATGGACCACAGCCAGATGGGAGGCATGGATAACAGCGGAGAGATGATGTCTATGGACGGTGCTGACCTTCCGGATAGCGGGACATCCTCCGCGCCCATGGATCACAGCAGCATGGCCGGTATGGATCATTCCCGGATGGCCGGAATGCCGGGTATGCAAAGTCATCCTGCGTCAGAAACGGATAACCCACTGGTTGATATGCAGGCGATGAGCGTCTCTCCGAAATTAAATGATCCGGGTATTGGTCTTCGAAATAACGGAAGAAAGGTTCTCACGTACGCGGATTTGAAAAGCCGCTTTGAGGATCCTGACGGACGTGAACCTGGCCGTACCATAGAACTGCATTTAACCGGCCACATGGAAAAGTTTGCCTGGTCATTTAACGGAATCAAGTTTTCAGATGCCGCACCGGTGCTGCTGAAATACGGTGAGCGGCTCAGGATCACGCTGATCAACGATACCATGATGACTCACCCCATTCACCTGCATGGTATGTGGAGCGATCTGGAAGATGAAAACGGTAATTTCATGGTTCGTAAACACACAATAGATGTTCCCCCTGGTACAAAACGCAGTTACAGAGTGACAGCAGATGCGCTTGGCCGCTGGGCGTATCACTGCCATTTGCTCTATCACATGGAAATGGGAATGTTTCGTGAAGTCCGGGTGGAGGAATGATGCGAATGAAGAGAAATTTGAAGGCCATACCTGTTCTGGTCGCCGGTTTGTTTACCTCACAGCTTTCTATTGCGGCGGGCTCCGTCTCTGCAGATCCCCACGCCGGGCACGACATGTCTGCCATGCAGATGCCAGCAGATGAGAATTTCACTGAGATGACGTCAATGGAGCCCATTGTAACTGAGAGCAGAACGCCAATTCCGCCTGTTACCGATGCCGACCGGAAGGCTGCATTCGGCAATTTACAGGGGCATGCGATTCACGACAGTGCGATTAATTATCTGGTTCTGCTGGATCAACTGGAATGGCAACGGTCGGATAACACCAACAATTTCAGCTGGAGTGTTAACAGCTGGATTGGAGGCGACACAGATCGGATTTGGCTAAAGAGTGAAGGTGAACGAAGCAATGGGGAAACGGAGGCGGCTGAAGCGCAGTTACTCTGGGGACATGCGGTTGGCCCATGGTGGGATTTGGTTACGGGTGTCAGGCAGGATTTCAGACCTGCTTCTGCCCGGACCTGGGCTGCTGTCGGTTTTCAGGGGCTGGCACTCTATAATTTTGAGTCTGAAATTACGGGTTTTGTCAGTAATGGCGGAAAAGCAGCCCTTCGTCTGGGAGGAGAATACGACGTTTTACTGACTAACCGGCTCATACTCCAGCCATCCTATGAGGTGAATTTCTACAGTCAGGATGATGAATCGCGGGGTCGCGGCAGGGGACTGACTGACACAGAGCTGGGGCTCCGGCTGCGCTATGAAATACGCCGTGAGTTTGCACCCTATATAGGCGTTTCCTGGAATCAACTTTACGGGAAAACATCCGATATGGCGAAAAGAGAAGGTGAGAAAGACCATCAGGTAGTATTCCTGGCGGGAGCCAGAATCTGGTTTTAACGCACTGATATAAAACACTCAACTAAACAGGTAAATAAAATGTCGATTTTAAATAAAGCCATTCTTACAGGTGGCCTCGTTATGGGCGTTGCTTTCTCTGCTATGGCCCATCCGGAATTAAAAAGCTCTGTGCCACAGGCTGATTCAGCCGTAGCGGCCCCGGAAAAGATTCAGCTTAATTTCTCGGAAAATCTGACCGTGAAATTCTCAGGTGCAAAATTAACGATGACGGGTATGAAAGGCATGTCATCACATTCTCCGATGCCGGTCGCGGCAAAAGTGGCGCCAGGCGCTGACCCTAAATCGATGGTCATTATTCCGCGAGAGCCTTTACCCGCTGGCACTTATCGTGTTGACTGGCGCGCGGTTTCTTCAGATACGCACCCTATTACCGGTAATTACACCTTTACAGTGAAGTAATATTATGAACGACCTGATTATGATTGTTATTCGTTTTCTTCTTTATCTGGATTTGATGGTAATATTTGGATTGCCATTTTTTCAGATATATGGAATAAGCGGTGTCAGACATGAAACCTATAACCTGACTAATTTCAGGTCGTTTATAACCTTTGCTGTTGTTACAGGCATCATTCTTACTGGCATTAATATGCTCCTGGTATCTAATGCCATGAGTGGAGTAACTGACCTCAGAGAATTATCCATCCATGTTATCGAGATGGTGATAGAAGAAACTGATGTGGGTATTAGCTGGATTGTCAGGCTCTGTGCCCTGTTTACCACACTCGGTGCTTTGTTCCTTTACACTAATAAGAGAGTATTGTCCTGCCTGCTGATGACGATGAGTGGGGGCGTGGCGCTGGCTACACTTGCCTGGGGAGGACACGCCGTTATGCATGACGGTCTGCATTACTATCTCCATTTACTGAGCGATCTGACCCATCTCGGCGCTGCAGGTGCCTGGACAGGTGCTCTGGTTGCATTTGCTATCCTGCTGATGCGCAGAAACGAGCATAATGCACAGAGCGTCATTGTGATATCTGACTCCCTGGCAAAATTTGCCACGGCAGGAACGGTGATTGTTGTAGCCCTGATCCTGAGTGCGCTGGTCAACTATCTGTATATTGCTGAGGGTAACTTAACTCCCTTATTCAACAGTTCCTGGGGGAGGATATTGCTTGCCAAGACGGCTCTGTTTGTTCTGATGCTTCTTCTGGCTGCAGCAAACCGGTTTCACCTGGGTCCCCGGCTTGAAGTTATGGTCAGGGAAGGGAATTATGATCGCAGCGTTGCCCTGATGCGAAACAGCATCCTGACAGAATTCGTTGTTGCGATTATCATTCTGGGCGCCGTAGCGTGGCTCGGAATGCTTGCTCCGTCTCAGGTCAGCTAGGGGACAGCCAAAGCTCATGCGTGAGATTTTTACTTTCATATCAGCGAGTTGACCATGCAGCGTATTTTAATCGTTGAAGACGAACAAAAAACAGGTCGTTACCTGCAGCAGGGACTGGTTGAGGAAGGCTATCAGGCCGATCTCTTTAATAATGGCCGCGATGGTCTCGGGGCCGCGTCGAAGGGACAGTATGATTTGATAATACTGGACGTGATGCTGCCTTTCCTCGACGGGTGGCAAATCATCAGCGCACTGAGGGAGTCCGGGCACGAAGAACCGGTCCTGTTTTTAACCGCAAAGGACAACGTGCGGGACAAAGTGAAAGGACTGGAGCTTGGCGCAGATGACTACCTGATTAAGCCCTTTGATTTTACGGAGCTGGTTGCACGTGTAAGAACCCTACTGCGCCGGGCACGCTCGCAGGCCGCAACAGTCTGCACCATCGCCGATATGACCGTTGATATGGTGCGCCGGACCGTGATCCGTTCGGGGAAGAAGATCCATCTCACCGGTAAAGAATACGTTCTGCTTGAGTTGCTGCTGCAACGCACCGGAGAAGTGTTACCCAGGAGTCTTATCTCGTCCCTGGTCTGGAACATGAATTTTGACAGTGATACGAATGTGATTGATGTCGCCGTGAGACGTCTGAGAAGTAAAATTGATGATGACTTTGAGCCAAAACTGATCCATACCGTTCGCGGTGCCGGATATGTCCTGGAGATCAGAGAAGAGTGAGGTTCAAAATTTCCCTGACCACACGCCTGAGCCTGATTTTTTCTGCGGTGATGCTTACGGTATGGTGGTTATCAAGTTTTATCCTGATTAGCACCCTTAATGGCTATTTCGATAATCAGGACCGCGATTTTCTGACAGGTAAACTTCAGCTCACCGAAGAGTTTCTTAAAACAGAGACGTTCAGGAACAAAACGGATATTAAGTCATTATCAGAAAAAATAAACGATGCGATGGTGGGGCACAATGGCTTATTCATTTCTATAAAAAACATGGAAAATGAAAAAATTGTTGAACTCTATGCCAAAAATTCTGTTGTTCCAGCGGTCCTGCTTAATAAGTCGGGTGATATTCTCGACTATATGATCCAGACGGAAGAAAATAACACCGTGTACCGCAGTATCTCGCGGCGGGTTGCCGTGACGCCGGAACAGGGTAAAAGCAAACATGTCATCATTACGGTTGCCACGGATACTGGGTATCACACCCTGTTTATGGACAAACTCAGTACCTGGCTGTTCTGGTTCAATATCGGTCTGGTCTTTATTTCTGTTTTTCTGGGCTGGCTGACCACACGTATTGGTCTGAAACCGCTACGGGAAATGACCAGTCTGGCTTCCTCCATGACCGTACACAGCCTGGATCAGCGTCTAAATCCCGATCTGGCTCCGCCGGAAATCTCTGAGACCATGCAGGAGTTCAATAATATGTTTGATCGCCTGGAGGGGGCATTCCGGAAACTGTCAGATTTCTCGTCTGACATCGCGCATGAGCTGCGCACACCAGTCAGTAATCTGATGATGCAGACGCAGTTTGCACTGGCTAAGGAAAGGGATGTTTCGCATTACCGCGAAATTTTATTCGCTAACCTGGAAGAACTGAAAAGGTTGTCACGAATGACCAGTGACATGCTTTTTCTGGCACGTTCAGAGCATGGTCTGCTGCGGCTGGATAAACATGATGTGGATCTGGCAGCCGAACTGAATGAATTACGTGAGTTGTTCGAGCCCCTGGCAGACGAAACAGGAAAGACAATCACGGTTGAAGGAGAGGGCGTTGTTGCCGGAGACAGCGATATGCTCCGACGTGCTTTCAGTAACCTGCTTTCCAATGCAATCAAGTATTCTCCCGATAACACCTGTACAGCGATACACCTTGAGCGTGACAGTGACTGTGTGAACGTGATGATTACGAATACGATGTCCGGCCAGGTTCCCGCTAATCTGGAACGTTTGTTTGACCGGTTCTATCGCGCAGACTCATCAAGGTTCTACAACACGGAAGGCGCGGGGCTGGGATTATCAATTACAAGGTCGATCATTCATGCTCACGGCGGCGAGCTGTCAGCAGAACAGCAGGGGCGTGAAATTGTGTTCAAAGTGCGCCTGTTAATGGATTAATCCCGTTGTTCAGGAGAAACCTGGAAGGTGACAAAATTGTCATCATTCAGTCACGCGATAAACAGAGGCGGTTTTTTATAATTATTCATAAATCAGGAGCAGCGTGATAACACAATCACCTGGTTCCTGGAGTGATGATTAACCCGCCCTGAGATCAACTGCTTTCTCTGTTATAAGCCATTGATTGTTTGGGTATGTAAACACCGGAGACCCAACCATGAAAAAGATTCTCGTATCATTTGTTGCCATTATGGCTGCCGCTTCATCTGCCATGGCTGCAGAGACAATGAACATGCATGACCAGGTAAATAATGCACAGGCACCTGCCCACCAGATGCAGTCATCTGCTGAAAAAAGTGCAATTCAGGGAGACAGCATGACAATGATGGATATGAGCAGTCACGATCAGGCCGCAATGTCCCATGACATGATGCAAAACAGCAATTCTGCTGCCCACCAGGACATGGCTGAAATGCATAAAAAAATGATGAAAGCTAAACCCGGAGCTACCAACGAAACAGCAAAGTCATTTTCTGAAATGAGCGAGCATGAGAAGGCCGCAGCTGTACATGAGAAGGCGAATAATGGTCAGTCTTCCGTTGTTCACCAGCAGCAGGCTGATAAGCATCGCAGTCAGATCACCCAGAATTAACCCGCAGCTCCACTTGTTAGACCCTCATTTGACGCCGAAGTCACTGACTTACGCTCCCGTCCGGGAGCGTTTTTTTTTCCCATATATCAAACTTTAACTCTGAAGAGGTGGAAGTATCTGACCAACACTGTCACGTAACGCCAGATAACTACAAAAACACCTTTTTCCTCCTGTAAATTGCAGTTCCTGCAAGAACATCAAGGCATAATGTTGGAACAGCGTGTGATACACACTTAGCATCATGTTTTGTATGTGTTTTTTTTTAAACTTTACAACTTTAAAGTCTTTTTCAGGTTAAAGGATACAACTTTAATGTCTCTACACAGCCAGCCTGACTGTGACGCCCGACAACCTGAGCTGCCGGGCGTTATCATTAGTTCAGACCAAGAAAGTGCTGGGCGATTTTAAAGTAGATAATTAACCCGGTACCGTCGATAAGCGTGGCGATAAACGGGGCTGAAACCACGGCGGGATCAATGCCGATACGCTTGAGCACCATGGGGATCACTGATGACACCACGGCGCTCCACAGCGTAATGCAAACCAGCGTCAGGCTGACGATCAGCGTGATTTCCATACCGATGCCCATCATCCACGCGCGCAAGCACCCTGCCAGGCCCAGCGTCAGAGCGATCAGCAGCGAAGTTGAAACTTCTTTGCGGATCACCCGACCCATATCGCGCAGCCGCACTTCTCCCAGCGCCATTGAACGTACCAGCGTCGAAGTGATCTGCGTACCGCTGTTGCCGCCAGTACCAATTAATAGCGGAATAAAAAAGGCCAGGGCAATTGCAGATTCCAGCGCCTCTTCAAAATGCTGAAGCACGCTGCTGGTATAGGCTTCTGCGACAAACAGCAGCAGGAGCCAGACCGAACGTTTTTTCCACAATGTCCACGGACTAATTTCCAGATAGGGTTTTTCCAGCGGTAGCGTGGCGCCCTGAAGCTGAACGTCTTCGGTAACATCATCTTCCTGTAGATGAGCGATCTCTTTTTCCATCAGACAACCGACCAGCTCACCTCTCTCAACGACAGCAACCAGATCGACTTCGCGTTCGGCTAACTCGGCAACGACCTGCGCCCGTTCATCATCAGGCTTTACATGAAATAAACAGCTGTCCATAAGATGGTTGATGTTCAGCGACGTATCTTTTTCCTGCAATAAGCGCTTGATGGATAACACCCCGCGCAGCGCTTTTCCAGCCACAACAAAGACCTGGCCTGGGATGTCATCCGTTGTGAGTTGGGAGACAAAGTACTCGCGAGCGCCGTTCACGCTGAGATGGTCCGGCAGAGTAATAAAATCGGTGCGCATATATTGGGCGATAGCGTCGCCATTGAAATCCGGCATAGGATGATGAGCGGCGCAGAGTGGCATAGATGACATGGTGTAATTCCCTATAAAAATCTCTCATAGGGGCGAACAAGACAGGGTTAGCACAGGCAGATCCCTACGTCCTGGTTTTAGCACTGAACAACGTATCTGTCCGATGGTGAAATCGTCAGAAGTTACCTTGGCAACACCTTGATTCGATGGATGCCTGTATTTCCCTGAGTGGTCTCTCTCGATACCAACAGGGCGGTAACTTGTATTTGTACAGGAGCCTCGCCATAACGAGATCGGTAAATGAGCCGCTATTATAGGGATGCCTAATCATTGATTATGTTTATAGTTGCGATTGTTTATCAATCGTTGATATACGAAATATTTCTTGTGCCAGGGCTGAACTGGAAACGACAACCGAATAGACATATTGAATCCAGGTGTTAGTATTCAATAGACAGCAGTTATGAGTATGCGTGTTTCATTTCCGGCCAGGAACGCTGATGATGACAACATTAGTACCCGATTTCGCAGCATTTTCGTCACTCACTTCCTTCGCGGTGTGCGTTGCTATAACGCCTGTCCGCACTCTGGCCATTATTTCTCATTCCTTCTCATCCCGGATGGAATCTCCCGCTGAATAGCTGTTCAGTGGGCTTTGTGACACGCATCGTTTGATAACAGGGATTACGGCGGGTCGGATATGGAAAAGATTAAGCGTCATCTGGTGTGGTGGGGCGCGGGTATTGTGGTGGTGGTTGCTGCAATAGCATGGTGGATGTTGCGTCCTGCGGGGATTCCGGAAGGTTTCGCGGCCAGCAACGGCAGAATAGAAGCTACCGAAGTGGATATTGCCACCAAAATTGCCGGGCGTATCGATACGATCCTCGTATCGGAAGGACAGTTCGTTCGTCAGGGCGAGGTACTGGCGAAAATGGATACCCGCGTGCTGCAGGAGCAGCGACTGGAAGCTGTCGCACAAATCAAAGAAGCCGAAAGCGCGGTGGCGGCGGCACGAGCGCTGCTGGAACAGCGGCAAAGTGAAATGCGCGCCGCGCAGTCGGTGGTAAAACAGCGAGAGGCGGAACTGCAGTCGGTCTCTAAACGTCACGTTCGCTCCCGTTCGCTATCCCTGCGTGGGGCTGTATCCGAGCAACAACTGGATGACGACAGGGCTGCGGCTGAAAGCGCTCGCGCGGCACTGGAATCCGCAAAGGCGCAGGTCTCTGCGGCAAAAGCCGCAATTGAAGCCGCTCGTACCAGCATCATTCAGGCGCAAACCCGCGTAGAAGCCGCGCAGGCCACCGAACGTCGCATAGCCGCTGATATTGATGACAGCGAGCTGAAAGCCCCGCGCGATGGTCGCGTGCAGTACCGTGTCGCCGAACCGGGCGAGGTGCTTTCCGCGGGCGGTCGCGTACTGAATATGGTCGATCTCAGCGATGTCTACATGACGTTCTTCTTACCTACCGAACAGGCTGGTTTATTGAAGATTGGTGGTGAAGCTCGCCTGGTGCTGGATGCCGCGCCGGATCTGCGTATTCCGGCGACCATTAGCTTTGTGGCTAGTGTTGCGCAGTTCACACCGAAAACGGTCGAAACCAGTGATGAACGGCTGAAGCTGATGTTCCGCGTTAAAGCGCGTATCCCGCCAGAGCTGTTGCAGCAGCATCTGGAGTACGTGAAAACCGGTCTGCCGGGCATGGCGTGGGTGCGTGTTGATGAAAATCGTCCCTGGCCTGACGACCTGGTGGTGAGGTTGCCGCAATGACGCATCTGGCGCTGGTTCCCGTTCCTCCCGTGGCGCACCTTGACGGCGTGAGTCAGCATTACGGGAAAACGGTCGCGCTAAACAACATCACGCTGGATATCCCTGCCCGCTGTATGGTGGGGCTTATTGGCCCGGATGGCGTCGGAAAATCGAGCCTGCTGTCGCTCATCTCCGGCGCGAGGGTCATTGAACACGGCAACGTGATGGTGTTGGGCGGCGATATGCGCGACCCAAAACATCGACGGGATGTCTGCCCGCGCATTGCCTGGATGCCGCAGGGGTTAGGGAAAAACCTGTACCATACGCTGTCGGTGTATGAGAACGTCGATTTCTTTGCCCGGCTGTTTGGTCATGATAAAGCGGAACGCGAAGCGCGGATTACCGAGCTGCTGAACAGCACCGGCCTGGCACCGTTTCGCGACCGTCCCGCCGGGAAACTCTCGGGCGGGATGAAGCAAAAACTGGGGCTGTGCTGCGCGTTAATCCACGACCCGGAACTGTTAATTCTCGATGAACCCACCACCGGGGTCGATCCGCTGTCCCGCGCCCAGTTCTGGGATCTAATTAACAGCATTCGCCAGCGGCAGACCAACATGAGCGTGCTGGTTGCGACCGCTTACATGGAAGAAGCCGAGCGCTTTGACTGGCTGGTAGCGATGAACGCCGGGGAGGTGTTAGCCACCGGGAGCGCCCAGCAGCTACGCGAACAAACCAACAGCAACACGCTGGAGCAGGCGTTTATCGCGCTGCTACCTGAAGCCCAGCGCCAGGCGCATAAGCCGGTGGTGATCCCGCCGTATCACGCTGAGCAGGAAGAGATTGCCATTGAGGCGAAAGACCTGACTATGCGCTTCGGTAAGTTTGTCGCCGTTGACCACGTTAACTTTCGTATTCCGCGCGGGGAAATCTTCGGTTTTCTCGGCTCCAACGGCTGCGGTAAATCCACCACCATGAAGATGCTCACCGGTCTGCTACCCGCAAGCGAAGGTGAGGCCTGGTTGTTTGGGCAAGCGGTTGACCCGAAGAATATCGATACCCGCCGCCGGGTGGGCTATATGTCGCAGGCGTTTTCGCTCTACAGCGAGCTGACCGTCCGGCAAAACCTCGAACTACACGCGCGGCTGTTCCATATCCCCGAAGCGGAAATCCCCGGGCGTGTACAAGAGATGAGCGAGCGTTTTTCGCTGACCGATGTCGAAGACGCGTTGCCCGGCGCGCTGCCGTTGGGGATCCGTCAACGCCTGTCGCTGGCGGTGGCGGTGATCCATCGCCCGGAAATGCTCATTCTTGATGAGCCGACCTCCGGGGTCGATCCGGTGGCGAGGGACATGTTCTGGCAACTGATGGTCGATCTGTCGCGGCAGGACAAAGTGACCATTTTTATCTCCACCCACTTTATGAACGAAGCGGAGCGCTGCGACCGGATGTCGCTGATGCACGCCGGAAAAG
This sequence comes from Citrobacter sp. CF971, assembly GCF_006385635.1. NCBI lineage: Bacteria > Pseudomonadati > Pseudomonadota > Gammaproteobacteria > Enterobacterales > Enterobacteriaceae > Citrobacter > Citrobacter sp. CF971. The sequence continues at coordinate 4,639,837 of NZ_CP041051.1, read as the reverse complement.
TACTGGCCAGCGGCACGCCGCAGGAACTGGTGAAACAGCGTGGCGCCGCCAGTCTGGAAGAGGCGTTTATCTCCTGGTTACAGGAAGCGGCAGGCCCGGCTCCGGAAGCTCAGTTACCGCCAGCCAATGTTCCGATAGCGCATGAAAATAGTCAGCCGCCGCGGCAGGGCTTTAGCCTGCGGCGGTTGTTCAGCTACAGCCGCCGTGAAGCGCTGGAACTACGACGCGATCCGGTACGTTCAACCCTGGCGCTGATGGGCACAGTGATCCTGATGCTGATCATGGGCTACGGCATCAGCATGGATGTGGAAAACCTGCGTTTTTCGGTGCTCGATCGTGACCAGACCGTCAGCAGCCAGGCGTGGACGCTGAATCTGGCGGGATCGCGCTATTTTATCGAACAGCCGCCGCTCACCAGTTATGACGAGCTGGACAAACGGATGCGTTCGGGCGAAGTGGCGGTAGCAATAGAGATCCCGCCAAACTTTGGCCGCGATATCGCGCGTGGCACGCCGGTGAAGATTGGCGTCTGGGTCGATGGCGCAATGCCGAGCCGCGCTGAAACGGTCAGAGGCTACGTACAGGCGATGCACCAGACCTGGCTGCAGGATGTGATGGCGCGTCAACCCAATGCCAGTGGGCAAAACGGGCTGATGACCATTGAAACTCGCTATCGTTACAACCCGGATGTAAAGAGTCTGCCGGCGATTGTTCCGGCGGTGATCCCGCTGCTGCTGATGATGATCCCCTCGATGCTCAGCGCCCTCAGCGTAGTGCGTGAGAAAGAGCTGGGGTCGATTATCAACCTGTACGTTACGCCCACGACCCGCAGCGAGTTTTTACTCGGCAAACAGTTGCCGTACATCGTGCTGGGGATGCTGAACTTCCTGCTGCTGTGTGCGCTGTCGGTGTTTGTGTTCGGCGTCCCGCATAAAGGGAGTTTTTTAACCCTGACGCTGGCCGCGCTGCTGTACGTCACCATTGCCACCGGGCTGGGTCTGTTAATTTCCACGTTTATGAAAAGCCAGATCGCGGCTATTTTTGGTACGGCGATTATTACGCTGATCCCGGCGACGCAGTTTTCCGGGATGATCGATCCGGTCGCCTCGCTCGAAGGGCCTGGACGCTGGATTGGTGAAATTTACCCGACCAGCCATTTTCTGACCATCGCGCGTGGGACGTTCTCTAAAGCGTTGGATCTGACCGATCTCTGGCAGCTGTTTATTCCGCTGGCGGTAGCCATTCCGGTGGTGATTGGTCTGAGCGTATTACTGCTGAAAAAACAGGAGGGGTGATGCGCCGATTACGCAATATTTATAACCTCGGCATCAAAGAGTTGCGCAGCCTGCTGGGTGACAAAGCGATGCTGACGCTGATCGTCTTTGCCTTCACGATTTCGGTTTATTCTTCCGCGACCGTCCTGCCGGGTTCGCTGCATTTGGCTCCGATTGCTATTGCCGATATGGACCAGTCGCAGTTGTCGAACCGGATTGTGAACAGCTTTTATCGCCCGTGGTTTTTACCGCCGGAGATGATCACCGCTGATGAGATGGATGCCGGACTGGACGCCGGGCGCTACACCTTTGCCGTGAACATTCCACCTGATTTTCAGCGTGATGTGTTGGCCGGTCGGCAGCCGGATATACAGGTTAACGTCGATGCCACGCGGATGAGCCAGGCCTTTACCGGCAACAGCTATATCCAGAATATCATCAGCGGCGAGGTGAACAGCTTTGTGGCGCGTTACCGTGACAACAATGAGCCGCCGGTGGCGTTGGAAATGCGTATGCGCTTTAACCCTAATCTGGAACCCGCCCGCTTTGGCGCGGTGATGGCGATTATCAACAACATCACCATGCTGGCGATCGTGCTTACCGGGTCGGCGCTGATCCGCGAGCGCGAGCACGGGACAATAGAACATCTGCTGGTTATGCCGGTGACGCCGTTTGAGATCATGATGGCAAAAATCTGGTCGATGGGTCTGGTGGTGCTGGTGGTTTCCGGTTTATCGCTGATGCTGATGGTAAAAGGCGTGCTCGGCGTACCCATTGAAGGTTCGATACCGCTGTTTATGCTGGGCGTGGCGCTGAGCCTGTTCGCCACCACCTCGATCGGTATTTTTATGGGCACGCTGGCGCGCTCTATGCCGCAACTGGGGTTACTGATGATTCTGGTACTGCTGCCGCTACAGATGCTCTCTGGTGGTTCTACACCGCGTGAAAGCATGCCGCAGGCGGTGCAGGACATAATGCTGACTATGCCAACTACCCATTTTGTCAGCCTCGCGCAGGCGATACTTTACCGCGGCGCTGGATTTGGCATCGTCTGGCCGCAGTTTCTGACGCTGTTGGCGATTGGCAGCGCGTTCTTCCTGATAGCGCTGCTGCGCTTTAGAAAGACGATTGGCACGATGGCGTAATTGGTTGGCTTCATATCTTGACTGCATTGTATGCTGTTATAATATGACTTCAAAGGATGAAGTCATAAGGACATGCGATGAAGGAAAAAGTGTTGTCTTTACGCAAAAAGCAAAAGAACACGCTGGATCAGCTTTTTAAAGCACCGACGCCGCAGGGAATCAAGTGGTCGGAAATTGAGTCACTGATCAAGGCGTTAGGTGGCGAAATCAAAGAAGGACGAGGCTCGCGATGTAAATTTCTTTTAAATAAGAGCATTGCGAGTTTTCATAGACCACATCCTTCTCCGGATACAGATAAAGGCGCGGTCGAAAACGTACGTGACTGGTTAACAAGTATAGGGGTAAAACCATGATCAAACCCAAAACGCCAAACTCAATGGAAATCGCCGGTCAACCTGCGGTGATTAATTATGTCCCTGAGCTTAATGCGTTTCGCGGTAAGTTCCTGGGATTGTCAGGCTATTGTGATTTTGTCTCTGACAGCATTCAGGGGCTGCAAAAAGAGGGGGAGATCTCCTTACGAGAGTATCTTGATGATTGCTCTGCCGCAGGGATAGAACCTTACGCAAACCCGGAAAAGCTGAAGACGTTTACTCTGCGCTATCCAGAGTCTTTCGGAGAACGTTTAAGTTTTGCGGCAGCGGAAGAACAGGTATCAGTCAATACATGGATCATCGAAACGCTCAGCAAAAGTCTCAAACAGGCATAGTTGCTAGTTGGTTTGCTCATTATTGCCAGGGGGGCTTCGCTTGCCTGGCCTACAAACGGTAACGGAGTAGGCCGGATAATGCGTAGCCGCCATCCGGCAACGAAACAGGCAATTACTCTTCTTTCGGCAGGCACTGCAAATGACCGTGGCGCACGCCGCGTTGGGAGATCACGTCATCGGCAAAATGCTGTACATCGCCCATGTCGCCTTTTAGTACGGCGATTTCCAGGCAGTCGTCATGATTGATGTGCACGTGCAGCGTGGCGACCGATAAATCGTGGTGGTGGTGTTGGGTAGAAACAATGCGGCTCGCCAGGTCACGCTTCTCATGCTCATAAACATACGAGAGCACCGCGAAGCCCTGAGTGCCGTGCTCCTGAGTGGTTTCCTGCGCCAGTGCGCCGCGCAGAATATCGCGGATCGCTTCGGAACGGTTGTTGTAGCCACGGCGCTGACTCAGGCCGTCGAGCGTTTCTAATAAATCGTCATCAAGTGTGATGGTGATACGTTGCATCAGATTTCAACCTTACGATATTGCGCGGCGGCGCACGGGAATGAAAACATTACAGCCTGTGTACGGCGTCGGCGGTCAGGGTAAATGGCGTGGGGGTGCAAACCGCCAGGCTCAGGGTATCGATCTGGCACTGGCTGACGGAGAGTGAGGAGGTCAGTGCGGTACTGTCGACGCTGACGATTTGCCAGGCACTGCCGCCGCGCTGTTTCACGATAGCTTCTTTACGCGTCCAGATGCGCCAGAACGCCGCCAGCTGTTGCTCCGGGTGTTCGGCTTCAACTTCAGCGTGTTCCCCAAGACTGAATACCGTATTTGCCAGCGTTTGCCAGTTATCGCGCGGGCGAATAACTTCAATATCGCAGCCGACTTCCCCTTCGTCGCTGAGCAGCAGGACGATGTCATCGCCGCTATGGCTGAGATTGAACCACAGCGGCGTGTCGGCGGAAAAGGCCGGTTTTCCTTGCTCGCCATAGATGATGTTCGGTAATGGCGAAAGGGCATGGGAAAGCAGCACGCGACCAGCCAGCCAGCGCGCACGGCGAACACCTTGCGGCGCTTGCTCTTTCATCGCGGCAGGCAGTTCGCCAGCGCTTAAAACAGAAACTTTCCCAAGAACGATCCGGTACATATCAGGACTAACCTTTAATAATAATGGGGTTGTGTACCACTCTTCACATGCTGTTTGCAAGTTTATCCCGGTAATCGACTTTTGGGCCTGCCGGGTCCAAGCAAAATTGCCAGTTTGCTGCCACCTGTGGTCGTTTCCATCCAGATTTTACACACGCTGGTTAGCGGCACAGAGAGCAGCATGCCTACCGGGCCGAGCAGCCATCCCCATACCAGCAAAGAGAGGAAGACGATAAGCGTCGATAATCCCAGCCGATGCCCCATCATGCGGGGTTCGAGGATATTGCCAATGACCATATGCACCACCAGGAACAGTGCGCCAACCAGTACGCATTCGTAAATGCCGTTGAACAGCAGCGCCTGGATCATGGGCGGGACGGCGGAAATGACCGAGCCAATGTTGGGCACGTAGTTTAGCAGGAAGGCCAGCACGCCCCACATCAGAGCAAACTGAATCCCCATCAGCGCCAGACCCAGCCAGATGATGGCACCGGTCCATAAGCTGAGCAACGTTTTCAGTGCCAGATAGTGAGATACGCCCTTGAGCGCCCGATGCAGCCCCGCAATATGGATTTGTGGGTTGTTCAGCGAAAAGCGCAGCTTATAAGGAACATGACGTACCTCAAACAGCATAAAGACGACCGTCATCACCAGCAGAACGACGCTGGCCATGGCGCCGGAAAGACTTGTCATCAGCGTGGTGGTGAAGGTCATTATTTTGTCGGAGTCCATGCGTTGTAGCATGCGCTCCGGGGACATATGCAGATTTAAAAAGGGAACCATCTCTTGCAGATGCAGGACCTTACGTGTCAGCTCCTTGTTGTATTTGGGTAGCATGGCCATGAATTCCGTGATCGAAGACGCGAGGACGCCGATCAGTGCCGTGAGGACGAACAGCATCACCACCACTACGAGCGTAATGGCAACCGGGCGACGTACTCCCCGGCGAATAAACCAGGCGACCAGCGGATTCAATACAATGGCAAAAAAGAGGGCCAGCAGCAGTTGCACAATGATATCCGCCGCGGCATGAATACCGGCGAGGATCACCACCAAAGCAGCCAGTTTGAGTAAAATGTGCAAACCCGTTTTATCGGGCTGAGCGGTTGTCATATTTTCTTCCTGTTTGCGTTTTTGCATTAAGTGTAGCGGCTGGCTTGCGGCTGAGATTCCTAAACTGACTGCTGATTTCTGCGCGGCAACATGGTAGAAATGAAACACTGTTGTGAAAACGTGGTGACCCTTCATGCCCGAACCCGTCGCTGAACCGACGCTGAGCGGTTTACGCCTTAATCTGCGTATTGTCTCTGTGGTGATGTTCAACTTCGCCAGCTATCTGACCATCGGCCTGCCGCTCGCGGTATTGCCGGGCTACGTCCACGATGTGATGGGGTTCAGCGCCTTCTGGGCTGGGCTGGTTATCAGCCTGCAATATTTCGCTACGCTGCTGAGCCGTCCGCATGCCGGTCGCTATGCCGACCTGCTGGGGCCAAAGAAGATTGTGGTATTCGGGCTGTGTGGCTGCTTTTTAAGTGGTCTGGGCTATTTGCTGGCGGGATCAACGAACGGCTGGCCGTTGGCTAGTCTGCTGCTGCTGTGTCTGGGGCGGGTGATTCTCGGAATTGGGCAGAGCTTTGCCGGAACTGGCTCTACGCTGTGGGGCGTGGGGGTTGTTGGCTCAATGCATATCGGACGGGTGATTTCCTGGAATGGCATCGTGACCTATGGCGCGATGGCGATAGGCGCGCCGCTGGGCGTTCTGTTTTATGCCTGGGGGGGCTTACAGGGGCTGGCGCTGACCGTGATGGGCGTGGCGCTGGTGGCGATACTGCTGGCGCTCCCTCGTCCTGCGGTGAAGGCCAGCAAAGGCAAACCGTTGCCGTTTCGCGCGGTGCTCGGGCGTGTCTGGTTGTACGGTATGGCGCTGGCCCTGGCTTCCGCTGGATTTGGGGTGATCGCCACGTTTATTACCCTGTTTTATGATGCCAAAGGCTGGGACGGCGCAGCTTTCGCGCTGACGCTTTTTAGCTGCACATTTGTCGGCACTCGACTGTTGTTCCCAAATGGTATCAACCGTTTAGGCGGGCTGAATGTGGCAATGATCTGCTTTAGCGTCGAGATTGTCGGGCTGCTGCTGGTCGGGATGGCTTCCATGCCGTGGATGGCGAAAATCGGCGTTCTGCTGGCTGGGGCTGGGTTCTCACTGGTTTTCCCGGCGCTGGGCGTGGTCGCGGTAAAAGCCGTCCCGCAGCAAAATCAGGGCGCTGCGCTGGCGACCTACACGGTGTTTATGGATTTATCGCTGGGGGTTACCGGGCCGCTGGCCGGGTTGATAATGACGTGGGCGGGCGTGCCGGTTATCTATCTGGCGGCAGCTGGGCTGGTGGCGGTGGCGCTATTGCTGACCTGGCGGCTAAAAAAACGGCCTCAGGTGGTGTCACCGGAGGCCGCGTCATCGTCTTAACCGTTACTGGATAACCAGCGTGTTAATGATGTTTTCTGCGGTAGTCTGCGCTTTTTGCTGATCGTCAGCAGGCAGCGTGATTTGCAGGGTCAGCAGTTGATTGTCCACTTTACCCAGCACTACGGAAGAGTAAGCGGTCTGGCCTTTGGCTGAGATGATGCTGTCTAACTGCTGCAGCGTGTGGCCTTTCAGCTCAATAGATTTATTGGTGACGACCTGCAGCTGTGGGTCGCGGCTACGCTGCTGATCTTCCAGACGTTTTGCCAGCACGGCCAGGTCTTCGTTGGTGTTGTCGCCAACAATCACAATCACCGCTTTCTGGCCGGTTGCGTCAGAATAGACGTGCATATTGTTCGCCTGGGTGCCCAGCTTGCCGCTCTGATCGGTCATATCCGCTGGCAGGGAAAAACTGAGTTTGCCGTCCAGCAGGCTGACCGGTTGTCCGCTGGCGCTACTTTCTGCGGCAGCACCCTCGGCTGGCGCTTTTGTATCGCTATTATCACAGGCTGCAAGCCCCATAACCAGCAGGCCAATACCGACATATTTAACCAGATTGCGCATTGACTTCTTCCTTTCGATAAACGGCCATAACGGCTCATTCGTCCATCTTATCACAACTCGGAAAATGAACCTTTAACTCGTCTGCAATGCAGCGATTTCGGATTTATCTGCCAGCCTTTTCAGCAACATATTCAGCAGCACGCCGTACATCGGCAGGAAGAAAATAATGCTGATCAGCACCTTGAAACAGTAATCGACCAGTGCGATTTCCATCCAGTGCTCGGCCATGAAGGCATCCGGGCTACGCCAGAAAGCGATAAAGAAGAAGGCCAACGTATCGCTGATATTGCCAAATAGCGTGGACGCTGTCGGTGCCAGCCACCAACGACGGTTCTGGCGCAGGCGGTTAAAGACATGCACATCCAGAATTTGTCCCAGCGCGTAAGCCATAAAGCTGGCGGCGGCGATACGGGCAACAAACAGGTTAAAGTGCAGCAGTGCGCCAAATCCCTGCCACGATCCCATATAAAACAGGGACGAAACGACATAGGAGATCAGCAACGCGGGGATCATCACCGCAAAGATGATACGTCGAGCCAGCGGCGCGCCAAAAATACGCACGGTCAGGTCGGTCGCGAGGAAAATAAACGGAAAGCTAAACGCGCCCCATGTGGTATGGAAACCAAAAATGGAGATTGGAAGCTGCACCAGATAGTTGCTGGAGGTGATCACCAGCAGATGAAATAGCGATAGCCAGAACAACGCTTTTACGCGCTGAGTTTGTGTAAACGGAGTCATATTGTGACCTTTTTGTTGGATGGGGTGAGGGAACCCAATAAAAAACCGTCGCATGATACTGCTTTAAGAGCACATTGCAATGGTTGTTTTTCACGCAATCGTTAACCTGATTGGCTTACGCCACAACAGAGCGTAAAATAACGCCGTTTTTGTATGAATGAGACGACGATGAGCGACCTGTTTACTTCCCCCGACCATACTCTTGATGCCCAGGGACTGCGCTGCCCGGAACCGGTGATGATGGTGCGTAAAACCGTACGTGGCATGCAGGCCGGTGAAACACTGTTGATTGTCGCCGACGATCCGGCAACAACCCGCGATATTCCTGGCTTCTGTACCTTTATGGAGCATGAGCTGGTGGCTAAAGAGACCGACTCGCTGCCGTACCGCTATCTGCTGCGTAAAGGTCACTAGTTTTGTTTGCCGGATGGCGCTAACGCTTATCCGGCCTACAAAGAACGTGTAACCCGTAGGCCGGATATGGCCACGCCGTCATCCGGCAAAAAACTATCCTTTACGTAACAACCGCAGCGCGTTAGCGGTCACCAGTACCGTTGCCCCCGTATCGGCCAGCACTGCCAGCCACAATCCGGTTATCCCGAGCAGCGTGGTGACGAGGAAAATCCCCTTCAGGCCCAGCGCAATCGCAATGTTCTGGCGAATATTGGCGTGGGTGGCCCGCGCCAGTTGAATCATTTGCACCAGACCGCGCAGGCGGTTGTGGGTCAGGGCGGCATCGGCGGTTTCCAGCGCAACGTCGGTACCGCTTCCCATCGCAATGCCGATGGTAGCCGCTTTCATTGCCGGAGCATCGTTGATACCGTCGCCAACCATCGCCAGCGGCGATTGTCGGTTGAGATGGGTAACGGCCTGCACCTTATCTTCCGGCAAGAGTCCTGCTTTAAATTCGAGACCCAGTTCACCGGCAATGGCGGCCGCCGCACGCGGGTTATCACCGGTCAGGATCACGCCTTTCACGCCAATCTGATCAAGCTCGGCGATAGCGCTGCGAGCGTCGTCGCGCAGCGTGTCCTGTAGGGCCAGCACGCCGAGTACAGTATCGTTACGCAGCACCAGCACCACCGTTTGGCCCGCGCTTTCCAGCTCGCTTATCTGCCCGGCAAAGGCATCAGCAGGCTGCTTACCGGCGGCGCAAATCAGCACGCGTTCGCCGTTGACCAGCGCTTCAATTCCAGAGCCAACCAGAGCCCGTTGCTCTCTTGCGACAGGAATAGTCAGTTCGCGTGTTTGTGCTTCCCGGACAATCGCTTGTGCCAGCGGGTGTGTCGCACCTTGCTCTACCGCTGCCGCCAGCGCCAGCAGTTCAGCTTCGCCAATACCACTCGCCGGGTGAATCGCAGTGACGCGCGGTTTACCCACGGTCAGAGTGCCGGTTTTATCAAACGCCACCTGCGTGACTCTACCCAACTGTTCCAGCGCGGCCCCGCCTTTGATTAACGCCCCACGACGCGCCGCGGCAGCAAGACCAGAGGTAATGGCTGCGGGGGTTGAAATCACCAGTGCGCAAGGACAGCCAATCAACAGCAGCGTCAGTCCTTTATAAATCCACTCCTGCCAGGATGCGGCAAACAGCAGCGGCGGTACGAGGGTGACCAGCAGCGCAACCGCCATAATGGCTGGAGTGTAAATTCGACTGAAACGGTCAATAAAGCGCTCAATGGGGGCGCGACGTTCTTCCGCTTCTTCAATCAGCTTCAGAATACGATCAATGGCGCTGGCGCCCGGTTCGGAGAGCACTTCCAGTGTAACCAGACGGTCCACGCTGGTGGCACCTGCCGGGACTTTCTCGCCGGTGGCGCGTTCAACCGGGATCGATTCACCGGTCAGGGCGCTTTCATCAAAACTGGCAAACCCGGAGACCAGTTTGCCGTCGGCAGGTAAACGCCCACCCGCGGCAACTTCAATAACATCGCCAGGGCGGAGGCTATTAATAGCCACCTCTTCGCGCTCGCCGTTACGCAGGCGCGTGGCGGTTTCCGGTTTGAGCGCCATCAGTGCGCTGACCCCTTTACGGGCGCGGCTGGCGGCCCATCCTTCCAGGCGTTCGCCAATTAAAAACAGCAGCAGCACCATAGCGGCTTCCGCCGTCGCGCCGATAAACAGTGCGCCGATGGCGGCCACGCTCATCAATGTTTCAATGGCAAAGTAGCTGCCGGTTTTCATCAGACGCAGGGCCTGACGGGCAATGGGATACAGACCGACCAGCGTGGTGGCGATAAACGCTATCTGACCGAAGGGATGATTGAACTGCTCCAGCCCCCAGCTAATCGCCATCATGATAATCAGCGAAATCAGCGGTAGGTTTTCTTTAAAACGTGACTCGCGGGCGGCGTCCGTCGCGTGCTCATCGCGCAGGGTATAACCTGCTTTTTGCACCGCGTTTTCAACTTGCTGGCGGATATCGGAACCGGCATCGACCACCAGTTTTTCAGTGGCGAACAGAACCTGTACCTGGTTGACGCCGCTGACCTGGCGGACAGCATTCTCTACTTTGCGGGCGCAGGCTGCACAGTCCATGCCCGCCACTTTCCAGGAATAGCGGGTACCTAGTACGGTATCGGATACGGGCGGTGTAGTGGAGCAGCTTCCTTCGCAGCAGCAGTCATCCGCCTTTTGTGGCGCAGGCGCTGGCTTGAAAGAAGAAAATTGTGGGGCCTTTTTGCCACTGGTATCAGGTGTCGACATGGCATCCTCCGGTTGATAATCATTTCGTATTAACCGGAGGATACACTCTGGAGTCGACTCCAGAGTCAAGCATTTTAAAGATACAACGAACGAACAATCAGGAAATGTCCGGCGAAGTAGCAGGCGGCGGCAATGGCGTTATCGGCGCGAAAGCGACGACGGTAATGGCTACCCAGCCAAACAATATTGCCAATGAACAGGAGCGATGCGCCCATAAATGCCGACAGCGCCGGAGCGGTCGGGCGGAAGAACCACAGTTCGCCAGCCATCCAGACCATCATCAGCGTGATGCCAATAAAGGTACAAATAGCAATGCGCAACTCTTCCAGACGCGTCCAGATCACGGCGATCAGCAACGCCCCCAGTACCGCCAGCACCAACGGCAAAGGCCAGAAGAACGACAGCGTCATTTGGCTGGCGAAGTAAATGGTATACAGCAGATGCGACAGGAAGAATGCCCCCACGGCGTACAGCAGGCGTTGGCGCGGCAATAACGTCAGCGCATCGCCCAGCAGCGAGGCCAGCAGACCAGCCAGCACCAGATAGCTGATAGCGTTAAACATTGGCGCCTGCCAGGCCAGCAGCGCCAGCAGGAGTAACGTCAGGGGTTTAAAGACCCAGCGTTGCCAGGCGGGCCCACGATAGGAAGCATCCACGAACAACCATGCGGAAAGGCAGACAGCGATAAACGACCAAAGCATCTTAGTTCCTTGAATTCGTTATTTTTTCGTAAGCGGGGTGCTTACGGCTCTACTGTCCAGTGTAGAGGTCGACACTGCCAGATGACAACACCATAACGGGCAATGTATGCTTATTTCCGCATTTTCTGATGGGTTAATACTATGAGCAAACCACCACTTTTTTTCATTGTTATCATTATCTTAATTGTTGTCGCCGCGTCGTTTCGCTTTGTTCAGCAGCGGCGTGAAAAAGCCGATAATGATGCGGCGCCGCTGGTGCAAAAGCAGGTGGTGGTGAGTAACAAACGGGAAAAACCGCTTAACGATCGACGATCCCGTCAACAGGAAGTGAGCCCGGCGGGAACCAGCATGCGCTATGAAGCCAGCTTTAAGCCACAAAACGGCGGCCTGGAGCAGACGTTTCGTCTGGATGCTCAGCAGTACCATGCGCTAACGGTCGGGGATAAAGGCACGCTTAGTTACAAAGGTTCGCGTTTTGAGGGGTTTACGCCGGTGCAATAATGCCGATCGGCGCTGTGTTTATCGCGTCAGCGCCGACAATAAATTTAAATTAAATATATAATGCTTCTGAAGTATATTTTTTATTAATTTCTCGATAATTATTTTGTAGGTTACATATTTATCGCTTACCTAAAAACATCGATTGCATCACTATTTTTCCACCCGCCTTTCACTATTCTGCTATTTCAACTTCATCGTATATATAAATATTTTTAAAAATAAACTAAGGAATTTATATGGCGAATACAATGTGGCTGGCCTTAAATGGGCAGGCGCAGGGTTTGATTTCTGCTGGATGTGCTTCGGTAAGTTCAATCGGAAATAAATCACAACCTGCCCATCGTGACCAGATAATGGTAATGACAGTTAACCATGGCATGAGCCGGGTGCAAAATGTGAACCATCAATGTTTGACATTTATTAAGCCGGTAGATAAATCCTCGCCTTTGTTAGGAAAAGCCATAACAGACAATGAAATATTGAGCTGTGAATTTAGCTTCTATCGCACGAGTCCGGCGGGTTTAAACGAGTGTTATTACGTGCTAAAACTTATCAATGCCAGAATATCCAGCATCCATTTGCAGGTGCCTCATACCATCGATGACAGTGCGGGTCAGCCAGAAGAAATCATTGAACTATCTTACGAATCTATTTCCTGGGAACATCTTATTGCTGGAACCAGCGCATACAGCCTTTGGGATGAGCGAATTTTTTAAGGAGCAATGATGGAAAGCTATTATGACTGGATAGGGAATCATCGTGAAGATATTCTTAGAGGAAATAACTGGCAGCGTAATCAGCGTATCGAGAACGAAATCAGAACGCTGAAAAATAACCTGAATAGCAATACACAACACATTATGCTGCTAACGCTTGAAGAGGCTCAGGGCGTGATTGATGATTTGCTGGGCAGTAAACCCGTCAGTTTTTCGACGAATTATGCCGGGAATATCAGAGATACGGTTTTTGCTACTAAAAACCTGTCGAAGCTTTTTTCTTATCAGCAGGCCGGGAAGATAGTCTTTACCTTAAAAGGCCTTGGGATTAAAGCTACGCAGTATGCTTATCAGGGAAAACTGTATGTGAAGATTACTGGCTACCCTTCTCTGCGACGCATTCTTAACGGAACCCGTTACGGGATTAATCATCCTAAGGTACTTGAAGTGGGCATTGGCAGCGCCGGGTTTCGAAATGGCATAATGTCAGGGGCCAAATTCTGCATCTGGTTTTCCGCATGCTGGCGGTTGATTGAGTTGATCTTTAAATCCGAACATGACGTTGCCGCATTGCTGGGAAACGTGACGATGGATGTGGCGAAGGTGATTGTGAGTGTTTTTGCCTCCAAATTAGCTGGGAGAACCCCTGTGTTGTTCTTATCTTCATTTATTGTAACGAGCGCAGCAGTTCCGGTTTGGGGAGAAATTGTTTGTGCTGTTGCATTAGGTTTCTTTATTGCTTATATCCTCAATGAAGTGGACGAAAAATACGAGCTGTCAGACAAACTTATAGCGTGTATTTGTGAGGGGATGAAAGAGCAGCAAAAAATTGCAGAGTGGAACTCTCGACACTCGGGATATAGCGGTTCACTTTACGGCGGAATTTATTGATATGAGCTTTAATATTAATCTGGAGAATATTAAGAAAAGATGTAAGTCGTTTTTTTTTATGCTTTTTGTTGGTGGGATTAGTTGGGGGTTTTATCACGCCAGTGTGCCAGACATTACCGATCTTATTGAATCCAGGAGCATTGTTTATTTTTTCTGGGGGTCATTTTCTCTGCTGCTGATGTTTCCTGTGGGTTTTTTCTTTACTTTATGTATTGCCTACGTGACCTTTACGAAAAGCATGCAGCCGCCCAAATTCTTCGACAGGGTATTTACTATCGGTATCCATGTTGCGGGTGTAGGGTTTGTTGTTGGAAATATCCTCTCTTTTATTGTTATTTTTTATCCTCTTGGTACTAACTATGTTTTATGCGAGCGTCCAGGCCCGACGTCTGGCACCTATTACACCCGGACCGAAGAGATTTGCGAGCAGGTGAAACACCTGCGGAAAACAAGAGCCAGTAGAGATATTCCAAAACTGAAAGATCAGCTGGACGGCGTATCACCACCGTGATGGTGTTTAACAGGCCCGGCTCGCAACGTGCCGCCGGGCGAAAAGATCGCAGTTACTTCTTCAGTTGATCTTTAATCTTCTTCTGCCACACCAGTAGCTCAAAGACGCCGAACAGAAAAATACGGATTTTCTCTCCGTTGGTCATCTGCGGGCCATCTTTAGGCATGGTGCTTTTTAGTAGCGCCAGCTGCATGCCATGCATCAGCACCATAAATATCAGTGCGACGTTAACGAAGATGTTAAGCGGGCGTGGAAAGGGTTGGAAAATATTCAGTAGTAAAAATGCCCAGACGCACAGCATCAGCAGGCGTCCCAGGTTAATCAACATCGTGTTCTCCTCGTGCTTCACGTTGGTACAGGCGATAGGCGACCTGTCCGGCAACTTTCTCACGGTAGAGCGACCAGTTCACCGGAACCGGCGGCAAACCGTTTTCTACTTCGCTTTCAACGTAAATATACGCTTCATTTGCCAGCCAGCCATGAGTTTCCAGAAGCGTTAATGTTTCTTCCAGTAACCCTTTGCGAAACGGCGGATCCACAAATACCACGTTATGCGGCGTACCCGTCTGAGCCAAAAATGCCAGCGTATTGGTATTGACGACGCGGGCATGGGAGGCTTTCAACGTGGCGAGATTCTTTTGTAGCTGCTGAGATACCGCGCGATCCATCTCCAGAAGCGTCGCATTTGCCGCATAGCGAGAGAGGGCTTCCAGCCCCAGCGCGCCGCTGCCGGCGAAGCAGTCCAGACAGTGAGCATCGACCATTACCGGGGCCAGCCAGTTAAACAACGTTTCGCGCACACGGTCGGTGGTCGGACGCAGGCCGGGGCTGTCCGGAACCGGGAGTTTACGGCCACGCCATTGCCCGCCAATAATGCGGATCTGGCCGCTACCAGAGTGATTCGGTTTTTTCATTTCTATTATTGCTCAATCCGCCTATAGCATGTCATTCCAGGCGGTGATGTGAGTTAAGTTAACCCGTCGCCTTTCAAGTTACCTCTTCGTTGGCTGCACTTACTCACCCGAATCACTTACTAAAAGTAAGCTCATCGGGATTCGTGCGCTTGCCGCCTTGACGTAACTCGAAATTCATTGGGTATAAGTGATAGACTATTTCATCATTTTTTTAGCTGCTATGTACATAGCGTTGACGCTGTGCCATTAAGCAACAGCGGGGGAGTGTAGTCGCAAATGGCGAAAGAGAAAAAACGTGGCTTTTTTTCCTGGCTGGGCTTTGGTCAAAAAGAGCAGGCACCGGAAAACGAGACAGAAGTAAAAAACGAAGAACAACAACCGGTTGCTGAAGAAACTACCGTCGTTGAAGAACAGCCGCGCGCCGAGGAAACCCGTAGCGAGGCGGAAACGCAAGCCTTTGCTGCTGAAGTCGTTGAAGTAACTGAACAGGTTGCGGAAATTGAGAAACTGCAGCCGGAAGAAGAACCTGTCGCCGAACAAGCGCAGCCGGAAATTGAGCCGGTTGCTGAACCCGTTGCTGAAACTGTAGTGGAAACGCCAGCGGCGGTGGTTATCGAACGCGAAGAATTGCCGCTGCCGGAAGAGGTGAAAACCGAAGAAGTTTCTGCCGAAGAGTGGCAGGCCGAAGCGGAAACCGTGGAAATTGTTGAGGCGGCTGAAGAAGATGCTGAAAACGAGCCGCAACTGACCGACGAAGAGCTGGAAGCACAGGCGCTGGCCGCTGAGGCTGCTGAAGAAGCGGTTATGGTGGTGCCGGTAGAAGAACCGGTAGAAGAAGAGGTAATCCAGGAGCAGGAAAAACCAACCAAAGAAGGTTTCTTTGCGCGACTGAAACGCAGCCTGCTGAAAACAAAAGAAAACCTCGGTTCCGGATTTATCAGTCTGTTCCGTGGTAAAAAGATCGACGATGATCTGTTTGAAGAGCTGGAAGAGCAACTGCTGATCGCCGATGTGGGCGTAGAAACGACCCGTAAGATCATTGCGAATCTGACAGAAGGTGCCAGCCGCAAGCAGCTTAAAGATGCGGAAGCGCTGTACGGCCTGCTGAAAGAAGAGATGGGCGAGATTCTGGCGAAGGTTGACGAACCGCTGAATGTTGAGGGCAAAACACCATTTGTTATCTTAATGGTTGGCGTCAACGGTGTGGGCAAAACCACCACTATTGGTAAGCTGGCGCGTCAGTTTGAGCAGCAGGGTAAATCAGTAATGCTGGCGGCGGGCGATACTTTCCGTGCGGCGGCGGTAGAACAGCTGCAGGTCTGGGGTCAGCGTAATAATATTCCGGTGATTGCTCAGCATACCGGTGCGGATTCCGCGTCCGTTATCTTTGATGCCATCCAGGCGGCGAAGGCGCGTAACGTAGACGTGCTGATCGCTGATACCGCAGGGCGTTTGCAGAATAAATCGCACCTGATGGAAGAATTGAAAAAAATCGTTCGCGTCATGAAGAAGCTGGACGAAGATGCGCCGCATGAAGTTATGCTGACTATCGACGCCAGCACCGGGCAGAATGCGATAAGCCAGGCCAAACTGTTCCATGAAGCGGTGGGCTTAACCGGTATCACTCTGACCAAGCTGGATGGTACGGCGAAGGGCGGGGTTATCTTCTCGGTTGCCGATCAGTTTGGCATCCCTATCCGTTATATCGGTGTGGGCGAACGTATCGAGGATTTACGTCCGTTTAAAGCGGACGATTTTATAGAGGCACTTTTTGCCCGAGAGGATTAACAATGATTCGCTTTGAACATGTCAGCAAGGCCTATCTCGGTGGGAGACAAGCGCTGCAGGGAGTGACCTTCCATATGCAGCCTGGCGAGATGGCGTTTCTGACCGGCCACTCCGGCGCGGGGAAAAGTACCCTGCTGAAGCTGATTTGTGGAATTGAACGGCCCAGCGCCGGGAAAATCTACTTTAGCGGGCATGACATCAGCCGTTTGAAAAACCGCGAAGTGCCGTTTCTGCGTCGTCAGATTGGCATGATTTTTCAGGACCACCACCTGCTAATGGACAGAACCGTGTTTGATAACGTGGCAATTCCACTGATCATCGCAGGCGCCAGCGGGGACGATATTCGTCGTCGCGTGTCAGCGGCGCTGGATAAGGTCGGGCTGTTGGACAAAGCGAAAAACTTCCCTATTCAGCTCTCTGGCGGTGAACAACAGCGCGTCGGCATTGCCCGTGCGGTGGTGAATAAACCAGCGGTGCTGCTGGCGGATGAACCAACGGGGAACCTGGATGACGCGCTGTCGGAAGGGATCCTGCGCCTGTTCGAAGAGTTTAACCGCGTCGGGGTCACGGTATTAATGGCCACGCACGATATTGGCCTGATCTCCCGTCGCTCCTATCGCCAAATGGTTCTGAGCGATGGACATCTGCATGGAGGCCTGGCGCATGAATAGACGTGACGCTATTAACCAAATCAAACAGTTCGGTGGCCGACTGGATCGCTTTCGTAAATCGGGCGGTGCGCCGGGTGACGGCGGTCGCAACGCGCCTAAGCGTGCGAAGGCCGCGCCAAAGCCGAACTCGCGTAAAACCAATGTCTTTAATGAGCAGGTACGTTATGCGTTCCAGGGCGCGTTACAGGACCTGAAAAGCAAGCCGCTGGCGACATTCCTGACGGTGATGGTTATTGCCATCTCCCTGACGCTGCCAAGCGTGTGCTATATGGTTTATAAGAACGTAAACCATGCAGCAAGCCAGTATTATCCGTCCCCGCAGATCACCGTTTACCTGCAAAAAACGCTGGATGATGATGCGGCGGCGCGGGTGGTTGGTCAGTTGCAGGCCGAGCAGGGCGTGGAGAAAGTGAATTATCTTTCCCGTGACGACGCGCTGGGCGAATTCCGTAATTGGTCTGGATTTGGCGGTGCGCTGGATATGCTGGAAGAGAACCCGCTGCCGGCCGTGGCGGTGGTGATCCCGAAACTGGACTTCCAGGGTACGGAGTCGCTAAACACGCTGCGTGACCGCATCGCACAAATCAACGGTATTGATGAAGTGCGGATGGATGACAGCTGGTTCGCTCGTCTGGCGGCGCTGACGGGCCTTGTCGGACGCGTTTCCGCGATGATTGGCGTGCTGATGGTAGCGGCGGTCTTCCTCGTCATCGGTAACAGCGTGCGTCTGAGTATTTTTGCGCGTCGCGATACCATTAACGTGCAAAAACTGATTGGCGCGACGGATGGATTTATCCTGCGTCCGTTCCTCTACGGCGGGGCACTGCTCGGTTTTTCCGGTGCATTTCTTTCACTGATTTTGTCAGAAATTTTGGTGATGCGTCTGTCGTCAGCGGTGACTGAAGTGGCACAGGTATTTGGAACCAAGTTTGATATCAATGGCTTATCATTCGATGAATGCCTGTTATTGCTGCTGGTGTGCTCGATGATTGGCTGGGTGGCAGCCTGGCTTGCCACGGTTCAACATTTACGCCACTTTACCCCCGATTAAAAAATCTCTGGTATAATCTTTCCCTGCACTGAGTTGTTCGCTCTGCAGGGAAAGAGTCCCTGTGATCTCTTCCCGGCGTATTCATTGTGATGTCACATTTTGTGCGTAATCTATACACATTACGACATGGAACTTGTGGATAAAATCACTGTCTGATAAAAGATTGAATGATATTCTCGTTGCTCATAAGCTCTGGCATGGTTGTTGCTATTGGTTTTAGCCAATGCGCCAGATGAAAAGATTGAGAGGATTTGAATGACCAAAGAAATGCAAAATTTAGCTTTAGCCCCTGTTGGTAACCTGGAATCTTACATCCGGGCTGCGAACGCGTGGCCGATGTTGTCGGCTGACGAGGAGCGGGCACTGGCTGAAAAGCTGCATTACCAGGGCGATCTGGAAGCAGCTAAAACGCTGATCCTGTCTCACCTGCGCTTTGTTGTTCATGTTGCTCGTAATTATGCGGGCTATGGCCTGCCGCAGGCGGATTTGATTCAGGAAGGTAATATCGGCCTGATGAAAGCCGTGCGCCGTTTCAACCCGGAAGTGGGTGTGCGCCTGGTTTCCTTCGCTGTGCATTGGATCAAAGCTGAGATCCACGAATACGTTCTGCGTAACTGGCGTATCGTTAAAGTCGCGACCACTAAAGCGCAGCGTAAGCTGTTCTTTAACCTGCGTAAAACCAAGCAGCGTCTGGGCTGGTTTAACCAGGACGAAGTTGAAATGGTTGCTCGCGAGCTGGGTGTTTCCAGCAAAGACGTGCGCGAAATGGAATCCCGTATGGCGGCGCAGGACATGACGTTTGACATGTCTTCAGACGATGAGTCTGACAGCCAGCCGATGGCCCCGGTGCTGTATCTGCAGGATAAATCTTCTAACTTCGCCGACGGCATTGAAGAAGATAACTGGGAAGATCAGGCCGCGAACAAACTGACCCACGCAATGGAAGGTCTGGACGAGCGTAGCCAGGACATCATTCGTGCTCGTTGGCTGGACGAAGACAACAAGTCGACGTTGCAGGAACTGGCCGATCGCTACGGCGTTTCCGCTGAACGTGTTCGTCAGCTTGAAAAGAACGCCATGAAAAAATTGCGCGCGGCGATCGAAGCATAATCTTCCAGCCGACCTGGAAATGCTGATAAACCCTGGATGACAATCCGGGGTTTTTTGTTTTTATCTCTCCCCCTCTCTCCTGACGTTTATGCTTTTTGTCATCAAGTTGTTATCTGCATGTCAAATTTAGCTATTCCAAAATAATAAAAATCGGGTATGTTTTAGCAGAGTATGCTGCTAAAGCACGGGTGGCTATCCAATAATCGAAATAAAGTGCTGAACAACAACATCACAACACACGTAATAACCACAATAATGGGGATTGTCAGGATGAATATGAAGGGTAAAGCGTTATTGGCAGGATGTATCGCCCTGTCTTTGAGCAATATGGCGTTTGCTAAGGATATTAAAGTTGCTGTCGTCGGCGCGATGTCCGGTCCGGTAGCGCAGTATGGCGATCAGGAATTTACTGGCGCAGAGCAGGCTATTGCAGATATCAATGCCAAAGGCGGTGTGAAAGGCGACAAACTGGTCATGGTGAAATATGACGATGCCTGTGACCCGAAACAAGCGGTAGCGGTAGCTAACAAAGTGGTCAACGACGGGATTAAATATGTTATCGGCCACCTGTGCTCATCTTCCACTCAGCCTGCGTCAGATATCTATGAAGACGAAGGCATTCTGATGATTACCCCAGCGGCAACGGCGCCGGAGCTGACCGCGCGCGGTTATAACCTGGTGTTACGTACCACCGGTCTGGATTCCGATCAGGGCCCGACTGCTGCCAAATATATCGTTGAAAAAGTGAAGCCGAAGCGCATTGCGATCGTTCACGACAAACAACAGTATGGTGAAGGCCTGGCGCGTTCCGTGCAGGACAACCTCAAGAAAGCCAACGCTGACGTGGTGTTCTTCGATGGGATCACCGCTGGCGAGAAAGATTTCTCTACTCTGGTGGCGCGTCTGAAGAAAGAGAATATCGATTTCGTTTACTACGGTGGTTACCACCCGGAAATGGGGCAGATTCTGCGCCAGGCACGCGCTGCGGGTCTGAAAACCCAGTTTATGGGACCAGAAGGGGTAGCGAACGTGTCGTTGTCTAACATCGCGGGTGAGTCTGCAGAAGGCTTACTGGTAACGAAACCGAAGAACTACGATCAGGTTCCGGCGAACAAACCGATTGTGGACGCGATCAAAGCCAAGAAACAGGATCCGAGCGGTGCATTCGTATGGACCACCTACGCCGCGCTGCAATCCTTGCAGGCCGGTCTGAACCAGTCTGACGACCCGGCTGAAATTGCCAAATACCTGAAAGCAAACTCAGTGGAAACCGTAATGGGGCCGCTGTCATGGGATGCGAAGGGCGATCTGAAGGGCTTCGAATTCGGCGTGTTTGACTGGCATGCAAACGGGACGGCGACCGACGCCAAATAATTTTCCTGGCGCCTTTCGCGCTGCAGACGCGTTGGCTGCGTTATTCAACCCCGGTCACTTACTTATGTAAGCTTCCGGGGACTTCATAACTTGCCGCCTTCCTGCAACGTGAAATTCTTGGAAAATTGCGAGGTGGTTTTTTATTTTTTGCTCCCAGCATGTAGGCCGGATAAGCGTCAGCGCCATCCGGCTTTTTTATCTTTTTTCCCAGCCATTTTCCTGGGCCGTAAACCCTAACGCCTGCATAAACGCGGCCATCACGCTGCGGTCTTCAACGCCGACGTCGGCCATCCACCATGAACTCACGTCAGGGTTTTCCCGGATCACTTCTTCGATCAAATACTGCCCGACGCCGCGGCGGCGGGTGATATCGCGTACGCGCAAGGAATCCAATGCGCCTTGCGTGCCGCTCAGGGTTACGCGAACTGCGCCTAACAGACGCTCGTTAAAGCGCGCGGCGTAGATCCGGTGCGTTTCATCTACGCTTAATGATGAGGCGGAATATTCCGGCCAGATTTTGCCCAGATCAATCTGGTCCTGGTCGCTAAAGTTCTCTAAACGAACGATGGTCAGCTTCATTAACAGCATGTCCAAATCACAAAAGATGGAATGAGTGTACCGAAATAATTCACCCGGATGCTTTCTCTTTTTTATGTGAATAACCAGATTAATAATTTTGTAACAACAGTAATGACAGTTTGAAACCGTAGAGATTGAAAAACAGGCAGAATAATACCCTGGAATGCAGCATTTTATTCGGCTCTTTGTACCGTTATTTTATGCTGACAAACGTGCTTTTTTTTGTTTATCTATAGTGAAAAGCAGAATATTATCTTTTCTTAATCGACTGAAAAATAGAGATTTTAGCCTGATTTTGCTTAAATAGCTGCGCTAAACCATTAATGAGACTGGTAAAAATAGTGCAGTTCAAAAAAAGCACAGACTGCTTTTTAACCACATAAATACAAAATATTAATTACGTCACGAATGGGGATTCAGGTAATGAAACGGAATGCGAAAACAATCATCGCAGGGGTGATAGCACTGGCAATGTCACACGCGGTCATGGCGGAAGATATCAAGGTCGCTGTTGTCGGCGCGATGTCAGGTCCGGTCGCGCAGTGGGGTGATATGGAATTTAATGGCGCACGTCAGGCCATTAAAGATATCAATGCTAAAGGCGGGGTCAAAGGCGACAAACTGGTCGCTGTGGAATATGACGACGCCTGCGATCCGAAACAGGCCGTTGCGGTAGCGAACAAAATCGTCAATGACGGCATTCAGTACGTTATTGGACATCTGTGCTCATCTTCCACGCAGCCCGCATCAGATATCTATGAAGATGAAGGCATTCTGATGATTTCTCCGGGCGCCACAAACCCAGAACTGACCCAGCGCGGATACGCTCACATTATGCGTACGGCGGGCCTGGACTCCTCTCAAGGGCCGACCGCCGCGAAATACATTCTGGAGAAGGTGAAGCCGCAGCGCATTGCCATCATTCACGATAAACAGCAATACGGTGAAGGCCTGGCGCGTTCAGTGCAGGACAGCCTGAAAGCGGGCAAAGCCAACATCGTTTTCTTTGACGGTATCACCGCCGGGGAAAAAGATTTTTCTGCGCTGATCGCTCGCCTGAAAAAAGAAAATATCGACTTTGTTTATTACGGCGGCTACTACCCGGAAATGGGGCAAATGCTGCGCCAGGCACGTTCCGTCGGGCTGAAAACCCAGTTTATGGGACCAGAGGGCGTCGGCAATGCGTCGCTGTCTAACATTGCTGGTGATGCCGCTGAGGGCATGCTGGTGACCATGCCAAAACGCTATGACCAGGATCCGGCGAATAAAGCTATCGTCGATGCGCTCAAAGCTGACAAGAAAGATCCAACTGGACCGTACGTGTGGATCACTTATGCAGCCGTCCAGTCATTGGCGACAGCAATGGATCGCAGCGGTAGCAAAGAGCCGCTGGACCTGGTGAAAGATCTGAAAGCACACGGGGCTGATACCGTGATTGGGCCGCTGAAATGGGACGAAAAAGGCGATTTGAAGGGATTTGAGTTTGGTGTCTTCCAGTGGCATGCGGACGGTTCATCGACCGTCGCGAAGTAATACCTGAAGACGAGTTATCCCACCGCCCGTGTAAAATGGGCGGGTATAAAAAGGTTACCTTATGTCCGAGCAGTTCCTCTATTTCTTGCAGCAGATGTTTAACGGCGTCACGCTGGGAAGCACCTACGCGCTGATCGCCATCGGTTACACGATGGTGTACGGCATTATCGGCATGATCAACTTCGCCCATGGCGAGGTGTATATGATCGGCAGCTATGTCTCCTTTATGATCATCGCAGCGCTAATGATGATGGGCATTGATTCCAGTTGGCTACTGGTCGCGGCGGGCTTCGTTGGCGCGATTGTGATTGCCAGCGCCTACGGCTGGAGCATTGAACGCGTGGCGTATCGACCCGTGCGCAGCTCTAAGCGCCTGATCGCGCTGATTTCCGCTATCGGGATGTCCATCTTCCTGCAAAACTACGTCAGCCTGACGGAAGGTTCGCGCGATGTGGCACTGCCCAGCCTGTTTAATGGCCAGTGGACCGTTGGCAGTAGCGAAAACTTCTCTGCTTCCATCACCACCATGCAGCTGGTTATCTGGATTGTAACCTTCCTGGCGATGCTGGCGCTGACGCTGTTTATCCGTTACTCCCGTATGGGTCGCGCCTGCCGTGCCTGCGCGGAAGACCTGAAAATGGCCAGCCTGCTCGGCATCAACACCGATCGCGTGATTGCGCTGACCTTTGTGATTGGCGCGGCAATGGCGGCGGTCGCGGGCGTGCTGCTTGGTCAATTCTATGGCGTAATTAACCCGTACATCGGCTTTATGGCCGGGATGAAGGCCTTTACCGCAGCGGTGCTTGGCGGCATCGGCAGCATTCCTGGGGCGATGATCGGCGGCCTGATTCTGGGCGTCGCGGAAGCGCTCTCCTCTGCTTATCTGAGTACTGAATACAAAGACGTCGTTTCATTCGCGCTGCTGATTCTGGTGCTGCTGGTGATGCCGACCGGTATTCTGGGTCGCCCGGAGGTAGAGAAAGTATGAAACCGATGCATTTTGCAATGGCGCTGCTCTCTGCCGCCATGTTCTTCGTCCTGGCGGGCGTCTTTATGGGCGTTCAGTTAGAGCTTGACGGCACCAAACTGGTGGTGGATTCCGCGGCGGATATTCGCTGGCAGTGGGTGTTTATTGGTACAGGCGTGGTCTTCCTCTTCCAGTTGCTGCGTCCAGCTTTCCAGAAGGGCATGAAGAGCGTCTCCGGACCGAAGTTTATTCTGCCGGCGATTGACGGCTCCACCGTTAAACAGAAGCTGTTCCTGGTGGCGTTGCTGGTGATTGCCGTGGCGTGGCCGTTTATGGTCTCGCGCGGTACGGTGGATATCGCCACGCTGACGATGATTTATATCATCCTCGGCCTCGGCTTAAACGTGGTGGTGGGGCTTTCCGGCCTGCTGGTGCTGGGCTACGGCGGCTTTTATGCCATTGGCGCTTACACCTTCGCGCTGCTGAACCACTATTACGGACTCGGCTTCTGGACCTGTCTGCCGCTGGCGGGGCTGGTTTCCGCTGCTGCGGGCTTCCTGCTCGGCTTCCCGGTACTGCGCCTGCGCGGTGACTATCTGGCTATTGTGACCTTAGGCTTCGGTGAAATCGTCCGTATCCTGCTGCTCAACAACACCGAAGTGACCGGTGGCCCGAACGGTATCAGCCAGATCCCGAAACCGACCTTTTTCGGTCTGGAATTTAGCCGTACCGCCCGTGAAGGCGGCTGGGATACCTTCAGCAACTTCTTTAACGTCAAGTACGATCCCTCTGACCGCGTCATTTTCCTCTATCTGGTGGCGCTGCTGCTGGTGGTCTTCTCGCTGTTTGTGATTAACCGTCTGCTGCGTATGCCGTTGGGCCGTGCGTGGGAAGCGCTACGTGAAGATGAAATTGCCTGTCGCTCGCTGGGCTTAAACCCTACGCGCATCAAACTGACAGCTTTTACCATCAGCGCCGCGTTTGCCGGTTTTGCCGGTACGCTGTTTGCCGCGCGCCAGGGCTTCGTCAGCCCGGAATCCTTCACCTTTGCCGAGTCGGCCTTTGTGCTGGCAATTGTGGTATTGGGCGGAATGGGCTCACAGTTTGCGGTGATCCTCGCGGCCATCCTGCTGGTAGTGTCACGCGAGCTGATGCGTGATTTCAATGAATACAGCATGTTAATGCTGGGTGGTTTGATGGTGCTGATGATGATCTGGCGTCCGCAGGGCTTGTTGCCGATGACCCGTCCACAGTTGAAGCTGAAAAACGGGGAAGCGAAAGGAGAGCAGGCATGAGTCAGCCATTATTATCCGTTAACGGCCTGATGATGCGCTTCGGCGGTCTGCTGGCGGTAAACAACGTTGAACTGGAACTGCGGCCGCAGGAAATAGTTTCGTTAATCGGGCCAAACGGCGCGGGAAAAACCACGGTCTTTAACTGTCTGACCGGTTTTTATAAGCCGACCGGCGGGACGATTAAGCTGCGCGACCAGCACCTGGAAGGACTACCGGGTCAGCAAATCGCGCGTATGGGCGTGGTGCGTACTTTCCAGCACGTACGTCTGTTTCGCGAAATGACGGTGATTGAAAACCTGCTGGTGGCGCAACATCAGCAACTGAAAACCGGCGTCTTCTCCGGCCTGTTGAAAACTCCGTCGTTCCGTCGCGCGCAGAGTGAAGCGTTGGATCGCGCCGCCACCTGGCTGGAGCGTATTGGTTTGCTGGAGCACGCCAACCGTCAGGCGAGTAACCTGGCCTATGGCGATCAACGTCGTCTGGAGATTGCCCGTTGCATGGTGACCCAGCCGGAAATTCTGATGCTCGACGAACCCGCTGCGGGACTCAACCCGAAAGAGACCAAAGAGCTGGACGAGCTGATTGCTGAACTGCGTAACCATCACAACACCACCATTTTGTTGATTGAGCACGACATGAAGCTGGTGATGGGTATTTCCGATCGTATTTACGTGGTGAACCAGGGCACGCCGCTGGCGAATGGGACGCCGGAACAGATTCGTAATAACCCGGATGTTATCCGCGCCTATTTAGGTGAAGCATAATGGGGGCGAGGATTAATATGGATAAGGCGATGTTATCGTTCGACAAAGTCAACGCCCACTACGGCAAGATACAGGCGCTGCATGACGTCAGCTTGTATATCAACCAGGGTGAAATCGTTACTCTGATTGGTGCCAACGGCGCGGGAAAAACCACGCTGCTCGGCACATTGTGTGGCGACCCGCGAGCGACCAGCGGGCGAATCGTCTTTGATGGTAAAGACATTACCGACTGGCAGACGGCGAAAATCATGCGCGAAGCGGTAGCGATTGTGCCGGAAGGGCGTCGCGTGTTTTCCCGTATGACGGTGGAAGAGAACCTGGCGATGGGCGGTTTCTTTGCCGAGAAAGACCAGTTTCAGGAACGCATCAAGTGGGTGTATGACCTGTTTCCTCGCCTGCATGAGCGTCGTATTCAACGTGCGGGAACGATGTCCGGCGGTGAACAGCAGATGCTAGCGATAGGCCGTGCGCTGATGAGCCAGCCGAGGCTGCTACTGCTTGATGAACCATCGCTGGGTCTGGCGCCGATTATCATCCAGCAGATCTTTAACACCATTGAGCAACTGCGCGAGCAGGGGATGACCATCTTCCTTGTCGAACAGAACGCTAACCAGGCGCTGAAGCTCGCCGATCGCGGCTACGTGCTGGAAAACGGTCATGTGGTGCTGGAAGACACCGGCGATGCGCTACTGGCTAACGAAGCGGTGCGCAGTGCGTATCTTGGCGGTTAATCATTCTCTGAATAGACAAGGGGCCCGCTGTGGCCCCTTTTTATTGCGCTATGTTATTATTGAGAATAGTTATCAATAATAAAAAATGAACATGGAGAAAGGATGATTCGTTCAGGTACCTGCATGATGATTGGCAGTTTGTTTTTGACGCTTTCTTTAACTACCCTGGCCTCGACACCGCCAGCGTTTGACCCGCGCGATCCCGCAATCTGGGAAGAGAAATCGGACAACCCGTTAGCGCAATCCGACTCGCCCTGCGAAGTGTTTACCAGCTCGGTATGCCCGGGCTGGGAAGATGATAAATCAGATATCCAACGTGAACGTGAGCGACGAGAGCAGCAGCGTTTACAGAATGAGTACGAACGACGCTGGCGCAGAGATTAATCTTTCTCCTGCAGCAACAGATAACGCCATCCTGGCCGGGTAAGGCATACCGCTACCCGGCTTTGTTGTGCACCACTCCGCATTTTCCTGTCACTACGCTTTCACCGCCTTGCCATCTGTTTGTCGCCTTACTATCTTTTTTTTGTAATAAAAAAGTTATTTTTCTGTCATTCGAGCATGTCATGTTACCCCCGCGAGCATAAAACGCGTGATATCGCGCATCCGGCACAACAAGAGAGATAACCGATGATATCGTTACGACATACAGCTTTAGGACTGGCACTTAGCCTGGCGTTTGCAGGTCAGGCACTGGCGGTCACCACCATCCCATTCTGGCACTCAATGGAAGGCGAATTGGGTAAAGAAGTTGATTCTCTGGCGCAACGTTTTAATGCCGCCAATCCCGACTACAAAATTGTTCCGCAGTACAAAGGCAACTACGAGCAGAGCCTGAGTGCAGGAATTGCCGCTTTCCGTACCGGAAACGCGCCTGCGCTGCTACAGGTTTATGAAGTGGGTACGGCAACGATGATGGCTTCGAAAGCCATTAAACCGGTCTATGAAGTATTCAAAGAGGCTGGTATTAACTTCGATGAGTCTCAGTTCGTACCGACGGTATCCGGTTATTACACCGACTCTAAAAGCGGACATTTGCTTTCTCAACCGTTTAACAGCTCCACTCCGGTGCTGTACTACAACAAAGATGCCTTTAAAAAAGCTGGTTTAGACCCTGAGCAGCCGCCGAAAACCTGGCAGGACCTGGAGGAGTACACCGCGAAGCTGAAAGCGGCAGGCATGAAGTGCGGTTACGCCAGCGGCTGGCAGGGATGGATTCAGATTGAAAACTTCAGCGCCTGGAACGGTCTGCCGGTCGCTACCAAAAACAACGGTTTTGACGGTACTGACGCAGTGCTGGAGTTCAATAAACCGGAACAGGTAAAACATATCGCTCTGCTGGAAGAGCTGAACAAAAAAGGCGATTTCAGCTACTTCGGGCGTAAGGACGAATCCACTGAGAAGTTCTATAACGGGGATTGTGCCATTACCACCGCCTCTTCCGGTTCGCTGGCTGATATCCGCCATTACGCGAAATTCAACTATGGCGTCGGAATGATGCCGTACGATGCCGATGTGAAGGGCGCGCCGCAGAACGCAATTATCGGTGGGGCCAGTCTTTGGGTGATGCAGGGCAAAGACAAAGCCACCTACGAAGGCGTGGCGAAGTTCCTCAACTTCCTGGCGAAGCCTGAAATTGCTGCCGAATGGCACCAGAAGACCGGCTATCTGCCGATCACCACAGCTGCCTACGACCTGACCCGTGAGCAGGGCTTCTATGATAAGAACCCTGGGGCTGATATCGCCACCCGCCAGATGCTGAACAAGCCGCCGTTGCCGTTCACCAAAGGGCTGCGTCTGGGCAACATGCCGCAGATCCGTACCATTGTGGATGAAGAGCTGGAAAGCGTCTGGACCGGGAAGAAAACCCCGCAGCAGGCGCTGGATGCCGCCGTTGAGCGTGGCAATCAGTTACTGCGCCGCTTTGAGCAATCGACCAAATCGTAATGTGAAATGCCGGGTGGCGGCTGCGCCTTACCCGGCCTACAAATGCGCGTAGGCCGGATAAGCGTAGCGCCATCCGGCGCTGTTCAGGAATCAAACTTCCATGTCTTCATCTCGTCCGGTGTTCCGTTCGCGCTGGCTTCCCTATTTACTGGTGGCTCCGCAGCTGGTTATCACCGTTATTTTCTTTATCTGGCCTGCCGGTGAAGCGCTGTGGTACTCGCTACAATCCGTTGATCCGTTTGGTCTTTCCAGCCAGTTTGTCGGACTGGAAAACTTTGTCGCGCTGTTTCATGATCCGTACTACCTCGACTCATTCTGGACCACCATTAAGTTCAGTACGTTAGTCACGGTAAGCGGTCTGCTGGTGTCGTTATTTTTTGCGGCGTTGGTGAATTACGTGGTGCGCGGCAGCCGTTTTTACCAAACGCTAATGCTGTTGCCTTACGCCGTTGCGCCCGCCGTTGCCGCCGTATTGTGGATCTTCCTGTTTAACCCAGGGCGCGGGCTGATTACCCATTTTCTCGGTGAGTTTGGCTATGACTGGAACCATGCGCAAAACAGTGGTCAGGCAATGTTCCTGGTGGTGTTCGCGTCGGTCTGGAAGCAGATTAGTTACAACTTCCTGTTCTTCTTTGCCGCACTGCAGTCTATTCCTCGCTCGCTGATCGAAGCCGCCGCGATTGACGGTGCGGGGCCGGTTCGCCGCTTCTTTAAACTGGCGCTGCCGCTCATTGCCCCGGTGAGCTTCTTCCTGCTGGTGGTGAATCTGGTGTATGCCTTCTTTGACACCTTCCCGGTGATTGATGCTGCCACTGCAGGCGGGCCGGTACAGGCGACCACGACGCTGATTTATAAGATCTATCGCGAAGGTTTTGTCGGGCTGGATCTGGCTTCTTCCGCTGCACAATCGGTGGTGCTGATGTTCCTGGTCATTATTTTGACGGTGGTGCAGTTCCGCTATGTGGAAAGTAAGGTGCGTTACCAATGATTGAGAACCGTCGTGGGCTGACAATATTCAGCCATGCCATGTTGATTATGGGGATCATGGTGATCCTGTTTCCGTTGTACGTCGCGTTTGTCGCGGCGACGCTGGACAACAAAGCGGTGTTTGAGACGCCGATGACGCTGGTTCCCGGCACACAGCTGCTGGAAAACATGAAATACATCTGGGTCAACGGCGTGGGCGTTAACAGCGCGCCGTTCTGGCTGATGATGCTCAACAGTTTCATCATGGCGTTCAGCATTACGGTAGGAAAAATTACCGTCTCTATGCTTTCCGCATTCGCCATCGTCTGGTTTCGCTTTCCGCTGCGCAACCTGTTCTTCTGGATGATTTTTATCACCCTGATGCTACCGGTTGAGGTGCGTATTTTCCCGACGGTAGAAGTGATCGCCAACCTGAAGATGCTCGACAGCTATGCGGGTCTGACGCTGCCGTTGATGGCATCTGCGACAGCGACTTTCCTGTTCCGTCAGTTCTTTATGACCCTGCCGGATGAACTGGTTGAGGCGGCGCGTATTGACGGTGCGTCACCAATGCGTTTTTTCCGCGATATCGTACTACCGCTGTCAAAAACCAATCTGGCGGCGCTGTTCGTTATTACCTTTATCTACGGCTGGAACCAGTATCTGTGGCCGTTGTTAATTATTACCGACGTCAATTTGGGCACTGCGGTGGCAGGTATCAAAGGCATGATTGCCACCGGTGAAGGCACCACGCAGTGGAACCAGGTAATGGCCGCCATGCTGCTGACGCTCATCCCTCCGGTAATCATCGTGTTAGCCATGCAGCGCGCGTTTGTGCGTGGTTTAGTGGACAGTGAGAAATAAAAATGGCTGGTTTAAAACTACAGGCAGTAACCAAAAGCTGGGACGGTAAAACCCAGGTGATTAAACCGCTGACGCTGGACGTCGCGGACGGGGAATTTATTGTGATGGTTGGACCATCCGGTTGCGGTAAGTCTACGCTGCTGCGGATGGTGGCCGGGCTTGAACGGGTAAGCGGCGGCGATATCTGGATTGATAATAAACGCGTCACCGAGATGGAGCCGAAGGATCGCGGCATTGCGATGGTCTTTCAAAACTATGCTCTCTACCCGCATATGAGCGTGGAAGAAAACATGGCCTGGGGGCTGAAAATCCGCGGGATGGGCAAGGAACACATTGCTGAGCGGGTAAATGAGGCGGCGCGTATTCTCGAGCTAGGTGAGCTGCTCAAACGTCGTCCGCGCGAACTTTCCGGCGGCCAGCGCCAGCGCGTAGCGATGGGACGAGCGATTGTACGTGACCCGGCGGTATTCCTGTTCGATGAGCCGCTTTCTAACCTTGATGCCAAGCTGCGCGTACAGATGCGTCTGGAGTTACAACATTTGCATCGCCGACTGAAAACCACCTCGCTGTACGTGACGCACGATCAGGTTGAAGCGATGACCCTCGCCCAACGGGTAATGGTAATGAACAAAGGTATTGCCGAGCAAATCGGCACCCCAGTTGAGGTGTATGAAAAACCCGCCAGCCGCTTTGTGGCGAGCTTTATCGGCAGCCCGGCGATGAATCTGCTCGATGGGCGCATCAGCGCTACGGGTACCCATTTTGAGTTGGAGGGCGGCATGACGTTGCCCATTGGCAGAAGCGCCAGGGAGTGTATTGGGCGTAACATGACGCTGGGTATCCGCCCGGAGCATATTGCGCTAAGCTCGCAGGCCGAAGGCGGCGTGCCGCTGGTCGTCGACACGCTGGAAATGCTGGGTGCGGATAATCTGGCACATGGACGTTGGGGTGAGCAAAAGCTGGTGGTGCGACTGGCGCATCAGCATCGCCCGACGGCAGGCAGTACGCTGTGGCTGCATCTGCCAGAACATCATCTGCATCTTTTTGATGGCGAAACAGGACAACGCGTATGAATAACTGGCCTTACCCCCATATTGTCGCCCATCGCGGCGGCGGTAAGTTAGCCCCGGAAAACACCCTGGCGGCAATCGACATGGGGGCGCAATATGGGCATACCATGATCGAGTTTGACGCTAAATTGTCGAAAGACGGTGAGATCTTCTTACTGCATGACGACAACCTGGAACGCACCAGCAACGGCTGGGGCGTGGCTGGCGAATTGAACTGGCAGGATCTATTGCGTGTTGACGCCGGCAGCTGGTTTAGCGGTGAGTTTAAAGGCGAACCGTTGCCGCTGCTCTCGCAAGTTGCTGAGCGCTGTCGCCAGCACGGCATGATGGCAAATATTGAGATCAAACCCACCACCGGGACGGGGGCGCTCACCGGGAAGGTCGTGGCGCTGGCCGCACGTGAACTGTGGGCGGGAATGACGCCACCACTGTTGTCATCCTTTGAAATTGATGCGCTAGAAGCGGCGCAGCAGGCGGTGCCTGAACTGCCGAGAGGTTTGCTGCTGGATGAATGGCGCGAGGACTGGCGTGAGCTGACCACGCGGCTTGGC
The DNA here is from genome assembly GCF_006385635.1 of Citrobacter sp. CF971. Lineage (NCBI taxonomy): Bacteria > Pseudomonadati > Pseudomonadota > Gammaproteobacteria > Enterobacterales > Enterobacteriaceae > Citrobacter > Citrobacter sp. CF971. The sequence goes on along the minus strand of NZ_CP041051.1, from coordinate 4,607,604 downwards.
TGCGTCTCTATTCATCTTAATCATAAGCTGCTGGATGAGGCGCGCGTGGATGCGCTGCGCGATGCTGGGCTACGTATACTGGTTTATACCGTAAACCGACCCCAGCGCGCGGCAGAACTGCTGCGCTGGGGCGTAGACAGCATCTGTACCGATGCCATTGATACCATTGGTCCGGATTTCCAGCCCAGTTAAGGCCCAATCGTTTTTAACGGAACGTTAGGTTGCGGCGTGCTGGAGGGCTTCAGCATGTCGCCGTTCTTTTTCTCCGACAGCATATGTTGCTTATTGAGCGAGCTGTCCGGATTACGGGTTCCACTCAACATCCCACCGTTACTGTTAGGCAGCATTTGCTGCTGTCCAGGATTCAACTCGCCCGGCTGAGACTGCAGCACGCGCTGGGTGTTCGTGTTGATTTGGTTTTCCATATGCTGTTGCTGCATGCGCGTCTGCGTTTGCAACTGCTGGTTGAGCATCCCTTTCTGCTGAATCTGCTGTGATTGCATTTGGGTTTGCATACGCTGCTGGCTCGGGATCTGATAACCGGGTTGATTCGGGTTATTCATGGTGTTGATGGGCTGTGCAAAGCCTGCAAACGGCAAGAGCATGGCTAAAAGTAAGAGTCGTTTCATCGCTTTTCTCCTCTCGGGGATCGTTTAAGTTTACTCCTTTCTCGCCGTTACGATGATTATTTCAGAGTTATGCACCAGGCTTAGTGGGGGCCGACCCCCGTACATCTGGAGAATAACGATGATAAAACCGACGTTTTTACGCCGGGTAGCCATTGCTGCTCTGCTCTCAGGAAGTTGTTTTAGCGTTGCTGCCGCGCCGGCTGCGCCACCGCCGGTATCCTACGGTGTAGAGGAAGATGTGTTCCATCCCGTTCGCGCGCAACAGGGGATGGTGGCTTCCGTAGATGCATTAGCCACCCAGGTTGGGGTGGATATTCTGAAACAGGGCGGAAATGCCGTTGATGCCGCTGTAGCCGTTGGCTACGCGCTGGCGGTGACGCATCCGCAGGCGGGCAATCTGGGCGGTGGCGGGTTTATGCTGCTGCGTACCAAAGACGGTAACACCACGGCGATCGATTTTCGTGAAATGGCTCCCGCTGGCGCGACCCGCGACATGTTCCTCGATGAACAGGGCAACGCCGATGCGAAAAAGTCACTAACGTCGCATCTGGCATCCGGTACGCCGGGTACCGTGGCGGGTTTCTCGTTGGCGCTGGAGAAATACGGCACGATGCCGCTGAACAAAGTCGTGCGCCCGGCAATGAAGCTAGCGGAAGAAGGCTTTGTGGTTAACGACGCGCTGGCAGACGATCTGAAAACCTATGGCAGCGAAGTGCTCCCTAATCACGAGAACAGCAAAGCCATTTTCTGGAAAGACGGCGAGCCGCTGAAAAAGGGTGACAAGCTGGTGCAAACGAACCTGGCGAAAAGCCTGGAGATGATTGCCGAGAACGGTCCGGATGCGTTTTATAAAGGGGCAATTGCCGATCAGATTGCGGAGGAAATGCAGAAAAACGGCGGGTTGATGACCAAAGAGGATTTAGCCAGCTATAAAGCCGTGGAGCGTACGCCGATTAGCGGCGACTATCGCGGATATCAGGTCTTCTCCATGCCACCGCCGTCCTCTGGCGGTATTCACATTGTGCAGATCCTCAATATTCTCGAAAACTTCGATATGAAGAAGTACGGGTTTGGCAGCGCTGATGCCATGCAGGTAATGGCTGAAGCGGAGAAATATGCCTACGCCGACCGCTCGGAGTATCTGGGCGACCCGGATTTTGTGAAAGTACCGTGGCAGGCGCTGACCAATAAAGCCTATGCCAAATCGCTCGCCGATCAGATTGATATCAACAAAGCCAAGCCTTCCAGCCAGATCAAGCCCGGCAAGCTCGCGCCGTATGAAAGTAACCAAACCACCCACTTCTCGGTGGTGGATAAAGACGGCAATGCCGTGGCGGTGACGTATACACTGAACACCACCTTCGGCACCGGGATTGTGGCGGGTAACACCGGCATTCTGCTTAATAACGAAATGGACGATTTCTCCGCCAAACCGGGCGTGCCGAACGTTTATGGGCTGGTGGGTGGCGATGCTAACGCGGTTGGGCCGAAGAAGCGTCCGCTGTCATCAATGTCGCCGACTATCGTGGTAAAAGACGGGAAAACCTGGCTGGTTACCGGCAGCCCTGGCGGGAGCCGAATCATCACCACCGTGCTGCAAATGGTAGTCAACAGCATTGATTTTGGAATGAACGTCGCCGAAGCGACCAACGCGCCGCGCTTCCATCATCAGTGGTTGCCCGATGAACTGCGCGTTGAGAAAGGGTTTAGCCCGGACACCATTAAGCTGCTGGAGCAGAAAGGGCAGAAAGTCGCACTGAAGGAAGCGATGGGCAGCACGCAGAGCATTATGGTAGGACCGGATGGCGCACTGTATGGCGCATCCGACCCGCGTTCCGTGGATGATTTAACGGCGGGATACTGATTTGAGAGGCCCTCTTCGGTGGAAGAGGGCTTGCTGTTTCTGCGCTGAGCCTCGATCAGAGTTATTTTTTCAGTAGCTTGTATCCTTGCTCTGAAACGCGGTAGTAAGGCATGGATTTATGTCCGCTATCTTCAATATTTACCAATCCCTCACTGGCCAATTTATTGACAATATTAACAACATTGCTGAAACCAGGTATTCCTTTAAAGGACAGTGCGCGATCCAGATTCATCCAGTTCCAGTTAATATCTTTTTCAGCCATAACTTTCAGTACGTTAAGTTCAATTTCAGTTATCATAGTTAAGTGCGTCCGGGTGGAATAAATCGTCAAGCGATCCTTTAAGTTTATAATCTTCTAGCGTGGCTGTGTGGGCATGATTCCAAAGGTCATATCCTGCATCACCGTCAGGCTGCCCAGTTTCCCAGCCTAAATTACAATAGCGTTGATACTCTCGACATTCATGAGTGTAGTAATTTAGATCTACCTGCTCTGGTGGCATTTTACCCTTTTCTATGTCTTTAAGCCTGCTAATCATAACGTCATTTGCAGGGTCGTGAATAAATCTGGAAATATGTTTTTCAACTGTAGTAATGCCTTCTTTGTTAATGTTAACACCACCAGTTGTCAGGTTCTCTATTGGCCCCCCTGCAAGCTCGGGATTGAATGTTCGTCCTGATACGGCTCCCCTAGCTCCAAAATGCTCCAGTTCTTCTAATTCAGGAAATTTCATTCTGCCCATGGTTAATCCAGCAACTACTGAAGCGCCAAGAATGAGTAATCCTTTGTTATCCATGACCTGCTCGTAACCCGCAGGCGCATCGCCTCCCAGCTTCTCCGCCGTTTCCCTAAAGCCGTCGATATTCCCGTTGTAGATCCCTCCGGCGGCAAGCAGTCTGCCAATCCCTTTGCTGTTTAACGTTTTGAGGCCGTTGTTTGCGGGAGTTTTTGGAGGGGGGATAAACAGGCGGTTGTAATTCTCGGGAAACGCCAGGTAACTGAACTCAGTGTTGGCAATAAGATGTTTGCAGAGGATATATTCATAGCTGATGGTTATTGTTTCTGTATCTAAACTATTTTCACTGAACTGCTGCTGAATACCGGATGATCTTGACCCTCCATCTCCGAACAGCTTTTGTATCTTAAGTTAACGATGTCCGCTGCCGCCGGTATTCCCTCGGGGAGTGATATCCCAGCGCGCTGTGCGGGTGGTTTTCATTGTAATGCGTGAACGCTACTGCAAGGTTTCGCAGTGCTGTTCTCACATCCGGTTTTGGCATGAACGCGATATAGTCTTCTTTCATCGTTTTCACGAACCGTTCGGCCATGCCATTACTCTGCGGGCTGCTCACCGCTGTTGTGCAGGGCTCCAGATTCAGCTCTCTCGCGAACCTCCGCGTTTCATACGCGGTATACGCTGAACCGTTATCCGTCAGCCACTGCACCGCTGTGTCGGGCAACCTGTCGCCGAAGCGCTTTTCCACCGACCTCAGCATCACATCCTGCACGGTCGAACTGTCATAGCCTCCCGTGCTTGCTGCCCAGTCTATGGCCTCACGGTCGCAGCAGTCCAGCGCGAACGTTACCCGCAGTTTTTCGCCGTTGTCGCAGCCGAACTCGAAGCCATCTGAACACCAGCGCATATCGCTTTCTGCCACCGCTATCTTGCCCTTATGTTCACGCTTCGGTCGCTCTGGTTTGTGATGCAACAACAACAGGTTATGCTCGCTCATTATCCTGTAAAGCCGTTTGGCATTCACAGGTGGCTGTCCCTCTGTGCGACGTTGCTTGCGCAGGATGCCCCACACGCGTCGATAACCATAACTCGGCATATCGCTGATAATGTTGAGGATAGCCGACAGTATTTCTGCGTCTGCTTCTTCATTACGCCGGTTACAGCGCCTGTCCTGCCAGTCGGCAGAACGGTTAATCCGCAGTGACAGTTGCGCACGCGACACGCCCATGGTCCGGCTGACCATGGCTATTCCCCGTCCTTTGGCAACAAGGGCGCGTGCGCTATCCATTTTCGCGACTGACCGTACTCCACGGCTTCTTTCAGGATCTCAACTTCCATCGTTTTCTTGCCCAGAAGGCGCTGAAGCTCCCGGACCTGCTTCAGAGCAGCAGTAAGCTCAGAAGCAGGAACGACTTCCTCTCCAGCCGCAACGGCGGTGAGGCTGCCTTCCTGATATTGCTTCTTCCACTTAAACAGCAGGCTGGGCTGGATACCATGCAGGCGGGCGACATGGGAGACATTCATACCCGGCTCCATCGTCTGCTGGATAATGGCGATCTTCTCCTGAGGAGTTTTACGTTTACGGACTTCTTGCCCTAACAGGATCCCGGTCATCTCAAAATTGGCGTTAGTGTTAGACATATATTCAAGCCTATCTCTTATCTGGAGATACAGCTACTGTCCGGTGTTTCAGGGGGCTACATCACTGCTGAATACCGGATAAGAATGCTCCTCGTAGTTGAATATAATAATATTTCTCCCATCTACCGAATCTATTGATGCGGTAGAAATAAAACTCCATATACAATTGCTCGTTGTTGTTAATCGCATTAATAAACAACGGCGTGCTTTTATCGATCAGCTTACAAAAGCGTAGTCCGTGCAACTGAGAGCCTTTGCCGGTACTGGTTATACTATTAGCGAGCGAAAAGGCAAAGATTTCGTCCTCGTGTCCGATTTGCCAGCGATTACCCACAGATGCAAGGGTTCCACATCCGTCAGAAATGGCGCCTTGTTGCTGCCCTGAAACCATCAGATAGACGATATCACTCATGATATCCTTATCCTTTATTATGTGTTATTGTAAAACGGAGGTTTTTATTCTTCCATTTTTAATTACGCTTTTTGATGGTGTTCGTATATAGCAGAAACAAAACGTTTCATTTTAATTGGATTTTTTTTGAGGGTAATCTGAATATAAATAATGTGTGGGGCAAGTGTTTGTATATTTAATAACTGTGAATTATTAATTGAATATGTGTTGATATTTTTTATTCCATATTGATGGCCTGCATCGTTCTGAACGTTGCAGGCCTTATTCGTCCGTTAAGGAACATACTGTTGCAGTGATTCAGACCAGTGAAATATTTGGCTGCTTTTATCCTGCAGGTTCACGACCTCTAAATCATAAAATCCCTGCGTCTTTGCCGACCGCAATTTCAGGATGTACTTACTCTCGCTGATGTCGTGCTGCCTTGTGCCGTCTTTATTCCAGTCTCCGGCGATATCCGAATAGTAATAAACAAGGTCAGAAAACACATTGATTATCTTGCTGTCTTTGATGGTGTAGAGTTCCAGCACTTCATAAAACGCCCCGCCGCCGGAGTAGGCATCGGAGTAGCCACCGCGCACCCCGAACGCCAGAGTATCGGGAGCGATCCGGTACGGTGCCAGATCCAATTTTGTATAATAAGCCAGCGGTCTGACGGACTCATCATCGCTCTCTTTCTCGGCAGCTTTATTCCACGCTGAGATCTGGTTTAATGGTTTTTCCGAGCGGGCAATCGGCTGCAGCTGTTGGTTCTGCCAGGAGAAAACGCCGAGATATAATTTATTGGCGCGTCCGTTGTTGTAGTTTTCCGGACAGGTGTTATCCGCGTACTTTTTTGCCTGCCCGGCATCGGCCTGATTGTCAGCAAAACAGGCAATGCCAATATATTTACCCTCTTTTCCCCAGGCTTTGGCGCCGGTGAGGATCAGATTATTAGGATTTTCGTTCGGCGCAACCCAGCCAATCCACTGGTTCTCTGATAATCCCTGTGGAAGTTCACCAAATCCTTTCGCAGGTGTTGCCCCTGCCATTTGCTCAGCAAAAATCTGTTTACCTTCAGTATGTTGAATAACGCCGGGTACGGCATCGAGATTTTGTACGGTAGTGGCAAAAGCTGGGGAGAGCGAGGCCAGTAAAACCAGGGGAACAAACTTTTTCACTATTGCGTCCTTTCAATAAGCAGGGCGATAAGACTCGCCCTTAAATTTATTTCACGCGTGCCATAAAATATGCATCCACGTACTCGCCGTTGCGCAGGCCGTATTTCTTACCTGTCCCTTCGATCTCAAAGCCATGCTTTTTATAGACCGCAACCGCAGGTTCGTTATCCACAAACACTGTTAACTCGATACGGTCGACGCGCAGCCAGTTGTCGCACATGTCGATCATCGTACGGAGAAGCGCGCTGGCAACGCCGCGATTCTGCCAGCGGGCATCAACGCAGATACCAAAATCGGCCACGTGGCTGCGGCGCGGGCGCTGCGCGACCTCAATACAGAGATGTCCGACGACGATATCGTCAATGCACGCGACCAGTTGTTTGATTCCGACCCGTTCGGTTAGTCGCTCTTGCCACATCTCCATGGAAGGATGAGGAACCTGTAGCGTGTTGTGATACACCTCTGGCTGGGCATGGATCTGACGAATTGCGTCGTAATCTTTCGGTTCAGCGTGGCGTATCACTATCTCACTCATTCCTTATCTCCTTCAGGGTTAATTGAGTCTTTACCCTCGCTGAGAAAGAAAATTCCGTCAACTGCATTTTTTTGCAAAAAGAAGTAGACAAGTGCGAATGAGAATGATTATTATTGCTCTGCGTTCAGGGGAACCCCTACGGAGAACCTGAAAGCACGACATTGCTCACATTGCTTCCAGTATTACTTTAGCCAGCTTTTGCTGGCTTTTTTTTTTGGGGTTTTGTTTCAGCCTGGCTTACTTGTCATTTTGTCCCCGGGATGATGCCGGATGGCGCTTGCGCTTATCCGGCCTACGGCTGAGACCTGGGTTTTGTAGGCCGGATAAGGCAACGCCGCAACCGGCAAAGAATCCAACATTCAGTCTCCAGCCGCTTTGCGCTATGGTGTAGACAATCACCTTCAAAAGGACTGTCTCATGACCTTACACTGCGCATTTATTGGTTTTGGTAAAAGTACCACTCGCTACCATTTGCCGTACGTCCTCAACCGCAAGAATAGCTGGCATGTCGCGCATATTTTCCGCCGTAACGCCAGGCCGGAAGAGCAGGCCCCGCAGTATTCACATATTCACTTCACCAGCGACCTCGACGAGATCTTAAACGATCCGCAGGTGAAGCTGGTGATCGTCTGCACCCACGCGGATAGCCACTTTGAATATGCGAAGCGCGCGCTGGAAGCGGGTAAAAGCGTGCTGGTGGAGAAACCGTTCACGCCGACGCTGGCAGAAGCAAAAGTGCTGTTCGACCTGGCGAGGAGTAAGGGGCTGACCGTTACGCCGTATCAGAATCGTCGTTTTGATTCCTGCTTCCTTACCGCCAAAAAGGCGATTGAGAGCGGCAAGCTCGGCGAAATTGTTGAGGTTGAAAGCCATTTCGATTACTACCGTCCCGAGGCGGAAACTAAGCCGGGACTGCCGCAGGACGGCGCATTTTATGGCCTGGGCGTACACACCATGGATCAGATTATCTCGCTGTTCGGACGCCCCGATCATGTGGCCTATGACATCCGCAGCCTGCGTAATAAAGCGAACCCGGACGATACCTTTGAAGCGCAGCTGTTTTACGGCGACCTGAAAGCCATTGTTAAAACCAGTCATCTGGTGAAAATCGACTATCCGAAGTTTATCGTCCATGGCACCAAAGGCTCGTTTGTGAAGTACGGCATCGACCAGCAGGAAACCAGTCTGAAGGCCAATATCATGCCGGGTGAGCCAGGTTTCGCTGCTGATGATTCCATCGGAATGCTGGAGTATGTCAACGATGACGGCATCACAGTAAAAGAAGAGGTGAAGCCGGAGGTGGGGGATTACGGTCGCGTCTATGATGCGCTGTACCAGACGCTGACCGCCGGTACGCCTAATTACGTCAAGGAATCTGAAGTTCTAACCAACCTGGAGATCCTCGAACGCGCCTTCGAACAGGCATCTCCGGCGACGATAACCCTCGCCAAATAGCCTGCACAGACTCCTCTGGGTTTATTCATATTTTTTGAACAGAGGAGTCAATTTTCACCCTCTATGATCCCAGGCGGATTGAGTCCACACTTACTCCATCGAAAACATCTGGGGGTGAACACAATGATCTATTTACGCAAAGCTAACGACCGCGGTCATGCGAATCATGGCTGGCTCGATTCCTGGCATACCTTCTCTTTTGCCAACTACTATGACCCGAACTTTATGGGGTTCTCGGCACTGCGCGTGATTAACGATGACGTGATTGACGCAGGCCAGGGCTTTGGCACTCACCCCCATAAAGACATGGAAATCCTGACCTACGTGCTGGAAGGCGCGGTGGAACATCAGGACAGCATGGGCAACAAAGAGCAGGTTCCGGCCGGAGAGTTTCAGATTATGAGCGCCGGGACGGGGATCCGTCACTCGGAGTACAACCCGAGTAATACTGAGAAGCTGCATCTGTATCAGATCTGGATCATGCCGCAGGAAAACGGTATTACGCCGCGCTATGAACAGCGCCGTTTCGATGCCGCTCAGGGTAAACAACTGGTGCTGTCGCCTGATGCCCGCGATGGCTCACTGAAAGTGTACCAGGATATGGAGCTGTACCGTTGGGCGCTGGTCAAAGATGAGCAGTCGGTACATCAGATTGCCGCTGAACGTCGCGTCTGGATCCAGGTCGTTAAAGGCAACGTCACCATTAACGGAACCAAAGCGACCACCAGCGACGGTCTGGCAATCTGGGATGAACAGGCAATTTCTATTCATGCCGACAGCGACAGCGAAGTGTTACTGTTTGATCTGCCGCCTGTCTAACGTGCTGTAACCTGATGTAGGCCGGATAAGACGCGAAAGCGTTGCCATCCGGCTTTTCATCGTTTGTCATTAATTCCGTGCGTCCGTGGTAAACTGGGGGAATCTATCCCTTTTTAACGCTTCAGGACGATGAAAAAGAAAAGACCCGTACTTCAGGATGTAGCCGACCGCGTGGGCGTGACCAAAATGACGGTCAGTCGCTTTTTGCGTAACCCGGAGCAGGTCTCCGTGGCGCTGCGGGGCAAAATTGCCGCTGCACTTGATGAGCTGGGTTATATTCCCAATCGCGCTCCTGATATCCTTTCTAACGCTACCAGCCGCGCTATCGGCGTGTTGTTACCGTCTCTCACTAACCAGGTTTTTGCTGAAGTGTTACGCGGCATTGAGGCCGTCACCGACGCTCATGGTTATCAAACTATGCTCGCGCACTACGGCTATAAGCCCGAAATGGAACAAGAGCGCCTGGAATCGATGCTGTCGTGGAATATCGATGGCCTGATCCTCACCGAACGTAGCCATACGCCTCGTACGCTGAAAATGATTGAGGTCGCCGGTATCCCGGTGGTTGAGCTGATGGACAGCCAGTCTCCGTGCCTGGATATCGCCGTCGGTTTCGACAACTTTGAAGCCGCGCGCCAGATGACTGCCGCTATCATCGCCCGCGGGCACCGTCATGTTGCCTATCTTGGCGCACGTCTTGATGAACGTACTATCATCAAACAGAGGGGCTACGAGCAGGCAATGCGCGATGCCAACCTGGTGCCGTACAGCGTGATGGTGGAACAGTCTTCTTCCTACTCCTCCGGTATTGAACTCATCCGTCAGGCGCGGCGCGAATACCCGCAGCTCGACGGCATTTTCTGTACCAACGATGACCTGGCGGTAGGGGCGGCCTTCGAATGCCAGCGTTTAGGGCTGAAAATCCCGGATGACATGGCGATTGCCGGATTCCACGGTCACGACATCGGACAGGTGATGGAGCCGCGTCTGGCGAGCGTGCTCACGCCGCGTGAACGCATGGGCAGCATTGGTGCTGAACGCCTGCTGGCGCGCATCCGTGGTGAAGCAGTCACACCTAAAATGTTAGATTTAGGTTTCACCTTGTCACCGGGCGGATCTATTTAAGCCAACAAGTTTGAAGTAGCTCACACTTATACACTTCGAGCACGAATGGATATTGCTTCTCTATTTATCCGGCTGGACAATGTTACCGATAACAGTTACCCGTAACAATTTCCAGATTCTTGTACCAGTGGGGGCAACGCTTTGAGCACGACTAATCATGATCACCACGTTTACGTTCTGATGGGCGTATCGGGCAGCGGTAAATCTGCTGTCGCCAGCGAAGTGGCGCATCAACTGCAGGCCGCGTTTCTTGATGGCGATTTTCTCCATCCGCGCAGCAACATCATGAAAATGGCTTCCGGTGAGCCACTCAACGATGATGACCGTAAACCGTGGTTACAGGCGCTGAATGACGCCGCTTTTGCGATGCAGCGTACCAACAAGGTTTCGCTGATCGTCTGTTCCGCTCTGAAAAAAGTCTATCGCGACCAGCTACGCGACGGTAACCCGAACCTCTCTTTCATCTATCTGAAAGGGGATTTTGACGTTATCGAAAGCCGTCTGAAAGCGCGTAAAGGCCACTTCTTCAAAACGCAGATGCTGGTGACCCAGTTTGAAGCGCTGGAAGAACCAGGTGCGAATGAAAACGATGTACTGGTGGTCGATATCGATCAACCACTGGACGGTGTGGTCGCCAGCACCATTGAGGTTATTAACCAGGGCAGTAAGTAGTGAGTACATTAACGCTTGTTTTAACAGCAGTAGGGTCCGTTTTATTACTGCTGTTTTTAGTGATGAAGGCGCGTATGCACGCCTTCCTTGCTTTGATGGTGGTGTCTATTGGTGCAGGTCTCTTTTCCGGTATGCCGCTCGATAAAATCGCCGCGACTATGGAAAAAGGGATGGGAGGCACGCTCGGTTTCCTGGCGATTGTTGTGGCGTTGGGGGCGATGTTCGGCAAGATTTTGCATGAGACCGGCGCAGTCGATCAAATTGCCGTCAAAATGCTGAAATCCTTCGGCCACAGCCGCGCACATTACGCGATTGGCCTGGCCGGGCTTATCTGTGCGCTACCGCTGTTCTTTGAGGTGGCGATTGTGCTGCTGATCAGCGTGGCGTTCTCGATGGCGCGTCACACCGGTACCAACCTGGTTAAATTAGTCATTCCGTTGTTTGCAGGCGTAGCGGCGGCTGCGGCGTTTTTACTGCCGGGGCCAGCTCCGATGTTGCTGGCTTCGCAGATGCACGCTGACTTTGGCTGGATGATCCTGATTGGCCTGTGTGCCGCGATTCCGGGCATGATTATCGCCGGACCACTGTGGGGTAATTTCATCAGCCGTTACGTTGAGCTGAACATTCCTGATGACATTACCGAGCCGCATCTGGGCGAAGGTAAAATGCCGTCCTTCGGCTTTAGCTTGTCGCTGATCCTGCTGCCGCTGGTATTGGTTGGTCTGAAAACCATCGCCGCGCGCTTTGTGCCGGTTGGTTCTTCAACTTACGAATGGTTTGAGTTTATCGGTCACCCGTTTACCGCGATTCTGGTTGCTTGTCTGGTGGCGATTTACGGTCTGGCGATTCGCCAGGGTATGCCAAAAGACAAAGTGATGGAGATCTGCGGTCATGCGCTGCAACCGGCGGGGATTATCCTGCTGGTGATTGGTGCAGGTGGCGTGTTTAAACAAGTGCTGGTTGATTCCGGCGTCGGTCCGGCGCTGGGCGAAGCGTTAACCGGAATGGGTCTGCCGATTGCCATTACCTGCTTCGTGCTGGCGGCAGCGGTGCGTATCATTCAGGGTTCTGCGACCGTGGCGTGCTTAACGGCGGTCGGTCTGGTGATGCCGGTGATTGAACAGCTAAACTTCTCCGGCGCACAGATGGCGGCACTGTCTATTTGTATCGCAGGCGGCTCGATCGTGGTCAGCCACGTTAACGACGCCGGTTTCTGGTTGTTCGGTAAATTTACCGGCGCAACGGAAGCACAAACGTTGAAGACCTGGACGATGATGGAAACCATCCTCGGTACGGTCGGCGCGATTGTCGGTATGATTGCTTTCCAGCTGTTGAGCTGAGTCTTGTTGCCCGGTGGCGCTTGCGCTTACCGGGCCTGGAAACGAGCACACATCCGCATCGTAGGCCGGGTAAGCGCAAGCGCCACCCGGCTTTTTTACAGCACCATCACACCATCCTCTGTTTTCAACCAACGCGGCGCTTTCAGCGTGTCGGCGAAATACCCCACCAAATCCTGCAACAAATCACCCGCTACTCGCTCCATATCATCAGAAAGCGTTTTGCTCATCAGCAAATGTGTCAAAAGCTGGCAGTAACGCCCCATCTGGTCGGGCTCAGGCTCGAAAAGGGGAAAACGGGTCGGTAAGGTTTCTACCGTCAGGCTGGCCTGTAGATGCTGCGGTACAGGCTCCGTTAAGGTCGGTTGTAATAACGCCAGACAGGCCGACAGACGTGCACAAATCGCCAGTTTTTCAACCGGGTCATGGCATTCAACCAGTCCTTCGACAAAACGCCCGCAGTTATCCGCCAGTTCGGTGAAGTCCGTGGCATGGCTAAAGGGCAGGGTAAATAAAGAGTGTGAAAAGAGAGGGGTAGTCGCCATAGGGCAGCCTCCAGTATGTTTTATTTAAACCACCACCGGAGAGGCTAATCTCGCGGGTGGCAGAATCGAGCGGAGTTAGCCTTACCGGTCATACTGGATACCGGCGCGTCTTGCGACGCCCCCGCTCGACCCGCCATTGAGACGAAATCGGTCGCACGACATAGAAGTATATGTCGCCAGTATGATTTTCAGAAGGCTAATTCTGACACCTGATTTTGCAGGTGCAGCGAGAAGATAAGGCTAATTCACGATGCTGACAAGAGGGCATTCCGGAAGGCGCTTCGCAGAAATGAAAATACGTTATATCAGCGACTTAAAAGCATAAGGAATACCTGAAATTACAGCGCAATGCCGTTCAGTTAAGCATGTAGGGTGAACATGTGATTATTGCTCAGGTTTCCGTTCACCTCAGTGGTGTCATTTCTTTGAAGCGCTGATACCCGTGAACGTGCAAGGGAGGCTCACCGCCGCCTCCCTTGCAACCCAGGCTCCCGGCGGGAAAATCGTCGCTGCGCGAGTTATTCGTCTTATTCCGTCTGCCTGTCGGGTCGGGGCCGAGCCTGCATCCATGCAGGCCGTCCCCTCTGCCCGCATCCCTGCGGGCAGCCCCGGTCAGCCGTCAACGCCTCATCGATTTTCAGCCGGACCAGGGTGTCGCTTCAGCGATCTGGCTTTCAGCTATATCCGTTTTGCTGTTCAGAGGTATTCAAGTAAAAGCTCAGGTGGTCAGGTGTGGGCTGGTCCGGCTGAAAATTGCCGACGCGTTTCCGTAAGGCCGGGAGAACCCGCAGGGATGCGGGTTCAGGGCGCGTTTTGCATGGACGCTGCCTCGCGCCCGGCCCGGTAGCCTGGAGGAATAAGTGGAGGGAACCACGAAGTGGCAATTTTCCTGCCGGGAGCCGGGATTGTTAAGGGGGCTGCGTAGCCCCCTTAACACGTTCACTGGTGACGAGATCTCAGAGAAGCAATGAACATAACGTGAACGGAATCGTTCTCTGAAATGCCATGCTCTCCAGCTTCAAAACGGTCACCCCTTCATCCACATCCGTACGCCGTCGAGGAACATCTGGGTGGCCATCATCACCAGAATCAGCCCCATCAGGCGCTCCAGCGCGTTCACCCCTTTCTCCCCCAGCAGACGCAAAAACAGCGACGACTGCAACAGAATCACAAACGTACCGCCCCAGGCGATCAGCAGGGCGATTACCAGATGCCCCATCTGATTAGGATACTGATGCGACAACAGCATTAGTGAAGCCAGGATTGTTGGACCCGCTACCAGCGGGATCGCCAGCGGAACGATAAACGGCTCTTCACCCGCCGGAAGCCCGGTGCTATTCCCGGTGGCGCTGGGGAAAATCATCTTAATGGCGATCAGGAACAAAATGATGCCCCCGGAGATAGAAACGGTTTCCGCGCGCAGGTTAAGAAATGCCAGAATTTTCTCGCCCGCAAACAGGAATATCAGCATCACCAACAGCGCAATGAACAGCTCGCGAATCATAATCGCGCGGCGGCGTTTTGGTTCGGTATGTTTCAATACGGACATGAAAATGGGCAGATTTCCGAGTGGATCCATAATCAGGATCAATAAAACTGCCGCTGAAATGATTTCATTCATAACTCAAATTCCCTGATAATTACCACGGACTTTCTGCTTGCTTGCGCAGCGGGATAAGTCGCATTACTGATGGCTTCGCTATCATTGATTAATTTCACTTGCGACTTTGGCTGCATTTTGTATGGTGAAGGATATGCCACCAGGACACTGGCATACATACACAGCACACATCTCTGCAGGAAAAAACGCTATGAAAAATGTTGGTTTTATCGGCTGGCGCGGTATGGTCGGCTCTGTTCTCATGCAACGCATGGTTGAGGAGCGTGACTTCGACGCCATTCGCCCTGTTTTCTTTTCTACTTCCCAGCTCGGGCAGGCGGCACCGACATTCGGTGGAACCGCGACCGGCACGCTTCAGGACGCTTTTGATCTGGATGCGCTGAAGGCGCTCGATATCATCGTGACCTGTCAGGGCGGCGATTATACCAACGAAATCTATCCAAAGCTTCGTGAAAGCGGTTGGCAGGGTTACTGGATTGACGCGGCCTCTTCGCTGCGTATGAAAGACGACGCCATCATTATTCTCGATCCGGTTAACCAGGATGTCATCACCGATGGCCTGAATAAAGGTATTAAGACCTTTGTCGGCGGTAACTGCACCGTTAGCCTGATGCTGATGTCCCTCGGTGGCCTGTTTGCCAACGACCTGGTCGATTGGGTCTCCGTGGCGACCTATCAGGCGGCTTCCGGCGGCGGCGCGCGTCACATGCGCGAGCTGTTGTCTCAGATGGGCCATCTGTATGGCCATGTGGCCGAGGAGCTGGCGACCCCTTCCTCTGCTATTCTCGACATTGAACGTAAAGTGACGACCCTGTCCCGTAGCGGTGAACTGCCGGTTGATAACTTTGGCGTACCGCTGGCCGGTAGCCTGATTCCGTGGATCGACAAACAGCTCGATAACGGTCAGAGCCGTGAAGAGTGGAAGGGACAGGCGGAAACCAACAAAATTCTCAACACGTCTTCCGTGATCCCGGTTGATGGTCTGTGCGTGCGCGTCGGCGCGCTGCGCTGCCACAGCCAGGCGTTCACCATCAAACTGAAAAAAGATGTGTCTATTCCGACCGTGGAAGAACTGCTGGCGGCGCACAACCCGTGGGCGAAAGTAGTACCAAACGATCGTGAAATCACCATGCGTGAGTTAACCCCGGCGGCCGTTACCGGCACGTTGACCACGCCAGTAGGTCGTCTGCGTAAGCTGAATATGGGACCGGAGTTCCTGTCAGCCTTTACCGTAGGTGACCAGCTGCTTTGGGGTGCTGCGGAGCCATTGCGCCGCATGTTACGTCAACTGGCGTAATGGTTTGTTAATGATCAAAGGGTGCTGAGTCACCCTTTTTTTTGCGTAATACAGGAGTAAGCGCAGATGTTTCATTTTTTACCAGGAGTAAGATAAAGCATTGGCTATTCTTTAAGGGTGACTTAGTACCGGAGGTATTAAGTTGTTGCCTGAAGGTGGGACGACGCAGAGAGGATGCACAATTGTGCTGCGCCGTTCAGGTCAAAAAAAGTGTCGCTACCTGATGTCGAAAATCAGTTGGAAGGGGTGACACCATAAAACAGGATGACAACCATGTCCGTTCGTATCGATAGAGACGTGATTAATGCGCTAATTGCAGGCCATTTTGCGGATCCTTTTTCCGTACTCGGTATGCACCAAACTGACGCTGGACTTGAAGTCCGCGCCCTATTACCTGACGCCACCGAAGTGTGGGTGATCGAACCCAAAACCGGACGCAAAGTCGGCAAGCTGGATTGCCTCGACTCTCGTGGTTTTTTCTGTGCAGTACTTCCCCGCCGTAAAAATTTCTTTCGCTATCAGTTGGCCGTTGTCTGGCACGGACAGCAGAATCTGATTGATGATCCTTATCGTTTTGGCCCGCTGATCCAGGATATGGATGCCTGGCTGTTATCTGAAGGTACGCACCTGCGACCTTACGAAACGCTGGGTGCGCATGCGGATACAATGGATGGTGTAACCGGCACGCGCTTCTCTGTCTGGGCACCTAACGCTCAACGCGTGTCAGTGGTTGGGCAGTTCAACTACTGGGATGGCCGTCGCCACCCGATGCGCCTGCGCAAAGAAAGCGGTATCTGGGAGCTGTTTATCCCCGGTGCGCAGCATGGTCAGCTGTATAAATATGAGATGATCGATGCCAACGGTAAGCTGCGAATCAAAGCGGACCCTTACGCCTTTGAAGCGCAAATGCGCCCGGAAACCGCGTCGCTTATCTGTGGTCTGCCGGAAAAAGTGGTGCAAAGCGAGGAGCGTAAAAAAGCCAACCAGTTTGATGCGCCAATCTCTATCTATGAAGTGCACCTGGGGTCATGGCGTCGTCATACCGATAACAACTTCTGGCTGAGCTACCGCGAGCTGGCGGATCAGCTGGTGCCTTACGCCAAGTGGATGGGCTTTACCCACCTTGAACTGTTGCCGATTAACGAGCATCCGTTCGACGGTAGCTGGGGTTACCAACCTACCGGCATGTATGCGCCGACCCGTCGATTTGGTACGCGCGATGACTTCCGCTATTTTGTGAATGCCGCGCATCAGGCGGGGCTGAACGTCATTCTTGACTGGGTGCCGGGCCATTTCCCGTCGGACGACTTTGGTCTGGCAGAGTTTGATGGCACCAGGCTGTATGAGCACAGCGACCCGCGTGAAGGCTATCACCAGGACTGGAACACGCTGATCTACAACTACGGTCGCCGTGAAGTCAGCAACTATCTGGTGGGCAACGCCCTGTACTGGATTGAGCGCTTTGGTATCGACGCGCTGCGCGTGGATGCCGTGGCATCGATGATTTATCGCGACTACAGCCGTAAAGAAGGGGAATGGATCCCAAATGAATTTGGCGGTCGTGAAAACCTCGAAGCCATTGAGTTTTTACGCAATACCAACCGTATTCTTGGCGAACAGGTGCCTGGTGCGGTGAGCATGGCGGAAGAGTCCACTGATTTTGCTGGCGTTTCAAGACCGCAGGACATGGGCGGTTTAGGGTTCTGGTATAAGTGGAACCTCGGCTGGATGCACGACACGCTGGACTACATGAAGCTGGATCCGGTTTATCGCCAACATCACCACGATAAGCTGACCTTCGGCATGCTGTACAACTACACCGAGAACTTTGTCCTGCCGTTGTCGCACGATGAAGTGGTGCACGGCAAGAAATCGATTCTCGACCGCATGCCGGGCGATGCGTGGCAGAAGTTTGCCAACCTGCGCGCCTACTACGGCTGGATGTGGGCCTTCCCAGGCAAGAAACTGCTGTTTATGGGCAACGAGTTTGCGCAGGGACGTGAATGGAACCATGACGCGAGCCTCGACTGGCACCTGCTGGAAGGCGGTGATAACTGGCATCACGGCGTACAGCGTCTGGTGCGCGATCTGAACCTCACCTATCGTCATCACAAAGCGCTGCACGAGCTCGACTTTGACGCCTATGGCTTTGAGTGGCTGGTGGTGGATGACAAAGAACGTTCGGTGCTGGCTTTCGTGCGTCGTGACAAGGTCGGCAATGAAATCATCGTGGTCAGTAACTTTACGCCTGTGCCCCGCCACGGCTATCGCTTCGGTATCAATCAGCCGGGGAAATGGCGTGAGATCCTCAATACCGATTCGATGCATTACCACGGCAGCAATACTGGCAACGGCGGTGCGGTGCACAGTGATGAAATCGCCAGTCATGGTCGTCAGCATTCACTGAGCCTCACGTTGCCGCCGTTGGCAACGATCTGGCTGGTTCGGGAGGGGGAATGACGCAACTGGCAACCGGCAACGCCACCCCCCATGGTGCAACGTATGACGGCCATGGCGTTAATTTTACTCTCTTCTCAGCCCACGCTGAACGCGTTGAATTATGCGTATTTGACGAGGACGGTTGCGAACTCCGCTACGACCTGCCGGGGCGTAGCGGCGATGTCTGGCACGGCTATCTGGCCAACGCCCGGCCCGGTCTGCGCTATGGTTATCGCGTCCATGGCCCATGGCAACCGCAGCAGGGCCACCGGTTTAACCCAGCCAAGCTGCTGCTCGACCCTTGCGCCTGTCGGGTGGATGGCGAGTTAAAAGATAACCCGCTGCTGCACGGCGGGCTAAATGAACCGGATCACCATGATAATGCCACTATCGCGCTGAAGGGCGTGGTGGTGTCCGACCATTATGACTGGGAGGATGATGTCCCGCCGCGCACGCCGTGGGGCAATACCGTGATTTACGAAGCGCATGTCAAAGGGTTGACGTATTTGCATCCTGACCTGCCGGAAGAGATTCGCGGAACCTATAAAGCGCTGGGTCATCCGGTGATGATCGACTATTTCAAGCGTCTCGGCATTACCGCGCTGGAGCTGCTGCCGGTGGCGCATTTTGCCAGCGAACCGCGACTTCAGCGGCTGGGCCTGTCGAACTACTGGGGCTACAACCCGGTGGCCATGTTCGCGCTGCATCCGGCCTATGCCTGCTCGCCGGAGAGCGCGCTTGATGAGTTTCGCGACGCGGTAAAAGCGCTGCACAAAGCGGGGATTGAGGTCATTCTCGATATCGTTTTGAACCACAGCGCCGAGCTGGATCTCGAAGGGCCTGTCTTCTCGCTGCGCGGAATTGATAACCGTAGCTATTATTGGATCAGGGACGATGGTGATTACTACAACTGGACCGGTTGTGGGAACACCCTCAATTTGAGCCATCCTGGCGTTGTGGAATACGCATGTGAATGCCTGCGCTATTGGGTTGAAACCTGCCATGTAGATGGTTTTCGTTTTGATTTGGCTTCCGTCATGGGGCGTACACCTGTGTTTCGTCAGGATGCGCCGCTGTTTACCGCGATCCAAACCTGTCCGCTGCTCTCACGCGTGAAGCTGATTGCGGAACCGTGGGATATTGGTGAAGGCGGGTATCAGGTGGGGAATTTCCCCCCTCCGTTTGCCGAGTGGAATGACCATTTCCGCGATGCGACGCGGCGCTTTTGGCTCCAGCGTAATCTCTCGTTGGGCGAGTTTGCCGGGCGTTTTGCCGCATCCAGCGATGTGTTTAAACGCCAGGGCCGCAAACCCAGCGCCACGGTCAATCTGGTGACCGCGCACGACGGTTTTACGCTACGCGACTGTGTGTGCTTCACAAATAAGCACAATGAAGCGAATGGTGAGGAAAATCGCGACGGCACTAGCAATAACTACAGCGACAATCATGGTAAAGAAGGATTAGGAGGCACGCTGGACCTGATTGAGCGGCGGCGCGACAGCATTCATGCGCTGTTAACCACGCTGTTGCTCTCCCAGGGGACGCCGATGTTGCTGGCGGGCGATGAGCATGGTCATAGCCAGCACGGCAACAATAACGCTTACTGTCAGGATAACGCCTTAACGTGGCTGGACTGGCAGCAGGCAAACAGTGGGCTAACAACATTTACCGCCGCGCTGATTCATCTGCGCCGGCAAATCCCTGCATTAACAGGGGATTGCTGGTGGGAAGAGGGCGATGGCAATGTTCGTTGGCTGAATAAGTACGCACAACCCTTAAGTGCGGATGAGTGGCAAAACGGCCCGAGGCAGATGCAAATCCAGCTTTCAGACCGTTTTCTGATTGCAATAAACGCCACGCTTGAGGTGACAGATATCGTTTTACCTGAAGGGGAATGGCATGCCATTCCCCCATTTGCCGGAGAGGATAATCCGGTGCTTACGGCTGTCTGGCAGGGACCTGCGCACGGACTGTGTGTGTTCCAGAGAAGATAAAAAAGGAGTTAGTCATGGTGAGTTTAGAGAAGAACGATCGTGTAATGTTGGCGCGCCAGCTGCCATTAAAATCTGTTGCCCTGATCCTGGCCGGTGGCCGCGGTACCCGCTTAAAAGATTTGACCAACAAACGTGCCAAACCTGCTGTGCACTTTGGCGGTAAGTTCCGCATTATCGATTTTGCCTTATCCAACTGTATTAACTCCGGGATCCGCCGTATCGGCGTGATCACTCAGTACCAGTCCCACACGCTGGTGCAGCATATTCAGCGCGGCTGGTCGTTCTTTAGCGAAGAGATGAACGAGTTTGTCGATTTGCTGCCTGCCCAGCAGAGAATGCAGGGTGAAAACTGGTATCGCGGAACGGCGGATGCGGTGACCCAAAACCTGGACATCATTCGACGCTATAAAGCGGAATACGTGGTGATCCTCGCGGGCGATCATATTTATAAGCAGGACTACTCACGCATGCTGATCGACCACGTCGAGAAGGGCGCGCGTTGCACCGTGGCCTGTATGCCAGTGCCTATTGAAGAGGCCAGCGCGTTTGGCGTGATGGACGTGGACGACACCGATAAAATTATCGAGTTCGTTGAAAAACCCGCCAACCCGCCAGCCATGCCTGGCGACCCGACCAAATCTCTTGCCAGTATGGGGATCTACATTTTCAACGCCGATTATCTGTATGAACTGCTGGCGGAAGATGATCTCGATGAAAAATCCAGTCACGATTTTGGCAAAGACATTATCCCGAAAATCACCGAAGCTGGCATGGCGTATGCACATCCATTCCCGTTGTCCTGCGTGCAGTCTGACCCGGAATCCGAACCGTACTGGCGCGATGTGGGGACGCTGGAAGCCTACTGGAAGGCGAACCTTGATCTGGCTTCGGTGACGCCTGAACTGGATATGTACGACCAGGACTGGCCAATCCGAACGCACATGGAATCGCTGCCACCGGCGAAATTTGTGCAGGACCGTTCCGGTAGCCACGGAATGACGCTGAACTCGCTGGTTTCTGGCGGATGCATAATTTCAGGTTCGGTGGTGGTGCAGTCCGTTCTGTTCCCGCGAGTGCGGGTGAATTCATTCTGTAACATTGATTCGGCAGTGTTGTTACCTGAAGTGTGGGTGGGACGTTCGTGCCGCTTACGTCGTTGCATTATCGACCGCGCCTGCGTTATTCCTGAAGGCATGGTGATAGGTGAAAACGCGGAAGAAGATGCGCGTCGTTTCTACCGTTCAGAGGAAGGCATTGTGCTGGTCACGCGTGAAATGCTGCGCAAACTGCAGATCAAACAGGAGCGATAATGCAGGTTTTACACGTTTGTTCAGAGATGTTCCCCCTGTTAAAAACCGGGGGACTGGCGGATGTTATTGGGGCGTTACCTGCCGCGCAAATTGCGGACGGCGTGGATGCCCGCGTGTTGCTCCCGGCGTTTCCAGATATTCGTCGCGGCATTCCCGATGCACAGGTCGTGACGCGTCGCGATACCTTCGCTGGACGTATCACGCTGCTTTTCGGGCATTTCAACGGCGTGGGTATTTACCTGATTGACGCGCCGCATCTTTACGACCGTCCCGGTAGCCCGTATCACGACACCAACCTGTTCGCTTATACCGATAACGTCCTGCGTTTTGCGTTGCTTGGCTGGGCCGGATGTGAAATGGCCTGCGGCCTTGACCCATTCTGGCGCCCGGATGTGGTGCATGCGCACGACTGGCATGCCGGTCTGGCCCCGGCGTATCTGGCGGCGCGCGGCCATCCGGCGAAATCGGTGTTCACCGTACACAACCTGGCTTATCAAGGCATGTTTTATGCAAAGCATATGGATGACATCCAATTGCCATGGTCGTTCTTTAATGTGCACGGGCTGGAGTTTAACGGCCAGATTTCGTTCCTGAAGGCAGGGTTGTACTACGCAGACCACATTACGGCAGTGAGTCCAACTTACGCGCGGGAGATTACCGAGCCGC
The DNA here is from genome assembly GCF_006385635.1 of Citrobacter sp. CF971. Taxonomy (NCBI): domain Bacteria; kingdom Pseudomonadati; phylum Pseudomonadota; class Gammaproteobacteria; order Enterobacterales; family Enterobacteriaceae; genus Citrobacter; species Citrobacter sp. CF971. The sequence goes on along the minus strand of NZ_CP041051.1, from coordinate 4,585,352 downwards.
AGTTTGCCTATGGTATGGAAGGTCTGTTGCAGCAGCGTCATCGGGAAGGACGGCTTTCCGGCGTGCTGAACGGCGTGGATGAAAAAATCTGGAGCCCGGAAACCGACCTGCTGCTGGCGTCGCGCTATACGCGTGACACGCTGGAAGAGAAGGCGGAGAACAAACGTCAGCTGCAGATCGCGATGGGACTTAAGGTTAACGACAAAGTGCCGCTGTTTGCTGTCGTGAGCCGTCTGACCAGTCAGAAAGGGTTGGATCTGGTGCTGGAGGCTCTGCCTGGTCTGTTAGAGCAGGGGGGGCAACTGGCGTTACTTGGCGCGGGCGATCCAGTGTTGCAGGAAGGTTTCCTCGCCGCAGCGGCGGAACATCCGGGGCAAGTGGGCGTGCAGATTGGCTATCACGAAGCCTTCTCGCACCGCATCATGGGTGGGGCCGATGTGATATTGGTTCCCAGTCGTTTTGAGCCATGTGGCTTAACGCAGTTGTATGGACTGAAGTATGGCACGCTGCCGCTGGTGCGGCGCACCGGTGGGCTGGCTGATACGGTCTCTGACAGTTCGCTGGAAAACCTGGCGGACGGTATCGCCAGTGGGTTTGTATTTGAAGATAGTAATGCCTGGTCGCTACTACGTGCGATCCGGCGTGCTTTCGTATTGTGGTCCCGGCCTTCGCTGTGGCGGTTTGTACAACGTCAGGCCATGACCATGGATTTTAGCTGGCAAGTCGCGGCGAAGTCATACCGTGAGCTTTACTATCGCTTGAAATAGATATCCAGGAATCACCTATATGAATGCTCCATTTACTTATGCATCGCCCACACTCAGCGTAGAGGCACTTAAGCATTCTATCGCCTACAAGCTGATGTTCACGATTGGTAAGGACCCGGTCATTGCCAATAAACATGAGTGGCTGAACGCCACGTTGTTCGCGGTGCGCGATCGTCTCGTGGAGCGCTGGCTGCGTTCTAACCGTGCGCAATTATCCCAGGAAACTCGTCAGGTCTATTACCTGTCAATGGAGTTTCTGATTGGCCGCACGCTTTCCAATGCACTGTTATCGTTGGGTATTTATGACGATGTCAAAAATGCGCTGGAAGGTATGGGGTTGGATCTGGAAGATCTGATCGATGAAGAAAACGACCCGGGTCTTGGCAACGGTGGCCTCGGGCGCCTGGCGGCCTGCTTCCTGGACTCGCTGGCAACGCTGGGACTGCCGGGACGCGGCTATGGTATTCGTTATGACTACGGCATGTTCAAGCAAAACATTGTTGATGGCCGACAGAAAGAGTCGCCGGACTACTGGCTGGAATACGGTAACCCATGGGAGTTCAAACGCCACAATACGCGCTACAAAGTGCGCTTTGGCGGGCGTATACAGCAGGAAGGCAAGAAAACGCGCTGGATAGAAACCGAAGAGATCCTCGCGGTTGCCTACGACCAGATTATCCCCGGTTACGACACCGATGCCACCAACACGCTGCGCCTGTGGAATGCCCAGGCCAGTAGCGAGATCAACCTCGGTAAATTTAACCAGGGCGACTACTTTGCGGCGGTGGAAGATAAAAACCACTCCGAGAACGTCTCCCGCGTGCTCTATCCGGATGACTCCACCTATTCAGGACGCGAGCTGCGCTTGCGCCAGGAGTATTTCCTGGTCTCCTCCACGGTGCAGGACATTCTGAATCGTCATTATCAACTGCACAAAACCTACGATAATCTGGCGGATAAAATCGCCATTCACCTCAACGACACCCACCCGGTGCTGTCGATCCCTGAGCTGATGCGTCTGTTGATTGATGAGCACAAGTTCAGTTGGGATGATGCGTTTGAAGTGTGCTGTCAGGTTTTCTCGTATACCAACCACACTTTGATGAGCGAAGCGCTGGAGACCTGGCCGGTGGATATGCTGGGCAAAATTCTGCCGCGCCATCTGCAAATCATTTTTGAGATTAACGACTACTTCCTGAAAACGCTGCAGGAGCAGTATCCGAACGATACCGGTCTGCTGGGGCGGACGTCGATTATCGATGAATCTAACGGCCGCCGGGTGCGTATGGCATGGCTGGCGGTCGTGGTGAGCCACAAGGTTAATGGTGTGTCTGAACTGCACTCCAACCTGATGGTGCAGTCGCTATTTGCTGACTTTGCGAAGATCTTCCCGACCCGCTTCTGCAACGTTACCAACGGCGTGACGCCGCGTCGCTGGCTGGCGCTGGCTAACCCGCCGCTCTCTGAGGTGCTGGATGAGAATATTGGCCGCACCTGGCGTACCGATCTCAGCCAGTTGAGCGAGCTTGAACAGCACTGTGATTTCCCGTTGGTGAACCAGGCGGTACGCCGAGCGAAGCTGGAGAACAAAAAACGTCTGGCCACGCTCATTGCCCAGCAGCTTAACGTGGTAGTGAATCCGAAATCGCTGTTTGACGTACAGATCAAGCGTATTCACGAATACAAACGTCAGCTGATGAACGTGCTGCATGTGATCACCCGCTACAACCGCATTAAGGCCGATCCTGACGCCGAGTGGGTGCCGCGTGTGAATATCTTCGCCGGTAAAGCGGCTTCGGCCTATTACATGGCGAAGCACATCATTCATCTGATCAACGATGTCGCGAAAGTGATCAATAACGATCCGCAAATTGGCGACAAACTGAAAGTGGTGTTTATCCCCAATTACAGCGTCAGCCTGGCGCAGGTGATAATTCCTGCTGCCGACCTGTCTGAACAGATTTCACTGGCCGGGACCGAAGCCTCCGGGACCAGTAACATGAAATTTGCGCTGAATGGCGCGTTGACCATCGGTACGCTGGATGGTGCCAACGTCGAGATGCTGGAACATGTGGGCGCAGAAAATATCTTTATCTTTGGTAATACGGCGGAAGAGGTTGAAGCCTTGCGTAGTCAGGGCTATAAGCCGCGTGAATATTACGAGAAAGACGAGGAGTTGCACCAGGTGCTGACGCAGATCGGCAGCGGTGTATTCAGCCCGGAGGAGCCGGGACGCTATCGCGACCTGGTGGACTCATTGATCAACTTTGGCGACCACTATCAGGTGCTGGCGGATTATCGCAGTTACGTTGATTGTCAGGATAAGGTTGATGAACTGTATCGTCACCCGGAAGAGTGGACTACCAAGTCGATGATTAATATCGCCAACATGGGTTACTTCTCATCGGACAGGACGATCAAAGAGTACGCCGAAAACATCTGGCATATTGATTCGGTGCGGTTGTAAAACACGAGGCCGGGGGCGCTTCGCTTGCCCGGCCTACGTTTATGCACTTTTGTAGGCCGGATAAAGCGTCGCCGCCATCCGGCATTTTTATCAGGACGCCAGCGACAGCTGGTGCTTCTCAATGTATTCAGCCAGCCACTGGGTCATGCGCGACTGCTGCTCAGCGTTCAGCCACATACCTTCTTTCGTGCGACGCCACAACGCATCTTCCGCACGACGAACCCATTCGTGATCGACCAGATATTTCAGCTCGGCCTCATAAAACTCATGGCCAAAGTCTTCACCTAACTCGGCAAGCGAGGTGGCTTCGCCGATGACCCATTCGGTGTTGCTGCCGTAGGTGCGAGAATAATGGCGCGCCAGCGACTCGGTCAGGAACGGGTAGCGACGGCGCAGTTTGGCCGCGTAGTCTTCGCGATCGCCGCCAATGTCACCGCCTGGCAGAATGCACTCTTTGGTCCACGCCGGGCCGATGCCCTGATAGTACGATGCCAGTTTTTCCATCGCGTGTTCAGCCAGCTTACGATAGGTCGTCAGCTTACCGCCAAAGACCGACAGCAGCGGTGCTTTGCCGTTTTCGTCGTGGATATCCAGCGTGTAATCACGGGTGATTGCCTGCGGTGAGTCAGACTCGTCATCGCATAGCGGACGCACGCCCGAGTAAGTCCAGACGATATCATCACGGCCCAGCTGCTTCTTAAAGTGCGCGTTGTAAACCTTCAGCAGGTAATTGATCTCGCTTTCATCAATTTTCACCGCTTTCGGATCGCCTTTGTATTCAACGTCTGTCGTCCCGATGATCGAGAATTCGTCCATCCATGGGATAACAAACACAATGCGTTTATCTTCGTTTTGCAGAATATAAGCCTGCTTCTGGGTATGGACGCGCGGCACCACGATGTGGCTGCCTTTAATCAGGCGAATACCGTACGGCGATGGCAGGTGCATACCGTCGTCAAAGAACTCTTTCACCCACGGACCGGTGGCGTTGACTAGGCCACGCGCCTGCCAGGTGTGTTTTTTGCCGGTATCGATATCTTCAGCTTCAACAATCCACAAACCGTTTTCACGGCGAGCAGAGGTGGCGCGAGTGCGGGTTAATACTTCTCCGCCTTTGCGTACGACCATTTGGGCGTTTGCCAAAACCAGTCGTGCATCGTCTACCCAGCAGTCAGAATATTCGAAACCGCGCACAATCTCAGGTTTCATTACAGAATCTGCGCCAAAACGCAAACCGGTAGAACTTGGCAAACTGGTGCGTTTGCCCAGATGATCGTACATAAACAAACCAATCCGGATCATCCACGCCGGACGCAGGTGCGGGCGGTGGGGCAGACGGAAGCGCATCGGGAAGGCGATGTGTGGTGCCATTTTCAACAGCACTTCACGTTCGGCCAGCGCTTCGCTCACCAGACGAAATTCGTAGTGTTCCAGGTAGCGCAGGCCACCGTGGATGAGTTTGGAGCTAGCGGAAGAGGTGGCGCAGGCTAAATCCTGCGCTTCCAGCATCAGCACGGATAAACCGCGTCCAGCGGCATCTGCCGCGATACCGGCACCGTTGATGCCTCCACCTATCACAATCAGATCTTTGGTTTCCATGCTGGCCTCTCGCACTTTCGTTATAGCTCATTAATGTTCGTTATCGAGCATAATAGCAAAGAATCGCGCCATTGGTAACATCGGATAAACAATTTACAGTGATACATATAACATTATGGCGTTTAACTGCCGTCGGGACGTACACTAAGCAGTAACATGTCCGAAAAGCGTCACCTGCCATATAAAGAAGAGAGAGCAATGGATCAGTTTGAATGTATTAATGTCGAAGAAGCGCATCAGAAGCTGCATCAGGGGGCGGCGGTGTTAGTGGATATTCGTGACCCGCAAAGCTATGCAATGGGCCATGCCCCACAGGCATTTCATTTGACGAACGACACGCTGGGATCATTTATGCGTGAGTATGATTTCGACACCGCCGTGTTGGTGATGTGTTATCACGGCAACAGCAGTAAAGGCGCGGCGCAATATCTTCTGCAGCAGGGCTATGACGCGGTTTACAGCGTTGACGGCGGCTTCGATGCCTGGCATCGACATTTTCCGGCAGAAGTGGCATACGGTTCGTAAGCTAACAAAGATGCAGCCTGAAACGGGCAGGATAGATATACTGTCCTCTTTTGTGTGGAATAAGCGACAGCAACCATGTTGATGATTACCTCTTTTGCTAACCCCCGCGTGGCGCAGGCGTTTGTTGATTATATGGCGACACAGGGCGTTATCCTGACGATTCAACAACATCAGCAAACGGATGTCTGGCTGGCGGATGAGTCCCAGGCTCAGCGCGTGCACGCTGAACTGGTGCGGTTTCTGGAGAATCCGGGCGATCCGCGCTACCTCGCAGCAAGCTGGCAGTCGGGTCAGACCGACAGCGGTCTGCGCTACCAACGTTATCCGTTCCTGGCCACATTGCGCGAACGCGCAGGTCCGGTAACCTGGTTGGTGATGGCCGCGTGTGTGCTGGTGTTTATCGCGATGAACGTGCTGGGCGACCAGGCTGTGATGCTCTGGCTGGCATGGCCGTTTGACCCTTCGCTGAAATTTGAATTCTGGCGTTATTTCACCCACGCTTTTATGCACTTCTCGCTGATGCATATTCTGTTCAACCTGCTGTGGTGGTGGTATCTCGGCGGTGCGGTTGAAAAGCGTCTGGGCAGTGGAAAACTGATTGTTATTACCGTGATCAGCGCCCTGTTGAGCGGCTATGTTCAGCAGAAATTTAGCGGCCCGTGGTTTGGTGGATTGTCTGGCGTGGTGTATGCGCTGATGGGCTACGTGTGGTTGCGCGGCGAGCGCGATCCGCAGAGCGGTATTTTCCTGCAGCGTGGTTTGATTATCTTTGCCTTGATCTGGATTGTTGCCGGCTGGTTTGATCTATTCGGCATGTCGATGGCGAATGGCGCTCATATCGCCGGGTTGGCCGTGGGTTTGGCAATGGCGTTTGCCGATACTATAAATGTACGAAAACGAACTTGATTCAAGTTTTGTGGTGCCGGAAGGCGGTGTGCGTTTGGACCAATTTGTAGGCCGGATAAGCGTCAGCGCATCCGGCAAAATTTCAGGGAACAATAATGAAGCAAACACAACGACATGACGCGATCATCGAGCTGGTAAAAAAACAGGGATACGTCAGTACTGAAGAGCTGGTGGAGCATTTCTCCGTCAGCCCGCAGACGATTCGCCGCGATCTTAACGATCTGGCCGATCAGAACATGATTTTGCGCCATCACGGCGGCGCGGCGTTGCCATCCAGCTCGGTTAACACCCCGTGGCATGACCGTAAAGCAACGCAGACGGCGGAAAAAGAGCGCATTGCTCGCAAAGTTGCCACGCAGATCCCGAACGGTTCTACGCTGTTTATTGATATCGGAACCACGCCGGAAGCGGTGGCTCACGCGCTGCTCAATCACAGCAATTTACGCATTGTGACCAACAACCTCAATGTGGCGAATACGCTGATGGCGAAAGAGGATTTCCGCATAATCCTCGCCGGTGGCGAACTGCGTAGCCGCGACGGCGGTATTATGGGCGAAGCGACCCTCGACTTTATTTCTCAGTTCCGTCTGGACTTCGGCATCTTAGGCATCAGCGGTATCGACAGCGATGGTTCGCTGCTGGAATTTGATTATCACGAAGTTCGCACCAAACGCGCGATCATTGAGAATTCACGTCATGTGATGCTAGTGGTGGACCACTCGAAGTTTGGGCGTAACGCGATGGTGAATATGGGCAGCATCAGCATGGTGGATGCGGTGTATACCGACACGCTGCCGCCTGCTGGTGTGATGCAGGTGATTGCTGACCATCATATTCAGTTAGAGCTGTGCTAAGGTAATTCCAGGCCTGATAAGCGTCGCGTATCAGGCATTAACTAAACGCCGTATCCCATCATTTTCAGCAGCTTCTGCGCATGTTGCACCGCATCCTGGCGGTGTGCGACGCCGAGCTTTTGGTACAAATTGCGGATGTGCGTCTTGATGGTCGTTGCCGCGACGGCCAGCTCTGCGGCGATCTGCTCGTTGCTGTAGCCCGAATAAATTAGTCCCAGAACCTGCCATTCGCGCTGGGTCAGCGGGCTGGTGCGGATAAGCTCCGGTACTTCCGGGTGAGTCAGCAGACGCTCAACGAACCCTTCATCGAAGTGAGCGAATTTATGGCGATGATGCTGGTTAATTTCACGCAAAATGCGCTGGGCGCGGTGCTGATCGAGTTCCGGTAAGGTATTGAGCTGAATCAGCTGACGCAGTTGTTGCGCCATGGCCTCGCCTTCGATAACAAAGTGGCTGATAAACCCGGTGCGGTTCGCCAGCTGTAGGGCCTCGAGTAACACACGCTGGGCGTCATTTTTGCGCCCTGCCTGCCAGTAGAGCTGATTAAGCAGCAGCAGGTTACGGTTCAGATCGCTCATCAGGCGCAGATTGCGCGCATTTTCATTCAACTCTTCCAGCACAATTTCAGCCGGTTCAAACTCACCCAACAGGATTTGCGCGCGAGCGATGTTGCGCCACTGGCTTTGCAGGAAGTGGTTATTGGCGAATTCTGGTTTCGGCGTGTGGCGCAGCCAGTTGGCGGCAGAGTTTTTGTCGCTCACCATTTGCCAGTAAATCACCCGCACCTTATCGGCGTTTGAGATCCAGTCGCTGTGATAGTGACCGTTGCCCAGCAGGTTTTCCAGACGGTTGAGCAGGCTGCGAGCGTTATCAAGATCGCCCCGCGCAAGTGAACACTGAACCAGCAGCGCCAGACACTGTAGCTGCTGCTGCGGCTGGAAAGTGGAAAGCAGTTCAATACCGCTACGGGCAGAGGCTTCTGATTCATCCAGACGCGCCCATGCCCACAGTAGCTGCGCACGAATGCGCACCAGGAACTCGTGCATTGGCAGCTGTTCCAGGTGCTGCTCTTTGATCAACTGGAACGCTTTTTCCTGAGTCTCCCAGGCGGCCTGTAAAAAGCCTTGGGCAAACAAAATTTCGCTTTGCTGGATAAGGCTCCACAGTGCGTAATGCCAGACGTCATGATGACGTGCCATTTGCTCGGTTTGCTGCATTAACGCCAGAGAGCGTGTGAGATCGCCCTTACAGTGCAGGACTTCGCCGTGCACCGAGGTGGCGACGATACGACTATAGAACCAGGCGATGGGTAATTCATCCAGCGCCAGTTTTGCCAGGCGTTCGGCTTCGTCAGGGTTGCCATCGTTAATCGCTACCTGCGCCCGTAAAGCGTTGAATTCGGCGTGCAGCGTTGGCTCCATGTCGCCTTTTATTTCCTGCTCTGCGCGCGCCAGCAGGGTGTTAACCTCTCCGTAGCGGTGCTGGCTCTGCATCAGCCAGGCCTGTAGCAGAACCAGACGCGGATTTTCCAGCAGGCTTTCCCACGGCAGGGCTTTCAGCGACTCTTCCAGTAACGTCAGCTCGCTGTGGTTAAACAGTCCCCACGCATGATTAAGCAGGATATCGCGCAGCATATGGGCGTCACCGGCCGCCAGCGCGTGGTGGATAGCTTCGCTGGGGAAGCCTTGCGCCATCCAGCTTTCGGCGGCGGCGCGGTGTATTTCGGGCAGTTCGTTCGCCAACTCCCATTGGCAGCGCTGGCGTAAAAAGCTGCCAAACAGCGGGTGATAGCTGAACCACTCGCCAACGTCATCCATCCGCTGCAGGAATAACCCCTGGCGCTCAATTTCTTCCAGCCGCATCTGGCCATTTTCTTCCCCGGTAACCCGGACGATCAGCGCATCGTTCATGGAACGCAGAATGGCGCTTTTCAGCAGGAAGTGACGGGTGCCGAGGTCGACGCTGTCCAGCACTTCATCAACCAGATAATCGGACAAATGGCTGGCGTTGATCCCGGCGAGGCGTCGTGCCGACTGGTGAGCAGAGTTATTGTTCTGGCGGGCGGAAAGGGCGATCAGCTGTAACGCTGTGGCCCAGCCAGCAACGTCATCGCACATCCGGCTGCTTTCTGCCGCTTCAATGGGAGAGGACAAACGTCGGTCGAAAAATTGTTTGGCTTCCTGATGGTTAAAGGCCAGCTGTTGGCTGCCTATCTCCAGCAGTTGATCGCGCACCCGCAGGTTGGCAATACCTAACTGCGGCAGGTTGCGCGACAGTACGACCAGCGTGAGGTTTTCAGGTTGGTGGCGCAGGAAGAAACGCATCGCTTCGTGAATAGCCGGATTGGAGATCAGATGATAATCATCCACCACCAGGTAGAGCGGACGGTGCCACTCGGCCAGTTCGATAAATAGCTGGGCAAACAGTGACGTCAGACTGGCGTACTGGCGCTTTTGCACCATCGCTTCGCTGGTGGTGCAATGTCCACCCGTTGCCTGTTGGATGGCGGCGATCAGATAGCTGGCAAAGCGCTCTTGTTGATTATCGCCTTCATCCAGAGAGTACCAGCCTAAGTCGTTCTTCCCCGCCGCCCATTGTGAAACCAGCGTTGTTTTTCCATAACCAGCAGGACTTGTTATCAGGGCAAGCCTGAAATTGTTCACGCCGGAAAGTTTAGCCAACAGGCGCTCACGAACCACCGTATGGTCGAGTCGAACCGGACGACTTAATTTAGACGGAATCAACATAAGTTAGTCACTTCACTGTGTGAAAATAGGGAAGAATGATTTTTTTTGCGCTTCGTAATTAATAGATATAAGGTCGGCCAGATTGGTGTTTTATGCAAGCTAAGCGGACTTTTTGTGTGTCTGATTTTGCACTATGTCACAAATCTATACATCTATTGCAATAATTGTTTTAAAGAGTCGCAACAGGCGTGGCGACTGGATCCGTTGTAATTTTTAATGTGTCGAAAAATCCCTCTGTTTTTATATAGTTACTCAGGCGACTAATCAAAATCGACGAATTTTGTGGCCGACTTAAAATTTTTATGTGAATTATCTTACCCGGCATAGATATTTCAGGTTAGAAACTATTTCTCTATTTACATTTTGTTTCTCATCGTCACTCCATTATTTGAGATTGTGGATTAATCCTTTGTTATTAATGCGTCATCCAAAGGGCGTTATGCACGGTTTGCGCGAATTTACGGGTGATTACGCCCCCTTTAAGTGGCGGAGATCACACTTTTATGCTCATCCCCGCTCCTCCTCCCTCCCTAATCCGTGCCAGGATGAGGAATGTCAACAACGAGCCAGGCAAACTAGCGATAACGTTGTTTTATTACCTAAGGATCTGGAACCCCTATGTCACAGCCTACTTTCAACAAAGATCAATTTCAGGCTGCCCTGACGCGTCAGTGGCAGCGCTTCGGTTTACTGTCGGCTCAAGAAATGACGTCGCGCCAGTGGTGGCAGGCAGTGAGTGGGGCGTTGGCTGAGTTACTCAGCGCCCAGCCTGCGGCGAAACCGGCAAAAAATCAGCGTCACGTTAACTACATCTCGATGGAGTTTTTGATTGGCCGTCTGACCGGCAACAACTTACTCAACCTCGGCTGGTATCAGGAGGTGAGCGATGAGCTGAAAGCACATGATGTCAACCTGACCGACCTGCTGGAAGAAGAGACCGATCCGGCGTTGGGTAACGGTGGATTGGGGCGCCTGGCAGCCTGCTTCCTCGATTCGATGGCGACTGTCGGCCAGTCGGCGACAGGGTATGGCCTCAACTACCAGTACGGCCTGTTCCGTCAGTCGTTTGCCGATGGGCAACAGATGGAAGCCCCGGATGACTGGCATCGTGGCAGCTACCCGTGGTTCCGTCACAATGAGGCGCTGGATGTGCAGGTTGGGATTGGCGGCAAGGTCAGCAAAGAAGGCCACTGGGAGCCAGGTTTTACCATCACCGGTCAGGCCTGGGATCTGCCAGTTCTCGGCTACCGTAACGGCGTAGCGCAACCGCTGCGTCTGTGGCAGGCCAGCCACGCGCATCCGTTTAACCTGACCAAATTTAACGACGGTGATTTCATGCGCGCAGAGCAGCAGGGCATCGACGCCGAAAAACTGACGAAAGTGCTGTACCCGAACGATAACCACACCGCGGGTAAAAAGCTGCGCCTGATGCAGCAGTACTTCCAGTGTGCCTGTTCTGTAGCTGACATTCTGCGCCGCCATCATCTGGCAGGGCGTAAACTTCATGAGCTGGCGGATTTTGAAGTTATTCAGCTCAACGATACTCACCCGACCATTGCCATTCCTGAGCTGCTGCGCGTGCTGATTGATGAGCACCAGATGAGCTGGGACGATGCGTGGGCCATTACCAGCAAAACCTTTGCTTACACCAACCACACCCTTATGCCAGAGGCGTTGGAGTGCTGGGACGAGAAGCTGGTGAAAGCGCTACTGCCGCGCCATATGCAAATCATCAAAGAGATTAACGAGCGCTTTAAGGCGTTGGTCGATAAAACCTGGCCGGGTGATGCTGAAGTCTGGGCGAAGCTGGCGGTGGTGCACAACAAACAGGTGCGCATGGCTAACATGTGCGTGGTCAGCGGCTTTGCGGTTAACGGTGTGGCGGCGCTGCACTCCGATCTGGTGGTGAAAGATCTGTTCCCTGAATATCACCAGCTCTGGCCGAACAAATTCCATAACGTCACCAATGGGATTACCCCACGTCGCTGGATTAAGCAGTGCAACCCGGCGCTTGCCGCACTGCTGGATAAAACGCTGAAAAAAGAGTGGGCCAACGATCTCGACCAGTTGATTAACCTGGAAAAATACGCCGACGACGCGAAGTTCCGTCAGCAGTATCGCGACATCAAGCTGGCGAACAAAGAGCGCCTGGTGAAGTTTATTAAAGCGCGTACCGGTATTGAAATAACGACTAACGCTATCTTTGATATTCAGATTAAACGTCTGCATGAGTACAAGCGTCAGCACCTCAACCTGCTGCATATTCTGGCGTTGTACAAAGAAATCCGTGAGAACCCGCAGGCAGATCGCGTGCCGCGCGTATTCCTGTTTGGCGCAAAAGCTGCTCCAGGTTACTACCTGGCGAAAAATATCATCTTCGCCATTAACCAGGTTGCACAAACTATCAATAACGACCCGCAAGTGGGCGACAAGCTGAAGGTCGTCTTCCTGCCGGATTATTGTGTCTCGGCGGCGGAAATGCTGATCCCGGCGGCGGATATCTCTGAGCAGATTTCAACCGCAGGGAAAGAGGCTTCCGGCACCGGTAACATGAAGCTGGCGCTGAACGGTGCGTTAACCGTTGGTACGCTGGATGGCGCAAACGTCGAAATCGCCGAGAAGGTGGGTGACGAGAATATCTTTATCTTTGGTCATACCGTGGAAGAGGTGAAGGTGCTCAAAGCCAAAGGCTACGACCCGGTGAAATGGCGTAAAAAAGACAAAGTGCTGGATGCTGTCCTGAAAGAGCTGGAAAGCGGGAAATACAGCGACGGCGACAAGCATGCCTTTGACCAGATGCTGCACAGTATCGGCAAGCAGGGCGGCGACCCGTATCTGGTAATGGCGGACTTCGCGGCCTACGTTGAAGCTCAGAAGCAGGTTGACGTGTTGTATCGTGACCAGGAAGCCTGGACCCGGGCGGCGATTCTGAATACCGCACGTTGCGGCATGTTCAGCTCGGATCGCTCCATCCGCGATTATCAGGCTCGTATCTGGCAGGCGAAACGTTAAGGAATCGCGATGGAAAGCAAACGTCTGGATAATGCCGCGCTGGCGGCGGGGATCAGCCCCAATTACATTAATGCCCACGGTAAACCGCAGTCTATTGGTGCCGAAACCAAACGGCGTTTGCTTGACGCCATGCATCGCACCACCGCTGCCACTCAGGTGGCGGTAACTCCGGTGCCGAATGTCATGGTCTACACCGCTGGCAAGAAAATGCCGCTGGCGGTTGAGGGAAGCGGAGAGTTTAACTGGCTGCTGACCACCGAAGAGGGCGTGCAGCACAAAGGGCATGCCGTCGGCGGTAAATCTTTCACTCTTCCGGCGAAGCTGCCGGAGGGGTATCACACGTTGACCCTGACCCAGGGCGAGCTGCGTACCCATTGTCGTATCATCGTGGCGCCAAAGCGCTGCTATGAACCGCAGGCGCTGTTAGCCGGGCAGAAGCTGTGGGGCGCATGCGTTCAGCTCTACACCCTGCGATCAGAAAAGAATTGGGGGATTGGCGACTTTGGCGATCTCCGCGCCATGCTGGTCGATGTGGCGCAACGCGGCGGCGCATTTATCGGGCTTAATCCTATTCACGCGCTGTATCCGGCTAACCCGGAGAGCGCCAGCCCGTACAGCCCGTCTTCACGCCGCTGGTTGAACGTGATTTATATTGATGTGAACGCCGTAGACGATTTCCGCCTGAGTAAAGAGGCGCAGGCGTGGTGGCAGAAACCCGCGACTCAGCAAGCTCTGCAACGTGCGCGCGATGCCGAGTGGGTTGATTATTCTGCCGTTACTGCACTGAAGATGACGGCGCTACGTATGGCGTGGAAAAGCTTCTCCGCACGTGATGAGGAGCAGATGGCGGCATTTCGCCAGTTTGTGTCTCAGGAAGGGGACAGCCTCTACTGGCAGGCAGCCTTTGATGCGCTGCATGCGCATCAGGTGAAAGAGGACGCATTGCGCTGGGGATGGCCGGTGTGGCCGGAAGCTTTCCAGTCAGTGGACTCGCCAGAGGTAAAACGATTCTGCGAAGAACATCGTGACGATGTGGATTTCTACCTGTGGTTACAGTGGCTGGCGTATACCCAGTTTGCTGACTGCTGGAAAACCAGCCAGAGTTTTGCGATGCCGATTGGACTGTATCGCGATCTGGCGGTTGGCGTGGCCGAAGGTGGGGCGGAAACCTGGTGTGACCGCGAGCTGTATTGCCTGAAAGCCTCGGTTGGTGCGCCGCCGGATATTCTCGGTCCGCTCGGACAAAACTGGGGGCTGCCGCCGATGGATCCGCACATCATCACGGCACGCGCCTACGAACCGTTTATCGAACTGCTGCGCGCCAATATGCAGAACTGCGGTGCGCTGCGTATCGACCATGTTATGTCGATGCTGCGTCTGTGGTGGATCCCCTACGGTGAAACTGCCGATCACGGCGCTTACGTGCACTATCCGGTCGATGACCTGCTTTCAATTCTGGCGCTGGAGAGTAAACGTCATCACTGCATGGTAATTGGTGAGGATCTGGGTACTGTGCCGGTGGAGATCGTCAGCAAGCTGCGCGACAGCGGCGTGTACTCCTACAAAGTGCTTTATTTCGAGAATGACCATGAGAAAAACTTCCGTACGCCGAAAGCGTACCCGGAACAATCAATGGCAGTCGCGGCGACGCATGACCTTCCTACGCTTAAAGGTTATTGGGATAGCGGCGATTTGACGCTGGGTAAAGCTCTGGGCCTGTATCCGGATGAAGTCGTGCTGCGCGGGTTGTATCAGGACCGAGAACTTGCGAAACAGGGGCTGCTGGACGCGCTGCACAAATACGGCTGCCTGCCAAAACGTGCCGGTCACAAGGCATCCCTGATGTCGATGACGCCGATTCTTAATCGCGGCATGCAACGCTACATCGCTGACAGCAACAGTGCGCTGCTGGGCCTACAACCGGAAGACTGGCTGGATATGGCTGAACCGGTCAACATTCCGGGGACCAGCGACCAGTACAAAAACTGGCGGCGTAAGCTCACCGCCACGCTGGAGCAGATGTTCGCCGATGAGAGAGTGAATAAGCTGATTAAGGATTTGGATAAGCGGCGAAAAGCGGCCGCGAAGAAGAAATAAAGAAATCAAGCCGGGTAGGCGCTAGCGCCACCCGGCTTTTTACATCAGATTGCCATATTTAACAGCAGACACCCAACCAGACCGCACACGGAGATAATGGTTTCCAGCATTGACCATGACTTGATGGTTTCACCGATGGTTAGGTTGAAGTACTCCTTGAACAGCCAGAAACCTGGATCGTTCACGTGGGAGAAGATGACAGAACCGGAACCAACCGCAATAACCATCAGCTCAGGGCTTACGCCGGTTGTTGCAATCAGCGGCGCCACTATCCCACCAGCGGTGATCGCTGCAACGGTTGCGGAACCCAATGCGATACGCAGTACTGCAGCGATAGACCATGCCATCAGCAGCGGAGACACGTTAGAGCCGTGCATCATTGAGGCGATGTATTTGTCCACGCCGCTATCAACCAGGACCTGTTTGAAGGCACCGCCGCCGCCGATGATCAACAGCATCATCGCAATGATTTTGATTGAAGACACCAGCGTGTCGTTAATCTGATCCATCGAACGTCCGCGGTTCAGACCAAACGTGAACATCGCAATCAGCACTGCAATCAGCGTTGCCATGACCGGGTCACCGAGGAATTCTGCAACCGTCAGGAAAGCATGACCTTTCGGCAGAATCATCTCCGCCACGGCGCGCATTGCCATCAGAATAACCGGGACCAGAGAGGTCCAGACGCTGACGCCAAAGCCTGGCATCTCTTCTTCAGTGAAGGTTTTTGCGCTGTACAGACCTTCCGGGATTGGCTTATCAATGCCTTTCAGGAAACGTGCGTATACCGGACCGGCGAGAATAACGGTCGGGATTGCCAGAATCGTACCAAACAGCAGGGTTTTACCCATATCTGCGTGGAAAATGGTGGCAATAGCGGTTGGACCCGGGTGCGGTGGCAGGAAGCCGTGCGTTACGGACAGTGCCGCAGCCATTGGCACGCCAACGTACAGCAGCGGGATATTGGCAGCAGCGGCAATGGTGAACACCAGCGGCAGCATCAGTACGAAACCAACTTCGTAGAACAGGGCAAAACCAACGGTGAAGCCGGTTAATACCACCGCCCATTGAATATGTTTTTTGCCGAATTTAGCAATCAGGGTGGTTGCGATGCGCTGTGCGCCGCCGCAGTCCGCCAGCATTTTGCCCAGCATGGCGCCAAAACCCATAATCAGGGCGAGGCTGCCAAGGGTTCCGCCGACGCCGGCTTTAATTGAACCGATGACTTTATCCAGTGGCATCCCTTGCATCAATCCGACAGCAAGCGCCACCAGGACGAGAGCGATGAAGCCGTTCATTTTGAAACGGATCATCAGGAGGAGTAACAAGATTACACCGATAGCAACGATGACTAATGGCATGATTTACCTGGCCTTAACTTTGTTATGGGTAACGTCAGTGTTTAGATGACAAATTCCGATTGTCCCGACCGGGAACAGAGTATTCTCAGCACCAATGCTGGTTGCCTGCAAAACTAATCAGTTTAGCGGACTATTATGTGTGTGTTAGGTGCTGATACGAATGATACGGGTAACATGTGGCGCTTGAAAATCACCTGGGCAGGCAAAATTTAAATTATGAGAGGCTGGTCAAATTATGCGGGGGATTATTACAGGATACGTGCAGAGAAATGTAAGGGCGTAGGCCGGATAAAGCGTTTACGCTGCCATCCGGCATCGATGCCCGGTGGCGACGCGGATGCGTCTTACCGGGCCTACAAGTCTGGTCGTTAGTAGTAAGAGTGCTCGCCGCGCTGGTGTTCGGTTAAATCGCGAACGCCTTTCAGTTCAGGGAATTCAGCCAGCAGCTGCTTCTCGATACCTTCTTTCAGCGTCACATCGACCATTGAACAGCCGTTACAGCCGCCGCCAAACTGCAGAATGGCGTAGCCTTCATCGGTGATTTCCATCAGAGATACGCGACCACCGTGGCCAGCCAGCTGTGGGTTGATCTGCGATTGCAGCATGTACTCCACACGTTCCATCAGCGGCGCATCATCGGCAACTTTACGCATTTTGGCGTTTGGTGCTTTCAGGGTCAGCTGGGAGCCTAACTGGTCGGTAACGAAATCGATTTCTGCATCTTCCAGATACGGTGCGCTCAGTTCATCAACATATGCGGTCAGCAGGTCAAATTTAATGGCGGTGTCGGTTGCTTCCACGGCGTCCGGCGGACAATAAGAAACGCCGCATTCAGCGTTAGGCGTGCCGGGATTAATCACAAATACGCGGATTTGTGTCCCTTCTTCCTGATTTGCCAGCAGTTTGGCAAAGTGCGCTTGTGCAGCATCGGAAATATGGATCATAGTAATGGCCTAATAGTTGACTATTTTACTTGGTTATAATACGCCCATCATCGAGGCTCTACAAGGTTCGACACAGGCACCATACCTGGACAGTCGCCGCGCCGTTGCGTAAAAGCAGCTGCGCGATTTCCGCGACGGTACTTCCGGTAGTGACGACATCATCCACAATAACCATATGGAGTCCCTGCACCGGCAATTCAAGGCGAAAGGCATTTTTCAGGTTACGTTTACGTAATCGGGCGCTGAGATGGTGCTGTGTGGCGGTTGCCCGAACCCGCGAGATGGTCCGGCTGTCCCAGTCGCAACCCAGCCAGCGTGCAAGCGGACGGCACAGTAAATCGCTCTGATTAAACCCTCTGCGCCAGTGTCGGCGTTGCCAGAGCGGGACGCTGACCAGCCTGTCCGGCAGAGGAAGAGCGCTGACGCGCCGGGCCTGTAGTACCTCCAGCAACAGCAAACGCGAAAGAGCGGAGGCTGTTTCGCTGCGTCGCGAAAACTTGAGCTGGTGAATAAGCCCGCTCAACGGCGGAGCATAGTCGCTGACGGTGACCAGCCGCTGCCACGGCGGTGGTTTTTGCAGGCAACGCCCACAGGGAATGACGGTATGAGCGGCAGGGAGTCCACATTGGGGGCATAGGCTGGCGTGTTGGCGCGTTGCCCGCGTACAGACTGAGCAGATCCCCCAATGCCCTAACGTCAGGGGCATTCGGCATAGCCAGCACAATCCCGGTACTGTTAGCATAGATGCATCCTTTCAGGCTAAAAGAGAACAATAACTGATGAATGACATCTGGTGGCAGACCCAGGGTTCGGGAAATTGCCATCTTGTGCTGCTGCACGGATGGGGACTGAATGCGCAAGTGTGGCATTGCATAAGCGAGGAACTGAGTTCGCATTTTACGCTGCATCTTGTCGACTTACCGGGATTTGGTCGTAGCCAGGGTTTCGGTGCAATGTCGCTGGAAGAGATGGCTGAGCGGGTATTGAAACAGGCACCGGAGAAAGCTATCTGGCTCGGCTGGAGTTTGGGCGGGCTGGTCGCGAGTCAGGTAGCCCTAACGCATCCTGAGCGTGTTCAGGCGCTGGTGACCGTCGCGTCTTCCCCTTGCTTTAGCGCGCGGGATGAGTGGCCGGGTATCAAGCCAGAGGTGCTGGCAGGCTTCCAGCAGCAGCTGAGCGAAGATTTCCAGCGTACAGTGGAGCGTTTTCTGGCATTGCAAACGATGGGTACGGAAACCGCGCGTCAGGATGCGCGAGCGTTGAAGAAAACGGTGCTGGCTTTACCCATGCCGGACGTCGAGGTGCTTAATGGCGGGCTGGAGATCCTGAAAACGGTCGATCTGCGAGAACCGCTGTGCACGGTGGAAATGCCTTTCCTGCGGCTATACGGCCATCTTGATGGCCTGGTGCCGCGCAAAGTCGTCCCGATGCTGGATGCCCTGTGGCCGCAGAGCGAGTCGTTGGTGTTTGCTAAGGCGGCGCATGCGCCGTTTATCTCGCATCCGGCGGAGTTCTGCTCAGCGCTGGTGGCGTTAAAACAACAGCTATAGCCAATGTTGACTTGCCCGGTAGCGTCGCGCTTGCCGGGCCTGAAATTAATGCGGTTGCGCAGGCAGGTCTTTAGCGCTAAGCCCGGTAATTCTGAGTATTGTTAATCTGTCGATACCATCCGCTAGCATGGTCGTCGCGATGCGCAAAGCTTCCTCTCGTTTGCCTTGTTGTAGACCTGTTTGTAACCCCTCTTGTAATCCTTTCCGATGGCCTTCCTGAAGACCATTAAAATGTCCTTCCTGCCGTAGCCTCTCAGCGATTGTCATCAATCTCTCCTTGTGTTGGGGTAAACGTTCGGCGACCTGGTGAATAAATTCGCTAAAACGCGCGGTGTCCCCGGCCTGCATCAGGTAATTAAACAGGGCTTTCAACTGGTTGTCATTAGCGTGTCCTTTAACAAGCAGGATGGCGAGTTTTTCTACTAACCCCATCAAATCGCGTTTACGGATATGTTTTTGGATGAGCTCCAGCAGCGCCATCCGGCGGTGCTGCATAATCTCGTCATCGGGCACAACGGTGATATCGATCAGTGGAAACGCGGTGCTATAAAGCTGTCTGGCGGACTCTGGGTCATCAAACTCGTCCAGCCAACAAAGTGAATAGGGGTATGGGCTTGCTGCACCATGATAAAAAAGTAGGGGGATTACCAGAGGCAGCTTCTTATGTCCCGCATCCAGATGACGCTGCATTACCGCAATGGCATAGCGCATTAGCCGAAATGCCATGTGAGCATCGGCGCTGCTTTGATGTTCAATAATGGTGTAAATGTAACCATCACCTTCGCGAGTTTTTAACGACCACAGCACGTCGGAATAGTACGCGCGTAAATCGTCCTCGATAAAGCTGCCAGATTCCAGTTGCAGCGTTTTAAGATCGCATAGTTTTTGTAAAGAGGCTGGAAGATGGAGCTGAAGAAAGTCGCGTGCGGTTGCCGGGTGGTTTAAGAACGTTTTGAAAATCGCGTCATGCGGCGTAGCAGTCGTGTCAGTATTCATGGCGATCCGTCACCTGAGAAACAAGATGACGAGACTCTACTTTCATGGTCGGCAGTAATCATCCACGAATTAATAACGATGCGTAGCTGGCTGGAGGATAGATCTTTTTTGCTGAAATAATGAAATCTATGTGGAATCCATTACGCAAAAAAGCCGGATATCTGCATAAACGAATTATCCGGCCTGGACGTTTGCATCATTTGTAGGCCGGATAAGCGTAGCGCCATCCGGCAAATAGCATCTGATTAGCGTAAAGCCCACCATTCGCGCAGGCAGGCTTTACCTTCCGGGCAACTTTTGCAGCTTCCGGAAAGACACCCGTCGGCATCTTCCTGAATCCGCACCGCTTTGCCCATCTTTTCTAACTGATTCAGCATGGCGTCAATCATGGGCTGCGGGGTATGCAGCGTGTGGCTAATTTGTGTTGCCTCCATACGCCCCCGCAAAGCCAATAAATCACGAACCTGAATAAGTGATGCCATTGTCGATAACCTTAGTGGCAATCGCCAGTCGTGCTGGAACAGCAGGAACTCGCCGTTCTGTTGGTTGCCAGCAGTGCGAGGTCCACGCGGCTGCGAGCTCGACGCAGCAGGCCCAGCAACACGATGTTAAACAGGATGACCGCTAAAATGCACACCAGGCTGTAGGTCGGGTGCTCTTTGTAGCTGACCGTCTGATAAAACAGCGTCGACAGAGAGTAGGCGATATTCAGGCCCCACAGAATCGAGAAACTCATCCAGCCACGGCTGGATTCACGTGCGATAGCGCCCATCACTGAAATGCACGGCACATACAGCAGAACAAAGATCAGGTAGCTGTACGCGGCGGCGGCGCTGCCAAATTTCTCGCCCATCACGCCCATTGCGCCCGTCGCCATTTCGCCGTCGCCCTTGCTGGCTTCGATAGGGTTAGCCAGTACGCTCAGGCTGAAGGTGTCTTTCAGGCTTTGCCAGGTTTCATCCACTGCGCCGAGCAGCTCGTCACCAAGGTGGAAATCTGCCGGGTTGAACTCTTCTTCCTGAATGTTTTCCGCGGTATAGAGCGTGTTCAGCGTACCCACCACCACTTCTTTCGCCATCGCGCCGGTGAACAAACCTACGGTTGCCTGCCAGTTATCTTCGTGAACGCCAATCGGTTTAAACACTGGAGTAATAACACGGCTAACGGAGGCCAGAGCAGAGTCGTTGATGTTATCGACGATTTTCCCGCTCAGCGAGAAACTGTTAAACGCGCTGAGGAAAATGCTGACGATGATGATGACTTTACCTGCACGCAGAACGAAGCCTTTCAGGCGTTGCCAGGTCTGAATAATCAGACTCTTGATGTGCGGCACGTGGTATACCGGCAGCTCCATCACGAACGGCGTTGCTTCACCACGCATGATGGTGTGTTTGAGCATCAGGCCCGTCAACACAGCCATCACGATACCCAGTACGTACAGCGAGAAGACCGCCAGTGCGCCGTTCTGACCAAAGAACGCCGCGGCAAAGACGGCGAAAATCGCCAGACGTGCGCCGCAGGACATAAACGGCGCCATCATGATGGTCATCAGACGCTCACGCGGGGCGTCCAGCGTACGTGCGCCCATCACGGACGGTACGTTACAGCCAAAGCCGACGATCAGCGGGACGAACGATTTGCCCGGCAGTCCCAGCGCCTGCATCAGACGGTCCATCACAAACGCGGCGCGCGCCATGTAGCCGGAGTCTTCAAGGAAGGAGAGGAACAGGTACATCATGCCGATTTGCGGTACCAGCGGCAGCACGGTGTTAATCCCGCCGCCAAGGCCCTGGGCCAGGAAGATAGTGAGCCAGTCCGGGAAGTGCAGCGTGTAGCCAATCCACTGAATACCATGGATAAAGAGTGCTACGGAGCCAACGTCAAACAATGGTTGCAGCGCGCCGCCGATGTTAATGGCGAGCAGGAACATCAGGTACATCACGAACAGGAAAATCGGCAGCCCGAGGAAGCGGTTGAGAACGATTTTATCTACCGCGGTGGTGAAACGGCTCGGTTCTGCCGTCAGAGTATTGCTGACGGTATCGCAGATAGCGGCAATGCACTGATAGCGCGCATCGGCGATGTGCAGCGCCGGATCGTCCATAGTCTCGCTCAGGCGTGCGATGGAGGCATCGAGATTTTGCGCGGCATCACCCGCATATGCGCGGCTGTAGATATCGCCTTCCAGCATCTGCAGGCCCAGCCAGCGGCGCTGTTTGAGCGGCATATCTTTGGCCATCGCGTCGGCGAGGGAATCCGCTTCCTGCAGCAACGGCTGGGCATAATGGACCAGCTCGACAGTGTCGTTTTCTTTGTAGCGATCGATCGCCAGCTTCAGCGCTTCAATGCCGCGGGCGCGGGTGGAAACCAGCGGAACCACCGGGCAGCCAAGACGTGCTGAGAGGGCGTCGATATCAATACGGATTTGCTGCTTTTCAGCGATATCCAGCATATTCAACGCGACGATGCAGGGGATGCCCAACTCAAGCAGTTGCAACGTCAGGTAGAGGTTGCGTTCAAGGTTTGAAGCATCGACCACGTTGATCAACAGATCCGCGTCGCCGCTTAAAATATAGTGGCAGGCAATCTGCTCATCGAGAGAGGTCTGGGATGAGATTGTCGTCAGAGAATAGGTGCCGGGTAAATCCACCAGCGTGACCTGATGGTCCGTTGTGGCGAAATGACCTTCTTTACGCTCCACGGTAACGCCAGCCCAGTTGCCTACACGCTGGCGCGCGCCGGTGAGTTGGTTGAATAAAGTTGTCTTGCCGGAATTAGGATTACCAATTAAACCAATGGTTAGTTTTTTCATTTTTATAGACTCACTGTATTAACAGGAAACCGCTTCCACTTCTAATAACGCCAAATCCTTTTTACGCAATACCAGACTTACGCGACGCGTTTCGATATGGATAGGATCGCCGAGCGGGGCGACGCGTACCACGTTGAAGGAGGAGCCGGGCAGCATGCCAAGTGACAACAGTTTCTGACGATAAGCCGGGCTGATTTCACGGGCAAAGCCGGTAATTTTCCACGCACTGTCAGGAGTGAATTGCATAGGGACCTACTTATATCTCGCTAACTGGATGATTACCTCATGGGGCGACAGGGCGGCATGAGACCAGATGATTAGCCAACGTAAGGAAAGAGTAAATAATCAACAAAACAATGATAATGAGAATGGTTTCTATCATCAATAGAATAAATGTGACGGAATGTACAATTGGATAATAATTTGAGCCAATTTTGATATTCCTCAATATTTATTCTGGTAGGGAAAGAATGGTTCGCGGAGGTAATTATTGAGAATCTTAATGTTTAATTAAGGTTTCATCTGTTAATAAAGTGATAAATATATTGTGGTGAAAAGCGGGGGATATATTAAATATGCCGGATAAGGTATTGATTCCGTCATCCGGCACACGGTTTAAACTTAGCGCTTTTTACCCATTGCCGCCGCCAGCGCATCCATCATCGCGCTGTTGCCCGCAGGCTGGGCGTCACGGCCACGCGGTTTCGCCGCTTTTGGCGCTGGGCGATTGCCCTGAGTGCGATCGTTATTCCCGCCGCCGCGACGCGCATTGGTTTCACCCGGCTGCTCGTCCAGACGCATGGTCAGCGCGATACGCTTACGTTGCAGGTCCACTTCCAGCACTTTCACCTTCACAATGTCGCCCGCTTTCACCACGGTGTGTGGATCGTCGACGAACTTATTCGACAGCGAAGAGATATGCACCAGGCCATCCTGATGAACGCCGATATCAACAAACGCGCCGAAATTGGTGACGTTGGTGACCGCCCCTTCCAGGATCATTCCCGGCAGCAGATCGTTCATGGTTTCTACGCCGTCAGCAAACTGTGCGGTTTTAAATTCAGGACGCGGATCGCGGCCCGGCTTTTCCAGCTCTTTGATGATGTCGGTGACGGTCGGCACCCCGAAGCGTTCGTCAGTAAAATCGGCGGCTTTCAGATTGCGCAGTTCGTTGCTGTTGCCCATCAGGTCACGCAGCGATTGCTCGGTAGCGGCCAGAATGCGTTCCACAATCGGATAGGCTTCCGGGTGAACGGTGGAGGCATCCAGTGGGTTATCGCCATGGTTGATGCGCAGGAAGCCTGCGCACTGTTCAAAAGCTTTTGGCCCCAGACGGCTGACTTTCAGCAGTTGCTGACGGTTCTGGAACTGACCGTTCTCATCGCGCCAGGCGACGATGTTTTGCGCCATCATGCGTGTCAGGCCGGCCACGCGGGTCAACAGCGGAACGGAAGCGGTATTGAGATCGACGCCGACGGCGTTCACACAGTCTTCCACCACCGCGTCCAGCTTACGCGCCAGTTGTGTCTGGCTAACGTCGTGTTGATACTGGCCCACACCGATGGATTTCGGATCGATTTTCACCAGCTCAGCCAGCGGATCCTGCAGACGACGGGCGATAGACACTGCGCCACGCAATGAAACGTCGAGATCCGGGAACTCCTGCGCCGCCAGCTCGGAAGCCGAGTAAACCGATGCCCCGGCTTCGCTGACGATCACTTTCTGCGCGGTGATTTTCGGGAACTGTTTCTGCACGTCGAGGAAGAAGCGCTCGGTTTCGCGCGACGCTGTACCGTTACCAATCGCCACCAGCTCAACGTTGTATTTTTCACACAGCGCCGCAACGGCAACGGCGGCTTTGGCGGCCTGACCGGTGTGTGGATAAATGGTGTCGGTCGCGACCAGCTTACCGGTACCGTCAACAACCGCCACCTTCACGCCGGTACGCAGGCCGGGATCGAGGCCCATGGTGGCGCGCAGGCCGGCCGGAGCCGCCATCAGCAGGTCATGCAGGTTGCGGGCAAAGACGTTGATTGCTTCATCTTCCGCGCGTTCGCGCACGGTGCCCATCAGTTCGGTTTCGAGGTGCATCAGCACCTTAATTCGCCATGTCCAGCTTACAACGCCTTTACGCCAGCTGTCTGCCGGTGCGTTGTTCAGGCGCAGTCCCAGGTGGTTCTGGATAATCTGTTCGCCGTGGCTCTCTTTCGGTGGCTCATCGAACTGCGGATCGGCATTCAGCGAAAGCTGAAGCACGCCCTCGTTACGGCCACGGAACATGGCCAGCGCACGGTGGGATGGCACGGTAGAGATCGGTTCGTGGTGATCGAAGTAGTCGCGGAATTTCGCGCCTTCCTCTTCTTTACCGCTTACCACGGTGGAAACCAAATGCGCGTTCTTCCACAGATAGTCACGCACTTTCGCCAGCAGCGCGGCATCTTCAGCGAAGCGTTCCATCAGGATGTAACGTGCGCCGTCGAGGGCCGCTTTGATATCCGCCACGCCGTTGTCGGCGTTGAGATATTTAGCGGCTTCTGTTTCCGGGTCGTGAGACGGCTCGTTCCACAGCAGGTCTGCCAGCGGCTCAAGGCCTGCTTCAATGGCGATCTGCCCACGGGTACGGCGCTTAGGTTTGTACGGCAGATAGAGATCTTCGAGTTCGGTCTTACTTAACGTGCCGTTGATCGCTTTCGCCAGGTCGTCGGTCAGTTTGCCTTGCTCGCCGATAGATTTCAGGATTGCCTGACGGCGGTCTTCCAGTTCACGCAGATATCCCAGACGGGTTTCCAGATTACGCAGTTGCGTATCGTCCAGACCGCCGGTGATTTCCTTACGATATCGTGCGATAAACGGCACGGTGTTCCCTTCGTCAAGCAGGCGAACGGCAGCTTCTACCTGTTCAGCACGAGCCTGAATTTCACCTGCGATAATGCGGCAGAAAGAATCATTCATCATGGATAGCTTCGTCTATAGGATAAAAAATCAGGGGATAGTTATACGGATTGACTGACAAAAATGCCAGCCATCTGCCGGGGCTTCGGATTGTTCCGGTCTCACTTAACGTATTCAATCTCGTTCACGTACCAGCTGGCTTCGCCACCAGGAGTGTTTACTACTGCGAGATCGCCGACTTCTTTTTTCAGCAGCGCTCGCGCCATTGGTGAGTCGATAGAGATGTAATCTTTACGACCGAAGATCTCATCGTAGCCAACAATACGGAATTTGCGGATGTCGCCATCGTCATTTTCAATCTCAACCCATGCGCCAAAGAAGACTTTGCCCTCCTGCTGCGGGGAGTAATCGACGATTTTCAGATTCTCCATGCACTTGGTCAAATATCGGACGCGGCGGTCGATCTCACGCAGGCGCTTTTTATTATACTGGTAGTCGGCATTTTCGCTGCGGTCACCCAGACTTGCGGCCCAGGTAACTTTTTTGGTGACTTCCGGGCGCTCTTCACGCCAGAGATAATTCAGCTCTTGTTTGAGTTTTTCATACCCTTCACGGGTTATCAGGGGCGTTTTCATCTTATTGTTTTACCTTCGACTCTGTGATGATGCGCACAATTAGTATTACGTGAGCATATCAACAGAATAAATAATGTATTGCGAGAAACATTGTATACTTAAGCTGCTGTTTAATATGCTTTGTAACAATTTAGCCTGGAATTCATACCAGAATTCGCTGGTGACTCACGTTAGCTTTCTTAAGAATATACACTTAATTGTTGCGAACCTTTGGGAGTAATAACAATGCAAGAGAACTATAAGATTCTGGTGGTCGATGACGACATGCGCTTACGTGCGCTTCTGGAGCGTTATCTGACCGAGCAGGGCTTCCAGGTTCGAAGCGTCGCAAACGCTGAGCAGATGGATCGTCTGCTGACCCGTGAGTCTTTCCACCTGATGGTGCTGGATTTAATGCTGCCGGGAGAAGATGGCCTGTCTATTTGCCGTCGCCTGCGCAGCCAGAGCAACCCGATGCCGATCATTATGGTTACGGCGAAGGGCGAAGAAGTGGATCGTATCGTTGGACTGGAAATCGGCGCTGACGATTACATTCCGAAACCGTTTAACCCACGTGAGCTGCTGGCACGTATTCGCGCTGTACTGCGTCGTCAGGCGAACGAACTGCCGGGCGCGCCTTCTCAGGAAGAAGCGGTCATTGCGTTTGGTAAGTTCAAACTGAACCTCGGTACGCGTGAAATGTTCCGTGAAGATGAGCCTATGCCGCTCACCAGCGGTGAGTTTGCAGTGCTGAAAGCACTGGTTAGCCATCCGCGTGAGCCGCTGTCCCGCGACAAGTTGATGAACCTCGCCCGTGGTCGTGAATATTCTGCGATGGAACGTTCTATCGACGTCCAGATTTCCCGTCTGCGTCGCATGGTGGAAGAAGATCCGGCGCATCCACGCTACATTCAGACCGTATGGGGTCTGGGCTACGTCTTTGTTCCGGACGGTTCTAAAGCATGAGGCGAATGCGCTTCTCGCCACGAAGTTCGTTTGCCCGCACGTTATTGCTCATCGTCACCTTGCTGTTTGCCAGCCTGGTGACGACTTACCTGGTAGTGCTGAACTTCGCGATTCTGCCGAGCCTCCAGCAGTTTAATAAGGTCCTGGCCTACGAAGTTCGTATGCTGATGACCGATAAACTACAGCTGGAGGACGGTACGCAACTGGTGGTGCCGCCCGCATTCCGTCGGGAAATTTATCGTGAGCTGGGTATTTCCCTCTATTCCAACGAGGCCGCTGAAGAAGCCGGACTGCGTTGGGCGCAACACTATGAATTCTTAAGCCATCAGATGGCGCAGCAGTTGGGTGGCCCAACGGAAGTCCGCGTTGAGGTAAACAAAAGCTCGCCGGTTGTGTGGCTGAAAACCTGGCTGTCGCCCAACATCTGGGTACGTGTGCCGCTTACGGAAATTCATCAAGGCGATTTCTCACCGCTGTTCCGCTATACGCTGGCGATTATGCTGCTGGCTATCGGTGGCGCGTGGCTGTTTATCCGTATCCAGAACCGACCATTGGTGGATCTTGAACATGCGGCGCTGCAGGTGGGGAAAGGTATCATTCCACCGCCGTTGCGTGAGTATGGCGCTTCAGAGGTGCGCTCCGTAACCCGAGCCTTTAACCATATGGCCGCAGGTGTGAAGCAGTTGGCCGATGACCGTACGCTGTTAATGGCGGGCGTGAGCCACGATTTACGTACTCCGCTGACGCGTATTCGTCTGGCAACGGAAATGATGGGCGAAGAGGACGGTTATCTTGCGGAGTCCATCAATAAGGACATCGAAGAGTGTAACGCCATCATCGAGCAGTTCATCGATTACCTGCGTACCGGTCAGGAGATGCCGATGGAGATGGCGGATCTGAACTCGGTGCTGGGTGAAGTGGTTGCGGCAGAAAGCGGCTATGAACGTGAAATCGAAACTGCGCTGCAGCCTGGCGCCATTCAGGTGAAGATGCACCCGCTGTCGATCAAGCGTGCGGTTGCCAATATGGTGGTTAACGCCGCCCGCTACGGCAACGGCTGGATTAAGGTTAGTAGCGGTACGGAGACGCATCGCGCCTGGTTCCAGGTAGAAGATGATGGTCCGGGCATCAAGCCGGAGCAGCGTAAGCACCTGTTCCAGCCATTTGTCCGCGGCGACAGCGCGCGCAGTACCAGCGGCACGGGGCTGGGTCTGGCGATTGTGCAACGTATTATCGATAACCATAACGGCATGCTGGAGATTGGTACCAGTGAACGTGGTGGGTTGTCGATTCGTGCATGGCTTCCGGTTCCTTTCACTCGCGCGCAGGGTATCACGAAAGACGTATAAGAAAGGGAGGCGAAATGCCTCCCTTTGTTTACGGGATACAGAGTAAAACCTCTGGCTTAAATTGCTTTTAATTGATTAATTATAAATGGATTTTTTTGAATTAATAAAAGCAGTTTTCTTGGTGCACCAGTCGGCTGGCGTCGTTTCGTTTCCCAGCTTTTAACCAGGTCATAACTCACGCCAACAGCTATGGCAAAATCCTGTTGGCGTAACCCTGTTGCTTCGCGGATGGCTTTAACATCAATTTCGCTAAAGGTATGTACATGTTCAGGCTTAGGTGTTTCTTCACCTTTCTCTATACGCACCATTTCTTCTGCACTGGCCAGCAAATCGGCAAATAATTCGTCTTTCATTTTGGCCTCACCACACCGGATAGCGGTGTCCTGATGATTAAAATTCCCATGATTAAATCAGCATATTGGATAAGTGCATTAAAACTCTTTTTTGCTCTTCGGTTAAATCATCCTGTTCATTTTTAGGATAGAGCAAAGCGAGATAGATTCGACCTTTGCGCGTCACGTTGTAATAGATAACCCTAATACCGCTGCGTTTGCCCATACCAGAGCGACTCCAGCGAATTTTTCTGAATCCACCTGTACCAGCGATAGTATCTCCAGCCTCAGGGTTCTCTATAAGCGCCTCTTGAAAAGCGCGAAACTCATCGTCAGGCAAAAGTAACGGACGGCGTTTACTAAATCCTTGTAGCTCAATAAATGTGAACATAGCGCGTCCTGCGCATGGGGTTGATAGTACAGATTATAGGTGTACCGAGTACATTTTAAAAGATAAACACAATAAAAAACCCCTTACCCTCTCGGATAAGGGGCTATATAACGAATCAAAAATTACAGCTTCGGTCCGGCGCTAACCAGCGCTTCACCCGCAGGGGTGTCGGTGTATTTCTCGAAGTTCTCGATAAACAGTTTCGCCAGTGCATTGGCTTTTTCCTGCCACTGCTCTGGAGACGCGTAGGTATTACGCGGATCGAGAATGCGCGTATCCACGCCCGGCAACTCGGTCGGGATAGCCAGGTCAAACATCGGCAGACGGAACGTTTCTGCGTCATCCAGCGAACCGTTCAGGATGGCGTCAATAATCGCACGGGTATCTTTGATAGAGATACGTTTGCCAGTACCGTTCCAGCCGGTGTTAACCAGATACGCCTGCGCACCTGCCGCCTGCATACGTTTCACCAGCACTTCTGCATACTGCGTTGGGTGCAGAGACAGGAATGCTGCGCCGAAGCAGGCAGAGAAGGTTGGGGTCGGTTCGGTAACGCCGCGTTCGGTACCGGCCAGTTTGGCGGTGAAGCCAGACAGGAAATGGTACTGAGTTTGGTCTGCTGTCAGGCGAGAAACCGGCGGCAGCACGCCAAATGCGTCGGCAGTCAGGAAGATCACTTTGGTCGCATGACCCGCTTTTGACACTGGCTTAACGATATTATCGATGTGATAAATCGGGTAGGAAACGCGGGTGTTTTCAGTTTTGGAACCGTCGTCGAAGTCGATGGAACCATCTTCGCGCACGGTGACGTTTTCCAGCAGCGCGTCACGACGAATTGCGTTGTAGATTTCTGGCTCGGCATCTTTAGACAGTTTGATAGTCTTCGCGTAGCAACCGCCTTCGAAGTTAAATACGCCGTCGTCATCCCAGCCGTGTTCGTCATCGCCAATCAGGCGGCGTTTCGGATCGGTGGACAGCGTTGTTTTACCGGTACCGGACAGGCCAAAGAAGACTGCCACATCACCTTTTTC
The DNA here is from genome assembly GCF_006385635.1 of Citrobacter sp. CF971. NCBI lineage: Bacteria > Pseudomonadati > Pseudomonadota > Gammaproteobacteria > Enterobacterales > Enterobacteriaceae > Citrobacter > Citrobacter sp. CF971. The sequence goes on along the minus strand of NZ_CP041051.1, from coordinate 4,555,140 downwards.
CCCGACGTTTGCCGAGCAGTGCATGGAAGCAATGCCTTTCAGCGGCAGCAGGTAGTTCATCACGGAGAACATACCTTTCTTCATTTCGCCGCCGTACCAGGTGCCGCCAATCAGCTGGATACGCTCAGTCAGGTTGAAAGCCACGAAGTTTTCAGAGTTCAGACCCTGCTCTTTCCATTGTGGGTTGGTGCACTTAGCGCCGTTCATCACGATGAAATCCGGTTTAAAATCAACCAGCTCTTCGTCGCTTGGGCGGATGAACATGTTTTTGACGAAATGCGCCTGCCAGGCAACTTCGGTAATGAAGCGCACGGAAAGACGGGTATCGGCGTTAGCGCCGCAGAATGCATCAATGATAAACAGGCGCTTGCCGGAAAGTTGCTGGGTAACTAATCCTTTCAGATGCTGCCAGGTTTCCGGGGAGAGCGGTTTGTTGTCGTTCTTACCTTTACCTTTGTCTGACCACCAGAGCGTGTCGCGCGTGGTGTCGTCACGGACAATGTACTTATCCTTTGGCGAACGTCCGGTAAAGATACCGGTATCAACGGCAACGGCGCCCAGATTCGTTAACACGCCACGTTCATAACCTTCCAGGTTTGGATCAAGTTCTTCCTGGAAAAGCGTGTCGTAGTCTGGATTGTAAACGATATCCTGAACGTCATTGATACCATAAGCCTTGAGATCTTGCGGGGTTAAACTGTTGTTCACACGCATTTCACTGCTCCTTAGCCAATATGTATTACCTGGAATAGTAAGGTTTTTTAGGGATTGCTAACCGCGACAAGGCTCATAGATTTACGCATCCGGGAAAATCACGGGTTACCGAATACGCTGCGACTCCTGTCACAAAGAGGCGGATATTATGGCAGGAAACCCTTTTTTGTTGTGGAAAATGTTCTTAAAACGTTAATGAAGAGTGTTTTTGGCGGGAATCTTGTGAGTGTAATCGCATTCACGTAAGAAAATAACGTAACTCATACATATACAATATCGATTCACTTCCCGTCGCGTTAGTCTGAAATCAGCCTACCAATGCTCAAAATTGTGAAGTTGATGCGATAATTAGCTTTTCCCTTCATTCTGGAAACTGACATGGATAGTGCTGAAATTTCACGTACGACGCGTTTGGGCATGATATTTATCGGCCTGCTGCAGGGGGCATTATGCTACCTGCTGATGACATATCTGGTGCCCCATAACGACGGCTGGCTGTTCTATGGCATGCCTGCGACGATTGCGATCACCTCGGCACTTTTGCTTACTGTCGTTTCTTTCAAACAACGCGCGCTGTGGTACTGGATGGCGCTGATCTTTGTTGTGGTGCTGGCGATGAGCGCCTGGCTAAAGTGGCAAGTCGAGGACAGTGATAAGTGGCGGCAACATGAAGTTTTTATGTTCTACGGTTGGCGCTTACTGCTGATGGCGATGCTTGCCTTGCCCTGGATTCAGTACTCGCTTCGCGCGTCCCGCCAACAGACACGCTATGCGCAATTTTATACACAATTGTGGCTTAACACGCTGACGCTGCTGATTGTGTTCATTTCCAACGGGTTGTTCTGGCTGGTGCTCCTGCTATGGAGCGAGATGTTTAAGCTGGTCGGTATTCCCTTCTTCAGCACGCTCTTCTTTGATACCGACTGGTTTGGCTATGTGGCCTTTGGTCTGATTACCGCACTGGCAGTGGTACTGGCTCGTACACAGTCGCGTCTGGTCACGGCGGTACAAAAATTACTGACGTTTATTGCCACCGGTCTGTTACCTCTGGTCGCGCTGTTGGCGCTGATGTTCATACTGACCTTGCCTTTCACCGGGCTGGAGGCTATTTCGCAGCGGGTTTCCGCGGCAGGGCTGATGTCAACGCTGACGTTTAGCCTGCTGCTGCTCATGGCGATGGTGCGTGAGCCACAAAAAGAAGCTCTACCTTATCCTGGCGCGTTACGCTATCTCATCAAATGTGCTCTGGCTATCACGCCCATCTATACGCTGATTGCCGGTTGGGCGCTGTGGGTGCGAATACAGCAGTACGGTTGGACGCCTGAGCGTTTGTATGGCGTGCTGGTGGTCGTGGTACTGCTGGTATGGTCGTTTGGCTATCTGGCCAGCATTTTACGCCGCGGGCGCAATCCGCTTGAGCTTCAGGGGCCGGTCATTCTTGGCGTTTCGTTGCTGGCATTGGGGCTGTTGGTTCTGCTGTCGTCGCCGGTTATTGATGCCTGGCGTATCAGCGTTAGCAGCCATATGGGGCTGTATCACAGCGGGAAAATCAAACCGGATCAGGTCAGCCTGTATATGTTGGATCACAGCGGAAAACCGGGGCGCGCAGCGTTGGAAGCATTACAAAAAGATGTGGCGTTTAATCAAGACAGTAAGCGCAGACGCGACTTGAATTCTCTGCTGCAAGGGAGCCGGGATCCGGTTAAAGAGCTAACCGCAACACAGTTAGTATCGAAGGTTGTGATTGCTCCGGGGAGCGAGAAGCCAGACGATGCGTTCTGGACGTTTGTCAAAGCACAGGGGTATCGCATCACCTCTTGTGCTGAGCAGAATGCGTGCGTATTGGTGAGTCAGGACCTCAATGCGGATGGTCATCCTGAGCAGGTGCTATATGCTTTTGGCGATGGGGAGAGTCTGGTCTTCGGCATGCAGAAAAACAAATGGGATTTGTTAGCTGTTGCCAGGCTACCTGAAGGATTCAATAAGGATAAATTGCTGCAGGTGGTGGCGAATCAGCAACTGGGTTCAGCCCCCAGAATCTGGCGGGATATCACTATTGATGGCAAAAGACTACCGATGACTTATTACACCGAGTGAATGTGTTGCCGACAGCGTTTTTGCCGGATAGCGGCGCGAACGCCTTATCCGGCCTACGACAGTTTTTCCGTAGGCCTGATAAGCGCCTTCAGGCAAGACGGTGATTAATGCACCTGTGGATCGGCAGGGGAGGCGTTGCTGCGGATCTCTGCAATATCCATGGCGTTAAACAGATAGTGGCTACCGCAGTAATCGCAGTGCATATCGATCTCGCCTTCTTCCGCCAGAATGCTGTCAACTTCTTCGTCCGGCAACGTTTTCAGTGCGCCTGCGCAGCGTTCGCGTGAACAGGTGCATTTGAACTCAACGTCCTGCGGATCGTAGAGAGTAACCTCTTCTTCGTGGTATAAGCGCCACAGCACTTCGTTGGCCGGCAGCGTCAGCAACTCTTCGGCCTTGATGGTTTCGGTCAGGGCGGTCAGGTGATCGAAATCATCTGCCTGTGCGTTTTGCGCCGGCATCACTTGCAGCAGCATTCCGCCAGCAGCGGGTTTGCCATCAACGTCGCCAGTGCGGATGAACAGGCGTGTCGGCAGCTGTTCGGAACGCATGAAGTAGTCTTCCAGACAGGCTGCCAGCGTGTCACCTTCCAGACCGACCACGCCCTGATAACGCTCGCCTTCTTCCGGAGTAATGGTGATCACCAGGTAGCCGTTGCCCACCAGGGTTTTCAAATCGGCATCTTCAGGAATATCACCCTGCATACGGGCCACGCCGCGCATCTGCTGATTGTTGTTGCCGTTGATGACGGCCAGGCTCAGCGGACCATCACCCTGCAACTGCACAGTGATATCACCGGCAAACTTCAGCGTAGCGGTGAGCAGGCTGGTGGCAACCAGCAGCTCAGCCAGTACGTTTTTGACCGGCTGCGGATAAGTATGATTTTCGAGGATCTGTTGCAGGGTTTCCGAAACGGTCACCAGCTCGCCGCGCACGGCAAAGTTTTCAAACAGATAACGATGTAATTGGTCATGTTGCGGCATAATCATCTCTCTTGCAGGTGACAGTCACTCGCTGTCGCCATGTTTAAATCGTAACAGGTCGCGGCGCTCTTTCTTGTCCGGTCGTCTGTCCGGGTGCGGCATGGTTAACGCGTTAAGTTTACGCGCCAGCGCCATTTTTTCGCGTTTTTCCACGCTTTCCGCGGTTTCTTCATACAGCGTAACGGCTTCCGTTGCCGGGCGACGCTGCTCGGTAATGGCCTTGATAATGACCGTTCGCTCGTCATTTCCCTGGCGAAGGGTGAGGGTGGCGTTCAGCTCGACAATCTTGCTCGGCTTACTGCGCTGGCCGTTGTAGTGCACCTTACCGCCTTCAACCATTTCGCGGGCTAGCGCACGCGTTTTGTAAAAGCGTGCAGCCCACAGCCATTTATCCAGCCTGACTTCAGCAGAGGGCTTTTCTTTCATGGCGTCTCCTTCACATCAGTGAGGGGATCAGTCGGCGGTAGTCATTCAGTGACGGATGGCGTGCGTACTGCTTTTCGGCGATGCCGGAGTCGGGATTGGTCACGCCGAGGCAGTAACGAATACCGTACAGAGCAGCGGCGTCGAGAATAGGTTCGCTGTCGTCAATAAACAGCGTCTTCTCTGCACTCATTCCCGTTTCTTCAGCCACAGCGTGCCATAACCGCTGATCCTCTTTGGGATAACCAAATGTGTGGGTGGAAAGTAATAAATCAAGGTGTGAGGCCAGACCGGTATGCTCCAGCTTCACCGCCAGATTATGCGGATGCGCGTTGGTGAGCAAAATACGGCGCTTGCCGCTGGCTTTTAAGGCATCAAGAAACGGTACGGTATCTTCACGCAAAACGGCGCGTGGTCCCTGTTCCGTTGTCATGGCGCAAATATCCAGATCCAGGCACTCGCTCCAGTAATCCAGGCAGTACCAGTTTAGCGTATGCTGCACGGCATGATACTGCTGACGAATATAGTCCTGGGCTTCCTGGGGAGAGATACCCTGCTTCGCGCCATAGGTTTCCGGCACCAGTTTTTGCCAGAAATAGTTATCGAATGCCAGGTCGAGCAGCGTGCCGTCCATATCTAACAACACGGTGTCGACATCCTGCCAGGCAATATTGATATGCATGGAAACTCCCCACAAGAAAACATGATGCGCGACAGAGTAGCATATCCTGTCGTGCGAGCGTGTTATCGAATCAGGCTTTCCGGGTCGTCAATCAGCGTTGGATTCAGGCAACTTTCGTAGTAGCTCTGAATTTCCGCGATGCGGGTGCGGTGACGCTGGTAGCGTCTGAATGCCTGCACGCTGTTGTAGACAGCGCATCCGAGCATGGAGAACATCAGCAGCGTCGTGCCAAGGTAGCGCCATAACCCTGAACGATCCGGGATACGGTGCAGGCCAATGTGCTGGGTGCCATTGGCGTCAGTCGAAATATTGGTGACGATCCCCTCTGCGCGAAATGGTGTCTGCATCAGCATCTGCGCCAGGCGCTGGAAGGCGTTCCACTGTTCCTGGGGAGGATAGTCATACAGCGAGGTCGTCGGCCACGGCTGATCGACCAGATCGCTGCCTTCATCGCTGATAATCAGGAAACCGCCGGGAGCAGGGCTATTCAGCGCCTGGGCCGCTCGCGCAGTCTCGCGTGAAATAAATGGTGCCGTAGAGGTATTCACCAGATTATCTAACGACTCAGCGCTTACCGGACGCAGCAGCACGTTCACCCCATCCAGTTTGCCTGCGTTCGCTCGCTTTACCAGCGCGGCCCAGTCTTTGCTGTTACCGAGGTTAACCAGCGCATTCTTTAAGCGTACACATTCATCTTTGGCTGCACACAGATCGGCCGTTTTCAGGACAATCTCACCAAAATCGTCCAGTAACACCATGCCGGACTTTTGGATTGCCGAGCGTAGCGATGCGCTGACGCGAGAGTCATCGTCAGGTTTGGGATGCAGCTGGCGGTTCACGGCCTGCGTGAGCGCAGTGGCCTTATTCACCAGATCGGATTCGGGCAGCGGTAATGTGCGTGCGTCATTCCAGATAATTTGCGAGCAATCGAAAGGCATAAACGGCGTGGTGGGCTGCGCATTCCAGCTCCCTTGGGTATGAATATTACACATACCCGTACCGCTCAGGTGCAGCGTGTCACCCACGCGAACGCCCGCGTTTTCGAGCTGTTTAACGCTGGTGGCTTCGATAGTTTGCGCGCCCTTCATCCAGGAAAGCGTGACCTTTATCGGCATATCCAGCGGGATCCAAAACAGCAGCATCAGCAGTACCAGCAACGAGCCGCCAGCGATGACGGCGTTGCGCAGCCAATGTTGCAACGGGAAATTTTTGACTTCATCGTGCAGAGATAAAAAACGCCCCTGGCGGACAACGTGGCGATCGAGATAAATATCGATATCCGTTTGCTGGCCAAGGTCTTGGGCGATGTAAGGTTGCCAGTGAGGTGGGTAGATCAGATCAATAATACCCAGCGAGATATTATTAATTTGCTCCTGGTCGTTTTCGCCAAACAACCCCCAGCGACGCGGCGTACCGCGCAGACAATGAATTTCCCGCAGGGCGGTTTTGGACGGCGGGGCGAATAATCCCCACAGACCCGCAGCTAACAGCAACACCGCGCCACCGACTGCCCATGGAACAAACGTATTCGGGATAACCAAACAGAAAAAGAACAGCAGGAATGATGCGGTTATCAGCAACGCCTCGCGCAATCCCGAAGGGCGGCTGAGCGCATATTCTTCATGGGTTTCCTGGCGAATATTCAGCAGTTCAATCTGCTCACTTTCTTCACCACGAATGGATGCCTGGGTAGAAGCGGTGTGCTGCAACGCATAGCCACGCGCTTCCTGCATATATTCCTGCAGCGTATGGCCGTTCAACGAGATAACCAGCGGTATTGTATCGGTATGGATTATCTCAACGCTGTTTTCGTCATTGATGTATTGTTCCCAGAAAGGGGGAAGGTGCACCTCAACGGAATCAAGATAGTAGCGCCATTTGTTAGGATCGTCGGTGGTGATGCCGTAACGTGTAATCGAACGAGTAAGCACGATGACGCTATTACTTTGGGCATTCAACGTTAATGAGACTGGCGCAGAACTGGCTCCAGTTGGACCAGGTACTTGCTGAATTTGACTAAGGCTTTCGAGATAGTTTTCGACGGCACTGCGTTCTTCAGGCGCGAGTTTACGTTTCGAGGCGTCTGAGAAGACGCTGCTCAAGGGTAAATTTTTCTGCCTGGATTTTGATTTGAGTAGCCATCCTGCAAGCAATGAGCAGGCCAGCAAAGCAGCTAAAAAAATCAGAATGGTGCTCATGCTTTCCCCATCTTACTTAGTCTGTCAGGCGTGGTCAGTCGCACCCTGTTCAATATTCGTGATTCTGTGGTTGGCTATCGGCAAGTGTGGAGTCGAACTTGAGCATCTTTAAGTACAGCCCAGTAAAAGCGAATCATAGCAAAATCACTAAAAATGGAATATCAGCAAATTCCTGGAGTTATTTCAACCTATTGACTTTTAATTTGAAATAGGGATTAACTTTTAGTACGTTACATAAATGTAAATAAACGGCAATTCACATTGCCGAAACCGTGCGGTATATCGCACAATAACCCCAGATTTCACAGCAAAGATCCTCACAATGAGCAAATCATTACAGAAACCCACGATTTTGAAAGTGGAAACCGTCGCCCAATCCCGGCTGTTTAAAGTCGAAAGCGTGGACCTTGAGTTCAGCAATGGCGTACGCCGCGTTTATGAACGTATGCGTCCATCCACGCGTGAAGCGGTAATGATTGTGCCGATTGTTGACGACCACATGATCCTCATCCGCGAGTACGCAGTCGGGACCGAATCTTACGAACTGGGTTTTTCCAAGGGATTAATCGATCCTGGCGAAAGCGTTTTTGAGGCGGCGAATCGGGAGCTGAAAGAAGAGGTGGGGTTTGGCGCAAAAGATCTGACGTTTTTAAAGAAACTCAGCATGGCGCCATCTTATTTCTCCAGCAAGATGAACATCGTGGTGGCAGAAGATTTATATCCTGAATCGTTGGAGGGTGATGAACCTGAGCCATTACCGCAGGTGCGCTGGCCGCTGGCGCATTTGATGGACCTGCTGGAAGATCCTGATTTTCACGAAGCGCGTAATGTCAGTGCGTTGTTCCTCGTACGCGAATGGCTGAAAGGGCAGGGGCGGCTTTAATTTCTCTGCTGCTAATACACGAACAACAAAAAAGGCGCCTAAGCGCCTTTTTTGATCAGAACAGTTCGTGCGTCTCACCATTATCGATAATGGTCGTCCCCACTTCATGCACCGCCTGTTGCGTCGGCTGAGTACCTTCAATGAAGTACTCTGCGCGGCTATTGCCACCGCTTGCCAGTTGTCCTGTGCTGCGATCGATATTGACCGTCACGATACCCGGTGGCGGCGTCAACGGCTGTTCAGGCACGCCTTCCAGCACGGACTTCATGTAGGCATCCCATGCTGGCTGCGCACTCTTCGCACCGCCTTCGTAGCCGGAGATTTGGTCTTTGATCGCGCCGGAAGCTGTCGTATGACCAAGGTTGCGGCGATGATCATCAAAGCCGATCCATACTGACGTCACCACACCTGGTCCGTAACCGGAGAACCACGCATCTTTAGAGCTGTTGGTGGTTCCGGTTTTCCCGCCGATATCATGACGCTGTAAATCGCGACCTGCGCGCCAACCGGTTCCCATCCAGCCTGGTTCACCAAATATATTGGTGTTCAGCGCGCTTTTAATCAGGAAGGCCAGCGGTGTGTTGATCACGTGCGGAGCGTATTCCTGTGTGCCGCTTTGCGCGACCAGTGCCTGGTTAGCCTGCTCAAGCTGCGGCATAGGCACGGCGGCATTCTGCTGTTCCTGCGAGACGGCGACATCTTCTACGTTACTGTTTTCCAGCACGTTAGATTTCTGGGTATCGCCGTAAATCACTGGAATATCGCATTCCGGGCAGGCAATTTTTGGCTTCGCTTCGAAGATAACGCCGCCCATATCGCTTTCGATCTTACTGATGAAATATGGATCGACCAGGAAGCCGCCGTTAGACATCACTGCGTAACCGCGCGCCACCTGCAACGGTGTGAACGAAGCCGAACCCAGCGCCAGTGACTCGGTATGCACAATGTTCTGTGCCGGGAAACCGAAACGTTGCAGATACTCTGCCGCGTAATCCACGCCCATGGCGCGCATGGCGCGTACCATCACCACGTTTTTCGACTGACCCAGCCCCTGACGTAAGCGGATAGGACCGGCGTACTGCGGCGGGGAGTTCTTCGGCTGCCAGTCGGAACCAGCACCGGCATCCCAGCGGGAGATTGGCACGTCGTTGAGCATGCTCGCCAGCGTCAGACCTTTATCCATCGCGGCGGTATACAGGAATGGCTTGATGTTAGAACCCACCTGGCGTAACGCCTGCGTTGCACGGTTAAACTTGCTCTGGTTGAAGTCAAAACCACCAACCAGTGCCAGCACCGCGCCGTTTTGCGGATTGATGGAGACCAGTGCGGAGTTGACGTCTGGCACTTGCGCCAGCCACCAGGCATCGCCCACCTGGCGTACCCAGATTTGCTGGCCGGCCTGTACCACGTCGGTCACTTTGCGCGGCGTTGGGCCTTGTTGAGTATCCGAGCGGTAAGGACGCGCCCAGCGCATGCCATCCATGCGTAATGACACTGACGTACCATCCGCCAGCGCGGCAATGGCTTCCTGCGGATTGGCACTGGTAACAACCGCCGGTAACAGCGGTCCATAAGTCGGCAGCGCTTTCAGCGTATCGGTGATTTTTTTGCTGTCCCAACTGCTTTCGCCCACTTTCCACAGCACGTTCGACGGGCCGCGGTAGCCGTGGCGCATGTCGTAATCCATCACGTTGTTGCGTACTGCCTGCTGAGCTGCCTGCTGTACTTTGCGTGTAATGGTGGTGGTGATGCGATACCCGTCTTCATAGGCTTTCTCACCATAACGGTTATACATCTCCTGGCGCACCATTTCAGACAGATATGGTGCAGAGAAAGCGATTTCCGGCGCGTGGTAGTTGGCGTCAATGGCTTCGCCGCGCGCCTGATCGTACTGGGCCTGCGTGATGTAGTTTTCGCTCAACATACGCGACAGTACAACGTTACGTCGCGCGGTTGCCCGGTCCATCGAATAGAGAGGGTTGAAGGTTGACGGCGCTTTTGGCAGACCGGCAATCACCGCAATTTCACTTAAGCTGAGTTGATCCACCGTTTTAGCGAAATAGACCTGCGCGGCAGCACCCACGCCATAGGCGCGATACCCCAGGTAAATCTTGTTCAGATACAGCTCGAGGATCTCATCTTTACTCAGCAGTTGTTCAATGCGGATCGCCAGGAACACTTCTTTGATCTTACGCATCAGCGTACGTTCCGGGCTCAGGAAGAAGTTTCTCGCCAACTGCTGGGTAATGGTACTCGCCCCTTGCGACGCGTGACCAGAGAACAATGCTACGCTGGCCGCACGGAAAATCCCCACCGGGTCTACCCCGTGGTGCTCATAAAAGCGGCTGTCTTCTGTGGCGATAAAGGCTTTAACCATTACCGGCGGCATCTGATCCAGAGTGACCGGGATTCGACGTTTCTCGCCATACTGCGCGATTAGCTCGCCGTCAGCGCTGTAAACCTGCATCGGGATCTGTAAACGCACATCTTTGAGCGTCGCGACGTCAGGTAATTGCGGCTCGATATAGCGATAAAGGCCATAAATCGAGCCTGCTCCCAGCAGGATGCAACATACTGCAAGGATTAATAAATACTTTACGAACTTCACTGGAGATTTCCCATTTAGTGGCATTTGGGCAGTTTATAAACAAACGCGCGGTAGTATAAAGGCAAGCCAGACGCATTGATATACCCGTTAAAGCGACGGGTGATAAGGAGATCATCAGCAATGGCTTTCAATATCTGGAAAATTGGTCTGCATATTCAGCAACATGAAGTGCTGGCTGTCGCTATCGTTCGCGAAGCATCAGGTTGGTATCTGCAACGCTGGTGGCGTATACCGCTGACGCCTCAGGTTATCGTCGATGGCCACATTCGCGAGCCTGAACAACTGGTCGCCGCGCTACTGTCGTGGAGCCGGGAGCTCCCTCGCCGACACCATATTCATCTCTCTTTTCCCGCCAACAGGACGTTACAAAAAAAGTTTCCTCGTCCGACAATGACGTTACGCGAGCCAGAGCAAACCGCATGGTTGTCCGGTTCGATGGCGCGTGAACTGGATATGGCGCCGGATGCACTGCATTTTGATTATAGCGAAGACACGTTGAGCCCGGCGTTTAACGTCACTGCTGCGCAAAGCAAAGAGATTTCAGCGCTTCTGACGCTTATCCAAACCCTTAAGGTGCAGGTTACGGCGATTACCCCAGACGCCAGCGCGTTACAGCGATTTATTCCCTTCCTGCCGGAGCATCACCAGTGTCTGGTATGGCGTGATGATGCCCAGTGGTTATGGGCGACCCGTTCAGCATGGGGACGTAAATCAACGGGCGATATTAGCTGTATCGAGGAGCTTGCCACGACATTATCTCTGCCCACGACAGCCATTGCGAAATGCTCCCCCGGCGGCTTCGATCCTTTAAGCGCCGTGTCTGTACGCCAGCCGCCCATTCCAACGCAAAGCCATCACTTCGCCATTGCGCTGGGACTCGCTATGGGGGGCGTGTACTGATGATAGCGACCATTAATCTTCTGCCCTGGCGTCAGGCTCGGCGTTACGCTTGCCTGCGCTTCTGGGGCATCTTATTTAGCGCTTCACTCTTGCTTAGTATTGGCGTGTTGTTGCGCTATTACAGCGCTTTGAGTGTAGAAAATCGGGCTGAATTGTTGCTGGCAGACGCCGAAAAGACGCGGGCCGAGGCCCTCATGGCGCTGAAGCCGCGTATGCAACTGCGCCAGCAACGATGGCAGCAGGTTCAGGCGCGGAACAAACAGCGTGAGCAGACCCGAAGCTGGCAGCGGGCTTTGCAAGGGCTGGCGGAATTACTGCCGGAGCATGCGTGGTTAACAAAAATGACCTGGCAGGAGGACACGCTGGAACTGACGGGAAACACACTGAACTTTGCCGCATTGAAGGCATTGGAAGCGCAATTACGCCAGTTGCCGTTGTTTATGTTGAACAGCCCTGGAGAAACGCAGCAGGATGCGCAGGGACGCTGGCAATTCCACTTTCGACTGACACGGAGCGGTGCGCATGATAACGCTCTGTGATGTCTGGTTAGCGCAGTCGCCACGCTTTCGACTCATATGCTGGTGCGGCTGGATGTTGGGGTTACTCATACTGGTGACGCTATGTCTTTACCCCTTAGCGCGGGAGCGGACTATGCAACGCGAGTCGCTGGTCCAGCAACGTGCGGCTATTCAGATGCAATGGCGAGATGTATATCTGCTGGCGGCATCACCAGCAGAGTCTGAAGAGAAACTGACCCTGTTCTCCCCGCTGCTGTTTCAGAATTCACTTACCCGTCTTATCCACTGGCAACCCTCAGCTCAGGGGGGAGAGATGGCGCTGATATCGGCCTGGGATGCTATCCCGCTGACGTTTGTCCAGTTGGCGGCTCAGGGGATGAACGTCAGCCGATTTTCGCTTAGCGCAGAAGGTACGGAGCTGCTGCTAACGCTAAAGCTGGAGCGCCTGAATGATGGTTGAGCGCTGGCTGTTGATATGCGTAAGCGTACTGATGCTTACCGGTATGCGTAATCCCTTCCTGCCGCCGGAGGACCGTTGTCAAATTGCTGAGCTGTCGACATGGCGTTTTCAGGGCATGGTGAGTCAGGGCACACGACCCATCGGCATCGTTCAGGATAGCCAGAAAAAATGGCTGCGGGTTAAGCGAAATGACGTCCTGAAAAACGGTTGGACGATTATGCAGATAACGGCCCAGAACATAACCCTCGACACAGAAAAAAACTGCGAACCGCCGCGGTGGCAGTGGCAGCGACAAGGAGCGGTAAATGAAGCGATGGATAGCGTTGATAGTAATGGCACTGGCGGTCGGGATAACGAGCGCGCTGGCGACGAAACCGCAAAACGTGACGCTGGTGGTCGATGATGTGCCGGTTACGCAGGTATTGCAGGCGCTGGCTGAACAGGAACAAAAAAACCTGGTGGTTTCGCCGGATGTCAGCGGTGTGCTGTCGCTGCATTTGACGGATGTCCCCTGGAAGCAGGCATTGCAGACGGTGGTAAAAAGTGCCGGGCTGGTATTACGTCAGGAAGGCAACGTCCTGCATGTGCATTCTGTTCAATGGCAGAGTGAAAATGCGGCTCGTCAGGAAAACGAGCAGGCGCGGATTCAGGCTAGTCTTCCGCTGGAACATCGCAGCATCATTTTGCACTATGCTGATGCCACCGAGCTGGTAAAAGCCGGAGTAAAGCTGCTCAGTGCCAAAGGAAGCATGACGGTGGATAAACGAACCAACCGCTTACTGCTGCGTGACAATCGTGTTGTTCTCGACACCCTAGAAACGTGGGTAGCGCAAATGGATTTGCCAGTTGCCCAGGTTGAACTGGCGGCGCATATCGTCACCATTAATGAAAAAAGTTTGCGTGAGCTGGGGGTGAAGTGGTCACTGGCTGACGCACAACAACCGGGGGCGGTTGGGAATGTCACAACGCTTGCCAGCGATCTCTCTGTAGCCACCGCCACATCCCGTGTGGGATTTAACATTGGCCGTATTAACGGTCGTTTACTGGAACTGGAGTTGTCTGCGCTGGAGCAAAAACAGCAACTGGATATCATTGCCAGTCCACGATTACTGGCATCTCACCTGCAACCTGCCAGTATTAAGCAGGGCAGTGAGATCCCTTATCAGGTCTCCAGCGGTGAAAACGGTGCGACATCCGTCGAGTTCAAGGAAGCGGTACTGGGGATGGAGGTGACGCCAACGGTGTTGCAGAAAGGGAGAATCAGGCTGAAACTGCATATCAGCCAGAATGTTCCGGGACAGGTTCTACAACAGGCAGATGGCGAAGTGCTGGCTATCGACAAGCAAGAGATTGAAACGCAGGTCGAGGTAAGAAGCGGCGAGACGATTGCGTTTGGCGGGATTTTTTCACATAAGAATAAATCCGCAGCCGACAGCGTGCCGCTATTAGGCGACATTCCCTGGCTTGGCTCTCTTTTTCGCCATGATGGTAAAGAAGATGAACGGCGCGAGTTAGTGGTCTTTATTACGCCCAGGCTGGTTTCAACGGAATAACTTATGCATGAAAAGCCGTTGTTTTTGCACTGAACACGTTTCAGGGATTTGACGTGAGGGTGTATTTAGCATACAAGGAGTACCGATTTGAGCGTCGGTACTTTTCTTTACTTATGCGGCAGTGAATACGCTTTGCCTTTCCGGTGGTGTGCCATAGGCTTATTGGGTGTCATTTGGCTGCGCGATACGTCGCCAGGTCTGATGTTTGCAGGGTAGCATGCCTGCCACGACCAGAAATGCGTTAGGTTTGGTGATTTATTCAGTTGCCAAACCCGCTTGAGTATTGAGATAATTTTCAGTCTGACTCTCGCAATATCTTATGAGGTTTCAGTTCATGTCCTGCTGCGCTGGGTGTCTGCGAAGCGGGTTTACCATTAACGAATAGTCTTAGTAGTACCGAAAAAATGGCAGAGAAACGCAATATCTTTCTGGTTGGGCCTATGGGTGCCGGAAAAAGCACTATTGGGCGCCAGTTAGCTCAACAACTCAATATGGAATTTTACGATTCTGATCAAGAGATTGAGAAACGAACCGGAGCTGATGTGGGCTGGGTCTTCGATGTAGAAGGTGAAGACGGCTTCCGTGATCGCGAAGAAAAAGTCATCAACGAGTTGACGGAAAAACAGGGTATTGTGCTGGCAACTGGCGGTGGCTCTGTAAAATCACGTGAAACACGTAACCGTCTTTCCGCGCGTGGCGTCGTGGTCTATCTTGAAACGACAATTGAAAAACAACTTGCGCGTACTCAACGTGACAAGAAACGCCCGTTGCTGCAGGTAGAATCACCGCCTCGTGAAGTTCTGGAAGCGTTGGCTGACGAACGCAATCCTCTGTACGAAGAGATTGCTGACGTGACCATTCGCACCGACGATCAGAGCGCAAAAGTCGTAGCAAACCAGATTATTCATATGTTGGAAAGCAACTAATTCTGGCTGAATACACACTCGTCTGCGGGTACAAGTAACTAAGGTGGATGTCGCGTAATGGAGAGGATCACAGTCACTCTCGGGGAACGTAGTTACCCTATCACCATCGCGGCTGGTTTGTTCAATGAGCCAGCTTCATTCTTACCGCTGAAATCGGGCGATCAGGTTATGTTGGTGACCAACGAAACCCTGGCCCCCCTTTATCTCGATAAGGTTCGCGGCGTACTTGAACAGGCGGGTGTTAACGTTGATAGCGTTATCCTTCCCGATGGCGAGCAGCATAAAAGCCTGACGGTTCTGGATACGGTTTTCACCGCGTTACTGCAAAAACCGCACGGTCGTGATACCACGTTAGTTGCCCTTGGCGGCGGCGTGATTGGCGATCTGACCGGTTTTGCGGCAGCCAGCTATCAACGTGGTGTTCGTTTTATTCAAGTCCCGACAACCCTGTTGTCGCAGGTCGACTCCTCCGTTGGCGGCAAAACCGCCGTAAACCATCCCCTCGGTAAAAACATGATTGGCGCGTTTTACCAACCGGCCTCCGTGGTGGTGGATCTCGATTGTCTGAAAACGCTTCCTGCGCGTGAGCTGGCATCGGGGCTGGCGGAAGTGATCAAATACGGCATCATTCTTGACGGTGAATTTTTCAGCTGGCTGGAAGACAATCTGGATGCGTTGTTGCGTCTGGACGGTCCGGCGATGGCGTACTGTATTCGTCGTTGTTGTGAGCTGAAAGCAGAAGTTGTCGCAGCAGACGAGCGCGAAATGGGCTTACGTGCTTTACTGAATCTGGGGCACACGTTTGGCCATGCGATCGAAGCTGAAATGGGTTATGGCAATTGGTTACATGGTGAAGCAGTTGCAGCAGGTATGGTAATGGCTGCCCGTACGTCTGAACGTTTGGGTCAGTTCACCTCCGCTGATACGCAGCGCATCATTACGCTGTTACAGCGAGCAGGCTTACCGGTGAACGGGCCGCGTGAAATGTCCACTGAGGCTTATCTGCCGCACATGCTGCGAGATAAAAAAGTGTTAGCGGGAGAGATTCGTTTGGTGCTTCCGCGAGCGATAGGGAAGAGTGAAGTGCGCGGCGGAGTGTCGCACGAGGTGGTTCTTAACGCTATTGCTGATTGCCAGCAGGCGTAACAACAAGAAAGGTCAGGCTTACGTTGCGAAACGTAGGTCTTTTAGCTTCAGGTTATGTGCAAAGTCGTAAGCATTAACCTTTGAGTGGGGTGTTAAATGGATGAATTCAAACCAGAAGACGAGCTGAAACCCGATCCCAGCGATCGTCGTACTGGTCGTTCTCGTCAATCGTCTGAACGCGATAATGAGCCGCAAATCAATTTTGATGATGTTGATCTGGATGCTGACGATCGCCGTCCTGCGCGCGCACGCAAAGAGCGTGATGAAGAGCAGGACATTGAAGAAGAGTATGAATCTGATGACGATACCGTGGATGAAGAGCGTGTAGAACGTCGTCCGCGCAAGCGTAAGAAAGCCGCCAGCAAGCCTGCCTCCCGCCAGTATATGATGATGGGTGTGGGTGTTCTGGTACTGCTGCTGCTGATTATCGGTATTGGTTCTGCGCTGAAAGCCCCCTCATCTTCTTCCAATGAGCAGGCAGCATCTGGTGAGAAGAGCATCGATCTCTCTGGCAGCAATGCAACGGATCAGGCGAGTGCAACGACACCTGCAACGGGCGCAGAGCAGACTGCTGGCAATACCCAGCAGGATGTCTCCCTGCCACCGATTTCCTCTACCCCGACTCAAGGTCAGACACCTGCGGCAACTGAAGGGCAGCAGCGTGTTGAAGTGCAGGGCGATTTGAACAACGCTCTGACACAACCGCAAGGCCAGGAGCAAGTTAACAACGCTGTGGTTAACTCTACGCTGCCGACCGAACCTGCGACCGTTGCGCCGATGCGTAATGGTAATGCTGCGCGCCAGACTGCGAAAACGGAAACGACTGAACGTCCTGCGGCTACGCATCAGGAACGTAAACAGGCCGTAATTGAGCCGAAGAGCAAACCGCAAACTACGGTGAAAGCGACGCCGACAGAGCCGAAACCTGTTGCCCAGGCAAAACCAACCGCAACTGCGCCGACTACCACAACCAAAGCGCCTGTGGTAACCGCTACGCCGAAAGCGACCGTTGAGCCGAAAGCAACCACGACGGCGCCAGCACAGACCGCAACGCCTGCGCCAACGGCGACAGCAACAACGACAACACCTGTTGCTGGCGGAGCGAAAAGTGCAGGTAACGTTGGAGCGTTAAAATCTGCGCCGTCCAGCCATTACACGCTGCAGCTCAGCAGTTCTTCTAACTACGACAACCTGAACGGTTGGGCGAAGAAAGAAAACCTGAAGAACTATGTGGTGTACCAGACAACGCGTAACGGTCAACCGTGGTATGTTCTGGTAACAGGCGTGTATGCGTCTAAAGAAGATGCGAAACGTGCAGTGTCTACGTTACCCGCTGATATTCAGGCGAAAAACCCGTGGGCAAAACCGCTGCACCAGGTTCAGGCCGATTTGAAATAAGATAGGATATGTTCTGCAATGGTTTGCTGTTTCGCCCAATTGCGGGACAAAGACTAAAGCGCAGGATGCTGTCGGAGCTTTCTCCACAGCCGGAGAAGGTGTAATTAGTTAGTCAGCATGAAAAAAAATCGCGCTTTTTTAAAATGGGCAGGGGGGAAATACCCCCTGCTTGATGATATTAAACGGCATTTACCTCAGGGTGAGTGCCTGATTGAACCTTTCGTGGGTGCCGGGTCGGTGTTTCTCAACACCGACTTTTCTCGTTATATTCTTGCCGATATCAACAGCGACCTTATCAGTCTCTATAACATCGTGAAGACGCGTACCGATGAGTATGTGCAGGCTTCTCGTGAGCTGTTTATGCCTGAAACCAATCAGGCTGAGGTGTACTATCGGTTCAGAGAAGAATTTAATGCCAGCCAGGACCCGTTCCGCAGAGCAGTGCTGTTCTTGTATCTGAACCGCTTTGGTTACAACGGATTATGCCGTTATAACCTGCGCGGCGAGTTTAACGTCCCGTTTGGGCGTTATAAAAAACCTTACTTCCCGGAAGCCGAGTTGTACCATTTTGCTGAGAAAGCGCAGAATGCGGAGTTCCATTGCCTCTCCTATGAAGAGTGCATGGACCGTGCGGATAGCAACTCTGTGGTCTATTGTGACCCGCCTTATGCACCACTTTCGGCGACGGCAAATTTTACTGCGTATCACACCAACAGCTTTAGCCCGAAAGAGCAGGCGCATTTGGCCGAGATGGCAGAAAAGCTGGTCAGTAAGCAGATCCCAGTGTTAATTTCGAACCACGATACGCCCGATACCCGTGAATGGTACCGAGCGGCGAAACATTTTCAGGTCAAAGTGCGGCGCAGCATAAGCAGCAATGGCGGCACGCGTAAAAAGGTGAACGAACTGCTGGCACTGTATAAACCAGGAGTTGTAACGCCTGCGAAGAAATAAATCTCAAGGAGAAGCGGATGAAACAGTATTTGATCGCCCCCTCAATTCTGTCGGCTGATTTTGCCCGCCTGGGTGAGGACACTGCGAGAGCGCTGACTGCCGGTGCCGACGTTGTGCACTTCGACGTCATGGACAATCACTACGTACCGAACTTGACCATCGGACCGATGGTGCTGAAATCGCTGCGTAAATATGGCATCACTGCCCCGATTGATGTTCACCTGATGGTGAAACCGGTCGATCGTATTGTCCCGGACTTCGCCGCCGCCGGTGCCAGCATCATTACTTTTCACCCGGAAGCCTCCGAGCATGTCGATCGCACTTTACAGCTGATCAAAGAACATGGCTGTAAAGCGGGCCTGGTGTTCAACCCGGCAACGCCGCTGAGCTATCTGGACTACGTCATGGATAAGCTCGATGTGATCCTGCTGATGTCCGTTAACCCAGGCTTTGGCGGGCAGTCCTTCATCCCACAAACGCTGGATAAGCTGCGCGAAGTGCGTCGTCGCATTGATGAATCTGGCTACGATATCCGCCTCGAAGTGGACGGCGGTGTCAAAGTGAACAACATTGGCGAAATAGCTGCTGCAGGCGCAGATATGTTTGTCGCAGGCTCCGCGATTTTCGACCAACCAGACTACAAAAAAGTCATTGATGAAATGCGCAATGAACTGGCGAAGGTAAGTCATGGATAAGTTTCAGGATATTCGGGGCGCTGCATTTGACCTCGACGGCACGCTGGTCGACAGCGCGCCGGGATTAGCCGCAGCGGTGGATATGGCGCTGTATGCGCTGGAATTGCCGGTTGCCGGAGAAGAACGCGTTATCACCTGGATTGGCAACGGTGCAGATGTACTGATGGAGCGCGCGCTGGCGTGGTCTCGTCAGGAGCGCGCGACATTACGTAAAACGATGGGTAAACCGCCCGTTGATGATGATATTCCCGCTGAGGAACAGGTACGTATTTTGCGTAAGCTGTTCGACAGATACTACGGTGATGTCGCAGAAGAGGGGACATTCCTGTTCCCTGATGTTGCCGACACGCTGGGCGCGCTGCATGCGAAAGGATTGCCGCTGGGTCTGGTAACCAACAAACCGACCCCGTTTGTCGCGCCATTACTCGAAGCATTAGATATCGCCAAATACTTTAGCGTGGTCATCGGTGGTGACGACGTGCAGAATAAAAAACCGCATCCGGATCCGCTGCTGCTGGTGGCAAACAAGCTTGGCATCAAGCCTGAGCAAATGCTCTTCGTAGGGGATTCACGCAATGATATTCAGGCGGCAAAAGCTGCTGGCTGTCCGTCCGTTGGCCTGACCTATGGCTACAACTACGGTGAGTCGATCGCGCTGAGCCAACCCGACGTTATTTACGACCGTATTAATGAACTACTGCCCGCTCTCGGGCTTCCGCATAGCGAAAATCAGGAATCAAAAAATGACTAAGCCCATCGTTTTTAGTGGCGCACAGCCCTCAGGTGAATTGACCATTGGCAACTATATGGGTGCGCTGCGTCAGTGGGTGAGCATGCAGGATGACTACCATTGCATCTACTGCATCGTTGACCAACATGCCATCACCGTTCGTCAGGATGCTCAGCAGTTGCGTAAAGCAACGCTCGATACGCTGGCGCTGTACCTGGCATGCGGTATCGATCCTGAAAAAAGTACAATTTTCGTGCAGTCTCACGTACCGGAGCATGCACAGTTAGGTTGGGCACTGAACTGCTACACCTACTTCGGCGAGCTGAGCCGTATGACCCAGTTCAAAGATAAATCCGCACGCTATGCGGAAAACATCAACGCCGGCCTGTTTGATTATCCGGTACTGATGGCGGCAGACATTCTGCTGTATCAGACCAACCAGGTACCGGTTGGCGAAGATCAGAAACAGCATCTGGAACTGAGCCGCGATATCGCCCAGCGCTTCAACGCCCTGTATGGCGAGATCTTCAAAGTGCCTGAGCCGTTCATTCCTAAATCCGGCGCGCGCGTGATGTCGCTGCTGGAGCCGACGAAGAAAATGTCCAAGTCGGATGACAACCGCAACAACGTGATCGGCCTGCTGGAAGATCCGAAATCTGTGGTTAAGAAAATCAAACGCGCGATGACCGACTCTGAAGAGCCGCCTGTTGTACGCTACGACGTGCAGAACAAAGCGGGCGTTTCCAACCTGCTGGATATCCTCTCTGCGGTCACCGGCCAGAGCATTCCGGAGCTGGAACAGCACTTCGAAGGCAAAATGTATGGTCATCTGAAAGGTGAAGTCGCAGAGGCCGTTTCCGGTATGCTGACCGAGCTTCAGGAGCGTTATCACCGTTTCCGTAACGATGAAGCTTTCCTGCAGAAAGTGATGAAAGACGGTGCGGAAAAAGCCAGCGCACGTGCTTCTGTTACGCTTAAAGCCGTTTACGAAGCGATTGGTTTTGTCGCCAAGCCGTAATGCGCTCTGTGTTGTTGAAGAAACCGGGTTACGCCCGGTTTTTTTTCGCCTGTTGGTTTGTGAACCTCAAAAAATGTGAAGCGCCTCGCCGTTTGCATATTTCCTCATTGCGTTATATCTTCACTTTAATGAAGATATAAATATTCAATTTACTGAAAATATAAAATGCGTCGGACATTTATCAAGAAAGAGGGGGTTGTGCTGACAACCCTGGCCCGTTATCTGCTCGGTGAGAAGTGCGGTAACAGATTGAAAACTATTGATGAACTGGCAGCCGAGTGTCACTCATCGGTAGGGTTAACTCAGGCTGCGTTGAAAACGCTGGAATCCTCTGGGGCAATCCGTATTGAGCGTCGTGGGCGTAACGGTAGCTATCTGGTGGATATGGATAACCGTACGCTGCTAAAGCATGTGGATATTAATAACGTGGTCTGTGCGATGCCGCTGCCTTACACCCGTTTATATGAAGGGCTGGCGAGTGGGCTGAAAGCGCAGTTCGATGGGATCCCGTTTTATTACGCACACATGCGTGGGGCTGATATTCGCGTGGAATGCCTGCTAAACGGCGTCTACGACATGGCGGTGGTTTCTCGTCTGGCGGCGGAAAGTTACCTTGCTCAGGACGGGCTGCGCATCACGTTGGCGCTGGGACCGCATACCTACGTTGGCGAGCATCAGCTAATTTGTCGCAAGGGCGAATCTGCAGTTGTAAAACGTGTCGGGCTCGATAACCGTTCGGCGGATCAGAAAATCATGACCGAGGCCTGTTTTGGCAACCGTGACGTTGAATTGATCGATATGCCTTATCACGAAAGCTTGCAGCGCATCGCGAAAGGGGATGTGGATGCGGTTATCTGGAACGTGGTTGCCGAGGCCGAGCTGGCGGTACTGGGGTTAGAAACCACGCCGCTCACCAACGATCCGCGATTTCTGCAGGCCACGGAGGCCGTGGTACTTACCCGCGCAGAGGATTATGCGATGCAGCAGCTACTGCGCGCCGTTGTTAACAAAGAGGCGCTGCTTGCCCACCAACAACGAGTGGCGAACGGTGAACAGGAACCCAGTTATTAAGTGAAGGCAAACGACATGGAAAACAGGCTTAACCTGCTGTGTGAAGCAGGCGTTATCGACAAGGATATTTGTAGCGGCATGCTGCAAGTGGTCAGGCGGTTGGATGAAGAGTGGCGTTTGCCGATTCACAGCGAGCAAGGAACCATGGCGATGACCCATATGGCGAGTGCGTTAATGCGCAGTCGCCAGTGCGAAGTGATTGAAGCGCTGGATGGTGAGTTGCTGGAGGAGTTGGCGCAATCTCATCTCTGGCCAACTATTTTGCTGGTACATCAGGCGCTGATGAAAGAGTTTACGGTGGCGCTGCACGCGAATGAAGAAGGCTATATGTTGGCGAACTTGTATGGATTGTGGATGGCGGCGAACGAAGGTGTCTGAAATCACTGGGAAATGAGCTTATTGCATCTTAAATATTCAAAAAAATGAATATTTAACTGAAGGATTAGAAACGAGGCAGAGAAATGTTTATAGACGCATTGAAACGCCAGAACCCCGCGCTAATCTCCGCCGCTATCGCGTTATGGCAGCAGGGAAAGATCGCCCCTGACAGTTGGGTCATTGATGTTGACCAGGTCATTGAAAATGGCAAACGTCTGCTGGATGTCGCGAGGCAGCATGGTATCTCGCTGTATCTGATGACCAAACAGGTTGGACGTAACCCGTGGCTGGCGGAGAAACTGTTGCAGCTTGGCTATGAAGGCATCGTGGTTGTCGATTACAAGGAGAGTCGCGTCATGCGCCGTGCCGGGTTGCCGGTTGCGCATCAGGGACATCTGGTGCAGATCCCGTCGCGGCTGGTCAATGAAGCTGTAGCGCAAGGTACTGAAGTCATCACATTGTTCTCACTGGAGAAAGCGCGCGAAGTTTCCGCTGCTGCGGTGAAGGCCGGTTGTGAACAGAATGTGATGCTGAAGGTGTACGACAAAGATGATTTTCTCTACCCGGGGCAGGAAAGCGGATTTCCGCTGATGTATCTGACGGATGTGGTCAATGAAATCCGCAGGCTGCCGGGCCTGCGCCTGAGCGGCCTCACCCATTTCCCCTGCTTGTTATGGGATGAAAACTCCGCGCAGACGATGCCGACGCCTAATCTGCATACGCTGGTAAATGCCCGACGTCAGTTGGTTGAGGCCGGGATTGCCATTGAGCAGCTTAATGCGCCGTCAGCCAGTAGCTGTTCGTCACTCCCCCTGCTGGCGGAATATGGCGTCACCCATGCGGAGCCGGGTCATGCGTTGACCGGCACCATTCCTTCCAATCAAAAAGGCGACCAGCCGGAACGCATTGCGATGCTGTGGTTGAGCGAGATATCGCACAATTTTCGCGGAGACAGTTATTGCTACGGCGGGGGCTATTATCGTCGCGGCCATGCGCAAAATGCGCTGGTCTTTACGCCAGAAAATGACGCGCCGATCGCAGCGAAGCTAAAACCCGTGGACGACAGCAGCATTGACTACTACCTGCCTGTGGCCGGTGAGTTTCCGGTGAGCAGCGCGGTGATCTTCTGTTTTCGCACCCAGATCTTCGTGACGCGTAGCGACGTGGTGCTGGTGTCGGGCATTCAGCGCGGCGTAGCTGAAATCGTCGCGCGATACGACAGTCTCGGCAATATTCTGGAGGACTAATGGCCCGATTTGTGGTGTTGGTAATCGACAGTTTTGGCGTTGGCGCAATGAAAGACGTCACGCGGGTCAGACCGCAGGATGCCGGAGCGAATACCTGTGGTCATATCCTGGGCGAACTCCCGCAGTTACGGCTGCCAACGCTTGAGAAGTTGGGGCTGATTAACGCTCTGGGCTTTGCGCCGGGCGTGATGAAACCTTCGGAATCGGCAGTCTGGGGCGTTGCGGAGCTGCAGCATGAAGGGGGAGATACCTTTATGGGCCATCAGGAGATTTTAGGCACACGGCCTCAGGCACCGCTGCGGATGCCATTTAGCGACGTTATTGATCGCGTTGAGCAAGCGCTGAAAGTCGCGGGCTGGCAGGTGGAACGCCGCGGCGGTGACCTGTCGTTTCTTTGGATCAACGATGCGGTTGCAGTGGGCGATAACCTAGAGGCGGATTTAGGTCAGGTCTACAACGTCACAGCCAACCTGTCCGCTATTGCGTTTGATGAGGTGCTAAAGATTGGCCGCGTAGTGCGTGAACAGGTTCAGGTCGGGCGCGTCATCACCTTTGGCGGCCAGCTTGCGAACAGCCAGCGCATTCTGGATGCCGCCGAAACGATGGAAGGGCGCTTTGTCGGCATTAATGCCCCACGCTCCGGCGCGTATGAAAGCGGTTTTCAGGTCAGGCATATGGGCTATGGCGTAGATGAGCAGGTACAGGTACCGCAAAAACTGCATGACGCCGGAATCCCTACCGTGCTGGTCGGTAAAGTGGCGGACATCGTTGGCAATCCGCACGGGCGCAGCTGGCAAAACCTGGTGGATAGCCAGCAGATTATGGATATCACGCTTAACGAATTTAACGCGGAATCGACGGTATTTATCTGTACCAACATTCAGGAAACCGATCTCGCCGGACACGCTGAAGACGTCGCACGTTATGCCGAACGGCTGCAGCTTGTTGATCTTAATCTTTCACGCCTTCTGACCGCTATGGAGCCAAATGACTGTCTGGTGGTCATGGCCGATCACGGCAACGATCCGACCATAGGGCACAGCCACCATACCCGGGAAGTTGTGCCGGTATTGGTGTATCAACAGGGGCTTGAGCCTGCGCAATTAGGCATCCGGGCGACGTTATCCGATGTTGGCGCTACGGTGTGTGAATTTTTCGGCGC
This sequence comes from Citrobacter sp. CF971, assembly GCF_006385635.1. Classification (NCBI taxonomy): domain Bacteria; kingdom Pseudomonadati; phylum Pseudomonadota; class Gammaproteobacteria; order Enterobacterales; family Enterobacteriaceae; genus Citrobacter; species Citrobacter sp. CF971. The sequence goes on along the minus strand of NZ_CP041051.1, from coordinate 4,530,396 downwards.
GGCGGCGCCACAAAACGGCTGTTCTTTTCTCTCGGCATTGCGCCTTACAGGAGACACCTTATGAACTTTGATCCGACGGGCTACACCTGGGTCCACGAACATCTGCATATCGATCTCTCCGGATTTAAGAATAACCTCGACTGCCGGTTAGATCAGTACGATCTCATTTGTCAGGAAATGAAGGATCTCCGGGCGTCAGGCGTCAGCAACATTATTGAGATGACCAACCGCTATATGGGACGTAATCCGCAATTCATGCTCGACCTGATGCGCGATACCGGAATCAACGTCGTGGCCTGCACAGGCTATTACCAGGATGCGTTCTTCCCTGAACATGTTGCGGCGCACAGCGTGGAACAGCTCGCGCAGGAGATGGTCGATGAGATAGTCATCGGTATTGATGGTACTGAATTGAAGGCCGGAATTATCGCGGAAATTGGCTCTAGTGAAGGCGTGATTACGCCGCTTGAAGAGAAGGTGTTTATCGCCGCGGCACGGGCACACATCGAAACCGGACGCCCCATCTCAACCCATACCTCTTTTAGCACGATGGGAGTGGAACAGCTGGTGTTGCTACAGGCGCACGGCGTCGACCTTTCCCGCGTAACCGTTGGTCACTGCGACCTGAAAGATAATCTCGACAATATCTTACGCATGATCGAGCTCGGCGCGTATGTGCAATTCGATACCATCGGAAAAAACAACTATTACCCGGACGAGAAACGCATCGCCATGCTGCACGCGATACGCGATCGTGGACTGCTTAGCCACGTCATGCTCTCTATGGACATTACCCGCCGCTCGCATTTAAAAGCCAATGGCGGCAATGGCTACGACTATCTGTTAACCACCTTTATCCCACAGCTGCGCCAGTCAGGATTCAGTCAGGCCGATGTGGACACGATGTTACGTGATAACCCCTCAAAATTTTTCCAATAAGGACAGAATCATGAAAAAGATTGGCGTTGCTGGCTTACAGCGTGAGCAGATTAAAAAAACCATCGAAACCGCAGCACCGGGCTGCTTTGAAGTCTCCATTCATAACGATATGGAAGCGGCGATGAAGGTGAAATCCGGACAACTGGATTACTACATCGGCGCTTGTAACACCGGCGCGGGTGCAGCACTGTCGATTGCCATCGCGGTGATTGGCTACAACAAAAGCTGCACTATCGCCAAGCCGGGTATTAAGGCGAAAGACGAACATATCGCAAAAATGGTTGCGGAAGGGAAAGTGGCGTTTGGTCTCTCCGTCGAACATGTTGAACATGCGATTCCGATGCTGGTTAACCACCTGAAATAAAAGGCATGACTATGGATCTGTATATTCAGATTGTGGTGGTGGCCTGCCTGACCGGCATGACGTCACTTCTGGCACACCGCTCGGCGGCCGTCTTTCATGACGGCATCCGCCCGATCCTGCCGCAGCTGATCGAGGGGTACATGAACCGCCGGGAGGCGGGAAGTATCGCGTTTGGTCTGAGTATCGGCTTTGTCGCGTCAGTGGGGATCTCCTTTACCCTGAAAACCGGCTTGCTCAACGCCTGGCTGCTGTTTCTGCCGACGGATATTCTCGGCGTGCTGGCAATGAACAGCCTGCTCGCGTTCGGTCTGGGCGCTATCTGGGGCATATTGATTCTGACCTGCCTGCTGCCGGTGAACCATTTGCTCACGGCGCTGCCGGTTGATGTACTGGGCAGCCTCGGTGAGCTGAGTTCTCCGGTGGTTTCCGCATTCGCACTCTTCCCGCTGGTGGCGATTTTCTACCAGTTTGGCTGGAAGCACAGCATTATCGCGGCGGTGGTAGTACTGATGACCCGCGTGGTGGTGGTGCGTTACTTCCCGCATCTGAACCCGGAATCAATTGAGATTTTTGTGGGGATGATGATGCTGCTGGCGATCGCCATTACGCATGATATTCGCCATCGCGGTGATGAGGAGATGGATGCCAGCGGGCTATCGGTCTTTGAAGAACGAACCTCACGGATTATTAAAAACCTGCCGTACATCGCGATTGTCGGCGCGCTGATTGCCGCCGTTGCCAGTATGAAAATTTTTGCTGGTAGCGAGGTCTCAATTTTTACGCTGGAAAAAGCCTATTCAGCGGGGATTACGCCTGAGCAATCGCAGACGCTGGTTAACCAGGCGGCGCTGGCGGAATTTATGCGTGGGTTGGGTTTTGTGCCGTTGATTGCCACCACCGCGCTGGCAACCGGTGTATACGCGGTAGCGGGCTTCACCTTTGTTTATTCCGTTGGTTATCTGGCTCCGAACCCGTGGATAGCGGCCATCCTGGGCGCTATCGTGATTTCCGCGGAAGCGCTGCTGCTGCGCTCAATTGGCAAATGGCTGGGGCGTTATCCGTCAGTGCGTAACGCATCGGACAATATTCGTAATGCGATGAATATGCTGATGGAAATGGCGCTGCTGATAGGCTCGATTTTTGCCGCCATTAAGATGGCTGGCTACACCGGTTTCTCGATTGCGGTGGCGATTTACTTCCTTAACGAATCGATAGGGCGTCCGGTGCAGAAGATGGCGGCCCCGGTCGTGGCGGTGATGATTACGGGTATTGTGCTGAATATTCTCTACTGGTTTGGTCTGTTTGTTCCGGCCTGAGGAGGCGTAAAACATGAAGACGTTCCCTCTGCAAAGTCTTACGCTCGCGCAAGCACAACAAAAGCAGTTTGCGCTGGTGGATACGCTCTGCCGTCACTTTCCTGGCGCTGACTTTCTGGCCGGTGGCGATTTGGGGCTGGCCCCGGGGCTGAATCAGCCCCGGGTCACGCAGCGTGTGGAAAAGGTGCTGGCCGAGGCGTTTCATGCTGAAGCCGCCGTGCTGGTTCAGGGTGCTGGCACCGGGGCTATTCGCGCCGGGCTGGCCGCACTGCTCAAACCCGGCCAGCAGCTTCTGGTTCATGATGCGCCTGTGTATCCCACTACACAGGTGCTTATTGATCAGATGGGGATCGTGCTGGTCAGGACTGATTTCAACGATCTTTCGGCGATTAAGCGGGCTATCACTGAGCACCGCCCCGATGCAGCGTTGGTGCAGCATACGCGTCAACAACCACAGGACAGCTATATTTTAGCCGAGGTACTGGCGGAAATTACACGGTGTGACGTGCCGACGTTAACCGATGATAACTACGCGGTGATGAAAGTAGAGGGTATCGGCTGCGAGTGTGGGGCGACGCTGTCCACCTTTTCCTGCTTTAAGCTCTTCGGCCCGGAAGGCGTAGGGGCGGTTGTCGGCAAGGCAGAGGTCATCGCTAAAATCCGTAGCACCCTCTATTCCGGCGGCAGCCAGATTCAGGGGGCGCAGGCGCTCGAGGTACTTCGCGGTCTGGTTTTCGCCCCGGTGATGCATGCGGTGCAGGCTGGCGTTTCTGAGCGTCTGCTGAGTCTGCTCAATAGTGGAGCGATACCCGAGGTGAAACAGGCTGTTATTGCCAATGCCCAGTCGAAGGTGCTGATCGTGGAGTTTCACCAGCCGATTGCCGCCCGTGTGCTGAAAGCGGCGCAAGAGAGAGGTGCGCTACCGTATCCGGTAGGAGCGGAGTCGAAATATGAAATCCCGCCGCTGTTTTATCGCCTCTCCGGGACCTTCCGTGAAGCGAATCCAGAGCTGAGCGACTATGCGATTCGTATTAATCCCAATCGCAGTGGCGAGGACACGGTGCTGCGGATTTTGCGGGAAAGCGTGAGTGCATGTGAGTGAGCGTAAATCTAAAGTAAAAGACCACCTTCTTAGAAGGTGGCTTTTGAGAATGCCCCCTGTAAGGGGGGCTACTTTCACCTTCCGCTTACTACTCTAGCAATTCCATCTGTTGTTCATGTGTTTGTTCCGTTTTCTCCTGATGCCGCACATATCTTCTGATAATTTCCTCGTTCACTCCTACCGTATCTACAAAGTAACCACGCGACCAAAAATGGTTTCCCCAGAGCTTCTTCCTGATGTGTGGAAAACGATTGTAGAGCCTGATGGCACTGCGACCTTTCAAATGGCCCATTAGCGTTGATATTGAGATTTTAGGTGGGACGATGACGACTAGATGTACATGATCTGGCTGGACATTTAACTCCAGAACTTCACAATCCTTGATTCCGCAGAGAATGTAGATTGTCCTGTAAAGCTCCTTGCCCAGCTTGTCTTTGAGGATCCTGAATCGATATTTTGGTGTCCAGACTATGTGGTATTTGCAACGCCAATATACATGTGATGAACTCCTGTAAAGCCCCATGTTGGTTTGTCTCCTTTTACTTGTGGTGAGTAAGCAGAGATATTCCGGCATGGGCATTCTTCAGGCTATAGCCTTACAGGATCAACCACCACCTCCCTAGGAGGTGGTTTAGGGGTGACAATGAAAAAACCGGGAAATTCCCGGTTTTTTTTGTATCTGCGCAATCGCGTATATTATTGATTTGCAGCCGGGCCGCAGCCACCAATAATTTTAGAAATTGAAATCGCCGGATGGAATAAATAATCGTAGCTACAGTTGTTTTTTGTGTTTTCAATATGACCAGTACATGCGGTCAGCGTAGCCAGCACACCTGCCACGATGGTGATTTTTGCAAATTTAAACATGATAAAATCCTTGTAAGATATCTATTTTTTAAATGGATGAAATCCATTTCTCGGCGGTTAAGATATCAACTAAGGAAGATTTTAAATAGTCCGAATAAGGACGTGATAATGTTAGAGTAAATTATATTTTTAATGAATTAAAATGCTATGAAATGTATCTATTATTAATAAATTGATGAATGATATTTTATTTAGATTAAATATTAACTTTTGTGAATCATAAATAAATGCCCTGAATATCAGGGCATTTATTAGCATTCAATTAATGATTCGAGAACCAGTTCAGCTTATCGCGCAGTCCAACCACGCGACCGACGATAATCAGCGCCGGGCTTTCAACCTGTTGCGCCAGTTCACCGAGTTGTGTAAGCACGCCGTTGACGACGCGCTGTTTCACGGACGTTCCGTTTTCTACCAGCGCAACCGGCATGTCTGCGGGCATGCCAAACTCGATCAGTTTTTGCTGGATGGTGGCCGCCTGATTTAGCCCCATGTAGAACACCAGTGTCTGTTTCTCGGCCGCCAGGTTTTCCCAATCCAGCTCACCGCCGGTTTTCAGGTGTCCGGTAACCAGACGCACGCTCTGAGCGTAATCACGATGGGTCAGTGGAATGCCGGAATAGGCAGAACAACCAGAGGCTGCGGTAATACCAGGCACTACAGAGAATGGAATACCTGCATGGCACAGCGTTTCCAGCTCTTCGCCACCACGGCCAAAGATGAACGGGTCGCCACCTTTCAGTCGTACCACGCGCTTGCCCTGTTGTGCTTCACGCAGCAGGATCTGATTGATCTCTTCCTGCGGTACGCAGTGATAGCCCGCACGTTTGCCGACGAACACCCGGTCTGCATCGCGGCGTACAAGGTTCATGATGTCGTCGGAAACCAGGCGGTCATAGACCACGACATCCGCTTGCTGGATCTGCTGTAGCCCTTTCAGCGTCAGCAGGCCGGCATCGCCAGGACCGGCGCCAACCAGCACCACTTCACCACGGTGATCCAGCGGTTCGCTGAGCATTTGCTCGGTGGTTTCCTCGACGGCTTTCAGGTCATTGTTCGCCAGCGACTGCGCCAGGCGGTCATTCACGAACAATTTTTCCCAGAAGCGGCGACGTTCACCCATGCTGGCAAACTGTTTCTTCACCCGGGAGCGCAACTTGCCGGCATATTGTGCGACCTGGCCCAAATGCTGAGGCAGTACGGATTCAAGCCTTTCACGCAGCAGACGGGCAAGCACCGGCGATGTCCCGCCGGAGGAGACCGCCACCATCAGCGGCGAGCGGTCGATAATAGAGGGCATGATAAAACTGGCTGCTTTTGGCGCGTCGACCACGTTGCAGAAGATACGACGTGACTCCGCGGCGGTGCTGACGCTTTGGTTGACGGCATCGTCATCGGTGGCGGCAATAGCCAGCCAGCAGGTGTTGAGCAGGGACTCATCGAACGGTCCCTCAACCAGCGTCAGCATGCCTTCATCTGCCCATACTTTGAACTGCGGAATAAACGCCAGTGCATTAACCGTTAAACGGGCGCCCGCTTCCAGCAGTAACCGCGCTTTGCGTTCTGCGACATCACCACCGCCGACGATCAAGCAGTCGCGGTCACGTAGTTGACAAAATATAGGCAAATGGTCCACGACATTACCCCTTAATTAATTATTAGCAGCCGCCTCTGGCTGGTTGATTTTTGCCGGAGCCGGACGCTCCGATTTTGGCGTAGCATACCAATAACCTAATCCCATGAATACGACACCGGACAAAGTATTACCGAGTGTCACCCACAGCAGGTTATGACCAATTCCTGACAGGGTATAAGCTTCGCTGTGATGACCGAACCAGGAGAGGGCAAACAGCGTCATGTTGGCCACCGAGTGCTCGTAGCCGGAAGCGATAAACGCCAGCAGACACCACCAGATAGCGAGGAATTTTGCCGCGCCTTCGGTACGGATTGCCATCCATATTGCCAGACAAACCAACCAGTTACACAGTGCGCCTTTAAAGAACAGCACCGTTGCAGGCGCGGTGGTTTTCGCCAGCGCGACCGAATGGACGATGCTGGTATCGACCGGCAGCAGACTGCCGCCTCCCCAGCTATAAAGCAGGGCGACAAACACGGATCCGACCAGATTTCCCAGCCAGGTTTGCGGCAGGATAGCCCACATTTGGCCGTGGCTGATGGTGCCCGCTTTGACGCCGAGCGTCAGGAACATGGTGTGACCGGTAAACAGTTCTGAACCGGCAATAATAACCAGCGTTAAGGCGATACCAAAGGTTGCACCCATCACCAGCGGACGTACGGACGGGTCGAGCAGGTTACCGAGGGTAAAAATAAGGATGATGCCGAGGCCAACGTAGGCCCCTGCCATTGCCGAACTGACCCAGAACCCGAGCGGGTTATTTGCCGACAGGCGTGCGATGCGCGCAGCGTTAGCCGCACACTTATTGATAGTGTCTGTGAACATGTGTTGATTATCCTTGAAGTACAAAAATAAAAAGAAATCGTAACCGTAGGCCGAATAAGGCATTTATGCCGCCATCCGGCAATGTGCTTTTGCAATTGCCTGATGGCGCTACGCTTATCAGGCCTACCAATAAAAGACCTACAAATACGTCAAAAAAGGGGAGGCGTTGCGCCTCCCAAAAATTTATTAACCGCGCAGTTGCACCGTGCCGTCTTTCACTCGCGCTTCGTAATGTTTCACGGAGAACTGTTCGTCTTCCATGCACAGTCCGTCGCTTAAACGAAAACGCTGTTTTTTCAGCGGGCTGGCAACCCACAATTCACCCTGATGTTCAGCAATAAGCCCACGAGAAAGCACGCTGGACTCAAAGAACGGGTCGATGTTGCTGATCGCAAACACCTGGTCGCTGTGATACGGGCGGAAAATTGCAACCTGCTCGTTACCTAACAGGGCGCAGACGCCTGTTGCAGGCAGAATGTCATCGATTTTGCAGATGTTTTTCCACTGGCTCATGCGTTTTCCTCCACCAGAGTCACCGGGATACGCTCATAAGGCGTGGCCGGACGATGTTGTTCACGTTCAGGCACAACCTGGACATTCGGATCGCGTTTATCGCTGTTGATAAAGTGTTTGAAGCGAACCTGCGCGGATGGAGTGTTAACGGTTTCTGTCCACTCGCAGACCACCGCTTCACGCAGACGGGCCATCTCTTCTTCAAGATGCTGGTTCAGGCCCAGCTTGTCGTCGATGATGACGGACTTCAGATACTCGATACCGCCTTCCAGATTGTCTAACCACGGTGCGGTACGGGTCAGTTTGTCGGCGGTACGGATGTAGAACATCATGAAGCGATCAAGATACTTGAGCAGCGTTTCACGATCGATATCTGCTGCCAGCAGGTCTGCATGGCGAGGTTTCATCCCGCCGTTACCGCAAACGTACAGGTTCCAGCCTTTCTCAGTGGCGATGATACCTACGTCTTTGCCCTGAGCTTCCGCACATTCGCGGGTACAACCGGAGACGCCGAATTTCATTTTGTGCGGGGTACGAATACCTTTGTAGCGATTTTCCAGCTCCACGCCGAAGCCGACGCTATCGCCGACGCCGTAACGACACCAGGTGCTACCTACGCAGGTTTTCGCCATACGCAGCGCTTTGGCATACGCGTGGCCGGTTTCAAAACCGGCTTCAATCAGCTGACGCCAGATTTCCGGCAGGTCATCTTTCTGCGCGCCGAACAGACCGATACGCTGAGAACCGGTAATTTTGGTGTACAGGTTAAATTCACGCGCGATACGGCCCACGGCCACCAGGCCTTCAGGGGTAATTTCGCCACCCGCAGAACGCGGGATCACGGAGTAAGTACCGTCTTTCTGGATGTTAGCCAGGAAGTTGTCGTTGGTGTCCTGCAACGGCGTGTGCTGTGGTTTGAGGATGTACTCATTCCAGCAGGAAGCCAGCAGGGAACCCACGGTAGGTTTACACACTTCGCAGCCGTAGCCTTTCCCGTGTTTGGCCAGCAGCTCTTCGAAGGTTTTGATGCCTTCTACACGGATGAGATGGAACAGTTCCTGACGTGAGTACGGGAAGTGTTCGCACAGGTTGTTATTCACTTCGATACCCTGTTTCGCCAGTTCGGCGTTCAGGACCTGCGTTACCAGCGGGATACACCCGCCACAGCCGGTACCGGCTTTGGTTTCCGCTTTCAGCGCCGCAACGGTATGGCAGCCTTTGTTGATAGCGGCAACCAGCATGCCTTTGGTGACGTCAAAGCAGGAGCAAATCTGCGCGCTGTCCGGCAGTTTATCGACACCGATAGATGGCTTACCGCTGCCCGCGTGTGCTGGCAGAATCAGTGAATCTGGATTTTCCGGCAGTTCAATGGCGTTCAGCACCAACTGCAGCAGATTGCCGTAATCGCTGGTGTCGCCAACCAGAACCGCGCCGAGCAGGGTTTTGTTATCTTCGCTAACGATCAGGCGTTTGTAGACTTCTTTGCTTTCGTCGAGATAGACATAGCTACGTGCACCCGGCGTGCGAGCATGCGCGTCACCAATACCGCCGACGTCAACGCCGAGCAGCTTCAGCTTGGCGCTCAGGTCCGCGCCTTCAAAGGCGTTTTCAGTTTCGAGAATATGGTCAACGGCAACCTGCGCCATTTTGTAGCCAGGAGCGACCAGACCATACACGCGGTTGTTCCAGCTTGCGCATTCGCCGATGGCATAGATGTCCGGGTCAGAAGTCTGGCAGGTGTCATTAATGACGATACCGCCGCGTGGTGCGACGTCAAGGCCGCACTGGGTGGCCAGTTTGTCGCGGGGACGAATACCGGTAGAGAAGACGATGAAATCGACTTCCAGTTCGCTACCGTCGGCAAAACGCATGGTTTTGCGCGCTTCGGTGCCTTCCTGAACGATCTCTTTGGTGTTTTTGCTGGTGTGCACACGCACGCCCATGCTTTCAATTTTGCGACGTAACTGCTCGCCACCCATATGATCCAGCTGTTCAGCCATCAGCATTGGGGCGAATTCAATCACGTGGGTTTCAACGCCGAGGCTTTTCAGCGCACCAGCGGCTTCCAGGCCCAGCAGGCCACCGCCGACCACGGCACCGCGTTTGCTACGGCGCGCGCAAGACTCAATCGCGTTGAGGTCTTCGATGGTGCGGTAAACGAAGCAGTCCTGGGTTTCCGAACCTTTAATCGGTGGGATCCACGGGTAAGAGCCCGTCGCCATGATTAGCTTATCGTAGTAAACCGTACGACCTGCGCTGGAGTGGATTACTTTCTCCTGGCGGTTAATGGTAATTGCGCGCTCGCCCACTAACACCTTAACGCCATGCTTCTCGTAGAATCCTTCACGCACCAGAGAAAGCTCTTCGGCGGTGTGGTGGGAGAAGTAGGAAGACAGGTGTACGCGGTCGTATGCTTTGCGGGGTTCTTCACAGAAGACGGTAATATCAAAATTGGCAGCGTCGGATTTATCAAGAAGATCCTCAATAAAGCGATGGCCGACCATACCATTACCGATAATAGCGAGTCTGACTTTGCTCATTTTTGCCTCGATTTCTTTTCTATTACTGCCTACCTTAACGATTCAGCAACCGCACTTATTGATGCAAATCAAATTCGCCCTTATATACTCCTTAAGAGGTATATAACTGATTTGTCAGCATTTTTATAAGTGACGGAATTATTTGAGTTTTCGTGTTTGTATAAATAGCGTACAAATTAAGGGGTTTTTGTAAGAATTGGCCTACATGACCAGTGAAAGAAGAGAGGAGGCGAAAATATGCCGGATGATGTGGATACCATCCGGCAGTGTGTAGGCCGGGCTAGCGAAGCGCCCCCGGCACTGAGATTAATGCATTGCTGGCGCGTTATGCTGGCGATGACGCGTGACGAAGCCAAGAATAAAGCACATTACGAATACAACCGCATACAAGCCGTTAGCCGTCTGCAATGCCGCCTGCGGGCCGCTATGTGCCACAATAGGGCCGGTTACCACGAAGGTGAGCATAGTACCAATGGTGCCGCAGGTCAGAACGAAGTTAACCAGTTTGGGTGAGGCGACCTTCGTCTGCTGGGAGCCAAGGGTAATGATGGTGGTATAAATCGCGCTGGAGAAGAAGCCCAGCGTCAGAATGAACCACGGCATATGTTCCGGCGTACCCGTGATAAACAGATACATCAGTACGGTGGCCAGACCCGCCAGTACGGTCAGGATGCGTTGCAAATCGAAGAAGCGCAGAATGAAGCTAAACGCCCACATGCCAACCATGTAAGACATCCAGAAGTCGCTGACCAGTTTACCTGCGTCGTTCAGGCTCATACCCAGGCTTTTGGCGTATTCCGGAACCCAGGAGATAAAGCCCAATTGACCGAGGATGTAGCACAGCGCGGCGATCGCCAGAAACAGCACGCCAATCCCCCATTTTTCTTTTACTACCGGCGCGTCTGACTGCTGAGCGTGTTTACCCAGTGCCGGAAATTCACAACCGAAGGTCAGCAGGAAAATAGCGACGTATACCAGGCCGATGCAAGCATAGACCCAATACCATTCGATGCTGCGCGCTAACAGGAACGCGGCAACCATCGGGAAAATCATACCGGCCATGCTGAAGAAGGAGTCAGTAAACAGCAGGCGGGAACCGCGCTGGCGACCTTCGTACATTTGAGTTACCAGGAACGTACCAATCGACATGGTTATACCGCTCACAAGACCCAATACAAACATGGCGGCAGAGAACAAGGCCAGGCTATGGCTGAGCATCAGTCCGGCGACTGCCAGTACCATCAGGATAAAGCCGAAGCGCAACTGGGTTTTCAGGGGCACGATTTCCATTAGCCATGCATTCAGAAAGATAGAGATCAGAATGCCGGCATTCAGGAAGGTGAAGGTGTTACTCATACTGGAAACGGGCAAATGGAAGTAATCTGCGATGTTTCCCATCACCATCCCGGTGACAATTACCAACGCACCTGTCAGGGCGTAGGAGAGAAAGCTAATCCATGTGAGCTTGATGCGGTTGCTGTTAGTCATGACTGGCCTGTATAGAAGTGTAAGGCGCATTGACTGCGCCGTGAGCGGGCAGATTTTAGGCGCTTTTGTGATGTATTTAAATATTTATTGGTAATGACTTTGTTTATTACATTTTTGTATGTGATCTAAATCACATTGATTCATGCGGCAGTAAGGTTACATTTGTTTCAAGTACGTAAAATTAGGTAAAGGGATGGCCTTGTCCTTGAAGGCTCTTTAGAATCAATTCACTTGCTTCATTTCTGCTCTTGTTAAGGAATTCTCATGCTCAAATCGACTCTGGCGGCTGTTGCAGCTGTTCTCGCTCTTTCTGCTCTCTCTCCCGCAGCACTGGCAGCAAAAGGTGACCCTCATGTTCTGCTGACAACCTCTGCTGGTAACATTGAGCTGGAGCTGAACAGTCAGAAAGCCCCGGTTTCAGTGCAAAACTTTGTCGATTATGTCAACAGCGGTTTCTATAACAACACTACGTTCCACCGTGTGATCCCTGGCTTCATGGTGCAGGGTGGCGGTTTTACCGAGCAGATGCAGCAGAAGAAACCTAACCCGCCAATCAAGAATGAAGCCGATAACGGACTGCGTAACACCCGCGGCACGATTGCTATGGCACGTACAGCGGATAAAGACAGCGCGACCAGCCAGTTCTTTATCAACATTGCAGACAACGCTTTCCTCGATCACGGCCAGCGCGACTTTGGCTATGCTGTCTTCGGAAAAGTTGTGAAAGGTATGGATGTCGCGGATAAGATCTCTCAGGTACAGACCCATGATGTCGGTCCATACCAGAATGTTCCGTCAAAACCGATTGTTATCCTTTCTGCTAAAGTTCTGCCGTAATCGTATCTAGCGCGGGTAGTTCTTGCCCGCGTTCCCCCCTCTCTCTGCGTAACCCGAAATTGCTGCTTATACTTGTGGCAAGTGTCGGCTCATTCAGGGAGGTCACGTGAAAAAACTCACCGATAAACAAAAGTCCAGGCTGTGGGAACAGCGGCGAAACGCCAATTTCCAGGCCAGTCGACGGCTGGAAGGCGTAGATATTCTACGGGTTACTCTGAGTGCTGAAGACGCTCTGGCGCGTCTTGAAGAGCTGAGGAGGCACTATGAGCGATAAATTCGGTGATGGTCGAGACCCGTATTTATATCCGGGCCTGAATGTCATGCGTAACCGTCTGGGGATTCATCAGGCGCAGCGTTTGGCGCAGGCGGCTTATGAACTGACGGCGCTGCGTGCGGCGACTATCGAATTGGGGCCGCTTAAACGAGGCTTACCGCACCTGTGCGCCATTCATCGCCAGCTGTATCGAGATATTTTTGACTGGGCGGGACACCTGCGCGAAGTCGATATTTACCAGGGCGATACTCGCTTTTGCCATTTCGCCTATATCGAGAAAGAGGGCAATGCACTGATGCAGGACCTGGAAGATGAGTCCTGGCTGGTGGGATTACCGGAAGACAAGTTTGTCGATCGTCTTGCGCACTATTATTGCGAAATCAATGTGCTGCATCCGTTTCGCATTGGTAGCGGTCTGGCGCAGCGTATTTTCTTCGAACAGTTAGCGATTCATGCAGGGTATGTGCTGAGCTGGGATGGCATTCCGGTTGAGGAGTGGAATCAGGCTAATCAGAGCGGGGCGATGGGTGACCTGTCTGCACTGCGGGCGATATTTCGTAAAGTGGTAAGCGAAGCACCGGAAACTGAGTAGAATAGCGCGGTTCTTATGTACCGGAGCCGCCATGATCCTGCTTATCGATAACTATGATTCTTTCACCTGGAACCTGTACCAATACTTCTGCGAACTGGGGGCTGATGTCCTTGTCAGGCGCAACGACGAGCTGACGCTGGCGCAAATTGACGCGCTGAGCCCGCAAAAAATCGTCATTTCCCCGGGACCCTGTACGCCGGATGACGCCGGTATTTCGCTGGAGGTTATTCGCTATTACGCAGGGAAGATCCCACTGCTGGGCGTTTGTCTGGGGCACCAGGCGATGGCGCAGGCCTTTGGCGCGACCGTGGTTCGGGCGGCGAAAGTGATGCATGGTAAAACGTCGCCGATTACGCATAACGGGCAGGGCGTTTTTCAGGGGCTCGCCAATCCATTAACGGTAACGCGCTACCATTCTCTGGTGGTCGCTCCCGAAACCCTTCCTGACTGCTTTGAGGTGACCGCCTGGAGTGAAACACAGGAGATCATGGGTATTCGCCACCGGGAGTGGGATATGGAAGGGGTGCAGTTTCACCCGGAGAGCATTCTCAGCGAACAGGGGCATCAGCTGCTGGCTAATTTCCTCAACCGGTGATTTGTGGTTGCTATTCAGTGATTTTTTATTCATATTTTGTGATTATAATTTCACTAGCATTTCTGCTTAACAGGGTGGTAATGACATGGCAACTGAACAAACTGCAATTACACGCGCGACATTCGATGAAGTGATTCTGCCGATTTATGCACCGGCTGAGTTTATCCCGGTAAAAGGGAAAGGGAGTCGAGTATGGGATCAACAGGGTAAAGAGTATGTTGATTTCGCGGGCGGCATTGCAGTTACCGCGTTAGGGCATTGTCATCCTGCGCTGGTTGAGGCGTTAAAAACCCAGGGTGAAACCCTGTGGCATACCAGCAACGTTTTCACCAACGAACCGGCGTTACGCTTAGGTCGTAAACTCATTGATGCGACTTTCGCCGAACGCGTACTGTTCATGAACTCCGGTACCGAAGCTAACGAAACCGCCTTTAAGCTGGCGCGCCACTATGCCTGCGTGCGTCATAGCCCGTTCAAAACCAAAATCATTGCCTTCCATAACGCGTTTCATGGTCGCTCGCTGTTTACCGTATCCGTCGGCGGGCAGCCGAAATATTCCGACGGCTTTGGACCAAAGCCGGCAGATATCATCCATGTCCCGTTTAACGATCTGCATGCGGTCAAAGCGGTGATGGACGATCACACCTGCGCGGTGGTGATCGAGCCTATTCAGGGCGAGGGTGGTGTTACTGCGGCAACGCCGGCATTCCTGCATGGCTTGCGTGAACTTTGTGATCAGCACCAGGCGCTGTTGGTATTTGATGAAGTACAGAGCGGGATGGGGCGTACTGGCTCACTGTTTGCCTATATGCACTACGGCGTTACGCCGGATATCCTCACCAGCGCCAAGGCGCTCGGTGGCGGTTTCCCGGTGAGCGCGGTGCTGACCACCCAGGAGATTGCCTCCGCGTTCCACGTGGGTTCACACGGCTCCACATACGGCGGTAACCCGCTGGCCTGCGCGGTTGCGGGAGCTGCGTTTGATATCATCAACACGCCGGAAGTGCTGGAAGGTATTCAGGCCAAACGCCAGGCGTTTGTTCAGCATTTGCAGAAAATTGACCAGCAGTTTGACATTTTCAGCGACATTCGCGGTATGGGACTGCTGATTGGCGCCGAACTGAAGCCGCAGTTTAAAGGCCGGGCGCGTGATTTCTTGTACGCCGCGGCGAATGAAGGCGTGATGGTACTGAACGCCGGACCGGACGTGATGCGTTTCGCGCCGTCGCTGGTGGTGGAGCAGACCGATATCGATGAAGGAATGCAGCGCTTCGCGAAGGCGGTAGCGAAGGTGGTGGGCTGATTGCCGGATGGCGGCGCGAGCGCCTTATCCGGCCTACAGGGTAAGGTGTTATTCGTAGGCCGGATAAGCGTAGCGCATCCGGCAGTCGATCTTAACCTTTCATGTCCCGCAACCGGCGGCTCAGCCAGATCCCGTGGTGCGGTCGCTGACGCCATGCTACCGACGAAATGGTATGCATGGTGTTCAGATGCCCCAAAACCCGCTGCAGATGCTGCTCAAGGGTGCTTAAAGGCCCATGGGACAGCATCTCTGGCGCCTCAAGAATATTCACATCGCCGGAGCTTCCGGGACCGTCATATTCCAGCCGCTGCTGACAGCGCTGGATCGCAATTTCACAGGACTCCAGATATCGCTGCGCCAAATCCGGCGTCAGCATCGTATGTTCCCTTGCCAGCGTAGTCATTGCGTTGATGTGTTCGACGATGAACTGACTATGCGTAACCCACAGTTTCATGTCCGCCAGATAGTGCGAGTTGAACCCAGGCTCCTGCATCGCCTGGTTCAGCGAGTTGAACAGCGTGTTATGCGCCTGGTTGACCCGCATGCGTTGATACGCCAGCGGTGTGGCCTGGGGATCGTTGCTAAGAATCAGGCGAATGGCCTCCTGATCGGCTTCTAACGCATCGTGGGCGTTTTTACGCAGCAAACCGCTCTGCCACTGCGGCCACAGCCAGAGCATCCCGCCAAAAGCGATCAGGCAGCCAGTGATCGTATCGATAAACCGCGGCACGATAAACTGTTCCCCGTTCAGCGTCAGCAGTTGCAGGGTATATACCGCGGTGACCGTAAAGCCGACGGTAGCCCAGCCGTAGTTTTTGCGGATGGTCAGATAACTCACCAGGGTTATCAGCAGCATGCCTGCCAGCGTGTAACCTTCCTGAATATGAAAGTGCAGCGTGACGCCGGCGATCACCAGGCCGACGAGCGTCCCTACTGAACGGTGTAAGATACGTACCCGGGTTGCCCCGTAGCCATTTTGCGTGACGAACAGGATTGTCATCAAAATCCAATAGGGTTTTGGCAGGTGTAAGGCGCTGCCCATCAGGCTGGCAATGCTCAACATGACGCTGATGCGTCCGGCATTACGCAGCGCCGGGGATTTCAACGACAGATAGCTTTTCAGGGCAGGGATCAGCGGCAGCCGACGCTGCTTGTCAGCCATTAAATCACGGGCATACAGTGGTCGCTGGGTGCGTAGCACACGGGCAATACGGCTGAAGTGCCAGTAGCAAAATTGACCCACCGGATTGTCCGGATGCTGGTTGGCGATTTTCTCCAGCGTGCCAATCTGCTTTTCCATTGAGAAACGGGTCGGTAAGCGGTGATACAAAATATCATCGGCCAGTACGCGAAGGCGTTCGGCGACGGTGCGCGCATTCCAGCGAATCACTTGTTCGGCGTGGCTACGTTCGACCAGCTTTTGCACCTCTTCCGGCTGGTGGAGGCTAACGGAAATATGTTCCTGTAAATCGAGCGCCTCCTGAAAGGCACGTAGCAGGCGCTTATAATCGTTGTTGCGATGCGCCGACAGCATATGCATTTGCTGATAGCACTGGGTAATTAAATCCACCGCTTTTTGCTGGCGCACCAGCAGGGGAGGCAGCGCTTTTTCTGGGTCGGCATGCTGGGTCAGCATGCTGTACTTGGCCTCACAGTAATCGGCTAATTCGCGGTACAACAAGCTGAGCGACTCACGCAGCGGCTGCTCGCGCCACATCCAGAACCAGAACCAGTTGAACAGGCCATACCACAATGTGCCCAGCGCGTAGATCAGCAGCGGCTCCCAGACGGGCATGTTACCTGCCAGACTGAGTGTGAAAATTGCCGCAATAAGCGAGGCAGGTAGTAGTCGCGCATGCAGAGGGCCTAATTCTGCGGTTACACCAAGAATCAGCGTCAGGCCGGTGAGGATCAGTGGCAGCGGTATAGTCTGTGCCAGCAGTAATTGCATGATCAGACTGCATCCGGCAAACAAAGACGCGCCAATCACTAAGCGTTTGAAAAAGCGCTTATGCGGGGTATCAAGACCGGCAATATTGCAGCAGGCAGGGACGAGGGAAAAGAGGAGTCCCAGATGAAGCTGACCGATGATCAGGCCGACGGCCACAGGTAAACATAGCACCAGCGTTTGTCGTAGTGCGTAGTTGATCTCTGGGTGGTATATCAGTCTTCGCCACATCGGAGCAAACAAAAGTGGCGCATTACGGGGTAACGCGCCACTTCGATGGGGTTAACGTGTGCCGTAGACGACGATGGTCTTACCGTGTGCGGAGATCAGGTTCTGATCTTCCAGCATCTTCAGAATACGACCGACGGTCTCACGGGAGCAGCCAACGATCTGGCCGATTTCCTGACGGGTGATTTTAATCTGCATGCCGTCCGGGTGGGTCATCGCATCAGGCTGTTTCGCCAGATTCAGCAGAGTCTGCGCGATACGACCGGTAACGTCGAGGAAGGCAAGGTTGCCCACTTTTTCAGACGTGACCTGCAGACGGCGAGCCATCTGAGAGGACAGGCGCATCAGAATATCTGGATTGACCTGGATTAATTGGCGAAATTTTTTGTAGGAAATTTCAGCGACTTCACATGCAGTTTTAGCACGGACCCAGGCGCTGCGTTCCTGACCTTCTTCGAAGAGGCCTAATTCACCAATAAAATCGCCCTGATTCAGATAAGAAAGGATCATTTCTTTCCCTTCTTCATCTTTGATCAGCACTGCCACTGAGCCTTTAACGATGTAGTACAACGTTTCCGCTTTTTCACCCTGGTGAATCAGCGTGCTCTTCGATGGGTACTTATGAATATGGCAATGAGACAAGAACCATTCGAGAGTCGGGTCTGTTTGCGGTTTGCCAAGCACCATGCGCGGTTATCCTCTGTTATAAGCTGTCTCCAGAGCCAAAAAACATCCTGTCTCTGGGTTTGCAAAAATGTGCTTCCCGCTACCTGGGAAGGGGGCTGTCAATACGTGCGACGGCCTGTAATGTGATGTCCTCTGCATACATGCAGTACGTCAATGTATTACTGTAGCATCCCGACTGTTTTAGCATAGCTTTCGCCGTGTGTCTCCTGGTGTCTCGCTTCAGCATGACGCAGGTCGCCTTCCGTTGCGAGATTTGTTGTGTGCGCGTAATCTGTCAGGAAAATTGATGCATCGGAGTAATAAAATATGCAAGCACGTGTTAAGTGGGTCGAAGGGCTGACCTTCCTCGGTGAGTCCGCTTCTGGCCACCAGATTTTGATGGACGGTAACTCCGGTGATAAAGCGCCGAGCCCGATGGAAATGGTCTTAATGGCTGCGGGTGGTTGCAGCGCAATTGATGTGGTGTCGATCCTGCAAAAGGGTCGTCAGGATGTGACCAACTGCGAAGTGAAGCTGACCTCCGAGCGTCGTGATGAAGCGCCGCGCCTGTTTACCCATATCAACCTGCATTTCATCGTAACGGGTAACGATCTGAAAGATGCGTCCGTCGCACGTGCGGTCGATCTTTCGGCGGAAAAATATTGCTCCGTGGCGCTGATGCTGGAAAAGGCGGTGAATATTACCCACTCCTATGAAGTGGTTGCCGCGTAATTGCTGATGCCGGATGGCGGCGTTGCCTTATCCGGCCTATAGGGTGATGTTGAGTCGTAGGCCCGATAAGCGAAGCGCCATCGGGCGCTTTCCACATATCACTCTATCTTTTTGCCTTCCATCAGTCGCTGCACCAGCGGCAGCATAATCAATTCCATCGCCAGACCCATTTTTCCGCCCG
The DNA here is from genome assembly GCF_006385635.1 of Citrobacter sp. CF971. Taxonomy (NCBI): domain Bacteria; kingdom Pseudomonadati; phylum Pseudomonadota; class Gammaproteobacteria; order Enterobacterales; family Enterobacteriaceae; genus Citrobacter; species Citrobacter sp. CF971. Next base: position 4,511,450 of record NZ_CP041051.1, on the reverse strand, counting down.
GTACGACCAACGTATTGATATGAGAAATGAATGAGCCCTGCAGCATGGCCAGCAGCCACGGGAAGTCGATCCCTTCCAGATTACGAAAATGAATCACGACAAAGCTTTCATCGAGTGACGGAATGCTCTTGGCGGCAAAGGGATTAGAGGTATCGACGGTTGGTACGCGTTGGAAGTTGATATGCGTACGGGAAAACTGTGGTGTGATGTAATTGATGTAATCGTCCATTGAGCGCACCACCGAGTCCATCACCGCTTCACGCGAGTGTCCACGCTCGCTGGTATCGCGGGTCAGCTTCTGGATCCACTCCAGGTTCACGATCGGCACCACGCCAACCAGCAGATCGACATGCCGGGCCACATTTTGCTGAGGGGTGACAACGCCGCCGTGAAGTCCCTCATAGAACAGGACATCCGTCGGTTCAGGCAGCGGCTGCCAGGGCGTAAATGTCCCCGGAACCTGATTCCACGGTACGGCCTCATCGTAGGTGTGCAGGTATTTACGCGACTGACCTTTGCCCGTCTGGCCGTATTCAATGAAGGTTTGCTCCAGCAGACCAAAGTCGTTAGCTTCGGGGCCGAAATAGCTGATATGCCGCCCAGCATCGCGTGCTTTGCGAATCGCCATGTCCATTTCCGGACGGGTATAGCGGTGAAAACTGTCACCTTCCACCTCGGCGGCGCGCAGGTTTAACTGCGCGAAAATTTTACGAAACGCGAGGCTGGTGGTGGTGGTCCCCGCGCCGCTGGATCCTGTTACCGCAATCACCGGATGTTTGGCAGACATAACAACTCCATGAAATGGTTGTAATTATAGTAAAGTCGGCCGGCGGCTACGGATTACTCGTGAATCTGCTTCCTCGGCATAATGTTGACCGTTTCATGCAGTTCGGACCACACCAGCACGGCTTCACCTGATTGTAGTTGGCGTTTGACGTCGGCGACTTTTTGTTCGAGCGAGCGTTCATGTTCACCGTAATCGGTGCCTTCACGCAAGACAAAGCTTTCAATCAGATTGTCCAGCGCGTCCGGAGAGATATCTTGCCATGGGATAATCATGATGACGCCTCCAGATACGTTGTCAGCCAGTCCGGGATTCTTGATTCCAGCCACATCTCAGGACGGCGCACTGTGCCACCAATAAATCCGACGTGGCCGCCATGTTCAGTCAGCTGATATTCCACCTGCGAAGGCAGATTTTCCGGTTTCGGGATCACGTGATGATCCATAAACGGATCGTCTTTAGCATGGATAATCAGCGTTGGTTTGGCGATCCGATTGAGCAACGGCATGGCGCTGCACTGGCGGTAATAGTCTATAGCATCGGCGAAACCGTGGATTTTGGCGGTGATCAGATCGTCAAAATCGCGAATGCGGCGCAAAGATTTCAACTGGGCCAGGCTTACCGGCAGCGAACCGGGATACGCCTCAAGCTTACGCGAGGCGTTGGCTTTCAATAAATTGAGCAGGTAGCGCTGATAGACACGGGAAAAGCCCTTGTCCATATGGTAGCTACAGGCTTCGAGCACGAAAGGCGCAGAAACGATAACCGCTGCATCTATCGGAATATTGTTGCCTTCTTTTGCCAGCAGACAAGCCAGCATGTTTCCACCGAGTGAATAACCTACCGCGGCGGTCGGTGCGCGACCGAACTCACGTTCCAGCCAGTGTAAAAACCAGGTGCCATCTTCTGTTTCACCGGAGTGATAAATACGGTTCAAACGATTGGGCTCACCACTGCAACCGCGAAAATGCATTACCACGCCCAGCCAGCCGCGCTTTTGTGCTGCTTCAATCAGGCCATGTGCGTAGGGGCTGTTCAGACTACCTTCCAGACCGTGAAAAACCACCAGGCGCGGTTTGTGTTTCGCCTGTTGTGGATCTTCACTCCACGCCAGATCGACGAAATCACCGTCGGGCAATTCCAGACGCTGCCAGTGGGCGTCGAACTTCACCTTACGGCGAATTAATCGCGGCAGCATCGTCTGCAGATGGCGGTTACTGATACCGCGCATCGGGCGGAATTCTCGCGAATCGTCGGTAGGTGGGGTCATTTCTGTGGACGTGATTTCAACCATAACACCGGAGCAATTAATAATCGGAAAGAATAACTATACCGCGCACAGCGCGTGCGGGTTAGCCAATATGTGATTTTGTCGCTAGTCAGTCAGCAGGTTACGCGAGAAAAAATGAAAATCGACGTTAGGTTTACGTCGCCACAGGCGGGCTTTACGCGTCCCTGTCGCCACGCTTTCTCCAGTATCTTCAAACATTCCTGACGCTTCAAAGCGACGAATCAGACTTTTACGCTGGATCGACTGACCGAGGATCACCTCAGTGGCTTCGAGTAGTTGCCCATGGGTAAATGTTTCCGGCAAGCAGTACACTGGCAGGAGCGAGTACATCGTTTTTTGCCGCAAGCGATGCAGCGCCGCTGTAATGATTTTCTCGTGATCAAACGCGAGTGAATAGTTTTTCAACTCATCAACCGGCACCCAACGGGCATTGCTGACGCTGGCGATATGGGGCGCGCAGTCTACCCAGGCGATTAGTGCAAACCAGGTGACCGTCAGGCTCCAGCCGCGCGGGTCACGATCAGGCCCGGAAAAGGTATCCATTTGTTCCAGCCACGAAGGCGAAACACCCGTTTTTTCAGTGAGTTTGCGCAGCGCGGTGGCACGGGTTGAATCATCGTTTTCGATATCAATAAAGCCGCCGGGTAATCCCCAACGTCCTTTTTGCGGCTGCTTTGCCCGCTCGACCAGTAATACGCACAGCGCCTGCTGATGCAGGGTAAATAACGCACTATCTACCGTCACCAGAGGTGAAGGGAAGCGGCTGGCGTCGTACTGATTCAGGTAGTCGGCTTCGGTGGTCATAAGGTACTCACGATGATTTGTAACGCTGATAAGTGTACCAGCCCGGCACCGGGGGGCAAGGTTCGTTTTTTCTCATTATTTATCAGTAGATTAACTAACATCTTAAAAATAATTCATTTTCTTCTTGCTTAATATGTGTCTTAGAGACATTATTAATTGTGTCGAAGGGACACAATTAAGGGGTGAGCGCGATGAACATAAAATTGACACTAACTTTGGACGACCAGGTCTATGCCGTTGCCAGCGGTGTTTTTCCTGATGGTGCTGTCTGGTTAAAAGTCACCGATGCGTTGCCAACCTTTGCTCGCCTGATGCGCATCCGTGCCACGGCTATGCGCGATATGAACGATTTTATGCTGCTGGCGCAACTGGTTGAGGCGGTCCGTCATCAGACCGATGTACTGGTCAGCCATCTCGACCTTCCCTGGCTGCCGTGGGCGCGTCAGGACAGACATATGGTATCGGGTGACAGCTTTGCGCTGAAAGTCTTCGCCAGTCAGCTCAATACGTTGAAATTTGACAAGGTCAACGTGCTCGACCCGCACAGTGACGCGGCGGCGGCTGCAATCGACAACTTTGTGGCGATCCCCCAGGAGGTTTGCCTGATGCAAAGCGCGTCATTATCGCGGCTGTTTCAGCAAAACGCGCTGATGTTGGTTGCTCCCGATGCAGGATCGCTGAAGAAGATTGATGCCGTAGCCAGAGCGGCCGGTGTGGAGCAGTACGCCATCCTGAGCAAAAAACGTGATGTGGCAAGCGGCAGCCTGACGGGATTTACGTTATTGGCCGGAGACGTCAGGGGGAGGGATCTGCTGATTGTCGACGACCTGTGTGATGCTGGCGGCACCTTCATAGGTTCTGCGCAGGTGCTACGTGATGCCGGTGCCCGCAGCGTTAGCCTGTACGTCACCCACGGGATCTTTTCTAAGGGCGTTGAACACCTGTTTGCTAATGGTATTGACGCCATCTACACCACCACTTCTTTAGCTGCCCCGACGCTGGAACATCCGCAGCTTGAACTTATCGATATTGACGCGATTTACCGCGCCTGAGGGAGAGACTGATTATGAAAATGAATCCAATTTTAGCTATCGATGGCTACAAAGTGTCTCACCGCGTGCAGTATCCGCAGGGCACCCGTCGCGTGTATTCCAACTTTACCCCACGCAGCGATCGCTTTTTCTCCTCGCCGTTGGCGGATGGCAAACTGGTATTTTTCGGCCTGCAGGGGTTTATGCAGTGGTTTTTAGTCGACCTGTTTAATGAGGCGTTCTTTGCCCGCCCGGAAGATGAGGTTGTGAGTGAATACAAACAGGTCATGGATAGCTATCTCGGCAAAGATGCGGTGGCGGTGGACCATATTCGTGCATTGCATCAGTTGGGCTATCTGCCGCTGAATATCAAGGCGCTGGATGAAGGTAGCAAAGTTCCAATGACTGTGCCGGTTTTAACCATTATCAACACCAAACCCGAATTTTTCTGGCTGGTGAATTACCTGGAGACAATCCTGTCGGCGGAATTGTGGAAAGCGTCGACAAACGCCACGATTGCTCACCATTACCGTAAAATCTGCGCACGCTGGGCACAGAAAACCTGTAGCGACCTGACGCATCTTGACTTCCAGTGCCATGACTTTTCATTTCGCGGTATGTCCGGATTACAGGACGCCATGCAGGCGGGCAGTGGGCATTTGTTGAGCTTTAAAGGGACCGACAGTATTCCATCTCTGTTGTACGCCCGCGATTACTACACCGACGGCGAGCCCTATTTTATCGGCGCCAGTATTCCAGCTACTGAACACAGCGTGATGTGTATGGGCGAGCGCGAGCATGAAATTGAAACCTTCCGCCGCCTGATTGCCGATCTCTACCCGCAAGGATTTGTATCGATAGTATCTGATACCTGGGACTACTGGCAGGTGCTGACGGAATATACCCGCGAACTGAAGAGCATCATTCTGGCGCGTGAAGGTCGTGTGGTATTCCGTCCGGATAGCGGCAACCCGGTAGAGATTCTGTGCGGTACTGGCGAAGATAACGATACAAGCAGCGATCGTACCGCTCAGGAGAAAGGGTCCGTGGAAGTGCTGTGGGAGATTTTTGGCGGCACGATTAACGCTAAAGGTTACAAGGTGCTCGACCCGCATGTTGGACTGATTTATGGCGACTCCATCACCCTTGAGCGGGCGAATGAGATCCTGCGTCGTCTGGAAGCGAAAGGATTTGCCAGTTCAAACGTCGTGTTTGGCGTCGGTTCCTTTACCTATCAGTACAACACGCGTGACACCTTCGGTTTTGCGATGAAAGCGACGTGGGGAGAAGTCGACGGCAAAGGCCGGACGATTTTCAAAGAGCCGAAAACCGATAATGGCCTGAAGCGTTCAGCCCGTGGTCTGCTTCGCGTTACACGTGATGAGCAAGGGGAACTGCGTCTGCATGATGAACAGACTTGGGAGCAAGAGCAGGAAGGGGAGCTGAAAACTCGTTTTCTCAACGGCAAGCTGTTTAACCGCGAGCATTTCGAAGAAATCCGCCAGCGTCTGGCGATGCAGGGATAATTCAACAAAAATGCCGGATAGGACGTATTGGCGTCGGATCCGGCAATTATGACTACTCGGCGAGCATCTGCTCAAGCTGCTCCTGAGCCTCCAGCCAGGCCATTTCACACTCTTCCAGCCCGGATTTCGCACTGGCCTGCTGCTGCAGACAAGCGGTGAGTTCGGCTTTGCGGCTTTGGTCGTACAGTTCGCTGTCGCCGAGTTTCTCTTCCGCCTGCGCCAACTGCGCGTGCAGTTTCTCCATCTCTTTTTCCAGACGGGTAATCTCTTTACGCAAGGGTTGTGTCAGGGTGCGCAGTTCCGCTTCACGACGCTTCTGGTCTTTACGTGCCTGGGCGCTGTTAACGCTCTCTTTCGCCGGTTCGTCGCTCTGATTTTCCTGTTTCTGGACATCGCTCAGCCACTGCTGATAATCCTCCAGATCGCCATCAAACGGCTCGACTTTCTTGTCGTGTACCAGATAGAGGTCGTCGGTGGTGGAGCGGATCAGGTGACGGTCGTGCGAGACGACAACCAGCGCGCCTTCAAAATCGATCAGCGCTTCGGTCAGCGCCTGACGCATATCTAAGTCCAGGTGGTTGGTCGGTTCATCGAGCAGCAGCAGGTTCGGGCGCTGCCAGACGATCAATGCCAGCACCAGACGCGCTTTTTCGCCACCGGAGAAGCGGCGAGTCTCTTCGCTGACTTTATCGCCCTGGAAGCCGAATCCACCCAGGTAGTCTCGCAGTTTCTGCTCCAGCTCCTGCGGCGCCATGCGTGCCAGATGCTGAATTGGTGATTCATCGGCGCGTAAAAACTCCAGCTGGTGCTGCGCGAAGTAGCCCAGCTTGATGCCTTTCGCCAGGCCAATCTCGCCGCTGATGGGGGCCAGTTCGCCGGCCAGCAGCTTAATCAGCGTCGATTTACCCGCGCCGTTGCGACCGAGCAGACCGATGCGGGAACCCGGCACCAGATTCAGTTTGATCGAATCGAGAATGACGCGATCGCCGTAGCCAGCGCTGACCTTTTCCATCTTCAGCAGCGGGTTTGGCAGGCTTTCCGGTTCACGGAAGCTGAAGTGGAACGGGTTGTCCACGTGCGCTGGGGCAATCAGCTCCATGCGTTCCAGCATTTTGATACGACTCTGCGCCTGTTTTGCTTTCGTTGCTTTAGCGCGGAAACGATCGATATAGCTTTGCAGATGTGCCACGCGCTCCTGCTGGCTTTCGTACATGGCCTGTTGCTGCGCGAGGCGGGTCGCACGCTGTATTTCAAACGCGCTGTAGTTGCCGGTGTACTCGAACATGGTTTGCTGTTCGATATGAATAATTTTATCCACCACCGGATCGAGGAAGTCGCGGTCGTGGGAGATCAAGATCAGCGTGCCCTGATAGCTTTTCAGCCATCTTTCCAGCCAGATCACCGCGTCGAGATCGAGGTGGTTGGTAGGTTCATCGAGCAGTAGCAGGTCTGAACGGCAAATCAGTGCCTGGGCCAGGTTGAGGCGCATACGCCAGCCACCGGAGAAGTCGCTGACCGGCCGTTCAAGCTGTTCGTTGGAGAAACCGAGGCCATGCAGCAGGCTGGCGGCGCGTGAACGCACGGTCCAGGCGTCGATGGCATCCAGCTTGCCATGGACAGTGGCAATGGCATGTCCATCGTTACGTTCGTTGGCGTCGTTCAACTGCGCTTCCAGTTGACGATATTCGCGGTCACCGTCAATGACGTACTCCAGCGCGGGCTGTGGCAACGCAGGCGTTTCCTGATTCACCCACGCGAGCTGCCAGTTTCCCGGATAGGTAAATCCTCCAGCGTCGGCGCTGAGTTCATTTTTCAGCAATGCCAGCAGGGTAGATTTACCGCAGCCATTTTTACCCACCAGGCCAACCTTCTGCCCTGGATTAATGGTGGCCGTGGCATTGTCCAGCAAGACGCGCACGCCGCGACGAATTTGTAACGATGAGAAAACAATCATAAGGCGCCGTATGTTCAGACTATGTTAATTTATCATTATGATAATGTAATGTGCGGGCCGTTTGCCGCACCGAGGCGCAATGGTAGCCCAAAACGTCGAAAATAGACAAAAGACAAAACCGGGAGGGGGATGATGTTCCAGCCAGCGAAAGTCTTGCTGCTGTATGCCCATCCGGAATCTCAGGACTCGGTCGCGAACCGTGTTCTGCTTAAACCGGCCATGCAGCTCAGCAATGTTACCGTGCACGACCTTTACGCGCACTATCCTGATTTTTTTATCGATATTCCGCATGAGCAGGCGCTGCTGCGTGAGCATGATGTGATTGTTTTTCAGCACCCACTCTATACCTATAGCTGTCCGGCGCTGTTAAAGGAGTGGCTTGACCGCGTACTGAGCCGTGGATTTGCCAGCGGTCCCGGGGGGAATCAACTGGCGGGAAAGTACTGGCGTAGCGTTATCACTACCGGAGAACCGGAAAGTGCCTACCGCTATGACGCGCTAAACCGTTATCCAATGAGCGATGTGCTGCGCCCTTTCGAGCTGACGGCCGGTATGTGCCGCATGCACTGGATGAGCCCTATTATCGTTTACTGGGCCAGAAGGCAAACGAAGCAGGAGCTGGACAGCCATGCGAAAGCGTATGGTGACTGGCTGGCGAATCCGATCCCTGTGGGAGGCCGCTGATGGAAGGTTCAGATTTGTTGACAGCCGGAGTGTTGTTCCTCTTCGCAGCGGTGGCGGCGGTACCGTTGGCATCGCGGTTGGGTATCGGCCCGGTGTTGGGATACTTGCTGGCGGGTATTGCCATCGGCCCGTGGGGATTAGGGTTCATCAGTGATGTGGATGAAATCCTGCACTTTTCCGAGCTGGGCGTAGTTTTTCTGATGTTCATCATTGGGTTGGAACTTAACCCGGCCAAGCTGTGGCAACTGCGGCGTTCAATTTTTGGCGTCGGCGCCGCGCAGGTGATGCTGAGCGCGGTGGTGCTGGCCGGATTATTGATGCTCACTGCGTTCTCCTGGCAGGCGGCAGTGGTTGGCGGCATTGGTCTGGCGATGTCATCGACCGCGATGGCGCTACAGTTGATGCGCGAAAAAGGCATGAACCGCAGTGAATCCGGGCAGTTGGGTTTTTCGGTGCTGCTGTTTCAGGATCTGGCGGTGATCCCTGCGCTGGCGCTGGTTCCGCTGCTGGCGGGGTCTGCTGACGAACATTTTGACTGGATTAAAGTGGGAATGAAGGTGCTGGCCTTTGCCGGCATGCTGATTGGCGGGCGCTATTTGCTGCGTCCGGTTTTCCGCTTTATTGCGGATTCTGGCGTGCGGGAAGTGTTCACCGCTGCCACGCTGCTGTTGGTGCTGGGTTCTGCTTTATTTATGGATGCGCTGGGGCTGTCAATGGCGCTGGGAACGTTTATCGCGGGCGTGCTGCTGGCGGAAAGTGAATACCGACACGAGCTGGAAACGGCAATCGATCCTTTTAAAGGACTGTTGCTCGGGCTGTTTTTTATCTCCGTTGGCATGTCGCTCAATCTCGGCGTGCTCTACACCCATATTCTGTGGGTGGCAGCGAGTGTGATCGTGCTGGTGGTCGTAAAAATGCTGGTGCTGTATGTACTGGCGCGTCTTAACGGCATGAGAAGCTCTGAACGGATGCAATTTGCCGGGGTTTTAAGTCAGGGCGGTGAATTCGCTTTCGTGCTGTTTTCAACGGCATCCTCGCAACGGCTGTTTCAGGGCGACCAAATGGCGTTGCTGCTGGTGACCGTCACGCTGTCGATGATGACCACGCCGCTGGTGATGAAGTTGATTGATAAATGGCTCTCCCGCCAGTTTAACGGCACGGATGAGGAAGACGAAAAACCCTGGGTGGAAGATGATAAACCGCAGGTGATTGTAGTGGGGTTTGGGCGTTTTGGTCAGGTTATTGGTCGCCTGTTGATGGCCAATAAAATGCGTATTACCGTCCTGGAGCGAGATATCAGCGCGGTGAATCTGATGCGCAAATATGGCTATAAGGTCTACTACGGTGACGCCACTCAGGTGGAACTGTTGCGCTCCGCAGGGGCAGAGGCGGCACAGTCTATTGTTATTACCTGTAATGAGCCTGAAGACACAATGAAACTGGTGGAACTGTGCCAACAGTATTTTCCGCATTTGCATATTCTTGCGCGAGCGCGCGGACGTGTAGAGGCGCATGAGTTATTACAGGCCGGTGTGACGCAGTTTTCCCGCGAAACGTTCTCCAGTGCGCTGGAGTTGGGGCGTAAAACGCTGGTTACACTGGGGATGCATCCGCACCAGGCCCAGCGTGCTCAGCTGCATTTCCGTCGGCTGGATATGCGCATGCTGCGGGAACTGATCCCCATGCATACCGATACGGTACAAATCTCTCGAGCAAGGGAAGCACGGCGCGAGCTGGAGGAAATTTTCCAACGAGAGATGCAGCAAGAGCGACGTCAGCTGGATGGCTGGGATGAATTTGAGTAGAGGATAATCATGGCAATTCGTAAACGTTTTATCGCAGGCGCAAAATGTCCGTCCTGCCAGTCGCAGGATACGCTGGCGATGTGGCGTGAAAATAATATCGATATTGTTGAGTGTGTTAAGTGCGGTCATCAGATGCGGGAAGCCGATAAAGAGGCGCGCGAGCACGTTCGCAAAGAAGAGCAAGTGATCGGGATTTTTCATCCGGACTAGCGATATGGCGCAGCTTTTTTTAAGCTAGAGGGTACACAGGTGCAGAATTCCGCTACAATCTGCGCCACTATTCTTTCCATGCTCAGGAGATATCATGAAAGTAGCAAAGGACCTGGTGGTCAGCCTGGCCTATCAGGTACGTACAGAAGACGGTGTGTTGGTTGATGAGTCTCCGGTGAGTGCACCGCTGGACTACCTGCATGGTCACGGTTCCCTGATTTCTGGCCTGGAAACAGCGCTGGACGGTCATGAAGTTGGCGACAAATTCGATGTTGCTGTTGGCGCAAACGACGCATACGGTCAGTACGACGAAAACCTGGTGCAGCGCGTTCCTAAAGACGTCTTCATGGGCGTTGACGAACTGCAGGTTGGCATGCGTTTCCTGGCTGAAACTGACCAGGGTCCAGTACCGGTAGAAATTACCGAAGTGGAAGACGACCACGTTGTGGTTGACGGTAACCACATGCTGGCTGGCCAGAATCTGAAATTCAACGTAGAAGTTGTTGCTATCCGCGAAGCGACCGAAGAAGAACTGGCTCACGGCCACGTTCACGGTGCGCACGGTCACGACCACGATCATGACCACGGTCATGACGGTTGCTGCGGTGGACACGGCCACGACCATGGTCACGAGCACGGCGGCGAAGGCTGCTGCGGCGGTGGCGGTAAAGGTAACGGCGGCGGCTGCGGTTGCCACTAATACCCTTCGTCTTTCAACCCACAGCGGTGTTGGCTGCGCTTTCGAATCCTGGTCACATAGTTATCTATGCTCCCAGGACTTCCTCAAGCTTGCCGCCTTGCTGTGATTTGAAATCCTTTGGGTATATGTGAGTAGATCCGATAAGCGTTAGCGCTTTCGGACACAAAAAAAGCGGGGATATCCCCGCTTTTTTACGTCTCAATAATGTGGCGGAGGGGTCTCTTCAGATTGCGACGCGATGTGGGACGGTTGCGTTGCTTTGAGCTTTTCCGTCAGCAGACGCAGATGGTCGCGCAGTTTGGCCATTTCCAGTTCATGCGCGGTCACCGTCACGTTGAGCTCTTCAATGGTTATCTCCTGAAATGCCAGGCGACTTTCCAGTTCAGCCAGGCGAGTTTCCATTGTTGTATCCTGCATGATTCACCTCTTTCTTTTTTCTCCGGCAGATCGCGGACTGCGGCGAATTCTACTTAACTTTGCCTGTTTGCACAGCACTCAATCTTCGGTAACGAAACTAATTTAAACAAAAAGAGTCTGAAAAGTGGTGATAATAGGGCGTGCCTGTATGTTGATTTGTTCTGCAACGCTTTATAGTACATTTTTATGTTAGTTAACCCTGGGGTGAGATGCCCCGGCCCTGGAGATATGGATGAAATCACTGTTTAAAGTAACGCTGCTGGCGACCACAATGGCTGTTGCTCTGCATGCCCCGATCACCTTCGCTGCTGATGCTGCGAAACCAGCCGCTACTGCTGACAGCAAAGCAGCATTCAAGAATGACGACCAAAAAGCCGCTTACGCGCTGGGCGCGTCCCTGGGTCGTTATATGGAAAACTCTCTGAAAGAGCAGGAAAAGCTGGGCATCAAACTGGATAAAGATCAGCTGATCGCTGGTGTTCAGGATGCGTTTGCAGACAAGAGCAAACTGTCTGACCAGGAAATCGAACAAACTCTGCAGGCGTTTGAAGCGCGCGTGAAGAGCTCCGCTCAGGCAAAAATGGAAAAAGACGCGGCTGACAACGAAGCCAAAGGTAAAGTTTACCGCGAGAAATTTGCTAAAGAGAAAGGCGTTAAAACCTCGGCTACTGGCCTGGTCTACAAAGTAGAGAAAGAAGGTACCGGCGCTGCACCGAAAGACAGCGATACCGTGGTTGTTAACTACAAAGGTACGCTGATCGATGGTAAAGAGTTTGATAACTCTTATACCCGTGGTGAGCCGCTCTCTTTCCGTCTTGACGGCGTGATCCCGGGCTGGACTGAAGGCCTGAAAAACATCAAGAAAGGCGGCAAAATCCAGCTGGTTATCCCACCGGATCTGGCTTACGGCAAAACGGGCGTTCCGGGCATTCCGGCCAACTCTACGCTGGTCTTTGATGTTGAACTGTTAGACATCAAACCGGCACCGAAAGCTGACGCGCAGCCAGATGCTGCACCGGCAGATAAAGCTGCAGACAGCAGCAAAAAATAAGCTAACAGAAACCGCCGCCCACAGGGCGGCGGTTTTTTATTATCGACAGGATATAATTAATACTGGAAAGCGCCTTGTGCGCTGTATTACTTTAGATGCCCCTATAATAGTGATGAGCCTGCCCTGACAACATAACGACAGGCTCCTGAAAAGGAGTGCTTTTTTTCATGTCCAGGTCGCTTTTAACCAACGAAACCAGTGAGCTAGATTTGCTGGATCAACGTCCTTTCGATCAAACCGACTTCGATATCCTCAAATCCTACGAAGCGGTAGTGGACGGGTTGGCGATGCTCATTGGTTCCCATTGTGAAATCGTATTGCACTCTTTGCAGGATTTGAAATGCTCGGCCATCCGCATTGCTAACGGTGAACACACGGGCCGTAAAATTGGCTCACCGATTACTGACCTTGCGTTGCGTATGCTGCATGATATGACGGGTGCGGATAGCAGCGTGTCGAAGTGTTACTTCACACGTGCGAAAAGCGGTGTCTTGATGAAGTCGGTGACGATTGCCATTCGCAACCGTGAGCATCGCGTGATTGGTCTGCTGTGCATCAACATGAACCTTGATGTCCCTTTCTCGCAGATAATGAATACCTTTATCCCACCGGAAACCCCGGAAGTGGGCTCTGCCGTCAACTTCGCTTCTTCGGTGGAAGATCTGGTTACCCAGACGCTGGAATTCACAATCGAAGAAGTGAATGCCGATCGTAATGTTTCCAACAACGCGAAGAACCGCCAGATCGTCCTGAATTTGTATGAGAAAGGCATCTTCGATATTAAAGATGCCATCAACCAGGTCGCCGATCGGCTGAACATCTCCAAACATACGGTCTACCTCTATATTCGTCAGTTCAAAAGTGGCGATTTCCAGGGGCAAGATAAGTAATGCGTTTTGCCATCATGGTGACGGGGCCTGCGTACGGCACGCAGCAGGCGAGCAGCGCGTTGCAATTTGCTCATGCACTACTCAAAGAAGGGCATGAGCTAAGCAGCGTCTTTTTCTATCGTGAAGGTGTGTATAACGCCAACCTACTCACTTCGCCTGCCAGTGATGAATACGATCTGGTACGGGCCTGGCAACAGCTGAACCAACAGCATGGTGTAACACTGAATATTTGCGTGGCTGCGGCGTTGCGACGCGGCGTGGTTGATGAGACTGAGGCAAAGCGGCTGGGGCTGGCAGGAGCTAATTTACAATCAGGTTTTAACCTCAGCGGGCTTGGATCGCTGGCTGAGGCATCCCTGACCTGCGATCGCGTGGTGCAATTCTGATGAAACGTGTTGCTTTTGTCTTTTCTACCGTGCCGCACGGCAGCGCATCTGGCCGTGAAGGGTTAGATGCATTGCTGGCGACCTCTGCATTAACGGAAGATCTCGGTGTGTTTTTTATCGGTGATGGCGTCTTTCAAATCCTTCAGGGACAGCAACCGGATGCCGTGCTGGCGCGAGACTATATCGCGACCTTCAAACTGTTAGGGTTGTACGATATCGATCAATGTTGGCTCTGCGCTGCCTCATTACGCGAGCGGGGCCTTCAGCAGGGGAGTAATTTTGTGATCGATGCGACAGCGCTTGAACCGGAAGATTTACGCCGTGAGTTAGGCAACTATGACGTCATTTTAAGGTTTTGAGACTCTCATGCTGCACACACTACATCGCTCCGCGTGGCTTACCGATTTCTCCTCTCTTCTTCGTCTGATTGATAAAGACGATGAGCTTTTATTGCTCCAGGATGGCGTGACGGCAGCAATCGAAGGAAGCCGTTTCCTTGAAAGTCTGCAAAATGCCTCCATTAAGGTCTATGTACTGGAAGAAGACATTAAGGCTCGCGGGTTGAGCGGTCAAATTTCAGACAGTGTCGTCAGGGTTAGCTATACTGACTTCGTCAGACTTACGGTGAAGCATCCCAGCCAGATGTCCTGGTAATTGTGGGATCGTTGTATATTTCTTGACACCTTTTCGACACCGACCTAAAATTCTGCGTCCTCATATTGTATGAGGTCGTTTTATTACGTGTTTACGAAGCAAAAGCTAAAACCAGGAGCTATTTAATGGCAACAGTTAACCAGCTGGTACGCAAACCACGTGCACGCAAAGTTGCAAAAAGCAACGTGCCTGCGCTGGAAGCATGCCCGCAGAAACGTGGCGTATGTACTCGTGTATATACTACCACTCCTAAAAAACCGAACTCCGCACTGCGTAAAGTTTGCCGTGTTCGTCTGACTAACGGTTTTGAAGTGACTTCCTACATCGGTGGTGAAGGTCACAACCTGCAGGAGCACTCCGTGATCCTGATCCGTGGCGGTCGTGTAAAAGACCTCCCGGGTGTTCGTTACCACACCGTTCGTGGTGCGCTTGACTGCTCCGGCGTTAAAGACCGTAAGCAATCACGCTCCAAGTATGGCGTGAAACGTCCTAAGGCTTAATGGTTCTCCGTTAAGTAAGGCCAAACGTTTTATATTAATGTCAAACTAAACTCTTAGAGTTTTGGACAATCCTGAATTAACAACGGAGTATTTCCATGCCACGTCGTCGCGTCATTGGTCAGCGTAAAATTCTGCCGGATCCGAAGTTCGGATCAGAACTGCTGGCTAAATTTGTAAATATCCTGATGGTAGATGGTAAAAAATCTACTGCCGAAACTATCGTATACAGCGCGCTGGAGACCCTGGCTCAGCGTTCTGGTAAAAACGAACTGGAAGCTTTCGAAGTAGCTCTCGAAAACGTGCGCCCGACTGTCGAAGTTAAGTCTCGCCGCGTTGGTGGTTCTACTTATCAGGTACCAGTTGAAGTCCGTCCGGTCCGTCGTAATGCTCTGGCAATGCGTTGGATCGTTGAAGCTGCTCGTAAACGCGGTGATAAATCCATGGCTCTGCGCCTGGCGAACGAACTTTCTGATGCTGCAGAAAACAAAGGTACTGCAGTTAAGAAACGTGAAGACGTTCACCGTATGGCAGAAGCCAACAAGGCGTTCGCACACTACCGTTGGTAATCCCTTCGGAGTTTTAGTCACCAGGCGGGCGCTTCTAGTAAGCAGCCCGCTTTGGGCTACTTAAATTGAACGCCTAAAAGATAAACGAGGAATCAAATGGCTCGTACAACACCCATCGCGCGCTACCGTAACATCGGTATCAGTGCGCACATCGACGCCGGTAAAACCACTACTACCGAACGTATTCTGTTCTACACCGGTGTAAACCATAAAATCGGTGAAGTTCATGACGGCGCAGCCACCATGGACTGGATGGAGCAGGAGCAGGAACGTGGTATTACTATCACCTCCGCAGCGACTACTGCATTCTGGTCTGGTATGGCTAAGCAGTATGAACCGCATCGCGTAAACATCATCGACACCCCGGGGCACGTTGACTTCACTATCGAAGTAGAACGTTCCATGCGTGTGCTTGATGGTGCAGTAATGGTTTACTGCGCAGTTGGTGGTGTTCAGCCTCAGTCTGAAACCGTATGGCGTCAGGCAAACAAATATAAAGTTCCGCGCATTGCGTTCGTTAACAAAATGGACCGTATGGGTGCGAACTTCCTGAAAGTTGTTGGTCAGATCAAAACCCGTCTGGGCGCGAACCCTGTTCCGCTGCAGCTGGCAATTGGCGCTGAAGAAGCGTTCACCGGTGTTGTTGACCTGGTGAAAATGAAAGCCATCAACTGGAACGAAGAAGATGCAGGCGTAACCTTCACTTATGAAGATATCCCGGCTGACATGCAGGAACTGGCTGAAGAATGGCACCAGAACCTGATCGAGTCCGCTGCAGAAGCTTCAGAAGAGCTGATGGAGAAATACCTGGGTGGTGAAGAACTGACTGAAGAAGAGATCAAAAAAGCTCTGCGTCAGCGTGTTCTGAACAACGAAATCATCCTGGTAACCTGTGGTTCTGCGTTCAAGAACAAAGGTGTTCAGGCGATGCTGGATGCGGTAATTGATTACCTGCCATCCCCAGTAGACGTACCTGCGATCAACGGTATTCTGGACGACGGTAAAGATACTCCTGCTGAGCGTCATGCTAGCGATGACGAGCCGTTTGCTGCTCTGGCATTCAAAATCGCTACCGACCCGTTCGTGGGTAACCTGACCTTCTTCCGCGTGTACTCTGGTGTGGTTAACTCCGGTGACACCATCCTGAACTCTGTGAAAACTGCACGTGAACGTTTCGGCCGTATCGTACAGATGCACGCTAACAAACGTGAAGAGATCAAAGAAGTTCGCGCGGGCGATATCGCTGCTGCTATCGGTCTGAAAGACGTGACCACTGGTGACACTCTGTGTGACCCGGATCACCCGATCATTCTGGAACGTATGGAATTCCCTGAGCCGGTAATTTCCATCGCGGTAGAACCGAAAACCAAAGCTGACCAGGAAAAAATGGGTCTGGCTCTGGGCCGTCTGGCTAAAGAAGACCCGTCATTCCGCGTATGGACTGACGAAGAATCTAACCAGACCATTATCGCTGGTATGGGTGAGCTGCACCTCGACATCATCGTTGACCGTATGAAGCGTGAATTCAACGTTGAAGCGAACGTCGGTAAACCTCAGGTTGCTTACCGTGAAGCGATTCGCGCGAAAGTTACCGATATCGAAGGTAAACACGCTAAGCAGTCTGGTGGTCGCGGTCAGTACGGTCATGTTGTTATCGACATGTACCCGCTGGAGCCGGGTTCAAACCCGAAAGGCTACGAGTTCATCAACGACATCAAAGGTGGTGTAATTCCTGGCGAATACATCCCGGCCGTTGATAAAGGCATCCAGGAACAGCTGAAATCTGGCCCGCTGGCTGGTTACCCGGTTGTTGATCTGGGCGTGCGTCTGCACTTCGGTTCTTACCATGACGTTGACTCCTCTGAGCTGGCGTTTAAACTGGCCGCTTCTATCGCCTTCAAAGATGGCTTTAAGAAAGCGAAACCAGTTCTGCTTGAGCCTATCATGAAGGTTGAAGTAGAGACTCCGGAAGAGAACACCGGTGACGTAATCGGTGACTTGAGCCGCCGTCGTGGTATGCTTCGTGGTCAGGAATCCAACGTCACTGGCGTTGTTATCCATGCTGAAGTTCCGCTGTCTGAAATGTTCGGATATGCAACCCAGCTGCGTTCTCTGACCAAAGGCCGTGCTTCTTACTCCATGGAGTTCCTGAAGTACGACGATGCGCCGAACAACGTTGCTCAGGCCGTTATTGAAGCCCGTGGTAAATAATCCACAGGATTAAAACCTAAGTCCCGTGCTCTCTCCATAGGGGAGAGCACTATAGTAAGGAATATAGCCGTGTCTAAAGAAAAATTTGAACGTACAAAACCGCACGTTAACGTCGGCACCATCGGCCACGTTGACCACGGTAAAACTACCCTGACCGCTGCAATCACTACCGTACTGGCTAAAACCTACGGCGGTGCTGCTCGTGCATTCGACCAGATCGATAACGCGCCGGAAGAAAAAGCTCGTGGTATCACCATCAACACTTCTCACGTTGAATATGACACCCCGACTCGCCACTACGCACACGTAGACTGCCCGGGCCACGCCGACTATGTTAAAAACATGATCACCGGTGCTGCGCAGATGGACGGCGCGATCCTGGTTGTTGCTGCGACTGACGGCCCGATGCCGCAGACTCGTGAGCACATCCTGCTGGGTCGTCAGGTAGGCGTTCCGTACATCATCGTGTTCCTGAACAAATGCGACATGGTTGATGACGAAGAGCTGCTGGAACTGGTAGAAATGGAAGTTCGTGAACTTCTGTCTCAGTACGATTTCCCGGGCGACGACACTCCGATCGTTCGTGGTTCTGCTCTGAAAGCGCTGGAAGGCGAAGCAGAGTGGGAAGCGAAAATCATCGAACTGGCTGGCTTCCTGGATTCTTATATCCCAGAACCAGAGCGTGCGATTGACAAGCCGTTCCTGCTGCCTATCGAAGACGTATTCTCCATCTCCGGTCGTGGTACCGTTGTTACCGGTCGTGTAGAGCGCGGTATCATCAAAGTTGGTGAAGAAGTTGAAATCGTTGGTATCAAAGAGACTGCTAAGTCTACCTGTACTGGCGTTGAAATGTTCCGCAAACTGCTGGACGAAGGCCGTGCTGGTGAGAACGTTGGTGTTCTGCTGCGTGGTATCAAACGTGAAGAAATCGAACGTGGTCAGGTACTGGCTAAGCCGGGCTCTATCAAGCCGCACACCAAGTTCGAATCTGAAGTGTACATTCTGTCCAAAGACGAAGGCGGCCGTCATACTCCGTTCTTCAAAGGCTACCGTCCGCAGTTCTACTTCCGTACTACTGACGTGACTGGTACCATCGAACTGCCGGAAGGCGTAGAGATGGTAATGCCGGGCGACAACATCAAAATGGTTGTTACCCTGATCCACCCGATCGCGATGGACGACGGTCTGCGTTTCGCAATCCGTGAAGGCGGCCGTACTGTTGGTGCGGGCGTTGTTGCTAAAGTAATGAGCTAATTATTGATTAATTAGCTTTGAGCTTAAAAAGGGCGCTTCGGCGCCCTTTTTGTTGCCTGCAATTTAGTAGCTGTCATATTTATTCGCATTTTTTATTCATTCTCCCGCCGCGTAAATAGCGTTGTGCTATTGTAATCATAACTATTCTCATTTACACTTTGCACAGAAATTGAACTGGAGCGATCATGTACGTTTGTTTGTGTAATGCGATAAGTGACAAAAAAATACGTCAGGCTGTTCGACAGTTTCACCCTCAGTCCTTTCAGCAATTACGTAAATTTATTCCTGTAGGAAATCAATGCGGTAAGTGCATTCGTGCTGCCCGTGAAGTCATGCAGGATGAGTTAACGCAAATGCCAGAATTTAAAGAGATCGCCTAAGTCACACTCTTTTTTTTGACATCCCTGTAGCCCCATCTACGCTCTAAGAGTGGAAGCGGAGGGACTATAAAATGAAAGGTGATGTTAAAATCATAAATTATCTCAATAAACTATTGGGAAATGAGCTTGTCGCGATCAACCAGTATTTTCTCCATGCTCGTATGTTTAAAAACTGGGGACTGACTCGCCTCAATGATGTTGAGTACCATGAATCTATCGATGAGATGAAACACGCTGATAAATATATCGAGCGTATTTTATTCTTAGAAGGGCTCCCGAACTTGCAGGATCTTGGCAAGTTGGGTATTGGCGAAGACGTTGAAGAGATGCTGCAATCCGATCTTCGACTCGAGTTGGATGGGGCGAAAGATCTGCGTGAAGCCATTGCCTATGCCGATAGCGTTCATGATTATGTCAGCCGGGACATGATGATCGAGATCCTGACTGAGGAAGAAGGGCATATTGACTGGCTCGAAACTGAGCTGGACCTGATTGCAAAACTTGGCTTGCAAAATTATCTGCAATCGCAAATTAAAGTCAGTGACTAACCGCCCTGTATCAGATTTACCCAGCCAATAACGAAACCCGCAGCCGCCAGATATGGCCCAAAAGGCAGCGGGTTTTTTAGCATCTGTCTCCCGTAACGGATGCAAGAAATCCCGGCGAGACAACATGCCATGCCCGCGGCAAGTAAAACCAACAGTGGTAATGATTCCCAGCGATGCCATGCGCCCAGTGCGGCAAGGAATTTGACATCACCAAAACCTAATCCTTCCTGTCGGCATATCAAACGATACCCCCAGTAGAACAAAGCAAATACCCCATAGCCCGCTACGGCACCCCAAAGCGCGTCGGATAACTGTGCAGGTCTGCAGCACTGATGATAAATAAGACCGCCCCACAAAAGAGGGCAGGTAAATTTGTCGGGCAGCAACCCGGTACGCAGGTCATGGACTAAGAGCAACCCTGATAGCGAAACATAAATCAGCAGAAAGGGGAGGTCGATGTACATGGGTAAATCTCATTTGGTAAAGAGTTTACCTTCGGGTAAGCACGCCGGCCCTACAAGTCCGGGATGTGAGTTATGGATGCTCTCTTCCAAGGAAAACGCGTTGCATCACAGGACATACAATCAGAGTGGAAGGAGGCCCGCATTTATGAACGAGTGATTAATTTCTACGCGGCACTTGCTTAAGACTGAGATTTACGTATAATGCGCGGGCTTGTCTAATATTGACAGCGGTTCGATATGAGCCACCGGTACTGCGAAAGCAATACCAGACAATGTTCCCAATCGGGGAACTCTGTAAGAACGGTTACACTCTCCCATCAATCGTAATGGGTTTGAGGAGTAACTATTTCGTCTATAAAATAATTGGAGCTCTGGTCTCATGCAGAACCAAAGAATCCGTATCCGTTTGAAAGCGTTTGATCATCGTCTGATCGATCAATCAACCGCGGAAATCGTCGAGACTGCCAAGCGCACTGGTGCGCAGGTTCGTGGTCCGATCCCGCTGCCGACCCGCAAAGAGCGTTTCACCGTTCTGATCTCCCCGCACGTCAACAAAGACGCGCGTGATCAGTACGAGATCCGTACTCACAAGCGTCTGGTTGACATCGTTGAGCCAACTGAAAAAACCGTTGATGCTCTGATGCGTCTGGACCTGGCTGCCGGTGTAGACGTGCAGATCAGCCTGGGTTAATCAGGTCATCGAGCGATTGAGAGGTTGATACAATGATTGGTTTAGTCGGTAAAAAAGTGGGTATGACCCGCATCTTCACTGAAGATGGCGTATCTATCCCAGTAACCGTTATCGAAGTTGAAGCAAACCGCGTTACTCAGGTTAAAGATCTGGCTAACGATGGCTATCGCGCTGTTCAGGTTACCACCGGTGCTAAAAAAGCTAACCGCGTAACTAAGCCGGAAGCTGGCCACTTTGCTAAAGCTGGCGTAGAAGCTGGCCGCGGCCTGTGGGAGTTCCGTCTGGCAGATGGTGAAGAATACACCGTTGGTCAGAACATTAGCGTTGAACTGTTTGCTGACGTTAAAAAAGTTGACGTAACCGGTACCTCTAAAGGTAAAGGTTTCGCTGGTACCGTTAAGCGCTGGAACTTCCGTACCCAGGACGCTACTCACGGTAACTCCTTGTCTCACCGCGTTCCGGGTTCTATCGGTCAGAACCAGACTCCGGGCAAAGTGTTCAAAGGCAAGAAAATGGCAGGTCAGCTGGGCAACGAACGTGTAACCGTTCAGAGCCTGGACGTAGTACGTGTTGACGCTGAGCGCAACCTGCTGCTGGTTAAAGGTGGTGTTCCGGGTGCGACCGGTTGCGACCTGATCGTTAAACCAGCTGTGAAGGCGTAAGGGGATAGCAATGGAATTAGTATTGAAAGACGCGCAGAGCGCGCTGACTGTTTCCGAAACTACCTTCGGTCGTGATTTCAACGAAGCGCTGGTTCACCAGGTTGTTGTTGCTTATGCAGCTGGTGCTCGTCAGGGTACTCGTGCTCAGAAGACTCGTGCTGAAGTAACTGGTTCAGGCAAAAAGCCGTGGCGCCAGAAAGGTACCGGCCGTGCGCGTTCAGGTTCTATCAAGAGCCCGATCTGGCGTTCAGGTGGCGTGACCTTCGCTGCTCGTCCACAGGACCACAGTCAAAAAGTTAACAAAAAGATGTACCGCGGCGCGCTGAAAAGCATTCTGTCCGAACTGGTACGTCAGGATCGTCTGATCGTTGTCGAATCATTCTCTGTAGAAGCGCCTAAAACTAAGCTGCTGGCACAGAAACTGAAAGACATGGCTCTGGAAGATGTGCTGATCATCACCGGTGAGCTGGACGAAAACCTGTTCCTGGCTGCGCGCAACCTGCACAAGGTTGACGTACGCGATGCAACTGGTATCGACCCGGTTAGCCTGATCGCCTTCGACAAAGTCGTAATGACTGCTGATGCTGTTAAGCAAGTTGAGGAGATGCTGGCATGATTCGTGAAGAACGTCTGCTGAAAGTGCTGCGCGCACCGCACGTTTCTGAAAAAGCGTCTACTGCGATGGAAAAAACTAACACCATCGTTCTCAAAGTTGCTAAAGACGCGACCAAAGCAGAAATCAAAGCTGCTGTGCAGAAACTGTTTGAAGTCGAAGTCGAAGTCGTTAACACCCTGGTAGTTAAAGGGAAAGTTAAACGTCACGGACAGCGTATCGGTCGTCGTAGCGACTGGAAAAAAGCTTACGTCACCCTGAAGGAAGGCCAGAATCTGGACTTCGTCGGCGGCGCTGAGTAAGTCGGAGGAGTAATACAATGGCAGTTGTTAAATGTAAACCGACATCTCCGGGTCGTCGCCACGTTGTTAAAGTGGTCAACCCAGAGCTGCACAAGGGCAAACCTTTTGCTCCGCTGGTTGAAAAAAACAGCAAATCCGGTGGTCGTAACAACAATGGCCGTATCACCACTCGTCACATCGGTGGTGGTCACAAGCAGGCTTATCGTATTGTTGACTTCAAACGCAACAAAGACGGTATCCCGGCAGTTGTTGAACGTCTTGAGTACGATCCGAACCGCTCCGCGAACATCGCGCTGGTTCTGTACAAAGACGGTGAACGCCGTTACATCCTGGCCCCTAAAGGCCTGAAAGCTGGCGACCAGATTCAGTCTGGCGTTGATGCTGCAATCAAAGCAGGTAACACCCTGCCGATGCGCAATATCCCGGTTGGTTCTACCGTTCATAACGTAGAAATGAAACCAGGTAAAGGCGGTCAGCTGGCACGTTCCGCTGGTACTTACGTTCAGATCGTTGCTCGTGATGGTGCTTATGTCACCCTGCGTCTGCGTTCTGGTGAAATGCGTAAAGTCGAAGCAGACTGCCGTGCAACTCTGGGCGAAGTTG
Source organism: Citrobacter sp. CF971 (assembly GCF_006385635.1). Taxonomy (NCBI): domain Bacteria; kingdom Pseudomonadati; phylum Pseudomonadota; class Gammaproteobacteria; order Enterobacterales; family Enterobacteriaceae; genus Citrobacter; species Citrobacter sp. CF971. The sequence continues at coordinate 4,488,469 of NZ_CP041051.1, read as the reverse complement.
GCAATGCTGAGCATATGCTGCGCGTTCTGGGTAAAGCAGGTGCTGCACGCTGGCGTGGTGTTCGTCCTACCGTTCGCGGTACTGCGATGAACCCAGTCGACCACCCACATGGTGGTGGTGAAGGTCGTAACTTTGGTAAGCACCCGGTAACTCCGTGGGGCGTTCAGACCAAAGGTAAGAAGACCCGCAGCAACAAGCGTACTGATAAATTCATCGTACGTCGCCGTAGCAAATAATTTTAGAGGATAAGCCATGCCACGTTCTCTCAAGAAAGGTCCTTTTATTGACCTGCACTTGCTGAAGAAGGTAGAGAAAGCGGTGGAAAGCGGAGACAAGAAGCCCCTGCGCACTTGGTCCCGTCGTTCAACGATCTTTCCTAACATGATCGGTTTGACCATCGCTGTCCATAATGGTCGTCAGCACGTTCCGGTATTTGTTTCCGACGAAATGGTCGGTCACAAACTGGGTGAATTCGCACCGACTCGTACTTATCGCGGCCATGCTGCTGATAAAAAAGCGAAGAAGAAATAAGGTAGGAGGAAGAGATGGAAACTTTAGCTCAACATCGCCATGCTCGTTCTTCTGCTCAGAAGGTTCGCCTTGTTGCAGACCTGATTCGCGGTAAGAAAGTGTCGCAGGCTCTGGATATTCTGACCTACACCAATAAGAAAGCGGCTGTACTGGTTAAGAAAGTCCTGGAATCTGCCATTGCTAACGCTGAACACAACGATGGCGCTGACATTGACGATCTGAAAGTTACGAAAATTTTCGTAGACGAAGGCCCGAGCATGAAGCGCATTATGCCGCGTGCAAAAGGTCGTGCAGATCGCATCCTGAAGCGCACCAGCCACATTACTGTGGTTGTGTCCGATCGCTGAGACTCTGGAGACTAGCAATGGGTCAGAAAGTACATCCTAATGGTATTCGCCTGGGTATTGTAAAACCATGGAACTCAACCTGGTTTGCGAACACCAAAGAATTCGCTGACAACCTGGACAGCGATTTTAAAGTACGTCAGTACCTGACTAAGGAACTGGCTAAAGCGTCTGTATCTCGTATCGTTATCGAGCGTCCGGCTAAGAGCATCCGTGTGACCATTCACACCGCTCGCCCGGGTATCGTTATCGGTAAGAAAGGCGAAGACGTAGAAAAACTGCGCAAAGTCGTAGCGGATATTGCTGGCGTTCCTGCTCAGATCAATATCGCCGAAGTGCGTAAGCCTGAACTGGACGCAAAATTGGTTGCTGACAGCATCACTTCTCAGCTGGAACGTCGCGTTATGTTCCGTCGTGCTATGAAGCGTGCTGTACAGAACGCAATGCGTCTGGGCGCTAAAGGTATCAAAGTTGAAGTTAGCGGCCGTCTGGGCGGCGCGGAAATCGCACGTACCGAATGGTACCGCGAAGGTCGCGTACCGCTGCACACTCTGCGTGCTGACATCGACTACAACACCTCTGAAGCGCACACCACTTACGGTGTAATCGGCGTTAAGGTATGGATCTTCAAAGGCGAGATCCTGGGTGGTATGGCTGCTGTTGAACAACCGGAAAAACCGGCTGCGCAACCTAAAAAGCAGCAGCGTAAAGGCCGTAAATAAGGAGCGTCGCTGATGTTACAACCAAAGCGTACAAAATTCCGTAAAATGCACAAAGGCCGTAACCGCGGTCTGGCTGCTGGCGCGGATGTTAGCTTCGGCAGCTTCGGTCTGAAAGCTGTTGGCCGTGGTCGTCTGACTGCCCGTCAGATCGAAGCAGCACGTCGTGCTATGACCCGTGCAGTTAAGCGTCAAGGTAAGATCTGGATCCGTGTATTCCCGGACAAACCGATCACTGAAAAGCCGCTGGCAGTGCGTATGGGTAAAGGTAAAGGTAACGTGGAGTATTGGGTTGCCTTGATTCAGCCGGGTAAAGTCCTGTATGAAATGGACGGCGTACCGGAAGAGCTGGCCCGTGAAGCATTCAAGCTGGCAGCAGCGAAACTGCCGATTAAAACCACCTTTGTAACTAAGACGGTGATGTAATGAAAGCAAAAGAGCTGCGTGAGAAGAGTGTTGAAGAGCTGAACACCGAGCTGCTGAATCTGCTGCGTGAGCAGTTCAACCTGCGTATGCAGGCTGCAAGTGGCCAGCTGCAACAGTCTCACCTGTTGAAGCAAGTGCGTCGTGACGTCGCACGCGTTAAGACTTTACTGACTGAGAAGGCGGGTGCGTAATGACCGATAAAATCCGTACTCTGCAAGGTCGCGTTGTTAGCGATAAAATGGAGAAATCCATCGTTGTTGCTATCGAACGTTTTGTGAAACACCCGATCTACGGTAAATTCATTAAGCGTACGACCAAACTGCACGTACATGACGAGAACAACGAATGCGGTACTGGTGACGTGGTTGAAATCCGCGAATGCCGTCCGCTGTCCAAGACTAAGTCCTGGACGCTGGTTCGCGTTGTAGAGAAAGCCGTTCTGTAATACAGTAGGCATTCTCAACGAATAAACGGCTCAGCGATGAGCCGTTTATTTTTTCTACCCATATCGTTGAAGCGGTGTTATAATGCCGCGCCCCCGATATGGGGCTTTTTTAACGACCTGATTTTCGGGTCTCAGTAGTAGTTGACATTAGCGGAGCACTAAAATGATCCAAGAACAGACTATGCTGAACGTCGCCGACAACTCCGGTGCACGTCGCGTAATGTGTATCAAGGTTCTGGGTGGCTCGCACCGTCGCTACGCAGGCGTCGGCGATATCATCAAGATCACCATCAAGGAAGCAATTCCGCGTGGTAAGGTCAAAAAAGGTGATGTGCTGAAGGCGGTAGTGGTGCGCACCAAGAAGGGTGTTCGTCGCCCGGACGGTTCTGTCATTCGCTTCGATGGTAATGCATGCGTTATTTTAAACAATAACAGCGAGCAACCTATCGGTACGCGTATTTTTGGGCCGGTAACTCGTGAACTTCGTAACGAGAAGTTCATGAAAATTATCTCTCTGGCACCAGAAGTACTCTAAGGAGCGAATCATGGCAGCGAAGATCCGTCGTGATGACGAAGTTATCGTGTTAACCGGTAAAGATAAAGGTAAACGCGGTAAAGTTAAGAATGTCCTGTCTTCCGGCAAGGTCATTGTTGAAGGTATCAACCTGGTTAAGAAACATCAGAAGCCGGTTCCGGCCCTGAACCAACCAGGCGGCATCGTAGAGAAAGAAGCAGCTATTCAGATCTCTAACCTTGCTATCTTCAACGCGGCAACCGGCAAGGCTGACCGTGTAGGCTTTAGATTCGAAGACGGCAAAAAAGTCCGTTTCTTCAAATCTAACAGCGAAACTATCAAGTAATTTGGAGTAGTACGATGGCGAAACTGCATGATTACTACAAAGACGAAGTAGTCGCTAAACTCATGACTGAGTTTAACTACAATTCTGTCATGCAAGTCCCTCGGGTCGAGAAGATCACCCTGAACATGGGTGTTGGTGAAGCGATCGCTGACAAGAAACTGCTGGATAACGCAGCAGCTGACCTGACAGCAATCTCCGGTCAAAAACCGCTGATCACCAAAGCACGCAAATCAGTTGCAGGCTTCAAAATCCGTCAGGGCTATCCGATCGGCTGTAAAGTAACTCTGCGTGGCGAACGCATGTGGGAGTTCTTTGAGCGCCTGATCACTATTGCTGTTCCACGTATCCGTGACTTCCGTGGCTTGTCCGCTAAGTCTTTCGACGGTCGTGGTAACTACAGCATGGGTGTCCGTGAGCAGATCATCTTCCCAGAAATCGACTACGATAAAGTCGACCGCGTGCGTGGTTTGGATATTACCATTACCACTACTGCGAAATCTGACGAAGAAGGCCGTGCTCTGCTGGCTGCCTTTGACTTCCCGTTCCGCAAGTAAGGTAGGGTTACTGAATGGCTAAGCAATCAATGAAAGCACGCGAAGTAAAGCGCGTAGCTTTAGCTGATAAGTACTTCGCAAAACGCGCTGAACTGAAAGCTATTATCTCTGATGTGAACGCGACCGACGAAGATCGTTGGAACGCAGTTCTCAAGCTGCAGTCTCTGCCGCGTGATTCCAGCCCGTCCCGTCAGCGTAACCGCTGCCGTCAAACAGGTCGTCCGCATGGCTATGTGGGCAAGTTCGGGTTGAGCCGTATCAAACTGCGTGAAGCCGCCATGCGCGGTGAAGTACCAGGCTTGAAAAAGGCTAGCTGGTAATTACCAATTGAATCACGGGAGTAAAGACAGATGAGCATGCAAGATCCGATCGCGGATATGCTGACCCGTATCCGTAACGGTCAGGCCGCGAATAAAGCTGCGGTCACCATGCCTTCCTCCAAGCTGAAAGTGGCAATTGCCAACGTGCTGAAGGAAGAAGGTTTTATTGAAGATTTTAAAGTTGAAGGCGACACCAAGCCGGAACTGGAACTTACTCTCAAGTATTTCCAGGGTAAAGCTGTTGTAGAAAGCATTCAGCGTGTCAGTCGCCCAGGTCTGCGCATTTATAAGCGTAAAGACGAGCTGCCGAAAGTTATGGCTGGCATGGGTATCGCAGTTGTTTCTACCTCTAAAGGTGTTATGACTGATCGTGCAGCGCGCCAGGCTGGTCTTGGTGGCGAAATTATCTGCTACGTAGCCTAATCGGAGGAAAAAATGTCTCGTGTTGCTAAAGCACCGGTCGTTATTCCTGCCGGCGTTGATGTAAAAATCAACGGTCAGGTTATTACGATCAAAGGTAAAAACGGCGAGCTGACTCGTACTCTCAACGATGCTGTTGCAGTAAATCATGCAGATAATGCACTGACCTTCGGTCCGCGTGATGGTTACGCAGATGGATGGGCTCAGGCTGGTACCGCGCGTGCCCTGCTGAATGCAATGGTTGTCGGTGTTACCGAAGGCTTCACTAAGAAGCTTCAGCTGGTTGGTGTAGGTTATCGTGCAGCGGTTAAAGGGAATGTAGTAAACCTGGCTTTAGGTTTCTCTCACCCAGTTGACCATCAGCTGCCTGCGGGAATCACTGCAGAATGTCCGTCTCAGACTGAAATCGTGCTGAAAGGCGCTGATAAACAGCTGATCGGTCAGGTTGCAGCAGATCTGCGCGCCTACCGTCGTCCTGAGCCTTATAAAGGCAAGGGTGTTCGTTACGCCGACGAAGTCGTGCGTACCAAAGAGGCTAAGAAGAAGTAAGGTAACACTATGGATAAGAAATCTGCTCGTATCCGTCGTGCGACCCGCGCACGCCGCAAGCTCCAGGAGCTGGGTGCAACTCGCCTGGTGGTACATCGTACCCCGCGTCATATTTACGCACAGGTAATTGCACCGAACGGTTCTGAAGTTCTGGTAGCTGCTTCTACTGTAGAAAAAGCTATCGCTGAACAATTGAAGTACACCGGTAACAAAGACGCTGCTGCAGCTGTAGGTAAAGCTGTTGCTGAACGCGCTCTGGAAAAAGGCATCAAAGATGTTTCTTTTGACCGTTCCGGGTTCCAATATCATGGTCGTGTCCAGGCACTGGCAGATGCTGCCCGTGAAGCTGGCCTTCAGTTCTAAGGTAGAGGTGTAAGATGGCTCACATCGAAAAACAAGCTGGCGAACTGCAGGAAAAGCTGATCGCGGTTAACCGCGTATCTAAAACCGTTAAAGGTGGTCGTATTTTCTCCTTCACAGCTCTGACTGTAGTTGGTGATGGTAACGGTCGCGTTGGTTTTGGTTACGGTAAAGCGCGTGAAGTTCCAGCAGCGATCCAGAAAGCGATGGAAAAAGCCCGTCGCAATATGATTAACGTCGCGCTGAACCACGGCACCCTGCAGCACCCGGTTAAGGGTACTCACACGGGTTCTCGTGTATTCATGCAGCCGGCTTCCGAAGGTACCGGTATCATCGCCGGTGGTGCAATGCGCGCCGTTCTGGAAGTCGCTGGAGTTCGTAACGTTCTGGCTAAAGCGTATGGTTCTACTAACCCGATTAACGTGGTTCGTGCAACTATCGATGGCCTGGAAAATATGAAATCTCCGGAAATGGTCGCTGCCAAGCGTGGTAAATCCGTTGAAGAAATTCTGGGGAAATAAACCATGGCAAAGACTATTAAAATTACTCAAACCCGCAGTGCAATCGGTCGTCTGCCGAAACACAAGGCAACGCTGCTTGGCCTGGGTCTGCGTCGTATTGGTCACACCGTAGAGCGCGAGGATACTCCTGCTGTTCGTGGTATGGTCAACGCGGTTTCCTTCATGGTTAAAGTTGAGGAGTAAGAGATGCGTTTAAATACTCTGTCTCCGGCCGAAGGCTCTAAAAAAGCGGCTCGCCGCCTGGGTCGTGGTATCGGTTCTGGCCTCGGTAAAACCGGTGGTCGTGGTCACAAAGGTCAGAAGTCTCGTTCTGGCGGTGGCGTACGTCGCGGTTTCGAGGGTGGTCAGATGCCTCTGTACCGTCGTCTGCCGAAATTCGGCTTCACTTCACGTAAAGCAGCGATTACAGCCGAAGTTCGTCTGTCTGACCTGGCTAAAGTTGAAGGCGGTGTTGTAGACCTGAACACGCTGAAAGCAGCTAACATTATCGGTATCCAGATCGAGTTCGCGAAAGTGATCCTGGCTGGTGAAGTCACTACTCCGGTAACTGTTCGTGGCCTGCGTGTTACTAAAGGCGCTCGTGCTGCTATCGAAGCTGCTGGCGGTAAAATCGAGGAATAAGTAGCAGATGGCTAAACAACCGGGATTAGATTTTCAAAGTGCCAAAGGTGGCTTAGGCGAGCTGAAACGCAGACTGCTGTTTGTAATCGGCGCGCTGATTGTGTTCCGTATTGGCTCTTTCATTCCGATCCCTGGTATTGATGCCGCTGTACTTGCCAAACTGCTTGAGCAACAGCGAGGCACCATCATTGAAATGTTTAACATGTTCTCTGGTGGTGCTCTCAGCCGTGCTTCTATCTTTGCTCTGGGGATCATGCCGTATATTTCGGCGTCGATCATTATCCAGCTGCTGACGGTGGTTCATCCAACGCTGGCAGAAATTAAGAAAGAAGGGGAGTCTGGTCGTCGTAAGATCAGCCAGTACACCCGCTACGGTACTCTGGTGCTGGCAATATTCCAGTCGATCGGTATTGCTACCGGTCTGCCGAATATGCCTGGTATGCAGGGCCTGGTGATGAACCCAGGCTTTGCATTCTATTTCACCGCTGTTGTAAGTCTGGTTACAGGGACGATGTTCCTGATGTGGTTGGGTGAACAGATTACTGAACGTGGTATCGGCAACGGTATCTCAATCATTATCTTCGCCGGTATTGTAGCGGGACTCCCGCCAGCCATTGCCCATACTATCGAGCAAGCGCGTCAAGGCGACCTGCACTTCCTCGTGTTGCTGTTGGTTGCAGTATTAGTATTCGCAGTGACGTTCTTTGTTGTATTTGTTGAGCGTGGTCAACGCCGCATTGTGGTAAACTACGCGAAACGTCAGCAAGGTCGTCGTGTCTATGCTGCACAGAGCACACATTTACCGCTGAAAGTGAATATGGCGGGGGTAATCCCGGCAATCTTCGCTTCCAGTATTATTCTGTTCCCGGCGACCATCGCGTCATGGTTCGGGGGCGGGACTGGTTGGAACTGGCTGACAACAATTTCGCTGTATTTGCAGCCTGGGCAACCGCTTTATGTGTTACTCTATGCGTCTGCAATCATATTCTTCTGTTTCTTCTACACGGCGTTGGTTTTCAACCCGCGTGAAACAGCAGATAACCTGAAGAAGTCCGGTGCATTTGTACCAGGAATTCGTCCGGGAGAGCAAACGGCGAAGTATATCGATAAAGTAATGACCCGCCTGACTTTGGTTGGTGCGCTCTACATTACCTTTATCTGCCTGATCCCGGAGTTCATGCGTGATGCAATGAAAGTACCGTTCTACTTCGGTGGGACCTCACTGCTTATCGTTGTTGTCGTGATTATGGACTTTATGGCTCAAGTGCAAACTCTGATGATGTCAAGTCAGTACGAGTCTGCATTGAAGAAGGCGAATCTGAAAGGCTACGGCCGTTAACAGTCGCCCGAGAAGTTACGGAGAGTAAAAATGAAAGTTCGTGCTTCCGTCAAGAAATTATGCCGTAACTGCAAAATCGTTAAGCGTGATGGTGTCATCCGTGTGATTTGCAGTGCCGAGCCGAAGCATAAACAGCGCCAAGGCTGATTTATTCGCATATTTTTCTTGCAAAGTTGGGTTGAGCTGGCTAGATTAGCCAGCCAATCTTTTGTATGTCTGTGCGTTTCCATTTGAGTATCCTGAAAACGGGCTTTTCAGCATGGTGCGTACATATTAAATAGTAGGAGTGCATAGTGGCCCGTATAGCAGGCATTAACATTCCTGATCAGAAACATGCTGTGATCGCATTAACTTCGATCTACGGCGTCGGCAAGACCCGTTCTAAAGCCATTCTGGCTGCCGCGGGTATCGCTGAAGATGTTAAGATCAGTGAGCTGTCTGAAGAACAAATCGACACGCTGCGTGACGAAGTTGCCAAATTTGTCGTTGAAGGTGATCTGCGCCGTGAAGTTAGCATGAGCATCAAGCGCCTTATGGACCTTGGTTGCTATCGCGGTTTGCGTCATCGTCGTGGTCTCCCGGTTCGCGGTCAGCGTACCAAGACCAACGCACGTACCCGTAAGGGTCCGCGCAAACCGATCAAGAAATAATCGGGGTGATTGAATAATGGCAAAGGCACCAATTCGTGCACGTAAACGTGTAAGAAAACAAGTCTCTGACGGCGTGGCTCATATCCATGCTTCTTTTAACAACACCATCGTTACCATTACTGATCGTCAGGGTAACGCACTGGGTTGGGCAACAGCCGGTGGTTCCGGTTTCCGTGGTTCTCGCAAATCCACTCCGTTTGCAGCTCAGGTTGCAGCAGAGCGTTGCGCTGAAGCCGTAAAAGAATACGGTATCAAGAATCTGGAAGTTATGGTCAAAGGACCGGGTCCAGGTCGCGAATCTACTGTTCGTGCTCTGAACGCCGCTGGTTTCCGCATCACTAATATTACTGATGTGACTCCGATCCCTCATAACGGTTGTCGTCCGCCGAAAAAACGTCGCGTATAACGCTGTCGTTTCTAGGATTGTTGGAGAAAGAAAATGGCAAGATATTTGGGTCCTAAGCTCAAGCTGAGCCGTCGTGAGGGCACTGACTTATTCCTTAAGTCTGGCGTTCGCGCGATCGATACCAAGTGTAAAATTGAACAAGCTCCTGGCCAGCACGGTGCGCGTAAACCGCGTCTGTCTGACTATGGTGTGCAGTTGCGTGAAAAGCAAAAAGTTCGCCGTATCTACGGTGTGCTGGAGCGTCAGTTCCGTAACTACTACAAAGAAGCAGCACGTCTGAAAGGCAACACCGGTGAAAACCTGTTGGGTCTGCTGGAAGGTCGTCTGGACAACGTTGTATACCGTATGGGCTTCGGTGCCACTCGTGCAGAAGCACGTCAGCTGGTCAGCCATAAAGCAATTATGGTAAACGGTCGTGTTGTTAACATCGCTTCTTATCAGGTTAGTCCGAATGACGTTGTTAGCATTCGTGAGAAAGCGAAGAAGCAGTCTCGCGTGAAAGCCGCTCTGGAGCTGGCTGAGCAGCGTGAAAAGCCAACCTGGCTGGAAGTTGATGCTGGCAAGATGGAAGGTACGTTCAAGCGTAAGCCGGAGCGTTCTGATCTGTCTGCGGACATTAACGAACACCTGATCGTCGAGCTTTACTCCAAGTAAAGCTTAGTACCAAAGAGAGGACACAATGCAGGGTTCTGTGACAGAGTTTCTAAAACCGCGCCTGGTAGATATCGAGCAAGTGAGTTCGACGCACGCCAAGGTGACCCTTGAGCCTTTAGAGCGTGGCTTTGGCCATACTTTGGGTAACGCACTGCGCCGTATTCTGCTCTCATCGATGCCGGGTTGCGCGGTGACCGAGGTTGAGATTGATGGTGTACTACATGAGTACAGCACCAAAGAAGGCGTTCAGGAAGATATCCTGGAAATCCTGCTCAACCTGAAAGGGCTGGCGGTGAGAGTTCAGGGTAAAGATGATGTTATTCTTACCTTGAATAAATCTGGCATTGGCCCTGTGACTGCAGCCGACATTACCCATGATGGTGATGTCGAAATCGTCAAGCCACAGCACGTGATCTGCCACCTGACCGATGAGAATGCATCTATTAGCATGCGTATCAAAGTTCAGCGCGGTCGTGGTTATGTGCCGGCTTCTACCCGAATTCATTCGGAAGAAGATGAGCGCCCAATCGGCCGTCTGCTGGTCGACGCATGCTACAGCCCTGTAGAGCGTATTGCCTACAATGTTGAAGCAGCGCGTGTAGAACAGCGTACCGACCTGGACAAGCTGGTCATCGAAATGGAAACCAACGGCACAATCGATCCTGAAGAGGCGATTCGTCGTGCGGCTACCATTCTGGCTGAACAACTGGAAGCTTTCGTTGATTTACGTGATGTACGTCAGCCGGAAGTTAAAGAAGAGAAACCAGAATTCGATCCGATCCTGCTGCGCCCTGTTGACGATCTGGAATTGACTGTCCGCTCTGCTAACTGCCTCAAAGCAGAAGCTATCCACTATATCGGTGATCTGGTACAGCGTACTGAGGTTGAGCTTCTTAAGACGCCTAACCTTGGTAAAAAATCTCTTACCGAGATTAAAGACGTGCTGGCTTCCCGTGGACTGTCTCTGGGCATGCGCCTGGAAAACTGGCCACCGGCAAGCATCGCTGACGAGTAACCGGATCACAGGTTAAGGTTTTACTGAGAAGGATAAGGTCATGCGCCATCGTAAGAGTGGTCGTCAACTGAACCGCAACAGCAGCCATCGCCAGGCTATGTTCCGCAATATGGCAGGTTCACTGGTTCGTCATGAAATCATCAAGACGACTCTGCCGAAAGCGAAAGAGCTGCGTCGCGTAGTTGAGCCGCTGATTACTCTTGCCAAGACTGATAGCGTAGCTAATCGTCGTCTGGCATTCGCCCGTACTCGTGATAACGAGATCGTGGCAAAACTGTTTAACGAACTGGGCCCGCGTTTCGCGAGCCGCGCCGGTGGTTACACTCGCATTCTGAAGTGTGGTTTCCGTGCAGGCGACAACGCGCCGATGGCATACATCGAGCTGGTTGATCGTTCAGAGAAAACAGAAGCTGCTGCAGAGTAATCTGTAGTAACGTAAAAAAACCCGCTTCGGCGGGTTTTTTTATATCCGTCATATCCCCACTTATCTACAATATCTGTACTCTTTTTGTTCATCCCCTGGAGTGTTGTATGTGGTTACTGGACCAGTGGGCAGAGCGCCATATTATTGATGCACAATCTAAAGGTGAGTTTGATGATTTACCGGGAACGGGTGAACCGCTGACTCTTGACGATGACTCCCATGTCCCGCCTGAACTCTGAGCTGGATACCGTTTATTAAAAAATGCAGGTTGCCTTCCTCCTGAGCTCGAGCAACGCAGAGAAGCAATACAGCTGCTTGAAATACTCGCGGGGATCCGCAAAGATGATCCAAGTTATCCGGAGGTGAGCCGAAGACTGTCGCTGCTGGAACTTAAACTTCGGCAGGCTGGACTCAGTACCGAGTTTTTGCGCGGTGACTACGCAGATAAGCTGCTAAAAAAGATCAACGATGAATAGCGGAGAGAGCATGTACCGAATTGGTGAAATAGCGAAACTGGCTGACGTGACGCCAGATACTATCCGCTACTATGAAAAGCAGCAGATGATGGAGCATGAAGTGCGTACTGAAGGCGGATTTCGCCTCTATACAGAAAGCGATCTTCAGCGCCTGAAGTTTATTCGTTATGCCCGCCAGCTTGGTTTCACTCTGGAGTCGATCCGCGAATTGCTTTCGATCCGTGTTGATCCCGAACACCATACCTGTCAGGAATCAAAAGGGATCGTCCAGGAAAGACTGCAAGAAGTCGAAGCACGTATTGCCGAACTTCAGACGATGCAGCGGTCTCTGCAGCGATTGAATGATGCATGCTGCGGCAAGTCACACAGCAGCGTGTACTGCTCTATTCTTGAAGCTCTTGAGCAAGGTGCCAGTGGAACAACATCAGGCTGTTGATTTCTTGAACTGCCGGGTCTACACTCGCGGCGTAAATTACTACAAACTGGAGATATTATGAGTCGTTATCAGCACACCAAAGGGCACATAAAGGACAACGCCATTGAGGCGCTCCTGCATGACCCACTGTTCAGACAGCGCGTTGAGAAAAATAAGAAAGGGAAAGGAAGTTATCTACGTAAAGGCAAACATGGCAATCGGGGTAACTGGGAGGCCAGTGGCAAGAAAGTAATTAACTTTTTTACCACTGGCCTTCTTGTTTCAGTGAGTGCTTAAGAGCGGTTATTCTGTTCTTTCAGCAGGTCACGAATTTCACTCAGTAATACTTCTTCTTTCGATGGCGCTGGCGGTGCTGCCGGCTCTTCCGCTTTTTTACGGTTCAGTTTGTTGATCAGTTTGATTGCCATAAAGATAGCAAACGCAACAATAATAAAATCGAAGACATTCTGAATAAATACACCGTAATGCATGACCACGGCAGGGATGTCTCCCTGTGCATCACGTAGCGTTAAAGCAAACTGTTTAAAATCAATTCCACCAATTAACAACCCCAGTGGCGGCATGATGATATCGGCAACCAGTGATGAAACAATCTTACCGAATGCCGCACCAATAATGACACCCACTGCCAAATCGACAACATTCCCGCGCATCGCGAATTCGCGAAACTCTTTAATAATGCTCATTTTATTCTCCCTATGCAGCTGACGTTTATAAGTTTAACAAATGTTTAGGCAATTTCCATTTATGTATTGCCGAAAGGAAAATTTATTAGACCATGAAATATAAAGGGAAATATAAAGGGCGCTGTATTAGCGCCCAAATTATTACAGGAAGAAAGGACTTGGCTGGAATAGTCGCTCGACGTCGGTAATAAACTTTTTATCTGTCAGGAACATAATTACGTGATCGCCCTGCTCAATGCGCAGGTTATCGTTGGCAATCATCACATCGTTACCACGCACAACGGCGCCAATAATGGTTCCAGGGGGAAGTTTAATTTCATCAATTGAGCGTCCCACCACCCGAGATGTTGTTTCATCCCCGTGTGCGACGGCTTCAATGGCTTCCGCGACGCCACGGCGTAGTGAAGAAACGCCGACAATGTCAGCTTTACGTACGTGACTGAGCAGCGCGGAGATGGTCGCCTGCTGCGGTGAAATAGCAATATCGATCACGCTACCTTGCACCAGATCGACGTATGCTCTGCGTTGGATTAACACCATCACTTTCTTGGCACCCATCCGTTTGGCAAGCATCGCTGACATGATATTCGCTTCATCATCGTTGGTCACTGCGATGAACAGATCTACCTGATCGATATGTTCTTCGGCCAGCAGCTCTTGATCCGAAGCATCACCAAAAAAGACGATCGTATTTTGCAGTTTCTCTGCAAGTTCGGATGCTCGCTGTTGATTACGTTCGATCAGTTTGACGCTGTAATCTTTTTCCAGACGACGAGCAAGACCCGCTCCGATATTACCGCCGCCTACTAACATAATGCGTTTGTACGGTTTTTCCAGACGTTGCAGTTCACTCATTACGGCGCGAATATGCTGTGATGCCGCAATAAAGAAGACTTCATCACCCGCTTCAACGATCGTAGAACCTTGTGGACGGATTGGTCGATCATGACGGAAAATCGCCGCAACACGGGTATCGATGTGCGGCATATGTTCACGCATTGTTGACAGCGCATTACCGATAAGCGGCCCGCCGTAATAGGCTTTTACTACTGCCAGACTGACTTTACCTTCGGCAAAATTCACCACCTGCAATGCACCCGGATATTCAATCAGTCGATAAATGCTATCGATAACCAGTTGCTCCGGCGCAATCAGGTGATCGATAGGTACCGCATCGGATTGGAATAGCTTGTCCGCATCACGAACATAATCCGGTGAACGAATACGGGCAATGCGATTAGGCGTATTAAACAGTGAATAAGCTACCTGGCAGGCAACCATATTTGTTTCATCTGAGCTGGTTACGGCAACCAGCATATCGGCATCGTCGGCCCCAGCTTCACGCAGTACGCGAGGATGTGAACCGTGCCCTTGCACGACGCGGAGATCAAACTTGTCCTGCAGGCTGCGCAGGCGCTCACCATTGGTATCGACTACCGTGATATCGTTGTTCTCTCCGACCAGGTTTTCAGCCAGCGTACCGCCAACTTGCCCTGCGCCCAGAATGATAATTTTCATCAGTCGCGACCCGTTATCTCATCACTTTTTGATTAGCTTAGCGTAAAAGAAGCCATCGCCATCTTCCGCACCCGGTAAATTCTGACGTCCGGGGTTTTCCGGCGTACCGGTTTCGCTTAATACCGCATCCGGCGTGCGTGCCAGGAAGGCGGTAATTTGCTGCTGGTTTTCTTCTGGCAGGATAGAGCACGTGGCATAAACCAGCGTGCCGCCAGGTTTAAGATGTAACCAGGTTGCATTCAGGATCTCGGCCTGCAACTGCGCAAGTTCGGCAATATCCCGGTCGCGACGCAGCCATTTGATGTCTGGATGGCGACGAATAACGCCTGTGGCAGAACACGGAGCATCCAGCAAAATACGGTCAAACTGTTGTTCGCCACACCATTGTTGTGGATATCGACCATCACCCTGTTTTACGGATGCCTTCATGCCCAGACGTTTCAGATTGTCGTAAACGCGCGATAAGCGTTTTTCATCCACATCGACGGCCATGACGTTAGCTTGCGGAGCAACTTCCAGAATGTGCGTCGTTTTACCGCCCGGCGCGCAGCATAGGTCGAGAATCTGCTCGCCATCTTTCGGCAGTAGATATTTAACGCACCCCTGAGCAGAAGCATCCTGAACGGTGACCCAACCTTCGTCAAAACCAGGGAGGGCGTGAACTGGAGCCGGTGTTTCCAGACGCACTGCATCCGGGTAGTCTGGATGCGGGAAACCGGTTAATCCCGCTGCGGTAAGCAGGTCTATCCAGGCGTCGCGAGTATGGTGATTACGATTGACGCGTAGCCACATCGGCGGTCGCTGGTTATTGGCTTCAAGAATAGCTTCCCACTGCTGCGGATACGCACTCTTAATACGTTTCACCAGCCAGGAGGGGTGTAAGAAGCGCAAATCGCTTTGCGCAAACTCGGTCAGCAGTTCATCCTGACGGCGTTGAAACTGGCGCAATACGCCGTTGATCAGCCTTTTCAGTTGCGGACGCTTAATGACAACCGCGCCTTCTACTGTCTCAGCCAGCGCGGCGTGTGCTGGAATACGAGTATGCAGAAGTTGGTAGAAGCCCACCATGATCAGGTAGTGAACGGTGCGCTGTTTGCCCGTCATTGGACGTTCCATGAGTTGCTGGATCATCCATTCCAGTTGAGAGAGTGTACGCAATACGCCGAAGCAAAGTTCCTGCAACAGCGCTTTGTCTTTATCTGCAACTTTTTGCTGCATGGCGGGCAGCACGTTGCTTAATGACTGTCCTTTTTCGACAACCTGTTCGACGGCCTGGGCCGCCATACTGCGTAAATTAAGATGTTTTTTCATAAGCGCAAAAATAAAAATGCCCGGAAACACCGGGCTTAAAGAGATGAACCGTCAGACCAGACGGTTACCGGGTACAAACCATTCCCGGCGTGAATTAAGCAGATCCTGCGCGCTCATGGCTTTTTTACCGGCAGGCTGCAAAGAGACGAGATTCAGGATGCCGTCGCCCGTTGCGACCTGAATACCCTGCTTTGTTGCCTCCAGAATGGTGCCTGGCGCAGCCTGGGTGTTTTCCGCAATAACCGAAGCTTGCCAGACTTTCACTGGTTGACCGTCGATTTCAAGCCAGCTCATTGGCCATGGGTTAAAGGCGCGGATGCAGCGTTCCAATTGAACAGCTGAAAGCGACCAGTCGATACGGGCCTCTTCTTTGCTGAGTTTTTCTGCATGCGTAACCAGTGATTCATCTTGTACCACCGGGTTTATTGTGCCGGCAGCCAGCTGTTTTAGCGTTTCAATCAGCCCCTGCGGCCCCAAATCTGCCAGCTTATCGTATAACGAACCGCTGGTATCTTCTGCCGTAATCGGGCAAGACAGCTTAAGCAGCATATCTCCGGTGTCGAGGCCAACATCCATCTGCATGATGGTTACACCTGTTTCGGTGTCACCTGCCCACAGTGAGCGCTGGATCGGTGCTGCACCACGCCAGCGTGGAAGCAGGGAGCCGTGAACGTTGATACAACCCAGACGCGGCATTTCCAGTACGGCTTTTGGCAGAATCAGGCCATATGCCACCACCACCATCACGTCTGCGCGTAAATCAGCAACCAACTGCTGGTTTTCCTGAGGGCGAAGAGAGACAGGTTGGAAAACCGGTATCCCTTTTTCTTCCGCCAGCACTTTGACCGGGCTGGGCATCAGCTTTTTACCGCGTCCCGCCGGGCGGTCCGGTTGGGTAAACACGCCAACGACGTTGTGTCCAGAAGACAACAGCGCGTCGAGATGACGCGCTGCAAAGTCAGGTGTACCCGCAAAAATAATACGTAGTGAGTCTGACACGTTGATTCTTGTCCTTAAGCTCGGGCGTTCAGGCGGTCGAGTTTTTCAACTTTCTGACGAATACGTTGTTGCTTCAACGGAGACAGATAATCGATAAACAGTTTACCGACCAGGTGATCCATTTCATGTTGAATGCAGATAGCCAGTAGGCCATCGGCTTCCAGTTCAAAAGATTTGCCGTTGCGATCGAGCGCACGAATTTTTACTTTCTCTGCGCGTGGTACTAACGCACGCTGTTCAGGAATCGACAGACAGCCTTCTTCAATGCCGGTTTCGCCGTCTTTTTCCAGCAGCTCTGGGTTAATGAGTACCAACTGCTCGTCGCGGTTTTCAGAGACATCAATAACGATGATGCGCTGATGAATATCGACCTGTGTTGCTGCCAGGCCGATACCTTCTTCGGCATACATCGTTTCGAACATATCATCAACGATGCGCTGAATTTCTGCATTCACTTCTTCGACCGGTTTTGCGACTTTGCGAAGGCGCTCGTCCGGAATATGTAACACTTGCAAAACTGACATAGTTATCCAGAGTTGTATTCAGGAGTTGAAAAGATTATTACCTCTATTCTAGACAAAACCCCCTCTGATTGACAGCATCAGTGACCAATCGCAAAGATTGCCAGGACTGCTTGTGGCAGGGGGACAAGGATGACCCAAATCGAAATTTGGCTACGTTTAGCGCAAGTGAATGAACTGTATGGTGATGAGATGGTGCGCATTGCCCACTGGCTCAATACTCAACCGTCGATTAGCAACGCGGTACTCCTGCAGGCAGGATTCTCTCCCCGCCAGGCAAGGCGCTTTTTAACCTTTTCGGATCTGACGCTGGAAAAAACGTTGCGTTGGCTTGAACAGCCTAACCACCATTTTGTGGTTGCCGACAGCGAGCATTACCCGCCACAGCTCCGTGCGATTGAGGATTATCCTGGGGTGCTTTTTGTCGCAGGAAATCCCGCATGTCTTCGCTCGTTCCAGGTGGCCGTTGTCGGCAGCAGACAGCACTCCTGGTATGGTGAACGCTGGGGGCGATTGTTTTGTGAAAAGCTTGCAGCATGTGGTGTGACGATCACCAGCGGTCTGGCCCGGGGAATTGATGGCGTGGCACACAGTGCTGCGATAAACCGACAAGGCATAAGTATTGCGGTGCTGGGAAATGGACTTGAGACCATTCACCCACGACAGCATATCCGTCTTGCTCAGCGACTGATTGAGGCAGGTGGTGCACTGGTGTCTGAGTTCCCATTAGATACGCTCCCTTTGCCACGCAATTTTCCCCGACGAAATCGCATTATCAGTGGTCTAAGTAAAGGTGTACTGGTCGTCGAAGCTGCACAGCGTAGCGGGTCACTGGTTACTGCTCGCTGTGCACTGGAACAAGGGCGGGAGGTGTTTGCTTTACCAGGGCCGATTGGGAGCCCGGGAAGTGAAGGCCCGCATTGGCTAATTCAGCAGGGAGCCATGCTTGTGACGACACCAGAGGAAATTCTTGAAAATTTGCAATATGGGCTGCAATGGTTGCCAGATGAACCTGAAAAATCAATTTATTCGCCAGATCACGAAGAGGTGGCATTGCCATTTCCGGAGCTCCTGGCTAACGTAGGAGATGAGGTAACACCTGTTGACGTCGTCGCTGAACGTGCCGGCCAACCTGTGCCAGAGGTAGTGGCTCAACTGCTCGAACTGGAGTTAGCAGGGTGGATCGCAGCTGTACCCGGCGGCTATGTCCGATTGAGGAGGGCATGCCATGTTCGACGTACTAATGTATTTGTTTGAGACATATATCCATAACGAAGCTGAGCTGCGTGTGGATCAGGACAAACTGGAACGGGATCTTACCGACGCTGGTTTTGATCGTGAAGACATTTACAACGCGTTACTTTGGCTGGAAAAGCTTGCTGACTATCAGGATGGCCTTGCTGAACCTATGCAACTGGCATCTGACCCTCTTTCTATACGTATTTATACTGCGGAAGAGTGCGATCGACTGGATGCAAGCTGTAGAGGATTCCTGCTATTCCTGGAGCAGATTCAGGTGCTAAACCTCGAAACGCGAGAAATGGTCATTGAGCGTGTACTCGCGCTGGATACGGCAGAGTTCGATCTGGAAGACCTGAAGTGGGTAATCCTGATGGTGCTATTCAACATTCCAGGTTGTGAAAATGCCTATCAGCAAATGGAAGAATTACTCTTTGAAGTGAATGAAGGTATGCTGCATTAATCAATCTTCATTCAGTATGAGTTGTTATGGCTAAATCAGCACTGTTCACGGTGCGTAAAAATGAGCCCTGCCCACAATGCGGGGCTGAATTGGTTATTCGTTCCGGGAAACACGGTCCGTTTCTCGGTTGTTCACACTATCCAGAATGCGATTACATCCGTCCGCTGAAATCTTCCGCGGACGGACATATTGTCAAAGTTCTGGAGGGTAAGCTTTGTCCTGCATGTGGCGCTGAGCTGGTGCTGAGACAGGGACGATTCGGTATGTTCATTGGATGCAGTGACTATCCTGCGTGCGATCACACCGAGCTCATCGACAAGCCTGATGAAACAGCAATAGTCTGTCCTCAATGCCAGACTGGTCATCTTGTCCAGCGGCGTTCCCGTTATGGCAAAACCTTCTACTCCTGCGATCGCTATCCGGAGTGCCAGTTTGTCATTAACTTCAAACCGTTATCCGGAGAATGTCCTGAGTGTCATTATCCGCTTCTCATCGAAAAGAAAACCGCACAGGGTGTGAAGCATTTCTGTGCCAGTAAACAATGTGGAAAGCCGATTTCGGCGGAATAAAAAAGTGAATAATAACCTGCCCACAGACGCTATCGCTGCGGCGATAGCGGTTCTGAAACAAGAAAAAGTCATCGCCTATCCAACTGAAGCTGTTTTCGGTGTCGGTTGCGATCCCGACAGCGAAACGGCTGTTACCCGTCTGTTAGAGTTAAAACAACGCCCAGTCGATAAAGGTTTAATTTTGATTGCGGCAAGCTTTGACCAGCTAAAACCCTATATCGACGATAGCATGCTCACCGAGGCCCAACGTGAGGCTGTGTTCGCCCGCTGGCCTGGGCCTGTTACTTTCGTTTTCCCGGCGCCCGCGACTACGCCTCGTTGGTTGACCGGTCGTTTTGACTCGTTGGCCGTGCGTGTTACCGATCATCCGCTGGTGGTTGCATTGTGCCAGGCTTATGGCAAACCATTAGTCTCTACCAGTGCTAATCTGAGTGGCTTACCGCCTTGCAGAACGGTTGAGGAAGTCCGTGCGCAGTTTGGTACAGACTTTCCTGTGGTTGAGGGGGAGACCGGAGGCCGTTTGAATCCTTCGGAGATCCGTGATGCTCTGACGGGTGAACAGTTTCGACAGGGGTAATATGAAAGAAGCCTATGCTGTTTTTGGTAATCCGATAGCGCACAGTAAATCGCCCTTTATTCATCAGCAATTTGCAGAGCAGTTGAAGATTGATCATTCTTATGGGCGTGTACTGGCGCCCATCAATGATTTTGTGAATACGCTGAACGCTTTTTTTGCTGAGGGCGGGAAGGGGGCAAATGTCACTGTGCCTTTTAAAGAAGAGGCGTTTGCACGTGCTGATGAACTAACGGAGCGGGCATCGCTTGCTGGAGCGGTCAACACCCTTAAACGGCTGGAGGATGGGCGTTTACTGGGAGACAACACGGATGGTATCGGCTTATTAAGCGATCTTGAGCGTTTATCTTTCATTCATCCCGGATCGCGAGTTCTGCTGATTGGTGCGGGTGGTGCATCCCGTGGAGTTTTATTACCTCTTCTTTCTATGGATTGTGCGGTGACTATTGTTAACCGTACCGCTTCGCGCGCTGAAGAACTGGCACAAATCTTCTCCCACACCGGCAGTGTGCAGGCGGTGGGAATGGACGATCTTGATAATTGCAGTTTTGATTTGATCATCAATGCCACATCCAGCGGAATGAGCGGTGAGATACCAGCTATTCCAGCATCTCTTATCCACCCTTCGGTCTATTGTTATGACATGTTTTATCAGAAAGGGAACACACCGTTTCTTTCCTGGTGTGTTTCGCATGGGGCGAAACATTATGCCGATGGCCTGGGGATGCTGGTGGGGCAGGCTGCGCATGCAGTTTTACTTTGGCATGGCGTTTTGCCACAGGTGGAGCCTGTCATAAAAAGCATGCAACAGGAATTGTCGGCATGAATCAGGCGATCCAGTTTCCCGATCGGGAAGAATGGTGCACGGATGTTAACGCCGTTGTGTTTCCAGCGATGGTTCATGGTATGCAGTTAACATGTGCCATATCTGGAGAGATTATGGCGTCCCGCTTTGGCGGCGACACGCCTGAGCAGTGGTTGGAAATATTTCAACAGCATCGCTGGGATCTGGAAGAAGAAGCTGAAGCATTGATCCAGGCCCAGCAGGAAGATGCTCAAGGTTGGGTGTGGTTACTCTGACTTAAATACTCGTCTTTCCACTTAACATAGTTGTTAGCTGAATATTGTAAGCCTGCTTTCTCTTCATCGCTTAATGGACGGATTTGCTTAACCGGGCTTCCCAGGTACAGATATCCGCTTTCCAGGCGCTTGTTTTGTGGAACCAGGCTACCAGCCCCAATCATAACGTCGTCTTCTACGACTACGCCATCCAGCAGAATCGATCCCATGCCGACTAATACACGGTTGCCAATGATACAGCCGTGTAGCATGACTTTATGACCAACCGTAACGTCCTCACCCACGATCAGTGGATTACCCTGCGGATTAGACGTGGATTTATGCGTGACATGGAGAACGCTGCCGTCCTGGATGTTTGTACGGGCACCAATTTGTACATAGTTAACGTCGCCACGAATGGCAACCAGTGGCCAAATTCCGACATCATCAGCTAAACGAGCATCACCAATGACGACACTACTGGTGTCGATCATCACGCGATTTCCGATCTGTGGGAAAAGATCCTTATAAGGACGCAATACATCAGACATGTTTACCTCAACGAAAATAGAGCAGTAATGAAGACTTTGGTTGGATTATTGAGACTGTGCAAGTGGTTTAGCTATCAAAAATCAGTCAAATTGCGCAGGAATGTAGCGAAAGGAGTGAAAAACAAGCATTCAGAAAAAAAGATCCAAAAAATACTTGTGCTAAAAAATGGGATCCCTATAATGCGCCTCCATCGACACGGCGGATGTGAATCACTTCACGCAAACAGCTGGTTCGGTTGAAGAGAAAAACCTGAAAATGAGGGTTGACTCTGAAAGAGGAAAGCGTAATATACGCCACCTCGCGACAGAGCGCTAAAGCGCGTCGCAACTGCTCTTTAACAATTTATCAGACAATCTGTGTGGGCACTCGAAGATACGGATTCTTAACGTCGCAAGACGAAAAATGAATACCAAGTCTCTGAGTGAACATACGTAATTCATTACGAAGTTTAATTCACGAGCATCAAACTTAAATTGAAGAGTTTGATCATGGCTCAGATTGAACGCTGGCGGCAGGCCTAACACATGCAAGTCGAACGGTAGCACAGAGGAGCTTGCTCCTTGGGTGACGAGTGGCGGACGGGTGAGTAATGTCTGGGAAACTGCCCGATGGAGGGGGATAACTACTGGAAACGGTAGCTAATACCGCATAACGTCGCAAGACCAAAGAGGGGGACCTTCGGGCCTCTTGCCATCGGATGTGCCCAGATGGGATTAGCTAGTAGGTGGGGTAACGGCTCACCTAGGCGACGATCCCTAGCTGGTCTGAGAGGATGACCAGCCACACTGGAACTGAGACACGGTCCAGACTCCTACGGGAGGCAGCAGTGGGGAATATTGCACAATGGGCGCAAGCCTGATGCAGCCATGCCGCGTGTATGAAGAAGGCCTTCGGGTTGTAAAGTACTTTCAGCGAGGAGGAAGGCGTTGTGGTTAATAACCGCAGCGATTGACGTTACTCGCAGAAGAAGCACCGGCTAACTCCGTGCCAGCAGCCGCGGTAATACGGAGGGTGCAAGCGTTAATCGGAATTACTGGGCGTAAAGCGCACGCAGGCGGTCTGTCAAGTCGGATGTGAAATCCCGGGCTCAACCTGGGAACTGCATCCGAAACTGGCAGGCTAGAGTCTTGTAGAGGGGGGTAGAATTCCAGGTGTAGCGGTGAAATGCGTAGAGATCTGGAGGAATACCGGTGGCGAAGGCGGCCCCCTGGACAAAGACTGACGCTCAGGTGCGAAAGCGTGGGGAGCAAACAGGATTAGATACCCTGGTAGTCCACGCCGTAAACGATGTCGACTTGGAGGTTGTGCCCTTGAGGCGTGGCTTCCGGAGCTAACGCGTTAAGTCGACCGCCTGGGGAGTACGGCCGCAAGGTTAAAACTCAAATGAATTGACGGGGGCCCGCACAAGCGGTGGAGCATGTGGTTTAATTCGATGCAACGCGAAGAACCTTACCTACTCTTGACATCCAGAGAACTTAGCAGAGATGCTTTGGTGCCTTCGGGAACTCTGAGACAGGTGCTGCATGGCTGTCGTCAGCTCGTGTTGTGAAATGTTGGGTTAAGTCCCGCAACGAGCGCAACCCTTATCCTTTGTTGCCAGCGGTTAGGCCGGGAACTCAAAGGAGACTGCCAGTGATAAACTGGAGGAAGGTGGGGATGACGTCAAGTCATCATGGCCCTTACGAGTAGGGCTACACACGTGCTACAATGGCATATACAAAGAGAAGCGACCTCGCGAGAGCAAGCGGACCTCATAAAGTATGTCGTAGTCCGGATTGGAGTCTGCAACTCGACTCCATGAAGTCGGAATCGCTAGTAATCGTGGATCAGAATGCCACGGTGAATACGTTCCCGGGCCTTGTACACACCGCCCGTCACACCATGGGAGTGGGTTGCAAAAGAAGTAGGTAGCTTAACCTTCGGGAGGGCGCTTACCACTTTGTGATTCATGACTGGGGTGAAGTCGTAACAAGGTAACCGTAGGGGAACCTGCGGTTGGATCACCTCCTTACCTTAAAGAACCGACCTTTGTAGTGCTCACACAGATTGTCTGATGAAAATTAGCAGTAAGAAAATCTCTGCAGGCTTGTAGCTCAGGTGGTTAGAGCGCACCCCTGATAAGGGTGAGGTCGGTGGTTCAAGTCCACTCAGGCCTACCAAATTCGCCTCCGTGCTGTGTTACGGCGATGCTCGCATACTTCAGTATGCTTCGCACCCCCGCGCCTTGCCCGGAAACGAATTAGGGTACAGAGATTAGCATTTACGATGGGGTTATAGCTCAGCTGGGAGAGCGCCTGCCTTGCACGCAGGAGGTCTGCGGTTCGATCCCGCATAGCTCCACCATCTTTACTGCAAAAACACAAGAAAACTTCAGAGTGTACCTGAAAAGGTTCACTGCGAAGTTTTGCTCTTTAAAAATCTGGATCAAGCTGAAAATTGAAACGACACACTGTTTCATTTCTCCGTAATAAGAAATGAAAAGCGGTGTGTTCGAGTCTCTCAAATTTTCGCAACACGATGATGTTTTACGAAACATCTTCGGGTTGTGAGGTTAAGCGACTAAGCGTACACGGTGGATGCCCTGGCAGTCAGAGGCGATGAAGGACGTGCTAATCTGCGATAAGCGTCGGTAAGGTGATATGAACCGTTATAACCGGCGATTTCCGAATGGGGAAACCCAGTGTGTTTCGACACACTATCATTACGTGAATACATAGCGTAATGAAGCGAACCGGGGAACTGAAACATCTAAGTACCCCGAGGAAAAGAAATCAACCGAGATTCCCCCAGTAGCGGCGAGCGAACGGGGAGCAGCCCAGAGTCTGAATCAGCTTGTGTGTTAGTGGAACGGTCTGGAAAGTCCGACGGTACAGGGTGATAGTCCCGTACACCAAAATGCACAGGTTGTGAACTCGAAGAGTAGGGCGGGACACGTGGTATCCTGTCTGAATATGGGGGACCATCCTCCAAGGCTAAATACTCCTGACTGACCGATAGTGAACCAGTACCGTGAGGGAAAGGCGAAAAGAACCCCGGCGAGGGGAGTGAAAAAGAACCTGAAACCGTGTACGTACAAGCAGTGGGAGCCTCTTTATGGGGTGACTGCGTACCTTTTGTATAATGGGTCAGCGACTTATATTCTGTAGCAAGGTTAACCGTATAGGGGAGCCGAAGGGAAACCGAGTCTTAACTGGGCGTTAAGTTGCAGGGTATAGACCCGAAACCCGGTGATCTAGCCATGGGCAGGTTGAAGGTTGGGTAACACTAACTGGAGGACCGAACCGACTAATGTTGAAAAATTAGCGGATGACTTGTGGCTGGGGGTGAAAGGCCAATCAAACCGGGAGATAGCTGGTTCTCCCCGAAAGCTATTTAGGTAGCGCCTCGTGAATTCATCTTCGGGGGTAGAGCACTGTTTCGGCTAGGGGGTCATCCCGACTTACCAACCCGATGCAAACTGCGAATACCGAAGAATGTTATCACGGGAGACACACGGCGGGTGCTAACGTCCGTCGTGAAGAGGGAAACAACCCAGACCGCCAGCTAAGGTCCCAAAGTCATGGTTAAGTGGGAAACGATGTGGGAAGGCACAGACAGCCAGGATGTTGGCTTAGAAGCAGCCATCATTTAAAGAAAGCGTAATAGCTCACTGGTCGAGTCGGCCTGCGCGGAAGATGTAACGGGGCTAAACCATGCACCGAAGCTGCGGCAGCGACACTATGTGTTGTTGGGTAGGGGAGCGTTCTGTAAGCCGTTGAAGGTGTACTGTGAGGTATGCTGGAGGTATCAGAAGTGCGAATGCTGACATAAGTAACGATAATGCGGGTGAAAAACCCGCACGCCGGAAGACCAAGGGTTCCTGTCCAACGTTAATCGGGGCAGGGTGAGTCGACCCCTAAGGCGAGGCCGAAAGGCGTAGTCGATGGGAAACAGGTTAATATTCCTGTACTTGGTGTTACTGCGAAGGGGGGACGGAGAAGGCTATGTTAGCCGGGCGACGGTTGTCCCGGTTTAAGCATGTAGGCGGAGGTTCCAGGTAAATCCGGTACCTTTTTAACGCTGAGGTGTGATGACGAGGCACTACGGTGCTGAAGTAACAAATGCCCTGCTTCCAGGAAAAGCCTCTAAGCATCAGGTAACACGAAATCGTACCCCAAACCGACACAGGTGGTCAGGTAGAGAATACCAAGGCGCTTGAGAGAACTCGGGTGAAGGAACTAGGCAAAATGGTGCCGTAACTTCGGGAGAAGGCACGCTGATATGTAGGTGAAGCGGTTTACCCGTGGAGCTGAAATCAGTCGAAGATACCAGCTGGCTGCAACTGTTTATTAAAAACACAGCACTGTGCAAACACGAAAGTGGACGTATACGGTGTGACGCCTGCCCGGTGCCGGAAGGTTAATTGATGGGGTTATCCGTAAGGAGAAGCTCTTGATCGAAGCCCCGGTAAACGGCGGCCGTAACTATAACGGTCCTAAGGTAGCGAAATTCCTTGTCGGGTAAGTTCCGACCTGCACGAATGGCGTAATGATGGCCAGGCTGTCTCCACCCGAGACTCAGTGAAATTGAACTCGCTGTGAAGATGCAGTGTACCCGCGGCAAGACGGAAAGACCCCGTGAACCTTTACTATAGCTTGACACTGAACACTGGTCCTTGATGTGTAGGATAGGTGGGAGGCTTTGAAATGTGGACGCCAGTCTGCATGGAGCCATCCTTGAAATACCACCCTTTAATGGCTGGTGTTCTAACGTGGACCCGTTACCCGGGTTGCGGACAGTGTCTGGTGGGTAGTTTGACTGGGGCGGTCTCCTCCTAAAGAGTAACGGAGGAGCACGAAGGTTAGCTAATCCTGGTCGGACATCAGGAGGTTAGTGCAAAGGCATAAGCTAGCTTGACTGCGAGAGTGACGGCTCGAGCAGGTGCGAAAGCAGGTCTTAGTGATCCGGTGGTTCTGAATGGAAGGGCCATCGCTCAACGGATAAAAGGTACTCCGGGGATAACAGGCTGATACCGCCCAAGAGTTCATATCGACGGCGGTGTTTGGCACCTCGATGTCGGCTCATCACATCCTGGGGCTGAAGTAGGTCCCAAGGGTATGGCTGTTCGCCATTTAAAGTGGTACGCGAGCTGGGTTTAGAACGTCGTGAGACAGTTCGGTCCCTATCTGCCGTGGGCGCTGGAGAATTGAGGGGGGCTGCTCCTAGTACGAGAGGACCGGAGTGGACGCATCACTGGTGTTCGGGTTGTCATGCCAATGGCATTGCCCGGTAGCTAAATGCGGAAGAGATAAGTGCTGAAAGCATCTAAGCACGAAACTTGCCCCGAGATGAGTTCTCCCTGAGACTATAAGTCTCCTGAAGGAACGTTAAAGACGATGACGTTGATAGGTCGGGTGTGTAAGTGTAGCGATACATTGAGCTAACCGATACTAATGAACCGTGAGGCTTAACCTTACAACGCCGAAGGTGTTTTGGCGAAAGACAGACATCATATTCAGCTTGATACAGATTACATTAACCGGCGAAAAGCGGGTTAATAACAGAATTTGCCTGGCGGCTGTAGCGCGGTGGTCCCACCTGACCCCATGCCGAACTCAGAAGTGAAACGCCGTAGCGCCGATGGTAGTGTGGGGTCTCCCCATGCGAGAGTAGGGAACTGCCAGGCATCAAATTTAGTGTGCTGATATGGCTCAGTTGGTAGAGCGCACCCTTGGTAAGGGTGAGGTCCCCAGTTCGACTCTGGGTATCAGCACCAGTTTTTCGGTTAAAGTTCGGCACTTAGAAAAGAATTTGTCTGGCGGCTGTAGCGCGGTGGTCCCACCTGACCCCATGCCGAACTCAGAAGTGAAACGCCGTAGCGCCGATGGTAGTGTGGGGTCTCCCCATGCGAGAGTAGGGAACTGCCAGACATCAAATAAAAGCGAAAGGCCATCCGAAAGGATGGCCTTTTTGCGTTTATACGCGGAAATAAGCCGGAACTGTATCCGGCATATGGCTTTAATGAATAACCTGCGATAAAAACGAACGAGTGCGTTCAGATTTGGGGTGAGCAAAAAACTCATCCGGTGGTGCCTGTTCCACAATCTCGCCAAGATCCATAAAGATCACCCGGTCAGCTACTGTGCGGGCAAAGCCCATTTCATGGGTTACACATAGCATGGTCATGCCCGATTGTGCCAGACCTATCATGGTATCCAGCACTTCTTTTACCATTTCAGGATCCAACGCTGATGTGGGTTCATCAAATAACATGATTTTGGGTTTCATACACAGCGAGCGTGCAATGGCCACGCGCTGTTGTTGTCCACCAGAGATTTGCCCGGGATATTTATGCGCATGTTCGGCAATGCGGACCCGCTCGAGGTAGTGCATTGCCAGTACTTCAGCCTCTTTTTTCGGCATCTTTTGCACCCAGATAGGCGCCAGTGTGCAGTTTTGTAGGACAGTTAAATGAGGAAAGAGATTAAAGTGCTGAAAGACCATGCCAACTTCTTGTCGGACGCGCTCAATATTGCGGATGTCTTCATTGAGTTCAATCCCATCCACCACAATGCGTCCTTGTTGATGCTCTTCCAGATGGTTAATACAGCGGATAGTTGTCGATTTACCCGAACCGGAAGGCCCGCATAATACGATGCGCTCTCCCTGTTTTACCTTCAGGTTGATGTTTTTCAGGACGTGAAACTGTCCGTACCATTTGTTGACGTTTTCCAGCGTAATCATCGCGTCGGTAGACGGCATTAATAATTGGCTCATAAATTCCTCAGTGCGGTGTACGCCCGGTGTTAAAACGTTTTTCCAGATGTTGGCTGTAACGCGACATACTGAAACAGAAGATCCAGTAAATCAGTGCAGCGAAAACATATCCTTCTGTCGACATACCCAGCCACGCAGGGTCCACAGTTGCTTGCTGCACGCTACTGAAGAGATCAAACAGACCGATGATAATGACCAGACTGGTATCCTTGAACAGGGCGATAATCGTGTTAACCAGGCCAGGGATAACCAGCTTGAGGGCTTGCGGAAGAATGACCAGCCCCTGAGTTTTCCAGTATCCTAACGCCAGTGATTCAGCGGCTTCATACTGACCTTTTGGTAGGGCTTGTAACCCTCCGCGAACCACTTCTGCGACATAGGCCGACTGGAAAAGAATAACGCCAACCAGGGCCCGGATAAGCTTGTCGATACTGGTTCCTTCGGACATAAACAGAGGAAGCATGACCGAGGACATAAACAGAACGGTAATCAACGGCACACCGCGCCAGAACTCAATGAAAATGACGGATAAAACCCGCACGACTGGCATATGGGAACGACGTCCCAGCGCCAGTAAAATGCCCCATGGAAGCGCGCCTGCAATCCCCACGGATGCGATAATTAGCGTCAGTGTTAATCCACCCCACTGCCGGGTTTCTACGCGCTCCAGCCCGAAAAAACCCCCGTACATCAGCCACCAAACCACCACTGGATAAACGACGGCCCAGACGGCGATATAGCGGCCACGATGCGGGATTGTTTTCAAGAACATGGGAACGATAGACAGCAAACCAATTATCAGGGCCAGATTTACACGCCAGCGCTGATCGTGGGGATAAAGTCCATACATGAATTGCCCGAAGCGTTCATGAATGAACACCCAGCAGGCTCCGGCTTTGGTGCAGTCTGCTCGGGTTGAACCTACCCAGTTGGCCTGAAAGAATACCCAGTTCAACAGTGGCGGAAGAAATGACCAAATCAGCCATATGCATAGTAGGGTGAGCAGGCTATTTGACCAACTGGAGAACAGGTTTTTACGCACCCAGAGTAGGCTGCGGCTTGCCGGATTACTGCGCTGGCGTGAGGGGTGAGACAGCAGGGCTTTTGTCATCATGGCTCCTTAGCGCTCAATCAGTGCAATACGGCGGTTATAAATATTCATCAGCAAAGAAATACTCAGACTAATGATCAGGTATACCGACATGGTGATGGCGATCGTTTCAATGGCTTGCCCTGTTTGATTGAGTACCGTGCCGGCAAACAGTGAAACCATGTCCGGATAGCCAATGGCGGCCGCAAGAGAAGAATTCTTGACGATATTCAGGTACTGGCTGGTCAGTGGGGGAATGATGACGCGTAGCGCCTGTGGGATGATTACCTGGCGTAGCGTCACCGGATTTGGCAGGCCCAGCGAGCGTGCGGCTTCATGTTGGCCATAAGGAACGGCCTGAATTCCCGCCCGAATAATTTCTGCAATAAATGCCGAGGTGTACACCGAAAGCGCCAGAGTCAGTGCCGCCAGTTCGGGAATAAGCACCATACCGCCACGGAAGTTAAAACCACGAAGCGCGGGAATATCCCAGTGAAGCGCAGCGCCAAACATCCACTGTGAAATCACCGGTAAAAGTACGACCAACGCCAGAGCCGTGGGCCAGGTCCGACGTAGCTGGCCGGTTTTGGTCTGATGCATTCTGTTGAAGCGAAATAATCCGATGGTGACGACGATAGCGATAACGACAGCGGTGCAAAAGGCAAAAAAACCTTCTCCCATTTGTGGGGCCGGTATATAGAGCCCCCGGTTACTCAGGAACATCAAATCCAGTGCGTTAACAGCCTGGCGTGGGCCGGGCAGGTTACGTAATACAGCGAAATACCAGAAGAAGATCTGCAGCAGCGGCGGTATATTGCGGAACGTTTCGATGTAGATCGTCGAGAGTTTTCGCAATAACCAGTTATCTGACAGGCGTGCCAGTCCGAGAAAGAAACCGAGAATTGATGCGAAAACAATACACAATGCAGAAACTAATAGTGTATTGAGCAGGCCGACCACAAAGACACGGCCATACGTATCGCCTTGCTCGTAATCAATCAGATGCTGGACAATACCAAATCCGGCACTGCGATCGAGAAAAGAAAACCCCGAGGTAATACCGCTATTGTTCAGGTTATTTATCGTGTTATGAATGAGATAGACCGCAATGCTGATAACCGCAATGACGGCGAGTATTTGAAATAACCAGGCGCGGACCGCAGGGTTAGAAAAGGATAACGATCCTTTTATGGTTGAGCGGCGATGGAACATAAGAAAACCTCAGTAACTATGACTCTGGGCTGAGCGCCGCAGTTGCGGCGCCCGTTACATCACTACGCATTAGCGCACCGGTGGCGCATATTGGATGCCACCGTTATTCCAGAGGTTGTTCTGTCCACGTTTGATCTTCAGCGGACTTTCCGATCCAACGTTACGTTCAAAGATCTCCGAATAGTTACCAACCTGCTTGATAATGTTGTAGGCCCATTTGTTATCAAGCTTCAGATCCTTGCCATAATCCCCTTCTTTACCCAACAGGTGAGCCATATCCGGAGTTGCTGGATTAGCTGCTTTTTCATCGACGTTTTTCGAGTTAACACCCATTTCTTCCGCATTCAACATGGCGAACAGCGTCCAGCGAACAATGGAGAACCACTCATCGTCCCCACGACGTACGACAGGTCCCAGCGGTTCTTTAGAAATAACTTCTGGCAGGACGATCCACTCCGCAGGATTGCTCAGCTTGATGCGTAGGGCATACAACTGAGACTGGTCGGAAGCCAGCGTATCGCAACGTCCAGATTCCAGAGCTTTGGCTGATTCATCCGAGCGGTCAAAGGTGACGGGGGTGTACTTCATATTGTTGGCTTTAAAGTAGTCGGCCACGTTCAGTTCGGTATCGGTTCCCGCCTGAATACAGACCGTTGCGCCATCCAGCTCTTTAGCGCTCTTCAGACCTGCTTTATTGTGGGTAAGAAAACCAATGCCGTCATAATACGTTACGCCAGTGAAGGACATACCCATACCGGCATCACGAGAGGAGGTCCACGTGGTATTACGAGAGAGCATGTCGACTTCACCAGACTGTAATGCAGTAAAGCGTTCCTTGGCGGTGAGCGGGGTATATTTTACTTTGCTATCATCGCCAAATACGGCGGAGGCAACGCCACGACATACATCAACATCAATACCCGAGAACTTGCCGCTTGCATCGGCATAAGAAAAGCCAGGCAAGCCGTCGCTGATCCCACATTGCACAAACCCTTTTTTCTTTACGGCATCAAGTGTTGCGCCGGCATGCGCCTGATTTGCAACAGCAAGCAGCACTCCGGCCGCAGCCAGGCTGGCGATTATCATCTTTTTCATAGAGCATCCTGTGTGGAGGAATTATTGTTATGGAAACGTTCTGAAAACGTCTTTTACCTGTCTGTGGCTTTGGCCATACTCTTTTAAGCAAAGGTAGTGCCAGTTTTTTGCGCCTGATTATTTGACGCAATATGCAGAGTGTAGACAGGAAAAAATAAATGCAGCGCCCTGAAGTGGTGCAAAATTGAAACGTAAGCCACATTTCGGCGCAAAAAATTTAAAAATCAGACAGGACGCGTGATAACGATTTCTGGCGCTAATATTAATGGCGTGAGAATAATGAAAAGAAACTGTGGTGTAACGAAAAACAGAAAAAATGCTAATTTTAAATCGTGGATGTGTGAGGGAAATCTATAATAATTTTATTATATGTCAGTCGCTATTAAGCAACATTTTGTCTTATATGTAGATTTTATGCTTAGTGCTCAAAGCGCGGTAATAACCGCGCTTTTGAGATGATTTATTTGGTCAGGGCGACAATCCCAAGTGTTAGTCCGGCAACGGCTGCAGCACCACCGGCGATGGCTCCGGCTGTTTCCCAGTTATCCTGGGTAGTGCCTTTCATACAGGTATTGGTATGAACCAGGCGCCCCTGATCGTCGTATACAGGTACGCAAGGAGAATCGTGTGCACAGCCAGCCAGGAATGCGGTAAGCAATGCAACGGATATTAATCTTTTCATGGTGTTACCTCAAAATAAGCGTTTCGCTAATTAAGCAAAGACAAACGCTAAGCCATCTGCGAACTCGGTGATTATTTTACCACTTCTTAAAAAAGGACTGACATGAGGAATAATCTCAATTCATGTGGATTGTAAAAATAATGGATAAAAAGAAAGGTCGTAGGCGAGTTTAGAGGGGTAGTTTAAATGAAATAAATGGCTATCTTACTAATAAATAAAGAGGAGCATCGTAGGTAAAAAAGGCGTCCGTAGACGCCTTTATTTTACAAATTAATCGTTGTGCCGACTAAAACGCCGTCTTACGACAACGAAGAAGACGGGGACGAAGAAGATAGCCAACAATGTTGCGGTCAGCATTCCTCCCATAACACCTGTACCGACCGCATTCTGTGCACCACTACCTGCTCCGTGACTGATAACCAGAGGCATAACCCCCAGAATAAAGGCCAGGGATGTCATCAGGATAGGACGAAGACGCATACGTGATGCCTCCAGCGTCGCTTCAATCAACCCCTTGCCTTCTTTATCCATCAGGTCTTTGGCAAACTCGACGATCAGGATGGCGTTCTTAGCCGAGAGGCCGATAGTGGTTAGTAAGCCAACCTGGAAATACACATCGTTATTCATCCCGCGCAGTGATGCTGCTAACAATGCACCTACAACACCGAGCGGTACAACCAGCATCACCGAGAAAGGAATAGACCAGCTTTCATACAATGCGGCAAGGCAAAGGAATACTACGATTAACGAGATGGCATACAGCGCAGGCGCCTGGTTACCCGACAGCCTTTCCTGATAAGACATACCCGTCCAGTCATGACCAATACCATTCGGCAGTTTTTCCGCCAGACTTTCCATCAGCGCCATTGCTTCACCAGTGCTTCGCCCTGGTGCCGCTTCGCCCAGTATTTCCATGGATGGCATACCGTTGTAACGTTCCAGTCGCGGTGAACCATAAATCCAATGTGATGCACTGAACGCAGAGAACGGAACCATTTCGCCATTGGAGCTGCGGATATACAGATTATTGATGTCCGCTGGCAGCATGCGGTATTTTGCATCCCCCTGAACGTACACTTTTTTCACACGACCGCGGTCAATAAAGTCATTGACGTAATAGCCGCCCAGTGATGCGGAGATAGTTTCGTTGATATCCGACAGCGATACCCCCAGTGCCTGTGCTTTCTCCTGATCAACATCCAGCTTAAACTGCGGAGTATCTTCCAGTCCGTTAGGACGAACGCGAACCAACAGATCGGGGTGTTTAGCCACCATTCCCAGTAGTTGGTTACGGGCTTGCGTCAACGCCGTATGCCCCAGACCGCCCTGATCGATCAGCTCAAAATCGAAGCCGGTTGCGGTACCCAGTTCAACAATAGCGGGCATATTGAAGGGGAAGACTAACCCATCGCGGATCTGGCTGAACACGCGTGTGGCGCGTGCAATGACCGCTTCAACACTATTTTCCTCGCCGCTACGTTCATTCCAGGGCTTGAGGCTAACGAATGCCAGACCTGAGTTTTGCCCCTGACCGCTGAAGCTAAAACCGTTAACCGTGAAGACGCTTTCGACGTTAGCTTTCTCATTGGTCAGGTAGTACTGAGTAACTTGATCCAGTACTTTCTGGGTGCGCTCTTGCGTAGCTCCTGCCGGAAGTTGAATCATTGTCATAAACACACCCTGATCCTCCTCTGGCAGGAAGGAGGTCGGCAGGCGCATAAACAGAACCGCCATTCCGATCACGATGATCAGATAGACGACAAGGTAACGCCCTGTTTTACGTACAATACCGCTGACGCTATTGGTATAGTGATTGACGCTGTGATCGAATTTGGCATTAAACCAGCCAAAGAAACCGCTTTTTTTCTCGTGATGCTCAGCCGATACCGGCTTCAACAATGTTGCACAAAGCGCAGGAGTCAGGATCAGCGCTACCAGTACAGAAAGCGCCATGGCGGAAACGATGGTAATGGAGAACTGCCGATAGATAGCCCCAGTTGAACCGCCAAAGAAGGCCATCGGGATAAATACCGCAGACAGCACCATGGCAATACCAACCAGTGCCCCCTGTATTTGTGACATGGACTTTTCCGTCGCCTCTTTAGGCGGCAGATTATCTTCCATCATCACGCGTTCCACGTTTTCCACCACCACTATCGCATCATCGACCAATAGACCGATGGCGAGCACCATGCCGAACATCGTCAGGGTGTTTATCGAGTAGCCAAACGCGGCAAGTACGGCGAATGTGCCCAACAATACGACGGGGACAGCGATGGTTGGAATGAGCGTTGCCCGGATGTTTTGCAGGAACAAATACATGACCAGGAACACCAGCACGATCGCTTCAAACAGCGTTTTTACCACTTCATGAATGGAGATGGTCACAAACGGCGTCGTGTCGTATGGGTAGACCACCTTCATTCCCTGCGGGAAGAATGGTTGCAGTTCAACCAGCTTGGCTTTGATAGCGTTCGCGGTATCCAGCGCGTTTGCCCCGGTTGCCAGCTTGATCCCAAGGCCGGATGCAGGCTTACCGTTAATACGCGCCACGACGTTGTAGTTTTCCCCACCCAACTCGATACGCGCGACGTCTTTCAGGTGAACAACCGAACCATCGCTGTTCACGCGTAAAGTCACTTTCCCGAACTCTTCAGGGTCTTTCAGTCGCGTTTGCGCAATGATAGAGGCGTTCAACTGCTGGTTAGGTAATGCAGGCGTCCCCCCTAACTGACCTGCGGCAATCTGATCGTTCTGTACCTTCAACTGATTGATCACATCAACCGGCGTGAGCTGATATTTGTTCAATAAGTTTGCATCCAGCCAGATGCGCATGGCGTACTGTGCACCAAACAGCTGCACGTCACCCACGCCATTCAGACGGCTGATTGAGTCTTTAACGTTCGAAGCGACGTAGTCGGAAATGTCATCCTGTGTGGTTTGGGGGTTGTCAGAAACAAAACCCGCGACCATCAAAAAGCTGCTACTCGATTTCTCGACGCTGATCCCTTGCTGCTGAACTTCTTGCGGCAGTAACGGAGTGGCGAGCTGCAGTTTATTTTGCACCTGTACTTGCGCGATATCGGGATCGGTACCGGACTGGAAAGTCAGCGTAATAGTCACACTCCCGGCCGAGTCGCTGGTGGAGGACATATACATCAGGTTATCGATACCATTCATATTCTGTTCGATAACCTGCGTGACTGTATCCTGAACCGTCTGCGCATCTGCACCAGGATAGGTGGCAGAAATGGCGACCGCAGGAGGCGCAATGGTCGGGTACTGTGCCACGGGCAGTTGTATGATTGCCAGAGCACCCGCCATCATCAGAATGATAGCCAGTACCCAGGCAAAGATAGGACGCCTGATAAAAAAGTTAGCCATGTCCGGTTACCTTATTGGGCTTTCGCGGCAGGAGTTTCGGTATCGGCGGTTGCTTTAACCTGAACGCCTGGACGTGCTTTCTGTAAGCCGCTCACGATAACTTTGTCCCCCGGTTGCAGGCCTTCGCTGATAAGCCATTTGTCGCCAATGGCTTGTGCGGCAACGACTGCGCGAGACTCAACCTGACTCTTGTCATTGACGACCATTACGGTGGCATCGCCGCGAGGCGTACGCGTTACCCCCTGCTGCGGAACGAGAATGGCATTTGGCTGAACACCTTCATCAATGCGTGCGCGCACAAACATGCCCGGCAACAGCGTATGCTGTGGGTTAGGGAACACGGCTCTGAGGGTGATTGATCCGGTGCTTTCATCAACCGTCACATCAGAAAACTGCAAAGAGCCTTTTAGCGGGTATGACTGACCATTTTCCATCACCAGTTCGACCGTACTGCTGGTGCTGTCTTTATGCAGACTCCCTTGTTCAACAGACTGTTTGAGGCGCATAAAGTCGTTACTGGACTGTGTTACGTCGACGTAAATGGGATCGAGTTGTTGAACGGTAGCAAGCTCTGTAGCCTGGCCATTCGTGACTAATGCGCCTTCGGTGACGTTAGATTTACCGATGCGTCCGCTAATCGGCGATGTCACTTTTGTGTAGGCCAGATTGATACGCGCGCCTTCGACCGCCGCTTTTGCCGCGATCACGGAGGCATCGGCCTGACGAGCATCAGCAATTGCCTGATCGTACTCTTGCTGACTGATGTACTTGGTGCCAACCAATGGCACATAGCGTTTTACCGTTAAATGCGCGATTGCAGCCGCCGCTTCACTCTTCGCCAGTTCACCTTTGGCGCTGTCATAGTCGGCCTGGTAAGTCGCGGGATCGATCTGATAAAGCGACTGTCCGGCTTCAATATCGCTTCCCTCAGTGAAATTCCGTTTAAGCACTATCCCGCTGACCTGGGGACGGACTTCTGCAATTCGGAATGCCGTTGTGCGCCCGGGTAATTCGGTCGTTACAGCTAAAGGAGCCTTTTCGACGACATGAACAGTCACCTGCGGTTCTGCGGGATGAGCTTGTGTTTCTCCCTGATCGTTACAACC
Source organism: Citrobacter sp. CF971 (assembly GCF_006385635.1). NCBI lineage: Bacteria > Pseudomonadati > Pseudomonadota > Gammaproteobacteria > Enterobacterales > Enterobacteriaceae > Citrobacter > Citrobacter sp. CF971. Next base: position 4,451,583 of record NZ_CP041051.1, on the reverse strand, counting down.
GGCGAGTAATGCAGCGGAGACGATGATGAATGAGGGCAGGAGTGAAAACCTGGCATTTTTCGTCATTTCAATTCCTTAAAAAACCGAACGCTCGTTATTAACCGGGTAATGCAGGGGCGATAACGCGCACAAGAGAAAATAATAGTTGGCTATCCTACAAATTATTAGCTAGCGATGTAAGCAATACTTATTTATGGGTGCGATTCACGGCACGTAAAAGCAAAAAGAGATTAATCGGCTGTTGTTTCATTGAGGTGTTAATAGCAATAATATGATGCGTATAAACACAAATTGAAATAAGCATTTGGTTTATGAATATATTGATTGTTGGTATTTGTTTTGTTTATTCGTGTGCAAAGTCAGTAATAATATTTTTTAGGGCTCGTTTAAATAAATGCTAAGTGATACATTTGTTCCGTACCGCAAATATTAGATAAGAAAGTTAATCATTCTCTACCTTACCCTTACCTCAGACAGCTGAAACCATGGCCAGAAAAACGAAAGCTGATGCCCTCAAAACGCGGCAGCACCTGATAGAAACAGCGATTGTACAGTTTGCCGCACGTGGCGTAAGCAATACGACGCTAAACGACATTGCAGACGCCGCCAGCGTGACGCGGGGGGCGCTGTATTGGCATTTTGAAAACAAGACGCAATTGTTTAATGAACTATGGTTACAACAACCGCCATTGCGCGATCTTATTCAGGACCAGCTTATTGGCCGTTGGGGAGATAATCCTTTACAGCGACTGCGTGAAAAGTTAGTTGTGGGGTTGCAATATATTGCGCAGAATCCTCGCCAGCAGGCATTAATGCAAATTTTATATCATAAATGTGAATTCCATAACGATATGATATCGGAACAGGCTATTCGTGAAAAAATTGGTATCAATCATCTGGGTATGCGCATTGCCTTGCAAAAATGTATGGACGACGGACTTATCGCAACCAGCCTTGATTTAGACGTTATAATAATTATTCTTCATGGGAGTTTTAGTGGCATTGTTAAAAACTGGCTCATTAATCCAATGAGTTATGATCTTTATAAACAAGCGCCAGTATTAGTTGATAATGTATTAAAAATGTTAAGCCCAGATGGTAGCGTAAGGCAATTAGCGCAGAGTGTGAGTCAGGTGGGGTAGTTTTAGCCGCCAGGCCTGACGGCTGCTGAAGTGGGGGTGGTGGCGCTATTCGAGGTCGACGCAGTTGACCAGCTTTTGGCTTCAACCAGAATATCGTCACGATTAAATGTGTAGTTTTTCTGATCTTTTACCATCATCAGGATCGGTTCATACATCGAACCAAAGTAATTTTTGGCCTGTACCCCTGAGCTATCGTATGACCACACGATACGGCTCTTGATAGTAAAGAGCTGGCGGCATTTGAGGTCAATATACGGCATGTTCTCCGTACTGTTCATGATGTACATGGTGCCGTGCGGTTTGAGAATGCGATGGCACTCGTCAATGCACTCAAACAGCCACGCCAGAAAAGCCTCTTCATCCCAGGACTCCACCATCCCGTCAAAATCTTTACCGATGTTATAAGGTGGATCGGCAAAAATGAGATCGACGCTTTCAGAAGGCAGCTTTTTCAGTTCGGTCAGTGCATCACCCAGGATTATCTTTTTAGATTCATCGCCAAAATAGACAGGTTCACATCTTGCGTTCATCGCCAAAGCCTCCCGTGTGAAGTTAATAAAAAAGGCGCTTCCCCATGCCGAGTAGCGCCTTTTAAAACAAACATTTAACTGATTAGTATCAGTTCATGCCGTATTTTTTCAGTTTTTTACGCAGCGTACCACGGTTGATGCCCATCATCAGGGCAGCACGGGTCTGGTTACCGCGGGTGTATTGCATCACCATGTCCAACAGGGGCTGTTCTACTTCAGCCAGTACCAGCTCATAGAGATCGTTAACATCCTGACCATTCAATTGAGCAAAATAGTTCTTCAGTGCCTGTTTAACCGAGTCACGCAGGGGCTTTTGAGTTACCTGGTCCTGAGAGTTAACGGTAGAAACGGTCAGTACGTCAGAATTTACGCGTTGTTCGAACATAGTTCTGTCAGCTCTTTATTTCTGTTTACGCAAAATTTTCGAAGTATGCCTCCAACGCCGCCAGCTGTTCGCTGGAATCTTCAATGGCGTTGAATGTGCGCCGAAACTGGTCATCCGGAGCGTGTTCCTGGAGATACCAGGATACGTGTTTACGCGCAATTCGGTACCCTTTTGCCTGACCATAAAAGTCGTGCAGTTCCCGAACGTGCGCACAAAGCAAGCGCTTCACCTCTGCCAGAGGCAGCGGGGGCAGCAGCTCCCCAGTGTCCAGATAATGCTGGATTTCCCGAAAGATCCAGGGTCTTCCCTGAGCTGCACGTCCTATCATCAGGGCATCTGCCCCCGTATAGTCGAGTACAGCTCTGGCTTTATGCGGGTCAGTAATGTCGCCATTCGCGATAATCGGAATGGAAACTTTCTGCTTAACTGCCCGAATACTGTCGTACTCAGCATCTCCATTGAACAAACAGGCGCGGGTGCGTCCATGAATGGTCAGAGCCTGAATGCCACAATCTTCAGCCAGTTGGGCAATCTCTACGCAGTTACGGTGTTCCGGAGCCCAGCCGGTGCGAATCTTGAGTGTGACAGGAACGTCCACTGCATTGACGACCTCGGTTAGTATCGACTTCACTAAATCCGGGTACTGCAAGAGGGCTGAACCTGCGAGCTTACGATTCACTTTTTTAGCCGGACACCCCATATTGATATCAATAATCTGGGCGCCGCTTTCCACGTTAATACGTGCGGCATCGGCCATCTCAACAGGGTCGCTACCGGCAATTTGCACCGTGCGAATTCCTGGCTCATCAACGTGCACCATCCGTAAACGAGACTTGTCACTTTCCCAAACCTGAGGGTTAGAAGACATCATCTCGGATACCGTCAATCCTGCTCCCATCTCATAGCACAGCGTCCTGAATGGTCTGTCAGTGATGCCAGCCATAGGTGCTGCGATCAGGCGATTTCTGAGCTGGTATTGTCCGATGCGCATGAGTTAAGAAATGACCATACTGTGACTGCAAGGCGGCGTATATTACGCATTTTTCGCACGAGATGAAAGGCCAAACTTTGACCAATCCACTGAGGTGGATCAATGAATTGCCGTAAATGTGAACGCATGAAAATATTTAATCATATAAATCATTGTATTATAAAAATGTGTCGATTTTATATACACATATAATTTTGCGTAACTTCTCATTTTTTCTTCAGCAGCAGAAGGTACTGACAAGATATTCTGCTGAATTAATCAGCAAATCACCTCGCCATTGTGTGATCGCTACCTCATTTTAGTACAGGATCTCGGTATCCCCAGAATAGCTGTCCGTAATCTTGCGTTCATTCAACGGCTGCAGCGGGCGATTGTTTGCAGGCCCAACAATGTAGTGAAATTTATCCAACTGTTCGGCTGAAAGAGCAACAGGCGTTTTCAGGACAGCCCAGGTGACGCCTTCGGTGCAGGGAGGTGTAGTTAGCGAACCGCTATAGCGCCAGTATGTTTTATCGTCGGGTAAAAGCTGGTTGATATTGACTGGCGAAAAAATGGGCATGCTATTGTCCGTCATGGTTGGAAAGGACTCCCACAGATTTTGAATCGCCTGGTTAGGTTCGTCGATATCAAACATGACCGCTACGATGGCGATGTCTCCGTGTTGGTTTTTGTGGACTAACTGCAGCTCCAGAGGATAGGTTCTACCGTTGAGGGTATGTTCGCTCGGCGCGTGAAAATCTAATTGTTTCAGGTAATAAATCTTGTCATCAATATTAATATAGTTTGCGGTATAGCGACTCATTGTTGCCTGCAGCGTATGGTTGATGCTACGAAATCTTGTTGGGCCGTCGACGTATTGTATGCTGAGCGCAGGAAGGCCGAGTTTATTGGTGGTGGCGGTCTGGATATCAATGGGTGATTGATTTATTCCGGTCTGGCACGTTGCATACGCTTTGCTGATTTCTCCCCACTGCGCAGGGCCGTTCTCTCCGGTATATCCCCATGATGTGGCCAGCGTTGTCAGAGGCATCAAGCATGCTGTTAGTAAAGTTGTTGTAAAACGATAGAAATGCATACGTACACTCAACGAAAACAATATAAAAATTAACAAAATCAATTAAATATTGTATCCCGAGGAGAGGTATCGCTGTGCTGGTCTATTGTCTGAAAATGGCGTGGTCAGATAACCACGCCGGAAGGGATTATTTTTTATGACCGGTAATGCGGCACCATTCTTCTTTCTCGATAACCGGATCGAGCGTAAAGAGATCGGCATAGGCTTCACAGACGCTTTCCGCCTGGCTGGCAAGAATACCAGAAAGCCCCAGCAAACCGCCTTCTACGGGCAGTACGCTGATTAACGGAGCCAGTTCACGTAATGGGCCAGCAAGGATGTTGGCGACCACCACGTCGGCTTTCATCGCCTCTGGCTGGTCTTTCGGCAGATAAAGCTCCAGACGCTCAGAAACACCATTACGCTGGGCGTTATCACGGCTGGCCTGAATCGCTTGCGGATCGATATCCACGCCAATGGCTTTCGCCGCACCCAGTTTCAGTGCCGCAATGGCAAGAATGCCGGAGCCGCAGCCAAAGTCGATAACCGTTTTACCGTTAAGATCAAGACCGTCCAGCCATTGCAGGCACAGAGAGGTGGTGGGGTGCGTGCCTGTACCAAACGCCAGACCCGGGTCCAGCATCACGTTGACAGCATTCTCATCCGGGACATCGCGCCAGCTCGGGCAAATCCACAGACGTTCGCCAAAGCGCATTGGGTGGAAGTTATCCATCCATTCGCGTTCCCAGTCTTTGTCTTCGAGCTGTTCGATTTTATGCACGAAGCCTTCACCCAGCAGCGGATGCTGTTCCAGGATGGCAACAACTTCTTTCATGTCGGTTTCTGCATCGAACAAGCCGATAACGTCGGTATCACCCCACAGGCGAGTCTCGCCCGGCAGAGGTTCAAATACCGGCGTATCATGCGTATCCTGGAAAGTAATGGAAACGGAGCCCGCTTCCATCAGCGCATCGCTCAACTCTTCAGCGTTGGCACCGGTCGTGTTCAGTTTCAGTTGGATCCATGGCATGGCAAAACTCTTTATTTATCAGTAGTCAATATGGCGACTTGCGGGACGGCGGAACCGAAACGGTTGCCGATCAGGAAAGCCAGCAAGCTTATCAGTAACGAGGGCACGATCGGATGGAAGCCCTGGAACTGAACGTTAAAGGTGGCGAGTAAAGCATAAAGCACGCCGCCGACAATCATCGCGCTCAATGCGCCAGCCGCGTTTGCTCGCTCCCAGTACAGGCCCAGCACCAGCGGCCACAGGAAGACGGCTTCCAGCCCGCCAAACGCCAGCAGATTCAGCCAGATAATCATCTCTGGTGGTTTCCAGGCGGCCAGCAACAGTAACGCGCCCAGCAATAGGGTAATCACTGCTGACATGCGCTTCAGCCGGGTTTCGTTTTCCAGCTGTTCCGGGCGAAGGTTCAGGTACAGATCCTTAATGATCGTAGCGGAACTTTGCAGCAATTGAGCATTGATCGTCGACATGATCGCAGCCATTGGGGCCGCGAGGAAAATCCCGGCAGCGACCGGCGGCAAGACTTTGACCATCAGCGTAGGGATAACCAGATCTGGTACCGTCAGGTCAGGGATTACCGCCCGTCCCAGAGCACCCGCCAGATGCATACCAAACATCAGGATCGCCACCACTATGGTGCCGATGATAATGCCGCGGTGTACCGCTTTACTGTCTTTATAAGAGATGCAGCGTACCGCCGTATGCGGCAGGCCAATCACGCCAAAGCATACCAGCACCCAGAATGAGGTCATAAACGTGGGTGACAAAATATCATCAGCGCCTTGCGGTGAGACCAGTTTAGGATCGATAGTCTGCAGGGTTACCACCGCATTGCTAAGGCCACCGGCAGCATGGACGACGCCGACCAGCAAAACGATAGTTCCAATCAGCATCACCATACCCTGCATGGTATCGTTCAGTACACTGGCGCGAAATCCGCCGAACGCCGTATACAATGCGATACTGACGCCAAAAATCAGCAATCCAGTTTCGTAAGGAATGCCCGCTGCGGTTTCAAGCAGACGTGCGCCGCCAATAAACTGTACGGTCATTGCTCCGACAAACGCGACCAGCAGGCTGAGACTCGCCAGCCACACCAGCAGGCGGCTCTGGTAGCGCGCAAACAGCATATCGTTGAGGGTAACAGCATTATAACGACGCGCCAGAATCGCGAATTTCTTACCAAGAATCCCCAATGAGAGCCAGACGGCAGGCAACTGGATCATCGCCAGCAGCACCCATCCCAGTCCGTATTTGTAAGCAGCGCCAGGACCGCCAATAAACGAGCTGGCGCTAATGTAGGTTGCCGTTAGCGTCATCGCTAACACGACCCCGCCCATGGAACGGCTGCCAAGGAAATATTCATTCAGGAAGGTACCGGTCACTCTCTTACGCATGGCGTAAACAGAAAGACCGAAGACCACCAGAAGATAGGCGACCAGCGGTAAAATAACTTCAAGCTGCATCGTCATCCTCCAACGAAATGTCGCGATAGATAAACTTCACCATCGCCCAGCACAGCACGATGAAAACCAGCGGCGTTAGCAGGCAGGCCATTTCGAACCAGTGCGGTAAGCCGGTAAAACCCAGCGTTGAATCAGGTAAGTAAGCGGTCACTAACCATGTAACCAGATATAAAAGGGTTAGCCACAGCGCCCAGCGCGCCTCTTTATGGGCCTGAACAAAACGAGCGTCCATTTTTTGTCCCTTGTGGATAAAGAAAGCGGGGATTGTACCTTATGGCACGTGCGGGAGGGGAGAAAAACAAAAGGCCGGAATTTCCGGCCTTTTTGGTTAACGCACGCTTACTTTTCCTGAAGTCCGAGTTTTTTCTCCAGATAGTGGATATTGGTTCCACCGTGCTGGAAGTGCTCGTCATTCATGATACGGATCTGCAGGTCAACGTTGGTTTTGATACCGTCGATGATCAGTTCCTGCAAGGCGTTTTTCATACGGGCGATAGCGACGTCGCGGTTTTCGCCATAGCAGATCAGCTTACCGATCATTGAGTCATAGTACGGAGGTACGGTGTAGCCTGCGTAAATATGAGACTCCCAACGCACACCAAAACCACCCGGCGCGTGGAAACGCGTGATTTTACCCGGGCTTGGCAGGAAGGTGTTCGGGTCTTCGGCATTGATACGGCATTCTACCGCATGGCCTTTAACCACAACTTCGTCCTGCTTGATGGACAGCGGTTGACCCGCTGCGATGCGCAGTTGCTCTTTGATCAGGTCAACGCCGGTGATCATTTCGGTTACCGGGTGTTCAACCTGAATACGGGTGTTCATCTCAATGAAGTAGAACTCGCCGTTTTCGAACAGGAACTCGAAAGTACCCGCCCCGCGATAGCCGATATCAACACAGGCTTTGGCGCAACGCTCGCCGATGTAGCGACGCAGTTCCGGAGTAATGCCCGGTGCTGGTGCTTCTTCGACAACTTTCTGGTGACGACGCTGCATGGAGCAGTCACGCTCTGCCAGATAAATTGCGTTACCCTGACCGTCTGCCAGCACCTGAATCTCAATGTGGCGTGGGTTTTCCAGGTACTTCTCCATGTAAACCATGTCGTTGTTGAAAGCCGCTTTCGCTTCCGCTTTGGTCATGGAGATGGATTGTGCCAGTTCGGCATCGCTGCGCACGACGCGCATACCGCGACCGCCGCCGCCGCCGGAGGCTTTGATGATAACCGGATAACCGATGCGTTTAGCATGAGCGCGGTTAGCGTCCATGTCATCACCCAGCGGGCCGTCAGAGCCTGGGACTGTTGGTACACCTGCTTTCTTCATCGCGGTGATTGCGGACACTTTGTCACCCATCAGGCGGATGGTGTCGGCTTTCGGGCCGATGAAGATAAAGCCGGAACGTTCTACCTGTTCAGCAAAGTTGGCGTTCTCAGAGAGGAAGCCATAACCCGGGTGAATTGCCACCGCGCCAGTGATTTCAGCAGCGCTAATGATAGCCGGGATGTTCAGATAGCTTTTTACGGATGCTGCCGGGCCAATACAGACCGTCTCATCCGCCAGCAATACGTGTTTTAAATCGCGATCCGCGCTTGAATGCACCGCGACAGTCTTGATGCCCAGTTCTTTACAGGCACGAAGAATACGCAAGGCAATCTCGCCGCGGTTGGCGATAACAATTTTATCCAACATGTTCGCCTCGTTATTCGATGACGACCAGCGGCTCGTCAAATTCTACCGGTTGACCGCTTTCTACCAGAATCGCTTTAACTACGCCGGATTTGTCGGCTTCGATCTGGTTCATCATTTTCATGGCTTCAACGATGCACAGGGTATCGCCCGCATTCACTTTCTGGCCGATTTCGATGAACGCTTTCGCATCCGGGCTCGGGGTGCGGTAGAACGTACCAACCATTGGGGAGCGTACGATGTGACCACTGATTTCCGCTGCTGCCGGAGCTTCCATACTTGGAGAGGCAGTTTGTGCGACAGCGTTAGACAGAGCTGGCTGCTGCATCACTGGTGCAGCATAAGCCTGTTGCATCATCGGAAAACTTGCAGCTGGCGCTGCACGGCTGATGCGTACAGATTCTTCGCCTTCAGAAATTTCCAGTTCGGAGATGCCTGATTCTTCAACCAGCTCGATCAGTTTTTTAATCTTACGAATATCCATGAGTGGGTTCCGTACTCTTTGTTTAGTGAGATTGTGACAAGCGTTTTACCGCCGTCTGTATAGCATTTTTATAACAGTGAGTGACAAGATGCCACGCATCTCAGGCGCTGCACTGGGTGCTGCTGCCATTAAATGAGATTGCCAGACTTGTTAGTCATTGTGCGGCTATCTTCTGCCATTTTCGGGTAAAAGACAAAATATACCTTCAATATGCGATTGTCACCCTTTCCGCGCTTTAAAAACGCTACCGGGGATAGCAAAGTCGCACATTATAACTATTTCGTAGCAATTGGCAGCTAAATACTGGTCTTATCAGGGAAGATAATCAACCGTTAACATGTAAAGAAAATCGGATCGTCCGTGTTTTGCAACGCACTGCACATAACGTGAAACTACCGCCACCACTGGCGAAACTTCTTGTAACGGCACGCTAACAGCACCGCCGCGAGCGCTGCATAAATAATCGGTTGAGGGGAGATAATTTTTACCGACCACAGATAATGTATGGGTGCCAGGATCGCCACAAGATAGACGAAGTTGTGCAGATACTGCCATTTTTTACCCAGCATTCTCTGTGCAGCTTGCGTAGACGTTAAGGTGAGGGCGAATAATATGACCCAGCTAGCAATGCCCAATGTTAAATAAGGTCGCGTAAGTAATTCGCGCCCTAATAACGCCAGATTATTAATGCCCAGCTCCAGTAACGCGTAGCTGGTTAAATGCAGCGTTGCCCAGGCGAAACACCATAGCCCTAACAGACGACGTGTGCGTATCAATAATGGCTGTTTAGCGTAGCGCGTGAGTGGAGAGACCAGCAAGGTCGCCAGCAAGAATTTCAGAGCTGTCCTACCGGTAAAGTGCTGGATATCTTTGACCGGATCGGCGCTCAGGCCGCCGTGATTTACCGCCCAAAATAGCCAGACAAACGGCAATAAACCGGCAAGATGCAGGCAAACTTTCAGCCCGATAATGTGCTTTGCGGTCAGACGCACTTAAAAATTCTCCTGCAAATTGAGTCCGCGATACAGTGATGCAACCTCTTCGGCATAGCCGTTAAACATCAGCGTGGGCTGACGCTGTACGTCCAGGATACCGCCTGCGCCAATAAAACGCTCAGTGGCCTGGGACCAGCGGGGGTGATCGACATGCGGATTCACGTTGGCATAAAATCCGTATTCATTGGGCGCGGCCAGATTCCAGGTTGTCGGAGGGCGTTCGCGCGTGAGTTTGATACTCACGATCGACTTAATGCCTTTAAATCCATATTTCCACGGCACAATTAAGCGAATGGGCGCGCCATTTTGTGGCGGAAGGGCCTTACCATAAACCCCCACAGTAAGCAGTGTGAGTGGGTGCATTGCTTCATCCAGACGCAGTCCTTCAACATAGGGATATTTTAGCCCGCCGCCAATAAAGCGATCTTTCTGTCCCGGCATATCATCCGGTGCGTACAGCGTTTCGAACGCGACATACTTTGCGTTGCTGGTGGGTTCAACCTGCGCCAGCAGTTTATGTAACGGAAAGCCGATCCACGGCACGACCATTGACCAGGCTTCCACGCAGCGCATCCGATAAATCCGTTCTTCCAGCGGGAAACGGGCGGTCAGCGCATCGTGATCGAGGGTGAGTGGTTTTGCCACCTCGCCACTGATTTGCAACGTCCACGGATCGGTTTTCAGGCTGCCTGCATTGGCTGCCGGATCCGCTTTATCGAGACCGAACTCGTAGAAGTTGTTGTAGCCAGAAACCTTATCCGCAGGCGTTAAAGGAAGTGAATTTTGCCAGGCGGAGGGCTTACTGAAATCAAGCGGCTTACCTGCAGGTGCGGGCGGGCGGTCATTACCCTTAAACCAACTCAGAAGGTCAGCCTGAGCAGAGTGGGGTAAAGACAACGCGGCTGCGCTGATCCCTAGTGCTTTCAGCACCTGGCGACGCTGCATAAAAAAAGCCGACTCGTCAGTGACGTCGGCTTCTGTAAATGGACGTAATTTCTTCATAACAGACTCCCGGCTTACGCGTCATAACTGACAGGGGACGCGTAGTTAATATGGCAGGGAGTCTGTAGATGTGCTGCGAAATTTGGATAATTAAGTGTAAATTTCTGCGCCAGGGCCTGTTACTTCACCTTCACCAGCGTACGGCCTTGCACCTGGTTATTGATGATGGCATCGGCGAACTTCGGCGCATCAGCCAGCGTAATTTCCGTTGCCGCCTGAGCATAGAAAGATTCCGGCAGATCCTTAACCAGACGCGCCCAGGCCTCTGCACGGCGTGCCGGCGGGGTCATCACCGAGTCCACTCCTTGCAAACGAACGTTACGCAGAATGAATGGCATCACCGTGGTCGGCAGAGCGAAACCACCCGCCAGGCCGCAGGCGGCAACGCAGCCACCGTAGTTCATCTGCGCCAGAACTTTTGCCAGAACTTTGTCGCCAACGGTATCCACCGCGCCAGCCCACAGCTGTTTTTCCAGCGGACGAGACTCGGCAAACTCATCGCGGCCAAGAATACGGTTAGCGCCCAGGCTTTTCAGGTAGTCGTGGGTGCTTTCACGGCCCGAAACCGCCGCAACCTGATAACCCAGCTTATGCAGTAACGCAACGGCTGTGCTGCCCACGCCGCCGCTGGCGCCGGTGACGACAATTTCACCGTCTTGCGGGCGAATACCTGCATCTTCAAGCGCCATTACGCACAGCATAGCGGTAAAGCCGGCGGTACCGATGACCATGGCTTTACGCCCATCCAGTCCTTTTGGCAGCGCAACCAGCCAGTCGCCTTTCACGCGTGCGCGCTCTGCCAGTCCACCCCAATGATTTTCACCCACGCCCCAGCCGGTCAGTAACACTTCCTGACCCGCATGAAAACGGGGATCTTCGCTTGCACGCACGGTACCGGCGAAATCGATACCAGGAATCATCGGAAAATTACGAATGATTTTACCCTTGCCAGTGATAGCCAGAGCATCTTTATAGTTCAGGCTTGACCAGTGGATATCCACCGTAACATCGCCTTCAGGTAGCTGATTTTCGTCGAGGGGTTGAACGGATGCGAGGGTTTTACCGTCCTGCTGTTCTAAGATCAAAGCCTGCATAACCTGTCCTCAATTCGTATAGTGGATTGGAAAATTATTAATGAAGACTATACTCGCTAATCAAAACATGATGCCGATTCTGCGCAATAAATTGCCAGATATACCTGATTTGGTAGTATGCCCACACTGTATGTATAAATGGACGGATTTTGCGTTCAGTTTTGCATTTTTGGGTCGCTTTATCACTTTCAGGCCTGTTTCATAACTGTCGGAGTTAACACAAGGATGCGATTAACGACGAAATTTTCAGCTTTTGTCACGCTGCTTACTGGGTTAACGATCTTCGTGACTCTGATCGGCTGTTCGCTGAGTTTCTATAACGCTATTCAATATAAGTTCACCACGCGCGTGCAGGCGGTCGCGACGGCGATTGATACGCATCTGGTCTCCAGAGATGTCGTTGCGTTAACCCCGCAAATCGATGAGCTGATGGTTTCTGTTGATATCGTGCGCATCGAACTGTTGCAGGGCGAACACGTGGTGTATGACCACTCGCGCACCAGTAGCTACCGACCGGCAGGGACGAACAATCTTTACCGCGAGATCACCGTACCGTTGGTCAAGCATCCGGGCATGTCATTGCGTCTGGTTTATCAGGATCCGATGGGTAACTATTTCCATTCGCTACTGACCACCGCACCGCTCACGATAGCCATTGCTTTCATTATTCTGATGCTCTTTTTGTCTGTGCGCTGGCTTCAGCGCCAGCTTTCGGGTCAGGAGCTGCTGGAGATTCGTTCCACACGTATTCTGAACGGCGAACGTGGGCCGAACGTGCGGGGAACGGTCTATGAATGGCCTGCGCGCACCAGCAGTGCGCTCGATATGCTGCTGACTGAAATTCAAAATGCTCGCGAGCAACGCAGCCGTCTGGATACGCTGATTCGTTCCTATGTCGCGCAGGACACAAAAACTGGGCTAAGCAACCGCCTGTTCTTTGATAACCAACTGGCCACGCTGCTGGAAGATCAGGAAAAAGTAGGCTCGCATGGCGTCGTGATGATGGTACGCCTGCCGGACTTTACGCTGCTGCGCGATAGCTGGGGAATCACCCTCGCGGAAGAACAAATCTCGACGCTGATCAATTTGTTGTCGACTTTTATGACGCGCTATCCGGGCGCGTTGCTTGCGCGTTACCACCGTAGCGATTTTGCCATCCTGCTGCCACACCGCACGTTGAAAGAGGCGGAAAGTATTGCCGGGCAATTATTAAAAGCGGTAGATGCACTTCCGGCTAATAAAATGATCGATCGTGCCGATATGGTTCATATTGGCATTTGCGTTTGCCGCAGCGGTCAGTCGCCGGAGCAAGTGATGGATCATGCTGAAGCAGCCACGCGGAATTCGGTATTGCAGGGCGGAAATAGCTGGTCGGTCTATGATGACTCGCTGCCGGAAAAAGGTCGGGGCAACGTACGCTGGCGAACGCTGATCGAACAGATGCTCAGCCGGGGCGGGCCGAGAATTTATCAAAAGCCTGCAGTAACCCGTGAAGGGCGGGTGCACCATCGGGAGCTGATGTGCCGTATTTTTGATGGTAACGAAGAGGTCATTTCGGCGGAATATATGCCGATGGTCCTTCAATTTGGCCTGGCTGAAGAGTATGACCGTTTGCAGATAAGCCGTCTGACCCTGCTTTTGGGTTACTGGCCGCAGGAAAATCTGGCGATGCAGATAACGGTTGAATCGCTTATTCGCCCACGTTTTCAGCGCTGGCTGCGTGATACGCTGATGCAGTGCGAAAAATCATTACGCAAACGCATAATTATTGAACTTGCTGAGGCAGATGTCTGTCAACATATCAGCCGGTTACAGCCCGTTATCAGATTGATGAATGCGCTGGGCGTGCGTATTGCCGTTACGCAGGCGGGGTTAACGCTGGTGAGCACCAGTTGGATTAAAGAGCTTAACGTTGAGTTATTGAAGCTGCATCCAAGTCTGGTGAGGAACATTGATAAGCGAACGGAAAATCAGCTTCTGGTTCAAAGCCTGGTGGAGGCCTGTTCGGGAACACCCACGCAGGTTTACGCTACGGGCGTACGTTCGCGTAGTGAGTGGCATACGCTGACAGAACGCGGAGTTGCGGGTGGGCAAGGGGATTTTTTTGCTGCATCACAACCACTTGACACTAACGTGAAAAAATATTCGCAAAGATACTCGGTTTAACCTGCCGTTTAATTTGTTTTCACGTAGAATAACGCGCGCTGTGCCTTCTGGGGGTGTGCTTGCCTGCTCGCCAGGTTGTAACAGCAAACATGCAGGTGAATGACCTTTGACAGGTTGCAAACAAAAGCGAGGAGTGCTGCTGATTTATTCAGCCCTGATGGACTCAGGCCGGTTTTGTAACAAAGGAAACGAACTGCACTAATTTTCACCGTAGCAGATGATTTTTGCGCCTTGTCGCTGCTGCGTGTGGTTGGTAAAGTAAGCGGATTTTGTTTTCCGCCCCAGCTTTCAGGATTATCCCTTAGTATGTTGAAAAAATTTCGTGGCATGTTTTCCAATGACCTGTCCATTGACCTGGGTACCGCGAATACCCTTATTTATGTAAAAGGACAAGGCATCGTATTGAATGAGCCTTCTGTTGTGGCCATTCGTCAGGATCGTGCCGGTTCGCCGAAAAGCGTGGCTGCAGTAGGTCATGATGCGAAGCAGATGCTGGGTCGTACGCCGGGCAATATCGCTGCAATTCGCCCAATGAAAGACGGCGTTATCGCTGACTTCTTCGTGACTGAAAAAATGCTCCAGCACTTTATCAAGCAAGTGCACAGCAATAGCTTCATGCGCCCAAGCCCGCGCGTACTGGTGTGTGTACCGGTTGGAGCAACTCAGGTTGAACGCCGTGCGATCCGTGAATCAGCTCAGGGCGCAGGTGCTCGTGAAGTCTTCCTGATCGAAGAGCCGATGGCGGCTGCGATCGGTGCGGGTCTGCCAGTTTCTGAAGCAACCGGTTCAATGGTTGTTGATATCGGTGGTGGTACCACTGAAGTTGCTGTTATCTCCCTGAACGGCGTGGTTTACTCCTCTTCTGTTCGTATTGGCGGCGACCGCTTTGATGAAGCCATCATTAATTATGTTCGTCGTAACTACGGTTCTCTGATCGGTGAAGCGACCGCAGAACGTATTAAACACGAGATCGGTTCCGCTTATCCGGGCGACGAAGTGCGCGAAATCGAAGTTCGCGGTCGTAACCTGGCTGAAGGCGTTCCGCGCGGCTTTACCCTGAACTCCAACGAGATTCTGGAAGCCCTGCAGGAACCGCTGACCGGTATCGTTAGCGCGGTAATGGTTGCACTGGAACAGTGCCCGCCGGAACTGGCGTCTGACATCTCCGAACGCGGTATGGTGCTGACCGGTGGCGGTGCGCTGCTGCGTAACCTTGACCGTCTGTTAATGGAAGAAACCGGTATTCCAGTTGTTGTTGCTGAAGATCCGCTGACCTGCGTGGCGCGCGGCGGCGGCAAGGCGCTGGAAATGATCGACATGCACGGCGGCGACCTGTTCAGCGAAGAGTAATCGGATGCAGGTTGGGTAGCCCCCGCGGGTTGCCCTTCCGCTCTGATACGAGAATACGCATAGACTATGAAGCCAATTTTTAGCCGTGGCCCTTCGCTACAGATTCGCCTTATTCTGGCGGTGCTGGTGGCGCTCGGCGTTATTATTGCCGACAGCCGCTTGGGTACGTTTAGTCAAATCCGAACGTACATGGATACCGCCGTCAGTCCTTTCTACTTTATCTCAAATGGTCCTCGTGAATTACTCGACGGCGTGTCGCAAACGCTGGCTTCGCGTGACCAACTCGAACTTGAAAACCGGGCATTGCGTCAGGAACTGCTGCTGAAAAATAGCGAACTGCTGATGCTGGGGCAATACAAACAGGAGAACGCGCGTTTGCGCGAGCTGCTGGGATCGCCATTGCGTCAGGACGAACAAAAGATGGTGACGCAGGTCATCTCAACGGTTAATGACCCTTACAGCGATCAGGTGGTGATCGACAAAGGGAGCGTTAACGGCGTCTACGAAGGTCAGCCGGTTATTAGTGACAAAGGCGTTGTGGGTCAGGTCGTGGCGGTGGCTAAACTGACGAGCCGCGTGCTGCTGATTTGCGATGCGACGCATGCGCTGCCCATTCAGGTTCTGCGTAACGATATTCGCGTGATCGCTGCGGGTAACGGCTGCACTGACGATCTTCAGCTCGAACACCTGCCGGCCAATACCGACATTCGCGTTGGCGATGTGCTGGTCACCTCGGGTCTGGGCGGGCGTTTCCCTGAAGGTTATCCGGTTGCTGTTGTTTCTTCCGTTAAGCTGGACACTCAGCGCGCTTATACCGTGATTCAGGCTCGCCCGACCGCGGGTCTGCAGCGTTTGCGCTATCTGTTGCTGTTGTGGGGTGCCGATCGTAATGGCGCGAACCCGATGACGCCGGAAGAAGTACACCGCGTTGCCAATGAACGTCTGATGCAAATGATGCCGCAAGTTCTGCCAGCACCAGATGCCATGGGGCCGCCTGCGCCAGTGCCAACTCCTGCAACAGGTGTGACTTCTGCGCCTGTGGATACCACGCCGCCACAACCTGCTCCGCGTAAGCCGGGAGGACAGTAAGTGGCAAGCTATCGTAGCCAGGGACGTTGGGTGATTTGGCTCTCGTTCCTTATTGCACTGTTGCTGCAAGTCATGCCCTGGCCGGATGACATTCTGGTTTTCCGGCCAAACTGGGTACTGCTCATCTTGTTGTATTGGATCCTGGCGCTGCCGCATCGCGTAAATGTGGGCACGGGATTTGTGGTGGGTGCCATACTGGATCTCATCAGCGGCTCCACGCTTGGCGTGCGCGCATTGTCGATGAGTATCATTGCTTATCTGGTCGCGCTGAAATTCCAGCTATTCCGAAACCTCGCGCTCTGGCAACAGGCGCTGGTGGTCATGTTGTTATCACTGGTCGTGGATATTATTGTTTTCTGGGCCGAGTTTTTAGTGATCAACGTCTCTTTCAGACCTGAAGTGTTCTGGAGTAGTGTAGTGAATGGCGTGCTTTGGCCATGGCTATTCTTACTGATGCGTAAAGTCCGTCAGCAGTTTGCGGTGCAATAAGGTTGATATGAATACTCTGTATCTTGCTTCAGGTTCTCCACGTCGTCAGGAGTTGCTCGCTCAGCTTGGTGTTACGTTTGAACGACTGATCCCTGGGATTGAAGAACAGCGGCACCCGCAGGAAAGTGCGCAGCAGTACGTTTCCCGTCTGGCGCGCGAAAAAGCGCAGGCTGGTGTAGCGCTGGCACCGCGCGATTTGCCGGTATTGGGTGCGGATACCATCGTTATCCTTAATGGCGAAGTGCTGGAAAAACCGCACGACGCTGCCCACGCCGCAGCAATGCTGCGCAAACTGTCGGGCAAAACGCATCAAGTTATGACGGCCGTGGCACTGGCCGATTGCCAGCACAGTCTGGACTGCCTGGTAGTGACGGAAGTGACATTCAGAGCACTAACCGATGAGGACATCGCGGGTTATGTTGCCAGCGGTGAACCAATGGATAAAGCAGGTGCATACGGTATTCAAGGGTTGGGTGGCTGTTTTGTCAGGAAGATAAATGGCAGCTATCACGCCGTAGTCGGCTTACCGCTGGTAGAAACGTATGAGTTGCTGACCAATTTTAACGCACTGCGTGAGAAAAGGGATAAACATGACGGCTGAATTGTTGGTAAACGTAACGCCATCGGAAACTCGGGTGGCTTACATTGATGGCGGTATTCTGCAGGAAATTCATATTGAACGTGAGGCGCGACGCGGAATCGTAGGCAATATCTACAAAGGTCGTGTAAGTCGTGTACTTCCGGGTATGCAGGCGGCTTTTGTAGATATTGGACTGGATAAAGCCGCATTTCTTCACGCTTCTGACATCATGCCGCACACCGAATGCGTGGCGGGTGAAGAACAAAAACAGTTCACCGTACGCGACATTTCTGAACTGGTGCGCCAGGGTCAGGATCTGATGGTGCAGGTGGTAAAAGATCCTTTGGGAACGAAGGGCGCACGCCTGACGACGGACATCACGCTTCCTTCCCGTTATCTCGTTTTTATGCCGGGGGCCTCGCACGTTGGCGTATCCCAACGTATCGAAAGCGAAACGGAACGCGAACGTCTGAAAAAAGTGGTGGCGGATTACTGCGATGAGCAGGGTGGTTTCATCATTCGCACGGCGGCAGAAGGCGTATGCGAAGAGGATCTGGCCTCGGATGCTGCCTACCTGAAACGCGTCTGGACAAAAGTCATGGAGCGTAAAAAGCGCCCGCAAACGCGCTACCAGATGTACGGTGAACTGGCACTGGCACAGCGCGTGTTGCGTGACTTTGCTGATGCGCAGCTTGACCGCATCCGCGTCGACTCCCGTCTGACCTATGAGGCGTTACTGGAATTTACGGCGGAATATATCCCCGAGATGACCAGCAAGCTGGAACATTACAGCGGGCGTCAGCCTATTTTTGATCTCTTTGATGTAGAGAATGAAATCCAGCGCGCGCTGGAACGCAAAGTTGAGCTGAAGTCCGGCGGTTATCTGATCATCGATCAAACTGAAGCGATGACCACCGTCGACATCAATACCGGCGCGTTTGTTGGGCATCGTAATCTCGACGACACTATCTTTAATACTAATATTGAAGCAACGCAGGCCATTGCTCGTCAGCTGCGTCTGCGTAACCTCGGCGGCATTATCATTATCGATTTTATCGACATGAATAATGAAGATCACCGTCGCCGGGTGCTGCACTCCCTGGAGCAGGCTCTGAGCAAGGATCGTGTAAAAACCAGCATTAACGGTTTTTCACAGCTGGGCCTGGTGGAGATGACGCGCAAACGCACACGTGAAAGCGTGGAACATGTATTGTGCAACGAGTGTCCAACCTGCCATGGGCGTGGTACGGTGAAAACGGTGGAAACCGTATGTTATGAAATCATGCGCGAAATCGTGCGGGTACACCATGCATATGACTCCGATCGTTTCCTGGTTTATGCCTCTCCGGCAGTGGCTGAAACCCTGAAAGGTGAAGAGTCACATGCGCTGGCGGAGGTTGAGATCTTTGTCGGCAAACAGGTCAAAGTACAAATCGAACCGCTGTATAACCAGGAGCAGTTCGACGTCGTCATGATGTAAATCGTGTAGTGGCACCCGCGCATGTAGGCCGGATAAGGCGCAAGCGCCGTCATCCGGCAATATTCACTCAAGGGGTGTGAGTCATATTTTTTGGTAGACAAGGAGAGGTGCGTGAGGCGATTGCCGGGGATATTACTGCTCACTGGAGCCGCATTCGTTGTCATCGCAGCGCTGCTGGTCAGTGGACTGCGCCTTGCGTTACCTCATCTTGATAGCTGGCGTCCAGCCATTCTTGGCAAGATTGAATCCGCTACAGGTCTACCTGTTTCCGCCAGTCAGCTTTCTGCCAGCTGGCAAAATTTCGGTCCTACGCTTGAAGCGCGTAATATCCATGCGCAGCTAAAAGATGGGGGAGAATTTTCGGTAAAACGCGTCACGCTGGCGCTGGATGTCTGGCAAAGTTTGCTGCACATGCGTTGGCAGTTTCGCGATCTCACCTTTTGGCAACTGCAGTTGCGCACCAATACTCCTATCCAGCGTAGTGAAGGCGGAGATGGAATTGAAACCGACCATCTCAGCAATCTCTTCCTGCGTCAGTTTGATCATTTCGATCTACGCGACAGTCATATCAGCTTTATAACCCTCTCAGGCCAACGTGCTGAACTGGCGATCCCACAGCTTACCTGGCTGAACAATAAAAATCGGCATCGCGCCGAGGGTCAGGTCAGCCTCTCCAGCCTGACCGGACAGCACGGCGTTATGCAGGTGAGGATGGATCTGCGCGACGATAATGGGCTATTGAATAATGGTCGGGTCTGGTTGCAGGCAGACGACATTGACGTCAAACCGTGGTTGGGCAAATGGATGCAGGACAATGTCGCCCTGCAAACTGCGCGTTTTAGCCTGGAAGCATGGATGACGATCAATAAAGGCGTTGTCTCCGGGGGGGATGTCTGGCTGAAGAAAGGCGGTGCCAGCTGGCTGGGTGACAACCGTACGCATACGCTCTCTGTCGATAACCTGACGGCGCACATCAGCCGGGAACAGCCGGGCTGGCAATTCTCCATTCCCGATACCCGTATCACCATGGATGATAAACCCTGGCCGAGCGGAGCGTTAACGCTGGCCTGGATCCCTGAGCAGGAAGTCGGTGGTGAGAATAACAAGCGCAGCGACGAGCTTCGCATTCGTGCCAGCAATCTGGATCTGGCCGGATTAGAAGGTCTGCGCCCGATGGCGTCCCGGTTATCGCCTGCGCTGGGTGATATTTGGCGCGCCACGCAGCCGAGCGGCAAAATAGATGTGCTGGCGCTGGATATCCCGTTACAGGCGACAGAAAAAACCCGCTTCCAGTCCGCATGGACCAATCTGGCCTGGAAACAGTGGAAGTTGTTACCGGGGGCTGAGCATTTCTCCGGTACGCTGGCGGGCAGCGTTGAAAATGGGGCGCTCACCGCCTCCATGAAGCAAGCCAAAATGCCGTATGAAACTGTCTTCCGCGCGCCGCTGGAAATAGAGAACGGCGTGGCGACGCTAAGCTGGCTGAAAAATGATAAAGGTTTTCAGTTAGATGGGCGCAACATCGATGTTAAAGCGAAAGCGGTACGCGCGCGCGGTGGTTTTCGCTATCTGCAGCCCACTGGAGATGAACCGTGGTTAGGCATTCTGGCTGGCATTAGCACCGACGACGGCTCTCAGGCCTGGCGCTATTTCCCGGAAAACTTGATGGGCAAAGAGCTGGTTGACTACCTCAGCGGCGCTATTCAGGGCGGCGAAGCGGATAACGCCACGCTGGTGTATGGCGGTAACCCGCATCTGTTCCCGTATCTGCACAACGAAGGGCAATTTCAGGTTCTGGTGCCGCTACGTAACGCGAAATTTGCTTTCCAGCCCGACTGGCCTGCGCTAACCGATCTCAATATTGAACTGAACTTCATTAACGATGGTCTGTGGATGAAGACGGATAGCGTCAATTTAGGCGGCGTGAAGGCCAGTAACCTGACGGCTAATATTCCCGACTATGCTAAAGAAAAACTGCTGATTGATGCCGATATCAACGGGCCGGGCAAGGCGGTCGGACCTTATTTTGATGAGACGCCGTTGAAGGACTCCCTCGGCGCCACGCTTGAGCAGTTGCAGATTGATGGCGATGTGAATGCTCGCTTACATCTGGATATTCCGCTAGACGGCTCGCTGGTTACCGCCAAAGGCGATGTCAACCTGCGTAATAACAGCCTGTTTATTAAACCGCTCGACAGCACGCTGAAGAATTTGAATGGTAAATTCAGCTTTATCAACGGCGATCTGAAGAGCGAGCCGATGACGGCGAACTGGTTTAATCAGCCGCTGAACGTCGACTTCTCCACCACCGAAGGGGCGAAAGCCTATCAGGTAGCCGTGAACCTGCAAGGCGACTGGCAGCCAACCCGCATGGGGATTTTACCAGCGCAGGTCAACGATGCCTTAAGCGGCAGCATGGCGTGGAATGGCAAGGTGGGTATCGATCTTCCGTATCATGCCGGACCGACCTACGACATTGAGCTCAAAGGCGACCTGAAGAATGTAAGTAGTCACTTACCTGCTCCGCTGAATAAGGCAGCCGGTGAGGCGTTACCGGTGAACGTTAAGGCCAACGGCAATCTGCGCAGTTTTGAACTGACCGGCAACGCGGGCAGTAAGAACCACTTTAACAGCCGCTGGCTGCTGAATCAGAAACTGACGCTTGACCGCGCAATCTGGACGTCGGAAAGCCGCACCGTGCCCGCGTTACCCGATCAGCAAGGTATTGAGCTTAACCTTCCCCCTATGGATGGCGCGCAATGGCTGGCGTTGTTCCAGAAAGGCGCAGCAGATAACGTTGGCACCAACGCCAACTTCCCGCAGCGCATTACGGTGCGTACGCCATCGTTATCCCTGGGCGGTCAGAATTGGAATAACTTGAGTATCGTGTCTGAGCCTGCGAGCAATGGCTCCATCGTGCAGGCGCAGGGACGTGAAATAAATGCCACGCTGGCTATGCGCAATAATGCGCCGTGGCTGGCCAATATTAAGTATCTTTATTACAACCCCAGCGCGGCGAAAGCGTCGCCGACGAAAGCACCACTGAATAGTACTCCAGCCTCGCCGTTTTCCGCCGTGGACAACGTCAGCTTCCGCGGCTGGCCGGATGTTCAGTTACGCTGTGCCGAGTGCTGGATGTGGGGACAGAAATATGGGCGTATTGATGCCGATGTGGCGATTAAAGGCGACACGCTAACGCTGAGTAACGGTCTGTTGGATACAGGCTTTGCCAGACTGACCACCGATGGCGTGTGGGTGAACGCGCCGGGCAAAGAACGAACGTCACTGAAGGGTAAACTGAGCGGCAGTAAAATTGACTCCGCTGCCAGTTTCTTTGGCGTATCGACCCCGATTCGTAACTCTTCGTTCAACGTGGAGTATGACCTGCACTGGCGTAACCCGCCATGGGATCCAGATGAAGCTTCGCTGAATGGGATTTTGCGTACCCGGTTGGGCAAAGGTGAGCTTACTGAACTCAGCACCGGACATGCGGGGCAACTCTTGCGACTGCTGAGCTTTGATGCGTTGCTGCGTAAACTGCGTTTTGATTTTAGCGATACTTTCAGCGAAGGTTTCTATTTCGACTCGATTCGCAGCACGGCCTGGATCAAAGATGGCGTGATGCATACCGATGACACGCTGGTGGACGGTCTGGAGGCAGACATTGCGATGAAAGGCTCGGTGAACCTGGTGCGCCGGGAGCTGGATATGGAAGCCATTGTCGCGCCGGAAATTTCTGCCACCGTAGGCGTTGCCGCTGCGTTTGCTGTCAATCCAATTGTCGGCGCGGCGGTGTTTGCTGCCAGTAAGGTTCTGGGACCATTGTGGAGCAAAGTGTCGATTCTGCGTTATCGCATCACCGGTCCGGTCGATAAGCCGCAGATTAACGAAGTTCTGCGTCAGCCGCGCAAAGAAAGCCAGCAATAATTTGACGGGGGCGAGTAATTGCCCCAATCTCAACATAGATCCTCTACCGCAGTCCGTAGGCCGGATAAGGCGTTCACGCCGCCATCCGGCATTGAAGTGCCTGATGGCGACGCTGGCGCGTTTTATCAGGCCTACAACAGTAACTAATGAGTAGCAAAACGATGAGTCTGAACCTGGTAAGTGAACAATTGCTAGCGGCAAATGGCCTGAAACATCAGGATCTGTTTGCCATCCTGGGCCAACTGGCCGAACGCCGTCTTGATTACGGCGATCTCTATTTTCAGTCGAGCTATCACGAATCCTGGGTTTTAGAAGACCGCATCATTAAAGATGGTTCTTACAATATCGATCAGGGCGTTGGCGTGCGCGCCATCAGCGGCGAAAAAAAAGGGTTTGCCTATGCAGACCAGATTAGCCTGCTGGCGCTGGAGCAGAGTGCTCATGCTGCCCGTACTATCGTGCGTGACAGCGGTGACGGCAAAGTAAAAACGCTGGGAGCTGTGGAGCATCAGGCGCTTTACACGTCGGTTGATCCTCTGCAGAGCATGAGCCGCGAAGAGAAACTGGATATTCTGCGCCGCGTAGACAGCGTGGCGCGTGCCGCCGACAAGCGCGTCCAGGAAGTAACCGCCAGCCTGACCGGTGTTTATGAACTGATCCTGGTAGCAGCGACCGACGGTACGCTGGCCGCTGACGTTCGCCCGCTGGTACGCCTGTCCGTAAGCGTACAGGTGGAAGAGGACGGTAAGCGCGAGCGCGGCGCCAGCGGTGGCGGCGGTCGTTTTGGCTATGACTATTTCCTGGGCGACCTTGATGGTGAAGTTCGTGCTGACGCATGGGCGAAAGAAGCCGTACGCATGGCGTTGGTTAATCTCTCTGCGGTAGCTGCGCCTGCTGGTACGCTGCCGGTAGTACTCGGCGCTGGCTGGCCTGGCGTTCTGCTGCATGAAGCGGTCGGTCATGGTCTGGAAGGCGACTTTAACCGCCGTGGTACCTCGGTATTCAGCGGTCACATGGGGGAGCTGGTAGCGTCAGAACTGTGCACCGTGGTGGATGACGGCACAATGGCGGACCGTCGTGGCTCTGTGGCTATTGATGATGAAGGCACGCCGGGTCAGTACAACGTGCTGATCGAAAACGGTATTCTGAAAGGCTACATGCAGGACAAACTGAATGCGCGCCTGATGGGCGTTGCGCCAACGGGTAACGGTCGCCGCGAATCTTACGCGCACCTGCCGATGCCACGTATGACCAACACCTATATGCTGCCGGGGAAATCTACGCCGCAGGAAATCATCGAATCCGTTGAATACGGTATTTATGCGCCTAACTTCGGCGGCGGCCAGGTGGATATCACCTCCGGGAAATTTGTGTTCTCTACGTCTGAAGCATATCTGATTGAAAACGGTAAAGTCACCAAACCGGTGAAAGGCGCGACGCTGATTGGGTCTGGTATCGAAGCGATGCAGCAGATTTCGATGGTGGGTAACGACCTGAAACTGGATAACGGGGTTGGCGTGTGCGGTAAAGAAGGGCAGAGCCTGCCGGTGGGCGTGGGCCAGCCGACGCTGAAGGTGGATAACCTGACCGTGGGTGGCACCGCATAACATCATGATGTATGCCCGATAAGCACCAGTGCCATCGGGCATCTTTCCGGATGCGGCGTCAATGCCTTATCCGGCCTACACTTTTTTTATTTCTCTTTTCCCCGACCGTACATTCCCTGAAACAGCTGTGCTACATCGACAAAATAGTCTGTCAGATAGTTAATCACCACCTGCACCTTGAGCGGCAATTTGTCTTTTTCGGTATACAGCGCATAGACCGGACGCGGATCCGACTGGTAGCGGGGAAGCAGAATCTCCACTTCGCCACGATTGATCTCATTGATCACCCACATCAGCGGTACATAGGCAATGCCTGCGCCTGCGGCCAGCCAGCGCACCAATGTCATCGGATCGTTAGTCACAAAACGACCCTCTGGGATCAGGCGGGTGGAAATTCCTTCCGGAGCGATGAGCTCGAATTCATTATCCGGGCGTACGCTGTATTCCAGCCACGAGTGGTTGCTGAGATCGGCAGGTTTCTCCGGGGTGCCAAACTGTGCGAGATAGCTTTTCGCCGCGCAGACCACCATCGGCATAGCCCCCAAACGGCGTGAAAACAGGCTGGAGTCCTGCAACGCGCCGACGCGGATAACCACGTCCAGACCATCAGCGATTAAATCCGGGGCCGGGATGCCGGTCACCAGATTTACCGTCAATCCCGGATACTCTTTCAGCATCGTGGCGGTTAATCCGGCGAGGACATTTTGTGCCATAGTTGAAGAACAGCCAATGCGCAGAGTGCCGATGGGCGTGTTGTTAAAGGCATAGAGTTGCTCGTGAACATCCTGCGCTTCGTGCAGCATTCTCCGGCAGCCCTGATAATAAATTTTACCGGCTTCAGTTAGCCCAATGCTACGCGTGCTGCGGTTTAGCAGCTTGACCTGTAGCTCATCTTCCAGTTTTGAGACCGTCTGGCTTATCGATGAAACGCTCATTTGTAGCTGTCTTGCGGCGGCGGTGAAGGAGCCCATTTCGACAACTTTGGCGAACACCGACATACGTTTTAATCGTTCCATTGTTCACTCTGGCTTAAAAGTGATTTAGATCACATAATATAGATAACAGCATAACAGTTACGTTAATATATTATTATTCAAATAACGGCTATGTCGCTCTCGCCTGGCTCATCCTTGCCCTTCTCTGCGGTGACATACGCTAGAAAATCTATCATCTGCACTCTCTTACGTTACCAAGGTCAACATGAGTCTGTTTCCCGTTATCGTGGTGTTTGGTCTGTCCTTCCCACCGATTTTTTTCGAATTACTTTTGTCACTGGCGATTTTCTGGCTGGTGCGCCGGGTGCTTGTTCCGACTGGCATCTATGATTTTGTCTGGCATCCGGCTCTGTTTAACACCGCGCTGTATTGCTGTCTGTTCTATTTAATAACGCGCCTGTTCGTTTGAGGTTGAAGTGAAAACACTAACAAGAAAACTCTCCCGCACGGCCATTACCGTGATACTGGTCATTCTGGCCTTCATCGCTATTTTTCGCGCATGGGTGTTCTACACCGAGTCGCCGTGGACGCGTGATGCGCGTTTCAGCGCCGATGTCGTCGCGATTGCGCCGGATGTTGCGGGCCTTATTACCAACGTTAACATCCATGATAACCAACTGGTGAAAAAGGATCAGATCCTGTTCACTATCGACCAGCCACGCTATAAGAAAGCCCTCGAGCAGGCCGAAGCTGACGTGGCCTATTATCAGGTACTGGCGCAGGAAAAACGCCAGGAGGCCGGTCGTCGTAACCGACTGGGCGTGCAGGCTATGTCTCGTGAAGAGATTGACCAATCAAACAACGTCCTGCAAACCGTATTACACCAGCTTGCGAAGGCACAAGCGACCCGCGACCTGGCGAAATTAGATCTGGAACGTACCGTTATCCGCGCGCCAGCAGACGGCTGGGTGACTAACCTGAACGTCTATAGCGGCGAATTTATCACGCGCGGTTCCACGGCGGTGGCGTTGGTCAAACAGCATTCTTTCTATGTGCTGGCGTATATGGAAGAAACCAAACTGGAAGGCGTCCGCCCTGGGTATCGCGCTGAAATCACCCCGCTTGGCAGTAATAATGTGCTGAAGGGCACGGTTGATAGTGTGGCGGCTGGCGTAACGAATGCCAGCAGCACGCGGGACGCCAAGGGTATGGCGACCATTGATTCCAATCTTGAATGGGTGCGTCTGGCGCAGCGTGTGCCGGTGCGAATTCGTCTTGATGAGCAGCAGGGAACCTTGTGGCCTGCCGGGACGACGGCGACCGTCGTCATTACCGGCAAGCAGGATCGCGATGCCAGCCAGGAATCTTTCTTCCGTAAAATGGCGCACCGCCTGCGCGAATTTGGTTAATCGCGATGGGTATTTTCTCCATTGCCAACCAGCATATCCGCTTTGCGGTAAAACTGGCCTGCGCGATTGTACTGGCGCTGTTCGTTGGCTTTCACTTCCAGCTTGAGACCCCGCGCTGGGCGGTGCTGACCGCGGCCATTGTGGCGGCAGGTCCGGCCTTTGCTGCTGGCGGAGAACCTTATTCAGGTGCTATCCGCTATCGAGGCATGTTGCGTATTGTCGGGACATTTATCGGCTGTATTGCCGCCCTGATCATTATCATCAGCATGATCCGCGCCCCGCTATTGATGATCCTGGTGTGTTGTATCTGGGCCGGTTTTTGTACCTGGATCTCGTCGTTAGTGAAGATCGAAAACTCTTATGCCTGGGGGCTTTCAGGCTATACGGCGCTGATCATCGTCATTACTATCCAGGCTGAACCGCTGCTGACGCCGCAATTTGCGCTCGAACGCTGTAGTGAAATTGTGATGGGTATTGTCTGTGCCATTGTTGCCGACCTGCTCTTTTCGCCCCGTTCGGTGAAACAGGAGATTGATGTTGAACTGGATAGCCTGCTGGTGGCGCAATATCAGCTTATGCAGCTGTGCATTAAGCATGGCGACAGTGAGGAAGTGGACAAAGCCTGGGGAGATTTAGTCCGGCGTACGGCGGCGCTGGAAGGCATGCGTAGTAACCTGAATATGGAGTCCTCGCGCTGGGTGCGGGCTAACCGCAGACTCAAGGCATTGAATACGCTGTCGCTTACGCTTATCACACAATCCTGCGAAACCTATCTTATTCAGAACACCCGACCAGAACTGATCACCGATACCTTCCGCGAGTTGTTCGATACGCCGGTTGAAACGGTACAGGATGTCCATAAACAGCTGAAGCGGATGCGTCGGGTGATTGCATGGACCGGTGAACGTGACACACCTGTCACAATTTACACCTGGGCCGGGGCGGCAACGCGCTATCTGTTACTTAAACGTGGAGTTGTCAGCAACACCAAAATTAGCGCTATCGAAGAAGAGATCCTGCAAGGCGAACCGGTGGTGAAAGTGGAATCTGCCGAGCGTCACCATGCGATGGTTAACTTTTGGCGCACCACGCTTTCTTGTGTGCTGGGAACCTTATTCTGGCTGTGGACCGGCTGGACATCCGGCAGCGGCGCAATGGTGATGATTGCGGTCGTCACCTCGCTGGCAATGCGTTTGCCCAACCCGCGCATGGTGGCGATAGACTTTATCTACGGTACGTTGGCGGCGTTACCGCTCGGGGCACTCT
Source organism: Citrobacter sp. CF971 (assembly GCF_006385635.1). Lineage (NCBI taxonomy): Bacteria > Pseudomonadati > Pseudomonadota > Gammaproteobacteria > Enterobacterales > Enterobacteriaceae > Citrobacter > Citrobacter sp. CF971. The sequence goes on along the minus strand of NZ_CP041051.1, from coordinate 4,423,429 downwards.
ATTTCCTGGTGATTATCCCTAATACGCAGCAAAGCATGTTGTTGCTGTGCCTGAGCCTGGCAGTGCTGGGATTCTTTCTGGGGATTGAAGTACAGAAACGACGGCTGGGTTCGATGGGGGCGCTGGCCAGCACCATTAATATCATCGTGCTGGATAACCCGATGACCTTCCACTTTAGCCAGTTCCTTGACAGTGCACTGGGGCAGATTGTTGGCTGCATGTTGGCGTTTATCGTCATTCTGCTGGTGCGTGATAACTCTCGTGACAGAACGGGTCGTGTGTTGCTCAACCAGTTTGTCTCGGCGGCGGTTTCAGCGATGACCACCAACGTTGTACGTCGTAAAGAAAACCACCTCCCGGCGCTTTATCAGCAGCTGTTTTTGCTGATGAACAAATTTCCGGGCGACCTGGCGAAGTTTCGCCTGGCGCTGACCATGATCATCGCACACCAGCGCCTGCGCGATGCGCCGGTGCCGGTAAACGAAGATCTCTCCGCATTCCATCGCCAGCTTCGACGCACTGCCGATCGCGTGATTTCTGCAGGAAATGACGACAAGCGCCGACGCTACTTTAGCCAGTTGCTGGAAGAGCTTGAGATCTATCAGGAGAAATTAATCATCTGGCAAGCACCACCACAGGTGACCGAGCCGGTAAAACGACTCAGTGGGATGTTGCACAAATACCAGCATGCGCTGGTCAGTAATTAAGAGTTGAAAACCGACGCTAAAAGCGTCGGTTTTTTTATGGCTATACTTACCTGAAAATGCGAGAGACCCCTACATATTGGCGGTCTGTAGAGTGGCTGGCGTCGGGATGGTGGCTATAGATGAATATCTATACATTTGATTTTGACGAGATAGAAGACCAGGGTGATTTCTATCGTGAGTTTACGCGCACGTTCGGTCTCGCCAGGGAGAAGGTGGTTGATTTAGATTCTCTGTGGGAGGTGGTTATCGGGGAAGTTTTACCGTTGCCGCTGGAGATTGAATTTGTCCATTTACCGGACAAGCTGCGCAGGCGATACGGCGCGCTGATTTTACTGTTCGATGAAGCGGAAGAAGAGCTGGAAGGGCAGTTGCGTTTTAACGTTCGTCACTCAATGTAAGACATAAAAAAGCCCCCGGCAGGCGGGGGCAAGTCGTCGGACTTAGACGACGAGGGTTTATTTGTACAGTTCTGCAGTAGCGTGCCAGTGAGCACCTTCACGGAGTTCGGTGACGCGATAGCTGCTGGCGCCTGCTTTTTCAGCCTTAGCGGCGATGGCCTGACGCATGTCCATTGGTGAACTACCGATCTGAGATACGGAGATGCTACCCATAGATTGCAGATTCTGTGCTTCTTGTGAGTTCACCTGAGTAACCGCGGCGCTTGCACCGAAGGAGAGAACAGAAAGAAGGCTTAAGGTTGCAATAGTAGTTTTGATTTTCATGATATTTACCTCGTCGAATTCTTTTATAGGGGTCTGCGTTTCGTGACCCTCATCACAAAATCAAGTATACACTAATAACCTTATAAATTAATACCACGCTAATTGTTTCTGTGGGTATTAAGTGTTAAGAAAAATATTTTTTATAACCAAATGGAATTAAAAAGAGCGTTTCGAACATTTTAAAAGAAATAAATTAAATAAAATCAATTGGATATAGTTTTTTGCAAAATGTGCGTTTTTAAACCTTCATATTCACTATGTGAATGGTTTTTGACGGTTAAACGCACCATTTGTTAAATGCATAGCAGTTAAAAATAGACGGAAGGGGGTAGAAAGAGAGTGTTTTCCCCCGCCGCGAGGCGACGGGGAGGCGGTATTACAGTTCTTGTTCGAACAGTTCCAGAATGGCTTCGTAGAGATCTTTTACCGTAAAACCCTTAGCTGGGGTGGTGAAGATGGTATCGTCACCGGCAATCGTACCCAGGATACCTTCCGCTTTCCCCAATGAGTCCAGCAGACGTGCAATCAACTGAGCAGCGCCAGGACTAGTATGAATAACCACGACCGCATCGTTATAGTCGATATCCAGCACCAGATTTTTCAGCGGACTGGAGGTTGTAGGCACGCCCAGTTCCGCCGGAAGGCAGTACACCATTTCCATTTTCGCATTGCGGGTACGCACGGCGCCAAATTTGGTCAGCATGCGTGAAACCTTGGACTGATTGATATTATCAAAGCCCTGATCCTGCAATGCGAGGACGATTTCGCCTTGAGAGCTGAACTTTTCTTCTTTAAGCAGCGCTTTAAACGCCTTTACTAATTCTTCTTGTTTTGCCGAGCTTCGCATAAGTCACCCGTAATATGGCGGTAGAAACAACATTATTGTGCATACAGATGAATTTTTATGCAAACAGTCTGCCTTGTTCAAGGCTGAAATAATGTTATGAAAGAGCGGAATTTTATCAAATTTCGTTATCAAGAAACATGCCTGTGTCACGGCTCGCAAATAAGGTTAAAAGTAAATTAAATGTTATCAAATTGATGTTGTTTTGAGAGGTGGGTAGGGTATATTGTCAGCACCTGTTGGAAAGTTGCTCTACTGTGCGGGTGGTTTTGAATTACGTAACTTAGGTTTTATTTTACGTAAGTTAAATGCATAAAAGCCAAATTTGCGTGACTACGCATTCTTGACGCGTGGTTGTTGTATTCGTTGGATTTGTGAATTAAGGTCGCCGCCGCGGAGCAATAGACACTTTGCTTATCAATATAATAAGGAGTTTAGGATGAAAGTTGCAGTCCTCGGCGCTGCTGGTGGTATCGGTCAGGCGCTAGCATTACTGTTAAAAACCCAACTGCCTTCAGGTTCAGAACTCTCCCTGTACGACATCGCTCCAGTAACGCCTGGTGTGGCCGTTGATTTGAGCCATATCCCTACTGCTGTGAAAATCAAAGGCTTCAGTGGCGAAGACGCTACCCCTGCACTGGAAGGTGCTGATGTAGTACTGATCTCCGCGGGCGTCGCACGTAAACCGGGTATGGATCGTTCCGACCTGTTCAATGTTAACGCCGGTATCGTGAAGAATCTGGTGCAGCAGGTTGCTAAAACCTGTCCGAAAGCATGTATCGGTATCATCACCAACCCGGTGAACACGACCGTTGCTATCGCTGCAGAAGTCCTGAAAAAAGCAGGCGTATACGATAAGAACAAACTGTTTGGCGTGACCACGCTGGACATCATCCGCTCCAACACCTTTGTTGCGGAACTGAAAGGCAAGCAGCCTGGCGACGTTGAAGTCCCGGTTATTGGCGGCCACTCTGGCGTGACCATTCTGCCGCTGCTGTCACAAATTCCTGGCGTAAGCTTCACCGAGCAAGAAGCAGCTGACCTGACCAAACGTATCCAGAATGCGGGTACTGAAGTTGTGGAAGCTAAAGCCGGTGGCGGATCTGCAACCCTGTCTATGGGTCAGGCCGCAGCACGTTTCGGACTGTCACTGGTTCGCGCACTGAGCGGCGAAAAAGGTGTGGTTGAATGTGCTTACGTTGAAGGCGATGGTCAGTATGCTCGCTTCTTCTCTCAGCCGCTGCTGCTGGGTAAAAACGGCGTAGAAGAGCGTCAGTCTATCGGCAAGCTGAGCGCGTTTGAACAAGCTGCGCTGGAAGGTATGCTGGATACGCTGAAGAAAGATATCACTCTGGGCGAAGAGTTCGTTAAGTAACGAACTGCCCAAAAGTAAAAAACCGGAGCACTTGCTCCGGTTTTTTTATATCCGTATTAGTTGGTCGCCGGATATTCCTGAATCGTGACCTGTAGCGTCAACTGCTTGTCATCTCGCATCACGACCACGGAGATAACTGAACCTGGTCGAATCTCTGCCACCTGGTCCATCGTTTCCAGTGCAGATACCGCCGGTTTGTTATTGACCGAGATAATCAGATCGTTAACCTGAATACCTGCCTGCGCTGCCGGACCGTCCGGGGCTACTTCGTTAACCACAATCCCCTGAATTTGATCCATCCCGCCGCCCTGGGCGTGCAGTGGCGCAATTTCTCGGCCGCTGATGCCGATATAGCCGCGAATCACGCGCCCGTCACGAATCAGCTTATCCATGATTTTGGTTGCCAGTTGAAAAGGAATAGCAAAGCCGATCCCTTCCGGGGTTTCGCCATCGTTGCTCTTATCAAATGACAGGGTGTTAATACCCATCAACTCGCCCAGCGAGTTGACCAGCGCGCCGCCGGAGTTACCGTGGTTGATGGAGGCATCGGTTTGCAGGAAGTTTTGCCGCCCCGTCGGGTTCAGGCCAATACGACCGGTGGCACTGATAATCCCCTGGGTGATGGTTTGCCCGAGGTTGTACGGGTTACCGATGGCGAGTACCACGTCACCAATGTGCGGCACGCGTTTGTTATTAATTGGAATTGTCGGCAGTCCACCAGTGGCGTTGATTTTCAGCACCGCAAGGTCGGTTAACGTATCAGACCCCACAAGCAGCGCTTCAAATACGCGACCGTCCTGCAATGCGACGATGATTTGGTCGGCATCGTTAATGACGTGCTTATTGGTAATGATATAGCCGCGCTGATCCATGATAACGCCTGAGCCGAGCGTGCGGATCTCAAGCTGGTTATGCGCTGTACTGTTCATACTGCGGTTATAAACGTTAACGACGGCAGGAGCTGCACGGCGAACCGCCGGGTTATAGCTGGCGGGCGTTTCATCTGCACTGTCGAACTGCGGTGCGGTAAGCGTATTAATTTTGCGCAGCGAGGGCATCGCGGCCAGCAGAATAGCGCCGACGATTAAACCAATCGCGACCGAACGTAAAAGCTTCACAAACATGATGGCGGCGTCATTAATAAAGGGAACGGCTGCAGCATATCACGAGTTTACCGGACATCACACGAGGGGCTGATGTCCGGTTGCATGCGTTAACGCAGGAGCAGGTAAATACTCTCGTTACCGCGCACCACCTGCAGGGCAATGATCGACGGTTTCGCTTCCAGCACTTTACGCATTTCAGCGATCGAGTTTACGCGATCGCGGTTAACGCCAATAATAACGTCATCTTTATGCAGTCCGGCCTGTGCGGCAGGGCTGCTTTTTTCAACGTTATCAATTCTGATGCCTTTGGTACCGTCTTTTAACTGACCGTCGCTGAGCGTGGCCCCTTGCAACGCAGGCGCAATCATCTCTGCGCTGGCGGACGATGATGTGCTGGTATCGAGGGTGACTTCAACCTCCAGCGGTTTACCGTTACGTAGCAGGCCCAGTTTGACTTTGGTCCCCGGTTCGGTTGTCGCAATACGTGAACGAAGTTCGGCGAAGCTGTTAAGCGGTTTACCGTTGAGACTGGTAATGACGTCACCTGATTTCACCCCCGCTTTTGCGGAGCCGGAGTTAGGCAGAACCTCACTGACAAACGCGCCACGCTGTACGTCCAGTTTGAACGCTTTGGCGATATCGGAAGTCATCTCGGTGCCTTTGATGCCCAACAGACCGCGTTTGATTTCACCAAACTGCATCAGCTGCTGTGCCAGCGTGCGCGCCATGTTGCTCGGAATTGCAAAACCAATACCGATGCTGCCGCCACCGGGGGCCAGAATCGCGGTGTTAATACCGATCAGCTCACCGTTGAGGTTAAGCAATGCGCCGCCGGAGTTACCGCGGTTGATAGAGGCGTCAGTCTGAATAAAGTTTTCCAGACCTTCCAGGTTCAACCCACTGCGACCCAAAGCCGATACAATGCCGGAGGTGGCTGTTTGACCCAAACCGAACGGGTTACCCACAGCCACCGCGAAATCACCCACGCGGAGTTTATCAGAGTCAGCAATGGCAATTTGCGTCAGGTTGCTGGGGTGTTGAATTTGTAGCAGTGCGATATCGCTCTGATCGTCGCTGCCAATAAGCTTTGCGTCGAACTCACGACCATCATTAAGCTGAACGCTGATTTTTTGCGCCTGATTAATAACGTGGTTATTGGTCAGGACGTAGCCTTTGGCGGCATCAATAATGACACCTGAACCCAGTCCTTCAAAAGGTTGTGAAGGTTGATCGGGAAGTTCATCGCCAAAAAACTTTTTGAACTCTTCCGGGACTTTCTGCCCCTGAGTGGCGGTGCCTTCGACCCTTACACTCACCACGGCTGGCAACACTTTTTCCAGCATCGGGGCGAGGCTGGGGAGCGCAGCCTGACCGGGAACCTGGCCGGGAATCGACGCAACGGCCGGGAATGGCGCCGAGAGAGTTAACCCGACACTTAACGCTAATGCACTCAACAGCTGGGTTTGTTTTTTCATGGATCCTGCTCTCGTACCTTGAGTAAACGGAAGATGATTCAAAACAGTTTGATGTTATTGAATTTTCGGTTTGGTCACAATGAGGCTAACGACTAAATAATAGCTGGGACGGGAAGAGAAGCGGAGGGCGCAATTGCTGCGCCCAATAAATTTCTTAACGATGTGCGGTTAGTCGCGCTTTGCGCCACTACGCAGCAGGCCAGATGCCCCTTCAGAATAGTCACGTGGCATCTGAACCGGCGCCTGATCGTTGCCTGCTTCAGACTCTGCCAGACGATTACGGAACGGGTTGTTTTCCGGCGACATACCCGGCAGCAGGTTGCTGGAGCTTTTCGCCATGTGCTGGTAAATCTGACGATAATCGTCCGCCATGTTATCCAGCAATTCAGCGCTGCGGGCAAAGTGGCTCACCAGTTCTTCACGGTACTCTTCCAGCTCAGCTTTATTTTTTTCCAGTTCGTACTGCAATGCCTGCTGTTGGCGTAATTTCCGATTACCAAAACGCATGGCTACAGCACCAATAATGATACCGACGACTAACCCAATTAGCGCATATTCCCAGGTCATGAACATCTCCCGTTGTCTTGTGTTTCCGTAGGGTGTTGGCTTTAGGCTCCATGCCTGCGCCTGATTATGCCACTATAACCGCTAATCCCGTAGAAGTGGAATCCCGTGTTTATATCACGTAATGTAGAACGGCCTTTTTTTCGTCAACCGTGAGCGACGGCACATCGATTCTCAAGGAATAACAATAACATCATGCAAAGCCTTTCCCCGACATCGCGTTACCAGCAAGCCCTCAACGACGGCAGTCATCAGCCCGACAATGTACAACAAGAAGCCGTGAATCGACTGGAAACAATTTTCCAGGCACTTACGACGCCAGCGCGACCTGCGCCGCAGGAGAGCGGACTGATGGCGCGTTTTGGCAAATTGCTGGGCAAGCGTGAGTCGCCGATCAACACACCGGTGCGTGGTTTATATATGTGGGGCGGAGTTGGGCGCGGAAAAACCTGGCTGATGGATCTGTTCTACCATAGTCTGCCGGGCGAACGTAAACAGCGTTTGCACTTTCACCGTTTTATGCTGCGTGTGCATGAAGAGCTTACTGCCTTACAGGGGCAGAGCGATCCGCTGGAAATCATCGCCGATCGCTTTAAGGCAGAAACGGACGTGCTGTGCTTTGACGAATTTTTTGTTTCTGATATTACCGACGCCATGCTACTCGGCGGCCTGATGAAGGCACTGTTTGCCCGTGGCATTACGCTGGTGGCGACCTCCAATATTCCGCCCGATGAGCTGTATCGCAACGGTTTACAACGCGCGCGTTTTCTTCCTGCCATTGATGCTATCAAACAGCATTGCGACATCATGAATGTTGATGCTGGCGTCGATTATCGTCTGCGCACCTTAACGCAGGCGCATTTGTGGCTGTCGCCACTGAATGAGGAAACCCGCCAACAGATGGATAAACTCTGGCTGGCATTAGCGGGAACCAAAGGTGAACATGCGCCGACGCTGGAGATCAATCATCGTCCGATGCAGACGCTGGCCGTCGAAAACCAAACGCTGGCGGTGTCATTTACCACACTCTGTGTCGATGCGCGTAGCCAGCATGACTACATTGCGCTGTCGCGTTTGTTTCACACGGTACTGTTGTCTGATGTGCCGGTCATGACTCCGCTGATGGAGAGTGAAGCGCGGCGCTTTATCGCATTGGTGGATGAGTTCTACGAACGCCACGTCAAGCTGGTGGTCAGCGCGGCATCGCCACTCTATGAAATTTATCAGGGCGAGCGTCTGAAGTTTGAATTTCAGCGCTGTTTGTCGCGTTTGCAGGAGATGCAAAGCGAAGAGTATCTGAAGCGGGAACATTTAGCCGGTTAAACCTGCCGCAAATCACATAAAGGGGTCGATCTTTGACCCTGACTTCTCTATAATCTTGCGACCCCACGTTACGAGAGAGTTTTTTTCCCAAAACTTTCTATGCGCCGGCATAGGCTATTCGAAGGGGTAGGTTTGCTGGACAATGTCGTGTGAACCTCAACTGACAAAACGTTTGGGTGTTCACCAACGTGTAACTTATTTATTTGGGTAAGCTTTTAATGAAAACTTTTACAGCTAAACCAGAAACCGTAAAACGCGACTGGTATGTTGTTGACGCGACCGGTAAAACTCTGGGCCGTCTGGCTTCCGAACTGGCTCTGCGCCTGCGCGGTAAGCACAAAGCGGAATACACTCCGCACGTAGATACCGGTGATTACATCATCGTTCTGAACGCTGACAAAGTTGCTGTAACCGGCAACAAGCGTACTGACAAAGTGTACTATCACCACACCGGCCACATCGGTGGTATCAAACAAGCGACCTTTGAAGAGATGATTGCTCGCCGTCCTGAGCGTGTGCTTGAAATCGCGGTTAAAGGCATGCTGCCAAAAGGCCCGCTGGGTCGTGCTATGTTCCGTAAACTGAAAGTTTACGCTGGCAACGAGCACAACCACGCGGCACAGCAACCGCAAGTTCTTGACATCTAATCGGGATTATAGGCAATGGCTGAAAATCAATACTACGGCACTGGTCGCCGCAAAAGTTCCGCAGCTCGCGTTTTCATCAAACCGGGCAGTGGTAAAATCGTAATCAACCAACGTTCTCTGGAACAGTACTTCGGTCGTGAAACTGCCCGCATGGTAGTTCGTCAGCCGCTGGAACTGGTCGACATGGTTGAGAAACTGGATCTGTACATCACTGTTAAAGGTGGTGGTATCTCTGGTCAGGCTGGTGCGATCCGTCACGGTATCACCCGCGCTCTGATGGAGTACGACGAGTCCCTGCGTGGCGAACTGCGTAAAGCTGGCTTCGTTACCCGTGATGCTCGTCAGGTTGAACGTAAGAAAGTCGGTCTGCGTAAAGCACGTCGTCGTCCTCAGTTCTCCAAACGTTAATTGTACTCTGCTTCGGCAGACGACAATTTGCGAAAAAACCCGCTTTGGCGGGTTTTTTTATCGTTATTTCTCGCCTCAGATCCACGGTAATCCGCTGATTGCCACCTCTTTTTCCCCATTTCAAGAATCGACTCACCACAAAGGTCACAAAATCTGGTAAACTATCATCCAATTTTCTGCCCAAATGTCCGGTATCGTTCATTTTTTGTTTGTATTTTGAACAGCAATGACTTTCCCGAGTCTGGGTGACATCACTTCTGGCTGGCCACTGAGTGGCTGGTAGCAGTAAAAATTCTGAATATACCTGGAGGTTTTCATGGCTGTCGCTGCCAACAAACGTTCGGTAATGACGCTGTTTTCTGGTCCTACTGACATCTATAGCCATCAGGTCCGCATTGTGCTGGCTGAGAAAGGTGTTAGTTTCGAGATTGAGCACGTGGAGAAGGACAATCCACCTCAGGATCTGATCGACCTCAACCCGAATCAGAGCGTACCGACACTGGTGGATCGTGAGCTGACCCTGTGGGAATCTCGCATCATTATGGAATACCTGGATGAGCGCTTCCCGCATCCGCCGCTGATGCCTGTTTACCCGGTTGCGCGTGGTGAAAGCCGCCTGTACATGCAGCGTATTGAAAAAGACTGGTACACGCTGATGAATGTCATCGTGAACGGTTCTGCATCTGAAGCCGAAGTCGCGCGTAAGCGTCTGCGCGAAGAACTGCTGGCAATTGCGCCAGTATTTGGCCAGAAACCTTACTTCCTGAGCGATGAGTTCAGCCTGGTAGACTGCTACCTGGCGCCGCTGCTGTGGCGTTTACCGCAGCTGGGTATTGAATTCAACGGTGCAGGTTCGAAAGAACTGAAAGGGTACATGACTCGCGTCTTCGAACGTGACTCTTTCCTGGCTTCTCTGACTGAGCCTGAACGTGAAATGCGTCTGGGCCGGGGTTAACCTGTATGGATTTGCCACAGCTAACACCACGCCGTCCGTATCTGCTGCGCGCATTCTATGAGTGGTTGCTAGACAACCAGCTCACGCCGCATCTGGTGGTGGATGTGACGCTCCAGGACGTGCAGGTTCCAATGGAATATGCGCGTGACGGGCAAATTGTTCTGAATATTGCACCGCGTGCGGTGGGCAACCTGGAACTGGCTAACGATGAAGTGCGCTTTAACGCGCGCTTCGGTGGTGTGCCGCGTCAGGTGTCTGTGCCGTTGGCTGCTGTTCTGGCAATTTATGCACGTGAAAATGGCGCTGGTACGATGTTCGAACCGGAAGCCGCCTACGATGAAGATGTCGCCAGCTTAAATGATGACGACAACGACGCGTCTGGTTTTGAGAGTGAAACAGTCATGTCGGTCATTGATGGCGATAAGCCTGACAATGGCGACGACAACGATCCTGATGACACTCCGCCGCCACCTCGCGGTGGGCGTCCAGCGCTGCGCGTAGTGAAATAAATAGTGAAATAAAAAAACAGGCCCTTTCGGGCCTGTTCTGTTTTCTGGCTTCGGGATCAGTAAAACAGCGCGATGGTGGCTACCATATTCACCACAAATCCTACTGCCATCGGGATTGCTGTACGTTTTACCACTTCAAAGGGCGATACGCCGGCAATACCTGATGTCACGACAATTACAGCGGTTATGGGTGACACCGCGCGGGCAAGCGTAGTGGCAAAATGCATCGGCATAATCATCACTACTGCAGGAATATGCAGCCCGGCGGCAATATCCGGAATGAGGCTGGCAAAAGACATAAACGGTGCGTTTCCTGACCCCATGACAATCGCACAGGCGGCGATGACCACCGCCATGATGATCATCACGCCGATGCCGCCAAGACCGGAATGCTCTGCGCCTTTTATTACGGCGTCGACAGTCCCGATAGTCGTCAACCCTTTCGCAAAGATTTCACCGGCGACCACCAGCGTGACAACGTTGGCAAACTGCGTCCCCATGCCGTCAAAAAAAGCCTGCACATCATCCATCGTTTCGCGCAGATTATGTTTATGCAGGAATTCAACAAACATAGTCAGCGTCATGCTCATCAACATCACCACCACCAGATTCAGCTCTGCTTTCATTAGCCCCATTTGCGCAAGGGCAAGCGAGCCCAGCATCAGGATCAGCGGCATGACGGGTAGAATGGCGTAATAGAGCGGAGGTACGTTTTCCAGCATCTTTTGTTCAGCAAATCCGTTGCTTTCCGGTGCGGCTTTTTTATCAAACTGACGCTGAACGAAAAAATGCGCAATGGCGACGGCGACAATGACACACGATGCGACGGGCAACTGATATTGAAAGAAATAAGTGGCGATTTTCATACCCGCGACCTGCGCGGCAAAAATAGAGTTGGTTTCCAGAATGCCCCATTCAATCGACATCGAAGTGGCAATGACCGCCACTGCAGATAAACGGCTCACGCCAAGACTGACCAGCGTTGGGAATAGCGTCACCATCAGCAACATACCTAACCCGGATGCGCTGGTAATGAATTGCGCCATGATCTGACCAATAACATAGGTGGCGGCAAGCACAACATAGGGTGAGCGGATTAGCTTGAGCGGGCGGCTTAACAGGCTAACCATCGCTCTGCTGGCTCCCATTCTGTCCATATAACGGGCATAACCACCCACCGCCATGATTGATAACCCCAGTCCGGCCGCGCGGTTGGAGAGCATACGCAAAATTTCGTTGTAAATATCGACCAGTAGATAGCCACTGCTCTTATCATCAGCGACCAACACGCCGTAGCCCAGCCAGACGCCGCAGATCATCAGGAAGATCCCAGCGGCGGCCAGCACGACCTGCGGTTTGTAGTTTTTGAGGATCAGGTAACCCATCGTTAATAAAACGATGACAGAGATAATGATGCCGAACATTGTTTCACTCCATGCCAGAGAAGAAGATAAATCCGGTAATAACGCTGTTATCCCAACGGATGTTATATTTTTCTGGGCATTTTTTATGGAGTGAATATCTTATTTTTAATTCGAGGATTTAATTATTTATCGTTATAAAATAGATGGTTATGATAAATTGTCATGTTAATGTTCATAAATTTCATGAAGATGATATAACTCTATTAAATTAAAAATAGGCGGAAGATACTCGCTTAAAATAATATTGCTGTTACGTATGTTATCAATAAGCCAGCGGGGGCGGATCGACCATCATTTCACCCTGCTTTCGATCCTGTGTTAGGATAAACCCGCTGTTGTTTGTCACCACGACTTAGCTGAATGGACCCTATGAACGCATTTGATTCGCAAGCTGAAGACTCTCCATCCACCATTGGCCGTAGCTTACGCAATCGCCCGCTGGCGCGTAAAAAACTGTCTGAAATGGTTGAGGAAGAACTGGAGCAGATGATTCGTCGTCGGGAATTTGGCGAGGGCGAACAGTTGCCGTCTGAGCGGGAGCTGATGGCCTTCTTTAACGTGGGCCGTCCTTCTGTACGAGAAGCGCTGGCCGCGTTAAAACGCAAAGGTCTGGTACAAATTAACAACGGCGAGCGCGCCCGCGTTTCGCGTCCTTCAGCTGATACCATCATCAGCGAGCTGTCTGGTATGGCGAAAGATTTCCTCGCACATCCCGGCGGCATTGCCCACTTCGAGCAGTTGCGACTGTTCTTTGAATCAAGCCTGGTTCGATACGCCGCCGAACATGCGACAGATGAGCAAATCGACAGGCTGGCGAAAGCGCTGGAGATCAACAGCCAGTCGCTTGATGACAATACGTTGTTCATCCGTTCGGACGTTGATTTTCACCGCGTACTGGCGGAGATCCCGGGCAATCCCATCTTTATGGCGATCCATGTTGCGCTGTTAGACTGGTTAATTGCTGCCCGTCCGACCGTTGCCGATCAAGAATTGTATGAGCACAATAACGTGAGTTATCAGCAGCATATCGCTATTGTTGACGCGATTCGTCAGCGCGATCCTGAAGAAGCAGACCGCGCACTGCAAGAACATCTCAATAGCGTTTCCGCAACCTGGCACGCCTTCAGCAAAAGTAAAAAATTGCGTAAGTAATCGCGATCCTGACGATCTTTTAAACCCAAAATCATTCAAGTTGCATCAAGGCGGCAAGAGAGCGAGTCCCCTGGAGCATAGATAACTATGTGACAGGGGTGAGCGAACGCAGCCAACGCAGAGGCGGCTCGAAGGATGAAGTGTTTAGTGAGGTAGATCGCACTATAAGCGTTCTCTATTGTATTGCTGCTTATTTGATCTGGTATAACAGGTATAAAGGTATGCAGTCAGATAACACTAATCATCGTCAGAGGTCGTTATGGCAAGAAATTTAAAAGGCGTAATGCCAGCGTTGTTAACTCCATTCGATAACCAACAGAAACTGGACATCGAGAGCCTGCGCCGTCTGGTGCGTTTCAACATTGGGCAGGGGATCGATGGGCTGTATGTCGGTGGCTCAACGGGTGAGGCCTTTGTCCAAAACCGCGCTGAAAGAGAGCAGGTGCTGGAAATCGTTGCTGAAGAAGCGAAAGGCAAAGTGACGTTAATTGCCCATGTTGGCACGGTCAGTACGGAAGAAAGCCAGCAACTGGCGAGCGCCGCGCATCGTTACGGCTTTGATGCTGTCTCCGCTGTCACGCCGTTTTACTATCCGTTCAGCTTTGAAGAGCACTGCGATCACTACCGCGCAATTATTGATTCAGCGAATGGATTGCCGATGGTGGTCTATAACATCCCGGCGCTGAGCGGCGTAAAACTGACGCTGGATCAGATCAACACGCTGGTGACGTTGCCGGGCGTTGGCGCACTGAAGCAAACTTCGGGCGATCTCTATCAGATGGAACAGATCCGCCGCGCTCATCCCGATCTGGTGCTTTATAACGGTTATGACGAGATCTTCGCTTCTGGACTGCTAGCAGGCGCAGATGGAGGTATCGGTAGCACTTACAACATCATGGGATGGCGTTATCAGGGAATTGTGAAAGCGCTCAAAGAAGGTGACATTCGCACGGCGCAAAAGCTGCAAACCGAGTGCAATAAGGTTATCGATCTGCTTATTAAGGTTGGCGTGTTCCGCGGCCTGAAAACAGTACTGCACTATATGGATGTGGTTTCTGTTCCACTGTGCCGTAAACCCTTTGCTCCGGTAGATGAACGCTATCTGCCGGAACTGAAAGCGCTGGCAAACCAACTGCTGGCGGAAAAGGCGTAATCGCGGGTCGCCGGGGGCGCTTCGCTTGCCCGGCCTGGATTTTTCGACCGTAAGCCGGGTAAGGCAAAGCCACCACCCGGCACAACAACAAAGATCGTCGGGAGAGTAAAATGAGTATTTCTACCCAGAGCATCCCGTGGTATCGCCATCTCAATCGGGCACAATGGCGGGCATTTTCCGCCGCCTGGCTGGGATATTTGCTTGATGGTTTCGATTTTGTGTTAATCGCCCTGGTGCTGACAGAAGTGCAGGGCGAATTCGGACTGACGACGGTGCAGGCCGCCAGCCTGATCTCGGCCGCCTTTATCTCCCGTTGGTTTGGCGGGTTAATGCTGGGGGCGATGGGCGACCGTTACGGACGCCGTCTGGCAATGGTCACCAGCATCATTCTGTTCTCCGTGGGGACGCTGGCCTGCGGCTTCGCGCCGGGCTACACCACCATGTTTATCGCCCGTCTGGTTATCGGTATGGGAATGGCGGGTGAGTACGGCTCCAGTGCAACCTATGTTATTGAAAGTTGGCCTAAACACCTGCGAAATAAAGCCAGTGGCTTCCTGATTTCCGGTTTCTCTGTTGGCGCGGTGATCGCCGCGCAGGTCTACAGCCTGGTGGTTCCGGTCTGGGGGTGGCGTGCGCTGTTCTTCATCGGCATCCTGCCAATTATCTTCGCCCTGTGGCTGCGTAAAAATATTCCGGAAGCGGAAGACTGGAAAGAGAAACACGAAGGCAAAGCGCCAGTGCGCACGATGGTGGATATTCTCTACCGGGGCGAGCATCGGGTAATTAATATTCTGATGACGATCGCCGCTGCAACCGCGCTGTGGTTCTGCTTTGCTGGCGACCTGCAAAATGCGGCTATCGTGGCGGTCCTCGGCCTGATATGTGCGTTTATTTTCATTAGCTTTATGGTGCAAAGCAGCGGGAAGCGCTGGCCGACGGGCGTCATGCTGATGGTGGTCGTACTATTCGCCTTCCTGTACTCGTGGCCGATTCAGGCACTGTTGCCAACCTATCTGAAAACCGAACTGCTGTACGATCCTTCCACGGTGGCCAGAGTGCTCTTCTTTAGCGGTTTTGGTGCGGCGGTCGGTTGTTGCGTCGGCGGTTTTCTTGGCGACTGGCTGGGTACGCGTAAAGCCTATGTCTGCAGTTTGCTGGCCTCGCAGTTGCTGATTATTCCGGTGTTTGCGATAGGCGGTTCAAACGTCTGGGTACTGGGTTTGCTGCTGTTTTTCCAGCAAATGCTCGGCCAAGGGATCTCCGGGATCTTACCAAAATTGATTGGCGGCTATTTCGATACCGACCAGCGTGCGGCGGGCCTGGGCTTCACCTATAACGTGGGCGCACTGGGTGGGGCTCTGGCACCGATCATCGGCGCGCTGATTGCCCAACGTCTGGATCTGGGCACGGCGCTGGGATCGCTCTCTTTCGGTCTGACATTTGTGGTGATCCTGCTGATTGGTCTCGATATGCCGTCCCGCGTACAGCGCTGGCTGCGTCCTGAAGCGTTGCGTACGCATGATGCCATTGATGGTCGACCGTTTAGCGGGGCTGTACCGTTCGGCGGTGACAAAAGCACCATGGTGAAATCCAAAAGTTAATCCCATTGCCCGGTGTTGAACCGGGCAATTAGCGTAAGGGAAGAAGTATGTCGTTACTTGAGCAACGGGATAAAAAGCGTATCACCGCGATGCAGAAGGCGGTGTCATGACCACATTGGCAATTGATATCGGCGGTACCAAACTGGCTGCCGCGCTGTTAGACAGTAATCTGCAAATTCGCGAGCGGCGTGAATTGCCGACGCCCGCCAGCAAAACGCCGGAGGCGCTGCGCGCTGCGCTGCAAGCACTGGTTGCACCGCTACAGGGGCGTGCTAATCGGGTGGCGATCGCCTCGACGGGGATTATCCGTGAGGGGGCTTTACTGGCGCTGAATCCGCATAACCTTGGCGGGTTGATGCATTTTCCGCTGACACAAACGCTGGAACAAATCACCGGCCTGCCGACGCTGGCAGTCAATGACGCACAGGCTGCGGCCTGGGCGGAATACCACGCTATGGCGGATGAGATAAGCGACATGGTGTTTATCACCGTGTCGACAGGCGTCGGCGGCGGCGTGATCAGCAACGGCAAATTACTCACCGGGTCTGGTGGTCTGGCTGGACACTTAGGACATACGCTGGCGGATCCCAATGGACCGGCCTGCGGCTGCGGACGTGTGGGCTGCGTCGAGGCGATTGCTTCCGGTCGAGGGATCGCGGCTGCAGCCGAAGGTACGCTTGCTGGATGCGACGCCAAAACCATTTTTAGCCGCGCCGGGCAAGGAGATGAGCAGGCAAGCAGGTTGATCCATCGCTCGGCGCGTACTTTGGCAAGGCTTATCGGCGATGTGAAGGCCACGACCGATTGCCAGATTGTGGTGATTGGCGGCAGCGTTGGGCTGGCTGAAGGATATCTGGCGCTGGTGGAACATTATCTGGCACAAGAGCCCTTGGCCTATCACGTGGAATTACTGGCGGCGCATTACCGCCATGACGCTGGATTACTGGGGGCCGCGCTGTTGGCCCTGGGAGAATGATGATGATATCAGATGAGTTGCGTTCACTGCCTTCTGCCGGATTACATCCGGTCTTACAGCAGGCATTAACGCTTGCCATTGCGGCGAATCCGCAGGAGAAAACGCCAGGGCGCTACGCGTTGCAGGGCGATACTATTTTTATGAATGTCATGCAGTTTGCGACGCAGAGCCCAGAGCAAAAGAAAGCGGAACTTCATCAGCAGTACATTGATATTCAGGTGCTGTTGTCCGGCGAAGAACGTATTCTGTTCGGGATGACCGATTCTGCTCGCCAGTGCGATGAGATGCATGTTGAGGATGACTATCAGTTGTGCAGCGAGATTGCCGATGAGCAGGCGATCGTACTGAAGCCGGGAAGATTTGCGATTTTTATGCCGGGCGAGCCGCATAAACCGGGCTGTATGGTGGGAGGGCCGGGGGAAATCAAAAAGGTCGTGATCAAGGTGCGCGCCAGCTTATTACAAGCCTGACGATGAGAGACCGTGTCGGATGGCAAGGCTTGCGCCATCCGACACTGGATAGAACAACTTAGCGCTTAAACGTCACTGCTTCCGGCTGCGTCAGATGCAGCGTGGTCTGGCTTGGCACTGTCTCAGCAATGACTCGCCCGTGACGAATGGAATAACGGGCAGGCGTCTGGCGACGAACCGCGTCAAACCCATTTTCTGCCGCTAAAATCACCAGATTTCCGGAGTTTCCCACGTTCAGACCGTAATCCTGCAGGTGCAGGGTTTTCGCACTGTGGGTGGTAACCAGGTTCAGCCCATCGTTGATCTGTCCGTATCCCATCAGCTGACACACATGTAATCCCATATGCAGTACCTGCAGCATATTGGCGGTGCCCAGCGGATACCATGGGTCGAAGACGTCATCATGGCCGAAGCAGACGTTGATCTCCGCTTCCAGCATCTCTTTGACGCGCGTTACGCCGCGACGTTTAGGATACGTATCAAAGCGCCCTTGCAGGTGAATATTTACCAGTGGGTTCGCGACAAAGTTAATGCCGGACATTTTCAACAGGCGAAAGAGGCGGGAAGCATACGCGCCGTTATAGGAATGCATTGCCGTGGTATGGCTGGCGGTCACGCGTTCGCCCATATTGTCACGATGCGCCAGCGCCGCGACGGTTTCAACAAAGCGTGACTGCTCATCGTCAATTTCGTCGCAGTGCACATCGATAAGCCGATCGTATTTCTGCGCCAGAGCGAAAATTTTGTGCAGAGACTCAACGCCATATTCACGCGTAAATTCAAAGTGGGGGATCGCGCCAATGACGTCTGCGCCCAAACGCACGGCTTCCTCTAATAGCGCTTCACCGTTGGGGTAAGAAAGAATGCCCTCTTGCGGGAAGGCGACAATTTGCAGCTCTACCCACGGCGCGACTTCTTGCTTCACCTCCAGCATGGCTTTCAGTGCAGTCAGCGTTGGATCGGAAACGTCAACGTGCGTGCGGACATACTGGATGCCGTTGGCCATCTGCCACTTCAGCGTCTGCATGGCGCGCGCTTTGACGTCTTCGTGCGTGAGCATTGCCTTACGTTCGGCCCAACGCTCAATGCCTTCAAATAACGTTCCAGACTGGTTCCAGCTCGGCTCGCCTGCAGTTTGCGTGGTGTCCAGATGGATATGTGGCTCAACGAACGGTGGAATGGCCAGGCCGCCTTCGGCATCAAGCACTTCGCCCAGCGGTAACGTGGCGGTGTCCTGTGGCTCAATCCGGCTGAAGCGCCCGTTTTCAATCGTGAGCTGCCACAATCCTTCGCGTCCCTGTAAACGTGCCTGACGAAGGGTGATGTTATTATTCTGCATGGCTGACCTCTGGTGATTTAGCAAGGCTGCGATTGAAAAGTGGATTCAGCAGGATATAGCTGAATACGCCGCCAAGTACGGCGTTGACGGGCACAATACCGGGAATATAGTGACCTGCGGCAATGCCCAATGCAACGGACAGGATCGCTATCCAGTTTACGGAAATAAATTGCGCTTTGCTGAAGTCGGCATAGCGACGATGGTTCAGCAGATAGTCGGCGATGATCACCCCGCCAATCGGGGGAATTGCTGCCGACAGAAAAGTCAGCCAACCGACAAAGTTATTGTAAAGCCATAGCGCACACAATGTGCCGATAATACCGTTAGCCACCGACAGCGTACGGCTGGAAAGGCCGGTAATATTGGCAAATCCCAGACCTGAGGCATACAGCGCATTGTCGTTAGTCGTCCAGATGTTCAGACCGAGCACTACAATCGCGGGCAGCAGCAGTCCCTGGGCAATCATCACGTCAGAGATATCCGCCTGTCCAACCGCAGCCGCGCCCGCAGCGCCGAAGATGAACATCAAGGAGTTGCCAAGGAAAAACGCCACCATGGCAATCAGCACCGCGCCTTTGGCGTTGCGACCAAAGCGAACGAAGTCGGCGGTTAATGTTCCTGCGCTGACAAACGAACCGACCACCAGCGCCAGGGCGGTGGAGAAATTCAGCGGCGTCTGCGGCACTATCGCTTTTAAATGGTCTAAACCGCCGACATCACTCACCGCCAGCCAGACGGAGTAGCTGCCAAGAACGACGATGGCAGGCACGGCGATGATAGATAAAACTGTCAGCGCCGAGATGCCAAAAAAGATGGTCAGGGTCATCAACAGACCAGAAACCGCAATCAGGATATTGACGTCAATTCCCGTCGCTTTGCCCACCGGGATAGCAAACATAGCCACACCCACGCCAAACCAGCCTACCTGCGTACCGCCTAACAACAGTGAGGGAAGCCATGAACCTTTCAAACCAAATGAGTAACGCGCCAGAAGGTGGGTTGAGAGCCCTGTTTTTGCGCCGATAAAACCGAGAAATGCAGTGTAAATACCGAGGAGAAGATTACCGAAGAGAACTGCCAGGAAGAAATCATTATAGGAAAGACCGGTACCGAGTGTGCCACCGGTCCACATACTGGCGGAAAAAAATGTAAGCCCCAACATAACAAATGTTAGTGGAACCACGCCTTTCCGCGCCGCCAGAGGGACGGGGCCCTGGCTATAATTGTTGTCCTGCGACACAACGCCTCCATGAATTTTGCCCAAAAAATCCGCCGCATAATATACAGTTCTCAGAATAAAGCAAACGATTACGTATAATCTTTACATGGTTATTATTTATGGTGTTGATGATTGCGTTGATTTTCCTTGGTCGACAGTTAACCCGCGTCTGTGAGTTGAGTTCCCAGCATGGTTTGTGAACGAATGAGCTCGTCTGCAAGTAATTTTTCATCAGGTAGCTGTACTTTGTACTCGCTCGCCTGGATGGTATTCGGTAGGCCGTTCAACGCGTAGTGCGCTTCCCCCGCCCCTTTTCCTGCGCACAGAATCAGCCCGACTGGCGGATTTTCCCCCGGCATCGTCCAATGTTCTTTGGCATAGTTCAGATACATATTCATCTGCCCGGCATCCGCATAGCTGAATTTGCCTACTTTTAGATCAACGAGCAACAGGCAGCGTAAACGACGATGAAAGAACAGCAGATCGACGCGGAACCAGTTATCGTCAATGCGCAATCGACGCTGACGGCCAACAAAAGCAAAATCGTCGCCGAGCTCCAGCATAAAGTCCATCAGGTGATTGATCAGCGCCTCTTCAAGATCCGATTCTGAATACTCATCCTTGAGGCCAAGAAACTCCAGAATGAACGGATCGCGGATGGCCTTTTCAGGCAAGACTTCAGGCTCCGTCGGGACTGCCTTCTGCAACATGGCGGATTTGTCGCGGGACAACAGCGTCCGCTCATAAAACTGAGTGGCAATTTGTCGATTGAGCTGCCGTACTGACCAGCCGTTACGGAGAGTCTCTTTCTCATAAAAAGTGCGGGCATCGGCATTTTTAACAGACAAGAGGCGGACATACGCCGACCAGGGTAGTGGGAATGTTTTGGCGAGTTGTATGAGATTTTGAGATTCACCAGACAGTGTCTGCTGAATCTCAATTTGTTGAAAATAAAGATAAAACATACGCATTTGCCGTATGTTTACCATGGAAAACCCCCGTTTATAGCGTTGGTTTAGATCCACTGACAACCGTTCAATAAGCTGAGCGCCATAGGCTGCCCGGGATTCACCACCTTGCTCAAATTCAACAATTCGTCGACCAATTTCCCAGTAGGTCGCCGTCATTAGTGCATTGATACTACGGACAGTTTCTGTCCGCGCGGTGTCCAGTAGTCGAACAATTCCGTTATGGATTTGCTGATAGTCATCTGCATCCTGAAGTGACGTCGGCGTGGTCATACTTCATCCCTTTCGTGAAAGTTACGGTGTAAAAATATTCCGCGATCAATACGCCCGGGTGCTGAAGTGGTCAATCCACATTCTACTAATTACAAAGACTTGCAGTCTTAATTGCGAGTAGCTTTCAAAGAATGGTGGAGAAATACGGAGAAAAAAAGCCCCTGTCGACAAACGTGAACAGGGGCCAGAGAAGGCTCTTTTACACTTCCAGGTAATTCAGAATCCCGTCTGCCGCTTTACGACCTTCGGCAATCGCGGTGACCACCAGATCCGAACCGCGCACGATGTCGCCACCGGCGAAGATTTTCGGGTTGCTGGTCTGGAAAGCGTTGTCGCTACGTTCCGGGGCAATAATGCGCCCCTGTGAATCCAGTTCGACGCTGTGCTCTTTCAACCATTCCATGCTATGTGGGCGGAAACCAAACGCCAGGACCACGGCATCAGCCGGAACAACGTGCTCGGAGCCAGCGACGATCTCCGCACGGCGACGCCCCTTCGCATCCGGTTCGCCCATTTCAGTACGCGCCATTTTCACGCCGCACACTTTCCCGTTGGCATTCACTTCCACACCTAAAGGCTGGACGTTGAACTGGAACTCGACGCCTTCTTCGCGCGCGTTTTTCACTTCGCGTTTCGAACCCGGCATGTTCTCTTCATCGCGACGATAGGCGCAGATAACGTGCGATGCTTCCTGACGTACGGAGGTGCGCACGCAGTCCATGGCGGTATCGCCACCGCCGAGCACGACGACACGTTTGCCTTCCATGCTGATATATGGCTCATTGCTGCTTTCGCCAAAGCCCATCAACTGTTTGGTATTGGCAATCAGGAACGGCAGGGCATCAAACACGCCATCAGCGTCTTCGTTTTCCAGCCCGCCGCGCATCGACTGATAGGTTCCTACGCCAAGGAACACGGCGTCGTAATCCTTCAGCAAATCATTGAGCTGTACGTCACGGCCTACTTCCACGTTGAGTTTGAACTCAATGCCCATGCCGGTGAAGATTTCACGGCGACGGGTCATGACCTCTTTTTCCAGCTTGAAGGCTGGGATACCGAAGGTCAGCAAGCCGCCGATTTCCGGGTGACGGTCAAATACCACCGCCTTTACGCCGTTGCGGGTCAGCACATCAGCACAGGCCAGGCCCGCTGGCCCCGCACCGATAATCGCCACGCGCTTGTCCGTCTGGCGAACGCCGGTCATATCCGGACGCCAGCCCATCTCGAACGCTTTATCGTTGATATAGCGCTCAATATTGCCGATAGTTACCGCGCCAAACTCATCGTTCAGCGTACAGGATCCTTCACACAGTCGATCCTGCGGGCATACACGGCCACAGACTTCCGGCAAGGTGTTGGTCTGGTGCGAAAGCTCTGCCGCTTCAAAAATACGTCCCTCATTCGCCAACTTCAGCCAGTTCGGGATGTAGTTATGCACCGGACACTTCCACTCGCAGTACGGGTTACCGCAGGACAGGCAGCGATCTGCCTGTGCTTTGGCCTGACCTTCAGAAAACGGCTCGTAGATCTCGATAAATTCGATCTTACGGATCTTCAGCGGCTTCTTCGGCGGATCAACACGCTGCAGGTCGATAAATTGGTATACGTTCTGACTCATTGCTGCTACCCCTTACTGCGCCTGCACACGCAGCTCTGCTGCGCTACGACTACGGTGACCCAACAGTGCTTTCACATCACTGGATTTTGGTTTTACCAGCGCGAATTTCGCCGAGAATGCTGGCCAGTTCGCCAGGATCTCTTCGCCGTGAGAAGAACCGGTATGCTGTACGTGCTCGGTAATCAGGCCACGCAGGTGCTCTTCGTGGATCGCCAGCGAGTCCACGCTCAGCACTTCGACCAGTTCCGGGTTTACGCGTTTGCGGAATTCACCGTCTTCGTCGAGCACGTAGGCGAATCCGCCGGTCATGCCCGCGCCGAAGTTAACGCCGGTTTTGCCGAGAATACAGACGATGCCGCCGGTCATGTATTCACAGCCGTTGTCGCCAATACCTTCAACCACGGTGATTGCGCCGGAGTTACGCACTGCAAAGCGCTCACCCGCACGACCCGCAGCAAACAGGCGACCACCGGTGGCGCCATACAGGCAGGTGTTACCGATGATGCTCGCCTCATGGCTACGGAAAGCAGAGCCAACCGGAGGACGCACTGCCAGCAGACCACCCGCCATGCCTTTACCGACATAGTCGTTGGCATCGCCGGTCAGATACAGCTCCACGCCGCCCGCGTTCCACACGCCAAAGCTCTGGCCTGCAGTACCGCTGAAGTGCGCTTTGATCGGGTCAGACGCCAGCCCCTGATCGCCATGCGTCTGAGCGATATAGCCCGACAGCGATGCGCCGACGGAACGGTCGGTGTTGCGGATATCGAACCAGAAGGTTTTGCTCTGGCGCTCGTCGACAAACGGCTTCGCCTGCTGTAACAGCTGGGCGTTCAGCACGCCATTATCAAACGGCGGGTTGTTCTCGGTGCAATGCAGCGCTTTACCAGGATGCGGTTCGGCGGTTTCCAGCAGACGAGACAGCTCCAGCTTCTGCTGCTTGGCGGTGAAGCCATCCAGCTCTTTGAGCAGGTCGGTGCGACCAATCAGATCCACCAGGCGGGTAACGCCCAGCGAGGCCATCAGCTCGCGCACTTCACGGGCGATAAATTCAAAGTAGTTGGTCACTTTGAACGGCAGGCCGTGATAGTGGTTCTTACGCAGTTTCTCATCCTGAGTTGCAACACCGGTTGCGCAGTTGTTCAGGTGGCAAATACGCAGATATTTACAGCCCAGCGCCACCATCGGGCCGGTACCGAAGCCAAAGCTTTCTGCACCCAGAATTGCCGCTTTAATGATATCGACGCCGGTTTTCAGACCGCCATCGACCTGCAGACGAATCTTGTGACGCAGACCGTTAGCCACCAGCGCCTGCTGGGTTTCCACCAGGCCTAGTTCCCACGGGCAGCCCGCATATTTCACTGATGAGAGCGGGCTTGCGCCTGTGCCGCCATCGTAGCCAGCAATGGTGATCAGATCCGCATAGGCTTTCGCTACGCCAGTGGCGATGGTACCAACGCCTGGTTCGGAAACCAGCTTCACCGAGATCATCGCCTTCGGGTTGACCTGTTTCAGGTCGAAAATCAGCTGCGCTAAATCCTCGATAGAGTAGATATCGTGGTGCGGCGGCGGGGAGATCAGCGTCACGCCCGGTACGGAATAGCGTAGTTTGGCGATGTACGGGGTGACTTTATCACCTGGTAACTGACCGCCTTCGCCAGGTTTCGCGCCCTGAGCGACTTTAATCTGAATGACATCGGCATTGACCAGGTATGCCGGGGTTACGCCAAAGCGACCGGAAGCAACCTGCTTAATGCGTGACACTTTATTGGTGCCGTAGCGCGCCGGGTCTTCGCCGCCTTCACCGGAGTTCGAGTTGCCGCCGATGCTGTTCATGGCTTCGGCCAGCGCTTCGTGTGCTTCGGGGCTTAATGCGCCGATAGACATGGCGGCGGTATCAAAGCGTTTAAACAGTTCGGTCGCGGGTTCTACTTCGCTAATGCTTACGGCTTCATCGCCAGGCGTAATCGCCAGCAGATCGCGCAGCGTGGCCGCCGGACGCTCATTAACCAGCTTGGCGTATTCCTGATAGTCGCTGTACTCGCCGCTTTGTACCGCCTTCTGCAGAGTGCGTACCACGTCCGGGTTGTAGGCGTGGTATTCGCCGCCGTGGACGTACTTCAGCAAACCGCCCTGGCTGATAGGTTTACGCGCCAGCCATGCATGTTTGGAGAGGTTCAGCAGATCCTGCTGGAAGTCGGTAAACCCTGCACCGCTAATACGGCTGACCACGCCCTGGAAGCACAACGCAACCACATCATCGTGCAGACCAACGGCTTCAAACAGCTTCGAGCAGCGGTAGGAGGCAATGGTCGAGATGCCCATCTTGGACATGATTTTGTACAGACCTTTATTGATGCCGTTACGGTAGTTCAGCATCACGGTTCGGTAATCTTTGGCAATCGCCTGAGTGTCGATCAGACGTCCCAATGTTTCATACGCGAGATACGGATAGATTGCCGTCGCGCCAAAACCGAGCAGGACGGCAAAATGGTGCGGATCGCGGGCACTGGCGGTTTCAACGATGATGTTGGCGTCGCAGCGCAGGCTTTGTTCTACCAGACGCGTTTGCACTGCGCCCACGGCCATCGGCGCCGGAACCGGCAGACGATTTTTAGCGATGTTGCGGTCAGAGAGTACCAGCAGTACCGTGCCGTTGCGCACCATCTGTTCCGCCTTATCGCACAATGCTTTGACGGTCTCTTCGAGCGTAGTTTCGGTCGCGTCGAAGGTGATATCCAGACGGTCAGCGCGATAATGCTCCTCTTTCATGGTGGTGAGCTGGGTGAAATCGGAGTACAGCAGGATCGGCGATTTAAAGCTCAGGCGGTGTGCCTGACCTTCGGCTTCGCAGAAGACGTTCATCTCACGACCGATGCTGGTGGCCAGCGACATAACGTGCGCTTCACGCAGCGGGTCGATCGGCGGGTTGGTGACCTGCGCGAACTGCTGGCGGAAGTAGTCATAAATGATGCGCGGCTGGCTGGAGAGTACGGCAAACGGGGTATCGTCACCCATTGAACCGACCGCTTCCTGGCCATTTTCGCCGAGCACGCGGATCACGGAATCCAGCTCTTCAGCGCTGTAGTTAAACTGTTTCTGATAGCTGGCGAGGGTGTCATCGTCCAGTTCACGGCTGCCGACCTGATCGTCAGCCAGGTCTTCGAACGGTACCAGGCGGCGGACGTTTTTCTCCATCCACTCTTTGTATGGGTGACGGCTTTTCAGGTCATCATCGGTTTCGGCTGAGTGCAGAATACGCCCGCTGCGGGTATCGATAACCATCAGCTCGCCAGGGCCGACGCGGCCTTTCTCTACCACTTCATCCGGCTGATAATCCCAGATCCCGACTTCAGAGGCGCAAGTAATCAGCTTGTCTTTGGTGATGACGTAGCGTGCCGGACGCAAGCCGTTACGGTCAAGGTTACAGGCGGCAAAGCGGCCGTCGGACATGACGATGCCCGCCGGACCGTCCCACGGTTCCATGTGCATGGAGTTGAAGTCAAAGAACGCGCGCAGCTCCGGATCCATATCAGGGTTGTTCTGCCATGCCGGTGGAACCAGTAAGCGCATGGCGCGGATGATGTCCATCCCGCCTGCCAGCAGCAGTTCCAGCATGTTATCCATCGAACTGGAGTCTGAGCCGGTTTCGTTAACAAACGGCGCGGCGTCGTGCAGGTCAGGGATCAGTGGCGTCTGGAACTTATAAGTACGGGCGCGAGCCCACTGGCGGTTGCCGGTGATGGTGTTGATTTCACCGTTGTGCGCCAGATAGCGGAACGGCTGCGCCAGCGGCCAGCGCGGTACGGTGTTGGTGGAGAAGCGCTGATGGAACAGGCAGATGGCCGATTCCAGACGCAGGTCTGCCAGGTCCAGGTAGAAGCGCGGCAGATCCGCCGGCATACACAGACCTTTATAGATATTGACCAGATTCGACAAGCTACAGACGTAGAAATCTTTGTCTTGCAGGAGGCGTTTTTCGATACGACGACGCGCGATGAACAGGCGACGCTCCATATCACGCGGACGCCAGCCCGCAGGGGCGTTAACAAAAATTTGCTCGATACGAGGCAGGGAGGAGAGCGCAATTTCACCGAGAACACCTTCGTTGGTCGGCACGTCGCGCCAGCCGACAATCGACAGGGTTTCCTGCTGTAATTCTTCTTCAACAATGCGACGAGAAGCCGCAGCCAGCTCAGGGTCTTTATTTAAAAAGATCATGCCGACGGCGTAGTTTTTGGCTAAACGCCAGCCGCGCTCTTGCGCCACGATGCGGAAAAAGCGGTCAGGTTTTTGTAACAGCAGGCCGCAACCATCGCCGGTTTTTCCATCGGCAAGAATTGCGCCACGGTGCTGCATTCGGGCCAGTGCGTGTATGGCGGTACGCACTACCTTGTGGCTAGGTTCGCCTTCTATGTGGGCGATCAGGCCGAAACCACAGTTATCCCTCTCAAGGGATTTATCGTACAACATATCAGTGAACCTCCCCAGGCTCTGAGGGATTCCCATCTGGACCGTTGCGCACGGGCACACCAAGAGCATGGCGACGGGGTTTGCGTGTCATACGCTTACCTCGCATTCGCCCTCTTTATCCTTTTCGCACAGGTCAAACAAGTTTGAGGACTTGCTTCAGAGGGAATCTCAATTACTGCATAAATATGATGAGCAGACTGCTCATCCAGAAAGCTTCCAGCGGATTTCCAAGTTATCGGGAATCCACACACAGGTCAAATGGCAATCTTATTTATGCAAAAATGTGCTATAGGGCAATTAACTTTATGAAAATGTTGAAATAAAAGGATTTTTTACATTGATTTAACCTAAGAGGAATCCCCCTGGAAGTGTGATCTGTCTCACTGTCAGAAAGGCTGGATATCCCTCGTCCTCCCTTTATTTATCGAGATGACTGGCATTTTATGCTGGTTTTTAGAGTTCAGGCGTCTTAAAGATACTGTTTTTACGCTCAGAGTATAAGAAGATAAAAAAAACCGCTGAATATAAGGAAAAGTAATTAGATTTTGAGTGAATGAAATTTCAATTATTTTGATTTGTTATGCAATAAATAAAGGCTCGCCAGGGCGATTGATCCAGGTCATCGCCGACTGGGACAAAAAATGGCAGGCTTTGGCCTCTTTTCAAGGCGCGGTCTACCAGATTATGCAGTTACAGAAATTAGTCAATATGTTTGGTGGGGATCTTTCTCGCCGTTATGGGCAAAAGGTTCATAAACTCACGCTGCACGGCGGCTTTAGCTGTCCAAATCGTGATGGCACCATCGGACGTGGCGGATGTACTTTCTGTAATGTCGCCTCGTTTGCCGATGAAACTCAGCAGCATCATTCCATTGCCGAGCAGCTTGAGCATCAGGCGCAGTTGGTCAATCGCGCCAGACGCTATCTGGCCTATTTCCAGGCCTATACCAGCACCTTTGCTGAAGTACAGGTGCTGCGGTCGATGTATCAGCAGGCGGTCAGCCAGGCCAGTATCGTCGGGTTATGCGTTGGGACGCGCCCCGACTGCGTGCCGGATGCGGTACTCGATCTGCTTTGCGAGTATAAAGACCTGGGTTATGAGGTATGGCTGGAACTTGGTCTGCAAACCGCACATGACAAAACCCTGCACCGTATTAACCGCGGTCATGATTTTGCCTGCTACCAGAACACCACGCGACTGGCGCGTGAACGCGGGCTGAAAGTCTGTTCGCACCTGATTGTCGGTCTGCCGGGAGAAGGGCAGGCAGAATGCCTACAAACCATGGAGCGTGTGGTGGAGACGGGTGTTGACGGTATTAAGCTGCATCCGCTGCATATTGTGAAAGGCAGTACGATGGCGAAAGCCTGGGAAGCCGGGCGGCTGAACGGAATTGAACTGGACGATTATACGGTTACCGCCGGGGAGATGATCCGCCATACGCCGCCAGAGGTGATTTATCATCGCATTTCCGCCAGCGCGCGTCGCCCAACGCTGTTAGCACCGCTATGGTGTGAAAATCGCTGGACTGGGATGGTTGAACTGGATAAGTACCTTAACGAGCACGGCGTGCAAGGCTCGGCGCTGGGTACGCCATGGGTGCAGCCGGGGATCTAACCCTCCGTAGGCCGGATAAGGTAAAGCCGACATCCGGCAATCTGCGCCTGCTTGCCTGATGGCGCTTCGCTTATCAGGCCTACGATTAACCTCTCTACGGTCATTTCACTGATAACCTCCGCATTTCTTGCACATTCTCAAACGTCACGCCAAGAATTGAGTATTATTGTGCCAAGTTGTCGT
Source organism: Citrobacter sp. CF971 (assembly GCF_006385635.1). Classification (NCBI taxonomy): domain Bacteria; kingdom Pseudomonadati; phylum Pseudomonadota; class Gammaproteobacteria; order Enterobacterales; family Enterobacteriaceae; genus Citrobacter; species Citrobacter sp. CF971. Next base: position 4,394,331 of record NZ_CP041051.1, on the reverse strand, counting down.
GAAGGAACCCTCTATGAAGCAAATCCGTATGCTGGCGCAATATTACGTCGACCTAATGATGAAGTTGGGTCTGGTGCGCTTTTCGCTGCTGTTGGCGCTGGCTCTGGTCGTGTTGGCAATTGTGGTGCAGATGGCTGTCACCATGGTGCTGCATGGCCAGGTAGAAAGCATTGATGTTATCCGTTCTATCTTTTTTGGTCTGTTAATTACGCCTTGGGCTGTCTATTTCCTGTCAGTGGTGGTGGAGCAACTGGAAGAGTCCCGGCAACGCCTGTCACGACTGGTACAAAAGCTGGAAGAGATGCGCGAGCGCGATCTCAAGCTCAATGTGCAATTGAAAGATAATATAGCCCAGCTCAATCAGGAAATTGTTGAGCGCGAAAAAGCCGAAGCGGAGCGCCAGGAAACGTTCGAGCAACTGAAGGTTGAAATCAAAGAGCGCGAAGAAGCGCAGATCCAGCTCGAGCAACAGTCTTCCTTTTTACGCTCTTTCCTTGATGCCTCGCCGGATCTGGTTTTTTATCGCAATGAAGATAAAGAATTTTCCGGCTGTAACCGTGCCATGGAGCTGCTGACTGGCAAAAGCGAAAAGCAGCTGGTGAACTTAAAACCGGCTGACGTTTACTCTCCTGAAGCGGCTGAAAAGGTAATTGAAACCGACGAGAAGGTATTCCGTCATAACGTCTCACTCACCTACGAACAGTGGCTGGACTACCCGGACGGGCGCAAAGCCTGCTTTGAAATTCGTAAAGTGCCGTACTATGACCGCGTAGGTAAGCGACATGGCCTGATGGGCTTTGGGCGCGATATTACCGAGCGTAAGCGCTATCAGGATGCGCTTGAACGTGCCAGCCGTGATAAGACCACCTTCATTTCCACCATCAGCCACGAGCTGCGCACTCCGCTTAACGGCATTGTCGGCTTAAGCCGAATCCTGTTGGATACAGACCTGACCGCTGAGCAGGAAAAATACCTGAAAACCATCCATGTCTCGGCCGTGACGCTGGGGAATATTTTCAACGATATCATAGACATGGATAAGATGGAGCGACGTAAAGTCCAGCTCGATAACCAGCCTGTTGATTTCACCAGCTTTATGGCGGATCTGGAAAACCTTTCTGGCCTGCAGGCGCAGCAAAAAGGGCTGCGTTTTGTACTTGAGCCAACGTTACCGCTACCGCATAAGGTCATTACCGACGGCACGCGTTTGCGCCAGATTCTGTGGAATCTGATCAGCAACGCCGTGAAGTTCACTCAGCAGGGACAGGTGACCGTGCGGGCGCGCTATGACCAGGGCGATATGCTGCATTTCGAGGTTGAAGATTCTGGGATCGGCATTCCGCAGGATGAGCAGGATAAAATCTTCGCCATGTATTATCAGGTGAAGGACAGCAACGGCGGTAAACCGGCCACAGGAACCGGAATTGGTTTGGCCGTGTCGAAGCGTCTGGCGAAAAACATGGGCGGCGATATTACGGTTTCCAGCCAGGCAGGTAAAGGCTCCATCTTTACGCTGACCGTACATGCGCCTGCGGTAGCGGAAGAGATTGAAGACGCCTTTGAAGACGATGACATGCCGCTGCCAGCCCTGAATGTGCTGCTGGTGGAAGACATTGAACTGAACGTTATTGTTGCGCGTTCCGTGCTGGAAAAATTAGGCAACAGCGTGGATGTCGCGATGACCGGGAAAGCCGCGCTGGAAATGTTTAAGCCGGGTGAATATGACCTGGTGCTGCTGGATATTCAGCTACCGGATATGACCGGTCTGGATATCTCGCGGGAGCTCACGCAAAAATACGCTCGTGAGGACCTTCCGCCGCTGGTTGCACTCACCGCCAACGTACTGAAAGATAAAAAAGAGTATTTGGACGCGGGGATGGATGACGTGCTGAGTAAGCCGCTGTCGGTTCCGGCGCTAACCGCCATGATCAAAAAATACTGGGATACCAGAAACGAAGAGGAGAGCACTGTGACATCTGAAGAAAGCAGTAAATCGCAAGCGCTGTTAGATATTCCTATGTTGGAACAATACCTCGAGCTGGTGGGACCGAAGTTAATTACCGACGGGCTGGCGGTGTTTGAGAAGATGATGCCGGGATATTTGAGCGTGCTGGAGTCAAACTTGACCGCACGGGATAAAAAAGGCGTGGTTGAGGAAGGTCATAAAATTAAAGGCGCAGCAGGTTCTGTGGGGCTGCGTCACCTGCAACAGTTAGGTCAGCAAATCCAGTCTCCGGACCTTCCCGCCTGGGAAGATAACGTTGCTGAATGGATTGAAGAGATGAAGCAGGAGTGGCAGCACGACGTGGCGGTATTAAAAGCCTGGGTGGCGAGCGTGGAAAAAAAATGACCCCGGCTTGACCGGGGTGCGCGAATACTGCGCCAACACCAGGGAAATCGTGGCTGCGCCGTAAATTATTATCATTGTTTACAAGGGCGCAGCCCTAATTTTCAGGCCGCACGCAGTTAAGATAGCAAATCTTAAATAATTTGTTACATGAATCAGTTAAATGTGTGAAGCGTAGCATTTAAATCATAATAACTAATATGTTTCAGCCAGTTGAGAAAGGAGTATCACGATGAAAAAAGTGGGTGTAGTGCTCAGTGGATGCGGCGTGTATGACGGTGCAGAGATCCATGAAACTGTTCTCACGCTTCTGGCCATTGCCCGCAACGGCGCTCAGGCCGTCTGCTTTGCTCCGGATAAACAGCAAGCGGATGTGATTAATCATCTGACCGGCGAGCCGATGCTGGAAACGCGTAATGTACTGATTGAAGCCGCACGTATAACACGCGGTGAAATTCGCCCGCTCGCTCAGGCAGTCTCAGCGGAACTGGATGCGTTGATCGTGCCGGGCGGGTTTGGTGCGGCCAAAAATCTGAGCAATTTTGCCAGTCAGGGCAGCGAATGCCGGGTTGACAGCGATTTAGCCGCGCTGGCGGTGGCTATGCATCAGGCGGGTAAGCCGCTGGGATTTATGTGCATTGCGCCCGCGATGTTACCTAAAATTTTTGATTTCCCGCTGCGTCTGACCATCGGTACTGATATCGATACGGCAGAGGTGCTGGAAGAGATGGGCGCTGAACATGTGCCTTGTCCGGTTGATGACATTGTCGTCGATGAAGACAATAAAATCGTTACCACGCCCGCCTATATGCTGGCGCAGGACATTGCTCAGGCTGCGAGTGGCATCGATAAACTGGTATCGCGTGTGCTGGTGCTGGCTGAATGAGAACAGGAGTTACCGCCTTTCTGCGACGTATCTTTCTGCGGGCGGTCATTGTCCTCGGCGTATTCTGGGGCGGAGGCATCGCACTTTTCAGCGTGATGCCTGTACCTTTTTCGGCGGTGATGGTTGAACGGCAACTGGGCGCATGGCTGTCCGGTGATTTTGGTTATGTGGCGCACTCAGACTGGGTGAGCATGGACGAGATCTCACCGTGGATGGGACTGGCCGTCATTGCCGCGGAGGACCAGAAGTTTCCCGAGCACTGGGGATTCGATGTCTCCGCCATAGAGAAAGCGCTGGCGCACAATGAACGCAATGAAAACCGTATTCGCGGAGCGTCGACGTTATCGCAACAGACGGCGAAAAACCTCTTTCTGTGGGATGGACGTAGCTGGGTACGTAAAGGTCTTGAAGCCGGGCTAACGCTGGGTATGGAAACCGTCTGGAGCAAGAAACGTATTCTGACCGTTTACCTGAATATCGCTGAGTTTGGCGATGGGGTTTTCGGCGTGGAGGCGGCGGCGCAGCGCTATTTCCATAAGCCTGCCAGTCGGTTGAGTCTGTCTGAAGCGGCCTTGCTGGCGGCGGTATTACCTAATCCTTTGCGTTTTAAAGCGAATGCGCCTTCTGGTTATGTGCGTAGCCGCCAGGCGTGGATCATGCGTCAAATGCGCCAGTTAGGCGGTGAGTCGTTTATGCGGGAAAATAAGTTGTATTAGTCGCTACTGTCGCTGTTTTTGTTGGCCTGATTTAAGTGCAGCGCATCAGGCACAATACGACACAATGGCATTGCCGGATGCGGCGTAAACGCCTTACCCGACCTACTGGCTACGTGTTAAAACCACTTGACTAATCTTCATCAAAACCTGAATTAAACAGGGCAACCACTGCGGCAAGGGCTTCAACTTCCTGCGGACCCGTGGCTTCAACTTCTATCTGACGCCCTTTGGCTGAATCCAGCATCAGCAGAGCGATAACGCTGTTGGCCTCGGCTTCCGTTCCTTCATCATTACGCAGCAAAACTTCTGCTTCGAAACCCTGCATCAATTCAAACAGTTTCATAGCTGGACGGGCATGCATGCCCAGCTTATTAGTGATTTCAACGGTTTGCTTCACGGTCATGATTTACGTTTTTCCAGCGTACGATGGCGTGACTGCACGTTTTTACCGCGTGAGCGGAAGTAGTCTGCCAGCTGCTCTGCAATATACACCGAACGGTGCTTCCCGCCGGTACAACCGATGGCTACGGTGAGATAGCTACGGTTGTTGGTCTCCAGCATGGGTAACCATAGCTCAAGATAGCTGCGCGTCTGGTAGATAAAATTGTGTACTTCTGTGTGCCTGTCGAGGAACGCGGCGACGGGGCGGTCAAGACCGGTCATTGGGCGCAGCTTCGGATCCCAGTGCGGGTTAGGCAGGAAGCGCACGTCAAAAACGTAATCCGCATCAATCGGGATACCGTGTTTGAAACCAAAGGATTCGAAAACCATCGTCAATTCACGTTCACGTTTGCCCAACAGTCGGGTACGCAACATTTCCGCCAGTTCGTGTACGGACATTTCGGAGGTATCAACGATCAGGTCAGCGCGAGAGCGCAAAGGCTCAAGCAAATCGCTTTCCTTATCGATAGCGCTTTCCAGAGACAAGTTCTTGCTGGAGAGTGGGTGCAGGCGACGCGTGTCACTGTAGCGACGAATCAGCGTGTTACGGTCAGCATCAAGGAACAGCAGCTGTGGTGAGAAGCCTTCAGGCAGATTGTTCATTGCCTGCTCGAAAATCTCCGGGGACTCAGGCATGTTGCGCACATCAATGCTGACGGCCGCAGAAATCTGGCGATCGGCCAGAGTACGAGCCAGATCGGGCAACAGCACTACGGGAAGGTTATCCACGCAGTAAAAACCCATATCTTCCAGCGCACGCAGAGCGACAGATTTACCTGACCCTGAACGGCCGCTGACGATCATCAGTACCATGTACTGTTTCTCCTCACAACGACAAAAAAGGATGCCATTGGGTTGTTATGCTTCATCCTGTCCACCTTCGGTGTCCGTGATGATTTGATACAACTCCTGGTCACTCTGTGCGGCGCGCAGACGACGACAGATGGTTTTATCCGCCAGACGTTTTGCGACCAGTGACAACGTATGCAAATGCGTCTTGGTTTGGTCCGCCGGAACCAGCAGGGCGAACAGCAGATCGACTGGCTGATTATCAATAGCGTCGAAGGCGATAGGCGTTTCAAGTTGCACAAACACACCAACCGCGCGCATCGTGTCTTCTTCCAGCTTTCCGTGCGGGATAGCAATACCATTACCGATGCCGGTACTGCCCATTTTTTCACGCGTCAGAATGGCCTCAAATACCACCTGAGAAGGCAAGCTGAGCTGTTTTGCCGCCAGTTCACTGATGATTTCCAGTGCGCGTTTCTTGCTTTGGCAGTGAACACCTGCGCGTGTACATTCCTGGTTAAGAACAGTGCTCAGTTGTAGAGTCGTATCGTTATTTGTCATAATTTCACCTAAGCGCTAACTGTACAAATGGCCCGTTGTGCTACACAACAGGCCGTCCTGCACCCGCTAACTGCCCGGACAAGTTAGTGCTGTTTCAGTTTATCTTTATGTTTTGTTAACTGCCGAGCCAGTTTATCAATTAAACCGTCAATGGCGGCGTACATATCCTGACCTTCCGCGCTGGCATGAATTTCGCCACCGTTCACATGCAGCGTTGCATCCGAGATATGTGTAACCTTCTCCACTTTCAACACAATATAGACCTGATTAATCCGGTCGAAATATTGTTCAAGCTTGGCAAATTTTGTATTAACAAAATCGCGCAGGGCTTCAGTGATTTCGACGTTGTTTCCAGTGATGTTGAGCTGCATAGTGTCTTCCTTATCGGTTGGGTCAGACCAGCTGTTTGCGCTGGTTAGACGGCGGAATGGATAAAGACTCTCGGTACTTCGCAACGGTGCGGCGTGCCACCATGATACCCTGTTCTGACAGCATAGAGGTTAACTTGCTGTCACTCAGTGGTTTCGCGGGGTTTTCCGCAGCAATTAATTTCTTCACCAGCGCACGGATCGCCGTGGATGAGGCTTCGCCTCCACCTTCAGTGTTAACGTGACTGGAAAAGAAATACTTCAATTCAAAAATGCCGCGCGGACTGTGCAGATACTTTTGCGTGGTCACACGGGAAATGGTCGATTCGTGCATCTCGACGGCCTGGGCGATATCCGCCAGCACCATCGGTTTCATAAACTCTTCACCTTGCTCAAAGAAGGCTTGCTGTTGCTCCACGATGCAGCGACTTACGCGCAGCAGTGTATCATTGCGGCTTTCCAGGCTTTTAATCAGCCACTTCGCATCCTGTAGATTGCTACGTATAAACTGACTGTCGGCATCGTTGCGCGCGCTATTGCACATAGCGGCGTAGTGCTGGTTGATCTGCAGTCGTGGGATGCTGTCGCTGTTGAGTTCGACCACCCAGCGATCGTTATGCTTACGCACCAGCACATCCGGAATAACGTATTCTGGTTCACCAGTCTGGATCGACTGCCCAGGCCTTGGATCCAGTGACTGAATAAGATTGACGGCTTCTTTTAGCACGTCTTCTTTCAGTCGGGTCACGCGCATCAGCGTGCGGAAGTCATGGTTGGCTAACAGATCGAGATGATCGCTGATGATCAGACGCGCTTCTTCCAGCCACGGTGTGGCTTTATCAAACTGCGAAAGTTGGATCAGTAAGCAGTCGCGGAGATCTTTGGCGGCCACGCCTACGGGATCAAAGCGCTGAACGCGTTTAAGCACGGCTTCGATTTCGTCCATACCGACGTCGTCATCGCCCATGCTTTCGAGAATATCGTCCAGGGTCACGGTGAGATAACCGGTTTCGTCTACCGCATCCACAATGGATGTCGCAATGGCGCGATCGGTATCTGAGAACGGGGTCAGCTCCACTTGCCACATCAGGTAATCCTGTAGTGATTGCGTGGTCTCACCCTGATACACAGGCAGCTCATCGTCGATGTAATCTCCGCTGGTGCCCGAAGGCGTCCCGGCGGTGTAAATCTCATCCCAACTGGCATCAAGCGGCAGCTCCTCAGGCATCTCTTTTTGTTCGAGAGCATCGGCGGTGTCGAGGGTTTCGCTGTCCTGTTTTTCCTGGGTATCAATTTCGTCGTGAAGATCGGTTTGCTCGAGCAGTGGGTTACTTTCCAGCGCTTGCTGAAGTTCTTGCTGAAGTTCCAGCGTGGACAGCTGCAACAGACGGATAGCCTGTTGTAGCTGAGGCGTCATCGCCAGTTGTTGGCTAAGCCTGAGTTGCAAACCTTGCTTCATGTTCAGAGTTGTTTTCTCCTGCGGTGACGTGAAGTCTTCTACCCTATCAGAGTCTGAAGTCTTCCCCAAGGTATACGCGCTTAACGTGCTCATCCTGCAGTATTTCTGTTGGCGTGCCGTGCGCGATCAGGTGCCCCTGACTCACGATATAGGCGCGCTCACACACTGCCAGCGTTTCGCGGACGTTATGGTCGGTAATCAGCACGCCAAGGCCGCTGTCGCGCAGGTGTTCGATGATCCGTTTGATATCAATAACGGAAATCGGGTCAACACCGGCAAACGGTTCATCCAGCAGGATAAATTTCGGATTAGCGGCCAGTGCGCGGGCGATCTCCACGCGGCGTCGTTCACCACCGGAGAGCGACTGCCCCATACTGTCACGCAGGTGTTCGATGTGGAATTCTTCCATCAGCTCGTTGGCGCGATCTTCCCGCTGCTCGCTGGTCAGATCGTCACGAATTTGCAGTACCGCCATCAGGTTATCAAACACGCTCAGACGACGGAAAATCGATGCTTCCTGCGGTAAGTAGCCGATGCCGCGACGCGCGCGTGCATGCAGAGGCAGCAGGCTGATGTCTTCGTCATCAATGATAATGTTACCCGCATCGCGCGGGACAATGCCGACCACCATGTAAAAGGTTGTTGTCTTGCCTGCACCGTTAGGACCGAGCAGACCGACGATCTCCCCGGAGTTGACGGTCAGACTGACATCTTCCACCACACGACGGCCTTTATAGGCTTTTGCAAGGTTCTTTGCAGTTAATGTTGCCATAACGAATCAGTTACCTTTTTTCTCTGCCGGAGCCTTGTTTTTGTCCTGCAACTGCGACGGAACCAGAACGGTGGTGACGCGTTTGCCTTTATCGCTGAAGGCCTGCATTTTCTGCTCTTTTACCAGATAGGTGATCTTATCGCCCGTGATGTTGCTATCGAGCTGTTCCAGATACGCCTTGCCGGTTAGCACGACAAAGTCTTTCGCCAGTTCATAGTGCATCTGCGAGGCGCGGCCTTTAACCGGTTTACCGTTGTCCTGCATCTGGTAAAACGTTGCAGGATTGCCATAGCCGTCAATCACTTCTTTGCCGTCTTCGCCGCCAGGACGGGTCACGACGACTTTATCGGCGTTAATTTTGATGGTGCCCTGAGTCACAATCACGTTGCCAGTAAACGTCACCACGTTGCCCTGCATATCCAGGGACTGCTGGTCCGACTCAATGTGAATCGGCTGCTCGGTATCGCCGGTGACGGCAAATGCCGGAATGCTGGCGGCCAGAAGTGAGCTGGCAAGTACAAGATTAAGGCTGAGTTTGTTTGTTTTGGATTTCATATGAGGTTCTAACCTTTTCAATCAGCTCGGCGTTCTTGCTGCGTAAGTTGCCGCGCATCTTCAGTCCGCTGGAGTTAAATGTTGTGCCATACAACGTCACCAGATCATCGGAAGTGACATCTTGTGTCACCAGGTTAATCTGCGCGTTATCGGTCGTAATTCTGCGTAGTTGAGAGTCAGGCACCAGGGCGTTAACCTCAACATGGCCGTACAGATACAGCATCCGATCGTTGGTCAATTTGGCTTTATCGGCCTTGATCGTCCAGGTCGGTACTTTATCCTTATCAAATGTGGTTAATACTGGTTGAGTAAACCACGAAACCGCTTGTTCCGAATAATATTCAACGTGTTGTGCGATCAAGTGATAGCTCAGCGCGCCTTCCGGACTATACACGACGGTATCAGTATGTTCGCTCTTATAGGTTGGCTCGTTGTTATTGACGACGACCTGAGCGGTGTCCTCTTTGTCTGCCAGATTAATACCAATCATCACAAGGACAGCCAGCGACAGTAGAATGATAACCCAACGTCTGGTTTTGCTCATATCGATTGCCCTTTGGCCTCGTCCAGTTTGCCCTGCGCCAGGAGTAATAAATCGCAGACTTCACGCACAGCGCCACGTCCCCCATTAATACGGGTGACATAATCGGCCCGCGGGATCAGCAAAGGGTGGGCATCTGCCACCGCGACGCTCAATCCCACTTGTGCCATCACCGGCCAGTCGATCAGGTCATCGCCAACGTAGGCGACATTCTCCGGTGCGATCGCCAGTTTGCTAAGGAGATCGCCAAAGGCAACCAGTTTGTCTGACTGCCCCTGATACAGGTGGGTGATCCCCAAAGTGGCACAGCGATCTTCTACAAGTTTAGCCTTTCGTCCGGTAATAATGGCAACCTCAATACCGGAAGTGAGCGCACAGCGAATTCCGTAACCATCACGGACGTTAAAAGCCTTCAGCTCTTCACCGTTGTTGCCCATATAAATCAGACCATCAGACAGTACGCCATCCACATCCAGGATCAGCAAACGGATGTTTTCTGCCCGGGTGATAACGTCTGCGCTGACGGGTCCATAACAGGTCGCAAGCGACGCACCTGCTTTACTCATTTTCGTTATCCTTGAGTTTCTTACACTACACCTGCACGTAGCAGATCATGCATATGTAACACACCGAGTAACTGGTCGCCATCAGCAACCATTACCGAGGTGATATGGCGGGACTGCATTAAGTTCAGGGCATCGACGGCAAGAATACCCGGACGCACGCGAATGCCTCCAGGGGTCATCACATCGGCAATGCCTAACTGGCGTACATCAACGCCCATATCGAAGACACGACGTAAATCACCATCGGTGAAAATACCGTCAATCTTCATGGCATCATCGCAAATGACGGTCATGCCGAGATTTTTACGCGTGATCTCAATTAAGGCGTCACGCAGGCTGGCGTTTTTGGTTACATGCGGGATCTCGTCGCCCGTATGCATAATATCGTTAACGCGCAGTAAAAGCTTACGGCCCAGTGCGCCACCGGGATGAGACAACGCAAAATCTTCCGCGGTAAAGCCGCGCGCTTTTAATAATGCCACCGCAAGGGCATCGCCCATCACCAGTGTTGCTGTCGTGCTGCTGGTCGGCGCCAGGCCTAACGGACAAGCTTCCTTGGGCACTTTAACACACAGATGCACATCTGCTGCACGCGCCATACTGCTTTCCGGACGACCGGTCATGCAGATAAGCGGTACATGAAGACGTTTTAATACCGGGATCAGCGCCGCTATCTCATTGGATTCACCGGAGTTAGAGATGGCGATGACCACATCCTGCGGCGAGACCATACCCAGATCGCCATGTGCAGCTTCGCCTGGGTGTACAAAAAATGAGGGGGTGCCGGTGCTGGCAAATGTGGCTGCCATTTTCCGCCCGATATGGCCGGATTTCCCCATTCCCATCACCACGACTTTGCCCGGGCAACTGAATATTTTCTCGCATGCGAGGGTAAAATTTTGGTTGATGTACTGATCAAGCTCCGCCAGGCCTTCACGTTCAATTGCCAGGACTTCCTTGCCTGCTTGCTGAAAGTCAAAACCCGGTTGCAACTCTAAGTGCGACATAATGCGTTTCCAGTTATCCAACGAGAAGTGGCGATAACCAATACAGCATCGCCAGCCATATGATAAAACTGCCGGTCAGCAGCGCGCCCGCGCCGCGACCAATCTGGCGCGGACGTCGCCAGCAGAGTAATGCAAAAATAACGCTCACCAGCAGCATGACGCTGTAGTCCCGGACGAAGGCCATAGGATTGACTTCGCCCGGCGTAATCAGCGCCGGTAGCCCGAGGACGATAACAATATTAAAAATGTTCGCGCCGATAATGTTACCGACGGCAATATCGTTTTCACCTTTACGCAGACCCGCAATCGCCGTTGCCAGTTCCGGCAGGCTGGTACCAATGGCGACCACCGTCAACCCGATGGTGAGTTCGCTCATGGCGAAATAGTTCGCCAGTACGGTAGCGTTATCTACCACCATACGCGTAGCCATAGGCATAATAATCAGCGCAATACCCAACCACAAAAATGCGACGGGTAACCCGCCTTCGCGCGGCAGCTCAGCTATCTGCTCGCGTGTCAGGCTGTCATTGCCTTGTCGCTCGGCCAGACGGGCGATTTTAACAATGAATAGCAGCCATAGCACGGCCAGGAGCAGAAGAAAGAAACCGTCGCTGCGGCTCAACTGCCCGTCATACAGGACGGATGCAGCTAAAATACTTACCAGCAACATTAGCGGTAATTCACGACGCAGAACATCAGAATGCACGGTAAAAGGATGAATCAGCGCCGACAGGCCTAAAATAAGCAGAATGTTGGTGATGTTAGAACCTATGGCGGTCCCGACAGCCAGATCGAGTTGCCCATTCATCGATGCGGCAACGGAGACAATGATCTCGGGTAACGACGTACCAATGCTGACCACGGTCATTCCGATGATAATGGGGGGAATACCGACGTTTCGACATAAAATGGATGCGGCAAATACCAGACGGTCGGCACCGTAGACCACCAGAAGTAAACCAATTATTAACAGCGCCGTCGCTAAAAGCATCTAAAGTCCTTTCTTCAGGTATACTCGCCGGTCCTCTTGAAGGATCTTCTGGAAGCCGTAACGAAGTCTTAATTTTGACTTTATGCGGCTAAAAAGTAAAACAAATGCCAGCTTTCGCTAACCAGGACAGGCAATAATCTGTAAATATGTTGAGTTCAGGGCTAAATTGAGCGCCAAACTCTTCGATCAACAAGGCAATAGTAAAGGATGAATCAATGGGGCAGTCTGTGGCGAATCTAGTCGATATGCGCGATGTCAGCTTTTCCCGGGGTGACCGCTGCATCTTTGATAATATTTCCCTGACGGTACCGCGCGGTAAAGTGACGGCAATCATGGGGCCATCAGGCATCGGCAAAACGACGCTGTTGCGTCTGATTGGCGGACAGATCTCACCGGATAAGGGCGAGATTCTGTTTGACGGTGAGAACGTCCCGGCCATGTCCCGTTCGCGTTTATTTACCGTGCGTAAGCGCATGAGTATGCTGTTTCAGTCAGGTGCGCTATTTACCGACATGAATGTGTTTGACAACGTTGCGTACCCTCTGCGCGAGCATACGACGTTGCCAGCGCCGTTGCTGAAGAGCACGGTGATGATGAAGCTCGAGGCCGTCGGTCTGCGGGGTGCGGCCAAATTAATGCCTTCTGAATTATCCGGCGGGATGGCACGCCGCGCTGCGTTAGCGCGTGCTATCGCGCTGGAGCCTGACCTCATTATGTTTGATGAGCCGTTCGTCGGTCAGGATCCCATCACCATGGGCGTGCTGGTGAAGTTGATTTCAGAACTGAACAGTGCGCTGGGTGTCACCTGTGTGGTGGTATCCCATGATGTGCCTGAAGTACTGAGTATTGCGGATTACGCCTATATAATGGCGGACAAAAAAATAGTGGCCTACGGTAGTGCTCAGGCACTACAAGAAAATGCCGATCCGCGCGTACGCCAGTTCCTTGACGGCATTGCCGATGGACCGGTTCCGTTCCGTTACCCGGCGGGTGACTACCATATCGATTTACTCTAAACAGGGAGTTAAGCCACCCATGTTGTTAAATGCGCTGGCATCACTCGGACATCGAGGAATAAAAACCCTCAGGACGTTTGGGCGAGCCGGATTAATGTTGTTCAATGCGGTTGTCGGCAAACCGGAGTTTCGCAAACATGCGCCGCTGCTGATACGCCAGCTTTATAATGTCGGTGTCTTATCGATGCTGATCATTATAGTGTCAGGCGTATTCATTGGTATGGTGTTGGGATTGCAGGGATACCTGGTGCTGACGACCTACAGTGCGGAAACCAGCCTCGGTATGCTGGTGGCGCTGTCATTGTTACGTGAGCTGGGGCCGGTTGTTGCGGCGCTGCTGTTTGCCGGGCGGGCCGGATCGGCCTTAACCGCAGAGATTGGCCTGATGAGAGCGACCGAGCAGCTTTCCAGCCTGGAAATGATGGCCGTCGATCCACTGCGCCGGGTGATCTCTCCGCGTTTTTGGGCCGGTGTCATTTCATTGCCGCTGCTAACGATTATATTTGTCGCCGTGGGGATCTGGGGTGGTTCACTGGTTGGCGTAAGCTGGAAGGGTATTGATGCGGGCTTTTTCTGGTCGGCTATGCAAAATGCCGTCGACTGGCGTCTGGACCTGGTCAACTGTCTGATTAAGAGCGTGGTGTTCGCCATTACGGTCACCTGGATTGCATTGTTCAATGGTTATGATGCGATCCCGACCTCTGCCGGGATTAGCCGGGCAACGACACGCACCGTTGTGCACGCCTCTCTTGCCGTTCTGGGGCTGGATTTTGTGCTGACCGCACTGATGTTTGGGAATTGAGTTCATGCAAACGAAAAAAAATGAAATTTGGGTCGGGTTATTCCTGCTGGTTGCGCTGCTGGCTGCGCTGTTTGTCTGCCTGAAGGCGGCGAACGTTACCTCAATGCGTACTGAGCCGACTTACACGATTTATGCGACCTTTGATAATATCGGCGGCCTGAGAGAGCGTTCTCCGGTGCGGATTGGCGGGGTGGTAGTTGGACGCGTATCGGACATCTCGTTAGATCCGAAAACGTACCTGCCGCGCGTGACGCTGGAAATCGAATCGCGTTTTAACCATATTCCTGACACCAGTTCTCTGAGCATCCGTACTTCCGGTCTGCTGGGCGAACAGTATCTGGCATTGAACGTGGGTTTTGAAGATCCTGAGCTGGGAACGTCTATCCTCAAAGATGGCGGTACGATTCAGGACACGAAATCCGCGATGGTGCTGGAAGATATGATTGGTCAGTTCCTTTACAACAGCAACAGTAAAGGTGATGACAATAAGAATTCTGGCGATGCGCCAGCCGCAACTGAAGGCAATAATGAAGCCACTACGCCTGCGGGCGCAACGAAATAATATCAGGAGAATCGACGTATGTTTAAACGATTGATGATGGTGGCTATGCTGGTGATTGCTCCACTTAGCGCGGCAACCGCAGCAGACCAGACTAACCCGTACAAACTGATGGATGAGGCGGCGCAAAAGACCTTTGACCGTCTGAAAAACGAGCAACCAAAAATCCGTTCCAACCCCGATTACCTGCGTCAGGTCGTCGATCAGGAACTGCTGCCTTATGTGCAGGTTAAGTATGCCGGCGCGCTGGTGCTGGGCCGTTACTACAAAGATGCGACTCCTGCCCAACGTGAAGCCTATTTTGCTGCATTCCGTGAATATCTGAAGCAGGCTTACGGCCAGGCACTGGCGATGTACCACGGCCAGACCTATCAGATTGCCCCTGAGCAGCCGTTGGGTGATGCGACCATCGTACCTATCCGCGTAACCATCATCGATCCAAACGGTCGTCCTCCGGTACGTCTGGATTTCCAGTGGCGTAAAAACTCCCAGACCGGTAACTGGCAGGCGTATGACATGATCGCCGAAGGCGTAAGTATGATCACCACCAAACAAAATGAGTGGAGCGACCTGCTGCGTACCAAAGGTATTGATGGCCTGACGGCACAGCTGAAATCTATTTCTCAGCAGAAAATCACTCTGGAAGAGAAAAAATAATGACGCAGTCACTCACCTGGACGCGCGAAGGCGACAAGCTGGTGCTGGTGGGAGAACTGGATCAGGACGTGTTAAATCCCTTATGGGATGCGCGAATTGAGGCGATGAAAGGGGTATCCTGCATCGATCTGAACCAGGTATCCCGGGTAGATACCGGCGGTCTGGCGTTACTGTTGCATCTGATTAATCAAGGCAAGCAGCAGGGAAACAGCGTTTCGCTCACTGGTGTTAACGATAAAGTGTACACGCTGGCGCAGCTTTACAATTTGCCTGACGACGTCCTTCCGCGTTAATTTTTCCAGGCCGGATAAGGTCTTGTGCCGCTATCCGGCAAAACCCCTGAGGGGGATCTGCCACTAAAGCCTTGTCTGATTTATCAGCGAGGCTTTTTGCTTATTTATGACAGCGCCACTTTGCTCTAAGATGTTGGGCTGTTTTCACTATCTGACGAATGAAGAGCCCATGGAAAATAATGAAATTCAGAGCGTGCTGATGAATGCACTCTCCCTCCAGGAAGTCCACGTTTCTGGCGACGGCAGTCACTTTCAGGTTATTGCCGTGGGTGAGATGTTTGAAGGCATGAGCCGGGTCAAGAAGCAGCAATCGGTCTATGGCCCGTTGATGGAGTACATTGCGGACAACCGCATTCATGCCGTGTCGATTAAGGCGTTTACCCCAGCGGAATGGGCGCGCGATCGCAAACTTAACGGTTTTTGAGCTACGGGTGATGTGCCGGTAGCGAAGATAAATTCTAAACAGAGAACAGAATAATGGATAAATTTCGTGTTCAGGGGCCAACCAAGCTCCA
Organism: Citrobacter sp. CF971; assembly: GCF_006385635.1. Taxonomy (NCBI): domain Bacteria; kingdom Pseudomonadati; phylum Pseudomonadota; class Gammaproteobacteria; order Enterobacterales; family Enterobacteriaceae; genus Citrobacter; species Citrobacter sp. CF971. The sequence continues at coordinate 4,378,490 of NZ_CP041051.1, read as the reverse complement.
GGGCGAAGTCACAATTTCAGGCGCTAAAAACGCCGCACTGCCGATCCTGTTTGCGGCGCTGCTGGCTGAAGAACCTGTAGAGATCCAAAACGTCCCGAAACTGAAGGACGTTGACACATCAATGAAGCTGTTGAGCCAGCTGGGTGCGAAAGTTGAGCGTAATGGTTCCGTGCACATTGATGCGCGTGATGTGAACGTCTTCTGTGCGCCGTACGATCTGGTGAAAACCATGCGTGCATCCATTTGGGCGCTCGGGCCGCTGGTTGCCCGCTTTGGTCAGGGCCAGGTTTCACTACCGGGCGGCTGCACCATCGGCGCGCGTCCGGTGGACCTGCACATTACCGGTCTGGAGCAGTTAGGCGCGACTATCAAGCTGGAAGAAGGCTATGTGAAAGCGTCCGTTGATGGCCGTCTGAAAGGCGCGCATATTGTCATGGACAAAGTGAGCGTCGGTGCGACTGTCACCATCATGTGTGCAGCAACGCTTGCCGAAGGCACCACCATCATCGAAAACGCTGCGCGCGAGCCGGAGATTGTGGATACCGCGAACTTCCTGATTGCGCTGGGCGCGAAGATCACTGGCCAGGGCACCGATCGTATTACGATCGAAGGCGTTGAGCGTCTCGGCGGCGGTGTGTATCGCGTTCTGCCAGACCGCATCGAAACCGGTACCTTCCTGGTGGCGGCGGCAATTTCTCGTGGCAAAATTATCTGCCGTAATGCACAACCGGACACACTGGATGCCGTTCTGGCGAAACTGCGTGATGCGGGTGCGGATATCGAAGTCGGCGACGACTGGATCAGCCTTGATATGCACGGCAAACGTCCGAAAGCGGTTAATGTGCGTACTGCGCCGCATCCGGCGTTCCCTACCGATATGCAGGCCCAGTTCACGCTGCTGAACCTGGTGGCAGAAGGGACCGGCTTCATCACGGAAACCGTGTTTGAGAACCGCTTTATGCACGTGCCTGAGCTGAGCCGTATGGGCGCTCACGCAGAAATCGAAAGCAATACCGTGATTTGCCACGGCGTGGAAACACTCTCAGGCGCACAGGTTATGGCGACCGATCTGCGTGCATCTGCAAGTTTAGTGCTGGCAGGTTGTATTGCTGAAGGTACAACAGTGGTCGATCGTATTTATCACATCGATCGCGGCTATGAGCGCATCGAAGATAAACTGCGTGCGCTGGGCGCAAACATTGAGCGCGTGAAAGGCGAGTAATCGTCAACGTCTCTTGTAACCCCCAGTTCAGTTGGCCGGGGGTTACAGCTCAATGTTCATTCCGGATTCTTTTTCTCTCTGCGACTCCTCATCATCCGCGTTCTGTCGATGAACTCATGCGTTTTGGCATCGTGATAGCGTGACGGCCAAATCACCCAGGGATCAGTTCCCAGTGCCCGGGCGATAATCAACTCACCTTTTGGCCATGGTCTCGTTAACGCATTTGCCAGCGTTGATGAACTCAATCCATTTTTACGTGATTCAGCGGCCATTGAGGTCCCTTTCTTGCGCAGTCCGGCGATGATGTCGGCCGGATGCCAGTCAATCAGCTTGTTTTCCATAAATTCATCTCTCCTTTGGTTAACGACTTACGGTTCCACGATCGGTTGTGGCGACACTATAACGCCCGAAGAACGAATGTTCTAAAATGTTCATGTAAAGTGTCTGTATATTCAGAATATGCCAAGGTTCTGCGTGATTATCCGGAGGAGAGTGGGGGGGTACTAGAACTTATAAAAAAATCCCGTGCAGAGCACGGGATGAGGGAGGATGCTGTAGGGAATTAACGGTCGCGCTGTACGGAGATATGTGCCAGACCAATCAGCGCTTCTCTCCACGGCGTATCAGGCAGCACCTGCAACGCAGCGATGGCCTTATCTGCCTCTTCTTCTGCACGTTGGCGCGTCCACTCCAGGGAACCACAGGCGTTCATCGCTTCAAGAACCGGCTCCAGAAGGTGACGACCATTACCTTGCTCAATGGCCTGGCGGATCATTTGCGCTTGTTCTGGAGTACCGTGGCGCATGGCATGCAGCAGCGGCAGCGTAGGTTTACCCTCGTTGAGGTCATCACCGACGTTTTTACCCAACTGCTCGCCATCTGCGCTGTAATCCAGCAAATCGTCAATTAACTGGAAAGCTGTGCCGAGATAACGGCCATAATCCTGCAACCCTTTTTCTTGTTCTTCGCTACAGCCAGCCAGAATGCCTGAACATTGGGCTGCCGCTTCAAACAACCGCGCCGTCTTACTGTAGATGACGCGCATATAGTTTTCTTCGGTGATGTCTGGGTCGTTGACGTTCATCAGCTGCAAGACTTCACCTTCGGCGATGACGTTGACTGCTTTCGACATGACTTCCAGCACTTTCAACGAGCCAAGGCTGGTCATCATCTGAAATGCGCGGGTATAGATAAAATCGCCAACCAGCACGCTGGCCGCATTACCAAACGCCGCATTTGCCGTAGCTTTCCCACGGCGCATGTCTGACTCATCCACAACATCATCGTGCAGCAGGGTCGCTGTGTGGATAAACTCGATGAGGGCCGCAATCGTAACGTGCGCATTTTCCTGGTAACCAACGGCCCGCGCTGCGAGGACGGCGATCATTGGGCGAATGCGTTTTCCGCCACCGCTAACGATGTAGTACCCCAGTTGATTGATCAACTGAACGTCAGAATTGAGCTGTTCAAGGATTGTCGCATTGACCCCCGCCATATCTTGCGCGGTTAACTCATTGATTTTTTCTAAATTCATCGCAAAAGCCGGGCTTCTCGCCCCGATTACCTTACTGTATGAGAAGGTAACGTCGGGTTTAGGGTTATAAATATATGCTGATTGTACTGAAAAAACGCCGTAGATAAACGTTACCGTACGTGTTGTGTTTTTTTTCTTCATGTATTGACGGTAGCACTTGTCAAAGGCTCGCGTTTTGCGTAATATTCGCGCCCTATTGTGAATATTTATAGCGCACTCTGAATCATCAAAAAGGTGTGCGCGGAAGCGGAGTTTTTTATGTACGCGGTTTTCCAAAGTGGTGGTAAACAACACCGAGTAAGCGAAGGTCAGACCGTTCGCCTGGAAAAGCTGGACATCGCAACTGGCGAATCTGTTGAATTCGCAGAAGTTCTGATGATCGCAAACGGTGAAGAAGTCAAAATCGGCGTTCCTTTCGTTGATGGCGGCGTTATCAAAGCTGAAGTTGTTGCTCACGGTCGTGGCGAGAAAGTTAAAATTGTTAAGTTTCGTCGTCGTAAACACTACCGTAAGCAGCAGGGCCATCGTCAGTGGTTCACTGATGTGAAAATCACTGGCATCAGCGCTTAAGTTAAGGGGAGCAGATTAAATGGCACATAAAAAGGCTGGCGGCTCGACTCGTAACGGTCGCGATTCAGAAGCTAAACGTCTGGGCGTAAAACGCTTCGGCGGTGAAACAGTTCTGGCTGGTAGCATCATCGTTCGTCAACGTGGTACTAAATTCCACGCTGGCTCTAACGTTGGTTGCGGCAAAGACCACACTCTGTTTGCTAAAGCAGACGGTAAAGTGAAATTTGAAGTGAAAGGCCCGAAAAACCGTAAATTCATCAGCATCGTTGCTGAATAAGTTTTTCGCGTCCCGGTAACGGATAAAAGCCCCGCAACACGTTGCGGGGCTTTTTACATTCGACGGCCGGTAAATACGCTCGTCACGCCGTGACAACCCGGAAACGAGCCCTTGCAGGGAATACGGCATGAAGCAACAGGCAGGCATTGGTATTCTGTTAGCACTCACAACGGCAGTATGTTGGGGGGCTTTGCCAATAGCAATGAAGCAAGTGCTGGAGGTGATGGAGCCTCCTACCGTGGTGTTCTACCGTTTTTTAATGGCAAGCGTTGGCCTTGGCGCTATTCTTGCGGTTAAAAAAAAGCTCCCTCCATTGCGTATTTTTCGCAAAGCGCGTTGGCTGGTGTTGCTGGCTATCGCAACCGGTGGGCTGTTCGGTAACTTCATTCTGTTTAGTTCATCCTTGCAGTATTTGAGCCCAACGGCTTCGCAGGTTATCGGTCAGCTGTCACCGGTTGGTATGATGATCGCTAGCGTCTTTATCCTGAAAGAAAAGATGCGCGGCACGCAGGTGATTGGCGCCATTATGCTTCTGAGCGGCCTGGTCCTGTTTTTTAATACCAGTCTGATCGAAATTTTTACCCGACTCACCGATTACACCTGGGGCGTTATCTTTGGTGTCGGTGCGGCGATGGTCTGGGTGAGCTATGGGGTCGCACAAAAGGTGTTATTGCGCCGCCTGGCATCACCGCAGATCCTGTTTTTACTGTACACTTTATGTACGATTGCGTTGTTGCCGCTGGCTAAACCCGGTGTCATCACGCAGCTCAGCGACTGGCAGCTGGCATGCCTGGTATTCTGCGGCCTGAATACGCTGGTAGGATACGGCGCTCTTGCGGAAGCGATGGCGCGTTGGCAGGCGGCGCAGGTGAGCGCTATTATCACGCTCACACCGCTGTTTACGTTGTTATTTTCAGATTTATTATCACTGGCCTGGCCCGATTTCTTCGCCAGACCGATGCTAAACCTATTAGGTTATCTCGGTGCGTTTATCGTGGTTGCGGGCGCGATGTATTCCGCCATTGGTCATCGAATTTGGGGCGGTTTACGTAAGCATGAAACGGTGGTTTCGCAACCCCGCTCAGGCGAATGATTTACGGAGAGTAAAATGAAGTTTGTTGATGAAGCATCGATTCTGGTCGTTGCAGGTGATGGCGGTAATGGTTGCGTCAGCTTCCGCCGCGAAAAGTACATCCCAAAAGGCGGTCCGGACGGTGGTGATGGTGGTGACGGTGGTGACGTTTGGCTGGAAGCCGACGAAAACCTGAACACGCTGATCGATTACCGTTTTGAAAAATCATTCCGTGCGGAACGTGGTCAGAATGGCGCGAGCCGTGATTGCACCGGTAAGCGTGGCAAAGACGTCACGATTAAAGTGCCTGTTGGTACGCGTGTTATCGATCAGGGCACGGGCGAAACCATGGGCGACATGACCAAACACGGTCAGCGTCTGATGGTCGCTAAAGGCGGCTGGCATGGTCTGGGCAACACCCGTTTCAAATCATCGGTTAACCGTACTCCGCGTCAGAAAACAATGGGTACGCCGGGTGATAAGCGCGATCTGATGCTGGAGCTGATGCTGCTGGCAGACGTGGGTATGCTGGGTATGCCAAATGCTGGGAAATCGACGTTTATCCGTGCAGTATCTGCGGCGAAGCCGAAAGTCGCTGATTATCCGTTCACCACCCTGGTGCCGAGCCTGGGCGTGGTGCGTATGGACAACGAAAAGAGCTTCGTGGTTGCCGACATTCCGGGGCTGATTGAAGGTGCGGCTGAAGGCGCAGGCCTGGGTATCCGCTTCCTGAAACATCTGGAACGTTGCCGCGTGTTGCTGCACCTCATCGATATCGATCCGATTGACGGTTCCGATCCGGTAGAAAACGCCCGTATCATTATTGGCGAACTGGAAAAATACAGTCAGGATCTGGCATCTAAACCGCGCTGGTTAGTGTTCAACAAAATTGATTTGATGGACAAGGCTGAAGCGGAAGAGAAAGCGAAAGCGATCGCCGAAGCGCTGGGCTGGGAAGGTAAATATTACCTGATCTCTGCCGCCAGCCAGCTGGGCGTGAAGGATCTTTGCTGGGATGTGATGACCTTTATCATCGAGAACCCGATTGTTCAGGCTGAAGAAGCGAAACAGCCAGAGAAAGTTGAGTTCATGTGGGATGATTATCACCGCCAGCAGCTTGCTGAAGTCGAAGACGAAGCGGAAGATGACTGGGATGACGATTGGGACGAAGAAGACGACGAAGGCGTCGAGTTCATCTACAAGCGTTAATCGCATGAAAAACCCCGGACAAGTTGCCGGGGTTTTTGTTTCCAGTTTGCGTAGGCCGGATAAGCGTAAGCGCCATCCGGCATCTTCAAAATCTAATTGTTCTGATAAATATCCTTGTACAACCGGCTCTCGAAGCGCACCAACGGAATACGGCGATTACGCTGATCAGCTGGCTCTACCGCATAACCAGACAAATACTGCACGAATGCCATGCGTTGGCCGCTTGCCGTGGTAATGAAGCCAGCAAGGTTATAGACTCCTTGCAGCGAGCCTGTCTTCGCCGATACTTTGCCATCCACACCAGCCTGATGCAGACCCGCACGGTATTGCAGGGAGCCGTCGTGCCCCGCCAGCGGCAGCATAGTGATAAAGTTCAGCTCGTTATCGTGTTGAGCGATATATTGCAGCACCTGCATCATGGTCGCCGGGGCAATCAGGTTATGCCGGGAGAGGCCTGAACCGTCGGCAATAATGGTGTTGCCGATATCAACGCCCGCCTGCTGACGCAAAATCTGGCGTACGGCATCAGAACCCGCCCGCCAGGTGCCTGGCACGTTAAATCGGACATGACCAATCATACGGAAAACGGTATCGGCAATCATGTTGTCCGATTTTTTCAGCATAATCTTAAGCAGGTCATGCAGTGGCGCTGACTGCTTACTGGCGACCACCGTTCCCGGCTCGTTGACCAGCGTCTGGCGCAGCAGCGTACCGCTGTAGGTGATACCTGCTTGTTTTAGCTCATCTTTGATAATCGCCCCGGCATAGCTGGCTCCGTCTTGAATGGCGAACGCCAGCGGCAGCGGATCGGCTCGTTGGGGCAGGCATCCGGTCAGCGTATAGCGGTTGAGATCGCCGGGAACCACATCCAGTTCACAATATTGCGCTTCCGCAGAACCTCGGGCGAGAGTACGCACCTGACTGAACATGGTGACCGGGTAATAAGATGCCACGCGAATAAAGGCGAGATCGTTGGGTTTTTGCGCGCTGTAGAGTGAAACCGAGAAACAGTTTCTATCGACAATAGCCGCTGCGGGCGGTGCGCTAAAACACTGCGTCATGTCGTTCCAGGGCCAACCGGGCGCTTTATCATGACTGGCGAAAATAGAGGTATCGATCAGGACATTTCCGGCAATTTGCGTCACGCCTGATTTTTTCAGGGTTGCCACCATATTGCGAATATCCTGGCGTTTTAGCGTCGGATCAGCACCAAATCGTGCCACTAAGTCACCTTTCAATACGCCGCCTTCCACGTTGCCTTTAGTCTCAAGCGTAGTGGTAAAACGAAAGTCAGGCCCGAGCTGAATCAATGCCGCCAGCGCGGTGATCACTTTCTGGGTACTGGCCGGCAGCGCCATCTGCTGGCTATGAAAATCAATAGCGGGTGCAGGTGCGCCAACCTTCTGTACCATAAGGGCGAGGTTGGCCCCCGCAGGGAGCTGATTGATATACTCGTCGACGTTCGCAGCCTGAACACTGAACGCTATACTGGCAGTCAATCCGATGGTAAATCTGGAAAATCGCATAATCTCGCGCTAACAACCTGGAAACAGGCCGTCATACTACGGCGCAACGCCCCAAAAAGTAAACGATGACCCATAAGGAACTCCAGGGTAAAATGATCATCAAATAGAGAATTGTAGCTGACCTGGGACCTTGAGCCCCGGGTCGGTATTTTTTTGCTTCTGACTCTGGCATGACATTCGCCAGAGTGGGCTTAGCAGCCGGGGTGAGAGCAACTGCCCCCTACAGGAATGTTCAAGAGGTATAACAAATGCAAGCTATCCCGATGACCTTACGTGGTGCTGAAAAACTGCGCGAAGAGCTGGATTTTCTGAAATCTGTGCGCCGTCCTGAAATTATTGCCGCTATCGCTGAAGCGCGTGAGCACGGTGACCTGAAAGAGAACGCGGAGTATCACGCGGCGCGCGAACAGCAGGGTTTCTGCGAAGGACGCATTAAAGATATCGAGGCTAAACTGTCCAACGCGCAGGTAATCGACGTTACTAAAATGCCGAACAATGGCCGCGTTGTTTTCGGCGCGACGGTTACCGTGTTGAATCTCGATAACGATGAAGAGCAGACCTGGCGTATTGTCGGCGATGATGAAGCCGATTTTAAACAGAACCTGATTTCAGTGAACTCGCCTATCGCTCGTGGCCTTATCGGTAAAGAGCAGGATGACGTCGTGGTTATCAAAACGCCGGGCGGCGAAGTGGAATATGAAGTGACGAAGGTAGAATACCTGTAATTCGCATCTTGGTTAAGATGTTGATACATTGTAAAGAAAGGAAAAAGGCCGCATAGCGGCCTTTTATCAACGAAGAGAGCGTGGCATTTTGCTCTCCTGCTAGCGGAAAACCCCGCGTTTTACACAAACTTCGTGTTCAACTTTGGGATATTCTTAGCGTGGCAGCGAGATTTTACGTTCTTTAGTCGGGCGATACAGTACCAGCGTTTTGCCGATGACCTGCACATTACAGGCGCCGGTTTCGCGTACGATAGCTTCCACGATCAAGGTTTTAGTATCGCGATCTTCCGAGGCGATTTTCACCTTGATAAGTTCATGGTGCTCTAACGCTTGTTCAATCTCGGCCAGTACCCCTTCGGTCAAACCATTGTTGCCAAGCATAACTACAGGCTTGAGCGGATGTGCCAGACCTTTCAGGTGCTGTTTTTGTTTAGTACTCAGATTCATCGTATATTTTTGCTTACGTTGGGATTGAAAACGGGTCATTCTACCGCCATCTCCCATATATCACCAAATAGCTGTGTAGAAATTTACACCATTGGTTACGATGAACTGCCCTTTGGGAATGTGAAATGACAGGTAAAAAGCGTTCTGCCAGCTCGAGTCGCTGGCTTCAGGAACACTTTAGCGATAAATATGTTCAACAGGCGCAGAAAAAGGGGTTACGTTCCCGTGCCTGGTTTAAACTTGATGAAATACAGCAAAGTGACAAAATTTTTAAACCGGGGATGACGATAGTTGATCTCGGTGCTGCACCCGGTGGCTGGTCGCAATATGCAGTTACGCAGATCGGCAACACCGGCCGCATTATCGCTTGCGATCTTTTACCTATGGATCCAATCGTTGGTGTGGACTTCCTTCAGGGCGACTTTCGTGATGAATTAGTCCTGAAAGCGTTACTTGAACGCGTAGGTGACAGTAAAGTACAAGTTGTCATGTCTGATATGGCGCCAAATATGTGTGGAACACCGGCGGTGGATATTCCCCGGGCCATGTATCTGGTAGAGCTGGCGCTTGGAATGGCTCGTGATGTATTAGCGCCAGGTGGTAGTTTTGTAGTGAAGGTGTTCCAGGGCGAAGGCTTCGATGAGTATCTAAGAGAGATTCGCTCCCTGTTTACGAAGGTCAAAGTTCGTAAGCCGGACTCTTCTCGCGCCCGTTCGCGTGAAGTGTATATTGTAGCGACCGGGCGTAAACCATAACCGGCAGATTTCAAACGAAAGTTTGAAAGAAACTGGATATAGAGTATCCTGACGCTGTTTTTAACACAGTTGTAATATGAGGTTAATCCCTTGAGTGACATGGCGAAAAACCTAATTCTCTGGCTGGTCATTGCCGTTGTGCTGATGTCAGTATTCCAGAGCTTTGGGCCCAGCGAGTCTAATGGCCGTAAGGTTGATTACTCTACCTTCCTGCAAGAGGTCAATCAGGACCAGGTTCGTGAAGCGAAGATCAACGGACGTGAGATTAACGTTACCAAGAAAGATAGTAACCGTTACACGACCTACATCCCGGTTAACGATCCGAAGCTGCTTGATAACCTGCTGACCAAAAACGTCAAGGTTGTTGGCGAACCACCTGAAGAGCCGAGCCTGCTGGCTTCTATCTTCATTTCCTGGTTCCCAATGCTGCTGCTGATTGGTGTCTGGATCTTCTTCATGCGTCAGATGCAGGGCGGTGGTGGCAAAGGTGCCATGTCGTTCGGCAAGAGCAAAGCGCGCATGCTGACGGAAGATCAGATCAAAACGACTTTTGCTGACGTTGCGGGTTGTGACGAAGCAAAAGAAGAAGTCGCTGAGCTGGTTGAGTATCTGCGCGAACCGAGCCGTTTCCAGAAACTGGGCGGTAAAATCCCGAAAGGCGTCCTGATGGTCGGTCCTCCGGGTACGGGTAAAACCCTGCTGGCGAAAGCTATCGCAGGTGAAGCGAAGGTTCCATTCTTCACAATTTCCGGTTCTGATTTCGTGGAAATGTTCGTGGGTGTCGGTGCATCTCGTGTGCGTGACATGTTCGAACAAGCCAAAAAAGCGGCACCGTGCATCATCTTCATCGATGAAATCGACGCCGTAGGCCGCCAGCGTGGCGCAGGTCTGGGCGGTGGTCACGATGAACGTGAACAGACGCTGAACCAGATGCTGGTTGAGATGGACGGCTTCGAAGGTAACGAAGGTATTATCGTTATCGCAGCGACTAACCGTCCGGACGTTCTTGACCCTGCGCTGCTTCGTCCAGGCCGTTTCGACCGTCAGGTTGTGGTTGGTCTGCCGGACGTTCGCGGTCGTGAACAGATCCTGAAAGTGCATATGCGTCGCGTGCCGCTGTCTCCGGATATCGATGCGGCAATCATTGCACGTGGTACGCCTGGCTTCTCCGGTGCGGATCTCGCGAACCTGGTCAACGAAGCGGCACTGTTTGCTGCTCGTGGCAACAAGCGCGTAGTGTCGATGGTTGAGTTCGAAAAAGCGAAAGACAAAATCATGATGGGTGCGGAACGTCGCTCCATGGTGATGACGGAAGCGCAGAAAGAATCTACCGCGTATCACGAAGCAGGCCACGCGATTATCGGTCGCCTGGTGCCGGAACACGATCCGGTGCACAAAGTGACGATTATCCCGCGCGGTCGTGCGCTGGGTGTGACCTTCTTCCTGCCTGAAGGCGATGCAATCAGCGCCAGCCGTCAGAAACTGGAAAGTCAGATCTCCACATTGTACGGTGGCCGTCTCGCGGAAGAGATCATCTACGGTGCTGAACATGTTTCTACCGGTGCGTCGAACGACATTAAAGTCGCGACTAACCTGGCGCGTAACATGGTTACTCAGTGGGGCTTCTCCGATAAACTCGGTCCGTTGCTGTACGCTGAAGAAGAAGGCGAAGTGTTCCTGGGACGTTCTGTGGCGAAAGCGAAACACATGTCCGATGAAACCGCTCGCATTATCGATCAGGAAGTTAAACTGCTGATTGAGCGTAACTATGACCGTGCACGTCGTTTGCTGAACGAAAACATGGACATTCTGCACTCGATGAAAGATGCGCTCATGAAATATGAGACTATCGATGCGCCGCAGATTGACGATCTGATGGCTCGCCGCGATGTGCGTCCGCCTGCGGGTTGGGAAGAACCGGGTTCTTCTAACAACAACTCTGGCAGCACCGGCAAGCCGAATGCACCGCGTCCGGTTGATGAACCGCGTGCGCCGGACTCTGGCACTATGTCAGAGCAGCTGGGCGACAAATAAGTTATCGTTGATGATGACCGTGTTTTAATTGAAAACCCTGGGGCTTGCTCCGGGGTTTTTCTTATCTGCATATTCAAGATTTTACCAGGGATAAAACTATGAAACTCTTTGCTCAGGGTTCTTCACTGGATCTCAGCCATCCGCACGTCATGGGGATTTTGAACGTCACGCCAGACTCATTTTCCGATGGTGGAGCGCACAACTCTTTGGTTGAGGCGGTAAAACACGCAAACCTGATGATTAACGCCGGGGCGACTATCATTGATGTGGGTGGTGAGTCCACGCGTCCGGGCGCGGCTGATGTGAGTGTGGAAGAAGAGTTGCAGCGAGTGATCCCTGTGGTGGAGGCGATTGCTCAGCGTTTTGAAGTGTGGATTTCGGTTGATACCTCAAAGCCCGAAGTGATCCGCGAATGCGCCAGGGTTGGCGCGCATATCATCAATGACATTCGCTCACTCTCGGAGCCTGGAGCGTTGGAAGCCGCAGCGGAGACCGGATTGCCGGTTTGCCTGATGCATATGCAGGGGCAGCCGAAAACCATGCAGGAAGCGCCAAAGTATGAGGATGTTTTTGCTGAGGTAGATCGTTACTTTGTTGAGCAAATAGCACGTTGCGAGCGGGCTGGAATCACAAAAGATAAATTGTTGCTCGACCCCGGGTTCGGATTCGGTAAAAATCTCACTCACAACTACACATTACTGGCACGTCTGGCGGAGTTTCATCATTTTAATCTGCCGCTGCTGGTTGGGATGTCACGAAAATCAATGGTCGGTCAGTTACTGAATGTGGGGCCATCTGAACGCCTGAGCGGTAGTCTTGCGTGCGCGGTGATTGCCGCAATGCAGGGGGCGCAGATCGTTCGTGTCCATGACGTCAAAGAAACCGTAGAAGCGATGCGTGTGGTGGAAGTCACATTGTCTGCAAAGGAAAAAAAACGCTATGAGTAATCGTAAATATTTTGGCACTGATGGGATCCGCGGTCGCGTAGGTGATGCCCCAATTACTCCTGACTTTGTGCTCAAGCTGGGCTGGGCTGCAGGGAAAGTGCTGGCTCGTCATGGTTCACGTAAAATTATTATCGGTAAAGATACGCGTATTTCCGGCTATATGCTGGAGTCCGCGCTGGAAGCGGGCCTGGCAGCCGCCGGACTCTCAGCCTCATTCACAGGGCCAATGCCAACACCTGCCGTTGCTTATTTGACGCGTGCTTTCCGTGCTGAGGCCGGGATTGTTATCTCCGCTTCGCACAACCCATTCTATGACAATGGGATTAAATTCTTCTCCATCGATGGGACCAAACTGCCGGATGCGGTTGAAGAAGCTATCGAAGCCGAAATGGAAAAAGCGATCACCTGCGTGGACTCGGCTGAACTGGGTAAAGCTACCCGTATCGTTGATGCTGCCGGTCGCTATATCGAGTTTTGCAAAGGCACCTTCCCGAACGAACTGAGTCTGAGTGAGCTTAAAATTGTGGTGGATTGCGCTAACGGTGCAACGTACCACATTGCACCAAATGTACTGCGTGAGCTGGGTGCAAACGTGATTGCCATTGGCTGTGAGCCAAACGGTGTGAACATCAATGAAGAAGTCGGCGCCACTGACGTCCGTGCCCTGCAGGCGCGCGTGATTGCGGAAAAAGCCGATCTGGGTATTGCGCTGGACGGCGATGGCGACCGCGTCATTATGGTTGACCACGAAGGCAATAAGGTCGATGGCGATCAGATCATGTACATCATCGCCCGTGAAGCCCTGCGTCAGGGACAGCTGCGTGGTGGTGCGGTAGGTACGTTGATGAGCAACATGGGCCTCGAGCTGGCGCTGAAACAGCTGGGTATTCCTTTTGCTCGGGCGAAAGTTGGCGACCGCTATGTGCTGGAAAAAATGCAGGAAAAAGGCTGGCGTATCGGTGCCGAAAACTCTGGTCATGTGATCCTGCTGGACAAAACCACCACTGGTGACGGCATCGTGGCGGGGCTGCAGGTGCTGGCGGCGATGGTGCGCAACCATATGAGTTTGCACGACCTGTGCAGCGGCATGAAAATGTTCCCACAGCTGCTGGTTAACGTACGTTACACCGCAGGTAGCGGCGATCCGCTGGAACATGAAAATGTGAAAGCGGTGATGGCGGAAGTGGAAGCGGCGCTGGGTAACCGTGGACGCGTCCTGCTGCGTAAGTCTGGTACCGAACCGTTAATTCGTGTGATGGTTGAAGGTGAAGACGAAGCGCAGGTGACTGAATTCGCCCACCGTATTGCCGATGCTGTGAAAGCGGCGTAATCCCGAAGAAAGTGAGAGCCGGAGTCTGAGACTCCGGCTTTTTTTTACTATACGGCAAGCGGCTGTTTACGTCGGCGCTGCCAGAAATAACCACCGACCATCAGTAGTACAAGGACTGCCAGCCACGGCAGAACCGCCAGCAAATGCCCAGACCGGGCAAAGGTTAGCGCAATCATCAGTAGCCAACCGCCCAGCATCGGAATCGCGGTGCGCTTAACAATATCCACAGGCGAGACGCCTGCAATCCCTGCGATAGCAATGATGACGCCGGCAATCGGCGATAACGTACGACCAATACCCGCCGATATCTGGATAGGCAACATCATGACTGCGATATCGCTACCGATATGACGGCTGATGTCCGGCACCATGGGGGCGAAGGAGAAAAATGCCGCATTCCCGGAGCCCATCAGCGCTGAAATTGCGAAGGTGATTAGGGTCATCAGCAGGATAATAGAGGCTGCGCTGAGGCCAAATTCGCCAGAAAGCGACAGCAGCGCGTCGACGGCGCCAATGGATTTCAGCCCGGCGGAAAAAACTTCACCGGCGATAATCAGCGTCACGACGGTGGCAAAAACGCTGCCCATGCTGTCGAAAACCTTTTGTACGCCAGCCATCACCTCGCGCGCTTTGCGATGACGGCAGTACTCACAAACCAGCGTAATAGCGAGGCTTATCAGTACGGCGGTATCCAGCGTAATCTTAAGCGAGCTAAATACTAAATCGCTACACACCAACATCAATACCAGCGGCAGCATAGGCAGAAACAGCCAGGCGATAGGTGCGTCGGCTTCATCAGTTGCCGTTAATGTCTGCATCTGCTGAGCTGCATTGTCGCCACTTTCCCGACGGTCAAAAAAGCGTTGCACAACAATATGCAACAGGGCGATGAAAAGAATGACGGGCACAACGATCGGCAACTGATCCTGCACAAAATAGTTCACCACCTCAATACCTGCGGTTTTGGCGGCGAGAACCGAGTTGCCGGATCCTGGGCCAAACTCAACCGCACAGGTACTGGCGATAACTGCGGCAACTGCGGCGCGGCTACAGCCAAGACGGGTAAGCAATGGGTAAAGCGTCGCCATCAACAGCAGACCCAATCCGGTGGCGCTGCTGATAAACAGCGACAGGAATTGGCCTAATAGCAGTGCCAGTCCCAGCAGCAGATAAGGCGAGTTCAGCCGTTGTAAAGGACGAGATGTTACCCGAACCAGTACCTGGCTTGCGCCAATGGCTGACATGTACGTGGCGAAACCACCAATCAGCATAATTTGCAGCCCGAGACCGCCGAGACGCACGCTCAGGGTATCGCGAATAAACTCAAAGGCGTCAAAGGGGCCGAATCCGGTGCTCTTTTTCACCAGACCACTGAGTGAGGTCATTCCGCTAAAATGCGCGATAAGCAACAGCACAATCCCGGTCAATAACAGTACCGACTGGGGGTGATATTTTTTGAGGATCAGACGTCCGGCAAAAATGATGGCGATTAGCGCCAGTAGTAATGACATTCTTGCCCCCTTACTCGAAGTTGCCGGTAACCAGGCACTCTCCATCCCGCAGCAACGGTTTACCCGCGGCAAACAGATGGGCCAGCGAGAGGTCATCATTGAGTACACAGATATCGGCACGTTCTCCGGCGCAGAGCATGCCCCCGGAAATACCCAGCGAGCGTGCAACGTTTGCCGTCAACATTGCGATGGCCTGCGGCACCGGAATACCGACATCAATCAGGCGAGGAAGTAGGTTAAGATTGCCTGCGACCGGTGCCGCGCTTAAACCTTCAACGATACCCTGAGCGTTAAAGCGCGGAACGCTGCCATTGCCGTCAGAACTGATCGTGATGCGCTCCGCCGGAACCTGTGCTTCGAGTGCGTGGAGAATCGCTTGCTCCTGAGGCATAAAACGACTGCCACCGGACGTAACATCGATATGGCCGCCGCGATGGGCGAAATCAATAGCCTGTTCGAACAAGGGCTCTGTTCTTGCAACATGGGTCGGTGAAATATGGTGAATCGGAATACCCGCATCACACAACTCAATAAGTTGCGACATCCCTTCCGGCAGATTCCCCAGGTGCACATGCAGCAAGCCTTTTTTCCCTGCCAGCAGGGAAGCGACGCGAATATCGCTCACTATCCTCAGCAACTCCTGGAAAGAGGGGTAAGAACCGCGGTGATCGGCGAGGGCGATTTTTACACCAAGAATTGCCGGAATAAAGGCCATATCATCGCGGATGGATCGCGTAATGGTTGGGCTGGGAACGGCGTAGGCTCCCGTATGCATAAACGCGCGTAATCCCTCAAGGTTGAGAGACTGCATTTTAGCGTAGAGATCTTTGGGCGAACGAGAAATGGCATCGGTGCCTAACACGCCAACCACCGTGGTAATACCCGCCTGAATCAGATCGCGCAGCTTGACGGCGGGTGTCCGACTGGCAAATCCGGCTTCGCCACCGCCACCGGTAAGATGAACATGCTGATCGATGATGCCAGGGATAACCCATTTACCCCGACAATCGATGACCTCGTTGACGCCATCAAACAATGAAATATCTTTTTCTACCGCCACAATTCGGTCGGCATGAATGAGCAGGGAGCAGAGGCCTAAATCCTCAGGAGAAAAAACACGGGCATTGGTCAATAAAGTAAACATAGCGGTCCTGTCAAACGTCGAAGGTGAGAGTCGGCAGGTGAAACGGAATATTGTTGTTATGATGCCCACCATAAAGCCATTACTATAACTATGACTATTACCGATTTGTTATTGGAGGATGCGGTTATGGCATGGCGGAGAGCACAACGTGGATTGTAAGTGGCTGGAAGATTTTCTGGCCTTGAGCCAGCATGGAAACTACTCTCAGGCCGCGGCGCAGCGGCATATTACTCAACCTGCGCTGAGTCGGCGTATAAAGTCGCTGGAAGAGGTGCTGGGCGTGCCTTTGTTTGATCGGACAACGACCCCCGTCACGCTGACGCGCTATGGTGAACGCTTTGAACCTTATGCCCGGCACGTCCTCAGTACGTTAACAGAGGCACGCCATGAGCTGTCGGCGATGACGCCAGCAACGGATAACACGCTGGTGATGGTCAGCCTGCATACGCTGTCGGTGAATATCCTGCCGGATATGATCAACTACCTGCGACAGAGTGAGCCGCAGTTAAACTTTACGGTAAACGCCAGTATCCAGGGGATAGACAACCACTTCAATGCCCTGATAAACCGGCAAATTGATATGCTGGTGACTTACGATTTACCCTCTTCACAACCAGGGCTGGAGATTGCCGGAGGGTTAAAACGTTCACTATGGCGGTATGAGCGATTTATTCCTGTGATTTCTGCACAGTTGGTGGATACGCTGGATGATCCGCATACCCCGATCCCCTGGCTATGTTACAGCGACTATACCTTTGTCAGACGTATTATTGAGCTGGCAGAACAACGAGTGCGACCACGGTTGAAAAAAGTGTTTGAGAGTGGTTTAAGCGAAACGATACGAGAAATGGTGTTGCGCCATATGGGAATGGCCTGGTTACCTGAATCGATGGTGGCGGAAGAGTTGGTGAATCAGCAAATTATTCACTGCTGGCCAGAAAATGCAGATCTGATTTGTGAAATCCCTGTTGTGGTATGGGCGAATCTTGACGATCAACGCGCCGTCATGCAGAGATGCTGGGAGAAATTGCTGCGTTTTTGATTGATGTGGCGATTTTTTCCGCAGTTGATACAATGCTAACAAATTGCCCTTGCGAAGGTTATTCGCTTTGGTTAGTATTCACACCCGCTTCAGTGGGAAACAGTAAATATTCCCGCTTTAATGGTCGAAGCATTGTACGCGGCAACTCCGCAAGGAACAGGTTGATTATGCACGAAGCTCTTTTAGTAGTTTTCCTTATTGTGGCAATTGGCCTGGTAGGCTTGATCATGCTGCAGCAAGGCAAAGGCGCTGATATGGGAGCCTCTTTTGGCGCAGGCGCTTCTGGTACTCTGTTTGGTTCAAGTGGTTCTGGTAACTTCATGACCCGTATGACAGCTGTATTGGGAACCTTGTTCTTCATCATCAGTCTGGTGCTGGGTAACATGAACAGCAACAAGACCAATAAAGGAAGTGAGTGGGAAAATCTGAGCGCACCGGCGAAAACCGAGCAAACTCAGCCAGCTGCTCCGGCTCAGCCGACCAGCGATATCCCACGCTAAGTATTCTGTACCGAGGTGGTGGAATTGGTAGACACGCTACCTTGAGGTGGTAGTGCCCTAACGGGCTTGTGGGTTCGAGTCCCATCCTCGGTACCAAATTCCAAAAAAAAGACGCTGCAAAGCGTCTTTTTTTTCGTCTGTTATTTGTGGCTGTCCTGTAGGTCGGATAAGGCGTTTACGCCGTCATCCGACATTATTACAACGCCTGATGGCGCTACGCTTATCAGGCCTACATTCCGCACATAAAAAAGGCCGCTTTCGCGGCCTTAAGATGGTGTATCTTTACTTCGCCTTATTTTCCAGATTCTCAACCTGCGGCAGGCCGGTTGTGGAAGAAGCGGTCAGCAGACCAGACTGCGCATAGCCGAACAGCTTCTCGCGGGTATCGGTGATATCCAGATTACGCATGGTCAACTGACCGATACGGTCGTCCGGAGAGAATACGGAATCGCCTTTTTCCATCGTCAGACGTTCTGGTTTATAAGTCAGATTGTCAGATACGGTGTTGAGGATCGAGTAGTCATTACCACGGCGCAGTTCCAGCGTCACTTCACCGGTAATCTGGCTGGCAACCCAACGCTGCAGACCGTCACGCAGCATCAGCGCCTGAGAGTCGAACCAGCGACCCTGATACAGCAGACGACCCAACTGGCGACCGTGCGCGTGATACTGCTCGATGGTGTCTTCGTTGTGAATGCCGGTCAGCAGACGCTCGTAGGCGATATGCAGCAACGCCATCCCCGGGGCTTCATAAATGCCACGGCTCTTCGCTTCAATAATACGGTTTTCAATCTGATCGCTCATACCCAGACCGTGACGGCCGCCGATACGGTTGGCTTCCAGCATCATCTCAACGTCGTCGCTGAAGGTTTTACCGTTCAGTGCAACCGGATGACCCTGTTCAAAACGCACGGTCACTTCTTCTGCCGGGATCTTCACGCTCTCATCCCAGAACTTCACGCCCATAATTGGGTTGACGATTTTGACGCTTGAGTTCAGGAATTCCAGATCTTTTGCTTCGTGGGTCGCCCCGAGCATATTGGAGTCTGTTGAGTACGCTTTCTCAACGGACATCTTGTAGTCGAAACCACAGGCAATCATAAATTCGGACATCTCATGGCGACCGCCGAGTTCATCGATAAAATCGGTATCCAGCCATGGTTTATAAATCTGCAGTTCGGCGTTGGTCAGCAGACCGTAACGATAGAAACGTTCAATATCGTTACCTTTATAGGTGCTACCGTCACCCCAGATATTTACGCCATCTTCTTTCATGGCGGCAACCAGCATGGTGCCGGTCACGGCACGGCCCAGCGGGGTGGTATTGAAGTAGGTCAGTCCGCCAGTGGTGTTGTGGAATGCACCGCACTGAATGGCAGCGATCCCTTCGGCAACGAGCTGCTTACGGCAATCTACCAGGCGAGCATTCTCAGCACCATATTCCATTGCACGGCGAGGAATGGCGTCATAGTCATCCTCATCCGGCTGGCCCAAATTCGCAGTATATGCATATGGGACAGCCCCTTTTTGTCGCATCCACAGCAGTGCTGCACTGGTGTCCAGGCCGCCGGAAAAAGCGATACCAATACGTTGACCTACCGGGAGATGCTTGAGAATCGTCGTCATAAAATAAAACCCTGCTTGATAGACTGGTGAAGAGGTCGCTTATTATGCTAATTGCATTTTTATGCAAAATAAATGAGTTTTCATTTAATCATCTTTTCTGGATGACAGGAAGAGTTTAGTGATAATTTCGTTAAATAACGGCGTGGGTGGCATATTTATCTTGCTGGGCTAGCGCTGGGCAGCATTCATTGATTTGCATAGTCGTAACAAGGTTGACATAACGCATAGTGAATCAATATACTGTGCGCAGATTTTACGTCCCGTCCTCGGTACCAAATCCCAGCAGTATTTGCATTTTTTACCCAAAACGAGTAAAATTTGCCACGTTTCAGGCGCGGGGTGGAGCAGCCTGGTAGCTCGTCGGGCTCATAACCCGAAGGTCGTCGGTTCAAATCCGGCCCCCGCAACCACTTTCCCTTAGAGTTCTTTTTCAAATATACTGTGAAGACTTAGGCCTTCGTAGCTGGATTTGAAAAAAATTCTTTCGGAAGGTTCTCCGAACCGCAGGTGCGGTTATAGGGTTCAGTTATCTAAAGCCCCGATTTATCGGGGTTTTTTGTTATCTGACTACAGAATAACTGGGCTTTAGGCCCTTTTTTTATGTCTTGGGGGTGGGCTTGTCCACATTAGAGCAAAAATTAACAGAGATGATTACAGCGCCAGTTGAAGCCCTGGGCTACGAACTGGTCGGCATCGAATTTATTCGTGGTCGCACATCCACACTGCGCATCTATATTGATAGTGAAGATGGCATCAATGTTGATGATTGTGCTGATGTGAGCCATCAGGTAAGCGCCGTGATGGATGTCGAAGACCCAATCACCGTTGCCTATAACCTGGAAGTCTCCTCTCCGGGTCTCGACCGTCCTCTGTTCACAGCTGAACACTACGTGCGTTTCCTGGGTGAAGAAGTCACGCTGGTTCTTCGTATGGCGGTACAAAACCGTCGTAAATGGCAGGGCGTTATCAAAGCGGTGGACGGTGAGATGATCACGGTCACAGTCGAAGGCAAAGATGAAGTGTTCGCGCTGAGTAATATCCAGAAGGCGAACCTGGTTCCCCACTTTTAACAGTCTGGATTGAGGTGAAAAGCCCGCGATGAACAAAGAAATTTTGGCTGTTGTTGAAGCCGTATCCAACGAAAAAGCGCTGCCACGCGAGAAAATTTTTGAAGCACTGGAAAGTGCGCTGGCTACAGCAACAAAGAAAAAATATGAGCAAGAGATCGACGTTCGCGTAGAAATCGATCGTAAAAGCGGTGATTTCGATACCTTCCGTCGTTGGGTAATCGTAGAAGAAGTTACTCAGCCGACCAAAGAAATTACGCTGGAAGCGGCACGCTTCGAAGACGAAAGTCTGAACGTGGGTGAATATGTTGAAGATCAGATTGAATCTGTCACCTTTGACCGTATCACCACCCAGACCGCGAAACAGGTTATCGTACAGAAAGTACGTGAAGCTGAACGCGCAATGGTTGTCGATCAGTTCCGCGAACACGAAGGCGAAATCGTCACCGGTGTGGTAAAGAAAGTAAACCGCGACAACATTTCTCTGGATCTGGGCAGCAATGCTGAAGCTGTTATCCTGCGTGAAGACATGCTCCCGCGTGAAAACTTCCGCCCAGGTGACCGTATTCGTGGTGTTCTGTACTCTGTACGCCCGGAAGCGCGCGGTGCGCAGCTGTTTGTAACCCGTTCCAAACCGGAAATGCTGATTGAGCTGTTCCGCATTGAAGTACCGGAAATTGGCGAAGAAGTTATCGAAATTAAAGCGGCTGCCCGTGATCCGGGATCGCGTGCGAAAATCGCCGTTAAGACCAACGACAAGCGTATTGATCCGGTCGGCGCCTGTGTTGGTATGCGCGGTGCGCGCGTTCAGGCGGTTTCTACCGAACTGGGCGGCGAGCGTATCGATATCGTCCTATGGGATGATAACCCGGCGCAGTTCGTGATTAACGCAATGGCGCCAGCAGACGTTGCTTCTATCGTGGTGGATGAAGACAAGCACACCATGGATATCGCGGTTGAAGCCGGTAACCTGGCTCAGGCGATTGGACGTAATGGTCAGAACGTCCGCCTGGCTTCACAACTGAGCGGTTGGGAACTCAACGTGATGACCGTTGATGACCTGCAGGCGAAGCATCAGGCTGAAGCACATGCAGCCATCGATACCTTCACCAAATATCTCGATATCGATGAAGATTTCGCGACCGTTCTGGTGGAAGAAGGTTTTGCGACGCTGGAAGAACTGGCCTACGTGCCAATGAAAGAGCTGCTGGAAATTGACGGCCTGGATGAACAGACCGTTGAAGCGCTGCGCGAGCGTGCTAAAAACGCACTGACCACTCTGGCACTGGCCCAGGAAGAAAGCCTCGGTGATAACAAACCGGCTGACGATCTGCTGAATCTGGAAGGATTGGATCGTGAGATGGCCTTCAAACTGGCGGCCCGTGGTGTTTGTACGCTGGAAGATCTCGCTGAACAGGGCATTGATGATCTGGCTGATATCGAAGGGTTGACCGACGAAAAAGCCGGTGAGCTGATTATGGCTGCCCGTAATATTTGCTGGTTCGGCGACGAAGCGTAATAAACTGTAGCAGGAAGGAAC
The DNA here is from genome assembly GCF_006385635.1 of Citrobacter sp. CF971. Taxonomy (NCBI): domain Bacteria; kingdom Pseudomonadati; phylum Pseudomonadota; class Gammaproteobacteria; order Enterobacterales; family Enterobacteriaceae; genus Citrobacter; species Citrobacter sp. CF971. Next base: position 4,356,412 of record NZ_CP041051.1, on the reverse strand, counting down.
AGTATGACAGATGTAACCGTAAAAACGCTGGCTGCAGAGATACAGACTTCCGTGGATCGCCTGGTACAGCAATTTGCTGATGCCGGTATCCCGAAGTCTGCTGACGACTCTGTGTCCGCACAAGAGAAACAAACCTTACTGGCGCATTTGAACCGTGAAAACGGCTCAGCGCCGGATAAGTTGACATTGCAGCGTAAAACGCGCAGTACTCTCAATATTCCAGGTACCGGTGGAAAAAGCAAATCGGTACAAATCGAAGTCCGCAAGACACGCACCTTTGTGAAACGCGATCCGCAAGAGGCTGAACGCCTTGCCGCGGAAGAGCAGGCGCAGCGTGAAGCGGAAGAGCAAGCCCGTCGTGAGGCAGAAGAAGCTGCCAAACGCGAGGCGCAACAAAAAGCCGAACGTGAGGCCGCAGAACAAGCTAAGCGTGAAGCCGCTGATAAAGCGAAACGTGAAGCTGCGGAAAAAGACAAAGTGAGCAATCAACAGACCGACGATATGACTAAAACCGCCCAGGCCGAAAAAGCCCGCCGTGAAAATGAAGCCGCAGAACTGAAGCGTAAAGCGGAAGAAGAAGCACGTCGCAAGCTTGAAGAAGAAGCGCGCCGCGTAGCGGAAGAAGCTCGCCGTATGGCGGAAGAAAACGAGAAAAATGGTGTGAATAACGCTGAACCTGTCGAAGACACCAGCGATTATCACGTCACCACTTCTCAGCATGCTCGCCAGGCTGAAGACGAGAACGATCGTGAAGTCGAAGGCGGTCGTGGTCGTACTCGCAGCACTAAAGCAGCGCGTCCGGCGAAGAAAGGCAACAAACACGCTGAATCTAAAGCTGACCGTGAGGAAGCACGTGCAGCGGTTCGCGGCGGTAAAGGCGGTAAGCAGCGTAAAGGTTCCGCTCTGCAGCAGGGCTTCCAGAAGCCAGCTCAGGCCGTTAACCGTGACGTTGTGATCGGCGAAACCATCACCGTTGGCGATCTGGCGAACAAAATGGCAGTTAAAGGCTCTCAGGTCATCAAAGCGATGATGAAACTGGGCGCAATGGCTACCATTAACCAGGTCATCGACCAGGAAACCGCACAGCTGGTTGCCGAAGAGATGGGCCACAAAGTTATCCTGCGTCGTGAAAACGAGCTGGAAGAAGCGGTAATGAGCGACCGTGACACCGGTGCTGCGGCTGAACCGCGCGCACCAGTTGTGACCATCATGGGTCACGTTGACCACGGTAAAACCTCTCTGCTGGACTACATTCGTTCCACGAAAGTGGCCTCTGGCGAAGCAGGCGGCATTACTCAGCACATCGGTGCGTACCACGTTGAAACTGACAACGGTATGATCACCTTCCTGGATACCCCGGGTCACGCCGCGTTTACCTCCATGCGTGCTCGTGGTGCTCAGGCAACGGATATCGTTGTTCTGGTTGTTGCAGCAGACGACGGCGTGATGCCGCAGACCATCGAAGCTATCCAGCACGCGAAAGCGGCGGGTGTACCGGTGGTGGTTGCAGTCAACAAAATCGATAAGCCGGAAGCGGATCCGGATCGCGTTAAAAACGAACTGTCCCAGTACGGCATCATGCCGGAAGAGTGGGGCGGCGAGAGCCAATTCGTTCACGTTTCTGCGAAAGCGGGTACCGGTATCGACGAGCTGCTGGACGCTATCCTGCTGCAGGCCGAAGTACTGGAACTGAAAGCTGTGCGTAAAGGTATGGCGAGCGGTGCGGTTATCGAATCCTTCCTGGATAAAGGTCGTGGTCCGGTTGCTACCGTACTGGTGCGTGAAGGTACGCTGCACAAAGGCGACATCGTACTGTGTGGCTTCGAATACGGTCGCGTTCGTGCTATGCGTAACGAACTGGGTCAGGAAGTACTGGAAGCAGGTCCATCCATTCCGGTGGAAATCCTCGGTCTGTCCGGTGTTCCGGCTGCAGGTGACGAAGTTACTGTCGTTCGTGACGAGAAGAAAGCCCGTGAAGTTGCACTGTATCGTCAGGGCAAATTCCGTGAAGTCAAACTGGCTCGTCAGCAGAAATCTAAACTCGAGAACATGTTCGCTAACATGACCGAAGGCGAAGTTCACGAAGTGAACGTCGTCCTGAAGGCTGACGTTCAGGGTTCTGTAGAAGCGATTTCCGACTCTTTACTGAAACTGTCTACCGACGAAGTCAAAGTGAAGATCATCGGTTCTGGCGTAGGTGGTATCACCGAAACCGACGCGACCCTGGCTGCGGCATCCAACGCGATTCTGGTTGGCTTCAACGTCCGTGCTGATGCCTCTGCACGTAAAGTTATCGAATCTGAAAGCCTGGATCTGCGTTACTACTCCGTCATCTATCATCTGATCGACGAAGTGAAAGCAGCGATGAGCGGCATGCTGTCTCCGGAGCTGAAACAGCAGATCATTGGTCTGGCTGAAGTTCGTGATGTGTTCAAATCACCGAAATTCGGCGCTATCGCAGGCTGTATGGTTACCGAAGGCACGATTAAACGTCACAACCCAATCCGCGTTCTGCGCGACAACGTGGTTATCTATGAAGGCGAGCTGGAATCCCTGCGTCGCTTCAAAGATGACGTTAACGAAGTCCGTAACGGCATGGAATGTGGTATCGGCGTTAAGAACTACAACGACGTTCGCGTTGGCGATATGATCGAAGTGTTCGAGATTATCGAGATCCAACGTACTATCGCTTAATCTTCGTCGTCTTTTGGGCCGCAATTTGCAGCCCAAAATCCTTAGAAGATGATTAGGTGTAGGCCGGGTAAGCGAAGCGCCACCCGGCAAGAAATTTAAAAAGGGGCTGATAGCCCCTTTTTTGTCTTTATTCTGGAGAATTTATTATGGCGAAAGAATTTGGTCGCCCGCAGCGTGTCGCGCAAGAGATGCAGAAAGAGATCGCACTTATCCTGCAACGCGAAATCAAAGACCCGCGTGTTGGTATGATGACCACCGTATCGGGTGTTGAGATGTCTCGTGATCTGGCATATGCCAAAGTATTCGTGACTTTCCTCAACGATCAGGACGAAGCTGCTGTGAAAAACGGCATCAAGGCACTGCAGGAAGCCTCTGGTTTTATCCGTTCTCTGCTGGGTAAAGCCATGCGTCTGCGTATCGTGCCTGAGCTGACCTTCTTCTACGACAACTCGTTGGTTGAAGGGATGCGCATGTCCAACCTGGTGACCAGCGTGGTGAAACATGACGATGAGCGTCGTGTGAACCCAGCGGACGACAGCAAGGAGGACTGATGAGTCGTCCTCGTCGTCGTGGTCGCGACATTCACGGTGTCCTGCTGCTGGATAAGCCGCAGGGCATGTCCAGCAATGATGTACTGCAAAAAGTAAAACGCATTTACAATGCCAATCGCGCAGGACATACCGGCGCATTGGATCCGCTGGCGACAGGCATGCTGCCAATCTGCCTCGGTGAAGCGACTAAGTTTTCACAGTATTTGCTGGATTCTGATAAACGCTATCGTGTGGTTGCCCGTCTGGGCCAGCGTACAGACACTTCCGATGCCGATGGGCAAATCGTGCAGGAACGTCCGGTAACCTTCACCGCAGAACAACTGGCGAGCGCGCTGGAAACTTTCCGCGGCGATATCGAGCAGATCCCGTCAATGTATTCGGCGCTGAAGTATCAGGGTAAGAAGCTGTACGAATATGCGCGTCAGGGTATTGAAGTGCCGCGTGAAGCGCGACCGATTACCGTCTATGAGCTGCTGTTTATCCGTCACGAAGGTAACGAACTGGAGCTGGAAGTTCACTGTTCCAAAGGCACCTATATTCGCACCATTGTTGACGATCTGGGTGAGAAGTTGGGCTGCGGCGCGCACGTCACGTATCTGCGTCGTTTGACGGTCAGCAAGTATCCGGTGGATCGAATGGTGACGCTGGAACATCTGCGTGAGCTGGTTGAACAGGCCGAGCAGCAGAACATTCCGGCGGCACAGCTGCTTGATCCTTTGCTGATGCCAATGGACAGTCCAGCATCGGACTATCCTATTGTTAATTTGCCTTTAACATCCTCGGTTTACTTTAAAAACGGTAACCCGGTACGGACATCAGGCGCGCCGCTGGAAGGGCTGGTCCGCGTGACGGAAGGCGATGACGGCAAGTTTATCGGCATGGGGGAGATGGACGATGAAGGTCGTGTCGCCCCCCGTCGCCTGGTGGTTGAGTATCCTGCATAGCGCTCTCTGTCTTGCGATAAAAGGGCGCTGCGAGTAGAATACTGCCGCTTAACGTCGCGTAAATTGTTTAACAATCTACGCGACGTATACACAAAATCATTCGAGCTGCATCAAGGCGGCAAGTCTGAGAATCCTTAGGAGCTTACTTAGATAAGTGACTGAGGTGAGCGGACGCAGCCAACGCAGAGTCAGTTTGAAGGATAAAGTGTATACACTGGGATAGCTGAATTAGAGATCGGCATCCTTTCATTCTTAACACTTTGGAGTTTTAAAATGTCTCTAAGTACTGAAGCTACCGCTAAAATCGTTTCTGAGTTTGGTCGTGATGCAAACGACACCGGTTCTACCGATGTTCAGGTTGCACTGTTGACTGCACAGATTAACCACCTGCAGGGCCACTTTGCAGAGCACAAAAAAGATCACCACAGCCGTCGTGGTCTGCTGCGCATGGTTTCTCAGCGTCGTAAACTGCTCGACTACCTGAAACGTAAAGATGTTGCACGTTACACCGCGCTGATCGAGCGTCTGGGTCTGCGTCGCTAATTCTTTCGAGTTTCAGAAAGAGGGGGCCTTCATGGCCCCTTTTTTCCAGCAGATGGCAGCAATTCGCTGGAAACTAATGTATTGTTGCTATGAATGATCTTCCGTTGCAGAGGTTCGCGCGGCTAATGAGAGGCTTTACTCATGCTTATGGGTTAGGGTTGTCATTAGTCGCGAGGATGCGCAGAAGATCGGGTATTAACGATGGCGCAAAATGTGCCGTCAAAAAAATAGAGAAAGGATATTATTTTGCTTAATCCGATCGTTCGTAAATTCCAGTACGGTCAGCATACCGTTACGCTGGAAACCGGCATGATGGCGCGTCAGGCGACTGCCGCTGTTATGGTTAGCATGGATGACACCGCGGTATTCGTTACCGTTGTTGGCCAGAAAAAAGCGAAACCAGGCCAGGACTTTTTCCCGCTGACCGTTAACTATCAGGAGCGTACCTACGCTGCTGGCCGTATCCCGGGTAGCTTCTTCCGTCGTGAAGGCCGTCCGAGCGAAGGCGAAACCCTGATCGCGCGTCTGATTGACCGCCCGGTTCGCCCGCTGTTCCCGGAAGGCTTCGTGAACGAAGTTCAGGTTATCGCGACCGTTGTTTCCGTTAACCCGCAGGTTAACCCGGACATCGTGGCAATGATTGGTGCATCTGCTGCGCTGACTCTGTCTGGTATTCCATTCAACGGCCCGATCGGTGCTGCACGTGTTGGTTACATCAATGACCAGTACGTACTGAACCCGACTCAGGACGAACTGAAAGAAAGCAAGCTGGACCTGGTTGTTGCGGGTACTGAAGCAGCCGTACTGATGGTTGAATCCGAAGCAGAACTGCTGAGCGAAGATCAGATGCTGGGTGCTGTTGTGTTCGGTCACGAACAGCAGCAGGTTGTGATTCAGGCTATCAACGAGCTGGCGAAAGAAGCTGGCAAACCGCGTTGGGACTGGCAGCCAGAAGCCGTCAACGAAGCGCTGAACGCACGCGTTGCCGCACTGGCAGAAGCTCGCCTGAGCGATGCTTACCGCATCACCGACAAACAAGAGCGTTATGCTCAGGTTGACGTAATCAAATCTGAAACCATCGCGACTCTGGTGGCTGAAGACGAAACCCTGGACGCTAACGAACTGGGTGAAATCCTGCACGCTATCGAGAAAAACGTTGTTCGTAGCCGCGTACTGGCAGGCGAGCCGCGCATCGATGGCCGTGAAAAAGACATGATCCGTGGTCTGGACGTGCGTACTGGCGTTCTGCCGCGTACCCACGGCTCCGCACTGTTCACCCGTGGCGAAACTCAGGCGCTGGTTACTGCGACCCTGGGCACCACTCGTGATGCGCAGAACCTTGACGAACTGATGGGCGAGCGCACTGACAACTTCCTGTTCCACTACAACTTCCCTCCGTACTGCGTAGGTGAAACCGGTATGGTCGGTTCTCCGAAGCGTCGTGAGATTGGTCACGGCCGTCTGGCGAAACGTGGCGTACTGGCAGTAATGCCGGAACTGGATAAATTCCCGTACACCGTGCGTGTGGTTTCTGAAATCACCGAATCTAACGGTTCTTCTTCCATGGCTTCCGTATGTGGTGCTTCCCTGGCGCTGATGGACGCAGGCGTGCCGATCAAAGCCGCCGTTGCGGGTATCGCGATGGGTCTGGTGAAAGAAGGCGACAACTTTGTTGTTCTGTCTGACATCCTGGGCGACGAAGACCACCTGGGCGATATGGACTTCAAAGTGGCGGGTTCCCGCGACGGTATCTCTGCACTGCAGATGGATATCAAAATTGAAGGTATCACCAAAGAGATCATGCAGGTTGCTCTGAACCAGGCTAAAGGTGCGCGTCTGCACATCCTGGGTGTGATGGAACAAGCGATCAACGCACCGCGTGGCGATATCTCTGAATTTGCTCCGCGTATCCACACCATCAAGATCAGCCCGGACAAGATCAAAGACGTTATCGGTAAAGGCGGTTCTGTTATCCGTGCTCTGACCGAAGAAACCGGCACCACCATTGAAATCGAAGATGATGGTACCGTGAAGATTGCTGCGACCGACGGCGAAAAAGCGAAATATGCTATCCGTCGTATCGAAGAGATCACCGCAGAGATCGAAGTAGGCCGTATCTACAATGGTAAAGTGACCCGTATCGTTGACTTTGGCGCATTCGTTGCCATCGGTGGCGGTAAAGAAGGTCTGGTACACATCTCTCAGATCGCTGATAAGCGCGTTGAGAAAGTGACCGACTACCTGCAGATGGGCCAGGAAGTACCGGTCAAAGTTCTGGAAGTTGATCGCCAGGGCCGTGTACGTCTGAGCATTAAAGAAGCAACTGAGCAGTCTCAGCCTGCAGGCGAACCGGAAGCTCCGGCAAGCCAGGGCGAGTAAGGTTGCCATTGCCCTCCGTGAAAGCGGAGGGCCTTTAACCCGGCAGGATGCCTTGTTAGCAACCGGGGAACCTGGACGTTCATTCAATCGTTGTCTTCGGGAGTGGGAAATGAAGCCTTTTTTGCGCTGGTGTTTCGTTGCGACAGCACTCACGCTGGCTGGATGCAGTAATTCCGCCTGGCGAAAGAGTGAAGTCCTCGCAGTACCATTGCAACCGACTTTGCAGCAGGAAGTGATTCTGGCACGTATGGAACAAATTCTTGCCAGTCGGGCTTTAACCGATGACGAACGCGCACAGCTTTTATATGAGCGCGGAGTGTTGTATGATAGTCTCGGTCTGAGGGCACTGGCGCGAAATGATTTTTCACAAGCGCTGGCAATCCGACCAGATATGCCTGAAGTATTCAATTACTTAGGTATATATTTAACGCAGGCAGGCAATTTTGATGCTGCCTATGAAGCGTTTGATTCTGTACTTGAGCTTGATCCAACTTACAACTACGCGCACTTAAATCGCGGTATCGCATTGTATTACGGCGGTCGCGACAAGTTAGCGCAAGATGATCTGCTAGCGTTTTATCAAGACGATCCCAATGATCCTTTCCGTAGTCTGTGGCTTTATCTTGCCGAGCAGAAGCTCGATGAGAAGCAGGCGAAAGAAGCGTTGAAGCAACGCTTTGAGAAATCGGATAAAGAGCAATGGGGATGGAACATTGTCGAGTTCTACCTGGGCAACATTAGCGAAGCAACGCTGATGGAACGCCTGAAGGCGGACGCAACGGATAACACCTCGCTCGCTGAGCATCTCAGTGAAACCAACTTCTATTTAGGTAAGTACTACCTAAGTCTGGGGGATTTGGACAACGCTACGGCATTGTTCAAACTGGCGGTGGCTAACAACGTTCATAACTTTGTTGAGCACCGATACGCATTGTTGGAATTATCGCTCCTGGGCCAGGACCAAGATGACCTGGCAGAATCGGACCAGCAATAGCTGACGTACACATCAGCCCGTAATCTTTTTTGATTGCCATCACCTTCACGGGTGAGGGCGTTGTTGTTCGTTAATACACCTACTTTGAGCCGGTTCACACTTTTCAATGAAAATTGCAGATCAATTTCATGATGAGTTATGTAGACTGGCCGCCATTAATTTTGAGGCACACGTACTACATGGCTGAATTCGAAACCACTTTTGCAGATCTGGGCCTGAAGGCTCCTATCCTTGAAGCCCTTAACGATCTGGGTTACGAAAAACCATCTCCAATCCAGGCAGAGTGCATTCCGCATCTGCTGGGCGGCCGCGATGTTCTGGGTATGGCCCAGACAGGTAGCGGCAAAACTGCAGCGTTCTCTTTACCGCTGCTCAACAATCTTGATCCTGAGCTGAAGGCACCTCAGATTCTGGTGCTGGCACCGACCCGCGAACTGGCGGTTCAGGTAGCAGAAGCCATGACGGATTTCTCTAAACACATGCGCGGCGTGAACGTGGTTGCCCTGTACGGCGGCCAGCGTTATGACGTGCAATTACGTGCCCTGCGTCAGGGACCACAGATCGTCGTCGGTACGCCGGGCCGTCTGCTGGATCACCTGAAGCGCGGTACTCTGGACCTATCCAAACTGAGCGGTCTGGTACTGGACGAAGCTGACGAAATGCTGCGTATGGGCTTCATCGAAGACGTTGAAACCATCATGGCGCAGATCCCGGAAGGTCATCAGACCGCTCTGTTCTCTGCAACCATGCCGGAAGCGATTCGTCGTATTACCCGTCGCTTTATGAAAGAGCCGCAGGAAGTACGCATTCAGTCCAGCGTTACCACGCGTCCTGACATCAGCCAGAGCTACTGGACTGTGTGGGGCATGCGTAAAAATGAAGCGCTGGTGCGTTTCCTGGAAGCAGAAGATTTTGATGCGGCGATTATCTTCGTTCGTACCAAAAATGCGACCCTGGAAGTGGCAGAAGCGCTGGAGCGTAGCGGTTATAGCAGCGCTGCACTGAACGGCGACATGAACCAGTCCCTGCGTGAGCAGACTCTGGAACGTCTGAAAGATGGCCGCCTGGATATCCTGATTGCTACCGACGTTGCGGCCCGTGGCCTGGACGTTGAGCGTATCAGCCTGGTTGTTAACTACGACATCCCGATGGATTCCGAGTCTTACGTTCACCGTATCGGCCGTACCGGTCGTGCGGGTCGTGCTGGCCGTGCGCTGCTGTTCGTTGAGAACCGTGAGCGTCGTCTGCTGCGTAACATCGAACGCACCATGAAGCTGACGATTCCGGAAGTAGAACTGCCGAACGCAGAACTGCTGGGCAAACGCCGTCTGGAAAAATTCGCCGCTAAAGTACAGCAGCAGCTGGAAAGCAGCGATCTGGATCAGTACCGTGCTCTGCTGGCAAAAATGCAGCCGGAAGAAGAGCTGGATATCGAAACGCTGGCAGCAGCATTGCTGAAAATGGCTCAGGGCGAACGTCCGCTGATCCTGCCGCCAGATGCGCCGATGCGTCCGAAACGCGAATTCCGCGATCGTGATGACCGTGGTCCGCGCGATCGTAACGATCGTGGCCCTCGTGACCGTAATGACCGTGGTGGTGAAGATCGTCCGCGTCGTGAACGTCGTGACGTTGGTGACATGCAGCTGTACCGCATTGAAGTGGGCCGTGATGACGGTGTTGAAGTTCGTCATATCGTTGGCGCGATTGCTAACGAAGGCGATATCAGCAGCCGTTACATCGGTAACATCAAGCTGTTTGCTTCCCACTCCACCATCGAGCTGCCGAAAGGTATGCCGGGCGACGTGCTGCAGCACTTTACCCGTACTCGTATCCTGAACAAGCCGATGAACATGCAGTTGGTTGGCGATGCAGTTCCGCACACCGGTGGTGAGCGTCGTGGCGGTGGCCGTTTCAGCGGTGAGCGTCGTGAAGGTGGTCGCGGTGAAGGTCGTGGCTTTAGCGGTGAACGTCGTGAAGGCGGTCGTGGCGATGGTCGTCGTTTTAGCGGCGAACGTCGTGAAGGCAATCGTGGTCCGCGTCGTGACGATTCTTCTGCTCCGCGTCGCGATGACTCCGCTGGTCGTCGTCGTTTCGGCGGTGACGCATAAGTTTCGCTGCGTAAAGTAATATATACAGCCCCGATCTCAACAATCGGGGCTTTTTTTATTTCATTTGTACTCGTGTACTGGTACAGTGCAGCGCATTGAGATGTAGTCACAATATAAATGACTGGAGAGATGGCTAAATGGCAACACTAACCACCACCCAAACGTCACCTTCGCTGCTCGGCGGCGTGGTGATTATCGGCGGCACCATTATTGGCGCGGGGATGTTTTCTCTGCCAGTGGTCATGTCCGGGGCGTGGTTTTTCTGGTCAATGGCGGCGCTGATCTTCACCTGGTTCTGCATGCTGCACTCCGGGCTGATGATCCTCGAAGCTAACCTCAATTACCGCATTGGCTCCAGTTTTGACACCATCACGAAAGATCTGCTGGGTAAAGGCTGGAACGTAGTGAACGGCATCTCGATCGCCTTCGTTCTCTATATCCTGACTTACGCCTATATCTCAGCGAGCGGGTCGATTCTGCATCACACCTTCTCCGAGATGTCGCTGAATGTTCCGGCGCGCGCGGCAGGTCTTGGCTTTGCGCTGCTGGTGGCATTTGTGGTGTGGTTAAGCACCAAAGCGGTTAGCCGCATGACGGCGATTGTGCTGGGCGCAAAGGTGATTACCTTTTTCCTGACCTTCGGCAGTCTGCTGGGGCACGTGCAGCCCGCAACACTGTTTAACGTGGCGCAGAGCGACGCTTCGTATACGCCGTACCTGCTGATGACGCTGCCGTTTTGTCTGGCTTCATTCGGCTATCACGGCAACGTCCCGAGCCTGATGAAGTACTACGGCAAAGATCCGAAGACCATCGTTAAGTGTCTGGTGTACGGCACGCTGCTGGCGCTGGTGCTGTATACCGTATGGTTGCTGGGAACGATGGGCAACATTCCGCGTCCAGAGTTTATCGGTATCGCGCAACAGGGCGGTAACATTGATGTGCTGGTACAGGCACTGAGCGGCGTACTAAACAGCCGCAGTCTTGATCTGCTGCTGGTGGTGTTCTCTAACTTTGCGGTGGCGAGTTCATTCCTCGGCGTTACGCTCGGTCTGTTTGACTATCTGGCGGATCTGTTTGGCTTTGATGACTCAGCAGTGGGACGTTTCAAAACGGCATTGCTGACGTTTGTCCCGCCAATTATCGGTGGCCTGCTATGGCCGAACGGTTTCCTGTACGCCATCGGCTATGCAGGACTCGCAGCAACCATATGGGCTGCCATTGTTCCGGCGCTGCTGGCCCGTAAATCCCGCGAGCGTTTCGGTAGCCCGAAATTCCGTGTCTGGGGCGGTAAGCCGATGATTGCGCTGATCCTGGTGTTCGGTATCGGCAACGCGGTTATCCATATTCTGTCGAGCGTGGATCTGTTACCGGTCTATCAGTAAAACCGTTGCCCGGTAGCGCTACGCTTACCGGGCCTACAGTACCGTGTAGGCCGGATAAGGCGTAGCCGCCATCAGGCACAAACCGCGCTACCCCAACAATTCCTGCTTCACATCCATCGCCAAATCAAATGAGTGTAGCCGCGCCAGGTGATCAAAAATCTGGCCGTTAACCATAATTTCATCAGCCTGGGTTTCACGCAAGATAGCCTCCAGCCCGTGTCGCACTTTCGCCTTATCACCAACCAGCGACATGCTCAGCGCCTGTTGTACGCCGTACTGTTCAGAAGCGGACCACAGCTGATGCATATTCTCTACCGGCGGTGGTAGCTGGCCGGTTTCGCCACGACGCAGTTTCACAAACGCCTGCTGCATCGAGGTGAAAAGAAACTCGGCATCGCGATTGCTGTCAGCGGCAATGATGTTGATGCACACCATCACATACGGCTTTGCCAGCCGCGCTGAGGGTTTGAACTGGGTGCGATACAGATGCAGCGCCTGATGCAGCATATCTGGAGCAAAATGCGAGGCGAAGGCAAACGGCAGGCCGAGCTGGGCCGCCAGCTGTGCGCTGTACAGGCTGGAGCCTAATAACCAGACCGGGATCTGCTCGCCGTAGCCGGGAACCGGGCGTACATGGGGGTTAGGATCGCGGGCGTCGAACCAGTCCACCAGTTCAGCGACGTCGCGAGGGAAGTTATCGATATCACCGCTCATATGGCGGCGCAGCGCACGCATCGTTGGCTGATCGCTCCCCGGCGCGCGGCCAAGCCCAAGATCGATGCGTCCCGGATACAGCGTATTCAGGGTACCGAACTGCTCGGCGATCACCAGCGGCGAATGGTTGGGCAGCATCACGCCGCCAGACCCGAGATGCAGCGTGGTGGTATTGGCAGCCAGATAGCCAATCAGCACTGAAGTTGCCGCGCTGGCGATACCGACCATGTTGTGATGTTCTGCCAGCCAGTAGCGGTGGTAGCCGCGCTTTTCGGCCAGTCGGGCGAGATCAAGCGAGTGCGTGAAGGCCTCTTTTGCCGAAGAACCTTCAGGGATCGGCGCCAGATCCAGCACCGAGAACGGAATAGTTTTGTCAGTCATAACGGCTCACTTTGTTACCGGTTAATCTTTTAATACTGCATTAAAATTTGATTACCGTTGTTAACAAAGTGAGCTTTTTTACGCCTGCAGCTCCAGACCAGCCAGTCGCTTCCAATAGCCGTTGCAGTCACTGTGGGCGGCAAGCGGTAATGGAGCACTGCCATTTTCATTGGCACGGAAGGCGTCAAGCATGGCGAATGTCTCTGTCCCCAGCGGGGAAAGGCGCACAATATCAACCAGCCCCTGCATGGATGTCAGCTCGTTACCGAGGTTGTAGACATAGCCGCTCATGGTCTGGATCCCGTTGAGCACAAAGACCTGCTGATTCTCCTGCGACAGCACATCACGCCCGTTGGGATATTTAATGCAGCAGGTTTCGCACTCGTCTTTAGGCTTATCTTCGGAACGTGCGGTAAAGCAGCGGGCAGAGTAGGCCAGCGGTAAATGCCCATAACTCAGCACTTCGGTTTCAAACTGGTCGCGAATACCCAGTTCGTCGCACTGGTTGAGCAGGTTCACCAGCCAGTCGCGCGACAGCTCAACCGGCATACACCAGCGCACCATGCCCTGCTTGAGCAGAATACGCAGCGTGACGGCGTTGTAGCAGTTGAGCGCGTGCCCGGCGACAAACGGCAGCTTACGCTCGGCGCACATATTCACCACGCCGAGATCGCTGGCTTCCAACAGGAAGTCGCCGTTTTCGACATAGCGCTTCAGCTCTCCCAGTTCAGAGGAAGCCTGCACCAGCGCCAGCGTCGACAGCACCACCTGCTTACCGCTACCGGCGAGAGACTTCGCCATATCCAGCCAGTCGCCCACTTTGGTCGCACGGCGTTTGCTGCATACCGCTTCGCCAAGATAGATAACGTCAGCATGACTGGCGGCGGCCTGCTGGTAAAAATCTTCCAGCGTTTCTTTCGACCAGTAGTAGAGCACGGGTCCTAATGAATATTTCATTGCTTTTCTCACTGCCATTTACGGTGATACGCGCCAAGCGTGGTCTGCGTGCCTTCGGACATTGAACCGAGCGTTTCCATCCACGCGGCCTGCGGGACGTAGTTTTGCGGGTCGGCCATACAGCGGTCGATTGCCTGACGCCACACTTTCGCCACCTGGCTAACGTAAGCCGGGCTGCGCTGGCGACCTTCGATTTTCACCGAGGCAATATTGGCAGCCAGCAGTTCCGGCAGCAGTTCGAGCGTGTTGAGGCTGGTGGGTTCTTCCAGCGCATGGTAGCGCTCGCCATCCACCAGGTAGCGCCCTTTACACAGCGTTGGATACCCGGCGTTTTCGCCATCCTGGTAGCGATCAATCAGCACTTCGTTCAGGCGAGATTCCAGACCCTGTGGGGTCTGCTGCCAGCGCACAAAACGGGCAGGGGAGCAGGCACCGACGGTATTAGGAGATTCGCCTGTCAGGTAAGACGAAAGATAGCAACGGCCTTCCGCCATAATGCACAAGCTGCCAAAGGCGAACACTTCCAGGGGAACTGGCGTGACGCGAGCAAGCTGCTTCACCTGATGAATAGACAGCACGCGCGGTAGAACCACGCGGGCGACGTCAAAGTTGCGATGGTAGAAATTAATCGCCTCTTCATTGGTTGCAGATGCCTGAACAGAGACATGGCGCTCAATATGCGGGTAGCGCTCTGCGGCATACTCAAGCATGGCGAGGTCGGCGAGGATCAGCGCGTCTGCACCCAGTTGCGCTGCCATATCAACGGCACGCTGCCAGCGTGCGTAACCATCCGGGTGCGCAAAGGTGTTAATCGCAATGTGCAGCTTACGGCGATGTTGATGAACGAAACTCACCGCTTCCTGCAATTTTTTCTCGGTAAAATTAAGGCCGGCGAAATGACGGGCGTTGGTATCATCTTTCAGCCCGATGTAGACAGCATCAGCGCCGTTCTCGATGGCCGCCTTAAGCGCCGGGAGGTTTCCGGCAGGGCAGAGCAGCTCCATAATTTATCCTGAACGTTGCGCCATGTAGGGCGCAGAAATGTTAACGAAGAGGGATTTTAGTTAACCTTGCTGAGACAATTTTTGATTTGAGGCAGTTAAAGTCGTATTGGTGACACCAATAAAGAGGTAACAATTTCGTAGCGAATTGTTGATTTATGCCGCTATGTCGTTTATTTGATATGGCAAAATAGCAGGACTATTGAAACAGGGAGTAAAGCTCGTGTTGGATAAACTGCGTTCACGCTTAGTACATTTAGGTCCTTCTCTGATGAGTGTACCGGTTAAACTGACGCCCTTTGCGCTGAAGCGCCAGGTTCTGGAGCAGGTCCTGAGCTGGCAGTTTAGTCAGGCGCTGGCCGATGGGGAGCTGGAGTTTCTCGAAGGTCGCTGGCTGAGCATTCATGTGCGTGACATTGACCTCAAATGGTATACCTCTGTTGAGAACGATAAACTTATCGTCAGCCAGAATGCAGATGCGGATGTGAGTTTTAGCGCCGATGCCAGCGATCTCCTGATGATCGTGGCCCGCAAGCAGGATCCGGATACGCTTTTCTTCCAGCGTCGCCTGGTGATTGAAGGTGATACAGAATTAGGGCTATACGTAAAAAATCTGATGGATGCCATCGAACTGGAGCAGATGCCTAAAGCGTTGCGCGTCATGCTGATGCAGTTGGCGGATTTTGTTGAGGCGGGGATGAAAACGTCGCCAGAAACCAAACAGACCTCGGTAGGTGAGCCATGCTGATTCGAGTTGAGATTCCCATTGATGCCCCTGGTATTGATGCGTTGCTGCGCCGTTCATTTGAGAGCGATGCGGAAGCAAAATTAGTCCACGACCTGCGTGAAGATGGTTTCTTAACGTTGGGTTTGGTTGCTACCGATGATGAAGGTCAGGTAGTGGGTTACGTCGCGTTCAGTCCTGTCGATGTTCAGGGTGAAGATCTGCAATGGGTCGGCATGGCGCCGCTCGCGGTGGATGAAAACTACCGGGGGCAGGGCCTGGCGCGTCAACTGGTCTATGAAGGACTCGATTCCCTGAACGAGTTTGGCTACGCCGCGGTGGTTACGCTGGGCGATCCGGCACTGTACAGCCGCTTTGGCTTTGAGCTGGCAGCGCATCATGACCTGCGTTGCCGCTGGCCGGGCACCGAAAGCGCGTTCCAGGTTCATCGCCTGGCGGACGATGCGCTGGAGGGCGTGACGGGCCTGGTGGAATACCACGACCACTTCAATCGTTTTTAACATCCGGGGCTTGCAGGCTGCTCAGTAGAGCTTCAAGCCCTTCGCCTTCTACAAGGCGCTCTTTCTGACGCTTTGTGAGCTGTTTGACGCGATACTCTATGCGCAGGGCCAGCGAACGGTCGCCAACTTGCGCCGCAAATGCCAACGTGAGTTCCCCCTTTCCACGTAGCGCCTTCGCGCCTTTCCCACTTTGATGCTGCTTATAGCGGCGCTGCACATCGGTGGTTATTCCGGTGTATAAGGCGTTGTCAGCGGTACGGATCAGGTACAGATACCAGGGTGTCATTGTCACCATCGACGTGATAATTTTCAGACCTACAGTATAAAAGAGAACAGAAATGGAAACACTGACTGCGGTGTCTCGCTGGCTGGCAAAACAGCACGTCGTGACCTGGTGCGTACACCATGAAGGTGAATTGTGGTGCGCTAATGCATTTTACCTGTTTGATGCGCAGAAGATGGCATTCTATGTGCTGACCGAAGATAAAACGCGCCATGCGCAAATGTCCGGGCCGCGCGCGCCGATTGCCGGCACGGTAAATGGGCAGCCCAAAACGGTCGCCCTGATTCGTGGCGTGCAGTTTAAGGGTGAGATTCGCCGTCTTGAAGGGCTGGAGAGTGAAGCCGCGCGTAACGCCTACAACCGCCGTTTCCCTGTCGCCAGAATGTTGCCAGCGCCCGTGTGGGAGATTCGACTGGATGAAGTCAAATTCACGGACAACACGCTGGGCTTCGGTAAAAAGATGCACTGGCTACGTGATCTATAGTTAAAAGAGTGATTGAAGCGTCAGGGGAAAATAAACGATGAGCCAGGTGTTAATAACCGGTGCAACGGGTCTGGTGGGTGGACATTTATTGCGGATGCTACTGAATGAACCCCGGATCAATGCCATTACGGCGCCGACGCGTCGACCGCTGGCTGATACGGTTGGCATCTATAATCCCCACGATCCGCAGCTAACCGATGCTCTGGCGCAGGTTACCGATCCGGTCGATATTGTCTTTTGTTGTCTGGGAACGACCCGACGTGAAGCGGGCAGCAAAGAAGCATTTATCCACGCTGACTATACGCTGGTAGTGGATACAGCTCTGACGGGGCGTCGGCTGGGGGCACAGCATATGCTGGTGGTGAGTTCGATGGGCGCTAATGCCAATTCACCGTTTTTTTATAACCGGGTGAAAGGTGAAATGGAGCAGGCGCTGATTGCGCAGAATTGGCCTCGGCTGACCATTGCCCGGCCTTCAATGCTACTGGGTGATAGGGACAAACAGCGGGCGAATGAGATGTTTTTAGCGCCGTTGTTCAGGCTGCTGCCGGGTAACTGGAAGTCGATTGAAGCGCGCGATGTTGCGCGGGCAATGTTGGCAGAAGCGCTGGCGCCTGGGCATGAAGGGGTTTCGATCCTGACCTCTTCTGAGTTACGCGAAAGGGCTAAATAAAATGCCGGATGGCGCTGACGCTTATCCGACCTACAAACGATAACGTCCTGTAGGCCGGATGAGACGCTCAGGCGTCGCTATCCGGCATCAGTATTACTTAATAAACGTAAAGGCCGTCGTGACGCGTTTCACGCCGCTTACCCGGCTGGCGATGTCTGCCGCCGCCTTCGCTTCGCGTTCGGTCACCAGACCTAACAGGAACACTTCTCCATTCTCGGTCGTGACTTTCACGTTAGAGGATTTCACCTGATCGCTGGTCAGTAACTGGGAACGTACTTTGGTGGTTATCCAGGTATCGTTGGACGCATCGCCCAGACCGATTGGCTGGCCCTGACGGATCTCATTAAAGACCTCAGTCGTACCTTCTACGCCCATCGCAATCTGTTTTGCTCGTGCAGACAGTTCGCTATTTGGCGACTGACCGACCAGCAGCACTTTACCCTGATATGCGCTCACGTTGATTCGCGCTTCTTTCTTGATCTGGGCATCTTTCGACAACGCCGTATTGACGCGTAATTCCAGGGTTCCATCATCTACCTGGGTGCCGACGCTGCGAGGATCCGTCGCGGCTTTGGTGCCGACAGCAGCAGTTCCGACAACGGCAGCAGCGACACAGCCTTGCAGCAGCAGTGCAGCGATAATCACAGCAAGCGGCGAAAATGCCTTCATGTGTACTCCTTAATCATCCTGGTGAGGGAAAAGCGTGTTATCGATGAGATCGCAAAGGCAGTTGACCGTCAGCATGTGCATTTCCTGAACGCGGGCGCTGTGGTGTGAGGGGATACGGATTTCAACATCCTGCGGCCCCAGTAATCCGGCCAGTTCCCCTCCGTCATACCCGGTCAGCGCGACGATTGTCATGTCGCGTGTCACGGCGGCTTCAACGGCTTTTACGATATCGCGGCTATTACCACGCGTAGAGATTGCCAGCAGAACATCTCCTGCATGTCCCAGCGCACGGACTTGTTTTGCATAAACTTCGTCGTGCAGGCGATCGTTGGCAATCGCAGTTAAGACCACATTATCAGTGTTTAGTGCAATCGCAGGTAAACTTGGGCGTTCTGTTTCAAAACGATTGATCATGCTGGCAGCAAAATGCTGTGCGTTGGCAGCGGACGTCCCATTACCACAACAGAGAATTTTGTTGCCATTGAGCAGGGACTGAACCAGCGTCATGGCGGCACGGGAGATCGCATCCGGAAGTGCTTCAGCCGCAGCTATCTGAGTTTGAATGCTTTCTGTAAAGCAGACTTTAATTCTATCTAACACGCTAATCCTTAAGAACCAGGCTCTGAATCTTCAACTATGAGCGGTCGTTGAACGCGTCCTTAAACCACTCAACATCATTTCCGGTGAAGGCTAACACATCGAACCGGCAATCCACAGTATCAAAACTCCCATTGTGGCGCGCAAGCCACAAGCGGGCGGTCTGTAATAATTTGTGTTGTTTGCTCCGGGTCACACTCGCCGCTGCGCCGCCAAACTGGGCCGAGCGCCGATAGCGGACTTCAACAAAGACGGTGGTGCTGCCTTCACGCATTATCAGGTCGATTTCGCCGCCACGTTCACGCACGTTGGCGGCGATAAAATGCAGTCCCTTGCTTTGCAGCCAGTCACACGCGGTGGATTCCCACGCGTCACCGGTCTGTTTACTCGTTAACTGGCGGGGACGACTTGTCCTTGCTGGTATTTGAGCCATGATAACTTCCTGTTAATCACACAATCCGGCGTTGCGGTTAAGGCCCCGGTGTTGCCGTTAATTTCGAAACCCTGTACCTGACGCATTTGCGAGAAGTGGTTGGCAAGTGACCAGGCATCGACGCCCATCGCATACATACGTGCCAGTGAGTAGTCGTTACGAACCGCGCCAAGCGCCTGCTGCATGAGAGGAGCGTTAGCACCTGCAAGCATCGGTATTTCGCTGTACTGCAAGCCTTCCATCTCCAGACGGAAATCCGGGCCAGCAGTTCCCTGCGCGCTACGGGAGCTGGCGTACAGCGTCGCTCCGCTCTGGCTGCCGTTGCGCATAGCGATCATCGGCTTAATAAAGGCAATTTCTTCCGGCGTCGCCAGAATATACACGGCATCAACACGGCCGCTGCCGCCGGTGATCTGCGCATCGGTGGGCGCAGCCGGAATCGTCAGGCCGCCAATCGTCACGCCAGGTTGCGCAGGTACAGAGGAGGCCACCGGGCTGCCCGTCAGGGAAATTCCCGAGCCGCCGTTGACGCCCATTTTCAGCTCGGCGGTAGAGCCAAACTTCTGCTGCAACACTACGCCGCCGCCCAGCTTTTGCCATTCCTGTGCAAAGGCGTTGGCAACGCGATCGCCTAATGAACTCCGAGGGATCAACAACAGCGGCGTCTGTTTTCCTTGATCGCGGATGTGACGCGCGGCGTCGCGCGCTTCATCTTCTGGCGACAAAGCGAAGTAGCAGACGTTCGGCAGGTTTTTCACCGACTCCGGCTGATTAAGTGCCAGCACGTTTAATGGCGTATTGCTTTTCATCAGCTCTTCAACATTGTTCTTCAGCAGTGGGCCAACCACGATGCTGGCGCCATCCTGTTGAACCTGAGTCAGAATTTGGTTCAGAGGCTGTGATGAAGTGTCGTAGATTTTCAGCTCTGCTGATGGATTCGCCGGTGCGCTGGCGGTTGTTGGCTGAGCGGGTGCTGCGGGCTGCGCAGCAGATGTTTCTGGCTGTGCTGGCGTCTCGTTGGTCAGATCGCTTACTGACGCCTGAGAAGGGCTGGCAACGCCGTCAGTCGTTTGCGGCTGTTCTGTGGTCGTCGCAGCTGTTGTATCCGCAGCAGGCGCAGCTACCGCAGGGGCCGCTACGGGTTGAGTACCCATATTTTTCGCCGCTTCAAAGCCTTGCTGAATAGTCCGGCCAAATACAGCGGCCTGACCGTTCAGCGGCAGCAGCAGCGCAATTTTGCTGGTGGAGGCGGGCTTAAAGCTCTGGACGTTAACCAACTGCGTTGGCAGTATTTTTGCGCCCGGGTTTTGCGGATAACGTTTCTGCCAGTCAGCAATACCCGCTTTCATCATGTCTGGATCGTTACGGTTATCGAACCAGACGCGCTGGAGATCTAACCAGCCTTGCAGCACGTTTTCATCCGCATTGATGACCAGTGCCTGTGCTTGCTCCTGGGTCATGGATGACAGCGCCTGCCAGGTGGCATCGATGTTTTTCTGCTTAGCATTCGCGGCCAGCAGCGGTTCCTGGGCGATCAGGGCGCGCAGTAGTGTCAACGATGGGCGACCCTGGTTGACGTCGATTTGCGCCTGCCAGTATCTGGCCTGCTGGTTTTGATCGAAATCGGCAGGAGTGAGTTTATCCAGCAGGGCCTGAGCGCCAGCGATATCTTTCTGCGCGAGTTTGATCTCGACGGCCAGCAGAGACTGCTCACGACGCTGAGTGTCGTTTAGTTTCTGCGGCAGCTGGTTCAACAGCTCGATAGCCTGCTGGCTCTTGCCTTCTTTCAGCAGTGCACGAATGGCGAGTAATTGCCAGTTGGTCTTGCTATCATCTGAGCTTTGCTGCATTTGTTGCAGATAAAAGCCGGAATCAGCCTGCGCAGTGCCCTGCATATGGGCTGCACTCTGGTCTGGCGCCTGGGTGCCACAGCCTGCGAAAATCAGTGCTGCCAGAATGACTGGTAGCGCGCGCGCGGCTTTCAAACGAGAAAATGTTGAGGGTACCATACTGTATCCAGTGATATTTTTTTACTCAATGCTCAATATTAAATCGGCAATACGGACGACACAATGAAACAACACGAATCGGCGGATAATTCTCAAGGCCAACTCTTTATTGTACCTACTCCTATAGGAAATTTGGCTGATATTACCCAACGAGCGCTCGAAGTTTTACAAGCCGTTGATTTGATTGCCGCTGAAGACACTCGTCATACAGGATTATTGTTACAACATTTCGCGATTAACGCCCGTTTGTTCGCGTTACACGATCACAATGAGCAACAAAAAGCGGAAACGCTGGTGGCGAAGCTCAAAGAAGGGCAAAACATTGCGCTGGTTTCCGATGCCGGAACGCCGCTGATTAACGATCCTGGCTACCATCTGGTGCGTACCTGTCGCGAAGCGGGGATCCGCGTTGTTCCTCTACCGGGCCCTTGCGCGGCGATTGCTGCCCTGAGCGCTGCTGGTTTGCCTTCAGACCGCTTTTGCTATGAAGGTTTTCTGCCTGCCAAATCGAAAGGGCGTCGTGATGCGATGAAAGCCATTGAGGCAGAGCCGCGTACGCTTATTTTTTATGAATCTACCCACCGCTTGCTGGATAGCCTGGAAGACATGGTTGCCGTCTGGGGCGAATCCCGTTACGTGGTGCTGGCGCGCGAGCTGACCAAAACCTGGGAAACCATTCACGGCGCACCGGTCGGCGAACTGCTTGCGTGGGTCAAGGAAGATGAAAACCGTCGTAAAGGTGAAATGGTGCTGATTGTCGAAGGGCATAAAGCGCAGGAAGACGATCTCCCTGCCGATGCGCTGCGTACGTTGGCTTTATTACAGGCAGAACTGCCGCTGAAAAAGGCCGCCGCGCTGGCCGCTGAAATCCACGGCGTGAAAAAGAATGCACTGTATAAGCACGCACTGGAACAGCAGGGGGAGTAGACGTGAGCACCTACCAACCGCCTTTTACCGTTACGCCATTGATCCTCAATCAAGTCATTGAGATTGGTGAGCTGATGGGGCATTGGGCGGCGATGGCGGGCAGGATATCTCCTCTTTTGCGCAAAGAGAACCGTATTCGTACTATCCAGGCTTCTTTAGCGATTGAGCATAATTCGTTGACGACGGATCAGGTTACAGCCCTGATGGACGGTAAGCGTATTTTGGCTCCGGCTAAAGATATACAGGAAGTCAGAAATGCGATTCTGGCATATGAAAAAATGTCGGAGTGGAAAAGTGAAAAACTCTCCGATCTTTTACAGGCACATCAAGTCCTGATGATGGGGCTTGTCGATAACCCGGGCCAATTGCGATCTGGCAATGTCGGTGTTTACAGGGAAAAACAGCTTATTCATATGGCCCCGCCGGTCTCACAAGTTCTTCGCTTGATGAATGATTTACTGGACTGGTTAAAAACGACAGAACTTCACCCGCTTATCGCTGGTGCTGTATTCCATTATGAGTTCGAATTTATTCATCCTTTTGCCGACGGCAATGGACGGATGGGGCGATTGTGGCAGACATTAATCCTGAGTGAGTGGCGTTCAGAATTAGCCTGGTTGCCGGTGGAAACGCTGATCCACTACCAGCAGGATCGCTATTACCAGGTGCTAGGAGTGTGCGATCGGCAAAGCAGCTGCACGCCATTTATAGAATTTATTCTGGAAAACATTATCTCTGCTTTGCAAGAGGGATTGGGAAAATCAGTAACCCTGTCGGAAGAAATGTCGGAAGAAATGTCGGAAGAAATGTCGGAAGAAATGTCGGAAGAAATTCCGTCTGATTCACTGGATATGGAAAAGCGCATTCTACGAATCTTGTCGAATCAGCCTGGCAGAACCGCCAAAAGTATCGCTGATGAGTGTGAAATCTCACCCCGAACAGTTGAACGCTATCTGAAAGCGTTGCAGCTAAAAGGCAAACTACAACGCGTTGGCTCGACGAAAGGAGGGATGTGGCGGGTGCTGTAAATTTTATTTATCAGAGTATTGTGAGCCGTCAATCAGGCAACCCACATTGCTGTGTAGCCATAAAAATGAAGCAGGAATAGCTGTTGTAACGGTGGCGGCCAGGTATTTTTCTACCGCATCATGCTTCCCTTCACCTGCTATCAGCAACAAGATCTCTTTTGCATTCAGAATGTCCTTCAGCCCGAGCGTAATGCCGCGAGTTACAGGATTAGTGGCCGTTTTTAACATGTCATGATGGCGCGTTTTCTCATCAAGTACGCTGATATGGCAAAACGGTTCCAGTAACTCCGCGGGTTCATTCAACCCCAAATGGCCATTTTTGCCGATTCCGAGCAGACATAAATCGAGGCCGCCCCGGCTGGCAATAATCTCTGTAATGCGTTCGCATTCCTGCTCGTTAACATTTTCAGATTGAAAACCGACCAGCTGTTCTGCTCGTAAACCCAATGGTTGAACGATGTGTTGTTGCAGGAAATATTCGCACGTTGCTGGAGAGTTCAGGGGAATGCCAACCCACTCATCCAGTTTTACGAAAACTACCCGCTCAATATTGATCTGACGCTGGTTAATTTTCTCGACAAAGTAGCGATAGGTGAGAAGCGGCGTGCCTCCTGTTGCCAGACAGATGGTGGCATCAGGCTTCTTTTGAATCAGCGTAATTAACTGCTCGCTGGCGCGATCGCTCAATACGTCATAATTGTCGCAGTACTGGGTATATTGCATTTTTCGAGTCCTTTTGAAGGGGGATGTTGCAGGCCGCTTCATCCTCTTTTCGTTTAAAGAATGCCAAGTGCTGACGAGATAATTGACAGTACAAACGTTACGCCGATTAACAATACTGGATGTGCTTTTTTCACCCGCAAAAGGTAGTACATCAGCAGCGTGTAGCCCATCGGTAAAATATTCGGGAATACTTTATCGAAAAAATCCTGTTGTAACGCCACGCTGTGGGTACTGTCGATCGCGAAGGAAGTTACAACATTGATATGCACATAGGAGGCGATGAGCCCACCGATAACGGTTATCCCGAGGATCGTTGCTGAGCGGGCGATCATCTGCGAGTTTTCCCGCACTTTATCGATAGCCTTAACCCCGACCGAATAACCAACGTGCGTCCAGCCGACACGCAGAAAAAAGATCATCAAATAAACGGCGAAAAACAGAATTGGCCCCAGGATGTTCCCCTGACTGGCGAAAGAAGAGCAGATCCCCGCCATAATGGGCAGCAAGGTGAACCAGAAAATGGCATCGCCGATCCCGGCGATGGGTCCGAACAACGCCACTTTCAAGCCCTTAATCGTGTCGCGATTTTCTCCCTTCTCTTCCATTGAGATTAGTAGTCCCATCAGGAAGCCAACCAGGTTTGGGTGGGTATTGATAAATTCCAAATGATCTTTCATCGCCGCGCTCAGACCGGCTTTATCATCTTTATAGATTTTTCTCAGGATCGGGAGCATCGCCCAGGTAAAACCTCCCGCCTGCATCCTCTCATAGTTAAAGCTAGCCTGAAGAAGGGATGATCGAAACCCCAGGCGAGTAATGTCTTTTTTACTGATTTCAGATCCCATTGCTGTAGTCCTCTTCTTCATTGTTCTTATTGGTGACAGGCTGAGGTTGAGCCTGCTGTTTGGCTTTCGCATTGAAAAACTCATATACGGCGAAGCCTGCGCCTAATACGGCGACGGGCAGAAGGTTATTAACCTGGATGTAGCAAACGAAAAGGAAGCCAGCAATCAGGTATGGAATGTACTGTGCTTTGAACATCACGCGGAGCAACAAACCAAAACCGACTGCGGGCAAAATGCCCCCGGCCACTTCAAATCCATGTGTTAACCAGGCGGGCATGGCTTTTACCAGTGACTGCATAGCACCTTGTGCCAGATACGTACACAGGAAGGCGATGATGGCGTAAGAAGAAGCAACAATCAGCGTTGTCAGCCAGTTCAGACGTGTAAATGCGCCTGTGTTAGCTTCTTTCGCACAATTATCGGCTTTTGCCATGAACAATGAGAAGGCTGAGTAAAAGAACAATATGACGTACTGCATCAAGAGGCTGAAAGGTAAGCCAAGACCGATAGCTGTTTTAGCATCCACACCGGTAGACCATGCAATTACCGTGGTCATTAAACCAGCCATGATTGGATTAGGGGGCTGTACACCACCTGCGGGTGTCAAACCGGCAAATGCCAGTTCTGTCAGACCACCTGTTATCAGGCCAATATGAATATCGCCGAGAATAGCGCCGGTTAGCGTACATACAATGATTGGCCGGAATAAAAACAAGGCTTCCAGCCAAAAATCTATTCCAAGGAAGAAGACTAATGCAGCCAGGGATATACCCTGAAGTAGTGTTATTTCATGCATGTCGGATACCTCAAATAAATAAATCCTTTTATTATGAAAAAATCTGATTTATTCCTTACTCAGGAATCTGTTCTTTTTGATCACCAGGGACATCCTGAATAAAAATATTAACGCCTTGTTTCTTAATAAATTGAAGATTTTCAAGATCCTGATCGTTAACATAAACTTTGCTACTGATTTGTTTTTTGCCTTCAGAAAAATGCATATTGCCTACGTTGACGTCGTTCAGCTTAATACCACCTTCAAGTAATCTTCTTACCGTTTGTGGCGTCCGGCAAATCAGGAAAATTTTCTGATGTGGTGCGGCCTTACCGATAACGTTGATGGTTTTTTCTATGGAAAAAAAGCGGATGCCAAAACCGTAGGTTTCGGCAGTGATACCCATTAATTTTTGCTGAATCTCATCCTGAGCAACGTCATCATCAACAACGACTAACAAGTTAGCACCAATTGTTGATGTCCATGTCACGCCAACCTGCCCATGGACTAATCTGTTATCAATGCAGGTTAATAGAATATTTGGACTGCTCATATTTAAATCCTCACCATAAAAAGATTGAATGACATAGATTATTCAAATATATTATTGTTGCAGCATCAAATTCATAAATTTATTCAGCGTGATTTAAAAATCATACCTCTATTTTATTTGAACAATGAGCACTATCTGACATTACGCAGATAGCACTCGTGAATAAAAATTGAAATCTAACGACGGTCACGATAATTCGCAGGTAGCCACCAATTTGTTTGCTGACCCGCATACAGTGATTTTGCTACGCACCACTTCTTTCATCGCATCCATACCGACCCGCATGTAATAGCGAGGATCGTTGCCCTGCGGATTCTCCGCAAACCACGCCTTGACCGCATCGGCAAAAGCGATTTTCAGTTCAGTAGCGACGTTAACTTTGCAAACGCCAAGCTCGATCGTGCGGCGGACGTATTCGTCAGGAACATCGCTTGCGCCATGTAAAACCAGGGGAACGTCGACGACCTCACGAATTTCACCCAGCCGCTGGAAATCGATCTTGGGCGTTTTGGTATATAAACCGTGTGCTGTGCCGATGGCAACTGCAAGGCTATCTACGCCAGTACGCTCAACAAACCGTTTAGCTTCTTGTGGATCGGTGAGGAAGGCGCTTTCTGCATCCACGCTCATATCATCTTCTACGCCACCGAGGCGACCCAGCTCAGCTTCCACGCTGCAATCTTTGGCATGGCAAAAATCCACAACGGATTTCACCAGCTTCACGTTTTCTTCAAACGGAAAGTGGCTGCCGTCGATCATTGCGCTGCGCACTCCTGCATTCACTTTACGACGGATATCGTCCAGCGACTCATGGTGATCAAGGTGCAGCGCCAGCGGTATACCGTAGCTGGTGGAATAAGCGCTGCACAGCGCGTAGATCTCTTCCAGCGCGATATGCTTAAAGGTGCCCGGTGTTCCGGCAAGGATCACCGGCGATTGCATTTCATAGCACACCTCAAGGATCGCCTGGATCGTCTCGGCGTTATGAATGTTAAAGGCGGGTACGGCATAACCCTTTTTTTGGGCATCCAGCAGGAGGTATTTCGTGGAAATAATGCTCATAAAACGATCCTTTTAGGCGTTCCAGGGATGAATAACAACGCCCTGTACAACGCGGTTCACAGTGCCGCTGGCAGAAGGCGTATCCGGTGTATTGCCGATATTGATGGATTGCGTCAAAGCAAAGACCTGGGCGTAGATCAGGAAGCAGAATGCCAATTCCATATCGATGAAAGAGCGTGCTGGTGGCAGCAGAATATGTGGGCCAGCTTCAATCGCCTCATGGGTTTGTGCGGCAATCGCGACAACCCGCAATGCCTGCCGATCGCGGCGTAACTCTGCCAGCAGATCGAGATCGTATTGACGTGTATAGGGATGGCTGGAAACAAAGACCACTACCAGCGTTTCGTTATCAACCAGCGACTTTGGACCGTGACGAAAGCCTGTAGGGGAGTCATAGAATGCGGCCAGTTTGCCTGCTGTCAGTTCCAGGACTTTCAGTGCCGATTCCCGCGCTGCTCCCTGTAATCCACCGCTACCGAGGTAAACGATCCGTTTCCAGGGTTCATTGCCAAATACGCCGTCGCTGAAATCACCCAGTGAAGTCAGAATCGCCTGGCACCGATCGGCCACGTCGCGGAAGGTCTGACTGTTGATTTTTTCCGGGGCGAATACCGCCAGGCAGCTGGCCATCATGGTGGTAATGCTGCTGGTCATGGCGAAACCACGGTCATGTGTCTCTGCGGGCATCAACAGAGCAAAGGCATTGTCGCTTGCGACTGCGTTTTGATAGAGGCTACCTGCTTCGTTGCAGGTGATTGGCAGGTGATAGCACTCAGGTACAAACTGATTAGCCAGTTCCACTGCCGCAACACTTTCAGGGCTGTTTCCTGAGCGAGCGAAAGAAATGAGCAGCAGCGGATGTGCGGGATTCAGGTAATCCATCGGATTAGTGACCAGATCGGTGGTTGGCACAGCGCTGATGTTTTTACCGGTATAGCTTGCCAGCCAGGGGGCGATGATGTCGCCAATGAATGCTGATGTTCCGGCCCCAGTCAGTATGATCCGCAGATCGTTTTTGCGCAGTAATGGTGCGAGAAAGCTGTCAATGGCAGAGCGAATGTTGTCGATATTCGTAAGGGAACGGATCCAACTGGCAGGTTGTTGACGGATCTCTTCTTCGGTCCAGGTGCCCGTTACCGCGGTAACAGGGGTATAGGTTTCTGGCATAACTTAAGTCCTTAGTCTTGTAAATTCCACATAAGACGCTGGCGAGAATGTCGCTATCTTTCGTTTCGTTTCACTTGTTCATCTTGTCGATTGATTAAAATCTATAGGAAAGAAATCGAAAGAGCAATGATCCAAAATGAAATAAAACGAAATTTGTGATCGTGAGAACGAAAGGGGCGATTATCTTATTGATCTATAAGAAGTACGCTTGTTGAATGATGGTTAGGTATTTACTCAAGCGAAAGGAAAAGAAAGGCCTTGCGATCGAAGATCGCAGGCCAACACGAGACAAAATGAAAGGTCAAAGGGGGAGAGCCTGACCCTGAATCCAGATCTGTTGTAAATGCAGCCCGCTATTAAGCGCGATCGCGTCGGCACGTTTTCCCACTGCTAACGATCCCAGGTGGCGATCGATACCCAACAGACGTGCGGGGTGGAGAGAGGCCATATGAATTGCCTCTTCTGCCGTTATCCCGGTGAGCTCGACCATATTACGTACGGCGGCATCAACCGAGAGCGTGCTACCAGCCAGACCACCGGAAGCGGTACGCACAATACCACTGTGCATTTCCACTTCCTCACCGCAGAGCGTATAGCGCCCGTCTGGCATTCCTGCAGCCTGCATGGCATCGGTGATCAGCACCAGCCTGTCTTTGGCGCAACAGCAGCAGAGCTTCATGGCCGCTGGGTGGACATGGTGTCCGTCAGCGATAAGTTCCAGCCAGGCGCGAGGGTCGGTTAACCCTGCGCCAACCATTCCTGGATCCCGATGATGTAAGCCGGTCATACCGTTATAGCAGTGCACCAGTCCGTCAGCACCGGCGTCAAAGGCCGCGCGGGTTTGTTCCCAGGTAGCAGCGCTGTGTCCCAGCATCACCCGTACGTTGCGCTGCTTCAGATGTTCGATGGCCTGCAATGCACCGGGTTTTTCTGGTGCCAGCGCAACGACGCGCAATGTTTGCTGGGAAATCGCAATCAGTTCATCCAGTTCACTGAGTTCCAGTTCCCTGAAAAGCTCAGGCGGGTGCGCCCCTTTGTTCTGCGGCGTAAAGTACGGGCCTTCAAGATAACTGCCCAGCACCTGTGCGCCGGGCCCTCCGGAATGGTAACGATGGGCGATACGCTCAAGCGCCTTGCGAATATCTGGTAGTGGAGCGGTGACGGTAGTGGGTAGCCAGTTGGCTACCCCTTCACGTGCTTTGTGCATCGCCAGTTTGTCGAGCGTATCCGGTGCTTCATCCATCACATCGACGCCCGCACCGCCGTGCACGTGGATATCAATGTAAGCCGGACAAAGCAGCTCTGCATCGTGGACCATAACGCCGGAGGGGATTGGCTCTATTTCTGCAATGATGCCGTCTTCAATGTGTATTTGATGATCGTCCAGCCAGCCTCGTTCGGTCAGTAGACGTCTGGCGCGAAGTAGCTGTCTCATATCCCTTCCTCAACGGGCTTTTCCTCACGACAGCGTCCCAGTTCGTCCACCAGGCTAGTTAAACCACGGTGCCCGCACTCCAGCGCCTGCAAGCGAAATGCTTCGCTGGTCAGGCCATCGCGCTCCAGCACCATTTCCAGCAGTAGTTGCAGATTAGTGCCGGTGATCACCTCGGTGCCTTGCCTTTGCATGGCCAGGGTGGAAGCGACGCGAAATGGTGTCCCGCCTAACAGGTCTGTCAGAAACACGATGTCTTGCTGCGCATCCAGTTCACTCACCGCCTGTTCAAGCTGCGATGTGAGTAAGGCGGTGGTTGAGGTTTCCGGAAAGTCGATGGCGATGAACTGTGATTGTTCACCCAGAATCTGTTTCATCGCTTTTTCCATTCCGCTGGCAAACCCGCCATGACCCGTCAAAATAATACCTAACATCTACAACCCCTTATGTTTACAGGAAGTGACAGAACTTACCTACGACGCCGAGCACCACGGTAATGGCGATAAGGCGCAGAGGACTCCAGCCACGGCGGACCAGCCAGAACATGGTTAATGTGTAGACCAGCGGTAAAAAAGCAGGCATCAGCTTGTCTATCACATCTGTTTGCAGTTTCACTACTGCATCGCCAGCAGTGATTTCCAGCGTAGTGCTCAGGCGAACATAGGTCGCTACCAGCGCGCCGATCACCGTCATCCCAACGATGGATGCCGCATGTCCAACCTTTTTGGTGTTAGCTTTAATCAGCGGGATGGCAGCAACGCCCATTCGATAAGCATAGTGTGCCAGCCCAAAGCGCAGACCAAGATGAACCACGTTGAACATAACAATAAAGACAACAGCGCCAAGAATAGAGCCTTGCAGCGCCAGGCTGGCCCCGATACCGCCGCAAATAGGCAGTAACGTTAACCAGAACATGGCATCCCCGATACCGCCAAGTGGCGCACCCACGGCAATCTTGGTGCTTTGAATACTGTTCACATCCTGCTTGGAGCGTTCCATCGCCAGGATAATCCCGATAACAAACGTGACCAGGAATGGGTGCGTGTTGAAGAAGCCCATATGGCCTTTCATCGAACGCGCCAGATCGCGCTTATTGGTGTGGATCTTTTTCAGAGCAGGTAACAGGCCGTACAGCCATCCTGATGCCTGCATACGTTCGTAGTTAAAAGAGGCCTGCAACAGCATTGAACGCCAGGCAACACGGTTGATATCTTTTTTCGTCAGCTCGGCACCGATATTCTGGTCTTCGTAGACGTTTTCATTGGTGCCGGACAGCAGCGTTTCTTCGGTTTCGGAAACGTTCGGCAGAGCCGTTTGATTAGATGCCATCTTCGAATTCCTCTTTTTGTGCTGCGGGAGCTGTAGGTTCAGGTGATTTACGCAGAAAATCGATCAGCGCCATTGCCAGTGCTGCGGCGGCGATTGCCAGCACAGGGAGTTTGAGCCAGGCTGCGGCGACAAAACCCAGGATGAAGTAGGGGATATAGACGTTTTTCATCATGATTTTCAGCAGTACGGCGAAGCCGATAGCTGGCATGATGCCGCCTGCCACGCCGAGGCCGTCAATCAGACGCGTCGGCAGAACATCTATCGCGGTTTTGGCATGTTCCGCGCCAAAGTAAATTGGCAGGAACGCGCATAAAAAGTAGAAGGTCCCCAGCGCGAGCAACGCCAGATAGTTGACCCGCTCAATCCCGGCTGTATCGGCATTTGCTGCCATGCGATCGCAGCGAGCCATCACCCCGGACATCACAGAGAACAGGAAAGTAATCCCCATTTGTACTGCTACGGCGAACGGTACCGCCACACCTACGGCAACTTCGGGTTTCACTCCGGTCGTTATGGCAAACGTGGTTCCCACGATAGTGCCGATAATCACGTTTGGCGGCTGAGCTCCAGCCAGCGGGGCCAGACCCATCCACACCAGTTCCAGCGTACCACCTGTTAAAATACCGGTATGCAGATCGCCCAGAATCAGGCCGACCAGCGGCCCGAGAACAACCGGGCGGTGCATGTGCGTTAACCCGTTGAACATATCCAGGCCTGCAATAAAGGCGAGAATACCCAACGCAAAAGCCTGCAACAGACTGATTTCCATTGTGAATCCCTCAGAGAAGTTTATAGAGGTCCTGGGCGGGTTCTGTTGGAACGCCCTGAACGAAGCATTCCACTCCAGCGGCTTTGAGCCCGTTGAACGCCGTAATATCGGCAGCGTCTACAGAAACCGTTTTGGCGATTTGTTGTTTGCCGTTGGCGTAGTGCATATTGCCAACGTTGATACGGTTAACAGGAACACCGCCTTCGACCAGACGGAAGAAATCCGCAGGCGATTTGCAGACCAGCAGAATTTTCTGGCGATCGGCGGCACGGTGAATATTGTCGATCACCTTTTGTAGTGACCAGAAACGTACGGCGATCCCTTCTGCAAGTACCATTTCCATCAGGTTTTGCTGCACTGGATCTTCAGCCACCTCATCATTAGCGACCAGCACCAGGTTTGCCCCCGCAAACCCGACCCATTGCACACCAACCTGACCGTGAATCAGACGTTCATCAATGCGACTTAATACAATGTTTGGCATGGTATTTTTCTCTTTTTTGTTATGCGTTACGAGCTGGAGCACCCAGGCAGGCGCAGTGATATTGCTGCAGTATGTCCTGAATATGGTTAATGATGAGTTCTCGCGGCGTGGCGCTGAGATCTCCCTCGCGCACTTTTACGTACTGCAAGGGTAAATACTGGCTAATCAGCGGCAGTGGAATGGGGTCATCCGCCAGGTTACGTACCAGACGTTCGAATGCTTCATCAATCTGGCTGTCCGGCCAGTAGTAACGAACCCGATCGGAGTAGCTGTATCCGCGAGCCAGACGGCGTGCGTTGCCATCACCGTGATAGTGGCTCTGCCAGTACTCTGGGCGATCAAGCATCACGCTTTCCAGCACATGTCGTAGGCCTGAACAAGCTTTTGCAGGCAGTAATTCTTCTTCAATCGCGGCCAGTGAAAACAGTGCTTCACGCAGAGCGAAGGTCAACGCAGGTCCCACTTTCAGGATAGCGAAGTGATCTATCACCAGTTGGCGCAAGGACTGTGGCGTTTGGTAATCGGTAGAATGCGCTTCAAACACGAGTGTGTCGTAGTCTTCCACCATTTTGCTGAGTGCCACAGCTTTCTGTGGTTGATAATCAATGATGTGTGTGTGGTCGAATTCAACGCCAGGTTGCACCACCAGGGCGATAATACGCGGCCAGATACCTTCCATACCGTGCTTTTCAAAGGAGTGATAGTGAGCCTGAAGCGTTGCGCGTGCGGCATCGGGCGTTGTTACCGCCAGGTCGGTTAACGTTTCGTGAGCGCCACCTGGAACCGGCACTTCTGTGCCAATCACATAGACCAGATCCGACTCGCCAAAATGTGCCATACAGGTTTCTTCGGCGACTTTTGCCAGGCGTGCGGCGCGCTCAGCGACAATTTCATCCGTCAGTGGAACCGGGTCGTTAGCACAAGACATGCTGCAATCGAGGTGGATTTTTTTAAAGCCTGCGGCGACATAGCTCTTGATCAGATCGTCTGCATTTGCCATTGCCTGTTCCGCAGGCAGATTTTGCCAACGGTTTGGCCCGAGATGGTCTCCGCCGAGAATCAGCATATCCTGAGAAAAATCAAGCGAGTCGGCTAAACGGCAGACAAAACTGCGAAAATCGGCTGGTGTCATACCCGTATAGCCGCCAAACTGGTCAACCTGATTAGAGGTTGCTTCGATCAACAGCGGTGTATGGTTTGCATGGGCGTAGCGTATTGCGGCTTCCAATACGATTGGATGCGCGGAACAAACGGCATAAATCCCGTTTGCCTTCCCCCGTTTATGCTGCTCGACCATTTTAGTTAGATGTTTCACTTTCCTCTCCAGGTCAGATTACTGCGACATCAATCTTTCGTTTTGTTTCATTTAACACTGCATCATGGTGTTATAAAAATAAAACGAAAGATAATAGTTTTCCGATCTGTTTCACAAAAGAAACACAATGAAAGGTTTCAGCGTAAGTTCGTCCGGCTCTTCCCTGCTTGCGGGGCTTGCATTCGCGCAAAAGAAAGGCGTTAATAGACAAAACGAAATAAAACGAAAGGTTCAACTAAAGGATTTCTTATGAGTAACACCGAGTCCTCTGCAGACAAGCGCGTTATTGGCACCAGCGAAAGACGTGAGCAGATCATCCAGCGGTTACGGCAACAGGGAAGCGTTCAGGTTAACGATCTTTCCTTATTTTTTGGCGTCTCCACGGTCACTATTCGCAACGACCTCGCCTTTCTGGAAAAGCAGGGGATTGCGGTACGTGCCTATGGCGGAGCGCTAATATGCGAGAGCAATGCGCCTGTTGTGGAGCCTTCTGTTGAAGATAAGAGTTCACTTAATACGGCAGTAAAACGCAGTATTGCCAGAGCCGCCGCAGAGTTAATTCAACCGGGACACCGCGTGATCCTTGACTCCGGCACCACGACCTATGAAATTGCCCGCCTGATGCGCCAGCATACCAATGTCATTGCTATGACTAACGGTATGAATGTCGCCAATGCGCTACTGGAAGCCGAAGGGGTTGAGCTGCTGATGACCGGCGGTCATTTGCGTCGTCAGTCACAATCGTTTTATGGCGATCAGGCTGAGCAGTCGCTACAAAATTATCACTTCGACATGCTGTTTCTTGGCGTTGATGCTATCGATTTAGAGCGTGGTGTTAGCACGCACAACGAAGATGAGGCGCGTCTCAACCGCCGGATGTGTGAAGTGGCTGAACGTATCATTGTCGTTACCGACTCGACGAAGTTTAACCGCTCCAGCCTGCATAAGATTATTGATACCCAGAGGATCCACACCATCATTGTTGATGAAGGCATCCCAGAGGAGAGCTTGCAGGAACTACGCCGCAGCGGTGTTGAAGTGATCATTGTTGAGTAGTCCCGCTCTAAAATTCAAAAATGTGATCCCATTCAATTAAACAAAAACAAACCATAAGCGAGCTTTTTTAGTAGCTCGCTTTCGTTTTTTTGCATGCTTCCCGTCTCTTTCTCGCATCTTACTCGCTTTTGACCTTTTCATTTTTTCGGTTTTCTTCGTTTCGATTTGCTAAAACGAAAGAAAATAGTCAATTTTTGTTAAATTCAACGCTGGGCCAGTGCGCACAAATTCACCTTATTGCTTCTGATGTAATATATTCAAAAGAAAACGAAAGTGCTAAAGCGCTAAAACAAAACAACATGAATATTTGATGGAGCAATAGAAATGCTGGATAACTTAAGACGTCGCGAGCAAATAATTGATCTGCTATGCGATCAGGGTAGCGTTCGTGTCGAGCCACTGAGCGTCCATTTTGGTGTGTCATCGGTTACGATCCGCAACGACTTACGTTATCTGGAACAGAAGGGATGTGTCATGCGCTCCTACGGCGGGGCGGTTCTCAATCAGCACTTTGCCCTTGACCGGCCTTTGCAGGATAAGGACCGGCTGAATCGAGATGTGAAAACGCGTATTGCCGAAAAAGCGGCCAGCTTTGTGAAAGATGGTGACACGCTAATCCTCGATTCCGGTTCGACCACCACGCTCATTCCTCCCATGTTAAAAAATCGCCGCGATCTGGTGGTGATGACCAATGCGCTCAACATTGCATGGGAACTGGCGAATTTTGAGCGCGTAGACGTCATGATTCTGGGAGGGAATGTCAGGCAAAGCGTCTATTCATTGTATGGCCCTTCAGCAGAACACCAGCTTAGACAATACCGGTTTGATAAGCTTTTCTTAGGCGTTGACGGATTCTGCCTGGAAGCGGGAATTACCACGCCACATCCGGGAGAAGCACATCTGAATCAGGTAATGTGTGAAGTTGCGCAGGAGGTCACGGTAGTCGCTGACTCCAGCAAGTTTGGCCGCAAAAGTTTCTGTATGATTAGCGAAATCAGCGGGATTGACCGGGTGATTACCGACAGCGGGATCCCAGAAAATTACCACCGGACGTTAATCCAGCTTGGGGTGGATGTGGTGATTGCGGATGAATAACTGAAACTGCTGGCGAGTTTCCCCCGCCAGCAGTTTTTTAGTGGGTCTGCGTACCCTGTTCAACCAGCAGCAATGCGGCACCGCGAACCCCGCTGGATGCGCCATGGATGGCCGGGAATACGCGGGCAGGTTCTAATCCCGGGAACAAATAACGTGACATGGCCTGCGGCAGCAACGTATAAATTTCTTCAATGTTGGAAACCCCACCGCCGAGAACAAAAGCATCGACATCCAGAATCAACTGCAATTGCGCCAGCGTACAACCCAACATATCAATCCATGCTTCTATGGTAGTAACGGCGCTGGCATTGCCATGACGATAATGCTCCAGCAGGGTCTCCATTTTGAGTTGTTCTCCACTGAAGTGTTTGTGGAGCCACAGTAAACCGGGGCCGGATTGATAGCGTTCCAGACACCCTTGTAAGCCACAACCGCACTTCAGTTCCGGTAAATGATAACGACGCATAAACGTTGCCGGAAGCGGTAAATGGCCAAACTCACTGGCCATTCGGTTGCGACCCCGATACAACTGACCGTCAATGACTAACCCTCCACCCATGCCGGTGCCAATAATGGCACCAAAAATTCTGGAGAACTGGCGAGCCTGCTGGGTATGGGCTTCCGAGAGTGCAAAACAGCAGCAGTCATTGTCCAGTTCAACCGAACGATTGAGGCGGTGGGCCAGATCGTTCATCACCTGACGTCCGGTCAGGCAGGGCACGTTAGATGACAGTAGTTTTCCGGTATGTCTGTCCATAAGACCTGGCATGCCGATGCCAATTTTTCCTTGCGTTCCTGTCGCCCAGTCGGCGGTATCAATAAGTGAAGTAAAGGTCGAAAGAAAGAGTTCATAATCCTGAACTGGCGTGGCAACGCGCTTACGCCAGCAAACCTGCATTTCCTTATCAAAAGCGACAATTTCAGTTTTGGTTCCACCAATATCAACACCGTAAAACATGCCTCATCTCCTCCGGCTTCACAGCGTAACCAGACTGTTTTCCTTGCGAGCGCGTTCTGCGGCAAAGACCATTAAGTGACTTTCCAGTGACTCATCCGGGCCAGAAAGGATCATATTTTGATCGTTGGCCATCACTGCATGGATAAAGCGATCCATCAGGTAGTAATCGCCACCACCATGTCCCCCCATCTGGGTTTGTGTTCCAGCGGCGATCTCCTCGATCTGATGCACTGTTTCTTTGTCTGTCAGGAAATCAAACACCCGGATCTGCTCGCCATCACCTTCCAGATAACCTCTGGTGCCAAACAGGCGCGTTTTTCGATCTTCCATTTTGGTAAATGCGGTCATGGTAAAGGTCACCGTCTGCTGGTGGGCAAAACGTAAGTTAACAACCTGATGATCCACCACATCATTATCACAACGATAAACGCAGCGACCATAAGGCCCATCGCGCAGCGCCTGGCGGACATTTTCTTCGCTGGGATCTGCAGTCAGCACCCGACGGAAGTGGGGAGTGCATTTGTGGTTTTCACCCAGATAAATTTTGCAGGCAGACCAGGGGCAGGTTGCTTCAACCTGACAATCAAGGCAGCGGTCGGCGGCGCCAGCAGGCTGATTCTCTTTCACAAAGTGGCTCAGGCTGCCAAATGATCCTACGTCCTTGCAGTTGTCGCCCATGATGTAGCGGATCCAGTCCAAATCATGACAGGATTTCTGTAATAACATAAATGACGATTCTGCTTCATTGCGCCAGTTACCACGTACAAACGAGTGCGCCTGATGCCAGTAACCTACGGGTTCGAGATGCTGCATGCTGACAATATCGCCAATTACGCCATCATCAAGCAGTGATTTCAGCTTTTGCGTATAGCGGGTGTACCGCAGGACGTGCGCGACGGCCAGTAATACGTTGTTGCGTTTAACCGCATCAATAATGATCCGGCAATCTTCTGGCGTAGGGGCGAGCGGTTTTTCCAGCAGAATGTGATAGCCGAGATTGGCAAACGCCACGGCAGGATCTTTGTGCATATTATCCTGCGTGCAAATAAGTACTACGTCGGCCATTTTGGGTTGGGCCGCAGCCTCTTGCCAGTCGCAAAATACGTTATTTGGAGCAATCTTATGCTGTGCGACAAACTGCTGGCGATACGCCTCTCTGGGCTCAGCAACGCCTACTACCTGCATTCTGTCTGGATGTTCAAGCGCATAGCGAGCATATATTTCTCCGCGCGCACCAGCCCCTACCACTAATACGGTCACTTTATTCGCACACATATAAACCTCTCATTTTTCACTTAGCCTGAATAACGGTCAGGCCAAATTTTCTTCATGTTTTTTATCAAACAAAAAGGCGGCTTCCAGATTAAATTTCACTTTGATAGATTCGCCGGGAAGAGGGGCCCAGTCGGGTGAAGAGTTAATACGTAAGATCATATGTTGCTCACCAATATCAAAATGCAGAAGGTCTTCGTTGCCCATCCTTTCTACGTTGGTAATGTGCGCATCGAACGCAGAGACGTCATGCTGCGAGGCTAACTGAATGGCCTCTGACCGGATGCCGAACCAGACGCTGGAGTGCGGATATTGCTCCAGTAGGTTACTCAAGCGTGTATTTAATGGCAGGATTAAATTATCAGCCAGGCGCAGACCACGAGTGCCGGGTTCAATATCAAGCAGCATAATATTCATTGCCGGATTACCAATAAAACCAGCAACAAATTTATTCCTGGGGTGATGGTAGATATTTCCTGGGGTATCCACCTGCATAATACGACCGCCATTAAGAACGCAAATCCTGTCTCCCATCGTCATCGCTTCAATCTGATCGTGCGTGACGTACACCATGGTTGCGCTCACGCCTTCGTGACGCAGTTGTCGATGCAGTTCTGTCAGCCGCACGCGCATTGAAACACGCAGCTTTGCATCCAGGTTGGAAAGCGGCTCATCAAACAAAAAAACGTCTGGCTTACGCACGATGGCCCTGCCAACGGCAACGCGCTGACATTGACCGCCCGAAAGTTGGCCGGGCTTTTTATCGAGTAATGTCTCTATTTCCAGCTTGTGTGCAGCTTCCCGTACGCGGATATCAATCTCTTCTTTGCTCATTTTCCCTAACAGACTGAATGCCATATTTTTATAAATCGTCATGTGGGGATAGAGGGCATAATTCTGGAAGACCATGGCAACGCCTCGCTCCTTTGGTAGCAGGTCGTTGACGCACTTCTCTCCGATTGCGATATGACCATGAGTGATATCTTCCAGACCTGCAATCATGCGCAGCAGCGTTGATTTGGCGCAGCCTGATGGCCCGACAAACACCATGAATTCGCCATCGTGGATTTCAAGATCAACGCCATGGATCGCCTGAAAGCCATTGGGATAGACTTTGCTTACTGCATGTAATTGAATACCTGACATAACACTGCCCCTTATCCTTTAATTCCGGCACCAGCGATGCCGCGAATAAAATAGCGCTGGAAGAAGATATAAAGTAACAACATCGGGATAATCGCCAGCAATGCGCCCGCCATTAACATCGGATATTCCACGCCTGAGCGTCCGGAAAGTGAGGCTAACCCCACCGGTAATGTCATTTTATCCATGGAGGTGTTGACGATCAGCGGCCACATTAAGTTATTCCAGCTCCACAATCCGTTAATAATGACGCAGGCAATCAGCCCTGGTTTAATTAATGGCAGCATAATTTTGAAGAAAATAGTCAGATGGTTATACCCATCCATAATGGCTGCCTCTTCCAGTTCTTTAGGTACTGACAGAAAAAACTGACGCAATAAAAAGGCGCTATATATGCTGAATAAACCCGGTAGCACCAGTCCAGGAATTGAGTTCAGCAAACCGATTTTTTCAACGGTTAAAAACTGTGGGATTAAAAAGATCTGACCGGGCACCATCAGAATTGAAATACACAGCATAAACAGGACATCTCGCCCTTTAAAACGCAGTCGGGAGAAACCGTACGCTGCCATTGCCGCAATCAGCGTCTGCAAAATGACGATGACCAACGTGGAGACGATCGAGTTAAAGTAAAAGCTACCAAAAGGCATTTCATGCAAGATTTTACCGTAAGCCTGAAACCCTGGGTTGGCAGGTAGCAGGATCGGCGGAAAGGCGATGCTTTCTGCCTGGGTTTTAAAAGAGGTGATGATCATCCAGATGAAGGGAACCACAGTTACCAGCGTCGCGAGGATCATCAAGCCGTAAATTAGCCATTTTTCACGTTTAGTCATGAACATCGTGGTTGCCTCACTGTGCTTTAAGTCGTTTACCAATCCATATTTGCAGCAGCGTCAGGACCATCGTGATAACGAAAATCACCACGGCGATCGCTGAGGCATACCCTTTTTCATGGTAGATAAAGGCGTATTTATAGAAGAGATAGGCGATAGTCATCGTCTGATCGTCCACCATGGATGAACTGCCAAACAGCAGATAAACCACATCGAAAATTTGCAGCGTTTCGATAAAAGAGATCACCAGTACGAAAAACAGCGTGGGGATCATTAGCGGTAAGGTAATAGACCAGAATCCACGCAATTTGCTGATGCCATCCAGCGACATCGCTTCATAAATTTGTTTGGGAATCCCCTGCAATCCAGCGAGTAGAATGATCATCTTCAGCGCAATAGCCGACCAGATGATAACCAACGAGGCGCTCAGGCGGACGACATCGGGATCGGATAACCAACCGATGGCCGGAAGATCGAAAAAGGCCAGGATCTGATTAATTAAGCCGAAATTTCGGTTCATCAACCACTGCCAGACCATAGCAATAGCCGCAGGCATAGTGACAGCGGGCAGAAATAACAGCGTGCGAAACAACCACTGACCGCGAATCGCCTGATTCAGGCCAATTGCGAGCAGTAATGACAAAACGGTGATTATCGGTACGCAAATAAAAACATAGGCCAAGGTGTTATATATTGCTGAACGAAACTCATCATCGCTGAATAAATTAATATAGTTATCTAAGCTGATCGTCGTCCAGATCTGAAACTCTCCCAGGTCAGTGAAACTATAAAAAACGTTCTGGAAGAATGGAGTAAAGTAAAAAACAATTAACCCCGCCAGTAACGGCATAATCATTATCCATCCCCAGAAGCGTTCTTCTTTTTCCAGCTTGGTCAGGGATTTTTTTTGCACTTCTCTGGCCGGTAATTGTGGGGATGTAGTTTCATCTGAATAGCTCATACAGACTCCGGGGTGCTCACTGTGCAACCAAAATATATTGCGCGGGAGAAAGCGAGAGGGAGCATGGCTCCCTCAGGATTATTTCTGCATTTCTCGTTCAACGCGTTTAGCAACACCAGGCATGACTTTCTCTGGGTCAGTACCCGTCCACACTTTTTTCAAGCCATCATTCAGAATGCTATTCCACTTAGCGGTATTGGAGCCCGCGGTTGGATATTTATGTGAGAAAGCCAACGAATCGATATAGGCTGAAACATCAATATCCTTAAAGCCTTCAGCCCACTCTTTGGCCACTTTTTGGTTAGCGGGGATCACGACTTTTCCCGTCGCCAGAGTCTGCTGCGCATGCTCAGAACTCATGAACTCAATGAACTTCCACGCCGCATCTTTATGCTGACTTTTGGCTGACATAGCAAATGCCAGACTATGGGATACACCTGCCTGCTCTGCCATTTTTGGCATTGGCAATACGCCGATGTGATCCTTAATCAGCTCATTTTGAGAGAAGGGTAATGCCCACCATGAGCCAGCGTAGACCATGGCTACCCGGTTTGACTGGAAGACGTCTGAGGCTTCCATCTCGCCTGGCGGTTGGATTAGTCCCGCGTTCAGCATGCCTTGAACATCGCGATAGACGGCGATAGCTTTGTCATTGGCAACATCCGTTTTGCCCTCAGGTAGTACAATCTTATCCCCGGCCTGTAATAGTAGGTTAAAGTAACTATCCTGTCCGCTGCTGAATTCCATTGCCAGTGGATAAGACTGTTTATCCAGCCCTTTACGCAACTGCTCTGATTTTTGTTTTAAATCGTCCCATGTCCAGTTTTTATCGGGATAGCTCACACCAGCCTGATCGAACATTTTTTTATTGTACCAGACGGCAATTGCATCAATATCCCTTGGGATGGCATATTGTTGCGACTGGTATTGGTAGGCATCGACTGAGCTTTTAACAAAATCATCCAGTTTCGGCGCTGATTTATCTTTCAGATAATTACTCAGTGGTTCCAGCATGCCATTTTTCACATATTGCTGGAAATTAGGCATGTTCATCCAGAATACATCCGGTGCTACATTTCCACCGACTGCTGAACTGAGTTTGATAAAATACTGGTCATAAGGAGTTAGTTCAATTTCGACCTTAATTCCGGGGTTGTCTTTTTCAAATTCATTAACGAGCTGTTGTTCGCCAGGGAGTTGATTGCGGTCCCATAACGTGTAGCGTAATTTAACAGGCTTTGCGTCTGACTGGCCTTCAGCACTCGCGAAGACAGGAGTTGCCAGTAAACAGGAAATAAGACAAGCCAATGCGACATTATTTTTATTCAGGGTATACATAACTTCCCTCTTTATTCAGGTCAGAATGCTTATGAGGTAAATTACAGCAGCCTATGAATAATCTGTTTTACACCGGAGAAAGTCAAAGCAGTAAAAAAGAGGGGATTATCGTATTAAAACAAGGTCGTCTTTCGGTAGGTTTCTCTTTTATCAAAACGAAAATATAACGTAAAACAATGGTGGTATTATTCCTTTTAATTTCATATCGTTAGGTTCATTTGGCAGGTTTGAATCGAAAAAAACAGATGTTTAAAAAAACCTCTTAAAATGCGAACGTTATCACTTTATTTGTTGAAGCATCGACATTAAAAACGGGGACAAATCCCCGTTTTTTCGTTGGCTTTCGTTTCGATAATCAGGTCACTGGCGCCGGGTTAAACACCGCCAGCTGGTTATGCAGTCCCCACTGATCTGAGAAGGTTTTCTTACGTCCGCTGGCGACGTCGAGAATAAACTCGAACAGTTTCAGACCCACGTCTTCAATGGTTTCTTCTCCGGTAGCGATGGTACCGGCGTTGATGTCCATCAGGTCAAACCAACGATTGGCCAACTCCGTGCGTGTCGCCATTTTAATCACCGGCACGGCCATCAGGCCATACGGCGTACCGCGACCGGTGGTAAAGACTTGTACTGTGATCCCGGAAGCAACCTGTTGCGTACCGCAGACAAAATCGCTGGCGGGGGTGGCAGCGTAAATCAGGCCACGTTTGGTTGGACGCTGTCCCGGCGACAAGACTTCGACAATCGCGCTCTTGCCCGACTTCGCAATAGAACCCAGTGCTTTTTCCACCACGTTTGCCAGACCGCCTTTCTTGTTGCCCGGTGATGGGTTGGCGCTCCGGTCAGTCTTGCCCATATCCAGGTAGTTGTCGTACCAGGCCATCTCCTCGAGCAGGCGTTTACCCACCTCTTCGTTAATCGCGCGCGGGGTCAGAAGGTGGATGGCATCGCGTACTTCGGTGACTTCGGAGAACATCACTGTCGCGCCACAGCGTACTAACAGGTCGGAGGCATAACCTACCGCTGGATTGGCCGTCACGCCGGAAAACGCATCGCTGCCGCCGCACTGCATGCCGACCACCAGCTCTGATGCCGGGCAGGTTTCACGCTGGCGCTGATTGAGCTTTGCCAGATGGCGTTCGGCCACCTGCAAAATATCGGCAACCATTGATTGAAAGCCGACGTGTTTTTCATCCTGCAGGCTGACGATGCTGGCGCTGTCGACCGGAATGCTTTTTACATCGTGGGTGCCTTCCAGCAGGCGCTCTGGCTGCAGTTTTTCACAGCCGAGGCCAATGACCATTACCTCACCGCCAAAGTTAGGGTTCAGCGCAATATTATGAATAGTTCGAATGGGCACGATGGCGGCTGGAGCGTTAATCGCCACGCCGCAACCGTACAGATGATTGAGCCCCACCACACCGTCAACATTCGGGTATTTGGGCAGCAGATCGCGTTCAATGATTTTCACCACATAGTCCACCACGCCCGCCACGCAGTGCACGCTGGTGGAGATGCCGAGCAGATTCTTGGTGCCAACGCTACCGTCAGCATTGCGGTAACCTTCGAAGGTATAACCCTCGAGAGGCGGCAGCGGCTCAGGCACTTTAGTTGCCAACGGCAGCGTCTCCAGCGGCGGAGCCTTGGGCAGCTCAACCATTGATTCATCAATCCAGCTGCCGCGTGGGATGTCGCGAACGGCATAGCCTATCACTTCGCCATAACGCACGATTTCGCCATGAGCAGGAATATCCAATAGCGCCACTTTATGACCCTGGGGAATATGTTCAATGAGTTCCAGTCCGTCCGGAAAACGCGTTCCGGCTTTCAGACCATTGTCATTGACAATTATCGCCACATTATCTGTTTCGTGAACTTTAATATAAAACGCCGTTGGCGATTCTTGTCTAATTTCGATGTCGGCCATTGTCCAGTATTCTCCAACAAGTGGTGATAATAGTGTGGATATTTATATTTTGAATCTCATTTTCAGTAATAAAGATTCGGTATCGTGAAA
Organism: Citrobacter sp. CF971; assembly: GCF_006385635.1. NCBI lineage: Bacteria > Pseudomonadati > Pseudomonadota > Gammaproteobacteria > Enterobacterales > Enterobacteriaceae > Citrobacter > Citrobacter sp. CF971. The sequence continues at coordinate 4,312,289 of NZ_CP041051.1, read as the reverse complement.
TAAGAATGTCAGGAGTTTATCGTGAAGAATGTGACAATGATCACTTAAACTCAGCAAGACCGCACCAGCAGGGGTAGCAATACGTAAATGTGTGGATTAGCGCCCATGCATGTGTGCATATGCCCAAAACATTATTTTCATAACGCATGTTTAATGAGCGCTTGCACAATGATTAACGTTGCACTGCTGATTATACTAAATCACGGTTTCATAGCGTCTGATAAATTATTATACGTTTTTATTATCGGTAATTTATCACCAGGGATATCTGCCAAATAATAATAAAAACTTTTATGTACCCGAGGTAATTAGAATGATACTGGATACAGTTGTCGAGAAAAAGAAAGGTACGCACACCCGTTACTTAATATTGCTAATAATATTTATTGTTACCGCCGTTAACTACGCGGACCGTGCCACGCTATCTATTGCCGGCACGGAAGTGGCGAAAGAGTTGCAGCTCAGTGCCATCTCAATGGGTTACATTTTCTCCGCCTTCGGTTGGGCTTACCTGTTGATGCAAATCCCTGGCGGCTGGCTGCTGGATAAGTTCGGTTCGAAGAAAGTCTACACTTACAGTCTGTTCTTCTGGTCGCTGTTTACTTTTCTGCAGGGTTTTGTCGACATGTTCCCGCTGGCCTGGGCGGGTATTTCAATGTTCATCATGCGCTTTATGCTGGGCTTCTCGGAAGCGCCGTCCTTCCCGGCGAACGCCCGTATTGTGGCGGCCTGGTTCCCGACGAAAGAGCGCGGTACGGCATCTGCGATTTTTAACTCCGCACAATATTTCTCTCTGGCGCTGTTTTCGCCGCTGCTGGGCTGGCTGACCTTTGCCTGGGGCTGGGAGCACGTCTTTACCGTGATGGGCGTTATCGGTTTTGTGCTCACCGGCCTGTGGGTAAAGTTTATTCATAACCCAACCGATCACCCGCGTATGTCGCAGGAAGAGCTGAAGTTTATCTCTGAAAACGGCGCGGTCGTGGATATGGACCATAAAAAGCCCGGCGATGTGAAATCAGGTGGTCCTAAACTGCATTATATCAAGCAGTTGCTGACAAACCGCATGATGCTTGGCGTGTTCTTCGGACAGTATTTTATCAACACTATCACCTGGTTTTTCCTTACCTGGTTCCCGATTTACCTGGTACAGGAAAAAGGCATGTCGATCCTGAAAGTCGGTCTGGTGGCGTCGATTCCTGCGCTGTGCGGATTTGCCGGTGGCGTGCTCGGCGGTGTGTTCTCTGATTATCTGATTAAACGTGGCTTCAGCATCACCCTGGCACGTAAGCTGCCGATTGTGCTCGGAATGTTGCTCGCGTCGACCATTATTCTGTGTAACTACACCGATAACACCACTCTGGTGGTTGCGCTGATGGCGCTGGCGTTCTTCGGCAAAGGCTTCGGCGCGCTGGGTTGGCCGGTGATTTCCGATACCGCGCCGAAAGAAATCGTTGGTCTGTGCGGTGGAGTATTTAACGTATTTGGCAACGTAGCCTCTATCGTCACCCCGCTGGTGATTGGTTATCTGGTGAGCGAGCTGCACTCATTTAATGCTGCGCTGATGTTTGTAGGGTGTTCGGCGCTGATGGCAATGGTTTGCTACCTGTTTATTGTCGGTGACATTAAACGTATGGAATTGCAGAAATAAACAAAGGTATAGGCGATGAATAACACGATTTTCCCGAATAAGTTTAAAGCGGCCCTCGCGGCGCAACAGATTCAGATTGGCTGCTGGTCTGCATTGGCCAGCCCAATCAGTACCGAAGTTTTAGGCCTGGCGGGTTTTGACTGGCTGGTACTGGACGGCGAACACGCGCCAAACGATATCTCGACGTTTATCCCGCAATTGATGGCGCTGAAAGGCAGCGCCAGCGCGCCGGTCGTACGCGTGCCGACCAACGAGCCGGTGATTATCAAGCGCCTGCTGGATATTGGGTTTTACAACTTCCTGATCCCGTTCGTTGAGACACAAGAAGAGGCGGTGAACGCCGTGGCGTCGACCCGCTATCCGCCGGAAGGTATTCGCGGCGTGTCCGTCTCCCATCGCGCCAATATGTTTGGCACCGTACCGGACTACTTTGCGCAATCGAATAAGAACATCACCATCATCGTGCAGATCGAAAGTCAGCAGGGCGTTGATAACGTTGACGCCATCGCGGCGACCGAAGGTGTAGACGGTGTCTTCGTCGGCCCAAGCGATCTGGCTGCGGCGCTAGGCCATCTCGGCAATGCGTCACATCCTGATGTGCAGAAAGCTATCCAGCACATTTTTGCCCGCGCGAAAGCACATGGCAAACCAAGCGGAATTCTGGCGCCGGTGGAGGCGGATGCGCGTCGTTATCTGGAATGGGGCGCGACCTTTGTTGCTGTTGGCAGCGACCTTGGCGTGTTCCGTTCAGCCACGCAGAAACTGGCTGAATCTTTTAAGAAATAACCACCATCGACAGTAGAGAGAGATAAAGACATGACAATGAAAGTTGGTTTTATTGGCCTCGGTATTATGGGTAAACCAATGAGTAAAAACCTCCTCAAGGCAGGTTACTCGTTGGTGGTTGCTGATCGTAACCCGGAATCCATTGCGGAAGTCATTGCCGCAGGTGCTGAAACCGCCGCCACGGCGAAAGATATTGCTGAGCAGTGCGACGTGATCATCACCATGCTGCCGAACTCGCCGCATGTTAAGGAAGTGGCGCTGGGTGAAGGCGGAATTATTGAAGGTGCGAAACCGGGCACAGTGCTTATCGACATGAGCTCCATTGCACCGTTGGCCAGCCGTGAAATTAGCGACGCGCTGAAAGCGAAAGGCGTGGATATGCTGGATGCGCCGGTCAGCGGCGGCGAGCCAAAAGCGATTGATGGTACGTTGTCGGTAATGGTCGGCGGCGATAAAGCGATTTTCGACAAGTATTACGATCTGCTGAAAGCGATGGCTGGCTCAGTGGTACATACCGGCGACATTGGCGCGGGTAACGTCACTAAGCTGGCGAACCAGGTGATTGTAGCGCTGAACATTGCGGCGATGTCTGAAGCGCTGACGCTGGCGACCAAGGCGGGTGTGAACCCGGATCTGGTGTATCAGGCGATCCGTGGCGGACTGGCCGGAAGCACCGTGCTGGACGCGAAAGCGCCGATGGTCATGGACCGCAACTTTAAGCCAGGTTTCCGTATTGACCTGCATATCAAAGATTTGGCGAATGCGCTGGACACTTCTCATGGGGTCGGCGCGCAGTTGCCGCTGACTGCTGCAGTCATGGAGATGATGCAGGCGCTTCGCGCAGATGGGCTGGGCACCGCCGATCACAGCGCGCTCGCATGCTACTACGAAAAACTGGCGAAAGTGGAAGTCACACGCTAACAAGAAGGGCGCGGATGTGCGCCCTGTATTTCTTGCCTTGCGCGGCACAGTCAGGCTACATAACTATGAAAATCGTAATTGCCCCAGACTCTTATAAAGAAAGTCTATCTGCCACTGAGGTCGCTCAGGCAATAGAAAAAGGATTTCGGGAAATATTTCCCGATGCGCAATATGTTTCAGTTCCGGTGGCCGACGGCGGCGAAGGAACGGTCGAAGCCATGATTGCCGCCACGCAAGGGAGTGAATATTCCGCGTGGGTAACGGGGCCGCTGGGCGAAAAAGTGAATGCCTGCTGGGGCATGTCCGGAGATGGTAAAACTGCGTTTATCGAAATGGCGGCAGCCAGTGGTCTGGCGTTAGTCCCTCCTGATAAGCGTAACCCGTTAGTCACCACGTCACGTGGTACCGGGGAATTGATTTTGCAGGCGCTGGATAGCGGGGCGCAGAGCATTATTATCGGCATTGGCGGTAGTGCAACCAACGACGGCGGCGCGGGTATGGTGCAGGCTCTGGGCGCGAAACTTTGCGACGCTAACGGGACTGAGATTGGCTACGGGGGCGGCAGTCTGATGAGCCTCAACAGCATCGACATTTCCGGTTTGGATCCGCGATTAAAAACCTGCTCCATTCGCGTGGCCTGCGATGTGACCAATCCGCTCACAGGTGATACTGGCGCTTCGCGCATCTTCGGCCCACAGAAAGGGGCGACGGAAGAACGCATTCTCGAACTGGACCGCAATCTTTCTCACTACGCCGACATCATTAAAAAATCGCTGCGGGTAGATGTGAAGGATGTTCCCGGGGCGGGGGCTGCCGGTGGTATGGGCGCCGCGTTAATGGCTTTTTTAGGCGCGGAGCTGCGCAGTGGGATAGAGATTGTGACTCAGGCCCTCAATCTGGAAGAGCATATTCACGACTGTACGCTGGTGGTGACCGGGGAAGGACGCATCGACAGCCAGAGCATTCACGGCAAAGTGCCGGTGGGCGTGGCGATCGTCGCGAAGAAATACCACAAACCGGTAATTGGTATTGGCGGCAGCCTGACGCGCGATGTGGAGGTGGTGCATCAATATGGTATCGATGCGGTGTTTAGCGTATTGACCAGCATCAGTACGCTGGAAGAGGCCTTCCGTGGGGCATTTGACAATATTTATCGCGCCTCAAGAAACATCGCCGCCACGTTAGCGATAGGAATGCGCAGTGCGGGGTGACATTACCCCGCAAACCCTCTATACTGCGCGCCGAAGCTGACCAGACAGTCGCCGCTTCGTCGTCGTCCTCTTCGGGGGAGACGGGCGGAGGGGAGGAAAGTCCGGGCTCCATAGGGCAGGGTGCCAGGTAACGCCTGGGGGGGAAACCCACGACCAGTGCAACAGAGAGCAAACCGCCGATGGCCCACGTAAGTGGGATCAGGTAAGGGTGAAAGGGTGCGGTAAGAGCGCACCGCGCGGCTGGTAACAGTCCGTGGCACGGTAAACTCCACCCGGAGCAAGGCCAAATAGGGGTTCACAAGGTACGGCCCGTACTGAACCCGGGTAGGCTGCTTGAGCCAGTGAGCGATTGCTGGCCTAGATGAATGACTGTCCACGACAGAACCCGGCTTATCGGTCAGCTTCACTCTTTATAAAACCCCGCTTCGGCGGGGTTTTTGCTTTCCGGGTAGGCCAGATGAATGACTGTCCACGACGCTATACTCAAAAGAACGCGGCTTATCGGTCAGCTTCACTCTTTATGAAACCCCGCTTTGATGGGTTTTTTGCTTTCTGGGCAGGTTGTTATGCCTGATGGCGCTGCGCTTATCAGGCCTACAGGGATGGCTGGAACGGGTTTTGTAGGCCGGATAAGGTGTTTACACCGCCATCCGGCAGACGTTATATCTGTCGCGTTACGCTTGGTTTAACACGACTCTGGCGTTTATTTTCTCTTCATCTACTCTTTATTTGACCTTTATTTATGCGCTGAATGTCTTTTATTTGAGGGAATGCGTTGTAGGGTATTTTCGTTTTTGTGATGGCTAGCACAAAACGCTGAGCGATACGTTTTTATCGAGAATAATCGAACGCAATCGATCGCCATCACAAAATTACGCGCTAATAAAGTGTACAAAATTAGTGTTAATGTAATGTTGCATATGATGATTATTTGTATTGTCTAGATTGAATTTTAATAAACGCAATGTTTCTTTACAAACAAATATGGCGAAAAAATGTGATGCATGGCGTTATTTAATCACCACAAACGGTGAAATATAATTATATTTGATAAATTACTCATTAAATTTAAGTGTCATTCTGCCCGATAATTGCGCTGTAATTGATTGAAATATAGCCTTTCCTGGTTTTTAGAAATAACAGATAAAATGGCGATGTTATAGCCATAAAAAATCGTTATCCCCCCATCTTTTTTTGATTAAAGTCAGGGTAAAGTGAGATATGTATTTCGTATCCATATGATTTATAAGTGGTTTCATTTTTTATAATAGTCTTACAAAATGTAAGTCAAGGGGATTTGTGAGGGGTAGCACATATCCTTGTTTGCTTAATTTGGTACACTTCCTGCCGTCAACAAAGTAATTAACGCAGGTCGATATGAATACTATTACACTCCCTAAAACACAGCACTTAGTGGTCTTTCAGGAAGTCATTAGAAGCGGTTCTATCGGCTCAGCTGCAAAAGAATTAGGTTTAACTCAACCCGCTGTCAGTAAAATCATCAACGATGTTGAGGCTTATTTTGGTATTGAGTTAGTTGTGCGTAAAAATACTGGTGTGACATTGACTCAGGCAGGTCAGGTGATGCTCTCATGGTCTGAATCAATTACCCGTGAAATGAAAAACATGGTTGATGAGATGAACAGCATGACGAGCAATGCGGTCGTTGATGTGTCGTTTGGTTTTCCTTCACTGATTGCCTTCACCATCATGTCCGGCATGATTAAAAAATTCAAAGAGGTATTCCCGAAAGCACAGGTTTCTATGTATGAAGCTCAGCTCTCCTCGTTCTTACCGGCAATCCGTGACGGGCGTCTGGATTTTGCCATCGGTACGCTGAGCGATGAGATGAAACTGCACGATCTGCATGTGGAGCCGCTCTTTGAGTCAGACTTTATCCTGGTTGCCAGCAAGTCCCGAACATGCACCGGCATCACCTCGCTGAGCGCGTTGAAAAACGAACAGTGGGTGTTGCCACAAACGAATATGGGGTACTACAGCGAACTTCTTACCACGTTACAGAATAATGGCATCAGCAGTGAAAACATCGTTAATACTGACTCCGTCGTCACCATTTATAATCTTGTTCTCAATGCTGATTTCTTAACAGTAATTCCCTGCGATATGACCACACCGTTTGGCTCAAACCAGTTTATTACTATCCCGGTACAAGAAACCTTACCCGTCGCGCGTTATGCCGCCGTTTGGTCGAAAAATTATCGAATTAAAAAAGCAGCATCTATTTTGGTGGAATTAGCCAAAGAGTATTCATCATATAATTGTCGGAGACGAAGGCAATTAATTGAAATTGATTAAAGATTGAAATTGTTTTAACAAAAAATAAACGCCATCTGTCTATATCTGACAATGGTCACGGCTATCTATTTACTTTAATACCCTAGTAAGAGGTTCTAATGCACATTACATACGATCTCCCAGTTGCAATTGAAGATATCCTCGAAGCGAAAAAAAGACTGGCGGGGAAAATTTATAAAACTGGAATGCCTCGCTCTAACTATTTTAGTGAACGTTGCAAAGGGGAAATTTTCCTCAAGTTTGAAAACATGCAGCGTACCGGTTCATTTAAAATCCGTGGCGCTTTTAACAAGCTCAGTTCCTTAACAGAAGCAGAAAGAATGAAGGGCGTGGTGGCTTGCTCTGCAGGTAACCATGCGCAAGGGGTTTCTCTCTCCTGCGCCATGCTCGGTATCGACGGCAAAGTGGTGATGCCGAAAGGCGCACCGAAGTCTAAAGTAGCGGCAACCTGCGATTATTCCGCGGAAGTTGTGCTGCATGGCGACAACTTCAACGACACCATCGCTAAGGTTAGCGAGATTGTGGAAACGGAAGGCCGTATCTTTATTCCACCATATGATGACCCGAAAGTTATTGCTGGTCAGGGCACTATTGGTCTGGAAATTCTGGAAGATCTGTACGATGTCGATAACGTGATTGTGCCAATTGGTGGTGGTGGTCTGATTGCGGGTATTGCGGTGGCAATTAAATCTATTAACCCGACCATTAAAATTATTGGTGTGCAGTCTGAAAACGTTCACGGCATGGCGGCTTCTTTCCACGCTGGAGAAATAACCACGCACCGAACGACCGGCACCCTGGCGGATGGTTGTGACGTCTCCCGCCCGGGTACTTTAACGTATGAAATCGTTCGTGAGTTGGTGGATGACATTGTCCTGGTCAGCGAAGATGAAATTCGCAACAGCATGGTGGCATTAATTCAGCGAAATAAAGTTGTAACTGAAGGTGCCGGTGCGCTGGCATGCGCAGCATTATTAAGCGGGAAATTAGATAGCTATATCCAGAACAGAAAAACAGTCAGCATTATTTCTGGCGGTAATATCGACCTTTCTCGTGTATCTCAAATTACTGGTTTAGTTGACGCTTAATATACTTCGTTGAGGATAGGATATGAGTACTACTGATAGCATTGTATCCAGCCAGACAAAACAGTCGTCCTGGCGCAAATCGGACACCACCTGGACACTGGGTTTATTTGGTACAGCCATCGGCGCTGGGGTGCTGTTCTTCCCTATCCGCGCAGGTTTTGGCGGACTGATCCCCATTCTGATCATGCTGGTGTTAGCATACCCCATCGCGTTCTATTGCCACCGTGCGCTGGCACGCCTGTGTCTTTCCGGTTCTAATCCTTCCGGTAACATCACAGAAACGGTTGAAGAGCACTTTGGTAAAACGGGCGGCGTGGTTATCACGTTCCTCTACTTCTTTGCGATTTGTCCGCTGCTGTGGATTTATGGCGTCACCATTACCAACACCTTTATGACCTTCTGGGAAAACCAGCTGCAGATGCCAGCATTGAACCGTGGCTTCGTGGCGCTGTTCCTGTTGCTGCTGATGGCATTCGTCATCTGGTTTGGTAAAGATCTGATGGTTAAAGTGATGAGCTACCTGGTATGGCCGTTCATTGCCAGCCTGGTGCTTATCTCTCTGTCACTGATTCCTTACTGGAACTCAGCGGTTATCGATCAGGTTGATATCAGCAATATCGCTCTGACTGGCCATGACGGCATCCTGGTTACCGTATGGCTGGGTATTTCCATCATGGTGTTCTCTTTCAACTTTTCGCCAATCGTTTCTTCCTTCGTGGTCTCTAAACGCGAAGAGTATGAGAAAGATTTCGGTCGCGAATTTACCGAGCAGAAATGTTCTAAAATCATCTCCCGCGCCAGTATGCTGATGGTTGCGGTGGTAATGTTCTTCGCCTTTAGCTGCCTGTTCACGCTGTCTCCGGCAAACATGGCGGATGCGAAAGCGCAGAACATTCCAGTACTGTCTTATCTGGCGAACCACTTCGCTTCACTGTCCGGGACGAAGTCCACCTTCGCGACCGTTCTGGAATACGGTGCTTCTATTATCGCCCTGGTTGCTATCTTCAAATCGTTCTTCGGCCACTACCTGGGTACGCTGGAAGGTCTGAACGGTCTGGTGCTGAAGTTTGGTTACAAAGGCGATAAGACCAAAGTTTCCGCCGGCAAACTGAACACCATCAGCATGATCTTCATCATGGGCTCCACCTGGGTTGTGGCTTACGCCAACCCGAACATCCTGGACCTTATTGAAGCAATGGGCGCGCCGATTATTGCCTCTCTGCTCTGCCTGCTGCCGATGTATGCCATCCGTAAAGCGCCATCACTGGCGAAATACCGTGGCCGTCTGGATAACGTGTTTGTTACCGTGATTGGTCTGCTGACCATCCTGAACATTGTCTACAAACTGTTTTAATCCTTAAGCTCAGGATGAGCGGAGTAGTGAAATGAATGAGTTTCCGGTAGTACTGGTTATTAACTGTGGTTCGTCTTCCATTAAATTCTCAGTGCTGGATGCAGCTAACTGTGAAGTTTTAATGGCGGGAATCGCGGACGGTATTAACTCTGAAAATGCGTTCATAGCAATTAATGGAGGAGAGCCAGCTAAGCTGGCTCACCACAGCTACGAAGACGCATTGAAAGCAATTGCCGTTGAACTAGAGAAACGTAATTTAATGGACAGCGTGGCCTTAATTGGCCACCGCATTGCCCACGGCGGAAATATCTTTACCGAATCAGCAATTATTACTGACGAAGTTATCGATAATATCCGCCGGGTATCGCCGCTAGCACCGTTACATAATTATGCGAACCTGAGTGGGATCGAATCTGCTCAGCACCTTTTCCCTGGCCGGCAGCAGGTTGCGGTATTTGATACCAGCTTCCACCAGACGATGGCCCCTGAAGCCTATTTGTACGGTTTACCGTGGAAATATTTCGAAGAGTTGGGCGTTCGTCGTTACGGCTTCCATGGTACGTCGCATCGCTATGTTTCTCAGCAAGCGCATGACCTTCTCGACCTGCAGAGTGATGACTCGGGTCTGGTTGTGGCTCACCTGGGGAACGGCGCGTCAATCTGTGCGGTGCGTAACGGCCAGAGCGTTGATACCTCAATGGGCATGACGCCGCTGGAAGGGTTGATGATGGGGACACGCAGTGGCGACGTTGATTTCGGCGCGATGGCGTGGATTGCCAGCGAAACCAACCAGACGCTGAGTGACCTTGAGCGCGTAGTGAATAAAGAGTCCGGTTTACTGGGTATTTCCGGTTTGTCCTCTGACTTACGTACGTTAGAAAAAGCCTGGCACGAGGGACATGAGCGTGCGCAGCTGGCGATTAAAACGTTTGTGCATCGTATCGCGCGTCATATCGCCGGGCATGCCGCATCGTTGCATCGTCTTGATGGGATTATTTTCACTGGTGGAATAGGTGAGAACTCAGTATTAATTCGTCGTCTGGTTATTGAGCACCTTGCCGTTTTAGGCGTGAATATCGACAACGAAATGAATAGTCTGCCAAATTCCCATGGTGAAAGAATTATCTCAAATAAAGATGCTCGTGTTATTTGTGCGGTTATTCCCACAAATGAAGAGAAAATGATTGCACGTGATGCCATTGCGTTAGGCAAAATTAATACTCCAGTAGCATTTGCATAATTAATTTTCAGCAGAGAGATTATTTTTCATGAAGGTAAATATCGATACCAGCGATATGCTGTATGCCGAAGCCTGGAATGGCTTTAAAGGTACGGACTGGAAAGAAGAAATTAATGTCCGTGATTTTATTCAGCACAACTATACGCCTTATGAAGGGGATGAATCTTTCCTCGCCGAAGCAACGCCTGCGACCACTGCATTGTGGGAAAAAGTTATGGCGGGCATCCGTATTGAAAACTCGACGCACGCGCCGGTTGATTTCGATACTAATATTGCTACCACGATAACCGCGCATGATGCGGGTTATATTGAACAAGAACTGGAAAAAATCGTTGGTCTGCAAACGGATAAGCCGCTCAAGCGCGCTCTGCATCCGTTTGGTGGCATCAACATGATCAAAAGCTCTTTTGATGCTTATGGTCGTGAGATGGATGCTGATTTTGAATACCAGTTTACTGAACTGCGTAAAACCCATAACCAGGGCGTATTCGACGCCTACTCTCCGGATATGCTGCGCTGCCGTAAATCCGGCGTACTGACAGGTCTGCCGGATGGCTATGGCCGTGGCCGTATTATCGGTGATTATCGCCGCGTGGCGCTGTACGGTATCCGCTACCTGGTGCGCGAGCGTGAACTGCAGTTTGCCGATCTCCAGTCGAACCTGGAGTGGGGCCAGAATCTTGAAGCCACGATTCGTCTGCGTGAAGAGCTGTCTGAGCACCGTCGCGCTCTGCTGCAAATGCAGGAAATGGCGGCGAAGTATGGCTGCGATATCTCCCGCCCGGCACGTAATGCGCAGGAAGCGGTGCAGTGGGTGTACTTTGCTTACCTGGCTGCGGTGAAATCGCAGAACGGCGGCGCGATGTCGCTGGGCCGTACCGCATCGTTCCTCGACATCTACATTGAGCGCGATTTCAAAGCGGGGATTTTAAACGAGCAGCAGGCGCAGGAGCTGATCGACCACTTCATTATGAAGATCCGTATGGTGCGCTTCCTGCGTACGCCGGAATTCGACACCCTGTTCTCAGGCGACCCTATCTGGGCGACCGAAGTTATCGGTGGTATGGGGCTTGATGGCCGCACGCTGGTGACGAAGAACTCGTTCCGCTATCTGCATACGCTGCACACCATGGGCCCGGCACCAGAGCCGAACCTGACGGTGCTGTGGTCTGAACAGCTACCAATCGCCTTCAAAAAATACGCCGCCCAGGTGTCGATCATTACCTCGTCTTTACAGTACGAAAACGACGATTTGATGCGTGCCGACTTTGACAGCGATGACTATGCCATTGCCTGCTGCGTCAGCCCGATGGTTATCGGCAAACAAATGCAGTTCTTCGGGGCGCGTGCCAACCTCGCCAAAACGTTGCTGTACGCAATCAACGGCGGTGTGGATGAGAAGCTGAAAATCCAGGTCGGGCCGAAAACGGCACCGCTGATGGATGACGTGCTGGACTACGACACGGTGATGGAGAGCCTGGACCACTTTATGGACTGGCTGGCCGTGCAGTACATCAGCGCACTGAACATCATCCACTACATGCACGACAAGTACAGCTACGAAGCTTCGCTGATGGCGCTGCACGATCGTGATGTCTATCGCACGATGGCCTGTGGTATGGCGGGTCTGTCCGTGGCGGCGGATTCTCTGTCGGCTATCAAATATGCTCGCGTGAAACCGATTCGCGATGAAAACGGCCTGGCAATTGATTTCGAAATCGAAGGCGACTATCCGCAATACGGCAACAACGACGAGCGCGTAGACAGTATTGCCTGCGACCTGGTCGAACGCTTTATGAAGAAAATTAAAGTGTTGCCAACCTACCGTAACGCGGTGCCGACGCAGTCCATTCTGACCATCACCTCCAACGTGGTGTACGGACAGAAAACTGGTAACACGCCGGACGGACGTCGCGCAGGTACGCCGTTTGCGCCAGGGGCAAACCCGATGCACGGCCGCGATCGTAAAGGTGCGGTGGCGTCGTTAACCTCGGTCGCCAAACTGCCGTTCACCTATGCCAAAGACGGTATCTCGTACACCTTCTCCATTGTACCGGCAGCGCTGGGCAAAGAGGATGGAGTGCGTAAAACCAACCTGGTCGGTCTGCTGGACGGTTACTTCCACCATGAAGCGCATGTGGAAGGTGGGCAGCATCTGAACGTTAACGTTATGAACCGTGAAATGTTGATGGATGCCATTGAGCACCCGGAAAACTATCCGAACCTGACGATCCGCGTGTCTGGCTATGCGGTGCGCTTCAACGCGCTGACCCGTGAACAGCAGCAGGATGTTATTTCACGTACTTTCACCCAGGCGCTCTGACGCCGGAGGGACTATGAGAAAAGTTATTGCAACCGAATGTGCACCAGGGGCGATTGGGCCTTACGTACAGGGTGTGGATCTGGGCAGCATGGTGTTGACGTCAGGTCAAATCCCGGTGTGTCCACAGACCGGTGAAGTGGCTGAAAACGTATCCGATCAGGCGCGTCAAAGCCTGGAAAACGTGAAAGCGATTGTCGAGTCTGCAGGTTTGAAAGTGAGCGATATCGTCAAGACCACCGTTTTCGTTTCCGACCTGAACGACTTCGCCACCATCAATCAGGTGTACCAGCAGTTCTTTGATGAGCATAAGGCAATCTACCCTACGCGCAGCTGCGTGCAGGTCGCCCGCTTACCCAAGGATGTGAAGCTGGAGATTGAAGCCATCGCCGTACGTGGCGACACGCTGTAATCCCTTGCGGGGCGATCTCAGAATCGCCCCGATCCTTAATGAGTGTGAAACCTGGTCTTCACTGAACGGCAATCCGAGGGTGTGGATATGATTAGCGCATTCGATATTTTCAAGATTGGCATTGGACCTTCCAGCTCCCATACCGTGGGGCCAATGAACGCAGGTAAAAGCTTTATCGATCTGTTGGTCAGCAGCGGGGAACTCCCCAAAGCTACGCATATTGTGGTCGATCTTTATGGATCGCTTTCCCTGACCGGAAAAGGTCATGCGACAGATGTCGCCATCATGATGGGACTGGCCGGTAACAGTCCACAAAATGTTAATATAGATTCTATCGCTGGTTTTACTCAGGAAGTGGCCCGTACCGGACGTTTACCGGTTGCAGAGGGCACGCATGTTGTCGATTTTTCCCCAGACGAAAATATTCTCTTTCATACCGAAACGCTGCCGCGCCATGAAAATGGTATGCGTATCACAGCGTGGAACGGCAGCGAGACGCTATTAAGCAAAACCTATTACTCCATCGGCGGTGGTTTTATCGTTGAAGAGGAGCAATTTGGTCAGGCGCATGATGTTGAAGCACACGTGCCCTACAATTTTCATTCCGCCAGCGAACTGCTGAAACTGTGCGAGCGCAACGGGCTGTCTGTTTCCGGCCTGATGATGCAAAACGAACTGGCGATGCGCAGCAAAGAAGAAATCGATGCTGGCTTTGCTGCCATTTGGGACGTTATGCACGCTGGAATTGAGCGCGGCATGAACACCGAAGGCGTTCTGCCGGGTCCACTGAACGTCCCGCGCCGCGCCGTGGCATTACGTCGGTTGCTGGTTTCCAGCGATAACCTGTCCAGCGACCCAATGAACGTTATCGACTGGATCAACATGTTCGCGCTGGCCGTGAGCGAAGAAAACGCCGCCGGATGCCGGGTTGTGACGGCACCGACCAATGGAGCATGTGGGATTATCCCTGCTGTCCTGGCCTATTACGACAAGTTCCGCCGCCCGGTGAATGCAAACTCCATTGCTCGCTACTTACTGGCCGCGGGGGCGATAGGCGCGCTGTATAAGATGAACGCCTCTATTTCTGGTGCCGAAGTGGGTTGCCAGGGGGAAATTGGCGTCGCTTGTTCAATGGCAGCAGCCGGGCTGACCGAGTTGCTCGGCGGTAGCCCGTCTCAGGTGTGTATTGCGGCGGAAATCGCCATGGAGCATAACCTGGGACTGACCTGCGATCCGGTCGCCGGACAGGTACAAATACCGTGTATTGAGCGCAATGCGATCAACGCGGTAAAAGCCGTCAACGCCGCGCGTATGGCGCTACGTCGAACATCTGAGCCACGCGTTTCGCTCGATAAAGTGATCGAGACTATGTATGAAACGGGCAAAGATATGAACGACAAATACCGTGAAACGTCACGTGGTGGTCTGGCTATCAAAGTGATTTGCACTTAACTAAATTTGTGTTTATTTCTCCTTTGGGCGCACTTGAGTGCGCCCTTTTTTTTGTTGTGATCCGCTTCAAAAAGAGAAATTAATCCCATTTTGTAAATATAAAATAGAAAAACTTTATTAAACATTATGAAATGAGGGGGTATTTATGTGAAGTTTTTCTCTGACCCTCGGCGTATGATTTCTCTATTCTAACGAACTCGCCTGCACGACTCGTACCGCGTATCGCATTGATGCGGAACGGAAAAATAATAAAACCTTACCCTACATTTTGAGCGAGATTTTTATGGAAACGGCAACGAATAACAGCGTAATACTCGACGCATCTGCTCCGGCGCGTCGGGCGGGGATGACCGAAAGTGAATGGCGTGAAGCCATTAAATTCGACAGCATGGACACCGGCTGGGTCATTATGAGTATCGGTATGGCGATTGGTGCGGGGATTGTTTTTCTTCCTGTCCAGGTCGGGTTAATGGGGCTGTGGGTGTTCTTACTCTCTTCTATCATTGGCTACCCAGCCATGTATCTGTTCCAGCGTCTGTTTATCAATACGCTGGCTGAGTCCCCGGAATGTAAAGATTACCCAAGCGTGATCAGCGGTTACCTGGGTAAAAACTGGGGCATCCTGTTAGGTGCGTTGTACTTTGTGATGCTGGTAATCTGGATGTTCGTCTACTCCACCGCCATCACCAACGATAGCGCCTCTTACCTGCATACTTTTGGCGTTACTGAAGGTTTACTGTCCGACAGCCCGTTCTATGGCCTGGTGCTGATTTGCATCCTGGTGGCCATCTCGTCACGCGGGGAAAAACTGCTGTTTAAAATCTCCACCGGCATGGTGCTGACCAAGCTGCTGGTAGTGGCAGCGCTTGGCGTATCGATGGTTGGGATGTGGCATTTGTATAACGTAGGTTTACTGCCGCCGATGGCGCTGCTGATCAAAAACGCGATCATAACGTTGCCATTTACGCTGACCTCAATTCTGTTTATTCAGACATTAAGCCCGATGGTTATCTCGTATCGTTCTCGCAACAAATCCATTGAAGTGGCGCGCCATAAAGCCCTGCGAGCGATGAATATCGCGTTCGGTATTCTGTTCGTGACCGTCTTTTTCTACGCCGTTTCCTTCACGTTGGCGATGGGCCATGACGAAGCGGTTAAAGCTTATGAGCAGAATATTTCCGCTCTGGCGATTGCCGCGCAGTTTATCAGCGGTGCGGGTGCTGGTTGGGTGAAAATCGTCAGCGTTGTTCTGAACATCTTTGCCGTTATGACCGCTTTCTTCGGCGTCTACTTAGGTTTCCGTGAAGCGACTCAGGGGATCGTAATGAACGTGCTGCGCCGCAAAATGCCAGCCGAGAAAATCAACGAAACCCTGGTTCAGCGCGGCATTATGATTTTTGCCATCCTGCTGGCCTGGAGTGCAATTGTGCTCAATGCGCCGGTACTGAGCTTCACCTCTATTTGTAGTCCTATCTTCGGCATGGTGGGTTGTCTGATCCCGGCCTGGCTGGTCTACAAAGTTCCTTCACTGCACAAATACAAAGGCGCTTCCCTGTATCTGATTATTATCACGGGCCTGCTGCTGTGCGTTTCTCCGTTCCTGGCATTTTCCTGAGTTATCTGAGCAAAGGTTGTTGTTATGTTTGAGACTACATTGAATCCATTATGGGATAGTTTTATCCGCGCGGTACAGGAAGAGGTTAAGCCTGCGCTGGGTTGTACGGAACCTATCTCTCTGGCGCTGGCGGCAGCGGTCGCATCCTCTGAGCTGGACGGCGCGGTTGAACGTATTGATGCGTGGGTCTCACCGAACCTGATGAAAAACGGCATGGGCGTTACCGTGCCGGGTACTGGAATGGTCGGGTTACCTGTCGCGGCGGCGCTGGGTGCGCTGGGGGGAAATGCCCGTGCTGGTTTAGAGGTACTGAAAGATGCGTCGCCCCAAGCGATCGCTGATGCGAAAGCGATGTTGAGCGCTGGCAAGGTCGCGGTGATGCTGCAGGAGCCTTGCGAGGATATCCTCTTTTCCCGCGCGAAGGTTTACAGCGCTGAAGGATGGGCGTGCGTGACGATTGTGGGCGGTCATACCAACATAGTCCACATCGAGACCAATAAGGGTGTAGTGTTCACCACAGAACAGAATGCTCAGGAAGAGGAGCTGGAGTCGCCGCTGGCGGTACTGTCTCACACCTCGCTGGAAGAGATTCTGGCGTTCGTGAACGCGGTACCGTTTGAGTCGATCCGCTTTATTCTTGATGCGGCAAAGCTGAACGGTGCGTTGTCTCAGGAAGGGCTGCGTGGTAACTGGGGCTTGCACATCGGAACCACACTTGAGAAGCAGTGCGCGCGTGGTCTGCTGGCGAACGATCTCTCCACCTCTATTCTGATCCGCACCAGTGCGGCATCGGATGCGCGAATGGGCGGGGCGACGCTGCCGGCCATGAGCAACTCCGGATCCGGCAATCAGGGGATTACCGCGACTGTTCCGGTCATGGTGGTGGCCGAGCACTTTGGCGCGGATGAGGAGAAACTGGCACGTGCGCTAATGTTGTCTCACCTGAGCGCTATCTACATCCATCATCAGCTTCCTCGTTTGTCTGCGCTGTGCGCAGCAACCACGGCGGCGATGGGCGCTGCAGCGGGGATGGCATGGATCGTGGATGGCCGCTACAACACCATCGCGATGGCGATCAGCAGCATGATTGGCGACGTGAGCGGAATGATTTGCGATGGCGCTTCAAACAGCTGCGCGATGAAAGTCTCAACCAGCGCATCTGCGGCGTGGAAAGCGGTACTGATGGCACTGGATGATACTGCCGTAACCGGAAACGAAGGGATTGTGGCGCATAACGTGGAACAATCTATCGCTAACCTGTGTGCGCTGGCGTGTCGTTCGATGCAGGAAACCGACAAGCAGATCATTGAGATCATGGCCAGTAAGGCGCATTAATCTCCAGGTCGGGTAAGGCGTTGCCGCCACCCGGCATAAGTCTAAGCCGCCTTTTCAGGCGGCTTCTTCGTCTTCCAGCCGTAGCTCGGCATCGGCCACAATCGCTTCCAGCTCTGTCAGCATTTCTTCATAGCCGAAGGGAACCGTTTCCCGTTTTTTCAGCTCAACCTGCGGCTGGCGTTTTTTTGATGATTTCTTGCTCAATAGTCGTACTCCATTGTTTTCCCTGACTATACGGGCAAATCTATCAGCAAAGCGCGCAGCGGGGTATCGGCGACTAACGTTATGTTAGTTTCGTCACGAATAAATGCCCCATCGCCACAGGTGAGCGCTTCTTTTTCGGCGCCAGACGTCACCGCATGGAATCTGCCGTGAATCGACTGTAAATAAGCGCGTGGCCCATGTAACTGAAAACTCAGCGATTCACCTTGCTGCAGTTCAACGTGGTGCACCCATACCTGTTGGCGCAGATGCAGGCTGCCTTGTTCACCGTCCGGCGAGGCCAGCAGCTGATGCTTACTGGTACCCAGCGTGGCTTTCTGTACGCAGGCGTTTTCACGCTGCGGGCAGGCGTCCAGCCAGAGCTGCATCCGCGTTAACGGTTTGTCTTTGCTGATATTGTGTTCGCTATAGCTAATCCCGGGCTGTGTCGCGAGCAGTAAAACTTCGCCTGCTTTGGCCTTGATATGGTTGCCTTCGCTGTCTCGGTACTCCGCTTCCCCTTCGAGGATCAGATTGACGATATCCACCTTCGGATAGGTCCGTGGCTGGAAAGAGGCCCCCGGTGCCAGAACTTCCTGGTTCAGAACACGCAGCGAGGCATAACCCAGCAGTTTAGGATCAAAATAGTGTCCAAAGGAGAAGGTATAACGGGCCTGCAGCCAGCCGTAGTCTGCTTGCCCGCATTGTTTGGCTGTACGGGTAGTAATCATAGTTCTTGACCTCTCTTTACTTCCTTTTATGTTAAATGGCTAGACGCTGCATTGTTAGCCAGATATTCTGCCCGGTATGTTCAAATTTCCTGAATGAGAACGAGATGGCTAAAGAAAGGGCTTTAACGCTTGAGGCGTTACGCGTCATGGACGCAATAGACAGGCGCGGCAGCTTTGCCGCCGCCGCAGACGAACTGGGGCGCGTGCCTTCCGCACTTAGCTATACCATGCAGAAGCTGGAGGAAGAGCTGGACGTAGTGCTGTTTGACCGTTCAGGCCACCGCACAAAATTCACTAACGTCGGGCGTATGCTGCTGGAGCGTGGGCGCGTACTGCTGGAGGCTGCGGATAAGCTGACTACCGATGCCGAAGCGCTGGCTCGCGGATGGGAAACGCATTTGACTATCGTTACCGAAGCACTGGTGCCAACGGCGGCGTTTTTCCCGCTGATCGACAGACTGGCCGGGAAGGCCAATACCCAGCTTTCCGTTATTACCGAAGTTCTGGCCGGGGCGTGGGAGCGTCTTGAGCAGGGGCGGGCGGATATCGTGATTGCGCCGGATATGCATTTTCGCTCATCTTCCGAAATCAACTCGCGCAAGCTGTACTCGCTGATGAACGTGTATGTGGCGGCACCGGATCATCCTATCCACCAGGAGCCGGAACCGTTATCGGAAGTCACCCGCGTGAAATACCGTGGGATCGCTGTGGCGGATACCGCACGTGAACGTCCGGTGCTGACCGTTCAACTGCTGGATAAACAGCCGCGTCTGACGGTGAGTACGATAGAAGATAAACGTCAGGCGCTGTTGGCCGGATTGGGCGTAGCGACAATGCCGTACCCGCTGGTGGAAGAGGATATTGCAGCTGGTCGACTGCGGGTCGTTAGTCCGGAATCGACAAGCGAGATAGATATTATTATGGCCTGGCGTCGTGACAGCATGGGCGAGGCGAAATCCTGGTGTCTGCGAGAAATTCCCAAGCTGTTTGCGGGTAAATAAGAAATACGCCCCTCCAACGGAAGGGGCGTATTTAAATTCAGGACAACTGTTTGGGGTCAGCGCCGAAGCGATTGCTCCCCGGAGTGCCGTTTTGACAGTTGAAAATAATGATGATCAACCAGCCGACGATCGGGATCAGCAGCACCAGCAGCCACCAGGCTGAACGGTCGGTGTCATGTAAACGCCGGAACTGTACCGCCCACCACGGGATAAAGACCAGAACCCCGTAAATCGTCGTTAATATGCCTTCTCCTCCGGCGCGCTCCCAGCCAAACATTCTGTCCAGAATGCCCAGCACGAACGTGAAGATGATGTTGACCAGCACAAACATCCAGTATTCTTTACGACGCGCGCGGCCACCAAAACCAAAGTAATTCTTTAATACGTTTAAATACCAATCCATTTTTGCCTCGTTCTGCGTTCAATTACTTGTTTTTAAAGCAATCAAATTAAGAATAGCTGCGAATGGAATGCTGGTAAATATTTGTGTTGTTAATTATTTGGCCTCCAAACGGGCAATGCCGATCAGTTAAGCATGTATGGTGAACATGTGATTCTTGCTCAGGGTTCCGTTCACCTCATGTGCGTTGCTTCTCTGATATCTTTATACCCGTGAACGGGCAAGGGAGGCTCACCGCCGCCTCCCTTGCAACCCAGGCTCCCGGCGGGAAAATCGTCGCTGCGCGATGTATTCGTCTTATTCCGTCTGCCTGTCGGGTCGGGGCCGAGCCTGCGTCCATGCAGGCCGTCCCCTCTGCCCGCATCCCTGCGGGCAGCCCCGGTCAGCCGTCAACGCCTCATCGATTTTCAGCCGGACCGGGGTCATCGCTGTAATGCTCTGACTTCCAGTTAAATCTGATTTGCTGTTCAGATATATTCAAAAAAAACGCAGATGGTCAGGTGTGGGCTGGTCCGGCTGAAAATTGCCGACGTGTTTCCGTAAGGCCGGGAGAACCCGCATGGATGCGGGTTCAGGGCGCGTTTTACAGGGACGTTTCCTCGCGCCCGACCCGGTAGCCTGGAGGAATAAGCGGAGGGTATTGCATAGCAACAATTTTCCTGCCGGGAGCCGGGATTGTAAAGGGCGTGGCGGAGAACGCCCTTTACACGTTCACAGGAATCGGTGCTTCAGAGAAACGATGAACATGAGGTGAACGGAACCCTTTCCCTGAAATAGCATATTCATTACCTCCGCCAGCACATGTTGATGCCTTTCGAAACTGAGGCGTTAACTGAACAGCATTACCCAAACGGAGGCCAGTGTAAATCAGGCGAAACGCTCGTCACGCCCATGAGGTTCGCTGAGATCCTGCCACGGGCCGATTGAAATAATACCGGTCGGGTTGATTGTTTTGTGGCTACGGAAGTAGTGATGACGGATATGGTCAAAGTTGACGGTCTCCGCAATGCCCGGCATCTGGTAGATATCGCGCAGAAAACCGTACAGATTCAGGTAGTCACTGATGCGGTGTTTGTCGCACTTGAAGTGGGTGACATAAACCGGATCAAAGCGCACCAGCGTGGTCCACAGGCGAATATCGGCCTCAGTTAGCTGGTCACCGGTCAGGAAGCGATGCTGACCCAGGATCTGCTCCAGTCGTGCCAGAGATTGAAAGACTTTTTCCACGGCATCGTCGTAGGCTTCCTGGCTGGTGGCAAATCCCGCTTTATACACGCCGTTATTGACGTTGTCATAAATCCAGCCGTTCAGCTCGTCGATTTTGCTTTGCAGGGCAGGTGGATAGTAATCCCCGGCTTTCGCACCCAGCGCATCAAACGCAGTGTTAAACATGCGGATGATTTCTGCAGATTCGTTGCTGACAATAGTGTGGTTTTTTTTGTCCCACAGTACCGGAACGGTCACCCGGCCGCTGTAGTGCGGATCGGCGTGTAAATAGAGCTGATAAAGAAATTCGTGCTGATACAGGGTATCGCCGGTTGCCGCTGGGAAGTTGTCGTCAAAGGTCCAGCCGTTTTCCAGCATTAGCGGATGCACAACGGAAACGGAAATAAACGGTTCCAGCCCTTTAAGTTTACGCAAAATCAGTGTGCGATGCGCCCACGGACAGGCCAGAGAAACGTACAGATGATAACGGTCTTTTTCGGCAGCAAAGCCACCTTCACCGGTCTGGCCAGGCGTGCCATCTGCGGTGAGCCAGTTACGGAAAGCCGATGCAGAACGTTGAAATTTCCCACCGGTTGATTTGGTATCGTACCAGGTGTCATGCCAGACGCCGTCAATCAGTTGTCCCATTTTATCGTCTCCTCAGATAGCAAAAGCGAGGAGATATCTCCTCGCTTTTTGATGTGTTCAGTATAGTTTGCTTACCACTTTTTATTCAGTACGCGGTCAATACTGAATGCGCCCGGACCGGTGATAGCCAGCAGCAGGAAGCCGCCTGCGATGGTCAGGTTTTTCATAAACATCAGAGAGTTCACACCTTCCGCAAAGTTACTGTGGAAGAGGAACGCCGTCAGCAGCGTGAAGCCTGCGGTGAACAGCGCGGTAGTACGGGTCAGGAAACCGAACAGAATTGCCAGACCGCCGCCAAACTCAAGCAGAATCACCAGCGGCAGCATAAATCCAGGGACGCCCATGGCTTCCATGTACTGTTGGGTACCTGCATATCCGGTGATTTTTCCCCAACCTGCGGTAATAAACAGGATTGGCATCAGAATGCGCGCTACCAGTACACCAACATCTTCTAATTTCTTCATCATACTCTCCAGGAAACCACTCAGGCGGCTTATTGTGTTTTTTTGTGCAACGACGCTGCTGAGCGCGTCGTTGCTGTCGATGAAGAGAATAATAAACGTGGCTAATGAGAATTGTTAGCAAGGAAAACTGTCAGTATTTTTCAAAAATTTTGAGGTTGGGGGTAGGGAAGGGATTAGCCGCGCAGTTGCTGCTGTCTGATGGTCGATTTCACCAGACGCCAGATGCTCCAGA
The DNA here is from genome assembly GCF_006385635.1 of Citrobacter sp. CF971. Lineage (NCBI taxonomy): Bacteria > Pseudomonadati > Pseudomonadota > Gammaproteobacteria > Enterobacterales > Enterobacteriaceae > Citrobacter > Citrobacter sp. CF971. The sequence continues at coordinate 4,289,708 of NZ_CP041051.1, read as the reverse complement.
CGCTAAAGCCGCGTTTGGCCCAGCGGACCAGCAGATTTGGGTTACGGATGGTGCGAACCGCCATAATACTGCTCCCGACTAACACCCAGCCGCGCAGGTTCAACAGCGTCTTCCAGCCACGATCGTAGACCTCGGTGGCTTCCAGCCAGTCGCGGCGAGTAGCAGACAGATCCAGCCGTTGCTGCTGGATCTGTCCAAGCAGTTGCGCCTTACGTTGTTGACGTTCGACTTTACTGCTCATTATGCGTCATCCTCCAGAGCCCGCCTGTCGTTCGCGAGTTCATTGCGCGTATGGCGTAGCAGCGTTGTTTTACGCGCTTTACGCAGCGTCCATATCCCGCCAATCAGCGCTAACAGCAACAGCACTACGGTGGTGGCAATCATGGCGTTCAGTCGGTATTGAGGGTCAATGGCCCAGATGATAAGTACCATCAGGCTCATCAGGCCAAACGCCGCGAACAGCATAGTCAGCCCAAGCATCAGCAGGATCTGGATGAGGTTGGCTTTTTCCTCTTCCAGCTCGACGACGGCCAGCCGCAGCCGCGTCTCTACGATCTCAACGAGAATCGTCAGGATCCGCTGTCCAATACCCAGTACGCCTTTGCCTGGACCTTGTGCGTGTTGAGAATCAGCCATTGTTAACGGCGCGACAGCAGTACACCAAGCACCACACCGACTGCAGCGCCAATGCCGACGCCTGTCCATGGGTTTTCGCGCACGTAGTTATCGGCTTTAGCCGCGGCCTCACGGGTCTGTTTGGCAATCACATCGCTTGTTTCACTCAGACGATGGCGGCTCTCGCGCAGCGCATGTTCGGCTTTGCTGCGAATTTTACTCATCTCTTCCTTCGACTTATCGCCAGAAGAGCTAAGTACTTCTTCAAGCGTATCCGCAAGAGATTTCAGCTCAGCGCGCAGGTTTTCCGTAGCATTATCTTTCGACATAGTTTTCTCCAGTTGAGTGGCTAGTTACCGTACTTAGTAATCGCGGGTTTCGAGTTCTTTTAGCTCTTTCTGAGCTTCAGCAAGCTTGTGTTCGCGCTTTGCTACCTTATCCGCATCGCCTTTTTGCTTAGCTTCGGCTAAGTCACGTTGACGCTCGGCAATCTCATTTTTCTGCTCGGCGATTTTTTTCTGATGGTTGGCGCGCAGTTTGCTGTCAGTACAGTTTGCCCTGACTTCGCTCAGCGCTTTGTTCAGCCCATTGATGCGGCTCTGATTATTGTGTTTTTCGGCATAGCTAATCTCCCGCTGAATGTCTTGTTCTTTTTCCTGACAGAGGGTGTTGGCGTAGCTGCCGGCACTTAGAGCGAAAAGGCTAATTGCCAAAGCGATGCGGTATTTCATTCTTGAACCTTCCATTGTGATTCGACCTCGTCGTTTAGGGTCGATGCTCCAGAATAATAAAACGTTGGGTCATAAGCCCAGTTTATTAATCATAGGCGCTAAACGATGAAATCACCAAAGTGAGTGATCTAATTCAGATTCCTGGAAATTAACCAAAGCGGTGTGGAGTATCACGTAAGCGGGATAACCACTGCACCGCCTGGTTATCATCATCCTGCTGAGCGATAACGAAACCGTGCGGTAACGTTCGGTCCAGCACGACCTTTGCGGCTGCGCTCTGCGCGCTGGAATCAAAGGTAATCAGCAGTGCGTCATTCTGCGGAGTGATGCTTTTAAAACGAATGCCGTTGGCATCCAGGTGATGCCAGATAGAGAAGCCATCAGGCATGCTGGCTCCCTGGTTTACGGCACGAATGGCGAGTGTTGATTCCTGCTGGCGAATGACAGACCAGGTCAGGAGCAACGCGCCAATGAACAACATAAAAGTGGTGGACCAGGCAAGTCGTCGGAGCGTTATGCATGATTTCAGCATAATTTACCCTCGGTTCCCGTATTTCTTCTTCCAAAGAACAACCAGTGAACCTGCCAGACCAAACACCAGTAACACCACAGGAAGCAGCATCAGACAAGACATCAGCTGATCTTCATACTTGAGAAACACCGGCGTTTTGCCCAGCAGATAACCAAGCGTTGTGAGAATCAAAACCCAAAGCAGCCCACTCATCCAGTTGAAGAACTGAAAGCGCGCATTGTTCAGGCCGGACAACCCTGCGATGGTCGGCAGTAATGTTCTGACAAACGCGATGAAGCGACCGACCAGCAGCGCAGACAAGCCATGCTTATGGAACAGATGATGCGCGCGCTGATGGTAATGCGCGGGCAGATGAGATAGCCAGTTTTGTACTGTGCGGGTATTCCCCAGCCATCGCCCCTGGATATAGCTAAGCCAGCAACCCAGGCTGGCTGCGGTAGTGAGCAGCAGTACCGTTTGCGGGAAACCCATCGCGCCTTTGGCGATAAGTACGCCGACCAGCACCAGTAGACTGTCGCCAGGTAAAAAGGCCGCTGGCAGCAGTCCGTTTTCCAGAAACAAAATGGTAAATAGTACGAAATAGAGCATGCCAATCATGGAAGGATTGGCCAGCGTTTCAAAATCCTGAGCCCATAAAGCATTCAGTAATTGAGTCAGTAGTTCCATTCAATATTCCTGGAGAATCGGTTGTCGTCATGCCGGTTTTCTGGAGTTTGTAACGCCGCAATTTTATTGGTGTTTTTTACATGGATCGCGGTCTGACACAAATTCACGGCCTGAACTATTCCCTGTAAAGTTGTGAAGTAAGCAAGCTCTCAAACACAAAAATTCAAATAGCATCTAATTGTAACAAAGGTCAACGTTGTCCGTTATAGAAATTACGGTTGTTGAACTGTGATTTTGCTTATCGCAATGGAGGGAGGCGAGAGGATTTACACAGGCTGACACTTTATACCTAATGCTTACCAAGCAGGAGAAACAGGCGCTTTGTCGCGCCTGCATCGAAAAGATTGCTTATTTAGCGCTGTTAACCGCCGTATCGAGATGAACGACCGGATTTTCTGCAAAAAGATAACGATCGGCGTTGAACTCAAAATCATCGCTGGTCTCGTTGAACAACATGATTTTGGTATTCTCCAGGTGCTGCCACATCGCCAATTTTGCTGCATTGGGATCCTTACGGATCAGTGCCTTGAGAATTTGATCATGGTCATCACACCAGTTATCGACGGTACGTGCGTCGATATGTTCATGCAGTTTTTTCCAGTACGGGTTGTGGCTACGCTGGGTCCACATTTTTTCTACGATGGCGGCCAGCGCTGAGTTCTGCGTGGCTAGCGCGACCTGAATATGAAACTGCAGATCCCATTCGGAATCGCGGAAGCATTTTTCATTCCGCGCATGCTCTTGAATGTCCATCAGTTTCATGATGTCTTGCTTGGTAACCTGCGTAGCAGCAAATTCAGCGATATTGCTTTCAATCAACTGACGAGCCTGAAGCAGCTCGAAAGGACCATAATTGGCGAATTCAAGCGATTCGTCGGTGGCCTGCTGGTGACGGGCCTGGTTCGAAATGACATGAATGCCAGAACCTTTGCGCACTTCTACATAGCCCTCAACTTCGAGCATGATAATCGCTTCACGAACCACGGTACGGCTGACATTTTTTTCATCGGCGATAAAGCGCTCAGCGGGGAGTTTTTCACCCACCAGATAGACGCCCTGCTCAATGCGTTCTTTCAGATCAGCGGCAAGTTGTTGGTACAAACGTCGTGGTTCAGTGATTTCCATATGCGCTCCAGGCATGATACGGCAGACTCTATTTGTTATACCACTTTTACGATTACGGCTCCACTCGCGACGTCAAAAAAGCCGCCAGATAACTGGCGGCTTAGCATGACAAAACCTTGTTAAATCTTGTCCGGTTAACTTTGCGCAGCGGGATCGCCAGTTTGCGACTCTGACTCTACCTCGCTGGCCGATTTGTTCTGCAATACTGTCCAGATGACTAACGCGCCGAGGAGGTCGAATACCGCCAGTACGGCAAACAGTGGGCTAAAGCCGATGGTGTCAGCCAGTGCGCCGACGACCAGCGCAAACAGCGTACTTGCAAGCCAGGCGGACATACCGGTCAGACCGTTCGCCGTTGCCACTTCATTACGACCAAACACGTCAGAAGAGAGTGTAATCAGCGCACCGGACAGCGCCTGGTGAGCAAAGCCACCGACGCACAGCAAGGCGATAGCAATGTATGGGCTGGTGAACAGACCAATCATCCCTGGGCCAATCATCAGCAATGCACCCATGGTGACGACCATTTTACGTGAAACGATCAGGTTAACGCCGAACCAGCGCTGGAACAGCGGCGGTAAGTAACCCCCAACGATACAGCCCAGGTCAGCAAACAGCATCGGCATCCAGGCAAACATCGCAATTTCTTTCAGGTTAAAGCCGTAGACTTTAAACATGAACAGCGGGATCCAGGCGTTGAAGGTACCCCAGGCCGGTTCTGCCAGGAAACGCGGCAGCGCGATGCCCCAGAACTGGCGGTTACGCAAGATCTGACCGAGCGACATTTTTTTCGAGGTCGCGTTTTTATGCTGTGATTCCTGACCATTCAGAATGTAATCACGTTCCTCATCAGACAGTTTTTTCTGGTCGCGCGGGTGTTTGTAGAATACAAGCCAGCACATCGCCCAGATGAAGCTCAGCGCACCGGAAATAATGAATGCCATCTGCCAGCTGTGCATGACGATGGCCCAGACCACCAGCGGTGGAGCAATCATCGCGCCGATAGAAGAGCCGACGTTAAAGTAACCTACGGCAATTGAACGCTCTTTTGCCGGGAACCATTCAGAACTGGCTTTCAGACCCGCAGGGATCATTGCGGCTTCAGCGGCACCTACCGCGCCACGCGCCAGCGCCAGTCCACCCCAACTGCCAGCCAGTGCGGTCGCGCCACAGAAGACGGCCCACAGAACGGCGAACATCGCATAACCCACTTTTGTGCCGAGCACATCGAGCACGTAGCCGGCAACGGGTTGCATTACGGTGTAAGCAGCAGAATACGCTGCGATGATATAGGAATACTGTTGAGTGGAGATGTGTAACTCTTCCATCAGAGTTGGCGCAGCTGCCGCCACAGTGTTACGTGTCAGGTAACCCAGCACGGTGCCAAGTGTCACCAGTGCAATCATGTACCAACGTAACCCTTTAATTTTACGCATGTAAAACCTCATCGTTTTGTTATGTCCGCGAACGAGCGGTCATCTTCCAGTTCAGGGCGGAGGATGTTCTTTTACGAGGGGGGACCGAAAAAAGCCGGTACTCCCCGAACTTTGCCATGTCAATAATTGTGCTAATTCGGTTTCCGTACCGGTCAATCCGATGGATATCCATCGGTAATTTGCATTCCGTCGGCTTATGTATCGCGACGGCCAAAAGATAACTTGTCATACAGCTTTAAAAGGTGAGTGCCATCACAAAAGTGTGAATCTTCGTGTGGTCATTATTTCGATTCAGCAAAGCCAGAACTGGCGCGGCTTGACGCGTAATTTACCTCTTTGAGAGTAATTTTTTTGTCACCATTTGTTGATCTAACTCACGAAAATATCTTCAGCGTATAGAAATTGGTGTGATAACTTTGTCAACATCAAAACATAAGCAATCTGACGCACTCGTTGAGAGGAAGACGATAATGACCCCGTTTATGACTGAAGATTTCCTGCTGGACACCGAATTTGCCCGCCGTCTGTACCATGATTATGCCAAAGACCAGCCGATCTTCGATTACCACTGCCATTTACCACCGCAACAAATCGCTGAAAACTACCGTTTTAATAACCTGTATGACATCTGGCTGAAGGGTGATCACTACAAATGGCGTGCGATGCGTACCAATGGCGTCGCTGAGCGCTTGTGTACCGGCGATGCGTCCGATCGCGAGAAGTTTGACGCATGGGCCGCCACGGTTCCGCACACCATCGGTAACCCGCTGTACCACTGGACCCACCTCGAATTACGTCGTCCGTTTGGTATTACAGGTAAGCTGCTGTCTCCGGCAACGGCTGACGAAATCTGGAACCAGTGCAACGAGCTGCTGGCGCAGGATAAATTCTCTGCGCGCGGAATCATGCAGCAGATGAATGTGAAAATGGTCGGCACTACCGATGATCCGATCGACTCTCTGGAGCACCATGCGGCCGTTGCTAAAGACGGAAGCTTTGATGTGAAAGTGCTGCCGAGCTGGCGTCCGGATAAAGCCTTTAACATTGAGCTGGCGACCTTTAATGACTACATGGCGAAGCTCGGTGAAGTGTCTGACACGGATATCCGCCGCTTCAGCGACCTGCAAGCTGCACTGACCAAACGTCTTGATCACTTCGCAGCTCACGGCTGTAAAGTCTCTGACCACGCGCTGGACGTGGTGCTGTTTGCCGAATCTAACGAATCTGAGCTGGATAGCATTCTGGCGCGTCGCCTGGCGGGTGAAACCCTGAGTGAACATGAAGTGGCGCAGTTCAAAACCGCCGTTCTGGTGTTCCTCGGCGCTGAATACGCCCGTCGCGAATGGGTACAGCAGTACCACATCGGCGCGCTGCGTAATAACAACCTGCGTCAGTTCAAACTGCTCGGCGCGGACGTCGGCTTCGACTCCATCAACGACCGTCCGATGGCGGAAGAGCTGTCCAAACTGCTGAGCAAGCAGAATGAACAAAACCTGCTGCCGAAAACCATTCTGTACTGTCTGAACCCGCGCGATAACGAAGTGCTTGGGACTATGATCGGTAACTTCCAGGGCGAAGGTATGCCGGGCAAAATGCAGTTCGGTTCCGGCTGGTGGTTCAACGATCAGAAAGACGGGATGGAACGTCAGATGACGCAGCTGGCCCAGCTCGGTTTGCTGAGCCGTTTCGTCGGTATGCTGACCGATAGCCGTAGCTTCCTGTCATACACGCGCCATGAATACTTCCGTCGCATTCTGTGTCAGATGATTGGCCGTTGGGTTGCTGCAGGTGAAGCACCGGCAGATATCCAGCTGCTGGGTGAAATGGTCAGAAATATTTGCTTCAACAATGCGCGCGATTATTTCGCCATTGAACTGAACTAAGGCCTGGGTGAAGGTATGCAATACATCAAGATCCATGCGCTGGATAACGTCGCGGTTGCGCTTGCTGATTTGGCTGAAGGAAACGAAGTCACCGTTGATGGGCAGGCGGTAATCCTGCTTCAGGCGGTCTCTCGTGGCCATAAATTCGCTTTATGCGATATTGCGAAAGGCGAAAACGTCATTAAATACGGTTTGCCAATTGGCCATACGCTGGTGGATGTTGCGGCGGGTGAGCATATTCATGCTCACAACACGCGTACCAATCTGAGCGACCTGGATACGTATCGCTACCAACCTGATTTTCAGGCGGAAGTTGCACAACCGGCGGATCGCGATGTGCAGATTTATCGACGCGCGAACGGTGACGTTGGGGTGCGCAACGAACTGTGGATCCTGCCAACGGTAGGCTGCGTTAACGCCATGGCGCGCCAGATGCAGAACCGTTTTCTGAAAGAGACTAACGACGCCGAAGGAATCGACGGCGTGCATCTCTTCAGCCACACCTACGGCTGTTCACAGCTCGGCGACGACCACATTAATACCCGCACCATGCTGCAAAACATGGTGCGTCACCCGAATGCGGGTGCGGTGCTGGTGGTTGGTCTGGGCTGTGAAAACAATCAGGTGGATGCCTTCCGCGAAACCTTAGGCGAGTACGATCCTGAGCGCGTTCACTTCATGGTCTGCCAGCATCAGGAAGACGAAGTGGAAGCGGGGATTGAACATCTTCACCAGCTGTACAACGTGATGCGTCACGATAAGCGTGAACCGGGTAAGCTGGGCGAGCTGAAGTTTGGTCTGGAATGCGGCGGCTCTGACGGCCTCTCCGGTATTACCGCCAACCCGATGCTGGGCCGTTTCTCCGACTACGTGATTGCTAACGGCGGAACTACAGTGCTGACCGAAGTGCCGGAAATGTTCGGCGCCGAGCAGCTGCTGATGGACCACTGCCGCGATGAAGAAACGTTCGGCAAGCTGGTCACCATGGTTAATGACTTCAAGCAGTACTTCATTGCCCACGACCAACCGATCTACGAGAACCCATCGCCGGGCAACAAAGCGGGCGGTATCACCACGCTGGAAGATAAATCGCTGGGCTGTACGCAAAAAGCAGGCTCCAGTCAGGTGGTGGACGTACTGCGCTACGGCGAACGTCTGAAGACGCATGGCCTGAACCTGCTGAGCGCACCGGGCAACGATGCCGTCGCCACCAGTGCCCTGGCGGGCGCGGGCTGTCATATGGTGCTGTTCAGTACAGGTCGCGGTACGCCGTACGGTGGTTTTGTACCGACGGTGAAAATTGCCACCAACAGCGAGCTGGCAGCGAAGAAAAAGCACTGGATCGATTTTGACGCTGGACAGTTGATCCACGGTAAAGCGATGCCTCAACTGCTGAGCGAGTTTGTCGATACGATCGTTGAGTTCGCCAACGGTAAGCAAACCTGCAACGAGCGCAACGATTTCCGGGAACTGGCTATCTTTAAAAGCGGCGTAACGTTGTAATTACCCTTCATCTTTTGCACCACAGCTGTGTTGGCTGCGTTCGCCCACCCCGGTCACTTACTCATGTAAGCTCTCGGGGATGTGCGAACTTGCCACCTTGCTGTAGCACAAAATCTTTTGGGTAAGTTTGTTTATGGTGGAATCTAAAAACGGCGTTTCATAATATGGAGCGCCGTTTGTTTTTGCATTACCTGACAAGGATCATTCATGACCGCGTATTGGCTGGCCCAGGGCGTAGGTGTCATCGCCTTTCTGATCGGCATTACCACCTTTTTCAATCGCGATGAGCGCCGCTTCCGGCTGCAACTTGCTGTCTATAGCGCCACCATTGGCGTGCATTTTTTTCTGATGGGCGCCTGGCCCGCGGGAATGAGCGCAGAACTCAACACCATCCGCACACTTGTCTCAATGCATACCCGCAAACTGTGGGTAATGACCGTTTTTATTATCCTCACCCTGGTTCTCGGTCTGGCGAAATTACAGCATGCGATGGAGCTGTTACCGATAATTGGCACGCTGGCCAGCACCTGGGCGCTGTTTCGCTGCAAAGGGTTAACCGTGCGTTGCGTAATGTGGTGCGCAACCGCCTGTTGGGTTATCCATAATTTCTGGCTGGGATCGATTGGCGGGACGATGATCGAAGGGAGTTTTCTGGTGATGAATGGCCTGAACATTATTCGCTTCCGGCGGATGCAAAAACGCGGAATTGATCCGTTCAAAATTGAAAAAAGCGTACAAGAAAAGAGCCCCTCCGCCCGATGACGGAGGGGCGCAGGGATTAGCCGCGCAGGGCGTTGTTTGCCAGACGCTCGTCTTCAGCCTGGCAGGCGGCCGCGGTAAACAAGACATCTGTAGAAGAGTTCAGCGCCGTTTCACAGGAATCCTGCAATACGCCGATGATAAAGCCGACGGCAACTACCTGCATGGCGATATCATTCGGGATACCGAACATATTACACGCCAGTGGGATCAGCAGCAGAGATCCACCCGCCACGCCAGATGCGCCACAGGCGCAAAGCGAAGCCACCACGCTCAGTAACAGCGCCGTCGGTAAATCGACCGGAATACCCAGCGTATTCACCGCCGCCAGCGTCAGCACGGTAATGGTGATCGCCGCACCCGCCATATTGATGGTGGCGCCCAGCGGGATAGATACCGAGTAGGTATCACGATCCAGATTCAGCTTCTCACATAGCGCCATATTCACCGGAATGTTGGCGGCGGAGCTGCGGGTAAAGAAAGCGTACACGCCGCTTTCGCGCAGACAGGCCAGCACCAGCGGATACGGGTTACGGCGAATTTTCCAGAAGACCAGCAGTGGGTTGACCACAAACGCCACCAGCAGCATACAGCCTACCAGTACGGTCAGCAGTTGGGCGTAGCCCCAAAGCGTTGCAAAGCCGGTGGTTGCCAGCGTGGATGAGACCAGACCAAAGATACCGATTGGCGCGAAACGAATCACCAGCTTTACCATAAAGGTGACGGCGTTGGACATATCATTGACCAGATTTTTGGTCGTTTCATTACCGTGGCGCAGTGCAAAGCCCAGACCGACGGCCCAGACCAGAATACCAATATAGTTAGCGTTAAGCAGGGCATCAACTGGGTTAGAAACCATGCTCATCAGCAGGCTACGCATTACTTCAACGATGCCGGACGGTGGCACAATATCGCTGGCGCTGCTGGAAAGATGCAGTGTTGATGGGAAAGCAAAGCTGAAGACAACGGCGGCTAATGCCGCTGAAAATGTTCCGAGCAGGTAAAGGAACAGAATGGGGCGGATATTGGTTTTTTGCCCGTGCTGGTGGTTGGCGATAGAGGCCATTACCAGCATCAGAACCAGAATTGGTGCGACAGCTTTTAATGCGCCGACGAACAGCGTACCCAGTAAACCAACGGCTTCTGCCGCAGGTTTTGACACCAGTGCCAGTAAAATCCCCAGTACCAAACCGATCAAAATTTGTTTAACCAGGCTCCCTTGCGCCAAACGCGAGAGTAGCCCCGATGAACGTTGCGTAGTCATGTCGTGATCCTTTCATTGTGTTGTTGCCTTACCTTTGTGCGTTCTGTTGACGCATCTTTCAGGATGGGGCAAATGTTTGCATGGCTGAGTATAAGGAAAGAACGGGGTTCTGGAAGCGAAATATACTGGATTCCGCGCTGAGATCATATTTTATAACTTTGGGTTAACATTATTTTGACATGATAGACAAAAAGCCCGACGCACGCAGTGTGCTGTCGGGCTTTTCAGCTAGCATATGAAACTTACTGTATTTGCTGCTTTTTATCGTGCTGGTGGTTGACCCATGCGTTAACAATTAGCGTCACAAACAGAATGCCAAATACCACGCCTAACGAGATAGCGATCGGAATATGGTAGAAATCGACGATCAGCATCTTAATACCGATAAACACCAGAATGACCGACAAGCCGTACTTCAGCATGGAGAAACGCTCTGCCACGCCCGCCAGCAGGAAGTACATCGCACGCAGCCCCAAAATAGCAAACAGGTTCGAGGTCAACACGATGAACGGGTCGGTGGTAACGGCAAAGATAGCCGGAATACTGTCGACGGCGAAAATCACGTCGCTCAGCTCAACCAGAATCAACACCAACATCAGCGGCGTGACAAACAGCAGACCGTTTTTACGCACGAAGAATTTTTCATCTTCGATGGTATCGGTCATGCGTAAATGGCCGCGCAGCCAGCGTACTAACGGTCTGTCGCCGATACCGGAGGCATCTTCTTTCGCCAGCGCCATCTTCACGCCGGTAAACAGCAGGAACGCGCCGAACACGTACAGCAGCCACTCAAACTGGGTGATAAGCCAGCTGCCGGCGAAGATCATGATCGTACGCAGAACAATTGCTCCCAGCACGCCATACACCAATACCCGGCGCTGCAACGCAGGCGGCACTGAGAAGTAGCTGAAGAGCATCAACCAGACAAAGACGTTATCTACTGCCAGCGATTTTTCGATCAGATAGCCGGTCAGGAACGCCAGTGCCTGTGGGTCGGCAACGGCGCGGCCCTGGGTTTCCGCCAGGTACCACCAGAAGGCGGCGTTAAACAGTAGCGACAGCGTTACCCAGACGATTGACCAGGCCGCAGCCTGTTTCATCGACATCGTATGTGCGCCACGACGACCCTGCAACAGCAGGTCGATGGCCAGCATAATTACCACTACGACAGCGAAGCCACCCCATAACAACGGTGTGCCGACAGTATTCATTGTATTTCCCCATGCATAAAAAAACGGCCAACGCCGAATGACGTTAGCCGCTGCTTTTTATGCATAGACCTTGCCATTCGGCAAGGTCTCACTTACAACAACAAAGGAATACGATGGCGTATTCCTTTGTTATCGCCCGGTGACCGGATGTGGTTTTTCACACATCGTAATGACGATCAACCGACAACGAAGTTACTCCCCTTTGCGGGTTACAAAATATTACAGGCCATGCATTCAGTCAATGGCCTGCAACATTCCATTTACACACTTTTACGCAGTCAGCGAGGTTACCGTCTCGTCTGCCGGGAAAACCACGCCGGTCTGGCGGCGAATCTCCGTTTGCAGTTTAGCGGTGATACGGCTGACGGCCAGTGCCGGGTGATCCACTTCGCCGGATTCAACCAAATGGGCAAAAGCCTCTGCCTCATACAGCATAGTATTGATGTGTTGAGGCGTCGTCAGATCCTGCGTTTTTCCCCCGCGCGGAACAAAGCACACTTTTTGGCATTCGGAAATATGCTCGATGACCAGCGATCCCGACTCGCCCTGAATTTCACTGGCTAATACTGAATCGCTTACTTTTGAGTGCTGGAGCGTAACGCTGAAATCACCGTAATTCAGCACCACCACACCGTGGGCATCCACGCCGCTTTCCAGCAGGCTGGCGCTGGCCTGAACGCTCTGTGGTTCGCCCCATAGCGCAATCGCCGAGGCCAGGCAGTAAAAACCGATATCCATAATCGAGCCATTGGAGAACGCCGGATTAAACGTGTTCGGATTTTCACCATCCAGATAGCGCTGGTAACGCGAGGAGTACTGGCAGTAATTGATAAATGCTTTCCTGATTTTTCCAACTTTTGGGAGCGATTGCTGTAACAGCAGGAAGTTAGGCAGGCTGGCGGTTTTAAACGCTTCAAACAGCACGACCTGGTTTTCACGCGCGCAGGCGATAGCGGCTTCGGCTTGCGCCAGGTTGGAGGCCAGTGGCTTTTCGCAAATAACATGCTTTTTGTGCCGCAAAAACAGCTCGGTCTGCGGGAAGTGCAGGGAGTTTGGACTGGCGATGTAGACGGCGTCGATCGCCTCGCTTTGCGCCATCGCTTCCAGCGAAGTAAACAGATGCTCGACGGGGTAATCGTTGGCGAAGGTCTGTGCCTGCTCAAGGCTACGAGAATAGACTGCGGTTAACTTATACTTGCCGGTTTCATGGGCGGCATCGACAAACTGGCGGGTGATCCAGTTTGTGCCAATTACTGCGAAACGTATCATAAAGGCCTTCAGGCTGCGAAAAGGGATTCTTTCGTCAATTTAGCATGCCCTGAAGACAAAGCCAGTGCGCGACTACGCAGTTTGCTTTAACGATTGTTGCGTTAACCACAGGCGGGTATCGAACTCCAGTTGGTGATACTGAGGCTCCATATGACAGCACAGCTGGTAAAACGCTTTGTCGTGCTCTTTTTCTTTCAGATGCGCCAGTTCATGAACGACAATCATACGCAAAAAGGGTTCGGGGGCATTGCGAAAAACGGTCGCCACGCGGATCTCCGCTTTAGCTTTGAGCTTTCCGCCCTGCACGCGAGAAACGGCGGTATGCAGCCCCAACGCATTCTTCAGAACGTGGATCTTGCTGTCATACATGACTTTATTCAGCGGCGGGGCGTTACGCAGAAACTGATTTTTCAGATCCTGAGTATATTGCCAGAGCGCTTTGTCGGTCGCGAAGTCATGCGTACCCGGATAGCGCTTCTCCAGCACTGCGCCCAGGCGTTGCTCAGCAATCAGCGTTCTCACCTGAGAAAGTAAATTCTCCGGATATCCTTGCAGATAGGTCAACTGACTCATTAGTGCCCCATATAAAGTATAAAAAGTGTATACTCACGCACCCTTTTCAGGGATACGCCGAAATTTTACCATTCAGGAGGGCCGATGAGCCACATAGACAACGGTTTCCGTTCGCTGTCACTTAAACGTTTCCCGGAAACGGATGACGTTAACCCGCTGCTGGCGTGGGAAGCTGCAGATGAATATCTGCTGCAACAGTTGGACGATACCGAAATTAGCGGCCCGGTGCTGATCCTGAATGATACCTTCGGCGCGCTGGGCTGTGCGCTGGCGGAACATACGCCGTACAGCATTGGCGACTCCTATCTCAGCGAGCTTGCCACACGTGAGAACCTGCGTCACAACGATATTGCCGAGTCGAGCGTCAAGTTCCTCGACAGTACCGCTGACTATCCGCAGGCGCCGGGCGTGGTGCTGATTAAGCTGCCAAAAACCATGGCGCTGCTGGAGCAGCAACTGCGCGCCCTGCGTGAAGTGGTCACGCCGCAGACGCGTATCATCGCCGGTGCAAAAGCGCGTGATATCCACACCTCTACGCTGGAGCTGTTTGAGAAAGTGCTGGGACCAACCACCACCACGCTGGCATGGAAAAAGGCGCGCCTGATCAACGGCACCTTTACCAAACCGGCGCTGGCCGATACCGCCCAGACCCTGAGCTGGAAGCTGGAAGGCACCGACTGGACCATCCACAACCACGCCAACGTTTTCTCCCGTACCGGGCTGGACATCGGCGCACGTTTCTTTATGGAACATCTGCCGGAAAACCTGGAAGGCGAGATTGTCGATCTCGGCTGCGGTAACGGCGTGCTGGGCATGACGCTGCTGGCGAAGAACCCAGAAGCCAGCGTGGTGTTTGTTGATGAATCACCGATGGCGGTCGCTTCCAGCCGTCTGAACGTGGAAACCAACCTGCCGGACGCGCTGGATCGCAGCGAATTTATGATTAATAACGCGCTCTCCGGCGTAGAACCGTTCCGCTTCAACGCGGTGTTCTGCAACCCTCCGTTCCACCAGAAGCATGCGCTGACCGATAATATCGCCTGGGAGATGTTCCACCACGCCCGCCGCTGCCTGAAAATCAACGGTGAGCTGTACATTGTGGCTAACCGTCACCTCGACTACTTCCACAAGTTGAAGAAGATTTTCGGCAACTGCGTAACCATCGCCACCAATAATAAATTCGTGGTGCTAAAAGCGGTCAAAACCGGTCGCCGTCGTTAAGACCTTGTGCCGGATAGCGGCTAACGCCTTATCCGGCCGCCTCGTAGGCCTGATAAGCGTAGCGCCATCAGGCAAAGATGTGCGCAGTTGTCTTATCCGACCTACGGGATACAACGTGTTAAATCTCCAGCGCTAAGCGGGTCCCCTGCGCAATAGCGCGTCGGGCATCCAGTTCCATCGCCACATCGCAGCCGCCGATCAGATGCACCGTTTTACCTGCCGCGTGCAGCGGATCGACCAGTTCACGGCGTGGCTCTTGTCCGGCGCAAATCACCACGTTATCCACGTTAAAGATCACCGGTTCGCCGTTCAACACGACGTGTAACCCATCATCATCAATCTTCTGGTAGCTGACTGCCGGGATCATTTTCACGCCGCGTGAGAGCAGGGTGGCGCGATGGATCCAGCCTGTCGTTTTACCTAAACCTTGCCCCGGTTTGCTGGCTTTGCGCTGCAACATCACTATCTGGCGCGGGCTGCGGGATAAGTGCGGACCTTCCGGGCGTAAGCCGCCAGGCTGTTGCAGGCTGGTGTCGATCCCCCATTCCACGCAGAACTCCGCAATGTTCTGGCTGGTGGCTTCACCGGGTTGACTCAGATACATGGCTGTATCAAAACCAATCCCGCCGCAGCCAACGATCGCTACGCGTTTGCCCACTGGCGTTTTATCGCGCAGGACGTCGAGATAGCTCAGCACTTTTGGATGTTCGATCCCCTCGATCTGCGGCATACGTGGCTCGATCCCGCTGGCAAGGATCACTTCGTCGAAAGTGTGCAGATCGTGTGCGCTGACAAAGTGATTCAGCTTCAGGGTCACGCCAGTCACGTCGATCATCCGGCGGTAGTAGCGCAGGGTTTCATAGAATTCTTCTTTGCCGGGGATCTGTTTGGCGATATTAAACTGCCCGCCAATCTCGCCATGTGCGTCAAACAGCGTGACGTGATGCCCGCGTGCGGCGGCATTAATGGCGAAGGCGAGGCCCGCAGGACCCGCACCGACAACCGCCAGATTCTTTGGTACAGCTGCCGCAACGATCGGCATTTTGGTTTCATGGCAGGCGCGCGGATTGACCAGGCAAGAGGTGACTTTGCCGACAAAGATCTGATCCAGACAGGCCTGGTTACAGCCGATACAGGTGTTGATCTCATCCGCTCGTCCGGTTTGCGCTTTTGACAGCAGTTCGGCATCGGCGAGGAACGGACGGGCCATCGACACCATATCGGCATCGCCACGGGCCAGAATGTCATCGGCGACCTGGGGATCGTTAATGCGGTTGGTGGTGACCAGTGGGATTGTCACATGCCCTTTCAGCTTACGCGTCACCCAACTAAACGCGCCGCGCGGTACCGGGGTAGCGATAGTGGGAATACGCGCCTCATGCCAGCCAATACCGGTGTTAATGATGGTGGCCCCGGCGGCTTCTATCGCCTGCGCCAGCTGGACGGTTTCGTCGAAGGTTCCGCCGTTTTCTACCAGATCGAGCATCGACAGGCGGAAGATAATTATAAAGTCATTACCGGCACGCTGACGTACCGCTCTCACCACCTCAACGGCAAAACGCATCCGGTTGGCATACTCACCGCCCCATTGGTCATCGCGCTGGTTGGTACGCAGAGTCAGGAATTCGTTGATGAGATACCCTTCCGACCCCATCACTTCTACGCCATCGTAGCCCGCTTCCCGCGCCAGTTGGGCGCAATGGGCAAAATCTTCAATCAACTGCAGCACTTCATCGTGCGTCAGCTCATGTGGCGTAAAGCGGTTAATGGGGGCCTGAATAGCAGATGGGGCTACCAGATGCGGCTGGTAGCTGTAACGCCCGGTGTGCAGGATTTGCAGGGCGATTTTGCCGCCTTCGTCATGCACGGCATCGGTAATGACACGATGGTGTGCAAGCTGGCTGCTGTCGTTGAGCATCGCGCCGCCTTCCATCCCCACGCCGGAAAGCGCAGGCGCAATGCCTCCGCTCACAATTAACGCTACGCCGTGACGAGCGCGCTCGGCGTAGAACGCGGCCAGCCGTTCTGCACCGTCGGGATACTCCTCCAGCCCGGTATGCATTGAACCCATCAGCACGCGGTTTTTAAGCGTGGTGAAGCCTAAATCGAGCGGGGCGAACAGCGACGGATAGCTCATAAAGGTGTCCAGTATGTAAAATTATTGTTATGTGGTCGGATGAGTTCTAATTTAGCCGTCGCCGCGTAAAAGGGAAAAGGGGAATGCCGTGATTGTGATGGGATTCAAAAAAGGAGTGGAGCCAGAGAATGAATTTGCCGGATATCGGTGCAAGCACCTAATCCGGCCTGTGAAAATGTGTCTTTGTAGGCCGGATAAGCGAAGCACCATCCGGCGGTATGTCACAGATTACTGTTTTTTAAGAAAATCGTTATACAGCATATAGAGATGTGCCGCGCTCCAGGAGAAGTTCGGCGCGCCCTGTTGTGCGCCAGTCAACGGGTTATAGTTCTCCTGAATCGGACCGTCTGCGGTGAGGCCTTTGGCGTGGCTGAAGAAGGTATCCGCCAGTTTTAACGCTTCATCGCGATAGCCATAACGCTCCATCCCTTTTAGCCCAAACCAGAACTGATCCACCCAGACGCGCCCGCGCCAGTAGATGTCCGCGCCGAAGGCGGGGTTGGTTAGCGCTGCAGTACCAAGCGGGACAAAGGTGTTGAACTCTTTGGGATCGAGCATCACCTTAACCACCGCATCCGCATGGGGCTGCGTTGCCGCCCCGTTAAACAGCGGCGACCAGCCTTCCGGCCCTTTGCCACGTTCGACGATTGGTTTACCCGCACAGCCGTTGGTCAACGGGGTATCTTCGATCCTCACGTCATAGAAGAATCGGGTGTCTGGGTCGAACATGCAGGTATTGATGTAATCCGCCAGTTTTTGCGCCAGCTGGCGGTAGCGCTGCGCTTCTTTGTGTTTACCGAGCAGGGTCGCCATCTCCGCCAGATAATGGTTGTCGCTGTACATATAGCTGGCCTGATCGACCGATTCCTGCAGCAGCGAGTAACCCAGCAACTTACCGTCGTTACTGCGGTTTTCGGCAAATTTCACCACCCAGTCGCTGCGTTTCCCACCGTTAGCGACGTATTTATCCAGTTGCTCTTTGTCGATAAAACCAAAGACTGCCGCATCGTCACGCCCGGATTCCCAGGAAGCAGCAACCTGTGCTGGGATCTCGAGGCTGTCATACTGGCCTTTACTGGTGATGTTGGCGTAGTTTTTCAGTCCGGAAAGGGTTTCTTCCTTGTCGCCATTTTTCACCGTAAACAGCATTTCACCGCTGTCGGTATTGTGGGCTTTATCGCGGGTCGCGCCGTATTCCGGTACGCCGTTGCCGTTATGATCGCGGTTTCGCAGCCACCAGTCGTGATATGCAACCAGCTTTGGATACATCTCTTCGAGCCAGGCCTTATCCTTGGTGACGTTGTAGACTTCCATTACCGACCAGGCAGCCAGGCTTGGCTTGGTGTTACGCTCGTTCCAGTTGCCGCCGTCGCCGCCGCGCTCGGGGCTAAGGTTCCAGGCAATCAGGTCGGGAATGAATCCGGCGTCCTGCGGGCGAACGGGATCGCCGGGTTTAATCTGCCATGAAAAGACGGCGCGAATGTTCTCTTTGGCGATCTCCGGGTTAAAGTGCGCCATGGCGAAGGCCTGCTTCCAGGTATCCCACGGCCAGGTCTGGTTGCCGGAGAACCAACGGCCGGTAACCGACGGCGTCACGGTATTGTGTTTTACCGCGCCACCCGGCGAGCGCCAGTTACCGTTCAGCGTTTCGATCGCCTTCACCGCCACTCGGGTTTGTTCTGGCGTGGCGTCCGGGTTGTTTAAGCCTTTCTTGAGATAGTCGTCCCAGCGCTGCTGCGAGGCGAGCATGTAAGAAGAAGGACGCGCCAGAATATCGCGGATCTGCGGCTGCTCTTTTGCCACATCTTCGGCGGTAAGCAGATGAGACCAGGTGGTGTAAATCGTCGTCGAACCGTTGATATGGGTCTTCCCCGTGAAGCGATGACCATTAACCGTGGTTTTCATGGCGACAGATTTATGCACCTGATACTCCGACTCGCCGGAGGTGAGCAGATCCCAGGTTGAACGCACCTTGCCGAAGGTGACTTTCAGGCCGTCGTGCGTGGCGGTGATTTTGCGCTGATAGCCAGGGAACTCGCCATCAATGGTTTTATCCGACAGGGCTTTTCCCTCTTTTGCCTCCAGTTTTTCCAGCAGTTCGCCGTCCCACACCAGATCCAGCGGCGAGTTGCTGGTGATTTTGGTTTCCAGCAGCGAAGTGCGCGGACTGGCGAAGCGTAGCGTCATCTCTACCTGTACATCTTTTGATGACAATTTCTGTACCAGCGCCCCGGGAATGCTGTAAGCCTCGAGGGCAAAATCGACCTTTTTACCGTGCTGATACACCGTCAGCCGGTCAAAATTATTGGCCATAAAGTTGATGTACTCTTCGGTCAGCAGTGCGACGCCAGGAAAGCCGCCCATTGTTGCGGGGCCATCTGGCAACAGATGCCCGTGCCATGATCCGAGGTCGAAAAATGGATTAAAACGCTGGTGGTCGTCGTGATCGTAGTCATGCATGTAGTCCGGCGCACCGGTGCGATTAATGATGTTTTTGAAGTCATTAACGCTGGCGGCATGTGCAGAGACGTTCATCAGCAGGAGGCAGGCCAGCGGCGTAAGAAGAGGTTTGATATTCATGGGTTCCGGTCCTTGTTACCAATAGAAATATTGCATCAGGAAGATTTGGTCGCTCGGGTCACCAGATGCATTCTGCATATAGAACCGGCTGTCGAAGGCGGTAGCGAAACGTCCGCCGCCGTATTCATACCAGATACCGAACTGCATAAAGGACGTGGTTTCTTCCTCGGCGCGATCTGGTCGGTGTTTGGCGTAGCTATATGCGGTGGAGAGGTAAACGCCTTTTAGCGCTTCATACATCGCGCTGACCATATAGCCGGTCTCGGTGCCGGATACATCCAGCCCGTCGGCGCGACCCGTGTGGTGCCACGCGCGGGCGGCGAAGTTGGGCGAGAGGATGCCGGTCAGGAACAGCTGTCCGGTACCGTCCGTTATCTCCAGACCGTTCATCCAGGTTACGCCTTCAGTCAGGTCGTACTGGATGTAACCGTTCATCATGGCCGGATAGGTATATTTATCGTCGTAGCGATCGTATTTACCAAAGTGCAACCAGGCTTTGCTTTCATCGTGATGTCCGGCGGGTGTAGCGGTCACGCTATAGCGCAAAGGGCCGGTTAGATTTTGCACCTTAATGGCGGTCATGATGTCTCGGGTATTCGGAATAACGTAGCCCAGGTCTGGCGTGAAATCCCCCCACCACTGCAGGTCATCCAGCGAGGAGTCCTGGCGCAGGCTGAGCATCACCTCTGTTCCTGCATCGGTACGGTAACCACCGTAAAAGCGGTTGATCCCGCCTTCGAATCCGCCCCAGCTATGGTCAGGAACCCAGGCATTGCCTTGATGGTCGGCCTGCACGGTCCAGCCCTCGCCGTAGATCAGACCAAACCATGAACCGTGTTTTATCTCCAGGCCACCTTCAATGTAAGTACCGTCGCTGTATTTATGCTTATCTTTTCCTTCTAAATCCATATATCCACCCATGCCTAATTCGCCATAAAAACGAAAAGAGGGGGAGGTTATGGCAGGTGTTTTCGTATCGTCGTGTTCAGCAGGGCGAACTTCTTCTGCACCCACAGAAGAGACGCAGAAAAAGGGCAGGGCAATAATTGCCCTGCAATAATGGCTAATGTTATTCATGCTTCGATCCTAAGCAAATAAAATATAATTTTTATTGTTATATACCCTTCATACTTCAAGCTGCATGTGCGTTAGCTACGTTCGTTCACCCCAGTCACATAGTTATCTATGCTCCTGGGAATTCACTCACTTGCCGCCTTCATGCAACTCGAATTATTTTGGTTATAGCCTTGGAGAATATTGTTTATTGTTATTATGTTTTAGTCATTAATTGATATTTGAAGCGGGAGCAGCCTCAATAGCTTTTTCTTCTTTAGTTAGCCCTTTGATGTATTTACTGTATTTCCACCAGGCAAAACCGAGGAAAATAACAATCCCACCGACGTTATAGAAAATAATGGTTATGATATTCCCGCCGCTCGGGAAGGTAGAGGCAATAAATCCGATGGTGAACAGGACGATCAGCATTGATACCACAATAATGCCGGTTTTTTGCGAACCCATACGGAAGTCGCGCGGTAAGTGGTCCAGTTTTGCGCGCAGATTCAGGTAGGCCAGCATAATAAACAGCGGCGGCAGCATCGATGCGGCGGCGGTCATGTTGATGATGGTGTTCATTAAGTCTTGCACGGTATTGGAACCGAGCGTTGGGATAATCATCAGCGGGATAACGATCAGAAACTGGATCCACGCTGCGCGGGCCGGTACGCCGTTTTCATTCAGTTCGACGGTTTTTTTACCGAAAATACCCGCCGGAATTTCAGAGAAGAAGATCTTCACCGGCGTTGCGGTCCACATCAGCAGAGAGCCGAACATCGCGGTAAAGGAGACCAGGCCGACAAAGCGGTTAACGATCAGTTCCGGCAGGCCAAAGTATGCCGCCAGACCGTGGAATACCTGCACCGATCCACCGGTAAACTTCAGCTCTTTGCTGCTGACGAAGACGTTGATCAGCACCGAGGAGATGGAATAAAGCACGCCGATAAAAATCCCGGCAATGATAATGACCTTCACGAACGATTTTGACCCGCCCTTGACGTCGTTGACATATACCGCCACGGACTCCGCGCCGCCTGCCGCCATGAATATCCAGGTGGTAATACCGAGGAACGCCCAGTTAAAATTCGGGATCATTGCATCAACGGTGATGGGGTCAGCAGGCTGCACGCCGCCCACCAACGCAGTACCCGCCAGTAAAATGTAGGACAGCGTCAGCAGCAGCATTAACGTGGAGGTGACGGAGGTAATCGGCCCCAGCATTTTTGCGCCGTTGGTCGAAACCCAGGTCGAGAAGGCAAACAGCACCATACTTAACACGGTTGTGGCGAACGGCGTCAGAATGTATTCGTAGCCTAAAAATGCGTACGAGGCATAGGCGATAACGCGCGGGAGTAACGAGGTAAAAAAGAACAGGTTAACGAACCAGTAGGTGTAGGCGGTAATAAAGGCCCAGCGCCCGCCCAGCGAGCTTTTCACCCATGCGTAGACACCGGCTTCGGAGTTTTTATTCAGCGAAACAAATTCGGCGATGATTAAGCAGAATGGAATAAAGTAGAAAATTGTCGCGAGGAAAAACATCGGTGCGGATGCCAGACCAAGCTCAATATTATTGTTGATAACGTTATTAAAACTATAAACCGCGGCAAAGGTGAGTGAAAGTAAGCCGAACTTGCCGATGGTATTACGTTTGGTATCAGACATAGCACATCTCCGATTCCTGATTATTATAGGGTACTGGCGGCGCAACGTCGGCGCCGCCTGTGTTTTTTATTTATTATGAAAATAACCATCTTCGATGGTGACTTTGAGTACGACTTTCTTCACTACGCTATTACAGATAAAACGATAGGCTTCATGGTTGTCACAAATAACCATTTGTCCTTCGTGCACTTCTACGGTTTTTCCGCAGCCTTTCAAATATTCGCGGTCGGTTTCATCGCGATAATATTCAACCACCTGGAGATCCTCTTTGGCGGCATACTCTATTTTTTGCTGTCCTTGCAGGTAGTAGTGGATCTCAAAATAACGACGATGGCCGGTAAACAGCGCATCGGTTGCAGAGTCCGTCTCTACACGGTAGCTCAGAGAATCACCGATAGAGTGAGCGACGCCTGGCTGAATATTGTCAATATTTTCAATGGCCTCGACGCAGCGTTGCCATTTTCGACCCGAAGCATAGCGTTGCTGGAACTGCTCTAAGTTGTCGATGATCCTCATTTTGTATTCTCGCTGTGCATATTCGTGGAAAAGAACCCGGTGCCAAAGGCACGGTTGGCGGTGGTTTGAGCGCCAGACTCACTGCCGGAAACCGGCAACAACGTGAAGCCGTAGCTGAATGACGTAAACCAGACGCGCCAGGAATCAAGTACCTCGCTTCCCCACGAGTTAGAACCTAAGCCCAGTAGCTGATGGTCCAGATTGAGGGTGATGTCATCGCTGTGCTGCAGCTCATTACAGTGCTGTGCGGCAAAGATATTTTCTGGCGTATAGCGCCAGGCGCTCAGATTGACAGGGCGCTGCGGAATCACTAGCAGACCGTTACCGTGACGATTGGTTAGCGTTGCCCAACGTACGTCCTGACGATTGCCGTTGTTTTGCGGGAACGGATAATTCTCGAACATCTCATCCACGCTGCTGCGCCAAATGTCGATGATGTTGGCCTGCTGACTATCGGCATAGTTTTCACCAGGACCACGTCCGTACCAGGCCACCTGTCCCAAATCACCGCTGATGCCCATCGTGAAGCCGATGCAAGGAATAATATCCCGGTACTCGCCGTAAGGCTGGCCGGAAAGCTCCACATTCAACTGACCGTCTGCGGCAATCCGCCAGCGATAGGTGCAGCGCATACCGAAATCAAATACCGGCGGGGCGATAATCGTCTGGCTGGTTATCAGCAGCGCATCTTCGGTTTGCTCAAAGGTAAAGTCGCGCAGATGCTCCTGCATTATCTGTATATGATTTGGCTGCCAGAGGCCTTCGAACTCTTGCTTGTGGTTATCTATGGTTGGTTTGAAGAAATTAATCTTCGGCTCGCGGGTAATCAGCTCTTCACCATTGACGTTCCAGCTAATGGGTTTACCGGTCAGCTTTGAGAACGTCAGATGGAAGTTATAACCGCGAACGGTGCAGCTCTGGCGGTTCTCTTCCAGCGTCAAAGGGGTGGCGTTTTGCAGACTGAACGGTACGGCAGTCACCGTTCTGGCCTTCAGCGGGAACTGATAAGTCGCGATGTGATGCCCGGCTTCGCTGTATAACGTGCGGGAATCTTTCGTCACGGTGACGTTGAGGAACGTCTCGCGCGCATCCAGCTCCGGCAACGTGCATTGCAGCAGCGTATCGCTGTTGGGAGGAACGTCGCGCAGTTTTATCTGCTGAGCAGAGAGCGTATCTCCTTCGGCGCGAACCTCAATATGCAAGGTGTAGTCGTCAAGCGTGGTAAACCACAGTTTGTTTTCTACCCGCAGCTCGCCGCGAGCCAGATCCTGCGCGCGCACTTTCACTGGTGCAATTACCTGCTTGTACTCTTGCAGACCCGGGCCTGGGGTTTGATCGGAATAAATCAGGCCATCAAGGCAGAAGTTGTAGTTGTTCGGGTAGTCGCCGTAGTCACCGCCATAGTTGTACCAGACGTTACCGTCTTCATCTTTGGCCTGAATCCCGTGATCGCACCACTCCCAGACATAGTGTCCCTGAATGCAATCATGCTGATAGAAGACGTTCTGATATTCCGTTAGCCCGCCGGGGCCGTTGCCCATTGCGTGAGCATATTCGCAGATGATGCGCGGTTTAGGATGTGGGTATTCACCAAACTCATTCATCAACGGTACGCGGGTGTACATGGTGGAAATGATATCCACCACTTCGGCGTCACGATCTTCTTCGTAGTGGATCAGACGCGTGTCATCCAGCGCTTTTGCCGCGTGGTACATGGCGCGAATATTACAGCCGTAGCCGGATTCATTGCCGAGCGACCAGATGACGATCGACGGGTGGTTTTTCTGCGCGTGGACGTGGCGTACGATGCGCTCAACGTAGACATTTTCCCACAGCGGATCGTCGGTGATCCGGCTGATATCGCCGATATTAGCGAAGCCGTGAGATTCAACGTCGGTTTCGGCCATGACGAACAAACCGTAGATATCGCACAATTCATAGAAACGTGGATCGTTCGGGTAATGGGCGGTGCGTACGGAGTTGATGTTGTGCTGCTTCATTAACAGCAGATCTTTTTCCACGCGATCCATACCGACCGCGCGACCCTTGAGATGATCGTTATCATGACGGTTGACGCCATGCAGCATGACATAGCGGTTATTGATGTAAAACAGACCGTTGCGAACGTTGATATCGCGGAATCCGACGCGCTGCGGCACAACCTCAAGGATGTTGCCGCTGGCATCTCTCAGGGTCATTACCAGATGATAGAGATACGGCGATTCCGCCGACCACTGCTGTGGTGCGCTGACCTTGAAATTGAACGCGGTGCGGGTGAGTTTATCCACCGTCAGAGCGTTAATCACACCGCTATGCAGCGTCTGCTCACCGTCAAACAAAGTGTATTCGAGCGATGCCATCGTTGGTGTGGAGGCGATGTTTTCCAGCACGATGTCGCAGGAGAGGGTGGCATCGCGATAGTCATCATCGAAATCGGTACGAACGGTAAAATCCTGGATATGAGTCGCCTGTTTGCCGACCAGATAGACGTCGCGGAAAATTCCCGCCGACCACCACATATCCTGGTCTTCAATGTAGGTGGAATCAGCCCATTGCATGACGCGAACGCACAGCAGGTTGTCACCTGTTTTCACCACCGCGCTGATATCAAACTCGGCCGTCAGGCGACTGCCTTTGCTGAAGCCAACGTACTGACCATTCACGTAAACTTCGAAGTAGGTTTCTACGCCATCAAATTTAATCAGCGTCTGTTTACCCTGCCAGCCTTCGCTGAGAGAGAAAATACGCTGGTAGGCTCCGGTGGGGTTATTGGTCGGTACGTAGGGGACATCAATCGGGAAAGGAAAACCTTCGTCGGTATACTGCAGCTTGCCGTGCCCTTCCATCTGCCACATACCGGGTACGGTGATGTTGCCCCAGTCGCTCATAAACTGCGACGTAAAGGCTTCCGGCACCTGCAGCGGATGCTCAAAGAACTGGAAATTCCACTGACCGCTCAGCAACTGAAAGAGGCTGCTGGTTTCGCGGGCAAACGAGCGAGCCTGCACAACGGAGTCGTAAGAGAAAAAATATGCGCGTGGCGCCAGTCGATTTTCGTGGGTGAGCTGAATGTTTTCCCAGCGATTCATAAGGCCTCCCGGTGGAGAAAAATCGGAACCATTCATTTTAATGGTGAGTAAGTGTAATTGATGGTGATTTTAGTAAAAGTTTTACTAAAATATAGCGAGTGAGGTGATTTACTTTAACTGGATCACGAAAATAATTCGGGCGCAGAAAAAAATGCATGACAATGCGCGCCCGGCTTCAGCAGAAACCGGACGGATTAACGGGGGATTTTAGCGGGTGGTGCCGCGCAGTTTCAGCTTGCTGGGAACAAAAACCAGCAGGGGAAGTGCACGTCCGTCGCGGGCTTTCTCAAACAGCAGGTTGACGCCCTGACTGCCCATCATTTCTGAATGGATGCGTACGGTGGAAAGCGGAGGAAAGGTGAAGCGCGCCGTCGGGATATCATTAACGCTAATCAGCGAAATATCCTGCGGAATGTTCAGTCCACGCTCGTGAATGGCGCGCAGAACGCCAATAGCAATCGAGTCAGAAGCCACAAACAGGGCGCTGGGATAGTCGGCTTTCGCCAGCATTTTTTTGGCCAGTTCATAGCCTGATGAACTGGAGAAGCCGCCGCGATAAATATCCTGTTCTGAAACGACCTGTTGCAGGCGACCGTATTCGACAAACGCGGCTTCGCGGATATCAGCCTTGCCAGGCTGATCTTCGCCGCCGATGAAGCCAATGCGGGTCACGCCCTGGGCGATGAAGTAGTCGATGCTCTCTTTACTGATGCGGGCCAGATCGATATCGACAGCGTCATATTCACTGCCGGGTTCATGAAAATCGATAAAGCAGATGTTGTCGGTAAGCGCTGTTGCCGCCTCGCGCAGCGCAGGAGAAGGCTTGCCGACAATAAGAATGCCGGTAATGTTTTTGCTCTCCGGCAACCCACTGTGCTCATAGCAGTTGGTCAGTTCAATCCCCAGCTTCTCGCACTGGGTTTCAATCCCATGGCGGATCGCGAGATAGTAAGGATCGTTGATTTCCAAATCCTGCTGATAGCTGTAGAGCGCCAGAATATGCTGGGGGCCGAGTGCGCTGGTCTGGTTCTTACGGGCGCTGCTGGTTTTGTACTCCAGCTTTTCCGCGATCTCCAGAATGCGATGCTTGGTCTCTTCTTTTACATTCAGCGTGGGGTCATCGTTTAAAACCCGGGACACTGTCGCCAGGGACACGCCAGCTTCGATTGCGATGTCTTTAAGTGTTGCCATGTTTGCCTTTTCCCTGAGTTACCTGCGCATTGTAAATGAAGTGCTTATCTATTCATCTGTTTTCAGTAAAAAAAGCACGTTTAATTGACATGCTCGGGGTAAAACTGGGCTTGCAGAGTGTGATGGATACGTCATTTCCCCGCTTTTGAGAACAATGCCCGGAAAATAATTTGCTAGTATTTAGTAAAATTTTACCAAGGAGAAAACAATGGATACTGTCGCATTTGCTGATTTTGCCCGCATGGAAATACGTGTTGGAAAAATCGCACAGGTTAAGCGCCATGACAATGCCGATAAGCTGTATATCGTACAGGTTGATGTGGGAGAACGTACGCTGCAAACCGTGACCAGCCTGGTGCCTTATTACAGCGAAGAGGAGCTGATGGGGAAAACGGTGGTGGTGCTGTGTAATCTGCAAAAGGCCAAAATGCGCGGTGAAACATCAGAATGTATGCTGCTGTGCGCTGAGACGGACGATGGCAGCGAAAGCGTGCTGTTAACGCCAGAACGGGTGATGCCTGCAGGCGTGCGGATTGTTTAAATGGTGCTGATGCCGGATGGCGGCTACGCCTTATCCGGCCTACGTTTACTCACGCAGGCCGGACAGACATCTGTTACATCTGCTCCACGCTCACCCGTAATGCTGCCAGGGCTTTGCGTGTTGATCGCAACACCAGATCGCATTGCTCGATCGTTAACGTTAGCGGCGGTTCGATGCGGATCGTCTTGGCATTGTTCAACGTCCCGGCGACCAGCACCCGCTGGCGGAACATCTCACTGGCAAAGTTATAGCCGATTTCATTATCGACAAACTCAATCGCCATCAGCATGCCTTTGCCGCGTACATCATGTACCAGGTCCGGGTATTCCCGCGCAAGCTGACGGAAACCATCCAGCAACATGTCGCCTTTCTGCTCCGCCTGAGCCGGTAAATTTTGCTCCAGCAGGACGTTAATGGTGGCCAGCGCAGCCGCACAAGCGAGCGGGTTGCCACCAAACGTGGTGGTATGCAGGAAAGGATTGTCGAACAGGACGGAGAACACCTCTTCGGTGGCAATGGTTGCGCCAATGGGCATCACGCCGCCGCCTAACGCTTTGGCAAGACACATAATGTCGGGCTGCACATTTTCGTGCTCACAGGCGAACATCTTGCCGGTACGCCCCATCCCGGTCTGCACTTCGTCAAGGATCATCAGTGCGCCGAACTCATCGCAAAGTTTACGAACAGCGGTTAAATAGCCTTGTGGCGGCAGGATCACCCCCCCTTCACCCTGGATGGGTTCGAGGATCACGGCTGCGACATCGTCACCGGTCTTTTTACACTCGCTGAGCATGGTGCGCATCGCGTTAACATCGCCAAACGGCACATGATGGAAGCCCGGCAGCAGCGGCATAAAGGGTTTGCGGAAGGTAGATTTAGCTGTGGCGGACAGCGCGCCAAGTGATTTACCGTGGAATGCGCCGCTGGTGGCAATAAACGTAAATTTACCGCGCGGTGATTGATACGCTTTCGCCAGCTTCAGGGCGGCTTCAACCGACTCGGTCCCGCTGTTACAGAAAAAACTGTATTTCAGTTTACCGGGCGCCAGTGCGGCGAGAGTTTTTGCCAGCATGGCCCGCAGAGGGTCAAGTAACTCCTGGCTGTGCAGAGGTTGTTTCGCGAGTTGATTCTGTACGGCGGAAACCACGACTGGATTACGGTGCCCCACGTTGAAAATTCCAAAACCACCCAGGCAATCGACGAACTCCTGCCCCTGGGTGTCGACAAGCGTATTCAGGCTTCCCGCTTGCCACTCTACGGCTCCGTAATCCCCGCCTGCAGTTACAGATTTTCGATACTCTAAGAACCCCGGATTGACATGCTCCTTGAAGTACTCAATCACCTCTCGGTTTAACGATTTCATTTCCTCATGATCAAGCGTGCGCTTTTCGATGAGATTCAGTGCGTGTGCGCTGCAGGCCAGGGCCGATGCGCTGGAAGGTAACCTGTTCAAAATATGCTCCCGGAGCTCGCGTATCACATGATACTGATTTAAGTATTGCAGGGATTGCGCCATTCCGGCGCGCTTAGCAAAAATCGGGATAAACACCAGGAAACATCTTATTTGCGCAACATTTAATGCCATTATTTAACATTCGCTGGCATTTTGTCCAACTCAGGAGCCTGAAAACAGATCGAATAAACGCAAATTTGCTCTAAAAATGGGCAATATTTGCACTGTGACGGTGCGCTGGTAGAAGTGATATTGAATAGTTACTTGATGAAAGTATTTTAAATCAATGGATTAGAATGCGTACAGTTTTTGAGGTTTAATCGCAAATTGCGATCTAAATCAAATTTAACAACTAAAGATAAAAAAATTATCGCCGAAATAACATAAGCCGAAAGAGTTAACAACCAGATAACCTGCACAGGACGCAATCATGTCTTCTCATCCCTACGTTAGTCAGCAAAATACACCGCTGGATGATGATATCACCCTCATGTCGACCACCGATTTGCAAAGCTATATCACCCATGCGAACGACACCTTCGTTCAGGTCAGCGGCTATCAACTGAATGAGTTGCTCGAAAAGCCGCACAATCTGGTTCGTCATCCGGACATGCCAAAAGCGGCGTTTGCGGATATGTGGTACACCCTGAAGCAGGGCGAGCCATGGAGCGGGATTGTGAAAAACCGGCGTAAGAATGGCGATCACTACTGGGTGAGGGCCAATGCGGTGCCGATGGTGCGGGAAGGACGCGTGACCGGGTATATGTCGATTCGTACCCGGGCAACTGACGAGGAAATTGCAGCGGTAGAGCCTTTATATAAAGCGCTGAACGAAGGACGTTGCAACCGGCGTATCCATAAGGGGTTGGTGGTACGCAAAGGCTGGCTGGGTAAACTGCCGGCGATGCCGATTCGCTGGCGGGTACGCAGCGTGATGGCATTCATGTTTGTCCTGCTAGCGGTCGCATTGCAGCAAATGGGTGCTGAATGGCCGTTACTGTTGATGAGTGCATTGGTGATGCTTTTAGGAACGGCTATTTTCGAATGGCAGATTGTGCGTCCTATTGAGAATGTCACCCGTCAGGCGCTGAAAGTGGCGACCGGTGAGCGGAACAGCGTGTCGCATCTTAACCGCAGCGATGAACTGGGACTGATGCTGCGAGCAGTGGGCCAACTGGGATTAATGTGTCGCTGGCTTATTCATGATGTCTCCAGCCAGGTGAGTTGCGTGCGCAGCGACAGCGAAACGCTGGCAAAAGGTAGCGATGATTTAAATAAGCATACGCAGCAGACCGTTGAGAACGTGCAGGAAACGGTGACCACCATGAATCAGATGGCGGCATCGGTAAAACAAAACTCAGAGACCGCCGCGGCGGCTGATAAGCTCTCTATTGCCGCCAGCAGCGCGGCAACGCACGGCGGTGAGGCGATGGATACCGTCATCAAAACCATGGACGATATCGCCAACAGCACCCAGCGGATCGGCACCATTACCACGCTGATTAACGATATTGCCTTCCAGACCAACATTCTGGCTTTGAACGCCGCTGTTGAAGCCGCGCGGGCGGGCGAGCAGGGGAAAGGGTTCGCCGTGGTGGCGGGAGAAGTGCGTCATCTTGCCAGCCGCAGCGCCAGTGCGGCCAATGATATCCGCAAGCTGATTGATGCCAGCGCCGACAAAGTGCAGTCCGGATCCGACCAGGTTCACGCCGCAGGACGCACGATGGACGATATTGTGGCGCAGGTGCAAAACGTCACTCAGCTGATCGCCCAAATCAGCCACTCAACGCTGGAACAGTCAGATGGTCTTTCCAGCCTGACCCGCGCGGTGAATGAGCTGAGCAACATTACGCAGAAAAACGCCGAACTGGTTGAAGAGAGTGCGCAGATTTCCGCAATGGTGAAGCATCGCGCGGGTCGTCTGGAAGATGCGGTCACGGTGCTGCATTAATACTAATAATACAGGCGGAACGTCGGGCAAACGGGTTCCGCCTGCTGTGCAGATTAATCCAGCTGAGTAATATCCAGTGCAGCGCGATCGATAATACCGATGATTTTTTTGATCTGCGCATCGCTGGTATCACCATGATTAACGCGTAGATCCAACACGGCTTTGAAGTTTTCCAGCGCGCGTTTCATCTGTGGATTTTTGCGTAATTCAAAACCCACGCAGCGGGCTTTGATCCGTTCGTGGATATGTTCCAGATGCTCACGGTTTTCATCCAGCCATTGCTGGCCCTGAGTCGTGATCGCAATCTGTTTACGCCCACCTTCCTCGTCGCTGACGGTGATCAGTGCCTGATCCTGCAAGAAATCCAACGTCGGATAGATAACGCCCGGGCTCGGGGTATAGTTACCCTGAGTCAGGGTTTCAATCGCTTTTATCAGCTCATAGCCGTGGCTGGCGTCGCGGGTCAAGATATCCAGAATGACCAGGCGTAATTCTCCGTGACCGAAGAAGCGTTGGCGACGACCACCGCCGCCGCGACCGTGGCGGTGCCCGCAGCCGTGCTCGTGGTGGTGATCTTTGTTACAGCCTTCATGGCGATGTTCTTCACCTTTGCAGCAACCTGCATGGTGCTCGTTGTGGCGGCCTTCGTGGTGATGTCCTTCACCCTTGCAGCAGCCTTCGCGTTGGTGCTCTGTATTTTTGCAGCAACCTTCATGATGGTTTTGCATCATCGTCTCCTGATGTTATTTAGATATATCTAATTTATATCTAAAGATTGTCATTTTGCAAGTCTACAAATTAGATGTTGTTTAAAGCCATGATTATCTAATGTTTTTATTGGTTTTTGATAGCTGTTTAATCAGACGGTAACTATATCAAAAAAGTCCTTGCAATCTTCTTGATTAGCAATCATTATCATTTAAAAATGAATTTAGATATATCTTATTATTTTCACGAAGGCGAAAACATGACAAAAAACACCTCACGCTACCCGCAGCGCGTTCGCAATGAACTGCGTTTTCGGGAACTTACCGTCCTGCGCGTAGAGCGTATTAGCGCGGGCTTTCAGCGCATTGTACTGGGCGGTGACGCTCTGGACGGTTTTAGCTCACACGGCTTTGACGACCATACCAAGGTCTTTTTCCCTGAACCGGGCAGCCACTTTGTGCCGCCTGTCGTCACCGATGAAGGCATTGTCTGGGCTGACGGTGTGCGTCCGCTTTCCCGTGACTACACGCCGTTGTATGACGAAGCGCGCCATGAGCTGGCGCTGGATTTCTATATTCATGATGGCGGCGTGGCGAGTACATGGTCGATGAATGCCCGCGAGGGCGACAAGCTGACAATCGGCGGGCCGCGCGGTTCTTTGGTGGTGCCAGAGGATTATGCGTATCAGGTTTATGTGTGCGATGAGTCGGGAATGCCCGCGCTACGCCGACGCCTGGAGTCGCTCAGCCGTTTAGCGGTACGTCCAAACGTCACGGCGCTGGTCAGCGTGCAGGATGCGGCGTACCAGGATTATCTTGCCCATCTCGACGGGTTTACTATTGAGTGGTTTATCGGCCATGACGCGCAGGCGGTGAATGAACGCTTATCGCGACTAACCGTGCCCGCAGATGATTATTACGTCTGGATCACTGGCGAAGGCAAGGTGGTAAAAAACCTGAGTGCTCGCTTTGAAACCGAGGCGTTTGACCCTCAACGGGTGCGTGCGGCAGCCTACTGGCATCAGCATAAAGCGGCAGATTAATAATTAGATGGCGGAACGCCAAACGCCTGGCGGAAGGCATAGCTAAATGCCGCGGTGCTTGAATATCCTACGTCGAGCGCCACGGCTGTCACGCTTTTATTTTTTTTCAGCATTAATACGGATTCCAGAATACGCATTTTTTGCTTCCAGACGCTGAAAGGCAATCCGGTTTCTTTTTTGAAATGGCGCGAAAAGGTACGGGCAGACATACCCAGATGATGCGCCCAGTATTCAACTGAATGCTCCAGGGCGGGGGATTCTTGTATGGTTCGGCATACTTTGGTTAATTCGCGATCCTGCGGCCAGGGTAATACAAAGGCGACTTCCGGGAGTTGCAGAATAATATCGACCAGTACGCTAACCAGTTTGCCCTCTTTTGACTGGCTATCATAATGACCTGAAATTGAATTCGTGGCGTAATGAATAAACTCTCTGGCGAAATCACTGATAGCCACAACTTTGCATTCATTGATGCTCTCTTCAAGAAAGCCCGGTTTAATATCCAGATTTTCTAAATACACATCATCCAATGCCCAAACTGCATGCTCAGTATTATTGGGGATCCAGATGCCATAATGCGCCGGGATTATCCAGCACTTACCGGCAACATCAATGCGCATGCTGCCTTTGCGGGCGAAATGAAATTGCATAAAAGAGTGTGAATGCTGCGGTACATGGTGGTTGGCTTCCAGAACATAAGAGCGAAAGAATACATCCTGCGGCAGTTCGGTCATGGAGTTATCCGGGAAGGAGTTCCACTGTTTTTGCGCCAGAGTTTCCATAAATGAATCGTCAATACTCCCGATGATGTGTCCGCTGCTCGATAGATCTTGTCCGCGGATCATAATACATACACTCTTTTTTCCATAATAATCTTGCGTAATAATTTTTAGCCCACTTTTGGTAAATACCATGAACTCGCTTTGTTCAGATGCTGTCATCGTCAATGAAACAAATGATAACTGGACCCGAATGGGAAAAGAGCTGCTTTCACAAGCGGATATCAGAATTAATGGCTCACGCGCCTGGGACATTCAACTTCATCATACCGGTTTCTTTAAACGAGTATTGCAGCAAGGCTCATTAGGGCTTGGCGAAAGCTATATGGAAGGCTGGTGGGACTGCGAACGGCTCGATATTCTGTTCTGCAAAATCCTGAAAGCAAAACTCGACCAGCAGATGCCAGGTAATCTGAAAGATATTTTACGCATTGCCAGCGCGCGCCTGTTTAATTTGCAGTCACGTAGTCGTGCATGGATCGTCGGTAAAGAGCATTATGATATTGGTAACGATCTCTTTGCGCTGATGCTTGATCCGCATATGCAATATTCCTGCGGTTACTGGAAAGATGCAACCACATTAAACGATGCGCAAAATGCCAAATTAAAAATGATCTGCGAGAAGCTGCAGCTTAAACCGGGTATGCGTTTACTCGATATCGGTTGTGGCTGGGGCGGGTTGGCGGAATATGCGGCGCGTCATTATGGCGTGGCAGTAGAAGGCGTTACCATTTCCAAAGAGCAGCAGAAAATGGCGCAGCAGCGCTGTGAAGGGTTGGACGTTAACATTCTGCTACAGGATTATCGCGATCTTAATAAACACTACGATCGCATTGTCTCCGTGGGGATGTTTGAACATGTCGGGCCGAAAAACTACGACACCTATTTCAGTATCGCCGACCGTTGTTTAAAACCAGACGGACTGTTCCTGCTGCATACCATTGGTAGCAATAAAAAAGGGATGAGCGTCGATCCGTGGATCAATAAATACATTTTCCCAAATGGCTGCTTACCGGCGATTTCCCATATTGCCGAGGCCAGCGAATCACGGTTTGTGATGGAAGACTGGCATAACTTCGGCAGCGATTACGATAAAACGCTGATGGCCTGGCATGAGCGCTTTAATCAGGCATGGCCGGAGCTGTCATCACGTTATTCCGCCACCTTCAGAAGAATGTTTAATTACTATTTATGCGCGTGCGCAGGGGCTTTCCGCGCCAGAGATATTGAGCTTTGGCAGGTGCTGTTTAGCCGCGGCGTAGAGGGTGGGATCCGCGTTTATCGTTAACGTTCCGCCGGATGGCTGTGTTGCCTTATCCGGCCTACAAAGCTTTGCACTCGTAGGCCTGATAAGCGCAGCGCATCAGGCACTTATGGCTTATCCCAACTCACTCTCTGCCAGCGCTTTAAACACCATCGCTACGGCGTGCGCGCCGGGGTCCATATTTCCGAGCAGGCTTTCGCTGCTGAGATACGATGCGCGACCGGCATTGGCTTTGCTCGACAAACAGGTTCGTTCGGCTCCCGCTTGCGCGGCGTCGAATGCGGCCTGCAGATTTTGCGGCTGCGTGAGCAGCGAAGCCAGGGCCGGTTGCAGCGCATCTATCATGGTGCGATCGCCTTCGTCTGCGCCGCCGTAGAACTTCATCTGCGCCAGTCCCGTATTCAGGGATTCGGCAACGCTAGCTCCCTGTTCCAGTTTCTGCCCCGCAGCGGTAAAGAAAATAGACATCAGCACACCGCTGGAACCACCCATCACTACGGTCAGACGTTCGCCAATCAGCGCGAACAGCGTGGCAAGGTTATCCAGCGGCAACTGCTGGCGATGCAACAGACTGGCAATTTCACGCGCGCCAGCGGAAAAGGTCGAACCGGTATCGCCATCGCCGACTTTGGCGTCCAGCGCATTAAGATGAGTCTCCAGATCGGAAAGGGTTGTGGTGACAAGTTCCACAATCCCGGCCACCATGGCGTTCGCCGAAGGCTGGAATTCCACGCGTGCGCTACGCTGAGATGACGGTACACAACTGATTTCACGCGGCGGGACCGGCGTCGGCCAGTTGCTGGTTTCCACCTCGGTGAGTAACGCTTTTTCGATGCTCTCTTCCAGCACGATGGCCGTCAGTGAAAAGCCTTTCATATCCAGCGCGGTGACCAGTGAGGCCGGGCCAATCAGCCAGTCGATACGCGGGTGCAGCGGGCTGCTGGCCAGTTCGCGGGTAATGATGGCCATTTCGGCAACGGAAACGCCGCCAAGATTGTTAATCATCACCGCCAGACGGCCGGTTTCAGGCAGGGCTGCCATCAGTTTATCCACCATCAGGTTCACCACCTGCGCACTGTTCTGGGTGTCGATAACCGATGCGCCTGGTTCGCCGTGAATGCCCATGCCCAGTTCCGCGTGGCCCGGATGATGACGCGGGGCGGCGTCGGCTTCTTGCGGCAGATGACAGCTGGAAAGCGCAACGCCCAGGCTGAAGGTGTTATTGGCCGCGTACTGCGCTTCACGCAGGACGGTGGCGAGGTTGTAGCCGCGTTCGGCAAAATAGCCTGCGATTTTATGCACCAGGATGGTTCCCGCAATGCCGCGTGGGTGTTTGTTATCAGGCAGGGAGATGTCGTCGCCAACAATCAGCATTTCAACGTTGTAACCAAGGCGACGGGCTTTCTCGGCGGCGAGACCGAAATTAAGACGGTCACCGGTGTAATTTTTCACGATCAATAAACAGCCCGCCTCACCGGTCACCGCCTGAATGGCGGTCAGTACCGCATCCACGCTCGGGGAGGCGAAAACGTCGCCGCAAACCGCAGCGGTTAGCATACCTTTACCGATAAACCCAACGTGCGCGGGTTCGTGCCCTGAACCGCCGCCGGAAATTACCGCCACGTTATTTTTGTTGAGGTCACGACGGACCACGATGCGAATGGCCGGATCGCTTTCCAGACGCGCCAGGTTATTCCACGGGCTGGCGATAATGGTACCGTCGATGACGTCGCTCACGAGATGGGTGCGTTGATTAAAAAAGAATTGAGACATAACGGCTCCTTGAGGTTGAGTGTAAGACAAACCCCCGGAAGCATGGTCATGGTACGGAGGCGATAGAGAGATTCTGGCGAAGTCAGCGCGGAAAAAAACAACGTTAAAATGAGTTTCATTACGGAACGTTGTCATTGTTTTTTGTTCCATAATGAAACTGAAAAGAACGAGGAACGATCACAATGCGAGCTCGCTCGACTTTTTTCTCTCGCGATGAATGCAGCTGATACGGCACTGTCGGCTTTTTTTTTGCCGGTTTTTTGGCAAGTGAGTAGGTAAAAAAGAAAGTGAGATTCGTCTGTGCCGGAGATTTGGTGGCAAATGAGCGGATCGGGATCGCAAACCTTATCATTTTTGTGGATAAGCGTTCCAATATGGAACGTACTCCGTTTTTATCTGTTTCATATCAGAACAAAAAGACGAAAGATTTTTTTGTGCACGCCTCGCCATACAGTTATTGCATCGCTCCGGTACCTCCCGTTTTCGCCGTCTGCATCAGGCCAAACAGGTTAACGCCAGGGCTCACCATGTAAAAACATGTACTTATTTGAGGATGAAAGGAATGCTAAAAGTTATTCAATCTCCAGCCAAATATCTCCAGGGTCCTGACGCTTCCACCTTGTTTGGTCAATACGCTAAAAATCTGGCGGACAGCTTTTTTGTGATTGCGGATGACTTCGTGATGAAGCTGGCGGGAGAGAAAGTACTCAACGGCCTGCACAGCCACGACATTAGCTGCCATGCGGAACGCTTTAACGGTGAATGTAGCCATGTTGAAATTAATCGACTGATTGCCATTCTGAAACAGCACGGTTGTCGCGGCGTGGTTGGGATTGGCGGCGGGAAAACGCTGGATACCGCCAAAGCGATTGGTTACTACCAGAAGCTGCCGGTGGTGGTGATCCCGACTATCGCGTCTACCGATGCGCCAACCAGCGCGCTGTCCGTTATCTATACCGAAGCCGGTGAGTTTGAAGAGTATCTGATCTACCCGAAAAACCCGGATATGGTGGTGATGGACACTGCGATCATTGCCAAAGCGCCGGTACGTCTGCTGGTGGCCGGGATGGGCGATGCGCTCTCGACCTGGTTTGAAGCGAAAGCCTGTTATGACGCCAGAGCGACCAGCATGGCGGGCGGACAGTCCACCGTGGCGGCGCTGAGCCTGGCGCGCTTGTGCTATGATACCCTGCTGGCGGAAGGCGAGAAGGCACGCTTTGCTGCACAGGCTGGCGTGGTGACCGATGCGCTGGAGCGTATTGTCGAAGCTAACACTTACCTCAGCGGCATCGGCTTTGAAAGCAGCGGTCTTGCAGGGGCGCATGCGATCCACAACGGCTTTACGATTCTGGAAGAGTGCCACCATTTGTACCACGGTGAAAAAGTCGCCTTTGGTACGCTGGCGCAACTGGTGCTGCAAAACAGCCCGATGGAAGAGATCGAAACCGTGCTGAATTTCTGTCAGAAAGTCGGCCTGCCGGTAACGTTAGCGGAAATGGGCGTGAAAGAAGACGTTGACGGCAAGATCATGGCCGTGGCGAAAGCGACCTGCGCAGAAGGTGAAACCATCCACAATATGCCGTTCCCGGTAACGCCTGAAAGCGTACATGCCGCTATCTTGACGGCAGATCTGCTGGGACAGCAGTGGCTGGCGCGTTAATCAGTCGTCGGTAGGTTTTTATCCGGCATCTTCTCCCCCTCTGACAGTTTCTGCCGGAGGGGTTGTCTATGGTTAAACAGCGGAAAGGGATATGACGGCGCACACGCATAGCATCGGGAAGGAAGTCTCTTCAGTCATTGCCCAGTCATGGCATCGTTGCAGCAAGTTTATGCAGCGGGAAACCTGGCAGGCGCCGCATCAGGCGCAGGGGCTGACCTTTGAGTCGATTTGTCGTCGCAAGACGGCGTTGCTGACGATTGCTCAGGCTGCGCTGGAAGATGCCTGGGAGTTTATGGACGGACGCCCGTGTGCGCTGCTGATTCTGGATGAATCAGCCTGTATTCTCAGCCGTTGCGGCGATCCGCAGACGGTAGAACAGCTGGCGGAGCTTGGGTTTCGTGACGGCAGCTACTGTGCGGAAAGCATCATTGGCAGTTGTGCCCTGTCGCTGGCGACGATGCCGGGTCAGCCGACAAAAACCTCTGGCGATCAGCATTTTAAACAGGCGCTGCATCCGTGGTCGTTCTGCTCGACGCCGGTCTTCGATAACCATGGTCGACTGTTCGGCTCCATTTCGCTGTGTTGTCTGGTGGAGCATGAGTGCGTTTCTGATTTATCCCTGACGCTGGCGATTGCCAGAGAAGTCGGCAACTCTTTGCTGACCGACAGCCTGCTGGCTGAATCCAACCGCCATCTGAACCAGATGTACGGGCTGCTGGAGAGTATGGATGATGGTGTGATGGCCTGGAACGAACAGGGCGTATTGCAGTTCCTCAATGCACGAGCGGCGCTGCTTTTGCATCTCGATGCGCAGGCCAGTCAGGGGAAAAACATTCACGATCTGCTCAATCTCCCCATGCTGCTGCGCCGGGCGATCAAACATGCCCGCGGTCTGAATCACGTCGAAGTTACCTTTGAAAGCCAGCATCAGTTTGTTGATGCCGTCATTACCCTGAAGCCGATTGTTGAGGAGCAGGGCAACAGCTTTATTCTGCTACTGCATCCGGTGGAACAAATGCGCCAGCTGATGACCAGCCAGCTCGGCAAGGTGAGCCACACCTTTGAGCAGATGTCGACTGACGATCCGGAAACCCGCCGCTTGATCCATTTTGGACGCCAGGCAGCGAGGGGGAGTTTCCCGATCCTGCTGTGCGGGGAAGAGGGTGTTGGTAAAGAGCTGCTGAGTCAGGCCATCCACAATGAAAGCGAGCGCGCCAGCGGGCCGTATATCGCCGTGAACTGTCAGCTGTATGCCAACAGCGTACTGGGGCAGGATTTTATGGGCAGTGCGCCCACCGACGATGAAAATGGCCGGTTGAGCCGTCTTGAACTGGCGAACGGCGGCACGCTGTTTCTGGAAAAAATTGAATATCTGGCGCCGGAGCTGCAATCCGCGCTGTTACAGGTGATCAAGCAGGGGGTATTAACCCGCCTGGATGCCCGTCGGCTGATTCCGGTGGATGTCAAAGTGATCGCCACCACCACGGTTGATCTCGCCAATCTGGTGGAGCAAAACCGCTTTAGCCGTCAGCTGTATTATGCGCTGCATTCTTTTGAGATAGTGATCCCACCGCTGCGGGCGCGGCGCAGTAGTATTCCCTCGCTGATTTTTACGCGGCTGAATAGCCTGAAAAAACGCTTTTCATACAGTTTGAAGATCGACGACGACGCGCTGGCGCAACTGGTGGCCTATTCGTGGCCGGGCAATGACTTTGAGCTGAACAGCATTATCGAAAACATCGCCATCAGCAGTGATAACGGCCATATTCGGCTGAGCAATCTACCGGATTATTTGTTTGCCGAACGTCCGGGTCTGGAGACGGCGTCTTCACTGCTGCCTGCTAGTCTGACGTTTACCGCTATTGAAAAAGAGGCGATTATCCATGCTGCCCGCGTCACCAGCGGGCGCGTGCAGGAGATGTCGCAACTGTTGAATATCGGTCGCACTACCTTGTGGCGCAAGATGAAGCAGTACGACATTGATGCCAGCCAGTTTAAGCGCAAGCATCTGGACTAGTTTCTTCAATTCTCGCCATCGAGAACAACGCGTCTGACAGTCGGTTGATATAACGCCTGGGTTCATCGCGTAACGTTAGCGATCTGCTCATCGCGATGAGGATCCGCTCCAGTCGGCGCGTCAGGGTTCGCGCAACGTGTAGCTGTGCCGATGCGAGATTTTTCCCCGGAATAACAAACTCTTTGAGCGGGCCGCTTTGCGCCATATTACGGTCAATAAGTTGCTCCAGCGCCTGAGTATCCTCTTCACCAATACGCTGTTGTAAGCGAGCGAGTCCTTTCTCATCGCTGGCGAGTTCCGCACCCAGAACAAACAGCATTTTCTGTATGGCGTGCAGATCCTGGCGTAGCCCGGCCTGACGCGTGCTGGCATAGCAGACGCCAAGTTGGGAAATCAGTTCATCCACCGTGCCATAGGCCTCAACGCGGATGTCGTCTTTGTCGATACGGCTGCCGCCAAACAGTGCGGTCGTGCCTTTATCGCCGGTTCGGGTGTAGATGCGGTACATTTATTTTATCTCGCTGAAGGGAAGCACTTTGACCAGTTGACCAGCATTAGCACCGAGGACGCGGAGCCGGGCTGCACCGGCGCGGATATGACCACGGATCAGCGCCCGATCCTCGGGCAACTGGGCGTGGGTTAAAGCAATATCACCCGTGGCGTTAAGACCCAGACCGACACGTAGCGTTGAGCTTTTGGCCGCAAGTTTGCTCAATGCCAGTGCGCAGTCATGCTCGTTGCAACAGATTGCCCGACAAGGGACGCCTTGCTCTTCCAGTCCCCAGCACAGCTCATCAAGCACGCGAGTATCCTGCCAGCGCGAGTGATAAAACAGATGTACGCCCGGTGATGAAAGTGACATTGCGCCCCCTGTACTATCAGAATGCCTGACGGAAGATCTCGGCAATTTCTTTCTCGTTCCCTTTGCGCGGGTTAGAGAAGGCGTTGCCGTCCTTCAGCGCCATTTCCGCCATGTACGGGAAATCGGCTTCTTTGACACCCAGATCGCGCAGATGCTGCGGAATGCCGATGTCAGCAGAGAGACGAGCAATGGAGTGAATGGCCAGTTCTGCGGCATCCATGGTGGAAAGTCCGTCAGTGTTTTCGCCCATAAACTCTGCAATGTCAGCAAATTTTTCCGGGTTAGCGATCAGGTTATAGCGCGCCACGTGCGGCAGCAGTACGGCATTCGCCACGCCGTGCGGCATGTCGTACAGACCGCCAAGTTGATGCGCCATCGCGTGAACGTAGCCGAGGTTGGCGTTGTTGAAAGCCATACCTGCCAGCAGGGAGGCGTAGGCCATATTCTCGCGAGCTTTCAGGTTGCTGCCCAGCGCTACGGCCTGACGCAAGTTGCGTGCGATCAGGCGAATAGCCTGAATAGCGGCAGCGTCGGTGACCGGGTTGGCATCTTTGGAAATATAGGCTTCTACGGCGTGGGTCAGGGCGTCCATACCCGTCGCGGCGGTCAGCGGGGCGGGTTTGCCGAGCATCAGCAGCGGATCGTTAATGGAGACCGACGGCAGGTTGCGCCAACTGACAATCAC
This sequence comes from Citrobacter sp. CF971, assembly GCF_006385635.1. Classification (NCBI taxonomy): domain Bacteria; kingdom Pseudomonadati; phylum Pseudomonadota; class Gammaproteobacteria; order Enterobacterales; family Enterobacteriaceae; genus Citrobacter; species Citrobacter sp. CF971. The sequence goes on along the minus strand of NZ_CP041051.1, from coordinate 4,247,954 downwards.
AAACTTCACTTTGGTTTTTGTATTGGTCAGCACGCAGTGGCGGGTGACTTCGCTGGCGGTACCGGCAGTGGTATTTACCGCAACGATCGGCGGCAGCGGGTTGGTCAGGGTTTCAATCCCGGCATAGCTGTAGAGATCGCCTTCGTGAGTTGCTGCGATACCGATGCCTTTACCGCAGTCATGCGGGCTACCGCCACCGACGGTAACGATGATATCGCAATGCTCTTTGCGAAAGACTTCCAGACCGTCACGCACGTTGGTGTCTTTGGGGTTAGGTTCAACGCCATCAAAAACCACCACGTCAATGCCCGCTTCACGTAAATGGGCGAGGGTTTTATCTACCGCGCCGTCTTTAATGGCCCGCAGACCTTTATCAGTAACCAGCAGCGCTTTTTTACCGCCTAACAGTTTGCAGCGTTCGCCGACAACGGAAATAGCATTGGGGCCAAAGAAGTTCACATTTGGCACCAGGTAATCAAACATACGATAGCTCATAATATACCTTCTTAGATTTAAATTATAATTCAGAGAAACAATTCAGTGCGGTTTCTGCTAATAATCTGTCTTGTTCAACGGTGCCGCCGCTAACGCCAACGGCACCAATTAATTTACCGTTTAATATGACAGGTAAACCGCCGCCGAAAATAACAATGCGCTGTTGGTTGGTAAGCTGCAAACCATATAGCGAAGCACCAGGTTGTACCGCGTCGGTAATTTCATGGGTACCCTGGCGCAGGCAGCAGGCGGTATACGCTTTATTAAGAGAGATATCACAGCTGGTGACAAACGCATCGTCCATGCGTTGCATTAGCAGCGTATTCCCACCGCGATCCACCACGGAAAAGACCACCGGAACGCTGATCTCAAGCGCTTTAGCCTCAACGGCCTGCGCCATTTTTTTTGCAGCCGCCAGCGTAATGGTGGCAATTTGTTGGCTCTTATTCACAGTTTCTCCTGAAAATGTTGTAGGGCTGAGGTCACGAAACATATCGCGCAACAGCTATTTTTATCATTGGCTTTACCTTATTTTCTCGCCGTGCGTTATTAAGTCAATAGGGCGAAAATTTCAAAGATATTAAATTCACCTTCCTGGTTTTACGTTTATTGATAATGATCATTTAACCTCGTCACAATTCACGATGGATATTCCTGAATTGCGTTTCAATATGAAACGATGCGTTTTTATTAGGTGCCAAATTGGAACGAAATTAATTTTATTTTTTTATTGTTCTGCTCATTTAGAGTTCGACCATTGCTGATGAAAGGCGAATGACGGGTGTTGTGTCCCCGGCAATGCGGCCCGGCGTCCCTATTTTTTATCTTTTGAGTCAATAAATCATGAGAAGATCAAAACGATTCGAAGTACTTGCGAAGCGGCCTGTAAATCAGGATGGGCTGATTGGCGAATGGCCTGAAGAGGGGCTGATCGCCATGGAAAGCCCCTACGATCCAGCGTCGTCGGTGAAGGTGGAAAATGGTCGTATTGTTGAGCTGGACGGTAAGAGCCGCGCCGAGTTCGACATGATCGACCGTTTCATTGCCGACTACGCCATTAACGTGGCTGAGGCCGAGCACGCCATGCAGCTCGACGCGCTGGAGATCGCCAGAATGCTGGTGGATATCCACGTCAGTCGGGAAGAGATTATTGCCATTACCACTGCCATCACCCCGGCGAAAGCGGTGGAAGTGATGGCGCAAATGAACGTGGTGGAGATGATGATGGCGCTGCAAAAAATGCGTGCCAGACGCACGCCCTCCAACCAGTGCCACGTGACCAACCTGAAAGATAACCCGGTACAGATTGCCGCCGACGCTGCTGAAGCGGGGATTCGTGGTTTTTCCGAGCAGGAAACGACGGTCGGGATCGCCCGCTATGCGCCGTTTAACGCTCTTGCGCTGTTGGTCGGTTCTCAGTGTGGTCGCCCTGGCGTACTGACGCAATGTTCTGTTGAAGAGGCCACGGAGCTGGAGCTGGGCATGCGTGGGCTAACCAGTTATGCCGAAACGGTGTCGGTGTATGGCACAGAATCGGTGTTTACCGACGGTGATGACACTCCGTGGTCCAAAGCGTTTCTCGCCTCGGCTTATGCATCGCGTGGCCTGAAGATGCGCTACACCTCCGGCACTGGCTCGGAAGCGCTGATGGGCTATTCCGAAAGTAAATCGATGCTATATCTGGAGTCGCGCTGCATTTTTATCACTAAAGGCGCGGGCGTACAGGGGCTGCAAAACGGTGCGGTCAGCTGTATCGGCATGACCGGCGCTGTGCCTTCGGGGATCCGCGCGGTGCTGGCGGAAAACCTGATTGCCTCAATGCTCGACCTTGAAGTGGCCTCCGCCAATGACCAGACATTTTCTCACTCCGATATTCGCCGTACTGCCCGCACCCTGATGCAGATGCTGCCGGGTACAGACTTTATTTTCTCTGGTTACAGCGCGGTACCCAACTACGACAACATGTTTGCCGGGTCGAACTTCGACGCTGAAGACTTCGATGATTACAACATTCTGCAACGCGATCTGATGGTTGACGGCGGTCTGCGTCCGGTGACTGAAGAAGAAACTATCGCTATACGCAATAAGGCTGCACGCGCCATTCAGGCGGTGTTCCGCGAACTGGGCTTGCCGCTGATTAGCGATGAAGAAGTGGAAGCCGCTACTTATGCTCATGGCAGCAAAGATATGCCTGCGCGCAATGTAGTGGAGGATCTGGCGGCCGTGGAAGAGATGATGAAGCGCAATATCACCGGGCTGGATATTGTCGGCGCGTTGAGTTGCAGCGGCTTCGAAGATATCGCCAGCAATATCCTCAACATGCTGAGACAGCGCGTTACCGGTGATTATCTGCAAACGTCGGCCATTCTGGATCGCCAGTTCGACGTCGTCAGCGCCGTCAACGACATCAATGATTATCAGGGACCTGGTACCGGCTATCGCATCAGTGCCGAACGCTGGGCGGAAATTAAAAATATTGCGGGCGTGGTTCAGCCCGGCTCGATCGAATAAGGCGGAACACTGTGGAATGCACAACTGAACGTAAGCCAGTTTTCACCTTACAGGTGAGCGAAGGCGAGGCGGCGAACGCGGATGAACGCGTGGATGAAGTGGTGATTGGCGTCGGCCCGGCCTTTGGCAAGCACCAGCATAAAACCCTGATTGACATGCCGCACAACGCGATTCTGAAAGAGCTGGTTGCTGGCATCGAAGAAGAGGGACTGCATGCGCGGGTAGTGAGGATCCTGCGCACCTCGGATGTTTCTTTTATGGCATGGGATGCGGCAAACCTCAGCGGCTCAGGCATCGGGATTGGCATCCAGTCGAAAGGAACCACGGTGATTCATCAGCGCGATCTGCTGCCGTTAAGCAACCTCGAGCTGTTCTCTCAGGCTCCGCTGCTGACGCTGGAAACCTATCGTCAGATTGGTAAAAACGCCGCGCGATATGCACGCAAAGAGTCGCCTTCGCCGGTGCCAGTGGTCAATGACCAGATGGTGCGCCCTAAATTTATGGCCAAGGCCGCGCTGTTTCATATCAAAGAAACCAAACACGTGGTGCAGGATGCTGCGCCTGTCACGTTGCACATTGCACTGGTAAGGGAATGACCATGAACGACAACATCATGACTGCGCAGGATTACCCATTAGCGACCCGCTGCCCGGAGAAAATCCAGACGCCTACCGGCAAGCCGCTAACCGACATTACCCTTGAGAATGTGCTGGCGGGCCGCGTAGGACCGCAGGATGTGCGTATTTCTCAGCAAACGCTGGAGTACCAGGCGCAGATTGCCGAGCAGATGCAGCGTCATGCCGTGGCGCGCAATTTTCGTCGTGCGGCTGAGCTGATTGCGATTCCGGATGCCCGCATTCTGGAGATCTACAACGCGCTGCGGCCGTTTCGTTCTTCGTTCGCCGAGTTGCAGGCCATTGCCGATGAACTGGAACACACATGGCATGCCACGGTGAACGCCGGCTTTGTCCGCGAATCGGCAGAGGTATACCAGCAGAGAAATAAGCTGCGTAAAGGCAGCCAGTGACGGAGGCAGCATGCCGTTAATTGCAGGGATCGATATCGGCAACGCCACCACCGAAGTGGCGTTGGCGCAGGATGGCCGGTTTATCGGCAGCGGGATTGTCGCCACGACCGGTATGAAAGGCACGCGGGATAATATCGCCGGGGTAGTCGCGTCCCTGCAGCAGGCGCTGAATAACACGCCGTGGTCGCTGCAGGACGTAGCAAAAATTTGCATCAACGAGGCCGCACCGGTGATTGGCGATGTGGCGATGGAAACCATCACTGAAACCATCATTACCGAATCGACGATGATTGGCCATAACCCGCAAACGCCCGGTGGCGTTGGCGTGGGTATGGGAACCACCATCGCCGTGGAGAAGTTGGCGGCGTTGAGCGAGGATCGATTTGCCCAGGGCTGGATCCCGTTGGTAGGTGAGGAGATGGATTTCCTTGAGGCGGTTTGGTTTATCAATGAAGCGCTGGATCGCGGCGTAAATGTGGTGGCGGCCATCCTGAAAAAAGATGATGGGGTGCTGGTGAATAATCGCCTGCGTCGGCCAATGCCGGTGGTTGATGAAGTCACCCTGCTGGAGAAGGTGCCGGAAGGTGTGCTGGCGGCGGTGGAAGTGGCGGCCCCGGGACAGGTGGTACGGGTGCTGTCGAACCCTTACGGCATTGCGACCTTCTTTGCCCTGACGCCCGAGGAAACGCAAACTATCGTCCCCATCGCCAGAGCGCTGATTGGCAACCGTTCCGCCGTGGTGCTGAAAACCCCGCAGGGCGATGTGCAATCAAGAGTGATCCCGGCGGGTAAGATCTTTATCCGTGGTGAAAAGCGTGGCGGTGAAGCCGACGTAGCGCAAGGCGCGCAGGCCATTATGCAGGCGATGAGCGCCTGCGCGCCCGTGCGCGATATTGCCGGGGAAGCTGGTACGCACGCAGGCGGCATGCTGGAGCGGGTGCGAAAGGTGATGGCCTCGCTGACCGGTCATGACATGAACACGGTGCATATTCAGGATCTGTTGGCGGTCGATACATTTATTCCGCGTAAGGTGCAGGGCGGCATCGCCGGAGAGTGTTCAATGGAGAACGCCGTGGGCATTGCGGCGATGGTGAAAGCCGATCGCTTACAGATGCAGGCCATCGCCAGTGAGCTGAGTGCCCGGTTAAACACGCCGGTTGAAGTTGGTGGCGTGGAGGCTAACATGGCTGTAGCGGGGGCGTTAACAACACCTGGATGCGCTGCGCCGCTGGCAATCCTCGATTTAGGCGCAGGATCTACCGATGCAGCCGTCATCAATAGCGATGGCATAGTGAAAGCGGTACATCTGGCCGGGGCGGGGAATATGGTCAGCCTGTTGATTCAAACAGAGCTGGGCTTAAGCGATGCATTTCTGGCGGAGGAAATTAAAAAATACCCGCTGGCAAAAGTGGAGAGCCTGTTCAGCATTCGCCATGAGAACGGCGCGGTAGAGTTTTTCCGCGAACCGCTCAGCCCGGCGGTGTTTGCCAAAGTTGTGTATTTGAAAGAGGGCGAGTTGATCCCGGTAGATAACCAGACCTCGTTGGAAAAAATACGTCTGGTGCGCCGACAGGCCAAAGAGAAGGTTTTTGTGACCAACTGCCTGCGCGCGTTACGCCAGGTGTCACCCGGTGGATCTATTCGCGATATGACTTTTGTTGTGCTGGTAGGCGGTTCTTCGCTGGATTTCGAAATCCCGCAGATGATCACTGATGCGCTGGCGCATTACGGCGTTGTCGCCGGGCAGGGCAATATTCGAGGTACCGAAGGGCCGCGTAATGCGGTGGCAACTGGACTAGTTTTAGCCGGAGATGCAAAAAAATAGCGCAGAAAACAGCCGCGCAAGCGTTTAGCTGCGGGGTAAGTCAAATAAAGGCGATGTTCTCTTTGATATCCCGGCGGAGTTGGGTACATAGTATAAATGTGTCTCTCACGTGGTTAATTTTAAGGATAAGAGCATGCCAACAGCAATTGAGAAAGCATTGGATTTTATTGGTGGTATGAACACTTCGGCGTCAGTACCCCATTCAATGGATGAAAGCACCGCTAAGGGAATCTTAAAGTATTTGCATGACTTAGGTGTGCCAGCGAGTCCGGAAGTTGTGATGGCACGGGGTGAGCAGGAGGGATGGAATCCCGAGTTCACGAAAAAAGTGGCCGGATGGGCAGAAAAAGTTGCCTCCGGTAACCGCATCCTTATCAAGAACCCAGAGTATTTTTCAACCTATATGCAGGAGCAGCTCAAAGAGCTAGTGTGAGCTGACTATCGAATCAAACTCTAACGGACGTTTCCATCTCGGGATGGCGGCGTCCAAATGTAATGCCAGCGATATGGGCTGGCGTATCGCATGATATATCCTTATTCCCACGCCATCCCCCGCTACGCATTCAGAGCCATCCAATTATTGGCTTTGCCAACAATTGCATATATTTCCAATAACAAAAAGGACCTGCGATTTCTCGCAAGTCCTTGAAGTTTGGTGGCCCCTGCTGGACTTGAACCAGCGACCAAGCGATTATGAGTCGCCTGCTCTAACCACTGAGCTAAGGGGCCGTGGCGGTGGATTATAAAGTAACTCCGCGTTGCAATCCAGACATAAGCGTACGGATGCTGTTTTTATAAACAATGTATTTTCAGTCCGTTATACTTGTTCCTCTGATGTATTGTTCGGAGTAATTATGGTTAAGGACATACTGGCACCGGGGCTGCGGGTGGTATTTTGCGGCATCAATCCGGGGCTCTCTTCTGCGGGTACAGGATTTCCCTTTGCGCATCCCGCGAATCGCTTCTGGAAGGTTATCCATCAGGCGGGGTTCACCGATCGCCAGCTTAAACCTGAAGAGGCACAGCATCTGCTGGATTTCCGCTGCGGCGTGACTAAGTTTGTCGACAGACCAACGGTACAAGCCAATGAAGTGAAGCTACAAGAGATGCGTAGCGGAGGTCGTCTGCTTATTGAGAAAATAGAAGAGTATCAGCCAGCCGCGCTCGCTATCCTCGGGAAGCAGGCATTTGAGCAGGGGCTTAGCCAGCGTGGGGCGCAGTGGGGAAAACAGACGCTGACCATTGGCGCGACGCAAATATGGGTATTGCCGAATCCCAGCGGGTTAAGCCGGATCACGCTGGATAAACTGGTAGAGGCGTATCGGGAAGTGAATGTGGCGTTGAAGGCGCGCGGCCTGTAACTGCCGGAGCCTTAGGCTCCGGCGTCACTGTCAGAACTCGAAGCGTGCGCCCATGTTGTAGCGGCGTCCTTCCAGGATGGAAGACTGGTTATAGGACGTTTTGTAGATTGGGTTCACGTCGAACAGGTTATAAACCCCCGCCATCAATGTGATGCTCTTGTTGAGATGGTAGCGTGCCCCTAAATCGACCAGCGCATAGGCGTCGGTTGACGTTGATTTGCCGATGTCAGGCGTATTGCTGCGCCAGCTGGCTTTGCTCCACAGCTCAAGATCGTTAAGTGCATTCCATGTCAGAGACAGGTTGGCCATGCTCGTCGGGAACTCGTTCAGTGCCTCTCCCTTGTACTGACCACTCTTTTGCTCGCTGTGGGTATAGGTGTAGTTCGCGTTCGCCTTCAGCGCGGTAGTGACCTGCCAGTCGCCGTTCAGCTCCAGGCCATAGATTTCCGCGTCGCTGACGTTGAAATACTGCGAGACTTCTTCCGCTTCATACCCGTTGTAAATGCACTTCTGCGTGGCCGTTGCGGTACAGATGGTGTAGTCGCTGATCTTGTCCTTGAATTTGGTGAAGAACACGGTTGCATCCAGTGCCAGTGTGTCCTGTTGCCAGTAGACGCCCAGCTCGGTGTTGACGCTCTGCTCAGGTTTCAGGTCATCGTTACCGATCCCAATGAAGGAATACGGATACGAACCGTAGACGCTGGTGAAACCTTCATTGTTCTCACGCAGGTCCGGTTTTTTATAGCCCGCCGATACGCCGCCCTTCAGCGCCCAGCTTTCGTCAATCGTCCAGTTACCGTAGAGTTTTGGCGTGACGTGGTAGCCAAAGTAGCTGTCGTGATCGAGACGCGCCGAGGTGGTGAGGGTGAAGTCCGGAACCATCATCCAGGCATCTTCCGCGAAGATGGCCCAGCCGTCACGGGTGATCTTGCTGACTGGCGTTATGCCCGGCACTTCTTTGTTTTCGATGCCGAAAGTGTCGTCCAGCTCATTACGGGTGAAGTTGATCCCCAGCGTCAACTTGTGGTCGCCCAGCGTAAAGGTGTTCGCGCTGTTGGCTTCATAGTTTTTCTGCTTAATGAACTGCGAACTCATGCCCGGCACACGATACTCGGTTTTAGCGTTTTCGTAGCTGATGAAGTTCTTCACTTCCAGCAGATCGTCGCCGTACCAGGCATGCTGCGCAAGTGAAGCGGCATCGCGGTCAAAGTCCCATTGCCAGGCTTTATCATTGTGTGATTTTACCTGATGTCCTTTGACGACGTTCAAATCCCAAAGTTGGGTGTCGGTCGGCGACATGTTGATGGTGGCATCCAGATTGCCAGCCTGGTGCTTCACAAAGCGCTCATCGGAGATGCTGTCGTCATCACGGCGATCAAGATAATCCGTCGCTACGCTCACCCCGAGCTTGCTGGGGATAATTGGCCCCATCAGGAAGACATTAGTCTGGTTGGTGTTACCGTACTCGCTCTTCTCTTGCAGGAAGTAGTTATCTTCCAGCACACCCGTCCATTTATCGAGGTTGTAGCCTTTTTTGGTGATGACGTTGACCACGCCGCCGATGGAGTCAGAGCCATACAGTGAGGACATCGGTCCGCGAATCACCTCTATTCGCTCGATAGCAGCAAGTGGCGGTAAAAAGGCAGCCTCTGTCCCGATATGGTGTCCGTAAGGACGCGATTCGCGGGTGCCTTGTTTGATGCCGTTGACCATGTAGGAGGTATAGGTCGAGTCCATTCCGCGCATCTGCACATCGCCTGTGGCAAGGCTACCGTTGCCATTACCCACCAATACGCCGGGCATCTCGCGAAGGGCTTCGGTGACGTTCTGGTTAGAGCGGGTGTTCAGTTCTTTCTCGCCGACGACGGAGATGGTCGCCGGTGCCTCACGGCGTTCCTGTGCGAAACCGGTGGCGGTGACCACCAGTTGATCTTCATTATCTGGGGTGGTTTCTTCGGCGAAAACGGTCGCCGGGAGGCTGGCAAGGGCGAGCGAAATCGCCAGCGCGGTACGAGTCTGGTTAATCACAACGCATTCCTCAGAACTGGGTTAAATCGAGCTTGAGTACATAGTCAGCCTTGTTGGCTTTTTCATCCTGCTTCACGCTAACGAAGAGCGTTTTGCTGTCAGGAGAAAGCACCATGCTGTTTGGCATTGCTGCCGTTTTGATGGTGTGCTTCAGGCTGTAAGTGTTGGCATCGATAACGCTAATCTGACGGGCATTGCGATGGGTAACATACACTTCGTTGCGGGCAGGGTTATAGACCGCAGCGATAGAGTTTGGCGTGGGAACGCGGTGAACAATTTTACCGCTGTCCAGTTGGACTACCAGCACGTCGGCGGTGTTGGTATCGGCGATAAATCCGACGCCTTTGGCCGTGTTCAACGCGATGTTCAGGAAGTAATGCTTCGGCTCGGAGGGGTCAACCTTCACACGCGACAGAACCTGCGACGTTTTGCCATCCAGGGTAACAAGTTCGCCTTTGCCAGTGACGGCGTAAACTTTATCGCCAGCTTCATCAACGGCGAAACCGACCGGATCCATCCCTTTGAGGGCGTGTAATAGTTTCTGGTTATGCGTGTCGACAACCCACAGCACACCTTTATTTTCACTGCCAATACCGGAGACATACAGACGGTGGTGCTTCTTGTCGAGCACCACTTCACGAACGTGGGCTTTATTTTCTTCGTCTGCAAGCTGAAGCATTTTCACTTCTTTATGGGTGCGGGTATCCAGCAGGGTCAGTGAGCCATCCAGCGCATTACCTAGCCAGAGAATGTGGTTAGGTTCATCCAGTGAGACCGCAAAAGGACGGCGTTCGGTGGCGATCCGCTCATCGACTTTTAATGATTCAGTTGAAAACAGGAACACTTCACCGGCGGTTTTATCTTTGTCGAAAGAGGGGGCAGAGGCTGCATAGATAGCCTGTTGTCCGGCGTCATAAGCCAGTTCGTAAACGCCATGACCAAGCGTCTGAGAGGCGAACTGATCCTCAGTAAAGTCTTTTGCCAGGGCTGAACCGGTATAAAGTGCCAGTGAAATCGCAAGCGCGCAGAGGGACTGATTTTTTAATGTTTTTAAATTCATGTCATTTTTCTTTACAGTTGTTTACGAAAAGAAAATGATAATGAAAATAAATATCATTTACAATTGCATGTGTAGGCAATGCCCCCTACCAATTTTTGTACACTGCGGAAAATCCCAAAAAAAAAGCTCCCCGGAGGGAGCTTCTTAATAACAGAAACGATTAATCGTCGAGGAAGCTACGCAGTACTTCAGAGCGGCTCGGGTGGCGCAGTTTACGCAGCGCTTTCGCTTCGATCTGACGGATACGTTCACGGGTAACGTCGAACTGTTTACCGACTTCTTCCAGCGTGTGGTCGGTGTTCATATCGATACCGAAACGCATACGCAGAACTTTCGCTTCACGGGCGGTCAGGCCAGCCAGAACGTCGTGCGTTGCGGCACGCAGGCTCTCGGTGGTCGCAGAGTCCAGCGGCAGCTCGAGGGTGGTATCCTCGATGAAATCACCCAGATGCGAATCTTCATCGTCGCCGATCGGCGTTTCCATGGAGATAGGCTCTTTAGCGATCTTCAGCACTTTACGGATCTTGTCTTCCGGCATCAGCATGCGTTCAGCCAGTTCTTCCGGCGTAGGCTCGCGGCCCATCTCTTGCAGCATCTGACGGGAGATACGGTTGAGCTTGTTGATAGTCTCAATCATATGTACCGGGATACGGATGGTACGTGCCTGATCCGCGATCGAACGGGTGATCGCCTGACGGATCCACCAGGTTGCATAGGTGGAGAACTTGTAACCACGACGGTATTCAAACTTATCAACCGCTTTCATCAGACCGATGTTACCTTCCTGAATCAGATCCAGGAACTGCAGGCCACGGTTGGTGTATTTTTTAGCGATAGAGATAACCAGACGTAAGTTCGCTTCAACCATCTCTTTTTTCGCACGGCGGGCTTTCGCTTCACCGATGGACATGCGACGGTTGATATCTTTAACCTGCTCGATGGTCAGGCCGGTTTCTTCTTCAATCTGCTGCAGTTTCTGCAGGCCGCGGTGAACGTCATCTGCCACATCGTGCAGTTTTTCAGACCACGGTTTGTTCATCGCGATTGCCGCGTTGAACCAGGTTTCGCTGGTTTCGTTGCCAGTGAACAGGGTGATGAAGTTTTTCTTCGGCATTTTGCACTGCTCAACGCAGAGCTTCATGATCAGACGTTCCTGAGTACGCACACGGTCCATCATGACGCGCATGCTGTTTACCAGGTAGTCGAACTGCTTCGGCACCAGGCGGAACTGTTTGAACACTTCGGACAGCTTCTGAATTTCTTCCTGCGCGGCAGCATGGCTGCGGCCTTTCGCTTTGATGGTGTCACGAGTGATTTCGTACTGAGTACGCAGTTCACCGAATTTTTCACGCGCTAACTCAGGGTCGATGCTGTTGTCGTCATCGCTGCTGTCGTCGTCGCCATCTTCTTCATCTTCGTCTTCATCGTCATCCATCTCTTCCTGAGAGAGTTCAGAACCGACGTGGGTCGCCGTGGGCGCCATGTCTTCTTCCGCGTTTGGATCGACAAAGCCAGTGATCAGATCGGAAAGACGTGCTTCTTCAGCTTCTACGCGATCGTACTGCTCAAGCAGGTAGGTGATAGCTTCCGGGTATTCGGCAACGGAGCATTGAACCTGGTTAATCCCGTCTTCGATGCGTTTAGCGATGTCGATTTCGCCTTCGCGGGTTAACAGTTCAACGGTACCCATTTCACGCATGTACATGCGGACCGGGTCAGTTGTACGACCGATTTCGGACTCAACGCTGGACAGAACCTGGGCAGCCGCTTCTTCCGCGTCTTCATCGGTGCTGTTGGAGGTTTCAGCAAGCAGCAGATCATCGGCATCAGGTGCTTCTTCCATCACCTGAATACCCATGTCATTGATCATTTGGATGATGTCTTCGATTTGATCTGAATCGACGATATCTTCCGGCAGATGGTCATTGACCTCGGCATAGGTCAGATAGCCTTGCTCCTTACCACGTTGGACAAGAAGCTTCAGCTGTGACTGCGGGTTTTGCTCCATAAGACGGTATCCACACTTAATTCGTTTGATTGGTGTTGGGCGGTAAAACCGCCAACGGCAAAACGAGGGCATACTTATATTTTGCCGCTGCCTCTCCGTGCGGCTGTCGGGGGCTTCCCGATCGATATTCGGCAGTTAAGCCGTTAAATACTTCATCTTTCACGTTGTCTCTGCGTTAGCTGCGTTCGTTACTCGGCTCATCCTGAGCCTCGCCCCTTACGGGGCCGCCGCAAGCAGCGTTCAAATCCGCTCCCGGCGGATTTGTCATCCTGGTCATGTACTTATGTACACTCCCAGGCGTTCGTTCACTTGCTGCCTTGATACAACGCGAATGATTTTGTCTTTGTTTTGTCTTTCTCTTATTTCTTGGCCAGTTCCTGGTTCAGCGTCCAGAGTTCCCGGCGTTCTTCGCTGCTTAAACCGTGTGTGCGCTCACGAGCTATCAACTCTTCCTGGCGCAGTTCAAGCATCGAATCAAACATATGGTTGAGTGAGTCGGTGAAGGTTTTTTCTGCGATATCTTTATCTGCTATATCGTCCCACATCGACAGTTTTTCAAGGGTCGCAGCATCATTTGTGCCACGATAGTGTTCTAAAAGTTGCCCGGTGGTCAGACCTGGCTGAGCCAGACAAGTGTTGACCAGTTCTCTGAATAAGCCAAGTCCAGGCAGCTTATTGCTATCCAGTGCCCCTAACGGTGGAACCAGCGGGGCGAGCTCCGGGTTCTGCACCAGCAACCCTATAAGTATACGCATGGTCGTACGTTTTAGCTGTGGAACAGGGCGGGAAGCCCCATTTTCTGCCAGTTTTGGCATTAAACGTTCAAGCTGGCTGTCATCCAGAATGCCGAGCTTGTTTCCCAACTCCTGTCGCAGGTAAATGCGCAACGTTTCGCCTGGTACTTGAGTAATCAGCGGTAATGCCAGCGTGCTGAGCTGTGCGCGTCCGTCTGGGGTACTCAAATCCACCTGCGGCAACAGGCTGTTAAATAAAAACGCAGAGAGCGGCAGCGCCTGCTCCATCCGCGCTTCAAAGGCCTCTTTCCCTTCTTTGCGCACTAGCGTATCGGGATCTTCGCCGTCAGGTAAAAACATAAAGCGTAGCTGGCGTCCGTCTGTCATATAGGGCAGTGCGGTTTCCAGCGCGCGCCATGCTGCGTCGCGTCCGGCACGGTCGCCGTCGTAACAGCAAATTACGTTGTTCGTCGCGCGGAACAACAGTTGGATGTGATCGGCGGTGGTTGACGTCCCAAGGGATGCCACGGCGTAGTTAATGCCGTATTGCGCCAGCGCCACCACATCCATATAGCCTTCTACCACTAACAGGCGCTGTGGATCGGCGTTATCCTGCTGGGCTTCATAAAGACCATACAGCTGGCGACCTTTATGGAAAATATCGGTTTCCGGGGAGTTCAGATACTTCGGCAGGGCATCGCCCAGCACGCGTCCACCAAAACCAATGACCCGACCACGTTTGTCGCGGATGGGGAACATCACCCGTTCGCGGAAGCGATCGTAACTGCGTCCCTGATCGTTGGTGACCAACATCCCCGCATCAACCAGCGATTTGCGATTTTCAGCATTGCCGCCAAACCGTTTCAGGACGTTGTCCCAGCCGGGGGGCGCAAAACCAATAGCAAAACGGGTGATAACGTCGCTACTTAATCCTCGCTTTTCCAGGTACTGGCGCGCAGGGGTAGCGGCGGGTTGCATCAAAGACTGTTGATAAAAAGTGTTCAGGCCATCCATCAATTGATAAAGGCTTTGCCGTTGATGGCGCTCTATCTGACTGGGGCCACTGCCTGCTTCATAGGGCACTTCAAGGTTGTGCATTGCGGCCAGTTCTTCGACGGTTTCCACAAACTCGAGCTTGTCGTAGTTCATGAGAAAGTCGACGGCGTTGCCATGCGCGCCACACCCAAAGCAGTGATAAAACTGTTTTTCACCGTTTACGGTGAAAGAGGGGGTTTTTTCGTTATGGAACGGACAGCACGCGTGATAATTTTTGCCCTGCTTTTTCAGCTTTACCCGCGCGTCGATGAGATCGACGATGTCGGTTCTTGCCAGCAGGTCATTGATAAAAACGCGAGGAATTCGTCCAGCCATAAGCCCCTGTTTTTTGATGACTCATATACACAAAATCATTCAGGATGCATCAAGGCGGCAAGGAAGCGAATCCTCAGGAGCGTACAGCAGTACGTGTCTGGGGTGAGCGACTGCAGCCAACACTGAGGCAGCTTGAATGATGACGTGTATAAACGAAAATAAGCCGCGCATTCCTTCCGGAAGCACGGCCTTACAACTACAACTCAGTCTGAATTGAGAGCTTTGGCTCTCAATAGATTAGTACAGACGAGTACGGCGTGCGTTTTCGCGAGCCAGTTTCTTCGCGTGACGTTTCACAGCAGAAGCTTTAGCGCGCTTACGTTCGGTAGTCGGTTTTTCATAGAACTCACGACGACGAACTTCCGCCAGAACACCTGCTTTTTCGCATGAACGCTTGAAGCGACGCAGTGCTACGTCGAACGGCTCGTTTTCACGTACTTTAATTACCGGCATGTAACTCTCACCTTTAATAAATTCGGTTTGCCGCTGGCATCAACGCCAGCTTATTTCAAAATGGTGCGGAATTTTACTGCAATTGCTGCTGCTTTGTAAAGCACCGACGCGATTTTGAAAGGGACTTTTATAAGGACAAGGAGTATACACGAGCGGAACTCCTGGGGCGAACAAAGTTTTACATCAACCCGCATTGGTCCTACACTGCGCGGTAATAGAGCGAGGTAAAACAAGTCATGCGTGTACTGGGTATTGAAACATCCTGCGATGAAACCGGCATCGCCATTTACGACGATGAAAAAGGTCTTTTAGCCAACCAATTGTATAGTCAGGTGAAATTACACGCTGACTACGGCGGCGTAGTGCCAGAACTGGCCTCGCGCGATCACGTACGTAAAACCGTACCGCTGATCCAGGCCGCGCTGAAAGAGGCGGGACTGACGGCAAAAGAGATTGATGCGGTGGCGTATACCGCAGGTCCTGGTTTGGTTGGCGCGCTGCTGGTTGGCGCAACCGTAGGACGTTCGCTGGCGTTCGCCTGGGGCGTACCAGCAATTCCTGTGCACCACATGGAGGGTCATCTGCTGGCGCCGATGCTGGAAGATAATCCGCCTGCTTTTCCGTTCGTCGCGCTGCTGGTTTCTGGCGGTCACACGCAGCTGATTAGCGTCACCGGTATCGGTCAGTATGAATTACTCGGCGAATCGATTGATGATGCTGCTGGCGAAGCGTTCGACAAAACCGCCAAGCTGCTGGGGCTGGATTATCCTGGCGGTCCAATGTTGTCAAAGCTGGCCTCGCAAGGCGTTGAAAAACGTTTTGTCTTCCCGCGCCCGATGACCGATCGTCCGGGGCTGGATTTCAGCTTCTCCGGGCTGAAAACCTTTGCCGCGAATACCATTCGTAATAACGAAAATGACGATCAGACGCGCGCAGATATCGCCCGTGCCTTTGAAGATGCGGTAGTTGATACGCTGATGATCAAGTGCAAACGCGCGCTGGATCAAACCGGTTTTAAACGTCTGGTGATGGCGGGGGGCGTGAGCGCGAACCGTACGCTGCGCGCAAAACTGGCCGAGATGATGCAAAAACGTCGTGGCGAAGTATTTTACGCGCGTCCGGAATTTTGTACCGACAACGGGGCGATGATCGCCTACGCGGGCATGGTGCGTTTTAAAGCGGGCGCAACGGCGGATCTTGGCGTAACCGTGCGCCCACGCTGGCCGCTGGCGGAATTACCGGCGGCGTGATTTTTTGCCCGGTGGCGCAATGTTACCGGGCAAGACGCTACATCCGCAGCATTCCTTTCTCTTCCAGAAACGCGATAATTTTTTCCAGACCCTCTCCGGATTTTAAATTGCTGAACGTCCATGGACGCTCCCCGCGCATACGCAGGGTATCGCGTTCCATCACCTCCAGCGAGGCGCCGACGTAAGGGGCCAGATCGGTTTTATTGATAACCAGAAAATCGGATTTAGTGATCCCCGGCCCTCCCTTACGCGGGATCTTCTCGCCTTCGGCAACGTCGATCACATAGATCGTCAGATCCGCTAATTCCGGACTAAAGGTGGCGCTCAGGTTATCGCCACCGCTTTCCACAAAAATCAGATCCAGATTGCCGAATTTCTCGCTCAGCGCCTCTACGGCAGCCAGATTCATCGACGCATCTTCGCGGATGGCGGTATGTGGGCAGCCGCCGGTTTCCACACCGACGATCCTGTCTGGCTCCAGTGCGCCCGCCTCGGTGAGAATGCGCTGATCTTCTTTGGTGTAGATATCGTTGGTGACTACCGCCAGTTGATAGCTGCTGCGCATGGATTTGCATAACGCTTCCAGCAGCGCCGTTTTGCCGGAGCCGACCGGGCCGCCAACGCCCACACGCAGGGGATGCTTGTAGTTACTCATTTTTTCTCCTCAGGAGCGGAATAATCGGGAATATTGGGTTTCATGCCGGGCAGACGCGATAGCGGCCAACGGCGTTGCGGAGCCGAGACTGGCGTCAGGCGTCGCCAGCGCCTGTGCCAGACCCTGCGCATAGCGATCGCAGAGCGCAATAATCAAACGCTGGGCCGCCTGTTGTCCAAAAGGAACCAGCTTGACGCCAGCCATCACAGCGCTCTCAATCCAGCTGTAGCCAAGACTTAACGCCAGTTCGGTCAGGGGAATTCTCCAGCGCACGGCCAGCCAGGCCATGCCGCAGAGTTGGCTGTCGGTGAAGAGAGTGCGCCACTCTCGCGAGCAATCCGCCTCCCAGTCGGTGACCAGCCGCGTAAACGCCGCGCCCCGACTGCGTTCTTCATCCCGCAGTTCGCGAGTTTCCCGGCAGGCCAACAGGTAAGCGCTCCAGCGGCGCGCGGCGTCGAGATCGTCCTGCTCGCAGGCGCGATACAGT
This sequence comes from Citrobacter sp. CF971, assembly GCF_006385635.1. Classification (NCBI taxonomy): domain Bacteria; kingdom Pseudomonadati; phylum Pseudomonadota; class Gammaproteobacteria; order Enterobacterales; family Enterobacteriaceae; genus Citrobacter; species Citrobacter sp. CF971. Next base: position 4,230,689 of record NZ_CP041051.1, on the reverse strand, counting down.
CTCGCCAGCAGCGGTAGGTCGACGGTAAAAAAGTTCTGCTCCATCTGCTGAATTTGCCAGGCAGAGAAGTCATCGACGCTTTTCACCCAGCCAATCTCCACCGCCCATTCCAGACCCTGGGACCAGGTAAACGACCCCACCGGGAGTGCGCTGCTGGCGAGCTGCATCAGACGCAACTGTTGGGTGTTATGCATCAGTGCGCATGGCCGTGATGATGCCCGTGTGATTCACTGGCATAAGCGCCTGCTTCCGGTTCAAACGGTAGTTGAGCGAACGTCACCTCGAGGTTGAACTGGCGCAGCATGGCGTCCAGCACATGATCGTGGTGGTAGCGCAGTTCATCCGGCAGGATTTGCAGCGGAACGTGGCGATTGCCGAGGTGATAACAGGCTTTGGCGAGTAGGAAAGGATCGGCGCAGCGCACCACGGAAACCGACTCCGGCGCGGCGATCACTTCGATCACCTCGCTGCCATCGTCGGTGGTCAGCAGGTCGCCACCGCGTAACAGCAAACCGCGCGGTAGCATCAGCCCGGCTTCGCGACCGTCGTTCAGCGCCACTCTGGCACGACTTTTTACCCGCATATCAATGGGTAGCGTGACGCTTGCGGTGACGCGGTGAGCGTGGTCAAGGCGTTGGGTCAGGTAGATCATCGTCACTCCTCAAAACAGAAAATAGCGTTGTGCCATCGGCAAAACGTTTGCCGGTTCGCTGGTAATCAGTTCGCCATCAATACGCACCTCGTAGGTCTGAGCATCGACGGTGATATTGGGTTGCAGGTCGTTGTGGATCATGTTGGCCTTTTTCACTGTTCTGCAGCCTTTAACGACGGCGATGGCGCTTTGCAGGTTGAGCTGCTGCACGATGTTTTGCGCATCAGCGGCCTGCGAAATAAAGGTCAGCCGGGTGTGATGCCGTGCTGCGCCAAGTGCGCCGAACATCATGCGGTAATGCACCGGCTGTGGGGTGGGAATAGAGGCATTGATGTCGCCCATCGGCGCACAGACGATCATCCCGCCTTTAACGATCGTCGCCGGTTTTACGCCAAAGAAGGCCGGTGACCACAACACCAGATCGGCCAGTTTGCCAGGTTCAACGGAGCCGACTTCATGGGCGATACCGTGGGTTAGCGCCGGATTGATGGTGTATTTGGCGACGTAACGTTTAACGCGCAGGTTGTCGTTGTCACCGGTTTCTTCTGCCAACGGGCCACGCTGAACCTTCATGCGGTGCGCCACCTGCCAGGTACGCAGGATCACTTCGCCCACGCGCCCCATTGCCTGCGAATCGGACGAGGTCAGGGAAAAGGCGCCAATGTCATGCAGCACATCTTCGGCAGCGATCGTTTCCCGGCGAATGCGTGATTCGGCAAAGGCCACGTCTTCGGCGATATCCGGATCGAGATGGTGGCAAACCATCAGCATGTCGAGATGCTCGTCGATGGTGTTGATGGTATAGGGCAGCGTCGGGTTCGTAGAGGAGGGCAGGATATTCGGATGCGCGCAGGCGGTGATGATATCCGGCGCATGACCGCCGCCCGCGCCTTCGGTGTGAAAAGTATGAATGGTGCGATCGCCAATCGCCGCCAGCGTATCTTCCACGAAACCGGACTCATTGAGCGTGTCGCTGTGCAGCGCGACCTGGATGTCCATTTCGTCGGCCACGGTCAGCGCGCAGTCGATAGCGGCGGGTGTGGCGCCCCAGTCTTCATGGATTTTCAGGCCAATTGCGCCTGCAGTGATTTGCTCGCGCAAGGCGTCAGGATTTGAGCCGTTACCTTTGCCCAGTAAACCGATGTTAACCGGCAACGCGTCCGCCGCCTGCAGCATGCGTGCGATGTACCACGGACCCGGCGTACAGGTGGTGGCGTGAGTGCCCGCGGCCGGACCGGTGCCGCCGCCGATCATCGTCGTCACGCCGGAAACCAGCGCCTCTTGCGCCTGCTGTGGGCAGATCCAGTGAATATGCGTATCCACGCCGCCTGCGGTGACGATCTTGCCTTCCCCGGCGATGACTTCAGTTCCCACGCCTATCGGGATCGTAACGTTGGGCTGAATATCGGGATTACCTGCCTTTCCGATGGCGAAGATCCTGCCGGCTTTGATACCAATATCCGCTTTCACGATCCCCCAGTGATCGACGATCAGCGCGTTGGTTATCACCAGATCCACACATGCATCGGCGCGCATTTGCCCCTGGCCCATGCCGTCGCGGATCACTTTTCCGCCGCCGAATTTGACCTCTTCACCGTAGGTGGTGAAGTCTTTTTCCACTTCGATCCACAGGTCGGTATCCGCCAGGCGCACTTTATCGCCAGTGGTTGGGCCAAACATGTCGGCGTACGCCTGCCGGGAAATGTCACTCATTATCTGCCTCCAGCGCGCCCATCACTTCGCTGCGAAAACCCACGATCCTTTGTGCGCCAGCAACGCGCACCAGTTCGACTTCGCGTTTTTGTCCTGGCTCAAAACGCACCGCTGTGCCCGCAGCAATGTTCAGACGAAAGCCGCGTGCGGCCAGCCTGTCAAAGCGCAGCGCCGGGTTCACTTCGAAAAAGTGATAGTGCGATCCCACCTGGATGGGCCTGTCGCCATGATTTTCCACCACGATCGTGCAGATCTCTCGCCCCTGATTAAGTGCGATACTGCCTTTTACGATCTGATATTCACCTGGGATCATTGTCGCTCCTTAGACGATCGGGTTGTGGACAGTGACCAGCTTCGATCCGTCCGGAAACGTGGCTTCAACCTGAATATCCGGGATCATTTCCGGTACGCCTTCCATCACCTGATCGCGGCGCAGGACGTGACGCCCGTCCTCCATCAGCGCGGCTACAGTTTGCCCGTCGCGCGCCCCTTCCATGATGAAAGCGCTAATCAGCGCCACCGATTCCGGGTAGTTCAGCTTCAGCCCGCGGGCCAGGCGACGTTCCGCCACCAGCGCGGCGGTAAACAGCAACAACTTATCTTTTTCTCTGGGGGTCAGTTCCATAAGGGTTCTCTTAGGTGTGCCAGATTCTCGGTAGTACAGGCGTTTTATGTGTCAGCAGCGGGCGCAAAAATTGCCAGATGTCACGCATAACGCGCTGAACAACCAGGTTGTCGTTAGCAAGAAAACGGATTGTCAGCAGCGAGTCGTTAAGCGTTGCCCCGGCGTAATCGCCAAGCGCCATAAGCCGCTCCCGCGTGCCCTCCAGCATGTGTTCGTTGGCCGGATAACACAGCAACGTGCCGACCCAGGGATGATGCGCGACGCCGCTCAGATTCCCCTCCTGCAATATCAAGCGTTCTATCAGCAGCGGCAGCCCATCTCGCCACACTTCCAGGCGATTTTGCAGCAGGCCGTGGCTGAAAGTTTCCTGCATAACCGGTCGGCCAAGACACAGCAGATCCCAGGCCAGCAGGCGACTTGCGGATGTCAGATGAAAGACGGTCTGAATAGCGGCGTTGGCGCCGGGAAAGAGGATCGTATCCTGCGGCAGCCACTCCAGCGTGGCGTGCGAGGCGAGGGTAAAATGCTGGCGCAGCAACGCTTGTGGCCCTCGACTGCGATAAAACTTGCCCGCGCCGGGCTGGGTGATTAACGCATGGCTGTTTTCGTCGAGCGTGACGGCAATATGGAGCTCATCCCCGCCAACGATCCCCGCAGGTGGATGCAGCAAATAGAGATGGCAGACGTCCCCTTCCGGGTAAAACGGGCGCTGAACCGTCAATGGACCATGATGACGCGCCGAGGCGAGCACCGTTTTGTGCCCGGTGCAGGAAAAATGCAGTTCCAGTTCGGCCTGCCAGCCTCGTGTGAGTGTCTCGTGCGCAACCGTGTCCAGAGCGTTTCCCCTATCAGCATGAGGGTGTTTGCATACAAAAAAGTATGCCTCAGCGCATCGGGAAATCGATCATATGAGAAGCTTATGGATTAAGGGGCGACAATATGCCGCCCAAGGGAGATTACAGTAAAACGAGGGGCATCCAGATCAGACCGGTGATCACCAGCAGCACGAGGAAAATCAGGCCAAAAATAGCGCCGAGTCGCCAGTAATCCACCGTTGGCAAATAACCGCTGCCGTAGTAGATAGGGCTAGGACCGGTGGCGTACGGGGTCAGAATGCTGCCCAGGCCAATGGCGGCGCCGACCATCAGGCAGAAGACCGGTAGCGGGATTTCCGGCATTGCCAGCGCGGCGGCAATCATCATCGGCGCGAGGGCAGAGGTATACGCCGTGGCGCTGGCAAAGAAGTAGCGCAGCAGATAGAACACCACGATCAGCGCCACCATCACCATCATCGGCGAATAGCCGCTCAGTCCTCCCGCCAGCAGCTTGCCGAACCAGGTAATAAAACCGGTGTTATTGAGCCCGGTGGCGAGCGTTATCAGCGAGGCCAGCCAGAAAAAGACGTTCCATGCGGCTTTATTGCTGACGATGTCATCCCAGCTAATGATGCGTAGTACCAGCATCAACGCCACCACGCTGTATCCGACCATTGCGGCGTCAATGTAGTCGCCGCCGAAGATCCACAGCACCAGCGCGCCGACCATCAGTGCCAGCATCTTTTTCTCGCGAGCGCAGAGCGGTCCCATCGCTTTTAGCTCTGTATCCGCCCAACGTGGAACTTGATCGCCGGATTTCAGCACCGGTGGATACAGCAGGTACGCCAGCCACGGCACGATCAGCACCAGTAAAATGCTCAGCGGCAGCATGCCTAAGAACCAGTCGCCCCAGCTTAGCGCCGTGTGGGACGCGCCTTTCATCAGGCCGATCAACAGCAGATTCGGTGCCATCGCCGTTAAGAAAATAGCGCTGGTAACGCAGTCAGCGACAATGCCCATCCACATGATGTACGAGCCAATGGAGCGTGAACTGGCGCTATTGGGCTGCGAGTTATACAGCGGCGGCAGGTTGCGGATAATCGGGTAGATTATTCCGGCTCCGCGCGCGGAGTTGGAAGGAGTGACGGGAGCGAGGATAAGTTCGGAGAACATCACCGCATAGCCGAGAAATAACGTCCGGTGCCCCATCTTTTTCACCAGCATCAGCGCGATTCGCCGACCAAGGCCGGTTTTCTCATAGCCAGTACCAAACATAAAGGCCGCGAAGATCAGCCAGATGACCGAGTTTGAGAATCCAGATACCGCCCACGACAGCGATTTGGCGGTAAATTTAAAACCGTCCTGCGCGAGTTGCTCCGGACTGAACAGCAGCCACGGTGAAAGGACGGCGATGATCGAAATGCCAATCATCGCCACCACCGCGCCCGGTACAGGTTCCAGAATAAGCCCGACAATCACACCGGTAAAGACGGCAAAATAGAGCCAGGTGTGACTCTCAAGACCGGTGGGGACGGGCAGAACAGCAATAATGGCGATGACCACCAGCGGAGCCAGGTATCGCCACCAACCAGCTAAAGGTGCCATTGTTGTATCCCTGCAAAGAGGGAGAGGCGTTACGCCCCTCCGGGAGGGTTATTTGATGTAGTGCACGTGCTCGCAGATTTCTTCGACGATAGGATCGCGACGTTCAGCGAACAGCTTTTTGTTTTCGGCAATCAGGTTATTACCGTGAGTATCGATGGAAACGATCAGCGGGCCGAACTCTTTTACCCGGCATACCCACAGAGATTCCGGCATGCCGAGTTCGGTCCAGTGTACCTCTTCAATTTCTTCAACCTGAGTAGCCGCCACGACTGCACAGCCAGCCGGGAAGATGACGTGCAGCGCTTTGAACTGTTTGCAGCCTTCTTCCGTCAGCGGCCCCATGCCGCCTTTGCCGACCACCAGCTTGACGCCGGTCTGCTCGATAAAGTCTTTCTCAAACGCTTCCATACGCATGCTGGTAGTTGGGCCGACGGAGACCATCTCCCATTTTTCACCGTTCTTACGGACGATCGGGCCCGCATGGAAAATGGCTTTGCCGTTCAGGTCATAAGGAATCGGGCGCTTCAGTTCGATCAGGCGGCGGTGGCAAACGTCACGGCAAGTCACCAGCGTACCGGTCAGGTAAATGACATCGCCAACGCGAATGTCTGCCAGATCTTCGGCTTTGATCGGGGTTGTGAGGATCTTTTTCATAACGCGCTCCGGGTGTGAGACAGGTTTTCGAAGGAGAGGTCGGCATGAACCAACAGCGTGCCGCGACGATGCGCCCAGCAGCCGGTAGAGACGGCAACGCCGATAGTCGACGGGTGGCGCGCGGCGGATTCGATATGTACGCCCATCACTGAGCTATTCCCGGTCAACCCTTGCGGCCCAATGCCCAGACGGTTAAGTCCTTCTTCCAGGCGCAGTTCCAGTTCTGCCGCTTTTGGGTTTGGATGGCGTGATCCGATTGGGCGCAGCACCGCTTTACGAGAAAGCACGGCAGCGGTTTCTACAGAGGTGGCAATACCTACGCCCACCAGCACTGGCGGACAAGCGTTGACTGCCAGCGTGGAGATATTTTCGAAGACAAATTTCACCACGCCTTCGTAGCCTTCAGAAGGCATTAACACTTTCGAGCGCCCCGGCAGCGTACAGCCGCCGCCTGCCATGTAGACTTCGATTTCCGCGTCATCGTTATCAGGGATGATGTCCCATGTGACCCACGGCACACCGGTACCGGTATTTTTTCCGGTATTCACTTCGTCAAAAATCTCAACCGCGTTATGGCGCAGCGGCGCTTTTACCGTGGCATCTTCAACAGCCTGTTTCAGAATGCTTTGCAGTTCGCCAAGTAGCGGAAAACGGGAACCGACCTTCACGAAGAACATAATCTCCCCGGTGTCCTGACAGGCTGGGCGGTTCAGGTCGATAGCTTTCTGCATGTTGTCAAACATGGTGTGGTAGATGATTTTACCCATCGGCGAGGTTTCGCCTTCACGCAGCTGTTTTAATTTATCCACAACATCGTCAGGCATGCGGGTAGAAATCATGGCGGTAAAGTCGGCGACAATGTTCGTCAGCGTAGTTATCGCATGTTGGTTATTTTGATTGCTCATCTTATTAACTCCAGTTCTTTTATTTGTCTGGAAATAAATTCTCCGCCACAAACTACCACTAAAAATGTGGTTTTATATTATTTGGCACTGTGAATATCTAATTAACAGTTCGTGAATGATGTCCAGATAAGGCAATAAAAATTGCGCCAGGGCAGGGTTTAATACGTATGGGAGAATTACACTGCGGTTAATCACATTACGGATTACCGATCATGCTGAATACGTATCCCCTGGCGAAAGACCTACAGGTGCTGGTTGAAATTGTTCATAGCGGCAGCTTTAGCGCCGCCGCTGCGACGCTGGGCCAGACGCCAGCGTTTGTGACGAAGCGCATTCAGATCCTCGAGTCCACGCTAGGGGCTACGTTGCTAAGCCGCTCGGCGCGCGGCGTGGCGCTAACGGAGAGTGGTCAACGTTGCTATGAACACGCGCAGGCGATCCTCGCAGGTTATCAACATCTGGTCGATGACGTTACGCAACTCAAAACGCGTCCGGCAGGGATGATTCGTATCGGCTGTAGCTTTGGTTTTGGGCGCAGTTATATTGCACCGGCAATTACAGAATTGATGCACAGCTATCCTGAATTACAGGTACATTTTGAACTTTACGATCGGCAAATTGATTTGGCGCAGGATAATATCGATTTGGATATTCGTATTAATGATGAAATTCCTGATTATTATATTGCTCATTTGTTAACGAAAAATAAAAGGATATTATGCGCAGCACCGACGTATTTACAAAAATACGGTGAGCCGACGACGTTACAGGAATTAATTCGGCATGATTGTCTGGTCACCAAAGAACGGGATATGACTCACGGGGTGTGGGAACTGGATAACGGTCAGGAGAAAAAGTCGGTTAAGGTGGCGGGACATCTTTCTTCTAACAGCGGTGAGATTGTGCTGCAGTGGGCGCTACAGGGAAAAGGGATCATGCTGCGTTCTGAATGGGACGTACAACCGTTTCTGGCCAGCGGTGAACTGGAGCGGGTGCTGCCGGACTATGCGCAGAGCGCTAATATCTGGGCGGTTTATCAGGAGCCGCTGTATCGCAGCGTGAAGCTTCGCGTGTGCGTGGAGTTTCTGGCGACGTGGTGTCAGAACCGATTAGGCAAACCGGTGGAGGGGTATCACATCCCCGAGGCCGGATAAGACGCCGACGCGTCGCTATCCGACAATAAAATCACTCGGGGTCTTTTTCGCGTTTTTTCTTTAGCTTGGTCCAGATCTTCGGCTCCTGACGACGCCACAGACGCTGAATGTTGTCATGGTGACGAAGCAGAATTAAGCACGACAACATGGACACCGGGAAAGTGAACTGGGGATTGAACCACCAGACGTAAAAAGGGGCGATCAGCGCACTGACGATAGCGCCTAACGACGAATAGCCGCTTAACAGGACGGTTAGTAGCCAGGTTCCGGCCATCACGCCGGTTAAGTCCCAGCCAATCGGCGCAATTGCGCCAAAGGCGGTGGCAACGCCTTTTCCACCTTTAAAGCCGAAAAATACCGGCCAAATGTGTCCCAGACAGGCGGCGATTGCGATCAATCCGAGCCAGAAGGGGCTGACGCCTAGCGCATAGGCACCCCAGACGGGTAACATACCTTTCAGGACGTCGAAAATCAGTACCGCGACGGCGGCTCCCTTGCCACCGATGCGCAGCACGTTTGTCGCGCCCGGATTCCCAGAGCCGCTGTCGCGCGGGTCCGGCAATCCAGCAAGGCGGCATACCAGAATAGCACTGGAAATTGAGCCACAGAGGTACGCGAAGATAATCATTCCAGGCGCGATTGCACTCATAAGCTGTTCCGTTTTGAAAATGTCGTGTAAAACGCTACTTCTGTGGATAATACGCATATTTCGCCGGAAGTGGTATCCGGGTTAGCCAAAAAGCAGGCAGGTCGTGATGGATATTGTATTTATAGAGCAACTTTCTGTAATCACCACTATTGGTGTTTACGACTGGGAACAAACGATCGAACAACGGTTGGTGTTCGATATCGAAATGGCATGGGATAACCGCAAATCAGCTAAAAGCGATGATGTGGCTGATTGCCTGAGCTATGCTGATATTGCTCAAACGGTTGTTAATCATGTGGAAGGTGGGCGTTTTGCGCTGGTAGAACGTGTAGCGGAAGAGGTGGCGGATTTGCTACTTAACCGCTTTAATTCACCGTGGGTGCGGATCAAACTCAGCAAACCTGGCGCGGTAGCCCGTGCGGCAAACGTCGGGGTCGTCATTGAGCGTGGCAATAATCTGAAAGAAAATAATTAATTTAATAATTTCTAAATCAAACGGGTATAAAAGAGTCCTTTCGTCGGCTCTTTTTTGCCGTGTTTTCTCTATCTAGGGGTTTATTAATGAGTGATATGCACTCGCTGCTGGTGGCGGCAATTTTGGGTGTGGTCGAAGGGTTGACGGAATTTTTACCCGTTTCCAGTACCGGCCATATGATTATTGTTGGCCACCTGCTGGGTTTTGAGGGTGACACCGCAAAAACTTTCGAGGTGGTAATCCAGCTAGGTTCTATTCTGGCAGTCGTGGTGATGTTCTGGCGACGTCTGTTTAGTTTGATTGGCATTCACTTCGGCAAAGCCCCGCATGAAGGTACTGGCAAAGGTCGACTGACGCTGGGACATATTCTGTTGGGGATGATCCCAGCCGTAGTGCTGGGGCTGATATTCCACGACACCATCAAATCGCTGTTTAACCCGATCAACGTGATGTATGCGCTGGTGGTAGGGGGCGTGCTGCTGATTGCCGCAGAATGCCTGAAGCCGAAAGAGCCGCGTGCGCCGGGTCTGGATGATATGACCTATAGGCAGGCGTTTATGATCGGCTGTTTCCAGTGTCTGGCCCTGTGGCCGGGCTTTTCTCGCTCCGGGGCGACGATTTCTGGCGGTATGCTGATGGGCGTGAGCCGTTACGCGGCGTCTGAGTTTTCTTTCCTGCTGGCCGTGCCGATGATGATGGGTGCAACGGCGCTGGATCTCTACAAGAGCTGGTCGTTTCTCAGCGCATCAGATATCCCGATGTTTGCCGTCGGTTTCGTGACGGCGTTTATCGTGGCGCTGGTAGCGATCAAAACCTTCCTGCAGCTGATTAAGCGTATCTCGTTCATTCCGTTTGCGATTTATCGCTTTGTTGTAGCGGCTGCCGTTTACGTCGTGTTCTTCTGATGACTTACCGTGGTGCCGGATGGCGGCGTTTCGCCTTATCCGGCCTACGGGTGATATTCGTTCAGGCGGTGGGTTTAGGACACCGCTTCTCCTTCCAGTTGGCCACCGCCGCAATGCGACGCCGGGTCAGTTCCTCGCGAATAGCCTGACCTTTGAATCCCGCTTCCACGACATCTTTCGTGGGAACCGCCTGTGCAACCAGCCAGGCTTCACGCAACAGCCTGCCTTGTGGGTAATCCGCCGCTTCAAAACCGGTTCGCCCACGCACGTCGGCCTCGCTGGTGAGGGCGATTTGCTCCACGCGCTGCGGTTTGCGCCATGCATCGATGGAATCAAACAGCTTAACGATGGTTTTCGGTTGCAGGATCGGGAAGGTATGAATCAGGTCGTGGAACTCGGCCACCAGTTTGGCTAAATCACGGATGTCATTCGGCACGCGCAGGCGCTGACACAGTTGCTCGACCAGCTTAACGCCCGCCGGACCGTGGCCATGATGGCGCGGCCATAGCGCTTTAGGCGTTAATGCTTTGCCAAGATCGTGGCACAGCGTGGCAAAACGCACGTCGACCTCCGGGCTTAACATGGCTGCCATCGACAGCGTCATCAGCGTGTGAATACCGGTATCAATTTCCGGGTGCCACTGCGCGGGCGCGGGAACGCCGAACAGAGCATCCACTTCAGGAAACAGAACGTGCAGTGCGCCGCAGTCGCGCAGGACCTGAAAAAATACCTGTGGGTTGCGGGTGGTTAAGGCGCTTTCCGTTTCTTTCCACACGCGCTCTGGCGTCAAGTGTTCCAGCTCGCCAGCGGCGTTCATATCGCGCATCAGCGTCATGGTTTCGTCGGCAATACGAAAGCCAAGGTGCGCATAGCGGGCAGCAAAGCGCGCTACGCGCAGCACGCGCAGTGGATCTTCGCTAAAAGCCGGGGAAACATGACGCAGCAGGCGGTTTTCCAGATCATCGCGTCCGTTATACGGGTCGATAATCTCCCCGTTGTCATCGCGGGCCATTGCGTTGATGGTCAGGTCGCGCCGCTGAAGATCGGCCTCCAGCGTCACATCTGGCGCGGCGTAGCAGGTGAATCCGGTATATCCCGAACCTGATTTGCGTTCAGTACGCGCCAACGCATACTCTTCCCGGGTTTGCGGATGCAGAAACACGGGAAAATCGCGGCCTACCTGTTGGTAACCCGCGTCGAGCATTCCTTGCGGCGTGGCACCGACAACGACCCAATCTTTATCTTTAATCGGTAGCCCTAATAACGCATCCCGAACAGCACCACCGACCAGATAAATCTTCACGCCACTTTCCTTTTGAAAAAAACATCCCTTAATCATATGTCAGTGTGGCGGAGAAGGCGATTCAGTTCATCCAGCGATCTTTGCGTTTACGGCTTGGGATCATGTGTGGCAGAACCAGACCGAGCAGCAGACCAAGACCCAGCACGCCGCCGCCATACATAAACCATTGCATGATGATAGTACGCTGCTTGTCATCAAGCTGAAGGTTGGCTGCGCTCACCTTCTTTTGCGCCACGATAAGTTCGTTCTTCAGCTTCTGGTTTTCTTGTTTCAGCCCGTCAATCACGCTGTCGCTCTGCGCTACCTTTTGCTGCATGTCGGCGGTACGCTGATTCCATGTGGTATCGATATTATTGAGCTTATCGGTCAAGATCTTAACCTGGTTTTCCAGGTCGGGAACGCGGGTACGCAGGCTCGGCGTACTGTTCAGCTCTTTCAGTGGGATCCAGGCGGTACGTCCGGTGCTGTCTTTCACCTGGGCGTAGTTGGTGTTGGCATCGGTCTGTAATAGCGTGACTTCCTCGCCGGCGTTAACCGTACCCACGAGGCGATAATTATCTCCCGGACCGCTGCGGACCCAGGTGTTCAGTTCGTCAGAGACATAGCGCTTTTCTTCGGCATGAGAGACTGCAGTGGCGCTAAGTGCGAGTAAAGTTAATCCAATCAGGCGTAATTTTGGCATCAGGCTGTCGTTATTGTCATAGAAAGTGGAACGATAGTAGTGGCATCAGTGTCTCTACGCAAAGCATTCGACATCAATCGGAATCATCTGTGTCCTTTTTGCCACCACTCGAAACTTTTACGCCCGTCAAATTGCTCGTTGCATGGCAATTTGGCGCAAAATACTATCTACTGACCATAAAGAACGAACTTAGTTCGCAGTCAGTTTTCTCAACTGTGACATAACCCATAAGTACAAGACCATGGCCCAGGAAATCGAATTAAAATTTATCGTTAATAGTGACGCTGTCGATGCGCTACGTGAACGTCTGAATACGCTGGGGGGAGAGCATCATGCACCCAGCCAGTTACTAAATATTTACTACGAAACGCCGGATGCGTGGTTGCGTGGTCACGATATGGGGCTGCGTATTCGCGGTGAAAACGGTCATTACGAAATGACCATGAAAATTGCCGGACGCGTGACGGGCGGTCTGCATCAACGACCGGAATTTAACGTTGCGCTGGACGCGCCTGAGCTGGATCTCGCCTTGTTCCCAACGGAAGTCTGGCCTGATGGCAAACTGCCCGCTGAACTTGCTTCTCAAGTGCAGCCGTTGTTCAGCACCGATTTTTTCCGTGAGAAATGGTTGGTTGATGTTGATGGCAGCCGGATTGAAATGGCCCTCGATGTGGGGGAAGTGAAAGCGGGCGAGTTTGCAGAACCTATCTGTGAGCTTGAACTTGAACTGCTAAGCGGCGATACCCGTGCGGTACTGAAGCTGGCAAACCAGCTGGTTTCGCAAACCGGTTTACGCCAGGGCAGTTTGAGCAAAGCCGCGCGCGGTTATCATTTGGCCCTGGGGAATGCGCCGCGCGAACTCAAACCGACGCGGATTTTGAAGGTTCCGGCGAAGGCAAGCATTGAGCAGGGGTTGGAAGCGGCGCTGGAGCTGGCATTATCACAGTGGCAGTACCACGAAGAGCTGTGGGTACGCGGCGTTAAAGGGGCGAAAGCCGAGGTGCTGGCGGCAATGGGGCTGGTGCGTCACATTCTGATGTTGTTTGGCGGTAATGTGCCACGAAAAGCGAGCGCTCACTTACGTGATTTGCTGACCCAATCGGAAGCGATCATTACGTCGGACGTTTCTGCTATTTCGGCGGTTTACAGTACGCAAACGGCAATGGCCAAGCTGGCGCTGACCGAATGGCTGGTGACCAAAGGATGGCAGCCGTTCCTGGATGCGAAGGCGCAGGGCAAAATTGCCGACTCCTTTAAGCGCTTCTCTGATACCCATCTTTCACGCCATGCCGCTGAGCTGAAAACCGCTTTTGCGCAGCCGTTGGGCGATCAGTACGCCGATCAGCTTCCACGTTTGACGCGCAACATTGATAGCATGCTGATGCTGGCGGGATACTACGACGAAAATGTCGCATCAGAATGGATCGCTACTTGGCAGGGCTTACGTCGCGCCATTGCGGCCAACCAATATATTGAAATTGAACACTTCCGCAACGAGGCGATCGCGCTGGAACCGTTCTGGCTGCACAGCGGAAAACGATAATCAGGGCCGAGGCCGGGATGCCTGATGGCGCTGCGCTTATCAGGCCTACGCGATGTGTGTAACTGTCATGTAGGTCGGATAAGGCGAAAAGACGCATCCGGCACCATTCAAAGGATAACCCGTAAATGAAGCAGCTCTCTTCACCGTTACAGCAGTACTGGCCGACCGTTGTTGAGCGGCTGCCAGCAGCAATATCTGAGTCCTCGCTTAGCGTTCAGGCGAAGTCAGTACTTACATTCAGTGATTTTGTCCGTGACAGCATTATTGCCCATCCCGAATGGCTGGCTGAGCTGGAAAGCACTCCACCCCTGGCGGATGAATGGCAACACTATGCCAACTGGTTACAGCAAGCATTGGCTGACGTTAGTGACGAAAACACACTGATGCGTGAGTTACGCCTGTTTCGTCGTCGCATTATGGTGCGTATCGCCTGGGCACAGACGCTGTCGCTGGTGACCGAAGAGAGTATTTTGCAGCAGCTAAGTCATCTGGCTGAAACGTTGATCGTTGCCGCGCGCGACTGGTTGTACGCAGCCTGCTGTCGCGAATGGGGAACGCCGTGTAATCCTGAAGGTGTGGCGCAGCCGCTGCTGATTTTAGGCATGGGGAAACTGGGCGGCGGCGAGCTGAATTTTTCCTCCGATATCGACCTGATTTTTGCCTGGCCGGAACACGGCAGCACACAGGGTGGGCGTCGCGAGCTGGATAACGCGCAGTTCTTTACCCGTATGGGCCAGCGGCTTATCAAAGTGCTGGATCAGCCCACAATGGATGGGTTTGTCTATCGGGTGGATATGCGTTTACGCCCGTTTGGCGACAGCGGCCCGCTGGTGCTGAGCTTCTCCGCGCTGGAGGATTATTACCAGGAACAAGGGCGCGACTGGGAACGCTATGCGATGGTTAAAGCCCGCATTATGGGCGATGCCGACGGTACATACGTCAGCGAGCTTCGTGCCATGCTGAGGCCTTTTGTCTTCCGTCGCTATATTGATTTCAGCGTGATCCAGTCGCTGCGTAACATGAAAGGGATGATTGCGCGTGAAGTACGCCGTCGTGGCCTGAAAGATAACATCAAGCTAGGGGCGGGCGGCATTCGTGAAATCGAATTTATCGTGCAGGTATTCCAGCTGATTCGCGGTGGGCGCGAGCCATCGCTGCAATCCCGCTCGCTGTTACCGACGCTTAGCGCCATCAATGCGCTGCACTTGCTTTCTGATACCGACGCGGAACAACTGCGCGCAGCCTATCTCTATTTACGCCGCCTGGAAAACCTGCTGCAAAGTATCAATGATGAGCAGACCCAGACGCTGCCGGGTGATGAACTGAATCGCGCGCGGCTGGCGTGGGGGATGAACGTTGATGACTGGCAGCAGTTAACCGATGTGCTGACCAATCATATGGACAATGTGCGCCGGGTCTTCAACGAGCTGATTGGCGATGACGAAGCTGAAACCCAGGAAGAGTCGCTCTCAGAACAGTGGCGCGAATTGTGGCAGGACGCCTTACAGGAAGATGACACCACGCCAGTGCTGACGCATCTGGCGGATGACGATCGGCGGCGCGTGCTGTCTCTGATTGCTGATTTCCGCAAAGAGCTGGATAAACGCACCATTGGCCCGCGTGGACGCCAGGTGCTGGATCATTTAATGCCGCATCTGCTGAGCGATGTCTGTACGCGTGACGACGCCTCAGTCCCGCTGTCACGCATTACACCGCTGCTGGTGGGTATTGTGACTCGCACGACCTATCTGGAACTGCTGAGCGAATTCCCCGGGGCGCTGAAGCATTTGATTTCGCTCTGTGCGGCCTCGCCGATGGTCGCCAGCCAGCTGGCGCGGTATCCGTTGTTGCTCGATGAACTGTTGGATCCGAATACCCTGTATCAACCTACCGCGACGGACGCCTACCGTGATGAGCTGCGCCAGTATTTGCTGCGTGTGCCGGAAGATGACGAAGAGCAGCAACTGGAGGCACTGCGCCAGTTTAAACAAACGCAGCTACTGCGTATTGCCGCGGCTGATATCGCCGGTACGCTGCCGGTGATGAAGGTGAGCGACCATTTAACCTGGCTGGCGGAAGCGATTATTGATGCGGTAGTCCAGCAGGCGTGGACGCAGATGGTTGCTCGCTACGGCCAACCTACCCATCTTGGCGAACGTGAGGGGCGCGGTTTTGCCGTCGTCGGCTATGGCAAACTGGGTGGCTGGGAACTGGGTTACAGTTCGGATCTTGATTTGATCTTCCTGCATGATTGCCCGATGGACGTGATGACGGACGGTGAGCGTGAGATTGACGGGCGACAGTTCTATCTGCGTCTGTCGCAGCGCATTATGCACCTTTTCAGCACCCGCACCTCGTCCGGTATTTTGTACGAAGTGGATGCGCGGCTGCGTCCATCCGGCGCGGCGGGAATGCTGGTGACATCAACCGACGCTTTCGACGATTACCAGCGCAACGAAGCCTGGACGTGGGAGCATCAGGCGCTGGTGCGTGCTCGTGTGGTATATGGCGACCCGCAGTTGACCTCTCAGTTTGATGCGATTCGTCGCGATATCATGACCCTCGTCCGTGATGGGAAAACCTTGCAGACCGACGTGCGTGAAATGCGTGAGAAAATGCGCGCCCATTTGGGCAATAAGCATCGGGATCGTTTTGATATTAAAGCGGATGAAGGTGGCATCACAGACATAGAGTTTATTACGCAGTATCTGGTGTTGCGCTATGCGCATGAAAAACCGAAGCTGACGCGCTGGTCGGATAATGTGCGCATTCTGGAATTACTGGCGCAAAACGACATTATGGACGAGCAGGAAGCGCTGGCGCTTACCCGTGCTTATACGACGTTGCGTGATGAACTTCACCATCTTGCGTTGCAGGAACTTCCGGGCCATGTGGCGCTGGAGCACTTTGACGCTGAACGTACGCTAGTGCGTGACAGCTGGCAGAAGTGGCTGGTTGCCGAGTGAAGTGTGCTATTATCGCGCGCAAATTTTAAGACCCTCAGAGAATCTCTCAGGAGACAGGAATGAAAGTAACGCTGCCAGAGTTTGAACGTGCAGGAGTCATGGTTGTCGGTGATGTGATGCTGGATCGCTACTGGTACGGCCCTACCAGCCGTATTTCACCTGAAGCGCCGGTTCCGGTGGTGAAGGTCGATACCATCGAAGAACGTCCCGGTGGCGCAGCAAACGTGGCGATGAACATTGCCTCTCTGGGCGCAAATTCCCGTCTGGTGGGTTTGACCGGTATCGACGACGCGGCGCGTGCGCTGAGCAAAACGCTGGCGGATGTGAACGTAAAATGCGACTTCGTTTCCGTGCCGACACATCCGACAATCACCAAACTGCGCGTGCTTTCCCGCAACCAGCAGTTGATTCGTCTGGATTTTGAAGAAGGTTTTGAAGGCGTGGATCCGCAGCCGCTGCACGAGCGTATTAATCAGGCGCTGGGTTCTATTGGCGCTCTGGTGCTTTCCGACTACGCCAAAGGCGCGCTGGCAAGCGTGCAGCAGATGATTGCGTTGGCGCGTAAGGCTGGCGTGCCGGTACTTATCGATCCGAAAGGGACCGATTTTGAACGTTACCGAGGCGCAACGCTGCTAACGCCGAACTTGTCTGAGTTTGAAGCGGTAGTGGGTAAATGCAAAAGCGAAGATGAACTGGTTGAGCGCGGCATGAAATTGATTGCTGATTTCGACCTTTCCGCACTGCTGATTACCCGTTCAGAACAGGGGATGACGTTGCTGCAACCGGGCAAATCGCCACTGCATATGCCGACGCAGGCGCAGGAAGTGTATGACGTGACCGGTGCGGGCGATACGGTAATCGGCGTGCTGGCGGCGACGCTGGCGGCGGGTAACACACTGGAAGAGGCGTGCTATTTTGCCAACGCTGCAGCCGGTGTTGTGGTCGGTAAACTGGGAACCTCCACCGTTTCCCCGATTGAACTGGAAAACGCGGTGCGTGGTCGGGCTGATACTGGTTTTGGCGTGATGAGCGAATCTGAGCTGAAACAGGCCGTTGCCAGCGCCCGCAAGCGCGGTGAGAAAGTGGTGATGACTAACGGCGTGTTCGACATCCTGCATGCGGGCCACGTTTCCTATCTGGCAAATGCGCGCAAGCTGGGCGATCGCCTGATCGTGGCGGTAAACAGTGATGCGTCGACCAAACGTCTGAAAGGCGAAACGCGTCCGGTCAATCCGCTGGAACAGCGCATGATCGTGCTGGGCGCGCTGGAATCCGTCGACTGGGTGGTCTCTTTTGAAGAAGATACACCGCAGCGTCTGATCGCCGGCATCCTGCCGGATCTGCTGGTCAAAGGCGGTGACTATAAGCCAGAAGATATTGCGGGCAGCAAAGAGGTATGGGCGAACGGCGGTGAAGTGCTGGTGCTGAACTTCGAAGATGGCTGCTCAACGACCAATATCATCAAGAAGATCCAGAAAGACAGCGATAAATAGCAATTGGAATGTTTGTCGGATGGCGGTGTCCGGCCTACGAGGTTGTAGGCCGGATAAAACGCGTAAGCGTTGCCATCCGGCATTTCTGTTTCTTATTCTTCAGTCGTTTTCTCAACAGGCTGTGGACTGTTTTTCAGCGGATCGGCCAGTGCCGACAGCGAACCACCGGACAAACCAATTTCATTTAACAGCGAGTCAATCAGCGGCGCTTGTGTACGATAGGCAAGGGCGGCGGATAATGCCTGCTCAGCCAGATTCCCTCCGGTTACGTTACCTGCGGTCACTTTACCGACGGCGCCGCCACGATTCAGACCATCAACCTGGATAATCTTGATCCCATCGATAGATTTCATTGGCTCAACGGATTTCTCAATGACTGCTGGCAGGGACTGCAGCAGGGCCAGCTTAAATTTCAGACTGGTCTGTTCGTCGGAAAGCACGTTGATGGCATCGTTCAGCGCACGCTGGGCTTCGGCTTCCGCCAGACCTTTTTTCCGCGTGGCTTCGGCCAGTTCCACAATTGCCGCCGCCTGCAATTCTGCGGCTTCTTTTTCCGCTTTTGCCCGGACGGTCAGTTCAACCGCCTGGGTTTCTGCATCCTGAGCTGCGGCAATCAACGCCACCTGTTTGGCTCGATCCGCTTCTGCGGTCTGGCGGGTGGTTTCTACGTTCTGCTGGGCGCGAACCGCTTCGGCTAGCGCATCGTTAGCGCGTGCTTCAGCCTGAGACTGCTGTTCGGACTTGGCGGCAATGGCGATAGATTTTGTCTGATTAGCAATCTCCGTTACCTGCTGTTGTTCGATTTCTTTAATGCGAACTTCACGCTCGGCCTCGACTTTTCTGGATCGCACCGCCTGTTCGCGCTCGATTTCTGTTTCCTGAATCTGGCGTTCGGCAAGAATGCGCGTCTGCTCAGCTTCACGATGACGTTCGGCTTCGAAGGCGGCAATTTTGGCGTTTTGCTCGGCCGTGCGGGTCTTCACCTGTTGCTCCTGCTCGAGCGTCATGAAGGCTTCCTGCTGTTCGATTTCCAGCTTGCGTGCCAGCGCATCACGGTTTTTCTCACGAACGGCAACTTCTACGTCCTGCTCGACTTCGTTACGTTCGCGACGACGGCGTTCTGTTTCCTGGGTCAGCTTGGTCAGACCCTCGGCATCAAAGGCGTTATTCGGGTTGAAATGGACTTTTTCGGTCTGGTTAAAGTTGGTGAGTGAAACGCTCTCCAGTTCCAGGCCGTTTTTGGACAGGTCTTCCGCGACGGTATTTTGTACGCCCTGAACGAAGTTTTCACGCGTATCCTGCAGTTCATGCATGGTCATCTGCGACGCAGTGGCACGTAGGGCATCAACAAACTTATCTTCTATTAGCACACGTAAATCCTCTGGTGACAGCGTCCGCTGTCCCAGCGTCTGTGCGGCGGTAGCAATCCCTTCAACAGACGGTTTTACACGCACGAAAAAGGCGACGACGACATCCACGCGCATACGGTCTTTGGTGATGAGACTGTCGACAGTTGAACGGCTCACCTCAAGTTTGAGGGTGTTCATGTTGATAGGAATAATTTCGTGGAAGATAGGCATGACAATTGCGCCGCCGCTCATTACCACTTTTTGTCCACCAAGGCCGGTACGCACAAACGCCTGTTCAGCAGATGCGCGGCGATACAGGCGGGCAAAAATAATCCCGATAATTACTAAGACGACCACCGCCACAATGGCGGTAAACATCCATGAAGGTAACATGCCAAAAACATCATCCATCTATAAGATCCCTCTGTATAAAATTATAAAACAGTCGGCCAGGGGTTTAGCTCGGCCAGGTAACGCGTTGCGGAGAGTCGGCAGATAATCAGCACCTTGTCTCCTTTTTTGAATTCTTTGCCCGCTTCAGGCTCCAGCAGCACATAGTGAGTCTGCCCGAACTTATCGGTAAATTTGCCTTCGCAGGGGGTTCCGGCACTTGCGGAATGTCCGGTAATAATCGCCATGCTGCCGATAAATTCATCTTCAGCGAGGGCGGTGGTTTCATCCCGCGGCAGCCAGGGAGCAATGATTTTTCCGCTGTAATGCACGGCGAAGACCGCAAGAATAAAGCTCACCGGAGCAAGCAGCAGGTTGCTGAGCGGTGCTTGCCACAGCGTGACCCAGCCATGCTGAAGGAGGATGCCGAAGAGTCCAAAGAAGCCAGCGAGTAAGCACAGTACGATCAGTGCCGGGATCCGCCCGATATTGAGATAGTGAAGCGCCTGGCCGATATTGCCGGAAGTCAGGGCATCGTAATGTTCGAGGTGAGCATCAAGCGCACCTGAAAGAAAATGGCCAAAAATAAGAGAGATGCTTTCCAGTAGGCCAATCAACAGTACAAATGAAATAGCAAACAGGTAGGGGCTGTTGTAATCCGTGAATAATGCCAAGTTGTTTCCTCCTGTTACTGCGTTCCCTGTCCGTGTCAAAAGTAATGGTTTTACCTCTTACTTTTACATGACGTTACAATAACATGCGTTACCCTGGTCTTTAATCCGAAAAGGGGCTCATCCCCCTCTTAGATTTCGTAGGAAACTGTGAAGCAGGCGGTTTTTTTGCGCACAATATGTACAGAATAACTTCGTATCCAGGGAAATACTGAAATTAGAAAAAGCATATGGCCTTAGCAGATATTCAATAACTGGAGGGTATGCTCATGAACAGCAACATGTATTCAATGAACAATTTCGATTTCCTGGCCCGTAGTTTTGCCAGAATGCAGGCTGAGGGCCATCCCGTTGATATCCAGGCGATAACCGGGAACATGGATGAAGAACATCGAAGCTGGTTTTGCAAACGCTATGCGCTGTACTGCCAGCAGGCGACGGAAGCCAGGAAGCTAGAACTGGAACACTAACAGAAAAACGGGCCTTGCGGCCCGTTGTCGTTTTACTCTTGCGGATCGACTGACGGGATCGCGGGGGCAGGTTTAACTTCTGCCGTTTTTTCACGCGATTCCAGCTCAGTCAGACGTTGCTCAAGCAGCGCCAGCTTTTCACGTGTGCGCAATAAAACCTGAGTCTGTACATCGAATTCTTCACGGCTTACCAGATCCAGACGGGTCAGCTGTGACTGCAGCGTTTGACGAATTTTCTTCTCGACGTCTTCGCCAAACTCGCGGATCCCTTTCGGCATCGACTCGTGAACCTGACGAGCAATCTGCTCAATTTTTTTCGGGTCAATCATTGTGGTTTCCCTGAACTGGTACGTGTTGCTGCTTATTGTAGTGCGAACTGGCACAGGCATAAACCAGAATTGTGTGAAGCTAAGACGAGTAAAGGCGTTGATGAAGGTAATCAATAGCGTTATAGTTAACCCGCTTATTCTCAGGGCGGGGCGAAATTCCCCACCGGCGGTAAATCAACTGATGTTGAAAGCCCGCGAGCGCTTTTTGTTACGGCAAAAAGGTCAGCAGATCCGGTGTAATTCCGGGGCCGACGGTTAGAGTCCGGATGGGAGAGAGTAACGATCCAGTCGGGCATGGACCCGCTCACGTTATTTTTTTGCCGCTTAGACGGTACTCCTAAGACTGCCCTGATTCTGGTAACCATAATTTTAGTGAGGTTTTTTTACCATGAATCAGACGCTACTTTCCTCTTTTGGTACGGCTTTCGAACGTGTTGAACATGCGCTGTCTGCGCTGCGTGAAGGACGCGGTGTAATGGTGCTTGACGACGAAGACCGTGAAAACGAAGGCGATATGGTTTTCCCGGCAGAGACCATGACCGTTGAACAGATGGCACTGACCATCCGTCACGGTAGCGGTATTGTTTGCCTGTGCATCACTGAAGATCGACGTAAGCAGCTCGATCTGCCAATGATGGTGGAAAATAACACCAGTGCTTACGGTACGGGCTTTACTGTCACCATTGAAGCAGCAGAGGGCGTGACCACCGGTGTTTCCGCAGCAGACCGTGTTACTACGGTGCGTGCGGCAATTAAGGATGGCGCTAAACCTTCCGATCTTAACCGTCCGGGGCACGTTTTCCCGCTGCGTGCTCAGGCTGGCGGCGTGTTGACCCGCGGTGGTCATACTGAAGCGACCATCGACCTGATGACGCTGGCAGGGTTTAAACCGGCAGGCGTGCTGTGCGAACTGACCAACGACGATGGCACCATGGCGCGTGCGCCAGAGTGTATCGAATTTGCTGGCAAGCATAATATGGCTGTAGTCACTATCGAAGATTTAGTGGCTTATCGTCAGGCGCACGAGCGCAAAGCCAGCTAATAGACTATTACCACGTTAGTTGTGGTAAGCATAAAAAACCGAAGCCATCTTCCAGGCTTCGGTTTTTTTATTTTTGCTCAAATTATTTGGCCCTGGCCAGTTTCAATGCCCATGCGCCGCTCATTATCACCAACAGCAATAAACATAAGCCAAAGGCTAGCAGGCATGCCTGCGCCATGTTCATAAATTGCCACGGTGGAAGCAGATACCAGCCTTCAGACTGTTGGTATAGATCGATAAACCACTTTTGCGTACTGCTGAGTGCCACGCCATCAGGCACTATGGGGGCATCATAGCCGCAATCTCCAGTGGGTTTAAACCACTCCGGAGCCCAGTTTGCCAGCGGCAAATTGAAAGGGAATGTCGGATCGGTGGAACACCCCTGGACGCCAAACAGCGAATCCGGGCTATGTACCGCATGATGAATATCATTGAGTTTGAGCGAGAACTTAATGCCCATGATGCTGCCGTAAAATGCCGCAATGCAGCCAATAAGCTTCAGAACAACATTTTTAGGGTTTATTGCCGCGATCAATCCACCGAAAACCATCACAAACATGGCAAAGCGAATGTAGACACACTGCTCGCAGGGGGCCATATAGAGATAGATTTGGAAAAACGAGTGGGCCAATATTATTAACCCGCCCATCGCGCAGGCCATCAGTAGCCACAGAAAGCGCCGTTCCTGCCATCTCACCAGCGTATCAACCGGCGTGGTACGTAAGTCCCGCCACAATCCTTTTATGAAAACCATAGCCTCGTCCCTGTTTATTTTGTTGCCAGCTCTCTGACAAGCTCAGCCATGGAGTCAATGGATTTGATACTCTTGGTGTAGATCAGGTATTTACCGTTAACGACGTAAGCCGGAACCCCCTGAATTTTGGCGACGTCGTATGCCGCTTTCCATTTCTCCAGCGTTTGCTGAACGGTGGGATCTTGCAGCGCGGCGTCAAAATCTGCCTGGCTCATGCCTGCAGCATCCAGGCCTGTTTTAATGAATGCGGCCGGATCTTTACCATCTGACCAGCGCTCTTTCTTGTCGTGGTAAGCAGCGTAATAAGCGAATTTCGCTTTTTTGAACTGTGATTTGGCATCAAATAATGAAATCCCTGCTGCCTGATCTTTAGCAATCATTACTGCAAAAACTTCACTGGCCTGTTTACCATATTCCCCTTTGGTTTCCAGATGAAATGGTGTGAAGGTGACGAGATCGGCAACTTTTTCAGAAACCGGGCCAGTCACGGCTTTATCATATTTGTAACAGAACGGACAGGCGTAGCTGAATACTTTTATTAACGTCTTATCAGCATTAGGAATCGGTTTCTCTAAAACCATATAATCAGTGCCTTCTGTAAAAGCGGAGGCGGCAAACGACGAGGCAAGTGCGGCGGTTAATATCACGCTTTTAAATAATGAAGTAATCCATTTAGATGACATAATTAATCCTTAATCTAACGCGATTATTTAAACATGTGTTGTGGGCGGACCAGTAATGCACGGTAGTGCGTTTGGTTCGGCTTATCTGAAAGAACATCAATCTCAACTTTGACTTCTTTGGTCTTATAATCAATTTCGTTGATCTTGCCGATGGTTGGTTGTCCAACGTCAAATAAATTAATTGAGCCACCAAAGCCAAACATGGTGTCACGGTCTTTCTGATATTCGATAACCGAGGTGATGGGACTATAGAAATCGTAGCCGCGTTCTTTGCCGTATTCCCAAATTTGCTGAACGGTTCCTTTTTTCTCGTCAACTTTATATTCGACGAAACGGGAATATTTCATCGTCGGCAATGCCGGTTGTTCGAGCCCACGACCATCGCCGTTGTCAAAGATGGTTAATGTCCCTTTGCTCGAGAGCCATGCGGTGTGTTGGGTGTAGGTAAAATCGAAATCAGTATTCTCGCACTTACCGTTTTCGTCACATTTTAGCGCGTTGCCCTTATCATCAACCGGTTTTAACAGCTTGCTTGCCAGCGCCTTATTCCAGCCTTTCGACGGTGCCAGAATCCACTTCACCTGTTTATCGCGACCGATTTTGACAACACCCTGATGGCGGGAAGAGATAATAATGGAGTCATCTTTGGCATCATAGGCAATGGAGTTAACGTGCGCCCAGTTACGACCAGCACCCACTCCGAGGGCGTCACCGTAAGGAGTATCTGGCTCCAGTTTCGCCTGTTGACCGGCATGAGCGAGGTCAACGTTGACGCATACCGCGCCTGCGTCCAGTGCACCCAAAAGCGCATCACGCATCGGATCGAGTATCTTTGTCAGATCCCACACATCAACCACACGACCGGACTTGTCTACTTCAATTATCTGATCGCGGATGGTTTGCACATGGATGCCATCTTCTTTGCGATAATCGCGTTTGCCCACGCGAAGCAACACGGTGTCGTTGATTGTTTCGATCGATTCATGCGACGCGTCGAGGAAGCCGCGCGGTAGCTTATGATCGGCCAGAATCTGCCCCATCATATCGAATTCGTACCAATGCTGACCCTGAACGGCTGTGAAGGTGCCGCGCGGCGTTTCCCGGATACCCATCAAGTAACCGCGCTTATTGATATCCATGTCATGGCCATCGTAAAAGGTATCTTGATCCAGCCACCAACGATATTCACCTTCCGTATCGACGACAAAGGTAAAGGGTGCGATATCAAAAGGTAATGCGCCACCGGCTGGACCTGCATCCAGGATGCCGGCATTTTTGTCTTTTTCCCCATGCCAGTGGAATTCTGCCCCCTGTGGGGTGAAAGTATGGGTATTCACCAGATAGAGACGGTCTTCAAAGCCAGGCGCTACCTTAATAACTTTCGTTTGCTGTAAATCGGAAATAGAACGGTTATCCATGTAGTGATTAACGATGGCGGACGTTTGCACCACATAATCATCCTTCATGGCTTTGCCATTTTCTTTATATTCAACGGTGACCTTATTGGCAAACTTTTGATAAAGGCCAAAAATAGGTATGCCATCGTAGGTAGCGAGTGACTCTTTGCCCACGGCATATGTCACAGGAATCCCTTTTTCACCTTTACCATGAACGGTGACTTTGACATCTGAAATAACGTGACTATCTAATTCAACCAGTGCGGTAAGCGGGGCGTTTCCATATGGGTCAACCACTATTGCCCCCAGTTTTCCCGCAGGTTGAGCGGGTTGAAAACCTGCGGCAAACGAATTTCCAGCGGTTAATCCAAACGTCAGTGCGAGTGTGCCAGCGAGAAGTGTTTTTCGGTATTGTCTAAACATGGATATATCTCCTTATATTAACTTTAAATATAATTTCACTGAATATATTATGTTTTTACGATATGGCTAAAAATGAAAATGGTACTACTGATGTCACTTTTATTGTGGGTATATAAATATTGATGAAGTGTATTATTCTACAAAATCTAATTTTTATTGTTTTCTGGATAGTATGAGTGAGGTATTTTAAGGACAATGTTTATTATTGCTTAGTGTGATCTCGTCGACAGAGTTTTATTTTTTATAACTGTTTTAGCTATTGGTATAGCTGCTGGTTTATATGATCGAAATCATATATTTGTTTCTGAAATATGCCACTATAGGGGTATGTCAGAATAAGTTTATGTAAAATTTTAACGTTAAATGTTTAATGATGTTAAATGTTAAGGGTAAAAGAATGTTTATTGCCTGGTATTGGATCGTATTAATTGCACTCGTTGCATTGGGTTATTATTGCCATATGAAGCGTTATTGTCGGGCATTCCGACAAGACAGAGACGCATTGCTTGAGGCGCGAAACAAACTCTTCCGACGTTCTGGTGAAGATAACAGCGTGATTAAGGAACAGGAATAGTCCTTCACGTTCTGCTATGGATGAGCGGATGCTGTAAAATAGCAGGGTGGCATCCGCCCTCTGGATTATCCGATTCCCATGGACTGGAGGATGACGAGACTTAACCCCATCACCGACATTCCGCACAGGACCCCATAGCTGGGATTATTATTTGGGTCGATCTCTTTTGCCAGTGGCATCAATTCATCGACTGACAGCGCCACCATAATACCCGCGACTGCCGCCATTATTGCCGCCATCACCACAGGCGAGATGAGACTCCCCAGAATTAACCACGCCAGTACGCCGCCCAGTATTTCTGCCATGCCCGAGATCCCGGCCCAGAATATCGCCGTACGTTTGGAGCCCGTTGCTGCATAGACCGGACCTGCAACGGCTAATCCTTCAGGAATATTGTGTAATGCGACGGCAAGCGCAATACCAAAGCCCAGCTCGAGGTTGCTGCTGGCGGTAACAAACGTCGCAATCCCTTCCGGAAAATTGTGCAGGCTGATGCCGAGCGTTAATAAAATCGCGGTGCGTTTAATGGATCCGGGTAGAGGCTGCGTTGTTTTTTGTACCAGATCCTGAGGGTGCGCGTGCGGCAATAGACGGTCCAGGCCAAAGTAGCCCAGCAAGCCGACGATAAACATTCCGTAGCCCAGCACTGGCGACATGCCTTCAGCGGCCAGCGCAGCAGGTAGCATTTCCATTAGAGAGATCAGTAGCATAATCCCGGCAGCGAAGCCTAAAGAAAAGGCGAGAACGCGGTTGGAAGGCTTTTGCCCTAACACGCCGAGAAATGCGCCGATAAACGTGGCGGCACCTGCCAGTAAAGTCAGAAGTAAAGGTACTGACATCGACAAATAAAACTCCTTATCAATCTGCTTTCCGGACTAGATCGTCAAAATAACTGATGATCTTCATCATGGTTATCTGAGTTCTTCATCAACCGAATAAGCGTATTGTAATGGTATCAAAATGACTCCCTCAGTAAGGATATCATCATGTCTTCAACTCGTATGCCAGCATTGTTTTTGGGCCACGGTAGCCCGATGAATGTTCTGGAAGATAACGTTTATACCCGTGCCTGGCAGCAACTGGGGGAAACGTTGCCGCGTCCGAAAGCCATTGTGGTGGTCTCGGCGCACTGGTTCACTCGTGGAACGGGTGTGACAGCGATGGAAGCGCCTAAAACGATCCACGATTTCGGCGGTTTTCCGCAAGCCCTGTATGACACCCATTACCCGGCTCCGGGCTCGCCAGAACTGGCGCAGCACCTGGTTGATTTACTTGCTCCTGTACCCGTCGCGTTAGACAAAGAGGCGTGGGGTTTTGACCACGGTTCCTGGGGCGTACTAATCAAGATGTACCCGAATGCCGACATCCCGATGGTGCAGTTAAGCATCGATAGTACAAAACCGGCGGCCTGGCATTTTGAGATGGGCCGCAAGCTGGCGGCACTGCGTGATGAGGGTATTATGCTGGTGGCCAGTGGTAACGTGGTGCATAACCTGCGTACTGCGCGTTGGCACGGTGAGAACACGCCATATCCGTGGGCAACCTCATTCAATGATTATGTTAAGGCTCACCTGACATGGCAGGGACCGGTTGAGCAGCACCCGCTGGTGAACTATCTCGATCATGAAGGTGGATCGTTGTCGAACCCGACGCCAGATCACTATCTGCCGCTGCTGTATGTTCTCGGGGCATGGGATGGTAAAGAGTCTGTTACGATCCCTGTAGATGGTATCGAGATGGGAAGTTTAAGTATGTTGTCGGTGCAGGTTGGGTGATGAACGCCCGATGGCGCTACGCTTACCGGGCATTAAGTTCGTGCCGTAGGCCGGGTAAGGCGGAGCCGCCACCCGGCACTCTCAATCATTCGACAAAAATATGCGGATAGAAACGTGACAGATCCTGCGTGATCAACGCGCGGTCTTCACGAATGCCGATCCCTGCGGGTTGATCGTTGATCAGCCAACTGCCAATCAGCATATAGCTGTCGCCAAACTTCGGTAGCTGATGGAACTGCTGCACGATCATGCCTTCTTCACCGTACGGTCCTTCCACAGATTCGATCGTTTTACCGTTCTCAATGATGGAGACGTTAGCTCCCTCGCGCGAGAAGATCGGTTTGACAACGAATTTATCCATCTGTGGGTAGTCGTCTTCGGCGAAATACGCTGGCAGCAGGTTCGGATGATTCGGGAACATTTCCCATAACAGCGGTAACAGTGCTTTATTGGAAATAATGCTCTTCCAGGCGGGTTCCAGCCAGCGAACGCCAGCGTCTTCCAGCTTGGTGGAGAACATTTCACGCAGCATGAATTCCCACGGATAGAGCTTGAACAGGTTAGCGATCACCTGATCCTGCATATCGGTGAATTGGCCTTTTTCACCAAGACCAATATCTTCTACATAGAGGAATTCTGTAGCGATCTCAGCTTCGGCCGCGCAATCCTGCAGATACTGGATCGTACCGCGATCTTCCACCGTATCACGACAGCAGGTCAGATGTAGCAGTTGAAAACCATACTGTTCACGCAGCTCGGTGAAACGCTCGATAAGCTTTTCCTGCAGACTGTTGAACTGATCGCTGCCTTCCGGCAGGTTGCCCGCATTGAGCTGATCTTCCAGCCAGATCCACTGGAAAAACGCGGCTTCGTACAGCGAGGTTGGCGTATCAGCGTTATTTTCCAGCAGTTTGGGTTCACCGGTTCCATCCCACGCCAGATCGAGACGTGAATAGAGCGACGGTTGCTGTGTCAGCCAGGACTGGCGGACAAAACCCCAGGTATGCTTCGGAATGCGAAACTTGGTCATCAGCTCATCGCTGGCAATGACCTTTTCCACCACTTTGAGGCACATCTGATGCAGCTCTGCGGTGACCTCTTCCAGCTTTTCAACCTGAGCAAGGGTGAGTTTGTAGTACGCGTCTTCACACCAGTACGGCTCGCCGTACATAGTGTGAAAATTAAAACCGTATTCGGTGGCTTTATCGCGCCAGTCCGGGCGCTCAACAATACTGACTCTTTCCATGACGATCAGCCACCCATTGAACGTGTGGTGGTGCCGCTTGCGCTACGCTGCATGGTGCTCTGTTTGGCCACAGACTCACCAAATCCGCCGCGGGTTACGGTAGAGGTGGTGGCTGGTTTCGGTGCCATAGCGGTTTTCGGTACGGTCATGGTGCGACCCGGCGTTGCTGCGCCGTAGTTTTTACCGCTGGCATCTGTGTATTTGCCGTAAGCCGGGCTGGCTGGGTTTTTCGAGCTAAACAGCGGTTGCTGAGCGCCCATTCCGCCACCCATCAGTCGGCCCATCATGTAGCCTGCCATCAGTGGCATCCAGAAGCTGCCGCTGCTTTGATTCTGCGCCTGAGCCTGACCTTCACCGGTCGGCGCCATACCTGCTTGCGCAGGAGCCTGCTGGCACTGGCCTTCGCCGAATTCAGCGATACAGTCTTCACGAGTGGCGTATTTTGGCGCGGTACGTTCAGCTTCTTTCAGCGCATTGTTAAACGCGGTAGTACATTCGGCGCTTTTACCTGGATTCGCTGCAGAGCAGTCGTCAGCGTTCTGATAAAGCGAAACCGTTTCGTCACTCTTTTCACAGCCCGCGAGCATAAACACTGCGGTAACTGCCAGGGCGACAGGAGTCAGATGGCGCGCGCTCCAGCTTTTGCGGAACGAGGCGTGATGTATAGATTTTGTCCGTTTCATTTTTGTCTTCCAGGACCTAGTGGTAAACACAGTAAATAATGCTCAGGATAGAGGATGACTGGTCGAAATTGAAGCGGGAAGAGGCGAGAATGCGCAGGAAGGGGCGGATCTTTACGTTGTCTTACGTTCAGACGGGGCCGAAGCCCCGTCATCAGCATCAGTTACGGAACGGGTTGTTGCCGTTGCTGCTGGTTGAACGTGCTGCTGTCGGCTGAGCCGCAGGCAAATTGCCAGTGCCGTTAAAGTCATTCACGGCGGCATCTTGTTGTGGATTTTGCGGTGCTACGGTATCCGGCGTTGTGGATACCGGTTTACCCAGCGTATTGTTCAGTGCCACCAAATCCTGCTCGTTCAGCGTACCGAGCGCAGATTTGACGTTTAACTGATTGATAAGATAGGTATAACGCGCATTTGCCAGTTGCTGTTTGGCGTTGTACAGCGTGGTGGTGGCATCCAACACATCCACAATGGTACGTGTACCTACGGAATAACCGGCTTCCATCGCATCCAATGAGCTTTGAGCAGAGACAACCGCTTGTTTGTACGCGTTAATGCTACTAATAGAAGCATTAATGTTGTTGAATGAAGAACGAACGGTCTGCACCACGCTGCGGTGTGCGCTTTCCAGTTGTTCACTCGCGCCAACAAAGTTGTACTGCGCTTGTTTCACCTGCGAGTTAACCATCCCGCCCTGGTACAGCGGCAGCGAGAAGCTCAGACCGATTTTGTTCTGGCCCATGTTGCTGTCGTCATACTGGGAGCTGTTGGTTTTAGATCCGCTGTACGAGGTGTCAGATACCCCGGTAGAGGCGGTTAAATCCAGCGTTGGTAAGTGACCATCCTGTGCCTGACGAATCTGCTCACGCGCCAGATCCTGGCTTAAACGCGCCTGCAATAAAGTCAGGTTGCGGTTTTCCGCTTCTTTCAGTAGCGCATTCACCGCCTGCGGTTTGTTGGTTTTGAAACCATCAACGTTCAGCGAAGCCAGTTCCGGGTAATAGTTACCGGTCACCTGACGCAGCTGTTCTACCGCGTTATCCAGATTGTTACGCGCGGTCACTTCGTTCGCCAGCACGGTGTCGTATTGTGAACGGGCGTTCTGCACGTCAGTGATGGCGACCAGACCAACGTTAAAACGCTGAGTGGTCTGATCTAACTGACGATAAACCGCATCTTTCTGTGCCTGGGTGTAAGACAGCACATCAATCGCGTTCAGTACGTTAAAATAGGCCGTAGCGGTATTCAGGATCAGCGTTTGCTGATCGGTCTGATACGTTACGTCCTGGATGCCCGCTGATTTTTCTTGCAGCGTCAGGGCACGCCATTTAGACATGTCGAACAGCGTCTGAGTCAATTGTAATGACGCGCTGGTGGCATTGGA
Source organism: Citrobacter sp. CF971 (assembly GCF_006385635.1). Lineage (NCBI taxonomy): Bacteria > Pseudomonadati > Pseudomonadota > Gammaproteobacteria > Enterobacterales > Enterobacteriaceae > Citrobacter > Citrobacter sp. CF971. The sequence goes on along the minus strand of NZ_CP041051.1, from coordinate 4,199,383 downwards.
GTTGACGCCGTTTGCATCACGGTAGCCATTGCTGTAGGTGTAATCGGCACCTAAACCCAGTTGCGGCAGTAATGGACTACGCGCTTCGTTAATTTTTTCGAATGCAGCATCGCGATCGGCGGCGGATTTACGCAATTCCGGGTTGCTCAGGCGTGCTTGCTGATAAACCTGCATCAGGTTTTCTGCCTGGCTCAAAGTACTGAACCCCGACAGGCTCAGGCCGATAAGGATGGGGAGCAATTTCTTCATTTGCATTCCTTGTTGTGAAGCAGTATTTAGCGCTGATCAAATGTAAAAATATTTGCTGATTCTAGCAGAATCCGCCACTGCAAAAAGTTGGCGTTACGTGCCATACGGCGTTAATTTGCATCAATTTAACACAAGGGCGTTCAAACATCAGTCAAACGACCTTGAAATTCACATTTTAATCACTATTGGTTTCAGGACAGCACAATGCGTAAACCAGACAACTTACCAATGACTTTCACTAAAAATGATGTAGAAATTATTGCACGAGAAACGCTATACCGCGGTTTTTTTTCACTGGATCTTTATCGGTTCCGCCATCGCCTGTTTAACGGTGGAATGAGCGGTGAGGTAAAGCGCGAAATTTTTGAGCGCGGACACGCGGCAGTCTTGCTACCCTTTGACCCTGAGCGGGACGAAGTTGTACTGGTCGAGCAGATACGTATCGCGGCGTTTGATACCAGCGAAAGCCCGTGGCTACTGGAAATGGTAGCCGGAATGATCGAAGAGGGCGAAACCGTTGAAGATGTGGCCCGTCGTGAAGCGATGGAAGAAGCCGGACTGGACGTTAAACGTACGAAACCCGTTCTGAGCTATCTGGCAAGCCCTGGCGGCACCAGTGAGCGCCTGTCTATTTTAGTTGGCGAAGTGGACGCTACGACCGCGAGCGGAATTCATGGTCTGGCTGATGAAAACGAAGATATTCGTGTTCATGTGGTGAGCCGGGAGCAGGCTTATCAATGGGTAGAAGAGGGGAAAATCGACAACGCGGCTTCTGTCATCGCCTTGCAATGGTTACAGCTGCACTATCAAGAGTTAAAAACTGAGTGGAAAAAATGAAGCGTTACACACCTGACTTTCCTGAAATGATGCGCCTGTGCGAAACCAACTATTCGCAATTGCGCCGCCTGCTGCCACGTAATGATGCAGCCGGTGAAACAGTGAGCTATCAGGTAGCAAACGCACAATATCGGTTAACGATCGTTGAATCGACCCGATACACTACGCTTGTCGCGATCGAACAAACAGCGCCGGCTGTCACATACTAGAGCCTGCCGTCATTGACCGTGCGCCTGTATCATGACGCGAGGGTGGCTGAAGTGTGTTCAAGTCAGCAGATCTTTCGCTTCAAAGCGCGGTATGATTATCCAAATAAAAAGTTGCATCAACGCGACGAAAAGCATCAAATTAATCAGTTTCTGGCCGACTGGCTACGGTACTGTTTAGCACATGGAGCGATGGCGATTCCGGTTTATTAGCGTCGTGAAACCTAAGGACACCATTTGGAAAGCCTGTTAACCCTTCCTTTGGCTGGTGAGGCCAGAGTCAGGATCTTACAAATTACAGACACTCACCTGTTTGCCGAAAAGCATGAAACGCTGCTGGGTGTGAATACCTGGGACAGTTATCAATCCGTACTGGATGCCATACATGCAGAGTCGCCTGAGTACGATCTGATCGTCGCGACGGGTGATTTGGCGCAGGATCAATCCGCTGCGGCCTATCAGCATTTTGCTGAGGGCATCGCAAGCTTTCGTGCGCCCTGCGTTTGGCTACCGGGCAATCACGATTTTCAGCCGGCAATGTACAGCGCGCTGCAGGACGCGGGAATTTCCCCTGCCAAGCGTGTTTTCATCGGTGAGCAGTGGCAAATATTGTTGCTCGACAGCCAGGTGTTCGGCGTTCCCCACGGTGAATTAAGTGAATTCCAGCTCGAATGGCTGGAGCGTAAACTTGCTGATGCACCAGAGCGTAATACCTTGCTGCTTCTGCATCATCATCCTCTGCCTGCGGGTTGTAGCTGGCTCGATCAGCATAGCCTGCGCAATGCCGCTGAGCTGGATAACGTGCTGGTGAATTATCCACGCGTGAAGTATCTGCTGTGCGGGCATATTCATCAGGAACTGGATCTGGACTGGAACGGACGCCGCCTGCTGGCGACGCCATCGACCTGCGTGCAGTTTAAGCCGCACTGTTCCAACTTCACATTGGATACCATCAGCCCCGGCTGGCGGACGCTGGAGCTTTTTGCTGACGGGACGTTGCAGACTCAGGTACGTCGTCTGCAGGGTAATCGGTTCCACCCTGATACCGCTTCAGAAGGCTACTGATGTCTACGCTTCTCTATCTTCACGGATTTAATAGCTCTCCTCGTTCGGCGAAGGCGTGTTTGCTGAAAAACTGGTTGGCGGAGCACCATCCGCACGTTGAGATGATCGTACCGCAGCTGCCGCCGTATCCGGCCCAGGCCGCAGAGATGCTGGAATCGATCATTCTTGAACATGGCGGAGAGTCGCTGGGGATTGTCGGCTCCTCATTAGGTGGTTATTACGCCACTTGGCTGTCGCAATGTTTTATGCTGCCGGCAGTGGTGGTGAACCCTGCTGTACGGCCTTATGAACTGCTGGTCGACTATCTCGGTCAAAACGAGAACCCCTACACGGGGCAGCAATATGTGCTAGAGTCACGCCATATTTACGATCTTAAAGTCATGCAGATTGACCCGCTGGAAGCGCCGGATTTGATCTGGCTGCTCCAACAAACGGGCGATGAAGTGTTGGACTACCGCCAGGCGGTGGCGTATTACGCCTCCTGCCGTCAGACAGTTATTGAGGGCGGAAACCACGCATTCACGGGCTTCGAAGATTATTTCAACCCGATTGTCGATTTCCTTGGACTGCACAGTTTCTGACGATCAATTCGAATTGCTTATTTAAACCATGACGCAAACTTATAACGCTGATGCCATTGAGGTACTCACTGGGCTTGAGCCGGTACGCCGTCGCCCTGGGATGTACACCGATACGACCCGTCCGAACCATCTTGGACAGGAAGTGATTGATAACAGTGTGGATGAAGCACTGGCGGGCCACGCGAAACGCGTGGACGTGATCTTACATGCCGACCAGTCTCTGGAAGTCATTGATGACGGACGCGGCATGCCAGTAGACATTCACCCTGAAGAGGGCGTTCCGGCGGTTGAGCTGATCCTCTGTCGTCTGCACGCGGGCGGCAAGTTCTCCAACAAGAACTACCAGTTCTCCGGTGGTCTGCACGGTGTGGGGATCTCCGTTGTTAACGCCCTGTCCAAACGTGTGGAAGTGAACGTACGCCGCGATGGGCAGGTATACAACATCGCGTTTGAGAATGGCGATAAAGTGCAGGATTTACAGGTTGTCGGTACCTGCGGCAAACGCAATACCGGGACCAGCGTGCACTTCTGGCCGGATGAAAGCTTCTTTGACAGCCCGCGTTTTTCTGTTTCGCGCTTAACGCACGTACTGAAAGCCAAAGCGGTACTATGCCCGGGCGTTGAAATCACCTTCAAGGATGAGGTCAACAACAGCGAACAGCGCTGGTGCTACCAGGATGGTCTGAATGACTATCTGAGCGAAGCGGTGAATGGCCTACCGACGCTGCCGGAAAAACCGTTTATCGGTAATTTCAGCGGTGAGACGGAGACGGTGGACTGGGCGCTGCTCTGGCTGCCGGAAGGCGGTGAGCTGCTGACCGAAAGCTATGTGAACCTGATCCCAACTATGCAGGGCGGGACGCACGTCAACGGTCTGCGTCAGGGTCTGCTGGATGCGATGCGCGAGTTCTGCGAATACCGCAATATTTTGCCGCGCGGCGTGAAGCTGTCGGCGGAAGATATCTGGGATCGCTGTGCTTACGTGCTGTCGGTAAAAATGCAGGATCCGCAGTTTGCCGGACAAACCAAAGAACGCCTCTCTTCGCGTCAGTGTGCGGCGTTTGTTTCTGGCGTGGTGAAAGATGCCTTCAGCCTGTGGCTGAACCAGAACGTACAGTCAGCCGAACTGCTGGCTGAGATGGCGATTTCCAGCGCCCAGCGTCGTCTGCGTGCGGCGAAAAAAGTGGTGCGTAAAAAGCTGACCAGCGGTCCGGCGCTGCCGGGTAAACTGGCGGACTGTACTGCACAGGATCTTAACCGCACCGAACTGTTTCTCGTCGAAGGTGACTCCGCAGGTGGTTCCGCCAAACAGGCGCGCGATCGTGAATATCAGGCGATCATGCCGCTCAAAGGTAAGATCCTCAATACCTGGGAAGTCTCTTCTGATGAAGTTCTGGCGTCTCAGGAAGTGCACGATATTTCGGTGGCGATCGGTATCGATCCGGACAGCGACGATCTGAGCCAGTTGCGTTACGGTAAGATCTGTATCCTGGCGGATGCGGACTCCGATGGTCTGCACATCGCCACGCTGCTGTGCGCACTGTTTGTGAAACACTTCCGCACGCTGGTGAAACACGGTCACGTGTACGTGGCGCTGCCGCCGTTATACCGTATCGACCTCGGTAAAGAGGTGTATTACGCGCTGACGGAAGAAGAGAAAGCGGGCGTACTGGAGCAGTTAAAGCGCAAGAAAGGTAAGCCGAACGTGCAGCGCTTTAAAGGACTGGGTGAAATGAACCCGATGCAGCTTCGTGAAACCACGCTGGATCCGAACACCCGTCGCCTGGTGCAGCTCATTATCGATGATGAAGACGATCAGCGTACCAACGCAATGATGGATATGCTGCTGGCCAAGAAGCGTTCTGAAGACCGTCGTAACTGGTTGCAAGAGAAAGGCGACCTGGCGGATCTCGAAGGCTAATTGACCGTTGAATGCCGGAAAAGCAACGTGCTTTCCGGCGTTATTGTTTATGCCGCTTGCGATACTGCAACGGCGTCTCGCCAATGCCTTTACCGAAGGCGCTGATGAAGTATGTTACCTCTGAAAATCCCACCTTTTGAGCAATCTCCCGCACGCTGATTTCACTGTGTAACAGCGCTTCACAGGCTTTGCGTAACCGCAGCGTATTGAGATAGTCGAGAATGCTCTCGCCCGTTTCCATCTGGAAGCGGCGGGATACATAGCTTTTTGATTTATTCAGCTCCTGCGCCAGCGCTGCCAGACTAAATTTGTGAGTGTAATGTTCATCCAGCCAGAACATCACCTGACTGGCAATTCCGCTGCTAATTTCCGGCATATTGCCATTATCGTCGGGTAACAGGCTGAATAAATTGACTAACAGACAGGCAACCTGCTCAGTGCTCAGCGGTTTTTGAGCGGCCATTTTTTCATAACGGCTGAAGAGAAAATCAACATGTGGATGAACATCCGCCGCGTCGACGACCCATGCTTCACTGCCGCGAATGCTCAGATTTTGCAGATGCTGTTGAGTATGAGGCAAGTCGCGCAGCACCTTCAGTACCGCATGTTGATCGAGATGAATAATGGTACGTCGATAACCATCCCGCGCCTGCTCATCGACCCAGATCTTGTGTAGGGTAAACGGCGGGAAAAAGAACATTCGTCCCGGTCGCATGGTGTATTGCTTATGGTCAACCGTAACCACGCCAAAGCCTTCTTCCACATACAGCACTTCCAGACACTGATGCCAGTGGTGATAACGCACCGTATTGGCGAATAAACGGCTGAACGACGCAACCGCATCATTAAGGGCGATCAGCTCCAGACGTTCTTGCGGTGAGGATAAAGTCATAGTGCAATAAATTTAAATTTTTGCCGCCGAATGGTAATTTATAAACCCTATTTTTAAATTTTCTCAATCACTGTTTTATTTTAATTCTGGTGCTGTGATTGACGTAACATTTCTGCTGCTCTGCGATTCACTATTCTTTAGCCACTTAATTCAGAGGGGCAGATTATGTGGTCAGCAACTGAAGAAAAATCAAATCCATTGTCATCACGCGAAGACGTAACGTGTGCGGTTAACGCCATTTTACGTGCGCTGGATCGGCAGTTTCCGGCGGGACAGGCTCAGTTTTCTCTTGGCAATACCTGTGCTCACTACAGCGCGGATATTGCCTGTATGGAAGGGCTTTCCCGGGCGTTGTGGGGGCTATTTCCTCTGATGGCAGGCGGGGCTAAAGTGCCGTTTGCCGAAAAGTACATTCAGGCGATAAAACTCGGTACTGACCCACAAAGCCCACATTACTGGGGAGACACCGGTCCTTACGATCAGCGTCTGGTTGAGATGGCTGCTTATGGCCTGGGTCTGGCATTGTTACAGACGCAATTAACGGAGCATTTCTCCCTGAGCGAACGCGAGAATCTGCACCGCTGGCTGAATCAGATAACCGACTCGCAAATGCCGGACAGCAACTGGAACTACTTTGCGATTATCGTTCAGCTTGGTTTCAAGCGTGCGGGTCTGCCTTACGATCAGGCGGTTATCGATCGCCGCTTTGAGCTGATGGAAGCCTACTATCTTGGTGACGGTTGGTATTCCGATGGTCCCGGTCGACCGAAAGATTACTACATCTCAATGGCTTTTCACTTCTACGGCCTGTTGTATGCCACCCTCAGCCCGGATGACACCGAACGCGCTGTCGTTCTGCGTGAACGTTCGCGCTTGTTTGCCGAAGATTTTATTTACCTGTCCGCCGCTGACGGCGCATCGGTGCCGTTTGGCCGCAGCCTGACCTACCGCTTTGCCATGGTTGCCTTCTGGAGCGCGGTGGCGTTTGCCGAACTGGATGTTCTTTCGCCAGGCATAATCAAAGGGGTGATCCTGCGTCATTTGCGCTGGTGGCAGAAGCAGCCGATTTTCGATCGTGATGGCATTCTGACGCTGGGGTTTGCCTACCCGAATCTGGCGATGTGTGAAGACTACAACTCGCCGGGATCGCCTTATTGGGCATTGAAGGTTTTTTTGATTCTTGCACTGCCGGAGGATCATCCATTCTGGCAGGCTGAAGAGCTGGCGCTACCGCAACTGGTTGAAAAACGCGTTATCCCCCATGCTGCGCAGATCCTGCAGCATAGTGAGCATTCTGAGCATGTCATGATGTTGACCTCAGGCCAGCTTGAACTGAACAACTACGTTAATACCGAAGCCAAATACACCAAATTTGCCTACTCCAGCCGCTTTGGTTTCACCATTGAGCGCGGCCGTTACGGCATCAAACATGCGGCCTGTGACTCTATGCTGCTGTTGGCGGACGGCGATGGCTACTATCGTGGCCGTCGTCAGTGCGACGAGGTTCGGGTCGATGAGAATTTTATCTGGTCCCGCTGGTCTCCCTGGCATGACGTAATGATTGAGACCTGGCTTGTCCCGTTTGGCGAATGGCATCTTCGCCTGCACCGTATTAACAGTGCGCGAACGCTGCAAACGGTGGAAGGGGGATTTGCGGTGATGAAAGCCGAGCCTCGGTTATGTGAGCGTGGATGCCTCCTTGCGGCATGCAACGGAACCAGCGTTATCGTTGATCTGTCGCCGTCCATAGTTCGCCAGCCAGACAGCGTGGTCACGCCGCCGAACAGTAGCATCATGTTCCCTGAATGTGCGTCGATTCCTGTGTTGACCAGCGAAATCCCGCAGGGCGAAAGCTGGCTTTGCTGCGCCGTGAGTGCCAGCGGGCAGCAAAGACAGTACTCAGCCGTTCCGCAGCTATCCATCAACAATAACCAGGTTGTTATTCAGCAACCTGAAAATGCACGCCAGTTGTCGTTCTTTTTATAGCGAGGGTGGTATGAAAAATAATTCAACGGGAAATCGGACTGAATATTATAAAATAAGCAGTTTTATATTCCTTTATTTCTTTACCTGGTCCGCAAGTATTGGTTTGTTGGCTATCTGGTTGGGGCAAAAAGCGCAGTTGAGCGGTACGGTGATCGGCACCGTATTTGCTGTGAACGGTATTTTCTCGGTTATTCTGAAGCCTATTTATGGCTATATCCTCGATAAAATAGGTATGAGCAAATATCTGCTCTATTTCGTCGTAGTGATGTCAGCGTTAATGGCACCGTTTTTTATTTATATCTATCAGCCATTATTACTCTCCAATACCATGCTGGGTATTATAGTTGGCGCGATTTACTTGAGCTTTGCGTGGTATGCCGGGGTGGCGGCCTGTGAATCTTATTCTGACCGCTACAGCCGTCTGAACGGCATGGAGTTTGGGCAGATCCGTATGTGGGGGTCGCTTGGCTGGGCGGTGGCGTCATCGTTCTCTGGCCTGCTGTTTAACCTCTCACCGGCCTATAACTTTATGCTCGGCAGCCTGACGTCAGTGGTGATGCTGGTTGTTCTGGTGAGTCTGAAAGTCAATGTCAATGCGGCCAACGCCTCGGAGGTGATAACTAAAGAGAAAATCTCCCCGACGGATGTTTACGCCCTGCTGCGTAATCGCAAATTTTGGGCATTCTGCCTGTACGTTGCGGGCGTGGCGTGGATGATGTTTATCGCGGAGCAGCAGTTCTCCCGCTACTTCGTCACTTTCTTTGCCGATGTACATGAAGGGAACGCCGTCTTTGGTTATCTGGGCACCGTGCAGTCGGGAATGGAATTTGTCATGTACATGGTCATTCCGCTATTCGTCAATTATATTGGCGCGAAGCGTGGTCTGCTGATTGTTGGGGCGCTGGTGGGCGCGCGATTGGTGATATCTGGGCTATGTGACTCTCATTTATTAATTTCTGTGCTGAAGCCGCTATACGGTCTGGAGATCTGTTTATTACTGGTTTCCGTCTTCAAATATATTGCCGAGCATTTTGATAAACGTGTCAATGCGACCATGTATTTACTGGGTTATCAGGCGATGCTGTATGTCGGTAACGTGGTGGTTTCCTCTCCTGCCGGATTAATGTACGACCGGATAGGCTTTGAAAAGACATATATCATTATGGGCATTGTGGCGCTGACCTTTACATTGATATCGGCATTTACTTTATCAGCCTGTCAGAGCAAACGTGGCAAAAATATCGCTCTCGATATTGCTGAAAATACCCCTGCAAAATAATTTACGTCATAAGGAACCGAAATATGTTAAATCATATCGTTGAGGAATCGTTGCGCGTATTTCCTGGCAGTCCGGTTAATCCCGGCAGTTTTCAGGATCAAATAAGTTGCGCCCGAGAAGATGTCCTCGAATTGATTAGCCGTCATTTAACGGAATTCGGTGAACAATTTCCTGCCGAAACCTGTGTGCAAGGTTATTACCCACTGACAGAGAATGTGGAATGGACGACCAGCTTCTGGACCGGGCAGTTATGGCTGGCGTGGGAAATGAGTGGTGAGAGCAAATTTCGTGAGATGGCGGAGAAGCATGTGCGTTCGTTTGGTCTGCGTATTGCCGGACGCCACGATACCAACACCCACGACCTGGGATTCCTCTACACGCTTTCCTGTGTGGCGGCCTGGCGATTGACCGGCAATCGCGATGCTCGAGGTTTTTCCCTGATGGCGGCAGAAGCGCTGTTGGAGCGTTTTCATGAAAAGGCGCAGATCATCCAGGCGTGGGGCGATCTTCGCGATCCCGATCAGGCAGGACGGATGATCATTGACTGCAATATGAATCTGCCGCTGCTGTACTGGGCTAGCGAGCAAACGGGCGATCCGCGTTTTGCGAATGCGGCGAAGGCCCACGTTGCGCAGGCAGCCAAATATCTGATCCGCCAGGATGCGTCGACCTTCCACACCTACTATATGGACGTGCAAACCGGCGCACCGCGTTACGGTAATACGCAGCAGGGCTATGCTGATGATTCTTGCTGGTCGCGTGGGCAGGCATGGGGGATTTATGGTTTTCTGCTGAGCTATATTTACACTGGCGATACACAAATGGTGCAGCTGTCGAAAAAGCTGGCCAACTACTTTCTTAATCGCCTGCCGGAAGATGCCGTTTGCCACTGGGATCTGGCATTAGTCGGAACCGATGCGCTGCGCGATTCATCTTCGGCGGCGATTGCCGTCTGTGGTCTGCTGGAGCTGATTAAACATCTGCCGGTGACCGATCCGGATCGCGAGTGCTACCAGCAGTGGGCGATGGGGATCATGTCTTCGCTGACCAGGCATTATCTGATGGGTAAAGATGAACAGGGGAACGGGCTACTGAAACACTCGGTGTATCACCTGTCGAGCAACAAAGGGGTCGATGAGTGTGCAAGTTGGGGGGATTATTTCTACGTTGAAGCGTTAATGCGCTTCACTCAGAGCTGGAAGCTCTACTGGTAAGGAGTGCCCGGTGGCGCTGCGGTTGAATGCCGGATGGTGGCCTAAAACGCCTCATCCGGCAAATCGACAACCTTAAATACCCGACTCCAGAATTCGAATATTCATGTCCAGCACGTCACCTTTCACGGCTTCGCTGTAGGCTTTCATATGCGGGGTCTGCAAATGCGCTTCAAGATGCGCGATGCTTTCCCACTGCTCAACCATCACGATTGAATCTGGCGCTGTGGTCTGAAAACTCACACCTGCGGCATGATCCACCATCGGCGCATAGCCGTGGCAGCCTTCTTCTTTCAGTACGGTCGGAACGATTTTAGCAAACTGATCCAGTACCGCCTGGCGGTGATGTTGACCTGGACGTGTACGGATTTCTGCAATAACGGTAAGCATGGTTAACTCCTTCTAATTCCAGGTTACCAGTTAACCAAAAATTTCGGTCAGATGCTTGCGATATTCTGCGATATAGCGCGGGACGTCCGGCATTTTAATCACATCATTGGTGATAAAGGTCGGCAGCGCTTCCATTCCCAGGAACTGGTTTGCTTTATGGAACGGGAGATAGACGCCATCAACACCAACGCCATGGAAGAACTGGTCTTTTTCAGTGAAGGCTTCCATCGGTGCGTTCCAGGTCAGGGACAGCATGTATTTTTTGCCCTGAATCAGCCCGCCGGAGCCATATTTTTTAGAGGCATCTGAACGTGTGCGGCCATCGCTGGCGTACAGCGTGCCGTGACCTTCGGTAAACACGTCATCGATGTATTTTTTCACGGTCCACGGTGCGCCCATCCACCAGCCTGGCATCTGCCAGATAACCGCATCGGCCCAGACGAAATTCTGCACTTCTGTTTTTACGTCATAATCGCTGTCCGCGCGTACGACTTTAACATCATGCCCGAGGTCGCGCAGGATACCGTCCGCGACCTCGGTCAGGGTGTCATTCAGTTGGCCATTAGAATGGCCGAATTTTTTCGCCCCGTTGATAATCAGAATGTTGCTCATTTTGTGTCCTCAAGGAAATACGTTTGAGGACGATTTTACCCCCACCAGCGGTGCGGTGAAATTAGCAAAATGTGCAAAGTCTTTTGCTATTTGAGCAATAATAATGCAGTTACCAACTGACCTTAGCTTCAAAGCCACCTTCCGAAGCGTTGCCAAACGAGGCTGACATTCCATGCAATGTTGCGATACGGCGGACAATTGACAGGCCGAGACCGCTGCCGGTCACGCTTTGTCCTGGTGGACGATAAAAACGTTCACCGATGTGTGTAAGTACCTCCGGCGCAACGCCAGGACCATTATCTTTGACGCTGAAATTGCGGGCGTTGAGCGTCACTTCCACAATGCTCCCCTGCGGACTGTAGCGAATGGCATTATCCAGCAGATTTCGTACCATCAGGCTCAGCAACAGCGGCTGTCCTGTGCGCATAATATTGTGTGCGTTAATCTGCAAACGTACGTCAATGTGCGCCTGCTGGGCCGGGTGGTAGATATCCATCACCGCGGATTGCAGTAGCTCCTCCAATGAAATTTCCGCCACATCCTGAAGATTATCGAGGGAGTCGAGGCGCGAAAGCGTCAGGAGCTGATCGACCAGTCGGGTGGCGCGTTCAATTCCCGCATGTAGCTGCGCCAGCGCTTTTTCCCGCGTTTGCGGGTCGTCGTCTGACAGTTGCACCACTTCGGTTTGCACCTTCAGCGCGGTCAACGGACTGCGCAGCTCATGGGCGGCATCAGAAGTGAAGCGGCGTTCACGCACCATCATTGAGTGGATGCGGGTAAACAGCTGATTTAGCGATTCAACCAGCGGGCGCACTTCGCTTGGCACACCTTTCGAGTCGAGCGGCTCTTCTGATTCCGGGGCGCGCCAGCGCAGAGCTTGCGCCAGTTTTTTTAGCGGCCTGAGTTCGCGACTCAGCATGACCACCAGGATCAGCAACATCAGCGGCAGCGCAACCAGCCATGGGGTTAATTGTGCAGTAAGGATCGACAGCGCCATATCCTCCCGATATTCCCACTCCTGGCCCACCACAATGCGATATTTCCCATCAGCGGAATTCAGCCACAGGAAGCGCCAGGAATCGCTGTCGCCCCTGAGTTGGCCGTCGCTAAACCCTTCCCGGCTGTAGCTGTAGGGAATATCCTGGCCATTATCGCCATCGTGTAGCACCATTTTGCCGTCGGTGGAGTAGATGGCAAACGCCAGTGCGTCGTCATCAATATGGCCATGCTTCAGTTTCTTTGGCGTGCGGGCCATATTGCTTGAGGTGGTGACATCGCTGATATCCAGCGTGCTAAGCCGCTTGGCGAACAGCATCAGCTGGGTATCAAACAGCTCATCGACATTATCGGTAGTCTGCCTCCAGGCCACAAAACTGGATACGGCCCAGGTGGCTGATGCCAGAATCAGAAAAATAAGCGTTAGCCTGACGCGCAGGCTGAGGCGTTGTGTGAGTTTCATGCGTCACCCAGGGTGTAGCCAATGCCATGCACGGTACGGATAAAGTCGCTGCCGAGCTTACGGCGTAAGTGATGAACGTGGACCTCAACCGCATTGCTGGAGACATTTTCGTCCCAGGTATACAGTTTTTCTTCAATCAGTTTGCGGGGCAGGACGCGACCTTTGTTGCGCATCAGCAGTTCCAGCAGCGCGAACTCTTTAGGTTTGAGTGACAAAGGTTCACCCGCCGCCGTGGCGACCAATGCGCCAGGATCGAGCGTTACCTGGCCATGGCGCAATGTGTTGCTGGCCTGGCCGCTGGCACGACGCACCAGCGCCTCCAGTCTGGCAGCAACTTCGATTAGCGCAAAGGGTTTACACAGATAGTCATCTGCGCCCAGGCGCAGGCCTTCAACGCGTTCCGCCAGCGCGTCGCGAGCGGTCAGAATCAGTACCGGCTCCTGCTTCCCGTTAGCTCGCCATTCGCGCAAAATGTCCCGTCCGTCTATGCCTGGCAGTGTCAGGTCGAGGATTACCGCATCATAAGGTGCGCTGTAGAGTGCTTCTTTCCCCTGGCGGCCTTCGGTAAACCAGTCAATGCTGAAACCCATTTTACTCAGACCTGTTTTCAGGCCATCGCCAATCAACGTGTCATCTTCGATCAGTAAAATACGCATATGTTCTTCCCTGCGATAACTCATTTGCAGTCAGTAAACCTGTGGCTACAGTCTCTGTACAGTAAAAAAAGTATCTTTTTTTGCCTTAAGAACTTGTTAAGGATTAACTTATTTAATAGTCGTAAACCAACATGAAAGGGAGACATGACGATGAAAAAATTAGCTGCAATGGTTGCCGTAATGGCACTGTGTTCCGCACCTGTTCTGGCAGCTCAGCAGGGCGGCTTCTCTGGGCCAACGACAACCACTACGCAGAGCCAAAACGGCGGATTTGTCGGCCCTAACGGTAGCAGCACGACAGTAGAAAGCGCCAAATCACTGCGTGATGACACCTGGGTTACCCTGCGCGGGAACATCGTTGAGCGTATTTCCGACGACCTGTATGTGTTTAAAGATGCGACCGGCACAGTGAATGTGGATATCGACCACAAGCGCTGGAACGGCGTAACCGTCACACCGCAGGATGTGGTTGAAATCCAGGGTGAAGTGGATAAAGACTGGAACTCCGTTGAAATCGACGTGAAACAGATTACCAAAGTTGCTAAGTAATCCCCATCAGGGCCGCATTCGCGGCCCTTTTCTTTGTGACTCAACACGCCAGATAGGGTAGTATCTGCGGCAATATTGCCCTTCAATAGAGGGGTACAAAGTTGAGGAACCACGATTAATGAGCGATATGGCAGAGCGCCTGGCGCTGCATGAATTCACGGAAAACGCCTATCTGAACTATTCCATGTACGTCATCATGGATAGGGCGTTGCCATTTATTGGCGATGGTTTGAAACCCGTTCAGCGTCGCATCGTGTACGCGATGTCCGAACTGGGGCTGAATGCCAGCGCCAAATTTAAAAAATCCGCCCGTACCGTCGGTGACGTGCTGGGTAAATACCATCCGCACGGCGACAGCGCCTGCTATGAAGCGATGGTGCTGATGGCGCAGCCGTTCTCTTACCGTTATCCGCTGGTTGACGGGCAGGGGAACTGGGGGGCGCCGGACGATCCGAAATCCTTCGCGGCGATGCGTTATACCGAATCCCGCCTGTCTAAATATGCGGAAGTCCTGCTGGGTGAGCTTGGTCAGGGCACGTCGGACTGGGTGCCTAACTTCGACGGCACCATGCAGGAGCCGAAGATGCTGCCTGCGCGTCTGCCAAATATTCTGCTCAACGGTACGACCGGTATTGCCGTTGGTATGGCAACGGACATTCCGCCGCACAACCTGCGTGAAGTGGCAAAAGCAGCGATTACTCTCATTGAGCAGCCGAAAACGACGCTGGATCAGTTGCTGGATATCGTGCAGGGGCCGGATTACCCGACCGAAGCGGAGATCATTACCTCGCGCGCGGAGATTCGTAAGATTTACGAAAACGGACGCGGCTCCGTACGTATGCGTGCGGTATGGACGAAAGAAGACGGCGCGGTGGTGATTTCCGCGCTGCCACATCAGGTTTCCGGGGCAAAAGTGCTGGAGCAGATCGCTGCTCAAATGCGCAATAAAAAGCTGCCGATGGTAGACGACCTGCGCGACGAATCGGATCACGAAAACCCGACTCGTCTGGTGATTGTCCCGCGCTCCAATCGCGTGGATATGGAGCAGGTGATGAACCACCTGTTTGCCACCACCGATCTGGAAAAAAGTTACCGCATCAACCTGAACATGATCGGTCTTGATGGTCGTCCGGCGGTGAAAAACCTGCTGGAGATCCTCACCGAATGGCTGGCGTTCCGCCGCGATACCGTGCGCCGCCGCCTGAATTATCGTCTGGAAAAAGTGCTCAAGCGCCTGCACATTCTTGAAGGCTTGCTGGTGGCGTTCCTCAATATTGACGAAGTAATCGAAATTATTCGTCATGAAGATGAACCTAAGCCAGAGCTGATGTCGCGGTTTGGTATTTCTGAAACCCAGGCTGAAGCCATCCTTGAGCTGAAATTGCGCCATCTTGCCAAACTCGAAGAGATGAAAATCCGCGGCGAGCAGGATGAACTGGCGAAAGAGCGCGATCAGTTGCAGGCCATTCTGGCATCTGAACGTAAAATGAATAACCTGCTGAAGAAAGAGCTGCAGGCTGACGCTGAGGCCTATGGCGACGATCGTCGTTCTCCGCTGCAGGAGCGCGAAGAAGCGAAGGCGATGAGCGAGCACGACATGCTGCCGTCTGAACCGGTGACTATTGTGTTGTCCCAGAGTGGCTGGGTGCGTAGCGCGAAAGGCCACGACATCGATGCGCCGGGATTAAGCTATAAAGCGGGCGACAGCTTTAAGTCGGCAGTGAAGGGTAAGAGCAATCAGCCGGTGGTGTTCGTGGACTCGACCGGCCGCAGCTATGCCATCGATCCGATTACGCTGCCGTCGGCGCGCGGTCAGGGTGAACCGCTGACCGGGAAGCTCACTCTGCCGCCGGGCGCGACGGTTGAGCACATGCTGATGGAAGGCGATGATCAGAAACTGCTGATGGCATCGGATGCGGGCTATGGTTTTGTCTGCACCTTCAATGACCTGGTAGCACGTAACCGTGCAGGTAAAGCATTGATTACGCTGCCAGAGAATGCGCGCGTCATGCAGCCGGTGGTGATTGAAGATGAAACCGATATGCTGCTGGCGATTACTCAGGCTGGTCGCATGTTGATGTTCCCGGTGAGCGATTTACCGCAGTTGTCGAAAGGCAAAGGGAACAAGATCATTAATATCCCTTCAGCGGAAGCGGCGAAAGGCGAGGATGGTCTGGCGCAACTTTACGTGCTGCCGCCGCAGAGCACGCTGACTATCCACGTCGGTAAGCGCAAAATCAAACTGCGTCCCGAAGAGTTGCAGAAAGTGACCGGCGAGCGCGGCCGTCGCGGCACGCTAATGCGTGGTCTGCAGCGTATCGACAGCATTGAGATTGACTCGCCTCGACGCGCCAGTCACGGCGACAGCGAAGAATAACGCTACCGTCCGGCTCTCCCTGTTAAAGCCCAGGGAGAGCCAACGTTAAAAATTCCCGTGAAACCGTTGTTTATTCGTGCGTTGCGATTAACAATACGCTTTTCCAGAGAGCCGCCCTTAACAAAGCCCTAACCTGATACCGCGTGATGAATCAGGTGACGTAAAATGCCAGGCTCTTAGGCCTTAGAGGTTGTTATGCTATATATTTTTCGTTTAATTATTACTGTTATTTACTGCGTTCTGGTCTGTATTTTCGGTTGCATATACTGTCTGTTCAGCCCGCGAAATCCAAAACACGTTGCAACGTTCGGTCATATGTTTGGCCGCCTGGCTCCCCTTTATGGTCTGAAGGTCGAGTGCCGCATGCCGGCAGACGCGCAGAACTATGGTAATGCTATCTATATTTGTAACCATCAGAACAACTATGACATGGTTACTGCTGCGAATATCGTTCAACCGCCGACGGTGACGGTAGGTAAAAAAAGCCTGCTGTGGATCCCTTTCTTCGGGCAGCTGTACTGGTTAACCGGTAACCTGCTGATTGACAGAAATAACCGCGCAAAAGCGCACAGCACCATTGCTGCCGTGGTTAATCATTTCAAAAAACGCCGCATTTCTATCTGGATGTTCCCGGAAGGAACGCGTAGCCGCGGTCGCGGTCTGCTTCCGTTTAAAACCGGCGCGTTCCATGCAGCGATTGCTGCTGGTGTCCCGGTCATTCCGGTGTGCGTTTCCACAACCTCGAACAAGATAAAATTAAACAGACTCAATAATGGTCTGGCGATTGTCGAGATGTTGCCGCCGGTGGATATTAGCCACTTTGGCAAAGATCAGGTTCGTGAACTGGCAGCACATTGCCGCACGTTGATGGAACAAAAAATCGCAGAGCTCGATAAAGAAGTTGCTGAGCGGGAAGCCGCCGGTAAGGTTTAATCCGCGCAATTCGGGTTTTTTACAGGAAATGACTTCCTGCGTGTTAATAGCCAGTTTTTTATGGAGTTTATATGTCATTCAGTCGGCGTCAGTTCATTCAGGCATCGGGGATCGCACTGTGTGCAGGTGCTGTTCCGCTGAAGGCTAATGCTGCCGGTCAGCAACAACCGTTACCTGTGCCTCCGCTGCTGGAATCCCGCCGGGGGCAGCCGCTATTTATGACGCTGCAACGTGCGCACTGGTCCTTTACACAAGGCACGCGCGCACCTGTCTGGGGAATTAACGGCCGCTACCTGGGACCGACAATTCGCGTCTGGAAAGGGGATGACGTCAAGCTTATCTACAGCAACCGTCTGACTGAGAATGTCTCGATGACCGTCGCCGGGTTACAGGTACCAGGCCCGCTGATGGGCGGCCCGGCGCGCATGATGTCCCCGAATGCTGACTGGGCGCCGGTGCTACCGATTCGCCAGAATGCCGCCACGTTGTGGTATCACGCCAATACGCCAAATCGTACTGCTCAGCAGGTCTATAACGGCCTTGCCGGGATGTGGCTGGTTGAAGATGAAGTGAGTAAATCACTGTCTATTCCCAACCACTATGGCGTGGATGATTTTCCGGTCATTATCCAGGACAAGCGGCTGGACAACTTTGGCACGCCGGAATACAGCGAGCCCGGCAGCGGTGGCTTTGTCGGTGATACGCTGCTGGTCAATGGGGCGCAAAGCCCGTATGTCGAAGTCTCCCGCGGCTGGGTGCGCTTGCGTTTACTGAACGCTTCAAACTCGCGTCGTTACCAGTTGCAAATGAGCGATGGCCGTGCGCTGCATGTGATTTCCAGCGATCAGGGCTTTTTACCTGCGCCCGTTTCGGTGAAACAGCTTTCGCTTGCGCCTGGCGAGCGTCGTGAGATCCTGGTGGATATGACGAACGGTAATGAGGTCTCTATCACCTGTGGCGAGGCAGCCAGTATTGTCGACAGGATCCGCGGGTTCTTTGAGCCTTCCAGTATTCTCATCTCCACGCTGGTACTGACTCTGCGTCCAACGGGGCTTCTGCCGCTGGTGACTGACAGCCTGCCAATGCGCCTGCTGCCAACGGAAATCCTCAGCGGTTCGCCGATTCGCAGCCGTGATATCAGCCTGGACGATGACCCTGGCATCAACGGTCAGCTGTGGGACGTCAATCGTATGGATATTACCGCTCAGCAGGGCTCCTGGGAGCGCTGGACGGTGCGGGCGGATATGCCCCAGCCCTTCCATATTGAAGGCGTCTCGTTCCTGATCCGTAATGTGAATGGCGCGATGCCGTTCCCGGAAGACAGAGGCTGGAAAGATACCGTCTGGGTTGACGGCCAGGTTGAATTACTGGTTTATTACGGACAGCCTTCCTGGGCCCATTTCCCGTTCTACTTTAATAGCCAGACGCTGGAAATGGCAGATCGTGGCTCAATCGGACAGATGTTGGTGAACCCGGCGCCGTAATGCGCCGGGATTTCCGTTATGCCCGCCAGAACATGCGCGAGAACAGGATCAGAATGGGGTAAATCTCCAGACGCCCCATGATCATGGCCGCGCACATCAGTAGCTTTGCTTCCTCATTTAAGGTGCCAAATGTCGTGGCGGTGACGCCAAATCCTAGCCCCATATTGTTGATGCAGGCGGCGACGGTGGCAAAAGAGGAGAAGAGATCGTAGCCCATCAGATTGAGCGCCCAGATAAAAAAGCTGGTGAACAAAACGTAGAGAAAGAAAAAGCTCCATACCGAACGCACCACCCGGTCGCTTACCACGCTATTGCCCACTTTAATGTTCAGCAGGGCACGGGGATGCGCGAGCTGGTGTAACTCCTGACGGCACTGCTTGAACATAATCAAAAAACGCAGCACCTTAATCCCCCCGCAGGTCGATCCCACACAACCGCCGAAGAAACTGGCGCTGAGCAGCATGAAGATCGTGTGCGAAGGCCACTGCGCATAATCCGCCGTCGACAGGCCATTATCTGTCAGCATCGAACTTGCCAGAAAAAAAGCATGCACCAGGCTGTCCGTTAATCCGTACATGCCTGCCCGCCAAACTTGCCAGGTGGCGATCAGAGTGACAACCAACGCAATAAGCAAAAAGAAACGCAGTTCGGCATTACGACGAAAGGGTTTGAAGGTACGTTTCACGATAGCCACGTACCAGAGGGTGAAGTTAAACGCAGACAACAGGGAAAACACCCCAGCGACCAGCTCGATCGCATGGCTGTTATAGAAGCCGATGCTTTCACTGCGAGTGGAAAATCCGCCGAGAGAAACCGTCGACAGCCCGTGGCATAAGGCATCGAAGAACGACATCCCGGCAGCCCAGTAGGCCAGGGTACAGATAAGACCCAGAATGACATAGGTCAGCCACAGCGTACGTGCAGTATCGGCAAGTCTTGGCGTGAGGCGTTCTTCTTTAAAAGGGCCCGGCATTTCAGACTGATACAGCTTCATGCCGCCGATACCCAAAAGCGGTAATACCGCCACGGCGAGGACAATAACACCCAGGCCACCAATAAAATTGAGCTGGGCCCGATAGTAGAGATACGACTTCGGCATGGCGCTGACGTCGCCAATTACCGTTGCGCCCGTGGTGGTAATCCCGGAAACCCCTTCAAACAGGGCATCCGCAAAGGAGAGGTTTAAGCCATCGTCCATCCACATCGGCATCGCGCTGATAAACGAAAACAACAGCCAGAACAGGACGATAATAACGAAACCATCCCGTGTTCGCAGTTGAATACCCGCATGTTTGGTTGCCAGCCACGCCCCGCCGCCGAGGGTGAAGAAAGTCATAAATGTGCTGAAAAAAGCGAACAAGCTCCGCTCTTTGTTTAACAAAGCGATGGTCATCGGTGGCAGCATAGAAAAGCTGTAGAGAAGAACCAGAAACCCACACAGGTGAACAACAACCCGTAGCTGGGAAATATGCAGTGAATCGTTGAGTCGCAATGAAAAATCCCCCGCCGAAAAAGAGTTATCTCAGCTGGTCGGCATGGTGTTAATTATGATTGATAAAAATGAGCGTCGTAAAATTTAACAATTTATATAACTTTCTACTGCCCTGGTTCAGACTCCACTTCATTTCTTGTCGACATACAGCGTATAATCCCCGGCCTTTGATTATTTTTTTACCATTTTTGGAAGCATTATGAGCGCAATATCCCTGATCCAGCCGGACAGAGACCTTTTCTCCTGGCCGCAGTACTGGGCTGCCTGTTTTGGCCCGGCACCGTTTTTGCCGATGTCACGCGACGAAATGGACCAACTAGGCTGGGATAGCTGCGACATCATTCTGGTTACCGGCGATGCATACGTCGATCATCCCAGCTTTGGCATGGCAATATGCGGCCGTATGCTGGAAGCGCAGGGCTTTCGTGTAGGGATTATCGCCCAGCCGGAGTGGAACAACAAAGACGATTTTATGCGTTTGGGTAAACCGAACCTGTTCTTTGGTGTGACCGCAGGCAACATGGACTCGATGATCAACCGTTATACCGCCGATCGCCGACTGCGCCATGACGATGCATACACACCAGACAACGTAGCAGGTAAACGCCCGGACCGCGCCACGCTGGTCTATACCCAGCGTTGTAAAGAAGCATGGAAAGATGTGCCGGTTATTCTCGGCGGCATTGAGGCCAGCCTGCGCCGTACCGCGCACTATGACTACTGGTCTGATACCGTTCGTCGCTCTGTTCTGGTGGATTCCAAAGCCGACATGCTGATGTTCGGCAACGGCGAACGTCCGCTGGTAGAAGTGGCGCATCGTCTGGCGATGGGCGAAACCATCGATCAGATCCGCGACGTGCGTAACACCGCGATTATGGTTAAAGAAGCGCTGCCGGGCTGGAGTGGGGTGGATTCCACGCGTCTCGACACGCCGGGCAAGATTGATCCGATCCCGCATCCGTACGGCGAAGATCTGCCGTGTGCCGACAACAAACCGGTCGCCCCGAAAAAGCAGGAAGCGAAAGCGGTAACCGTACAGCCGCCGCGTCCGAAACCGTGGGAAAAAACCTACGTGCTGCTGCCGTCCTTTGAAAAAGTGAAGGGCGATAAAGTGCTGTATGCGCATGCGTCGCGTATCCTGCACCACGAAACCAACCCTGGCTGCGCGCGTGCGCTGATGCAAAAGCACGGCGATCGCTACATCTGGATCAACCCGCCAGCTATTCCGCTGTCTACCGAAGAGATGGATAGCGTCTTTGCGCTGCCGTACAAGCGCGTGCCGCACCCGGCGTATGGCGACAGCCGCATTCCGGCCTATGAGATGATCCGTTTCTCGATCAACATTATGCGTGGCTGCTTTGGCGGCTGTTCGTTCTGTTCGATCACCGAGCACGAAGGCCGCATCATCCAGAGCCGCTCTGAAGACTCGATCATCAATGAAATCGAAGCCATTCGCGACACCGTTCCGGGCTTTACCGGCGTGATTTCCGACCTCGGCGGCCCAACGGCGAACATGTATATGCTGCGCTGTAAGTCACCGCGTGCGGAGCAGACCTGCCGTCGTCTGTCATGCGTCTACCCGGATATCTGTCCGCATATGGATACCAACCACGAACCGACGATTAACCTTTATCGCCGGGCGCGTGATTTGAAAGGCATTAAAAAGATCCTCATTGCTTCCGGTGTGCGCTATGACATCGCGGTTGAAGATCCGCGCTATATCAAAGAACTGGCGACCCACCACGTTGGCGGCTATCTGAAGATTGCGCCAGAGCATACTGAAGAAGGCCCGCTGTCGAAGATGATGAAGCCGGGGATGGGCAGCTACGATCGCTTTAAGGAGTTGTTCGATACCTACTCTAAACAGGCGGGTAAAGAGCAGTACCTGATCCCGTACTTCATCTCCGCGCACCCGGGTACGCGTGACGAGGATATGGTGAATCTGGCGCTGTGGCTGAAACAACGTCGTTTCCGTCTGGATCAGGTGCAGAACTTTTATCCATCGCCGCTGGCGAACTCCACAACCATGTATTACACCGGGAAAAACCCGCTGGGTAAAATTGGTTATAAGAGTGAAGACGTGGTGGTGCCGAAAGGTGATAAGCAGCGCCGTTTGCATAAAGCCCTGCTGCGTTACCACGATCCAGCTAACTGGCCGTTAATCCGCCAGGCGCTGGAAGACATGGGTAAAAAGCATCTGATCGGCGGTCGTCGTGAATGTCTGGTTCCGGCGCCTACGCTGGAAGAGATGCGCGAAGCACGTCGCCAGAATCGTCATACCCGTCCGGCCTTGACCAAGCACACCCCGGTGGCGCACCAGCGCCAGACCCCTGCCGTAAACAAAAAACGCGGGAAAGTAGCGGGACGTTAATTTGCTTTGCCCGGTGGTGAAATGCTTATCAGGCCTACGAGCAGCACAGTTTTGTAGGCCGGATAAGGTGCTTGCACCGCCATCCGGCAGAAGTGCTCAGTATTTATGCCTCACGAATTCTGGCCGCTAATGCGGCCAGTTTTGCATCATCCGCCCGTTCATGATCGTGTGATGACAGATACCCTTCATATTGCTCGAAAAATTTGGTCTGCCGCGACTCAATCGGTTTCCAGTGAGTTAGATCGCCAGTGCCGTGCATGGGGCTTAATTTGCTGTGCACATGGTCTACGCCGAAACCTTCGAAGAACATCCCCGTACGACTGACATCCGGGAAAGCCTTATCCAGTTTCTTAGCCACTTTTTGGGTTGCCATCATCAGGTCAGCCAACGCCTGCGGCGGCATATCGAAGGCATAGCTGGGGTAATGCTTTTTCGGGATCACCACGGTAAAACCGTCGGTGTTCGGGAAAATCGACAGAAAAGCCAGATGGTGCTCGTCTTCCCAGACCTTATGGCAGGGTGCTTTACCTTCAACAATTTGACAGAAAATACAGGTCATTCCTTTTCTCCGCAGGTAAGGTGATTCGTCAGGGCGCAGTTAGTTTAGTACAGACCCAACACCTTCCACCACATCAGACCTACGGTGATAAACACCGCCTGGTTAAACAAGCTAATGATAAATCCTGTGCGCCACCAGACGCCCGTTGGAACGTACCCGGCACCAAACAGGATTGGACCGCGAGCGTGGGTGTACTGGGTGAGCGAGCAGTACAAACTGCTGGTGAAGGCCAGCATTAACGCCGTGGGGGCTGCGGGGATATTCAGATGCAGTCCGACGCCGAGGAAAACGGCGTACAGCGCGGCAATCTGTGCATTACCGCTGGCAAAAAAGTAGTGGGTATAGAAGTAGGCGGCATTCAGCAGCAACAGGACGATCACCCAACTGGTACCGTGCATAGTACTGCTCAGGCTATCGCCGATCAGATTGCCAAACCAGGTAGTGAAACCTAGTTTTTTCAGCTGGTTCGCCATCATCAGCAGTGCGGCAAACCAAATCAGCGTGTCCCATGCGCCTTTCTCGCTTTTCACATCTTCCCAGCTCAGAACGCCGCTTAGCAATAAAATGGACAGTCCCACGAACGAGGCTGTAGTGGCGTCGACGCCTAACGTATCGCCAAAAATCCACAGCACCAGCAGTACGCCGACGGTAACCAGCATCAGCCATTCGCCGCGAGACATACTGCCCATTTCAGCCAGCTCTTTGCGCGCCAGGTTCGGGGCATCTGGCGTGTGCTTTATTTCCGGGCGCACGATCCAGTAGACCAGCAGTGGAACCAGCAGTAAGGACACAAGGCATGGCAGCAGCGCCGCCATAAACCAGCTGCCCCAGGTCAGCGTGACGCCCGCATTGGCCGCCAACTTCACCGCCAACAGGTTGCCGGTATAACCGGTCATAAAGAGCGCGGCGGTGACGTCGTTGACGTTGCCAATGCAGGTGATAAGAAAGGTACCGATTTTACTGCGGGACTCATCTTCCGGGTTCGAATGGAAACTGCGTGCCAGAGAGTCGGCAATCGGATAGATGACGCCGCCGCAGCGTGCTGTATTACTCGGCATTGCCGGGGAGAGGATCAGATCGGCAAAAGCCAGACCATAGGCGAGTCCCAGCGTGCGCTTGCCGAGCAGACGGATCATCTGCAGCGCAATGCGTCGTCCGAGGCCAGTTTTGATAAAACCGCGGGCAATCATAAAAGCCACGACGATAAGCCAGATAAGTGAACTGTTCAGTTCGCTTAGCGCTGTGGTGATAGCGCCGCTGGCGGTTTTATCCCCGGCCGCATAGGCGAGTGCAAAAACCGTAATCCCAATAATGCCGACCGCGCCGATGGGTAAAACTTTTGCCACGATAGAAGCAATCGTCGCAACGAAGATAATTGCCGAATGCCAGGCTGGCGCACTTAACCCGGATGGAGGGGTAAGTTGCCACAGCCCGGCAGAAATGAATGTTATAAGAATTAATGGGAGCCATTTGACTCCGCTACCTTTTTTCTCAGTCACGGTTACGCACCCATGGATATGGTGAATACATTCATCAAATAAATATATTTATTTGATAATTAACAGGTTATGTTGCGCAATGCTGCTCCAGTGACTGCAAGAAATACAACAATATATGTGCGTGAATTGTTTCCTGATATTTCAAATCAGTAAAGGCCCGACGAGAGTGTCGGGCTGGAGGGAAGGGGTTAACCGCCGAACTGGTCCGGGTCTGGCCCCAGACGCTTGCCCTGATCGAGTTTCGCGATTTCGCCTAATTCATCTTTATCCAGGCGGAAGTCCCAGACGTTAAAGTTTTCTGCGATACGCGCAGGGGTGACCGATTTCGGAATCACCACCAGGCCGCTATCCAGATGCCAGCGGATGACAATCTGCGCCGGTGATTTGCCATATTTCTCTGCGAGGTCACGGATTATCTTTTGATCGAAGACGTCTTTGCCGCCCTGCGCCAGCGGGCTCCAGGATTCGGTCTGGATTTTATGTGTGGCGTTCCAGGCGTGCAGCTGGCGCTGCTGCATGAGCGGGTGAAGTTCTATCTGATTAATCACCGGAGGTACGCCGGTTTCATCCATCAGCCGCTGGAGATGGTTGATCTGAAAGTTGCACACGCCGATGCTCTTAATCAGCCCTTCTTTTTGCAGGTCGATCATGTTTTCCCACGCTTCAACGTAGTGGTCGATCGCCGGAACTGGCCAGTGCATCAGGTACAGATCGAGGTAATCAAGCTGGAGTTTCTCCATGCTTTCGAGCAAGGCTTCCCGGGGGCGTTTCTGGTCATCATTCCACAGCTTGGTGGTAATGAATAACTCTTCCCGTGGCACGCCTGCGTCACGTATTGCTTTGCCGACACCTTCTTCATTTTTGTACGCTGCCGCGGTATCAATTGAACGATACCCCACTTCCAGCGCTTTATGAATGGCAGTGATGACTTCTTCGTTGCTTGCCTTCCAGACCCCCAGGCCCAGTTGCGGCATGACGTTACCATCCTGTAGTTTGATAATGGTTGGAGTGGTCATAATTCCTCCCCTTAATGACTGTCACCGGAACATACTCCGGTGACATAGGTGTGACTTAAGTCTGGTATAAATACCCAAAAACGAAAGGCGGAGGTTAAAAAACCTTAGCGGGCAGCTTCGTAAATCCGACGGCTGACCTCAAGCGTAATGTCCTGATGTTCGCCCAGTTTCGTACCGCCATGCGCTTGCAGTTTTTCCAGCAGCGCCGGGATGGAGCTACCGTCCAGACCGTAGTCAGACAGGCGAGTCGGTACGCCCATTTGTTCGAAGAAAGCGCGGGTTGCGGCAATGGCGGCGTCGATGCGCTGGTCATCGCTTCCTTCGGTGATATTCCAGATACGCTCTGCGTATTGCAGCAGTTTGGCACGCTTGGTATCACGTTTTTCATTCCACAGCGCTGGCAGAACGATGGCCAGTGTTTGAGCATGATCCAGACCGTGCATTGCAGTCAGTTCATGGCCCAGCATATGCGTTGCCCAGTCCTGCGGTACCCCTGCGCCAATCAGACCGTTCAGCGCCTGGGTTGCCGCCCACATGACGTTCGCACGCACGTTGTAGTTTTCCGGTTCCTGCAAGGCTTTCGGACCTTCTTCTACCAGTGTGAGCAGAATGCCTTCGGCAAAGCGATCCTGAATTTTCCCGTCGACCGGATAAGTCACATACTGCTCAACGGTATGAACGAACGCATCCACGACGCCGTTTGCAACCTGACGTGGCGGCAGGGTGTAGGTGTAAACCGGATCCAGTACGGCAAATACTGGCTGTACAAACGGGGTCATAAAGGCCAGTTTATCGCCGGTGGTTTTACGCGAAATTACCGCGCCGGAGTTAGATTCAGAGCCGGTTGCAGGCAGGGTTAATACGGAGCCCATCGGGATGGCGCTTGTTACGTCGTTGCCGTGGGTTTCCAGAATACGCCATGGATCGATGCCGTCAGCGTACTGTGCAGCAGCCGCGATGAATTTGGTGCCGTCCAGCACGGAACCGCCGCCTACTGCCAGCAGAAACGTCACTTTCTCATCACGCACGATTTTTACCGCGTTCATCAGCGTTTCATAAGACGGGTTTGGCTCGATACCGCCAAACTCCAGCACGTCCAGGCCTTTCAGCGCGTCCTGAACCTGTGCCAGGACACCTGTTTTTTTCACGCTGCCGCCACCGTAAGTAACCAGCACGCGAGCGTCCTGAGGAATTTGATCGCGCAGCTCAGCAATCGCGCCTTTACCAAACAAAATACGTGTTGGGGTATGGAGATTAAAGTTGTTCATTGCTCGTTCCCTTTGGTGGGTAATGAAAGAGGGCAGGAGAGTGTCTGCCGGATGATGAACATTGTGGTCGCCCGCCGCGCTGCTCTCAATGCTCATTTCTGCCGATGTCTTGCCCATTTCTACAGACTGCTGGAGAAAACGGATAAATCTGCGCATTATGTCAGGGTCGAAAAACGATAATGAAATGGTGCCCCATGAACCGTGATGAGATCTGCCTTCTGCTGACAGATAAAATTAAGCATCTGAAAAACAATGAAAATAAACTTAACGAACTGCTGCCAGATGTCCGCCTGCTACACGGTACGGAGCCGGCGGCGCGTACACCAGTCATGTATCAGCCAGGCATCATATTTCTCTTTTCGGGACATAAAATTGGTTACATTAATGAGCGCGTATTTCGCTATGACGCCAACGAATACCTGCTGCTAACCGTACCTTTACCCTTCGAATGTGAAACGTATGCGACGCCGGAGGTTCCTCTGGCCGGTATTTACCTGAATGTCGATATCCTGCAATTGCAGGAGCTGTTGATGGACATTGGGGAAGACGAGCTGTTCCAGCCCGCTATGGCTGCCAGTGGGATTAACTCCGCGACGCTCTCAGACGAAATTCTCTGTGCTGCTGAGCGCCTGCTGGATGTGATGGAGCGACCGCTGGATGCGCGCATTCTGGGGAAACAGATCATTCGCGAAATCCTCTACCATGTGCTGACCGGGCCGCGCGGTGGCGCGTTACTTGCGCTGGTAAGTCGCCAGACGCATTTCAGTTTGATAAGCCGGGTACTCAAGCGGATTGAAACCAAATACACCGAAAACCTCAATGTAGAACAGCTGGCGGCAGAGGCGAACATGAGCGTATCGGCGTTTCATCATAATTTTAAAGCGGTGACAAGTACCTCGCCGCTGCAATATCTGAAGAGCTATCGCCTGCATAAAGCACGGATGATGATGATCCACGATGGAATGAAGGCCAGTGCGGCTGCAATGCGCGTCGGCTATGAGAGCGCATCGCAATTCAGTCGGGAGTTCAAACGTTTCTTTGGCGTAACGCCGGGGGAAGATGCGGCAAGAATTCGTATGATGCAGGGGAGTTGATTTCCTGTCGGCTTTAAAGCTAGCTGTGCGCCATCAATGAAATGCCGGAGTGACTCCGGCATACGGATAATACTCAGGCGCTACAGTATTTTTTTTTAATTACCACGAACAGCGTTCCCAACAGACCTGCGGTTAACAGGGCAATCGGCAGGATCATTAAAAAGGTCATCACCTGATCTTCATGACGTTTGACGAATGGGATCATACTCAGCGCATAGCCGAAACTGGTAACGACGGTGACCCACAGCAGTCCGCTCAGCCAGTTAAAAAACTGGAACCGACGGTTAGGAAGCCCTGAAATGCCCGCCATCGTTGGCAGCAAGGTACGGACGAACGCCAGGAAACGCCCGGCAAGCAGCGCCATCAACCCGTGTTGGTCAAACATGCAGGTAGCGCGTTGATGGTATTTTTCAGGTAATTGCGCCAGCCAGCCTTTCACCGTGCGCGTGTTGCCCAGCCAGCGTCCCTGAATGTAGCTCAGCCAGCAGCCCAGACTGGCTGCGGCAGTCAGAATAGCTATGGTAGGTAAAAAACTCATCACGTCCTGAGCGATCAGCGCTCCTGCCAGTAATAACAGGCTGTCTCCGGGTAAAAAGGAGGCGGGCAGAAGGCCATTTTCTAAAAACAGTGTGGCGAACATGACGAAGTACACCACGCTCACAACGTGCGGATCCGCCAGTGCGGCAAAATCGTGTTGCCAGAGCGCGGAGACAATATCTTGAATGACTACCATGGACTTTCCTGTGGAACAGCGTTTATATGTGGATTGTACTCCTGAATTGCCCGGGATGCCTTGATCCCGGACGCAACAATTGCAGACTTTTCCACCAGAAGTGTCTGCATATATGTCCATCTGTGGCAATTTTACTCGATTCGGGCAAATCCTGCGGCCAAATCGGCAATCAGATCGTCAACATTCTCTAAACCAATATGTAAACGGATGAGCGTTCCGCTGAAGTCAACCTCGCCTTGCGGACGGATTGCCGCAATGTGTTCTGGCTGGTTGGCGAGAATCAGCGACTCAAAACCGCCCCAGGAGTAGGCCATGCTGAACAGGCTGAAGTGATCCAGATACGCGGCCAGCTCCTCATTATTGAGTTTCTTATTCAATACAAAGGAGAACAGGCCGCTGCTGCCGGTGAAATCACGCTTCCAGAATTCATGCCCTTTACTGCCGGGCAGTGCCGGGTGGTTCACGCGGGCGACCTGCGGATGGCTGGCCAGCCACTCGGCGACCTTTAAGCTGCTTTCATGGTGCTGACGCAGGCGTACACTCAGCGTACGCAGCCCACGGCTGGTCATATAGGCGGTATCGGCGTCCAGCATTTGCCCCATCAGATACGCATTTTCGCGAAGTTGATCCCAGCAGCGGGCGTTAGAGACCGCCGTGCCGACCATGCCGTCGGAATGGCCAATCAGATATTTGGTGCCTGCCTGAATAGAAATATCGATACCAAAATCCAGCGCTTTGAACAGCACCCCGGCAGCCCAGGTGTTATCAATCATGATGATTGCGTCAGGTGCTACGCTTCTGACGGCGGCAACAATAGCCGGAACATCATGCACTTCCATGGTGACAGAACCGGGCGACTCCAGAAATACGACTTTGGTGTTCGGCTGCATGTGCTTCACAATATCGGCGCCAATCAGCGGATCGAACCAGCCGGTGGACACGCCAAGCTTGCCGAGAATTTTGGTGCAGAAATCCTGACTGGGTTCATAGGCGGTATTGGTCATCAGCACATGATCGCCTTGCTCCACAAAAGCGAGGATGGTGTTGGCAACGGCAGCCGCACCGCAAGGGAACAAGGCGCAACCCGCGCCGCCTTCCAATTCGCACATCGCTTCCTGCAGAGAGAAATGCGTCAGGGTTCCGCGACGTCCATAGAAAAGCGCACCGTTGGCACGGTTGTGTGTGGCCTGCTTTTTGGCCTCCACGGTGTCAAACACCAGCGAAGAAGCGCGCTGGATCACGCTATTTACCGAGCCCAGCGTGTATTTTTTACTGCGTCCTGCGTGAACGAGCTTGGTTTCAAGTTGCTTATCTGCCATGTTGTCTTACCTGTTTTTATACGTCTGGATGTCTAAACTACCATGAATCAAAGATGACGCATCCTGCAGAACGGTCATACAGTAGAAAATAATCTCAAAATGCTTCTGGTGACTTTTTTACTGCGTAAGCGCAAGGAAAAGAAACCAAAGGTGCGGCAATATGTAAATAGTAATGAGAACGACTATCAATTCGACGTCTTTTTGATATCATTACGCTCAGATTTTGTGATTTGCGTCCTGGAGATACAGAGTGGGTAATAATTTGATGCAGACGGATCTTTCCGTCTGGGGTATGTATCAGCACGCCGATATCGTGGTTAAGTGCGTGATGATTGGGCTGATTTTGGCGTCAGTGGTCACCTGGGCTATCTTCTTTAGTAAGAGCCTTGAGTTCTTTACTCAGAAACGCCGCCTTAAGCGTGAACAGCAACTGCTGGCGGAAGCCCGCTCTTTAGATCAGGCAAGTGAGATTGCCGCAGGATTCGATGGCAAAAGCCTGGGCGCACAGTTGATTAACGAAGCGCAAAACGAGCTGGAACTGTCAGAAGGCAGTGACGATAACGAAGGCATTAAAGAGCGTACCGGCTTCCGTCTGGAGCGTCGTGTGGCGGCGGTAGGTCGTCATATGGGACGTGGTAACGGATACCTGGCCACCATCGGGGCTATCTCTCCATTCGTCGGTCTGTTCGGTACCGTATGGGGCATCATGAATAGCTTCATCGGGATTGCACAAACTCAAACGACCAACCTGGCCGTTGTTGCGCCGGGTATCGCAGAAGCGCTGTTAGCGACCGCAATTGGTCTGGTCGCAGCAATTCCAGCGGTTGTTATCTACAACATTTTCGCACGTCAGATTGGCAGCTATAAAGCGATGCTGGGTGACGTCGCGGCACAGGTGCTGTTACTGCAAAGTCGCGATCTGGACCTGAACGCAAGCGCATCCGCGCATCCGGTACGTGCAGCGCAGAAATTACGTGTAGGATAATGTTCCATGGCAATGAGCTTTAATGAAAACCTGGACGATAACGGTGAAATGCATGAAATCAACGTGACGCCGTTTATCGACGTTATGTTGGTTTTATTGATCATTTTTATGGTGGCCGCACCGTTAGCAACGGTGGATGTGAAAGTGAATCTTCCTGCCTCCACCAGCACGCCGCAGCCGCGTCCGGAAAAACCGGTTTACCTGTCTGTTAAAGCCGATAAAAGTATGTTTATTGGCAACAATCAGGTGACGGATGACACCATGATTAGCGAGTTAAATGCACTGACAGATGGGAAGAAAGACACCACCATTTTCTTCCGGGCAGATAAAACCGTTGATTATGAAACCATGATGAAGGTTATGGATACGCTGCATCAGGCGGGCTTCCTGAAGATTGGTCTGGTTGGCGAAGAGACTGTGAAAGCGAAGTAATCCTCCTCATTGCCGGGTAATGGTTGCCGCCTTACCCGGCGTGCATCTCCTGATTCAACTCTCTCGCATACCTGTTCTTATCTGTTCTCGTCTAACGCGACCGTGGTTATCCTGGTGGGTTCGTAGTTCCCTTCAGACAGCTTTCGTGTCAGGCGTAAGGTGGCCGTTTCCCGCGCGAGTATATGCTGGTAGGTGCTTTCCAGTCGGGCCATGATTTTGTCCCGCAGTTCTGGTTGCTGCTCCATAATGGCTTCGATCGCGGCACCGTAGATCTCTTCTTTAGCCTGTAGCGTGTAAATTTCACGCCGATTTTGCCATTTCATCCGCACCAGTGCAGCGGGAATAGAGACTATCTCCTGAGCAACGCTTTCCAGCGTCGCGTTTTTATTGGCAATTAACACGGCTAGATTTTGCTTTAAGACAAACTCATCGCTTTTATGGTTGTCTAAAGCCAAATAAACATTGTTATCCTCAACATCTTTCATTTTATTTCTCTTCCAGAGAATAAAAAATAGGGTCGCTGGTTTCACGCGTAATTAAATTAAGCCAAATTTTGTTGCCCTGTTCATTTATGATGGCTGTTTTTTGAGTCAAAATTTTACTTAATTCTTGGGCGTTAATATCGCCTTCTGCTTGTAGTGAATTGAGAAGGCGAGAGAATGACTCAATTTTTGCTGCACGAAACAGACGCTCTTTTAAATGACGGTCGCACTCTTCAAATAGCATATTTCGTGATTGACCGGTAGCCGTTGAGCTAATCAAAATATCAGATTCGTAATCGCTTAATGTTCTCTTTCCCTGAGTCAAATTTTCACTATTATCTACGGGATTGGTATTGGTAGCGGGGCTGGATAAGTGAAAGTGCGAGGGAACAAGATGCTCGGGAAGCATGTTGAAATATCCTTTGATGCCAATGATATGTTGTTTTAAATAAACCAGGCCGCGTTGACAATAGCATGGCGTAATTTTAAAATCAAAAAAAATGGAGCCAGTATATGAACAGTATATTTTATTCTGTTATTACCCTGCTATTGCTGACCTGCGGGGTACTTTTGTTAATGCGCAGTGCAAATAAAAACCGACATGCCGAAAATGGGCACTCTGAAAACCAGCCGGAAATGCTGAGTAAAGAAGAAGGCGAGGACCATTTCTCGGTATTGATGAATTCGATTACGCCGGTCTGGTATTGGCGCGTTAATCACGAATATATCGATTTTATCCACTCCACGATCAAGCGGATGACAATGGTGGAGTTGAATGAGACACCTGGATTATTTGATGCGCAGCGGCGTTGTAGCGATCTCAACTCTGCGGTGTATAAATATTACGACAATATTAAAAAGCGCTGTTTGAGCGGTGAGAAGGTCCCGCATGCCGACCTGGACGTGCTCAACCTGCGTCAGTGTTTCAGGGAGTTCAGTCTGGAGGCTTATCCCGCGCTTGTCGCGCTGGTGTGGCCGGAGTATCAACGCCCGGAGATCAAAGCGGAAGAGGTGTGAAGGGGACTGTTTGGCCCGTATTACGTGCCGGGGAGGCTAACGCTGTCACCCGGCACGATGTTACATACGGCTATTTGTCAGATGAGGCCTGCCACAGGTTCAGCTTACCGTCCGCGACGTGCTTATCGATCTGCGCCAGTTCTTCGGTGCTGAACGTCAGGTTCGCCAACGCCTGAACGTTTTCCTCCAGTTGCTCCGGTCGACTGGCGCCAATTAATACCGAAGTCACCCGGTTGTCTTTTAGCAGCCAGCTTAAGGCCATTTGTGCCATCGACTGTCCACGCTGTTGCGCCATCTCATTGAGCAACCGCAGGCTGTTAAGATTTTCTTCCGTCAGCATATTTTCCGTCAGCCCACGAACTTTTTTCCCTTCACGCTGCATGCGTGAACCTTCCGGAATGCCGTTGAGGTATTTCCCCGTCAGCAGTCCCTGAGCCAGTGGCGTAAAGGCGATGCAGCCCATGCCATTGGATTCCAGCGTATCCAGCAGGCCGCTGCTGTCTACCCAGCGGTTAAGCAGGTTGTAAGACGGTTGGTGGATCAGCAGGGGAATTTTCCATTCCCGCATCAGCTCGGCCATTTTCTGCGTACGCTCTGGCGAATAGGATGAGATGCCGACATACAGCGCTTTGCCGCTCTGTACGGCGTGGGCCAGGGCTGAGGCGGTCTCTTCCATTGGCGTATTTTCGTCGACGCGGTGCGAGTAGAAGATATCGACATAGTCGAGGCCCATGCGTTTCAGGCTCTGATCGAGGCTGGCGAGCAGGTATTTGCGCGAACCGCCAGAACCGTATGGCCCTGGCCACATGTCATAGCCTGCCTTGGTGGAGATAATCAGTTCATCGCGATAGTGTGCAAAATCCTCGCGCAGTAATCGGCCAAAATTCTCTTCTGCGCTGCCTGGTGGCGGCCCATAGTTATTGGCTAAATCAAAATGCGTGATGCCTAAATCAAATGCTTTACGCAACAGGGCTCGCTGTGA
Organism: Citrobacter sp. CF971; assembly: GCF_006385635.1. Taxonomy (NCBI): domain Bacteria; kingdom Pseudomonadati; phylum Pseudomonadota; class Gammaproteobacteria; order Enterobacterales; family Enterobacteriaceae; genus Citrobacter; species Citrobacter sp. CF971. Next base: position 4,165,447 of record NZ_CP041051.1, on the reverse strand, counting down.
ATCCAGCGCCTGAACGTGCCCAAAACTGTGCCATAAACCCAGCGATAGAGCGGGTAAGCGCAAACCGCTGCGCCCACAGTAGCGATAGAGCATCTGTTCGTAACGTTCAGGATTGGCAAACCAGGCCATGAGATCTCCTTAGTGCAGGTGAATTTCGAAACAACGTTTCTATTCTAGCGGGTTCACGGTGAATATCCCGTTCACCAGGTCACACTGAGATGAAAAACTGGGCAAAAACAGGTCACTGTGCTTTGCTTAAAAAAACATCAATCAGGAGTGCGACGATGCCGCGTTTGACTGCCAAAGATTTTCCGCAAGAACTGCTCGACTACTATGACTATTACGCTCATGGCAAAATAACGAAACGCGAGTTTCTCAATATGGCAGCGAAATATGCAGTGGGTGGCATGACGGCATTGGCCTTATTCAATTTATTGAAACCCAACTACGCTCTCGCAATGCAGGTAGAATTTACCGATCCCGATATTCTGGCGGAATATATTACCTATCCCTCGCCTGAAGGTCATGGTGATGTGCGGGGGTATTTGGTTAAACCAACGAAGGTGACGCGGAAAGTTCCGGCGGTGGTGGTAGTGCATGAGAATCGTGGGCTGAATCCGTATATTGAAGATGTGGCGCGACGGGTGGCGAAGGCGGGCTTTATGGCACTCGCGCCTGATGGGTTAAGTTCGGTAGGGGGATACCCAGGCAATGATGATAAAGGTCGGGAATTGCAGCAGCAGGTTGACCCCGTAAAGTTAATGAACGACTTTTTTGCCGCCATTGAATTTATGCAGCATTATTCAGGGTCGACGGGAAAGGTAGGTATCACCGGATTTTGCTATGGTGGTGGTGTGTCGAATGCCGCAGCTGTGGCTTTCCCTGAACTGGCCTGCGCGGTGCCTTTTTATGGGCGTCAGGTTCCTGCATCAGATGTCCCTAAAATAAGCGCGCCTTTATTACTGCACTATGCGCAATTAGATACCCGAATTAATGAGGGATGGCCTGCATATGAAGCGGCGCTAAAGGCGAATAAGAAAGTCTATGAAGCATATATCTACCCCGGTGTTAATCATGGCTTTCACAATGATTCTACCCCTCGTTATGATAAAGCTACCGCTGAATTAGCCTGGGAACGTACCCTTGCGTGGTTTGATAAATATTTGCGATAGAAAACAATAGATTATTTAATGCTTTTAATTAATTACCTGAATAATAATGCTACCTAATTTCATTAGCATTCATATTGATATAGGGTGGAGAGATAGTGGATGTACTTAAGAAAGTAAAAAAATAAAGAACGCATTATATCTTCTCTACTGCCTGCCGATAACAAGGATAAGTATCGCCTGATGGCGAATTCCTCATCAACGGCAAGGAAATTATTATGCGTTTGCTGAAAAACTTCACTATTCGTATTGTCATGTTGGCAATACTGGGACTTTTCTGCCTGCTCTGGTCGGGCGTGGGTTTATTCAGTCTTCATTCGTTATCAAAAATATCTGAAGGCAATGATATTGACCGTCATCTCGTCCATCAGATGACGGTTCTCAGCCAGGGTAACGATCAGTATTTTCGTTTTGTGACGCGGTTAAGTCGCGCAATGGATGTCAAAATGAGCGGCGGAACACCGGATTTTGCGCCAGCGCAACAGTCCCTGGAGAATATGAGTAAAAAACTCCAGGAGATGAAAACATTGTCTCCAGGCCCCATGGATCCGGAAGTTGCCTCGGCGGTACTGACGAAGTGGCAGGCGCTGCTGGACAATGGCGTGATCCCGCAAATGCAGTTGGCAAAGCAGGGCACGCTCACGGCCTTTGCGGAACATGCCAGTACCGTTACGCCAGCGTTGAGCCGTGAATTTGGCGCCAGTGCCGAGCGTTTTAACGCCACGGCAGGAGAGCGGCTTGATACCACCCGCGTGATGGTCGATGGCAAAACGTCTATCATCCGAACGTTAATTATTACTGCTGTTATCCTCGGTATTGCCCTACTGTTCTTTACCGACCGTTACCTCGTCGCCATGATGGTGAAACCTCTGGGACGCATCCGTCAGCAGTTCCAGCAGATTGCGCAGGGCGATCTCAGCCATCCCATTGAAGATTTTGGTCGTAACTGTGTGGGTCAACTGGTGCCGTTACTGTGCGCGATGCAGGACAGCCTGCGCGAAGCCGTCAGTACCATCCGTTCAGGTAGTGACAACATCTGGCGAGGGGCGACGGAAATTTCCACCGGTAATAACGATCTCTCCTCACGTACTGAAGAGCAGGCCGCGGCGCTGGAAGAGACCGCTGCCAGCATGGAGCAACTGACCGCAACGGTAAAACTGAACGCTGAAAATGCGCGTGAAGCCAGCCAGCTTGCCGATACGGCCACAGAAACGGCAGGTAAAGGGAGCACGCTGGTTTCAGAAGTGGTTGAGACGATGGATGGTATTGCCGCCAGCTCTAAACAGATCGCGGAAATCACGTCAGTTATTAATAGTATTGCTTTCCAGACCAATATTCTGGCGCTGAACGCCGCAGTTGAAGCTGCCAGGGCAGGCGAGCAGGGGCGCGGTTTTGCCGTCGTTGCCGGTGAAGTACGCAACCTTGCCAGTCGCAGCGCCGGAGCGGCGAAAGAGATTGAGACGCTAATTGGCGAGTCATCGCGTCGTGTCGACCAGGGGGCTCGTCTGGTTAAAGAAACGGGATTAACCATGGAGGCAATTCTGCGCGGTGCCACCGAAGTGACGGTCATCATGAAGCAAATTGCCTCAGCCTCGGAAGAACAGAATAAGGGCATCTCGCAGGTGAGCGTGGCGATCACGCAGATGGACAGCGTAACGCAACAGAACGCTGCATTGGTAGAGCAAGTCTCCGCCGCTGCCGTGGCGTTGGAAAGACAAACAGAGGAACTGCAACGCTCGGTGCAACAGTTCCGCCTCTCAGCGAATGATGTGCAATACGCCGCTGCTAATACTGCTTCCCCTTCAGCAGACAACAAAACGTCTGCGGCAGCTAAAACGGATGAATGGGTGTCCTTTTAAGCTGGCATAAAAAGTTCGTGATACCTCTGGTCTTTGCTCAAAAAATCGCTATATAATTTATTATATAGCGATTGGAGGTTATGCATGGACAACCATTTTGGAAAAGGCCTGATGGCCGGATTAAACGCCTCAAGTGCGGACAGCGCACGCTCAGTGGCGAATTTTTGTGCGGATTATAAGCGTGGTTTTGTGTTGGGATTTTCACATCGCATGTTTGAAAAAACGGGCGATCGACAGCTTAGCGCGTGGGAAGCGGGCATCCTCACGCGTCGCTATGGACTGGATAAAGAGATGGTTATGGATTTCTTTAGAGAGAATCAATCCAGTACAACAATTCGTTTTTTCATGGCTGGCTATCGACTCGAAGCTTGATCCGAAAGGGGTATTATCTTGCTTTAATTAATTACACTATTGACCTACGCCTTCGTTTTGTTGCTCCGTCGAAGTATTATAATGCACATAACCATATAAAAAGTGTGGTAATGGCGCGCCGATCGCAATATGCAACATGCGAATGGTGCAAAATAAAAGCCAGGTCTTCGCAACGGAATAACTATAAAATGACTGGAGATAACTCTCTCATCAATTCGAGCGGCATTAATCGCCGTGATTTCATGAAGCTTTGTGCAGCACTGGCCGCTACCATGGGGCTCAGTAGCAAAGCCGCCGCAGAAATGGCCGAATCAGTTTCTCGTCCTCAGCGCCCACCGGTTATCTGGATTGGTGCCCAGGAGTGTACGGGTTGTACTGAATCGCTGCTTCGCGCGACACACCCTACAGTGGAAAACCTCGTTCTGGAGACAATCTCTCTGGAATACCATGAGGTGCTCTCTGCCGCCTTCGGCCATCAGGTTGAAGAGAACAAACATAACGCTCTGGAGAAGTACAAAGGGCAATATGTTCTGGTAGTAGATGGTTCTATCCCACTGAAAGATAATGGTATTTACTGCATGGTTGCCGGTGAGCCGATCGTGGATCACATCCGCCGGGCCGCAGAGGGCGCAGCCGCTATCATTGCCATCGGCTCTTGTGCTGCGTGGGGTGGTGTTGCTGCCGCTGGCGTTAACCCAACGGGTGCCGTCGGCCTGCAAGAAGTTCTGCCAGGCAAAACCATCATCAACATCCCCGGCTGTCCGCCGAACCCGCATAACTTCCTCGCAACGGTCGCCCATATCATCACTTACGGTAAGCCGCCGAAGCTGGATACCAAAAACCGTCCGACATTCGCCTATGGCCGTTTGATTCACGAGCACTGCGAACGTCGCCCGCACTTCGATGCAGGCCGTTTTGCGAAAGAGTTTGGCGATGAAGGCCACCGTGAAGGTTGGTGCCTCTACCATCTGGGCTGTAAAGGGCCAGAAACCTACGGCAACTGTTCAACGCTGCAATTCTGCGACGTTGGCGGCGTGTGGCCGGTGGCTATTGGTCACCCTTGCTACGGCTGCAACGAAGAAGGCGTCGGTTTCCATAAAGGTATTCACCAGCTTGCTCATGTGGAAAACCAAACGCCGCGTTCCGAGAAGCCTGACGTCAATATGAAAGAAGGCGGTAATGTATCTGCCGGAGCGATTGGACTGCTGGGTGGCGTAGTAGGACTGGTTGCCGGCGTCAGCGTGATGGCGGTACGTGAACTGGGGCGTCAGCAAAAGAAAGATAACGCTGACTCACGGGGAGAATAACCGTGAACAGACGTAACTTTATTAAAGCAGCCTCCAGCGGGGCATTGCTGTTGGGCGCAGCGCCGTCCATCAGTCATGCGGCTGCAGAAAACCGTCCGCCGATCCCGGGTTCTCTTGGGATGCTCTATGACTCGACGCTGTGCGTAGGCTGCCAGGCCTGTGTCACCAAGTGTCAGGATATCAACTTCCCGGCCCGTAACCCGGAAGGCGAGCAAACCTGGTCGAACAACGACAAACTGTCTCCGTATACCAATAACATCATCCAGGTGTGGCGTAGCGGAACAGGCGTGAACAAAGACCAGGAAGAAAATGGCTACGCATACATCAAGAAACAGTGCATGCACTGTGTTGATCCGAACTGCGTTTCCGTTTGCCCGGTCTCCGCGCTGAAGAAAGATCCGAAAACCGGCATCGTCCATTATGACAAAGACGTCTGCACGGGCTGTCGTTACTGCATGGTCGCCTGCCCGTACAACGTGCCTAAGTACGACTACAACAACCCGTTTGGTGCGCTTCACAAATGTGAACTGTGTAACCAGAAAGGCGTTGAGCGTCTGGACAAAGGCGGTTTGCCGGGTTGTGTTGAAGTGTGCCCAGCCGGTGCGGTGATTTTTGGTACCCGTGAAGAGTTGATGGCTGAGGCGAAAAAACGTCTCGCGCTGAAGCCTGGCAGCGAATACCACTATCCGCGTCAAACGGTGAAAGCAGGCGATACCTATCTGCATACGGTACCGAAGTACTACCCACACCTGTACGGTGAGAAAGAAGGTGGTGGTACGCAGGTTATGGTGCTGACGGGTGTTCCTTACGAGGATTTGGATCTGCCGAAGCTGGATGATCTTTCAACTGGTGCGCGTTCCGAACATGTTCAACATTCCCTGTACAAGGGCATGATATTACCCCTGGCTGCGCTGGCGGGCTTAACCGTGCTGGTTCGTCGTAACACGAAAAACGACCATCACGATGGAGGAGACGATCATGAGTCATGATCCTAAACCGCTGGGCGGAAAAATAATCAGCAAACCGGTCATTATTTTTGGGCCGCTTATCGTCCTGTGTATGCTCCTGATCGTGAAACGTCTGGTCTTCGGATTGGGCTCAGTCTCCGATCTGAACGGCGGTTTCCCATGGGGTGTATGGATCGCGTTTGACCTGTTGATTGGTACTGGCTTTGCGTGCGGCGGTTGGGCGCTGGCGTGGGCGGTGTATGTTTTCAACAGAGGACAATACCATCCGCTGGTACGTCCGGCGCTGTTGGCGAGCCTGTTTGGCTACTCGCTGGGTGGTCTGTCAATCACCATCGACGTCGGTCGTTACTGGAACCTGCCGTATTTCTACATTCCGGGTCACTTCAACGTGAATTCGGTACTGTTCGAAACGGCGGTCTGTATGACCATCTATATCGGCATCATGGCGCTGGAATTTGCTCCGGCTCTGTTTGAACGTCTGGGGTGGAAAGTTTCTCTCAAGCGTTTGAATAAAGTGATGTTCTTTGTTATTGCCCTCGGCGCGCTGCTGCCAACCATGCACCAGTCTTCAATGGGTTCATTGATGATTTCTGCGGGTTATAAGGTGCATCCGCTTTGGCAAGCTTATGAAATGTTGCCGCTTTTCTCGGTATTAACCGCCTTTATTATGGGCTTCTCGATCGTCATCTTTGAAGGCTCACTGGTACAAGCGGGTCTGAAAGGTAACGGTCCGGACGAGAAAAGTTTGTTCATCAAGCTGACGAACACCATCAGCGTGCTGCTGGCGATTTTCGTGGTTCTGCGCTTTGGCGAACTGATCTATCGCGACAAGCTGTCGTATGCGTTTGCAGGCGATTTCTACTCAGCCATGTTCTGGCTTGAGGTCGTGCTGATGGTCTTCCCGCTGGTGGTGCTGCGCGTCACTAAGCTGCGTAATGACTCGCGCATGCTGTATCTGTCTGCGCTGAGCGCATTGCTGGGTTGTGCAACATGGCGTCTGTCCTATTCGCTGGTGGCGTTCAATCCTGGTGGTGGCTACCACTACTTCCCGACCTGGGAAGAACTGTTGATTTCTATTGGTTTTGTGGCTATTGAGATTTGTGCATACATCGTACTCATTCGTCTACTGCCGATACTTCCTCCTTTAAAACAAAACGATCAAAATCGTCATGAGGCGAGCAAAGCATGAGCCAGAGAATTACTATTGATCCGGTAACCCGTATTGAGGGTCATTTACGCATCGACTGCGAAATCGAAAATGGCGTGGTATCTAAAGCATGGGCTTCCGGTACCATGTGGCGCGGCATGGAAGAGATCGTGAAAAACCGCGATCCGCGCGATGCCTGGATGATTGTGCAGCGTATCTGTGGCGTTTGTACGACCACTCACGCTATCTCTTCCGTTCGTGCAGCAGAAAGTGCGCTGAATATTGATGTTCCGGTGAACGCACAGTATATCCGTAACATCATTCTGGCCGCGCACACCACGCATGACCATATTGTTCACTTCTATCAGCTGTCTGCGCTGGACTGGGTGGATATCACCTCTGCCCTGAAAGCTGACCCAGCGAAAGCATCTGCCATGCTGAACGGCGTGTCCTCCTGGCACCTGAACAGCGCAGAAGAGTTCACCAAGGTTCAGAACAAGATCAAAGATCTTGTTGCCAGCGGTCAGTTAGGCATTTTTGCTAACGGTTGCTGGGGGCACCCGGCAATGCAGCTGCCGCCGGAAGTGAACCTGATTGCGGTCGCTCACTATCTGCAGGCGCTGGAATGCCAGCGTGATGCCAACCGCGTTGTGGCGCTGTTGGGCGGTAAAACGCCGCACATCCAGAACCTGGCGGTAGGTGGGGTTGCTAACCCGATTAACCTCGACGGTCTTGGCGTGCTGAACCTTGAACGGCTGATGTACATCAAGTCATTCATTGATAAGCTGAGCGACTTCGTTGAGCAGGTTTACAAGGTTGATACCGCGGTCATTGCTGCGTTCTACCCTGAATGGCTGGAACGTGGTCAGGGCGCGGTTAACTACCTGAGCGCGCCGGAATTCCCGACTGACGGTAAAAACGGCAGCTTCCTGTTCCCGGGTGGTTACATTACTAATGAAGATCTGTCGACCTATCGTCCGATCACCTCTCACTCCGATGAGTACCTGATCAAAGGGATTCAGGAGAGCGCGAAACACGCGTGGTACAAAGACGAAGCGCCGCAGGCTCCGTGGGAAGGTACAACGGTTCCTGATTACACCGGTTGGTCAGATGACGGCAAGTACTCCTGGGTTAAAGCACCGACCTTCTACGGTAAAACGGTTGAAGTGGGTCCGCTGGCCAACATGCTGTGTAAACTGGCGGCCAAACGCGAGTCTACTCATGCCAAGCTGAATGAAATCATCGCGATTTACACCAAGCTGACCGGTAAAACTATCGAAGTGTCTCAGCTGCACTCTACGCTGGGTCGTATTATTGGCCGTACCGTTCACTGCTGTGAACTGCAGAATGTTCTGCAGGATCAGTACAACGCGCTGATCGTGAACATCGGTAAAGGCGACCATACCACCTTCGTGAAACCGGATATTCCGGCAACGGGCGAATTCAAAGGTGTTGGTTTCCTCGAAGCGCCGCGCGGTATGCTGTCTCACTGGATGGTGATTAAAGATGGCATTATCAGCAACTACCAGGCGGTTGTACCGTCAACCTGGAACTCTGGCCCACGTAACTTTAATGATGAAGTGGGACCGTATGAGCGCTCGCTGGTAGGTACGCCGATTGCCGATCCAAACAAACCGCTGGAAGTGGTTCGTACCATTCACTCCTTCGATCCTTGTATGTCATGTGCGGTGCATGTGGTGGACGTTGACGGGAACGAAGTGGTCTCAGTTAAGGTTCTGTAATGCGGATATTAGTCTTAGGGGTCGGCAATATTTTGCTGACCGACGAAGCCATCGGAGTACGTATCGTTGAGGCATTAGAGCAACGGTACATCCTGCCAGACTTTGTTGATGTTCTGGACGGTGGTACGGCTGGGATGGAGCTTCTCGGCGATATGGCGAACAGAGATCATCTGATCATTGCTGACGCCATTGTGTCGAAGAAAAACACGCCAGGAACGATGATGGTCCTGCGGGATGAAGAGATCCCGGCGCTGTTTACCAACAAAATCTCACCGCACCAGCTTGGCCTGGCCGACGTTTTGTCGGCTCTGCGTTTCACCGGCGAGTTTCCGAAAAAGCTGACGTTAGTCGGCATTATTCCGGAATCACTGGAGCCGCATATCGGGCTAACGCCAACGGTCGAAGCGATGATTGAACCTGCACTTGAGCAGGTTCTTGCTGCGCTTCGCGAATCAGGTGTTGAAGCGATCCCTCGGGAGGCGGCTCATGTCTGAGGAGTTTGTCGGTTTTCAGACGGCCCCGAAGATGCAGATTCAGGCAGCGTTTGAAGAGGTTGCCCGGCGTTCGATGCACGATCTCTCTTTCTTGCATCCGAATATGCCGGTATATGTCTCTGATTTTACGCTGTTTGAAGGGCAGTGGACGGGGTGTGTTATCACACCCTGGATGCTCAGCGCACTGATTTTCCCTGGACCAGACCAGGTCTGGCCGGTACGTAAAGTCAGCGAAAAAATCGGGCTGCGTCTGCCGTATGGCGAGATGACCTTTACCGTTGGTGAACTGGAGGGCGTATCACAATACCTTTCCTGTTCACTGATGTCGCCGCTTTCGCACAGCATGTCTGCGCAAGAAGGTGTGCGCCTGACTGACGATTGTGCGCGAATGCTGTTATCGCTGCCGGTGAGCGATCCTAATGCGCCGCAGCTCAATCGCCGCGCGCTGCTGCTGGGTCGTCGGAACTGCGAAAATGCATGAGCTGTCCCTTTGTCAGAGCGCGGTTGAGATTGTTCAACAGCAGGCAGAGCAGCACGGTGTCAAACGTGTAACCGGCGTTTGGCTGGAAATTGGGGCGCTCTCCTGTGTTGAAGAGAGCGCCGTGCGTTTCAGTTTCGACATCGTCTGTCAGGGGACGCTGGCGCAAGGGTGTGAGCTGCATATTGATTACAAGCCAGCCCAGGCATGGTGCTGGGATTGCAGTCAGGTTGTGGAAATCACCCAGCATGATGCGCAGTGTCCACATTGTCAGGGGGATCGTCTGCGAGTTGATGCGGGCGATTCACTGAAAGTGAAAAGTATTGAAGTCGAATAACCCATAGGTTGCTATGGGGCGGAGTCAGATATGTGTATTGGAGTCCCTGGTCAGGTTCTGGCCGTTGGTGAAGATATTCACCAGCTTGCGCAGGTTGAAGTGTGCGGCATCAAACGTGATGTCAATATTGCCCTGATTTGTGAAGGTGATACGGCTGAGCTGGTCGGGCAATGGGTGCTGGTGCACGTAGGGTTCGCCATGAGCATCATTGATGAAGATGAAGCTAAAGCCACGTTAGACGCACTTCGCCGTATGGAGTACGACGTCACCAGCGCGTGATTTTGTGCCGGATGGCGGCGCAAACGCCTTATCCGACCTACGGCATGACATCTTTGTAGGCCTGATAAGACGCCCCGGCGTCGCCATCAGGCATTTTAAGCCTGGCGCTTATCTTCGGTATTGGTATCGAAGTCGCTGGCGTCATGGCGTTCATGAAGCTGCTCGTTCAGCGGTCCGTTGGTACGGTTCACAATACGACCACGCTTAACCGCCGGACGCGCCGCAATCTCTTTTGCCCAGCGCTGCACGTGCTTGTAGCTTCCTGCATCAAGGAACTCTGCCGCGTCGTACACGTTACCCAGAACCACATTGCCAAACCACGGCCAGACTGCCATATCGGCAATGGTGTATTCATCTCCGGCGACAAACTGATGCTGCGCTAACTGTTTATCCAACACGTCAAGTAAGCGCTTGGCTTCCATGGTGAAGCGATTAATCGCGTATTCAATTTTAACCGGCGCATAATTATAGAAGTGACCAAAGCCACCGCCAAGGAACGGAGCAGCACCCTGTAACCAGAACAACCAGTTTAGCGTTTCAGTACGTTTTGCCAAATCCTGCGGCAAGAAATAACCATATTTTTCCGCCAGATAGAGTAGGATTGCGCCAGATTCAAATACGCGAACCGGTGGGTTTTGCGAGTGGTCACGCAGTGCCGGGATCTTCGAGTTCGGATTCACCTCAACAAAGCCGCTGGAAAACTGATCTCCATCGCCGATGCGGATAATCCAGGCATCGTATTCCGCGCCCTTCACGCCCTGCGCCAGCAACTCCTCCAGCATAATCGTCACTTTCTGCCCGTTTGGCGTACCCAGCGAATAGAGCTGCAGGGGATGCTTGCCAACCGGCAGCGTTTTCTCGTGTGTAGCGCCGGAAACAGGGCGGTTGATATTGGCGAATGCGCCGCCGTTCGATTTTTCCCACGTCCAGACTTTCGCGGGCTGATAGGTATTGTCTGACATAGTGACCTGCCTTCTGAGTGGTTGTTTGATGCAGTGTAGCAGCCAGGTAGAACTGAATTTAACAGATTGGGACTTTATGCCGTTTTGTGCTGAAAGGGGAAGATAAATCTAACCCGTTCATTGTACCTGGCCCGTACTCCATGAAGAGGAAATCATTGTTGCACGGAAATTGCTACCGTATTCACCATCAAAAATTGGCGGTGAATAAGCAGTAATAATGAAAAAGGGTGTTCCAGGAGTAAGCGGTTATCAGGGCCCGGCGGGTGGGTGGGGCGCGGTAAAAGCCGTCACTGCTTCGCTGTTTTCGCAAAAGGCTGTCGCCCGCGACATTATCGCGATGTTTAAAATGAACCAGGTGAAAGGGTTCGACTGTCCGGGCTGTGCATGGCCGGACCCTGGCCATCGGGCACCGATGGAGCTGTGCGAAAATGGCGTTAAGGCGGTTTCCTGGGAGACAACCAACAAGAAAGCGTCACCGGAATTTTTCAGCCGTCATCCGGTTTCTACACTCTGGCATTACAGCGATTATGAGCTGGAAAACATCGGTCGTTTGACGCATCCAATGAAATACGATGCCGCATCAGATACCTGGCAGGCGGTGGATTGGGATATCGCCTTCCAGGAAATCGGGGAGCGTCTGCGCAGTTATGATTCAGCCCAGCAGGTTGAGTTTTACACCTCCGGCAGAACGTCAAATGAGGCAGCGTTCCTGTATCAGCTGTTTGCCCGCGAATATGGCAGCAGCAACTTCCCTGATTGCTCAAACATGTGCCACGGACCGACCAGCGCAGGGCTAACGCCGGCCATTGGCCTTGGAAAAGGAACCGTTGAACTTGAGGACTTTGACCACTGCGATCTGGTGATTTGTATCGGGCATAACCCTGGCACTAACCATCCGCGCATGCTGACCACCTTACGCGACGTTGCCAAACGCGGGGCTAAAATTATCTCCATTAATCCGCTGAACGAAAGGGGGCTTGAGCGCTTTAGCTTCCCGCAAAGCGCGAAAGAGATGTTCACCGGTCAGGCGACGGCGCTGAGCAACGACTACTACCAGGTAAAAATGGGCGGTGACGCTTCGCTGCTCAAAGGCATCATGAAAGCGCTAATCGAAATGGACGAAGCGCGGATCTTATTGGATCAGCAGCCGACGCTCGATCATGCGTTTATCGAAGAGCATACCGCTGGATATGCTGCGTTGTATGATGACTTACGCCAGCGTAGCTGGGCGGAGCTGGAACAGGACTCGGGTCTGACGCGCAGTCAGATGGAAGATCTGGCGCACAGCTACAGTAAATCCCGCGCCACGATTGTTTGTTACGGCCTGGGCATCACCCAGCATAAAAACGGCACTGAGAACGTCCAGCAACTGGTAAACCTGCTGCTGCTGAAAGGCAATATAGGTAAGCCTGGGGCGGGGATCTGCCCGTTGCGCGGTCATTCTAATGTGCAGGGCGATCGTTCTGTGGGGATCAACGAAGCGGCGTCCGAAGATTTCCTGCAACGCCTTGAGACGTATTTTTCTATCCGTGTTCCGCGCAAACATGGTCGTTCCAGCGTGGAGAGTATTCGGGCCATCGAGCGGGGCGATGCAAAAGCACTCATCTGCATGGGTGGCAATCTGGCGGTGGCGATGCCCCAGCCGCAGCGTACCTTTGCGGCGATGAAAAATCTGGATCTGCAGGTCCATGTGGCGACCAAACTGAACAGATCGCACCTGCTGCTGGCAAAACACAACTATTTGCTCCCCGCGTTGGGTAGAACCGAGCGCGATCTGCAAGCTACGGGCATTCAGTCTGTGACCGTCGAAGACTCAATGTCGATGGTCCACGCGTCCTGTGGCGCGCTGAAGCCGGCTTCCCGCTGGCTAAAATCAGAGCCCGCGATTGTGGCGGGCATGGCGCGCGCCACGCTGCCGCTTTCGCCGGTAAACTGGGAAGCGTTGACCGGGGACTACGCGCTGATCCGTAATGCCATTGAAGCCGTGATCCCGGCGTTCCACGACTACAACGCCCGTATTGCCGAGCCGGGCGGATTTCGTATGGATATGCCTGCTTCGCGCCGTGAATGGCGAACGGAGAATGGCAAAGCCAATTTTATCGTCAGCCATCAGCGGGCGGTAGAGCGGGAAAATCAGCCTGCCGATACGCTGATACTGGCGACGCTACGCAGCCACGATCAGTACAACACCACGATTTATGGTATGAACGATCGCTATCGTGGCATTACCGGTCGTCGGGATGTGGTGTTTTTAAGCGCCGAAGAAGCGATGAGCCGCGGTCTGAGCCAGGGTGATGTGGTCAACGTTCAGGCGCTGGACGACAACGGTCAGCCCTGCGCGGATCGCATCATGTACGGTTTAACGGTGGTGATTTACAACATGGCGGCGGGCTCAATTGGCGCGTATCTGCCTGAAGCGAATGTCCTGCTCTCGTTGGACGCGGTGGATACACAAAGTTTGACTCCGGCCTATAAAAGCGTACCGGTAATCCTTACTCAGGTGTAGTTCCTGTTGTGAATTTTTCGCCTCTGAGCGCCAGCCGCTGCGTTGAGGTGTATGATGATGTCGACCTCTGTCCGGTTAGTGTCGCAGAGCAGGCAATCAGAGCGAAAAATTCACGCCAACCTGCTCAGGCTGTATTGTTTTGAGGTAAGGTGCATGAGCAAAGGAACGACCAGTCAGGATGCCCCATTCGGGACATTATTGGGCTACGCCCCAGGTGGCGTAGCAATCTACTCTTCAGATTACAGCTCCCTCGACCCGCGGGACTACGACGATGATGCGGCATTTCGCAGCTATATCGACGACGAATACATGGGCCACAAATGGCAGTGCGTAGAATTCGCACGCCGCTTTCTGTTCCTTAACTATGGTGTGGTCTTCACCGATGTAGGCATGGCCTGGGAGATCTTCTCCTTACGCTTCCTGCGTGAAGTGGTGAATGACAATATCCTGCCGTTACAGGCATTTCCCAATGGTTCACCCCGCGCACCGGTAGCAGGCGCGTTGCTTATCTGGCAAAAAGGCGGCGAATTTAAAGATACCGGGCATGTGGCGGTCGTTACCCAGTTGCTGGAAAACAAAATCCGTATTGCCGAACAGAACGTGCTCCATACGCCGCTGCCTCCCGGACAGCAGTGGACCCGCGAGCTGGAGATGGTGGTTGAAAACGGTTGCTACACCCTGCGGGATACCTTTGACGACACCACCATCCTTGGCTGGATGATCCAGACCGAGGATACTCGTTACAGCCTGCCGCAGCCGGAGATCGCCAGTGACTCGCTGAAAATTGGCGGCGCGCGACTGGAAGATAACGGGCAGTTTGACGGTAAATGGCTGGATGAACAGGATCCGCTGCAAAAAGCCTACGTGCTGGCGAATGGGCATGTGATTAATCAGGATCCGCATCAGTACTTCACTATTACCGAGAGTGCCGAGCAGGAGCTGATCAAAGCCACCAACGAGCTGCACCTGATGTACTTGCACGCGACCGACAAGGTGCTGAAAGACGATAACTTGCTGGCGCTTTTCGATATTCCGAAAATCCTCTGGCCGCGCCTGCGCCTTTCCTGGCAGCGTCGTCGGCATCATATGATTACGGGTCGTATGGATTTCTGTATGGATGAACGTGGACTGAAGGTGTATGAGTACAACGCCGATTCCGCCTCGTGCCATACCGAAGCTGGCTTGATTCTCGAAAGATGGGCCGAGCGTGGCTACACAGGGCAGGGACACAACCCGGCTGAAGGGTTGATCAACGAACTGGCGGGTGCCTGGAAGCACAGCCGCGCACGTCCGTTTGTCCACATCATGCAGGATAAGGATATCGAAGAAAACTATCACGCGCAGTTTATGCAGCAGGCGCTGCGTCAGGCCGGGTTTGACAGCAAAATTCTGCGTGGCCTCGATGAGCTACGTTGGGATGATGCCGGTCAACTGATTGACGGTGACGGCCGCCTGGTGAACTGTGTCTGGAAAACCTGGGCGTGGGAAACCGCGATTGAGCAGGTGCGAGAGGTCAGCGAAACGGAGTACGCCGCGGTACCAATTCGTACCGGGCATACGAATCAGGAAGTGCGTTTAATCGACGTGTTGCTGCGCCCGGAAGTGCTGGTCTTCGAACCTCTGTGGACGGTGATCCCAGGCAACAAAGCGATATTGCCAATCCTCTGGCAGCTTTTCCCGCACCACCGCTATCTGCTTGATACCGATTTCACTGTTAATGAAGAGCTGGCACAAACCGGTTATGCGGTGAAACCCATTGCAGGACGTTGTGGCAGCAACATCGATCTGGTGAGTCATCAGGAAGAGCTACTGGATAAAACCAGCGGTAAGTTTGCCGAGCAGAAGAACATTTATCAGCAGCTTTGGTGTCTGCCAAACATTGCCGGTAAATATATTCAGGTTTGTACCTTCACCGTAGGCGGTAACTACGGCGGTACCTGCCTGCGCGGCGATGAATCACTGGTGATTAAAAAAGAGAGCGATATCGAACCGCTGATTGTGGTGAAAGAATAATCGCAACCCCCTGTGGTGGTGACGTTGCTATCACGGGGTTATTTGATGGGAATAATTTTAGAAATACTCCAAAGCAAAAACCCGCCTTGTGGGCGGGTTCTTTAGAATAGTGGTGCCCGGACTCGGAATCGAACCAAGGATTCGTTTCTATAGCAACGAAATCACCGAATAACAGTGAGTTACCTTTACGCTTCGATTCCGAATGTACCACTATTTTGTACCACCCTCAATGCCTTCTGCTCCTTCTTGATACTTTTAACGCGGTATGGCCCACACATGATCAGGCTCCTTGTTTACCAGAGGGGCGACGGGGTATTCTTGCCAGTAATTTTACACTTTCGGTATCAGCCTAATGACCACTAATATTTCTTCTTTAGCCAGCCTTATCTGGTCCGTTGCCGACCTACTGCGTGGTGATTTCAAGCAATCCCAGTATGGTCGCATCATCCTGCCATTTACTGTACTGCGTCGTCTTGAGTGTGTACTCGCTCCTACTAAGGCACAGATACTGGCAACAGTAGAAAACACAAAGGCGCTGCCAGATCTCGCGAGAGATAAATTACTGCTCAATGCGTCAGGTCAGGCGTTCTATAACACCTCGCCGCTGGAACTGAGCAAACTGGGCGAAAATCATGTGGGTGATAACCTGGACGCCTACGTGCGGGCTTTCTCAAAAGACGCCCGTGAGGTCTTCGAGCATTTCAGCTTCGAGGCCAGCATTACCCTGCTTGAAGATGCGGACCTGCTGTATAAAGTTTCCCGTTCCTTTGCGACGGTAGACCTGTCACCTGAGGCGGTCGACAACTACCACATGGGCCTGGTGTTTGAAGAGCTGATCCGTCGCTTTGCGGAAAGTTCGAATGAGACCGCCGGGGAGCACTTTACCCCACGTGATATTGTGCGTCTGACGACCTCTCTGGTGTTCTCTGGTGATGATGATGTCCTGGCAAAACCCGGTGTTGTTCGCTCCATCTATGACCCAACGGCGGGTACTGGCGGCTTCCTGTCCTGTGGGATGGAATACCTGCATGAACTGAACCCGGCAGCTCGTCTTGCCACCTTCGGTCAGGAGCTGAACCCGGAGTCCTATGCTATCTGTAAAGCCGATATGCTGATAAAGGGGCAGGACATCAGCAACATCAAGCTCGGTAACACGCTCTCCGATGACCAGCTTCGCTTTAACCGTTTCGACTACTGCCTGTCGAACCCACCATTCGGCGTGGACTGGAAGAAAGTAGAGAAGCAGGTGCGTGATGAAGCTGATAAACAGGGCTTTAATGGGCGCTTCGGTCCAGGTCTGCCACGTGTATCTGATGGCTCTCTGCTGTTCCTGATGCACCTCATCTCGAAAATGCAGCCTGGTACTGACAGTACTGGTTCCCGTATCGGTATCATCCTGAATGGCTCCCCGCTGTTTACCGGTGGTGCAGGGAGTGGCGAGAGTGAAATTCGTCGCTATATTCTGGAAAACGATTTGCTGGATGCCCTGGTCGCACTACCAACCGATATGTTCTACAACACGGGCATTGCGACCTATGTCTGGGTACTGTCGAACCACAAACCCGCAGAACGTAAAGGCAAAGTCCTGCTGATTAACGCCAGTGATATGCATTCACCGATGCGTAAGTCTTTAGGCAGTAAGCGTAAGTTTCTGAGCGATGAAGTACTGAAAGAGATTGTCAGTCTGTACAGCCGCTACGAAGAAAGCTCCATCGCCAAAATATTCCCGAGTACTGCTTTTGGTTATCGGCGTATTACAGTAGAACGACCGCTGAAACTGGCGTTCTACCGGGGAGATTGTTCAATATTGAATTACAGCGAGGGTATAAGGGATATAAAAGCTTACCAATAGTGTTACTTTTGTTACCGAGGGGATTTTGAAACGTAACGGGAAAAACCTTGATATGACGGCGTGTTACCGTTGTTACGACTGTTACGGTGAAAAAACATCAATATGGGAAGAGCAGGCCCTCTTCATTTCAGAATGATGCCAGGGGGATATACTGATAATTCGCCGACTTATTGCGAGCATCTTAAACTTCAGCGTTAACAACTTTAATTACAAATACCGGCCCGCTCATTAGCAATCGCCTCATTGGTAATGCTGCCAACTTACTGATTTAGTGTATGATGGTGATTTTAAGGTGCTTGCGTGGCTTCCATTTCCATCAGATGTCCTTCCTGCTCCGCTACTGAAGGCGTGGTGCGTAACGGCAAAAGCACTGCCGGACATCAGCGCTATCTCTGCTCTCATTGCCGTAAAACATGGCAACTACAGTTCACTTACACCGCCTCTCAGCCCGGTACGCACCAGAAAATCATTGATATGGCCATGAATGGCGTCGGATGTCGCGCCAGTGCACGCATTATGGGCGTTGGCCTCAACACGGTTTTACGTCACTTAAAAAACTCAGGCCGCAGTCGGTAACCTCGCGCATACAACCGGGCA
The DNA here is from genome assembly GCF_006385635.1 of Citrobacter sp. CF971. NCBI lineage: Bacteria > Pseudomonadati > Pseudomonadota > Gammaproteobacteria > Enterobacterales > Enterobacteriaceae > Citrobacter > Citrobacter sp. CF971. The sequence goes on along the minus strand of NZ_CP041051.1, from coordinate 4,147,365 downwards.
GTGATGTGATTGTCTGCGCTGAAATGGACGAACAGTGGGGCTACGTCGGTGCTAAATCAATTCGGCTCAGCGTCCGGCTGCTGACGCGCAGTTGTCTCTACGCATCACAGCGCTGGCACTTGAGCGCCGCCGCTTTGGTTACCGGCGCATCTGGCAGCTACTGCGTCGGGAGGGCCTTCACGTCAACCACAAGCGGGTATACCGCATCTATCATCTCAACGGCCTGAGTGTAAAACGCAGGCGACGCCGCAAGGGGCTGGCGACTGAGCGGCTTCCGCTTCTTCGCCCGGATGCGCCGAACCTGACATGGTCAATGGATTTTGTCATGGATGCACTTGCCAGCGGCCGCAGGATTAAGTGCCTGACCTGCGTGGATGATTTCACGAAGGAGTGTCTGACGATCACCACGGCATTCGGGATTACAGGCGTTCAGGTGACACGCATTCTGGACAGTATTGCGCTGTTTCGTGGCTATCCTGCAACGATAAGAACCGATCAGGGCCCGGAATTTACCTGCCGCGCGCTCGATCAATGGGCCTTTGAACATGGTGTTGAGTTGCGCTTAATCCAGCCGGGCAAGCCAACGCAAAACGGATTTATTGAGAGTTTCAACGGTCGCTTTCGGGATGAATGCCTGAATGAGCACTGGTTCAGCGATATTCTACATGCCCGGGAAATCATTAATAACTGGCGGCAGGATTATAACGAGTGTCGACCACATTCATCGCTGAATTATCTGACGCCGGCTGAATTTGCAGCGGGCTGGCGAAACGGGAAATATGAAGAAAAACCAACCGACATTACTAACTGAAGGTTGTATCTAATCCTGGGGGCAGGTCAATCTCAATGGACACACTCTGGTTATCTAGCGTGCTTAGCAATAAGCAACGTGTTGATGGCAACTACGCATGGCAACAGCGCATTATCAAACTGGCTCGGCGCATTATTGATATCGAAATTCGAGCACGAAAATCAGCTAAAGCAAAGGGTAAAGAAGCAGAAGTTGAACAAGCGGTGCCTTCAACCGATGACGAAATCACTGAAGAGGAAACAGATACCCCCGCCAACTAGCCAACTGGGCTCCCCTCAACTAGCCCCTCTCTAAGGGGCTCTTCAAAATTTGGTGTTGTGGATTTTGTAACACAGTTTTGGGACAAAAACGTGTCAGCGCCTTTACTAAATTAGAAAGTCCTGAATAACTACAGGTATTGCAAAGTCACGTAATTAAAAGTCCAGTATTGCTTAAGGTTTAGTCTATGAATAAACATTAAATAATGTCTACTTCCACCAGAACCCCAAAGTGATCCGATACAACCGGATAAAAATCGTTATTAAAAATCACCTGATGCTGCTTTACCACCATCGGTTGATTACTAAGAACCAAATCAATGCGTAGCGCTTGGCTATTTTGTTCCCAACCGTCAATATTTTTAATTACAGTAGTTCCGGAGTCTTTTATTTCTGCTATTTCATAACAATCTATCAAACCGCACTGTAATACATAATCATAACCTTCATTGCGTATATGGCTTGGGTTGTTGAAATCGCCTAATAGAAAGCTCAACTCTGTTGATAATGTTGCCTTTATTCTGTTGAACTGGTCCTCAAATGAGCTCTCTGAGTCACTCCACCAGCCGCAATGACAATTATAAAGATTGAAATCACCTCGTTGAGAAGTGACCTTAATACGCACTGCTCGCCTATGTTTCCAAAAGTTCACATCATAGTTATCACTTAGGTCAATGACCTCATGCTCGACAATCGGCAGTCGCGTCAAGAATGCCAGTCCCTCTTGATATACGTCATAACTTTGATGAACGAAATCCCATGTAAGTTGGTAGTGATAGCCGTATTCCATGAGTTTTTTCTGTAATAAATATCCATAGTTATCAGCGAGCACGGTGTGATTAGTTAATATATTGGCATCAACAGCCGGGCTATTTTGATGTTGATTCACTTCCTGTAATGCAACGACATCGCACCCTTGCTCGATAATGGCTTGCGCTACCACATCCAACTTTTCTAGTTGTTTCTCTTCTTGCCAACTATGGGTATTTAGCGTCATTAACTTCATTTATTATTCACTTATTCATTGTAGCGAGTTAAACGCAGCTCAAGGCTGCGTTTCTCGAGGTTATTTTATCTAGGGTAGAGAATGAATTACTCAGGTTGTGCTGAAAACTTCTCAACTAATCTAGATTTAATGACATCCACTCCTGGACCATAAATAACTTGTACTCCCTGTTCTTTAATTACAGCACCAAGTGCTCCTGTCGGCTTCCATAATGCATATTCAGCAACCAACTGCGGGTCATTAACTGTAATGCGCAAGCGAGTCATACAAGCATCAATCTCAGCAATATTGGCACGGCCACCTAAATTCTGAATAATAATGTCCATCTTCTCATCTTCTGACATGGATTCTGAACTTTCATCGAGGTAGTTACCCATACGGCCCGGTGTTGGCAATTTAAATTTGACAATGAGCACACGGAATAATCCATAGTTAACACCAAAGAAAACAATAGAAACCAATGCGAAGCGAACCAAATCACCACCGATTCCCGCTGAAACCATCATAGGTATACGAGTGAGTAACTCAATCAAACCAAAGGCATGTATACGTAGGTCCATCACATCGACCAACGCAAATGCAATCCCTGTTAATACCGCATGCGCAACATACAAAACAGGAGCAATAAACATAAACATGAATTCAATAGGCTCTGTCACACCGGTTAATAACACAGCAAGACACGCAGATAAAAACATTGGCTTGTATTGTGCGCGCTTATCACTATCAACACAGTGATACATCGCAAGTCCAATACCAATCAATGAAGACGCTGCGATAATAACTTGGCCCGCTTTAAAACGTGCTGGATGCACCGTATCTAATAGATGTTGGTAAGTTGTCGGATCGCTTAATTTAAGATTATTTAAATCGCTAACCCAAGCTAGCCATAGTGGATCTTGACCATAAACACTTGCCCCCGCATTCACCCCTGTTAAAAGCTCATAAGTACCACCCAACTCGGTGTAATTCATTGGAATAGTTAAAGTGTGGTGTAAACCAAATGGCAGTAATAAGCGCTCTAACGTACCATACAAGAAAGGAGCAGTGATCGGCGCAGTGTCTTTAGAGGTTGCAATCCATTGACCAAAATCATTAAGCGCACCTTGAATTAAAGGCCATACGATTGATAAAGCAAACGCAATAATCATCGAATAGAAAATAACAACAAAAGGTACAAAACGCTTACCGTTGAAAAATGCTAATGCCTGAGGTAAGCGAGCGAAGTCATGATAACGGTTAAATAAGTTGGCACCTAAATAGCCAGACATAATACCGATAAACACACCCATATTTAGAGCAGGAGCACCCAAAATATTAGTGAAGAATTGAGAGACAGGTAGCTCAGAACCAAATAGGCTCATCACAACCGCCTCGGGATCACTGAGCATAGCGTTATCCACGCCTAATATAACCCCAGTGATACGGTTAATTAAGATGAAGGCGATCAGCGCGGCAAATGCTCCTCCTGCACGTTCTTTAGCCCATGATCCACCAATAGCGACAGCAAATAATAGGTGAAGATTAACTATGATCCCCCAGCCTATGTTTTCCATAATAGCGCCTAGTGTTTCAATGGCACCAATACCACCGGCATACATTGCGACAACTTTACCGAGTGATATCATGATACCAGCGGCTGGCATCACCGCGATAACAACGATAAGGGATTTCCCAAATCGTTGCCAAAAATCAAAAGATAGTAACTGACTCATAAATGATTCCTTGGTTTAAATGCAGGGTAGCCTTATCAAGGCCCTGCGATAAATATAATTTAGTGCTTTCTTGCAAATATATACGCAGCATAAGGTGGGGCAATTTGCGTCGCTATAAAATCTGAGCGAACGTGTTCATTGTTGATATTCTGATTATCAAGCATTAACTCGCCTAATTGCATGCGGTCGATATCAACGATGCTCTCTTGTGGACTTAAATTGGTAATAATGGTCCATGTCATATCTTGTGCAACACGTTGATAAGCATAGATATTAGGGTCGTTAGGTAGCAGCAATTGATAGCGGCCAACCACTAAACTTACATTTGACTTACGCAGAGCAATCAGCTGCTTATAGAAACTCAAAATCGAATTTGGATCATTCTGTTGTTGCTCAACATTGATATCTGCGTACTGTTGATTGACGGAGAACCAAGGTTGCACCTCAGAAAAACCGGCAAAATCCTGCGCATTCCATTGCATTGGCAAGCGACTGTGGTCGCGAGATACTTGATTTAACAAGGCTAAGATGTCTGCATCGCTTTGACCTTGTTGAGATAGCTTTTGAATTAAATTTCTAGCAGACACATCATTAAATTCATCAAGAGAAGTAAACTGATGATTTACCATACCAATCTCTTGGCCCTGATAAATAAACGGAGTTCCTTTCATCAAGAAATAACAACTCGCTAACGCGGTAGCACTGGCATACCTAGAGGTAGGGTCGGCAAAAGTATCAATGCTACGAGCTTGATCGTGGTTTTCTAAATAAAGCGCATTCCAGCCTTTACCTTCTAATGCATCTTGCCAACGCGATAAAATGCGTTTGAACTCCACTAGATCTAAAGGCACGTTGCTTTGTTCTTCCGACCATAGCTTCATGTGTTCAAACTGAAAAATCATGTTGAAAACACCGCCTTGATCGTGTTCGGTCGCTTCGGCAACCCAAAGTAATGCATTGTCGGCAGTCACCCCATTAGCCTCACCAACTGTCACTATGTTAAAGGGATCAAACGCCTGCTCTTTTAACTCATGCAGATGTTTTTCAATCCCTGCCACATTCATATGATAATCAAACGAAGAGACATACTTTTCACCCTTTGGATTGGGTAAAGAAGGTAAACCTGGTTGTTTCTGAATATGGCTAATTGCATCCACACGGAAGCCATCAATACCACGCTCCAACCACCAATAAATCATTTTAAATAGTGTTTGTTTAACTTCAGGATTTTCCCAATTCAGATCAGGTTGTTTTTTTGAAAATAGGTGCAAGTAGTACTGTGCAGTTTTTTTATCATATTCCCATGCACTGCCATGAAAAATACTTTCCCAGTTGTTTGGGTCGCAAGTCGGTTTTTCAGCGGTAGGCTCACAACCATCACGCCAAATATACCAATCGCGCTTAGGGCTATTTTTGTTATCTCGAGATTCAATGAACCATGGGTGCTCGTCGCTAGTGTGGTTGATCACTAAATCCATAATAATGCGAATGCCACGTTTATGAGCAGCACTGATTAGTTCATCCACATCCTCAAGGGTTCCAAAGTCAGGATGAATCGCTTGATAGTCACTAATATCGTACCCGTTATCATCATTAGGTGATGCATAGAATGGGCAAATCCATATTAAATCAATGCCCAAATCAGCAAGATAATCGAGCTTAGCAATGATGCCATTGATGTCACCAATACCGTCCTGGTTTGTATCATAAAAACTACGGGGATAAATTTGGTAGGCGGTTGCTTTCTTCCACCACGCGAGTGGTTTTGAGTGCATATTAGGAGCGAGTGTCATCGGTTATACTATATGCGTTATCGTTAACACATATAGTTAAGTAGAACCGATTTGGACTCAACACAATTTCAGAGGAATTGTGAGCTTTCTCTCATCTTTATGTCGAATGTGCCTTCAACAGAACTGAAATCGCGCTTGAGCAATTTTTTGACAGCTTGGTAGCCCACTTGATAGTAGTTAAAAGCGACAGTCGTCAGGCTCGGGACTAACAAATCGCTGTAGTCATAGTCACCCATGCCTACAATCCATACGTTATGACCGATCTTGAGTTGCTGTTCTTTGGCGCGACGATATAAACGAATGGCAATATTATCGGTGGCACAAAAATAGACATGATTAGGCTGTAATTGAACGGCCTGATAGCCAGCTTTGTCCTCCGAGTTGGCTAGGGCTTGTAGTGATAAATTCAACTCAGGGACGGTGTCGGTAATAGTGGCTTGCATCAACTTAGTGCGGCTAGAAAGCATACGCTCATCATAAATATAATGTACGGCAGCCAGCGGTGCCTGCTGCTGTTTTAACTGAGTGATGGTGTGGGAGACGAGGGCTTTAATCGCTGCATGATCGGGGTAATATAAACAGCAATGGTGGGGGGTATTTTTGCCAATAAATACCACATTGTCTAAGGTTCGATAAAAAGTCTCTTCGACACTGTGCTTTGACGCAATAATAATCGTGCCCAATGCATTTAAGCCGTTAAACTCTCTCACAGCTTGGCATTCTGACTCATGGTTAAACCCTGTGGCATGAAACAGCATTCGTACTTGTGATTCATTGGCAGCAGCCAGCGCCCCTTTAATCACTAAACTGGTCGTATATGAATCAATACGAGGCGCGATGAAACCAATAATATTGGATTGGCTACGAATGGAGCGAGCAAATATATTAGGCGTGTAATGGCTCTCTTTGACGATGGCATCAATTTTAAGGCGGTTCTCTTCCGAGACATAACCGCCATTAAAGTAACGCGACACAGTCATTGTTGAAATTCCAAGCTGCCTTGAAATCTCAGCCATGGTCATTTTTTTACTCATTACCTATTTCCTTCAATAATGCACTATTGCCATATCTCCAAGTGACTTCAAGATACAGAATTCAGAGTTGAGTCACTTGGGCATAGTATCCAATATATTGGCTAACAACACAGTAAATAAAACTGGGTGGACGTATGAGTGTTTAATTTTCACTCACAAGATTTAGACCTGAACTCAAGACCAGGGAGCGAGCATACCTTGGGAAGGTGCGAACAAGTTCCTGATATGAGATCATCATATTCATCCGGAGCGCATCCCAGAGGGACATCATGAGCCATCAACTCACCTTCGCCGATAGTGAATTCAGCACTAAGCGCCGTCAGACCCGAAAAGAGATTTTCCTCTCCCGCATGGAGCAGATTCTGCCATGGCAGAATATGACCGCTGTCATCGAGCCGTTTTATCCCAAGGCGGGCAATGGCCGACGGCCCTATCCGCTGGAGACCATGCTGCGTATTCACTGCATGCAGCATTGGTACAACCTGAGCGACGGTGCCATGGAAGATGCCCTGTACGAAATCGCCTCCATGCGCCTGTTTGCCCGATTATCCCTGGATAGCGCCCTGCCGGATCGCACCACCATCATGAATTTCCGCCACCTGCTCGAGCAGCATCAACTGGCCCGTCAATTGTTCAAGACCATCAATCGCTGGCTGGCCGAAGCAGGCGTCATGATGACCCAAGGCACTTTGGTGGATGCCACCATCATTGAGGCACCCAGCTCTACCAGGAACAAAGAGCAGCAACGCGATCCGGAGATGCATCAGACCAAGAAAGGCAATCAGTGGCACTTTGGCATGAAGGCCCACATTGGTGTCGATGCCAAGAGTGGCCTGACCCACAGCCTGGTCACCACCGCGGCCAACGAGCATGACCTCAATCAGCTGGGTAATCTGCTTCATGGAGAGGAGCAATTTGTCTCAGCCGATGCCGGCTACCAAGGAGCGCCACAGCGCGAGGAGCTGGCCGAGGTGGATGTGGACTGGCTGATCGCCGAGCGTCCCGGCAGGGTAAAAACCTTGAAGCAGCATCCGCGCAAGAACAAAACGGCCATCAACATCGAATACATGAAAGCCAGCATCCGTGCCAGGGTGGAGCACCCGTTTCGCATCATCAAGCGGCAGTTCGGCTTCGTGAAAGCCAGATACAAGGGGCTGCTGAAAAACGATAACCAACTGGCGATGTTATTCACCCTGGCCAACCTGTTTCGGGTGGACCAAATGATACGTCAGTGGGAGAGATCTCAGTAAAAACCGGAAATAACGCCAGAAATGGTGGAAAAAATAGCCTAAATAGGCTGATTCGATGTGTTTGCGGGAAAAAAATCGGCCCAGATCCGCGAAATTTTAATCAGCGAGTCAGCTTGGGAAGAAATGACCTGCTTATTCGCACCTTCCCTAGTGGTGTGGTTGCATATGGTAGATGTGACATTTGCATACATCCCGTTACATTTAATCAATGTGTTTTAATAGCATAGACAAAAAAAGCCCTTTGTAGTGGTATAGTGAACTTAGCTACTTCGTCTATTCTGACAACAGAATGGCTGGCGGGATCCCAACTTGATGTTTTTTAACGGTAACAAAAGTAACAGCGTCACACGCCGTCATATCAACGATTTCTCTGTTACCGCCCATGCTGAGCAATCGTAACAAAGTAACAAAGGGGGCAGAGCCCCCAGTGTATTACACGGTGTATTGTGGTTCGTCACTCTGTGCTGGCTCTGTCGTCTCTGGTCCATCCCCCAGAAGCCTCCCCGAAATGACATAGACCTTACGAGTACCCCCGCCGGGTATTCGTCTTGTTATCGCTGCTGTACCAGGAAGAAAATCATTTTCATGCAGCACCTTAGCAACATTTCGGTGGTCTAGTCCTCGGCACAACTCATCCCTGAAAGCGGCAGGGTAAACCCAGAAATCACGCTCGGTTTTTACTCCCCATACAGGACAATTTGTTACCTGTCCAAAACGCGAGTCACCCCATGTCAGCAATTGGGCCTTAACGGACTCAATGGCCTGGTTTGATTCATGGGAGCCTTCCCCACGTCCGGCCAGCCAACTATCGAAGCAAGCCTTAACGCCACGGGAAGATTCACCCTCCGGCCATCCGGTGATCTCCCGGGCCAACTCACCAGCAGCAGCCACGAGAGCAAAGCGGTTAGCGGCACGTTTGATCTGACCATCTGCCCCCTCTGGCACATGAGCAAGAAATTCAGCCATCAGACACTTGAGCCTGGCGGTGAATCCAGCCTTATCCGCCGTAAGCAGCCCCAGAAATGCACGGGCAGCCGTACCATAGAAGCTCTTACTGTCACGGTTCAGAGCCTCGGCGAAGCTGGCACCGTCATTGTAACCATGGAGTTCCTCAAACAGCCCCAACCCCTTACCAGCATCTGCCGGAATATCGATAAAACGCACTTCCTGCCCGGCTTTAACCTTCTTACCATGCTGTTCCATCAGGTTCGACAGAGATACCTCACCCGCTGACATGAAGATTAAACGCCACGTTTTAATCGCTGCTGCACCTCCCGTCCGGTTTGCCCGCGCCTTACTCGACCCATTAGCAACCATGTAGACCGTCATAGCCGCCTCAGCCGGGTTTTCATCCGCCATCTGCCCTAACTCATCAATCACCAGCGTCGCATCGTTATGAGCAAAGCAAACACCTTCCAGCCCGTTCGAAGTGGCACGCCACGTTACGAGCTTATCCGGGGCCCCCCAGACAGACTTACAAACCCGAAGACCTGTTGACTTCCCCCGGCTGCTCTCACTACGGATATGAAACCCACCCGATTCAAGTGAACTGTCCAGTTCCAGCAGCGGCCCGGCAAGCCCTGCAGCAACCATCAGAACTAACCGACTGTTGCCGACACACTTAGCTGCAACGCCTTGCTGCCAGTCCTCCAGGCTACCTGACTGCTGATAGCCTGGGGGGGTCCCAGCAAGCGATTGATAAATTACCGTCTCGCTGGATGCACCTATCGCCTCATCAGGAAGCACGTAAACATCACCGAACCAGCCCGTTTGCGATACGCTCCTGGCCCGGTCTACTGGCTGGACAGTATTGATGTAACTCAAAAGGGACCTGGTCTCTGCGGGGTCATATTGCAGCCCACGCGAGATCAACGGCTCAAGTACGACTGAAAGATCTTTAACTAACGCAGCCCTCGGTAATGCAAACTGGTGCGTATGGTTATCCATATCTGCAAACTGAAGGACTAATCCCCAGTCTTCACTCGCCTTATCACGTGACAACGCGACAGGGTAAATAGCAGTACTAACCTTTGTGCTACCGGACTCACGCTTCTGACACAGCCAGCCATTCAAGAAGAAGAAGCTGGATGGAATTCCCATTCTGGCATGAGCGATAACGGGCCCCAGTTGCCTCTTCAGCTCGTCCATACCCTCCAGTAGCATCAGATCGTTGGCATCAGTGGGTTTACTCGCCTCGTCCTGAAATTCAGGAATGAAAACGGATACCCCCTCAAATGCTTTTGCGACCTTTTCAGCAGCCTCTACCCCTGCGTTTTTCTCCTTATATTTATCGTTATCGGCAACAATGACGATTGGAGCCTTTGTATGTAAGCGAACAGACTCGACAACCGGGTAAATATTCCCGCAGTCGATCGCCATGACGGATGTATATCCCGTGGCATCAAAGCAGGACGCCGTTGTTGCATATCCCTCAGCAATTAAAATGGTGCTGTCATCACCCTGAATAACATGGCAGGCACCTTTCTTTCCGCAATCCTTAAAGAAATATTTGGTTCCATCAGGAAAAATACGCTGAGCATTAACAAACGCTCCTCCGTAATAATGAATAGGAATGATTAACTCATTGCCATCCATTAAAAGGCCATTACCCGACACTTGCTTCTTTAACAAATAAGGATGCTGTGGTGATGCTTGCGGTAGTAATTTAAGATGATTAGCTAGTTCAATACGGTTTTCAATAAATAGACTATCTTTTTCCTGTATCCGTTTTTCCTTTAGCATTTTCAGCTCATTAATCTTTCCCTGCTGTTCTTCTGGTATTAATGAATGCAGGCTATGACTATTCCATATTGCCTCACCCAACCCCTCATGAAAGCTATTAATGTATATCCTGTGAATCTTACCTTCTTCATCACCATATATATTGAAATAACCGCTGGTCTCGTTTGGTTTATCAGATGCATCCTTAAATCTGGGGTGGTCGGTATCGACTGCCTTTAATTCAGCATCCTCTGCGGCAATACCATGATCTATTCCTAACTGTAATGCTCCGATTAGTGCATTTTCGTTATGCTCTTCAATATTCATATTGACTCCCCGCATGACTTTCGCAAGGGGGATTTGACGTTCCCCCTTGCGGGTGAAGTCAATGCGATATTGTATAGTTAATTGCAGGTCAGTTCGAAATGCTCAAAGCTTCCGTAAGGGCTCATCACAAGGCGCATGGTACAGTACCCACTTCTAGAGAAAAACTGATAGTTGTCATGTTCTTCACTGTAAATCACATGCCCGTCCTCAACATGGATGATATCCTTGAGTAATACATAAACGTATTCGCACTTTTCCTCGATGGAAGTGATCTTATTAAATGCACCAACTTTCTCTAAGAAATTCATTTTGTTACTTAGCATATTGATCCCCTCATTGTGGCAGCAGGAAGGCCCCGCAACTCGAACGGAATCTTATTGAAGTTTTCTATGTGATGTCTATCGAAGAGAGGTGGCATATAGCCGTAACGGGAAAATGCCATCAGAAAAAACTTGACATACATAATTTCATTTAGAGTGCTTCAATACATCCTTAATCCATTGAATACTCTGTATTCTAAGATCTCGCCCAGATTTGTTTTTATTTGTTGTTTCCTTCAACTCCCATTGTGAATACTTCCAGTACTTTTTAAGTAGTTCATTGTTGTGACTTAAAAAATCACAATGCCTTTCATAACCAAAGAGTCCACCTTCCATCAGTGCCACTTCGATATATCTATCGATTTTCTTTTTATCTGCATTTTTAAATTCAAAAATATTTTCCAACTCGTCAGAAAGCATTCCATTAAAGACTTTGTCTGGATGAGTTATTTGAAGACTACTGTACATCCGTTCGGAAAACCTCATTCTGAATAATATATACCGTCCTATCTCTGCATCTTTTTTATGTTTTATCTCATCACCATCGCTCTTTCTTAAATGAAATGCTTTTTGTATGTTACTCCCTTTCTTATTAACAGTCTCTTTGAGTCGCGAAGATAAATACTTTTTCATGTCCTTATTTAACTCCCACTCATCATTATCTAAAAACATGGCGATTATAGAGAGGACCTCAAGAGCAGACTCTAAGGGTACGTACTTACCAGTCCTAGATTCACATTTTTTCAGCAAAGGTGATATATAACTGAAGAAAATTGGCTCTGCATCGAATGGAGGTTCAACCGGTACTGAACTAAATTCTTCATCCATCACCGCAAATTTTTTATAATTAATCTGTTTTAAGGCGGTCTCGAATCTCTCTTCAAAATATTTCCGTTTATCTTCATCAGCATCGGGCGGTAGATAAACATCGTTTTCATCACTCATAGAACCCCCTTAAAAAATAGAGATAATAGCCTGCCATAATATTTATTCAGCGGTAGGAAGGAACCTTAGCATCGAACCTACAAAAAGTCTCTGATTTGCTCATAGTAATATCGCTCGATATACCATCAGCCATTTCGAAAAAAGATACAGAATTTCTGGTACTGATACAAGGAAGGACTTCCCCTGAGGGGCTGGTGCTGAATATTCAGCCTTCCAGCTAAACTATTAAAGTAAGATCTCTATGAGGACTTTAGGAAAATAGGCTAAGAATTGGCACTAACAGGAAAAGCTATGAATTTACTCAATCTGATCATTGATCGTCCGAAACACTTCGGCAAAGACCATAGCTGTGCGGTTGACATTGAACTGGACAGCCTTCCTGCTATGGTTACCCGTGCTATGACCCGGCACATCCCTGATTTAATCTACCGGAACCAGCTATCCCATTACCAGGCAGATTTCATCATGCGTGAACTGATCCGTATCCTCGACGGGCAACCCGTTAAGGCTACCGTCACCGACCACTCCCAGCGTAAAACGCAGGTTTATCACTTCTGATTCTCCGGGCAGGGATGCCCGGATTGTCACGAACGGTTAAGTGCTCCGCTGAAGGTTCAGCCTCGGGATTTGCTCGATGGCGCGACGTTGGGCTACCACACTCTTCTCCCCGTAGCCGTGACTGGCTTTCGCTCTGTCGGGTGAGTTTTCGTTATGCCCGAGGATGCTGTCCTGAATTTCCTCACGTACATCCAGATCGCGGAACAGGGTAACGAGAGAGTGGCGGAAGCTGTGGGTAGGCTTGATGCCTTCCCGCGTCAGGCCGTTCTCACGAATGTAATTGCCCCACCAGCGGCCATAGTTGTAGGAGTATTTCCGGTTCACTTCCGACTTATCGACAAAGAGCTGATAGGGACTGGACCGCACGAAATCAAGGAAGCCCAGCTCAATCAGGTGGCTGTGTATCGGGAACTGCCGTGTGTTGCCCATCTTGATCGACTGACCTTCACCCATCGCCAGCCTGAAGCAGGGAGTACCGTCTACTTCCACTATGTCACCTTTACGGAGCTGAGCGATTTCTTCAACGCGAGCACCTGAGTAGTACAGGATTATTGGTATCCAGTAAGCCATAGCACCGTGTGGTGTTTCCTCACCGTGGAAGACGGGCAGGGAGAAAATTCGGCGGATTTCATCGCGGCTGAAAGACCGCACGATTGCAGGGCCAGCGACGGTCTTACGTTTCTTCAGTTTGCCGAGCGGGTTATCGGTGAGCTTGCCGTCCTCTACCGCGACCCGAAAGACTGACGACAGTTCTTTAAGGATATTCTCGACGCGGGTAGGGCTGATTTTTTCCCCTTCGGCGTCTACCTGTTTGTGCAGCGGCAGTACTCGTACCGCTTTCGACGGCCGGGATGGCAACTTTTCGATCAGATTGCGGAAGTCGGCGATGTCGGCAACGGTGATGTCCTCAGCGGCCTTCTTACCGATAAATTCGATGAAGCGATTTGCCGATGTCGTATAGGCGATAATCCGGCTTTCTGCCCGTAGTGGCTCATGGCGTTGAACGTGTTCTTTATAGCGTTCGAAAAGGTCTGCGAAGGTGAGGCTTTTGTGGCTCTCAACAGGTAGTGCATCCAGCCCTTTGCTTTTGGCGTAGAGCCGAGGGCGAATATTCAGGAGATAAGCATTCGTCAGGTCACTGCGTCGTTCAGCCAGTCTCCATGCCAGACGGATTTGCCAGACTGGGGTGAGAACGATGGGTGTATATTCGAGGGCTTCATCCAGCTCTACAACCATCAGTTTACAGATTGATACGTCACGCTCTTCCTGCCATGTCGGTGACTTGTAGCGGGGCTTACGTACGCGGTCTTCCAGCCAATCGTGGATTATCTGGTTTTCCGGCGAGTGGAATAGGCCCGTTTTACCATCTAGCTGATCTTCAACGATGTAACGCTCACGGATAAGTTCATCGTTTTGCATGGTCTTTGAAACCCATACACTGGCAATCAGCTCGATATTCGCGTCAGTCAGCGACTGGTCGGCTTCAAGTTGTTTTTCAGCCAGTTTGAGCGTCATATCTATCTGGATGATTTTTGCGGGCGCACGCTCTCTGGCCTCCTTCACGTCTTTTGTCTCAAGGGTTAGCTTGATTTCACGTTTATTGAGGATGCCTTGCAGATGTTTGGGGACGGCCTTACGGACAAGGTAAACGCCGAAACGGTTCTTTGTTGGCTGTATCATAATGCCCATTTTGTACCACCTTTCTGTACCACCGGGAAGCGGGGCCGGAGGAAATTAAAGAGAGGTAACTACTGGTAAACCAACAAGTTGTTGACTCATAATGCAAAAACCCCCGCCGAAGCGAGGGTTCTAAATGAGTGGTGCCCGGACTCGGAATCGAACCAAGGACACGGGGATTTTCAATCCCCTGCTCTACCGACTGAGCTATCCGGGCAACGAGGCGCATTAAACCCGATTCACTTCGTTTCGTCAACGAAATTTCTTCAAATCAATGCAGACTGCACAATCTATCACCACATTGTTGCTATTGCACGCATTCTCAGGCAAAAAAAGCCGTCCACGCTGCGGAAAGCGGCATTGCCAGTAGAAGGGCAGGAAGCATATTCACCACCGCAAACATTTTGATGCCACAAATCCGCAAACCGGTTGCAAGTAGCAACAGTCCGCCTACAGCGCTGAAATCGGCCATCATGGCTGGGGTTGTCAGCGGTAAAATCAGAGCCGCACAGGTGGCAAGCGTCAACTGAATTGCCAGCATCGGTATGAAAATGGCAGACACGGCGATCCCTAGCGAGCAGGCGAAGATAATAGCGGTGAAGAAATCGAGAAATGACTTGGCGATTAAAATATTAGGATCGCCGGTCATCCCTTCATGGATCGCCCCGAATATCCCGGTCCCGCTGGCGCAAAACAACACGATGATCGCCACATAGCTTTGGATAAAGGATTCGTGTGTTGCATTGGCATCCGATTTGGTGAAAAGCTGTTGCGCTTTGGCAACCGCGGCATTGATTCCTTTTTCCAGATGGCAGAATTCGCCAATTAATGCACCGATCAGTGTCGCCAGAACCATCACCGGCAAGTTAACGCATTTGATAACCAACAAGATACCAATTCCCAACGAGCACAACCCGAATATTGAGGTCATTGAGATCCGAATACGTTCGGGTAAGTGCTGACTGAGCAGCGCGCCGAGAACACCGCCTAATAAAATGGCGCTGGCATTAATAAAGGGTCCGATTACCACGTTTGCTCCTGCATACCCATTATCGTCTTGATGTTAAAGGCAACTGTTTGGGTGAAATTATGTTTCAGATTGCATTATTATGCCGCTATTGTCAGACGAAATGCTTGTTTATCTGTGAGGTTTAAGCACAGGATTTTATCTTGCGCCAGTAGGTGAAAGGTGCCATGATTGCGCGAATTTTCTCCTGTCTGAATGGGGCTGCCTGGGATGATATTACTCCCCCTACATCGCCTTCAACATCGCCTTTTTGCGCGACGTTCGCCCCTTCCTGCGACTTATCTTCACGCTCTCACCATGCGGTGAGGGCAGCGTACGCTCACTGCAGGATAACAGTAAGATCAGAGGCTATCTGCTTTTACTGATGTCTGGCGGTCGGGGCTGGTAACCAGTTTGACCCGTCATTTCGTGGGCAAAGCAATGCGGCTTTGCCCGGGACTTTTGATTTTCCCGAAACGGGTTATTGCGCTTATGAAATCAATGAAAATTGCCGCCAGTGGTGAACTGGCTTCTCGTCTTTCCAGCCATCGCCAGGTGGTTGCGCTGGACAGCACCGATTTTACTGACGTCGCGGCAGTCGTCATTACCGTTGCGGACAGCCGCAGTGGGATCCTGGCTTTGCTGAAACGCACTGGTTTTCATATACCGGTGTTTTTGTTCGCAGAGTCTGATGTCGATGTACCTGCGGGCGTTAACGCGGTGATTTGCGGTCAGGCTCAGGACTGGCTGGAGCTGGAGTCTGCTGCCTGTCAGTATGAGGAAGAGTTGCTGCCGCCGTTCTATGACACGCTTACCCAGTATGTCGAAATGGGGAACAGCACGTTTGCCTGCCCGGGGCACCAGCACGGTGAGTTTTTTAAGAAGCATCCGGCGGGCCGACATTTCTATGAGTTCTTTGGCGAGAACCTGTTCCGCGCGGATATGTGCAACGCTGACGTTAAGCTGGGCGATCTGCTGATTCATGAGGGATCAGCGAAACATGCGCAGAAATTTGCCGCGAAAGTTTTTCACGCGGATAAAACCTACTTTGTGCTGAACGGAACCTCTGCGGCGAATAAAGTGGTCACCAACGCGCTGCTGACGCGCGGCGATCTGGTGCTGTTTGACCGCAACAACCATAAGTCCAACCACCACGGTGCGCTGATCCAGGCGGGCGCGACGCCGGTTTATCTGGAAGCGGCGCGTAATCCGTTTGGCTTTATTGGCGGCATTGACGAGCACTGCTTCGATGAGGCGTATCTGCGCCAGCAACTGCGTGACGTTGCACCGCACAAGGCTGACCAGCCGCGTCCGTTCCGTCTTGCAATCATTCAGCTTGGTACCTATGACGGTACGATCTACAACGCCCGGCAGGTGATCGACAAGATCGGTAGCCTGTGCGATTACATCCTGTTTGATTCTGCCTGGGTTGGCTACGAGCAATTTATTCCGATGATGGCCGATGGGTCACCGCTGCTACTGGAGCTCAATGCTGACGATCCGGGGATCTTTGTCACCCAATCGGTACACAAACAGCAGGCCGGATTCTCGCAAACCTCGCAGATCCACAAAAAGGATAACCATATTCGCGGTCAGGCGCGGTTCTGTCCGCATAAGCGTCTGAACAATGCATTTATGCTGCATGCTTCTACTAGTCCGTTTTACCCGCTGTTTGCGGCGCTGGATGTTAACGCCAAAATCCATGAAGGCGAGAGTGGGCGTCGGCTATGGGCGGAGTGTGTAGCGCTGGGCATTGAGGCCCGTAAAGCGATTCTTACCCACTGTAAGATGATTCAGCCGTTTATTCCTCCGGTAGTTGATGGTAAGCCGTGGGAAAGCTATCCGACGCAGGTGATTGCCAGCGAGCGCCGCTTCTTTAGCTTTGAACCGGGTGCTAAATGGCATGGTTTTTCCGGCTACGCGCGCGACCAGTACTTCGTTGATCCCTGCAAGCTGTTGTTAACTACTCCGGGCATTGATGCGCAAACCGGGCAATATACTGAGTTTGGTATTCCGGCGACGATTCTGGCGCATTACCTGCGTGAAAACGGCATTGTTCCGGAGAAATGCGACCTTAACTCGATTCTGTTCCTGCTGACCCCGGCAGAAAGCACCGAGAAACTGGCGCAACTGGTGGCGATGCTGGCGCAGTTTGAGCAGCATATTGAGGACGATACGCCGCTGGCAGACGTGCTACCCACCATCTTCAATAAGTATCCCGTGCGTTACCGGGATTACACGCTGCGTGAACTGTGTCAGGAGATGCACGATCTCTACGTCAGCTTTGATGTGAAGGATCTGCAAAAAGCGATGTTCCGACAGGAGAGTTTGCCTGCCGTGGCGATGAACCCGCAGGATGCCAACAGCGCCTTTATCCGTGGTGATGTCGAACTGGTGCGTATTTGTGATGCCGCAGGTCGCGTTGCGGCAGAAGGTGCGCTGCCTTATCCTCCGGGCGTGCTGTGCGTGGTACCGGGCGAAATCTGGGGCGGGGCGGTGCAACGTTATTTCCTGGCGCTGGAAGAGGGTGTTAACCTGCTGCCGGGCTTCTCGCCGGAGCTGCAAGGTGTTTACAGTGAAACGGATGCAGACGGTATTAAGCGTCTGTATGGATATGTTGTGAAGTAAGCGCAAAAAAAACGGGTTACCTTTTGGCAACCCGCTTTTCTCTGCGTAAACGTTAGTGCGCGATAGTTTGGGTGCCTGCCGGAACGCGTACGTGTTTATATTTAAACAGCGCCACGAAGGCAAAAGCCAGAACCAGCGAGTAACCTGCGAAGATCAGCCACACGGTCTGCCAGTCGGTAATACCGTTCAGCGTATAGTGTTCAACTACTTTACCGCTCACCAGTCCGCCCAGAATACAACCGAAGCCGTTGGTCATCATCAGGAACATACCCTGTGCGCTAGCGCGGATTTCAGGGCGAACTTCTTTCTCCACGAATACCGAGCCAGAGATGTTGAAGAAGTCGAAGGCGCAGCCGTAAACAATCATCGACAGAACCAGCAGCACAGTACCGAACGGTGTCGGATCGCCGTAGGCAAACAGGCCGAAACGCAGCATCCACGCCACAATACTGATAAGCATTACATTCTTAATACCGTAACGGCTCAAGAAGAACGGGATGGTCAGGATAAACAGCGTCTCGGAAATCTGCGAGATCGACATCATCACCGAGGCGTGTTCAACGATGAAGCTACCGGAGAACAGCGGGTTGTTATCGAAGCTGTGCAGGAAGGTATTACCGAACATATTGGTAATCTGCAGCTCCGCGCCCAGCATCATTGAGAAGATGAAGAAAATCGCCATGCGCTTGTTTTTAAACAGCGCGAAAGCATCCAGGCCCAGCATGGACGACCAGCTCTGGTTTTTCTGCTGGTTAGCCACCGGAATATGCGGCAGCGTCAGCGTGAACAGCGCCAAAACAACGGACAGCGTTGCACCGATATACAGCTGCATATGACTCAGCTCGAAGCCGGAGAAGCTCACGCCCCACATCGCCATGATAAAGCCGATAGTGCCCCAGATACGGATTGGCGGGAAGTCCGTTACGATATCCATCTCGGCTGACTGCAGGCGATAGTAAGAAATGGTGTTGATTAACCCCAGCGTTGGCATATAGGCCAAAGAGTTAAGCAAGATCACAAAGAACATCGCGCCTGGGGTGGTGACTTCGGCTGCGGCGAACAGCGTTGCTGCACCGACCAGGTGACAAATGGCGTACACCCATTTCGCACTGATCCATTTGTCGGCCACGATCCCTAACAGCGTAGGCATAAATACGGCGGCGATCCCCAGCGAGCTATACACTGCGCCAATGGATGCACCATCGAATTTTAGGGTGACAAACATATAGGAGCCGAGGGTAGTGAGCCAACTACCCCATAAGCAGAACTGCAGAAACGAGAGCACTTTCAGCTGCAGCTTAAGATTCATGTTAATTTCCTCACACCGTAATGCGGATGAATGTTTTAAAAGGCACATTTGCCGGGGCTTGATGATGTGATTCTATCAACGAGGGACACTCTTTTTTTGTTACCTGTGACAAATATTTGCAAACAATTTCTGATTGCAAAGCAAAAGAGTGATGGAGTTAACACTTTACCCTCTTCCGGACCCCGTTTCCCGGGGCTGAAGAGGGGATATATTAGCGGCGTCGATATGATTTTTGTGCGGAATTGACCTTGTAAAGGTATCGGCGTGATTCAGCCGACGGATGTCGGGTAGTCAGCGTTTGATAAACGTCCCCCGGGGTCATGCTGTTGATAATATTCGCTGCCTGGATTTTATCGTTCGAGAAAACGCGCAGCACGCTGCCCGCACCGCCGTTATATGCCGTGATCACCGCGTAGCGACGGGATGTTGGATTATCAATGCCGCCTAAATAGACATTGTTGAGCATAGCCAGATAGGCGGTACCGGTATCAATGTTGCTGGCCGGGTCAAACAGGAAGCTACGGCTCGGTGTGCCGGAGCGCCCTTGCGAGCGAAACACATCTTTCCCGGCGCTGTGCTGTACCACCTGCATCAGTCCCAGTGCATCGGCATGGCTGACCGCATATGGGTTAAATGAGGATTCGGTTTGCATGATGGCCAGAATCAGCGACTCATCGACGCCATACTTACGCGAAGCCTGACGCACCATGCCGACGTATTTATGCGCGCGCTTATCAAGGTGGTTCGGTACCAGGTTGATCGTCACGCTATAGATGATGCGAATACCATTGCTGCGGCTTTTCAGGCGTGTTTTCAGCAGATAGTCAGCGAAATTGGTGGCACGTCCCTCCCAACGAATGGGCTGGCCGGTATTATCGACCACCTGCCCGTACAGGAACGGCTCTTTGGAAATCTTAATGTCGTCGACATCGGAATAGAGGTCGATAGAACCCGGATCATCCCCCATCAGCAATGTCTTGATAATCGCCCGACGCAGGTGTCCGGCGGGATCTGTCCCGGCAATGGTCTCGACGGTTATCGTACCGTCATCAAAGTTGATATGGCTGCGGGTTTGATACTGATCGGTATACTTTACGTAGTCCTTTGGACCCGCAATCAGCACTTCCTTAAATCCCCACAAATTCTCAATGTTATGGGCAAATTGCCCCATCAGAATATCAAAACCGTTGGTATCCTTGACCCAGGCTTCGTTATAGGAATCGCCTTTTTTGGTCGAACTGGAACAGGAGATGAGCAACGGCGCAATAACGGCAAGCGCGAGAAATTTTTTCATCATTCCGGGAGTGCGTGTTGTGTTTGTTATTTGCAAGGACCAGAGTAAATCGTAGGCCGGATAAGCGCAGCGCCATCCGGCAACGGTTCTTAAGACTCTGGTGTATAGCCTTCAATATGCACGTCTTTGCCTTCAAACAGGAAGTTGATCATCTCCTGCTCAAGCAGTTTACGATGCTCAACGTTCATCATATTGAGCTTCTTCTCGTTAATCAGCATGGTTTGCTTATGCTGCCATTGCGCCCATGCTTCTTTAGAAATCTCGTTGTAGATGCGTTTCCCCAGATCGCCCGGGTACAGCTGAAAATCCTGGCCTTCTGCTTCGCGTTGCAGGAAAGTGCAAAAAATCGTTCTGCTCATAAAAAATCCTCTCTATCGACCGGTACGTTAAACGTGTGTACCGGCACGTAATTGCTGTAACAAACGCTCCACGGGAGCCGCCAGTCCGACCGACGGCGGTTGCGCTAAGTTATACCAGAGCGCGTTGCCTTCATCCATGCATGAGCCGAATGAAGACACAGGAAGCCACATAGGCACAATGTCTAAGTGGAAATGGCTAAAGGTATGGCGAAACGCATTAAGTTGGGTCAGATTATCTGCGTTAATTTGCCGTTGCGCCAGCCAGTTGCGCAGTCCATCTTCGTCGTCAAACTGTGGAAAACAGTATAAACCACCCCATAAGCCGCTGGGCGGTCGCTGTGCGAGCAGCACTTCGTCATCATGCTGCATCAGTAAAAAATAGCCCGTTCGTTCCGGCAGCGTTTGCTTGGGTTTTTTACCCGGGTACAACGCCCAGCTTGCATTGGCGCTGGCCACACAGCCATTTTCCAACGGACACAGCGAACATTTAGGTTTTGAGCGCGTACAGACCATGGCGCCTAAATCCATCATCGCCTGATTAAAACGTTCAACGCCATGGGCGGGCGTCACCTGCTCGCTCAACTCCCACAGCTTCTTTTCGACTTCTTTTTTACCCGGCCAGCCGTTTACAGCATAACAGCGAGCCAGCACGCGTTTGACGTTACCGTCGAGAATCGGAAAATGCTGACCCAGAGAGAGGGAAAGGATCGCGCCTGCGGTTGAGCGACCGACGCCAGGTAGGGCGGCCACCTCATCAAAAGTTTGCGGAAATATACCGCTATGCAGCGTGACAACCTGCTGCGCGGCTTTATGCAGATTACGCGCTCGGGCGTAATAACCCAGCCCGGTCCACAAATGCAGAACCTCATCCAGCGGCGCATGGGCTAAATCCGTTACCGTTGGGAAGCGCGCCATAAAGCGCTCAAAATAAGGGATAACGGTCGCAACCTGAGTTTGTTGCAGCATTACCTCAGAGAGCCATACTTTGTAAGGCGTCTTATCAATTTGCCAGGGCAGCGTTTTCCGCCCGTATTTGTCGTACCAGCTCAAAACCTGAGCCGAGAATTGAGACGCTTGCATGATTACCGTTTCATTATTGCCGGGGGCAAGATTGCAGCACAGCGGCAACGGGGTGTAAACCGGAACTTTCCGCTGCTCACTTTCTTCCTTTACTTGCATCCGGCAACTAACTTTGGATAATGCCCGTTTTCAGAACTCAAACACAGCAGACTAAACTTTTATGAAGAACGACGT
This sequence comes from Citrobacter sp. CF971, assembly GCF_006385635.1. NCBI lineage: Bacteria > Pseudomonadati > Pseudomonadota > Gammaproteobacteria > Enterobacterales > Enterobacteriaceae > Citrobacter > Citrobacter sp. CF971. The sequence goes on along the minus strand of NZ_CP041051.1, from coordinate 4,125,101 downwards.
CATTTCACCGGAATTTGATGAAAACGGCCGCCCTCTGCGCCGGATTCGTAGTTTTGTTCGTCGCCAGGGGCGACTGACGAAAGGGCAGGAGCACGCGCTGGAAAACTACTGGCCGGTGATGGGCGTTGAGTTCAGCGAAGAGCCTGTAAATTTCGCAGAACTGTTTGGCCGTGATGCGCCAGTCACGCTGGAAATCGGTTTTGGTATGGGAGCGTCGCTGGTCGCAATGGCGAAAGCGCGTCCGGAACAGAATTTCCTTGGCATTGAGGTTCACTCGCCGGGCGTTGGTGCGTGTCTGGCTTCAGCCCATGAAGAGGGTGTCGAGAACCTGCGCGTCATGTGCCATGATGCCGTTGAAGTCCTGCATAAAATGATTCCTGACAATTCTTTATCTATGGTTCAGCTGTTTTTCCCTGACCCGTGGCATAAAGCACGTCATAATAAACGCCGTATCGTTCAGGTACCGTTTGCTGAGCATATCTTAAGTAAGCTGAAGCTGGGCGGCGTATTCCACATGGCAACCGACTGGGAAGCTTATGCGGAACATATGCTGGAAGTGATGTCCTCCATTGACGGGTATAAAAACCAGTCCGAGAGTAACGATTATGTACCGCGCCCACAATCGCGCCCGGTAACCAAATTTGAACAACGTGGTCATCGTCTTGGCCACGGCGTATGGGACTTAATGTTCGAGAGGGTGAAATAATGGCAAAGAACCGTAGCCGTCGTCTGCGTAAAAAGATGCACATCGAAGAATTCCAGGAAGTAGGATTTTCGGTTGCATGGCGTTTCCCGGAAGGTACATCTGGAGAGCAGGTCGATCAAATCGTTGATGACTTTATCAATGAAGTTATCGAACCGAACAAGCTGGCTTTTGACGGCAGCGGCTATCTGGCCTGGGAAGGTCTGATCTGTCTGCAGGAAATCGGCAAATGCACCGAAGAACACCAGGCAATCGTGCGTAAGTGGCTGGAAGAGCACAAACTAGAAGAAGTGCGTACCAGCGAACTTTTCGATATTTGGTGGGACTAAGTAGCACAGGGTCGGCAAATGCCGGCCCGATTTGTCTTGAGGGAAAGATATGATGCGCAAAACGCTGCTGGCGGCAGTCCTAACGTTCACGGCGATGGCCGCACATGCAGATTACCAGTGCAGCGTCACCCCGCGTGACGATGTGATTTTGAGCCCACAAACGGTGCAGGTGAAGGGCGAGAACGGCGACCTGATTATTACCCAGGCCGGCGATGTCACCTTTAACGGTAAACAGTACAACCTGAACGCCGCACAGCGTGAGCAAGCCAAAGATTATCAGGCGGCGTTGCGTAGCAGCCTGCCGTGGATTGACGAAGGTGCCAGAGCGCGCGTAGAGAAAGGTCGCGTGGCGCTGGATAAAATCATCGCCAAAGAGGTCGGTGAAAGCAGCAACATGCGTGGCCGCTTAACCAAGCTGGATGCGCAATTGAAAGAGCAGATGAACCGCATCATCGAGCATCGAACTGATGGCCTGACCTTCCATTATAAGGCGATTGATCAAGTCCGCGCGGACGGACAACAGCTGGTTAATCAGGCGATGGGCGGTATTTTGCAGGACAGCATCAACGAAATGGGTGCCAAAGCCGTACTCAAAGGCGGTGGTAATCCGTTGCAGGGCGTGCTCGGTAGCCTTGGTGGCTTGCAAACCTCAATTCAAAACGAATGGAAGAATCAGGAACAAGACTTCCAACAGTTTGGCAAAGATGTTTGTGCCCGCGTCGTGACGCTGGAAAACGATCGTAAAACGCTGGTTAGCACTCTGAAATAATCTTCACCTCTTTTTAACGGCGCAGAAACATTCTGCGCCGTTTTATTTTGTACTTTTCTGTTTTTTTGATATCCATCTCTAAGAATAACAATTTGATGGAGATATAAATCTGGTTAATTGGAACTCGTCACATTATTCATCTGTAGGATAGACATAATGCTGCAAATTCAAGTAACTGGAGAAATAACATGGAGTTTTTCAAGAAAACGGCGCTTGCCGCACTGGTTATGGGTTTCAGCGGCGCGGCGCTTGCACTGCCAAATATCACTATTTTAGCGACCGGCGGGACGATTGCTGGTGGCGGTGATTCCGCGACAAAATCTAACTACACGGCAGGCAAGGTTGGCGTAGAAAATCTGGTTGAAGCCGTTCCTCAGTTGAAAGATATCGCTGTCGTTAAAGGCGAGCAGGTGGTGAACATCGGCTCCCAGGATATGAATGACGAAGTCTGGTTAACGCTGGCCAAAAAGATTAATACCGAGTGTGATAAAACCGACGGCTTCGTGGTGACACATGGTACGGATACCATGGAAGAAACCGCCTATTTCCTCGACCTGACCGTCAAGTGCAACAAGCCGGTCGTGCTGGTCGGCGCCATGCGTCCATCTACGGGTATGAGTGCTGATGGCCCGTTCAACCTGTATAACGCAGTGGTAACTGCCGCAGACAAAGCCTCTGCCAACCGCGGAGTGCTGGTGGTGATGAACGACACCGTTATGGATGGTCGCGACGTGACTAAAACCAACACTACCGACGTTGCTACCTTCAAATCCGTTAACTACGGCCCGTTGGGTTACATTCATAACGGTAAAATCGACTACCAGCGTACGCCTGCGCGTAAGCACACCACGTCTACTCCGTTCGATGTTTCTAAGCTGACCGAGTTACCGAAAGTTGGGATTGTTTACAACTATGCTAACGCCTCCGATCTGCCGGCAAAAGCACTGGTAGATGCGGGTTACGCCGGGATCGTCAGTGCGGGTGTAGGTAACGGCAACCTGTATAAAACCATTTTCGATACGCTGGCAACTGCCGCGCATAAAGGTACCGTAGTGGTGCGTTCATCTCGTGTACCAATGGGTGCCACCACGCAGGATGCAGAAGTTGATGATGCAAAATACGGCTTTGTGGCTTCTGGCTCGCTGAACCCGCAAAAAGCCCGCGTGCTGCTGCAGCTGGCGCTGACGCAGACCAAAGATCCTAAACAGATCCAGGAAATGTTTAATCAGTATTAATGGCTGAAGGTGGCTGCGCTTATCGACCTAACCCTGTAGGCCTGATAAGCGCAGTGCCATCCGGCAATTGCCGGATAAGGCCTGGATCATTGCCGTATCACTCCGCCAGAAACAGCTCCAGCAGGGAATTCAAAAACAGCTTACCGTGTTGGGTAATCTGCCAGTATTCATCACATTCACTCAGGTAGCCCTGGGAAATAGCCTCATCGATCTGTCGACGAATAACGTCCTCGGTAAGCCCGGTATATTGCGTGAACTCCGCGCGAGGCGCGGCTTCCAGTAAACGGAAACGGTTCATGAAGAACTCGAACGGCTTATCGGCTTCGGCGACATCACGCTGGCTTTCGAGATAACGCCCCTGCATGTATCCGCGCGGATGCCGCGTTTTGGTGGTGCGCAGAATGCGCCCGTCCGGGAAGGTGACTTTGCCGTGCGCGCCGCAACCAATGCCAAGATAGTCACCAAAGCGCCAGTAATTAAGGTTGTGCTGACACTGATAGCCCGGCTTTGCATAGGCTGAGGTTTCGTACTGTTGATACCCGGCGGCGGTCAGCAACTGGTGGCCTTGCTCAAAAATATCCCACAGCGCATCATCGTCTGGTAAAACAGGCGGTCGGGAACCGAACAGCGTGTTGGGTTCGATGGTCAACTGATACCAGGAAAGATGCGGTGGATTGAGCGCGATGGCCTGCTGTAAATCGCCCAGCGCCTCTTCCAGCGTCTGATCTGGCAAACCATGCATCAGGTCGAGGTTAAAGCTGCGTAGCCCTAGACCGCTCGCCAGGTGTGCTGCTCGTTTGGCTTCTTCCGGCCCGTGAATACGTCCCAGACGCTCGAGTTTGGCGGAGCTAAAGCTCTGTACGCCAATCGAGATACGGTTTACGCCAGCGCGTTGATAATCAACAAAGCGATCGGCTTCCACCGTCCCGGGATTCGCCTCCATTGTGATTTCTGCATCTGCGGCCAGATTCAGCCGTGCGCGCACGCCGTCGAGCAGCGTTTGCATTGCCGGGCCAGAAAGCAGGCTCGGCGTACCACCACCGATAAAAAGTGTCTTTACTTCCCGCCCCTGGGCGTGGGCCACCTCAGTATCCAGATCGCTCAGCAGGTGCTGAACATAGTCGTCATGAGGAACCTCGCCCTTAAGCGCATGCGAGTTAAAGTCGCAGTACGGGCATTTCTGCACGCACCAGGGGATGTGAATATAAAGACTTAGCGGCGGAAGGTTAACCATTGCGCAGGGCATCCAGCAGCAGCTTCAGTGCCTGTCCGCGGTGAGAAATCGCACTTTTTTCTTCGCGGGTCAGCTCAGCAGCTGTTTTTCCTTCGGACGGCACAAAAAAGATTGGGTCGTAACCAAAACCACCGTTTCCGGCCGGTTCACGGGTAATCACGCCCGGCCAGCTTCCGTGGCACACTAAAGGCGTGGGATCGTCCGCATGGCGCATATACACCAGCACGCAGTGGAATTGCGCCTGACGCTGGTCATCCGGGACATCCCGCAGGGTGTGCAGCAGTTTTTCCAGGTTCTGCTGATCGGTCGCATCTTCGCCGGAATAGCGGGCTGAATAGATACCCGGCGCGCCGCCAAGGGCATTTACTGCCAGGCCGGAGTCATCAGCAATGGCTGGCAAACCCGTAATTTGTGCGGCATGACGCGCCTTCAGAATGGCGTTCTCAATAAACGTCAGCCCGGTCTCTTCTGCAGAATCAACACCCAGATCCGTTTGGGCAACAACATCAAGACCGAAATCACTCAGAAGAGAGGCGAGTTCACGCACTTTACCGGCATTGCCGGTCGCGAGGACAACTTTTTGCATGGAATACCTAATCAGTTAGCGCCGCAATTTCGGGCGGGATCTGTTGCGGATGAATAATTTTAACCTGTTTGTGCCGACCAAGCTCGCCCTTCTCAATAACGACTTGGCTTTTCGCTACGCGGAACTGTTTGCCGAGAAACTTCACCAGATGGCTGTTGGCTTGTCCATCGACCGGCGGGGCGGTAATGGCGACTTTAACTTCGTCGCCATGTAAACCCACAATACTGTCACGGCTGGCTTTCGGCTGAATATAGAGCCGTAAAACCAGACCGTCGTCGCAGGGTGTAACGGCACTCATAGCGCCATCCACAGCCCCGGCAGCAGCATGTTGCCTGTCGCCTGTAACACTTCCGCGATACCCATGTTAATGACATAGAGCAGCAGAACCAGAATCATTGGGGAGAAATCGATCCCGCCCATGCCTGGAAGTATGCGACGGATAGGACGCAACAGCGGATCCGCCAGTTGAATCAGCACGTACTCCACCGGGCTGCGACCCTGGCTGACCCAGCTCATAATCGCCATTACCAGCAGCACCCAGAAAATCAGCAGCCCAATGGTCTTCAGGACAATCAGCACGGCGGCGATCCAGATGATCGGCTGGAACGTGACCACCTTAAATAGCACGATGGCTTTGATAAAGCTGAGAACGAGCGCGACTAATGCTGATGCGCTGTCAATGGGCCCCATCGGAGGAATAATACGGCGTAACGGCCCAATAATGGGCTGAGTGATTTTCACAATAAACTGCGAGAACGGGTTGTAGAAATCGCAGCGAGACCATTGCATCCACACGCGCAGCAGCAGCGCCATGGTATACAGCTCAATTACCGTTGAGAGCAGGAAGGTCAACGTATTCATGGTGTTCCTTAATTTTCCTTATTTTTTAGTGTAATCACGAGCACCAAAAATGGCAGTGCCGATGCGCACCATCGTGCTACCCGCCGCGATAGCGGCATCCATATCATCAGACATCCCCAGCGAGAGCGTATCGATATTTGGATAGCGTGTTTTCAACCCGGCAAATGCTACAGCCATTTGCTGTGCAACTTCAAACTGCCTTACATAATCTGACTCAGGAGCGGGAATAGCCATCAAACCACGCAGGGTAATGCGCGGCAGCGCAGCGACTTCAGCGGCCAGTGCATCAAGCTCTGCCAGCGGAATCCCTGACTTACTGTTCTCATCGCTGATATTAATCTGGATCAGCACATTCAGCGGCGGCAGGTCTGCCGGGCGCTGTTCGCTCAGACGGGCAGCGATACGTAGACGGTCGATCGTATGGCACCAGTCAAAGTGCTCGGCGACCAGACGACTTTTGTTGGACTGCAGCGGGCCGATAAAGTGCCACTGCAGATCGTTGACGCCTTTTTCCTGAAAGTAGCGGATTTTATCCACCCCTTCCTGGACATAGTTTTCACCGAAGGCACGCTGCCCTGCGGTAATGGCTTCTTCGATGGCGCTCGCAGGTTTGGTTTTGCTGACTGCAAGCAACATAACTTCTTCTGAAGACCGCCCGCAACGCGTCGCGGCGGCTGAGATTTTGTCCCGGACATGTGCCAGGTTATGCGCGATATCGTTCATTTTCCGAGGATGTTCATATGAATATGGAAGAAATAGTGGCCCTTAGTGTAAAGCATAACGTGTCGGATCTACACCTGTGCAATGCATGGCCTGCGCGTTGGCGCAGACATGGAAAAGTCGAAAGCGCACCGTTTACCGCGCCTGACGTAGAGAATCTGCTGATGTGCTGGCTCAGTGAGCAACAACAGGTACAGTTGCAGGAGCAAGGGCAGATTGATTTTGCCGTTACCCTGACGGACACCCGGCGGCTGCGCGCCAGCGCATTTGTCCATCTGCAGGGAACCTCGCTGGCGCTAAGACTGCTACCGCTGGATTGTCCTCATTTAGACGATCTTCAGCCTCCCGCGGTCATACCTGAACTGCTTCACAGTGAAAATGGGTTGATTCTGGTGACAGGCGCTACCGGCAGCGGTAAATCTACGACCCTGGCGGCGATGGTGGAGTATCTTAATCAGCATATTGAGGGGCACATTCTGACGCTGGAAGATCCTATTGAATATCGCTACACCAGCCGACGTTGTCTGATTCAACAGCGGGAGGTGGGCGCACACTGCGCCTCTTTCGCCGCCGGTTTGCGCGGTGCGCTACGCGAAGATCCCGACGTTATTTTGCTGGGCGAGCTGCGCGACGTGGAAACCATTCGGCTGGCATTAACGGCGGCGGAAACCGGACATCTGGTGCTGGCAACGTTACATACGCGAGGTGCGGCGCAGGCCATCGCGCGGCTGGTGGATTCCTTTGCAGCAACAGAGAAAGATCCTGTGCGTAACCAACTGGCAGACAGCCTGCGGGCGGTTCTTTCGCAAAAACTGGAGGAGGATAAGCAGGGGGGACGCGTGGCGCTATTCGAACTACTCGTCAACACGCCCGCCGTGGGCAATTTGATCCGCGAAGGGAAAACGCATCAGCTACCCGGCGTGATTCAAACCGGGCAGCAGACAGGTATGCAGACATTTGCACAAAGTTTGCAGCAGCGACAGGCGCAGGGGCGGCTTTAATAGCCCTGCTCGAAATAGCTTTCCAGGATAATAACGGCAGAAGCGGAGTCCACTTTGCCTTTATTCAACGCCCGGTAACCGCCTTGCTCAAACAGGCCTGAACGGGCTTCGACGGTGCTCAAACGTTCATCGTGCAGCGTTACGGTTACGCCAAAGCGACCATGAATGCGGTTAGCGAATTTACGTGCGCGCGCGGTAAGGGGCTGTTCGGTGCCATCCATGTTGAGTGGCAGGCCGACAATGATTTCATCCGGTTGCCACTCTTTCAGCAGGCGTTCAATCAAATTCCAGTCTGGCGTACCGTCCTGTGCTTTGATGGCGGGCAATGGCCTGGCCGTACCGGTAATGCGCTGACCCACGGCGACGCCGATACTTTTCGTACCAAAATCAAAAGAGAGTAATGTTCCGCTCATCATGCGTGTCCCGCCACGCCGGGCATGGTCTGAATATCTATCCCGATAAGCTTCGCCGCATCGCGCCAGCGGTCGGCAATCGGTGTTTTGAATAAGATGTTGAGATCGGCAGGGGCCGTAAGCCAGGCGTTATCCAGTAACTCTTGTTCCAGTTGGCCCTTTTCCCATGATGAATAACCCAGCGCAACCAGCACTTCGGACGGTTGTTCCTGCGTACCCAGGGTTTCTAATACATCGCGGGAGGTTGTGATGATGGTGTTATCAGAAATGCGAATACTGGACGCAAAGCGCGACGGTGGGGTATGAAGTATAAATCCACGGTCTTCTGCCAGCGGGCCGCCGAGCATCACGGGCTTATCCAGACGAATGGCCGGATCGCGTTCTTCTGGAGTAATCTTCAGCTTTTCCAGAATCCCTTCAATTTGTAAGTTTTCCAGAGGCTTATTGACGATAATCCCCATTGCTCCGTTCTCATTATGTTCGCAGATATACACCACGGAACGGCGGAAAATTGGATCCTGGAGAGCAGGCATGGCAATTAGAAAGTGATGCTGTAAATTCATTGTCAGAGGTTCTGTTTCCTGGTTCAAAAAAGCAACAGCGCCCAGTATGTGGGCAAAGTGCGAAGATGTCACCCTCTGAAAATAGCTTGCCGGATGTCGGCTTTGCCTAATCCGGCCTACGGGGTGCAATTGTAGGCCGGATTAGACGCGAAATCGTCGCCATCCGGCAACGTATTTACTTCTGCAGACGGGCCTCAATGGCATCCATCAGCATACCGGTAATCGAAACCGGGAACTCCGCTTCAATTTCACGAATACAGGTTGGGCTGGTGACGTTAATTTCCGTCAGACGATCGCCAATGATATCCAGACCGACAAAAATCAAACCTTTCGCTTTCAGCGTTGGCCCAATGCGACGGGCAATTTCCCAGTCACTGTCGGTTAATGGACGCGGCTCACCACGACCACCTGCGGCCAGGTTGCCACGGGTTTCGCCGCCCTGCGGAATACGCGCCAGGCAGTAAGGAACGGGTTCGCCATCGACCACCAGCACGCGTTTATCGCCGTCTTTAATGGCTGGCAGATAGTTCTGCGCCATGCAGTAGCGGGTACCGTGCTCGGTCAGCGTTTCCGCAATAACGCCGAGGTTCGGATCGCCTTCCTTCACGCGGAAAATAGAGGCCCCGCCCATGCCGTCCAGCGGTTTGAGAATGATGTCGCTGTGTTTTTGCCAGAAGGCTTTCAGCTGCGCTTTATTACGCGTGACCAGAGTTTCCGGCGTCAGATCGGCAAACCATGCGGTGAACAACTTTTCGTTGCAGTCGCGCAGGCTCTGCGGTTTGTTGACGATCAGCGTTCCTTTCTCTTCTGCGCGTTCCAGAATATAGGTCGCGTAGATGAACTCGGTATCAAACGGCGGATCCTTACGCATCAGAATAACGTCCAGGTCTGCCAGCGGGAGATCCTGTTCGCTCTTAAATTCATACCATTTGTCGTAGTTCTGCTCTACGCTCAGGGTACGCGTATGGGCGCGGGCTTCACCGTTGATCAGATAAAGATCGGCCATCTCCATATAATGAATTTCGTAACCGCGGCGTTGCGCTTCCAGCAGCATTGCGAAGCTGGAATCTTTCTTGATGTTGATGCTTGCGATGGGATCCATCACGATGCCGAGCTTGATCATGTTCTTCTCCGTTTATGCCTTAGCCCAGATCGCCAAAACGCACCTGAAGCGCGGTAATGGCGGTGAGCGCAGTTGTCTCAGTACGCAGAACGCGAGGTCCTAACAGAATATCAGTAAACTGATACCGTGCGGTCATGGCAATTTCATCTGCCGACAACCCACCTTCCGGGCCAATCAGCAAGCGGATGCGCTCCACCGGGAGCGGCAGCGTGTTAATGCTGGCGCTGGCGCGAGGATGCAGATTGAGCTTCAGTCCTTCGTCCTGTTCTGCGCACCATGCTTCCAGATCCATTGCCGGGCGAATTTCAGGCACCCGATTACGACCGCACTGTTCGCAGGCGGCAATAGCGATTTTCTGCCACTGCTGGAGCTTCTTGTTCAGGCGTTCATTGTCCAGTTTAACGCCGCAACGCTCAGAAAAAAGTGGCGTAATGAGGCTTACACCCAGTTCAATCGATTTCTGGATAGTAAATTCCATTTTTTCACCGCGCGACATTACCTGGCCCAGGTGGATATGCAACGGTGATTCCCGATCGTCGAGTTCAGCGTTAAGCACCTTCACTTCCACACTTTTCTTACTGGCGTGGGTAATTTCGGCGTCGAATACCTGATTGCTGCCATCAAACAGCTGTAGCGGCTGGCCTGGCCCCATACGTAGTACACGGCCGATATGGTTGGCAGCATCTTCACACAGTGAAATTTGGCTACCGGAAGCGAGTGGCTCTGGGTGATAAATGCGAGGAATGCGCATAGTTAAACATCCGCGTCATGGCCCTGGGCTGCAACAGGCCAGGGCATGGTTAAAAATATTGCCGCTAGTGTAGGTTAGCTCTTTTGCGCCTGGCAAGCGCGTTGCACATAGGGGTTATGATTCCCCTGTACCTTCGCGATGCGTTCGTCGCGCTCACACTCCCAGTCGGTGACCGGATACTGCTTATTCCAGGCATTAAAAAGCTGGGTTTGCTGGCGAGAGAGCGTCAGGTTGTATTGGTCGCGCATATAAAAATAGGTACGCGCGATGGCGCCACGGGCGCGGGCAGGCGGCTCGGCAACTTTCTCTTTGAAATCAACCTTCATCGCGCACTGTCCATACTGGCCTTCGCCACCGTTCCACTGGCTGTACATGAAGTTAGCGCGATCGCCATTCACTTCACCTACCGCAGGCTGCAGGTTATGCATATCGCTTTCCATTTTGCGATAGACCGGATCTTTAGCGCAGTTTTTACGCCCTCCGTCCTGCCAGCACTGGCGCTGATGACCAAACTGCCAGGCGGGGACAACGTGCTCCCATTCAATTCGACTGGCGCGGTTTTCGTTTTTTCGCACTTTATAGCCGCAGGATTCGAGGTCCACGACCCCTTTTTTGCCTTGCCAGTTAATTTTACAACCGCAGTAGAAATCGCCTGGCGCATCGGCGTTAACTTTGACGCCCGCCGCTTTTGCCTGAGAAAAACTGTTGATGCCTTCGGCTAAAGCCGGGCCTGAAAATGCTGCGGCTAACAGGGCCGCAGCAAAAGAAAAATTACGGTACATCACGAACTCCGTGTCAAAACGAGCCCGCAACGTAGCGAAAGTCATTCCTGTATGCAATCAGTTAGATCAGAAAAGTTCCTGATAATTCTGAAGATTATTCTGCAATCAGTGGTTCGCCGCAGTGAACGCAGCGGTAGGTGGCTTCGCCGCGTATCACGCGGTTATGGCGGCGTACGGTCAATTGGTGTTCCTGACACTTGCAGCGGTAAGTAAAGGTCTTACGCTGCACGGATTGCAGCTCGAACTGATGCGTGCGTCGGGCTGGTACGCCAAGTACGCTCTCCATCATCCATTTCCACTCTTTGCCGTGCGGCGGCACGCGGCCAAAGTATTTCCACACCAGTAAATGCGCCAGTTCATGGGGCACCACTTCGTTAACGAACGCGTCAACGTTCTCCATCAGCAGGACGGGATTAAGGCGAATTTCATAGGTTTGTAGCCACGCGGTACCCGCGGCGGTTCCGCGCTGTTGGTAAACCAGCTTTGGCTCCGGGTAATTGCGTTCGAGCTTGAGGTTGGCCTGAGCGAGCTTTTCCCGCAGGCTGCGCATAACGGCTTGCTGGATGGCGATAGGGAGACGGGAGGTTTTCATAGCGCCAGAGGATAGTGCGACAGGGAAGGGACTGCAAGAGGAAGGCTTCCTCCCGCGGGGGAGGAAGCTTTTCGTGATTAGTCGTGTGCGCCAATTTCGCGCAGTTTACGACCTTTCATCAGGTTACGTTCAATGTGTTCCAGAGAGACATTTTTAGTTTCAGGTATCAGCCACAGGGTCAGGAAGATGAACAGGACGTTCAAACCACCGTAGACCCAGAAAGTATTGGCGCTGCCCAGCGAGTTCAGCATCGTCAGGAAGGTTGCACCGACGATCATATTGGCAATCCAGTTGGTTGCGGTAGAGCAGGTGATACCAAAATCGCGGCCTTTCAGCGGTTGGATTTCAGAGCACAGAACCCAAATCAGCGGACCGGCGCTCATGGCAAAGCCAACGATAAACATCAGCAGCATCAGTACAGCGAAGTATTGCGCGGCCGCCGAGTGAATACCCACGTGCATCATCGTACCCAGCACGCCCATACCGACGGCCATGACGATAAAGCCGAGGATCAGCGTAGGCTTGCGGCCCCAACGGTCAACCAGGCCAATGGCGATAAAGGTTGCCAGCACGTTGGTCAGACCGACGATAACAGTCCCCCACATCTGCTCGGTGGTGTTGGTGTAGCCCGCCAGCTCAAAGATTTTCGGTGCGTAATACATAATGACGTTCATCCCGGTGAACTGCTGCATCACCTGTAACAGGACGCCAAGGAATACCGCGCGGCGGAAGTTGCTGTTTTCTTTAAACAGCGCCCAGCCGCTCTGCTTCACCTGCAGACTTTCACGAATTTCATCCAGCTCGCGTTTGGCTTCTGCGCTGGTATCACGCAAACGCAACAGAACACGTTCAGCATCGACAAAACGACGTTTAGCAGCAAACCAGCGTGGGCTGTCCGGCAGGAAGATAACGCCAACCAGCAGCAGCAGGGCAGGGATGATGATCACGCCCAGCATCCAGCGCCATGCGCCGCTGTAGCTAAACGCCGTATCGGAAAGATACGCACCCAAAATACCGATGGTGATCATCAACTGATACATAGAGATCATGCTGCCACGAATTTTTTCCGGGGCAATTTCAGACAGGTAAAGCGGCGCGGTATAAGACGCAACGCCTACCGCAAGGCCGAGCAGCACGCGGGAAACCAACAGCACTTCAACGTTTGGTGCCGCGGCGGAGAACAGTGAACCGGCAACAAACAGGATTGCGCCGATCATCAAACTCTTTTTACGCCCCAGTTTGAAGGAGAGCCAACCGCTGCCGACGGCACCCACGGCAGCACCAAACATCATCGAACTCACCACCCATTCCTGAGTGTGGGGGGTAATTTGGAACTCGTCGGTGATGAACGGTAAAGCTCCGGCAATAACACCGATATCCAGGCCAAAAAGTAATCCAGCCAGGGCTGCAAGAAAGCAGACAAAAAATGTCATGGCTTTGTTGGAACGCCCCGTTTTTTTATTGTCAGGCATGATGCCCTCCGGTTGGGTAGCTAGTTTTGTTGATGTTAAGGGTAGGTGAGTACGGGGTAAAAAAATGCGAATCACATCACATTAGTGTAATCGGTTACACTAGCATTCATGTAAGTTATTGGTTATTTGATTGAAAAATAACGTTATTTATTTCGCATGAATAACATTGATTGTCTGGGTTTAAGATAATGCTGAAATATAATGTAACACTGATGCAATCATAGTAACGAAGAGATGTTGATTCATGTTGGATCGAAATTCTACGATATGTAATCGCTTTCATTTGTTGTTTGCAACAAGGGAGATTAGCGTAGCTTTGGCTATGGGGTATGGAAGAGAAAAGGACATAAAAAAGACCAGCGCGAGGCTGGTCTTCATAAGCGTTGAGCCGTGAGGGAATTACTTCAGACCGGCAGCTTCACGCAGCAGAGCGGCTTTGTCGGTTTTTTCCCATGGGAAATGTTCGCGACCAAAGTGACCGTAAGCAGCGGTTTCTTTGTAAATCGGGTGCAGCAGATCCAGCATCTGAATCAGACCATACGGGCGCAGGTCGAAGAACTCGCGCACCAGCAGGGTCAGTTGCTCAGAAGGCACTTTTTCAGTACCAAACGTTTCCACCATGATAGAGGTCGGTTCAGCCACGCCGATTGCGTAGGAAACCTGAATCTCACAGCGATCAGCCAGACCAGCGGCAACAATGTTTTTCGCGACGTAACGAGCTGCATAGGCTGCGGAACGGTCAACTTTAGACGGATCCTTACCAGAGAATGCACCGCCGCCGTGACGCGCCATGCCGCCGTAGGTATCAACGATGATTTTACGACCTGTCAGTCCACAGTCGCCCATTGGACCGCCGATTACGAAACGACCGGTTGGGTTGATGAAGAACTTGGTCGAAGCAGTCAGCCATTCAGTCGGCAGTACCGGCTTGATGATCTCTTCCATAACGGCTTCTTGCAGCGATTTCTGATCGATGTCTTCAGAGTGCTGAGTCGACAGAACAACCGCATCAATACCGACGATTTTGCCGTCGTCATACTGGAAGGTAACCTGGCTTTTTGCATCCGGACGCAGCCAGGATAAAGTGCCGTTTTTACGCACTTCAGCCTGACGCTGCACCAGACGGTGAGCATAGGTAATTGGAGCTGGCATCAGCACGTCGGTTTCGTTGGTTGCATAACCAAACATCAGACCCTGGTCGCCAGCACCCTGTTCCAGCGGATCGGCGCGGTCAACACCCTGGTTGATGTCCGGAGACTGTTTACCAATTGCGCTCAGTACCGCACAAGAGTTGGCGTCAAAACCCATGTCGGAATGCACATAGCCAATTTCGCGCACCGTGTTGCGGGTGATCTCTTCGATGTCGACCCATGCGCTGGTGGTGATCTCACCGCCAACTAAAACCATACCGGTTTTGACGTAGGTTTCGCAGGCAACGCGTGCTTTCGGATCCTGCTCGAGGATTGCGTCCAGTACGGCGTCAGAGATTTGGTCAGCGATTTTGTCAGGATGCCCTTCTGATACGGACTCGGACGTAAAAAGGTGTTTTGCCATATTTAATTTCACCTAAGGAGAATTTGGTTAGCTCAAACTGTCGAGTGGAATAGCCATGTGTAGAAGATTCTACCATGAGTCTGCAGATGACGGACACTGGCAGTCTGAGTGTTAATCGGTATAGATGGATTAACATCTGGACGGCTATTTTAGGACAGTTCTTCGCCTGATTTCCAGCTTTTTTTGATTGAGGTCGCATTGTACTGAAAATGTAACTGGAAATTTTTCCTGACGGTGCTGGCAATGCGCGCATTTATCTTTTGCTTTTTGACTTCCTTATGGGTATAAAACGCGGCGCGCGGCTCATACAAAAGCACACGACGTTTTCATCGTGTTGCCACTTCCAGCCGGGTTAAGACTTTAGCTTTGGCTTGTGGGTTCGTTCCGTAAGGAGCAACCGTGGAGGTGATACGAGATAATGAACCGTTGTATTCTGCTGAATCTGTCGCACCGTTCTGGTGTACATATGTTCCCCACAATCTGCATCTTGCATACCTGCCGATGTTATACCCATCTCGGCGCTTCTCAGGACTCCAGGGCCGGTAACGGTCACTAAGAACTGAACAAGGGCGCTCTTGGTAAACAAGAGTTTTCTCGTGGTTTCGCCGAACCGTCAGCATTAAGTTCGGTTACGTGTTTACATTGATATGAAAAAGAAACCGGTCGCACAGTCGGAGCGTCAGCACTATCTGCTGCAAATTCTGCCTGTATTTGGGTTGTTATCGCGTCTTCGGATTGCGATAGTAGTCAACTGTTTTACACTTGTTAATAAAATTTGAGGTTCGCTATGTCTGACGACATTTCTTTGGGTTCGCCTTCGTCAGCAGGCGAACACGGTGTACTACGCTCCATGCAGGAGGTTGCAATGAGTTCCCAGGAAGCCAGCAAGATGCTGCGTACTTACAATATTGCCTGGTGGGGTAATAACTACTACGACGTCAATGAACTGGGCCACATCAGCGTGTGCCCGGATCCGGACGTACCCGAAGCGCGCGTTGACCTTGCTGAGTTGGTGAAAGCCCGTGAAGCGCAGGGCCAGCGTCTGCCTGCATTGTTCTGCTTCCCGCAGATCCTGCAACATCGTTTGCGTTCGATTAACGCCGCGTTTAAACGCGCCCGTGAATCCTACGGCTACAACGGTGACTATTTCCTCGTTTACCCGATCAAGGTCAACCAGCATCGTCGCGTGATTGAATCGCTGATCCACTCCGGCGAACCGCTGGGGCTGGAAGCTGGTTCCAAAGCTGAATTGATGGCCGTTCTGGCCCATGCCGGAATGACCCGTAGCGTGATCGTGTGTAACGGTTATAAAGACCGCGAATATATCCGTCTGGCGCTGATTGGCGAGAAGATGGGCCATAAGGTCTATCTGGTCATCGAGAAGATGTCTGAAATCGCTATCGTGCTGGATGAAGCTGAACGGCTGAATGTCGTTCCGCGTCTGGGCGTGCGTGCGCGTCTGGCGTCGCAGGGCTCTGGCAAGTGGCAGTCCTCCGGCGGTGAAAAATCAAAATTCGGCCTGGCGGCAAACCAGGTGCTGCAACTGGTAGAAATTCTGCGCGAGCGTGGTCGTCTGGACAGCATCCAGTTGCTGCACTTCCATCTCGGCTCCCAAATGGCGAACATTCGTGATATCGCCACCGGCGTACGTGAATCGGCGCGTTTCTACGTTGAGCTGCACAAGCTTGGCGTCAATATCCAGTGCTTCGACGTGGGCGGTGGTCTGGGCGTGGATTACGAAGGTACCCGTTCGCAGTCTGACTGTTCCGTAAACTACGGTTTGAACGAATACGCCAACAACATCATCTGGGCTATTGGCGACGCCTGTGAAGAACACGGTCTGCCGCATCCGACGGTAATCACCGAGTCTGGCCGCGCGGTAACCGCGCACCATACCGTGCTGGTATCTAACATTATCGGCGTTGAGCGTAGTGAACACACCGAAGCTACACCTCCGGCTGACGATGCGCCACGTGCCCTGCAAAGCATGTGGGAAACCTGGCAAGAGATGCATGAACCGGGAACCCGTCGTTCGCTGCGTGAATGGCTGCACGACAGCCAGATGGATCTGCACGATATTCACGTTGGGTACTCTTCAGGCACCTTTAGCCTGCAGGAGCGTGCGTGGGCAGAGCAGCTGTATCTGAACATGTGCCATGAAGTGCAGAAACAACTCGACCCGAGCAACCGTGCGCACCGTCCGATTATCGACGAGCTGCAGGAGCGTATGGCGGATAAGATTTACGTCAACTTCTCGCTGTTCCAGTCGATGCCGGATGCGTGGGGGATCGATCAGCTGTTCCCGGTAATGCCGCTGGAAGGGTTGAATCAGGTGCCTGAACGCCGCGCGGTGCTGTTGGATATCACCTGTGACTCTGATGGCGCTATCGACCACTACGTTGACGGTGATGGCATTGCGACCACCATGCCGATGCCGGAATACGACCCTGAGAACCCGCCGATGCTGGGCTTCTTTATGGTGGGTGCGTACCAGGAGATCCTCGGCAACATGCACAACTTGTTTGGTGATACCGAAGCGGTTGACGTGTTCGTCTTCCCTGACGGCAGCGTAGAAGTTGAGCTGTCCGACGAAGGGGATACCGTGGCGGATATGCTGCAATACGTGCAGCTGGATCCGAACACCCTGCTGACGCAGTTCCGTGACCAGGTGAAAAACACCGATCTGGACGCTGAGCTGCAACAGCAGTTCCTCGAAGAGTTTGAAGCCGGTCTGTACGGTTATACTTATCTGGAAGATGAGTAACGATAAATGCCAGGTGGCGCTGCGCTTACCGTTCCTACGAAAGTTGGCCGGATAAGGCGAAACCGCCATCCGGCAGTCGGAATCCGCGGGGGCAGCATTTGTGGCACTCACTTGAATCCGTACAAAATAACGGCGATAATTTGCCGTAAATATGCAGTTACCAAATCAATCCCTTCCTCGTCGGGCTTAACGACGCGGAGGGGATTTTTTTTCATCGATTTTTAAAGAGGTCAGTACATGAGCACCTTAGGTCATCAATACGACAACTCCCTGGTTTCTAACGCCTTTGGTTTTTTACGTCTGCCGATGAACTTCATGCCGTACGACAGCGACGCCGACTGGGTGATCACCGGTGTACCGTTTGATATGGCAACGTCTGGTCGTGCGGGCGGGCGTCATGGTCCGGCGGCAATCCGTCAGGTGTCCACCAACCTGGCCTGGGAGCACAACCGATTCCCGTGGAACTTCGATATGCGCGAGCGCCTGAACGTGGTGGACTGCGGCGATCTGGTTTATGCGTTCGGGGATGCGCGTGAAATGAGTGAAAAACTGCAGGCGCATGCTGAGAAGCTGCTGTCTGCCGGTAAGCGCATGCTCTCCTTTGGCGGCGACCACTTCGTCACGCTACCGCTGCTGCGCGCGCACGCTAAGCACTTTGGTAAAATGGCGCTGGTGCACTTTGATGCCCACACCGACACCTACGCGAACGGCTGCGAATTCGACCACGGCACCATGTTCTACACTGCGCCGAACGAAGGTCTGATCGATCCGAATCACTCTGTGCAGATCGGTATTCGTACCGAGTTCGACAAAGACAACGGCTTTACCGTACTGGATGCGTGCCAGGTTAACGACCGCAGCGTTGATGACATTATCGCTCAGGTTAAGCAGATTGTCGGTGATATGCCGGTATACCTGACTTTTGATATCGACTGTCTGGACCCGGCGTTTGCACCAGGAACCGGTACGCCAGTGATCGGCGGTCTGACTTCCGATCGTGCTATTAAACTGGTACGTGGTCTGAAAGATCTGAACATCGTCGGGATGGATGTTGTTGAAGTGGCTCCGGCCTACGATCAGTCAGAGATCACCGCACTGGCGGCGGCAACGTTAGCATTAGAAATGCTCTATATCCAGGCGGCTAAGAAAGGCGAGTAACGGTTTCGGGCTATTTTACTCGCCATTTTGAACCCGGGCAGTGCTCGCCATCCTCACGTACTACGTGTACGCTCCGGTGGCTGCGCGCTGTCCGGTCCCAAACTGGCTTCGCCAATAACGCCCGATCATTGGACTAAATTTGTAATTCTGTAGGCCGGATAAGGCGTTCACGCCGCCATCCGGCACTGTTCGAAGATTATTTGATCCCGTCTGCGCTCATGCGATCGCGAATATGTTGCGCACGTTCTGCGGATGCCGGATGATCGTCAAACATTGAGCTTTGACGTCCTGCTTCCAGTTTTGCCAGTTTCTCAAAACTGGTGGCTAAGCCAGCCGGATTGATCCCACGTTTGCGCAACAGATCATACGAGTAATCATCCGCCTCGGATTCCTGACGCTGGGAGAACTGCGAGTTCACCAGTTTCTCGCCAAGATCGCCCAATTGCGATTGCGACAGGCTGCCGACAATACCGCCAGCGGAAGCCGCAGCTGCGCGCACGGCGTTCGTACCCAGCGCAACCTGCATCCCTTTTTTCACGTGACCCAGCGCAACGTGACCCATTTCGTGGCCGATCACCGCTTCGACTTCGTTGTCGGTCATCATATCCATCAGGCCGCTGTATACGCGGATACAGCCGTTCGCCATGGCAAAGGCATTTACATCTTTCGCCATATAGACTTTGTAGTTCACCGGCTGGCCGTTAATGTTATCGCCAAGCGCGGCGGCGATTTTGCCAAGACGCGTTGCATACTCGCTGCCAGCCGGGGCGATGGTAGCTTTGCTGTCCATATCCTTACAGGCCTGATCGCTCAGCGCTTTTACCTGCGCATCGCTCAGACTGTAGGCCTGAAAAGCCTCTGCGCCTGAGGAAAGCAGTCCGTTTGAGTCCATGTTCTGGCAGCCGGTCAATGCCGCCGCCATGCTCGTAGCAAGCAGTAAAGCGCGAATTTTCATTTTTTCTCTTCCGCACAAAGTCAGGATTATTCTAAAAAATGCGTCGTTTGCAGGTGAACCGACGCTCGGCATAAGTATAAAGAAAAGAACAATAAGCGGGCGAGAAGATTGCGCAACTTGCGCGCATGATCCAGAGATTTCTGAAGCGGTAAAAGGATGCTCCATGTACATGACACGCGGCTTGGGTTACATTGTTGGCACTTTTTTCCGGCGTAGCCCAAAACGCGCTGTCGTCAAGTCGTTTAGGGCGTGGCCTTCATTATCCGATCTGGAGTCAAAATGTCCTCACGTAAAGAGCTTGCCAATGCTATTCGTGCGCTGAGCATGGACGCAGTACAGAAAGCCAAATCCGGTCACCCGGGTGCCCCGATGGGTATGGCTGACATTGCCGAAGTCCTGTGGCGTGATTTCCTGAACCACAACCCGACTAACCCGTCCTGGGCTGACCGTGACCGTTTCGTGCTGTCTAACGGCCACGGTTCAATGCTGATTTACAGCCTGCTGCACCTCACCGGCTATGATCTGCCGATGTCCGAGCTGCAGAACTTCCGTCAGCTGCACTCCAAAACGCCGGGTCACCCGGAAGTGGGTTACACCGCGGGTGTTGAAACCACGACCGGTCCTTTGGGTCAGGGCATTGCGAATGCAGTGGGTATGGCTATCGCTGAAAAAACGCTGGCGGCGCAGTTTAACCGTCCTGGTCACGACATCGTTGACCACTTCACCTATGCTTTCATGGGCGACGGCTGCATGATGGAAGGTATCTCTCACGAGGTATGTTCCCTGGCCGGTACGCTGAAACTGGGTAAACTGGTTGCGTTCTACGATGACAACGGCATCTCTATCGATGGCCACGTTGAAGGCTGGTTCACCGATGACACCGCGAAGCGTTTCGAAGCTTACGGTTGGCACGTGATTCGTGGTGTAGATGGTCACGATGCTGACGCGATTAAACGCGCTGTTGAAGAAGCACGCGCAGTGACCGACAAACCGTCCCTGCTGATGTGCAAAACCATCATCGGTTTCGGTTCTCCGAACAAAGCCGGTACCCACGACTCTCACGGTGCACCGCTGGGCGATGCAGAAATCGCACTGACCCGTGAACAGCTGGGCTGGAAATACGCGCCGTTCGAAATCCCGTCTGAAATCTACGCGCAGTGGGATGCGAAAGAAGCCGGCCAGGCAAAAGAAGCCGCATGGAACGAGAAGTTCGCTGCTTATGCCAAAGCTTTCCCGCAGGAAGCTGCTGAATTCACCCGTCGTATGAAAGGTGAAATGCCGTCTGACTTCGACGCAAAAGCCAACGAGTTCATTGCTAAGCTGCAGGCTAACCCTGCGAAAATCGCCAGCCGTAAAGCGTCTCAGAACGCGATTGAAGCCTTCGGTCCTCTGCTGCCTGAATTCCTCGGCGGCTCTGCTGACCTGGCACCGTCTAACCTGACTCTGTGGTCTGGTTCTAAGGCCATCAACGAAGATACTGCCGGTAACTACATCCATTACGGTGTACGTGAATTCGGTATGACCGCGATTGCCAACGGTATTTCCCTGCATGGTGGTTTCCTGCCGTACACCTCCACCTTCCTGATGTTCGTGGAATATGCCCGTAACGCGGTGCGTATGGCTGCGCTGATGAAACAGCGTCAGGTGATGGTCTATACTCACGACTCCATCGGTCTGGGTGAAGATGGCCCGACTCACCAGCCGGTAGAGCAGGTTGCTTCTCTGCGTGTGACCCCGAACATGAGCACATGGCGTCCGTGTGACCAGGTTGAATCCGCAGTAGCATGGAAATACGGTGTTGAGCGTCAGGACGGCCCGACCGCGCTGATCCTCTCCCGTCAGAACCTGGCGCAGCAGGAACGTACTGCAGAGCAACTGGCGAACATCGCTCGCGGTGGCTACGTGCTGAAAGATTGCGCGGGTCAGCCGGAGTTGATCTTCATCGCCACCGGTTCTGAAGTTGAACTTGCCGTGGCTGCCTGGGACAAACTGACCGCTGAAGGCGTGAAAGCGCGCGTGGTTTCCATGCCGTCTACCGATGCATTCGACAAGCAGGATGCGGCTTACCGTGAATCCGTACTGCCGAAAGCCGTCTCTGCTCGCGTCGCTATCGAAGCTGGCATTGCTGACTACTGGTTCAAATACGTTGGCCTGAACGGCGCTATTGTCGGTATGACTACCTTTGGTGAGTCTGCACCGGCAGAACTGCTGTTTGAAGAATTCGGCTTCACAGTAGACAACGTGGTCGCGAAAGCAAAAGAACTGCTGTAATTTCGATTACAGGTGAAAACGGGTCGCTCAGGCGGCCCGTTTTTTGCTTCTCAGGGGAGTTACGTGCGTAGCTGACCTGCTTCAAGACGTACTATGCGCGAAAAATGGCGCTGCGTAAATGCAACGTCATGACTGATCGCTACAATGCTGGCGCCACGCGTACGACACACTGCCAGCCAGTTTTCGAAGACGCCAAGCCAGTGTGCATCAAAGTCCCGGCTGGGCTCATCCAGCAGTAGAATAGCGGGTTTGAGGGCTTCCAGACTGGCGACGGCAACCATACGTCGTTGTGCAGTATGTAGATCGAGCGGGTGCGAGTCGGCGACATCCTCTAACTGACATAATTGCAGCGCCGCCGTCGTGCGTTGCGCAATTTCAGTCGCCGGAAGCTTCTGTAGCCGTAATCCGAAGGCCACTTCCTCTGCAACCTTGCTGTGAAAGATTTGATTCTCCGCTTCCTGAAACAGTACGCCGAGCACCCTGGCGCGCTCCCGGTTTTTCAGTTGCGCAATCGCACGATTTTGAACGGTTATTGTGCCGGATGAGGGCGTCAGTAGCCCGGCCATGATGCGCAACAGCGTGGATTTTCCTGCGCCATTATCGCCCGTTAGCGCCAGCCATTCCCCCTCCTGGAGTTCCAGCGAAATATTGCGTAAACAGTCATCGGCGGCGTTCGGCCAGCGATAGCTGATCTGGTTTAGCGTCAGCATAGTGATGACAATGCTCCGTCGCGCAGCTGCCATGCCTGCTGGCAGTAGCTGAGAAAAGGTGAAGGGTTGCGTTCGAAAAGTATCACCAAAGCATGCTGTTCCTGTGCCCACTGTTGCAGTCGCGCCAGCAGCATTGCCGTGGCTTGCGCCGTCAGGCGACTGAACGCTTCATCCAGAATCAATATTTTCGGCTGCATGGCGAGTGCGCTGGCAATGACTACCCGCTGGGTTTCCCCGCCGGAAAGGGTGCCGGGATGACGATGGCGCAGAGGCTGACATTCCGTCAGCGTAAGGGCGGCATCTATGCGCTGCATAATTTCAGTCTCGGTAAGGCAGAGATTTTCCGGGCCAAACGCCACTTCTTCCTCCACGCTGAAAGTACAACCTGAAAGCTGCAGGTAAGGTGACTGCTGCACAAGCTGGATGGTACTCGACTGCTCGACCAGCGATAGTTGCCCGATGGGATTATCCAGTAGCGTGCCTGTGCCCTCAATTTCTCCCGGAAGGAAGTCGGGGTACCAGCCAGCCATCAGCTGTGCCAGCGTACTTTTCCCGCTGCCGTTCTCACCAAAAATAGCCACCATACCAGGCTTGGCGTAATGGAAATCGTAACAGGCGGATGGCCGCATAGCGTGCGTCGGAATATAGCGAAACTGCTCTAACGTAACCATATCCAGATTCCTGTCTCAACTGCCATCAGAACCACCATACCGTAGCGGGCCAGACGTTGTAAGGTGCTGTCTGGTGGCGCCCACAGCGTGGTGCGAGTGCGATGCAGGCGAAATCCCCGCATATCGAGCGCTGCACCGCGAACGGCCAAGTCATTGAGCGCGTTATGGGTGAGCGGCACAATTAATGCCGGCATAGCGCGTAAACGTTGGTACCAGGACTCATCCAGCGGTACGCCGCGTGCGCGCTGAGCCTCGTGAATAATCGCCAATTGGTGTTTGAGCTGTTCAACCACCAGCAGCGGGCCTGCGAACAGATAGGCAACGCCTGGCGGCAGGCGAGAAGCAAACAGGGCGCGCATAAAGCGCGCAACCGGCACGTACTGCATCCACATCTGCGATGTCGACACAATGGCGAGGATCCGTAGCCAGAGCGTAACGGCATCGACCCAGCGTTCTGGTGTGCGCGGCTGCCCGCTAATCCACTCGGTAAGCCATCCGCCGTGTACCAGCCATAGCCCCAGTCCTAAGGGGATCATCAGCCAGAGTACGTATTTCGCCCGCGACCGCGTAGCCTTCATACATAGCAAACCGACAAACGTCGCGGCGCTATACAAGCTGAGCGGCACTCCGGTTGGCAGCAGGAGCGTGGAGCAGGCGGCAAGCGCCCACAGAGTTAACGACGTAAACGGATGCATTTAGCGCACGGCAGACATCGTAGGGAAATGGCGCGTGGTGCGCAGCGGAAGCTGTCGCAGCAGCACCCAGACGATGATTGCCGTGAGGATTTTATCGACCAGATTTGCACCGATGACGGTGATGGCGACGGACTCCACCAGGTTCTGACCGACCGAGTGCATCCAGGCGACAAAAAGATCCGCGCCGCTGCCAGTGACACCGCCGAACAGAGTCGTGCGAATCGGCACGGCAACGAGGGTCACGGCAAGCGTGATAATTACGCCGCTGACCACGACTTTGGGTAAGGTGCGAAACCATCCCGCCCGTGCCAGCCAACCGGCGACCAGTCCAATAACCATGGCAACGGGCGCAAAGGCGGCGGCGATCGGATCGGTCAGCAACCCCCACAACAGGTTAGTGAGTAATCCGGTTAGCATCCCCACAACCGGACCTAACAGCACCGCGCTGATCAACGTGCCAATCGAGTCGAGAAAAATAGGTAATTTCAACATGCTGATAAGCTGCCCACCGACCATGTTGATGGCGATAGCAATGACAATAAGAACCAGAGACTGGCTGGAAAATTGGCGACGCGCCATAAAAGACCTCGTATAAGTGAAGCGTTAGCGGGATGAAATAACCAGTTCGTCATAACCGGAAACGGCGCAGGGCTGACGGCTGAATGCCAGAGACGTCAACTCGCCAATCACCAGTTCCAGCGTGGTTCGCACGGTACAGCCCGGCATCATGTGTCCGCCCAGCATCGTGCCGTGTGGGTCAGCAACCGCCAGATGAAGATGCTCGCCGGTAAGTTCCAGCGTGCCGTTCAGAGAGATAATTTCCCACGTACCCGTAAGTAATGTGGTTTCTTCACGTCCGGCGAAGCGCAGAGAAATGTTGGTCAAACTGCCGGTGCAACCCGCTATCCAGGCTGCCTGTAGTTGATGCTGCTGGATAAAAGCGTGTAGCGCTGAAAAGACTTCCTGGCCCGGTAATAAACGCAGCGCATGAAAGCGAGCTTCAGATGGTTGGGGATAGAATGTTGCCATAGTTGAGGGACTCCGAGACTCGGACGTTGCGCTGATAATATAGACGCGGGTTAGGGAGCTTTCTGATATAAATCAGGATTTGTGACATGGCAACGAAATAATCTTGCTACGGTTATTCGTAATTCTGGAATATGGAATAAAAGTCGCGTTGAAGGACGTTAAAATGTGACGTAAGTCAGATAACTGTGTTCTGTTGCTGGACAATCATTCCTTTTATTCCGCGTTTCGCTTATTCTAGCTGAAGCGTTTCAGTCGATTAAATGTTCGACAATTAACCAATTAGTCGCAGTTTGCGACAGGTAAGGTTTCCCTGAGCGATTTGCTGCATTACTCTGTCTGCCACATCGTTTCTGAGAAATCCTTGCAGGAGACCTATGACCGTACGCGTAGCGATTAATGGTTTCGGTCGCATCGGACGCAACGTGGTTCGTGCTTTGTATGAATCCGGGCGTCGGGCGGAAATCACCGTGGTGGCAATCAACGAACTGGCGGATGCTGCAGGCATGGCGCATTTGTTGAAATATGACACCAGCCATGGGCGTTTTGCCTGGGATGTTCGTCAGGAACGAAACCAGCTCATCGTTGGCGATGACGCGATCCGCATTCTGCATGAGCGAACGCTCGATGCGCTTCCGTGGCGCGAACTGGGTGTCGACGTTGTGCTGGATTGTACTGGGGTTTTCGGCAGTCGCGAACACGGCGAGGCGCATATTGCCGCCGGCGCAAAGAAAGTGCTCTTTTCACATCCTGGTAGTCACGACATCGACGCAACCGTTGTGTTTGGCGTTAATCAGGATCAGTTGCGCGCTGAGCACCGGATCGTTTCCAATGCCTCCTGCACCACGAATTGCATAATACCCGTCATTAAATTGCTGGATGATGCTTACGGCATTGAGTCTGGTACCGTCACCACGATCCACTCCGCGATGCACGATCAGCAGGTTATTGATGCTTATCATCCTGACCTGCGTCGCACGCGAGCGGCCAGCCAGTCGATCATTCCGGTTGATACCAAACTGGCGGCGGGCATCACGCGAATTTTCCCGCAGTTTAACGATCGTTTTGAAGCGATAGCGGTGCGTGTACCGACCATAAATGTGACGGCGATCGACTTAAGCGTGACGGTGAAAAAACCAGTAAAAGCCAGTGAAGTCAACCAGTTGCTGCAAAAAGCAGCACAAGGTGCATTTCATGGTATAGTTGACTATACGGAATTACCGTTGGTCTCAGTAGATTTTAACCACGACCCGCACAGCGCCATCGTTGATGGTACGCAAACGCGCGTGAGTGGCGCTCACCTGATCAAAACGCTGGTCTGGTGTGATAATGAATGGGGCTTTGCTAACCGTATGCTCGATACGACGTTAGCGATGGCTGCTATTGGTTTCAGGCTCGACGCTTGAGCGTCGACAAAACTTTATGAATCAACGAGAGGATTCACCATGTCTGTAATTAAGATGACCGATCTGGATCTGGCTGGTAAACGCGTTTTTATCCGTGCGGACCTGAACGTACCAGTTAAAGAAGGGAAAGTAACCAGCGATGCGCGTATCCGTGCTTCCCTGCCAACCATCGAACTGGCCCTGAAACAGGGTGCTAAAGTGATGGTAACTTCCCACCTGGGTCGTCCTACCGAAGGCGAGTACAACGAAGAATTCTCTCTGCTGCCGGTTGTTAACTACCTGAAAGACAAACTGTCTGCTCCGGTTCGCCTGGTAAAAGATTACCTGGACGGCGTTGAAGTCGCTGCCGGTGAACTGGTTGTTCTGGAAAACGTTCGCTTTAACAAAGGCGAGAAGAAAGACGACGAAGCGCTGTCCAAAAAATATGCTGCTCTGTGCGACGTATTCGTTATGGACGCTTTCGGTACTGCTCACCGTGCGCAGGCGTCTACTCACGGTATCGGTAAATTCGCCGATGTCGCTTGTGCAGGTCCGCTGCTCGCTGCCGAGCTGGATGCACTGGGTAAAGCACTGAAAGAACCTGCTCGTCCGATGGTTGCTATCGTTGGTGGTTCTAAAGTTTCTACCAAACTGACCGTTCTTGATTCTCTGTCAAAAATCGCTGACCAGCTGATTGTTGGCGGTGGTATCGCGAACACCTTCGTTGCTGCTCAAGGTCACAATGTGGGTAAATCCCTGTACGAAGCTGACCTGGTTGACGAAGCTAAGCGTCTGCTGACCACTTGCGACATCCCGGTTCCGACCGACGTTCGCGTAGCGACTGAATTCTCTGAAACCGCACCGGCTACCCTGAAATCCGTTAGCGATGTAAAAGAAGACGAGCAGATCCTGGATATCGGCGACGCTTCTGCACAGCAGCTGGCTGACATCCTGAAGAATGCGAAAACCATTCTGTGGAACGGCCCGGTTGGCGTGTTCGAATTCCCGAACTTCCGCAAAGGTACTGAAATCGTTGCTAATGCCATCGCAGACAGCGAAGCATTCTCTATCGCAGGCGGCGGTGACACCCTGGCAGCAATCGACCTGTTCGGCATTGCTGACAAAATCTCCTACATCTCTACTGGCGGCGGCGCGTTCCTCGAATTCGTGGAAGGCAAAGTACTGCCAGCAGTAGCCATGCTCGAAGAGCGTGCTAAAAAGTAAGAATTTAATGGGCAGGGAAACCTGCCCTTATTTTAGCGCGCTTTAGGGCGCGCGCCCTTTCCAAGGCCGAAGATACAGGACTCGTAAAATGTCTAAAATTTTTGATTTCGTAAAACCAGGCGTAATCACTGGTGATGACGTACAGAAAGTTTTCCAGGTAGCTAAAGAAAACAACTTTGCTCTGCCAGCTGTTAACTGCGTGGGTACCGACTCCATCAACGCCGTTTTGGAAACTGCTGCAAAAGTTAAAGCGCCGGTAATCGTACAATTCTCCAACGGTGGTGCTTCTTTCATCGCGGGTAAAGGCGTGAAGTCCGACGTTCCTCAGGGCGCTGCAATCCTGGGTGCTATCTCTGGCGCGCATCACGTTCACCAGATGGCTGAACACTACGGTGTTCCGGTTATCCTGCACACTGACCACTGCGCGAAGAAACTGCTGCCGTGGATCGACGGTCTGCTGGACGCGGGTGAAAAACACTTCGCAGCAACCGGCAAACCGCTGTTCTCTTCTCACATGATCGACCTGTCTGAAGAGTCTCTGGAAGAGAACATCGAAATCTGCTCCAAATACCTGGCGCGCATGTCCAAAATGGGCATGACTCTGGAAATCGAACTGGGTTGCACCGGTGGCGAAGAAGACGGTGTGGACAACAGCCACATGGACGCTTCTGCACTGTACACCCAGCCGGAAGACGTTGATTACGCATACACCGAGCTGAGCAAAATCAGCCCGCGTTTCACCATCGCAGCTTCCTTCGGTAACGTACACGGCGTTTACAAGCCGGGTAACGTCGTTCTGACCCCGACCATCCTGCGCGACTCTCAGGACTATGTTTCTAAGAAACATAACCTGCCGCACAACAGCCTGAACTTCGTCTTCCACGGCGGTTCCGGTTCTACTGCTCAGGAAATCAAAGACTCCGTAAGCTACGGCGTAGTGAAAATGAACATCGACACCGATACCCAATGGGCTACCTGGGAAGGCGTTCTGAACTACTACAAAGCAAACGAAGCTTACCTGCAGGGCCAGTTGGGTAACCCGAAAGGCGAAGATCAGCCGAACAAGAAATACTACGATCCGCGCGTATGGCTGCGTGCTGGTCAGGCAACCATGATCACCCGTCTGGAACAGGCTTTCAAAGAACTGAACGCGGTTGACGTTCTGTAATTTACGCCGTTCCACGTGACATGAGGCCCGCAAATGCGGGCCTTTTTTATTGCTATGTCAACGCTCTGCTGGCAGAGAATTCTGTGATCTGTTTGGCAAAATCCAGGTTTATTGTTTACCCTTGTCAGGTTGCCAGTCCCGTCAGGGCGGCTTTATTTCTCCCGTTTGGGTAAGCAAAAAAGGAATATTGAATGGAAGATTTGAATGTTGTCGACAGCATAAACGGTGCGGGCACCTGGCTGGTGCGCAACCAGGAACTGCTGTTGAGCTATGCCGTCAACATCGTTGCGGCCATCGCGATTGTCATTATCGGTATGATCGTGGCGCGCATTGTATCAAATACCGTTAACCGCCTGATGCTGGCGCGTAAAATTGATGCCACTGTTGCCGACTTCCTCTCTGCACTGGTGCGTTACGGTATTATCGCTTTCACGCTGATTGCCGCTCTGGGCCGTGTTGGGGTGCAAACAGCCTCCGTGATCGCCGTTCTCGGTGCCGCAGGTTTAGCCGTCGGTCTGGCGCTGCAAGGTTCGCTGTCCAACCTCGCCGCAGGTGTCCTGCTGGTAATGTTCCGTCCGTTCCGTGCGGGTGAGTATGTCGATCTCGGCGGCGTGGCTGGAACCGTGCTCAACGTGCAGATTTTCTCCACCACCATGCGTACCGTGGATGGCAAGATTGTTGTGATCCCAAACGGCAAAATCATCGCCGGGAACATCATTAACTTCTCTCGTGAACCGGTTCGACGTAACGAATTTATTATCGGTGTGGCTTACGACTCCGATATCGATCTGGTGAAAAAAATCCTCACCGATATCATTCAGTCGGAAGATCGCATTCTTAAAGACCGTGAAATGACGGTGCGCCTGAATGAGCTGGGGGCTTCCTCAATTAATTTTGTGGTACGCGTCTGGAGCAACAGCAGCGACCTGCAAAGCGTCTACTGGGACGTACTGGAGCGTATTAAGCGCGAGTTCGATGCCAACGGCATCAGCTTCCCTTATCCGCAGATGGATGTGAACTTCAAGCGTGTGAAAGAGCGCGCGGCAGAGTAATTACGCGCCCGGAGGCGCTTTTGCTTTCCGGGCCGATAAGAACTATCTTTCCATTAATTTCCCTAATCTACGATTAAAATTATCCATTTCCGCTAATGTTTTCCCCGCGCTATAGTCTGCTCCTAAGAGAAACAGTTCGGGATGATTAACGTGTTATCGTATTACTTTCAAGGGCTTGTACTTGGTGCGGCCATGATTCTTCCGCTTGGTCCGCAAAACGCCTTCGTGATGAACCAGGGCATTCGCCGCCAGTATCACATCATGATTGCTTTACTCTGTGCTATCAGCGATTTAGTGCTGATTTGTGCGGGGATCTTTGGCGGTAGCGCCTTGCTGATGCAGTCACCATGGCTGATGGCGCTGGTCACCTGGGGTGGGGTGGCTTTTTTACTCTGGTACGGTTTCGGGGCGTTAAAAACGGCGATGAGCAGTAGCCTGGAACTGGCCAGTGCCGAGGTGATGAAGCAGGGGCGCTGGAAAATCATTGCTACTATGCTGGCGGTGACATGGCTCAATCCCCATGTTTACCTGGATACCTTTGTGGTGCTGGGGAGTCTGGGGGGGCAACTGGACGTTGAGCCGAAGCGCTGGTTTGCGCTGGGAACCGTCAGCGCTTCGTTCCTGTGGTTTTTCGGTCTGGCATTGTTGGCGGCCTGGCTGGCTCCGCGTCTGCGCACTGCTAAAGCGCAGCGCATCATCAATACGCTGGTAGGATTAGTGATGTGGTTTATTGCTTTTCAACTGGCAAAAGAAGGTGTTGCGCACGTTCATGCGTTGTTCAACTAAGTGTTGTCTGATGGACAACGCAGCGAGATCGTCTAAGCTTGCCTGCATGTGCCCTGAGTTTCGGGGTAATTGTTGAAACATGGAGGAACGACCGTGAAGTTCAAAATAATGGCCCTGGCGGCATTAGTCGGATTCAGCGCACTATCGGTACAGGCAAATGAGCTGCCAAATGGACCGCACATCGTGACTTCCGGAACAGCAAGCGTGGATGCGACACCAGACATCGCTACGCTGGCAATTGAAGTGAACGTTGCTGCCAAGGATGCGGCTTCAGCGAAGAAGCAGGCCGATGAGCGCGTGGCGCAATATCTGTCCTTCCTTGAACAGAACCAGATAGCGAAGAAAGACATTAGCGCTGCAAACCTGCGTACCCAGCCGGATTACGACTACCAGAACGGTAAAAGTATCCTCAAAGGGTATCGTGCGGTGCGCACCGTTGAAGTCACGCTGCGCCAGCTGGACAAACTTAACGCTCTGCTCGATGGCGCGCTGAAGGCTGGTCTGAATGAGATCCGTTCGGTATCGCTTGGTGTTGCCCAACCGGATGCTTACAAAGATAAAGCGCGTAAAGCGGCAATTGATGATGCTATTCATCAGGCAGAGCAACTGGCTGCGGGCTTCAATAGCAAACTTGGCCCGGTGTACAGCGTGCGCTACCACGTTTCCAATTATCAGCCGAGCCCGATGGTACGGATGATGAAAGCCGATGCCGCACCTGCTGCTTCTGCTCAGGAAACCTACGAACAGCCGGTTATTCAGTTTGACGATCAGGTTGATGTCGTCTTCCAGATTGAGCCGACGGCGGGGCAACCAGCCGCAACGCCAGCCAAAACTCAGTAATTGTTGCAGACCCGGCTTTCCAGCCGGGTTTTTTCTGTGAGCAACTGTAAAAATGAGACTTCACATCCGGTCTTTTTTTTCGCCGTAATGAGGATAGGCCATAGCGATTTTTAAGGGGACGCTATGGATATTTTTATCTCGAAAAAGATGCGTAATTTCATTCTGCTGGCGCAAACCAATAACATCGCCAGAGCGGCAGAAAAAATACATATGACCGCATCGCCCTTCGGTAAAAGCATTGCTGCACTGGAAGATCAAATCGGTTATACGCTGTTTACCCGCAAAGATAACAACATCAGCCTGAATAAAGCAGGACAAGAGCTGTATCAGAAGCTATTTCCCGTTTATCAGCGTCTCTCTGCCATTGATAACGAAATCCATAACGCCTCTCGCCGCTCGCGGGAAATCGTTATCGGCATCGACAATACCTACCCGACGATTATTTTTGACCAGTTGATTAGCCTTGGTGACAAGTATGACGGTGTGACGGCTCAGGCCGTTGAATTCAGTGAGAATGGGGTGATTGATAACCTGTTTGATCGCAAACTGGATTTTATTATCTCGCCGCAGCACGTTTCCCCCCGCGTGCAGGAGCTGGAAAATCTGGCGATCAGCGAACTGCCTCCGCTGCGTCTGGGGTTTCTCGTTTCCCGGCGCTATGAAGAAAAACAGCCGCAGGATCTGCTGCGCGAGCTGCCCTGGCTGCAAATGCGCTTCCAGAATCGCGCCAACTTTGAGGCGATGCTGGATGCATACATGCGACCCTGCGGGATCAACCCGACGATTATCTATCGTCCGTACAGCTTTATGGCGAAGATTAGCGCGGTGGAGCGCGGGCAGTTTTTGACGGTGATCCCTCACTTCGCCTGGCGGCTGGTGAACCCGTCGACACTGAAATATTTCGACGCGCCCGGCAGCCCCATGTATATGCAGGAGTTTCTCTATTCGCTGAAAAATCATCGCTATACCGCCACCATGCTCCAGCATATTGCTGAAGATCGTGACGGTAGTGCAAGTTAACCTAGCATCGAGCCTGTTTCGAGAAGGTTGCGATGCAGATCGAACGCATGGCTGAGATCGTGATGGATATGCCCGCCGGGCGCTTTTTCCAGATAGCGGTGCAAGTAATCTCTGTAAAGCGGATGCGCACAGTTATTGATAATCGTGTGCGCCCGCTGCATCGGAGATAACCCACGCAGATCGGCAATCCCTTGTTCGGTCACGATCACTTTAACGCTATGTTCGCTGTGGTCGACATGGCTGCACATCGGTACGATGGTTGAGATTTTCCCGCCTTTGGCAATCGACGGCGCCATAAAGATAGACAGGTAGGCGTTGCGCTCGAAGTCCCCGCTGCCGCCGATGCCATTCATCAGGTTCACCCCCGCAACGTGCGTGGAATTGGCATGACCGTAGATATCAAACTCCAGACCGACGTTGAGCGCAATAACCCCCAGCCGACGAATGATTTCCGGGTTATTGGAGATCTCTTGCGGGCGCAACACAATCCGGCTGGCGAAGAAGTCCATGTTGTCGTAAATCTTCTGTAGCGACGGGGCTGAAATGGTCAGGCTGGAGGCGCTGGCACCGGTTATCTTGCCCGTTTCCAGCAGATGCACCACCGACTCCTGCAACACCTCCGAATACATCATAAAGGGCGGGATATCCGGGTTCTCGCCCAGTCGAGCCATTACCGCGTTGTTGATATTGCCCACCCCGCTTTGTAAGGGCAGAAACTCAGCTGGAATGCGTTTGTGCGCCATTTCTGCCAGCAGAAAAGAGACTACGTTATCGGCAATTTGTTGGCTGACCGGATTGGTTTTATCCGATGCATTTCCTGCATCGGGCAGTTCGGTATCTACCACCGCAACCACCTTTTTGGGGTCTATCTGTACGCACTGACTGCCTACGCGATCCATGGTATGAAAAATGGGTACGCTGTTACGCCGCGGCGGCGCACCGGGTATCACGATGTCGGCAAACTCCGCCACACGCGGATTATGGTAATGATTCAATTCAATGATCACTTTTTTCGCCCGCAGCAGCCAGGTGGGGGCATTACCGATACCGCTGGACAGCCAAATCCGGCCATCCGGCGCGATGGCTGAGGCTTCAATGACGGCAACATCGATCTCGCCAAAAAAGCCGTAATTAACCATTTGCGCCACTTCGCTCAAATGGAGATCGACAAACCTCACCTGGCCCTGATTAATTTTGTCGCGCAGGCCCGATGACGTTTGATAAGGCGCACGCCAGGAAACGGCATCCGCCGCGGATAGTACGTCATCAGCGGCGGCGCCAATTGATGCTCCGGTCAGCAGGCGGATCTGAAAAGGCTGTCCGTTCTGATGCTGTTCGCAGGCACGTTGGGCAATTGCGGTGGGTAACGCTTTTGGCGAACCCGCGGGGGTAAAGCCGCTAAACGCCACCATATCATCGTGCTGGATAATTTCTGCCGCCTGTTCGGCGCTCATCCGTTTCATGGCCGTCTCCTTCCTCAGACGTGATTAATGGCCGACAAAATTAGGTTTACGTTTTTCCATAAACGCGTTCATCCCTTCCTGATAATCCTCGCTGTCGTACACCGCGCGGCGCATGCCCTGAATGCGCTCGAACTCATCGGAATTCATGGTGTGCGCTTCACCCAGCACGCGCAGCTCTTCTTTAATGACGGCGATCGCCAGCGGCGCTTTCTCCGAGATGTGGTGCGCCATTTGCAGAGTGAAATCCTCCAGTTCGTCTACAGGAACCACATGGTTGAGGATCCCGACGGCCATCGCACGCTGAGCGGTAATCGGTGAGGCGGTAAAGATCAGCTCTTTCACGATGTGAAAACCGGCGTCGCGAGTCAGGTTGTGGATGCCGACCAGGTTATACGGCACGCCGAGGTTGACCGGGGTCATCGAGAAGGTGGATGTTTCAGCGGCGATGATCAGATCGGAACTCATGATCATCTCAAATGCGCCGCCCCAGACGCTGCCTTCAACCATAGAGATCACCGGTTTTGGATATTTTTGGATCATGCGGGTTATCTGACGCAGCGGATCGTCATAGGAGAGCGGATCGCGACGTCCGGTCGGGAGTTCATGAATATCATGCCCGGCGGAGAAAACTTTGGCTCCACTCGGAGCGCGCAGAATGATGCAGCGAATGTCCGCACGATTGAGATCGCTCAGCGCCTGCATCAGATCGTCAATAAACACTTTACTCAGGGCATTGAGCTTGCGGGCGTAATTGAACTCAATAACCGCGACTTTCTGGATGATGACCACGTTGACGTATTGATAAGACATAATGTTCTCTTTATTGAAAGTAATGATGCTGGATAAATTCGCTGATGTGCCGCAGACCGGTGCGCGGCGACAGATCGTTATTTTTGACAGCCTGTAGCGTCTGCTGGAAATAGCGGTCGAAATCAGTCCGCGCAAACAGCAGATGTAGGGCTTCTTCTTCAGCCTGCTGGTGTAACCAGTCCACCGCCTGCTGCTGGCGGACTTTTTCCAGTCGACCGCTGGCAGTAAGGCACGTTTTAAAGTCGGTTATCGCCTGCCAGACCTCCTCAATACCGCGTTTTTCCAGAGCGCTACAGGTCAGAACCAGCGGCTGCCACTCGTCATATTTACGGCGCAGAATATGCAGGGCGGATTCGTACATATGGCGGGCGATGGCCACGCTGGCATGGTTCTCACCGTCGTCCTTGTTGATGACGACCAGATCCGCCATTTCCATCAGACCTTTCTTGATGCCTTGCAAATCGTCGCCACCGCCAGCGATTTGCAGGGAGATAAAGCAATCCACCATGCCTGCGACTTCGGTTTCTGACTGCCCAACGCCGACGGTTTCTACAATCACCACGTCAAAGCCAGCCGCCTCGCACAACAGCATTAATTCGCGGGCGCGCTGGCTGGCTCCGCCTAAATGACCGCTGGAAGGGACCGGGCGAATAAACGCATATTCGGCGCGAGACAGCTCCGTCATGCGGGTTTTATCGCCAAGAATGCTGCCGCCGCTGACCGGGCTGCTGGGATCGACGGCGATCACCGCCACCCGTAATCCGTGACGGATTAACAGCATGCCGAATGCTTCCAGAAAGGTGCTTTTGCCCGCGCCCGGCGTACCGGTTATCCCCAAACGCAGGGCGTTACCGGTGAACGGCATAATTGCGTCCAGCAACTGCGTACTCAGCGGCTGGTGGCGCGGGTGGCTGCTTTCGACCAGCGTCATCGCCTGGGCGAGCGTAGCCCGTTCGCCAAGTCGCAAGCGGCGGACGGTATCCTCAAGCGTGGCGGCGTTAATCATGATGCTGACTGATACGGGTTAACACATCGTGGACACTGTCGAGCATTGGCGTGCCGGGGCCATAAATGGCAGCCACACCATGCTCGTGCAGGAAGGCGTAATCCTGTGGCGGAATAATGCCTCCTGCTACCACGCAGATATCTTCACGCCCCCATTTTTTGAGCGCGGTAACCAGTTCCGGGATCAGCGTTTTATGACCTGCCGCCAGTGACGATGCGCCTATTACATGCACATCGTTTTCTACCGCCAGACGGGCGATCTCTTCTGGTGTGGAGAACATCGGACTGAGATCGACATCGAAGCCGAGATCGGAGTAGGCGCTGGCGATCACTTTCGCGCCGCGATCGTGACCATCCTGGCCCATCTTGGCGATCAGGATCCTCGGTCGGCGACCATTTTCCGCGAGGAACTGTTCGGTTTGCGCAACAATGGCGTCGAACTCATCGGCGGATTTGTCGGACTGGTGATAGCTTTGCGCAATCACGCCGGTGACGCACTGGCTGGGAACCAGATAGCGGTCAAAAGCGGTTTCCAGCGCGTCGGAGATCTCACCGAGCGTGGCGCGAACGCGGGCGGCGTTAACGGCGGCGGCCAGCAGATTTTCATTATGCTGCGCGGCGTGGGTCAGCGCCGCGAGTGCGGCATTGACGGCATCTGTGTCGCGAGTTGCGCGGATATGCTGCAACGAGGCAATTTGCTCGTTGCGCACCTTCACGTTGTCGATCTCCAGTACCGACGTTTCGTCTTCTTTATCCAGCTTGTACTTATTCACGCCGACGATAACGCGTTTACCCTGGTCGATCAGCGACTGCTCGCGCGCGGAAGCTTCTTCGATCATCCGTTTAGGGAGCCCGGCTTCGATCGCTTTCGCCATGCCGCCTGCCTCATCAATTTGTTTGATGATCGTGCGCGCTTGCTTCACGATTTGATCGGTGAGCGACTCGACGTAATACGATCCGGCCAGCGGATCGACGGTGCGGCAGATCTCTGACTCTTCCTGAATGATGATCTGTGTATTACGCGCGATGCGGGCGGAGAAATCGGTGGGTAGCCCGAGCGCCTCATCAAAGGCGTTGGTATGCAGAGACTGGGTGCCGCCAAGCGTAGCGCCGAGCGCTTCAATGGTCGTGCGGATCACGTTGTTGTAAGGATCCTGCTCGGTCAGACTCCAGCCGGAGGTCTGGCAGTGGGTACGCAGAGCGAGAGATTTCGGGTTGTTTGCGCCAAAACCGCTGACTGCTTCACTCCACAAATAGCGAGCCGCGCGCAGCATGGCTACGTTCATAAACAGATCCATGCCGATGCCGAAGAAGAATGACAGGCGCGGCGCGAAGTCATCAATTTTCAGCCCGGCAGACAGCGCGGCTTTGATGTACTCAATGCCGTCAGCCAGCGTAAACGCCACCTGCTGGACGCAGTTCGCCCCGGCTTCCCCCATGTGATAACCGCTGATACTGATGGTGTTATAGCGCGGCATATTGGCGGAACACCAGGCGATGATGTCGGCGATGATGCGCATTGAAGGTTTTGGCGGGTAAATGTAGGTGTTGCGGCACAGGTACTCTTTCAGAATATCGTTCTGAATGGTCCCGGTGAGTTGCTCCGGTGTTACGCCTTGTTCTTCTGCAGCGACGATATAAAACGCCAGTACCGGCAGCACCGCGCCGTTCATGGTCATTGATACCGACATCTTATCCAGCGGAATCTGGTCGAACAGCACCTTCATATCTTCTACAGTATCGATCGCCACGCCCGCTTTGCCGACGTCACCTGCCACGCGCGGGTTGTCAGAGTCATAGCCGCGATGGGTGGCAAGGTCAAAGGCGACGGAAAGTCCTTTTTGCCCGGCGGCGAGGTTGCGGCGGTAAAAGGCGTTGGACTCTTTGGCGGTAGAGAAACCAGCGTACTGGCGAATGGTCCATGGCTGCGCGGTATACATGGTGGCGCGCGGGCCACGCACGTAAGGCGGTAGGCCGGGAAGAGTGCCCGTGACTTCCAGATTATCGAGGTCCGCTTCAGTGTACAGCGGCTTGATGGCAATTCCTTCCGCCGTCTGTCTTTCCAGCGATTCGACGGTTTTTTCCCGTCGACTGAGTTCTTTATTAGCGAGTGTTTGCCACTCCTGCACGTTTGCCATTTTTTGCTCCGTATTACGCAATAAGTTGAATCTTTGCGGATACGGTGAGCTTTTTCATTTGGCTTGTCGCCAGCAAAAAATAGCCAACAGGGCGTCGTTTTTTGCCGCATGGCGTGTTTGATTTTGTGATTTATTTCAAAGACGTGGCGGGAATAGCATGAATAGAGGGTAAAGGCTTGTCGGCCGGATAAGGCGTTACGCCGCCATCCGGCACTCTGGAGCAATAAACGGTTTAATCCTGACGCAACACCTTGTGCCCGTATTCCAGCAGTGCGTCGGTAACGTTGCGCATCATGCGGCTTTCCGGCGCAAAGCGGTGCCAGTACAGCATCCGACGCTGGAACAGACCTGGCGTTAAGTCGATCAGCTCGCCGCTTTCCAGCTCTTTCTCAATCTGTAAGTGCGGGATCATGCAGCAGGTGGTGCCCTGACGCGCCAACTGGACGAAGGCTTCAGACGAGTTAACGATGTGGCACGGCACGCTGCCCGGCGGCAGGTCGAAGTTTTGTTGCAGGAACGCCTGATGCATATCATCAAGATGGTCAAACGCTACCGCCGGGGCTTTCAGCAGGGCGGAGCGGGTGACGCCGTTAGGGAAATAACGCTCGGCGAAAGGTTTGGAGCCAACAAACAGATAGTCCAGCGCGCCGAGTTTATCCACCAGACAGCTTGGCAGCGCCTGATGTTGGATACTCACCGCACCGACCACTTCACCACGACGCAGACGTTCCTGGGTGCGCGTTTCATCCTCAACCTGCAGATTCAGCCGAATCGGTGAATTGGCCAGTACCGGGGCTAACGCCGGAAGCAACCAGGTCGCCAGACTGTCGGCGTTCACTGCCAGTGAGAGCAGCAGCGGCGTCGATCCGGTTTGTTCATCACCCAGCCACTCGTCTTCCAGCAGTTCAACCTGACGCAAAAGCGCCAGTAGTTTCTGCCCCTGTTCGGTTGGGCGTGGTGGTACGGTACGCACCAGCAGCGGTTGTCCGAACATATTCTCAAGCTGTTTTATGCGCTGTGAAACCGCGGATTGCGTGATGCACAGCTTTTGCGCCGCGCGCTCAAATCCTCGTTCACGAATAACCGCATCCAGTGCTTGTAGTGTTCTGTAGTCCGGACGTTTCATTGCTTTGACGCACTCCTGAAAATTTTGCTTGTTCTGCACTATGACACAAATTTAGGTTGGGTAAAGACGAAATCCGCCGCTTGCGAGCGGGTGTGGGGACATTTTTCTGCACAATGTTCTATAATGCGCGTGAATTTTCCCACCATATTCACACCACAGGCGAAACGATCATGACGCAGGATGAACTGAAAAAAGCAGTAGGATGGGCGGCACTTCAGTATGTACAGCCCGGTACCATTGTGGGCGTAGGTACAGGTTCAACAGCCGCACACTTTATTGACGCGCTGGGCACAATGAAAGGTCAGATTGAAGGTGCGGTATCCAGTTCGGACGCTTCAACCGAAAAACTCAAAAGCCTTGGCATCCACGTGTTCGATCTTAACGAAGTTGATAGTCTCGGCGTATACGTTGATGGCGCGGATGAAATCAACGGCCATATGCAGATGATCAAGGGCGGCGGTGCAGCGTTGACCCGTGAAAAAATCATTGCTTCCGTGGCGAAGAAATTTATCTGCATCGCGGATGCGTCCAAAGAAGTCGACATTCTCGGCAACTTCCCGCTGCCGGTTGAAGTCATCCCAATGGCGCGCAGCGCTGTGGCTCGCCAGTTGGTGAAGCTGGGCGGTCGTCCTGAATACCGTCAGGGCGTAGTGACGGACAACGGCAACGTGATCCTTGATGTACACGGTCTGGAGATCCTTGACGCCGTGGCCATGGAAAACGCCATCAATGCGATTCCGGGCGTGGTAACCGTCGGTCTGTTTGCCAACCGTGGTGCGGATGTCGCGCTGATCGGTACCCCAGACGGCGTGAAAACTATCGTAAAATGATCTGATGGGAGTGTCTTCTCCCGTTAAAAAAATTTTGGCAGGGCAAATTTGGTGACTTGTGTCACGTTTATAATATTGTCCTGCCGATCTCTCCAAAGAAAAAGTTATCGCCAGTATTTTCCTCTGACATTTCTCTCTGAATGACATTTCTTCAGCACGGCGACGCAAACGTTCATATTGCCGCAATATTATTTTTTGATATGTTGAAGAGGCGGATGAAAATCCCACACACAACACATCAGTTTGAACAAAAAAAGACAGGGTCGGGGAAATGGCAAAGGTATCACTGGAGAAAGATAAGATTAAATTTCTGCTGGTAGAAGGCGTGCATCAAAAAGCACTCGAAAGCCTTCGTGCAGCAGGTTATACCAACATCGAGTTTCACAAAGGTGCTCTGGACACTGAACAACTGAAAGAGTCCATCCGTGATGCCCACTTCATTGGCCTGCGATCCCGTACCCATCTGACTGAAGATGTGATTGACGCCGCAGAGAAACTGGTCGCGATTGGCTGCTTCTGTATCGGCACCAACCAGGTTGATCTGACCGCTGCGGCAAAGCGCGGGATCCCCGTGTTTAACGCGCCATTCTCTAACACGCGTTCCGTTGCGGAACTGGTGATTGGCGAACTGCTTCTCCTGCTACGCGGTGTACCCGAAGCGAACGCCAAAGCACACCGCGGCGTGTGGAACAAACTGGCTACCGGCTCCTTTGAAGCGCGTGGCAAAAAACTGGGGATCATCGGCTACGGCCACATTGGTACTCAGCTAGGCATTCTGGCGGAATCGCTGGGGATGCATGTCTATTTCTATGATATAGAAAATAAACTCCCACTCGGCAACGCCACGCAGGTGCAGCATCTTTCCGACCTGCTCAATATGAGCGACGTGGTCAGTTTGCACGTACCGGAAAATGCCTCCACCAAAAATCTGATGGGCGCGCGTGAGATTGCGTTGATGAAACCAGGCGCGCTGCTGATTAACGCCGCACGTGGTACGGTTGTTGATATTCCTGCGCTGTGCGACGCGTTAGCGACCAAGCACCTGGCAGGGGCGGCAATCGACGTATTCCCAACCGAGCCGGCAACCAACAGCGATCCTTTCACTTCGCCGCTGTGTGATTTCGACAACGTGATCCTGACGCCGCACATTGGTGGTTCAACGCTGGAAGCGCAGGAAAACATCGGTCTGGAAGTGGCTGGGAAACTGACCAAGTATTCCGATAACGGCTCTACGCTGTCTGCAGTTAACTTCCCGGAAGTTTCGCTGCCGCTACACGGCGGTCGTCGTCTGATGCACATTCACGAAAACCGTCCGGGCGTACTGACCGCGCTGAACCAGATTTTTGCCGAGCAGGGCGTCAACATTGCCGCACAGTATCTGCAGACTTCCGCACAGGTAGGTTACGTGGTTATTGATATTGAAGCGGATGAAGATGTGGCAGAGAAAGCGTTGCTGGCGATGAAAGCCCTCCCGGGTACCATTCGTGCTCGTCTGCTGTACTGATTTCCTCTACATGGGCAGGCAGTTGACCTGCCCATCTTTCCTCTGATTTTCCTGCCTTACTATCTCTTTGTGTAACGCATGCATTCCGTTTTCGACCCTTGCCGCAATTGGTAATTAAAGGCTGCGCTCTGCGTTGTACATCAATAAAAGGAATTTACGATAGGGGCTCAGCATCGTGCTGAAACGGGAAAGCCCCAACCGAAGCAGGGGCTTTAAAAAGGAAAGGGACGATGATGAGATACGTCATCATGCTGCTGCTCCTGTTAATCATCGCTTCGCCAGCATATTAACAGAGAGTACGCAGGAGGGAGGTTCGCCTCCCTCACCCTTCACCGAGAAAGTTAGTTTAAAAAAACGGCGCTGTCAATCGACAAAAAAGTTACCATTCCCATACTTTTGATGGCGTCACCACCGCAGGCAGCGGGATATCCCATTCTTCAACAGGCAGCTTTTCTACTCGCTGACAATCGTGGGCGTAGCCTACGGGCTGGATCTTATGCTGCTGCCAGTTTTGTAGCGTGCGGTCATAAAATCCGCCGCCCATGCCCAGGCGTTGTCCATATTCATCAAACGCCACTAACGGCGTAATCAGTACATCCAGCTGTGACAGTGGTAATACGTCACGTACATCAAGTCGTGGTTCCTGGATCTTTAAGCGATTGGTTACCAGGTCGCTATGCGGATGATAGTGCAGGAACAGCAAATTACCGGCGCTGAAGGGATGAAGAACCGGAAGATAGACGCGCTTGCCCGCTCGCCACAGCTGATCTATTAGCGGCTGGGTATCGAGTTCGCCATCGAACGAGAGGAATACTGCCACCGTATGAGCGAGTACAACAGGGGGAAAGCTGAGCATTCGAGTCGCGGCTTGCTGACCGTATTGTCGTTGCTGTTCGGAGGTAAGCGCACGACGACGCTGCCGAATCAGTTGACGAATTTCTTGCCGGGATAAAGGGAGTTCAGAAAGTAATGTCATGGCTATTGCCAGGTAGAAGGGAATCTCCGAGATGCCGCCGCAGGCTGTAACCCTTGAACCCTTGGTTCAAGGTGAATGTGTCGTCACAGTTTTAAGGCTTCTCGGACGGGCCGAGCATGCTCACCAACCGTGGAGCGCCACATTCTTGTGGTATGAAATATCGGCTCAGGGGACTGGCCCGCTTGCAAACATCTCAGAGAAATTTTGTCTTCACGGTCACTCTACCACAGTAAACCGAAAAGTGTTATTCAAAGTTTTGGCCCGTTTTTTCGGTTATGCGACCCTGATCAAGCAACGCCTGTTCGATGGTCTGTTGTAGCATCCGAATACGTTGTTCCATGCTCGCCGCGTACTCACGCGTCTTCGCTTTTTCCTGAGTTAATTCATAGCTGATGTTCAACGCGGCGATGAAAACCAACTGCTCAGTATTTGTGACTCTAGTGCGAACTTTTAGATCTTGCAATCGCTGATTGAGATCGTCCGCAGCCTGATTCAACGCATCCCTTTGTTCAGGCGGGCAATTCACTCGCAGTGAACGGCCAAATATTTGGATATCGACGGGTTGTGCAGACATGCCACCTTCCTGCTGATTGACTGCGCTGCCTTCGTCTCCAGACCGTGGGTCCGCGAAGGGGCGACACTATAGCTACCCTGGTATCAAGATACAAGCCCTTTTCTGGTCCACCAGGGTCCAAAGTGGTAGCATACCATGAATATTCCTCCCTTTGATGACGAATGCTTATGTCTATACAGAACGAAATGCCTGGTTACAACGAAGTTAGCCAGTTTTTGAACCAACAAGGGGCTGGATTAACCCCGGCCGAAATGCACGGCTTGATAAGCGGAATGATTTGCGGTGGAAACAACGACAGTTCATGGCAGCCGCTGTTGCACGACCTGACGAACGAAGGTCTGGCCTTTGGTCACGAGCTGGCTCAGGCGCTGCTGAAAATGCACTCTGCCACCAGCGATGCCCTCGAAGACGACGGCTTCCTTTTTCAGCTTTATCTGCCTGAAGGGGATGACGTCAGCGTGTTCGATCGCGCCGATGCGCTGGCGGGATGGGTAAACCACTTTTTGCTGGGCCTTGGCGTCACGCAGCCGAAGCTCGACAAAGTAACCGGCGAAACCGGGGAAGCGATTGACGACCTGCGCAATATCGCGCAGTTAGGGTATGACGAAGACGAAGATCAGGAAGAGTTGGAAATGTCGCTCGAAGAGATCATCGAATACGTGCGCGTAGCCGCTTTGCTGTGTCATGACACGTTTACGCGTCAGCAGCCGACTGCGCCGGAAGTCCGTAAACCGACTCTGCACTAAGAACGAAACGCAAAGGAGAGTGTGATGAGCGAGATATCTCAGCAAGAATTCCAGCGTCGTCGCCAGGCTTTACTGGCACAAATGCAGCCCGCCAGCGCCGCGCTGATTTTTGCCGCGCCTGAAGCGACGCGCAGCGCGGACAGTGAATACCCGTACCGCCAAAGCAGTGATTTCTGGTACTTCACCGGTTTTAACGAACCTGAAGCCGTGCTGGTGCTGATTAAAAGCGATGACACTCATAACCATAGCGTTTTGTTCAATCGGGTTCGCGATCTGACGGCGGAGATCTGGTTTGGTCGCCGTCTGGGCCAGGATGCTGCCCCGGAAAAACTTGGCGTTGACCGGGCGCTGGCCTTCAGTGAAATCAACCAACAGCTGCACCTGTTGCTCAATGGCCTGGACGCGGTGTACCACGCACAGGGCGAATATGCCTGGGCCGACGAGATTGTGCACACGGCGCTGGATAAACTGCGTAAAGGCTCCAGACAAAATCTGCACGCACCTGCCGCGATTATCGACTGGCGTCCAATGGTGCATGAGATGCGCCTGTTCAAATCACCGGAAGAGATTGCGGTCATGCGTCGTGCCGGAGAAATCACGGCGCTGGCGCATACCCGTGCGATGGAAAAATGCCGTCCGGGAATGTTTGAATACCAGTTAGAAGGGGAGATTCACCACGAATTTACCCGCCATGGTGCGCGTTATCCGTCCTATAACACGATTGTCGGCAGCGGTGAAAACGGCTGTATCCTGCATTACACCGAAAATGAAAGTGAAATGTGCGATGGCGATTTGGTGCTGATCGACGCTGGCTGTGAATACAAAGGCTATGCGGGCGACATTACGCGTACCTTTCCGGTAAATGGCAAATTTACCCCAGCACAGCGTGAAATCTACGATATCGTGCTGGAATCCTTAGAAACCAGCCTGCGTCTGTATCGTCCCGGAACGTCCATTCAGGAAGTCACTGGTGAAGTGGTGCGCATCATGATTACGGGTCTGGTGAAACTCGGTATTTTGCACGGTGATGTCGATCAGTTGATTACCGAAAATGCACATCGCCCATTCTTTATGCATGGTCTAAGCCACTGGCTTGGGCTGGATGTGCACGACGTCGGCGTTTATGGTCAGGACCGCTCACGTATTCTTGAGCCGGGAATGGTGCTCACCGTCGAGCCGGGACTGTATATCGCGCCGGACGCCGATGTACCGCCGGCTTATCGTGGTATCGGC
The DNA here is from genome assembly GCF_006385635.1 of Citrobacter sp. CF971. NCBI lineage: Bacteria > Pseudomonadati > Pseudomonadota > Gammaproteobacteria > Enterobacterales > Enterobacteriaceae > Citrobacter > Citrobacter sp. CF971. Next base: position 4,080,283 of record NZ_CP041051.1, on the reverse strand, counting down.
ATTCGTATTGAGGATGACATCCTCATCACCGAGGACGGCAATGAAAACCTGACCGCCAGCGTAGTGAAGAAAGCGGATGACATTGAAGCATTAATGGCTGCGGCGCGACTGCAATGAGCGTGATTATCGTTGGTGGTGGTATGGTTGGCGCGACGCTGGCGTTGGCCATTTCTCAGCTCAGCCATGGGACTCTGCCGGTTCATCTGATAGAAGCGAGCGAACCTGAAACTGACCGCCATCCCGGGTTTGATGCCAGGGCGATCGCTCTGGCGGCAGGAACCTGCCAACAACTGGCGCGAATTGGCGTATGGCAGGCGATTGCCGATTGCGCAACGGCCATTAAAACGGTTCACGTCAGCGATCGCGGTCATGCCGGATTTGTGACGCTGGATGCGCAGGAATACCGTATTCCGGCTCTGGGCCAGGTGGTAGAACTGCACGACGTCGGGCTGCGTCTGTTTGCGCTGCTGCGCAAAGCGCCGGGCGTCACATTGCACTGCCCCGATCGCGTAGCCAGCGTGTCGCGCACGCAGGAGCGCGTAGAAGTTACGCTGGAAAATGGCGAAATGATTGATGGTCGCCTGCTGGTGGCCGCCGACGGTACGCGCTCCGCACTGGCTACCGCCTGCGGTGTTGACTGGCTGCAACAGCCTTATGAGCAACTGGCGGTAATTGCCAACGTCACGACCTCTGTACCGCACGACGGGCGAGCGTTTGAACGCTTCACGCAATATGGTCCGCTGGCAATGCTGCCGATGTCTGACGGTCGCTGCTCGTTGGTGTGGTGCCATCCGCTGGAGCAGCGTGATGAGATTATGGCCTGGTCCGACGAACAGTTTTGCCGTGAACTACAAACCGCTTTTGGCTGGCGACTGGGACGTATTACCCAGGCCGGTAAACGCAGCGCCTACCCGCTTTCGTTAACTACAGCGCTGAAGGCGATTACCCATCGTACCGTGCTGGTAGGGAACGCCGCCCAGACGCTGCATCCCATTGCCGGGCAAGGTTTCAACCTGGGCCTGCGTGACGTAATGAGCCTGGCTGAGACGTTGACGCAGGCGGAAAACGGCGCGGAAGATGTGGGTGATTATGCGGTGCTGGCACGCTATCAGCAGCGCCGCGAAAGCGATCGTGATACGACGATTGGTGTGACCAATAATTTAGTGTATTTGTTTGCCAATCACTGGGCCCCGCTGGTTGTTGGGCGTAATGCCGGGCTGATGGCGATGGAATTATTCCCCCCTGCGCGCGATGCGCTGGCGGAGCGGACCCTGGGCTGGGTTGCGCGCTAAATATAATCTGTAGGCCGAATTAAAGAAGTAGGCCTGATAAGCGCAGCGCCATCAGGCAATGTCGCGGAATTGATGCCGGATGGCGGCTTTGCCTTATCCGGCCTACGGTTTTTGATTGTCCTATTTTCAGGAGCAAACAGTGCAAAGTGTTGATGTAGCAATTGTTGGTGGCGGCATGGTAGGACTGGCGGTTGCCTGCGGCTTACAGGGCAGCGGGTTGCGCGTTGCTGTATTAGAACAACATGTTCCGCAGCCGTTGGCGGCGGATGCACCTCCTCAGCTTCGTGTTTCGGCCATTAATGCCGCCAGCGAAAAACTGCTTACCCGTCTTGGCGTCTGGTCCGACATTGTTGCCCGTCGCGCTTGCTGCTACCACGGCATGGAAGTCTGGGACAAAGACAGCTTTGGGCGTATTGCGTTTGATGACCAGAGCATGGGCTACAGCCATTTGGGGCACATTGTCGAAAACTCAGAGATTCATTATGCGCTGTGGCAAAAGGCGCAGCGTTCAGCGGATATTACGCTGATGGCACCTGCTGAATTACAGCAGGTGGCCTGGGGTGAGAACGAAGCATTTCTGACCCTGAAAGATGGCGCAATGCTGACGGCCCGCCTGGTCGTCGGTGCTGATGGTGCTAACTCCTGGCTGCGCAACAAAGCGGATATTCCGCTCACCTTCTGGGATTATCGTCATCATGCGCTGGTGGCGACTATCCGTACGCAGGAAGCGCACGGTGCGGTTGCGCGTCAGGCGTTTCACGGCGAGGGGATCCTGGCATTCCTGCCGCTCAGCGATCCACACCTGTGTTCTATCGTCTGGTCGCTCTCGCCGCAGGAAGCAGAATGTATGCAGCAGGCAAGCATTGACGAGTTTAATCAGGCGCTGAATATCGCTTTTGATAATCGTCTGGGGCTGTGCAGCCTTGAAAGCGAACGTCAGGCGTTTCCGCTGACGGGACGTTATGCCCGTCAGTTCGCCGCCCATCGTCTGGTGCTGGTGGGGGATGCGGCGCATACCATCCACCCGCTGGCGGGTCAGGGGGTTAACCTTGGCTTTATGGATGCGGCGGAGCTGATCGATGAACTTAAGCGGCTACAGCGTCAGGGTAAAGATATTGGTCAGTATCTTTATTTACGCCGCTACGAACGCAGCCGTAAGCACAGCGCAGCGCTGATGCTGGCAGGGATGCAGGGTTTCCGTGAACTGTTTGCAGGCGAGAATCCGGCGAAAAAACTGCTACGCGATATTGGGCTGAAACTGGCCGATACCCTCCCGGGCGTAAAACCACAACTCATCCGTCAGGCGATGGGACTGAACGATCTTCCCGAGTGGTTACGTTAGTGTCCGTAAGGACAATCTTAAGAGTTTGAGACCCGTCACACTTTCCTCTCCCGGCCTGCGCGCCGGGGTGCTTCTCTCATTTGAAATAATCTAATTCCACGCCTTTTTTCGCATTAGTTTTTTTAATATCACGTTTTTTTCATAACGCCATTTTTGACATTTTTTCCACATTTAATGTGGACTGGTGCTGTAAGTTTGCGCTTATCTTTGTTTGTTATTCTGGTTTATTACTACATACGTGGAGTTTTATTCTGTTGGCGATCAGGCTGTTTTTCGCCATAAGCTAATGTGATGGTTAATTTTGACTTATGGTTTAGCGTCTGTTTCGGTGGTAAGTTCAGGACAAAGAGAACGTTTGCGTCGTAGCCCCTGGAGCGGCTGCGGTGCTGGGTTTCGTGGCGATAATTTCACCGCGAAAGAGTTGATAGCCCCGCTTATTCAACGAGGAAAAGATGGCTCAACAGACTCCTTTGTACGAACAACACACGCTATGTGGCGCGCGCATGGTCGATTTCCATGGCTGGATGATGCCACTGCATTACGGTTCTCAGCTCGATGAACACCATGCTGTTCGCACCGATGCCGGAATGTTTGATGTGTCGCATATGACCATCGTCGACCTGCGCGGTAGCCGCACTCGGGAGTTCTTGCGTTATCTGCTGGCAAACGACGTCGCAAAGCTAACGAAGACGGGTAAAGCCCTCTACTCCGGTATGCTTAACGCTTCGGGCGGCGTGATAGATGACCTGATTGTCTACTACTTCACTGAAGATTTCTTCCGCCTCGTTGTAAACTCCGCCACCCGCGAAAAAGACCTCTCCTGGATTACCCAACACGCTGAACCATACGCTATCGACATCACCGTTCGTGACGACCTGTCGCTGATTGCGGTACAGGGTCCAAATGCACAGGAAAAAGCAGCTACGTTGTTTACTGACGAGCAGCGTCAGGCGGTAGCAGGCATGAAGCCGTTCTTCGGCGTTCAGGCGGGCGACTTGTTTATCGCAACCACCGGTTATACCGGCGAAGCAGGCTATGAAATTGCCATGCCGAATGAAAAAGCGGCAGATTTCTGGCGTGCGCTGGTACAGGCTGGTGTCAAACCCTGCGGTCTCGGCGCACGTGACACGTTGCGTCTGGAAGCCGGTATGAACCTGTACGGTCAGGAGATGGACGAAGGCATTTCTCCGCTGGCGGCCAACATGGGCTGGACCATCGCATGGGAACCGGCTGACCGCGACTTTATCGGTCGTGAAGCGTTGGAAATGCAGCGTGAAAAAGGCCACGAACAACTGGTCGGGCTGGTGATGACCGAGAAAGGCGTGCTGCGTAATGAACTGCCGGTGCGCTTCACCGATGCTTCCGGCAACCAGCAGGAAGGCATTATCACCAGCGGGACATTCTCCCCAACTCTTGGTTACAGCATCGCGTTGGCGCGTGTCCCTGCGGGTATCGGCGAAACTGCGATCGTGCAGATCCGTAACCGCGAAATGCCGGTAAAAGTGACTAAACCTGTTTTTGTGCGTAACGGCAAAGCCGTCGCGTAATTCATCCTTTTTTGGAGATTGATTGATGAGCAACGTACCTGCAGAACTGAAATACAGCAAAGAACACGAATGGCTGCGCAAAGAAGCTGACGGCTCTTACACCGTTGGTATCACCGAACACGCTCAGGAGCTGTTAGGTGACATGGTTTTCGTTGACCTGCCAGAAGTTGGCGCAACCGTCAGCGCGGGCGATGATTGTGCCGTTGCGGAGTCCGTAAAAGCGGCATCCGATATCTATGCGCCAGTAGGTGGTGAGATTGTGGCGGTTAACGACGCGCTCAGCGACTCCCCGGAACTGGTCAACAGCGAGCCGTATGCGGGCGGCTGGATTTTCAAAATCAAAGCCAGCGATGAAAGCGAAATTGAATCGCTGCTGGATGCGACCGCATATGAAGCATTGTTAGAAGACGAGTAAATACGCTTTTGCCGGATGGCGCTGCGCTTATCCGGCCTACAAAGCATGCGTAGACCCGGTAAGCGCTAGCGCTGCCGGGCTCGTAGACAGAGACAATCACGATTCACTGCACGTTTCAGGAACCATCGCCCATGACACAGACGTTAAGCCAGCTTGAAAACAGCGGCGCTTTCATTGAACGCCACATCGGACCGGACGCCGCACAGCAGCAAGAGATGCTGAATGCGGTTGGCGCCGAGTCGTTAAACGCGCTGATCGGCCAGATTGTGCCGAAAGACATTCAGCTCGCAACCCCGCCGCAGGTGGGCGAGGCGGCGACCGAATACGCTGCGCTGGCTGAATTAAAAGCCATCGCTGGGCGTAACAAGCGCTTCACGTCCTACATTGGCATGGGCTACACCGCCGTGCAGTTGCCACCGGTTATCCTGCGCAACATGCTGGAAAACCCGGGCTGGTACACTGCGTATACGCCGTATCAGCCAGAAGTTTCTCAGGGGCGCCTGGAAGCGCTGCTCAACTTCCAACAGGTCACACTGGATCTGACCGGTCTGGACATGGCCTCCGCCTCTCTGCTAGATGAAGCCACCGCGGCGGCTGAAGCGATGGCGATGGCAAAACGCGTCAGCAAACTGAAAAACGCCAACCGCTTCTTCGTTGCGGCTGATGTTCATCCGCAAACGCTGGACGTCGTGCGTACTCGTGCACAAACCTTTGGTTTTGATGTCATTGTTGATGACGCGGCGAAAGCACTGGATCACCAGGATGTGTTTGGCGTGCTGTTGCAGCAGGTTGGCACCACCGGTGAAGTGCATGACTACAGCAAACTGATTACCGAGCTGAAATCCCGTAAAGTTGTGGTCAGTGTCGCAGCCGACTTTATGGCGCTGGTACTGCTGACTGCTCCGGGCAAACAGGGCGCGGATATCGTTTTCGGTTCTGCACAACGCTTCGGCGTACCGATGGGGTACGGTGGCCCACACGCGGCATTCTTCGCCGCGAAAGACGAATTCAAACGCTCCATGCCAGGCCGTATTATCGGCGTCTCCAAAGATGCGGCGGGCAATACCGCACTGCGCATGGCGATGCAGACTCGTGAGCAGCATATCCGCCGCGAGAAAGCGAACTCCAACATTTGTACCTCGCAGGTCCTGCTGGCCAACATCGCCAGCCTGTATGCCGTTTATCATGGTCCGGTTGGCCTGAAACGCATTGCTAATCGCATCCACCGCCTGACTGATATCCTGGCAGCCGGTCTGCAACAGAAAGGATTGAAGCTGCGTCATGCGCATTACTTCGACACTCTGTGCGTTGAAGTAGCCGATAAGGCCGCAGTGCTGGCGCGTGCCGAAGCGGCAGAAATCAACCTGCGTAGCGATATCCATAACGCGGTAGGTATTACGCTCGATGAAACCACCACCCGTGAAAACGTGGTGCAGTTGTTCAATGTTCTGCTGGGCGACAATCACGCTCTGAACATCGATACGCTGGATAAAGACGTGGCGCTCGACAGCCGTTCTATTCAGGAAAGCATGCTGCGTGACGATGCGATCCTCAGCCACCCGGTGTTCAACCGCTATCACAGCGAAACCGAGATGATGCGCTACATGCACTCACTGGAGCGTAAAGATCTGGCGCTGAATCAGGCAATGATCCCGCTGGGTTCCTGCACTATGAAGCTCAACGCCGCTGCCGAGATGATCCCTATCACCTGGCCTGAATTCGCTGAGCTGCATCCGTTCTGCCCGCCAGAGCAGGCTGAAGGTTATCACCAGATGATCGGCCAGCTTTCCGAGTGGTTGGTAAAACTGACCGGTTATGATGCCGTCTGCATGCAGCCGAACTCCGGCGCGCAGGGCGAGTATGCGGGTCTGCTGGCGATTCGTCATTATCACGAAAGCCGTAACGAAGGTCATCGCGATATCTGCTTGATCCCGGCTTCTGCCCACGGTACCAACCCGGCGTCTGCACAGATGGCGGGTATGCAGGTAGTGGTTGTCGCCTGTGATAAGAACGGCAACATCGACCTGGACGATCTGCGAGCAAAAGCAGAACAACATGCCGACAACCTTTCTTGCATTATGGTGACCTACCCATCCACCCACGGCGTTTATGAAGAAACGATCCGTGAAGTGTGCGACGTTGTGCACCAGTTCGGCGGCCAGGTTTACCTTGATGGCGCGAACATGAACGCTCAGGTTGGGATCACCACGCCGGGCTTTATTGGCGCAGATGTCTCGCACCTCAACCTGCATAAAACATTCTGCATTCCGCACGGCGGCGGCGGCCCAGGTATGGGACCGATCGGCGTGAAATCACATCTGGCGCCGTTTGTACCGGGCCACAGCGTAGTGCAGATTGAAGGGATGCTGACCCGTCAGGGCGCAGTTTCTGCGGCGCCGTTCGGTAGCGCATCCATTCTGCCAATCAGCTGGATGTACATCCGTATGATGGGCGCAGAAGGTCTGAAGCAGGCAAGCCAGGTGGCGATTCTTAACGCTAACTACATTGCCAGCCGTCTGAAAGATGCTTATCCGGTACTGTATACCGGTCGCGATGGTCGCGTGGCGCATGAATGTATTCTCGACATTCGCCCACTGAAAGAAGAGACCGGCATCAGCGAACTGGATATTGCCAAGCGCCTAATCGATTACGGTTTCCATGCGCCGACTATGTCATTCCCGGTCGCGGGTACCCTGATGGTTGAACCGACTGAATCTGAAAGCAAAGTGGAACTGGATCGCTTTATCAATGCGATGCTGGCAATCCGCGCTGAGATCGATCGCGTGAAAGCCGGTGAATGGTCACTGGAAGATAACCCGCTGGTTAACTCACCGCACACGCAAAACGAGCTGGTCGCGGAGTGGAATCACGGTTACAGCCGCGAAATCGCCGTCTTCCCGGCGGGTGTGGCGAACAAATACTGGCCAACCGTGAAACGCCTTGATGACGTTTACGGTGACCGTAACCTGTTCTGCTCCTGTGTACCGATGAGCGAATATCAGTAATCTGCTGATTCAACTATCTTTTAAAGGCGCTTCGGCGCCTTTATTTTTTGGGAGAAACGTTATGGCTATAGCATTGGTGACGGGCGGCAGTCGTGGCATTGGTCGAGCAACCGCGCTGCAACTGGCGCAAGAGGGTTACACGGTCGCCGTGAATTTTCATCACAATATTCGTGCGGCAACCGAGGTGGTGAACAACATCGTCGCTGCAGGCGGTAAAGCATTTGCTTTGCGTGCGGATATCAGTGATGAAAGCCAGGTGGTGGCAATGTTTGAGTCTATTGACCGTGAAGGCGAGCAACTGACTGCCCTGGTGAATAATGCCGGGATCTTGTTTGAGCAAAGCACGGTCGAAAACTTAACCGCCGAACGAATTAATCGCGTACTGGCAACCAACGTTACCGGCTATTTTCTGTGCTGTCGGGAAGCGGTAAAGCGCATGTCGTTCAAGCACGGCGGTCAGGGTGGATCGATTGTAAATGTCTCTTCGGCGGCATCGCGGCTTGGTGCGCCATCCGAATATGTTGATTACGCGGCCTCGAAAGGCGCTGTGGACACGCTCACCACCGGCCTGGCGCTGGAGGTTGCGGCACAAGGGATCCGCGTAAACTGCGTGCGACCAGGTCTTATCTACACTGAAATGCACGCATCAGGCGGCGAGCCGGGAAGAGTCGATCGCGTGAAATCACTGTTGCCTATGCAGCGTGGCGGGCAGCCGGAAGAAGTCGCGCAGGCAATTACCTGGCTGTTGAGCGAGAAGGCATCTTACGTAACGGGCAGTTTTCTGGAACTGGCGGGCGGGAAGTAGGGATTTAATTGCCGGATAGCGCTGCGTTTATCCAGCCTACGGGAGTATAACCTGTAGGCTGGATAAGGCGTTTACGCCGCCATCCGGCAAAAAATTACAGATTCTCGCCGTTGCTGGCAATCACCTCTTTGTACCAGTCAAAACTCTTCTTCCGTGAACGTGACATATCGCCGGTGCCGTCGTCATGTTTGTTCACGTAGATAAAGCCGTAACGTTTGCTGTACTGACCGGTGGTAAACGACACGCAGTCGATGCAGCCCCACGGCGTGTAGCCCATCAGGTCTACGCCATCATAGGTCACTGCTTTCATCATCTCTTCAACGTGGGCGCGCAGATAGTCGATGCGATAGTCGTCGTTGATGCTGCCGTCTTCTTCCACTTTGTCGTAGGCACCAAATCCGTTTTCAACGATAAACAGCGGCTTCTGGTAGCGTTCATACAGCTCACATAAGGCATAGCGTAGACCGACGGGGTCAATCTGCCAGCCCCAGTCGGAGGCTTTTACGTGCGGGTTCGGTACGCTGCCCTCAAAACCAGAAATGGCATCGCCGCTGCCACCTTCCGCTTTTACCGCGTTGGTCATGTAGTAACTGAATCCGAGATAGTCACAGGTGCCTTCACGCAGGATTTGCTCATCGCCGGCCTCCATTCGGATGTTGAATTCGCGGCGTTCCCACTCGTTCAGTACATATGATGGATAGTAGCCGCGCAGCTGAACGTCAGTGAAAACGTAGCGCTCACGCATCGATTCCTGCGCGAACATCACATCTTCAGGCTTACAGGAGAACGGGTACAGTGGCACCATCGCCAGCATGCAGCCTACTTTCATTTCCGGGTTGATGCGACGTGCCGCCTTTACCGCCAGCGCGCTGGCCACGAACTGGTGATGCAGCACCTGGTACATAGTCTCTTCAGGGTTTTCATGCTCGGTATACACCACGCCGGAGCAGCAATAGCCAAACAGCGGCGCGCGCCAGTTACGCTGGTTGTTGATCTCATTGAAGGTCATCCAGTATTTGACCTTGTGCTTATAGCGCTCAAAAACGACTTCAGCAAAACGGACAAAGAAATCGACGACTTTACGATTGGTCCAGCTACCGTACTGTTGAACCAGGTGCAGCGGCATTTCAAAGTGGGAAAGGGTGATGACTGGTTCAATGTTGTACTTCAGCAGTTCATCGAACATGTCGTCGTAGAACTTTAGCCCTTCTTCATTCGGTTGGGTTTCGTCCCCTTTGGGGAAGATACGGGTCCAGGCGATGGAGGTACGGAAGCATTTGAACCCCATCTCGGCAAACAGCTTGATGTCTTCTTTGTAATGACTGTAAAAATCGACAGCTTCGTGGTTGGGGTAGTACTTACCGGGCTCAACTTCCTGAGTGATTTCTCGCGGAACACCGTGTGCCCCTCCGGTCAGTACGTCGCAAATGCTGGGGCCTTTGCCACCTTTGTTCCAGCCGCCTTCAACCTGGTGCGCCGCAACCGCGCCGCCCCATAAAAAATCGTTTGGTAAGGTAAGTTTTTTCATCTGCGCTTAGTCTCAAATTAATACAATCTGATTTTGAGTCTAACAAAGGAAAGATAAATGTCACGATATAACAAAATAGCGTAAATGTGATTTGTTACATCAAAAAAACAGATTGTTTTTTTACGCTATTCTTTTCGCCAGCTTGCGACCGAGTGATTCCAGAATATAAATAACGGGGATCTGCGTGGTTATATCGTATACCCCGGCAATACGTGTTTGTGGAACATGCCAGGAGAGGTTAAAGTCGGCGAGTTTCGCCAGGCGAGAGTTTTCATGGCTGGTGACCGACAGAACCTTACAGTTGTGCAGACTGAACTGGCTGGCAAAGCGCAGGATCTCTTCTGTTTCACCAGATACGGAAAGCACGATCGCCAGCGCGTTTCTGGCCATGTCGTTAGTGACCGGGAAATAAGGATCGTCAATGTGATTACTGAATTTACCGACGTTTGAGAAAAAACGTGCGCCATATTTTGCCAGCGCTCCAGACGTTCCCGCTCCGACGAATATAATACGTTCGGACGATAATATAATATCAACAGCCTGATCGAGCAGTTTATCGAATTCGTCGTTATTGACGCCTTTAAAGAAACTGATAATTTCGCTGGCACCGAAATTAGCCTGTTGCGGTTCATTCTGCTCTAAATATAATTTGAAGCGCACGCGAAATTCTGAGTAACCCTCACATTTAAGCTTGCGGCAAAAGCGCAGGACGGTGGTAGTGGAAACACCCACGGCATCGGCCAGTTCGCGAATGGTCATGTACATGACTTTGTCACGGTTTTTGATGACATAGTTGTAGACCAGCATCTCAAGATTGTTGAGACTGGCGATGGCAGCGTGGGAGAACATACTCACAATGGCAAAACTCACTCATCAGACTTCATCTACAGGGAATAATAACATGCAGCCAAATGACATCACTTTTTTTCAGCGTTTCCAGGATGACATTCTGGCCGGACGCAAGACCATCACCATTCGTGACGAGTCCGAATCACACTTCAAAGCCGGGGACATTTTACGGGTTGGGCGCTTCGAAGATGACGGTTACTTCTGCACGATTGAGGTTGTTGGCACCTCAACTGTCACGCTGGATACGCTAACGGATAAACATGCCCAGCAGGAAAACATGACGCTTGAAGAACTTAAACATGTGATTGCCGAGATTTACCCGAATCAGACGCAATTTTATGTGATTGATTTTAAATGCCTTTGATTTAAAGAAACATCTGTTAGTTGAAAAATCACTTACAACACAATGATTTTAAAGGATTAATATTAATGTGATATTTATTTTAGCTAACAGGTGTTCACTGGAACCATTCTCAGTTACGCTAGAGGCGCAATAACGAAAGTGTTCGTTTCTGGGGAGTAACTTATGGTTCAGAAGCCATTAATCGCGCAGGGATATTCGTTGGCAGAGGAAATAGCCAATAGCATCAGTCACGGTATCGGGCTGGTGTTTGGGATTGTCGGACTGGTGTTATTACTGGTCCAGGCAGTAGATACCAACGCCAGCGCTATGGCCATTACCAGCTATAGCCTGTACGGCGGCAGCATGATCCTGCTGTTCCTCGCCTCAACCTTGTATCACGCGATCCCCCATCAGAGAGCGAAAGTCTGGCTGAAAAAATTTGACCACTGTGCGATTTATCTGCTGATTGCCGGGACCTACACGCCATTTCTGCTGGTGGGGCTTGATTCGCCGCTGGCACGTGGACTGATGATTGTTATCTGGAGCCTGGCGCTGATCGGTATTTTATTCAAACTGACCATTGCGCACCGATTTAAGGTTCTGTCGCTGGTAACCTACCTGACAATGGGCTGGCTATCGCTGATTGTGGTGTATCAACTGGCGGTTAAGTTGGAAGCGGGAGGCGTGACGTTGCTGGCTGTTGGCGGTGTGGTGTATTCCCTGGGCGTAATTTTCTACGTCTGTAAGCGTATTCCTTATAACCATGCGATCTGGCACGGCTTTGTGCTGGGCGGCAGCGTTTGCCACTTCCTGGCGATCTATCTGTACGTTGGTCAGGCGTAATCACTGACGCCGGATGGAGGCTAGCGCCTTACCCGGCCTACAAAACAAAAGCCAGCATGCCTGATAGACGCATCGCAATCAGGCATTATTCATTTACTCTTCCAACGAATACGGCAGCGGTACGATTTGCAGCGTTTTTGCGTCGTCACGAACGCGGAACACGCTGTCGGCCTCCATGTCGTTATTCATCACAACCTGCACCAGTACCTGACCATCGGCCAGTTTTACTGCGGCAAGTACGGTACCGGTACGACGCCAGTTCTCGCCCATTTTTAATTCAAGGTCTTCGCCAGCTTCCGGTACTCGACCGGCGGCACCCGCCAAAGTCCACATGGCGCGTTTATTGGCTCCGCGGAATTTTGCACGAGCAACCATTTCCTGACCGGTGTAGCAGCCTTTTTTAATGCTGATCCCGCCCAAAGCCTGCAGATTGGTAGCCTGTGGAATAAACTGTGCACTGTTGGCTGTATCAATAACGGGGATACCCGCTTCGATATCCAGCGCCAGCCACTGCTGGCTGTTATTTAACTCTGCTTCGCCACGCAGCTTTTCAACCAAGGTTTCTGCTGTGGTGGCATCAACGATCAGCAGAAAACGTTCAGCAGGGTGTTCGAACCACAATACCGTGGAGGCACCTTCGGTAATGACCTGCTTATCACTGTTCGGTAATTCGTTAAAGAGATTGGCCAGCGCTGCACGTGCCTGGAATCCCGCTACGCCCAGCAGGACACGCTCGTCATCCGGGGCAATCGCCACCTTCGAGAAGACCGCGTATTTTTTCAGCTCGGTGAGCTGCGCATCACGCAGGCTACGGCGCTCAAGCCATGCAAAACCGTCACCCTGTCGGAACAGACGCAGGTTGCTCCACATTTTACCTTTGGCGTCACAATGTGCAGCTAACAGGTGCTGATGCTCGGTCATCTGGCTGACATCCGCCGTGACCTGACCCTGAATATACTTCTCACTGTCGACACCGGTGATGGTGGCGAGCGCCCAGTCATCGAGCGTCATTAGCGTCAGAGGCAAACGCGTTGACGCGAAAGGCTGGCGAGGAGGAAAAGATGTAAAAGCCATAATAATGTCCTGATTTGCTTAACGCAGTGATAATGACTAATGGTAAAAGAGCTATGGCCCATTGCAAGCGGTTTAAACAGGCTATTTGTGCCATATATTGCGCTTTGCGAGGAAACATCAAAAAATGGTGAATCCTTTGGCTTAATAAGGTTTTATTTAGCGAGCGAGCTTCAGTTTACTGATATTCCCGTAAAAGAGCGGGAAAAACACGTTACAATAGCGGGATACTTCGTTTTCGCGAGACAGGGAGAAGAACATGGATATTAACAACAAAGCACGTATTCATTGGGCATGCCGCCGCGGTATGCGCGAGCTGGACATCTCGATCATGCCGTTTTTCGAACATGAATATGACAGCTTAAGTGACGAAGAAAAACGTATCTTTATCCGTCTGCTAGAATGTGATGATCCAGATTTATTTAACTGGTTGATGAATCATGGGAAACCAGCTGATGCTGAGCTGGAGCAGATGGTGCGACTTATCCAGACACGGAATCGGGAACGTGGTCCAGTGGCAATCTGATTTACGCGTATCATGGCGCGCGCAGTGGCTTTCACTGCTAATTCATGGGCTGGTCGCGGTGTTTATTTTATTGATGCCCTGGCCATTGAGCTACACCCCATTATGGCTGGTTTTGCTCTCTCTGGTGGTATTCGATAGCGTTCGCAGTCAGCGTCGAATCAACGCCTGTCAGGGTGAGATTCGGCTGTTGATGGATGGCCGTCTGCGCTGGCAAGGGCAAGAGTGGTCTATCGTTAGCGCCCCCTGGATGGTTAAAACAGGCATGATGCTGCGTTTGCGCTCTGATGCCGGAAAACGTCAACATTTGTGGCTGGCGGCAGACAGTATGGATGATGCAGAGTGGCGGGATTTACGGCGGTTGATGCTGCAAAAGGCGAAGCAGAAGTAGTACTGACGGTAAGGTTGCGACCTTAGCCGTCAGTCGGCAGAAATTCAGGACCAGTGCTCGGCCATTTCGCCAAGAATTTGCTCGCACCAGGCCTGAATGCGTTCATCGCTGAGATCGTACTGGTTCGTTTCATCCAGCGCCAAACCAACAAACAGCTGCCCATCGGCAATGACGGGTTTATCGCTGGTGAATTCGTAGCCTTCGGTGGGCCAGTAGCCGACAAACTTTACACCTTTGGTGATCAGTTTATCGTGCAACATACCCAGCGCATCCAGGAACCATTCACCGTATCCCAACTGATCACCCATACCGTAAAGCGCGACAATCTTTCCTTCCAGGTTGAGGTCGTCCAGTTGCTCCCAGACCGCTTCCCAGTCCTCCTGAATTTCACCGAAATCCCAGGTTGGGATGCCCAAAATGAGCACGTCATACTGCTCCATTAGGGTCGGGGAATCGTCTTTGAGGTTGTGCAGTGTCACCAGTTCGGGACCCAGGATATCGCGGATTTTTTCTGCTGCCATTTCGGTGTAGCAGGTGCTGGAACCGTAAAAAAGACCCATGTTCATGACGTAAACATCTCAATTCTGCTGTAGCGTTGCGGGTAGTGTAACAGAATCGCCGCAATCCCGGCACAATGAGGCATAATGCATCAAAAATGAGAGTGGAATAAGGGGCGCGAGTGGAACAGGATCTGGCGCGCATCGAGCAGTTTCTTGATGCCCTGTGGCTGGAACGAAATCTGGCGGAAAACACATTAAGTGCGTATCGTCGCGATCTGACCATGCTTGTGGAATGGTTACATCACCGCGGCGCTTCGCTTGCGACCGCGCAAAGTGATGATCTGCAAGCCTTGCTGGCTGAGCGGATGGATGGAGGGTATAAAGCCACCAGTTCTGCACGTTTGCTCAGTGCGACGCGACGTTTTTTTCAGCATCTGTACCGCGAAAAATATCGCGAAGATGACCCCAGCGCCTCGCTTGCATCACCTAAACTTCCGCAGCGTCTGCCCAAAGATCTCAGCGAAGCGCAGGTAGAACGACTGCTGCAGGCGCCGCTTATCGATCAACCGCTGGAGCTACGCGACAAAGCCATGTTGGAAGTGTTGTATGCAACGGGTCTGCGCGTGTCTGAACTGGTAGGACTGACGATGAGTGACGTCAGCCTGCGTCAGGGCGTGGTACGGGTGATCGGTAAAGGTAACAAAGAGCGCCTTGTCCCGTTGGGAGAGGAGGCAGTGTACTGGCTGGAAACATACCTGGAGCATGGGCGTCCATGGTTGCTCAACGGCGTATCGATTGATGTGCTGTTTCCTAGTCAGCGGGCGCAACAGATGACCCGTCAGACCTTCTGGCATCGTATCAAACACTATGCTGTGTTGGCGGGAATCGACAGCGAAAAGCTGTCACCGCACGTCCTGCGGCACGCATTTGCCACGCATCTGCTCAACCATGGCGCAGATCTGCGCGTGGTGCAGATGCTACTGGGGCATAGCGATCTCTCGACAACGCAAATTTATACTCATGTCGCAACGGAGCGCTTGCGGCAACTACATCAACAGCATCACCCGCGAGCGTGAGTGCTGACAGGACAGGATAGGATAGGCTATGAAAAAACGTTTTATGATGTTCACCCTGCTGGCGACGGCGTTTTCCGGCATGGTACATGCAGACGACGCTGCAATTCGCCAGTCATTAGCAAAGCTGGGTGTGCAGAGCACCGAGATTCAACCTGCTCCGGTTGTGGGCATGAAAACCGTACTGACCAATAGCGGCGTGCTGTACGTAACTGAAGACGGTAAACATATTATTCAGGGACCGATGTATGACGTGAGCGGCGCAAGTCCGGTGAACGTCACCAACCAACTGCTGATGAAGCATCTGAACGCGCTGGAAAAAGAGATGATCATCTACAAAGCGCCGCAGGAAAAACACGTCATTACTGTTTTCACCGACATCACTTGTGGTTACTGCCACAAGCTGCATGAAGAGATGAAAGATTACAATGCGTTGGGGATCACCGTACGTTATCTGGCCTTCCCACGTCAGGGGCTGGACAGCCAGGCTGAGCAGGACATGAAGTCTATCTGGTGTGCTAAGGACAAAAACAAAGCCTTTGACGACGCGATGACTGGCAAGGGTGTAAAAGCGGCGACCTGTGATGTGGATATCGCTAACCACTATGCGCTGGGCGTACAGTTTGGCGTCAGCGGTACACCGGCGATTGTGCTGAGCAATGGCTATGTCGTACCTGGCTATCAGGGCCCGAAAGAGATGAAAGAATTCCTCGACGCACATGCAAAACAAACCAGCGGTAAATAATTCGCGTGAAACAACAGATACAACTTCGTCGGCGTGAGGCCGACGAGACCGCCGAGCTACCTGCCGACTTGCCGCCACTGCTGCGCCGTTTATACGCCAGCCGTGGTGTACGTAGCGCGCAGGAGCTTGAGCGTAGCGTGAAAGGCATGCTGCCGTGGCAACATTTGAACGGCGTCGAAAAAGCGGTTGAGATCCTCTACAACGCCTTTCGCGAAGGAACCCGAATCATCGTTGTCGGCGATTTTGACGCTGATGGTGCGACCAGCACGGCGCTAAGCATCCTGGCGATGCGCGCGTTGGGCTGCAGTAACGTTGACTACCTGGTGCCAAATCGTTTTGAAGACGGTTATGGTTTAAGCCCGGAAGTCGTTGATCAGGCCCATGCCCGGGGCGCTCAGCTGATTGTCACCGTAGACAACGGCATCTCGTCTCACGCGGGTGTCGAACATGCCAGAACGTTGGGGATCCCGGTCGTTGTGACCGATCACCACCTGCCAGGGGATACGCTGCCGGGCGCAGAGGCAATCATCAATCCTAATCTGCCCGACTGTGAGTTCCCGTCGAAATCGCTGGCAGGCGTTGGTGTAGCCTTCTATCTGATGCTGGCGCTGCGTACTTTCCTGCGTGACAAAGGCTGGTTTGATGAACGCGGCATTGCACCGCCGAACCTGGCAGATTTGCTCGATCTGGTTGCACTTGGCACGGTGGCGGACGTGGTCCCGCTGGATGCCAATAACCGTATTCTGACGTGGCAAGGCTTAAGCCGTATCCGCGCCGGAAAGTGTCGCCCTGGTATTAAAGCGCTGCTGGAGATTTCCAATCGCGACCCCCTAAAGCTGGCAGCCAGTGATTTAGGTTTTGCCCTCGGGCCACGGCTGAATGCGGCGGGCCGTCTGGACGATATGTCCGTTGGTGTGGCGCTGTTGCTGTGCGACAACATTGGCGAAGCGCGTGTGCTGGCCAATGAGCTGGATGCGCTCAACCAGACGCGCAAAGAGATCGAGCAGGGTATGCAGGCCGAAGCACTGACCTTGTGTGAAAAGCTGGAACGCAGTAGCGATACGCTACCGGGCGGCCTGGCAATGTATCATCCCGAGTGGCATCAGGGCGTTGTGGGGATTCTGGCATCGCGTATTAAAGAGCGATTCCATCGTCCAGTGATAGCGTTTGCCCCGGCAGGTGACGGTACTCTCAAAGGATCCGGGCGTTCGATTCAGGGGCTGCACATGCGCGATGCGCTGGAGCGCCTGGACACCCTTTATCCGGGCATGATCCTCAAGTTTGGCGGTCACGCCATGGCGGCGGGTTTATCGCTTGAAGAGGCGCAGTTTGAGCGTTTCCAGCAGCGTTTTGGCGAGCTGGTAACCGAGTGGCTGGATCCTGCCTTACTGCAAGGTGAAGTGGTGTCGGATGGCCCACTGAGCGCGGCGGAGATGACCATGGAGATCGCACAAATGCTGCGCGATGCCGGACCGTGGGGGCAAATGTTCCCGGAACCGCTGTTTGACGGGCATTTCCGTTTGCTCCAGCAGCGTCTGGTCGGTGAGCGTCATCTGAAGGTGATGGTCGAGCCCGTGGGCGGTGGTCCGCTGCTGGACGGTATTGCGTTTAATGTCGATACCACCTGCTGGCCGGACAACGGCGTGCGCGAAGTTCAGCTTGCCTACAAACTGGATATTAACGAGTTTCGCGGCAACCGCAGCTTGCAGATTATAATCGACAATATCTGGCCACTTTAGCGTCACTAATCGCTATAAAAAAGGGCGTGGATTAGTTACAATCCCGCTCTTATCACCGCATTTTGACTAGTCCAATAAAAGAAATCAGACAATGTTTGAAATTAATCCGGTAAATAACCGCATTCAGGACCTCACGGAGCGCTCTGACGTTCTTAGGGGGTATCTTTGACTATGATGCCAAGAAAGAGCGTCTGGAAGAAGTAAACGCCGAGCTGGAACAGCCGGACGTGTGGAACGAACCCGAACGCGCTCAGGCGCTGGGCAAAGAGCGTTCCTCCCTTGAGGCCATCGTTGATACGCTCGATCAGATGAGCCAGGGCCTGGAAGATGTCTCCGGCCTGCTGGAACTGGCTGTAGAAGCCGACGACGAAGAAACCTTTAACGAAGCCGTAGCAGAACTCGATACGCTGGAAGATAAGCTGGCCCAGCTGGAATTTCGTCGTATGTTCTCCGGTGAATATGACAGCGCGGATTGCTATCTCGATATTCAGGCAGGTTCTGGCGGTACGGAAGCGCAGGACTGGGCAAGCATGCTGATGCGCATGTATCTGCGTTGGGCTGAAGCGCGCGGCTTTAAGACTGAAATCATTGAAGAGTCTGAAGGTGAAGTAGCGGGTATTAAATCCGTGACCATCAGAATTGCTGGTGAATATGCGTACGGTTGGCTGCGTACTGAAACCGGCGTACACCGTCTGGTACGTAAGAGTCCGTTCGACTCCGGCGGACGTCGCCATACGTCGTTCAGTTCGGCGTTTGTTTATCCGGAAGTTGACGATGATATTGATATCGATATCAACCCGGCGGACCTGCGTATCGACGTTTACCGTGCCTCCGGTGCAGGCGGTCAGCACGTTAACCGTACGGAATCTGCGGTGCGTATTACCCACATCCCGACCGGGATTGTGACGCAGTGTCAGAACGACCGTTCCCAGCACAAGAACAAAGACCAGGCCATGAAGCAGATGAAAGCGAAGCTTTATGAACTGGAAATGCAGAAGAAGAATGCCGAGAAACAGGCGATGGAAGACACCAAGTCAGATATCGGCTGGGGTAGCCAGATTCGTTCTTATGTCCTTGATGACTCCCGCATCAAAGATCTGCGTACCGGGGTTGAAACCCGTAACACGCAGGCGGTGCTGGATGGCAGCCTGGATCAATTTATCGAAGCAAGTTTGAAAGCAGGGTTATGAGGAACCAACATGTCTGAACAACACGTACAGGGCGCTGACGCGGTAGCCGACCTTAACAATGAACTGAAAACGCGCCGTGAGAAGCTGGCGAGCCTGCGTGAGCAGGGGATCCCGTTCCCGAACGATTTCCGTCGCGATCATACCTCAGACCAACTGCATGCTGACTTCGACGCGAAAGAAAACGAAGAGCTGGAAGCGCTGAACATTGAGGTATCCGTTGCTGGCCGTATGATGACCCGTCGTATTATGGGTAAAGCATCATTCGTTACGCTGCAGGACGTTGGCGGCCGTATTCAGCTGTACGTTGCTCGCGATGACCTGCCGGAAGGCGTCTACAACGAGCAGTTCAAAAAATGGGATCTGGGCGATATCCTCGGCGCGAAAGGTAAGTTGTTCAAGACCAAGACCGGTGAGCTGTCTATCCACTGCACCGAACTGCGTCTGCTGACCAAAGCGCTGCGCCCGCTGCCGGACAAATTCCACGGTCTGCAGGATCAGGAAGCACGCTATCGTCAACGTTACCTGGATCTCATCTCTAACGATGAATCCCGCAATACCTTTAAAGTGCGTTCACAGATTATGGCTGGCATCCGTCAGTTCATGGTTGCTCGCGGCTTTATGGAAGTCGAAACCCCGATGATGCAGGTGATCCCAGGCGGTGCGGCAGCGCGTCCGTTTATCACCCATCATAACGCGCTGGATCTGGACATGTACCTGCGTATCGCGCCGGAACTTTACCTCAAGCGTCTGGTGGTTGGCGGCTTCGAACGCGTATTCGAAATTAACCGTAACTTCCGTAACGAAGGCATCTCTGTTCGCCATAACCCAGAGTTCACCATGATGGAACTCTACATGGCTTATGCGGACTACAAAGATCTCATCGAACTGACTGAATCTCTGTTCCGTACGTTGGCGCAGAACGTTCTGGGAACGACTGAAGTGCCTTACGGTGAAGAAGTCTTCGACTTCGGTAAGCCGTTTGAAAAACTGACCATGCGCGAAGCGATTCAGAAATACCGTCCGGAAACCAACATGGCCGATCTGGATAACTTCGACTCTGCAAAAGCGATTGCTGAATCTATCGGCATCAAAGTTGAGAAGAGCTGGGGTCTGGGCCGTATTGTGACCGAGATCTTTGAAGAAGTTGCAGAAGCGCACCTGATTCAACCAACCTTCATTACCGAGTATCCGGCAGAAGTTTCTCCGCTGGCGCGTCGTAATGACGAAAACCCGGAAATCACCGATCGCTTCGAATTCTTCATCGGCGGACGTGAGATCGGTAACGGCTTCAGCGAGCTGAACGATGCCGAAGATCAGGCGCAGCGTTTCCAGGATCAGGTTAACGCCAAAGATGCGGGTGATGACGAAGCGATGTTCTACGACGAAGACTACGTTACCGCTCTGGAACACGGTCTGCCGCCGACTGCGGGTCTGGGCATTGGTATCGACCGTATGGTTATGCTGTTCACCAACAGCCACACCATCCGTGACGTGATCCTGTTCCCGGCGATGCGCCCGGTTAAGTAAGATGTGAAATGCCGGATGGCGGCTGACGCCTTATCCGGCCTACGATTCGTAATGTAGGCCAGATAAACGTAGCGCCATCAGGCAATAAATTGTTGGCAGTAATTCTGCAACAGCGCACGCGCTTCTTTGTTTGCAACCTGCATTACCATCCACGGACTGAAAGCCCACGGCGTCGCGTCAATCCCGCTTAAGACATCCTCAAGATTGCTCCACTGGCAATCCATCACTTCATCTGGGTTTAGCTGTAGCTCACTGACGATATGTGCGGCATAAACCGGACATACTTCGTTTTCAACTATTCCACTCGGGTCCGTGGCGCGATAACGAAAGTCAGCGTATACGGGGTTGAGCAAGTCGATGTCTGCACCCAGTTCGAAGCGAGCCCGGCGGACAATAGCGGCTTCGTTGGTTTCACCCAACTGCGGGTGACCGCAGACAGAGTTGGTCCAGACACCTGGCCAGGCTTTTTTGTGCAGCGAGCGGCGGGTGACCAGCAGTTGGCCCTGCTCGTTAAATATCCAGCACGAGAAAGCGGAGTGCAGGGGTGTTGTGGCGGTATGCGCCGCATACTTTTCCAGCGTTCCGCAGGGTTGGTCCTGCTCATTCAATAAAATGACATGTTCCTGTCGCATAGCGTCCACCATCAATCTTAAGCACTCACATTATATGCTTAATTAAGTCAGAGTGATTAACAGAGGGTGTGAAATGCCAGAGCCGCCGGTTCGTTGCGCGATATGATTTGGCATCCGGTTTCTGGCTGCTATGATAAAGCGTCTGAAAATGTTGCGAGGTATTGTTTTGAGTGCAGGACGCCTGAAGAAAAATGGCCTGGGTATCGTGATGCTGCTGTGTGTCGGTCTGCTGTTAGCGGGCTGTTCCGGGAGCAAGTCGTCTGATACAGGAAGTTATTCCGGCTCCGTGTATACCGTGAAGCGGGGAGATACGCTATACCGTATTTCGCGCGCCACCGGTACCAGTGTGAAAGAGATCGCTCGCCTGAATAATATTTCACCGCCCTATACCATTGAAGTGGGGCAAAAGCTGAAGGTCAGCGGCGGCGCGAAAACCAGTTCTGGATCTGGCAAAACAACCAAGAAATCCTCAACCAAAACGGCGGCAGTCAGACCATCTTCTTCTGTGCCGCAGTCGTCCTGGCCACCAGTAGGGCAACGTTGCTGGCAGTGGCCTGCCAGCGGTAAGGTGATCCTGCCTTATTCTACGGCGGACGGCGGCAATAAGGGCATCGATATCTCGGCTGCGCGCGGTACGCCGATTTATGCGGCCGGAGCAGGGAAGGTGGTTTATGTCGGTAATCAGCTGCGGGGCTACGGTAATCTCATCATGATTAAGCACAGTGAGGACTACATCACTGCGTATGCGCATAATGACACCATGCTGGTGAACAACGGTCAAAACGTGAAGGCCGGGCAGAAGATAGCGACGATGGGCAGCTCGGATGCGACGACGGTGCGCCTGCATTTCCAAATCCGCTACCGGGCAACGGCTATCGATCCACTGCGTTATTTACCGCCGCAGGGGAGTAAGCCAAAATGCTGACGGTGAATTAATCGCCAGTCAGTCGGTTAGTCCCTTGCCAAGAAGAGCGTAAGGTTTATAATCCCTTACGCACTTCAATGCGGGCGTAGTTCAATGGTAGAACGAGAGCTTCCCAAGCTCTATACGAGGGTTCGATTCCCTTCGCCCGCTCCAAAACTCTCTCCTGTAGTTATTCTTTATAAATGTTAAATAGCGACACCGAAATCCGGTGGCAGTGTGCTGTTACCTTCACCCAGATTACGTTGTAGCAATACCGTGTCGAGCCATAGTCCATGTTTGAAGCCGATGTTTTTCAGTGTGCCGATTTCCGTAAATCCGGCCTGCTGATGGACTTTTAACGATCCCTGATTATTGCTGTCGCCGACGATGGCAATCAGTTGCCGATAGCCCTGTGCTTCAGCCCAGCCGATCACATGACGCAGTAAAGCTTTTCCTACACCCTGACGCTGAGCCGTTGGAGCAATATAAATCGAATCCTCAAGGGTATAGCGGTAGGCATAACGCTCGCGATAGCGGGTGAGGTAGCAATACCCGATGACCTTACCTTCCTGTAGCGCGACGACCCACGGCAGCCCGAGGCTGCGGATTTTTTCCAGACGAGCAAACATCTGGTGAGCATCCGGCGGGTCGGTTTCAAAGCTGCCGGTACCGTGAAGAACATGATGTGCATAAATATCGCGTATGGCGGGGATGTGCTTTTCTTCTGCGTTAACGATTTTCATTGACCGGCTCCCATTGGCGTCTTTGCCCAGATTACCTGAAAGACTGAGGGGAAGGTAAGTGCAAAAAATTATGCTTCGAACAGTTGCTTGCAATGCTAATAGGCTTTCATATTGTAAGGGGAAATAATTGATTGTGGTTGATGTTGTCAATAATACGCAAGGTTGGTAAATACATTAACGCGCAGAGTAA
The DNA here is from genome assembly GCF_006385635.1 of Citrobacter sp. CF971. Taxonomy (NCBI): domain Bacteria; kingdom Pseudomonadati; phylum Pseudomonadota; class Gammaproteobacteria; order Enterobacterales; family Enterobacteriaceae; genus Citrobacter; species Citrobacter sp. CF971. The sequence continues at coordinate 4,057,086 of NZ_CP041051.1, read as the reverse complement.
TACACAATTATTCGTGCACGTCTTCGAGCGTGTATCCAAATACCAATTATGGTAGGTTTCGAAAAATGATGAAGAAAGTTATTTGATTTCAATGTGTTGTTTCTGTATCTAATTCTTCTTGCGCCTGTACTCTTATTTTCATTTCATTGGCCCTGTTTGAGCCCTAAAAATTAAGTTATATTTTGTTGTTTGCAGAGAGCCTATTATCAGATTTTTCTCTATTCATCTCTCAAAATAGTTACCATGCAAACAGTTGCGCGGTGTAGCTATGCTAACCAGCAATAGTAAGCATCGTCACATTATGTCACCGGGCAAACTTTGTTTAAATCCAGAATTCAATCCCAAGAGTATTAGGATTATTTAGTCTAAAATACTTTTTTGACTAAGACTTTTCTTATTACGTAGCCATGAACTACATGGAGTGATAAAATTCCCGAGTTTATGCCTCCTGCTCAACGATTAGAGGACGCGGTGCGGGTAGTCAATAAGACGAAAGAATTAATTGCTTTATAACCCTATTACGAAATAAGCGGCAGTGCATCTTACATGGTCGGCAATCGTCAGGGATTGACCTTAACTTATTGAAAACGCTTATTTTTACTCTGATGTAAGATATAAGGGCAGATATGTTCAGTATGCGTCGACATGCCAACTTCATTAAACGTTTTAAGTCCGTAAGCTGTTTATTTACGGCCAGCATTCTTTTCCCTATGCAAATCTCTGCTGCGGTATCTGATTATGATGCTTTGGTTATTGAAGCGCGGGGGGGGAATAGTGCGCCGCTATTGCGCTACCTTGAGGATCAGGGAAAGAAAAGCGCGCTAACGCCAAACCAGGTTGCCGACTGGCTGCAAGTTTCTAGTTGGGTTGAGAACAACGATAAAACAACAATTGAAATCTGGCAGCGGTATCGTGGTCAGATGGATGTGCCTGCACGGGGAAAAGTCGCCGCAGCGCGTGCGTATCGTAACCAGAAAAACTGGAATGATTCATTGGCGGTGTGGGAACGCGTTTTACAGGAAGAACCTGATAACGTGGATGTACGCACCGGCTGGATAATGACGCTGGCAGATGCGCGCTACAATCAGCAAGCCCTTACCGAAGCGAATAAATGGGCTCAGGCGCATCCGGGGGCTGATTCCGATGCGCTACTTGCCTATGTCTATCACTCTCAGGGGAAAAACTGGGACGCGCTGTTGGTTGCCAGCCAGGCGGATGACGTCGATCCTGGCAACAAAAATGCAAAATCCACGCTGCTGTCTGCGCTGTCAGCGAACCGTGTTTCCGGACCAGCCTTAAATATGGCGGAAGTCGTACCCACGGCAGATCCGGTGAAGCGTCGCCTTGAGCTTGATGCGGCGGCTGAAATGGTCCGATCCTCTTATACGTCCGCACGTAATGAAGAAGAACGTTTTATCGTAGCAGATAAAGCGCTGGCCCGTTATGACCAGTTGTTGGCGGCCTGGAAAGATGAGCCGTCTGCGCAGAATGATGTCCGCCGGGCGAGAATAGACCGTATGGGTGCCCTATTGGTGCGTAAACGTACTGCCGAAGTGATCGAGGAATATGAGTCCCTTTCCGCAAGCGGCGAAGTACCAAACTACGCAAAACGTTGGGTGGCATCAGCATGGTTAAGCGAGCGTCAGCCGGAAAAAACCGAAGCGATGTTGGCGAGCATCTACTACCCGAATGGGCCTATTCCGGTGACGCCGCTCAGTCCAGAGGATCAACAAGATCTGTTCTATGCACACATTGATAATGAAAACTTCGATGCTGCCAAAAAACAAGTCGATGATTTGATCAAAGAAAGTCCGTATCTGCGGCGTATCTATGGCTCGCCAACGCCGCAGCCTAACGATAACTGGCTGCTCGGACAGTCGCTGCTGACGCAATATCATATCGCTGCCAATGAACTGCCAGAGGCAGAAAAGCTCGCAGAGCATCTGGCACGAACAGGCTCCGGTAACCAGGGACTGCGCATTTCCTATGCCTCTGTGCTTGAAGCGCGTGGATTGCCGCATGCGGCGGAGAAAGAGCTTAAGCTGGCGGAAGTGATTGAGCCAAGCAACCTGGAGCTGGAGCGTCAGCAGGCTTACGTTGCGCTGGATCTCCAGGAATGGAAGCAGGTCGATGAACTGACGGATGACGTTATTGCCCGTAGCCCGGATGATGAAGCGACGCTGCGCCTCGCGCGTATTCGTGATGTCCACAAAATGTCGGAAGTGCGCATTAGCGGCACGCAGGGGATCTCGTCCGATAGCCCGGTCAGCGGTAAGAATGACTTCAACATCAACACGGCTATTTACAGTCCGCCGATTAATGACAACTGGCGACTGTTTACTGGATTCAACTTCGCTACCGGTGAATTTGAGGAAGGGAAGGGCATCAGCCGCGATCTGGCGGCGGGTGCAGAATGGACTTCCCGTGATTACTGGGCGGAAATGGAAGTGTCTGGCCGAAATTATGGCGATGGTCAGAAGATTGGTGGGCGTCTATCCGGCTGGCATGACTTTAATGACAACTGGCGCGTAGGCGGTTCGGCCGAGCGCTTGTCGCGTAATACGCCATTGCGCGCGCTGCGTAGCGGTGTGTATGCCAACGGCGGCGATATGTTCGTTCGCTGGTATCAAAACGAACGACGTGAATATCAACTGTCGTTTGCTGCATCACATTTCTCAGACGGTAACGATCGCATCGAATACGGACTCAGCGGAAAAGAGCGCATCTGGACCACGCCTCGCTTCACGCTGGACTTTACGCCGGGCATTGGCGGGAGCACCAACACCAAAGAGAATGTGCCGTATTACAACCCGAAGAGTGATTTTTCGGTTGTCCCTGGCCTGAGCGCAGAGCAGGTTCTTTACCGCCACTATGATACCGTCTGGACGCAGCAAGGTCTGGCAGGCGTAGGTGGCTACTGGCAGCAAGGTGAAGATGCAGGCGCTATCGTCCAGGTAGGATACGGACAACGGCTTAAATGGAACAACGTCGTAGATGGCGGGGTGATGCTGATTTGGGATAAACGCCCCTATGACGGTAAACGTGAGCGGAATATCTCCCTCGCTTTCGATTTAAATGTCAGGTTTTAAGGATTGTTCATGCTGAAAAGATGCCTGTGGCTTAGCGCATTAATCGCTGGCTGGTTGATGATTACCGCGTGCAGCAGCGCGCACAATACAACGCCTCGCTATGTTCCTCCTGGGGAGAGAACACCGCTGACGGCGGATCATCAGTGGCCGAAAAATAGTTTCCTGGTACTGGGTTATCACGATGTTGAAGATGGTGCTGCCGACCAGCGTTACCTCTCCGTGCGTACCAGCGCGTTGAGCGACCAAATGGCCTGGCTGCGTGATAATGGCTATCAGCCGATCAGCGTGCAGCAAATTCTGGATGCCCATGACGGTAAAATTGTACTGCCGGAAAAAGCGGTATTACTCACCTTTGATGACGGGTATAGCAGTTTTTATACCCGCGTCTGGCCATTGCTGAAAGCCTACAACTGGCCTGCGCTCTGGGCGCCAGTAGGCAGTTGGGTTGATGCGCCAGCCAACAAAAAAGTCGATTTTGGCGGCTTAATGACAGCGCGAGATAAATTCGCGACCTGGAAAATGGTCGAAGAAATGGGGAAATCGCCGTTGGTGGAAGTCGGTGCGCACACCTGGAACTCGCACTTTGGCGCTGAGGCCAATCCACAGGGGAGTAAAGAGCCAGCTGTAGCGAACCGCCTGTATGATAAGAAAACCGGCACTTACGAAACGGACGAACAGTACACGCGACGTATAAACACGGATATTTCTCTGATCACTAACAAGATAAAATCGGTGACAGGGAAATCGCCGCGCGCGTGGGTATGGCCGTACGGCGCAGCCAACGGCACGACGTTAAACCTGGCCAAAGAGCATGGCTATAAGATGGCCTTTACGCTTAATGAAGGGTTGGCGAATGCCGCGTTTCTCGATGATATTCCGCGCGTGCTGATCTCTGATAACCCATCCCTTAAGCGCTTTGCCAGTCAGGTCGCTCAGGTCCGTGAGCCACAGACAATGCGCGTGATGCATGTCGATCTGGATTACGTGTATGACAAGGACCCTGCTCAGCAGAAGCGAAATATCGATAAGCTGATCCAGCGCGTTTATGACATGCGTATTTCTCATGTCTTCCTGCAGGCGTATGCCGATCCGCAAGGCGACGGGAATATTCGTGAGGTCTATTTCCCCAACCGCTGGCTGCCGATGCGTGCCGATCTCTTTAACTATATCTCCTGGCAATTACAAACGCGGGCAGGGGTGACGGTATATGCCTGGATGCCGGTTCTGGCGTTCGATCTCGACGCGTCTATTCCACGCGTAACCGCATGGGATCCGAAAACGGGACGTACTGCTATCAATCACGAGAACTATGTCCGCCTTTCACCCTGGAGCAGCGAAGCGCGTCAGCGCATCACTGAAATCTATGAAGACCTGGCGAAGCACGCCAGTTTCAAAGGTATTTTGTTTCATGACGATGCTTTCCTGACGGACTTTGAAGATGCGTCACCGGATGCGTTAGCCGCCTACCGTGCCGCAGGGCTTCCGGGCAGTATCGAGCAAATACGTAATAATCCTCAGGCGTTCGAGCGCTGGACGCGCCTGAAAAGTAAGATGCTGATCGACTTCACCAAACAGCTGACCCAGTCTGTGCGTAATATTCGCGGTCCACAGGTGCAAACTGCGCGCAATATTTACGCCATGCCGGTACTGGAGCCTGAAAGTGAAGCCTGGTTTGCACAAAACCTGAATGATTTCCTCAATACCTATGACTGGACGGCGCCGATGGCGATGCCATTCATGGAACAGATCCCGGCCAATGATGCCAACGCATGGCTTGACCGACTGGTGAATGCCGTTGCACAAAACCCTGGGGCGCTGGATAAAACCGTGTTTGAACTGCAGGCACGAGACTGGCGTAAATCCGGGGATCAGGCTGAAATCAGCGGAAAACAAATAGCCGAATGGATGCGCCAGCTGAAATTAAGCGGTGCAGGTAACTACGGCTATTACCCGGATGATTTCATCAGCGACAAACCTGAGATGTCAGAGATTCGCTCGACGTTCTCCTCATACTGGTATCCGCAAAAATGACCGATCGCATTATTGCTTTCCTGATACTTTGCCTGATGTTCAGCCTGCCGTTTGGCGTGGCTGTCATCTTTACAGGTGAAGTGATGTTGAACTTCGTCTTCTTCTGGCCTTTGTTCATGTCTGCTTTGTGGATAAGCGGCGGAGTCTATTTCTGGTTTTACCGTGAACGTCACTGGAAATGGGGAGATGACACGCCACCACCGACCCTGCCGGGGAATCCACTGGTTTCTATTCTGATCCCCTGTTTTAACGAAGGGATCAACGCGCGTGAAACCATTGAGGCCGCACTGGCACAGCGATATAAGAATATCGAAGTGATTGCCATCAACGATGGTTCAACGGATGACACTCACGACGTGCTGGAACAACTGGCAGTGGAATACCCCAGCCTGCGGGTGATTCATCTGGCTGAAAACCAGGGCAAAGCGCTGGCGCTCAAGACTGGTGCGGCCGCGGCGCGCAGCGATTACCTGGTGTGCATTGATGGCGATGCGTTACTGGATCGTGATGCCGTTGCCTATATTGTGGCTCCGCTGATCCAGTTCCCGCGTGTTGGCGCAGTGACGGGGAACCCGCGTATTCGAACCCGCTCTACGTTAATCGGCCGTGTGCAGGTCGGTGAGTTCTCTTCCATTATCGGTTTAATTAAGCGTACTCAGCGAGTCTATGGGCAGATCTTTACCGTTTCAGGCGTAGTTGCGGCGTTTCGTCGTCGCGCGCTGGCCGAGGTCGGTTACTGGAGCCCGGACATGATCACTGAAGATATCGATATCAGTTGGAAGCTGCAATTGCGCCACTGGTCGGTATTCTTTGAGCCGCGCGCACTGTGTTGGATCCTGATGCCTGAAACGTTAAAAGGGTTGTGGAAGCAGCGTTTGCGCTGGGCGCAGGGTGGTGCAGAGGTGTTTATCGTTAACATGCGTCGTCTGTGGTCGTGGGAGTTCCGTCGCATGTGGCCGCTGTTTCTTGAGTTTTGTTTTTCTACCGCCTGGTCGTTTGCCTATGCGATCAGTATCGTGCTGTTCCTGTTAGGGCTGATGATCCCGATGCCGGACTCGCTGTATGTGCAGCATCTGTTCCCGCCAGCCTTTACCGGACTTATCCTCGGCGTGGTGTGCTTGCTGCAGTTTGCGGTGAGCCTGATGATTGAACGACGTTATGAAAAAGGCATTGGCGCCTCGTTGTTCTGGATTATCTGGTTCCCGGTGGTGTACTGGATGCTAAGCCTGTTCACCACGCTGGTCGCGTTCCCGAAAGTGATGCTTAAACGCAAACGCGGCAGAGCGCGTTGGGTGAGTCCTGACCGTGGAATTGGGAGGATCGAATCGTGAATCAGCCACTGATCTTTACGGAGCGGCGTCTGCTGCCTCGCATTATCGATGTGTTGTTGACGCTCATCGCCTGGGTTGGTTTCTTATACCTGATCTATAAAGGATTGATCACGGCCCTGGCGCATTCACCGTATATGGGGGTGCGACCCTTTTTCACCACGCTGGATACGGTCACGTTTTATATCCTTGTCGCCCTGGTCAACGGCCTGGTGCTGATTGGCTGGGCTAAGTACAACCAGTTTCGTTTTCGGGTGGAACGCCGCAGTCGCAGACCCGGGCTGGAAGACCATGAGCTGGCAGAAAGTTTGCGTATTACCCGGGAGCTGGTTACGGAACTGAACAAGGCGAGGGTGCTGACGGTCCACCATCATGAGAATGGCGAAATCAGTCATATCGATGTGGATAGGGATATTGCCGATAACCGCCTCCCGCCGCCAACGCCTGCGATGCTGGAGTATTTGCCACCAGAGCAGCAGCCGTTGTTGCAGAAAAGGCCCGAGTGATATTTCTGCTTTCAGCAGCTTCCTTCAGCCTCGCATAGGTCTATGATTAGACCCAGACAATAAAAAAATGTGAGGCAATGTCGTGGATAAGGAACTACTGGATGCAGGTTACCGGGCCTATACCGGCGAGAAGATTGACGTCTATTTCAACACGGCGATATGTCAGCATTCGGGCAATTGCGTGCGGGGAAGCGCGAAACTGTTTAACCTGAAACGTAAACCGTGGATCATTCCGGATGAAGTGGATGTCGAGACGGTCATCAAGGTCATCGATACCTGTCCGAGCGGTGCGCTGAAATATCGCCAGAAATGAGTGAGGGGACCATGGAAATTCTTGCAGGCCACAACAAGTTTTATGTCAATGATGCTGAGGGCAACCAGGTTGCCGAGATAGTATTTGTGCCGACGGGCGAGCATCTGAGCATCATTGAACATACCGATGTCGACCCCAGCCTGAAAGGTCAGGGCGTCGGCAAACAGCTGGTGGCGAAAGTGGTAGAGAAGATGCGCGCTGAAAACCGCAAAGTTATTCCGCTGTGCCCGTTTGCCAAACATGAATTTGATAAAACCCGCGAGTACGACGATATCCGCGCCTGATCATCTTATGTGTACCGGAAGGTATAACAGCCATCCGGTTCATCACTCCCGATGCAGCAGATCCTGATAAATCCCCGTCAGTATCCCTTGTGGCCCAAACTCTTTTTTAATCCACTGAGTAACACGACCAGTTGCCGAATGCTGGGTTGCCAACAGCATTCGTGAATCCTGACGCGGGTTGTGGATCTGCCGCGTCACCAGCAACGACTTTTCCATCGCCTCGCGCACCATGTAGTCCGGCAGAAAACCGATGCCTTCACCCAGGATCTGGCACTGGCACTTGGTATTAAAATCGGGAACCAGAATCGACTCCTGTCCGTGTAACAGCCAGCCGACCTTCTTGTTGATGGTGTGTGCGGTGTCTTCCACCATGATGTTCGGGTACAGGCGTAACTGGCTCTCAGAAATGGGTTCCGGCATAAAGGCGAGGGGATGATCCGGGGCAATCGCAAACGACCAACGGATCGCGCCGATCTCGGTGTAATCAATTCCGCCGCCATCCAGTAACGTATCGGGTGCGCCAATGGCGATATTAGCCAGGTTGTTGATGATCGAATCCCAGACGCCGTTATACACCTCGGTGGTGACGGTTATCTGGCAGGTTGGAAACTGTTTCTTGAGTACCTGCAGCAGCCGCGCTGTATGTTGAGGGGTATACAACAGCTGGTTAATGCAGATGCGTACCCGGGCTTCAATGCCCTGAGCGATGGTATCAATACTGCGCTTGATGGCGTGGAAATCGTTGAGCAGGTCGGTCGCCTTGCGAAACAGGTAGCGCCCGGACTCGGTCAGTTCAATACTGCGAGTACTGCGGGTAAACAGCACCACGTCGAGACCCATTTCCATGCGCTTAATGGTGTAACTAATTGCCGATGTGGTTAAGCCAAGCTCTTCAGCCGCCTTGCTAAAGCTGCTGTAGCGGGCAGCCATCGTAAACGCCAGTAGGTTTTCCTCGGTAAATATTGAATTCATCTTTCTCCCCTCCGGCGACAATGCGCATCCGCAACACGATGATTGTTGAATGTATTTGTAATCCTTATACAGAGCAATCAGTTTTGAACAAAATTTAACACTAGTTTTACATTTGATTTGAAGGCAATCACACTTCTGTATTTTAATTGCAGGCCGCTATCCGTGCAGCATACCGCCTGATTCACCGGACTACTGATTAGTGGCTAAAAGGGCCCCAGCCATAAGGGAAAGATTGCACTACAGCACGTTTTGTTCTCATTGTTAAAATTGATTCAATAATCGATGCGCTTACGATGAATGAAATTTAAGCGGATGTTATTCTCTGTACTCTGTTGCTATTCTCAGGTTATCGGATATTTAAAAAGTCTAAAAAACTGCAGGAGAGCGATTATGTCAGAGAAAGAACTCATTACTGAATTTCTGCTGGCGGCAGAACAGGGCAATGCCGATGGATTAAAATCCTGTCTGGCAAAAAATGTGGATATTAATGCCACTAACCGCCAGGGGCGTACTGCCATTATTATTGCCAGCCTGAATAAACATTATGACTGTGTTTCTTTATTGATTGCTGAGGGTGCCGATATTAATAAACAAGATCAAACTTGTTTTAACCCCTTTCTGATTAGCTGCCTGACGAATGATTTAACGCTGTTGCGTACGGTATTACCGGCTAACCCCGACCTTAATTGTCTGAGCCGTTTTGGCGGTGTCGGTATTACGCCAGCCAGCGAAAAAGGCCATGTCGAGATCGTGCGTGAGCTGCTGCTGCGTACCGATATCAATGTCAACCATACTAATTTTGTTGGCTGGACGCCGCTCCTGGAAGCCATCGTACTTAATGACGGTGGCGCGAAGCAGCAGGAGATCGTTAAGCTGCTGCTCGACCATGGCGCAAATCCGCACATGACGGATAAATACGGTAAAACCCCGCTGGAACTGGCGCGAGAGAAAGGGTACCACGAAATTGCCGAGCTGCTGATTGCGGCCGGAGCCTGACACAGGAGCGCCATTATCGCTACGCCATCACGGCGATGCGTACGGGCGCTAACCGCAGACAGCGCGTTTCTCACGTTCCGGGGAACGGGACGGGTTGAACAGGTTTTTTCCCACGCGGTAAACCTGTTGATACCTGAACAGCAGCGGCTGCTGACGTTACTGAGTGAAGATTGTGATAACGCACCTAACAGCTGTCGGCTGGCGCTGACGCATTGTGAAGACCTGTTTCACCCCGGTGAGCTGGTCAATTTTAGCGGGTCGGGAATAGTTGTTGGCAATGATAAATGGATAGAAACCGCCGGTTGCCTGCTGTGGCGAATACCACGGTGGACATCTGATGCAGCAAGTCTTGCCGCAGTCGGCTGGCAGCATTGGGAAGAGGTTATCCGCCAACAGCTAAGAAGCGACGACACATTATTTCTGTATCAGGGTGACAATCCGTTTTTTCAGGAAATCACCCGTCAATTACACAACCGCCGACAAACATTACTGACGGCGTTGCGTACAGGAGAAAATATCTCTACAGCGGTCAGCCATTTAATTGGTCTGGGGATTGGTCTGACGCCCTCATCGGATGATTATTTAGTGGGCCTAAGCACTATTCTATTTATTCCCGGGCATCCGCTGAGGAAATATCGTGAAGATTTTTTAGCAGCTTTACAATGTGCCGGAAATAATACGACGCTACTCAGCAAAATAACGTTAGAGGAAGCTTTTCATCAGCGTTATCGGGAAAGCGTTGGACGGCTGCTGAACCAATTTATTACTGAGCAAAAACCCGTTTCTACGCAATATATTACTGACATTAAAAATATTGGCTCAAGTTCTGGCTGCGACATGCTGTATGGCATGGCGGATGCCTGCGCCCTGAGCCACAGGTCTGGAGGGAATTATGTCGATCAGGATAGTTGTTAAAAAGAACACGTATTTTGATTCTGTCTCACTGATGTCTATCTCCACGCGCGCAAATAAGCTCGATGGTGTTGAGCAGGCGTTTGTGGCTATGGCGACAGAAATGAATAAGGGCGTGCTGAAGAATCTCGGCCTGCTCACGCCTGAGCTGGAAGAGGCGAAGAGTGGCGATCTGATGATTGTCATTAAAGGCGCGAGCGACGAAGCAAACGCGCAAACGCTGGTGGCGATTGACGATCTGTTTACGCATAAAGAGCAGGGTGGCCAGCACGAAGCGCGCTATGCCACGCTCGCCAGCGCGAAGAAGCACGTTTCCGACAGCAACCTGGCGGTGATCTCGGTCAATGGCCTGTTTGCCGCGCGTGAAGCGCGTCAGGCGCTGCAAAATAACCTCAACGTGATGTTGTTCTCTGACAACGTCTCTCTTGAAGACGAGCTGACGCTTAAGCAACTGGCGCACGAAAAAGGACTGTTGATGATGGGGCCAGACTGCGGAACCGCCATCATTAACGGCGCGGCGCTGTGTTTTGGCAACGCAGTGCGTCGCGGCAACATCGGAATTATTGGTGCGTCCGGTACCGGTAGCCAGGAGCTGAGCGTACGCATTCACGAGTTTGGCGGCGGAATTTCTCAACTGATTGGCACCGGTGGACGCGATCTGAGTGAGAAGATTGGCGGCCTGATGATGCTTGACGCGATTGGCATGCTGGAGGCCGATCCGCAAACTGAGATCATCGCGCTTATCTCCAAACCTCCTGCGCCAGCGGTGGCGCGCAAGGTGCTGGAACGTGCACGCGCCTGTCATAAGCCCGTGGTGGTGTGTTTCCTCGGACGTGAAGCCGCGCCTGCGGATGAAAAAGGCCTACAGTTTGCCCGCGGTACTAAAGAGGCGGCGTTGAAAGCGGTACTGCTGACCGGCGTGAAAAAAGAGAGCCTGGATCTGCATCCGCTCAACTGGCCGCTGATTGAAGAGGTTCGCGCCCGTCTGACCCCGCAACAAAAGTACATCCGTGGCTTGTTCTGCGGTGGCACGTTGTGCGATGAGGCGATGTTTGCTGCCATGGAAAAACATGCCGAAGTTTACAGCAACATTCATCCGGATCCGGCGTTCCGCCTGCAAGATCTCAACCGCAGCGTGGCGCATACCTTCCTCGATTTCGGTGATGACGATTTTACCAACGGTAAACCGCACCCGATGATCGATCCCACCAACCGCATTAGTCGTCTGTTGCAGGAAGCGCGCGATCCTGAAGTCGGCGTGATCGTGATGGACTTCGTCCTTGGTTTTGGATCGCATGAAGATCCGGTTGGCGTGATGCTCGACGCGATCGTTGAAGCCAAAGCGATCGCCGCCGCAGACGGTCGTCCGCTTGAGATTCTCGGCTATGTGCTGGGAACCGATCTTGATACGCCGTCGCTGGAAAAACAATGTCAGATGCTGACTGATGCGGGCGTTATCTGGGCGAGCAGTAGCACCAACACCGGATTGCTGGCGCGTGAATTTATCTGTAAAGGGGAGGAAGCCTGATGAGCCAGACACTGTTTAACCAGCCGCTGAATGTGATTAATGTCGGTATCGCGATGTTCAGCGATGACCTGAAAAAGCAGAACGTTCCCGTGACCCAGCTCGACTGGACGCCGCCGGGCCAGGGCAACATGCAGGTGGTTGCTGCACTGGACGAGATTGCCGATTCGCCGCTGGCAGACAAAATCGCTGCCGCTAACCAGCAGGCGCTGGAACGTATTATCCAGTCGCATCCGGTGCTGATTGGCTATGACCAGGCAATCAATGTCGTGCCGGGGATGACCCGCAACACCATCCTGCACGCCGGGCCGCCAATCCGCTGGGAAAAAATGTGCGGTGCAATGAAGGGCGCGGTAACCGGGGCGCTGGTGTTTGAAGGACTGGCGAAAGATCTGGATGAAGCTGCCGAACTGGCCTCCTCGGGTGAAATTATCTTCTCACCATGTCACGAGCATGACTGCGTTGGCTCGATGGCGGGTGTGACGTCAGCGTCGATGTTTATGCACATCGTTGAGAACAAAACCTACGGCAACCGCGCATATACCAATATGAGCGAGCAGATGGCGAAGATCCTGCGTATGGGCGCGAACGATCAGAGCGTTATTGATCGTCTGAACTGGATGCGTGATGTGCTGGGACCGATGCTGCGCGACGCCATGAAGCTGGCGGGAGAAATAGACTTGCGCCTGATGCTGGCGCAGGCGCTGCACATGGGCGATGAGTGTCATAACCGCAATAACGCCGGGACGGCGCTGCTGATTCAGGCGCTGACGCCGTGGATTATTCAGACCGGCTATCCCGTTGAGCAGCAGCGTGAGGTGTTCGAGTTCGTCCTCAGCAGCGATTACTTCTCCGGACCGACCTGGATGGCGATGTGTAAAGCCGCAATGGACGCCGCCCACGGCATTGAATACAGCACCGTGGTGACGACGATGGCGCGAAACGGCGTTGAGTTCGGTCTGCGCATCAGCGGCTTACCGGGTCAGTGGTTTACCGGTCCGGCGCAGCAGGTGATTGGCCCGATGTTTGCAGGCTACAAGCCGGAAGATTCCGGACGTGATATTGGCGATAGCGCGATCACCGAAACCTACGGCATTGGCGGTTTCGCCATGGCGACGGCACCGGCCATCGTGGCACTGGTGGGTGGTACGGTCGAAGAGGCCGTTGATTTCTCTCGCCAGATGCGTGAAATCACTCTCGGCGAAAACCCCAACGTCACCATTCCACTGCTGGGTTTTATGGGCGTACCGACTGCTATCGATATTACGCGCGTGGGCAGCACCGGCATTCTGCCGGTGATTAACACCGCCATTGCGCACAAAGACGCGGGGATCGGCATGATCGGCGCCGGAATAGTCCACCCGCCGTTCGCCTGTTTTGAAAAGGCGATCCTCAACTGGCGCGACCGCTACTGCCAATAACAACAATCGGGGCTAACGCGGTTAGCCCCACAGTAGCGAAGCGAAAAACGTTGCTTACCTGCAGGGCTGGGCGATCTCCGCGATCGCAAACGATGCTTAACCTGTTAAGGATATTCCATGAACAGCATAAAACTAGAATGGAAACGTGGTGACTGGGCAGCTTACTTTGGGCTGATGACCAACAACCTGACTAACCTGCTGACAATGATGGGGCTGCTCATTTTTGTCGTCGGGATCCCTACTGAAATTGTCTATGGTCGCATTGCGCCTGCCTTTGGTCTGGCGGTGCTGGTGGCCAGCGTCTGCTACGCCTGGTTTGGCCTGCAGATGGCAAAGCACACCGGGCGTAAAGACGTGACGGCGCTGCCGTCCGGACCGAGCGCACCGTCAATCTTTACCGTAACCTTCCTGGTACTGATGCCGGTTTATCAGCAAACCAAAGATGCCAACTTTGCTATCCAGATAGCCCTGGTGTGGTGCTTTGTCGAAGCGTTGATCCTGGTCGGCGGCTCCTTCCTGGGCGAGACCATCCGCAAGATGATTCCACGTACGGTACTGCTTTCTTGTCTGTCCGGCCTGGGACTGTTGCTGCTGGCGATGAACCCGATGCTGCAGGCATTCGAAGCGCCGACCGTCTCTTTCATCGTCCTGTTGCTGATCTTCATTAACTGGTTCGGTAAGAAGCCGATTTTTGCCCGCATTCCTACCGGCTTGCTGCTGCTGATTGCCGGTACGGCCCTGGCGTGGATCTCCGGTTTACAAAGCCCGGAAGCCATTAAAGCGTCGATGTCTTCCTTTGGCTTCAACCCGCCGGAAATTCATGTCGACAGCTTCTTGCAAGGTTTGCCGCATGCACTGCCGTATCTGGCTTCTGCGGTTCCTCTGGGTCTGGCGAACTACATTTTCGACCTTGAGAACATTGAAAGTGCGCACGCGGCGGGGGATGAGTACAACACCCGTAAGGTGATGATGGCGAACGGCTTTGCCTCCATGCTCGGCTGCATGCTGGGCAACCCGTTCCCGGTGACCGTGTATGTTGGGCATGCGGGCTGGAAAGCGATGGGCGCCAGTATCGGCTATACCCTCGCTTCAGGCATCACCATGTTCCTGGTACCGCTGTTTGGCCTGGGCGCGTTTATGCTCGCCATTATTCCGATGACTGCGATAGTGCCGATTCTGGTGTTTATCGGCGTGGTGACCGCCAACCAGGTGGTGCGAGAAACGCCCAAAGTCGAGGTTCCCGTTATCTTCATCTGCCTGTTCCCGTGGATCGCTAACTGGGCATTGACCATCGTTAACAGCGTGATGGGCGCCGCCGGAACATCCGCGGGGAAACTGGGTAGCGACTTATTGCACAGCAAAGGTGTCTATTACGACGGACTGGTGCATCTGGGAAGCGGCGCGCCGCTGGCCAGCATGCTGTGGGGCTGCGTCGCTATCTTCGCCATTATGAATAAGCCGCTGCGCGGGGCGATTGCCGCAGCCTTTGGGGCACTGTTATCGCTGTTTGGCGTGATCCACTCCCCGGCAGTTGGTTTTGCTGAGGGCAGCTCGATGATGTTTGTTGTGGCCTACCTGATGATGAGCGGCATGTTTGTCCTCAAGCATGTTCTTGATAGCCGTGAAGCGGTGACTGCGCCTGAGCAGGAACCGACGAAAACGACCTGAATCGCCTGTAAGCGGAAGATAACACTATGAAAGAACTTGTGGTCGTTGCCATTGGCGGCAACAGCATTATCAAAGATAACGCCAGCCAGTCGATTGAGCACCAGGCTGAAGCGGTGAAGGCGGTGGCGGATACGGTGCTGGAGATGTTGGCATCGGACTACAACATTGTGCTGACGCACGGTAACGGGCCGCAGGTGGGGCTGGATCTCCGACGTGCGGAAATCGCGCACGAGCGTGAAGGGTTGCCGCTTACCCCGCTGGCAAACTGCGTCGCCGATACGCAGGGGGGCATCGGCTATTTGATCCAACAGGCGCTGAACAACCGTCTGGCACGACGCGGCGAGCAGAAGGCGGTCACGGTGGTCACGCAGGTGGAGGTCGACAAAAACGATCCCGGTTTTGCTAACCCGACCAAGCCTATCGGGGCGTTCTTTAATGCAGCGCAGCGCGATGAGTTGCTGCGGGTCAATCCAGGCTGGCGCTTTGTTGAGGATTCGGGGCGTGGCTACCGCCGGGTTGTGGCTTCCCCTGAACCAAAACGTATTGTTGAAGCAGAGGCGATCAAAACGCTGACCCAGCAGGGGTTTGTAGTGATTGGTGCGGGTGGTGGTGGCATCCCGGTGGTGCGTAGCGATCAGGGGGATTACCAGAGCGTGGATGCGGTGATTGATAAAGATCTCTCCACGGCGTTGCTGGCACAGGAAATCCGTGCCGACATTCTGGTGATCACCACCGGCGTCGAGCAGGTCTGTATTCATTTTGGCAAACCTAACCAGCAGGCGCTGGATACGGTGGATGTCGCCACGATGACCCGTTACATGCAGGAGGGACATTTCCCGCCGGGCAGCATGTTACCCAAGATTGTTGCCAGCCTGGCGTTTCTGGAGCGTGGCGGTAAACGAGTGATCATCACCACGCCGGAATGCCTGCCCGCCGCACTGCGCGGCGAAACGGGCACCCATATTGTCCATTCCTGAGAGGAGATGCGAATGAAGGAAAGTAACAGCCGCCGTGAATTTTTAAGCCAGAGCGGAAAAATGGTCACTGCTGCCGCGCTGTTTGGCGCAGTCGCCCCGGTCGCGTATGCTGCTAATCCTGTCGGGAACACCTGCGGGTCGAAGAGCACAATGACGATTAACGATAAGCACTATTACCTGGATAACGTCCTGCTGGAAGCGGGGTTTGATTACGAAAACTCAGTGGTGGTGCACACCCGTACCGCGCTGCAAACCGTTGAAATCCAGGACGGGAAAATAGTTGCGCTGCGCGAGAATAAGCAGCATCCGGATGCGATGCTGCCGCACTACGATGCGGGTGGAAAGCTGATGCTGCCCGCCATGCGCGACATGCATATCCATCTGGATAAAACCTTTTACGGCGGTCCCTGGCGTTCGCTGAACCGTCCGGCGGGCACCACCATTCAGGATATGATCCGCCTGGAACAAAAGCTGCTGCCTGAACTCCAGCCTTACACCCAGGAGCGCGCGGAAAAGCTGATCGATCTGCTGCAATCAAAAGGTACCTCGATTGCCCGCAGCCACTGCAACATAGAACCGGTTTCCGGACTGAAAAACCTGGAGAACCTGCAGGCGGTGCTGGCGCGTCGCCAGCCGGGTTTTGCCTGTGAAATTGTGGCATTTCCACAGCATGGCCTGCTGTTATCAAAATCTGAACCGCTAATGCGTGAAGCGATGCAGGCGGGAGCGCATTATGTCGGCGGTCTGGACCCAACCAGCGTGGATGGGGCGATGGAAAAATCACTCGATACCATGTTCCAGATTGCGCTCGATTACAACAAAGGCGTGGATATCCATCTGCATGAAACCAGTCCGGCGGGCGTGGCGGCGGTGAATTACATGGTAGAAACGGTGGAGAAAACGCCTCAGTTAAAGGGCAAACTGACCATCAGCCACGCGTTTGCGCTGTCTACGCTGAACGAACAGCAGGTGGATGAACTCGCAACCCGCATGGCGGCGCAGCAGATTACCATTGCCTCGACGGTGCCGATTGGCACGATGCACATGCCGCTAAAACAGCTGCGCGACAAAGGCGTGGAAGTGATTACCGGGACCGACAGCGTGATTGACCACTGGTCGCCGTACGGCCTGGGAGACATGCTGGAGAAGGCGAATCTGTACGCGCAGCTCTATATTCGCCCGAATGAACTCAACCTGTCGCGGGCGCTGTTCCTCGCTACCGGTGATGTGCTGCCGCTTAACGATAAAGGTGAGCGCGTCTGGCCGAAAGCGCAGGATGAAGCCAGCTTTGTGCTGGTAGATGCCTCATGCTCAGCGGAAGCGGTCGCGCGAATCTCCCCACGCACTGCGACCTTCCATAAAGGGCAACTGGTGTGGGGGAATGTCGCAAGCTAGTTTGGTTTTCCGCGCAGCGGCTATCGCTGCTGCGCTCTCATATATTAACCGACGATCCCCATATAGCCGTGAATCCCCATATATAAGCCGACCATTGCAATGAGCACGCTGGAAAAATAGGGCGCTTTGCGTGCCAGCGTGTTAAATCCGCTCCAACGCTTGGCCGCCTGCTGCACGCTGATTGCCGCACCCACGCCCACCGTTACCAGTGTCAGCGCCAGCCCGAGGCTGAAGCACAGCACCATGGTGGCGCCCAGCGTGAAGGCTTTGAGCTGGATGCATATCAGTAGCACCGTAATGGCAGCTGGGCACGGGATCAGCCCGCCAGTCAGACCGAACAGTAATATTTGGCCGTTGGTGACCTCTTTGCCCGCAAAGCGGCGCTGAATATCGGTGGCATGCGCCCGTTCGTGGGCATCCTGATACTCTTTCGAACCCTCGCTCAGCCCTGCTAACGCGGCATGGTTATGATCGTGGTCGTGGTCATGATGATGGTGATGGTCGTCATGATCATGGTGGTGGTGATGCCCGTGATCGTGGTCGTGATGCGTCTGGGCCAGCCAGTTCTGCTCTCCCTGCCAGGTTCGCCAGAACATCCAGAATGCGGTCCCGAGAATAATTATTGCCGAGACAAATTGCAGCCAGGGCTCAACGGCCTGGGCGGTAAACGCTTTGCTGATATACATCCCACCGAGCGCAATCAGCCATACTACGGCGGTATGCGACAGCGTTGCTGCCAGCCCCAGCATCACCGCCTGTTTGATGGTCCCCTTAATAGCAATAATAAAGGCCGCCATCATCGTCTTGGAATGCCCTGGTTCCAGACCGTGCAACACACCTAATAGAATCGCGCTGGGAATGAAAAACCAGGCGTTGCCTTGCTGAAGAAGCGTAGAAAACTCACCCATGAGAATGATTCTTAGTTGTTTAATTTCGTCTGATTCTACTCCCCCCCAGTATCAAATACTACCCCCCAGTAGAATGTCGATGGTATTGTCCCTTCAGCCAGACGTTAAAAAGGTAAAGTTATGTCACATACGATCCGCGACAAACAAAAGCTGAAAGCCCGAACCAGCAAAATTCAGGGGCAGGTAGCGGCGTTGAAAACCATGCTGGATGAACCGCATGAATGCGCGGCGGTATTGCAGCAAATAGCGGCGATCCGCGGGGCGGTAAATGGATTAATGCGCGAAGTGATTAAAGGTCATCTGACCGAGCACATTGTGCATCAGGGCGATGAAATTAAGCGCGAAGAAGATTTGGATGTGATTCTGAAAGTACTGGATTCGTACATCAAATAAGCCAGTTTAACGGCTCATCCACACACTGATGAATGAGCCGTTGATAACGTCATTTAGCCAAAAAACATCACAGATACGCACAGCAGACCGACAATCAGGGTGATCAGGTTACCCACTGAACGGTACGGCTTCAGCGCTGGGATCAGATAGGTAGACAATGTCGGCATGATAAACAAAATCATGGCAATCAGCGGCCCACTAATCGCGTAAATCATTGAAATAGCATTAGGATTGATGCAGCAGATGATAAACGTGATAGCCGAGACCAGCATGATGGACAGGGCGCGGTTAAAGGCCCGGCTTTTCTTCACACCCACCTGATGCAACGATGTTTTTACTACCTCCGTTGCCCCTTCAATCACGCCAAAGTAGGTGCCAAGGAACGATTTTGACATCGCTACGACGGCAACGATGATCCCGGAAATCGACAGCCATGCCGGTGCGTTAGGCATCATCGATAGTGCTGACAGAATGGTCACGCCTTCATTTTTTGCATCCTCGATATAGTTTGTCGGAATCGAAAGCAAACAGCTGAAAACGAAAAACAGCACGCTCAGGCAGATGATGACGTAGGCTACCTTCATGATTTTTTTGCATTTACCCATGGCCTGCTCGCCATATTTCTCACGTCGATCAATGGCAAACGTGGAGATAATTGGCGTATGGCTAAAAGCGAAAACCATCACGGGAATAGATATCCAAACCTGATGAAGCGTGTGCTGATCGACAGACATCTGGCCGGTGAGTAACGTTGGCTGCCAGCTTCCGGTCAGGTAGAGCGAAAGGAATAAAAAATACGCGATGAGCGGGAACACCAGAAAGCCCATCACCCGGATGGTGGCTTGTCGACCCATCAGAAAAATTAAATTCAGCACCAGTACCACGCCCAGACTGACCAGCATACGCACGCGAAGATCTATCTCGATATGTTTTGCCAGCTGTTCGGTGAGTGAGTTGGTTATCGCCACGGCGTAGATCAATACCACCACAAAGAAGGCAATAAAATAGAGGGTGGTGATCAGGCTGCCAATCTTCTTGCCGTAGTAGTGTGTAACCGCGCCAGTGATCCCCTCACCAGCCGACGTTTTTGAAGACAGGATAAACTGGCACAGCGCCTTGTGCGGCCAGTAGGTTAAAGGCCAGGCGACGAGAGCGGTGATAAACAATACCACCGCGCCTGCAGAACCCAGCTGTATGGGGAGGAAGAGGGTTCCTGCGCCGACGGCAGTCCCATATAGTGCGAAGCTCCAGAGAGTCTCTTCTTTTGACCAAAATTTCGACATTATTTGAACGTATCAACTATAAAATAAACAAAAAGAAGCGCAATTTACCACAAATGGCAGGGGCTGGGGGAGGTGTGAACAAGCGGGCTGGTGAATGGATGAATAGCCGGAACCGAGAAAATTCCGACTATTATTTTAATTATCAGGCAGTAACGCGCTGCTGGCGACGCTTCATAACACGCTCGCGTAACGTGTCATAAGCCCAGTTATAGAACATGGTATACGGCAGGAAGAACAGGAAGAAACCTATTTCCAGCGTGAATGCCTGAAACAGGCTGACGTTCAGCACATACGCCACGATGCTCACCCCAATCACAATAAAACCACTCTCAAAACCTAAGGCGTGAAATGCTCGCACTTTTGCCGTACGTTTTACCAGGTGCGACGGCCACAGACGGTCAAACAGGGCGTTATAAATGATATTCCAGATCATCGCTGTAGTGGCGAGAAGAATGGTCAGTCCGCCCATTTCCAGCACCGAGCGCTGCATCAACCATGCGGTGGTTGGTGCGAGAACAGCGGTGGCAATGCCTTCAAAGCAGACGGCATGAAAAATACGCTCTACTAACGAGCGGCGTTGGACTGTATCGTGTTGCATAACCTAAAACCTTCTTTGATGCCCGGATAACGGAATGGTGGCAATTTTATCGTTTAATGTGATATCTAAAAGATAGTACCCATCGATAAAGTAGATAGTTCATGCGTTACTCTCCTGAAGCGTTAACGGCATTTGTGGAGACCGTTTCCTGCGGTTCATTTTCTGCGGCGGCCCGGCGGCTGCGCAAAAGCCAGTCCACCATCAGTACGGCCATTGCGCATCTGGAAGCCGACCTTGGTTTTGCGCTGTTTGACCGTTCATCACGCCAGCCAACGCTGACCGAAGAAGGTAAGCGGGTGCTGGGTTATGTGCAGGCGATTCTGACGGCCAGCGAACGACTGGATGAAGCGGCGATCTCGCTGTCGGGTGAAACGGAAGCGCGTCTGACCTTCGTGTTGTCAGACACGCTGCATCCGGATGTGCTGGAAGAGTTGATGGTGCAGTTTGATCGCAAGTTTCCCCATACTGAGTTTGAATGTCTGATTGGCGAAGACGAGGACGTGATCGATCTGCTGCAAAAAGGACGTGCTCAGGTGGGGTTGATCGAAGCGCGGGAGGATTACCCGACCGACATGGGCGTTACGCGTCTGCCGATGCAAACCTGGATGGGATTATACGTGGCGGTATCGCATCCTTTGGCGGCTCAAGAAAAACTGCAGTGGGAACAGCTGCATACCTGGCGCGAGCTGCGTCTGAATACCTATCTGGAAAGCGGGACTAACGTGGCGCGCGGTCCCGTCTGGTCGGCTCCTAACTACCTGTTATTGCTAAGTATGGCTGTTCAGGGATTCGGCTGGTGCGCGCTCCCGTGTGCGCTGGTGGAGGAGTTTGCGGCAGAAAAACCATTGGTTCAATTAAAGCTGCCCGGCTGGCCAAAGGCTATCTCTATCGATCTGTTGTGGAATAAGAAATCACCGCCTGGCGTGGCGGGAAGTTGGCTGCGCGACCATTTACAGCAGAGTGGCGTTCAGATGACCAATAAATGATACGAATTTCCTTTGTGATAAAAATCACCGTTTTTAAACAACCTTGATAACTCTTTTTAACAATCATCTACTATTGCGGTGTTATTTTGCGCTGAGGTGGTGATGAAAGAGGTTGTGATAGTCGGGGCGTTAAGGACACCGATTGGTTGCTTCCAGGGGACGCTGGCGCGCCATTCTGCCGTTGAATTAGGCAGCATGGTGGTCAGGGCTTTACTGGAACGCACAGGCGTGGACGTTCATGCTGTGGATGAAGTGATCCTCGGTCAGGTGCTTACCGCAGGTGCCGGGCAGAATCCGGCGCGTCAGTCTGCCATCAATGGTGGGCTACCCAATACCGTTTCCGCCATCACCATTAACGATGTCTGCGGTTCGGGCCTGAAAGCGCTGCATCTGGCGACCCAGGCTATCCAGTGCGGCGAAGCCGACATTGTGATTGCGGGCGGGCAAGAGAATATGAGCCGTGCCCCGCATGTCCTTACCGATAGCCGCACCGGCGCACAGCTGGGGAACAGCCAACTGGTCGACAGCCTGGTACATGACGGTCTGTGGGATGCCTTCAATGATTATCACATGGGCGTTACCGCGGAAAACCTGGCGCGAGAATACGGCATTAGCCGCGAATTGCAGGATGCCTACGCGCTGCACTCGCAGCACAAAGCGCGGATGGCAATTGATGCTGGACGCTTTAAAGATGAAATCGTGCCGGTGGTAACACAGCGTAATGGGCAATCATTGGTGGTGGATACCGACGAGCAGCCGCGTACCGATGCCAGCGCCGAAGGGCTGGCGCGTCTGGATCCTACCTTTGACAGGCTCGGTTCGGTAACGGCAGGTAACGCGTCATCCATCAATGACGGCGCCGCTGCGGTGATGATGATGAGCGAGGCCAAGGCGCAAGAGTTGAACTTACCTGTACTGGCCCGTATTCGCGCCTTTGCCAGCGTCGGGGTCGACCCTGCGCTCATGGGGATTGCGCCAGTGTATGCGACGCGCCGCTGCCTTGAGCGTGTGGGCTGGCAACTGGCTGATGTTGATCTTATCGAAGCTAATGAGGCCTTCGCCGCGCAGGCATTATCCGTTGGGAAAATGCTGGAGTGGGATGAACGGCGGGTGAATGTTAACGGCGGAGCCATTGCGCTCGGTCACCCGATTGGCGCATCTGGCTGCCGAATTCTGGTTTCGCTGGTGCATGAAATGGTGAAGCGTCGGGCGCATAAGGGCCTGGCAACGCTGTGTATCGGTGGTGGTCAGGGGGTGGCGCTCGCTATCGAACGAGATTAACGATCTTACATTTACCGTCTTAAACGCCTTTCTAAGAGTTTCCCTGCACCTGTAAAAAAGCCCTCCAGCAGGAGGGCAAGGCCAGTTACAGAAACATACACTCTAAACAAAGTTAACTTATCAAAACATTGTTTCATTTCATGTGATTAACTGCGCACTTTGTTAGAAAAGGTGTCTTTTCGACTGATCATCTCGGCTGAATTTTCCATTTTTTATCCCCGCCCCTAATGAATAAATAAATTTATCGTATTGTTATTCAATCATTTTATTAAAGTCCATTTCGCTATTCATACGCGCTAGCGTGATCGCACTTACACTTTTGATAATAAGATGCGAAAAAAGTGAAACATCGTTTTATTTATAATTGAAAACACATTCAGGGAGGAATATCATGAGTGCATAAGATAAAACGGAACAGCGTTTTGCTATTCGTTTAAGCATTCACGGTCAATTTATCACTGGAGGTAAATGTGGACGTAAGACAAAGCATCCATAGTGCGCATGCGAAAACCCTGGACACTCAGGGGCTGCGTAATGAGTTTTTGGTCGAAGAAGTGTTTGTCGCAGATGAATACACCATGGTCTACAGCCACATCGACCGCATCATTGTTGGCGGCATTATGCCAGTGGCCAAAACCGTCTCTGTGGGTGGCGAAGTCGGCAAACAGCTGGGCGTAACCTATTTCCTCGAACGTCGTGAGCTGGGTGTGATCAATATCGGCGGCCCGGGCACGATTACCGTTGACGGTCAGTGCTATGAAATTGGTCATCGCGACGCGCTGTACGTCGGAAAAGGGGCAAAAGAGGTGGTATTCGCCAGTATTGATACGACAAAACCGGCGAAGTTTTACTACAACTGCGCGCCGGCCCACACGACTTACCCAACTAAGAAAGTCACGCCTGCAGACGTTGCGCCAGTGACGCTGGGCGATAACCTCACCAGTAACCGTCGTACCATCAACAAATACTTTGTGCCGGATGTTCTGGAAACCTGCCAGTTGAGCATGGGTCTGACTGAACTGGCACCGGGTAACCTGTGGAACACCATGCCGTGTCATACCCATGAACGTCGTATGGAAGTCTATTTCTACTTCAATATGGAAGAAGATACCTGCGTATTCCACATGATGGGGCAGCCTCAGGAAACGCGTCATATTGTGATGCACAACGAGCAGGCGGTGATTTCTCCAAGCTGGTCTATTCACTCCGGTGTCGGCACAAAAGCGTATACGTTCATTTGGGGCATGGTAGGCGAAAACCAGGTCTTTGATGATATGGACCATGTTGCAGTAAAAGATCTGCGCTAGTTGCGGGCGACAGCCGTGCCTGCTGCGGCGGGCATTATAAAAATTAAGGATTTACAATGATTTTGAATGCATTCTCTCTTGAAGGTAAAGTCGCCGTTGTGACCGGTTGTGACACCGGTCTGGGTCAGGGTATGGCGCTGGGCCTGGCGGAAGCGGGCTGCCATATCGTCGGTATCAACATTGTTGAACCGACAGAAACCATCGAACGTGTGACCGCACTGGGCCGCCGTTTTTTAAGCCTGACCGCCGATCTGCGTCAAATCGACGGTATTCCGGCGCTGCTGGAGCGCGCAGTGGCAGAATTCGGCCATATCGATATTCTGGTCAACAACGCGGGTCTTATCCGTCGTGACGATGCGATCGACTTCAGCGAAAAAGACTGGGATGACGTGATGAACCTGAACATTAAGAGCGTGTTCTTTATGTCTCAGGCCGCGGCGAAGCACTTTATCGCCCAGGGTAACGGCGGTAAAATTATCAACATCGCCTCTATGCTTTCCTTCCAGGGCGGGATCCGCGTGCCGTCTTACACCGCGTCTAAAAGCGGTGTAATGGGTGTTACCCGTCTGATGGCGAACGAGTGGGCAAAACATAACATCAACGTCAACGCGATTGCACCGGGTTACATGGCGACGAATAACACTCAACAGCTGCGTGCTGATGAGCAGCGTAGCGCAGAAATCCTCGATCGTATTCCGGCGGGGCGTTGGGGTCTGCCGAGCGACCTGATGGGGCCTGTCGTGTTCCTGGCGTCCAGCGCATCTGACTATATCAACGGCTATACCGTTGCGGTAGACGGCGGCTGGCTGGCGCGTTAATTGCTTTCCAGAGCCAACAAACCTTGCTAAATGGCAGGGTTTTTTTTACTTTTGAATCATTAAAATCCATATTGTGGTTATAAATTATTCCATATTAAATTTCATGCGTATCAATTTATTGTTTTTAATATTCTTTAATATCAATAAATTAAATTTAATTGAGTGATTGTCGGTAAATTTTAAAATTGGAATATCCATCACATAACGATGTGGTGTAGCTATTTAATCCATGTTTTTGCCGTTTCCCGCCTGACGCTTCCTGCAAGGGATCCCTTACTTTCAATGGCATGGTTACTCTGTATCTGGCAGGAAAAAATGGTCTCAATAAATAATGATGCTGCTTTAGCGCCGCGCCCAGTGCGCGATACGCGACGTATGAATATGTTTGTTTCTATCTCTGCGGCTGTCGCAGGGTTGTTATTCGGCCTGGATATTGGCGTGATTGCCGGGGCGTTGCCTTTCATCACCGATCACTTTGTGTTGACCAGCCGCCTGCAGGAGTGGGTGGTCAGCAGCATGATGCTGGGCGCGGCAATTGGTGCGCTGTTTAACGGTTGGCTGTCATTCCGCCTGGGACGTAAATACAGTCTGATGGCGGGGGCGATCCTTTTCGTCGTCGGATCTCTGGGCTCGGCGTTTGCCTCCAGCGTAGAAATGCTCATTTTTGCCCGCGTGGTACTGGGCGTTGCGGTGGGGATCGCCTCTTACACCGCACCGCTCTATCTCTCTGAAATGGCCAGCGAAAACGTGCGTGGCAAGATGATCAGTATGTATCAGCTGATGGTGACGTTGGGCATCGTTCTGGCCTTTTTGTCTGATACCGCGTTCAGCTACAGCGGTAACTGGCGCGCTATGCTGGGCGTGCTGGCTCTTCCGGCTGTATTGCTGATTATTCTGGTTGTGTTCCTGCCCAACAGCCCGCGCTGGCTGGCGGAAAAAGGTCGCCACATTGAAGCAGAAGAAGTATTGCGCATGCTGCGCGATACGTCAGAAAAGGCCCGCGATGAGCTGAACGAAATCCGTGAAAGCTTGAAGCTGAAGCAGGGTGGTTGGGCGCTGTTTAAAATTAACCGTAACGTGCGCCGCGCAGTTTTTCTTGGGATGTTACTGCAGGCGATGCAGCAGTTCACCGGGATGAACATCATCATGTATTACGCGCCGCGCATTTTCAAAATGGCGGGTTTTACCACCACAGAGCAGCAGATGATTGCCACGCTGGTGGTTGGCTTAACGTTTATGTTCGCTACCTTTATTGCCGTCTTCACGGTCGACAAAGCAGGACGTAAACCGGCGTTGAAAATTGGTTTCAGCGTAATGGCCATCGGGACGCTGGTGCTCGGATATTGCCTGATGCAGTTTGATAACGGCACGGCTTCCAGTGGACTATCCTGGCTGTCAGTTGGCATGACGATGATGTGTATTGCAGGCTATGCGATGAGCGCCGCGCCGGTGGTGTGGATCCTGTGTTCGGAAATTCAGCCGCTGAAATGCCGTGATTTTGGTATTACCTGCTCCACCACCACCAACTGGGTGTCGAACATGATCATTGGTGCAACGTTCCTGACGCTGCTCGATAGCATTGGCGCCGCCGGTACGTTCTGGCTATATACTGCGCTGAACGTCGTGTTTATCGGTATTACGTTCTGGCTGATTCCAGAAACCAAAAACGTCACGCTTGAGCATATCGAACGTAAGCTGATGGCAGGTGAGAAGTTAAGAGATATTGGGGTGTAAATGTTGAGACGGAGTGTCGGATGACGTCTCATGTAAGCCGGGTAAGCGATACCCGGCTTTTTTATTTAGCGCTTTACCCGTGTAGAAAATCTTCGCGTATGGGCGTAAAGGTATCCAGCAGCGTTCCCGGTTTTAAACAGACGCAGCCATGCATAATGTTGGGTTGTTTATACAGGGTATCGCCCGCCCTAACGACATGCTTTTCTTCGCCGATGGTAAATTCAAACTCACCGGACAACACGTAAGTCAGCTGCTCGTGCGGATGATTGTGCATCGGGCCTATCGCGCCTTGCTCGAAGTTCACCTCAACCGCCATCATGTTACCGTCGTGAGCAAGAATGCGCCGGGTAACGCCATTGCCCAGATCGTCAAGTGTGGTCTCTTTATGAAAAATAAACATCCGGCCTTCCTGTAATTAATTAAAACAATGTTTCATTAAACCTATATCAGAAAATTAAAAAAAGAAATGCACGCCAACATATGTGGAAAGTTGATCACATCTTTGGTTCACTGGAGAGACAACAACGAGTCAGGGGAAATGATGAAAACGATCGGTCTGTTAGGCGGTATGAGCTGGGAATCTACCATTCCTTATTATCGACTCATTAATGAAGGGGTAAAACAGCGCCTGGGCGGCCTGCATTCAGCGCAGATCCTGCTGCACAGCGTGGATTTTCATGAGATTGAGTTGTGCCAGAGTCGCGGTGAGTGGGATAAAGCAGGCGATATTCTGGCGCAGGCGGCGCTGGGGTTACAGCAGGCGGGTGCGGAAGGGATTGTGCTGTGTACCAACACCATGCACAAGGTTGCTGAGGCGATTGAAGCCGCCTGTGATGTGCCATTCCTGCATATTGCCGATGCGACGGGTCGGGCGATACAAAAGCAGCAGATGCGCAATGTGGCGCTACTGGGCACGCGTTACACCATGGAGCAGGATTTTTATCGCGGGCGTTTACAGACTGAATTTGGCATTAGCACGCTGATTCCTGACGCTGATGACCGTCAGAAAATAAACCAAATTATTTTCGATGAGCTGTGTCTCGGTGAATTCAGCGAGTCCTCCCGCGACTATTACCTGAGCGTCATTAACCAGTTAGCGAAACAGGGGGCGCAAGGGGTGATATTTGGCTGTACCGAGATTGGTCTGCTGGTTCCCACCGAGCGAAGCCCACTACCGGTTTTCGACACCGCGGCAATCCATGCGCAAGATGCGGTGGCATTTATGCTTTCGGTTGTGGATGCAAAATAGCCTCCAGCGGGTCAATAAGACTTGGTAGATGGTCCTGAAGATGCGCCGTAAAAGCATCAACCAGCGCCGAGGCGGGGCGATGAAGTGGGTGAATCAGGCTGACCGTAAAGGGTACCGAAATACTGAAGCGGCGGATGACGACCCCGCTACTGGCGTAATCCAGCGCGGTCAGTGGGTTTACCACCGAGATCCCCACGCCTGCCCGCACCATTGCACAAATTGAAGCGGCGCTATGGGTTTCAATCACCATACGGCGCTTCACCTGGTGCTCATTAAACAGGCTATCCAGTAGCTGACGGTAACTGTCGGTCCGTGACAGGCTGATGTAGTTTTCCCCCTGAAAATCCTGCGGCGTTAACACCGCTTTCTTAGTCAGCGGATGCCCCTGGGGCAGCACACACACTTCATCCAGCGCCAGCAATTCGGTGCGTTTTGTTCCGGCTGGCGTATGCAGCGTTTCCGTTAACCCCAGATCGTGGCGCTGCGCCGACAGCCACTCTTCCAGCAGCGGTGACTCCTGCGGCACTATCTGAATATTGACCTGCGGATAGCGTGCGAGGAATGGCTGCAGCAGTGGTGGTAAAAAGGACTGTGAGAATACCGGCAGGCAAACAATCGACAATTCGCCCTGGCGAAACTCGCGCAGGCTTTCGGCGGCGCTCACAATTCTGTCCAGGCCATACCACGAACGTTGCACCTCTTCAAACAGACGTAACCCTTGCACGGTTGGGTGCAGCCGGCCACGCGTGCGTTCAAACAGCGTTAATCCCAGTACTTTCTCGAATCGGGCCAGTTCCCGACTGACGGTGGGCTGCGAGGTATGTAGCATGCGCGCGGCTTCCGTCAGATTGCCTGCCGTCATGATGGCGTGAAAAATTTCGATGTGTCGCAGGTTAACGGCGGGCATGGGCAATCCTCGAATGAACCAATCCATATCATTTTTGCATAGACTCACGATAAAACGATATTTTTTATTCTTTTCGGGCTGTGGCGTAATCATAAAAAAGCCAATACCGGAGCACACCATGCCACGCCCACTCAACAACACAGACACTGACCTGACCGCCGACAACCTGCTGCGCCTGCCTGCCGAATTCGGCTGCCCGGTGTGGGTCTATGATGCGCAGATTATCCGCGCGCAGATTGCCAAACTGAGCCAGTTTGACGTGGTGCGTTTTGCCCAGAAGGCATGCTCGAATATTCATATTCTGCGCCTGATGCGCGAGCAGGGCGTGAAGGTGGATTCCGTCTCGCTGGGCGAAATTGAACGTGCGCTGGCTGCGGGCTTTGAGCCAGGAAAAGATGAGATAGTCTTTACCGCCGATATGATCGATGACGCGACGCTCGCCCGGGTGCATGAATTGAGCATTCCGGTAAATGCCGGTTCAGTGGATATGCTGGAACAACTGGGTCAGGTCTCGCCGGGCCATCGCGTGTGGCTACGCGTAAACCCTGGCTTTGGGCATGGACACAGTCAGAAAACCAATACCGGCGGCGAAAACAGCAAGCACGGGATCTGGTATAGCGATCTTCCCGCGGCGCTGGAGGTGATTCAGCGCTACAAGCTGAAGCTGGTGGGGATTCATATGCATATTGGCTCCGGTGTGGACTACGCGCATCTGGAGCAGGTGTGCGGTGCGATGGTGCGTCAGGTGATTGAATTTGATCAGGATCTGGAGGCGATCTCTGCGGGCGGCGGTTTATCAATCCCGTATCGCGAAGGTGAAGAGGCGATCGATACCGATCACTACTTTGGATTGTGGAACGCTGCACGTGAGCAGATTGCTAAATACCTGGGGCATCCGGTCGCGCTTGAGATTGAGCCGGGTCGTTTTCTGGTCGCGGAAGCCGGCGTGCTGGTAGCACAGGTACGCAGCGTAAAAGAGATGGGTAGCCGTCACTTTGTGCTGATCGATGCGGGCTTCAACGATCTGATGCGCCCGGCGATGTACGGCAGCTATCACCATATCTCCGCGCTGGCTGGGGATGGTCGGTCTCTGGAACACGCCCCGCAACGGGAAACCGTGGTGGCCGGGCCGCTGTGCGAATCTGGCGACGTGTTTACCCAGCAGGAGGGCGGAAATGTGGAAACCCGTCTGTTGCCTGCGGTGGTGCCGGGTGATTATCTGGTCTTGCATGATACCGGGGCGTACGGCGCGTCTATGTCGTCAAACTACAATAGCCGTCCTCTGCTGCCGGAGGTTTTGTTCGATAACGGCGTGGCGCGGCTGATTCGCCGTCGCCAGACCATTGATGAGCTGTTAGCGCTGGAATTAATCTGATTACAGCGTGGTGAAATGCCGGATGGCGCTACGTTTATCCGGCCTACGAAATTAACTGTGGGCGCTGTTGGCCGGATAAGGCACTTGTGCCGCCATCCGGCATTTAATTACTTAAAATACGGCCCGAGCGTTACTGAGTCACGTAGTACCAGTTTGCCGGTAAACGGTGGGATTGGCTCGACGCTCTCGCCGTTGGCCAGCCGGATAGCCTGGTCGATTGCCGTGGTTATCATGGTATCAATCGGCAGATAAACGGTAGACAGCCCCGGCTCCAGCCATTTGGCGCTGGGTGCATCATCAAAACCAAACAGTGAGACGTCCGTTGGGATCCTCAGCCCGGCCTGATGTAACGCTTTTGATGCGCCCAATGCCATGTCATCGTTACAGGCGAACAGTGCGCTGAATTTCACCCCTTCCTCCAGCAGTTCACGACAGGCTTCATAGCCTCGTGTCATCGTGGAGTCGCCGTATTTGACCTTGTCGGGATCCCAGGGAATACCGTTTTTTTCCAGCGCTTTACGATACCCCATCAGGCGGGATTTACCGGTCGGGGTATGGCCTGGCACAGTGATACAAGCAATATCGCTATGGCCCTGGGAGATAAGATAATTGACCGCCTGATAGGCCGCGTCTTCCTGTTCAAAGAAAATCGCGCGATCGCGGGCCTGGCTTACATCACGGTTGATGACCAGCAAGGGCATAGCGATGCTGTTCATCAGCGACATTATCTCTTTTTCACTCATATAGCGGGTATAGAGAATAATGGCGTCGCACTGCCTGTCCGCCAGCATTTGCACGGCTTCCTGCTCACGCTCTGGTGTGTCGTGTCCGTCGGTGACGATCAACTGCTTGCCGTGAGATTCCGTCTGGCGTGAAGCCTGTTGCAGCAGCCGGCCAAAGTAGAATCCATCAAATGTAGAAACCACCAGACCAATGCTGTTGCTGGTGCGGTTTGCCAAAGATCGTGCTAAAAAATTAGGCCGATAATCAAGTGCCTGCATGGCCTTAAACACTTTCTGGCGCGTGCTCTCTTTTACCTGACCCGTGCCATTCAGTACGCGCGAAACGGTCGCTTTTGAGACGCCTGCGCGTCGTGAAACGTCCAACATCGTAGTCATAACGCTATCCTGGTTAATCGTTTGACGATGAATTCCCCGGCTCTGTCAGCGTCGAAACGGAATGGCGACGCACCAGAGTTGGGTTAAAAACGTGGGTAATTTCAGGCACGGGGCGCTTCTCCGCCAGCGCGAGCGCCAGTTCGGCAGCCTGGGTTGCCATCGTCACGATCGGATAGCGTACCGTGGTCAGACGCGGGCGCACGTAGCGAGAAACCAGCACATCATCAAAACCAATCAGCGAGATTTCTCCCGGTACATCAATGCCGTTATCATTTAATACGCCCATGGCACCAGCCGCCATTGAGTCGTTGTAGCAGGCTACCGCAGTGAAGTTTTTGCCACGACCAAGTAACTCGGTCATCGCCTGTTCACCGCCGCTTTCATCCGGTTCACCAAACGTTACCAGGCGATCGCTGACCGGTATATTGCTCTCTGCCAGCGCGTCGTAATAGCCTTGCAGACGATCTTCCGCATCTGAGATTGTGTGATTGGAGCACAGATAGCCAATGCGCGTATGGCCCTGTTGAATGAGGTGGCGGGTCGCGAGCCATGCGCCGAAACGGTCATCAAGGGCAACGCAGCGTTGTTCGAATCCTGGCAGAATTCGGTTAATTAATACCATGCCAGGGATTTGCTTCATTAGTGATGCCAGCTCAGCATCCGGGATGATTTTTGCGTGGACAACAAGGGCTGCGCAGCGGTGGCGAATGAGCTGTTCAATCGCCTGTCGTTCCTTCTGTTCGTTATGGTAGCCGTTGCCAATCAGCAAAAAATTACCGGTGTTATAGGCCACCTGCTCGACAGCTTTAACCATTGCCCCAAAGAATGGATCGGACACATCACCAACTACCAGACCGATGGTCTCTGTGGATTGTTGTGCCAGCGCACGCGCATTGGCGTTGGGGTGGTAGCTGAGTGATTCCATTGCACTCGTTACAGCCAGGCGCGATGCTTCGCTGGCTTTAGGGGAATCATTAATCACTCGAGAAACGGTGGCGACTGATACACCTGCTAGTCGGGCTACATCCTTTATGGTCGCCATGATAGTACCTGTTGTGGGTAAACGCTTACATTCCGTCAGTGTTACGGAAAATGGCTGGCTGTTCAAGCAGATTGCCCGTCAGAACGTCGCAAATGTGAGCGCACACGAGCGAAGTAAGACAGAAAATAGAAAATGCTAATTTTTGCTTACACTTTGCGATGTGCTGTTGCGATTGTTCGCTGGTGAGGGAACTGAGCAGATTGCTAGAGTTGAGATCCCAGAGGTATTGATAGGTGAAATCAACTTTCGGGTTGATCACTAGAATTACACCAGCCTGCGCAGATGCGCAGGTTTTTTTTTACCTTCAGCTTATCTGTAACAGTAACCGATAATTTACACAACTCGTTGCATTTGGGTTCATTCCTTTGCGTTTTCGCACTGGCGTATCTGGCTGCTGACGACCACAATCAAGATCCCAGAGGTATTGATTGGTGAGATTATTCGGTACGCACTTCGTACCTGTCTCTTGCACCAACCTGCGCGGATGCGCAGGTTTTTTTTCGGATTGTATTTAACAGTTACCTGTCGCGCCTATTCCCCAACTCGTATACTCTCCCACCATTGATGTTTATATAATTAATGGCACAGGGAGTTGAGATGCTATTTGGCTTTTTTCGTAATCTGTTTCGCGTGCTTTTCCGCGTTCGCGTCACGGGCGATGTCAGCGCGCTACAGGGAGAACGCGTTCTAATCACTCCCAACCATGTCTCATTTATAGACGGCATCCTGTTGGCGCTCTTTTTACCGATTCGTCCCGTCTTCGCTGTTTACACCTCGATCAGCCAGCAATGGTATATGCGCTGGCTAACCCCGCTGATTGATTTCGTACCGTTAGATCCAACCAAACCGATGTCGATTAAACATCTGGTTCGTCTGGTCGAACAGGGCCGCCCGGTGGTTATCTTTCCGGAAGGGCGTATTTCGACCACCGGCTCGTTAATGAAAATCTATGACGGTGCCGGGTTTGTCGCCGCTAAGTCGGGAGCGACGGTCGTACCTGTGCGCATTGAGGGCGCAGAGCTTTCCCGCTTTAGCCGCCTGAAAGGTTTGGTTAAACAGCGATTCTTCCCGCGCATCCGCTTACACATCCTACCGCCGACACAACTGCCGATGCCGGAAGCACCGCGAGCTCGCGATCGCCGTAAAATCGCCGGAGAGATGCTGCATCAAATTATGATGGAAGCACGCATGGCGGTTCGTCCGCGTGAGACGCTCTACGAGTCGCTGCTGGCGGCGAAATACCGTTTTGGCGCAGGCAAAAACTGCATTGAAGATATTAATTTCACTCCGGACAGCTACCGTAAACTGCTGACGAAAACGCTGTTTGTCGCGCGTATTCTGGAAAAATACAGCGTCGAAGGTGAAAAAATCGGCCTGATGCTGCCAAATGCGGGAATCAGCGCGGCGGTCATTTTTGGCGCCATTGCGCGTCGACGCATTCCGGCCATGATGAACTACACCGCGGGTGTGAAAGGATTAACCAGCGCCATAACTGCGTCTGAAATTAAAACGATCTTCACATCCCGACAGTTTCTCGATAAAGGCAAACTCTGGCATTTACCGGAACAGCTTACCCAGGTGCGTTGGGTTTATCTGGAAGACTTGAAAGCTGATGTGACCTTTGGCGATAAGCTGTGGATTTTCTCACATTTGCTGGCACCGCATCTGGCGCAGGTGAAGCAGCAGCCTGAAGACGCTGCGGTGATCCTCTTTACCTCCGGTTCAGAAGGCCATCCGAAAGGCGTGGTTCACAGTCATAAAAGCATTCTGGCGAACGTTGAGCAGATTAAAACGATTGCCGATTTCACCGCCGATGACCGCTTTATGTCGGCGCTGCCGCTGTTCCACTCCTTTGGCCTGACGGTGGGATTATTCACGCCGCTACTGACTGGCGCAGAAGTGTTTCTTTATCCCAGCCCGCTGCATTACCGCATTGTGCCAGAGCTGGTATACGACCGGAACTGCACCGTGTTGTTTGGTACGTCAACGTTCCTCGGCAACTACGCGCGTTTCGCGCATCCATACGATTTCCATCGCCTGCGCTATGTGGTTGCGGGAGCGGAAAAACTGCAGGACAGCACAAAGCAACTGTGGCAGGAGAAATTTGGCCTGCGCGTCCTTGAGGGCTATGGGGTGACGGAATGTGCGCCGGTTGTGTCGATTAACGTACCGATGGCGGCAAAATCGGGAACGGTAGGGCGTATCTTGCCTGGTATGGATGCTCGACTGTTGGCCGTTCCGGGAATTGAGGACGGTGGGCGTTTACAGCTGAAAGGCCCTAATATTATGAGCGGCTATTTGCGCGTCGAAAAACCTGGGGTGCTGGAAGTGCCGACGGCAGAGAATGCGCAAGGTGAGATTGAGCGCGGCTGGTATGACACCGGAGACATCGTGCGCTTTGATGAAAACGGCTTTGTACAGATTCAGGGGCGCGCCAAGCGTTTTGCTAAAATTGCCGGAGAGATGGTGTCGCTGGAAATGGTTGAGCAACTGGCGTTGGCGGTATCAGCAGACAAAATGCACGCCACGGCGATCAAGAGTGATGCCAGCAAAGGTGAGGCGCTGGTGCTGTTTACCACCGATAGCGAACTCACGCGTGAAAAACTACAGCAGTATGCGCGGGCGCACGGCGTACCTGAACTTGCTGTACCGCGTGATATTCGCCACCAGAAGCAACTCCCATTACTCGGCAGCGGTAAGCCGGATTTTGTTACGCTGAAAAGCTGGGTCGATGAGCCGGAAAAACAACATGAGTGAGTCAGTGCACACTAACACGTCAATCTGGTCCAAAGGGATGATGTCCGTTATCGCCGCGCAGTTTCTGTCGGCGTTTGGCGATAACGCGTTGCTGTTTGCTACGCTGGC
This sequence comes from Citrobacter sp. CF971, assembly GCF_006385635.1. NCBI lineage: Bacteria > Pseudomonadati > Pseudomonadota > Gammaproteobacteria > Enterobacterales > Enterobacteriaceae > Citrobacter > Citrobacter sp. CF971. The sequence goes on along the minus strand of NZ_CP041051.1, from coordinate 4,021,805 downwards.
GTTGCTGAAGGAGCAATTTTATCCGGACTGGAGTCAGCCTATCCTGCAAATGGTGTTTGTGGGCGCTTACATTCTGTTTGCGCCGTTTGTTGGACAGGTGGCGGATAGCTTTGCCAAAGGCAGAGTGATGATGTTTGCGAACGCTCTGAAACTGCTGGGTGCGGCGAGTATTTGCTTCGGCATTAATCCGTTTATCGGGTATACGCTGGTGGGGATCGGCGCGGCGGCATATTCACCGGCCAAGTATGGCATTCTCGGTGAACTGACTACCGGCGATAAACTGGTGAAAGCCAACGGCCTGATGGAAGCTTCCACCATTGCCGCGATTCTGCTCGGATCTGTCGCCGGCGGCGTTCTGGCCGACTGGCACGTGATTGCCGCGCTTTCTGCCTGTGCGCTGGCCTATGCTGGCGCAGTGGTGGCTAACCTGTATATCCCGAAACTGGCCGCGGCTCGCCCTGGCCAGTCCTGGCATCTGGGGAAAATGACGCGCAGTTTCTTCTGCGCCGCCTCTTCGCTGTGGCGCAACGGTGAAACACGCTTCTCGTTGGTGGGAACCAGCCTTTTCTGGGGGGCGGGCGTTACGCTGCGTTTTCTGCTGGTGCTGTGGGTCCCGGTGGCGCTCGGCATCACCGATAACGCCACGCCGACCTACCTCAATGCCATGGTAGCGATCGGGATTGTGGTCGGTGCGGGTGCGGCAGCGAAGCTGGTGACGCTGGAAACCGTGTCGCGCTGTATGCCTGCAGGGATCCTGATTGGCATCGTGGTGCTGATTTTCTCTCTGCAACATGCGCTGCTTCCGGCCTACGCGTTGCTGCTGCTTATCGGCGTGTGTGGTGGGTTCTTTGTGGTGCCGCTGAATGCGTTACTGCAGGAGCGGGGTAAGAAAAGCGTCGGCGCAGGTAATGCGATTGCGGTGCAAAACCTGGGTGAAAACAGCGCGATGCTGTTGATGTTGGGTATTTACTCACTGGCGGTGCTGGTGGGGATTCCGGCGGTAGCGATTGGTATTGGGTTCGGTGCGCTGTTTGCGCTGGCGATTGCGGCGCTGTGGATTTGGCAGCGCCGCCATTAGTCTGTTATATGCTGTTGCAACCAGGCCTACAGGGAACGCTGTCTGTAGGCCTGATAAGCGCAGCGCCATCAGGCGCTAACTGTTAAGGTGCAGGATAGGTATACACCTGATGCACCGCTTCAATCTCTGCCAGCACTTCCTCGCTCAACTCCAGATGCAGACTTTCAACGTTGGTTTTTAGTTGTTCCATGGTCGTGGCGCCCAGCAAAGTGCTGGCGACAAACGGCTGACGACGCACGAATGCCAGCGCCATTTGCGCAGGATCCAGATTATGGCGTTTCGCGATATCCACATAGGCCGCAACGGCTTTCTGCGTCTGCTCGCCGCTGTAGCGCGTGAAACGGCTAAACAGCGTATTGCGTGCACCGGCAGGTTTCGCGCCGTTCAGGTATTTCCCGGTTAATGTACCGAAGCCCAGGCAAGAGTAGGCCAGCAGCTCAACGCCTTCATACTGGCTCACTTCTGCCAGTCCAACCTCAAAGCTGCGGTTCAGCAGGCTGTATGGGTTCTGGATGGTGGCGATGCGTGGCAGATCGTGTTTGTCCGCCAGGTGCAGATAGCGCATCACGCCAAACGCGGTTTCATTAGAAACGCCGATGTAACGAATTTTCCCGGCGCGCTGAAACTCGGCCAGCGCGTCCAGCGTATCCAGCAGGGAAACGACCGGCGCGGAGTCTGTCCAGCTGTAGCCTAACTTACCAAAGCAGTTGGTCGGGCGCTGAGGCCAGTGAACCTGATACAGATCCAGGTAATCGGTTTGCAGTCTTTTCAGGCTGTCGTGCAGCGCTTCACGGATATTTTTACGATCCAGCGCCTGATTCGGGCGGATGCCGCTGTCGTTGTTGCGTGATGGTCCACTGACTTTAGAAGCGACGATCAGCTTTTCTCGGCTGCCGTGTTTGGCGAGCCAGTTACCTACGTAGGTTTCGGTGAGACCCTGGGTTTCAGGACGCGGCGGTACCGGATACATCTCGGCAACGTCGATCAAATTAATGCCCTGTGCTACGGCATAATCGAGCTGTGCATGTGCGTCGGCTTCGCTGTTTTGTTCACCAAACGTCATTGTGCCCAGCCCCAGTGTACTGACTTCCAGCGAGCTGTGGGGTATACGGTGATATTGCATAGCCGTTTCCTTTTTATAATCACGACATAAGGATTATAAAAATGGCTGAGGGAAGCGAAAAAGGGAAGTAAAATTGTTAAGGCCAGCGCGCTGCTGACCTCAACCATCAGCGTTCAATGATTTGGGACACATCATCGCGGTTAATCTGCATCGCATTGCCCTGCTGGTCGTGATAGCTCACCAGACCGGTATCATCGTCAATTTCTGGTTTTCCATCGGTCAGGATCATTCGACCATCTTTTGTCGCCATTACATAATCGCTGCTGCATCCGGAAACGGCAAAAGCCAGTCCTACGGCGGAAATCAAAACTGCCCATTTTTTCATCTGCTTATCCTCACATGGCCTGCGTCTGACAATAGTTTAGTAATAACGCGAAGTTGTGCAGGGTGAAAGCAGTAAAATCTTAAACTGTGAGAAGAGGTAGGTGTGGCGGGCATTCGCTCCCCTTGCGGGGAGCGATGGATTTCATCAGAGCGGATTTTTTTTATTACGCCACAGGTTCAGGGTCTCTACCGCGATAGAGAAGAACATGGCGAAATAGATATATCCTTTCGGAACGTGGACGTCGAAACTTTCCAGAATCAGCGTAAAACCGACCAGAATCAGAAACGAGAGCGCCAGCATTTTTACCGAAGGGTGGCGATCGACAAACTCACCAATTGGGCGAGCAGCAAACATCATCACACCTACGGCAATCACCACCGCCGCCATCATAATAAACAGATGGTCAGACAGGCCAACCGCAGTAATTACGGAATCCAGGCTGAAGATAATGTCTAACAACATGATCTGCACAATTGCGCCCAGGAAAGAAGATACGCGGGTTTTCAGCCCCTCTTCCTCACCTTCAATGGATTCGTGGATCTCCTTGCTGGCTTTCCAGATCAGGAACAATCCCCCCAGCAGAAGGATCAGGTCGCGTGCTGATATCGCCTCGCCAAACAACTCGAATAGCGGGTTTGTCAGTCGCGTTACCCAGGCGATAGAAGCCAGCAGTGCCAGACGCATGATCATCGCCGCCGCCAGCCCAATACGTCGGGCATGATTGCGTTGCGCTGTCGGGAGTTTGGCTACAACCAGAGAAAGGAAAATAATATTGTCGATCCCAAGAACGATCTCCAGCAGCGTCAGCGTACCGAGCGCAAGCCAGGCGTTAGGATCGGTTATCCATGCAAATAACATCGAACAAAGTCCTGCCAAAAAAAAGAAGCGGTAATTATAGGCCCGTAACGCGGCGGGTGAAAGGCCGGAGGAGGCTATTGCGCCTGGAATAAGAAATGCCGCTCAAGCAATGCGCGGGTGAAGTTCTTTTTCAGGTAAAAACCGCGGGGCAGGGTCAGGATGGGTTCGCCGTGGGCGCCAATGGCCTCGGTAAGTGCGCGGGCGTTGGCGGCTTTAGGACGCAGTTGCAGTACTTCCCCATGGCGAGCGGTGATGTGTTCGACATGACCTAACACAATCATGTCCATTAATTCTTCCCAGTCCAGACGCAATTGCCGGTCCTCTTCTTCATTCGGGCTCCACAGCAGGGGAGAGCCGACGCGGCGCTCAGCCAGCGGAATGCTGCGTTCGCCTTCTACCGGGATCCACAGAACGCGTTTGAGTTTGTGCCGTACATGGCTGGTTTCCCAGGTGACGCCGGTATTGCCGGTTAACGGTGCCACGCACACAAAGGTGGTTTCCAGCGGTCTGCCAAGACTGTCCACAGGGATCGTTTTCAGCTCCACGCCCAGCGCCGCAAAATCCTGCTCTGGTTTACTGCCCGCGCTGGCACCGAGCCAGATTTCCAGTAGCACGCCAATCCAGCCTTTATCGCGCTTAAGATCCTTCGGCGTAACGATTCCCGCCATTGCCGCTAATTCTCCCAACGCGTAGCCCGAAAGCTGTTGTGCCTGGCTCAGCAACTGGGCTTCAGATTCAGGGGGAGAAAGCAACGGACGGAGTTCTGGCATCGGGTTAACCCTTAGGTGAAAAAATGAGCAATGATTTTATACCGTGTGGACAGAGTTTATCTTTTTCCACATGCTTTATTCAATTATATGATTTATATTGGTTTTTAGATTCACGTTCGCAGAGTTGCGCAACAGCGAAGCGGGTTTTCCAATTCTGGTCACTGACAATGAACAGGATCTTACACCATGTTATCCACAGAAAGATGGGATAACTGTGAAAAACCCCCACTACTGTTTCAATTTACAGCCTTGACGTGCGACGAAAATCGAATTTTCACACAAATTGTGCCTAACTTATTGGCATAATCTGTGGATAAAACCAACGCTGGTCGATCTTTCATCAGCGTGAAGATCGTATGCGTGACGTACATCACGTTTCTGTGTGTTTATCTGCGTGGATCAGTTTTAACTTTATGAATATATAAGACTATTTTTTATATGTGACAAATGTCTTATTCGGACTGTTCTGGGTTTTCCCATAGTAATTCCGTACTTCTTCACAACTATATCCACAGAAAAGGTGAATAAAATCGCCTTGCTTGCCCTTCTTCTGTTTATAACTCGGCCTTTAACTGTGAGTTATTCAATTGTTATTAGAATATCGCACCCTTAACAGAGTGGTTTACCGCCCCTCAGGAGTGTGAAACAATCGTTTGTATATAAGGTTTATGTTGAGGTAGTCCGGTGATTGATGACGATGGCTACCGCCCGAATGTAGGGATAGTAATTTGTAACCGCCAGGGGCAGGTCATGTGGGCCCGGCGATTTGGTCAGCACTCCTGGCAATTTCCACAAGGTGGGATCAACGCAGGAGAGACAGCAGAGCAGGCGATGTACCGGGAACTCTTTGAAGAAGTGGGTCTCAGTCGTAAAGATGTACGGATCCTTGCTTCTACTCGTAACTGGTTGCGTTACAAGTTACCGAAACGTTTGGTGCGTTGGGACACGAAGCCGGTTTGTATCGGCCAGAAACAAAAATGGTTTCTTCTGCAATTGGTCAGCAGCGATGCTGAAATCAATATGCAAACCAGCAGTACACCTGAGTTCGACGGCTGGCGCTGGGTGAGTTACTGGTATCCGGTTCGACAGGTGGTGTCATTTAAACGCGATGTCTATCGCAGGGTGATGAAAGAATTCGCAAGTGTTGTCATGGCGCTTCAGGAGAGCACTCCTAAGCCGCAAAGCACACCTGCGTACAGACGTAAAAGAGGTTAAGCTACGCAAATTATGCTCACCCGCCTGCGCGAAATAGTCGAAAAGGTGGCCAGTGCTCCGCGTCTGAATGAAGCGCTGAATATACTGGTTACCGACATCTGTCTTGCGATGGATACAGAGGTCTGTTCGGTTTATCTGGCCGATCACGATCGACGTTGTTATTACCTCATGGCGACCCGGGGACTGAAAAAACCACGTGGTCGCACTGTCGCACTCGCGTTTGATGAAGGTATCGTTGGCCTGGTTGGCAGGCTGGCGGAACCTATCAACCTCGCCGATGCGCAAAAACATCCCAGCTTTAAATACATTCCTTCGGTAAAAGAAGAGCGTTTTCGTGCATTCTTAGGCGTACCGATCATTCAGCGTCGCCAGCTTTTAGGTGTACTGGTGGTGCAGCAGCGTGAACTGCGTCAGTACGATGAAAGTGAAGAGTCTTTCCTCGTCACGCTCGCCACGCAAATGGCGGCCATACTTTCGCAGTCGCAGCTAAACGCGCTGTTCGGTCAATACCGGCAAACGCGCATCCGTGCATTGCCTGCCGCCCCCGGCGTGGCAATAGCTGAAGGCTGGCAGGATGCGACGCTACCGCTGATGGAGCAGGTCTATCAGGCTTCAACGCTGGATCCGGTGCTTGAGCGCGAGCGACTGACCGGTGCGTTGGAAGAGGCGGCGAACGAATTCCGCCGCTATAGCAAGCGTTTTACCGCTGGGGCGCAGAAAGAAACGGCGGCGATCTTTGATCTTTACTCGCACTTGCTTTCCGATACCCGTCTGCGCCGCGAGCTGTTTGCGGAAGTGGATAACGGTTCGGTGGCCGAGTGGGCGGTTAAAACGATCATCGAAAAGTTTGCCGAACAATTTGCCGCGCTTAGCGATAACTACCTCAAAGAGCGGGCCGGAGATTTACGCGCGCTCGGCCAGCGTCTGCTGTTCCACCTTGACGACTCTATCCAGGGGCCGAATGCCTGGCCGGAACGCTTCGTGCTGGTGGCGGATGAACTTTCGGCGACCACGCTGGCGGAGCTTCCTCAGGACCGGTTAGTCGGCGTGGTTGTCCGGGACGGTGCAGCCAACTCTCATGCGGCAATTATGGTTCGTGCGCTGGGTATCCCTACCGTTATGGGGGCCGATATCCAGCCGTCGGTGCTGCATCGCCGCACGCTGGTGGTGGACGGTTATCGCGGTGAACTGCTGGTCGATCCGGAACCGGTATTGATTCAGGAATACCAGCGTCTTATCAGTGAAGAAATTGAGCTGAGCCGCCTGGCGGAAGACGACGTCAACCAGCCAGCACAGTTGAAAAGCGGCGAGCGCGTGAAGGTGATGCTCAATGCGGGTCTCAGCCCGGAACATGAAGAAAAGCTGGGTAGCAGGATCGACGGTATTGGCCTGTATCGCACCGAAATCCCGTTCATGCTGCAAAGCGGTTTTCCTTCGGAAGAAGAACAGGTTGCGCAGTATCAGGGCATGCTGCAAATGTTTAACGACAAGCCGGTGACCCTACGTACGCTGGATGTCGGTGCCGATAAACAGCTGCCCTACATGCCGATCAGTGAAGAGAACCCGTGCCTTGGCTGGCGAGGGATCCGCATAACGCTCGATCAACCAGAGATCTTTTTGATCCAGGTTCGCGCCATGCTGCGTGCCAATGCGGCAACCGGCAACCTCAGCATTTTGCTGCCGATGGTAACCAGCATTGATGAAGTGGACGAAGCGCGACGTTTGATTGAACGCGCCGGACGCGAAGTGGAGGAGATGATCGGTTACGAGATCCCGAAACCGCGCATTGGCATCATGCTGGAAGTTCCGTCGATGGTGTTCATGCTACCGCATCTGACAAACCGGATTGACTTTATCTCGGTCGGAACCAACGATCTTACCCAGTACATACTGGCCGTCGATCGTAACAACACACGGGTAGCCAGCATTTATGACAGTCTGCATCCGGGGATGTTACGTGCGCTGGCGATGATTGCGCAGGAAGCCGAAAGAAGCGGTATCGATTTACGCCTGTGCGGTGAAATGGCGGGCGACCCGATGTGCGTGGCTATTCTGATCGGCCTGGGTTTCCGTCATTTGTCGATGAACGGTCGTTCTGTCGCTCGCGTTAAATATCTGCTGCGTCATATCGATTTTGATGAGGCGCAAACGCTGGCGCAGCGCAGCCTGGAAGCGCAGATGGCAGCAGAGGTACGCCATCAGGTAGCGGCCTTTATGGAGCGCCGCGGCATGGGGGGGTTGATTCGCGGGGGATTGTAGGCCTGATAAGCGTAGCGTCATCAGGCATTACGGGGTAAAGATTACTTATACAGATCTTTTACATCTTCCCGGCATCCGCTTCTAACCCCTTGTGCTATCATTCGCACCTTTGGAGCGCCTGCATTATGCAGGCGCGCTTATCAATTGCTGTCTGACTTCAGCGAAATAACAAGAACTTGTGGTGACAGATGACCAGTAGCTATCTGCATTTTCCGGATTTCGATCCGGTCATTTTCTCAATCGGACCCGTCGCGCTTCACTGGTACGGCTTAATGTATTTGGTGGGGTTTATTTTTGCGATGTGGCTGGCGACGCGCCGCGCGAATCGCCCGGGCAGTGGCTGGACCAAAAATGAAGTAGAAAACTTACTGTATGCGGGCTTCCTCGGGGTTTTCCTCGGTGGGCGTATTGGTTACGTACTGTTCTATAACTTCGAGTTATTCCTCGATAATCCCCTGTATCTGTTCCGCGTCTGGGACGGCGGTATGTCCTTCCACGGTGGGCTTATCGGTGTGATCCTGGTGATGATTATCTTCGCCAAACGCACCAAACGTTCGTTCTTCCAGGTTTCTGATTTCATTGCCCCGCTGATTCCGTTTGGTCTGGGTGCTGGGCGTCTGGGTAACTTTATCAATGGTGAGCTGTGGGGACGCGTTGACCCGAACTTCAAGTACGCCATGCTGTTCCCGGGCTCCCGTACCGAAGATATTTTACTGCTGCAATCTAACCCGCAATGGCAGTCTATTTTTGATACCTACGGCTCGCTGCCGCGCCACGCCTCACAGCTTTATGAGATGGCGCTCGAGGGTGTTGTGCTGTTTATCATTCTCAACCTGTACATTCGTAAGCCGCGTCCAATGGGCTCGGTATCCGGTCTGTTCCTGATTGGTTATGGTGCGTTTCGTATTATCGTTGAATTCTTCCGCCAGCCGGATGCGCAGTTTACTGGCACCTGGGTACAGTACATCAGCATGGGGCAGATCCTCTCTATCCCGATGATTGTCGCAGGCATTATTATGATGGTTTGGGCGTACCGCCGCAGCCCACAGCAACACGTTTCCTGAGGAACCATGAAACAGTATTTAGAACTGATGCAAAAAGTGCTGGATGAAGGCACACAGAAAAACGACCGTACCGGAACCGGAACGCTTTCCATTTTTGGTCATCAGATGCGTTTTAATCTGCAGGAAGGGTTCCCGCTGGTTACGACGAAACGCTGCCATTTACGCTCGATCATTCATGAGCTGCTGTGGTTTTTGCAGGGCGACACTAACGTTGCCTACCTGCATGAAAACAACGTCTCAATCTGGGACGAATGGGCGGATGAAAACGGTAATTTAGGCCCGGTTTATGGTAAACAGTGGCGCGCGTGGCCTACGCCAGATGGTCGCCATATTGACCAGATCACCACCGTGTTAAACCAGCTTAAAAATGACCCGGACTCTCGCCGCATTATCGTTTCTGCATGGAACGTCGGCGAGCTGGATAAAATGGCGCTGGCACCGTGCCATGCGTTCTTCCAGTTTTACGTCGCGGATGGCAAGCTCTCCTGTCAGCTGTATCAGCGTTCGTGCGATGTGTTCCTCGGCCTGCCGTTTAACATTGCCAGCTACGCTTTGCTGGTACACATGATGGCGCAGCAGTGTGATCTGGAAGTGGGTGATTTTGTCTGGACCGGTGGCGACACGCACCTGTACAGCAATCATATGGATCAAACGCATCTGCAGCTTAGCCGTGAACCTCGCGCGTTGCCGAAACTGGTTATCAAACGTAAGCCTGAATCTATCTTTGACTATCGCTTCGAAGACTTCGAAATTGAAGGCTACGATCCGCACCCGGGTATTAAAGCGCCGGTGGCTATCTAACCAGCTTCATGCTGACACAACCGACGCCCGTGAGCGTCGGTTTTTTTTGTCTAAAATCACGTTCCTCGGCGAACATTCCTGAAATAGTGCAACGGTCTGCAACGCGACAAATATTTCCCGTAGCTCGCCGTAGAAACCGAATTTCCCGCTCGTTATTCATTTTCCTCACGCCATACTGGCGACATGAAAAAACAACAAGGTTACACGCTTCTCGAAACCCTGATTGCGATGCTGATCGTCGCGGTGCTTGGTGCATCTGGGCTGTATGGTTGGCAGCGCTGGCAGCAGCAACAGCAGCTGTGGCAGACCGCCTGCCAGGTGCGGGACTACCTGCTGCAACTGCGTGAAGATGCTAACTGGCGCAATCGTGATCACGTCATCAACGTGCTCCGCGAAGGGGGGACATGGTGTCTGGCAAGCTCAGCGACATCACAAGCTTCATGTCAGCCTGTTTCACCGTTGATATTTGCGCCACTCTGGGCTGATGTCGAAATGGCTGATATCACGCCTTCACTGGCTTTTTTTGGACTGCGCAATACGGCATGGGCCGGACATATACGCCTGAAAAATGCGGCAGGGGAATGGCGCGTGGTGGTGTCTGGCTGGGGGCGAATCAGGCTTTGTGAGCGCGATGAGGCCAAATTATGTCAGTAAACGAACGGGGATTTTCACTGCTGGAGGTGCTCATTGCCATGGCGATTAGCAGTATTTTATTACTTAGTTCAGCACGATTTTTACCGGCGCTACAGCGAGAGATTCTGCGTAACACGCGCCAGTTAGCGCTGGAAGATGAAATATGGCAGCGGGCCTACACCGTGGCGAAGCATCTTCAACGGGCGGGATATTGCCGGGGAAACTGTGTCGGAGAGGGACTGGTGATATCGGCTAAGGGGGACTGTGTCATTGCACGCTGGGATGCCAACGGCAACGGCGTTTGGGAGAGCAGTTCCGCGAAAGAGGCTGATGCTATCGGGTTTCGTTTACAGGATAAGGTATTGGAAACCCTGCGTGGAGCCACCGGCTGCACTGGAAAAGGATGGGAGAAAATGACCGATCAGACTACCATCCAGATTCAGGCATTCCAGGTTGAACGGCTGAATTTTAGCGGATATTCACCGCTTCTTACGCTGCGTTTGCGTGGAGTGAGCAATGACGAACCACAAAAAGTTGTTGAAGCGGTCTACAGCGTTACGGGATTCAACCTGTGAACCGTGAGCGAGGCGTATCCTCTCTGGCAATGGTCCTGTTGCTGCTGGCGCTCGGTAGTCTGCTGCTGCAAGGCGTTAGCAGACAGGAGGCTAGTTTTGCTGCGCGTGTGGTCACACAAAGTCAGGCGCTGCAGCGTCAGGCGGTAGTGCAATCCGCGATGGAATGGGGGCGTATACAACCCTGGAGCTTACAACCCGCCGTACAGTGTCGGCGCGATCCCACGCAGAATGCCGCGGTTTGCCTGCGCCTGCTTACCAATAATTTCGTGCTGCTAATCGCCCACTATGAAGGAGTATTTTTATGGCGTCAGGGGGCGGTTATTGATGGCAACATAGAATTCTCGTCGCATGGCTGGAGCGATTTTTGTCCGCTTAAGGAGCAGACGTTATGCCAGATCCCCTGAACAGTCAGCGTGGCTTTAGTCTGCCGGAAGTGATGCTGGCAATGGTACTGATGATCATGATTGTGACCGCGTTGTCAGGATACCAGCGGGTGCTAATGAACAGCTTTATTATCAGAAACCAGTATCAACAACTCTGGCGTCACGCCTGGCAGCAAAGCCAGCTGTACCAGTTTTCATCGCCTGTGAACTGGCAGGTTAACCGAATGCAGACAACGAGAGCGGGATGTGTCAGCATCAACGTCATAATTTCTTCACCCCTCGGCAGGCAGGGTCAGATGACGCGTCTGCATTGCCCGAATCGTCAGTAGTCAGGAGTCGCTATGTTAAGGGTCTACCACTCCAACCGTCTGGATGTGCTGGAAGCGTTAATGGAGTTTATCGTTGAGCGCGAGCGGCTTGACGACCCCTTTGAACCTGAGATGATCCTGGTTCAAAGTACCGGTATGGCGCAGTGGTTACAAATGACTCTTGCACAGAAGTTTAGTATTGCCGCCAATATCGATTTTCCGCTGCCCGCGAGTTTTATCTGGGATATGTTTGTGCGCGTGCTGCCGGATATCCCGAAAGAGAGCGCGTTCAGCAAACAGAGCATGAGCTGGAAGTTGATGACGCTGTTGCCGCAATTACTGGATGGCGATGACTTTGCATTGCTGCGCCACTATCTGACGGACGACACCGATAAACGTAAGCTTTTTCAGCTTTCCTCGCGCGCGGCTGACCTTTTCGACCAGTATTTAGTCTACCGCCCTGACTGGTTGACCCAGTGGGAAGCGGGGCGACTGGTTGAGGGACTCGGCGAGTCTCAGGCCTGGCAGGCACCGTTGTGGAAAGCGCTGGTGGAATACACCGCGGAGTTGGGCCAGCCGCGTTGGCATCGTGCCAATTTATACCAACGATTTATTCAGACGTTGGAAAACGCGTCCGAGTGCCCGCAGGGACTGCCTTCTCGCGTCTTTATTTGCGGCATTTCGGCGCTGCCGCCGGTTTATTTGCAGGCATTGCAAGCGCTGGGTAAGCACATCGATATTCATCTGCTGTTTACCAACCCTTGTCGCTACTACTGGGGAGATATTAAAGATCCTGCCTGGCTGGCGAAGCTGATGGCGCGTCAGCGTCGGCACAGCTTTGAAGAACGGCACCTGCCGCTGTTTCGTGATAACCAGAAAGCCGAAGGATTATTTAACAGCGATGGGGAACAGGATGTGGGCAACCCGATGCTGGCCTCGTGGGGCAAGCTGGGGCGTGATTACATTTATTTGCTTTCGGAGCTGGAAAATAGTCAGGAACTGGATGCGTTTGTCGACATTACGCCTGACAACCTTTTGCATAATATTCAATCGGATATTCTGGAACTCGAAAGCCATGCCGTGGCGGGCGTCACGCTGGAAGAATATTCCCGTAGTGACAATAAACGCCGGCTTGATCTGAACGATACCAGCGTGACTTTCCATGTCTGCCATAGCCCACAGCGCGAGGTGGAAATTCTGCATGACCGGCTGTTGGCCATGCTGGAAGCGGACCCAACGCTGACGCCGCGCGATATTATCGTGATGGTGGCGGACATCGACAGCTACAGCCCATTCATTCAGTCGGTCTTTGGCAGTGCACCAGCCGAGCGTTACTTACCTTATGCGATTTCCGACCGTCGGGCACGCCAGTCCCATCCCGTCTTACAGGCTTTTATTAGTCTGCTGTCTCTACCGGATAGCCGTTTTGTCTCAGAGGATGTCCTGGCGTTACTGGATGTCCCCGTGCTGGCGGCGCGTTTCAACATTGATGAAGAAGGGTTGCGCTATCTTCGCTTATGGGTCAATGAATCCGGGATTCGTTGGGGAATTGACGACGATAACGTGCGTGAACTGGAACTTCCGCCTACAGGTCAGCATACCTGGCAATTTGGTTTAACGCGTATGCTGCTCGGCTACGCGATGGAAAGCGCGCAGGGCGAGTGGCAATCGGTATTGCCTTACGATGAGTCCAGCGGTTTGATTGCCGAGCTGGTAGGACATCTGGCCTCGTTGCTGATGCAGCTTAATCTGTGGCGTAGAGGATTAGCGCAGGAACGACCGCTGGAAGAGTGGCTACCTGTTTGTCGGGAAATGCTTAATGATTTCTTCCTGCCGGACGCGGATACCGAAGCGGCGATGACGCTGATTGAACAGCAGTGGCAGGCTATTATCACTGAAGGTTTAGGGGCCGAGTACGGCGATGCTATACCGCTCTCTCTGTTACGTGATGAGCTGGCCCAGCGCCTTGATCAGGAACGCATCAGCCAGCGCTTCCTGGCGGGTCCCGTTAACATTTGTACGCTGATGCCGATGCGCTCCATTCCGTTCAAAGTGGTGTGCCTGCTGGGTATGAACGATGGCGTTTATCCACGCCAGCTTGCGCCGCTGGGCTTTGATTTAATGAGTCAAAAACCGATGCGGGGCGATCGCAGCCGTCGTGATGATGACCGCTATCTGTTCCTCGAAGCATTGATTTCAGCACAGCAGACGCTCTACATCAGCTACATTGGCCGCTCGATCCAGGATAACAGCGAGCGCTTTCCGTCGGTGCTGGTGCAAGAACTGATGGACTACATTGGGCAAAGCCATTATCTGCCGGGTGACGAATTGTTGACCTGCGATCAAAGCGAGACAAGGGTAAAAGCGCACATTACCCGTTTGCATACCCGGATGCCCTTTGATGCGCAAAACTATCTACCAGGCGAACAGCAAAGCTATGCCCGGGAATGGCTACCTGCGGCGAGCCTGTCAGGAAAAGCGCACACGGATTTTGTGCAGCCTCTTCCCTTTGAGATGCCTGAAACACTGACGCTGGAAACACTGCAGCGATTTTGGGCACATCCGGTACGCGCCTTTTTCCAGATGCGTCTGAGGGTCAACTTCCGCTCTGAAGAGAGTGAGATCCCGGACACGGAGCCTTTCACCCTTGAAGGATTAACCCGCTATCAGCTTAATCAGCAATTGCTTAATACACTGGTTGAAGAGAACGACGCTGAACGACTGTTTCGTCGTTTTCGTGCGGCGGGCACGCTACCCTATGGGCCGTTTGGCGAAATTCTGTGGGATACGCAGCGTCAGGAGATGCAGTCGCTGGCTGAGCGTATTATCGCCTGTCGTCAGCCCTGTCAGAGCATGGAAATCGATCTTAACTGTAACGGCGTACAAATCACCGGTTGGTTGCCGCAGGTACAAGAGGACGGTTTGTTGCGCTGGCGCCCATCTTTGATCAGCATTGCGCAGGGTGTGCAACTTTGGCTGGAACATCTTGTCTATTGTGCGAGTGGCGGTACGGGAGAGAGCCGATTATTCCTGCGTAAAGACGGGGAATGGCGTTTTCCGCCGCTGGATGCAGAACAGGCGTTGCTGTATCTGTCGCAACTCATTGAGGGGTATCGGAAAGGCATGTCGTCACCATTGCTGGTATTGCCCGAAAGCGGCGGTGCATGGATAAAAACCTGTTATGACGCCGCAAATGATGCCATGTTAGATGACGATGCAACGTTGCAAAAAGCGCGCAGTAAGTTTCTGCAAGCCTATGAAGGCAACATGATAGTACGTGGCGAAGGTGATGATATCTGGTATCAGCGTCTTTGGCGTCAACTGGATGCTGATACGCTGGAGACTATTGTTTTACAGTCTCAACGCTACCTGTTACCGATTTTTCGCTTCAATCAGTCATGATGGCTGTATAAAAATTGCGCAACTCGATAGCTTCCACTATGATGCGCATTCTGTCACGGACTGATTCTTACAAAGAGAAGATGCTGGCTCGTTCAGCACATAGTCTTGCCCTGTTCAGACCATGTATTTATGCGTGGTTTGTAGTGAACAGGTGAATACGTTAATGATGAGGTTTGTGAATGCCCCGCAGCACCTGGTTCAGCGCATTACTGTTGTTCGTCGCCCTTTGGGTTCCCGTAAGTCAGGCAGATACCGGTTGGCAGCCTTTAGCTGAAACCATCCGTAAAAGCGATAAAGATACCCGTCAGTATCAGGCCGTGCGCCTTGATAACGGCATGGTTGTGCTGCTGGTATCCGATCCTCAGGCCGTGAAATCCCTTTCTGCACTGGTAGTCCCCGTGGGCTCGCTGGAAGATCCGGACGATCATCAGGGGCTGGCACACTATCTCGAACACATGTGCCTGATGGGCTCGAAAAAATACCCGCAGCCGGACAGCCTGGCTGAATTTCTGAAAATGCACGGCGGTAGCCACAATGCCAGCACTGCGCCTTATCGTACGGCCTTCTATCTTGAAGTCGAAAACGACGCGTTGGTGGGGGCGGTGGATCGCCTGGCGGATGCTATTGCCGATCCATTGTTGGATAAAAAATATGCCGACCGTGAGCGTAACGCGGTTAACTCCGAGCTGACGCTGGCGCGTACCCGAGACGGGATGCGTATGGCGCAGGTGAGCGCTGAGACTATCAACCCGGCGCACCCTGGCTCGCGTTTCTCTGGCGGGAATCTAGAGACATTAAGCGACAAACCGGGCAACCCGGTGGTACAGGCGTTACAAAAATTTCATGAAAAGTACTACTCCGCGAACCTGATGAAGGCGGTGATTTATAGCAATAAACCGCTGCCAGAGCTGGCGCGGATAGCGGCTGACACCTTTGGGCGCGTGCCGAACAGAAATATCGAAAAGCCTGAAATTACCGTACCGGTCGTCACTGATGCGCAAAAGGGCATCATCATCCACTATGTTCCGGCAATGCCGCGTAAAGTATTGCGCGTCGAGTTTCGTATCGATAACAACAGCGCGCAGTTCCGCAGTAAAACCGATGAGCTGGTGACCTACCTGATTGGCAATCGTAGTCCGGGCACATTGTCTGACTGGCTGCAAAAGCAGGGTCTGGTTGAAGGTATTCGCGCAGACTCCGATCCGGTGGTCAACGGGAACAGCGGCGTGTTAGCCATTTCCGCGACGTTAACCGACAAGGGGCTGGCGAATCGCGATGAAGTTGTCGCGGCAATCTTTAGCTACCTCAATTTGTTACGCGAGAAAGGCGTCGATAAACGCTATTTTGACGAGCTGGCGCATGTGCTGGATCTCGATTTCCGTTATCCCTCCATCACCCGTGATATGGACTACGTGGAATGGCTGGCTGATACCATGATCCGAGTTCCCGTCGAGCATACGCTGGATGCGGTGAATATTGCTGACCAGTACGATGCGAAAGCTGTTGAGCAACGTCTGGCAATGATGACGCCGCAGAATGCACGTATCTGGTATATCAGCGCGAAAGAGCCGCATAATAAAACCGCTTATTTTGTCGATGCGCCTTACCAGGTGGATAAAATCAGCGACAAAACCTTTGCCGACTGGCAGCAAAAAGCACAGGGCATTGCGCTGTCGTTACCGGAGGTGAACCCCTACATTCCGGATGATTTCACGCTGATTAAGACGGATAAAAAATACGCTCATCCGGAGCTGATTGTTGATGAGCCGGATTTACGCGTGGTGTATGCCCCGAGCCAGTATTTTGCCAGCGAGCCGAAGGCTGACGTCAGCGTGATCCTGCGTAACCCGAAAGCCATGGACAGCGCCCGCAACCAGGTCTTATTCGCACTTAACGATTACCTGGCGGGGATTGCGCTCGATCAGTTAAGTAACCAGGCATCGGTAGGTGGAATTGGTTTCTCTACCAACGCTAACAATGGGTTGATGCTTAACGCCAACGGCTACACCCAACGTTTGCCGCAGCTTTTTCAGGCGCTGCTGAGCGGCTATTTCAGCTATACCTCAACGGATGAACAACTGGAACAGGCGAAATCCTGGTATGCCCAGATGATGGATTCCGCAGAAAAGGGTAAAGCCTACGATCAGGCTATTATGCCGGTGCAGATGCTTTCTCAGGTGCCTTATTTTTCACGTGATGAGCGCCGTCAGCTGCTGCCTTCCATCACCCTGAAAGAGGTGATGACCTACCGCGACGCCTTAAAAACCGGGGCGCGACCTGAATTCCTGGTCATTGGCAATATGAGCGAAGCTCAGACAACGAGCATGGCGCGGGATATCCAAAAACAGCTTGGTGCGAACGGGTCACAGTGGTGTCGCAACAAAGATGTGGTGGTGGACAAGAAGCAGTCCGTCATCTTTGAAAAAGCAGGCAGCAGCACGGATTCAGCATTGGCGGCGGTATTTGTGCCAACCGGATACGATGAATACGCCAGTTCAGCCTACAGCGCCATGTTGGGGCAGATTGTTCAGCCGTGGTTCTACAATCAACTGCGTACTGAAGAACAGTTAGGTTACGCCGTATTTGCTTTCCCGATGAGCGTTGGCCGTCAGTGGGGAATGGGGTTCCTGCTGCAAAGCAGTGATAAGCAGCCGTCTTACCTCTGGGAGCGTTATAAAGCGTTCTTCCCGACGGCGGAAGCGAAGCTGCGGGCGATGAAACCTGAAGAGTTCGCGCAAATTCAGCAGGCGATTATTGCGCAAATGCTGCAGGCGCCGCAAACGCTGGGGGCAGAAGCCTCACAGTTAAGCAAAGATTTTGATCGCGGCAATATGCGCTTCGATTCACGTGATAAAATAGTGGCTCAGATTAAACTGCTGACGCCGCAAAAACTTGCCGACTTCTTCCATCAGGCGGTGGTTGAGCCGCAAGGCATGGCGATATTGTCACAGGTTTCCGGCAGTCAGAACGGGCAAGCAGAATATGTGCACCCGGAAGGCTGGAAAGTGTGGCAGACCGTCAGCGCGTTGCAGCAAACCTTACCCCTGATGAGTGATAAGAATGAATGATGCCGCTGAGTCCCTTGATCCACTGCGTTTGCCCCTGACGGGCGAGCGTCTGATTGAAGCCTCTGCGGGCACCGGTAAAACCTTTACCATCGCCGCCCTGTATTTACGTTTACTGCTTGGACTGGGCGGCTCTGCCGCCTTTCCTCGTCCTCTGACCGTCGAAGAACTGCTGGTAGTCACCTTCACTGAGGCGGCTACCGAAGAGTTGCGCGGTCGAATTCGTAGCAACATTCATGAACTGCGAATTGCCTGCCTGCGTGAAACCACCGACAACCCGCTATATGCCCGTTTGTTAGATGAAATTGTCGATAAAAAACAGGCCGCTCAGAGGCTGTTATTGGCTGAAAGACAGATGGATGAAGCGGCGGTGTTTACCATCCACGGTTTTTGTCAGCGTATGCTCAGCCTTAACGCCTTTGAGTCTGGCATGCTGTTCGAACAGCAGCTGATAGAAGATGAATCGCTGCTGCGCTATCAGGCCTGCGCGGACTTCTGGCGTCGGCACTGCTACCCGCTGCCCCGCGACATTGCGCAGGTGGTTTTTGAAACGTGGAAAGGGCCGCAGGCGCTGCTGAGAGATATCGATCGCTATCTGCAAGGGGAAGCACCGGTTATCAAGGCTCCTCCGCCCGATGACGAAACGCTGGCCTCCCGGCATGAACAAATTCTTGCATGCATTAACCAGATCAAGCAGCAATGGCGTGATTCTGTTGATGAGCTGGATGGTCTGCTGGAAGCTTCCGGGATCGACCGGCGTAAATTTAATCGCGCTAACCAGGGTAAGTGGATCGAAAAGATCAGCGCATGGGCGCAGGAAGAAACCCAAAGCTATCAGTTGCCTGATGCGTTGGAGAAATTCTCCCAGCGCTTTTTAGAAGAGCGAACCAAACCGGGCGGGATAACTCCTCAGCACCCGCTTTTCGTCGCTATTGATGAACTGCTTAGCGAACCGTTAACCCTGCGCGATCTGGTGATCACCCGGGCGCTGGCGGAGATCCGCGCGGCGGTTGCCGAGGAGAAACGCCGCCGCGGCGAGCTGGGTTTTGACGATATGCTCAGCCGTCTGGATGCAGCGTTGCGCAGTGAAAGCGGCGATGCGCTGGCGACGGCTATTCGCACCCGTTTTCCGGTTGCCATGATCGATGAATTCCAGGATACCGATCCGCAGCAGTACCGTATTTTTCGTCGGATCTGGCAGCATCAGCTGGATACCGCACTCCTGCTGATTGGCGATCCAAAACAGGCGATTTACGCGTTTCGCGGCGCGGATATCTTCACCTATATGAAGGCGCGCAGCGAAGTCAGCGCACACTATACGCTCGATACTAACTGGCGTTCGGCCCCTGGCATGGTCAATAGCGTGAATACGCTTTTCAGCCAGATGGACGACGCCTTTATGTTCCGCGAAATCCCCTTCAGTCCGGTAAAATTCGCAGAAAAAAACCAGTCGCTTCAGTTTGTTTTACACGGTGAAACGCAGCCAGCCATGAGTATGTGGCTGATGGAAGGGGAAAGCTGTGGCGTAGGCGACTATCAGAATTACATGGCGCAGGTGTGCGCCATGCAAATTCGTGACTGGCTTAAGGCTGGGCATTCTGGCGCTGCGCAACTGGTCAGTGGCAACGCCTCCAGCCCAGTACGCGCGTCGGACATCAGCGTACTGGTACGTAGCCGCCAGGAGGCGGCGCTGGTCCGCGATGCGCTGACGCAACTGGCCATTCCCTCCGTCTACCTCTCTAACCGTGACAGCGTATTTGAAACGCTGGAAGCGCAGGAGTTGCTGTGGGTGCTGCAGGCGGTGATGACGCCGGAGCGTGAGAACACGCTGCGTAGCGCGCTGGCGACCTCAATGATGGGGCTGAATGCGCAGGATCTTGAAGCGTTAAATAATGACGAAAATGCCTGGGATGCGGTGGTCGAGGAGTTCGATGGTTATCGTCAGATCTGGCATAAACGTGGCGTGATGCCGATGCTGCGCGCGCTGATGGCTGCCCGCCAGATTGCGGAGAACCTGCTGGCGACGGCGGGGGGTGAACGTCGACTGACCGACATTTTACATATCAGCGAACTGTTGCAGGAAGCGGGCTCGCAGCTGGAAAGCGAGCATGCGCTGGTGCGCTGGTTGTCCCAGCATATTCTTGAACCCGACAGCAATGCGTCCAGTCAGCAGCTCAGGCTCGAAAGCGACAAGCATTTGGTTAAAATCGTCACCATCCATAAATCGAAAGGGCTGGAATATCCGCTGGTCTGGCTGCCATTTATCACCAATTTCCGCGTCCAGGATCAGGCTTTCTACCACGATCGCAGCTCCTTTGAAGCGGTGCTGGATCTCAGCGATGCCGAGGAGAGCGTTGAGCTGGCAGAAGCGGAACGTCTGGCGGAAGACCTGCGTTTGCTGTATGTCGCGCTAACCCGTTCGGTATGGCACTGCAGCCTTGGCGTTGCGCCGTTGGTACGACGTCGGGGCGATAAAAAAGGGGATACCGATGTGCATCAGAGCGCCCTTGGTCGCCTGTTGCAAAAAGGCGAGCCGATGGATGCCGCGGGTCTGCGTGGCGCGATTGAAGCGCTGTGCTGCGACGATATTGCCTGCCAGATTCCCGCGCAGCCTGACGGCGAACCCTGGCAGGTTGCGCAGTCTGTTAGCAGTGAACTGAGTGCAAAAATACTGCAGCGTACGCCCGGCGATAGCTGGCGCGTGACCAGTTATTCCGGTCTGCAACAGCGTGGACATGGTATTGCGCAGGATCTGATCCCTCGACTGGATATCGATGCCGCAGGCGTCGGTGAGGTTATTGAAGAATCAGGACTCACACCGCATCAGTTCCCGCGCGGCGCTTCGCCGGGTACGTTCTTGCATAGCCTGTTTGAAAATCTCGATTTTACGCAACCGGTGGATCCGCATTGGGTCGAGGAGCAACTGGCGTTGGGCGGTTATGACACGCACTGGACGCCGGTTTTGACCGAATGGCTGGACGCCATTTTGCAGGCGCCTCTCAACGAGACGGGTGTGAGTTTGAGCCAGCTTTCCGCGCGAGAAAAACAGGTGGAGATGGAGTTTTATCTGCCGATTTCGCAGCCGCTGATGGCCAACCAACTTGATGCGTTGATTCGCCAGTACGATCCGCTCTCGGCGGGGTGCCCTGCGTTGGACTTTATGCAGGTGCGCGGCATGCTAAAAGGCTTTATTGACCTGGTATTCCGCCATCAGGGGCGCTATTACCTGCTCGATTACAAATCGAACTGGCTGGGTGAAGACAGCTCCGCCTATACGCAGCAGGCGATGACCTCTGCCATGCAGGCGCATCGCTACGACCTGCAGTATCAACTTTATACCCTGGCGCTGCATCGCTACTTGCGCCATCGCATTGCTGATTACGATTATGAACGCCATTTTGGCGGAGTTATCTATCTCTTCCTGCGTGGCGTTGACCGTGAAAATCCGCAGCAGGGAATTTATGCGACCCGACCTGACGGAGAGTTGATCGCTTTGATGGACGAGTTGTTTGCCGGTGTGCCGCTGGAGGAGATGTCATGACAATCCAGAAACGATTACTGGAAGCCGTTGAGCAAAAGCAGCTCCGCCCTCTGGATGCCCAGTTCGCGCTGGCGGTTGCCGGAAATGATAACCCTGCCGTTGCGCTGGCAGCGGCGTTGCTCAGCCGTGAAGCAGGAGAAGGGCACGTCTGCTTACCGCTTTCGCGTCTATCCCGAAGTGAGGACGCCCATCCTCTGTTAAGCGCCTGGCTCGCTGAAGCGGGAGAGCCCGAAGACTGGGCGGAATGCCTGCTGGCCTCCGGGGCGGTAAGCCGTGGTGAGCAGCCCACACCGCTGGTGCTGTACGGCGATCGTTTGTATCTGAACCGGATGTGGCATAACGAACGCGCGGTGGCGCGCTTTTTCGGTGAAGTTAACTACGCCATTGAGGTGGATGAACAACGGCTGACCCACACGCTGGCAGCGCTGTTTCCGCCCGTTGAAGGCGTTAACTGGCAAAAAGTGGCCGCTGCTGTCGCGCTCACCCGGCGTATATCGGTGATCTCCGGCGGACCGGGGACCGGAAAAACAACAACGGTGGCGAGGCTTCTGGCGGCGTTGATTCAGATGGCGGACGGTGAACGCTGTCGTATTCGCCTGGCGGCGCCCACGGGAAAAGCAGCAGCACGTCTGACCGCCTCGCTGGGCGCGGCGTTGCGTGAACTGCCGCTGACCGATGAGCAAAAGAAGCGCATTCCCGATGATGCCAGTACGCTGCATCGATTATTAGGCGCTCAGCCTGGTAGCCAACGCTTGCGGCATCATGCAGGAAACCCGCTGCATCTTGACGTGCTGGTAGTGGATGAAGCCTCGATGATCGATTTGCCGATGATGTCGCGCCTTATCGATGCGCTACCGCCACACGGGCGGGTGATTTTTCTGGGCGATCGCGACCAGCTCGCTTCTGTTGAAGCGGGGGCGGTACTGGGGGATATCTGTGCTTTCGTCGGTGATGGTTTTACCCCAGAGCGTGCCCGCCAGCTTAGTCGCCTGACTGAAACCACTATTCCGGCTGGTTCGGGAACTCAGGCGGCTGCTCTGCGCGACAGTTTGTGCCTGCTGCAAAAGAGCTACCGTTTCGGTAGCGATTCCGGAATCGGTCAGTTGGCTGCGGCGATTAATCGTGGTGACAAAGCCGCGATAAAAACGGTCTTCCAGCAGGGATTTGGCGACATCGAAAAACGCGCTCTGCACAGCAGCGAAGATTACGCTGCGATGCTGGAGGAAGCGCTGGCGGGTTATGGTCACTATCTGGATTTACTGCGCGAGCGCGCCGAGCCGGATGCTGTCATTCAGGCCTTCAATGAGTATCAGCTATTGTGTGCCCTGCGGGAAGGTCCGTTTGGCGTGGGTGGTTTGAATGAACGCATTGAGCAGGTGATGGCGCAAAAACGCAAAATTCACCGTTCGACGCATAGCCGCTGGTATGAGGGAAGGCCAGTGATGATTGCGCGCAATGACAGTTCGCTGGGATTATTTAACGGTGATATTGGCATTGCCCTGGATCGTGGGCAGGGTCTGAGGGTGTGGTTTGCGCTGCCGGACGGTTCTATCAAATCGGTTCAGCCCAGCCGCTTGCCTGAACATGAAACCACCTGGGCAATGACGGTGCATAAATCGCAGGGATCTGAGTTTGACCACGCGGCGTTGATTTTACCCAACCAGCATTCACCTGTGGTGACTCGCGAACTGGTCTATACCGCCGTTACCCGCGCGCGCCGTCGTTTGTCGCTGTATGCCGATGAGCGGATATTGAGTGGTGCCATTGCCACCCGAACCGAACGCCGCAGCGGATTGTCGGCGTTGTTTAATGATGGCATGATGTAGGCCGGACAAGCGTCAGCGCCATCCGGCTGTGTGCCTGATGGCGACGCTATCGCGTCTGATCAGGCCTACGATCTGCATACCAAAGATGTGCCAGCGAACTTTATGCCGCATCCGGCAACCACTCCTATGCCAAATCCGCCATCAGCACTTTTGACCGCCGCTGATAGTTGTACATCTCTTTTTTGCTTTCCGGCAGCAGGTCGATATCTACCGGCGTGAAGCCTCGCTCCTGAAACCAGTGGATGCTGCGCGTGGTCAGCACGAACAGCTTGCTCAGCCCCATCTGCCGGGCCTGCGCGGCGATCCGTTCCAGCAACACTTCCCCGCGCGACGAGCTACGGTAGTCCGGATGTACCGCTACGCACGCCATTTCGCCAATTCTCTCTTCCGGGAAAGGGTACAGAGCGGCACAGGCGATAGTCAGGTTATCACGCTGAATAATCGTGAATTTGTCGATCTCCATTTCCAACTGCTCGCGCGAGCGGCGGACCAGAATACCTTGCTGTTCCAGCGGGCGGATAAGCTCCAGAATCCCGCCGATATCGTTGATGGTAGCGCGACGGATCTGCTCGGCGCTTTCCATCACGATCTGCGTACCGATGCCGTCGCGGGAGAACAGTTCTTGCAACAAGGCGCCATCTTCCTGATAGCTGATCAGATGGCAGCGGCGTACGCCACTGCGACAGGCTTTCACTGCTCCGCGCAGGAAACGCACCGTACCGGAGCTGTAATCGCCTTTCTCTTCCTGCAACTCAACGCGAGCCTGAGCTTCGTTAGGAAACAACTCGGAAATAATATCGCCATCATCGTTGGTGACACCCTGAGACGAGCAAAAACCGATCATTTTCTCTGCCTTCAGTTTGATAGCCAGCTGCGTGGCGACCTCTTCTGACGTCAGATTAAAGCTCTCACCAGTGACGGAAACGGCGACCGGGCCCATCAACACAATCGCGCCGCTATCTAACTGGCGGTGAATGGCATCTTCATCGATGCGACGAATACGCCCGCTATGGCAGTAATCTACGCCGTCATCAACGCCCAGCGGCTGGGAGATAATAAAATTACCGCTGACCACATTGATGTGTGCACCCTGCAATGGCGTATTATTCAGGCTCATCGACAGGCGGGCGGTAATATCAAGCTGAAGTAGCCCCGCAGCCTGTTTGACCAGCTCCAGCGTTTTCGCATCGGTGACGCGCGTGTTTTTGTGGTACACCGGCTCATGATGATGCGCCGCAAGATTGGCATCAATCTGCGGTCGAGCGCCATAGACCACGACCAGGCGGATGCCGAGGCTATGAAGAAGACCAATGTCATTGACGATACTGGAAAAGTTTTCATGCTCGATGGCTTCACCGCCCAGCATAATGACAAACGTTTTTCCCCGATGGGTATTGATATAGGGAACAGAATGGCGGAATCCCTGTACCAGTTCGGTTCTACGCTCCTTCACCACGGCACACCCTCATTGCATGATTATTCGTAATTTGTGTATTTTTATTCTGTTTTGGTTCTGTGCGCAAGCGTAATTTTTACCCATGCTGAAGATTTTTATCAGTAATGCCGTGAATATAAAAAGAATGTTTACCCTTTTATAGATGACAGATTATGCGTCATTCGCTAAAGTTTCCGGTCAATTCGGACGTTTTACGTATTACCTCTAAAAAGATTTCTTTTGCTCGGGAGAAGCATGTCGGGATCCAACTCAGCAATCAGTCGCCGCCGTTTACTGAAAGGTGCGGGTGCTATGTGGCTTTTAAGCGTCAGCCAGGTTGGTCTGGCTGCCGCGAGTCAGGTCGTTGCCGTACGTATCTGGCCTGCGTCCAGCTATACCCGCGTCACGGTAGAATCTAACCGTCTGCTGAAATACAAACAGTTTGCCCTGAGTAATCCTGAGCGTGTGGTTGTGGATATTGAAGACGTTAATTTGAATTCGGTGCTCAAGGGCATGGGAGCGCAGATTCGTCCTGACGATCCGTATATTAAGTCGGCGCGCGTTGGCCAGTTTGATCCAAAGACCGTGCGGATGGTGTTCGAGCTGAAACAGAATGTGAAGCCGCAACTTTTTGCCCTGGCGCCGGTGGCGGGCTTTAAAGAACGTCTGGTGATGGATCTCTATCCCGCAAATGCCCAGGATGTTCAGGATCCGCTGCTGGCATTGCTGGAAGATTACAACAGGGGCGATCTGGATAAACAGGTACCGCCTGCGCAGAGTGGCCCACAGCCGGGCAAAGCGGGACGCGATCGCCCCATTGTTATTATGCTGGATCCGGGCCACGGCGGAGAAGACTCCGGTGCGGTGGGGAAATACAAGACGCGTGAAAAAGATGTAGTACTGCAGATTGCCCGCCGTCTGCGAGCTCTCATAGAGAAAGAGGGCAACATGAAGGTCTTTATGACGCGAAATGAAGATATTTTCATTCCGCTTAAAGTCCGCGTGGCGAAAGCGCAGAAGCAGCGTGCAGACCTGTTTGTTTCTATTCACGCTGATGCCTTTACCAGTCGACAACCCAGCGGTTCTTCGGTGTTTGCGCTCTCGACCAAAGGCGCGACCAGTACCGCAGCGAAATATCTGGCGCAGACCCAGAACGCCTCGGATCTCATCGGTGGCGTCAGTAAGAGCGGTGACCGTTACGTCGACCACACCATGTTTGACATGGTGCAGTCGCTGACCATCGCCGACAGCCTGAAGTTTGGTAAAGCGGTATTGAATAAGCTTGGTAAAATCAACAACCTGCATAAGAATCAGGTTGAACAGGCCGGGTTTGCGGTACTAAAAGCGCCGGATATCCCGTCCATTCTGGTAGAAACAGCGTTTATCAGTAACGTTGAGGAAGAGCGCAAACTCAAAACGGCGACCTTCCAGCAGGAAGTTGCAGAGTCGATTCTGGCAGGGATTAAAGCCTATTTTGCCGATGGGGCGACGCTGGCGAGAAGGGGATAAATACACGTCCTGGCATTCTGATGCGATATAACGAATGATTGTCCAGGACGAAATATTATAGTAGGACTATTTACAGGTTCATTTATTATTATCGGATAAATTACCGATAACATATATTCATAAAGTATCTTGTTGATTATATAATTTTAAAATTAATACATCTGTTTGAAGTTTATTTTTAATTATTTTGCGGTGTTATTTTATTTATTAACTGATAATTATTTCATATTGATGTTTTCCTAAAAATAAATCTGATGATGTTTTCTGGCACATAGTGTCTCTTCACTTGGGATATAATTTTATCGCATCACCTCTGGTAGGAATGCAGACACCATAAATTATGGTATTGGATATTTATCACCAAGGGAAAAAAATGAAAAAATTTACTATTGCAGCCATTGCTATGGCATTTGCAGGAAGCGCTTTTGCGGGCGATCAGGACTCTGCGGATATTCACTTTGCCGGTGAAGTACAGACTAACATCTGTACGGCAGCGCTTTTAGGGGGAGGAACTTCAGTCCAACTGGATCCGACTGACGTTAAGACCGTCTCGGCAGCCACCACTGACTCGGTAATGAAAAAAGACTTCACAGTCTCTCTGGACTGTACGGCCCAGGGTTCCAAAGACAAAATTACCGGTGCGAGCTATGCCACTGTAACAGGCTATCTGGCGGCTGCAAAAGGAACAGCGGTTAATGCCAGCACTTCTGCGCTGGATAACACCGACGTTTCTGCTGCGGGTGCGCAAGGGGTTGGTTTCCAGGTGCAAAACAAAGACAGCAGCAATGCAGTCCAGACGTTTACCACCGCGGATCGCCAGGCGAAAGTGATCGATACTGCGGCGCCAATGATGTTTAACTACAACGTTGGCTACCTGAAAACCGGCACCGTCAGCGGCGGTCTGGTGGCGGCTGACGCCATGTTTATCGCAACGTATCAGTAATATCAAAATAATGTCAGGCAGGGCCGTTGAGCCCTGCTTTTTCATCCAGGAGGGAGGGCGTATGCGTAAAGGAAAACCGTTATTGTTGCTCCTGATGATATTCGGCCTGCTAAGCGGGCAAATATCTTTGGCTAATACCGGTGCCATATTTATCGTGCAGGGGAGTATTTATAAAACGACCTGTACCGTACAAACGCCGGGAGACGGTACTTCGATAGCGTTGGAGGAAGTGACCACACAGGCATTACTTGATGCACGAAGCTTTCCTGTTTCGCCGAAGGAATTTACCATTAATATCAGTTGTTCCACGCCTTCCGGGTGGCATGAAGTGACGGGCAAATTTACCACTGACGGGGAGATCGAAGGTTCCAATGTTTCTGCTCATTTAAAAAATACGATTACCGATACGACTGGCGCAAAATATGTCGGCCTACAAATTAAAGATAAAATTACCGATACTGTTGTTGATTTCAGTGCAACGCAGCAGTTCACGTTAGCTTTTAGCAATGAGAACAGCGCCTCATTTAAGTTTGAAGTGGGTTATATGCCTTATGGTGTGCCGGAAAAGGGCGATGTACATGCGGCGGCGACCTTTACCCTGACCTATGCCTGACGGAGCGTCTGTGAATAAATTAATTGTTCTGCTGTTGGTTGGGCTGGCGTGGGTTAATTCAGCGCGTGCTGCCGATACGCTGGAATATGAATTTACCGGTCGGGTGACGGAGTCAACTTGTAAGGTAGAACTTTATTTCTACACGGGAGGACCATTCAGTGCTCTTTATGTCGGCGAGCTCGTGGTCGGTACTCTGCCAGCCATAGGCGATATTACGTGGGTATCGAATGCGGGAGATTATTATTTCCGCGTTTCCTGCCCGTCCGGGTATAAGGCGTCAGCAGTGACCGGAAAAATAAGTACATCGCAGGAGGTTGATGCCGCCACCCTCGCAATAAAATCTGAAGATAGAAATAATCAGTTTGGATTCGTTTTTAAAGATACCGATCAGAATATGATTATTGATTTTAGCACGGTGGAAAATACGCAGACCCTTGTCCAGGATGGCGATGTAAAAAGGGCTGATTTTAATTTTATGGTGGGGGTTGTGCCTTACGGTGTGAACGTGAACTACGGTGACCTGCAAGCTTCTATTATGTTTACTGCCACATTTCAGTAATCGGGGAAGAAAATGAAATATTTATCATTCCTTTTGTCTCTGATGGCTTTCTGTGCCTATGGCGCAGCGCCGTTTTACGACACGGTACAGACGCCTGAAATTGTTGTTTCGTTTTCCGTCGCGCCTATATCCACACAATGTAAAGTATGGGTCGAGGTGGATGGCGTGAGCAGCACCACTATTGTGTTAGAGACGGCTTCCCTGAAGGAACTTCAGGGGACGACTTCAGGCGCGCTGCATCAAAAGAGTTTCGCTATACGTTCTGAGTGCACTCAGGCCGAGCAATATCATCCGAATATTCGTTGGGTGACGAGCGGAGAGACCGACCCTGCAACCTATGCGTTAAAAAATACCGCCTTATCAGGCGCGGTAAACGTTGGTTTCCAGGTACAGGATCAATCAACACCACCGGGATCAGTCGTGAATTTCCAGGCGGGTAGCCGAAAAGATTATGAATATGTAACACCCGGGAGTTGTTATAGATTATCTGACGATAAGGAAGGTTGCTATAACTGGGCGTCAACCTATTCCGTTGGTTATATCGCCTACGGTACGCCCGGTGCGGGCATTGTTACTGCCGATGCTACCGTAATTATTAATGTTGAATAAAATATCTAAAATATATTTGGTTGGTTTATATATCAGATTTACATAGTGTAAAAATATTGTTTCTGTCAAAGGGATTTATATGAAAAGGTATTCATGTTCGCTATTTATTGCGTGTTTGATGACGCTCACTACAACTTCATCACTGGCCAGCGTGGTGATTCAGGGAACGCGGGTCATTTACCCTGAATCGGCGAAAGAAGTAACGGTAAAAATGGTTAATGAGGGCAAGTCGCCTTTATTGGTCCAATCCTGGCTGGATGACGGTAATGAAAACGGCGATCCGGCCAAAATGAAGCTACCGTTTATTGTCACTCCCCCTGTCTCGCGTCTTGACCCACAAAAAGGCCAGAGCGTGCGTATTACCTGGACCGGTAAGGCGTTAGCGCAGGATAAAGAGAGTATTTTTTGGTTTAACGTGCTGGAAATTCCACCTAAAGATAAGAATGCGGAAGGGAAAAGCAAACTTAATCTGGCTTTACGTTCGCGGATTAAATTCTTTTATCGTCCGGCCTCATTGAAGGGCAGCTTTATTGATGGTTTAAATAATGTTAAGTGGTCGCTGGTCAATGACGCGGGTAACGTGGCGATCGTCCTGAAAAACGACTCGCCTTATTATCTCTCGCTGATTGGCGGCGCGGTGTGGGCAGGGGCGAAAAAATATGACTACAAACCGAAAATGCTGAGCCCTTTTAGTGAGGAACGCTTTGTCGTACCGCAATTAACCACGACTTCCGTTAATAAAGTGTCATGGGTTGCGTTGAATGATTACGGCGCGGATGCGGAAGTCGTCAAAACGGTTAAATAAAAAAGTACCCGCAGAGTAACAGGATTATTAATTAAAAGGGAATGATGGTGCGCCGATTTTCACGATCTATTTATTTATCGACGTTTCTGACTGGCTTTTTTTCGCTGACATCCGCACAGGCAGATGAAGGTACGCCCGATGAAAGCGCCAGCACCGAAATGGTGGAGTTTAGTGACGCCTTTTTAATGGGTGATGCGGGCAGCCAGCTTGACCTGAAGCGTTTTTCACGTGGTAATCCTGTTCTTGCCGGAACATACAACGTTAAAGTTTTCCTTAATGGCAAGGAAATGTTCAAAACTCCGCTGACTTTTCACGAAAACAATACGGATTATGCGTCGGCGTGTTTTACCCATGCGCTGCTGGAACAGCTCAGTGTGGATCCCGAGCCGCTAAATCAGGAGGATGAGGATGGCTGTTATGATCTGGCCACCACCCTGCCGAAGTCTTCCAGCCGCTACGACCCATTGACGCAGGAGCTGAATGTAACCATCCCGCAGGTCTATCTGGCCAGTCATCCTGCCGGCTATATTCCTCCTTCGCGTTGGGATT
Organism: Citrobacter sp. CF971; assembly: GCF_006385635.1. Lineage (NCBI taxonomy): Bacteria > Pseudomonadati > Pseudomonadota > Gammaproteobacteria > Enterobacterales > Enterobacteriaceae > Citrobacter > Citrobacter sp. CF971. The sequence continues at coordinate 3,991,557 of NZ_CP041051.1, read as the reverse complement.
CCGGGATCCCGATGGCGCTGCTCTCCTATAACGCCAACGCCTGGCATTCCAAAAGCGACAATACCACGCAGGACACCTTTTACTCCGGGTTGATGTTGGGTTTGAACCTTGGCGCATGGCGTTTACGCTCAAATGGCGCATACAACTGGGATAGCGATAACGGCGGAGAGTACAGCAGCTACGATCTTTTTATTGCACGCGACATTGTGCCGCTGCGCGCAAAACTGGAAGCGGGGGAAGTACGCACCAACGCCAACATGATGGATTCCGTTTCGCTGGACGGTGTGCACCTTTACAACGATGCACAGATGGATCCGTCGGCTAACAGCTATGTGCCGGTGATTCGCGGCGTCGCGAACAGCAATGCCAAAGTGACGGTACGCCAGGAAGGTCGTATTGTCACGCAGGTCACCGTCCCGCCGGGGCCGTTCGCCATCAGCGACTACTATGCCGCACAAAACGGCAGCGATCTGGATGTTACCGTTGAGGAGTCTGATGGCAGTACGCGCGTATTTTCTATGCCCTATGCCTCTATTGCCCATTTACTGCGTCCTGGTGAAGTGGATTGGGATATCGGTATCGGCACGGTGGATAAAGACACGGTTGATGAAACGCTGTGGGCGGGAGTCGCCACCGCCTCTTACGGCCTGAGCAATATGTTTACCGCCTACGGCGGTGTGCAAATGGCAGACAACTTATACACCGCCGGAATGCTCGGCGTAGCAATGAACACCAGCATTGGGGCGTTTTCATTCGACGTGACGCACTCACAAACCACCGCCGATGACGTTGGCACTTTAAAAGGGCAGAGCTACAGCCTTAACTACAGTAAAAATTTCACGGCGACGGGGACCACCTTCAGCGTGGTCGGCTATCGTTTTTCCTCTGAAAACTACATGTCGATGAACGATGCGCTATCGCTCAAAAATACGTTGAATAATTATGCTTCCGATAAAAACACCACGACGCAGGAGGCATATCATGCCTATACACGTACGCGCAACGAGATACAGGCCAACGTCTATCAGGATGTGACTATCAATGGTGAAAGTTATGGCTCGTTTTATCTGAACGGGACATGGCGTAGCTATTGGGGCGATGATGGCAATACCTCGCAGTATTCCGTAGGTTATAGCAACTCTGTGGGGAGCGTGAGTTACAGCATTTCCGCCCAGCGCAGCTATGACGAATTTGGCGAAGAAGACGATAGCATCAACCTCGGTTTCTCTATTCCGTTGGGGTCAGGCTCCAGCGTGGACTATCGTCCGTTCTCCAGTATGAGCGTCAACAGCAGTAGCGACTTTAAAGGTAACGACAGCGTCAGCGCGATGGCGACAGGGAGTTCGCGGGACAATATGTATAACTACTCCCTGAACACCACGAGCAGCCGCAACAAAGACAGCGAAGACCTCACCACGATAGGCAGTTGGGTGACGCGCAACGGCGCGTACAGCACCACCTCATTGTCGGCGACGCAGGGGCTTAACGGCGATCAACAGTACTCGCTAAGTACAACCGGTGGCGTGGTGCTGCATAGCGGCGGGCTGACGCTGGCCTCCGGCTATTTAACGCCAGACTCGACGATGGCGCTGGTGCACGCCAGCGGGGCGAAAGGCGCGTCCGCCTCAATGGGCAATGGGCAGATAGACGGTTTTGGCAATATGGTCGTCACCAGCCTGAGTCCCTACCGGGAAAACACCGTCGGTTTGAATATTGACACGATGGAAAACGATGTGGCGATTAGTAATACCACCGGTGTCGTGGTGCCGACCAGCGGGGCGCTGGTGCGTGTGGATATCGAAACCGACGCCCGTAAAGCGTTTATGCTGGAACTGATGCGCGACGATGGCGGGTTTATTCCGCTGGCGGCAGATGTGCAGGATAGTGCTGGCAGCTCGGTCGGCACCGTAGGCCAGGCGGGGATTGCCTTTGTGCGCGGCATGGATGACAGCGGTACGCTCTCCGTCATTTGGGGCAGCGGCGCAGAAAGCCGCTGCCAGGTGAGCTATCAGTTAGATGGCAATGCCAGCATGATCGGTAAAACGCCGCTTATCTCCGGTCTGCGCTGCCGGATGTCCTCAACCAGCGTGAAGGTGACGCCATGATCCATCATCGAATTTTTCGCCATGTAGTATTAGGCCTGTGTTCATTTTGCTTTAGCGCCGTCAGTTTTGCCGCCTGCATCAGTGCTGATGTTTCAAAGTGCGTCGGCAGCAGCAAAGAGGTACAAGTGATGTTTACTGCGCGTATGCAAAGCCCCTCATGCAATGTTTCATTAGGGGGGGAAAGTAATCTTGGCGGGCAATCTATGTCCATTGATTTTGGTCAGATCCGCTATGGCGATCCGAGCAAAACAGATGAGCGCTATAGCCGTCCACTGGGGATCTTTTTTACCGGCTGTAATAGCGCGTTTAAAGCTCAGGCGCAGGTGACGTTCAAAGTAAATAACAAGTGTTCTCCAGATACAGCATGTGATGCCGACCATTATATGGGAGTCAGAATAAAGGCGCGTGCTAATAATGCCTATATCAACTTTGGTGAAACACTAGACATGACGCTAACAGGTAGCGAGACCGGGTATTCGGCTATGTACGATCTTTATCTGGTGAGTGGCGATTACTATCGGACTAAAACGTTTGAACTGCCGATTCAGATTATGGTGCAATATAAATGAGAAAAGGAGGAATAATGCGCCATTATAAGCAGCTACTCTATTTACTGCTACCGCTTTGCCCAACATTTTCCTTGGCGGAAATCTGGATTGAAGCACCAGCGATGGAGGTTACGGTGACCGCTACGCCAACAATTTTCGCCTGTAATATTAGCTTCGATCCAGTAATTAACTTGCCTGATACAAATGTAAGCCTGTTTGCTGTCGGCGGCGCATTGAACGCGTTAACGCCCACTGATTACAGTGGAGGTGATATTTATACGCCGTTTAATATTACGCTCACCAACTGCGGCAGCGAAACGACGCCAATACCCAGAACAATGCGTTTTATGTTTCGTACTACAGACGCCGGACCTATTATTGATGGCGTATTCAGCGATTACTTACAAAACAGTACCAATGTTGGCATTGTTATTTTTAATACGGATGGCACCAGTGCAAGAAATGTCCTGCTGGACGAAATTACCTTCGCTAATCAAATATCGACGAATAGTGAACAAGTCTTCCATTTCGCGACGCGTTTTCAGAAAGTGGGCAACGGTGAAAGTGGCATCGCAAGCGGATTGTATGGAACACGCGTTATGGTGGACGCGGTTTATGAATAAAAAGGATATGTTATGCTGAAAAAAAATGGAATTATCACGCTGCTATTGCTGGGCTTATGTGGCGTTAGCAGGGCATTGGCCAGTTGTTCATTTACCACGCCGGCTACAACATATATTGATCAAACTATGGCATCGTCGCCCGTAACGGCGGTCACACTGACAAGCACAAATTTGCAGCAGTTATTCCAAAGTTCGGTACTGGTTGGCGGACCGGTCATTTCCACCTGTAATCCGTCCACGGGAACCGCCATCAGCGTATCGGGGGATGGTTTTTCTTCGGGTTCACTGCCTGAAACGATGCCTGATGGTGGTTTGCTGATAGGCGGCATCGCCGATGGATTTGGTTATGGATTCTGGTACACCGTGACCTATGGCGACGGCAGCGGAAGCGTTTCGGGGCATCTTAAAAAAGGGGGGATGTTCACCGCGACGCCTGAGCAGCTTAACGGAGCCAGGTGGGAGTTTCGGGCGGAATTATGGTATGTGGGGGGGCTCTATAGCGATAAGAGCAAATCCAAATCGAGCCAGATATCAGCGGTCAACACTACGTATTTTAAGCTGGGTTTTAATGGTGTCATGAAAGGGTTTTATTTTCATTCACCTGTTATTCCGATTACGCCTACCACCTGTAATGTGACAATCGATACGTCGAAAGTCGATTTTGGTACGTTTGATTTTTTTAGCAATATGCCAATAAACCAATATGTCACATTGAAAAATAACGGTTGTAGTATGGTTTCTGATACGGAACTCCGAGTGCTCAGCAATGGGAACCCTATTGACACTAATAACAATTTATTACTCAACAAGCTAACGGGTGATAATGCTGCCAGTGGTTTTGGTGTGAATATTTATAACAAGGTTTCGCGTGAGCAATATATTTTGAATGCCCCGTTAGCAGGGGGGGATTTGGGGACAGGAACAGGCAGTTATGAAGCGAGTAATGGTTTCCTGTTGTGGCAGGAGATTCCCATTGTAGTGCGACTGTTGCAGGATGGAAAAACGTTGAAGGACGGAGATTTCGAGGCGACGGCCACCTTTAACATGAGTTACTATTAATTTGCCGCTACTGTCCGTACAATTGACCGATACGTGCGGATGGCAGACACAAAAAAACCGCATAAAGCGAAACGCTTTTGCGGTTTTTTTTTAAGGTCTTATTTAATAGCCTTAACAAACTATGTTGGTTGCGGGGGCCGGATTTGAACCGACGACCTTCGGGTTATGAGCCCGACGAGCTACCAGGCTGCTCCACCCCGCGTCCGTCTTTTCGCTTCGTATTTCAAACCACATCTGTGTTGGCTTTTCTCTTTCACCTCAGTCACTTACTGGAGTAAGCTCCTAAGGATTCACTGCGTCGCCATCTTGCTGTGATTTGAACTACTTTGCAAAAATATTACATCAGATTTTAATTGGTTGCGGGGGCCGGATTTGAACCGACGACCTTCGGGTTATGAGCCCGACGAGCTACCAGGCTGCTCCACCCCGCGTCCGTCATTACTCTTCCATCGAGTAACGTTACTGCTTCTGATTTTAATTGGTTGCGGGGGCCAGATTTGAACTGACGACCTTCGGGTTATGAGCCCGACGAGCTACCAGGCTGCTCCACCCCGCGTCCGTGGATGCGCACTATACTCTGCTAATGATTTCATGCAACCCTTTTTTCACCTTGATCACGTTTTTAGGGTGAAAACGAACAAAAACAACGCATTCTGGACTGTTTTTTGCGCAAAATTTGCGTTCGGGTAGGTATACGCATTTCATTAGGTTCGGGGGTTTGTTATCTTCGTCTCGCATTCAGGCAACATAAGACGAGAACAATGAAAGGACGTTGGGCAAAATATCTTCTGGCGGGAGCAGTAGTCGCGATGCTCGCCGCGTGTTCCTCAAAACCCACCGATCGTGGGCAGCAGTATAAAGACGGGAAATTTACCCAGCCTTTCTCACTGGTGAACCAGCCTGATGCGGTTGGCGCGCCAATCAATGCCGGTGATTTCGCCGAGCAGGTTAATCAAATTCGCAGTGCATCGCCACGTTTGTACGGTAACCAGAGCAACGTTTACAACGCTATCCAGGAGTGGTTACGTGCGGGTGGCGATACGCGCAGTATGCGCCAGTTTGGTATTGATGCATGGCAAATGGAAGGGGCTGATAACTACGGTAACGTCCAGTTTACCGGTTACTACACGCCGGTTATCCAGGCGCGGCATACGCGCCAGGGCGAGTTTCAGTATCCTATCTATCGTATGCCGCCAAAACGTGGGCGCTTACCATCCCGTGCCGAGATCTACGCGGGCGCGCTAAGCGACAATTATATTCTGGCATACAGCAACTCCCTGATGGATAACTTCATTATGGATGTTCAGGGCAGTGGTTACATCGATTTTGGCGATGGCAGCCCGCTCAACTTCTTTAGCTATTCCGGGAAAAACGGCCACGCCTATCGCAGTATCGGTAAAGTGCTTATCGACCGTGGCGAAGTGAAAAAAGAAGATATGTCGATGCAGGCTATTCGTCATTGGGGTGAAACGCACAGCGAAGCCGAAGTGCGTGAGCTGCTGGAGCAGAACCCATCGTTTGTCTTCTTTAAACCACAATCTTTTGCTCCGGTGAAAGGGGCCAGCGCGGTACCGTTGATTGGCCGCGCATCCGTGGCTTCTGACCGCAGTATCATTCCTGCGGGCACAACGTTACTGGCGGAAGTCCCGTTACTGGACAATAACGGCAAGTTTACCGGCCAGTACGAACTGCGTCTGATGGTGGCGTTGGATGTGGGCGGGGCGATAAAAGGGCAGCACTTCGACATCTATCAGGGTATTGGCGCAGACGCCGGACACCGTGCCGGGTGGTATAATCACTACGGACGCGTGTGGGTGCTGAAAACCGCGCCGGGTGCGGGTAACGTATTTAGCGGCTAGTTGCCTGATGGCGGCTAGCCTTATCAGGCCTACAAATTAGCGCGTAGGCCGGATAAGCGAAGCGCCATCCGGCAGCCATACTGCGTAGTATTAATGAATTTGAGGTGTTATGTCTGTGGTTATAAGTGATGCCTGGCGTCAGCGTTTTGGCGGTACGGCGCGTCTGTATGGCGAAAATGCGCTGCAACTGTTTGCCCAATCGCACGTTTGCGTGGTTGGGATTGGCGGAGTGGGGTCATGGGCGGCGGAAGCGCTGGCACGAACCGGCATTGGCGCCATCACGCTCATCGATATGGATGATGTGTGTGTCACCAATACTAACCGCCAGATCCATGCTTTACGCGATAACGTCGGCCTGGCAAAAGCTGAAGTGATGGCTGAACGTATCCGCCAGATTAACCCGGAGTGCCGGGTGAACGTGGTTGATGATTTTGTCACGCCGGATAACGTTGCTGAATATATGAGTGCGGGATTTTCGTATGTCATTGATGCGATTGATAGCGTGCGCCCAAAAGCGGCACTGATCGCGTACTGTCGGCGTAACAAAATTCCGCTGGTGACCACCGGTGGTGCGGGCGGACAGATTGATCCTACGCAGATTCAGGTCGTTGATTTGGCAAAAACCATCCAGGATCCGTTGGCGGCCAAGCTACGTGAGCGGCTGAAAAGCGATTTTGGCGTGGTGAAAAACAGCAAAGGCAAGCTGGGCGTGGACTGTGTGTTCTCGACCGAAGCGCTGGTGTACCCGCAGGCAGATGGCTCGGTATGTGCGATGAAAGCGACGGCGGAAGGGCCGAAACGTATGGATTGCGCATCCGGGTTTGGCGCGGCCACGATGGTGACCGCCACCTTTGGTTTTGTTGCCGTCTCCCATGCGCTGAAGAAGATGATGGCCAAAGCGGCGCGCCAGCCCTGATTGTGTCGGATGGCGCTATGCTTATCCGACCTACGGTTTGTGCGGTGTTGTAGGCCGGATAAGACGCATCAGCGCCGTCATCCGGCTTTCTGGGCAGCCTCGATAATTGCCTCGTTAAGAGCATGTAGCCCCTGGCTACGCGAGGCGCTGAGCTGCGCGCGTAAACCCAGCTCGTCAAATAATTCCATTGGTGAATGCGCCAGTAACTCGGCGGCCGTTTTACCTTCGACCGCGGTGAGTAATACCGCCAACAGCCCGCGTACTATTCGACCTTCGCTGTCACCAAAGAAATGCAGAGTGCCATTCTCATGAAGAGTATGCCCCAGCCAGACGCGGTTTTCACAACCCGCGATTTCTTTGGCCTGTGCTTTTAGCGCATCCGGAAGTGCCGGCAACTGCTTACCCAGCAGTATCAGCTGACGATATTTATCTTCCCACTGAGTGAGCGGGATAAAGGTATTGCGTAACGTCTCTTCGGTTACGGTTGTGCCAAACGGGTGTCCGGCGAACAGAGGGCTTGTCATTAATCCACCAATATTTCCAGCGCGCGGTCGACGGCTGCGACCAACGCATCCACATCGCTTTGTGTATTATAAGGGGCAAATGAGGCGCGTAGTGTCCCGGATACGCCCAGTTCTGCCAGTAGCGGTTGCGCGCAGTGTTGCCCCGCGCGCAGCGCAATGCCATATTCGGCCAATAGCGTAACCATATCGCTGTGATGAACACCCGAGAAATCAAAGGCTAACAGACTGGAATCCTGGCAGCGGAAGGACCGAAAGCCGGGGCGTTTCGCCAGCGCATCTTCTGCCATCGTCGCCAGACCCCGGCTCCAGTTTTCGGCCTGTGCAACGTCGACGTCCGCCAGCCATTCGAGCGCTGCGCTTAGCCCGATAACGCCAGCAACGTTAGGCGTACCGGCCTCCAGCTTCCATGGGGCTGCCTGGGTGGTGAAACCGTCGAAGCTGACTTCGCTAATCATCTTTCCGCCGCCGAGCCACGGTGACATAGCTTCCAGTAATTCAGGCTTACCGTACAGCACGCCAATGCCGGTTGGGCCATACAGCTTGTGGCCCGAGAACGCATAGAAATCAATATCTAACTGTTGTACGTCGGCAGGAAAATGGACAATCCCCTGGGCACCATCAACCATCACCACCATGCCAGCCGCATGGGCGAGCGTGATGGCGCGGGCCAGATCCGGGCAGCCACCGGTGACGTTCGACATTTGCCCGAGTGCCAGAATGCGGCTGCGCGGGGTAATGAGTTGCGTGAGGCGCTCAACGTCTGGCAATAAATCGGGGGTGAGTGGGAGTTTGACGACCTTAGCCCCCGTTTGCTCCGCGACCATCAGCCAGGGCACGAGGTTGGCGTGATGTTCCGCTGCGCTAACGATAATCTCATCACCCGGCTGAAGGCGTGGACGCGCATAGCTTTGAGCAACCATGTTGATCGCTTCCGTTGTGCCGCGGGTCCAGACGATGGTTTTGTCATCCGGTGCATTAATCAGGCTTGCAACTTTTTCCCGCGCGGCTTCATAGCGTGCGGTCAGGCGCTGGGCTTCAGCAAACTGGCTGCGATGGACGTTTCCGGCGCTCAGGCTATAAAACTGGTGGGTAGCCTCAATCACCGCCTGTGGCTTCAGCGCCGTAGCAGCGCTGTCGAGATAGACGCCAGCATCGTTGAGTGCGGGAAATTGTGCGCGAAACTGCGCGGGGTTAAAAGCGTTCATGGTATTCCTCAGTTCAGTAAACAGATCGTGGCGCAAAAAGGGCATTGATACAAGGGTTGCGCTAACCATCGGAATACTCTGGATATCCTGGCAAAGCCCGCTCAGTGTCTTATGCTAAATAGCGTTAGGCGAGCAATTTTGCCTGTTACGGAGTGTGTTTTTAATAGCATAAATCGCTTTAAGGAGAAGAAGATGAAAAAGACTGCCGCAATTATCTCTGCCTGTATGCTGACTTTTGCCCTGAGCGCCTGTTCCGGTTCGAATTACGTGATGCATACCAACGATGGTCGATCAATCGTAGCTGACGGTAAGCCACAGACCGATAATGAAACGGGGATGATTTCGTATAAAGACGCTAACGGCAACAAACAGCAGATTAACCGCACTGACGTGAAAGAGATGGTAGAACTGGATAACTAACCGGTCATCCATCGACAAAGAGTCGGACAAAAAAAAGCACCGCAATTTGGCGGTGCTACATTAATCACTATGGACAGACAGGGTAAATGTACAGGAAGTGAAAAAGGGTAGCTTTGCTACCATGGTCTGAATCGCAGACCAATTGCAAACACAACAACACAACATCACAACCGTAAGCCAAAAGCCCACCAGAACACGCATTCCGATAAAACTTTTCGTTCCGGCTTCAGGAAGTGCCGCCACTATAGGTATTTGCTGGTAGAACCTCAACGGACAATTTATAATGGCTCAGATAAAAAAAACTAATAGGTTACAGCCTGTTAGCTAATTGTTAAATTCATTTAACATCAAAGCCTAAAAGTCATGTCAAAACGATTACCACCTTTAAATGCGTTGCGTGTTTTTGATGCTGCAGCGCGTCATTTGAGCTTTACTCGCGCAGCAGAAGAGCTTTTTGTGACGCAGGCCGCAGTAAGTCATCAAATCAAGTCTCTTGAGGATTTCCTGGGGCTGAAGCTGTTTCGTCGACGCAATCGATCTTTGCTGTTAACGGAAGAAGGCCAAAGCTACTTCCTCGACATCAAAGAGATTTTTTCGCAATTAACCGACGCGACGCGTAAACTTCAGGCACGTAGTGCAAAAGGTGCACTTACCGTCAGTTTATTGCCCAGTTTTGCGATCCAATGGCTGGTGCCCAGACTCTCTAGCTTTAACTCAGCTTATCCGGGAATCGATGTCAGGATCCAGGCGGTGGACCGTCAGGAAGACAAACTGGCGGACGATGTAGATGTGGCGATTTTCTACGGACGCGGCAACTGGCCGGGTCTGCGCGTTGAAAAATTGTACGCAGAATATTTATTGCCGGTCTGCTCGCCGCTATTACTCACCGGTGATAAACCGTTGAAGACGCCCGACGATCTGGCTAAACACACATTATTGCACGATGCGTCGCGCCGTGACTGGCAAGCCTATACGCGCCAGCTTGGCCTGAATCATATCAACGTACAGCAGGGACCTATCTTCAGCCATAGCGCCATGGTGCTACAGGCTGCTATCCATGGACAGGGGATTGCGCTGGCTAATAACGTCATGGCGCAGTCCGAAATAGAAGCCGGACGTCTGGTCTGTCCGTTTAACGATGTTCTGGTCAGCAAAAACGCATTTTATCTGGTTTGTCATGACAGTCAGGCAGAACTGGGTAAAATAGCCGCCTTCCGTCAGTGGATTTTGGCTAAAGCGGCCACGGAACAAGAAAAATTCCGCTTTCGTTATGAACAATAATTTACGTAGGGTATTCACATGACCAGCCGTTTTATGCTGATTTTTGCCGCCGTAAGTGGCTTTATCTTTGTGGCGTTGGGTGCCTTTGGGGCACATGTTCTGAGTAAAACCCTCGGTGTCGTTGAGATGGGGTGGATCCAGACTGGCCTTGAGTATCAAGCGTTCCATACGTTGGCTATCTTTGGCCTGGCCGTCGCCATGCAGCGACGCATTAGCATTTGGTTTTACTGGAGTAGCGTGTTTCTGGCATTAGGAACGGTGCTGTTTAGCGGCAGCCTGTATTGCCTTGCGCTCTCTCATTTACGCCTGTGGGCGTTTGTTACCCCCGTCGGCGGTTTCAGCTTCCTTGTGGGCTGGGCGCTGATGTTAGTGGGTGCTATTAGATTGAAACGTAAGGGCGTTAGCCATGAATAAGGTTGTGTTGTTGTGTCGCCCGGGTTTTGAAAAAGAGTGCGCCGCAGAAATTACGGATAAAGCAGGGCGCCGGGAAATCTTCGGTTTTGCCCGCGTGAAAGACAATGCGGGTTACGTCATCTTCGAATGCTATCAGCAGGATGATGCCGAAAAGCTAGTGAAAGAGCTGCCGTTTAGCTCACTGATTTTTGCCCGTCAAATGTTTGTGGTGGGCGAACTGCTGCAATATTTACCGCCGGAAGACCGCATTACGCCGATCGTTGGCATGCTGCAGGGCGTGGTGGAAAAGGGTGGCGATCTGCGTGTCGAAGTCGCCGACACCAATGAAAGCAAAGAGCTGGTTAAGTTCTGCCGTAAATTTACCGTACCGCTGCGCGCGGCGCTGCGTGAAGCGGGCGTACTGGCAAAATATGAAACGCCGAAACGTCCGGTGGTTCATGTTTTCTTTATCGCCCCTGGCTGTTGTTATACCGGTTATTCCTGGCCTGACAATAACTCACCGTTCTACATGGGTATTCCGCGACTGAAATTCCCGGCCGATGCGCCGAGCCGCTCAACGCTGAAGCTGGAAGAAGCGCTGCACGTGTTTATCCCTGCCGATGAATGGGATGAGCGTCTGGCGAACGGAATGTATGCGGTGGATTTAGGGGCCTGCCCGGGCGGATGGACCTATCAGCTGGTTAAACGCAACATGTGGGTTTACTCCGTGGATAACGGTCCAATGGCACAAAGCCTGATGGACACCGGACAGGTTACCTGGCTGCGTGAAGACGGATTTAAATACCGTCCGAATCGCAACAATATTTCGTGGATGGTCTGCGATATGGTGGAGAAGCCGGCGAAGGTTGCCGCGCTGATGGCACAATGGCTGGTCAACGGCTGGTGTCGTGAGACAATATTCAACCTCAAGCTGCCGATGAAAAAACGCTACGAAGAGGTATCACAGAACCTGGCTTACATTCAGGCCCAGCTTGATGAACATGGCGTAAATGCCCAAATTCAGGCGCGTCAGTTGTATCATGACCGTGAAGAAGTAACCGTTCACGTACGTCGTCTGTGGGCGGCCGTTGGCGGTCGTCGCGACGAGCGATAAGGCTACAATCCAGGTTGGATGGCGGCGAAATCGCCCTATTCGGCCTGGATTGATTCAATCAGCTGTGTATCTGAAACAATATGCGTCACATCATCCAGATGCCCAATTCTGGCCCCTCCCGAACGATTAAATTTACTTTTATCGATCAACAATAAAGATTGCGATGCGCGCTTAAGCAGAATGGATTTGAAGTCTGCGTTGGTTGCATTTGAGTCCCAGAGCGCGCCGTCGCTGTCGATCCCTTCGCAGGAAAAAATAAACAGGTCGATATCGAGGGATTTTAGCTGCGAGATAAGCGAGGGATTAACGTAGCAACCGTATTTGCGCTCAAGGCGACCGCCGGAGCTGATAAGCTGAATGTGTTCACGTTTAGCCAATTCCTGGCAGATGGGCTGGCTGTTGGTAAAAACGTGAATGTTGATGTCCGGTAGCTGTCGCGCCAGGTACCAGCATGTTGAGCTGGCGTCTAAAGCTATCACCATACCTTCTTCGATCCATGCCAGCGCTTCGCGGGCAATATTTGCTTTGTGGGCATAGTGGCTTTTTAGTCGTATATGGAACGGGTCGCCACTGTCCTGATTTTCCCGATGAATAGCCTTGGCCCGCCCGTGATTGCGTAGCACCTTGCCCTGGGTTTGTAATTCACTGAGATCGCGGCGGATGGTCTCTTTGCTAACGTTTAGCTGCAAAGACAGGGCTTCAGTTGTCAGGCTTTTGTGGTGGGTAAGCAGATCTACGATTGCCTGCTGGCGCGCCGCTTTCATGTTCAGATCCTCATCTGATGATAAATGCCCGTACCAGACGGGCATTCTGACCAGAGATTACGGCGTTACCCCTTTTTTTAAAAGAATATTCCCGTACTTTGCCCGCTCTCCTGTAATAACGATCGCAAACGCCTTTTGCGCTCGTTCGTAAAAGGCATAACGGTCAATACGCGTGATGTCTGGACAGGGGGCCTGCAATGAAAGCGCCTGTCGATAGCGAGCCTCGACGTCAGGATCGAGAGCGTCGCCTTCTACTGCGGCCATCATCACCAGCGGTGGGGCGTAGCTGTCCAGTTCAAAAAGCGGAATAATCGCCTGCAGCAGGTCGCTGACCAGCAGACCGTCGGCGCGAATCACCTGCGGTCCCATGCTATGAGCCGGAAAATGAGCATCGGAAAAGATAATCTCATCGCCGTGACCCATTTCAGCCAGCACCTTCAGCAGGTCGGGGGAAATTAAGGGGGATATTGTTTTGAGCATGTTACTCGACTCCTGTCAGTTCGGATTCGGTTTGCGGATAGAAGTAACGGTACTGGTAGCGCACCTGTGCACGGGCCTGTTCCGGTGAGGGAAATTCCCTAATGCCTGACCAGGCAAACATCGCGGCGCCTGCGACGGTGGTTTCGGCGTCATCCAGCACTTTGACAGGGATCCCGAGAACATTAGCTTTAATCTGGTTCCACAATGCGTTACGGCTTCCCCCGCCAACCAATAACAATTCAGTGGCCTGGAAATGACCGATTTTTTCCAGCGTGTGTAAATTCCGCTGCAACTGTTCTGTCAGTCCTTCCAGTGCGGCGCGATAAAAATGCCCGCGGGTGGTATTGAGCGTAACCCCTTGCCAACCCGCATTCTGAGAGGTCAGCAGGTCGCAGTGCATCTTGACGCCTTCTGCGCCAGCAGGAATGGACCGGGCTTCGTCAATCAGCGTCTGCCAGGGCGATTCGGCAGTCCAAAACAGCTTACGCACCCATTCAAGCACGCCGGAAGCCAGCCACTGCATGCCGGGATTATACAGCCCGACCTGACTGTCTAATTCACAGGTGGAACCCGCATAATGGCTGAGCAGAGAGGTGTCCACCTGTGCGCTGCGTACCATCAGAATTTCCCATGTACCGGAAGAGAGCACCGGTTCGTCTGGCTGAGCTCCTGCGCCAAAGAGCGCAAACTGCGTGTCGTGCCCGGCAGATATCACAGGAATACCCACTGGTAGCCCGAGCTGGCTGGCGGCCTCGTTTTGCAGTACCCCAATCTGTTCGCCCGCTTCCACCAGGCGTGGAAACAGTCGGCGCGGTATGCCGGTCGCCTGCAAAATGTCATCACTGAAATCGCGCTGCTGGATGTTCAGCATCTGGCTGGTGCCCGCCATGGTGATATCTGTGGTGAACTCGCCGGTTAAACGGTGGTTGATAAGCGATGAGATAAACAGCCAGGCGTGCGCCTGTTCCAGTAATTGTGGATGGTTTTCTTTCAGCCACACCAGTTTATACAGCGTGTTAAAGCTAAACGCGCCGACGCCGGAGATTTCCTGCAACTGCTGCGGTGACATGTAGCGATGGATATTTTCCATTACTGCTGCGGTGCGTGGGCACTTCCAACTGATTACCGGATATAACTGCCTGCCGTGTTGATCGACCAGCGCACCGTCTACGCCGAAGGTGGTGACGGCGATCCCGCAGATACGGCAATTGGCCAGTTGCGTGGAGAGCCGCTGACAGCAGCCGGCGAAGCGTTGCAAAATGGCTTCCAGCGACCACTGATGCCAGATACCGTTCTCCGCGGCAATATCACTGGCGTTGGGCGTAGAGGCGCGGGCGATAATTTTTCCCTGACGGTCAACGGCTATGGCCCGCACGTTGGTCGCGCCACAGTCGAGGACCAGGATAACCTCTTGTTTCATAATTGCTCCTGGGAGATTACCTATTGCCGGATGGCGGCTTCGCCTTATCCAGCCTACAAAACCGTGCGCTTCGTAGGCCTGATAAGACGCGTAAGCGCCACCATCAGGCAATTGCTCGATGTTTAACGCTTATACAGCGGACCGTAGTTCTGGCAGGCGCGATAATCCTGGCCTTCCGTATCCATTCCGTGGGCTGCCCAGGCTGAAGGACGGTAAATTTTCTCGTCTTCCACGTTGTGCATGCAAACCGGGATACGCAGCATGGCGGCCAGCGTGATAAAGTCTGCGCCCACGTGACCAATCGTCAGCACTCCGTGGTTTGCACCCCAGTTAGCCATAACCGAATAGACATCGCTGAACGGGCCTTTACCGGTTAAGCGCGGGGCAAACCAGGTGGTCGGCCAGGTAGAGTTAGTGCGCGCATCGAGCTGGTCATGCATATCTTCCGGTAATTCCACGCTCCAGCCTTCGGCGATTTGCAGTACCGGCCCCAGGCCCTTGATGATGTTGATGCGAGTCATGGTGAACGGCACGCCGCCCTCGGTCAGGAAGCGAGAGGAGTAGCCGCCGCCGCGGAAGTATTCGTGAATAGCCGGACACCATTCGGTTGCCGCCAGGCAATCATCGACCTCTTTTTGCGAGATTTCCCAGTGCGGTTTCATGGTCGGTTTCCCTGCGTCGTCGCGCTGTTTGCAGGAGCCGTCCAGTGCTGCCGAGCCGGAGTTAATCAGGTGAATAATGCCGTGCTCAGCAAGGCCGGTCAGCGGTTTACCTGTGACGCGCTCTACCGCTTCTGGCGACCAGTAGGTGCGCACATCGGCAAAGACCTGCGCCGTGCCGGTGAGTTGATGGCCGAACAGCATCGCCACGCCGTTCAGGCTGTCGTTTTCGGTGGCGACAACGAACGGTTCGCGTATGCCATTCCAGTCAAAGGAGCTGTTGAGCAGCGCTTCGGCGGTATCACCATTCGGATATTGATCGGTCCAGTGACGCTGGCCCTGGAAGCCTGCGGCAATCGCGTTGTATCCCAGCGACTCTTCTACCCGACCTTTGTCGGCCAGCTTCTGGTTACCCTGCATCATGTCGCGAATGCACATGGCCATTAGCAGACTCTCTTTCAGCACCGCACGGCTCTGTTCTGCATTGCGCTTATATTGCTGCGCGTTCTGATCCTCACCGTAGCGGAAGTTTTTGTCCGCCCACGCCAGCGCCATTTCCAGCTCAGCTTCGTCATAGATTTTTTGGTCGATGCGACGACGCAGTTCGGTCATATCAACGGGTTGAACTTTCATTCCCAGCCAGGATTCAAAGAAGTTATGATCGACAATAGAGCCGGCAATGCCCATTGAAACGCCGCCTACGGACAGGTAGGTTTTGCCTTTCATACCGGCGACGGCTAAGCCCGCGCGGGCAAAGCGCAGCAATTTTTCTTCCACATCGGCAGGGATCGTGGTGTCGCCGGCGTCCTGTACGTCATGGCCGTAAATAGAGAAGGCAGGAAGTCCTTTTTGATTATGCGCAGCCAGCGCGGCAGCCAGATAAACGGCCCCCGGACGTTCTGTACCGTTGAAACCCCAGATAGCTTTCGGACGCATTGGATCCATGTCGATGGTTTCGCTACCGTAGCACCAGCATGGGGTCACTGTGATGGTCACGCCCACATTCAGGCTGCTGAATTTTTCTTCGCAGGCGGCAGATTCCGCCATCCCGGCGATACAGGTATCGGCAATGACACATTCAATTTGCGCGCCGCAGGCGTGACGAAGTTTCTCAGCGATCAGCGCAGCGGTGGCTTTAGCCATATTCATGGTTTGCTCTTCGAGCGATTCACGAACACCCATACGGCGCCCATCAATCACCGGACGAATGCCAATTTTCGGTAAGCTATTTTTTTTCATTCGAGGTTCCTCATCTCACTTTATGCCGTGCTGCAAAAGCGGATGTTGAACACCACCGTCGCAGTTGGCTGAATAACTCATTTTTGCTAACTCGAGTTAGCTTAGGTATTAGAGAGTTTTTTGCACAACTTTTTTGTTGTGGAACTGTGAGAGGCTTCACGAGAAGTGGTTAAAATTCGATCTGTGTCAAATAAACCAGAACGCATATTTTTGTATAAATTCTTTTAAATTAAGTATTTGCAATAAATTGTTTGTTCAGCGTCACAGATTTAAACCAAATGATTTGGCTAATTTGAGTAGCTAAAATAGCTTTAAAAGGCACTTCGCTAACTCGAGTTAGCATGATTGATAAAACGCATATGAACGTATAAGTAGCATTCGCATTAACGGTGACGATGGCTTCCTGGCAACCTTTTTTCGCCTGATTCACTGATTGCAGTTTCTGTATATTGAGGAAAGCAGCAATGTCTGAAACATTTTTACAGATGAGTCATATTACGAAACGTTTTCCCGGCGTATTAGCGTTGAGTAATGTGGATTTTGCTTTACGCAAAGGCGAGGTTCATGCGCTGCTGGGTGAGAATGGCGCAGGAAAGTCTACGTTAATGAAGATTTTATCCGGTGTTTATCAGCCTGATGAAGGAGATATTATTTTTGAAGGGCAATCTGTTTCTTTTGCGAACCCGTTGAGCGCACAAAGCGCAGGTATCACGATTATTCACCAGGAATTTAATCTTTTCCCTGAACTCACGGTAGAAGAAAATATTTTTATTGGCAGGGAGTTTTGCAAAAATAACCGCTGGCGTCTGGATGAAAAACAACAGCGACAGGCTGCTATCGATATTTTGCAAAAATTAAACCTGAATATCTCCCCAGAAACGCTGGTGGCCGATCTGACCGTCGCGCAACAACAAATGGTTGAGATTGCTAAAGCGATATCGGTGAATGCTAAGATCCTTATTATGGATGAACCGACGGCGGCACTGACGGAAACGGAAATCGACAGCTTATTTCAGGTGACCCGTTTGCTGAAAGAACAGGGAACGGGCATTGTTTATATCTCGCACAGACTGGAAGAACTGGCGCTGATAGCCGATCGCGCTACGGTGATGCGTGATGGTCAGTTTATTGCCACTGTAGATTATGATGCGGTTAAAATTAGCGACCTGATTGCCATGATGGTTGGGCGGGACCTCGGCAATATCTATCCTCGCCGTGGACCTTTGGCTCAACGTAAGCCGGTGTTGGAAGTCAGCGGTCTGACTCGCAATGGTGTACTGAACAACATTGATTTCACCCTGTATCAGGGCGAAATATTGGGCTTTGCCGGTCTGATGGGCGCAGGGCGTACCGAGCTGGCGCGGGCGATTTTTGGCGCGGATCCCATTGATGGCGGTACCCTCAAGCTAAACGGAAAAGTGACGGTAATTAAAGATATTCCTGATGCTATCCAACAGGGTATCAGCTATTTAACCGAGGACAGAAAAAAAGAGGGGCTGGCATTAGGACTGTCCGTTGAGCGTAATATTATGTTGGGCAATTATCCTGAATATTCTGACCGCTATGGCAATGTGGACAGCAAACGTTGTCAGAAAACCAGCGAGGAACAGGTTAAAGCTCTACGGATTAAAACACCACATTTAGAGCAGGCTGCACTGAATTTAAGTGGCGGTAATCAGCAGAAAATTATTATTGCCAGATGGGTATGTAAAGATACCGATATTCTCATCTTTGACGAACCCACTCGCGGTATTGATGTGGGGGCCAAACTTGAAATTTATGAATTAATGAATCGACTGGTGGCAAAAGGGAAGTCAATTATCATGATTTCCTCTGAATTACCGGAAGTGCTGGGTATGTGCGATCGCATTTTGGTTATGCGTAATGGACGTATTACCGGGGAGTTAGCTTCTGATGACGCCACACAAGAAAAAATCATGCAATACGCGACGTTAGAGGACTAATTTATGACTATCTCTGTAACCTCTTCAGACAGCAATAATAAGAAAATAAAAATTAACAAAGAACTTTTAATGCGCCTTGCGCCGCTTTTGAGTCTGATTATTTTAGTAATATTTTTTAGTTTTGGTTCGCCATTTTTCTTTAACACTGAAAACATCATGACAATTGCCTTGCAAACGTCAGTGATTGGCATCATGGCGATTGGCGTTACCTTTGTCATTATCACTTCAGGAATCGATCTTTCTCTTGGCTCGGTAGTGGCCTTTTCTGGTGTTGCGGTAGGCATCAGCGCCACGCTGGGATTGCCTCTGCCCGTATGTATTCTGGCGGGGGTGCTGGCCGGGGGATTATGCGGCTATATCAACGGCCTGCTGGTCACCAAAATGACTATCCCGCCTTTTATCGCCACGCTGGGCCTGATGATGTCAGTCAGAGGCATCAATATGGTGATGACCGATGGTCGTGCGATTTATTTCGCAGATTACCCCACCTTCAAAATGCTGGCCCAGGGACGTTTGTTCGATGTGCTGCCTTATCCCGTTTTTTACCTGGTAGTGGTGGCGTTAATCGCCGCCTACATCCTGAAGAAAACGGTGATTGGTCGCTATGTTTACGCCGTGGGTAGCAATGAGGTGGCCGCACATCTTTCCGGTATTAAGGTTCAGCGCGTCAAAATTTTCGTCTACGCCTTTTGTGGTCTGCTGACCGGGATTGCCGGGGTGATTCTGGCTTCTCGTTTGAACTCTGGTCAGCCAACGGTCGGCGTGGGATATGAGCTGGAAGCCATCGCGGCGGTTGTTATTGGCGGTACGAGCCTGATGGGCGGAATTGGCACCATCGGCGGCACGATCATCGGCGCATTCATTATGAGCGTGCTGAAGAATGGCCTGAACCTGATGGGCGTTTCCCAGTTCTGGCAAATGGTAGCCATGGGAGTGGTGGTCATTGCCGCGGTTTATCTCGACACATTACGCAAAAAAATTCGTTGATTTACGCTCCCGGAAGTCACGGGGCATCATAACCCTGACGTTTAGGGTGACTCACTCAGAACGGAGTAAAACAATGAGAACCAGGAATTTTGTCTATGCGTTATCCCTGCTGGCCTGTATGACATCCAGCGTATTGGCTAAAGATATGAACCTTCCGGTGGTCAGTAAAGGTTTCCAGCATGAATTCTGGCAAACCGTAAAAATGGGGACGGAAGCGGCAGCAAAAGAGTTGGGTGATAAAACCAGCTATGTTGGCCCGGCGGATGAAACTCAGATTGCCGAGCAGATTCAGTTAGTTGAAAACGCGATGGCGCAAAAACCTAATGGGCTATTACTGGCCGCGTTAGATGCCAATGCGCTGGCGCCATTAGTTGAGACCGCAAATTCACGCGGCATTAAAGTTGTGACGTTTGACTCCGGCGTGAATTCCGATATTCCGGTGAGCTTTGTCGCCACGAATAACCGTAAAGCCGGTGCAGAAGCCGCAGACGCGCTGGCAGCGGAAGTGGGCAGTAAAGGGAAAGTGGGCATTATTGCGCACGTAGCAGGGACCTCCTCAGCGATTGAGCGTTCGGAAGGGTTTATTGCCCGTATGAAGGAGAAATATCCGGATATTCAGGTGCTACCGGTCCAGTACAGTGATGGCGATCCGCAAAAGGCGATGGATAAAACCATCGATATGATCCAGGCCAATCCTGATATTGCAGGGATTTATGGCACGAATGAAGGTTCAACGCTGGGCGTAGCAAACGCTATTGATAGTCAGAACCTGAAAGGCAAAGTGAAAGTGATTGGTTTTGATAGCACAGAGGCAATTATTGCCTTTCTGAAGTCCGGAGTGATTCAGGGATTTGTGGTGCAGGACGCTTATCAGATTGGCTACCAGGGTATCAAGACGCTGAATGCAGCGGTATCGGGTCAGTCTGTACCGAAAGAGATTGATATTCCGGTGAAATTTGTCAGTGCGAAGAACATTGATACCCCGGAAATTGACAAATTGTTACACCCATTTGGTAAAAAATAAGACCGTTGGGGCGAGGTACTCGCCCCATCATTAGCCAGCGTCAGGGAGTTACTATGGGCAGTGGATATTTCCTCGGTGTGGATGTCGGTTCCGCCAGCGTCAGGGCTGGTGTCTTTGATGCCAGTGGCACACGGCTGGCTTTTGCGACACGCCCCATCTCGCAGTTTCGACCCGGTCCTGAGCGGGTTGAGCAGTCATCTGCAGAAATCTGGCAGCAGGTTTGCCAGGCAGTGAAGGAGGCGGTGTCGTCATCCGGGGTTTGTATTGAGGATATTCGCTCATTGGGATTTGATGCCACCTGTTCATTGGTGGTACTGGATGAACAGGGGCGGGGCCTGGCGGTTTCACCAGGCGAACCGTCAGACCATAACATCATCATGTGGATGGATCATCGTGCGTCGCAGGAGACGCAGCGTATTAACGCCACGCAGGATCCGTCTCTACGCTACGTTGGCGGTGAAGTCAGCGTCGAAATGGAGCTTCCCAAAGTGCTATGGCTGAAAAAACATTTTCCAGCCACCTGGGAGAGCGCACATCGCTTCTACGATCTGGCGGACTTTCTGGTCTCTAAAGCTACCGCTAATGATGTTGCAGGACTGTGCACGCTGACCTGTAAATGGAACTATCTGGCACATGAACAACGCTTCAGCCACTCCCTGCTCGACGCCGTTGGATTAACGGATTTGTTGGGCAAAATCCCGTCGCGTATTCTTCCGCCAGGCGCTGGCGTTGGAACGCTTAGCAGCGATTCGGCCCAGGCGCTGGGGCTGACGACTGCAGTGGTCGTCGCCAGCGGTATGATTGATGCCCATGCTGGCGGAGTTGCGCTTGCCGGGGTTGAGCCTGAGGGGACGTTGGCGCTGATTAGCGGAACGTCAAATTGCCATATGCTGTGCAGCGAGCAGGAAATTCATACGCCAGGTGTTTGGGGGCCTTATTGGTCAGCCATGCTGCCAGGCTACTGGCTGACGGAAGGGGGGCAGAGTGCTGCTGGGGCGTTAGTCGACTGGACGCTTCAGGAATCAGGAGCCAGTGCTGAGCTGTTTCACAAAGCTGAGGCCCGGGGCTGCCATCCCATTGTTTTAGTTAATGAATGGGTTGCCGCACTTGAGGAGCAGGAGTCTGAGCCTGGTCGTTATCTGCATGTGCTTGCCGATCACCACGGTAATCGTTCGCCGCGCGCACGGCCCGATGCTCGAGGCAGCATCTGTGGTTTGACGCTGGAACGAGGTGAGATGCAGGTAGCTCGTCTGTACCTGGCGACATTACAGGCGATCGCCTGCGGTACGCGGCATATTATGGAAGTGATGCGTGAAAACGGTCACACCATTTCCCGACTGACGCTGTGCGGCGGCGCAACGCATAACCCACTGTGGATGAGAGAATATGCCGATGCTACCGGATGCGATATTCATCTTATGCAGGAAGAGGATGCGGTGACGTTAGGTGCGGCTATCACTGGCGCGGTAGCATGCGGCGCGTGGGCAACTATACCGTCCGCATGCCGGGCGATGGTTCGATCGGGCGAGGTGATTAAGGCGAACCCGGCGCGGCGGAACTTCTATGATCGCAAATACCAGGCTTATCTGATGCTATGGGATCAGCAGCAGGCGATTAACCAACTTATGCAGTAAGACAAAAGTTTAAAATACTTTTATGATTGTAGATTGACGTTTTTGGATGTGGACTGGGGCATATAGATGGCTAAAACAGTAGAACAGATAGCCAGCGATCTGAATTTATCGGTTACGACCGTACGACTGGTGCTGAACGGGAAAGCAGAGCAATATCGAATCAGTGTCAAAACCCAAACGCGTATTAATGAATATGTCGAGCGCTATGGTTACGTCATTAACCATTCAGCACGTAGCCTGAAATTAAATAAAACGGATACTTTGGGATTGATTGTACCCAATATTTCCAACGTCTTTTTTGCCACACTCGCAGAAAAACTTGAGCAACGCTGTCGTCGTTCAGGTTATCAGTTAACGATTAGCTGTACCTATGACGATGTTGATTACGAAAATAAACTGACCAAAGCGTTAATCGCCCGTAATGTCGATGGCCTTTTTATTGTTCCCTCAACGTTAGAGAATCAGCAACACCATTTACGTCAGGTCAGAAAACCGATGGTGTTACTTGACCGTGATTTTAAGTATACCGATAACGCACTGGTAGAAAGTCATAACATCTTGGGCGGCGAGAAATTGACGCAGAGTCTGTTTGACGCTGGAAAGTCGCCAATCTGGTTTTTAGTGGGGGATACCGGATTGCCCAGCATTGGTGATCGTTTGCAAGGTTATCTTAATGCATTGAACAATAATGGCATTTCACATAGAGATTGGGTGCGCGAAGGTCCGGACAACACACCTGAAGGTGGTTATCGACTGATGGATGAGTTGATCGGCGAACAGGGCTGTCCGCAGGCGTTTATCGCCTCATCATTACCGGTACTGGAGGGGGCCATTAACGCTATTCGTAATCGTTTGGGCACAATTCCACCGGAAATTAATATTGGGACATTCGATGAACACCCAATGCTGGGATTCCTCGCCAATAATGTCTGGTCAATGCAACAGGATGAAAATGTCTGGGCGGAAAAAGCATTCGATATGATGATGAGTGCTATTGATGATCACCCAATTAAAGAAACTGTAAAAGTTGAGATGAAACTTATTAAGCGCGTAAGACAACCTTAATATGTCGCTATAAATAAATCGGCCAACTGAATCTGAATAAATACGTTCAGTGGCTGCCTGTACCTAAAACCTGACCCGTCTTATTCTGCGGCTGCATTTTTCGCAATAAAGACGAGGGGAAACTGTACCCGGAGAATCATTATGGAAAGAATGCGTTTGTCGCGAGAAATCATTGAAACCTGTCTGGAAATGACCAGCCTTGGATTGAATCAGGGGACGGCGGGAAATGTGAGTGCGCGTTATGAAAACGGGATGCTGATCACGCCCAGCGGTATTCCTTACGAAAGACTTACTGAAAACATGATCGTGTATGTAGATAACGACGGGAAATATGATAAAGGACAATTACCCTCCAGTGAATGGCGTTTTCACCTGGCGGCATACCAGACGCGTCCGGATGCCAATGCGGTTGTCCATAACCATGCCGTACACTGCACGGCCGTTTCAATTCTTAATCGCCCTATCCCGGCAATTCACTACATGATTGCAGCGGCGGGGGGGAACTCTATTCCGTGTGCGCCTTATGCGACGTTTGGTACACGAGAGCTGTCAGAGCATGTGAGCGTCGCCCTGAAAAACCGTAAGGCAACGCTTTTACAGCACCATGGGTTGATTGCTTGCGAAGCGAATTTGGAAAAAGCACTGTGGTTGGCGCATGAAGTGGAAGTTCTGGCCCGTCTGTACCTGAGCACGCTGGCGATTGTTGACCCGGTGCCGGTGCTGGATGACGAGGAGATCGCTATTGTGCTGGAGAAATTCAAATCTTACGGATTACGCATTGAAGAGTAATTTCGCATAGCGAAAAGGAGAAATACAATGGCGAACAGAATGATTCTGAATGAAACGGCATGGTTTGGCCGGGGGGCTGTTGGCGCATTAACCGATGAAGTTATTCGTCGCGGTTATCGCAAAGCGTTGATTGTGACTGATAAAAATCTGGTGCAGTGCGGCGTTGTTGAGAAAGTGACTTCCCGAATGGATGCTGCAGGTCTGGCATGGGAAATCTATTCAGGCGTTATTCCTAATCCAACCATTGCGGTAGTGCAGGAAGGATTGAGTGTCTTTCAGCAAAGCGGCGCAGACTATCTGATAGCAATCGGCGGAGGCTCCCCGCAGGATACCTGTAAGGCGATTGGCATTATCAATAATAATCCTGAGTTTGCTGATGTACGCAGCCTTGAAGGGTTATCGCCGACACGCAACCCAAGTGTGCCGGTTATGGCTATCCCAACCACCGCGGGAACGGCGGCGGAAGTGACCATTAACTACGTGATCACCGACGAAGAAAATCGGCGCAAGTTTGTTTGTGTTGATCCACATGATATCCCGCAGGTGGCGTTCATCGATGCTGACATGATGGACGGCATGCCTGCTGCGTTAAAAGCCGCTACCGGCGTGGATGCACTGACGCATGCCATTGAAGGGTACATCACGCGGGCGGCGTGGGCATTGACCGATGCGCTGCACATCAAAGCAATTGAAATTATTGCCGGGGCATTACGCGGTTCGGTTGCGGGCGAAAGCCAGGCGGGTGAAGCGATGGCGCTGGGCCAATACGTAGCCGGGATGGGCTTTTCCAACGTAGGTCTGGGATTAGTGCATGGCATGGCGCACCCGTTAGGCGCGTTTTATAACACGCCACACGGCGTCGCGAATGCTATTTTGCTGCCGCACGTGATGCACTACAACGCGGAATTTACCGGGGATAAATTCCGCGATATCGCTCGGGTAATGGGGGTTAAGGTTGAAGGACTCACGTTGGCGCAAGCACGTAAAGCAGCAGTGGATGCCGTCTTCGCCCTTAACCGCGATGTAGGGATCCCACTGCATTTACGCGATGTTGGCGTCCGTAAAGAGGATATTCCTGCGCTGGCGCAGGCCGCATTTGACGATGTTTGTACCGGGGGAAATCCGCGTGAAGCGAGCCTTGGGGATATCGTCGAGCTGTACCATACCGCCTGGTAATCACCTGGCGTTTATCTGGCCTACAGGGTTATACGTTAAGTAGGCCGGATAAGCGCAGCGCCATCCGAAAATAAGACTACCGTGCCAGCCGTAGCTGCTGTAGGTTTCCGTCGATATGTAAGTCCGTTTGCAGCCGCGCGATATCGCGGCACAAAAACGCCATCTCCCGATGTTCTTCGAGTTTCTTGCGCCATTTCTCCGGTACGTCATCCAGATGTTCATACAGTGCTTCCAGCGTTGGAAACTGCGTCAACAATTGTGTGGCGCTTTTAGGACCAATACCGGCAACCCCAGGTATCTTAGAACTGCTGATCCCTGCCAGTCCCCAGTAATCAGGCAACTGTTGCGGCAGTACGCCGAACTCTTTCTCGATAAACGGCGCATCCAGCCAGCGTTTCTGGAAATAATCGCGAATACGCAGCGTTGGGGAGAGTAGCTGACAATAGCCTTTATCGGTTGAGACGATGGTTGCCTGATGTCCGGCCTGGCTAACTTTCACCGCCAGAGTTGCGGCTAAATCATCGGCTTCATTCCCGCTGGATTCCCAGCAGCAGACACCGCGCTGTTCAAAAGCGGCGCGTAAGGCGGGCATTTCCTTGTGTAAATCGTCAGGCATTGGCGGGCGACCGGCTTTGTAGTCAGGTAAGCGTTGGTGACGCCAGCCGCTGTTGCGCGCTTCGTCATCAAATACCGCCACGGCGTGTGTGGGCTGACTGTGCACAATCAACTGATCGAGCGCGTGCTGGCACGTCTCCACGCAGGGGGAGCCCTGTACGGCGTGAATTCGGCGGATAAGATTCAGTGCATCGACAATGAGCAGATGGACGGCCACGGTGTTCTCCCTAACAAATCAGTCTGTAGGGTAACATTCACGGCGAGTGGAGGCGAAGATCTGATACAACATTTTGCTGGATGGCGGCTGAAGCCTTATCCGGCCTACAAATGAATACGGCACTGTAGGCCGGATAAGCTTGCGCCATCCGGCAATGGGGTGGGACTTAATCGCAGGTGACAATTTTCATTGCCAAACCGCCGCGAGATGTTTCGCGGTATTTGGCATTCATGTCTTTACCGGTTTCGTACATGGTCTCGATAACTTTATCGAGGCACACGCGTGGCTCACTGGTACGGCGCAGCGCCATACGTGCGGCGTTCACCGCTTTCACGGACGCGATCGCGTTACGCTCAATGCACGGTACCTGTACCTGGCCGGCAACCGGATCGCAGGTCAGACCCAGGTTATGTTCCATACCGATTTCTGCCGCGATGCACACCTGCATTGGACTACCACCCAGCAGTTCAGCCAGACCAGCCGCTGCCATGGAGCAGGCCACGCCAACTTCACCCTGACAGCCGACTTCGGCACCAGAGATAGAGGCATTCATCTTATACAGAGAACCAATGGCGCTCGCGACCAGCATGTAGCGTGCCAGCGAGTTAGCGTTCACTTCACGGATAAACTTGTCGTAATACGCCAGTACGGCAGGAACAATCCCGCATGCACCGTTGGTTGGCGCGGTAACCACTCGTCCACCTGCTGCGTTTTCTTCGTTCACGGCCAGCGCGAACATGTTGATCCAGTCAACAACCGCCATCGGGTCAGTGGTGGTTTTGTCGCTGCTGACCAGCATGCGACGCAGCGCAGCAGCACGACGCGGGACGCGTAGTTTGCCCGGCAATACACCTTCGGTGGTGATGCCGCGCTCAATCCCGCTACGCATCACTTCCCAGACGTTAGCAAAGTGCTGTTCCAGCTCTTCTTTGCTGTGCAGGGCCAGTTCGTTTTGCATCATCAGACCGGAAAGTGACAGGCCGGTTTCCTGGCAATGACGTTGCAAATCAGCTGCGGATTTATACGGATACGGCACGTTTACCGGAGAGTTGTTCGGTAAACCAAAATGTTCTTCATCAACGATGAACCCACCGCCAATGGAATAGTAAGTCTGGCTGTAAATGGCTTTTTCGCCCGCCAGTGCGGTAATACGCATCCCGTTTTCGTGCAGGGACAGATTGTCCGCATGGAAATTCATGCACTTGTCGACCGGGAACTCGACCTCATGTTGACCGTCTGCCAGCAGCAAACGCCCATGAGTATTCACATCCTGGATAAAGGAAGGGATGGCATCAATGTCTACGGTATCCGGCAGATTACCCGCCAGGCCCATAATAATCGCGATGTCGGTATGGTGACCTTTCCCCGTCAGAGACAAGGAGCCATAGACATCAACCACTACGCGGGTTACGTCAGTGAGAATTCCGCGTGCAATCAGGTCATCCGTGAATTGTTTGCCTGCTTTCATCGGGCCAACAGTGTGGGAGCTGGAAGGGCCAATGCCGATTTTGAAAATATCGAATACGCTAATCATGAGGCGTCCATTGTGTATCGAGATGCGCCGCCCCGAAGAGCGGCGCAGGGGAATTAACTGAACAGAGAGTAGAAAATAGCGGAGATAGCGATCAGGCCCATAATCACAACGAAGACGTTGCTGATATGGCCGCTGTACTTACGCATTGCCGGTACTTTCTGGATGGCATACATCGGCATCAGGAACAGAATCATCGCGATGATTGGGCCACCCAGGGTCTCAATCATACCGAGGATGCTCGGGTTCAGTGTCGCCACAATCCAGGTGGTTACCAGCATGAACAGTGCAGTGATTTTGTTCAGTTTGTTGATTTCGATGGATTTGCCTTTGCCGCGCAGAGACTTAATCACCATCCCGTTGAAGCCTTCACGTGCGCCCAGGTAGTGGCCGAGGAAGGATTTGGTGATAGCGATAATCGCGATGATCGGTGCCATCCAGGCAATAATCGGCGCGTTAAAGTGGTTCGCCAGGTAAGACAGAATCGAGATGTTCTGCTCTTTTGCTGCTGCCAGGTCCGCCGGGGTCAGGCTGAATACACAGCTGAAGACGAAGAACATAACGGTCAGTACCATCATGATGTGAGCGAATGCCAGAATCTTGGAGCATTTCTTCTCAGCTTCATCACCGTACTCTTCACGCTTCGCCACGGCGAAGGAGGAGATGATCGGGGAGTGGTTGAAGGAGAACACCATTACCGGAATCGCCAGCCACAGGGTCAACAGCAGGCCGTTCCCGGTGGTTGCCGCAGAGTCAAAAGACATGGTTTCCAGAATCGCACCGCTCCACTGAGGGATCAGATACAGCGCCAGCAGCATCAGAGCCGCAACGAACGGGAATACCAGGATGCTCATCGCCTTAACGATCATCTGCTCACCGAAGCGCACGATGGTCATCATGCCGACAATCAGGATCAGAGACAGGATTGCACGCGGCGGAGGAGTAATCGCCAGCTGATGGGTCAGGAAGCTTTCAACGGTATTGGTGATTGCTACGCTGTAAACCAACAGAATCGGGTAGATAGCGAAGAAGTAGAGCAGGGTAATCAGTTTACCTGCGCCAACGCCGAAGTGTTCTTCTACAACTTCGGTGATGTCTTCACCCGGATTTTTACCGGACAGCACAAAGCGAGTCAGACCGCGGTGTGCAAAGAAGGTCATTGGGAAGGCAAGGATCGCCATGATGATCAGCGGGATCATACCGCCTACGCCTGCGTTGATCGGCAGGAACAATACACCCGCGCCAATCGCCGTGCCGTAAAGGCCCAGCATCCACATGGTGTCTGTCTTGCGCCATGCGCTGCGGGTCTGGCCCGTAACGATAGTGCTGGTTTGAGTGTTTTCCATCTATTTCTCCTGGAGGAAGCTTAAAAAGCCGGGTTTGAGGTCAATCCAATGAGAAAGTACCCGGCTGTAAATCGAAATTCGTTGAGCGATTTTTATATAATTTTTCGCCGTAATAATTTTCGGGCGGAAAGATACATTTTAGTAATGAATGTATCAGTGATCGGGATCCCAAATGCAATAATCCACCTTTTATGTGGATAAATTTGGGCCATTAATCTGTTAAAAAATAGTCAAAGCGAATTTACGGGCGCGAAGGCTAACATTAACGACATATCTCATGAAAGCGAAGGCGCGAAGATAGGCGTGTTCAGCTGTAAAAACTGTTGTTTTTAGATGATTTCGGCGACTAATAATAATTTACTAAGATAAATCACGGTTGGGTTTTCAAGGTAATCGTTTGCGTGGCACGCTGTTTTTAATGAATCATCACTGGTATTTATGTGATTGTCAGAGCTATGTGACTGGTATCACTAAAAAAAGCCGGGAGGCAAATGCGCCAAACCCGGCTTTGATATGGACAAAACTGTCATCGCTATAGTGCTGCTAGCGGGTGTAGAAGGTTAGGCGCAGATCTCGTAACAAGGGATATACGCAGTGCCCGGTAACTTCATACGATGTTGTGCAACAAAGCCCTGCAGGAGATCGTCCATGCGGCGCATCATTTCGCGGTCACCGTGGATTTTGTACGGGCCAAACTCTTCAATAGCGCGGATGCCGACTTCCTTCACGTTACCAGCGACAATACCGGAGAATGCGCGACGTAGATCGGCCGCAAGTACTTCAACGGGTTGATCCGGGTACAGCTTCAGGTTGGCCATGTTTTCATGGGACGGTTCGAACGGCATCTGCAGATCGGGCGCGATACGAATCGACCAGTTAAAGCTGTAAGCATCACCTGTGTCGCGACGGTTTTCTTTCACCAGCGGCATCGCTTTTTTCATCAGGCGCGCCACTTCCGCTGCATCGTCAATGATAATGCGATAGTGGCGACGCGCATCTTCCCCCAGCGTGTGCACGATAAATTCGTCCAGCACGCGGAAGTAATCCGCACTCTCTTTTGGTCCGGTCAGGATCAGTGGTAGAACCTGATCTTTGTTGGCCGGATTCATCAGGATCCCCAGCAGATACAGCAGCTCTTCTGCTGTCCCTACGCCACCCGGGAAGATGATAATACCGTGGGCGATACGCACGAACGCTTCCAGACGTTTTTCAATGTCCGGCATGATGATCAGTTCGTTTACCAGCGGGTTAGGCGGTTCAGCGGCGATGATTGACGGTTCGGTCATGCCAATAAAGCGGCTGTCTTTGTATCGCTGCTGGGCGTGGCCTACCGCAGCGCCTTTCATTGGCGCTTCCATCGCCCCTGGACCGCAGCCGGTACAGATGTTCAGTTCGCGCAGGCCCAACTGGGTGCCGACGCGACGGGCGTACAGGTACTCATTTTCGTTGATTGAGTGACCGCCCCAGCAGACGACCATGTTCGGCGCTTCACCGACGTGCAGCGCCCGGGCATTACGCAGGATCGAGAATACGAGGTTGGTGATATGGACCGAGCTTTCGAGATCCAGATGCTGAAAACGACCGGCGTTATGGATCTGACCATTGACGAACAGAATGTCGCGCAGCACGGCAAACAGGTTAGCCTGTAGCGCACGAATAATGCGTCCATCAACAAACGCATCTTCAGGTGGGTTGATCAGTTCCAGCTTCACGCCCCGTTCGCGGCGCAGTACGTTAATATCGAAACTTTCAAAGCGTGACAGCAGTTCTTTACTGTTGTCGGTCAAACTGCCGGAGTTCAGAACGGCAAGCGAACAGTTACGAAACAGTTGATACAGGTCGCTGCTGGCCGTGCGTTTAAGCATATCGACTTCCAGCTGCGACAACATGTCCATTGAGCCAAGCGGGCTAATATGTGTAATCAAGTAAACTCCTTATGGGACGCAACACGTCATTCCCTGTGATTACAATAGCCCTGGCTTATGACCTTTCACAACCTTGTGCGCGGAATCCGACACGCAAAATTGAGAAAAAAGATTACTGACGCACCAGACGACCGGTTGCCGGAGTGAAATCGGTGTTGGTGCGCCATGGGTTAATGTCCAGGCCACCACGTCGCGTGTAGCGTGCGTAAACGCTCAGTTTCTCCGGCTGGCAGAAGCGCAGAATGTCATTGAAAATGCGTTCCACACACTGCTCGTGAAATTCATTATGGTGGCGGAAGGAGACCAGATAACGCAGCAGCTTCTCCCTGTCGATTTTCCGTCCGCGATACTGAATTTGTATGGAGCCCCAGTCGGGCTGATGGGTAATCAGACAGTTGGATTTCAGTAGATGACTGACCAGTGTCTCTTCCACTGCCTTTTCACCGCTCACGGCATTTTCCAGATACGCAGTGCTGAACTGGTAGTTATCGATGACGATATCCTGATTGTCGATACAGGTGCCGTTAAAGTGGGCTATCGGCTGCCCTTCCAGTTCGTCAAGGCGGTACAGCGCCACGCTGACATCGCCCTGAGCGCAGGCGCGAAGATCGTTTTCCAGTGTCTGACGTACCGCATCCCAGGAATCAAAACGCGTCTGATTAAAACTGTTCAGGTAAAGCTTAAAGCTTTTCGATTCAATCAGATTTACGCTGGTGTAATCCAGTTCCACGTGACCGACTGCGACCTGGGGTAAGCCGTTGGTATTCAGCCACGACAGTTCATACAGCGTCCAGATATCTGCACCGTGAAAAGGCAGGGTATCGGCCTTTAAATCCAGCGGATCGCGGTTTAGGCTGCGCGGAACGCCCTGCAACAGACTTGCATCGTAATTGTCTCGGTAATACGTTGATTTACCTAGAGTCAGGCCGTCAAGCGCCTGATGATTTTCATAAGAGGACATGTTTCACCGTCATAAACCAGATACACTATGCGACAAGTGTATCCTGGCTTTTGTGAAGAGAGAAATCAGTGGACGAATTGACAGCGCAGGCGTTGGTAGCCTTTACGACGCGTTATTGCGACGCATGGCATGAAAAAAACAACAGTTGGCCACTCAGTGAAGAGCTGTATGGCGTACCTTCTCCGTGCATCATTTCTTCCACAGACGATGCGGTATTTTGGCAGCCTCAACCTTTTGTCGGCGAAAAAAACCTCAATGCGGTTGAACGGGCCTTTGATATTGTGGTACAACCTGCCGCTCACGCTTTTTACACCACCCAGTTTGCCGGGGATATGCACGCGCAGTTTGCGGATGAAAAGCTGACGCTGCTGCAGACCTGGAGTGAAGATGACTTCAGGCGCGTTCAGGAAAACCTGATTGGTCACTTGGTTACGCAAAAGCGACTTAAGCTTTCGCCTACGCTTTTTATTGCCACACAAGATAATGAGCTTGACGTCATTTCGGTGTGCAATCTGTCCGGTGAAGTGTGCAAAGAAACGCTGGGAACCCGTAAACGAACGGTGCTGGCGGCCTCACTTGCGGAATTCCTCACTCAACTTAAGCCAGTTCTGTAATCCTGTTTGCCCTGAATCTTGTGAGAGATCTCTTACATACCCTGTAGGACATTGCCAGGTGATAAGTAAAGACTTAATGAATTGATAAAATAATAATTTATTATTATTCAATTGGTTAGTCTTTTATTGTCAACTTTCATACGAAAATAATCGTAAGGGTAAGCCTGTAAGCATCTTGTAAGACAAAGCGAAACAGGCGATTCTATATCTGTCGACAAGGAGTCGCACAACGAAGAGAACATCAGGATGATGGCTCTTCACCTGGATACACCAGGACGGTGTTGCAAGGACAGGCTTCAGGACGAAGCAAAGAGGAAGACGCTGGATGCGTTAAAGGACACCTCCAGGACGGAGAATGAGAGCCGGTCAGGATGTTCGGCGGGTCAGGATGGCCAGGATACTTCAGGATGAAGTTTTCACATCGGGGTGATGTGAGCAGGATGCAAAAGTTCAGGATGAACAAGGTCGCAAGACCACAGGAAAAGTTGTCACGGATGAGCAGGGAGCACTAAAAGTAGCTGGAATGCTGCGAAACGAACCGGGAGCACTGTTTTTTACAGTGCTCCCTTTTTTTATTTCCCTCCACTAGTGCTATTCTTCGCGCCAGATTTTTCATCATTGAGGTTTATTTCATGACGACTCATGACCGTGTGCGCCAGCAGTTACACGCACTTGAAGCGCTACTGCGTGAACATAATCACTGGCGGATGGATGAGCCAGCAGAGCATCTGTTTACCAGTACGCAGCCTTTTTGTATGGATACCATGGAGCCGGTCGAGTGGCTGCAGTGGGTGTTGATTCCCCGCATGCATACGCTACTCGATAACGCGCAGCTGCTTCCGCAGGCTTTTGCCGTTGCACCGTATTACGAAATGGCGCTAGCAGCCGATCATCCGCAACGCGACATTCTCCTGGCGGCATTGCAGGAGCTGGATGCGCTGTTTACCAGTGATAACGCCTGATGCTGGAAATTCTTTATCAGGACGAATGGCTGGTTGCAGTCAATAAACCTTCGGGCTGGTTGGTTCACCGCAGTTGGCTCGACCGGGATGAGAAAGTGGTGGTGATGCAAACGGTGCGAGACCAAATTGGTCAGCACGTTTTTACCGCCCATCGACTCGACAGACCAACCTCCGGTGTGCTGCTGATGGGACTGTCCAGCGAAGCCGGGCGTTTGTTGTCTCAGCAGTTTGAACATCATCAAATTCAGAAACGCTATCATGCGATTGTGCGTGGCTGGCTGATGGATGATGCCGTGCTGGATTACCCGTTGGTCGAAGAGCTGGATAAGATTGCCGATAAGTTTGCCCGCGATGATAAAGGCCCGCAGCCTGCCGTCACCCATTATCGCGGCCTGGCAACGGTAGAAATGCCGGTAGCGACCGGGCGTTATCCGACCACCCGTTATGGACTGGTGGAGCTGGATCCTAAAACCGGTCGGAAACACCAGCTCAGGCGCCATCTGGCCCACTTACGCCATCCGATAATTGGCGACAGCAAGCACGGTGATTTACGGCAAAACCGCAGCGCCGCAGAGCATTTCGGTTGTCAGCGATTAATGCTGCATGCCAGCCAGCTTGCGCTGACGCATCCATTCACCGGTGAGCCTCTGGTTATTCGCGCCGGGCTGGATGACGTCTGGATGCAGGCATTGTCACAATTTGGCTGGCGTGGACTTCTCCCTGAGAATGAAAGGGTTGAGTTCAGCGGGATGTCAGGTCAGGATGAGCAGATAGATTCTTAAGTCCCAGGAGATTACGGTTATGGCGGAAATTGGAATTTTTGTCGGCACAATGTACGGAAACGCGCTGCTGGTTGCCGAAGAGGCCGAGGCCATTTTGACGGCACAGGGTCATAAAGCCACGGTGTTTGAAGATCCGGAGCTTAGCGACTGGCAGGTATATCAGGATAAATATGTGCTGGTGGTGACCTCAACGACCGGGCAGGGCGATCTGCCCGATAGCATTGTGCCGCTGTTTCAGGGGATCAAAGATAATCTCGGTTTCCAGCCAAATCTGCATTACGGAGTCATTGCGCTGGGCGACAGCAGCTACGTTAATTTCTGCAATGGTGGCAAACAGTTTGATGCGCTGTTACAGGAGCAAAGCGCACAGCGCGTGGGTGAAATGTTGCTGATTGACGCCAGCGAACATCCTGAACCGGAAAGCGAATCCAACCCTTGGGTAGAAAACTGGGGAACCTTGCTCAAATAATCTCTCGCCCGTACGGGCATACAACCCCCATTTGAACCGTAGGCCGGGTCAGGCGAAGCCGCCACCCGGCAATAAAACCCCAATTACGTGAACTAACTTCCACTGCTTTGGGCTTATGCCCCAAACAACTTCTTACTGCCTCCCGAATGTTGTGTTCATGCACGGTGAGGGTAAGAGCCACTCCTTCATATACTTTTCCCGTCAGTTCCCGAAAAGGCAGCGAGTCAGAATAAAACGGCCCTGAGCTGTACCAAAACTGCCACACACTAACCTCTCATTCTGATCACCCTACAGGTGCTGTACAGAATGAACTGGCGAAAGCCAAGATTCAGGAGTGCAACAATGAGTTCATTAAGTCAGGCGGCGAGCAGCGCTGAAAAACGCACTAACGCTCGCTACTGGATAGTGGTGATGTTGTTTATCGTCACATCCTTCAACTACGGCGATCGCGCCACCTTATCCATTGCCGGTTCGGAGATGGCCAAAGATATTGGTCTGGATGCGGTAGGGATGGGTTATGTATTCTCCGCTTTCTCATGGGCCTATGTTATCGGCCAGATCCCTGGCGGCTGGTTGCTTGACCGCTTCGGTTCAAAACGTGTTTATTTCTGGTCCATCTTTATCTGGTCCATGTTTACCCTGCTGCAGGGCTTCGTCGATATCTTTAGCGGCTTCGGCATTATCGTTGCGCTGTTTACGTTGCGATTCCTTGTCGGTTTAGCTGAAGCACCTTCCTTCCCCGGCAATAGTCGTATAGTTGCGGCATGGTTCCCGGCACAGGAGAGGGGCACAGCGGTCGCAATCTTTAACTCTGCGCAGTACTTTGCCACCGTTATTTTTGCGCCAATCATGGGGTGGCTGACCCACGAAGTGGGCTGGTCGCATGTGTTCTTCTTTATGGGCGGCCTCGGGATTGTTATCAGCTTTATCTGGCTGAAGGTGATTCATGAACCAAACCAGCACCCGGGCGTAAACCAAAAAGAGCTGGAGTACATTGCTGAAGGCGGGGCGCTGATCAATATGGATCAGGCGGCCGCCAAAGCTAAAGTGCCGTTCAGCGTGAAGTGGGGGCAAATCAAACAGCTGCTGGGCTCACGGATGATGATCGGTATTTACATCGGGCAATACTGCATTAACGCGCTGACCTACTTCTTTATCACCTGGTTCCCGGTTTATCTGGTGCAGGCTCGCGGTATGTCGATTTTGAAAGCTGGTTTTGTCGCTTCGGTCCCGGCCATTTGCGGATTCGCCGGCGGCGTGCTCGGCGGCATTATTTCCGACTGGCTGATGCGCCGTACCGGTTCGCTAAATATCGCCCGTAAAACGCCAATCGTACTCGGCATGCTGCTGTCGATGGTGATGGTGTTCTGTAACTACGTCAACGTGGAGTGGATGATCATCGGCTTTATGGCGCTGGCCTTCTTCGGCAAAGGTATCGGTGCGTTGGGATGGGCGGTGATGGCTGATACTGCACCTAAAGAGATCAGCGGTCTGAGCGGCGGTTTGTTCAACATGTTTGGCAATATCTCCGGTATCGTCACGCCAATTGCTATCGGCTACATCGTAGGGACCACCGGCTCGTTTAACGGCGCGTTGATTTACGTCGGGGTGCATGCGTTGATTGCGGTGGTGAGCTATCTGGTACTGGTGGGCGATATTAAACGTATCGAACTGAAACCTGTCGCAGGACAATGATGATGACAACACAATCGAGTCCCGTTATTACCGATATGAAGGTCATCCCGGTGGCCGGTCATGACAGCATGCTGCTCAATATTGGCGGTGCGCACAATGCATATTTCACCCGCAATATTGTGGTTCTTACCGATAACGCCGGCAATACCGGCGTCGGTGAAGCGCCGGGCGGCGAGGTGATTTATCAGACGC
Organism: Citrobacter sp. CF971; assembly: GCF_006385635.1. NCBI lineage: Bacteria > Pseudomonadati > Pseudomonadota > Gammaproteobacteria > Enterobacterales > Enterobacteriaceae > Citrobacter > Citrobacter sp. CF971. Next base: position 3,955,000 of record NZ_CP041051.1, on the reverse strand, counting down.
TGGTTGACGCTATCCCGATGGTATTGGGTCAGGAAGTTGCGCGCCTGAATAAGGTGGTACAGCAGGTGCATAAAGGCAACCAGGCCGCTGATTTTGACACCTTCGGCAAAGGCGCCTGGACCTTTGAACTGCGGGTCAATGCGGTAGCGGCGCTGGAAGCGGCGCTGCTCGACCTGTTGGGCAAGGCGCTCAAAGTACCGGTCTGTGAACTGTTAGGGCCGGGCAAGCAGCGCGATGCGGTCACCGTACTCGGCTAACCGTAAGGCAACGCCGCTGCCGTACCAGAGTCAGCCGGATGAGAAGTGCGACTGGTATCGTCTGCGTCATGAAGAGGCGATGACCCCGGATGCGGTAGTGCGCCTGGCGGAAGCTGCGTATGAGAAGTATGGTTTCAACGACTTTAAACTGAAAGGCGGCGTGCTGGCCGGGGAAGAGGAAGCGGAATCTATCGTTGCGCTGGCGAAGCGTTTCCCGCAGGCCCGCGTCACGCTGGATCCGAACGGCGCGTGGTCGCTAAATGAAGCGATTAAGATCGGCAAATATCTGAAGGGTTCTCTGGCCTATGCGGAAGATCCGTGTGGCGCCGAGCAGGGCTTCTCTGGTCGTGAAGTGATGGCGGAATTCCGCCGCGCCACCGGTCTGCCGACCGCCACCAACATGATCGCCACCGACTGGCGTCAGATGGGGCATACGCTGTCGTTGCAGTCCGTGGATATCCCACTGGCGGACCCGCACTTCTGGACCATGCAGGGTTCTGTCCGCGTGGCGCAAATGTGCCATGAGTTTGGGTTGACCTGGGGATCGCACTCTAACAACCACTTTGATATTTCGCTGGCGATGTTTACGCATGTCGCGGCAGCGGCTCCGGGCAAAATTACCGCGATTGATACCCACTGGATCTGGCAGGAAGGCAATCAACGCCTGACCAAAGAGCCATTTGAAATCAAAGGCGGCATGGTGCAGGTTCCGGCAAAACCGGGTCTGGGCGTGGAGCTGGATATGGATCAGGTCATGAAAGCGCATGAGCTGTACCAGCAACATGGATTGGGGGCGCGTGATGATGCGATGGGAATGCAGTATCTGATCCCGAACTGGACGTTTGATAATAAGCGTCCGTGCATGGTACGCTAAGCGAACTGGGACCGCTCCCATTGAGGGGCGGTTTTTATCCTGGTATATGCTTAACACAGTCAACATGCGTAAGGATGCTTTATGAAAATAGTAATCGCACCGGATTCCTATAAGGAAAGTTTGAGTGCGCTTGAAGTGGCAACGGCTATTGAGCAGGGGTTTCGTGAGATCTGGCCCGATGCGGATTACGTGAAGATTCCGGTTGCAGATGGCGGTGAAGGAACGGTCGAAGCGATGGTTGCCGCAACGCAAGGTCACCTTGTACATGTTGATGTTACCGGCCCTTTGGGCAACACAATTCAGGCATTTTATGGTTTATCCGGTGATGAGCGCTCGGCGTTTATCGAAATGGCGGCTGCCAGCGGACTGGAACAGGTTCCTGCGGGGTTACGCGATCCGCTGAAAACGACATCCTGGGGAACCGGGGAGTTAATCCGTCATGCGTTGGACGCTGGCGTTGAGCATATCATCATTGGAATTGGCGGAAGCGCCACCAATGATGGCGGTGCCGGGATGGTACAAGCGCTGGGAGCAAAATTGCTGGATACGCAAAATAACGATATTGCCCATGGCGGGGCTGGCCTCGAATCGCTCGCTCGGATTGATATTTCTCAGTTAGACCAGCGACTTGCTGCGTGTCGTATTGAAGTAGCTTGCGACGTGACTAATCCGTTGACCGGTGAAGAGGGCGCTTCTGCGGTTTTTGGCCCGCAAAAAGGGGCGACGCCGGAGATGATTACCCGCCTGGATCGGGCACTCACGCACTATGCGCAACTCATTGCCCGCGATCTGGACGTCAACGTGCTGGATCTGGCCGGCGGTGGAGCCGCTGGTGGTATGGGGGCGGCGCTATATGCGTTTTGCGGCGCACAGTTGCGCTGCGGTATTGAGATAGTAACGGATGCGTTGCACCTTGACGCCTGCGTTGCGGATGCGGATTTAGTGGTCACGGGTGAAGGGCGCATTGATAGTCAGACCATTCACGGTAAGGTTCCGGTTGGCGTGGCGAAGGTCGCAAAGCGTTACAACAAACCGGTTATCGGCATTGCCGGTAGCCTGACGGCGGATGTCGGTGTGGTCCACGAGCATGGGCTGGATGCGGTTTTCAGCGTCATCTATACCATCTGTACCCTGGATGAGGCGCTAAAGAACGCGAGCGACAACGTACGAATGACGGCGCGAAACGTGGCCGCAACGCTTAAAGCCGGGCAGCAATTACGCTGAGTTGTAGGTTGGATAAGGCGGTCACGCCGCCTTCCTGCGAATATTACCCCAACAACTTCTTCGCTTCGCGCGCAACGTTGTCCATTTCATCCAGAAGCTCTAAAAACTCAGGCTCCAGCTCTTCTTCCTTGGTCCCGCTACGTAATTGCTGCTCAATAAGCTGACACAGGTTTTTCATGCGGGGAACGCCGCTATAACCGCAGCTACCGTGCAGCTTGTGGATCATATCCACCAGACCTTCAGGGTTTTCACCGACCAGCTGTTCTTCAATTTTGTTACGTACTTCGGGCAGAAAATCGAGCAGCATTTGCAGCATATCCCGCGCCAGATCGTTTTTACCTGCGGCTTGTCTTAATGCTAACTGCCAGTCGAGTGTGGTATTCGGATTGACTACCGGCTCAACGGGTTCAACGGCGATCGCCCTAAGCGCTGTGCTTGCGCCGGGTTTGTAGCGTAACAGCAGATTATGCAGCTTATCTTCCTCGATAGGCTTCGCCAGGTAATCGTTCATCCCGGCGCTGAGCAGCTTCTCTTTCTGCCCGGCCATGGCGTGTGCGGTGACCGCAATGACCGGTGTCTGCTGTTGATGAGGAAGCTGGTGGATTAGTTCACAAGCGCGAATGCCGTCCATGTCTGGCATCTGAATATCCATCAGGATCAGATCAAATTGCATTTGTCTGGCGCGATCCACCGCTTGATGCCCACTGTCGCAGAGCACGACGTGCTGCACCTTATCTTCCAACAGTGCGCCAATCAGCTTGAGATTCGCCGGGTTGTCGTCTACCGCCATAACGGTCATCGCGATTTTGCTATCGTCTAACAGCAGCGGATCCGCGCTGTGATTCACCTGACAATACTCTGTCAGCGCAGGCAGTAAGCGAGTTGAGGTGAGAGGTTTCAACAGACATGCCGCCGCGCCGCCCTGTTTTAACTTCTCGGCGTTAATCTGCGCATGGCAAGGCAGGGCCAGTAACAAAAAGTCGGTCATCGCCGCAGCGTTTGCCAGCCGCTCATGCTGCATGGTGAGCGGTTCGCGTAAAGTAACCGGAATGCCGAGCAGCAGAATATCGTAGTGATCCTTCGGCAGCCCGGAGAATGAAGGGCTGTAAATCACCTCCAACGGCGTTTCGCTCAAGATATCTAATGTGCACTGTGCGGCAGTGGCGTTCGGTTCGACGTAGGCCAGTCGTTTACCGGCCAGGCAGAGCGTGGTTGAGCGGTCAACGAGAACGTTAGGGTTAAGATCGAGGCTGATATGGAACCAGAACGTGGAACCCCGGTTCGGTTGACTATGGAAGGAGATATCCCCGCCCATTTCGTTGACCAGTTTTTGCGTAATGACCAGGCCCAGCCCGGTACCGCCGTGGCGGCGGGAAATACTGGCATCTGCCTGGCGGAAGGCCTGGAACAAGCGTGACTGATCGCGCTCAGGAATACCAATTCCGGTATCGCGGATTTGTACTTCAATCTGCACTTTCGTATTACTAAGGGCGCGCTTCTCGACCAGAATGTCGATATTGCCGCCTTCGGTAAATTTGATGGCATTGCCAACCAGATTAGTGATTACCTGCTGTAAGCGCAGCGGATCGCCGATGACGTTGTCCGGCACGTCATTCTTAATATTCAGCGTCAGCTCAAGCCCTTTATCATGGGATGAATGCGCTAACAGCGTAACGACGTCATCCAGCGTGCTGCGCAGCGGGAAGGGAATGCTTTCCAGAATCAGCTTGCCCGCCTCAAGTTTGGAGAAGTCGAGTACATCATTGATGATAGCCAGCAGATTGTTAGCCGAGCGTTCAATGGTATTCAGGTGATCGCGCTGCGTGGTGTTGAGCTCGGTTTTTAGCGTAAGACGGGTGAAGCCAATCACGCCATTCAGCGGTGTTCGCAGTTCGTGCGACATGTTAGCCAGAAACTCAGACTTAATACGCGCCGCTTCCTGGGCGCGTTTCTTCGCCAGATCCAGTTCGACGTTCTGGATTTCCATCTGCTCCAGCGTTTCACGCAGGTCAGAGGTGGCCTGATCGATGTTGTGCTGCATCTCTTCATGGTAAGCCGCAAGTGACATCGCCATCGAGTTGATACCATTTTTGAGCATATCCAGCTCGCCCAGCATGAAACCTTCCACGCGGCTGTCGAGCTGTCCTCTACGAATTCGGTCAACGGTATTCACCATATTGCGAATCGGGCCGGTTACGTCTCGCATCAGACGCCAGCCAAAAATTAACGCAATACCAATACAAAACAGCATCATTACGCTGGAGATAAAGATCTCTTTGTACTGCTGCAATCGCACGGACTTAAGATCCAGCTCAAGCGCCACATACCCCAGCATATTTTTGGTGTTTTTCGCATCGCTTACGGCGGATTCATCTGGTGAATAGCTTTCCGATATAATCGGGGTACGCAGGATCATGATATCCCCGTGCCGGGTGACGCTTAGCTTACGGGGAAACGGTGAACCTGTCGCCAACTGCATTTCAGACGGATCGAGATGAAAATTAGAGGTGACGAACAGTCGGTTATTTTCGTCATAAACAGAAATTGCCCGCACGATATCGGAATGGCGACGATGCAGCACGCTGATAAGCTGGCCGATAGATTCCCTGTTTTGCAGGTTCATGCCATATTCGCTGGAGACCGCGAGTGGTTCTATGATGCTGGCACCAGCATCTTCCAGTTGACGCTGCAAGTCGTTATAGCGATGCACAACAAAAAAGATACTGAGCAACAAACCTATCAGGACGGTCGGGGCCAGGATCAGAATCATCATGCGTGCGCGCAGGCTGTAGTTGGTCATGGAGTTCCGTTATGGGACAATTAGGGTCACACTGTTAAATAGAGAAATATCTCGTCGATGGCGCAATTCTACTCTGCAAAACGACGCGTGACGACGCGTCAGATCATAACCGTTACCGTCAATGACCTCGATCCTTTTGGTCAGGGCGTCGCTCGCCATAACGGAAAAGCGTTGTTTATACCGGAATTGCTACCCCAGGAAAGCGCCGAGGTGGTGATTACCGAAGATAAAAAACAGTTCGCCCGCGCGCAAGTAAAACGACGTTTGAACAACAGCCCTGAGCGTGAAGTGCCACGTTGCCCGCATTTTGGCGTATGCGGCGGTTGCCAGCAGCAGCATGCCAGCATCTCGTTACAGCAGCGTAGTAAAAGCGCGGCGTTGTCGCGTTTAATGAAATGTGACGTGTCGGATGTTATAGCTGATACGCCGTGGGGCTATCGTCGTCGTGCCCGATTGAGCCTGAACTATCGGCCAAAAGAACAAAAATTGCAGATGGGGTTTCGTAAATCAGGCTCCAGCGACATTATCGATGTCAAACAATGCCCTGTTTTGGTGCCCCAGCTTGAAGCGTTATTGCCCCATCTCAGGGCGTGTCTGGAAAGTCTTCAAGGGTTACGCCACCTTGGACATGTTGAACTGGTGCAGGCAGGGAGCGGAACCCTGATGATTTTGCGCCACACGGCGCCATTAAGTGCAGCGGATAAAGAAAAACTGGAATGCTTTTCGCATTCTCTGGGGCTGTCTTTGTTTCTGGCCCCGCAAAGCGAGATACTGGAATCAATATCAGAAGAATCACCCTGGTATGACTCAAATGGACTACGGTTAACCTTCAGCCCGCGTGATTTTATTCAGGTCAATGAAGGGGTAAACCAGCAAATGGTGGCCCGTGCGTTGGAATGGCTCGATGTTCAACCTGAAGATCGCGTACTCGATCTGTTCTGCGGAATGGGCAATTTTACTCTGCCGCTGGCAACTCGGGCAGCAAGCGTGGTTGGCGTGGAAGGTGTTCCGGCGTTGGTGGAGAAAGGTCGGGAGAACGCGCTGAATAACGGATTACACAATGTGACGTTCTTTCATGAAAACCTTGAGGAAGATGTTACCCGGCAGCCGTGGGCGAAAAACGGATTCGACAAAGTATTGCTCGATCCTGCGCGTGCGGGGGCTGCAGGTGTGATGCAACATATTATAAAATTGGAACCTATACGCGTTGTTTATGTATCCTGTAACCCGGCAACGCTGGCTCGTGACAGCGATGCTTTGCTCAATGCGGGATACGCCATCCGGCGGCTGGCGATGCTCGATATGTTCCCGCACACTGGACACCTGGAATCAATGGTCCTGTTTGAGCGTTTGTAATGAACTTAATACCCATTGGATTTCGCCTTGTAATGCTGTGTGAAAGACAATGGGTTCGGCTTGTCGACTTCGACAGGCCATGCCCCTTAAGGAGAGGACGATGGTTGCGGTAAGAAGTGCACATTTAAATAAAGCTGGTGAGTTTGATCCCAAGAAATGGATCGCGAGTCTGGGGATCTCCAGCCAGCAGTCGTGTGAACGCTTAGCCGAAACCTGGGCGTACTGCCTCCAGCAGACACAGGGGCATCCGGATGCGGATCTGCTGCTGTGGCGTGGCGTGGAGATGGTAGAAATTCTCTCCATGTTGAGCATGGATATCGACACGCTGCGTGCAGCAATGCTGTTCCCTCTGGCTGATGCCAACGTGGTAAGTGAAGACATCCTGCGCGAGAGCGTGGGCAAATCCATTGTTCATCTTATCCACGGCGTGCGTGATATGGCGGCGATACGCCAGCTTAAAGCCACGCATACCGATTCAGTTTCTTCCGAGCAGGTCGATAACGTCCGCCGCATGCTGCTGGCAATGGTAGATGACTTCCGCTGTGTGGTCATCAAGCTGGCAGAGCGGATTGCCCATCTGCGTGAAGTGAAAGACGCGCCGGAAGATGAACGTGTTCTGGCGGCAAAAGAGTGCACCAATATCTATGCACCGCTGGCCAACCGTTTGGGAATCGGGCAATTAAAATGGGAGCTGGAAGATTATTGCTTCCGTTATCTGCACCCGGCTGAATACAAACGCATTGCCAAGCTGCTGCATGAACGTCGTATCGACAGGGAGCATTACATTGATGAGTTCGTTGGTCATTTGCGCTCAGAGATGAAAACGGAAGGCGTCAAAGCTGAAGTGTACGGGCGTCCGAAGCATATCTACAGCATCTGGCGCAAAATGCAGAAAAAGCAGTTGGCCTTCGATGAACTGTTCGATGTGCGCGCAGTGCGTATCGTGGCAGAGCGTTTACAGGACTGCTATGCCGCGCTCGGGATAGTACATACTCACTATCGCCATCTGCCGGATGAGTTTGATGACTACGTCGCGAACCCGAAACCCAACGGCTACCAGTCAATCCATACGGTTGTGCTGGGGCCGGGCGGGAAAACCATTGAAATTCAGATCCGTACCAAACAGATGCACGAAGATGCCGAACTGGGCGTCGCGGCGCACTGGAAGTACAAAGAGGGCACCGCTTCAGGCGCGGCGCGCTCTGGTCATGAAGATCGCATTGCATGGCTGCGTAAGCTGATCGCCTGGCAGGAAGAGATGGCAGATTCCGGTGAAATGCTGGATGAAGTTCGTAGCCAGGTCTTTGATGACCGCGTGTATGTCTTTACGCCGAAAGGCGACGTTGTGGATCTGCCTGCAGGCTCCACGCCGCTCGATTTTGCTTACCACATTCATAGTGATGTGGGGCATCGTTGCATTGGCGCGAAAATTGGTGGACGCATCGTACCGTTTACCTACCAACTGCAGATGGGCGATCAAATTGAAATTATCACCCAGAAACAGCCAAACCCAAGCCGCGACTGGTTGAACCCTAACCTTGGCTACGTAACCACCAGTCGTGGGCGTTCGAAGATCCACGCCTGGTTCCGTAAACAGGACCGTGATAAGAACATTCTTGCAGGTCGCCAGATCCTCGACGATGAACTGGCGCATTTAGGCATCAGCCTGAAAGAAGCGGAAAAACATCTGCTGCCGCGCTACAGTTTCAATGAGCTGGATGAACTGTTGGCGGCGATTGGCGGAGGAGACATCCGCCTCAACCAGATGGTGAATTTCCTGCAGGCGCAGTTTAATAAGCCAAGCGCTGCCGAACAGGATGCCGCCGCGCTGAAACAGCTTCAGCAGAAAACGCACGCACCGCAAAGTCGCCGTAAAGACGACGGTCGTGTCGTGGTGGAAGGGGTAGGTAACCTGATGCACCACATCGCTCGCTGCTGCCAGCCGATTCCAGGCGATGAGATTGTCGGGTTTATTACCCAGGGACGCGGTATTTCCGTGCACCGGGCGGATTGTGAACAGCTGACTGAGCTGCGTTCCCATGCGCCGGAACGTATTGTTGATGCGGTCTGGGGCGAAAGTTACTCTGCAGGGTATTCGCTGGTGGTTCGCGTCCAGGCCAACGATCGCAGTGGCTTGTTACGTGATATCACCACGATTCTCGCCAACGAGAAGGTGAACGTGCTGGGCGTTGCCAGCCGGAGTGATACCAAACAACAGCTTGCCACCATTGATATGACCATCGAAATCTACAACCTGCAGGTGCTCGGGCGCGTGCTCGGCAAGCTGAACCAGGTACCGGATGTGATCGACGCACGTCGTCTGCACGGTAATTAATCATTATGTAGGCCGGATAACCTTGTAGGCCTGATAAGACGCGTTAGCGTTGCCATCAGGCATTGCTATGTTGCCGGATGTCGCCTTATCCGGCCTACTGTATTGAAATTTCAGGATATTCCAATGAATCAAATCGACCGACTGCTCGGTATTATGCAGCGCCTGCGCGACCCGGAGAACGGCTGTCCGTGGGACAAAGAGCAGACATTCGCCACTATTGCTCCTTATACCCTCGAAGAAACTTATGAAGTGCTGGACGCGATTGCGCGAGAAGACTTCGACGACCTGCGTGGAGAGTTGGGGGATCTGCTGTTCCAGGTGGTGTTTTACGCCCAGATGGCTCAGGAAGAAGGGCGCTTCAACTTTGATGATATTTGCGCTGCGATAAGCGATAAGCTTGAACGACGCCACCCGCATGTTTTTGCTGATGTTTCTGCAAGTAACAGCACCGAGGTGCTTACCCGTTGGGAGCAAATCAAAACCGAAGAACGTGCTGAGAAGGCACAGCATTCCGCGCTCGACGATATTCCCCGTAGTTTACCGGCATTAATGCGCGCCCAAAAAATCCAGAAACGCTGCTCAAATGTTGGCTTCGACTGGAAAACATTAGGACCGGTTGTCGACAAGGTTTACGAAGAGATCGACGAAGTCATGTTTGAGGCGAAGCAGGCTGTTGTCGACCAGGCTAAACTGGAGGAGGAAATGGGCGATCTGCTGTTTGCCACGGTCAATATGGCCCGGCATTTAGGCACTAAAGCAGAGACCGCATTGCAGAAAGCGAACGAGAAGTTTGAGCGGCGTTTTCGTGAGGTTGAGCGAATTGTGGCAGCTCGCGGTCTGGAAATGACTGGTGTTGATCTGGAAACTATGGAAGAAGTCTGGCAACAGGTAAAACGGCAGGAAATTGATCTCTAAGGGATTTCGTCGGTCAAGGGCGATTTGTGTGATTTTTTAAATAACAAGCGCTTGATTTACGTCAAAAACATTTACCCCAAAGGGGCTATTTTCTCACTCCCGATGTTAATGTGAGCCTGGTGAAGAGGAGGAATAATGAAAGTTTGTGGCGCTCGTCATGTTCGGGTATACTACTTTCCCGTCTTGGTAATTCCATCGTTTCACCCTAACTTCTCAGGTCCAGCATGACAACGAACTATATTTTTGTGACCGGCGGGGTCGTATCCTCTCTGGGAAAAGGCATTGCCGCAGCCTCCCTGGCAGCCATTCTTGAAGCCCGTGGCCTCAATGTAACCATGATGAAACTGGATCCGTACATCAACGTCGATCCAGGTACTATGAGCCCAATCCAACACGGGGAAGTGTTCGTTACCGAAGACGGCGCTGAAACCGACCTGGACCTGGGTCACTATGAGCGCTTCATTCGTACCAAAATGAGCCGCCGCAACAACTTCACTACGGGTCGTATCTACTCCGACGTTCTGCGTAAAGAACGCCGTGGCGACTACCTGGGCGCGACCGTTCAGGTTATCCCGCACATCACGAATGCCATTAAAGAGCGTGTTCTGGAAGGCGGTGAAGGTCATGATGTTGTTCTGGTTGAAATCGGCGGAACCGTTGGGGATATCGAATCTCTGCCGTTCCTTGAAGCGATTCGCCAGATGGCCGTAGAAATTGGCCGCGAGCACACGCTGTTTATGCATCTGACGCTGGTTCCGTACATGGCGGCGGCAGGTGAAGTCAAAACTAAACCGACTCAGCACTCTGTAAAAGAGCTGCTTTCTATCGGTATTCAGCCAGATATCCTGATTTGCCGCTCCGATCGCGCAGTTCCGGCTAATGAACGTGCAAAAATTGCATTGTTCTGTAACGTTCCGGAAAAAGCGGTGATTTCTCTGAAAGATGTCGATTCCATCTATAAAATCCCGGGCCTGTTGAAATCTCAGGGCCTTGACGATTATATTTGTAAACGATTCAGCTTGAACTGTCCGGAAGCTAATCTGTCAGAATGGGAACAGGTTATCTACGAAGAAGCTAATCCGGCAGGCGAAGTGACTATCGGTATGGTCGGCAAGTACATTGAACTGCCGGATGCCTATAAGTCAGTTATCGAAGCGCTGAAGCATGGCGGTCTGAAGAATCGTGTCACCGTCAATATCAAGCTGATCGACTCACAAGATGTCGAAACGCGTGGCGTTGAGATCCTGAAAGGTCTTGATGCCATCCTGATCCCTGGCGGCTTCGGCTACCGTGGTGTTGAAGGTAAAATCGCGACGGCGCGCTTTGCGCGTGAGAACAATATTCCTTATCTGGGCATTTGCCTGGGTATGCAGGTTGCGTTGATTGAGTTTGCACGTAACGTAGTGGGTATGGACAACGCCAACTCCACGGAATTTGTGCCAGACTGTAAGTACCCGGTGGTGGCCCTGATTACCGAATGGCGCGATGAAGACGGCAACGTCGAAGTCCGTACCGAGAAGAGCGATCTGGGCGGCACTATGCGTCTTGGTGCGCAGCAGTGTCAGTTGAGCGACGATAGCCTGGTTCGTCAACTGTACGGCGCGCCGACAATTGTTGAACGCCACCGCCACCGTTACGAAGTCAACAATATGCTGTTGAAACAGATTGAAGCTGCGGGTCTGCGTATTGCAGGCCGTTCCGGTGATGATCAGTTGGTCGAGATCATTGAGGTACCGAATCATCCGTGGTTCGTGGCCTGTCAGTTCCACCCGGAATTTACTTCCACGCCACGTGATGGGCACCCGCTGTTTGCCGGCTTTGTGAAAGCCGCCAGTGAACATCAGAAGCGTCAGGCGAAGTAAGAAGTAAATAAGTTAGAACGGCAATGCACCCATCAGGGTGCATTGTTTGTCTGGAGTTTTAGTTTAACTTGTACTGAGGAAAATCTAATGTCCAAAATCGTTAAAATCATCGGTCGTGAAATCATCGACTCCCGTGGTAACCCGACTGTTGAAGCCGAAGTACACCTGGAAGGTGGTTTCGTTGGTATGGCAGCAGCTCCGTCAGGTGCTTCTACTGGTTCCCGCGAAGCACTGGAACTGCGCGATGGCGACAAATCCCGTTTCATGGGTAAAGGCGTACTGAAAGCTGTTGCAGCTGTTAACGGCCCAATTGCTCAGGCTCTGCTGGGTAAAGATGCTAAAGATCAGGCTGGCATCGACAAGATCATGATCGATCTGGACGGTACTGAAAACAAATCCAACTTCGGTGCAAACGCCATCCTGGCTGTGTCCCTGGCGAACGCCAAAGCAGCAGCTGCTGCTAAAGGCCTGCCGCTGTATGCACACATCGCTGAACTGAACGGTACTCCGGGTAAATACTCCATGCCGGTTCCGATGATGAACATCATCAACGGTGGTGAGCACGCTGACAACAACGTCGACATCCAGGAATTCATGATTCAGCCGGTTGGCGCTAAGACTCTGAAAGAAGCCGTTCGTATGGGTTCTGAAGTGTTCCACAACCTGGCTAAAGTTCTGAAAGCTAAAGGTATGAACACTGCAGTTGGTGACGAAGGCGGCTACGCGCCGAACCTGGGTTCCAACGCTGAAGCTCTGGCTGTAATCGCTGAAGCGGTTAAAGCAGCTGGCTACGAGCTGGGCAAAGACATCACTCTGGCGATGGACTGTGCAGCGTCTGAATTCTACAAAGACGGTAAATACGTTCTGGCTGGCGAAGGCAACAAAGCGTTCACCTCCGAAGAATTCACTCACTTCCTGGAAGAACTGACCAAACAGTACCCGATCGTGTCCATCGAAGATGGTCTGGACGAGTCTGACTGGGATGGTTTCGCATACCAGACTAAAGTACTGGGCGACAAAATCCAGCTGGTTGGTGACGATCTGTTCGTAACCAACACCAAGATCCTGAAAGAAGGCATCGAAAAAGGCATCGTTAACTCCATCCTGATCAAATTCAACCAGATCGGTTCTCTGACCGAAACTCTGGCTGCGATCAAAATGGCGAAAGACGCTGGCTACACGGCTGTCATCTCTCACCGTTCTGGCGAAACTGAAGATGCTACCATCGCTGACCTGGCTGTTGGTACCGCTGCAGGCCAGATCAAAACTGGTTCTATGAGCCGTTCTGACCGCGTTGCTAAGTACAACCAGCTGATTCGTATCGAAGAAGCTCTGGGTGAACAAGCACCGTACAACGGTCGTAAAGAGATCAAAGGTCAGGCGTAATCCTGTTCTTTAACTCTTAATGTAAAAACCCGCTGCGGCGGGTTTTTTTATGTCTGTAATTTATTCTTAATTGAAAATTTTGATGAACAATTTGATCTTTCTCACTTTGTTATTATTTTACTAAGAGTAATTTAATGATGTGATTATTTTGTATGTATTTTTTATATTTATCATTAACAATAATAGAAATATTGAATGAATAACGAATTGGAAGACATACTGGCGAAAGCGGGCATGAAAAAAAAGGATGCTGCTATCCTAATAAAGTTGGCAAAACTGAAAAATATCAGCTTAAGTCGGGCATTTTTTCTCTATGCCTGGACATATTACGCCTGTTTACTATTGGCTGTGATTTTTGCATCGTTTTCTGAGGGGATAGAGTTCTTTATAGTGAACGTTTTCTTCTGTATGGCTGTAGCTCTTGTTTCACTCTTCTTTACGCCCTTTGTCATAAATTTAATTTGGAGCATTAAGATTCAATATAAATTGCTTGGGAAATAACAGGAGGTTATTTTGAGTAGTTATGGATTAATGAATTTGCAACGTGAAAAAGAAAAGATTGACCGACTTGTCTATGATATCAGTTTTCAATATCTTAATGATCTAGATATACGTTCAAAATATATGTTAGAAGAACGTAGGGTTACATCATATTTTCTTGATGAATATCGTTATGGGAAATTAGATTTTGGCAGAGCGATGGATAGATTACGTGAATATCATATGTCTTTAACTAACCATCATATGAATTTAAGAATGGGGAGTGTTAAATTATATGCAATAGCTGAGCGTGAAAGAGAACGGCACTCTACGCTTACAATAACATTAAAGCGAGTTGGATTCATTAGTGGATCAATGCAAGTTATCGGTGGCTTTGGTTTATGTAAAGCAAGCCTTGGTGCTGCATGTAAAAATTATGGAGTTCCTTTAATGATGCAGGGAAGCGAGAATGTATGGGAAAATGGTTATTATTTACTATATCATGAAGATCCCAAAAAAATGCCTTTGAGGTATGCCTACCGCCAGGCTGCAAAGCTTTTGGGTGGGGATGACAAGGATGGTGATATTGCTTTTTCAACGGGAGATCTTATTCTGTCTTTCGGTTCAGCCTCAACGCGGACGTTGAGAACAGATTCATGGAAATTATTCCGCTATATACAGGAGGATTATATTCGCAACTGGAGAACATTGGGGGTTGCCGGGGGCGCTAGTGAGTTAACCGGTGATGCGGCTAGTGGACTCACTGTTTATCAACTTATTGGAGGTAATAGTACTAACTGGGCCGAGTTGAGGGAATAAGGAAATGCTCTTCAAAACATATGAACAGAATGATAAGTCTTTAACTGAAAGAATTAAGCTTGCGGGTTTAAGTGAGTATAAGGCACAGAAACTAATTCGCTTTGCTAATGAAAAAAAAGTCAACATACAAAAAGCCTATTTATTAACAGATGCAAGTGTTATTAGAGGCGATATTATCATGGCTTTTGCTATGTCATTCTTTATATTTTCAATTGGACAAGAAGATTTTAGTGAGTTACTGGCACTCTTTTTAATATTCGGGTTGTTGTTTTTTGTTATTGAGTTAACTTGTCGACTTCATAAAAATTACTTTAAGGTTTGGAAAATTTATATCAAGTTACGAGGAATTTAAGTGATTAATCTGGTGTTATTTTAAAGGTGAGTTAAGTGATGTTTTATATATTGCAATGACTTTAGCTGATAATTGTTATGAATAATGATATAAAATCCATACTCTTGAATGCTGGAATGAAAGAAAAAAATTCGTTTCTTGCTTAAATTAGCGAGAAAGAAAAATATCAGCGTAAGCCGAGCTTTCTTTCTCTACGCCTGGAAATACTATGCCTGGGGGGGCGCGTTATTCTTCTCTATGCTTTTTCCTGCATCAATGGGAGGGTTTGAGCTATTTATAATGTGCATACTTTGTTGCCTCATCTTAGCCTTGATTTCAGTCTTCTTTAACCCTTTCTTTATCAATCTGGTTTGGAGTATCAAGTTACAGATCAAGCTAATGGGTAAGCGGTAGAAAAACTAAACTCGATATACTTTCTGGTGAACAGGGGAGTCTTACCTTAAACAAGCGCAGCGTACGACCCGTTTCCGGAATCTGTGAAAATTATTGCTTATTTTCATACTGAGAACGCTAACAGTCCCCATTCAAGAGATGTTACAGACCCTGCCAGATGAGGGTTACTTTGTCGGTATCCCCACTATTTTTATACGTAATCCTGTTCTTTAACTCTTAACGTAAAAACCCGCTGCGGCGGGTTTTTTTATGCTTTTAAAGCAGTAGAGGAAGTGTTGCGCTGGCGGTTTGCTGGCTCACATCACTGTACTTTTCATCCAGCGCAATCAGCGACGTGGTGAGAAGTTCTACCAACAGCATCACACCCACCTTGGCGTTTAGCGCACCAGCACTCAACGGACCTTCTGGTTTGGCTGCGACCAGTTGAATATCGCTCAGCGAAGCCAGCGGACTGCGCGGCGTATTACTCAGCGCCAGTACGCGCACGCCTTGCTTACGCGCCAGTTTCACGACATGCAGCAGATCGCGCGTGGAGCCTGAACTGGAGATCGCTACCACGAGCGTATTTTTGCTAAGCGTAGTGGCATTCATGGCTGCGCGGTGCATGTCGCTGAACAGTTGCGCGGGTTTGCCGAGGCGCAGGAGTTTGTAATGTAAATACTCCCCCAGAATAGCGCTGGCCGCTACGCCATAAATCTGTACCGACTGAGCCTGATGTAGCGCCAGAGCGGCGGATTCCAGTAATGTCCTGTCGAGTAACTTTGCTGTGTCCTGCAGCGCTTGCACGGATTCATTGACCACATTGTCAATTTCATCCCCGCTGTGCTCTACCGGCAGCCCTTGCTGGAGATCGAGTGCCAGCGCCATTTTGAATTCGTTATAACCCTTACACCCAAGCGTGCGGCACAGACGTGTGACGCTCGCCTCGCTGGTGTCGCTTTCACGCGCCAGTTCGGTAATCGTCAGGTAGACAACTTTTGCCGGATCACTAAGCACAAACTCTCCCAGCTTCTGCTGTGTTCGGCTATATCCGTCAACGCCCTGGCGCAATCTCAGCAGCAGGTTTTCATTTTCTGACATGCAAAATCCTTAATGCGTTTCTCTGCTGATAGTGTGGCGGAAAGCAGGGGAGAGATGCCAGTCATTTTAAAAAAGTATGATCGGCTTCCTGGTTTTTGATGATAATTTTCATTTATAAAAGTAAATATGGTAAAAATTTTCATCATTAATCGGGGAGATGAAAAAATGATGCAAATGTTTAGCGGCGCCTCATCGGGCGCTTGGTTTGAAAAGGCACAGCGGTTCGGCAAATCGTTCATGCTGCCGATTGCGGTACTGCCCGCTGCGGGGCTGTTGTTAGGGATTGGCGGTGCGCTGTCGAATCCAAACACATTGACGGCGTATCCGTTTTTGGACGTTGACTGGTTACAGGCAATCTTCACGATCATGACCAGCGCAGGTTCTATTGTGTTTGCCAACCTGTCGGTGCTTTTTGCGGTGGGTGTGGCAGTAGGACTGGCGAAAACGGACAAAGGCACCGCCGGGCTTGCTGCATTGCTGGCATTTCTGGTGATGAACGCCACCATCAACGCTTTATTGACACTCAACGGAACGCTGGCGCGCGAGAATCCCGGTGCCGTAGGCCAGGGGATGACGCTGGGTATTCAGACGCTGGAAACAGGCGTATTTGGTGGGGTGGTGATTGGGCTTGTCACCTGCGCGCTGCATAGCCGTTTCAATAAAGTTTCGCTACCTCAGTTCCTTGGTTTCTTCAGCGGTTCGCGCTTTGTGCCGATTATTAGCTCCCTTGCCGCGATTGTAGTGGGTGCGGTCATGACGGTGGTTTGGCCGCATTTCCAGAAACTCATTTTTGGACTGGGTGGTCTGGTGGATGCGACCGGTTATCTGGGTACGCTGTTGTACGGCTTCATCCTGCGTATGCTTGGCCCACTGGGGTTACACCATATCTTTTATTTACCGTTCTGGACCACAGCGCTTGGCGGGAGTGAAATCGTCAACGGCCAGTTGGTTGAAGGTACGCAGCGTATTTTCTTCGCGCAACTTGCCGATCCGAATACGCAGCAGTTCTATGCGGGCACCTCGCGCTTTATGTCCGGGCGCTTTATCACCATGATGTTTGGTCTGCTTGGCGCATGTCTTGCGATGTACCATACTGCAAAACCAGAGAACAGAAAGCTTGTCGCCGGACTGCTGTTGTCGGCGGCCCTGACCTCTTTCCTGACGGGGATCACTGAGCCTATCGAGTTCTCCTTCCTGTTTGTCGCACCTGTGTTATACATCATTCACGCCTTCTTCGATGGTCTGGCGTTTATGATGGCGCATATTTTACATATCACCATCGGGCAAACCTTTTCGGGTGGGCTTATCGATTTCCTCCTCTTCGGTGTGCTACAGGGGGAAGCTAAAACCAACTGGATGTACGTCCCTATGGTGGGGATCCCGTGGTTCTTCCTTTACTACTTCACCTTCCGCTATTTGATTAACCGCTTTAACTGGTTGACGCCTGGTCGTGAAAACGCAGCACCGACTGAATCCGGCCTGCCGCAAAGTGAGCGTGCTGCGGCTGTGATTGCCGGACTGGGAGGTAAAGAGAATCTGGAAGAGGTGGACTGTTGCGCCACACGTCTGCGCGTGACGGTAAAAGAGAGTAGCAAGGTCGATGAAGCGGCGCTGAAAGCGACCGGAGCGCGTGGCGTAATTATTCGCGGCAACGGGGTTCAGGTGATTTATGGCCCGCATGTCACCATCATCAAAAACGAAGTCGAAGAGATCTTATCGTAATGAAAACTGTACTGGATTCCCTGAAAGGTAAATTAATCGTCTCCTGCCAGGCGCTGGAAAATGAGCCCCTGCACAGTCCGTTTATTATGTCGCGTATGGCGCTGGCGGCAGCGCAGGGAGGTGCTGTAGGTATTCGTGCGAACAGCGTGGTGGACATTCGCGCGATCAAAGAGAGCGTCTCCCTGCCGGTGATTGGGATTATCAAGCGCGATTATCCGGGTAGCGATGTGTTTATCACGGCCACCCTCAAGGAAGTGGATGAGCTAATGACCGTTGAGCCGGAGATTATTGCTCTGGATGCGACAGCGCGCCCGCGCCCAGGAGGACAAACGCTGGAAGAATTAGTTATGCAAATCCGCGCTCGCTACCCGTCTGTGCTGCTGATGGCGGATATCGCCACCATAGACGAAGCGGTGACAGCTGAGCGTCTGAGTTTTGACTGCGTGGGCACCACGCTCTACGGCTATACCGCTGACACTGCCGGGCATGTGCTGGCGGAAAACGACTGCGGTTTTTTACGTGAGGTATTGGCGGCGGTCAGCGTACCTGTCGTGGCAGAAGGAAACGTCGATACTCCGGAACGTGCCGCACGATGCCTGGAATTAGGTGCCCATACCGTGGTGGTTGGTGGCGCAATCACGCGTCCGCAGCAGATAACGGCACGCTTTGTCGCGGCGATCGCCTCGTAAAGCATCGATGGGGCATGATACTTTGGCGGGGATCTGCGATAATTATCGTTTATCCCCATATTGAGAGCGCTATGCAGTACCCGATTAACGAGATGTTCCAGACCCTGCAAGGTGAGGGTTACTTTACCGGCGTCCCCGCCATTTTTATTCGTT
This sequence comes from Citrobacter sp. CF971, assembly GCF_006385635.1. Classification (NCBI taxonomy): domain Bacteria; kingdom Pseudomonadati; phylum Pseudomonadota; class Gammaproteobacteria; order Enterobacterales; family Enterobacteriaceae; genus Citrobacter; species Citrobacter sp. CF971. The sequence goes on along the minus strand of NZ_CP041051.1, from coordinate 3,936,303 downwards.
TACAGGGATGCCCGGTTGGCTGTGCCTGGTGCGATACCAAACACACCTGGGATAAGCTTGAGGATCGGGAAGTCTCCCTGTACAGCATCCTGGCCAAGACCAAAGAAAGCGACAAATGGGGGGCGGCGAGCAGTGAGGATCTGCTGGCGGTCATTTCGCGTCAGGGGTATACCGCCCGTCATGTGGTGATCACCGGCGGCGAGCCCTGCATTCATGACCTGATGCCGCTGACTGACCTGCTGGAAAAGAACGGCTTTAGCTGCCAGATTGAAACTAGTGGTACCCACGAAGTACGCTGTACGCCGAATACCTGGGTGACCGTATCGCCGAAGGTAAATATGCGTGGCGGTTATGATGTGCTGTCGCAGGCGCTGGAGCGCGCGAATGAAATCAAACATCCGGTTGGTCGCGTTCGCGATATTGAAGCGCTGGATGAACTGCTGGCGACGTTGAGCGACGACAAACCACGAATCATCGCCTTACAGCCAATCAGCCAGAAAGAAGATGCGACGCGTTTGTGTATTGATACCTGTATTGCGCGCAACTGGCGTCTGTCGATGCAAACCCATAAATATCTGAATATTGCCTGATAACTGTGCCGGGAGCGTTTCGCTTACCCGGCCAGAGTTTGTTGCTCGTCGCAGGCCGGATAAGACGCATTGCCATCCGGCAAGGCTACAATCACTCGCCGCGGTACACGCAGCCTGCTGTGCAGGTTTCTTTCACCATTACAGCACTTAGCAGAGGGACCACAGGTTTAATCTGATCCCAAATCCATTTGGCCAGCACTTCACTGGTTGGATTTTCTAAGCCAGGAATATCGTTCAAATAGTAGTGATCGAGTCTGTCGTAAGTCGGCTTAAACGCGGCTTTTAACTCAGCAAAATCCATGATCCAACCGGTATGCGGATCGACTTCACCGGTAATTTCAAGACGCACCATAAATGAGTGACCATGCAGGCGGCCACACTTATGCCCTTCCGGTACGTGCGGCAGGCGGTGAGCGGCTTCGAAGGTGAAATCTTTAAACAAGGTGGTGGACATTATTTACTCTCAAGAATGCGAAAAACCGCCGTAGGGTACCGTAAAGCACAATTTTTATCATTAGTTAAAAGGGCGCTAAGCATCAGAACGTCATATTTACGCTGTTAATGTTTGATAACTATTTATATATCATATAGTTATTAAATCGTTTTTGTCGTTAATGACTATAACTAAAACAGGTTAGTCCATTTGGTTATTTGTTATTTCTATCCCTTCTTTAGTTGTTACTATGCCCGCCGTTAACCTAATACTCGTCATACTTCGAGCTGCATGTGCGTTGGCTTCACTCTCTTATCCCAGTCACTTACTTCAGTAAGCTCCTGGGATTCGTTCACTTGCCGCCTTCATGCAACTCGAATTATTTAGAGTATTTTCATTTCTTTTTTTGGTGCCATTTGGGCGCGAAAAACAGCTTTGCTTACTGGAACATGACAACGCATGACGACACAGGCCCCACCTTCCGCTCTGCTACCGCTAAACCCGGAGCAACTGGCACGCCTTCAGGCTGCCACGACCGATTTCACTCCCGCACAGCTTGCGTGGGTTTCTGGCTATTTTTGGGGCGTGCTGAATCAGCAGCCTGGTAGCAATGCAGCGGCGCTTGCGCCTGTCGCTGAAATGCCTGGCATTACGCTTATCTCCGCCTCGCAAACCGGTAATGCGCGTCGTGTGGCGGAAGCCCTGCGCGATGATCTGATCGCCGCGAAGCTCAACGTCACTCTGATCAACGCTGGCGACTATAAATTCAAACAAATCGCCAATGAAAAACTGCTGATCGTGGTGGCGTCGACGCAGGGGGAAGGTGAACCGGCTGAAGAAGCCGTGGCGCTGCATAAGTTCCTGTTCTCGAAAAAAGCGCCGAAGCTGACCGATACCGCCTTTGCGGTGCTGGGCCTTGGCGATACCTCCTATGAATTCTTCTGCCAGGCCGGGAAAGACTTCGACAGCAAGCTGGCCGAGCTGGGCGGTGAGCGCCTGCTTGACCGCGTCGATGCCGACGTGGAATACCAGGCCGCCGCCGCCGAATGGCGCGCGCGTCTGGTTGAGGTGCTGAAAGCGCGCGCGCCTGCTGCACCGTCTGTACAGGTTGCAGCGAGCGGTGCGGTAAATGAAGTACACACCAGTCCGTACACCAAAGAAGCACCGCTGACGGCGTCGCTTGCGGTGAATCAGAAAATCACCGGCCGTGACTCTGAAAAAGACGTACGCCATATTGAAATTGATTTAGGTGATTCCGGCCTGCGTTATCAGCCGGGCGATGCCTTGGGCGTCTGGTATCAGAATGACCCGGATCTGGTTAAAGAACTGGTTGAACTGCTGTGGCTGAAAGGTGATGAACCGGTGACGGTTGAAGGCAAAACCTTGTCGCTCGCTGAAGCGTTGCAGTGGCACTTCGAGCTGACGGTGAATACCGGCAATATCGTGGAGAACTATGCCACCTTAACCCGCAGCGAAACATTGCTGCCGTTAGTGGGTGACAAAGCACAGTTGCAGCATTATGCCGCCACCACGCCCATCGTCGATATGGTGCGCTTCTCCCCGGCGCAACTGGATGCTCAGGCGTTAGTTGATCTTCTGCGTCCGTTGACGCCGCGTTTGTACTCCATTGCCTCTTCTCAGGCGGAAGTGGAAAGCGAAGTGCACGTCACCGTGGGCGTGGTGCGTTATGAGATAGAAGGTCGCGCCCGTGCTGGTGGTGCTTCCAGTTTCCTCGCCGACCGCGTGGAAGAAGAAGGTGAAGTCCGCGTGTTCATTGAACACAACGACAATTTCCGCCTGCCGCCAAACCCGCAGACGCCGGTGATTATGATTGGCCCGGGTACGGGAATTGCACCGTTCCGTGCTTTCATGCAGCAGCGTGCGGCTGATGGAGCCGAAGGCAAAAACTGGCTGTTTTTCGGTAACCCGCACTTTACCGAAGATTTCTTGTATCAGGTGGAATGGCAGCGTTACGTCAAAGAGGGCGTACTGAGCCGTATCGATCTCGCCTGGTCCCGCGATCAAAAAGAAAAAGTCTACGTACAAGATAAACTGCGCCAACAGGGCGCGGAACTGTGGCGCTGGATTAACGACGGTGCCCACATTTATGTCTGCGGCGATGCCAATCGTATGGCGAAAGACGTTGAGCAGGCGTTGTTGGAAGTGATTGCCGAATTCGGTGGTATGGATATCGAAGCGGCGGATGAATTTTTAAGTGAGCTGCGCATTGAGCGCCGTTATCAGCGAGATGTCTACTAATGAGCGAAAAACATCCAGGACCATTGGTGGTCGAAGGCAAACTGTCCGACGCTGAGCGTATGAAGCTGGAAAGCAACTATCTGCGCGGTACCATTGCCGAAGATTTAAACGACGGCCTGACCGGCGGGTTTAAAGGCGACAACTTCCTGCTGATCCGTTTTCACGGTATGTACCAGCAGGACGACCGCGATATCCGCGCCGAACGTGCCGAGCAAAAGCTGGAGCCGCGTCACGCGATGCTGCTGCGCTGTCGTCTGCCGGGTGGAGTGATCACCACCAAACAGTGGCAGGCGATCGACAAGTTCGCCCATGACAACACTATTTACGGCAGCATTCGTCTGACCAACCGTCAGACCTTCCAGTTTCACGGCATTCTGAAGAAGAACGTTAAGCCGGTACACCAGATGCTGCACTCCGTCGGCCTGGACGCACTGGCGACCGCCAACGATATGAACCGTAACGTGCTGTGTACCTCCAACCCGTATGAATCTGAGCTGCACGCCGAAGCCTACGAGTGGGCGAAAAAGATCTCCGAACATCTGCTGCCGCGCACCCGCGCCTATGCAGAGATCTGGCTTGATCAGGAAAAAGTTGCGACCACCGACGAGGAGCCGATCCTCGGTCAAACCTATCTGCCGCGTAAGTTTAAAACCACGGTGGTGATCCCACCGCAGAACGACATCGATCTGCATGCCAATGACATGAACTTCGTGGCGATTGCGGAAAACGGCAAATTGGTGGGCTTTAACCTGCTGGTGGGCGGCGGTTTGTCCATTGAGCATGGCAATAAGAAAACTTACGCCCGGACGGCAAGCGAATTTGGTTATCTGCCGCTTGAGCATACGCTGGCTGTGGCGGAAGCGGTGGTGACGACTCAGCGTGACTGGGGTAACCGTACCGATCGTAAAAACGCCAAAACCAAATACACGCTGGAACGCGTAGGCGTTGAGACCTTTAAAGCTGAAGTTGAGCGCCGCGCGGGGATCAAGTTTGAGCCTATCCGCCCGTACGAGTTCACCGGTCGCGGCGATCGTATCGGCTGGGTGAAAGGGATCGACAATAAATGGCATCTGACGCTGTTTATTGAAAACGGCCGTATCCTGGATTATCCGGGCCGTCCGTTGAAAACCGGTCTGCTTGAGATCGCGAAGATCCACAAAGGTGAGTTCCGTATTACCGCGAACCAGAACCTGATCATTGCAGGTGTTCCTGAGAGTGAAAAGGCGAAGATCGAGAAGATTGCGCAGAAGAGTGGCTTAATGAATGCGGTCACTCCGCAGCGTGAAAACTCGATGGCCTGCGTGTCGTTCCCAACCTGTCCGCTGGCGATGGCGGAGGCCGAGCGCTTCCTGCCAACGTTTATCGACAACATCGACACGCTGATGGCGAAGCACAGCCTGAGTGATGAAAATATTGTCATGCGTGTGACTGGCTGCCCGAACGGTTGCGGCCGCGCGATGCTGGCGGAAGTTGGTCTGGTGGGGAAAGCGCCCGGACGTTACAACCTCCATTTAGGGGGCAACCGTATTGGAACTCGCATTCCCCGGATGTTTAAAGAGAACATCACCGAGCCGGAAATTCTGGCATCGCTGGATGAACTGATTGGGCGCTGGGCGAAAGAGCGCGAAGCGGGTGAAGGCTTCGGTGACTTTACGGTGCGTGCGGGCATTATTCGCCCGGTGCTCGATCCTGCCCGGGATTTCTGGGAATAATGTGAAATTGACTTATCGGGTCTGCTGAATCGGCAGACCTGATAAGCGCAGCGCCATCAGGCAAGGCAAACAGTGAGGAACTTATGTCCAAACTCGATCTCAACGCGTTGAACGAACTGCCGAAAGTTGAACGTGTTATGGCGTTGGCGCAAACCAACGACCAACTGGAAAAATTGAGCGCCGAGGATCGCGTGGCGTGGGCGCTGGAAAACCTGCCTGGCGAATATGTACTGTCATCAAGTTTTGGTATTCAGGCGGCAGTGAGCCTGCACCTGGTAAATCAGGTTCGCCCGGATATCCCGGTGATCCTCACCGATACCGGTTATCTGTTCCCGGAAACCTACCAGTTTATTGACGAGTTAACGGACAAGCTCAAGCTTAATCTGCAAGTCTACCGGGCGAAGGAAAGTGCGGCCTGGCAGGAAGCGCGCTATGGCAAACTGTGGGAGCAGGGCGTTGAGGGCATTGAAAAATACAATGACATCAACAAAGTCGAACCGATGAACCGGGCATTGCTGGAGCTGAACGCGCAGACCTGGTTTGCCGGTCTGCGCCGTGAGCAATCGGGCAGTCGTGCGCATTTACCGGTGCTGGCTATTCAGCGTGGTGTGTTTAAAGTTCTGCCGATCATCGACTGGGACAACCGTACGGTTTACCAGTATCTGCAAAAGCATGGTCTGAAGTACCATCCACTGTGGGATCAGGGCTATCTGTCAGTCGGCGATACCCATACCACCCGCAAATGGGAGCCGGGAATGGCGGAAGAAGAGACGCGGTTCTTTGGGCTGAAAAGAGAGTGCGGGCTGCACGAAGGCTAACTGTTAAAAGCCCGGTAACGTTTACTTATTACCGGGCTTCTTCTTCAGGATTTACCTGCTTTCGCCAGTTCTTTTACCAGCGGCAGCATAATGCGTACTACGTCGCGGCTACGGCGCTCTATCCGGCCCGGTAAGGCTTTATCGATATGCTGCTGGTTATCCAGTCGCACATCATGCCAGCTGTTGCCAGACGGGAACGAGGCGCTTTTGGCGCGCTGTTGGTAGCCATCTTTCTTGCCCAGGTTCCAGTTGGTCGCTTCAACGGAGAGCACAGCAATACCCGCGTCGTCGAAGACCTCCGCATCGTTACAACATCCTGTTCCCTTCGGATAGTCTTTGTTCAGGCCTGGATTGGTGCTGGCTACAATGCCGCGACTATGCGCGATAGCCAGTGCCCGGTCGCGCGTCAGTTTTCGCACCGCTTCCGGGGTTTTCTTACCGCTGTTGAAATAGAGCTTATCACCGACAATCAGGTTATCGAGGTTGATAACCAGCAGCGTGTTTTTCTTCTCGGCGGCGCTCATTCGCTTCAGGATGTTCTCCGCGCCCAGTTTGCCTTCTTCCTCGCCGCTGGTGGCGATAAATCGGATGCCGTACTGCGTCGGCACGTCTTTGAGTTTTTCCGCCAGTTCCAGCATCACGCCAACACCTGCAGCGTTGTCGTCGATCCCTTGCAGGGTTAATCCACCCAGATTGGCATCTGAATCGGCATCGCTTTGTGCGGCGTAGGTGTCGAGGTGCGCCATAATAATAATCTGCTGCGGCGCTTTGCCTTCATGTGCTGCAATAACGGTGCTTCCCGTTACGTTATGCCAGTTTTTACGGTTATCTTTGGCGGTATAAACATAACGGCTATTAAACGTCCGAATATCACTGCTGTAGCCCATCTGCTGAAATTGCTGACGTATATAATCAGCAGATAACATTTCAGCCGGAGATCCCGTCACGCGGCCCGGGAAAAACGTTGCGATATATCGAGCCTGGGTATTTGCGATATCGCCAGGTTTGGAGGATGTTGCCTGTGCAGGAAGGATAAAACACGCGCCGAGCGCCATGGCAGCAATAAGGTGGCGCGTTGCGGAAAACATAATGAGTCCTTAAATACCAAGCAGAAATTTTCAGCCGCTAGTATGAAACTGTGATCGAGGTAAAACAATTTCATTTGCTCCTAAATGCCCGAAATCCGGTAGCTTAAGCACTTTTTGATATTTGCTTTTCCGGATCGTTATTCCTTTGAGGAACTACTCATTCCAATTCGTAATTTCATTCGCCCTCTTGCCCTCCCTATAGTCAGGTTATCTGAGCATCGTTAGCAAAATAACGGCATTACATAGGAACGGTTATGGATCAAAAACGACTTACCCACCTGCGGCAACTGGAAGCGGAAAGCATCCATATCATTCGTGAGGTGGCCGCCGAGTTTTCTAATCCGGTGATGATGTATTCCATCGGCAAAGATTCCAGCGTAATGCTGCATCTGGCGCGTAAAGCGTTTTATCCTGGCACGCTGCCGTTCCCATTACTGCACGTTGATACCGGTTGGAAATTCAGCGAAATGTACGAGTTTCGTGACCGTACGGCGAAAGCCTACGGCTGCGAACTGCTGGTGCATAAAAACCCGGAAGGGGTGGCGATGGGCATCAACCCGTTCGTCCACGGCAGCGCCAAGCATACCGACATTATGAAAACCGAAGGGCTGAAGCAGGCGCTTAATAAATACGGTTTTGATGCCGCGTTTGGCGGTGCTCGTCGTGACGAAGAGAAATCGCGTGCCAAAGAGCGTATTTACTCTTTCCGCGATCGTTTTCATCGCTGGGATCCTAAAAATCAGCGCCCGGAGCTGTGGCACAACTACAACGGACAAATTAACAAAGGCGAAAGTATTCGCGTCTTCCCGCTCTCCAACTGGACCGAACAGGATATCTGGCAGTACATCTGGCTGGAAAACATTGACATCGTGCCACTGTACCTGGCGGCGGAGCGTCCGGTGCTTGAACGCGACGGCATGTTGATGATGATTGATGACGACAGAATCGATCTGCAACCCGGGGAAGTGATTAAAAAACGCATGGTACGTTTCCGTACGCTCGGTTGCTGGCCACTGACAGGCGCGGTGGAGTCGAATGCGCAGACGCTGCCGGAAATTATCGAAGAGATGCTGGTCTCAACTACCAGTGAACGTCAGGGCCGCGTGATTGACCGCGACCAGGCGGGCTCCATGGAGCTGAAGAAACGTCAGGGGTATTTCTAAGGAGCCGCCATGAATACGACACTTGCACAACAAATTGCTAATGAAGGCGGCGTTGAAGCCTGGATGGTTGCCCAGCAACACAAAAGTCTGCTGCGCTTTTTAACCTGCGGTAGCGTGGATGACGGGAAAAGCACCCTGATTGGTCGCCTGCTGCACGACACGCGTCAGATTTATGAAGACCAGCTTTCATCGCTGCACAATGACAGTAAACGTCACGGCACTCAAGGCGAAAAGCTTGATCTGGCGTTATTGGTTGACGGCTTGCAGGCCGAGCGCGAGCAGGGCATCACCATCGACGTGGCTTACCGTTATTTCTCTACCGAGAAGCGTAAATTTATTATTGCGGACACACCCGGACATGAACAGTACACCCGTAACATGGCGACCGGTGCGTCGACCTGCGACCTGGCGATCCTATTGATCGATGCGCGTAAAGGTGTGCTGGATCAGACTCGTCGTCACAGCTTTATCTCCACGCTGCTTGGGATCAAACACCTGGTGGTGGCGATCAACAAAATGGATCTGGTGGACTTTAGCGAAGAGACATTTAACCGTATTCGCGAAGACTATCTTACTTTTGCTGAACAACTGCCGGGCAACCTGGATATCCGGTTTGTGCCGCTCTCTGCGCTGGAAGGCGATAACGTGGCTTCGCAAAGCGCCAGTATGCCGTGGTACAGCGGTCCGACGCTGCTGGAAGTGCTGGAAACCGTTGAGATCCAGCGCAGTATTGATACTCAGCCGATGCGCTTCCCGGTGCAGTATGTGAACCGACCGAATCTGGATTTTCGTGGTTATGCCGGAACGCTGGCCTCCGGTAGCGTGAAGGTCGGGCAGCGCGTCAAAGTGCTGCCGTCCGGCGTTGAGTCCAGCGTAGCGCGGATCGTGACCTTTGATGGCGATTTACAGGAAGCGCATGCAGGTGAAGCGATCACCCTGGTGCTGAAAGATGAGATCGATATCAGCCGGGGCGACCTGTTACTTGATGCCGGTGAGGCGTTGCCGGCGGTTCAAAGCGCTGCCATTGATGTGGTTTGGATGGCGGAACAACCGCTGTCGCCTGGACAAAGCTACGACATCAAAGTCGCAGGCAAGAAGACCCGCGCACGCGTTGATAGCGTGCAATATCAGGTCGATATAAACAACCTGACCCAACGTGACGTTGAAGCGCTACCGCTGAACGGCATCGGTCTGGTTAATCTGACCTTTGATGAGCCGCTGGTGCTGGATACCTATCAGCAGAACCCGGTGACGGGCGGGCTGATAATTATTGACCGCCTGACCAACGTTACCGTTGGCGCGGGACTGGTGCGTGAGCCACTTGTTCAGGAGCTCGCCGCGGCTTCTCAGTTCAGCGCGTTTGAGCTGGAGCTTAATGCACTGGTGCGTCGCCACTTCCCACACTGGGGTGCGCGCGATCTGCTGGGAGGAAAATAATGGCGCTGCATGACGAAAACGTCGTCTGGCATGCCCATCCTGTTACACCGCAACAGCGGGAACAACGCCACGGTCATCGTGGTGTTGTACTGTGGTTTACCGGGTTGTCTGGTTCCGGTAAATCCACGGTAGCAGGGGCGCTTGAAGAAGCGTTGCATAAGCTGGGGGTGAGTACTTATCTCTTGGATGGCGATAACGTGCGTCACGGCTTGTGCAGCGATCTTGGATTTAGTGATGCCGATCGTAAGGAGAATATTCGCCGGGTTGGTGAAGTGGCTAACCTGATGGTGGATGCGGGGCTTGTGGTGTTGACCGCCTTTATCTCACCGCATCGCGCTGAGCGCAAAATGGTTCGTGAGCGAGTTGGCGAAGGGCGTTTTATTGAAGTTTTTGTCGATACGCCATTAGCAACGTGTGAAGCACGCGATCCAAAAGGGCTGTATAAAAAAGCGCGGGCGGGTGAGTTACGCAATTTCACCGGAATTGATTCGGTATACGAAGCGCCTGAATCGCCAGAGATTCATCTTGATGGTGAACAATTGGTAACAAATTTGGTACCCCAATTATTAGACCTGCTGAGGCAGGAAGATATTATCAGATCCTGAGACACCCGAGCTCACATGCCCGGTCAGTCACGGTCACAGGATTAGATATGCGTAACAGCCATAACATTACTATTACAGAGTCAGATACCTTCGCCGCCGACGACGAAACCACCTGGTCACTACCGGGGGCTGTGGTCGGTTTTATCGCGTGGTTGTTGGCGCTGGGATTCCCGTGTCTGATGTATGGCCCTAATACACTGTTTTTCTTCATTTATACCTGGCCCTTTTTCCTCGCGTTGCTGCCCGTGGCGATTGTCGCGGGTATTGCCTTGCACTCGCTATTGAAGGGAAGGTTGCTGCTGAGCATTACCTGTACCCTGCTGGTGGTTGGGGCGATGTTTGGCGCACTGTTTTTATGGTTATTGGGTTAGGCAAACGCCTTTATTTAACAATCGCCGACGTTGTTCACTCTCTGGTCATAATTCAAACCGTAACCAACAATGAGATTATGTTCTCCTTACACGGGGTATACGTAACAACGGGCAAATGTGGTACATTTGCCCGCGTTGTCGCGGCATTCCCGACCGTTGATGTAAAGTTGTCTGCGGAAGTTATGGGATATTAATGCCGTTTTTCAGGGGGCAGGATGGGTAAACTAACGTTGCTGTTGCTGGCTTTATTAGTCTGGCTGCAGTATTCGCTGTGGTTCGGTAAGAACGGCATACATGACTATAGTCGCGTCAACGATGATGTTGCTGCGCAGCAAGTTACAAACGCGAAACTTAAAGCGCGTAACGATCAGCTCTTTGCCGAAATTGACGATCTCAATGGCGGACAAGAGGCTATTGAGGAGCGTGCGCGCAACGAACTCAGCATGACTAAGCCGGGCGAAACCTTTTATCGTCTGGTGCCTGACGCGTCTAAACGCGCTCAGACTGCAGGGCAAAACAATCGATAAACCGTCCAGGGATTTAACATGGCAGCCACTTTATTGGACGTTTGCGCCGTGGTGCCGGCTGCCGGGTTTGGCCGCCGAATGCAAACAGAGTGTCCTAAGCAGTACCTCTCTATTGGCAATAAAACCATTCTTGAACACTCGGTTGATGCGCTGCTGGCTCATCCCCGGGTGACGCGAGTCGTCATCGCTATCAGCCCAGGCGACAGTCGCTTTGCCCAACTTCCACTTGCTGCGCACCCGCAAATTACGGTGGTGGATGGCGGCAACGAGCGTGCCGATTCTGTCCTTGCCGGTTTGCAAGCCGCAGGGGAGGCCCGTTGGGTGCTGGTGCATGACGCCGCGCGTCCGTGCCTGCACCAGGATGATTTGGCCCGTTTGCTGGCAATCAGCGAGTCCAGCCGTACCGGCGGGATCCTTGCCGCACCGGTACGCGACACAATGAAACGCGCGGAGCCGGGGCGAACAGACATCGCCCATACGGTCGATCGCACCGATTTATGGCATGCGTTGACGCCGCAGTTTTTCCCGCGCGAGTTATTGCACGATTGCCTGACACGTGCACTCAACGAAGGTGCAACTATTACAGACGAAGCTTCGGCGCTGGAATATTGCGGCTTTCATCCGCAGCTGGTCGAAGGACGTGCTGACAACATCAAAGTCACCCGCCCGGAAGATCTGGCGCTGGCGGAATTTTATCTGACCCGAACTATCTAGATACATCATCCTTCAGGCTGCCTGGAGGACGCTGTGTATATCAGGAGAAGGCATAATGCGAATTGGACACGGTTTCGACGTACACGCTTTTGGAGGAGTTGGCCCAATTATCATTGGTGGTGTGCGCATCCCGTATGAAAAAGGATTGCTGGCGCATTCTGATGGCGACGTGGCGTTGCACGCGTTAACCGATGCTCTGCTGGGCGCGGCTGCGCTGGGGGATATCGGTAAGCTATTCCCGGACACCGACCCGGCCTTTAAAGGTGCAGATAGTCGTGAATTATTGCGTGAAGCCTGGCGGCGTATTCAAGCCAAAGGCTATACGCTTGGTAATGTGGATGTGACAATTATTGCTCAGGCGCCGAAGATGCTGCCGCACATTCCACAAATGCGTGTGTTTATTGCCGAAGACCTCGGCTGCCATATGGATGATGTTAACGTGAAAGCGACCACCACGGAAAAACTCGGTTTTACCGGGCGTGGGGAAGGGATTGCCTGTGAAGCGGTGGCGTTACTCATTAAGGCAACGAAATGACTGCGTTTGAAGATCTGACGTATCTCCATGGCAAACCACAAGGCCATGGCGTTCTGAAAGCGAATCCGGAAGACTTTGTCGTCGTCGAAGATTTAGGCTTCGAACCCGATGGCGAAGGCGAGCACATTTTGGTGCGTATCCTGAAAAACGGTTGTAACACCCGTTTTGTGGCTGACGCGCTGGCGAAATTCCTGAAAATTCATGCCCGCGAAGTGAGCTTTGCTGGCCAGAAAGACAAGCATGCGGTCACGGAACAGTGGCTGTGTGCGCGTGTGCCGGGCAATGCGATGCCTGATTTAAGCAAATTTGAGCTTGAAGGCTGTAAAGTGCTGGAGTACGCGCGCCACAAGCGTAAGCTGCGTTTAGGGGCGCTGAAAGGCAACGAATTTACGCTGGTGTTGCGTGAAGTGAGCGAGCGAAATGATGTTGAAGCGCGTTTGCAGGCAATTAACGAGCGCGGCGTACCGAACTATTTTGGCGCTCAGCGTTTTGGTATCGGCGGCAGCAACCTGCAAGGGGCGCTGCGCTGGGCGCAAAGCGATGCGCCGGTGCGCGATCGCAATAAACGCAGTTTTTGGTTGTCGGCGGCCCGTAGCGCGTTGTTTAATCAGATAGTCAGTGAACGCCTGAAAAAAACAGACTTTAATCAAGTTGTTGACGGCGATGCGCTACAATTATCGGGGCGCGGAAGCTGGTTTGTCGCCACACAGGAAGAACAAACTGAATTACAGCGTCGCGTCGATGAGAAAGAATTGATGATTACAGCGGCATTGCCGGGCAGCGGTGAGTGGGGAACTCAACGCGACGCGCTGGCGTTTGAAGAAGCCGCTGTTGCTGATGAAACCGCGCTGCAGTTTCTGTTATTGCGCGAGAAAGTCGACGCATCGCGTCGCGCTATGTTGCTGTATCCACAACAATTAAGCTGGAACTGGTGGGATGACGTAACCGTTGAGTTACGTTTCTGGCTACCGGCAGGTAGCTTCGCCACCAGTGTTGTAAGGGAACTTATTAACACAATGGGTGATTATGCGTATATTGCTGAGTAACGATGATGGGGTTCACGCACCCGGTATACAAACGCTGGCGAAAGCGCTGCGTGAGTTTGCTGACGTACAGGTGGTTGCCCCGGATCGTAACCGCAGTGGCGCGTCCAACTCGCTGACGCTGGAATCCTCACTTCGCACGTTCACCTATGATAACGGTGATATCGCCGTACAAATGGGTACACCTACCGATTGCGTCTATCTGGGCGTTAACGCATTAATGCGTCCGCGTCCGGACATTGTCGTGTCTGGTATTAACGCAGGTCCTAATCTCGGCGATGATGTTATCTATTCCGGTACCGTTGCGGCAGCGATGGAAGGTCGTCACCTGGGCTTCCCTGCGCTGGCTGTCTCACTTGATGGGCATAAACACTACGATACTGCTGCCGCAGTAACCTGCCGTATCTTACGGGCGCTGAGTCGTGAACCGCTGCGCACCGGGCGCATTTTGAATATCAACGTGCCGGATTTACCGCTGGATCAGATTAAAGGTATCCGCGTCACCCGCTGCGGTAGTCGCCATCCTGCAGATCAGGTGATACCACAGCAGGACCCGCGCGGTAATACGCTGTACTGGATCGGGCCACCGGGCGAGAAGTGCGACGCCGGACCGGATACTGATTTTGCCGCCGTCGATGAAGGCTATGTTTCCATCACGCCGCTGCATGTCGATTTAACCGCATACGGCGCGCATGAAGTTGTTTCTGACTGGTTAGACAGCGTGGGAGCCGACACGCAATGGTAAGCAGACGCGTACACACTCTTCTTGAACAATTACGTGCGCAGGGCATCAGAGATGAGCTTGTTCTCGATGCACTTGCCGCCGTGCCGCGTGAAAAATTCATTGATGAGGCGTTTGAACATAAGGCCTGGGACAATATTGCCCTGCCGATTGGTCAGGGGCAGACGATTTCGCAGCCCTATATGGTTGCGCGGATGACCGAGCTGCTGGAGTTAACGCCACAGTCCCGGGTGCTGGAAATTGGTACCGGCTCTGGCTACCAAACGGCGATTCTGGCGCACCTGGTGCACCATGTGTGCTCTGTTGAGCGCATTAAAGGTTTGCAGTGGCAGGCGCGTCGTCGACTTAAACAGCTTGATTTACATAATGTTTCTACCCGTCATGGTGATGGATGGCAAGGCTGGCAAGCGCGAGCCCCGTTTGACGCTATCATTGTTACGGCAGCGCCGCCTGAGATCCCAACCGCATTGATGATGCAGTTGGATGAAGGCGGTATTCTCGTCTTACCCGTGGGTGACGAGCACCAGTTTCTGAAACGGGTGCGTCGTCGGGGAGGCGAATTTATTATCGATACCGTGGAGGCCGTACGCTTCGTTCCCTTAGTAAAAGGGGAGCTTGCGTAGATACAGGCTCTGAATACCTGGAGTTTTCCTGGATATTCTGGAATTAGTAAGCGTATCGTGGTCACGTTTCCAGTGCCCAGTCCGATGCCTTGCACGGTGATTACGTCACTGGTTTTAATCAAATTTTCCTGGGGGATAAATGAGCGCGGGAAGCCACAAATTTACCGTTCGCCGCATTGCGGCATTGTCACTGGTTTCATTATGGCTGGCAGGTTGTTCAAATACCTCGAATCCACCTGCACCGGTCAGTTCCGTTGATGGCGGTGCATCAACGAACACCAATTCCGGTATGCTGATTACGCCTCCACCAAAAATGGGCTCGACGTCGACAGTACAGCAAACGCCGCAGATCCAGCCGGTGCAGCGTCCGACCACACAGTCAACACAGATCCAGCCTGTTGCGGAACAACCTGTGCAGATGGAAAACGGTCGTATTGTGTACAACCGTAAGTATGGGAACATTCCGAAAGGTAGCTATACGGGCGGCAGTACCTATACTGTTAAGAAAGGCGATACCCTTTTCTATATTGCCTGGATTACCGGGAACGATTTCCGTGATCTCGCACAACGCAATAACGTTCCGGCCCCGTATGGCCTGAATGTCGGTCAAACTCTGCAAGTGGGCAATGCGTCTGGCGCACCGATTACCGGTGGAAATGCCATCACCCAGGCGGATGCAGCACAGCAAGGAGTTGTGACCAACCCTGCACAAAATTCCACCGTTGCTGTTGCTTCGAAACCAACAATTACGTATTCTGAGGATTCAGGTGAACAAAGTGCTAATAAAATGTTGCCGAACAACAAGCCTGCTGGGACTGTGGTCACAGCGCCTGTAACGGCTCCGGCAGTTAGCGCAACCGAATCAACTGCAAGCTCAACGTCAACCAGCTCGCCAATCTCTACCTGGCGCTGGCCGACCGACGGCAAAGTGATCGAAAACTTTGCGGCTACCGAAGGTGGCAATAAAGGGATCGACATTGCAGGCAGCAAGGGACAGGCTATTGTCGCGACCGCAGATGGACGCGTCGTCTATGCCGGTAACGCGCTGCGTGGTTACGGTAATCTTATTATCATCAAACATAACGATGATTACCTGAGTGCCTACGCCCATAACGATACAATGCTGGTCCGGGAACAACAAGAAATCAAGGCGGGGCAGAAAATAGCTACCATGGGTAGTACCGGAACCAGTTCAACACGCTTGCATTTTGAAATTCGTTACAAGGGGAAATCCGTAAACCCGCTGCGTTATTTACCGCAGCGATAATTCGGCGGAACCAGGCTTTCACGTGCTAGTTCCGTTAGGGATCACGGGTAGGAGCCACCTTTATGAGTCAGAATACGCTGAAAGTTCATGATTTAAATGAAGATGCGGAATTTGATGAGAACGGAGTAGAGGCTTTTGATGAAAAAGCCTTGAGTGAAGAGGAACCCAGTGATAACGACCTGGCTGAAGAAGAGCTGTTATCGCAGGGGGCCACACAGCGTGTGTTGGACGCGACTCAGCTTTACCTTGGTGAGATTGGTTATTCACCACTGTTAACAGCCGAAGAAGAAGTTTATTTTGCGCGTCGCGCACTGCGTGGGGATGTCGCATCCCGCCGTCGCATGATTGAAAGTAACTTGCGTCTGGTGGTGAAAATTGCTCGTCGTTATGGCAATCGTGGTCTGGCATTGCTGGACCTGATTGAAGAGGGCAATCTGGGACTGATCCGTGCAGTCGAGAAGTTTGACCCGGAACGCGGGTTCCGCTTCTCAACATACGCAACCTGGTGGATCCGCCAGACGATCGAACGGGCGATAATGAACCAAACCCGTACGATCCGACTGCCAATTCACATTGTAAAAGAGCTGAACGTCTATCTGCGTACCGCGCGTGAGTTGTCGCATAAACTGGACCACGAACCGAGCGCAGAAGAGATTGCTGAACAACTGGACAAACCGGTTGATGACGTCAGCCGTATGCTCCGACTCAACGAGCGTATTACCTCGGTAGACACCCCGCTGGGTGGCGATTCCGAAAAAGCGTTGCTGGATATTCTGGCCGATGAAAAGGAAAACGGCCCGGAAGACACCACGCAAGACGATGATATGAAACAGAGCATCGTCAAATGGCTGTTCGAACTGAACGCCAAACAGCGTGAGGTACTGGCACGTCGCTTTGGTCTGCTGGGGTATGAAGCTGCGACACTGGAAGATGTGGGCCGCGAAATTGGCCTCACCCGTGAACGTGTTCGCCAGATTCAGGTTGAAGGTCTGCGTCGCCTGCGTGAAATCCTGCAGACTCAGGGACTGAATATCGAAGCGCTGTTCCGCGAGTAAGCACAAGTTCTATCAAGAAAGGCCAGTCTCATTGAGACTGGCCTTTTTCTATGTTTGTTGCCTGATGGCACTGCGTTTATCAGGCCTATGGGGAGCCGGACTTTGTAGGCCGGATAAGACATTTATGTCGCCATCCGACAGATTAGTTCATCATCTTACGCACCAGACGTGTGAACTGCTCACGTTCTTCATCAGATAATCGCCCCAGAAACTCATCATCCACGCTATCGCCTAACGGGGTTGCGCTGGCCAGTAATGCTTCTCCTTGCGCGGTCAAATAAACAAACCGCCGACGCTTATCTGCCGGGTCGTGTTCACGTCTGACCAACTCCCGTTTTTCCATCCGGCTCAGCATTTCCGCAAGCGTTGCCTTGGTACAGACTGCGGCTTCGGTCAGGGCGACCTGCTCAATGCCGGGATGCTCGGCAATGGCGCGCATCACCGCATACTGCGGTTTGGTCAGATCCGGTAATTCATGTTGCCAGCGAGCCGTATGTTGCTGAAAAAGTTGACGTAAAAGGTGAAAGGCTGTGTTTCTTAACGGCATGAGAGCTCCGGAATATCTGTCAGTCTCTATCTTAACGGGTAACGCGTCATAGTTTAACCATTGCTGCTTTAGCAATCTGTGCGAGGTGCTCTTGTCCGGAATGTATCGAGGGAGTATTTTAATAAAATGTTCGTACACGAACAAATTTGAGGGCGAAATGAGACTGATTGTAGGAATGACCGGGGCGACCGGCGCACCGCTAGGTGTGTCGCTATTGTTGGCACTGCGGGAAATACCGGGGGTAGAAACCCATCTGGTGCTGTCAAAGTGGGCCAAAACCACCATTGAACTGGAGACGCCGTACAGCGTCCGTGATGTGTCGGCGTTGGCCGATTATTGCCACAACCCGGCGGACCAGTCAGCGACCATATCCTCAGGATCGTTTCGTACTGACGGCATGATCATTATCCCCTGCAGTATGAAAACGCTGGCCGGTATTCGAGCAGGCTACGCGGAAGGACTGGTGGGGCGCGCTGCTGATGTGGTGCTGAAAGAAGGGCGCAAGCTGGTTCTGGTTCCGCGTGAAATGCCGCTCAGCACTATTCATCTGGAAAACATGCTCGCACTTTCCCGCATGGGCGTGGCGATGGTCCCGCCGATGCCCGCGTTTTACAACCACCCGCAAACGGTCGATGACATCACTCAGCATATCGTTGCGCGTGTGCTCGATCAGTTTGGTCTGGAGCATCCAAACGCCCGTCGCTGGCAGGGTTTACGGCAGGCGCAGAATTTTTCACAGGAGAATGAATAATGGCATTTGATGATTTGCGCAGCTTTTTACAAGCGCTGGACGACCAGGGACAATTGCTGAAAATCAGTGAAGAAGTCAACGCTGAGCCGGATCTGGCTGCGGCGGCTAACGCGACCGGACGTATTGGTGATGGTGCGCCAGCGCTGTGGTTTGACAATATTCGTGGTTTTACCGACGCCCGCGTGGCGATGAATACCATCGGCTCATGGCAGAATCATGCCATTTCATTAGGCCTGCCGCCCAATACGCCGGTGAAAAAACAAATTGATGAGTTTATTCGCCGTTGGGATAAATTTCCGGTTACACCGGAGCGTCGTGCCAACCCGACGTGGGCTGAAAACTGTGTTGATGGTGAGGAGATCAACCTGTTTGATATTCTGCCGCTGTTTCGTCTGAACGATGGTGACGGCGGTTTCTATCTTGATAAAGCCTGCGTGGTGTCGCGCGATCCGTTGGATCCGGACAACTTCGGCAAACAGAACGTCGGCATTTATCGTATGGAAGTGAAGGGCAAACGCAAGCTTGGCCTGCAGCCGGTGCCGATGCATGATATCGCGCTGCATCTGCATAAAGCTGAAGAGCGCGGTGAAGATCTGCCGATTGCCATCACGCTGGGTAACGATCCTATCATCACCCTGATGGGGGCCACGCCGCTGAAGTACGATCAGTCGGAATACGAAATGGCGGGAGCGCTGCGTGAAAGCCCGTACCCGATCGCTACCGCACCGCTTACCGGCTTTGACGTACCTTGGGGTTCGGAAGTGATCCTCGAAGGGGTCATTGAAAGCCGTAAGCGTGAAATCGAAGGGCCATTTGGCGAGTTTACCGGGCACTATTCCGGTGGACGTAATATGACGGTCGTACGTATCGATAAAGTCTCTTATCGCACCAAACCGATTTTTGAATCGCTATATCTGGGGATGCCGTGGACGGAGATTGACTACCTGATGGGGCCGGCAACCTGCGTACCGCTGTATCAACAGCTGAAAGCCGAGTTCCCGGAAGTGCAGGCGGTGAATGCCATGTACACCCACGGTTTGCTGGCGATTATCTCCACCAAAAAACGCTACGGCGGCTTTGCCCGCGCGGTGGGGCTGCGCGCAATGACGACGCCGCATGGCCTGGGGTACGTGAAAATGGTGATTATGGTTGATGAGGATGTTGACCCGTTCAACCTGCCGCAGGTGATGTGGGCGCTGTCTTCGAAGGTCAATCCGGCGGGCGATCTGGTGCAACTGCCGAATATGTCGGTGCTGGAGCTTGATCCGGGTTCCAGTCCGGCGGGGATTACCGACAAGTTAATTATTGATGCTACCACGCCGGTCGCGCCGGATAACCGTGGGCACTACAGCCAGCCGGTATGTGATTTACCGGAAACGAAAGCCTGGGCAGAAAAACTGACCGCCATGCTGGCCAACCGTAAATAAGGAGTAGCAGATGATTTGTCCACGTTGTGCCGATGAACATATTGAAGTGATGGCAAACTCGCCGGTAAAAGGTGTCTGGACGGTATATCAGTGCCAGCATTGTCTGTACACCTGGCGTAATACCGAACCGCTACGTCGTACCAGTCGCGAGCACTACCCGGAGGCGTTTCGTATGACGCAAAAAGATATGGATGACGCACCGATGGTGCCGAGTATTCCACCGCTGCTGGCAGAAGATAAGCGCTAATCAACACGCCGGGTGCGGCTTCGCCTTACCCGACCTACATATAGCGGTATTTTGTAGGCCCGATAAGCATAGCGCCATCGGGAAGGACACACCAATATTAAGCCTCGGAATATCCGGGGCTTGTTATTTTGCGAGCAAGCTCGTAGCGAATGGCTTAATTTATTTGAAGAGATGACACCTGGAATAGAATAGCTGCGGGTGCTTGAGGCTTTCTGGGCTTTGAGCATTTGTAAGGTCCCGGAAAGACAAAAGCCCCAGGAGATAGTTCTATCAACCTGAGGCTAGCGTACAAACCTGAACAATTTGGATGTTAGTCTCTTCTTTGCAGGGAGGCAAGACATGCTGACAAAATATGCCCTTGTGGCAATTGTAGTGCTGTGTTTCACGGCGCTGGGATTCACGTTAATGGTGCGAGATTCGTTGTGCGAGTTAAGTATTAAAGAACGTGGTATGGAGTTTAAAGCTGTTCTCGCTTACGAACCGAAGAAGTAGCAACAACGCGGGGGAAACCCCGCGTCTTGATGGTCTGGTTTCGTCCTCTTGCACCCATTCTCGCGTTGCCGTAGGCCCGATAAGCAAAGCGCCATCGGGCATTACAACGTTACACCAGACTTTTCAACCGGTAGATCCACTCCAGCGCCTGGCGAGGCGTTAGTGAATCCGGGTCGAGGTTTTCCAGCGCTTCAACGGCGGGCGAGGTTTCTTCAGGCACTGAAAGCAGCGACATCTGTGTTCCATCGACCTGGGTCGCAGCAACGTTTGGCGCAATGCTTTCCAGTTCGCGCAGTTTTTGCCGCGCGCGTTTAATAACCTCTTTCGGCACGCCAGCGAGGGCTGCTACTGCCAGACCATAGCTCTTGCTCGCCGCACCATCCTGTACGCTGTGCATGAAGGCGATGGTATCGCCGTGCTCTAACGCATCCAGATGCACATTCGCGACGCCCTCCATTTTTTCCGGTAACTGAGTCAGTTCGAAGTAGTGGGTGGCAAACAACGTTAATGCTTTGATTTTATTGGCCAGGTTTTCCGCGCACGCCCATGCCAGCGACAGGCCATCGTAGGTGGAGGTGCCGCGTCCAATCTCATCCATCAGTACCAGGCTGTTCTCGGTGGCGTTATGCAGAATGTTGGCGGTTTCGGTCATTTCTACCATAAAGGTAGAACGACCGGATGCCAGATCATCCGCCGCGCCCACGCGGGTAAAGATCCGATCGATCGGGCCTATTTCCACTTTCTGCGCCGGAACGTAGCTGCCGATGTAGGCCAACAGCGCAATCAACGCGGTCTGGCGCATATAGGTACTTTTACCCCCCATATTCGGACCGGTGATGATCAGCATCCGTCGCTGAGGCGAGAGGTTAAGCGGGTTGGCGATAAACGGCTCGGTTAGCACCTGTTCAACCACCGGATGACGTCCCTCAGTAATACGAATGCCGGGTTTATCGGTGAAGGTCGGGCAGGTGTAATTCAGGGTATAAGCGCGTTCTGCAAGGTTGACCAGTACGTCCAGCTCCGCCAGCGCGCTGGCGCTCTGTTGCAAATCAGCCAGGTGCGGCAACAGCATGTCGAACAGCTCATCGTACAGCTGTTTTTCCAGCGCCAGTGCTTTGCCTTTTGACGTCAGAACTTTATCTTCGTACTCTTTCAGTTCCGGAATAATGTAGCGTTCAGCGTTTTTCAGCGTCTGGCGACGCACATAGTTAATCGGCGCCAGATGGCTCTGCCCGCGACTGATCTGAATGTAGTAGCCATGAACGGCGTTAAACCCAACCTTCAGCGTATCCAGACCGGTGCGCTCGCGCTCACGGATTTCCAGTCTGTCCAGATAGTCAGTTGCGCCATCAGCCAGCGCTCGCCACTCGTCCAGTTCTTCGTTATAGCCCGGGGCGATGACGCCACCGTCGCGAACCAGCACTGGCGGAGCTTCCACAACGGCGCGTTCCAGCAGTTCACGCAGCTCTGCAAACTCACCCATTTTCTCGCGCAGCATCTGCACGGGGGTACTGTCTACACTTTCCAGTTGCGCGCGCAGTTCCGGTAATTGCTGGAAGGCATGACGCATACGGGCCAGATCGCGCGGACGCGCAGTACGCAGGGCCAAACGCGCCAGGATACGTTCCAGATCGCCTACCTGACGCAGCACGGGTTGCAATTCACTGGTGGAATCCTGTAGCGCACCGATAGTCTGTTGACGCTCGGTAAGGACTTTGGTGTCACGGACAGGCATATGCAGCCAGCGCTTGAGCATACGGCTGCCCATCGGCGTCACGGTGCAGTCGAGTACTGAAGCCAGCGTGTTTTCAACGCCACCCGCCAGGTTCTGGGTAATTTCCAGATTGCGGCGCGTGGCGGCATCCATAATGATGCTGTCCTGTTGACGTTCCATGGTGATGGAACGAATATGCGGCAGCGAGGTGCGCTGGGTATCTTTTACGTATTGCAGCAGACAGCCAGCAGCACATAATCCGCGCGGGGCGTTTTCCACGCCAAAACCAATCAGATCCCGCGTGCCAAACTGCAAGTTCAGCTGCTGGCGAGCAGTATCGATTTCAAATTCCCAAAGTGGACGACGGCGTAATCCGCGACGCCCCTCAATCAGTGAAATTTCAGCGAAATCTTCGGCATACAGCAGTTCAGCGGGATTGGTGCGCTGCAATTCTGCTGCCATGGTCTCGCGGTCGGCCGGTTCGCTGACGCGAAAACGCCCGGAGCTGATATCCAGCGTGGCGTAGCCGTAACCTTTACTGTCTTGCCAGATAGCGGCCAGCAGGTTGTCCTGGCGTTCTTGCAGCAGCGCTTCATCACTGATGGTGCCAGGCGTGACGATACGCACCACTTTGCGCTCAACCGGACCTTTACTGGTTGCCGGATCGCCAATCTGCTCACAAATAGCGACAGATTCACCCTGATTAACCAGCTTGGCGAGGTAGTTCTCGACCGCATGGTGAGGAATGCCCGCCATCGGGATAGGCTCGCCTGCTGATGCGCCGCGTTTGGTCAGGGAGATATCAAGCAGCTGAGACGCGCGTTTTGCATCGTCATAAAACAGTTCGTAAAAGTCGCCCATGCGGTAAAACAACAGTATCTCCGGATGCTGAGCCTTCAGCTTGAGATACTGCTGCATCATCGGGGTGTGGTTCGTGAAGTCCGTATCAAGTGACTCTTTCATATCGCTTTTGCTCTTTTTTTAATCTTTTGGGGTACCTGGGCAGTCTCACGTGAGCCCCTGGAAACTCACATAAACCCACAAATTTGTCATTCGAAAGCCGCCTGAAGGGCAGTAACGACGAGCGTTGGCTCGGCCTGAATGGTCTATCTTATCACCGACAACGGCTGAGATTCATCCGTAGGTTTTGCCGCCAGAACGCTTATTGATTATTCATTTTCCGGCAAAGCATAATTCTGGCAATACAGATAGGGGATCCCCTCTTTGGTAATCAGGTATGTCTCGCTGTTCAGCGCAAAAAAATCGACGTTGGATACGCTGGTGTTGGTCAGGAAAAAGTCGGGGAGGAGTTCCTGAATAAGGCTGGCGGGAGCCGTTTCGCGATTGGAAATTTGGATTTTCTGTGAAATCCAAACCGGGCTTGAGCCGTAGCTGGATTGTGTAAAAAGTACCATGCGTTGCACGGTCTGCTCATTATTTTCGGCATCTTTGATAATACCATCAATATTAACAATACCTTTACTGCCCCCGGTTTTGATATCAATAATCCCTCGGAACGAACTTGTATTGCGTACAATTTCGATGGCAGAGCGGCAGGTAAGATCTTGTAACTCGCCATTGTTCTTACTGTACCGATAAATGACAGTAAGAATTAGCGTAGCAAAACAAAGCAGCAGGATAATACCTGTCTGGATGCGGGAGGTTCGGGGATATAAATTCATTAGCTATCATACCGTGGGTAATATACCGGCTGACAGGCGTTTTCCTGCCTGGCTTTTATCGGTGAGCGACACACCAGCGCGGACAGTTTCTTAGACTCAGGATAGGTTGTGATATAAATAAATTTATGGCTCTGACACAATCCTGGGTTTTTGTCGATAAACGCGGTATGCCGGGAAAAGTTACTGGCATCGCTATTGAAATAATACTGACAGTCTGTTGGTGTTTTGCTCGCGGCGATATAGCCGGAGAAATAATCATCGCTGGCTTGCCACGGATATAGTATAAGCACACAAATTATCAGGGTAAGTGCCAACATTATCGTTTCTGCTGTCGTTATCAAAGGTTGACGCGGCGGGTCAGCCAAAAGTTCCTCAATGGTGGCATCTGGCGCTAAGGATTCTTCAGCAGAAGCAGAGTTATTCTCCGGTGTATCAATGACCTGAATATCAAACTCTTCTTGAATGATCAGCCCTTTGCGGGGAATCGTTGTGATCAGCGGTTGTTCAAGCTCCAGCTGCATCAAGCTTTTACGCAACGAGAGAATACTTTGATAAAAGGCGTTGAAACTTACCTGGCGGTGATTTTTACCCCAACCGAATTCCAGCAATTCGTTTTGAGAAACCACTTGCCCGCGATGTTGAATAAGTAATAAAAGACATAACGACGCTGAGTGTTTGAGTTTTATCCGCTGATTGGGGTGATCTACCCGCGCCAGACATTGTGTGGCTGGCGTAAATATTATTCTATTTTCAATCAGATAACTGACATTGCCAGTCTCAGACATATTGTCTCTACTCTTGATGATGCGTCAGATGGTTGGTTAGTCATGATACCACTGAGCCTATAAAGACCACCAGCATGGACCTAATCCCACAGCGAGAACCGAGAAGTGTTGCAATTTAGTATCATGATATAACAAGAATGATAATTTTTTAATGAAAATAAAATCCATTGAAATCAATTAATTGTATCTTTTTTGCTACTATACAAAGAACAGAAAGATGAAAAAATGTCGACAAAGATGATTGCCATTAATTCTTTATGGACAGCGCCATATACTGCCTGACACCACCACGCGAAAACAGCATGAACTTTAACGCGTCAACGGCACCAGGGAATGCCGGTGGTAGATGTAGATGCGAATAAATGTCAGCTTGTTTGCGGGCTGACATTTATTTTTAGTGCTGAGTAAATTTAACCATCTTTTTGACAAAGCCATAATTTGCGGTAGAGATTCCCATGTTCCAGAAAGAAATTGAAAATGCTGTAGTGCTCGTTGGCGATGAAATGAAGAAGTCGGATAATGCCTGGCTGTCGTTACGTAAAAAACGTCAGCGTATTGATTTGAAGACCGATGGACATATCTTGTTTCTGGAGAAAGGGACTGTCTCTGTGTATCGTGTGGAAAATGATTTAGTCACTGTGAGTATTTCTGCACCTGCCATTCTCGGCCTGCCACAAATGCGTACGGAAGTGGCCGGCCACTATTTACGTTGTGATACCGATTGTGAAATGTGGGCGATGAGCGTACAAAATG
This sequence comes from Citrobacter sp. CF971, assembly GCF_006385635.1. Taxonomy (NCBI): domain Bacteria; kingdom Pseudomonadati; phylum Pseudomonadota; class Gammaproteobacteria; order Enterobacterales; family Enterobacteriaceae; genus Citrobacter; species Citrobacter sp. CF971. The sequence goes on along the minus strand of NZ_CP041051.1, from coordinate 3,910,923 downwards.
CCGATCTCCTGTTTACAGCCAAAAACTTATGGAAGCAGGCGTTTGATATCTTAACGCATCATCTTCAGCGTTATTTCCAGCGTGAGGCGTTGCAGTCGCACCGCACTATACGTGAGCAGATTATTGAACACGTAAAATATATCTGGGCGATGGAGCCTGGGGTACGTGAGAAAACGTCCGTGTATACATTTATTCTCGCTCGAAATCATATCTCACGCAGTGCTATCCATAAAGTACTGCAGGAGTTAGTAAATGACGGAAAAATAATTATGAATCGAGGAAAACTCTCTTTGTTTATCTATTAAAGTTAACATTGATATCGTCTGAAGTGTTTACTGCACTCTACACGAAATGTCCATTTTTATCTATAAATTAGTATTTATTTATTAATTTGATATGAATATGATATTCCTTCCAATAATAACAAAAGTTATATCGCCAATGATCAACGGCAGGCCGGAAAGTCTCGAGTCACAGCATAGCCGATGGTTTGGCAACCCTACTGCCGATACAACGGATATTCGCGCTGCACTGCTGCACGCGTTGGATCACAACACCTTTGTCCTGCTGGCCCAGCCTATCGTCAGCACTCGTGGTGAAGAGCCTTATCATGAGATATTGATCCGCATGCACAATGAGAGCGGGGAATTTATTTCCCCTGACCACTTTTTGTCGGTCGCTCGCGACACGGGGTTAGCGCCTGATATCGATCTTTGGGTTATTGAGAACACCCTGGAGTACATGCGCTACCATCCGCTGAGTTGTTTTTCCATTAACCTGGCGCCAGTGACGTTATGCTGTTCAGGTTTGGTTGCAAAGATCGCGGAGTTGTTGCGGGAATATATGGTGATACCGCAACGGATTATTTTTGAGATAACCGAGGCTGATACCCTGTCAGATAAAGAGCAAACGGTAGAAGCGCTACGCTCACTACGTCAGTTGGGATGCCGGATCGCGATAGATGACTTTGGGGCTGGGTTTGCAAGCTATGAACGTCTGATGAGCATTGAAGCAGATATTTTGAAGATCGATGGGTCTTTCGTTCGTGGGATTACAAAATGTAAGATTAGTCACTATATCATCGAATCTTTCTGCCAGGTTGCGGCAATGAAAGATATGCAGGTTGTCGCCGAATTTGTTGAAAATGCTGAAATCCAGATGTGCCTGGAGCAGATGAATATCGGGTGGTTACAGGGATACCATATTGGCAAGCCAAAACCCTTGCTCACGTTAGAGCAATCTAGCCTCCTGCGGAGGCTATTTAATATCAAAATCATTAGCTGATATATTATGGATCATTATTTATACATCATGCAGGCGTTGCCGTTCTAAACGGCGATCGCGCAGGGTGGAATAAATAAAGGTCATCACAAACAGCAGTGAAAATAGTACGACGATGGTGGGGGCCGGTGCACTGTCGATGAAAAAAGACAGGTACACGCCCATAAACGAGGTAACGACCGACATAATCACCGCCAGCCACAAGGCGTGAGAAAATTTTCGCGTCATTAAGATCGCGATGGCGCCGGGAGCAATCAGTAAAGAAATCGACAAAATAATCCCGACAGATTTTAGCGTGGCGACAATCGTCAGGGCGATCATGCACAGCAGGCCGTAATGTAACAGTGCAGTGTTAAGCCCACTGGCCTTTGCCTGATGCGGATCGAACGCATGCAGTAGCAGATCTTTCCACTTAAGCCCAATAATAAGCGCGATCCCCAAAGCGATCGCCATTGTTTGCATGATATCGGTCAGTGATATACCGAGCATATCGCCGAACAGAATATGATCGAGATGCACTTCCGACTGAATGGAAACATACAGCACCAGTCCCGCACCGAACATCCCGGAGAAAACAATGCCCATGATGGTGTCGCGCTTAATGCGGCTGTTATCGTCGAGGTATCCGGTTGCTATCGCGCAGAACAATCCAGCGACAAATGCGCCAATTGCCAGCGGGATGCCTGCGATATAAGCCAGAACGATCCCTGGAAAAACCGCATGGCTCATGGCATCGCCCATCAGCGCCCAGCCTTTGAGAACTAAAAATACCGACAGCAGCGCGCAGGGCACGGCGACAATGGTGGAGATAACCAGCGCATTGACCATAAAGCTAAACTGAAAGGGTTCCAGCAGCGTTGTCAAGATCATATCAGCTCCTTATTGACCTGACGGGCGCGGCGGCGATTCGCCAGCAGACCATGTTTTGGTGCGAAGACAAATGCCAGCAGGAACAGCAATGTTTGCAGAACGACGATAATTCCGCCGGTTGCGCCGTCCAGCCAGTAGCTCAGCCAGGCGCCGAAAAAGCTGGTCAGGCTGCCGATAGCTACGGCGATGGTGAGCAGGCGTGGAAAACGATCGGTCAGCAGCCAGGCCGTCGCTCCGGGCGTAACCACCAGGCAAATCACCAGAAATGCACCGACGGTTTGCAGGGCGGCTACCGTTGAAACGGAAAGCAGCGTAAAAAACAACAACTTCAACCGACCCGGGTTTAAACCGATAGAGCGCGCGTGGTTTTCATCAAAAAAGACCACCATCAGATCTTTCCACTTCAAAAACAGGATAGTCAGCGAGATAACCCCGATGATGGCCAGTTGCAGAATATCTTCCGGTGCAATCGCCAGCACGTTGCCGAGAATAATGGTCTGAATGTTCACTGACATCGGATTGAGCGACACCATAAACAGCCCGATACCGAAAAAAGACGAAAAAATCAGTCCGATAATCGCATCTTCCTTCAGGCGCGAACGCTGATTAAGAAACAGCATACTGCCCGCCGCCAGGCCGCCGGAAAGGAATGCGCCCAGTGCGAAGGGAAGCCCTAACATATAAGCGCCTGCCACGCCCGGAACAATAGAGTGCGATAGTGCATCGCCAATCAGCGACCAGCCTTTTAGCATCAGATAGCAGGAGAGAAACGCGCACAGACCGCCGACCATCGCTGAGACCCACATGGCGTTGAGCATATACTGGTAACCAAACGGCTCTGTCAGCCAGTTCATGATTATTCCCCCTCGCTTGCCGCACGTCGCGAAATAAACGGGCGTTCATCGTCGGTAATCACGTGTTGTTCGCCGCCGCTCAGCGCAACGTGACGCAGTACGCCGCTGAATGCCAGCTCGAGATTCTCGGGGGTAAAGGTGGTATCGGTTGGTCCACTTGCCAGCACCGTGCCCTTAATCATCACCGTGTAATCACAAAACTCGGTGACGGATCCCAGATTATGGGTAGAGACCAGCATGGTTCGACCCTCATCACGCAGCTCACGCAGCAGGTCGATGATCCGGGCCTCGGTTTTTACATCCACGCCGGTGAAGGGTTCATCCAGTAAAATAACCTGTCCGTCCTGTGCAATGGCGCGTGCCAGAAAGACGCGTTTTTTCTGCCCACCGGACAGTTCACCTATCTGACGATGGCGATAGTCCAGCATATCAACCCGCGCCAGTGCCGCATCCACGCAGGCGTGGTCGATTTGTTTTGGTCGACGCAGCCAGCCCATATGGCCAAAGCGTCCCATCATCACCACATCTTCCACCAGTACCGGAAACGACCAGTCCACCTCTTCTGACTGAGGGACATAGGCGATCAGATTCTGTTTGAGCGCCTTATTTACCGGCAGTTGCAGAATTGAGATTTCCCCTTGCGCCAGGCGGACAAAACCCATCAGCGCTTTAAAAAGCGTTGATTTTCCCGACCCGTTTACGCCGACCAGAGCGGCAATTGAGCCGCCCGGAACCTGAAAAGTGGCATCCCGCAATGCGGTATGACCGTTGCGATACGTCACCGTAACCTGATTCACGGTAATCGCAGATTGACTCATGGTTGGCTCTCCAGACCTTTGTTGATGCCGTTAACAATGGTTTGCGTGGTGACGCGCAGTAAATCCAGATAGGTCGGTACCGGACCATCGGCAGCGCTGAGCGAATCGACATACAGCACGCCTCCGTAATACGCGCCAGATTCACGGGCAACCTGACGCGCTGGTTTGTCGGACACGGTGCTTTCGCTAAATACCGTTGGGATATGATGCTCTCTGATCGCATCGATTACCTTGCGTACCTGCTTCGGCGTACCTTGCTGATCGGCATTGATCGGCCACAGATACAGCTCTTTCAGGCTGTTATCACGGGCCAGGTAGGAGAATGCGCCTTCACTGGTGACCAGCCAGCGTTTATCGGCGGGGAGTTTTACCAGTTCAGCATGCAGCGGCGCCAGGGTCTGCTGGATTTTCGCTTTATAATTCTCCGCATTTTTCTGGTAAGTGGCGGCATTGTCTGGATCGTATTTCATCAGCGCATCGCGAATGTTATCCACGTAGATGAGTGCGTTCTCCGCTGACATCCAGGCATGCGGGTTCGGTTTGCCGTTGTACGGCCCTTCGCTGATACCCATTGGCTGGACGCCGTTTGAGACCATCACTTCTGGTACGCCGGACAAATTTTGGTAGAAGCGGGCAAACCATAGTTCGAGGTTAAGACCGTTGGAGAGAATAAGCTGTGCGCCTTGCGCTCGTTTAATATCACCTGGGGTTGGTTGATATTCGTGAATTTCTGCGCCAGGTTTGGTGATGGAACTGACCTCTGCTGCATCTCCCGCCACATTGCTCGCCATATCGGCAATCACCGTAAAGGTGGTTACTACCTTAAATTTTTCTTTCGCCCAGGCAGGAGACAGCGTCAGCGCCGTGATTACGCTGGCAAGGAGAAACGATTTCAGATGGGGCAGATGCGGCATAGTATCCCTCACAACAAAATGGTTAATTTATCATCGAATATAGCCTTTGCTATGTTATATAGCACATGGCATAAATAAATGAAAATAATTCTTATTTGCGTAGGGCGCTAAGGAATGGATGAGGATAATGCGTTTACGCCGACACGATTGTCGGCGTGTGGGGGAAGACTAACCCGATGATTATGGCTTCTGGAACTCAGTGACGGTTTCCCAGGCCACTTGCTGCAAGGCTTTGGCGTCGCCAGGGCTCATGTCTGTATCAATAGGAAGCGCACCGCCGACCGGAGACTGGTTATACAGAGTAGCGAAAAATACACAGGCGGCGAGATACGTTCCAGAAATCGAAGGGTGTACACCATCTTGATAATACAGGTTAATTTCTGGGTGCGTTTTACGTGCTTTCTCGAAAGCCAGGCCTACCGGAGCCACATATCCCCCCGTTTTTTGCGCAATCGAGAGATAAGCATCTGCCAGTTTTTGGCTATCTTCGGGTTTGTCTTTTTTCGGCCAGGTCATGAAATAGACGACTTTTGCACCGGCTTTATGCGCCATTTCGGCCATTTGGGTTGCAGAGTCCACGAAGTTTTGCCGGGTACTTTCTTTCTTTGAAATCGTTTCTGTTGAGTTTCCCTGCAGGACGACGACATCCCATTTCTGTAGCGTGTTCTGATAGCGCATATTCTCAATTTGCCAGCCTAAATGACCGCTGGAAATCGTGATCCCCCGATATTTATAGCCTTTGGCGTGATCAGGCAGTAAGGACTGCGTCAAATCCCGCAGGCGGGTATTAATATTATTGTTATAGAAAGTGAAAGAGTTACCATAAAGCGCGACAATTTTATTCTCACCATCCATTTTCGCATGTGCGGAAGGCGCTAATAACGTATCCGCGTGAACACAGATACTACTTAATGCGAAAGTCGTCGCTGCGGCAAGTAATGTTATTTTTTTCATTTTTTATCTCTTAGAAATCATAACGGAGCCCAACGATAAGCGCATCATCATTGGTCTTTTTGTTCTTACTTGCGAACTCTTTATCGTAAGTAAATGATAACCACGTGTCTTTAGCCAATGTTAATTGCGCTTCAGCACGCCAGTCTTCTTTTTCAGCAATATCTTTACCATCTTCATTTAAAAAGCTATATCCGGTAAGAACCTTGACGGTGCCAAAGTTGTAGGAAATGAGCGAATCCATCCCTTTGTAATTATTATCGCTTTTGTTATCGCGAGAGATAGACGTACGTAATGCGGTTACTGCGACTTCATAGGCTTTATAACTGAGTTGTAATCCTCCCATGATTTGATCGTTTTGATTACGTCCATCGGTGGTCACTACGCCGTCCTGTCGTTTATAACGGCTGGCCGCTATCGCAGGTGTAATCCTAAAGTCGCCAAATTTGAAAGACTTGCGATAGCTGGCCATCGCGCCGTAATCCAGAGCTTCGTTATCACTGTTGCCATTACCGGAGACCCATGCCAGCTGAATCTCATTGCCGGCAAATTTAGCGTTCCACTGAACGGTGCCGTCCTGTCGGTTGAACTGGTACGAATCATCAATGGTTGTAATGCCATAGCTGTAGATATTAGGGGTGAAATTTTTGTATTTATCGGTCATTTTCATTACCTGATACAACGGGTTTTTGATTCTCCCGGTGATCAGTTCACCCCATGTTTTATTTGACAGGCCGACATAGGAATATCGGGCCTCCATATCGCTTTCACCGGTATTGTTATCATTTTTTTCGGTACGCACCTGCCATTCCAGGCGCCCCACGATTTTGGTCTCTGGCAGAATATCCAAATCTCGCGTGAGATAAATACCTATACGTCCACCCAAATCGCTTCGGCTTTCACTGCCAGCAAATGAATTCTGACCACTCGCGATTTTACCCTCAACGCGGCCATAGATGTCCAGCGTATTTCCATCTTTATTATACACATTTAAGGCGAACGCCGAGGAACTCATACCCATTAGTAATATTAGTGAATAATTTTTTAGCTTCATATCATCCCTCAAACCAGCATTGATTTCCTGACCATAAATAAAGTTTACAGCGGGATAATTGTTCGTGAAAAAGGAATGGTAGTGATATGGGAATCATTTTTTCTCGTGATAAAATGTGATTATTCACGCATAAATATCTCTGTTTTTACTATTGTATTAATGGCTCTAATATTTAATTATGGGGCTTTTAAAATGTTACGGCTCTACAATATATGATCATGAAAATTACTGTGAAGTACGTCTCATTTCTACTGGGTAGAAAAGCTGAAAATGGGAATGTTGTATTCTCATGATTACTATTGAGGTGGGAATACTATTTTCCCCTATAATTTGGCAGACAAATCCCGCAAAATTGATTAATCAAATTTTCTATTATCACGCATTCACTAGCCGGAGAGGCGCTGTATGTACGGGAAGCAAACAACGGTATTTGATTCTGACCTTTATTCATCATTGTTCACTCAGGATAAGATGCGGGAAATATGGTCTGACGACAATCTGCTGCGTTGTTGGTTGCGTTTTGAGGCGGCGGTCGCTCGAGTGCAAAGTGAGTTGGGAATTATTCCTGAACAAGCAGCCGTTGAAATTGAACAAACCTGTCGGGAAATACAGATAGACTGGCCAGCCTTGGCGCAGGAAACACAAACGGTCGGCATGGCGATAAAGCCGCTGATCGATCAGATCTCCGCCAGCGGAACACCGCTGGTCAGTCAGTTTCTGCATTGGGGATGCACCACTCAGGATTTACTCGACTCAGGCATGGCGATGAGATTGCAGCAAACGCTGCGGCTATTGCGTGAGCAATTGCTTGATGTTGGCGAAGCCATGAAAGCGATGGCGTTACGACACGCGCGTACGGTAATGGTTGCGCGTACCAATTCGGTGGATGCCTCTGCAACGACGTGGGGGCTTCATGTTTGCAGTTATCTGGCGGAGATAAACCGCCACCTGACACGACTACAGCAGCTGTATCCGCGTGCCGTAACCGGACTTTTTGGCGGTGCGGTGGGGAATCTGGCTTCTGTAGGTAAGCAGGGAATGGAAACGCGCCAGCGGCTGATGTTGGCACTGGGTCTGAACGTACCCTGCGGCATTAATAATGCCAGCCAGGATGCGGTTGTTGAAGTTGTGCAGTTTTTTGCTCTTGTTCACGGCACGCTGTGTCGTCTGGCCAACGATGTCGAAACCATGGGACGCACGCCGATTGCAGAAGTACTCGAAGGAGAGGGCGGTGGCGGATCCAGCACCATGCCACACAAAGTTAATCCACGCGCCAGTAATATGGTGCAAACGTTGGCAAGAATGGGGTGGATGTATGCTTCCGGCGCGCCAGCAATGCTGGATCAACAGGATGTACGAGCTGCCTCAATGCGGGTATTAAACTGGACGATCCTCCCGGAGGCCTCTAATGCGTTATCGACCAGCCTGACACGCGCAAAGAATCTGCTTTCGCATCTCATTGTTAATGAAGATAAGATGCGCGCTAATTTTGACTGCTCAAAGCACTTTATTATGTCTGAGTCGCTGACGATGAAGCTTGCCGCCAAAATTGGCAGAGAGTCCGCCTATAACCTGGTGAAAAATCTGCTGAAGCATGCAACCGGCGAGTACAGCTTCATGGAGATCGTACAGGCTAGCCCGGAAATCCGCGCGTCATTATCTGGGGCGGAAATTGCTGCCGCCTGCGAGCCGCTGTCATATATCGGGGCTAACGACGCGTTAATCGCTGAGACTATCGCTGAGTTCGATCGCGTGAAAACCGCAGATATTGCCTGATTCGTCATGTCGCCGGGAGGGATAGCTCTCCTGGCGGTTGGTGGCACTAAGTATTGTGGGACGATGCCGAAAATGTTTCGAAAAAGACGAATAATTCTTCCAGTTGGGCAAAATTCCCCTCGCTATCTCCTTTCTCATAAGCCAGATGTAGAATGAGTTCGATAAAAAAGAAGCCAAGAATACGGCTTTGAAAAATGGAATGTACGTCGCTTGGGAGAACAAACTGCAGATCGCAGAACTTACCGTAAGGGTTCGCCTCTGAGTTGGTCACCAACACTACGGCGGCATTCTTTTTTCTGAACCATCTTGCAATATTGAGGGCGACCCGGTTAAATCGATAGTAAGAGAAAACAATCAGGACATCTCCTTCCTCAATGTTGACGAGACATTTGGGGAGTTCGCTGATGTCCGTCGGTAACAGGGAGATGTTACTGCGGAAGTACTTTAGCAGTGTACAAAAATGCGTTGCCATGGCATGAGACGATGAAGGGCCGACGACATAAATATGACGTTTGTTGTTCAGCACCAGATCGATAAATGCATTAAGGCTCTCAATATCGATATTATTTTTAAATTGATTAAATAATTCTGATACTTTGTAGGTGAAATCGGTAACGATACTTTCAGTGGTAATCCCAGGATTGTTACGCAGTTTGATGTTTTTCTCAAACGGTGCGGATATTTTATTTTTTGACAGCGTGATGTCTAATGCCTTGCGGAAAGCAGCATAACCCGTAAACCCCATTTTATTTAAAAATCGGCCAATAGTTGCTTTGCTTACCATCGCATTTTGCGAGAGATCAACAATGCCATGGTAAGGCAGTTCATTGAAGTGTTTATTAATGTACTCATTGAGTCGGCACTCAGATTCAGTTAGAACACCCATATTAAGAGTAAGTAAGTTATACTCATCCAGACTTAATGTGTTTTTATTATACATGGATAACACCCGATTGCTGTTGAATATCAACGTTGTTATAGGGTAATACGCTTTCGACGTCAATCATTGAATGAATATCCTGGAAACCCGCATCCAGCTCTTCCTGGAAGATATGACCATACTCATATAAGTTGCGATCTTACTCACAAAAAGGGGTGGGAAAATATCTTTCCCGTATTTTATAACCACACAACCCATTACAATTAAATCTCAATATTTGAGTGTGTAATACGATAAATTTACGTACATATTATAACTGCTTATATATGGAGGCGCTTTTTTACTATCCTACATAAGCAATGATGATATGACGGGTAACCCTACCAAATTTGTATGGCATAGGAATTGTTATTATGACAGCGTTTATTATAGCAATAGTGATAACAGTTATTGCAGCATGGTTAATTGTAAAAAACTATCAGCCGCAAACTGTTTTATTACTCGCTGGACTGGCATTATTGACCATTACCGTATTGTTTTATCCTGAAAACAGCATTCTCTATGATAAAGCGAAATCCACGGGGTCAACCTGGCTGGACATCTTTAGCTTTGCCAAAGAATCGCTGACCACACAAATTGCGGGTATTGGTCTTATCATCATGGCGGCGGGTGGATTTGCCAGCTATATGGATCACATCAAAGCGTCGAATGCGATGGTGAATATGTGCATTCGTCCGCTACAGGTGATTAAAGCGCCTTACCTGATCCTCGCGTTGGGGTACATCTGCGCACAGCTTCTGCACGTGGCAATTTCAAGTGCGGCGGGGCTGGCGATGTTGCTGCTGGTGACATTCTTCCCGGTACTGGTTCGTCTTGGGGTCAGTAAAGCTTCTGCAGCCGCGATGATCGGTCTGTGCGCATTTATGGATCTAGGGCCTGCGGTTGGTACTGCGAATCTGGCGGCCAAGCATGCTGGCATGGAAAGCGCTATCTACTTCGCTCATTACCAGATGCCGGTGGCGGTGGTGGTGATGTTGGCCGTTGCTGTAGTGATTTACTTCACCGCGAAGTATTTCGACAAAAAGGATGGCTTCATATCAGGCGAGCAAAGCGTCGCGCAAGCAGAAGAAGAGGGCCGCAAGGCACCCGCTATTTACGCGTTGTTACCGGTCCTGCCTGTAGCACTGGTGCTGGTCTTTAGCCCTTTGGTGATCAAATCCATCAAAATTGACGTGGTCACGGCAATGATCCTTGGCGCGGTCGTCGCGTTTTTCTTCGAACTGGTGGCTACCCGAGATTTCAAAAACTGCTGTAAAGGGTTACAGGTCTTTTTCAAAGGCATGGGCAGCATGTTTACCAGTATTGTTTCCTTGTTGGTGTGTGCGGATATCTATGCCCAGGGGCTGCAGAAAATTGGCGCGGTGGACTACCTGTTGCAGTCAGTGCAAAACGCAGGCCTGGGTTTTACCAGTATGACGCTGGTGATGACCGCGCTGGTGGGCGTCACCGCCGTCCTGACAGGCTCTGGCGTAGCCGCCTTTTTCTCTTTCTCCGGCCTGGCTCCCTCCATTGCGGCAAAATTTGGTGAGAGCGCTGTCAATATGATTCTGCCAATGCAGTTGATGGCGGGAATGGGGCGCTCAATGTCTCCTGTGGCTGGCATCATTATTGCGGTAAGCAAAGCAGGGGAATGTTCACCGTTTATGATCGTCAGAAGAACGCTGCTTCCAGCGCTGGCCGGTATCGCGGCGATGCTGGTTGCCAACTATGTCCTGATTTGAATCCCGAGAGCCTGTTAATGCAGGCTCTTATTTTTTTATCTGGTTGTAATTTATGGATGGCAACGTGACAAACGATGTTTTATACGTCCCGTTTACGGGGAAGTTACTGCTTGAGTCTCCGTTATTGAACAAGGGAAGTAGCTTCACGCAGCAAGAAAGACATGACTTTAATCTGAGTGGACTACTGCCTTGCGCCATTGAGAATATTGATGAACAAGCCGAGCGGGCGTATCAACAATATCTTGAGGCTGAATCCCACAACGCTCGACATATTTATCTGCGTAATATTCAGGATACCAACGAAACGTTATTTTATTACCTGCTGAAAAAGCATCTGCCGGAGATGCTGCCCATCGTTTATACCCCGGTAGTCGGGGCCGCTTGCGAAAAATTCTCCTGGATATATCGTCGTGCGCGTGGCGTCTTTATTTCATGGCCCGATCGCGATCGTATTGACGATATTTTGCATGATAATCCACGGCACAATATCAAGGTCATCGTCGTTACAGATGGCGAACGCATTCTGGGACTGGGTGACCAGGGCGTAGGCGGTATGGGGATCCCTATCGGAAAACTGTCGCTCTATACCGTATGTGGCGGGGTAAATCCGGCTAATACGCTCCCCATTCTACTGGATGTCGGGACGAACAATACGCGACTGCTGGACGATCCGCGCTATATCGGCTGGCGTCATCCGCGTATCACCGGTGAAGACTACTTCGCATTTATTGGCATGTTTATTGCGGCCGTAAAACGGCGCTGGCCTGACGTTTTGCTGCAGTTTGAAGACTTCGCTCAACATACCGCAGTGCCTCTGCTGGAGCGTTATCGCGATGATCTGTGCTGCTTTAATGATGACATTCAGGGCACTGCGTCGGTAGCTCTGGCGACCTTACTTGCCGCATGTCGTGGCAGCGGCCGCGATTTCTGCAAGCAACCGATCGTGATTGTGGGCGCGGGCGCAGCCGGATGTGGCATAGCCCGGCATATCATTGCCTGTCGCATCAGTGAAGGGATGAGCCAGTCTGAAGCCAGACGGACAATTTTTATGGTGGATCGCGACGGTCTGGTGATGACCACCAATCATGCTTTAGCGGATTTCCAGCAACCGCTGGCACAACCTCCCGAGGCATTATCTGACTGGCAGTATGAGGGGCAGGCGCCGTCATTACTGGAGGTGATTCATAATGTCAAACCCACGGTGATGCTGGGTGTGTCGGGCCATGCCGGATTGTTCTCGCAGGAGGTGATTAGCACGATGTATCAATACTGCGATCACCCGATTGTTATGCCGCTGTCGAATCCCACCTCGAGAATGGAAGCGCGGCCAGAAGATATTGTTCGCTGGACCAGGGGACAGGCCATCATCGCGACCGGCAGCCCCTGTGATGCAGTTGAATTTAATGGGCGCTCCATTCCGGTTGCGCAATGTAATAACGTGTATGTTTTCCCGGCTATCGGTCTGGGGGCTATCGCCAGTGGTGCGACGCGCATAACAGACGCTATGCTGATGGCGGCAAGCTGCGCACTGGCCGATGCTTCTCCGCTGGTTCGTAACGGGGAAGGCGCTCTGTTGCCGGAGATTGGGACAATCTGCGACGTGACTCGCAGCATTGCTTTTGAGGTCGGTAAGGCGGCACAGCAGTCCGGTGTGGCAGAGAAGATAAGCGACGAGGTGTTGCTGCAGAGCATCAACGATAACTTTTGGCTACCGCACTACCGTCCTTATAAACGCCGGGCAATTTAGTCATTCTTCCTGGAATTGTTAACGGCTATTGGTTGCCTCTATGGTTAAGGTGTATTATTTATGCAACTTAATTGTGGAGGCATTATGTCCGGCAAACGTATTGCACGTGAAAAAATGACGATCCAGAGAATGATCTCACTCTACGAGCGCCAGTGTCCGCAGGCTTCAGACGAGCCGGGGCATTACGATGCGTTATTTACCTATGCGCAAAAGCGCCTGGATAAGTGCGTGTTTGGCGAGGAAAAACCGGCCTGCAAGCAGTGTCCGGTGCACTGCTATCAACCTGCTAAACGCGAAGAGATGAAGCAAATTATGCGTTGGGCTGGGCCAAGAATGCTCTGGCGTCATCCGATTCTGACCGTGCGTCATCTGATTGATGACAAACGCCCTGTCCCGGAATTGCCAGAGAAATATCAGCGCAAGAAGTAATGTAACAATTCTATGCCGGATGGCGGCTGCGCCTTATCCGGCCTACAAATACAAACGCACCAGTGGATAGACCCGATAAGCAAAGCGCCATCGGGCGAACCGTTAAACCAGTGCATCCTTATCAATACCCAATCGCTTCATGCGTGAGAGTAACGTTGTACGTTTCAGCCCCAGCCGTTGTGCCGCGCCTTTGGGACCGGCAACCACACCGTTGGTTTCTTTCAATACGCGCATAATCAACTGGTATTCATCTTCGCCGTCCTGTGCGACTTCGGTTGCCACCGGAGGCGTAGACGGCATCAAAGGGGCAATATCCGGAAGGGACAGCTGCAGCACGTTGCCTCGGGTAAGCAGAACCGCGCGCTCCACCACATTTTCCAGTTCGCGCACGTTGCCCGGCCACTCCATGCTGCTCAGCGTACGCAGCGCCTCGGCGGGAATGCTGTCGATATTGCGCCCCATCCGGCGAGCAATTTTAAAGGTGAAAGCTTTCACCAGCAGCGGGATATCTTCCGGGCGCTCGCGCAGTGGCGGCAGATGGATCGGGAAGACGTTCAGTCGATAGTAGAGATCGTTACGAAATTCGCGATCGGCGACCATCTTCTTCAGATCGCGGTTGGTAGCGGCGATCAAGCGCACGTCGGTCTGGATCAGCTTATTACTGCCCAGACGTTCAAACTCCTGCTCTTGCAGAACGCGCAGTAGCTTAGGCTGAAGCTCCAGCGGCATATCGCCAACTTCATCGAGGAACAGCGAACTTTTATCTGCCAGCTCGAAACGACCAATCCGCTGCGTGCTGGCGCCGGTAAACGCGCCACGCTCATGACCAAACAGATCGCTTTCCAGTAATCCGGCAGGCATTGCCGCACAGTTCATCTTCACCATCCGACGGGCGTTACGTCCGCTCAGGTTGTGAATGGCCCGTGCGATCAGCTCTTTACCCGTTCCGGTCTCACCCAGAATCAGGACGGTGCTGTCGCTTTGCGCCACCATTTCGACCTGCTTGAGTACGCTGTACATCGCTTCGCTGCGGCCAATGATTTCACCGAACTCACTCTCTACATTGTTGAGTTGTTCTGTCAGCGCCAGGTTTTCATCTACCAGACGTTCTTTCAGGCGGTGAATCTCCTGATAGGCAAGCGCGTTATCCACGGCAATTGCCACACGCTCGGCAATTTGGCGCAATAGCTTGAGGTTGGCGGTAGTGAAAACTTTCTCTTCGCACTGTGCCAGCTTGAGTACGCCGAGCATAGTATTGCCGGACATCAGCGGTAACAGACACAGGGTTTGTAGCTGGTTGCCCCAGGTTTCGAACAGCATCCGTTCGTAAGGGGCGAGCGTATCGCGTTCGCTCAGATTAATCAGCAGCATCTCTTTGCTTTTGAAAACGCGTTCAGAGAGCGTGCCCGCTTCGTCCACTTCACTTTGTTCGTGCGCTGGATGATGTTCATCCAGATAGTGGGTGGAATAAATGCTGAGCTTGTTTTTGCGATCGCTGCGTAACACGATGCTGATGGCATCAATGTCGAAGTAGTGATGGATCTCTTTGGCGACTTCGCTGACCAGTTCGTCAATGTCCAGGCGGGAGAGTACCGCATTGGTGATGGCGACCAGGATGCGAAAGTTATCACGCTCGCGGCACAACAGATCGTAATCGACGTTGTTGCTGACCCTGCTTTGAATTTGTTCAGCAACGACGCCGACTATCTGGGTGAAGGTCTGTAGACGGTTATATTCTTTTTCACTCCACGGACGATCCTCGTTACGGATGAACTCGCAACCGCCAAAGATGCGCCCATCTGCCGCCAGCGGCAGCAGGCAGTAGTGGCCAAATTCAGAATACAGTCCACCTGAAGCCAGCTGTGGCCAGGTTTCCGTAAACTCATGATAGTTGCAGTGCAGCGCATCGGGGCGAGACAAAATACGGCGTACCGGGCCATGGGCCAGTACCGTTTCGTCTTCATAATCGATGGGTTTACCATTTTCACGCGTCGCAAAATAACGCGCACGCTGCGTTTGTGCCTGCCATAAGACAATAGCCGCACAGTCGGCCAGCGCTGAACGCTTGACCAGCTGCGAAAGCGCCTCGCTAAGAGACGGGAGATCGGGCTGCTGTAATAATGTACGAGTAATATCGAACAGGCCTTGCTGTCCGAGGTCACTCATCGGTGTATACGACATATTGCTTTTCCAGGAAAAGCACCGCAGAACGGTGCGAAAACGGTAAATGAATTATAGGTATAAGTCGTAAATTATTGCCGGATAGCGATTTCGCTTATCCGGCCTACACGTTGCTGCTAATGGGCAGTTAGCATATACGAGGTAAAGGTTCGGCGTGTGGTAAATCGAGGGTTCGTTTCACGCCGTAAAGTCCGGCCAGACGCACACCTTTGCGTTCTACCACTTCGCCAATCATTGCGGCATCGCGTCCTAACGGATGCGCGCGCAGCGCGGCAAGTACGGTTTCAGCGGCCTGGCGTTCAACGGCAATCACTAGCTTGCCTTCGTTAGCAAAGTTGAGCGCATCCAGACCCAGCAGCTCGCAAACGCCACGCACCGCGGGCTTCACGGGCAGGGCCGCTTCAGACAGCTCAATGCCAAACCCGCATGATGCGGCAAATTCATGCGTTACTGCATTCACGCCGCCACGGGTGGCGTCACGCAGCGCCTTGACGCCAGGAATATCACGCAGCGTCTGGATAAGCGGCGTCAATACCGCACAGTCGCTGACCAGTTCGCCATCCAGACCCAACTGTTCGCGCAGGTTAAGGATGGTTGCGCCGTGATCGCCAAGCGTACCGCTGACCAGCAGCACATCGCCCACGCTCAGGGTCTGTGCGCCCCAGTGAATGTTGGCGGGGATCGCGCCCATTCCGGCGGTGTTGATAAAAAGCTTGTCTGCCGCGCCGCGCTGTACAACCTTGGTGTCACCGGTGACGATGGCGATACCCGCTTCGCGCGCGGTTGCCGCCATGCTGTTAACGACGGTTTTCAGCGTCTCCATTGGTAAACCTTCTTCGAGGATAAAACCGCAGGAGAGATAGCGCGGGATCGCGCCGCTGACCGCCACGTCGTTAGCCGTACCACAGATAGCCAGCTTGCCGATATTACCGCCCGGGAAGAACAACGGATCGATAACATAGCTGTCGGTTGAAAACGCCAGACGATCGCCTTCAGCGACCAGTTGCGCCAGTTCCAGACGTGCCTGATCTTCTTGTTCCGCCAGCCACGGATTCGCGAATGCCTCCATAAACAGACTGTTGATCAACTGCTGCATAGCCTGACCGCCGCTACCGTGGGCGAGTTGTACGCTGCTCATGCTTCACACTCCTGCTGACGATACTGATACCAGGCGGCACATGCGCCTTCTGAGGAGACCATCAGGGCGCCAAACGCTGTCTCCGGGTTACATGTTTTGCCAAATAATGGGCACTGATGTGGTTTACATCTGCCCGTCAGTACTTCCCCACAACGCGCGCGCGGATCGTCATACACCTGCTGCGGCGCTGGCTGGAAATGGGCTTCGGCATCAAAGCGCTGATAGTCAGGCGTCAGGTGAACGCCAGAGGATTCGATAACGCCCAGACCACGCCATTCGCTGTCGCCATTGACGCAGAACACCTCGGCGATGGCCTGTTGCGCTAACGCGTTACCGGCATCCGGTACCACGCGGCGGTACTGGTTTTCTACCTGGCTGTGCGCGGCAATTTTCTGCTCAATTAACATCACCACGCCTTGCAGGAGATCGAGCGGTTCAAAACCGGCGACCACTAACGGACGATGGAAGTCTGAAGCAATGAAATTATAGGCATCTGTGCCAATCACCATGCTGACGTGGCCTGGTGCTAAAAAGGCGTCAATACCGTTGTCCGGCTGTTCCAGCAGGCTGCGCAGCGTAGGGATAAGCGTGATGTGCTGGCAGAAAAAGTAAAAGTTCTGCACGTCACGCTGCTTTGCCTGTTGCAGAGTGATAGCGGTCGTTGGCATTGTGGTTTCAAAACCCAGACCAAAGAACACCACCTTACGCGTTGGGTTTTCCTGTGCCAGCTTCAGCGCATCCATCGGT
Organism: Citrobacter sp. CF971; assembly: GCF_006385635.1. NCBI lineage: Bacteria > Pseudomonadati > Pseudomonadota > Gammaproteobacteria > Enterobacterales > Enterobacteriaceae > Citrobacter > Citrobacter sp. CF971. The sequence continues at coordinate 3,893,502 of NZ_CP041051.1, read as the reverse complement.
GAATAGACGATACGGATATCAGCACCGCGCGCCTTGGCTTGCAGCAGGGAGCCTTGCTTACCTGGGACGCGCATCGCATCACCAAAGGTGCAGAAAATCACTTCTGGATGGCTGGCGATTTCTACACAGCTGTCGATTCTACCCATCGGCAGAACGCAAACCGGGCAACCCGGACCATGAATAAACTCCACGTTTTCCGGTAGCAACTGGTCGAGGCCGAATTTGAAGATAGCGTGGGTATGACCACCACAAACTTCCATGATGCGCAGTGGGCGTTCAGCCGTGTAGGGGAGGTGGGCGGCACGTTCAGACAGGTGCTCTATCAGTTGCATCACCTGCTCTGGTGCGCGGTATTCGTCAACAAAACGCATTTATTTTTCCTCGCCGTACAGCAACGCGCCGACATCCGGCTCAACGTCAAACATGTTTTGCAGCGCGTCGAGCGTATCGCGCGCTTCAGCTTCATTAATGATGCTCATGGCAAAACCGACGTGGACCAGTACCCACTGGCCGAGGCGCGGTTGGCCATGTTCATCACAGCTACCGACCAGCGTCAGGTCGACGTCGCGCTGAATACCGCAAACGTCGACTTTGGCCTGGTTGCCATCAATGGTGCGGATTTGACCCGGAACACCTATGCACATCGCTGCGTCTCCAGCCAGGAGAGCCATTGATCCATCCCTTCACCACTGGTGGCGGAAATCAGGATAATCTCAATTCCCGGGTTCACTTCCCGGGCGCTGGCGATGCATTTTTCAACGTCAAAATTGAGGTACGGTAACAGATCCACTTTGTTGAGCAGCATCAGTGATGCGGCGGCAAACATATGTGGATATTTCAGCGGTTTGTCTTCACCTTCGGTGACGGAAAGCACGGCCACTTTATGGCGCTCGCCGAGGTCGAAGCTGGCCGGGCAGACCAGGTTGCCGACGTTCTCAATGAACAGAATGCCGTTATCGTCAAGCGGCAAACGCGGCGCGGCGTCAGCAATCATTTGTGCGTCAAGGTGGCAACCTTTACCGGTGTTGACTTGAATGGCGGGCGTGCCTGTGGCGCGAATACGGGCAGCATCGTTCACCGTCTGCTGGTCACCTTCAATAACGGCGCACGGCACGCTATCTTTCAGCTTCATCAGCGTTTCGGTCAGCAGCGTGGTTTTACCGGAGCCCGGGCTTGAAACAAGGTTCAGCACCAGATGCTGACGGGCCGCAAAGCGGGCACGGTTGCGCTCGGCCAGGCGGTTGTTTTTGTCCAGTACGTCAATTTCCACTTCCAGCATACGGCGTTGGCTCATACCTGGTGCGTGGGTTCCTGCCTCACCGTGACCGTAGTGCAAATCGCCTTCTTCGGTCTGGCTCGGTGTGAAATTTGAGGTCTTCACACCGGTAATATTCAGCGCTGGACGAGCCGCTGGGGCAAATGGCGCGCTGCGAAACGCCGAGTGGGGATTATGCTCATCACCCTCTATATATAGGTTGCCTTCAGCGCAACCACATGTCGTACACATCGCTCACTCCTGATCTTTTTACTTGCGATACATCTGTTGCCGGATGACTGCGTTGCCTTATCCGGCCTACAAACGAGCTCTTTCTGTAGGCTGGATAAGACGCTTAAGCATCGCCATCCGGCGCTGGAGTCTGATCTATTTCAATACGTCGAATCTGTAAGCCGTCATCGGCCACAATTCTCAGCATATCGCTGTTGCATTGCGGACATCGGCGCACGCGTTGCGTCAGTAACGTGACGTATTGCTGACAAGATTCGCACCAACATTCGGCTTCTTGTTCTTCGAGGTGGAGTTTACAACCTTCTGCAAGGGTCCCGCGGCATACCAGATCAAAACAAAAGGAGAGAGCGCTGGTTTCTACGCAAGAAAATGCGCCAATTTTGAGCCAGACCCCAGTTACTCGCTGAGCACCGTGTTGCGTGGCCTGTTGTTCAATCAATTCCAGTGCCCGTTGGCAGAGGGTTATTTCGTGCATACCGCCTCCTGTGAAGTTGCCGTATCAAAAGCAATAAGCATGCCAGGTTGAATTTTTTCATTCGTGACAATGACGACAATGACGAAATGACATGTCGTCACCCGCCTTTGATTTTTTATCTATATGAAAATTAAGTAATTTAATTTTGGCATGAAATGTGCTTAAGGCTGTTCATCTCTGCTAAACGGGTAACCTGACATGACTATTTGGGAAATAAGCGAAAAAGCCGATTACATCGCTGAACGGCATCGTCGCCTACAGGACCAGTGGCGTATTTACTGTAACTCGCTGGTTCAGGGGATCACCCTGTCGAAAGCGCGTTTGCATCATGCAATGAGCTGTGCGCCGGACAAAGATCTCTGCTTTGTCCTTTTTGAACACTTCACTATCTACGTCACGCTGGCGGATGGCTTCAATAGCCACACCATCGAGTACTACGTCGAAACAAAAGATGGTGATGATAAGCAACTGATTGCACAGGCACAGTTGACCATCGACGGTCAAGTCGATGAGCGTTTCAGTAACCGCGATCGCGAACAGGTGCTGGAGCACTATCTTGAGAAAATCGCCACCGTCTACGACAGCCTGTACACCGCGGTTGAGAACAATATGCCGGTGAATTTAAGCCAACTGGTTGAGGGACATAGCCCGGCTTAAGCCTCAGGTGCTGTCCACTTTGTCATGATGCGGTTTACATACTGCGTCACGATGTTTTAGGGAATGGGCATGTCGAAAAATGTCGAAATGACATTTTGCAGACATGTTTTCGTCAAAAATGACTATCACCTGAGGAATGCCTGGTGAATCGTTTTGTAATTGCTGACTCCACTCTTTGTATTGGCTGCCACACCTGTGAAGCCGCCTGCTCAGAGACACATCGCCAGCATGGCCTGCAGTCAATGCCGCGCCTGAAAGTGATGTTAAATGAAAAAGAATCCGCGCCGCAGCTTTGCCACCAGTGTGAAGATGCGCCTTGCGCCACCGTGTGTCCGGTTAATGCCATTAACCGCGTTGATGGCGCCGTACAGCTGAATGAAAGCCTGTGCGTAAGCTGCAAACTGTGCGGGATCGCTTGTCCGTTTGGCGCGATAGAGTTTTCTGGTAGCCGTCCGCTGCATATCCCGGCAAACGCCAATACGCCAAAAGCGCCTCCGGCTCCGCCAGCGCCTGCTCGCGTGAGTTCGCTGTTGGACTGGGTTCCAGGCGTTCGTGCCATCGCGGTGAAATGCGATCTGTGCAGTTTTGACGAGCTTGGTCCGGCCTGCGTTCGCATGTGTCCGACCAAAGCCCTGCACCTGGTGAGCAACATGGATATCGCCCGCGCCAGCAAACGTAAGCGTGAGCTGACTTTCAATACCGATTTCGGCGATCTCACCTTGTTTCAGCAGGCTCAGAGTGGGGATGCAAAATGAGCGCAATTTCACTGATTAACAGCGGCGTGGCCTGGTTTACAGCGGCTGCGGTTCTGGCATTTCTGTTTTCATTTCATAAATCGCTGAGCGGCTGGATTGCTGGAGTTGGCGGTGCGGTCGGCAGCTTGTGTACGGCAGCCGCTGGTTTTACCGTTCTGACTAATGCGCTGGCGGTGAGCAGCGTGATGCCGTTTATTGGGCACAGTCTGCAAATTACTCCACTGAATGCTATCTGGCTGATTACGCTGGGACTGTGCGGCCTGTTTGTCAGCCTGTACAACATTGACTGGCATCGTCATCCGCAGGTGAAAGCTAACGGCCTGCTGGTGAATCTGCTGATGGCCGCGGCGGTATGTGCGGTGGTTGCCAGCAACCTCGGTACGCTGGTGGTGATGGCGGAAATCATGGCGCTGTGTGCCGTGTTCCTCACCGGATGCAATAAAGAAGGCAAACTGTGGTTTGCGCTGGGGCGTATTGGTACGCTGCTGCTGGCGGTTGCCTGCTACCTTGTGTGGCAACGTTACGGCACTCTGGAGCTGCGTCTGCTAGACCTGCGCACCCAGGAGCTGCCGCTCGGGTCTGACATCTGGCTGCTGGGCGTGGCAGGTTTTGGCCTGCTGGCCGGGATTATTCCTCTGCATGGTTGGGTGCCACAGGCACACGCCAATGCCAGCGCACCAGCTGCGGCACTGTTCTCTACCGTGGTCATGAAGGTCGGTCTACTGGGTATTCTCTCCCTGTCGCTGCTGGGCGGTAATGCGCCGCTGTGGTGGGGTGTTACGCTGCTGGTGTTGGGCATGATCACCGCATTTGTTGGCGGTCTGTATGCGCTGATGGAACACAATATCCAGCGCCTGCTGGCGTACCACACGCTGGAAAACATCGGCATTATTCTGCTGGGGCTGGGCGCTGGCGTGACCGGGATTTCCCTGAATCAACCGGCGCTGATTGCGCTGGGTTTGACCGGCGGTCTTTACCACCTGGTAAACCACAGTCTGTTCAAAAGCGTTCTGTTCTTGGGCGCAGGCAGCATCTGGTTCCGTACCGGTCATCGTGATATCGAAAAACTGGGCGGTATCGGCAAACGCATGCCGGTTATCTCTCTGGCGATGTTGGTTGGCCTGATGGCGATGGCCGCGCTGCCGCCGCTGAACGGTTTTGCCGGTGAGTGGGTTATCTATCAATCCTTCTTCAAGCTGGGTAACAGCGGGGCGTTTGTCGGTCGTCTGTTAGGGCCGTTGCTGGCGGTTGGGCTGGCAATTACCGGCGCGCTGGCGGTGATGTGTATGGCGAAAGTCTATGGCGTAACGTTCCTTGGTGCACCGCGCACGAAGGAAGCTGAAAACGCCTGCTGCGCGCCAATCCTGATGGGTGTGAGCGTCGTTGCGCTGGCTATCTGTTGCGTGATCGGCGGCGTGGCTGCGCCGTGGCTGCTGCCGATGATCTCCTCTGCCGTTCCGCTGCCGCTGGAAACTGCGAACACCACCGTTTCTCAGCCAATGATCACGCTGCTGCTGATCGCATGTCCGCTGCTGCCGTTCATCATCATGGCAATTTTCAAAGGCAACCGTCTGCCGTCGCGTTCACGCGGTGCGGCATGGGTGTGTGGTTACGATCACGAGCAGTCAATGGTCATTACCGCGCACGGTTTTGCCATGCCGGTGAAAGAAGCCTTTGCCCCGGTACTCAAACTGCGTAAGTGGTTGAATCCGGTATCACTGGTTCCGGGCTGGCAGAATGCGGCTGCGCCGGTGCTGTTCCGTCGCCTGGCGCTGATTGAGCTGGCGGTGCTGGTGGTGATTGTGGTTTCACGAGGAGCCTGAAAATGAGTGTTTTATATCCGTTAATTCAGGCGCTGGTGCTGTTTGCCGTTGCGCCGCTGCTGTCCGGCGTTACCCGTGTGGCGCGCGCGCGTTTGCACAATCGCCGCGGTCCGGGCGTTTTGCAGGAATACCGCGACATTATCAAACTGCTGGGCCGTCAGAGCATTGCGCCTGCGGATTCCAGTTGGGTCTTCCGCTTGACGCCGTTTGTGATGGTGGGCGTGATGCTGACTATCGCCACTGCGCTACCGGTAGTGACCGTTGGCTCACCGCTGCCGCAACTGGGCGATCTGATCACCTTAATTTACCTGTTCGCCATTGCCCGTTTTTTCTTCTCTATCGCGGGACTGGATACCGGTAGCCCGTTTACCGCCATTGGTGCCAGCCGTGAAGCGATGCTCGGCGTGCTGGTTGAACCTATCCTGTTGCTGGGGCTGTGGGTAGCGGCACAGGTTGCGGGTTCAACCCATATCAGCAATATCGCCGATACCATTTACCACTGGCCTGCTGCGCGCAGCATCCCGCTGATTCTGGCACTGTGCGCCTGTGCTTTCGCCACCTTTATCGAAATGGGCAAACTGCCATTCGATCTGGCAGAAGCAGAGCAAGAGCTGCAGGAAGGTCCATTGACTGAATACAGCGGCAGCGGTTTTGCCGTGCTGAAATGGGGCATTAGCCTCAAGCAACTGGTCGTTCTGCAAATGTTCGTTGGTGTGTTCCTGCCGTGGGGACAGATGGAAACCTTCACCGCGGGTGGGCTGCTGTTGGCGCTGGTGATTGCCGTCGTCAAGCTGGTCCTCGGCGTGCTGGTCATCGCCCTGTTCGAAAACAGCATGGCGCGTCTGCGTTTTTGCGCCACTTCACGCGTGACCTGGGCCGGTTTTGGGTTTGCGTTTTTAGCGTTCGTCTCCTTGCTGGTGGCGTGATTTAAGAGAGTTTGAGCATGTCTGAAGAAAAATTAGGTCAACAATATCTCGCTGCGCTGCATCAGGCCTTTCCGGGCGTGGTGCTGGATGAAGCCTGGCAGACCAAAGATCAGCTGACGATCAACGTCAAGGTGAACTACCTGCCGGAAGTGGTGGAGTTCCTGTACTACAAACAGGGCGGCTGGTTGTCCGTGTTGTTTGGTAACGACGAACGCCAGCTGTGCGGCCATTACGCTGTTTATTATGTGATGTCGATGGAGCAGGGCACCAAATGCTGGATAACCGTCCGCGTTGAAGTCGATGCCAATAAGCTGGAGTTCCCGTCCGTCACGCCGCGCGTTCCGGCTGCGGTCTGGGGCGAGCGCGAAGTGCGCGATATGTACGGTTTGATCCCGGTAGGTTTGCCGGATGAGCGTCGTCTGGTACTGCCCGATGACTGGCCGGACGAACTCTATCCGCTGCGTAAAGACAGCATGGATTATCGTCAGCGCCCGGCGCCGACTACCGATGCTGAAACCTACGAGTTCATCAACGAACTGGGCGACAAGAAAAATAACGTGGTGCCGATTGGCCCGTTGCACGTCACCTCCGATGAACCCGGTCACTTCCGCCTGTTCGTGGACGGCGAGAACATTATTGATGCCGACTACCGTCTGTTCTATGTCCACCGCGGCATGGAGAAACTGGCGGAAACCCGTATGGGTTACAACGAAGTGACGTTCCTGTCAGATCGCGTGTGTGGTATCTGCGGCTTTGCGCATAGCACCGCCTATACCACCTCCGTTGAGAATGCGATGGGCATCGTGGTGCCGGAACGTGCGCAGATGATCCGTGCCATTCTACTGGAAGTTGAGCGTCTGCACTCGCACCTGCTGAACCTCGGCCTGGCCTGTCACTTCACCGGTTTTGACTCCGGCTTTATGCAGTTCTTCCGCGTGCGTGAAACGTCGATGAAGATGGCGGAGATCCTCACCGGGGCTCGTAAAACTTACGGTCTGAACCTGATCGGCGGTATCCGTCGTGATCTGCTGAAAGAAGATATGATCCAGACCCGTCAACTGGCGCAGCAGATGCGCCGTGACGTGCAGGAACTGGTCGATATGCTGCTCAGTACGCCGAATATGGAACAGCGTACCGTTGGTATTGGTCGTCTGGATCCGGAAATTGCCCGTGACTTCAGTAACGTCGGCCCGATGGTTCGCGCCAGCGGCCACGCGCGTGACACCCGCGCCGATCACCCGTTTGTCGGCTATGGTCTGCTGCCGATGGAAGTTCATAGCGAGCAAGGCTGCGACGTTATTTCTCGTCTGAAAGTTCGTATTAATGAAGTCTACACCGCACTGAATATGATCGACTTTGGTCTGGATAACCTGCCGGGCGGCCCGCTGATGGTGGAAGGCTTTACCTACATTCCTCACCGTTTCGCACTGGGCTTTGCTGAAGCGCCGCGCGGAGATGACATTCACTGGAGCATGACCGGCGACAACCAGAAACTGTATCGCTGGCGCTGCCGTGCGGCGACCTACGCCAACTGGCCGACGCTGCGCTACATGCTGCGTGGTAATACCGTTTCCGATGCGCCGCTGATTATCGGTAGCCTCGATCCTTGCTACTCCTGTACTGACCGTATGACCGTGGTCGATGTACGTAAGAAGAAGAGCAAAGTCGTGCCGTACAAAGAACTTGAGCGCTACAGCATCGAGCGTAAAAACTCGCCGCTGAAATAAGGAATCGCCATGTTTACCTTTATCAAAAAAGTCATCAAAACCGGGGCACCGACGTCGTCGTATCCGCTGGAGCCGATCGCGGTCGATAAAAACTTCCGTGGCAAACCGGAACATAATCCGCAGCAGTGCATCGGCTGTGCGGCCTGTGTGAATGCGTGCCCGTCGAACGCGCTGACGGTCGAAACCGATCTGGTCACCAATGAGTTGGCGTGGCAGTTCAACCTCGGTCGCTGCATCTTCTGCGCCCGTTGCGAAGAAGTTTGCCCGACGGCGGCAATCAAGCTGTCGCAGGAGTATGAGCTGGCGGTGTGGAAGAAAGAGGATTTCCTGCAGCAGTCCCGCTTTGCGCTGTGTAATTGCCGCGTATGTAACCGTCCGTTTGCGGTACAAAAAGAGATTGATTACGCCATTGCGCTACTTAAGCACAACGGTGATAGCCGCGCGGAAAACCACCGTGAAAGCTTTGAGACCTGCCCGGACTGTAAGCGCCAGAAATGCCTGGTGCCGTCTGACCGTATTGAACTGACTCGCCATATGAAAGAGGCCAGCTGATGAGCAATTTATTAGGCCCACGTGACGCCAACGGTATTCCGGTACCGATGACGGTGGATGAATCCATTGCCAGCATGAAAGCGTCGCTGCTAAAAAGCATCAAGCGTTCAGCGTACGTTTACCGTGTGGACTGCGGCGGCTGCAACGGTTGCGAAATCGAAATCTTCGCCACGCTTTCTCCGCTGTTTGACGCCGAACGTTTTGGCATCAAAGTGGTACCGTCCCCGCGCCATGCGGATATCCTGCTGTTTACCGGCGCGGTAACCCGTGCCATGCGCTCTCCGGCGCTACGCGCCTGGCAGTCTGCGCCAGACCCGAAAATTTGTATCTCTTACGGTGCTTGCGGTAACAGCGGCGGTATTTTCCACGACTTATACTGCGTCTGGGGCGGCACGGACAAAATCGTACCGGTGGATGTGTATATCCCTGGCTGCCCGCCAACGCCTGCAGCCACGCTGTATGGTTTTGCCATGGCGCTGGGTCTGCTGGAACAAAAAATTCACGCGCGTGCGCCGGGTGAACTGGACGAACAGCCCGCCGAAATTCTGCATCCGGATATGGTTCAGCCGCTGCGAGTGAAGGTGGATCGCGAGGCTCGCCGTCTGGCGGGATACCGCTATGGCCGCCAGATTGCTGATGACTATATGACTCAGTTAGGGCAGGGCGAGCATCAGGTGGCGCGCTGGCTGGAGGCGGAAAACGATCCGCGTCTGACCGAGATCGTCACGCATCTTAACCATGTTGTCGAAGAGGCGCGTATCCGATGAGTGAAACGGTGGTGTTCAGTCAACTGAGCCGTAAGTTTATTGATGAGAACGATGCGACGCCCGCTGAGGCGCAGCAGGTTGTCTATTACAGCCTGGCGATTGGTCACCACCTTGGGATCATCGATTGCCTGGAAGCGGCGTTAACTTGTCCATGGGACGAATATTTGGCATGGATTGCTACCCTTGCTGAGGGAAGCGAAGCCCGCCGGAAAATGGAAGGTGTGCCGAAATACGGCGAGATCGTTATCGATTTCAACCATGTGCAAATGCTGGCACGCGCGTTCGATGATGCGCGTGCCATACAGACCCCGCAGCAGCAGGAGTGGAGCAAGCTGATGCTTAGTATGCTGCACGACATACACCAGGAAAGCGCCATCTATCTGATGGTGAGGAGACACCGTGACTGACGTTTTATTATGTGTGGGTAACAGCATGATGGGCGATGACGGCGCGGGCCCGCTGCTGGCTGAAATGTGTGCTGCAAATCCTCAAGGCAACTGGGTTGTCATCGACGGTGGTAGTGCGCCAGAAAACGATATTGTCGCCATCCGTGAACTGCGTCCGCAACGTTTGTTGATTGTTGATGCTACCGATATGGGGCTGAACCCTGGTGAAATCCGCATTATCGATCCCGATGACATTGCCGAGATGTTCATGATGACCACTCATAACATGCCGCTGAATTACCTGGTCGATCAGTTGAAAGACGACGTTGGTGAGGTGATTTTCCTCGGCATTCAACCGGACATCGTCGGTTTTTACTACCCGATGACACAGCCGATCAAAGATGCTGTTGATACCGTCTATCAGCGATTAGCCGGTTGGGAAGGACACGGTGGATTCTCCGAGCTGGAAGCGCCAGAAGAGTAAACCGTATCAGTGCCGGATGTGAACGACATCCGGCCTGTTTTCCCAGTGTATCCTCGTCATTCAATTGCCTGCTCAATAATTAATTTCCCCTGCATCACTGATACATTCACTGCCGTACCGGTCGGAAATCCAGCTTGTTCCAGCCAGTCGCCGTTCAGCGTGAGCGAGGCGTGCCGACTGATTCGTCGCGTGTAACCCGTTTTTGGATCTTCATGGCGTTTTCTGACATAGCTGACTTTCAAGCGACGTACCGGTTTGGTGATTACCTCTGCTGATTTACCCTTTTTATCAAACATGCACGCTTCCTTGTGGTGAACGGCCAGGATTAAAAACTACTGAATAAAATGCCAGTAAAAAAGGATGAGGGCAAACCTGAAACTGGAAGGACGATTCCACATCTGGAATGTAATAAATGAAATGAAAATATGTAATTCTGCCGGAAGACTGTAACCCCCTCCGGCAGATCTGTTATGCCAGATCGGCGCCGTTGCTGGCGATTACTTTTTTGTACCACCAGAATGATTTCTTACGGGTGCGCGCCAGCGTGCCGTTGCCCGCGTCATCGCGGTCCACATACACAAAACCGTAGCGTTTGCTCATCTCACCGGTTGAGGCAGAAACCAGATCGATACAGCCCCAGGTGGTGTAACCCATCAGGGGCACGCCATCTTCAATCGCGTCTGCCATGGCACGAATATGTTCGCGTAAATAGCTAATGCGATAGTCGTCATTGATCTCACCATTGGCATCAATTTCATCCTTCGCTCCCAGCCCGTTCTCCACCAGAAATAGCGGTTTCTGGTAGCGGTCATACATCATATTCATGGTGATGCGCAGACCAAGCGGATCGATGCCCCAGCCCCATTCGCTGGCCGCAATATACGGATTACGCAGCGACTTCACCACGTTGGCGGCGCTGGTATTGCCGGTGTTCATTTCCGCCGAGGCGCAGCGCGATGCGTAATAGCTGAACGAGACGAAATCAACGGTGTTTTTCAGGATGTCGTCATCTTCTGGGGCTTTTTCTATGACCACGCCTTTGTCGCGAAACACGCGGGCAGAATAAGCCGGGTAAGCCCCGCGCGCCTGCACATCAATAAAGAACAGGTTTTCGCGGTCTTTTTCCAGCGCGGTCCACACATCTTCCGGCTTACACGAATAAGGATAAAAATTACCGCCAGCCAGCATACAACCGACCTGGTTTTGCGGATTAATTTCATGGGCTATTTTAGTCGCCAGGGCGCTGGCTATCAGTTCGTGGTGAGCGGACTGATATTTCACCTGATCCTGATTTTCACCTTCTTCAAATACCAGCCCGGCGCCTGAAAAGGGGCTGTGCAGCATAATGTTGATTTCGTTGAACGTCAGCCAGTACTTCACCAGACCGTCAAAGGCCTCGAAGCAGGTACGGGCGTAGCGGGTAAAGAACTCAACCATTTTGCGGTTACGCCAGGAGCCGTACTCGGTGACCAGATGCATTGGCACATCGAAGTGACACAGCGTGACTAATGGCTCAATACCGTATTTTTTACACTCGGCAAACACGCTCTGGTAAAACGCTATGCCCTCTTCATTCGGCGTCAGCTCATCGCCGTTAGGGTAGAGACGGCTCCAGGCAATGGAAGTACGAAATACCGTAAAACCCATTTCCGCCATCAGCGCGATATCTTCTTTATAGCGATGATAAAAGTCGATCGCCTGATGGCTGGGATAAAATTCGTTATCCCGCAGCGCAAAGCGCTTTTCCTGACCCAGCTTGACGGGCATCCGATGTGTGCCGTGGGGGATCATATCGACGGTAGTCAGTCCTTTGCCGCCTTCCCGGTATGCCCCTTCAGACTGGTTGGCGGCCAGTGCGCCGCCCCATAAAAATCCTTGCGGAAAAACAGACATAATTAACCTCAGTTCATACCAGTCAAATGCTGGCTCCATTGATATTGCCCGGTTGTGCGGCCTGGTTTTTTCTGGCCTGCGCGGCTGCATCTTCGACAGGGATATCTTCAAAGCCGAGAATCAGCGTTAATACAAAGGAAAGCACTACCGCCAGCGCCATCACGCCAAATACCCAAACGATAGTCATCGGATTGGCCGGATCGAAAAACTGGACGCTGGTGAACAGGCCAGGAGCTGCCATGGAGTGGCTTGCAAGTCCGGCCATTCCTGCAACGGCACCGCAGATAAAACCGCTGATAAGACTCGCAATCAGTGGTCGTTTCAGGCGGATCGCTACGCCATACAGCGCAGGTTCGGAAATCCCCGCCATGATGGCGGAGGCGGCTGCCGCTAACGCCGTCTGACGCAGTTCCGGGTTTTTGGTTTTCCATGCTACTGCCAGCGATGAACCACCTAACGACAAGTTGGCGCCGATTTCTGACGGCATCACCATGCCTTCTTTTCCGGTTTCGGCAATGGTCTGAATAATGGTTGGCGTAAAGACACGGTGCATACCGGTCATTACCAGCAGCGGCCACAGTGCGCCCATAATGGCCACCGACAGCCAGCCGAGATAGCCGTGAATGGTATAGACCAGCGCTGAAATTGCGCTACCGATCCAGATACCGATCGGGCCAATGATGACGATGGCGAGCGGCGCGGCGATCAGCACGATTAGCATTGGTTTAAGGAAGTTTTTGGTTACCGCCGGAGTGATGCGATCGACCCAACGTTCGATGTATGACAGGCACCAGGTCATCACCAGCGCCGGGATCACCGTGTAGGTGTATTTCACTGCCGTCACCGGGATTAGGGCAAACTCAACGTGCTCACCCTGCGCAGCCTTCGCCATCAGATCGATGAAGCTGGGATGCACCAGTACGCCCGCGATGGCGATTGCCAGCGACATGTTGGTTTTGAATTTGATAGCGGCCGACGCGGCGACCATCAGCGGCAGGAAGAAAAATGCGCCGTCACCGATAACGGTCAGAATGGTGAGCGTGGACGATCCTTTCTCCAGCACGCCGGTCATTTCGAGGATCATTGCCAGCAGCTTGAGCATTGATCCGCCGATAATTGCCGGGATCAACGGCGACATGGTGCCGATCAGCGCGTCGAGGATCCCCGCGCCAATCCGCTTCAGCGTCAGTCGGGGGTTGGTTTGCGGCTCAGCAGGCTGCATATTGGCAGGCAACAGGCTGACCACTTCGCGATACGCCTGCGAAACGGTGTTGCCGATGATCACCTGGCACTGGTTATCGCTACGCACCACGCCAAGTACGCCAGAAAGCGTTTTCAGCGTCGCGCTGTCGACCTGCGAGTCATCTTTGATAACGAAACGCAAACGGGTCATACAGTGGGTCACTGCTGTGATGTTGTCGACGCCTCCCAGAGCCGTCACAACGGAGCGCGCTAGCGCTGCATAATTCTTGGACATCGGATTTAATCCTGTTTTATCAGTAGGGTACGTTATGTTTTATCCGTTTACGTTGGGTCGCTTTTCTGGGTTATGAAACGCAGATAGGAAACCGGTTCCACAAAATCATGTTTAAAATATAAGTAATGAGCAAGATTTAATTTTGATCATTTTTTGTAATTGTGACTACGATCACCAGATGTCAGCGTCTGCGATTTAGCAGCAAGGACAGCGGCGAAACGGTGCAGTACACTGCGTCACATTGAGAGAATAGGGATGAGTAATATGACCACGATGCTGGAGGTGGCGAAGCGTGCCGGGGTGTCGAAAGCGACAGTTTCCCGGGTGCTTTCCGGGAACGGCTACGTCAGCCAGGAGACCAAAGACCGCGTGTTTCAGGCCATTGAAGAGAGTGGTTACCGCCCAAACTTGCTGGCGCGCAGTCTGGCGGCGAAAACCACGCAGACGCTGGGCCTGGTGGTAACAAATACCCTTTATCACGGCGTCTATTTCAGCGAGCTGCTGTTTCATACCGCGCGGATGGCGGAAGATAAAGGACGCCAGCTGTTACTGGCTGACGGTAAGCACAGCGCTGAGGAAGAGCGCCAGGCGATCCAGTACCTGCTCGACCTGCGCTGTGACGCGATTATGATTTATCCGCGTTTTCTCAGCGTGGATGAGATAGACGATATCATCGATGCCCACAGCCAGCCGATTATGGTGCTTAATCGACGCCTGCGGAAAAACAGTAGCCACAGCGTATGGTGTGATCAAAAGCAGACCAGCTTTAACGCCGTTACTCAGCTCATTGCCGCCGGACATAAAGAGATTGGTTTTATTACCGGCTCGATGGATTCTCCAACCGGCGTGGAGCGACTTTCAGGTTATAAAGACGCGCTGGCACATCATGGTATCGCGCTAAATAATGATCTGATTGTTAAAGGGAAATGGACGCCAGCCTGCGGCGCAGCGGGTGTGGATACTTTGCTTTCGCGCAAGGTCAATTTTACCGCGCTGGTGGCTAGTAATGACGATATGGCGATCGGCGCGATGAAGCAGTTGCACGAGCATGGCGTGAGCGTTCCTGCACAGGTGTCGGTGATTGGCTTTGATGATATCGCCCTCGCGGCATACACTATTCCGGCGCTTTCCAGCGTTAAAATTCCGGTAACAGAAATGATTCAGGAAACGATTGGGCGCCTGATCTTTATGTTGGGTGACGGGGCGTTTACGCCGCCAAAGACTTTCACCGGTGAACTCATCCAGCGCGACTCAGTTGCGCCGCCCGCTTCGCGCTGACGGCTGTCATTTGTCATCGTCACTAGTGACGATGACACGCTCTTCTTGCGTTCTTCAAAATAAAATCCCTTTAATAACAGTAAATTAAATTCTGGCACGATTTGTGAATGCTTCGGCAGATATTCTGTCATTGCTGGAGAAATTGATGAACCGTTTCATCATTGCAGACGCCAATAAATGCATTGGTTGCCGTACCTGTGAAGTGGCCTGCGTGGTATCCCATCAGGATAACCAGGACTGCGCATCGCTGACCCCTGAAACTTTTTTACCCCGCATTCACGTCATCAAAGGCGTTAATGTCTCCACGGCGACGCTGTGCCGCCAGTGTGAAGACGCGCCGTGCGCTAACGTCTGCCCGAACGGTGCGATCAGCCGTGATAAAGGTTTTGTTCACGTAATGCAGGAACGCTGCATTGGCTGTAAAACTTGCGTTGTGGCTTGTCCTTACGGCGCAATGGAAGTAGTCGTGCGTCCGGTTGTGCGTAACAGCGGCGCGGGTCTGAACGTCCGTGCAGAAAAAGCTGAAGCCAATAAGTGCGACCTGTGCCACCATCGCGAGGCCGGTCCTGCCTGTATGGAAGTGTGCCCGACTCACGCGCTGATTTATGTCGATCGCAATAAGCTTGAGCAACTTAGTGCGGAAAAACGCCGTCGAGCGGCGCTGGATTCCACCGCATCTTTGCTGTTCTGATATCTGAAAATCCGCGTAAAATACGGTAGTACTTATGCCGGATGGCGGCTTCGCCTTATCCGGCCTACTGTTCGCATCCCCGTAGGCCTGATAAGCATCGCGCCATCAGGCTAACCGGGATTGATGACTGCGGGAATAATCTAATGACAATAAACACCCTCTCCGGCGTACAGTTGCGTATTCGCGGCAAAGTACAGGGCGTCGGATTTCGCCCCTACGTCTGGCAACTGGCGCAGCGGTTACAACTGCATGGCGATGTGTGTAACGACGGTGATGGTGTGGTTGTGCGTTTACAGGAAGATCCGGCGGAATTTATTGCGCAGTTACATCAACACTGCCCACCGCTGGCGCGCATTGACAGCGTTGAGAGCGAAGCAATCGCCTGGATGCAGCAGCCTGCCGATTTCTCGATTCGTCAAAGTGCTGGCGGTACGATGAATACGCAAATCGTTCCGGATGCCGCGACTTGTCCCGAATGCCTTGTTGAAATGAATACCCCCGGCGAACGTCGCTACCGATACCCCTTTATCAACTGCACCCACTGTGGTCCACGCTTTACGATTATCCGCGCCATGCCCTATGACCGCCCGTTCACCGTGATGGCGTCGTTCCCACTCTGTGCGCAATGCGACAAAGAGTATCGTGACCCGTATGATCGTCGCTTCCATGCCCAGCCCGTTGCCTGTCCGGCGTGCGGCCCTCATCTTGAGTGGTTCAGCACGGATGAGCGGGTGGAGAAAGAAGAGGCGCTGCAGGCGGCGGTATCGCGACTGAAAGCAGGCGGTATTGTGGCGGTTAAAGGCATTGGTGGGTTTCATCTGGTGTGCGATGCGCGCAATGATGACGCTGTCGCGCTGCTCAGGCTGCGTAAACACCGTCCGGCGAAACCGCTGGCGGTAATGCTGCCAGGTGATGACGGACTGCCCGAACCTGCTCGTCGTTTGCTGACTACACCTGCTGCGCCGATCGTGCTGGTGCAGAAACGCTATGTCGCTGCATTGAGCGAGGGCATTGCGCCAGGGTTAACGGAAGTGGGCGTCATGCTGCCCGCGAATCCGTTGCAGCATTTGCTCTTACAAGAGATGAATTGTCCACTGGTGATGACCTCCGGCAACCTCAGCGCCAGGCCTCCGGCCATTACCAACGCCCAGGCGCTGGAAGATTTAAGTGCGATTGCTGATGGTTTCCTGCTGCATAACCGCGAAATTGTGCAGCGGATGGATGACTCCGTGGTGCGTGATAGCGGGGAAATGCTGCGTCGTTCCCGGGGGTACGTGCCGGATGCGGTCGCGCTGCCGCCAGGATTTCGCGACGTGCCGCCGATGCTGTGCTTAGGCGCGGATCTGAAAAATACCTTCTGCCTGGTGCGTGGCGAACAGGCGGTTATCAGCCAGCATTTAGGCGATCTCAGCGATGACGGCATTCAGCAGCAGTGGCGTGATGCGCTACGCCTGATCCAGAATATTTATGATTTTACGCCACAGCGTATCGTACATGATGCCCACCCTGGCTATGTTTCCAGCCAGTGGGCCAGCGAAATGAATCTGCCAACCGAAACGGTATTGCATCACCATGCTCATGCCGCTGCATGTCTTGCCGAGCACGGCTGGCCGCTCGATGGCGGCGATGTGATTGCTCTGACGCTGGACGGCATCGGCATGGGGGAAAATGGCGAGCTGTGGGGCGGCGAATGTCTGCGGGTCAACTATCGTGAATGCGAACACCTTGGCGGCTTACCGGCGGTAGCGCTGGCGGGTGGCGATCTGGCGGCAAAACAGCCATGGCGCAACCTGCTCGCGCAGTGCCTGCGTTTTGTCCCTGACTGGCAGTGTTACCCGGAAACATCGGGGCTACAGCATCAAAACTGGAACGTACTGGCGCGCGCCATCGAGCGGGGAATCAATGCCCCGCTGGCATCGTCGTGCGGACGACTGTTTGATGCGGTTGCCGCCGCGTTGCATTGTGCGCCGGAATCGTTGAGTTATGAAGGTGAGGCGGCCTGTGCGCTGGAGGCGCTGGCATCGCAGTGTGCAGGCGTTGATCACCCTGTTACGGTGCCGCTTAATGGCAATCAACTGGACTTAGCGATTTTTTGGCAGCAATGGCTGATCTGGCAGACCGACCCTGCAGAAAGAGCGTGGGCGTTTCACGACGCGCTGGCGTGTGGTTTTGCCACGCTGATGCGTGAGCAGGCCGAAGCGCGCGGAATTAAAACGTTAGTATTCAGCGGTGGCGTGATGCATAACCGCTTATTGTCGGCCCGGCTGGCGATTTATCTGCGTGATTTTACCTTACTGTTCCCGCAGCGTTTACCGGCGGGCGACGGCGGGTTGTCATTGGGGCAGGGCGTGATTGCCGCGGCGCGGGTGTTGATGCAAAAATAAAAAAAGCCCCGGGACTGGCGGGGCAAGAAAAACATGTCGGGGCATACCGACAAGTGGCAACGCACATCCATGTGCGTGAGGTTAATAAATCAGTAGCACCGTTGCCGGGCAAAGTCGTAGGCCGGATAAGACGCGAAGCGGCGCCATCCGGCATCACAGACTTACACGGGCAACGTTTTCAGCAGCGCAAAGGCCTCTTTCATGCGGTCTTCACTGACGACAAACGCACACAGCTGGCCTTCATCGTTCATCCCTCTGGCGACCATTCCCTGTGCTTCGGCGGTGATGTGCCAGTTCAGATCGCGGCGCTGGGTTTCCCCGGCCAAATGTAAAGGCAGTTCTGGCGTTTTGACTTTTACCAGCATGGCTGGCAGTTTCAATGGCGCATTGCCGCCGAGCAGGTTTTTCGCCAGATACATGGCGCTCAGCTGAATCGGCTGCAGGAACGGGAGCACCTGACCGTTAATCTCCGCACAGTCGCCGAGAGCATAAATGTCCGGGTGGCTGGTTTGCAGGTAGCTGTCGACGCAGACACCACGATTGATGTTCAATCCGGCGCGACGCGCCAGTGCGGTTTCCGGGCGCAGGCCGGTGGCGGCAATCACTGCATCGACTTCTACGTTGCGGCTACGATCGAGCGTGGCGCGAATACCGGTGCTGGTTTTCTCCAGACTCTGGAGCTGTGATTTCAGCAGCAGGTGTACGCCCATATCGGTCAGACGATGCTGTAAGCGACTGCTGACTTCCGGCGGCATCAGCGAAGCCAGAATGCTGGCGGCGTTGTCAATAAGCGTTACCGCTTTACCGGCACGACAAAAATCCATCGCCAGTTCACTACCAATCAAGCCGCCGCCGACAATCAGCACCCGCTGGGCGTCACGCAGTTGCGTTTCACAAGCTCGATACTCTTGTTGGCTGTTTAACGTGAGCATTAACTCACGTCCGGTAACCGGCGGTACAAAGGCTGAAGCGCCCGTCGCCAGCACCAGCTTGTCATACTGCCACTGCTTGTCCTGACTTTTCACTACGTGGGTATCGGCGTCGATGTCGGTAACCCAGGTATGTGGAAACAGGCGCAAATTAAACTGTTCGGCAAACTCCCCCGCCGACTGGCGGGTGAGGTCGTCTGCACGCTGTGACTGACTGATAACATGGCTGAGATCGGGCTTGTTGTACTCATCCATGCTGTCCGCGGCAATTAAGGTCAGCGGAACATTCGCATCCTGCTTACGGATATTTTTGACTAACTGGCGGGCGGCGAAGCCCGAACCAATGATGACAATGCCGTGACTCATTTTGCCTCCGTTGCCAGTACGTCGAAGACGTCTTTACCTAGTGAGCATTCCGGGCACAGGAAGTTGTCCGGAACTTCGCTCCATGGCGTACCCGGTGCAACGTCCTGCAACGGTTCGCCTTTCGCCGGATCGTAAATCCACTGGCACACGCTGCACTGCATGCTTGGACCAAAATCGGCGGCAGCCGCAGAGGCACACGCACAGGCTTCTTCCGGGGCGACGGCTTTCACGGTTGTTTCCGGCAATGGAGCCAGCGCCCACTGACGCGCGATTTCACGGCCGTGCTGGCGGCACAGTTCCAGTGCATCCAGGTCCGGACGCCATTTCGCTTTCAGGCTCAGTGACATCTCGAAACCTGCATCCTGCAAACGCGTGGACAAACGGTCTACTGCACCGCCGCTCCAGCCGTGCGAGCCAAAGGCGCTGGCACGCTTGTTACGAAAACGCAGGCCGGTCATCTCTTCCACCAGACCGGCGATTTTCGGCATCATCACGTTGTTCATTGTGGAAGTCCCGACCAGCACGCCTTTAGAGCGGAAGACGTTGGTCAAAACTTCGTTTTTGTCGCTGCGGGCGACGTTAAAGATTTTTACTGCCACGTTCGGGTCGACTTCGTTGATGCCCTGGGCAATCGCGTCCGCCATCATGCGGGTGTTGTTGGACATGGTGTCGTAGAAAATGGTGATGCGGTCTTCCTGATAATCCGCCGCCCATTTCAGGTACAGCTCAACGATTTGCGTCGGGTTGTCGCGCCATACCACGCCATGGGAAGTAGCAATCATATCGACAGGCAGGTTGAAGCCGAGGATCTCAGTAATTTTCGGTGTAACCAGACGGCTGAATGGCGTCAGGATGTTGGCGTAGTAACGCTGGCACTGTTCGAACAGTTCAGTCTGGTCAACTTCGTCGTTAAACAGACGTTCGTCGCAATAGTGCTGACCGAAGGCGTCGTTACTGAACAGCACCGCATCGCCGGTCATGTAGGTCATCATACTGTCCGGCCAGTGCAGCATCGGCGTTTCAACGAAGATCAGCTGCTTGCCGTTACCAATGTCCAGCGAATCACCGGTTTTCACTACGTTAAAGTTCCATTCCGGGTGATGGTGGTGCCCGTTGATAGAGTCAATGGCGTTGGCGGTGCAGTAAATCGGCGTGTCCGGGATGCAGGACATCAGCTCGGTCAGCGCCCCGGCATGGTCTTCTTCAGCGTGGTTAATGATGATGTAGTCGATATCCGCGAGGTCAATTTCACTGCGCAGGTTCTGCACGAATTCACGACTAAACTTGTGGTCTACTGTATCGATCAGGACATTTTTTTCTTCACGGATGAGATAGCTGTTGTAGCTGCTGCCGCGCAGCGTTTTGTATTCAGTTCCGTGGAAATCACGCACTTCCCAGTCACGTTGGCCAACCCAATGAATGTTATTTTTAACCAGAATAGACATAACAACCTCAATTAATTCAGCGTTTTTCAAAAAAGATGTTTTGCTAATTGCAGGTTGCGTGCCAACTTTTTATTTGTTTGATTTTAAAGGATTAGTTGTTTTACCACCTATAAGGTGGTAGTCAAAATGACTATATGTTTTATTGTCAATATGACAATATGAATTGTCAAAATGACAATGAGGTAGCCATGAGCTTTTCCGTAGACGTGCTGGCGGGCATCGCCATTGAATTACAAAGCGGTATTGGGCATCAGGACCGTTTTCAACGACTGATAACCACCTTACGTCAGGTGCTGGAGTGCGACGCGTCGGCACTGCTGCGCTACGAGTCGCGACAGTTTATTCCGCTGGCTATCGATGGGCTGGCGCAGGATGTTCTCGGCAGACGCTTTACTCTGGAAGGGCATCCGCGTCTGGAGGCGATTGCCCGCGCCGGAGACGTAGTTCGTTTCCCTGCCGACAGCGATTTGCCAGACCCGTATGATGGTCTGATTCCGGGGCAGGAGAGTCTGAAGGTGCATGCCTGTATTGGGCTGCCGTTGTTCGCCGGTCAAAATTTGATTGGTGCGTTAACCCTGGATGGCATGGAGCCCGATCAGTTCGATGTTTTCAGCGATGAGGAGCTTAGGCTGATTGCCGCGCTGGCGGCTGGCGCATTGAGCAATGCGTTGCTGATTGAACAGCTGGAAAGCCAGAATATGCTGCCAGGTTTGTCAACCAACTTTGAGCAGGTGACGGAAACCCAGATGATTGGCCTGTCGCCCAATATGATGCAGTTGAAAAAAGAGATTGAGATTGTGGCGGGGTCCGATCTCAACGTGCTGATTAGCGGCGAAACAGGGACCGGGAAGGAGCTGGTGGCTAAAGCTATCCATGAAGGTTCGCCGCGCGCGGTGAATCCACTGGTGTATCTGAACTGCGCGGCGTTGCCGGAAAGCGTTGCCGAAAGCGAACTGTTTGGTCATGTAAAAGGCGCGTTTACCGGGGCTATCAGCAATCGTAGCGGTAAGTTTGAAATGGCCGACAATGGGACGCTATTTCTCGACGAGATAGGTGAACTCTCGCTGGCGCTACAGGCTAAGCTGCTGCGCGTATTGCAGTACGGCGATATTCAGCGCGTGGGTGACGATCGCAGCTTGCGCGTGGATGTGCGAGTGCTGGCGGCGACGAACCGTGATTTACGCGAAGAGGTGTTGGCCGGGAATTTCCGTGCGGATTTGTTCCACCGGCTGAGCGTCTTTCCCCTTTCGGTACCGCCTCTGCGTGAGCGCGGTGAAGATGTGGTTTTGCTGGCGGGTTATTTTTGCGAACAGTGTCGGCTGCGGCTGGGACTTTCCCGCGTGGTGTTAAGTCCTGGCGCGCGTAGTCATCTGTTGAGCTACGCCTGGCCCGGGAATGTGCGCGAGCTGGAACATGCCATTCACCGCGCGGTGGTTCTGGCAAGGGCGACCAGGGCAGGGGATGAAGTGGTGCTGGAGGCGCAGCATTTTGCCCTGCAGGATGAAGCGCCAGTAACACCGGCGGCGGAAGTTGTTGCGGAGATCCCACAGCATCACAACCTGCGTGAAGCAACAGAGTCGTTCCAGCGGGAGATGATCCGCCGGGCGCTGGCACAAAATAACCATAGTTGGGCGGCAAGTGCGCGGGCGCTGGAAACAGACGTCGCCAACCTGCACCGGCTGGCGAAGCGTCTGGGGTTGAAGGATTAGATAATACCGGCCTGATAGAAATCCTGCAGGTTGATAGCACCGGTGAGTTTACCGTTTTCATCGACCACCGGTGCGGCAGTGATTTTGCGCTTCATCAGGATCTCTTTGGCGTCAATCGCGCGGCTCTGCGCCTGCAGTGTAATGCCATTCTGGGTCATTGCTTCGCTAACCTGAGTGGTGAGCGCTCCGCCGCCAACCAGCCAGCGGCGCAGGTCGCCGTCGGTAAAGACCCCTTTCACCAGTGACTGGTCGTCGCAGACCGCGACCAGGCCAAGACCCGTGCGGCTGAGCTCCAGCATCGCGTCCATGACGCTGGTGGTAAGCGTCACCTGCGGGATGGCATCGTCACGGCGCATCAGATGATGCACTTTATTTAACAGACGAGCGCCCAGCGCACCTGCCGGATGCGAGCGGGCAAAATCTTCCTCGTTAAAGCCGCGCGCCTGCATTACGGCGATTGCCAGCGCATCGCCCATCATC
This sequence comes from Citrobacter sp. CF971, assembly GCF_006385635.1. Classification (NCBI taxonomy): domain Bacteria; kingdom Pseudomonadati; phylum Pseudomonadota; class Gammaproteobacteria; order Enterobacterales; family Enterobacteriaceae; genus Citrobacter; species Citrobacter sp. CF971. The sequence goes on along the minus strand of NZ_CP041051.1, from coordinate 3,870,791 downwards.
AACGTATTTACGGTACTGGACGTCGGTGCCAGGCGCATCGGACAGGCTTCGCGCTCAACGGAAATATCCAGCACGGCTTTGGCGGCCAGGCCCAACGGTGAGGTCGGTTTTCCGGTCATTGCCAGCAGGGCGACGGATTTGTCTTCCAGGCGCGGAATGATGAGATCCAGCTCTTTCGCACCGCCGGAGTAGGAGATAAACAGCATGACATCACGGCTTTCGATCATCCCTAAGTCACCGTGCAGCGCTTCCGCCGGATGCACAAAAAAGGCAGGCGTGCCGGTACTGGCGAGGGTCGCCGCAATTTTTTTGCCAATATGACCTGATTTACCAATACCGGAGACAATGACTTTGCCTTCACAGTGGATGATAGTATTGGCGGCGCGGACAAAATCATCGCCCAGTCGCTCAGGCAAACGGCTGGCTTCCTGTAGTTCCAGCATTAACGTCTGACGGCCCGCGTTCAGTAGTGCATCACTCATTGGTTTCTCCGGTTATGATCACTTCAATCCCTTTTGCTTCCAGCGCCTGACGAAATGCAGGGTCGATACCTGCATCGGTAATCAGCTTGTCGACGCTTTCCAGACTGCATACAACATTAGGGCTTTTGCGCCCAAATTTTGACGAGTCAGCCATCAGAATCACTTCGCGAGCGGCATTACACATCGCTTTACTGACGCTAAACACCTCATTAAAAGTGGTCACGCCGGCATTGAGGTCAATGCCGTCGGTTCCCATGAAGAGTTTATCAAAGCTGAACTGCTCAAAGGCGTTTTCTGCCAGCTGACCGTGAAATGACGCAGATTTTTTGCGAAAGGTCCCGCCCGGCATCAGGATGGTTTGCTCGTTGTCCAGCTCCGAAAGGGCGTTAACAATGTGCAGGCTGTTGGTCATAACGGTGATGTTGCTAAAGCGCGTGAGCATCGGCACCATCTGCAGTACGGTGCTGCCCGCATCCAGAATAATAGAGTCGCCATCGTGTATAAAACGGACGGCAGCTTCGGCAATCTGCTCTTTTTTATGCGTATTAATTAGCGTTTTGTGATCGATTGGCGGATCTGATTCGTCTTTATTTAATACCACGCCGCCATAGGTACGAATGACGGTTCCGGCGTTCTCCAGAATGACCAGGTCTTTGCGAATGGTCGTGCCAGTCGTGTCAAAGTAGTGGGCCAGTTCTTCAACCGAGCATTTTCCCTGCTTTTGCAGGTGCTCCAATATGGCAGCCTGACGCTGACGAGGTTTCATAGGCGTGATTACCCTGACTTATGTATTTACCCGTCATACTTCAAGCTGCATGTGCGTTGGTCTTCCTGCAACTCGAATTATTTGGGGTATAGGTTGCAAAATGATAATTTCGCAAGCTATTAGCATTCACAACGAAATTACCCATGTTTCAGTTTAAGCGCCAATGATAGTGCATTCTGCGCTAACGGATCATGGGGAAAGATCACATCAGGCTGTAAATCATCAAGATGTTTGCCGGTTATCGTGGCAATTTTGCCGGGTCTGGCGAATACTGTAAGACCTTTCATAAATAACGTGTCAGTCACCCGCTGCTGCTCATTCAGCGCGATGGCCACTACCACGCGCGGTTTAAAACGCCCACCGGAGCGACCAACACCAACCCGACCCTGTTGGCAAAGCCTATCAAACGCCCGGTTAAAGCGGGATATTTGCCAGCCACCAAGCGCCAGTTGCAGGCACCAGGCGATAGCGGCGACGGTAATCAGTGCGGAAACCATTACGTACTCCTTTGATTTTGCCGGATAAGCGCAGACGCCATCCGGCAATTCAACATTAAAACATCACCTGACCGCCGGTGACGTTGATGGACTGCCCGGTACAGTAAGAGGCTTTCGGACTGGCGTAAAACAGCAGCATGTTTAGCACGTCCTGATAATCGCAGCCGCGCTTAAGCGGAACCTTATCAATGTAGTACTGCTCAACTTCATCTGGCTTAAGGCCAAGTTTGGTTGCATATTGCGGTAATAACGACTGGAACATCGGTGATTTCAACAGATTGCCGAGCATCAGTGAATGCACGGTAATGCCGTATTCCGCCAGATCCAGCGCCAGTGACTGGGTTAAGCCCACGCCGCCAAATTTTGCCGCGCTGTAGCCTGAATTGTGTTTGCTGCCCACTTTCCCTGATTTTGAGTTGATCTGGATAATGCGCCCCTGCACGCCATCGCGGATCATCAGGCGTGAGAATTCACGTGCACAGAGGAAGTAGCCAACCAGATTGACCTGCAGCGAGCGGTCGAAATCCCCAAGCTGAAAGTCGCTGATAAACGCGGCTTTAGCGATACCCGCGCTGTAAACCAGCAGATCAACACGACCGAATATTTCATCCACTCCGCGCGACAGCGCCAGCACGCTCTGTTCGCTGGTGGCATCTGCGCCAAAACCGTAGGCTGTACCTTCGCCAAACTCGGCGTTAATTTCTTGCGCCACGTTGGCGGCTTTATCGCTTTGAATATCCACCACCGCGACGCGGTATCCTTCTGTCGCAAGCCCACGGCAAAGGAATGCCCCAAGGGTCTGGCCTCCACCAATGACAACGGCAACTTGATTCATCTTTATCTCCTTCAATCTTAAGCAACAAACTTCAAAATACAGCCCGGCGCGATACCGTCCGGTACGGGACCTGCAACGTGTACGGTACCGGGGAATTCCGCTTCACTCAGTCCGTCAAAGCGCAGAGTGATATGCCCGAGTTCACGTAAGTTTTGTTCCGCCACGCTGCCAACGGCGGTGACCGGGTAGTGATGCTGGCCTAGTTCAAACTGGATCCCAGCTTGCAACGAACCGTTCAGCTCGCCGTGGCAATGGATGAAGCAAAACTCCTCGATATCCGCGGGCGCGCCTTCACGAAAGGTAATCAGCATCTGGTCGCACAATGCATCCGGGGCGCTCTGGCCGATACGGGTGATGGTGGTTTGATAAATCACGGTCATTTTTGAGTGCCTCTTATTGGTAAATAAAGCCGGAAACAAACCAGGCGATGAGAACGGTTGGCGCGCCGGTCAGAAAGCGGCTCACCAGAACAGATGGCACGCCGACGCGGACCGTGTCCTGACGCGCTTCGGCCAGCGACAACCCGACAGGAATAAAGTCACATGCGGCCTGGGCGTTAATGGCGAACAGGGCTGGTAGCGCCAGATGTGGGGGAATATTCCCCAAACCAATCTGTACACCGATTAGCACGCCGATAACCTGGGCGATAACCGCACCGGGGCCGAGGAAAGGCGAAAGCAGTGGGAAAGAGCAGATCAGTGCCAGCGTGACCAGTCCCAGCGGATGGCTGGCCAGTGGTGCGAGTCCATGGGCGATCCAGTCTCCCAGACCCGAAGCCATAATGATGCCGATCAGTGCTGAGACGAATGCCATAAACGGCAGAATGGTTTTCAGGACGGTATCAATAGTGTCGCGCCCGGCCTGGAACAGAACCGCAACGGCTGAACCCATGCCCATTCCGACTTTTGCCAACAGACCATCGCTTTGCTCGGTAATTTTCTTGCTGGTGTCGTAATCGCGTCCCATGCTGCTGCTTGCGGGCGTTGGCGTGGCGGACGCTTCGCCGACAACGGTAATGTTTTCTTCTTTTACGCCAGAGACATAGATATCTTCGACAATGTACTGAGCCAGTGGGCCGGATTTACCCGTAGCGTGAATATTCACCGTCGGTATACGGCGTTTAGGGTAGATCCCACAGCGCAGCGTGCCGCCGCAGTCGATGATCGCCACACCAATTTCGCTCTCCGGCGGCTCGCCCTCTTTGAAGCCATCAACGGCCTGCCAGCCGGTCAGGCTTGCTATCCTGTCGACGATCGCGGGGCGAGTTCCTGCGGTGATATAGACAATTTTCTTGCCCGGAACGGCATCCAGTTCAAGCGGGCCACCCCAGCCGCCGGTGCCTTTTTCAATACGAATACGTGTCATGATGTTGCTCCCGCCAGATGTACCTTTTGCTCAAGTTGAATGCCCATTTTTTTCTCGAAGATAGTGGTGGTGAAATCGGTCACCCAGCCACGGAAGAAGTTGGTCACCAGACCGACCAGCAAATAGCTCACCGCCAGTGGGCCAAGCGGAAGCCCCAGCGTGGTCAGTCCGCTGGCGATCCCCAGATAGACAAACAGTTCGCCGGGGTTGATGTGCGGGAATAAGCCGTTCATGGAATGGCAACTGTAAGACGCGGCGGCGTAGTAACTGGGCTTGTATTTTTCTGGCATAAAGCGACCCAGACTCAGCGTCATTGGGTTACAAAATACAAATGTGCCGATGCACGGCAGTAGCAAATAGCGGGATAGCGGGTTTCCGGCGCAACGCTGGGCAAAACGTTCAATACGCTGCTGACCGATAAAGTTAATCAGCGCATTCATGATGACCAGCAGACTGATCAGCAGTGGCAGAATACCGGTCACCATGCCGGTAAACACTTCTCCGCCTTTCTGGAACAGCCCGATAAACCACTCAGCACCGAGTGTGATGGTGTCGATCATTATTCTCTCCTGTAGGGATTTTTAGTTATCTTGCCAAACGGTGGCTGATTTTAATCAGATTGAAAGATATAAAAGTGTTATTTTGATCTCAAAATAAAAGATAAATATTTTAATTTGAAAGTTTTTGCGTGAAAGCTCGCAAATGTGATGGTCAGAGATGAAAGGGGATGTAAATTCTGTGAAGGAGAGCGACTACCGCTTCCTTGTATGGCGGAGGATGCTTTACCATACTTCTCCCAGGCTGAATTTGTTTAATGGATGTCTCATGTTCAAGCGTCGTTATGTAGCGTTACTCCCCCTTTTCGTACTGCTCGCTGCCTGTAGCAGCAAACCTAAACCTTCAGAGACTCAAACGACTACGGGTGCGCCATCCGGCGGCTTCCTGCTTGAGCCACAGCACAACGTCATGCAAACGGGCGGCGATTTTGCCAATAATCCGAACGCGCAGCAGTTCATCGAGAAAATGGTGAACAAGCACGGCTTTGACCGCCAGCAGCTGCAGGAGATCCTGTCGCAGGCCAAGCGTCTGGACTCGGTATTGCGTTTGATGGACCGTCAGGCACCGACGACTCAACCGCCAGCCGGACCTAACGGCGCATGGCTGCGCTATCGCAAACAGTTCATCACACCTGACAACGTGCAAAACGGCGTGGCTTTCTGGAATCAATATGAAGATGCGCTGAACCGTGCGTGGCAGGTCTACGGAGTTCCGCCGGAAATTATTGTCGGTATTATTGGTGTAGAGACTCGCTGGGGCCGCGTGATGGGTAAAACGCGGATTCTGGATGCGCTGGCGACGTTGTCGTTTAACTATCCTCGTCGTGCGGAATACTTCTCTGGTGAACTGGAAACCTTCCTGCTGATGGCGCGAGATGAAAGCGACGATCCGCTCGATTTGAAAGGTTCTTTCGCGGGGGCAATGGGATACGGCCAGTTTATGCCGTCTTCCTATAAACAATATGCCGTTGATTTCAATGGCGATGGACACATTAACCTGTGGGATCCGGTTGATGCCATCGGTAGTGTGGCGAACTACTTCAAGGGCCACGGCTGGGTGAAAGGCGATACGGTCGCGGTTCCGGCAAATGGTCAGGCACCTGGGCTTGCGAACGGCTTTAAAACCCAGTACAGCATTTCTCAGCTTGCTGCCGCGGGTCTGACGCCGCAGCAGTCGTTGGGGAATCATCAGCAGGCCAGCCTGCTGCGCCTGGATATTGGCACGGGTTATCAGTACTGGTACGGACTGCCGAACTTCTACACGATTACCCGCTATAACCACAGCACGCATTACGCGATGGCAGTCTGGCAGTTAGGTCAGGCGGTGGCGCTGGCGCGCGTACAGTAATTGCTCCACCGGCCTACCGGAAGATATCTCTGGTAGGCCGGATAAGATGTCCTGGCATCGCCATCCGGCAGGTCTTATTTGTGCAACGGAGCAATTTTTGGAATCCCCCTCGTAAAACGTTCTCCCCATCCCCACATTGGTCATGAAAGTGCTATCTTGTCCGGCATATTTTTTTAACTGACAGAGGCTGAAATGACCGACAGTGAACTGATGCAGTTAAGCGAGCAGGTTGGCCTGGCGCTGAAAGCGCGCGGGGCAACCGTGACGACGGCGGAATCCTGCACCGGCGGCTGGGTAGCCAAAGCGATTACGGATATTGCCGGAAGCTCCGCCTGGTTTGAACGCGGGTTTGTGACCTACAGCAATGAAGCCAAAGCGCAGATGATTGGCGTGCGCGAAGAGACGCTGGCCCAACATGGCGCGGTGAGTGAGCCTGTGGTGGTGGAGATGGCGATAGGCGCGTTAAAAGCCGCCCGTGCGCATTTCGCTGTTTCGATAAGCGGTATTGCGGGGCCGGATGGCGGTAGCGAAGAAAAACCTGTGGGAACGGTATGGTTTGCCTTTGCCAGCGCGAGCGGCGAGGGGATTACCCGCCGGGAATGCTTTAGCGGCGATCGCGATGCGGTCCGTCGACAGGCGACCGCCTACGCGTTACACACCCTGTGGCAACAATTTCTACAAAATACTTGATACTGTATGAGCATACAGTATAATTGCCTCAACAGAACATTATCTATCACGTTTCGCGGTTTAACCCGAAAGCGGCATGACAGGAGTAATTAATGGCTATCGACGAAAACAAACAGAAAGCGTTGGCGGCAGCGCTGGGTCAGATCGAAAAGCAATTCGGTAAAGGCTCCATCATGCGCCTGGGTGAAGACCGTTCCATGGATGTGGAAACTATCTCCACCGGTTCGCTTTCTCTGGATATCGCATTGGGCGCGGGCGGTTTGCCAATGGGCCGTATCGTCGAAATCTACGGGCCTGAATCCTCCGGTAAAACAACGCTGACCCTGCAGGTTATTGCCGCTGCGCAGCGTGAAGGTAAAACCTGTGCATTTATCGATGCAGAACACGCACTGGACCCGGTCTATGCCCGTAAGCTTGGCGTTGATATCGATAACCTGCTGTGTTCTCAGCCGGATACCGGTGAACAAGCTCTGGAAATCTGTGATGCACTGGCGCGCTCCGGTGCGGTTGACGTTATCGTTGTCGACTCCGTTGCCGCATTGACGCCGAAGGCAGAAATCGAAGGCGAGATTGGCGACTCTCACATGGGCCTTGCGGCGCGTATGATGAGCCAGGCAATGCGTAAGCTGGCCGGTAACCTGAAGCAGTCCAACACGCTGCTGATTTTCATCAACCAGATCCGTATGAAGATTGGCGTTATGTTCGGTAACCCGGAAACCACCACCGGTGGTAACGCCCTGAAATTCTATGCGTCTGTTCGTCTGGATATCCGTCGTATTGGTGCGGTGAAAGAAGGTGATAACGTGGTTGGCAGCGAAACCCGCGTTAAGGTTGTGAAAAATAAAATTGCAGCGCCGTTCAAACAGGCTGAATTCCAAATCCTTTACGGTGAAGGCATCAACTTCTACGGCGAACTGGTTGACCTGGGCGTGAAAGAGAAGCTGATTGAAAAAGCTGGTGCATGGTACAGCTACAACGGTGAGAAAATCGGTCAGGGTAAAGCGAATGCGACCAACTGGCTGAAAGAAAACCCGGCAACTGCGAAAGAAATTGAGAAGAAATTACGTGAGCTACTGCTCAATAACCAGGATTCAACGCCTGATTTCTCCGTTGATGACAGCGGCGAAGACGTAAAAGAAACGAACGAAGATTTCTGATAATCTGTTTTGAATCGCATGTTTTGAATCGCATATAGTAAAGGGCTGCATATCATGCAGCCCTTTTTCATTTCTGAAGGCTTACTATGACAGAAGCAACTTCCCGCCGTTCCGCTTATTCCCGACTGCTTGACCGCGCCGTACGTATTCTGGCGATGCGCGATCACAGCGAGCAGGAACTGCGGCGCAAGCTGGCCGCTCCGGTGATGGGGAAAAATGGACCAGAAGAAATTGATGCCACGCCGGAGGATTACGACAAGGTCATCGCCTGGTGTATTGAAAGTCGTTATCTGGATGATGATCGCTTCGTGCAGCAGTTTATCGCCAGCCGTAGCCGCAAAGGTTATGGACCTGCCCGGGTGCGCCAGGAATTAAACCAAAAAGGGATCACGCGTGAAGCTATCGAGCGGGCCATGCGTGAGTGCGAAATTGACTGGGCAGTGCTTGCGCGTGAGCAGGCCATTCGGAAGTACGGTGAACCTTTACCTGTCGATTTTTCAGATAAGGTAAAGGTCCAGCGTTTTTTGCTCTATCGCGGCTATCTGATGGAAGATATTCAGGCAATATGGCGAAATTTTGACGATTGACCGCATACGGGATTTTACTTCCCAGTAAAGAAAACTTATCTTATTCCCACTTTTCGATTGCCAGAGGCGCAGTTTGCTTGCCGATGCTGGTAATGACATTTCGTTAGCTTGATTTCTTCAGGATAATTATGAGCAAGAGCACCGCTGAGATCCGTCAGGCGTTTCTCGATTTTTTCCATAGTAAAGGACACCAGGTAGTTGCCAGCAGCTCCCTGGTACCGAACAATGACCCTACTTTGTTGTTTACCAACGCCGGGATGAACCAGTTCAAGGATGTTTTCCTTGGCCTCGACAAGCGTAATTATTCCCGCGCAACCACCTCGCAGCGTTGTGTACGTGCGGGTGGTAAGCACAATGACCTGGAAAACGTCGGTTACACTGCACGTCACCACACTTTCTTCGAAATGCTGGGCAACTTCAGCTTCGGCGATTACTTCAAACACGATGCTATTCAATATGCATGGGAACTGCTGACCGGTGAAAACTGGTTTGCCCTGCCAAAAGAGCGTCTGTGGGTCACCGTCTATGAAACTGACGATGAAGCCTATGAAATCTGGGAAAAAGAAGTCGGTATTCCGCGCGAACGTATCATCCGCATCGGTGATAACAAAGGTGCGGCTTATGCGTCCGACAACTTCTGGCAGATGGGTGATACCGGTCCTTGCGGTCCATGCACCGAAATTTTCTACGACCACGGCGACCATATCTGGGGTGGGCCTCCGGGAAGCGCTGAAGAAGATGGCGATCGCTACATTGAGATTTGGAACATCGTCTTCATGCAGTTCAACCGTCAGGCTGACGGCACCATGGAACCGCTGCCGAAACCGTCCGTGGATACCGGTATGGGTCTGGAGCGTATTGCGGCCGTGCTGCAACACGTTAACTCCAACTATGAAATCGACCTGTTCCGTTCACTGATTGAGTCCGTGGCGAAAGTCACCGGCGCGACCGATCTGAGCAACAAGTCGCTGCGCGTTATCGCCGACCATATCCGTTCCTGTGCGTTCCTGATTGCCGATGGTGTTGTGCCGTCGAATGAAAACCGTGGCTATGTGCTGCGCCGTATCATTCGCCGCGCGGTACGTCATGGCAACATGCTAGGCGCGAAGGATACCTTCTTCTACAAGCTGGTTGGTCCGTTGGTGGACGTCATGGGCTCTGCTGGTGAAGAACTGAAGCGTCAGCAGGCTATGGTTGAGCAGGTTCTGAAAACCGAAGAAGAGCAGTTTGCGCGTACGCTGGAGCGTGGTCTGGCGCTGCTGGATGAAGAACTGGCAAAACTGTCTGGCGATACGCTGGACGGCGAAACCGCATTCCGTCTGTATGACACTTACGGTTTCCCTGTTGACCTGACGGCAGACGTTTGCCGCGAGCGTAACATTAAGGTTGATGAAGCTGGCTTTGAAGCTGCAATGGAAGAACAGCGCCGTCGTGCGCGTGAAGCCAGCGGTTTTGGCGCAGACTACAATGCAATGATTCGTGTTGATGGCGCTTCTGAATTTAAAGGCTACGAGCAGCTGGAACTGAACGGCAAAGTCACCGCGCTGTTTGTTGATGGTAAAGCGGTAGACGCAATTAACGCTGGTCAGGACGCTGTTGTCGTACTGGATCAGACGTCGTTCTATGCGGAATCTGGTGGTCAGGTTGGCGATAAAGGCGAACTGAAAGGCGCAGGTTTTGCGTTTGCCGTTAGCGACACACAGAAATATGGCCAGGCCATTGGCCACATTGGCAAGCTGTCTGCGGGTTCTCTGAAAATTGGTGATGCAGTGCAGGCTGATGTGGATGAAGCGCGTCGTGCGCGTATTCGCCTGAACCACTCCGCAACGCATCTGATGCACGCGGCGCTGCGCCAGGTTCTGGGCACACATGTGGCACAGAAAGGCTCGCTGGTTAACGATAAACTGCTGCGCTTCGACTTCTCTCATACCGAAGCGATGAAGCCTGCTGAAATCCGTGCTGTTGAAGATCTGGTGAATGCGCAAATCCGTCGCAACTTGCCGATTGAAACGAACATCATGGATCTCGAAGCGGCAAAAGCCAAAGGCGCAATGGCGCTGTTTGGCGAGAAATATGACGACCATGTGCGCGTTCTGAGCATGGGTGATTTCTCTACCGAACTGTGTGGCGGTACTCACGCCAGCCGTACGGGTGATATCGGTCTGTTCCGCATAGTGTCCGAGTCAGGTACTGCGGCAGGCGTTCGTCGTATCGAAGCGGTAACCGGTGAAGGCGCTATCCAAACCGTGCATGCTGAGAGCGATCGCTTAAGCGATGTTGCGCAGCTGCTGAAAGGCGATAGCCAGAATATCGCTGACAAAGTTCGTTCCGTGCTGGAGCGTACACGTCAACTGGAAAAAGAATTGCAGCAATTGAAGGAACAGGCTGCGGCGCAGGAGAGTGTAAATCTTTCCAGCAAAGCGGTTGATATCAACGGTGTGAAGCTGCTGGTCAGTGAACTCGCGGACGTTGAGCCGAAAATGTTGCGTACCATGGTTGATGATCTGAAAAATCAACTGGGGTCTACCGTTATCGTTCTGGCAACGGTAGTGGAAGGTAAGGTTTCTCTGATTGCGGGTGTGTCTAAGGACGTGACAGATCGCGTGAAAGCAGGGGAACTGGTTGGAATGGTCGCTCAGCAGGTCGGCGGTAAGGGTGGCGGTCGTCCGGACATGGCGCAAGCCGGTGGTACGGATGCAGCGGCTCTGCCTGCAGCGTTAGCCAGTGTGAAAGGCTGGGTCAGCGCAAAACTGTAATAACTATAAGCGTCAGCGCATGCCGAAACCCTAAGTTACGGCATGCGAATCAACGCTATCGACAATGATAAAGTCAGGTTGAAGTTGTGTATATCGGCTAAACTTAGGTTTAACAGAATGTGATGCCGTGACTGCTTACACTTAGGTGTTTGTCATCGCTTACTTTTTGGCGTTATATGATGGATAATGCCGGGATACAGAGAGACCCGACTCTTTTAATCTTTCAAGGAGCAAAGAATGCTGATTCTGACTCGTCGAGTTGGTGAGACCCTCATGATAGGCGATGAGGTCACCGTGACAGTTTTAGGGGTGAAGGGCAACCAGGTGCGCATTGGCGTAAACGCCCCGAAAGAAGTTTCTGTCCATCGTGAAGAGATCTACCAGCGTATCCAGGCTGAAAAATCCCAGCAGTCCAGTTACTAAGGTTTTCGCGTCTCACCTTTCTGGTGAGGCGCAACCTGATTGAGTTACCCTTTTTCTTCTCTTTTCTTCTTCGTCCTCCCCATTTTTTCGATTCCACTGGGCGTAATGCCTTACCCGACGAAGTTTCCGTTTGTTCACTGCTTCAGGAAATTGCCAATTTATCTGTTGATAAAACACTCTTTTTGCCGTTTTTGCAGACTAATTGCGCGTGAAATGTGCAAACGATAAAAGCTCTGGAAAAATTGTTTGACTTATAAGTCCCAGAAAGTAATATGTGCGCCACGCAGCGACGATGAGCAGAAACAAGTTCTTCGAAGCACTCGCAAGAGGCGTGTTGGTGAGGTGGCCGAGAGGCTGAAGGCGCTCCCCTGCTAAGGGAGTATGCGGTCAAAAGCTGCATCCGGGGTTCGAATCCCCGCCTCACCGCCATTTGCATCCGTAGCTCAGCTGGATAGAGTACTCGGCTACGAACCGAGCGGTCGGAGGTTCGAATCCTCCCGGATGCACCATCTTCTCTGCAATAACGCATTAGCGTTGTTACGGAAATCGATATCACTTTAGCAGCGATATCAAATCTGCAGTAAGTAAGTTTTCCTGATGCATCCGTAGCTCAGCTGGATAGAGTACTCGGCTACGAACCGAGCGGTCGGAGGTTCGAATCCTCCCGGATGCACCATCTTCTCCGAGATAACAGCAAAACTGTTGTTTCATGGTCTGTGAGATAATCGCGAGCACCAGGGAGGATAACGTTGCTTCAGCAACGGCCCGCAGGGCGAGGCGCAGCCGAGTAATCCTCCCGGATGCACCATCTTCTTCGCAGTATCAGTAGTAATCAGCAATTCCCGATGCATCCGTAGCTCAGCTGGATAGAGTACTCGGCTACGAACCGAGCGGTCGGAGGTTCGAATCCTCCCGGATGCACCATCTTCTCCGAGATAGCAGCAAAACTGTTGTTTCATGGTCTGCGAGATAATCGCCAGCACCAGGGAGAATAACGTTGCTTCAGCAACGGCCCGCAGGGCGAGGCGCAGCCGAGTAATCCTCCCGGATGCACCATCTTCTTCGCAGTATCAGTAGTAATCAGCAATTCCCGATGCATCCGTAGCTCAGCTGGATAGAGTACTCGGCTACGAACCGAGCGGTCGGAGGTTCGAATCCTCCCGGATGCACCATCTTCTCCGAGATAGCAGCAAAACTGTTGTTTCATGGTCTGCGAGATAATCGCGAGCACCAGGAAGGATAACGTTGCTCCAGCAACGGCCCGCAGGGCGAACGCTAGTGAGTCATCCTCCCGGATGCACCATCTCCCCCTTTAAATTATTTCCACATACTCTCTGAACCCCCCTCAATTCGCTGTCAGCGACAAAATCAATCAATTACGATAAAATAACGTCTGGTCATTCGGCTTGTGAGAAGACGATGTACGAACGTTATGCGGGTTTGATTTTTGATATGGATGGCACCATCCTGGATACTGAACCAACGCACCGTAAGGCGTGGCATGAGGTATTGGGGCATTATGGGCTGCGGTTTGATGAACAAGCCATGGTCGCTCTCAACGGCTCCCCAACGTGGCGTATTGCCCAGTCGGTAATTGAATTGAATCATGCCGATCTTGACCCCCATGCCTTAGCGCGCGAGAAAACTGACAAGGTGAAAAGCATGTTGCTGGATAGCGTCCAGCCTCTGCCGTTGGTTGACGTCGTGAAAGCCTGGCATGGGCGTCGGCCTATGGCGGTAGGAACGGGGAGTGAAAGCGCAATTGCAGAAGCGCTGCTCGCTCACCTTGGACTGCGTCGCTATTTTGATGCTGTCGTCGCAGCCGATCACGTACAACGCCACAAACCTGCTCCTGATACGTTTTTGCTTTGTGCCGAACGTATGGGGGTTATTCCGGCTCGTTGCGTCGTGTTTGAAGATGCCGATTTTGGAATACAGGCGGCGCACGCTGCGGGAATGGACGCCGTGGATGTCCGGTTATTGTGAGTGATGGACTGTCGCTCCTGTCACTGTTTGCCAGTAGTTTTCTCAGCGCCACGCTATTACCCGGCAATTCTGAAGTTGTTTTAGTTGCTTTGCTGGTCTCCGGGATAAGTCATCCCTGGGTCTTAGTCTTAACAGCAACAATGGGTAATAGCCTTGGAGGGTTAACTAACGTTATCCTTGGGCGTTTCTTTCCTTTGCGTAAAACATCGCGCTGGCAAGAAAAAGCCACTGGCTGGCTGCGGCGCTATGGCGCTGTCACACTATTATTAAGCTGGATGCCGGTTGTAGGTGATTTATTGTGCCTGTTAGCCGGGTGGATGCGCATCTCGTGGGGTCCAGTTCTCTTTTTCTTATGCCTTGGCAAGGCGCTGCGCTATGTTGTTGTCGCAGCGGTTACGACGCAAGGCATTATGTGGTGGCACTAATTGTGTTGTGAGATAGCCTTCAGGGTAACCAATACCATTATGCTAATTAAAACGATTTTGACAGGCGGGAGGTCAATTTGATCCCGGACGTATCACAGGCGCTGGCCTGGCTGGAAAACCATCCTCAGGCGTTAAAGGGGATTCAACGTGGTCTGGAGCGCGAAACGCTGCGTGTTAATGCAGATGGGTCATTAGCAACGACAGGCCATCCTGAGGTGTTAGGCTCAGCGCTAACGCATAAATGGATAACTACTGACTTTGCCGAAGCGCTGCTGGAATTTATCACTCCGCCAGGCGATGACATTGAGAAAATGCTCACATTCATGCGCGACCTGCATCGTTATACCGCCAGAAACCTGGGCGACGAGCGTATGTGGCCGTTGAGCATGCCTTGCTATATTGCCGAAGGCCAGGATATCGAACTGGCGCAGTATGGCACGTCGAACACCGGTCGCCTGAAGACGCTGTACCGTGAAGGCCTCAAAAACCGTTACGGTGCGTTGATGCAGACAATCTCGGGCGTACACTACAACTTCTCGCTGCCAATGGCTTTCTGGCAGGCGAAGTGCGGCGTAACCGAAGGCGAAGATGCTAAAGAGAAGATCTCCGCGGGCTACTTCCGTCTGATCCGCAACTACTACCGTTTTGGTTGGGTGATCCCGTATCTGTTTGGCGCCTCTCCGGCCATTTGTTCCTCTTTCCTGCAAGGAAAACCGACAACCCTGCCGTTTGAAAAAACCGATTGTGGAATGTATTACCTGCCGTACGCGACATCGCTGCGTCTGAGTGATTTGGGGTATACCAATAAGTCGCAAAGCAATCTCGGAATTACGTTTAACGATTTGCATGAGTATGTGGCAGGATTAAAGCGTGCGATTAAGACTCCTTCCGAGGAGTACGCGGCGATCGGTCTGGAGAAAGACGGTAAGCGTCTGCAAATCAACAGCAACGTTCTGCAGATTGAAAATGAGCTGTATGCGCCTATCCGCCCGAAACGCGTTACTCGTCGTGGTGAAACGCCGTCTGATGCGCTTCTGCGTGGCGGTATCGAGTACATCGAAGTACGCTCGCTGGATATCAACCCGTTCTCACCGATCGGCGTGGACGAGCAGCAGGTACGCTTCCTCGATCTGTTTATGGTCTGGTGTGCGCTGGCCGATGCCCCGGAAATGAGCAGTGATGAATTGCTGTGTACACGTAAAAACTGGAATCGTGTGATTCTCGAAGGGCGTAAGCCTGGACTGACGTTAGGTATTGGCTGTGAAACAGCCCAGTTCCCGCTGCCTAAGGTTGGGAAAGATTTGTTCCGCGATCTGAAACGCGTGGCACAAACGCTGGACAGCATCGATGGGGGAGAGGAGTATCAGAAGGTCTGTGATGAACTGGTTGTCTGTTTTGACAATCCTGAACTGACTTTCTCTGCCCGGATCCTACGGTCTATGATTGATGAAGGCATTGGCGGTACGGGCAAAGCGCTGGGTGAGGCTTACCGAAATCTGCTGCGTGAAGAGCCATTAGAAATATTGCAGGAAGCTGAATTTATTGCTGAAACCGAGGCTTCGAAGCGTCGTCAGCAGGAGATTGAAGCGGCTGATACTGAGCCGTTTAGCGTGTGGCTGGAAAAGCACGCTTGATACAAAAGAAAAAGGCCACTCGGGAGTGGCCAAAATTTCATCTCTGAAAACAGGGATGATGATAACAAATGCGCGTCTTTCATATACTCAGACTCGCCCCGGAACAAAGAGTTCAGATTATTTTTAAAAAATTTATCGGAGGTGGCTAAATGCCGTTGTTAGATAGTTTTACTGTCGATCACACCCGGATGGAAGCTCCCGCGGTCCGGGTTGCAAAAACGATGAACACCCCGCATGGCGACGCAATCACCGTGTTTGATCTGCGTTTCTGCATTCCGAACAAAGAAGTCATGCCTGAGAAAGGTATCCATACGCTGGAGCACCTGTTTGCAGGTTTTATGCGTAACCATCTGAACGGTAATGGCGTTGAGATTATTGATATCTCTCCGATGGGATGCCGTACCGGCTTCTACATGAGCCTGATTGGTACGCCGGACGAGCAGCGTGTTGCCGATGCGTGGAAAGCGGCAATGGCGGACGTGCTGAAAGTACAGGATCAGAACCAGATCCCGGAGCTGAACGTTTACCAGTGCGGTACGTATCAGATGCACTCTCTTAGCGAAGCACAGGATATCGCGCGTCATATTCTGGAGCGTGGTGTACGCGTGAACAGCAATGAAGAGCTGGCGCTGCCGAAAGAGAAATTGCAGGAACTGCATATTTAGTCTTATTGATTAGCTGTTCCAGTATTTAAATTAACCCCGGTTTATGTCCGGGGTTTTTTATTTCGTCATATAATCTATATCTATTATATTTACGACGGGAATATAATTTAAGCTAATTAATTGGTGACCTGTTAAATAATAAAACGTGATCTGGTAAACAGAAAATAATGGATAATTAACGATGCCAGCCCACACCGATCACATAAATCAAAAAACATAAATAATTAATAGAAAAACATAATGGAATACGCCAGGTATCCAGGTAATAAAAAGACTCTTTCATCGCTGGTAATGACTCCAACTTGTTGATAGTGTTTTATGTTCAGATAATGCCCGATGACTTTGTCATGCAGCTCCACCGATTTTGAGAACGACAGCGACTTCCGTCCCAGCCGTGCCAGGTGCTGCCTCAGATTCAGGTTATGCCGCTCAATTCGCTGCGTATATCGCTTGCTGATTACGTGCAGCTTTCCCTTCAGGCGGGATTCATACAGCGGCCAGCCATCCGTCATCCATATCACCACGTCAAAGGGTGACAGCAGGCTCATAAGACGCCCCAGCGTCGCCATAGTGCGTTCACCGAATACGTGCGCAACAACCGTCTTCCGGAGCCTGTCATACGCGTAAAACAGCCAGCGCTGGCGCGATTTAGCCCCGACGTATCCCCACTGTTCGTCCATTTCCGCGCAGACGATGACGTCACTGCCCGGCTGTATGCGCGAGGTTACCGACTGCGGCCTGAGTTTTTTAAGTGACGTAAAATCGTGTTGAGGCCAACGCCCATAATGCGGGCAGTTGCCCGGCATCCAACGCCATTCATGGCCATATCAATGATTTTCTGGTGCGTACCGGGTTGAGAAGCGGTGTAAGTGAACTGCAGTTGCCATGTTTTACGGCAGTGAGAGCAGAGATAGCGCTGATGTCCGGCGGTGCTTTTGCCGTTACGCACCACCCCGTCAGTAGCTGAACAGGAGGGACAGCTGATAGAAACAGAAGCCACTGGAGCACCTCAAAAACACCATCATACACTAAATCAGTAAGTTGGCAGCATCACCGGCGACGTTGAGTTTAATATGGATGCGGCAAGCCGCTCTGGTAGTCTGACATCAACCAGAACTTCGGCAAATAAAGATTGGGCGCCAGGAACGAATGAACGTTGGGATATCAACGGGCGTCTACTATTAGGGTTTGATGGCTACCAACGACTGAACAACGGTAATTTCGCCGGATTCTCAGTTCAGCCGCTGGCAGACCTGACCGGAAAAATGAATCTCGATGATGCAGTGTTCTTTTTTGGTCAGGAAAAAGACTGGCAAATTAAGGTCGGACGTTTTGAAGCGTACGATATGTTCCCGCTGAATCAGGATACGTTTATTGAATATTCAGGTAATACGGCGAATGATCTTTACAGTGATGGCTATGGCTATATTTATATGATGAAAGAGGGGCGTGGACGTAGCGACAGCGGCGGTAATTTCCTGATCAGTAAAACCATCGATAACTGGTATTTTGAAGTGAATACATTGATGGAAAATGGCAGTACGCTCTATACCGAGAAGCAGTACCACGGGATGGACTTAACCAATGATAAAAACGTGGCTTACGTGCGCCCGGTGATCGCCTGGCAAAATGGGCGTTTCTCGACGGCAGTGGCGATGGAAAGTAACGTCGTTAACAACGCCTACGGCTATTATGAGAACGGGAAGTGGATCGATCAGTCCGATCGTACGGGGTATGGTTTTACCATGACCTGGGACGGACAAAAAACCGATGCGGAAGACGGCGCGGTGATTAACCTGAATACTGCTTATATGGACGCGACCGATGAGACCGATTTTACCGCTGGGGTGAACGCGTTGTGGCATCGATTCGAACTGGGCTATATCTATGCGCATAACAAAATCGAAGCCTTCAATGCTACCAATATAGATGCCGTTTGTGAGAACGATTGCTGGATCACCGATCCCGGCAATTATGACATTCACACTATTCATGCCTCATATTTATTCCCCAATGTGATGGATATGAAAAACTTTAATATCTATCTCGGTGCTTATGCCTCATGGGTTGAGGCCGATCCGAACAATGGCGACAACAGCGAAGATGCTCGTTACGGCGGACGCCTGAGATTCAAATATTATTTCTGATGCTGGCCACAATAAAAAAGGGATCCGCAGATCCCTTTTATCAGATAGTTAGTGCGCTCCACCGCCGCCGCCGCCCGCGCCGAAGGGCGGTTTAGCGAACCACACCAGACCAAGCAAAACCAGGAAGATCCCCGCCGACATCCAGAAGATTTCGTTGGCGGAAATAATCAGACCCTGATTAGTGATCTGCTGAGCTATCCACCCTGACGCCTGCTGGTGCGTCATCCCTAAATCCTGCAGCTTATCGTACATAGCCTGTGCATTTGGGTTGTAGGGGTTAACAGATTCCGTTAGCTGAGCATGGTGCAGCGACTCACGGTTAGTCCACATCGTTGTTGTAATCGATGTACCAATAGAGCCGGCCAGCGTTCGCGTAAAGTTAGACAAGCTCGATGCAGCCGCCAGACGCTCAGGCGGTAAACCGGACAGCGTAATGGTCGTCAGCGGCATAAAGAAGCAGGCTACTGCGAACCCCTGAATAAACTGCGGCCAGGCCGATGCGCCAAAGTCCATACCCGGCTCGAACGTCCACGCACGCCAGTAGAAACAGACGGCGTACATAATAAAACTGAACGTCACCAGCCGACGCATATCCAGCTTGTGCGCGAAGCGGCCGATAATTGGCGACAGGATCACCGGAATAATCCCTACCGGTGCGGACGCCAGACCGGCCCAGGTTGCCGTATAGCCGTATACCTCCTGCAACAGCTGCGGCAGCAAGACGATGGCACCGAAGTAGAGCATATAGGCCAGGCTAATACACAGGCAGCCGATGGTAAAGTTACGCGATTTAAACAGCGAGAGATCGACAATGGGGTGCTCGTCGGTAAGCTCCCAGACGATCAGGAAGCTGATAGCAACCACGGCGACCACCGTCAGGATGATAATCTCCTGCGAGGCGAACCAGTCCAGCTCTTTGCCGCGGTCGAGCATAATCTGCAAACTGCCGATACCGATGACCAGCAGTGCCAGACCAATGGCGTCAATGCGCCGCTGCTCGGTTTTGGTTTCCCGACCGCGCAGGGTTTGCAGGGTCATCAATACCACCGCAGCCCCGATTGGCACGTTGATAAAAAATATCCAGCCCCAGTGATAGTTGTCGCTGATATAGCCCCCAAGAATAGGACCACATATCGGGGCAACAATCACCGTCATCGACCATAGCGCGAGGGCGATGGAGCGCTTGGCGGGTGGATAGTTATTCAGCAACAGGCTCTGTGACAGCGGAATTAATGGACCGGCGACAATACCCTGGATTACGCGGAAGAAAATCAGCATGTTCAGGCTGGTGGACATCCCGCATGCCCATGACGCAATGACGAAGGCGATAGTTGACCACATAAAGAGTCTTACTTCGCCAAAGCGTTTTGCCAGCCAGCCGGTGATCGGAATAGAGATAGCGTTCGCTACCCCGAATGAGGTGATCACCCAGGTTCCCTGGCTCAATGAAGAGCCGAGGTTCCCGGCGATAGTGGGGATCGCCACGTTAGCAATGGTGGAGTCCAGCACCTGCATGAATGTCGCCAGGGACAGCGCGATCGTCATTATGACGAGCTGCGCGCCTTCCAGCGGTTTTTGCTGTTGCATCACACGCACCTTTGAATTAGCCCGCGTTGGCCCGCACGATCTCTTCGATCATCTTATTGACCGGAGCAAGGTCGATTTCACGTGCATTACTTTCTGATACTGGCGTGGTGCGGACCTGGCTTGCCAGAATTTGTCCGTCACGATTGGAGGTATCGACTGTAACCAGCGTAGACAAACCGATCCGCAAAGGATGCTGTGCCAGTTGCTGCGCATCCAGTTCGATACGCACCGGCAGACGCTGGACGACTTTGATCCAGTTACCGGTCGCGTTTTGTGCTGGCAGCAAGGAGAAGGCGCTGCCCGTTCCCATATCGAGGCCGACAACTTTACCGGTATATTTCACGTCATCGCCATAAATATCGCTGACAACCGTCGCGGGTTGACCAATACGAATGTGGGCGAGCTGTGTTTCCTTGAAGTTGGCATCCACCCACAGGTTGGTGGCCGGAACAACCGCCATTAACGGCGTGGTTGGGCTAATCTGCGCACCAGGCTGTACGGCGCGACGGGATACATAACCGGTCATTGGGCTGACAATTCTGGTACGTTCCAGCGCCAGCCAGGCATCGCGCACTTCGGTGGCGGCCTGTTGTACGGCGGGTTGATCTTCCAGCTTGCTGCCGAGAATCATTGCCTGGTTAGCATTATATTGTTGGATTGCGACATCAAGCTGAGCCTGAGCGCTGGCGACGGCATCACGCGCATGTTGCAGCTCTTCGCGGCCAATCAGGTTGGCGTTGCCCAGCGGGACTCGGCGATTAAAATCGCTTTGTGCCTGCGCCAGAGCTGTTTTCTGCACTTCAATGTTGGCCTGTAACTGCTTGCTGTTGATCATCAACTGGTGCGTCTGACGCACGCTGGAGGCCAGCGCAGTTTTGGCTTTTTCAAATGCCTGTTTGGCATCTGTCTGGTCGAGGGTGACCAGCACATCGCCTTGTTTTACAAAGTCAGTGTTATCAGCCCAGACTTTCGTCACGCTGCCTGATACCTGCGCCATGATTTGAACCTGGTTCCCTGCCACGTACGCATCATCTGTATCTTCGTAATGACGCAGTACTAAAAACCAATAAATCCCATATGCCACGGCAATGATAATAAAGAGCAAGGTCAGAAGGAGAAGCAGACTTTTACGTTTGCCATTCTTCTTGACCGGTTGCTGCGGGGTTTGAGTCTCCGCATTTGCGCTCATGTTTTTCTCCACGATCTTCTTTTTATTCACATCGGCTGAGCCGACCTGTTTATCAGACAGGCCAGCAGTATGCGTGCTGGCCTGTCGGTTTTTTCATTTATAAATCTGGATTTCTGAGCGAGTCGACGCCTTAGCGCAGCGCTTCTAACACCGCGCCATCCTGCTCCATCTGATCAAGACGGGTCAGAAGTTTACGGGTAATTTGCTCAAGCTGATCTTTTTCGGTGGTGCTAAGAGACGACCAGAGCTGGTGCAGGCAATTATGCTGAGGCGGTAACACCTCTTGCAAAAATGCATGGCCTTTCTCGGTCAATTGCAGATGCAGACAGCGGCGATCGTTATCGCTTTCGCGACGTTCGATCCAGCCACGTTTTTCTAACTCATCCGCGATGCGGGTAGCGTTAGTACGTGACGAGCCAAGCGCACAACTCAGTTCAGAAGGCTGAATACTGTGGTTTTCCTGAGACTCCAGCGTAATCAACGCCATAAACAACGTCTCGTTAATCCCTTGAGCTTTCAGCATCTTATTGCGATTTTCCAGCAGCTTGCCCTGCATGTGCATGCATAGACGAGTCAGAAGCACTTCCTGATAAGGGAACTCTTCGTAGCGGCTGGCGCGAAATTTTAGCATTTGTTCAATGGGCGTAAACGAACTATCCATTTGGGTATAACCTCATTAATTTCAGCCGATATAGTAACGACAGTGACAAATAAAGTAAATGTATTATTAATTTAAAATGATTGTTTTTATCTATAAGACAACCAGCATTTTCCAGGCTAATCCATAGCCCAGAGCACTCAGTAACGTTGGAATGATGATGCTGCGGGTCTTATAGAAGCTTGCACCCAGTATGACAAACCCCACCAGAGTAGGCACGAACCGACGAGCGTCGTGCATCACTTCTGGCGCGGTAGACACCACCAGCAGGGCGCAAATTGATGTAATGCCAATAGTGTCGAGTAATATGCCCGTCGCGCCGCGCTTCGTCGGGCGAACATTGCCGACCCCAAGACGGAGCGGCAAATAGCGAAAACAGTAATTTACGCAGCCGACCAACAGGCCAAGTAGCAGAACTTCATAGCTCATCAGGACCTCCTTGCCAAAATGACTGGATGAGCGCCGTCAGGCATCCACAGACAATACCTGCAAGGATAGCGGCAGGGATGGAAAACAGCATGACGCCAGCCAGCGCCCCGGCGAGGGCCGCAGTCACGCAAAGCGCCTGTTTTCGTTGGAATGACGCGAGCAGGAAGCTCATAAACAGCGCCGGGAGCATGAAGCCCAGTGCCGCTTCAACCGCCGGGTAATCTTTGAGTAAACCACTGCCGGAAAACGCGCCGAGCACCGTACCAAACACCCAGGAGGCCCAGGAGCATAGCGCAATGCCGATCATCCAGTTTTCACTCCAGCGCCGGTTATCCCGTACCAGTTTCGCCGTTGCAGCGGCAAAGACTTCATCGGTAAGGCCAAAAGCCCACAGCGCGCTTTTGGGTTTACTCAGTTGCTGGGCGATCCGACTACGCAGGGAAGGGCCGTACAAAACATGACGGACATCCATGGCCATGACGGTCAGCGCGGCGACCCACAGCGAACTGCCTGCGGCGAGCATGGTGGTAATGACAAACTGGCTGGCTCCCGCATAGATAATGCAGGAGAAAAAGACGCTTTCAACCGGCGTAAAGCCAAGGCGAGTGGCATTGAGACCAAATGCAAAAGCGACCGGAATATAGCTGATAACTATTGGCAGGCTGTCTTTGAATCCTTCCGTTAACGTTGCCGAACTGGATTCAGACTGGGGTACAGGGCTTTCCATAGGGTTATAGGTTTCATTACCGAAATTAATATAACTTGGTTCAATGAGTTATAACCTTAGCAGACTGATGGGCTCCTTAACACCCTGTGGAGCCCAATCAGCGGTAAACATGCGTTATACGCTTAATTTACGGCTTCCTGACGGTGAAAACCTCGCCACCAGACCAACAGGTTGAGTATGGCAACGGTCGTACCTGCCAGACAAACGCCAGCCCACCCGGCATGCTGCCAGGCAGAGGCTGAAATCAGCGAACCTGCCGCTCCGCCAATAAAATAGCTGGTCATGTATCCGGCGGTCAGGCGATTACGCGCGTCAGGATGAATGCGATAGATAACCGTCTGGTTGGTGATGTGCACTCCCTGAACGGTGAGGTCCAACACCAGAATACCGATAATCAGCATGGGGACTGAAGCATGCCCAAACCAAATAGCAAGCCAGGAGAGCAGTAGTAACAGCAGCCCCATGGTTGTGGTCAGGTGGGATTTACCTTTATCGGCAAAACCGCCCGCCGGACGTGCGCCTAACGCCCCTGCGGCACCCGCCAGACCGAACAGACCAATCATTCCTTCCGAATAGTTAAACGGCGGCGCGGCGAGCAAAAATGCCATCGAGGTCCACAGAATACTGAAATTGGCAAAAGTCAGGCAGCCCAGCATCGCGCGGGTACGCAGCAATTTATCGTGAATAAACAGGCTGAATACGGAGCCTAACAGCTGCGGATAGTTGAGATGGGTATCGGATTTCATCTTCGGCAGGCCGCGCCACAGTGCAACCGCCATCAGCGCCATTAATACTGATGCGACCCAAAATACAGTGCGCCAGCCGCCAAGATTCGCCAGTAATCCCGCCACGGTTCGCGCCAGTAGAATACCTAGCAACAGGCCGCTCATAATCGTCCCAACAACTTTACCGCGCTTGTCCGGTGTGGCAAGCGTTGCCGCCAGCGGAACCAAAATCTGTGCCACTACCGAGAACAGCCCGGTCAGGGCAGTACCGAGGATCAGCATACCCAGCGACTGGCTGCTGGCGGTGATCAGCATGCCACCAGCCGCTAACAGCGTCATGGAGACAATCAGCATCCGGCGTTCAAACATATCGCCGAGCGGCACTAAGAACAGCAGGCCGGCGGCGTAGCCGAGCTGGGCCGCGGTAACGATAAACCCTGCGGTACTGGCAGAGAGCGAAAAGTTGCGCGCGATGGTGTCGAGCAGCGGCTGCGCATAATAGTTACTGGCGACGGCGAGGCCGGTGGCGATAGACATTAACAGGATTAGCGAAGGGCTAAGTCCCTGAGTTGTTTTCGTCATGGTTTTCAACTGAATAATGGATTGCAGAAAACAATCATAACGGAAGTGATTAAATGTTGCTGATTTGTTGAGTGATGGATTGTGCGATTGGAGGAGGGTGGATATGCCGGATAAGGCGCATCGCGCCACCATCCGGCATTTATGCGGTTACTGGCCTGATAGCAACACGCTCATCAGGCCTATGAGTGGGTTATTTCTGCGCGGCCAGCGCTTCGTTCACCCAGCCGTCAAACTGCTGCTGGTGGGCTTTGATCCAGCCGTCAACGTGACCCTGCACGTCGGCTTCAGACGCTTTCCCGTCGTGCATCATTGCGTTCTGCGCGTTGATATCCGCCAGCGGCAGCTTCATGATGGCAAACAGTTTCGCCGCAGCCGGGTTTTTCTCCGCCCAGGCTTTATTGGCGACAATATGCATCGTGTTCACCGGGAAGCCGTAGTTGGCACCGTTTGGCAGCTTGGTATCAATATCTTTCTGCTCGCCTGGCAGGGAAGAGAACGGCACCTGCAGCCAGACCACATCTTTACCCGGCTTCATTACGTCGCTGACCCAGTACGGTGTCCAGGTGTAGTAAAGAATGGGTTTACCTTCTTTGAAACGGGTAATGGTGTCAGCCATCATCGCTGCATAGTTACCGTGGCTGACCTCGACGGTTTTTTCCAGATCAAAGGCTTTGTTCTGGTGGTTGATTACTGCTTCACAACCCCAGCCCGGTGAACAGCCCATCATATCGGCTTTTCCGTCACCGTTGGTGTCAAAGATTTTGGCGATCTTCGGATCTTTTAACTGGGCGATATTGGTGATTTTGTACTGCTCAGCGGTTTTTTTGTCGATCAGATAACCCTGTGCGGCACCCGTAACGAATACCCCCTCGCGATAAAACTTTTTGTCTCCGCCCGCCGCGGCGTACATATCATCATGCAGCGGCTGCCAGTTCACGGCGGTAAAAGTTGCATCGCCAGAGGCAATGGAGGTATAGCCGACGTTGTAGTCAACTTCGCTGGTTTTGTTAACGGTGTAACCCAGTTTCTCCAGCGCACGAGCGACTAACTGCGTCTGGAAGGATTCTTCAGAGATAGTGCTCTGGATTGGCTGTACGGTAATGCCTTTGCCCGGCAGGTCGGCAGCGAAAGTGCTGGTGGAGACAAGGGTGGCAAACGCTGTGGCAATAATAATTTTCTGTCGCATCGTTGTTCCTTAATTATTGGAGGGACGTGTTGGCCCGGTATGCATGCGCCACCGGGCAACGGGTGAATTACTTCGTGAAAGGGCGAGTGATAAGCCCAACGGGACCAGTGGTGTACCAGCGACGGTTGCCACGGCTACGCGAATCGCGACCAACGGCCTGTGTCAGGCGATCCAGAATGATGGCGAGGATCACAATCCCAACTCCGCCGACGGTGGCAAGCCCCATATCCAGACGACCAATTCCGCGCAGAACCATCTGACCCAGCCCGCCCACGGCAATCATCGACGCGATGACGACCATTGAGAGCGCCAGCATCAGCGTCTGGTTAACCCCAGCCATAATGGTGGGCATTGCCAGCGGGAGCTGCACTTTAAACAGCATCTGACGCGGGCTGGCACCAAACGAACGCGAGGCTTCAATCAGATCGGCTGGAACCTGGTTAATCCCCAGAATAGTCAGACGTACGATTGGCGGCAGGGCGAAGATAATCGTCACCACTACGCCCGGGACGTTACCAATACCGAACAACATGACAATCGGCACCAGATAGACAAACGCGGGTGTGGTTTGCATGGCGTCCAGCAGCGGGCGAACAATTTTTGCGGCCCGTGGACTGCGCGCCAACCAGATCCCCATCGGCAGACCGATCACCACGCAGAACAGCAACGCGGTCAACACCAGCGCCAGGGTTATCATGGCCTGCGACCACGCGCCGATGGCACCGATGGCAATCAAGGAAATCAGCGTAGCAACGCCCATCCCAACGCCGGAAATCTGCCAGGCAATCAGCGCGAACAGGATAATCGCCACCGGGGCTGGCATACCTAACAGCAGCTGTTGAAAACCGTTGAGAATGTAATCCACCGGGACACGAATGCCCTGGAAGACCGGACGGAAATGGGTAACGACCCAGTCGATCCCCTCTGTGACCCAGCTGTCCAGCGGGATCAGCGTTTTATGGAACGGATCCATAATATTGAAATGCTCTGGTGCCGGCGCGGGGGCGCTGGTCAGCCAGTCCGCGCCACCGCCGTCAGTGGGCGCACCGGATGGCGTGCTCCAGGCATCGGCAGTTTGTGCGGCGCTGTCGGCCGCTGGTGTGGTATCCCACGGATTAGTTTGATCAGCCATTGTTTACCCCCTCACGATCTAAAGCCTGTAACAGCATGCGTTTTGAAATGACGCCCACATACTGCTGTTCCTCATCAACAACCGGCACCGCGCACGGGGCCTGGCCGACATGAGAAAGCAACTCGCTGAGAGGAGTTTGTGCATCTACGGCTAACGGCTCATCGATCAATGCTGCTTCAATACCTTGCGCCTGACTTAACGCTGTTTTTAAGGAGTCGATTGAAACAACGCCAACGAATTTATTGCCGCGTTCGATCACGTAACCATATTCGCGATCTTTGTCCTGCAATAATTGCAGCGCCGAACGTGGACCCACCCCGGGCGTTTTACGAATTAAACCTTCGGGGCTACGGCGTGAAATATCTTTCGCACTGAAGACCTGGCTAATATCAACGCCACGGAAGAAGGTGCGTACATAATCATTGGCTGGATTATTCAGGATTTCATCCGGCGTGCCGACCTGGACCACTTCACCGTTTTGCATAATGGCAATTCTGTCGCCAATACGCATAGCTTCGTCGAGATCATGCGATATAAAGACCACGGTGCGTTGATGCTTCGCCTGTAGTTTTACCAGTTCATCCTGCATCTCAGTACGAATTAATGGATCGAGGGCTGAGAAGGCCTCATCCATTAATAAGATATCAGGGTTAATGGCTAATGCGCGGGCGAGGCCTACACGCTGGCGCATACCCCCGGAAAGTTCATCCGGGTATCCGTGAGCATAATTCTCCAGACCAACCTGACGTAGCGCATCTAATGCTTTTTCACGACGTTCATCCGCACCAACACCGGCTAATTCCATGCCGAATGCCGTATTGTCCAGCACCGTCATGTGCGGCATCAGGGCAAAGGACTGGAACACCATCGCAATCTTTTTTCTGCGCACCTCGCGAAGCTCAGCATCGGATATCCGGGCGATGTCTACGCCGTCAATCAATACCTGCCCGCGGGTGGGTTCAATCAGGCGATTGAGAAGGCGTACCATTGTGGATTTACCCGAACCGGATAATCCCATGATGACAAATATCTCGCCTTCTTCAATGGCCAGACTGGCGTTCTTAACGCCAAGCGATAGCCCCGTTTTATCCAGAATCTGCTCTTTTGAAAGTCCTTTTTCAATATATTTGAAGGCTCTCTGCGGATGCTCTCCAAATATCTTATAGAGATTTTTAACTTCTAATTTAATTGCCATGCAATAGAATGATTCCTGTTATTTGTTTATATCGATATATTACCTGATGGAAATAGTGACCTTTTTCTACCCTAACATACTGAGAATCTGAGACAACCCTGAATTTGGTTGTGGCATGAATATTGCCAAAGGTCAGGTGGCGGGACTTCCCGTGATATAAGGGCTGAGCGCGAATGTGAGCGGCTTAATATTTTTTGTAAATGGCAATGAAAAGTCGCCTGAATTGCTGGAATGCAGGCGAATAATGCGTCTGATATTGAGTGTAGATCACACAATTATATTTGCACGACAAAAGTGTGATCCTGTTAAAATATTTCCGCGAAAAATGTACGGTATTTCCCGTGAAAATGAGTGCTAGAAATTCCAGTCGTCATCTTCGGTTTCGACCGCTTTTCCCATCACATAGGATGAACCGGAACCCGAGAAGAAATCGTGGTTTTCGTCAGCGTTGGGCGACAGCGCGGCAAGGATTGCCGGGTTAACCTCCGCCATTTCAGGCGGAAATAGCGCCTCATATCCCAAATTCATTAATGCCTTATTGGCGTTGTAACAAAGGAAGGCTTTGACGTCATCCACCCAGCCGGTCTCTGCATACAATTCTTCCGTATAACGCGCTTCGTTATCATACAATTCCATCAACAGGTCAAAGGCAAAATGCTTTAACTCTTCGCGTGCTGATTCGGAAATATGCTCCAGACCTTTTTGATATTTATAACCAATGTAATACCCATGAACCGCTTCATCACGAATGATCAGACGAATGAGATCGGCGGTATTGGTCAGTTTACCGCGACTGGAGAAATACATCGGTAACCAGAAGCCAGAATAGAACAGGAAGGATTCCAGAAACACGCTGGCTATTTTTTTCTTCAACGGTTCGTCGCTGGCGTAATGTGCCAAAACGATCTGCGCCTTGCGCTGGAGTGGGGTATTTTCTTCACTCCAGGCGTAAGCTGCATCCACATCTTTGGTCTGGCAAAGGGTGGAGAAAATAGAGCTATAGGAACGGGCGTGCACCGCCTCCATAAAGCTGATATTCGACAGCACCGCCTCTTCATGCGGCGTTAACGAATCAGTCATTAACGCTGGTGCTCCGGCAACATTCTGAATGGTGTCGAGCAGCGTCAGCCCGGTAAAAACGCGGATTGTTAGCTGCTGTTCGGCTGCGTTCAACGTTTGCCAGGCCGGAATGTCATTGGAGAGCGGGACCTTTTCCGGGAGCCAGAAGTTACTGGTCAGACGGTTCCATACCTCAAGATCTTTATCATCCTCAATCTTGTTCCAGTTGATGGCGCTCACGCGGGATAATGTCATTTTCTCCTCCTTACAGCGCGCATGACACGCAGCCTTCGATTTCGGTGCCTTCCAGCGCCAGCTGGCGTAGTCGGATGTAGTACAGGGATTTGATGCCCTTACGCCAGGCGTAAATCTGCGCTTTGTTGATATCGCGCGTGGTGGCGGTATCGGGGAAAAAGAGCGTCAGTGAAAGCCCTTGGTCGACATGCCGCGTTGCTTCAGCGTAAGTATCAATGATTTTTTGTGGACCGATCTCGTAGGCATCCTGATACAAGGCCAGATTCTCATTGGTCATAAACGGGACAGGGTAGTAAACGCGCCCGGTTTTGCCCTCTTTGCGAATCTCCACTTTCGACACGATCGGGTGAATGCTTGACGTGGCATGGTTGATGTAGGAGATAGAACCGGTGGGCGGAACCGCCTGTAAATTCTGGTTATAAATACCGTAGCGCATCACATCTTCACGCAGTTGCGCCCACATCTCGCGCGTCGGCAGCGTAATGCCGCTGGCGGCAAACAGTGTGCGGACCTTGTCGGTTTTTGGCTGCCAGTCGCTCTGCAGATACTGGTTAAAATACTCGCCGCTGGCGTAGCGTGACTGTTTGAATCCGGCAAAGGTTTGACCCCGCTCGCGAGCGATCTTCATTGACGTATTCAGCGCATGCCATGTGATGGTGTAGAAATAGAGATTGGTGAAATCCAGCCCTTCCGGCGAGCCGTAGGCGATCCCTTCCCGCGCCAGATACCCGTGCAGATTCATCTGCCCAAGACCAATCGCGTGCGACGCGCTGTTCCCGGCGTCGATCGAAGGCACGCTGCGGATGTGGCTCATGTCCGAAACGGCGGTTAAGCCGCGAACCGCCGTTTCCACGGTGCGACCAAAATCGGGTGAATCCATGGTATGGGCAATGTTCAAGGAGCCGAGATTGCAGGAGATATCGTGCCCGATCTGCGCGTAATTGAGATTTTCATCGTAGGTGGAGGCACTGTTTACCTGCAAAATCTCCGAGCACAGGTTGCTCATATTGATCCGACCGGCAATCGGATTGGCGCGATTCACCGTATCTTCAAACATGATGTAAGGATAACCAGACTCAAACTGGATCTCGGCCAGCCGCTGGAAGAATTCGCGGGCGTTAATGTATTTTTTGCGCACGCGTTCGTCGGCCACCAGTTCGTCATACCGCTCACTCACGGCGATATCACCGAACGGTTTGCCGTAAATCCGTTCCACGTCATAAGGTGAGAACAGCGCCATCCGGGCATTTTCTTTCGCCAGTCGAAAGGTAACATCCGGGATCACCACGCCAAGCGAGAGCGTTTTGATGCGGATTTTCTCGTCGGCGTTTTCGCGCTTGGTATCGAGAAAACGTAAAATATCCGGATGGTGTGCGTGCAGATACACCGCGCCTGCGCCCTGACGTGCCCCGAGTTGATTCGCATAAGAAAACGCATCTTCCAGCATTTTCATTACCGGGATCACCCCAGAGGACTGGTTCTCAATGCGTTTAATGGGCGCACCTGCCTCGCGCAGGTTGGAGAGCAAAAATGCCACGCCGCCGCCGCGTTTGGAGAGCTGAAGTGCGGAGTTGACCGCCCGACCAATAGACTCCATGTTGTCTTCAATACGCAACAGGAAGCAGGAGACCAGCTCACCGCGTTGCTGTTTACCGCAGTTTAAAAAGGTTGGTGTGGCGGGTTGAAAGCGCCCGGAGAGCATTTCATCGGTCAGTTGCATCGCGAGTGCTTCATCGCCCTGCGCCAGCGTGAGTGCCACCATCGTTACCCGATCCTCAAAGTCTTCGAGATAGCGCTTACCGTCGAACGTTTTCAACGTATAGCTGGTGTAGAACTTCCATGCGCCGAGGAACGTCTGGAAACGGAATCCGCTGGCGTGGGCGTAGGTGAATAGCTTCAGCACGAACGCGCGATCGTAGCGGGCTAACACGCTGGCATCGTAATAGCCTTCATCCACCAACGTTTCCAGGCGCTCCTGCTGGCAGGCAAACGCCACCGAGTTGGGGCGGACGTGTGCGGCAAAGAAAGCCTCCACCGCCTGATGGTCTTTGTCGAACTGAATGCGCCCGGCTTTATCATACAGATTCAGCATGGCGTTCAGGGCGTGATAATCCAGCGTTGGCTGCATTACACGTTCTGCGGTTGTCGTTGCCAAAATTCGCTCACTCCTTTTCGAACGTTGTCGATATCGCTTTGGGTGCCCATCAGCTCAAAGCGATAGAGCCACGGCACGCCGCATTTTTGTGAGATGACATCACCCGCGCGACCGTAGGCGTCACCGAAATTACGATTGCCGGAGGCGATCACTCCACGGATTAACGCCCGGTTGTGTGTATCGTTTAAAAAGCGGATCACCTGTCTTGGGACCGCGCCAGCAGTGCCGCCGCCGCCGTAGGACGGCACGATTAATATGTAAGGTTCGTCTACCCGGATCGGCTCGCGTTCGTTAAGCGGAATGCGGATGGCAGGCAGCCCCAGACGCTGCATAAAGCGGTGCGTATTTTCGGAACTGCTGGAGAAGTAGACGAGCTGACTCATGCGCTGACCACACGGTGTTCCGGATGCAGACGGTTGATCATGTCCGGGCGAAACCCTGACCAACTGGTTTCACCCGCGACTACGACCGGTAACTGGCGAAACCCTTGATCGCGCAGGTTATCAGCCAAATCGGGCTGTAAATCGACGTTTACCATCTCAAAGTCAAAACCACGGCTTTCCATTGCCCGTTTGGTGGCATGGCACTGAACACAGTTATTGCGAGTGTAAATAATAATACGCATGATTCGTATTTCCATTTAAAAATAAAAGATCGGCGCGATAGAGGGCGTCGGGTTGTGTGTGTCCTGATAGGAAAGATACTAGATGTAGTTTTAAAAAGATTCAACCATACAAGATATGGGAATTTTAGATTGATGATGGGCTGGGTTATGGGCATGGCAGGGGAAGTGATATGTACCATCGCAGGTTGCCGGATGGCGCGCGTCGCGTCTAATCCGGCCTACAGGAAAGCACTTCCCAGGCCGGATAAGGCGTTTATGCCGCCATCCGGAAGCGCAGAATCACATGCGCATCCCCACCGCCAGGCGGTTAAAGCAGTTCATCAGGCTAATGGCGAATGTCAGGTCGCTAATCTCTTTCGCGCTGAAATGGTCGAGCAGCGGCAGATAAACGTCATCTTCGGCGTGACTAGTGGCAATTTGAGTGACCGATTCGGCCCACGCCAGCGCCGCACGTTCCTGCTCGCTGAAGTGGTGACTCACCCGCCAGCCTGCCAGCGCATCCAGTTTGGCCTGCGCAACTCCGGATTTGCGCAGTGCTTTACTGTGCATTTCCAGACAAAAGGCGCAGCCGTTGATTTGCGAGACCCGCAGGTAAATCAGTTCCGTCAGCGTAGGTTCCAGCGCGCAATTCTCCAGCGCTTTGCTTGCCTGAACCAGAGCGTTATAGATTTCAGGGCTGAGTTCATAATAGGGCTGGCGTAACATGGTCATGGTATTTCTCCTCGTTTGGATGACCCGCAATGTAGCACTATAATGGACTGCTACAGAGAGCCATATTGTTGCCAAAAAAGCAGACCATAAATGCCACGCTATCAGCAAATCGCCCGTCAGTTAAAAAACGCAATTGAGAAAGGTGAACTCAAGCCCGGTACCAGATTGCCCTCCAGTCGGACCTGGGCCCAGGAGCTGGGAGTATCACGCTCGACGGTGGAAAATGCCTATGCAGAGCTGGTGGCGCAGGGCTGGCTCGCGCGGCGTGGACAGGCAGGAACGTTTGTCAGTGAGCAACTGCAACCAGAAAGGGCGTCTGCATCTCCTGCCATCTTTGCCGGAGAAAATCCCAGACCGCAAACTTTTCAGATGGGATTACCCGCACTCGATCTTTTTCCGCGCGAAGTCTGGGCGCGGGTGATGGGACGGCGTTTGCGCACCCAAACGCGTTTTGATCTGGCGGTGGGCGATGTGTGTGGCGAGCGGGCGTTACGTCAGGCGATTGTGGATTACCTGCGGGTCTCACGCAGCATTGAATGCCA
This sequence comes from Citrobacter sp. CF971, assembly GCF_006385635.1. Classification (NCBI taxonomy): domain Bacteria; kingdom Pseudomonadati; phylum Pseudomonadota; class Gammaproteobacteria; order Enterobacterales; family Enterobacteriaceae; genus Citrobacter; species Citrobacter sp. CF971. The sequence goes on along the minus strand of NZ_CP041051.1, from coordinate 3,837,714 downwards.
GCCAGAGCAGATTTTTATCACTTCAGGTTATGCGGCATCAATGACGTTAATCCTGCGCGCTCTGGCGCATCCCGGAGAGGGAATGTGGGTCGAAGATCCCGGCTTTCCGCTGATTCGGCCCGTGGTGGCTCAAGAACGCATTGAGTTGAAGCCGGTAGCGGTGGATGCCGATGGTCTGGATGTCAGCGCCGGGATTCGCAACTACCCGCAGGCGCGTTTTGTACTGCTCACTCCCGCACATCAAAGCCCACTGGGAGTAGCACTGTCTTTAGACCGTCGCCACCAGTTGCTGGAGTGGGCGACTCGTGCGCAGGCGTGGGTAATCGAAGATGACTATGACAGTGAATTTCGTTACCACGGTAAGCCGTTGCCGCCGCTAAAAAGTCTGGATGCGCCCCTGCGGGTGATTTATGCCGGAACGTTCAGCAAATCGATGTTTCCGGCTTTGCGTACGGCATGGCTGGTGGTGCCCCTGACCCAGGTTGAACACTTTCGCCAACAAGCGGCGCTAACGGCCTGTAGCGTCCCGGTTCTATGGCAGCAAACGCTGGCGGATTTTATGCGAGACGGCCACTTCTGGCGACACTTAAAACGTATGCGACAACATTATGCAGAACGACGACAATGGATGGAAAACGCCCTGACCAAACAAGGATTTAGCGTCATTCCTCAGGAAGGTGGGATTCAACTGGTGATGAGTGTGGACGGAGATGATGTTGCGCTGGTGCGTAAAGCGAATCAGGCCGGGTTAGCTGTTCAGGCGTTAAGCCGCTGGCGAATAACGTCAGAAGGAAAGGGGGGAATATTGCTGTCATTTACCAATATCAGCTCGGCGGAAATGGCGCAACAGGCGGCGTACCAACTGCGGATGGCGCTGACATAAATCTATACCCGTCATACTTCAAGTTGCATGTGCGTTGGCTGCGTTCGTTCACCCCAGTCACTTACTTTAGTAAGCTCCTGGGGATTCGCTCCCTTGCCACCTTCCTGCAACTCGAATTATTTAGGGTATATAAGGTTCTTACGATATGCGTCCCACCATCGCCACCCGTTTATGGACTTTTCTGAAAGCGTTGCTAATGCTGAATCAGGTAAGGTAAGCCCGCAGTAAAAGATAACGAGGAAAATAATATGTATTTACGACCTGATGAGGTGGCGCGCGTACTTGAAAAAGTGGGCTTTACCGTTGATGTAGTGACGCAGAAAACGTACGGCTATCGTCGTGGCGAAAATTATGTGTACGTTAACCGTGAAGCACGCATGGGACGTACCGCATTAATTATCCATCCCACGCTAAAAGAGCGCAGCTCTTCGCTGGCAGAACCGGCGACGGATATTAAAACCTGCGATCATTATCAGCAATTCCCGCTGTATTTAGCCGGAGATACTCATGAGCATTATGGTATTCCGCATGGCTTTAGCTCGCGTATTGCGCTTGAGCGTTATCTGAGCGGGTTGTTTGGCGACGTTAATTCTAACTAATAACGCGACTGGCAGTGCCAGTCGCAAAGAAGCGTGTCAGGCTTTAGCCTGATGATAGCTGCTGACCTTAAACAAGCGGCGGCAATAATCAAGAAAGTAGCCATAGACAGCGCCCATCAGCATTGATACCACGATGTTCGAACTTACTGCAGCCGTAATCTGGTGCCAGTCCGCGCCAACCGTCAGCAGAATAATCACATACACCGGCGACTGGAAGGTGACATAAGCCAGCACATCCGCCAGATTTTTTGCCCATCCTGCCTGCGTGGCTTTACGCGCCGCGCGCATGAACAAATCACGGTACATGCCGTATGGCCACGCGATCAGTATGTTGACAGGGATAGCGACTAATCTGGAATACAGCGACTGTTCGAAGCTCATTCCAGAAAGGAATATTTCGATCAACATGTTCACGACAGAACAATAAACAACCATCGCGAACGTGTCTGCTACTGCATGACGCAAGCGTGACTGCGGAGAGAACATGTTAATGCTCCTTGTAAAAAGGGGGAAAAAGGTTTTGAATACCTTAACTGCTAGTGATTTGTCTTGCTGCTTTCGCGTTTTAATAGGATATCTGCCTGGATAATAACTAGCAACTAGCTTAAAATTTTTATTTATTGTCTTTTTGTCGATAAAATGCTCTGTAATGGTTTGTTTTTTGTTCGTTTTGGTGTTTTCGTTGCTGTGTTAATTAAAATTCTTTTAGATCAAAGAGTTATTTTTTCTTGTTTTTCTGAAATTTTTGCGCTCCTTTTCTGAATGTTGACTGATGTGCAATATGTATACTCGTTGGTTCCACGCGATGCTATGGCCTGTTTCTTAAGTGACGCACTGAGATACCTTGCAGGTATATTCAAAGCTGCAATCAGGGTCATAGAATATATTGTCTGAGCGATAGCAGAATGGATGCTATAAATATCAGAGTTGGCTATTTGTTTAATGACCTGCGAATAAATTAGACTGGAAATATAATAATCAGTTGCATACAATATTTAGCGTAATACCATTTTTATGTTTTACGTTAAAGAGGTTTTGTTAATATGAGTTCAATGTTAAAAAACTTAAATAATATCCGCTCGCTGCGTGCAATGGCTCGTGAATTTTCCGTTGATGTACTGGAAGATATGCTTGAAAAATTCAGGGTAGTGACCAAAGAACGGCGCGATGAAGAAGAACAGCTACAGCGCCAACGCGCAGAACAGCAGGCAAAAATTAATGCCTTGCTGGCGCAGATGCAGGCAGACGGGATCAGCCCGGAGGAGCTGCTGAGCATAACACCTGCTACGACACGTTCAGTTAAAAAACGCCAACCGCGCCCGGCGAAATATCGTTTTATCGATCTCAATGGTGAAACGAAAACATGGACCGGGCAAGGTCGCACACCGAAGCCAATTGCCCAGGCGCTGGCGACCGGTAAATCTCTTGATGACTTTTTGATCTAATTACGAAGGCGGTGAGGAGATCCTCACCGCTTATTTTCAGCAAACGCCGAAATCACCCTCTTCGGTATATCGCGTGACATCAGCTGCTTTCAGCGTGAATTTATCACCGTTTTCATTACTGGCTTGTACCGCCACAATTTGATCGTCATTGACTTCAACAACCTTTAGTTTTGGACCGCCCATACGCGGTTGAACCAGATCGCCAGGTTTAAACATATTGTTGCGCTCCTTTATTTATCATTTATCGCAGAACTCACCATAGATCACGTCAACCGGCGGGTACAGTGTTGTTTCAATGATTACCGCTTAATGAGTACGTCGGTTCCAGGGCATTTTGTCCAGCAGACGCGCCATGCCGCAAAAGCCGGTCACGCCAGCGAGAATCAGCCCGGCCCCGACAAAACCGCTCAGCAGGAAGAAAGCACTGCTGACGGCGTAACCCAGAATAACACCGAGTAAGGCAAGGCTACCCGCGGCTATCTGCACCTGACGCATCAGCGGTAACGGTTGTGAACTGTCTTTCGCCACCGGCAACCCTGCGGCTTTCCAGCCGTCAATTCCACCTTCCAGCAGCCAGACCTGCGCGGGCGCAGCAATGGCGCTCAGTTTTGTTGCCGCATTTTGTGTACGTTTGCCTGACTGGCAGTGAAAAATCACCTGCTCGGCGCGTAAATTCGCAGGCAGCGATCCCTGTTCAAGCGCGGGCAACGGTGCCAGATGAGCCTCAGGAATATGCTCGTGCAGATACTCGTCAGCGTCGCGGATATCAATCAGTTTTGCACCTTGCGCGACCAGTGTCTGCGCCTCGCGCGGGGAAATCGTCCCAATAGTCATGATGGCTCCTTATGGGCAATACAGTGTTTTTAATGTGGCGATCAGCGAATTCACGGCCGCATTTTTAATGGAGTAGAGGATGCGCTGGGCATCGCGCTGGCTTTCTATCAGACCTTCTTCACGCATACGCGCCAGATGCTGGGAAGTGGCGGAAGGGCTAAGGCCGGTAACACGGGCTAACTCGCCTGCGCTGGTACCGGGTGAACCGCAGAGCATGCACAAAATCAGCAACCGTTTCGGGTTACTCATCGCTTTTAGCAGGGCGGCAGCTTGTTCTGCGCTGGCCTGGAGTTGTTCAAGTTCAGTCATATGTATTTAAGCACAATCTAAATTAAGCACATTCTAAAATAAACAACCAACGTACGCCAGCGTAAAGAGCGTAAAGGAGGGTAAAACAGCCGCGGAATGCTGGCGGAGTTGGGTAGAATGGCTACTCTTAGAGATAAAATCTCTTTTTAAACAATGATTAATTTTTTGCTTGTAGGGAGTGTGTATGGGTTTCTGGAGAATCGTTTTTACTATTATTCTGCCCCCGCTTGGCGTGCTGCTGGGGAAGGGGTTCGGCTGGGCATTTATCCTCAATATCGTTCTGACGCTGCTGGGCTACATCCCTGGTTTGATCCATGCCTTCTGGATACAGACGCGTAATTAATTCCTTTCAATTACGGCGCTTTGGCGCCGTTTTCTTTGGCCCCCTTTCTCCTCTGCTACACTTTTGGGTGTTAATTGTTAATTACCGAGGTGGATATGGGACTCTTCAATTTTGTAAAAGATGCGGGTGAAAAACTGTGGGATGCGGTCACTGGAAACCATGACACAGCCGATCTGGCAAAAAAAGTGCAGGAACACCTGAACAAAACTGGCATCCCTGATGCGGATAAAGTGGACGTGCAAATTAACGAAGGCAAAGCCACTGTTTCTGGTGATGGATTAAGTCAGGAGGCGAAAGAAAAAATTCTGATCGCGATTGGTAATATCTCCGGTATTGCCAGCGTAGATGATCAGGTTAAAACCTCTGCGCCCGCGAGCGAAAGCCAGTTTTATACCGTGAAATCAGGGGATACCCTGAGCGCTATTGCTAAACAGGTTTACGGTAATGCCAACCTGTATAACCAGATATTTGAAGCGAATAAACCCATGCTGAAAAGTCCGGATAAAATCTATCCTGGGCAGGTTTTACGTATTCCGGAGCAGTAATATTATTCAGGCTTATTCCGTCAGCAATTTACCGGACATCGCCTGTTGAATAATCGGAATTGGCGTCAGCAGGTGCTGGCGCATTAATTCGCTGGCGCGCGCGGCGTCGCGTGCCAGAATTGCTTCGGTCAACGTTTGGTGCTGATCGTGTTTGTCTTCCAGCATCTCCACCGACAGCACCGTTTTTCGCAGCCAGATAAACCGGTAGCGCGCCGCCAAATCGAACAGTCGTTCGCGCATTTGCAGCAGATATTGTGAACCACAGCCAGCGACAATCGCCGAGTGAAACGCCTGATGGCGCTGATCCCACTCGTCGAGCATCTGTTCGCTGGCATCAATGGCTTCAAGCTTACTAAGCATATGCGCGCGCGCCAGAATTTCAGCTTCCCAGGCGTCGTCGCCGCGTTCAATGGCCAGCGAGACCAGCATGGCTTCCATATTGGCGCGGGCATCGAAAATATCGAGCAACTCCTGCTCTGACATCGGGGCAACACGATACCCTTTCTGATTTACTACCGTCACTAACCGCTCGGCAACTAACTGCGAAAGCGCTTCGCGTAGCGGTCCCACGCCAAGCTCATAGCGTGAGGTCAGCAGGCTCATACGCAGTTTTTCATCAGGCTGATACACACCGCGGATGATGTCGTTCTTCAGCCAGCGGTATCCATCAATGGCCGTCGGTTGGGGAATGGCGGTCATGGTCATACTCCTGAAAGGATTTCCCGGCCTGCGCCGGGAACAGGTTTAATGCGTATTTTGCAATGGTGCTTTTTGCCAAGATAGCAGTTTTTTCCAGCGTGACATAATGGGCACGGTGCAAATAATTCCTATGGCTAACAACCCGGTAGAGATAACTTCCAGCTGTTGTGCCGGGCGAAACAGCATGACCACCAGCACAAAGATAATAAACGCGATGACCAGCCAGGTAAGCCACGGATAGAGCCACATTTTCAGTTTAATTTCGCCGCCTCGCGCCAGCAGGATTTTACGCATCCGCAGTTGAGAAACGGCAATGACCAGATAGACCAGCAGTGCGATGGCACCGGAACTGTCGATCAGGAATTTAAACACCTTGGCCGGGGCGTAATAGTTGACGATGACGGTGAGGAATGCGGCACCGGTAGACAGCAACACCGCCACATAAGGCGTTTTACTGCGGTTCGTTTTACCCATAAAGGCGGGGGCATCGCCACGGCGGCTCAGGGAGTAGAGCATACGCGAGGACGTATACAGCGCGGAGTTGAGGCAGCTAGTCACCGACAGCAAAATGACGCAATCCATGATCAGTTTCGCGTGCGGGATATGCAGTAGCTCCAGTACCGAGCGGTAAGAACCGACTTCTTTCAGTCCCGGCATGTTCCACGGGATCAGCGCCACCACCACAAAAATAGAGCACAGATAGAAGATGGAGATACGCCAGATAACCGAGTTGGTGGCGCGAACGATATGTTTATCCGGGGTATCGGATTCGGCGGCGGCGATGGTAACTATCTCTGCGCCCATAAAGGAGAACATGGTGATTAACATTGCGCTGATCACGGCGCCAAAACCGTTGGGCATAAAGCCGCCCTGATCCCACAGGCGCGAAACCCCGCTGACATCGGCATAAGGGTAGAAACCGCTAATCGCCGCTGCGCCGAGGGTTATAAACGCCAGAATGGCAATCACTTTGCACAGCGCCAGCCAGAACTCGAACTCACCATAATTTTTGACGCTCAGCAAATTACTGCCGGTTAATGCCAGCGTGATAACCAGAGAAAACAGCCAGATAGGAATACCAGGCACCCAGGAGTGAAGAATGATGGCGGCGATATTCGCCTCCAGCGGTATAACCAACACCCAGAACCACCAGTACAACCAGCCGATGGTGTAACCTGCCCAAGGGCCGATGGCCTTATCGGCGTATGTGGAAAAAGAACCGGTATCCGGTGTGGCGACGGCCATTTCGGCCAACATGCGCATAATCATCACCACCAGCAATCCGGCGAACAGATAGGCTAATAATACTGCGGGGCCGGCTTCTGCAATCGCCACGCTTGAACCGACAAACAGACTTGCGCCGATTACCCCGGCAATAGACAGCATGGTGACGTGGCGTGATTTCAGCCCGCCCCCTAAATCATGTGATTGTGACACTTGCCCCATCTTTAAACCTCTCGAAAGTATTTCACTTGGGAGAGCACCCCGGCATTCCCGCGCCGGGGCACGCGTATTATTGTTATTGACCCTGTTTGCCGGATGGCGGCTCCGCCTTATCCGGCTTAAAACTCCCCGTTTTGATACGGGTTTAACCCTGCTTTGCCTCGGCAAAACACTGGGCGATAATGTCCAGCCCCTGGCGGATTTGCGCATCTTCAATAGTCAGCGGGACAAGAATGCGCAGCACGTTGTAGTAAGGTCCGCAGGAGAGCAGGATTAGCCCTTTATCGCGGGCACGAGCGACGATTTCAGCTGTCAGTTTGGCATCGGGCTTCGTGCGATCGCCGTCTTCGAACAGTTCGATAGCAATCATCGCGCCCAGCCCGCGTACGTCGCCAATCTCGCGGTGGGTTTCCGCGATAGCCAACAGGCCTTCACGCAGGGTTTGCCCCAGCTCGTTGGCTTTTTGCAGCAGATTTTCCTGCTCGAAAATGTTTAGTACCGCCAGCGCAGCGGCACAGGCAATTGGGTTACCTGCATAGGTACCGCCCAGACCGCCCGGTGGAATAGCGTCCATGACATCGGCGCGTCCGGTCACGCCTGCCAGCGGGAAGCCTCCGGCGATGGATTTGGCGAAGGTGGTGAGATCGGGCGCAACGCCCATCTGCTCCATGGCAAACAGCGTACCGGTGCGGCCCGCACCGCTCTGTACTTCATCAGCAATCAGCATGATCCCGTGTTCGTCACAAATAGCGCGCAGACGTTGCATAAAAGCAGGAGAAGCGGCGTAAAAACCACCTTCGCCCTGGACGGGTTCAATTACGATGGCGGCGACGTCTTCTGGCGCGGCATCGTTTTTGAAAATGCGGTGAATGCTGGCGATAGCATCGTCGTCACTGATGCCGTGCAGCGGGCAAGGATAAAGCGCGCGATACACGTGGCCCGGCATCAGTCCCATTCCGGCAGAGTATGGGTTCACTTTCCCGGTCAGTGACAAGGTGTAGTGGGTACGGCCGTGGTAAGCACCGCTGAAGGCGATTGTGCTGGTGCGTTTGGTGGCGGCGCGGGCGATTTTCACCGCATTTTCTACCGCTTCAGAACCGGTGGTCACCAGCAGGGTTTTCTTGGCGAAATCACCCGGCACTTTCTTATTCATGATTTCGCACAGCTCCAGGTATGGCTCATAGGCCAGTACCTGGAAACAGGTATGGGACAGCTTTTTCAACTGCGCTTCTACCGCAGAGACGATCTGCGGGTGCAGGTGACCGGTGTTCAACACTGCAATACCGCCAGCAAAGTCAAGGAATTCACGGCCTTCAACGTCCCAGACCCGACAGTTTTCTGCACGCTCGGCAAAAATAGGGTGGATCTGGCCTACGCCACGGGGAACGGCGTTGCTGCGACGTTGCATAAGTTCTTTGTTGGTGCTCATCAGGTGTTCTCCAGTATTTATTTTATTAAAGGCCGATGCACATATATTTGATTTCTAAGTAGTCTTCGATGCCGTATTTTGATCCTTCACGGCCAAGACCGGAGGCTTTGATTCCCCCAAACGGGGCGACTTCGTTGGAGATAATGCCGGTGTTAATCCCGACGATGCCGTACTCCAGCGCTTCGCCAACGCGGAAGACGCAGCTTAAATCACGGGCGTAGAAATAGGCGGCCAGACCAAACTCGGTGTCGTTAGCCTGAGCGATGACGTCGGCTTCGTCTTTAAAACGAAACAGCGGAGCCAGCGGTCCGAACGTCTCTTCTTTGGCGACCTTCGCGTTGTCAGGCACATCCACCAGAATGGTGGGCTGGAAGAAGTTACCGCCGAGCGTATGAGGTTTACCGCCCGCGATAATGCGCGCGCCTTTATCCAGAGCATCGGCGATGTGTTCCTGCACTTTGGCAACCGCTTTCTCGTCGATCAGCGGTCCGGTGGTGACCTCTGGTTGCAGACCATCGCCGAGATGCAGTTTGCTCACTGCATGCTGGAGTTTTTCGGCAAAACGCTCATACACACCGTCCTGTACGTACAGGCGGTTGGCGCAGACGCAGGTTTGCCCGGCGTTACGGAACTTCGAGGCCAGCGCACCTTCCACGGCTTTATCAAGATCGGCATCGTCAAAGACGATAAACGGCGCATTGCCGCCCAGTTCCAGCGATACCTTTTTGATGTCTTTGGCGCACTGCTGCATTAACTGACGGCCAATTTCGGTTGAGCCGGTAAATGACAGTTTGCGCACCAGCGGGTTGCCGGTCAGCTCGTTACCGACCGCGCTCGCAGAACCGGTCACCACGCTGAAAACGCCAGCCGGGATCCCGGCGCGATTAGCCAGTTCTGCCAGTGCCAGTGCGGAGTAGGGGGTCTGGCTGGCGGGTTTAAGCACCATCGTACAGCCTGCCGCCAGCGCGGGACCGGCTTTACGGGTGATCATCGCTGAGGGAAAGTTCCACGGCGTAATCGCGGCGGTAACGCCGATCGGCTGCTTGATGACGATCAGACGCTTATCGGCCTGATGGCCAGGGATCGTATCGCCATAGATGCGTTTACCCTCTTCGGCAAACCACTCAATAAATGAGGCGGCATAGGTGATTTCGCCTTTGGCCTCCGCCAGCGGTTTACCCTGTTCCAGGGTCATCAGGCGGGCGAGATCGTCCTGATGCTCAATCATCAGGTTGAACCAGCGGCGCAGGATATTGGCTCGCTCTTTGGCAGTCAGCGCACGCCAGGCCGGCAGAGCGCGGTTTGCGGCGTTAATCGCTTCGCGGGTTTCATCTGCCCCCATTTTAGGTACGCTACCCAATTGCTGACCGTTGGCGGGATTGGTCACCGCGATGGTCTCGCCGCTGTTAGCGTCACGCCAGTTGCCGTCGATCAGTGCCTGCTGGCGAAATAAGGTTGGATCGTTAAGTTGCATGATTGCTTCCTGTCTTAATCGGTTTAACGGGTAAATGCGGCGTGTAATGTCTCCACGCTACGTGCCGCACGCAGCGTGCGTCCGGGATTACTCTGGTTCTCCAGCAGCGCATGAACTTTGCTGACAATATGTGCACCGATAGGGATTGCCGATGTTGCCGCCGGAGAAGGCGCGTTACAGGTGTGAATTGAGCGTGGCGTGGTGACAAACAGAAAATCGTCGATAAGCTTGCCATCAGGTGATACCGCCTGTGCCCGCACGCCCGCAGGCCACGGTTGCAGATCCTTAAGCGTCAGGCTCGGACAGTACTTTTGTACCAGCCGCAGATAACCGCTTTTGCACAGCGAATTCTTCATTTCGCCAAGCCCTGAGCGCAGGTTGTTTTGCAGCACGCGGCGAATACCAGAAGAGCCGAGGATCTCCAGCGTATCGCTGAGCGAGAAGTCACGCTTACGGTAGCCTTCACGTTTAAATGCCAGCACCGCGTTGGGGCCGACCGTGACGCTGCCGTCAATCATCCGGGTCAGATGAACACCGAGAAACGGCATTGCCGGGTCGGGGATGGGGTAGATCAGATGGTTAACTATCTGATTATGTTCTGGCGCCAGGCGGAAATATTCGCCACGGAACGGGCAGATGATAAAGCCAGGTTCAACGCCGAGCATTTTCACCAGTCGGTCCGCCATCAGGCCAGAACAACTAATCAGCGTCGCGCCTTCATATTCCTGACCCTGACGGGTATGGACAATCACGCCCGTAGCGTGCTCTTTCAGCGCGCTGACCTCGGCGTTGTAAATAATCTCACCGCCTTTGGCCTGGAAAATATTCGCCATCGCGGCGGTGACTTCACGGTAGCTGACGATCCCGCTCGACGGAACAAAAATGCCGCCCAGACCGGTGATATTCGGTTCACGCTCGCGAAGCTCCTGCGCATTCAGCCATTCGCGCTCCAAACCGTTAGCGGCGGTGCGATCCCATAGCGCGCGCATGCGCTCCATTTCCAGAGGGGAGGTGGCAACCAGCATTTTTCCGCAGACGTCGTAGCGGATGCCGTTTTGGTCGCAAAAGGCTTTTGTGGCGCGATTTCCGGCCAGGCAAAACTGCGCCTTCAGGCTGCCGGGAGTGTAATAGACCCCGGCATGAATGACGCCGCTGTTGTGGCCCGTCTGGTGACAGGCCGGGCCGGACTCTTTTTCCAACAGCGCGATTCTGGCGTCCGGATAGACATCAATCAGCTGCATGGCGGTCGACATGCCGATAATGCCGCCGCCAATAATCACAAAATCATACATCCGCTTTTTTCCTTCGCGCTTACTGATGAGTCTGGTAGTGGTTTGTCGCGTAAGCGAAATAACCACGTTGGCGCATCAGTTCGCGGCGCAGGTCAGGATGCGAGGTGAAACGATCGCGACCGTGTAGCCAGAACAGGTTGTTGATCAGCAGGAATTTACCCACTGAAACCGGTACGGAAATAATACTTTTGCTGGTTTCCAGCGCGTCGGACAGGTCGCTCAGCCAGACGCCTTCTTCATAGTCTTTTGGCTGGACGAACTGGTCGATGTAGCGCATCACCGGACGACCCTGCTGGTCAACGTCAAATACCGGATGGAACACTTCCTGGCTCACGTTTTTGCTTGGCGGCGCGGCAAAGCGCATGGGGCGACGCGCCAGCGGATGGGTAAAGTACTGATCCAGATGCTCCCAGTCGTCGAGATGTAGCAGCAGCGAGTTGCCGCCAGTCATGTTCTGCTCGTCAATCTTCATCATCAGCACGTAATCGGTGATTTCTTCGAGATAGGTTCCGTCGTTGTGCAATTCCATCACTCGGTGAGGCTGGCGCAGATAGCTGTCTGAGTTATCGACGTTTTTCACCACAAAACGTGCGTAATATTGACCGCTCATCGCATCAAAATTCGAGCGTCCGATTAGATGCGCTACCGCCGTCGCCAGCTTGACCATCTCTTCTGCCTGCGCCACATCATCCACACCAACGGCATTGATCAGCAGTGCGCCTTCGGCACGATCGAGCAACGTTTTCAGCAGCAGAGGCTGCAACTGATTGCCGCACAGGTCGTCGAGGATCTTGCCCACTTTGAAGCGCAAGAAGGATTTGTATTCCAGCGCCTGCACCGGCCACTGCGCGACGGCCTGCAGAAATTGCTCAGTGGTTTCAGCGGAAAAAGTCAGCTCCAGCAGGCGTGGGGACTGGGCTGATGGTTTCAGCGTGAAACCGCTGTAGTGCTGGGCTGGATCTTCAGCGTTCGGTTTTACGGCAGTCAGTGCGTTCATCAAATCGTTCCTCTCAGTAGATTGTCAGGGAGATATGGCGCAGCTCGTTTCGTAGCCATAAATTAAAAATATCTACATTTTTGAAAAACGCGCACAGAATGAGCTTGTTTGTTTATTATTTGTGATCAAAAGCAACAATTATTTAACATTGTAAACGGTGTGGATATCACGGGGTGAGGCGGGAAGGCGAGCTATCAGGCGTCATACCAGCAGAGTTTTTGTCTATCTAACTTTTTGGATATTAATGAATTTTTTGAGTGGTGCCACGTGTTCCACGTGGCCAATTAGTCTTTTTCTTCTTCAGATTTATGGCGACTGCTTTGATTGCTCAGTTGCTCTATTGGCAGAGACCGAATACGACTGTGAATACTCGGCGTAGAAAGGGTAGATGGTAATAATATCGTCGCTAATACTCTGTAACTGACGCAGTTTAACTGAGAAGTAACTTAATGAAGTTTTATTCGCGTTGCAGGCATCTTTGCGTTTCTTCCCGACGACCAGGAAATCTTTTAGTGCTGCAATATTATTCCTGCTGTTGATGCGAGCGATTTTAATTAAAACATTGAAATGTTCTTCGCTGAGGCTTCCATTTGACAAAGAACGATAGCTACGTGGACGGCAGTGTGACTGAGAAGGATGGCGCTGTGACATAAAAGGATCCATGGCTTTGGTTTCAAAAGTTCATTTTTTGCCATAGAAAAATATAAAATTTAATAATTTGTAATAACTCTAATTTAATCTAAAATCCGTAAAAATCAATAATCTAATTTTATATAAATTTATATAAAAAATGATATATATAACGAGTTCATTATTGTGAAGCATGAGCGAATGATTAAGCGTTTATCGATCCTGGACGGCGATGTATAGAGTAGGTTTTCAAGTGTTTTTATGAAATTTTGCGGTGGTGATTATTTTCCTTTGGTTGATGAAACATATTGTTACATTTTAACTTGAGTTATGGATTATTCTTTGTTTAGCGATATATTTTATTAAATTTATATAACTTTTATTTGTAATAACGATACGTGCATTTTTATATCACAATTTTTTAACTGTTTTATTAACAATTTACTGTATATTTGTTAGGCTGAATAACAAAAAAAATAGCCACTTTTTTTCCATGTTTACACTTGGTCTTATTTTACTATCATAATACAAAGTTAAATATGGCTGGGATAGATGGATGATTAAATGAAGTATACTTTATCAGCAAAGATATTCATTAGTGCTCTGGCTGTAAGCACAGTTTTTATCGCATGCTTGCTTTCCTGGATTGTCACTTTGTAAATGTTGGGTGAAAAAATGAGCTCTAATGAAGAAATTGATTTATTAGATTTTATAAAGTATGCCTTTAATAAATATCTACTAATATCATTTATCGTGTTTTTCTGTATTGTAATAGGTGGCGTGTTTTGTTACATCAATAACGATAAGGTGACGTTAACACTTGATATTACACCGAAAGTTTACTCACCATTTTTTTACACTTCATGCAACGATGATGTTGAATGCCGTAATGAAATATTCAAAACATTATTGGTGTCCAGAGTTGATAGTCGCTTTAGTGTCAATGAAAATAAAAAAAGTAATACCCTGAATCTGAAAGCCTTGGTTTCCAGGAATGAAGCAAATGAAATTGAGAACTCACTGCTCTCTCTTAACGCCGCACTCAATGCATGGTATGCAGATGATGTCGACAACGTATTGCAGGAGTTAAATGCGCGGCACGCTGATAATAAATCAACAGAGACCCTATCGCGTGCCTATCTAATCACAGTGGCAACGAAACGTTATTTGGATAAGGGCGATATTGTTATTATATCAGAGCCGGTAGTGGTGGCTCGATACAATACTACTATGGTTCTTTTATTGTCAGAGCTTGTAGGACTTATTTTTTCTTTGTTATTGGTGATGTTAAGCTACCATAACCGTCAAGAAGAAAATAAATGTATAAATTGTCAGTTTAATATTAAGTAAACTGCTCCACTTAACGTAATTACGCCCCTGATGATTTGCATCGATAAGGGGCGTTAAAATATTCATTAACGTATAGAGGAGAGGAACTTAAAATGGAGTAGAATGATTTTCTCAAGTATCTACATTAAAAGCTAGCTATGACATTTTTGAATTCATGAAGATGATTCAATTTTAAATAGTTTAGACCTGCTTTCCTGTGCGCATACAATGTTGGTGGTGTACGTCCAGTCTTTTCTGCAATCTCTTTTATCTCAACACCTATAAATGAGAGCCATAATGCTTCCCATTGATATTTTGTAAGCCCCAATATGCCGTTAGCACAGTGAGGATGACGGGAGCGAAGATAAGTACTTCTTTCAATGGAATCTTTTAAATCCGCAATCGGCGTTCTGATGTCATAGGCCCTCAGTCCGGTCATATCGACAAAACGTCTTTCATTCGCATTTTTTTGATCATATAACACAATGCCTTTCCAGCCGTAGTTGTTGGAAATCTTACGCGTCATATCGAGCATTTTGATACGTTGTTTAAGGGTACTACCCGTGGTTACTAGCAACATGATGCCGATGCTTGCTGATGGATAGCAAAACGCAGGCGAAAGGTCTGATTCATTTATCCATGTGAAATCCACCAGGTTCTGGATGGCTAACTTCAGATAGCTATTAGCCGATACGCACACGATCTTAATATTATTACTCATTTTATATGAATTAGGTAAGTTAATTAATATTTGCACAATACCAAGGGTACATCTGTACGACGGAGCGACTAATGCGTTGCAATTGCCTGAGTTTAATTGACAGACAACTCTGTGAGATGCCGCTGATAAGACAAGCTTCATTTCGTTTTAATCCATTAACTAAATGAAGTTCGAGTGCGTATATAATCTTTTCACTATATATACTGGATATATCAATAAGCAAATGGAAATGGGTTTTATCTACCATTCCTGGTGTTAGGGTCCCTGGCGCTGGAATAGAAGAGTAATGTTCTGCAAAGCCATCCTTAATGTTCATTTCTTCCTCATGGCGCAAAATGATAACTATTGGCTTGAATGGTTCATTGATGAACTCTTCTTTAATAATAGCTTTAACATTGATTTAGTAAATAGCTCACAGTTTTATATTTGGCATTTTTTCGGGTTGATTTAATTCAGGAGTTACAAAAAATCCAATAAAATCAATTGTGAAGATGTTTTTTTGTTAATTATAACATTATGTGTTTTGATGAATTTGGCGATAATGCTCCTGGTATTTATTAAATAATGATAAAGGTTTAATCAATATAATAGAAAATTGATGTTTATTAAATGTTAAATTTATTAAAAATAATATAATTTGAATAAAGATCTAATAATTACCATGTGGACTAAAATGTGCATCGATCTAACATAAGAAATGTGCAATGCATTGCCAGACAACCGACTGGTGCAAATTAACTCTTTTGTGTGATGAAAGCATAAGTACTTCTAGTAACTGGATGTGTAAGCCATACGAGTATAACTTTTTAAAAATCTCTAAGGCACCTACGTTAATTTTTTTAGGAGGATTACTTGCTATTATGAAAATTATAATTTTTTTTGTGTGTGGTAACAATATCGACACAAAATAGTGAATTTTATGTCAATAATAAATTTTATACATCTGGCTGATGAGTAATTTAATTTTCTTAGAAAACATGCAGTTGTATTATGACTAATAAACTTTATTTGCAAGGGAAAGATAAATAATATAAAAATGCCAGAAATATTCATCACCTGGGTAAGTATGAACAAAAAAACGTATAGATTTAGTAATGGGTGGATTATTGGTTTTTATGTTATATTGATCGTCTTGTATTTGGGCGTGGGGTTATGTCTTTCGCAATTTAAAATAAGTGTAAAAAACGTCCCGCAAACAACATACTTAATCGTCATTGTGGGACTGTTGTTTCTCTATACAATAATGTTTTTGTTTATGCTGTTTCAATATCTATGTCGAAAAGAGTTATCCTATATCTTTATTCTGGGTATAGCATTTATTAGCTGTGATATCTATTTTATTGAAACGATCTATATTGTGCAGGCGCTGATTAATGATAGTGTTTCAATCGAACAGAGAAGCAATGACATTGCTATCTTTTACTACTTTCGGCAATTGAGTTTTATCATTACGCTGTGTATCGGCATTAAAGCGTATAGAAACGATACGATTGTCATTGAGGATAATCAAAAGAAGCCGATACTGGAGATGATAACGGTCATCGTTGTGGTCGCAATAGGTATTCTTGCTCATAATTTATCAAGTTATAATCCCGATGTCGTGATAGATATCACCTGTTTAAAAGACGATCTGGTGACGTTGCATTGGGAATTAAGATACATTTATTCGTTAATTGCAGGTTGGGCCATAGCTTTAGTCTACCTTACGTTGAAAACCCGATTGAACAATGCGTTGTGGGTCAGTATCGCTCTGATGTGCTGCTCGGCGATATTAACCAATTTATTACTTATCACTCTTGATGAGTACAGTATGTATATCTGGTACGTCAGTCGCGGACTTGAAATAATAAGCGCATTATGCGTAATCTCAATTTTAATGTTTAATACTTTCCTGCTACTAAAAAGAGAAACGGAATCCTCTATGAGAGATGCACTAACCAAAATTTATAATCGTAAGCTGTTCTATAAAACACTTAACTCTGCCATGCTACGTGGAAATGTTTGTGTGTTGATGCTTGATATTGATAAATTTAAGAGGATTAACGACACTTATGGACATCAGGAGGGAGATAAGGTGATCGTCTCCATCGTTTATATCATTAATAAATCGATTCGTGACTCCGATGTATTTGCTCGGGTGGGGGGAGAGGAGTTTGGTATTTTATTGAAATGCAATGATAAACAGGAGGCTATGGTGGTGGCTGAGCGGATTCGACAAAATGTAGAAAAACTCACGTTACCGCCAAATGTATTTGGTATTAAAGAACAGATGACAATAAGCATCGGGGTTTATTTTAGTTCTCCGAAAGATGAATCGGGTGATAAAGTCGTTTCCTATGCTGATGCTGCACTTTACGCCGCAAAAAATGCAGGCAGAAATAAAGTGATGTATTACTGCGGTTCCCACGAGCTAACGTGTCCGTGCGTACAGCCATAACCAGCAGTATGTTAGCCGGCCAACAACGCCATCGCGTAGTTGGCCGGCAATATTGACTAACCTGCATCTACCTGCGGTTTGCTGTTGCGTTTACGGAACATGCGCAGCACTGGCGGGACCACGATAACCAGTACCGCCATCACCAGCAGCACTTTCGCCACGCCGCTGGCCCACAGAATATCCATACTCCCGTTACTGATAGACAACGCCCGGCGCAGGTTCTGCTCCAGCATTTCCCCGAGAACGAAGCCCAGAATCAATGGCGACATTGGGAAGTGCATTTTACGCAAAATGTAGCCCAGCACGCCGAGGGCGACCATCAACACCAAATCGAAGGTAGTGCTGTGGACAGCGTACACACCTACCGCGGAGACTGCCGCAATAGCGGGTACCAAAAACCACAGCGGAATGGTCAGCATGCGGGTAAACAGACCGATCAGTGGAATGTTCATCACCAGCAGCATTACGTTAGCGATCAGCAGCGCCGCAATCAGCCCCCAGACGATATCCGGCTGTTCAGTGAACATCGCCGGCCCCGGGGTGATGTTGTACAGCGTCAGCGCGCCCATCATCACCGCCGTGGTACCGGAGCCCGGCACGCCGAGCGTCAGCATCGGGATGAAAGAGCCGCAGGCCGAGGCGTTGTTGGCGGCTTCTGGTGCTGCTACGCCACGAATATCCCCCTTGCCAAAGCTGTCGCTGTTGCCGCTGAGCTTTTTCTCGGTCATGTAGGTGATGGCACTGGCAATGGTGGCGCCAGCGCCAGGCAGAACGCCGACGAAAAAGCCAATCACTGATGAACGCAGGGTGGCCCCTACGCACTGTGCGCCTTCTTTGGCGTTGAACAACATGCGGCCCGTTTTACGCACCAGCGTCTGGCCACTGCTGGTATGTTCCAGCATTAACAGTATTTCAGAGACAGAGAACAGCCCAATCACCACTACGATAAACTGCACACCGTCGGAGAGATGGACACTGTCAAAAGTAAAGCGATAAACCCCGGTGTTGGCGTCTACGCCGACGGTCGCAAGTCCGAGACCGATAAGCGCTGCCAGAAATGATTTCAGCGGATTTTGCGCCATCATGCTGCCAAGACAGGCAATGGCGAAAACCATTAAGGCAAAGTATTCTGCCGGACCGAAGGCCAGCGACCATTGGGCTAACGCCGGGGCAAACAGAATGATGCCGCCGATGGCGATAAGCGAACCAAAGAAAGAGCTGACCGCCGAAATAGAGAGCGCCACGCCGCCGCGTCCTTGCTGCGCCATCGGGTAACCATCCAGCGCGGTCATAATCGCCGCCGCATCGCCGGGAACATTCAGCAGGATGGAGGAGATGCGCCCGCCATATTCACAGCCAATGTAAACCGTAGCCAGCAGGATCAGCGCGGATTCTGCGGGCAGATGCAAAGCAAAGGCCAGCGGCAGCAGGATCGCCACGCCGTTGATTGGCCCAAGGCCAGGCAGCAAACCCACAATGGTGCCTACAAAACAGCCTATCAAGGCGATGACCAGGTTTTCCGGCGTCATTGCCACCGCGAAACCCTGAGAAAGATAAATCCAGGTATCCATCGTTTCTCCGTTAGCCCAGCCAGGCGCCGAGTGGTAAGGTGACGTCAAGCAGTCGGTCAAAGGCATACCACAGCAGAATGCCGAGCACCGCGCCGGAAATACCCGCAGCCGGGATGGTTGCGCCGAACAGCATGCCAATCACCACGGTGAGAATGGCGGTGGCGATGGGAAAACCGAGCCACTCAAAACCCCAGGCGTACATCAACAGAACAATTACCATCGTCAGCAGCTTTTGCAGCACGTGGCGACGGGGCCAACTGATGGTATCCGGATGGCGCAACAGCAGCGCCACGGCGCATACCAACATCAGACTGATAATGCCCAGCGGGAAGGGACGCGGCCCTACGGGTTCATAGCTGTATTCGCTGCTGATTTGCCAGGCCACGAACAGCCCGGCTATGCAGAGCAACAGCCAGATACCTGCAAAAATACGATCGCTCATCATCTTTGCCTCTGCGTTTACTTCGCCAGACCGAAGGCTTTCGCCTGCTCACGATAATCCGTAACCTGTTTTTTCACGTAGTCGTCGAGCTGTTTGCCGCTCATGTTGAACTCAAACAGACCGCGCAGATCGCGTTGTTTTTTAAACTCATCGGTCTGCTGGAGTTTGTTAAAGGCATCAACCCACCACTGATACTCGGCGTCGCTGACTTTTGGCCCAACGTAGAAGCCACGAATGATAGGCCACACGAGGTCATAACCCTGCTCTTTGGCGGTTGGCACGTTGGCTAACTGGCCCGGTAGGCGTTGATCGGAGAACACCGCGAGCACGCGGATTTTGTCGCCGCTGAGGTAGGGCACCATTTCACTGAGATCGCCGGAAACTACCTGCACGTGATTTCCCATCAGCGCGGTAACCGGTTCGCCACCGCCCTCAAAAGCCACATAGCGCATCTTGTGCGGATCGACATTGGCTTTTTGCGCCAGTAGCGCCGACTTCATCCAGTCCTGGCTACCGATAGAAGCTCCTGCGCCAATGACCACGCTGTTAGGGTCTTTCTCCATTGCCGTAAGCAGATCTTTCAGCGTCTTCCATGGCGCATCCTGACGTACGGCAATCATGCCGTAGTCGGTGCCGACACTTGCCAGCCAGCGGACATCATCCACACCGTAGCGACCAAACTTACCCTGTGACAGGTTCAGCAGGGAGCCGCCGGAGAAGGCCACCACGGTTCCCGCTTCAGCCGGGCGTTGAGCGACGATCGCGTTATAGGCCACGGCCCCAACGCCGCCAGGCATATAGGTCACGCGCATCGGTTTTTCGATAGCGCCGGTTTCCATCATGCTCACCTGAATCAACTTACAGGTGAGATCGAAACCGCCGCCGGGCTTAGCAGGGGCGATACATTCAGTGCGCGATGGCGCTTGTTCGGCCAGTAAAGAGGTACTCATCAGTAAAATGCTTGCAGTAAGGGTACGAAGTAACTGTTTTTTCATTGTTTATCCTCACGCCGGAAAACCGGATTTTCGGGTACGGAAGAAGATTTTTGTGATTATGTGAGCCGATGTGTAGCAGTTCGGTTGCGTGATTGTTAAAACATTAACCTTTCAATTCCCTTTCAATGCGGCAGAAACTTTACAGGATGTGATATGCGTCTCTTATTAGCGGAAGATAACCGTGAGTTAGCTCACTGGCTGGAGAAAGCGCTGGTGCAAAACGGTTTTGCCGTTGACTGCGTTTTTGATGGCCTGGCGGCCGATCACCTTTTACATAGTGAAACGTACGCGCTGGCGGTGCTGGATATCAATATGCCGGGGCTGGACGGCCTCGAAGTCGTTCAGCGCCTGCGTAAACGCGGACAGACGCTTCCCATTCTGCTGCTTACGGCGCGCAGCGCGGTGGCCGATCGGGTGAAAGGGTTGAACGTCGGAGCCGATGACTATCTGGCAAAACCGTTTGAGATCGAGGAGTTGGATGCTCGGTTGCGAGCCTTGCTGCGTCGCAGTGCGGGACAGGTGCAAGGCATACAGCAACTGGGGGAGCTGGCGTTTCACGATGAAGGATATTTTCTGTTGCAGGGGCAGCCGTTGGCACTCACGCCGCGCGAACAGGCGCTGTTGACGGTGCTGATGTACCGTCGGTTGCGACCGGTTTCACGCCAGCAGTTGTTTGAGCAGGTCTTCAGCCTGAGTGATGAGGTCAGTCCTGAAAGCATTGAGCTGTATATCCATCGTTTGCGCAAAAAGCTACAGGGAAGTGATGTGCGCATCGCCACGTTGCGTGGTCTGGGCTATGTGCTGGAGCGTAGCGATGAAGTGGGTTAAACCCCAATCGTTATACCTGCAACTGCTGATGTTTTTGGGCCTGCCGCTAATGTTGCTGTGGGGCCTGTCAGCATTTAACAGCTATGTCAGTGCGCTACAGGCGGCGACCCAGGCGTATGACCGCACGCTGCTTTCATCCGCCAGGACCGTCTCCGAGCGGCTGGTGGTGCGCAATAAACAGTTAGAAGTGAATGTGCCATGGGTGGTGCTGGACAGCTTTGAATTGAATATGAACGACCGACTGTATTACAAAGTGGTTGATCCGGCGGGGAAGGTTATCTCTGGTTATGACGATTTACCGGCGATGCCGCCTGCTACCTCGCGCACGCGGCTTTATCCGGCGCTGGCATGGTTTTATCACACTGAATATCGCGGTGAGGCAATCCGTGTGGCGCGTCTGCTGCAGCCTGTCAACGAAGGTGGCATTGTTGGCATGGCGGAGATTTATGTTGCCGAAACGCTGCAATCGCGGCGTTATCTGGCGCGACAGCTGTTGTTTTCCTCGTGGGTCTCGCAAGGGCTGCTGGTACTACTGACTCTGGTGCTGGTTGGCTGGCTGCTGCGCCGGGTGCTACGCCCGATGCGCCAGCTGTCATCGCTGATGGTGCGTCGTGAGCCGGGGCTACTGACGCCGCTGCCGGAGTTGCTGCCGTGGTCGGAAACCCGTCTGCTGATTGTTGCATTCAACCGTTATCTGGATCGACTTCGCGGTCTGATCTCTCGCCAGGAGCGCTTCAGCGCGGATGCTTCCCATCAGCTTAAAACGCCGTTGGCAGTGCTGAAAACTCAGGCGGCGGTGGCTCTCGCCAGTCAGCAGCCGCAGCAGTGGTACGAGAGTCTGCAAGCCATGAGTACCACGCTGGATAACACCATTCAACTGACAGAGAGGCTGTTGCAGTTGTCTGCGGTGAAGCGCAAAGAGCAAGGGGAAAGGCATTTCTCGCCGGTTAATCTGTATGAGGTGGTGCAAACCAGCTGTTTTACCCGACTGGCGCAAGCGCGTAGTAAAGGGATCGATCTGGGCTATGAAGGGGATCAGGACGCGGTATGGGTTGAGGGAGATGAAGTGCTGCTCGGCGAACTGTGTGGGAATCTGCTGGATAACGCACTGAAATACACGCCGACGCAGGGGATGGTGACCGCCCGGCTGCAAAGAGAAGGAGAGGCCGTGGTGCTGGTAGTCGAAGATAGCGGGCCTGGCATTGATGAACAAATGGTGCATCAGGCGCTGCTCCCGTTTCATCGTCTGGATAACGTCGGCAATATTCCTGGGGCAGGAATCGGTCTGGCGCTGGTCAACGACATTGCTCGCCTGCATCGTACGCACCCACAGCTATCCCGGAGTGAAGCATTAGGCGGGTTAAGCGTACGGATGCGGTTTTTATGTCTGGAGCGAGAAGGGCAGGACGATCGGTGTCGTCCTGCGCCCGTTATTTAAAGGTCACTGTCGCATTGACCGGGATACTAAATGCGCCTGGTTGAGGAGGGTTCTTCAGCCAGAACAGGGTCGCCATGAACTCTTTGCGCCGACTGTCGCTCTGGTTGTTAAACGCGCCGCTGGTAAAATCGATGCGGTTGCCGCTGATAATATCCCCGGCGCTGGGCCGTGCAGCATCCTGAAGCGTAACGCCGATATCCGGCGTACCCTGACCGGTAAAAACCGTGCCGCTGTTGTGCGTGGTGCCGGTAAAGGTTATCGCGTAATTGATGCCGCGACATTCATGCTTCCCGGCAGCTTCTGCAGCGATAACGGCAAACTGTTTGCTGTGGCTGTTATCCTTGCCCGCTTTGGCTTCGGTAATGCTGATCCTGCCAAACTCGACGGTATCCGTTCCCTTATCAGAGGCGATCAAGACGATCGGTTCGCAGTTGATATAACTGATGTTATTCAGGCCGGTCAGCGCGGGGCCAAAGTTTTTTGCCGGATTGCTGGCGGAACAATGCGTACTGCAAGAGTTAATGCTGCCAATACCGTCGACGACGAAAACTTTGTTGATGGTGCGACCCGCCAGTGCGGGCAAAGGATCCGGGAGCTTTCCGGTGGCGACCAGACTGAGGTTAAAGGTGAAAGAGAAAGTTTGCGGAAGTGCCAGGCAGGCACTGGTATTTCTGTGGCTGTTACTATTGCAGTAGCCGTTTGAACCTGTTCGGGGCAGCGTTGCCTGATATTGCGTGGTGACGGCCTGCGCGCTCTGATCGTAAGAACGACCATCGATGCTCACCACCAGTTTCATATTGGTTCCCTGCAAAAAATGCGCAAACTCATGGTCGGGATCGATGTAGATTCTGGCCGCTTCGCCCTGGGGCATATGGTCCGTGTCGCTGCAGGTGACGCTAACGGTTTGTGAATTGGACACCCAGACGGTGTCTCCGGCGGCGGTGCTGCGGCTAATTTTAATCGGATCAACGTGTACAGAGACGCTGTTTGCTGTACAGGTAATCGCATAGCTTGTACTACTGAAGATCGGCAAACAAAACAGCACCACGAGTTTAACTATTTTTAACGGATTCATTGATTGCACCTTACGAACCGACGCACTGGGCAGTAATTTGTGTATATCCGATTTTCTTCACCGGCTGGTGATGGTTATCCGGCATTTGAATAAAGCAGTGTTCATTGGTATGTGAGCCCCAGCGCACTTCCAGGCGCGAATTATCTTCCACGCCGCTGGCATACAGAGCGCCATGCAAACCGACCAGGCCGTGATTGCGGCCTTTGGCATCCCGAACGATCGCACCAACCGGCGGGGCTATGTTGCCGGGTATGACTGCATTCACCAGATAGTTGCGCCCGCTGAAAGTTTCAAACACGACTTTGCCGATGGCTTTCTCTGTCGGGACAATTTTTTTCTGTGCCTGGGGAATATCCAGACCGGCGCCAATATCGGCGGTATTCAGACTCACCACGTTGTAATGCCAGGCATCTGCCGCAGTCAGGACCGCATAGCCGTTACCGTCTATCGCCACGCCGTTTTGTTGCTGGATATGGACGCCGTCGGCATTTTGAGCCTCGACCAACACCATGGTGTCACCCGGAGAGTGCATAAGCGTAACGCCGCCTGCGTGCAGCATCGCCCCGCCGCTGATGCCCATATTCATATTCTGGTAGTTGCGCCCGGCGCTATAGCCTCCCTGAACGTTCATCTTGTCGCCTTGCCAGGCGGCGTTAACGCCGGCAGCGGAATCCTGTCGATCGGTGGTACTGCCTTGAACGCCCCAGCTCAGACGATCGTCAAATGCGGTGTTGCTGTAGCTGGTGGAGTAGCTGTCGCCATTCTGCTGGCTATGCATCACGTTGGCAGAGACAAAGCCGTGGCTGTCCATGAAATCAAATGGGATGGATAACGTCAGGTTGATACTGCGGTCCTGGTAGTCGTACTGGTTGCGGGTGTCCTGCACGTATACGCTCCAGTTGATTTTCCCCAGCGTATCGTTGTAACCCAGCTGTATCGTGCGGTCGTGACTCCCGTTGTGCCAGTAGTTTTGCTGGCTGGCGCTGACGTAAAGCGAGGCGTTATCCCACAAACGCTGATTAACAGAAACCTCAAAACGTTGGCGGCGATTATTGTAGTTACTGGTGTAGTAATGCTTTTTGTTGTGCTGCTCGCCAGGGTAACGCAACTGCTGATTGGGGTCGTCATAGGCGATGTCGTAATAACCCGAGGACCAGCTGTTATGCTCGTTAATGGTGTCGCTAAAGCTGTAATAGCCGGATGTATTGTAGCGGTAGCCAACCAGACGAAAATCCGTGCCGTACTGGTTCAGCGATTTAGAATACAGGAAACGGTAACTTTGTCCCGTGGACGCTTCTCCGCTGGCAAGCTGTGCTCGGGCGGTGGTGATATCAAAGGAGATCGCGCCGAACTGATGCAGATCCTGAGCTACCCCGGTGGCAATCGCGTTGTAACTTTCCGCCGCCAGTAAACCGCCGTACAGCGTGGTTCCAGAGCTGAGGCCATAGCTCAACGTTCCCTGGACAAAACGGGGCCGCCAGCCGCCACTGTAACCGTCACGGTATTCCCCGGCCGTAAACTGAAAACGGCTGTTACCTGCGCGCAGCATGTTCGGTACCGCCGAATAAGGCACGCTGAAATTGCGACGGCTGCCATCGGCTTCAATAACGCTAACATCCAGATCGCCACTCTGGTTGCTGGGGTTAATATCGTCGATGTCAAACGCGCCCGGCGCGACGTTTTTACTGTAGATCAGGTAGCCATTTTGCCGGATTTCGATTGTGGCATTGCTGTTGGCGACGCCGCGAACGACCGGGGCAAAATCGCGTTGGCTATCAGGCAACATATTTTCATCGCTGGTGAGCTGCGCCCCGGTAAACTGGATGCTGTCGAACACATTGTCATCCGTGTAGGTTTGCCCGATGCGCAAGCGGCTACGTAGCGCAACAATATTGCGCTCCACCCACGTAGAAACCGCCTGCCACTGGCGGCCTGAACCGCTGGCGTAGCTGAACGTGGACTGGTTACGGAAATGCCATCCCGCCAGGTTGATGCCGTTGGCAAAACTGGCAAAGACGGAGTCATGATCCTGACCCTGTTCGACCAGGCGGGTGGTATTGGCGTTGTAGCCGACAAAAGCGGCATTAATCCCATCGTCATAGGCAGACTCCGGGACTGCATCGTGTGCGGTCGAGAGCAGAAAAGCTTCCGGCACTGAAATATCAATACGCTGGTAGTTTGCATCTGCCGTCAGGCGGCTGTTTGCTATCAGCGCTGTGAGCTCAATGCAGGTATCGCTGCGGTCATCCGGGATTTTAATCCCGTATCTGCGCAGATCGTCAGCGCTTAGGCAGGGTTGTGGCTTGCCTTCTGGCTGACGTCTTTTGAAGGCAACATTGCGCGTCTCAACGAAGCTATGATCAATATAAATATCGTATTCAAACGTCCCTTCGCTAAGCCCATCATTACGGGCGATTTGCACCACGGAGGTGATATTTTGCGCACCATGCACAAAGCGGGTATTAAACTGTGGCGCACCGCTGGCGTAAGCAGGCATACACAGGACCAACGTTGACAGCGTAAAGACCCTTTCCTTAAACCGTTGCGGTTGCTTATTTTTTATCATCATTGCAACCCCTGGCTTAATAACACGATATCGGGACGTTATTGACCGCGTTAGTACCGCCGTAATCATCTACCCAGTTAAAGTCGATGTGGCTAACTTTTTGCTGCGACAGCGTAAACGAGCGTTCGCCATGAGGATTCACCATATCGGCATCAACGTTTTGGCCGTTAATATGCAATTGCGTCAGAGAAATATGTAACGGTGTCGGATTAACGGCACGCAGAGTATTTCCGTGACATTGCCACTGTAATTTCTCGACCGCTTCAGGTAGCGTCATATTCAACCCCGCAGGGCGATAAAAGAGTTTGATGCGAATTCGTTGCGCCAGTTGTAAGGTATTTTCCTCGTTTTCAATGGTGGGGATTTCCTGCACGTTAATCCACAATACCGATTCAACATCCAGGGGAAGCCCGTTGCCCTGGTAAATCGCCCGTAGCACGGCGGATTTATGGCCGTCGAGTTTCAGGATCGGCGGGGTAATTATCATTGGCAGATTGGCCGGCGTCTCATCCGGATTACCCTTATCCAGCCATGTCTGTACCATATATGGCTTGTCTGTATTATTGTTGACGTCAAACATCGCTGCTTTATCGTTCTCATTATAAATAACGCGTGTTTGACCCAAATTAATCGCGCTGTGTGCGGTGCTAACCACGCACAGCAACAGATAAAAGAAGACTTTATTCATCAGGTGCACTTTCCAGATTCAGGGAACAGTGCCATCCATAGCAATCAACGTCCGTTATTTATAAATGACGGTGTAATTCATATCCGCAGTAATTGTGCCTGCCGCAGGCAGCGTTGCGCCTATTTGCTGATATTTGGCGACCAAATCAATATGTGCATCGCCGTTTTGGTTCGGTGTCAATGACACTTCATTCTGACTAGCGGAGAAATCGAGGGCTTTACCTGAGTTACCTTTATTGTCCACTTCAATGCCGACATCGGTGGCTGCTCCTGTTGTACGAGTTGCTTCCAACAATGTGGTATTACTGCCAGGATTTTTACCGGTAAAGACCACCACATAGCTGTGTGCTCCCGTTGCGCCACTACAGCCGGTAAATTGCAACGTAAACTGAGTATCGCCGGTGGTAGAGCCCGCGCCGCCAAATAACTGGTTGGTGACTTGCGGTAATACGACGTTTGTATTTGTTGGATTGGCGGTGTTCACCACGCAGGTGCTGGCAACAATTTCACCGGTAAAATGGACCGTCGCGGTGGCTTTAGAACCTGCTCCCGCGGTGGTGGCGTAATTAGTACTTCCTGCCGCGCCAACATTAGCCGCAAACAAAGCAACCAGCGCGGTGCAGGTGAGTGTAATTTTCTTCATCATAACTCCGTTAAATTTATTATTTACCCAGAAGAGTACTTGTCAGAGGCGCAGATTCAGCCGGAGTACATCAATGTCAAAAAAATGATGCAGGACTTCATTTGAAAGAAACGATTAACGTTTGTAAATTGCTCAACAAGTAATCCACTGCGGATATTATTTATTTGCGAAAAATAAGTAAACATAATTTTTTATGTGTGATGAAAGGGTGTTTCAGTAATCTTTTCAGGTTTTTTAACACGGTGTATACATGATTATAAATAACGTATGGGATTATCGTTGTGGTACATTTAACAAAATATCAATGTTGTCATTTATTCTTTTTTGGTGTTTTGAATGAGCGGGTTGATCTGTGTTGAAATTGCTGTTGTTAGATGTATAAATTCGCAGAATGTTGATATTAGCGAGATGTGATATTCATTTTGGGGTTGATCAGTTACAGTGTGTTTTTTATACCTGTAAAGTCATGTTGGTCATCTCCAGTCATCGGAGTTGCTACAATTATTTAAACTAAATTTTTTGTGCTGAATTTGATTGTTCTTCATTTTTGTACATCAGAATGACGATAATTCTAAGATCCAATCAGTAAGCATTACGCTTACAGTAAGCTTGCTAATCATTTTCTTGTTAATATATTCCCGTGTTATTTTTCTAAAGGATATTATATACGCTTATATATGCTACGGATTTCTCGTTGTGGGAAGGCGGCAAGTGAGAGGCTCCCGATGAGCCTACCCCAGTAAGTGACCCGGGTATTCATCATACAATTGCACTTGCTATTAGTTCATGAATTGTTATCTGTCAATGCGATTTTTGTTGCAGGTAATTATATTTTCTAATGTGGAAAATAAATCGAGCTTGATTTTAATAGTCAATAAAATCATATTGATGCTGATATCTTGTGAGGTGTTTGTCACAACTTACCATCTTTCTTTTTACATTTGCTGACAATCTACCCTTGTGTTTTTTAAGCTTGTGATATAATTAACATCATGAAATAAGAAAAAAACAATTAAAGATCAATCGATAATAGGTTGAGATATGCTTAAAAATTCGCTAAAGATTAGCAGTCAAGGATATCCGGTCTTTTTAAAACTGGTCGATTTCATTGTTATCAATGTGGTGTTAATTTTTAGCGCCCATCTGCTGGGTTTGGTGCCCTTTAACACCATTGCGATTTTGAGTCTTCTCTTCTCGATCTTTTTCTTACTGTTTGCTGAATACATTAAAATGTACCAGCAAAAGATTAAGACGATCGGTTTGCGTAATCAAAAACGCTTGGTTTTTTGTACGCTGCTGGCGATTTTTTTTAACGAACTGGTCAGTATGACGGTGGCTGAGCCTGAATCACTCGGCTACTTAGACAGACTGCCTTCACCGTTTTATTCAGCCATTATTTACTGGTACTTCATTCCATTACCTTTTCTATACTATATCCGCTTTTTTCTTTTCAAATACACCGCCAGAAAAAATATTCGCGTTGCTGTGATTGGGCTTACTGAGAACGGTCTGGCGGCGGAAAACGCATTGACCACTGAATATGCCAATATCAAATTAGACCTGGCATTTTATGATGAACGCAGTCCATCCCGTTGCGGCGATGTGGTGGAGAAAATAAAAAGTCCCTTTCGCGGCTCGGTGAGCAATTTAGTTGAGGAAGCCAGGCAGGGAAATATAGACGAAATCTACATCGCTTTACCGATGGTTGCTTTACACCGAATTCGTCATTTTTTAGCGATGATGTCTGACACCACCGTAGATACCTATATTGTCCCTGACTTTTATACCTATAGTAACAACATGTCCAAGTTACGCTCCATCCACAACCTGCAAACTATCGGTATCTTCAGTTCACCGTTTGAAGGGGCGGGGTCGTTTATTAAGCGGGCGGAAGATCTGGTTCTTGGCAGCATCATTATGGTGATGATTTCCTCGCTGATGCTGGCTATTGCCATTGGTATCAAACTCACGTCCCGCGGGCCGGTGTTTTTCAAACAGGACCGCTATGGTCTTAGCGGGCAAAAAATTAAGGTCTGGAAGTTTCGTTCTATGCGCGTCATGGAGAATTCCGATACGGTTATTCAGGCCACGAAAAACGATCCGCGGGTAACCAAATTCGGGAGCTTTTTACGCCGCACTTCGCTGGATGAACTTCCGCAATTTATTAACGTTTTGCAGGGAAGTATGTCGATTGTCGGTCCCAGACCTCATGCGGTAACGCATAATGAGCAGTACCGCAAACAGGTCGAAAATTACATGATCCGCCATAAAGTGAAGCCTGGGATCACTGGGCTTGCACAGATCAACGGTTTCCGCGGGGAAATCGATGCGCTTTATAAGATGGAAAAACGGGTTCAGTACGATATTGAGTACATTCAAAACTGGTCGTTATGGGGTAATCCCCCCATTTTTTGGAGCACTCAAAAGTAGAGGTCATGCGGCCTGTGCCAAGCGCTGTTTCGGCGTGTAGCCGCCCAGCGCCATATTGGGCCGCTCATGGTTATAAACCCACAGCCAGTTCGTGGCAAATTCCTGTAACTCATTCAGTGACTCAAACAGGTAATGGCCCAACCAGTCGTAACGCACAGTGCGGTTAAATCGCTCTATGTAGGCATTCTGCTGCGGGTTGCCTGGCTGGATATACCTCAGCGCAATCCTCTTCTGCTGCGCCCATTGCTTGAGCTCTTCGCTGATGTATTCCGGACCATTATCACAGCGGATAGCGGCTGGTTTGCCCCGCCACTCGATGACCTGCTCCAGCACCCGTTTGACTCGCGAGGCAGGCAAGGAAAAATCCACCTCGATGCACAGTGCTTCGCGATTGAAGTCATCGATCACATTAAACAACCGCACCGAACGACCATCGCTGAGCTGGTCATGCATAAAGTCCATCGACCAACAGTGATTCGGTTGGTCAGGGACTGCCAACGGCTCCGGCTTGGCCCGCACTAGCCGCTTCTTGGGTTTTATCCGCAGATTGAGCTCTAGCGCCCGATAGATCCGGTAGACCCGCTTGTGGTTCCAGCCAAAGCCTTTGACGTTACGCAGGTACAGGAAGCACAGTCCGAAACCCCAGTTGCGCTGGTTGGCGGTGAGGCGCAGCAGCCAGTCGGCAATCTCCTGGTTTTCATCAGCCAGCACGGGCTGATAACGGTAGCAACCCTCGCTCACCTTGAACACCTGGCAAGCCAGACGGATAGAAATGGCGTAATGAGCCACAGCCTTGGTCGCCATCTCCCTGCGGGCAGATGGCGTCACCACTTTTTTGCCATCGCCTCGGAGATGATCTCAGCCTTTAGGCGCTCCTCGGCATACATCTTCTTAAGGCGACGATTTTCCTCTTCCAGCTCTTTGAGGCGCGCCATGAGAGAGGCATCCATGCCACCGAATTTGGAGCGCCACTTGTAGAAGGTGGCGGAGCTGATGCCATGCTCACGGCAGAGCTCAGGGACGGGTGAACCAGACTCGGCCTGCTTGAGGATGGCGATGATCTGTGCATCGCTAAAGCGTGATGTTTTCATGTAGAACCTCCTGCGTTCAAGATACGAGAAAATTCTACTTATGAGCACCTCAGTTTTTCGGGGGGATTACCATGGCTGGATATAAAAATCATCATTAAAACTATTTTCAAAGGATTTGTCGGTAAGAATGCATACTAAATTGATAGTGATTACCGGAATCGTGATATCGCAGCCCGCATGGGCTGATTTAACCCCGAAATCACACATTGGCTTTGCGGGAATCGACTTCCAGGGCAAGGTTGCTGTGGATTATGGTTATAATGATAACGTTTCTTATCAGCCACATAGCAGCGATGCTATTGGTTCCTCGTTTCAGAGCGCAGCGCCTGTACTGAGTATGATCGGAGAGCGTGGTCAGGATAAGTATTTACTGATGTATTCCGGAGATTATCGTAACTACTCCAGTGATTCCGCTGATAACTATAACGATCATTTTTTCCGTTTTAACGGTGCCTGGCGGTACGGGCTCAAGCATGGTCTAACCCTCAATCTGGAGGATACGCTTGGGCATGAATCCCGTGGTCGCGGTATTACCGAGGGTTTTCTCCCGGGCCAATTCGAGCAGTATGGGATTACATCTCCACTGACGACGAATTTTATCAACAGTGAATTGCGTTACAGTTACGGCGCACCTGATGGGCGTGGGAAAGCGGAACTGGCGTTGTTGTATAAAAAACTCACTTTCGGCAACACGTCTGATGTACGGGACAGCAGTGAAGACTTCTACAATTATATTCAGGAACAGGAATGGCACGAAAATAGCTTGGTGGCAGAAATTTTTGACCAGTACACATCCAGAACGCGCTTTCGCTATAGTTTTATTACTAACCAGCGTCGCTATGATAACAACTCAGAAAAAGACACTAATGAGTACTATTTGCTGTATGGCCTGAAGTCGCAGTTGACGGGGAAAACCAATGTCGACATGAATATTTCATGGCTGTATAAAACATTTGAAAACAACGCAAACTCGCATGATTTTAATGGTCTAAACTGGGACATAAAAGCGGAGTGGAAGCCATTACAACAATCAGTTTTCACGGCCCACTCTGCGCAAAGCATTAAAGACCCATCGGAAGTTGGGGGATATATTTTAGTGACCCAGTATGGCCTTTCTTACCAGCATTTCTGGTTAGGCACTCGTTTTTCTACTTTATTGGACTACTCATTCACTTCGGAAGACTATAAAAAACAGAACAAGGATCGACATGATAAAGATGGTGCGTTTAGCGTAACCATGAGCTATGACTATACGCCGTCGGTTAATTTTGAGATTAAATATCAGATAGATACATTAAATTCGAATAGGGATACTGACTCGTTTTATATCGGTCCCAACGACAATCAGGAAGTTATTAGAACGTTGGGTTATGATAATTCTATGATTATGCTTAAAGCTAAGGTTCAGATCTAAAATGAAAATAATAGAACTGTGCGCGGTTTTGCTTTTCAGTATCCTGTTGGTCGGATGCACAACGTCCAGCCCGCGATTAATGGACGATCCTGCTACTGTTCAGCAGGATTACCGACTTGGGGCGGGGGATACGGTCAATATCGCTGTTCATGGTCAACCCGATATGACGATGCGGTTTATTTTGGATAAGAGTGGGGAAATTAATTTCCCGTTTGTTGGTGCTCTTAAATTACAAGATAAAACCGTTGATCAAGTGACAAAAGAATTAACTCAACGCCTGACCGGAGATTATTTTACCACTCCGATGGTGACGGTGAGCATTGCCGAGTTCCGCAAATACTATGTTTCAGGCGAGGTGAAAAGTCCAAATGGCTTCGCCTATGAGCCAGGGCTTACCGTCGAGAAATCTATTGCGCAGGCGGGTGGGTTTACAGACCGTGCGGACCGTCAAGATATCAACATTCGTCTGTCGGGTAGCAATCAGCTGCTTGAGAATGTCGATTTAACGCACTCTGTTCATCCAGGGGATGTCGTGATTATTGGCATGGGGTTCTTCTAACGATGAAACTATCTATAGTGGAAAACGGCAAAAAACGAGAAAGCAGTGTCGAATTCTCCCGCTTTGCCAAAGAGTTGAAAAAGAACGCCTGGAAAATCGCACTGGCCGGTATCGTTGCCGGGGTCGTCGCGTATCCATTAATCAGCATGATGTCCTCAAAGTATGTTTCAACGGCGACGGTGCTGATTAAGGCGCAAGCTGATAACGTTTCTCCGTTTCCACAGGTTGATGGTTTCGATTCAACGCGTAGTGGTTACTACGAAACACAATATGCGTTGATGCATTCACGTATTGTGCTGGAGAAAGCCATACGTGATATGAAGCTGGATGAAAACCCGGAGTTTACCGGGGAAAAAGCCGGTGCTCGGGGGGCTGATAGCAATGAAAGTCGGCAACTGAGAATGGAACAAGCGCTGAAAACGCTGGCGAAAAATCTGAATGTCATTGGTATTCGTACGACAAACCTGGCGTCTATTACCTATGAATCAACGTCCCCACAGGTTGCGGCTGACATTGCGAATGGCGTCGCGCAGGCTTTCATCAACTACACGGTGGAGCAGAAGCGTCTGAAGGTGGAGAAAGCTCGCGAACTGAATTTTGAAAAAATGGAAGAGATTCAGAAATCGATAGCTAAGCAAAAAGACGAGATGGACAACTATCTGAAAAATGCCGGGCTGCTGACCTTCCGTGGAATCGATGGTTTTGAAACCGAGCAGTTAAGTATCGTAACCAATCGCCTGGCCGATGCAACTCAGCGTCGGGTTGCCGCTGAATCCGTCTATAACGAGGTGAACGGGGGAGGTAAGTCCATTGAGAGCGTTATCTCGCTGCCTTCGGTCTCTAATCATGCTCAGATCCAGGATTTGCGCATTGCGTTGATTCAGGCGCAACGAACGTTGTCCGAACAGCGTAAAGTCTACGGGCCAAAAAATCCCGCCATTTTAAAAGCGGAGGCCGATGTTCAGTCGATCCAAAACCAGACTGGACGAGTGTTGGGTGAGCTGAAAGTCGGTTTACGCCAGCAATATCTGGCGGCGCTGGCGGACGAAAAAAACTATCAACAGCAGGTGACTGAGCAGAAAGAGATCTTCCAGAAAATGGCGTCAAAACGGGATGCCTGGAACAGTCAAAAGCTGTCGTTAGATAAAATGGAAGACCTGTATAAATCGCTTTATCAACGTACTCAAGAGCTGTCGCTGTCCGGCGTGAATGCTGATGCGGTGTTATACGACCCTGCGGTACCCGCCTTAAAACCGGCGAAACCGAATAAATCTTTGCTGTTGCTGATGGTGGTCATGCTGGTGGTGGTGTTCAGTATCATGTATTTCATTGTTAAAGCGGCAATGGATAACTCAATCGGTACCCTCAGTCGCATGAAAAAACGGCTCAATGTTGCTCCGCTGGGTGAAATCCGTCGTTTTAGCGGAACCTCAGGGCGCGCGCAGGTGCGGGACATGATCATGAAGAACCCGCTGAATGCCGATATTGTGCACGGTATCCGTACCCGGATTATGCTGGATAATCGACCTTTACAGACGCTTGCGGTGGCGTCGACGGAGCATGGCGATGGGCGTTCTTTGTTGGCGAATCTGTTAGCTAACTCTTTTAGTTTCGACCAGAAAACTCTGCTTATTGATGCGGATTTCTTTAACACTGACGGGCTCTCTTCTGAACTGGCGTCGGGAACATCCGCAGGTTTGGCGGAACTGTTGCGCGGGGAGGTTCAGCTTGAAAAGGCGCGGATTACGCTCAGTGAACATCTCGATTTTATTCCGCACGGCAAGACAACCATCTCTTCTTTACTGATGCTGTCGTCGGGGCACGTTGAGCCCTTAATGCGTGAACTGAAATCGCACTATCAGCGCATTATTATTGATGTCGCTGCTGTGAATCAGAGTCAGGATGTTCAACTGATTAAACGCGCCGTTGATGGGGTGATTTTCATCGTGAAAGCGGGGACGGGGTCCGCCGGGCAAATCGCCAACGCGCTGGATAAGCTGGAAGAAAATAACGGCGTGGTAATTGGCGCGGTACTCAATGCGGTTGAAGAAAAAGATCTTGAGACGCAAGAAGGTCTGCGTTCACTGAACTTCAGTACCGATCAACTGATGACCACGCCAGGCCGCGTATGAGTCTACTGAAGAGCGCTTCCACGATAGCCGGTTCATCAGTCATCTCGCAGTTGATTGGTGCACTGTCTATTTGGTTGATTTCACACAAGTACGATATGGCTGAGGTGGGGCTTTATGCACTCAACTACAGTATCGCCGTGGTGGGCGCTCAGGTGTGTACATTTGCATCACAGCTGTTAATTCCTAAACAGCAGGATGACGAACTGGTACAGAATGTTGTGTTTTGCCTGATCCAAAGCACGATCATTGCCTTACCTTACGCCGTGCTCACCGCGTGGCTGTTTCACCAGAACATCCTGTTTCTCTATTTGCTGACGTTGGCAACGGCGTGGGTTTTGATCTCGGAAAACCTGTCGCTACGCACGGCCAACTTTCGTTTTCTGATTTTCCAGCGTATTTCTGTTTCAGTGGTGGTATTACTTTCGGTTCTGATTACGCATTATGTACAGCTGTTTTATTGGTCGTGGGCCTGCGCGACGATGGCGCTGACCATAAGCTGTATTTTGCATTCGTTTGATATTCGTTCGGTGGCAGCCAGACATCTGCGACCCGCCAGTAATTGGCATTTTTTCAAACAGAATATTCATCACATTACCAAAGTGGGCAGTGCGGAAGTGCTGGCGATGGCCAGCAGCAATTTGCCGATTATGCTGATTAACTTTTGGTTCTCGGCGCTGACGGCGGGTTATTTTTCCGTGGTTAGCCGCTTTTGCCTGGCACCGGTGGTGATCATCGGCAACGCGGTACGCAATACTATTTTCTCCAAGTGGTCTATCGACTTCAGAAATAATACCTTTAACTATCAGGAATATACCAGGGTACGTATGCTATTGCTGGTACTAGGGGTTATCTGTACCCTTGGGGTTTTTATTTTCTATCCGATTGTGATGCGCCTCGGTTTTAGCGAAGACTGGATTAACTCCATTGAGACGTCGCGCTACATGTTGCCCTATTTATTCCCTGCGCTGGCGATAAGCCCTCTGACGGTGATAGAACTTATTTTTGGTTCCCATCGCTATTTTCTGCGTATCCAACTGGAACAGCTGGCGATTGTACTATTCGCTTTTGTCGTGACGCCCTATTTTTATAAAGATTATGCAACGTCGGTCATCTTGTTTTCTTCACTGACATTTATTCGCTACGCCTTCATTTATCTGAAAATGAATAAGCGAGCCAATCTCCTGAAAGACAAGCCGGTGATAATATGACACTGAATACCGGATACTATTTACAGGTTTATACTTTTGTCACGCTGATCCTGTGTGGCTTGGTGCAATACTTTACCGGTATGCAGTCAGTGCTGTGGATACCTTTTTTCCTCACCTTATTGATGGTGGGATTATTGGTGATGCAGACGCGTGATGGCTCGCTGCAACTGGATGCGCAAGAGACGATTGTTCTGGCGTTGTATTTCTCGTTCCTGGTACTGGCTGGGACATCGACGTTGATTCAGGGCGGGATCACCGTCGCGATTGTGGCATTTAAAAACGAAATTGCATTGTCGCTGGTGATGATCTGTTTGCTGCTAGGGTTTTGCCGGGAGTCGCAGATTTATCGTGTAACACGCTATCTGTACTGGGTTTTTTACGCGCAGATCCCGGTAATGATTTATCAGGTTTTACTGGTCGTTCCCCAGCGCGTCGAGGTGCGCGGCGAAGATGAGAAATGGGACTCCGTGGTTGGCACGTTTGGCGGTGACCCCATGGGGGGCGGGAATACTGCCGCAATGGGGCTGTTTTGCCTGTTAATTATGTTGTTAAAAGTCTCCGAATATAAGCATGGGCTCACCACGTTCAAATCCATGGCGCTGCATATTGTTCTCGGTATCGGGTTATGCATAATTGGTGAAGTGAAGTTTGTCATCCTGCTATCGCCAATATTCCTGGCGTGGGTGTGGCTCTCACCGAGCTACGTCAAAGACGTTAGTAAGGTTAATCTGAAGACGTTATTGGTTATTGTGGCGGGAATGCTGTTGCTCATTAGCCTGTCGATTGTGATCCTAGCGTACTATTATTCTACGGCGTTCGGTGGCGATCCATCGAAAAGCTCGTTAAGTATTTTTATCGACTCCTTAAGCTATATCTTTGATCCAAACTACATTATGTCTACCGGTGAATTAGGGCGCTTTACGACGTTCCTGTTCTGGTTGAAAAATAACGATCTGTGGGGGCTTTCAGGAACGTTATTTGGCTACGGACTCAACGCCACTAACAGTGGTAGTACGGTGTCGCCGGGATTCTTAAATATTATCTACAACTTAATTCTCGACTCGACTTCCCTGAGTATGCTGCTGTGGGAAGTGGGGGCGATTGGTACATTACTCTTTGTTAGCTTATTCATTTATATCCTGAAAGTTTGTCAGCCAAAGCCATTACTGAGACTTGAACAACTGGACCAGCAGGATCTCCAGTTGCTGAGTTTTGCACCGGCGTTTAACGCTTTTGCTATCAGTTGCTTAATTAGCTTACCTTACAGCCAGATACTGATGATTACACCGATGTTACAATTCCTGTTCTATTTATCACTAGGTGCAAGTTTAGTGATTCGTCGAACCGTCCTTCGCTGCGTAGGGTAATTGTATGGACAATAAACCGTTTATTTCAGTGAGTATTAAAACACTCAATGAATCTGAATGTATTGAGAAGACGATTGACAGCATCCGTAAGCAGCTTATTGACTATCCACATAAAATTATTGTGGCAGATAGTCTCTCAACGGATAACACCCAACAGCTTGCGATCGATAAAGGGGTGACCGTAGTGTCCTTAACTGACCCTGGCGATCGCTGCTGTGGCGTCGGGCACCAGTTAGGTTATCTGTATAGTGAAGGGGAATATCTGTTGTTGATGGACGGCGACATGGAGCTGGAAGAAGGATTTGTGGATCAGGCAGTCGCCTTTTTGCAGGCTGAACCAGAATATGCAGGCGTTGCGGGAACCGTTGAAATGGATGATGCCGTTAACTATGAATTTAAGTCTCGTAAGCAACGCATTAATAAAATCTATCCGCTCGGGGATAGTGACCATTTAGGCGGTGGTGGATTATATCGTCGCTCTGCGATTGAGAAAATTGGTTATCTGACTAACCGTAATTTGCACGCGTATGAAGAGGCTGAGCTGGGTCTGCGTTTAATCGAAGCGGGCTATAAACTGCGGCGTCTGGATATTCCTTATTTTATTCATACTTCGCATACCATGCCGACCTTTCAGATGCTCAAGCACCGTTGGAAAAGCGGATACTATCAGGCCCCTGGCGAGCTTTTACGTTGTGCCTGG
This sequence comes from Citrobacter sp. CF971, assembly GCF_006385635.1. Classification (NCBI taxonomy): domain Bacteria; kingdom Pseudomonadati; phylum Pseudomonadota; class Gammaproteobacteria; order Enterobacterales; family Enterobacteriaceae; genus Citrobacter; species Citrobacter sp. CF971. The sequence goes on along the minus strand of NZ_CP041051.1, from coordinate 3,799,159 downwards.
GGAAAACCTTATTTCGGCAAAGCGTTAAAAATGGTCAGGAACGAGGCGATTTTTTCTGTTTACTTGATTGGCTTGTTCATTGCGGCGGTGACCTTCAATCTTGAACTTTTCGACATTGCATTTCTGCCCTTACTTGCATTTATTGCCCTGAAAACCGTACAGAATCGATCGTTATTAAACGGCCTGCAAAGCGTAATGAACCTGGCCGTGCTTTCTGCCGGGCTGGTTAAAGGGTTGACTAAACCAGTACGCGATCCGTTGACTCCACCCAACAGTAAAATCATTCATGAATAACCGGGGCAGGCGCCATGAAAGTATTATTAGTTAACAAGTTTTTTTTCATTAAAGGCGGCGCGGAAACGGTTTATTTTCAAGAGCGCGATATGCTGAAACAGGCCGGAGTGCAGGTTATTGATTTCTCTATGCATCATGATAATAATCTCCCCTCGGACTATGCGGATTATTTCGTCAGCAATGTGGACTACCACAAAGAGAGCAATCTGCTGGGCGGTATCAAAACGGCGGTTAACTTTATTCATAATTCGCAGGCCTGCAAAAAAATGCTGGCGCTATTAGAAAAAGAGCGCCCGGATATTGTCCACTTTCACAACATCTACCATCAGTTAACACCGGCGTTGATTAAAGTTGCGCGTAATTTTGGCAGCAAAACGGTGCTGACTGCGCATGACTATAAGATTGTGTGCCCCTCGTATTCCATGCTGCGCGACGGCAAAGTGTGCGATTCCTGTATTACCGGGACGGTTTTCAATGCCTTCAGGTATCGTTGCCAGGAAGGTTCAGCCTCAAAAAGCTTACTGCTCTCCCTGGAGGCAACCTGGCAGTACATTGCACAAAACTATCAGGCGCTGGATGTGATTATTTCACCGAGTGTTTTTTTACGAGGTATCCTGCTGCGTACGCTGCCAAATTCGCGCATTGATGTCATCGTCAATGGCGTTGATGACAGTCGTCCCCTGGCCGAAGTAAGCGATGAGGGCTATATGCTGTACTTTGGCCGTCTGAGCCGTGAAAAGGGCGTGGCAACGTTGTTGGAAGCGCATAAAAAAATGCAGAACAGCGCGCCGCTGAAAGTTGTGGGGCACGGTCCGTTGCATGATGAATTAGCCGCCAAATACCCTGATGTTGAATTTTTAGGTTATGTGCAACAAGGAGAAGCCCTCGACAAGCTTATTAAGCATGCGCGAGCGGTGATCCTTCCTTCTGAATGCTATGAAAACTGTTCTATGGCGATATTGGAAGCGATGTCTTTAGGCAAGCCGGTTATTGGATCGCGCATTGGCGGCATCCCGGAACAAATTCGTGACGGTATCGAAGGGATTTTATTCGAACCAGGCAATGCGCAGGAGTTGGCAAATGCGATGGACGCCCTGGCTAACTCGCAAGAGAAGGCGCGGAATATGGGCTTACATGGCCGTGCGCGGTTGAGTGAAAAATATGCGCTCAGTAAACATATGGATACCTTACAGGCGTTGTATAAAGAACTGCTGAGCAGGCCATAGAATGAGTAAAAAAATAACGGTTTTTGGAACGCGTGGTATTCCCGATGTATTGGGCGGTGTGGAGACACACTGTCAGAATCTTTATCCTGCCATTAAGCAGCAGTTCGACGCGGATATTTGCGTGATTGCTCGCTCGCCATATGTAAATTACAAACGATCGGTCTATAAAAAAGTCGAAACCTACGCGCTGTGGGCACCCAAAAAGCGCTCGCTGGAAGCTATTGTCCATTCCGTTTTAGCGGCGTTTAGGACACGTATCGACCATTCGGATATTGTGCATGTCCATGCTATCGGCCCTGGCCTTGTGATCCCACTCTTACGCGTGATGGGTAAGAAGGTGGTTTTCACCCACCACGGACCTGATTACGATCGTCAGAAATGGGGTTTCGTTGCAAAAAAAATATTGCTGCTGGGCGAACGTTGGGCGGTGAGATATGCCAACGAGGTGATTGTGATTTCTGAAGTTATTAATCAACTGATCCAGAAAAAACATGGTCGCTATGATGCGCATTTAATTCACAATGGCGTAAATGAGCCGCGGTTGTTATCAGAGCTCACCATCGACAATACACTCTCCCGCTTTGGGCTGCAGCCGAAAAATTATCTCGTTGTGGTTGGGCGGTTTGTGGAAGAAAAAGGAATGCATGATGCCATTGCCGCCTATCAACACAGTGGTTTGACCATGCCGTTAGTGTTAATTGGTGATGCGGATCATCCAACCGAATACAGCATTCGCCTCAAAAAGCTTGCCGCCGACACGCCTGGTGTCGTGATGACCGGTTTCTTACGTGGTGATGAGCTGCAGGCGGTGTTTTCGCAGGCCAGGCTATTTGTGATGCCTTCATACCATGAAGGATTGCCCATTGCGCTGCTGGAGGCAATGTCATTTTCTCTTCCGGCCGTCGTCAGTGATATTCCTGCTAACCTTGAAGTTCAACTGCCTGCCGAGACCTATTTTAAGGTGGGAGATGTAACCGATCTGGCCGAAAAATTAGGCCAAGGGGTAACAGCAAATAGCGTGGACTATCGTGTATATTTGCAAAACTACAATTGGCATGAAATCGCCAAAAAGACGGTTAACGTCTATCACTCAATTGATAAAGATATAGGTTAATTTTGACCAGTCCTCAAAATCGTCCCCCCGTCATCGAACGATTTTATACTCATCTTGATGAGACGATTGCGCAGGGGTTGACCCCTGAACAAAAAGAAGGGGTGGAAAATGCGATCCTGGCCTCGACGCTGGCTTCGCGGCATCAGATCGATATTCGCAGAAGCTTTCCCTTTTTCAGTAAGCGTTATTATCTGGTTTTTTTGTTTGGCAGAGATTTACGCCGCCAGCACCGCCAGGAATCGACCCTGTCGAGAATGTTGCTCACTTTTTTGCTGCTGATTGCCGTGCTGTTCGTCACCTGCTGCGTATTGTTGACGCTGTATATGATCAAATCCGCGTTAGGTATTGATGTGTTCCAAAATTTTCACGTAGGTATCTGGGATTGGTGGTTAAGTCTGAAAAACCACTAGCGTTAACAAACCTGTGGAGGCATTACTGCGATGAAGTGTAAATGGGTTTCTGCGCTGTTGTTAATGTCCTTTCCGTTAACGGTCATCTCCGCATTAACGACCGTAACCCCCAAAGCATTAACTGGCCCGCTGACCAATCCGGGGATTGGCGTGGCAAGTTTTCATCAGGGATACGGTGAAACGCTGGGGCTGGCGGACTATCCCAATACCGGATTTGAATACGACCGTTTTTACTGGCGGGACCTGGAGCCAGTCGAAGGCCAGTACAATTTTGCGTTGGTGGATGATGCCTTCAAATACGCGGCGGCACATCGTCCAGCGATGAATGTCGGGCTACGATTTATGGTACTGGCAGAGCCGGAAAGCGGCTCGCAAATTCCTGACTGGCTGATTAAAAAAGGCGTGAAAGGTACCTGGACGCCGGATAAAAAGACATTTGCCCCGGATTTAGACGATCCTCTGTTCATTCAATACAGCCAGCGTCTGTTGAACGCATTTGGTAAGCGCTACGATGGTAATGAGAATCTCGCGTTTGTTGATATTGGCATGGTGGGATCATGGGGAGAATGGCATAACAGCAACTTCCCGAACCTGAAGCCATTACTGGAGCGATACACCACGGCGCAACTGGATCGCTACGTCGCGATGCACTTTTCTGCTTTTCCGGTGACGCCAAAAACCATGCTGATAAGCGGCGGACAAAGTCTGGCGAATGCGGTGGAGCGTGGGGCAGGATGGCGTGCGGACTGTTGGGGGGACCTGCGCGTATTTTCGGACTCCTGGAACCATATGACTGATGATTACCCGCAGCGATTGCTGGCTGCGCAGCAGAGTTATTCAGGGTTCAACGACGCCTGGAAACGTGCGCCGGTCAGTCTGGAAATCTGTTCATATATGCAAGACTGGAAGAATACTTTTCATTATACGCGTGCCGAAGTGCAGGGTATTTTTGACTGGGCGGTCAAACAGCACGCCAGTACCATTAACCTGAAATCGAGAGCGATACCCAGCGACTATCGACCGATTGTCGACGATGCGCTGACCAAATTAGGCTATCGATTTCGCCTGGCGTCCCTGAGCCATGAGTCCGTGTGGGACAGCGGACAAACGCTGACATTGAACAGTACCTGGTACAATGAGGGTATCGCTCCGATTTATCTGCCTTATATGCTGGCATTCCGTGTTGTGGACAATGCTAATAAGGTGGTGGCTCAGGGGAATTCCGCGGAGGATATTCGCCGCTGGCTCCCCGGTAAGTATCAGGTCAGTTTTGCGTTATCTATGCCAGGCCGACTGGCAAAAGGGCAGTACGCGATTGAGGTTGCGATGTTGGATAAGTCGGGTGCGGCGAGAATTAACTTTGCCAATGAAGGGAAGCAGAGCAGCGGCTGGTACCGGGTATCAACAATAACAGTACAATAGTCAGACACAGCAGCGAGCCTGACGGTCAGGCTCGCTGCTGTGAACATTAAATTTGATACCCATTCGGGTTGTTTTTTTGCCAGTTCCAGGTGTCACGCATCATTTCATCAAGGCTGTAGATGGCCTTCCAACCTAACTCCTTATATGCCAGCGATGGGTCAGACCAACATTCGGCAATGTCTCCAGGTCTTCTGGCGACAACCTTATAATTAATTTTAGTCTGCGCTGCTTTTTCAAACGCCTTAATCAGATCAATCACGGAATAACCGACCCCGGTACCGAGATTAATCACCTTGTAGGCAGCGCCTTTGTTCTGGCAATCAAGCGCGGCTAAATGACCAGTCGCCAGATCCATGACGTGAATATAATCACGCACGCCGGTTCCGTCAGGGGTTGGATAGTCATTACCATACACCGATACGGTTTTAAGCTTACCAATCGCGACCTGGGAGATGTATGGCACCAGGTTGTTTGGGATACCGTTAGGATCTTCACCAATGCGACCCGATGGATGGGCGCCGACCGGGTTGAAATAGCGCAGGCAGGTAATGCGGAAATCAGGTTGCGCACGTGAGAAATCGGCCAGAATCTGTTCGACCATTAATTTAGAGGTGCCGTAGGGATTGGTGGTACCGCCCGTGCGTGATTGCTCGCTCAACGGCACGCTTTCCGGATTACCGTATACCGTAGCTGATGAGCTAAAAATGAAACGATTAACGCCTGCGGCCAGCATCTCATCCAGTAAAACCAGCGTTCCGGTGACGTTGTTTTCATAGTAGGCAAGAGGTTCTTTTATCGACTCGGAAACCGATTTGAGCCCTGCAAAATGAATGACATCGGTGATGTGATGGTTGGTAAAAATGTTTTTTAAGGCCTGTCTGTCGAGAACATCGGCGATATAGACAATGGGTTCCTTTCCGGTAAGTTCCGCGACCCTGTCCAGCGATATCCGACTCGCATTTGCCAGATTATCGATGACAACGACATCATCGCCTCTTTCCAGTAGTGATAAAACAGTATGTGAACCAATATAACCTGCACCACCTGTGACAAGAATTGCCATACAGACTCCAGAAAAATGCTAGAAACCCGACCAATTTTCTACCAATGTCACCTGAGAATCCAGTGAATCAGTTGTGTTGCCGGGAAAGGTAGATGTTTCTGTATTTTACCATAAATTTATATGATAGTTTTTTTAAGATAGCCAACAGACTGAACTTATTGATTTTTGTATCATAAGCAATGTAATTATTTGAGAAATTCAGCGTATGAACACCGTCACTGTGGTTGATCGATGAATTGATTTGTTCGATCAGATTCTCATCAAAGTTAATATCGTTAAGTGTAACTAGTTCTTTGATATAGATAGATTTTCCATAAGTTTCGGGCGTGCATTCCTGGGTGAGGAAGTACATTTTATTATCGACAAGATAAGGGGTACCAGCTCCTCGATGATGATGATTACTCACCTTTAATGTAGGGGTGATCCGCTGCCACTGACCATGAAGATGCTCTGCGGAATGAATAATTATTTTATTATCCATGGTGGTCGACAAAAGATAGCAAGTCTCATTTATTGAAAGAAAAATGTTATCTGTGACTTCGGTGTCAGAGAGTAGAACTTTAATTTTCTTCCAGCGCGCAGGAAACTCTACCGACTGGAACAGGAGCACTTCTTTTCTTTCTGATGATTCCGGGATCATGAAGAGTTGATTGTTGATATTAATCAGGAAAGGAAATGACAAATGACACCTCAGGTCGTCAAATCCTTCAAGTTTCACATCATCAATTTCAGTTAGTTCACGATCAAGAATGCGGCAGCGGAGCGTGCCTTTCGAGTTGCGGAAGCTAAAAGCTTCATAAAAAACATACAGTTTGTCGTCTTTTTCAATAAGAAAAGGATCGGCCTGAAACGTATATTTCTTTTTTAACTGCTGCGCAGCAGATTTATTCAATATTTCCAGCGTGTTATCAGGAAATAAGTGTGTACCATGATCCTTAATAATCATGATATCCCACGACTCATGATAGAATAACATGTTTATTATTCTTTTTATTTTCGCTTGCATTCGTACCTGCTCCTTTTTATCGCTTGCACCATGTATGAACAGCTACTTGCGGGGCAGCTCATGAGACTTGTCGCAATGTCGCAATGTCGCAATGTCGCAATGTTGTATGAATGTGCGAAAACCGCGTGGTAACACCTGCGGTTATTTTAATGTTAGTGACAAGGATGTTTTTTGTCCATAGCACCAAAGTAGGTAAAAATTATCCAGAGCATCCTTGCTCCAGTGGAGGAATTACTCGAAATGCACTTGCGGGTTTTCTGCAAGGGAAACGTAGGTTTTGCTGTTTTTATCCAGGGTACGGATTTCACCGCTTTCGATGTCATATACCCAGCCGTGCAGACGAAGAGCATTATTTCTCAGTCCAACCGCGACACAAGGATGCGTTTTAATGTTGTTGAGCTGCGCGATAACGTTCTCTTCCACCATGGCGTTAACTTTATCGATTGGGTTAGCCCAGGTTTTTTTCTCGACCACGGCTTTCGCGGCATCGGCATAGTGCAGCCAGTGAGCCACAGCAGGCATCGGATCCAGAGGCTGGCTATCGGCGATGGCTTTCATCGCGCCGCAGTTGGAGTGTCCGCAGATGACGATATCCGTCACGCCAAGTGCCACAACCGCGTATTCGATGGTTGCGGATACGCCACCCGGTTCCGGGCCGAAAGAGGGGACGATATTACCGGCGTTGCGGATAACGAAAAGCTGTCCGGGATCTTGCTGAGTAACGAGTTCTGGCACCAGGCGGCTATCGGAACAGGAGATGAAAAGCGCTTTAGGATTTTGGCTGGATGCCAGGCTGCGAAAGAGTTCCTTGCGTTGAGGGAAAATCTCTTTTTGGAAGTTGAGGAAGCCCTCAATGATATGTTGCATAGCAGTGTCTCTTTTCTCTGTTTAAGCAGGTTATGATGAAGATCACACTTTCCAGTTTAACACCAGCCGACAGAAGAGAAAGACTTTATAGCAGTTCTGCAACATCTTTGGCTAACTTTTCTCCACCGCGGCGAGGCGAATAGCGTGATGTGTGCTATGTGCTTTCCCTTTTTTGCCAATAAATCGGAGTTGTAGCGATAGCCAGTATTCACGCGATACCGTACATTTTTATATGTATCCACATTTTAAGGAATCATCATGTCCAGACTTCGTGCTTTAGCAACAGCTTTAGTCGCCGTTGCCGCGATGACGATGTGCGCCACCCCAGTATTGGCCAACCCCGGTAATGGCAACGGCAATGGTAATAGTGGCAACCATGGAAATAGTAGCAATCATGGTAATAGCGGGAATAAGGGCAATAGCCAGAAAGGCAATTCGCAGGCAGAACAACGTAAAAATTATGGTAAGCCGGACCATGTTGATAGTGACATCAGCTATAACGTGGCCAGACAGTATGCCGTCAGATATGGTTTGACGGGCTATAAGTCACTGCCTCCGGGTATCGCCAAAAATCTGGCGCGAGGAAAGCCGCTTCCTCCGGGGATCGCTAAGAAAAGTGTTCCATCCTCTATGCTGAACCAATTGCCGTATTATCCAGGTTATGAATGGCAGGTTGTGGGCGACAATCTGGTGTTGATTGCACTGAGTACGGCGATTGTCACCGCGGTAATTAATGGTGTGTTTGATTAAGTATTTTCGGGCTTAATTTGCTCTGTTCTACCGATGAGAAGCCCGCGTTGTGCGGGCTTCTCAGTTAATAAGGAAAGCTTACAGTCCGTACAGTTTTATTTTTCTATAGAGCGTGGCAATGCTGATCCCCAGTTCTGTCGCGGCTTGCTTTTTCCCCTCAACGCTTGAGCCGAATCGCTGGATGACGTTTTCGATAGCCTCCCTTTCCGCCTGTTTTCCTTTGCTGGCAAGCTGTCGGGGTTGCGCGGTCATCGTCGTTTTTCTACCGTCAGCGGCGGTAAGCAGGTAAGGGGGAAGATGGCTGGCGTTGATCCCAGCGGCTTCTCCGCGCATCACAAAAATGTATTCGATCACGTTGCGTAATTCACGAATGTTGCCCGGCCAGTGCCAGGCATAAAGGCGATTAATAACGTCATCAGGCAGTTTTTGCGGTGGTCGCTGGTAACTGACCGAAAACTCATCGGCAAAATACTGTGCGAGGACTGCAATATCAGCCCGGCGTTCACGCAGGGAAGGAAGTACCAGAGGGACTACGTTCAGGCGATAGAAAAGATCTTCACGAAACTGATTATTTTCCACCATCGCGTTAATGTTTTTGTTAGTTGCGGCAATAATGCGCACATCAATATTGATGGTGTTATTAGAGCCAACGCGGGTGATCGCCTTTTCCTGCAATACCCTGAGCAGCTTGGCCTGCAGGTGTAGTGGCATATCGCCAATCTCATCCAGAAACAGGCTGCCGCCGTTGGCCAGTTCAAATTTCCCCATTCGCCCTTTAGGATCAGCCCCGCTGAATGCGCCGCGAACATAACCAAACAGTTCGCTTTCCAGCAGTTGTTCTGGGATAGCCGCGCAGTTGATTGTTACGAAAGGCGCGGCTTTACGGGGACTGCTCTGGTGAATGGCAAATGCCACGACCTCTTTCCCCGAGCCACTTTCCCCGGTGATGAGCACGCTGGCGTAACTGTTGGCGATTTTACCTATGGTACTTCTGAGCTGTTCCATTGAGGGAGAGTGACCAATTAGTCGTACCTGTATGTCGGACTCATAAGGGGATGGAGTAAGGTTACTCAGGTAGTCGTGTGCATCACGAAAGATAACCATGGTTAAGCGATCGTTATCCTGTGAGGAGAGCGAAATTTGTTTGCACAGTACATGATGTTTCTGACCTTCAAGCGTCAGCCACGCTTCTTCATCGCCATACAGGCTGTCCCCGGTTGTTTCAATGGTCAGAGGTAATCCCTGAACCTCACGGTTGAGGATGCGATCGGCTGAATGATTGGCATGCCAGATAAGACCCTTGCCATCAATCGCTACCACGCCGCGGTCCATGGCATCGATCAGACGCCGAAATGCGCCAAGCGTTTCCTGTGCGCGTAAACGTTCCAGGCATTCAAAGACCTTACTGGAGATCATTACGGCGATTTGCTCAATAAAGGTGACAAATTTATCAATCTGGCTCAGTAACGTGTCACGCTGTGCCTGGGTTGAGCAAATAATCCCGATCACGCCAATCACGCGATTATTGAGAAAAATAGGTGCGTTCAAATCCAGCATTTCAGAACAGTAGTGGTGTTTTTCACATAACTGACACAGCGGATGTTCGCCGGGGTTTTTGATCAGTACCGTTTCTCGCACCTGCAATACGTGACGATAAATGTAGCCATTTTTGGCCACATTCTCATTGAGCATATGTCGGTATTTCCCGGTACCCGCGATGCGCATTAAAGATTCATCAATGATTTCAACGTCCGTGCCCGTTATGCCAGAAATAGCGTCGGCGTAATTGCATATATCATCCTGAATATTGCTGAGTACTGAAATCATGGTACTTCTCCGGCGGTGTGTCACATTTCTCAAGGAAAATGATAAATAGGCGAAACAATGCAAAAATGATTTGCGAAAAATCAATCTACCACGCTGTTTTTGAATGTTTTTCTTATTTTATCTTCCGCGATCACACTATTTATCAATGATGAGAATTTATCAAAACGAGGCGATAAACTGAGGCATTGATATTTTCGGTTGTCAATTTCAAATTTCATTTAATTTATTGAAATTAAAGCCTTTATTAAAATATTTATAAGAATTTACTCAATTCATAAAAAGCTGGTAAGTATTTTGCTCTATTGCCAATACCGATAACGGAAATATCTCTGTATTGCACCGATTACAGGGAATGAAATACCAGGACAATGAGGTTTTATGATGCAGGAAAACTTATCATTTTTTATCAACCAGACACCGTTTACCGAACATCCGAACGCGCCGCTGGCACCGTTTAGCCGCCAGGAACTGGTAAAAGCGTTGAATTTTCATCGGTCTATTCCGGGCTACGCGCCGACGCCGCTGTATACGCTACCGGCGCTTGCACAAAAACTGGGCGTAAAAAATATCTACCTCAAAGATGAATCTCAGCGTTTTGGCCTGAAAGCCTTCAAAGCGCTGGGTGGCTCCTATGCGATGGCGTGCCATATCGCTGAATTGGTTGGTAAGGATATCAGTGAACTGCCGTTTGACGTGATGACCAGCGAAGAGGTTCATCACGATCTGCAAACTGTCACGTTTGCTACCACCACTGATGGCAACCACGGTCGCGGCGTGGCATGGATGGCGCGCCAACTGAAGCAAAACGCCGTGGTTTATATGCCGAAGGGCTCTTCGCAGCAACGTCTGACTTCTATCCGTAACGAAGGTGCTACCGCTGAGATCGTCGATATGAACTATGACGATGCGGTTCGTATGACCGCGGAGCAGGCCGAAAAGTATGGCTGGATTGTCGTGCAGGATACCGCCTGGGAAGGATACGAAAAGATCCCGCAGTGGATTATGCAGGGCTACGGCACGCTGATGCTCGAGGCGATAGATCAGCTGCATCAGGTTGCGCCGACTCACATTTTTGTGCAGGCAGGCGTCGGCTCGTTTGCCGGCATGGTTCAGGGAATGGTGACGGCAGCCTGGGGGGAGAATCGCCCGAAAGTAATCGTCGCCGAAGCGTTAATTGCCGATTGCCTCTACCGCTCAGCCCGTTCGAAAGAGGGGGATGCCATTGCGGTGGGCGGTGATTTACAAACCGTGATGGCCGGTCTCGCCTGCGGTGAGGCGAACAGTATCGGCTGGAAACTGCTGCGCGACTATGCCAACGCATTTGCTTCCTGCCCTGATGAAGTTGCAGCGTTAGGCATGCGCATGTTGGGCAACCCGCTGGCAGGCGATCCACAGATTATTTCGGGTGAGTCAGGTGCGGTTACTACCGGTCTGCTGGCACTGTTGATGACCTCACCTGAACTGGCGCAAACGCGTGAGCAACTGGGGCTGGATGCGCACTCTCGTGTGCTGTTAGTCAGCACCGAAGGGGATACCGACCCGCAACAATATCTGGATATTGTCTGGGGCGGACAGTACCCGGGCATCAACAAATAATTCCCTGATTAAGAGATATAACGGAGAAACCCATGTTATCTGCAAACCGCATTGAAGAAGTCATTAAAAACTGTCAGGCGCTGATCCAACAAAAAAGTTATTCCGGTCAGGAAGGGGAAGTGGTTAATGCCATAAAAACAATGATGCAGCATTACCAATTCGATGACATCCACGTTGATAAGTACGGCAACATTGTTGGCGGTATTGTCGGCAACCAGCCAGGGAAAACGTTGGTTCTCGATGGTCATATCGATACCGTACCGGTGAATGAAGAGAAGTGGTCCCGCAACCCATACGGCGGCGATATTGAAGATGGCAAAATTTATGGTCGCGGCACAACTGACATGAAAGGTGCCGTGGCGGCGATGATCTCCGCCGTGGGCTTTTTCGGTCAGGACAATCAGCGAAATTTTGCCGGGAAAATCTACGTTGCGTGCATCGTGCATGAAGAGTGTTTTGAAGGTATTGCCGCTCGCCTGGTCAGCGAGCGCTATAAGCCAGACTACGTGATCATCGGTGAAGCTTCCGAGTTAAACCTGAAAATTGGTCAGCGTGGCCGCGCTGAAATTGTGGTCGAAACCTTTGGTAAACCCGCGCACTCCGCTAACCCGCAGGCGGGGATTAACGCGGTGTACAAAATGGCGCAATTGATCGACAAAATTCGCACGATTACGCCGCCAACGCATCCGGTTCTGGGGCCAGGCATTCTGGAACTGACCGACATTAAATCTTCGCCGTACCCGGGGGCCTCGGTGGTACCGGATTACTGTCGCGCAACCTACGATCGCCGTTTGCTGGTGGGTGAAACCAAAGAAAGCGTGATTGCTCCGCTGGAAAATGCGCTTGCGGAACTTATTGCTCAGGATCCGCAGTTTAAGGCCCGAGTGTCCTACGCGGTGGGTCAGGAGTCTTGCTATACCGGCGCCACGATTGAGGGAGAGCGGTTCTTCCCAGGCTGGGTGTACGACGAGTCCGACGAATTCGTGCAGGCAGCGTTGGCGGGCGTTCGTGAGGCTGGCTTTAATCCAACCATTACGCAGTACTCATTTTGTACCAACGGTAGCCACTATGCGGGCGAAGCGGGAATCAAAACCATCGGCTTCGGTCCTTCACGAGAAAACCTGGCACACACCATTGATGAGTATATCGAGATCGAGCAATTAACCGGCTCGGCCAGCGGCTATTACAGCATTATCCAGACACTCTATCGCCAATAAAAATAAAGATAACCACCTCTTACCTTACAGGCGGTGTAGCTCAGCAGCACCGCCATGGAGAATAACGATGAAAACCATTTTCAAAAACGGAAATGTAATTGATGGGACGGGCAGTGAAGGCAGAATTGCCGATGTGATGGTTGATGAAGGACGTATTGTCGCAATCGGCCAAATTGAGGTTGGCGTTAATGAGCAGGTTATTGATGCAACAGGAAAAATAATTTGTCCTGGCTTTATTGATACCCATACGCACTCTGACCTGTCAGCCATTATTAACCCCGCTCTGTCGGCAAAAATTCGTCAGGGTATCACCACCGAACTGTTGGGCCAGGATGGCGTCGCCTTAGCGCCGCTACCGGAAGAATATATTCCAGCCTGGCGTAAAAATATCGCCGGACTGGACGGTGACACCGACAAAATTGACTGGAAATATAAAAATACAGACGGTTATCTCAATCTGCTGGCATCGCGTCATCCGGCGACAAACCTCGCGTATTTAGTTCCTCATGGCAACGTGCGCATGGAAGCGATGGGCCTGGATGGGCGTCCTTCGACCCGTGAAGACGTGGCGAAGATGTGTGAGGTCCTTGAGCGAGAGTTAAAAGCCGGGGCATTTGGACTTTCCACTGGTCTTATCTATATGCCTTGCGCCTTTGGTGATACTGCCGAAATGATTGAACTGTGTAAGGTCACGGCGAAATATGACGGGATTTTTGTGGTGCATCAGCGCAGTGAAGCTGACGATATTATCAACTCAACCCAGGAACTGATTGATATCGCCACAGCCACCGGCGTCTGGCTGCATATTTCGCATATGAAGGTTTGCGGCAAGAAAAACTGGGGGCTGATCGACCAAATGCTGGGCATGCTGGAACAGGCGCAGGAAAAGGGGATTCGTATCTCTTTCGACCAGTATCCGTATGTGGCGGGCAGCACGATGCTCGGCGTGATCCTGCCGCCCTGGGTTCACTCCGGTGGTACGGACAAATTACTTGAGCGTCTCGCCTCGCCCGAACTGCGCGCCAAAATGATTGACGATATTCAGCAGGGCATTCCTGGCTGGGATAACTTTATCGATTTTGCCGGTTTGGACCAGATTTTTGTCACCAGCGTGAAAACGGCAAAAAATCAGGATGCTGTCGGTTTGAACCTCGTCCAGTTGGGCGAGCTGCGTGGAAAAGATCCGTACAACGCCACCTTCGATCTGCTCTTTGAAGAGGAAAACGCCGTGGGGATGGTCGACTTCTACGGTACCGAAGAGCACGTGATTAAGTTTCTCTGTCGACCTGAACAAAACGTCTGTACCGATGGCTTGATGGGGGCTGGCAAACCGCACCCGCGCGTGTTTGGCGCATTCCCTCGCGTGCTCGGTAAATATGTCCGTGAAGAGGGATGTCTGAGCTGGGAAGCGGCAATCCGCAAGATGACGGGGAAACCTGCTGAAGTATTGGGTTTGCAGGATCGCGGACTGCTGAAGGTCGGTTATGCAGCGGATATCGTGATGTTCGATCCGAACACAATTGCGGATAAAGGCACTTTTGTTGAACCCAATCAGTACCCGGAAGGGATTGAAATTGTCATGGTTAATGGGCGCATTGCCTTAATCAATGGCACGGAAAGTTATGCCTGTAGCGGTACGGTTATTAGAAAACAATATTAATAAATAACGCTAAACACGCATGGATCTATCGCGACTATTTATGGCCGCGGTAGATCACTACACCCTAAGGACATCACAATGAACCTACAAACGTCTTTACCTTCAGGTAAACCCAAGACCTGGAAAGCAAGATATACCGTCCTGACACTGATCTGGCTGGCGTGGCTGCTCTCTTTTCTCGACAGAATGGTGATGAGCGTTTCACTCCCTTATATTGGCAAAGATTTAAATCTTGATACGACTCAACAAGGTTTAATTATTAGCGCCTTTTTTATTGGTTATGCCGCGTTTCAAATTCCCGGAGGATTACTGGCGGATAAGTTTGGCTCGCGAAAAATCATGGCCATTGGTATTGCATGGTGGTCTGTGTTCACCAGCTTAACCGGCGCTGTGCTGACGCTGCCGCTGATGTTAGCAGTACGTTTCTTCTTTGGTATCGGTGAGGGATGTTTCCCGTCGGCCTCATGGAAGATGATATCAACCTATTTCCCGTCGAAAGAACGTGGCCGCGCCACGGCGATTCAGTCAACGGTAAACACCTTAGGCCCAGCGCTGGCGGTAGTCGTGGCGGCAAGCATCATCGGGGCATTTGGCTGGCACATGGTTTTTATCGTGCTGGGTATTCCCGGTCTGTTTATCGCCGCAGGTATCTACTTATTTACGCGTGACAACCCGAAAGATCACCCTGCCATTACGCAACAAGACCTGGCGGAGCTGGCTGCTGACAACCAGGGGAGCCTGCAAAACACCAGTGCTATCGCGTTTAAAGACGTACTCAAAATGCCGGTGCTCTGGCAAATGGCCAGTATCTGGTTTTTGTTTGATATCACCTTCTGGGGTTTTTCAACCTGGCTGCCAAGCTACCTGATTACCGTACGAGAGTTTTCTCTGGCAAAGACCGGTGTCATGGCGGCCATTCCCTTCCTGTTCGGGGCCGGTGGAACATTATTAGGCGGTTATTGCTCAGATAAATTCAAACCCCAGCGTAAAACGCTGTATGTCGTAACCTCTGTTATTGCCGCGGGTTTCCTGTATCTGACCTTCAGCGTGAGCAGTGCAGATATGGCGGTGGTTTATCAGTGTATTTCAGCCTTGTTCATGTTCTTCGCTATGGCAACGTTCTGGGGTATTCTGATGGATACCATTCCCAGCAACATCATGGGGCGGGCATCCGGTATTGTTAACTTTGGCGGCCAGATGGCAGGGGTTGTATCAGCGCCCATCATCGGCTGGTTGATCCAAAGCAGCGGCGGAAGCTATAACAGCGCCTTTATCTTTATGATCGCCGCACTGTTGTGTTCTGCCGTCGTTACACTGACTGTGAAAAGCTCGCATGCAGTAGAGGCATTGCCCAGTAAAGCCTGATTAATCGCTGCCTCCCTGTGGCACTGCTGCTCCAGAGCTGCGGGGAGTTTCTCTCTAAATTCAGCAGGTTTGTACTCTTGTTCTCCATATTTGACCTGGTATGAAATTTATTTTTAGATAGCTATTCGCATATCCCCCCTTGCAGTTCTGATGAACAATATGCCGGTTATATGTCCCAAATCATTAAGAATAAATCATAATAAATGAGAGATTTGTCCTACGCGTGTAGGAATATTCCTTTTATGTTGTGTTAATGGTTTGATATTTAGATAGGCTCAAGGTTTAAAATTTGTAAATTACAGTGTTGCGTTTATACTTTGTTCTGCATTTTTATAAAAAATGAATAAAATATACGCGTGATTATGTTAGGATTTACCTGATAAAGCCTTATTTTCAGAAACTATAATGTTGAAGGCTCGCCTACTCTACAGCCATCGCCTCTCTTTATTTATCGGGATTCTTATACGCAATGAACGCGATAATCGTTGACGATCACCCATTGGCACGCATTGCCATCCGCAACTTACTCGATACTAATGGTATCGCTGTGACCACCGAACTCGACAGCGGAGATCAAGTGGTTCAAACCGTTGAAAAAACTAAGCCGGAGCTGTTGATTATCGATGTAGATATTCCCGGTATCAGTGGCATCGAAGTGCTGGAGCAGCTGAGAAAGCGGCACTATGCTGGTGTAATCATTATCATTTCAGCCAAAAATGAATTTTTTTACGGCAAACGTAGCGCCGAATACGGTGCCAACGGATTTGTGAGTAAAAAAGAAGGTATGAATAATATTCTTGCCGCAATCGAAGCAGCAAAAAATGGCTATAGCTATTTTCCCTTTTCCCTTGAGCATTTTACTGGTTCATCCGTCAGCGAGCAGGATAAGCTTGTGATCTTGACCCTCCATCTCCGAACAGCTTTTGTATCTTAAGTTAACGATGTCCGCTGCCGCCGGTATTCCCTCGGGGAGTGATATCCCAGCGCGCTGTGCGGGTGGTTTTCATTGTAATGCGTGAACGCTACTGCAAGGTTTCGCAGTGCTGTTCTCACATCCGGTTTTGGCATGAACGCGATATAGTCTTCTTTCATCGTTTTCACGAACCGTTCGGCCATGCCATTACTCTGCGGGCTGCTCACCGCTGTTGTGCAGGGCTCCAGATTCAGCTCTCTCGCGAACCTCCGCGTTTCATACGCGGTATACGCTGAACCGTTATCCGTCAGCCACTGCACCGCTGTGTCGGGCAACCTGTCGCCGAAGCGCTTTTCCACCGACCTCAGCATCACATCCTGCACGGTCGAACTGTCATAGCCTCCCGTGCTTGCTGCCCAGTCTATGGCCTCACGGTCGCAGCAGTCCAGCGCGAACGTTACCCGCAGTTTTTCGCCGTTGTCGCAGCCGAACTCGAAGCCATCTGAACACCAGCGCATATCGCTTTCTGCCACCGCTATCTTGCCCTTATGTTCACGCTTCGGTCGCTCTGGTTTGTGATGCAACAACAACAGGTTATGCTCGCTCATTATCCTGTAAAGCCGTTTGGCATTCACAGGTGGCTGTCCCTCTGTGCGACGTTGCTTGCGCAGGATGCCCCACACGCGTCGATAACCATAACTCGGCATATCGCTGATAATGTTGAGGATAGCCGACAGTATTTCTGCGTCTGCTTCTTCATTACGCCGGTTACAGCGCCTGTCCTGCCAGTCGGCAGAACGGTTAATCCGCAGTGACAGTTGCGCACGCGACACGCCCATGGTCCGGCTGACCATGGCTATTCCCCGTCCTTTGGCAACAAGGGCGCGTGCGCTATCCATTTTCGCGACTGACCGTACTCCACGGCTTCTTTCAGGATCTCAACTTCCATCGTTTTCTTGCCCAGAAGGCGCTGAAGCTCCCGGACCTGCTTCAGAGCAGCAGTAAGCTCAGAAGCAGGAACGACTTCCTCTCCAGCCGCAACGGCGGTGAGGCTGCCTTCCTGATATTGCTTCTTCCACTTAAACAGCAGGCTGGGCTGGATACCATGCAGGCGGGCGACATGGGAGACATTCATACCCGGCTCCATCGTCTGCTGGATAATGGCGATCTTCTCCTGAGGAGTTTTACGTTTACGGACTTCTTGCCCTAACAGGATCCCGGTCATCTCAAAATTGGCGTTAGTGTTAGACATATATTCAAGCCTATCTCTTATCTGGAGATACAGCTACTGTCCGGTGTTTCAGGGGGCTACATCAAGCAGGATAAGCTTGATACGTTGTCGAATCAGGAAATGAGAGTATTGCGTTATATCCTTAATGGCATGGATTACAGCTCAATTGCCAGCAAAATGAATATCAGTAATAAAACAGTGAGTACCTATAAAAGCCGGTTGATGGAAAAATTAGATTGTTCATCATTAATGGAAATTTATGATTATGCGCAGAGAAATAAAATAGGATAGAGTAATGCTGGAACGCTTGTTTATTTTTTTGATGGTCATATTTACCATCGGGTTGTCTACGGGTGTAAGCTCAGCTCGGCAAGTTGAGCTAAAAAGTAACTATAATACTTCAGTACAAAATATCAGCTTGAACAGGGAAGAAACAAACTGGTTAGCGCATAAAAAAACCTTGGTTGTTGGTACCTGGTTACCTGAAGTCTCCCCCATTGTTTATCAAAATAGCGGCGAATATTATCGGGGAGTCAACGCAGATTACCTCGCGTTAATGCAAAAGAACCTCAATCTAAAAATCATTATAAAGCAGTATGATAATGAGCAAGAGGCGCTGGCCGCGCTCGCCAGTAACGATGTTGATACACTGATTACTCAACTGTCCCGACGCCAGGATGTTGGCGGAAATTTGTTGCGTACTTCGGTATTGCTGACGACGTGGCCGACGCTTGTAACATCGCTAAAAAACACTATGCTGCCGCTGACCACGAACCATCAGGTTAGCGTCGCGTGCGTGCGGGATTGCCCTTTTCTCGATGTTATCCAGGGGGCCTTTCCTGAGGCTAAAGTCTCATTTTATGACGACGAGTATCAGGCCATGGCCTCGGTAGTGAATGGTGATAACCAATATTATATTGGTAACAATATCACCAGCAGCCATTGCATCTCTCGATACTTCTCACAATCACTGGTTATTACGCACTACTTTGATAAGCAAGAACAATATAATTATTTTGTCGTTAACGAAGATCAGCTTGTATTAAGAAATATTCTTGATGGTTTCATTACGTTAATCAGTAATGAAATTCATATGCAAGTCATGCAGAACTGGCTGAACCGCGGCAACCTTGCTTATCTGAATGCACCTATACCTTTCACCGCTCAGGAAAAAGCGTGGTTGAAGAAAAAGCATGTCATCCGCATTTTAATCAACCCAGATTACCCACCCTATACGCTGGTCGATCGCAGCGGTGAATTACGCGGTATTCTTGGCGATTTACTGAATATTATTCATCTGCAAACGGGGCTCGATTTTGAACCCATTTTAGCTAGCTCTAAAAGTGAGCAGACAAAGCAAATAAGCGGCGAACAGTGGGATATGTATCCCACTATCACGCTCACTCATCAAAACCCGCACAATTCGACCTTTAGCGATCCTCTGATGAATGTGGCATTTGTGATGATCACTTCCCGTGAGGAAACCGCCGACTCGCTACTGGAGAAGCCGATTCGTATTGCGCTACCTGCCGGGCATGTGCTGGAAAGCGAGCTGAAGCAACGCTATCCGCAGGCCACCTGGGTTAATGCTGATACTAGCAGTGTTGCGATGGTCATGGTCAAGGAGGGCAGTGCTGATGCGGCAATTGCTACCGAATTGTCAGCAAGGTTTATGGTCGATCATTACTATCAGAAAAATATGCACTTTTTTAGGCTTCCAGATATGCCTGGTGCCTCTGTAAGTTTTGCGATTTCTTCTCACGAGCCTATGTTGAAGTCTGTTATGGATAAAGCGCTACAGGCCATACCGCCACGTGAGATTTTGCAGATGACGGAGAAGTGGTCGAAAATTTCCAATACGCAGGTTGATTTATGGAGTCGATATAGCAAACAGTTCTATCAACTGGGGATATTCGCGCTGCTGCTGATAGCGATTAGCCTGATCTGGGGGATCTCACTCTCCCGTGAGGTAAAGAAAAGGAAACTATCTCAGCGACTACTGGAAGAGCAGCTTCATCTCAAAGAGGCATTATCTCAAGAACTGGAAAACGAAAAGAATAAAGCGATTGAAGCAACCAAGGCCAAAAGTCGCTTTCTGGCGAGTATGAGCCATGAATTACGTACCCCGGTAAGTTCGATTGTTGGCTTTGTGGAATTACTGTCGAGTTCAGAACTCAGCCCGGCACAGCGAAAAGAGGCGATTGCCCTTACCGGGGCGACAGCCCAGTCATTGCTTGGGCTGATCGGTAAGATTCTGGATCTGGATAAGATTGAGTCTGGTAAATACCAGGTTGTTCCTCAATGGACGGATCTCTCGCAGCTCATTGAATTGCAGTGCCACTCTTTCGATGCTTTAGCCAGACAGAAAGGTATTACGCTGGCTTGCGTTAGCCAGTTGCCGGCAAACGAACGGGTATTTGTCGATCAGCAGGCTTTGCGGCAAATTCTCACCAACTTGGTAGGTAATGCGTTGAAGTTTACCGAGCAGGGCAGTATTCATGTGACGACCCGTTTGACGCCTGACGGGGAGAATCACGGTACCCTGACCATTGCCATTAGCGACACCGGTTGCGGGATTAGTGAAGAGGAGCAGGCGGGGCTGTTTCATCGTTACGCTCAGGGGCGTTGCGGGCGTCAACAAACCGGTTCCGGTCTGGGGTTATTTATCTGTAAAGAACTGGTGACGCTGATGGGCGGGACGCTGGAGTTGATGAGCGTCCCGTTGCAAGGAACCACGTTTACCATAACGCTGCCGGTTGAAACTGCTCGACAGTCGATTGTACCGGATGGCGATGCGCCTGGTACTCTGTTACCGCTTCCGTGTCTGTCTATTTTGATTGCAGACGACAACCCAACCAATCGCCTGCTGCTTAAGCGACAGTTGAATGCCATTGGCTACAACGTGGATGAAGCGTGTGATGGGGAGGAAGCAGAAGCAAAACTGGCGAAAAAATCGTACGATCTGCTGATAACCGATGTAAATATGCCGAAAAAAGACGGATTTGATCTCGCGGCTTCGCTACGTCGTCAACAGCCGAATTTACAAATATGGGGACTGACGGCCAGCGCACTTCCACAGTCACGCGATCGATGCCTGCAAAATGGTATGAATTTGTGCCTGTTCAAGCCTGTGTCGATTCAGACACTGACACATGAGTTGAGTAAAATCGAAACCGGTTATTCGTCTCCTTGTTCAATCCGGCATTTGAAATTCAATGTGTTGACGGAGAATACCGGCGGCGATCGCGCACTAATGAACGAGATTCTCGAGACATTTCGCGAGGCAACGCTGAATGATATACAAGCGGCTGAGAAAGCTGTTCTGCAAGATGAACCTCAGCTGTTTTTGCGCGCTCTTCACCGGTTGCATGGCTCGGCGCAAATTCTGGGCATCACTGCGCTACAAAACCTGTGCGAACCTTTCGAATCCAGACGACCTGACGATCTTCCTCTGGCAGTACGCCAGGAGGCATTGCAGAAGATTATTGCTGTTATGCGGGAAATTGAGATTGAGATAGACAGTCTGATTAGCCATTAATCCCCCTGATCGGGTGGCCGTAGCTGCCCGATCAGGAGAGAAAGTCCTGGTTCAACACTCCGTAGTGCTGAGTATTACTGGCCTGCGCCGATCATCTCACTATCGATCACAATACCTTCTTCAGCACCTTTTAACGCAAGGTTTGCTTCATAATACTTACCGGAAGACAGCAGTTTTTGCGCGCTGGCAACGGCTTTACGAGTCTGATTCAGGGGCATCAGGTATTGGGTCTGAAGCACGCTGATACCAGCCAGTTGCAGGGTATCCACTGCACCTTTCCAGTCGCCTTTGGCCATTTTGCCATTCGCTGTTTTGATAGCGGATTCTTTGGCTGGAGTGGCAATATAGTCTTCTGACAGCGCGATCGTAGCGTTAATAACCACGTACTGATCGTCAATCATCTTGGCTTTAGGCGCAGTTTTTACAAATTTCGCCCAATCTTTGCTGTCGCCTGCCAGCAGGGAAGCGGCGTCATCGGTTAATTTTTTAGCGCTTTCAGGCTGTCCATGAAACAGGGCCAAACGAGCAAGCTGAATATCACGCATCGCAT
Source organism: Citrobacter sp. CF971 (assembly GCF_006385635.1). Lineage (NCBI taxonomy): Bacteria > Pseudomonadati > Pseudomonadota > Gammaproteobacteria > Enterobacterales > Enterobacteriaceae > Citrobacter > Citrobacter sp. CF971. Next base: position 3,777,110 of record NZ_CP041051.1, on the reverse strand, counting down.
TTGCGCCTTGCACTGCGACCTGCATAATATCGGCAGCTTCTTTTTGAACATTTGCGGTAGTAGCTTGCGCCGGAGTGGTTGTGGTAGCAGTAGCAGCCATCACTGGTGCTGAACCCATCATGGTTGCAAGCACACCCGCAAGAATAATCTTTTTCATTACTTTCTCCTGAATAAATTTGGTATATGTCACCAAACGCAATAAGCATATTAAATAATGTTAAAGAGCGAAATCAGAACCACGATAGAATAATGACCGTTTAATCTTACAAGTGTCAGATGTCTGACATGTGTAGGAATATACGCATAGCGACATTCTCTTGTTCTTATATACGCTTCCTTAGCGGAAGTCTTATCATTCCATTGTAAGTAACATATGTTGAGTGAGTAATAATTCTTGTGTCAACAGGTTACATTGCGTTTATGTATAACGGAGGATGTATGTTTGTTTTTAATCAGCGTAGCCTGAGAGCGTTTAATGAAAAAACACTCGTTCATTATAAAAAGCATGCGACGATTATGGCGGTGTTGATGTTGATTTGTGGCATCTGCTGCTTGATTTATCCGATTGCTGCAGGTGTTTATTTAAGCTATGCAACTGGCTTTATGTTTCTGGTATGTGGTTTCTATTCTATTTATAGCCTGTTTAGCTCAAGTAAAAAGCAATTGAAAGCCAAATTTACCTATGCCTTTTTTGCTATCGCGTGGTTACTGCTGGGTTACTGTTTCCTGGTGAATCCTGTGATAGGTATGAATTCATTGGCAATGGTATTTTGCTGCCTGTTTATTCTGGGGGGTATTTTTCGTATCGCATCTGGGGTCAAACTGTTCCACAGTCCGGGTTATGGATGGAACATTTTTATTGGTATTTTTGACCTGCTTATTGCCGGTGTGTGGCTGAATATGGATCCCGACAGATCGTATGTATTTACCTCAATCTTTATTGGTGTCGAGATGATCTTTAGTTCTTTAGCTTTTATCAGTCTGCGTAGAAATGCGACGCTGGTAAAAACTGATAAGCTCGCCGATAAAAATTAATGCTACCTCTGGAGCGCATAGTGAATATTAAGATGATGGTTTCTGCAGCTATTCTTGTGACCTCTGTTATGGCGCCAATGACCCGTGCTTTTGCTACTCAGGCAACGGAAGCTGCGCCACAAGATATGACCTGTAAAGAATTCGTTGATATGAGTCAGCAATACAAGACGGCAATTGCCTTTGTGATTGTTAATAAAAATTCGGACTTTAAAGGCGATGATTATGTTCCCCTGCATGAGGTGGAAACGGAAGCTGTACCGAAAATGGTTAAAATGTGTCATCAGCATCCGAATACAAAACTGGGTGAACTGGCTGTAAATTTGAAAGGTTCCGGTTTGCACTATTGATTAACCGTTTTGATAGCCTGGCTTTAGTTAGAATTGACAACCTCTGTACCTGCCCCAGTTGTTCCCCTACAAGAAAATCTGCGTAATGTTTACCCCGCTATCCACGAGAAACTCGCTGGATAGCCGTGCCCGCTAATAACTGTAGACCTGGCAAATGAAGTCCCATCCCTGGATTTAATAATCTAAACCCAGGGATAGGGCAGGGGATCAACGTCGAGCTTTAAATCGCGCTAACGTATTTTCAACGAGTACAAAGAATACTGGAACAAAATAGATCGCCAGTACCGTCGCGGCCAGCATCCCACCGATAACCCCCGTACCGACGGCATTTTGCGCGCCAGAGCCCGCGCCGTTGCTTATTGCTAGTGGAATTACCCCCAGGATGAAGGCCAGTGAGGTCATCAGAATAGGACGTAAGCGCATTTGCGCGGCTTCCACCGCGGCCTCAAGCGGCGTTTTCCCTTCTTTCTGCATAATCTCGACGGCAAACTCGACGATCAAAATAGCATTTTTAGCCGATAGCCCCATCGTGGTGAGTAGGCCGACCTGGAAATAAACATCATTGCTCAGGCCGCGCAGATCGGTGGCCAGCAACGCGCCGACCACCCCGATTGGCACAACCAGCATCACCGAGAAAGGGATCGACCAGCTTTCATACAGCGCCGCCAGCGCCAGAAATACGACGATCAGCGAAATGCCGTACAGCATTGGTGCCTGGTTTGTGGATAGCGCCTCCTGATAAGACAGGCCGGTCCAGGCATAACCGACGCCTGCGGGCAGTTTATTAATCAGCGATGCCATAAATTTCATCGCATCACCGCTGCTTTTCCCTTCTACCGGCTGGCCCAGAATTTCCATTGCTGGCTGACCATTGTAGCGTTCAAGGCGTGGAGAGCCGTAGGTCCACTCGGTTGATGAGTAGGCGGAAAGCGGGGTCATCGCGCCATAGGCATTACGTACATACCAGTGATTAATATTATCAGGCAACATACGGAATGGCGTATCGGCCTGGACATACACTTTTTTTACGCGCCCCTGGTTCAGGAAATCATTGACATAGCGACTACCGAACGCGGTGGAGATGGTCTGATTAATATCCGATAACGCAACGCCCATAGCTTCAGCCTTTTTGGCGTCGACGTGAATGCGGAACATCGGCGTATCTTCCAGGCCGTTTGGGCGCACCCCGTCGACCTCACCTGAGGACTGATTGGCCAGAGCCAAAAGCTCGTTTCGGGCCTGCATCATTTTTTCATGCCCAAGATTACCGTTATCTAGCAACTCCATATCAAACCCTGATGCGGTGCCCAATTCCGCGACCGCGGGTAAATTGAACGGATAAACGACGGCATTATTGATGGTACTTAAGGCCATCATTGCCCGTCGAATAATGGCGGTAACCGAGTTTTCTTCGCCAACGCGTTCTGACCACGGCTTCAGGCTGATAAACGCCAGGCCATTATTTTGTCCCTGACCGCTGAAACCAAATCCGCCGACGGTGAAAACAGAAGCAACGTTTTTCTGTTCTTTCGTCAGGTAGTAGTCCGTTATTTCCCCGAGCACTTTGCTGGTGTTCACCATCGTTGAACCTGAGGGCAATTGCGCCGTGGTCATGAATACCCCCTGGTCTTCTTCAGGCAAAAAGGAGGTCGGCGTACGTAAAAACAGCACCATCATGCCCGCGCCAATGACTAAGTAAACGACCATGTAACGGCCCGTGCAACGTAACAGTTTTCGGGTGCTGTCCGTGTAGTGCTGAGTGCATTTCTCCATGAAATGATTGAATTGGGTAAACAGAAAATGCGTATTTGCCTGCTCGTCATCATGTGCTTTTAACAGCATGGCGCAGAGTGCTGGCGTCAGGCTCATCGCCACAAACACCGACAGCAGCATGGAGGAGATCAAGGTGATGGAAAACTGACGGAAAATTTCTCCTGTCGCGCCGCTCATAAATGCCATCGGCATAAATACGGCGGATAACACGACGGCAATACCAACCAGCGCCCTCTGGAGCTGGCCCATTGCTTTATGCGTTGCCGCTTTTGGAGACAAGTGCTCTTCAGCAATAATACGTTCTACGTTCTCAACCACCACGATAGCATCATCGACTAACAACCCTATCGCCAGCACCATGCCAAACATCGTGAGCGTATTAATCGAAAAACCGGCGACGTCGAGAATGGCAAAGGTGCCGAGGATAACCACCGGAACGGCGATAGTGGGGATAAGCGTCGCACGAAAACTTTGCAAAAACAGGTACATGACGAGGAATACCAGAATGATTGCCTCGATCAAAGTATGAAAAACACCCTGAATCGAAATTTCGATAAACGGCGTGGTGTCATAGGGGTAAACGGTTTTCATGCTGGCCGGAAACCAGGCTGATAATCTGTTCAGCTCTTGTTTAACAGCCTGGGACGTTTCAAGGGCATTGGCGCCTGCGGCAAGTTTAATCGCAATCCCGGCGGCGGGTTTGCCGTTGTAACGTGCAACCGTGGCATAATTTTCCGCACCCAGCTCAATGCGTGCGACATCGCGCAGCAGAATCTGAGAACCATCTTGCTGAACTTTAAGGAAGATCTTGCCAAATTCATCGGTTGTTTGCAGACGCGTCTGGACGATTATCGACGCATTTAACTGCTGATCGGCTGACTGAGGCATGCCCCCCAGTTGCCCGCCAGATATCTGATTATTCTGTACTTTGAGCTGGGTAATGACGTCCTCGGGAGTGAGGTTATACTTGTCGAGTTTTTGCGGATCCAACCAGATGCGCATGGCGTATTGCGAACCGAATAACTGCACGCTCCCCACCCCGGCAGTGCGGCTTAGCGGATCTTTAATGTTTGAGGCTACATAGTCGGCAATATCATATTGGCTCAGGCTGTTATTATCAGAGATAAAACCGGCGACCATTAAGATATTGCTGCTGGATTTATCAACGCTGATCCCTTGCTGTTGTACTTCCTGTGGCAAGGAAGGCATCGCCAGCTGCAGTTTATTCTGTACCTGAACCTGCGCAATATCGGGTGACGTACCCGTTTTGAAGGTCAGGATAATCGAGGCATTACCTGCCGCATCGCTGGTGGATGACATATACATCAGGCCATCAAGACCATTCATATTCTGTTCAATCACCTGGGTGACGGAGTCTTCAACGGTCTTTGCATCTGCCCCGGGGTAGGCCGCGCTGATGGTAATGGTTGGGGGCGCAATTTGTGGATATTGGGCGACTGGCAGGTTCATTATCGCGATACCGCCCGTAAACATCATGATAATAGCGAGCACCCAGGCGAAAACCGGGCGCTCAATAAAAAAGTTGGCCATAAAGAAAGTGTCCTTAATACCTGAAATATTACTGTTCAGCTACCGTGTCAGGTGTGTTCAGTTTTGAAGGGAGGACCCGGGCTTTGCTTCCCGGACGAATTCTTTGTAATCCGGACACAATGACCCGATCGCCGGGGCGTAATCCCGCGGTCACTAACCATTGATTACCAACGGCCTTCACTGCGTTTATTTCACGCAGTTGCACTACGTTTTCCTGGTCAAGGATCAGCGCGGTGGCTTTTCCTTGTTCGTTGTGCGTAATTCCTTGCTGGGGGACCATCAACACGTTTTGTTGACTGCCTTCGTCCAGCAACGCAGTGACATACATGCCGGGTAAAATTTCACCTTCAGGATTGGGAAATACGGCGCGCAGGGTTACCGAACCGGTGGTCTCATCAACAGCGGGATCGGAAAACTCAAGCGTACCGGTATGGCGATAGGGTTTGCCGTTTTCCAGCATCAGCTCAACCGGAATTCTGCCTTGTTGCTGGGCAATTTTGCCGTTGGCTTTCTCTTCTTTCAGGCGTAAGAAGTCCTGTACTGACTGCGTTAAATCAACATAGATAGGATCTAATCTCTGAACGGTGACCAGTGAGTTTTCCTGATTAGCAGTAACCAGGGCACCCACGGTCACGGAAGATTTGCCGCTAATGCCATCAATGGGCGAGGTAACATTGGCGTATCGAAGATTAATGGTGGCTTGTTCAAGATCCGCTTTAGCGACGGCAACATTGGCTTGCGCTTCATTAAGCTGTGAACGCGTGGTGTCATAGTCCTGGCGGCTGACGTAATTAGATTTTATTAATGCTGACTGCCGATTTAGTGTCAGACGAATATTATTGGCGGTAGCCTGTGCCTTTGCCAACGCGCCTTTGGCTGAGTCCAGCCGTGCCTGCAGCGGGGCTGGATCAATTTGATACAGTGATTCTCCTTTGCTGACTTTATCACCTTCAACAAAGTTGCGTTTTGTGATGATCCCACTAACCTGAGGGCGGATTTCGGCGATCTCGAACGCAAGCGCGCGACCCGGAAGTTCACTTTTAATATTTACTGAGGAGGGGGCTAAGGTAACAACGCCGACCTCGGGCTCCATGGTGGTTTTTACTGCAGGTTTATTATCGCAGGCGGTGATGATGACGCTACTAAAGAATAATGGTATCAACAGTAAGCATTTTCTGTTCATAGTAATCCCTGAATAATGTGTAAACACAAATGTTCTTTTATTGCATGCAGGGTGGGGGAGTTGTCGGTAAATAACAAAAGATGGTCAGGCATGAGAAGGGTAAAGCCCATTTCTTCGCTAAAGAATTAGCGGTTAAAAATTATATGTAACAGGAAGAATGCATGTTAAGCGAAGGATCTCATGAAGCAGGATGGCGCAATAAGATAAACGCGGGGTAATGAGAAGGGTTGTTTGCCAACACCTGACTCCGGAATATAGTCGCGCCATCTTACCTCTGGGATTATTTCACTAGCTCCGGAGTTACCTGAGTTACTGTATTAGCGTAGTAAGGCGCTCCCCACATCGGCTCTGGCCAGAACGCACCGTAACCATAATCCCACATATTATAAGTGGTGTTGACAGACTCAGTTAAATGCCAAACCTGGATACCTTGTAAATCAACTTTAACAAAGTTGTACGGGACTTTGTTGATGAAACCTGACTCATCTCCTTGAATTGTTCCCAAAATAGTCACGAAATAGTTTCTGTAGTTTACCGGATCGAGGAAACCTTTCTGCTGGGCAAGAATACGTCCCTGATAGCTCGCGTCAATTTGTGGCTTAGCAGAGTCGTTCAGTGGCAAAACGGCGATTTCCAGCAACGTATCTTTTTTGGTGTTAATCACATTGATGACTTTACCGCCAAAACGGGCCTGCTGACCGGTATATAAACCGGGCTGGTTATGCACGGAGATAAAGTTTTTTTGGATATCGGGTTGATTATTACCTTTGATATTCTCAGGAATGGCGGCACATGATGCCAGGGTGAAAGCAAGGGCAATAATCATCAACCCTTTTGTATTTTTCATTTTACTTTCCTGCTTAAAAAAGACAGGGCTATAGTAAACCTTTGCGTATTATTGTCAGCACACGCATTGTTGATTATCTAAAATTAATATAATTGTAGCTCATGGTAATAACGGATTGTATTTTATCTGGTCGCTGAATGATGGCGATATTTTCAACGACCATAAAAGTAACTGCAGACATCACGATTTCACGTCACGCTGGCGGGAATGTAATAAAGCGGATCATCAATTTTCGCGGCGCTCATCAACCGACAGAATGATCGAGTTCATTACTCCCGTCACCTAGCCGGTAAGCCAGCGCCACGACTAGTGACTGTACCAGGCAAAGCGTTGCTGACTGGGAACGAAACGCGTCGACCTGCGCCTCTTTCACCACAAAGCAGAGATCGCTGAATGTTGCCAGCGGGCTTATCTGGCTGTCGGTAATCACGATCTGGCGCGCGCCGGCATTGGCCGCAGTTTCGCTGACCATCACCGTTTCTTCTGCATAAGGCGAGAAGCTTATCGACACCACGATATCGCGCGCTTTAATGCGGTTAATCTGCTCGCGCAGCATTCCGCCCATTCCGTCGAGCAAAATAGGGCGACACTCAAGATGGCTCAGGGCGTATGTGAGATAGGCGGCGACGCTAAACGAACGACGTAGACCGGCGATGTAAATGGTGTCGGCTTCTGCCAGCAATTGTACGGCGCGTTCCAGCATTTCAGGTTCGGCACGGGCTGCCAGCTGCTGGAGCGCTTGAGTATTCGAACGGGCGAACTCCTGCAGGATATCGAGTGGGGTTTCCGGCACGGCTTCGCTTTCCATCTCACGGAACATGCGCGCGCGGTCGCTGTAGCTGGCGGTTTCCTCCACCAGGTTCATACGAAACAGCTGTTTCATTTCGTTGAAGCCGGTGAAGTCAAAGGCATTGGCGAAGCGGATCAGCGTTGAGGGTGGAACTCCGGCACGTTCAGCAATGACGGCAACCGTATCAAAGGCCACGCTATTGGTATTATCCAGCACATAGCGGGACACCTGCTGCAGCCGCTTACTCAGGCTATCGTAGCGATCGCGGATTTGCTGCTGCAGCTCGTTCAGGCTGGTTGCTGTTGTCATTTTACCTCCTGGTACATAGTTTTATGATTCTAAACGCAAAACCGCGTCTTTGAAATGTCACTCATTCATCTGGCTGTAAAAACGAAACAAAAGCTTCAGGTTTGCCGTTCGCTGAAACGTTCTGCCAGTGCACGCTAATCATGCGATTCCGCTTGTTAACATAAAAACCCATCCTTGATCACATTAATCATTATTTATTTTATTTCAACTTAAAATGGAATGTTTGTTTCATATATAGTACACAGATAACAGTGTTCAGGTAACAGTCACGTATCAACAGCGAGAGGTTAAGGATGGAGACAGTAGCGAATTTTATCCACGGCGAATGTGTCACCGGTTCAGGCCAGCGCGTTCAGGCAATCTTCAACCCGGCCACCGGCGAGCAGATCCGCCAGGTGGTGATGAGTACGACACAGGAAACCGAGCAGGCCATTGCGGCAGCGCACGACGCATTCCCCGGGTGGGCGCGCCATTCTCCGTTAAAACGTGCGCGAGTGATGTTCCGCTTTAAGGCGCTGTTGGAAGAAAACATGGAGAGGCTGGCTCGCATCATCAGCGAAGAGCATGGCAAGGTGTTCTCTGACGCAGTTGGTGAGCTGACCCGCGGCCTGGAAGTGGTGGAGTTTGCCTGCGGCATCCCACATCTGCAAAAGGGCGAACACTCAGCCAATGTAGGCACCGGCGTCGATAGCCATTCGCTGATGCAACCTCTCGGGGTTTGCGTCGGGATCACGCCGTTTAACTTTCCGGCAATGGTACCGATGTGGATGTTCCCCATCGCGCTGGCAACCGGGAATACCTTTGTGCTGAAACCCTCGGAAAAAGATCCTTCTCTCGCCCTGGCTCTGGCGAAACTGCTGCAAGAGGCGGGCCTGCCGGACGGCGTGTTCAACGTCGTACAGGGAGATAAAGAGTCCGTCGACGTGCTGCTGACTGACCCGCGCGTGCAAGCCGTGAGCTTTGTCGGCTCTACGCCGATTGCGGAATACATTTATCAGACAGCGTCAGCCCACGGTAAGCGTTGCCAGGCGTTAGGTGGTGCTAAAAATCACTGCATTTTAATGCCGGATGCCGACATGGATATGGCGACCAACGCCATTATGGGGGCCGCTTACGGCGCGGCGGGTGAACGCTGCATGGCGCTTTCTGTCGTGCTGGCGGTGGGTGATAAAACGGCAGATGAGCTGTGCTCGAGACTGGAAAAACAGATTGCGGCGCTGCGTGTCGGGCCGGGGCTTGATCAGACACCGGAAAACGAAATGGGACCGCTTATCTCCTCGTTACATCGGAATAAAGTGCTCGGGTATATCGACAGTGGGGAATCTCAAGGAGCCAGTCTGCGCGTGGATGGTCGACGTTTTAGCGTTAAAGGCCATGAGCAGGGTTATTTTGTTGGGCCGACCCTGTTTGATAACGTCACGCCGGAGATGACCATTTATAAAGAAGAGATTTTTGGACCGGTGCTTTCTGTGGTGCGCGTAGCAGATTACAGCAGCGCGGTGGAACTGATTAACCGTCATGAATATGGTAACGGCACGGCAATTTTCACACGTGATGGCGGCTGTGCGCGTCGTTTCTGCGAAGAGGTGCAGGCGGGCATGGTGGGCGTTAACGTGCCTATTCCGGTGCCGATGGCGTTCCACAGTTTTGGCGGCTGGAAGCGGTCCATTTTTGGGGCGCTCAATGTTCACGGCAATGATGGCGTGCGCTTCTACACCCGGATGAAAACCGTCACCGCACGCTGGCCGGAGATGCTGCAGGACACAGGGGCAGCGTTCTCCATGCCAACGCTGGGCTGACAGGAGGGTTTATGCAAACCGAACGTATGACCATGGCTCAGGCGCTGGTCAAATTCCTTAATCAACAATATATCTCTGTCGATGGCGTGGAAACGCCCTTTGTCGAGGGGGTCGCCACCATCTTTGGTCACGGTAATGTGCTTGGCATTGGCCAGGCGCTTGAGCAGGATCCCGGTCATTTGCAGGTGATGCAGGGATGTAATGAGCAGGGAATTGCGCACATGGCGACCGGATTCGCCAAACAGCATCGGCGCCAGCGTATTTTTGCCGTGACGTCATCGGTTGGGCCGGGAGCGGCGAATATGGTGACTGCCGCGGCAACCGCGACGGCGAACCGTATTCCTCTGTTGTTATTGCCAGGCGATGTCTATGCCAGTCGTCAACCGGACCCGGTATTGCAGCAAATTGAGCAATACCATGACCTTGGCATCAGCACCAACGACTGCTTCCGCCCGGTCTCGCGTTACTGGGACCGGATTAACCGCCCGGAGCAGTTAATGAGTGCGATGCTAAACGCGATGCGAACGCTTACTGACCCCGCAGATACTGGTGCCGTGACCATCTGCCTGCCACAGGATGTACAGGGAGAAGCCTGGGACTATCCACAGAGTTTCTTTGCGCGCCGCGTTCATCTGATTGAACGTCGACCGCCCGACCCACAGCGTCTGGCGATGGCGCGGGCGCTGATTGCCCGCAAACGCCGTCCGCTGGTGGTATGCGGCGGCGGGGTACGATATTCCGGCGCGCATGAGGCGTTTCGTACGTTTGTTGAAACGCTGCAACTGCCGTTTGCCGAAACTCAGGCCGGAAAAGGCGCACTGGTTAGTGACCATCCACTTAACCTCGGAGGCATTGGAGTAACTGGAGGGATGGCAGCGAATCAGCTCGCACCGCAAACCGATCTGGTGATCGGCATCGGTACGCGCCTCACCGACTTTACCACCGGTTCGAAAGCGCTGTTTTCTCATCCGGAGGTTGAGTTCCTGCTGCTGAATGTGGCGGAGTTTGACGCGCTGAAGCTTGATGCCACCGCGCTTATCGCCGACGCCCGTACCGGGCTGACGGCGTTAACTGAAACGCTGAAAGACTACCGCAGCGGTTGGGGGAAGGAGGTCACGCAGGCGCAAGAGGCCTGGCGCGATGAGTGCCAACGTTTATGGGATCGCGACTGGCGTCCCGACGACGAACCCGAAGTGGCAGGGCATCTTGACGCTCAGCTGGCGGAATATGGCGACACGCTAAACACCCGGTTGACCCAGACGAAGGTGCTGGGACTTATCAATCAGCACATTGAAGATAACGCTATCGTCGTGGGGGCCGCTGGATCCCTGCCTGGCGATTTACAGCGTATCTGGCAGGTCAAAACCCCGGACAGCTATCACCTGGAATACGGCTACTCCTGTATGGGCTATGAAATTGCGGCTGCTATTGGAGCCAGGCTGGCGAAGCCACGGCAGCCGGTTTATGCCATGGTGGGGGATGGCTCATACATGATGCTGCATTCCGAGCTACAAACCGCCGTTCAGGAGGGGATAAAAGTCACTATCCTGTTGTTTGATAACGCCAGCTTCGGGTGCATTAACAACCTGCAGATGGGGCATGGGATGGGGAGTTTCGGTACGGAAAACCGCCACCGCAATCCGCAAACCGGACGGTTAGATGGACCGTTGGTGAAGGTCGATTTTGCTAAAAACGCGGAAAGCTACGGCTGTCGGGCATGGCGCGTACATGACGAGCAAAGCCTGCTGGCGGCGCTGGAAGCCTCCCGTGTGCATTCGGGGCCTGTGCTGCTGGATATCAAAGTTCTGCCGAAAACCATGACCCACGACTATGCCTCCTGGTGGCGCACTGGCGATGCGCAGGTGGCAGACTCTCCGTCGGTGCGAAAAGCGGCTGAGCAGACGTTTGAGCAGGTGAAAAACGCACGTCAGTACTAAAAGCGATTAATGCCGGATGGTGCTGCGCTTATCCGGCCTACAGCGGATTCTATCTCCTGGCCGGATAAGGCGTTAGCGTCGTCATCCGGCAACCTGCGACAACGAAATTTTCATTTCATTTTTCCTTTCTCTTCATCCATCACCTCCTTCCTGAACGGAAGGGGGCCAATTCCTTCATCTTTCCTGTCTTTATGTTGTGATATTGATAACAAATTTTATCTCGATCATCTCAAAAGTGTTAACTTGCACCCAAAAATATAATTTTCACTATTTATAAAAATGAAATAAATGTTTTATTTAAGGGGTCGTTAGTTCATCGCATTCACCAACACCGGGAGCCGTTATGTTTAACATTGCTTTACTGGGCGCTGGCCGAATTGGCCAGGTACATGCAGCTAACATTGCCAGTCACAGTGCTACTACCCTCTGGTCGGTAGTCGACCCGAATCAGGAATTTGCCACTCGTCTTGCCACACAGTACCAGGCTCGTTTGCAAAGCCTGGATGAGGCGATGACGGACCCTAACGTTCACGCCGTGCTGATTGCCTCCGCGACCGATACCCACGCGGATCTGATTGAAATGGCCGCACGCCACGGCAAAGCCATCTTCTGTGAAAAACCGGTCCACCTGGATCTGGCCCGTGTACGCGACTGTCTGAAAGTGGTCAAAGAGTACGACGTACCGTTGTTTATCGGTTTCAACCGCCGCTTCGATCCGCAGTTTCGCCGCGTGAAAACTGACGCACTGGCCGGGCGTATCGGTAAACCGGAATCGCTGCTGATCATCTCCCGCGATCCGTCGCCGCCGCCTGCGGAATATGTGCGTGTGTCCGGCGGTATGTTCCGCGATATGACCATCCACGATTTTGATATGGCGCGCTTTATCATGGGCGAAGAGCCGGTTTCGGTGTATGCCCAGGGCAGCAATCTGGTGGATCCGGCGATTGGCGAAGCGGGCGATATCGACACCGCGTTCATCGTACTGAAATATGCCTCCGGCGCGATGGCGACCATCGTCAACAGCCGCCGTTCTTCTTACGGATACGATCAGCGCCTTGAGCTGCACGGCTCTGAAGGGCTGCTGTGCGCGGGCAATATTCTCGAAAACCAGGTGCAGCACTACGGCAAACAGGGCTGCACCAGCGCGTTACCTGAACACTTCTTCCTGCAGCGTTATAAATCGGCCTATGCCGCGGAATGGGAACACTTTGTTGCGGTACTGCGCGGCGAAGCGGTCCCTGATTGCAGCGGGGACGATGGCGAGCGTGCGCTGTATCTGGCGGATAAAGCGCTGGAGTCACTGCATAGCCAGCGTGAAGTTCTCCTCTGATTGTCACCACAACCTACCCTACACAGAGAGACATAATAATGAAAAAATTGATCTTAGCTGTCCTCATCGCCATGACATCCGGGGCAGCCATTGCTGAAAATGAGCAAATTGTTTTCAGTACGCCAAACCTGGCGATGCCATTTGAAGTTCACATGCAGCGCACGGCGGTGAAAGCCGCAAAAGAGATGGGCGTGAATTTACAGGTCCTGGACGGGCAGGGTAGCTCGCCAAAACAGGTCGCTGACCTGGAAAACGCCATAACTCGTGGCGCACAGGGCTTTATTGTTTCGCCGAACGATGTCAACGCGGTATCCAGCGCGGTAGATGAAATTCAGGATGCGAAACTGCCCGTGGTCACGCTCGACCGCTCCGTTGACAGCCAGAAAAAAGTGCCACACTTCGGCGCGAACAACTACAAAGGCTGCCAGGCGATTGGCGACTTTGTCAAAACCAAATTCCCAGACGGGGCAGACATTATTCTGCTGACCGGCCAGCCAGGCTCCTCCTCCAACATTGAACGTACTAAAGGTATTCGCGACAGCCTGAAGGCGGGTGGTGAAAAGTACAAGATCGTTGCCGATCAGACCGGTAACTGGATGCGTTCTGAAGGGATGCGCATTGTTGAAAGCGTGCTGCCTTCGCTGCCGAAGCGTCCGCAGGTGATCCTCTCCGCTAACGACGATATGGCGCTGGGCGCGATTGAAGCGTTACAGGGGCAAGGACTGAAGCCGGGTGAAGTTCTGGTCACGGGATTCGATGCCGTGCCGGAAGCACTGGCGCGTGTGCGCGACGGTTGGCTGGCAGTGACGGCGGATCAACGTCCTGGTTTTGCGGTGAAAACGGCCATGAGCCAGTTGGTGAATAACGTCCGTGAGAAGACTGCGATCACCGGGGCTGACTACCCGCCAACGCTTATCACTAAAGAAAATTTGCAGCAGGCTGAGCGTATCGGTGAGGCCGGTAACTGATATGTCCGGAGCCGCCGTTACGGCGGCTCCCTCTAAAGGAGGAGCAGACCGATGTCGCAACCCTTACTGAAAGTGACCGACCTGGCGAAAAGCTTTTCCGGCGTTTGGGCGCTGAGCAGCGCACAACTGACTGTCGGAGCAGGCGAAATTCATGCGCTGTTAGGTGAGAACGGTGCCGGAAAATCGACCCTGCTGAAAGCGCTGGCGGGCGCACAGCCGCAAACACGCGGGGATATTTGGTTCAACGGCGAAACATTGCCGGTAGAAGACTCTCCGGTTGAGCGGCAGAACAAGGGCATTATCACGATTTATCAGGAATTTAATCTGCTGCCCAATATGACCGTCGCCGAGAATATGTTCCTCGGACGCGAACCGCGTAAACGCAATCTGATTGTGGACGAAAAGGCGGTAAATCAGGAGGCGCAGGTAATTTTGGATTACCTGCAACTGAACGTTGCGCCAACCACGGCCGTGGCCCGACTGAGCGTGGCGCAGCAGCAAATGGTGGAAATTGCGCGGGCGCTGACGTTGAACGCGAAGCTGATCATCATGGACGAACCTTCCGCCGCGCTGAGCGACAGCGAAGTAGAAAGTCTGCACCGGGTGGTGCGGGAACTTAAAGGGCGTGGCGTGAGCATTATCTACGTCACCCATCGCCTGCATGAAGTTTTTCAACTCTGCGACCAGTTCACCGTTTTTCAGGATGGACGATTCACCGGGAATGGCGCGGTTGCACAGACCACCGTAGAACAGCTGATCCGCCTGATGGTGGGGCGCGATGTGGCCTTTAATCGCCGCCCGGCCAGCGAAACTCACCATGAAGATAAACCTGTGCGTCTGGCGGTGAAGGGGCTTAGCCGCGAAAAACCGCCGCTGGATCCGCATGGCATCGCGCTGCACGACATTAGCTTCCACGTACATGCTGGCGAAGTATTAGGTATTGCCGGACTGGTGGGTGCCGGGCGCACCGAAGTGGCCCGCTGCCTGTTTGGCGCCGACGGTTTTACCTCCGGCAGCTTTGAACTTGATGGCGTGCCGTATCAGCCGCGCGATCCGCTGTTTGCGCTGGATCAGGGGCTGGCGCTGGTACCGGAAGATCGTAAAAAAGAGGGTGCAGTGTTGGGGCTGTCGATCCGCGACAACCTGTCGCTCTCCAGCCTGTCGTCACTGCTGCACTGGCGCTGGTTTGTGAATACCCGCAAAGAAGATGCCCTGATTGACTCTTACCGCCAGGCGCTGCAGATCAAAATGGTCAACAGTGCGCAGGAGGTGCGCAAGCTCTCCGGCGGAAACCAGCAAAAAGTGATCCTCGCGCGCTGCATGGCGCTTAACCCTCGGGTGTTGATTGTGGATGAACCGACGCGCGGCATCGATGTTGGCACCAAATCAGAAGTCCATCAGGTGCTGTTTGATATGGCGAAAAAGGGCGTGGCGGTGATTGTGATCTCCTCCGATCTGCCGGAAGTCATGGCGGTTTCCGATCGGATCATCACGTTGAGTGAAGGTCGGGTGACTGGCGAGATCCACGGCGATGACGCCAACGAAGAGCGGCTAATGACGATGATGGCCATCAACCATAACGCCCTGAATGCGGCATAACGGAGTGACTCATGACGCAGATTATTTCTAAAACGCAGGTTCCAGCCAAACGCGGTGGACGTCTTGATCCCATTGCCTTTTTTGAGCGCTTTGGGGTGCTGATTTTTATGATCCTGCTGCTGATTTTCTTTCAGTTGCAGAACAGCAATTTTCTTTCTGAACGCAACATTTTCAACATTCTGACCGAAGTCTCCATCTACGGGATCATGGCGGTGGGGATGACGTTTGTCATTCTGACTGCCGGCATCGATCTGTCGGTGGGCTCTATCCTGGCGGTCTGCGCTATGACCGCCGCGTATGTGATCAAGGGCGACAACTTCACCACCGTCGATCCGAACGCCTGGGGCGGCATGAGCTGGCTGATTGGTCTTGGTATCTGTATGGCGATGGGCACCGCGATTGGTTTTCTGCATGGCCTCGGCGTGACCCGCCTGCGTCTGCCGCCGTTTATCGTCACCCTCGGCGGGATGACCATCTGGCGCGGCCTGACGCTGGTGATCAACGACGGCGCGCCGATTGCCGGTTTCGACGCGGGATACCGCTGGTGGGGACGCGGCGAACTGCTCGGCATTTCGATTCCAATCTGGATCTTTGCTCTGGTCGCTATTGGCGGTTAGCGGAAGTTTCTCCGGAGCTGGCCGCCGAGCGGGCGCAGGCGTTTGGCTTCAATCGCTCAACCGGAGACTGGCGGGTGCTGGTGGCCGACCCGGCCATTGATGTGGTGGATATCTGCTCTCCCAACCATCTGCACAAAGAGATGGCGCTGGAAGCGATTCGCCATGGCAAGCATGTGTACTCGGAAAAACCGTTGGCGCTGAACGCCCACGACGCGCGTGAAATGGTTGAGGCCGCACAGCGGGCAGGAGTGAAAACCCTGGTGGGGTTCAACTATATGAAGAACCCAACGGCGCAGCTGGCGAAAGAGATCATTGAGCGCGGCGAAATTGGCGAGGTGATCCATTTCTACGGCACCCACAACGAAGACTACATGGCCGATCCGCTTGCGCCGATCCACTGGCACTGTTTTAAAGAAACGGCGGGTCTGGGGGCACTTGGCGATCTGGCGGCGCATATCGTCAATATGGCGCAGTACCTGGTTGGCGATATTCATCAGGTCTGCGGCGACTTGAAGATCGTGGTGCCACAGCGTCCGGCGCAAGTCGGTTCCTCGCAAATGGTGACGGTAGAGAACGAAGATCAGGCCCACGCGATGGTGCGCTTTGCAGGCGGTGCGCAAGGGGTGATTGAAACCTCCCGCGTCGCCTGTGGCCGCAAGATGGGGTTGTCGTATGTGATTACCGGGACCAAAGGAACCATCAGTTTTACCCAGGAGCGCATGGCTGAGCTGAAGCTCTATTTGCATGACGATCCGGTCAACCGCCAGGGGTTTCGCACTTTACTGGTTGGTCCTTCGCATCCGGACTACGGCGCGTTTTGCATGGGAGCCGGGCATGGTATCGGTTTTAACGACCAGAAAACTGTGGAAGTGCGCGACCTGGTGGACGGCATTGCCGCCGATGCGCCGATGTGGCCGGACTTCGAAGAGGGCTGGAAGGTGTCGCGTGTGCTTGACGCTATCGCACTCTCGCACCTGGAAGGCCGCTGGCTGAATGTGAACGATATTGTCTGAAGAGGTATCAACGTGGAAAAGCAGTTTGATGTGATATGCATGGGCCGCGTGGCGGTTGACCTCTACAGTCAGCAGATTGGCGCACGCCTGGAAGATGTGTCGAGCTTTGCCAAATATCTTGGCGGATCGTCCGGCAACGTGGCCTACGGAACGGCGCGACAGGGACTGCGTTCATCAATGCTGGCGCGGGTTGGCGACGAACATATGGGGCGTTTCCTGCGTGAAGAATTAAATCAGGTAGGCTGCGATACCAGCCATCTGATTACCGATAAAGACCGCCTGACAGCGCTGGTGCTACTCGGCATTAAAGACCGGGACACCTTCCCACTGATTTTTTACCGTGATAACTGCGCGGATATGGCGATTACCGCCAGCGATGTTGATGAACAGTACATCGCTTCTGCTCGTTGTCTTGCCATCACCGGGACGCATCTTTCTCATCCGCAAACCCGCGAGGCGGTGTTGACGGCGCTCGCTTACGCCCGGCGTCACGGCGTGCGTACGGCGCTGGATATCGACTATCGCCCGGTGCTGTGGGGGCTTACATCCTTAGGCGACGGCGAAACACGTTTTATCGCCGCCGATCAGGTCACCCGTCAATTGCAGGAGGTGTTGCATCTTTTTGATGTGATTGTCGGCACCGAGGAGGAGTTTCATATCGCGGGCGGCAGTACCGATACGCTGCAGGCGCTGTCGCAGGTTCGCGGCGTGAGTAACGCGACGCTGGTCTGCAAGCGCGGTGCGCTCGGTAGCTCGGTGTATACCGACGCGATCCCGGCCCGGCTGGACGATGGCCTGACGGTGACAGGCGTACGCGTGGAGGTGCTGAACGTGTTGGGGGCGGGGGATGCGTTTATGTCCGGCCTGCTGCGCGGCTACCTCAACGATGAGGGATGGGAGCAGGCGTGCCGCTATGCTAATGCCTGTGGTGCGCTGGTGGTATCGCGTCACGGCTGTGCCCCGGCGATGCCGAGCAAAATCGAGCTGGATGATTATCTCTCCCGCGCCGCACTCGTTCCGCGTCCGGATCTTGACCCGCGTCTAAACCATCTGCACCGCGTCACCACCCGTCGCCGCGAATGGCCGGAACTGTGCGTGATGGCTTTCGATCACCGCAGTCAGCTTGAAGAGATGGCGCT
Source organism: Citrobacter sp. CF971 (assembly GCF_006385635.1). Lineage (NCBI taxonomy): Bacteria > Pseudomonadati > Pseudomonadota > Gammaproteobacteria > Enterobacterales > Enterobacteriaceae > Citrobacter > Citrobacter sp. CF971. The sequence goes on along the minus strand of NZ_CP041051.1, from coordinate 3,758,873 downwards.
ACAGTGCGGCGCGTCTTTGAAGCGTATTCCGGCATTGAAACAGCTTATTTTGCAGGCCAGCCGTGAAGCGGCCAACAGCGCCGGGCTGGAGGGCAAGGCCGGGCTGCTTTGCGACGGTACGTTTGGTCAGGATGCACTGAATTCGATAACCGGAGAGGGCTGGTGGATAGGTCGCCCTATCGAACTGCCGGGATCTCGCCCGCTGGAGATGGAACACGGCAATATTGGCTCGCAGCTCATCAGTTGGCCGCAGGAACATGTGGTGAAGTGTCTGGTTTTTTTCCATCCGGAAGATGCCCACGCGTTGCGTCTGGAGCAAGAACAGAAAATCGCCGAGGTGTACCGCGCCTGTTGCCAGTCTGGTCATGAGCTGCTGCTGGAGGTGATTTTGCCGGCCAGTATGCCGCGCAGTGATGAACTGTATTTGCGCGCTATTTCCCGCTTCTACAACTTAGGGATTTACCCCGACTGGTGGAAACTCCCACCGCTGACTTCTGCTGGCTGGACGGCGTTGAGTGACATTATCGAACGGCGCGATCCGCACTGCCGTGGCGTGGTGATCCTTGGTCTGGACGCACCGGCAGAGCAACTGCGCGCGGATTTCAAAGCGGCTGCGGGTCATGCGGTGGTGAAAGGATTTGCCGTGGGACGCACGCTGTTTGGCGACGCTTCCCGCGCGTGGTTGAAACACGATATTGACGATGCGCAACTGGTGGCGCGCATTAAAGATAACTACCTGCAGCTTATCGCCTGGTGGCGCGAGCGCGGACAAGCATAATTCAGGAGAAGATAATGACGGTACAATTAGGTATTAATCCACTGACATGGACGAATGATGATCTTCCTTCACTGGGCGCTGAGACGTCGCTTGATACTTGTCTGAGCGAGGGTAAAGAGGCCGGATTTGCTGGTTTCGAACTGGGTAATAAATTCCCGCGCGAGGCGCGACTGCTCGGCCCCATTTTGCAGCGTCACGACCTGCAACTGGTTTCCGGCTGGTACTCTGGACGTCTGCTGGAACGCAGCGTGGAGGAGGAGATTGCCGCCGTGCAGTCACATCTGACGTTACTGCGCGAGTTGGGGGCCAAGGTGCTGGTCTTTGCCGAAGTCAGTGGCTGCATTCACGGCGAGCAGCAGACGCCGGTACATCTGCGTCCGCGCTTCCCGCAAGAGCGCTGGCAAGAATACGGTGAAAAACTTACCGAGTTTGCGCGCTACACCCAGCAGCAGGGGGTACAGATTGCCTATCACCACCACATGGGAACGGTGATTGAATCTGCTGAAGATGTGGGTAATCTGATGACGAATACCGGTGATGAAGTTGGATTACTGCTCGACACGGGACACTTGACCTTCGCCGGAGCCGATCCGCTGGCGGTGGCGCAGCGCTGGGCATCGCGTATCAACCATGTTCACTGTAAAGACGTGCGTGCCGACGTGCTGGCGGATGTCAAAAATCGCAAAACCAGCTTTCTCGATGCGGTACTGAGTGGGGTCTTTACAGTGCCGGGCGATGGCTGCGTTGACTATCCGCCGATCATGGCCTTGCTGAAGGCGAACCAGTATCAGGGGTGGTTAGTCGTGGAGGCGGAGCAGGATCCGGCCATCGCGCATCCGCTGACGTATGCGCGTCTGGGCTATAACAACCTTAGCCGTCTGGCGCGTGACGCTGGTCTTATCTGAGGAGGTGATATGTCACGTTTATTATCACGTTGGCAGCAGCCGGACGCGCAGGGGCGTACGCAGTCAGTGACGCCGGAAAGCGCCGGTTGGGAATATGTTGGCTTTAAAGCGTATGAACTGGAAGAGGGGCAGCAGCTTACGCTGCCCGCCGTCAGCGAAGAACGTTGTCTGGTATTGGTCGCCGGACGCGCGACCGTCACCACGCCGAGTGCAACCTTTACTGATATCGGCGAGCGGATGAGCCCGTTCGAACGGATCAAACCGTGGGCGGTCTATGTCACCGCTGGTGAAACCATACAGGTTCAGGCGGTGACCAGACTGGAGCTGGCGGTCTGCGCTGCGCCGGGGAAAGGCACACACCCAACACGGCTGATTGCACCTAAGGATATCGACGGGGAAGCGCGCGGCAAAGGTCACAACCAGCGTTATGTGCATAACATTTTACCGGAAGATAAACCTGCTGATAGCCTGCTGGTGGTGGAAGTGTGGACCAACGAAGGCTGTACCAGTTCCTGGCCAAGTCACAAGCATGATACCGACAATCCGCCGCAGGAGACCTATCTGGAAGAGACTTACTACCATCGCCTCAACCCGCCGCAGGGATTCTGTCTGCAACGGGTATACACCGACGACCGATCGCTTGACGAGTGTATGGCAGTCTATAACCGCGATGTCGTGATGGTGCCAAAAGGGTATCACCCGGTGGCAACCCTGGCAGGATATGACAGCTACTATCTCAACGTAATGGCGGGCCCGGTACGCAAATGGATGTTCACTTGGGAAGATGAACATGCGTGGATTAATCGCGAGTATCCAGTTCATAAGTAAGGTTTTGAATGGCTTTGTTAAAAGCGAGTCGTTTTTTCCCTCTTCTTGATCAGTAAAATGGGAGGGATGGGATGATGGTTGGTACTATTTAAGTGCTCATTATTCTCATAGCTCGCCTGGCTATGAGAATAATGCAAGCGTCGATATATTTGGGGTTATGGCAGTAGCCTGGGTGCTGTCGAAAACACCCCGGCTATCTTTTGTTGAGGGCTGATTAGAAATGATATTTCAGTCCTAACGTTGCCGCGCTGTTGTTGTAACCGTTGTCTCCCATCTGGACGCCCACATTACCCCACAGATTTAAATCTGGCGTAATCTGGCCTTCGACACCCAGTTTAATCTCTCCCAGATTGCGTGCACCTTCCTGGCTGACGCTAACGTCGTCCATTTTTGTGCTAAAACTGCGTGTATTATGGAGCCAGTTAGCTTCAATAAATGGCTGGAATTCGCGGCCTTTGTCCTCATCCATTTTATTAAAGCTTTTCAGATAGGCTCTGGCTCCAAGACGGGTTTGAATATTACCGTTACCATTCATCTCGATACGCGTTCCGTTAGCTTCCCGATGGTCATCTGATTTGACCCCCATCCAGGTAACCTGCGCCTGCGGTTGAACATACCACTCATTAACGGTTCCTTTGCTGCCAGAGAATTCGCCAACTTTAAAGGTATACCCTGTTTCAACAGATGCCGTCAGACCTTTGGATTTATAGGACTCAGAAGCCAGTCCTTCACCTTTGACATGGTTATCAAACCATCCATATTGTGCCCAACCGTCGAAGTACAGGCCTTTATGGTCAGTGTTATCGGCAAACCATGTGGCATAAAGGCCAGTGCTATAGCCATTGACGCTACCTCGCGAGGCGTAACCCGTTGCTGATGAGCGGGTCTGATTATTGTCATGGCCATACCCAGCCATGATCCCGAGACGCCAGCTATCATGCCCGTTGGTTGAGCCCTGCGCGATATCGCTGCCGAGCTGCATCACATAGCGATTACTTTGAGTACGCAACTGGCTGCTACCGTCATACCAACTTTGGTGGCTTCCTGCCTGACGCATCCACATACCGGTGGTTTTCATCTCTCCGGTTGACACATCTGTGTACTGAGCTTTGCCCGAGCGATCGTGTAGCTGCATGTTGAACATGGTGTTTACTGCAGCATGGTTCGCGGTATAGGTTCCTCCTTCCGGGCGAAGCATATGCTCTGTGGGCGAAACCGGTTTTTCGGGATTTTCAGGCTTAATCAACTGACTGGTCAGATACCAGTGATTATTGTTAGCCCCCTGACCTCGAACCAATGAATAATCATACGCACCCGCAGTGATACGCCCGCTCTGAGCAAAATCACCATCAGAACGGCCATCAACATGAATAAGCTCAATCCCCTCCAGAGTTTGTGAGCCCTGGCCTCCTGCATTGGTGACACTTACTTGAGTATTGCCAGTAGTATCACCTTTTACAGTAAGCTTATCGGTGGCCGAACGATCGTCCCCCAGAACCGTATCAAAATTAATATGACCATTGTTGCCGTGGTAATTTCCTTCAACAATCAGCTGGTTGCTGGCGGACTGTCCTATATTCCCCAAAGATATCGCACCCTGATTGGTGAGATCTCCGCCAACAGTAAAGTGGCCTGATGCTCCATTTCCGGCAACAAACAGTCCGGCATTATGGATACTGCCTAGTACCGTTCCTGCGCCTGAAAGCATACCGGCAGAAGATATATTGACCTGCTGGCTCGCTAAAGTAACAGGCGCATCCTCCTGACCCAGCATCAGCCCCCCTTGTTGAATATCCGTGGTGCCGGTATAGGTGGAATTCGCAGTCAGAGTGACAGTGCCCTGGCCTTGCTTGATGATATTACCGCTGCCATCGACCAGGTTTTGCATTGTCCAGTCATCCATGCTGTTAAGGATCACGTCACCCTGATTGTGAATCGTCGCCTCCCCCAGATGTTCGGCGGCTGACGCCACTAATTGTGTGTTTTTATCCAGGTTAAGCTGGCCGCTAAATCCACTGTTATCCCCCTTAAGAGCGACGTTAGATTCGCTGAATGAAACTTCACCCTTACCGCTAAGGTTGTTGGACAAGTGTCCCTCAACGGCATTGAGGTTGAGATGACCATCGGCAATAATCTTCCCGGTTCCCAATCCCTGAGCATTATCCAGAGTGACCTCTGCGCCGGAGGCAATGGCCGTTGTTGCGTTTAAGGACGCATTACAGCCCTTCACGCTAAAGACACCGTTATCTATATTCAGATTACCGCTGCCGACCAATGCCCCCGCGGATGTTCCGCCGTTAGAAATCGTCAGGCTACCGCCATTAATATTCAGAACTGATCCCGCTGCGCTGGTTAGCTGCCCAATCGTCTGGCTATGCCCATTCATATCCAAAACGGTCTCTTCTGCCATCTGCAGACCTGCTGTATGGCCCAGAACATTATCATTGAGCATCAGTAGATTACCGCTGCGCAAATCGGTCAGACCGGTGTAATCATTATTCAAACCAGATAGTGAAACTGTGTGGCCTTTCTGGCTGTCGAGCGCCAGATCTCCGGAGCCGGTCAGGCGGGAACTCAATTCCGCAGCCGCCCCGACTTTTCCGTTGGCGTTCAGGCTCAGTGCATTCTGACCCTGTCCTTGTAGTTCAATCTGCGTCAGACCGTAGCCCACATAAAGGCCGTCATGGTTTTGCCCGCTGGTCAGGCGATAGTCGTATGTTCCCTTTGCTACAACCTGCCCGTCCTGGCTGATGTCATGCTGAACAGCGTCTGTTATCGCGTTACCGTTCAGATCCTGCAGTTGCAGGTTTCCGGCATCTCCTGTTACAACGGTTGTTGAATTGGTGGAAACCAGTTTAATTTCCGCATTGGCGTCTTCCTGCTCCATTAAGGAGAGACCGGTATCAATACCTTGAGATATGGCGTCCACTACGCCCACAGGATTAACCTGCACAGCACCAGACCCCGTCAGGTCTAACCGGTCTTTAACATTCACCATTTTGTCGGTTTGGTGTATGCCGGGGGTAATGTTACCAAACTCAATGGTACCGCCAGAAAAGGCCAGACTTCCGATGGACTGTGTGCCTGTGCCCAGTGAAATTTCACTCCCTTTTCCTGCAATCAGCCCTGCTTTTGCAAGAGCATCGGTGTTGGTTCCCTGCAGGTTGAATGTCGTATTTTGTAATGCCAGAGCACCAGTGAACCCAGAGGTCGCTGTACTATTTTTAAAAGAGAAAGCGTGATTTCCCGTATCGACCCCCAGGATCCCAGACCCAGAAATCTGGTGGCTAAACAACCAGTCGCTGGTGCTATTGAGCTGCAGTTTCCCGTCAACGGATAACCCGGCAGAGCCCAGGTTTTTCTGATCGGATACGGTTGCAACGGCACCCGATTCAACATTGATCTTTCCTTTAAAGGCGGTGTTATCACCTAATAACGCCACATTTCCGGCGCCGACGGAGATAATTCCGTTCCCCGCAACCTTATTGGTAAACTCCATGTTGTCCTGGGCGTTCAGTAAGAGTTTGCCGCTATTGCTAATATCAGCGGTTCCCAGGTTCTGCGTAACCCCAAGGGTGGCATTCCTGGCAATTTTTACGTTGCCGCTAAATTTTGAGTTGTCACCAGATAAAAACGTTGTGCCATTTAGCGCATTGATATTACCCAGCCCCTCACTGCCGCTTGATATATCAGCTGTTATATTTGCGTTATCACTGGTGTGGTTCAGTGTGATTTTTTTATTGTCCGTGCCAGCCCAGACAAATTCTATTTTCTTGGCGTCAATAACCCCTGCAGATTTAGCTTTCTCACCTTCTTGAGCGCCTAATTCTAATTCTGAGTTCGTACTCAAACTAATTTCTGGGGCAGATATTTTCCCCATGTCAGATACCACCAGCGTGGTATTTGAATCTTGATTATAATACCCCAGGCTTAATTTCTCACTGGCGTTAATTTCACCCTTGTTATTAACCGACAGGAATTGATCGCCACCGTAGCTCTTGAAAACACCCATAAAGAATGTTTGTGTATTTACCTGGCTACCTTCGCCGCTAATGTTTCCCCTTTCATAGGTAAGACGACTGGTCCCTTTAACATGAATCTTACCGCCATCAGACACGTTAAAATAACCACCAGTTCGCCAGTTGTCTGATGCGCTGTCATATAAGTCGTCAGCATAGAGTTCGCTGCCTGCATTGGACACGTTAAGGTAACCCGTACCTCTCAGCAGAACGTTTAGCTCGCCATTGATACGTACTGTTCCTTGGGTAATATCCAGTCCACCACCTGATGTGAAGGTCAGGCGGGGGCGAGAGTCCGGCGCATTGATTACCAGGTTAGCATTATCTTTTACATTGATATGGTAATTAATAGACTGGTTTTTTTCGCCAAAATCAACGGTGCTATCTGTGCTGACATCAATATCATTAGCAAAGGCCATTGATGAACATAGCGCTACAGCACCGGCTAATAACGCCCTGGACTTTTTTTTCGTGTTCTTCCTTCCCAGTTCGGAGCACACACACCAGCAATTACGGACTTTACTCCATTTTATTTGATATATTTTGTTCATAAACTCTCCGCAAAATAATCATAATAAAAATTTAACGCTTTTGGGGTAAGGTATTTATCGGGCTACATTTTTGAGAGTGAAAATGCAGATCTCCGAATTGATGATATATGTCATGTGTCATTAATGTGATGTAAACATCGGTACTGGATACTCGATTCAAGTCTCCCTGCGTAGTTTGTCACGTGATAAATTAATTTTGATAATATAGCCATCAGTCTGAAAATATTTTACCTGAGGCTTTGCTGATATTTCCAGCCCCTTTATTATATTGCTGCTTGTTTTCAAATCAACGGGGGAGGGGGAATCGTCGAGAGTGAACTTAGCTTTGCTATACCTATTATAGTTCTGAGTCTTAGTGGGTAGAAGACGTGTGGGCAATATATAGAAAGGGAGATAGCCGCCATGTTGCGGCTATCTCCTGTTTATATCCCGATCAGGAATTCGGTTGATGATTCTCAACTACCCAGACGGTGAGTTCTTTTTCCAACGTTTTATCTCCCGTCGTTGCCTTCACTTTCACCCAACTTTCACCAGCAGTATCCGTTCTCAGTTCAGAGTAGGCATTTCCTAACTTAAAGTTGGTTTTATCCGGTGTCATCGTAAAGGTTCCGCTGTCGGGTTTGGCTCTGCTGCCTGCGCTAAATTCGACACTGCCGTTTAACGGATTGCCAAATTTATCCCGCAATCGGGCCATAAAGCCCATCGGCTCAAGGTTGGCAACGACGTAGCCAAAATCCTGCTCCAGAGTGAGTACTGGATTCTGGGCATCAGCATTCAGCATCAGCGAAGCATTTGCCGAGACGTTGCTACCGTGTTCAGCCAATGTGGCGGTCAGCGTGTAACGACCCGCCTTTTGACCGTGGACATTTACGGTCGCAGTACCGGAAGCATTGGTGGTGACAAGCGTATTATCAATCACCAGAGGATCGCGTGGCGATGGGCCTGTGGCCGTAATCTTCAGCTTACGGTTGCTGACGCTGTTCCCCGATGTATCGCTCAGATGCAGGGTAAACGCCACGTTATCCACATCACTCACTACGGCGGATGTGGTTGACGGTTCGATCGTCAACGCTGCATTTTGCAGATCTGATACCACCTCAATCGCCTTACCCGCCGTAACGCGTTTACCCTCTTTGATGAAGGTTGCCTGCAATTGATAGTGCCCGGCTTCTGTGGCAACAAAGGTTGTTGATGCCATTCCTTTCTCATCCAATGTCAGTTCTGACTGGCCCAGTTTTAATCCACTGGCAGGGGTACTGGTCAGGTGCACGTTGCCACTAAATGGGTTGTTCTCACCGTCGACAACCTGTACCTGAATTTCATGCGTAGCTGATGCGTTTGCCACGATGTTCTCAGCAGGTGCCGCCAAATTCAGCACTGCGCTGTTAATATCAGGTACGAATTCCAGGTCAACGCTTGAGGACTCAACGCTGTGCTGCCCATCTGTAACCCTGGCATTAACGGTGTAATGACCCGCCTTAACCGTTGTTAACGTTACCGTCGCGTAACCCTCTTTATTGGTGGTGATTTTGTCCGGGTACACGAGCCCTTGTGGCGTTACGATAAGCTCCACTTTCTGTCCTTCAACCGACGCGTTGGTATTGTTGAGCATGATCTCAAGCGTGGCACCATCGCGACCGTTTGCTGCAATATCGGTAATTGCGCCATTGTCTTTGGCTGTCAGAGACAATGTTGCCCCCTCCATTGCAGAGGCAAATGTGACGCTTAGGGATGAGCTGATGTTCCCCACGTTCAGCGTAACCTCATAGGTTCCCGGCGTTGAACTGGTCAGTGAGAATCTTGCTTCACCTTTGGCATCGGTGGTGGCAACGTTCTCGCCATTCGCAACCTTGACCTGTGACGGTAACGCCAGGGTGACCGTGTATCCGGATAGCGCGTTACCATAAGGGTCGGTCAGGGTAACGACCGCGACATTACTCTGTTTGCCATCCGCCAGCGCATTGTCCTTGGTCAGGTTAAAAGCCTGCACCACCGGCTGCGTTTTGTCTGCAATCCAGTTGGCTTGTTTTTCCAGCCCGGAGAAATCATGTTTTTGTGACGTCACACCAATGCGTGTCGCCTGAGCCAGTTCAGACGTTGCCTTAGCGCTGTACACGCCGTCTTTCTCTTCTACTGCAGTAAAACGGATCTCGCCGCTGGCTGAAACAGCATAAAAACGTAAGCTGTCGTCGCCGGTGATGGCAGTCCCGTCTTTATCTTTTGCTTCTAACGCCAGGTTAATCGGGTGCCCTACGACCTGCTCCATGGGCATTACCGTGAATGTCGATTTTGCCGACTCGGCGGAAACCGCTTTTAGTGTCACTGTCAGGGTTTCTGTTTTACCCAGGACTTTAGCGGTTATGCGTGCCGTCCCCGCCGTTAAACCCGGCGTCAGCATAGCGGTATACACCCCTGAACGGGTTTCCTGCACTTCACCAAGCTTTGGAGCCTGTGCCGAACGCTCACGATTTCTCTGTGCGTCAGGCGTAAATGCCAAAGATAATTCAATGTCATGTGCGAGCCCTGTTAACGGATTGCCATTGGTATCTTTAATCACCAGCTTAACCGGATGTTGTGACTTCCCATCAGCCGCGATGATCGGTTGCTGCTCGTCGTTCAATGTAAAATCCATTGTGCCGACAGAGGCTGAATTCCCCGTCACCGTTACGCTCATCACTGCATAGTTAGAGACGTTTCCTTTAACATCTCGCGCCGTTGCGCCGATCTGCCACTGATTGGTGCCGCCGGGTGTATAAGCGGGTAACGTCAGTTGCCATGACGTGCCGCTACCGGAAATGCGCCCGCCAGCGGCGGCAAATGCGCTATCGTTCCACTCTACCGACTGAATGCCCCAGTGGGATTTATCCAGTGAAATAGTCACCGGAACAACGGCGCCACCTTCCCCCTGCACGCTTTCAGGCAGGCGGATTTTCAGAACCGATTTTTTGCGGTATTCCAGAACAATATTGTTATTTCGTTCGACAAAATCGTAGCGTCCGTGCTGAACTTCGCGCATCAACGCAACATTGTCGCTATCCAACTGCTTCGCCAGCGGGATGCCGGGGCGATAGTTAATCTCTACGCCGAAGCGTGAATCATGAGTATTGCTCTGCCCCTGCTTGTGTTCAGCGGAAAGCGTAACTAGCGGAACCGGCGTATAGCTGATCCCGCCTGTAAAGGCGTACGGATTTTCCTGAAGATGATCGCTGCCAAAGAGGCCGACATTCTTGCCGTAATACTTTTCATATTTAAGCGATGCGCCCAGTTGCGGATACGATGGCAACCAACCTTGGGTATAGATATCCCATCCATCCGCCGGACGTTCCTGATAATCATCCAGATCGTGGGAATCCTTCCATTTTGATAATCTTAAATAAGCATTTGCGCCTGCATGTAAATAATCTCGCCAATACTCAACGCCTGCACCCATACGTGCGTGATGACGACTTAAATCGTAGTCATAAAATAAGTTTGCGCCCAGCATTGAATTATCCGCCGTGAAGTAGCGATAACCCATACCGATATTAGTTTGGGTTCTGTCATCGGTACGGTGAAGCGATGTCTGGCTAAATAAAACATGCTGCTTTGTATCAATCCACGGATAAAGGAAATCGAACGACGAATCTTTCAACGAGAAAGCGTCATCGACGTTGAGTTGAATACGCGCATTACCGTACTTCTGTAGCCACTCTACCACCTCCTTCGTTGCCTGTGCTGAGACGGTATTGGCAGCAAAACTGCCCGCATGACCGTTTTCAATACTTCTGCCAGCTTGCGCGGCGAGAGAAGACAGGCCGCGCAGTTCTTGCTGTTCTGCGGCGGTCTGCGATGCCTTAACGGCTGACGCATGGCTAATGGTTGGCGTGAAGCTAAGAAGGGCAGGATACAGGGCCTGCAAAGCGATTGTTGACCATGCGACAACCTTATTAACGGGGCCTGTTGCCCCATTGCTCCGCGAAATTTTCTTATTTGACATTCGTAACTCCAATATCAATTAAAAAAATCAAAGGTTATTCTATGTACTGAACGGGATGCGTAATATATGTATTTAGTAGGAAATTTCAAGAGTTGTTTATGGAGAAGTTAACTGGATGTTTTTACACTATGTGGCGTGGGGGGGGCTAACTATGTCGAACGTTTAAATGACGAATGTATTTAAAAAATATGTTTCTTTTTATCGTGACGATTTTAAGCTTGTAGGGATGTTATTTAACCATGGTCGTTCACTGTTAAATAAAAAGGGGTATCAGGAAATTAATCTGCTTGTTCGTATTCAGCTATCATCACATTCTCCGGATTTAAGTCTGGAACGTGCCAACGCTATTCAGGACGGGTCAAAGAGCATAAAAAAGCCCGCTTAAGCGGGCTTTTATGTCACTCCGGAGCCGCGGCTCCTTTGCGTATCTTTTTTTGTCCCCTCACCGTCTGGTCGGTGTCCTGCTGAGACTGCTAACTTCCTGTTTTTGCTAGTGCTGTCCTGGCACTATCCAATCATGATTGGCTGGCGTCCCTGTGCTTTTAATTATAGTGTATTGATATTTAATATTTTTGTTTAAATTAATTTCGTTATGGGTTCCAAAAAGGAACCATAAAGTAGAACCACAGAACCTCGCATGGTTCCAAAATGCCGAGCGACTTCAAAATAACACGCTCTATGGCATACTAAATGTAAGTGTGGCTGGATATTTAGGGAAGGTGCGAACAAGTTCCTGATATGAGATCATCATATTCATCCGGAGCGCATCCCAGAGGGACATCATGAGCCATCAACTCACCTTCGCCGATAGTGAATTCAGCACTAAGCGCCGTCAGACCCGAAAAGAGATTTTCCTCTCCCGCATGGAGCAGATTCTGCCATGGCAGAATATGACCGCTGTCATCGAGCCGTTTTATCCCAAGGCGGGCAATGGCCGACGGCCCTATCCGCTGGAGACCATGCTGCGTATTCACTGCATGCAGCATTGGTACAACCTGAGCGACGGTGCCATGGAAGATGCCCTGTACGAAATCGCCTCCATGCGCCTGTTTGCCCGATTATCCCTGGATAGCGCCCTGCCGGATCGCACCACCATCATGAATTTCCGCCACCTGCTCGAGCAGCATCAACTGGCCCGTCAATTGTTCAAGACCATCAATCGCTGGCTGGCCGAAGCAGGCGTCATGATGACCCAAGGCACTTTGGTGGATGCCACCATCATTGAGGCACCCAGCTCTACCAAGAACAAAGAGCAGCAACGCGATCCGGAGATGCATCAGACCAAGAAAGGCAATCAGTGGCACTTTGGCATGAAGGCCCACATTGGTGTCGATGCCAAGAGTGGCCTGACCCACAGCCTGGTCACCACCGCGGCCAACGAGCATGACCTCAATCAGCTGGGTAATCTGCTTCATGGAGAGGAGCAATTTGTCTCAGCCGATGCCGGCTACCAAGGAGCGCCACAGCGCGAGGAGCTGGCCGAGGTGGATGTGGACTGGCTGATCGCCGAGCGTCCCGGCAAGGTAAAAACCTTGAAGCAGCATCCGCGCAAGAACAAAACGGCCATCAACATCGAATACATGAAAGCCAGCATCCGTGCCAGGGTGGAGCACCCGTTTCGCATCATCAAGCGGCAGTTCGGCTTCGTGAAAGCCAGATACAAGGGGCTGCTGAAAAACGATAACCAACTGGCGATGTTATTCACCCTGGCCAACCTGTTTCGGGTGGACCAAATGATACGTCAGTGGGAGAGATCTCAGTAAAAACCGGAAATAACGCCAGAAATGGTGGAAAAAATAGCCTAAATAGGCTGATTCGATGTGTTTGCGGGAAAAAAATCGGCCCAGATCCGCGAAATTTTAATCAGCGAGTCAGCTTGGGAAGAAATGACCTGCTTATTCGCACCTTCCTTAGCGTCTGATTACTGAGAGGGTCAATAAAAACTGCTCTATCTCAAATACTGTAGTGGCCCATAAACTTGTCCGCTTGAGTCGATGGTGTACCTCGTCCGTTCAGGCCCGGAGTGGCCAATTAGCAGAGTATTCATGTCTGCTATGAGCGAGGATCGGACGTAAAACAACTGTAAAAAACTATTTAACTCAGGCAGACATGTCAAGATTCAGTGAAAATGTCTAATCACTGGTTCGTTAGAAATGCCCATATGTTGAAAAGGCTGCTGCAAAAAAGGCTCTCGCAGCGGCCTCTTTAATATAACGTCATTGTGTGCATCATCTTTAATTATGGGTTTAACTCAAACTGTTCCCCGTTTATCAATTTTCGCAATAAGTCAAGTGCCTCAGATGAGTATTTTCCGACACCACTTTTCCCAGATTTAATGAAAACATGATAATTGTTGTCTGATGCTTTAATGTTGAAGTCGGTTAGTTTTCTTAATTTTTCGAATTCTTGATTAACATAGTGCCACGATCCCATGTCGAGAATCCTTGCCAGATCAGACATTGTATATGGGAAACTAGCATTTAGTGCCTGCCCATTATTGAGTTCAGCGATACCATACATTTTTGCTAATGCATCATCATGCTCTGCAATATTGCGGAACATCTCAAAATCGTATGGAAGTTCTTGTTTAACAAGGGATTCTGATGCGAATGTGTACGTTCTGGCTAGAAATGCACGCACAAGTTTTGGATTAACACTAATTTCCGGTGTATTAGATGATAACGCATCAAAAATCCAACCAAAATTATTTGCGTATATCACCTTGATTCGAACGCTTTTATTCTCACCAACACCGATTAGCAATTCCTTTTGATGAGAACCAGTGGCCTCGCAGTCCTTACTGAAGGAGACAAGATAAATATTTGGAATCAATGCATTATTGGGAGCGATGATTTCATCTATATCAGAGAGAATTGCCTTTATGTTTTCATCATTGATACTGTACCCAAAGAAAAACAAGGGGTGTTCAGCAAAATATGTTAGCAACTTAGCACTGATATATTTCTTACGTTTATAGAAATCAACATAATCTTCATTTGTAATAACAATACTTTCAACTTCATGACTGCTACCATGAATTTTCATGATTTCGCCATAAGATGAATAATTCACTTTAACAACGTTATGACCAACTATTGCCTGATAATTGTCAAATATTTTTTCTAATGTGTCGTCATAATTTGTTGTGATTATTGCATGAGGTTTTACTTTCCTTAATTTCTGAACTTCCTCTGTATATTCCATGTTCGAGAAATCAACGGAGTTTGATAATTCATTCAGAATGGATGCAATTTCATGCTTAATATAAATATCTTTTGGAGTCGTTCCTTCAAAGTATGTCTCTGGATAGCGATCCTTGCCATCATCCCAAGCCCATTCAGCATAGAAGTCACAAAAATCGCTAGCAATCAGAGGTTTGTTATCACCCTTTGTTTGGCTGTAGTAACCATAAGGGCGTTTGATCAAGGGGCATATTTCCGCTAGTTGCTTTAATAGACCTTCCCAGTCAGGCGCTTTTATATATCGTTGTGAAATACCTGCACCCATGAATAAAATGGGTTGGACTTGTAAGTTTTCAAGGCAAGATTTAACATCTTCGATTATTTCTTCTTGATATTCCGTAAAGTCCATATAGTTACCTCAGGGATAGGTGATTGCTATGTGATGCACCGCGAAACGGTTCGGGGCTTTGTGACACCCAAACTTTACCCCGGTTTCCCAGCGTTTCCTTTGTATATAATATCATTGAAGTTAATTGCGTTTCTCAGAAATCTTCTTAGGATGTGATTGCAATAACGGCAACACAGCGCACACATCGCGGCTGATCAGTGAGTATGAAGTGGTTTACTGAATTTGGCCGCCTGAATCGAGAGACAAAATGTCCGCTCCTGGCACTAAGCAGAAGTTCCCGAACAACGTAAGCTGGCATATGCCCTCGTTCCTCCGTGGGGACTATCGATCTATTTGCCGGTTGTGTTTAAGCAATATCGCCAGCGGCGTGAGCTCTCAGTGCATTCAATCAAGCTCACAAATCACACAGTCTTTACTTTTTTTAGATTCCCTAATGGTTTCGCGTCATAGCCTCAGCCAGATAAACATGAGCTGCTTTAGGGGGATATGCCTTTCCGAGCATAAAGGATACTGTTTCTATGAAAACTGATCGCGAGAGCACGATTAGGAGATCAGAACCTGATTTGACATTGATACTGGCTATCAGCGATGGGCAGTTCTCGAATACATCTGACAATCATTTACCTCATTAAGTTTTATTTCCAGAAGTGCCGTGATCCAGCACGAGTGCTGATAATCAATATCACTTGGGTAATGATTGACAAGTTCACTAAACAACGAGCAGATATTTTAAAATTGCCTGCAGCTTCCACATCACCAGGCAGAGGCGTCAGACCCTTAGCACCATACGATTCATAGAGTAATTCCCAATATAGTTGATGCTGAATTTCTTTGTTCATGTTGAGGCAGTATATTGAAACAATGAGAATGAATCACACATATAAGCTCTCACAATCTTCCGCCGTTTTTGACTGTTGCAGATATACTTTTAGCAGGTTTTAAATGCCTGGAGATTTCTTTCTGTTCTCGACGGATTTTGTATGAATTAATTTCTTCATAATCCTTGTGTTTATTTATTTTTGATAAATCAACCAAGAGATTATTTCTTATCATCCACTTTACAATTCGCTTGTCAATATCTTTATAGAGAGGGCCGCCTTTATATTTATAGAAGTGAATATCATGAATTTCACTGATGAAATCAAGTATGGATAAGATTTCTTTATAATCACCAATGTAACTGTTAATGGTGAAATGGTCTTTATTAAGTTCTATTTTGAATCCATGTTCAGAAAGGTAATACAAGAAAAAGGCTGAGTCGAGATCACAAAAATCTACATGCAGCGTTCTTCTGTCAAATTTATCAATATGCGAGAGAATGATATCATGTAATTCATAATCATATACATTTTCAATAAATCCTTTCCCTGAATGATCAATTTGATTGACATTGCATCCAGCATCTATTGCTACGGATAAAACTTCCGGGGAAAGGGGCAGGAAGAGAATATTCATTCCTTTTTTATCGATGTGATTTATATCACAACCAGCATTAATTAATTCTGTCAATCCTTCAGCATTCCTGTAATGTTCAAAAATGCATGTGTAGCCATTAGTATCCGTATGCGAGGTGTCTAAACCCAGTTCAATCAGTTTCTTCAGTATTTCTGGATTTTTTTGATGAAAGAGCGCATTTTGCCCATGTCCGTTGATATGGTGTATATTAATTCCATAACTGAGCAGGCAATCCATGGCTTCCAGGGTTCTGCAGGCAAAAATGGCATTGTTGCCGTTACTGTTAACAGCATTAATGTCATAGCCTATTTTTAAAGCTTTCTTTATATCATCAGGTGATCTTGCATTGAAGAATGATTCAGAAATGGCAAGGTCTAATGCCTTTTCTAATAATCCCTTTTGTAATAAGGACATGACTAATTCCATAAACACCCCCATGAAAAAATGTTTAAGTCATTAGATATCAGAAATTCTGTGAAATGCAACAGCTGGGGAAAGGTGTTCATGATGTGCGGAATAAAAATTTCCACAAACCACCCGTGGATACATCAGAAACACCTGCAGTAAATTTACGCCTGTAACCTGCCGTCCGGACTATAGGACCAAACCTTCGCGGGAGATGCTACCATTACATCGGCAATGTTGAACCGGATTTTACATCACACACGTCGTACAAATAAAAGGAGAAGGCTATCGGCTGAAGCAAAAACGGAAAGCCGGGGTTATCGCTGAAGCTAATCCTGAGTAAACAAGGTAGATCAACATTAGACCGTCGGTGGTGGCGGTATGCGGATCACTTTTTACCCGTTGTTGACCCCTGGCGCTCCCAAACCATTTCCAGTGCTCTGATGGTAAGTTTGTTGTCAGGTGAGAATTGAATTTCATTGCCCACCCCTCCGGGTTTTCTGGCGAACAGGTCGAGAACAACGACAAGATACGCCCAGAGTAAAGTAAGAGGCAGGGCGTAGTCGGTCCATGTCCCTGCCTCTCCTTTCCTGACAGGACGTAGACCCTGGCAAGTTGCATCAAAAGATAACAAATTTCTCAGTTCAACTTCCTTCTGGCTAGGTTAACTTGCAAGCAGGAACTGCTTTTCATCGATTAGTGAATACGGTAGTTTTTTCAAACTAACTGAACTCTATTCGTATGACTTAAATCTTTAAGAAGGCAGGAGATTTGAATTTTGAAAAACTGGTCACCAGAGCATACTAAAGAAATCAAAGCTTGGCTTGACATAGATAACTATCGCAAGCTCGAAGACATCAGTTTAAATGCCTTGTATCACGAACTTTGGGCAAGAGCACTTCTGTACAAGCCTGGGCCTACTGACGAAGAAAAGAAAGGGCTATGGGTGTACATGACTGAAATTTTCAGTGGGAACCCCCATCTTTTCAAAGGGAAGCATCTCGATTATCCAACAGTTAACGATACTCTCTACAGTCCTCCACACATTTTTATCACGGATATCACCAGGCTTGCTGAACTTAGTGTGATGGCTCTTAGTGTGAATCTTTTCACCTGGGAGGAAGGAAACGATGAATATTGTGTTAATGCGCCTCATCACGAAGCTTATGTGTCACAACTCTTGTCTCCCTTATGTGAGAAAACGGTGTTGCTTGAAATCGATCTTGGTAGTGGTACTGACGATGAAATAGCCGAATCGATAAAAGCGGCCCTGCCACAATGGAGATCGGTAAAAGGAGTGGAAGTTAATGAAACCGGTATCGTTCGTTTCGGCTATGGAACCATTAAAAAAATCATAAATTACAGGTTGGTTGCGATGCTGGACATCTTACTTTGGGCAAAAAGGAAAGAACTAAGAATCTCAGATGATCGCCTCTCCCGGCTTCTTTATACTGATGAAGATGAAGAAACAACTACCCGTTTAGGGTATCACATTAAAGACTCAGATCGTCCGCTTGCGATGAAAGCTGCAACGATAGACTTCATTAGGCAGTTCAATTTTTTCATGAACCGAAATCCCCACCTGAAAAACATGAGAGTTTCAGATGTGATGAAACTCTCTGATTCTAACTGATCTCGAATTCCCGAAGTCTACTACTGCAGGGCAGACCGTAACCCTGCAGTTAGGAAGCTCGCTCCTTTCTTTTCCCAACTGTTCGTATAGTGATCCCATCACAACGACAAAGGGAAAACAAAATGAACAATCAAAATACCCGCCTAATTCGCTTGCCAGAAGTTATGAACAGAACCGGCTATGGCAAGGCCTGGATTTATCGTCTAATCAACGAAGGTTTATTTCCACAACCAATAAAAATTGGTTCGCGTGCAATTGCATTTGTCGAAAGCGAAGTTGATGAATGGATCGCATCTGCAATTGAACGTTCACGTAAAAATGCAGCCTGATTACGGGGCTAATGATGAGTGTATTAAATTTGGTGTGTAAAAATAAATGGTGCTATTCAACAATGAGTCGAGGGCCGCCTGATATTTTATAAGTAGTATTAGGTTAGGCTTTGGTATTAAGAAGTAATAACAATAGTCATTACTGGGAATTATGATGGCATTTTTACTGTGACATTATAAATTAATAAGTACAGGAGATTTAAAATGAATAATTCAATCAGAGTACCTGAAGATAAAGATTTTGTATGTGCATTTGTGACTTCACCGGATAGCTTGTATGAGGCTATTGAAACCTATCGTAATTATGTAGATCCAGTCGAAGAGATAGAGTTTGAGCACGTCCTTCTTTATTTGTTGTGTTCTATACTGGTCGAAGGTGCTACAGATGTTACCATTAATGATGAAGTACGAATGTGTATTGAGCACCTTGTCAATGAAAAAAATATTATCAGAAAGAATAACACAGGTAAAAAGGTGTAAGGTCTGTAATAAATTATCATGGGTACAGACAGCACAAGTCTGTACCTTCTTATTTTAATCCTACTGGTAATGATATATAAAAATTATGTGCTTTTGATAGCGGTCATGTGGTTTTGCTATAGTAAGCATTGCAGGATAGGAATATCCTAAACTTTCATTCTCTGCCCTTTGTTTTATTTAAGATAACTGAAAAATACAGGGTTTAAACGATACTGGTATTTAAACTCAGTAGGTATAATAACATTCGTATCAATCAGTTCATCGATGGCCCGATAAAATCGGGCTGGCGTAATATGTATATCTTCCTGTTGTGCGATGGATGTTGCACGGTGAAAGTTCAGGTAAACAGTGTTTTTATCTGGTGTGTATGAAGCGATTAATGTGAGAAGCCAAAACACATTGTGAGCAGTATTGTTCAGATTGCGTTGTTCATCTGATAATTTATTCTGGTAAAGGTAAGCAGGGAGTCTTTGCTTCATAAAGATATCCTTTATTTTGTTAAGTTTTTCGCTGGTGTGGGGCGTAAAATCACCGCGCTGTTATGTCTTTTAAAAGGGAATGCCGTCAGTTGGATATCTGTTTCTGGATTTTTTTACAGGCTTTGTTTTGCGCCCTGCGCGATAAAAGTTGAATGAAGTGGCAAAATCTTCAGTCTCAAGTCTGGATTTACTGAATTTATCCATCAGATCTTCATTGAAACGATGAGGAATACCTTTTACGCATAAATTAGAATTCAGGTAAACCTGACCATCTTCAGCATTACGGATCAGTATTTTCCTCTCAAATAATTCCCTGAATGCACGTGAAACATTCGATTTATTCAGTCCTAACTCTCTGGCGGTACGTGACTGTGAAAAGTCAGGGATAATATTTCCATAATCAATGACTGAGAAGAGATAAATAACAATTCTGAATGCCGTTGGTGTCAGATCCATTCTGGCGAGCGTGGCCGTATTATCTTTAAAGACCATCGAAAAATCGTCACGAAAGGATGTCTTTTTACAGGCACTTGCTTTAACTTTTATTTCTTCCAGATCTTCGGGCATAACATCTAATGCTTCTGCAATAATTGCTTTTTGTTCTTTAGTTAACATAACACTTGTGTTTGACATAATGGCTCCTTTTTTATTATTGTGATAACAGATATGGCATATTAAATTTGTTTGTCAATATTATTAGTAATAAAATTTAAAAATATTATATTTATTGCTCTGTGATTATTTTTTAGTGAAATATTAAGGGTTGTCAGAGTTATTACGAAGGGTGCTAAATTTCACCATCACCTGTTATGTTATTAATAATTTTTGGTTCTGAAAGATACAACCAATATTCTATCTTAACTTGTTGATGTGATTTATTAATTTTCTTTTTGTATTTGCAAGATAAAAGAGTGATAAAGAAACAAGAAACCGAAATTTAGCTTTAGACTGACACAAAATTCCATTGTACACAGTTTGATAAACACTGCTATTGCTGATTTTCCTTCGTAATATTATTCCTTAAGTGAAGCCCGCGCACCTGTGTGTTGCGCCACTGGGCTTCAGAACATTGCTATAGTGTTTAACTGTCAGTAGAAATACGCTTCGCGCAGGAGTTCAGACAGTTGGGTTTAGCTCTCAGCACAAATACGCTTCGCGCAGAGATTCAGACTGCTGAGTTTAGCGAAAGAGTGGACCCGACTACATGATTTACCCGTTAACTTAATACGGCTCACGCCGGAACCCCTTCGGAAAAATCCTTTTTGCTTCAGCGTGTGAGTGCTGAGGGCACTCAGCGGCGCTGCAAGGGAGATTAAACGTTGGGTTTTCATCTGACGGGTAAAAATAATTAACATATATCTGTCGTCGGGGGCGTGAGCCAGTGCGTAGCACTCTCTCAAAAAAATTCCTGAAGGGGTTTTATCTGAAATCTGGAAACTACCTGGCTTTTGAAAAAAGGAAGTGGTAATGCAATCGATCGGACTCAACATTGCTACAGCGAAAGCTGTTTCCAGTATTATAAGAATAAATAGTTGTCATTTTAAAATAAAATATTTTCAATTTTGTATTGATTTAAATTTTAAAGCTGATAGTACTTAATTATAAAAACAAAAAAGGAGAGGGTTATGAGTAATATTTGTGTTTCATCTCAGGAAGAAAAGTTTATATTTGTTGTTGATAAATATATAACACACCATCGCGACAGTGTTAATAACAATAATTTTTACAGAAAACTTTATGTGCTTTTCGCTGGATACCATCTGAAGTATTTTTATTCACGGGCGCAATATCGCAATTCGTGTTATCACGTTGATAATATCATGCAGATGTTTATGGGTGTCGTTTCTACCCTGAAGGCCCCTCTGCTCAGGCAACTCGCAAACAGTGACACATTACTGCATTGCCTGAATTCGCTCGTGAATTATATTTCAGGCAATCTGGACGAAGCAGAGCATATTTATGCTGATTTGCTGGCTCAGTATGAAAAGAAACGCATTGCAGGCTCTCTGGCTTATACTCCGCCAGTCTCAGTGATCAGGAAAAGACTTTGATAGCGGCAGCAGCGTGTACAAGGAATGGGATGCTGAATGGTGGAGAGAAATGGAGCTGGCGTTTCCGGCAGGTCATAATCGAGTATTAAAAAGGCAGGAGCCACCCAGTTGGCGTCCCGCCTGTCGTGATGGCTTTAAGGTGGGTTTACTTATCAACGACCTGCCAGCCATCATCCGTTTTGACAAGGGTTACAGCAGCATTACGCTTTTCGTTATCGACAATAGCCGTCACATTGCATTTATAGCTTTTATCAGAGACTTCTACGCAGTCATGCTTTTTGACTGATTTTAATTCGCGCAGTGCGTCTTTCGGGACATCTTTACCTGCTATGGATTTAACGATGGCATTCGTCTGCTCCACTACCTTATTCATCGCAGTGTAAATATCCTGCTCAGACGGTTCACCGGTACAACCGCTCAGCAAAAAATGGACGCGATGAGTGTGGTAAATGCATATGTTTTCATAAAATAATCCCAGACTGTAGAGTACGTTATTGAATAAGACCGGTTTTCATCTTGCAGCTGTTTTCAGAGAACGTCCACTTGCTGACCGTTTCGCCTTTAAATTCGATTTCCAGCGTTTTGGCCTGCGTCTGTGAACCCCCTGTCAGCAGCCCAATCATGGGAATGAATGTGGTGGCATCAAACTGATTGTTATCCATGGAATAAGTCCATTCTTCATTGCCACTATCAAGTGTGGTTCTGGTTTCGGGCTCACCTAATGCGGTAATGATTTCTGATTTCGTTGTTTTATTCTTGATGATTTTAGACTGCAGACTTTGTGATGTTTCTTTTTTCAGTTGCTGATTGCCTGATGTTGAACAACCAGAAATAAGGAAAGAAGAAATAAAAAACACAGAAATCATGAATCTTTTCATAAGTTATCTCATATTAATTTTTTATGTTTGCGGTGGTGTAAAATTAATATCACCGTATAAAAACAACTCTGTCTGCATATTTCTTTTTAATAATGCAGATAAGAATAATGACGCTGGCAAAAAACGTAATGACTGAGACAGGAGTGCTGCCGGTTAATGAAAATACTAACCAGGCGATAGCTAATGCCACGAATTGAAACAAGAATGCCACACTGAGCGGGCTTTCACCATAGGCCACTTTTGCATGACAGCCTTTGCAAACCCGCACACCATGTGGGCTTTGTGTAAAGCAGAAGGGGCAGCTAATCATTTTATTATCCATCGTGACTCCAAGGACTGATTTAAGATGATGTATTTTTGAACATTTTCGATGAATGACCCGCTTTAGTAAAATTGCTTGTACCGATCGATGATTACCTCGTGATAGGTTATGACTATCATAACTGCATTATCGATCTATACAAACGATCAATTATTTATTGACAATCATTTTGTTATGGACTATCACACCTTATGGTGTGTGGTGCTGGTTATTCCTAACTGATTGTTCCTGAGGAGAATGAGTGGCTGTGAAAGGAACGGGTGCTAACAGGTGCAGATGAAGAATCTTGCGGAAAGGATGTGTTGTGGCATGCAGCAGTGACAGTCCCCTGGGCTTTAGAAGTACAACAATTTGGTTGAGTAATAAAAGCCACACCTTCAGGCGACGCTGGAGGGGTATCTGGCCGGTTGTATTGTACAGTTTGCTCCTGAGCTGAATGATACCCACTGTCTCCTGTTGTCTTTCCAGACGAATTTTTTCTTCAAGCTGATGGATTTTCTCCAGAATCGTTTCCCGGTTTGCAGCCTGTTCTTCAGACTCGCATGATGGCATTGGCATTGGCATTGGCATTGGCATTGGCATTGGCATTGGCATTGGCACTGGCATTGGCACTGGCATTGGCACTGTTAATGGCACAGGTGCAGGTACTGTTGGCTTTTGTGCTTGTTTCAGTAAAGTCAGATGTTCCGGTACGAAATCAATCAATGTTTGCAGGGAAGACCAGCCATATTTTTTACCCAATTGAGAGGCTTTAAAGGCAATACCTTGGTACTGAAATGAAAAGCCGTTCATTTTTCCCGTTGAGGCGATATTGGGTTTGCAGCTGACGTCTACCTTTTCCAGCATAGCGATAAAAGTCAGCAAATCAGGGCGGCCGGTTAACGCATTATCAATCAGGCTCTGCAGAGTGAACCTGGGGCAGGGAGTTGTCGTTCTTTCAGCCATCATCAGCTCGTTGCGGGAAGGCTTTCTTTTCTCCTGACTATGACTACTGATTGCAGATGTGGTTTGAGTGAGTTTGTGGACTTTCTCCAGCTCGCTGATAATCCGGGTACTGATAAGATTTTCATTTTTCCCAAGGTACAGCTTCCCACCGACCATGTTAATTCTGTTAGCTATTATATGGATATGCTGCCCGTCCGAATCATCGTGCATGATATAGCAGCGAAGATGGGTTTCAGTGAATCCCATCCGGGTCATATAATCGTCAGCGAATGCCGCCCATTGTCTGACTGACAGTGTTTCTCCCTTTGGCAGGCGAAGCGAATTATGCCAGACAGGTTTGGCGACACCGGGGCGCAGTAGTCTTGTGCCTTCAAATTCACTGATAAGTTCAGCAGCAGTGCTTCCCGTCATGTTGCCACCGATAATATAAGGCGTGATTTTGTGGTGAGATCCTGACTTAAGGCTATAGAGAACCACACCTGCAAACTGTTTACCCCGCTTTATTTTCTGCATGCCTTTCACTGGTCTTGCTCCAGAAAGGTTGATGGAATAAGGTGATCCCTGAGAGTTTTGATTTGTCTGCGCAGGGCGAAGAGTTCTGTACGGGTCAGTTCGCTGTCAGGGCTTTTGCTGTCGAGATGATTCAGCAGGCGGTTTAAATCCTGTGAAAGGTAGCCGAGTTTAATCCATGCTTCACGATTGATTTCAGGTAATACCGGTGGGAGTTTGTTGAGGGATGCCATTCTTAGCCATTCCCCTTTTTTATAAGGGCCTCTTTTACTATCGAGAATAGATAATTCTTCTTCGTTTAACCGAACGCTGACGCAGTGATTTCGAACTTCATTAGGTGAATATTTTGCTGTATGGAATTTACCTCTTCTTGAGCTTCTTGATAGATCTTCTTTACTTTCGTTTTTATGCATATCTAACCTTTTTAAAATGTGTTCATGATCTACAGTTAGCGCATTGGTAAAATAAGTCAAGGCAGTGTCGAAATTTATAAATAAGAGAGGTGGAGCAGATTGCTAATTAGGTAATCTGCTCTGGGTAAAAATAGGGTTCATATTAAATTCATTATGACAGTGAGGAGGGGCGGAGGTTACAATCTACGTTTTACTGGCATTAAAGAGATTGTTTGTTTCATAATTTCGCTAAGTTTCTTTCTCTCATGTTCTGCTATATATTTACAAATCTCATCATGTCGAATATGCTGTTCCAGTTGTTTTTTATCTATTTTGATGTCATTGCGGATAAACCATTTAATGGTTTCAATGTCCTCGCGTAAATCATAACCTCGCAGTACAATATGGCGAAAATGTGTGTTGCTGATATCTGTCTTCTTCTTTAGTTCACTGAAGAAAGAGCTCATTTCATTTTCATTGGCACTTAGATAAACCTGGCAGTTATCAGAGATAGTAAAGTTAAGGTTTTTCTTCTGAAGCAAATCCATTATCTGCAGACTTTCGCTGTTGAGGTAGTTGAAAATTACTGGACTGCTATCCTTCATACTAATATGACGAATGAGCATTTTGGCTTTGAAATCGCCTAATGAATAGCAAATTTCAAAAAAACCGTGACCCTGGTTATCTCTATGGTTTATATCGCAACCGGCCTGTACCATCAAATCAAAGATAGAGTGATTTTTTACGTAAAAAAGTATTGTTCTTCCGCATTTATCCACATTGTTGACATTAATTCCAGCATTGATCAGGGTTTTGCAACAGGATATATTATCAGCTAACGAGCATAAACAGGTTTGGCCGAGACCATTTTTGTGGTGTATATCTACGCCGGAATCAATCAATTTTTTCAGTATGTGAGGATTTCGCTGGTTAAACAAAACATTGTGACCATAGTTGTCAGCATGGTTAAAATCTATTCCTGCTTTAACCAGAGTGTCAATCATTCTTGGGTTTTTACAGTAAAACAGTATATTTCTTCCAAACGAATCCAGTGTATTAATATCGGAGCCTGCATTAATGCAAGCCTGAATGTCTTTGGGAGTTTTACAAGAGAGTAATGCATTTATTGCGTTGTTATTCATAATTTTTCTCCTCTGTTAAGCGACTAATCTGATATAGTTGTCATGGTTGGTTTTATATTCCTTTATTTTTTTAATGTCTTCGTAAATTCGAGCGAGTGAAAACCATGAGATCTCTTTCAACATGTTTTTGTTGCTTACATACAAAATGTTACCACCGCGAAATGAAAAAGCATTATGGAATGTACTTTCATTCGTCGTTTTGAGAAATCGAATGAAATTTTTTATTGTCTCTTTTTTGTTCATGTTATAAGAGGTGAATGTATAGATAGAGAATACGGTTAAAATATTTCTCTTCGAGACCATATGTCTTGAGAAATAATCGAAATAAAATCTTTGCTCCTGAGTGTCACTTTTGCAGAAAAGTGAAAATTGTGGATTATATAATCTATAAAGATCTGCGTTCTTTTTTGTTTTGGCGAGATAGTTAGTCAGGCTTGGATAGTTTGTTTTATTCATTTTAGTTCTCCTTTATTTAATTAACAAAGGAAATATATATTATTAAATAAACAAAATGCAAATATATTTTTATATTTATTTAATTAAATAGTTATATTTTTATTATATTTCATATAAGGTGTTGTTTTTCATTGTTATATTATTTTATCAAAAAGTGCTGTGTTTTATTTGATTGATTTGGTTTGAGAGTAGTGATTGATATTGTATGAATTGGCGATGAGGGTGTTTTAAAAAATAAATTTATCAAAGTGCTAAGGTGCAGTGTGGGGCTTTGTATTAAATTAATGATGTTAGCGCCCCTTGGCTATCTAACTAAAGGTTAAAGCCAAGGGGAGAGTGTTCAGGCAGATTCAATTCATAATCTTTTTTTTGTAATTGCTTTACAGGTAACTGGTTGAAGCGTTGTTCGTAAAACCTTTTGCTCTCTCTGTGATTTTTCCTGGAGGATTTCTTCATAGAAGTAGCGTTCTTTTAGCGATTCTATATCAACTTTTATATCATTACGTATTAACCATTTAATTAGCAGTCTTCCTGCATAGTGCGTCAGTAGATATGTACTGCTTATGTAAAACCAAACATGACTAATGTCTGTCAGCTTCTTTAGTTGTAAAATTAATTTTTTAGCGTCGGCATTTGTTGGTGTTATGATACATTTATCACTTATCTCAAATTCATTTTTTTGTTTTATAAGCAATGACAACAGCTCAATTGATTTAAATGTAATGTTCTTGAATACAATTTTTGAACTGTTTGTAAGGTGAATATTACGGATAAGGAAGCGCATGTAGTTATCATTTTTAGATTCCCAGTGCGTATATTTACCAGCTATGCTATTATTTTCTGACTGCCAGTGATCGAATGCTGTCTGTCCACTTATATTTTTATGATTAATGTCGCAACCAGCCTCAATTAGTGCATCGTACACATATCCTTCAAATGGAATGAAAAGAAAGGAATTGCCATAGCTATCTTTGGCATGGATATCTAGTCCTGCTTTGATAAGATATTTTATTAACCCAGGTGAAACATTAATATGCTGTATGGCAAGGGTGCCTGACTTGTTTCTGTGGTTTACATTAATTCCATTGCTGACAAGAAGTTCCACCGTCTCTATATTTTGAGCATAAAACAATGCATTGTTTCCGTCATTGTCTAAGTGGTGAATGTCAATGTCAGCGTAAATCATTGCCTGTATAGCTTCGGGTACATTACAGGTAAAAAGAGCAGTTTGACCTTTGTCATTACAGATATTTATATCCACGCCAGCCTTAAGGCAACGAAGGACACCATTTTTTGACTTTACACGGAAGAGGTTATTTTTATTACTTTCGTTTGGTTTCATTTTTTTATCTCCTTTCTGTTGTTTTCAAGATATTAATAACACCAGATTTTACGGTATTCAAATTTATTTTTGTTTTATTAAGGATGTATCTAATTTGGTTTGTTTGAGGTTATTCTTAGCTTAATGGAACATGGGCCGATAAGGTTATCCTATGTGATGTGGATTGATTATTTTTATAAGATTATTTATCTATGTTTTGGTTTGTGTTTGGATTATTTAAGTAAGTAAAAAGATATTTTAAATGTATGGAAGAATATTGCAGATGGGAGCTGACCTGCATAAAGAACATAATTAGAAGCTAAGATATTAATACTTTGGAAAGTTATGCTATAGGATATATAAAAGATCAAGTAATATAATGGTGATTATTCGTGTTCTTATTGATATTGGAAATTAAATGAGTAGTGTTTTTTATGAGGTTTTTTGCTGTTGATAATGCTTATTAAAATTGGAAGAGCATCCTTTAAGTTATTCGGCTTGAGGATGCTCATTTAAAATTTATGCAGCGGAGTCTTTTTCAACAGCCAGGAAGGGCGAGTTATCAAGTGCTGCAAAAGATGCTTCATTATTTAGAAGTCGGATAAAATATCTCTTTTGATCTTTAGTATTAAGGTTTATTAATCCTCCTGTTAGATCAATATTCCGTTGAAATACAGGGAATTTTTGCATAACTTGTTGTATTTGAGGGACTGAAACTCCCGTTTTTACTAAGTTCCCTTTTGAAACCATAGCAAGTCTACGCATAAATGCTCTGTCTTTATACATATCCTTGAAAATATCTAGTGGCACTGGCATACCTTGTGTATTAACAATTCCAAGGTTTATTATTAATGGCGTTGAGTTATTTGCAAGATTATCTATTACACTTTCTAATCCATACATTCTTTCAAGAAGCTTAATGTTTAGCGCATAGTACTTATTCTGAAAAAAGAAGAAGTCAATAGTGTCATTTATATCAATACTGTCATGAGTGATCTTATCTAAGGTTCTGCCATTTAGACTCAAGAAAGATTTTTTTGTTTTCTTATGTAGAGAAACAGGATATTTATGTTGGTAAATGACTACGCTGTTTCCATTACCATCACAAAGGTGGTAAATTACGGCTTTTACCGATGTGAGGCTTTGTGTTGCAAAATCAAACTGTGTTGCATTCCCATTGACACCGAAATTTAGCACGTTGTTCATTTTAGTAAATTCAATTGGGAGGTGATTAATTGTTAAGTGATCATATTCGAAAACTTGCTTATCTCTTTCTAATAAAGTGGATACAAGTGGAACTGCCACTTTACCTCTGTTAGGTTCAATAATATTATTGATTAAGCTTTTAGAAAATGAAGTGGTCAGATCTTTTTCAGCATCAGGTTCAAGGTTAACCTTAAATATATCTATCGTACCTTGAACATCAGCAACAAAAAAAGCTTCACCAGAGATGCGTTTCGATTTTAAAATATTTTCAATGTTAGTGAACATGTCATGACCTCTACACTATTTTAGCCAAATAAGTTTCATCGTCGATTTTTATATACTTTATATTATCTGTACTCTTTAGAACACTGCGGCAGATTACTGTGCATTTTTTCACTCCACGGTCATGAACATTAGCTTTGTATATTCTGAATCCGAGTATTGCAAGTGATGGGTTAGAATAAAACCGGTTTGTCTTTACGTATATTGCGCCGATTACAAATATCATCAACCCTAAATTTAATACAGTTCTCTTACTATCGACATCAGTGAAAACTAAGGGCATTATATAAGTGGTTAAAAACTCTAAATGTTCATGGTTTTCATTGCTAATATCCGAGACAGTGCATGCAACAGACCAACCCGAACCAAAGCTATTTGCAAGGACTATTAAAATAATTGCACCAATAAAAATGAAAATCAAACTAACTATGAAAACGATATTTCTCACTTTCAATGACGAGATTGAGAAAGTAAAGTTTTCAGTAAAAATATAGTCCCACACATTTTTTATCAAAACCTTATCGTAGGACATAATTAATAATGATAAAAATAGAAGCCATAGTGATAGTATATATAGTACTGTTTTAAGATATGGCCTGCTATCCATTAGCTTCTCCTGTATAACTTAAAATAGTTTGTATGTTAAAAATCTAGGGGAATAATTTTCCTAATTCTCCAGCTAAAAGTTCAGCCTGCTTCAAAATGGTCTCTGTGGCGAGCAAGGACATATCGGGTGGATAACCATATTTTTTGAGCAGACGTTTTACCACCACGCGAATTTTTGCTCTTGCTGCTTCTTTCACTGTCCAGTCAAGACTGACATTGTTGCGGATAGCCTCTGTAAGTACGACTGCCAGTTCTCGTAGTTTTTCCTTTTCCATTAACTCGCGAGCACTGTCGTTATCTGCAACAGCAGAATAGAAGGCATATTCATAAGCGCTGAGGTTTAACTGGCTGGCAAGGCTGTCAGATTCCTGGATAGTCTTGGCAAGCTTGATTAGCTCATCAATTACCTCCGCTGCGGTCAGTACCTTGTTCTGGTAGCCATTGATTGCAGAGGTCAGCATATCAATCAGTTTTTTGCCTTGGGTGATACTTTGATTCGAGCGAACCTTAATCTCGTCAGAAAGCAGTTTTTTAAGCGTTTCCAAAGCAATATTTTTGTGTTGGTAATCCTTCATTTCCTGAAGGAATTCTTCAGAAAGAACGGAAATATCTGGCTTTTGTATCCCAGCAGCGTCAAAAATATCAACAACTTTATCGGTAACCAGAGCCTGATCGATAGTCTGTTTTACCCGAACTTCCAGACTGTCATTGTGTTCTTCTTCTGATCCGGCTGAGTTTTCAGTAAATTTATTCAGTCTGGCTTTTACGGCCTGGAAGAATGCTACTTCGGGTGCCGCTTCCATTGCTTTATCGTGCGGTGTCGCCAATGCAAATGCCTGCGACAAGGCTGCAACCGCAGCCAGGAAACGCATTTTACCTTTACCGTTATCCAGCCCTAAAATATGGTTTTCTGATTCAAGAATAATTGTCAGGCGTTGTGAAGTAGTTGCGGCAAAGTAAGCTTTGTAATCGTAGCCATGCATCATGCCTTCCAGGATTTCCAGCTTTTCCTGCATGAGCGTTACAGCTTCTTCCTGAACCTCAGCAGGATCTCCACGTCCACCTGCATCAGAGTAAAAGGAGAGGGCTTCTTTTAAATCAGAGGCAATGCCCAGATAGTCAACAACCAGACCGCCTATCTTATCTTTATACACACGGTTCACACGGGCAATTGCCTGCATGAGGTTGTGGCCTTTCATTGGTTTGTCGATATACAGCGTATGCATGCTGGGAGCGTCGAAGCCGGTTAACCACATATCACGCACTATCACCAGTTTCAGCTTGTCGTCGTCATCCTTCATACGATTAGCCAGAACCTGACGTTCTTTTTTTGTGGTGTGGTGTTTAGCGATTTCTGGTCCGTCAGCAGCAGAAGAGGTCATGACGACTTTAATCACGCCATCATTTAGATTATCGCTGTGCCATTTAGGTTTTAACTCTATGATTTCTTTATAAAGTTCAGCAGCAATACGACGGGACATGGTGACAATCATGCCCTTGCCATGATCGGCATTAGATTTTAAGCGCTGTTCAAAGTGCTGAACCATATCCGCCGCAATAGCTTTAATACGTTTTGAACTGCCAATCAAACCTTCGATTCTGGCCCATTTAGACCGTTCTTTCTGGGTAAGCGTCAGCTCGTCTTCGTTAAACTCATCGTCGAAGTCTTCAATTAGCTGGCGACCTTCGTCACTGATGGCAATTTTGGCAAGACGGCTTTCATAGAAGATACGCACGGTTGCACCGTCTTCTACAGCCTGTGAGATATCGTAGATATCAACGTAGTTACCAAAAACCGCAGGTGTGTTTACGTCCGTTTTTTCTATGGGGGTTCCGGTAAAGCCAAGATAGGTCGCATTGGGCAAGGCATCACGCATATATTTGGCAAAGCCATAAACGGTACGTTTACCTGTTACGTTGCCTTCGCTGTCTTTCACGTCGACTTCTTTGGCGCTGAAACCGTATTGTGAACGGTGGGCTTCATCAGCGATAACGACAATATTGGTCCTGTCTGACAACAACTCATAGATATTGCTGCCATCATCAGGCTGGAATTTTTGAATAGTGGTAAACACCACACCACCAGAGGCTACGCGCAAATATTCTTTGAGTTCTTCCCGGTTGTCGGCCTGTTTTGGTGTCTGACGAAGTAGCTGTGTCGCGGAAGAGAACGTACCGAACAGCTGATCATCTAAGTCGTTACGGTCAGTGATCACAACAACTGTCGGATTATCCAGCGCCAGCACAATTTTCCCGGTATAAAACACCATCGAAAGCGATTTACCGGAACCCTGAGTATGCCAGACTACGCCCGCTTTGCGATCTCCGGTTTTTTGCGCATTAACAAGATCTTTACTGTTACGTCCCTGCTGGCGCAGTGCCACTTCGGCAGAGGGGGAGTCCGCATTCACCGCTGAGGCACGAATAGTGGAAAGAACTGCTGCATTGACCGCGTAGTACTGGTGATAAGCTGCCATTTTTTTAACAGTACGGATACTGATAATCCCTTTGCTGTCTTCATGTTTGCTGGCCTCAAACACGATAAAGTGGCGGATCATATCCAGCAGCGTTACAGGATTAAGCAACCCCTGTAATAAAACTTCAAGCTGTGGTTGGGTACTGGTGGCTTGCGTTTTACCGTTAGCAGTTTTCCACGTCATATAACGACTGAAATCGGCAGAAACCGTCCCCGCTTTGGCTTCCAGCCCGTCAGATATCACATTAAAAGCATTGTAGTTAAACAGACCGGGGATTTGGTTCTGATAGGTTTTAATCTGATTATAGGCACCTGTTACCGTAGCATTTTCGTCAGCGGCATTTTTAAGTTCGATAACGACTAATGGTAGACCGTTGATGAATAAAATAAGGTCCGGTCGGCGGGTATGGTTGCCTTCTTTGATGGTGAGCTGATTAATGACCAGAAATTCATTATTAGTGGGATCGTTAAAGTCGATCAGGCAGGCCAGCTCTCCTTGTGTATTACCATCCTTGCTGACTTCGATATTGATTCCTTCGGTCAACAGGCGATGAAAGGCCAGATTGTTTGTCATTAGGTCAGGTGTGCTGATCTGCATCATCTGTTTCAAGGCTTCCTCACACTTTTGTTCACTGAGGTGAGGATTCAGGCGTTGTAGGGCAGTACGCACCTTATCTTCAAGGATAACCTGCTGATAGCTACGTAATGTATTGATTCCACTTGGTTCAATGTCCGGGCCGTAAACATATTCATAGCCCATCCCTTGCAGGTGCTCAATCGCCATTACTTCAATATCGGATTCGGTCATCTTTGCCATGCGTACTGTCCTTATTGTCGCTTTATCTGAGAGCGGGCTGTGCACCCGCTTAAATAATTTATGCTACAGATTCAAGTTTTTCTTCTGCATACTGAACTCGTACTTCACCACTCATCAGTTTGGGAAGCAGGGTGTCGCGGAGAGTTTCTAGTGTTTTAATTTGCTGAGTGTTCGTCTCTTTCTTACTAAATATCGGAGATATTTCTTCATTAAATTTCTCAATTGAATTTAAAGAAGGAAACTTCAAGTTTACAGACTCGAAAGTTCTTGTCGTAATAGTGTCAAATACGCTGCCATAAGCTGCTGTCAGCAAATCATCGACAATAAATCCAACCAGAAGATATATGAAGAAAGGATAGTTTCCAATTTTTGAAACAATGCCATAATTGGATTGACTAAAAGCCATATCTCTTGCTAAAAGAGCATACTTTCCCACTGTACCACGAGCACTTATAACGGTTGAGTTTTTAGGCAGCAATTTAGCTGAACTGTTTTGAAGTCCCGCTAAGCTTATAGACTTTTCTGTGCTATACAGATAGCCTTGATGAGCTGCTGAAATATCTCCTCCGGAAATCCAAGGTATCTCATCAGTCCAATATTCAGCAACTGAAGTTTTTGGCGTTCCACCTCCAACTAATGTGAATATATCTAGGACATTTTTTTCTTGCCATTCATCATTGCTATCCACATCAAACCATTGCCTAAACAAGGTTTCAGCCATAGATTCCAGAGTTTTATTCTGACGATGAAGCAGGTCTATTTTTTCATCAATAGAATACAATACAGAACTTATAGCAACTTGCTCATTATAAGGTGGCAGAGATATTGGGATTTTTTTAAGGACAGATGATTTAATCCCGAATACAGTTGTGCCCGAAGCTCGTGATTCAAGTTCATATTGGCCTTGCTCTGATTGCAACCAATATTTAAGAAACTTATTATCAAGGATGTTTTTATACCCTCTAAGGGTAATAATTCGTTGAGCAAGCGCGATATTTTTATTCTTGATTAATGCAACTTCACCCAGTGGAGCCTCGGTGGTTAAAACAACATCGTTGACTTCTGGATAGCCGCGGGTCATCCAAAGTGGATAATCCTCAACCGAAATAAATTCGGTAGCAGTGTTTAAACGCCCATCTTTTATAATTTTAGCCGTGATGAGTGGTATACCTGAATCTTTTTTATCAGGAGTTTTTCCTCTATAATCAATGAAGTATTCAACAACTTCATCTAAGTTTTTAACAACCCACTCACTCATAAAACCACCTTCGCCAGATTATCAGCGATAGCTTTATTAAGACGTGCTTCTTCTTCCAGTTGGGCTTCAAACTCCGCTTTAAGGGTCGTAAAACGTTCTTTGAAGTCGAAATCGTCTTCTTCATCAGCAAGGCCGACATAACGACCCGGAGTCAGCACATAATCGAGTTTAGCAACTTCATCAATGTCTACTGACGCACAGAAACCAGCCACATCTTCGTAGTCGCCACCTTTGTTACGCCAGTTATGGTAGGTATCGGCTATGGTTTTAATATCGTAGTCAGACAGGACTTTGGTTCGACGATTAATTAAATGGCCTAAGTTACGGGCATCAATAAACAGAATTTCTTTACTGCGATCACGATAGTGGCTGCTGTTTACACGATCTCGACGCATAAACCATAGAGCGGCGGGGATCTGGGTGTTCAAGAACAGTTTTGCAGGTAAGTTAACGATACAGTCAATAACATTGGCATCTTTTACCAGTGCGGCACGGATATCACCTTCACCAGAACTTTTAGATGTTAAAGCCCCTTTTGCCAGTACAACACCAGCCTGACCTTTTGGCGACAGGTGATACAGAAAATGCTGCATCCAGGCAAAGTTAGCATTCCCGGTAGGTGGGATACCGTATTGCCAACGGGCATCGCCACGAAGCTGCTCACCGGACCAGTCAGACACGTTAAACGGTGGATTGGCAATGATAAAATCAGATTTTAGATCTTTGTGGGCATCGTTAAGGAATGAGCCTTCACTGTTCCAGCGGACGTGTTCTGAATTGATACCCCGGATAGCCAGGTTCATTTTTGCCAGACGCCAAGTGGTCTGGTTGGATTCCTGACCGTAAATCGAAATATCGTCAATATTTCCCTGATGCGCTTCAACAAATTTTTCTGACTGAACGAACATACCACCGGAACCGCAGCAAGGGTCAAAGACACGGCCTTTATAAGGTTCAAGCATGTTAACAAGCAGGCTTACAATGGATTTTGGTGTATAGAACTGACCACCTTGTTTACCTTCTGCCAGTGCAAATTCACCAAGGAAGTATTCGAATACGTGGCCTAATACATCAGCAGAACGCGCTTTGGCATCTCCCAGTGCAATGTTGCCAATCAGATCTATCAGTTCACCCAGCACAGTTGCGTCGAGGTTCTGGCGAGCGTAGACTTTCGGCAGCACACCCTTTAGCTGTGGGTTACCCGCTTCGATAAGCTCCATAGCATCATCAACCAGCTTACCGATTTCGGGTAGCTTTGCCTTAGATATTAGATAGTTCCAGCGTGCAAGCTCAGGGACAAAGAAAATGTTGTAAGCGGTGTACTCGTCTTTATCTTCCGGGTCAGCGCCTGCGAACTCGCCTTCACCAGCCTTCAGCAACTCATAATGAGATTCAAAAGAATCAGAAATATACTTAAGGAAAATCAGGCCCAGCACGACATGCTTGTACTCGGCTGCATCAATGTTCTTACGTAGCTTGTCAGCCGCTTTCCACAGGATGACCTCTAACGGGTCTGTTTTGATTTCTTTAGGTTTTCTGGCCATTAGCGTAACCTTATGAAGGGGGAAGATGGCCCTATTTTGCCTTAAAGTTCCGCTTGTTACGAGCTTATACAGCGATTAATTATTATCTGGTTTTAGTGTGTTTGTTTAGCTCAGCAAGTGCAATGACTCATGGAGTAAGTGCATTGTAGCGGGATTGTAGCAGGTCATTGCCGTCAATGGAGCCACTGTCATTGGCATAATTGCTGCATAGCCGACGCCACGCGCACATTCGCCAGTTCACTGGGGTTCATCGTGTGTACTACACCAGTACGCATCCGTAAAGTAACGGCATGGAAGAATCGTTTGTAAAGACGTTCAAGCGGGATTACGTGTAAGTAAATGATCTGCCGGATGCAGTCTCAGTGATGGACAAAATGGCAGAATGGATAGAGGATTATAATAATCTGCATCCACACAAGGGGTTGAACATGAAATCGCCACGCGAATATCTTGATGCCATATTAGCAGTTAATTAGCCGTGTCCGTTTTAGCTGGGGCAACTCCATTATTCAAAAAATCTTTCTTAGTGCATATGCATGGGGTGAATAGATGTACAGACTATGACAAACCATATCTATAATTTTTAATGTTTAAAATTCTCCGTTACATTAAGACATTCCTTGTACATTAAATTCCATCTAAGGTTAAATTTTTAATTTAATAAGGTCGCAATCTAAAATGATGTGTGTGGGGTCATTTGTAAGATGATTTTTCTATTTTTGATAGTGGTAGTTAAGGTGGGTGTTTATCTATTCAAAAATATAGATGTTCAAGGTTGGTAGCGGTTTGGTTTCTTTTCTAACCGAAGGGCAGAAAAGCAAGGGGAGCTCGAAGAAGCAAGCGCAGCGGCTTCGCAGAGTTAGCCCTTGCTTCTCTTATAATTTGCATTATTCATTCAAGAACAATAGGATCTTCGCTTGTACAAGCGAAGCTATAATAAAAACAATCAATTTAATTATTTTAAAGAACCTATTGACATTCATAAAATACAAGTTATTTATAATGTATGCCATAAATAAAAAGTTTTATGTCATATGTATCCTGCACTATGTGCAGTTAATGTACCACTTGTCCCATATATTGGGATATTGGAAAGGTTACTTTGTTTTGAAGTAGCCTTTCGTCCTTCAATATTAACGATTTCTTATTGCTATTACCAAGTCCAGTCGAATCGAAGAACATCTTTTATCTGAAACGACTCCTAATACCTGGTTAAAGCCACAATGTCTCTCGCATACGTAGACCAAAGAAAAATTATGATATTAACTATGTGAATTTTTTAGTGTTAAGTTGAATAATTAAATACTGGAGAGTTTTCTGTGCACTACCAATTGCTGGTTCATATGTTCTGCCGCTGATGTTTCTGACTAATCTCCCGGTGACACAGAACTGTCCCTCTCTACCAGCCTTTATTCGACTCAATGTCCGGCGCAGTTATCCCTTCGTATAAATGACTGACACTTAAACGTAATGCTTTGGTTGCTGGCGTATCTGACAGCTTCTCCGGCGTGAAGGTCGTTGTGTAAGTATATTTCTTGGTTTATTTAGGCTATATAAAACCATGACTATGATTTGCTGTTTTCAGTAAGAGTCTTATCATCCAAAGAATTTATTCTAGAAATTCTTTTTAACTCATTAAGATAATCAACCTCGTTTTCTAAGAACCAATGAAGAACTTTAGAGTTGCCAAGTAATTTATTAATATATGACTGGATTATAACGAATTTCAACATATCTGAACCATACTCGGTTTGAAGCTTTTTCGTTTCTTCCGAAGTTGTTGCCATTTCTTGTTCCAGACGAAGTATGGTTTTTTTTATATCCTTTTTATAGGGAGTGTTTTTCCCTTTATTTACTATCATCGATGCCGGTGTTGCATCCAAGATGCTCATTGCAAATTTTTTACTATAATTATCAAAATTAATCATTGTACCGACTGCTTCAATTTGGCGAATTGGCTTCATTTTCCTCAAAACGTCAAATGTAGCCTTAGGTATAGGTTTATCAGAAAGTTTCGCAATTACACTTGGATCTATGCCGTTCATCACATTAGCTTTATCTTTTATGGCATCAACAGATATGCCCAAAGCAGCACTAAGTTTTTCAATTGATACTTTTGCCAGAGACTTAATTATCATTCTATGTTCTTCAACTACATTTATATGATTCACTTGTTTGTTAGGAGTGAAAGCATCATCTATGCTCGAAAGTATACATGGAGCTTTTTCTATACCTAAGTCTTTTAAAGCCTCAACCCTTAAATGGCCATCAAGTATCTTAGTGACATCTTTATCTTTGTCATAGAACACTATTATTGGTTCAATAATACCTAAGCTTTCGATGGAGGTAACTATTTGATGGTATTTATGGCTTCGCTTTACGTTTTCTAATAATTCCTTAGATGGAATTAACTTATTAGTTTCCAGGTAAATAAAATTATCGCCAAAACGTATCTGAATCATTTTGATACCTCTTTGTTTACTGGGTTTAATATCTGAGATGGTAGTTCTGAAAGATTCTCTTGTTCAAGTATATGTTGAAAGCTTTTATTCATCATTATGATGTTAAAAATCTCATTTACTATTAGTAGATTGGTTTTTATGAATTTTGAGTTGTTATAAACAGATTTATGTTCAGCGATACTATTTTCATAAAGCTCAATCAACTCCTCTGCAGTCATCCTTTTTGATGGTTTGTGATAATAAAATCCGGCTGCTTTTGCACCTTTATTCCCAACTGTTCTTTTATTTAGAATGTGTTTTATCTTTATAATGTCCCGACTTTTTATTAATTTTTTATCATATGCTTCGGTAAGAATATCTTGTGCTTCCTCAGTTTCACATCTTGCAAATTGTACTGCAAGATACAGAGGCAAATTACCCCGTTCGACTGCTGAGAGAAGTTTATGCTCTCCCTTATCAAGTAGCATATTAATACTGCTTACCCAGTTCGATGAATATCCAGTAATCTCACTTATTTCGGAGTCTGAAAGCCCTCTGATTTTCATGTCTTTAATCACCTGTAATAACTCATTAGAACGTGGTCTTCTCCTTGCAATGTTTTCAACTAAACTCATAACGTAAGCATCTTCTTCTGATACATCTCTTACAATTGCTGGAATAATAGTTTCACCTAATGCAACGAGAGCCTCTATTCTCCCTTGACCACAAATTAAAGCATATTTGAAATCGTCTTCATCAAAAGCTCTTACGCTTATAGGCTTGCTTAACCCTCTTTTTTTTATGCTTTCCTTTATTTCTTCATGCACTACCTTATTTCTTGTCCGTGGGTTAAGAAATTTTATTTTTGCAATCTCAATTTGAATTATTGGGAATTCATTTTTTTCAGGCAGCATATAGTTCCCTCACTTTCATGCGAGTAATAATTTGTAGAAGTTTATCAAGATTATCAAATCTATAGAGATCTAATCGAATATTGTTTGTTTCCGTCATGCACATTTTACTATATTCGTTTTCAATCTTTGGTATGATATAAAAATCAAGAGGTGAAATATTTTGTGAATTCATTCGTATAACAATTGTTATGTCTGCTTTCTGTGAGTTATCAAACCGGACTTTCCATCTAAGTTTACCTGATTTCATATGTATGCATTTAGTAACAAGGACGGAAATTAAAAACTCATCATTGATGTAAAGCATTGGGGCATATTTATACTCGTCTATATGACAGTTACTTTTTAAAATTTCACCCTTAAAATCCTCAATTATCTCTGAGTAAAATGATCTTAGTGCTTCATTTATTTTGAGATAGCTGTAATCATGATCTGGCTTATAACCAATCAAAGTATATGCTCTTAAAAGACCACCAAATCGGGTTCTATAAACAGAAGATGAAGGGCCTGTATCATCTTCATCAATGATAAAGCCTGATAGTTTTCCATTAGATTCTAATTTTTGTTTTAGTTTTTCTAATAGATCTTCATTAGTCAAATGAATGGATCGGAGCTGAATTATTTCTTGAGCTTTATTATATTTTTTCTTTGAAATAATAGGTTTATATGCCTTGTCACATCTAACCCATTCATGTTTGGGGTTTTTTACAAGCCTACTTTTTAGTTTAGATGAGGTTTTGTTATATATATTGTTTCCAATATATTTTTCATTTGTCAAAATTTGATGTATTTTTGCACGAGTCCATAATGTTCCATTTTCTGCAGGTATGTTCTGTTCATTTAATCTCTCAGCAATAATAAATTCTGGCACATTATTATCTATAAAGAGATCATAGATTCTATTTACAATTTTTATTTCATTTTTTGGTCCCGGAATTAATATTACCCTATCTGTTTGAATACTCTTTCTTTTGCGGAAACTCAATATTTCTTTAGCTATGCCATTTTCGTCTACTAAAAGACGTCTCAGCCCATAACCAGCCATACCGCCTTGATGATAACCAAGCTTTATTAAATTTACTTGCCCTATAAATACCTTTTCAGATAAATTCCTGCTGTGATATGCAGCACTAGATCTTTTTATATTCAGTATAACAGAGGACTCTAAAGGGAAATCTTTAGTGGGTATAGGTTCGGAACAATATATAAGATCTACACCATTTCTCTCAAATAGAAAGGAATAATATGCAGCTTCATCACTATTTTGAAAACGACCAAAACGGCTCACATCATAAAATAATACAGCCTGAATATCTATTTTCTTTTGTTCTACATCGCTAAGTAACTGCTGCAAAGAATGCCTGCCTACGATACTGACTCCGCTCTTACCTGCATCATCGTAGGTATAAGCGATTTCCATATTGTTCTTTTCAGCATAATCTTTGATATATTCGGACTGATTATGTAAAGAATATTGCTGATGGTCGGTAGACATCCTCAAGTACTGTGCGACCCTAACTCTATGATTTTTATCATTTTCTCTAGCCATGCACGAAACCTCATGGATGATTCAATACAATGTAGAGGATAAAATTGATCAAATTTTAACCGAATTCAACTGTTTTATCATTGATTAGAGCGAATTTGGTAGATCTTCGAGGTGTATGATAATCGAGAAGAGATGTGAATTATTTAGTTGATATGACCGACAGCTTTTGTTATTTGGCCTCAAGGTAACCATTTGTAAATGGCTATGCTTAGTCCACATAGGTTAATGGTGTGATCATTAATTCTTCAAATAAATCAAGATAGTTAACCCATCATCGAAGAGTTATGCGGCAATAACTTTGTATTTTTGAGACGAAACATAGTCACTCCACCATTGCATGAGAACCACACGTTCTGTGAGATACTCTGCACGATTGTAGGCTGCAATTATTTCATCTTTTTTCGAGTGGGCAAGGGCGGCTTCTAAGACATCAGTTCTAAACTTGCCACACTCCTCAGCAGCCGTTCTGGCGATTGATCGCATACCATGAGCTACAAGCTCACCTCCGAAGCCCATACGGATTATAGCCGCATTAGCTGTTTGTTCATGCATGTGATTGAGTGGAGCTTTGATACTGGGAAAAACCCACTCTCTATGCCCGCTGATGGCTTTCATTGAATCCAAGACTCGCAAAGCTTCTTTGCTCAGTGGAACTTTGTGAGGTTTCTTCATTTTCATAAACTCCGCCGGGATGTTCCACATGCCGGTTTCTATATCAATATCTGACCATCTTGTGCGAACAGCTTCACCAGGGCGAACCCATGTGAGAAGTTGCCACTCAATCAGTAGCCTTGTTTCTAAACGGACAGAAGCATTGTTTAGAGCAACCAGGAAGCGGGGGAGTTCGGAAGGGGATAATGCTGGCATATTCTGTTTTTTTGGCTTGCTGAACCGTTGCCCCAGGTTGTCAGCCGGATTGAATTCTATGAGTTCTTCTGTTGCTGCATAGCGGAAAATTTCATTCAGGCGGGATATGATGCGGCGAAGTGTTTCAAGGACACCTCGTTTTTCTATAGGTTCTAAATGCTGTTTAAGCATTTTAGGGCGAATCTCCTTAATGGGGGTATCACCCAACGTTGGAAAGATATTTCTCTCTAGGCTTCGCCAGATGTCGTTAGCATGATCCTGGGAGATGCCTGACGTTTTGACTTTCTCATCAAGCCACTTCTTGGCTACTGCTTGAAATGTATGTTCCGTGGCATCCTTAAGGGCATTGGCTTTGTGGGTGTTATGAACTTGTGGGTCTATACCATTTGCAAGCAACGACAAATACTCATCACGTAAAGCTCGTGCCTTCGCAAGTGTAAGGTGAGGATAGGTTCCTAAGCTCACCTTAGTTCGCTTTTTGGTCACAGGCACTGCATATCTGAAATACCAATTTTTCTTTCCTCCCTTCGCCAAGGGGGCGATTCGCAGGAGCAAACCATCGCCGTCAAAAAGGTTAACCTCTTTCTCGGCAGGTTTGGTGCTTTTGATTTCAGTGTCAGTGAGCTTCTTAGCGATTTTTGCCATGTTTGGGACCCTCATGTTTTGGACCCTTTGTGTTGGGTCCCAAAAAGGGTGCCATAACGAGTAGATTCTAGCAATTCTTGGTAGACTACTATAGACGTAAAAAAGCCCGCAAGGCTGGTTCCATGCGGGCTTGATAGACTTCACTGAACTTCAATATATCAAAAATTGGTGGAGCTGGCGGGAGTTGAACCAGCGTCCGAAATGTTAC
This sequence comes from Citrobacter sp. CF971, assembly GCF_006385635.1. Classification (NCBI taxonomy): domain Bacteria; kingdom Pseudomonadati; phylum Pseudomonadota; class Gammaproteobacteria; order Enterobacterales; family Enterobacteriaceae; genus Citrobacter; species Citrobacter sp. CF971. The sequence goes on along the minus strand of NZ_CP041051.1, from coordinate 3,716,617 downwards.
AACTATTTGTTTTTATTGAAATCATGCTCGCTAATAAAATCCGCGTAGCTTTTGCGTATCCTTTGTAGTACATGAGGTGTCCTGCTTTGATTTATGACCTCGAAGCATAAGGTGCCTATGTAGTTATTACTGTATAAATTTGGTATAACCTCACTTACGATAAAGCTACTTTCATATTTTATTGAATACTCATTACCTTCAACATCGTGATACGAAATTTTTAAAGATGGACCTGATATTTTTTTATTAATTCTATCGTCTGTTAACATAATGAAATTAACTTCATTAAGTATTGTGTTCATAATTAGTACGGGTATTTTTATTCTCTCAGTCTTTTTTTCGATGCTTAGAGGTAGAATATAATTAAAGCTATCATGGAGTATTGTCTTAAAAATTACCGTTGTATTCCCTCCTGTTATATCATAGCTTTCTGAATTGCTGCCTTTTGTCACAGTATAAAAAATATTAAAATTTTTTGATATTCTATTGATGTTGTTTTTTAGCCAAGATAATTTTTCTTCCAAAGGATAATCCCATTCAACTCTTACATTGAGTGCGGAACCTAATCCAGCATTAATTATAGTAGGTCCAAGGAGAGATGTTCCAACATTCTCTAATGGTCTGGAAGTGTAATTGTTTTTACTTAGTTTGTTTTCTCTTATTTCAACATCATTTATTATTAACTGAGGCTTTATTGATATTTTTCTCTGGTTTATTGTTTGCCTGATAGCTAGGTAAGCCGCTACAGCAGAGCAAGCACTTGCTAAGAAGCTTCCAACATCAACCCAACTTGAATCTGCCATGCTTAGAGTCCCTACTTCATTATGAAGTAGGGAATTATTTGGGATTACATATTTTTTTTCAATGTTTTCAGTGAAGTATTGTTGTCGTATTCCTTCAAATACCGTCCATAGTGTCGGAATAGCATTTCAGGACCCTTATGCCCCATTTGGGCTGCTAGCCAGAACAAGTTGGCACCACGGCTGATATGGCGTGTGGCAAAGGTATGCCTTGTCTGATATGGGTTACGGTAGCGGATGCCTGCTTTTCGTAGAGTTGGTACCCATGCTTTTTTTCTTATCGCATCAGCACTAGCCCACGGTTTATTACTTTTTGGATCTTCGAAGATAGTTTCATCTTTCATGAAAGTGAATAGTTTCTGGTTGGCTAGAGCTGCCAATGCCTCTTCAGTCAGTTCTACTTTCCTCGTACCGGCTTTTGTTTTTGTTCCTTTGATGACGCCAACTACACTGGCATTTTGAACGTGTGCAGTCTTCCCTACAAAGTCGATATCTCGCCAACGAAGAGCACACAATTCGGAACTACGCATCCCAGTTTGTATCGCGAACCGGAAAAGATTCTCCCACTGCTTATTGCCAGCAGCAGAGAGCAAAGCGTCAACTTCTATTGGTGATAGCGGATCTACCACATAACTACTTTCTGCCTCTGATTTATCACTTTGATACCTTGAGGCTGTTACCAGTGAGACAGGGTTAATCTGAAGCACGCCATCCGTCACCGCTTCATCCAAAGCTGAGCGTAGGAAGGAAAGTTGGTTTCGGATAGTCTTCAATGTTGTTTTCTGGCTCTGGATCCATGTCTTCAATGCGGCCGGCGTCAACTCACTTGCGGGAAAAATATGAAGTGATGACAGCGCGCTTCGGCATTTCTTATATCCACCAATTGTTGAAGGGGATAGTTTCCTCGTTTCGCATATCACCAGATACTCGTCCAGGTACATCTTCACCGTTTTGCCTGCGGCAGCGTTGCCGAAAATTTTTAACCGGGTAGAACGGGGAAAGTATTCCGCATAAACAAATGTTCCCCTTTCGATCTTGTTGTGGATTTCGCCGAGTGTGCGCTCGGCGTATTTGATGTTTTTAGGGGTTACGTCCAGATTAGAAAGGGGCTCACGGCATTTAACCCCTTTATAAGTGAAAGTAATATTGATGGTTTCGCCGTTGCGGTGTTTCCTGATGGTTACGCCGCGCGGGAGCTTAGGCGATTCTGTCGTGCCCATTTTGCAACCTCACTAAGATCAATCCATCTTTCCTTAACGCCGTCGACCTTTAGCACCTGAACCCCTTCACGCCATACTCCACGTTGCACACGTTTGTTGATGGCATCCGGGGTTTCGCCAGTCTCTTTGCAATAAGTTGAGATGGGAACACAATCGAGGCTCAGCATATATTTCTCCATTACCCCGGCTGCACCCGGGGATAATTTTAGCTGTTGCTGGTGGTTGGGATTAGTTTCTGCCAAATCGCTGAAACATATTTCGCCTGGTGGCGGGCATCAGCCAGTGCGTTATGTGCAACCCCATCGAATGGCATATCTCGCTTTGGATCGAAACCCACAACTCTGCCTAATGTGACGATGGTTCTGACGTCGTGATCGTTCCAAAATTGCCACGGACAAACCTGGCCGGCGCGCTCATATGCGCCGCGCAATATAACGTTGTCGAAAGTAGCTCCATTGCCCCAAACCTTTAAATATTTTGGGTTATCAGAATGCCGATTAATGAAATGGCTCAGTTCAGATAGGGCAGACGATATCGGCATCGCATCATCCACACAGATTGCTGATCGTGCTTCTGAGCTTTGTCTTAACCACCACAGAATAGTGTCACCATCTGGCACCGCTCCCTGCTCCATAGCGCTTTCAAGGTTAACGGCGCTGTAAAACTCCTGACCCAGTTCACCGCTTTGCGGATCGAAAAACACGGCACCAATGGAGACGATAGGGGCATTCGGTTTTTTGCCCATGGATTCGAGGTCGATCATTAAATTGTTCACGTTATACATTCTCCTGCTGAGGTGCTGCTTCGAAATGCTCGACACCTTTAGCCCAAATGGCCTTGATGTTCGTCCAACTGACTGGCACTGTTATCTCAATTTGACCGCTGCCGTCGCATGTTTCGCATTCATCATCACCAAAACACTCTGGGCAGTTTATAAATTTCGTTTCTGAAAACTCACCGGACAGTACACCCTTTGCGCCGTTCTCGGCGGTTAGCTTCTTCGGAACCATCACGTAGCCTGGAGGTGCAAGATAGTGAACCTCGACCGAGCGATCAGGTTCAGATGCTAGGTCAAAGCCAATCACCGGAGAGTTGCCAGCCTGTTTGAAGTTTGGCTTCGCATCCTGAACCAACAGAATGTAGCCATTCTTTGCAGTGTCCAGTTCAGATATTTCAGTTACAGTGCCGAAATAACGATGGCCAGCATCTGCATCACAGGTGCTAACGTCTACTGATACTTCCATGCCTTCGATGTGTTTAAGCAGATCGTAAGTATCTATTGCTGGCTTATTGGTAGGCGTGTTCCGGTGATTATTCCATGATCCAATTTCTTCAGTCGCTTGGCGGTGAGCGTAAAGTGGAATCACAGCATCTCCCATTGGCTGAGACAGGCATTTAAGGTGAAGCTCTCCGGCCTTGGCATAAGCCAGAGTTTCATACGCAGCGTAAAGCACAGGCTCAGCACCAAACGCTGCAATCGCCCCATCAATCACCTTCACAGCATCAGTCATTGCGTATCCGAGATTGCCGCCGTCGCTTTGTGCTAATGCTTTGCTGAGTATTTCGCGTATCTGGTGCAGGCGATCGAGTGATACAGGACCGTGCGCCGGGTGGTTAGTTGTCATTGTGTGCTCCAGTTATCTTCAATCGCCACGCCAAGTCGGTGTAGCCAGTCGGCCAGCTTCAGCATCGCTTCTCGTTCGCTTAATCTTTCTGGAAAGTCGGTAAGCTCGACCATCGGTTTAAACCGACCAAACGCATCGTTCTCAACAACAAGTTTTTGCTCAAGCGTGGTCTGCTTAACTTTGCTGTGATGCCGTAGCAGGTAAACTGACTTTGATTTTTTGGTTTCTGGGTCGTATTCGTAGGCAGTGAGTATCATCTGGCTACCGCCGCGATTCGTTCCTCGCCACATATCTCACTCTCCCTTCACGTCAATGCCAGCGAGCCAGTTACGAACGCTGATACTGCCTGCGATGGTTCACTGCTGATATGTGCAATCGACGGGGAATTCAGGATCAAGCGATACCGAACTCACCCTCAGCCCCACCTGATAAATCTGGAGAATGGGAGAAGGGAAGCGCTGCCAGTAGATGATGACGCTTACAGTTCTGCACCCGCAATATTCGGAGTGATTACGTACATCATTAATGATGCTAGGAATGCGGAGTTTGATGATTGTCCTGCTATATAATAAAAAAAGGCCCTGGGGGAAACCAGGGCCTTTGCTTAATGAAGATTAACCACGATACTTAGAAACTGGAATCTTGATCGGAAAGGCGGAAAGACCTTTCTGATGAGCGAAGATTCGCTTACCCTTTACAGTAATAAAAGGGCGATAAATAGTGATATACTCTTCGTTACTGGCGTTTGTAATACTCATGTATAGGTACCTTTAAAGTTTCGCTGTTGACAAAACCTAAGGTAAGCGTATACTCACAACCGCCAAGTTTTTCGTATTCGCTTACGATAGGAGAAGCCAGCGACAGCGGTTCGCTGGCTTTTTCGTTATCTTTTAACATTTTTTCTCATCCACGTTTCAGCTGCCTGCAAGCTAACCCCGAATGTTATGCTAACGTCCTCAGCATTCATCGCTGGAGAGACTAACCTTGCATCTATAAGGAAATGGCTGGCAAAGACATCTGCTTGCCACTCACTGTCCTCATAAATTTTGTGTCCACCATTGCTCTTACTACGAGCGTATGCCCCTTGATTGCGGTGCATAATCAGATGACCAATTTCGTGTGCAACAGTAAATCGTGCATGATTTTCTCCACAACAGAGGGCATCATAAACAGACTGTTGCAAAACAATCTTGTTTTTGTCTGGGTAAGTCACTGCGTACCGTTTAGGCAACTCGTGATCTTCCACAATTTCAAGGTCGATGCTTTCTGAGGCCATAAGACCTTCTAGCAATACATCCAGTCTCAGATATGTATGATTCGATATCTGAAGAACATCCCTCAAACGCTGCGCATAAGATTTAATCATGTCATTGCTGAGAGGTGAAACGCGATGGCCAAGTTCTCGTTTCGCAATAGTCATCATCTAGTCCTTTAACATTTTGTTGAGTTTATCAAGCTGTTCAGGACTCAGATCTTTGAACTTACGGGCAAAGACAAGCATCAATTCTTTATTCTGATCCTCTGCATCGGACATATCGACTTTCAGTGATGGTTGAGAAATCTCAGCCTGTTTCCTAAGGTCGCTGGCTTCTTGACCACTTAATCCGAATGCAGCAGCTACTGAATTTACTAATGAGTCAGGTATGGCTCGCTTACCTAATTCAATGGCTGACAAGTAAGCTGAGCTCACCCCCAACATATCAGCCATATTCTTGAGTACCATACCCCGGTCTATTCTCAGTTTTCTGAGAGCTTTACCAAAGCTAGTTACCATGTTGTGCCTCCTACAAGTCCTGCTTACTTTATACTGAAAGCTAAACTCAAAATCAACAAAATCTGTAGAAATTTTTAAGCTCAACGTGTGCACTTAATTTACAAATTTTTTTCTCAAAGTGCAATGCTTAACCAAAAATAACTATATATTGTATGTGCGTTGGTTTTTGTGCCTGCATATAGTTCACTATCAACCACTATCTTTCAGAACCATGCATTGTGTTTACAGCAGTTCTGGGAAAGAAGAACGGAGAGGTTGGCGATGTGAGTGTGGTTGTTTTTTGAACGGTTCGGGGCTAGGGGGAATTCATCCTAAGTATTCGATTTTTCAGTTTTGTAGGAAAATGCGACTTATTACTATACCCATGACAATTTTGCTGCCGACGGTATAATCAAAAAAAACTAAGGAGGGGTAGCGTGCAAAAAAACTTGTTACAACTTTGCTACGAAGGGGAGTGTGGCGAAAATTACATTCGTAGTATGAACGAAAAAGGACAGCTTTTTGTTTCACTCTCGGACGTTTTGAAGACTCTTTCAGCAGAAAACAGAAAGCTTGATGGTAAAACATCCCAAAGTCTTATCACTGTTCTTAAAGCAGTAATTAAGACGCTAGATCCAGATGAATTCAGAAACGTTCCTCTTATTGTAGATGGCGAGACAATTTCTGAAACTTTCCTCACTGAGCCAGGTTTATACAGGGTCCTTGCTCAAGATACGACGGCAGCAGGGAAAAAATTCCAGCGCTGGCTCTTTCATAGTGTTCTGCCCTCAATTCGCGAGTTTGGTGTTTATCCGCCCCCTCCTAAGCAGGAACGTTCGGAACTGAGTGCTTTCGCAAATAGTCTTCAGCAAACAGTTCAAGCTTTAGTGATGGAGATTGAAAGGCGTGAAGAACTCGAGAGCCGGGTAAACCAGGTTGAACTAAAAGTTAACTCGTTAGAAAGTTTAAGGGATTTATCAAAATTCAGGAGTGTTCCGCAACGCCTGTTAGAACTTGGCCTTGAGGGATACTCTGTCGAGGAGATCTGGCAGTGGTGTGAGAAACTACGTAGCGAAAATGGTGCCGAGAAGATTAAATGCCCTTCAGGGATTAATATCAACACTTGCTATCCATTGGCTCTGGTTGATGAAGCAATCACACTGTATCAAAAAGTTATCGAGGCAAGAATTCGACTTTGAGCTAATGAATACAAAAAAGCCCGCATCAGCGGGCTTTTTTGTCACTCGGGAGCCGCGGCTCCTTTGCGTATCCTTTTTTGTCCCCTCACCGTCTGGTCGGTGTCCAACTGAGACTGCTAACTTCCTGTTATTGCTAGTGATGTCCTATCACTGTCCAATCATGATTGGTGGAGCTGGCGGGAGTTGAACCCGCGTCCGAAATTCCTACATCCTCGGTACTACATGCTTAGTCAGTCTTTACATTCGCCTGGCACCTGCGGACAGACACGCCACTACCAGACTAGCCTGATTAGATTTAACGCTTCAACCCCAGGCAGGGCATCCACGCGATCTCTTTTGGGTTTGACCTCTCTTTGATCCCCGTCTTAAGAGCGGAAGCTAGGGAGAGAGGGCTCAGAGCAGGTTATTAAGCTGCTAAAGCGTAGTTTTCGTCGTTTGCGACTATTTTTTTGCGGCTTTTTACGAGGCCAACCGCCCCTCGGCATGCACCTTGGGTTTCGCGAATCCCGTCGAATCCAGAATCAGCCCCAATGTGTTAGGACAAGTATAACAGACTTGTGACACGCGTGACCAGCCCCCGCAACCCCTAATCCTCAAGGATTTAGCGCTCGCGCAGCGCTTCTTTTGCGCGATTAAACGGTTTGATTAAATAGTCGACGATGGTTTTTTCACCTGTTTTTATATCCACTGTGGCAATCATGCCCGGTACGATGGAGAAATGGCGTCCCAGTTTGTTCTGTAAGAAGTCCTGATGGGTGCGGATAAACACGCGGTAATAGAAGATTTCCGGTTTCACTTTATCCTGAATGGTGTCCGGTGAGATGGTTTCGACTACGCCTTCCAGACCGCCGTAAATGGCGTAGTCATAGGCGGTTATCTTCACCAGCGCCCGCTGGCCGGGATGGATGAACGCGATATCACGCGGCGACAGGCGGGTTTCGATCAGCAGATGATCGTCCAGCGGCACAATCTCCATCATCTCGCCGTTGGGCGGAATAACGCCGCCAATGGTGGTGACCTGGATATTTTTCACAATACCACGCATCGGCGCGCGTACGGTCAGGCGGGTGACGGAATCCTCGCGTCCTTTTAAAATAGCCGCCAGCATATCCACTTCGGCGTTGGCTTTTGACAGCGCTTCCCGCGCCTGCACGAAATATTGCGAGCGCAGGTCGGTGATTTTTAATCCCAAATCGCTTTTTTGTCGTTGCAGGCGCAGCACTTCTACATGGCTGGCGGCACCGCTTTTCTCCAGCCGTTGGGTGATGGCCAGCTCTTTATTGACCGAGACCAGCGCATCCTGCAGTTCCGCCATTGAATCCGCAAGCTGCGCGCGACGGCTTTTATACAGGCGAGTTTCGGAGGCGATGAGATCCGGCCAGGCGCGCAATGAATCGGGAAAGACCAGCGGCAGATCGTTAACTTCAGCATTGAGCCTTGCGCTGGAAGCCAGTGAGGCGCGATAACGGGCGGCGCTCTCCCCAACGTTGGACTCTGAACGGGTGGGGTCGAGGCGAGCAACAATTTGATTAGCCTGGACTTTATCTCCCTCGCGGACCGTCAGTTCGGCGAGAATACCGCCATCCAGTGATTGCAAGACTTGTTCACGCGAGCTGGGGATCACTTTCCCGCTGCCGGTTGAGACTTCATCCAGCTTGCCGAAATATGCCCAGATACCCAGGACGGCAAACAACAGCGTGCTGAGCAGAATAATGCGGCTGGCCCCGGAAAAACGGTGCTCGCGGCGGATATCGAGGTCGTCCATGGCGGCATCATGCGGATTGGTTTTCATTTTTCCACTCCCGACCGTGGGTAGGGGCAGGTGCCCGGCTCGCATTCAACGCCTGCGCTTTCGGGGCATCCATGACCAGTTGACCTTCTTTCAACACCACCACGCGTTCGACCAGTTCCAGAACCGGTACGCGATGGGTGGCGACAATCAATGTGCGGTTTCCCAACCACTGGTTGAGGCGCTGAATAAATTCCCGCTCGGTATGTTCATCCAGCGAGGCGCTGGGTTCGTCGAGCAGCACGATATTGGGCGATCGCAGCAGCATTCTAGCCAGCAGGATCGACTGCCGTTGTCCACCGGACAAACCGTTGCCGCCTTCCATAATGGGATGCGCCAGCCCTTTGGCGAGCTGTTTAACGAAAGCAGCCGCGCCGCTGACCTCCAGCGCTTCGAAGATCTGCGCATCGCTGGCGTGCGGTGCGCCGAGGGTCAGATTCTCGCGTAGGGTGCCGAAAAACAGTCGCGCATTCTGGCTGAGAAAACCGATGTTGCGGCGTAAATCGGCCATATCGATTTGCACCAGACTCAGGTTATCGAGCCGGACATCGCCCTGGATAATCTCCACACCACCCGCCATGGCCTGCAGCAGCGTTGATTTCCCGGCGCCGTTACGCCCGAGGATCGCCACCCGTTCGCCGGGCATGACCTCCAGGCGCGAGATGCGTAGCGGAACGCGCTGATCATCACTGTGGTAGCGAAAGTGTGCGTTTTCAAACAGATAATGGCCGTGAAAAATCTCCTGATGCACCCTGTCTTCGTCGTACTGCGTTTCGGTGGGAAGCTGCATGATGCTGTCTAATCCCATCTTCGCCGCCTTAACCTGTTGCCAGCGGGCCAGCACGCCGCACAGATTAGCCATCGGGGCAATCATTCTGGAACCGAGCATTGAAGCCGCCACCACGGCGCCGGTGGTCATCGTGCCTTCAATGACCATTGGCGCGCCGAACATAATGATGGCGGCGTAGACCAGGCTTTGTACCGACATGCCCCAGCCAATCAGCCCTTGAGTCAGCTTACGCGTGCGTAGCCCTGACTCTCCGGTAATACGGATATAGCTGTTCCACTGCTGTAAAAAGCGGTTTTCCGCCTGCATCAGCTTGATGTCTTCCAGCCCCTGGACGCTTTCGACCAGCACCGCGTTACGCAGGGTGGATTCATGGGCAGCCTGGTTGGCGAGCACCGCCAGCTTCTTCTGTAACAGCAAGCCCGGCAGGATCATCAGCAGGGCCGCGACGGGGGCAATCCACGCCAGCGGCGGGGCGATAAATGCCAGCACCACGATAAACAGAAAGAAAAACGGCAGATCGACAATGGTCGACATGGTCGAAGAGGTGATCATCTCGCGAACTTGTTCCAGCTCGCGCAGTTGAGAAATAAAGCTCCCCGTCGAGCGGGGGACGGCGCTGTTGCGCAGCCGCAATGCGTGGCTAAACACGCGATCGGAAATGCGCATATCGGCGCGTTTGCCGAGCAGGTCCATTATGTGGGTACGCGCTTCGCGCAGCAAAAAGCCAAACAGCACCGCCACCAGAACACCGGTAGAGAGAACATACAGCGTTGGATAAGACTGGGCGGGGATCACCCGGTCATAGACCTGCATGGAAAAGATAATCCCGGCGAGCGACAGGACGTTAATCAGAAAGGCAGCAATCATGACCGGCAGGTAAGGGCGGATGTCCTTTAACACCAGTTCGCGCATCCAGTCGGGCTTGAAGCGCGAAATATAGCGGTCTACCCGACTGTCCTTCAGCGCCGACAGCGGGCGCAGCGCGGTAATGCTCACGATCTCCGGCAGAAGTTCTGCAATCGTTAACCTGTTACGCTGGCCCTCTTCGGCGATGATGAAAACATCTAACGTATCTTCGCCGTTAAAATGTTCTATTACCATCAGTTGGCCGTCGCGCAGTTCCGCCACCACTGGCAGGTGCCATTGACCGAACGCCTGCGTGGCGGTATTCAGCGCATGAAATGACAGTCCCGCCTGACGCGCCAGTTGCGACAGGGCCGTGGCCCGGCTTTTTCCCGCAAACCATGGGGCGTTGGCCTGGATTGCGCCTGGAGAACAGGCCACGCGATAGTGATTGGCAATATGCGTCATCGCCTGCGCCCACTGGCTCAGGGCGTGTTCGCCAATTACATCATCCGCATGTGAATCGAGGTCGCTCATAGCTTGATCTCCACCGATTGAATGCTGCGATTATTTAAGGCGAACGCCTGGCGAAGCGAGCCGGTGTTATAGAGACAGTTCAACTGGAGCTGGCGCAGCTGGTTTTGAGTCTGGAGTTCAGCAAAACGGGCCTGATACACCTCTTGCTCGGCGTTAAGCACGTCGAGCAACGGGCGCGAGCCAAGGTCCAGATATTGCTGTTGATAAAGCTCGCGCGTTTGTTCGCTCAGCCGCTGTTGGCGACGCAGAATCTGCAGGGCGGTGGCGAGGCTCATCGCCTGGCTGCGGGACTCCAGTAATTTCTGCCGTACTTCGAGTCGGGTGCGCTGGATGGAGTATTGTGCAGATTCTACCGCATGGCTGGCGGCGTTGCGTCTGGCGGTGAGTCCGCCTCCCTGATACAGCGGCATCTCAACTTTTACCCATGCAGAATACTGGGTTTTGTCGAGTACCTCATGGCTGGGGTATTTGTCGTTGAGATAGTGCTGAACCGACGGTTCCAGAGAGATGGTGGGCGTCATCTGCGCGTTGGCGTAGTCGAGATTTGCCTGCGCCACATTCGCCTGCGCCCAGGCCGCCAGGACCGCGGGAACCAGTTTATCGTCCGGTTTGACCACATCACAACTGCTGTCCAGTTTGACCGGGAATTCATTGCTGATGCCGTTAAGCGAGTTCCAGCCGAGGAAGCTCATCAGCGTTGCCTTGCTGCTGTCGAGATTGGCCTGATACTGCGCCAACTGAGAACGTGCAGACTCGATACGCGCATCGGTTTGCACCACGTCTGACAGCGAGGTTGCCCCTTCATCATTGCGTTGACGGGTCAGTCGACCAATGCCGTTTAAGGCGGTGAGCTGCTCTTCGGCGGCGTCCACCATTTGCTGCCACGTCTGCACCTGGACTATCGCGTTGGCGGTGGCGTGGGCGATGGTATCAATACTGAGTAACACATTCGCCTGCTGTTGCGCGGCTCCGGCGGTCTCGGCGCGGACCTGGCTTGCCACTTTGCCGAAGTCGTACAGCATTTGCGATACCGAAATCACCAGCGCCGGGCTAAAGCCGTGGTCGGTGTAGGTATTGCTGTAACCGTTGTTCATTCCGGCAGAAACCTGCGGGTAATATTTTGACTTCGCCACGTCGATTTGCTCGTTTTGTGAGAGCAGTTTGCCGATGGATTCACGAATAGAAGGATGCCAGCTCACGGCACGACTCACCGCGTCGTTGAGCGTCAGGCTACCGGGAGCGGCGGCACTTAGCGGCAGATCGGCAACCGCGCCGTCCAGCGAGGGAAGCATCTGGCTAGTGGCCAGTCCTTCCGGCGTAATAATTTGCGGTTCATCTTCGGCATTCACCCGCAGGGTACAGAACGTTAATGCCAGCAGTAAGGCAACAGGCGCGACATTTCTCATAGATTATCCCTTACAAAATACGGCAGCGACGACTGTTATTGCCCCGGATGTCATCGCATCCGGGGCTGTAGTTATGGCGCTTTAACGCTATATGTTCACTTCAGGGCACAATGTGATTTTGTTGCACCAGCTCGTCGAGCGTGGTGTGTACGTTCTCCAGCGTGATGAGATTGGTTGAGTGATAAGTGTTGCCCGTACCGTCACGGTCGATGGCAATAACCGTGTTGTTACCGCTGGTGGTAACGGTGAGGTAGTTGCCGAGCGTCGCGTTCTGCCCGTTCCAGCCCACCAGCAGGTCACCGATATCGATTTTGTCACCCTGGGCCAGCGAGAAGTTGGTCCAGGTGTCCGCTGTTCCGTTACCGCCGGTAGCGTCGTTGGCATTGAGCAGGTGATAAATCAGCGTATCGCCGTAGGCGCTGCCAGTCAGGCGATCGGCATCGACGGTACTCACCACTTGCGGATTCATATTGATGGTCAGCGTAGCGGTATCGGTATGGCCATTCAGGTCGTTAAGGGTGTAGGTAAATGTCTCTTTGGTGACGATGGTGGAGAGCGAGACATCGCTGTTGAGGGCATAGGTGTAATGACCATCAATGCCAATGGTCAGTTTGCCGTACAACCCGTTAATGATGGCGCTGGTCGTGCTGCTCAGCGGATCCAGCGTGGCGGCGCTGCCGCCCGTGCCATTCACCGTTAGCAATGTATGCACGCTGGCAATATGGTCTCCGTCATAAATATTGCCGGTGACGCTATTCGCTGTGGAAGTCTCGAAGTTTTGCAGGTCGATTATCGTGCCTTTCACGCTGGGGGTGATGGTGATATTCCCCAGCCCCAGAGCCCCGACGCTGCCGGTATAGTCGAGGCGATAGTTGCCGGGGTGCAGTACTACCCCGCTGAGGGCAATATCAATATTGCCGCCAATCAGCAATCCGCCATTGAATGAGTTACCGGCAATCTTGACGTTGTTGCTGTCATACAGCGCCCAGGTGACGGTCAGTCCGCCCAGCGTCAGACCTGAAGCGACGTTAAAATGCAGTATGGCGTTTTGCACCGCCGTTCCCGTCGCGACTTCAATGACGCCAGTACCATTTTGTGAGGTGGGTGAAAGGAGTTGGGCGCTCCAGCTGGCGTTCCCAACGCTGTTGTCGGTAAACGACCTGGATGTATCGGCCTGGGTGGTGACCGCCATCTGGCTGCTGATGTCGTTTACGGCATCCAGCGCCTGTGGGGTTGCCGTAATGTTCAGCGACGCGCTGCCGGTATCGCCGTTTGGTGCTTTGACCTTATACACAAAGCTGTCCGGCGTATTGATACCGTCTGCGCCCAGTCCGCTTCTCAGCGTGTAGGTATAGTTCCCTTTCGCATCAATAGTCAGTGTGCCGTACTGTCCGTTAATGGTGGTAGTGCCTGTTGTGTTAACGGTGACACCGTTAACTTCGGTGATAACGGTATTAGCCGGAGCCGAGTCGTTGGCCAGCAGATTTCCATTGGTTGCTGCACTCAGACTGTCGACGGCGTAGGTGTGATCGGCCTGAATATTCAGGGTATAGCTGGTCAGTAGCGTCAGGCCGCCGGAAGCATTAAGCAGGAACAGATAGTCACCGCCCGGCAGTGTAATGGTATACGCCGGTGAGCTGCCGCCCAGCAGGGCGGTGACCCAGTTCGGCTGTACCCGGTACTGCTCATACTGCTGAATAGACTCGTTGAAGCGGTAGACATAGAGATCAAAGCCGCCCAGCGTTACGCCAAGTACGTTGGCCTGAACCGTGATCGTTCGGGTCGCGCCGTCATCAACGTTGAATTTAATCGGGTTGGTCAAACCGTTGACCAGGCTGACATCCAACAATTGTCCCAAACCAACGCTGGCGAGCGTGAAGCCGGTTTGTTGTGATGGATGGTTGTCGACTGCAATGACCTGCGTCCCGTAAGTCAGCACAGCCACATCGTCTGCCGCCGTTACCGTGCTGGTGGTTGGGGCCTGACCCAGCGTGACCACCAGTTTTGCCGAGGAGTGATCGCTGCCATGCGTTAGCGTGTAGGTGAAGCTTTCGGAACGTCCATACACTGAGATTGACGTATTGGTCAGAATATAGGTGTAACTACCATTCTGATTGATATGCAGGGTGCCGTATTTTCCCTGCACATCAATGCCGCCCGCCGGGATGTTCACAACGTTGCCGTTACCGTCAGTGATGGTGGTGACCAGCGTGCCGGAAGGGGCGTTATCCTGCCCGTTGGCGGGATCGGTATCGGTGATGATATTGCCAGACTCGGTAGTACCACCGGTGATGGTCCCTGCGCTGGCTTTTACCACCGAGACATCAAGGCTGGTGTATGCCCCAGTCGCCAGTAGGTTGGTGTTGTAGCTGACCACGCGGTAATCCCCGCCAGTCAGTCCGCTGTAATTGAGCGTTACGCCCGAGGCGCCCAGGGTGAGCAGGCTGGCAAAGTCTGGTTTCCCGGTATCCACCACCGTTACCCAGGCATTCAGCGCGGTGTCGAAGCGCTGGATGACGACTTCAAGCGTGTTTAACAGCGACAGCACCACGCCGGTCGCTGCGGCATTGATTGTAATGGATCCGCTGCCGCCAGAAGCGATGCTGAAATTGACGCTTGCTGTATCGTTCCCCAGCACGTTGGCGACATTTCCCAGCGCATTGACCAACAGGAAACCATAATCGCTTTGATGCTCGGTGCTGACGGTGACATCGGTTTGTAGAGGCAGACTGGTGACATTGTCTTCAGCCAGCAGCGGCAATACCGGCGCGATAGCGCTTGTTGGCAATGAGGTATTTCCCGCCGCATCGGTCGCCGTGGCGGACAGCGACTGACCCTCAATCTGGCGAACCGGCAGGTTGACGCTGTAGACACCGCTGCTGTTGGCGATTGCCGTCACGCTGGTGCCGCCGGGCAGAGAGATGGTAACCGTGCTTCCCGCTTCGGCGACGCCACTGATAGTACCGCCATCGGCGCTGATCAGTATCGTTGGCGCGGTCGGCGGCGTGGTATCCACAATCACGCTGAACGAGCCGGACACCCCGCTTACGCCGTTGGCGTTTGTTGCCGTGGCGGTAAACGCGTGGTTACCTTCGCTGAGCGCGCCGGATGGGGTAAAGTTCCAGAGGCCGTTACTATCTGCGGTCGTACTACCCATGAGTACGCCGTTGTTGTACAGATTGATGATGGCGTTAGCCTGCGCCGTTCCGCTAAGGGCTGGACGGGTATCATTGGTGGTTTTACCTGCCGCGACCAGACCTGTAATTGTGCCCACGTCGTCAAATACGCTGGCAATAACCGGCGCAGGCGGTACACCAGTAAACGGTGCCAGCACGTTACCCGCTGTGCCGATGTTGCCTGCGGCATCCTGTGCGCTGACCAGCAGCGTTTGCCCACTGATTTGCGGTGGGCTCAGCGTGAAGGTGAAATTACCGGAGGCGTTGGCTGTTGCGGTACCAAGTACGGTTCCGCTGCTGGAAGTGATGATCACCGTACTGTTCGCTTCGGCAACGCCGGTCAGCGTGGTGCCGTTGGCGTTGACCGCCAGACCGGTTGGAGTACCCGGTGCGACGGTATCGACCACAATTGCGGAGGCAGATGATAGCCCGCTGGTATTACCTGCGGTGTCTGTTGCTGTGATGGTGAAGGAATGCGTCCCCTGACCCAACGCCGTAGGTGGCGTGTAATTCCAGCTGCCGCTGCCGTCCGCCGTTACGCTGGTTACAAAGGTGCCGTTATCATAAATATCGACCCGAGCGTTGGCTTCCGTGGTGCCGTTTAACGTTGGGCGTGCGTCGTTGGTTGGCTGATTATTGCCAATCGCCCCTATGTTTGGCCCAACATCGTCAATAATGCTGCTGATTGAAGGCTGCGTTGGTGCCGTGGTGTCGACCACTACGCTAAAGCCTGCCGTTGCGCCGCTGGTGTTGCCCGCCGCATCGGTAGCGGTGACGGTGAAGGTGTGCGATCCATTTGCCAGCGGCGTGGTTGGGGTAAACGACCAACTGTTATTGCTTTGCACCAGCGTGGTACCCAACAGGGTGCTGCCGTCATAGATGCTGACGGTGCTGCCCGCTTCGGCGGTACCGTTGAGCGTTGGTCGGGCATCGTTAGTCAGTTGCCCGTTGCTAAGCCCCGCGTTGAACACACCGCCTGCGACGTCATCCACCACCGAGGTCAGGAGCGGCGCTGACGGCGCGATCGTGTCAACGTTGATAATAAATTCGCTTGAGGTGGGGCTGACGTTCCCGGCGGCATCCGTGGCAATGGCGGTAAAGACATGCGGGCCGTTGCCCAGTGTGGCAGGCAGATATTCCCAGGTGCCATCTATTGCCGCTGTCACCGTCGCCAGCAGCGTGCCATTATCGTAGATGGCTACCCGGGCACCGGCTTCCGCCGAGCCGTTCAGTACGGGGCGAGTATCATTGGTGTAAGCGCCGTTCGACAGCGTTCCGGTTCCCGGCACCACGTCATCAAAAGCCTGGATAATCGTTGGCGCAAGCGGGGCAACAGTATCAACAACGATGTTAAACCCAGCGGACGTTGGGCTAACGTTTCCGGCTGCGTCGGTTGCTGTCACCGTCAGCGCGTGGTTACCGTTGCCAAGCGCGGTTCCCGGCGTGAAGCTCCAGGCGCCTGTACTATCCGCTGTGATTGAACCGATAAACGATCCGTTATCGTAAATTCTCACCGTGGAATTGGCTTCAGCCGTACCGCTGAGGGTAGGGCGCGCATCGTTTGTCGCCTGGCCGTTGTTCAGATTTCCGGTCAGCGGGCCGACATCATCGGTGACCTGAGTTATGAGCGGTGCGTTCGGCGATACGGTATCAACCGTGAGCGTAAAGCCGTTGGAGGCAGGGCTGGTATTGCCCGCGCTGTCGGTGGCGGTGACGGTCAGCGTATGCGTACCGTTACCCAGCGCATCCGTTGGGGTAAAACTCCAGGTTCCGCCTGCGCCGACAATGGTGGTGCCAATGGGCTGACCATCGCTCAGGACAGTAATGGTCGCGCCAACTTCACCCGTACCGCTGAGCGCCGGGCGACTTTCGTTACTGATTTGCCCGTTGGAGATTGGCCCGGTTGTCGGCGCGGTATTGTCCTGAACGGTCAGAATTACTGGTGCAGACGGGGCAACTGAATCGACCAAAACGGTGAATGAGGCAGAAGCTCCGCTGGTGTTGCCCGCCGCATCCGTTGCGGTCACCGTAAAGATATTTTCCCCCTGCGCCAGCGCGTTTGTTGGGGTGAAGCTCCAGCTACCGGAGCCATCGGCATTTGCGGTGCCAATGATCGTTCCGTTACTACGAATGGTGACAATAGCATTAGCTTCGGTCGTGCCACTTAGTGTTGGTTGGGCATCATTGGTCAGTTGGCCGTTGGTCAACAGCGTGCTTCCCGGCTGATCGTCGATGACCGAGGTAATACTTGGCGCGGCGGGCGCCAGCGTATCGACAACTACGACGAACGGTGGCGCTGCCGGGCTGATGTTGCCCGCACCATCCGTGACGGTAGCTGTCAGCGAGTGGCTGCCTTCACTGAGCGCAGGGGCTGGCGTAAAGCTCCAGTTACCGCTGGCGTCGCTGGTGGTTGTGCCAATCACTGTGTTGCCATCACGGATGGTGACAATTGAATCTGCCTCGGTAACGCCCGTGAGCGTTGGGGTATTATCGTTAGTTGACTGTCCGGACGTCAGGTTTTGAATGGTGCCAACGTTGTCTGTGACTGTGACAATGGAGGGGGCATTCGGAATTAAAGTATCAACAATGATCAGAAAATCAGCGGAGGCATCGCCTTGGTTGCCAGCAGCATCGGTTGCGCGAGCGGTAAAGAGGTGATTGCCTTCTCCCAGCGCGTCTGTCGGGGTAAAGCTCCAGAATCCGTTGCTGTTTACCGTGGTTGTGGCATAAGCGATACCGTTATCGTAGAGGGTGATGGTTGCTCCTGCTTCGCCGGTTCCGTTTAAGGTCGGGCGTGAGTCATTGGTCATTTGCCCTTTATCCAGCGGCCCACTGCCGGGCGAAACGTCATCGATAATGCTGGTGATGAGCGGTGCCAGCGGCGCGGTGGTGTCGATGGTAATGGCATAATTGGGTGACTGCCCGCTGGGTATTAAGTTGACGGTTTGTGACACTGCGAAGTTATAGGTTGTGCCGTTAGTTAGCGGGGTGAGCAACTGATAACTCCAGGCGCCGGAAACCGCATCGGCGGTGACCGTGGCGATAGACGCGCCATTTTGATAGATAGTCACTGTAGCCCCAGCCGTGGCGGTTCCTTGCAACCGCGGTAAAGTGTCGTTGGTGGTTTTTCCGCTGCCGATTTCGCCCATGCCGGGGGCTACGTCATCCACGATCTCAAGAGTTGGCGGGTGCGGAACGCTGGATATTGAGGCGGTAAACGGTGTTTCTCCGCTTTGGTTACCCGCTGGATCCTGAGCGATCGCGTTCAATGATTCACCCGCCGTCTGCGCTGGTGAAATGGTGACAGAGAAGATACCTGAACCGTCTGCCACCCCCTGGCCGAGAATGGTGCTACCGCTGCGAATAATCACGGTACTACCAGCATCGGCTGTACCGCTAACCAGCGTACCGTTCGGATCAACGCTGGTAACGATAGGCATTGCAGGAGGTAGCGTATCAACAATCAACGTGACAGGATTTCCTGCCGGCAGCACATTACCGGCAGCATCTTGTGCGCCGAAAGCCAGCGTATGAATCATGTTGGGCGTGAGGGGAACATCTATGCTCCAGGAGCCATTCGCGCCCACGGTGGTTATCGCGATGGGAATGCCACCGTCATAAATTAACACCGTACTGCCCGGCGTACCCGTCCCGCTAATAGTTGGGGTGGTATCGTCCGTGACGCTACCGCTGGTGAGCGAGCCGGTAATCACGCCGACGTTATCTTCGATATTCGTCACGAGTGGCGCTGTGAGCGGGGTGGTGTTCACCGTAAACGAAATGCTGTTTGAGCTGCCGCTGATGTTACCTGCCGCATCGGTTGCGGTAGCGGTCAGCGTGTAGTTGCCGTTTGCCAGCGCAGTCCCGGGCGTAATACTCCAGGTGCCGCCAGCCACCGTTGCCGTACCGATCACTACACCGCTGTTATACAGGGTGATGATATCCCCGTCAGTGCCAGTACCGCGAATGGTTGGCGTGGCGTCATCGGTCACGGCATTGGGCAAGAGATCGCCTACCGAGCCACCGACGTTATCATTGGCGGCGATAATCACCGGAGGTGCAGACGGCGTCGTGTCGATGTTCAGTGTTATGGCATTCGACGGCTGGCTAACGTTGCCAGCCGGATCGGTTGCGGTAAGGGTTATCTGGTAAGTACCAGGGGAAACCGGTGCTGATGGAGTAAAGCTCCAGGTTCCGTCTGCACCTACTGTTGCTGTTCCCTGCAAAGGGGGAGTGCCGTTCAGATAAACGGTAATCAAATCCCCAACGTTCCCTGTACCGCTAAAGGTTGGCGTGGTGTCATTGGTGTTGCCATTCGTGACCACGCCCGTTACCGGAGCCACATCGTCAGTAATGATAGGGGCGTCAGGCTGCGCGGGAGGCGTATTGTCTACCGTCAGAGTGAAGCTAGCCGATGGGATCCCCGTATTACCTGCAGCGTCAGTCGCCGTGGCGGTGAATTTGTGTGGCCCCTCGATGAGCACGGGATCTGGGGTAAATGTCCAGGTTCCATTTGGTTGAACGGTGGCGGTGCCAATACTGACGTTATTGTCAAAAATAGTAATGGTTGCGCCCGGCTCGCCCGTACCGGAGAGGGCCGGGGCGGTACTTTTCGTACTACCGCCGTTCGCCAGAGCAACGGTGGCGCTGCCCACGAGTCCTTCACCGGCGATAATCACCGGAGCCGCTGGTGGGGTGGTATCAATGGTCAGCGTGAAATTTCCGGCATTGCTGGCGTTACCCGCTGCATCTGTTGCGATAGCCGACAGCGCATGTGGACCTTCACTCAGCGGTTGAGTGACCTGGAAACTCCAGGTGCCCCCGGACACGACCGTTGCGGTTCCAATAAGTGTGGCGCCATCATAGATAGTGATGGTGGAGTCGACGGTCCCGGTCCCCTTCAGCAGCGGCAGGGTATCGTTTGAACGGCTACCGGTGGGCAGATCGGTTGGTGCATTCCCGACGTCGTCCGTGGCGCTCACAATAACGGGCGCAGCGGGTGCCTGGGTATCAACGGTCACAATGACAGGATTGGGGGAAGTGACGACGTTCCCGGCGGCATCCGTTGCGGTCACCGTAAAACGGTGAGTGCCTTCGGCGAGGGCCTCATCGGTTGTAACGTTATGGCTCCAGGTGCCTGTTCTGTCGATAAAAAAGACTGCCATTTGCAGACCATTATCATACAGCGTCACCAGCGAACCGGGTTCACCGGTTCCTGAGATTGTTGGCGTTTTGTCGTTGGTGAATCCGTTGTTCGCGACGTTGCCGGTGATGCTGCCAACGTCATCGTAGATAAGCGTAATAACCGGTACGCTGGGGGCGATGCTGTCGACAATGATTTTCCAACTGGCGGCGGCGCTGGTGTTATTAGCGGCATCGGTTGCCGTCACTGTAAATACATGTGCCCCCTGGCCCAATGCTGAGGTGGGCGTATAGTTCCAGTTACCGTTGATATCAGCGGTAATGGTCGTAAGCAGAGTTCCGTTATCGTAAATTTTGACCTGAGAGCCGGCCTCAGCTTTGCCCTCAATTTTCGGTTTATCGTCGTTGGTTAACCCATTGTTATTGATGGAGCCTGTGATATCGGCGACGTCGTCAGTAACGGCAATGATAACGGGTTGGTTTGGCGCGGTGAGATCCGGGGCAACAGCCGAAGTTGGCAGGCTTTCGTTACCAGTGCTGTCCGTTGCGGTGACGTTTACTGTTTCATTGTTGATTTTCGACGGGGTGATCTGGACGGTGAAATTGCCGCCGCTGTCAGCCTGACCCACGCCAATAGGAGCCCCGTTGCTGTCTTTGACGATGACGGTACTTCCGGCTTCGGCGTGACCGCTAACCGCTCCACCATTTCCTGCAACTGTGACGCCTGTCGGCGCATCAGGTGCGGTGGTGTCCGGTGCGTTGACAGAGGCGTCGTCGCCCTTGTTGCCTGCGGTGTCGGTCGCATTTGCCGTAAGGGGCTCGCCGTTGGTTTGTGGCGGAACCAGCGTTGCGGTGAAATCCCCATTTGTATCGGCAGTTGCTGTTCCAATGATATTGCCATCCGGATCCAGAATATTGATCGTACTGTTGGGTTCGGCCTTGCCGGTGACCTGGTCCCCAGTGCCATTAACTAGCAGGTTTGTCGGGGGCTGTGGCGCGGTAATGTCTGGTGCAAGCGCAGTTTCTGGTGGGCTTAGGTTCCCAGCTGGATCGGTGGCGATAGCGGTAATGGTTTCGCCATTGGTCTGTGGTGGGTTAATGGTGATGGTAAATGTGCCATCCGGCCCGGCGACGCCGCTGCCGATCTGAGTTCCGCCACTGCCGGTGATAACTACGGTATTGCCTGGCTCGGTCGTTCCGGTGACGACAGTCCCATCCGCAGATACGTTGAGATCATCAGGTGGCAACGGTGGCTGGGTGTCGATGTTGATATTGAACGCTGGTGACATGCCTCCTGTACCTGACTGGTTTGTCGCGGTGGCGGTGAAGGCGTGTAGCTCATCTGATAACGGGGAGCTGGAAGTCCATGTCCAGTTACCGTTACCGTCAGCCAGTACGCTGTCGATAATTGTGCCGTTGTCGTAAATAGTCACCGTGCTGTTGGCATCGGCAGTGCCAGAGAGCGTGGGGGTATTATCGTTGGTGGCCTGATTGTTGCTCAATGGCCCGGTTGATGGGGAGAAGTCATCCATCACGCTGACGATAACCGGTACGCCAGGATAGCCCGAGTTCGTCGCATTGAATGGGGTATCTGGCCCGATGTTACCGGCCTGGTCCTGAATCTTCGCGATTAGCGCTTCACCGTGCGTCTGTGAAGGTGAAATCGCGATGACGAAATTGCCGGTTTGGCCGACCGTTATTGAACCCAGAACCTGATTATTGCTACCGATGATCATCACCAGGCTTCCAGCCTCAGCACTACCGGTTACCTCAGTGCCTTCCAGATTAACGGAGGAAATGACCGCGCCTTCAGGCGGGGTAGTATCGACGGTGAATGTAGGTACGCTCGTTTCCGCGCTCACGTTACCCGCATCGTCAGTTTGCGTCAGCGTCAGATTGTGAACACCGTCGCTAAGCGGTGTGTCCGGTGTAAACGTCCAGTTGCCATTGTCATCCACCTGGACCATACCAATCAGAATGCCGTTATCAGAAATGCTGATGTAAGAACCGGCTTCGCCAGTGCCTGTGAGCGTTGGCGTGGCATCGTCGGTTACGCCGTTAATACCGATCAAGCCTTTAATGGAACCGGAATCGTCAGTTACTTCTGTGACCACAGGGGCGTCGGGGGCAAGCGTATCGACAATAATCTCCCAACTGTCTGACATGCCGCTGCTACCTGTACCGTCTGATGCACTGACGGTAAACTTGTGGGTACCGTCTGCGAGTGGAGAGGATGGCGTAAACGACCAGTTGCCGTTGGCATCGATAGCGACCTGGCCGATTTCTACGCCGTTATCAAAAATATGCAATGTAGCATTTGCGGGGCCGGTACCCTGGAGAGTGGGCGTATTATCGTTGGTGGATTCCTGCTGATTAACAGGACCAGTAATCAGCTCCTGGTCATCGATTACACTGGTAATAACCGGCACATCTGGTGCGTTAGGTGTTGTCGTTGGCGGATCGCCACCATCGCCATCGCCATTACCGTTTCCACCACCATCGCCGTTACCGTTGCCATTACCGCTTCCGGCGTTGTTATCGCTCCCACCGCCGCCACCTCCACCGCCGCCACCTGCGGCAAGGCCAATTCCGCCAGCAACCGCGATCCCGCCAAGAACCCACGGCCAGACGGCGCCGCCTTCATGGCTTCCCTCGGCAGTCATTAACGGAGTGAGATCGTCTAAATGCTGGAAGTGGAACGCTCCATCAGTATCCTGAACCCACCACAGCGCGCCATTGCTGTCTTCCAGAACAAGCTGGTTTTGCGCATCACCTTTTCCGACGTAGAAGTTTTTAATGGTGATGGTTTCACCCGAGCGGAGTGTGACAACCAGATCCTGATTAACGCGTGTTAGTTGACTTACCTCCTCACGCGACACCGACAGTTTCACGATAGAAGGCGAACTGAGCGTAACTTCAGAGGATTCAACATTTGTGGAAACGCCAGTTAATTTTGATACAACGGCGAGTAGACGCATATGTTCACTCCTGATGGCATGTCGGGAGTATTAATCCGCAACAGCGCGCTGGGAAAATGAGCAGACAGGGGCCCCGTTCATTATAAAGATGAATTTACACATGTAATTACATTGATTAGGTCATGCAGATGTTCGTTTACTTAGTAAATACGTTCGGGACCTGCCGACAGAATAGTTCTTTCGTATTAGATGATATAGTCAGAAAGAAAGTATTCTGCAACTTATCCATATTAAAAATATATTTGGCTAATTGAAAAGGATACTTTCCGGTGCGTATTTAATGATTTGTTTTTGGTTAACTTATTGTATTTTAATATTTTTTATTTAAATTGAAATGAAGGGGGGATATAATAAACAACAGTAACAATAGTGTTATAAAATAAGCCTAAATATAGGCGATATGGTCTTGAAGTTTTATTTTATTAGACTATGGGTCGCTACGGTAATGCCATGGCAGTTTATTTCATACCTGAACGATTCAGCACAAATAAACCATAAATTTGATGAATGTATTGGGTGGGTTTCAATAACTAAAAAATAAGAACCAGTCTCAGGGGGAGAGACTGGTCACAGAGGAGTAGCGTTTAGCGACCAGCATTTTTCATAATACGCGCTTTATCTAACTGCCATTCGCGTTCTTTCACATCGGAGCGCTTGTCGTGCTGTTTCTTACCTTTTGCGACGCCAATTTTCACTTTGCACCAGGCATTTTTCCAGTACAGTGAAAGCGCAACGACGGTATAACCGTCACGATTCATGCGACCATACAGGGAGTCGAGTTCACGCTGGTTTAACAACAGCTTACGGGTACGGGTGGGATCACATACCACATGCGTTGAGGCAACAGCCATTGGCGTGAAGTTGGCGCCAAACAGGAACGCTTCGCCGTCTTTAAGGATGACATAGCTATCGCCGATGTTAGCTTTACCTGCGCGTAGAGATTTGACTTCCCAACCTTGCAGAGCGAGTCCTGCTTCGAACTCTTCTTCAATAAAGTATTCGTGTCGTGCGCGCTTGTTAAGCGCGATTGTGGCTGAGCCAGGTTTGTGTGCTTTTTTCTTCGTCATAATGCCGCTCAGTATAGGTAATCTGGAATCGAAAAACACCCCATTTCATCCAGCGGGGCGCAAGGCGCTATCTTAGCACGAGTTAGGCTATAGCGTTTTTTTTAGCGGGGGATAAATGGTATTATTTGTGTGATTGATATTGATGGAAATTGTTATGCCTCAGATTAGCCGGACCGCTTTAGTACCTTACAGTGCGGAACAGATGTATCAGCTAGTGAATGATGTTAAATCCTATCCCCAGTTTTTACCGGGTTGCACCGGTAGCCGTGTGCTGGAGTCAACTCCGGGACAGATGACCGCGGCTGTGGATGTCTCGAAAGCAGGGATTAGCAAAACGTTCACCACGCGCAATCAATTGACCAGTAACCAGAGCATCCTGATGCATCTGGTCGACGGCCCGTTCAAGAAACTCATTGGCGGATGGAAGTTTACGCCACTGAGTCATGAAGCATGTCGTATTGAATTTCATCTCGATTTTGAGTTTACCAATAAGTTAATCGAGCTGGCGTTTGGTCGTATCTTTAAAGAGCTGGCTTCAAACATGGTGCAGGCCTTCACGGTTCGCGCGAAAGAGGTTTACAGTGTCAGCGTCGGCTAAAATTGTCGTTGAAGTGGCGTATGCGCTGCCCGAGAAACAGTATCTACAGCGTGTAACACTGCAACAGGGTGCTACGGTGGAAGAGGCAATCCGCGCTTCCGGTCTACTGGAATTACGTACCGATATCGATCTCAGCAAAAATAAAGTCGGGATATACAGCCGTCCGGTTAAGCTTGCTGATGTTCTGCATGACGGCGATCGGGTGGAAATATACCGGCCACTGATTGCTGATCCGAAAGAGCTGCGCCGACAGCGAGCAGAGAAATCCGCAAAAAAATAGCAGACAATAAAAAAGGTGCTCATTGAGCACCTTTTTTTGATCTGTTAATCCTACTTGTTGTCGGTCAACGCAGGTTTGTTATCGATGTTCGTCAAAACGCCGCTGCTGTTAAAAGTCAGCGTCAGTGTTTGCTGGGTTACGCCTTCATGACCAGGTTGCTGACGGAACACATAAAACCAGGTGTTAGTGCCAAAAGGATCGGACATCATTGGTGTACCCAGAGCATAAGCAACCTGCTGTTGCGTCATACCCGTGCGCACTTTGGCGACATCGGTAGGTGTCAGATAATTTCCCTGGTTGATGTCAGGGCGGTAAACCACTCGCTCCAGAGTGGAACAGCCTGCAGTCAACATCAGTAGTACTGCTGCAGCAGCAGTCAGCGTTTTACAGCGCATAGTGATTTGATTCCTTTTCGGGCCCGAGCAGTACGCGGCTCATATGTAATATGCCGATGATAATAGACCTTTCACCACTTTAAAACCTTTTGCTGTCGGGTCGGTCGGCGATTTTATGTTGAACTCAGACCTTAACAAGGTAAAAAAGTTTATGCCGCCAGCAGTTCTTTTGCATTTGCGAGGGTATTGCGCGTTACTTCGCTACCTCCGAGTAAGCGGGCTAATTCCTGCAGACGAGCGCGTTTATCAAGTGGCTGCATGTGTGTTTCGGTCATCGCGCCGTCAGTTTCTTTGCTGACATAGAAATGTTGATGACCGCAGCCAGCAACCTGCGGCAGGTGAGTAACACACATTACCTGGGTTGACTCGCCCAACTGACGCAGCATTTTTCCCACCACCGCAGCAGTCGGGCCGCTGATGCCGACATCCACTTCATCGAAAATCAGCGCCGGTGTTTCCATTTTACGTGCGGTAATAACCTGAATAGCCAGCGCAATGCGCGACAATTCCCCACCGGAAGCGACTTTCGCAATCGGCTGCAACGGCTGGCCTGGGTTAGTGGTCACTTTAAACTCTACGCGATCGGCACCGTCTGAGCTCAAATGATGTTCCTCAAATTTCACATCAATGCAAAAGACACCGTGCGGCATTGAGAGAGTATGCATGCTCTCTGTAATTAGTTGTCCCAGCTCCTGAGCATAATGCTGGCGCTGTTGGTGCAGCATTTTTGCCGTTTCCAGTGCCTGCTGGTGGTGATTGTTCACCGCCAGGGTTAAGGTTTCGAGAGAGTCGGCCTGATCGTCTAACTGCTGTTGTTCATCCAGCAATGACTGATAGAACTGTGGCAGCGCTTCAGGGGCAACATGATGCTTTCGCGCCAATGAGATTTGTTTGGAAATACGCTGCTCAAGTTCGAACAAACGGTTAGGGTCTAAATCCAGACGATCGCAATAGTGGCGCAGTTCGTCGCTGGCTTCGCTGAGCTGGATAGTAGCCTCTTCCAGCATGTCCAGAATACCGGAGAGCTTACCGTCCATTCCTGCCAGTTCACTAACCAACTGTTTTGCCGTGTACAGTTGGCTTTGCAGATTAACGTCTTCGCCGTCTGCCATGATAGCCAGTGCCTGTTGGCTGGTGGTGAGCAATTGCCCGCTGTTAGCCAGACGCTTGTATTCTTCATCAATTTGCTCAAATTCACCTGGCTGCGGGTTGAATTCGTTCAGTTCTTTTAACTGGTATTGCAATAGCTCTGCCCGGGCTGCGCGTTCCTGACTCTGTTGTTGATGATGTGCCAGGTCACGGCAGCTTTGGTGCCACAGTTGGTAGCGCACAGCCATTTCCTGAGTCAGGGGCGCTTCATTGGCGTAGCCATCAAGCAGGGATTTTTGGTGTTCTGATTTTGTCAGGAGCTGATGCGCATGCTGACCGTGGATTTGAATAAGCAACTGGCCCAACTCGCGCAGCTGTGACAGCGGTACGGCAGTGCCGTTAATGAAGCCACGTGAACGTCCGTCGCTGCTGATAACGCGACGTAGCAAACACTCACGGCCTTCCTCAAGCTGGTTTTCTTCCAGCCAGCGCAGGGCCGCGGGGGTGTCTTTTAAGGTGAAGCGGGCGCAGAGGTCGGCTCGCGTGGCGCCTGCACGTACCATGTCGGCGTCTGCGCGTCCGCCCAGGCACAAACCGAGAGCATCAATGGCAATGGACTTACCCGCACCGGTTTCACCGGTAATAACGGTCATTCCGTTCTGGAAATCGATCTCAAGTTCACGAACGATAGCAAAATTGCTGATGGTCAGTTGTGCCAACATAGCTGTTTTCCTGTATGAAAAACCATAACTGTAATTACATACAGTATAAACTGGTTTTTTATACAGTAAAGAGGTTGGCGTTAAATTAGAATAATTTTTTTGACCAGCCTAACTTAGTGCTTAATGTGTTGAAATAGCTGTAATCTTTTGGGTGTATCAGGTTCAGGTGATAATCACAGCGGCGAATTAATACGTCTTCACCTTCCTGTATAGGCAGGGCGATCTGGCTGTCACAGCTGATTTCCAGATCGTTACGGCGATGAGAGAAGCGCAGGCGAATGGTGCTGCTACTGTTGATCACCAGCGGTCGTGCGGAAAGCGTATGTGGGAACATCGGCACCAGCGTAATGGCATCCAGCGAAGGCGTCAGTATCGGGCCTCCGGCAGAGAGTGAGTAGGCGGTAGAGCCGGTCGGTGTGGAAATAATCAAGCCGTCTGAACGCTGGGAGAAGGCAAAAATTTCATCGATATAGACTTCAAATTCAATCATGTGCGCCACTTTTCCGGGGTGCAACACAACTTCATTGATCGCAGTGCTAATACGCTTCTGGCAGTCCAGTTGGCACACCTGGGCTTCGAGTAAAAAGCGCTTTTCGCTGATGTAGTGGCCTTCCAGCACGTCAGCTAACTGTTGTTGCGCATTGTCTGGGTCAAGGTCGGTCAGGAAACCGAGGTTGCCGCGGTTAATGCCAATAACCTTGATGTCATAACGTGCCAGGGTGCGTGCGGCGCCCAGCATATTGCCGTCGCCACCGACAACCACGGCGAGGTCTGCCTGCTGGCCAATCTCTGCGAGCGTACCGGTTTTCACATTTTTCAGCTGCAGCTCGTGGGCGATTTGTTGCTCAACGATTACCTCATAACCTTTGGCGCACAGCCAACGGTAGAGCATTTCATGTGTGGTCAGTGCAGTGGGGTGACGTGGATGCCCCACAATGCCAATACACTTGAAATGTTTGTTCATTTTCTCGAGGTCCTTGTAACGAAGATTAGTGACAATGTGAGTACTTCCCTTGAAACCCTGAATCTTATCCCCATAATAATCCAGGTTAGCGAGATGAATGCGAAAAAAACGCGGAGAAATTCATGAGTAGTAAAGAACAGAAAACGCCTGAGGGGCAAGCCCCGGAAGAAATTATCATGGATCAGCACGAAGAAGTTGAGGCGGTTGAATCAGACGCTTCTGCTGAACAGGTGGATCCGCGCGATGAAAAAATTGCGAATCTGGAAGCTCAGCTTGCTGAAGCCGAAACTCGCGAGCGCGACAGCGTGTTGCGTATCAAAGCGGAAATGGAAAACCTGCGTCGTCGTACCGAACTGGACGTAGAAAAAGCGCATAAGTTTGCACTGGAAAAATTCGTCAACGAGCTGCTGCCGGTGCTGGATAGCCTGGACCGTGCGCTGGAAGTTGCGGACAAAGACAATGACGCTATGGCGGCGATGGTTGAAGGTATTGAGCTGACCCGTAAGTCAATGCTGGATGTTGTGGCGAAGTTTGGCGTACAAGTGGTTGCGGATATCGACGTGCCGATGGACCCGAACGTGCATCAGGCGATTGCCATGGTAGAGTCTGACGACGTTGCTGCCGGTAATGTGCTGATGGTTATGCAGAAAGGCTATACCCTGAACGGACGTACCATCCGTGCGGCGATGGTCTCTGTGGCGAAAGCCAAATGCTAATCAGCCTCAGACCGGGTAATGCTGATGCGCTACCCGGTCTGGATTACTCTCACTGGTCCGATACGCTTTCCCGCAGCGGTTTGACGGGCAACACCTGCACCTGTTTAATCATATTGTCCTGCACGTCGAGAATATCGATATCGTACTGCCCAATACGCACACGTGTGCCGGCAACCGGGATTTCTTCCAGTGCTTCAAGAATAATACCGTTCACGGTACGTGCATCATCTTCCGGCAGGTGCCAGTTAAACGCCTTATTGATTTCACGAACGTTGGCGCTACCGTCAATGATCACCGAACCGTCATTCTGCGGTGTGACTTCTTCGGCAAGCGTCGGTGACATTGAGGTCGTGAAGTCACCAACAATCTCTTCCAGGATATCCTCGACCGTAACCAGTCCCTGAATATCACCATATTCATTGACGACCAGGCCCACTTTCTTCTTATTACGCTGAAATTTAATGAGCTGGGTGCTGAGTGGCGTGCCTTCCGGAACGTAATAAATTTCGTCGGCGGCGCGTAACATGGTCTCTTTGGTGAACTCTTTTTTCTCGGCCATCAATCGCCAGGCTTCACGTACGCGTAGCATACTGATAGCGTCGTCCAGCGAGTCACGATACAGCACAATACGACCGTGCGGAGAGTGCGAAAGCTGACGCACGATTGATTTCCAGTCATCGTTAATATCAATGCCGATAATTTCATTACGCGGGATCATGATGTCATCGACGCTGACTTTTTCCAGATCCAGCACTGACAGCAGCATATCCTGGTTACGGCGTGAGATTTGCGAGCGCGATTCATTCACCAGCGTTCGCAGTTCATCTTTACTCAGCGAACCGCTCACTACGATATCCGTTTTGATGCCCATCATGCGCATCAGCAGCCGCGTGATGGTGTTGAGTAACCATACCAACGGCATCATCAGAATCTGCAGGGGAGCCAGCAGGACACTGCTCGGATAGGCGACTTTTTCCGGATATAGTGCGGCAATCGTCTTTGGCAGTACTTCGGCAAAAACCAATACCACAAACGTCAGTACCCCAGTGGCAATGGCGACGCCCGCATCGCCATACAGGCGCATACCGACAATAGTACCGAGCGCGGAGGCCAGAATATTCACCAGATTATTGCCGATGAGCACCAGGCTTATCAGGCGATCCGGCTTGCGAAGTAATTTTTCAACGCGTTTTGCCTGTCGATTTCCCTGCTTGGCCCGATGACGTAGACGATAGCGATTCAGGGTCATCATTCCGGTTTCAGAACCGGAAAAATAGGCGGAAATGACCACCATGATGAGGAGCGTGACAATGAGCGTGGTGGTGGAGATGTGTTCCACGTAGGATTCCTTAAAGATTTAACTCACGAACTGCTGCAGGATACGACTGCCGAAATAGGCCAGTGTCAGAATGCCTGCGCCTGCGACGTTAAACCATACGACGCGACGTCCGCGCCAACCTTCATGGTAATGCCCCCACAACAGAACGATATAGACAAACCATGCCACGATAGAGAGAACGGCTTTATCAATGTTCTCGGTACTGAACAGGTTATGCATGTAAAACAGGCCTGTGCACAGGGTGAGTGTCAGCAGAACCACGCCAATTTGGGTGATATGAAACATTTTCCGCTCAATACTCATCAACGGCGGCATCTCATTGCTGAAAGCCAGTTTTTTGTTTTTCAGTTGGTAGTCAATCCATGCAAGCTGTAGCGCATAGAGTGCGGCGATAATCAGCGTGGCGTAAGCGAAAAGCGAAAGCCCGATATGGATCATCATGCCCGGCGTAGCTTCGAGATGGGTGATGAACTCGTTAGGCATAAACGTGGCGAAGGCCAGGTTTATCAGCGCAAAGGCGTAGACAATGGGCAGCAATAGCCAGCCTCGATTGCGGGAAGCGACAATGGTCATTACCGTACAGATCATCAGGCTCACCAGCGAGCCGACGTTCAACAGACTCAGGTTTTGTCCGCTTTCACCGCCGGGCAGAATACGCGCTTCCAGGGCGATAGCATGGCTTACCAGCGCGACAACCGCAGAGAGAATAGCCATACGCCGCCAGCCGCTGTTTTTTTGCAGCAGAGCGGGAATAATCAGCGCGAGGCTGACTGAGTAGGCGACAAGGGCGAGCAGAGCAAAAACGGGCATATAGGTGTCGACAGTTGGCCAGTGATAAAGAAAAGCAGTATAGCGTTACGTGACCGCTGCTCCAACCGTTGCATAACAACAAAGGCGGCTTCATGTTATACTGCGACAAATTTCTGTTGATGTGTCGCTGTCGCGACCGACCGTTTCCACCCCAGGCGAGAGACAATGTTTGATAATTTAACCGATCGTTTGTCGCGCACGCTGCGCAATATCAGTGGCCGTGGACGCCTTACTGAAGACAACGTTAAAGAGACGCTGCGCGAAGTGCGCATGGCGCTGCTGGAGGCTGACGTAGCGCTGCCGGTAGTGCGTGAGTTTATCAATCGCGTAAAAGAGAAAGCGGTTGGTCATGAAGTTAACAAAAGCCTGACGCCGGGTCAGGAATTCGTCAAGATTGTCCGTAACGAACTGGTTGCGGCAATGGGCGAAGAAAACCAGACCCTGAATCTGGCTGCACAGCCGCCAGCCGTGGTGCTTATGGCGGGCCTGCAGGGTGCGGGTAAAACGACCAGCGTCGGTAAGCTGGGTAAATTCCTGCGCGAGAAGCACAAGAAAAAAGTGCTGGTGGTCTCCGCGGACGTTTATCGCCCGGCGGCGATCAAACAGTTGGAAACTCTGGCCGAGCAGGTCGGCGTGGACTTCTTCCCGTCGGATGTTGGCCAGAAGCCGGTCGATATCGTTAACGCCGCGCTGAAAGAAGCCAAACTCAAATTCTATGACGTGCTGCTGGTGGATACCGCCGGTCGTCTGCACGTTGACGAAGCGATGATGGACGAAATCAAACAGGTCCACGCTTCTATCAAACCGGTAGAAACGCTGTTTGTGGTCGACGCCATGACCGGTCAGGATGCCGCGAATACCGCAAAAGCCTTTAACGAAGCGCTACCGTTAACCGGCGTAGTACTGACAAAAGTTGATGGTGATGCCCGTGGCGGTGCGGCGCTTTCTATTCGTCATATTACCGGTAAGCCAATTAAATTCCTCGGCGTCGGCGAGAAAACCGAAGCGCTGGAGCCGTTCCACCCGGACAGGATTGCTTCGCGTATTCTCGGCATGGGCGACGTGCTGTCGCTGATCGAAGATATCGAAAGCAAGGTTGACCGCGCGCAGGCAGAAAAATTAGCCAGCAAGCTGAAAAAAGGCGATGGCTTCGATCTCAATGATTTCCTTGAACAGCTCAACCAGATGAAAAACATGGGCGGTATGGCAAGCCTGATGGGCAAGCTGCCGGGCATGGGTCAGATCCCTGACAATGTGAAATCGCAGATGGACGATAAAGTTCTGGTGCGTATGGAAGCCATCATCAATTCGATGACGATGAAAGAACGCGCTAAGCCGGAAATTATCAAAGGTTCCCGTAAACGCCGTATCGCTGCCGGTTGCGGTATGCAGGTACAGGACGTAAACCGCCTTCTGAAACAGTTCGACGACATGCAGCGCATGATGAAGAAAATGAAGAAGGGCGGTATGGCGAAGATGATGCGTGGTATGAAGGGGATGATGCCGCCCGGCTTCCCCGGTAGATAAATATATCGGGCTACCTTATTTGCCATTTTGACGCCGGAGTGTGCTCGAAATGCTCACGTACTGCGTGTACGCTCCGCTTTCTGCGCGCACGCCGACGCCAAACTGGCTGCAACGGTAACGCCCTGGTATAAAGCTTCATCACATGTTGATTGCTTTTTTCCCAGAAATCAGTAAAATTTTCGGGCTTTTAATATGACACCCGGGCTCCGTTCCTCGATGGGGCCTGGGTGTTTTATTCACACAAGAGGATGTTATGGTTACTATTCGTTTAGCTCGTCACGGCGCTAAAAAGCGTCCGTTCTACCAGGTTGTTGTTACCGACAGCCGTAATGCACGCAACGGTCGCTTCATCGAGCGCGTTGGCTTCTTTAACCCAATCGCTAGCGAAAAAGAAGAAGGCACTCGCCTGGATCTGGATCGCATCGCTCACTGGGTTGGCCAGGGCGCGACTATTTCTGATCGCGTAGCTACGCTGATCAAAGCAGCAAACAAAGCAGCTTAATCTGTCACGGTGGTCATGATGAGCAAGCAACTCGCCGCACAGGCTCCTGTAGAACCCATCGTTTTGGGGAAAATGGGGTCTTCTTACGGTATCCGTGGTTGGCTCAGAGTGTTTTCTTCCACTGAAGACGCCGAAAGCATTTTTGACTATCAGCCCTGGTTTATCCAGAAGGCGGGTCAGTGGCAGCAAGTACAGCTGGAAAGCTGGAAGCACCACAATCAGGATCTGATCATCAAGCTGAAAGGCGTTGACGATCGTGATTCGGCGAATCTACTGACTAATTGCGAAATTGTCGTGGATTCCTCGCAGTTGCCAGCGCTGGAAGATGGTTCCTACTACTGGAAAGACCTTATGGGCTGCCAGGTAGTGACCACTGAAGGCTACGATCTCGGTAAAGTCGTCGATATGATGGAAACCGGTTCGAATGACGTCATCGTCATCAAGGCAAACCTGAAAGATGCGTTTGGTATCAAGGAACGTCTTGTGCCGTTCCTCGATGGGCAGGTTATCAAGAAAGTCGATCTCGCTACTCGTACTATCGAAGTAGATTGGGATCCTGGTTTTTAAACCACCGGATAAACGGTAAAAGTCGGCGTTATGGGGATTGGCTTGTGTTTATAGGTATCGTTAGCCTGTTTCCAGAAATGTTCCGCGCAATTACCGATTACGGGGTAACTGGCCGGGCAGTAAAAAATGGCCTGCTGAACATCCAGAGTTGGAGTCCTCGTGACTTTACTCATGACCGGCACCGTACCGTGGACGATCGTCCGTACGGCGGCGGACCGGGGATGTTAATGATGGTGCAACCTTTACGGGACGCCATTCATGCAGCAAAAGCTGCGGCTGGTGAAGGCGCAAAGGTGATTTATCTTTCACCTCAGGGACGCAAGCTTGATCAAGCGGGCGTTAGCGAACTGGCCACGAATCAAAAGCTGATTCTGGTATGTGGTCGCTATGAAGGAATAGATGAGCGCGTGATTCAAACCGAAATTGACGAAGAATGGTCAATCGGCGATTACGTACTCAGCGGTGGTGAGTTACCGGCAATGACGCTGATCGACTCCGTTTCCCGGTTTATTCCGGGAGTTCTGGGTCATGAAGCTTCAGCAATCGAAGATTCGTTTGCTGATGGATTGCTGGATTGCCCGCACTATACCCGACCTGAAGTGTTAGAGCAGATGGAAGTACCGGCAGTGTTACTGTCAGGAAACCACGCTGAGATACGTCGCTGGCGTTTGAA
This sequence comes from Citrobacter sp. CF971, assembly GCF_006385635.1. Taxonomy (NCBI): domain Bacteria; kingdom Pseudomonadati; phylum Pseudomonadota; class Gammaproteobacteria; order Enterobacterales; family Enterobacteriaceae; genus Citrobacter; species Citrobacter sp. CF971. Next base: position 3,682,110 of record NZ_CP041051.1, on the reverse strand, counting down.
ACAGTCGCTGGGCCGGACCTGGCTTAGAAGACCTGAACTTCTGGAAAACCTGGCTCTGACTGAAGAGCAAGCAAGGTTGCTGGCGGAGTTCAAAAAGGAACACGCACAACAGCAACATAAACATGATGGGCAGGCGTAAGCCCCCAATATCAGTTTACCCAGGATAAGAGATTAAATTATGAGCAACATTATTAAGCAACTTGAACAAGAACAGATGAAGCAGGACGTACCTTCCTTCCGTCCGGGTGATACCGTGGAAGTGAAAGTATGGGTTGTTGAAGGTTCCAAAAAACGTCTGCAGGCATTCGAGGGCGTGGTTATCGCTATTCGTAACCGCGGTCTGCACTCTGCATTCACTGTTCGTAAAATTTCCAACGGCGAAGGCGTTGAGCGTGTCTTCCAGACTCACTCTCCGGTAGTTGACAGCATTGCTGTTAAACGTCGTGGTGCTGTTCGTAAAGCTAAACTGTACTACCTGCGTGAGCGCACTGGTAAGTCTGCTCGTATCAAAGAGCGTCTTAACTAAGATTCGCGCAAGCGACATCCTGTTAGAAAAGGGCTGGCCGAAAGGCTGGCCCTTTTTTTATCCCGACGTTTGCTCTGTTGTTCTTTATGGCAATGGAATGACTGCGCGGCGCGCAGCCAGTTGGGGGATGATTATGGCGTCGTGATCACGACTGCAACGCGACGATTTTCAGCACGACCTTTTGATGTCTGGTTGCTGGCAATGGGATATTTCTTCCCGAGACCCTGAGTCGTCAGGTTGGTGCGGGGAATGTTGGCACCCTGTGCCCAGGCATCGGCAACCACATTCGCGCGTTTGAGTGACAGAGCTTCGTTATAGCTGTCTTCACCGTAGTTATCAGTATGACCGTCCAGGCGAGCATGATTTAGCCCGGTAGCTGCCAGTTTGGATGCCATTTCCTTGATCTGTTTTTCACTTTCAGGACGGAGTTTATAGTCATTTTTATCAAACAGGATGTTATCAGACAGGCCCAGAGACCAGTCTCCTGATGCTTCAGTAAATCCGTATGATTTCATGGCTGCAATTTGCTCTGGGGTAAATTTTCCCTGAGGCGCCTGACAGCCTGCCAGAATCAGTAAAAGCAGAAGAAACGGGGATAATAAACGTTTTAGCATGTGTGTAATTCCTTATTTAATAATAGTGCGTTCAGAACGCAAATTTTTGGCCTGATACATATTTTGATCGGCAAGTTCTTGTAATTTCTCGGCAGAGGCATGTTCCCACGTCAGCGCAAAACCGATGCTGAGTGTCATGCTTGCTAAATGACCATTATGCAGGTCAAAAGGTCGGTCAAACTCTTGTGACAGTGCCGCGCAGATCCGCTGAACCTCATATTCAGAATGAACGCTGTACAGCACCATCGCGAACTCGTCGCCGCCAAGTCTGTATGGCGAATGTCGATTACCGCCAAATTCGGACAGCCTTTTAGCGACTTCAATCAGAACCCGATCCCCCGCAGCGTGGCCCCAGGTATCATTGATAAATTTAAAATTATCACCATCAAGGAATAACAAAGCGGAGCTGCTGTGGGCGGCATCGTCATTCATCAGCGCGTTAATACTGCTACGAAAAGCGGCGCGATTTGCCAGGCCCGTCAGAGGATCATGTAGCGCGGTACGCAAAAGTTGAGCGTTCTTTGCCTGCAGCCGAAGTTGCCACTCCTCCATCTCGTCCAGCAGACTATTAAAGTCCTGGGCAAAAAGATGAAACTCCTCAATGCGTTCCTCGGAAACGCGTCGCGAAAAGTTACGGTTGGTACGTACATCATGTACCACCTCGGTTATATTTTGCAGGGCTTCCACGACGCCATTGTGTAAATAGCGGGTGAGCATTAATGCTATGCCTGATGCCAACAAAATGCACCCGGTAAGAACGGCCAGCGACAAATAGATGAAACGGCTGATAACGCTATCGCGTGCAGTCAATCGTACTTCGCCGATGACGTTGCCATTATGCAAAATAGGCTGAGTGACCGGTTGTGGGAACAGCCAGTGGCTGATCAGTCCGCTGATCTTCTCCGTGGTGTCTTGCGCGTTATAGCGCCAGGTGGCGATCACCTTCTGGTGTTTATTACGAACTTCCGCAACGGAAAATTGCCCTTGCTGGCCCAGTGCCGCCAGTGTTTCAGCTGCTGCAACACTATCAGAAAAGACTAATGCAGCTTCAAGCGTGCGGGTCATGGTAGCGGCAGTCAGATCCAGATTCTTTTGCGCATACTGTCTTAAGGCCAGCACGGAAGAAATGCTGAGCAGCAGCCAGATCAACGTCATCGTCACCAGGACGCTGATTATGCTGATACGCCGTAATGTCCGTTTAAACGTTGGGCGTGTTACAGGAGAATGGCCCTTATCCATGCTTATTATTCCGTGCAAGCATCAATACGTCAGGACTTACCCTTACGCCGCTGCGTGAAAGGGAATCCATATTTACGGAAAATCTCACATCTTCATCTTTAATTATGAGGCAAAAGGCGCTGCCAATAACGCATTCGGGATTTTGTTCTGCAATTAATAGCAATGCCTTAGTCGGATATTTATTCTTTAATTCCACCTGATAAGTAGGTGATTCTTTTCCAAAATAAAAACCGTCACATTGCGAAACTAATATTTCTTGTTCCGTACGAATGATGACGGGAAGATAGGGTAATGCCCCAGTACTGGTATCTTCCAGAACACTGGAAAAACGCGATGAAGAGAAAATACACAGTTTGGGTGGCCCGGAAAGTGCTGGCCAGCGTGTATAACTGACGATGCCGGAAACCATAGCACGTACAGATTTTGCTTCTTCTGTAACGCTTTGGGCGTACAGCGGTAACCCGGTCAGGAGCAGTGCCAGTAGAAGTATGAGTCGGTAAGAATAGCTCATGAATAGTTACCTACCAGCGTTTGCCGTAAAGCGTCGAAATACATTCAAGATTGTTTAAGACAAAATAACATTATTTTCCTAAGTCGTCATTATTCCAGGGGTAAAGCTGATGGCGATTTAAGTTAAATCCTAGTTGGCTGTAAAATTTAAGCCATTGTTTAGTTTAATCTTATTGAGGCAGTACCTTCGTTTGCTCCTTTTTTCCAGGCATCGTGTAACTGGTCAATATTTTCGACCGTATCACAACTTGCAGGAAAGGTTTTCCCGGCCAGACCTCTGGCGTAAACAAAATCTTGCTGGCAGATTTTGCGTTGTCCTTCGGCGTAACCCTTAAGATATTTCGTACGATCGACTTCGGGATCATTGAAGTTGTCGGCAAGAGTTTCATTATCTTTAACGGCATAGCCCGAAATGGCATCTTGTATCCCGGCGTCATACCAGTCAGTACCAGTCCAGGTGGGGGCATGGGTATAGGGATCTATCTGACATCCGCTAAGAAGGAATAGAAATAAGATGCTGATGAGTTGCTTCATTGCCTGTGCTCCCTTGTTTTTTTAAGCATAGCGGATCTTAAAATTCGTGATGTAAATATAAGTGTACGTTTATAAGGGCTGTTTTTGCCTTAAAATAACGCCGTGTAAATTAAAATTTACGGATTGTGGATTGAAATCTTTACCTGTTGTGGTATCGTTATTTCCTCCTCGCTGAGGATCAACTATCGCAAACGAGCTAAACAGGATCACCATCATGCAAAAAGACGCGCTGAACAACGTACATATTACCGACGAACAGGTTCTGATGACCCCGGAGCAGCTGAAAGCTGAATTTCCGCTGAGCCAGGAGCAAGAGGCGCAAATCGCCCAGTCGCGTAAAACCATCTCAGATATTATCTCCGGTCGCGATCCGCGCCTGCTGGTCGTATGTGGCCCATGCTCCATTCACGATCCTGAAATGGCTATTGAGTATGCTCGTCGATTTAAAGCCCTTGCCGCAGAGGTCAGCGATAGCCTCTACCTGGTGATGCGCGTCTATTTTGAAAAACCCCGTACCACCGTTGGCTGGAAAGGGTTAATTAACGATCCTCATATGGATGGCTCTTTTGATGTTGAAGCAGGTCTGAAAATTGCGCGCCAGCTGCTGCTTGAACTGGTAAATATGGGACTGCCGCTGGCAACTGAAGCGCTGGATCCAAATAGCCCGCAATACCTGGGCGATCTGTTTAGCTGGTCCGCAATCGGAGCCCGTACCACGGAATCGCAGACACACCGCGAAATGGCTTCCGGTCTTTCGATGCCGGTTGGCTTTAAGAATGGTACTGACGGTAGCCTGGCGACCGCCATTAACGCCATGCGTGCGGCTGCGCAGTCGCACCGCTTTGTTGGTATTAATCAGGCCGGACAGGTTGCGCTGTTGCAAACTCAGGGGAATCCGGACGGCCACGTGATCCTGCGCGGGGGTAAAGCGCCGAACTACAGCCCGGCAGATGTCGCCCAGTGCGAAAAAGAGATGGAGCAGGCGGGACTACGACCTTCTCTGATGGTAGATTGCAGTCATGGTAATTCCAATAAAGATTACCGCCGTCAGCCTGCCGTGGCTGAATCCGTAATTGCACAAATCAAAGATGGCAATCGCTCGATCATTGGTTTGATGATTGAAAGTAATATTCACGAAGGCAACCAGTCTTCTGAACAGCCGCGCAGCGAAATGAAATACGGCGTGTCCGTAACCGATGCCTGCATTAGCTGGGAAATGACGGATGCGCTGCTGCGTGAAATTAGTCAAGATTTAAACGGTCAGCTGTCGGCGCGTGTAGCATAAGAGGTTGGTTATGGTTGCTGAATTGACCGCATTACGCGATCAAATTGATGAAGTCGACAAGGCGCTGCTGGATTTACTGGCACGCCGCCTGGAGCTGGTTGCCGAAGTTGGTGAAGTAAAAAGCCGTTTTGGGTTGCCGATTTACGTGCCGGAACGGGAAGCCTCTATGCTTGCCTCTCGCCGGGCAGAAGCGGAAGCCCTTGGCGTGCCGCCGGACCTGATTGAAGATGTGCTACGCCGCGTTATGCGTGAGTCCTATTCCAGTGAGAACGACAAAGGGTTTAAAACGCTTTGTCCTTCTCTGCGGCCGGTAGTGATCGTCGGTGGCGGCGGTCAGATGGGGCGTCTGTTTGAAAAAATGCTCACCCTGTCAGGTTACCAGGTGCGGATCCTGGAACAGCAGGATTGGGATCGCGCGCCGGAGATCGTCTCTGATGCTGGGATGGTGATCGTCAGTGTGCCGATCCACATCACCGAGCAGGTGATCGCCAAACTACCGCGTCTGCCGTCTGACTGCATCCTGGTGGATCTGGCTTCAGTGAAAAATGGTCCTTTGCAGGCGATGCTGGCTGCACATGATGGCCCGGTGGTGGGGTTACACCCAATGTTTGGTCCGGACAGTGGCAGCTTGGCAAAGCAGGTCGTCGTCTGGTGTGATGGACGTCAGCCGGAAGCCTATCAGTGGTTTCTGGAACAGATTCAGGTATGGGGTGCACGACTACATCGGATCAGCGCCGTTGAACACGATCAGAACATGGCGTTTATTCAGGCATTGCGTCACTTTGCGACCTTTGCTTACGGTCTGCATTTAGCGGAAGAGAATGTTCAACTGGAGCAGCTGCTGGCGCTCTCTTCGCCGATTTACCGTCTTGAACTGGCGATGGTTGGCCGTCTGTTTGCCCAGGATCCGCAGCTCTATGCCGATATTATTATGTCGTCTGAGAGCAACCTTGCGCTGATCAAACGCTACTACCAACGTTTTGGTGAGGCGATCGGTTTACTGGAGCAGGGCGATAAGCAAGCGTTTATCGACAGTTTCCGTAAGGTGGAGCATTGGTTTGGTGATTATGCGAAACGCTTCCAGAGTGAAAGCCGTACTTTGTTACGCCAGGCGAATGACAGCCGTCCTTAATTAAGACGCAGGATGGCGGCTTCGATTTATCCGGCCTACAAAAATCGCATGAATTGTAGGCCGGATAAGCGTAGTGCCATCCGGCATTGTCAAACGTTAGCTCGGATCGACCGGCACCACGTTCTCACTCGGATAGCATCCCAGTACTTTCATCGAACGTGTAATCTCACCCAGCTCTTTCAATGCTTTTTGCATTTGGGGCGATTCCAGGTTGGCCTGGATATCAAGATAAAACATCTCTTCCCACGGATTGCCGTGAATCGGGCGTGACTCCAGTTTAGTCATAATCAGATTATGGTTACGCAGCACCAGCAATGCTTCTACCAGAGCACCGGCCTGTTGTCCTGTTGCCATCAGCAACGTGGTTTTTGCCGGAACCTGGTCGGATACATTGATTGCTTTACGTGCCAGCACCACGAAGCGGGTGATGTTTTGCGACTGGTTAGCCTCAATATGCTCGAGAACCTGCAAACCATACAGTACGCCTCCGGCTTCGCTCCCCAGGGCCGCCACATGCGGTGAGTTAGCCTGCGCAACTTTTTCCATTGCCGCAGAGGTGCTTTCAGTGTACTCAATCTTCCAGTGCGGGTAGCGATTCAGGAACTTGCTGCACTGCTGGAACGGCTGCGGATGGCTGTATACCGTTTCAATGGTCTCAAGATCCGTAGTGCCGGACACCAGTACACAGTGGTCTATCGTAATGGTCATCTCGCCAACAATAGACAGGCTGGTGTGCTGCAGCAGGTCGTAAACGTCGTTAATCCCACCGGAGCTGGTGTTTTCAATCGGAACCACAGCATAGTCAGCCTGTCCGGTTTCGACCTGATTAAAGATATCGGCAAATTTTGCGCAGCCGCTTTCAATAAATTGTTCAAAATGGCGGGCGGCGTACTGACGTGCTGCCAGATGGGAATATGATCCTTTTGGCCCCAGGAAGGCCACGCGCGCGGAGTGTGGGTTAATTTTGTTCAGGTGTTGCTGGAGCAGAGCCTGTTGAGTCAGGACGGAGTCTTCGATTATGAGCTGGAACAGGCGGGTAATGTAGTGAGCATCGAGATGATGTGCTTTGCCCAACTGAATCAGGCGGTCCAACAGGTCACGTTCACGGTCAATATCTCGTACCGGACGATGTGAAAGCAGTTTAGCTTTACCAACTTCTACGGCCAGTCCACGTCGCTCAGCCAGCAGGGCCAGTAATTTTTCATCCAGCGTGCTGATCTTATCGCGCAGCGCCAGCAATGGGTTTTCCGATGTCATAGTGTTGCCTTTCTTGTTATCAATAAAAAAGGCCCCCCGTTGTGGGAGGCCTTATTGTTCGTCTTCGCATTCTTTATCACACGACGAAACGCCTCCCATTCAGGGGAAGGTAAAAAAGAATGCGAAGAAGAACGGAACAAGTTTCATGTAATTTTCCTTTGGCTACGTCAGTAAAGTACCCGTACTGTTTTCACCCTGTCAACAAAAAACGCGCCCGAAGGCGCGTTGGCGATACACTCAATGTAAGGGACTACTCTTCTTCTGCTTCGACGAAGTTGGCGTCTTTGACTGAAGTTGTTGCACGACGGGCTTCGCCTTTGTGCTGCACTTTATTGAGCTGCCGTTCCAGCTTGTTGATCAAATCGTTAATTGCGGTGTACATATCCTCGTGTTTTGCGCTGGCGACCAGATGTCCGTTCGGTGTATTGATGGTGGCATCAGCAATGAAACCCTGTGGCTCCTTAGACAGAATGATATGTGGATTAATCAGATGAGTTTGCCATTTTTCTAGTTTGGCGAGACGGTCTGCGACATGCTGGCGAATTGCCGGAGTAATTTCCATTTGTTTACTGGTAATGTTCATTGTCATAAATTTTACCTCTTGTCTTTCCCGTCTTGGTGATTCCAGCATACCGTTCCCAATGTCAAAATGCGTGATGTAAATCACATTTTTTTGTCGCTTTTTGTCAAGAAAACCTTTTTGTGAGGCACCGCAGGAACAGGCGATTTTTTACTTGAGGAATACCTGAAAGCAGGCCATATTTGATGGGATGCGTCGGAGCTAAACCGCTTCAGTTGTAGCGTTAACGGATAAAAAAACGGCAGCCCTTGGCTGCCGTTTTGCATTCTGAGGCAAATCAGGTATTGCTGCTGTTAGCGGCAATGATTTTCGCTACTTTTTCTGCCTGCGCATTCATCTGCATCTGGCGATAAGCTTTTTCCATTAACGGCAGAGCATCACGTGTTGCCTGAGTATCAGGGTAGTCGCGCAGCATGCCTTCCACACGGTTTACCACGGCAACCCATGCACCGCGGGCAGTGTAGTATTCCGCAACAGAATATTCATACTTCGCCAGACGATCTTTCAGGAACACCAGACGTTTGGTGGCATCAGTGGTGTACTGGCTGTTCGGATAGCCACGTACCAGTTTGGAAAAGTCATTAAACGCAGCTCGGGCGTGTTGGGGATCGCGATCGCTGCGATCAACACCAAAGAATCCTTGCAGTGCGCTATCATCCAACGCCATATTGGTCAGGCCACGCATATACATGACATAATCAATGTTAGGGTGTGTCGGGTTAAGACGGATAAAACGATCGATAGCAGCCTGAGCAAGTGGCAGATCGGCGTTTTTGTAGTAGGCGTAGATGAGATCTAATTGCACCTGCTGAGAATACGGTCCAAATGGATAACGGTTATCCAACGCTTCCAATTGCGTTATTGCCTGTTTCCAGTTACCGTCCTGCAGCTTTTGCTGAGCAGTCGCGTAGATTTCATTTGGCGGATTATCGGGCACCTCTTCCTTTGAACCAGAGCAACCCGCCAAAAACAGGCTCAACGTGGCTGCTGCCACCAGATATTTCATGCGCGTCATGACGTTTTGACTTTCCTCAAAATGTAATACGGGAGATTCTCTGTTCCTGCTCCCGGTTAAGACCAGCTACAATAGCACACTATATTAAACGGCAAAGCCGTAAAACCCAACGTTAAACGAAGAAGCAGTTTATGGCACAACGAGTAGAACTCACCGCAACAGTCTCCGAAAATCAGCTCGGTCAACGCTTAGATCAGGCTTTGGCCGAATTGTTCCCTGATTATTCGCGATCGCGCATAAAAGAATGGATCCTCGACCAGCGCGTGCTGGTAAATGGCAATCTTTGCGATAAACCGAAAGAAAAAGTGTTGGGTGGAGAGCGTGTCTCCATCAATGCAGAAATTGATGAAGAGGTTCGTTTTGAACCTCAGGATATCCCACTGGATATCGTTTATGAAGATGATGATATTCTTGTCATCAACAAACCCCGTGACCTTGTAGTACATCCGGGCGCCGGGAATCCTGATGGTACGGTATTGAATGCGTTACTGCATTACTACCCGCCAATCGCGGATGTTCCTCGTGCCGGTATCGTACACCGTCTGGATAAAGACACGACCGGATTAATGGTGGTGGCAAAAACGGTTCCGGCACAAACACGTCTGGTTGAGTCATTGCAGCTGCGCGAAATTACCCGTGAGTACGAAGCCGTAGCAATTGGTCACATGACTGCTGGCGGAACCGTTGAGGAACCGATTAGCCGTCACCCGACCAAGCGTACGCACATGGCGGTACACCCAATGGGGAAACCGGCGGTAACGCACTATCGCATTATGGAACACTTCCGTGTGCACACGCGTCTGCGGTTGCGTCTGGAAACCGGACGTACGCACCAGATCCGCGTGCACATGGCACATATCACTCATCCGCTGGTGGGCGATCAGGTCTACGGCGGTCGTCCACGTCCACCGAAAGGCGCTTCTGACGAATTTATCTCCGTACTGCGTAAGTTCGACCGCCAGGCGCTACATGCGACCATGCTGCGTTTGTATCACCCGATTTCCGGTATCGAAATGGAATGGCATGCGCCGATCCCACAAGATATGGTGCAATTGATTGAAGTGATGCGCGCTGATTTCGAAGAACATAAGGATGATATTGCCTGGCTATGAGTAAGCTAATTGTTCCGCAGTGGCCGATACCGCAAGGTGTCGCGGCGTGTAGTTCTACCCGTATTGGCGGAGTCAGTATGCCGCCTTACGATTCGCTGAATCTGGGCGCCCATTGCGGCGATAACCCGGAGCATGTTGAAGAGAACCGCAAACGACTGTTTGCTGCGGGCAATCTGCCGTCAAAGCCGGTCTGGCTGGAGCAGGTCCACGGTAAGGATGTCCTGAAACTGACAGGCGGGCCTTACGCCTCCAAACGCGCAGATGCGTCGTATAGCAACACGCCGGGCACAGTGTGTGCGGTAATGACCGCTGATTGTCTGCCGGTGCTGTTTTGCAATCGCGCCGGGACGGAAGTGGCTGCGGCCCATGCGGGTTGGCGAGGATTATGCGCTGGCGTGCTGGAAGAGACGGTGGCGTGTTTTGCCGACGAACCTGAAAACATTATTGCCTGGCTAGGTCCGGCGATAGGCCCAAACGCCTTTGAAGTGGGAGCAGAAGTTCGCGAGGCATTCATGACGAAAGATCCGCAAGCGGATCTCGCATTTGTACCGCGCGGCAACAAGTATCTGGCGGATATCTACCAGCTTGCCCGTCAGCGGCTGGCAAATGTCGGCGTGGAGAACCTCCACGGCGGCGACCGTTGCACCTTTAGTGAAAGTGAGACGTTCTTCTCTTATCGTCGCGACAATACCACGGGTCGTATGGCAAGTTTTATTTGGCTGATATAACCTAAAGAATCAAGACGATCCGGTACGTGTAATTTTCTTTTCACATAATTCAGGTCATTCACCTTGAATAATTGAGGGATGACCTCATTTAATCTCCAGTAGCAATTTTGACCTGTTATGGGAGGAGTTATGCGTCTGGATCGTCTTACCAATAAATTCCAGCTTGCTCTTGCCGATGCCCAGTCACTCGCATTGGGGCACGACAATCAATTCATCGAACCACTTCATCTAATGAGCGCCTTGCTGAATCAGGAAGGGGGATCGGTACGTCCTTTATTAACGTCTGCTGGCATTAATGCTGGCCAGTTACGTACAGCCATTGACCAGGCGTTGAGCCGTTTGCCGCAGGTAGAAGGTACCGGCGGTGATGTGCAGCCTTCTCAGGAACTGGTGCGTGTACTGAATCTTTGCGACAAGCTGGCGCAAAAACGTGGGGACAACTTTATTTCGTCAGAACTGTTCGTTCTGGCGGTGCTTGAGTCACGCGGTACGCTGACCGATTTATTAAAATCAGCAGGGGCGACGACCGCCAATATCACTCAGGCAATTGAACAAATGCGTGGAGGTGAAAGCGTGAATGACCAGGGGGCTGAAGACCAACGTCAGGCCTTGAAAAAATATACCGTCGATCTGACTGAACGTGCTGAACAGGGCAAACTCGATCCAGTTATCGGCCGTGATGAAGAAATTCGCCGTACCATTCAGGTGCTGCAACGTCGTACTAAAAATAACCCAGTGTTAATCGGTGAACCCGGTGTCGGTAAAACAGCCATTGTTGAAGGGCTGGCCCAACGCATCATCAATGGTGAAGTGCCGGAGGGCTTAAAAGGCCGTCGTGTACTGGCGCTGGATATGGGCGCGCTGGTGGCTGGGGCCAAATATCGCGGTGAGTTTGAAGAACGCTTAAAAGGTGTGCTGAACGATCTCTCGAAACAGGAAGGCAACGTCATTCTGTTTATCGACGAATTGCATACCATGGTTGGGGCGGGTAAAGCCGATGGCGCGATGGACGCCGGGAACATGCTGAAACCAGCGCTGGCTCGCGGGGAACTGCACTGCGTAGGCGCCACAACGCTTGATGAATATCGCCAGTACATCGAAAAAGATGCGGCGCTGGAACGTCGTTTCCAGAAAGTGTTTGTGGCTGAACCTTCAGTGGAAGACACCATCGCAATCTTGCGTGGCCTGAAAGAACGTTATGAGCTGCACCATCATGTGCAGATTACTGACCCGGCGATTGTTGCGGCAGCTACGTTGTCTCATCGTTATATTGCCGATCGTCAGTTACCGGATAAAGCTATCGACCTTATTGACGAAGCGGCATCCAGCATTCGTATGCAGATTGACTCCAAGCCGGAGGAACTCGACAGACTCGACCGCCGTATTATCCAGCTCAAACTGGAACAGCAGGCATTAATGAAAGAGTCTGATGAGGCAAGTAAAAAACGTCTCGATATGCTCAACGAAGAGCTGGACGACAAAGAGCGCCAGTATTCTGAGTTAGAGGAAGAGTGGAAAGCTGAAAAAGCCTCCCTCTCGGGAACGCAAACTATCAAGGCTGAGCTGGAGCAGGCAAAAATCGCCATCGAACAGGCGCGCCGCGTTGGCGACCTGGCGCGGATGTCTGAACTGCAGTACGGCAAAATTCCTGAACTGGAAAAACAGCTGGAAGCAGCCACTCAGTCTGAAGGCAAAACCATGCGTCTGCTGCGTAATAAAGTCACGGATGCTGAAATTGCTGAGGTGCTGGCGCGCTGGACCGGGATCCCGGTTGCTCGCATGCTGGAAGGCGAACGGGAAAAACTGTTGCGTATGGAACAGGAGCTGCACAGCCGTGTGATTGGTCAGAACGAAGCGGTGGAAGCCGTTTCTAACGCCATCCGTCGTAGCCGCGCGGGCTTGTCCGATCCGAATCGTCCGATTGGTTCATTCTTGTTCCTTGGTCCAACCGGGGTCGGTAAAACCGAACTGTGCAAAGCGCTGGCAAACTTTATGTTCGACAGTGACGACGCAATGGTGCGTATCGATATGTCCGAGTTTATGGAGAAACACTCGGTGTCTCGCTTGGTTGGGGCACCTCCGGGATATGTCGGTTATGAAGAAGGTGGGTATCTGACGGAAGCAGTACGTCGTCGTCCTTACTCTGTCATCCTGCTGGATGAAGTGGAAAAAGCGCACCCGGATGTGTTCAACATTCTGCTGCAGGTGCTTGACGATGGTCGTCTGACTGACGGACAGGGAAGAACGGTCGACTTCCGTAATACGGTTGTCATCATGACCTCAAACCTGGGGTCTGATCTAATCCAGGAACGCTTTGGTGAGCTGGATTACGGCCACATGAAAGATATGGTGCTGGGCGTCGTGAGCCATAACTTCCGACCGGAATTCATCAACCGTATAGATGAGGTTGTTGTATTCCATCCGTTGGGTGAGCAGCACATTGCTTCTATTGCTCAGATTCAGCTGCAGCGTCTGTACAAACGTCTGGAAGAACGTGGCTATGAAATCCATATTTCTGACGAGGCGCTTAAACTGCTGAGCGCGAATGGTTACGATCCGGTATATGGCGCACGTCCATTGAAACGTGCTATCCAGCAGCAGATCGAAAACCCGCTGGCGCAGCAAATTCTGTCTGGTGAACTGATTCCGGGCAAAACGATTCGTCTGGAAGTGAATGACGATCGCATCGTGGCAGTGCAGTAAGTCACAAAACAACAATAAACGGGCCCTGCGGGGCTCGTTTTTGTTTAAAATTCAGGCGAAAATAGACGTATTGATTGAAAAGTAATCGCTTGATAAGTTTTTTATATTTTTAACTTGTCAGCCTGAAATAACTCCCTATAATGCGCCTCCACTGACACGGAACAACGGATTATAAGCCGCCGGGTCAGCGGGGTTCCACTGAGAACTCCGGCGAAGAAAGCGAAATTAAATGCTTGACTTCGCAGCGGGATAGCGTAATATGCACACCCCGCGCCGCTGAGAAAAAGCGAAGCGGCACTGCTCTTTAACAATTTATCAGACAATCTGTGTGGGCACTCGAAGATACGGATTCTTAACGTCGCAAGACGAAAAATGAATACCAAGTCTCTGAGTGAACACGTAATTCATTACGAAGTTTAATTCACGAGCATCAAACTTAAATTGAAGAGTTTGATCATGGCTCAGATTGAACGCTGGCGGCAGGCCTAACACATGCAAGTCGAACGGTAGCACAAAGGAGCTTGCTCCTTGGGTGACGAGTGGCGGACGGGTGAGTAATGTCTGGGAAACTGCCCGATGGAGGGGGATAACTACTGGAAACGGTAGCTAATACCGCATAACGTCGCAAGACCAAAGTGGGGGACCTTCGGGCCTCACACCATCGGATGTGCCCAGATGGGATTAGCTAGTAGGTGGGGTAACGGCTCACCTAGGCGACGATCCCTAGCTGGTCTGAGAGGATGACCAGCCACACTGGAACTGAGACACGGTCCAGACTCCTACGGGAGGCAGCAGTGGGGAATATTGCACAATGGGCGCAAGCCTGATGCAGCCATGCCGCGTGTATGAAGAAGGCCTTCGGGTTGTAAAGTACTTTCAGCGAGGAGGAAGGCGTTGTGGTTAATAACCGCAACGATTGACGTTACTCGCAGAAGAAGCACCGGCTAACTCCGTGCCAGCAGCCGCGGTAATACGGAGGGTGCAAGCGTTAATCGGAATTACTGGGCGTAAAGCGCACGCAGGCGGTCTGTCAAGTCGGATGTGAAATCCCCGGGCTCAACCTGGGAACTGCATCCGAAACTGGCAGGCTAGAGTCTTGTAGAGGGGGGTAGAATTCCAGGTGTAGCGGTGAAATGCGTAGAGATCTGGAGGAATACCGGTGGCGAAGGCGGCCCCCTGGACAAAGACTGACGCTCAGGTGCGAAAGCGTGGGGAGCAAACAGGATTAGATACCCTGGTAGTCCACGCCGTAAACGATGTCGACTTGGAGGTTGTGCCCTTGAGGCGTGGCTTCCGGAGCTAACGCGTTAAGTCGACCGCCTGGGGAGTACGGCCGCAAGGTTAAAACTCAAATGAATTGACGGGGGCCCGCACAAGCGGTGGAGCATGTGGTTTAATTCGATGCAACGCGAAGAACCTTACCTACTCTTGACATCCAGAGAACTTAGCAGAGATGCTTTGGTGCCTTCGGGAACTCTGAGACAGGTGCTGCATGGCTGTCGTCAGCTCGTGTTGTGAAATGTTGGGTTAAGTCCCGCAACGAGCGCAACCCTTATCCTTTGTTGCCAGCGATTCGGTCGGGAACTCAAAGGAGACTGCCAGTGATAAACTGGAGGAAGGTGGGGATGACGTCAAGTCATCATGGCCCTTACGAGTAGGGCTACACACGTGCTACAATGGCATATACAAAGAGAAGCGACCTCGCGAGAGCAAGCGGACCTCATAAAGTATGTCGTAGTCCGGATTGGAGTCTGCAACTCGACTCCATGAAGTCGGAATCGCTAGTAATCGTGGATCAGAATGCCACGGTGAATACGTTCCCGGGCCTTGTACACACCGCCCGTCACACCATGGGAGTGGGTTGCAAAAGAAGTAGGTAGCTTAACCTTCGGGAGGGCGCTTACCACTTTGTGATTCATGACTGGGGTGAAGTCGTAACAAGGTAACCGTAGGGGAACCTGCGGTTGGATCACCTCCTTACCTTAAAGAACCTGCCTTTGTAGTGCTCACACAGATTGTCTGATGAAAAGTAAATAGCAAGGCGTCTTGCGATTGAGACTTCACGTCCCCTTCGTCTAGAGGCCCAGGACACCGCCCTTTCACGGCGGTAACAGGGGTTCGAATCCCCTAGGGGACGCCACTTGCTGGTATGTGTGAGTGAAAGTCGCCGACCTCAGTATCTCAAAACTTACCTTCGGGTGACGTTTGAGATATTTGCTCTTTAAAAATCTGGATCAAGCTGAAAATTGAAACGACACACTGTTTCATTTCTCCGTAATAAGAAATGAAAAGCGGTGTGTTCGAGTCTCTCAAATTTTTGCAAGTCGATGATGAATCGAAAGAAACATCTTCGGGTTGTGAGGTTAAGCGACTAAGCGTACACGGTGGATGCCCTGGCAGTCAGAGGCGATGAAGGACGTGCTAATCTGCGATAAGCGTCGGTAAGGTGATATGAACCGTTATAACCGGCGATTTCCGAATGGGGAAACCCAGTGTGATCCGTCACACTATCATTACGTGAATACATAGCGTAATGAAGCGAACCGGGGGAACTGAAACATCTAAGTACCCCGAGGAAAAGAAATCAACCGAGATTCCCCCAGTAGCGGCGAGCGAACGGGGAGCAGCCCAGAGTCTGAATCAGCTTGTGTGTTAGTGGAACGGTCTGGAAAGTCCGACGGTACAGGGTGATAGTCCCGTACACCAAAATGCACAGGTTGTGAACTCGAAGAGTAGGGCGGGACACGTGGTATCCTGTCTGAATATGGGGGGACCATCCTCCAAGGCTAAATACTCCTGACTGACCGATAGTGAACCAGTACCGTGAGGGAAAGGCGAAAAGAACCCCGGCGAGGGGAGTGAAAAAGAACCTGAAACCGTGTACGTACAAGCAGTGGGAGCCTACTTGTTAGGTGACTGCGTACCTTTTGTATAATGGGTCAGCGACTTATATTCTGTAGCAAGGTTAACCGTATAGGGGAGCCGAAGGGAAACCGAGTCTTAACTGGGCGTTAAGTTGCAGGGTATAGACCCGAAACCCGGTGATCTAGCCATGGGCAGGTTGAAGGTTGGGTAACACTAACTGGAGGACCGAACCGAC
Organism: Citrobacter sp. CF971; assembly: GCF_006385635.1. NCBI lineage: Bacteria > Pseudomonadati > Pseudomonadota > Gammaproteobacteria > Enterobacterales > Enterobacteriaceae > Citrobacter > Citrobacter sp. CF971. The sequence goes on along the minus strand of NZ_CP041051.1, from coordinate 3,665,775 downwards.
TAATGTTGAAAAATTAGCGGATGACTTGTGGCTGGGGGTGAAAGGCCAATCAAACCGGGAGATAGCTGGTTCTCCCCGAAAGCTATTTAGGTAGCGCCTCGTGAACTCATCTTCGGGGGTAGAGCACTGTTTCGGCTAGGGGGTCATCCCGACTTACCAACCCGATGCAAACTGCGAATACCGAAGAATGTTATCACGGGAGACACACGGCGGGTGCTAACGTCCGTCGTGAAGAGGGAAACAACCCAGACCGCCAGCTAAGGTCCCAAAGTCATGGTTAAGTGGGAAACGATGTGGGAAGGCACAGACAGCCAGGATGTTGGCTTAGAAGCAGCCATCATTTAAAGAAAGCGTAATAGCTCACTGGTCGAGTCGGCCTGCGCGGAAGATGTAACGGGGCTAAACCATGCACCGAAGCTGCGGCAGCGACACTATGTGTTGTTGGGTAGGGGAGCGTTCTGTAAGCCGTTGAAGGTGTATCGTGAGGTATGCTGGAGGTATCAGAAGTGCGAATGCTGACATAAGTAACGATAATGCGGGTGAAAAACCCGCACGCCGGAAGACCAAGGGTTCCTGTCCAACGTTAATCGGGGCAGGGTGAGTCGACCCCTAAGGCGAGGCCGAAAGGCGTAGTCGATGGGAAACAGGTTAATATTCCTGTACTTGGTGTTACTGCGAAGGGGGGACGGAGAAGGCTATGTTAGCCGGGCGACGGTTGTCCCGGTTTAAGCATGTAGGCGGAGGTTCCAGGTAAATCCGGTACCTTTTTAACGCTGAGGTGTGATGACGAGGCACTACGGTGCTGAAGTAACAAATGCCCTGCTTCCAGGAAAAGCCTCTAAGCATCAGGTAACACGAAATCGTACCCCAAACCGACACAGGTGGTCAGGTAGAGAATACCAAGGCGCTTGAGAGAACTCGGGTGAAGGAACTAGGCAAAATGGTGCCGTAACTTCGGGAGAAGGCACGCTGATATGTAGGTGAAGTGATTTACTCATGGAGCTGAAATCAGTCGAAGATACCAGCTGGCTGCAACTGTTTATTAAAAACACAGCACTGTGCAAACACGAAAGTGGACGTATACGGTGTGACGCCTGCCCGGTGCCGGAAGGTTAATTGATGGGGTTATCCGTAAGGAGAAGCTCTTGATCGAAGCCCCGGTAAACGGCGGCCGTAACTATAACGGTCCTAAGGTAGCGAAATTCCTTGTCGGGTAAGTTCCGACCTGCACGAATGGCGTAATGATGGCCAGGCTGTCTCCACCCGAGACTCAGTGAAATTGAACTCGCTGTGAAGATGCAGTGTACCCGCGGCAAGACGGAAAGACCCCGTGAACCTTTACTATAGCTTGACACTGAACACTGGTCCTTGATGTGTAGGATAGGTGGGAGGCTTTGAAGTGTGGACGCCAGTCTGCATGGAGCCATCCTTGAAATACCACCCTTTAATGGCTGGTGTTCTAACGTGGACCCGTAATCCGGGTTGCGGACAGTGTCTGGTGGGTAGTTTGACTGGGGCGGTCTCCTCCTAAAGAGTAACGGAGGAGCACGAAGGTTAGCTAATCCTGGTCGGACATCAGGAGGTTAGTGCAAAGGCATAAGCTAGCTTGACTGCGAGAGTGACGGCTCGAGCAGGTGCGAAAGCAGGTCTTAGTGATCCGGTGGTTCTGAATGGAAGGGCCATCGCTCAACGGATAAAAGGTACTCCGGGGATAACAGGCTGATACCGCCCAAGAGTTCATATCGACGGCGGTGTTTGGCACCTCGATGTCGGCTCATCACATCCTGGGGCTGAAGTAGGTCCCAAGGGTATGGCTGTTCGCCATTTAAAGTGGTACGCGAGCTGGGTTTAGAACGTCGTGAGACAGTTCGGTCCCTATCTGCCGTGGGCGCTGGAGAATTGAGGGGGCTGCTCCTAGTACGAGAGGACCGGAGTGGACGCATCACTGGTGTTCGGGTTGTCATGCCAATGGCATTGCCCGGTAGCTAAATGCGGAAGAGATAAGTGCTGAAAGCATCTAAGCACGAAACTTGCCCCGAGATGAGTTCTCCCTGAGACTTTAAGTCTCCTGAAGGAACGTTAAAGACGATGACGTTGATAGGTCGGGTGTGTAAGTGTAGCGATACATTGAGCTAACCGATACTAATGAACCGTGAGGCTTAACCTTACAACGCCGAAGATGTTTTGGCGAAGAGACGACATTCAGCTTGATACAGATTACATTAACTGGCGAAAAGCGGGTTAATAACAGAATTTGCCTGGCGGCTGTAGCGCGGTGGTCCCACCTGACCCCATGCCGAACTCAGAAGTGAAACGCCGTAGCGCCGATGGTAGTGTGGGGTCTCCCCATGCGAGAGTAGGGAACTGCCAGGCATCAATTAAAGTGAAGAAGCCCATCCTGACGGATGGGCTTTTTTGCGTGTGTGCGGGGTAAAAACCGCCGGGCTGAACGTATTGTGCAGGCCTGATAAGCGCAGCGCATCACGCAATTCCGGCGGCAGATTGCTGGATTCGACCTAACCGCCTTAATCGACTAACAAAAGCACACTGTCTCGATCTACTACACGGATCTCTCCCTCGAACATATCTGAATCCTTTCTCTGCTAATTAAAATCGTGATCTTTCCTGCATAATAATATATAACAATTATATAACATTTAATTCACCAAAAAACACACAACCATCATTGATAAATTCATGCGATCGTTGGCAGGGGTACAATTCTAATGGCTGATAGTAGTGTAACTGAGAACGGGGCGCTGGCAGACGGCGATACCCGCCGTCGTATATGGGCGATTGTCGGAGCATCATCAGGGAATCTGGTCGAATGGTTTGATTTCTATATCTACTCTTTCTGTTCTCTTTATTTTGCTCATATCTTTTTCCCATCAGGAAATACCACCACACAACTCTTACAAACCGCCGGCGTGTTTGCCGCAGGCTTCTTGATGCGACCAATTGGAGGCTGGTTGTTTGGCCGTATTGCGGATAAGCACGGGCGTAAAAAGTCCATGTTGCTGTCCGTTTGTATGATGTGTATGGGATCGTTGGTGATCGCTTGTCTACCGGGATATGAAACTATCGGTACCTGGGCCCCTGCGTTATTACTGCTGGCCAGACTATTCCAGGGGTTATCTGTAGGTGGTGAATACGGAACCAGCGCGACCTATATGAGTGAAGTTGCCGTTGAAGGTAAGAAAGGTTTTTATGCTTCATTCCAGTACGTGACGTTAATCGGCGGGCAGTTACTGGCATTGTTGGTTGTGGTCATATTACAGCACACGTTAGAAGACTCTGCGCTCAGAGCGTGGGGGTGGCGTATTCCATTTGCGTTGGGCGCCGTGCTGGCTATTGTTGCGCTATGGCTGCGTCGCCAACTGGATGAAACCTCGAAACAGGACGTTCGCGCGCTGAAAGAAGCAGGTTCCCTGAAAGGTCTGTGGCGTAATCGCAAAGCCTTTGTCATGGTGCTTGGCTTTACCGCCGCGGGTTCGTTGTGTTTTTACACGTTCACAACCTACATGCAGAAATACCTGGTCAATACCGCTGGTATGCATGCCAACGTAGCCAGCGGGATTATGACGGCGGCACTGTGTGTGTTCATGCTGGTTCAACCGCTGTTCGGCGCTTTGTCAGATAAGATTGGCCGGCGTACTTCAATGCTGTGTTTTGGCGCGTTGGCTGCGATTTTCACTGTTCCCATTCTGACAGCATTGCAAAGCGTAACATCCCCGTATATGGCGTTTGCTTTGGTGATGAGTGCCCTGTTAATCGTGAGTTTCTATACGTCAATCAGCGGTATTTTGAAGGCTGAGATGTTCCCGGCGCAGGTGCGCGCTCTGGGAGTTGGCTTATCTTATGCGGTGGCTAATGCCCTGTTTGGTGGCTCAGCTGAATATGTGGCGTTATCCCTGAAGTCTGTCGGTATGGAAACGACATTCTTCTGGTACGTCACCGCGCTGGCAGTTGTCGCGTTTTTAGTATCGCTGATGTTGCATGGGAAGGGGAAAGGTCTGCGCCTCTAGTAATGTGCCAGTTGCCAGACCGCATAGCCGGTAGACGCGCCTGCAACATCCCAGGCGAAGTCCTTCCAGCTCCAGCCGCTCCCTGCGGGACGGCTGTCCCACAGTTCTTTTGACGCGCCCAGGCTGACTGAGAACATCAGGCCGATAGCCGCACTGCGATCGCGGCTGTTGCCCTGATGTTGGGCATATTCATTGCCGGCTGCGGCAAGCATGGCGGAGGCGATGAAGTGTTGAGCTTTGTCTTGCCCACTCCACTGGTCGTTAGCCATGTGGCTGCAGCCAGAAATGGCCAGGATGCTGGTAAGAATGAACAGGCGCACCGTTGCCTCCATATGAAAAACCCCGTCACTGGACGGGGTCTTGATTACAGAATACGGCTAATTAATCTGTCGATACGAATACGGCGTAGTCGACGAATGAGCTTACGCACTTTGACTGGATAGTCAGCAATACTTTGCAGGTCGCGATAGTGCTTAACGACGGTAGTATGCGTACGGATAAGCTCCAGCTCTTTATCGCGCTGGGGAGTCAGCTCTTGCTTAGGATCGTGGATAAGGATGGCGTTTTCCAGATCCAGACGCCAGGCGCGAGGGTTAAGGTTGTTGCCGGTGAGCAGCATCCATTTATCATCAACCCACATACCTTTCAGATGATAGGTGTTGTCATCATCTTTCCATAGGCGTACGACCAGCTGGTCGGTATTCACGTAATACTGCAATCTGCTCAGGAAACGGCGCAGATTTATTTCATACAGATAAGGCAGCGCGCCGATGATCTTGAATGGCTCATCTTCTGGAATGAAAAAGTCGTTGGCGGTTTTATCACCGACAATGATTTCAACCTTTTTCCCTTCACGCAGCAGTTGAATGATATTGCGCACCAGTATGGCGGGCAGGTTGAAATAAGGGGTACAGATTGTGAGTTTGTGCTCCGCGCAGGGCATAAGATGGAAAATGGTCTTATTTAACAGACTGGATTTCCCAAGGCCCACCAGAGGCGTAACCGAAAGCTGTTCGTTATCAGCATCACCCTGAAAATGGAATGACGCATCACGCAGTTCTTGGCGGTACAGGCGGATATCGTTTTTAATTTCCGGGCTTTTAGGTCGGTTGATATCATCAAGGCGGTTAACGCCGCGACCCTTTATCAGGTTCTGCGTAACCCAATCGAACATGATATCGGCCATTTGCGCATTGCGAATCAACTGATAACGGTCATAGCGATATTTATCATGCTGATGCAGGTAAACATCGTTCAGACTGGCCCCGCTGTACAGGACGCTGTCATCGATAATAAAGCCTTTGAAATGCAGGACGCCAAGCGCTTCACGGGTGTTAATCGGAACGCCATAAACAGGAATATCGATACCAGGGTTTTCTTGCGCCATTCGGCAATACCAGTCAGCATTAGTATTGGATGCCGCAGCCCCAATACGACCGCGCTGAGCTCTGTGCCAGTCGACAAGTACCCGGACATCCAGTTCAGGACGCTGCCGTTTTGCCGCATAGAGAGCGTCAAGTATGCCTTTACCACCGTCATCCTGTTCCAGGTACAGCGCAATAATGCAGATCCGTCGCGTCGCGCTGGCTATTTTTTCCAGCAGAGTCTCCCTGAAATTAGCGGGAGCATAAAAGAAATCTACATCATCAACTGACTGAGAAATCTTGGGTAGTTGGGCAAGGTGTTGTTGATGTTTATTACGCTTAAATTTTGACAACATCACAGTGCATTTCTTCTCTGTTCATTGAAGGGTCCTCTGTGCTATGCAGACGACATAAGCGGGCAATGATACCACCAGTACCCATTAATGTGGTCAACATTTCCAGTACCTTACTCACGATTCCTCACATTGGGCCAGATTAAGCGTTAGCCCAACAATTCCCTCTTCGAGCTGGACGTCAACAACAAACCCGAGTTTTCGGGCCAGGGCGACCATCCCACGATTGTTTGGCATCGTAATACCATTCAAACGTATAAGTCCGTGATCTCGGGTATATGCAATTAATTTTTCCATCAATCGGCGACCCAGTCCAAGCCCTTTGAGATCGGAACGAACCAGTACGGCAAACTCAGCATCTACGTTATCAGGATCCGAGATTGCTCGCGTTACGCCGAGGATCTCTTCGTGATTATCTTTACAACGCACCGCAACAAAAGCCATTTCCCGATCGTAGTCGATCTGCGTCATATTGGCTAAATCTTCGTGGGTAAATTCATTGATCTCACTGAAATAGCGATAATAAAGATCTTCTTTTGTCACTTGAGAAATGAACTGCTGTAGATGAGGTTCATCCTCCGGTAAAATGGGGCGGAACAGACAGCGCTCGCCGTTCTTCAACTCCACCCACTCTTCAAGCTGATGGGGGTAGGGACGTACAGCCAGCCTGCTTTCGTTATCTCCCGCGAAAGGGGCAATATCCAGCGTAACGTCCAGCGCGGTAAATTCTTCGGCGGAGGCCAGCAGAGGATGAATATCCAGACGCTGAATTTCCGGGCAGTCGACGATCAGGTTGGAGACCTGCACCAGAAGTTGGCTCAACCCGGCGATATCCAGCGGACGTAGTGCGCTGCGAGCGCGGATCTTTTTATTTTTGATCCCCTGGATCACCAGATAACGCGCCAGATTCATGTTCAATGGCGGCAAGGCCACCACTGCTTGCTCTTCCGGTCGCCACTCAACACCACCTTCACCCAGCATAATCAACGGACCAAATACCGGGTCGTGTTCAACGACGACGCGAAGTTCTTGAGCACCAGCGCGATTCGCCATACTTTGTACTAATAAACCGTGAATGCGTGCCTGCGGCCAGGCCATTTTTACCCGATCGAAAATTGCATTGGCAGCCTGCTGCACTTCTGTTGCTGTACGCAGGTAGAGCATTACCCCCTGAACTTCCGACTTATGCGGGATATCAGGAGAACGCAGCTTGAGCGCCACCGGGTAGCCGATTTGCTCCGCGATGTGTACGGCCTCCGCGCTGTCGCTGGCGATCCATGTCGGCAGTGTATGTAAGCCATAGGCCTGTAAAATAGGCTGAACTTCATGAGTATCCAGCGACGTTGCGCCTTCTGCAATCGCCTGTTGTAACAGATTATGCGCTTCGGCGGTGTTGGTGGTCAGATTGTCGGGTAGCGCAGGCGTTTCACGCAGTTGCTTCTGGTTACGCCGGTACTCCACCATATGCATAAATGCAGTGATAGTGCCTTCAGGCGTGCGGTAGGTTGGTAATCCGGCTTCGCTAAACAGTCTGCGTGCTTCCTGTGAGGAAAACTCTCCGCACCAGTTGGTCAGCAACGAGACGAATTTTCCTCGGGGATGATGCTTTACCGCTTCAATCAATGCCTGTGCGCTTTCGGTTCCGGGAGCGGCTGCGCTGGGTGAATGAATCACCATCAACGCGTCGAAATCCTGGCTGGCGAGCAAAATATCCAGCGTCTTAACGTAGTGTTCGCTGCTGGCGTCATCACGCAGATCCAGTGGGTTGGCGATATCAACATGTTCAGGCAAGGCATCGCGTAATTTCTGGCAGGTGTCTTCATTCAACGTCGCCAACTTGCCATTTTTTGACCACAGTTCATCTAATGCCAGTGCGGCAGGCGCGGCCCCATTGCTGATGATCATTAGCCTGTCGCCACGTAGTGGACGCATGTGGCTCAAGGTTTCGACTGCTGAGAACAGCTCGTGAGTGTCTTGTACGCGCAGTAAACCGGCGCGCTGAATAGCTGCATCCCACGCAGGGTCCATCCCGGCGCTGGTATGCAGTAAACGCTGCGCTGCAGGGCTGCGACCGCTCTTAATCACCAGAATAGGTTTATTGCGCGAGGCGCTACGGGCGGCGGAAACAAAGCGCCGGGCATCACTTAAATGTTCGAGATACAGCAATATCGCGCTGGTTTTACTGTCGCGTGCCAGGTAATCCAGTAGCTCATCAACGTCGATATCCAGGCTATCACCCAGCGCGATAAAGTAAGAAAAGCCCATTTCTCTCTGCTGTGCCCAGTCGAGTATGGTATTGGACACGGCGGCGGATTGAGAGATGAAAGCCAGCTTGCCGCGCTTAATCGGGACGGGGGAAAAGCTGGCGTTAAGTCCTTGCCAGGGGGCGAGAAGTCCCAGGCTGTTGGGACCCAGAAGACGTATGTTGTAGCGTGATGCGCAGGCCAGCAGCTCCGCGTGCTGCGCCGAGGGTGCTGAGAGAATAATGCAGGTTTTACAACCTTTCTCGCCAAGTGCTTCGAGTAATGCCAGGTTACGGCTGGCATTGGTGCACAACACGGCGAGATCGGGGCTAAAAGGCAGGCTGTTGATATTGGGCCACGCCAGTACGCCCAACACCGCTTTCCATGCGGGCGTCACCGGTAAAACAGGTCCATTGAAACCGCCAGCAAGCAGGTTACGCATCATCAGGTAACCTGCGCGATTAGGCTTCATTGACGCCCCAATCACCGCAATGGATTTCGGTCGCAATAGTGCTTCCAGACCACGCTGACTCATATCGGCTTCCTTAATGACACCAGTGACCGAATGATTTTAAACGTTTTCTGATGAATCTGCTGTGACGTTTCCCTGATGTTGAGTTTTTCCTGCCAGGTAGCGGGTTTTAAAGCGAGTAAAATGATCGCTTAACCCTTCTGCGGCTTGCGTATCTCCCGCCAGATCCAACAAGGCGATGGCCACCTCGGCTGTGCAATATTGCCCTTCGGCGTGAACGCCACGCAGGTGGTAAGCAGAAAGGCGTGATAAATCAACAGAGATCACCGGCAGGTTATCGAGGTACGGGCTTTTGCGGAACATTTTACGCGCCTCAGGCCAGGTGCCGTCGAGCATGATAAACAATGGGGGCTTACCGGCTGGTGGCGTGAAAATCACTTCACGCTCTTCACCCGCATAGGAGGCCGGGAATACAACCATCGGCTGGTAATCCGGATTTTTCACCAGTTCCAGCAGCGCCTGCGGCGGCTCGGTACGCGACCACTGAAAAGCCGTGGTATCGGGCAGAATATCGGCAATTAAACGCCCCGTGTTGCTGGGCTTCATCGGCTCGGTATCAAACATCACCAGACAAAAGCGACTTTTTGCCTCAGAGGGCGCCAGAGTTGCGCACAAGCAGAGCTTCTGCGGCAGCAGGCAGCGTTGACAGCGGCGAACGCGATTACCTCGGGCAAGGAAAGGACGCGTGGCGCGCGCGAGGCGCTCAGCGCGTAACTGAAGAACAGCGTTATCGGTCATGGGGAAACACGTTGAAAAACGCTATTGTCGCAGAGGTGAAAACGGGGCACAAGATGCGCCCCGTAGAGATTATAATGATTCGTTAAGCCAGTTATCAAACGGGGCTTTTGGTACAGCGCCGTTAAGCATGTCGACGATTTCACCTTTTCTGAAGATCATGATGGTCGGAATGCTGCGGATACCGAAACGGGCGCTGAGTTCACGCTCGGCTTCCGTATTCACTTTAACAAAACGCACTTTGCCGCTACGCTCTTCCGCGACATCTTCAAAAATCGGGGCGAAGTTACGACATGGACCACACCAGGGGGCCCAAAAGTCAACGACCACCGGAAGATCGTCTTTTAACAGTTTATCCAGTGTCTCACCGGTCGCATTGATCACCTCCCCATCAAACAGGTCGTGACCACAGCGTCCGCATTTAGCCGCTTCCTGGACACGATCGTCAGGGATGCGGTTGATAGCCTGGCAGCTGGTACAAACGGTATTCATAACTAACCTCTGGATGAGTGGAGTGGACTTCACGGCATAAACGCCAGTATGTTTCTATTATGTTACATATTATCGGAGAGTCTGTTCTAAACAACAATGCGTTTTATTCAATGAGTACAATAGTCCTTAGCTTTTAAATGAAATAATGGCTAACGACGTGCACATCGGGTAATCTGCGCGCTTCGCGCAGAGCAGGTGGAGAAAAACATGAGCGACGAACTGAAGAACAAAAACGGCAAGGTCAAAGTGATGTACGTCCGCAGTGACGATGACTCGGATAAACGCACCCAAAATCCACGTACTGGCAAAGGCGGCGGTCGCCCCGGTACTTCCCGAGCCGAAGGCGGTCGTCGCCCTGCCCGTGATGAACGAAAGGGTCCGAACAGCGAACGTGGTCGTGAACGCGGGCGTGACCGCGATGTAGAACGCGACCGCAGACGTGAAGATTCACCGTGGCGTACCGTTTCCCGCGCACCGAATGATGACGCAGCGGATAAAGCCGATCACGGCGGTATTAGCGGTAAGAGCTTTATCGATCCTGAAGTATTACGCCGTCAGCGCGCGGAAGAAACCCGCGTTTACGGTGAGAATGCCTGTCAGGCTCTGTTCCAGAGTCGTCCGGACGCTATCGTCCGCGCCTGGTTTGTTCAGAGCGTAACCCCGCGTTTTAAAGAAGCATTACGCTGGATGGCGGCAAACCGCAAAGCCTATCACGTGGTTGACGAAGCCGAGCTGGCGAAAGCCTCTGGCACTGAACACCACGGTGGCGTCTGTTTCCTGATCAAAAAACGTAACGGCACCACCGTTAAGCAGTGGGTCAGTCAGGCAGGGGCGCAGGATTGCGTGCTGGCACTGGAAGATATCGCTAACCCGCATAACCTGGGCGGTATGATGCGTAGCTGCGCGCACTTCGGTGTGAAAGGCGTGGTGGTTCAGGATGCGGCGCTGCTGGAATCGGGGGCGGCTATCCGTACTGCTGAAGGTGGAGCAGAGCATGTTCAGCCGATTACCGGTGACAGCATTGTCGATGTGTTGGACGATTTCCGTAACGCGGGTTACACGGTAGTGATGACCTCAAGCGTGAAAGGTAAACCGCTGTTTACTACCGCGCTGCCGGAAAAAATGGTGCTGGTATTAGGGCGTGAGCGTGAAGCTCTGCCAGAAGCAGCATGTTCAGCCGACGACCTGTGCGTGGCGATTGACGGTACCGGCAAGGTAGAAACGCTCAATGTTTCTGTCGCGACCGGCGTTTTGCTCGCGGAGTGGTGGCGTCAGAACAAAGCCTGATAATAAAAATGCCAGCGAATCGCTGGCATTTTTTTACTCGCTTTCTGCGGGTAATACCGGCATCCAGTCAATCGGTTTTTCACCTCGTTGTTCCAGCCATTCATTCGCCAGTACAAAGTGATTGCAACCAAAGAAACCGCGATGCGCAGAGAGTGGTGATGGGTGGGGCGCTTTCAACACATGGTGACGCTGCGCATCAATAATCGCGCCTTTCTTCTGTGCGTGAGAACCCCAGAGCAGGAAAACCACGCCTTCCCGATGTTGGTTAATCAGGCTGATGACTTTATCGGTAAATGTTTCCCATCCAAGGCTGGCGTGAGAATGTGCCTGACCGGCGCGAACGGTGAGTACGGTGTTGAGTAACAGTACCCCCTGGCGTGCCCAGCTTTCCAGATATCCGTGCGTGGGGCGGGTGAAGCCGGGAATTGTTGCTTCCAGCTCTTTGTACATGTTCAGCAACGAAGGCGGAGTGGCAATCCCCGGACGAACAGAGAACGCGAGACCGTGTGCCTGGCCTGGGCCGTGGTAAGGATCCTGACCCAGGATGACAACTTTCACGTCACCAAGCTCGGTAAAACGAAACGCGTTAAACACATCTTTTTGCGGCGGATAAATTGTCATTCCTGACTGACGCTCGCCGGCAACAGTATGCAGTGTGTTAACAAAATAAGGCTGCTGTTTTTCTTCAGCCAGCACATCGTGCCAGGTTAATTCGGTGGCCATCTCGCTCTCCTGCGAATTTTCAATCCCCCTAGCTTAACTGCTTCTTTCGACGTCGCAAAATTCTGTACGTTTCTCAATGGTCTATCCCTTAAAGATAGTTGAAAATTTATGTAAAAAGTTTAGCTGTGTACACGGCGTAAGTTGATGTAAAACAATAAAATCCACCTATCACCACTTTTCATGTGTGGTTTTTATTGATTTAAATCAAAGATTCGAGGGTGTGTGAGGGGTATATATACACTCAAGCAACAATGGTTTTACCAATTGGCCGGATGACGGCCAACCGAGATCAAATAATTTTGCCGGGGAGGCATCAAATGATTACAGGTATCCAGATTACTAAAGCTGCAAACGACGACCTGCTGAACTCTTTCTGGCTGCTGGACAGCGAAAAAGGCGAAGCACGCTGCATCGTTGCGAAAGCAGGTTTCAATGCTGATGAAGTCGTTGCTGTCAGCAAACTGGGCGAAATCGAATACCGTGAAGTACCGGTAGACGTACAGCCGGAAGTCCGCGTGGAAGGTGGTCAGCACCTGAACGTGAACGTTCTGCGTCGCGAAACGCTGGAAGATGCAGTTAAGCATCCGGAAAAATATCCGCAGCTGACCATCCGTGTTTCTGGTTATGCAGTGCGTTTCAACTCTCTGACCCCAGAACAGCAGCGCGACGTTATCGCTCGTACCTTTACTGAGAGCCTGTAAGGCTCACGGGGAATAGCCCCGTTTAGCAAAGAATCAAAAAGCGGAAGATGCCAGTGTGTCTTCCGCTTTTTTGCATCCGTTAGTAAAAGATCCTTACCGCGCAATACACCAACAGCAGCGCCAGAATGATATTCAACTGCCGGCCGTAACGGCGAAAAACGCGCTGAAAAAGATGGCCCGCCAGCGCCCAGCAGGCATTTGTGAAGGTTCCGATCAGCGCCAACAGAATACTCACTCCAATCAGCCAGTGTGCGTCCTGAGTGTACGGTAATACAAACGTGGATAACGCGGTAATGCCGTACAAAATGATTTCACGTTAACAAACTGCAAGCCAAAACTCGCCCAGAAGCTAATCGGCTCTGACCGCAAATCATCGTTTGTAGCCGGGCTGGTGGCGATCTTCAGCGCCAGCCACAGGATATAAGCTGCCCCAGCCCAACTGAGCCAATGGATGATGGCAGGATCCATAACCGCCAGTGAAAATGACGGGCGAAACGCTGCTGGCGTATAAAATGCCGCAGGTTTTACAGCGAGTTAAACAACGTGCGCCCCATGTGCGGTTGTCTTTACAGTCACTCAATTGTTATGTAATTCGCGATGCGTTGCTCAGTGATGAGGTCGATCTGGGGGGGGGTTATCGGGTGGGTAATGACGATGCCCTTGAGTTGATGCCGCTAGGCGATCAGTCACTGGCATTAGTTGCTTCGCCGCTGCTCCAGCACGTTAATTTTACTCAGTATAACCAGCACATTCCCTGCAGTTTTATCATTAATGAGCCGCAATGTATTTTCAGACAGCGCTTCGAGGGGCTACTGCGTAAACGACAGATTACGCTGGAAAATACCATTGAGTTATGGAGCATTGAAAGCATTAAGCAGTGCGTATCGGCAAATCTTGGGGTCAGCTTTTTGCCGCGTTTTGCCGTTGAGAGGGAGCTACGTTCAGGGGAATTGATTGAATTACCGTACAGTGAACAACCTGAGTTAATTACGGCATTGTGTGGTTATCATGCCGGAAAAGTCGTTAGTCCGGCGATGCGGGTGTTTCTTGAGTGTATTGAAGAGAGTTTTGCATCACGTGAAAAAATGCCGGGCTAAACGGCCCGGCATTCGGTTTACTCTTTGTCGGACTGCTGGGTAGCAGCTCCGCTCGGCTTACGACGTTTGCCGATATTTTTTGCATCGCGGTGACGTTTTTTCACCCGCGGTTTCTCTTTCTCTTTCGCTTTTTTCTCGGCGCGCTTCGCCAGCACTTTCTTGGATGGTTTACCGTTGGATTTCTCACTTGGCGCGCGCGTGGTTGGACGCAGTTCGTCGATGACGCGTGCTTTCAGCGGTTCGTCAATATAGCGGCTCGCTTTGCCGAGAAGCAGATGGTCGTGCGCTTCAACCAAAGAGATCGCAGTACCTTTACGACCTGCGCGACCGGTACGGCCAATGCGGTGCAGATAGGCATCGCCACTGCGCGGCATGTCGAAGTTAAACACATGGCTGACGTCAGGAATATCGATCCCGCGAGCGGCAACGTCGGTGGCTACCAGCACGTTCACGCGGCCATCGGTCAGGCGTTTGATCGCTTCATTGCGTTTGTTCTGCACCATCTCGCCTTCGAGATAGCAGTTGTTAATGCCCGCCTGGCGCAGCCAGCCTGCCAGCTCGTGCACACGCTCGCGTTTACGTACGAAGACAATCGAGCGGGTCGCTTCCGGCTGTTTTAACAGATGGATCAGCAGGGCAGTTTTGTGCTCGATGTCATCGGCACGGTAGTAAAACTGATGGATCTTCTTGCGTTCGCGGGTGGACGGATCCGCTGAGACTTCGACCGGATCTTCCAACAGACGCTCGGCAAAATCTTTAATCGCATCGCCTTCCAGCGTGGCGGAGAACAGCATGGTTTGCTTACGCCAGCGGGTTTCACCGGCGATATGTTCGATGTCCTGGGCAAAACCCATGTCCAGCATGCGATCTGCTTCATCGAGAATTAGCGTCTCAACCGCATGGCAGTCGAAGTTTTCTTCTTTAATGTATTGCAGCAGACGACCCGTGGTGGCAACCACGATGTCCTGGTTTTCGCTAAAGACTTCCATGTGGTTCATGTAAGCCACGCCGCCGGTAATGGTCGCGATATCCAGATGCGTATTTTTCGCCAGCTCACGGGCGTGTTCAGCAACCTGCATCGCCAGTTCGCGCGTTGGCGTCAGGATTAAAATGCGCGGCGGACCGGATTTCTTGCGTGGGAAGTCGAGCAGGTGCTGCAACGCTGGCAGCAAATATGCCGCCGTTTTACCGGTGCCTGTCGGCGCAGAACCGAGTACATCACGGCCATCGAGCGCAGGCGGAATGGCGGCAGCCTGAATGGCGGTCGGGCGAGTGAAACCTTTTTCCTGGAGGGCATCCAGAAGGCTTTCATCGAGTTCAAGTTCGGAAAAAGTCGTTACAGTCATGTTCTACCTCTGAGTGGGGCGCTGATTATAGACGTTACGGCTGCAATCTTCATCTGTTTGTATGGATATACCTTCTCAGGTATTGTTTTTATCCTATGTTATCGTTTTTTTTTCAGGAAGGTTGTTCTTCATGCCCCAGTCTACATCCGTACTGAAACGTAATGGATTTACTTTTAAGCAGTTTTTTGTGGCACACGATCGCTGTGCAATGAAAGTCGGAACGGACGGCATTTTATTGGGGGCCTGGGCCCCCGTTGCGGGCGTAAAGCGGATCCTGGATATTGGTACCGGGAGCGGCCTGTTGGCGCTGATGCTGGCCCAGCGCACTGATGAAAACGTCATCATTGACGCCGTGGAGCTTGATGTCGACGCCGCGCAGCAGGCGCAGGAGAACATCGCGCAATCTCCGTGGATGCATCGCGTGAGTGTTCATACAGAAGATGCGCAACAGTGGATACCGCGTCAGACCGTGCGTTTTGATTTGATAATCAGCAATCCTCCCTATTATGAACAGGGCGTGGAATGCGCTACACCGCAGCGCGAGCAGGCCCGCTATACCACCTCGCTCGATCACCAGGCGTTGCTTACGTTGGCGGCGGACAGCATTACGGAAGACGGTTTTTTTTGTGTGGTGCTACCGGAGCAGATTGGTAACGCATTTACTCAGCAGGCGCTTAGCATAGGCTGGCATCTGCGATTGCGCACGGATGTAGCAGAAACCGAGGCCCGTCTACCGCATCGGGTATTGCTGGCATTCTCCCCGCAGGCCGGGGAGTGCTTTAGCGACAGGCTGGTGATCCGTGGGCCAGACCAACGTTACTCTGAAGGTTATACGGCGCTGACCCAGGCGTTCTATCTGTTTATGTGATGACTGAGCGGCGAGAGAATTGACGGGCCCGCCTCTGGAAGCTGTTCTGGGTAATCCAGCGTGTAGTGCAGGCCCCGACTCTCTTTGCGCATCATCGCGCAGCGGACAATCAGCTCGGCAACCTGCACCAGATTGCGCAGCTCCAGTAGGTTGTTCGACACACGGAAATGGGCGTAATACTCGTCGATTTCCTGTTGCAGCATGGTGATACGGCGCAGGGCGCGTTCCAGACGTTTAGTGGTGCGCACAATACCGACGTAATCCCACATGAACAGCCGCAGCTCATGCCAGTTATGCTGGATAACAACCAATTCATCTGGATTTTCTACCCGGCTTTCATCCCAGCCCGGGAGCGTGCTGACGCCGCGTGCATAAGGCATACGCCTGTCGATATCTTCAGCCGCGGACCAACCGTAAACCAGACACTCCAGCAATGAGTTCGATGCCATCCGGTTGGCGCCATGCAGGCCGGTGTAACTCACTTCGCCGATCGCATACAACCCATCGACATCGGTACGGCCAAAGTCATCAACCATCACGCCGCCGCAGGTATAGTGCGCGGCAGGCACGATGGGAACAGGTTCTTTGGTTAGATCAATGCCCAGTCCCAGCAACTTTTCATAAATCATCGGGAAATGCTGACGAACAAATTCTTCCGGTTTATGACTGATATCGAGGAACATGCAATCTGCACCCAGGCGCTTCATTTCATGATCAATGGCGCGGGCGACAATATCGCGGGGAGCCAGTTCGCCACGCTCGTCAAAATCGGGCATAAAGCGTGAACCGTCCGGGCGTTTCAGGTGCGCGCCTTCGCCGCGCAGCGCTTCGGTCAGCAGAAAATTGCGCGCCTGCGGATGATACAGCGCTGTTGGGTGAAACTGGTTAAACTCCAGGTTGGCGACGCGGCATCCCGCACGCCAGGCCATTGCAATTCCGTCACCCGAGGAAATATCCGGATTGGTGGTGTATTGATACACCTTTGACGCGCCGCCAGTGGCCAGCACTACCGACTTAGCATGGCAGGTTTCTACGGCTTCTTTATTACGATTCCAGATCCAGGCACCGACAACCCGACGCGTTCCCGGCAGACCGATTTTATCGGAGACAATCAGGTCGACAGCATTACTGCGCTCGAGAACCCGGATGTTGGGATGATTTTGTGCCTGGCTGACGAGGGTGGTTTCGACTTCTTTGCCGGTAGCATCCGCAGCGTGCAGGATACGTCGATGGCTGTGACCGCCTTCACGGGTCAGGTGATAGCTCTCTTCACCGTTAGGCTGAACCTGCGTATCAAATAAGACGCCCTGATCGATAAGCCATTGAACGCAGGTACGGGCATTGCTGGCGACAAATTCAACCGCATGGCGATCGCACAGCCCGGCCCCGGCAATCAGCGTATCTTCAACGTGGGAGTCGATACTGTCGGTTTCATCGAAAACCGCGGCAATACCGCCCTGGGCATAAAATGTCGAGCCTTCGCTGACCGGCCCTTTGCTCAGGACAATAACCTGATGCTTTTCAGCCAGGCGCAGCGCCAGTGAGAGTCCGGCAGCCCCGCTGCCAATGATCAGCACGTCACAGGATAATTCAGGAGTCGTATTCATGATTTTTGTTTAATTTACTAAACAGTGTTTGGTCACCATAGCACCAC
Organism: Citrobacter sp. CF971; assembly: GCF_006385635.1. Lineage (NCBI taxonomy): Bacteria > Pseudomonadati > Pseudomonadota > Gammaproteobacteria > Enterobacterales > Enterobacteriaceae > Citrobacter > Citrobacter sp. CF971. The sequence goes on along the minus strand of NZ_CP041051.1, from coordinate 3,648,355 downwards.
ATTGCGCGATACTGCACGTTTTATTTTTAAACGTGTTGCAATGACTAAACATGAAAGAAAAACATGATGAGGGCGAAATAGGCAAAAATATTTTGTGAAGCAGGCCGTTAGCACCAGATTATGTGATGAAATAAAGTGCCCGTTGGGTTACTCTGCAAGCGGTGAAATGGGCATTTCTGTACAGATAGTGCGTTGATCGGGTTATGTAGACTTATAATGAGAGATAAGACCTGTCTACAACATGACAAACAAAAAACAATGCGTAACGGAACTTTACGAAACTTGAGCACTCTAAGCATTTGCTTGCTCATAGTGAAGCTGATGGAGTGGCGTTTCGAAGGCGCGTGGAAATTTGGTTTGGGGAGACTTTACCTCGGATGAGCGAGCAGTTAACGGACCAGGTCCTGGTAGAACGGGTCCAGAAGGGAGATCAGAAAGCCTTTAACCTACTGGTAGTGCGCTATCAGCATAAGGTGGCGAGTCTGGTTTCTCGCTATGTACCATCGGGTGATGTACCCGATGTAGTACAAGAAGCATTTATCAAAGCCTATCGTGCGCTGGACTCGTTCCGGGGGGATAGTGCTTTTTATACCTGGCTGTATCGTATTGCGGTCAATACAGCGAAGAATTACCTGGTCGCTCAGGGGCGTCGTCCACCTTCCAGTGATATAGATGCGATTGAAGCAGAAAATTACGAAAGTGGCGGTGCGCTGAAAGAAATTTCGAACCCTGAGAACTTAATGTTGTCAGAAGAACTGAGACAGATAGTTTTCCGAACTATTGAGTCCCTCCCGGAAGATTTACGTATGGCAATAACCTTGCGGGAGCTGGATGGCCTGAGCTATGAAGAGATAGCCGCTATCATGGATTGTCCGGTGGGTACGGTGCGTTCACGTATCTTCCGAGCGAGGGAAGCTATTGATAATAAAGTTCAACCGCTTATCAGGCGTTGACGATAGCGGGATACTGGAAAAGGTATTAGGCATGCAGAAAGAAAAACTTTCCGCTTTAATGGATGGCGAAACGCTGGATACTGAGTTGCTCAAAGAGCTGGCTCACGACCCGGAAATGCAAAAAACCTGGGAGAGTTATCACCTGATTCGCGATTCCATGCGAGGTGATACTGCCGACGTTCTCCATTTCGATATTTCCGCCCGCGTAATGGCCGCCATCCAGGATGAGCCGGTACGTCAGACGGCGCCATTGATTCCTGAGGCCCAGCCAGCACCGCACCAGTGGCAGAAAATGCCGTTCTGGAAGAAAATGCGTCCGTGGGCCGCGCAGCTTACTCAAATGGGTGTGGCCGCGTGTGTATCACTTGCAGTTATTGTTGGCGTCCAGCACTATAATGGGCAATCTGAAACGTCCCAGCAGCCCGAAACGCCGGTATTTAATACATTACCGATGATGGGTAAAGCCAGTCCGGTAAGCCTGGGTGTACCTTCTGACGCGACGGCCAGCGGCGGTCAGCAACAGCAGGTACAGGAGCAGCGTCGTCGTATTAATGCCATGTTGCAGGATTACGAACTGCAACGTCGACTGCACTCTGAACAGCTTCAGTTTGAGCAGGCCCAGACACAGCAAGCCGCTGTGCAGGTGCCAGGAATTCAAACTTTAGGAACGCAATCGCAGTAATGAAGCAACTTTGGTTTGCCATGTCACTTGTGGCTGGTAGCCTGTTCTTCTCTGTCAACGCCTCGGCCAATCCTGCGTCCGGGGCGTTGTTGCAGCAGATGAATCTGGCCAGCCAGTCGCTCACCTATGAGCTGTCATTTGTCAGCATCAATAAGCAGGGTGTTGAATCCCTACGTTATCGCCATGCCCGCCTGGATAACCGTCCGCTCGCGCAACTGTTGCAAATGGATGGTCCGCGCCGGGAAGTGGTGCAACGTGGCAACGAAATCAGTTATTTTGAGCCAGGTCTCGAACCGTTCACGCTGAACGGCGACTATATCGTTGACTCACTGCCCTCCCTGATTTACACCGACTTCAAACGTCTTGCTCCCTACTATGATTTTATCTCAGTAGGCCGCACCCGTATTGCCGATAGGCTCTGTGAAGTGATCCGCGTTGTGGCGCGTGACGGCACCCGTTACAGCTATATCGTTTGGATGGACACTGAGACCAAGCTGCCAATGCGTGTTGATCTTCTTGACCGTGATGGCGAAACGCTGGAACAGTTCCGCGTCATCGCGTTTACTGTTAACAACGGTGTCAGCGACAGCATGCAGACGCTGGCGAAAGCCAATCTGCCGCCGTTGTTGTCAGTTCCTGCGGGTGAGAAAACCAACTTCAACTGGAGTCCGTCGTGGTTGCCGCAAGGCTTCAGCGAGGTGTCCAGCAGTCGACGTCCGCTGCCGACGATGGATAACATGCCGATCGAATCACGGCTTTATTCCGATGGTCTGTTCAGTTTCTCCGTGAACGTAAACCGCGCGATGCAAAACAGTGCCGATCAACTGCTGCGCACTGGACGCCGCACGGTTAGCACCAGCGTGCGAGATAACGCCGAAATCACTATTGTCGGTGAGCTTCCGCCGCAAACGGCGAAGCGTATCGCGGACAATATTAAGTTCAGGGCTGCACAATGATTAAAGAGTGGGCGACGGTCGTCTCCTGGCAAAATGGTCTGGCGACGGTCAGCTGTGATGTTAAAGCATCATGTAGCAGCTGTGCTTCCCGGGCCGGATGCGGGAGCCGCGTGCTGAACAAACTGGGACCACAGACCACACACACCATCGTGGTGCCCTGCGACGAACCCTTGACCCCTGGTCAAAAAGTTGAACTGGGCATTGCCGAAGGTAGCCTGCTCGGTTCGGCGATGCTGGTCTACATGTCTCCGTTGGCGGGACTGTTTCTTTTCGCGGCGCTATTCCAGGTACTGTTTGGTTCCGATCTTGCGGCATTAAGCGGAGCAGTGTTGGGGGGCGTGGGCGGATTCCTGATTGCTCGTGGATACTCTCGTAAGCTTGCTGAACGCGAAGCCTGGCAGCCGGTCATTCTGAACGTTGCTCTCCCACCCGATCTTATTCGCGTCGAAACCCAGCAGTGATATCTTTGCCTGATGGCACTGCGCTTATCAGGCCTACAGCGTCCTCAGATGCAGGCGTAGGTCGGATAAGGCGTTTATGTCGCCATCCGACAAAAGTTTCATCGACTTTGCAAAGTTGTTTCCAGTTCCCGCTATCCTTGCTCTATGAACATTTCCTCGCCTCAGCGTTGTAGTGTAGAATGCGGCGTTTCACTTAAACAGACGTTAAGCTCAGAACAGCGACTTCTCAGAGCCTGCTCAGGCGGGCGTAAGGCACAATAATTACACTATATGAAGAACATACGTAACTTTTCAATCATAGCTCACATCGACCACGGTAAATCGACGCTGTCTGACCGTATTATCCAGATCTGCGGTGGCCTGTCTGACCGTGAAATGGAAGCGCAGGTTCTCGACTCGATGGATCTTGAGCGTGAGCGCGGTATTACTATCAAAGCGCAGAGCGTGACGCTCGATTTCAAAGCATCTGATGGTGAAACCTATCAGCTTAACTTTATCGACACCCCGGGCCACGTTGACTTCTCGTATGAAGTTTCCCGTTCGCTTGCCGCCTGTGAAGGTGCACTGCTGGTGGTTGATGCCGGGCAGGGCGTAGAAGCACAGACCCTGGCTAACTGCTATACCGCCATGGAAATGGATCTGGAAGTGGTGCCGGTTCTGAACAAAATCGACCTACCGGCCGCCGATCCTGAACGCGTAGCGGAAGAGATCGAAGATATCGTCGGTATCGATGCGACAGATGCCGTTCGCTGCTCGGCGAAAACCGGCGTTGGCGTCACTGACGTTCTTGAACGTCTGGTACGCGACATTCCGCCGCCGGAAGGTGATCCGGAAGGCCCATTACAGGCGCTGATCATCGACTCCTGGTTCGACAACTACCTTGGCGTGGTGTCGCTGGTGCGTATTAAAAACGGCACCATGCGTAAAGGCGACAAAATTAAAGTAATGAGCACCGGTCAGGTCTATAACGCCGACCGCCTGGGGATCTTCACGCCAAAACAGGTTGACCGTACCGAGCTGAAATGCGGCGAGGTAGGTTGGTTGGTTTGTGCGATTAAAGACATCCTCGGCGCGCCGGTTGGCGATACCCTGACGCAGGCGCGTAACCCGGCAGACAAACCGCTGCCAGGCTTTAAAAAAGTGAAGCCACAGGTTTACGCCGGTCTGTTCCCGGTCAGCTCTGACGACTATGAAAACTTCCGTGACGCGCTTGGCAAGCTGAGCCTGAACGACGCCTCCCTGTTCTACGAACCGGAAAGCTCTACCGCGCTGGGCTTCGGCTTCCGTTGTGGCTTCCTTGGTCTGCTGCACATGGAGATCATTCAGGAACGTCTGGAGCGTGAATACGATCTGGATCTGATCACTACCGCGCCGACCGTAGTCTACGAAGTCGAAACCACGGCGAAAGAGACTATCTACGTCGATAGCCCGTCCAAGCTGCCGCCGCTGAACAACATCTACGAACTGCGTGAGCCGATCGCTGAGTGTCACATGCTGCTGCCGCAGGCTTACCTTGGCAACGTCATCACCCTGTGTATCGAGAAGCGTGGCGTCCAGACCAACATGGTTTACCACGGTAACCAGGTGGCGCTGACGTATGAGATTCCGATGGCGGAAGTAGTACTCGATTTCTTCGACCGTCTGAAGTCGACCTCTCGCGGCTATGCGTCGCTGGACTATAACTTCAAACGCTTCCAGGCGTCTGACATGGTGCGCGTTGATGTCCTTATCAACAACGAACGTGTCGATGCGCTGGCGCTGATTACTCACCGCGACAACTCCCAGAGCCGTGGCCGTGAACTGGTTGAGAAGATGAAAGATCTAATCCCTCGCCAGCAGTTTGATATCGCGATCCAGGCGGCCATTGGTACGCACATCATCGCGCGTTCAACCGTGAAGCAGCTGCGTAAAAACGTTCTGGCGAAATGCTACGGCGGTGATATCAGCCGTAAGAAAAAGCTGCTGCAAAAACAGAAAGAGGGTAAAAAGCGCATGAAGCAGATCGGTAACGTCGAACTGCCGCAGGAAGCGTTCCTCGCCATTCTGCATGTCGGTAAAGACAGCAAATAATCTTAAGGAGTTGGCATGGCGAACATGTTTGCCCTGATTCTGGTGATTGCCACACTGGTGACGGGCATTTTATGGTGCGTAGATAAATTCATCTTCGCACCAAAACGCCGGGAGCGTCAGGCAGCAGCGCAAGCTGCTGCAGGTGATTCACTGGATAAAGCAACGCTGAAAAAAGTATCCCCTAAGCCGGGCTGGCTGGAAACCGGGGCATCCGTTTTCCCGGTACTGGCGATTGTGCTGGTGGTACGTTCATTTATTTATGAGCCGTTCCAGATCCCGTCAGGTTCGATGATGCCGACGCTGCTTATCGGTGACTTTATCCTGGTGGAGAAATTCGCCTACGGGATTAAAGATCCGATTTACCAGAAAACGCTGATCGAAACCGGTCATCCGAAACGCGGTGATATCGTGGTGTTTAAATACCCGGAAGATCCGCGCCTGGACTACATTAAACGTGCTGTCGGTTTACCGGGAGACAAAGTAACGTACGATCCAGTGGCGAAAGAAGTGACTATTCAGCCAGGATGCCGTTCCGGTCAGGCGTGTGAAAACGCGCTGCCGGTAACGTATTCGGATGTTCAGCCAAGTGATTTCGTACAGACCTTTGCGCGCCGTAACGGTGGGGAAGCGACCAGTGGCTTCTTTGAAGTTCCGCTGAGCGAAACGAAAGAGAACGGTATTCGTCTCTCTGAGCGTAAAGAAACGCTGGGTGAGGTTACGCACCGCATTCTGACCGTGCCAATCGCGCAGGATCAGGTGGGAATGTATTACCGCCAGCCTGGTCAGCAACTGGCAACCTGGATCGTCCCGCCAGGGCACTACTTCATGATGGGTGATAACCGTGACAACAGCGCGGACAGCCGTTACTGGGGATTTGTGCCGGAAGCGAATCTGGTGGGTAAAGCGACCGCTATCTGGATGAGTTTCGATAAGCAAGAAGGTGAATGGCCGACCGGTGTGCGTTTAAGCCGTATTGGTGGCATTCACTAATCACCGATAATCGTTCACGTTGTCGTCATTACGGCGGCAGCGTGAATTATTTCTCGGATAAATTCCCGCAGACTAACGACATCCCTTGTCGTTGTGTATAGAATATTCCCCCGAAGTTTTAGGTTGGCACCGACAGGTTGCCACGGCACACGAAACAGCGTTGGTTTGTATATAAAAGCATGCAGGCGAAGCCAGATGGCTCCGCAAAGTGCGTATATCAGGTCTGTTTCGTGTGCTGAATTGTTGACGCATTCATTTATTGGTATCGCATGAACCCCATCGTAATTAATCGGCTTCAACGGAAGCTGGGCTACACTTTTAATCATCAGGAGCTGTTGCAGCAGGCATTAACTCACCGGAGCGCCAGCAGCAAACATAACGAGCGTTTAGAATTTCTGGGCGACTCTATTTTGAGCTTTGTTATCGCTAATGCGCTGTATCACCGTTTCCCACGAGTGGACGAAGGTGACATGAGCCGCATGCGCGCAACGCTGGTTCGCGGCAATACGCTGGCTGAATTAGCCCGTGAGTTTGACCTCGGTGAATGTTTACGTTTGGGGCCTGGTGAGCTGAAAAGCGGCGGCTTCCGTCGTGAATCGATCCTGGCCGATACCGTTGAAGCCTTGATCGGCGGCGTCTTCCTCGACAGCGATATTCAAACCGTTGAGCAATTAATCCTGAACTGGTATCAAACTCGTCTGGATGAAATTAGCCCAGGCGACAAACAAAAAGATCCGAAAACGCGCCTGCAGGAATATTTGCAGGGTCGCCACCTGCCTCTGCCGTCTTATTTGGTGGTACAGGTCCGTGGTGAAGCACACGATCAAGAATTTACTATCCACTGCCAGGTCAGCGGCCTGAGTGAACCGGTGGTTGGCACAGGTTCGAGCCGTCGTAAGGCTGAGCAGGCTGCCGCCGAACAGGCGTTAAAAAAACTGGAGCTGGAATGAGCGAAGAGAAAACTTACTGCGGATTTATTGCCATCGTCGGTCGCCCGAACGTCGGCAAATCCACCCTGTTGAATAATCTGCTTGGGCAGAAGATTTCTATTACCTCACGTAAGGCTCAGACAACACGTCACCGTATTGTTGGCATCCATACTGAAGGCGCGTATCAGGCGATTTATGTTGATACTCCGGGCCTGCATATGGAAGAAAAACGAGCGATCAACCGCCTGATGAATAAAGCGGCGAGCAGCTCGATCGGTGATGTTGAACTGGTTATTTTCGTTGTGGAAGGCACCCGCTGGACGCCGGACGACGAAATGGTGCTCAACAAGCTGCGTGATGGCAAAGCCCCGGTTATTCTGGCTGTGAACAAAGTAGACAACGTTCAGGAAAAAGCCGATCTGCTGCCGCACCTGCAGTTCCTGGCAAGCCAGATGAACTTCCTTGATATCGTGCCGATTTCTGCCGAAACCGGCTTGAATGTCGATACCGTTGCGGGCATCGTGCGTAAGCATTTGCCGGAAGCTATTCATCACTTCCCGGAAGATTACATCACCGATCGTTCTCAGCGCTTTATGGCCTCAGAAATCATCCGTGAAAAGCTGATGCGTTTTCTGGGTGCTGAATTGCCGTACTCCGTTACCGTGGAAATTGAGCGTTTTATCTCCAATGAGCGCGGTGGTTACGATATTAACGGTCTGATCCTCGTTGAACGTGAAGGGCAGAAGAAGATGGTTATTGGCAACAAAGGGGCCAAAATTAAAACCATCGGCATCGAAGCGCGTAAAGACATGCAGGAGATGTTCGAAGCGCCGGTTCACCTCGAACTGTGGGTGAAGGTGAAATCCGGCTGGGCCGATGACGAACGCGCGCTGCGTAGCCTCGGTTACGGCGACGACGTCTAAACCCATCTTCTGAAACACGGCGAGTATATGGAAGGATGGCAACGAGCCTTTGTCTTGCATAGTCGCCCCTGGAGCGAAACCAGTCTCGTGCTGGACGTCTTCACGGAAGAGTCGGGTCGCGTGCGCCTGGTGGCTAAAGGCGCACGTTCCAAACGTTCTAATCTCAAAGGCGCGCTCCAGCCTTTTACCCCGTTGTTGCTTCGCTTTGGTGGACGTGGAGAGGTAAAAACCCTACGTAGTGCTGAAGCCGTTTCTCTGGCACTCCCTCTTAGCGGCATCACGCTGTACAGCGGCTTGTATATCAACGAGCTTGTCTCGCGCGTACTCGAGTACGAAACCCGCTTTTCTGAACTCTTTTTCGATTACCTGAACTGTATTCAGGCGCTGGCTGGCGCGACGGGTTCGCCAGAACCTGCATTGCGTCGCTTTGAGCTGGCCTTACTTGGACATCTGGGGTACGGAGTCGATTTTACCCACTGTGCGGGCAGCGGCGAGCCGGTAGACGACACGATGACCTATCGTTACCGGGAAGAAAAAGGGTTTATTGCCAGCGTCGTTATTGATAACAATACCTTTACCGGACGCCATCTCAAAGCACTTGAGTCGCGTGAATTTCCTGATGTCGATACGTTACGCGCCGCGAAACGCTTTACCCGCATGGCGTTAAAGCCGTATCTTGGTGGTAAGCCGTTAAAAAGCCGGGAACTGTTCCGGCAATTTATGCCAAAACGCGCAGTAAAAACAAATAATGATTAACGAGGATTGTCATGGCTGAATTACTGTTAGGCGTCAATATTGACCACATTGCCACGTTACGTAATGCACGCGGTACCGCATATCCGGACCCGGTTCAGGCAGCGTTTATCGTTGAACAGGCGGGCGCGGACGGTATTACCGTACACCTGCGTGAAGACCGTCGCCATATCACCGACCGTGACGTGCGTATTTTGCGCCAGACGCTGGATACGCGCATGAATCTGGAAATGGCAGTCACCGAAGAGATGCTGGCGATTGCCGTTGAGACTAAGCCGCATTTTTGCTGCCTGGTGCCGGAAAAACGTCAGGAAGTTACCACTGAAGGTGGTCTGGACGTCGCCGGTCAGCGTGACAAGATGCGCGATGCCTGCAAACGCCTGGCGGACGCAGGCATTCTGGTTTCGCTGTTTATCGATGCCGACGAAGAACAGATTAAGGCCGCTGCGGAAGTTGGCGCGCCGTTTATTGAAATTCACACCGGCTGTTACGCCGATGCGAAAACCGACGCAGAGCAGGCCAGCGAACTGGCGCGTATTGCCAAAGCGGCAACTTTTGCCGCCAGCCTTGGCCTGAAGGTGAATGCGGGCCACGGCCTGACGTATCACAACGTTAAAGCTATTGCACGGATCCCGGAAATGCATGAGCTGAACATTGGCCATGCCATTATCGGGCGCGCGGTGATGAGCGGTCTGAAAGATGCCGTAGTCGAAATGAAGCGCCTGATGCTGGAAGCGCGTGGCTAATGGCGATTTTGGGATTAGGTACGGATATCGTGGAGATTGCCCGCATCGAAGCGGTAATCTCCCGTTCCGGCGACCGCCTGGCAAGACGTGTGCTCAGCGACAACGAATGGGCAATCTGGGAAACGCATCAGCAGCCTGTGCGTTTTCTGGCGAAGCGTTTTGCAGTCAAAGAGGCGGCAGCAAAAGCCTTTGGCACGGGTATTCGCAATGGGCTGGCATTTAATCAGTTTGAAGTCTTTAACGACGAACTCGGTAAGCCGCGTCTGCGATTATGGGGAGAGGCGTTAAAACTGGCGGAAAAACTCGGCGTCGCGCATATGCATGTGACGCTGGCCGATGAGCGTCACTACGCCTGCGCCACGGTGATTATCGAGAGTTAGATTCTGCACGTTGCCGGATGGCGACGCGGTTAAAGTTTATCGGCGTGGTGCATCAGCACAAACTTATCCCACAACTGCTCTTCTGTTTCGACATGTGCCGGATCTTTCAAAATAGTATTGGGGATCGGGCACACCTTCTGGCAGGTTGGCGTGTCGTAATGGCCTACGCATTCCGTACACTTGTCGCTGTTAATCTCGTAAATGCTATCACCCATCGAAATCGCCTCATTCGGGCATTCGGGCTCGCACATATCGCAATTGATACACTTTTTAGTGATTAACAGGGCCATCAGGAAACTCTCAAAACATCACAAACCGGGCGGGCATTATACGCGCATTCTTTGCTCAGACCAGTTTTTTTACCAGAGCTTCGCTGTGGCGAATACGTTCCGGGGCATGCTCCAGATCCTGCTGCACCAGCGCCATAAACAGTAAATCAGTGAGCATCATTTGCGCATGAGTGGAGGAAATCGCTGCGCTGCGCGTGGCCTGCTCCTCGGCAATCGTGTACAGACAATGACTTGCCCGTTGCTGCAGGGCATTGGGTGTAAATCCAGTGATGGCGAGGATTTTCGCGCCGGTACGCAACGTTTCATCCGCAGCCAGGTTGAGCTCGCGGCGCTCTCCGGTATACGAAATGGCCAGCAGCAGATCGTTGGGCGAAAGCGCTTGCACCGTCGCCAGCAGGGCGTGCATATCGCGTTCCACCACCGCGTTAAAACCAATCTTCAGCAACTTCCAGGAAAAATTCTGTGCCACCAGACCCGATGCGCCAATCCCGGTCACGATAATGCGCCGGGCTGAGCGCAACATTGTGACGCTCTCCATCAGTTTCTCTTCGCTGTTGACGTCCAGCGTCGCATGCATCGCCGCCACGTTCTCCTGAATCAACTTTTCCCCCACCAGACGCATAGGATCGTCACCACGAATCTGATTATGTACCGGAATGGAATGGGGGTTGGGATTGCTGGCCAGCGCTTCGCTGATCGCCAGTTTGAGTGCAGGAAATCCTTTAAAACCCATCTTTTGCGCGAACTTCACCACGCTGGACTGGCTGACGCCCGCCTCCGCGGCCAACTGCTGCGAACTGAGATGACGCGCAGTATCCGGCTGGGAAAGGAGATAATCCGCTAATTTTTTATCGCTTTGCGCGAGGTCCGGGTAACGCTGACGAATGCGAATTAAACAGTTCATGCTGTCTCCTGGCGAAAACGTGATGGCGATTACAAAACAAAATTTCATTCGCCTGGATGAATATAATATTCCATTATGGCAGATTATTATGAATTAAAAATTCCTAAGGAACAAAAAATGAATCTCGGTGCATTAGTTTCAGAAACCCGCAATCCCCAGACCATGGACCTGGATGCGCTCTCCACGCTGGAGTTGGTTCATCGTTTTAATCAACAGGATACGCTGGTAGCCGAAGCAGTAAAAGCAACTCTGCCTCAAGTTGCGTGTGCGGTCGATGCGGCAGCTAACGCGCTAAAAGCAGGTGGTCGCATTATTTACATGGGAGCGGGGACCAGCGGGCGTCTCGGGGTACTGGATGCGTCTGAATGCCCACCGACCTTCGGCGTACCACACGGTCTGGTGGTTGGATTGATTGCCGGGGGACCGGGCGCGCTGCTGAAGGCGGTTGAGGGTGCGGAAGATAACCCACAGTTAGGTGAAGACGATCTACGTGCGCTCAATCTTACCGCGCAGGATCTGGTGGTGGGGCTGGCAGCATCTGGTCGCACGCCGTATGTAATTGGTGGGCTGAAATATGCGCGTTCGGTTGGCTGTACGACGGTGGCTATTTCTTGCAATCCGGATTCCCCTATCGCGCATGAAGCGGATATCGCCATTTCTCCGGTAGTGGGGCCAGAGGCGCTGACCGGGTCAACACGACTGAAATCCGGCACCGCGCAAAAGCTGGTGCTCAATATGATCTCCACCGGAGCGATGGTGAAGTTCGGTAAGGTTTATCAGAACCTGATGGTGGACATGCAGGCAACCAACGTCAAACTGGTCGATCGGGCGTGCCGTATGGTGGTTGAAGCCACGGGCATTGCGCGTGAACAGGCGCAAGCGCTGCTAAAGCAGACTGATTTTGACGTTAAGCCAGCTATTTTAATGGCGCTCACCGGCCTTGACGCTGCTGCCGCCCGCGAAAAGCTTGCCGCTCACCAGGGTTTTTTACGCGCGGCGTTAGAACACTAAGAGGTGTATATGGATAAGACGGCGGTGCTGGCCAGCGATATTCTACTGGGCGTTGGCGGAGAGAAAAATATTCTGCGCCTGGAAAACTGTATGACCCGCGTCAGGGTTGAAGTTCAGGATGATGGACAGCTCGATATCCCTCGTCTCAAGCAACTGCCCGGTGTCAGCGGCTACGTGAAGCAGGGCGCGCAGCACCAGATTATTGTTGGCCCCGGTAAAGCGGCCAAAGTGGTGGATGCCATGCGTTCCCTGATTGCCGATGGCGGCGAGCGAGCAGGTGCCAATGATATCGAGCGCACAAAGTCAGAGGCCAAAGCGAAGTACAAAGCGCCGATGAGCGATGCGCTGCGCAAGCTGGCGAACGTCTTTATCCCTCTTATTCCGGCGTTTATCGCCTCCGGTTTGATTACCGGCATTATTAACATCCTTAAGCGCCCGGACATCGTGGGGGATTTTGCGACCCACTATCCGAATATGCTGGGGTTGATGGGCATATTTGGCAGCGCCGTGTTTGCCATTATGAATATTCTGGTCGGGGTGAATACCGCCAAAGTTTTCGGTGGTTCCCTGGCGATGGGCGGGGTGATGGCGGGGATCCTCTCCAGTCCGCAACTGGCACAAATCACGCTGTTTGGCGAAGCGTTGCAGCCGGGGCGCGGCGGAGTGATCGCGGTACTGCTGGTGGTGGCGTTGATGTGTTGGATCGAACGCAAATTCCGCGAGCTGTTGCCAGAATCACTGGAGCTTATCCTTAATCCGCTGCTGACTACCATCATTACCGGCGTAATCGCGATTGTGGCGCTGCAACCGCTTGGCGGCTGGATTTCTGAGTCTATTGCTCACGGCGCATCCTGGGCTATCGATCGCGGCGGTTTTCTGGTCGGTGCCGTGCTGGCAGGAACCTTCCTGCCGTTGGTGCTCACTGGACTTCATCAGGGATTGGTGCCCATCCATGTTGAGCTGGTTCAGGCACACGGTTATAACGCGCTCTTTCCGATCCTGGCGATGGCGGGCGTTGGGCAAATAGGTGCTGCGATCGCGGTTCTGATGAAAACCCGAAATGCGCGGTTAAAAAAAGTAATCAAAGGTGCACTGCCTGTCGGACTGCTGGGTATAGGCGAGCCGCTGATTTTTGGCGTAACGCTGCCGTTGGGTAAGCCGTTTATCGGTGCATGTCTTGGCGGCGCGGTAGGTGGAGCGCTGATTAGCTACTGGAAGGTGGCGACGGTCATCACATTTGGCATCTCCGGATTACCGCTGGCACTGACGATTGTTGCCGGAAAAGTGATGTTCTATCTGTTAGGCTATCTGGTAGCAGTTATCGCCGGGTTCCTGTTTACCTGGCTATTGGGATTCACTGATCCAGAGGAATAAGGTTTGACCAATCACCAGCGCCGCGTTGTCTTTTTTGATTTGGATGGCACGTTACACCAGCAGGATATGTTCGGTAGTTTTATTCGTTATCTGCTGCGTCGCCAGCCGCTGAACGCGTTGCTGGTGCTGCCTCTGCTACCGGTGATTGCGCTGGCATTGCTGATACAAGGGCGCGCCGCCCGCTGGCCAATGAGCCTGCTGTTATGGGGATGCACTTTTGGTCGCAGCGAGGCGCGTCTGAAAGCGCATCAGGCCGACTTTGTGCGCTGGTTTCGCAGTAACGTGACGGCGTTTCCGCTCGTTCAGCAGCGCCTGACAACCTACCTGTTAAGCTCTGACGCTGACATCTGGCTTATCACCGGCTCTCCGCAGTCGTTGGTCGAGCAGGTTTACTTTGATACTCCGTGGTTACCGCGAGTCAATCTGATCGCCAGCAAAATGGCGCGGGGATACGGCGGCTGGGTGCTGACTCTGCGCTGTCTGGGCCATGAGAAAGTGACGCAACTGGAGCGGCAGATTGGCGCACCGTTGTCTCTCTACAGCGGCTACAGCGACAGTAAGCAGGATAATCCGTTACTCTCTTTTTGCCAGCATCGCTGGCGCGTCACGCCGCGCGGAGAGCTGCAACAACTCGAATAGAGTAAACGATAGCGTCTGTGTATAATGCGCCCGCTTTTATTGGTGGAGTAACCCCTTTGTCAGATGTTGAATTTAGCCACGAATACTGGATGCGTCATGCTTTAACGCTGGCTAAGCGCGCCTGGGATGAGCGTGAAGTCCCGGTGGGTGCGGTATTGGTACATAACAACCGAGTGATTGGCGAAGGCTGGAACCGCCCGATAGGTCATCATGATCCGACTGCCCACGCTGAGATTATGGCGCTGCGTCAGGGCGGCCTGGTGCTGCAAAACTACCGTCTGTTAGATGCCACGCTGTACGTCACTCTGGAGCCGTGCGTGATGTGCGCAGGCGCGATGGTGCACAGCCGTATCGGTCGGGTCGTTTTTGGTGCACGCGATGCGAAAACGGGCGCTGCCGGGTCATTAATGGATGTGCTGCATCACCCTGGGATGAATCATCGGGTTGAAGTGACAGAGGGGGTACTGCGGGATGAATGTGCCACGTTGCTCAGTGATTTCTTTCGCATGCGTCGGCAGGAAATCAAGGCCCTGAAAAAATCCGCTAATCAGTAAATACCAATCAGACTACTGGTCCTCTTTCTTCTGTGCCGAAAATAGCAGGGAAGGGGAGTGCGACAGGTAGTTTGACGACGTCTGAGTCAGAAAGGCTGAAAGCGGAAATTTATCTTTACCCAACAGCTCAGCCGGTGACACCGCCGGGTAATCCTGAGCCAGTTGCTGCGTTTCCTGCGCCTGTTTTTCTTTCTCCTGCAGATACCCCACCAGGCTAATCTGGTACTTACGGATATTTTCCACATAGGCGTAAGCTTCGTGGCCACGCGCATAGCCATAGGTCAGCTTGTTGTAATACGGCTTTTGGCTGAGCAGCGGTAGCCGCTGTTTTACGTCGGACCAACTGTTCGGATTGCCTTTGGTTTTCACCGTTAGCGCCCGCGCATCAAGCATGTGCGCATAACCCATGTTATAGGCTGCAAGGGCAAACCAGATGCGTTCTCCTTCGGGGACGGTATCCGGTACTTTACTCATCATATCCTGCAAGTATCGCGCGCCGCCGCTGATACTCTGTTCGGCATCGGTACGGTCGGTCAGCCCGAGACTCTGAGCAGTATTTTTGGTCAGCATCATCAGTCCGCGTACGCCGGTCGGGGATGTGGCCTGCGCGTCCCAGTGCGACTCCTGATAGGATATTGCGGCGAGCAGTCGCCAGTCTATCTCCTGCGCATACTTCTCAAACAGCGGCTTAAGGTCCGGCAACACGCTGTCTACGGCGCGCAAAAAGGTGCGGGTATCGACATAGTCAAAATCATCGCCATGCCCGAGATATTTCTCTTCCAGCCGTGCCAGAGAACCGTCTTCATTCATGGTGTTAAAGAAATCCAACAAGGCGGCAGACAGCGTGTTGTCATCGTCCAGACGACTAAACCAGGTCACCGGCTGTTCGTCAGAGACGTCCAGCGCCACGGCCAGCTCAGGATGCACGCGTTGGTATAAGCTGATGGCGACAGAATCTGCAATGGTGTAATCCAGCTTTCCGGCGATTACATCATCGAGCAATTCGGTGGTGCCCTTTTTGTCATCAACTTTCCAGCTCAGATCGGGAAATTTTTTCTCTTTTAGCTGCTGGAGGTCGTTAACTACCACGTGCCCCGGGGCGATAGTCAGTTGGCTTTCGTTCACGGTGGCAAGCGTGCGCGGGCGATATTGCCCAACCCGGTACACCAGCTGTTGTGAAACCGAATAATAGGTCGGGCCTGGCTGGTAATTTTTCACCCGCTCGCTGTTATAGACCAGGCCTGCGGCTAACAGGTCGGCATTGCCGTTATCCAGGTCGTCAAAAAGCTGGCTGATGTTCTGGCGTACGGTAACTTTTAACTTCACGCCTAAGTAGTCGGCAAATTCCTGGGCCAGTTCATAATCCAGGCCGAATTTTTTGCCGTTGAGGGTCGCGTAAGTTAACGGCGAGTCGATGGTACTGACGCGCAGCTCTCCCCGCGACTGAATGGCGGCGATACGATTTTCGGCTTTACCGAACCAGGGAATAGATGGCCAAAGGGCCGCTGCCAACAACAGCGTCAATATGCCGATGAACAGATAATTAATCTTTAATTTTTTCAATTAGTTAATTCTCTGAACCGTACGTTTTCTCTGCCTGCTGTGGTGCTGATTAAGAAGTGAAGTCGTCATTAATGAACGGCATTTTGCTTAAACTTGCGTCAGTTGGCAACCTATTCAGAAATCTGACCGCATTTGATGATAAGTGACGGTCGTGATTTTATTTCGACGCAAACGGTTTCGTCGGCGCGGTAGATTCTTTATAATGACGCCCGTTTCCCCACTTGGGCACACCGAAAGCTTAGAAGACGAGAGACTTATGATGGAAATTCTGCGTGGTTCACCTGCACTGTCTGCATTCCGTATTAACAAACTGCTGGCACGTTTTCAGGCTGCCAACCTCCAGGTCCACAATATTTACGCCGAGTACGTCCATTTTGCCGATCTGAATGCGCCGTTAAATGAAGATGAGCACGCGCAGCTTGCACGCCTGCTGAAATATGGTCCTGCTCTGCAAAGCCACGCCCCGGAAGGAAAACTGCTGCTGGTTACGCCTCGTCCTGGCACCATCTCCCCGTGGTCTTCTAAAGCGACTGATATTGCCCACAACTGCGGTCTGCACCAGATTAGCCGCCTGGAACGTGGCATTGCCTGGTATGTAGAAGCCTCTACACTGACCGCTGAGCAATGGCAGATGGTGGCCGACGAACTGCACGACCGCATGATGGAAACGGTTTTCTCTGCGCTGAACGATGCCGAAAAACTGTTTGTCCATCACCAACCGGCGCCGGTCTCCAGCGTTGATCTACTGGGTGAGGGGCGTCAGGCGCTGATCGACGCTAACCTGCGTCTGGGTCTGGCGCTGGCGGAAGACGAAATTGACTATCTGCAGGATGCGTTCACCAAACTGGGGCGCAACCCGAACGACATTGAACTGTACATGTTTGCGCAGGCCAACTCCGAGCACTGCCGCCACAAGATTTTTAACGCCGACTGGGTTATCGACGGTAAACAACAGCCTAAGTCGCTGTTCAAGATGATCAAGAATACCTTCGAAACCACGCCGGACCACGTGTTGTCTGCCTATAAAGACAACGCCGCGGTAATGGAAGGTTCTGAAGTGGGCCGCTATTTTGCCGATCACAAAACCGGCCGCTACGATTTCCATCAGGAACCAGCCCACATCCTGATGAAGGTAGAAACTCATAACCACCCGACGGCTATCTCTCCGTGGCCAGGTGCGGCAACCGGCTCCGGCGGAGAAATCCGCGATGAGGGTGCAACCGGTCGTGGTGCAAAACCGAAAGCCGGGCTGGTAGGCTTCTCCGTCTCCAACCTGCGTATTCCTGGCTTTGAACAGCCTTGGGAAGAGGACTTTGGTAAGCCGGATCGTATTGTCACCGCGCTCGACATCATGACCGAAGGCCCGCTGGGCGGCGCGGCGTTTAACAACGAATTTGGTCGCCCGGCGCTGACCGGTTACTTCCGTACCTATGAAGAAAAGGTCAACAGCCATAACGGCGAAGAGCTGCGCGGTTACCATAAACCGATCATGCTGGCAGGCGGGATCGGTAACATCCGTGCCGATCACGTGCAGAAAGGCGAGATCGTCGTTGGCGCCAAGCTGATCGTCCTCGGCGGCCCGGCGATGAACATTGGCCTTGGCGGCGGGGCAGCCTCCTCTATGGCTTCCGGTCAGTCTGATGCCGATCTTGATTTCGCTTCTGTACAGCGTGATAACCCGGAAATGGAACGTCGTTGCCAGGAAGTTATCGACCGTTGCTGGCAGATGGGTGATGCGAACCCAATTCTGTTTATCCATGACGTTGGCGCGGGTGGTCTGTCTAACGCCATGCCGGAGCTGGTAAGCGATGGCGGTCGCGGTGGTAAGTTCCAGCTGCGCGATATCCTCAGCGATGAGCCGGGTATGAGCCCGCTGGAAATCTGGTGTAACGAGTCCCAGGAGCGCTACGTGCTGGCGGTTGCTGCCGATCAATTGCCGCTGTTTGACGAACTGTGTAAGCGCGAGCGCGCGCCGTACGCGGTCATCGGTGAAGCTACCGAAGAACAGCATCTGACCTTGAGCGACAGCCACTTCGACAACCAGCCGATCGACATGCCACTCGATGTGCTGCTGGGTAAAACACCGAAAATGACCCGCGATGTGCAGACGCTGAAAGCCAAAGGCGATGCACTGAATCGTAGTGAAATCTCGATTGCAGATGCGGTTAACCGCGTGCTGCATCTGCCGACTGTCGCGGAGAAAACGTTCCTCGTGACTATTGGTGACCGTACCGTTACCGGTATGGTGGCGCGTGACCAGATGGTTGGTCCATGGCAGATCCCGGTCGCCAACTGCGCGGTCACTACCGCAAGCCTCGATAGCTACTACGGCGAAGCGATGTCTCTCGGCGAGCGCGCGCCAGTCGCATTGCTCGACTTCTCAGCCTCTGCGCGTCTGGCTGTAGGTGAGGCGCTGACCAACATTGCGGCAACGCAGATTGGCGATATCAAACGCATTAAACTGTCGGCCAACTGGATGGCGGCTGCGGGTCACCCTGGCGAAGACGCCGGACTGTACGAAGCGGTAAAAGCCGTTGGGGAAGAATTATGTCCGGCGCTTGGCCTGACCATTCCGGTGGGCAAAGACTCTATGTCGATGAAAACCCGCTGGCAGGAAGGCAACGAACAGCGTGAAATGACCTCGCCGCTGTCGCTGGTGATCACCGCCTTTGCCCGCGTGGAAGATGTGCGCCACACCATTACCCCGCAGCTTTCAACTGAAGATAACGCCCTGTTGCTGATTGACCTTGGTCTGGGTCACAACGCGCTTGGTGCG
The DNA here is from genome assembly GCF_006385635.1 of Citrobacter sp. CF971. Lineage (NCBI taxonomy): Bacteria > Pseudomonadati > Pseudomonadota > Gammaproteobacteria > Enterobacterales > Enterobacteriaceae > Citrobacter > Citrobacter sp. CF971. Next base: position 3,629,401 of record NZ_CP041051.1, on the reverse strand, counting down.
ACGGCGCTGGCGCAGGTTTACCGTCAACTGGGGGATAAGCCTGCCGATGTGCGTAACGTAGCGCAACTGAAAGGCTTCTACGACGCCATTCAGGCGCTGGTCGCACAACGTAAGCTGCTGGCCTACCACGATCGCTCCGACGGTGGCTTGCTGGTGACGCTGGCGGAAATGGCCTTCACTGGTCACTGCGGTATTGAAGCTGATATCCACTCTCTGGGTGAAGATCGTCTGGCGGCGCTGTTTAACGAAGAGCTGGGCGCGGTGATTCAGGTTCGCGCAGGTGATCGTGAAGCGGTTGAGGCGTTGCTGGCTCAACATGGCCTGGCCGATTGCGTTCACTATCTGGGGAAAGCCGTGCAGGGCGACCGCTTCGTGGTCGAAGCAGATGGTCATGCGGTGTTCAGCGAAAGTCGCACCACGATGCGTATGTGGTGGGCGGAAACCACCTGGCAGATGCAGCGTCTGCGCGATAACCCGGAATGCGCCGATCAGGAACACGACGCTAAAACCAACGATGCCGATCCGGGTCTCAACGTCAAACTGACGTTCGATATTAACGACGATGTTGCCGCGCCGTATATCGCCACCGGTGCGCGTCCGAAAGTGGCCGTGCTGCGCGAGCAGGGCGTTAACTCCCACGTCGAAATGGCGGCAGCTTTCCACCGTGCGGGCTTTGACGCCATCGATGTACACATGAGCGATCTGCTGGGGGGACGCATCGGCCTGGGTAACTTCCAGGCGCTGGTAGCCTGCGGCGGCTTCTCTTACGGCGATGTACTCGGCGCAGGGGAAGGTTGGGCGAAGTCAATTTTGTTCAACAACCGCGTGCGTGATGAGTTCGAAACCTTCTTCCATCGCCCGCAAACCCTGGCGCTCGGAGTGTGTAACGGTTGCCAGATGATGTCTAACCTGCGTGAGCTAATCCCAGGAAGCGACCTGTGGCCGCGCTTTGTGCGTAACCACTCCGACCGCTTTGAAGCCCGCTTCAGCCTGGTCGAAGTGACGCAAAGCCCGTCCTTACTGCTTGCCGATATGGTGGGGTCGATGATGCCGATTGCCGTTTCTCACGGTGAAGGTCGTGTGGAAGTGCGTGACGGTGCGCATCTGGCTCAGCTTGAGAGCAAAGGTCTGGTGGCACTGCGCTACGTCGATAACTTCGGTAAGGTGACCGAGGCTTACCCGGCTAACCCGAACGGTTCGCCGAACGGTATTACTGCTGTGACCACTGAAAATGGTCGCGTCACCATTATGATGCCGCACCCGGAACGCGTGTTCCGTACCGTGAGCAACTCCTGGCACCCGGAAAATTGGGGCGAGGACAGCCCGTGGATGCGTATCTTCCGCAACGCGCGTAAACAGCTTGGATAATTAGCCTATGATCATCAAGCCCCTCTTGTGAGGGGCTTTTTTTTGTCTGCCGCCTGATAACGCTACGCTTATCAGGCTTACGGGGAAATGCGGTTGTAGGCCGGATAAGGCGTTCACGCCGCTATCCGGCAATAAACTCAGCGCTTGCACCTAAAGTAAAGTGTCGGGAAATGCCGACATAGGTAAGGTTACATTGTCGCCAAAAAGAGACATTTAATTATTTGATTTAAAACGAATTTATTTTTAAGTGTTACAGGTGTTGCTGATTGGCGACGGTGTGGGCGAAAAATAGACAATATCATTTCTCATATAAATAATCATATTTTCTATATTTATCATTGTGTTAATAAAGTGTTTTGAATATTGGCACAGATGCTGCATAATATTAACCAGTGGCTCATTCACCTTCTTATGTCAGCCCCTTCGGGACGTGCTACATAAACTTCGAATGACGCACAACAAGGTGCCTGCCGTCCAACATCTGATATTAGCGAAGCTCATATCAACCTCCGGGCGAAACGTCGAGTTAGGCACCGCCTTATTCCGCAACAAAGCCGGGTTAATCCCGGCTTTGTTGTATCTGGCGTTCCCCTCAGTTAGCATCAACCTATTCCTGTCCATTGAGAGTAACGCCTTGAAGCGCTGGTCAGTTTTCCCCCGATCTTTACGTCAATTGGTGATGTTGGCATTTTTGCTGATCCTGTTGCCGTTGTTAGTTTTGGCCTGGCAGGCATGGCAAAGTCTGAATGCCCTGAGCGCGCAGGCTGCGCTGACGAACCGCACCACGCTGATTGACGCCAGACGCAGTGAAGCGATGACCAATGCTGCGCTGGAGATGGAGCGCAGCTATCGGCAATACTGTGTGCTTGATGACTCAACGTTGGCCAAGGTCTACCAAAGTCAGCGTAAACGCTACAGTGATATGCTGGATGCGCATGCGGGGGTGTTGCCAGATACCAAGCTCTACCAGGCGTTGCGTCAGGATCTTAACGATCTCGCGCAGTTGCAGTGTAAAAACAGCGGCCCTGACAGTGTGTCGGCTGCACGGCTGGAAGCGTTCGCCAATGCCAATACCGAGATGGTGCAAGCGACGCGTACCGTCGTCTTTTCTCGTGGCCAGCAGTTACAGCAGGAAATAGCCGAACGCGGGCAGTTTTTTGGCTGGCAGGCACTGGTGCTGTTTCTCCTTAGCCTGGCGATGGTGCTGTTGTTTACCCGTATGATTATCGGTCCGGTGAAGGGCATCGAACGGATGATCAACCGTCTGGGAGAAGGGCGCTCGTTGGGCGATAGCGTATTATTAACTGGGCCCCGCGAGCTGCGATCCGTGGGGCAGCGTATTATCTGGTTAAGTGAACGCCTCTCCTGGCTTGAGTCGCAACGGCATCAGTTTTTACGCCATCTTTCTCATGAGCTGAAAACACCGCTGGCGAGTATGCGTGAAGGTACCGAATTGCTGGCCGATCAGGTAGTGGGCCCGTTAACACCGGAGCAAAAAGAGGTGGTCGGCATCCTCGATGACAGCAGCCGCAACTTGCAAAAACTGATTGAGCAACTTCTCGATTACAACCGCAAGCTGGCGGATGATGAGGCTGAGCTTGAAAGTGTGGAAATCGCGCCGCTGGTGGAAAGCGTTGTTTCTGCGCATAGCCTGCCCGCTCGCGCCAAAATGATACATACTGATGTTGCGCTTGCGGTGAACGCCTGCCTGGCAGAACCGATGCTGTTGATGAGCGTGCTGGACAATCTTTATTCCAATGCGGTGCACTACGGCGCTGAATCCGGTAACATTTGGATCCGCAGCAGTTTGCATGGATCAACGGTATACATCGATGTAATGAATACCGGCACACCGATCCCTGAAGCAGAACAGACCATGATCTTCGAGCCTTTTTTCCAGGGTAGCCATCAGCGAAAAGGGGCGGTAAAAGGAAGCGGGTTGGGGCTAAGCATTGCCAGAGATTGCATTCGCCGTATGCGGGGCAAACTGTATCTGGTTGATGACCACGCGCAAAACGTTTGTTTTCGCATAGAACTGCCGCTAGCTGCTGCGAAAAATCACTAAAATAAACCTAAGTCTGGTGAGTATGCCATACGTTGTTGCCCGAATGCTTAAACGACATTTTCTTCATCGCGTCATCCTCGCAAGCCTGCCGTGCCTGGCACTGGTTGGTTGCGTCCCGAACGCGGTGAATCATATTATCGGCGATCCTTCGCAGGAGAAAATTCCGCCTAATCAACTGGCGGACTACCTTGCAACCGACTGTACGGATATCTGGTCGCTGTCTGGCCAGTCCACAGATACCAACCCGTTGTACTGGCTGCGGGCGATGGACTGTGCCGATCGCATGATGCCGGTACAGGCGCGCAGTGAAGCCAGTGCTCAGCTCACGGATACCTGGCAGGGCGCTTTCAAACGCGGGATCCTGCTTGATAACGCCCGCATTACCCCGCCTGAACGGCGAGAGGCAGTTACGCGTCTCGACGCGTTAAGCCCACAAATTCCAAGTCAGGTTCGACCGCTTTATCAGGCCTGGTTCCGTAATCAAATGTTGCAGTTACAGCTTGCCGAAGAGCGCCTGCGCTACAGTAAGCTCCAGCAGTCGTCAGATAGCGATCTCGATACGCTGCGTCAACAGCAACAACATTTGCAGTCCCAGCTCGATCTCACGACCCGCAAGCTGGAGAATCTGACCGATATTGAGCGCCAGCTTTCAACGCGCAAACCCGCCGGTAACTACAATCCTGATGCGCCGCACGGGAACGATAAACTCACTACGCCTGATAACGAAGAAGGCGCAGCGCCGTCTGCCGATGAGGTTACGCCATGATAAGCCGTAAGCCCGCACATCTGCTGCTGGTGGATGACGATCCGGGCCTGTTGAAATTACTTGGAATGCGGCTGACCAGCGAAGGCTACAGCGTCGTGACCGCGGAAAGTGGGCAGGAAGGGTTACGGGTACTGAACCGTGAAAAAGTGGATCTGGTTATCAGCGATCTGCGCATGGATGAAATGGACGGCATGCAGCTGTTTACTGAAATCCAGAAAGTGCAGCCGGGCATGCCGGTGATTATCCTGACCGCTCACGGCTCCATCCCGGACGCCGTTGCGGCGACCCAGCAAGGGGTGTTCAGTTTTCTCACTAAGCCAGTCGACAAGGACGCGTTATATCACGCGATTGACGGGGCGCTGGAACAGTCTGCGCCTGCTACTGATGACAGTTGGCGTGAGTCCATTGTCACCCGCAGCCCGCTGATGCTACGTCTGCTGGAACAGGCGCGAATGGTGGCGCAATCGGATGTTAGTGTCTTGATCAACGGCCAAAGCGGAACCGGGAAAGAAGTTTTCGCCCAGGCTATTCACAACGCCAGCCCGCGCAGTCACAAGCCCTTTATTGCCATTAACTGTGGCGCGTTGCCGGAACAACTGCTGGAGTCTGAACTGTTTGGTCATGCGCGCGGCGCTTTTACCGGCGCGGTGAGTAATCGTGAAGGGCTGTTTCAGGCCGCTGAAGGCGGCACGCTTTTTCTCGATGAGATTGGCGATATGCCTGCGCCGTTACAGGTGAAACTGCTGCGCGTATTGCAGGAACGAAAAGTCAGACCGTTGGGCAGTAACCGCGATATCGACATTGATGTGCGGATCGTTTCTGCGACCCACCGCGATTTACCCAAAGCGATGGCTCGGGGCGAATTTCGCGAGGATTTGTACTATCGCCTCAACGTGGTGAGCCTGAAGATCCCTGCGCTGGCCGAGCGTACGGAAGATATTCCGCTGCTGGCGAACCATCTGCTGCGCCAGTCTGCTGAACGGCACAAACCGTTCGTACGCGCCTTTTCAACCGATGCCATGAAGCGGTTAATGACCGCCAGCTGGCCGGGCAATGTGCGTCAGCTGGTCAACGTAATTGAGCAGTGCGTGGCGTTGACCTCTTCGCCAGTGATCAGCGACGCGCTGGTGGAGCAGGCGCTGGAAGGGGAAAACACCGCGCTGCCGACATTTGTTGAGGCGCGTAACCAGTTTGAGCTCAACTATCTGCGTAAGCTGCTGCAAATCACCAAGGGCAATGTGACTCACGCGGCAAGAATGGCGGGGCGCAATCGCACCGAATTCTATAAGTTGCTTTCTCGACACGAGCTGGATGCAAACGATTTCAAAGAATAAATCTGCGGATTATGTTAGCTTTATTCGATCAAAAGACAGGCGACCTTTTCAAGGAATAGCATGAAAAAGATTGATGCGATTATTAAACCCTTCAAGCTGGACGACGTCCGCGAAGCGCTGGCAGAAGTCGGTATCACCGGGATGACGGTAACGGAAGTGAAAGGCTTTGGCCGTCAGAAAGGCCATACCGAGCTGTACCGTGGCGCGGAATATATGGTGGATTTTCTGCCGAAGGTAAAAATTGAAATTGTGGTTACCGACGACATCGTCGATACCTGCGTCGACACCATTATCCGTACTGCCCAGACCGGCAAGATCGGCGATGGTAAGATTTTTGTCTTCGACGTGGCTCGCGTTATTCGTATTCGTACCGGTGAAGAAGACGACGCGGCAATCTAAGCCGCGCCGTTAATTTGTCGGCCTGATAAGCGTAGCGCATCAGGCCGAGTGATTGCCGGATGGCGGCGTAAGCGCCTTATCCGGCCTACTCGCATAATACATTACAAGACTTTATGCGGACCGAAGCATTCGTAATGAATGTTCTCGTTTTTCACGCCCAGGCCGACCAGCTGCTTCGCGGCGAACTGCATGAAACCAACCGGACCGCACAGATAAAACTGCATCGCCGGATCGCTGATTGCGCTTTCCAGTTTGTTCAAATCCATCAGACCTACGCTATCAAACGCACCTTTCGCGCGATCGGCTTCGGTTGGCTCACGATACCAGGTGTGTGCACTAAAGCGTGGCAGCGTTTTGCCGAGTTCATTTACTTCATCAGCGAAGGCATGTACATCGCCATTTTCTGCCGCGTGGAACCAGTTAACCTGCGCCGTATGCTTCGCTTTCGCCAACGTGTCCAGCATCGCCAGCATTGGGGTTTGTCCCACGCCCGCGGAGATCAGAGATACCGGGGTGTCGGTCGCGACGTCCATAAAGAAATCGCCCGCAGGTGCGGCCAGGTGAACAACGTCGCCAACATTCGCATGGTTGTGCAGCCAGGTGGAAACCTGACCACCGTCTTCACGCTTAACGGCAATACGATAGCCTTTGCCATCAGGTTTACGGGTCAGTGAGTACTGACGAATTTCCTGATGCGGGAAACCTTCCGGCTTTAACCAGACGCCCAGGTATTGTCCCGGATGATATTCAGCTACTGCGCCACCATCGACAGGTTCAAACTCAAAGCTGGTGATCAGTGCACTGCGTGGGGTTTTTGCCACGATGCGGAAAGGACGGGTACCTTCCCAGCCGCCATTTTTATTGGCATTTTCGCTGTAGATTTGCGCTTCACGGTTGATGAAAACGTTCGCCAGTACGCCATACGCTTTACCCCACGCATCCAGAACTTCCTGGCCTGGGCTGAACATCTCGTCCAGCGTTGCCAGCAAATGACCACCCACGATGTTGTACTGCTCTGGTTTAATCTGGAAACTGGTATGCTTTTGCGCGATTTTCTCAACCGCTGGCAACAGCGCCGCCAGGTTTTCGATATTGCTGGCATACGCGGCAATCGCGTTAAACAGCGCCTCGCGCTGATCGCCATTACGCTGGTTACTCATGTTGAAAATTTCTTTCAGCTCTGGGTTATGCGTAAACATGCGATCGTAGAAATGGGCGGTCAGCTTCGGACCTGTTTCAACCAGCAGGGGAATGGTGGCTTTCACTGTAGCGATGGTTTGTGCGTCAAGCATACGGTCTTCCTTTATCTGAGACTTTAATGATGTATGTCAAATACATCTTATAAAAAATACCCCTGCATTGTAAATGGTTCTTTGTAACTTTGCGTTGTAAAGGTTACATCGTGAAAAATCTGCATCACAAACCTGAAAAGAAATCCGTTGAAATTCAGCAGACCTTTGTTCTCCAAAGCCTTGCGTGCCGTGAAGGTAATCGTTTGCGTAAAATCCTTTGTCAAGACCTGTTATCGAAGAATGATTCGGTTATACTGTTGGCCGTCGTCCAACGGGACTGCCTTTTTAGGCCGAAATTCTATTGTTAGCTGAGTCAGGAGATGCGGATGTTAAAGCGTGAAATGAACATTGCCGATTATGATGCCGAACTGTGGCAGGCTATGGAGCAGGAAAAAGTACGTCAGGAAGAGCACATCGAACTGATCGCCTCCGAAAACTACACCAGCCCGCGTGTTATGCAGGCACAGGGTTCTCAGCTGACCAACAAATATGCTGAAGGTTATCCGGGCAAGCGCTACTACGGCGGTTGCGAGTACGTTGATATCGTTGAGCAACTGGCTATCGATCGTGCAAAAGAGCTGTTTGGCGCTGACTACGCTAACGTACAGCCGCACTCTGGTTCTCAGGCTAACTTCGCTGTTTACACCGCTCTGCTGCAACCGGGCGATACCGTTCTGGGTATGAACCTGGCACAAGGCGGCCACCTGACTCACGGCTCCCCGGTTAACTTCTCCGGCAAACTGTACAACATCATCCCTTACGGTATTGATGAGTCCGGCAAAATTGACTACGAAGACATGGCGAAGCAGGCCAAAGAGCACAAACCGAAGATGATCATCGGTGGCTTCTCTGCTTACTCCGGCGTTGTTGACTGGGCAAAAATGCGTGAAATCGCTGACAGCATCGGTGCATACCTGTTCGTCGATATGGCGCACGTTGCGGGTCTGATTGCCGCTGGTGTTTATCCGAACCCGGTTCCACATGCACACGTTGTGACCACCACCACCCACAAAACCCTGGCGGGTCCACGCGGTGGCCTGATCCTGGCGAAAGGCGGTGACGAAGAGCTGTACAAAAAACTGAACTCTGCTGTGTTCCCAAGCGCGCAGGGCGGCCCGCTGATGCACGTGATCGCAGCGAAAGCCGTGGCGCTGAAAGAAGCGATGGAGCCTGAGTTCAAGGTTTACCAGCAGCAGGTTGCTAAAAACGCCAAAGCGATGGTGGAAGTGTTCCTGAACCGTGGCTACAAAGTGGTTTCTGGCGGTACTGAAAACCACCTGTTCCTGCTGGATCTGGTTGATAAAAACCTGACCGGTAAAGAAGCTGATGCCGCGCTGGGCCGTGCTAACATCACCGTTAACAAAAACAGCGTACCGAACGATCCGAAGAGCCCGTTTGTGACTTCCGGTATCCGTATCGGTTCTCCGGCAATCACTCGCCGTGGCTTCAAGGAAGCGGAAGCGAAAGAGCTGGCTGGCTGGATGTGTGACGTGCTGGACAACATCAATGACGAAGCCGTAATCGAGCGCGTCAAAGGTAAAGTTCTGGATATCTGCGCACGCTTCCCGGTTTACGCGTAAGCCATACTGATTGCTGGATGGCGGTGTAAACACCTTATCCGGCCTACAGGTAACTCACATGTAGGCCGGATAAAAGAAGTGCCATCCGGCAGTTATATTGACTTAAGCAAGATTGTTTCATCGACTAAAGCCGCCATTGGTGGCTTTTTCTTTGCCTGAATCCATTTTCTCAATAAACGTATTTCTCGGCCCTGATTCAACGTTACTGCGCCGACAATCACGCCATCCTGAAGGTTAAACCATATTGCTTTATGCGCATCTGAATTGCCGCGTATGAACCAGCTTTCTCCCTGCATTTCGCCAACAAATTGTAGGTTGTCATTAAATTGGTCGGTCCAGAACCAGCCAGGTGTCTTCTCCGGCAACGGCAGATTTAGCATTGCGGCGGCAGCAATCTGCGCCTGGAAGTTAGCATTTTCCCAGCTTTCTACCCGGCGCAGTGAACCGTCCGGTTGGCGAGTGAGCGCTACGTCACCGGCGGCGAAAATGTCCGGATCGGAGGTGGTGCAGGCGCTATCAACGATAATGCCGTTCGCCGTCTCCAGCCCCGCTTCGCGGGCCAGCGCATCATTGGCCACGATACCGATGCCGTAAACCATCGCATCGGCCAGCAGCGTCTCGCCGTTTTGCAGGGTGAGCGAGAGACACTCTCTCGCTTCGGCGTGTTCAATGGCGCTGTTGAGTAACACCCGCACGCCCGCCTGCTGGTGGCGGGCAAGCAGGTAGTCGCGCACCGGAGCAGGCGCGTTACGGCCCATGACCGTTGGTGCCAGCTCCACCACTGTCACCTGACAGCCTCGTTGAGTCGCGCTGGCCGCCAGTTCCAGACCAATGGTGCCCGCACCGACAATGACAATCGACTTACCCGGCAACAAAGTGTCGCGCAGGCGCTCGGCATCAGCGGCATGACGCAGAGTAAAGCATCGATCGCCCAGCTTATCTAACAGCGGAAGGGGGCGTGCCGCAGCGCCCGTCGCAATCAGTAGCCGATCCCACGGATAACTCTGCCCATCAGCCAGCACCAACTGATGCGTTTGGCGGCCGAGCGTCTGTACAGTAACACCCAGATGCAGCTGTACGTTGTGTTCCCGCCACCAGTCAGCGGGGAGTATCGGCTGAAGTTGCGGATTGTCGTCCAGCAGCATCGCTTTGGAGAGCGGTGGACGTTCATAGGGCAGATGCTGCTCATCGGAAAACAGGTGTAATTCGCCGTTAAATCCCTGCTGGCGCAGTGCGGCAGCAGCCATAGCAGCAGCCTGGCCGCCGCCGACGATAGCGATAGTTTTTTGGTTCATAACGCCTCCTCAGAGATCCAGTCCGGCGGCAACGTGACGAATACCGCGAATACCCAGACCGGCGTCGGCATTGATCATTACGCCACTTAATGTGCGGTTGTTGCGTTTTGACGCCAGCATCACATACGGACCGGTAAAATCCGCAGGCTCAGGGAAAAACTGTAGCGGCAAAATAGCGGCGATTTTTTCTGGCGTCAGCGACTGCATAATCGATGTATCGTTTTGTCCCAACGCTTGCGGGCCGCGTAGATCTGTCGCCATACCGCACGGACCGACACCGTTAACACGTACCTTTGGCGCCAGCTCGTAGGCCAACTGGCGAATCAGCCCGGTAGCCGCATGTTTAGAGGCGGTATACAGAGGGCCGCCGCCGCCGGGATACCATGACGCATTGGACAAGGTAAAGATGATGCTGCCTTCGCTGGCGATAAGTGCGGGGGCACAGGCTTTCGCCCCCAGCAGATAACCCAGCACGTTGACGTTAAACAGCTCATGAAAGCCGCTCTCCAGTACGTCTGCAGGCGTATTGACCAGCGAGGCGTTGTGATCCCATATGCCCGCATTACCGATAAAACAGTCCAGCTTGCCAAACGCTGTGAGGATTTGATCCACCGCGCGCTGATAGTCGGCGTAGCAGGTGACGTTGCCTTCGATTGCCAGTACATGTTCGCCAAAGCGCTGACGCAGACTGGCAACTTTAGCTGGCGACAGTTCCAGCGTGGCGACCTGCGCACCTTCTTCGATGAAACGCTCGACCAGCGCCAGGCCAAGGCCGGAGCCGCCGCCAGTGATAAAGACCACGTTATCGCGTAAATCGCTCATCTGGCGTCCTCCGGAATATCAACAAACACATCGCTACCGTCCACATATACTGCGTAGGTGGTTAGCGGATCGGTGGCGGGTAAACACAACGCCTTGCCGGTTTTCAGGCAGAAGCTGGCGGCATGCAGTGGGCATTCCACCGTAGCGTCTTCTTCCAGATAACCTTCCGACATCGAGGCGTTACCGTGGCTACAGCGATCGTTAATGGCATAGAACTCGCCGCCAACATTGAACAGCGCGATGACGGGCGAGGTATCAAGCCGGAGCGCTTCACCCTCCGGCAAATCCCCTACAGGGCAGGCAAATACACGGCTCATCAGAACAGTACACTCAGGTTATGGGAGGTGATCACCGCTTGATCCAGCACGATCTCCCGCGCCAGTAAGCGCCACTCATCGCCGGGCAAATGACGGACTTTGTCCACGCGCGTGCCGACGTAAAAGGTTTCATCGCGCTCTTTTTGCGCGCGATACAGCAGATAGTTGAGGCGCACGGCGAACACGTCGGGCACGTCGGTTTCGCTGATTTGTAAGTTACTAATCAGATGACGGGTACGCGACGGCGGTTCTTCCGCCCAGGCCATGCCGGTTTCCAGCCGCGCGATGCGGCGCTCAAGCTGGTCTTTGTTGTCGTTGAAAATCCAGGTGGTCGGCGGCTGCACGCCTTTGCGGCGGTCGCGCGTCTGGGCGTTGACCGTGGTACGCATGGTGTAGCGAATGTCGTCATCCAGCTGCGCCAGCCAGTCGCGAAACTGCCAGTCGTCGAGCATACGCGCTTCTTCATACAGAAACTGGCTGATGCGATGATGCAGTTCGAGAGAAACTAAAGTGCTCATTTCATCACCTCCTGCTGGTAGGCGGCGGTTTTCTCGTGCACTTCCTGCCAGCTTTCGCTGCTGAGCAAATCGGCCCAGCGTTGGTACATGCCACGCGCGGCGGTTTCAGAAAAGATGTAGTTGGTGATCCCCGGAATGCCGTCTTCACGACGTTTCTCCTGGCCAAGCCCCATTTCCAGACACAATTTCGTGTTGCGTGCGCGATGACCTTTCAGCAGTTTTTGAATTTCACACCAGTTTTCCGAGTCGTCCTGCTCCAGGAACCCGGCGGGGCCAAAAGCCCGCGTGGCGCTGTTTTCAAACGCGGCTTTCACTTCATCAGAGGCGGCTTTGTCGGTAATACAGAACGCCCACACCTCAACCTGATCCGGCCCACGCGGGTGCCAGACGCGCAGCGTGGCGGTACCGTTGAGCCAGGAAAGCGTGGGGAAAATGTTGTTGTGACCGGCCAGACGCAGGGCGCGAACCTTGCCCAAGCGTTGTTCGGCTTCCGCGTAGGTGTCGCGGTAGTAGCTGGAGACCTCACCATCGACCCAGACGTTGGCATCAGGATTCTCAGTAAAGAAAAATCCGCTGCCGTGCCCATCCTGACCGAACTGTAGCGCGTCTTTGGCGGTTTCCCACACCGGGCGGGCGGTCTGACCATCGCCGAGGCGCTTATCGCTACCGTCGTCTTTCGCCCCCAGCACCTGCACCGCAGAGGCATGGCTGAACAGCGCGTGATACTGGTCGCTGGCAAACTGTTCGGCGGGGAATTTCCAGTTACAATCGATGGTCCACTTCTGGACGCCACCGACGATTTCGGTGCCGCCTTCACGACGATCGAGTACGCCGTCGAGATACCAGGCGATGTCGCCGAGATAATCGCCAAGCGCAGGCGCGGAGGTATCCCAGTTACCGAAAATCAGTCCCTTGTAGCTCTCTACGCCAGGCACTTCGTTCAGCCCCCAGTGCGATTTGCATAAACCTTGCGGATAAGCGCGCGGCTCCAGCGGGACGTCGATCAGCTCGCCGTTAATACCGTAAGACCAGCCGTGATACGGGCAGGTGAAGGCGCGGGTATTGCCGCAGTCGGCGTAGCTGACGCGCATCGCACGGTGGCGACACTGGTTGAGAAACGCTTTGATGCTGCCGTCTTTCTGGCGAACCACCACCACCGCATCCTCGCCCATGTAGGTGTTAAAAAAATCACCGGGTTTAGGGATTTGGCTTTCGTGGGCGAGAAATAGCCAGCAGCGTCCGAAGATGCGTTCCAGCTCCAGTTGGTAAATTTCAGGGTCGGTATAAATTCGTGGGGTTACGCGACCGTTTTGCGTGTCGATCAGTTGGTAGATGTCTAAATTTGAGGGTGTGGTCATATTTTTTAATCCTGAAAGCTAAGATGTATTGACCTTCTTTTTTTGTACCCTAAGGATGTTGCTGGTTAGTTATCAATCTGTGAAATAGTAAATTTCTACCAGTTGAGACATTTTTTCGATAACAAGGAGAAGGGCATGGAACTGAGGCACTTACGCTATTTCGTAGCAGTGGCGCAGGCGCTGAATTTCACCCGAGCGGCAGAAAAGCTGCATACCTCTCAGCCGTCATTAAGCAGCCAGATCCGCGATCTTGAAACCTGCGTGGGCGTTCCGTTGCTGGTGCGGGATAAACGAAAAGTTGCGCTGACGGCGGCCGGTGAGTGCTTTTTACAGGATGCGCTGGCGATCCTCGAACAGGCGGAAAACGCCAAAGTTCGTGCCCGTAGAACGGTGCAGGAAGATAATCATTTCTCCATTGGCTTTGTCCCTTCTGCAGAGGTCAATCTGTTGCCGAAGGTGCTGCCTTTGTTTCGTTTGAAGCAACCGGATACGCACATTGAACTGGTGAGTCTGATCACCACCGAGCAGGAAGAGAAGATCCTCAGCGGAGAGCTGGACGTTGGCTTAATGCGCCATCCGGTGTACAGCCCGGATCTGGACTATCTGGAGCTGATTCATGAGCCGTTGGTAGTTGTGTTACCGGTGAATCATCCGTTAGCTGATGAGCAGGCAATCTCCGCAGAACAACTACACGGCGTGAATTTTGTCAGCACCGATCCGGCCTATTCCGGCGCGTTAGCGATGATTGTCAAAAACTGGTTTCAGCAGCAAAAAAGCCAGCCTAACATTGTGCAAGTGGCAACCAACATTCTGGTGACCATGAACCTGGTCGGCATGGGGTTGGGGGTGACTTTGATACCCGGTTATATGAATAATTTTAATACCGGACAGGTGGTTTTTCGGCCAATTATTGGTGATGTCCCAACCATCGCGTTGCTGATGGCGTGGAAAAAAGGATCGCTCAAACCGGCACTGACCGATTTTATCGCCACGGTACATGAACGTTTGGCCGTGAGTCTGACGATGTAATGGTTACAACTCGCTGAGCTGTGACTCGACATACAGATAGCCAATTCCCATGAGTTGCTGGGCACGATTGAGCTGGCCGAAGCTTATCTGAGTCGCTCTGGCGCGCGGGTTATCACCGTGATCAAACGGGTTAAACCCGGTTTGCTGCACCAAGGTATTGAGCCAGCTATCGCCAAAAGCACAGCTACGACCGTACAACCATATCTGATTAATATTCAGTATATTCAGAAAGTTATATAAACTAAGCCCAATGGCGTTGGCTGCATGCTCGGCCCAGGCCTGAATACGAACATCACCGTTCTGCCAGGCAGTAATAAGCTGGTCGGTGGTGAGCGTTTCCGGATCGTAAAGGGACGTCGGCTGCGATTTCATCCACACGCGGGCCTGTTTTTTTAACGCGCTCAATGACGCCACCGTTTCCAGACAGCCATAGCGACCGCAGTCACAGGCAATTCCATCGGGATGAACGATGGTGTGTCCAATCTGGCCGCTGCCATACAGACTACCGCGCCAGATATTGTCGTTAATCACAAACGATGAGCCGATACCGTAATCAACGTTAATCACGCAAAAATCACCGTTAGCCGCTGGGTTTTGCCATTTTTCGGCCAGCGCCAGCATCACGCAGTCATTGTCCAGGCGGACCTGTACGCCGAGCATCTCTTCCAGCAGATATTTTATTTCTACCGGTGTTTTCCACGGGGCCTGGGGCATGGTTTTTGATGCGCCGGTGATCGGATCAACCTGGCCGTGAACGCCGAGCGCCAGATTAATCGTGACCTCGGGAAATTGTCGACGGTATTCCCGCCAGTGTGCAGCCAGGGCTGACAGCAGCGCTTTGGGGGTTTCCGGCTTAATGACCTCATGACGCCAGTCGCCGATGGCAACCAGCCGTGCGTCCGCCAGTTGGCTGGTGATACTGGTAGGGGTGACGTTGATACATAGCGTCCATGCGCCTTTTTCTGGCAAATGATAGCTGCCGCTGCTCAAACCGCGCTGGCTTAAGGTTTTTCGCGAATGACTGATTCTCCCCTCATCCATCAGCTCTTCGAGGATATTGCTGACCGCCGGGATCGACAGGCCGGTGAGCTGCGCCAGCTGTGACTTGCTGAGCTGCTTTTCCCGCCACAGGTGCGACAAAAAGATCTGCTTATTCGCCTGACGAACCCTGGCGTTGTTGAACCCCGAACGCTGCATTCACTTAACTCCCTTAACTATATTGCGTGAGCGTTGCGCATTTTAGCGCCACTTAACTGCCGCAGAATAGCATCAAGTTGAATTTTTACTTTTGCTTATTGAGTGGAGAGCGGCATGTACGGTTCAGTTAAAGTCTGGCAAGAAACGATAACCCTCCCAACGTGGACGGCGGGTGAAGAAGATGCCAACCCAATGTTTCTGGAAAAGCGGGTTTACCAGGGATCTTCTGGCGCGGTGTATCCGTATGGCGTGATTGATACGCTGACTGGCAAACGTGAAATGCGCGACTATCAGGCGGTGTGGATGGAGAATGACTTCATTCGCGTCATGCTGTTGCCGGAGTTAGGCGGGCGTATTCATCGAGCGTATGACAAAGTTCAGCAGCGCGATTTTGTCTACTACAACGAAGTGGTGAAGCCCGCTCTGGTTGGTTTGCTTGGGCCGTGGATCTCTGGTGGCATTGAATTTAACTGGCCGCAGCATCATCGCCCAACCACTTTTATGCCAGTCGATTTTACGCAGCAGCAGGGTGAGCATGGCGAATATACCGTATGGATGGGTGAGGTAGAACCTATGCGCGGTTTACAGGTGATGACCGGATTTACGCTGTATCCGGATCGCGCCCTGATCGAGATAACCGGGAAGGTGTTTAACGGTAACGCTACGCCGCGCCATTTTTTATGGTGGGCGAATCCAGCGGTGAAGGGCGGCGACGATCACCAGAGCGTGTTTCCGCCGGATGTGACCGCAGTATTTGACCACGGTAAGCGTGATGTTTCTGCGTTTCCTATCGCCACCGGCACATACTATAAAGTGGACTACTCGGCTGGCGTGGATATCTCGCGCTACAAAAACGTGCCGGTACCGACCTCCTACATGGCTGAAAAATCAGATTATGATTTTGTTGGCGCATGGCATCACGGTGAGCGAGGCGGGCTGCTACATGTGGCTGACCACCACGTTTCGCCAGGGAAAAAACAGTGGACCTGGGGCTATGGCGACTTTGGCGTTGCCTGGGATCGTAACCTTACCGATGACAACGGTCCTTATATTGAACTGATGACCGGGGTCTTTACTGACAACCAGCCGGATTTCACCTGGCTTGCGCCGTACGAAGAGAAAGTCTTCGTACAAAACTTCCTGCCCTACAGCGAACTGGGCATGGTGCAAAACGCCAGTACGCAGTTGGCGCTTCGTCTGGTACGTGAGAGTAACCAGCTTTCTGTGGGCGTTTATGCCATTGCGCCGCTGCACGACGTGCAGATTACGCTTTCTGCCGATGGACAACCGTTCTATGAGCATACGCTGACCCTGGAGCCCGGACAAAGCTGGCTGGCTGATGTGTCTGACGATAACCATGCGCGGGTAACGATGACTGTCACTGGCGCCGATGGCATTACGCTTTTGCAGTACGAAGAGCACATCGAGCAAGAGTTACCACTGCCATCGGCGGCCGTCGCGCCAGCGCTGCCAGAAGCGCTTTCTAATACCGATGAACTCTATTTTATTGGTCAGCATCTGGAGCAGTACAACCATGCCAGCCGCTATGCCGAAGATTATTATCGCCGCGCGCTGGACGTTGATCCGCTGGACTACCGCAATAATGTGGCCCTGGGGACGCTGGCGCTAAACCGCGCGGACTGGGCGCTGGCGGCACAATGTGCCGGCAAGGCGCTGGAGCGGGCGCATAAGCTCAATAAAAATCCGCGTGATGGCGAGGCGAGTATGCTGCTGGCCGCCGCACAGGAACGTCAGGGCGATGATGACAGCGCGTGGGATAATTATTATAAGGCCAGCTGGAGCGGCAACTGCCGGGATGCGGCTTTCTGGTCGTTAGCGCGTCTGGCGATGAAGCGTCAGGACTACGCTGGCGCATTGGAAAAGGTGGAGCAGAGCCTGCGCTTTAACGGTAGTAATAACCTGGCGATGGGGCTGAAAGCGCTGGCGCTGGCAAAGCTTGATCGCAATGCGCAAGCGCTGGACTACATTCGCCAACAGCTGGTGGATTATCCGCTGAGCTATACCCTGCATTATGCACGCTGGGCAATCTGCCAGGACGAAGCGACAGCGCTTGCGCTGATCTCGATTACCGGGCGTCGCGGGACCAACGCGTGTGAACTGGCAGGCTGGCTGACTTCTTTGGGGCAAAAGGATGCTGCCCGTGGCGTGCTGGAACTGCTTGACAGCCAGGAAACGCTGCCGATGCTGTGGCGCGCCTCGCTGAGCGATAATCCACAATCCTTCATTGAACGTGCTCGTGAGTGTCTGCAAAACCGCGTGCGTTTCCCCAATACGCTGGATGAAGTGCAGATGCTGCAAACTCTTGAGCAATGCGCTTTTGCCCGCTATTTACTCGGCTGTTTCTGGTACAGCAAACGGCGTTATGCCGAGGCGGTTTCCTGCTGGCAGTTCACGCTTGCGCAGGAAGCGGATTTCGCTCCGGCGCATCGTTTACTGGGGATTTACGCCTGGAACAAACTGCACGATGCGCAGCAGGCGAAACAGTATCTGTCGCAAGCCGTGGCGCTAGAGCCGCAAAATGCCCGCTTCCTGTTTGAACTCGACTATCTCAACAAGCTGATGGCACAACCGGCTGAACAGCGTCTGCAGCGGCTGGAAGCCAGCAAAGAGATTGTCTTCCAGCGTGATGATCTGACGGTGGAACTGCTCAGCTTGTGGAATGGGTTGGGGCGCTATGACGATGCCACCGCAGTATTACGTGAGCGGGTGTTCCATCCGTGGGAAGGCGGTGAAGGTAAAGCCACCGGGCAATATCTGCTTAATCAATTACATCGTGCGCTGGCTGCCGTGCAGTCCGGCGACCCGCAAACTGCTATTACGCAACTGCAACAGGCGCTGCACTATCCGCAAAACCTCGGAGAAGGCCGTTTGCCAGGGCAAACGGATAACGACATCTGGTATTTGCTGGGGTATTGCGCGCAGCTGCAAGGCCATTTCGAAGAATCTCAGCGCTACTTCTCCCGTGCGACGCGCGGCGGAAGCTCACTGGATGCCGGACGTTACTATAACGACCAGCCAGTGGACTATCTCTTCTGGCAGGGTATGGCGCAGAGAAAACTTGGCGATGATGCAGAGGCGGACGCTCTGTTCAATAGCTTCCTGCAATGGGTTGAGTCGCATCACGACAACGTGCCGGATGTCGATTTCTTTGCCGTATCGCTACCCGACCTGGTGGTGCTGGATACCTCAGCACAAGCAAAACACCAGCAACACTGCCTGTTTATCAATGCGCTCGGGCATCTGGGGCTAGGAAATAGCGCCGCCTGTCAGCGTGAACTTGATGAACTCCTGCAACTCAATCCGGCACATGACAAGGCATTACTGCTGCGTCACGCCATTAACGTAAGGCTTTTCCAGTAATACCCGAAACGGGTGGGGGATAACCTCACCCGAAAACTACTGTACCCTGCGTTTCCCTGAAAGAGGAATCATAATGAATAACGCGCAGACACATTTAAAGATTGGTTATGTCTGGACTATCTGCCTGGTTGCGGCCTGCGGAGGTTTACTGTTTGGCTATGACTGGGTGGTGATCGGCGGGGCAAAACCCTTCTATGAAGCATATTTCTCGATTACCGATCCGGCGCAATCCGGCTGGGCGATGAGTTCCGCGCTGGTTGGTTGTATCTTTGGCGCACTGATTTCCGGCTGGTGCGCCGATAAATTTGGCCGAAAAATGCCGCTGATTCTCTCAGCTATCCTGTTTAGCGCTTCTGCCTGGGGAACTGCCGTCGCCAGCAATTTCGACATGTTTATTGTCTATCGCATTGTGGGCGGCGTGGGGATTGGTCTGGCGTCTGCGCTAAGTCCGCTGTATATCGCCGAGGTCAGCCCCGCTGAAAAGCGAGGTCGCTTTGTTGCCGTTAACCAGCTCACCATCGTCATTGGCGTGCTGGCGGCGCAGCTTATCAACCTGATGATTGCCGAACCTGTTGCCACAGGCGCTACGCAGCAGGCAATTGTTGAAAGCTGGAACGGTCAGACAGGCTGGCGCTGGATGTTTGGTGCTGAATTAGTGCCTGCGGTAATTTTCCTGGTGCTGATGTTCTTTGTACCTGAATCGCCGCGCTGGCTGGTGAAAGCGGGCAAAGCCGATCGTGCGCGTGCCATGCTGCAGCGCATTGGTTCGGCGGAATATGCCGGGCAAACGCTGAAAGAGATTGAACATACGCTGCAAAAAGATAATCACAAGGTCGCGTGGTCAACGCTGTTACAACCGCAGATCAAACCGATCGTGATTATTGGCATGGTGCTGGCAGTGTTCCAGCAGTGGTGTGGGATCAACGTTATTTTCAACTATGCGCAGGAGATCTTCGCCTCTGCCGGATTCGACATCAACGGTACGTTAAAATCGATCGTGGCGACAGGGATCATCAATTTGGTCTTTACCCTTGCCGCTCTGCCGTTAGTGGACAAAATTGGCCGTCGTAAACTGATGCTGTTCGGCGCGTCAGGATTGACGGTTATCTACGTACTGATTGCCGGGGCGTACGGGTTGGGCATTATGGGCTGGCCGGTTCTGGTTCTGGTGCTGGCGGCAATCGCGATTTATGCTCTGACGCTGGCGCCGGTGACCTGGGTGCTGCTATCAGAAATTTTTCCCAACCGCGTGCGCGGGCTGGCAATGTCGCTGGGGACGCTGGCGCTGTGGATTGCTTGTTTCCTGCTGACCTATACCTTCCCGCTGCTCAATGCGAGTCTGGGCGCGTCGGGAAGCTTCCTGCTGTACGGTGTGATTTGCGCGATGGGCTTCATCTATGTTCTGCGTAATGTACCGGAAACCAAAGGCGTGACGCTGGAAGCGCTGGAAGAACAGCTGGCGGCGCAGCATACAAAAGTTGGTGCATCAACCCAACCGCGAAGCGCCCGCTAATGGATGGTCTGCTGACGCTACAAAACGCACATCTGCGGATGTGCGTCGATCCGCAGGGCGGTTCTCTATTAAGCCTGGTTTCGTTACAACATCAACAGGCCATTTTACGCGAAGGTCATGGTCAGCGGCCTGGTGATTGCGGCCTGTTCCCGATGCTGCCGGTCGCGAATCGGGTGGCGGGAAATCGTTTTATGCTGCGCGGTGAAGAGGTGGTTTTACCTCAGCATGGCGCAGACGACACTTTCTTCCTGCACGGTGACGGCTGGCTGCAACGCTGGCAGATTATTACCGCTACCCAAAGCGGCTGTTTGCTGCAGTTGCGCAGTTGGCACCCCTGCGGCTACGACTATACGGCGCGGCTTTGTTATCAACTGGAAACCTCAAGCCTGCACGCCTCGTTGACGCTCACCCATTGCGGTGAGCAGCCAATGATTTACGGCTGTGGGTTCCATCCATTTTTCGCCTTTGATAAGCGCAGCACGGCGCAGTTCACCGCCGGCGGTTACTGGCCGGAGGGGGAACAGCATCTGCCGCTGGAATGGCAACGCGATATCCCTGCAGTGGCGGATTTCAAGCATGCGCAATACGGTGAGGATAGCTGGCTGAATGTCGGATATTCTGGCTGGAGCGGGCGGGCTGTTATTCAGCGAGATGTGATGAAAGTCACGATTTTAGCGCAAACTCCGTGGTTGATGCTGTTCAGAATGTCGGGTGAGGAGTTCCTGTGCCTGGAGCCGCAAACGCATCCGGTGAATGCCCACAACATGCAGGGGCAGCCGGGATTGCAGGTTTTAGCGCAGGGAGAACGCTGCCATTTTGCGATGCAAATTAGCGTCGAATAGGGCAAAAATCATGTTATCTGCCTGTTAATGCTCTCTTGCGCCAGCCTGCGTTTGTCGCCAGACTATCGCCTCCAAACGGGAGGGATTCATGGCTTTGCATTCCACGCGCTGGCTGGCGCTCGGTTATTTCACCTACTTCTTTAGCTATGGTATCTTTCTGCCTTTCTGGAGCGTCTGGCTCGAAGGGTTAGGGCTGACGCCGGAAACCATCGGTTTACTGCTGGGCGCGGGGCTGATTGCCCGTTTTCTCGGTAGCTTGCTGATTGCACCGCGTGTGAGCGATCCCTCTCGGCTGATCTCAGCGTTACGTATTCTGGCCTTATTGACGTTGGTGTTTGCGCTGGCCTTCTGGGCGGGGACCAACGTGGCGTGGCTGATGGTGGTGATGGTCGGCTTTAACCTGTTTTTCTCGCCGCTGGTGCCGCTGACCGACGCACTGGCCAACACCTGGCAAAAACAGATAACCATGGATTACGGTCGGGTGCGACTGTGGGGATCCGTGGCCTTTGTGATCGGCTCTGCGTTGACCGGCAAACTGGTGAGCCTGTTCGACTATCGGGTGATCCTGGTCCTGTTATCGCTTGGCGCCGCCTCAATGCTGCTGGGCATGATGATTCGCCCGAGCGTGCAACCAGCGGGTGAAAACCGTCAGCAGGAGAGCGCAGGATGGCCCGCCTGGCGCGCGCTAATAACCCAAAGCTGGCGTTTTCTGGCCTGCGTGAGTCTGCTGCAGGGCGCACATGCAGCTTATTACGGTTTCAGCGCCATTTACTGGCAGTCTGCCGGGTATTCCGCTTCGGCGGTGGGCTATTTATGGTCATTAGGCGTGGTGGCGGAAGTGATTATTTTTGCGCTCAGCCACAAGCTGTTCCGCCGCTTTAGCGCTCGCGATCTTCTGCTGCTTTCCGCCGTTTGCGGCGTGGCGCGTTGGGGGCTGATGGGCTGGAGCACAGAGCTGCCATGGCTGATTGTGGTGCAAATCCTGCATTGCGGAACGTTTACCGTCTGCCACCTGGCGGCGATGCGTTACATTGCTGCGCGACAGGGCAGTGAAGTGATTCGTCTCCAGGCGGTATATTCTGCGGTGGCGATGGGCGGCAGTATCGCCATCATGACCGTTTTCGCCGGCTATCTGTACCAGAACCTGGGCAGCGGCGTATTCTGGGTGATGGCGCTGGTGGCGCTCCCGGCAATTGTTCTGCGCCCGAAAGTGGTGGCGCAGCCTGCGACGTTATGATTCAAGGATTTTGCGGATCTGCTGCTGCTGGTGAGACGTAAGCGCCAGATCCGCATGAATCAGCGGGGGAGAAAACAGCGGTAGCGGCGTGGTGTACGGTGTAATAATCAGCGTTACGCCACGCGGCGCTCCCTCTTTTTGAAAGTCCTGCATCGGCATATGCTTTACGTTGAGCGGCAGCAGCGTCAGTTCGCGCAGCTGTTGCTCTATATGCGCTTCAAGTTGTTCGTTACTACCGGTCAGCAGGATAATCTGCTTTTCGTGCAAATCCTTCTCCTGCATCAGCCAGGCGCCGAAAATAACGGCGACCAGGCCGATCTCTTCTTCTGAAAACTGGACATCGTATTCCGCTTCAAAGCCGTGAATCGCCTCGCGGGTAGTTCGAACCAGCCGGGGATAAAGTCGGCTGAACTCCTCCGGTAGTGTGTTATCAATGCCGATGGCAAACACGCTGCGGTTCAGTGCCTGGGCCAGGTGGATATACAACTGGTCATTCAGCCCTTGCTCGTCGCTGAAGCGCACGTTGCCATACTCGCGAAAACGCAACACCAGCCGCGCAATAGCAAGGCGCAGGCGGCGATCCTGCTGGTGATTATCGCGGATCGGGTCGGGGATGCGGATCATTGAGAATAACAACGCCATAAACAGCGATTCGCCCAGCGGCGCACTTTGCATGACGTGGCGCTGCCAGTGGCGGCCAATTTCCTCGGCGAGCGGATACTCAGCGCAGGATTGTGCCCACCGTTGCTGGAGTGGATTAAACTCCGGGGTGATCCCCGCGTGGTGCTGTAGCAGACAATATTGTAAATACAAGCGCAGGAACTGGATGTCACGACACTCAAACGGCTTCTGTAAGCGCCGGGAGCACAGATTGATGAGCGCATGCAGATTGGTGTCGTCATACAGCGTACGTGCGATACCTTGTTGTTTAAGAGCAATTTTTAAAGTGGGCGTGAAATGCTGAGCGATAAAAGTAGGGCAAATCCGCAGGCCACGGCGCAGCCACTGCAACAGACACAGACGCTGATTTAGCGGGGTTCCTTCGATCGCATAGCCACCATTCTGCGCGGTGGCTATCGTGAGCCGGTGATAGCGCTGGATTTCGAGCCCTGCGCCAATAATATCTTCCTGAACCGTGGCATCATCGACACCATTGAGGCTGCTGAAGGTTTGTGTAGTCGCGATTTGCCCTGGCAGGAAAAGCGTCAGCAGAACCTGGCAACGGCGCTGGGGAGCGGAAAGTACAGATGGCGGAGCAAGCGTTGACATCATCTGTAGGGTCTCCCGTAAGTATGTTTGATAAGAATAGCTAAAGTTTGCTCATAGATTTGAGGAATGGAATGCTTTCCACCAGGAATGCTGGAGAGCGTCACAGAATTTTTAACGTGCGGAACAGATAGCGGGAGTGGAACGCAGCGCGTTAATCCGCTTTTTCACTGTTTTATCTTTTTGTTGAGATATAAAAAAATGCCAGAGGGGGGAATGCTGGCGGAGGGAGGTATGAACATGCTATCGCAGAGAAGTGAAAAACCTAAAGTGAACGTAGCAATACGACGGAGGCAACAGATTCATTACCTCCGTAACAGCTGTCTGGCGTTACTTCTCACGACTCAACGTTAATCCCACATCGCCGCCCGGATGTACCGCCAGCAGCGTTTCCTTTGAGTAGCCGCTTTCGCTCATCAGACAGGCACAGGCGGCGTCAAAGATAGCCAGCACCAGTAAAATAGAGGTGGTAGCCAACATGTTCAGCGGGTCGGCCTCTCGCTGAACGCCTGTGGAAATCACTAGCTTCGATGCTTTCGCGATGGCCGAATCCGCGTTTTCAGTCACGCTCAGTATGGGCACATTCCTCGCAGCCAGTCCGGGCAGCAGCCGGGTGAGCTCGTCCGAATTACCCCCGCGTGACAGCATAATCACCAGGTCGTCGGCGCGTAAAAAACCGAGATCGCCATGCGCTGCATCCGTCGCGTTGAGGTAAATCGCTGGACGTTCCACGCAGGCAAGCATATGCGCGACTTTACGCGCAGCAATGCCAGAGGTGCCGACGCCGGTGACGACGATTTTGCCCTGACAACCGCGCAGCTCCGCCATCAGCGACTGCCAGACAGGTTCAGTCAGATGCTGCCCCAGACCCGCCAGGGCATCGCTATAGAGCTGGAATACGCCGCTGGCCTGAGACCAGGAGTTACTCATGCGTCCTCCTGCATCAACTGGCGGTATTTCATATGATCCTGATACATCTCGTGGAATACCCGATATTTGCGATCGTAGTACTGCTTAATGCGATTAGTCTGCGGGGTAACCGTTTTACCAATCCGGCTCATCGCTGACATTGCTTCCGGGAAGGTATCGAACACGCCCGCGGCGATAGTTCCCATCATGGCGCCACCCAGCAGCATGGCTTCGCTCTCTTCAGGCAGCAGCATCGCACAGCCGGTGGCGTTGGCATGCTCCTGAACGAAGATCGGGTTTTTCGTCCCGCCGCCGCTGGCCATAATGGTATCGATGGTGTAGCCGCTTTGATTCATCGTTTCAATGATATGACGGGTTCCCAGCGCAATGGCCTGGATGGTCGCGAGGTACTGTAACGCCATATCTTCCGGCGTGCGCGACAGCTTCAGTCCGGTGATAGCGCCTGTGAGCGTTGGGTTGGCGCGAGGTGAACGGTTGCCGTGGAAATAGGGCAGGATGTGCATGTCACGGGTTAAAAATGCGATATCTTCCGGCTCACCGGCCATTTTACGCAGCAGCGCATTCAGCACTTCATAAATGGTCTGCCCTTGAGATTTCGCCTGGGTCAACAAGGTTTCGTAACAAGGATGCGACTGAATAACGTGGTCGATTAACGCCCCGGTTGCCGACTGTCCACCTTCGTTAAGCCAGTATTCTGGCAGCACTGCTGAGTAGTAAGGACCCCAAACGCCGCCGATAAAACGCGGCTCTTTGGAAATCGCCATGTGTCCGGTAGAGGTGCCGCCAATCAGCGCGACGCGGCGGTCAAAATCCGCCACCTCGCCAGAGACACCGCTCGCGCCGAGCGTGCCGAGCGTACCGGCGTGGGCATCGATGATCGAGACGCTGACAGCGGTCCCCGGAATCAGCCCCATTTCGCTGGCGGCGCGCGGAGAAAGACCATGACCGAGCGGTTCGCCCATGGTTTTCACGTAGCGACCAATTTTGGCAGCATCATGTTCCAGCAAGTCTTCCAGCCCAATCTGGCGGAAATAGCTGTCATCCCATTTGTCTTCATGGCCCATATAGGTCCATTTACACACCGTCGAGCACAGTGAGCGCGTGTCATCGCCCGTTGCGCGCCAGGTCAGGAAATCGGGCAGGTCAAAGTAGTATCCCGCATTGGCCCAGGTGTTGGGCATATGTTGCTTCAACCACAGCAGTTTGGGCGTTTGCATTTCCGGGGAGATAATACCGCCAACGTAGTCCAGCACCCGATGATGCAGGGCGTTAATGCGCTCAGCCTGAGTAATGGCGCGGTGATCCATCCACACAATGATATTCTGTTCGCTGCGCCCGGACGGACTAATGGTCAGCGGTTTACCTTCTTTATCCAACACCACCAGTGAACAGGTCGCGTCAAAGCCCAGACCTTTCACCTGAATAGGGTTGATATCCGACTGGTTAATCGCATCGCGAACCGCGTTACACACTGCCTGCCAGATGTTATCGGAAGACTGCTCAACAAAATCGGCCTGCGGGCGGTAAATCTCGATGGCCCGACTGGCCTGGCCGACCATTCTGCCGTTGAGATCAAACACGCCAGCACGGGCGCTACCGGTTCCGACATCCACACCAATAAAGTAACTTGCCATAATTTTTTCTCCTGAAATCAGGCTTTACGATTCTGTAATGCGATAAAGAGGATCAGCACCGCGCCCCACAGCGCCATCGTCAGATAGCTGCTGACCCCCAGCAAGTTAAGGCCGCTTTCCAGCATTTGCAGCACAATCAGCGCCAGTACCAGGCCGATAATGCGTCCGAAGCCGCCATCCGGATTGATGCCGCCGAGTACGGAGGCAAGGATGGTGACCAGCAGGTAGGACTCACCGTATCCGGCTTTTGCCGAGTTGAATTTCGCCATCATCAGAATGGCGGCGACCCAGCCGAGCAGAGCTGAAATCACGTACACGGAAATTTGTACCCGTACGGTATTAACACCACTGTAGCGGGTAGCCTGTTCATTGGAGCCGACGAGATAAAGACTGCGCCCCAGCGTGGTGTGCTCCAGCAGTACCCATAGCAGGATTGCCACCAGGAAAAAGAGCAACAGCGCCACCGGAATACCCGCAATCGTGGCGTTGCCAAGGTACTGAATGGCGGTCGGGAAACCCGAAATCACCGTCCCGTTGGAGAGCAGAATATTCAGCCCGGAGATAAGTGTCATCGTGCCGAGGGTGGCGAGAATCGGTGAGACGCCGACCCAGGCAATCAGCGCGCCGTTGAGCGTACCGATAGCCACCGCCACGGCTGCGCCTGCCAGCAGCGCCAGCACCAGAAACAGCGGGTTATCCGGATGGGTAACGATAATCGCTGCCATTACCAGCGAGCAGGCGTTCGCCCCGGCAATAATTGACAGGTTAATGCCGCCGGTCAGCATGGTCATACCCATCCCGAGGGCCAGCATGCCGAGGATCGGTAACTGTGAGCCTATCGACTGGAAGTTAGCGACGCTAAAAAAACGGCTGCCGAGCAGGGCTGAGAAAACCAGGGCGACGACCACAATAATGACGCATTGCAGACGAATGATGGCATCACCGGGTAAAAATCTGGCGATTGTTTTCATCTCAAAGCTCCCTTGCCAGTTTGCGTTTTTCGTTCCAGGCCGTGGCACTGATGCTGACCAGGATAATGGCGCCGCTGAATACGGTGTGCCAGTAAGAGGAGACGCTGAGTAGCGTCAGACCATTTTGTAAGAAGGCGAGCAAGACAACGCCGAGCAGGGTTCCGGTCAACGTACCGCGCCCGCCGCTCATGCTGGTTCCGCCGAGCACGACCGCCGCCAGCACCGTCAGCTCAAAGCCGAGCAGCGAATTGGGTGCAACTGACTGGGTGATTTGCGCCTGAACCACGGCGGCAACACCTGCCAGAATGCCCATATAGCCATAGACGTAGAAATGCAGTTTCAGCAGATTCAGCCCCAGGCGTGAGGCCGCGTCGCGGTTGCCGCCCATGGCGTAAACCTGACGGCCAAGACGGGTATAGTTCATCAGCACTGCGGTAAAGACGATCACCGCCGCCAGGCACAGCAGGGGCAGGGTCAGGCCGTAGTCGTAGCCATCTGCCGCGGTGAAGGAGAACCAGTTAATGCCGTTCATAAACCAGTCAGGGAAACCGTACAGCCAGGTGCCTTTGGTGGCGTAAACCAGAAGGCCGTAGTAGACGTTCAGCGTGGCGATGGTAATGATGATTGCCGGAACGCGCAGCCAGTAGACCAGGAAGCCATTAATGAGCCCAAGCAGCAGGCCCACCGCAATCGCAATGGTTAACGCCAGAGCGAAGTTGCCGCCGTGGCCGATCACCCAACTGGCCATCACATACTGGGCAATCGCGGTCATCGCCGGAAAGGAGATATCGATCCCACCGGAAATCAGCACCACAAACAACCCGCAGGCAAGAATGCCGAGAATCGCGTAGCTGGTGGCCACATCTGTCAGATTGCCGAGCGAGAGGAACTCATCGGTGCTGACACTTAGCCCAACCGCGAGCGCTACGACCAGCAGGCCCAGCCAGAATTCATGTTGCCCGATTAAACGGGACAGATGCATCTTATTCATTGATTACCTCGACCACTTCAGCAATCTCCTCTTCACGGCAGTGATGAGGATTAAATTCCGCCACCAGTCTGCCGCGACGCATCACCAGCACGCGGTGGCTGTTGTAATATGCTTCCGGAATTTCATCGCAAATCATCAGCACCGCCATACCTTGTTCCGCCAAATCGCGGGCTATCTGGTAAATGCCCTCTTTGTTGGCGATATCCACGCCGACGGTAGGCGAGTCGAGGATCAGGATGCGGGGATTGGTCGCCACCCATTTGGCAATGGCGATACGCTGGGCATTGCCGCCGGAAAGCGTTTTGACCGGCAGGTGCGGATCGGACACTTTGATATTCAGTTCGCGGATTAAATCGGCGACCAGCTTTTGCGCTTTACGATGATCGAGCAAGCCGCTACCGGTGTGCAGTTGATCAAACACCGTGACGATGGTGTTGTCGTAAATCGACTGCTCCATGATCAGCCCCTGCGTCAGGCGATCTTCTGAGACGTAGCCGATCCCGTGCTTAATGGCGTCGTGGTTATTACGAAGCGTGACTGGCTGACCGTTAATACGCATCTCGCCGCTTTCCGGGTGCGTCATGCCAAACAGGCTCAAACAAAGCTCGGTACGCCCGGCGCCCAACAGGCCGACAATCGAGACAATCTCGCCGCCATGCAGCGACAGATTAATGTTCTGGTATTTGCCTCTGCGGCTGAGGTTGCGCAGCTCCAGCAGGGGTTCTCGATCGTCGAATGATTTCTCCGGCAGCGGGCTGTAGTGGAAGCGTTGTCCGGTCATCAGGAAAGCCAGCTCGTGGCTGTCGAGTTCGCTGGCAGGATATGTGCCCACCAGTTTGCCGTCGCGCATGACGCTGATACGGTCTGCCACTTCCATTACTTCATCCAGACGATGGCTGACAAACACCACGCAAATGCCGGCCGCTTTAAGTTCGTTAACCACCTTCAGCAGTCCATTGACCTCCTGGCGGGTTAGCGAGGCGGTGGGCTCGTCCATAATAACCAGACGCGCATCTGCGGCAATTGCCCGGCAAATAGCGACCAGCTGTCGGTCGGCAATCGAGAGTTTTTCTACTTTTTTATCGGGATCGATATTCACCCCGATACGTTTCATGGCTGCCAGCGCCTGCTGTTTCATAGCACCACGACGCACCCAGATATCACCGCCCGGCAGATAGCGGTTGACCGCGATATTTTCTGCGACGCTAAAGTTGGGGAACAGCGACAGGTCCTGATAAATAACCTGAATGCCATAATGGGAAGAGAGCTGCGGCGTCAGGTGATGGAACAATTTTCCGTCGAGTAAAATCTGCGCGCCTTTTTCCGGGTGATAAACCCCGGAGATCACTTTAATAATGGTACTTTTACCACAGCCGTTTTGACCCGCCAGACAGTGAACTTCGCCTTTTCTCAGCGTCAGATTCACGTTATCCAGCGCCAGCACGCCCGGGAATTGTTTGCTGATATTCTCAAGAGTGATAAATGCGGTGGTGTCTGCCATGGACAATACCCCTGCGAGCGCCCTGACGGACGCTGAGTGTTAGTTTGGTTGATAGCGCCGACCAGACGGTCGGCGTTAAGGTTCCCTGGTGTTGGCTAAAGCCTTAGAAACCAAGTGATTGTGCGTTGTCTTTGGTGACTTCGAGGATCTTGTTAAAGCGGATCACTTTCTTCTCCGTGTCGATATCGGCTTTCCCTAAACCGTCGATACTCAGATCTGCATTGACTTCTTTGCCCTGCAACAGCTGATCGGCAACCGTTACCAGCGCATAGCCCGCATCTTTTGGATCCCACAGCAGCGCTTTTTTGATATCTCCACGCATCAGGTAAGGCGCAGCCTGCGCTGGCATGGCGATCCCGACAACGGCGATCTTATCTTTGGCGCGTTTTTTCTGCACAGCCTGACCCGCACCAATTGGACCCAGTGAGCCGAAGCCGATAATGCCCTTCATCTGCGGATAGGTTTTCATCAGATCCAGCGTTGTGGCGTAGGATTTATCAATGCTTTCCGCGACCGGCAGGCGTGAAGTGACCTCGAACATTTCCGGATATTTTTCTTTCTGGTACTTAATTGCATAATCAGCCCACGCGTTATGCAGTGGGACCGTCAGCGAACCAACATAGATTGCATACCCGCCTTTGCCGCCCATATTTTTCGCTAACTCATCGACGTTGGCTTGTGCGTATTTTTCACTATCGATGGTTTCGATATCCCACTGACCGATTTGCTCGTCCGGGGATTCGTGCGTCAGGACCACAATGCCTTTATCGCGCGCTTTTTTCAGTACTGGCTCAAGAACCTTGGCATCGTTCGGTACCACGATGATTGCGTTGACGTTTTTGGCGATCAGATCCTCAATCACTTTGACCTGCTGTGCCGGGTCCGGCGTAGACGGACCGGTCTGGTAAGCGTTCACATCCAGTTTTTTTGCTGCTTCGTTAACACCGGTTTCCATGCGGTTAAACCAGGGAATACCAGTGACTTTGGCAACCACAGCAATTTCATATTTTTCCGCCGCAAAGGACGTGCCGGACAACATGCATGCAGAAACCAGGGTTGCACTGAGTAATGCGAGTTTGAATTTCATAGTTGTACCTTTCGTAGGGGGCAGGACATGTCACGGCGTGAAGTTAACAACGAATGGAAGAGGGAATGAATCATAAGTTTGGAGAATGTGATGTATGCCCATTATTGTTAATTTATGGAAATGAAATGGTTAATAATTGGTTAAATTTACATGATTTTAGATTCAGACATTCAAATTAAGTGTTAATAAAACATTAAAATGAAACTTTTAATTAACATTTTGTTATCATTTAACTTAAGATTTAACGCCGAAAAGGTGTTTGGGTGGAATTTCCCGAAGAAGAAATTATCGAAATTGAGAACTGAATCGATACCGGAAAAGGGTGCTCAACTTTTTTTCGTTCAATGATATCCTCGGCACACTTGCGCCAAATACGGCATCATTATTTGTGGCGGTGTTGATTTTTATCGTGGAGAACTCATGCAAGGCGTTAAACGTATCTTTATGACGTTGTTTCTCGCTGTCCTGTCTTTTGGCGCAGGTGCGCATCCCCACAGCTTTATTCATCTGAAAACCGAAGTTGTGAGCGAAAATGATCGGTTCGTCGCGCTAAAAATGCGCTGGATGATGGATGAAATCACGTCGGCGGATCTGCTTTACGACGCGGGGAATGCTAAACCTGGTGATGAAATTTGGAAAAAACTGGCGGCGGAAGTGATGGCCAACGTTCTCGGGCAGCACTATTTCACCGAAGTGTGGCACGATGGGAAAAAGGTAAAGTTTAAAAACAGACCGACGGAATATGGCATGGCGCGTGAAGAACACCAGGCGGTGCTGACGTTCGTTCTGCCGCTGGCCGAAGCTCAACCACTGAGCGGTCAAAAATATACTATTTCAACCTTCGATCCGACCTACTACGTCGATATGAGCTATGACAAAGACAGCGACGCCCTACTTTCGCAGACCATAAGCCAGCAATGCCATATTTCAATGCATACGCCGACGCCGAATGAACACATGTTAAGTTTTGCGCAGTCGCTGGATAAAGAAGACGCACCGCCGGAGGATATGGAGTTGGGTAAACAGTTTGCACAGACGGTGACGCTGCAATGTCAGTAGTTTATCAACAACGCGCAGCCAGACGCCGTTGGCTCACGCTATGGCCGCTGGCGGTCTTTTTGTTGCTGGCGACAGGCGGGGGGCTGTGGTTGTGGCAAGCCTGGCCTCAGGTAATGATGCACAGTGTCGTCTGGCAGCGCGACGTTAACCAGCAGATGAGCGGGTTGCTGAAAGCGGTTGCCGCCAACCCCACACGTGCGGGCGGATCTCTGCTGTTGTTTAGCTTTATATATGGGGTATTGCACGCATTGGGGCCGGGGCACGGCAAAATCGTCATCACGACCTGGCTTGCGACGCATCCGTCGAAGCTCAAGTCGAGCATTGGGCTGACGCTGGCGTCTTCCCTATTGCAGGGGCTGGTGGCAATAGGACTGGTGGTTGTAGTCCTCACGGTGCTGCAACTGCCTGCCCGACAGCTGCATATGAGCAGTTTCTGGCTGGAGAAAGGAAGTTATGCGCTGGTTGGCATGTTGGGCGTTTTATTGTGTGTCCGTGCGCTGAAGAAATTGCGCCAGCTGCTGATGCGCCCGAAATTCACCGCCTTTACGCCGCACCATGTGCATCACGAGGGCTGCGGCTGCGGGCATCAGCATTTGCCCAACCAGGAACAACTGCAAAGCGGCGATGACTGGCGCGCCCGGTTGATGATTATTCTCTCTATGGGCATGCGTCCCTGCTCTGGCGCAATTATGGTGCTGCTGTTCAGTAAAGTGGTTGGCGTCTTTAGCTGGGGTATGGCGTCGGCGTTGGCGATGGCGGCAGGAACCTCTTTGACGATTACGTCATTGGCTTTGCTAGTACATAGCTTTCGCTCATTGGCGGTGAAAATTAGCGGGCACAAAGCGCCGGTGCTGTGGCGACAGATTGGCTGGACGACGCTGGCGTTAGCCGGTGGTGCGGTGCTTATTGTTGCTGCGGTAGTGATGTGGATGAGCGCGGTGCCGGTAGGGCGCGGGATAAGACCGTTTTAGGTTAGTGAGCGGAATGGTATGACTTGTATGCCGGATAAGACGCGAAAGCGTCGCATCCGGCACCACAGCAGATTAGCGCTTCAGCGCATCGCTCAGTTCGTCACGCATGTTAGCCAGCATGGCTTTAACAACGCGCGGGTTACCTGCAACGATGTTGCCGGTTGCCAGGTAGTTATGACCACCGGTGAAGTCGCAAACCAGTGCGCCAGCTTCACGTGCAATCAGCTCACCTGCTGCGAAATCCCATGGTTTCAGACCGATTTCGAAGTAACCGTCAACGCGCGCAGCGGCAACGTAAGCCAGATCCAGCGCAGCAGAACCTGTGCGGCGGAAGTCAGCGCACTCGGTAAACATTTTACCAAGAATTTTCATGTAAGAAGCGGCGTGCTGCTTCGCTTTGAACGGGAAACCGGTGGCGATGATGGTGCCGTCCAGATCGCGGGCGGTGCTGCCACGCAGACGATAGCCGTTCAGCTGTGCGCCCTGGCCGCGAGTGGCGGTGAACAGTTCGTTACGCATTGGATCGTAAACAACGGCGACTTCAGTACGGCCTTTAATGCGTACTGCGATAGATACCGCGAAGTGCGGCAGACGTTTTACGAAGTTGGTAGTACCATCCAGTGGATCGATAACCCATTGAACATCCTGATCTTCACCTGCGTGCTCACCGCTTTCTTCGGTGATGATGGTGTGCTGTGGGTAAGATTTGCGAATAGTTTCGATAATAATCGCTTCGGCGGCTTTATCGACGTTAGTCACGAAATCATTGCTGCCTTTCTGGCTGGTTTCTACAGAGTCTGGGGTTTCGTAGTGTTTGGCAATTACATTACCCGCCTTGCGCGCTGCGCGCACGGCGATGGTCAGCATCGGATGCATCGGTCTCTCTCACTGGATGTTAAAGAACGGGAAAACGGCGCAGAGTATAGCAGCGAGTTCGGAATATGTCTTCGTTTTATGATAATATGCCCGAATAATCTTTAGCCGAAGAAATACAATGCTGCAAAATATTCGAATCGTGCTGGTGGAAACCTCTCACACTGGCAACATGGGCTCTGTAGCCCGTGCAATGAAAACCATGGGTTTAACCAATCTGTGGCTGGTAAATCCACTGGTTAAACCGGACTCTCAGGCCATCGCTCTGGCGGCAGGTGCCAGTGATGTAATTGGCAGCGCGCAGATTGTCGATACTCTCGATGAAGCGCTGGCAGGTTGCAGCCTGGTAGTAGGCACCAGTGCGCGCTCCCGTACGCTACCGTGGCCGATGCTGGATCCGCGTGAATGCGGTTTAAAAAGCGTCTCTGAAGCGACGAATTCGCCCGTAGCGCTGGTGTTTGGTCGTGAACGTGTTGGCCTGACG
Organism: Citrobacter sp. CF971; assembly: GCF_006385635.1. NCBI lineage: Bacteria > Pseudomonadati > Pseudomonadota > Gammaproteobacteria > Enterobacterales > Enterobacteriaceae > Citrobacter > Citrobacter sp. CF971. The sequence goes on along the minus strand of NZ_CP041051.1, from coordinate 3,595,321 downwards.
AATGAAGAACTGCAGAAGTGCCATTACCACGTCGCTATTGCCGCGAACCCGGAATACAGTTCGCTGAACCTGGCGATGGCGGTGCAGGTCATCTCTTATGAAGTGCGCATGGCCTGGCTGGCAACGCAGGAAAGCGAGAAGACCGCAGAATACGAAGAAGCTGAGTATCCGCTGGTCGATGATTTAGAGCGTTTTTACGGTCATCTGGAACAAACGCTGCTGTCGACCGGGTTTATCCGCGAAGGGCATCCGGGACAGGTGATGAACAAGCTGCGCCGTCTGTTTACGCGTGCGCGTCCTGAGAGCCAGGAGCTGAACATTTTGCGCGGAATTTTAGCTTCAATTGAGCAACAGAATAAAGGCAAGTAAACGTAACGCCTCCGGCAAGTAAAAATGGCACTGAAGGTTAAATACCTGACTAAATTAGTCAAGTAAATAGTTGACTGATTTAGTCGGGAATGTCAGACTTGCCCCTGCTATGCAATACCCCCATTTTACAATAAAAAACCCCGGGCAGGGGCGAGTTTGAGGCTAAGTAAGACATGAGACTGACATCAAAAGGGCGTTATGCCGTGACCGCAATGTTGGACGTTGCGCTCAACTCCGAAACGGGCCCGGTACCGTTGGCTGATATTTCTGAACGTCAGGGAATTTCCCTGTCATATCTGGAGCAGCTGTTTTCCCGTTTGCGTAAAAACGGTCTGGTTTCCAGCGTACGTGGACCAGGCGGCGGGTATCTGTTGGGTAAAGACGCCGGCAGCATCGCAGTAGGTGAAGTAATCAGCGCTGTGGACGAGTCTGTAGATGCGACCCGTTGCCAGGGCAAAGGCGGTTGTCAGGGCGGCGATAAATGCCTGACCCACGCGCTGTGGCGCGATCTGAGCGATCGTCTGACCGGTTTCCTCAACAACATTACGTTGGGCGAACTGGTGAATAATCAGGAAGTCCTCGATGTGTCTGGTCGCCAGCACACGCATGACGCTCCACGCACTAATCGTGCACAAGACGCGATCGACGTTAAGTTACGCGCATAATAAAAGTATTTTAGAATCAGGCCGGGGTGTTACACACCCCGTTAACTCGGTCGTACATCCAGCCGGTTGCCTGATTCCTTGCATTGAAGCGATGTACGGAGTTTATAGAGCAATGAAATTACCGATCTATCTCGACTACTCCGCAACCACGCCGGTGGACCCGCGTGTTGCCGAGAAAATGATGCAGTGTCTGACCCTGGACGGAAACTTTGGTAACCCAGCGTCTCGTTCACACCGTTTCGGCTGGCAGGCTGAAGAGGCGGTAGATATCGCCCGTAACCAGATTGCTGACCTCGTGGGCGCTGACCCGCGTGAAATCGTCTTTACTTCCGGTGCGACTGAATCCGATAACCTGGCGATTAAAGGTGCAGCCAACTTTTATCAGAAAAAAGGCAAGCACATCATCACCAGCAAAACCGAACACAAAGCCGTGCTGGACACCTGTCGTCAGCTGGAGCGCGAAGGATTTGAAGTCACCTACCTCGCCCCGCAGCGTAACGGCATTATTGACCTGAAAGAACTTGAAGCGGCAATGCGTGACGACACCATCCTCGTGTCCATCATGCACGTGAATAACGAAATCGGCGTGGTGCAGGATATCGCGACTATCGGCGAAATGTGCCGTGCGCGCGGCATCATCTATCACGTTGATGCGACCCAGAGCGTGGGCAAACTGCCTATCGATCTGAGCCAACTGAAAGTTGATCTGATGTCCTTCTCCGGCCACAAAATCTATGGTCCGAAAGGTATCGGTGCGCTGTACGTGCGTCGTAAACCGCGTATTCGTATTGAAGCGCAGATGCACGGCGGCGGTCACGAGCGCGGTATGCGTTCCGGTACGCTGCCTGTGCACCAGATCGTCGGCATGGGTGAAGCTTACCGTATCGCTAAAGAAGAGATGGAAACCGAGATGGCGCGCCTGCGCAGTCTGCGTAACCGTCTGTGGGACGGCGTGAAAGATATGGAAGAAGTGTATCTTAACGGCGATCTCGAGCAGGGCGCACCGAACATTCTCAACGTTAGCTTCAATTATGTTGAAGGCGAATCGCTGATTATGGCGCTGAAAGATCTGGCTGTATCCTCCGGTTCTGCATGTACTTCTGCAAGCCTGGAGCCATCCTACGTGCTGCGCGCGCTGGGGATGACCGACGAGCTGGCACACAGCTCAATTCGTTTCTCTTTAGGTCGTTTCACTACCGAAGAAGAGATTGACTACGCCATTAATCTGGTTCGCAACTCCATCGGCCGCCTGCGTGACCTTTCTCCGCTGTGGGAAATGTACAAACAGGGCGTGGATCTGAACAGCATTGAATGGTCACATCACTAATCGGTACCGATAAGGAGAATTCAGCATGGCTTACAGCGAAAAAGTAATCGATCATTATGAGAATCCACGTAACGTGGGTTCTTTTGACAACAGCGACGAGAACGTGGGCAGCGGCATGGTGGGTGCACCAGCCTGTGGTGACGTGATGAAGTTGCAGATTAAAGTCAACAATGAAGGTATCATTGAAGACGCGCGTTTCAAGACTTACGGCTGCGGTTCCGCTATTGCTTCCAGCTCTCTGGTTACCGAATGGGTAAAAGGGAAATCTCTGGACGAAGCACAGGCGATTAAAAACACCGATATCGCCGACGAGCTTGAACTGCCACCGGTGAAAATTCACTGCTCTATTCTGGCTGAAGACGCGATTAAAGCCGCGATTGCGGATTACAAAAGCAAACGTGAAGCAAAATAATTAAGAGTTGAGGTTTTATTATGTCGATTACCTTAAGCGACAGTGCAGCAGCGCGTGTAAATACCTTCCTGGCAAACCGCGGTAAAGGGTTTGGTCTGCGTCTGGGCGTGAGAACCTCCGGCTGCTCAGGTATGGCCTATGTACTGGAATTTGTTGACGAGCCGGCGGCTGAAGATACCGTGTTTGAAGACAAAGGCGTTAAAGTTGTGGTCGACGGTAAGAGCCTGCAATTCCTCGACGGTACGCAGTTAGACTTCGTCAAAGAAGGTCTGAACGAAGGGTTTAAGTTTACTAACCCGAACGTGAAAGACGAATGTGGATGCGGCGAAAGCTTCCACGTGTAACGCGCTTACCGATAACCCCACCGTGGTCGCCTGCGCGTGGGGTTTGTTTTACCTGACTCTCTGGTTTTGCTCCCGTGAACAACAGAGAATCGATGCCCTGAGAATGTTATGGACTACTTCACCCTCTTTGGCTTGCCGGCCCGTTATCAGCTCGATACTCAGGCGCTGAGCCTACGTTTTCAGGATCTACAACGTCAGTATCATCCTGATAAATTTGCCAGCGGTTCCCAGGCGGAACAACTTGCTGCGGTTTCGCAGTCCGCCACGATCAACCAGGCCTGGCAAACGCTGCGTCATCCTTTGATGCGCGCCGAATACTTATTGTCTTTACACGGCTTTGACATCCGTAGCGAGCAGCACACGGTGCGCGATACCGCGTTCCTGATGGAACAACTGGAGCTGCGGGAAGAGCTGGACGAAATTGAACAGGCAAAAGACAGTCAACGTTTAGATGCGTTTATGCAGCGCGTCAGCGAAATGTATAACGTTCGTCATCAACTGATGGTGGAACAGCTGGATAGCGAGACGTGGGACGCAGCGGCAGATACCGTGCGTAAGCTGCGTTTTCTCGATAAACTGCGAAGCAGTGCAGAACAACTCGAAGAAAAACTGCTCGATTTTTAATTTCCGGAAGCGAAAATGGCCTTATTACAAATTAGTGAGCCTGGTCTGAGCGCCGCGCCGCATCAGCGTCGTCTGGCGGTAGGTATCGATTTAGGCACCACCAACTCCCTGGTTGCGACCGTACGCAGCGGCCAGGCCGAAACGTTGGCAGACCATGAAGGTCGCCACCTGTTGCCGTCAGTGGTTCACTATCAGCAGCAGGGTTATTCTGTCGGTTACGATGCCCGCGCCAATGCTGCGCTGGATACGGCAAACACCGTCAGTTCGGTAAAACGCATGATGGGCCGCTCTCTGGCGGATATCCAGGCGCGTTACCCGCATCTGCCATATACGTTCCAGGCAAGCGAAAACGGCTTGCCGATGATTGAAACCGCTGCCGGATTGCTTAATCCGGTGCGCGTCTCCGCGGATATTCTGAAAGCGCTGGCCGCGCGGGCAACCGAATCACTGTCCGGCGAACTGGATGGCGTGGTAATCACCGTTCCGGCTTACTTTGACGATGCACAGCGTCAGGGGACCAAAGACGCCGCGCGTCTGGCGGGCCTGCACGTATTGCGTCTGTTGAACGAACCGACCGCAGCAGCGATTGCCTATGGTCTGGACTCCGGTCAGGAAGGCGTGATTGCTGTCTACGATCTTGGCGGCGGTACTTTTGATATTTCTATTCTGCGTCTGAGCCGCGGCGTGTTTGAAGTGCTGGCGACCGGCGGTGATTCCGCGCTCGGCGGCGACGATTTTGACCATCTGCTGGCCGATTATATTCGCGAGCAGGCTGGCGTGGCCGACCGTAGCGATAACCGCGTACAGCGCGAACTGCTGGATGCTGCTATTGCAGCGAAAATCGCGCTTAGCGACGCTGATTCTGTAACGGTTAACGTGGCGGGATGGCAGGGTGAAATCACCCGTGAAACCTTTAATGAACTCATTTCCGCACTGGTCAAGCGTACGCTGCTGGCCTGCCGTCGCGCGCTGAAAGATGCGGGCGTGGAGCCGCAGGATGTGCTGGAAGTGGTGATGGTCGGTGGTTCAACTCGCGTGCCATTGGTGCGTGAACGCGTCGGTGAATTTTTTGGCCGTACGCCGCTGACTTCTATTGACCCGGACAAAGTGGTCGCTATTGGTGCGGCAATCCAGGCAGATATTCTGGTCGGAAATAAACCGGACAGCGAAATGCTGCTGCTGGACGTTATCCCGCTGTCCCTGGGACTGGAAACCATGGGCGGTCTGGTGGAGAAAGTGATCCCACGTAACACCACGATTCCGGTGGCGCGCGCGCAGGACTTTACCACCTTTAAAGATGGCCAAACCGCGATGTCCATTCACGTAATGCAAGGCGAGCGTGAGCTGGTGCAGGACTGCCGTTCACTGGCGCGTTTTGCGCTGCGCGGCATCCCGGCATTGCCAGCTGGCGGCGCACACATCCGCGTGACCTTCCAGGTGGACGCCGATGGCCTGCTGAGCGTCACCGCTATGGAAAAATCCACCGGCGTTGAGTCCTCAATTCAGGTTAAACCGTCCTACGGTCTGACCGACAGTGAAATCGCCTCCATGATTCAGGATTCGATGAGTTTTGCCGAGCAGGACGTTAAAGCCCGTATGCTGGCAGAACAGAAAGTCGAAGCGGCACGCGTACTGGAAAGTTTATCCGGTGCGTTGAACGCTGATGCCGCGCTGTTAAGCGCCGCAGAACGTCAGGCTATCGACACCGCCGCCGCGCATTTGAGCGAGGTTGCACAGGGTGACGATGTTGACGCGATAGAACAAGCCATTAAAAACGTAGACAAACAAACCCAGGAATTCGCCGCTCGCCGCATGGACAAATCCGTCCGTAGCGCGCTGAAAGGCCATTCCGTGGACGAGGTTTAATATGCCAAAGATTGTTATTTTGCCTCATCAGGATCTCTGTCCCGATGGCGCAGTTCTGGAAGCTGAGACCGGCGAAACCATTCTTGACGTTGCCCTGCGTAACGGTATCGAGATTGAACACGCCTGTGAAAAATCCTGTGCCTGCACAACCTGCCACTGCATCGTACGTGAAGGTTTTGATTCTTTGCCGGAAAGCACAGAAGAAGAAGACGACATGCTGGATAAAGCCTGGGGACTGGAGCCGGAGAGCCGTTTAAGCTGTCAGGCACGTGTCACCGAGGACGATTTAGTGGTCGAAATCCCACGTTACACAATCAATCATGCACGTGAGCATTAACAGAGGGTAGTATGGGACTGAAGTGGACCGATAGCCGTGAAATCGGCGAGGCGCTGTACGACGCGTTCCCCGATCTCGACCCCAAGACCGTTCGTTTCACCGATCTGCACCAGTGGATCTGTGACCTGGAAGAGTTCGATGATGATCCACAGGCATCGAACGAAAAAATCCTTGAGGCCATTTTACTGGTCTGGCTGGACGAAGCCGAATAAGTCAACGGGCTGCCCACGGGTGGCCCGTTTTCCTGTATGCGCGAAAATAAGGATAAATAAAATGACAGAAGCCATGAAAATTACGCTTTCCACGCAACCCGCTGATGCCCGCTGGGGTGAAAAGGCGACATACAGCATTAATAATGATGGCATTACCCTGCACCTGAACGGAAAAGATGACCTCGGTCTTATCCAGCGCGCCGCCCGTAAAATTGACGGCCTGGGTATTAAACATGTCCAACTGGATGGTGAAGGCTGGGATACTGAACGTAGCTGGGCGTTCTGGCAGGGCTACAAAGGACCAAAAGGCACCCGCAAAGTTGAGTGGGCCGCTCTGGATGAGGCGCAGCGCAAAGAGCTGGATAACCGCCTGAAAATTATTGACTGGGTGCGCGATACCATTAACGCTCCGGCAGAAGAGCTGGGCCCGGAACAGCTGGCGCAACGCGCAGTAGACCTGCTGTGCTCTGTTGCCTGCGATAACGTCTCTTACCGCATCACTAAAGGCGAAGATCTGCGCGAGCAGAACTACATGGGACTGCATACCGTAGGTCGTGGCTCCGAACGTCCTCCGGTGCTGCTGGCGCTGGATTACAATCCAACTGGCGATAAAGAAGCCCCGGTTTATGCCTGCCTGGTGGGTAAGGGAATTACCTTTGACTCCGGCGGATACAGCATCAAGCAAAGCGCATTTATGGACTCGATGAAGTCTGATATGGGCGGCGCGGCAACGGTGACCGGCGCGCTGGCGTTCGCCATCACCCGTGGTCTGAACAAGCGCGTGAAGCTGTATCTGTGCTGCGCGGATAACCTGATCAGCGGCAACGCCTTTAAACTCGGCGATATTATTCACTATCGCAACGGTAAAAAAGTTGAAGTGATGAATACCGATGCCGAAGGGCGTCTGGTACTGGCCGATGGACTGATCGACGCCAGCGCGCAAAAACCAGAATTGATCATTGATGCCGCCACGCTGACCGGCGCGGCGAAAACTGCGCTGGGCAACGATTACCATGCGCTGTTTAGCTTTGACGATCAACTGGCTGCCCGTCTGCTGGCAAGCGCGGCGCAAGAAAACGAGCCGTTCTGGCGTCTGCCGTTGGCAGAGTTCCACCGTAGCCAGCTGCCGTCTAACTTTGCCGAGCTGAATAATACTGGCAGTGCGGCCTATCCGGCGGGTGCTAGCACCGCGGCGGGTTTCCTGTCCCATTTCGTGGAAAACTATCAGCAAGGCTGGCTGCACATCGACTGCTCTGCAACCTATCGCAAAGCGCCAGTTGAGCAGTGGTCTGCGGGCGCAACTGGTCTGGGTGTGCGCACGATTGCAAATCTGCTGATTGCCTGAACGGTGTTTTTGTAGGCCGGGTAAGCGAAGTGCCACCCGGCATTTTGCCTGATGGCGACGCCGTGCGTCTTATCAGGCCTACAACCCATATACATAATTTGTGATCTCTATGTCCGAAACGAAAAACGAATTAGAAACCCTGCTGGAGCAAGCGGCGACAGAGCCTGCGCATCGTCCGGCATTTTTCCGTACTTTACTGGAGTCTACCGTCTGGGTGCCGGGTACAGCCGCAGAAGGCGAGGCGGTGGTTGAAGACAGCGCCCTCGATCTTCAGCACTGGGAAAAAGAAGACGGCACGACCGTGATCCCGTTCTTCACCTCCCTGGAAGCTCTGCAGCAGGCGGTTGAAGATGAGCAGGCGTTTGTCGTCATGCCGGTGCGTACATTGTTTGAAATGACGCTCGGCGAAACGCTGTTTCTCAACGCGAAACTGCCGACTGGCAAAGAATTTATGCCGCGTGAAATCAGCCTGCTGATGGGGGAAGAAGGGAATCCGCTCAGCACCCAGGAAGTACTGGAAGGCGGTGAATCGCTGATCCTCTCTGAAGTCGCTGAACCTCCGGCGCAGATGATTGACTCGCTGACTACGCTGTTTAAAACCATTAAGCCAGTAAAACGCGCGTTTCTCTGCTCAATCAAAGAAAGCGCGGAAGCCCAGCCGAATCTGCTGATTGGCATTGAAGCGGATGGCGATATTGAAGAGATTATTCATGCCACGGGGAGTGTTGCAACGGATACGTTACCGGGTGATGAACCGATTGATATTTGCCTGGTGAGGAAAGGTGAGAAGGGTGTGAGCCATTTTATCACTGAGCACATCGCACCGTTCTATGAACGTCGCTGGGGCGGTTTCCTGCGCGACTTTAAACAGAATCGGATTATCTGAGTGAAGGAAAGCCGCCCCGAAAGGCGGCTACCAAGCTTACTTGCTCTGGGCGCTGAGCGTCATGCGTGCAGAATTACCTGAGTAACTCTGATCACCGTGAAGACACAATGCACCAGATACAACAAGCACGATACAGAAGTATCGTATCTTCATTGCGCGGTCCATGCGAAGACCGCATCACGACAGCACCACTGGCGATAATGCCGTGATAGCAAGCACTGATGTACGCTTGCTTATACGGCCATGGGACATCCTTTCCTGAAACCAGTGCCCGCTTGCGAGGCGGCGAAAAGGGCCGGAAAAGATAATACCTCAAATAGTGAATAGTTTCGCAGCTAATTAACTTGACATTCACTCCCTTAAAAGGGACTATTTGCCCCCTGATGTACGCTTGCATTGCTATGGTGACATAGCCTGCTGGAAAGGCCGCGAACCGGACCAGCACAAAAAAACCGCTCATTTGAGCGGTTTTTTTGTGGACGAAAAAGATGAATAAATCAGATTTTATTTAGCCTCAGATGGTTCTACCGGTAAATCGTTGCGAGCACCCCACTCGCTCCATGCGCCGTCATACAATGCGACGTTAGAAACGCCCAGCGTGGCAAGCGCCAGCACCACCACGGCAGCCGTTACGCCGGAGCCGCAGCTGGCGATAATCGGGCGGTCAAAGCTCACGCCGTGACTGAAGAAAATAGCATCCAGTTCGTCGGTAGTTTTCAGCTCGCCGTCACGAACCAATTCTGTCCACGGTACATTAAGCGCACCGGGCACATGACCACGCTTCAGGCCAGGACGAGGTTCGTCAACTTCTGCGTTAAAACGCGCAGCCGGACGGGCATCGACGATCTGTGCGGTTTTTTCATGACTGGCCAGCAGTACATCGGTAACACGCACAACAGCGCCAGGCGTAAAGGCCACGTTAAATTCACCTTCAGGTAAATCCTCATCGCCTTCTTTGAGCATTAGATCATCGCGCTTCCAGCCTGCCAGACCGCCCGCCAGAATGGAGACATTTTCGACGCCAAATGTCCGCAGCATCCACCATGCGCGTGGCGCGGAAAACAGATTACCGTCATCGTAGATAACCAGATGCTTATCCTGATCAACGCCCAGCTCGCGCATCGCAACGGCAAAAGCTTCCGGGCGTGGCATCATATGCGGTAGCGGTGAGGTATGATCTGAAAGCGCTTCAATATCAAAAAAGACTGCGCCAGGAATATGGCCCGCACGATACTCCTCGCCAACATCGCGATCTTCCTGTCCTGGAGGTGCCATCCGGGCATCAAGAATTTGTATTTCCGGGTCGTCAATGTGTTCGGCAAGCCAGTCGGCAGCGACAAAGAAGGCGGTGGTCATAGGCATCTCCATTTTTACCAGGTTTTGGCAAATTGTCGGATGTTTACCGTAAAGCGACAAGTAAAACAGGCTGATTTGTCAGGTGAATCCACATTAATCACTAAAATTAAGACAACGTTGTTCAGTTACTGACTTCCACCGCCGGAAATCTGACGCATAATAGTTGTTCTACGTAGCTAACGGGCCACTACGGCCAGGGATGAAAAATGAAACATTTACGCGTAGCGGCCTGCATGCTGATGCTGGCACTGGTCGGGTGCGATAATAATAACGAAAAATCACCGACGGCTGCGAAGCCTGATGCGCCTGCGCCACAGACAGCGCCAGCAAAAGATAAGGCTCAATTACAAAAACTGATGCAGCAAAGCCAGGGCAAGTCGCTGACGCTGCTGGATGCCTCAGAGGTCCAGCTCGACGGTGCGGCAACGCTCGTGTTGACCTTCTCCATTCCCCTCGATCCGGAACAAGATTTTTCCCGCGTCGTGCACGTTGTTGATAAAAAAAACGGCAAAGTGGATGGTGCCTGGGAGCTGGCGCCAAATCTGAAAGAGCTACGCTTACGCCATCTGGAACCTAACCGGGAACTGGTCGTTACCATTGAGCGTGATTTGCTGGCGCTGAATAAAGCGACGTTCGCTATTGATTATGAAAAAAACATTACCACTCGCGACGTCCAGCCAAGCGTAGGGTTTGCCAGTCGCGGTTCGCTGCTGCCGGGAAAAGTGATTGAAGGGCTGCCGGTGATGGCCCTTAACGTTAATAGCGTAGATGTGAACTTCTTTCGCGTGAAGCCTGAGTCGCTCGGTGCGTTTGTCAGCCAGTGGGAATACCGCAATTCGTTGACTAACTGGGAATCTGACAATCTGCTGAAAATGGCGGAACTGGTGTATACCGGACGCTTTGACCTCAATCCTGCGCGCAACACCCGTGAGAAGCTGCTGTTGCCACTGAGCGATATCAAGCCGTTGCAGCAAGCAGGTGTTTACATCGCGGTGATGAATCAGGCTGGACAATACAACTACAGTAATGCCGCTACGCTGTTCACGCTCAGCGATATTGGTGTGTCTGCACACCGTTACCATAATCAACTGGATGTCTTTACGCAGAGCCTGGAAAACGGCGCCGCGCAGCAGGGGATTGAGGTCACGTTACTCAATGAAAAAGGACAGACGTTGGCGCAGGCTACCAGCGACGCTCAGGGTCATGTCAAACTGGAGACTGATAAAGACGCGGCTTTATTGCTGGCCCGCAAAGACGGGCAAACCACGCTGCTGGATCTGAAGCTCCCGGCGTTGGATCTGGCTGAATTTGATATTGCCGGTGCGCCGGGATACAGCAAGCAGTTCTTTATGTTCGGCCCACGCGATCTCTATCGTCCTGGCGAAACGGTGATCCTCAACGGATTACTGCGTGACAGCGATGGCAAAACGTTGCCCGACCAGCCGGTGAAGCTGGAGGTCGTGAAGCCCGACGGACAAGTGTTACGCTCGGTGGTTAGCCAACCGGAAAACGGCTTGTACCGCTTTAGCTGGCCGCTGGACACCAACGCGCCAACCGGCATGTGGCATATTCGGGCTAATACGGGCGACAACCAGTCACGGATGTGGGATTTCCACGTCGAAGACTTTATGCCGGAGCGAATGGCGCTCAATCTCACCGCCAATAAGATCCCGGTGGCACCAACTGATGACGTGAAGTTTTCGGTAGTGGGCTACTACCTGTACGGTGCGCCCGCTAACGGCAATGCTCTGCAAGGGCAGCTTTTCCTGCGCCCGCTGCGCGAAGCGGTGCAGGCATTGCCGGGCTTCCAGTTTGGTAATATTGCCGAAGAAAATCTTTCCCGCAGCCTCGATGAAGTTCAGCTCACGCTGGATGACCACGGACGCGGCGAAGTGACCACCAACAGCCAGTGGCAGGAGACGCATTCCCCGTTACAGGTGGTTTTGCAAGCCAGTCTGCTGGAGTCGGGGGGCCGTCCGGTGACGCGTCGGGTTGAGCAAGCCATCTGGCCTGCGGATACGTTGCCGGGCATTCGTCCGCAGTTTGCAGCAAAAGCCGTCTATGACTACCGCACCGATACTACCGTGAATCAGCCTATCGTTGATGAAAACAGCAACGCCGCTTTCGACATTGTGTATGCCGATGCGCAAGGCGAGAAAAAAGCGGTGTCCGGTTTGCAGGTGCGTTTGATCCGCGAGCGACGAGATTATTACTGGAACTGGTCTGAAGGCGAGGGCTGGCAATCACAGTTCGATCAAAAGGATCTGGTTGAAGGTGAGCAGACTCTGGATCTTAAGGCCGATGAAACCGGTAAAGTCAGCTTCCCGGTTGAGTGGGGCGCCTATCGTCTGGAAGTGAAAGCTCCAAATGATGCGGTGAGCAGCGTACGCTTCTGGGCCGGTTATAGCTGGCAGGATAACAGCGACGGCAGTGGGGCTGTGCGTCCCGATCGCGTGACGCTGAAACTGGACAAACCCAGCTATCGTCCCGGTGATACCATGAATCTGCACGTTGCCGCTCCCGCTGCTGGCAAAGGTTATGCGATGGTGGAATCCAGCGAAGGCCCGCTGTGGTGGCAAGAAATAGACGTACCGGCGGATGGTCTTGATATCTCCATCCCAATCGATAAAACCTGGAATCGCCACGATTTGTATTTTAGTGCGCTGGTGGTTCGTCCTGGCGACAAGTCCCGTTCGGCAACGCCAAAACGGGCGGTCGGTTTACTGCATTTGCCGTTAGGTGACGAAAACCGTCGTCTGGCGCTGGCGCTGGAAAACCCGGCGAAAATACGTCCAAACCAGCCGTTGACCGTCAAGATTAAAGCCAGCGTCAAAAATGGCGACGTACCAAAACAGGTTAACGTGCTGGTCTCTGCCGTTGATAGCGGGGTACTGAACATTACCGATTACGCCACGCCGGATCCGTGGCAGGCGTTTTTCGGGCAAAAACGCTATGGCGCAGATATTTATGATATTTACGGCCAGGTGATCGAAGGGCAAGGACGCCTGGCGGCGCTGCGCTTTGGTGGTGATGGCGATGAATTAAAACGCGGCGGTAAGCCACCGGTTAATCACGTCAATATCGTGGCGCAACAGGCGCTGCCGGTCACGCTTAACGAGCAGGGCGAAGGTACGGTGACGTTACCTATTGGTGATTTCAACGGCGAGCTGCGGGTAATGGCGCAGGCCTGGACGACGGATGACTTTGGCAGCAGCGAAAGCAAAGTGATTGTTGCGGCGCCGGTGATTGCTGAACTGAATATGCCGCGTTTTCTGGCGGGAGGCGATACCTCGCGCCTGACGCTGGACGTGACTAACCTGACTGACAAACCGCAAACGCTGAATATTAAGCTCGCGGCCAATGGTTTACTGGAGCTGATGGGGCAAGATCCCGCGCCGGTAAATCTGGCGCCAGGCGTAAGGACTACGCTGTTTATTCCGGTGCGCGCGCGGGAAGGGTTTGGCGATGGCGAAATTCAGGCAGAAATTAGCGGTCTGACTTTACCGGGTGAAACGCTGCCTGTTCAGCATAAACAGTGGAAGATTGGCGTGCGTCCGGCGTTCCCGGCGCAAACCGTTAATAACGGTGTCGCACTTCAGCCGGGCGCGACCTGGCAGCTTCCGGGCGAAGAACTGATCAATTTCTCCCCTGTGACGATGCAGGGGCAACTGCTGTTCAGCGGTAAGCCGCCGCTAAACCTGGCGCGCTATATCCGCGAACTGAAAGCGTACCCTTACGGTTGTCTGGAGCAAACGGCGAGCGGGTTGTTCCCATCCTTATACACCAACGCTGCGCAATTGAAGGCGTTAGGTATTGTGGGCGACAGCGATGAAAAACGTCGCGCGGCAGTTGATATTGGGATTTCCCGTTTAGTGCAGATGCAGCGTGATAACGGCGGTTTTGCGCTGTGGGATAAAAACGGGTCGGAAGAGTACTGGCTGACCGCGTATGTCATGGATTTCCTCGTCCGGGCAAATGAACAGGGCTACAGTGTCCCGGTAGAGGTGATTAACCGGGGCAACGAGCGGCTACTGCGCTATTTGCAGGATCCGGGCATGATGTCGATTCGCTATACCGACGACTCTTCAGCAAGCCGGTTTGCCGTACAAGCCTACGCCGCGTTGGTTCTGGCACATCAGCAAAAAGCTCCGCTCGGCGCATTGCGTGAGATCTGGGAGCGTCGTGCGCAAGCAGCCTCTGGTTTACCGCTGTTACAACTGGGGATCGCGCTGAAAAATATGGGCGATGCCAATCGCAGTGAACAGGCGTTGACGCTGGCCCTGAATACACCGCGCCGCGATACGCAACAGTGGATGGCGGATTACGGCAGTGCCTTACGGGATAACGCGTTGATGCTGGCCTTGCTCGAAGAGAACAAGCTCAAACCTGACGTGCAGAATACGCTGCTGAACACGTTGTCAGAACAGGCCTTTGGACAGCGCTGGCTCTCGACTCAGGAAAATAATGCGTTGTTCCTTGCCGCGCGTACGTTACAGGATTTGCCTGGTACGTGGCAGGCGCAAACGTCACTCTCGGAACAACCATTAGCAGGGGATAAATCGCTAACCCGCAATCTGGATGCCGATGCGCTGTCTACGCTGAGCGTCACCAATACCGGTAATCTACCGCTGTGGTTGCGTCTGGATGTGAGTGGTTATCCACAAACCGCACCGACGCCTGCCAGCAACGTTCTGCATATTGAGCGGCAAATCCTGGGAACTGACGGAAATAGCAAATCGCTGGATTCGCTGCGTAGCGGCGAACTGGTGCTGGTCTGGCTGGAGGTAAAAGCCAGCCAGAACGTGCCGGATGCGCTGGTGGTCGATTTACTGCCAGCAGGACTGGAACTGGAAAACCAGAATCTGGCCAACGGCAGCGCCAGCCTGCAGGATAGCGGCAGCGAAGTGGCGAATCTGCTTAATCAGATGCAGCAGGCAGATATCCAGCACGTTGAGTTCCGTGACGATCGCTTTGTCGCCGCGGTGGCGGTCAACGAAGGACAGCCAGTTACGCTGGTGTATCTGGCGCGGGCGGTAACGCCGGGGACCTACCAGGTTCCTGTCCCGCAGGTGGAATCAATGTATGTTCCGCAGTGGCGCGCGACCGGTGCGACAGAGGGACTTTTGATTGTCAGACCGTAAATGATACGCGAGTTGGGTAAACGCGGCTGCTGGCTCTGGCTGGCAGCCGTTGCACTATTGTTTGTGGCGGCGGTTTGGGCGGCAGATAAAATCTGGCCGCTGCCGCTGCACGAAGTCGATCCGGCGCGGGTCGTGGTGGCGCATGATGGTACGCCGCTGTGGCGCTTCGCCGATGCGGATGGTATCTGGCGGTATCCGGTAACGATTGATGAGGTGTCGCCCCGCTACCTTGAGGCGTTAATTAACTACGAAGACCGCTGGTTCTGGAAGCATCCCGGCGTCAATCCGTTTTCAGTACTGTGCGCGGCATGGCAAGACCTCTCCTCTGGGCGTGTGGTTTCTGGCGGCAGTACGCTCACCATGCAGGTCGCACGATTACTCGATCCCCATCCGCGAACCTTTGGCGGCAAGTTTCGCCAACTCTGGCGCGCATTGCAGCTGGAATGGCATCTCTCCAAACGCGACATCCTGACACTGTATCTCAACCGCGCGCCGTTTGGCGGTACGCTGCAGGGCGTGGGGGCGGCAAGCTGGGCTTATCTTGGTAAATCACCCGCGCAATTGAGTTACTCCGATGCCGCGCTGCTGGCTGTTTTGCCACAGGCGCCGAGCCGTCTGCGTCCGGATCGCTGGCCGGACCGTGCTGAAGCGGCGCGTAATAAAGTGCTCGAACGTATGGCGACCCAGGGCATTTGGCCTGCCAGACAGGTGCAGGAGTCGCGTGAAGAACCGGTCTGGCTGGCACCCCGGCAAATGCCGCAGTTAGCACCGTTATTCTCGCGCATGATGCTGGGAAAAAGCCGAAGCGATAAAATCGTGACTACCCTTGATGCCGGATTGCAGCGTCAACTGGAAGAGCTGGCGCAAAACTGGAAGGGGCGCTTACCTGCGCGCAGTTCGCTGGCGATGATTGTGGTCGATCACACCGATATGAGCGTGCGTGGCTGGGTGGGGTCGGTAGATATGAATGACGACTCCCGCTTTGGTCATGTGGATATGGTGAATGCGATCCGTTCGCCTGGCTCGGTGCTGAAGCCGTTTGTTTATGGCCTGGCGCTGGATGACGGACTCATTCATCCCGCTTCGTTATTGCAGGATGTCCCGCGGCGAACCGGGGACTATCGACCGGGGAATTTTGACAGCGGTTTTCATGGCCCGGTGAGCATGAGCGAAGCGCTGGTGCGCTCGCTGAATTTACCCGCCGTGCAGGTACTCGAAGCCTATGGCCCGAAGCGTTTTGCCGCATCGTTACGTAACGTCGGCTTACCGTTGTATCTGCCCGCAGGAGCTGCGCCGAATCTGTCGCTGATTTTAGGTGGCGCGGGGGCAAGGCTGGAAGATATGGCCGCAGCGTACAGCGCCTTTGCCCGCCAGGGAAAAGCGGGAAAACTGCGTCTGCAGCCGGGTGACCCACTACTGGAACGTCCGTTGATGTCGGCGGGCGCGGCGTGGATTATTCGCCGCATTATGGCTGACGAAGCGCAACCGCTGCCGGATAACGCGCTGAGCAGAGTGGTTCCTCTGGCGTGGAAAACGGGCACCAGCTATGGCTATCGCGATGCCTGGGCGATTGGCGTTAATGCGCGTTATGTGATCGGTATCTGGACCGGCAGGCCCGACGGTACGCCAGTGGTGGGGCAGTTTGGTTTCGCCAGCGCCGTACCGTTGCTCAATCAGGTCAACAATCTTTTGCTCTCTCGCGGGACAAATCAGCCGGAAGATCCACGCCCTGAATACGTGAGTCGCGGTGTGGTGTGCTGGCCGGGCGGGCAATCTCTTGCCCCCGGTGACAGCAACTGCCGTCGCCGTCTGGCAACCTGGTTACTGGATGGCAGTCAGCCGCCAACGTTATTATTGCCCGAGCAGGAAGGGGTTAATGGCATTCGTTTTCCTGTCTGGCTGGATGATGAAGGCAAACGTGTGGCGGCGGATTGCCCGCAGGCGCACGAGCAAACGTTAATCGTTTGGCCGTTGCCGCTGGAGCCATGGCTACCGGAATCAGAACGTCGTGGGGCGAGATTACCGCCAGTTTCTGCCACATGTCCGCCGCTGGGACAAGACGCTTCGCAGCCGTTGCAGTTGACAGGCATTCGTGATGGCGCGATTGTGAAGCGTTTACCCGGTTCTGCTCAAGCCTCATTGCCGGTGCAAACCAGCGGTGGGAGCGGTGAACGCTGGTGGTTTCTTAACGGTGAAAGGCTGGATGAACGCGGACGTCGTCTTACGTTACGGCTGGCGACTAAAGGGGATTATCAACTGCTGGTGATGGATGATGCAGGCCAGGTAGCGACGGTGAGATTTTCGATGCAGTAGACCAGTTAGTGACTGTTTGTTGCTAAAATTCATCTTATTTTAAAGAAATGTTACCTTCATCAATAGTCAATTGCCGGGATGCTCTTTATAATCCGCGCCAGGTCGTACATCTATATAGACAACAACAGAACACATTACAGAGGTTATCATGGCTATTGAACGTACTTTTTCCATCATCAAACCAAACGCGGTGGCAAAAAACGTTATTGGGAGCATCTTTGCGCGCTTTGAAGCAGCAGGGTTCAAAATCGTCGGGACTAAAATGCTGCACCTGACCGTTGAGCAGGCGCGTGGTTTCTATGCTGAGCACGATGGCAAACCGTTCTTTGACGGTCTGGTTGAATTCATGACCTCTGGTCCGATCGTTGTTTCTGTTCTGGAAAGCGAAAATGCCGTACAGCGTCATCGCGATCTGCTGGGCGCAACCAACCCAGCGAATGCGCTGGCCGGTACTCTGCGTGCAGACTATGCTGACAGCTTCACCGAGAACGGTACTCACGGTTCCGACTCCGTTGAGTCAGCGGCGCGCGAAATCGCCTATTTCTTTGGTGAAGGTGAGGTTTGCCCGCGCACTCGCTAATCTCCTGCGTCTTTCACGTCGCAGATGCGTTGGCTGCATTCGTTTACCCCGGTCACATAGTTTTCTATGCTCCCGGGGATGCTCGAACTTGCCGCCTTCCTGCGACGCGAAATCCTTTGGAGATGAATTAGCGATTTACATATTATTTTCGCTAATGCTTCGTGCAAACGTGGCATCCCTGCGCCAGACTTTGTACAATGCAACGCCCCGGAAGAGCAGATCGCTTGCCGGGGCGTTTCTTTTTAACCCTCCACGGGCCACAACGTGTAACAACGAGGCCGGAAAAAATTATGTCTGAATTAGTTAACACCTCTGAAGTCGTCATTCCTGCGGTTCCAAATAAAAATGGAAAAATTAACCTGCTGGATCTGAACCGTCAGCAAATGCGAGAATTCTTCAAAGAGATGGGCGAAAAACCGTTTCGTGCCGATCAGGTCATGAAGTGGATGTACCACTATTGCAGCGACAACTTTGATGACATGACTGACATCAATAAGGTGCTGCGTAACAAGCTGAAAGAAGTGGCTGAAATTCGCGCCCCGGAAGTGGTGGAAGAGCAGCGTTCTTCTGACGGTACGATCAAATGGGCTATCGCTGTTGGCGATCAGCGCGTTGAAACGGTGTATATCCCGGAAGACGATCGTGCGACCCTGTGTGTTTCTTCACAGGTCGGTTGCGCATTAGAGTGTAAATTCTGCTCTACGGCGCAACAGGGCTTTAACCGTAACCTGCGGGTATCGGAGATCATTGGCCAGGTCTGGCGCGCGGCGAAAATCGTCGGCGCGGTCAAAGCAACGGGCGTGCGTCCTATCACCAACGTGGTGATGATGGGGATGGGTGAGCCGCTGCTCAACCTGACCAACGTAGTGCCGGCGATGGAAATCATGCTGGATGACTTCGGTTTTGGGTTGTCCAAGCGTCGCGTCACGCTCTCCACCTCGGGCGTTGTCCCTGCGCTGGATAAGCTGGGTGATATGATTGACGTCGCGCTGGCGATTTCTCTGCATGCGCCGAACGATGAAATTCGTGACGAAATTGTACCGATCAACAAAAAGTACAATATCGAAACATTCCTTGGCGCGGTTCGTCGTTATCTGGAGAAATCCAATGCTAACCAGGGCCGTGTGACCATTGAGTATGTGATGTTAGATCACATCAATGATGGCACTGAACACGCGCATCAGCTGGCAGAACTGCTGAAAGATACGCCGTGTAAGATCAACCTGATCCCGTGGAACCCGTTCCCGGGCGCGCCGTATGGCCGTAGTTCTAACAGCCGTATCGATCGTTTCTCTAAAGTGTTGATGAGCTATGGTTTCACCACCATTGTGCGTAAAACACGTGGCGATGACATCGATGCAGCCTGTGGTCAGTTGGCGGGCGACGTTATCGACCGTACCAAGCGTACTTTGCGTAAGCGTATGCAGGGCGACGCTATCGACATTAAGACCGTTTGATGTTGGCGCACTACGGTATAATTCTTGTACCGTAGTGCAACGTAAGCCATATGAGGTTTTTTGTTGTCGTCGTCAGGTCAATAATAACGGTGCGTTTTTGTCGACTTTAAGGCAGTATGTAACGGCGTAACAAGTGTTTAGCCCTCAGGTTTACGCCGTTTTGTCATTGATAGTCTGACCGTTTTATACTGTCTGACGAAGGTTAACTGACCAGATGTTTCGCGGTGTGGGTGAGCATTGTGGCTCGCCGGCATCAGAACCCAAATATTACGCAGCTGTAGCGAATGAATACTGAAGCCACGCACGACAAAAATGAAACACTATCCACCGGCATTCGTCTGCGCAATGCCCGTGAACAACTCGGATTCAGCCAGCAGGCAGTCGCGGAGCGACTTTGCCTGAAGGTCTCCACGGTACGCGATATTGAAGAAGATAAGGCGCCAGCCGATCTTGCTTCAACATTCCTGCGCGGGTATATCCGTTCTTATGCGCGTCTGGTGCATATTCCTGAAGAAGAACTGTTGCCAGGGCTGGAAAAACAGGCTCCGATTCGTCCTGCCAAAGTCGCACCGATGCAGAGCTTCTCGCTCGGTAAGCGTCGTAAGAAACGCGACGGCTGGTTAATGACCTTTACCTGGCTGGTACTGTTTGTCGTTGTCGGACTGACTGGCGCCTGGTGGTGGCAGAACCATAAAGCGCAGCAGGAAGAGATCACCACCATGGCCGATCAATCCTCCGCTGAGTTGAATGCCGGTAAAGAGGGTGCGCAGAATGTACCGTTAGATACCAGCGCTGCAGCAAGCCAGGATACCACGTCGGCTGCTGAAAATGGCGCGGTAACGGATTCAGCGCCAGCGCAACAAGATACCGCAGCGGCTCAGGCCCCGGCTGCTGATGCGCAACAAAACGCCGTCGTTGCCCCTTCTCAGGCTAACGTCGATACTGCAACCACAGCGCCAGCTACCGCGGCACCGCTGCCGACCGATCAGGCAGGTGTGACTACACCTGCAGCCGATCCTAACGCGCTGGTGATGAACTTTACCGCCGATTGCTGGCTGGAAGTCACCGATGCGACCGGTAAAAAACTGTTCAGCGGGATGCAGCGTAAAGATGGCAATCTGAATTTGACCGGTCAGGCACCGTACAAACTGAAGATTGGTGCTCCGGCGGCAGTGCAGATTCAGTTCCAGGGTAAACCTGTCGATCTGAGTCGTTTTATCAGAACTAACCAGGTTGCGCGTCTGACCGTTAATGCCGAACAATCACCGGCTCAGTAACAGACGGCAATGCGGGAGATTTTTTAATGCATAACCAGGCTCCAATTCAACGTAGAAAATCGACACGCATTTACGTTGGGAACGTGCCGATCGGCGATGGTGCGCCCATCGCCGTACAGTCTATGACTAATACGCGTACCACGGACGTGGAAGCGACGGTTAATCAGATTAAAGCGCTGGAACGCGTAGGCGCAGACATTGTTCGTGTCTCTGTACCGACAATGGATGCCGCAGAAGCGTTCAGGCTTATCAAACAGCAGGTTAACGTCCCGCTGGTTGCCGATATACACTTCGACTATCGTATCGCACTGAAGGTGGCGGAATACGGCGTTGATTGCCTGCGTATTAACCCAGGTAATATCGGCAGTGAAGAGCGTATTCGCATGGTGGTGGATTGCGCTCGTGATAAAAATATTCCTATCCGTATCGGTGTCAACGCCGGATCGCTGGAAAAAGATCTGCAGGAAAAATACGGTGAACCGACGCCTCAGGCGCTGCTGGAATCCGCGATGCGCCACGTGGATCACCTCGATCGTCTGAACTTCGATCAATTCAAAGTTAGTGTTAAAGCGTCTGACGTTTTCCTCGCCGTAGAATCCTATCGCCTGCTGGCGAAACAGATCGATCAACCGTTGCATCTGGGGATCACCGAAGCTGGTGGCCTGCGTAGTGGTTCGGTGAAGTCCGCGATCGGCCTTGGCCTGCTGTTATCTGAAGGGATCGGCGATACGCTGCGTGTTTCTCTGGCGGCCGATCCGGTGGAAGAGATCAAAGTTGGTTTCGATATCCTGAAATCGCTGCGCATTCGCGCGCGCGGGATCAACTTCATCGCTTGCCCAACCTGTTCGCGTCAGGAGTTTGACGTTATCGGTACGGTTAACGCGCTGGAGCAACGCCTGGAGGATATCATTACGCCAATGGACGTTTCGATCATCGGCTGCGTAGTAAACGGCCCTGGTGAAGCGCTGGTTTCTACGCTGGGCGTGACGGGCGGTAACAAGAAAAGCGGCCTGTATGAAGACGGCGTGCGTAAGGACAGACTCGATAACGACGACATGATTACGCAGCTTGAAGCCCGCATTCGTGCCAAAGCAAGTATTCTGGACGAAGCGCGTCGTATCGACGTGCAGCAGCTTGAAAAATAACAACGTGATGGGAAGCGGCATGCTTCCCGTGTATGATTGAACCCGCATGGCGCCCGCATTGTTCGGGTTAGCGCTGAGGGTTCATTTTTATATTCATAAAGAGAATAAACGTGGCAAAAAACATTCAAGCCATTCGCGGCATGAACGATTATCTGCCTGGCGAAACCGCCATCTGGCAGCGCATTGAAGGCACTCTTAAAAACGTGCTCGGCAGCTACGGTTACAGTGAAATCCGCTTGCCGATTGTAGAGCAGACCCCGTTATTCAAACGCGCGATCGGTGAAGTCACCGACGTGGTTGAAAAAGAGATGTATACCTTTGAGGACCGTAATGGCGACAGCCTGACGTTGCGTCCTGAAGGGACTGCGGGCTGCGTACGCGCCGGCATCGAACATGGTCTCCTGTACAATCAGGAACAGCGTCTGTGGTATATCGGGCCGATGTTCCGCCACGAACGTCCGCAGAAAGGACGCTATCGTCAATTCCATCAGCTGGGTGTCGAAGTGTTTTGCCTGCAAGGCCCGGACATCGATGCAGAACTGATTATGCTGACCGCTCGCTGGTGGCGCGCGCTGGGTATTTCTCAGCATGTCAGGCTGGAGCTGAACTCGATCGGTTCGCTTGAAGCCCGCGCTAACTACCGTGATGCGCTGGTTGCCTACCTGGAACTGCACAAAGAGAAACTGGACGAAGACTGCAAGCGCCGTATGTACACCAACCCGCTGCGCGTTCTCGACTCCAAAAACCCGGAAGTACAGGCGCTGCTCAACGACGCGCCTGCACTGGGCGACTATCTTGACGACGACTCGCGCGAGCACTTCGCGGGTTTGTGCAAACTGCTGGAGTCCGCAGGCATTGCCTACACCGTCAATCAGCGTCTGGTTCGTGGTCTTGATTACTACAACCGCACCGTATTTGAGTGGGTCACCAGCAGCCTGGGCTCTCAGGGTACCGTGTGTGCCGGTGGTCGTTACGACGGTCTGGTAGAGCAACTTGGCGGTCGTGCAACGCCTGCCGTGGGCTTTGCTATGGGTCTGGAACGACTTGTTTTGTTAGTTCAGGCAGTTAATCCGGAATTTAACGCAGATCCTGTTGTCGATATATACCTGGTCGCTTCAGGGGCGGACACGCAGTCGGCAGCAATGACGCTTGCAGAACGTCTGCGCGATGAAGTTCCTGGTGTGAAACTGATGACAAACCACGGTGGCGGCAACTTTAAGAAACAGTTTGCTCGTGCCGATAAGTGGGGCGCCCGCGTTGCACTGGTACTGGGCGAGTCCGAAGTGGCTGACGGTACTGTTGTAGTGAAGGATTTGCGCTCTGGTGAGCAAACGGCAGTAGCGCAGGATAGCGTTGCCGCGCATTTGCGCACTTTACTGGGCTAAGGAGAAGGACAGCGTGGAAATTTACGAGAACGAACACGACCAGGTTGATGCGGTAAAACGCTTCTTTGCTGAAAACGGCAAGGCGCTGGCTGTTGGGATCATTTTAGGGGTTGGCGCGCTGGTTGGTTGGCGTTACTGGACCAGCCATCAGACGGAGTCCGCACGCTCTGCTTCTCTGGCGTATCAAAATACGGTAACTGCGGTTAGCGCGGGTAAACCGGACAGCATTCCTGCCGCTGAGAAATTTGCTGCAGAGAATAAAAATACCTATGGCGCGCTGGCTTCACTGGAACTGGCGCAGCAGTTTGTTGACCAAAATGAACTTGAGAAAGCCGCAAGCCAGCTGCAACAAGGCTTGGCTGCGACCAGCGATGAAAATCTCAAAGCAGTGATAAACCTGCGTCTGGCTCGTGTTCAGGTTCAGCTTAAACAGGCTGATACCGCGCTGAAAACACTCGAAACCATTAAAGGTGAAGGGTGGGCGGCCATTGTTGCCGATCTGCGTGGTGAAGCGTTGTTGAGTAAAGGCGACAAACAAGGTGCGCGTAGCGCATGGGAAGCGGGTGTGAAAAGCGATGCCTCTCCTGCTCTGAGCGAAATGATGCAGATGAAAATCAATAATTTGTCCATCTGAGAGGGACCCGATGCAATTGCGTAAATTACTTCTGCCAGGGCTGCTTTCCGTTACCCTATTGAGCGGCTGTTCACTGTTTAGTGGCGAAGAAGATGTCGTTAAGATGTCCCCATTACCGGTGGTTGAAAACCAGTTTACTCCGTCTACGGAATGGAGCACCTCTGTAGGAAACGGTATTGGTGATTTCTATTCCAATCTTCATCCTGCGCTGGCGGATAACGTTGTCTATGCTGCCTCTCGCGCTGGTGTAGTTAAAGCGTTGAACGCAGGCGACGGCAAAGAAGTCTGGTCTGTGAATCTGGGTGAGAAAGATGGCTGGTTCTCCCGTGCATCTGCACAGCTTTCTGGCGGTGTAACCGTGGCCGGCGGTCATGTTTATATCGGCAGTGAAAAAGCACAGGTTTATGCGCTGAACACCAGTGACGGTACTACCGCATGGCAGACGAAAGTCGCTGGTGAAGCGCTGTCTCGTCCTGTTGTGAGCGATGGCGTGGTATTGATCCACACCAGCAACGGTCAGTTGCAGGCCTTAAACGAAGCCGACGGCGCCATCAAATGGACCGTTAACCTCGACATGCCTTCTCTGTCTCTACGTGGCGAATCCGCTCCGGCAACCGCCTTTGGCGCAGCTATTGTTGGCGGTGATAACGGTCGCGTAAGCGCTGTGCTGATGCAGCAGGGCCAGATGATTTGGCAGCAGCGTATCTCTCAGGCGACAGGCCCAACGGAAATCGATCGTCTGAGCGACGTTGATACCACGCCGGTTATCGTCAATGGCGTTGTTTACGCGCTGGCTTATAATGGTAACCTGACGGCGTTGGATCTGCGCAGTGGTCAGATCATGTGGAAACGCGAACTGGGCTCGGTGAATGATTTCATCGTCGACGGTAACCGTATCTACCTGGTTGACCAGAACGATCGCGTGCTGGCACTGACCACCGATGGCGGCGTGACGCTGTGGACGCAAAGCGATCTGCTGCACCGTCTGCTGACGTCCCCGGTATTGTATAACGGCAATCTGGTCGTCGGTGATAGCGAAGGCTACCTGCACTGGATTAACGTTGACGATGGCCGTTTTGTTGCCCAGCAGAAAGTTGACAGCTCAGGTTTCCTGACCGAGCCGGTCTCTGCTGATGGTAAACTGCTGATCCAGGCGAAAGACGGTACGCTGTACTCTATTACGCGTTAATCGTCGCGGCCGCTCGCTTTGAAAAACGGCTCCTGGTGCAGGGGCCGTTTTACTGTTTTTAACAACGGAGCAAAAATGTGCCCGTTGTCTGATGATTTTTTAAATGAGGCTTTAAACATGGTACCTGTGGTCGCGCTTGTCGGGCGCCCTAACGTTGGCAAATCCACGTTATTTAACCGTCTAACTCGCACCCGAGATGCGCTGGTTGCGGATTTCCCGGGTCTGACTCGTGACCGTAAGTACGGTCGTGCGGAAATTGAAGGCCGCGAGTTTATCTGTATTGATACCGGCGGTATTGATGGCACCGAAGACGGTGTTGAAACCCGTATGGCGGAACAGTCGCTGTTGGCTATCGAAGAAGCGGACGTTGTGCTGTTCATGGTGGACGCGCGTGCTGGCCTGATGCCAGCGGATGCAGCTATTGCGAAACATCTGCGCTCGCGCCAGAAACCGACGTTCCTGGTAGCCAACAAAACTGACGGACTCGATCCTGACCAGGCGGTTGTTGATTTCTACTCTCTGGGTCTGGGTGAAATTTATCCGATCGCGGCGTCCCATGGTCGTGGCGTTCTCAGCCTGCTGGAGCATGTTCTGCTGCCGTGGATGGATGACGTTGCTCCGCAGGAAGAAGTCGACGAAGACGCGGAATACTGGGCGCAGCTGGAAGCCAAAGAAAATGGCGAAGAAGAGCCTGAAGATGATTTCAATCCGCAGGATTTGCCGATCAAACTGGCGATCGTGGGTCGCCCGAACGTAGGTAAGTCCACACTTACTAACCGTATTCTTGGCGAAGATCGTGTGGTGGTTTACGACATGCCGGGGACCACGCGTGACAGTATTTATATTCCGATGCAGCGCGATGAGCGCGAATATGTGCTTATCGATACCGCGGGCGTGCGTAAGCGCGGCAAAATTACCGAAGCGGTAGAAAAATTCTCAGTTATCAAAACGCTGCAGGCGATTGAAGATGCCAACGTGGTGATGCTGGTGATTGACGCGCGCGAAGGGATTTCCGATCAGGACCTGTCGCTGCTGGGCTTTATCCTCAACAGTGGGCGCTCACTTGTTATCGTTGTGAACAAGTGGGATGGTCTGACGCAGGAAGTAAAAGAGCAGGTCAAAGAGACGCTGGACTTCCGTCTGGGCTTTATTGATTTTGCACGCGTACACTTTATCTCTGCGCTGCACGGCAGCGGTGTGGGTAATCTGTTTGAATCGGTCCGTGAAGCGTATGACAGCTCCACCCGTCGCGTGAGCACCGCGATGCTGACGCGCATCATGACCATGGCAGTAGAAGATCATCAGCCGCCACTGGTGCGTGGTCGTCGTGTGAAGCTGAAATACGCCCACGCGGGCGGTTATAACCCGCCAATCGTGGTGATTCACGGCAACCAGGTCAAAGACCTGCCGGATTCCTACAAGCGTTATCTGATGAACTATTTCCGCAAATCTCTGGACGTAATGGGGACGCCGATCCGTATTCAGTTCAAAGAAGGGGAAAACCCGTTTGCAAACAAACGCAATACGCTGACTCCGACTCAGATGCGTAAACGTAAGCGTTTGATTAAACACATTAAAAAAAGCAAGTAATCGTTGCTGATGCAGATGAAAACCCGCGCTTGTCGCGGGTTTTTTTTCGTTATTCCAACGTCAACCTCAGCCCGCGCAATGTCAATCACTATTCGTTTTTTACCAAGTTTAAATCTAAGAAAGTAGACAATTGTCGAGTTTTCATCTTAAAGTCCCCCGGTTGGTACTAGACAAAACTACTGCCAGGTTATCAAATGGTTAAATAAATCTTCGCCGCATGTAAAAAATCGACCAGCTACGTAACTGGTCGGCGTACATCGCGGTGTTTACACGCACGACGACATAACTTTCGGGAGAATTATGCAATCCTCTGTTAATCAAAAAGAAAGCCGAACGTTCTTCGGTCACCCTTATCCGCTCGGCTCATTGTTCTTTACTGAGATGTGGGAGCGTTTTTCGTTTTATGGCATTCGTCCGTTACTGATCCTGTTTATGGCGGCTACCGTTTATGACGGCGGCATGGGACTGGCGCGTGAAAATGCCTCGGCGATTGTCGGTATCTTTGCCGGTACCATGTATCTTGCTGCGCTGCCAGGTGGCTGGCTGGCGGATAACTGGCTTGGTCAACAAAAAGCGGTATGGTATGGCTCCATCCTGATAGCACTTGGTCACCTGTCGATTGCACTCTCGGCCATCATGGGTGACAACCTGTTTTTTATTGGCCTGATGTTCATTGTGCTCGGTTCTGGCCTGTTCAAAACCTGTATCTCGGTGATGGTGGGTACGCTGTATAAAAAAGGCGATGCGCGCCGTGACGGCGGTTTCTCGCTGTTCTACATGGGTATCAACCTGGGTTCCTTCATCGCGCCATTGATCTCCGGCTGGCTGATTAAAACTCACGGCTGGCACTGGGGTTTTGGTATCGGTGGTATCGGAATGTTGGTGGCGTTGCTCATCTTCCGTATCTTTGCCGTTCCGGCGATGAAACGCTACGATAGCGAAGTGGGCCTGGACTCGACCTGGAACAGCCCGGTTGTGAAACGTAATGGTGTGGGCGCGTGGCTGCTGGCGCTGGCAGTTGGTGTAGCAATTGTTGTTACCCTGATTGCGCAGGGAGTGATTGTGATTAACCCGGTCGCGGTTGCCAGCATGCTGGTGTACGTGATTGCCGCGTCAGTTGCGCTTTACTTTATCTATCTGTTCGTCTTTGCGGGGCTGAACCGTAAAGAACGCGCCAGGCTGCTGGTTTGCTTTATCCTGCTGGTTTCCGCTGCGTTCTTCTGGTCTGCCTTTGAGCAGAAACCTACCTCGTTCAACCTGTTCGCCAACGACTACACTAACCGTATGATCGGCGATTTTGAAATCCCGGCAGTATGGTTCCAGTCGATTAACGCTTTGTTCATCATTCTGCTGGCCCCGGTATTCAGCTGGGCGTGGCCAAAACTGGCGAGCATGAATATTCGCCCAAGCAGTATCACCAAGTTTGTCATCGGCATTCTCTGCGCAGCGGCGGGCTTTGGCGTGATGATGCTGGCGGCGCAAGACGTGCTGGCAAATGGCGGCGCGGGTGTTTCTCCATTCTGGCTGGTAGGCAGTATCCTGATGCTTACGCTCGGCGAGCTGTGTCTGAGCCCAATTGGTCTGGCGACCATGACGCTGTTGGCACCGGAAAGAATGCGTGGACAGATGATGGGTTTGTGGTTCTGCGCCAGTGCGTTGGGTAACCTGGCCGCGGGTCTGATTGGTGGTCATGTGAAGGCCGACCAGCTTGATATGCTGCCAGATCTCTTCGCGCGCTGCTCGATTGCGCTGCTTATCTGCGCCGCGGTACTGATCGTTCTCATTGTTCCGATTCGTCGCATGCTGGAGAATACACAGACTAAACCGGCAACTAGCGCCTGATAGTACCTCGATGATGCCGGGGCAGACGTTATGCCCCGGTAATTCAACTTTTGAGGTGAGAACATGCTGTTAGGGTTTGTTGGGTTGGGCGCAGTCGTTGAAACGGCATACTTGCCCGCATTACGTAGCCTCTTCGGTGATTCATTACGCTGTGTGGGGTTTGATGTTCAACCCACAAAACAGCCAGCAGGCGTGACGCGTTGTACGTCGCTCGAAGAGCTGCTTACTCAGCCTCTTGATACCCTGTTCATCACGACCGCATCCTTGCATCACCTTGAGGTGCTTGAACAGGCCCTGGCCTCTCCCATCGCACGTATCGTGGTTGAAAAACCTATTGTCGCCACGCTCTCCCAAATTGAAAAACTGAAAATGCTGCTGGCTCAACCAGGCGCTGCCGATCGTGTACTGGCACTCGACCACTGGATGGCGCGCATCGAAACGGTGAAACGAGGGTTGGTCAGCACTTTTGCCGAGATTGTGAAAATCGAAGGTTTCTTGCAGGAGCCAAGTGGATTTAACGCTGCAGGTGAGCCGATAGCGCTTAACTTTGCCACCGGTGAACCGGACACGCGTGAACTTCGCCACCCGGATGGCGTGATTCTGGATATCGGTACGCACGTGTTAGCAATGCTGCGGGAAACGGTACGGTATCTGGGAGGGAATAATGAGATGGTGCTGCGGTTAGTGAGTGCTAAAGACCGTCTGGGACGTGATATCCCCCAGAGTGACCTGACCACGGCAGAAGGCGAGGCGCATCTTCAGGGGCAGATTAGCGGCATTCCACTGGATATCTGGCTCAACAAATATGCGGGGCCAGCTGGTGGGCAAAAAGGTCTGCGGCTTTATCTGCGTGACGGACGTATTATCAGCCATGACCGACGCGGTACAGAAGATGTACTGGAAGTGATTGACGGCAAGGTGGTACAACGCTGGAGCATTACTGGTACGATTTACGCCCATTGTCTCGCTGAGCAAATTCTGGGAGCGCAAAGTTTGTTTGAACGTTGTCCGCAGGAGGTGAGCCAAACGACACTGCGCAGGCTGGAAGAAGTGGAGTGCCTGTTAACATTGCAGCAGCAGTTACGTGGGCCACATTAAGCGCATGGTGTTAATATAAAAGCAGCAATACATTTTCTGTATAAGGACACGATATGTCGATTACCTGCCCGGATTGTCATGCAGAGCTGGAGCCGCAAAATGGTGTGGCGCACTGCGAGCATTGTCACAAAGATATTCAACTGGAAGCGCGTTGTCCGGAATGCCATCTGCCACTGCAAGTATTAAAAGCCTGCGGAGCGGTGGATTATTTCTGTCAGAACGGCCATGGCCTTATTTCGAAGAAACGCGTGGAATATAATGTCATAATATAAATTATATTATGAATAATTTTTGCTGATTAATATTTATTATGAATGCTAATCAGCTTTAATCATTATTATTACAAATATTTTATCTTGCTTTGATAATCTGGCTGATTTTTTAGGATTATATTTAGGTTATAAAGGCATTCATTAGCGTGAATCATAAATATAATGTTCCTGCTGTACAGTAACTTTGTTAATACAGGAACATGTTATGGCCCGAAGGGCGCGCTTTGTTATCTTGCTTGTTCTATTCGTTTCTGGCGCAGTTATTGCCGGGGACAATATTGTTGCGCCTGCAGCAACCAATAACATAAGTGAGTCTACGTTGCCCGATCTCGGCAGTGAGTCGGTACTAAAAGAACAGCATAATAACGAAGATCAATCCATTAAAGAGAAAGGTGTCGACTATTTTATTAACTCTGCGACACAAGGCTTTGAAAACCTGACGCCTGACGCGTTGAAATCACAGGCGCAAAGCTATTTGCAAAATCAAATTACCTCCTCCACGCAATCGTATATAGAAGGGTTAATGTCACCGTACGGAAAAGTACGGACCAGTTTATCTGTTGGTGAAGGGGGCGATCTTGATGGTAGCTCTCTCGACTATTTTGTTCCCTTATACGACAACCAATATACATTGATTTTTACCCAAATCTCCGCGCAGCGTAAAGAGGACCGGACCATTGGAAATATCGGTTTTGGCTTGCGTCAAAATGTGGGGGATTGGTTACTCGGCGGCAACGCTTTTTATGACTACGATTTTAGCCGTGGGCACCGTCGCTTAGGTTTGGGCACTGAGGCATGGACAGATTATCTGAAGCTCTCTGGCAACTATTACCATCCACTTTCTGACTGGAAAGAGTCTGAGGATTTCGAGTTTTATGAAGAGCACCCCGCCCGGGGATGGGATATTCGGGCTGAAAGCTGGCTGTCATTTTATCCACAGATCGGTGGGAAATTAGTCTACGAGCAGTACTATGGCGATGAAGTGGCATTATTTGGTACCGACAATTTACAAAAAAATCCCCATGCGGTAACCGTTGGTCTCAATTACATGCCTGTGCCGATGGTCACGTTAGGTGCAGATTACAAAGCCGGTACCGGAGATAATGCCGACCTTAGCATCAACGCAACCGTCACTTATCAGTTAGGTACGCCCCTGGCGGCTCAGCTTGATCCGGAAAACGTAAAAATTCAGCGCTCTTTAATGGGCAGTCGTACCGATTTTGTCGAGCGTAATAATTTTATCGTTCTTGAATACCGTGAAAAAGATCCCCTTGATGTTGCGTTATGGCTCAAAGCCGATGCGACCAATGTCCATCCTGAATGCGTAATTGAAGACACGCCTGAGTCTGCGGTGGGACTGGAGAAATGTAAGTGGACGATCAATGCGCTTGTCTCTCATCACTACAAAATCATCTCCGCCTCCTGGCAGGCAAAAAATAATGCCAATCGCACATTAGTGATGCCAGTGGTAAAAGCTGATGCCCTCACTGAAGGGAATAATAACCGCTGGAATCTGGTCCTCCCTGCGTGGGTCAATGCGGATACAGAAGCACAGCGTACAGAGTTAAATACCTGGAAAGTGCGCATGACCCTGGAAGATGAAAAGGGGAATAAGCAAAACTCGGGTGCTGTGGAAATTACCGTCCAGCAGGATCGTAAAATCGAATTGATTGTCGATAACGTCGCTGACGCCGATCGTACCGATCATAGCCATGAGGCCAGCGCTTTGGCGGATGGCGTCGATGGTGTTGTGATGGACCTGGTGCTGACCGATTCATTTGGGGATACGACCGATCGTAACGGTAAAGTGCTGGTGGATGAGGCTATGGCGCCTGAACTCTATGACAGCAATGACAAAAAGGTGTCGCTTTCCTCCACAGCTTGTACCGCCGAATTGCCCTGCGTCTTCATTGCCAGCCGTGACAAAAAGGCGGGAACCGTCACGCTCTCCAGTACGCTTCCTGGTACGTTTCGCTGGAAAGCGAAGGAAGACGCCTACGGCGACAGTAACTATGTTGACGTGACGTTTACCGGTGATGCGCTTGATGCGTTGAATGCGCTCATTTATCAAATGAAAACATCTTCTCCCGTTAATTTGAGCGGCAAACAAGATAGGCATCCTGTCGTCAATAATACCTATCGATTTGTACTGTGGCGTGATGCCAATAAAGACGGCGTTTTCCAGATGTCAGAACAACTGGCAGAAGATGAAATGGCGCTTTATGACTATCAATGGGAATTTACCGGGCAAAGCGTGACGGGAAATACTGGAGCACAAGCCAATACCCGCAATGAAGATCTGGTGTTGCCAGCAACAAATAGAGAGGCTGCGCAAAAATTCGCTGCTCATGAGCAGGATGGTATTCAGGGCTATGGCATACGCGTGGTGTATAGCCAGAAATAGTGTCAGCGTAGTGGCTGACCAGCCAGTCGCTGAATGTTGAAGAAAAAGGAGAGTCTTGATGCAATTAGTATTAAAACGGCGGCTGACGAAGGTCGCACTGGCGTTGGCTGTGGCAGGGTATTGTGCTGTGCCTGCAGTCGCGGCTAATGGGAATCTGAAAGCCGGTCAGTGGCAAAGCGCGACAGAAAGTACCGGTACTATTCAAGGGACTATCCCGTGGATTACACGGGCTGCAGATAAAACGGCGGAAACGGATAAAGCACATGTCACGGTGACGATTGACCGTGGTAGTCGAACCGTGGCAACTGAAGGTGACCGGCAGTTTCACGCGGGCGACAAAGTGACGGTCAACTGGGCTATCGGCGATACGGAAGGTGACCTGGATGCGGATAACACGGCGACCAAAGCAACCGTGCAGTGGATGAGCTATAGCGATCAGAATGGCGGCGATGCACAAGAGATAGGTACAAAAGGCAGCGACACCTATGAAATTCAGGCTGCGGATGCCGATCGCTACATCGGTATTAAAATTACGCCTACCACAACTACCGGCGATCCGAATGTTGCCACAGAATTGCTGCTAAACGATCTGTCGACCAACGCTGGCGGTGGTTCTGACGATGATGACATTCCGGAAGGTCCGGTGGTCGATGAAAATGTCCACGTCGTCATCTACGAGGCGGGTACAACAACCAATCTGTTGGGCACGAGCACCAAACTTAAAACTAACACCACCTATAAAGTGCTGCTGTGGAAAGATAAAAACGCCAGTCGCTCTTACGATGCAGGTGAAGAAGTTACCAGTGATTACAACTACCGCTGGAAATTCACCGGTAACAGTCTGCAGTTGGGCACTGTGGGTGGGATTGTCAACGCTACCTACAACAATAGCGATCTGGTTATTCCGCTTACCAACGCCGAAGCGAAGGCTGCCTTCGATAATGCCGATGGCGTTACCCTCGGCAACGATGGCGTCCAGGGATATGGCTTGTCTATCGACTACCAACGTAAATAAAACCGTGCAAGACCGCTTCCTTAGGGAGCGGTTTTTCCGCGCCCTTTGTTTAGCTCGGGGTTAAGCAAAGTGTGTTGAAACGCGAACACAGAATAAATGGGTAGTGACTGCTCAAGGATGGGGGATCTGGCAGGTGAATAAAGTTTATCGCTCTTTACTGGCGTTAGCTCTGTTAATGGGTGCAGTGCCGGTACTTTCTGCACTAAAAAGTGGGGCATGGCAGGAGTTGCGCACAGCTACGGATGCGATAAACGGCACCCCGCCGACGGCGGACAGCGCGTTCGTTCCGGTTTATCAGGGCAGCGTTGTGCTCTCTCCCGGTGAAGCGCACGCTGTGGCCTTCAGCGCGATGCCCCGCGACTTCAGCGTTGACGATTCAGCCAGCGCACTGCAGCTGGCTAATCCGCTCGATACCGAGGGCGATCTGTTCGCCATACCGCCGCTGCGCTGGGAAAGCGAACAGACGCCCGCTATCAGTTTAGTCTGGGCAGATGCCGCCACACCGGATGAACCGCTTAACCCGCAGCCGGTCGCCAATAAAACGTTCTGTGCGCAGAATATGGCCGGCGGGCATTACGTGGTCTGGCCACAACTGGAAGATAGCAGTGCGCTACCCGCGCTTTACCTCATTACGTCGACGGGAACACCGAACAGCAATACGGTTGCTTTAACCGAACAAAAAGTGGCGATTGACGTAGCTACCGCCGTGGGCGAGCCACTGTCACTCAGCGCCGTGCCGATGGACGACACGTTAAAAGCAGCCAAGGTCAAAGCAGGGGAAAGTATCACGCTGACCGTTACCACCCGCGATTGCGCCGGTAACGTGGTGGGCAATACCGCATTTATTATTACCCGCAGCGATGCGCTTAACCGCCAGAACATCGTCAACAATAATGCACCGGTACACGTTGGTGATACGGAACTGACCACCACGGCGACGGAATACCACGGTGTTACGGGCGCTGACGGCAAAGCGACAGTGACCGTCACCCAGGCAAACGGTCCCGGCGTAAAAACTACCCTGACGGTGATGCCGGCAAACAATACGGCGCTAAAAGACAGCGTCGATGTCATTTTCACCACCCAGACCAGCCCGGACAGCGACAAAGCGGCGATGTGGGGGCATATGGAAGAAAGCGCTACGGCAAACGTCGATGGCGTCATCTATACCTTCACGCGTCCAAAACTGGCGGCGGAAACCAGTGGCACTAGTGCTACTTTTGCTGCCAGCAATGAAAGCTGGGCGCAGTTTACCTGGGACAGCGCGGATAACCACTGTGCCATTTTGCCGGATGCCGAACAGCTGGTGGCGCTGCGTGCCGCCCACAGCACCGCGGCGGCCTATCCCGGTTGGCCAATTGATACCTACTGGTCGTCCACGAAAGATCAGCTCGATATTTACCACTACGCCACCAGTATGGGGAGCGGGGCGGTGATACGAGAAAGCAACAGTACTGCTTTACTGGTGAGCTGCGTGGATAAAGCACTGCCTTTAGCGTATCCACAAATCACGCTTTCTCCCGATGCGCCATACAAGGCGGAAGTCGGTGAGACGATTGATGTGATAGCCAGCGTGGTTGACCGGAATACCAATAAACCGTTGCCTTATCGCTATCTTGAACTGTTTGTCGACCCCGCCTCTAACCGTAAAGGGGAGCATAAAGATGAGTGGGATAATCTGCGGGTCGTTGTCCGTAGTGATGATATGCGTGCATCGTCCCCGGAACACTATACCGGGGTAACGGACGCGAACGGTCAGGTACATTTGTCGTTAAGTCATGACAGTGGGGTAGGGGTAGAAACGCCGATCCGCATTGTGATGGCGGATGATGAAGGCGCAAGCATCACGTTCCCCTTTAATGTGATTTTTACGGTGATAACCAGCCCGGACGTTGACGGGGCGAATATGTATGGCCATATGCAACGGGGTATTGTGGAGAAGGGTAATCTCTACAAGCGTCCGCTATTGGCGTTCGAAACAAGTCATAAAACCGGTCAGCAAAGTGAAAATAGCGAAGAATGGGCCACCTTCGATTCTCTGATCTCTGCCACGAATCAGTGCGGCGCAGGTCAGGTCCCCGACACGGGTTCTCTTGAAACGCTCTACAGCGCACATCCTGATAATAAAATCCTGACAGAACACGGCTGGCCGACGGCGTCTGATGCTTATATGGCCGATGATGCCACGCAGATGGCGTACTTTAATCTGGACGATGGTAGCAAGGGGGTCGGTGGCTCAGCCCACTATTTGACCTGTTCGGCGAATGAGATGGTGTCCCAACTGGAGGTTTATTTCAATGATGATACTTCGTTGCGGTTGCCCGTAGCCAAAACAGGCGATCAAATCAAAATGAACGTCCATTCACAAAATGCGTTGAACGGAGCAACGATAGCGAATGTGAAGTTTTCAGTCACCATGGGGCTCGGCAAAAATCGCAGCGGGATGACCACCGGCTTTACTGACCCAAGTCAGGGGGAATTGCTATTTGACAGCGTTGCCTATGGCGCGGGTACATCTTCAATGACGTATGAGGGGATGACGGATGCGAACGGTGACGCGCAAATTATTCTTGAGCAGCCACGCGGCGTGGGGTTAATCACACAGCTAAGCGTAGTACCGATTGATTCACTGCTGAACTCGCCTATCTCGCGTAGCGTGAAGTTTACCGTTCCGACAAGCCCGGATACGCCAAAAGCCCATATGTGGGGGCATATGGCGGACGTCATAACCGTGGATAATCTCACGTTTGAACGCCCGAAACTGGCGGCAGAGTCAGGGGCAACCCGAACCCAGGATGAAGCGAATGAAACCTGGGCTCGCCTCACACATGCCGATGCGCTGGGAAATACCGCAGCCGGGGGATGTGCGCTTAATCGTCTGCCACGTATCGACCAGCTTACCACTTTGTACAATGCCAACAATGACGGCGAGATACATACGGTTGCCGGATGGCCTGTGGGGCTGGGCTACTGGTCCGTCACGTACGCCAGCCAGTCCAGCTGGCAACAGATATCGTTGTCGGGTGGTGAGGTGACGGCGGGGGGCGATGTTTCGGATTACGTCAGTTGCCTGACCAGCGATAACCCGGCGGCGGCGTCCATCACCATTGAACCGGTGGATGCGTCGCAGTGGTATGACAACAACGTTAATAGTGTACATGCGGTAAGAGTGAAGAAAGGCGAGACGCTACAACTGAAGGTCACGGTGAAAGACGCCAATGGAAACCCTGTGCCGCAAGCGCCTTTTGTCATGAGCCGTGGTGATGGTTTTACCCGACAGAATGTTAAACATGCCGCTGGCAGCGGTGATGGTATTGTGTCGCCGGTGGTCATTGACGGCGAATCTGTTAACGACACGGCGACAAAAATCGGCGGCCTGACGGGCGTGGACGGCAGCAAAATCATCAATGTGACCCGCCCGGATACGCATGGCACTAAAGTGGCGATAACGGCGGCGCTGTACGGCAATGCCAGCGTGAGTGCCAGCCTCGACACCATCTTTACGGTGGTCACCAGCCCCGACTCGGACAAGGCGACGCTGTGGGGGCATATGACGGACACGCTGACGGCGGCAGACGGTACGAACTACCACCGGCCGCAGCTGTACGGGGAGTTAAGCAGCACCAACAATGTGACGAGCTATACGGAAGATAAAGAGGTGTGGGCCGGGTTCTATGGGCCTGATAGCGGTAAGAGCAATCCGGACAGTTGCGCCAAAGGCTACTATCCCACGGTCAGTTCGCTGGATTCTCTGTACAGTAAATATCCTGACAGAAGTATCAAAACAGTGCAGGGCTGGCCTATTGACCGTTCTTACTGGAGCGGCACCTACAGTAGCTCGTTCTCGACTGAAACGTTCTCACGTTATTCGGCAGTTGACCTGGACGATGGCAGCCATCAGACATTATCCGCGACGGACGCTAACGGGAGACAGTACCAGATTTGTTCGGATACGCAGACGGCGCAGGCGGTATTGATTACGCTCACGTCAACGCTGACGCAGGATGCCACTGCGCAGGCGGTGAAGGTAAAAACGGGCGATACCATTCCACTGCTGATCACCACCACCGATGCCGCTGGCAACCCGGTGGGGAATATCCCATTTACCCTTAAACGTGACAAAGGAACAGCCCGTACCACTACTTATACCACCTGGAGTACGCCAACGATGCAACTGACGCAGAGCGGGCAGGCGTCGCAGAGCTGGAGTTTCAACGGAACATACTACGGCGTGACGGGCGCAGACGGTACGCTGGCTGTCGATTTGGCTGAGAGTAGTGGGCCAGGCGTCAAAAACGTGCTGACCGCCGGTCTATATAACAGCACAACGGTTACTGCGTCGCTGCCTGCGGTGTTTACGACAATCACCAGCCCGGACAGCAATAAAGCCAATATGTGGGGTCATATGCCGGAGACTTTCACCGCCAGCAACGGTGCGGAATTTATGCGTCCCAGACTTATGGATGAGCTGGATTCAGCCACTGATACGACTGCCGTTATAGAGAATAATGAAAAGTGGTATACGGTGAAAAACATCGAGAAAGGACGTGGCGCCTGCGCAATGAACCGGATGCCGCGAGCCGCTGATTTGACCTCATTGTCTCAAGGTCATCCGAATGGCGCGTTAGCGACAGATTTAGGCCTCCCGATGATAACGTCGAAATCATGGTGGGCGGGTGATATGGCGATAAAAAGTCAAACCTCGCTGGCGTATCAATATATGAGTCTGAAGGCGGGTGTTATCAACACGAACTCAGCATCGACCGTAAGTAATGTTGCACAATTGTGTCTGACCACGACGTATGAGTCGTTCATCTCCCTTGACTCCAGCGCGTGGGATGAAGAAAAACAGGCTTTTGTGGCGAAAAAAGGCGAGGCGATACCGGTAACCGTAACCGTGACGGACGCAGCCGGCAGGCCGCAGGCGAATACGGTTGTGAGGGTGATGCGCGGCTTTTCATCCTCCCGCAGCAATACATCGGTATCCACCAGTGCGGCAACCATGACGCTCACCCCCACTTCGCCATTGGGGACGGTACTGACCAACTTCACTGGCAACAGTAGCTTGTATGAAGCGACCGGTGAGGATGGTATGTTGCAGTTAACATTAAATCAGGACAATACCACCGGGCTGAAAACGACTATTACCGCCAGCCTGGCAAGTGACAGCCTGGTGAAGGCCAGCAAAGACACCACCTTTACCGTCATTACCAGCCCTGATGTGGCGTCAGCAGATTACTGGGGGCATATGCCGGAGACGGTGCCGGGACCGGATAACGTTGTTTATCAGCGTCCCCACTTGCAGGCAGAAGCACCGTCGGGGGTAGGTTATCTCCTGTACAATAACGAAAAATGGGCCGCGCCGACGCCTGGGCAGGTGCTTTCGACGGATAAATCCGTATGCGGTATTGCGTTTACGCCGATGATGAGCGACCAACAGGCGCTGTATCAGCGTTATCCTCATGGTACGCTGGAAGCGCAGTATGGCTGGCCGGTGAAATCCGATCAGCTCTGGTGGCCGGCTGATTTAAAGTCAGGAAATGCCTATCACACTCTGAACCTGAATACTGGTCAGGTATCCAAGCAGACGAATTCCTCAACGAAAGAGATGCAGGCTTGTCTGGTTGACGCGCGTAATATCCCTGGCTTAATCACGCTGACCTCGACGGTGATGGATGTGGCGAAAGCAGCAGCTGTAGTGAAGAAAGGCGAAGCTATTCCGCTGACGGTGACGGTGAAAGACCGCGCTGGTAATCCAATGCCAAATGAGCCGTTTACCCTGAGTCGATCTGATGCGGAAAGTCGGAACGGTACTGCATACACAGTGAATGGCGCAGACGATTTAACATTGCAGGCGCTGTCTCCTTCGTTGTCAACGACATCAATGACGACAACCAGCGTCGTGTTTAGCGGTGTAACTGGGGCTGACGGTACGGCAACCTTTACGGTGCGCCAGGATGCGAGCCTGGGGTTAAAAACGGCGCTAACGGTTACCGCGACCAATGATGTGTTGCTAGCAACCACCTCAACGCTTGACGTGATATTTACCG
The DNA here is from genome assembly GCF_006385635.1 of Citrobacter sp. CF971. Taxonomy (NCBI): domain Bacteria; kingdom Pseudomonadati; phylum Pseudomonadota; class Gammaproteobacteria; order Enterobacterales; family Enterobacteriaceae; genus Citrobacter; species Citrobacter sp. CF971. The sequence goes on along the minus strand of NZ_CP041051.1, from coordinate 3,556,186 downwards.
TAATAACCAGCCCGGACAGCAACAGCGCCGCTATGTGGGGTCATATGCCGGACACTCTAAGTGTTGATAGCATAACGCTACACCGGCCGTTGCTGTATAGGGAATCCCCTGGAGCAACGGACCAGAGGACGGATAATTATGAATCATGGGCCGGTGTCTATTCTCGAGATACTGGTACTGGCTATGATATGAGCAATAACTGTGGTGGGGTGGCCTATTTCCCGGAAAAAAGTTTACTGGAGAAAATGAGAGACGAACAGATAGCAACAGCTAACGGATGGCCTGTGTCTGTACTGCGTTATGTGAGCCGTACACCTTCGACGTATAACTATTGCGAGGTTTCGTTAAATGAAGGGGGCATCACAAATTGCCCAACAACCCCGACGGGGTCGAATTCGGGCGGGATAGGCTATGGGGCCTGTATTGTGCCGTAAATGCTCACATAGAACGAGGCAAGTAAGAACGTTATTGCGAACGGCGTGGCTTTTTAGTTGGGGTAATGTTGTGAACTTCGCTGGTAATCCAGCCGTCCTCCAGTCGGGTGGTCAGTAGATCGCCCGCTTTCACCTGTTTTACTTTCTTCAGCACCTCTCCATTCTGTGCGGTGGAGACGCTATAGCCGCGCGCTAACGTTGCCAGCGGGCTGACGGCTTCCAGATGGGTGACCGCGTTGCCGAAACGCTCGCGCTGCTCGCTTAGCCGCGCGCGGATATTTTCCGCCAGTCGATATTCCAGTTGCTGCACCCGTGACTGCGCGCGATGAATGCGCGGCTGTGGATTCTGCTGGTTCAGCCGCTGCAGCATGCGCTGCTGACGCTGATTGGCCTGTTTAATCTTATTCTCAAGTGCGAAGTTCATTCTCTGACGCAGTCGTTCCAGCACGGTCTGCTGACGGGCCAGACGCAGTTGCGGATGCTGCTGTTGCAAGCGGTGATTAAGCTGGGTAAATCGGCGAGTTCGGTTGGCGAGATAGTAATCCATCGCCATTTCCAGACGTTGTTGACCATGCTGAATTTGACGCAGCAGCTCGAGCTGATTGCGGCTGACAATTTCTGCAGCCGCCGACGGCGTTGGCGCGCGCAGATCGCCGACAAAATCGGCAATGGTCACATCGGTTTCATGGCCGACGGCGCTGACCACCGGAATGCGGCTGGCAAATATCGCCCGTGCTACGCGCTCGTCGTTAAAGCTCCACAAATCTTCCAGCGAGCCGCCGCCGCGCCCGACGATTAATACGTCACACTCGCCACGGGCGTTTGCCAGCTCAATTGCGCGCACAATCTGCCCCGGCGCATCGTCGCCCTGGACAGCGGTTGGATAGATAATAACGGGCAGGGAAGGGTCGCGGCGTTTCAATACGTGGAGAATATCGTGTAGCGCTGCCCCGGTTTTCGAGGTTATCACCCCGACGCAGTGGGCCGGTGAGGGCAGCGTTTTTTTGAACTGCTGATCGAACAGCCCTTCAGCCTGTAGTTTGGCCTTCAGTTGCTCATACTTCTGTTGCAACAGACCTTCACCCGCAGGCTGCATGCTCTCAACAATTATCTGGTAGTCCCCACGCGGCTCATACAATGTAATGTTGGCGCGCACCAGCACCTGTTGCCCGTGCTGCGGGCGGAACGTTACCCGGCGGTTGCTGTTGCGAAACATCGCGCAGCGAACCTGAGCGGTGTCATCTTTGAGCGTGAAGTACCAGTGACCGGAGGACGGCTGAGTGAAATTGGAGATTTCACCGCTGATCCACACTTGCCCCATTTCCTGTTCAAGCAGCAAACGAACCGTCTGATTCAGGCGGCTTACGGTAAAAATTGAGGTGGTCTGAGAGGATAACATGTGAGCGGGATCAAATTCTAAATCAGCAGGTTATTCAGTCGAAAGTAACATGCTCACAGAGGAGCGCAAGGTTTTTTTGCAAAAAAGTGTGGATGCAATCGGTTACGCTCTGTATAATGCCGCGGCAATATTTAATAACCTCCCAGGTGAGATATTGCCCATGCTACGTATCGCAAAAGAAGCCCTGACGTTTGACGACGTCCTCCTCGTTCCCGCTCATTCTACCGTTCTGCCGAATACTGCTGACCTCAGCACCCAGTTGACGAAAACCATTCGCCTGAACATTCCTATGCTCTCCGCAGCAATGGACACCGTGACGGAAGCGCGCCTGGCAATTGCCCTGGCCCAGGAAGGCGGCATCGGTTTTATCCACAAAAACATGTCCATCGAGCGCCAGGCTGAAGAAGTTCGCCGCGTGAAAAAACACGAATCTGGCGTGGTAACTGACCCACAGACCGTACTGCCAACCACTACTCTGCGCGAAGTGAAAGAACTGACCGAGCGTAACGGCTTTGCAGGCTACCCGGTGGTGACTGAAGATAACGAACTGGTCGGTATCATCACCGGCCGTGACGTGCGTTTTGTGACTGACCTGAACCAGCCGGTTAGCGTATATATGACGCCAAAAGAGCGTCTGGTGACCGTTCGTGAAGGCGAAGCGCGCGATGTCGTTTTCGCCAAAATGCACGAAAAACGCGTTGAGAAAGCGCTGGTTGTTGATGACAGCTTCCATCTGCTCGGTATGATCACCGTTAAAGATTTCCAGAAAGCTGAACGTAAACCTAACGCCTGTAAAGACGAGCATGGTCGTCTGCGCGTGGGCGCTGCGGTTGGCGCGGGCGCAGGTAACGAAGAGCGTGTTGACGCGCTGGTTGCCGCGGGCGTTGACGTACTGCTGATTGACTCCTCTCACGGCCACTCTGAAGGCGTACTGCAGCGTATTCGTGAAACTCGCGCTAAATATCCTGATCTGCAGATTATCGGCGGTAACGTTGCTACGGGCGCAGGTGCTCGCGCGTTGGCTGAAGCTGGCTGCAGCGCTGTTAAAGTGGGTATTGGCCCTGGCTCCATTTGTACTACCCGTATCGTGACCGGCGTCGGTGTTCCGCAGATCACCGCCGTTTCTGATGCCGTTGAAGCGCTGGAAGGCACCGGTATTCCGGTTATCGCCGATGGCGGTATTCGTTTCTCCGGCGACATCGCTAAAGCGATTGCTGCTGGTGCTGCCGCAGTGATGGTTGGTTCCATGCTGGCGGGTACTGAAGAATCCCCGGGCGAAATCGAACTGTACCAGGGCCGTTCTTACAAATCTTACCGCGGTATGGGTTCTCTGGGCGCGATGTCCAAAGGGTCTTCTGACCGTTACTTCCAGAGCGATAACGCCGCTGACAAACTGGTCCCGGAAGGTATCGAAGGCCGCGTAGCCTATAAAGGCCGCCTGAAAGAGATCATTCACCAGCAGATGGGCGGCCTGCGCTCCTGTATGGGGCTGACCGGCTGTGGTACTATCGACGCGCTGCGAACGAAAGCAGAGTTTGTACGCATCAGCGGTGCGGGTATTCAGGAAAGTCACGTTCACGATGTGACCATCACCAAAGAGTCCCCTAACTACCGCATGGGCTCCTGATAAGTTTCCGCGCCCGGCTATATGCCGGGCGAATTTGTTTCACTTGCCTCGGAATTAGCGTCAATGACAGACAATATTCATAAACATCGCATTCTCATCCTCGATTTCGGCTCGCAGTACACTCAGTTGGTTGCACGTCGCGTACGTGAACTGGGCGTCTACTGTGAACTGTGGGCATGGGATGTTACGGAAGCACAAATTCGCGAATTCAACCCAAGCGGTATTATTCTTTCCGGTGGCCCGGAAAGTACCACTGAAGAAAACAGCCCGCGTGCGCCGGAATACGTTTTCAATGCGGGCGTGCCGGTGTTCGGCGTGTGCTACGGCATGCAGACCATGGCAATGCAGCTCGGTGGTCATGTTGAAGGTTCTAACGAACGTGAATTCGGCTATGCGCAGGTTGAAGTTCAGACCGACAGCGCGCTTGTCCGCGGTATTGAAGACTCCCTGACCGCAGACGGTAAACCGTTGCTGGATGTGTGGATGAGCCACGGCGACAAAGTGACTGCCATTCCGGAAGGTTTCGTGACTGTTGCCAGCACCGACAGCTGCCCGTTTGCTATCATGGCGCACGAAGAAAAACGCTTCTATGGCGTGCAGTTCCACCCGGAAGTTACCCACACCCGTCAGGGCATGCGCATGCTGGAGCGTTTTGTGCGCGATATCTGCCAGTGTGAAGCGCTGTGGACGCCGGCAAAAATTATCGATGACGCCGTTGCCCGCATTCGTGAGCAGGTTGGCAATGACAAAGTTATCCTCGGTCTGTCCGGTGGCGTTGACTCCTCTGTGACTGCGATGCTGCTGCACCGTGCGATCGGTAAAAACCTGACCTGCGTGTTCGTCGACAACGGTCTGCTGCGCCTCAACGAAGCCCAGCAGGTAATGGATATGTTTGGTGACCATTTCGGCCTGAACATCGTTCACGTTGAAGGCGAACAGCGTTTCCTCGACGCGCTGAAAGGCGAGAACGACCCGGAAGCGAAACGTAAGATCATCGGCCGCGTATTCGTTGAAGTGTTCGACGAAGAAGCGCTGAAGCTGGAAGACGTTAAGTGGCTGGCACAGGGAACTATCTATCCGGACGTGATCGAATCCGCGGCATCTGCCACCGGTAAAGCGCACGTTATCAAATCTCACCACAACGTGGGCGGTTTGCCGAAAGAGATGAAGATGGGTCTGGTTGAGCCGCTGCGTGAGCTGTTCAAAGACGAAGTGCGTAAGATTGGTCTGGAGCTGGGCCTGCCGTACGACATGCTGTACCGTCACCCGTTCCCGGGACCGGGGCTGGGTGTACGTGTGCTTGGCGAAGTGAAGAAAGAGTACTGCGACCTGCTGCGTCGCGCGGATGCTATCTTCATTGAAGAACTGCACAAAGCTGACCTGTACAACAAAGTCAGCCAGGCGTTCACCGTGTTCCTGCCGGTACGTTCCGTTGGCGTCATGGGCGATGGCCGTAAGTACGACTGGGTTGTTTCCCTGCGTGCAGTAGAAACCATCGACTTTATGACCGCGCACTGGGCACACCTGCCGTATGATTTCTTAGGCCGTGTCTCTAACCGCATCATTAACGAAGTGAACGGCATTTCCCGCGTGGTGTATGATATCAGCGGTAAGCCGCCGGCTACCATTGAGTGGGAATGATGTACAGCTAACTCACAGCTAATCATTTCTATTCAGTTATGCAATCAACCCTCTGTTTTTACAGAGGGTTTTTCTTTATATCACATCATATCTATTCACTCTATCTCACATTTTTCATCGGTACAGGTGACGGTATTACCTTAAAGGTATACTCTTCATACCGTCAAACCATGGATGCTTTACGGGTGAATTGTGCTTACTGATACCAAACTGAAAAACCTCAAGCCGCAGGACAAACTGTATAAGGTTTCGGATCGTGACGGGCTGTATGTTGCGGTGCTTACTTCCGGATCTGTCTCTTTCCGGTACGACTACCGCATTAACGGACGCCGGGAAACGCTGGTCATCGGTCAGTACGGGCGTGACGGTATCAGCCTGGCGGAAGCACGAGAAGAACTCATTGCTGCAAAAAAACTGTTAAAGGCAGGCCAGTCACCAGCTGCGGCTAAACGTGACGGTATCAAAAAGATCCGCGGGGCTGAGACATTCTCGGTACATACCGACAGCTATATGAAGCACGTCATTCTGGCTGACAGTACCCGGGAGATGAAACAGGCCGTTATCGATCGCGACATCATGCCGGTGCTGGGTAACAAAATGATGGCTGAGATAACCACTGGAATGGTGCGTGACCTGTGCGATCGCATTGTTGAACGTGGCGGCCGGGCTACGGCAGTGCAAGCCAGAGAGATAATCAGCAGTGTATACCGTCACGCTAATGATCGTGGCCATGGTCTGTTTAACCCTGCTGCTGATATCAAGCCTTCATCGATAGCCATGTTCAAGCCGCGCGACCGCACGCTACAGCCTGAAGAGATAGGTGTATTCTTCCGGGCGCTGGATAATGTCGCGGCTATGGCAACGATGAAGCTGGCAACTAAACTGGTGCTGCTCACCATGGTTCGCAAAAGCGAGTTCACCCACGCCACATGGTCAGAAGTCGATTTCAAAAAATGGACATGGACGATACCGGCGGAACGAATGAAGGGAAGCCGTGCGCACGTTATCTACCTGCCAAAGCAGGCGCAGGATCTGATGATTGGCCTGCAAATGTGCGCTGGTGGGAGTGAATTCCTTTTGCCCGGGCGATACTCAGTCAGCAAGCCGTTATCCAATGGCGCACTGAACAGGCTGATCAATACCACCGTCGAAGCGGTGAACGAGGCTGGCGGGCATCTTGATGAATTATCTGTGCACGACCTTCGTCGCACAGCCAGCACGTTGTTGCATGAGGCTGGTTATCCATCTGACTGGATTGAAAAGGCGCTGGCGCATGAGCAAAAGGGAGTGCGTGCGGTATACAACAAAGCGGAATACGCCAGGCAGCGCGCCTACATGTTGCAGCAGTGGGCGGATATGGTTGATTCCTGGATTAACGGGGAGCACACCGATCTGGTGCCGTTTTCCCCGTCGAAGTTTGAGCGATGGATGAATGAAGATGATTAATTTCTGGATTATATAAATTCTCGCTGTAGATCAACTGTCATTTGCAGTTCTTCGCATTTTTTGTGCAAGACATTGTTTTCAGTTTGCAACCAGTTAACTTGAGCACTTTTCTGCACAATCACAGCGCGTTGCTCTTCCAGTTGGCGGATTAACTCCGCCTCATTGAACATGGTCATGCTGCACGCTCCCTACCCTGATTATCTGATGGTGATAGCGGAGCATTTGAGAATGCCTGCGCCATTCCTGCAACATCCAGCGCATAACCTGGATGAAGTTGCACTGCCGGACCGTCGCACTGATTACCCCATACATCGAAGCCATGCGACGACTGGCGGGCAAATAGCTCAATGCGAGGTACATCACCCAGCAACTGCACCAGTTTTTCGCGGATAATGTCCGGCTTGCGCGAGTTTTCCATGCGCGGTGCCGTGACGTGCTGGCATATTGAAGCATCCATGCGGGCAGGAAGTTTGCCGCGCACCGCAAACAGACAGTCTTCACTGTTCGCCCTGGTCATGTGGCCCATACCGATCGCGCTGTTGCCTTTGTGCTTGTTCGTCTTGTGCCAGGTGAATCCCTTCATGGTCATCAGCTTGAATCCCCACGATTCGACCACCTTCAACGCCTCAACCGGCTGAGTCGGAACCCACCACATAGCCAGAAGGCAATCGTCGGCGGCAAGATCCCACACTGGCAGGCGGCAGATATCCAGCACGTTCATCACTGGGTATTTGAACCCGGCGCCGCGCTCGCCGTCGGCTGCTTTGTCGCGGTATACCCAAGGCGGATCTGCGTAGATAAGAGTGTATTTTCCGGTCATGCTGCACCGCCTTCCGACTTCTCAGCTTCTACAGCAAGAGACTCCAGCTTATCCATAAACATTGCGGACAGCATTGCGTATTCCGCGTCTGTGGCTGCTGGCATTGGAACAAATCGGATGCCGAAAGAGGCGAGCATATTTGCAGCCTCGAGGCACTTTCTTAAATCTGCTGGTGATGCTTTGTTCATGCTGTACCGCCTTCAATGCGCTTAAATTCGATTACCCAGACCCAAGGGTTATGTTTGAAGCTTTGCTCTGGATAAATGCTGTCCCACAACTGGCGGAACCACAGCCATTTATCCATGCGGCCGCCGAACGGAGACGGGTCAGCGGGATACCCTTCCTTTCCTGCCTCTTCATCGCTGACGCTGGCTAGCTTTTCCACGCGAACATCAGTTATCTCCAGCAGAATTCTGCTTGCCCAGCGCGGCATGTGGATTGATGGTGTCCAGCGATTAACTTTACATTTGGCACCGTCATCTGTGTCAGCCAGGTAAACAAGCCGAATGCCGCAATCACCGTAAGTCTCCCGCACCCAAATGCGATCGCCGACTGTCCCGAACGGACAATTGAAGATGCTGCTTTCACCGTAATGACCGTGCCACTGAAAACCATCCCCAACACTTCTAACAAGTGCTGGAGTTTCTGCGCAGTCGCCGGCAGGCTGGTTTTTCATGATGCGGCGCGTCTGCGTCTTGCGGCCGGATAAAATCGCGTTCACCATTTCAGCGTTAAAAATCATTCCGCGCTCTTTCATGCCGCCACCTTCTTACTGTTCATCAGCTCAGCAATGCGCTGAGCCTTTAATGGGTTTCTGATAACCTTTCTGCCTGGCACAATCCATCCGCAACGAAGAGATGAATAAACCAGCGTGATACTTCCGACGCTGATATTGTCGTGCGGGTTAGTCATACACCACCCCGCGACATCCGATCCCTGCATATTCGCCTCGGCGCAGGCCGTTACCTTTCGATATGCACTGATCGCGGCGTATCGCTATTCTGGCGCGTTCAACTTCACCGACTGCTGCATCCATGCACAGCAACCAGAGTCTGGCCGCAATGCGGTACTGGCCTTTCGATTCACGCTCAACTGCGCGTTTTTCTACCTCCATCGCTGCCGGGGTTACGGCGACTACTTTTGACGCCTGACGCTGAGACACATAGTTCAGGTGATACTTTTCAAGACGGGTTAATTTGCTCATCGGATCCAGCCTTCTCTGAAAATTACCGCCAGCAGATACAGCCAGGCGGAAACGGCGGTCAGGAATAAGTACCATCCTGACCATTTTTCCCAGTGCCTGATCAGCGCTGTCATGCGGCGTTACTTACTGGGCGGTAAACGCGCTGATCAACCGGCGGCTTTTTTCCGGTGAACTCTGCGGGGCTGGTGGCCTGACGTTCATCAAGCCAGTTCTCAACCTCTTCAGCGTTCCATGCACAACGCTTATCAGTGATCCAGAAACGCTGCGGGAACTCGCCATTGCGCTCCATGCGGTCAATGGTGCTCATAGATACCGGCACCACTGCCATCAGTTCCTTTTTGCCAAATGCTCTTTTCATCATTACCTATCTTGCATTTGCGACGCGCGCGGCGCCGCAGTGGTGGTTACATCGGTACTTCGTTCAGTTCGTCGCAGCGGATGGTGTAAACGTCGGTTGCTTTTGCCAGCAGGTCATCATCTCCTGCCAGTTTCTGAGCAACGTATTTGTACGCTTTGTCCAGGTCTGCCTGGGTGTTGTAGTTCATCGCCGCACCGGAAAATGCGTGCAGAATCTCTTCAGGACCGCGATCGTCTTTATGCTGCTGACGATCTTCCTGCTTCTGCTCAGGCTTTGAGTTGATCAGGCTGTTCATGCCTTGAGCCGTTGCCGCTGGTGGCGTGATGTCACGCTCAACACGCGGTGTTGTCTCCTGCAACTCGTCAGGGGTGTAAACGCCGAGCAGAACATCAGGGGCATGCAGGCGCGCCCAGCGCTTAACGCACAGATAAGCAAGCTGCTGACGTGGATCCTGTTCCCACAGTGGAGAGTTACGGACGCCGGCCTGAGCCATGCTGATGGTAAGTTCACGCGGCTCTGCTTCGCCTTTCAGGACTGCCGATACTGTTACAGTCAGTGATGGAGATTTGTCGCTCTTGCCATTCACCTTTGACCAGTCGCCATCCCAGCGGTAATTCAAGCGGGTTGAAAGCAGGTTTGAAGACGAAACGACGGCGTTAACCAGTTGTGCTTCATAGCCAAGAGTGCCGTTTACAACGTGCGTCTTCTGGGCCACAGCGAACGGGTTCATGCCCCACTGCGCCGCCTGCATGGTTACTGCCAGGCAGTCGGCAGGCTTTCCTGCCAGGTGCTGCGGAACGGTTGCTTTACTGTCTGCCATCAGGGTTGCGAAACGAACCAGACGATCCATACCCTCAGGGCTGAAGATTGCCGCAGCGGTCCCTACGGTAGCGCCTGGCTGTGATGTGATTGCAATATCGTTGCTCATACGTACATATCCTGTTTGCGTGCCCATTCAGGGCGTTTAATAATTTCCACGCCACCCCATTCATCGCTGATGCGGCATTCGTGATAGGTGTTCAGATCCCGGCGGAATAACTGGTGCCCGGCGTCAACGTCCGTTGCATCCAGCTCGAACACGCGGACGGGATATCGACCGCAGTCGATGGTTTCGCTCACAGCCAGGAAGAAGAATCCGTGTGGCTTCCCAGTTACTTTCAATGCGCCTTCTCTGTACATGGCGTCCTGCACGTGGTAGCGGAATTCCTCGATGTGACGTGCAAAGCGATCCATGTCTGCAACCTTTTTCACGTCGACGATCACGTTGTGCTCGTTCAGCCACTTATCCGGACGGATTCGGCACAGTTCGCCAGTCTCATCGTCATTCCAGTACATCGATGCTTCACAGTGGCCTGGTGCTTCCAGCATCCAGCGCGCCGCCGGATGAGCCATTGCGCTGTCGCGCATCAGTTTCAGCTTCCGGCCCTGTTCGGCATCCATCACCGTCATACCCATACCGGCAACGTCTTTCAGGAATGCGGCTTCATCCGCTTTTCCTTGATTGGTGCGACGGTTAAATTCCGGCGCTACGATGAAACGTTTATCGAATTCCTCCGGCTCAAGCAGCAGGCAGTGCAGAGCAGTACCCATGTCCAGTGCGGATTTCTTCTCTTCATCTTCCGGAGCAGCCTTTACCCATTTCAGAAGGGCGGGGTTCTTGGCCACCATATCCAGTTGTGACTTACTCACGCCGTCACCGGCGTGGTAGTCCTCGTTGCTGATGTCGAAATAGATGCCGGTATTCATGCCGCATTCCTTTTGCTGTCGATCTGGTCAGCCAGATCAAGGCGGGCGATGACGCCAGTTAATTCACGTTTGAATGACGACATCAGCTCTTCGAAATCATCGCTTTCAAATGCCGCCTCGAGAACTTCATAACGAACACCGGCACGGAGAATGGCGCGTTTGAATGACTCTTCCATTTCGCAACCAGCAACTGCTTCGATCAGCTCAACGTGGCGGTCGTACAGTTCAGATGACAGCTGGTAGTCATTACTGAACTGAGTTGCTATTTTTTTCAGGTTATTGAATTGCTGAATGTGCATAGCCACCTCAGTAGTTGATGGTTGTTGCCGGAATTTTCCCGCGAGCGATAGCGACTACGCAGGCTTTGGCCCAGTCTTCTGGAATGCCCTGATCGATAAGAGACTGAACGGCAGCAGCATTAATTGCCCGACGGTGCTCCACATCAGCAGCGCGTGCTGCAGCTTCATCAGCGATTCGCTTCTCTTCAGCCAGGCGAGCAGCCTCTTTTGCTTCGGCTTCGTGCTTAATGCGATCTGCTTCTTCCTGTGCTTTGCGTTGTTCGGCTGCGATAGCTTCCTGCTTTTCGCGCTCGGCACGATCAGCGGCTTCCTTCTTCTCTGCTTCAGCTTTTTGCTCTGCGGCAATACGGTCACGCTCTGCTTGCTCAGCCTTGAACTTTAATTCAGCCTCGCGACGTGCTGATTCAGCACGTTCTCGCTCGATCTTCTCTTCAGCTTCACGCTTGGCCTTTTCTTCTGCCTGGCGCTTCAACTCTTCTTCATGAGCAATGCGCTGGCGCTCGACTTCCGCTTTCTTCTCTGCCACTTCACGGTCGAATGCGTCATTCATAAGCAGGGCCATCTCGTGGTCCGCTTCGAACTTGGCCGCCAGCTCCTGGTCGAACTTAATGTTCATCTCCAGCGCTTCGACGTGCATCGCGTTCATGGCTTCTTCTGCCTTGATGCGTTCCTGTTCTGCTTCCCATTCGGTAAGCGGGCGGCGAACCTCATCGCGCATCTCATCGCAGGCCGATACAAATCGACGAAGTTCAGCCTCAGCAGGTTTGACGACTTCTTTCAGATGACGAAGGTAATCGCGACCAGGCTTTTCAACTGCTGTTTTACTGCGTGAAACCTGCGCTGCCAGAGATGCAATGCGGGCACGACCTTTGGCAGTACTCAGGTCAGGAACTTCCTTAACGCTTTCGCGGATCTGTTCGAGGAATTTTTCCAGACCGTTTTCTACGTAAATGCTTGGCGCCATGTCCGGCGCAATTTCGATAATTGCTAATTCGCTCACTTGCTCACCCCCATATCCATTTCCGTTTTTACCGCCAGCTTGCTGACGAATACCCAGTTCATTGCTTCACCCAGCGTGCGAAACTTCCAGCTCATCAGCCCGCAAGCTGTAACGCAGTACCAACCGTTGATGATTTTCCACTGCATACAAACCTCGCTATTACCGTTTTGGTAATACTTGTAGATACAGGAAAGCCACGAAGTGGTGGTTTCTGCCTGAGCAATGCGCTCTTGTATTACCTTTTGGGTAATAATCAGATCAAAAAGTGATTGTGTCAATAGGTATGACGAGAAAAAATTACCATTTTGGTAATTGAGTGAGGCGTGAGCCTACCGCCATTGGGCAGGTAAAGCGTCAGAATGGCGGGGGATTACTTGCTTTTGTTCTGCTCAAACACGAAGTTGATGAATGAGGTGATCTTGTTTTTCTCTTCCTGTGGCAGAGCTGCATACATCAGGTGGTCATAGTCGATAACACCAGGGGCGCCGACGGGAATAATCATCTCGTATGCTTCATGCCCGAACGCACGCGCAAGGGAGGAAAGAACGCCGATGGTTGTGCTGACTTCCGCTTTCATAATCCGGTTAACGGTGGCCGGGCCAATGCCAGCTGCAACAGCAACTTTCTTTTCGGATGTCATTTCACTGTTCTTTCTCATCCAGGCATTGAGCGTGGCTGCAGCCTGTTTCTCTACAGTCCATTCGCCATCATCAGTGGCCGGAATAAAGATATCATCCTGTACTGCGTCCAGTTCGTGATCAACATCGAGCCAGAACTTTTCTTTGCGGGCTGCTTCTTCGATGATACGCGCGGCATTCGGTCCGATATTTTTGATACCAGTACACCACCTGTTTACCAGGTTCTGCGAACGCCTCACCCGTTCTGCAAAGCGTAACTGGGTGTCATCGAAATCCCTGCGAATGATTTCGTTAAGGTTTTTGCGTCTTATGTCATAAATACTTTTCATAGCTATTGTATTTGCCCATTTATTATTACCTAACCTTCTAAATTTAAATGAATATTACCATAAAGGTAAAGTTACCATAATGGTAATAATCATTGATTTTTTCACCAGAAAGGTAATAATTCAGATATGAATAGACAGGCTGAGATAAGCAAAATATGAGTGACGAAAAAAAATTTGATTTCAAAAAGCACTGGCTGGGGCTGTCTCCTGATGAGCGTGAAGAGTTTGCAGCAGAAGCCGGAACCACCAGTCATTACATCCAGACTCACCTGACAGGGCGCCGTAAAATGCCGGGTAAGCGTCTGATGGAAGGTCTTTTTAAAGCGTGCCGCTCCCGCGAATGGACAAGGTCTAAACCTGAATTAGTGCTCTTCTTCTACGACAGATAATCCCTCTGAACCCATCAATGCCGTCATCACCTGGCGGCTCCTTCCTGCATAAAACACCTTTCTGGTAATAAAAAACCATATACGGTTGATCTTTTTTCGTCTTAGTGCAAAATTACCAAAGATAAATAACAAAGAGGTAATCCGATGAAGCGAATCACCCAGCGTGAGGCTCTAGATTTGGGCCTTACTCGCTTCTACACCGGGAAGAAATGCATCCACGGTCATGATAGCGAGCGCTACACCCTGAGCGGGGAGTGTGTGCAGTGCAATAACGAACGGGCACGCCGACAGGCAAAGCTTCGTTCCGAAAAAATGAAGGCAGCCAGAATGGCAAGAGAGGCAGCATGATCCCAGCAGCCTACTACAACGAAATTGACCAATTTGCAGCTCAATGGCTGCGTAACCTGATCGCCGGCGGCCACATTGCACCTGGTGAAGTTGATGAACGGAGTATTGAAGATGTCACACCTGACGACCTTAGAGGATTTACCCAATGCCACTTTTTTGCCGGAATTGGCGTCTGGTCGCATTCCCTGCGTCTCGCTGGCTGGCCCGACGATAAGCCAGTCTGGACTGGTTCCTGCCCGTGCCAGCCTTTCAGCGCGGCAGGCAAAGGAAATGGGTTTGATGACGAGCGGCATCTATGGCCTGCTTTCTTCCACCTCATCAGCGAGTGCAGACCTCAGCACATCTTTGGCGAACAGGTTGCAAGCGGTAACGCAAATACATGGTTCGACCTTGTACAAGCTGACCTGGAAGGAATGGGATACGCATTCGGGCTTGTGCCGTTTGCGGCAGCGGGCGTCGGTGCGCCGCACATCAGAGAGCGGGCCTGCTGGGTGGCCCACTCCTGTAGCGAATACGAATCCGCAGCCGGAAACGAAACGGGGATTGCAGCATGTCTCCGGAGCTGCGCGATTGACGGGATGGCCAACTCCGCAGGTGAGCAATATTACCAACGCAACGACAGTTCAGATGAGCGGGGATGGTCGAGCAACTCCGAACAAAATCGGATGGGCGGCGGCTTTAGCGGGATGGGTTACACCAACAACTCGCGACTGGAAAGACACGTCGGGAATGACAGCGCAGCGGGATGGGAAAGAACGGCTGGATCAGTTACCTCGGCAGGCTTACACAGCAGGCCCCTTGAGGTTAACGGTTTTTGGCGAGATGCGGACTGGCTATTTTGTCGAGATGGGCAATGGCGTCCAGTTGAACCCGGCACATTCCCGCTGGTTGATGGGGCTGCCGCGCGCCTGGGACGAGTCGAGCCCGGGGTGGCAAGAGTGGCAAGCAGCAACCGCGTCGGCAGACTCAAAGGCTACGGTAACGCCATAAACGCACAGGCTGCGGCTGAATTCATTCGTGCTTACATGGGGGTTAGCTATGGCCGGTGACTGGATAAAAATGCGTGCCGACCTGCACACGCATCCTAAAGTTGTCCGCATGGCGTCCGCATTGAAAGCGGACAGATTGCGGATAGTTGGCGGACTACATTCCGCATGGTGTCTTTTTGATGTCCACTCTGTTGACGGTTTTCTTGACGGATACAGTGCGGAGACTCTAGACGACCTGATCGGCTTCCCCGGGTTTGCGCGTGCAATGATGGCTGTAGGATGGCTTGAAGAAGACGGTGAAAGCCTAGTAATGCCGCGCTTTGAAGCCCATAACGGACAGTCTGCCAAGCGTCGTGCACAGGACGCAGACAGGAAGAGAAACGTCCGCAAAGCGTCCGCATCTGAAGCGGACAAAAAGCGGACCAGAGAAGAGAAGAGAAGAGAAGATCTAAAAGATAAAACCCCACACATAGGCGACGAGAAAAATCAGCCTGTGGATAACTCAGGAGGTGAAGAGCCAGATCCACATGCAACAAATTTTGTTATTGATGGACAACCAACATGGCAGTACAGCTCGCTAATGCCGAGAGCAAGTGCAGGGAGCTGGCGGCGGAGAATGCGTGGCTTAAAAATCCAGATAACTGGTTGTCACAGAGTGACTACGGTTACGAGGCATCTGAGGTTGCCACTCAAAATGGAGCAACTGAAGATGAATCACTGATGGCCGGGATGATCGCAATTATTAATCGAATCGGAACCCCAGCCACCGACGCTTTCCTGGCTGAAGTGCGGGCGCAGGAATCAGCGCCATTAGTCCGAGCTTTAACGGTTATCGCTAACTCCGAACAGCATGATGGTGAAACAGTAGTGTGTGATTTTGACACGCTAATCTCTGTTGCTGCCGGAGCGCTTAGTGAACACTACGCAGCCCAACTTCGCAAAGGAGCCGCGCTATGAGCATTGATTATTTCGAAGTGGAAGAATTACTGAGTGCCATTTACGGAATCACCGACGAACAGCGCAATGACGGTTTTGATTTTGATGAGCTTCTCTATGAGAAATTCGAAATCGGCTTTGACGAATTCATGAAGGTAATTGGCATCTTACTTCCCCTAACTCCTCTGGTTGAGTCAGCGATAACTGGCAAGAAGTATCACGCATTTATCAAAGATGGCTTAGCGCTCGTTAAGCAGGAGGCAGCCCAATGACAGCACTCAACAAACAGGCGCTGCGTGAAGCGGCGGAGAAAGCCACCCCAGGTCGAGTCGGTGACCGTATCGACGGAAGCTGTAGCATCAAATACGAATGCCATGGTTACGATGGGTCTTTGGTATTACGTACCGACCATAAAAACATGGAGTACGGATTCATTGGTGATAACGGTAATGCCGATGAGCTTTTCTTCAGGTTGTGTGTGCCTGATGTGGTGCTGGCGCTGCTGGATGAGCTGGAAGCCGCAGAGAAGCGGATTGAAGAGGGAATTTGCCGAGCTAATCGTGAGCATCATCGCGGCTTCATGATGGCCTGTAACCACCTGAAAGAGCATGCAAACATCCACTACGCAGACGCTGCCGAGATGGAAATTTCTGCACTTCGCCAGTGGATTAATGAACTGGAGGCTCGGACGGTGACCATGCCGCCAAAAGAGCATGATAACGGCACTGATTCGCAAATTGATATTAAAGCCGGATTCGCGAATCGAATGTGGCAGAAGTGCGCCGACGCAATCCGCGCTGCCGGCATTGGCGTGAAGGGGGAGTGATATGGAAAACGTTAACTTTGTAGTGCAACTACTGAAGAGTGACGAATGCGTAACGCTCATGGCCCACGCAGAAGTCAGTAAAGATGAACTTATCGACGAAGCGATTCGCCAAGGTGAGATTGAAGAAGATGACCGCGAACGCTTCAATAAGGCTGAGTTTTGCGCCAATAAGTGGATGAAGGCAGTTCCGCGCGAAGGATATTCAACTTATTACTACGAATCACGTGAAGGTGTTCGCGGCGCATTCAAAGCAACCTGTCTACAGTATCTCTGGTGAGGACTAACCCATGACAACTAACCACCCGGCGAACGGTCCTATATCCCTCGATCGCCTGCACCAGATAAGCGAAATACTCAGCAAAGCAGCAGCACAAAGCGACGGCGGTAATCTCGGCTACGCAATAGCTGATGCTGTGAAGGTGATTGATGAAGTGCTGGAAATACCTGAAACGCTGCCATGCCCCGTATTTCTTGAGCCAGGACTTAAGTTTGGTAAAGGTGTGCCGACTCGGTTTGTGTTCGGTGCGTTGCGCCGCCGCGCTGACTACTACGCCGAACTGGAAGCTATGACTCCGGAACAGCAAGCAGAGCACGATGCAGGGATAGCAGAGTTTAAAGCGATGATTGGTACCAGCAAGCGCGACAGTTTTAAAATGCTGGAGGAATTGCTATCTGCAATGGAGGAAGTGCTGCGCATTTCCGACCGAGATCACGAGGCATGGCATAAGGCAAGAAATGGTATCGCGTCCTGCCGCGCCGCCATGCTTCAGGCTAATTACCGAGACTTGTCGCAACCAGTAGACCCGCAAGTAGCAGAGTACGAGGAAATGATGAATCAGTCTGGCAACTCTCCGGTAACTCCGGATGGTTGGATTACGGTAAGCGAAAGGATGCCTGAAGGCATGAAAACTGTAATCACATCCAATGGTTTCGATATTGGACAAGGTTGGTGGGATGGAGAATGCTGGAAGTCATTTGACTGTCATGATGTCGTTCCCGGAAAGGTAACCCACTGGATGCCGCTGCCAGCAGCACCTAATGGTGAGTCACAATGAAAATAACAAAATTCGGAACAGTTTTTGTTGATGAGGATGGTGACATTGTCATTAAAAACTTCAATTTAGAAACTGAAAGTGACGATGAAATGTTTGATAAAGAAGTCCATGCGCTAAATGCCATCATCAAATTCATGGTGGACAAAAGGAATTTAAGCGGAGGAAAAGAGACATCTACTGACATTGACTCTGATTTTATTGTGCTTAGAGCAATTGAAAAAGCGAGGCTGTCAAAATGATATGGTGTCAATGTGCAGAATGCGGAAGACAGTCTTCTTATGAAAAGATTCTTATGGTGGCTTGTAAATACTGTCAATCAAACAATCTTGAAAAGCTTGTAATTGGTAACAGGAAACCAGATTGGTTTAAAGATGACGATATAAATACGTCCGGCGTTGAAGCACTGCAGCAGGAGGTGAAGTGATGCCACCAGTCAAAGTGGTAGTTATTACGTTGGCTATGTGCGCTATCTGCCAGTTGATTGCTGTCTCTGGAATGGGGATTTGGTGATGGCTAAATCCGAAGCAGAACGCAAAGCGGCGCAGCGGGCCCGCCTGGCTGAGGCAGGTAACCGCAAACTGGAATTGCAACTCGACGAGCAGGAACTGGAAATGCTGGCGCGTAACTGCGCCGCCCGTCGCCCTGGTCGTGCGCCGTATGATATGAGCGAGTACATCGCATTGCTTATCCGCCAGGACGATGCGCGAGTGCGTGGGCGCATCAAGTCAATCAGTGCGAACCGCTGCGGGAAGTGCGGAGATGCGCTGCCGGTTAAGTCGTGTCCGTGCGACGGGGATTCGGCATGCTGGGTTACGCGTGGCTGGCATGAAACTAAATTATCAGTGTGACATGTCACGATATCGACAATAAATTGCAATGGCCGCCGACTATGGCGGCTTTGTTTTGCGTGTTACTATTACCAAAACGGTAATTATTACTTCGGTGGTAACAATGCCCGCAGAACCAAAAGCACCAAAACGCAAATCAACGCAGTACAAGCCACTAACAGCGATGCAGGAGGCTTATGCTCAGGAATATACCAAATGCCCTGAGAATCAGACGCAGGCGGCGATTAACGCAGGATTCTCGCCTAATACGGCAGCAGTCAAAGCCAGCGTCATGATGCGTGATGAGCGCATCCAGAAACGGATCGCCGAGTTGATGGAGGAACGCAACAAGCGCCTGCGCGTCAGTGCTGATTACGTGTTGCTTCGCCTGGTGGAAATAGACCAGATGGATGTGATAGACATCCTGAACGATGACGGCACCCTGAAGCCAATCCGCGAGTGGCCAAAGATATGGCGTACCACGCTGAGTGGTTTCGACCTGTCATCGACCATCATGAATATGGATGAGACATCAATCGAGACGATCCTCAAAAAAATCAAATGGCCTGACAAGGTGAAGAACCTCGAGTTAATAGGTAAGCACGTCGACGTCAACGCGTTCAAAGAGCGCCTGGAGGTTTCCGGTACCGTCACGATTGCCGACCGAATGGCGAAGGCCCGCCGCCGCGTCAAAGAGCAGGCTGGTGGTGAAGAATGACAGCCTCAGCCATGTCTCCGGAAGAGCAGCTCGTCGAGGATATCGCATCGTTCACGTATGACCCGTTGGGCTATTCGCTGTATGCGTTCCCGTGGGGCGAAGAGGGAACAGAACTGGCGCACGCCACCGGGCCCCGCAAATGGCAGGCCGACGCATTTCGCGAGATACGAGACCACCTACAGAATCCTGCTACCCGTCACCAGCCACTAATGCTGGCACGCGCATCCGGTCACGGCATCGGTAAATCTGCGTTCATCTCGATGCTGATTAACTGGGGCATGTCCACCTGCGAGGATTGCAAGGTGGTGGTGACCGCCAACACCGACAACCAGCTGCGCACCAAAACATGGCCGGAAATCATCAAATGGTCGAACCTGGCTATCACGAAAGAGTGGTTTACCTGCACCGCCACAGCGATGTACAGCAACGATCCCGGTCACGACAAACGCTGGCGCGCTGACGCCATTCCGTGGTCTGAACACAACACAGAAGCATTCGCAGGGCTGCACAACGAGCGTAAGCGCATCATCGTGGTATTCGACGAAGCATCCAACATTGCCGATCTGGTGTGGGAAGTAGCAGAAGGCGCGCTGACGGACGAAGACACCGAAATCATCTGGGTGGCGTTCGGGAACCCGACGCGTAACACCGGGCGATTCCGCGAGTGCTTCCGCAAATACAAGCATCGCTGGAAGTGCGCGCAGATCGACAGCCGCACCGTCGAAGGCACCAACAAGCAGCAACTGCAGAAATGGGTGGACGACTACGGCGAGGACAGCGACTTTGTGAAGGTCCGTGTGCGCGGGATCTTCCCTGACGCCTCAGAACTGCAATTTATCCCTACCGGGCTGACAGACGAGGCGATGAAGCGCGTGGTAACAGCGGCGCAGGTGGCACATGCACCGGTGATTATCGGCGTCGACCCGGCTTATTCCGGCGTGGATGATGCGGTGATATACCTTCGGCAAGGGCTGCACAGCAAAGTGCTCTGGACCGGAAACAAGACAACCGATGATCTGATTATGGCGAAGCGCATAGCCGACTTTGAAGACCAGTACCAGGCTGATGCTGTATTTATCGACTTCGGTTACGGAACCGGTCTGAAGTCTATCGGTGATGGCTGGGGGCGTTCTTGGCAACTGATACCGTTTGGCGGCGGATCCACAGATCCGCAGATGCTCAATAAGCGCGGCGAGATGTTCAACAGCTGCAAAACGTGGCTGAAAATTGGTGGTGCACTGGATGACCAGGAAACGGCTGACGACCTGTCGGCTGCTGAGTACAAAGTCAGGGTGGATGGAAAGATCGTCATTGAGCCTAAGGAAGATATCAAAGAGCGTTTGGGACGCTCATCCGGCATACCCGCCGAAAGAGCTGCGCCGCTACGCGCATGACAACTGGCAAATCGTCGATGTCACCACCAAAAACGGCCCGTTCGAAGATATCAACGTTGATCAGTCCATCAAAGTGTATGCCAGCGCCAGCACCGGCACCGTCACGCTGACGGCAAACGCCTCTATTTTTGGTGCCGAGCAGGTGGGGAAGCTCTTCTATCTTGAACAGCCTGCCGTTGATTCTGTTCCAGTATGGGAGACCGGCAAGACGACAGTTATCAATGATATTCGCCGTGCTGACAGCAACTACTACCGGGCGAATACTGCAGGAAAGACAGGAACTCTCAGGCCTTCTCATACTGAAGGTATGTCGTGGGATGGCTGGGGCGGTACGGGTTCAGATGATACCGGAATCCAGTGGGAATACCTGCACAGCGGTTTCGGAATTGCCAGAATCACAGCAGTGGATGGTGATGGTCTGACCGCAACTGCCGATGTGGTTTCGTTCATTCCATCTCAGGTTGTTGGATCCGCTAACGCCAGTTATAAGTGGGCGAAATATGCGTGGAACAGCGTTAACGGTTACCCTAGTACCGTTGTTTACTACCAGCAGCGCCTGTACTTTGCCGCGTCTTCTGCGTATCCGCAAACCATCTGGGCAAGCCGAACCGGAGATTATAAAGACTTCGGCAAGAACAACCCGATTCAGGATGACGATCGCATCATCTACACCTACGCCGGGCGTCAGGTGAATGAGATCCGCCACCTTATTGATGTTGGTAACCTGGTCGCTCTGACATCTGGGGGGGAATATACGATATCCGGGGACCAGAATAAGGTCCTCACGCCATCGGCGTTCTCGTTCAGCTCTCAGGGGAATAACGGATCAAGTAACGTGCCACCTATCGCTGTGGCTAACATCGCATTGTTCATCCAGGAGAAAGGCAGTGTTGTGCGTGATCTGGCCTACTCTTTCGATGTCGACGGGTATCAGGGAACCGACCTGACCATACTGGCCAACCACCTTTTCCAGAAGCATAGCATTGTCGACTGGTCATTCTGCATTGTGCCGTACAGCAGCGCTTTCTGCATTCGTGATGACGGCAAATTGCTGGTGCTCACCTATCTGCGCGATCAGCAGGTTTTCGCCTGGGCACCGCAGTCCAGTACTGGTAAATACGAAAGCACCTGCTCAATCAGTGAAGGCAGCGAGGATGCTGTTTACTTCGTGGTTAACCGTACTATTAACGGACAGACAAAACGTTACATAGAACGCCTGTCAAGTCGTCTGTTCACCAACGATGAAGATGCGTTCTTTGTAGACTGCGGACTGAGTTACGACGGGCGCAATACATCATCACGCACAATGACCATCAGCGGTGGCACAGGTGACTGGAGCTATCAGGTTGATTACCCGGTTACAGTAAGCGGTGGTGCGTATTTCGTTAATACTGATGTAGGTGCTCAGATTCAGTTCCCATATACCGGTACAGATCCAGACACCAACGAACCGGTGGCTAAAGAGCTGCGCGGCGACATTATTTCAGTGACCAGCAATACTGCGGTTGTCGTGCGCTTCAACCGTAACGTTCCTCCTGTGCTTCGCAATGTGGCCACAACTAACTGGCAGATGGCGCGCCAGACGTTCGGTGGCTTATCGCACCTCGAAGGTCAGACAGTAAACATCCTGTCAGATGCCAGCGTTGAGCCTCAGAAGATTGTCACTGGTGGTTCAGTCACGCTGGAGTCACCAGGTGCAGTTGTGCATATCGGACTTCCTATCACTGCTGAATTCGAAACTCTGGACATCAATATCAACGGGCAGGAAACGCTGCTGGATAAAAAGCAGGTCATTCCTACTGTCACGATGGTGGTCAACGCGAGCCGTGGAATCTGGGCAACAACGCCTGGCGGAACATGGTATGAGTATCCGCAGCGTGAATTTGAGTTCTACGACGATCCTGTTGATGACGCTACCGGCAAGGTTGAAGTGAAACTCGACAGCAACTGGGATAAAAACGGACGCGTTAAGGTTCGCCAGCTTGACCCACTTCCGCTTTCTGTTCTTGCTGTATTGCCTCGCCTTCCCGTCGGAGGATTCTGATGATTAAAGCTCAGATCGTACCCGCTACAGCAGAGCATATCGAAGCCATTATTCCGCTTGTTCGCCAGGCTGATATCGATGAATTTATGGCAACCAACGGTTGGAGTCCGCGCCGCGTGCTGGAGACCGGTCTGCGCACGTCAACATTCTGCTGCGCCGGGTTGATTAACGGCGAAGTGGTGACTGTCTTTGGCGTAGCGCCAGCATCGATGATCGGCGGTAGTGGCATCCCATGGCTGGTTGGCACTGACGCGCTGGAGAAATACCAGCGTACCTTCCTGCGCCGGTGCGGAAAAGTGGTCAATGCAATGCTGACCGTTTACCCGTATCTTGAAAATTATGTTGATGCACGCAACCACACAGCGCGCATCTGGCTTCACTGGCTTGGGTTCACCATCGATGAACCACAGCCATACGGCATTAAAAACCTACCGTTTCACCGTTTCCACATGGAGAGAAAATAATGTGCAGCCCGGCTATCGCTCTCGCTGGCGCCAGTGTCGCATTAAGTGGCGTTTCAGCATACAACCAGTACCAGCAAGGTAAGTATTCGTCTGCTGTTGCCGAGCAAAATGCAGAAGTGGCCACGGCACAGGCACAGGATTCTATCAACCGTGGCAACGCTCAGGCTGATGAGGTTCGTCGTCGTAACCGTCAGGCTGCTGGCACCCAGGCGGCAACAATGGGCGCAACTGGTGCTGATCTCTCCACTGGTGGCGCATTGGATATCTTCGGTTACACGGCTCAGTTCGGCGCGCTTGATGCTCTTACTACCGTGAATAACGCACAGCGTGAAGCGTATGGCTATCAGGTTCAGGCTGAAAACTACAAAGCTCAGGCCAGCTCAGCACGCAAGCAGGGGAATATGGGCGCATTTACCACACTGCTGACTGCTCCACTTCAGGCATACGGTGCTTACCAGATGGGCGGCGGAACGTGGTCACCATTCACTCAAAGCAAAGCGGCTCCGATTAGCGCTGCTATCGGCACACCAACCGGTCGATAAGGAGAATTCGAAATGCCAACAGTACCAACTGTCACCGGTCGCCAGGTAGAAAGCAGAGGATTTCAGTCACCAGGTTTTCAGGCTTTCGAACAGCCAAACATTGGTGATGCGCTGACGCAGGTAGGGCCAAAGGCCATGGATGTTTTTGCTCAGGCAAAACAGCGCACTGATGTTGCTCAGGCACAGGATGCATCATTGCAACTCAGTCAGGTATCCAGTGACTTGCTGACTAACCCGGATACCGGCCTGCTCAACATGCAGGGCAAGAACGCCCTTGGCAAGGGACAGGTTTATACCCAGCAATTCGATGCTCAGGCAGAGCAGATCGCGATGACATTGCCGGAAGGTGCCCGGGCTGGTTTTATGCAGCAGGCTCAGCAGCAGCGCATTCAGTTCACCACCCAGGCTGGCAGGCATGAGATAAGCCAACTCAATGCCTATGAAGAAGGTCAGTTCCAGGCGACTCTGGCGAATAACGGTAAACTGGCTGCTGCCGCCTATGGTGATAATGCCAATTATGTTCTCTACAACCAGCAAACTTTCCAGCAGATCGAAGATTATGGCGCCGCTCATGGCTGGAGTTCTGAACAGATTCAGGCCAAAAAGATTGAGTTTAAAGAGAAGGTCGCCGATGCTTCCCTTTCTCAGTGGTCGGCAAATAATTCGATCGAGTTCATCCAGAGCAATGGCGAGTTAAGCGATACGGTTACTGGTTCCCGCCGTGCAGTATCAGAAGGTGGTTCTGGTGATAGCTCCCGTGGTATTCGCAACAATAACCCAGGAAACCTCGAATACAGCAAAACCAATCCGTGGGTAGGCCAGAC
The DNA here is from genome assembly GCF_006385635.1 of Citrobacter sp. CF971. Lineage (NCBI taxonomy): Bacteria > Pseudomonadati > Pseudomonadota > Gammaproteobacteria > Enterobacterales > Enterobacteriaceae > Citrobacter > Citrobacter sp. CF971. The sequence goes on along the minus strand of NZ_CP041051.1, from coordinate 3,531,889 downwards.
CGGTGATGATGGTCGATTTGCCAAATTCGAAACGCCAGAGCACGGCATTCGGGCGCTTGGTCGCAACTTGCTGTCATACCAGAGACAGGGCATTGATACTGTAAACGACATCATTAATCGCTGGGCACCGCCTTCTGACAATAACAACACCGAAGCATACATTCAGGCAGTATGTGCTCAACTCGGCGTGACTCCTGACCAACCGCTTGACGCATCAAACCCTGATACGCTAAAGGCTTTGTGTGCCTCCATTATCCAACATGAGAACGGCAGTCAACCGTACAGTGATCAGCAACTTGCTACCGGTGTTAGCGCGGCTATCGGTCTGTCACAACTGCCTACCAGCACCAAACGCTACACAGGCAACGCGGCATTTGACGCTGCATCTCCGGAGGCCCAGGCGACATTCCTTCGTCAGGCTGACCAGATCCGTAAGCAGCAGCAGGCGGAATATCGCACTAATATCGACAGTCGTGTGCGTGATGCCAGCGCAGCATACATGCGCGGCGTTGACTTCCCTGATGCTCCTACGCAGAACGACTTCCTCGCCGCCTACGGCGTGCGGGAGGGAAATCTACGCTATACCGAGTTTCGCAACACGCAGATCGCCGGGCAGTACATCGGATCGTTTCGCAACATGCCGACCAGCAGCATTCAGGCGGCAGTAGAAAACCTGAAGCCAGATACCGGTGAAACTGGTGAAGGATATGCAGCACGCGCCCAAACCTATGACGCCGTTGTCTCTGCGGCAAGTACTGTCCTCGCGCAACGTAAAGCAGACCCAATTCAGTTTTCACTTTCTTCCGGGCAAACAAAGCCTATCGATATGACCAACCAGAACAATTTCAGCCAGACGATTGCCCTTCGGGCTTCTCAGGCTGTAGATCTGGCTAAGTCATACGGTACGCCGCTGACGTTCTTTTCCAAAGAAGAGGCGAATCAGATCGGGGCTTTCTTCCGCGATGCACCAGTTTCTCAGCAGTCTGCATACCTCGACACCATTCGGCAGAGTACTGGCGGTGGTCAGGTATATATGTCGGCGCTTCAGCAGATCAGCACCAATGCTCCATCGGCAGCTGTCGCCGGGATCCTTATGGATAAGCCTGGCGGTGTTGTGGCTGAGAAAAACTGGTTTAACCCTGATGTTTCTGTATCACCTGAATCGGCAGCACAAACCATCCTTTCTGGTGCTGCAGCTCGCAAAGGTACAGATGATGTGAAAGGCATACCAATGCCGAAAGATAACGATCTTCGTCTTGAGTTCTCTGACATGGTGAAGGATGCGTTTGCCGGTGACGCGCATGGCGCATCAATGGCCTACGAAATAGCCAAGGACTATTACGCTGGCGTGATGGCGAAGAAGGGCGTTGTATCAGGTGAGATTGACAGTGACACATGGAAGCAGGCTGTTAACGTAGCTACTGGCGGCGTACATGACTATAACGGCATGGGAAGCGTGCTGTTACCGTGGGGTATGTCTGCCGAGCAATTTGATAAACAAGTTGATCAGGCCTGGAAAACACAGGTGACTGATGCAGGAATAAAAGCCCCACCAGGGCAGTATGGGCTGCAAAGCTATGGAGATAGCCAGTATCTGGTGAAGCTCGGAACCGGGTATTTGCTGAAAGATGATGGAACTCCTGTCGTTATCGATCTCACACAACAGCGCCAGAGGTTCTCAGGGGGGATCCCGCAATGAGTTACTTTGGTCTCAACGCAGTTAACCAGAATCAGCAACTGGATGAAGCGGCATCTAACCCAGCAGGGTTTAATACCGATGTCGGTTTCTTCGATAACTCAGGTACTGCTGCTGTTTCTGGCCTGTACTCTGGACTGGTTGCCAAACCAGACCAACTTCTTTGGGCTGGAATGGATAAGATCGTTTCACCCATCGCTAAGTTTGTTAACGAAAACACTTCCATCAATGATACATCGGCTGAATACATCGGCGAACAGCGAAAACTCGCAGAGCAGCAAGTTAAGCGCCTGACTCCTGACGCCGCCACAACAGGAACTGCTGGTCAGGTACTGAATGGTCTGTTCGATATGGGCGGGCAGGCTGTCGTTGGTACGCTGCTGGCCGGTCCAGCCGGTGGTGCTGCTGCCGTCACTGCACTGCAGGGCTTCTCTGAGTTTGAGAAATTGACTGCTCAGGGCGTAGATTTCAGGACCGCTCAGGAAGCTGGTCTGGTGCAGGGTGTCACTGCTGGCGCTGGCACATTGATCCCTATGAGTTTGGGTTTACGTGCCGGTGGGGCGCTGGCAGAAAGTGTTGGCGCACAACTGGCGAGGACAGGTGAAAGTGCAGTACGTAATGCTGCTGCTACTGCTGTTCGCGCAGCTCCAGATATTGCATACGCAGCCGGAACTAACATTGCCTTTGGCATGGCCCAGCGCGGTCTGACTGCAAAGACGCTGCGTGATGGTGGTTATAACGAAATGGCGGCTCAGTACGATGTGTTTGATCGCCAGTCTATCGCCATCGATGCGGTTCTTGGTGTGGCATTTGGTGGTGTTGGCCGGTTCCTTAATGCCCGCGGTGAAACTGCTTCAACTCCTGAATTTTCCCCAGCGGAGGTGGATGCAGCGCTGGCAGCAAATGCCTCACATCACGCTGAGATTGATGTTGCTCCTGGTGTTCCGGTTAATGTTCTGTCACGTGATGCGCATATACAGGCGCTACAGAAAGCAATGAACGATGTAAGCCAGGGTCGTGCAGTTGATGTGGCCAGCATTGCCGAACCAGCATCATTTAGCGACATTCCTGGGAGGAGAAACCTTATTTCTCAGGCCATAGATGAAACCCTGTATCGCTCTGAAGAAGGAAGCACTCAGATAGCTGTTGATACCAGAGCGCTGGAACAGCAAGCGGCTCAGGCTTTAGACGTTGAGCAGGTTAATCAGTTGCAGACTGATATCGCTGGCATCGAGAGATCCATTGAAACACTCAACCAGGAACGCTCCGGAGTCCTGAACGAACAACCTTCAGGCAGCGGACGTGAATTATCACGTTCACGTGCAGCTCGTCAGGAAAGGCTGCGTGATATTGACCAGCGTATCAATGACGAGTCGGTCAGACTACAGACGGCAAAGGATAATCTGGCGGCGAATGTTGAGGGAGGGGTTAACTTTGAAGCGCGGGCTGAATTAGCCAGACGCCAGCAGGCAGAAAGCGATCTTAATGCACAGGCCATGTCATTCTATAAAACAGCAGAAGTGCGGACTCCTGACGAGGCTGCACCTTTTGAACCAGGTGCCATATTACAGCAGGCAGAACAAAGACCAACAGCGGAGCAGGCCGGAGATATGGATCTACGTATCGCTGAAGACTCGCTTGTTGAGTCACCTGACATGATGATCACCATTCTCGATGATGACGGAAACCCACAGTCGCGCAGCGCTCGGGAAGTGCTGGACGAAGTGAGCAGAGAGAATGAGCAGGCAGTACAGGATTCCAGCCTTTTTGACGTGGCTGTAGCGTGTTTCTTGAGAGGATAATTGAATGAGACAGGAATGTATTCAGGCCGTGCAACAGGCAGCACAGCGTACTCTTACAGCCCGAGAAATACAGAATATCGAAGACCGCATTTACCGCAATATGCGATCTATTGCCCGTGACGATCCGATGTCATGGCGTCAACTTAACGACGCTGAACGCCTGCGCCGAGCCGGGCAACTGGCGGCTGAAGAGTTGCAGCGAGAAGCGGCACTGAAAAAACGCCGTGTCGCGCTTACCATCGCAGCGCGTCAGCGCCTTGACAACTTCATTAACAGTTATCAGGGTGCTGACGGAAAGCTAGGCGCACTCAACCGCACGATCGCCTTCAGCGCTGACGGGAAATCAAACTTTCTGTCTGTTGAGTCCCGCACGAAAGCGACCCGTGATTACGCATTAAGCCAGTTACAGGAGGCGTTCGAGGCTGTTGATCCTCGTTTCTTCGGTCTATTCGAAGATGAAGCCGGAGTCCGTGATCTGGTGTTTGAGATGCGCGGCCAGAAAACAGGTAATGCGAAAGCCATGAAAGGGGCGAAAGCCTGGGGCGAAGTTACTGAGCTACTGCGCCGCAGGTTTAATGATGCTGGTGGTGATATCGGCTATCTGGAAAACTGGGGTATACCTCAGCACCATTCTATGGAAAAGGTTGGGGCAGTATCGAAGGATAAGTGGGTAAGTGATGTGATTGGTAAACTCGATCGCAAATATTACACACGCGCCGACGGCCAGTTGATGAATGATACTGAGTTATCAGCTTTTATCGGTGAAGCCTATAACACGATTGCCACAGGTGGCCTGAATAAACTCACTGATACCGGTATGCGTATTTCCGGTGCGCGGGCAAACCGTGGCAACGCCTCACGCCAGATCCACTTTAAAGACGCTGATTCATACCTTCAGTACCAGCAGATGTACGGCGACCGGTCACTCTGGGAAATCATGGTAGGGCACCTGGAAGGTATCAGTAAAGACATTGCGCTGGTGGAAACCTACGGACCAAACCCGGATCATGTGTTCCGCTCACTGCTGGATCAGACTAAATCAGAGACAGCTACGGCTAACCCGCAGGATACCGGTCGCATAGAGCGCCAGGCAAACAATACTGAGAACCTGTATAACTTTATTTCTGGTAAAACTCAGCCTGTTGCAAACCCGCATATTGCGCGCTGGTCGGATAACATCCGCAACTGGATGGTTGCCAGTCGTCTCGGTTCTGCGCTGTTGTCATCGTTCTCTGATCTTGGAACCATGTACCTGTCAGCGAAGGTTACCAACCTTCCGATGAATCAGTTATTACGTAACCAGCTTGAAGCTATGGACCCAACGAATCGCACTGAATTGGCCAGGGCTCGTCATGCTGGCTTGGCTATGGAATCACTGCTCGGTAGCGTTAACCGCTGGGCGATGGATAATATGGGGCCGTCTGTCTCCCGGTGGGCTGCAACTGCAGTTATGCGCGCCAGTGGATTAACTGCGTGGTCCGACGCGCACAAGCGTGCCTACGGTGTCACTATGATGGGCAGTCTTGGTGATGTTGTCACCAGAACACCGGATCTGAAAAGCCTGTCTAATGACGATTTCCGCATACTGAAAAGCAAAGGAATCACCGATACCGACTGGAGCGTGTGGAAGATGGCGCAACAGGAGGACTGGGGGAAAGGCAACGATACGATGCTGACTCCGGAAAGCATCATGCGTATACCCGATGCTGCTGTAGAGCACCTCGGATCACCGGAGCGCGTGAAGTTTGAAGCAATGCGTAAGCTGCTCGGAGCGGTGACAGAAGAAGTTGACATGGCTGTGATCACTCCTGGTGCTCGTGAGCAGATGGTTACCGGTTCAGGTATCCAGCGCGGAACATGGAAAGGTGAATTAACCCGCAGCGTATTCTTGTTCAAGTCATTCCCAATCTCTGTTGTGATGCGCCACTGGTCTCGGGCTATGGGTATGCCTTCTGCTGGTGGTCGGGCTGCTTATATCGCGACGTTTATAGCCAGCACGACAATACTTGGCGCGCTTTCTCAGCAACTAAATGACATGGCATCAGGCCGTAATCCGCGGGATATGGCCGGTGAAGATGCTGCTAAATTCTGGCTTGGTGCGCTGCTTAAAGGCGGTGGCCTTGGCCTGTACGGTGATTTCCTTCTGTCTGATCACACCCGGTACGGGAGCGGCGCGCTAGCGTCTATGCTTGGCCCTGTGGCTGGTCTCGTTGATGACGTCATTAAGATCGGTCAGGGCATCCCGCTGAATGCGGTAGAGGGTAAGAGCGAGCAAACTGGTGGTGATCTGGTTAAGCTTGGTAAAGGTCTGACGCCTGGTGCCAATATCTGGTACCTGAAAGCAGCGGTTGATCATATGATCTTTAACCAGATGCAGGAGTATTTTTCTCCTGGCTATCTGCGTAAGATGGAGCAGCGTTCGAAGAAAGAATTTAACCAGACATACTGGTGGCGACCTCAGGATGTCACTCCGCAATAAGGATTCGACAATGATTGCTTTTATTCTTGTTGTGTTGGCACTTGTCGCGCTTGGCGTAATGAACCGTAAAGGTATCATTGAAGATGGGGAATTTTCCGTCGCAGTTGTTCTAATATTATCTGGTGTCGCAGGATACATAGGCATGTCATAGCATGAAGGTGACATGTCACGAGGCCGCAATAGCGGCCTTTTATTTTTCATTAAGTGGTTTGCTTACGTAACTGTTCCGCACAGTAATCGAGATGCGTTTGCAGATCCTGCATGGTCATTTGAGAACTTGTGACGTAATTCACAAGCGCAACCAGTTCAGCTAATGGCCCGTCAACATTGAAGCCATCTTTATCGAGTTCCCGCAGCAACTTCATCAGATGCGAGTCCTCCACCAGGGACCTAACGCCTACCGGCGTGTGTATTCTTTCCTCAAATCCTTCTTCCAGCGGATGGTGATACTGCCGTTGCATCTATTCTTCTCCATGCAATCACTGTATAAACATACAGTAGCAGAAGATATCAGGACTATCCAGCATGAAATGCAAATTACCTGTAAGGTAATAAAACATATGTTCAATCTTCATTTGGTTCATATAAGGTTTTTATGGTAATACAATGATTCAGAGTGCATGCGCGCCGGGCGCATAAGCAATCTGGAGATACTTACATGACGGTCTCAACCGAAGTTGACCATAACGACTACACGGGGAATGGGGTCACAACTTCTTTCCCTTATACCTTCCGAATTTTTAATAAGTCTGATCTGGTTGTGCAGGTTGCAGACCTGAGCGAGAACATCACAGAATTAGTCCTTGATACTGATTACGCCGTTACTGGTGTGGGAGGGTACACAGGAGGGAATGTAATACTGTCAACGCCACTGACAAGTGGATACCAAATCTCAATTTCACGTGAGCTTCCAGTTACACAGGAAACAGATCTTCGAAATCAGGGTAAGTTCTTCGCAGAAGTGCATGAGGATGCTTTTGATAAACTGACTATGCTGATTCAGCAGGTGCGCAGTCGGTTAAGACTGGCTCTACGTAAGCCGTCGTTTGTGGCTAATTATTATGATGCGATGAACAACTACATCCGTAATTTGCGCGATCCCAGGGACCTTCAGGATGCCGCCACCAAAAATTATGTAGATAGTGTTTCAGGTTCAAATCTTAGCAGAACCCTTCGAACACCAGATGCTATACCTGAATTACCATCAGTGGAGGATCGTAAAAACAAAATAGTTGCAATGAATGATTCAGGAAATCCAATTATGATTTTACCTGAATCAGGAACAGCATCCGATGTGTTTATAGAATTAAATAAAAATAATGGGTTCAAATATATAGGGAAATGTGAATCAATATCCAAACTAAGAACTATTGTTGCTGATAGTAATGGTCAGTTCATATTAGTTGACTCATATAGACATGGAAGCAATAAAGGTGGCGGTATATTCCAATGGAATTCCGCATCTAACGATCCTGACGATGGCGGGGCAGTCATTGCCGTGACAGGGGTAGCTACAGGACGGTGGGTTAGACAGGTAAACGGTCGGTATACACCTGAAATGTACGGAGCAGATGGTACAAAGACAAACGACCCGTCAGCCATTAAATCGGTACTGGAGCACCAGAAATATGTGCTTTTTTCTGGCGTTTATTATATGAATGATGAGTTTGTTACCAATGGGCATAATATTGAAGGCGGTTCAACTGGAGAATATTATGGTGATGGTTCTAAAACAAAAATAGTTTTCTTTGGTGGGTTCTCTGCAAAGCAAGCAGTTCGCAATGAAATAACAAAAAGCTCTTATAAAAACATCACCTTTGAACCTGAATCATGGGATCCTGTTAATGGGTATACAGGTACCGGTTTGCGTGTTGGCAGAACTCTTGATGCTGAAAACTGCAACTGGTTTAAGTTCAAGGAATTTGGGATGGATTTATGGGCATCTATTACAACTGAACTTGTCCATTATCCATATGGTAGTCAGTTCAGGAATTGCAGGTTTGAATTTAATGGGTTTAATGGCATAAGATTCACTAACGGGGCAAATTCAGTTCAAGTATATGGTGGGACGGCAAGCTGGAATGGTTCTCCAGCCTATGGCGTGAAACCAACAGATTCAAGTACTGGGTGGGACGGAATTCTATTTACAAAAATAACAGATGGATCAGTTCCACCAATGGATAATGATTTTGATATACAAGGAAACATTATTGAGGGGATTGATTGTAGCTACAATGCAAGATATGGTTTTAATGCTGATTATGCCAATCAATCAATTTTCAACATAGGATACTCAGAGGCAAATTTCGGACCTGTTGATGTACATGTAAGAGACGTTGTAGCATGCACTATTAATATACAGGTTTCTCAAAGAGGAGAGGATATCGAGGTACCGAACTACTCGCCAAGCATTCCAAGGTCATCAGCAAATTATCCAAACAGTATCGTAGTGGCTGGAGTAGATTATGGGAGTGGTTCAAAGGATGATGGAGATAGATACATCACATGGAGAAACCCGAGATATGGGATAACCCCTTTTTCATTTGGCTCTCTAGGTAACTCTGGATTCAGAGCTTACAAAGACAAATCTGGATCATTCGAAACTTACAACGAAGGTGGTGGCGCGCTCCCATTGATTAGAGCAAACTCCGGGACATTGCCTGTAGCAAAAGAAAAGTACTTAGGAACATTGTGGCGTGATACATCAACTGGTCCAAATGGTGTATATATGTGTGTGGAAAGTGCTCCAGGTGCATACTTATGGAGTAAATTGAATTAATGTATGCGCCGCCAGAAATAAATAATCTGGCGGTGCCTATAATGCAATGATACTTAAGCTATACAGCAAACGATAGAATTTTTGTTTTCTTTATTATAAATGAAACTAACATACAGATGACAAATGTTGCCACTGAAGATAATAAAACGTAAATTGAATTCATTTTATACCCCCACCAATATATAAACATTGTATAGAAATAGTCCACAAACAATAGGTGCATACAATATACACCAAGAGTCAATTGGCTTACTTTAGATATTTGACCATCAAATCTTGATAAGATATTACCATTTTTTAAAAATAAAATAAAAATTGAAGATGCACCAATAATAACAAATGGTGAAGTATATGAATAAAGGCTTTGGTCTATGTTTTCAGACTTTATTGACATAAAGTAAACAAATAATGATGTTGCTGCAACTGATAAAAAGAACGCAACTATAAAAGGTAATGACTTTATTTTTGATTCATTTTTGCATACGAAGTCAAAAATCAGCCTGCCAAGAATCAAGTATCCCATCACATCAGCAAGATATGAAAGATTGAATGTTTGCACGTAGTTATTGTAAACCCCAATCATGTTCTTGAATGTCATGAATGTGCACAAGATAAACCATATAAACAAATAAGAAACAGAGCTTTTTAGTGATGAGTTGTGATAAGCCTTGGATAAGAAAGGTATTGCCACATATGCTCCAACTATAAAATACAGATACCACAAATGATATTTAACAGGTCCAGAAAGGATGCCTCCAATTGAATCAAATAGCATACCTAAACTAAGTGTAGCGTTTTTGTCTCTCCATATGTACACAATAGACCAAAAGAACAAACACGACATTATAATTATTATTCTTTTGGCAATCTTTGTTTTTGAATCTGGTTTTTCTCTAATGAGAAGTGCGCCACTTAACATTATAAATAATGGTACACAAACCCTTGTCATTGAGTCAATTATATTTAATTGCCCCCAGGAATCATTTGTTTTATATAATCCCATGGCGGATGTGTGAAGTAATATCACAAAAAAACAAGCCACTATCCTTGTGACATTTAAACCTATAGATATATCTTTATTCATATTAAAACTACCTATTGTATATTTTATGTTTTTTCATGGATTATTTAATTTTATCACCTTTAAGGTAATTTTTCCAAGTGCAATGAAGGTTGATTGCAACCATATATGGTTTATTGTGTATGATGAGCTCACCAACTAAGGGGGATTTTATGCACAGTAAACGGTGGTTGATATGTCAGCTCAGCTAACCAGTGAGTCTTTAAATCAGTGGCTTAGCATGGGTTCCTTGGCTGCGGTTATCGCCGGGGTCCCTCCAGAAGTGGCGCTTGGTGCTTTATCTGGCGCGGTAATATTTATTACCTCTGCCGTTGAGTATCCAATTCGCCGCCGGGTTCTCCTGTCGATGCTCAGCTTCCTATGCGGGCTTCTCTTCTACAAACCAACTGCATCAATCCTTATCGGCGTAGCCAGCCTGATCCCAACTATCACGCAGGATTCATTCGAGAAAGGGATCGTCTTCTCTGCTGGCGCGTTCGTGTCGGCAATCGTCGCAGTACGTATTGGTATCTGGCTCTATCACCGCTCCGACAATCCACGCGATTTAATCCCGGGGAGAAAAGACGATGACAACTCATGAGCTGCTTTTACTCATTGCCAATGCGGTTATCTGTTCTGCGATAGCAATCCGTGTCGGAACCTTCCGGCGTAATGGATCTCAACACCGCAGGTTGGGCGGATGGATAGCCTACTTCCTTATCGTGGCATCAGCCAGCATCCCCGTCCGCGCCGCATATGCAATCTGGTATCACACGCCAATGGTCGCTGATTTATCAGAGGTCATCATCAATGCTGTCATGCTTGCCGCCGTACTGAAGACGCGCGGTAACGTCGTGCAGATATTCAAAATATCGAGGTCTCAACATGGACATTAACCAGTTCCGGCGGGCAGCCGGTATCACTGAGCAACTGGCAGCGCGCTGGTACCCACATATCACCGCCGCCATGAATGAATTTGGTATCACTAAACCAGATGACCAGGCGATGTTTATCGCACAGGTCGGGCATGAGTCCGGAGGATTTACCCGGTTACAGGAAAACTTCAACTACAGCGTATCAGGGTTGTCAGGTTTCATCCGTTCCGGGCGTATCACTCCAGACCAGGCTAATGCGCTTGGCCGCAAAACATATGAGAAATCCCTTCCTCTGGAACGCCAGCGCGCGATCGCCAATCTGGTGTACAGCAAACGCATGGGCAACAACGGTCCTGGTGATGGGTGGAACTACCGAGGGCATGGGCTTATCCAGATCACAGGTCTGAACAACTACCGGGATTGCGGTAACGGTCTGAAGGTTGATCTGGTAGCGCAGCCTGAACTGCTGGCACAGGATGAATACGCGGCCCGTAGTGCGGCGTGGTTCTTCGCCACCAAAGGTTGCATGAAGTACACAGGCGATCTGGTTCGCGTCACGCAGATCATTAACGGTGGCCAGAACGGTATCGACGACCGGCGGTCGCGTTACGGTGCTGCCCGTAAGGCGCTGTTATGATCTGGGCATTCGTCAAAGCATACTGGAAACAGTTGCTTATAGTGGCGATGCTTGCTGCGCTGGTCGTCGGCGGGCGTTTAGCCTGGGTTAACCATGGTGAAACGCAGTACAAAGCTGGGTATGCGCAGGCAAAAGCAGACCGTAAAGCCGAAGATGATAAAGCTCGTCAGCACGACGAACAGGAGAAAGCGACCAATGAACGTGAAGCGCAGCGTGCACTCGACCGGGCGCGCAATGATGCTCTTGATGCTGCCGCTCGCGCTGGCAGGCTGCAGCAACAGCTCGTTGCCATCCGTGAGCAGCTCAGGCAGTATAACGCCACTGTCGGCGCTGGGACGTCAGCCGCAGATACCGGCGTTTTGCTTGCCGACGTGCTCAGCAAATCTCTCGAGCGAAACCGACAACTGGCAGAGTACGCTGACCGGGTCGCCGAAGCCGGAAGAGTCTGTGAAAAGCAGTACGATTCGTTGACCCGGTGACATGGCATTTTTCATGGTACTGATTTCCGGTGACGGTATATAAAACGGTATGGAAAATATCATTGCTTTAAAAGTTGTTATCAGTCAATTAGTTATGTTACCCGTAAATAATTGAGTGGGAATAATAGCCCTTTCTGTTAGCGGTTTCTGAACCGGTAATATGTAAAAAAACCCTCTTTTTATAGAGGGTTTTTTATTGCGCTCATACCGAAGCGCTGTGAATTAATCAACCAACTGTAGCTGGGGTTGAGATTGGGGGGCTACGTTCTCAACGCGAATATCCATCTGCGGATACGGCAGGGAGATATGGTTGGCGTCCAGGGCTTCTTTAATGTTTTCCAGCAAATCGTAATAGGTATTCCAGTATTCGATGTTGGGCACCCATACGCGGACGTAAAAATTCAATGCTGAAGCGCCCAGTTCGCCCAGACGAACGGTTACCCCACGTTGCTTATCGATGCGGGTATCCTGATCGATAATATGGTTAATCACGCGCTTAACGTCAGCTATCCGGCTCTGATAGCCGACGCCAATCACCAGATCGATACGGCGGAAAGGGTGGCGGGAATAGTTAATGATATTGTCAGCGATGATCTTACCGTTTGGAATGACCACTTCTTTGCTGTCGGCGGTGAGCAGGGTGGTGGAGAAAATATGCACCTTTTCCACCGTTCCGGTGACTGCCCCAATTTGTACCACTTCTCCGGCGCGGAATGGACGCAGGGAGACCAATAGTACGCCAGCGGCAAAGTTGGAAAGCGATCCTTGTAGCGCGAGTCCAATGGCCAACCCGGCGGCACCAATGACGGCAATAATGGAGGATGTTTCGATACCGACGCGACCCAATGCGGCAACAACGGCAAAGGCGAGGGTAATGTAACGTACCAGCGCGGTGAAGAACTGGATAATGGTTCGGTCAACTTTACGTTTTAAAAGTAATTTTTCCAGACCACTGGAGATCAGGCGAGAGACAAATTTACCGACAAACAGTAAAATTACGGCGGCAACGATATTCCAGCCGAATTGAATAACCGCATCGCTGTGTCCAGCGATCCATTCAAGACCGCTGCTTATTTTCGGAAATAATGAAAAACCACTCATGGTATTACCCTGTAGAATTTAAAATGGTAATGATTCAAATAAGCATTTAATTTCATACATAATATTAATGCTTTCACCTGTGATATTTTCTGGTGATATTAATTGGCGTCTATTTGAACACAGTGTGTCTTTTTATACCCAGTAAATCGGAACGTAAAAATGAGCGCGAATGGTGCAGTGAAGTGAGATTAAAAGATTGTGAATTTGTGCGAAAAACACGGTCTGTCATCGGATAACTCCGTGCGTGTGGTGGGTAAGGCAGCGTATTGTTTCATCACTCAAATCCCTTACCGGATGGTTAAATGTCAGGCGATTAGCCATCCGGTAAGGAATCTTAATGCTGAGATATTACAGGCGCGAGCGATCAGCGCGCGTCGGTTTGAGCAGGAGATGCCTGTTGCGGCTGGGTGATCTGCTGAGAGTCTTTTTTGTTCTGGTGGTGGTGCCACGCACCTATAGCGGAGTAGACGAAGCGTCCGAAGAAGAAGAGAAAGCTGATAAGCAGTATGATCCGGATCATGCGACTATTAAATCGGTGTCGTTTGCGTAGGCTGGTAACCTGGCTCACAAAAGGTTCCTTGTAGTGTACCCAACTGAGGGCGATACTCACATTAAGGCATACTGTGAGGCAATGGTCAATTTTTCGTTATGTAAAATTGCTTCAGTTGTTTTATCCTCATATGTTATGAAAATTAATATTATTATTTGCATTAATAATGAATTAACGATAAGAAACGATGAAAATAGTAATAATTGATTAATGAGGGGCTTTTTTTTTGATATATATCAAACGTCACCCTTTACTGATAACTAAAATTGATGAGACATAGTAATGTATTTAACTTCATCATTTTAGAGTCAGGTGGGATGCCTGTCTGAATACCCCCTGCAGGATGTGCGGGATTCTACTGAGCATCTATGAAACTCAATAAAAATTATATTTGTATGAGAGATAGATGGTGGGCGTTACCTCTCATCATACCATCTTTGCTGTTGCCTATATTGAGCACTGCCAATACCTATGCCCATATTAGTACTGGGACCGTAATTCTTTTCTACATGCCTTTGGCGTTGATGATTAGCCTGATGCTATTTTTTGGCTGGGCGGCATTGCCGGGAATTATCATTTCCATTATCTGCTACAAATATCCGCAGGTTGGGTTATTTGAAACGCTCTCAATAATTTCGCACTTTATTGTAACGATAGTGCTGAGTTGGGGAGGGTATAAAGTATTTGCACCCCGGCGGAACAACGTATCTCACGGTAACTCCCACCTGATGTTTCAGCGCATGTTTTGGCAGGTCTTCTGCCCAGCGACGCTGTTTCTGATCCTCTTCCAGTTTGCCGCATTTGTGGGCGTTTATGAGAGTAAATCCGGCATGGTGGGGGTTATGCCCTTTAATACTGGCACGTTGATCAACTATCAGGCTATGCTGGTCGGGAATCTGATTGGGGTTCCTTTGTGCTACTTTATTATTCGCACGATCCGCAACCCTTTGCATGTCAGAGGCTATTTTTCTCAATTAAAGCAGCAGTTTGATACCAAAGTTACCAAAACTGAGGTTGCGGTCTGGCTGATTATATTGGCTGTACTTATGGCATTGCTGTGTATGCCGTTAAATGAACAAAGCTCAATATTCAGCACAAATTATACTCTGTCGTTGTTGCTACCTGTCATGCTCTGGGGAGCAATGCGTTACGGTTACAGATTTATTTCGCTGATATGGTCTGTCGTACTTATTACCGCAATTCATTATTACCAGCGCTATATGCCCTGGTATTCTGGCTACGATACCCAGCTTGCCATTACCTCATCGAGTTATCTTGTTTTCTCCTTCATCGTGAACTTCATTGCCGTACTGGCAACGCGCCAACGCTTTGTTACCCGGCGCAACCATCGTCTGGCATTCTTTGATCCGATGGTGCATCTGCCAAATTTGCGCGCATTGAACCGGGATTTGAAAAAAACGCCATGGTCAGTGCTCTGCTTTTTGCGTGTTCCGGGCATGGAGCTACTGGTAAAAAATTACGGCATTATGCTGCGTATCCAGTACAAGCAAAAACTCTCACAGTGGATAACGCCACTGTTGGCACAGGATGAGCATGTCTATCAGTTATCGGGTAATGACTTAGTTTTGCGTTTTAACACTGAGTCGTATCAGGAGCGCATTGAAGCCCTGGATAGGCATATCAAGCAGTTCCGTTTTATTTGGGATGGCATGCTTTTACAGCCGCAGGTGGGGATCAGTTTTTGCTGTGTCCGTTCTCCTGTTAACCATATCTATCTGTTACTGGGAGAGTTAAGCACCATTGCCGAGCTTTCTCTGGCGACCAATTCACCAGAGAACTTGCAGCGCCGAGGCGTCATGCACTTGCAACGTGACCTGAAAGATAAGGTTGCGATGATGAATCGTCTACAGCTGGCGCTGGAGCACAATCGTTTTTTCCTGATGGCGCAGCCGATTTTTGGCGTACGCGGCGACGTTTATCATGAAATCCTGCTGCGCCTTGAGGGAGATGACGGTGAAACCATCCCGCCTGATTGCTTCTTGCCGATCGCACATGAGTTTGGCTTGTCGTCCAGCATCGATATGTGGGTGATTGAAAATACGCTGAAGTTTATGGCACAGAATCGGGAAAAAATGCCCGCCCGTCGGTTTGCCATTAACTTGTCACCCACGTCGATATGTCGCGCCCGACTTCCGCATGACATCAAGCAGCTACTGGTTAAGTATAAGGTTGAAGCGTGGCAGTTGATTTTTGAAGTCACGGAAAGCAACGCCTTAACCAATGCGGAACAGGCACAGGAAACGTTACTGCAGCTGCAATCACTGGGCTGTCAGATTGCGATTGATGATTTTGGTACGGGTTACGCCAGCTATGCGCGGCTGAAGAATGTGAGTGCCGATATCCTGAAAATTGATGGCAGCTTTATTCGCAGTATCGTTTCGAATAGCCTCGACTACCAGATCGTGGCCTCTATTTGCCATCTGGCTCGGATGAAAAGAATGCTGGTGGTTGCGGAGTACGTCGAAAGTGAAGAAATACGCAGTGCGGTAATTTCGCTGGGGATTGACTACATGCAGGGGTACTTGATTGGCAAACCACAGCCATTGCATGAAACGCTGGAAGAACAGGCACCAGACGCGCTGGCACCTGTTCTGAGTTTATGCGGCGATATCGGGTGAGGTTTCTTCTTCAATTTTGAGACGCCAGCCGGTTACGCCCTCCCAGTATTGCTGCTCTTTTTCCAGATCGAGCAGCACCAGCGCATTTTGGCTAAACCAGTCATGCGGGAAACGTAAGGTCCAGTGGTTGTCGTCGGTTATCAGAGTCAGGGTTGGCGGCGTGGTGGTCGCCTGACGCTGATTATTCAGCAGCACGCCGAGGCGTAACAGTTGAATTAATGGCAGAAACTGTTTTTTCTTGAACAGTGTAAAGCGGGGCAAATCATCCAGTTTCACCGCTTTGCGATGATAACGAACTAATGTTGCCATCATCAGTTGTTGCTCCTGATTAAACCCCGGTAAATCGCTGTTTTGTAAGATATAAGCAGAGTGGCGATGTAAGCCGCTGTGGTTGATGTTCAGCCCAACCTCATGCAGCATCGCTGCCCAGCGCAGTAATGCTTCCAGTTGAGGATTGGCCAGTTTGGGCTGTTGCGTATGCCACTGGTCGTACATTTGCATCGTTGTTTCCAGTACGCGCCGGGCCTGTTCACTGTCAATGTTGTACTGGTTCGCCAGACTGCTGGCGGTACGGCTGCGAACGTCCTGGTGGCGAAAACGTCCTTCCATCTCGTACAGTACGCCTTCGCGTAGTGCGCCATCAGAAAGGCGAAGTTCGCGGATAGCCAACGCGTCAAAAACGCCGCACAGAATCGCGAGTCCGGGTACAAACACTGCTTTTCGTTCTTCTGACAATCCCGGCAAGCTGAGCGCATCAAATGACGCATGCTTCAGCACTTCAGATGTCAGTTTGTCCAGGCGTTCGGGGGTGATAAAACCGTCTTTTTCACCCATCTCCAGCAGCACTTCGTGTGCCGCTTTAATCGTGCCTGACGCGCCCATTGCGACGTTCCAGCCCTGAATGCGAAACTGCCACGTTAAGGTTTCAAGCTTTTGCGCTGCCGCCATGCGGGCACGCTGGAAGTTTTCCCGGCTGATAACACCGCCCGGGAAATACATCTGGGCAAAACTGACGCAGCCCATACGGCGGCTTTCGACCAGCTTGGGTTCGAAATCTTCGCCGATCACCAGTTCTGTTGAGCCACCGCCGATATCGATAACCAGCTTGCGGCCTTTTTCCGGCTGAGTATGCTCCACGCCCATAAAAATCAGTCGGGCTTCTTCGTTACCGGAGATAATCTCAATCGGGTAGGGGATGACTTTTTCCGCTCGCTTGAGAAAATCGGTCGCATTCAGCGCCTGACGCAAAGTATGGGTTCCCACGATGCATACGCTTGACGGGGGAAAGCCCTGCAGGCGTTCGGCGAACAGCGACAGGCAGCTTAATCCGCGTTCCATTGCCTCTTCGCTCAGCTTGTTATCTTCGCCGAGACCATCCGCCAGATGAACGCGCTGTTTCAGCCGCCCGATAATCTGCATTGCGCCATCAACCACGCGGGCAATGACCATATGGAAACTGTTTGAACCAAGGTCGACCGCAGCAAATTCCTGCGGTCGTGGAGTCTTGTCGTGTATTGGCATAGCGTTAGTCAGGTTGCTCGAGTGATTTGATGTAGTCGTAAATCGCCAATTGTGACTGAACTTTACGGCGGTTTCCGCGTGGTACGTAGCGATTACTGAGTTCTTTATCGATGAAGCGAGCCTTCACCGTGTCGCTGAACAGGATATCGATAATATCCAGCACGCGCTGCTTAAGGCGCGGGTCCAGCAGCGGAGTGGCGACCTCGATACGATAGTCGATATTGCGGGTCATCCAGTCTGCAGAGGAGAGGTATACCTGCTTATCGCCACCGTTTTCGAAAATATAAACCCGGTCGTGTTCAAGGTAGCGATCAACGATGCTGATAACACGAATATTGTCGCTAATGCCTTCCAGGTTCGGGATCAGAGAGCACATACCGCGAATCAACAAATTAACCGGTACGCCTGAGCTTGAGGCCGCATAGAGACGATCAACCAGGCCTTTATCGACCAGGTTGTTCAGTTTTAGCGTGATACCGGAAGGCTGGCCTTGCTGCGCATTGGCGATTTCTTTGTCGATCATCGCGTACAGCAGACGGCGTGAGTTCTGCGGAGAAACCAGCAGATAATCGAACGTCACCGGACGATACGGGTTTTCGATGAAGTTGAACACCCGACGAACCTCGTTGGTGATGCGTGAATCAGCGGTAAGCAACGAGTAGTCGGTGTACAGGCGCGCCGTTTTTTCGTTGAAGTTGCCCGTCCCGATATGCGCATAGCGCACGACTTCATCACCTTCTTTACGCGAGATAAGGAACAGTTTGGCGTGAATTTTCAGACCCGGCGCGGAGAAGATGACGTGAACGCCCGCTTCGGTCAGACGCTTGGCCCAATGAATGTTGGCTTCTTCATCAAAGCGCGCCTGTAATTCCACTACCACGGTGACTTTTTTACTGTTATGCGCGGCATGGATCATCGCGTCGATGATGCGCGAGTCTTTCGCCACACGGTAGATGTTGATCTTTATTGCCAGTACGCTCGGGTCGAAAGACGCCTGGCGCAACAGTTCAAGAACGTGCTCAAAGGTGTGGTACGGGTAATACAGCAGCACATCGCGCTCGCGGATTGCATCAAATCCGTTACGGAATTTCTCATTGTCGAACCAGATGTGGCGCAGACGCGGCAGCGGCTTATTCACCAGGTTGGCTTTGCCAACGTTGGGGAAGTTAATAAAGTCTTTGAAGTTATGGTAACGGCCGCCGGGAACAATCGAGTCGTAGCGAGAAATCGTCAGTTTTTCACGTAGCACCTCGACCAACGCATTGGGCATGTCGCGCTGATAGACGAAACGCACAGGCTCTGCGGTCAGACGCTGTTTCAGGCTGGAGGACATCAGCTCCATCAGGCTCGATTCCATCTCGTGCACCAAATCGTATTCGGCGTCACGGGTCATTTTCATCGAATAGGCGTTAAGTGCGTCGTAATCAAAGAACCCTTTGAAAATATCGTCAAGGCAATAACGTAAAATGTTGTCCAACAGGATCATCGGCTTGCGACGACGCGGAGTTTCCGGCGGCAGATTCACAAAACGGGGAACCTTGTCAGAAGGGATTTCCAGCAGCGCGTAGCGGATTGTATCGCCGCGGATAATCTCTACCGCCAGATATGTGTAGTCATCTTTCAAAAACTGGACTAAATCCGTCTCGCGGTTAATCAGGATCGGCGTGATGTGCTGGCGAAGATATTGCTTGAAGTAATGACGCAACCAGCTCTGCTGATTGGCCGATAGCTGGCGTTCATTGATTAAGAAAATCTGATTGCGCGCCATCTCCAGCAGCAACTCGTTGTACAGACCGTCAAATTCCTGATCGGCTTTTAATACGCGGGCCTGGATTTTGCCTAACAGATGGCGGGAGTGAGAGTTTGAACCCTGTTCTTCGCTAATAATGATTCGGCGCTTCAGTTCGGCAAAACGAACCTTATAAAACTCGTCGAGGTTATTGGAATAGATGCCTAAGAAACGCATCCGTTCGATCAACGGGTTTGACTTATCAGCAGCTTCCTGGAGTACGCGTTCGTTGAACGCTAACCAACTGAGTTCTTTCTCGATGTATAGCTTTTCCTGACCCATTACCACTTTTACTCCGTTTCATTCACGGGACACTACCGATTTATTATGGCGAGCATTGCTCTCAGATGTCCAACTGTGCCAGAAAAATATGACAATAAACCGTCTGATAGCAAAGAGAAAGGGGGAGCGTAGATGAATACCGGTGGTATTAACCGGAAAAGGTAGTTATGCCTGTAAGCCGGATGGTGACATGCGGCTTACAGGTTGAATTTTATTATTCGTCGGCGGCGTAGCCTTGTGGCGGTAGGCGGATGCCATCCAGCCATGCGGCGTTATCACGCATTTTCAGGCGACCATCAATAAACCAGCTTACCACCAGTGGGTAAATGGTATGTTCCTGAGCCTGAACCCGCGCCGTGACATCATCTTCGCTGTCGCCTTCAAATACCGGAACCTTGGCCTGGAGAATAACCGGTCCGCCGTCCAGTTCATCAGTGACGAAGTGGACGGAGGTACCATGCTCTTCATCGCCGTTTTCCAGTACCTGGCGGTGCGTATGCAGGCCGGGATACTTTGGCAATAAAGACGGGTGGATATTCAGCAATCGTTCAGAATAGTGCGCGACAAACGCCGGGCTGAGGATGCGCATATAACCGGCCAGCACCACTACATCCGGCGCCCAGGCGTCAATTTCTTGCATCAGTTGGCGGTCGAAGGCTTCGCGACTGGCAAACTGGGCGGCTTCCAGCGAGTGTGCCGGAATATTCGCTTCGCGTGCGCGCTCAAGGCCGAACGCATCGGCCTTGTTACTGAATACTGCACGTATGGTGCCATTGATTTTTTTCTGTTCACAGGCGTCTATTATCGCCTGCAAATTGCTTCCGTTACCGGAAATGAGCACCACAATGTTTTTCATTCAATGACCACACGCTGTTCGGAATCAGAAGCTTTGATGATACCGATTTTCCATGCGTTTTCACCTTTCTCATTGAGCAAAGCCAGGGCTTTGTCCACTTCCGGAGCTGGCAGGGCGATAACCATACCTACGCCGCAGTTAAAGGTGCGATACATCTCATGCTGGCTGACGTTACCCGCCGTTTGCAGCCAGTTGAAGACGGCTGGCCACTGCCAGGAAGACTCGTCGATCACGGCCTGCGTGTTGTCTGGCAGAACGCGTGGAATATTTTCCCAGAAGCCGCCGCCGGTCAGGTGGGCAATGGCGTGCACATCAACCTTCTCGATCAGTTCCAGAATGGATTTTACGTAAATGCGGGTCGGAGCCAGCAAGTGGTCGGCCAGCGATTTACCTTCAAGCTCGGTGGTTTCCGGGTCACAACCGCTGACTTCAACGATTTTACGCACCAGAGAGTAACCGTTGGAGTGCGGACCGCTGGAGCCGAGCGCAATCAGTACGTCGCCGTCAGCCACTTTAGAACCGTCGATAATCTCTGATTTTTCGACGACGCCAACACAGAAACCTGCCACGTCGTAATCTTCGCCGTGGTACATCCCCGGCATTTCAGCTGTTTCCCCACCGACCAGCGCACAGCCAGACTGCAGGCAGCCTTCGGCAATCCCGTTAATGACGCTGGCTGCGGTGTCCACATCCAGTTTGCCGGTTGCATAGTAGTCGAGGAAGAACAGCGGCTCAGCGCCCTGAACCACGAGGTCGTTGACGCACATTGCGACGAGGTCAATGCCGATAGTGTCGTGGCGTTTCAGATCCATCGCCAGACGCAGTTTTGTACCAACGCCATCAGTGCCGGAAACCAGTACCGGTTCACGATATTTTTGCGGCAATGCGCACAGCGCACCGAAGCCACCCAGACCACCCATAACTTCCGGACGACGCGTTTTCTTTACTACGCCTTTGATTCGATCAACCAGAGCATTACCTGCATCAATATCAACACCGGCATCTTTGTAGCTAAGAGAGGTTTTATCGGTCACAGCCTGCTTCCCCACATGTTTACTTGCAGTAAAAGTTAAATTCGGCGCAATTCTAACAGGGAAAGCAAACGTTTGCGAGCCTGCTCTGCATCAAGTTTTATCTGCTGGTTTTTTCAGCATTTTACAATCATTTATCTATTTGTTTGAACTGCGCCACGAAAATGAAACCGGGTACAGCCTTGTGCTTGAAACCTACCAGCCGAATGCACAGTATCGTACTGAAACCGGTTTCTGTTTTTTGTTGCGGGCCTCATTTGGAGCGTTTTGCGCAGAGTCATCACGATAGGGGAAGGGGATGTCAGGATTTAAAGCAGATTTCATGTGGGGTGGCGCTGTCGCCGCTCATCAACTGGAAGGTGGCTGGCAGGAGGGCGGTAAAGGAATTAGCGTTGCCGATGTCATGACGGCGGGGGTGCATGGTGTGGCGCGTGAAATCACTGACGGTGTGATTGCCGGTAAAAACTACCCTAACCACGATGCCATCGATTTTTATCATCGCTATAAAGACGACATCAAGCTGTTTGCCGAAATGGGGTTTAAATGTTTTCGCACTTCTATTGCCTGGACGCGGATTTTCCCTTTAGGTGACGAAGCGCAACCTAATGAAGCTGGCCTGCAGTTCTATGATGATCTGTTCGACGAATGTCTGAAATATGGCATTGAACCGGTGATTACGTTGTCGCACTTCGAGATGCCCTACCATCTGGTGACGGAATATGGCGGCTGGCGCAACCGTAAGCTTATCGACTTTTTTGTCCGTTTTGCCCGGGTGGTTTTCACTCGTTACCAGCACAAAGTGAAGTACTGGATGACGTTTAATGAGATTAACAATCAGGCAAATTATCACGAAGACTTCGCGCCCTTTACTAACTCTGGCCTGAAATATCTGCCTGGTGAAGACCGCGAGCCGGTCATGTTTCAGGCTGCGCACTACGAGCTGGTGGCAAGCGCGCTGTCGGTGAAGGTCGCGCGTGAAATTAACCCGGCGCTGCAAATTGGCTGCATGATTGCGATGTGCCCAATTTATCCGCTGACCTGTGCGCCGAACGACATGATGATGGCGATGAATGCTATGCACCGGCGTTACTGGTTTACTGACGTCCATGTGCGCGGCAAATACCCGCAGCATCTTCTCAATTACTTTGCCCGTCTTGGCTTTGAACTGGATATCACCGAGGAAGACCGTCAGGCGCTGACCGAGGGCTGCGTTGATTACATCGGCTTTAGCTATTATATGTCTTTCGCGACCCAGGCAACGGCGGACAACCCACAGCTGGATTACGACGAGTCGAAAAGCCTGGTTTCTAACCCGTACGTGCAGAAGTCGGACTGGGGCTGGCAGATTGATCCCGTCGGTCTGCGCTATTCGCTGAACTGGTTCTGGGATCATTATCAGTTGCCGCTGTTTATTGTAGAAAACGGCTTTGGGGCGATTGACGTGCAGCAGGCCGACGGTTCGGTGGATGATTCCTATCGTATTGACTATATGGCCGCGCATATCCGCGAAATGAAAAAAGCGGTGGTGGAAGATGGCGTGGATCTGATGGGCTATACCCCGTGGGGCTGTATTGATTTAGTCTCGGCCGGGACGGGGGAGATGAAAAAACGCTACGGCTTTATCTATGTTGATAAAAATAATGACGGGAGTGGGACATTAGCACGCTCGCCGAAGAAATCTTTTTCATGGTATCAAAACGTCATCCAGAGTAATGCTGAAAATCTATAAAATTCATAGCATTGATAACAACCCCCGCACTTATTGTGGGGGTTGTTTTATACTCATCATCCAGACGCAAACGATTTTGGTTGATCCATATCAAGCGTATGCAGTGTTGCGCCAGAGACGAAAAGCGGTATAATCCGGCGATTTTTTTTGTGGTTGCCACTCGTCTGAGGAAAGGAGAAGAGTATGAAGATCGTGGAAGTCAAACACCCACTCGTCAAACACAAGCTGGGACTGATGCGTGAAAACGACATCAGCACTAAACGCTTTCGTGAACTCGCCTCGGAAGTTGGCAGCCTGCTGACTTATGAAGCAACCGCCGGTCTGGAAACCGAAAAGGTGACCATTGAAGGCTGGAACGGTCCGGTTGAAGTTGACCAAATCAAAGGTAAAAAAATCACCGTTGTGCCAATCCTGCGTGCGGGCCTGGGCATGATGGAAGGCGTTCTGGAAAACGTTCCGAGCGCGCGTATCAGCGTGGTCGGTATGTACCGTAATGAAGAGACGCTGGAGCCGGTTCCGTACTTCCAGAAGCTGGTTTCTAACATTGATGAGCGTATGGCGCTGATCGTTGACCCGATGCTGGCAACCGGCGGTTCCGTTATCGCTACCATCGACCTGCTGAAAAAAGCAGGCTGCAGCAGCATTAAAGTCCTGGTGCTGGTTGCTGCGCCGGAAGGTATCGCGGCGCTGGAAAAAGCGCACCCGGATGTTGAGCTGTACACTGCCTCCATCGATCAGGGACTGAACGAGCACGGATACATTATTCCGGGGCTCGGCGATGCCGGCGATAAGATTTTTGGTACCAAGTAAACGAATAAGTGAAAAGAAGCCGACTTTAAGAGTCGGCTTTTTTTTGAATAAAACAACCCAATCGCTAATAACAAACAACACTCAGAGGAAAACACTATGACGCGCCGTGCTATCGGGGTGAGTGAAAGACCGCCGCTTTTACAGACAATCCCGCTTAGTTTACAGCACCTGTTCGCCATGTTTGGCGCAACGGTACTGGTGCCAGTCCTGTTTCATATCAACCCAGCTACCGTTCTGCTGTTTAACGGTATTGGTACTTTACTGTATCTCTTTATTTGTAAAGGTAAAATTCCGGCTTACCTCGGTTCAAGCTTTGCGTTCATTTCCCCGGTTCTGCTGCTGCTGCCGCTAGGGTATGAAGTGGCGCTGGGCGGTTTCATTATGTGTGGCATCCTGTTCTGCCTGGTTTCGTTCATCGTTAAGAAAGCCGGTACTGGCTGGCTGGATGTAATGTTCCCGCCTGCGGCGATGGGCGCAATCGTTGCCGTTATCGGTCTGGAGCTGGCGGGTGTCGCTGCGGGTATGGCGGGATTGCTGCCTGCGGAAGGACAAGCGCCAGACTCAACAACCATCATCATCTCAATGGTGACGCTGGCTGTGACGGTATTTGGTTCCGTGCTGTTCCGTGGCTTTATGGCGATTATCCCGATTTTGATTGGGGTGCTGGCCGGGTACGCGCTCTCCTTCGTGATGGGCGTCGTGGACACCACGCCGATAGCGCAGGCTCACTGGTTTGCTCTGCCGACGTTCTATACGCCGCGCTTTGAATGGGTCGCTATTCTGACCATTCTGCCTGCGGCGCTGGTGGTTATTGCTGAACACGTCGGCCACCTGGTGGTAACGGCGAATATCGTGAAAAAAGATTTGATTCGCGATCCTGGCCTGCATCGTTCTATGTTTGCTAACGGCCTGTCGACGGTGATCTCCGGCTTCTTCGGTTCTACGCCGAACACCACGTACGGCGAAAACATCGGCGTCATGGCGATTACCCGCGTTTACAGTACCTGGGTTATTGGCGGTGCGGCGATTTTCGCCATTCTGCTCTCCTGCGTGGGTAAACTGGCTGCGGCGATCCAAATTATTCCACTGCCGGTCATGGGCGGTGTGTCTCTGCTGTTGTACGGCGTGATTGGCGCTTCCGGTATTCGCGTGCTGATCGAGTCAAAAGTTGACTACAACAAAGCACAGAACCTGATCTTGACCTCGGTCATTTTGATCATCGGCGTCAGCGGCGCGAAAGTTCACATCGGTGCTGCTGAGCTGAAAGGCATGGCGCTGGCGACCATTGTGGGTGTCTGTCTGAGTCTGATTTTCAAAGTTATCAGCCTGCTGCGTCCAGAAGAAGTGGTGCTCGACGCCAAAGATGCCGACACTGAGCAACAGTAAACCTTTGACCGGGCGGCGATGCTGCCCGGTTCTATCGCGACGCATTTCTGTGTTAAACTCAACGCGATTTTATGAAATCCTGGGTTGAGGTATCTCTGAACACACCGGCACAGCTCTCTTTGCCACTTTATCTTCCTGACGACGAAACTTTCGCAAGTTTCTGGCCGGGGGATAACTCCTCTTTACTGGCTGCACTGCAAAACGTGCTGCGTCAGGAACATAGCGGGTATATTTATCTCTGGTCGCGTGAAGGCGCTGGCCGTAGTCATTTGCTGCATGCAGCCTGTGCGGAACTGTCCGCGCGCGGCGATGCGGTAGGCTACGTGCCGCTCGACAAACGCACCTGGTTCGTCCCCGAGGTGCTCGACGGGATGGAGCATTTATCGCTGGTATGCATCGATAACATCGAATGTGTGGCCGGTGATTCACTGTGGGAAATGGCGATCTTTGATCTCTACAACCGTATCCTGGAGTCGGGGAAAACACGCCTGCTGATCACCGGCGATCGTCCACCAAGACAGTTGAATCTGGGATTGCCGGATCTCGCTTCGCGTCTGGACTGGGGGCAAATCTACAAGCTGCAACCACTTTCCGATGAAGATAAGCTGCAGGCGTTGCAATTACGCGCCAGACTTCGCGGATTTGAACTGCCGGAAGATGTGGGCCGCTTTCTGCTTAAGCGTCTGGATCGGGAAATGCGTACGCTGTTTATGACGTTGGATCAGCTTGATCACGCATCGATCACCGCCCAGCGTAAGCTGACCATTCCGTTCGTAAAAGAAATTCTGAAGCTGTAAGCGCCGCAGCCAAATGACTGCGGCAGGTTTCGGTTAACCGACGATTTCCAGTACCTGCTCCGGCGGGCGTCCAATTCGAGCCTGACCTTTGGCAACTACGATCGGGCGCTCCATCAGTTTTGGGTTTTCCACCATTGCCTGAATCAGCGCATCTTCACTCAGATTTTTGTCCGCCAGGTTAAGCGATTTATAGAGATCCTCTTTCTGGCGCATCAGCTCACGCGCGCTGGACATACCCAGCATCTGCAGAAGTTCACGCAGGGTCGCGGCGTCAGCCGGGGTTTCCAGATACAGCATCACTTCCGGGTCCACGCCATTGGACTTCAGTAATTCCAGCGTTTCACGGCTCTTGGAGCAGCGTGGGTTATGGTAGATTTTAATCGCGTCTGACATGACTTCTCCTTGCATAACAATACTGCCGGATGGCGGCCAAAAGACCTTATCCGGCCTACATATCGTGTCTGACGTAGGCCGGATAAGACGCTACAGCGCCGCCATCCGGCAAGGGTTCGATAATTACATCTTCGTGTAGGGTTTAAAGCGTTCTTGCAGCTGGCGTAGCTGGTCGATACGAGCATCGTATCTGGCCTGCTGCTGGCTACCCAGTTTCACCTGAGAGCTTGCGCTGCTGAGCATCGAAATCGCCTGATCCAGACGTCCAGCGAGGGCATACCCCTCCGCCCGCGCCGCCAGCTCCTGATCGCGGTTATTCAGGTTGGCTTCCGTTTGCGCTAACAGATCCCAGCCGTTAGGGTCGTCCTTATGGTTAAACGTATAGCGATTCAGGATGGTTGCCGCCTCTTTGGCTTGCCCGCCCTGTAGATACGCATTCGCCAGGTTAAGCTGCAGTACCGGATTGTTACGCAGGTCACGGGCGTTTTTCAGGCGGTTAATGGCATCACTGGTTTTCTTCTGGCCGAGATCGATATCCGTTGCCAGGTCGAGATACCAGGCATTGTTCGCGTCTGCTGCCAGCAGCGGTTGCAGCGCTTTACGCGCCTCGTCATATTTGCTGGCTTCCATCGCCTGCAATGCCCGACCATATTGCGCCGCACGTTGCTCACGTACGTTGCCTTTCGACCAGTTACTCAGCAGGTCATCGGTCAACTGGTTACGACCAGAGTTGTACATGCCCAAGGTTCGTGCCTTAGCCAGATAAAAATCTTCTGACGACTGGACGACCACCGGACGCATCTGGTTGGCGCGGTTACGGGCATCCGACAGGCGGCTTTCAGGCAGGGGGTGAGTCAGCAAAATTTCCGGCGGACGCGAAGAGTAACGGGCCTGATCGAGCAGTTTTTCGAGGAACGTCGGCATGGCCTGGGGATCGAATCCCGAGCGTTGCAGCACCTGAATACCGATGCGATCTGCTTCCTGTTCGTTTTGTTGCGTAAAGCTAATCATCCCCTGACGTGTTCCCGCCAGCGTACCGGTCAGCGCCGCCATACCCGCCTGCGGGCTAGCCATCGCTAATAAAATTGAACCTAACGCACCTACCCATGTTAGCGGCGCACTGCGTTTCTGATCTTCCATTGCACGAGCCAGGTGGCGCTGAGTGACGTGGGAGATTTCGTGCGCCATGACCGATGCTAACTGGCTTTCGTTGTCGGAATAGCGGAACAATGCGGAGTGCAAGACAACGTTGCCGCCAAAGAAAGCAAAGGCGTTGATTTCATCGTTGTTGATCAAAAAGAATGTGAAGGGTGTTTTTACCGAGTCGGCGTGCGAGACCAGACGCATCCCCAGCGCATTAATGTATTGGGTGAGCAATGGATCATTAATTAATGGCGCACTGCCGCGCAGTTGGCGTACGTAATAATCGCCCATCTGCATTTCCTGTCCTATGGAAAGCGTACTGCCTGCCGACGTTCCCATATCAGGCAGGGTGTCCGCAGTATCAGCAAATGCGGGCGCAACCTGACCGATAGTCAGTGCGGCAATGAGGGTAGCAACCAGGTTTTTTTTCAACTGCCTGAACATAACCTCTGTCCTGTATTCTTTTTTGAGATAGCCATTTGACCAATGCTGTGAAGTATCGTTCACACTCCGCAAGCTTACGGAGTGTAACTGCGAAACCTGACGATGAACACCCAGGAAAAATGTCTTTTCACTTTGCGTAATCAGCCATAAAAAGCGAAGTCTTTTTTGTGACATTTCGATACAATTCGGGATCGCAATCCCGCTATTGGGTTCATGGAAGGGTTTTATGCTCGAAATGTTGATGCAATGGTATCGCCGCCGCTTTAGCGACCCCGAAGCCATCGCCCTGCTGATTATTCTTGTTGCCGGTTTTGGCATCCTGTTCTTTTTTAGCGGTCTTCTGGCGCCGCTACTGGTCGCCATAGTGCTGGCGTACCTGCTTGAATGGCCGACTGTGCGGCTGGAACATATTGGGTGTTCACGGCGTTGGGCGACATCGATTGTGCTGGTGGTGTTTGTCGGTATTTTGCTGCTGATGGCGTTTGTGGTGATGCCCGTTGCATGGCAGCAGGGGATCTATCTGATCCGCGACATGCCCGGCATGCTTAATAAATTGTCTGATTTTGCTGCCACCTTGCCGCGGCGTTATCCGGCGCTGATGGATGCGGGCATCATTGATGCGATGGCGGAAAATATGCGCTCGCGAATGCTCACCATGGGCGATTCGGTGGTGAAATATTCGTTAGCCTCACTGGTTGGATTGCTGACCCTGGCGGTCTATCTGGTTCTCGTCCCGTTGATGGTGTTCTTCCTGATCAAAGATAAAGGACAGATGCTGAACGCCGTGCGCCGGGTGCTGCCGCGTAATCGTGGGCTGGCGGGGCAGGTGTGGAAAGAGATGAACCAGCAAATCACCAACTATATCCGCGGAAAGGTGCTGGAAATGGTGGTGGTCGGCGTGGCGACCTGGCTCGGCTTCCTGCTGTTTGGTCTCAACTATTCGCTGCTGCTGGCGGTGCTGGTAGGGTTCTCTGTGCTGATCCCGTATATCGGCGCTTTTGTGGTGACGATTCCGGTAGTTGGCGTGGCGCTGTTTCAGTTCGGGCTTGGCACCGAGTTCTGGAGCTGTTTTGCCGTGTACCTGATTATCCAGGCGCTGGACGGCAATCTGCTGGTTCCCGTGCTGTTCTCCGAGGCGGTCAATCTGCATCCACTGGTGATTATTCTCTCCGTGGTGATTTTCGGCGGTCTGTGGGGATTCTGGGGCGTATTCTTTGCGATCCCTCTGGCGACGTTAATCAAAGCGGTAATGCACGCCTGGCCGGATGGTCAGGTCGTTGACGAACCCTAATCTGCAAGATCCGGCGATATCATGTCGCCGGATCCGAACTTGTCTGACCTCTATCCACACTTTCTGAATAATCTCTTCTGCTGTCGTTTTTCTCCGCATTTGTCTTTAACTTGACCTGCGTGATGTCTTTCTGTCACGCAAGGAATAAGACCAACAGGAGAACAAAATGGGTCACAACACACACACGCAGCAAAAGGTGGGATGGGGCGGTTATCTCGCTTTTTTTATTACGATTATCCTTTTTTCCGGCATGTTTGCGAAAAGTACCGAATGGTGGCGGGTCTTTGACTTCACCGTCCTCAACGGCGCGTTTGGGCAGATTAATGCCGCAGGCGATACGGCGGTCTCTTTTCGCGGCTCTGGAGGGATGGGAGCCAAAGACGGCTTCTTATTCGCGCTTGAACTGGCACCTTCCGTCATTCTTTCACTCGGGATTATTTCCGTCACCGAAGGATTGGGGGGGTTACGTGCGGCACAACAGCTGATGACGCCGGTCCTGCGCCCGTTACTCGGTATTCCGGGAGTTTGTTCGCTGGCGCTAATTGCGAATTTGCAAAATACCGATGCCGCGGCCGGGATGACCAAAGAGATGGCGGAAGAGGGCATTATTACTGAACAGGAGCGTGCCATTTTTGCCTGCTGGCAAACCAGCGGCAGCGCGTGTATTACCAACTATTTTTCCTCTGGCGCTGCGCTGTTTACGGTGGTTACCGTTCCGGTGATTACGCCGCTGGCGGTGATCCTTGTCTTCAAATTTGTGGGAGCGAACCTGCTGCGTTTGTGGATTGCGCAGCTGGAAAATCGCCGTCTGCAGCAGGAGGTATGAGGTGACAACGCAGGTACGTAAAAACGTCATGGATATGTTTATCGATGGCGCGCGGCGCGGGTTTACAATTGCTACAACCAGCCTGTTACCTAACGTGGTGATGGCGTTTGTGATTATTCAGGCGCTGAAGGTGACGGGATTGCTCGAGATTGTCGGGCGGGTGTGCGAACCGGTGATGGCGTTGTGGGGGCTACCGGGGGAATCTGCCACCGTGCTGCTGGCGGCGGTGATGAGTATGGGAGGCGGCGTCGGCGTTTGTGCCAGTCTGGTTGTTGCTGGTACGCTTTCGGGACATGATGCGACTGTATTGCTACCGGCAATCTACCTGATGGGCAATCCGGTGCAAAATGTGGGACGCTGCCTGGGAACTGCGGGGGTCCATCCCCGTTACTACCCGCTGATTATTGCGGTATGCGTCATTAATGCGCTGCTCTCTATTTGGGTTATGCAGGTAATTGCCTGACAAGGAAGGTTATGAACTGTTCAATTCTTAATTTGACGTTGTTCCAGCAGGGACACGTGTACGCACCGGAAGATTTAGGGCGACAGGATATACTGGTCTCCGGCAGTAAAATTGTTGCCATCGCCCCGTCAATTTCTCCTGAAGACTTTCCCGGTTGCGAGTGTATCAATCTTGACGGCGCGATTGTGTGCCCAGGATTTATCGATCAACACGTCCATCTGATTGGCGGCGGCGGGGAAGCAGGGCCGCATACCCGCACGCCGGAAGTGCGCTTGTCACGCCTGGTTGAAGCTGGTGTAACTTCGGTGGTGGGTTTGCTGGGTACCGATGGCATTACCCGTCATCCGGAATCGCTGCTGGCAAAAACCCGCGCGCTGGAGTTTGAAGGCATCAGCGCATGGATGCTTACTGGGGCGTATTCTCTGCCTTCCCCGACGATCACCGGCAGCATCGATCGTGACG
Organism: Citrobacter sp. CF971; assembly: GCF_006385635.1. Taxonomy (NCBI): domain Bacteria; kingdom Pseudomonadati; phylum Pseudomonadota; class Gammaproteobacteria; order Enterobacterales; family Enterobacteriaceae; genus Citrobacter; species Citrobacter sp. CF971. Next base: position 3,500,569 of record NZ_CP041051.1, on the reverse strand, counting down.
TGGCGCTGATCGATAAAATCATTGGCGTAAAATGTGCGATTTCGGACCATCGTTCCTCAGCCCCAGATACCTCGGTGCTGGCAAACATGGCAGCGCAGTCGCGCGTCGGTGGATTGTTAGGACGCAAACCGGGGATCAGTGTATTCCATATGGGCGATAGCCCGCGCATGCTGGAACCGTTGTACCAGATCCTCAACTGCTGCGATGTGCCGATTACTAAACTGTTGCCGACACACGTTAACCGTGCGGAACCGTTGTTCCAGGCGGCGCTGGAGTATGCCCGTAAAGGCGGTTATATCGACATTACCAGCAGCATTGATGAGCCCGTCGACCCCGCCACGGCTATCGCCACGGCGCTGCGGCAGAACGTGCCACTGTCGCGCATTACGCTTAGCTCGGATGGCAACGGCAGCCAGCCGGAATTTGATGAGTTAGGTAATCTCATCGGTATCGGTGTCGCGGGGTTTGAATCACTGGCTGAAACGGTGCGCCAGTTGGTGAAAGTTCATGCCATACCGCTGGAACAGGCGCTCTGTCCGCTGACGCGTACGGTCGCAGAATTTTTGGGGCTCGAACATAAGGGTCGCCTGGCGGTGGGATGCGATGCGGACATTCTGGTGCTTAATGATGCGTTGGAGGTTAATCACCTTTGGGCGAAGGGAAAAGCCGTGGCCAGAGAGAAGAAAGCCTGCGTAAAAGGGACGTTTGAATAAACGTTTATGAGGATGTCAGCCTGAAAAAGTACAGATTCACGTTTATGCCGGGTGGCGGCTACGCCTCACCCGGCCTACAAGTTTCGCAATATTAATAAGCTGCGTAGGCCTGATAAGCGAAGCGCCATCAGGCTTTTTCCAGCAAAACGTAAATCAGGCGTTCTCTTTCAGCCAGTTCAGTACCACGTCGTGGTGATTGCTGGTTTTGAAGTCATCGAACACGTGCTCAATTTTGCCTTCGGCATCAATCAGGAAGCTGATGCGGTGGATGCCATCGTAGGTTTTGCCCATAAATGACTTCTCACCCCAGACGCCGAACTGCTCGCAAACCTGATGATCTTCATCGGACAGGAGCGTGAAATTCAGGACTTCTTTCTCCGCGAATCGGGAAAGCTTCTCTGGTTTGTCGGTGCTGATCCCCAGCACTTCAACACCAGCTTTTTTTAACTCATCCATGTTATCGCGCAAGCCGCAGGCCTGTACGGTACAGCCGGGTGTCATGGCTTTCGGGTAAAAATAAACCAGAACACGCTGTCCCTGGAAGTCGGTTAAATTTACTTGTTCTCCGTCTTGATCCGGCAAGCTAAATTTCGGTGCGATATCACCGGCTTTCAGTGGGTTCATTACTTAACTCCATCCTGTTCATCATGCTGTGAGTAATTGACGACGTTAATACTGCCTTGCGCATTGAGTTCTGTACAGAGTGCTTTAAACGCATCTTCAATATTTGCCGAATCATGTGACGCAGGACTATGTGCGGTAATTTGAATAAACAACTGCGCCGCCTTTCCATTCTCAGCCGGTTGCGTGCGTGAAACCAGTTCCGCAATATTCATTTGGTGGCTGTCAAACAGTGCGGTGAAGCGTTCAATCAAATGGGGAGAATCAGGGACATCGACCTGCACCCATACCGTAGCAGGCATCGCCGGACGAGGGCGCGCGGTCGTGCGCTTCATCACAATGAGTAAATCCAGCTCTGCGCCTTTTAATGGCAGGGTTGATTCAATCAGGGTGATGGCATTCCAGGTGCCCGACAGCAACATGATAAACGTGAACTCATCACCCAGCATGGCCAGTCGGCTGTCTTCGATATTACAGCCGCAACTGCTGACATGACGTGTGATGGTGTTCACAATTCCTGGGCGGTCGGCACCCAGCGCAGTAATGACCAGATAGTGTTGCGATGACGATGTCAAACCTGTTCTTCCTTTGAGCGGTGAGGTAATCATAAGGAAAGCATAAAAAAAACATGCATACAACAATCAGAACGGCTCTGGTCGCTTGCTTTTATTGTCGTACCAAACGTACCATTGAGACACTTGTTTGCACAGAGGATGGCCCATGTTCACGGGAAGTATTGTCGCGCTTGTTACGCCGATGGATGAGAAAGGTAAAGTCTGCCGGTCGAGCCTGAAAAAACTGATTGATTATCATGTCGCCAGCGGCACCTCGGCGATCGTTTCTGTTGGCACCACCGGTGAGTCCGCTACCCTGAGTCATGATGAACATGGCGATGTGGTGATGATGACGCTGGAGCTGGCTGACGGGCGTATTCCGGTTATTGCCGGAACCGGCGCCAATGCGACCGCGGAAGCCATTAGTCTGACGCAGCGTTTCAACGACAGCGGTGTTGTTGGCTGCCTGACGGTGACGCCTTACTACAACCGCCCAACCCAGGAAGGTTTGTTCCAGCATTTCAAAGCCATCGCTGAGCATACTGACCTGCCGCAAATTCTGTATAATGTGCCGTCCCGTACTGGCTGCGATATGCTGCCGGAAACCGTTGGTCGTCTGGCGAAAGTTAAAAATATTATCGCTATTAAAGAGGCCACGGGGAACTTAACTCGCGTTCACCAGATCAAAGAGCTGGTTTCGGACGACTTTATTCTGCTCAGCGGTGATGACGCGACCGGACTGGATTTTATGCAGCTCGGTGGTCATGGCGTGATTTCTGTAACGTCTAACGTTGCGGCACGTGATATGGCTGAAATGTGCAAACTGGCGGCAGCCGGGCAATTTGCCGAGGCGCGGGTGATTAACCAGCGTCTGATGCCGTTACACAACAAACTATTTGTCGAACCCAATCCTATTCCCGTGAAATGGGCGTGTAAGGAGTTGGGACTTGTGGCGACCGATACGCTACGTCTGCCGATGACGCCAATCACGGACAATGCTCGTGAAATCGTCAAAGCGGCACTTAAGCATGCCGGTTTGCTGTAAAGTTTAGGGAGATTTGATGGCTTACTCAGTACAAAAGTCGCGCCTGGCCAAGGTTGCGGGTGTTTCGCTTGTTATGTTGCTCGCGGCCTGTAGCTCTGACTCGCGCTATAAGCGCCAGGTGAGCGGTGATGAATCCTATCTGGAGGCCGCACCGCTTGCTGAGCTTCATGCTCCAGCTGGGATGATTTTGCCGGTTATGTCGGGCGACTATAATATCCCGGTAACCAACGGCAGTGGTGCCGTGGGTAAAGCGCTGGATATTCGTCCACCGGCTCAGCCGTTAGCGTTAGTCACTGGCGCTCGCACGCAAATCGCAGGCGATACCTCAACGTTGCTGGTGGAAAATGGTCGTGGCAACACGCTGTGGCCGCAGGTCGTGAGCGTCATTCAGTCTAAAAACTACACGATCACCAAACGTGATGATGCCAGCCAGACGCTGACCACCGACTGGGTTGACTGGAACCGTCTGGATGAAGACGAGCAGTACCGTGGACGTTATCAAATCTCGGTTAAACCGCAGGGCTATCAGCAAGCGGTAACGGTGAAACTGGTTAACCTCGAGCAGGCGGGTAAACCCGTAGCCGATGCGGCATCAATGCAGCGTTACAGCGCTGAGATGATGAACGTTATCTCTGCTGGTCTGGATAAGAACGCCACCGACGCCGCGAATGCCGCGCAGAACCGCTCTGCAGCCACCATGGATGTTCAGAGCGCAGCCGATGACACCGGTTTACCAATGCTGGTGGTACGCGGACCGTTCAACGTGGTGTGGCAGCGTCTGCCAGCAGCGCTTGAGAAAGTGGGGATGAAGGTAACCGACAGCACCCGTTCTCAGGGTAGCATCGCGGTGACCTACAAACCTCTGTCTGATAGCAGCTGGCAGGAGCTGGGCGCAAGTGACCCAGGTCTGGTATCCGGCGACTATAAACTGCAGGTCGGTGATTTAGACAACCGCAGTAGCTTGCAGTTTATCGATCCGAAGGGGCATACCCTGACGCAAAGCCAGAACGACGCGCTGGTCGCCGTCTTCCAGGCAGCGTTCAGTAAGTAAAAATAAAGGGCTGGATAACTCCAGCCCTTTTTTTCTGATATGATACGCAAACGTGTGCGTCGGCAGAAAAACGCAATATTTATCGTTAATTCACACCCAGGAGTAATAAAGATGCAAAAGCAAGCTGAGTTGTATCGTGGTAAAGCGAAGACCGTATACAGCACGGAAAACCCGGACCTGTTGGTGCTCGAATTCCGCAATGATACGTCAGCAGGGGATGGCGCGCGCATTGAACAGTTTGACCGTAAAGGTATGGTGAACAACAAATTCAACCATTTCATTATGACTAAACTGCAAGAAGCGGGTATTCCTACCCAGATGGAGCGACTGCTTTCTGATACCGAATGTCTGGTGAAAAAGCTGGATATGGTACCGGTTGAATGTGTGGTACGTAACCGCGCAGCAGGCTCTTTGGTTAAGCGTTTAGGCGTTGAGGAAGGTATTGAACTGAATCCGCCGCTGTTTGATCTGTTCCTGAAAAACGATGCTATGCACGATCCAATGATTAACGATTCCTATTGCGAAACTTTTGGTTGGGTGAGCAAAGAGAATCTGGCACGTATGAAAGAGCTGACCTACAAAGCTAACGACGTGCTGAAAAAGATGTTTGATGATGCTGGTCTGATTCTGGTCGACTTCAAACTTGAGTTTGGTTTGTATAAAGGTGAAGTCGTCCTGGGTGATGAATTCTCACCGGACGGTAGCCGCCTGTGGGACAAAGAAACGCTGGATAAAATGGACAAAGATCGCTTCCGCCAGAGTCTGGGCGGCCTGATCGAAGCCTATGAAGCCGTCGCGCATCGCCTGGGTGTGAAGTTAGACTAATCTTCCCCTGAGCCGGCGATCGCTCTCCGGCTCATTAACCCCACCTGATTTGATTACTATTTCTTATGGTAATCCTGTTCCGAACCGCCTACGATCATCATCATAATGAATAAAAAGTTGAGGTGATTATGCGCTGGCAAGGGCGTCGTGAAAGTGACAACGTGGAAGACAGACGAAACAGCTCTGGCGGCGGCCCCTCTATGGGGGGGCCTGGTTTTCGTCTGCCCAGTGGTAAAGGCGGTATCATCCTGCTGATTGTGGTGCTGGTGGCGGGTTATTATGGCGTGGATCTCACCGGATTAATGACCGGCCAGCCGGTCACCCAACAACAATCATCACGCTCCATCAGCCCAAACGATGATGAAGCGGCAAAATTTACCTCGGTGATTCTGGCTACAACAGAAGATACCTGGGGACAGCAGTTTGAAAAAATGGGCCGCACCTACCAACAGCCGAAGCTGGTGATGTACCGGGGTGCGACGCGCACCGGCTGCGGCGCGGGCCAGTCCGTGATGGGGCCGTTTTATTGTCCGGCAGATGGTACGGTATATATCGACCTTTCATTCTATGATGACATGAAAAACAAGCTGGGCGCGGATGGTGATTTTGCGCAGGGCTATGTTATCGCCCATGAAGTGGGTCACCACGTGCAGAAACTGCTGGGTATTGAACCGAAGGTTCGCCAGATGCAGCAGAACGCCTCACAAGCTGAGGTGAACCGTCTTTCCGTTCGTATGGAACTGCAGGCGGACTGCTTTGCCGGTGTCTGGGGCCACAGCATGCAGCAGCAGGGCGTGCTGGAGTCTGGTGACCTGGAAGAGGCACTAAACGCCGCACAGGCCATTGGTGACGATCGCCTGCAACAGCAGGGACAAGGACGCGTCGTACCGGACAGCTTTACTCACGGAACCTCTGAACAGCGTTTTACCTGGTTCAAACGCGGTTTTGATAGCGGCGATCCGGGACAATGTAATACCTTTGGTAAAGGTATTTAAGATACAGAGGCAGGGATGTCCGATAACACTGCGCTGAGGGCGTTAACCGAACAGATGGCTCGTGAGGGGATCCGTCGCTTGCTGATTATCAGCGGCGAGGAGAACTGGTGTCAGGGGCAGGCGTTAGCGCTACGCGACATATTACCCGGCGACTGGTTGTGGGTAGGGGCGAATGCCCCTGCTGAACCGAACTGTACGCCACAGGCGCTGCAAACGTTACTGGGGCGCGAGTTTCGTCATGCAGTTTTCGACGCCGGGCAGGGATTTGACGCTGCGGCGTTTGCCGCCTTAAGCGGTACACTGCTTGCCGGCAGTTGGCTGGTTTTGCTGACCCCACCCTGGCATTCCTGGCACACGCATCCGGACGTGGATTCACTACGCTGGAGCGATTGCGCTAAGCCCATTCCCACACCGCACTTTGTTGAGCACGTCAAACGGGTGATTTCCCTCGATAGACAGGCTCTGCACTGGCAGCAGCATCAGCCGGTTTCCTGTCCGCACTTTCCTGCTCGCGCAGCCTGGCTCGCGGCAACCGGCGAACCCCAACCAGAACAGGCGATGATATTAAATCATTTGCTGGCTATGTCTCCCGGTGTGGTTGCGGTGACGGCCGCACGGGGTCGGGGCAAATCCGCTCTGGCAGGGCAACTTATAGCGCGGATTAACGGCACAGCGATTGTGACCGCACCTGCCAAAGCTGCAACGGATGTGCTGGCACAATTTGCCGCAGAGCGTTACCGCTTTATGGCGCCGGATGCACTATTAAGCAGTTCTGAGACCGCAGACTGGCTGATTGTGGATGAAGCCGCCGCGATCCCCGCGCCGCTGCTACACCAACTGGTGGCGCGTTTTCCTCGTACGCTGTTAACCACTACAGTACAAGGCTACGAGGGAACGGGTAGAGGCTTCTTGCTGAAATTCTGCGCCCGCTTCCCCCATCTTCGACGCTATGAGTTGCAACAACCCGTGCGCTGGGCGCAGGGATGTCCGTTGGAGCAAATTGTCAGCGATGCCCTGGTGTTTGATGACGAAATGTTTACGCATGCCCCATCGGGGGAGTTGCACTTTTCGGCGTTTGAGAAACTCGCCTGGCATACAAACCCGGCGCTGCCATTAGCGGTGTATCAGTTGCTTTCCGGGGCGCATTACCGTACCTCACCGCTGGACCTGCGACGCATGATGGACGCGCCGGGGCAGCATTTTCTGCATGCTTCGGCTGCTGGCTCGGTGGCGGGGGCCGTCTGGTTGGTCGATGAGGGTGGATTATCCGCAGAATTAAGCCAGGCCGTCTGGGCCGGATATCGCCGACCCAGAGGTAATCTGGTTGCGCAGTCGCTGGCGGCGCACGGCGGTGACCCCCTGGCGGCGACGCTCGTCGGGCGACGAGTCAGTCGAATTGCGGTTCATCCTGCGCGCCAAAGAGAAGGTATTGGGCAACAGCTGATTGTGCTGGCCCACCACTATTCCACATCGTGTGACTATCTCTCGGTCAGTTTTGGGTATACGGCTGAACTATGGCGTTTCTGGCAGCGCTGCGGTTTTGTGCTGGTGCGAATGGGGAATCACCGGGAAGCCAGCAGCGGCTGTTATACCGCCATGGCGTTGCTGCCCATCAGCGAAGCGGGGAAACGCCTTGCCGAGCGGGAGCACCAGCATTTGCGGCGTGACGCGGAAATCCTTGCGCGATGGAACGGTGAGAGCATTCCGCTGGTCCCGCTGAAAGAGACTACGCTTAATGAGGATGACTGGGCTGAGCTGGCTGGGTTTGCCTTCGCGCATCGGCCATTATTGACGTCGCTAGGCTGTCTGAGTCGTCTGCTTGAGCACAGTGAATTACCTCTTCCGGCATTGCGCGGATGTATACAGGCTAAACGCAGCGACGCCGAATTGTGCCAACAGCTGAAGATCTCAGGTCGTAAAGCGCTGCTGGTCGTTCAGCGCGCCGAAGCGGCACAAGCGTTAAATCAGCTGGATGCTGAACGTGAACAGCGGCTACATAATCGCATTATGCAATGGCAATTTTTTCACTAACATCTTCAATTTCCTGGCATGGTCATTGCGGTTAAGCGGCGTAGAATGATTCTCATCAGTTAAGGAGATCGCCATGAAACATGACCATTTTGTTGTTCAAAGTCCCGATAAACCCGCTCAACAGCTACTGCTGCTGTTTCATGGCGTCGGCGATAACCCGGTTGCCATGGGTGAAATTGGCTCCTGGTTTGCGCCGCTGTTTCCGGATGCGTTAATCGTCAGCATTGGCGGGGCAGAGCCTTACGGTACGACTTCCGGACGTCAGTGGTTTTCGGTACAGGGCGTAACGGAAGAGAACCGCCAGGCGCGTATTGACGCGATTATGCCGGTGTTTATCGAAACCGTGCGCTACTGGCAGAAACAAAGCGGCGTTTCACCGCAGGCCACCGCGCTGATTGGTTTTTCTCAGGGTTCGATTATGTCGCTTGAGAGCATCAAAGCCGAGCCGGGGCTGGCGTCGCGGGTCATTGCCTTCAATGGTCGCTATGCCACCTTACCGGAGGTTGCAACTACCGCAACGACGGTGCATTTGATTCACGGTGGTGAAGACCGGGTGATAGAGCTCTCCCATGCCGTTGCCGCGCAGGAGGCATTAATTGCTGCGGGTGGGGATGTGACGCTGGATATCGTCGAAAACCTGGGGCACGCCATTGATGAACGCAGCATGCAGTTTGCGCTCGATCATCTGCGTTTTACCGTACCGAAGCACTATTTTGATGAAGCGCTGAGCGGTGGTAAGCCTCACGATGATGATGTGATTGAGATGATCTGATTGATAACCGTAGGCCGGATAAAACGCGAAGCGTTGCCATCCGGCACTTAACGCCCGGTGGTGCTAACGCTTACCGGGCCTACGTGACTTATCCGGCCTGGAAATTATTTCTTCGGTTGATCCTTGTTCGGCCAATCGTCGTCGTCATCCCATTTATCGTTAAAGTCACGATGCGGGGGAAGCTCCGGTTTGTTGGCCAGATATTTCTTTGGATCGACGCGCTTGAGATCTTTGATAACGTTAAGCAGCACGCCTACCAGAAACACCAACACCAGAATCCACCAATATTTTGCTAGCCAGTCCATGTATTTTTCCTCTTGCAGGAACACTCATCAGGCGACGAGTTGCTCCATGATACGTTGATACATACGGGCAAGCAGCTGCAGGTCGGCGGCATTAACACATTCATTTATTTTATGAATAGTGGCGTTGACCGGCCCAAGTTCGACTACCTGTGCCCCCATGCGGGCAATAAAGCGCCCGTCGGACGTCCCGCCTGTAGTCAGTAACTGCGGTTTAATTTCATTATAGTGCTCAATGGCGTTCACTACTGCATCCACCAGTTTACCGCGTTCCGTCAGGAACGGCTGACCGGAAAGCCACCAGTCGACGGTATAGCGCAACTGATGTTTCTCCAGCAGCGCGTGAACCCGTGCTTTAATCATCTCATCGGTCAGCTCAGTGCTGAAACGGAAGTTGAACTGGATAAACAGTTCTCCGGGGATAACGTTGTTGCTGCCGGTACCTGCCTGAATATTGGCAATCTGCATGCTGGTCGCCGGGAAAAACTCGTTACCCTGGTCCCACTCAATCGCCACCAGTTCGTTGAGCATTGGCGCCGCGCGGTGTACCGGGTTATCGGCCAGATGCGGATAGGCTACGTGCCCCTGCACGCCATGAATGGTCAGGTTGCAGGTCAGTGAACCACGACGTCCATTCTTGACTACGTCGCCAACGATTTCCGTGCTGGACGGCTCGCCAACCAGACAATAATCCAGTCGCTCATTACGCGCCATCAGTGCTTCAACCACCTTTACGGTGCCGTTTTTGGCGCTGGCTTCTTCGTCGGACGTTATCAAAAATGCCAGACGACCCTGATGGTTTGGATGCTGGGCGACAAAACGCTCTGCGGCCACGACCATCGCTGCCAGTGAGCCTTTCATATCGGCAGCGCCACGCCCGAACAGCATGCCATCGCGAATGGTCGGTTCGAACGGTGGATTGATCCAACGATCGACATCGCCGGCGGGCACTACGTCGGTGTGACCGGCAAATGCCAGGGTCTCACCTTTACCGCGCCATGCCCAAAAATTCTGTGTGTCACCAAAATCCATACGCTCAACGGTAAAACCTACCGCGCGCAGGCGTTCAATCATTAACGCCTGGCACCCGGCATCATCCGGGCTCAGGGAAGGACGGCGAATAAGCTGCTGTGTCAGCTCAATAACCGGGCACGACATAGACTACACCTCATTAAAAAACAGAGTATAACTGGATTCACTGAAACCAAGCAGCATAGGCTTACCCGGCGCGCAGAGCAATGGGCGTTTGATAATTGCTGGCATTTCAATCATCAATGCGGCGGCGGAAGCCGCATCGGTGATTTGACTGCGCGTGGATTCATCGAGTTTACGCCAGGTGGTTCCACGTGTATTGAGCAGCGCTTCCCAACCTAATTCGCTGATAAAGGACTGTAATAGCGTATTGTCAAGACCGTCGACGCGATAATCATGAAAGCGATAGTCAATACCTTGTGCTTCCAACCAGCGTCTGGCTTTTTTAATCGTGTCGCAATTCTTAATGCCGTAGAGGGTGATCATTTGAATCCTTATTGACGTAATTTGAATATTTATTCTTTTATTATGTGGCAATGAATAATACATATTGTCATTCAATCGTTATAGAAAAATATAACATTGTTGAACAACAGTGAATAATGATTCCTGAAAGCTCCAAAAATACCGTATAACTAAAAATCAGAATCTGCCTGTTTGCATCAGCCTGTTTTTCCATCAGAATTGCAAAAGTAGTAGATGATGTATGAATATTTCAAAATATTGCAGTAAGTCACATAAAATTTATGGGTATGGCGCATAGTGATCACATAAACCCCAAACACGGGAGGATGTAATCACAACCATCGGTTAAATGTTCTTCTTTTGATGATGATGATTTTGTAGAATGCTCATAATAATAAGAGAGGTTGTTATGATTGAACGTGAACTGGGGAACTGGAAAGACTTTATCGAAGTGATGCTTCGTAAATAATTTTCTGGAAGAAATTCATATCCTGTAAAGGATAAAAAAAGGCGACTCAACGTAAGTCGCCTTTTTTGTGCCCGATTATTCCGGGCGCGGTTTCAACGGGAAGCGTCTGCGTACCAGCACAAAGAACAGGGGCACGAAGTAAATCGCCAGGATAGTGGCTGAAATCATCCCGCCCATTACGCCTGTTCCCACCGCATGTTGACCGCCAGAACCTGCGCCACTGCTGATGGTCATCGGCAGAACCCCAAAGATAAACGCCAGCGAGGTCATCAGAATCGGACGCAAGCGCTGGCGACAGGCGTGGAGCGTGGCATCGAGCAGATCGTGTCCTTTCTCGTTCATCTCATTGGCGAATTCAACAATCAATATTGCGTTCTTCGCCGATAGCCCGATAACGGTAAGTAACCCGACCTGGAAGTACACGTCGTTTTCCAGACCGCGCATCCAGGTCGCCAGCAGAGCACCAATGACCCCCAGCGGCACAACCAGCATGACGGAGAAGGGAACTGACCAGCTTTCATACAGGGCCGCCAGACACAGGAATACCACCAGCAGAGAAATGGCGTACAGGGCGGGGGCCTGAGAACCCGACAGCCGTTCCTGATAAGACATCGCAGTCCATTCGAGACCGAATCCGGTCGGCAACTGGCGCACCAGCGATTCCATTATGTCCATCGCTGTACCGGTACTGACGCCGGGCGCGGCTTCTCCGACAATCTCGACCGCGGAGTAGCCGTTGTAGCGTTCCAGACGCGGTGAACCGGTTTCCCAGCGCGACGTGGCAAAGGCCGAGAAAGGCACCATGCCACCGTTGTTATTACGGACGTACCACAAATTGATGTCGTCAGGGAGCATGCGATATTTTGCTGCCGCCTGCACGTAAACCTTCTTCACGCGACCGCGGTCCATAAAGTCATTGACGTAGCTGGAACCCCAGGCCGTTTGCAATGTATCGTTGATGTCGTCGATGGAAACGCCCAGTGCCTGGGCTTTGCGCTGATCGATATCAATTTGCAACTGCGGGCTGTCGTCCAGACCGTTATGACGAACGCGGGTCAGGGAAGAATCCTTCCCGGCCAGCTCAATCAGCTTGTCGCGCGCGGCCATTAACGCGTCATGTCCCGCTCCAGCGTGATCCTGCAGCTCCATATCGAAACCGGCAGAGCTTCCGAGGCCACTGATAGCCGGAGGGCTACTGGCGAAGACGCGGGCTTCTTTAATCTTATTAAAGGCTTTGGTCGCACGTTCAATGATGGCGAAAGAGGTTCCGGTAGTGGTGTCGCGCTCATCCCAGTCTTTTAAACGGACAAACATACGCGCCACGTTTTGACCGTTCCCGCCAGGGCCTGAACCGACCGTGGAAAAGACCGACATAATGTTGTCTTTCTCATGGGTGAAGTAATACTTCTCTACTTCCTCAACCACTTTCAATGTTTGTTGCTGTGTGGAGCCGCTGGGCAGCTGTACCGAGGTGGTAAACATGCCGCGGTCTTCCAGCGGCAGGAAGGAGGTTGGCAGGCGCAGGAACAGGAAAACCATTCCGCCGAGCAGCAGGCCGTAGATCAGTATCCAGCGCAGGCTGCGGTGCAGGATCCTGGCAACGCCTTTTTCGTAGCGCTCGGCGTTGCGATTAAACATTCGGTTAAACCAGCCGAAGAAACCGGTTTGTCCGTGATGCTCGCCCTTATGCAGCGGTTTGAGCAGGGTGGCGCACAGAGCAGGAGTGAGGATCATCGCCACCAGAACAGACAGCACCATTGCGGAGACGATAGTAATCGAGAACTGGCGGTAAATAGCCCCGGTAGTGCCGCCGAAGAAGGCCATCGGGATAAATACCGCCGACAGCACCATGGCAATACCAACCAACGCGCCCTGGATTTGCCCCATCGATTTCCGCGTCGCTTCCCGCGGTGTGAGCCCTTCCTCACTCATAATACGCTCGACGTTTTCCACTACCACTATGGCGTCATCGACCAGCAGGCCGATCGCCAGCACCATCGCAAACATCGTCAAGGTGTTAACGCTATAGCCAAAGGCGTAAAGCACGGAGAAGGTACCCATCAGGACGACGGGAACGGCGATGGTGGGAATCAGCGTGGCGCGGAAGTTTTGCAGGAACAGGTACATCACGAGGAATACCAGCGCGATCGCTTCCAGCAGGGTTTTTACCACGTCGATGATTGAGGCTTTGACAAAGGAGGTGGTTTCATATGCCACCTTATATTCCAGCCCATGTGGAAAATACTGTGACAGTTCGTCAAGGCGGTTGAGCACCAGTTCCGCCGTCGCCATTTCATTGGCGCCTGAAGCCAGTTTCACGCCCAGACCGGAAGCCGGGTTGCCGTTAAACCGGCTGAGGTAGTCGTACTTCTCGGCCCCCATTTCGACCGTCGCCACATCACCCAGTTTAACTTCTGATCCATCCTGGTTGACACGTAGAGTAATGGCGCGGAATTCATCCGGAGTCTGCAGTAGCGACTGGGCGTTGATCGTCGCGTTCAGCGCCTGCTTGTCCACCGAAGGCGTACCGCCAAGTTGTCCGACCGCAATCTGCGCATTCTGTGACTCGATAGCGTCGGTCACATCTTTAGCGGTCATCTGGAAACTGTTCAGTTTGGCCGGGTCAAGCCAGATACGCATGGAGTACTGTGAGCCGTAAGCGTCAATATCCCCCACGCCGTTAATACGGCTGAGCGGATCCTGAATGTTACTGGCGACATAGTCGGCGATGTCCTGCTTATCCATTGAGCCATCGGTGGAGACAAAGGCGATTGTCAGAATATTGGTGTCCCCGGTCTTACGCACCGTGACCCCCTGATCCTGTACCGCCTGCGGCAGTTTACGCATTGCCGATTGCAGCTGGTTTTGCACCTGCTGGACGGCCTCATCAGGATCGGTTCCGGCGACAAAGCTCAGCGTAACTGACGCCTGGCCTGTCCCGCTGCTCTGCGACGACATGTACATCAGGTTATCGAGACCAGTCATGTTCTGCTCGATCACCTGGGTGACGGTGTTTTCCAGAGTCTGAGCCGAGGCGCCAGGATAGTTGGCGGTGACCCGTACGTTTGGCGGCGCCAGATCGGGATATTGCTCAACGGGCAGTGAAAAAATAGCCAGGGCTCCTGTCAGGCACAACAGGATAGCTAACACCCAGGCAAAAATGGGGCGATCGATGAAAAAATTCGCCATTAAAAGAGGACCTCGTGTTTCTGCGTATCGTTATGGGTATGGCTTGCTTCACTTTAGCGGCAAGGTACGGGTCAAACGTGGAGAAAAAAAGAAGATAATGTAAATTATCATGCCCGTTTACAGCATACCTTTCGTGCCAACGCCGTCAGGCCAGGATCCAGACCCGACGGCGCTTTGCGGTTCTTTACGTTAGATCACTGTCTGATTCAGCCGAGCGGAAACTGATGCTTACCAACGTTCCTCCTCCGGAAGGTTGAGAGAAGGTCAACGTGCCGCTTAGTCTTTCCGCCCGCTCACGCATAATATTTAGTCCATAGTGCCCTGTAGGCTCATGCGGCTCGCCAATGCCGATGCCGTTATCGCGGATATAAACCGTGTGGTTGCCGTCCGGAGCCGTTACGCAACTGACGGCAATTTCGCTCGCACTGGCATGCTTAATGGCGTTCAGCACCGCTTCGCGGATGATCTGCAACAGGTGCACTTGCATTTGCGCATCCAACGCCAGCGTGGGTAACCGACAGTCGAGTGTGAGTTTAGCTGAGGTTTGATTTTGCAGAGTTTCCAGCATTTCATGCAGGGCGGAGGGTAAGTCTGCCTGTTGTAAGGTCAGACGGAAGGTGGTGAGCAGTTCGCGTAGCTGGCGGTAGGCATCGTTCAGCGCCTGGGAGAAATCCGCCATGATGCTTTGCGCTGGGGCGTTATCTTCCGGAATTGACCGCTTCAGCAGCGTCAACTGAATGCGTAAATAAGAGAGCACCTGTGCCAGCGAGTCGTGCAGTTCGCGTGCAATCGTCGCTCGCTCCTCCATTAACAACAGTTGCTGAAAATGTTTTTGTGCCTGGTTGAAGTACAACCCGCGTCCCAGCATTGAGGAAACGCTGTTAAGCAGTGGAATAGAAGCATTGACGTTTGGACTTTGCCAGTGCAGTTCGCCGTAGACGGTTTCCTGCATAGTGACCGGCAGGATCTGCATCGGCAGCTCCAGGCTTTTAGTCCCTTCGCTAATCCGCCAGTTATCACCGACGGTGAGCTCAAGGAAATACGCGGCGTCATGTTCGCGGACGATCTGTAAAATATGGCGGAAGCAGTGCACGTCAATCTGGCTGGTATTTAACGCCTGGGAGCACTGATACAACACCTCCAGACGGCGATTGGCTTCATGGAGATCGTGAGTTTTCTCGGCAACAGACGCTTCCAGCGAGCGATACAGCTTGTGTAATTCACTCGACATCTGACTAAACGTTTTGCCCAGCAACCCCAGTTCATTGGGCAAACCGGTATCCAGCGGTGGGATATTAAACTGACCGTGTTCAATTTGCTGACTGGCCATCACCAGTTTATTCAGCGGACGCACTACCTGCTGGCGAATGCGCCGCAGGGTAAAGAAGACGAGGGTGAATATGCCGATCCCGCCTGCCAGCGAGATGCCAAATACCAGCATGACTTTACGCTCGGCATAATGTTGCAACGCCAGCACGAAGAGATCGATTTGATCGACGTAGTTGTTGATATTGGCCTGGTACCATTTTAAATCGCCGTCGATCAGGCGGGCATTCATTTCCAGCCAGTTAGCATGCAGACGTCCATAGCGGCTTTTTACCGCTTGTGGCACATACCACGCATTCAGATTCTGTAATGCCGGTGCGTTTAGCGCCTGCTGGAAAAGCTGGCGGTGGGCGTTAAGCTGCGGGCTCTGGCTTTGCAGATCGTAACCCAGACGGTAGCTTTGCATGCGCAATGAGCCAGCAACGTTGATGGCTTCGGCATCTCGCAAGCTGCTGGTCAGCGTGAGCAGCGCAATACCTGTTGAGAGAATTGACAGCAGCACTATGTAGAAAAAAGCTTTAGCCAGACTGGCCGAGACCGGACGCTTTACCGTCACTTGTGCATCCTCACACAATACACGTCGCGCCTGAAAACAGCGTGAACGATGCGGTGTATTTGATAAAGGTTAATAAAACGCCATGAAACTGGATGGTAACTGAAACACAATTTCATATGCGATGAAATAAATTGATCTGCCACAGGTTCTGCATAAATAGTTGTGCTTCCTGGGCAAATGAACATTGCCGCTTCCTTCCGTGTCGGTTAATAACACTCTTATAAAGAATAAGGTTTTTGCAACCAAAAAAGAAGGAAGCCATGAATCGTTTTATTATGGTCAATAGCCAGCAGTGCCTGGGATGCCATGCCTGTGAGGTCGCCTGCGTCATGGCTCACAATGGCGAACAGCATGTCCTGAGCCAACGGCATTTTCAGCCCCGAATTACCGTCATTAAACATCAGCAGCAGCGCAGCGCGGTGACCTGTCACCACTGCGAAGATGCACCCTGCGC
The DNA here is from genome assembly GCF_006385635.1 of Citrobacter sp. CF971. Classification (NCBI taxonomy): domain Bacteria; kingdom Pseudomonadati; phylum Pseudomonadota; class Gammaproteobacteria; order Enterobacterales; family Enterobacteriaceae; genus Citrobacter; species Citrobacter sp. CF971. The sequence continues at coordinate 3,484,169 of NZ_CP041051.1, read as the reverse complement.
CAGAAGTTGCCCAAATGGGGCAATTAACCATGATAACGACAGCGTTCAGGTGAACCCGCAAAAGTGCATTGGCTGTAAATCGTGCGTCGTTGCCTGTCCTTTCGGCACGATGCAGATCGTACTCACTCCCGTCGCCAAAGGGAAGGTGAAAGCCACCGCGCACAAATGCGATCTGTGCCAGGGGCGTGAACAGGGGCCCGCCTGCGTAGAGAACTGCCCGGCGCAGGCGTTACAGTTGGTGACGGAAAACTCGCTTACCGGTCTGTCAAAAGCGCGCAGGCTGCGTACCGCAAGTCTGGAAAGCCAGCCATGGCACGCCAGCACTACCGATTTTGTTCCACATGTCATCACCAAACGTGAGCAAATGCAGGCAACGCCTGCGCGTGGTGAACCGGATAAACTGGCGATTGATGCCCGGAAAACCAGCTTTGAAGAGATCTATCTGCCGTTTCGTACGGCGCAGGCGGAGCGGGAAGCCTCTCGCTGCCTGAAATGCGGCGACCACAGTATTTGTGAATGGACCTGTCCGTTGCATAACCACATTCCGCAGTGGATTGAGCTGGTCAAAGCCGGAAACATCGATGCCGCGGTTGAGCTTTCACATCAAACCAACTGCTTGCCGGAGGTGACCGGGCGTGTATGCCCGCAGGATCGACTCTGCGAAGGGGCATGCACGGTGCGTAATGAGCATGGCGCAGTCACTATCGGTAATATTGAGCGTTACATCTCCGATCGGGCGCTGAGTAAAGGATGGCGACCGGACTTAAGCCATGTGCAGAAAGTGGACAAGCGTGTTGCCATTATCGGCGCGGGTCCGGCGGGTCTGGCCTGCGCGGATGTGCTGGCGCGTAGCGGTATCAGTGCCACCGTTTACGATCGCCATCCTGAAATTGGCGGTTTGCTGACGTTCGGTATTCCGGCCTTCAAACTGGACAAATCGCTGCTGACGCGTCGCCGTGAAATCTTCAGCGCTATGGGGATTCATTTCGAACTTAATTGTGAAGTGGGTAAAGACGTCGCACTTGAAAAGTTGCTGGAGGATTACGATGCCGTGTTCGTGGGGGTGGGAACCTATCGTTCCATGAAGGCGGACCTGCCAAATGAAGACGCGCCAGGCGTATATGATGCGCTGCCGTTCCTGATTGCCAACACCAAGCAGGTGATGGGGCTGGATGAGTTGCCTGAAGAACCGTTTATCGATACCGCCGGACTGAACGTGGTGGTTCTGGGCGGAGGCGATACGGCCATGGACTGTGTACGTACCGCGCTGCGCCACGGTGCAAGCCAGGTGACCTGCGCCTATCGTCGTGATGAAGCCAACATGCCGGGTTCGAAAAAAGAGGTGAAGAACGCCCGGGAAGAGGGGGCAAACTTCGAGTTTAACGTCCAGCCGGTTGAGCTGGTGTTGCATGCCGATGGGCGAGTCAGCGGCGTGCGTTTCTTACGTACCCAACTTGGCGAACCTGATGCGCAGGGGCGTCGTCGCCCTGTTCCCATCGCCGGGAGTGAGTTTGTGATGCCCGCAGATGCGGTGATCATGGCGTTTGGTTTTCACCCACACGGCATGCCGTGGCTGGAGTCGCATGGCGTTAAGGTCGATAACTGGGGGCGCATTGCCGCCGATGTTGAAAGCGCATACCGTTACCAAACCAGTAACCCGAAAATCTTTGCCGGTGGCGACGCGGTACGCGGTGCGGATCTGGTGGTGACGGCCATGGCGGAGGGGCGGCACGCCGCCCAGGGGATCGTCGACTGGCTGGGCGTAAAATCAGTCAAATCTCACTAATCGGCGTCCAGGCCGGATAAGACGCGTTAGCGTTGTTATCCGGCAATGTGCCGCATGAATGCCTGATGGCGCTTTGCTTATCAGGCCTACATTGTTCCAAGACAAACCCGGTTTCACGGCGTAGTATTATTTCTCACTTCTTGCTGTGGAGCCGGTATGTCGCAAAAAATTACCCTCATCAAAGATAAAGTCCTCTCCGATAACTACTTCATCCTGCGCAATATCACCTATGACCTGACCCGTAGCACTGGGGAGGTGATTCGTCATAAACGCGAGGTTTACGATCGCGGTAACGGTGCCACAATCCTGCTGTATAACCCGGAGAAGAAAACGGTGGTCTTAATTCGCCAGTTCCGCGTCGCCACCTGGGTCAACGGTAATGAAGATGGTCAACTGATTGAAACCTGCGCCGGGCTGTTGGATAACGACGAACCGGAAGCGTGCATTCGCAAAGAGGCCATTGAAGAGACCGGCTTTGAAGTGGGCGAAGTGCGCAAACTGTTTGAGTTATACATGTCGCCGGGCGGCGTGACGGAAATAATCCACTTCTTCATTGCACAATACAGTGACAGCCAGCGAGCAAACGCTGGTGGCGGTGTGGAAGATGAAGACATTGAAGTTCTGGAACTGCCGTTCACACAGGCGCTGGAAATGATCAAAACGGGTGAGATCCGTGACGGTAAAACGGTGCTATTGTTGAACTATTTGCAGTCGTCGCATCTCATGGACTAATGCGTGGGATTTATATTTCTTTACAAATTTACGGCCAATCCGACAATTCTTATTGAGCCACATCAGTCGCGCAAGGAAGATACCGCTTAGGCTGTGTGTTTTGACTTCGGGGTTGTACCGTCCATGCGCTATCGCGTTATTCTCCTTTTCCTGCTTGGGTTGCTACCAGCCCGATTGCTCTGGGCTGCGCCCGCGCAACAGGCGTTTTCTGACTGGCAGGTGACGTGTAATAACCAAAATTTTTGCGTGGCGCGCAATACCGGAGAGCACCACGGCCTGGTCATGACCTTGAGCCGCAGCGCCGGGGCACATACTGATGCCGTGTTGCGTATTGAGCTGGGCGGGCTGGAATCGTCCAACGTCAAAGAGAGCGATATTGCGCCGCGTCTGTTGTTGGATGGTGTGCCGCTCTCGCTGAGCGGCGAGCACTGGCGTGTTACCCCATGGCAACTGATGACCGATGATCCCGCCACCATTAGCGCATTTTTACAAACCGTACAGGACGCGAAGGCGATTACCCTGCAAAAAGGTGCGCAAAATCTTTCGCTGGTCGGGCTAAAAGCCGCATTGTTGTTTATCGATGCCCAGCAAAAACGGGTTGGCAGCGAAACCGCATGGATCGAAAAAGGTGACGAGCCTCCGCTCAGTGTACCTCCTGCCCCCGCGCTGAAAGGCGTAGCGGTCATTAACCCAACACCAACGCCTCTCACACAGCAAGAGCGCAGTGAACTGCTGGACTATGGTAACTGGCGAATCAACGGTATTCGTTGCTCTATCGATCCGCTGCGTCGCGAGATGCGCGTCACGGCCCTAACGGATGATAAAGCGCTGCTGATGATTGGCTGTGAGGCCGGAGCGTATAACACTATCGATCTGGCGTGGGTGGTTTCACGTACAACCCCGCTGACTTCACGCGCGGTACGGTTAAGCCTGCCTTTTAAAACGGATGCGGAAAGTCGCGATATGGAGCTGACCAACGCTACGTTTGACGAAAAGTCGCGGGAGCTGGTTACCCTCGCTAAAGGACGAGGGTTGGCAGATTGCGGTATCCAGACCCGCTGGCGCTACGATGGTCAGCGTTTTCGCCTGGTGCGCTATGCCCAGGAGCCAAGTTGTGATAACTGGCATGGGCCAGATGCCTGGCCCACACTGTGGATCACACGTTAAGCACCTTGTGTGCTTTGTCGACGATGTTATCTACCGTAAAGCCGAAGAACGGGAACAGCTTGTCTGCCGGCGCCGACTCCCCATAGCCCGTCATCCCAACAATCGCCCCTTTCAGCCCAACATACTTGTACCAGTAGTCGGCAATACCGGCTTCTACCGCCACGCGCGCGCTGACGTTTGCCGGCAGGACCGACTCCCGGTACGTCTCATCCTGGGCGTCGAAGATATCGGTTGAAGGCAGAGAAACTACCCGCACGTTACGGCCTTCGCCGGTCAGTTTTTCCGCAGCCAGCAGCGTGATTTCCATTTCTGAACCGGTAGCAATCAGGATAACATCCGGCTTACCGCCGCCGTCCTTCAGCACATAGCCGCCGCGGGCAATTTGCTGCACTTGCTCAGGCGTGCGCTCAACCTGCGCCAGATTCTGCCGCGAGAGGATCAGCGCCGTTGGCCCGTCATGGCGTTCGACCGCCAGCTTCCAGCCTACTGCCGCCTCAACCTGATCGCACGGTCGCCAGGTACTGAAATTAGGTGTCAGGCGTAGGCTGGCGAGTTGTTCGACGGCCTGGTGCGTGGGACCATCTTCCCCCAGGCCAATCGAGTCGTGGGTATAAACCATGATTTGTCGGGCTTTCATCAGCGCCGCCATGCGCGCGGCATTACGGGCATATTCAACAAACATCAGGAACGTGGCAGTGTAAGGTACGAAGCCCCCGTGGTGCGCGATACCATTGGCAATGGCGGTCATGCCAAATTCCCGCACGCCGTAGTGGATGTAGTTTCCTGCATGATCCTCTTTAAGAGAGGAGGAGCCTTTCCAGATGGTCAGGTTGCTGGGTGCCAGATCCGCCGAGCCGCCGAGCAGTTCTGGCAGTATCGGCCCATAGACGTTCAGGGTATTTTGCGAAGCTTTACGGGTGGCTATTTTGGCTGGGTTGGCTTGCAGGTCGGTAATATATTTCTGGGTTGTTGCTTCCCACTCCTTAGGCAGTCCGCCGCTCATCCGGCGAGTAAACTCTGCCGCCAGTTCTGGGTAGGCTTGTTCGTAAGCTGCGAATTTTTCCTTCCAGCCCTGTTGCGCTTTTTCGCCTTTCTCGCGTGCGTCCCAGGCCCGGTAAATCTCTTTGGGGATTTCAAAAGCAGGATGATGCCACCCCAGTTTCTGCCGGGTCAGCGCCACCTCTTCTTCGCCCAGCGCAGCGCCGTGTGCTTCCTCTTTCCCGGCTTTATTCGGTGAGCCAAAACCAATCACCGTGCGGCAGATAATCAGCGACGGTTTATCGGTAACAGCCTGCGCTTCCTGAATGGCTTTTTTCACCGCCTCAGGGTCATGACCGTCAATATCGTGCACTACATGCCAGTGGTAAGCCTCAAAGCGTTTTGCAGTATCGTCGGTAAACCAGCCTTCGGTTTCGCCATCAATTGAGATGCCGTTGTGATCGTAGAAGCCGATGAGTTTGCCAAGCCCCAGCGTGCCCGCCAGCGAACAAGCCTCGTGTGAAATACCCTCCATCAGACAGCCGTCGCCCATAAAGACCCAGGTAAAGTGGTTAACAATCTCATGGTCCGGCTGGTTAAACTGCGCTGCCAGCGTGCGCTCGGCAATGGCCATGCCGACGGCGTTGGCCAAACCCTGGCCCAGCGGTCCGGTGGTGGTTTCCACGCCCGGCGTGTAGCCAATTTCCGGGTGACCTGGCGTCTTCGAATGGAGCTGACGGAAGTTCTTTAATTCTTCGATCGGCAGGTCGTAACCGGAAAGATGCAATAGGCTGTAAAGCAGCATTGAGGCGTGGCCGTTGGACAGAATAAACCGGTCACGATCGTACCAGGTGGGATCTGTCGGGTTATGGCGTAGAAAATCGTTCCACAGCACTTCGGCGATATCGGCCATCCCCATTGGTGCTCCTGGGTGGCCGGAGTTAGCTTTTTGGACGGCATCCATACTCAGCGCACGAATGGCATTGGCAAGCTCTTTACGGGGCATAGGAAATACTCCTTGAAAAGTAAAGTGTTAGATGCGTGTTGTGATTCACACTTTTGGGAAAATTGCGGGCGTTGTCAGCAAAAAGCATAGCAGACAAGCATGGTATTGCTGGATTAAGCAGGTAACATGGCTGTTATAAATTGATAACAAATTCTTTCTTTGAATGGTGAGAGTTTGGGGACCTTCAAAGTTTGTGCCGTTGACTGAGGTGATAATGTGCGGCTCAGTAGAATGGTTACCCGCGCCACTTTTTTGATAGATACGTGAAAGGAACAACAAGATGGATGACCAGTTAAAACAAAGCGCCCTCGATTTCCACGAATTTCCAGTACCCGGTAAAATCCAGGTTTCTCCGACCAAGCCTCTGGCAACGCAGCGCGACCTGGCGCTGGCCTACTCGCCGGGCGTGGCTGCACCGTGTCTTGAAATTGAAAAGGACCCGCTGGCAGCCTACAAATACACCGCGCGCGGCAACCTGGTTGCGGTTATCTCTAACGGTACGGCGGTGCTGGGTCTTGGCAACATTGGCGCACTGGCCGGCAAACCGGTGATGGAAGGTAAAGGCGTTCTGTTTAAGAAATTCGCCGGGATCGACGTGTTCGACATTGAAGTCGATGAACTCGATCCGGATAAATTTATCAATGTGGTTGCGGCCCTGGAACCCACGTTTGGCGGTATCAACCTCGAAGATATCAAAGCGCCGGAGTGCTTCTACATTGAGCAAAAGCTGCGCGAACGCATGAATATTCCGGTCTTCCACGATGACCAGCACGGTACAGCAATCATCAGTACTGCCGCAATTCTGAACGGTCTGCGGGTGGTTGAGAAAAATATCTCCGACGTGCGCATGGTGGTGTCTGGCGCAGGCGCGGCGGCGATTGCCTGTATGAACCTGCTGGTAGCGCTGGGTATGCAGAAACACAATATTGTGGTCTGTGACTCCAAAGGCGTGATTTACAAAGACCGCGAACCGAACATGGCGGAAACCAAAGCGGCTTATGCGGTGGTGGATGACGGTAAGCGTACGCTGGATGATGTCATTGACGGCGCAGATATTTTCCTCGGTTGCTCCGGTCCGAAAGTGCTGACGCAGGAAATGGTTAAGAAGATGGCGCGTGCGCCAATGATTCTGGCACTCGCTAACCCGGAACCGGAAATCCTGCCGCCGTTGGCAAAAGAGGTGCGTTCCGACGCAATCATTTGTACTGGTCGTTCAGACTACCCGAACCAGGTTAACAACGTCCTGTGCTTCCCGTTCATCTTCCGCGGTGCGCTGGATGTCGGTGCAACGGCCATCAACGAAGAGATGAAACTGGCGGCGGTGCACGCCATTGCTGAGCTGGCGCATGCCGAGCAGAGTGAAGTGGTGGCCTCTGCTTATGGCGATCAGGACCTGAGCTTCGGCCCGGAATACATCATTCCGAAACCGTTCGACCCGCGTCTGATCGTCAAAATCGCCCCTGCTGTGGCGAAAGCAGCGATGGACTCTGGTGTGGCAACGCGTCCGATTGCCGACTTTGACGCTTACATCGATAAGCTGACTGAATTCGTCTACAAAACCAACCTGTTCATGAAGCCAATTTTCTCCCTGGCACGCAAAGCGCCGAAGCGTGTGGTGCTGACGGAAGGGGAAGAAGCGCGCGTACTGCATGCTACCCAGGAGCTGATTACTTTAGGGCTGGCAAAACCAATCCTGATCGGTCGTCCGAGCGTTATTGAAATGCGTATCCAGAAACTGGGGCTGCAGATCAAAGCGGGCGTCGATTTTGAAATCGTCAACAACGAATCCGATCCACGCTTTAAAGAGTACTGGAGCGAGTACTACCAGATTATGAAGCGCCGTGGGATCACCCAGGAGCAGGCGCAGCGTGCGGTGATTGCCAACACTACGGTGATCGGTGCAATCATGGTGCAGCGTGGCGAAGCGGATGCGATGATCTGCGGTACGATTGGTGACTACCATGAGCACTTCAGCGTGGTGAAAGAGGTGTTTGGTCATCGTGACGGCGTGCATACTGCCGGGGCGATGAACGCCTTGCTGCTGCCAAGCGGTAACACTTTTATCGCCGATACTTACGTCAACGACGATCCTACGCCTGAGCAACTGGCGGAAATCGCCGTTATGGCGGCAGAGACTGTGCGTCGCTTTGGTATTGAACCGAAGGTGGCGTTGCTATCTCACTCCAACTTTGGTTCCTCTGACTGCCCGTCGGCCAGCAAAATGCGCGAAGCGCTGGAGCTGATTAAGGCGCGCGCGCCAGAGTTGATGATTGACGGCGAAATGCACGGCGACGCCGCGCTGGTGGAAAGTATCCGTAATGACCGCATGCCGGACAGTCCGTTGAAAGGCTCAGCGAATATTCTGGTGATGCCGAATATGGAAGCGGCCCGTATTAGTTACAACTTACTACGCGTTTCCAGTTCTGAAGGCGTAACGGTTGGCCCGGTGCTGATGGGGGTTGCGAAACCTGTTCATGTATTAACGCCGATCGCCTCTGTTCGTCGTATCGTTAATATGGTGGCGCTGGCGGTTGTAGAAGCACAGACTCAGCCGCTGTAATTTCACTTTAATTAATTTCCGGCGCGGGTTTCTCTCGCGCCTTTTTATTTTCCCTTTCTTAGTGATCTACTTCACCTTTTAAACCTGGTTGCCGAATTTTGTTATTTACTCTGACAAAAAATTGCCACGATAAGGGCAGTTTTAGCGGAGGCGGTGAGCAATGGAAAAAGAACGCATTATTCAGGAATTTGTGCCGGGGAAACAGGTCACGCTGGCGCATCTCATTGCGCACCCCGGCGAGGAATTAGCGAAAAAGATCGGCGTTCCCGAAGCGGGCGCTATCGGCATCATGACGCTGACGCCAGGCGAAACCGCGATGATTGCCGGTGACTTAGCCATGAAGGCGGCGGATGTACATATCGGTTTTCTCGATAGATTCAGCGGCGCACTGGTGATCTACGGCTCGGTAGGCGCAGTAGAAGAAGCGTTATTACAGACGGTAAGCGGTCTGGGTCGATTATTAAATTTCACTTTGTGCAACCTGACAAAAAGTTAATCAGAGGCGGCGATGAAACGTATTGCGTTTGTCGGTACGGTGGGGGCGGGGAAAACAACGCTCTTTAATGCGCTACAGGGGAATTATTCCCTCGCCAGAAAAACACAGGCCGTGGAGTTTAATGAAAATGGCGATATCGATACGCCAGGGGAATATTTTAGCCATCCGCGCTGGTATCACGCCTTAATTACCACGCTGCAGGATGTTGATACGTTGATTTATATACACGCGGCAAATGATAAAGAAAGTCGCTTACCTGCCGGGCTGTTGGATATCGGTGCCAGTAAACGACAAATCGCCGTTATCAGTAAAACGGACATGCCGGATGCCGATGTCGCCGCAACGCGACAACTACTTCGCGGGATGGGGTTTCAGGAGCCGATTTTTGAGCTCAATAGCCATGACCCGCGCAGTGTGCAGCACCTGGTGGATTATCTGACTGAGCTCAGCCAAAAGGAGGAAAGGGCAGGTGAAAAAACTTATCACAGCTAACGATATTCGTGCGGCCCACGCACGCGGCGAACAGGAAATGTCGGTTGTTCTGCGCGCCAGCATCATCACCCCGGAGGCGCGCGAAGTTGCGGAGCTGCTGGGCGTTACCATCAGTGAATGCGATGAATCCGCGCCAGGCGCCGTCGCTGCTGCTCCGGCTGCGGTGATTGATGGCAAAACGGAAAGCCAGCGTATTCGCGAAACCATCATTGCGCAGTTACCGGAAGGGCAGTTTACCGAAAGCCTGGTCGCGCAGCTGATGGACAAAGTCATGAAGGAAAAGCAGTCGCTGGAGCAGGGCGGAATGCAGCCGAGCTTTAACTCGGTGACCGGCAAAGGCGGTGTGAAAGTCATCGACGGCAGCAGCGTGAAGTTTGGTCGTTTTGACGGCGCGCAGCCGCACTGCGTGGGCTTAACCGATCTGGTGACCGACCAGGACGGTAGCAGCATGGCCGCCGGGTTTATGCAGTGGGATAACGCCTTTTTCCCATGGACGCTGAACTACGACGAAATCGACATGATTCTGGAAGGAGAGCTGCATGTTCGCCACGAAGGCGAAACCATGATTGCAAAAGCCGGGGACGTGATGTTTATCCCGAAAGGCTCCAGCATCGAATTTGGTACGCCATCGACGGTGAAGTTTCTGTATGTGGCCTGGCCTGCGAACTGGCAGTCCTGCTAAGGCGGATGTATGAAGGATTTCATTACCGAAGCATGGCTCAGAGCGAATCATACGCTCAGCGAAGGGGCTGAAATTCATCTCCCCGCTGACGCTCGCCTGACGCCGTCTGCCCGGGAATTACTGGAAAGCCGACATCTGCGCATTAAGTTTATTGACGAGCAGGGCAGCCTGTTTATTGATGACGAAGAACAGCAGCCGCAGCCGGTTCATGGATTAACCAGCAGTGATACGCATCCACAGGCCAGCTGCGAACTGTGCCATCAACCGGTGGCGAAGAAACCGGACACCCTGACGCATCTGACAGCGGACAAGATGGTCGCCAAAAGTGACCCTCGGCTGGGATTTCGCGCCGCGCTGGACAGCACCATCGCCCTGGCTGTGTGGTTGCAGATTGAGATGGCAGAACCGTGGCAGCCGTGGCTGGCGGATATCCGCTCGCGCCTGGGCAATATTATGCGCGCAGACGCCATGGATGAGCCGCTGGCAGCACAAGCTGTCGTGGGTTTGAGTGACGAAGATTTACACCGTCTTTCACATCAACCGCTGCGCTATCTGGACCACGACCATCTGGTGCCTGAAGCCAGCCATGGACGTGATTGTGCGCTGCTTAATCTGCTGCGTACCAAAGTCCGTGAAACGGAGACGGTGGCGGCCCAGGTATTCATCACTCGCAGTTTTGAGGTTATGCGACCGGACATTATGCAGGCGCTCAACCGCCTTTCCAGTACGGTCTACGTGATGATGATTCTGAGTGTTGCAAAGCATCCGCTGACGGTTAGTCAAATTCAACAGAGACTGGGGGAGAAGCAATGATCATTGAACGTGCTCGTCAACTCGCCCAACGCTCACCTGCACGAGTAGTGTTCCCGGATGCGCTGGATGTCCGGGTGCTGAAGGCGGCCAATTACCTGCATCAGCACGGTCTGGCGCGCCCCATTCTCGTCGCCAGCCCGTTTGCGCTACGCCAGTTTGCGCTCAGTCATCGCGTAGCCATGGATGGTATTCAGGTTATTGATCCACAAAGCAATGTACAGATGCGTGAAGAGTTTGCCCTGCGCTGGCTGGCCCGTGCGGGTGAAAAAACGCCGCCGGATGCGCGGGAGAAGCTCAACGATCCGCTGATGTTTGCCGCCGCGATGGTCAGTGCCGGTAAAGCCGATGTGTGTATTGCGGGCAACTTGTCATCAACGGCAAACGTGCTGCGTGCAGGATTGCGCATTATTGGATTACAGCCTGGTTGCAAAACGCTGTCGTCAATTTTCCTGATGCTGCCGCAGTATCTCGGGCCGTCATTAGGATTTGCAGACTGTAGCGTTGTGCCGCAGCCCACTGCTGCACAGCTGGCGGATATCGCCATCGCCAGCGCTGAAACCTGGAAGGCGATCACAGGTGAAGAGCCGCGCGTGGCCATGCTGTCGTTTTCAAGTAATGGCAGTGCTCGCCATCCTAACGTCGCTAACGTGCAGCAGGCGACCGAGATCGTTCGTGAGCGTGCCCCGCAGCTTACCGTGGACGGTGAACTGCAATTTGATGCCGCCTTTGTTCCGGATGTCGCTGCGCAAAAAGCGCCAGCAAGTCCGTTAAAGGGCAATGCCAATGTGATGGTCTTCCCATCGCTGGAGGCGGGCAATATTGGCTACAAAATCGCTCAGCGTCTGGGAGGGTATCGCGCAGTAGGGCCATTGATTCAGGGGCTTGCCGCACCGCTTCATGATCTCTCTCGTGGCTGTAGCGTACAGGAAATTATCGAACTGGCGTTGGTGGCAGCAGTGCCGCGCCAGACTGACATGAGTCGTGAAAACGCCTCGCACACACTGGTTGTATAAGGTCCCGTTCAGGACCCCTTAATGAGAGGAAAACACAATGGAAGCATTAGGAATGATTGAAACCCGGGGCCTGGTTGCACTGATTGAGGCTTCTGACGCAATGGTTAAAGCGGCACGTGTGAAACTGGTTGGCGTGAAGCAGATCGGTGGCGGTCTGGTCACTGCCATGGTCCGTGGCGACGTAGCGGCATGTAAAGCTGCAACGGACGCAGGTGCTGCGGCAGCACAGCGTATTGGCGAGCTGGTTTCAGTGCACGTGATCCCGCGTCCGCACGGCGATCTGGAAGAAGTGTTCCCGATCAGCTTTAAAGGCGACAGCAACGACATGTAAGTCGTCCATGTGACGCCACAGACTTCATTGCTGGCGTCACCCTCTCTCCTTTTCACATTACCTTCTGCGGAGGGTAGGGGGAGGTTTTACCTGAAATATGCCACGGAGGCGCGTATGAAACTGGCAATCGTTACAGGACAAATTGTTTGTACCGTACGCCATCAGGGGCTCGCGCACGACAAGTTGCTGATGGTGGAAATGATTGACGCCCAGGGAAATCCCGACGGGCAATGTGCTGTTGCTATCGACAGCATCGGGGCGGGAACCGGAGAGTGGGTGCTGCTGGTCAGCGGAAGCTCCGCCCGTCAGGCGCACCGGAATGAATCATCGCCTGTCGATCTGTGCGTGATTGGCATTGTCGATGAAGTGGTGGCAGGTGGTCAGGTGATCTTCCATAAATAAGGCAGAAAATCATGAATCAACAGGATATTGAACAGGTCGTGAAAGCGGTACTGCTGAAAATGAAAGACAGCAGCCAACCCGTCAGTGCCGTTCAAGAAATGGGCGTTTTTGCCTCCCTGGATGACGCAGTGGCGGCAGCAAAACTGGCCCAGCAGGGGCTGAAAAGCGTCGCCATGCGCCAACTGGCTATCACGGCGCTACGTGAGGCGGGCGAAAAGCACGCCAGAGAATTAGCGGAACTTGCCGTCACTGAAACCGGCATGGGACGCGTCGAAGATAAATTTGCCAAAAACGTGGCGCAGGCGCGCGGCACGCCGGGTGTGGAATGCCTGTCTCCACAGGTTCTGACCGGCGATAACGGTCTGACGCTGATTGAAAACGCGCCGTGGGGCGTGGTGGCCTCGGTAACCCCATCCACCAACCCGGCCGCGACCGTTATTAACAACGCCATCAGCCTGATTGCCGCTGGTAACAGCGTGGTTTTCGCACCGCATCCGGCGGCGAAAAAAGTCTCTCAGCGCGCTATCACTCTGCTTAACCAGGCGGTAGTTGCCGCAGGCGGTCCGGCAAACCTGTTGGTGACGGTTGCCAACCCAGATATCGAGACTGCCCAACGTCTGTTCAAGTACCCTGGTATCGGCCTGCTGGTGGTGACCGGTGGTGAAGCCGTAGTAGATGCCGCGCGTAAGCACACCAACAAACGTTTGATTGCCGCTGGCGCAGGTAATCCGCCGGTGGTGGTTGATGAAACGGCTGACCTGGCACGCGCGGCGCAGTCGGTAGTCAAAGGCGCATCGTTTGACAACAACATCATCTGCGCTGACGAAAAAGTGCTGATCGTGGTCGATAGCGTCGCTGATGAACTGATGCGTCTGATGGAAAGCCAGCATGCGGTGAAACTCACCACGGCCCAGGCCGAACAGCTGCAGCCGGTGCTGCTGAAAAATATCGATGAGCGCGGTAAAGGCACGGTCAGTCGTGACTGGGTAGGTCGTGACGCAGGCAAAATCGCTGCGGCGATTGGTCTGAACGTACCGGATCAAACCCGTCTGTTATTCGTCGAAACCTCCGCGACGCATCCGTTTGCCGTCACCGAACTGATGATGCCGGTTCTACCAGTCGTGCGGGTCGCTAACGTCGATGAAGCCATTGAACTGGCGGTCAAGCTTGAAGGTGGTTGCCACCATACGGCGGCGATGCACTCGCGCAATATCGACAACATGAACCGTATGGCAAACGCCATTGATACCAGCATCTTCGTTAAGAACGGACCGTGCATTGCCGGTCTTGGACTCGGCGGCGAAGGCTGGACCACGATGACCATTACCACACCAACCGGGGAAGGGGTGACCAGTGCGCGTACGTTTGTGCGTCTGCGTCGCTGTGTGTTGGTAGACGCCTTCAGAATTGTATAAGGAGTAAATGAGATGGCGCACGACGAACAACGTTGGTTGACACCCAGACTGCTAAAAGCGGCAACGCTATGTAACCAGACGCCCACAAAGAGCGATTCACCGCTGTGGTTGGGCATTGATTTGGGAACGTGTGATGTGGTGTCGATGGTTGTGGACAGTGACGGACAGCCGGTCGCGGTTTGCCTGGACTGGGCCGATGTCGTGCGCGATGGCATCGTCTGGGATTTCTTTGGTGCGGTGACCATCGTTCGTCGCCATCTCGATACGCTCGAACAACAGCTGGGTTGCCGCTTTACCCATGCGGCAACCTCATTTCCACCGGGAACTGACCCTCGCATCTCTATTAACGTGCTGGAGTCTGCCGGGCTTGAAGTGAGCCATGTGCTCGACGAACCGACAGCGGTGGCGGATCTGTTGCAGCTCGATAACGCCGGCGTGGTGGATATTGGTGGTGGCACTACCGGGATTGCGATCGTTAAACAAGGCAAGGTGACCTACTCCGCTGATGAAGCAACCGGTGGGCATCATATCTCTCTGACGCTGGCCGGGAACCGTCGTATCCAGTTAGAAGAAGCCGAGCAGTACAAGCGTAGCAATGGCAAAGAAATCTGGCCGGTGGTGAAGCCTGTCTACGAAAAAATGGCGGAAATCGTCGCCCATCATATTGCGGGTCAGGGCGTTACCGATTTATGGCTGGCCGGTGGTTCCTGCATGCAGCCGGGCGTTGATGAGCTGTTCCGTAAGCGTTTCCCGGAACTGCAGGTGCATTTACCCCAGCACAGCCTGTTTATGACCCCGCTGGCGATTGCCAACAGCGGAAAAGAAAAAGCGGAAGGAATCTATGCAAGCTGAATTGCAGACCGCGCTCTTTCAGGCATTCGATACCCTGAATCTGCAACGCGTAAAAACGTTTAGCGTTCCACCGGTCACCCTTTGTGGGCTGGGAGCGCTCAGTACCTGCGGACAGGAAGCACAAACGCGCGGATTGACGCATATGTTCGTCATGGTGGACAGCTTCCTGCATCAGGCGGGGATGACCGCCGCACTGGAGCGCAGTCTGGCGATGAAAGGCGTGGCGATGACGCTGTGGCCATGTCCGGTGGGCGAACCGTGCATTACAGACGTCTGCGCGGCGGTCGCGCAATTGCGTGAATCGAAGTGCGATGGCGTTGTGGCCTTTGGTGGTGGCTCCGTACTGGATGCCGCCAAGGCAGTGGCGTTGCTGGTGACCAACCCCACTCAGACGCTGGCAGGCATGGACGAGCGCAGCGCGTTACGCCCACGTCTGCCGCTGATTGCCGTACCGACTACCGCCGGAACGGGCTCAGAAACCACCAACGTCACGGTGATAATCGACGCCGCGACTGGACTCAAAAAAGTGCTGGCCCACGCAACCCTGATGCCGGATGTGGCGATCCTGGACGCTGCATTGACGGAAGGCGTGCCTGCACATGTAACGGCAATGACCGGGATTGATGCACTGACGCACGCCGTTGAAGCGTATAGCGCGCTGAACGCGACGCCGTTTACCGACAGTCTGGCGATTGGCGCGATTGCGATGATAGGTAAATCGCTGCCGAAGGCCGTCGGCTACGGTCAGGATCTGGCGGCGCGCGAAAGCATGCTGCTGGCTTCCTGTATGGCCGGGATGGCGTTTTCCAGCGCAGGGCTGGGCCTGTGCCATGCGATGGCGCACCAGCCGGGAGCGACGTTGCATATCCCACACGGACAGGCTAACGCCATGCTGCTTCCTACGGTAATGGGGTTCAACCGCATGGTGTGTCGTGAGCGCTTCAGCCATATCGGACGCGCGTTAACCAACAAGAAATCGGACGATCGTGATGCTATCAACGCGGTCAGCGAGTTGATTAGCGAAGTGGGCCAGACCAAACGACTCTCAGACGTTGGAGCAAAACCCGAGCATTACAGCGCATGGGCACACGCCGCGCTGGAGGATATTTGTATTCGCAGTAACCCACGCATCGCCACGCAGGAACAGATTATCGACCTGTACGCGGCTGCCGGGTAATGCCTGTAGGCCGGATAAGGTGCTTGCACCGCCATCCGGCAATAACACGGCGTTAATGCCGGAGGCGACGTAAACGTCTTATCCGGCCTACAAATCACAAATGACAGGGAGTAGGGGCTATGGGAATTAACGAAATCATCATGTACATCATGATGTTCTTTATGCTGATTGCCGCCGTGGACAGGATCCTGTCGCAGTTCGGCGGTTCGGCGCGCTTCCTCGGTAAGTTCGGTAAGAGCATTGAGGGATCGGGCGGTCAGTTTGAAGAAGGCTTTATGGCAATGGGCGCGCTGGGCCTGGCGATGGTCGGTATGACCGCGCTGGCACCGGTACTGGCGCATGTGCTCGGGCCGGTAATTATTCCGCTGTACGAAATGCTGGGCGCGAACCCGTCGATGTTTGCCGGAACGCTGCTGGCGTGCGATATGGGCGGCTTCTTCCTGGCGAAAGAGCTGGCGGGCGGCGACGTGGCGGCATGGTTGTACTCTGGGCTGATTCTCGGCGCGATGATGGGACCGACGCTGGTGTTCTCCATTCCGGTTGCGCTGGGAATTATTGAACCGTCTGACCGTCGTTATCTGGCGCTGGGCGTGCTGGCCGGTATTGTCACCATTCCGATTGGCTGTATTGCGGGTGGTCTGGTCGCGATGTACTCCGGCGTGGAAATCAACGGTCAGCCGGTGGAGTTCACCTTTGCGTTGATCCTGATGAACATGATCCCGGTGCTGATCGTAGCCGTGCTGGTGGCGCTGGGACTGAAATTCATCCCGGAAAAAATGATCAACGGCTTCCAGATCTTCGCCAAGTTCCTGGTAGCGCTGATCACCCTCGGTCTGGCTGCGGCAGTCATCAAGTTCCTGCTCGGCTGGGAGCTGATCCCAGGTCTTGATCCTATTTTCATGGCGCCAGGCGACAAGCCGGGTGAAGTGATGCGCGCCATCGAAGTTATCGGTTCTATCTCCTGTGTGCTGCTGGGTGCCTACCCGATGGTGCTGCTGCTGACCCGCTGGTTTGAAAAACCGCTGATGAGCGTCGGCAACCTGTTAAAAGTCAATAACATTGCGGCTGCGGGTATGGTGGCAACGCTTGCCAATAACATCCCAATGTTCGGCATGATGAAAAACATGGATACCCGCGGCAAAGTGATCAACTGCGCCTTTGCGGTTTCCGCGGCCTTCGCTCTGGGTGACCACTTAGGTTTCGCCGCTGCCAACATGAACGCCATGATCTTCCCGATGATTGTCGGCAAGCTGATCGGCGGCGTGACGGCGATTGGCGTGGCTATGCTGTTAGTACCGAAAGACGAAGATGTTCCGGCACCAGCAGAAACCAATCCGGAGGCGCAATCGTGAATACTCGCCAGCTACTCAGCGTCGGTATCGATATCGGCACCACCACCACTCAGGTGATCTTCTCGCGCCTTGAGCTGGTTAACCGTGCGGCAGTGTCGCAGGTGCCGCGCTACGAATTCATCAAACGCGAAATTAGCTGGCAAAGCCCGGTGTTCTTTACCCCTGTTGATAAGCAGGGCGGGTTGAAAGAGGCCGAACTGAAAGCACTGATCCTCGCCCAGTATCAGGCGGCGGGCATTGCGCCGGAAACGGTTGATTCCGGCGCGATCATCATTACCGGGGAAAGTGCCAAAACGCGCAACGCGCGCCCGGCGGTGATGGCGCTCTCCCAGTCGCTGGGGGATTTCGTGGTTGCCAGCGCCGGTCCGCATCTGGAATCGGTGATTGCTGGTCACGGTGCGGGGGCACAAACCCTGTCCGAGCAGAAGTTGTGCCGCGTACTGAATATCGACATCGGCGGCGGTACGTCGAACTACGTTCTGTTCGATGCCGGAAAAGTCAGCGGATCGGCCTGTCTGAACGTCGGCGGACGGCTACTGGAAACGGACGGTCAGGGGCGCGTGGTGCATGCGCATCAGCCGGGACAAATGATTGTGGATGACGTATTTGGTCCAGGCACTGATGCCCGAACCCTCAATGCGGCGCAGCTTGTTCAGGTGGCCCGACGGATGGCGGCGCTGATTGTGGAGGTGATTGACGGCACGTTATCACCGCTGGCACAGGCGCTGATGCAAACCGCTCTGTTACCGGCGGGCGTGAAGCCGGAAGTGATTACGTTGTCCGGCGGGGTGGGCGAGTGCTACCGCAACCAACCTGCCGATCCGTTCTGTTTTTCCGACATTGGGCCGCTGTTAGCGACGGCGCTGCATGAACATCCGCGCCTGCGTGAGATGAACGTGCAGTTCCCGGCGCAAACCGTGCGCGCCACAGTGATTGGCGCCGGTGCGCATACGCTGTCGCTTTCGGGCAGCACTATCTGGCTGGAAGGTGTGGCGCTTCCGCTGCGCAATCTGCCGGTGGCGATTCCGGTTGATGAGGCTGATCTGGTGGCCGCCTGGCAACAGGCACTAATGCAGCTCGATCTGGACCCGCAAACGGACGCCTACGTGTTGGCGCTGCCCGCTTCTCTGCCGGTGCGCTACGCCGCGCTGTTAACGGTGATTGATGCGTTGCTGGCCTTTGTCGCGCGCTATCCGAATCCGCATCCCCTGCTGGTGGTAGCCGAGCAGGATTTTGGTAAAGCCCTGGGCATGCTGTTACGCCCACAGTTACAGCAACACCCGCTGGCGGTCATCGATGAGGTGGTTGTCCGGGCGGGGGACTATATCGACATTGGTACGCCTCTTTTTGGCGGATCGGTTGTGCCGGTGACGGTGAAATCACTCGCATTTCCTTCCTGAGGGAACGACTTATGAAACTAAAGACCACATTGTTCGGCAATGTTTATCAGTTTAAGGATGTTAAAGAGGTGCTGGCAAAAGCCAACGAACTGCGTTCGGGGGATGTGCTGGCAGGTGTCGCTGCAACCAGTTCGCAAGAGCGCGTGGCGGCTAAGCAGGTATTGTCGGAAATGACGGTAGCGGATATCCGTAATAACCCGGTGATTTCCTATGAAGAGGACTGCGTGACGCGTCTTATTCAGGATGACGTCAACGAAACGGCCTATAACCGCATCAAAAACTGGAGTATCAGCGAGCTGCGCGAGTACGTGCTGAGCGATGAAACCTCTGTTGATGATATTGCGTTTACGCGTAAAGGGTTAACGTCGGAAGTGGTCGCTGCGGTAGCAAAAATCTGCTCTAACGCGGACCTGATCTACGGCGGTAAGAAAATGCCGGTGATCAAAAAGGCTAACACCACCATCGGTCTACCGGGCACCTTTAGCTGCCGTTTGCAGCCGAACGATACCCGTGACGATGTACAGAGTATTGCGGCGCAAATCTATGAAGGACTGTCTTTCGGTGCGGGCGATGCGGTGATCGGTGTCAACCCGGTCACGGATGACGTGGAAAACTTAAGCCGCGTGCTCGATACCGTGTATGGCGTTATCGACAAGTTCAATATTCCGACCCAGGGCTGCGTACTGGCGCACGTCACCACCCAGATTGAAGCGATTCGTCGCGGTGCGCCGGGCGGGCTGATTTTCCAGAGTATCTGCGGTAGCGAAAAAGGCTTAAAAGAGTTTGGCGTTGAGCTGGCCATGCTGGATGAAGCGCGTGCAGTGGGTGCTGAATTCAACCGTATCGCCGGGGAAAACTGCCTGTACTTTGAAACCGGGCAAGGGTCTGCGCTCTCCGCTGGCGCTAACTTTGGTGCCGATCAGGTGACGATGGAAGCGCGTAACTACGGGCTGGCGCGTCACTACGATCCGTTCCTGGTGAACACCGTGGTGGGCTTTATCGGGCCGGAATATCTATACAACGACCGTCAGATTATTCGCGCGGGCTTAGAAGATCACTTCATGGGCAAGCTGAGCGGCATCTCAATGGGCTGCGACTGCTGTTACACCAACCATGCTGATGCTGACCAGAACCTCAATGAAAACCTGATGATTCTGCTCGCCACCGCTGGCTGCAACTACATCATGGGCATGCCGCTCGGTGACGACATCATGCTCAACTACCAGACCACCGCCTTCCACGACACCGCGACCGTGCGCCAGTTGCTGAACCTGCGCCCGTCGCCGGAGTTTGAACGCTGGCTGGAAACCATGGGCATTATGGCAAACGGTCGCCTGACCAAACGGGCGGGCGATCCGTCACTGTTCTTCTGATGACGCGGGGATGACACACGATGGATCAAAAACAGATTGAAGAAATTGTACGCAGCGTAATGGCGTCAATGGGAGAGCCGCAGGTTCAAGCGCCATCAGCGGAAGTGAAATGCAGCACTACGCAGTGCGCCGCGCCGACCGGTGAAAGCTGTGCGATGGACTTAGGTTCAGCTGAAGCGAAAGCGTGGATTGGCGTTGAGAATCCGCATCGTGCAGAGGTATTGACCGAACTGCGCCGTAGCACCGCTGCGCGTGTATGTACCGGTCGTGCCGGTCCACGTCCGCGTACCCAGGCGCTGCTGCGCTTCCTTGCTGACCACTCGCGTTCGAAAGATACGGTATTGAAAGAAGTGCCGGAAGAGTGGGTAAAAGCCCAGGGACTACTGGAAGTGCGCTCGGAAATCAGCGACAAAAACTTGTATCTGACGCGCCCGGACATGGGACGTCGTCTGAGTGCGGAAGCCATTGAAGCACTGAAATCACAGTGTGTAATGAATCCGGATGTGCAGGTGATTATTTCTGATGGTCTGTCTACTGACGCCATCACCGCCAACTACGAAGAGATCCTGCCGCCGTTGTTGTCGGGCTTAAAACAGGCCGGATTGAAGGTCGGGACGCCGTTCTTTGTTCGCTATGGGCGCGTGAAAATTGAAGATCAGATCGGCGAACTGCTGGGTGCAAAAGCGGTGATCTTGCTGGTTGGTGAGCGTCCGGGCCTCGGCCAGTCGGAAAGTCTTTCTTGCTACGCCGTCTATTCGCCGCGTGTGGCAACCACCGTTGAGGCTGACCGTACCTGCATCTCGAACATTCACCAGGGCGGTACGCCACCGGTTGAAGCGGCGGCGGTGATTGTGGATTTGGCCAAGCGCATGCTGGAGCAAAAAGCATCCGGCATCAATATGACCCGTTAAGGAGGCATCATGCCAGCATTAGATTTGATTAGACCTTCAGTCACCGCGATGCGTGTGATTGCCTCGGTAAATGACGGTTTTGCCCGCGAACTTAAATTACCGCCACATATACGTAGCCTCGGACTCATCACAGCAGACTCTGATGACGTGGCGTATATTGCCGCAGATGAAGCGACAAAACAGGCGATGGTGGAAGTGGTTTATGGCCGCTCGCTGTATGCCGGTGCGGCGCACAGTCCCTCTCCAACCTCGGGCGAAGTGCTGATTATGCTCGGTGGACCAAACCCGGCCGAAGTTCGCGCGGGTCTGGACGCGATGGTGGCCAATATTGAAAGCGGTGCGGCATTCCAGTGGGCGAATGACGCAGAAGATACCGCCTTCCTGGCGCATGTGGTTTCGCGTACCGGTTCGTATCTTTCCGCGACCGCGGGATGCCGACTGGGCGATCCGATGGCGTATCTGGTAGCACCGCCGCTGGAAGCGACATTTGGTATTGATGCCGCGCTGAAATCTGCCGATGTACAACTGGTAACCTATGTACCACCGCCGTCAGAAACCAACTATTCAGCAGCGTTTTTGACCGGTAGCCAGGCCGCTTGTAAAGCCGCATGTAACGCCTTTGCCGATGCCGTTCTGGATATTGCCCGTAATCCAATCCAGCGCGCGTAAGAGAGGTAGTGATGATCAATGCACTGGGATTACTGGAAGTGGATGGCATGGTGGCTGCCGTGGACGCGGCCGATGCCATGCTGAAAGCCGCGAATGTGCGCCTGCTTAGCCACGAAGTGCTCGATCCTGGTCGGCTGACGCTGGTGGTGGAAGGCGATCTGGCGGCATGCCGAGCAGCGCTGGATGCTGGCAGTGCAGCTGCAGCGCGTACAGGCCGTGTTATCAGCCGTAAGGAAATAGGCCGGCCGGACGATGACACCCAGTGGCTGATCGGCGGTTTTAAACGCCAGCCGAAGAAACCTGAACCGAAGAAACCAGAACAGAAGCCTGAAGTGAAGTCAGATGTGGCCCCAGAGAAGACGCAGGAAGCACCTGTGTCATCTGAATCCTCTGGTGAATTGCTGGCGCTGTTAACATCGGTCCGTCAAGGAATGACGGCAGGGGAAGTGGCTGCCCACTTTGGCTGGTCACTTGATGAAGCCAGAAATGCGCTGGAACAGCTCTTTTCTGACGGAGCGTTGCGTAAACGCAGTAGTCGCTATCGCTTAAAAAATTAACCTGTCGGAGGGCCGGGGGCTTCGTTGAAGCTTCCGGCTTAAAAGATCATGAAAAAGAACCGTACTGCAAACTTGCACCATCTTTATCATGAAGTATTACCCGAAGACGTTAAATTGACGCCGAAAGTGGAAGTGGACAACGTTCACCAACGGCGAACAACGGATGTGTATGAGCACGCGCTGACGATTACAGCCTGGCAGCAGATCTACGACCAGCTGCATCCGGGAAAATTTCATGGCGAGTTCACGGAAATCCTGCTCGATGATATTCAGGTGTTCCGTGAATACACCGGACTGGCGCTGCGTCAGTCATGCCTTGTCTGGCCAAACTCATTTTGGTTTGGCATTCCGGCCACGCGCGGCGAGCAGGGATTTATTGGTACTCAGTGTTTGGGTAACGCTGAAATTGCCACCCGCCCAGGCGGGACGGAGTTTGAACTAAGTACGCCGGATGACTACACCATTCTGGGTGTCGTCATTTCTGAAGAGGCCATTGCTCGTCAGGCCAACTTCCTGCATAACCCGGAAAGGGTGTTGCATATGCTGCGCAACCAGTCGGCGCTGGAAGTGAAAGAACAACACAAAGCCGCGCTATGGGGCTTTGTGCAGCAGGCGCTGGCGACGTTTAGCGAAAACCCGGAAAACCTTCGCCAACCTGCGGTACGCAAAGTGTTGGGCGATAACCTGCTGCTGGCGATGGGGACTATGCTGGAAGAAGCGCAGCCGATTATGACTGCGGAGAGCATCAGCCATCAGAGCTATCGTCGCTTGCTGTCGCGTGCGCGCGAATATGTGCTGGAAAATATGTCAGAGCCGCTGACTGTGCTCGACTTATGCAATCAACTGCACGTTAGCCGCCGGACGTTGCAAAACGCCTTTCACGCGATCCTCGGTATTGGCCCGAATGCCTGGTTGAAACGTATTCGCCTGAACGCCGTGCGCCGTGAGTTGATAAGCCCGTGGTCGCAGAGTGCGACGGTGAAAGACGCCGCCATGCAGTGGGGATTCTGGCATTTAGGGCAGTTTGCTACCGACTACCAGCAACTGTTTGCGGAGAAACCGTCGTTGACGCTGCATCAGCGTATGCGCCAGTGGGCGTGATGGTATAGCTTGAGTAGGCCTGATAAGGCGTTAGCCGCCATCAGGCAATTGTGCTTGCTACGCTGCCGGATGGCGACGCCTTGCGTCTTATCCGGCCTACGAATTGTGTCGCTATCAGGCCATTACACCCAGTCGCGGACCTGAATAAACTCGCTAAGGGCGGCTTCCGGGCTGTTCGCTTCTGGCTGCCAGTCATACTCCCAGCGTACCAGCGGCGGCATCGACATCAGAATCGATTCCGTGCGCCCGCCGGTTTGCAAACCAAATAATGTGCCGCGATCCCACACCAGGTTAAATTCCACATAGCGTCCGCGACGATAAAGCTGAAAATTGCGTTCACGCTCGCCCCAGCTCATTGCTTTGCGGCGCTCGACGATGGGCAAATACGCCTCGGTATAACCCTTTCCAACAGCCTGCATAAAGGCGAAGCAGTGGTCGAAATCTGGCGTATTCAAATCATCGAAGAACAGCCCGCCAATGCCGCGCTGCTCGTTACGGTGCTTGAGGAAGAAGTAGTCATCGCACCACTTTTTGTAACGGGGATAAACATCTTCGCCGAACGGCTGGCATAGATCCCGCGCCGTGCGGTGCCAGTGAACTGCATCCTCATCAAAGCCGTAGTAGGGCGTTAAGTCAAAGCCGCCGCCAAACCACCACACCGGGTCGGCGCCCGGTTTCTCCGCGATAAAAAAACGTACGTTGGCATGGCTGGTCGGAATGTAAGGATTCTGCGGATGCACCACCAACGAGACGCCCATCGCTTCAAAGCTACGCCCGGCAAGCTCCGGGCGATGCGCAGTAGCCGAGGCCGGCATTGCATCGCCATGGACATGAGAGAAGTTGACGCCTGCTTGCTCGAAAATACCGCCGTTACGCAACACTCGACTGCGCCCGCCGCCGCCCGCTTCGCGTTGCCAGTTATCCTCAACAAATTCGGTGCCGTCTACGGTGGATAACTGCTGACAAATCTCATCCTGCAGGCTGAGCAGGAACTGTTTTACGCGTTGTACATCGGGCTTCATGGTTAACGTTTCTTCGAGTGTGCTTTCTGGTTATCAAACCAGTGGAAATAGCTGATGATGCCATTGGCGATAGCGGTGGCGATTTTCTGACGAAACGCAGCCGTCCCCAGTAATCGTTCTTCTTCCGGGTTGGTGATGAACGAGGTTTCGACCAGGACCGACGGAATTGAAGGTGATTTTAGCACCACGAAGGCGGCTTGTTCCGTGCTGCGACTGTGCAGACGGTGTACCGGCTTGATCTTCTTAAGAATATGCGAGCCTAACGTCAGGCTGTTTTTTATAGTGTCAGTTTGCACCAGATCGAACAGCACCTGCTGCAACAAATGATCTTTGTCGGTGGCCTTCTTCCCGGCGACTTCATCGGCCCGGTTTTCACGATCGGACAAATATTTCGCCATGGCGCTACTGGCACCGCGATTGGATAAGGCAAAGACCGAAGCACCCGCAGCGCTCGGATTGGTAAAACCGTCGGCGTGGATCGACATGAAAAGATCGGCGCCATGTTTGTGGGCGATCTCGACGCGATCGTAGAGCGGAATAAACGTATCGCCGGAGCGGGTCAGGCGTGCATCAATCCCCTGGTTGCGTAGGATCGAGCGCACGTTTTTGGCAATCGCCAGCACCACGTGCTTTTCTTTCGAGCCGTTGCGACCAATTGCACCGGTATCAATCCCGCCGTGCCCCGGATCAAGAACAACAACACGCTTAGCGCCTGATTTTTTCGCTTTCGGTTTGCTGTGTCCATTACTGGTCTTTAACGCTTCTTCTTTAGCGATGGCTTGCGACATGCCTGACAGCGTCAGGGCGGCCAGCCCGGCTTTCAGCACCTGGCGGCGCGATGTGAGTGTTTTTAGTGGTTTAAAAGTGCTCATACGGCCTGAGTTGTAAAAAAGGTTCTAAACGTTATATCGTATCGCGTAGTCCGTTGCGACGGATCGAGATAAGAATTGTTTTACTTTTCATTTCAATACGTGACAATTCCGTATTATGCCATTTTTTCCGCCGCTTCGCGTCAGATATTGGCTAAATCAGCCGTTCGCGCCATAATCGCTTTTTAACGTCCTGAAAAGGTAACCAATACCATGGAAATACGCGTTTTTCGCCAGGAAGATTTCGAAGAGGTGATCACCCTCTGGGAGCGTTGTGATTTGCTGCGTCCATGGAACGACCCTGAAATGGACATCGAACGTAAAGTCAATCATGACGTCAGCTTATTCCTCGTCGCTGAAGTGAACGGTGAGGTGGTCGGTACGGTGATGGGCGGATACGACGGGCACCGCGGTTCCGCCTATTACCTGGGCGTGCATCCTGAGTTTCGCGGTCGCGGTATCGCTAATGCGCTACTCAACCGGTTGGAGAAAAAGCTCATTGCCCGCGGTTGCCCGAAGATTCAAATCATGGTGCGTGACGATAACGATGTCGTCCAGGGCATGTATGAACGTCTGGGCTATGAACATGCGGATGTACTCAATCTGGGCAAGCGTTTGATTGAAGATGAAGAGTACTGAGTTTCATCCGGCCGACTATGACGGTCATGGGCGTCTGCGCCTGCCTTTTCTCTTCTGGTGCGTACTGTTGTTACAGGCACGCACCTGGGTTTTGTTTGTGATAGCCGGTTCTTCTCGTGAGCAGGGCAACACGTTGCTGAATCTGTTTTATCCCGATCATGACGCATTCTGGCTGGGTTTGCTCCCCGGCGTTCCCGCCGTGTTGGCGTTTTTACTCAGCGGGCGACGCTTTGCGTTTCCGGTAATCTGGCGCTGGCTGCGCGGATTATTGATTCTCGCTCAACTGGTGCTGCTGTGCTGGCAGCCGGTGATGTGGCTGACAGGCGATCCGCTCAACGGTGTCGGGCTGGCGCTGCTGGTGGCGGATATCGTCGCACTGATCTGGCTGTTAACCAATCAACGTCTGCGCGCCTGTTTTTCCCTTGAGAAAGAATAACGGCACTTTTTGGGGAAACCGGACTCCAAGCAACGTTGATAAATAAGGAAGGAAGTGAAATGAAATCACTGCGTTTGACTTTATGCGCGATGCCGCTGCTACTGGCCGGGTGTTCAACGTTGTCCTCGGTGAACTGGTCTGCCGCTAATCCGTGGAACTGGTTTGGTTCTTCAACGCAGGTCACAGAGCAGGGCGTCGGAGCGTTAACGGGCGCGACACCGCTGGATGAAAAAGCCATTGCTGATGCGCTGGACGGTGATTACCGCCTGCGTAGCGGGATGAAGACTGATAACGGAAATGTGGTGCGCTTCTATGAAGCGATGAAAGACGACAAGCTGGCGATAGTCATCAATGGCAGCCAGGGAACCATTAGTCGTATTGATGTGTTAGACCACGATATTTCGTCAGTCGCGGGTGTCGAAATCGGTACACCGTTTAGCGACCTTTACACTAAAGCTTTCGGTAATTGCCAAAAGGCAACCGGCGATGACAGCGCGGGCGTTGAGTGTAAAGCTGAAGGAAGTCAACATATTAGCTATATTTTTTCCGGTGAATGGAGCGGGCCTGAGGATATAATGCCGTCTGACGACACGCTGAAAGCGTGGAAAGTAAGCAAAATTATCTGGCGGCGTTAATTTGCGTCTGAACAAATCGGCTTGTTAAAAAAACAGGTAGAATAGCGCCCATCAATGCCACGATGTCGTGGCATCTTTTTTTCAGGAGGAACAATGTCTCAGGTTCAGAGTGGCATTTTGCCAGAACATTGCCGTGCGGCGATTTGGATTGAAGCCAATGTTAAAGGCGACGTTGAGGCCCTGCGTGCGGCCAGCAAAACCTTCGCCGATAAGCTGGCGACCTTTGAAGCTAAGTTCCCGGATGCGCATCTGGGCGCGGTTGTCGCTTTTGGCAACAACACCTGGCGTGCATTGAGCGGCGGCGTCGGTGCTGAAGAGTTAAAAGACTTTATCCCTTATGGTAAAGGTCTGGCACCAGCAACCCAATATGACGTGTTGATCCATATTCTCTCTTTGCGTCATGACGTGAATTTCTCCGTTGCGCAGGCGGCAATGGAAGCATTTGGCGACTGTATTGAAGTCAAAGAAGAAATCCACGGTTTCCGTTGGGTCGAAGAGCGCGATCTCAGCGGCTTTGTTGACGGTACGGAAAACCCGGCAGGCGAAGAAACGCGCCGTGAAGTCGCCGTTATCAAAGATGGTGTGGATGCCGGTGGCAGCTATGTGTTTGTGCAGCGTTGGGAACATAACCTGAAGCAGCTTAATCGCATGAGCATCCATGACCAGGAAATGATGATTGGCCGCACCAAGGAAGCCAACGAAGAGATCGACGGTGATGACCGTCCGGTCACCTCTCACCTGAGCCGTGTTGACCTCAAAGAAGACGGTAAAGGGCTGAAAATTGTACGCCAGAGCCTGCCATACGGCACTGCCAGCGGCACGCATGGTCTCTATTTCTGCGCCTACTGCGCCCGTCTGCACAACATTGAACAACAGTTGCTGAGCATGTTTGGTGACACCGACGGTAAGCGTGATGCAATGCTGCGCTTCACCAAACCGGTAACCGGCGGCTATTACTTTGCACCGTCGCTGGACCGTTTAATGGCGCTGTAATGGCGATCTGATCCTGTTATCGGCCACGAAATAGACATCCCCGCATCGTCGGGGATTTTTTTTACCTGAGATTAACCTGATTTAGTGAGCTATTCCTCAGCACTAATTTGTTATTGCTGTATCTTCTGCGTGAATGAAGCGAAGGCTTCATATTCAAAAGGAGAATATTGAAATGGGAAAACTCACGGGCAAAACAGCATTGATTACGGGCGCATCTCAGGGTATTGGCGAGGGTATCGCCAGAACGTTTGCCCGCCATGGTGCGAACTTAATTCTGCTGGATATCTCCGATGAGATTGAAAAACTGGCGGATGAGTTGGCTGGGCGAGGGCACCGTTGCACAGCCGTTCACGCTGACGTCAGAGATTTTGCGTCGGTCAAGGAAGCGGTGATGCGCGCGAAGCAGATTGAAGGCAAAATCGATATTCTGGTGAACAATGCCGGCGTATGCCGCCTCGGCAACTTCCTTGATATGAGCGATGAAGATCGCGATTTCCACATTGATATCAACATTAAAGGCGTCTGGAATGTGACGAAAGCCGTTCTGCCGGAGATGATTGCGCGCAAAGACGGGCGCATCGTGATGATGTCATCGGTGACCGGCGATATGGTTGCCGACCCGGGCGAAACGGCCTACGCACTGTCGAAAGCCGCAATCATCGGTTTGACCAAATCCCTGGCGGTAGAATATGCGCAGTCAGGCATTCGCGTTAATGCCATTTGCCCAGGCTACGTTCGTACGCCGATGGCGGAAAGCATTGCGCGTCAATCTAACCCGGAAGATCCTGAATCCGTTTTAGTCGAAATGGCGAAAGCGATCCCGATGCGTCGTCTGGCCTGTCCGCTTGAGGTCGGTGAACTGGCGGCGTTCCTGGCCTCGGATGAGTCCAGTTACTTAACTGGCACGCAAAACGTGATTGATGGCGGTAGCACCCTGCCTGAAAGCGTTAGCGTCGGCGTCTGATTGATGCCGGTCTCCTCCTCACTCGGTGTGGGGAGGGATTCTCTTATTCTCTTTTCAACTTTCAAATCATCAAACGGTATATAAAACCGTTACTCCTTTAGCACTGGTTATAAATATGATGACCATAAGAAAGTCATTAAATTTATAAGGGTGCGCAATGGCCGTTAACTTACTGAAAAAAAGAACACTGACGCTGGCAGCCATGCTGTTGCTGGTGGGGCAGGCGCAGGCAACGGAACTGCTGAACAGTTCATACGATGTTTCCCGTGAGCTTTTTGCCGCCCTTAATCCGCCGTTTGAACAGCAATGGGCGAAGGATAACGGCGGTGACAAACTGACGATTAAACAATCTCATGCCGGGTCATCAAAACAGGCGCTGGCGATTCTGCAGGGGCTGAAAGCCGATGTGGTGACCTATAACCAGGTCACCGACGTGCAGATCCTGCATGACAAAGGCAAACTGATCCCTGCCGACTGGCAAAGCCGCCTGCCGAATAACAGCTCGCCGTTCTATTCCACCATGGGTTTCCTGGTGCGTAAGGGGAACCCGAAAAACATTCATGACTGGAATGACCTTGTGCGTTCTGATGTGAAACTGATTTTCCCGAACCCAAAAACCTCCGGTAACGCGCGCTATACCTATCTGGCGGCGTGGGGTGCTGCGGATAAAGCTGACGGTGGTGATAAAACCAAAACCGAACAGTTCATGACCCAGTTTCTGAAAAACGTCGAAGTGTTTGATACCGGCGGTCGCGGTGCTACCACCACCTTTGCAGAGCGCGGTCTGGGCGATGTGCTGATCAGCTTCGAATCAGAAGTGAACAACATTCGTAAACAGTATGAAGCGCAGGGTTTTGAAGTGGTTATCCCGAAAACCAATATCCTCGCCGAATTCCCGGTGGCCTGGGTAGATAAAAATGTGCAAGCCAACGGTACTGAAAAAGCAGCTAAAGCGTACCTGACCTGGCTGTACAGCCCGCAGGCGCAAACCATTATTACCGATTTCTACTACCGCGTGAATAACCCGCAGGTGATGGACAAACAGCAAGATAAATTCCCGCAGACCGAATTGTTCCGTGTGGAAGATAAGTTTGGTTCGTGGCCTGAAGTGATGAAAACACACTTTGTCAGCGGTGGAGAGCTGGACAAACTGCTGGCGGCGGGGCGTAAGTAAATGTTTGCTGTTTCTTCCCGACGCGTGCTGCCCGGCTTCACTTTAAGCCTGGGCACAAGCTTACTGTTTGTCTGCCTGATATTGCTGCTGCCGCTGAGCGCGCTGGTGATGCAACTGGCGCAAATGAGCTGGGCGCAATACTGGGATGTGATTACCAATCCGCAGGTGGTGGCGGCTTATAAAGTGACGCTGCTGTCGGCGTTTGTGGCGTCGATTTTTAACGGCGTGTTCGGTTTGCTGATGGCGTGGATCTTAACCCGCTATCGCTTTCCGGGCCGTACGCTGTTGGATGCACTGATGGATCTGCCGTTTGCGCTGCCTACAGCGGTGGCGGGTCTGACGCTGGCGTCGCTGTTTTCGGTTAATGGCTTCTACGGCGAGTGGCTGGCGAAGCTGGATATCAAGGTGACCTACACCTGGCTTGGTATCGCGGTGGCGATGGCGTTTACCAGCATTCCGTTTGTGGTGCGTACCGTCCAGCCGGTGCTGGAAGAATTAGGTCCCGAATATGAAGAAGCCGCAGAAACGCTCGGTGCTACGCGCTGGCAGAGTTTCCGTAAAGTGGTGCTGCCGGAGCTGTCCCCCGCGCTGGTGGCGGGCGTTGCGCTTTCGTTTACCCGAAGCCTCGGTGAGTTTGGCGCGGTTATCTTTATCGCTGGGAACATCGCATGGAAAACGGAAGTAACCTCGCTGATGATTTTTGTTCGCTTGCAGGAGTTTGACTACCCGGCCGCCAGCGCGATTGCTTCTGTGATCCTCGGGGCTTCGTTGTTGCTGCTGTTTTCAATTAACACCCTGCAAAGTCGCTTTGGTCGACGTGTGGTAGGTCACTGATGGCAGACATTACCCAATTGAAACGCTATGGCGCACCCCGCATCAACTGGGGTAAATGGTTTCTGATCGGCACGGGCATGCTGGTCTCCGCGTTTATTTTGCTGGTGCCGATGATTTACATCTTCGTGCAGGCGTTCAGCAAGGGATTAATGCCGGTATTACAGAACCTGGCAGACCCGGACATGCTGCATGCCATCTGGCTGACGGTGCTGATTGCGCTGATTGCGGTGCCGGTGAACCTGGTGTTTGGTGTGTTGCTGGCCTGGCTGGTGACCCGTTTTAACTTCCCAGGACGCCAACTTCTGCTGACGTTACTGGATATTCCGTTTGCCGTCTCGCCGGTGGTTGCCGGCCTGGTGTATCTGCTGTTTTACGGCTCTAACGGTCCGCTGGGTGGATGGCTGGATGAGCATAATCTGCAAATTATGTTTGCCTGGCCGGGGATGGTGCTGGTGACGGTATTCGTGACCTGTCCGTTTGTGGTGCGCGAGTTGGTGCCGGTGATGTTAAGCCAGGGTAGTAATGAAGATGAAGCGGCTGTGTTGCTGGGCGCGTCCGGCTGGCAGATGTTCCGCCGCGTTACGCTGCCGAATATTCGTTGGGCGCTGCTGTACGGCGTGGTGTTGACCAACGCCCGTGCGATTGGCGAGTTTGGCGCGGTGTCGGTGGTATCCGGCTCGATTCGCGGCGAAACCCTATCGCTACCGCTACAAATTGAATTACTGGAGCAGGACTACAACACGGTCGGCTCTTTTACCGCCGCGGCGCTATTAACGCTGATGGCGATTATTACCCTGTTTTTGAAGAGCATGTTGCAATGGCGTCTGGAGAACCAGGAGAAACGCGCGCAGCAGGAGGAAAATCATGAGCATTGAGATTGCCAATATTAAGAAGTCTTTTGGTCGCACCCAGGTGCTGAACGATATCTCGCTGGATATTCCTTCAGGTCAGATGGTCGCGCTGTTGGGGCCATCCGGCTCGGGCAAAACCACGCTGCTGCGCATTATTGCCGGGCTGGAGCATCAGTCCAGCGGGCATATCCGTTTTCACGGCACCGACGTCAGTCGTTTGCATGCTCGCGACCGTAAAGTGGGATTCGTATTCCAGCACTATGCGCTGTTTCGTCATATGACCGTTTTCGACAATATCGCGTTTGGTCTGACGGTCCTGCCACGGCGTGAGCGCCCGAATGCGGCGGCCATCAAAGCAAAAGTCACCAAACTGCTGGAGATGGTTCAATTGGCTCATCTGGCGGACCGCTTCCCAGCGCAGCTTTCTGGTGGGCAAAAGCAGCGTGTGGCGTTGGCGCGTGCGCTGGCGGTAGAGCCGCAGATCCTGCTGCTCGACGAGCCGTTTGGCGCGCTCGATGCGCAGGTACGTAAAGAACTGCGTCGTTGGCTGCGTCAGCTGCATGAAGAGCTGAAGTTCACCAGCGTGTTTGTTACCCACGACCAGGAAGAAGCGACGGAAGTTGCCGATCGCGTGGTAGTGATGAGTCAGGGTCATATCGAGCAGGCCGATGCGCCCGATCAGGTATGGCGCGAACCAGCTACCCGTTTTGTGCTGGAATTTATGGGCGAGGTTAACCGCCTACAAGGAACGATTCGCGGTGGACAATTCCACGTGGGCGCACACCGCTGGCCGCTGGGTTATACGCCTGGTTATCAGGGACCGGTGGATTTGTTTCTGCGTCCGTGGGAAGTGGACGTCAGCCGTCGTACCAGCCTGGATTCGCCGTTGCCGGTACAGGTACTGGAAGCCAGCCCGAAAGGACACTACACCCAATTAGTTGTGCAACCGCTGGGGTGGTATAACGAACCGCTGACGGTCATCATGCAGGGCGATGATTCCCCAAGCCGCGGCGAGCGGCTGTTTGTCGGGCTGCAAAATGCGCGTCTGTATAACGGCGACCAGCGCATTGAAACGCGTGAAGAGGAACTTGCTCTGGCGCAAAGTGCCTGATAGGTTAAAAAGTATGTTTATCGCCCGGTAAGCGCTGCGCCCCCGGGCTTTTTTACGAGCTCAAAACGTGAACACATTAGAACAAACAATTGGCAATACGCCTCTGGTGAAACTACAACGTCTGGCGCCGGATAACGGCAGTGAAATTTGGGTCAAGCTGGAAGGGAATAATCCCGCGGGTTCGGTGAAAGACCGGGCTGCGCTGTCGATGATTGTCGAAGCGGAAAAACGTGGAGAAATTAAGCCTGGTGATGTGCTGATCGAGGCTACCAGCGGTAATACCGGAATTGCTCTGGCAATGATCGCCGCGCTGAAGGGCTACCGCATGAAGCTGCTGATGCCAGACAACATGAGCCAGGAGCGCCGAGCGGCGATGCGTGCTTACGGGGCTGAACTGGTTCTGGTGACCAAAGAGCAGGGGATGGAAGGCGCGCGTGACTTAGCTCTTGAAATGGCGCAGCGCGGAGAAGGTAAACTTCTCGACCAATTTAATAATCCGGATAACCCGTACGCGCATTACACCACCACCGGACCGGAAATCTGGCAGCAGACGTCAGGTCGTATTACCCACTTTGTCTCCAGTATGGGAACAACAGGCACCATTACCGGTGTGTCGCGTTTTCTGCGTGAGCAAGAAAAAGCGGTTACCATCGTTGGCCTGCAGCCGGAAGAGGGCAGTAGTATTCCGGGAATTCGCCGCTGGCCTGCGGAATATATGCCGGGCATTTTTAACGCCTCGCTGGTGGATGAGGTATTGGATATTCTTCAGAACGATGCGGAAAACACCATGCGCGCGCTGGCGGTGAAAGAGGGTGTATTCTGCGGCGTTAGTTCCGGCGGCGCGGTAGCCGGAGCGATTCGCGTGGCCGAACAAAATCCGGGAGCGGTGGTGGTGGCGATCATCTGCGATCGCGGCGATCGCTACCTTTCAACCGGCGTGTTTGGCGAAGAGCACTTTAACCAGGGATCAGGGATTTAGTTTGTAGGCCTGATAAGCATAGCGCCATCAGGCAAACGTACGGCACGATCGCCGGATGACGACGTAAAGCGTCTTATCCGGCCTGCCATAATCAATCGTTACGTTTTTCCACAAGCTTATCAAGGAATTGCCACAGCTTCTCATTCATCTGCTGATAATCCCATGCGCGCATCTCTTCAACGGAGCGGATGAAGCGCTTGCCTTTAGCTTCCGCCAGTTCTTGTTCGGAGTGTTGAATAAGCCCTTCTATAGCATCAGCCGTAAATTCCATATGGCACTGAAAACCATAGACGAAATTACCGTATTGTACGATTTGTCGCGGGCAGCCCTCGCTTGTGGCGAGAATTGTCGCCTGGTCGGTTAATCCAGGCATATCGTTGTGCCAGTGACCGACGGTAAGCGGTGAACCAAAATGGCTGAACAACGGATGCTGTTGGCCTGCTTCGGTCAGGGTGATCGGGTAGTGACCAATCTCTTTTTCCGGACTCTGGCACACCTTCGCACCCAGCGCTTCGCCGATTAACTGTGAACCCAGGCAGATCCCCACCACAATTTTACGTGCCGCAATCGCCTGATTGATCAGATGCTGCTCGGCCTGAGAATCAAAGTACGGACACTCTGCCAGCGTGGTTCGTGGTGACTGCGGACCGCCAAACACCACCAACATATCGAAGCCATCCGCGTTCGCAGGGACCGTTTCCCCGGCGTAAACGTGCGACCAGGTGATGGTATAGCCGCGTGATTCAGCCCACGGCAGATACGCGCCAGCAGATTCAAAAGACTCATGAATAACAAAATGAACTCGCACTTTTTCTCTCCTGTTAGCGCTTTAGCGCCTGATGGATATCAGTCGCCAGCTTATCAATGTCGCTGTCTGATAATGTTGACAGCGTAATGCGCAGGCCGTGCGCAGGCGTATTGACACCAAACACTTCGCCTTCGCGTACCAGCCAGCCGGACTTTGCCAGCGCAAAAGCGATCGCCTGGCTGTTATCTTCCAGCGGTAGCCACATATTCAGACCGTCACCAACGGGCAACTCAATGCCATGTCGCCGCAGAGCTGCCGTCAACTTTTGCTGCTGGGCGGCGTAAAATTGCTGAGTTTGCGCCAGCGTGTGTTGGTAAGTCTCGTCATTCAGGCAGGCGCAGGCCAAATCCTGCAGCAGATGGCTGACCCACTGACTGCCGGAGTTAAGCCTTAAACGTAGCTTCCCTGAAGTGAGCGGATCGCTGGCCACAATGGCCAGGCGTAAATCTGGTCCTAACGTTTTTGACATCGAGCGGACAACCGCCCAGTGCGTGGTTTCCTTCGCAATCACCGGATACCAGCGGCAAG
Organism: Citrobacter sp. CF971; assembly: GCF_006385635.1. Taxonomy (NCBI): domain Bacteria; kingdom Pseudomonadati; phylum Pseudomonadota; class Gammaproteobacteria; order Enterobacterales; family Enterobacteriaceae; genus Citrobacter; species Citrobacter sp. CF971. The sequence continues at coordinate 3,449,061 of NZ_CP041051.1, read as the reverse complement.
CAGATAGCAGCGCAAAGTGGTCGTCGACAATCACCAGCGTCTGCGGATAGCGGGCCAGAATTTCCTGCAATTGCGCCGCGCGTGAGGCGCTCAGGCTGCATCCTGTCGGGTTATGCGCGCGCGGTGTCAGAATTACTGCCCGCGCGCCTTTCTGTAGCGCGAGTTCCAGCTGGTCCGGCAGCATGCCTTCGCGGTCAACGCTGGCCGGGTTTGCTGAGAATCCGGCATAGCGCAGCATGTTGATGCTGCTTAAAAAGCATGGATCTTCTACGACAACGCTATCACCAGGCAGCAAATGGGCGCACAGTAGCCGTTCGATAGCATCAATGGCACCGCTGGTAATATCAATTTCCCCTTTGCCGGGCATTGCATTTTGTATCCATTCTGATGCCCACGCCTTAAGTCCAGGTGACACAGCGGCATCGCCGTACAAGCGCGGACTCTTATTTATCTTCGCAAAATAATTACTCAGGTCAGGAAGTCGCGAGGGCGCTGGATTACCGCCGGAAAGATCGATAAGCGGGGTATCCGGATTACCACCTTCCAGTGCTACGGGGGCAGTAATCCCCTTAATCACCGTACCGTTGCGTCCCAGGCTCTGTGCCAACCCGGAGGTGACCAGGCGTTTGTAAGCCGCCGCGACAGTATTGCGGTTCACGTTTAATTCCGTTGCCAGTTCCCGCACTGGCGGTAACGTTTCTCCCACTGCCAGCGTGCCTGTAGTGACATGTTGACGGATACTGTCAAAAATTTCGTTAGCGGTTTTTCCGTCGATCATTATTGACCTATGACAAAATGAATTTTAGCATATGACGATAATAGTGAGGCGTAGTCCCGCTGTCCAGCGAGAGGAGAAATTTATGGAGCAGGAGAGTGATATCCAGTCAGTGCTCTTCGACGACACGCATCGGGCGTTACAGACCGATATCGTCGCCGTTCAGTCACAGGTGGTTTATGGCAGCGTAGGTAACAGCATCGCCGTCCCGGCCATTAAAGCGCAGGGATTACGCGTGACGGCAGTACCTACGGTGCTGTTCAGTAATACCCCGCATTATGAAACCTTCTACGGCGGCGTTATTCCAGCAGACTGGTTTAGCGGTTATCTCCGCGCCTTAAACGAGCGTGATGCCTTGCGCGAGCTAAAGGCGGTGACGACAGGTTACATGGGCAGCGCGGAACAAATCGCCTTGCTGGCACAGTGGCTGAAAACCGTTCTGACCACGCATCCGGACCTGTGCATTTTGGTCGACCCCGTGATTGGCGATACGGATAGCGGTATGTATGTTAAAGCCGAAATTCCGGAGGCTTATCGTCAGCACCTGCTGCCGCTGGCTCAGGGGCTGACTCCAAATGTGTTCGAGCTGCAAATGCTGAGCGGAAAGCCGTGTCGTACGCTTGATGAAGCCATTACGGCGGCACAATCACTGCTCACCGACACCCTGAAATGGGTAGTGATCACCAGTGCGCCGGGGGAGACGGAAGAGATTATTCATGTTGCGGTGGTGACGGCTGAAACGGTTGAGGTGTTAGCTCATCCGCGAGTGAAAACGGATCTGAAGGGGACTGGCGATCTGTTCTGTGCCGAGCTGGTGAGCAGCCTTGTGATGGGGAAAGCGCTGACGACCGCGACGCACGATGCTGCACAGCGGGTGCTGGATGTGATGACGTGGACGCACCAGTGCGGTTGTGATGAATTAATTCTGCCACCGGCAGGGGAGGCGCGATGAAGAGTTACCGGCTGGTAGTTCGCCAGAATGGGCGTATGGTTGGACACTTTGATACCTGCGGGACAGCGGCGCTGGAAGATATCTGCGTGGCGCGGGCTATGTTCGGCATTGCGGGTGGTTACGACTGTGAGTTGTTAGTGGCGGATTCGGAACGACGGATGCTGGAGAGCGGGCCGGAAGGGATGAAGATCCTGATGCGCGAGGCGTGTTATCGCCCGGTGACTGCACACATTTAATGGCGGATGAAGTGTATAAAAAAATGGCGCCAATCGGCGCCATTTTTCTCTGCGGCAAGAATTACTTCTTGATGCGGATAACCGGGGTTTCACCCACGGTCACGCTACCGGACAGTTTGATCAGTTCTTTGATTTCGTCCATGTTGGAGATAACAACCGGAGTCAGGGTAGACTTGGCTTTTTCTTCCAGCAGCGGCAGATCGAATTCAATAACCGGGTCGCCCACTTTCACGCGCTGACCTTCTTCAGCGATGCGTTTGAAGCCTTCGCCTTTCAGTTCAACGGTATCAATACCGAAGTGAACAAACAGCTCAATGCCGCTGTCGGATTCGATAGAGAAAGCGTGGTTGGTTTCAAAGATTTTGCCGATGGTGCCGTCAACAGGAGCAACCATTTTGTTACCGGTTGGTTTGATAGCGATGCCATCACCAACGATTTTTTCAGCAAAAACTACATCCGGCACGTCTTCGATGTTGACGATCTCGCCAGAGAGCGGAGCAACAATCTCAATAGTTCCGGTGTCTTTCTTATCATCAGAAACCAGAGATTTCAGTTTATCGAACAAACCCATGATCTTCTCCTAAGCAGTAAATTGGGCCGCATCTCGTGGATTAGCAGATTGTTTTTTCTTCAATGAACTTGTTAACCAGCGTCATTAACTCGTCCGTTGTCGGTTGAGCAAGAGCCTGCTCTGCTAACACCTTCGCATCTTCGAAGTTCGTGTTACGGATAATCTTCTTAATGCGCGGGATAGAAATGGCGCTCATAGAGAATTCGTCCAGACCCATCCCCAGCAACAGAAGTGTAGCACGTTCGTCGCCTGCAAGCTCACCACACATGCCAGTCCATTTGCCTTCAGCATGAGAAGCATCAATAACTTGCTTGATCAGCGTCAGCACAGATGGCGACATTGGTTGGTAAAGGTGTGAAATCATATCATTACCACGGTCAACTGCCAGGGTGTACTGCGTTAAATCATTGGTGCCGATACTAAAGAAATCAACTTCTTTGGCTAAATGACGCGCAATTGTTGCCGCAGCCGGTGTTTCCACCATCACGCCAATCTCAATGCTCTCGTCAAATGCTTTACCTTCGTCGCGCAGTTCCTGTTTGTAGATTTCAATCTCTTTGCGCAGTGCACGCACTTCTTCAACAGAGATGATCATTGGGAACATGATGCGCAGTTTACCGAAAGCAGAGGCGCGCAGAATCGCGCGAACCTGGTCACGCAGGATCTCTTTACGATCCATGGCGATACGCACGGCACGCCAGCCCAGGAACGGGTTCTCTTCTTTCGGGAAATTCATGTACGGCAGTTCTTTATCGCCGCCGATGTCCATGGTGCGAACGATGACCGCCTGAGAGCCACAGGCTTCAGCAACGGCTTTATACGCAGCAAACTGTTCTTCTTCAGTTGGCAGCGATTCACGGTCCATGAACAGGAATTCGGTGCGGTACAGACCCACACCTTCAGCGCCGTTACGTTCAGCGCCTTCAACGTCACGAACGGTACCGATATTGGCGCAAACTTCAACCTGATGTCCGTCCAGCGTGATAGCCGGCAGATCTTTCAGCTTAGCGAGTTCCGCTTTCTCGGTTGCAACCTGCTCCTGAACGGCACGCAGTTGCTCGATAACGTCGTTGGTCGGATTGACGTAAACCTGATTGTTTACGGCATCCAGAATCAGATAGTCGTCGTTTTTAACCTGAGAGGTGACGCTACCCGTACCGACGATGGCAGGCAGTTCCAGAGAACGCGCCATGATAGAGGTATGGGAGGTACGTCCGCCCGCGTCAGTAATGAAACCCAGCACCTTGTTCAGGTTCAGCTGTGCGGTTTCTGACGGGGTCAGGTCTGCGGCTACCAGGATAACCTCTTCCTGAATAGCGCTCAGGTCGATAATTGCCAGACCCAGGATGTTACGCAGCAGGCGTTTACCGATGTCACGTACGTCAGCCGCACGTTCTTTCAGGTATTCATCATCCAGCTCTTCCAGGGCTGTGGCCTGACCTTCGATAACTTCATGCGCGGCTGCATCAGCCGTCATGTGCTTATCTTTAATCAGGGCTATGATTTCCTGCTCCAGCTCCTCATCTTCGAGCAGCATGATATGCCCTTCAAAGATGGCTTCTTTTTCTTCACCGAACGTTTCACCAGCTTTGGTTTTGATCGCTTCCAGTTGCGCAGATGCCTTGGCACGACCGCTCAGAAAACGTTCAACTTCCTGATCAACCTTGTCGGCAGAAATTTTTTTCCGGTCAATGACGATTTCGTCTTCTTTCAGTAGCAATGCTTTACCGAAAGCGATACCCGGGGATGCTAAAATGCCTGAAATCATAACCCTACCTTACTTGTGACTGATATTTAAAAGAACTCGTTGAACTTACTCGAGTTCAGCCATCAGTTTAACCAGATGCTCAACTGCTTTCTGCTCGTCTTCACCTTCTGCGGACAGGGTAACAACGGTACCCTGAGTCAGGCCCAGAGTCTGCAGTTTAAACAGGCTTTTGGCGCTAGCGCTTTTGCCGTTGGAAGTCACAGTAATATCAGAAGTAAAGCCTTTTGCTTCTTTAACAAACTGAGCAGCAGGGCGAGTATGCAGACCGTTCGGAGCGGTAATGGTAACTTCTTGCTGGAACATTATATTTCCCCAACTTATAGGTTTAGTGTTGTGGAACTAAAGTCTAGCCTGGCGGTTCAACTTTAGCCTGTATTGTTAGCATCGGCGTAAACTGGACGCGACACAAAAGGAGTTCGGTGCAATCCGTTGCTGGCAACTTCTTGCCGCTGACGTTTCGTTCGTCATTAAACATTATGCCGCGAAAGGAAGAGTTGAACCAAATCATAAAATCGATTCAGCTAACGCTTTTCCTGTAACGATTAATTTCGCGCATCAAAATAATTAGCTTGGTTAAATACCAGTTCTGGTGGGTTGAATCAATGCCAGGCGAGTTGAAACTTTGAAGCAGGCCACAAAAAAGCACCCAAAAGGGTGCTTTTTTACGCGTTTTTAACATGCTGGCATTACTGTTGCAGTTCTTTCTCTGTGAAGAGATCGGCAAACAGTGCAGTGCTCAGATAACGCTCACCCGATGACGGTAGAATAACCACTATATTCTTATTGGTAAAGGTTTCATCTTCCTGCAGCTTAAGCGCGGCAGCAACAGCAGCGCCGGAAGAAATGCCCGCCAGAATACCTTCTTCTTCCATCAGGCGACGCGCAGTAGAGATTGCTTCATCATTGGTGATGGCGACGACTTTATCGATAAGTTTCAGATCAAGGTTGCCTGGAATGAAACCCGCACCAATCCCCTGAATTTTATGTGGGCCCGGTTTAAGTTCTTCACCCGCCAGCGCCTGGGCGATAACCGGGGAGTCGGTAGGTTCAACCGCGACGGTGATCAGATCGGTTTTGCCTTTAGTGCCTTTGATATAACGGGTCACACCAGTCAATGTACCGCCGGTACCTACGCCGGAAATAAAGACATCAACCTGGCCATCGGTATCTTCCCAGATTTCCGGGCCGGTGGTTTTTTCGTGAATTTCCGGGTTCGCCGGGTTGCTGAACTGCTGCAGCAGCAGGAACTTCTCCGGATCGCTGGCGACAATTTCTTCCGCTTTCTGGATTGCACCCTTCATCCCTTTTGCGCCTTCGGTCAGCACCAGGTTCGCACCCAGAGCTTTCAACAGCTTGCGGCGCTCAATGCTCATCGTTTCCGGCATGGTCAGAGTCAGTTTGTAACCGCGGGCTGCGGCAACGTAGGCTAGCGCAATCCCCGTGTTGCCGCTGGTCGGTTCTACCAGCTCAACACCCGGTTTCAGTACACCACGTTTTTCGGCATCCCAAATCATATTGGCACCGATACGGCATTTGACGCTAAAGCTCGGGTTACGAGATTCCACCTTCGCCAGAATGCGTCCGTTACCGATACGGTTCAGTCGAACCAGCGGCGTATGACCGATAGTCAGCGAGTTGTCTTCAAAAATCTTACTCATGGCCTGTCCTTAACTGTATGAAATTGGGATACCGCTTCAGCATACCTGTTGAGAAAGTATGGGGAAGTAAGGAAATCGCATATCTATATGCTGATGGGAAATAATGCCTTGCAGTATGGAATAAGAGCGGGCATAAGCCAGCCCGCTTTTACACATTTTTGCATTACTTCCATAACGCGTGCTTAGCACGATAGCAGTCTACCCACATCGCCGTGGCACCACAAACCGCGACCGGCATGATGAACAGATTGAGCACCGGAATCATGGTGAACAGGCTGGTCAGCGCGCCGAACTGCATATTGGTGACCTTGCGTGTACGCAGCGCGACGCGCATCTCCTTAAAAGGCACCTTATGGTTATCAAACGGATAATCGCAGTACTGAATGGCCAGCATCCATGCGCTGAACAGGAACCACAGCACCGGGGCGACGGTCTGCCCAATACCTGGAATGAAATAGAGGATCAGCAACACGATGGCGCGCGGGAGATACCACGCCAGCTTTTGCCATTCACGTTTCATAATACGGGGAACATCTTTCATGATGCCGAGAACACCGGTGTCAGGCGGTGTTGCGCCCGTTAAGCGCGCTTCCAGTTGTTCAGCCAGCAGACCGTTAAACGGCGCGGCAATCCAGTTGGCTATGGTGGAAAAGAGGTAGCCGAACACCAGTAGTACGGAGATAGTGACAATCGGCCACAGCAAGTAGCTGAGCCACTGAAGCCAGTCAGGGACGTGACTCATCAGCGCGGGGATCCAGCTATCGAGTTGTGTGAATAGCCACCAGAATGCGCCGCCCATCAGCAGGATATTCACCAGCAAAGGCAGGATGACAAAGCGACGAATGCCCGGTTGGGTGATGAGCTTCCATCCCTGTGAAAAGTAATAAAGGCCGCTGCGAGGTACGACTGCAGATGATGAAACCATGGTCAGGACATACTCCTTGTTATATAAGCTCTGGTAAACTTTGCGTATCTTACCGGGTTGTTGAGCGTTAAGCTGTTCAGAAATGTTTGAAAAAACAGCAAAAAGCACAATTTTGTTCATCTTTATGCCGTGAAAGCCAAGAGTGCACTTGCACTTGGCGTAATCGACAAATACTCTTAGTGAGTAAATGTTTGCCGTGGTGGCAAGGTGTTAGAACAACAGAGAATATAATGATGCAGGATTTGCGTCTGATATTAATCATTGTTGGCGCGATCGCCATAATCGCTTTACTGGTACATGGTTTTTGGACTAGCCGTAAAGAGCGGTCTTCTATATTCCGCGATCGCCCATTGAAACGCATGAAGTCTAAACGTGAAGACGAGGATTCGTTCGACGACAACGTCGAGGAAGACGAAGGCGTGGGCGAAGTTCGCGTTCATCGTGTGAATCATGCTCCCGGTAACGCGCAGGAACATGGTGTTCCTCCTCAGTCGCCGCAACACCAGTACCAGCCGCCTTATGCGTCGGCTCAGCCGCGTCAACCCGCGCAGCAGCCTGCACAAGCGCCGGTACCGCCGCCGCATGCTCAGCCGCAGCCTGTACAACCGCAGCAGCCGGTGCAACATCAGCCTGTTCAGCAACAACCTGTACAGCAGCCGATGCAGCATCAGCCCGTTGCTCCGCAGGTTCAGCAGCCCGTGCAGCAAGCACCGCAACCTGCGCCGCAGACTTTCCAGCCCGCAGAGCCTGCCGTTGAACATCAACCGCAGCCTGAGCCGGTAGTTGAAGAAGCGCCTGTTGCTGAAAAACCTCAGCGTAAAGAAGCGGTCATTATTATGAACGTTGCGGCGCATCACGGTAGCGAGCTCAATGGTGAAGTGCTGCTCAATAGCATTCAGCAAGCCGGTTTTAAATTTGGCGATATGAATATTTTCCATCGTCATTTGAGCCCGGATGGCAGCGGTCCGTCGCTGTTCAGCCTTGCCAATATGGTTAACCCAGGAACGTTTGACCCCGAAATGACGGGTGAGTTCAGCACCCCTGGCGTAACTATTTTTATGCAGGTTCCGTCCTATGGGGACGAGCTGCAAAACTTTAAGCTGATGCTGCAGTCCGCACAGCACATTGCCGATGAAGTGGGTGGTGTGGTGCTTGACGATCAACGTCGCATGATGACGCCGCAGAAACTGCGCGAGTATCAGGACCGCATCCGCGAAGTTAAAGAATCTCGCGCCTGATTCTCCTTTGGCGTGACATCTCCTTGCTAAACCCCCGCCTGTCGGGGGTTTTTTATCATTGATGGTGCGATATGGAATCAATCGAACAACAACTGACAGAACTGCGAACCACGCTTCGCCATCATGAGTATCTCTACCATGTGATGGACGCGCCGGAAATTCCCGATGCGGAATACGATCGTCTGCTGCGCGAACTCCGCGAGCTGGAAGCGCAGCATCCGGACCTTATTACCCCTGACTCGCCAACCCAACGCGTTGGCGCCGCCCCGTTAACGGCGTTCAGTCAGATTCGCCATGAAGTGCCGATGCTGTCGCTGGATAACGTGTTTGATGAAGAGAGTTTTCTCGCCTTTAACAAGCGCGTACAGGACCGACTGAAGAGTACGGACAAACTAACCTGGTGCTGTGAGCTGAAGCTTGACGGGCTGGCGGTGAGTATTCTCTATGAAAACGGCGTGCTGGTTAGCGCCGCAACGCGCGGCGATGGCACCACCGGGGAAGACATTACCTCGAACGTGCGCACCATTCGTGCGATCCCGTTAAAACTGCGCGGCGATAACATTCCGACGCGTCTGGAAGTGCGCGGCGAGGTGTTCCTGCCGCAGGCCGGGTTTGAAAAAATCAACGAAGAGGCCCGCCGTACTGGCAACAAAGTGTTTGCTAACCCGCGAAATGCGGCGGCTGGGTCATTACGCCAGCTCGATCCGCGTATCACAGCGAAGCGACCGCTTACTTTCTTCTGCTATGGCGTTGGTGTGCTGGAAGGTGGTGTGTTGCCCGATACCCATCTGGGCCGTCTGCTGCAATTTAAAGAGTGGGGATTGCCGGTGAGCGACAGAGTGGCGCTTTGCGACTCTCCGGAGGAAGTACTTGCTTACTATCATAAGGTTGAAGAAGACCGACCGACGCTGGGCTTCGATATCGACGGCGTGGTGATTAAAGTCAACTCCATGGCGTTGCAGGAGCAACTGGGCTTTGTTGCCCGCGCGCCGCGCTGGGCGGTGGCCTTTAAGTTCCCGGCACAGGAGCAGATGACCTTTGTCCGCGATGTTGAGTTTCAGGTAGGACGTACAGGGGCGATTACGCCTGTCGCCCGCCTTGAGCCAGTTCAGGTTGCCGGGGTGTTGGTCAGTAACGCCACCTTGCACAATGCGGATGAAATTGAGCGTCTTGGTTTGCGTATTGGCGATAAAGTCGTCATTCGCCGTGCGGGCGATGTCATCCCGCAGGTAGTGAACGTCGTGATTTCCGAGCGTCCGGACGATACCCGCGAAATCGAGTTTCCCACCCACTGTCCGGTATGCAACTCTGACGTTGAGCGTGTGGTAGGCGAAGCGGTTGCTCGCTGTACCGGAGGTTTAATCTGCGGGGCACAGCGGAAGGAATCATTGAAACACTTCGTTTCCCGCCGTGCGCTGGACGTCGACGGCATGGGCGACAAAATTATCGATCAACTGGTCGAGAAAGAGTATGTCCATACGCCAGCGGATCTCTTCACGCTGACCGCAGGTAAGCTGACCGGTCTTGATCGCATGGGGCCGAAGTCGGCGCAAAACGTAGTGAATGCGCTGGAAAAAGCGAAAGAGACCACGTTTGCCCGTTTCCTCTATGCGCTGGGTATTCGTGAAGTCGGCGAAGCGACGGCTGCAGGTCTGGCTGCATATTTCGGCACGCTCGACGCGCTGGAAGCCGCCTCTGTTGAAGAGCTGCAAAAAGTGCCGGATGTCGGCATCGTGGTGGCGACCCACGTGTTTAATTTCTTTGCCGAAGAGAGTAACCGCGAGGTGATCGTCCAGCTTTTGGAGCAGGGGATTCACTGGCCAGCGCCGGTGGTTATCAACGCTGAAGAAATCGACAGCCCCTTCGCGGGTAAGACGGTGGTGCTGACCGGGAGCCTGAGCCTGATGTCGCGTGATGATGCCAAAGCACGACTGACCGAGCTGGGGGCAAAAGTGGCCGGTAGCGTGTCGAAGAAAACCGATCTAGTGATTGCGGGGGAAGCAGCGGGCTCTAAACTGGCAAAAGCGCAGGAGCTGGGCATTGAAGTGATCGACGAAGCTGAAATGATTCGCTTACTGGGTGCCTGAGATGGAAAAAGAGCAGCTGGTTGAAATCGCCAATACCGTGATGCCCTTTGGCAAATATAAAGGGCGTCGGCTGATTGATGTACCGGAAGAGTATCTGCTGTGGTTTGCCCGTAAGGATGAATTCCCGCCGGGCAAGCTCGGCGAACTGATGCAAATCACGCTGCTGATTAAAACTGAAGGGCTGACGCAACTGGTGCAGCCCCTGAAACGCCCGCTTTAAGCCTTTGCGGCGCGGCTTTTCTGCTGCGCCTGCAATGCGTCCGTCTGTTGCTTGTAGCGACGTGCCAGCACCGCACAAACCATCAACTGAATTTGATGGAAGATCATCAGCGGCAGCACCATCATTCCTATCACTGACGTCGGGAACAGAATATTTGCCATTGGGATCCCATTCGCCAGGCTCTTTTTCGATCCGCAAAAGACAATGGTGATCTCATCGGCCTTGTTGAAGCCGCATTTACGCGCAACAAAGACGTTGATGCCAATCACGATTGCCAGCAATACGATGCTGACCACCACGATAAACAGCAGTGAGCCAATCCCCACTTTGTGCCAGATCCCGTTAACCACGGCTTCACTGAAGGCGGAGTAAACCACCAGTAAAATGGATGATTGATCCGTTTTTGCAATCCATTTTTTATGTCGGGACACCCAGTTACCAATCCACGGACGCGAAAGATGTCCCAGTACGAACGGCAGCAGCAGCTGCAGCATGATTTTCCCCACCTGCTCCAGGCTGCCTTCTGCGCCATGCATATTCATGACCAGGCCAACAAGCAACGGCGAGAGAAAAATACCCAGCAGGCTGGAGGCCGAAGCGGAACACACGGCGGCGGCAACGTTCCCCCCCGCCAGCGACGTAAAGGCGATTGCCGACTGCACCGTGGCCGGCAAAATACACAGGTACAGGAAACCGGTGTACAGCATCGGGTCAACATTAACCGGCGCCCACCAGGCGAACAGAACGCCCAGCACCGGGAAAACAACAAACGTGCTGCACATCACCCACAGATGCAAACGCCAGTGACTACCGCCGGCAATAATTGCCTCACGAGAGAGCTTGGCCCCGTGCATAAAAAACAGCAGGGCAATGGCGGCGGTGGTTAAGCCTTCAAAGAAAGGCACAAAGCCACCTTCGGCTGGGAAAAAGGACGCCAGTAATACGACCGTAATCAACGTAATCGTGAACGGATCAAGGATACGAAAAAGTTTCATAAAAGCTCCTGAAATTCAGTAGCAACATTTTGCGTTTTTCCATTTGAGAAATAAAATTGATTTATTGCATCCATATATGAATCGAATAGATGAATTACTCTCTGCGTCAGCTCCGTATCTTTGTTACCGTCGCTCAGGCCAAAAGCTTTAGCCGGGCGGGGGATATTATTGGCTTAAGCCAGTCTGCGGTCAGCCACAGCGTTAAAGAGCTTGAAGCTCAGACGGGGGTGCGGTTGTTAGATAGAACAACGCGGGAAGTGGTGCTGACGGAAGCGGGGCACCAGTTGGCGACGCGGCTGGAACGTATTCTGGATGAACTGCACAGCACGCTGCGTGAAGCAGGCCAGGTGGGGACACAGTTAACCGGAACGGTGCGTGTTGCCGCCAGCCAGACAATCTCTGCTCACCTTATTCCACAGTGTATTGCCCAGAGTAATGAGCTTTATCCTGCGATCGATTTTGTGCTGCACGACAGGCCCCAGCAGTGGGTGCTGGAAAGTATTCGCCAGGGAGAAGTCGATTTTGGCATTGTGATTGATCCCGGAGCGGTGACCGATCTGCAGTGTGAAGCCGTACTGTCCGAACCGTTCCTGCTGCTGTGTCGCGAGGATCATCCGTTAGCCCAACGTGAGTGGGTGAACTGGCAGGATTTGTATCACGAACGTTTGGTGTTACAGGATTACGCTTCCGGTAGTCGACCGCTGATCGATGCGGCGTTGGCCCATTTTTCCATTGATGCCAACATCGTTCAGGAGATTGGTCATCCCGCCACGCTGTTCCCGATGGTGGAGGCGGGGATTGGCATCAGTGTGCTGCCCGCGCTGGCGCTCCCCTTACCGCAGGGCAGTCACTTGCAGGTTAAGCGCCTGACGCCGGTAGTTGAACGGCAACTGATGCTGGCTCGACGTAAAAACCGCTCTTTATCAACCGCGGCTCAGGCGCTGTGGGACGTGGTGCGTATGCAGGCCAGTGAATTAACCGCTGGTCGTGCCCGTGATCCGTTGTATCAGATATAAATATCGACCTGACGTTGGTCGGAAGCCGTGTTGATGCCCTCAGCTTTTCTCTGATCGGCGCTTTGCTTTTGCTGTGACTCCTCAGCCTGGCGTCGCAACAGTTGAGCCAGCTGTGCTTGTAACATCTTGATTTGTGTCTGAATAAGTTCCTGCTGTTCGCGCTTCTGCTCAACACTGCCACTACTATTGGGAATATCTTTGAGCTGCTGAGTTAGCTTGGTTATCTTTTGAGTGACTTGTGCAATCTGAGCGGAGATGTCATTCCCGGCTGGGGCTTTTCCACCACCACTACTGCTTTGAACAGTTGGGGTGGAAACGTTAATCGTTGTCATACGGATTCCTCACGCCATAAAACATGAGTATCGGCATTAGTGAACAGAACTTCAGTTACAATATGGCGGAGCGGAGTTTAATAATACAAGTTCCAAATCTTCATGTATCTCTATTCCTGTGCCATTTCTGGCCCGAAAAAAATGTGATTTCAGGCTGGTTTAGTGCGACTCATCGATACCGATTTACTATCGGTTGTCGGGATAAACGGTATTGGTAATCGATTGCGTAGTCTCGCTATAACAGTGCGGTACGCGACATTATTTTCGACTACTCAGTATTAAGGATATCTCATGAGTCACTCTCTTTTCTCGCAAAATCCCTGGTATAGCGCCGACATCATTCGTAGTTACAAACCCGATTTCACCCCGCGCGTAGCCTTTATTCTTGGCTCTGGCCTCGGTGCTCTGGCGGATCAAATCGAGGATGCAGTGGCCATCTCTTACGAAAAATTGCCGGGATTCCCTGTCAGTACTGTACATGGTCATGCCGGTGAGCTGGTGCTGGGAAATCTGGCGGGTATTCCGGTGGCTTGTATGAAAGGGCGTGGGCATTTTTATGAAGGTCGCGGCATGACGGTGATGACCGATGCCATTCGCACCCTGAAGCTACTGGGCTGCGAACTGTTATTTTGTACTAATGCCGCAGGTTCTTTGCGCCCCGAAGTCGGACCAGGTAGTCTCGTTGCGCTTAGCGATCACATTAATACGATGCCAGGTACACCAATGGTCGGACTAAACGATGAGCGTTTTGGTGAGCGATTCTTTTCGCTGGCGAATGCCTATGATGCTGACTATCGTGCGATCCTGCAAACCGTCGCCGCAGAAGAAGGGTTTCCGCTGAGCGAAGGGGTGTTTGTTTCTTATCCGGGACCGAACTTTGAAACGGCGGCAGAAATCCGCATGATGCAAATTATTGGTGGCGACGTGGTGGGGATGTCGGTGGTGCCTGAAGTTATCTCTGCGCGTCACTGCGGTCTGAAAGTGGTTGCGGTGGCTGCCATCACCAACCTGGCGGAAGGTTTGGGGGATGTGAAGTTATCTCACGCACAGACGTTGGCTGCAGCGGAACTCTCCCGGCAGAACTTCATCAATCTGATCTGTGGCTTCTTGCGCAAACTGGCCTGAATAATTAAAACATGACCCCGCTTGCGGGGTCTTACTTTATGGCAAGGAACGGAAAAATGGGTATCGCATCTCGCTTAAAGCTCATGTCGTTTTTGCAATATTTCATCTGGGGAAGCTGGCTGGTAACCCTGGGTTCTTACATGATTAACACCCTGGATTTTACCGGCGCGAATGTGGGTATGGTCTACAGCTCGAAAGGGCTGGCAGCGATTATTATGCCGGGCATTATGGGGATCATTGCCGATAAGTGGCTGCGTGCCGAGCGCGCTTATATGCTGTGCCATCTGGTGTGTGCTGGCGTGTTGCTGTACGCCACAACCGTTACCGATCCACAGACTATGTTCTGGGTAATGTTGGTTAACGCGATGGCGTATATGCCGACGATTGCGTTATCGAACAGCGTCTCATATTCATGCCTTGCACAATCGGGTCAGGATCCGGCCACCGCATTCCCGCCAATTCGTGTATTTGGCACGATAGGTTTTATTGTGGCGATGTGGACGGTCAGCTTAATGGGGCTGGAACTGAGCAGCGCACAGCTTTATATTGCTTCAGGCGCATCGCTGCTGCTGGCTCTGTATGCGCTGACGTTACCAAAAATACCGGTTGCGGAGAAAAAAGAGTCCGCCACGCTGGCCAGTAAACTGGGGCTGGATGCGTTTGTTTTGTTTAAAAATCCGCGCATGGCAATTTTCTTTTTGTTTGCCATGATGCTGGGGGCGGTGCTGCAAATCACCAACGTCTTTGGCAATCCGTTTCTGCATGATTTTGCCCGTAACCCTGAGTTTGCCAACAGCTTTGTGGTGAAATATCCCTCCATTTTGCTGTCAGTTTCGCAGATGGCGGAAGTGGGCTTTATCCTCACTATCCCGTTCTTCCTCAAACGTTTTGGCATCAAAACGGTGATGCTGATGAGCATGCTGGCGTGGACGCTGCGCTTTGGCTTCTTTGCCTTTGGCGATCCGTCCCCGTTTGGCTTTGTGTTGCTGCTTATGTCGATGATCGTTTACGGCTGCGCGTTTGATTTCTTCAACATCTCCGGGTCGGTATTTGTCGAGCAGGAAGTTGACTCAAGCATTCGCGCCAGCGCCCAGGGGCTGTTTATGACGATGGTAAATGGCATTGGCGCGTGGGTGGGTTCAATCCTGAGCGGGATGGCGGTGGACTATTTTTCTGTCGATGGCGTCAAGGATTGGCAAACTATCTGGCTGGTGTTTGCCGCTTACGCGCTGGTCCTGGCGGTTATCTTTGCATTGTTCTTTAAATATAAGCATGAGCCTGAACGACTGGCGCAGAAATCACCGGCACATTAATGCTCCTTTAGCGGCGGGTTCTGATACCCGCCGTTTCATTTTCTGCGATGCAATGTGGTAACTTTGCGCATTATTCTTCACTCAGGAGCGCATTATCCATGGAACGCACGCACCGCATCGATCTGAAGTTACTGCGTTATTTTCTTGCCGTCGCAGAAGAACTGCATTTTGGACGCGCTGCTGCTCGCCTGAATATGTCGCAACCGCCTCTCAGTACACATATTAAAGAGCTGGAACAACAGCTCGGCACGTTGCTATTTATCCGTCATTCCCGCAGCGTGGCGTTAACCCACGCCGGAAAAATTTTGATGGAAGAATCGCGCAGACTGTTATCCAGTGCTAATCAGGCGCTGGCACGAGTGGAACAGATTGGTCGCGGTGAGGCAGGGCGAATTGAGCTAGGCGTCATTGGTACCGCAATGTGGGGAAAAATGCGTCCGGTGATGCGACGTTTTCTGAAGGAAAATCCCAACGTTGAGGTGCAGTTTCGCGAGAACATGCCCGCAATGCAGATGACGATGCTGGAAAGACGTGAACTGGATGCGGGGATTTGGCGCATGGCTACTGAACCCTCTCCCGGATTTACCAGCCTGCGCTTACATGAGTCCTCATTTTTGGTGGCCATACCAGAAGAACATGCTCTTACCGCCTGTGAATCCGTACCGCTGGAAGCGTTGAGAAATGAATATTTTGTCACGATGCCCTCCATTCATACCGACTGGGCATTTTTGCAGCGAGTTTGCCTGAGCGCTGGATTTTCCCCGATGATTATCCGTGAGGTGAGGGAGCCGCAAACGGTGCTGGCGATGATCAGCATGGGGATTGGTATTACGTTAATTGCTGACAGTTATGCGCAGATGAGTTGGCCAGGCGTGGTATTCCGACCGTTAGAGGAACGTATTCCGGCGGATTTATATATTGTGTATGACCAACAGCAGGCGACACCCGCGCTGGAGAAACTGGTAGCGGCATTGACGATGTGAATCTGTGCCGGATGGCGACTAACGTCTTATCCGGCCTACGAAGGGAGTATTGTCGGTAGGCCTGATAAGCGTAGCGCATCAGGCAGTTGTATAAATCGCAGATAGCAAAAAAGCGCCTTTAGGGCGCTTTTTTACATTGGTGGGTCGTGCAGGATTCGAACCTGCGACCAATTGATTAAAAGTCAACTGCTCTACCAACTGAGCTAACGACCCGAAGTGGTGGGTGATGACGGGATCGAACCGCCGACCCCCTCCTTGTAAGGGAGGTGCTCTCCCAGCTGAGCTAATCACCCACTTCGGTACTTCAATTTTATCGTAAGAAATCCAGCTGGCGAGAAAGTGGTGGGTGATGACGGGATCGAACCGCCGACCCCCTCCTTGTAAGGGAGGTGCTCTCCCAGCTGAGCTAATCACCCACTTCTCAATTTCTTACTCTACACGGCGGAGACTACATAAAGTAGTTGGTGGGTGATGACGGGTTCGAACCGCCGACCCCCTCCTTGTAAGGGAGGTGCTCTCCCAGCTGAGCTAATCACCCCCGCTGTGTGGAGTCGCATTATAGGGAGAGTTGAAAATGAGTCAACGCATTTTCTAAAGAATTTGTTCGTTCGTCGTAAATTTAAACAAAACGATCGCAAATCAATCCATGCAGCATGATTTGTATACGAAAATGGCAAAGCGTGATGTTCCAACCTGAACAACATTGAGGAATCAGACCACAGTGATAGAATACGAGCCTGATAATCTTCCCAGGATTTGCCGGTTGTCGGCATCTTTATAAACGTAAGGCCATTTCATGAAAATCAAAACTCGCTTCGCGCCAAGCCCGACAGGTTACCTGCACGTCGGTGGTGCGCGTACTGCTCTATATTCCTGGCTTTTTGCACGTAACCATGACGGTGAGTTTGTGCTGCGTATTGAAGACACCGATCTCGAACGCTCCACTCCGGAAGCTATTGAAGCCATTATGGATGGCATGAACTGGCTGAATCTGGAATGGGATGAAGGTCCGTACTTCCAGACCAAACGTTTTGATCGCTACAACGCCGTGATTGATGAGATGCTGGAAGCCGGTACCGCGTACAAATGCTACTGCTCCAAAGAACGTCTGGACGCGCTGCGTGAAGAGCAGATGGCAAACGGTGAGAAGCCTCGTTATGACGGTCGCTGCCGCCACGGTCATGAACATCATGCTGATGATGAACCATGCGTGGTGCGTTTTGCCAACCCGCAGGATGGATCCGTTATTTTTGATGACCAGATCCGTGGGCCGATCGAATTCAGCAACCAGGAGCTGGACGATCTGATCATCCGCCGTACCGACGGTTCCCCGACCTACAACTTCTGTGTGGTGGTCGACGACTGGGATATGGAAATCACTCACGTTATTCGTGGTGAAGACCATATCAACAACACTCCGCGTCAGATAAACATCCTGAAAGCGCTGAATGCGCCGGTACCGGTTTATGCACACGTGTCGATGATCAACGGCGACGATGGTAAAAAACTTTCAAAACGTCACGGTGCGGTCAGCGTTATGCAGTATCGCGACGACGGTTACCTTCCGGAAGCGCTGCTGAACTATCTGGTGCGTCTGGGCTGGTCCAGCGGCGATCAGGAAATCTTCACCCGTGAAGAGATGATCAAATTGTTCTCCCTTGGTGCGGTGAGTAAGTCTGCCAGTGCGTTCAACACCGAAAAACTGCAGTGGCTTAACCATCACTACATTAATGCGCTGGCACCGGAATATGTGGCAACGCATCTGCAATGGCACATTGAGCAGGAAAATATCGATACTCGCGTCGGCCCGCAGCTGTCGGAGCTGGTTAAACTGCTGGGTGAGCGCTGCAAAACGCTGAAAGAGATGGCGCAGAGCTGCCGTTACTTCTACGAAGATTTTGCTGAGTTCGACGCGGACGCCGCGAAGAAACACCTGCGTCCGGTAGCACGTCAGCCGCTGGAAGTGGTTCGCGATAAACTGGCTGCTATCAGCGAGTGGACGGCAGAAAACGTGCACCACGCGATTCAGGAGACCGCTGATGAGCTGGAAGTGGGTATGGGTAAAGTTGGGATGCCGCTGCGCGTAGCCGTAACCGGTGCGGGTCAGTCTCCGGCGTTAGACGTCACAGTGCATGCGATTGGTAAATCCCGCAGCATTGAGCGTATTAATAAAGCGCTGGCGTTTATTGCTGAGCGTGAAAGCCAGCAGTAAGATCGGTTGAGCGATGAAACAACGGCAGGAGCGCATCCTGCCGTTTTTTTTGCCTGTTATTCAGACTCATCAATACCCAGACGGGTAAGGAAAGTGCGAATACCTTCGCGAGAAATATACATTGCCAGCTTTTCTTGTTCCGTTGGGGACATGTTGTCCAGTGCGCTAATTATCTGGCGACAGGCGTGGCTACGCACCACGTGGTTGTATTCTGCCAACGGTTCCTCTGCCTGATAAATTTCAGGTACTTTACGAAAAGCCGGAATATTGAGCAGAAACGTGCGGACGCTGGAGTCGATATGAATCAGCCTTGCACGACCCCCTTTAACGCCGGGAAACTTTTCGGTGGTCCAGTTTTGTTCTCTGATCCAACGATTGACGGTTTGTTTGGCAACTCCGAGACAGTCCGCCAGTTCTTCGGTCGTCATTTTGCTGCGTAATTTTTTCATATTATTTGTTGTCGCGGATCCCTAAGCGTTGTAATAAACCCGTAATGCCTTCACGCAGGATCAGTGACGTAAACATTTTCTGTTCTGACGGAGTCATCTCTTTGGCGAGCCTAATCAGTAGAGCTTCGATAGAGGTATCGCCTGATAACGATAAATTATCTGATAAACCTTCGGCTGAACGCTCAGCACTGCGAATGTATTCACGAACTTGTTCGGTGACGTGAACCAGACGCGCTTTACCGCCCTGTACGCCTGGTTTTGGTGATGTAGCCCAACCCTCCTTGCGCACCCATTTATTGATGGTCTGTCGGCTGTATCCGGTCAGATTAGCAAGTTCTTCTGGCGTCATCCGTTCCTTGAACATAACGATTCCCTGAATAGTCGTGGGGTTAATTAGTGGCTCATTTTATAGCACCATTTTAGTAGAAACCGTGACGCGTTTAACTACTGAATGCGAGTTGTTGCGCAATGTTCTTCATTTGACTGCTTTTTCAGCGATTGAATTCTATGAGTTAATTTTGCCGTTGACACACGCGAAGGGAATTCATATGATGCCGCCCGTCAACTCGACAAGCTTTACGTAATGGGGCTATAGCTCAGCTGGGAGAGCGCTTGCATGGCATGCAAGAGGTCAGCGGTTCGATCCCGCTTAGCTCCACCAAATTTTATCCCAACGAATTTGGTATATACGTAAAAGCATCGTGGGGCTATAGCTCAGCTGGGAGAGCGCTTGCATGGCATGCAAGAGGTCAGCGGTTCGATCCCGCTTAGCTCCACCAAAATTTAAACCCTCGCTGAAAAGCGGGGGTTTTTTGTTTCTGCATCCTGTCGATTCTTACCGATATCTCCCTGCTCTGCTGAATAGCAGGCATAAAAAAGCCGGGGAAATTCCCCGGCCTTATCACTACGACGTTGTCTTACGCTTACAGCACCAGTGCTGCGATAGATGCAGACAGTACGCTCACCAGCGTAGAGCCGTACACCAGCTTCAGACCAAAGCGGGAAACTACGTTACCTTGCTCTTCGTTCAGGCCTTTAATCGCACCGGCGATAATACCGATAGAAGAGAAGTTAGCGAAGGAGACCAGGAACACAGAGATGATGCCTTCAGCGCGCGGAGAGAGCGTAGAGGCGATTTTCTGCAGGTCCATCATCGCAACGAATTCGTTGGAAACAAGTTTTGTCGCCATGATACTGCCCACCTGCAGCGCTTCGCTGGACGGAACACCCATTACCCATGCAACCGGATAGAAGATGTAACCCAGGATGCCCTGGAAGGAGATGCTGTAGCCAAACCAGCCGGTCACGGTGGCAAACAGTGCGTTCAGGGCAGCAATCAGCGCGATGAAACCAATCAGCATCGCCGCAACGATAATTGCCACTTTGAAACCTGCCAGGATGTATTCACCCAGCATTTCGAAGAAGCTCTGACCTTCATGCAGGTTAGACATCTGGATATTTTCTTCGCTGGCATCAACGCGGTAAGGGTTGATCAGCGACAGCACGATAAAGGTGCTGAACATGTTCAGTACCAGCGCCGCAACAACGTACTTCGGCTCCAGCATGGTCATGTACGCGCCGACGATAGACATGGAAACGGTAGACATCGCCGTTGCAGCCATGGTGTACATACGGTTGCGAGACATTTTGCCGAGAATATCTTTATAGGCGATAAAGTTCTCGGACTGACCCAGGATCAGAGAGCTGACGGCGTTGAAGGATTCCAGCTTGCCCATACCGTTCACTTTGGAAAGCAGGTAACCAATTGCGCGGATAATAACCGGCAGCACACGGATATGCTGAAGGATACCGATCAGGGCGGAGATAAAGACGATAGGGCACAGCACTTTCAGGAAGAAAAATGCCAGTCCTTGATCATTCATGCTGCCGAAGACGAAGTTCGTCCCCTCGTTGGCAAAACCGAGCAGTTTTTCGAACATTTCGGAGAAGCCTTTTACGAAGCCCAGGCCGACGTTGGAGTTCAGGAAGAACCACGCCAGTAACACTTCAATAACAAGCAGTTGAATAACATAACGAATGCGAATCTTTTTACGGTCACTGCTTACCAGCAGCGCAAGGATCGCAACAACGGCCAATGCCAATACAAAATGAAGGACGCGGTCCATATTTGCTCCAAATATGAGGCAGGTTTAGTTTTCGTGCACATTCTATGTAACAACCATAAAGAAAACGAGATCAAACACACACTATAATAAGGACCTGTGACGAGATTCAAAATTAGTGATCGGTGATACACTTCCGTTATGCTTTGTATCGAAGTGAAAAGTTATGTCATTGTGCTAATCTATAACAATAATTAAACATTTTACCGTTTTTCCCAGAATCCTTATCGATCCATAGACAAACACTATCAGAGAAATCAACTTCACCCATCAAAATGAATTTGATAATCATTCTCAATAGGCGTAGCTTGAAACATAGCAAAGGCTATGTTTCTGAGGCACTAAAATGACTAACGATCGCGTTGAGAGTAGCAGTGGACGGGCAGCGCGCAAGTTGAAGCTCGCATTAATGGGACCTGCGTTCATCGCGGCGATCGGCTATATCGATCCGGGCAACTTCGCCACCAACATCCAGGCAGGGGCCAGCTTTGGCTATAAACTGTTGTGGGTGGTGGTCTGGGCAAACCTGATGGCGATGCTGATCCAGGTGCTATCGGCAAAGCTTGGCATTGCCACGGGTAAAAATCTGGCGGAACAAATTCGCGATCACTATCCTCGTCCGGTGGTGTGGTTCTACTGGGTGCAGGCCGAAATTATCGCCATGGCGACAGACCTTGCTGAATTCATTGGTGCCGCGATTGGCTTTAAGTTGATCCTCGGCGTGTCGTTATTGCAGGGGGCCGTGCTCACCGGTATCGCGACTTTTTTGATTCTGATGTTGCAGCGCCGCGGGCAAAAACCGCTGGAAAAAGTGATTGGCGGCTTGCTGCTGTTTGTGGCTGCGGCTTACATTGTGGAATTGATCTTTTCCCAGCCGAACTTCGCGCAACTTAGCAAGGGGATGGTTATCCCGAGTCTACCTAATTCCGAAGCGGTGTTCCTCGCCGCTGGCGTGCTCGGCGCGACTATCATGCCGCATGTCATTTATCTGCACTCTTCCTTAACCCAGCATCTGCACGGCGGAACACGTCAACAGCGCTATGCGGCCACGAAATGGGATGTGGCTATCGCCATGACGATTGCCGGATTTGTCAATCTGGCGATGATGGCGACGGCTGCCGCTGCATTTCATTTTAGCGGGCATACCGGTATTGCCGATCTCGATCAAGCGTATCTGACACTTGAACCGCTGTTGAGTCACGCTGCGGCGACAGTGTTCGGTTTAAGCCTGGTGGCTGCGGGACTTTCTTCTACTGTGGTCGGTACGCTGGCGGGGCAGGTGGTGATGCAAGGGTTTATTCGTTTTCACATTCCGCTTTGGGTTCGCCGTACGGTCACCATGATGCCATCCTTTATTGTGATTCTGATGGGATTAGATCCAACGCGTATTCTGGTGATGAGCCAGGTGTTGCTCAGTTTTGGTATTGCACTGGCGCTGGTGCCGCTGTTGATTTTCACCAGCAACAGTCAGCTGATGGGCGATTTGGTGAATACCCGATGGGTAAAACAGGTAGGCTGGGTGATTGTTGTGCTGGTGGTGACGCTCAATATCTGGCTGTTGGTAGGAACCGCGCTCGGTTTGTAAAAACAAAAGGGCCTGCGGGCCCTTTTGTTACATTAATGATGGTGGCCATGACCTCGGCCCTTTCCGCGACCGCGGTGGTCGTCACGGTCATTCCAGCCTTCACGGTAGCCGCGCTCATAAGCTTTGCGTTTATCCCAGCCACGATGATAGCCATTGTCATGACGCCACCAGCGATTTTTGCGCCACTCATAGTTATGGTGCCAGTAATCCCGGTCGCGCCAGCGGCCGCCATCCCAGTAGTTACCGTAGTTATCGCGATCGCCAATTTGCAATTTTATTGATGGCAGCAGGGTGATTTCGCCGGCGTTCGCGGCCAGCGGTGTAAAAGCCAATAAGACTGCCGCCAGAATCAGTGACCTGAACATGTTTTCTCTCCTTCACGATCGAGCCGTAGCCGGCCTGTTAATACAATATTACGGGGCAGTAAAGCCCCGTTTCATCGCCTTAACTCTTAAATCGCAAGTGAGAGCACTTTTTGTTAATAAATGTGTCTTTATTTCAATCAACTCAGGATAGCATCAATCTCCGCGCACTCTTCAGACGTAAAGTGACGGTTTGCCAGCATGCCGACAGCGTCTTCAATCTGCGCCGTTTTACTCGCGCCAATCAGCACTGACGTAACTTTGTCATCCCGTAACACCCATGCCAGCGCCATCTGGGAAAGCTTTTGCCCGCGTCGTTCTGCCAGCGCATTCAGCGCCCGCACCTTCTCCAGTTTCTCTGGCGTAATGTGATCCGGGTTCAGGAAACGGCTGCCGCTTGCCGCACGAGAATCAGCAGGAATGCCGTTCAGGTAGCGGTCGGTTAACTGTCCGCCAGCAAGCGGTGAGAAGGCGATGCTGCCGACACCTTTTTCCTGTAACAACGACAGCAGACCGCCTTCGACCCAACGTTCAAACATGGAATATTTGGGCTGGTGAATAAGGCATGGCGTACCTAAATCGTCGAGTATTTCAATCGCCTGCCTGGCAAGATCTGCCGGATAGTTAGATAACCCGACGTACAGGGCTTTGCCCTGACGGACGATGTGATCCAGTGCGCGCATGGTTTCTTTTAGCGGTGTTTCAGGGTCGGGGCGATGGTGGTAGAAAATATCGACATACTCCAGTCCCAGGCGCTTCAGGCTTTGATCGAGACTGGCAATCAGATATTTGCGTGAACCCCAGTCACCGTAGGGACCTTCCCACATGGTGTAGCCCGCTTTAGTGGAGATAATAAGCTCATCTCGCCACGGTAAAAAATCTTCCTGCAGGATCCGACCAAAATTCCGTTCTGCCGAACCCGGCGGTGGACCATAGTTATTTGCCAGATCAAAATGGTTGATCCCCAGATCGAATGCGCGCTGTAATAATGCCCGACTGTTTTCGACCTGTGTGGTATCGCCAAAATTGTGCCACAAACCCAGCGAGACAATCGGCAGTTTAAGGCCGCTCTGACCGCAGCGGCGGTACTCCATTGTCTGATAACGATTTTCATCTGCGTGATAAACCATGTTACCCCCTTCCACAATGCGTGTGTCTTTCAGTGTATACGGTTACACCGTCTATTCTTCAATGAATTTTTACCGCCAAAACTGTAAATCCTGCTTTCCACCCCTTCACAGCGACTTTCCTGGACAGTCATCACAGTTCTTCGATACTCAACATGAGGTTACCGTCAGAAGGATAGCTGTCATGCAAACCCCGTATTCCGTTGCTGATTATCTGCTGGACAGGCTGGCAGGCTGTGGCGTCGGCCATCTCTTTGGTGTGCCTGGCGATTATAATTTGCAGTTTCTTGACCACGTGATTGAACATCCCAATGTATGTTGGGTCGGGTGTGCGAACGAGTTGAATGCGGCTTATGCGGCAGATGGCTATGCACGGGTCTCTGGGGTAGGGGCGCTGCTCACCACGTTTGGTGTGGGCGAGTTAAGTGCGATTAACGGTATTGCAGGAAGTTATGCGGAATATGTTCCTGTTTTGCATATTGTTGGCGCGCCCTGTCGCGGTGCACAGCGTCGTGGGGAGTTGATGCATCACACGCTGGGTGATGGTGACTTTCAACATTTTTACCGTATGCAGCAGGCGGTGACGACGGCGAGCGCGGTACTGGATGAACAAAACGCCTGTTATGAAATTGACCGCGTGTTGCGAGCAATGCTCATCGAACGCAGACCGGGCTATCTGATGTTACCTGCTGATGTGGCAAAACAGCCCGCCACACCACCGAATGACATTCTGATTGTTCCTCTGAGCGAGCCGGAGAGCAGTGTGGCAGAAGCGTTTCGCTACCATGCCCGTGAACGATTGTTGGACAGCCCGCGCGTCGCGCTGCTCGCGGACTTTCTCGCGCTACGTTTTGGTTTGCAGCCGGTTTTACAGCGCTGGATGGCGGAAACGCCGATGGCCCACGCTACGTTGTTGATGGGCAAAGGGCTGTTCGATGAACGTCATCCGGCGTTTGTTGGCACTTACAGTGCCGGAGCCAGTAGCGATTATGTTCGTCTGGCTATCGAAGATGCCGACACGATATTTTGTGTCGGCACACAATTTGTCGACACCCTGACCGCCGGGTTTACGCAACAGCTACCGCAGGAGCGCACCATTGATGTTCAGCCACATGCCTCACGGATTGGAACCAGCTGGTTTAACATCCCGATGGAGCAGGCGGTCACCACATTGCGGGAGCTGTGTCTGGAAATGTCGTTTTCACTGCCGCCAGAACGTCCGCCAGTTGCGCGCATTCAGGTTGAGAAGGGGCCTCTGACGCAGGAAAACTTCTGGCATACGGTGCAGCAGTATCTGGCGCCTAATGACATTATCCTCGTCGATCAGGGAACCGCCGCCTTTGGCGCGGCTGCGCTCTCGCTACCCGGCGGGGCGGAGGTGCTCGTTCAGCCTCTGTGGGGATCGATAGGCTATGCGCTACCGGCGGCATTCGGCGCGCAAACGGCCTGTCCGGACCGTCGGGTGATCCTGATTATTGGCGATGGCGCGGCGCAGCTCACCATTCAGGAGCTGGGCTCCATGCTCAGAGACGGGCAATCACCCGTTATTTTACTCCTCAACAATGACGGCTATACCGTGGAGCGGGCCATACACGGGGCAAATCAGCGCTATAACGATATCGCCGCCTGGAGCTGGACGTTGGTGCCGCAGGCGTTTAGTCGTGAATGCCAGGCGGAATGCTGGCGGGTGAGGCAGGCGGTACAGCTGGAGGAAGTTTTGGCCAGGCTGTCCCATCCGCAACGATTATCGTTAATTGAGGTGGTGCTACCGAAAGCCGATCTTCCTGAATTATTGCGCACGGTGACCCGTGCGCTGGAATCTCGCAACAGCGGATAGCTATTTATCAGGGCGCTCAGCGACCATCAACGGCTTGCCTGCCAGCAGCAGCCAGGCGGGCAGCATGACGATGCACAGCAGCGGCAGCAGGGTGGTATCTGGTACCACCACTGCTGCCATAAACAGGCTCAGCCAGGCGTCGCGGGTGACGACCAGCACCAGCCCGAGGATAGAGCAAGAAACCGTGATGGCAGCCGGCACCGCTTCAACATGGGCGTGCAGCATCAGACCCAAGGCGACACCAACGAATACCGCCGGGAATATTCGCCCTCCGCGAAAACCACTCGCTGCCGCAACTACTAACGCCGCCAGCTTAATTACGGCGAGCATGAAATAATCCGATGTCCCCAGCGTTTGGCTAAACGCCATCTGCTGCATTTCGTCCAGTCCCTTAAACAAGGTAAGCGGCCCGCCGATAACACCCAAAATTCCAAGGATAAAACCGCCTGCCCCGAGGATCAGTACCGGGTGTTTTAATCGATGCATTAAATGGTGCAAACGTGGCAGACACCAGACGGCTACCATTCCGGCAGCAATAGCGATTGCGGCAACAACCGCGCCGCTGAGGATATCGATCAAGTGCATCTGCGTGTAGTGCGCGATGGGCAGTGAAAAATGGGGGTGAAAAAACAGGCTGGTGGTTAGCGAACCCGCGGCGGCGGCCATTAACGGCGCAAACAGGCGATCCCACAAGGGCACATCGTTTGAGCTATTCAGCGTTTGCGAAAATATCAGCGCAGCGGCAACGGGGGTGCCAAATAGCGCGCCGATGGTGCCGGCAGAGGCGAGAATGGTCCAGTCCAGTTTCGCAATGCGGGGAAACATGCGGCTACCAAGTGCCACTGCCAGAGCGATATTTACGGTCATGATGGGGTGTTCCGGACCCAGACTGACGCCACCCGCGAGGCCAAGGATTAGCGCTGCCAGCAGGCCCGGTAGTGCTGACGTTGGCACCGGCATACCAATTAACGGTTCACAGGCCGGATCCGGACCTGCGTGACCATGGCTGTAACGGATAACTAACCCGACCATGATCCCCGTGAGCGTCAGCATACCGATAATCCAGACCGGAGAGTCCTGGGCTATACCGATGCTAACAGGCAGACGTTCCCACAAAAACTGCTGTAAAACGGAAGCCACTTTCATCACAACGATCAACACCAGGCTGGACGCTATGCCAATGATTAGCGCTGGGGTTGATAGCAAGAGCATCGTTCTGGCTCGCGGATGGAGCATTTTGTATTCCTTAAAACAGAGTCATAGACATAGTTTGCACAGCATGCCTGACGGCATCGCTGCAAATGATGCTGAAACGATAAAGTAATTGTGTGATCTGGATCGATTTTCCACGGGCATCAGCCTTCAGACCGTTGTTGTTATGTCCCCATGAATTTACAGTGTGGCAAAGATTTAATCTGACTTTAGCGGAGCAGTGGAAGAATGACAAAATATGCTTTAGTAGGGGATGTTGGCGGCACCAACGCGCGTCTTGCTCTGTGCGATATTGCCAGCGGCGAGATTTCGCAGGCAAAAACCTATTCCGGGCTGGATTACCCTAGTCTGGAAGCCGTGGTGCGCGTGTACCTGGATGAGCATAGCGTCAGCGTCGAAGATGGCTGCATTGCCATTGCCTGTCCGATTACTGGCGACTGGGTGGCAATGACCAACCATACCTGGGCATTCTCTATTGCTGAGATGAAAAAAAATCTGGGCTTTAGCCATCTGGAAATCATCAATGATTTCACCGCCGTGTCGATGGCGATCCCGATGCTGAAAAAAGAGCATTTGATCCAGTTTGGTGGCGCGGAACCTGTTGAAGGTAAACCGATAGCCGTCTATGGCGCAGGAACCGGGGTTGTTTCATCAGGATGACAATCAGCTTCCGATCCTGTTGATCACCGGGCATGGCGATGTTCCGATGGCGGTGGACGCGGTGAAGAAAGGGGCGTGGGACTTTCTGCAAAAACCGGTTGATCCTGGCAAACTGCTGGTGTTGGTAGAGGATGCGTTGCGTCAGAGAAAATCTGTGATTGCACGTCGTCACTATTGCCAGCAAAAGCTACAAGTTGAACTGGTCGGCTACAGTGAGTGGGTTAATCAGTATCGCCAGCGTTTACGGCAACTGGCGGAAACGGATATTGCCGTCTGGTTTTATGGCGAGCCGGGAACCGGGCGTATGACCGGGGCCCGTTATTTACATCAACTTGGGCGCAGCGCTGAAGGAGCGTTTATTCGCGGTGAACTGACGCCCGGGAACTCGGAACAACTCAATGCCCTTATTGCCCAGGCGCAAGGGGGAACGCTGGTTCTGAGCCATATTGAGTGCCTGACGCGTGAACAGCAGCACCATCTGGTGCATTTGCAAAGCCAGGAGCGACGTCCGTTTCGCCTAATTGGCATTGGCGCCACTTCGTTGGTGGAACTGGCGGCAACCAACCAGATTGTGGCCGAACTCTATTACTGTTTTGCGATGACGCAAATTGGTTGCCAGCCGTTGTCTCAGCGCCCGGATGATGTTGAACCGCTGTTTCGCCATTATCTGCAGAAAGCCTGTCTGCGTCTGAACCATCCTGTGCCTGAGATTGACGGGGAATTACTAAAAGGTATGCGGCGTCGCGTGTGGTTAAGCAATGTTCGGGAACTGGCCAATGCCGCCGAGCTTTTTGCCGTTGGGCTATTGCCACTGGCTGAAACCGCGAATCCGCAACTGCATTTGCCTCAACCGACACCGCTCGATCGTCGGGTCGACGAGTACGAGCGGCAGATCATTACTGAAGCGCTAAATATCCATCAGGGGCGTATTAATGAAGTCGCGGAGTATCTACAAATCCCGCGTAAAAAACTCTATTTACGCATGAGAAAATACGGACTGAGCAAAGAACACTATAAGTTTTAGCAGGCGGAATGTGGTGATGAAGAGACGTTGACAGTATTTCGGTGGCGGCGTGAGCGTTCACCGAAATATGTGACGAAATTCCGGGTGATTATTGAGGGGGTTTGCTTACCACATCAGATCATCAGGAATGACAAAATCAGCATACGGATCGTCTTCATCCTTAGCTTCCTGGCTCAGTTCGCAATTAAGCACGATATAGCTTGCATCGCGCTGGGCAATCTTGTCGGCGACGACTGCCGGAATGATGGCGTATTCGTTCTCGCTACCACTTTCAGCCGTCAGACGGGCAATAGCCAGACGGCCCTTGATCAACTGAGACTGAGTCACCTTATCAACATAGATTTTTTTGATCAGATTATTGTCAGTAAAGTTGTAACCAATATCGCCACGGGTAATGGTGATTTTATTCATTTCAATTAGTTGCTTGATCTGCGCTTTATACTCTTTAGACAACGTGGCCTGCTTCTGTTGTTCGCTGAGTTGCTTATCACGCTCGATCTGCGCTTTTTTATTCTCTTCAACCGCTTCTCTGGCTTCACGAGCCTGAACGCGCGATTTTTTCGCTGTTCTCTGCACTTTCGCCATTTTTTTGCTGCTGACCAGACCCGCTTTAAGCATCTGTTCTTGTAGGGTAAGTTTTGTCATTGTCGCTTCTAATCCAAAAAATTGTTGTAAGGATTATAACCTTAACGTTCGGCGGGATGCCAGAATGTGGAAGCGTTCTCCAGATAGACCAGGGATTTACCCCATGGGTAGTTTATTTGCAAGATGAGAGATGGTCTCCAGGCGCGGTACCCATAACGCGCTTAAATGCCTGATAGAATCCAGATAATGATTCATATCCGACTCTGCTGTAAATATCCTCATTTTTTATACCTCTTCTAAGCAGGTTTAATGAGACATAAATCCTTAATTTACTTAATACCAGATTCGGTGTGTAGCTTGTCGCTTTCAATATACGGCGAATAAATGTCGAGCGCGACATATAGGTGAAGCGAGCCATATCATCCAGTGACCATGAATATTGTGGGTTGTCTATTATCGCAATGATTAATTTGGCTAAGGCTTCATCATTTGCGGCATTCAAGAGATTTACGTCAATATCATATAAGGAAGAAGATTCGCTAATGACATAATGCAATATAGCATCGGTCAGGTGTGCAATAATGCAATTGTTTTCATCGGCAGATGCGTTTACTTCAGTCAGTAGTAACTCAAAGAGAGAGTGTATTTTATTGCTGACGTCGTCTTTTTGTTTGATCACAAAAATGTCCGGAAGTAAGGCAAATAGCAATTGGCTGGCGATGGTTCTGGGTTGAATGAAACCACAAAGTAGATCGGTGGATTCTGAAGATGAGTCTTCAATTTTACTCATCTGTTTGCGGGGTAAATCATCAAGGTTTATATCAGGAGATGAGGCCAGAAAAAAAGGGAAGTTATTAAAAAAGAAGAGGATATCTCCCTTTTCCAGCTTAATACGTGGCTTTTGGTTAAACAAATCCAGCCAGCACTCCCCACTCAGGACGATATGAAAACTCGGTTCACCATAGGAGTATGTTGATGCTTTCCATTCGCTACAATACCTACCGAGGTGGAAGACGGATGTTTTCGCTTCTCCTCCCTTTAGTAGCCAGCCTGCAGTATTCATATTTTCCCCAATATTGTCATTAATAGACTGATTTTGAAACGATGGTGTATAGATAGTTGCCATTAGTGATTATAAGATTTGTTAACTAAGATACGCATTACAGGAGAGGATAGTGTTTCTGATATTTACTAAAGATATTATGTTGTTACAGGCTATTTATCATCTTTTTAAGAATGATGTGATCGTTCATGTTCAGCACGTACATGAGCTATGTGCTGTAGAAAATCACAATGCGAAAGTGATCATTGATACATTGAATAACAATATTTTCCATACTCGTTTAGCGTATCAATTGGAGAAAATTAAGCCCTCAAAAATTTATATACTCTCACCGTTTAGAATCAAACGTTGCTTCGGTGATACCCCCGTTTTTTTTGTAAATCGAAACGTTTCGCTGAGTAGCTTCATTTCTTTGCTAAATTGCAATGAAAATTATGCTATTACTCCGGAATTATCGCTTTCTCGACGACAGCACCAGATTCTTACCTATATTCTGCAGCAAAGATCATGTTCTTCAATTGCTGAGCAAATGCATATCACATTGAAGACCTATCATTGCCATAAGTATAATATAATGTTACTGCTTAAACTCAGAAAAATGAGTGATTTAGTACGGCATAAGATTTCATGTTATCTATTGTGAAAAAACACCGCAGGTCATTTTTAAAGACCAGGATTAAGTTGTTAAAGTGCAGGGGAAAGCACGTATTGTATAACACAGCTTTCAAAGCATGTATCTCCTAATATAATAGTTAAATCCTATTTTAAATGTAAAAACAACCAATGATAAATAAGATAACTATCGCACATAATATAATTAACATGTGAATAGTGTTATGCCACAGAAACCTCTTTAATTGCAGGGTTTTCTTTAAGTGAAGAAAGTATCTGATTCACTGAGGTTGCGTCCGTATACTCAACGTTTGCCGTGAGAACATGACAATCGGACGTATCATTAGCCAGTGAACGCAATTGGATGCGATATCCCTGTTCAGTAATCCAGGCCAGAACAACCTGCGTAGTCCCGGCTGCAATTCGCATACGTAGATGCAGATGGCGATTTAAAAAGCGGTAGGTAAGCTGACGGAACAACTCCAGCACGATGAGCGCCATAATCGTACCTATGATGCCAACTTCATACATTCCACTGCCGATAACCAGGCCTATTGCCGCGGTGACCCACACATCCGCGGCTGTTGTTAATCCTTTGATGGTTTGTTTTTGTACCAGAATATTTCCTGCACCGAGAAATCCCACGCCAGTGACAACCTGAGCTGCGATTCTGCTGGGATCTAATCCTATATGGGTATGTTCAATAACATCATAGAAACCGTATTTAGAAACTATCATGAACATAGCACTACCAATACCAATCAAGATATGTGTGCGTACACCTGCTTCTTTAGCGCGAATTTGACGCTCCAGACCAATTACGCCACCGAGCAGACTGGCTAATATAAGTCGGAAAAGAAATTCTTCAGTCATGATGATTCTCTCATTGATTCAGGAATGACGATGCTCGGGCATAAATTCTTTATTTGGTACCAGGAATAACCATGATGAAATAACAAATGGCATGGTTAATGTTGGTATACCAAAAGGCATTAAAAGCACATTCATGGCGGCCTGAATAAAAACTGTAAAAATGATCCCTGAGATAGTATAAATAAATACTCGCCAACCAGGTTGATTAAATACGGTGCCCAAGGCAACTGATGTCAGAACGGCACTAAAGGCATACAACCCTGAAGAAATGTCATGAGCATTAGCACCCAGATAATAAGCAAGCAGTGTCGCGATTAGAGAGCCGACGACGGCATAGCAGGCGCATACAACAGATTCTACGGCCAGACCTGCAATGAAGAATAAACTTGCAAGGATCCCAGGAAACAAAAATACCTGTGATATCCCATGCAGGGTGCCGTCAATAAAAAAGCTAAACGAGTAACTGCTTGGAGTTGTCGGGATATAATGTTGGGGCAGCTCTGGTAAGGGCAAACCCGAACCATAGATTTCATGAAAGGCGTAGCTGGCCAGTAGAATTACCCATGTTGTTAGCACAAACGGCGCTGTTAATGCAGCTACTTTCCACGTTTTTAATATATCGGCAATACACACTGTAGCAATAACTGACACGACACTACCAACGATCAGGCAGAACCACATTAACGGCGTTGCAGTGATAAATACCGGAATAGCAATGCCTACCAGACAGCCATTATAGCTATAGAGACCGTCCCGCCAACCTTTTACATCATGAGTTATGGCTCCTGTTATTGAAGCAAGGACAGTTCCAATTACGCATCCCCATGCAGCCAAAGGATTATTATTGCTATAAGCAGCGATAAATATAGCAATAAAAAACAATACCCCTGTGATGGGGTTGTTTTGAAACATTACCTGGGCACAACCACGTAGTGATATATCAATGATTTTGAGAATGTAGTGCTTATCAATATTATTCTTCCATAATACTGGGATTGGATGTGTTGTCATCATTATTTACCAGGGTAAAGTAGGGGCGAGGATTATTTTTTCCAGATAAAGGGGGCCGGTAATTCTGCATTCAGAACGACTTTTCTGGTCGTGGCCCACACGGTACGAATATGTTTTTTTATAATACTACTGTCATTAGCTAATATCTTGAATATAAGACCCGATTCCGCAGGGAGTGTTGACATCCCATAGCAACAATCTTTGCCGTAATGAGCTTTGAAGGTCGACAGAATAGATGCAATATTTTCTACTGGGGTTAATATAAAAATAGTGCCGATAATTTGAAAACTTCCAATAATCCCAATTTCTGTCATGGGATGCTCCTTGGGGCTTAGCACAATCTGTTCCTTGAAAAGGATATTCCCCGACTCATCTTTTGCAGATACAGTTGAGGAATAATAATCAAAACCATTAAGCTCGTTTTTATGATGATAACGACGTCCCGGTATAATAACTTCTGAATAAATAAGTGTTGCGTTTCTTTTATAATCAATAACGGTATCGTTAATAAATCTTGCATTGCGATGCAGGATTAAAGGATCGGGTAGGTATTCCAGATAGGAATTCTCGTTAAGTTGGATAAATTGAATCTGCGCGCCATAGTTTTTATCCATCGAATGTACTTTGGTTGCTGATTGTGTGTTGACGCTGGCGAAAGCATTTTCACCCACATTAATGGATAACACCATGCGATCTCCCTGCAGAACACAGCCTGAAGTCGATATCACGGTCACGCAGGGAAGATCAGGCAGTGCCTCGTCATGATACAATGCCTTTTGCGCAAATAATGGTGTGCGCTTTTCCATACGATGAAGAATGCTTTTTCTCCCGGAACGCGTGAAACCCAGGTGCAAAAAACCCTCTTTACCGATTGCCCCACTGGGCATTTGCTCCGGCTCCTGACGATACTCTTTTGGGATTTGCTTGTCCCAACGTTTCCGGGTCTTCTCTACCTCGTCATTTATATTCTGTGGATGAGTCATCTTGTTTTCCTTCAATAGTGTGACCAAATAAAAAATCGCGCTCAATCATATCCACCAGTTGTTCAATGCCTTCACCTGTTTTACAGTTAGTTAAAATATAAGGACGATTATTTCTGACATAACGGGTATCCGCTTCCATTACCTCCAGACTGGCACCTACATAGGGCGCTAAATCAATTTTATTGATGATTAATATATCGGCCTGTACCAGGCCTGGACCATTTTTACGTGGAATCTTTTCACCTTCAGCGACGTCAATAACATAGATATAAAAGTCAGCTAATGCAGGACTGAAAGTGAGGGTAAGGTTATCTCCACCGCTTTCAATCATGATTAAATCGCTATCCGGGAATTTATCTTCCATTTCTTCCACGGCCGCAATATTCATACTGGGATCTTCGCGCACTGCTGTGTGTGGACATGCCCCTGTTTCAACGCCAATGATTTTTTCTTCTTCTAATATTCCTTTCAGTGTTCTTTTGACCTGCTTTGCATCCTCCGTAGTGACCACATCATTAGTCACAATCAGAGGTTTATATCCGCGACGAATAAGAACGGGAGTAATAACTTCAATAATGGCCGTTTTTCCTGAACCCACGGGACCACCAATGCCAATTCGAGTAATTTTTTTCATTTCTAACCTCAGTTAATTCATAAACAAACGTACATGGGCATCGACATGAACAGCTGCCAGAATGTCGATCATCGGTGAAAAAGAAGACATTTCTTCCGGTCGGGTGTTGAGCGCCATTTCAGCGTAATCAGGAAAAAGTGACGTGACTTCGGCCAGAATTTTTTGGCTATCCAGATGTGTGATCCGCATCAGTCTTTGCGCGGCACTGAGAATGGTCATTGCTACGCCATAAAAATGCATGGCCAGCATCGCATCTTCATCAAGATCTAAATGGCTCATGAGTAGCCCATGGGAAACAGGGTAGGTGCCAACAACCGTTCCCTGGCGAATTTGCTCGAGCCACCAGTTAAATACCGGATCAGGGTAAATAGCGGCTGAAAGTTCAGTTAATTTTTTTCCCATTCTTTGGGTCATCAGTCTGGGTTCTGGAGATAATTTTCTACTGATCAAATCATTATCAATTGAGATAAGCTCATTTAACCTGTTACTGCGGCAGGCGCGCATGGTTTGTATTTGCGCGACAGCATCGCACTTTGCGGCCTGCAATAGGGCGGTACAGACATACTGCTTCAGGGTTTGCCGATTGTAGACAATGCCGCAAGATATGGCAGATTCAACTCCACAGGAAAAAGTAAATGCCCCGACAGGAAGGACTGAATCGCCAAATTGTAGTATCCGAGCGATATTAAGTAACCTATGTGAGCTCTCTGACATGATTGGCAACCTTATTACGTTAGTGGTCAATGTGTACATGCGTATGCGCTTCTTCTGTGCCACCAAAAAGAAGTCGGGATTCAGACGGTGTTAAGAGCGGGATGACTTTTTCACCTTCCGTAAAATAGTATTGCCCTTCAATGTAACCATGAGATTTCATGACTGAAGCCAACATTTTGTCGGCTACAACAATAGGAATAAAAACACAGTATCCTTTTATGACGGCTTTCCAGTGCTGATTTCCTAAAGCGTGACCTAGTTCAAACGCTCGGGTGAGAAGGTCAGTGATTTTTTCTACGCCAAATAATCCAAGATCGACAACCATTACGCGCCGTAGCTGTATTTTTACCGTAAGTAAATATCGGTTGGCTTTATCATATAAAAGAATATCACCATCATTTAGGCGGATATGACGGTCCAGCGATAAACCGATATCGTAGCCGAATTGACTTTTTTTCCGGCAACGGCTTTTCTGTGCTTCCCATTGTTCAAGAACCAGTACATCGTGTTTAATTCCTTCAGCGGAGAGATCAAGCTCGCCACGGGAATTTATATTTCCGAGGGTTTTTTCGATTAAATACATAACAGCTTTCCTTTTAACCAAAGAAATATTTTTGATTCATAACAGCAGTTTGAATGGGCTGGCAGGTTGCATGCACACCATCAACCTTTACGGCAAATGTTTCTGGGTTCACATCAATGTGTGGGGTTGCATTGTTTCTGATAAGGTCATGTTTGCTAATGCTACGACAGTTATTAACTGCAACCACCTGTCTCTCAAGCCCGGCTTTTTCTTTAACACCATCCTCAAGGGCAGCCTGTGATACGAAGGTAATGCAGGTATCCTGCAACGTTTTTCCCATAGCACCAAACATAGGGCGATAGAAGACGGGCTGAGGAGTTGGCAGAGAAGCGTTAGGATCACCCATTAAGGACCAGTTAATCATCCCCCCTTTAATAATAAGTTTCGGCTTGGCCCCAAAAAATTGAGGTTCCCAGAGTACAAGGTCAGCCATCTTACCCACTTCAACAGAACCAAGAATATGGCTAACACCTTGTGTAATGGCAGGGTTGATCGTAATTTTGGCAACGTATCGAAGAACACGGAAATTGTCGTTATTCGGATTGTCTTCCGGTAATTTCCCGCGAGCGACTTTCATCGCATGCGCAGTTTGCACCAGACGCAGCCAGTTTTCTCCTACGCGACCCATTGCCTGAGAATCGCTGGAGAACATGGATATAACACCCATATCATGCAGAATGTTTTCTGCTGCAATCGTTTCAGGACGAACGCGGCTTTCTGCAAATGAAACATCGGCAGCAACGTTAGGATTCAGGTTGTGGCACACCATAATCATATCGAACAGTTCTGCCTGGCTGTTAATACCAAAAGGTAACGTTGGATTGGTCGAACTTGGCAGAACGTTTGGTTGGCTGGCGACCTTAATAATATCCGGAGCATGACCACCGCCAGCGCCTTCTGTATGAAAGGTGTGAATTGTCCGTCCTTCAAAGGCCGCAATCGTATTTTCAACATATCCGGCTTCATTGAGGCTGTCAGTATGTACGGAGACCTGAATATCCATATCATCGGCGGTGCGAAGTGCGTGGCGGAGCGAGTTTGGTGTGGCACCCCAGTCCTCATGCACTTTCAGCCCAACGGCACCGGCAATAATTTGCTCCTGCAGGGGAGCTTTACTGTAGGCATTGCCTTTGCCCAGTAGGCCAATGTTGACTGGAATACCTTCCCATGCACGTAGCATGGCACGCATATTCTTTGGTCCAGCGGTCACAGTGGTACCATTTGTACCATCAGTTGGCCCAATTCCTCCACCGAAGAAGGTGGTGATACCGTTAGACAATGCGGCATATGCTTGCTGAGGGGAGATCAGATGAATATGAGAGTCGATACCTGCCGCAGTCAGAATCAAGTGCTCACCAGAAATAGCGTCGGTACTAAGCCCGACCGTCATCCCTGGCGTGACGCCAGACATAATTGCTGGGTTGCCGCTTTTACCAATGCCCGATATCAATCCATCCTTAATACCAACATCTGCTTTA
The DNA here is from genome assembly GCF_006385635.1 of Citrobacter sp. CF971. Classification (NCBI taxonomy): domain Bacteria; kingdom Pseudomonadati; phylum Pseudomonadota; class Gammaproteobacteria; order Enterobacterales; family Enterobacteriaceae; genus Citrobacter; species Citrobacter sp. CF971. Next base: position 3,411,740 of record NZ_CP041051.1, on the reverse strand, counting down.
ATAACCCCTAGTTTGGCATCAACTATCGTGACATTGGTAATAACTAGATCGAGAACGCCCTGGTCGCGGGAACACTGATTATTAGCACCCATACCATCGCGTAATGATTTTCCGCCGCCATAAACCGATTCGTCACCATAACCGCGTAGATCTTGTTCGATTTCAATATATAAATCAGTTTCACCTAAACGAATTTTATCACCGATCGTTGGACCAAACAGGCTGGCATATTCCTTTCTGGATATTGTTGGCATAATAGGTCCTCAGCTAGGATTAGTAGGCATTTTGAAACCGGCTTGCCGGGCGTTATCAATGAGTGATTTTAACTTCGTGGGATCGTTGATCACTTCAGCGAGCTGTTCACCGGTCATGTCGACAAGGTTATTAAAACCAAAAATATCGTTATTACCGCTATAGGGGATAAGTTCTATTTCTATCTCATCACCGGGTTCAAAGCGTATGGCTGTTGTGGCGGTAATATTTAAGCGTTTACCCAGTGCGCTTTCGCGATCAAACTCCAGTGCTTTATTAACTTCAAAGAAATGAAAATGTGATCCTACCTGGACCGGTCGATCCCCTGTATTCTTGACACGTACTTTGGTTACAGGTTTCTCGGTATTAAATGAAATAGGGGAGGCTCCCAGAACGTAGCCACCATAGGGTACATTTTCTGCTTCTTTGTTCTGCGACATAGTCTATTTCTCCCGCTCTTAACGAATAGGGTCGTGCACGGTTACCAGTCTGCTGCCATCGGTAAAAATAGCCTCAACCTGTATTTGTGGGATAAGGTCAGCGACGCCTTCCATAACGTCGTCTTTAGTCAAAACATCTCTTGATTTATTCATGACGGTTTCCAGATCATTTCCTTCTCTGGCACTTTCCATGGCAGTTGACGCAATAATAGAAACGGCTTCCGGATAATTTAACTTAATTCCTTTTTCTTTCCGACTTTGCGCCACGTTGGCAAGTGAGTAAATCATGATTTTCTCTATTTCTCTGGGGCTAAATTTCATAAATTACTCCTTACCTGAAAGGGTATAGGCATCTTCGCCAAACGCTGAATAATCAGGAGATTGGCGGGCGTCATTGGTCGAAATTCGCACTGGGGTGAATTTGTTAATTATCCACAAGATTAGAAGGGTAAAGATAAAAGACCATATGCTGGTAATAAGCACAGCGGCGAGTTGTTTTGCAACTTGCAAAATGCCACCACCTTCCAGCAAACCTGAAGGTCCTTTGCTATTCCATGCCTGTGATGCGAAAACACCAAGCAGGATTGAGCCTGTAATTCCTCCCATACCATGTACGCCAAAAACGTCCAGTGCATCATCAACATACTTTTTAACGAACAGTGAGCAGTAGTAGCAGACAAAACCGGCAATAATGCCAATTAATGCGGCAGATTGAATTGAAACATACCCCGCAGCAGGGGTTATGGTGGCAAGGCCTGCGACAGCTCCTGTCAGAAAGCCAACAAACTTTGGTTTACCGGTATGCATTTTCTCAATGAGTAGCCATGTCGCACCGGCAAAAGCAGCTGCAATGTCGGTGGTGACAAATGCAGAAACAGTAATTGTGTTAACCTGTAATTCAGAGCCTGCGTTAAACCCATACCAGCCAAACCACAGTAATCCCGCCCCCAGAGCAATATAAGGAATGTTGTGGCTACCATCGGGTTGAATGACTCGACGCCCGACGTATAAAGCGGAAGCAAGCGCAGCGAATCCTGCTGTCGCGTGGACAACAATACCACCGGCAAAATCAACTACTCCCCATTTAGCCATCACGCCCTGCGGGCTCCAGACCATATGCACAAACGGGCAGTAAACGAATAATGTCCAAAGGGTAATAAAAATCAGGTACGCCTTGAATTTTACCCGTCCGACAAAAGCGCCAGTAATAAGGGCCGGAGTGATAATGGCGAACATCATCTGGTAGACGAAATGTACCAGGATTGGGATCCCTGCCTCATTGCCGGTGAATAGCGTGTTCGCATTGATATTTTGTAAAAACGCATAATGAAGCGGATTGCCAATAATGCCATTGAGGCTGGGACCGAAGGCCAGGGAATAACCCACAGCAAACCATAATATGGCTACCCAGCTCATAGAGACAAAACTCTGAAACATAATGGTGAGTATGCCTTTACGCTGGACTAACCCCCCGTAAAAAAAAGCGAGTCCCGGTGTCATTAACATGACCAGACTGGTGCATAACAGCATAAATGCTGTATTCGCTGGATCCAGTATTTGAAATTGTACAGGTAATATTCCCATATACCCTGTGCCCCTTGCTTAAGGTTTATAAAAAGATGTAACTTGGCTATTTTCCATACGAAAGATAAATTACTACTTAATTTATTAATGGATAATTACTTGTCTTTGAATGAATATAATTTTGATTGTGGGTTGCGTTTACAATATTCAATGACTTGCGGGATGCTGGTAAGGTCTGTTTCATTCAGAGAAACAGAATCACCACCCTTATAAACCGTTTCTTCATTGAGCATCCACCATGCAACTGGAAGCATGGCCTTAGGATTCAGATTGATAAACTCCTGACAGGTCATTTTATCAGGACTGTTGTCTGCCGCATGCGTAACAGGGACGTTTAGCATAAATAAGGATAACAGGGGAGTAAGTGTGATAAGTACGCGTTTCATATATAACCTCATAGTGTCTTTAGTACAATTAATTTACTGAAGCGGGAACTGTTGGGGTACAGTTCTCGCTTCAGTGATATCAATAAAAAAATTACTGGTGTTGGTTTAATTACAGATCTTTTTTGATTTTGTCCCACTCACTGTCAGCTTTTTTCTTAAAATTGGCTTTTTTATCCTGCATACATGCCTGCACCAGTGCAGGGGTCACTGTTTCAACCCCTTTAACATCCAGTACCGCGTCTTCTGGTTTGTCCTTTTTATTCAACGCCTCGGCAAAGCCAACCACTGTGGGTTGGAATGTGGTATCTGTGGCAAGAAAATCTTCACACGTCCATTGACTGACGGGTTTGTGATTTTCTGCCGCCTGACCCAGAGCAGGGATCATGAGTAGGGAGCCAACGATCATGCTTAATGTTTTATTCATCTAACGTACCTCGTGTATCAATTAATATCTATGGGTGAAAAGTCTGATTGCGACATTAAATATATATCCTGGAACAGCGTGGATGTCATATTTTGAATTGAATGGGGTTTTTAATATGTCCAATATTCTCTTTTGTTATTAGATAGTTGTAAGGCGTTTAAGAAGAAATCATCGGACTATATTATTAATGACGTAGTATTTATTGATGATATTTAGAATAAATTAATGTTGTCAGTAGTACTCTGACTAACAGGAGAAGCAAATGTTAAATGTAACACGAGATATTCTATCTAAGCTTGACGATGATGTGCTGGTCAAACAGCGGCGGTTTCTTAAGTTCTTGGCATGCCTGATGTTCTTGGGTGGGGTGCTTTTTATCCTTTTCCCTTATGTGTCTGGAGGCGTGCTCAGTATCATTGTCGGTGGGATTTTGATGTGCAGTGGTGTAGCGTTAGCAGTGGGTATGTTTAAAAACAGGGTGCATAATTTTTGGCCAGTTGTTTCTGGGGTAGTCGTCAGTATTGCATATTTTTTGATGGGGTATTTTTTTATTACTGCACCTGAATTGGGTGTTTTTGCTATCGCAACTTTTTTGGCATGTCTATTTTGTTTAGGTGGAATTATCCGACTGACCAACTTTTTTAAGCACAGAAAAGAGAAAAAGGTATGGTTACAGGGTGTTATCGGTATATTGGATCTCTTTATCGCATGGTGTTTTATTACTGCCACTCCGCAGGCATCAATTTATATGGTGTCAATGGTGACGGGAATTGAGCTTATGCTGAGTGGTATTAGTTGCGCATATATTGCTAATCAGTTTCGTAAAACCTGAAACTAAGTAGTTAGTTGTTACTATTATCTGGCCCCGATAGCGGGGTCATTACATTAAAAAAACTGCCCTCGCGGGCAGTTAAAATCGGAAGCATACCAAATGTTTTCTCAGGGGATCAGTCTGCACTGATACCCGTATTATCGTAAACACTCTTGCGATATGTTGCAAAACTTCCGGCGCTTGTTTTTAATAAATAAATCCTAACTAATATTGTTTATTTTCTTATCGCTATTTTTGTAAAAAAGCGATGTACAACAATAAAGAACACGGGGACAAAGAATATCGCCAGGATAGTTGCGGCGATCATACCGCCCATCACGCCTGTGCCTACTGCGTTTTGTGCGCCTGAACCCGCGCCGTTGCTAATGACTAATGGAAGCACACCAAGAATGAATGCCAAAGAGGTCATCAGAATCGGTCTTAAGCGCATTCTGGCTGCGTCTAATGTCGCTTCAATATCGCTTTTACCCTGTTTTTGCATAATTTCAACGGCAAATTCTACAATCAAAATCGCGTTTTTAGCCGATAACCCAATTGTTGTCAGTAGACCAACCTGAAAGTAGACATCGTTGGATAACCCACGCAACCAGGTCGCTGATAAGGCGCCAACAACGCCAAGTGGAACAACCAGCATTACGGCAAAGGGAATTGACCAGCTTTCATAGAGTGCTGCCAGACACAGAAAAACAACGATGATTGAAATAAGGTATAGCATAGGGGCCTGGTCTGTGGATAAACGCTCCTGATACGACATTCCTGTCCAGTCATATCCGATGCCAGCAGGCAGTTTTTCGATGAGTGAGACCATAAATGCCATTGCATCTCCAGTGCTTTTTCCCGGTGCGGCTTCGCCAAGAATCTCCATTGAAGGAGAGCCGTTATAGCGTTCAAGACGCGGTGAACCATAAGTCCAATCTGTATAGGCAAATGCGCTAAACGGTACCATGTCCCCAGAAGCGTTACGGACATACCAGCTATCAATACTTTCCGGAAGCATGCGATAAGGAATGGCTGCTTGTACGAAGACCTTTTTGACGCGTCCATTATCCAGAAAGTCGTTAACGTAGCTGCTACCAAACGCGGTTGAGATCGTCTGATTTATATCGTTGAGAGATACGCCCATAGATTCTGCTTTTGCCGCATTGACATGCACCCGAAACATGGGCGTATCTTCCAGTCCATTGGGGCGAACGCCGACCACCTGTTCGGGATGCTGTTTTGCCATTCCGAGGAGCTGATTTCTTGCCTGAGTGATGTAGCCCCCTGAAACACCGGACAGTAGCTGTATCTCCAGATAAGAGATAGGCTTGAATATATGTCTAACACTAACGCCAATTTTGAGATGACCGGGATCCTGTTAGGGCAAGAAGTCCGTAAACGTAAAACTCCTCAGGAGAAGATCGCCATTATCCAGCAGACGATGGAGCCGGGTATGAATGTCTCCCATGTCGCCCGCCTGCATGGTATCCAGCCCAGCCTGCTGTTTAAGTGGAAGAAGCAATATCAGGAAGGCAGCCTCACCGCCGTTGCGGCTGGAGAGGAAGTCGTTCCTGCTTCTGAGCTTACTGCTGCTCTGAAGCAGGTCCGGGAGCTTCAGCGCCTTCTGGGCAAGAAAACGATGGAAGTTGAGATCCTGAAAGAAGCCGTGGAGTACGGTCAGTCGCGAAAATGGATAGCGCACGCGCCCTTGTTGCCAAAGGACGGGGAATAGCCATGGTCAGCCGGACCATGGGCGTGTCGCGTGCGCAACTGTCACTGCGGATTAACCGTTCTGCCGACTGGCAGGACAGGCGCTGTAACCGGCGTAATGAAGAAGCAGACGCAGAAATACTGTCGGCTATCCTCAACATTATCAGCGATATGCCGAGTTATGGTTATCGACGCGTGTGGGGCATCCTGCGCAAGCAACGTCGCACAGAGGGACAGCCACCTGTGAATGCCAAACGGCTTTACAGGATAATGAGCGAGCATAACCTGTTGTTGTTGCATCACAAACCAGAGCGACCGAAGCGTGAACATAAGGGCAAGATAGCGGTGGCAGAAAGCGATATGCGCTGGTGTTCAGATGGCTTCGAGTTCGGCTGCGACAACGGCGAAAAACTGCGGGTAACGTTCGCGCTGGACTGCTGCGACCGTGAGGCCATAGACTGGGCAGCAAGCACGGGAGGCTATGACAGTTCGACCGTGCAGGATGTGATGCTGAGGTCGGTGGAAAAGCGCTTCGGCGACAGGTTGCCCGACACAGCGGTGCAGTGGCTGACGGATAACGGTTCAGCGTATACCGCGTATGAAACGCGGAGGTTCGCGAGAGAGCTGAATCTGGAGCCCTGCACAACAGCGGTGAGCAGCCCGCAGAGTAATGGCATGGCCGAACGGTTCGTGAAAACGATGAAAGAAGACTATATCGCGTTCATGCCAAAACCGGATGTGAGAACAGCACTGCGAAACCTTGCAGTAGCGTTCACGCATTACAATGAAAACCACCCGCACAGCGCGCTGGGATATCACTCCCCGAGGGAATACCGGCGGCAGCGGACATCGTTAACTTAAGATACAAAAGCTGTTCGGAGATGGAGGGTCAAGATCAATTTCTTGCCTGAGTGAGCTTTTGGTGACCCAGATTGGCTTTATCTATAAGTTCCAGATCAAAACCTGAGGCCGTGCCAAGTTCCGGGACGGCGGGTAAATTGAAGGGATAAACAATAGCCTGATTTATTGTAGCCAGACCTCTGGTGGCACGTTGAATGATCGCATTAATACCATCGGCACTTGCCGTGCGTTCAGACCAGGGTTTCAGGCTTACAAAGGCCAACCCGTTGTTCTGACCTTGCCCGCTAAATCCAAAACCGCTGACAGTAAAGACTGATTCCACATTACTTTTTTCTTGCGTCAAGTAATAGTGGCTGACGTCTTCAAGTACTTTATTAGTTTTCACCAGCGTAGCACCCGGTGGCAACTGGGCCATGGTCAGCAAAACGCCCTGATCCTCCTCAGGTAAAAATGAGGTCGGAATGCGTAGAAACAGTAGCACCATGGCAATAATGATCAGTAAATACAGAATCATATATCGAGAAGTGACTCGCAGAATCTTGCGCGTACTGTCGCTGTAATGCTGGGTAAAACGCTCAAAGTGCTGGTTAAACAGTGTGAAAAAACGAGGTGCAGAATGGGAGGTATCATGATGCGCTGGTTTGAGCAGCGTGGCACATAATGCGGGCGTTAACGATAATGCGGTTAATAAAGAAAGCGCCATGGCGGCGACAATCGTTACCGAGAATTGCCGGTATATCTCTCCGGTTGAACCGCCGAGTAACGCCATCGGTACAAATACAGCCGACAGGACCAGTACAATTCCTACCAGCGCCCCCTGTATTTGTGACATCGATTTATGCGTAGCCTCTTTGGGGGAAAGGTGTTCCTCTGCAATCACGCGCTCAACATTTTCCACCACCACAATAGCATCATCAACGAGCAGACCAATGGCCAGGACAAGGCCAAACATTGTCAGAGTATTGATGGTAAAGCCAGCAACGGAGAGAACGGCAAATGTGCCTAGTATGACAACCGGGACTGCTATTGTTGGAATAAGTGTTGCCCGAAAATTTTGTAAGAATAAATACATAACAATGAAAACTAAAACAATGGCCTCAACCAGCGTTTTAACGACTTCTTGTATGGATATCTTAATGAAGGGCGTGGTGTCATAGGGATAGACGGTTTTGAGACCTGGCGGGAACCAGGGCGAAAGTCGGGCTATTTCCTCTTTGACTAACTTTGCGGTATCCAGGGCATTGGCACCTGTGGCCAACTTAATCGCAATCCCTGCTGCAGGGTTCCCGTTGTATTTTGCTACAGTGCCATAACTTTCAGCACCCAGTTCAATGTGAGCAACGTCGTTCAATGTAACGTGTGAGCCATCTTGTTGAACTTTCAGTAGAATATTTCCAAACTCCTGTGTGTTTTGTAATCGGGTCTGGACGATAATTGAAGCATTCAACTGCTGGTTATTTGCCTGAGGTGCACCACCTAACTGTCCTCCCGATATTTGATTATTCTGTATTTTGACTTTCTGAATGACATCCTGAGGGACAAGCTGATATTGGTTGAGTTTGACCGGATCAAGCCAAATTCGCATGGCATGCTGTGAACCAAATAGTTGAATGCTGCCCACCCCTGCGATTCTGCTAAGCGGATCTTTGATATTGGACGCAACATAGTCGGCAATATCGTACTGGTTAAGCGCCCCATCCTCTGAAATAAATGCGGCAACCAGTAAAATATTGCTGCTGGCTTTATCAACACTAATACCTTGCTGTTGTACTTGCTGCGGTAATGACGGCATCGCCAACTGTAATTTATTCTGCACCTGTACCTGAGCGATATCAGGGTTGGTCCCCGACTCGAACGTGAGGGTCAGGGTGGCATTGCCAGAGGCGTCGCTGGTTGAGGACATATACATTAATCCATCCAGACCATTCATATTCTGTTCAATAATCTGCGTCACCGAGTTTTGTACAGTCTGTGCATCGGCTCCTGGGTATGATGCGCTGATAGTTACCGCCGGTGGGGCAATGTTGGGGTATTGAGCAATGGGCAACTGAGTAATAGCAATGACGCCGCTTAGCATCATGATAATAGCAAGAACCCAGGCGAAGACCGGGCGCTCAATAAAAAAATTAGCCATAGAAAAAACTCCTGTTACCCGGCCTTACTGAGGTAAAGGGGGATTTGAATCTAAAGGGGAGGGGAGAGCATGAGCTTTAATGCCAGGCCGAATCTGTTGGAGCCCAGAAATAATGACCCTATCGCCAGGGTGCAAACCGGAAGTCACCAGCCACTTATCTCCTATTGCTTTAGTGGCAATAATTTCACGCGACTGGACAATGTTTTCCGGATCAAGAATAAGCGTTGTTGCTTTGCCGCTGGCATTGCGAGTTACCGCTTCTTGTGGAACCAACAATACATTGCGCTGGATACCCTCACTGAGCACGGCAGTGACGTACATGCCAGGTAATAGCGTGTTATCTGGATTAGGAAAAATTGCTCTGAGCGTAACAGACCCCGTTGTTTCATCCACTGTGAGGTCGGAAAACTGCAATTTCCCTGTGTGAGCATATTGCTTACCGTTATCAAACTCTAATATGGCCGTTGCCTGGCCCTGGCTTTGCTCTATTATGCCTTGCTCCATGTCTGTTTTTAGCCGGAGAAAATCATTGGCGGACTGGGTAACATCCACGTATATAGGATCAAGACGTTGAACTGTGACCAGTGCTTGCCCCTGATTGGCGGTGACAAGTGCGCCGATGGTGACAGTTGACTTGCCGCTTAATCCACTCAGCGGCGAGGTGACGCTGGCATAGTTCAGGTTGATTCTGGCGCTTTCAACCGCCGCTTTCGCCACTTGCAAGTTTGCCTGCGCTTCCTTCGCGTTAGTCTGGGCCTCGTCGTAGTCTTGTTGGCTGACATAATGTGATTTAAGCAATGACGTAAAACGATTCAACGTTAAGCGGCTGTTATCTGCTGCTGATTGAGCCTTAGCCAGACTTCCCTTCGCCCGATCCAGTTCTACCAGTAAAGGGGCCGGGTCAATCTGGTACAGCGGTTCTCCGGCATTAACCGTGCTGCCTTCTTTAAACTGACGGCTGAGAATAATCCCCCCAACCTGCGGGCGTATCTCAGCAACTTCATAAGGTACAATTCGCCCGGGTAATTTACTGGTGATATTCACGGATTCTTCTTTAAGCGTAATAATACCGACATCCGGTATCACGGTATGTGGTGGGGCATTCTTACTATCATCACACCCCACAACGAATAGAATATTAACCAGGCCAATTACCGCAAATTTTCTTTTTATCTGCATTATATCCCTCACATATACGTTACGAAGGTTTACGGTTCATCGGTACCAATAGATAATAAATGACGCAATTAAGAAGCCGGTATACACGGCGAGTAAGGAGAACAGCACGTGAACCGCGATTTCAGTACCGGCCCAAATGTAATCTTCGTTTTGCAAATGCGAAAATACCTCCTCTGAAAAAGTAGAAAATGTCGATAAACCACCACATAGCCCTGTGGTGACCATCACCTTCACTGCCGGAGAAAATGATGTTAGTCGGGTAAAAAAAACTGTAGCAAATCCAATAATGAATCCGGCAATTATATTTGAAACGAGCGTTCCGGGGGGTAATAAAGGGAATAGTGCATTCAATCGCTGGGAAATGCCCCAACGTAAAGCACTACCGACACCACCACCAACCATAATGGCAATTAAAGATGCGAGCATAAAACCTTCTTTTCTAATGGATGTTTTTGAATGTCAATCACTTGTATTCTAAAAATAAGGTGATATCTTCAGGGTAACAAGATCGCTTATTCTTCTAAGTTTTAGCTTGAGCATGATATTAAATTTTTGAATGCGCATTGTTTGCTCTGAAATGTTCAGGGACTGAGTGATTTCATTTATGTTATGTTGGTTAATTATGGAGTTGACAAGTTTAAGTTGGTTGTGCGAGAGTGCCACGTTAGGTTTTTGATATGAAATTTTTTCATCTATGATGAGGGAGAGTAAATTTAATATCTGCTCTTTTCTGCTTACGAACAGTAAAGGCGACTGGCTTTTTAATTTGCTAATGTGAAAGGGGGCCAGGATGATGATCCTTTCAACATTGATGTCATTGAGTAGCTTGACCGTAGTTTCATCAATAATATTATTATGATAAGTGTCAATAATGATTTTTACATTGTGATCAAGATCATTAAAGTTAATATCTGAAAGTTGATTGATTTTGATGGTTTTTTCCTTTTCCTGTAGGTTAAAAACACCCTGGAAAAGGAAAAAATCCTTTGTGATAATGAAAATCATAAAAATGCTCCTTTGGTGCAGATGTCTAGTTATAATGTTTGTAGAAAACAGAGTTTTAACATTGGTGATCGAGTTTGATATGTAGGGGTAATTATCCCGTGTTATGCTTAGATAATAATATAAACATAATCTATTTTTATAATTTATCCAGAGATGTACCTATATAATAATCCTAAGTAAAATTCTTAATCCTGCAAAATATATGGTTTTTTGTTTTTAGTATAAGAATAATCCTGGTATTGCAGATACTCCTTAGGTATTACTATGAGATATTATGTTTTATCTTATCCAGGATTAATTTATATAAGAGTAACTTGTTGTGTATCTGCCAGAGTATTAGGATTACTATGTCACTTGTATTGGTGACAAACTCGAGACTCCTTTACAGACTTTTGCTGGCGATGGATTCGCCAGCTTTTTTTATTCATCTTTAACAAGATAATTAACGGATGATTACTGATAATGCCCGGAAACGTGGGCCATCCAGGCATTGAATGGAGACGAGGTTATGAAGGGGGAGGTACCGAAACTTAAGGAGATAGCGTCTTTTCCACTTGCAGCGGCGGATCGTACCATCCCCAGCCAGGATACATCATACCATTCCAGTCGGCAGGCCAAACGGGTCCAATACCGTAATCAAAACCCGGTGCTGGCATAATACGTGTTTCTTCCTGCCATACCTGATACCCAAGAATATTCATTGTAACAAATGGGTAACTGGAATTACCGACCCGACCAGAACGGCTCCCGGTCAGGTTACCCAAAACGGTAACGTAGTGATTGCGGAAATTAACAGGGTCGAGAAAAGTTGAACTCCGGGCTAATAATCGTCCTTGATATGGTGTCCCGATTTCTGGTTTCGCATTATAATTAAGCGGTAGTACCGCTATTTCGAGCAACGTTTCATGCGGTTGGTTAACGACATTGATAACCAGTCCACCCAGTCGCGCTTGCTGTCCTACATAGAGATTGGGAGTTTGCTTCAGTTTTAGAAAATCTTTCTGCAGGTCTGGTTGGCCATTACCTTTAATTGATGAAGGAATGGAGGCACAACCTGATAGCAAGAGTGTCATCGCGGAGAAGGCGATATACGTCAGTTTTCCAGAGATATAAATTCTGGGCATATTATCTCCTTAAATATATTCAACGAAAAACAATAATTACATGCAATTACTTGACTCTCCTGTTTAGGGAGGGTCAAGTAATCATGGCGGTGCAGATTGGTAATGATTTATTTCTATTATGGTTTATTTATAAATATCAGCATTGATCGTTTTGTGTTCCGATTGCCCTTCAATTGAGGTAATTACATAGTATTTGCCACCCTTTTCATCCACCTTTTTGCTGAGCCCGTCATCTGTCATTGTAAAGCCGTCTTCAGTTACGCTAAGTTCTCCTGTTTTTGTATATTTGCTGGCTTGCTCTGGTGAGATTTGTTCAGCTGCATATGCTGAAAATGCTAATGTTGAACCTAACAATGCAATAATGCTGAGTTTTTTCATAAGTTTATTCTCTTATAGATTAGTGATAAGCAATAATTATGTTAGATAACTTATTTTTTAATTCAATATAAATGTTGTTCGGATTTATCAGTAGTAATTCATTATGCTAATAATTATTTGATTTGAATGTGTTTTTCTCTTGTTGAATATTTAATATAATAATCTTAATGCAGAATGATAATAGCACTTTGCAAAGTGTATTGTGTATTGCATCAATTAAATTACTGCTCTTTTGAGCATTGTTTAAGGGAACACGAGATAAACCGGATGTCTGTGCCTGTATCGAACGGATAAACGCGCAACAAGAATAAAATAATAATCTATATTATTCAGAAAGATGAAATATAAGTTTGAATTACTGTGATTGGGCAAACATTAATTCTGAGTAATATAGCCCAATAGAGGTATTCTGGTGAATATTAGGCCTAAAAACAATCACTTGTCTCATGGGGGGGTTAAAGAGAGGCTGTTTGATGCCGATAACCATGGTGAAAATATGGTTAATGGAGGGAAGTGGCATGTGGTGGGTTTATCGAATGCCGATGAAAATGAAGTTAATAATCGCGCTACAACCACTATTGCTGGCGTTGTGTTGGTTTGCAGGTTCAGGAATATTGGCGCGTATAGAAACAGAACGACAGATGGAGAATATTGCCCAACTGACAGCGCTCGCACACAGTGCCGGAAATGTGGTGCATGAACTGCAAAAAGAACGGGGAATGAGTGTCGGATTTCTGGGGGCTGCAGGGACTACGTTCAAAGATGAGTTAAACGCACAGCGGGCTTTGACCGATCGCGAGATCGAGGTATTCGTGCGCTCGTTGTCCGATACTGCATTACCGGAAGGGGATGTTGCTACCTCTGTCGCTGCGTTTAAGAAAAACATTCTTTCGCTCGCCACCATCCGGGAAAATGTCACGCAGTTGGGGCTTCCAGCCGCAGATGTGGTCAAGTTTTACACCAACGTCATTGCTGATGTGCTGAGTTTTGTCGGTAAGTTGGGGCAGTTGACGGATTCTGGCGAAATGGCAAACGCATTCGCCGCCTACTACAATCTGCTGAATTTGAAAGAACAAGCGGGTATTGAACGGGCACTGTTATCAAATATCTTTTCCTCCGGTCATTTCGCCGACGGACAGTTACATCAGCTCAGTGATGTCGTCAGTAAACAGAACGTCTGGCTGGCACAATCGTTGCGCCTGAGCTCGCCTGAACAGGCGGCCATGTTGAAAAATCGCTTACAATCTGCAGAAGCGTCAAAAGCCCTCTCATTTCGTGAAACCGCGTTTAATCATGTCGAGAACGGTGGATTTGGTGTCGATCCTACTACCTGGTTCAAAGTACAAACTCAGCGTATTGAAGTGATGCGGCAGATAGAAAATGTGACGGCGAATCTTCTGTTGGCGAATGCAGAAAAACTCGCGCAGGATGCACGAAAAAACTGGCAAATATATATGGTCGTCAGCTTGTTAGCGCTACTGGCATCATTGACCTTCGCTGGAGCCATCGCAATCAATATGCATCGACAATTCAGCGACACGCTGCGCAAGATTGCGGGGATGAATGGCGATCTGACTCAACGTCTGGCGACGCCGGGTAAAGATGAGCTTTCCTCACTTAATCGTGCCTATAACACGATGCTGGAAAGTATTCAGCATATCGTACAGGAGATTAAACAAGGCGCCGTGGTTTTGTCCGATGCCAGCAGCAGTATTACGGTGGGAAATCAGGATTTGGCTCAACGTACAGATGAACAGGCTGCATCAATAGTACAAGCCGTGGCCAGTATGGAGCAGCTATCAACTGCGATTACGCAAACAGCGGATAATGCCCGCGAAGCGGAGCATCTGACAATCAGGTTGGAAAAAGAGGTCCGACAGGCCAGTAACGTTGCCACTGCGGCGAACCAGAGTATGGGGGATATTCGCGCTTCCAGTGAGAAAATATCGAATATTGTGACCTCAATTGATGATATCTCGTTTCAGACTAACTTACTGGCGCTGAATGCGGCAGTGGAAGCTGCGCGGGCAGGAGAGATGGGCAGGGGGTTTGCGGTTGTGGCCAGTGAAGTGCGGAATCTTTCCCAGCGTTGCGCCAAAGAAGCTAACCAGATCCGCGAGCTGGTTGCGCAGAACATGGTTAAAATTAGTGAGGGCGTAGAGCGGGTCACGGCATCAGCTACCGCGCTGGAAGCGGCAGCGGACAATACCACCAGTATGAAGCAATATATTGCGGATATCGCGCGCGTGGCGACAGAACAGTCGCAAGGGGTAACCCAGATAAACCAGGCTCTGCGACCGATGGAGCAGGTTACGCAGCAAAATGCGGCGCTGGTTTCTCAGGCCGCGAGCGACAGCCAGCGGCTGGACAATCTGTCGGTCACCATGAAGGGGCTGGTCAATCGTTTTGTTGTCTGACATGACGCCGCTGTACCGATCCGGTAAACGCGCCGGATCGGTCAGTTGTCGTCATCTTAGTGTGATGGTATGAAGCAAATATTGGGCGGGTTAAGCAAAGATTCCTGACATAGCAATCTTGTCGCTGGTAAAGTGAACAACCGATACCGAGATGTGGCCAGAAGGGAATTCCGTGTGACTGAACGTATTGATTATGAGACTGAAAAATACAGCTTTACTGAGGCGACTGAGAGCTCCCGCCTTACCGGCCAGTGGGCTGATGTTATTACTGAATGTCGCGAATTGAAGGCGGGACCGCAAGAGCGTCTGCGTATTGCTTTATTGAATGTGGACTACGTGACCAGTTTTGAGTTGCCTTTCCGCCTGTTATTACTCCGTACCCCGCAACTGATTGCCAGCGTGCGTGAAGAGCTGCAGCTTAGTCAGAAAAACGTCATCTTTAACGGCAAACGCTTTGGTTGTGTTTACAGCCTGAAAGCGAGTCTCGGTGGGATACCGGATGAATTTCAGTACCGCCTGTCGCATCGAATCCGGCGCATTAGTCCTGCAGGTTCAAGCGAAGCGCCGTATCAGCAGATTGCTAAAACAGTAAAAGCACCACGCGAACGTCTGAAGCTGGCACTTGAATCAGGCCTTGATGTCACTGCGCTGGACGGGCTTTTCTGGTTTGGCAGCCAGCGTATTGCCGCTGATGTGTTGAGGCTGAGAAAAGCAGGGATGCGGATAGCTACCAAGCAGACAATGGTGTCCGACAATCTTACTGCAACAGTGAGGAATGTGCCGTTTTATCGCCTGGCTAATTAATGGATGAACATGAGAAGTATATATGGTGTCCCCTGCATACATCGAATTGGCATGGCAGGGGATTGTATGGGAAGGGAAATTTCAGAAGTGGATTTTATTTTACCCGCAATTTTACCCATCGAGGCGGCTTAAGAGTTTTTGTTTGAACTCGCAGTGTTCACTATATAGCCAGCGTGCGCGGCCGTGGATGAGTTTACTTTTTGGCAGGGTTCCGTCTTTGATACGGTCATAGATGAAGGTCTTTCCGAAACCAGTATCTGCCATGATGAATTTCAGATCAACCAGTGAATCGGGCTGTAATTGGTGTTGCATGGGTTTCATCTCCGGTTTGGAAATCGAACCTGGAATCCAGGCAAAAAGAACCCGGCACTATTGGCCGGGCAAATGGGGGGATAGCGTGGCAGTGCATTCGCACCCAATAGCCGACTCAGTGAATCAGCTATCAGTTGCGTCATTCATTCGGATGGTTAGCGATGTCGTAAAACTGCCCGTAAGTGATTTTCTGGAAGGTTTCCGGTATCTCTACTTCTCCGTGCCGCTCTTCTTTATTGTTCGGGATAGCGAATACCAGGCAATCATCACGACATGGGTGCTTACCGCCATAGGTGGATAGCATCGCGAAACCGAAGCCACGACCAGACTGTCCTCCTATGCCAGTTCGCATAATGCCGTAGTGGTTAACGATGTAGTCTTTCCACTCAGGCAAAGATTTCAGCTTTTTGTTGGCCTCTTCCATTACCGCATCGAGCTCTTTGTTGAAAGCCCGCCCCTCTTTTGTATTCCCTTTCCCTCTCCCAAGCACTACTCGCTTACCATCAAACATCTCTTCACGCTTAATGGTCATAGGGCAGGGGAATTGATAACCCTTCTCCCACACAAAACCACTCAGCAAACCGCCTCCTCCACCCCATCCGGTGGAGGTTGTCCACGCAATAGCGCCAACCTTGCCAGCCGCTTCAGGCAAAATAGCGTTACGCTGCTCTCTGATTTCGTCATACCCTGCAATGAGCGACTTCACTTCATCGCCCTCAACCACGTAGTAATCATAAAATTTGCTTTGGTCTGACATAATCTCTCCTCATGCCGACCGCATAGCGCGGAGGCGTTTTAAGTGTTCTGCTGTTTCAAGTTCGGCGCGTATCTGTGCCGCCTCGTGTGGGTCGAGGTGTTCGAAATCGTTATTAAAGCGGTCGATTGAAGCAGTGTTGATCCGGCCCTGTCGCCAGTAGCGGACCACTTCTGATGTGGTGGAATGAATAATTACGGGCCAGTTATGTTGGTCAGCGTAAATTTGACCCCGTTGAATTAGCTGGAACATTGAGTGACTCCTGCAAAAGGAGGTAGACGATTGCCACAGCGCGAAGTGGGTTGCGATGGATAACACTAATTCCAGATTCGTGGGATGCCTGCCATACCGTCTTGCCTGATGGCGTAAGCCCGATCCGGTGTTTCTTCATTACCGGGAAAAGCTCTTCAGCACGACGCAGCGGGAAATAACCGGTATTCTGTACTGTGTTGAACCAGTTCCATGACAGATTAGCGCCGGTAGTTTCATGCGGGTGAATAGTGGCGCTGTATTTTGGCTTGAGGAAATATGCCAGCCTGACGCTAACCTCCCCATCACTCAGCTTGCTGTAATCCATTACATCCTCCCAATCTTCTTACGCAATTCCATATTGCTCTGGCACTCAACGCACATCGTGCATCCCGGATACGCTTTCCGGCGCGCATCAAGTAACTTGTCGCCGCACTCAACACAGTGCGTTGCTGATACTGCTGAGTGATTGAGTCTGTGAGCCTGAATAGCATGGTCGCGCATCATCTCTTCGAGAGCGCTGGCCTGATCGATTAGTTCGGCTGTCATAGTCCAACAGCCTTACCCAGCCTCTCGCTGAGTTGATAGATGTGGTCGCGTAATTCAGTGAGTGTCTGCGCTTCGGATTCCAGAATCTCTTTGTGCATCAGTTCACGTACCAGATGCTCAAACTTGCTGTAGTAACCAAGGCGAGAAAGCACTTCCTGACCGGCATTTTTACCTTCCTTGGAAATCTTTTTCTCGTTAAGAATCAGGTCATGCGCAGACCCGGTGACGACGTACTTATCGCCAAGTTCAATTCGTAATTTTTCGCTCATAATCAGTGCTCCATGAACTGTCGGTTAATTCGGTTGAAGGTGAACGCGAGAAAATAAAAAGGCCGCATTAGCGACCTTGTGATTCGTTTGGTTAGCGTCATTCATCCTCCGTGTTATGCTTATCCCATCCATTCCGCTCAATATTCACAGACAGCCTCTTATCTCCGACCTCTTCGATACTCCGACCGGTAATCTCTGCTACTTCTGCGTTGGTGTAGCGCATGAGAATCGCTAACTCTTCCGTTGACCATTCACGCATAGTTAATCCTCTGGAGCGGGACAGTGCGTTACGCTTGCTTCTGACTGAGTAAATGGAGCGACCGGTTGCCGTGGCTATCTCTTCCTCTGAGAACCGACCAAAGAGATGAAGCTCTGCGGCAGTCCATGGTCTGCCGGTCATCTTGCTGATGAGTGGTGCGCCGATACGTGATGCCTGGCGAGTGACTGCCGATTCGGAACGCTCGAGTTTTTCTGCGATAACATGAACCGGCATTGTTCTGCCAACTTCATGCAGGAACAGATTTTCCCACGGTTGCCAAAGTTCGCTCATCGCTACCTCCATTGCTCACCGAAAGTGAAGCCGATCTCCGCCAGCGCCTCGTCCATCTTCTCGATGAACTCCGGGACCATTTCGTTGAAATCTGTCATGTACTGCGGATCCCGATCAACGATGACGTGGTGAATGCCCTCTCGCTTCATGCGCGGGTCATAGTTTGCGAAATACCAGGCATCTTTACCTGTCACCCACATGCTGTACTGCACCTGGGCCATATACGCAGACTTGATGGCTTCGAAACCGCCAAGGCGGAATTTCATGAAGTCGCGGGAGGTGAAAGGGCATTTAAGCTCAAGGCCGAACCCGTTACTGCACAGGCCGTCAGGGGAGCACGCGGTGCGCATGCTCTCGTCACGGAACAGGATCGGAGACTCCGTGACTTTCACGTCGGTGGTGAACTCGAAGAGAGTGCGGGCGTCTTCCTCATACTGCTTCCCCCAGGCCAGCGCCTTGGCGTTAACCTCTGGCGCTACGCCGGTGCATACCTCGGCGAGCAGCGTGTGGAAGTAGGACATTTTCATGTCTGTCCATTTGCTGCCAGATCGAGGCTTGGAAATGACGTTGTGAGCGTCAGAGGCAGTAATAACTCCGAGCCTTAATTTGGCCCATGCTTCATCACCTTGCTCTACGGTGGACACATCTATGCCGGTCCGGGCCAGGATAATTTCTGGTGTCATGCTGCCGCCTTAGCCCTTTTCTGAAGGAAGCCAAACCCTTTCTGCGCCTCTTCTTCAGTGAGTTCTGACGCCTCAAGAATTTGCCGTTTGAAGATGTCGCTGCACAGTGGGAGGAAGTCTTTCTCCCAGTCTTTATCCAGGGCTGTTAAGAGATCAGTGATCGCCTGAAGCGTTTCTTCGCTTGCTCCTGGTGGAAGTGCTTCTGTGGTGTTGCGCGGCGTGACGTCACGGATATCAACGTCCAGTGATTTGCCTTCCATTTCTTCGGCGGTAGGCTGCTGTCCAATCTCAGGCCATGCCTTACGTAATGCCTGGGCTTCTGCGCATTTCGCCAACTGTCCGTATGGGCGCTTTTTCCACATCGCGTTCGGCGCCGTGGTGTCGCGGCCGCCGGTGGCGTAGTTTTCAATCCAGTATTCTTTGGCGCTGAACTCGACTATCTCGCCGCTGGGCATGCGCTTGTAGACGGTGTATTTGCACCACTGAGGGAAAGTAACCTCGACACCAGAAAGCGTCTGCGTCGTGTCTGGCCCGAACTCAGGTTCGCGGGCTCCGGCATAATCGCCAGAACGGTCTGCCTGAATGCGGTAAAGCCCGATGCCCGGCATGACGACGTCGCGCCATTCACTTTTACCTGTTCTCGAGTCTTTGACGCTCATCGGCACGAGGTGGACAGGCTTCAGCAACGGATCCAGTTGGCGGGCTCGGCAGTAATCGAGCGCCATCATTACCGATTCGTCTTTGGCGCCAGGATAGATACTGTTCTTCAGCGCGCTCCAGGTAGCGACGTCGATGCCTTTTTCCTGCAGCGCGCTCGCCGTGATTGTTAATTCGTTTGCCATCGTTAATCCCCTCAAAAATTAAAACGGGCAGCCGGTACGGTGTTCCCAGTCGTATTCCGCCTGGGCGTAAGCAACTGCCGAAATGAAATCGTTGTAGGCCTTGCCAGCGTCATCGCTGCGCAGTCCTTCATATGGGCTGGAGTCAATCGGGACCGTGAAGTGGAAGAGGCCGGACGGCTCTTTCGGCATCATGTCGATAATTTGCTGCGCCCGGTCGTCGATCCACTTATCTTTCTCGTCGGTGAGTTGCTGCTCAGCCCAGCGCCGATCTTCGATGCGGTCGTAAGTGAGGTATGCGTTCATGTTTGCCTCAATATTTGATGTGCGCGTCCTGCACTTTGCCGCCAGCGATCGCCAGCACTGCTTTCTGTGCGTATTCTTCTGGGATGCCCTGAGCAATTAGATCTGCGTAGACACGACGATTGACGGTGCGGCGGTGCTCTTTGTCTGCGGCTCGGCGCGCTTCTTCTTCAGCTTTGCGCTGCTCTTCGACCAAACGGGCGGCTTCTGCCTCTTCCTGGCGGCGGCGCTCGGCGGCAACGGCTTCTTCTTTTTCGCGGCGCGCACGCTCTTCGGTTTCCTTCTTCTCGCGTTCCGCACGCTGTTCCGCTTCAATGCGCTGGCGTTCCGCCAGTTCAGCACGGGCTTTCTCTTCGGCTTCACGGCGCGCTGCGGCTTCAATCTCCGCTTTGTGCTTCGCTTCGGCATCTCGCCGGGCCTGTTCTGCCGCTTCACGTTTAATCCGCTCATCTCGTTCACGTTGAGCCTGTTCCGCCTGGCGGCGCTGCTCTTCGCGGTCACGGTCAAACTTGTCATTCATCAGCAGACCCATTTCGTGGTCTGCTTCGATCTGCGCGGCACGCTGGCGGTCTAACTCTTCGTTCATCACCAGCGCTTCGGCGTGCAGCGCGTTCATGGCTTCTTCTGCCTTAATGCGTTCCTGCTCGGCTTCCCATTCGGTGAGTGGGCGGCGCACCTCATCTTTCAGTGCATCGAGGCGCTCACGCACAATGCGGCGGCTTTCGTCGATCTGCTTCGGCAGGGCTTTAAGCTCAGCAACCAGATCCTTTCCCGCGTTGTCGATGTAGGTTTTTGACCGTGCCACCTTATGCGCCATGGATGCGATAGCGTCGCGGCCTTTACGGGTCGATACATCCGGTACCAGGCTGCGAGCTTCTTTCTCGATTTTTTCAATGATGGGATCGAGCTGCTCGTTATTGGTGAATACAGCCATTGCGCTCGATTTTTCGATAACGACTAAATCCGTTACTTCACTCATGGTCTCTCCTGAAATTTGGTTGTGCGCTTCCCGTCTGCGATAGCCTGACGAGTAGGGGGAATGGGGTGGGGTTACTTTCCTATGGCGGATTTGGCTAGCTAATTGCTTCGTTAAGCATTTTCTCTATGGCCTGCTTGCCATCATTTATTTGAGCAACCTGCTTATCGAAATTCTCTTGGTAATGGGCGAGATTCTTTTCAGATGCAGAGAAGAGTCGGTCTTTGATTTTCTGTAATTCATCCCTGTTAAAAACAATACCCATCTTGCAGCACTTTTTGACATCATCAATGCTCAAGCCGTTTCCATTAAGCCTGTCCAGAGCAATGCGTTTAACACACTGCCTGGCTTCTTCAATGGTCTTATAGAACTCAACCGTATCGCTACCACCACTGCCATCTGGATAACGATTCACTCGTAAAGCGATATCTCCGTTAGTGCTTCCTAAAAGAGATAAGCACTTGATGCCTTCAAAGTTTTTACGTCCGTAATAGTTGTCAATTGAGGACATGAAATCTTCAAATCTTTCTATAGAAGGGACGCTGTAATCTCGACGAATGGCAAATTTAACCTGCCCGGTCATTACATCTGCAAAATGTTCCAAGTCAGTCTCATTGATATGATCAGAGAACGCCTTGACCTGCTTAACCATCTCTTTCCAGAAACTTAAAGTATTCTGGAGGTTGCTAATTTCATTGTTTATTCTTTCAATTTTCAACTTAGCATCAGCCAGGGCTTTCTCTTGCTTTACTTTTTCACGAGAGGACCATGTTTCAACTGGCTGGTCATGCAGGCTCTTCACTACAAAACGCTCGCCACCAGGGATTTCGTCTCCCTGTTGCGTGACAAACACTTCCTGAACAATCGTTTCCTGATTGTTCAATGCACCAACAACAACGACCTTGCGCCCATCTGATAAAAATTTAGTTTCCATGATTTTTCCTTAATGACTTAATCCGCCACCAACACCATTGAGATAAACCTCAACCAGAAGGTCACGAGTAAATGTGCGTTCGATACCGCGATGGAGGTACAGCTTCCCGCGCTTATGTGCTGATGCTGTCCATGTCGCATCTTTGTGCTTAACCAGCATTCCTGGCTGAACAGCACCGCGGTTAACTTCCTGCGTTCCGTAATGATGTAGGCTCATGATTTACCCTCCACCTGCTGCAATAACCAGGCTAAATTCATCTGCCAGCGGTTCATTGTGATTTTCTCGCGAGGTTTATCGACTGATGAGAGTTGCCACTCGTTGTCGTTGAGTTTTGATGCGTGGTACTGCTTGCCGTTGTGGGTGACTTGCATAATCATCTCCGCGCTTAAGCCGCGCCGCTGAACGTTAAAAGACCTCTGCGCTAACAGGCGGTGGATAGCCGCCGGTTGTCATAAATGGGCTGACTCGAAAATCTGCCTATGTATGGCCGATAAAAAACCCGCCGGAGCGGGTTAGTCGTTTGTCACTATGTAGCCAGATTTTTCAAGCCAATCAATAACATCTGACTCTCCAATTGCCTCCAATAAATCAGACGCTGAGTATTCAGTAACGATTTCTTCAGCCTTAATTGCGTCGGCAATTTCAATATAATCGACATCAATTTCCATGTGTCGATTCCAGCCATCGCCATTTGGCTGTATTGAATTGATTTGCTTAACTCTAAACGTTGCACTAACTGCCATCGCCTTACCCTCTGTTTGTATCGTGAGCTAATAAAAAGGCCGCCTAAGCGACCAGTCCATCAATTACCTTTTCAACAACTCCAACCGCATCAATCAACTTCACAAGCCTCTCGTGCATCTCGTTTCTTTTCGATTTGAGTGCTTCAATTAGAAACTCCTGATCGGCGGCGCCTCTCAATTGGGTATGGTTAGCTGCAACAACAATCAAGTTAAATCCATGCAGCCCATGCGCTCCCAATAAGTTGTCTATGTCTCTTATGTTTGATTCCAAGTTTTCAATTTCTTGGAGTAATTTTTTAATATCCATTGCCTCACCTCATAAGTTAATTAACGCGCCGTAACCTGAATTATTGAGCGCTCAATTCTTTAAGTTTCTGTATTGCTTTATTCATTTCATCCATGCAGTCGATAAATTCATCTAGTTTGCGTTGCATTTTTCCGGCTGCTTGGCATATTTCCAATTTCACCGGCTGAAGTTTTTTGTTAAAGAAATCAGTTTCATTGCGCTTTTTCTCAGCTTCTTCAGCGGCCCTTAATAATTCTTCTGCTTGTTTGCGAAGTGATTCTGGAGAAATGCTAATAGCTTCACTGGTCATTACTGACTCCTTTAATTCCTGATTGGCGTTAAAAATTGGCTCAGCGTGATTGCTGTGATTTTCTTCTGGCCGGGAAAGCGTTGATTTTTTAGTGCAATCCTTGCAATAAGACTGCAACCCATCAAACTTACTGTTATTAACGTAAAACTCACTTAATGCCTTGATTCTATGACATTTTGAGCACGTTTTGTGGTTGGCCTTTTTTATTATTTCTATACCCTCGAAGCTTTTTGGGTAACCATATTTTTTATGCTTTAAGAGAGTGGTTGCATAAGCATTGCTTTCTCTTTTTATCTTTATTACAAAGACACTTTCTCTGGCTTCCAGAAAGTCAATTAGCTTTTTCCTCTCCGCCTTGGATAGCTCTCTAAAACAGTCAATCTTTCTGGTGATATCGGCTACGATTATTCCTTCAGGCATTTTTTCTACCAGGCTCTTAACTTCTGATAGTGGACTCCATAATTTATTGGGCAGTGCTGATGGCGTCATATTTACCTCGCGGTGACAGTTCCTTTAGTTTTGCGATAACCAGCTGCATAAATCGCCACATGCGGCAGGCACATCCCGCTATCCAGTAGCTTATTTCCGAACTCGTTGCTGTAGACGATCGCTGCACGCTCAAGCTGGCGCTTGTATTCCTGGCGCTGCCACACTGCATCCTGTGCAACAAACTTAATCGGGGTCGCATCTTCAATGCTTGCTGGCGTGTGGTGCTGGCCTTTAGCCTGAACCTGAGCGCGACTAAGGGTAGGGCGATGCATGTTCTCGGCGCTTACGGCAACTGCGCTCTGCACTGCTGCGCGACGCTCACGGCGACGACCTGCTGCTGACCCATTGAATGCTGTTCTGCGTGTCATGGTGACCTCCTGATGAACTTTGGTGATGTGGTCGGTAACCAGCCGCACAAGTCAGGGCTTCTTCACGTTTACCCGTTCTCGCTTGCCACATCCCAAAGTTCACTTTGGTTATCAGGCTTTTCAGCCTCGTAGATTCATCACTGAATCGTTGTAGGTTCACCGTCCTGGTGATGTTGCGTCCTGTTGATGGGTATAATAATCACCGCAAGTGGTATTTAAGTCAACACCGCAAGAGATAAAATATCACCGCTAATGGTTAAGTTCTTGTTGTTTGAGTATATTTATTTTTTCACTGGCGGTGTTATGCTCACAAAAACACCAAAGAGGGCATGGTTATGGGCTTGGGAATGGATATGGAACGTGATGAGTTACTAGAAGACCGCGCAGCTTTCATCGCTGGCGAGATTGGTGGTGCGGTTGTTGAGTTGATTATCGGCGGGGTGGTAATTAGTCATGATTCGATTGTGGATAGCCTGGAGGCCAAGAGGAGGGCGGTGGGTAATGTGATTCACAAGGGATTGCTGAGGGATGCTGCGGAGTTCGTGAGGAAAGGACAGTAATTTATGGGGATTCAAATTATGGGTAAATAGACCACGACAATATCGCGTTACTATATAAATCAATAAGTTATATAATATTATAGGAGGTTATCTGTGGAGATCGGCATCCAATAAAAACCCGGCTAGGTGGCGCCGGGTTTTATGACATTTAGATTAATGTGCGTGCCTGAACTTATGTTTCAAAGCAAGGATTTTCATAGCAATTCCAGTTACGAGCAAAGTATGGTTTGGAATCTTTGATGCCTTATTGAGCATGGTTCCTATAACCAAAGATATCGCAAGTGTGATCCCAACCGACGAGAGAACAAAGACTGAAATAATTGGGTTTCTCGCCATGTACATTTGCATCAATACACTGAAGAAATCATCAAACTCTTTACTATTCTCTGTCTTTAGTTGCTCTGGATTAAACTTATTGGATGCCAAGGCAAAGATAATGAAAAACGGGGTTACCATGGCAAACAAAGGCAACGCGAACCAACTTCTAAACAGTCGATAGTTGAGATACATTTTTGTTTTCTCTTTTTCTGGTATGTTCTCGTCATCAAGAAAACCTTCCAACATTTCAACTGCCCGCTGCTGATGCTTTAAAGCACTTTTTCGACATAGGATCCAGTAGGCTAAAACTCCAATACAGATAGCTACTGCATATAGCCAGTTTGTCATTTTTTGCCCTCCTTTTTTCTTTTCCGTTTGTCGTTCGAATCTTTCGCTCTTCGATCTAACTCATTTTCACTTGATCTGAGTTTACCCCAAGTATAGATGAAGTAAATAGCGATAGTAGGTAAAGACAATATCATCACACACCCTAAAATCGGGTGTCTGTCATCAATTCTCTCCCAAAAATTACCGAAGGAATCAATGGATTTAGAGATAATATCATCACCAATTTCGAACTTAAAAATAGAAAATCCCATTGAAAACCTTCAAAAACAGTTTGTTATTGTTTTTTCCATTAGATGTCTTGAGGACTCACCCAAACGTCTCATCAGGCCACTGTGACGCAACAACCTTACCAACAACCCGGCAGTGCTCATTGCATGGCATCATAGGGAACTGAGGGTTCAATGGCTGGAGAAATATCTGCCCGCTGTCCTTGATCAGTTTCTTGAACGTGAATTCATCACCACCTAATCTGGCGATACAGAAATCACCAGGGTCAACCGGTTCCTCTGGATCAACAAGAATCAGCATTCCTTCAGGGAAGCTAGGCTTTGAACCAGCTGGAGCCGTCATTGAGTGACCATCAACCTCAAGCCAGAATGCACTGTCGCTGGCTTTCTTCGTTGTGCTTACCCATCTCTCGGCGTCACGTTCAGTGAAAGTACGAAACTCAGGTGAGAACATACCTGCCTGGACGTGCGAGAACACTGGGTAGTCATAATCATTACTTACAACCAATTCAGTGGATACGGACTTGTACATCTCTTCTATTTCTCTTGCGAGAGAAGGGCTGAACTCACCTACATTCACCTGTAAAACTCTAGCAAGCGCTGCTGCGTTACTGGCATTCAGCGCATTGACACCATTAAGAAGTGCGGCAATAGCCGACTGCCCGACACTCAATGCATCGGCAATGGATTCCTGTGAGAGCTTCAGTGCAGACTTTTTACTCTCATAAATCGCCTTCAGACGTTTAGCATCTTCAAGCTGATCTGTTGTTAATGGTTTCTTTTTTATGCTCATAGTAGAAATTTAACACCGTAGGGGATAATTTACTAACACCGCATGTGTTGACATAATTACCTCCTGCGGTGATAATCAATTCATGCACTAAGGAGGTCGTATGGATCAGCGCATAAAACTTAATGAATACGCACAACGATTCGGTCAAACCAAAGCTGCTCAAGACCTTGGGGTTTATTCAACAAGCTATTCAGCGAGCTTAGAGCAGCGTTCCCGGCAAGCATGGCTAACTTTCGCAGCCAGGAGGATGTGAACGAGTTCCGCCGCCAGTGGTTGCTGGCATTTCAGGAGAACGGAATCCACTCACTGGAGCAGGTTGATGCCGGTATGCGCGTAGCACGTCGTCAGGAGCGACCCTTCCTGCCATCGCCAGGTCAGTTCGTTGCATGGTGCAAACAGAGCGGTGGGGTACTGAATATCACGGTGGAAAATGTGATCGCCGAATACTGGGACTGGCGCAACCGATCTTTCGAGTTCACATCCAGTGAGCAATTCCCATGGTCTCAGCCGGTCATGTATCACGTCTGCGTAGAGCTTCGCCACCGCAGCACCGAACGCCAGTTAACGCATAGCGAGCTTGGACGTGAAGCCAGTGACTTGCTGGACATGTGGGAAAGGCGAGTTATCGATGGCAAGCCGATCCCCCCTGTTCGTAGAGCTATTGCGGCGCCATCTGCAGATCTCGGCCCAACTCCAGCTCAGCTTCTGCTGGCTAAATACAAGCGCAACAAAGCTAACGGGGCGGTGTGAGATGGATAGCGTAAAGCAACGCATTCTTGATTACGTATCAGCTAACCAGCCAGCCAAGGTTGATCTGATTTACAAAGAGCTTGGCATCTGCCGTAACCGGTACTACGAAGAGGCCAAGCAACTCCGGTTCATGGGCAAGCTGCGCAGCGTACCGGGGATCGGTGTATTCCCCGGCGAAGATGCTTATCAGCACTGGCTGAAAAGTGGTGGCTACGAAGAAATCAGACGACGTGCTGTCGATGCAAATCTGAGTAGCCAGGAAGCGAAGGGGATGAAAATGCCGCGTAACAGCGACGACCCAAAGATGTTCGCACCATACGACCCGGCAAAGAATGGAGTCGTGGCTGAATTCATGCAGAGTGATGCGAGAAAGCGGCTGATGATGGTTTATGGGAGGCGAGTATGACCTGCATTCGAATACCTAACGGAATTATCTTCACGTATCCAACCTACCGTTTGCGACTTGAGGACGGAACCTGCGTTTTCATGTCATGGCATGACTACTGCGGACCAGAGTTTTATCGAGACAAAAATGAACGTCGCTGGATTGATGAATGGTGGGAAAACCCACTCATTGTAAAGGCGCTAGATTGGTTTACCGGCAGAGGAAATCGCGCATGAATGAAGCCTACATAGCAGAGCTATCTGCAAGCGTGGCCGTGATAGTCGGCCTTTTTTATGCAATACGCAAAAACATCGATTAACAGGCTCGCATCGCGGGCCTTTTTTATGAGGGTAGAATTATGACCGTATACGAAATGGAAGGTTTTCTCCGTGGCAAATGTCTGCCCGGAGACATGAAAGTCAACGAGAGTAATGCGCAGTATCTGGTGCGTAAATTTAGTGAATTCGAATCAAATCTATCCGAGTCCAAACGCGAGTTCCGGGCAGCAGACGCGACTATTCACAATCTGGAACTGAAGCTCACAGACATTGCAGTACAGCTCGCTAACGCCGAGAGCAAGTGCAGGGAGCTGGCGGCGGCAGAGAACAACCTCATTGATAGCGAATGTCATGTTGCTGAACTGGAGGACGCGCTACGTGATAAACAGGCATTAATTGAAGCTGCAGAGAAGCGCATAGCAGAGCATAACTTTGAAAATCGGTTACTGGCTAATGCTGATCGCGATATCAAAGCATTGCGACAGCGCATAGCAGAACTGGAGGCGGGGACGGTGGCAGTAAAGCAATTCGGTGACTTCCAGATTGTCCACTATGGCGGTTCTGAGGATTACGCGAAAGGTTATATCGACTGCCAGAACAACTACAACAAGGCGCTTGCCGCCGCTGGCATTGGCGTGAAGGGGTAGTGAGATGACAAAAATATTCAGGAAGAATTACCCACGTCAAAGTCGGGTTAAAGAGGCTCTATTTTTCCTTCTATTTCTTATTTTAATGATTCCGATATCACCGATAGTCCTCATCTGGTTAGCAGGAGAACAGGCAGAAAAAATAGCTGAGTGGTATAGCTCCATCGTATGGGGGCCATTTAACAAACTGCACAACAAATTAAATCCGTACAGTGAGGACTAACCCATGACAACTAACAACCACCCGGCGCACGGTCCTGTATCACTCGATCGCTTGCACCAGATACGCGAAATACTCAGCAAAGCAGCAGCACAAAGCGACGGCGGTAATCTCGGCTACGCAATGGCTGATGCTGTGAAGGCTATCGATTGGGTTCTGGAGTCGATAGCCAGTGAACAGGTCCGCTGTGAACATGCAGCATGGTCACAGGCTACTTTCGGCGGTGTCGGTCCAGTTGGTCCGCTGAAGCACCTTTCCAAAGAAGCTCTCGAGGCTGCTGCTGAACCCGGCGACCTTAGCGAATGGGCTGACATGCAGTTCCTGTTATGGGATGCACAGCGTCGTGCCGGTATCAGTGACGAGCAGATTACCCAGGCGATGGTAGAAAAACTGGCGGTGAACAAACAGCGCGAATGGCCTGAGCCGAAAGATGGTGAGCCGCGTCTGCACATCAAAGAGCAACCAGCGCCGGTAGTACCGGAATATCCCGAAACATTGCCATGCCCCGTATTACTGGAGCCGGGAATGCGCTTCGGGAAAGGTGTTAAAACCAGACTAGTACTGGAGGCTATTCAACGCAGGGCTGAGCATTACGCTGAACTGGAAGCTATGACGCCGGAACAGCGAGCCGAACATGATGCAGGTATCGAAGCAATTAAAGCGATGTTGCCGAAGCCAGCCCAGCCGGATATTGAAATGCTGGCCTCTGCACTGACTAACGCTCCGTTAGCACCGTCAGATAGCCAGGGCAGGCAGAGAGCGCCGGTAGTGCCGAACTCAGAAAATTGGCTTATGCCATGCCCGTTTTGTGGAGGCAAAGCGCATCAACTCACCATTGAGCAAGATGACGATCCGCACTTTGGTGGTGATGTTATTACCTGTACTGAGTGCTGGGCTTCATCACATGTTGAATTTGGGTTCAAAGAAAATTTGAAATCAGCATGGAATAGCCGCACCGCCATGCTTCAGGCTGGCAACTCTCCGGTGATTCAGGATGGTTGGCAGTTGGTTCCAAAAGAGCCAACGGAGGCTATGAATAAAGCAGGATGGGCAGCAATGAACGAACATGATGCAATTAACCCTACGTATAGAGCCATGCTCGCAGCAGCACCGCAGCAGGAGGTGAAATCAGCGCTTGAACATGGGATGCGGCGTTACGCTGGAGCTATGCAAAAACTGTCAGAAGGTGATGACTAACGCAACGTCAAGCAACATTACCCACTCTCAAAATTAATGTTATAATTATGTCGCAGTCGGATTGAGCACCCGGCTGTGACCTCTGCATCTGATTGGGAAATTAGATGCGAAACACAAAGAGTACCTCATACCACCTGTCACAGATGCAGCAATGCACCTGCGATTTTCTGCATTCTGCGTTACCTCTCGGAGGTGGCGTATGAAACAGCCTGTTTTCTACCTCCGCGACGAACGCGTTCGCGATAACCTCATCGACTACATCAGGAAGCTGCCCGTTAACGACGCTCTGCCGCTCGTGGTGAAGTTTTCTGAGGCTGACCGCACTCTCGCCCAAAACGACCTCTTCCACGCTCTCTGTGGCGATACAGCGAAGCAATTGCAATGGGCTGGCAAGTCGCGCGACCTCGCTTCATGGAAAGTCCTGTATGTCTCAGGCCATGCCATTGCCACCGGTAAGCCTGGTGAAGTGGTGCCGGGTCTGGAAGGGGAGTTCTGCGCCATCCGGGAAAGCACTGCGAAGATGGGCATCCGTCGCATGACCAGTCTCATCGAATACAGCCAGGCATTTGCTGTGCAAAACGGCGTGCAACTCCGTGAAGTTCGCTACTCAGGTGATTACTTCGGGAGGGTTGCGTAATGGCTAGCCCTCTCGCTCGCATCATCACCAACGAAATCTACCGGGTCCGGACACGCACTAAGCGCAAGCCTGAACTCAAGCCATCCGAAATCCCATCACTGCTCGGCTACACCGCACGACTGACCCAGGTGAAATGGGATCGCCTGAAAGCGCGGAGGTCACATGGCTAATTTATGCAAAGCGGCACGCGGCCGCGAATGTCAGGTGCGGATCCCCGGCGTATGCAACGGCAATCCTGAAACCTCAGTACTGGCTCACATACGTCTTGCTGGTCTATGCGGGACCGGAATCAAGCCGCCTGACCTGATCGCCACCATCGCATGCAGCAGTTGCCACGACGAGATTGATCGCCGCACCCGTCTGGTCGATGCGGAATTTGCAAAGGAGTGCGCGCTGGAAGGCATGGCTCGCACGCAGGTCATCTGGCTTAAAGAGGGGCTCGTGAAGATATGAATATTTACGATATCACGCCTGTAAGCAAACCCCGCATGACTCAACGTGACCGGTGGGTAAAACGTCCGGCAACAGCGGCATATTGGGCTTTCAAAGCCGAAGTACGCCTGCTCGGGATCTGTCTGCCTGAATCCGGCTATCACGTCACCTTCATCATCCCCATGCCAAAAAGCTGGAGCCAGAAGAAGCGCGCGCAACTGAACGGCCAGGCTCATCAGCAGAAACCGGATAAGGACAACCTGGAAAAGGCGCTGCTTGATGCCATTTTCGACGACGACAGCCGCGTCTGGGATGGACGGGTGACAAAACTTTGGGGAGAGAAGGGGCAGATCATCATCGGGGAGTGCGCGCCGTGACCAGAGATGAGATAACCCGATATCAGGCCGAAAGCGTGAAGCGCGCCAACCTGCCGCCAGTAGCAAAGCACAGCCAGACCAAAACCAATCAGCCACAGAAGGAAGCCGCATGAACAGTCAGCAACTGGAATACGTACGTCAGCAGCTCATTGTGGCGACCGCAGATCTGAGCGGGGCGACGAAAGGGCAGCTGGTAGCTTTCGCCGAGAACGCGCAATTCACCGCTACGGCGCGCAGCCGGGGCCGGAAGAAAGTCACTGACCCGGTCACTGGTCGGAAAGTTAACCCTGACGGCCCGGCGATGAGCGGAAGTCAGTCCCGCGCCAAAGGCTCATCCATCGCGCTGGTTGGGCCGGTGGAGTTCGTGACCGCATCCTGGCGCCGCGCCGTGCTGTCGCTTGAAGACCACCAGAAAGCGTGGCTGCTGTGGAACTACAGCGAGAATATCCGCTTCGAGTATACGACGCTGAGTGATGAGACGTACCGCATCATTCTGAAAGCGAAAATCGCTATCAACAACTGGGACGGCCGGAACGATTCTCTGCCTCCCATCCTTGACGCTGCTACCGCAGGCTCAGGCCTGAGGATGCAGATCGTCGACAACCAGGACATGACGATTTCGGTCTGGGTTTTCCCTGAAACTGATATTTCTGATGTGTCTCTCGAACTGATCGCCGCTATCAAACAGGGCTATCTCACCGTTAAATCAGCTGGCGTATGGGCCGGTGATGTTGAAACGCCTTCGGTAGAAACACCGTCAGAAGGCTCTAAATTCTTTGGGTTTGATATGGATAACGAATACATCGGCGGGTTCGATGTTGGAGCATGGGGGACAATACTCTAATGGCAATAAACAACTTTAAACCTTTCGCGCTTGATCCGAACGCTAACGTCACCTCACAAGCTGACTGGGAAGCACTTCCGGCTCTGCTTTCAGGGTTTACGGCAGGTAAAGCATCCAGCGCACAGGTCAACAAAGCTATTCGGCAAGCCAGCTTTATCGCGGCAGCGTTGGCGCAGTACACCGCCAACAAAAGCGGGCTGGATGTGCTTGATGATGGAGACCTGAACGGGTTTATATCCAAAATGGGGACCGCTTTCGGGAAAGATTTCCAGGCGCTTGATGCCACGCTGTCGGCATTAGCTGGGCTCGCAACAGGTGCAAATAAACTCCCATATTTCACTGGAAATGATACAGCAGCGCAGACTGATTTAACTTCTGTTGGCCGTGACATTATTGGGAAAAATACTATTGCTGACATTCTCACATACCTTGGTTTGGGAGAGGCGGCTAAACAAGGGGTGGCAACGGCATCCCAGATGCAGGCGGGAACGGCAACAGATTTGCTGCCATCGGTTTCAGCTGTAATGAGTTTGTTTAGCAAGCGTTCGTTCGCTATTAACGATTACATTCGAATTCCTGATGTTCCTGGAGGTTGGATCGTACAGTGGGGTTTTTACACTCCTACTGGCGGTACGCAGACAATTAATCTACCCGTCGCATTTCCTAATATGAATTTAGGTACCATCGCAGAGGTTGTAGGCAGTTCAACAACTTACGGCTTTACGACAACTGAACCTAATGGTCTGGGCGCTTTCAATCTTCACACTCGAAACTCGACAGGTAGCGTTGTCGCAGCTCCGTGCTTCTGTATTTCTATAGGTAATTAAAAATGTATTTCAGCAAAACCAGAAACGGGTTTATCCCGCAAGAATGGATCGATGACGGCACCTACGAAAAAATCCCCGCCGACGCGATCGAATTAACCGATGTGGAAATTGCAACTTTCTACAAAATCACCCCGCCTGCGGGAAAAGAGCTGAGTATTTTGGCTGGTAGGCTTGCATGGGTTGAGCTGGCAAAGGAAGAACTGACAGCAATGATGGAGTCACAAAGACAACTGCTAATCAACAATGCCAATGCATTGATGAATGGCAAGCAGTGGCCTGGCAAGGCGGCTATCGGGCGGCTTAAGGGGGACGAACTGACGCAGTACAATGAGTGGCTGGATTATCTTGATGCGCTGGAGGCGGTTGATACCTCCAGCAATGGTGATGTTAACTGGCCTGCTTCTCCTGAGCTGTAGGCCAACCTGGTGTTATTCGAGAGCGCTTTCTGGCTCTTCGACTAAAGGCGCGTCAATCCACGAAGGCATACCATCAGGCCCTACAGCGCGAATTTTTCTCTCTGGCTACGGGCCTGTAAACTCCCTGAATAAAGCCTCTCCGACTTTTACCCCGTCCTTCGGCCACGATCCAGATGCAACGTATGAAGCCCTCAGGGCTAGCGGGTAAAACATATTTTCGGTAGGGCTAAAAATGTATTCGTTCATCTATTAATACCCCTTAGCTTCCCAGTACATGGTTCTTCCACCCGAAAGCGAACTATATGTGTCAACAACCAGGTCAAACCCTGTGGTTGTCGGGTTTAAAAAATATGCTGACAGCAGGTCTGGGGATATAACTGCTGATGTTATGACTGGTGTAACCCCAATGCACGCAACAGGGAATGGGATTGGCAGATTTACATGGACTGTTGTGCCTGTACCCGCCGGAGTGGTTGCGTAACCATATTGCACAATCACCCCGCTCGGCTGTTTGTACCATCCTGATATGGGCGTAAGGGAGGATGCGAAAGCGGACATGTCAGGCAGATGTCCCACACCCGTTCCGACAGCTCGTTTAGCCGCCTCTCCCAAACCAACCTTTGATGGAATGGGCGCGTGCAGTCATATTGGTTGTATTAGCTCTGCCCCATGTTTTTTCACATTCCCGACGGCATGCGTCACGGTGTGCCATATAAATTTATCAGCCGATAGAATTTGCTTGAGAGACAAAAACGGGACACACAAAGCTTTGCATCGGTTTGCAAGGCTTTGCGCTGCTCTACTACAACACCTTCTCATCAATCCAGTCTGCCCACCACTTCATCATCTCCCGGCGCTTATCCATGTACTGAGCGTGATTGTATATCCCACGTATAGAACCGCTGTTAGCATGCGCCAGTTGCTTCTCAATGGCGTCAGCTGGCCACTCATGCTCGTTCATTATTGTGCTGAACTGGTGCCGGAATCCATGACCGCTTGCCAGTCCTTCATACCCTATCTGGCGAATAACCAGCAGTACGGCATTTTCACTGATCGGCTTTGTTTTATCATTGCGTCCGGCGAACACAAATCTTGATATGGGGTGCGTTACGGGCTTCAATGTTTCAAGCAGAGAGGCAACCTGATCTGACATTGGGACAAGGTGAGGGCGTCGCCCCTTCATCACCTCTTCGGCGATCGTAATCGTCCTGGTTTCGAAATCGACGTTCGACCATTGCATAGACCTGAGTTCTTTAGTCCTGAGCACGGTGTACTGCAATACCTGCGTCGCAATCTTCGATACGATGCTGCCAGAGAATCCAGCCAGCGCCTTATTGAATTCCGGTATCTGGTCTGCAGGAAGGAAGGGGTAGTTCTTTTTCCGGTATCCCTTCATGGCATCAGCAAGGTCAGGAGCCGGGTTATATTTCGCTCTCCCGGTAACTATCGCGTACCTGAATACTTCCCCGCACCTCCTCCGCGCCTTATTGGCCCGCTCCATTGCTCCACGGTCTTCGAACCTGCGGATTACTTCCAGTATCTGCATTGGTTCTATCTCGTTAATCTCCATCCCGCCAATCAACGGCAGAATGTCATCCTGGAACATGCGTGACAGTTCGGTGCTGTATACCTCTGACCATACCTGTTTTTTGTGCTCATACCATTCCTGGTATATAGAGCCGAACGAGTTGTCTTTGACTGATAGCTTTTTAGCCTTTACCGGATCTACACCGACAGACACATCCTTTTTGGCAAGCCACGCTTTGTCTCTGGCTTCCTGCAATGACATGAGTGGATATTTGCCTACCGTCATCACCTTCTCTTTACCATCTAGCTTGTAACGCAATTGCCAGACTTTCTTTCCGGTAACCGGCACATAAAGGTACAGCCCGTTGCTGTCGAGCAGCCGGTACGGTTTATCTTTCGGCTTTGCCGCGTCGATCTGCTTGATGGTGAGCATGGGTAAAATTCCGGTGGGTAAAATTATTTACTCGTTTTTTACCCGCCGAAGCATGCGGCTGTCAACGTTCTATTGCGAACTATGACGAACTGGTATTTTATTGAGAGCTTGCTGTGTAAGGGATTTTGCGAACTACTGCGGAGGGTGGCGAACTGTGAAATGGTGTCCCCTGCAGGAATCGAACCTGCAACTAGCCCTTAGGAGGGGCTCGTTATATCCATTTAACTAAGGGGACGAAGCGGCACGAGTATAGCGTTTTTTACTCACAACGGTAAGTCTCAGGCCGCCCGACTGCTCAAACAGTCACCATTCAGGCCTGTTTTTTCTGGTTTTTCTGCGTTTGCTCATCACGCTTTGCTTGTAACCGGGCTTCTTCCTTGCGTTTGTTGCTCATATCATTGCGGATCTGCGCATGGCTCATCAGCGCGAAAATAAACGTTCCGCCACAGATATTCCCGGCGAGCGTTGGTAGCGCAAAGGGCCAGAAAAAATCACTCCAGTGCAGCGTGCCATTAAAGACCAGATAGAGAATTTCCACCGAGCCAACGACGATATGCGTGGTATCGCCTAACGCAATCAGCCAGGTCATCAGAATAATGACCACAATTTTTGCCGCTCCGGCGGCGGGGAACATCCACACCATCGTGGCAATTAACCAGCCAGAAATGATGGCGTTGGAAAACATCTCCACAGGAGAGTTTTTCATCACATCCATGCCAATTTTGACGAAAGCATCGCGGGTCTCTTCATCAAAAATCGGCATATGTTCAAACGCCCATGCTGCAACCCCGGTGCCAATAATATTACCCAGCAGTACCACGCTCCACAGGCGCATCAACAGGCCAAAATTGCCGAGGGTAGGGTTTTGCATCACCGGCAGTACGGCGGTGACGGTATTTTCGGTAAAGAGTTGTTGGCGGGCCATAATGACAATAATAAAGCCGAAGGTATAACCGAGGTTCTCGAGTAAAAATCCCCCTGGCACACCTTCCAGCTGTACGTGAAAAATCCCTTTAGCCAGTAGCGAGGCACCCATCGACAGTCCTGCTGCGATGGCTGACCACAGCAGGGCCATTGCGTCGCGCTCCATCTCTTTCTCCCCATCCTGGCGAATATGCTCATGGATCGCCATGGCGCGGGAGGGGAGTCTGTCCTCATCAAGCTCTATCTTTTTCCCTGTTAGTTTTTCATCGCTTTCCACTTCGAGTTCGTCGCTGTGTCGATCAATCTTATCTTTCTTGATGTCATTCATGGCCGAATCCTGAATAAGCACGTATTGCTAAAGCGTAGCGGCTTTTTTCTGAAAATCAGCGGGAGAAAGTCTGAGATAGCAAAAATGGTAACGTTTGTTTTTATCGGGTTAGTTAGAATAGAACCGCCGCGGAGTGCGTATTACCAGGCTATGATCAAATCAGTAAGACAGGGTATATAGACATCATTTGACGTGCTGTTACAATCGCTCACATCTAAACAGGCGGATACGTCATCGTTCCGTCATGGATGGCAATCAGCGATAGCCATAAAACACAGGGAGATACTTATGAAGCTTCGCCTGTCGGCGCTTGCGCTGGGAACCACACTTTTGGTGGGGTGTGCGAGCTCCGGTACTGAACAGCAGGGGCGTTCGGACCCATTTGAAGGGTTCAACCGTACCATGTACAACTTCAACTTTAACGTGTTGGATCCCTATGTTGTTCGACCGGTAGCAGTGGCCTGGCGTGATTATGTTCCGCAGCCGGCGCGTAATGGTTTAAGCAACTTTACGGGGAACCTTGAAGAACCGGCCGTCATGGTCAACTATTTCCTGCAAGGCGATCCTTATCAGGGGATGGTGCACTTTACCCGTTTCTTCCTGAATACCCTGTTAGGTATGGGCGGCTTCATCGATGTGGCAGGTATGGCTAATCCGAAGTTGCAACGCGTTGAACCACACCGCTTTGGCAGTACGTTAGGCCACTATGACGTGGGTTACGGGCCGTATATGCAGCTTCCGTTCTACGGTAGTTTCACACTGCGTGATGACGGCGGCGATATGGTCGATACCCTGTATCCGGTACTGTCCTGGTTGACCTGGCCGTTGTCGATAGGCAAATGGACGGTTGAAGGGATTGAAACTCGCGCGCAATTGCTCGACTCTGACGGTCTGCTGCGTCAGTCTTCCGATCCTTACATTATGGTGCGTGAAGCTTACTTCCAGCGTCATGACTTTATTGCGAACGGTGGGAAACTGAAACCAGAAGAAAACCCGAACGCGAAAGACATTCAGGACGATTTAAAAGAGATCGATTCTGAGTAAGGAATTGGGCAAATAAAAAGGTGAGCTAAAAAGCTCACCTTTTTTACGTCTGAAGAAAATCAGAATGCGTAGTTGAAGTTTGTACCAAACAGCCAGGCTTTACCTTCAGAATCGAAAGTATACGGGCCTTCTTTAACGGTCACTTTCTGGCCGTGCATATAAGAAACGCCGACGTCAATGGATGCGTCATCATTGAATGCGTAAGTCGTACCCGCACTCAGCCACAGACGATCCTGGTCCGGAATGGAGATGGAACGCTTGCTTGCTGGAACCGGGCTATCGTCATAAGCAATACCGGTACGGAACGTCCAGCTTTTATCCATATAGTAAGTTGTACCCAATGCAATGCGGTAAGAATCTTTGAAGCCTTCTTCTTTATAGAACAGTGTCTGTCCATTGAAACCTGTGGCTTTCAGCTCCTGGAACTGACTCCAGCTGGTATAGGCCATGCTGTAGTGGATAGCCCACTGTGGTGCAATACGGTTATAACCTGACAATTCCCACATTTCAGGCAGGTTAAGTGTCAGAGAACCCGGGACGGTGGCATTGGTCGTTCCCCATGGGAATGTAGTGCCAGCGCCAGGTATGGCGTTCGCCTGGGTACGGATGCCACTCTTATAATCGCCATCAAAATCAATTTTAACTTCAGAACGGTACGTTAAACCATAACGGTTATTTTTATCCAGTTCGTACAAAATCCCGGCGTTCCAGCCGTAGCCCCATTCGTCCCCTTTCAGGCTGGCAATTTTGTTGCTGACCTTCGGTAATGCAGCCGTTTGCTCACCAGAATAACGTTCAATTTTTGCATCAGCATAAACGGCGTTAAAACCGAGACCGAAGCTCCAGCTATCATTCAGACGGTAGGCACCGCTCAGGTTAAGGTTGACCGTTTTAAGGTCGGTCTTACCGCCGTATTCACCAACGATGTAGCTGTCGTTAAATTCGGTAGCCAGACCATAGTTTGAGGTAACGGAAGCACCCCAACCAAACTGTTCGTTGATAGGCATCACGAAGTGAGCATTGGGAACCCACGCCGTAGGCGCGATGTTGTCCGCATCAGTGCTGCGTCCGGTGTATGGCGATTTACCGGAAATATTAACGTCTGGATCGATATACACCGCACCTGCTGAGAAAGTAGGGCGATCGAACATCATAATCAGTGCCGGGTTACGACTGGCGTTTCCTGCATCATCCGCAATTGCGCCTTCACCCGAATATGCCCGGCCAAGGCCAGAGGAAGAAAATTCGTTTAACTGAAAGCCTGCAGACCAGGCCTGTGTGGAGATAATTGCCACTGCGACTGCGAGAGCAGACTTTGTAAACAGGGTTTTCTGGCTCATGACCATAACCTCATAGATTTATTTTTATACAAACAATGTTACATACCGTAACAGGAGCGCGAAGTGTAGGGTCTGAGGTACGACTTAGAAATCAGACCAGTGGCGTGAGTATAGGTCGGACCAGCTGGAATGTTGCAAGTATGTTTATAAATATTTTCAAATTTGATCAGAGAAACGCGATCCAGCTGGCAAAATTGCGGAGGTGCGCACTCACCTGTTTGGGCGATTTTTGTTTTAGATCATTTTTAAGTGTGATTTCGGTCACTTATCGCATTTCGTACAATTAACGACTGGAGAGGCGAATAATGGGAGCGTAAAATATCCCCATCGTTTATCTGGCACCTCAGGTGCGAATACAGAGGAAATCTACAATGAGTAAATGCAGTGCTGATGAAACCCCGGTTTGCTGCTGTATGGATGTTGGCACCATCATGGACAACTCCGATTGCACCGCGTCCTACAGCCGTGTGTTCGCGAATCGCGCAGAGGCAGAAGAAACACTGGCCGCTCTGACTGAAAAGGCACGTGGCGTGGAATCTGAGCCTTGCCAAATCACTTCGACCTTTACTGAAGAGTCAGAAGGTGTGCGTCTGGATATCGACTTTGTTTTTGCCTGTGAAGCTGAAACGCTGATTTTCCAGCTGGGCCTGCGTTAATCCCCCTCTGCAAAAGCCCTTGCTATCTGATAGCAAGGGCTTTTTCGTAACTGTCAGTGATTATTCACTGTGTCTTAGCTCCCACTTTCTTTTCTCCCCGCTTGGCTAAATGTAAAAAATTGGTTAAGACTATGATCAGGTCAGACCACTTATTTTATTTTTTTACAGGGGAGTGTTATGAGTCAGGCTTTACCGCTGGTTACCCGCCAGGGCGACCGTATTGCCATTGTAAGTGGATTACGTACGCCATTTGCTCGTCAGGCTACCGCGTTTCATGGCATTCCCGCCGTTGATTTAGGAAAGATGGTCGTCGGTGAGCTGCTGGCGCGCAGCGAAATTCCTGCCGATGTGATCGAGCAACTGGTTTTTGGCCAGGTGGTGCAAATGCCTGAAGCACCAAATATTGCTCGTGAAATTGTGCTGGGAACCGGTATGAATGTACATACCGATGCATACAGCGTGAGCAGGGCCTGCGCGACCAGTTTCCAGGCGGTGGCGAATGTCGCGGAAAGCCTGATGGCGGGGTCTATTCGTGCTGGAATTGCGGGTGGTGCGGACTCCTCGTCAGTCTTGCCTATTGGCGTTAGTAAAAAGCTGGCGCGGGTGCTGGTGGATGTCAATAAGGCCCGGACAACCGGTCAACGCCTTAAACTCTTTTCCCGATTGCGCTTACGTGACCTGATGCCTGTGCCGCCGGCCGTCGCCGAGTATTCCACCGGTTTGCGTATGGGGGATACGGCTGAGCAAATGGCCAAAACCTATGGTATTACCCGAGAGCAGCAGGATGCTCTGGCGCACCGCTCTCATCAGCGTGCCGCTCAGGCATGGGCTGAAGGAAAGCTGGCAGATGAGGTAATGACTACCTACGCGCCACCGTTTAAAGATCCTTTTTCAGAAGATAACAACATTCGCGGTAACTCTACGCTGGCCGATTACGCCAAACTACGTCCGGCGTTTGACCGCAAGCACGGCACCGTCACCGCGGCAAACAGTACCCCGCTAACGGACGGCGCTGCCGCCGTGATCATGATGACGGAGTCGCGTGCGAAAGAGTTGGGGCTGGTGCCGCTGGGGTACTTGCGTAGTTTTGCTTTTACCGCCATCGATGTCTGGCAGGACATGCTGCTGGGACCGGCGTGGTCAACACCGCTTGCCCTGGAGAGAGCCGGTCTGACGATGGCAGATTTAACCCTGATCGATATGCATGAAGCCTTTGCCGCGCAAACGCTGGCGAATCTTCAGCTGTTGGGTAGCGAACGTTTTGCCCGCGACGTGCTGGGCAGGAGGCATGCCACTGGCGAGGTTGATGACAGTAAATTTAACGTGCTGGGCGGATCGATTGCCTATGGACACCCCTTTGCTGCCACCGGTGCGCGCATGATCACTCAAACCCTCCATGAGCTGCGTCGTCGTGGCGGCGGTTTTGGTTTAGTGACAGCCTGTGCAGCTGGTGGTCTGGGTGCGGCAATGGTTCTGGAGGCGGAATAATGGAAATGACATCGGCTTTTACACTAAACGTACGTCTGGATAACGTTGCTGTTGTCACCATTGATGTGCCCGGAGAGAAAATGAACACCCTGAAAGCAGAGTTTGCTTCTCAGGTGCGGGCCATTCTGAAACAAATCCGCGATAACAAAGCATTGCGTGGTGTGGTGTTTATTTCGGCTAAACCCGATAACTTCATTGCCGGGGCGGATATCAACATGATTGGTAGCTGTCGCAGCGCGCAGGAAGCCGAAACTCTGGCCCGTCAGGGGCAGCAGATGATGGCGGAAATTAATGCTTTACCGATCCCGGTTATCGCTGCGATTCATGGTGCATGCCTCGGCGGTGGCCTGGAGATGGCGCTGGCGTGCCACAACCGTATTTGTACCGATGATGCTAAAACCGTACTGGGTTTACCGGAAGTACAACTTGGCTTGTTGCCCGGCTCCGGTGGTACGCAGCGGCTACCGCGCCTGATTGGCGTCAGTACCGCACTGGATATGATCCTCACCGGAAAACAATTACGCGCAAAACAGGCGCTGAAAGTTGGTTTAGTGGATGAAGTTGTACCGCATTCCATTTTGCTGGAAGCGGCCGTTGAACTGGCTAAAAAGGACAGTTCTGCGCAACGAACACTGCCCGTAAGAGAGCGAGTGTTGGCGGGGCCGCTGGGGCGGGCGCTGTTGTTCCGCATGGCCAGTAAAAAGACGGCGCAAAAAACGCAAGGTAACTACCCTGCAACAGAACGTATCCTTGAGGTCATCGAAACCGGGCTAGCGCAAGGCAGCAGTAGTGGTTACGACGCAGAGGCCCGTGCGTTTGGTGAGCTGGCGATGACATCCCAGTCTCAGGCGCTACGGCACATCTTTTTTGCCAACACCGACGTGAAAAAGGATCCGGGAAGCGATGCGAAGCCCGGTCCGCTGGACAGCGTTGGCATTTTGGGCGGCGGTCTGATGGGGGGCGGTATTGCTTATGTGACGGCCTGTAAAGGCGGCTTGCCTGTGCGCATCAAAGATATAAACGCTAAGGGAATCAACCATGCGCTGAAGTATAGCTGGGATCAGCTTGAAACGAAGGTTCGCCGCCGTCATATCAAAGCCTGCGAACGCGATAAACAACTGGCGCTGATTTCGGGATCGATCGACTACCGTGGCTTTGCGCATCGCGATTTGATTATTGAAGCCGTGTTTGAAGATCTGTCGCTAAAACAACGGATGGTGGCAGAAGTTGAGCAAAATTGCGCACCTCATACCGTTTTTGCTTCTAACACCTCATCTTTGCCCATTGGCGATATTGCTGCGAATGCTACCAGGCCTGAACAAGTGATTGGTTTACACTTTTTTAGTCCGGTGGAAAAAATGCCGTTGGTCGAAGTGATCCCACATGCCACGACCTCGGAGCAGACGATTGCAACTACCGTTAAGTTAGCGAAAAAACAGGGCAAAACGCCGATAGTGGTCAGAGATAAGGCCGGCTTTTACGTTAACCGCATTTTAGCGCCTTACATTAACGAAGCGATTCGTATGTTGACCGAGGGCGAGCGGGTCGAAACCATAGACGCCGCGCTGGTTAAGTTTGGTTTTCCAGTTGGGCCAATCCAACTTTTGGATGAGGTCGGAATTGATACGGGCACTAAAATTATACCAGTGCTTGAGGCTGCATATGGAGAACGTTTTAGCGCGCCTGCAAATGTTGTTGCTTCAATTTTGAATGACGATCGCAAAGGTAGAAAAAATGGTCGGGGTTTCTATCTTTATGGTGTGAAAGGGCGTAAAAGCAAAAAACAGGTCGACCCTGCAATTTATACGCTTATTGGCGTTCAGGGTCAGGGCCGACTTACCGCTGCACAGGTAGCAGAGCGGTGCGTCATGTTAATGCTCAATGAAGCTGCTCGTTGTTTCGACGAGAAGATAGTCCGTAGCGCACGTGATGGCGACATCGGCGCTGTATTTGGTATTGGTTTTCCGCCATTCCTCGGCGGCCCGTTCCGGTATATGGATTCACTCGGCGCGGGAGAAGTGGTTGCGACTCTGCAACGCCTGACCACGCAATACGGCTCGCGGTTTGCGCCGTGTGAACAGTTATTGCAGATGGCGGCACACAGTGAAAGATTCTGGAATATTGGGGAAACTGACCTGAATTCATGAGGTCAAAGGTAGGATGAATCCGCACTGAATGTATGGCTCGCGCTCAAAATGTAAACAGAGATTGACTATACTTACGCCGTTGAGGTAAAAAACAGCGTTTCATTCGGTGAATGGATAAGGCACAATGCCGGCCACCATATCGTTATCATAGCCAATAGGGGCTGTGAATAAAGGTATTGGTGATTCTGGTTAACAAAAGCGGTGCAATATGCAAGTTTTTATCATGCGTCACGGCGACGCGGCCCTCGATGCCGCCAGTGATTCGGTTCGTCCCTTAACCTCCTGTGGTTGTGACGAATCTCGCCTGATGGCGAACTGGCTGAAAGGTCAAAAAGTGGATATCGAACGTGTTCTGGTGAGCCCGTTCCTACGAGCCGAACAAACGCTGGATGTGGTGGGGGAATGTATGAATCTGCCAACCGGTGTGGATGTTTTGCCGGAGTTGACTCCCTGCGGCGATGTCGGTCTGGTCAGTGCCTATTTACAGGCTCTGGCCAATGAAGGTATCGCCACGGCACTGGTTATCTCTCACTTGCCTTTAGTGGGGTATCTGGTGTCTGAGCTTTGCCCAGGTGAAACACCGCCGATGTTTACCACATCAGCGATTGCCAGCGTAACGCTTGATGAGAGCGGGAAGGGGACTTTTAACTGGCAGATGAGCCCGTGTAACCTGAAAATGGCAAAAGCGATTTAAAAAGGTTGGTATCGGATAAGGTGCAGCCGTCATCCGAAAATGCAAAGAGCCGCAAACGCGGCTCTTTCTGTTTTTCTGCATCACGGAAGTTCGGGCGGTAGCCACTCTTCTACTTCAATTAGCACCAGCAGCGCGGCGTCGCCACCGTACTCTTTCGGTGCCTGATGAAAAGCCATCACGTGCGGATGCTGGGCCAGCCAAAGCGGCGTTTGCTGTTTCAAAATATGTTTTCCGTGGCCATGCATCACGCAGGCGCAAAATACATGCTCACGACGACAGGCGGCAATCAGCGCGCCTAACTCTTGTTTGGCCTGCTGCTGGGTCAGCCCATGCAGATCGAGAA
Organism: Citrobacter sp. CF971; assembly: GCF_006385635.1. NCBI lineage: Bacteria > Pseudomonadati > Pseudomonadota > Gammaproteobacteria > Enterobacterales > Enterobacteriaceae > Citrobacter > Citrobacter sp. CF971. The sequence continues at coordinate 3,367,437 of NZ_CP041051.1, read as the reverse complement.
ACAGCTCCGGAGAGTAATCGCCACGGCGCATTTTCTTCAGTTCAAAATGGCTGACGTCGGCACGCAAGTATCTTACCGGGCCGTCCGTATTCAGCAGCGGCTGAAACTCATCCGAGAAATAGTGGCTGGCATCAGCCTGCTCCTGTAGCAGTCTTTTAACCGGAACCTCGGCAATTTTTTTACGTGGAGGTCGGTGAACAATGGTGTCCTGTTTAATTTTACGCGTGCCGGTCATCAGCTGGCGAAACAGCGTCTGATCCTCCTCGCTGAGCGATGTTTTCTTTTTCATTCGAGAGTCTCAACTTTTATTTTCCATTAGTTTAACCCGACTCGGCGGGCATCCGATCGCTTAAAACGCAATTTTCGCGCTCAGGCCCTGTGTGAATGCTGATTTATCGCCGTCTTCGTGGCAAACTAGCCGCCGAAATTAATACGAGCATGCCCTGGAGGAATACGTGGATAAAATTTTCGTCGATGAAGCAGTGAGTGAACTGCATACCATTCAGGACATGTTGCGTTGGGCGGTCAGCCGTTTTAGCGCGGCGAACATCTGGTATGGCCATGGCACGGATAACCCATGGGACGAGGCCGTACAACTGGTGCTGCCGTCACTTTATTTGCCGTTGGATATTCCGGAAGACATGCGTACCGCGCGTCTGACCTCGAGTGAGCGTCATCGTATTGTTGAACGCGTGATTCGCCGCGTCAACGAGCGCATTCCGGTTGCTTATCTGACCAACAAAGCCTGGTTTTGCGGGCATGAGTTTTATGTTGATGAACGCGTGCTGGTTCCGCGTTCACCGATTGGCGAGCTTATCAATAACCGCTTTGCGGGTCTTATTAATGAGCAGCCGCAGCATATCCTCGATATGTGTACCGGCAGCGGTTGTATTGCCATTGCCTGCGCGTATGCCTTCCCGGAAGCCGAAGTTGATGCGGTGGATATCTCCACTGACGCACTGGCGGTGACCGAACACAATATTGAAGAACACGGCCTGATCCATCACGTCACGCCGATCCGTTCCGATCTGTTCCGCGATCTGCTGAAAGTCCAGTATGACCTGATTGTGACCAACCCGCCGTATGTCGATGCGGAAGATATGTCCGATCTGCCAAACGAATATCGTCACGAACCTGAGCTGGGTCTGGCGTCCGGCAGTGATGGGCTGAAACTTACCCGCCGCATTCTGGGGAACGCCCCAGACTACCTGTCAGATAACGGTATTCTGATTTGTGAAGTCGGAAACAGCATGGTACATCTGATAGAGCAATATCCGGATGTACCGTTCACCTGGCTGGAGTTCGACAACGGCGGTGACGGCGTATTCATGCTGACCAAAGAGCAGTTAGTTGCTGCTCGTGAGCACTTCAGCATTTATAAAGACTAATTACACGCGCACATACACAACACTCATAACGGAGCCGTGATGGCAGGAAACACAATTGGGCAACTCTTTCGCGTAACCACTTTCGGCGAATCACACGGGCTGGCGCTCGGTTGTATTGTCGATGGTGTTCCGCCGGGCATTTCTCTGACAGAAGCTGACCTGCAGCACGATCTCGACAGACGGCGTCCAGGCACATCGCGCTACACTACGCAGCGTCGTGAGCCGGATCAGGTGAAAATCCTCTCCGGGGTGTTCGAGGGCGTTACCACTGGCACCAGCATTGGCCTGCTGATCGAAAATACCGATCAGCGTTCACAGGATTACGGCGCGATTAAGGACGTTTTTCGTCCAGGACACGCCGACTATACCTATGAGCAGAAATATGGCCTGCGCGACTACCGTGGTGGCGGACGTTCATCCGCACGTGAAACAGCGATGCGCGTGGCGGCCGGAGCGATTGCCAAAAAATATCTGGCGGAAAAGTTCGGCGTTGAGATTCGCGGTTGCCTGACGCAGATGGGTGATATTCCGCTGGAGATAAAAGACTGGTCCCAGGTGGAACTTAACCCGTTCTTTTGTCCGGACCCGGATAAACTCGAAGCGCTGGACGAACTGATGCGCGGGCTGAAGAAAGAGGGCGACTCCATCGGGGCGAAGGTGACCGTTGTTGCAAGCGGTGTGCCTGCGGGTCTTGGCGAACCTGTATTCGACCGCCTGGATGCCGACATCGCCCATGCGCTGATGAGCATTAACGCCGTTAAGGGCGTTGAGATTGGCGACGGATTTGACGTTGTTGCGCTGCGTGGCAGCCAGAACCGAGATGAAATCACCAAAGAAGGTTTCCAGAGTAACCATGCGGGCGGCATTCTGGGTGGGATCAGCAGCGGGCAACATATCATTGCTCATATGGCGCTGAAACCGACGTCCAGTATTACCGTTCCAGGGCGCACCATTAACCGCTTTGGTGAAGAAGTCGAAATGATCACTAAAGGTCGTCACGATCCGTGCGTTGGGATCCGCGCCGTACCGATCGCCGAGGCGATGCTGGCGATCGTATTGATGGATCACCTGCTGCGTCAGCGGGCGCAAAATGCGGACGTGAAGACCGATATTCCACGCTGGTAAGAGATGAAAAAAACGGCACTTGCGGCGCTGGCTCTGTTTGCCAGTACCGCCTGTCTGGCGGCGACGCCCTGGCAGAAAATTACCCATCCGGTTGCGGGCAGCGCGCAGTCTATCGGCGCGTTTTCCAATGGCTGTATTGTTGGCGCAGATACGCTGCCTGTACAGTCAGAACATTATCAGGTGATGCGCACCGATCAGCGTCGTTACTTTGGCCATCCGGATCTGGTGAGGTTTATCCAGCGTCTGAGTAATCAAGCTAATAGTCAGGGGCTGGGCACGGTGTTAATCGGTGATATGGGTATGCCGGCCGGTGGGCGATTCAATGGCGGTCACGCCAGCCACCAGACGGGACTGGATGTGGATATTTTCCTGCAACTGCCGAAAACGCGCTGGACCCAGTCGCAACTGCTGCGGCCGCAGGCGTTAGATCTGGTCTCACAGGACGGCAAACGTGTTGTGCCATCACTGTGGAAACCGGAGATTTTTAGCCTGGTAAGGCTGGCTGCAAAAGATAATGAAGTAACGCGTATTTTCGTGAATCCGGCGATTAAGCAACAACTTTGTCTGGATGCAGGGACCGACAGGGACTGGTTGCGTAAAGTGCGGCCATGGTTCCAGCATCGTGCGCATATGCACGTGCGGTTACGTTGCCCTGCCGACAGCCTTGAGTGTGAAGATCAACCGTTACCGCCACCGGGTGACGGCTGTGGCGCAGAGCTGCAAAGCTGGTTCGAACCTCCAAAACCTGGAACCACCAAGCCTGAGAAGAAGACACCGCCGCCGTTGCCGCCTTCCTGCCAGGTGCTACTGGACGAGCATGTACTCTAATGGATCATTTTGCCTCTCTGTTTATGGTGTCGCCACTGCTGCTAGGTGTGCTGTTTTTTGTGGCGATGCTGGCAGGTTTTATTGATTCTCTGGCCGGAGGCGGTGGTCTACTCACCATCCCGGCATTGATGGCGGCCGGGATGCCACCTGCGCAAGCGCTGGCGACCAATAAGTTGCAGGCCTGTGGGGGATCTATCTCTTCCTCCCTCTATTTTATTCGTCGTGGCGTGGTTAATCTGGCGGATCAGAAGCTCAATATCTTCATGACGTTTGTCGGATCAATGAGCGGGGCGCTATTGGTTCAGCACGTGCAGTCAGATGTTCTGCGCCAGATCCTGCCGGTTCTGGTTATATGTATTGGCCTTTACTTTCTGTTGATGCCGAAAGTGGGGGAAGAGGACCGACAGCGTCGATTGCACGGTTTACCTTTCGCGCTGGTGGCGGGAGGCTGCGTCGGTTTTTACGATGGCTTTTTTGGTCCGGCGGCAGGGTCGTTCTACGCGCTGGCCTTTGTCATGCTGTGCGGATACAACCTGGCGAAATCGACGGCCCACGCCAAAGTATTAAATGCCACATCGAATATCGGTGGGTTGTTGTTGTTTGCCCTCGGCGGCAAAGTGATTTGGGCGACAGGTTTTGTGATGCTCATTGGCCAGTTTATTGGCGCACGGATGGGCTCTCGACTGGTGCTCAGCAAAGGACAAAAACTCATTCGGCCAATGATCGTTATTGTCTCCGCCGTGATGAGCGCCAAGCTACTTTATGATAATCATGGACAGGAGATTCTCCACTGGCTGGGGATGAACTAATGAATAATACGCATCACTACGAACAGTTAATTGAGATTTTTAACGGCTGCTTTGCCGATGAATTTAATACCCGTCTGATTAAAGGCGACGACGAACCGATCTATCTTCCTGCGGATGCGGAATTACCGTATCACCGTATCGTTTTTGCGCATGGTTATTACGCCAGTGCGTTACACGAAATTTCACACTGGTGCATCGCCGGTAAAGCCCGTCGTGAGCTGGTCGATTTTGGTTACTGGTACTGCCCGGACGGACGCGACGCGAAGACACAATGCCAGTTTGAAGATGTGGAAGTGAAGCCGCAGGCGTTTGACTGGTTGTTTTGCATGGCGGCGGGGTACCCGTTTAACGTCAGTTGCGACAACCTCGAAGGGGACTTTGAACCAGACCGCGTGGTATTCCAGCGCCGTGTTCATGCTCAGGTAATGGAGTACCTGGAAAAGGGGATCCCTGAACGTCCGGCGCGTTTTATTAACGCGTTACAGAATTATTATCACACGCCTGAACTTACGGCGGAACAATTCCCGTGGCCCGAAGCGCTCAACTGAAGCTGCTGCCACGTTTACAATGAGGAAAGAAGATGATCGCGGAGTTTGAATCACGCATTCTGGCATTAATCGACGATATGGTAGAGCACGCCAGCGATGATGAGTTGTTTGCCAGTGGCTATTTGCGTGGACACCTGACGCTGGCTGTGGCTGAGTTGGATGCTGGCGAGGACCATTCCGCTGAGGCATTGTACGCCAATGTGACCAGCAGCCTGGAAAAAGCCATCAGCGCAGGCGAACTCTCGCCGCGTGACCAGGCGTTAGTGAAAGAGATGTGGGACACTTTATTTCAAAAGGCAACGCAATAATAATTGCAGTGGATTGTGCCGGATGGCGACGCGAAGGCGTCTTATCCGGCCTACGTGGACGGGGATTGTTGGCCTGATAAGCGTAGCGCCATCAGGCAATGATGAGATGGTATCTTATTTCACCGCTTTACCCTTCAATAACTTCCTTACCCACAGACGATTCGGATTCAGCGCAGCCAGCGTGCTGGCATCCATAGGGATAGGTTCATCGCTCATTTGCGATGCCAGAATTTCTGCACACAGCGGGGCAGTACACAGCCCGCGCGAGCCCAGCGCACCCAACATAAATAAATCGGAATAAACCGGGGCGTTTATGGCTTGCTCTCTGTCTTCGGCAAGAGTGGCATACTGGCTGAGCGTGGCGTCATAATCCGCGACGTTGCCGACCATCGGCATGTGATCGCGCGTGGCGCAGCGCACTCCACAACGTGCGGCATTGCCACTAACGTCTACTTCTTTTGCCCACGCGGCATTCGGGAAACAATCTATTAAGCGCTGACGGTTTTGCTGCTGATCGTCAGCACGATACACCGTTTCTTCACTTCCGCGATGATAGCTGGCACCAATGCAGTGCTGCTGGTTTTGCGGGTTGTGCGGCGTGAGGTAGCCGTCATAGCACAGCACCTGACGCAGCGCTGAAAGCGAAGGCGTAGTAGGAATGTGACTCACCTGACCGCCTACAGAGTACACCGGTAGCGACTGCGTCTGTTCAACGCTGTTAATGCGATGCCCGTTAGCCAGAACTACCGCAGCGTGAGTGGCGGTTGCTCCACTGGCAAACGCCAATTTCCAGTTTTCTGTCTGTCGAGACAGTGAGGCCAGCGTATGTTGATACCGGGTGCGTAATCCCAGCGTTGCGGCATAGTCGAATACGGCGGCGGTTAACTGTGCCGGACACAGCCATCCTCCGGCGGGGTACTGAATCCCGCCGCATCCGGTTTTTACGCCGGTCGTTTGTAAAACCTGCTCTGCGTCAACCCCGACGGCGAGCGCATCGGGCAATTCAAGGGACAACATTTGGTCGATTTTTTGCTGGCTTTTCTCATCCCACGCCAGTTGCGTCACGCCGCACCAGTCATGCGCGAACTCAACGGGGAGGGCGTCATACAGCCGGCGGGCGAAGGTAAACGCGGTGGGGAAAAAGAGATTAATGGCCGCGTCATGTTTGCTCAGTAGCGGATAAAGAGCGCCCTGGCGATTGCCGGATGCATCCCCGGCTGGGTTATCGTCGGCGCAATAGAGCGTGACCTGCCAGCCGCGGCGCAGTAACGCCAACGACAGCAATGCGCTGGCAATCCCCCCGCCAATAATGGCGGCTTCGCGTTTATCTGTTCCGGTACGTGCAAACCAGGGTGCCGAGGAGGGGAGCGCCAGCGTCTTATCCATGACGCCACAAAGCATTTCGCGTTTGCGACCAAAGCCTTTGCACTTTTGCATCGTAAATCCGGCTTCCTGCAACCCCCGTCGCACAAAGCCTGCTGAGGTGAAGGTCGCCAGCGTGCCGCCGGGGCGAGCCAGACGGGCCATTGCGTTAAACAGCGTTGGCGTCCACATATCCGGATTTTTTGCCGGCGCGAAACCGTCCAGAAACCAGGCATCCACTTTTTGATTCAGGGAGTCATCCAGCTTGCTGGTCAGTTCGTTAATATCGCCAAACCACAGATCCAGCGTGACGCGTCCTTCATCAAGGAGCAGGCGATGGCATCCCGCCAGCGGCAGCGGCCATTGCTCTTGCAGCGCCGTGGCCCACGGGGCAAGTTCTGGCCAGTGCTGATGGGCTAAGGTCAGATCTTCACGCGTCAGCGGAAATTTTTCAAAACTGATGAAATGTAATCTTTCCAGGGTAGCGTCAGGGTGGGTATCGCGGAATTCGGCAAACGCCTGCCAGAGTGTCAGGAAGTTAAGTCCGGTGCCAAACCCACTTTCTGCTACTACGAAGAGGGGACGTGAATGTGCAGGGAATCGCTGGGCGAGATGATTCCCGCCGAGAAAGACGTAACGTGTCTCTTCCAGCCCGTTATCATTAGAAAAATAGACATCGTCAAAATCTCGGGAAACAGGTGTACCCTCAGCGTTGAATTCAAGGTTGGCAGGTTGTATAGCGTATTGTTTCACGTAAGTTACTCGTCTGGCAGGCTGTGCCCCGATCTTAGCGATGAGTGCCTGGCTGCGCAAATTTCCACATTAAATGGCTGATCGGACTTGTTCGGCGTACAAGTGTACGCTATTGTGCCACTCGAAACTTTAAAATAGTGCGACTTACAGAGGTATTGAATGAAACGTGCAGTGATTACTGGCTTGGGCATCGTTTCCAGCATCGGTAATAACCAGCAGGAAGTCCTGGCATCTCTGCGTGAAGGACGTTCAGGGATCACTTTCTCTCAGGAGCTGAAGGACTCCGGCATGCGTAGCCACGTTTGGGGCAACGTAAAACTGGATACCACTGGCCTCATTGACCGCAAAGTAGTGCGCTTCATGAGCGACGCATCCATCTATGCATTCCTTTCTATGGAACAGGCAGTGGCTGATGCCGGCCTTGCAGCAGAAGATTACCAGAACAACCCGCGCGTTGGCCTGATTGCAGGTTCCGGCGGCGGCTCCCCGCGTTTTCAGGTGTTCGGTGCTGACGCAATGCGTAGCCCGCGTGGCCTGAAAGCGGTTGGCCCGTATGTGGTCACCAAAGCGATGGCGTCCGGCGTTTCTGCCTGCCTCGCAACGCCGTTCAAAATCCACGGCGTAAACTACTCTATCAGCTCTGCCTGTGCGACATCTGCGCACTGTATCGGCAACGCAGTAGAACAAATTCAGCTGGGCAAACAAGACATCGTTTTCGCTGGCGGCGGCGAAGAGCTGTGCTGGGAAATGGCGTGTGAATTCGACGCCATGGGCGCGCTGTCTACCAAATATAACGACGATCCATCCAAAGCTTCCCGTACCTATGACGCACACCGTGACGGTTTCGTTATTGCTGGCGGCGGCGGTATGGTCGTGGTCGAAGAGCTGGAACACGCTCTGGCACGTGGCGCGCACATCTATGCGGAAATCGTCGGTTACGGCGCAACGTCCGATGGCGCAGACATGGTTGCTCCGTCTGGCGAAGGCGCAGTACGTTGCATGCAGATGGCGATGCACGGCGTAGACACGCCGATCGACTACCTGAACTCCCACGGTACCTCTACTCCGGTAGGCGACGTGAAAGAGCTGGGTGCGATTCGTGAAGTGTTTGGCGACAACAGCCCGGCAATCTCCGCAACCAAAGCGATGACCGGTCACTCACTGGGCGCGGCTGGCGTTCAGGAAGCTATCTACTCTCTGCTGATGCTGGAACACGGTTTTATCGCGCCAAGTATCAACATTGAAGAGCTGGACGAGCAGGCGGCAGGTCTGAACATCGTGACCAAACCGACCGAGCAGGCGCTGACCACCGTAATGTCCAACAGCTTCGGTTTTGGCGGCACCAACGCCACGCTGGTTATGCGTAAGCTGTAAGCGTAAGACTGAAAGATTATGCAAGAGGGGAGCCTGATGGCTCCCTTTTTTATATCGTTGACAACCGCTCTGGTTTACAGGCAGACTCCAGCTTCAACATTATCCTCTTGATAATGCGTAAGCGTTTAACGTTATCCAACGCACCTTAATCCTGATAGTCAGGTAGAGGGGGCGTGGGCATTCCTCGCCTTACTCTGCATTTTGGAGTAACGCATGACAGCTGTAACCCAACAAGAAAAAACACCTTCGGCGAACTTTTCGCTGTTTCGCATCGCTTTTGCGGTTTTCCTGACCTATATGACGGTCGGTTTACCTTTGCCCGTCATTCCTCTGTTTGTGCACCAGGAACTGGGCTATGGCAATACCATGGTCGGCATCGCCGTCGGCGTACAGTTTCTGGCGACGGTATTAACACGCGGCTACGCCGGGCGGTTAGCCGATCAATATGGTGCCAAACGCTCGGCGCTGCAGGGGATGTTTGCCTGTGGGCTGGCGGGTGCGGCGTGGCTGTTAGCCGCGCTATTGCCCGTTTCTGTTCCCGTAAAATTTGCGTTGCTAATCGTCGGTCGTTTGATCCTCGGTTTTGGCGAAAGCCAACTGCTCACCGGAACGCTGACCTGGGGGCTGGGGCTGGTCGGCCCAACACGCTCCGGTAAGGTGATGTCATGGAACGGAATGGCGATTTACGGCGCGCTGGCCGCCGGTGCACCGTTGGGACTTCTGATCCACAGCCACTTTGGCTTCGCGGCGCTGGCGGGAACCACGATGGTATTACCGCTGCTGGCATGGGTATTCAACGGCACCGTGCGTAAAGTGCCTGCACATGCAGGAGAACGCCCTTCGTTATGGAGCGTGGTAGGGCTTATCTGGAAACCGGGCCTGGGCCTGGCGCTGCAGGGCGTTGGCTTTGCGGTGATCGGTACATTTATTTCACTCTATTTTGTCAGCAACGGCTGGACGATGGCGGGGTTCACCCTGACCGCGTTTGGCGGGGCGTTTGTGCTGATGCGCATTCTGTTTGGCTGGATGCCGGACCGGTTCGGCGGCGTGAAGGTTGCCGTTGTCTCTTTGCTGGTGGAAACCGCAGGACTGATTCTGCTGTGGCAGGCCCCAACAGCCTGGGTTGCACTGCTTGGAGCGGCATTAACCGGGGCCGGGTGTTCGCTTATCTTCCCGGCCTTGGGCGTCGAGGTGGTGAAGCGAGTACCCGCGCAGGTTCGCGGTACGGCGCTTGGCGGTTACGCCGCATTTCAGGATATCTCCTACGGCATAAGCGGGCCGGTCGCCGGGGTGCTGGCCACCGCGTACGGTTATCCCTCAGTGTTCCTTGCCGGGGCGATATCCGCCGTGGTGGGGATTATTGTAACGTTGCTTACGCTGCGTAAAGGTTAAGCGACCAGCCAGAAAATGGCTAACGCAATCATCAATGCAACAAACAACAGTCCCGGTCGTGCCGACAGAGATTTAACCGTTTCAATCATCGGCGCGAACGGGCTGTAAATGGGCTGCAGATGACGCGGATCGCTGAGCTCGCGTTCTCGTTCCACGCGACGCAGGAAAATTTGATTGAGCAAGTCCTGCACCTGCACCGTGGTCAGAATCGATTGTGGTTGGATCTGATACGTCTGCTGCGCGTACTCTTTTATTGCTGTCAGCTCATTCGGCTCTAATGGCAACTTCAGCGCAGCCTGGAGCGTTTGTAGCGTCGGGGCGCTTTGCAGGCTGAGCGTCTGGCGCGCCTGCAGCCAGGTGACCAGGTGCGTAAACTGTTTGGCAGGGATCAGCTCACCGCTTTTTACGCCAGACAACTCCAGCATCGACTGCCAGATCATCTTCCCGGATTCTCCCGTGGCCGCCGCCAGTTTAGTAACTAACTGGTTCAGCGTATTGTGCTCTGCGGGGAGCAACGGGCGATCGGTTGCCGGGCGCTGCTGCGGCTGTGGTATCGACAGCTGCCCTTGTTGCAGCAGCGTGAGCACGTTTTTCAACTGCTCAGGCGTGAGCTGGCTGAGCGCCGTTTGCCCATACTGCTGACGGATAAAATCACTCACCGCCTGGCGATTATTTCCCTGGCTCAGTAATTCAGTGAGCTGCGAAAGCACCTGACGATTAACATGATTTTGCTGAGCAACTCCCAGCCGTTGGTTAAGGTTTTGCTCAGCGGCTGGAAAGTGACGTGACTGCAGCGGAGTATCACTTTTGACGCCCAGATCGTGCTTCATTCCGGCCCACACCTCAGCACTTTGCTGCTGGGTGAGTGAAATCAAACGGGTAATTAGTCGTTCCAACACAGTACGTTGTTGCGTGGATAACGGTTGTTCACCCGCAGCGGAAGGGGCATTTTGGCCTTCGCCGGGAGGGCGTGCGGGCGTACCTGAAATGGGCTGCATCATCTCTGTTCCTTAAATCTGTGCTGACCAGGTCTCGCAGTATGCCTGGCGGCGAGATTATGGCACACTTGCCCGGTTAACTCTCGTTCTCAAACAGGTGCGAAAGACGTGAAAATCCTCGTTGATGAAAATATGCCCTATGCCCGCGAACTGTTCAGTCGTTTGGGGGAGGTCAAAGCGGTTCCCGGTCGTCCGATTCCCGTTGCTGAACTGGATGATGCGGATGCTTTAATGGTGCGCTCGGTGACGAAAGTAAATGAATCACTGCTTGGAGGAAAACCGGTTAAATTTGTCGGTACGGCAACCGCTGGTACAGACCATGTGGATGACGCCTGGCTTGCGCAGGCTGGGATCGGTTTTTCCGCCGCGCCCGGTTGTAACGCGATAGCGGTCGTAGAATATGTTTTTTCAGCGTTGCTGATGCTGGCGGAGCGTGACGGGTTTTCGTTACGCGATCGTACCGTAGGCATTGTGGGTGTGGGCAACGTGGGTGGGCGTTTGCAGGCGCGTCTGGAAGCGCTGGGGATCCGCACGCTGCTGTGCGATCCACCGCGAGCCGATCGCGGTGACGAGGGCGATTTCCGCTCGCTGGACGAACTGGTAGAGCAAGCCGATGTGCTGACTTTCCATACGCCACTGTTTAAAGACGGACCCTACAAAACGCTGCACATGGCGGATGATGCGCTGATTAGCCGACTGAAGCCGGGCACTATTCTGATCAATGCCTGCCGTGGGCCGGTCATCGACAATACAGCATTGCTGAACCGGTTGAATGCCGGTCAGTCGCTGAGCGTTGTGCTGGATGTCTGGGAAGGAGAGCCGGATCTCAATGTGGCGTTGCTGGAAAAAGCCGATATCGGCACGGCGCACATTGCCGGGTATACCCTCGAAGGAAAAGCGCGTGGCACCACGCAGGTCTTTGAGGCCTATAGTAAGTTTATTGGTCACGAGCAGCACGTTGCGCTCAGTACCCTGTTACCCGCGCCGGAATTTGGTCGTATCACCCTGCATGGCCCGTTAGATCAGCCAACGCTGAAAAGGCTGGTGCATTTAGTGTATGATGTGCGCCGCGATGATGCGCCGCTGCGTAAAGTCGCTGGAATTCCGGGTGAGTTTGATAAACTGCGTAAAAATTACCTTGAGCGTCGTGAGTGGTCGTCTTTATATGTGATGTGTGACGACGCAACGGCTGCTGCCTTATTGTGTAAGCTGGGTTTTAACGCTGTTCATCATCCGGCACATTAATGTCTTCTTAATGCTCCCTGTCGAATAATGCGACAGGGACGCTTACGTATTTCTTGGAGTAAATCACCATGTCTGAAGGCTGGAATATTGCCATTCTGGGCGCAACGGGCGCCGTAGGCGAAGCCCTGCTCGATACGCTGGCTGAACGCCAGTTCCCGGTCGGTGAAATTTATGCGCTGGCGCGTAATGAAAGCGCCGGTGAGCATCTGCGTTTTAACGGTAAATCGGTCATAGTGCAGGACGTTGCAGACTTTGACTGGACGCAGGCACAGTTGGCATTTTTTGTTGCGGGCACTGAAGCCACCGCCGCATGGGTAGAAGAAGCAACAAATGCGGGTTGCCTGGTGATTGACAGCAGCGGTCTGTTCGCGCTTGAGCCAGACGTTCCGCTGGTGGTTCCGGACGTTAACCCGTTCGTGCTGGCGGATTACCGTAACCGCAATGTGATTGCGGTACCAAACAGCCTGACAAGCCAGTTGCTGTCTGCGCTGAAACCATTGATTGATGACGGCGGGCTGTCACGGATTACGGTGACCAATATTATTTCAGCTTCCGCTCACGGCAAAAAAGCCGTTGACGCACTGGCCGGACAAAGCGCGAAATTGCTTAACGGCATCCCGATTGACGAAGATGATTTCTTTGGTCGTCAGCTGGCGTTCAATATGCTGCCGCTGCTGCCCGATCGCGAAGGCAGCGTGCGTGAAGAGCGTCGTATTGTTGATGAAGTGCGCAAAATTATGCAGGATGACGGCCTGCTGATCTCCGCCAGCATCGTGCAGTCCCCGGTGTTTTATGGCCATGCGCAGATGGTGAATTTTGAAGCCCTGCGCCCGTTGGCGGCGGAAGAAGCACGTGATGCGTTTTCACGCGGCGAAGATGTGGTGTTGTCGGAAGAGACCGACTTCCCTACCCAGGTTGGCGACGCGTCAGGTACTCCGCACCTTTCTATTGGCTGCGTGCATAACGATTACGGTATGCCGGAGCAAGTTCAGTTCTGGTCTGTGGCAGACAACGTACGCTTTGGCGGCGCGTTAATGGCGGTGAAAATTGCGGAAAAACTGGTGCAGGAGTACCTGTACTAATGTCTGACCAGCAACAGCCGTCAACCCATAAAATTGCGCTGGGCATTGAGTATGACGGCAGCAAATATTATGGCTGGCAGCGCCAGAACGAAGTGCGTAGCGTTCAGGAAAAACTGGAAAAAGCGCTTTCTCAGGTGGCGAACGAACGCATTAATGTTTTTTGTGCAGGTCGCACGGATGCGGGCGTTCATGGCACTGGGCAGGTCGTGCATTTTGAAACCACTGCCCAGCGTAAAGATGCGGCCTGGACACTGGGGGTAAATGCGAATTTACCTGGTGACATCGCCGTGCGCTGGGTGAAAGCTGTACCTGATGATTTTCATGCCAGATTTAGCGCTACGGCTCGCCGTTATCGCTACATCATCTACAATCATCGGTTGCGCCCTGCGGTTTTGGGTAAAGGGGTAACCCATTATTATGAACCGCTGGACGCTGAGCGTATGCATCGTGCAGCCCAGTGTCTGATTGGCGAAAATGATTTTACCTCGTTCCGTGCGGTACAGTGCCAGTCGCGCACACCGTGGCGTAACGTGATGCACATTAACGTTGAACGTTTCGGTGCATATGTGGTGGTGGATATTAAAGCGAATGCCTTTGTACATCATATGGTCAGGAATATTGTCGGCAGCCTGATGGAAGTTGGCGCCAACAACCAGCCGGAGAGCTGGATAGCAGAACTGTTAGCGGCAAAGGACAGAACGCTGGCAGCGGCAACGGCGAAAGCGGAAGGACTGTATCTGGTTGCAGTAGATTACCCGGATCGGTTCGACCTGCCAAAACCGCCTATGGGCCCGCTATTTCTGGCGGACTAATTTGAGTCGTATAAAGGCATAACTATGGACCTGATTTACTTTCTTATTGATTTTATCCTGCACATTGATGTGCACCTGGCGGAGCTGGTCGCGGAATACGGTATCTGGGTATACGCGATTCTGTTTCTGATCCTGTTCTGCGAAACCGGGCTGGTGGTGACGCCGTTCCTGCCGGGAGACTCGCTGCTGTTTGTTGCTGGTGCGCTTTCTGCGCTGCCGACCAATGATCTCAATGTTCATCTGATGGTGGCGCTGATGATTGTGGCGGCGATTGTGGGCGATGCAGTGAACTACACGATTGGCCGATTGTTCGGGGAAAAACTTTTCAGTAACCCGAACTCCAAAATTTTCCGTCGCAGCTACCTGGATAAAACCCATGCGTTCTACGAGCGTCATGGCGGTAAGACGATTATCCTGGCGCGTTTCGTGCCTATCGTGCGCACATTTGCGCCGTTTGTTGCCGGTATGGGACATATGTCCTACCGTCACTTTGCGATGTATAACGTCGTAGGTGCATTGCTGTGGGTATTGTTGTTCACCTACGCAGGCTACCTGTTCGGCGATCTGCCGATTGTCCAGGAAAACCTGAAATTACTGATTGTGGCGATTATCGTCCTTTCCGTATTGCCGGGGGTGATTGAAGTAATTCGCCATAAACGTGCTGCGTCACGGGCTGCAAAATAGAAAGTAACTCAGCGGTTCGACCACTTTTTTATCCAAAGTTTCGGGCTGTTATGTTTTAATGTGCAACATTCATGGTCTGTTAGGGGCAAAAATGGCATTATGCGCCCCTTATAACAAAGCTGACTAGGGTTCAGGCAGAAAGGTCACCAATGAGCTGGATTGAACGAATTAAAAGCAACATTACTCCCACCCGCAAGGCAAGCATTCCTGAAGGGGTGTGGACCAAGTGTGATAGCTGCGGTCAGGTTTTATACCGTGCTGAGCTGGAACGTAATCTTGAGGTCTGTCCGAAGTGTGACCATCATATGCGCATGTCGGCGCGCAATCGCCTGCATAGCCTGTTAGATGAAGGTTCTCTTGTGGAACTGGGTAGCGAGCTTGAGCCGAAAGACGTGCTGAAGTTTCGTGACTCCAAAAAATACAAAGACAGACTGGCTTCTGCGCAGAAAGAAACCGGCGAGAAAGATGCGCTGGTGGTGATGAAAGGCACGCTGCATGGTATGCCGGTCGTTGCTGCGGCATTCGAGTTCGCGTTTATGGGCGGCTCCATGGGCTCTGTGGTCGGTGCGCGTTTTGTCCGTGCCGTTGAGCAGGCACTGGAAGACAACTGTCCGCTGATCTGCTTCTCCGCTTCTGGCGGGGCGCGTATGCAGGAAGCGCTGATGTCTCTGATGCAGATGGCAAAAACCTCTGCTGCGCTGGCGAAAATGCAGGAACGCGGTTTACCGTATATTTCTGTACTGACCGACCCAACAATGGGTGGTGTTTCCGCAAGCTTCGCGATGCTGGGCGATCTCAACATTGCAGAACCGAAAGCACTGATCGGCTTCGCGGGTCCGCGTGTTATCGAGCAAACCGTACGTGAGAAACTGCCGCCGGGATTCCAGCGCAGCGAGTTCCTGATTGAAAAAGGCGCTATCGATATGATCGTCCGCCGTCCAGAAATGCGCCTGAAACTGGCAAGCATCCTGGCGAAGCTGATGAATCTTCCTGCGCCGAATCCGGATGAGCCGCGTGAAGGCGAGGTGGTATCTCCGGTACCCGATCAGGAATCAGAAGCCTGATAACTTACTCTATGGATTTCGAGTTGCAGGAAGACGGCAAGAGAGTGAACCCCGATGAGCTTGCACGGGCAAGTGATTCGGGTGAGCGAGAGCAGCCAACACACCTGCAGCTTGAAAGACGACGAGTAAAAAAGGGCAGGGCCAACTGGCGCTGCCTTTTGCTTTAATCTACGTAATAAAATTACAGGCATCATGGACAATAAACGTATTCCTCAAGCCGCGTCGCCCCTGGCGTCGTGGCTTTCTTATCTGGAAAACCTGCACAGTAAAACCATCGATCTTGGCCTTGAACGCGTAAGCCAGGTAGCGCGCAAACTGGGTGTATTGAAACCCGCGCCATTTGTGTTTACGGTGGCAGGAACCAACGGAAAAGGCACGACCTGTCGTACGCTGGAATCTGTGCTGGCTGCGGCAGGATATAAAGTTGGGGTATATAGTTCGCCTCATCTGGTGCGCTACACGGAACGCGTACGCGTGCAGGGGGGGGAACTGCCGGAATCAGCCCATACCGCCTCGTTTGCTGAGATTGAAGACGCTCGTGGTGATATTTCCCTGACTTACTTTGAATACGGTACGTTATCGGCACTCTGGCTGTTTAAACAGGCCCAACTGGATGTTGTTATTCTGGAAGTGGGATTAGGCGGCCGCCTTGACGCCACCAATATCGTCGATGCCGATGTCGCTGTAGTCACCAGTATTGCGCTTGATCATACTGACTGGCTGGGCCCGGATCGCGAAAGTATTGGTCGTGAGAAGGCGGGCATTTTCCGTGCAGAGAAACCGGCTATCGTCGGCGAGCCTGAAATGCCTTACACCATCGCGGATGTCGCGCAAGAGTGCGGGGCGATTTTGCAACGCTGCGGAGTGGACTGGCGCTATGCGGTCACTGAGAACGACTGGTCGTTTACGGATGCTTATGGAACGTTGGCGCATTTGCCGTTGCCGCAGGTGCCACAACCTAATGCTGCTACCGCGCTGGCCGCGCTGCGCGCAAGCGGGCTGAACGTTAGCGAGCAGGCGATTCGTGACGGCATCGAACGCGCGATTTTACCGGGGCGCTTCCAGATTGTGAGCGAGTCGCCGCGAGTGATTTTCGATGTTGCCCATAACCCGCATGCGGCAGAGTATCTGACCGGACGTCTGAAAAAGTTAGTGAAAAGCGGGCGTGTACTTGCGGTTATCGGTATGCTACATGATAAAGATATTGCCGGTACGTTAGCCTGGTTAAAAAGCGTGGTTGACATCTGGTACTGTGCGCCCCTGGAAGGGCCGCGTGGCGCAACGGCAGAACAACTGCTGGAGCACCTGGGCAAAGGCAACGCTTATGACAGCGTGGCGCAGGCATGGTCTGCAGCACTTGCTGAGGCGAAGCCAGAAGATACCGTGTTGGTGTGTGGATCCTTTCACACTGTCGCACATGTCATGGAAGTAATAGACGTGGGGAGAAGCGGTGGCGAGTAAGTTTCAGAATCGATTAGTCGGCACAATTGTGCTAGTCGCGCTCGGGGTAATTGTGCTTCCCGGGCTGCTTGACGGGCAGAAAAAGCATTATCAGGATGAATTTGCAGCGATCCCACTGGTGCCTAAACCCGGTGATCGCGATGAACCAGACATGATGCCTGCAGCAACGCAGGCGCTGCCGACTCAGCCGCCGGAAGGGGCGGCAGAAGAGGTGCGTGCGGGTGATGCTGCCGCGCCATCGTTGGATCCGTCACGTTTGACGACGGCAAACAGCGTGGAATTAGATCCTGTCCCTGCGCCTGTGGAACCACCGAAACCTAAACCGAAACCGCAGCCTGTTGCCGTTGCTCCGACGCCGGCACCGACGCCTGCGCCGAAACCGGTCGCTGAAGAAGCGCCAGCCCCAACCGGCAAAGCGTACGTTGTACAGCTCGGTGCACTGAAAAATGCGGATAAGGTCAATGAGATCGTGGGTAAACTTCGTGGCGCGGGCTTCCGGGTATATACTTCCCCGTCAACGCCGGTGCAGGGTAAAATAACCCGCATTCTCGTCGGGCCGGACGCCTCCAAAGATAAGCTAAAGAACTCGCTGGGCGAGCTGCAGAAGATCTCTGGTCTGAGTGGCGTCGTGATGGGGTACACCCCTAATTAAGGGATTGCGCTGTTTACGGCGCAGCTCTGATTCAGGCCAGATACGGTGTTTTCACCGCTATCCGGTAGTGCCCGAAGAGGCATAAAACGGTATGGCGTTGAAGATTTTTTCAGCGCCATTTTTATTTACGCGTGGAAAGGAAATCCCTACGCAAACGTTTTCTTTTTCTGTTAGAATGCGCCCCGAACAGGACGACAGGGCGTAAAATCGTGGGACACATATGGTCTGGATTGATTACGCCATTATCGCGGTGATTGGTTTTTCCTGTCTGGTTAGCCTGATCCGTGGCTTTGTTCGTGAAGCATTATCGTTGGTGACTTGGGGTTGTGCTTTCTTTGTCGCCAGCCATTACTACACTTACCTGTCTGTCTGGTTTACGGGCTTTGAAGACGAACTGGTTCGAAATGGGATTGCTATCGCGATACTGTTCATCGCGACACTTATCGTCGGCGCTATCGTTAACTTTGTGATAGGCCAACTGGTAGAGAAAACAGGACTGTCGGGTACCGACAGGGTGTTGGGGATCTGCTTCGGTGCTTTGCGTGGAGCGTTGATCGTTGCCGCCATACTGTTCTTTCTCGATACCTTTACCGGTCTGTCGAAAAGTGAAGACTGGGGTAAGTCGCAGCTGATTCCGCAGTTCAGTTTCATCATCAGATGGTTCTTTGACTATCTGCAAAGCTCGTCAAGTTTCTTGCCCAAAGTATAAACTTTGGGTCGTTGCTGAACGAGGAAAAGACGTATGTGCGGTATTGTCGGTATCGCCGGTGTTATGCCGGTAAACCAGTCGATTTATGACGCGTTAACGGTGCTCCAGCATCGTGGTCAGGATGCTGCGGGCATCATCACCATTGATGCCAACAACTGCTTCCGCTTGCGTAAAGCAAACGGAATGGTGAGCGATATTTTTGAAGCGCGCCATATGCAGCGTTTGCAGGGCAATATGGGCATCGGTCATGTGCGTTACCCAACGGCTGGCAGCTCCAGCGCCTCCGAAGCTCAACCTTTTTACGTCAACTCACCGTATGGCATCACTCTTGCCCACAATGGCAACCTGACCAACGCGCATGAGTTGCGTAAAAAGCTGTTTGAAGAAAAGCGCCGCCACATCAATACCACTTCAGATTCTGAAATTCTGCTGAATATTTTCGCCAGCGAGCTGGATAACTTCCGCCATTACCCGCTGGAGGCCGACAATATTTTTGCTGCCATTGCGGCTACCAACCGCCAGATTCGCGGCGCCTATGCCTGCGTGGCGATGATTATCGGTCACGGTATGGTTGCCTTCCGCGACCCTAACGGTATCCGTCCACTGGTAATGGGCAAACGCGATATTGGCGATGGCCGTACCGAGTACATGGTGGCGTCTGAGAGCGTAGCGCTGGACACGTTGGGCTTTGAATTCCTGCGCGACGTAGCTCCTGGCGAAGCGGTGTATATCACCGAAAAAGGCCAGCTGTTTACCCGTCAGTGTGCTGATAACCCGGTGAGCAATCCGTGTCTGTTTGAATACGTATACTTCGCTCGTCCTGACTCCTTTATCGACAAGATTTCCGTCTACAGCGCCCGTGTGAATATGGGGACTAAGCTTGGCGAAAAAATTGCCCGTGAGTGGGAAGATCTGGACATCGACGTAGTAATCCCAATCCCGGAAACCTCCTGCGATATCGCGCTGGAAATTGCCCGCATTCTCGGTAAGCCGTACCGTCAGGGGTTTGTGAAAAACCGCTATGTGGGACGCACCTTTATCATGCCGGGCCAGCAGCTGCGCCGTAAATCAGTGCGCCGTAAGCTGAACGCTAACCGTGCGGAATTCCGTGATAAAAACGTGCTGCTGGTGGATGACTCCATCGTGCGCGGCACCACTTCAGAACAGATTATCGAGATGGCGCGTGAAGCCGGAGCGAAGAAGGTGTATCTGGCCTCTGCCGCCCCGGAAATTCGCTTCCCGAACGTTTATGGCATCGATATGCCTACGGCGACGGAGCTGATTGCGCATGGTCGTGAAGTGGACGAGATTCGCCAGATAATCGGCGCAGATGGTCTGATCTTCCAGGACCTGAACGATCTGATTGAAGCTGTCCGTGCTGAGAATCCGGATATTCAGCAGTTTGAATGTTCAGTGTTTAACGGTGTGTACGTCACCAAAGACGTCGACCAGCAATATCTCGATTTCCTCGACTCCCTGCGTAATGATGATGCTAAAGCGGTATTGCGTCAGAACGAAGCGGAAAACCTTGAAATGCACAACGAAGGTTAATGTTTGCTCGCAAGCAAGGGCGCAACCTGCACCCTTGCTTGCAACTCACCGTAATTTCCTGCAAAGTCGGCCCTGAGCAAGTAAGGGCTATTACACATGAAACGACTCATCATTGGTATTTCTGGCGCAAGCGGGGCAATTTACGGCGTGCGCCTGCTGCAGGTTTTGCGTGACGTTACCGATGTGGAAACCCATCTGGTGATGAGTGCCGCTGCCCGGCAGACGCTGGCACTGGAAACGGACCTCTCTGTGCGCGACGTGCAGGCGCTGGCAAATGTGAATCATGATACGCGCGATATCGCCGCCAGTATCTCCTCCGGCTCTTTTCAGACCGCCGGCATGGTTATCCTGCCGTGTTCAATCAAAACCCTTTCCGGCATTGTCCACAGTTACACCGATGGGTTGCTTACCCGTGCGGCAGATGTGGTGTTGAAAGAACGTCGTCCGCTGGTGCTGTGTGTACGCGAAACGCCGCTGCATCTGGGGCATCTGCGCCTCATGACCCAGGCGGCAGAAATTGGCGCAGTGATTATGCCACCAGTCCCGGCGTTCTATCATCGTCCACAAACGCTCGATGATGTGATTAATCAAACGGTTAATCGCGTGCTTGACCAGTTTGATATTACCCTTCCGCAGGACCTGTTCACCCGCTGGCAAGGGGCGTAAGCCGTTCCATCAGCGTGCAAAGAAATATCCGTTGCCCTGTTTCAGGGCAATTTTGTAACCGCGATCATATCCTCAACATTTAATTCGTTAAAACTCAACGAAACGCTGCGGTTCGACCGTCAGACCTGCTATCTTCAAAATCAGGACATTATTGCAACGTTTTATTAACATATTTAACGTCGAATATCCTCATCGACGCGAAAATGGCATAAGACCTGCATGAAAAAGTCTGCAAACACACAACACAACGTAAAACATAATAAAATTACGCCACTTGAGGGTTATGTATGAAGAAGACGGTTCTTGCTTTGTCTTTGCTGGTAGGACTCTCCGCCACCGCGGCCAGCTACGCAGCACTTCCGCAGACGGTTCGTATTGGTACAGATACAACGTACGCACCTTTTTCCTCTAAAGATGCCAAAGGCGACTTTCTCGGCTTTGATATCGATCTGGGAAATGAGATGTGTAAGCGCATGCAGATCAAATGTACCTGGGTTGCCAGCGACTTTGATGCGCTGATCCCGTCGCTGAAAGCGAAAAAAATTGATGCCATTATCTCCTCGCTTTCTATCACCGAGAAGCGTCAGCAAGAGATTGCATTCTCAGACAAACTTTACGCAGCAGACTCACGGCTGATCGCCGCGAAAGGTTCCCCAATTAAACCGACTCTGGACTCCCTCAAGGGTAAACACGTTGGCGTGCTGCAAGGCTCTACTCAGGAAGCCTATGCCAATGACAACTGGCGTAGCAAAGGCGTGGATGTGGTGGCCTATGCGAACCAGGATCTTATCTATTCTGACCTGACGGCGGGTCGTCTCGACGCAGCACTGCAGGATGAAGTCGCGGCCAGCGAAGGCTTCCTGAAGCAACCTGCCGGTAAGGACTACGACTTTGCAGGTCCTTCGGTGAAAGATAAAAAATACTTTGGCGACGGAACCGGGATTGGTTTGCGCAAAGATGACACCGAGCTGAAAGCCGCTTTTGATAAAGCGCTGGGTGAACTGCGCAAAGACGGCACCTACGACAAAATGGCGAGCAAATATTTTAATTTTAATGTCTACGGCGATTAATACAGCGGCGTGGGGAATTGACTGCACCATTGCGGGTAACCATTACGGTGCATAATACATTCAGTGCACTGTTTTGGTGCTTTTATCGCTGACTTAATAAGCATGAGTGCATACTTAAGCGCTTTTCATGCAAATAAATACCGACGGCAGGGTAGAATACTTTGCCTTGTCGGCCTGATTAATGGCACGATAACTGCACCTGGTCCTGTAAAGATCCCCTATAAAAGACAGTCTGTTGAGGATAGTTATGAAAAAACTGGTGTTGTCTCTTTCTCTGGTTCTGGCTTTCTCCAGTGCTACCGCAGCATTTGCAGCCATTCCGCAAAAAATTCGTATCGGCACCGATCCTACTTATGCGCCGTTCGAATCGAAAAATGCACAGGGTGAATTAGTCGGTTTTGATATCGATCTGGCTAAAGAGCTGTGCAAACGTATTAATACGCAATGTACTTTCGTGGAAAACCCGCTGGACGCGCTGATCCCTTCGCTAAAAGCGAAGAAAATCGATGCCATCATGTCCTCGCTTTCCATTACTGAAAAACGTCAGCAGGAAATCGCTTTTACTGACAAGCTTTATGCAGCCGACTCGCGTCTGGTTGTCGCTAAAGATTCAGCTATTCAGCCGACCATTGAGTCGCTGAAAGGTAAACGTGTTGGTGTGCTGCAGGGCACCACCCAGGAAACGTTCGGCAACGAACACTGGGCGCCAAAAGGTATTGAGATTGTCTCTTATCAGGGGCAGGACAATATCTATTCTGACCTGACTGCCGGGCGTATTGACGCCGCGTTTCAGGATGAAGTCGCGGCCAGCGAAGGCTTCCTGAAACAGCCAGTCGGTAAAGATTACAAATTTGGCGGTCCGTCTGTGAAAGACGAGAAGTTGTTCGGCGTGGGTACCGGTATGGGGCTGCGCAAAGACGATAACGAGCTGCGCGAAGCGCTGAACAAAGCCTTTGCCGAAATGCGAGCTGACGGTACTTACGAGAAGCTGGCGAAAAAGTACTTCGATTTTGATGTTTACGGCGGTTAATTACCGCAGGTGCTGATAAAGCCCGTAGATTTTTGACGCGTTGAATTTATGCCTGATGGCGCTGCGCTTATCAGGCCTACGGTGATTTTGTAGGCCGGATAAGGCAAAGCCGCCATCCGGCATTTAACGGTTAGTCTGAAATCAAAAGAGGCTTACTACTCCACCACACACGACAGGACAGGCAGCATGTTGTATGGCTTTTCAGGTGTTATTTTACAGGGCGCAATTGTTACGCTGGAGCTGGCACTCAGCTCGGTGGTACTGGCGGTTCTGATAGGTCTTGTCGGCGCAGCAGCAAAGCTGTCGCAAAGCCGGGCAATGGGGCTTATTTTCGAAGGGTACACAACGCTAATCCGCGGTGTGCCCGATCTGGTCTTAATGCTGCTCATCTTCTACGGATTACAAATCGCGCTGAATACCATTACCGATGCCATCGGTATCGGCCAGATTGATATCGATCCGATGGTTGCGGGCATTATCACCCTTGGATTTATCTACGGCGCCTACTTTACCGAAACTTTTCGCGGTGCGTTTATGGCTGTACCAAAAGGCCATATTGAAGCCGCGACGGCGTTTGGCTTTACCAGCTCACAAATATTTCGTCGCATTATGTTCCCGGCGATGATGCGTTATGCCTTACCGGGAATCGGTAATAACTGGCAGGTTATTCTTAAGGCCACGGCACTGGTGTCGCTGCTCGGCCTGGAAGACGTGGTGAAAGCGACCCAGCTTGCCGGGAAGAGTACCTGGGAGCCGTTCTATTTTGCCGTCGTGTGCGGGGTCATCTATCTGGTGTTTACCACTGTTTCTAATGGTGTGCTGCTGTACCTTGAGCGCCGCTATTCCGTGGGTGTGAAGAGGGCTGACCTGTGATCGAGATTATTCAGGAATACTGGAAGTCCCTGCTGTGGACCGACGGATATCGCTACACTGGCGTCGCTATCACCCTGTGGCTTTTGATTTCTTCAGTAGTGATGGGCGGAATACTTGCGCTCTTTTTGGCTATTGGCCGCGTTTCCAGTAATAAATTTATTCAGTTCCCTATCTGGCTGTTCACCTATATTTTTCGTGGCACGCCGCTGTACGTTCAGCTACTGGTGTTTTATTCCGGGATGTATACGCTGGAGATAGTCAAAGGCACGGACTTCCTCAACGCGTTTTTCCGCAGCGGGCTGAATTGCACCGTGCTGGCGCTGACGCTGAATACCTGCGCCTATACCACTGAGATTTTCGCCGGGGCTATCCGTTCCGTGCCTCACGGTGAGATTGAGGCTGCTCGCGCATACGGTTTCTCGTCATTCAAACTGTATCGATGCATTATTTTACCTTCCGCGCTGCGTATTGCGCTGCCGGCTTACAGCAATGAAGTCATTTTAATGCTGCACTCCACGGCGCTGGCGTTTACCGCAACGGTACCTGACCTGTTGAAAATCGCCCGCGATATCAACTCGGCAACGTATCAGCCGTTTACCGCCTTCGGTATTGCCGCTGTACTGTATTTGATTATTTCGTATTTCCTGATCAGTCTGTTCCGTAAAGCGGAAAAACGCTGGTTGCAGCATGTATCCTCTAAATGATTCGAGTAACACGATGTCTGAAAATAAATTAAACGTTATCGATTTACATAAGCACTACGGCGAACATGAAGTGCTGAAAGGGGTGTCGCTGCAGGCCAACGCGGGTGATGTTATCAGTATTATTGGCTCGTCAGGTTCCGGTAAAAGTACCTTCCTGCGCTGCATTAACTTTCTTGAGAAACCAAGCGCCGGGTCGATTATAGTCAGTGGTCAGAACATTGGTCTGGTGCGCGACAAAGACGGTCAGCTCAAGGTTGCGGACAAAAATCAGCTGCGCCTGCTGCGCACGCGTCTAACAATGGTCTTTCAGCACTTTAATCTGTGGAGCCACATGACGGTGCTGGAAAACGTCATGGAAGCGCCGATCCAGGTGTTGGGGCTGAGCAAACAGGAAGCCCGCGACCGCGCGGTGAAGTATCTGGCTAAAGTGGGCATTGATGAGCGCGCGCAGGGCAAATATCCGGTGCATCTGTCCGGTGGTCAGCAGCAGCGTGTTTCCATTGCCCGTGCGCTGGCGATGGAGCCGGAAGTGTTGCTGTTTGATGAACCCACGTCGGCACTAGATCCTGAACTGGTGGGTGAAGTGCTGCGCATTATGCAACAGCTGGCCGAAGAGGGGAAAACCATGGTGGTGGTGACTCACGAAATGGGGTTTGCCCGTCATGTTTCCACGCACGTGATTTTCCTGCATCAGGGGAAAATTGAGGAAGAGGGCGACCCGGAGCAGGTATTCGGTAATCCGCAAAGTCCACGTTTGCAGCAGTTCCTCAAAGGTTCGTTGAAGTAAATCACCTGCCCGGAGGCGTTACGTTTTCCGGGCTTACAATTTTAGCGCGTCGCGCTCCAGCCGAAACACCCAGTCGTCGTAGGCGATGCCATCAATCTCATACGCCTTTTCCAGTACCTGCGTACGCACAAACCCTGTTTTTTCCAGAATACGAACAGAACCCTTATTCTCCGCGAGTGCGTAAGCGTTTATCGCCGTGACGGCCGTGCGCTCGAAAGCGTACTGGCACACTGCCGTCACGGCTTCGCTGGCAATCCCTTTCCCCTGAGCTTCTGGCAAAATGGCGTAGCCGAGGTCGGCCTCGTGTGGGTATAAGTGGCTGATTTGCAGGCCAATATCACCGAGAGGCGTTGATTTGTTATGCTCGCGGATGACAAAAGTATGCTGTGCAGCCAGACGTCTGGCGAATAACAGACGCGTGTCTTTCGCTGGGGCAATATCACCCATATAGCGCATGACTTCCGGGCATTCACGTAATCTCTGGAAAAATGACCAGTCAGAAAATTTAAATAAGGACAGGGTAAGTCGGGGAGTCGAAATTATCGCCATAACGTCGCCATTGCGGAAATCTGGCCTATAACCTTACCACCACAACAGCGACCGTGAATAGAGCTACGGGATTATCGGATCACATCCGCCAACGCTTCTTCTAAATCGTACCAGCGAAATGCAAAACCGGACGCTTCCAGGCGTTTGGGCAATGCTCGCTGCCCGCCGAGGACCAGCACCGAAGACTCGCCCATCAGCAGCCGCATAGCGGTGGCGGGAATGCGCAGAATGGCAGGGCGGTTTAGAGCGTGTCCCAGAGCGTGGGCAAACTGCTCATTGTGCACCGGGTATGGCGAAACCATATTGAAGGGACCGCGTAGATCATTATTCAGCAGCCAGATAATTCCGTTGACCATATCATCAACATGGATCCAGGCCATATACTGTCGTCCGTTACCGATTGGGCCGCCTAAGCCAAGACGAAACGGCGGGACCATTTTCGCCAGAATACCGCCAGCAGAGGCTAGTACCACGCCGGTACGCAGCATACACACGCGGGTTTTGTCGCTTTGCGCAGTGCTGGCAATTTGCTCCCAGCGGGCACATAGCTTATGGGTAAATTCGTTATGCGGTGGCTCTTCTTCCGTAACCACAACTTCGCCCAAATCGCCGTAGTAACCGGTAGCGGAACCGGAGATTAACACTGAGGGCGGCGTCTCGCTGGCATTGATTAAATCGACCAGTTTCTGCGTAATGCCCCAACGGCTCTGGCACAGGCGTTCCTTTTGCTGTGCGCTCCAGCGTTTATCGGCAATAGGTTCTCCGGCAAGGTTAATCACGGCATCAATGTCATTGAGATGTTGCCGCTCTTCCAGTCCTTTCCATAACGTGACCCGAGAGTCGAGAATCTGACGAGCCTTATCAGGGGTACGTGTCACTACAATTATCTGATGCCCCAGTTCCAGCAGGCAGGGGATCAGATGACGTCCAATCAGGCCAGTACCGCCGGTAATCAGAATCTGCATGTCGCCTCCCGGGTTACGTTTTAGCGCTGCCAGCTCAGTGTCATAGAAACTGAGTCGGCGTAACGCAATGCGTGAAGTTTATCTATCTCCACTTCAGCATAAGTGACCCAGTGATGTTCGCGTGCGATATCGAGCACATCTTGAGTTAATTTTTCTAACAATGAGAAGCGGTTACCCTCCACGTGGGCAATGATGCTCTTGGTGATTGTGCGATAATTCAGCGCGTCGTTGATATCTTCGCTGGTACGGGCTTTGTCTGCCGGATAGTGAATGGCAATGTTGATGACGATATCCTGGCGGTTAAGGATCTCCTCTTCTTTGATGCCGATAAAAGTGCGCAGACGAAGGTTTTTTATACGAATAATAGCGTCAGGTTGTGACATTGCAGGTTTCCTCCATGTATGAACCTTTGCATGATACACGAGAACCGAATTGCGTCATCGCTTCTCGCTTTGTGCGTGCTGCATGGCGCGTTCAGTCGCGGGACGTGTACGAATGCGTTCATGCCAGTTATTGACCGCCGGGTAGTTGTCGAGGTCGATGCGCTGACGCTGATGGGCGTGGATCCACGGCCAGCTTGCAATGTCGGCAATGCTGTAGTGATCGCCTCCCAGCCAGGGTGACGATTCCAGACGTTTATTCATCACGTTGTACAGGCGCTGGGTTTCAACCTGGTATCTTTCAATGGCGTAAGGGATCGTTTGCGGAGCGTAATGACTGAAATGATGATTCTGCCCCAGCATAGGACCCAGACCGCTGACCTGCCAGAACAGCCATTGCAGCGTGGTGTGGCGTTCGCGTAATTCACCGCTGAGCAGCTTACCGCTCTTTTCCGCCAGATAGAGTAAAATTTCTCCGGACTCAAACAAGCTGATGGGCCTTCCGCCGTCCACCGGGGCATGATCGATAATGGCCGGGATTTTATTGTTCGGCGAGATCTGCAGAAAATCGGGGTGAAACTGGCTACCTTTGCTGATATCGACATGAATCAGACGGTATTGCAGCTGCGCCTCTTCAAGAAACAACGTGATTTTGTGACCGTTTGGCGATGGCGTGTAATAGAGATCGATCATTTTCAGCATCCGTTTTGTCATGAACCGGGTCATAACAAGTATAGAGCCTGTTGGCGTGCTTGAGTTTTCATCAAGTGACAGCGAGAGAAAGACTCTATATTTTGAAGGCAAGCTAATACACTTCAGAGGACATTATGAGCAAACCTGCAATTACGCTGTGGTCAGATGCCAATTTTTTCTCCCCTTACGTGCTGTCTGTTTATGTCGCTCTGCAAGAGAAAGGGCTGCCTTTTACGCTGAAAACTGTTGATCTCAACAGTGGCGAACATTTGCAACCTTCATGGCAAGGTTACGCCTTGACGCGCCGCGTGCCGGTTCTTGAGATCGATGGTTTTGAACTGAGCGAATCATCAGCGATTACGGAATTCCTGGAAGAGAGCTTCGCGCCGCCACAGTGGGAGCGTATCTATCCGCACGATGTGCAAAAACGCGCGCGGGCGCGCCAGGTTCAGGCGTGGATCCGCAGCGATTTAATGCCTATCCGTGAAGAACGCTCAACGGATGTCGTTTTTGCTGGCGTGAAGAAAGGACCGTTAAGCGAAGCGGGAAAAGCCAGTGCGGAAAAATTGTTCGCTACTGCCGGCAGTTTACTGAGCCACGGTAAGCAGAATTTATTTGGCGAATGGTGTATCGCTGACTGTGATTTAGCGCTAATGCTTAATCGCCTGGTCCTGAATGGCGATGAGGTTCCGGAAGCGCT
Organism: Citrobacter sp. CF971; assembly: GCF_006385635.1. Classification (NCBI taxonomy): domain Bacteria; kingdom Pseudomonadati; phylum Pseudomonadota; class Gammaproteobacteria; order Enterobacterales; family Enterobacteriaceae; genus Citrobacter; species Citrobacter sp. CF971. The sequence goes on along the minus strand of NZ_CP041051.1, from coordinate 3,338,875 downwards.
TGCGGAATACGCCACCTTCCAGTGGCAGCGCGCTTCAGTACAGCGTTTTATCGCGCTTTCAGCGAAGCGTTCCTGCTGAAAAACGGGCCGTAATCCAGTATCATTACAAGGTACTTTTCAGCGAGGAGTGAGTGATGAAACTGATGTTCGCATCGGACATTCATGGTTCGTTGCCAGCCACGGAACGCGTACTCGAACGGTTTGCTGCAAGCGGTGCGCAATGGCTGGTGATATTGGGTGATGTTTTAAACCACGGGCCGCGTAATGCGCTTCCAGAAGGCTATGCACCTGCGCAGGTTGCAGAACGGCTGAATGAACAGGCATCGCGAATTATTGCGGTGCGTGGTAATTGCGACAGCGAAGTGGATCAGATGCTCCTGCATTTTCCGATGACTGCGCCGTGGCAGCAAATTCTGACAGAAAACCAGCGACTCTTTTTGACGCACGGACATCTTTTTGGCCCGCAAAATATGCCGGCGCTCAATGCGGGCGATATTCTGGTTTATGGGCATACTCATCTGCCGGTTGCTGAGCGGCGCGAGGATATCTATCATTTCAATCCCGGCTCGGTAAGCATCCCTAAAGGGGGCTTTGCGGCAAGTTACGGGATTCTGGATGATAATGTTCTCAGCGTAATGGCACTCAATGATCAAAGTGTTATTGCACAGGTCGAGATTAATCCGTAATTTACCCCACAAACATAAACGCGCCGTAAGAGCGCCAGAAAAAAGAAGGTTTCCTGATGGTGGAACAGCGTCGTTTGGCAAGTACTGAATGGGTGGATATTGTGAATGAAGACAACGAGGTCATTGCACAGTCCAGCCGGGAACAAATGCGGGCGCAACGCTTACGCCATCGTGCAACGTATATCGTTGTGCATGATGGTATGGGCAAAATTCTGGTTCAACGTCGCACTGAGACAAAAGATTTTTTGCCCGGTATGCTGGATGCCACCGCAGGCGGTGTTGTTCAGGCTGACGAGCAGATGCTGGAATCAGCGCGCCGTGAAGCAGAAGAGGAACTGGGGATTGCGGGCGTGCCGTTTGCCGAGCATGGTCAGTTTTACTTTGAAGACCAGAACTGTCGCGTATGGGGCGGGCTGTTTAGCTGTGTTTCCCACGGACCGTTCGCGCTGCAGGAAGAAGAAATTAGCGAAGTTTGCTGGCTGACGCCGGAAGAAATTACCGCGCGCTGCGACGAATTTACACCGGACTCCCTGAAAGCCCTGGCGCTGTGGATGACCCGCAACGCCAAGAATGAAGGGGCGAAAGCCGAAAAGCAGGAAGAAGCTGAGTAACCTCTGTTCATCCGGCCTACTGCGTCGAGAAATCGAGTAGGCCGGACGTGCGCTTTTTAATGGTAACCCATTATCTGCGCACCAATCACCACCACGCTGGACATAATAAACAGCAGCCCCAACAGCGTAGCACCTACCTTCAGCCAGTTACGAAAATCCACCCGACAAACACCTAACGTAGCCATCAGAGATGCCGACGTCGGATAGATAATATGGCTGAATCCGTCGCCAAACTGGAAGGCCAGCACGGTAACCTGACGGTTGACGCCAACCAGATCGCCCAGCGGCGCTAAAAGCGGCATGGTCAATGCTGCCTGACCGGAGCCGGAGGTGACGAAGAAATTAAACACCGCCTGGAACAACAGCATAAACCACGCCGCTATGGCGTTATCCAGCCCGCTAATGCCGTTGGCAATACTGTGCAGCAGAGTGTTTAACACGCTGGCTTCACCCGCCTCTCCATTACCGACCAGCAGTAAAATGCCCTTGGCAAAACCAACCAGCAGGGCAGGGGCAATCATCATTCGTGCTCCCTCAGTGAATGAGGAGGCCATGATGTTGACCGTCATGCCGTTGAGCCGAAACACGACGCCGATAATGCCAATCACCAGGCCCATCGTGAAGAACTGACTGGCGATCTCAGGAATAAACCATGCGTGGACGATAACGCCCCAAATGACCCACACGATCACGCCCGTCAGCACCATCAGTACCAGCCAGTCACCGAGCGTGAAGCGTCGTTCCACGACCTCGTCCTGCTGCTCGCGAAAGAAGCGATCGGATTCATGTACCCGGGACAAAAGCGGATTCTTTTTGATGCGTGCCGCATAGGCCAGCGTGAAGGTTAGTCCTATTAGCGTAGCGACCACCCAGACCACGATGCGCAGACCGGAACCAGAGAGCACTGGCACCCCCGCAATACCTTGCGCGACCACCACGCAAAATGGGTTCATCCATGAGCTGGCGAAACCAATCTGAGTCGCGATATAGGTAACCAGAACGGTGGTGATACTGTCGTAACCTAGCCGGACCATCAGCGGCGCGATGATAATGGCAAAGGCAACCGCCTCTTCCCCCATGCCAAACACCGCGCCGCCTAAGGAGAAGAGAATAAACAGCACTGGGATAAAGAGGACCTCGTTGCCCCGCGTATGGCGGATGAGCGCCAGGATGCCGTTATCAATGGTGCCGGTACGCATAACGATGCCAAATGCGCCGCCAATGACCAGCATAAACATAATGATGCCGACCGCAGTGCCGAATTTCGAGCCGGAGGTTAAGCCTTCGAACGGAAAATTCATCAGGCCTGGGCGCTCATCTCCGGTGGTAAAGAACTTAACCGGGTGATACTGCTCTTCACCAGCTTCATTGGTCAGAATACGAAAGGAATGGGGGTCAACCACCTTACGGGTTTTGGTTTGTCCATCAACCTGATATTGCACTTCCTGGCTGTCGAACATCCCGACGGGAACAACCCATGTCGCCAGACTGGTTAAAATGGCGACGAAAAAAATAATCACCAGCGTGTCGGGCATCGCCCATTTTTTGGCTGGCTGTGATTCTGTTACTGCTGACATGAAAGACTATCCCTGTTGCAATGCAAAAGAGGGTAAGTATGCGAACAGAAGAATAGTTATTCATTGATGCAGCGCATTCAGGCAAATATTTCAGATTATGCCAAAGGGGAAACAGACATAAAAAAACCGGAAATATCAGCTATTTCCGGTTTGATAAGTAGATATGTTGCCGGATAAGAGATCCGGCACACTCGGCAGATTACTGCTGCTGCTGGGAAGACTGGATCGCGGTCAGTGCGATGGTATAGACGATATCGTCTACCAGCGCGCCACGAGACAGGTCGTTCACCGGCTTGCGCATACCCTGCAGCATCGGCCCGATGGAGATCAGGTCGGCAGAACGCTGTACCGCTTTGTAGGTGGTGTTACCGGTGTTCAGATCCGGGAAGATGAACACGGTAGCGCGACCTGCAACCGGAGAGTTCGGCGCTTTGGATTTCGCAACGTCAGCCATAACGGCGGCGTCGTACTGCAGCGGGCCGTCGATCATCAGGTCAGGACGTTTTTCCTGCGCCAGACGAGTCGCTTCACGAACTTTCTCTACGTCGCTACCTGCACCAGAGGTACCGGTGGAGTAGGAGAGCATCGCAACGCGCGGTTCGATACCGAAGGCGATCGCGGATTCAGCGGACTGAATAGCGATTTCTGCCAGCTGTTCTGCGGTTGGATCCGGGTTGATCGCGCAGTCGCCGTAAACGTAAACCTGATCCGGCAGCAGCATGAAGAACACAGAAGACACCAGGGAACTACCCGGTGCAGTTTTGATCAGCTGCAGCGGTGGACGAATGGTGTTCGCAGTAGTGTGAACGGCACCGGAAACCAGACCGTCAACGTCGTCCTGTTCCAGCATCAGGGTACCGAGAACCACGTTGTCTTCCAGCTGTTCGCGGGCAACGGTTTCGGTCATGCCTTTGTTCTTACGCAGTTCGACCAGACGAGCAACGTAGCTTTCGCGAACCACATCTGGATCAACGATTTCTACGCCAGCGCCAAGTTCAACGCCCTGAGAGGCCGCAACGCGGGTGATCTCATCCGGGTTACCCAGCAGTACGCAGGTTGCGATACCACGTTCAGCACAGATGGCTGCCGCTTTAACGGTACGCGGTTCGTCGCCTTCCGGCAGAACAACGCGTTTGCCCGCTTTACGTGCCAGCTCGGTCAATTGATAACGGAACGCTGGTGGAGACAGACGACGGCTGCGCTCAGACGTTGCGGTCAGAGATTCAATCCAGTCAGCGTTGATGAAGTTAGCAACGTATTCCTGAACTTTTTCGATACGCTCGTGATCGTCAACCGGAACTTCCAGGTTGAAGCTCTGCAGGCTCAGAGAGGTCTGCCAGGTGTTGGTGTTTACCATGAATACCGGCAGGCCGGTTTCGAATGCACGTTCGCACAGTTTGGTAATGCGCGCGTCCATTTCGTAGCCACCGGTCAGCAGCAGGGCGCCAATTTCTACGCCGTTCATCGCTGCCAGGCATGCAGCAACCAGCACGTCCGGACGGTCAGCGGAAGTCACCAGCAGGGAACCTGCGCGGAAGTGTTCCAGCATGTGCGGAATGCTGCGTGCGCAGAAAGTCACAGACTTCACGCGACGGGTATTGATATCGCCTTCGTTTACGATGGTGGCGTTCAGGTGACGCGCCATATCGATTGCACGGGTAGCGATCAGATCGAAGCTCCATGGCACTGCGCCCAGAACCGGCATCGGGCTGGATTCTTGCAGTTTAGCCGGATCAACTTTGATCACTTTCGCTTTGGAAGAGTCATCGAAAATCTCGGACAGATCCGGGCGAGTACGGCCCTGCTCATCAACCGGTGCGTTCAGTTTGTTAACGATTACGCCGGTGATGTTGGTGTTTTTCGCGCCACCGAAGCTGCTGCGAGTCAGTTCAATACGCTCGTTCAGTTGTTCCGGGGTATCGGTGCCCTGAGACATAACGAAGACGATTTCTGCATTCAGCGTTTTCGCGATTTCGTAGTTCAGAGACTGCGCGAACTGATGTTTACGGGTTGGGACCAGGCCTTCAACCAGGACAACTTCAGCGTCTTTAGTGTTCGCGTGGTAGTTCGCGATGATCTCTTCCATCAGCACGTCTTTCTGATTGCTGGACAGCAGAGATTCAACGTGGCTCATCTTCAGCGGCTCAGCGGCTGGCAGAGAAGAGTTAGCACGGACGATGCTGGTAGTCTGGTCTGGCGCATCGCCACCGGCACGCGGTTGAGCGATCGGCTTGAAGACGCTCAGACGAACGCCTTTGCGTTCCATTGCGCGGATCACGCCAAGGCTGACGCTGGTCAGACCGACGCTGGTTCCGGTAGGGATCAGCATAATAATACGGGACACGGTTTATCCTCTTTCGTTACCGCCCGTTTCAGGCGGGTTACAAAACAGCACCGCCAGCTAGGCTGGCGGTGTGAAATCAGGCGGTCAGACGGCTCGCGTCTTGCGCGATAACCAGTTCTTCGTTGGTTGGGATAACCACCGCAGGACGGGTACCTTCTTTGTTGATGAAACCAGATTTGCCGAAACGTGCGGCCAGGTTACGTTCGTGGTCTACTTCAAAGCCCAGAACGCCCAGTTTGCCCAGAGACAGTTCACGAACCATCGCGGCGTTTTCACCGATACCACCGGTGAAGACAACGGCATCCAGACGACCATCCATCAGCGCAGTGTAAGAACCGATGTATTTCGCCAGACGGTGGCAGTAAACGTCCATTGCACGTTTAGCGTCTTCTTTAGTCGCGTAGTTATCTTCAACATAGCGGCAGTCGCTGGTGACTTCGGTCAGACCCAGCAGGCCGGACTCTTTGGTCAGCATTTTGTTGATCTGGTCAACGCTCATGCCCAGGGTGTCGTGCAGGTGGAAGATGATCGCCGGGTCGATGTCACCGGAACGCGTACCCATCACCAGACCTTCCAGTGGGGTCAGACCCATGGAGGTATCAACACATTTACCGTTACGGATAGCAGATACAGAACCGCCGTTGCCCAGGTGGCAAGTGATGATGTTCAGCTCATCAACCGGTTTGTTCAGCACTTTAGCCGCTTCCTGAGTAACGAAGAAGTGGCTGGTACCGTGCGCGCCGTAACGACGAACGCCATGTTCTTTGTACAGGCTGTACGGCAGGGCGTAGAGGTAAGATTCTTCCGGCATAGTCTGATGGAACGCGGTGTCGAATACGGCCACGTTTTTGTCTTTCAGATTCGGGAAGGATTTCAGCGCTTCAGCGATACCGATCAGGTGTGCAGGGTTGTGCAGCGGTGCAAAAGAGGCTGCATCTTTGATACCCTGAATAACGGAATCGTCGATAACTACAGAGCCGGTGTATTTTTCGCCGCCGTGAACAACACGGTGACCAATCGCAGTCAGCTGAGCAGACAGTTCTGGTTTTTGTGCCAGAATAGTATTAACGATAAAATTCAGCGCTTCACTGTGAGCGGCGCCTGCACCTAAAGCCGCTTCTTGTTTACCGCCATCCATTTTCCATTTGATACGTGCTTCTGGGAGATGGAAACATTCGGCTAAACCAGAAAGGTATTCTTCACCGTTTACTGCATCGATGATGGCAAATTTCAGTGAGGAGCTACCGCAGTTCAGAACCAGTACTAACTTACTCGACATGGAAGTACCTATTTATGATACGTGGCTAAAAAAACGTCAGGGAGTCATAGAGCGTAGCGCATGATGACACCGACGTTTATGATTAACATCATGCGCCATGGTCTTTTTGGGCACGATGGAATAAATACCTTTGAGTCTATGTCATTTTGCGTATTTTTCAGCCAATGGCATACTATGTGTCAATTTGACGACTCAATGATTTTGGACTAAAGGCCTTACAGGCCGGCACAGGATACCTGAATGTGGGTATCAAAGACAAAATGTTTTGAACGATGTCCCTTGTAGTTGTTGTTTTGCACAAATTTTTTAATTTTTATATGTGAAGTTGAGGTAACCGCCATGTCGACACCGGATAATCGTTCCGTCAATTTTTTTAGCTTGTTTCGCAGGGGGCAGCATTACGCGAAGACGTGGCCAATGGAAAAGCGCCTCGCGCCCGTGTTTGTAGAGAACCGCGTGATCCGTATGACACGTTACGCAATCCGTTTTATGCCGCCTATCGCCGTCTTCACCTTATGCTGGCAAATTGCGCTAGGGGGACAGTTGGGACCGGCCGTGGCGACCGCGCTGTTTGCGCTCAGCCTGCCGATGCAAGGCATGTGGTGGCTGGGTAAACGTTCCGTAACGCCGCTGCCGCCTTCAATACTCAACTGGTTCTACGAAGTTCGGGGTAAATTGCAAGAAGCCGGGCAGGCGCTCTCTCCGGTAGAAGGAAAGCCGGATTACCAGGCGCTGGCTGACACGCTTAAGCGCGCCTTCAAACAACTGGATAAAACTTTCCTTGATGATTTGTAATTGACCCCTGATTACGCATATAAAAGAAGGCACAAGATGCCTTCTTTTTTTTCATCGCAGTAGTAGTGATACAGGAGTCCCAAATGGAAATGACCAACGCTCAACGTCTGATTTTGTCGAATCAGTACAAAATGATGACTATGCTCGACCCAACTAACGCCGAGCGTTATCGTCGTTTGCAGACGATTATTGAACGCGGTTACGGCTTGCAGATGCGTGAGCTGGATCGTGAGTTTGGTGAACTGACGGAAGAAACCTGCCGTACGATTATCGATATTATGGAGATGTATCACGCATTACATGTGTCCTGGACTAATCTTAAGGATGCACAGGCTATTGATGAGCGCCGCGTGACTTTCCTCGGTTTTGACGCCGCAACGGAAGCCCGTTTCCTCGGATACGTTCGCTTTATGGTGAATGTGGAAGGTCGCTATACCCACTTTGATGCGGGTACGCATGGCTTCAACGCCCAGACCCCGATGTGGGAAAAATATCAGCGTATGTTGAACGTCTGGCACTCTTGCCCGCGCCAGTATCACCTGAGCGCGAATGAAATTAACCAAATCATTAATGCCTGAGGGGGCGAGCGTGCAGTGCAAAGGTTTTCTGTTTGATCTGGATGGAACGCTGGTCGATTCCTTACCCGCAGTAGAACGTGCGTGGTGCAACTGGGCCGATCGTTTTGGCCTCGATCACGCCGAGGTGCTCGGCTTTATTCATGGCAAGCAGGCCATTACCTCCCTGCGACACTTTATGGTGGGCAAATCTGAGGCAGAGATCGCCGCGGAGTTTACCCGTCTGGAGCAGATCGAAGCGACGGAAACCGCCGGGATCACTGCGCTGCCTGGGGCTGTTGATTTACTCAACCATCTCAATAAAGCGGGTATTCCATGGGCGATTGTGACCTCCGGCTCTATGCCGGTCGCACGGGCGCGCCATCGTGTTGCTGGGCTTCCTGCTCCTGAAGTGTTTGTCACCGCCGAGCGGGTAAAAAGAGGGAAACCAGAGCCAGACGCGTATCTGTTAGGCGCTCAGCTTCTGGGCCTGGCACCGCAGGAATGTGCCGTGGTGGAAGATGCCCCCGCCGGGGTGCTTTCAGGACTGGCAGCTGGGTGTCATGTCATCGCGGTCAACGCGCCAGCGGATACGCCGCGTCTGAACGAGGTTGATTTTTCGCTGACCAGTCTGGAACATATTTCTGTGACCAAACAACCCAACGGAAATGTGGTCGTTATAAGAAATACCTGATCATGATTTAGCCCCAGATTGTTGGGGCTTTTTTATGGCAGAATCAGTCCATCCCTCTCATTTAACAAGGATATGTTGTGAACGGTGAATTGATATGGGTTCTCTCATTGCTGGCGATTGCCGTCGTCTTGTTTGCAACTGGCAGAGTGCGTATGGACGCGATCGCTTTGCTGGTCATTATTGCCTTTGTTCTGAGTGGAACATTGAGCATCACAGAGGCTTTTTCCGGGTTCAGCGATCCTAACGTTATTTTGATAGCGGCTTTATTCATTATCGGTGACGGTCTCGTGCGTACCGGTGTGGCGACAGTAATGGGCGCCTGGCTGGTGAAGGTCGCCGGTAGCAGTGAAGTTAAAATGCTGGTGTTGCTGATGATAACCGTAGCTGGACTCGGTGCATTCATGAGTTCGACCGGTGTGGTCGCCATCTTTATTCCGGTTGTCTTAAGTGTTTCCATGCGCATGGAAATTTCTCCTTCACGCCTGATGATGCCGCTAAGTTTTGCCGGCTTGATAAGCGGCATGATGACGCTGGTGGCAACGCCGCCAAACCTGGTCGTCAACAGTGAACTGTTACGTGAAGGACTTAATGGTTTTAGCTTTTTTAGCGTAACCCCACTGGGATTGGTGGTGTTGGTACTTGGCATAATTTATATGCTGGTGATGCGTTTTATGCTGAAGGGTGAAGACTCCGGGCAGCCGGGCGACGGCTGGAAGCGCCGGACTTTTCGCGATCTGATTAAAGAATATCGCCTGACCGGGCGCGCGCGTCGCCTGGCGATTCGCCCGGGTTCTCCTATGATAGGCCAGCGTCTGGACGACCTGAAACTGCGTGAGCGCTACGGGGCAAACGTGATTGGCGTGGAGCGCTGGCGTCGCTTTCGTCGCGTGATCGTTGACGTAAACGGGGTTTCTGAGTTTCGTGCTCGTGACGTATTGTTGATTGATATGTCTGCGGCCGATGTCGACCTGCGTGAATTTTGCGCTGAGCAACTGTTGGAACCGATGGTGCTGCGTGGAGAATACTTCTCCGAGCAGGCGCTTGATGTGGGCATGGCCGAAATCTCTCTGATCCCTGAGTCGGAATTGATCGGCAAAACGGTACGGGAAATCGCTTTTCGTACGCGTTACGGGCTGAATGTCGTTGGGCTGAAGCGCGATGGTACGGCGCTGGCCGGGGCGGTGGTTGATGAGCCGCTGTTGATGGGCGATATCATTTTAGTGGTGGGCAACTGGAAGCTGATCACGCTGCTTGGACAAAAAGGGCGCGATTTTGTGGTGCTAAATATGCCTGTGGAAGTCAGTGAAGCTTCTCCGGCGCACAGCCAGGCGCCGCATGCGATTTTCTGTCTGGTACTGATGGTCGCGTTAATGCTCACCGATGAAATCCCTAATACGGTTGCCGCGATTATCGCATGTTTGCTGATGGGAAAATTCCGCTGCATCGATGCCGAAAGCGCCTACAAAGCCATTCACTGGCCAAGCATTATTTTGATTGTCGGGATGATGCCTTTTGCGCTGGCGTTACAGAAAACGGGCGGCGTCGATCTGGTGGTGAAAGGGCTAATGGACGTTGGTGGTGGGTATGGCCCGTATATGATGCTGGGCTGCCTGTTCGTGCTGTGCGCGACCATTGGGTTATTTATCTCTAACACCGCAACGGCGGTACTGATGGCGCCGATTGCGCTGGCGGCGGCAAAGTCGATGGGCGTTTCGCCGTATCCGTTTGCGATGGTGATTGCGATGGCGGCTTCCGCAGCCTTTATGACGCCAGTGTCTTCACCGGTAAACACACTGGTGCTCGGGCCGGGTAACTACACCTTTAGCGACTTCGTGAAGATTGGCGTACCGTTTACGGTGATTGTCATGGCAGTGTGCGTGGTGATGATCCCGATGCTGTTCCCGTTTTGACCGCCGCAGTAAACGCCTGATGGCGCTGCGCTTATCAGGCCTACGGATATCACGTTACCTGTAGGCCGGATAAGGCGTTAGCCGCCATCCGGCAAAATCGTTTAAAGCGGTGAATCCTGGCTGATTTCATCTAATGAAAGGTGAAAGCTTGGGACAAACACGTCCATAAAGTAGTCCATCTCTTCGCTGCGTCGTGACTCCAGCGTTTTTTCCAGACGTGTTTTCGCCAGCAGAAATTCGTTGTTACCGGCGGAGAGTTCTTCCAGGCACTTCAGATACGCGCACAGGGCATCGGCCTGTTTAACAATCGATCTTTCTTCTTCACTCAAGGCATGTTCATCAATGAGCGGTGCAAAAATATCGCGCAACTCATCGGGAACCATATCGACCAGTTTTTGCTGGGCAATTTTCTCTATCGCTTTATATTCCTGAGCAATCTGCGAGTTGAAATATTTCACTGGGGTAGGGAGATCGCCGGTTAACACCTCTGACGCATCGTGATACATCGCCAGCAGGGCAATACGCTCAGCATTTACCTGACCACCAAATTTACGGTTTTTGATCGCGGCCAGCGCATGAGCAACCATGGCAACCTGCAGACTGTGTTCGGACACGTTTTCGGTGCGCACGTTGCGCATCAGCGGCCAGCGGTTAATGAGTTTCAGACGGGAGAGGTGGGCAAAAAAGTGGCTCTGCTTCATAACGACCCTTACTCAGTGACTTCAGTAACGGTATTTTGCGCAGAGAGTGCTACCGGATGCAAACCCGGTAGCACTTTGCGTGGTTACAGCTGGCGATACCCTGACAGGAAACGCTCAAATTTACTCAACGACATTTCGATATCATCAATTCGCGGCAGCGTAACGATGCGGAAATGATCCGGCCACGGCCAGTTGAATGCTGTCCCCTGGACCAGCAGTACTTTTTCCTGCAACAGGAAGTCGAGCACCATCTTCTGGTCGTCATGAATATTGAAGCGCTTGGCGTCAATTTTCGGGAACATATACAGTGCACCGCGCGGTTTTACGCAAGAGACGCCAGGGATATCATTGAGCAGTTCCCAGGCGCGGTTACGTTGCTCATACAGACGTCCGCCAGGCATGATGAATTCGCTGATGCTCTGATATCCACCCAGCGCGGTCTGAATGGCATGTTGTGCCGGGACATTCGCACACAGGCGCATAGAAGCCAGCATCTCAAGGCCTTCGATATACCCTTTGGCATGTTTCTTCGGTCCGTTCAGTACCATCCAGCCCTGACGGAAACCGGCAACACGATAGGTTTTTGACAGGCCGTTAAAGGTAATAGTCAGCAGATCCGGGGCCATTGCCGCAATCGAGTGGTGCTCGGCGTCATCGTAGAGAATTTTGTCGTAAATCTCATCTGCAAAGATGATGAGGTTGTTCTGACGAGCAATCTCAACAATCTCCATCAGCAGCTCTTTAGAATAAACAGCGCCGGTTGGGTTGTTGGGGTTGATGATGACGATCCCACGCGTACGCGGCGTAATTTTGGCGCGGATATCATCCAGGTCCGGGAACCAGTCTGACGATTCATCACACAGGTAGTGCACGGCATTACCACCAGAGAGCGAAACCGCCGCCGTCCACAGTGGATAATCAGGTGCAGGAACCAGCATTTCGTCCCCACTGTTCAGCAATGCCTGCATGGCCTGCACAATCAATTCGGATACGCCGTTACCGATATAGATATCTTCTACGGTTACATCGCGCATCCCGCGGGCCTGGTAATGCTGCATGATTGCTTTGCGGGCTGAATAAAGGCCTTTGGAATCGCAATATCCTTGCGCAGTTGGCAAATTGCGGATCACATCCACTAAAATTTCATCTGGTGCTTCAAACCCGAAAGGCGCAGGGTTGCCGATGTTCAGTTTCAGAACTTTGTTGCCTTCTTCTTCCAGGCGCTTTGCTTCCTTCAGAACCGGGCCGCGAATGTCATAACAGACGTTTTCTAATTTGCTGGATTTTTCAATGGGGGACATGAACGTTGACCTTTTTAGCTGTGAATGCCACTCCCTGCCGTGGAAGTCAGCCCAGCACAATGTACTCCCACGACGGTGAGTTTTGAAGGGTCTTTAGTAGAAGATTTTGGAAAGCAGGAGGATGATAATTAACTTTTAATAACTAAATTATACAATTATTACAGTGTAATAATCTGGATTGTTGTGTTTTTTTATGATTTATGTTTTGCTTTGTTGGTATTGGTATGGTGATTTGTCTGGTCGAAAAAAGTTAGCCCTATAAAACAAAATGCAGCCGATATCTGTGCGATACGGCGCGATTCGAAAATACTGAGGTTTCATCCACGAATTCTGTTATCGGTCTGATCCCTACGTGATGCGGTGTGAATCCATTGTTAAGCATAATTAATGAATTGAGAGATTCTTAATTAATTATTATTTATTATTTAAACGACATCGAATTGATTGGGCTAATAATACGAAAACCGTTGTACTGACATAACACCAATTCGCCCGGAATTATTCGCAATAACACTTATAAATATAGTGGTTTTAGGTTAAGATAACTCCTATGAAATGGTGTGTAGTACGAGTTTTACGATAATTCAAATGTTTGTTGGTTGTTCATAACATACTGAAAAGTTAGTTTTTAATGTGTAAATTATTGTTCGTTAACTATTTTTTAAATTTACAAAATTTACATGTTTTCCATTAGTCAGAATCATCCGGCAGCTAAAAATACGGCTCTTTCTCGTTGCTATATTCCGATGAATATCACGGGTTTTAAAATAGCTCAGAAAGAGCATTGTTTCGTTTGTTAAACCAAATACATCCTTATTTTCACTTGGTTACACTAAGGAAGGTGCGAATAAGCAGGTCATTTCTTCCCAAGCTGACTCGCTGATTAAAATTTCGCGGATCTGGGCCGATTTTTTTCCCGCAAACACATCGAATCAGCCTATTTAGGCTATTTTTTCCACCATTTCTGGCGTTATTTCCGGTTTTTACTGAGATCTCTCCCACTGACGTATCATTTGGTCCACCCGAAACAGGTTGGCCAGGGTGAATAACATCGCCAGTTGGTTATCGTTTTTCAGCAGCCCCTTGTATCTGGCTTTCACGAAGCCGAACTGCCGCTTGATGATGCGAAACGGGTGCTCCACCCTGGCACGGATGCTGGCTTTCATGTATTCGATGTTGATGGCCGTTTTGTTCTTGCGCGGATGCTGCTTCAAGGTTTTTACCTTGCCGGGACGCTCGGCGATCAGCCAGTCCACATCCACCTCGGCCAGCTCCTCGCGCTGTGGCGCTCCTTGGTAGCCGGCATCGGCTGAGACAAATTGCTCCTCTCCATGAAGCAGATTACCCAGCTGATTGAGGTCATGCTCGTTGGCCGCGGTGGTGACCAGGCTGTGGGTCAGGCCACTCTTGGCATCGACACCAATGTGGGCCTTCATGCCAAAGTGCCACTGATTGCCTTTCTTGGTCTGATGCATCTCCGGATCGCGTTGCTGCTCTTTGTTCTTGGTAGAGCTGGGTGCCTCAATGATGGTGGCATCCACCAAAGTGCCTTGGGTCATCATGACGCCTGCTTCGGCCAGCCAGCGATTGATGGTCTTGAACAATTGACGGGCCAGTTGATGCTGCTCGAGCAGGTGGCGGAAATTCATGATGGTGGTGCGATCCGGCAGGGCGCTATCCAGGGATAATCGGGCAAACAGGCGCATGGAGGCGATTTCGTACAGGGCATCTTCCATGGCACCGTCGCTCAGGTTGTACCAATGCTGCATGCAGTGAATACGCAGCATGGTCTCCAGCGGATAGGGCCGTCGGCCATTGCCCGCCTTGGGATAAAACGGCTCGATGACAGCGGTCATATTCTGCCATGGCAGAATCTGCTCCATGCGGGAGAGGAAAATCTCTTTTCGGGTCTGACGGCGCTTAGTGCTGAATTCACTATCGGCGAAGGTGAGTTGATGGCTCATGATGTCCCTCTGGGATGCGCTCCGGATGAATATGATGATCTCATATCAGGAACTTGTTCGCACCTTCCCTAAAACTTAACAAAATCAGCAGGTAAAAAAACAGACTGACAATAGGGTGAAAAATAATCAGCCGCGTTGCTAAATGTTTCCATGTTAAAAAACTAGAGAAATTGTTGCTGTTTTTTATGGTGAATTAACAAAAGCGTGTCACAGATCAAGAAAATACTCCCATTTAGGGGGAGGCATCTGGGTGAATTCCTGTCAAAATAGACGTGTATTATCTTTTTTACTTCACTACGGACACGATTCAACAACATTAAAAATGACCGATGATGCAATCGAAATGGGTCTAAAGAGCACTTTATGTTAATGAAGTTGGAGTAGTGTAAAATAATGTGAGGAAACTTTTGTTAAAGTTGACAAAAGGTTATAGAAAGGAGTAAAAAACCCCATCAATTAGCTGTATAAAATGATTTTTCACAGTGATTGTAAGGTTTTTTTTATTCCTCCCCATGAATCGATGTGGCGTTCATCTGCCGAAAAGAGCAGAGAATTTGGCGCTACTTTTGATGAGTAAGCAATGAGTATGTCAACATCCACTGAAATCATCGCTCATCACTGGGCATTCGCTATCTTTCTTATCGTTGCCATTGGCCTGTGCTGCCTGATGCTCGTCGGCGGCTGGTTTTTAGGGGGTCGCGCACGCGCGAGATCTAAAAACGTGCCGTTTGAATCAGGTATCGACTCGGTCGGCACCGCCCGCCTGCGCCTGTCTGCCAAGTTTTATCTGGTAGCCATGTTCTTCGTTATCTTCGACGTTGAAGCGCTGTATCTGTTCGCATGGTCAACTTCTATCCGTGAAAGCGGTTGGATTGGCTTTGTGGAAGCTGCAATTTTTATTTTTGTGTTACTGGCAGGTCTGGTTTATCTGGTGCGTATTGGCGCGCTGGACTGGACGCCCGCGCGTTCACGCCGCGAGCGTATGAACCCGGAAACGAACAGTATCGCTAATCGTCAACGCTAACCGCGAGGCATTAAGATGGATTATACGCTCACCCGCATAGATCCTAACGGTGAGAACGACCGTTACCCCCTGCAAAAACAGGAGATCGTAACCGACCCCCTGGAACAAGAAGTTAACAAAAACGTGTTCATGGGCAAACTGCATGACATGGTTAACTGGGGCCGTAAAAACTCAATTTGGCCATATAACTTTGGCCTTTCCTGCTGCTACGTTGAGATGGTGACCTCGTTTACCGCCGTGCACGATGTGGCCCGTTTTGGTGCGGAAGTACTGCGTGCATCGCCGCGTCAGGCTGATCTGATGGTCGTAGCCGGAACCTGCTTTACCAAAATGGCGCCAGTTATTCAGCGCCTCTACGATCAGATGCTGGAACCGAAATGGGTTATTTCCATGGGCGCATGCGCCAACTCCGGCGGGATGTACGACATCTATTCTGTGGTGCAGGGCGTTGATAAATTTATTCCGGTCGATGTGTACATCCCGGGATGTCCGCCGCGCCCAGAAGCGTATATGCAGGCTCTGATGCTGCTGCAAGATTCCATTGGCAAAGAACGCCGTCCGCTCTCCTGGGTGGTTGGCGATCAGGGCGTTTATCGCGCCAATATGCAGTCAGAACGCGAGCGTAAACGCGGCGAACGTATTGCTGTAACGAATCTTCGTACACCAGACGAGATTTAATTTGCGCCTGTCGGCAGCAGCACTTCCTTCGCTTATCACTACATAAATAGCGCGAAGCACTGCCGACCACCACGGACCATTTGCAATGGTGAACAATATGACCGACTTAACCGCGCAAGACGCCGCATGGCAAACACGGGATCACCTTGATGACCCGGTCATTGGCGAACTGCGCAACCGTTTTGGGCCGGATGCCTTTACCGTTCAGGCGACTCGCACCGGGGTACCCGTTGTTTGGGTCAAGCGTGAACAATTACTGGAAGTTGGCGATTTCTTAAAGAGACTGCCGAAACCTTACGTCATGCTGTTTGACTTACACGGCATGGACGAACGTCTGCGTACGCACCGCGAAGGGTTACCCGCCGCGGATTTTTCCGTTTTCTATCACCTGATCTCCATTGAACGCAATCGCGATATCATGCTCAAGGTGGCTTTGTCTGAAAACGATCTGCGCGTACCGACTTTCACCAAACTGTTCCCGAACGCCAACTGGTATGAGCGTGAAACATGGGAAATGTTTGGCATCGATATCGAAGGTCACCCGCACCTGACGCGTCTGCTGATGCCGCATACCTGGGAAGGCCATCCGCTGCGTAAAGACTACCCGGCGCGTGCAACCGAATTCGATCCGTTTGAGCTTACTAAAGCCAAACAGGATCTGGAAATGGAAGCGCTGACCTTCAAACCTGAAGATTGGGGCATGAAGCGTAGCACCGAAAATGAGGACTTCATGTTCCTCAACCTCGGTCCTAACCACCCGTCTTCCCACGGTGCGTTCCGTATTGTGCTGCAGCTTGATGGCGAAGAAATCGTCGACTGCGTACCTGACATCGGCTACCACCACCGTGGCGCTGAAAAGATGGGCGAACGTCAGTCCTGGCACAGCTACATTCCGTACACCGACCGTATCGAGTACCTCGGCGGCTGCGTTAACGAAATGCCTTACGTACTGGCGGTTGAGAAACTGGCAGGCATCACCACGCCGGATCGCGTCAACGTGATTCGCGTCATGCTGTCTGAACTATTCCGTATCAACAGTCATCTGCTGTACATCTCCACGTTCATTCAGGACGTCGGCGCGATGACCCCGGTATTCTTCGCCTTTACCGACCGTCAGAAAATCTACGACGTCGTGGAAGCGATCACCGGTTTCCGTATGCACCCGGCCTGGTTCCGTATCGGCGGTGTGGCACACGATCTGCCGCGCGGTTGGGACAAACTGCTGCGTGATTTCCTCGACTGGATGCCAAAACGTCTGGATTCTTACGAGAAAGCCGCGCTGCGTAACACTATCCTGAAAGGCCGTTCGCAGGGTGTTGCCGCTTACGGTAAGAAAGAAGCGCTGGACTGGGGTTGTACCGGTGCTGCGCTGCGTGCGACCGGTATTGATTTCGACGTGCGTAAAGCGCGTCCGTACTCTGGCTATGAAAACTTTGACTTTGAGGTCCCGGTTGGCGGCGGTGTGTCCGACTGCTATACCCGCGTGATGCTGAAAGTTGAAGAGCTGCGCCAGAGTCTGCGCATCCTTGAGCAGTGCCTCAATAACATGCCGGAAGGCCCGTTCAAAGCGGATCACCCGCTGACGACGCCGCCACCGAAAGAGCGCACGCTGCAACATATCGAAACCCTTATCACCCACTTCCTGCAGGTTTCGTGGGGTCCGGTTATGCCGGCAAACGAGTCCTTCCAGATGGTGGAAGCGACCAAGGGTATCAACAGTTACTACCTGACCAGCGATGGCAGCACCATGAGTTACCGTACCCGTATCCGTACCCCGAGCTATGCGCACCTGCAGCAGATCCCGGTAGCGGTACGTGGCAGCCTGGTGTCCGACCTGATCGTCCATCTGGGTAGTATCGATTTTGTTATGTCAGATGTGGACCGCTAATTATGCACGAGAATCAACAACCACAAACCGAGGCTTTTGAGCTGAGTGCGGCTGAGCGTGAAGCGATTGAGCACGAGAAGCACCACTACGAAGACCCGCGTGCGGCGTCCATTGAAGCGCTGAAAATCGTTCAGAAACAGCGTGGCTGGGTGCCGGATGGGGCGATCTATGCGATCGCTGATGTGCTGGGTATTCCGGCAAGCGACGTAGAAGGTGTTGCTACGTTTTATAGCCAGATCTTCCGCCAGCCGGTAGGTCGCCACGTGATCCGCTATTGCGACAGCGTGGTGTGCCATATCAACGGCTACCAGGGGATCCAGGCCGCGCTTGAGAAAAAACTCAACATCAAGCCGGGGCAGACGACTTTTGATGGTCGCTTTACGCTGCTGCCGACCTGTTGCCTGGGGAACTGCGACAAAGGGCCAAACATGATGATCGATGAGGATACTCATGCTCATCTGACCCCGGAAGGCATTCCTGAACTGCTGGAGCGGTATAAATGAAAGACATTATCCGTACTCCCGAAACCCATCCGCTGACCTGGCGTCTGCGTGATGACAAACAGCCGGTCTGGCTGGATGAATACCGTAGCAAGAACGGCTACGAAGGTGCGCGTAAGGCCCTGACCGGGCTGTCACCGGATGAAATCGTTAATCAGGTAAAAGACGCTGGCCTGAAAGGGCGCGGCGGCGCGGGCTTTTCCACCGGTCTGAAGTGGAGTCTGATGCCGAAAGACGAATCCATGAACATCCGTTACCTGCTGTGTAACGCCGATGAAATGGAGCCGGGCACCTATAAAGACCGTCTGCTGATGGAACAGCTGCCGCACCTGCTGGTGGAAGGCATGCTGATTTCCGCGTTTGCGCTGAAAGCGTACCGTGGTTACATCTTCCTGCGCGGTGAATATATCGAAGCAGCCGTGCATCTGCGTCGCGCTATCGCCGAAGCGACCGAAGCCGGTCTGCTAGGCAAAAACATTATGGGCACCGGTTTCGACTTCGAACTGTTTGTCCACACTGGGGCAGGGCGTTACATCTGCGGTGAAGAAACCGCGCTGATCAACTCCCTCGAAGGTCGCCGTGCTAACCCACGCTCCAAGCCGCCGTTCCCGGCAAGCTCTGGCGCATGGGGTAAGCCGACCTGCGTAAACAACGTCGAAACCCTGTGTAACGTACCGGCTATCCTCGCGAACGGCGTGGAGTGGTACCAGAACATTTCGAAGAGCAAAGACGCGGGCACCAAGCTGATGGGCTTCTCCGGTCGTGTGAAGAACCCTGGCCTGTGGGAACTGCCTTTCGGTACTACCGCGCGTGAGATCCTCGAAGATTACGCGGGCGGCATGCGCGATGGCCTGAAGTTCAAAGCCTGGCAACCTGGTGGCGCGGGGACTGACTTCCTGACCGAAGCACACCTCGATCTGCCGATGGAATTCGAAAGCATTGGTAAAGCAGGTAGCCGTCTGGGCACCGCGCTGGCAATGGCTGTCGATCACGAGATTGGCATGGTTCCTCTGGTGCGTAACCTCGAAGAGTTCTTTGCCCGCGAGTCCTGTGGCTGGTGTACGCCGTGCCGTGATGGTCTGCCGTGGAGTGTGAAAATTCTGCGCGCGCTTGAGCGTGGCGAAGGCCAGCCTGGGGATATCGAAACACTTGAGCAACTGTGTCGTTTCCTCGGCCCGGGTAAAACCTTCTGTGCACACGCACCGGGTGCAGTGGAACCGCTGCAGAGCGCCATTAAATATTTCCGCGAAGAATTCGAAGCTGGCATCAAGCAGACCTTCAGCAATACCCACGCTATTGGTGGTATTCAGCCGAACCTGCTGAAAGAGCGCTGGTGATCACAGGGTTAGCCCTGTGTCGCGATAAGAAATTCGATTAACGCTCGGTTACGACCGAGCCAACTGGAAGCATGCTGACTATGGCTACGATTCATGTAGACGGCAAAGAATATGAGGTCAACGGAGCGGACAACCTGCTGGAAGCTTGTCTGTCTCTTGGCCTTGATATTCCGTACTTTTGCTGGCACCCGGCGCTGGGAAGCGTCGGTGCTTGCCGCCAGTGTGCGGTGAAGCAATATCAGAACGCGGAAGACACGCGTGGTCGCCTGGTGATGTCTTGTATGACACCGGCCACCGAAGGCACCTTTATTTCTATTGATGACGAAGAAGCGAAGCAGTTCCGCGAAAGCGTCGTGGAGTGGTTGATGACTAACCACCCGCACGACTGTCCGGTCTGTGAAGAGGGCGGCAACTGCCACCTGCAGGATATGACCGTCATGACCGGTCACAGCTTCCGTCGCTACCGCTTCACGAAGCGTACTCACCGTAACCAGGACCTGGGGCCGTTCATCTCTCACGAAATGAACCGCTGCATCGCCTGCTATCGCTGTGTACGTTACTACAAAGATTACGCCGATGGTGCGGATCTGGGCGTGTATGGCGCACATGACAACGTCTACTTCGGTCGTCCGGAAGACGGTACGCTCGAAAGCGAATTCTCTGGCAACCTGGTCGAAATTTGTCCAACCGGCGTCTTCACCGATAAAACGCACTCCGAGCGTTATAACCGTAAATGGGACATGCAGTTTGCGCCGAGCATCTGCCAGCAGTGTTCCATCGGCTGTAACACCAGCCCGGGCGAGCGCTACGGTGAACTGCGTCGTATCGAAAACCGTTATAACGGTACCGTTAACCACTACTTCCTCTGCGACCGTGGTCGTTTCGGCTATGGTTACGTGAACCTGAAAGACCGTCCGCGTCAGCCGGTACAGCGTCGTGGCGATGACCTGATCACGCTGAACGCCGAGCAGGCGATGCAGGGCGCGGCAGATATTCTGCGTCAGTCGAAGAAAGTGATTGGTATCGGCTCCCCGCGCGCCAGCGTTGAAAGTAACTTCGCGCTGCGTGAACTGGTCGGTGCGGATAACTTCTATACCGGTATCGCTCAGGGCGAACTGGATCGTCTGCAACTGGCGTTGAGCGTACTGCGTGACGGCGGGATTCATACTCCGGCACTGCGCGAAATCGAATCTTATGATGCGGTTCTGGTGCTGGGCGAAGATGTCACCCAGACCGGCGCACGCGTTGCGCTGGCGGTGCGTCAGGCGGTGAAAGGTAAAGCGCGTGAAATGGCGGCGGCACAGAAAGTGGCTGACTGGCAGATCGCAGCAATCCTTAATATCGGCCAGCGTGCTAAGCATCCGCTATTCGTTACCAACGTCGATAACACCCGTCTGGACGATATCGCCGCTTGGACCTATCGTGCACCGGTTGAAGATCAGGCGCGTTTAGGTTTCGCTATCGCCCACGCGCTGGATAACAACGCGCCGGCGGTTGACGGTATCGACCGTGACCTGCAGAACAAAATTGACGTTATCGTTCAGGCACTAGCCGGGGCGAAGAAACCACTGATTATTTCCGGCACCAACGCCGGTAGCGCCGAAGTGATTCAGGCGGCTGCCAACGTGGCGAAGGCGCTGAAAGGCCGTGGCGCAGACGTTGGCATCACCATGATTGCTCGCTCGGTTAACAGCATGGGCCTCGGCATGATTGGCGGTGGTTCCCTTGACGATGCGCTGACCGAGCTGGAAACAGGCCGCGCTGACGCCGTTGTGGTGCTGGAAAATGACCTGCATCGCCATGCTTCAGCCGCTCGCGTTGATGCCGCGCTGGCGAAAGCGCCGCTGGTACTGGTCGTTGACCATCAGCGTACGGCAATTATGGAAAACGCCCATCTGGTGCTTTCCGCTGCAAGCTTCGCCGAAAGCGATGGTACGGTGATTAACAACGAAGGCCGCGCCCAGCGTTTCTTCCAGGTCTATGATCCATCCTACTACGACAGCAACACCGTAATGCTGGAAAGCTGGCGCTGGCTGCACTCGCTGCACAGCACCGTGCAGAGCCGTGAAGTGGACTGGACGCAGCTCGACCACGTTATCGACGCGGTTGTTGAGAAGTTGCCGCAGCTGGCGGGCATTAAAGATGCCGCGCCGGACGCAAGCTTCCGTATCCGTGGACAGAAGCTGGCGCGTGAACCGCACCGCTACAGTGGGCGTACCGCAATGCGCGCCAACATCAGCGTACACGAACCGCGTCAACCGCAGGACAAAGACACCATGTTCGCTTTCTCTATGGAAGGGAACAACCAGCCGTCTGCACCGCGTTCACAAATTCCGTTTGCCTGGGCTCCGGGCTGGAACTCCCCACAGGCGTGGAACAAGTTCCAGGATGAAGTGGGCGGTAAACTGCGTCATGGCGATCCGGGCGTGCGCCTGATCGAAGCTTCTGCGGATGGTATGGATTACTTCACTACCGTTCCGGCGAGCTTCCATGCTCAGGATGGTCAGTGGCGTGTCGCGCCGTACTACCATCTGTTTGGCAGTGACGAAATGTCCCAGCGTGCGCCGGTCTTCCAGACCCGTATGCCGCAGCCGTACATCAAACTCAACCCGGCTGATGCCGCGAAGTTGGGTGTTAATGCCGGTACGCGCGTTTCTTTCAGCTACGATGGCAACACGGTTACGCTGCCGGTTGAAATCTCTGAAGGATTAACGGCAGGGCAGGTTGGTTTACCGATGGGCATGCCTGGCATCGCGCCGGTTCTGGCAGGTGCGCGTCTTGAGGATCTGCAGGAGGCACAACAATGAGTTGGATTACACCCGATCTGATTGAGATCCTGCTGAGCATTCTCAAAGCGGTGGTGATCCTGCTGGTGGTGGTCACCTGCGGGGCATTCATGAGCTTTGGCGAACGTCGTCTGCTGGGTCTGTTCCAGAACCGTTACGGACCGAACCGTGTTGGCTGGGGCGGTTCGCTCCAGCTGGTTGCGGACATGATCAAGATGTTCTTTAAAGAAGACTGGATCCCGAAATTCTCGGATCGCGTCATCTTTACCCTGGCACCGATGATCGCCTTCACCTCGCTGCTGCTGGCTTTCGCCATCGTGCCGGTGAGTCCGAACTGGGTGGTTGCTGACCTGAACATCGGGATCCTGTTCTTCCTGATGATGGCGGGCCTCGCGGTATACGCGGTGCTGTTCGCCGGCTGGTCCAGTAACAACAAATACTCCCTGCTCGGTGCGATGCGTGCGTCTGCGCAGACCCTAAGCTACGAAGTGTTCCTCGGACTTTCCCTGATGGGCGTGGTGGCGCAGGCCGGTTCATTTAACATGACTGACATCGTCAACAACCAGGCTGATATCTGGAACGTTATTCCGCAGTTCTTTGGTTTTGTCACCTTTGCCATCGCGGGCGTGGCGGTGTGTCACCGTCACCCGTTTGACCAGCCAGAAGCCGAGCAGGAACTGGCCGACGGTTACCACATTGAATATTCCGGTATGAAATTCGGTCTGTTCTTCGTGGGTGAATACATCGGTATCGTCACCATTTCTGCACTGATGGTTACCCTGTTCTTCGGTGGCTGGCATGGCCCGTTCTTACCGCCATTCGTCTGGTTCGCGCTGAAAACCGCGTTCTTCATGATGATGTTCATTTTGATTCGTGCGTCGTTACCGCGTCCTCGTTATGACCAGGTAATGTCCTTCGGCTGGAAAGTCTGTCTGCCGCTGACGCTCGTCAACTTGCTGGTAACGGCGGCTGTCATTCTCTGGCAGGCGCAATAAGGGACACAAAGACCATGACCTTAAAAGAATTGTTCGTAGGTTTCGGCACCCAGGTACGCAGTATCTGGATGATCGGCCTGCATGCGTTCGCGAAACGCGAAACGCAGATGTACCCGGAAGAGCCGGTCTATCTACCGCCCCGTTTTCGTGGTCGTATCGTTCTGACTCGTGATCCAGACGGTGAAGAGCGCTGCGTTGCCTGTAACCTGTGTGCGGTAGCGTGTCCGGTAGGCTGTATCTCTTTGCAAAAAGCAGAGACCAAAGATGGCCGCTGGTATCCGGAGTTTTTCCGCATTAACTTCTCACGCTGCATTTTCTGCGGCCTGTGCGAAGAAGCCTGTCCGACAACGGCTATTCAGCTGACTCCAGATTTCGAGCTGGGTGAGTACAAGCGCCAGGACCTGGTTTACGAGAAAGAGGATCTGCTGATCTCCGGTCCGGGCAAATACCCGGAATATAACTTCTACCGGATGGCAGGTATGGCAATCGACGGCAAAGATAAGGGCGAAGCAGAGAACGAAGCCAAGCCTATCGACGTCAAGAGCCTGTTACCGTAAGGAGAGGGGCAATGGAGTTCGCTTTTTATATCTGTGGCCTGATAGCCATTCTCGCAACCTTGCGGGTGATCACCCACACCAATCCGGTACACGCACTGCTGTATCTGATTATTTCGCTGCTGGCGATTTCCGGGGTGTTCTTCTCGTTAGGCGCTTACTTCGCTGGTGCGCTGGAAATTATCGTCTACGCGGGCGCTATCATGGTGCTGTTCGTATTCGTGGTAATGATGCTCAACCTCGGTGGTTCTGAAATTGAACAGGAACGCCAGTGGCTGAAACCTCAGGTGTGGATTGGTCCGGCGATTCTGTCGGCCATCATGCTGGTGGTCATTGTTTACGCCATTCTGGGCGTAAACGATCAGGGCATCGACGGGACGCCAATTAGCGCGAAAGCAGTCGGTATTTCCCTGTTCGGACCGTATGTACTGGCGGTCGAACTGGCTTCGATGCTGCTGCTGGCGGGCCTGGTTGTGGCCTTCCACGTGGGGCGCGAAGAGCGTTCAGGTGAAGTGCTGAGCAATCGCACTGATGACCGCGCGAAAAGAAAAACGGAGGAGCACGCATGATCCCCTTACAACATGGACTGATCCTCGCTGCGATTTTATTCGTCCTGGGTTTGACCGGTCTGGTTATCCGCCGCAATCTGCTGTTTATGCTGATCGGGCTGGAAATCATGATTAACGCCTCCGCGCTGGCCTTTGTGGTCGCCGGAAGCTACTGGGGCCAGACCGATGGTCAGGTGATGTACATTCTCGCCATCAGCCTTGCGGCTGCGGAAGCGAGCATTGGACTTGCGCTGTTGCTGCAACTTCATCGCCGTCGCCAGAACCTGAACATCGATTCAGTAAGTGAGATGCGTGGATGAACATGCTTGCCTTAACCATTATTCTGCCATTTATTGGCTTTGTATTACTGGCGTTTTCCCGTGGTCGTTGGTCAGAAAATCTGTCCGCTACCGTGGGTGTCGGGTCGATTGGTCTGGCCGCGCTGGTGACTGCGTTTGTTGGCGTTGATTTCTTTGCCAATGGCCAGCAGGCTTATAGCCAGCCGCTGTGGACCTGGATGTCAGTCGGCGACTTCAACATCGGTTTTAACCTGGTGCTGGATGGCCTGTCGCTGACTATGCTCTCCGTGGTGACCGGCGTTGGTTTCCTGATCCACATGTTCGCCTCCTGGTATATGCGCGGAGAAGAGGGCTATTCTCGTTTCTTCGCCTACACCAACCTGTTTATCGCCAGCATGGTGGTTCTGGTGCTGGCGGATAACCTGCTGCTGATGTACCTCGGCTGGGAAGGCGTGGGCCTGTGCTCCTATCTGCTGATTGGTTTCTACTATACCGATCCGAAGAATGGCGCTGCGGCAATGAAAGCCTTCGTGGTAACCCGTGTTGGTGACGTATTCCTGGCGTTCGCGCTGTTCATCCTCTACAACGAGCTGGGCACGCTGAACTTCCGCGAAATGGTGGAACTGGCGCCTGCGCACTTTGCAGATGGTAACAACATGCTGATGTGGGCAACCCTGATGCTGCTGGGCGGTGCGGTCGGTAAATCTGCGCAGTTGCCGTTGCAAACATGGCTTGCTGATGCGATGGCCGGCCCGACGCCTGTCTCTGCGCTTATCCACGCTGCGACGATGGTTACCGCCGGTGTCTACCTGATTGCACGTACGCACGGCCTGTTCCTGATGACCCCAGAAATCCTGCACCTGGTGGGGATTATCGGTGCCATCACTCTGGTGCTGGCGGGTTTTGCTGCGCTGGTACAGACCGACATCAAACGCGTTCTTGCGTACTCCACCATGAGCCAGATTGGTTATATGTTCCTGGCTCTCGGTGTACAGGCGTGGGATGCGGCGATTTTCCACCTGATGACGCACGCCTTCTTTAAAGCGCTGCTGTTCCTGGCATCCGGCTCGGTTATCCTGGCTTGCCACCACGAACAGAACATCTTCAAGATGGGCGGACTGCGTAAGTCAATTCCGCTGGTGTATCTCTGCTTCCTGATCGGTGGCGCGGCGCTGTCGGCTCTGCCGCTGATTACCGCTGGCTTCTTCAGTAAGGATGAGATTCTGGCCGGTGCAATGGCGAATGGTCATATTAATCTGATGGTTGCAGGTCTGGTCGGTGCGTTCATGACCTCTCTGTACACCTTCCGTATGATTTTCATCGTGTTCCACGGTAAAGAACAAATTCACGCTCATGCAGGGAAGGGGATTACCCATCATCTGCCGCTGATTGTGCTGATGATCCTGTCCACCTTCGTTGGCGCGCTGATTGTGCCGCCGCTGCAGGGTGTACTGCCTGCGACGACCGAGCTTGAGCATGGTCGCGTTATGACGCTGGAAATTACCTCCGGTATCGTAGCGATTGCGGGCATCCTGATCGCAGCATGGCTGTGGCTGGGTAAACGCCAGCTTGTGACATCGATTGCCAACAGTGCGCCGGGCCGCCTGCTGGGTACCTGGTGGTATAACGCCTGGGGCTTCGACTGGCTGTACGACAAAGTGTTCGTCAAGCCGTTCCTGGGTGTTGCCTGGTTGCTGAAACGCGATCCGCTCAACTCAATGATGAACATTCCGGCGATCCTTTCCCGCTTTGCAGGTAAAGGCCTGCTGTTGAGCGAGAACGGTTATCTGCGCTGGTATGTCGCATCAATGAGCATCGGCGCCGTCGTTGTGCTGGCACTGTTGATGGTACTGCGTTGAGTTTGAGGATTGTGGGGTTGATGTCGGATGGCGCTCGCGCTTATCCGACCTACGGGAATCTGTAGGCCCGGTAAGCGTTCGCGCCACCGGGCAAAAAAAGCCGCAATCCGAAGTGAATTTTCTGTTTGAGAATTCGTTGAAAATCAGGTCCTGATGGGACTTTAACAAGGAATAAAGATCGCCATGTTACTACCCTGGCTAATATTAATTCCCTTTATCGGTGGCTTCCTGTGCTGGCAGACCGAACGCTTTGGCGTGAAGGTGCCGCGCTGGATCGCGCTGATTACCATGGGATTGACGCTGGCGCTTGGCCTGCAACTGTGGTTGCAGGGCGGCTATTCACTGACGCAATCCGCTGGCATTCCGCAGTGGCAGTCTGAGTTTGTCCTGCCGTGGATCCCACGTTTTGGCATCTCTATTCATCTGGCTATCGACGGTCTGTCGCTGCTGATGGTAGTGCTGACCGGTCTGCTCGGTGTTCTGGCGGTACTTTGCTCCTGGAATGAAATCGAAAAATACCAGGGCTTCTTCCATCTGAACCTGATGTGGATCTTAGGCGGCGTGATCGGCGTGTTCCTTGCCATCGACATGTTCCTGTTCTTCTTCTTCTGGGAAATGATGCTGGTGCCGATGTACTTCCTGATCGCGTTGTGGGGGCATAAAGCCTCTGACGGTAAAACGCGTATCACGGCGGCGACCAAGTTCTTCATTTATACCCAGGCGAGTGGTCTGGTGATGTTGATTGCCATCCTGGCGCTGGTGTTTGTGCACTATAAAGCGACCGGTGTGTGGACCTTCAACTATGAAGAGTTGCTGAATACCCCGATGTCCCACGGTGTGGAATATCTGCTGATGCTGGGCTTCTTCATCGCCTTCGCGGTGAAAATGCCGGTGGTTCCGCTGCACGGCTGGTTGCCGGATGCACACTCCCAGGCGCCGACCGCAGGTTCCGTTGACCTGGCGGGGATTTTGCTGAAAACCGCAGCCTACGGTCTGCTGCGCTTCTCCCTGCCGCTGTTCCCGAACGCGTCGGCGGAGTTTGCACCTATCGCAATGTGGCTGGGCGTTATCGGTATCTTCTACGGCGCGTGGATGGCCTTTAATCAGTACGATATCAAACGCCTGATCGCTTACACCTCCGTATCGCACATGGGCTTCGTACTGATTGCTATCTACACCGGCAGCCAGCTGGCTTACCAGGGTGCGGTTATTCAGATGATCGCGCACGGTCTGTCCGCAGCCGGTCTGTTCATTCTGTGTGGTCAGCTGTACGAACGTCTGCACACGCGTGATATGCGTATGATGGGCGGCCTGTGGGGCAAAATGAAATGGTTGCCTGCGCTGTCAATGTTCTTCGCCGTGTGTACGCTGGGTATGCCGGGTACAGGTAACTTCGTTGGCGAATTTATGATTCTGTTCGGCAGCTACCAGGTGGTTCCGGTCATTACCGTGATCTCGACCTTTGGTCTGGTGTTTGCCTCTGTTTACTCGCTGGCGATGTTGCATCGCGCTTACTTCGGTAAAGCGAAGAGCCAGATTGCCAGTGTTGAACTGCCAGGGATGTCGCTGCGTGAGCTGTTTATCATCCTGTTGCTGGTCGTGCTTCTGGTACTGCTTGGCTTCTATCCGCAGCCGATTCTGGATACCTCGCATTCTGCGATGAGCAACATCCAGCAGTGGTTTGTTAATTCCGTTACTACTACAAGGCCGTAAATCGCCATGACAATAACTCCACAACACCTGATTGCGCTGCTACCGCTGCTGATCGTCGGCTTGACGGTGGTGGTTGTGATGCTCTCCATTGCGTGGCGACGCAATCACTTCCTCAATGCCACGTTATCGGTCATTGGGCTTAACGCCGCGCTGGTTTCGCTCTGGTTTGTTGGCCAGGCGGGCGCCATGGACGTCACCCCGCTGATGCGGGTTGACGGTTTCGCCATGCTCTACACCGGACTGGTGCTGCTGGCCAGTCTTGCCACCTGTACCTTTGCTTACCCGTGGCTGGAAGGCTACGACGACAACCGGGAAGAGTTCTACCTGTTGGTACTGATTGCCGCACTCGGCGGTATTCTGCTGGCTAACGCTAACCATCTGGCGGCGCTGTTCCTTGGTATTGAGCTGATCTCTCTGCCGCTGTTTGGTCTGGTTGGCTATGCGTTCCGTCAGAAACGTTCGCTGGAAGCCAGTATCAAATACACCATTCTGTCTGCCGCAGCGTCTTCCTTCCTGCTGTTCGGTATGGCGCTGGTGTACGCGCAGTCTGGCAATCTGTCGTTTGTTGCGCTCGGTAAGAGCCTCGGCGACGGCATGCTGCACGAACCGCTGCTGCTGGCGGGCTTCGGTCTGATGATTGTTGGCCTCGGCTTTAAACTTTCGCTGGTTCCGTTCCACCTGTGGACGCCAGACGTTTACCAGGGCGCTCCGGCTCCGGTTTCCACCTTCCTGGCGATGGCGAGCAAAATCGCTATCTTCGGCGTGGTGATGCGTCTGTTCCTGTACGCACCGGTAGGGGATAGTGAAGCGGTACGTATTGTACTGGGCGTGATTGCCTTTGCTTCCATCATCTTCGGTAACCTGATGGCGCTGAGCCAGACCAATATTAAACGTCTGCTCGGTTACTCTTCGATCTCTCATCTCGGCTACCTGCTGGTGGCGCTGATTGCTCTGCAGAGCGGCGAGATGTCGATGGAAGCGGTTGGCGTTTACCTGGCCGGTTACCTGTTCAGCAGCCTCGGCGCGTTCGGTGTGGTCAGCCTGATGTCCAGCCCGTACCGTGGCCCGGATGCGGACTCCCTGTTCTCCTACCGTGGTCTGTTCTGGCATCGTCCGATCCTCGCGGCAGTGATGACGGTAATGATGCTGTCTCTGGCCGGTATCCCGATGACGCTGGGCTTTATCGGTAAGTTCTACGTACTGGCAGTCGGTGTGCAGGCTAACCTGTGGTGGCTGGTTGCCGCTGTGGTGGTCGGTTCGGCGATTGGTTTGTACTACTACCTGCGTGTTGCCGTGAGCCTGTACCTGAGCGCACCGCAACAGCTGAACCGCGATGCGCCGTCTAACTGGCAGTACAGCGCGGGCGGTATCGTGGTGCTGATTTCTGCCCTGCTGGTACTGGTGCTGGGTATTTACCCGCAACCGCTGATCAGCATTGTGCAGTTAGCGACTCCGCTGATGTAAGGCTACATGCAGTAACGAAAAAACCCGCCTCGGCGGGTTTTTTTATGCGTGAAATACGGTCAGTTCAATAGCTGACGGCTCACCAGCGGACCGCTGATGCCTTTTGCTGTGCGATCCATCACTTCCTGGATCACTGAAGAAAGCTCATTGACTTCGAATTTGGCCACGTAGCCATCCGCTTTTACTCGGCGAACATGATCTTCGTTCGCACTACCGGAAAGCGAAGAGTGGATAACGACCGGGATCTTCTTCAGGCGTTCGTCGGTTTTTATTTTGCGGGTAAGCGTAAAACCGTCCATCTCCGGCATTTCGAGATCGGTGAGTACCAGGGCGATCTTCTCGCTAATAGGCTTGCCCTCCGCCAGTGCTTCTGCGGAAAGCTGCTGTATTTTTTCCCACGCATCCTGGCCCGTTACATGCATCAGATGCGGGATTTCCATGGCGTTAAGCCCTTTTTCCAGCATTGCGCGGGCCACTTTTGAATCATCTGCCACAATCGCCACCGCACCCGGCGTGATGTTGAATTTATTGGTTTTCAGATCGGTTGCGCGCAGGTCGTGGTTCGCCGGTACGATGTCATACAAGATCTGCTCAACGTCGAGCACCAGCGCCAGGTTGTTGGTTTCTTTGTTGTCGTCCAGGCAAGCGATACTGGTGATATAGCGACCATTGACGGCTTTCTCGGCGGTATGCACCTGTTGCCAGTCCAGGCGCATAATGTTTTCCACTGACTCCACCGCAAACGCCTGGACGCTGCGGGCATATTCTGTGATCAACAGGATGTTGAGTCCGGTCTCTGGTTTACAGCCCGCGACGGCGGGCAGGTCAATCACCGGGATCACCTGATCGCGAATATTAACCATACCCAGCAGCGGGGCTTTCATACCAGCCGGACGTGTAAAGGTCGGCATCGGCACGATTTCACGCAGCTTGAATACGTTGATGCCAAATAGCTCTGATTTCTGCTCCTCAACAGATTTGCCGAGGCGAAATAGCAGCAGTTCAAAACGGTTAGACAGGGTTAGGTTTGTCCTGTCATCAATATCTTTCTGGAAATTGTTCATCCTGTCCTCAGTGTGAAAGCCAGCCTTTCCACTGTTATCGGCACTGAGGCGGAAAAATAAAGCGTTAAACGCTGAAAATGGCGAAATCGTGAGCCAGTTCCGTGTCTGGAAAAATCGCTTTGCACTCTTCAAGCAAACGCTGACAGCCTTTTTCATCATAGCGTGAGCTAACGTGGGTCATGATCAGGCGTCCCACTCCGGCATCCAGCGCCAGCTGTGCGGCTTGTCGGGTTGAGCTGTGCCCGCGACTGTTCGCTTTCTCCTCCATTGAGGCATCCAGCGTGGTTTCGTGTACCATGACATCTACACCTCGAGCCAGTTCAATGGCGGACGCGCAGGGTCCTGTGTCACCGAAAATAGCGACTGATTTTCCCCTGGTGGCCGGGGCGAGGAAGTCGGCGCCGTGGATCGTACGTCCATCCTCCAGCACGATAGTTTTCCCGGCTTTCAAATCCTGAAACCACGGGCCCGCTTTAACACCTGCCGCCTTCAGGGCGTTAGCGTCAAGCGCACCGGGTTTGTCATGCTCTTGAATGCGAAAACCGTAGCACTCCAGCGGATGCGCCAGCGGGTACGCCGTGACTTTACGCAGGCCGTCATCGACAATCTCACCTGCGGTGATTTCCACAATTTCCATCGGATAATCGGTCCAGGAGCCGCTCAGACGTAATGCGGTTTCGGTAAACTCTCGCAACCCTTTTGGCCCGTAAAGCGTCAGAGGCTGGACATTGCCGGCCATTGAGCGACTGCACAGTAGTCCCGGTAAACCAAACAGGTGATCGCCGTGCAGATGGCTGATAAAAATACGATCGAGTTTTCCTGGATTGAAAGGGGTGGTCAGCATCTGATGCTGCGTCCCTTCACCGCAATCAAAAAGCCACAGCCCCGCCTGAGTCGGGTGTTGCAGATTCAGTAAAATTGCCGTTACATTGCGTGAGCGAGTGGGGACTCCCGCTGACGTGCCTAAAAATAGTAATTCCATCTTCGCGTTACACTTTTCGCCATCAATAAGGCAGGGTGTTCAGGTTATCACAACATAGGGGCAGACAATGATTCACTGGCAAGATCTCCACCATGCAAAGCTGAGTACCCAACAACTGTACGCACTACTTCAGTTGCGATGCGCGGTGTTTGTAGTTGAGCAACAGTGTCCGTACCTGGATGTGGATGGCGATGACCTGGTTGGAGAGAATCGCCATATTCTGGGCTGGCATAACGATGAGCTGGTGGCGTATGCGAGGATTCTGAAAAGCGATGACGAGCTGGAGCCGGTGGTGATTGGTCGGGTGATTGTAAGCGAAGCGCTGCGTGGTGAAAAACTGGGGCAACAGCTGATGGCCCAGACGCTGGCATCCTGCGCGCAACACTGGCCACACAAGGCGTTATATCTGGGCGCGCAGGCGCATCTGCAATCGTTCTATGCGCGCTTTGGCTTTGTTCCGGTAACGGATATCTATGACGAAGACGGTATTCCACACGTCGGAATGGCGCGGGAAGCACATCAGGCGTAAACAGGCACAAACAGTCCAGGTTGTCTATAGTTAGCGAGTACGTCAATTGAAAGGGAGAATATAATGTCTTTTCATTCTTATGAATCACGTATCGATGATGATCTGGAATTATTGAGTGAAACGCTGGAAGAGGTGCTGCGTTCTTCTGGCGACCCAGCAGATCAAAAATACCTTGAGTTAAAAGCGCGGGCAGAGCGGGCGTTAGAAGAGGTGAGAAATCGCGTCAGCCATGCTTCTGATAGCTACTATTACCGTGCGAAAAAAGCTGTTTGTCGGGCGGATGACTATGTGCACGAAAAACCCTGGCGCGGGATCGGTGTTGGCGCCACAGTCGGTTTAGTGATGGGATTATTGTTAGCACGGCGATAAATTCCGTTCTGTCATCGCATTTGTACGTACTCCCTAACTGGGGGTACTGCTTTTTCTGCTCAGTACCCCGTATAATGTGAGGTTTTTAACAGGGAGAGGTCCGCGTGCATTCAATCACTACTGCGCTGGAAAGTCTGATGCGTCATTTGTCGCAAGAGTTACCAGCCGCACCTGGAATTCGTATTTACGACATACCTTTCCCACTGAATGATGCGTTTGACGCTTTAGGATGGCTGGCTAGCCAACCCGTCTGGCCCCAGTTTTACTGGCAGCAGCGTAACGGCGACGAAGAGGCCGCCGTATTAGGGGCCGTCGCCGCATTTTCCTCGCTGGAATCGGCCCAGCAATTTTTACACCAGCATGATAATCATCCCGACCTGCGCATCTGGGGCCTGAATGCCTTTGAGCCACAGCGTGGCAATTTGCTGCTGCCGCGGCTGGAGTGGCGACGTTGCGCCGGAGTGGCGAGCTTACGCTTACATCTCTATAGCGACGTATCGTTACGTGACGACGCCGCGCAGGCGGTGGCGTTTATCTCATCGCTCGCCAATGTTAAGCCGCTACCCGCGTTGCGTCTCAGTTTGACGGGAGAACAGAACTGGCCAGATAAAGCGGGCTGGACAAATCTGATAAAACTCGCCACGCAAACGATCAATAGGGAAGAACTCGATAAGGTTGTGCTGGCACGGGCGACCGACTTACAGTTTTCTCAGTCGGTTAATGCCGCGGCCGTGATGGCTTCCAGCCGTCGCTTAAACCTGAACTGCTACCATTTCTTTATGGCATTCTCTGCCGACTCCGCTTTTCTTGGCTCTTCCCCTGAGCGTCTGTATCGGCGGCGAGACACGGCGCTGCGCACCGAGGCGCTGGCCGGAACCGTTGCTAACCACCCTGAGGATCATCGCGCCTGGCAGTTGGGTGAATGGCTAATGAAAGATGATAAAAACCAGCGTGAGAATATGCTGGTGGTTGAAGATATTTGCCAGCGCCTGCAAGGCTGTACGCAAACTCTTGATGTGCTGCCGCCACAGGTGCTGAGACTGCGTAAAGTGCAGCACCTGCGCCGTTGCATCTGGACGGAACTGAATCAGGCCGACGATACGCTTTGCCTGATGCAACTCCAGCCCACGGCGGCTGTCGCCGGTATTCCGCGAGAGCTGGCACGTGAATTCATCCAACAAAATGAACCCTTTGAACGTGAGTGGTATGCCGGTTCTGCGGGTTATCTTTCACGGCGCCAAAGTGAGTTTTGCGTGTCACTACGTTCGGCGAAAATTAGCGCAAACGTGGTGCGCCTGTATGCCGGAGCAGGGATCGTACGTGGTTCAGATCCTGAGCAGGAATGGCAAGAAATAGACAACAAAGCGGCGGGTTTACGTACTTTATTACAGATGGAAGCCTAATGAGTCACACATTACCGACTCATATCAAAAATCCATTTATTCGATTCTTTATACTGTGTCGCAATATTGATACCGGACAATCTCATGTCAGTAAGCGCATTTAACCGACGCTGGGCGGCGGTCATTCTGGAAGCACTCACTCGCCACGGCGTCAGGCATGTCTGCATTGCCCCTGGCTCTCGTTCTACACCGTTGACGCTGGCGGCAGCGGAAAACCCCGCATTCATCCACCACACCCATTTTGACGAGCGTGGTCTTGGGCATCTGGCCTTAGGTCTTGCAAAAGTTAGCCGTCAGCCTGTCGCCGTGATTGTGACGTCCGGTACCGCGGTGGCGAATTTATATCCCGCGTTGATTGAAGCGGGCCTGACCGGTGAAAAACTAATTTTACTTACGGCAGACCGACCGCCAGAGCTTATCGACTGTGGCGCGAACCAGGCGATTCGTCAGGCCGGAATGTTTGCCTCGCATCCATCGCAAACGCTCTCTTTACCGCGTCCGACTCAGGACATTCCGGCAAGCTGGCTGGTGTCCACTATTGATAATGCGTTAGCAACCCTGCATAGCGGGGCGGTTCATATCAATTGCCCGTTTGCGGAACCGCTGTATGGCGATATGGACGAAACGGGGATTGCCTGGCAGCAGCGCCTCGGCGACTGGTGGCAGGACGATAAACCCTGGCTGCGAGAAGCGCGTCGGCTGGAAAGCGACAAACAGCGCGACTGGTTTTTCTGGCGACAAAAACGCGGCGTAGTCATTGCGGGCCGCATGAGCGCTGAAGAAGGTAAGAAAGTTGCGCAGTGGGCGCAGACGTTAGGCTGGCCGCTGATTGGTGATGTTCTGTCGCAAACCGGACAACCGCTGCCGTGCGCCGACCTGTGGCTGGGAAATGCGAAAGCGGTAGCTGAGTTACAGCAGGCGCAGATTGTGGTGCAGCTTGGCAGCAGCCTGACCGGAAAACGACTCCTGCAATGGCAGGCTAACTGCGATCCGCAGGAATACTGGATTGTCGATAATATCGAAGGCCGCCTCGATCCGGCTCACCATCGTGGCCGCAGGCTGGTGGCGAAAGTTGGCGACTGGCTGGAGCTGCATCCGGCGGAGAAACGTCAGCCCTGGTACGTGGAAATCCCTCGTCTGGCGCAACTGGCCTGGCAGGCGGTAGAAGCCCGTCGTGAGGCGTTTGGTGAAGCGCAATTAGCCCACCGTATTCGCGAATACTTGCCGGAGCAGGGGCAGCTGTTCGTGGGTAACAGTCTGGTGGTACGCCTGATTGATGCGCTGTCGCAGCTTCCGGCTGGTTACCCGGTCTATAGCAACCGTGGCGCGAGCGGTATTGACGGCCTGCTGTCAACGGCTGCAGGTGTACAGCGTGCCAGCGCGAAATCGACGCTGGCGATTGTTGGCGATTTATCTGCATTGTATGACCTGAATGCGCTGGCGTTATTGCGCCAGGTTTCTGCACCGTTTGTCCTGATAGTGGTCAACAATAACGGCGGACAGATTTTTTCTCTGCTGCCGACGCCAGCCAGCGAACGCGAACGGTTCTATCTGATGCCGCAGAACGTACATTTCGAGCATGCTGCCGCCATGTTTAACCTTAAATACCAGCGCCCGGAAAACTGGGAGCAGCTGGAGAGCGCGTTGACTAACGCCTGGCGTACTCCTGCGGCCACGGTGATTGAGCTGGTGGTGAATGAAACTGACGGGGCGCAAACCTTGCAGCAACTGCTGGCGAAGGTAAGTCATCTATGATCCTGCATGCGCAGGCGAAAGAGGGCCAGACGGGATTTCCCTGGCTGGTTTTCCTGCACGGTTTCTCTGGCGATTGTCGGGAATGGCAGACGGTCGGCGAAGCGTTTCAGGATTATTCGCGGCTATACATCGATCTGCCGGGACACGGTGGCTCTGCTGACATCAGCGTGAGCGGATTCGATGACGTAAACGTTTTGCTGCGTAACACTCTGCTTAGTTACAACATACACAACTACTGGCTGGTGGGATACTCTCTTGGTGGCAGAGTCGCGATGATGGCGGCCTGTCAGGAGATGCCTGGGCTTTGTGGTCTGGTGGTTGAAGGTGGACATCCAGGCTTGCAAGGCGAAGAGGCGCGCGTTCAGCGTCGTCTCTCGGATGGCCGCTGGGCTGCGCGTTTTCGCGCAGAGCCGCTACGTGAGGTGTTTAATGACTGGTATCTACAGCCCGTTTTTTCCTCGCTGAACACGGCACAAAGAGAGGCGCTGGTCGCTCTGCGTAGCCAGAATAATGGGCAAACGCTGGCGGCAATGCTGGAGGCCACCTCGCTTGCCGTACAACCTGATTTACGTGCGCAACTCACGACGCGCACATTTCCGTTTTATTATTTATGTGGTGAACGTGACGATAAATTCCGCGCTCTGGCGGCGGAAATATCAGTACCAAACCATGTGATTCGTAATGCCGGACACAACGCGCATCGGGACAACCCCGCGGGTGTAGTGGACTGTCTGGCTCAGATTCTGCGTCGCTGACTATAGGACATTTTATGATCTATCCTGATGAAACAATGCTTTACGCACCGGTAGAATGGCACGATTGCTCTGAAGGCTATACCGACATTCTTTACGAGAAATCCACCGACGGTATCGCAAAAATCACCATTAATCGTCCGCAGGTACGCAATGCCTTCCGTCCGGTCACCGTGAAAGAGATGATCCAGGCGCTGGCGGATGCTCGCTATGATGACAACATCGGCGTGATTATTCTGACCGGTGCGGGCGATAAAGCGTTCTGTGCAGGCGGCGATCAGAAGGTACGTGGCGACTACGGCGGATACCAGGATGACTCCGGTGTGCATCACCTGAACGTACTGGACTTCCAGCGTCAGATTCGTACCTGTCCGAAACCGGTAGTAGCGATGGTTGCAGGTTTCTCCATTGGCGGCGGTCATGTGCTGCACATGATGTGTGACCTGACCATTGCGGCTGAAAACGCCATCTTCGGTCAGACCGGTCCAAAAGTCGGTTCCTTCGACGGCGGTTGGGGCGCTTCCTATATGGCGCGCATCGTCGGTCAGAAAAAAGCGCGTGAAATCTGGTTCCTGTGCCGTCAGTACGATGCGAAACAGGCGCTGGATATGGGGCTGGTCAACACCGTGGTTCCGCTGGCGGATCTGGAAAAAGAGACAGTACGCTGGTGTCGCGAAATGCTGCAAAACAGCCCAATGGCGCTGCGCTGCCTGAAAGCTGCACTGAACGCCGACTGTGATGGTCAGGCAGGTCTGCAGGAGCTGGCAGGTAACGCCACTATGCTGTTCTACATGACGGAAGAAGGTCAGGAAGGCCGTAACGCCTTTAACCAGAAACGTCAGCCTGATTTCAGCAAATTCAAACGGAATCCGTAATGCGTAGCGCGCAGGTATACCGCTGGCAGATCCCCATGGACGCGGGGGTGATTCTGCGCGACAGGCGGTTAAAAACGCGTGACGGGTTATACGTATGTCTTCGTGACGGTGAGCGTGAAGGGTGGGGAGAAATCTCCCCGCTGCCGGGCTTCAGTCAGGAAAGCTGGGAAGAAGCGCAAACCGAGTTGCTGGCTTGGGTGAAAGGCTGGCTGCAAGGGGATGCCTCCTTACCGCAACTGCCTTCAGTCGCCTTTGGCGTAAGCTGTGCGCTGGCCGAACTGGCTGGCGTATTGCCACAGGACGCAGACTATCGTGCTGCACCGCTGTGTACGGGCGATCCTGACGATCTGGTACTGCAACTGGCGGACATGCCGGGCGAAAAAGTGGCGAAGATTAAGGTCGGTCTGTATGAAGCGGTTCGCGACGGCATGGTAGCCAATCTGTTACTTGAGGCGATCCCGGAGCTGCATTTGCGACTTGACGCCAACCGGGCCTGGACGCCGTTGAAAGCTCAGCAGTTCGCGAAATACGTTAATCCGGAGCATCGCGGACGCATTGCCTTCCTCGAAGAACCGTGCAAAACCCGTGATGATTCTCGTGCCTTCGCGCGTGAAACCGGCATTGCCATCGCCTGGGATGAAAGTCTGCGTGAAGCGGATTTCACCTTCGAAGCCGAAGAGGGCGTCAAGGCTGTGGTTATCAAACCTACGCTGACCGGCAGTCTCGATAAAGTCCGTGAACAGGTGGCAGCGGCGCATGCGCTTGGTCTTACTGCCGTTATCAGTTCGTCAATCGAGTCGAGTCTGGGCTTAACCCAGCTGGCGCGAATTGCCGCCTGGTTGACGCCGCAAACCATCCCGGGTCTGGATACCCTGAGCCTGATGCAGTGCCAGCAGGTACGCACCTGGCCGGGTAGCGCGTTGCCGTGTATCGACGTTGATGCGCTGGAACGTCTGCTATGACCCAGCAGGAAATGCCCGATAGCGTGAGCTTATCG
The DNA here is from genome assembly GCF_006385635.1 of Citrobacter sp. CF971. Lineage (NCBI taxonomy): Bacteria > Pseudomonadati > Pseudomonadota > Gammaproteobacteria > Enterobacterales > Enterobacteriaceae > Citrobacter > Citrobacter sp. CF971. The sequence continues at coordinate 3,300,088 of NZ_CP041051.1, read as the reverse complement.
GGCCTGATACAACCCAGTGACTGGCCGTGGCGTCACTGGCGACAGGTTCGTGCGAAGGCGCCAGCCTTACGCCTCAACGATGAGGCATTAAGCTGGAGCGAGCTCTGCGCGCGCATCGACCATCTGGCCAGCGGTTTTGCCGCTCAGGGCGTGGAAGAAGGCGATGGCGTCCTGCTTCGCGCCTGGAATCATCCGCGCGCTTTGCTGGCCTGGCTCGCGCTGCTGCAGTGTGGGGCGCGGGTTTTACCTGTGAACCCACAGTTGCCTCATTCGCTGCTTGATGCGCTGGTCCCGGACTTAACGCTACGTTTTGCGCTGGATCTGGAGGCTGCTATCGCACTCCCGGAACTCAGTCCGTTACAGATGCAGTCGTTGCCAGGCGATCACGCCGCTGCATGGTTGCCCGAGCGTTTGAGCACGATGACGTTAACCTCAGGTTCTACCGGATTACCAAAGGCGGCGGTGCATACCTGTCAGGCGCATCTGGCAAGCGCGCAGGGCGTACTGTCATTAATGCCGTTTGGTGCTGAGGATGACTGGCTGCTCTCACTGCCGCTGTTTCATGTTTCCGGGCAAGGCATTTTGTGGCGATGGTTGTTCGCCGGGGCGCGAATGACCGTGCGCGACAAACAGCCGCTGGATCAAATGCTGGCTGGATGCACTCACGCTTCACTGGTGCCCACGCAACTGTGGCGCTTACTTGTTAATAACACACCAGTCACGCTAAAAGCGGTGCTGCTGGGCGGTGCGGCAATTCCTGTTGAGTTGACGGAACAGGCGCGTGAACAGGGGATTCGTTGCTGGTGCGGTTACGGATTGACGGAGTTTGCTTCTACGGTTTGTGCGAAAGAGGCAGATGGCCTGGCGGATGTGGGCTCTGCTTTACCGGGGCGGGAAGTCAGGATCGTTAATGACGAAGTTTGGCTACGAGCCGCCAGCATGGCGCAAGGTTACTGGCGTAACGGACAGCTTATGCCTTTAGTGAACGCGGAAGGCTGGTTTGCAACCCGCGATCGCGGCGTGTTGAAGGACGGCAAGTTAACCATTGTCGGTCGTATGGACAATCTGTTCTTTAGCGGCGGGGAAGGCATACAGCCGGAAGAGGTGGAACGCGTGATTGCCGCACATCCACATGTTCTGCAGGCCTTTATTGTGCCGATAGAAGACAAAGAATTTGGCCATCGCCCGGTGGCGGTCGTTGAGTATGACGCTAATGCTGGAGAAACTAATCTGGCAGAGTGGGTAAAAGATAAGCTGGCCCGCTTTCAGCAACCGGTATGTTGGTTGACATTGCCACCCGAGCTTAAAGCCGGAGGGATAAAAATCTCGCGTCGTGCGTTGTCGGATTGGGTAAGTGCTTCATCATTAACATTAAGAAAGCATTAATTACATTTCTCATTTTTGTCATTCCGCAGCTATTGTCCTTTTGTTTATCTGCTAAAGTGTAACCTATTGTGAAATTTATTAACAAAAGGTGCGCTATGGAATGGCATGTGAAGAAGTCTTGCTGTCACAAGAAAGCAGGGAGGCTCTATATCGTCCTTTGCGATAGTGGTGGTTCGCTTAAGATGCTCGCTGAGGCGCAATCTTTCGAGCGGGTTAAACCTGGCGATCTTCTTTCACCGCTGAAAGATGCGCAGTACTGTGTTAATCGCGATGCATCCCGCGTGATTAAAATAATCGATGCCAGACAGTACATATGTGACGAATGGGAGCGCCTGTTACGACTGTCGGCAGATAAATGAGCTCAGCGCCGGTGCTTGTCTGCAGGCAGAAAAATCGTCATTAAACCCGCCATGATGCACAGTACCCCAACCAGCGCCTTTACTGAAAATGTTCCCTGCCAGCCGGGCAGAATCATTGATGCAACCCAAACCAGCACATAGCTCAGGCTGAGCAGGGCATAAGCTTTGCTCAGCGCGAGCTGGTGCAGGGCTTTATGCCAGCATATAACCGACAGCAAATAGCCTGCCAGCCCGGCAGATAAAGCAAACGCTCCAATACTGAGAGAGAATACGGCGGAGATGAACGCCAGCGGCTGCATCATTGGCGGCAGATTATCCATTGCGAAGCCGAGGCTCAACTGGGCTGCGGAGGTGATAATAACGCTACATAATCCCCAAAAGATGCCCATTACACTGCGCTCCCAAGAATAAAGATGCCGGTAATGATCAGCCCAACTCCCAGCCAGTGGCGTGTAGTGACGGGTTCGCGCCAGATTTTCCACGCGGCCAGCGTCACCCATACAAAGTTAAGACTCAGCATGGGGTAGGCGATGCCGACAGGAATGTTCTGCAGTACCGCCAGCCATAGCAGCATGGCCAGACCGAGGCTTGCCAGAGCAAGCCCAATCCATTGCGTGACGTGGCGTTTTCGCGCACGAACGGACACCGGTCGGGTCGCCTGCTTCTGGCATAGCTGGCCGCAGACGCTGAGCAGGCTGGCGAGAACTAAGGCTATCCAGATCATTTTGGCCGATACTGAATCAGGACCAGTCGCCCCTGATTATCAATGTAATCAGCGGGAGGGATAGCGAGTTGATTAATATCTTCATCCTTATCAATCGTGAGCACGAGCGTAATATTTCCTTGCTGACGATGTTGCGCTAACCAGTCGGCAAAGTCTTCCCGACTAACAAAACGCCCCTGAGCATCCGGGTAGTTGAGGCCATATTTTAACTCGCCCGTTTGGCCGTACATCATGATGTCGTCACGTTTCAGGCTCCAGGCCAGCCCTGCGGCAACGCCAACGTTGTCGGCGAGAATGTAACGGCTCGACTCCAGCGACTCTTTAGTCATCTCGACAAAAAACTGCGGCTGTTTAGACTCCATCACCCGGTCAGGGACTGAGAAACCAAACAACAGCGCGAGTCCCAGCGGACACAGCGCGGCGAATTTCCAGTTCTTCTCGCGGTTATTTAGCGTATACCAGCCGAACAGTGCCCAGGTGATAAAAATGCCCCACGCGCAAAACACCTTATACGTTTCGATATGCGACCAGACCGGCGTCTTTAACGGACCCAATGTGGAAACAATAAATGTGGCGACAATGCCGGTCACGCCGAACAGCACGTTGATCCAGCCATTCACACGCAGTGCGGCGGAGCCTTTTTCCGCGGCCTGTAGGCCGAAACGCGCCGTTAATATCGCCAGCGGGGCGAAGCAAGAAAGAATATAGGTCGGCAGTTTTCCTTTGGCGATGCTGAAAAACAGGATTGGCATGACAATCCAGCTTAACAGGTACAGCGCGCTGCGCGGAACATCCCGCTCACGCCAGCCCGTACGCAGCGCGCCGGGGAGCAGCCCGAGCCATGGTAATGCGCCAGCCACGAATACCGGAATGTAGTACCAGATGGGAGCCTTGTGTTGGGCATCATCCTGTGCGAAGCGTTGAATATGTTCAACCCAGAAGAAGTAATGCCAGAAATCCGGCTCACGCCGGGCAATCGCTATTCCCCACGGCAGCACAATCACGACGCAGCCGATAACCGCCAGCAGACCGTAGAGCATGAGATCTTTCCAGCGCTTTTGCGCGAAAACCCACGGCAGTACGCTGAGCACAGGAACGGCAAGCGCCAGGAAGCCCTTGGTCATCACGCCCATGCCGCAGGTTAACCCTAACAGCAAAAAAGCGATGATTTTGCGCGTTCTGGTGGTGGCCTGCATGCCTTCCCAAAAACAGCACATGCCCGCCATCAGCCAAAGCGCAATTATGGGATCAAGTACCGCGTAGGTGCCGATGCTGTAAACCGAGAAAAACGTTAAAAAGATAGCAGAAGAGAGTACGGCGGTACGCTTATCCTGCCATAACCGCATGGCAAGCCAGGCTACCAGTAGCGCCGTCAGCAAGGTGGCAAATATAGCCCCCGCTCTGACGCCAAAATTATTAGCGCCAAATAGCCATTGCCCGATGCTGTTTAACCAGTATCCGGCAATCGGTTTTTCGAAGTAACGGAGTCCTAAAAAGTGCGGCACGATCCAGTCGCCGGACGTCAGCATTTCCCGACTGATTTCGGCATAGCGCGTTTCATCAGGCTGCCAGAGCAGGCGACTGTTGATAGGGAGAATAAAATACAGCGCAATAAACGCGATACAGGCCAGAGTGTAGCGGGCAGCAGGTTTCATTGTGTCGCACTCACCGGTTGTTGGCAGCCGAGCCATCCCTCTCTGCCCGGTATTTTTCCCCGCACGATCTGCCCTGTTGGCAGCGTGCTGATATCGTCTGGTAACAGCTCGCCAAGCGGGCAAAATGTCATCCCCATGTCCGCGGCGCGAGTAAGCAGCTCGTCAAAATTCTGATGAAAGGCGATGCCTTCAACTTCCGCATGAATGGTGTACACCGGTGTTCCTCTGCTCATCTGGATGTGGGAGAGAATATAAGCGTTGAAGTCCACCGCCTGGACCTCCTGACCAACCACTTCATCCCATGTTGGTAACGTGACGGGAATTTGCGGCGTACCTGTTTTCCCGGACGCCAGTACAGGACGAAATAAAGACGTTCCCCGACAGTCGCTGTTATAGCGTAAATGGAACGTTTCTTTTGCCTCGACGACGCGGTTGTCGGCACGCCATCCGGCAACCGCAGAACAGGTAACCGGTTGTCCGATGATGGCTTCAAGGGCGGTAATGCCTCGTGAAATATCATCAATCAGCTGTTTATCATTCCAGTTTCCGCTTCGCGCTTGCCAGGCATGGTGATCCCAGGCATGCAAACCGGTTTCATGAATCAGGGCGGTTTGCGCAATGATCGCCGCATTGGCCTGGCCAATCTCTTTTCCCGGCCACGCGGTTCCCGCGAGCAATATATCCCATCCGTAGAGCGATGCTGCGTTTGAGCGCAGCATTTTCCACAGAAATTGTGGCTTCACAAGACGCCAGAGATGGCGCCCCATGTTGTCAGGTCCAACGCTAAAGAAAAAACTTGCCCGAACGTTATGCCGGTTCAATGTCTCCAACAGTCGGGGCACACCTTCGCGCGTCCCCCGGAAAGTATCGACATCAATGCGCAAGCCTACTTTGGTCATGATGTGTGTTCCGTGATATCCACACTGCGTAAGAAGAAGTCCAGCGTCTCTTCTACCGTTTCCTGCATCTCAATGGTGGGCTTCCAGTTCAGGCAGCGTTTTGCATTACGAATGTTGGGCTTACGATGCTCAACGTCCTGATAACCTTTACCATAGTAGCTACTGCTTTCGACGTCACGGAAACCGGCAAACGGCGGGAAGTGGTTGCGTAATGGGTGTTTTTCAAAGCAGGTAAGCAGCATTTCTGCCAGTTCCTGAATACTGGCCTCATTCTCCGGATTACCGATGTTGATAATTTCGCCATCGCAGCGTCCGCCTTCGTTTTCAATGATGCGGTACAGGGCTTCGATACCATCGCGAATATCAGTAAAGCAGCGTTTTTGCTTACCGCCTTCAATCAGCTTAATCGGTGAACCTTCCACCAGATTGAGGATCAATTGAGTAATGGCGCGTGAGCTGCCGATACGCGCGGCGTTAAGGCTGTCCAGACGCGGTCCCATCCAGTTAAACGGACGGAACAGGGTGAAGCGCAATCCCTCTTTTTCGCCGTATGCCCAAATTACGCGGTCCAGCAACTGCTTGGAAACGGAGTAGATCCAGCGTGGTTTATTGACCGGACCGACGATCAGGTTCGAGCTGTCTTCATCAAAAACTTTGTCGGTACACATGCCGTAGACTTCGGAGGTTGACGGGAAAATGATGCGCTTACGGTATTTCACGCAGTAGCGAATGATTTTCAGGTTCTCTTCAAAATCGAGCTCAAACACGCGCAGCGGGTTGCGGGTATATTCGATTGGCGTGGCGATCGCTACCAGCGGCAGCACGACGTCGCATTTTTTCACATGATATTCAATCCATTCGGAGTGAATGCTGATATCGCCTTCGACGAAATGGAATCGTGGATGCTGCAGAAAACGACTAATGGCGTCGCTGCCAATGTCGAGTCCATACACTTCGTAATTGTCTTCTTGCAACAGGCGTTCGGTCAGATGGTTACCAATGAAGCCATTGACGCCAAGGATCAGCACGCGAGTACGACGTTTAGCGGTAGTAACTGACTGGCTGTTCAGGCGAGAACCTGGTACCAGGCCCAGAACCTGCGCGAGCTGTGACCCCTGCATGGCAATACCATCGCCAGCTTGCCCGGTAATAATCTCCAGTGCGCCATCAGCGCAGGCGATCAGCAAAGGAGAAACGGAGATGACGGTTCCTGGCTGGGCTGCGCGGTCATTTTTGCAAACACGTGACGACCAGACGGTGAATTTTTGCGTACCAACATAGCTAAATGCGCCCGGCCATGGATCGCTGACGGCGCGTACCTGGTTATGCAACTCTGCGGCTGGTTTGTTCCAGTCGAGGAAGCTATCTTCCGGCGTGCGGCGACCAAAACAGGTCGCCTCTGCTTCCTGTTGGAGGTGTTCTGCATAATCTCCCGTTTTAATCGCGGGCAGCGCCTCTTCCAGTAACTGACGCGCTGCCTGGCACAATTTATGGTGCAGCGTTAACGCCACATCATCGGGCGAAATAGCAACCCGCTGCTGGGCAACAATGGCACCGGCATCCGCGCGTTTGACCATCCGGTGAAGCGTGACGCCGGTTTCGGTTTCACCATTGACCAGTACCCAGTTCAGCGGCGCGCGGCCACGGTATTTCGGCAGCAGCGAGCCGTGCAGATTAAATGCACCCTTAGGGGCAAGGCTGAGGATCTCATCACTCAGTAAATGGCGATAGTAGAACGAGAAGATAACATCAGGTGCCAGTTGGCTAATGCGCTCAATCCACAGGGGATGATTAACCTCGTCCGGGGCGTAAACCGGAATACCGGCGCTGGCCGCGAGGCGGGAAACAGATCCAAAAAACGCTTTTTCACCCGGATTGTCGGTGTGCGTAAAAATGGCAGCGATTTCATAACCTGCATCCAACAAGGCCTGGACACCCTGACATCCCATATCGTGATAGGCAAATACGACGGCTTTCATGCGCGGTTTTCCTCGGTTGACTGCGTGGTTTGTGGGCGGATAACGTGTTGAACAAAATAGCGGGGGCGGGCGCGGACATCGTTATAGATGCGACCGATATATTCGCCGAGTAACCCCATGCCAATAAACTGTGCGCCGATAAAGGTAAACAGGACGGCAAACAGCATGAATACCCCTTCCGCGGCCCACTGTGGGCCGAGCGTCAGGCGCAGAACAACAAGCAAGACTGATAAGGTAAAGCCCGTGGCGGCGATCACGCTGCCCAACAGACTCAGCATGCGAAGCGGTGTTGTGGTAAGGCAAGTCACCAGGTCATACATCAGGTTGATCAGACGCATGAAGCTGTATTTGGAATCACCAAATTCGCGCTCTGCATGATGTACCGGGATCTCCGTCGCGCGACGGGCAAAAATGTTGGCCAGAATCGGGATAAAGGTGCTGCGCTCCTGGCAATGCAGCATGGCATCGACGATGTGACGGCGATAGGCGCGTAGCATGCAACCGTAGTCACCCATCGCTTTTCCGGTGGTGCGCTGAATCAGATGGTTGATCATGCGTGAGGCGGTCTTACGAAATACGCTGTCCTGCCGGTTCTGGCGCACCGTGCCCACCACATCAAACCCCTCATCTGCTGTGGCGACCAACCGAGGGATCTCCTCCGGCGGGTTCTGCAAATCGGCATCCAGTGTGATGATCAAGTCGCCAGTGACATGGCTGAAACCGGCCATAATCGCCGAGTGTTGTCCGTAATTGCGATTCAGCAAAATAGAAACAATATGGCTGTTTGGTGCCTGGGAGGCGTTCATCATCAACTGAGCGGAATTGTCACTGCTACCGTCGTCGATCAGCAGAATTTCATAGTCTTTACCCAATTTCTCGCAGGCGGCGCTGGTGCGTCTGATTAACTCTGGCAGGCTTTCCTGTTCATTAAAAACGGGAATGACCACCGAGACTTTTTTGATTGGTGCTGCTTCAAACATGATTATTGTCCTGCAATCTCGCGAAGTGCCGTAATGACCCGCTGGGTATCCGCTTCGGTCATGTCTGGGAATAACGGCAGCGAGCAGATGCGCGCGCTGTTCCATTCAGTATTTGGGAGCGAAAGGGTAGTGAAGCGTTCGCGATAATATTTTTGCGTATGGGCTGCACGAAAATGCAGACCGGTGCCGATATCTTTAGTCTTCAGCGCTTCCATCAGGGCATCTCTGCTCAGCCCGCAGCGGGTTTCGTCAACACGAATGATGAATAAGTGCCAGGCATGAACGTGCGGCCACCGGGGCAGGTCCAGCGGTTGAAATGGCGTATCAGCCAACGCCTGCTGATATTGCTGGGCAATTTGCGCCCGGCGTGAATTCAGTTGCTCCAGCTTATTCAGCTGTACCAACGCAATAGCGGCATTGATATCCGTCAGGTTGTATTTGTATCCTGGCGCAAGCACTTCGGCCTGCGGTGCCCGGCCATAGGTTTGTCGATCAAAAGCATCAACGCCCAGACCGTGAAACTTCAGGCTGCGAAGCCGCTGGGCAAGCTGGCTGTCGTCGGTAACAATCAGTCCACCTTCTGCGCAGGTGATATTTTTGATGGCGTGAAACGAGAAGATTGCCGTACCGCGCGCTCCGACATGACGGCCCTTATACAATGTCCCTACGGCATGGGCGGCATCTTCTATTACCGGGATGCCATAACGCTCGCCAATGGCATAAATCGCGTCAAGATCGACGGGGGCGCCTGCGTAATGTACTGGAACAATGGCTTTAGTTCGTGGGGTAATAGCGGCTTCAATTTGCTCAGGTGTGACCATAAGTGTATCGCGGTCGACGTCGACCATGACTGGCGTCGCACCCAGCAGGACAATCATGTTGAGGGTGGAAACCCACGTCATTGACGGCGTAATGACCTCATCGCCTGCACCTATGCCCAACGCCATCAGTGTGATGTGCATACCCGCCGTGGCAGAGCAGACGGCGACGGCGTGTTGATTTCCTGTGAGCTGGCAGAAGGCTTCTTCCAACTGTTGGTTCTTCGGGCCAGTGGTTATCCATCCAGAGTCCAGCACCGCTTTTACAGCGGCAAGCTCTTCAGCACCCATTGCCGGGCGAGAGAAAGGCAAAAAGTCAGACATCATTATTCCTTCAAGCCATTTAACGCTACCGAAGTTTTATTTTTGGGACTAAACAGGGGCGTCGTTAATTATTTCATCAGGCTACAAAGGTTAATGGCCGAAGGTTAATTTATCCTTAAGGTTTAAGGTTTGGGAGATAATAACAAAGACAGTGGGGAGTGATTTATTTGTTTGAATATAAAGAGTTTTTAGTCATTATGGCGGTATTGTTCTCTGTTGCTGAATGCTTAGAGCAATACCGCTAATGTGATCATTGTTTATATTACGTTTAAACTCGGGGGACTTACAGTAACCCTTTCAAGGTTAACGTTTTACGTGTGGCGATATTTAAGTCGTAGGTGCCGAGATCTTCCGCTTTAACCCAGGCGAACGCCTGGAACTCTTCGTTAATGTTCACTTCACGATTAGCTGCCACACAATCGAAGATGAGATAAATCATATAAATCTCTTCCTGGCTGCCATCCGCGTACGTTTTAGTACGAATATCGTCACTGAATGTCCATGGCGTAATTTCTGATAACACCAGCTGCTCGCCCAGCTCCTCTCTCACTTCCCGACGCAAAGCTTCTTCGATGCGCTCACCCGGCTCAACGCCACCGCCAGACAGCGCCCACTGACCGGGAAACACGCCGCGGTCGTCAGCCATTTTGCAGAGTAAATAGCAGCCATCGTTTTGAATTAATGGGCAAACAATTGTTCTTTGGCGCATAGGTCAAGTCCTTGCAGGGGCGGGTATTAAGAATTCCATCATCCACCTATCTTACCTTTTGCTGGCTGGAGAAAAAACGCTTCATCGACGATTAAGTCCGTACGGGCGAGGAAAAATTGATTGTTGTTGAAAATGGCGTTCAGGGATGCGAACGATAGATTACATACAAAAATTTAACCTTATCTAATCTCATTAAGTAGTATTTAGTTACAATATGGTCTTGCATCGCTTTTTTAGCTCATTGATTCCTCGTCATCTGACAGTACAATTCACCGGTTTTGGGGCTATGTTTTGATTCTTGCAGGAAAGGATAGAAAATGAAAAAAAGTTTACTGTTGGGTTTTGCCGGAATGCTGTTTGTTTCTGCTTCGGCAAACGCGATTAGCATCAACGGTCAGGCTGGCGAAGACTACACCAACCTTGGATTCGGTATGGGTACTGAGACCACCGGTCTGGCCGTCAGCGGCAACTGGATGCATAATGATGACGACGGCGATGTTGCTGGGCTGGGCCTGGGGCTGAATATCCCGCTGGGTCCACTGTTGGCGACCGTTGGTGGTAAAGGTGTATATACCAATCCAAACGATGGCGATGAAGGTTATGCTGCGGCTGTCGGTGGTGGTTTACAGTGGCCGATCGGCGACAGCATTCGTCTGTTTGGTGAGTACTATTACTCGCCTGATTCGCTTTCCAGCGGTATCGACAGCTATGAAGAAGCAAATGCTGGTGCACGTTTGACTATTATGCGTCCGCTGAGCATCGAAGCCGGTTATCGTTACCTGAACCTGGCAGGTAAAGACGGTAACCGTGATAACGCAATTGCTGATGGCCCGTACGTTGGGGTTAACGCCAGCTTCTAACATTTCTGGCGCGGCGTTCAGTCGCGCCTTCCCCCCTCCATGCGTTATAGTGTTTTCATCATAAAAGCAGGAGAACACGATGTTAAACGTGGAGATGCTATCCACCGGGGATGAAGTGTTGCACGGACAAATCGTCGACACCAATGCCGCCTGGCTGGCCGATTTTTTCTTTAATCAGGGTTTACCGCTAACACGCCGCAACACGGTAGGTGACAATCTTAACGATTTAGTCGCCGTTTTGCGTGAGCGTAGCGAACACGCCGATATACTGATCGTTAATGGCGGTTTGGGGCCAACCAGCGATGATTTGAGCGCGCTGGCAGCGGCAACGGCAAAAGGCGAAGGGCTGGTGCTGCATGAAGCATGGCTGACCGAGATGGAGCGATATTTCCGCGATCGTGGCCGCGTGATGGCGCCGAGCAACCGCAAACAGGCTGAACTTCCCGCCAGCGCGGAGTTTATCAATAATCCGGTGGGTACCGCGTGCGGGTTCGCCCTGAAGCTTAACCGCTGCCTGATGTTCTTTACACCGGGTGTACCGTCAGAATTCAAAGTCATGGTTGAGCATGAGATTCTGCCGCGTTTGCGTGAGCGTTTCTCTTTGGCTCAGCCCCCGTTATGCCTGCGATTAACCACCTTTGGCCGTTCTGAAAGCGAGCTGGCACAAAGCCTGGATCCGCTGACTTTGCCACCGGGTGTAACAATGGGATATCGCTCCTCAATGCCGATTATTGAGCTGAAGCTGACCGGGCCGGATTCACAACGGGAAGCGATGCTGGCGCTGTGGCCTGAGGTGAAAAAGGTTGCCGGGCAAAACATGATTTTTGAAGGTACGGAAGGTTTGCCTGCGCAAATCGCCCGCACGTTACAGGAACGACAATACAGCCTGACGCTGAGCGAACAATTTACCGGTGGTCTGGTCGCGTTGCAGCTTTCTCGCGCTAATGCTCCGTTGTTGGCGAGTGAAGTTGTTCCGCCTCAGGAAGAAACGCTGGCGCAAACGGCGCATTGGGTAACCGAGCGACGTAGCAAACATTATGCCGGGCTGGCTTTGGCGATATCAGCTTTCGAAAACGAACATATTAACTTTGCGCTGGCCACCCCCAATGGGACATATGGTTTGCGCGTTCGGCTGAACGCTAATCGCTACAGCTTGTCGATTCGTCAGGAAGTGTGCGCAATGATGGCGCTAAATATGCTGCGCCGTTGGCTTAACAATCAGGATCTTGCCAGCGAGCACGGCTGGATCGAAGTGGTTGAGTCGCTCACGATTTAATTATTAACAGGGAAGGTTACAAACCTTCCCAATCTGACTCATTCTGTGACATCGTCAGGTAATAGCCCAGTAATTAACCTAACCAAATCACGATCAATTCCATTTTCCAGCATCATGCGCGCGATACGTAAGGCTTCTTCTTGCGTTCCTTTTTGCACCCCTTGCTCTAACCCTTGTTGTAGCCCTTGTTGTAGCCCATTGTGGTGACCTTCTTGTTTTAGCCTCTCTGCGATTGTCATCAACCTCTCCTTATGATGGGGGGAACGTTCGGCAACTTCATGGATAAATTCGCTGACGTGAGAAACGTCACCGTACCGTAGCAGGTAATTAAATAGCGTTTGTAGCTGGCTGTCATTAGCGGTGCTTGTAACTAATGGTGCTTGTAACTGATAGAGTAGATGGCGTGACGGTATCCACTTTTAATATGCGCTGCATGCGGGAAATGGGGTCTTTGCGTGGATAAATCAGAGATAAATATGTCCGACTGCAACGTATTCAATTAAGCGGAACGGGCTACGCAAAAAAATGCCCGGTAGCAAATACCACCGGGCAACAGGTTTAACCCAACGCTTTGGCAAGCAGGGTGATGGGATGTTCGCAACGCTTACTGGTAGACATCTCAATCTGCCATTTACAGGTTTCGCAGTCGGTGACGACGATATCAGCGCCGCTTTCTTCAATTTGGCGGAATAACGGTGCGCCAATAGACTGTGAAGTCGGATAGTTTTCCTTTTTAAAGCCGTAAGTCCCGGCAATCCCACAACACTGAGAATCCAGCACTGTCAGCTCCAGCCCCGGAATTTGTCGCAGTAGTTCCAGCGTGTAAAGCGTCCAGCCCATTTTCTCCATATGACATGGCGTGTGATAGACCACCTTCAGTGGCAGCGTTTTCAGCGGCAGCGTTTTACCTTCATCCAGCTTGCGCCACAGCCAGCGGGTTGCCAGTTCAATGTGTTCTCGCAGGCCTGAGTTGTCGACATCCAGCACTTCCGGATATTCATCACGTAGCGCAAAGGTACAGGTTGATGAGGTGGCGATCACCGGAATGCCTTTGCCATCAATCGCTTCCCGGAGTGAGGCCACGTTGCTGACCGCCTGTTTACGCGCTTTATCTGTAAATCCGTTAGCAATCAGCGGTACGCCACAGCATTTCTCTTTACTCAGCAGTTGCACGCCGGTTCCCATCGCATTCAACACCTTGATCAGGTCTTTGCCAAGCTGGGGATGGTTGTAATTCACAAAACAGCCGTGGAAAAAGGCGACCTGATCCTGATACTGCGCCTGCTGTGCGGCAATGCTGCGATACCAGCGGCGGAAGGTGCCAAAGGAGTACTTCGGCAGCGTACGGCGATGATCGATTTTTAGCGCGTAATCCAGCAACTGACGTACCGGTTTTAGTGAGGTGGCGGTATTCACTATTGGGGCGAAGGGGGTGGAAACGCTCCCCATTAAATCGGTATGGCTTAAGACGAAGTTACGCAGCGATGGGCGCGTCGTGTCGTATTTGGCGCGCGCGCGCTGGATGATATCGCCGATTTTCACGTCTGACGGACAGGCCACTTCGCAGCGCTTACAGTTGATGCAGTATTTCAGCGCATCGTCATATAGTGCGCCATCTTTCAGGCGCAGACGTTCACCGTCCGGGCCGGCCTGCTTAGGGCCCGGGTAGCTCGGGTTGACGCGGCTTACCGGGCAGGCGGTGGTGCACACCGTACATTTGATACAACTTTCAAAACGTGTGTCGCTCATTGCTGTCCTCCTGCACGTTTCGCAATATGATGTGCGGCATGTAAGGCGCTGACTGCGCACACGCCGCCTCCGCAACCCTGGGCGATAGGGTCGAATCCGCCGAGGACGGAACCGATGGCGTACATGTTCTCTATCGTTTTTCCCGCCAGTGATGGGCGCAATGTGGCATCGGTTGTGACGCCAAACAGTTGCCACGGTTGTGGATCGAAAACGTCACGCTGATACCACTCGGCGCGGGTAGCTGTTTGCTGTACATCCAGTCCCAGGATTGGTTCGTGGATTGCCTCACGCGTGGCGACCAGCCCGCTGCTGAAAAAACTGCCGCTGGCGAGCACGGCGAAACGTGGCCGCAAGGGGATATCGGCATGATTTCGGGTCCAGATTTCGCTGACCACGCCGTCCTGACAGGTGATTTTCTTCACTTCATCACCCGGCATCCACACACCGCCCTGGCGCACAAACTGGCGCTGCAATTTGTTGTGTAAACGCATGCCCAGTACCGAAGGAGGTAGGGTCGGTAACAGTGTCAGCGAGCAGGGGAGGCGCTCGTTAAGCCACTGCCAGAGCCGCTCATCTGCCAGACCAAAGCAGGCCGGCATGATTATCATGTCGCAGGTTTTTGCCATTGGCAGCAATGCGTCATAGAGCAGCGACCATTTATCTTCGTTATCCAGCAGGCGCGCAATATTAACGGCGCGAAACTCGGTTGGGTTATCACGCAGGACATCCAGTTCCGGCAGTTCGATTTCTGCCGTCTCGACGCTGAGATTACGTTGGCGTAATGACGCCGCGGCGAGATGCGCCTGAAAATCCAGTAACCCGCTAATCCCTACAACGCATATACGCTGCGCGGACAGCGGCCAGACCGGCACTTCCGGGGAACTTAACCAGGTTGAGCGCAGGGTGCCCAGCGGGGTAACACGTTGATGTGCCTGATGCACGTTGCCTTGCAAATGCGTTCCGCATTCTTCCAGTAAATTTTGCGCCTGCTGGGCCAGTTCCAGAACGTTCTGCGTTCCGATGGTGCTATACGGATGTGCGGGTGCCTGAGTGTGCAGCGCATTCAAACCCGCTTCTATATCCGTCACCGGTTGACCATCGGGTAAGCTGCTGAGCAAATCCAGTGAGCCGGAGGAAAAATGCAGGGCGCTTTGGCCGCGGGTAACAATCGTGCAGCGCAGTCCGCTTTTTTGCAGTTGCAGGCCGCATAGCAGTCCAGCGAGGCCGCCGCCGATAATGACGGTATCAAATTTCATCCTGGTGCTCCTTTTCCAGACCACACAACCCTTGATAAACCCAGCGAGTGAATTCGCTTTCGCGCAGTGCATCTCCCCAGGCGATAGGCTGCACACCTTTCCAGCGTTCGTTGAGGAAGTCGGAAAGCTGAGTAATGGATTGTGCTGCGGTAGTGACATTAAAACGTTGCAGCAAACCTGCAGCGCGACAGGCACACAATTCGCCCTGGCAGGTCCCCATTCCGACGCGGGTACGGCGACGTAAATCGAGCAGACTGTTGACGGTTAGATTCTCGACGGCGTATTGCACTTCGCCTGCGGTGACCGCTTCGCATTCACAGACCAGGCTGCGATGTTGACGGCCTTCGCTCAGCCACGCTGGGGTACGATCCCCATGGCGATAGACTGCCGAACCGCGTAGCGGCGCAGGTAACGAAATAATGCGTTTAAGCGTATGCTCGGTAGATTCCTGTGAGCCAGGCAACGCGGTGTCTGCGGTTGTGCAAGGCTGGGTATTGCCCAGCTTACGGCAAACAGCATCGGTGGCCCATTCCGCCATCAGGCGGTAAGTCATCAGTTTGCCGCCGGTAATGGTGATAAACCCTTCCAGTCCGTCACGCTCTGCGTGATCGAACAGTACAATCCCACGGCTGACGTTACGACCGGTGGGATCGTCGTCGCTGGCCACCAGCGGACGCACGCCGGAGTAGGCGCGTAAAATGCGTGTTTTCGCCATAATCGGCGCCAGTTTCTCGCCTTCACGCAGCAGAATGTCGACTTCTTCTGCGGTGACGCGGTTGCTGTCGATATCATCGTAATCAATGTGCTGCGAGGTGGTACCGATCAATGAGATGGTATCGCCTGGCACCAGAATATCGGCGTCAGACGGTTTACGGCAGCGGTTGATGACATGTTGGTTAATGCGATGATCCATAATCAGCAACGAACCTTTGGCCGGGAACATACGGATGCTCAGATCGGCATATTCCGCAATGCGTTGACCCCAGATCCCGGCGGCGTTAACGACAACCGGTGCATGCAGGGACTGCATTTCGCCCGTCAGATGATTGCGCACATTAACGCCGCAAACCGTCGCGCCTTCGCGAATCAGCCCTGTCACTTCATGCGCCGTTAAGATAACCGCGCCATGCTCACGCGCATCCAGCATGTTGGCGGCGGTTAAGCGGAAAGGATCAACCGTGCCGTCCGGCACTTTTACCGCACCAATCAGCTGTGGATTCACGGAAGGTTCGATAATACGTGCCTGCTGAGGGTCAATCGCTTCTGCGCGAATCCCTGCTTCTTCACAGGCGCGAATAAAGGTCGCCTGAAAGGAGAGCTCATCCTCCGGCAGGGTAATAAACAGACCGTCCGTTGGCTCAACGCAATGGCGGGCGATACGTTTCAGAATTTGGTTTTCGCTGATGCACTCACGGGCAGATTCAGCATCGGTGACGGCGTAGCGTGCACCGCTGTGCAGCAGGCCGTGGTTGCGCCCGGTCGCACCTGTGGCGATATCGTGGCGTTCCACTAAGATGACGCGCAACCCGCGCAGCGCACAATCGCGTGCGATCCCTGCACCTGTTGCTCCTCCACCAATGATAATCACGTCACTTGTTTGCGAGTCGCGAGTTTTCATTGTTTTTCCTCACAGTTCGTTTTTTATCATTTAGCCACATAAAAAACATGGATTGTTTGATTTCGCGCATAATCGCTCATTATTCGAAAATGAAACGTGATTTCGTGCGCCTTTATGAACATTTGTCATAAATCTGTAACAATATGTGCTGCGTTTCACATTTTTGTTATGTATCTTTCCTTAACATCGCGGCCACACTGGGAGCGGTAGGGTAGTAATGACGAACTGCAGTGTTTACTTCGAATGAAAGACGGCCACGGAGGCTACACTATGTTGAGCATTTTTAAACCAGCGTCACACACGGCGCGTTTGCCTGCAGCGGAGATCGACCCGACATATCGTCGATTACGTTGGCAGATTTTTCTGGGGATTTTCTTTGGTTATGCCGCGTACTATCTGGTACGTAAGAACTTTGCCCTTGCGATGCCGTATCTGGTTGAGCAGGGGTTCTCGCGTGGCGATCTGGGTTTTGCGTTGTCCGGTATCTCCATTGCTTACGGATTTTCGAAATTCATCATGGGGTCCGTTTCGGATCGCTCGAATCCGCGCGTTTTCCTGCCAGCGGGTCTGATACTGGCTGCGGCAGTGATGTTGTTTATGGGCTTTGTGCCGTGGGCGACATCGAGCATCGCGGTAATGTTTGTGCTGCTGTTCCTCTGCGGATGGTTCCAGGGGATGGGCTGGCCGCCGTGTGGTCGTACCATGGTGCACTGGTGGTCGCAGAAAGAGCGTGGCGGCATCGTTTCCGTTTGGAACTGTGCGCATAACGTGGGTGGCGGTCTGCCTCCTCTGTTGTTCCTGCTGGGTATGGCCTGGTTCAATGACTGGAAAGCGGCGCTGTACATGCCTGCTTTCGGTGCGATCGTTGTCGCGCTGTTTGCTTTTGCTTTGATGCGTGATACGCCGCAGTCCTGTGGTCTGCCGCCAATCGAAGAGTACAAGAACGATTATCCGGACGATTACAACGAGAAAGCGGAAGAAGAGCTGACTGCGAAGCAGATCTTCATGCAGTACGTACTGCCGAACAAACTGTTGTGGTACATCGCTATCGCCAACGTGTTTGTTTATCTGCTGCGCTACGGCATCCTGGACTGGTCGCCGACTTACCTGAAAGAAGTGAAGCATTTTGCACTGGATAAATCATCCTGGGCCTACTTCCTGTATGAATATGCGGGTATTCCGGGCACGCTGCTGTGTGGCTGGATGTCGGATAAAGTCTTCCGTGGAAACCGTGGCGCGACCGGCGTGTTCTTTATGACGCTGGTGACGATTGCGACCATCGTTTACTGGATGAACCCGGCAGGCAACCCGAACGTAGATATGGCTTGTATGATTATCATCGGCTTCCTGATCTACGGCCCGGTCATGTTGATTGGTCTGCATGCGCTGGAACTGGCACCGAAAAAAGCGGCAGGTACGGCGGCTGGCTTTACTGGTCTGTTCGGTTATCTCGGCGGTTCTGTGGCTGCGAGCGCCATTGTCGGCTACACCGTTGACTTCTTCGGTTGGGACGGCGGCTTTATGGTGATGATTGGCGGTAGTGTGCTGGCGGTTATTCTGCTGGTAGTCGTCATGATTGGCGAAAAACGCCATCACGAAGAGATCCAGCTCAAGCGTAACGGGGGCTAATAGATGAAAACCACATTGAAAAGTCTCAGCGTGGCGCTGATGCTGGCAGGTATGGTTGTGAGCAGCGCGGCGGTTGCCGCAGATAAAGTCGTGATTGCGCACCGTGGCGCCAGCGGTTATCTACCGGAGCATACGTTACCTGCGAAAGCGATGGCCTATGCTCAGGGAGCGGATTACCTGGAACAGGATTTGGTGATGACTAAGGACGACCATCTGGTCGTCCTGCATGACCACTATCTTGACCGCGTCACCGATGTTGCCGAGCGTTTCCCAGATCGCGCGCGTAAAGATGGGCGTTACTACGCTATCGACTTTACGCTGGATGAGATCAAGTCGCTGAAGTTTACTGAAGGCTTTGATATCGAAAATGGCAAAAAGGTCCAGACCTACCCGGGGCGTTTCCCGATGGGTAAATCTGATTTCCGTGTGCACACTTTCGAAGAAGAAATTGAGTTCGTTCAGGGATTAAATCATTCAACCGGTAAAAACATCGGCATTTACCCGGAAATGAAAGCGCCGTGGTTCCATCATCAGGAAGGGAAGGACATTGCGGCTAAAACGCTGGAAGTACTGAAAAAGTACGGGTACACCGACAAGAACGATAAGGTCTATCTGCAGTGTTTTGATGTCGCAGAGTTAAAGCGCATTAAGAATGAACTGGAACCGAAGATGGGGATGGATCTCAATCTGGTACAGTTGATTGCGTACACTGACTGGAATGAAACTCAGGAGAAAAAGCCAGACGGCAGTTGGGTTAATTACAACTACGACTGGATGTTTAAACCGGGTGCCATGAAGCAGGTTGCGCAGTATGCGGACGGCATTGGGCCGGACTACCACATGCTGATTGATGAGAAGTCGAAGAAGGGCAATATCTCGTTAACTGGCATGGTGCAGGACGCACATCAGAATAAGATGGTGGTGCATCCGTATACCGTTCGCGCCGATCAACTGCCGGATTACACCACTGACGTAAACCAGCTGTATGACATTCTTTATAACAAAGCGGGTGTTGACGGGCTGTTCACCGATTTCCCCGACAAAGCAGTGAAATTCCTGAATAAAGAGTAATGGCATAAGGCCTGTGATGCACCTCCGGTCACAGGCCTTATTGGACGAAACGTGATTAACTGCTAGATAAGGCCGTCTGCTGTTAACGTTTTCCTACATGCCTGCAGGAGAAATAAAGGGCTGCCGTTCATCGGCGGCTCTTTTACCAGTAACAATTTTTATCCCGCCTTGCGTTACAGCTCTATTTCAATATCGCCTTTTGCCCGGCAACAGCAGGGCAATATTTCACCCGGTTGAATGAAGGCCAGAGGTTCGGCAATCCAGTCAACCTGTCCCGCCACCAGGCGGGTACGACAGGAGCCGCAGTAGCCTTCACGACACTGATATTCGACTTCAACATCGTGCGACTCGAGTGCGGCAAGTAGGGAAGGATGTTCATCCTGGCACAGCAGTTGTGTGCCAGAGATGCGCAAAGTCACGCGGCCCATCAGAGCTGGAAGTTACTCAGGTCGTCGGTATCAACTTCCGAATCGATCTGGCCGACCAGGTAAGAGCTGACTTCCACTTCCTGCGGTGCGACCTGGACGTTATCAGACACCAGCCAGGTATTGATCCAAGGGATCGGGTTAGAGCGTGTCTGGAATGGCAGATCGAGTCCGACAGCCTGCATACGGATGTTGGTGATGTACTCAACGTACTGGCACAGAATGTCTTTATTCAGGCCAATCATTGAGCCATCACGGAACAGATAATCCGCCCACTCTTTTTCCTGCAGCGCGGCCTGTACGAACAGGTCGTAGCATTCTTGTTTGCACTCTTCGGCAATTTCCGCCATCTCCGGATCGTCTACACCGCTGCGCAGAAGGTTCAGCATATGCTGAGTACCGGTCAGATGCAGGGCTTCGTCGCGGGCGATCAGACGAATAATTTTCGCGTTGCCTTCCATTAGTTCACGTTCGGCGAATGCGAAGGAGCAGGCGAAGCTGACATAAAAGCGGATCGCTTCCAGCGCGTTGACGCTCATCAGGCACAGATACAGCTTCTTCTTCAGCTCACGCAGGTTTACGACAACCGTTTTGCCATTAACGGTATGCGTACCTTCACCGAGCAAATGCCAGTAGCTGGTCATCTCGATCAGTTCGTCGTAGTAGCTGGAAATACCTTCTGCGCGTTTCTGGATTTGCTCATTAGTGACGATATCGTCAAACACCACCGCCGGATCGTTAACGATATTGCGAATAATATGGGTGTAGGAGCGGGAATGGATAGTTTCAGAAAACGCCCACGTTTCCACCCAGGTTTCCAGTTCAGGGATCGAGATTAACGGCAGCAGCGCGACGTTTGGACTACGTCCCTGAATGGAGTCCAGCAGCGTCTGATACTTCAGGTTGCTGATGAAGATATGTTTTTCATGTTCCGGCAATGCCTGGAAATCGATACGATCGCGAGAAACATCGACCTCTTCCGGACGCCAGAAGAAAGAGAGCTGCTTTTCGATCAGTTTTTCAAAGATGTCATATTTTTGCTGATCGTAGCGGGCGACGTTCACCGGCTGGCCGAAGAACATCGGTTCCAGAAGCTGATCATTTTTCGTCTGTGAAAAAGTGGTGTATGCCATTGATGTGAATCCTGTCTGGAATGTACTGCCGGATGCGCTTTGCTTATCCGGCCTACAATACCGCGAATTAATTTGTAGGCCGGGTAAGCGCTACGCCACCCGGCAAAAGATTAAATCTTACATGCGCCGCTTTCGCAGCCATCGTCCTGAATGGACGGTACCAGATCGTCCTGAGAGTCTTCCGCACCGTCACGGGTGTTCTGATAATACAGCGTTTTGACACCAAATTTGTAGGCGGTGAGCAGGTCTTTCAGCAACTGCTGCATCGGTACTTTTCCGGACGGGAAGCGCGACGGATCGTAGTTGGTGTTGGCAGAAATCGACTGATCGATAAATTTCTGCATGATACCTACCAGCTGCAGGTAGCCGTCGTTGTTCGGCATTTCCCACAGCAGTTCGTATGCGTCGTGCAGGTGTTCGTAGTCCGGCACGACCTGACGCAGAATTCCATCTTTCGATGCTTTGATGCTCACGTAACCGCGTGGTGGTTCAATACCGTTGGTGGCGTTGGAGATCTGCGAAGAGGTCTCGGACGGCATCAGAGCGGAGAGCGTGGAGTTACGCAGACCGTGAGTTTTAATTGATTCGCGCAGGCTTTCCCAGTTGTAATGCAGGGATTCGCTGACGATAGCATCCAGGTCTTTTTTATAGGTATCGATCGGCAGAATGCCTTTCGCATAGGTGGTTTCGTTAAACCACGGGCATGCGCCTTGCTCTTTCGCCAGCTCGTTAGACGCTTTCAGCAGGTAATACTGAATCGCTTCAAAGGTTTTGTGAGTCAGGTTATTGGCGCTGCCGTCAGAGTAACGTTTACCGTTTTTCGCTAGCCAGTAGGCATAGTTGATAACGCCAATACCCAGCGTACGACGACCCATCGCACCGCGTTTGGCGGCCGGAATCGGATAATCCTGGTAATCGAGCAGCGCATCCAACGCACGTACCGCCAGTACGGCCAGCTCTTCCAGTTCATCCAGACTTTCGATAGCGCCCAGGTTAAATGCGGACAGCGTACACAGCGCAATTTCGCCGTTTTCATCGTTAACGTCGGTCAGCGGTTTGGTCGGCAGGGCGATTTCCAGGCACAGGTTGGACTGGCGTACCGGCGCGACAACCGGATCAAACGGGCTATGGGTGTTGCAGTGGTCAACGTTCTGAATATAGATACGACCAGTAGAGGCACGTTCCTGCATCATCAGTGAGAACAGCTCAACCGCTTTCACGCGCTGTTTGCGGATGCTGTCGTCGTTTTCATATTGGGTGTACAGACGTTCGAACTCATCCTGATCGGCGAAGAACGCGTCATACAGACCCGGGACGTCGGACGGGCTAAACAGGGTGATGTCGCCGCCTTTCAGCAAACGGGTGTACATCAGTTTGTTGATCTGTACGCCGTAGTCCATGTGACGAACGCGGTTGCCTTCGACGCCACGGTTGTTTTTCAGGACCAGCAGGCTTTCAACTTCCAGGTGCCACATTGGGTAGAACAGCGTGGCTGCACCGCCGCGTACGCCACCCTGAGAGCAGGATTTCACCGCAGTCTGGAAATGCTTGTAGAACGGAATACAGCCGGTGTGGAACGCTTCACCGCCGCGAATCGGGCTACCCAGCGCACGGATGCGACCGGCGTTAATGCCTATACCGGCACGCTGAGAAACGTATTTCACAATCGCGCTGGAGGTTGCGTTGATGGAGTCAAGGCTGTCGCCGCACTCGATCAGAACGCAGGAGCTGAACTGACGCGTTGGGGTACGCACGCCGGACATAATCGGCGTCGGCAGCGAGATTTTGAACGTAGAAACAGCGTCGTAGAAACGTTTTACATATTGCAGACGTGTTTCACGCGGATAGTTAGAAAACAGGCAGGCTGCTACCAAAATGTAGAGGAACTGTGCGCTTTCATAGATTTCACCGGTAACACGGTTTTGCACCAGATATTTGCCTTCTAACTGCTTCACCGCAGCGTAGGAGAAGGTCATATCACGATCGTGTACGATGAACGAGTCCATCTGCTTGAACTCTTCTTCCGTGTAGTCTTCCAGCAGATGATTGTCGTATTTGCCCATTTCAACCATTTTCACGACATGGTCAAACAGTTTTGGCGGTTCAAACTCGCCATAGGCTTTTTTGCGCAGATGGAAAATCGCCAGACGGGCGGCCAGATACTGATAATCCGGCGCTTCGCGGGAGATCAGGTCGGCGGCAGCTTTGATGATTGTTTCATGGATATCGGAGGTCTTGATACCGTCATAAAACTGAATGTGGGAGCGCAGCTCGACCTGAGAGATCGATACGTTATTCAGTCCTTCTGCCGCCCAATCCAGAACTCGGTGGATTTTGTCGAGATTGATGCGCTCTGTACTACCATCACGCTTTGTCACCAGCAGACTCTGATTCATGTGGTTTTTTACCTGTCCGTGAAAGAAAAAATATCCCCCATATTATCCACAGAGTCATGTTGTGACTAAGTCTGTGGATAAATACTATATGTAGGGGTTGTTTGATAAAATAGACGCTATATGGTGAGTATTCTAGTAGGGATTCTTTTCAGCACAAGAGTTGATTTTGAGGTTAAATTGAGGTTGCAAAAGGGTGAGAATCGCTAAGTGCGCGTCTTATAAGGCCTGGCGGGGATGTCAATAATTGAGAAAAAAAATAGAAATTTTGATCGAGTGCTGATTTCTTCATCTAAGGTAAGGAAAGTTCTTATGATCTGGCGCAAAAATTGCTGTACCGGTACTACTCAGGATTGGTAGGCGATGCGTAATAACGTAGGCCTGATAAGCGAAGCGCCATCAGGCGTTAAAGCCCGGAGTCGTGCCGGATGGCGGCGCTGGCGCGCTTTATCCGGCCTACAATCCAGCGTCATAAGGCCATGAGCGCTGGTTTATTCGCTTTTGGCGGTGGTATGCACCATATAGTTCACATCAACGCCCGGACCGAGTTTGAAGGTGTTGGTGATGGGGTTGTAGTGCAGGCCGGTCATATGACGCTCTTTCAGCACGGTCTGGTCAACCCACTCTAACAGTTCAGCGGGCTTAATGAATTTTTTCACATCATGCGTTCCTTTCGGCACCATCCGCAGAATATATTCCGCTCCGACCACCGCCATCAGCCAGGATTTGCCGTTGCGGTTAAGCGTGGAAAAAAAGACTTCGCCGCCCGGTTTAACCAGTCTGGCGCAGGCCCTGACCACCGACTGCGGATCTGGTACGTGCTCCAGCATTTCCATGCAGGTCACAACGTCATACTGATGCGCATGCTTATCCGCATGTTCTTCGACAGTTTCTTGTACGTACTCCACCTGGATGCCGCTCTCCAGCGCATGCAGTTTTGCGACTTGTAACGGTTCAAAGCCCATGTCCAGCCCGGTGACGGTTGCGCCTTCGCGCGCCATGCTTTCCGCCAGAATGCCGCCGCCGCAGCCGACGTCGAGAACCTTTTTACCAAACAGGCCACCTGAGCGCTCAGTAATGTAGCCCAGACGCAGCGGGTTAATACGGTGCAGTGGCTTAAATTCACCCTCAAGATCCCACCAGCGTGACGCGACTGCTTCAAACTTGGCAATTTCTTCATGGTCAACGTTGTGAGTAACCGGGGGTTTTTCGGCATTCATTGGGGCTTCTACTCCTAAATTTGCGATGCAAATGAGTATATCAGCCTGACGGGATGAATAAAGCCTCTGTCAGGGGGAATCCATTTACCTGAATCTTCACGTATGTGTTATAATTTGCGACCTTTGAATCCGGGATACAGTAGAGGGATAGCGGTTAGATGAGCGACCTTGCGAGAGAAATTACACCGGTCAACATTGAGGAAGAGCTGAAGAGCTCCTATCTGGATTATGCGATGTCGGTCATTGTTGGCCGTGCGCTGCCAGACGTCCGAGATGGCCTGAAGCCGGTTCACCGTCGCGTACTTTACGCCATGAACGTATTGGGCAACGACTGGAATAAAGCCTATAAAAAATCTGCCCGTGTCGTTGGTGACGTAATCGGTAAATACCACCCTCATGGTGATACCGCCGTTTACGACACCATTGTTCGTATGGCGCAGCCATTCTCCTTGCGTTACATGCTGGTAGATGGTCAGGGTAACTTTGGTTCTGTCGATGGCGACTCCGCAGCGGCGATGCGTTATACGGAAATCCGTATGTCGAAAATCGCCCATGAGCTGATGGCTGACCTGGAAAAAGAAACGGTTGATTTCGTCGATAACTACGACGGCACCGAACAAATTCCTGACGTCATGCCGACCAAAATTCCTAACCTGCTGGTGAACGGTTCGTCCGGTATCGCGGTAGGTATGGCGACCAACATTCCGCCGCACAACCTGACTGAAGTGATCAACGGCTGTCTGGCATATATTGACGATGAAGACATCAGCATTGAAGGGCTGATGGAACATATTCCGGGTCCGGACTTCCCGACTGCAGCGATCATCAACGGTCGTCGTGGTATCGAAGAAGCCTACCGTACCGGCCGTGGCAAAGTGTACATTCGCGCACGCGCGGAAGTCGAAGCGGATGCCAAAACGGGTCGTGAAACCATCATCGTCCACGAAATTCCGTATCAGGTAAACAAAGCGCGCCTGATTGAGAAAATCGCCGAACTGGTAAAAGACAAACGCGTAGAAGGCATCAGCGCGCTGCGTGACGAGTCTGACAAAGACGGTATGCGCATCGTGATTGAAGTGAAACGCGATGCGGTCGGGGAAGTGGTTCTGAACAACCTTTACTCCCAGACCCAATTGCAGGTTTCCTTCGGTATCAACATGGTTGCATTGCACCATGGCCAGCCGAAGATCATGAACCTGAAAGATATTATTGCCGCGTTCGTACGTCACCGCCGTGAAGTCGTAACTCGTCGTACTATCTTTGAACTGCGTAAAGCCCGCGACCGTGCGCACATCCTTGAAGCGCTGGCGATTGCGCTGGCGAACATCGATCCGATCATCGAACTGATCCGCCGTGCGCCGACCCCGGCAGAAGCGAAAGCCGCGCTGGTTGCGCGTTCGTGGGAACTGGGCAACGTTTCCGCCATGCTGGAACGTGCCGGTGATGACGCCGCGCGTCCTGAATGGCTGGAGCCGGAATTTGGCGTGCGTGACGGTCAGTACTACCTGACTGAACAGCAGGCTCAGGCTATTCTGGATCTGCGTTTGCAGAAACTGACCGGCCTTGAGCACGAAAAACTGCTCGACGAATACAAAGAGCTGCTGGAACAGATCGCTGAACTGCTGCACATTCTGGGCAGCGCAGATCGTCTGATGGAAGTTATCCGTGAAGAGATGGAGCTGATTCGTGAACAGTTCGGCGACGCGCGTCGGACCGAAATTACCGCGAACAGCGCTGACATCAACATCGAAGATCTGATTAACCAGGAAGATGTTGTCGTGACCTTGTCTCATCAGGGCTACGTGAAATATCAGCCGTTAACCGATTACGAAGCGCAGCGTCGTGGCGGTAAAGGCAAATCTGCAGCACGCATTAAAGAAGAAGACTTTATCGACCGCCTGCTGGTGGCCAACACCCATGACACGATCCTCTGCTTCTCCAGCCGTGGTCGTCTGTACTGGATGAAGGTTTATCAACTGCCGGAAGCGAGCCGTGGTGCGCGTGGACGTCCAATCGTTAACCTGCTGCCGCTGGAAGCGAACGAACGTATCACCGCAATTCTGCCGGTACGCGAGTACGAAGAGGGCGTCAACGTCTTCATGGCAACCGCCAGCGGTACCGTGAAGAAAACGGCATTGACCGAATTCAGCCGTCCGCGTTCTGCCGGTATTATCGCCGTCAACCTGAACGAAGGCGACGAACTGATTGGCGTTGATCTGACGTCCGGTAATGACGAAGTTATGCTGTTCTCTGCTGCCGGTAAAGTGGTGCGTTTTAAAGAGAACGCAGTTCGCGCGATGGGTCGTACGGCGACCGGTGTTCGCGGGATCAAACTGGCAGGTGAAGACTCCGTTGTTTCCCTGATCGTTCCACGCGGTGAAGGGGCAATCCTGACCGTCACGCAGAACGGTTACGGTAAGCGTACAGCGGAAAGCGAATACCCAACCAAGTCTCGTGGTACGCAGGGTGTTATCTCCATCAAAGTCACCGAGCGTAATGGCTCCGTTGTTGGCGCAGTACAGGTTGAAGATACCGACCAGATTATGATGATCACCGATGCAGGTACGCTGGTACGTACTCGCGTGTCGGAAATCAGCGTGGTAGGGCGTAATACCCAGGGTGTTATCCTTATCCGTACTGCGGAAGACGAAAACGTTGTGGGTCTGCAACGCGTTGCTGAACCGGTTGATGATGAAGAGCTCGACTCCATCGACGGAAGTGCAGCTGAAGGTGACGAGGATATCGCGCCTGAAGCGGAAAGCGATGATGATGCAGCGGATGACGCTGAAGAGTAATTAAAACGTAATAAGAAGGGCCGGAGAACTCCGGCCCTTTTTTTAGTTCATGCGCTCCACGATCATCGCGATTCCTTGACCGCCGCCAATGCACAGCGTGGCAAGTCCAAGCGTTTGATCCCGTGTCTGTAGCGCATGTAGCAGCGTAACCAGAATTCGCGCACCGCTGGCACCAATAGGGTGTCCCAGCGCAATTGCCCCGCCGTTGACGTTAACCTTTTGCGGATCGAACCCCAGCGTTTTGCCGACGGCAAGGAACTGCGCGGCAAAGGCCTCGTTGGCTTCAATAAGATCGATGTCGGACAGCTGCAGTCCACTCAGCTGTAGCGCTTTTTGCGTGGCTGGAACTGGCCCCATCCCCATCATTGCCGGTGCCACGCCGCCGCTGGCCCAGGCTTTGATCCGCGCCAGCGGTTTTAGCCCAGCCGCCAGTGCTGCAGACTCTTCCATTACCACTAATGCCGCCGCGCCGTCGTTGATCCCCGAGGCGTTACCTGCGGTGACGGTTCCTGTTTTATCGAAGGCTGGCCGCAACGCGGCGAGACCTTCTGCCGTCGAGTCAGCTTTGGGGAATTCATCACGATCAAAAATGATGGTTTTCTTCCGTGACGATACGCTCACGGGCACGATTTCAGCCTGAAATGCGCCAGATTCGATTGCGGCAACGGCTTTACGCTGTGACTGCAGAGCCAGTTCATCCTGCATTTCGCGGCTAATGCCATACTCTTTGGCGACATTTTCTGCAGTGATCCCCATATGGTAACCATGCTCGGCGCAGATCAGTCCATCGCGCAGAATGACGTCAGACAATTGCCCGTCACCAAGGCGATACCCCCAACGGGCTTTCGCGTCTAACAGGTAGGGGGCCAGGCTCATGTTTTCCATCCCCCCCGAGACGATCGTCTGGGCTTGTCCCGCTTTGATTGCCAGGGCGGCAAGCGCCACGCTTTTCAGGCCGGAGCCGCACACTTTGTTGACGGTAAAGCCGCAAACGGTGTCGGATAAGCCGCTTTTTAATAATGCCTGGCGCGCCGGGTTTTGGCCGAGCCCTGACTGCAACACGTTGCCCATAATCACCTCGTCCACGCGCTGTGGGTCAAGGTGAGCGCGTTCAAGAGCGGCTCTAATGACGGTTGCTCCAAGCTCGACGGCCCCCGTAGTTGCCAGTGCGCCGTTAAAACTACCGATTGCGGTACGAGCCGCGCTGACGATGACACAGTTTTTCATTTTTCAGTTCCTTTAAATAAGAGGTTGCCGTCAGAACAAGGTCAATCCAATAACAAAAATGATGCCGGAGAAGAGCAGGGCGGTGATGCAGTACCCCATGATGTCGCGTACCCCCAATCCGGCGATGGCCAGAGCAGGGAGTGCCCAGAACGGCTGTGCCATATTCATCCATTGCTCTCCGTAGGCGATGGCCATGACAGATTTGCCAAGATCGGCACCCAGAGCTTGAGCGGCAGGCATGACGAACGGTCCCTGAATAACCCAATGGCCACCGCCGGATGGCACGGCAAAGTTAATCAGTGCTGAACTGAAGAAGGTCATCAGCGGGAAGGTATCTTTGTTAGCAACGTTGATGAAAAACTCAGTAATGAGCCCACCGAGACCGGAGTGCTCCATCATCAACTGAATGCCCGCGTAGAAGGGGAATTGCACCAGAATTCCGGCGGTGCTACGTGCGGCGGCGCTGACCGCACGCATATAGGCCATCGGCGTTTTGTGCAGCAGCAGACCGGCAATCATAAACATCAGGTTGACGGTATTGATGGTGATGTTGAAACCTTTCTCGGCAAAGTAGATGCCCAGATAGGCAATCCCTAAGGCACCGATGATCAGCGCCAGAATGCGGCTCTCTTCCAGTTTTTCCGATGGTGGCGCATCTGGCGGCAGTTTCTTCTGAAAATCTGCTTCTTCCAGTAACAGTTTCGGATCGATGCTCACCACATCCGAAGGTTTTGGCGTCATCATGCGTGTAATGAACGGCATCACAACAATCAGCGCCACGGTGATGAAGATATTGAAGCCGGTGAAGAGAGTATCCGCGACAGGAATCAGGCCCGCTATGTGCTCGACCGGGTTACCAGGCGTTGCCGCCAGCAAAGGCATTGAGCCAGAGAAACCGCCACCCCAGGTCAAAAACCCGATATAAGCGCAGGCAATCAATAACGGATAATCGGAACCCGGTACCCGACGGGCGACTTCGCGGGCGAACATCGCCCCGACCACCAGACCAAATCCCCAGTTAATAACGCAGGCCACCGAACCAAAAAAAGTGACCAACATTACCCCCTGAGCGGGGGTTTTGGCGGCGGATGCCGCCGTACGCAGCAGGCTTTTCACCGGCCCGGAACTGGCTAACGCATGGCCGGTTACGATGATCAGCGCCATCTGCATACCAAACGCCAGCAGGTTCCAGAAACCGTCACCCCAGAATTTCACCATGCTAATAGGCGTCTGTGGTGTTAACCACAGTGCGATGCCAAAAGTCAGCAACGTTAATAACATGGCGAAAATGAGCGGATCGGGCAGCCAGCGGCTGACCACCCGCGTCATAAAGCGAGCGATGCGGCCAATCATGCGTCACCTCGCTGGATGCGAAGATCGTCGGCAATATCAAAATGGGCGTCGGTTTTTTCACGCAGCGTGGCGATGTCGCAACCTTCGACGATTTCAGTCAGCCACATTTTGCCGTCAATAAAGCGAAATACGGCGAGCTCAGTGACCAGCATGTGCACAGCATGTTGTGCAGTAAGCGGCATGGTGCATTGACGCAGGATTTTCGCAGAGCCGTCTTTCGCGCAATGTTCCATGGCGATAATGACTTTACGTGCACCGGTCACCAGATCCATTGCGCCACCCATGCCGGGCACCATTTTTCCGGGAACAACCCAGTTGGCTAGGTTGGCCTGCTCATCGACCTGCAACCCGCCAAGCACACAGGCATCAACGTGACCGCCGCGAATCAACGCGAACGACATGGCGCTATCAAACATCGCCGCGCCCGGCAAAATACCGCACGGTTGGCCGCCCGCGTTCACCAGGTCAGGATGCGCGGTGGTGACAGGGCCCAGTCCCAGAAAACCGTTCTCAGATTGCAGCGTAATGTGAATATCCGCGGGCAAATAGTTGGCTACCATCGTCGGCAGGCCGATACCTAAGTTAACGATATCGCCATCGCGAAGCTCTTGCGCCACACGGCGCGCAATACGTTGTTTAGCATCCATGATTAGCTCTCCTGTGGAATGACGATATGGTCGATAACGGCGCCGGGGGTAACAATCTGGTCAGGCTGCAGCTCACCTGTTTCCACCATTTCATCCGGTTCAACCAGCGTGATGTCAGCGGCGAGAGCAATTAGAGGATTAAAGTTCCGGGCGCTGAGCTGATAAGTGAGGTTGCCAAGCATGTCAGCGCGATGGGCGCGAATTAGCGCTAAATCGGCGCGCAATGGGCGTTCAAGCAGCCAGGTTTTACCCTCGAGCGTCATGGTCTGTTTTCCATCTTCCACGATGGTGCCGACGCCGGTGGGTGTTAGAAAACCGCCAAGACCCGCGCCGCCGCATCGAATTTGCTCGATCAGGGTACCTTGTGGAACCAGTTGTACGTCCATTTCGCCTGCGATCATGCGGCGACCCGTTTCCGGGTTGGTGCCTATGTGCGAAGCGATCACTTTGCTTACCCGCCCATTGACGATCAGGGGGCCGATACCGGTATCGACAAAGGCGGTATCGTTAGCGATTAGCGTCAGATCTCTTACGCCGGATTCCAACAAGGCTTCAACCAGACGAGGCGGTGTGCCAACGCCCATGAAACCACCGACCATGATGGTCATGCCGTCACGAAAGAAGCCCGCAGCGTCTTGTAAGGTAATCAGTTTTGTTTTCATTATGTTTCCCTTTTTGCATACTCCATTTTGGGTACGTTCAGGGAATTGCAAGCAGGGTGCCAGAATGATAAAGGTGAAATGAGATTATTTAATGCATTGAAATTAAATGATAATTTTTCTTCTTTTGCTGATGGGAAGATGAGGGGACTATGCAGAGTTTTGCGCAGTGTGCAAAATTCTGCATAGCAAATTAGCGTATCAGGAACCCGATGGGTCGATGCCGTACTCTTGTAATTTATACATCAGAGCGCGACGGCTAATCCCCAGCATCAACGCCGTGCGGGTACGATTGCCGTCCTGATTATCGAGGACTTCGAGGATAATGCGTTTTTCCTCACGCTTAATCTCTTCTTTCAGATTGCGTTCCCCGGAGTAAGTTGGTTTTGTCTCTGTCATTGCGTTAACCGGGTTGCGGAACGGGTCGGGGAGATCGTCGGCAAAGATCACCGCGCCGGTATTCATCACGACTGCACGTTCGATGACGTTTGACAGTTCGCGAATATTACCCGGCCAGGGCCAGGCGGTGAGAATCGACATCGCCGTCGGGTCGATCTCGATAATATCTCGCTGATTTTCAGAGCTGAATTTTTGTAAAAAATGGTTCGCTAATAAAGCAATGTCTTCCCGACGCTCGCGTAAGGGAGGCAAAGTCAGATGGATAACGTTGAGCCGGTAAAACAGATCTTCCCGAAACGTTCCTTCCTTCACCATCGTTTGCAGGCAGCGGTTAGTGGCGGCGACGATGCGAATATCAACGCGAATGGTCTGGTGCCCGCCGATGCGTTCAAACTCTCTCTCCTGCAAAATACGCAGCAGTTTGGCCTGCAGCACCAGCGGCATCTCACCAATTTCATCAAGCAATAATGTTCCCTGATGAGCGCGTTCGAACAACCCCTGGCGCAACGTCTGTGCCCCGGTAAACGCACCTTTTTCGTGACCAAATAGCTCGCTTTCCAGTAGCGACTCCGGCAGAGCCGCGCAGTTAACTTTTATAAACGGGCCATTGGCACGTTTGCTGTTGTAATGAATGGCGCGGGCGATCAGCTCTTTTCCTGTGCCACTTTCACCGCTGATCAGGACATTTGCCTGTGAGAGGGCAATTTTCGCCGTGTCTTTACAGATATCCATCATTCGTGGGCTGTTGGTCAGAATATGTCCCCATTGCCAGCTGGTGCTCAACGCTTTATGCAGATTGCGGATTTCCTGTTTCATCTCCTGCAATTGCAACGCGCGTTGAATCACCATACTTAGCTCGTCGAGATCAAAGGGCTTAATCACGTAGTCGAATGCGCCGCTACGCAGAGCTTCTACTGCGGTTTCTACTTCGGCATAGGCGGTCATCAAAATGACGGGGATGCGTGGTTGCTGTGTACGCATGACTTTCAGCGCGTCGATGCCATCCATCTCCGGCATGCGAATGTCCATCAGCACCACGTCGGGCTGCATTTCGCTAAACAGGCTCAGCGCGGCTTTCCCGTCGCTGGCGCAATGCGTTTCATGTCCCTGCAGGGAAAATGCAGTGGCAAGCATACGGCGAACATTGTCTTCATCATCCACGATGAGAATACGGTAGGTCGTTTTCATTCTGACGGATTTCCCTGCGGGTTAAGAGGTAAAATGAGGGTGAATATCGCCCCGCAGCCTGGCTGGCTGGTGACGTGAATATCCCCCTGATGCGCGTTAATGATGCGCTGGCTCAGCGCCAGTCCAAGACCGGTGCCGGATGCTTTTGTCGTAAAAAAGGGATCGAATATTTTCTTCTGGATGGTGAGTTCGATACCGTTGCCATTATCTTCAATCATCACGGCCTGTTGCGAGGCAGAGTATTGCCAGGTGCGAATGCGAATTTCTCCTCGTGCAGCGATCGCCTGTACCGCATTGATTAAAATATTGAGGACTACCTGTTTGAGAAGCTCGCGATCGGCGACGATCGGCGGCAGGCTGGGATCTAATTCCGTTATAAAGGCGATCCGTGCCTGAAGGCCAGCGGTTTGCACCAGGATTAGCGTTTCTTCAATTAGCGCATTGAGCTGGATCTGTTGCCACTGGCTTTGTCGCGGTCGCGAGAAATCTAACAGTTGTTGAATAACTTTATTGATGGAATCAATTTCATTAAGCACAACAGATAAATATTCCTGATGCTCCGGCAGAGAGGTTTGCTGGCGGATGATCTGGACGTAGCCACGGATTGCGGTCAGCGGGTTTCTCACTTCATGTGCGACGCCGGCCATCAGCTCACCTAAGGTGGCAAGCCTTTCAGTTTGCGCCAGGCGACGCTGGGCCTCTTTACGAGCGGTTAAATCGGAGAAAATAACCAATGCGCCAATCAACTCGCCGTGGGCGTTATGGATCCTGCTCGTGGTGACGCTGATTTCAATGGTGCGTTCACGTCCTGGAAAGCTAATCTCCTGGGCCACATGTTCAGTACCGTGCTCAAGGGTGTCCAATACCGGGCTATAAAACTGCGTGTTGGCAAAGAGCGTCGCGTAAGACTGTCCAACCAGCTCATGCAGCGTGTAGCCTGTTATCTGCTCTGCTGCCGGGTTCATGGTGGTGACGTCACCCTGTCTGTCGATGGCGATCACGCCATCGGCAGCATTTTCAATAATCAGATCGTTAAGGGTTTTGGTTTCTCGTAGCGTTTGCGCCAACGCATTGACGCTACGGCTGATTTGTCCCAACTCGCCGGGGAGTTCAGGCAATCGGGCAGGCGTTTTTTGTGCCAGCGTTGAGAGTCCATCGGTGATAATGTCGATATTCGCACTGAGACGGCGTGAAAAATGCACGATGAGCAGCAGGCTACAGATGAGCCCGGCAACCAGGACAGCAATAATCCTGACGTCCATTTTCCAGGCCTGCTGGCGGATATCTTCCGTTAACTCATTGGCCCAGATATAGCCAATAACTTCACCCTGGCGCTCTATTGGGATCATGGAGTTGAGTATATCGCCGCGTACTTGTCGCCCTGAATAGACCACTGGCGAGTTGCTACTCATCACTTCACGTCCGGGGTGATCCTCGGTGATGGTAATACCTACGTTGCTTTGGTAGAGCGCAGAGGGGGCATAGGTGATAATGGCATCCAGCGCTTTGTGGTAATACCCTGCGCCAATGCCGGGAAACGCCTGCGTAATCCGTTCGGTGACGGGGCCCAACTCATGATTAAGCGCGCGAATACGCGCTTCACGCGGCAGGTCTGGGTAGTGACTAAAGCGGTCGCCCAGCGCATCGTTTAGCAGGGTTATCACCGATGAAAGTTTTTTCTCTTTTTCAGATAAGACTGCTGAACGGCCTTCAGTTTCTACGATATAGCCTATAGATATCGTCGGAATGATGACCATCAGAATGGCCATCATGATCATTTGGTTGCGTAATCGTCGTGGGTATAACCGACGAGCCAGCCATCTCAGGTCGCGCATTCTGACATCCGTGCAGTGTTTTTCAGGCAAACGATGATTATCACGGGTTAAGACAATGGTTTCAGAGCGGTGTATCATATTCCCGTAAAGAGAGGGCATTGCGACGCCGGACATTTACCGCTACCTTAACCACACTCTATTAATGCCCTGAGGCGGAGCTTCGCCCCTTTGAAATACCTTGCTTCCGTTCATTCAACCCTAAAAGTCTCACGCTACCTGTTCAGAGCGCTGGCGCTCGTTATCTGGTGTCTGATTGCGTTTGCCTCCGTGTTCTACATTGTGAATGCGCTGCACCAGCGAGAGTCTGAGATCCATCAGGAGCTTAATCTCAGCTCCGATCAGGCCCAACGTTACATTCAGCGCACCTCTGATGTGATTAAAGAGCTGAAATATATTGCCGAAAATCGCTTAACGGCGGAAAACGGCGTGATGTCGCTGCGGGCGCGAGATGATAAAACCGTCGTGCCTAATTTTGAGCCGCTGTTTGCCGACTCCGACTGTTCCGTAATGGGCAACGCCTGGCGAGGTTCTCTGGAATCACTGGCATGGTTTATGCGCTACTGGCGCGACAACTTTTCCGCCGCTTATGATTTAAATCGAGTGTTCCTGATCGGCAGCGACAACCTCTGTATGGCCAATTTCGGTTTGCGTGATATGCCCGTCGAACGAGACGAGGCCCTGAAGGCTCTGCATGAGCGCATTATTAAGTATCGCAATGCTACGCAAGAAGAAAACGGCAACAACTTGTTCTGGATTAGCCAGGGGCCGCGTCCGGGAGTAGGGTATTTCTATGCACTGACGCCGGTTTACCTCGCTAATCGTCTCCAGGCGCTGTTGGGCGTAGAGCAACCTATTCGCATGGAGAATTTCTTCACGCCGGGCAGTTTACCGATGGGCGTGACCATCCTCGACGAAAATGGCCATGCGCTAATTTCTCTCACCGGCCCTGAAGGGAATATTAAGGCTGAGCCCCACTGGATGCAGGAGCGCTCCTGGTTTGGTTACACGCCGGGTTTCCGCGAGCTGGTACTGAAGAAAAATCTGCCTCCGTCCTCCCTGAGCATCGTGTACTCCGTTCCTGTCGACCTGGTACTGGAGCGGATCCGCATGATGATTCTGAACGCTATCTTGCTGAACGTGCTGGTCGGGGCGGCATTGTTTATGCTCACGCGCATGTATGAACGGCGCATTTTTATTCCAGCGGAAAGTGATGCTCAGCGGCTGGAAGAACATGAGCAGTTTAACCGTAAAATCGTGGCTTCTGCGCCGGTGGGTATTTGTATTCTGCGCACGATGGATGGCATTAATATCCTGAGTAACGAACTGGCGCACACCTATCTGAACATGCTGACGCATGAAGACCGTCAGCGGTTAACGCAAATTATTTGCGGCCAACAGGTCAATTTTGTTGATGTGCTGACCAGCAACAATACCAATCTGCAAATCAGCTTTGTACACTCGCGCTATCGTAATGAAAACGTGGCAATTTGTGTCCTTGTTGATGTCAGTGCGCGCGTTAAAATGGAAGAGTCGTTGCAGGAGATGGCACAGGCGGCGGAACAGGCTAGCCAGTCAAAATCGATGTTCCTTGCGACGGTGAGCCATGAGCTACGTACCCCGCTGTATGGTATTATCGGTAACCTTGATTTGTTGCAAACCAAAGAGTTACCGAGTGGGGTGGATCGTCTGGTAACGGCGATGAATAACTCTTCCAGCCTGCTGCTGAAAATTATCAGCGATATTCTCGACTTCTCAAAGATTGAATCTGAACAGCTGAAGATTGAACCGCGAGAGTTTTCACCGCGTGAAGTCATGAACCATATTACGGCTAACTATTTGCCGCTGGTGGTCCGCAAGCAGTTGGGGTTGTACTGCTTTATCGATCCGGATGTGCCTGTGGCGCTGAATGGCGATCCGATGCGTTTACAACAGGTGATTTCTAATCTACTGAGTAACGCAATCAAGTTTACCGATACCGGTTGTATTGTGTTGCACGTGCAGTGCAGCGGCGACTACCTGAGCATTCGAGTACGTGATACCGGTGTAGGGATCCCAGCCAAAGAGGTGGTTCGGTTGTTCGATCCTTTCTTCCAGGTGGGGACTGGCGTACAGCGTAATTTCCAGGGAACGGGACTTGGTTTGGCGATCTGTGAAAAACTGATCAGCATGATGGATGGGGATATTTCCGTCGATTCCGAGCCGGGAATGGGGAGCCAGTTTACGCTGCGTATTCCGCTTTATGGCGCACAGTATCCGCTGAAAAAGGGTGTTGAAGGATTGGCTGGCACACGTTGCTGGCTGGCAGTACGTAATGCGTCACTGTACCACTTTCTCGAATCCAGCCTGACGCGTAATGGGATGACGGTGCTGCGATATGAGGGACAACAGCCCGATGCGGATGACCTGTTGGTGGCCGACGATGTGCTGGAACAGGCCTGGCAGGGGCGAGCAGCGGTGATTTTCTGCCGCCGACATATTGGCATTCCGCTGGAAAGAGAGCCTGGAGAATGGGTACACAGCGTGGCGTCACCGCACGAACTGCCTGCGCTGTTGGCACATATCTACAGTGTAGAGTTGGGGAGTGAAGAGCTCTCCACGGCGCTGCCAACCCCGGATAAAGCCGGTGCGACGAACGATGACATGATGATCCTGGTTGTTGACGATCATCCTATAAACCGGCGCTTACTGGCCGATCAATTGGGATCGTTGGGATATCAGTGTAAAACCGCGAATGACGGTGTGGATGCGCTCAATGTGCTCAGCAAAAATCATATCGACATTGTGCTGAGTGATGTCAACATGCCAAACATGGATGGTTATCGCCTGACCCAGCGTATCCGCCAGTTAGGGTTAACGCTGCCGGTTGTCGGCGTGACGGCCAACGCGCTGGCCGAAGAGAAGCAGCGTTGCCTGGAATCGGGTATGGATAGCTGTCTGTCTAAGCCAGTGACGTTGGATGTATTGAAGCAAACGCTGACGGTCTATGCGGAAAGGGTGAGGAAGGCGCGGGAATAACAGATGCCGGATGGCGGCGCTTGCCTTATCCGGCCTACGGAACACGCACCACGCAGTGTCATTCGTAGGCCTGATAAACGGCGTGCCATCAGGCACTTTGGTGTTAAAAGAATTACTCTTTGTCTGAGGGACTCAGCGTTACGGAAGAGAGGTAATTCAACAGGGCGATATCGTTTTCCACACCGAGTTTCATCATTGCCGACTTTTTCTGGCTGCTGATGGTTTTAATACTGCGGTTGAGTTTTTTCGCGATTTCAGTAACCAGGAAACCTTCGGCAAACAGACGCAGAACTTCACTCTCTTTCGGTGACAGACGTTTGTCGCCATAGCCGCTGGCGCTGATTTTTTCCAGCAGACGAGACACGCTTTCCGGGGTGAATTTCTTACCTTTCTGTAGTGCGGCAAGCGCTTTCGGCAGATCGGTTGGCGCACCTTGCTTCAGTACAATCCCTTCAATATCGAGATCCAGTACCGCGCTCAGAATAGCCGGATTGTTGTTCATGGTCAGGACGATAATCGACAGGCTCGGGAAATGACGCTTGATATATTTAATTAACGTGATCCCATCACCGTATTTATCTCCCGGCATGGAGAGGTCGGTAATCAACACATGCGCATCCAACTTAGGCAAATTGTTGATCAGTGCAGTGGAGTCTTCAAATTCGCCGACAACATTTACCCACTCGATTTGCTCAAGTGATTTACGAATACCGAACAGTACAATCGGGTGGTCATCGGCAATAATTACGTTCATAGTGTTCATGTATTGGGCTACCTTGCTACAGCAAGCTCTTGACGTAAACGTCAATGTCGCTGATGTATTTTTCTATACCTGGAGCATCTTTCTCTTGAATAAGATGTTCCAGCGCTTCACATAACTGCTTGCCGGGTACCAGATTAAGCATGGCAAACACGCCTTTCAGGCGATGGGCCGTTTGGGCTAACGCAGCGAAATCGCTGATAGCCGCCTCAGTATACAACCTCTTAACATCATCCGGTACTGTGTCTACAAAGAGAGCGTAGTAACCACTGGCATGAAGTTCGGCGTTTTCATCTCCGCCGAGGGGGAGTTCCTGGAACCCTTCTTGCGCCAGTTGCTCTTCAATCAGCTCAAGGACAGCTTCCTGCATAGCATTGCTCATATTAAAGTTAACGCGCAGTTGGCCAGGGCCAATTTTCCGCACGCCAGACTCATCATCGCTTAAAAGTAGGCCTGAAGCAGTAAGATTAGACGGATTATCCGTTAAAAAGAGATCATATTCTTGACTATTCAACCGTTCATCGGGCGTGATGCAGGTTGCCCCCCAGTTTTCCAGCTGACGTAATACAATGCTACGTACGTCATTTGAGGTGACATCAACCATTACGCAGACGTCATCCAACAGGCGCTCTTCACTATCAGCATGTTGATCGTGCAGCGGCATTTTAACATGGACGATATAACGTGTTCCAAGTTCTTCCCGCGCTTTGATATTCAGGTGTCCGCCAAGCTTACGGGCTAACTGATCGCACAACCAGAACGTCAGAGGGTTGGCTTTGCCATACCGATCGCCCTGCGTGTCATTGATGAACGGGAAATGGAGATTATCAACTTCATTCAATGTGACGCCTTGCCCGGTATCCAGAATGCGGAAGGTCAGGCGTTCAGCCTCTGACTCATCTTGGTCGACTTCCAGCGTGATTTTACCAATCTGCGTGGTGGTTACCGCATATTGGATCAACAGCAGCAAAATACGGCGCAAGGCATCGCGATCGCCACGGCGTTCATCATGGGCGCTAAGGTGATTTTTAATCAGTAGCTGCAGCCCCTTACGCTTAATGGCTGGCAGAACCTCCGGAACTACGTCGTCAATTAATGCCTGCACGGAAAACAGTGTGGATTCACCTTTCCAGGCATCGTTCTCCAGCAGGTTGGCTAGCTGGATTTCGTCCACCATTCGCACCAGAACGTCGGCCTGATTTGCCAGTTTCTGGCTGTCCGGTGTATTGAGCGCGGCGGCATTGGCAGCCAACGTTTTCGCGGGGTCTTTCAGCGCGCTGCCAATATTCTGCATAAAGGCCGCGCGGGCCTGCTGATTTTTCTCATACAGCCGCTGCGCTTGTTTCAGCTTCTTATTGACCAGCACTTCGCGGTCCTGGTCACGAATGATAAAGATCTGCGTTCTCGGGGAGATCTGGCTGCGAAACAGTCTGATTTCATACAGTTCATTATTGATGGTGGCTTGAATGATTCCCTGATGCTGCTCTGCCATGTTGGTAATGTTTTGCAGATTTAAATGCGGCAGCAGGTGATCGGCAATTTTGTTGCTGATAACCGTACGATTTGCTTCCTGATCGTGTACCAGTAATCCCAGTGGCAGAAGGGAAACAATCTCTTCATTGATTGCGCGAAGAACGCGCAGTTCATTATTTGCCGCAAGGTTTGGCGCCACTTGGGTGGAACGGACTGGGAGGTGGCGAAAAGTGGTATAGCCAAATAGCGCCAGGGCCAGCAACGCAATGTTCAGCAAAAGCGGTAGCAGAATGCTTTGCAATGTGTCGAGCAGCAATGAGCCAAACGGAACCTGCCATACCAGCCGCATATCCGTTGAGTTTAGCGCCGAAGAGATCTCAATTTTACTGTTGTTGAAATTAATGCTGACGCTGTCAGGCGACTCTTTTTCATTCAGGTGCTCGGTCGTTGAGGTGGCATCAGGTTCCAGATAGAAACTGTCCAGCGGCATACCGGGCGGGATCAAGTCATTAATCGGCAGGTCAAAGGCGACAACCGTTGCCAGATGTCCTGGCTGATTAAAGGTCGTGCGTAGCGTGAAGTAATGCCCGTTCTGCCAGGCCAGACGGCGCAGTGAAGAGAAGCTTTCACGTTCATCTAGCGCATTAGCCTGTTGCAGCATCTCAGCGCGCCGGGAATCGACAATATTCCCAATCGTCGATTCTTTAAAACCGGAGGTAAGATCTTTCAGCGGTAACGTCGAGATTAGGATCAGGCTGTTGTCCTGACCATTCAGGTAATACATTGACCATGGGACATTCTCTGCGCCCCACAACGTATCCAGATATGTTGAAATGCGCTGGGTCATTTCCAATGTAGAACTGTCATGCGAGCCGAAAATCAGCGCCTCGGTCTTTCTGCGCGGCTTCTCAAGATAATAGACATCTTGTTTCAGACGCGTTTCCTGCAGCCCTTCTGCACCCGGCGAACTGGTTGAGGCGGCAATGTTGTCATAGATTTGCCAGGTCACGTATCGCCAGGTATCGACCCTTTTATGAATGGCATGGGTAATATCGACGATCTGATAGCTCTTATCTTTTAACCAGGTGTTGACGGCACTCTGGACCATAACACCCATCATCACCAACAGCACAACGATCAGTAATAAGAAGAAACGGGTAATACTTCCTGGCAACAGGGAGAATCGGGTGGAAACCGTTGTGTCAGACTGACTCATTCGTGTTTATGACCTGTTAAACGACGCGAAAGATGAAGGGGCAGTATAAAGGGTAATGTATGAATTACCACACTTACACCGCGCGGCAGAGGTTGCATTTTTTACGCCTCATTTGGTTGCACCCGTGACGGTGCAAAGGTGTACAGTGGATAACGGCGGGTACAAATATTCGTACGGAAAGTATACATTTAGCATTAAATAACAATCAATTATTTGTCAGGCTTATATCTGAGCGCAGTGCTATGAGATAGTTAATAGTCGTTATAGTTTTGCATCGGTAGCACAGAAAGGTAAGTTTTGTGTAAAGAAGGGTAAAAAAAAACCGAATGCTGAGCATTCGGTTGAAATAGGGGTAAACAGACATTCATAAATGAATGACGGTAATAAATAAAGTTAATGATGATAGCGGGTCTATTTTAGTTGCGAGTGAAGATTTTTTTTTGTCATTCAGTGCTATAAGATTTTTTCGTGTAACTTGTTGATTTTAAATGGCATTAGTATAATTCTTGATTATTTGTGCTTATTTTGCCTATTTTTTGATTTTAAAAAAGTTCCCTTGTATTAATATTTTGAAACATCTATGCAGATAAATGAAACACCTTAAAAGTTTTAGTATCATATTCGTGTTGGATTATTCTGTGTTTTTGCGGAGAATGAAGTTGCCGACTGGTTAATGACCTTAATCAGTATGCAGTGGCATAAAAAAGCAATAAAGGCATATAACAGAGGGTTAATAACATGAAAGTTAAAGTACTGTCCCTCCTGGTACCAGCACTGCTGGTAGCAGGCGCAGCGAATGCGGCTGAAATTTATAACAAAGACGGCAACAAATTAGACCTGTACGGCAAAGTCGACGGTCTGCACTATTTCTCCGATGACAAAAGCGCTGATGGTGACCAAACCTATATGCGTATCGGCTTCAAAGGCGAAACTCAGGTTAATGACCAACTGACCGGTTACGGCCAGTGGGAATACCAGATTCAGGGTAACGCGCCTGAATCTCAGAACAACTCCTGGACGCGTGTGGCGTTTGCGGGTCTGAAATTCGCTGATGTTGGTTCTTTCGACTACGGTCGTAACTACGGCGTAGTTTACGATGTAACGTCCTGGACCGACGTTCTGCCGGAATTCGGCGGCGACACCTACGGTTCTGACAACTTCATGCAGCAGCGTGGTAACGGTTTCGCGACCTACCGTAACACCGACTTCTTCGGCCTGGTTGATGGCCTGAACTTTGCCCTGCAGTATCAGGGTAAAAACGGTAGCCCGGAAGGCGAAGGCATG
Source organism: Citrobacter sp. CF971 (assembly GCF_006385635.1). Classification (NCBI taxonomy): domain Bacteria; kingdom Pseudomonadati; phylum Pseudomonadota; class Gammaproteobacteria; order Enterobacterales; family Enterobacteriaceae; genus Citrobacter; species Citrobacter sp. CF971. The sequence goes on along the minus strand of NZ_CP041051.1, from coordinate 3,257,774 downwards.
ACCGGCGTGACCAACAACGGTCGTGAAGCACTGCGTCAGAATGGCGACGGCGTTGGCGGATCTATCACTTATGATATCGGCGAAGGCTTCTCTCTGGGTACTGCAGTCACCAGTTCAAAACGTACCGACGAACAGAACCGTTTGAACTTCGGTACCGGCGACCGTGCTGAAACCTATACCGGTGGTATTAAATACGACGCGAACAACTTCTACTTTGCAACTCAGTACACTCAGACCTACAACGCAACGCGTGCAGGCTCCCTGGGTTGGGCTAACAAAGCACAGAACTTCGAAGCGGTTGCTCAGTACCAGTTCGACTTCGGTCTGCGTCCGTCCGTGGCTTACCTGCAGTCTAAAGGTAAAGACCTGGGCCGTGGCTATGGCGACGAAGACATCGTGAAATATGTTGATGTTGGCGCGACTTACTACTTCAACAAAAACATGTCCACCTATGTTGATTACAAAATCAACCTGCTGGATGACAATCAGTTCACCCGTGACGCACGTATCGGTACCGATGATATCGTAGCGCTGGGTCTGGTTTACCAGTTCTAATCTACATTTATTGTTATCAAAGGCCCTGCGGGGCCTTTTTTAATGCTGTTTTTCCGCCGTACAAACAACGATTTTTGGTGTACTCTTGCGCGCGTTCGCATGAGGATAATTACGTATGGAAATGAAATTTTATCGCGCAGCGCTGCTGGCGGTGACGATTTTTTTTGTCGGGTGCGATGAAGCCCCGAAACCTGCTCAGACCACAACGCCAGCCACCGTTCTGGAAGGTAAAACCATGGGCACTTTCTGGCGGGTCAGTGTCGTGGGCGTCGATGCAAAACGCGCCGCAGAACTACAGGTGAAGATCCAGACTCAGCTTGATGCCGATGATCAACTGCTCTCCACCTATAAAAATGACTCTGCATTGATGCGCTTTAACTTATCGAATAGTTTGTCACCATGGCCGGTTAGCGACGCCATGGCGGATATCGTGACCTCGGCGCTACGCATTGGCGCAAAAACCGATGGGGCTATGGATATCACCGTGGGGCCGTTAGTCAATCTGTGGGGCTTTGGCCCGGATCAGCAACCGTTGCATATTCCCACCCAAGAGCAAATTGACGCTGCAAAAGCGAAAACCGGACTTTCACATCTAAAGGTCGTGAATGAAGCGCATCGGAATTACCTGCAAAAAGACTTGCCGGATCTGTATGTGGATCTCTCTACCGTTGGCGAAGGGCACGCCGCCGATCATCTGGCACGATTAATGGAGCAGGAAGGGATCGCCCGTTATCTGGTTTCCGTTGGTGGTGCGCTAAACAGCCGCGGTATGAATGCTGAAGGGCATCCGTGGCGAGTCGCAATTCAGAAACCGACCGATCGTGAAAACGCGGTGCAGGCGATTGTAGACATTAACGGGCATGGCATTAGCACCTCCGGCAGCTACCGTAACTATTATGAGCTGGATGGCAAGCGTCTTTCCCATGTTATCGATCCGCAAACCGGTCGTCCGATTGAACACAACCTGGTGTCCGTAACGGTCATTGCGCCAACGGCGCTGGAAGCTGACGGCTGGGATACTGGATTGATGGTGCTCGGCCCGGAAAAGGCCAAAGAAGTTGTGCGTCGTGAAGGGCTGGCGGTCTATATGATTATGAAAGAGGGCGAGGGGTTTAACACCTGGATGTCGCCGCAGTTCAAAAGCTTTCTGGTCAGCGAAAAAAATTAAAAAGCAAGATTGCGGGTTTTTGTATCCGGCTATGGGGACACACTGAGGCTAAGCGCTATGCTTAACAAAGGAGTCCGAAATGAAAAATCGTTTACGCATCACTGACGATGACCGTTGGCAGTCCGTTTTGGCTCGTGACGCCGACGCCGACGGTCAGTTTGTTTTTGCCGTCCAGACCACCGGTATTTTCTGCCGTCCGTCCTGTCGGGCAAAACATGCGCTGCGCAAAAATGTCTGCTTTTTCTCTGATGCTCAGCAGGCGCAGGCTGCCGGGTTTCGCCCCTGTAAGCGCTGCCAGCCGGATAAAGACAGCGCGCAACAGCATCGACTGGACAAAATTGCCCGCGCCTGCCAGTTGTTGGAGCAAGAGTCACCTCTTACGCTGGACGAGTTGGCACAACAGGTGGCAATGAGCCCGTATCACTTACATCGCTTGTTCAAAGCTACGACAGGCATGACCCCGAAAGCGTGGCAGCAGTCCTGGCGTGCCCGCCGTCTGCGCGATGCTCTGGCGAAAGGTGTTCCGGTTACGCAGGCGATTCTCAACGCCGGATTCCCCGACAGCAGCAGCTATTACCGCAAAGCGGATCAGACATTAGGCATGACCGCAAAGCAATTTCGTAAAGGTGGCGACAACGTTTCTGTACGCTATACCCTCGCAGATTGCGCTCTGGGTCGTTGTCTGGTGGCAGAAAGCGAGCGGGGTATCTGTGCGATCTTACTTGGTGATGATGACGCCACGTTAGTTGCGGATCTGCATGAGCTGTTTCCCGCCGCGCAGGATGTTCCTGCAGATGCCGATTTTCAGCAGCGCGTGCGCGAAGTGATCGCCGCGATCAACTCGCGTGACGCGTCGCTATCACTACCCCTGGATATCCGGGGCACCGCATTTCAGCAGCAGGTGTGGCAGGCGCTGCGCGCAATTCCGTGCGGCGAAACAATGAGCTACCAACAGCTGGCCAGCGCCATCGGCAAACCGAAGTCGGTGCGCGCGGTGGCCAGTGCCTGTGGGGCCAACAAACTGGCGGTTGTTATTCCGTGTCACCGGGTGATCCGTGGTGATGGCGCACTTTCGGGCTACCGATGGGGTATTGCGCGCAAGGCGCAGTTACTGCAACGGGAAACTACTGGCGAGGAAACATAATGCTCGATCTTTTTGCGGATGCTAAACCCTGGCAGGAGCCGCTGGCTTCAGGTGCGGTTATTCTGCGACGTTTCGCTTTTGACTCTGCACCCACTTTACTGCAGGCGATAGCGGCTGTCGCCAGACAGTCGCCATTTCGTCAGATGGTAACGCCCGGCGGCTATACGATGTCGGTGGCAATGACCAACTGCGGCCATCTGGGCTGGACGACGGATCAGCATGGCTATCTTTATTCTCCGTTTGATCCACTCACCGGCGTGCACTGGCCGCCGCTGCCGGATGCATTTGCTGACCTGTGTCAACAGGCGGCGACGGCGGCGGGCTATGCTGATTTTCAACCCGATGCCTGCCTGATTAACCGCTACACGCCAGGGGCAAAACTGTCCTTACATCAGGATAAAGACGAGCCCGACCTGCGGGCGCCGATTGTCTCTGTATCGCTGGGGCTACCGGCCATCTTTCAATTTGGCGGATTGCGCCGTAATGACCCTCTAAAGCGTTTGCTGCTGGAGCATGGCGATGTCGTGGTGTGGGGCGGTAATTCGCGGCTGTTTTATCATGGGATCCAGCCGCTTAAAACGGGGTATCATCCGTTGACCGGAGACTGTCGTTACAATCTGACGTTTCGTCAGGCAGGTAAAAAAGAATAAAAATAAGAATTATTATTGCTGTCAGCGAAGAGATGTTTAAACTGCGGGCTGTTATTACTTGCCCGGGTTGTTCGCATGGAACTTTTACTTCTTGTCTGGCGGCAGTATCGCTGGCCATTTATCAGCGTGATGGCGCTCAGCCTCGCCAGCGCCGCGTTGGGGATTGGGCTGATTGCGTTTATCAACCAGCGTTTGATTGAAACGGTCGACACCACGCTGATGGTGCTACCGGAGTTTCTTGGCCTGCTGCTGTTATTGATGGCCGTCACCCTCGGTTCACAACTGGCGCTCACCACGCTGGGACACCACTTTGTCTACCGACTGCGTAGCGAATTTATCAAACGGATTCTGGACACCCACGTCGAGCGTATCGAACAGCTTGGCAGCGCCTCGTTGCTGGCGGGTTTAACCAGTGATATCCGCAACATCACCATCGCCTTTGTTCGTCTGCCTGAGCTGGTACAGGGGATTATCCTGACAGTCGGATCGGCGGCGTATCTGGCGATGCTGTCGACTAAAATGCTGCTGGTGACAGCAATCTGGATGGCAATCACCATCTGGGGCGGATTTGTGCTGGTGGCGCGGGTGTATAAACACATGGCCACCTTGCGCGAAACTGAAGATAAGTTGTACAACGATTATCAAACGGTGCTGGAAGGGCGCAAAGAGCTGACGCTCAACCGTGAGCGTGCCGAGCATATCTTTAATCAGATGTACGTCCCGGATGCCAAAGAGTACCGTCACCATATTATTCGCGCCGATACTTTCCACCTGAGCGCAGTCAACTGGTCGAACATTATGATGCTGGGCGCCATTGGTTTGGTGTTCTGGATGGCCAACAGCCTGGGCTGGGCGGATACCGCCGTGGCGGCGACCTATTCGCTGACGCTGCTATTTCTGCGCACGCCGCTGCTCTCTGCCGTTGGCGCGCTACCGACGCTGCTCACCGCGCAGGTGGCCTTCAACAAGCTGAACAGGTTTGCCCTGGCGCCCTTTAAGGCCGAATTCCCGCGTCCAAATGCGTTTCCCAACTGGCAGACGCTGGAGTTGCGTAACGTGGTTTTCCACTATCAGGATAACGCCTTCTCCGTTGGACCAGTGAATTTGACGATTCATCGCGGTGAACTGATCTTTCTGATTGGCGGTAACGGTAGCGGGAAATCTACGCTGGCGATGTTACTGACCGGTCTATACCAGCCGCAGTCAGGCGAAATATTGCTTGATGGTAAGGCCGTTGCCGTTGAAAAACCGGAAGACTACCGCAAGCTATTCTCCGCCGTGTTTACCGACGTCTGGCTGTTCGACAAACTGCTGGGGCCGGAAGGTAAAGAGGCTAATCCGCAGCTGGTCGCGAAGTGGCTGGAACATCTGAAGATGGGGCACAAGCTGGAGCTGAGCGATGGCCGTATCCTCAATCTGAAACTGTCGAAAGGGCAGAAGAAACGCGTGGCGCTGCTGCTGGCTCTGGCGGAGGAGCGCGACATCATTCTGCTGGATGAATGGGCTGCCGATCAGGATCCCCATTTCCGCCGGGAGTTCTATCAGGTGCTATTGCCTTTGATGCAGGAAATGGGCAAAACCATTTTCGCCATTAGCCACGACGATCACTATTTTATTCATGCCGACAGGCTGCTGGAAATGCGTAACGGACAGTTGAGTGAACTGCTGGGCGATGAACGTGAAGCCGCCTCGCGTGACGCGGTGGCTCGCACAACCTGATCCTACGTGCCGCCGGTTTTTTAGCCACCCGGCGGCACTGTTTATTGTTATTTACATAAATCAGCATCATGATTAATGATATTTCATATCATGGATTTATGATTAATGTCCGTAATAAACAAAAACAGCGCCAGGCTGCGTGATGAAGAGCGTGCGCGCCTTATCTGGCTGCTGACCACTGATAAAGCCATTATTTCAACACTGTTGGGCAAGCTTACCCTGGCTGAGCAATATGACGTCGGTACGTTAGCCGACGATATTGCTGAGGTAGGGGCGCTGGTCGCCCACCTGCCGCCTCCTGATTTAGCCGATACCCTCGAAGCATTACCTTCAGAAGAGCGTCACGCCCTGTGGCGACTGGTCGAAAGTGAAAAGCGTGGTAACGTCCTGCTTGAGGCGTCTGAAAACGTCTGGGACGACCTGATCGATGAGATGAGTGACCGCGAAATACTGGATGCGCTGCAATATCTCGATATCGATGAACAGATTTATCTGGTGCAGCATCTCCCGCGTAACCTCACTGGACGGTTGCTGGCGACGTTACCAGCCGAAGAGCGGGCGCGTGTCCGCCAGGTAATGCATTACGAGAAGAATCGCGTCGGCGCGATTATGGAGTTCGAAGTCATCACCGTGCGTCCGGACGTGACGCTGGAAGTGGTGCAACGCTACCTGCGACGGTTGGGCAAAATGCCGGAGAACACCGATAAACTCTTCGTGACCGATCGCAATAAAGTGCTGGTTGGCGAATTGACGCTAACCTGCATTCTGCTCAATGATGTGCAACGCAAAGTCAGCGAGGTGATGGAAGATGACCCGCTCACCTTTTCTCCGGACGATATCGCTGAAAACGCTGCACGTACCTTCGAACGTGACGACCTGGTCAGTGCTGCAGTCGTTGACCCTTCAGGCAAGCTGATGGGCCGCTTAACTATCGATGAGATCGTCGATGTGGTTTATGAAGAAACTGATACCGATTTGCGTCGAATGGGGGGCTTAAGCGCCGGAGAGGATGTGTTTGCGCCCGTTACCAAAGCGGTAAAAACCCGTTGGGCGTGGCTGGCCGTTAACCTCTGTACCGCCTTTATCGCCTCGCGGGTGATCGACGGTTTTGAACATACGATTTCGCAACTGGTGGCGCTGGCCTCGCTGATGCCAATTGTGGCGGGAATTGGCGGCAATACCGGGAATCAAACCATCACGATGATCGTTCGCGCGCTGGCGCTACAAAATATTCAGCCGGGGAACCTGACGTTTTTGATCCTGCGCGAAATGGGCGTGGCGGTGATTAATGGCCTCGTATGGGGCGGAATTATGGGCGGTATTACCTGGTGGTTGTACGATGACATGGCGCTCGGCGGAGTAATGACCCTGGCGATGATGCTTAATTTGTTGATGGCAGCATTAATGGGGGTCATCATTCCGATGACGATGGTGAAGCTCGGGCGCGACCCGGCGGTCGGCTCGAGCGTGATGATTACGGCTATCACCGATACCGGGGGATTCTTTATTTTTCTCGGTCTGGCAACGCTGTTTCTGATGTAGTCGCGCGTTTGCCTCTGACGATACGCGGCAGAATGAGCATTGCAATCACCCCGGCAACCACGCCAATCGCCAGGTTGCCGGTGGACACCGTGGCAGCGACGGTCACCAGCATCACCAGCGTTTCAGTGACGGGGAGTTTCCTCAGCGTGGCGGGCTGGATGCTGTGCCAACTGAAGGTTTTTACCGCCACAATCACCATAATTCCCGCCAGCACCGACATGGGTATTTCTGCCATCACTTCGCTTAACCCAGTGACTAACAGTAGTAATACCAGTCCGGCTGCAACCGTCGAGACGCGGCTGCGTCCTTTGCCCATCTCGACGTTAACGATGGTTTGACCAATCATCGCGCACCCGGCGATGCCGCCATAAAATCCGGCCAGAATATTGGCTATCCCCAGCCCGGCACTCTCGCGATTCTTATTCGACGGCGTCACCGTCAGGTCATCCACCAGACGGGCGGTCAACAGCGACTCCATCAAACCGACAAAAGCGATACTCAGCGCGCAGGGCCAGATAATCGCCAGCGTTTGCAGGTTGAGCGGAACCAACAACTGGGTGAAACCCGGCAGGCCGCCGCTCATCGAACCTTCGTCACCGACGGTCGGTAACAGTTGCCCGCTGGTGACAGTGAACACGGTCAGCAGCACGATGGCGATAAGCGGTGCGGGGATAGCTTTAATAAACCGCGGAACCCACAGCACAATCAGCAGCGTCAGGACAAACAGCCCCCAGATTAGCGGGCTTTTCCCCCAGAAATGAGGGACCTGGGCAAAGAAAATCAAAATACCTAGTGCGTTGACAAATCCGGTCATCACGGCCGTAGGGATGAATCGCATCAGACGTGCCATTCCCAATACACCAAACAGGATCTGAATCATCCCGGCCAGCACCACTGCAGGCAGGATGTATTGCACGCCGTGTTGATGCACCATCGGACCAATCACCAGCGCAACCGATCCTGCAGCGGCGGTAACCATTGCCGGACGACCACCTAAAAAGGACATCGCCAGGCACAGTACGACGGAGGCGATCAGACTGACTTTAGGATCAACACCTGCGATAACGGAAAACGAAATCACTTCCGGGATCAGCGCCAGGGCGGTTACCACACCGGCCAGTGTTTCGCGAACCAGCAGACGGGGTTGGCGCAGCACGGCACAGGTCGCGTTTTCCGCGACTGCGACAGAGGAATGTTGAGTTGCAGACATAGTTACACTCAGGTCAAAAATGGCCTGATACAGCAGACCGACAGGCATCCGTGCGGTGAATAGCAAAGCGCAGCATAGTACCCGTCTGACGGACTGGTTTCCAGAAATGATTGTCAATAACCATATAAACTATCAACGTATTAATAACATTTTTAAAAATTAAATATAATTTATAAACAATATTTAATTATTTTTACTTAAGTGTTACCGTTGATACCGCTCGATTTTCACCTGCATTAAAAGCAAAAAAGCGATACTAAAAGTAAGGCATTAACATTATGAAAAAAGTGACTGCCATGCTCTTCACCATGGCTGTAGGGCTGAATGTTGTCTCGATGGCGGCAAAAGCGAAAGCGGCGGAAGAGCAGGAAACGGATGTACTGTTGATTGGCGGCGGCATCATGAGCGCCACGCTGGGAACCTATTTACAGGAGCTGGAGCCGCAATGGTCAATGACCATGGTTGAGCGACTGGATGGTGTAGCGCAGGAAAGCTCAAATGGCTGGAATAACGCCGGAACGGGACACTCCGCACTGATGGAGCTGAACTACACGCCTAAAAAGGCAGACGGTAGCATCAGCATTGAAAAGGCAGTCGACATTAACGAAGCCTTCCAGATTTCCCGCCAGTTTTGGGCATATCAGGTTAATAATGGCGTGATGCATGAACCACGCTCGTTTATCACTACCGTTCCGCACATGAGTTTTGTCTGGGGTGACGAGAACGTCAACTTCCTGCGTGCCCGTTACGCCGCATTGCAACAGAGCACGTTATTCCGCGGTATGCGTTATTCTGAAGATCACGCGCAGATTAAAGAGTGGGCGCCGCTGGTCATGGAAGGTCGTGATCCAAAACAGAAAGTCGCAGCAACGCGTACCGAGATTGGTACTGACGTGAACTACGGCGAAATCACGCGCCAGTTGATTACCTCATTGCAGAAAAAGCCCAACTTTGCGCTGCAGTTGAGCACCGAAGTGCGCGGTTTTAAGCGTAATGCCGACAATAGCTGGACGGTCACGGTCGCCGATCTGAAAAATAACGAAGCGGAACATGATATCAAGGCGAAGTTTGTCTTTATCGGTGCCGGTGGCGCTGCGCTGAAGCTGTTGCAGGAAACCGACATTCCGGAAGCGAAAGGCTATGCCGGATTCCCGGTGGGCGGGCAGTTCCTGGTTGCGGACAATCCGGACGTAGTCAATCGCCACCTGGCGAAAGTGTATGGTCAGGCCTCCGTTGGCGCGCCGCCGATGTCCGTACCGCACATCGACACGCGTATCCTTGATGGCAAGCGCGTTGTGCTGTTTGGGCCATTCGCGACATTCTCCACCAAGTTCCTGAAAAACGGTTCATTGTGGGATCTGCTCAGCTCGACCACCACGTCGAACTTTATGCCGATGGTCAACGTGGGTCTGGATAACTTCGATCTGGTGAAATATCTGGTGAGCCAGGTGATGCTCAGCGACGACGACCGTTTTGCTGCGCTGCAAGAGTACTATCCGCAAGCGAAAAAAGAAGACTGGCGTTTATGGCAGGCGGGCCAGCGTGTGCAGATCATCAAAAGCGATGCGGAGAAGGGCGGCGTGTTGCGCCTGGGGACTGAAGTCGTCAGCGATAAAGAAGGCACGATTGCTGCGCTGCTGGGAGCTTCTCCGGGCGCATCAACCGCGGCACCGATCATGCTGCATCTGATGGAAAAAGTGTTTAAAGATAAAGTGGCCAGCCCCGAGTGGCAGGCGAAGCTGAAAACCATCATTCCGTCTTATGGTACTAAGCTGAACGGTAACGTTGAGGCTACGGAACAAGAGTTGCAGTACACCAGTGAGGTTCTGGGTCTGAAATATGACAAGCCGCAGGTTGCTGATGAAGCACCGAAACCACAGCTGAAACCTCAGGCACAACCGCAGCCTGAACAGAAAGCCGTCGCGGATATCGCACTGTAAATACAATGCCGGATGGCGCTGCGCTTATCCGGCCTGTTTTATGCGTCTGTAGGCCGGATAAGGCGGTACGCCGCCATCCGGCACATCCTGACTTAGCGCGCGACTGCGTCCTGAATTTTATCTTCTGCTTTCCAGATACGGTATTTAACGTCCACGTTTTCCGGGGTGTAGACCACAATCGGCAGCTTGCTGTTGTAACGGAGCATGCCGTCATCACCCAGATACGCAGTAATGAATTTCTTCTCTTTCTTACCGTCCGGGCAGGCCATCATGGTTGAAACCGGAGATGTGACTTTGTCGAAGACGTAGTAGTCATATCCCCAACCTTCCAGCGTTTTGCTGTCCAGCTCGCCACCCAGGCGGTGTTGGTTGCAGTCAACTTCCAGCGTTTGTCCGATCAGCAGTTCTACTTTCAGAGTAGATTCATCTTTCTCTGGGGTAAGCTGGATAACCTGGCGCTTCATACCCTTTTCCGCCTTAGGATAAGGGGCGACTTTTTCCAGCGGCTGAGCGGCGGTATCGTTACTGGCAGCCCATGCAGAGGTGCTGGCAAAGGCGGCGAAAAGTACGGCAGGGACAATTGTCTTCATCTTATTGTTCACAGTGTTTCCTTTCTTCTGTCTTTTGAACGAGTCAGGGGCAGGTTAACATATTCGCATCATCAATTAATCTGTATTTACTTATATTTTAAGTGTATCCAGCAATGGTTTACGTTCAATGTAGCGATATATTCTAAGAATCATCTTAAACATGAGATTATTATCTTAATATTGAATCGCTATATACGTGGCTATATAACTCATTGAAATGTGAGCAAAAGCGCATTTTTTCCCGCCAACTCAACACTCCTTTGATCCGGCAACAGCATTTACCCCAATTGGGGTACCTGTTACTGTTTGTCACGCTGGCGCTGATGCGCATGCGTAACCTGATTTTGATGATGGAAAAACGCCGCCCGTGGGTGAGCGAACTGATCTTAAAAAGAGGCCGCCAATGACCCCTGCATTTGCATCATGGAGTGATTTTTTCGCGATGGGCGGCTACGCCTTGTATGTCTGGCTTGCCGTAGCGATGAGCGTTATCCCGCTGGTGGTGCTGGTAGTGCATTCCACGTTACAGCATCGCGCAATTTTACGTGGTGTACCCGGTAAATACGCCACTCGTTCCTGGCTCACAGGTCATCGTGGTGCCAACCAATCCCATTTACATCTATTCCTTTGCTGAATTTGATGTAGCCATTATGACGGGGGTCACCCGAAACGGGGACTCAGGAGTCATCATTGGCGCTGAGACAATCGGGGGTAAAGCCCTCACTCCGGACTGGTCTGGTTATGTCATGGAGCTGCTGCCTGCGGCCACTTATAACGAGGGATTGCTGGTTTCAAACTCGACTGACTTCACCGCCATATCCAATCAGGCCGCGCTGATGACCTGTGCTTATTCCGGGCGCATTACGGTTAACGGCAGTGCGCCGCTTCCGGTGGGCGGTATTCCTTTCGGTAAATGGGATAACCCGAATGTGTCGGTGGGGTTTGACGGCGGCAGTATCATCGTGCGCGACATTTCCTACACAGGGCGGGATGACGTGGCCGGCACGGCGACGATTGACCTGGTGATATTCAATCAGACCGCACCTGTCGGTGGCGACGGTATCACGATGACCAACGCCGCAGGCCAGGTGACATTCTCCACGCTGAAACGCCCCTTTGTATATGACCGACAAATCCAGATCACCGATGCCTTCCAGGATATAGGCGGCGGGTTCTGCCAGATAGTCTATACCGGCGTGCAGGTGCGTATGAGCGGTGGATGGGGAAATATCAGAACCAAAGGCGTGGTCATGTCTGGCGGCAGCGTCAGGTCAGCCTACAACAAAGTGTTTGCAAACCGTAATTCCGGTTCATGGGATATGACCCGAAACAGAAATATCGCCATGCCCATTCTTATTATTCCGAACATGTACTGAGGAAAAACTATGTCAGCAGGAACCTTAACCCTGACGAATAACTCTGCTGCGGTCGCTGGCAGCGGGACCGCGTTTACAACCGAGGTGGCGGCAGGAGATTTTATTGTTGTTAAGGTCGGTGGTGTTCCCTATACGCTTCCGGTTAAGTCCGTGGAAAGTGGTACAGCGTTGACGCTGGTCAGCAATTACACCGGGCCAACCCAATCTGGCGCTGCCTGGTCAGCTGTTCCTCGTATGGCGCTGAATATGGTCACCGCGGCGCTGGTGGCACAGAGTGCAGAAGCCCTGCGCGGTCTGAACTACGACAAGCAAAACTGGCAGCAGGTATTCAGTGACACGGGGAATATCACGGTAAGACTGCCTGACCAGTCGGAGTTTTCGGGGCCATCATGGAAATATCTGGCTGAAAACGTAGTCATGAAAACGAATGGGGTCGTGCCTGTTACTTCAGGGGGGACAGGGGCTGCAGATAAGAAAAACGCGCGTATAAACCTGGAGTTAGAGCGCTTTAAGCAGCTTCAGGGTGAGACCTATATTCAGGCCAATAACCCTGATGTTAATCTGCTGATACAGGATTCGGGTACTTGGGGGATATATAGATCAGATACCAAAGCGTGGCATGCGTTAGGTATCGCGCAGGGGGGAACTGGTGCATTAACAGAAACTGGTGCGCGCTCAAATTTATACGTCGCAAGTGCACAATATAGTTTTGGCGTGGCACAAGGATGGCAGACATTCAGCAGAACACTTTCCAGTACAACTCTCCCGACAAAACCAGGCGTGTATTACGCATCCAGCAGCACCTGGGCGGCCACCGAATTTGGAACGGTATTGGTATTTTCAAATGGAGGAGATGATGCTTTGCCTTCCGCCACAGGATCCTGGATAAATATTCTTCAGTTAGGTAACGATGGAAATATCTATTATAAAATGGATATAAACGGGAGCCCCACTAACTGGGGAAAACTGTATGGTTCAAGCAATACCACTGTGGATGGAAACGGCAACCTGAAACCGGCATCTCCGATTGTGAAACTATATGGCGACGGCACTTCAGCCATTAGCTATGAGGCTGAAGGGGTCGTATCGGAGCGCATCGATACAGGTGTTTATAAAGTTTCCGGTGTTTTGGGATTTAACTCCAGCCCTGAATGGGGTGGTATGGACGGCGGATACGTTATTCCGCAAAACGGCAATTGCCTGCCATTGCTATGGGTGGATTTTAAAATACTCCCTGATGGGGATCTCATCATCCGTACGTATCATCGCGCGCATAGTAGTGCGCCGGAATATGCCAGAAACCTGATTGGTATTAAAAATGACGATGGTTCATTTACCGAAACGGTTAAAGATGGCGACCCGGTGGATATCCCGGCTGGTCGCTGGATAGATTTGCGTGTTGAGATGCCGCAAAACAGCATCTGGAATCAGAAACAGAAAGATATGCTGGAGGCGATGGAAAAAGCTGAATATGAGCGTCAGCAAAATCAGCAGGATGCTCAGGTGTAAAAATGATGGTTGCCGCAACCACACCGTATGCAAGAGCATGATTGCGGCCGACTGGCGAACGTTCGATAGTGCGAGTATTGAATGATTGCCAGTCACGGCGGATTGTACTTAAGCAATATGACGGTTCAAGGCATTTAATCTGAAACCAGCCACATATCAGCCTCTTCAAACATTTCCTGAACAGTACGGCTAATCTGTTCTTTCTCATGCTTGCTGGCGTCAGTGTTGATCGCCGGCAGTGTCATCATCGGTTTTACCCGAACATCAGCATCGGGGAAGATCCGGTGAACCCTCTTGGTTAACTCGCCCAGAATGATATCTTTTGCACCGGGCAGACCATCAAAATTCCTTTTGTCATAAACGAGTTCCACGAACATTGCTCATTGCTCCTTTACTGGATGGATATACAGTATTTATACTGTGTTTTTATCCGGTATTCAAGAGAGGGCGTAAACATGGGCTTTCCTTCACCTGCGGCAGATTATGTTGAAACACGAATCTCCCTCGATCAGCAGCTAATCAGCCAGCCAGCAGCGACTTATTTTATGCGGGCATCGCGTTCACATTTCAGGGAAGGGATAATCCAGGGGGCGCTACTGGTTGTTGATGCGTCACTTTCTCCCTGTGATGGCTCGCTGCTGATCTGCGCGATAGACGGAGAATTCAGGATCAAGCGATATCGGACACATCCTCAACCCCACCTCGTTAATCTGGAGAACGGGAGAAGGGAGGCGCTGCCAGTAGATGATGACGGTTACAGTTCTGCACCCGCTATATTCGGGGTGATCACATACATCATTAATGATGCCAGGAACGCGGAGTTTGATGATTGCCCGGTTATGTGAATAGCTGAAACTTTACGGTAAAGCCGATGTTTTGTGTCGGGGTTTTTCCCCGATTATTCCCCATAGCTTCCCCGTTCAGAAAACAGGCACAAAAAAACCAGCCGTAACAGGCTGGTTCTTAGAGGATTTTTGGTCGGCACGAGAGGATTTGAACCTCCGACCCCCGACACCCCATGACGGTGCGCTACCAGGCTGCGCTACGTGCCGACGCTATGGCTGCTAATACTACTGCTTTCCGCTACGAATGCAAGAGCATGTCTCGCTAACTGATTTATAATTAATCAGTTAGCAATAAATCGCTTCTCATCCGTCAGAACCTGTAACAGCAGACTTAGCTGCGGTTTCTGATCTTTTATTTTCTCGCCGCGCAAATTATAGGTCTGATAATTACCGTTGTTGTTCAGCACCAGCGTCATCTCGGGTGTGGTAACGGCCATCGTGCTGCCGTCAGCGGCAGTAACCCAGTAATGGCGGCGAGTTGCATTGAACAGATCCTGCCCCTGCGAGTATTCGTTAGCAGGTGTACTGACGTGCAGCAGGCGCTGCATCAGCGTTGTCATCAGGTCCGTATGATCGGTCAGACTATTGATGCGCTGTGCTGGCGTTCCCGGCCAGTGAATAACCAGAGGAACCTGCAGATGGCCTCGCGACCAGGCAAAGCTGTTCTCTTCCTGCGTCAGCGGCACGCCCCGACCTGCGGTAATAATCACCACCGTGTTGTTCAGTTTGCCGGAGTCGCGCAGGGCGCTAATAACGCGGTTGATGTTGGCATCCACATCCTGAGCGGCGCTTGCATAGCGTTTGGCAAAGTTCTTCTGGTTACTCTCATCAAGGTTGGTCCCGTTAAAGGAGACCCACGAGAACCAGCGGTTATCTTCCTGCGCGTAGCGTCCCAGCCAGTTAATCCACTGGCTTGCGGTTTGGTCGTCAGATTGCGTCTGCACGCTTGGCATGGAGAAATCTGACAGCAGCGCCTGGCGATAAAGCGGGCTGGTAAAGCCATCCGAGGAGAATAGCCCTAACTGATAGCCCTGCTGGTTCAGCGCGGAAATCAACGCCGCAGGCGTTCGGGTCGATAAAATCCCATCCATGTAGCTTGGTGAGACGCCGTAAAACAGGCCAAAAATCCCGTTATCCGTGGTGTTGCCAGTGCTCATGTGACGCGTGAAGGAGATATTCTGCCCGGCGAATTCAGCCAGCGCAGGCATCTGCTTTTCAAAGCGTGAATAGTTCAGGCCGTCGACGGTGATCAGCAGGACGTTCTGGCCGGTGCCCATATCGCGATAGCGCAGTTCGCTCAGCGGGTACTGCACGGAAACTGCTTCCGGATTCCCCTGCTCGATCAGGCGACGCTGATACTCTTGCGCATCCAGCAGACCATGTTTTTCCAGGAACTTACGCGCCGTCATCGGGTAGGAGAGCGGCAGATTCGCGCGCTGCATGGTAATCGGGCGATAGAAATTGGCATCCGCCCAGATATACACCACGTGCGAGGCGATAAAGCAAATGAAGAAGAATGCGGCTAACGGTTTGGCGAAGTGGCGACGACGCGTCAGGCTACGCAGCTTTTGCCAACTCCAGGTCGCAAACAGCATTTCAATTAACAGAATCACTGGCACGCTGATAAACATCAGTTGCCAGTCACGCGCCGCTTCATTCTGGTCAGGGTTGATGACCAGTTCCCAGACGATCGGGTTGAGGTGCAAATGGAAGCGGGTGAAAACTTCGCTGTCGATTAGCAACAGCGTCATGCCCACTGTCGCCAGAATAGCTGATAAGAATCGCATCAGCCTCTGGGACATGACGATAAACGTCAGGGGAAACAGGATTAGCAGATAGGTGGCAAACACCAGAAAACTAAAATGTCCGACCAGGCTTACATAGGAATAAATACGACCTGCAAGCGTTGTCGGCCAGTCGGCGACAAACAGGTAACGGCTACCGAGTACCACGGCCAACAGGATGTTGAACAAGGCAAACCAGTGCCCCCAGCTAACCATCTGGGAGACTTTCTCACGGTAGCGCTGACGATGAGTTACCATAAACTGTTGTTCGTTTCCCCGGAGCAGGCTCTTAATGCGCTTGGTCGTCGTTTACCGAAGACTGTAATGCGCGGGCAAAAGAGTTGGCAATCGCCTGGCGCTGGGCCGGTGCGATGCTTGTATTGATAAGGTTAGTCACCATATTTCCCAGTACCATCAGGGAAAGGTCGGTCGGCGCCTTATGTTTTTCCAGTACGTTGAGCATCTCATTCAGCAGTTGTTCAACGTGTTCGTCACTATAGCGGGAAATTTGTGGCATAAATCGAAATCAGTCTGTTCATGAAAGGGCAACATATTACCGTACAGACAGTTTTTTTTCTGCTTTTTTATCTTCTATTGCGTCACTGCCCGGCAGGTGGTTGAATACCGCCCGGTCTAAAAGGAGAGTTTATCATGAGTCTGGATATCAACCAGATTGCCCTGCACCAGCTTATCAAACGTGACGAGCAGAACCTTGAGCTGGTCTTGCGCGATTCATTACTGGAACCGACAGCGACGGTTGTCGATATGATGGCTGAGCTGCATCGGGTATATAGCGCCAAGAATAAAGCTTATGGCCTGTTTAGCGAAGAGAGTGAACTGGCACAAACGCTGCGTTTACAGCGTCAGGGCGAAGAGGATTTTCTGGCATTTAGTCGTGCCGCGACCGGACGCTTGCGGGACGAGCTGGCGAAATATCCTTTTGCCGACGGCGGCATTGTCCTGTTCTGCCATTACCGCTATCTGGCGGTAGAGTATCTGTTGGTCGCCGTGCTGAACAATTTAAGCAGCATGCGCGTCAATGAAAATCTGGATATCAATCCGACGCACTATCTGGACATCAATCATGCGGATATCGTGGCGCGTATTGATTTAACCGAGTGGGAAACCAATCCGGAGTCCACGCGCTATCTGACGTTCCTGAAAGGGCGGGTAGGGCGCAAAGTCGCCGATTTCTTTATGGATTTCCTCGGTGCCAGCGAAGGTTTGAATGCCAAAGCGCAAAACCGTGGCCTGCTGCAGGCGGTCGATGACTTTACTGCCGAGGCGCAGCTCGATAAAGCTGAACGCCAGAACGTGCGTCAGCAGGTGTACAGCTACTGCAACGAACAGCTACAAGCCGGTGAAGAGATCGAGCTGGAGTCGCTGTCCAAAGAGCTTTCCGGCGTCAGTGAAGTTAGCTTCAGCGAATTTACCGCTGATAAAGGCTACGAGCTGGAAGAGAGCTTCCCGGCAGATCGCAGTACGCTGCGTCAGTTAACCAAATTTGCCGGAAGCGGCGGTGGGTTAACCATCAACTTCGACGCCATGCTACTGGGTGAACGTATTTTCTGGGATCCGGCTACAGATACTTTGACCATCAAAGGTACGCCGCCGAACCTGCGCGACCAGCTGCAGCGTCGCACGTCGGGCGGGAAATAAAACCGTTTGCCGGGTGAGAGCGTAAACGCCTTATCCGGTCGACGAGAACCATCAATATCGATTACAAAATCCCATAAAAAAACCCCGCCTTGGCGGGGTTTTTCTTCAACTTGTTTGCGATTACGCGCGAACGAAGTCGATGTGAGACAGCTTCGGCTTGAACGGGTGACGCTGTACAGCCTGAGCTTTAACTTTAACTTCTTTACCGTCAACAACGATGGTCAGAACTTCGCTGTAGAATTCAGCTTTAGCTTGCATGTTCATAACTGCATCGTGATCCAGTTCGATAGCAATCGGGGCTTCTGCGCCACCGTAGATGATTGCCGGGAACTTGTTAGCGGCACGCAGGCGGCGGCTCGCACCCTTACCCTGCTCTTTACGTACTTCAGCGTTGATAGTAAACATTTAAATCTCTCTTTAATAATTCCTGCTACAGGCGACCCAGCAACAGGTAAGTGATCTGCTTTGCGTATGCAAAAGCGGGCGAGATTCTATACTCAAACAGCTGGTACATCAATCAAAAGTACGATTAACCGCGTAATTCATGTGCCCGACGAAAGCGTCCTTCATAATCGAAGACCTTTTCACGGACCTGCCAGTACTGACCTTTCATGCGCGCGACCACGAAATCAGGATGACGTAACAGCGCCTGCTGGGCGAGGATATCGGCAGCGGTTATCCAGCGTAAGGGAATGCCGGGCGTTCTGGTGTGCGGGCGAATAAACAGTTGCTCGAAGGCCGTTCGCTGCGCGGGAGTATGCAGGCGAAAGCGTTCGCTGACGTCGGCGCCATCTTCATCGTAATAGGTAATTTTCAGCCATTCGCCTTTTTCATCCTGCCCATTTTGTAGCGCCATCCCGCTGCAGCGCAGAACCAGCGCATCTTTAAGCCTGAGCGCGGCTTTCAGCATGTCATCCGGGTCAACCAGTACTGCGTCGCACTCCCTACAACGGCGGGCGGCGATGTCATTTTCCGCGTTGCACTGCGGGCAGTTTTTAAAACGGAAACGAAAATCGCACTGTTCGCGATGGCCGTCATCATCTTCAAACCACCCCTGACAGCGGCGGCCAAAGTGCTCAATCAGCGTGCCGTCGGACGTTGTTTTGCCCCAGAAGGTATTGGCAAACCCGCAGGCTGGGCAGAACACCTGTACCGGAACGTTGTCGCTTTTCCCTTTCGGTGCGCCGACTTCTGGCGCGTACAGGTCGTGCGGATTGCCAGCGTAATCGAGGATCAGACAGTCGGTTTTACCCGGCGCCAGGCGCAGCCCACGACCGACAATTTGTTGGTAAAGGCTAACTGACTCGGTCGGGCGCAGAATGGCGATAAGGTCGACGTGCGGGGCATCGAAGCCAGTGGTCAGGACCGACACATTCACCAGATAGCGAAAACGTTGTGCTTTGAACTCTTCAATCAGCACGTCGCGTTCGGCGCCAGGCGTGTCTCCGGTGATAAGTGCGGCGTCGTCAGCAGGCAGCAGACCCAGAATTTCTTTGGCGTGTTCAACTGTGGCGGCGAAAATCATCACCCCTTTACGCGTCTGGGCAAACTCGACAATCTGGCTGATGATATGCGGCGTTATTCGCTGCTGCTTTTTCAGCTCCTGATTCAGGTCCGCTTCGCTAAACAGGCCGTTACTTTGCGCCTGCAGGCGGCTGAAGTCATATTGCACTACCGGCATGTCGAGGCGTTCTGGCGGCGTCAGGTAGCCGTGTTTAATCATGTAGCGCAGCGGTAATTCATAAATGCAGTCGCGAAACAGTGCTTTTTCATCGCCGCGCACCATTCCGTGATAATGAAAATGATAAATCCAGCCTTTGCCCAAACGAAAAGGTGTGGCGGTAAGTCCGAGCAGGCGTAAGTGAGGATTTACTTTGGTCAGGTGAGTGAGGATTTGCTGATACTGACTCTCTTCATCATCGCCAATGCGATGGCATTCATCGACGATAAGCAGGGAGAATTCTCCCTGAAAGGCGTCCAGATTACGCGCTACCGACTGTACGCTGCCAAATACTACTTTTCCGTGGCTCTCTTTACGCTTCAGGCCTGCGGCAAAAATATCGGCTTCCAGCCCCAGCGCACAATATTTCGCATGGTTTTGTGCGACCAGTTCTTTGACGTGCGCCAGTACCAGTACGCGACCACGCGCCACGCGGGCCAGCTCGGCAATCACCAGACTTTTGCCCGCGCCGGTTGGCAGGACGATAACCGCCGGGGTGCGGTGGTGGCGAAAATGGTTGAGCGTGGCGTCCACGGCTTCTTTTTGGTACGGGCGAAGAGTAAAAATCATGGGCTCACTATGATAAACAATAACAAGGAGTAGTATGCCATGAATCATTTCTCTTGAGGGATGGTGTAACGCCGCTATACTGGGCGGATAACGGTCCCACTTTTCGGGCGTAAACCCGATTCTCGTATTTTTACAGGCAAAATCACACACATGCGACTTGATAAATTTATCGCTCAGCAACTCGGCGTCAGCCGCGCTATTGCCGGACGTGAGATCCGTGCTAACCGCGTTACCGTCGACGGTGAAATCGTCAGAAATAGCGCTTTTAAGCTGCTGCCAGAACACGACGTAGAATATGACGGTAATTCCCTGGTTCAACAAAATGGCCCGCGCTATTTTATGCTGAATAAGCCTCAGGGTTATGTTTGCTCAACGGATGATCCCGATCACCCGACGGTGCTCTATTTCCTTGATGAACCGGTTGCCTACAAACTGCATGCGGCAGGGCGTCTGGATATCGACACCACTGGACTGGTACTGATGACCGATGACGGACAGTGGTCGCATCGCATCACCTCTCCTCGTCACCATTGTGAGAAAACCTATCTGGTGACGCTGGAGTCGCCAGTGGCAGATGATACCGCCGAACAGTTTGCCCATGGCGTACAGTTGCACAATGAGAAAGACCTGACCAAACCGGCCGTGCTGGAAGTGATTACGCCAACTCAGGTGCGCTTGACCATCAGCGAAGGGCGCTATCATCAGGTTAAACGTATGTTTGCCGCAGTGGGTAACCACGTTGTGGAACTGCACCGTGAACGGATTGGTGACATCAGGCTTGATGAGGATCTGGCGCCAGGTGAATACCGTCCTTTGACTGAAGAAGAAATCGCCAGCGTTAACTTAACCCCGCGTTAATTTCAGGAGCTAAATGTGACCACCCGGCAGAACTCGTCAATTGCCATTGTCTTTATCCTTGGCTTGTTAGCCATGTTGATGCCGTTGTCGATTGATATGTATCTTCCGGCGCTGCCTGTTATCTCTGAACAGTTTGGTGTGCCAGCAGGTAGCGCGCAGATGACCCTCAGTACCTATATTCTGGGGTTCGCAGTGGGGCAACTGTTCTATGGGCCAATGGCAGACAGCCTTGGACGCAAGCCAGTGATCCTGGGCGGGACGCTGGTGTTTGCGGCGGCGGCTGTGGCCTGCGCACTGGCGCAAACCATCGATCAACTGATCGTGATGCGTTTCTTCCACGGCCTGGCTGCGGCGGCGGCGAGCGTGGTTATCAACGCCCTGATGCGTGATATCTATCCGAAAGAAGAGTTTTCGCGCATGATGTCATTCGTCATGCTGGTCACGACAATTGCGCCATTAATGGCACCGATTATCGGTGGCTGGGTGCTGGTATGGCTGAGCTGGCACTATATCTTTTGGATCCTCGCCATGGCAGCTATTCTGGCGTCGGTGATGATCCTTACACTGATCAAAGAGACTCTGCCGGTAGAGCGTCGCCAGCCGTTTCGCCTGCGTACTACTATTGGCAACTTTGCCTCGCTGTTTCGTCATAAACGTGTGCTGAGCTATATGCTGGCCAGCGGATTCAGTTTTGCCGGGATGTTCTCGTTTCTGAGCGCCGGACCCTTTGTCTACATTGAGATCAACCACGTTTCACCGCAACATTTCGGTTATTACTTCGCACTGAACATCGTATTCCTGTTCGTGATGACTATCATCAACAGCCGCTTTGTGCGTCGGGTTGGGGCATTGAATATGTTCCGTACCGGTCTGTGGATCCAGTTCGTGATGGCTGGCTGGATGGTCTTTAGCACACTGTTTGGGTTGGGGTTCTGGGCCCTGGTTGTGGGCGTTGCGGCGTTTGTTGGCTGTGTGTCGATGGTGTCATCTAACGCCATGGCGGTTATTCTGGATGAATTTCCACATATGGCAGGAACGGCGTCATCGCTGGCAGGGACATTCCGCTTCGGCATTGGCGCCATCGTTGGGGCGCTGTTGTCTCTGGCGACCTTTAACTCGGCCTGGCCAATGATATGGTCGATCGCATTTTGCGCTACCTGTTCAATTCTCTTCTGTCTTTACGCCAGTCGCGCCCAAAAACGGTGATCTATTACACATCCTGGGGGCCTTAAGGCCTCCAGAGTTGATATACATCAACCGCAAATCTATCATTTCCCCTGGTTATGTTTATTTTATGTAAAATCAATTTATGTAAAAAGTCACATCATTGTAGTTAAAAAGGTTGAGTTAGATCGCAGAAACGAGTACATATAGCCCGGAAATATGCCAGAACCATTGAATAATTTTAATTACCTGGTTCGGAAAGCGGCATAAAGACAGGGTGTAAACGTTTACCAACTGTCTGAAGACGTATTGTCAATGATGTGTTAATATTGATGTAAAATAATTGTGAAGTGATTGTGCTTCCAGGGAAAGAAAGTGATGACATTACAACTCTCAATCGTTCATCGTCTGCCGCAGAGCTATCGTTGGTCGGTGGGTTTCGCAGGTTCAAAGGTTGAACCGATTCCGCAAAACGGTCAGAGCAATGAGAACAGCCTGGTGGCGCTCAAATTGCTCAGCCCTGATGGTGACAGCGCATGGTCAGTCATGCATAAGCTCAGCCAGGCCCTCAGCGACATTGAGGTACCTTGTTCGGTACTGGAATGTGAAGGGGAGCCGTGCCTGTTTGTGAATCGCCAGGATGAATTTGCCGCGACCTGCAGACTGAAAAACTTCGGCGTGGCCATCGCAGAGCCGTTTTCAAATAACAATCCGTTTTGAGCGTCAGCTTAGCGCAAGCAGCTGACGCGTATAGGCTTGCTGTGGCGCGTTAAATACGTGCTCGCATTGCCCTTGCTCCACGACCTCTCCCTGACGTAGCACAATAACCTGATGGCATAACGCGCGTACTACGTGCAAATCATGGCTGATAAAAATATAAGCCAGCCGATGCTTTTCCTGTAAGGACTTTAACAACGTCAGGATTTGCGCCTGTACGGTTCTGTCAAGCGATGATGTTGGCTCATCCAGGATAATCAAGGAAGGTTTGAGAATCAATGCTCTGGCGATGGCAATACGTTGGCGCTGACCGCCGGAAAACTCAGCCGGGTAACGATGCCGCGTTTCGCTATCCAGTCCCACTTCCGTCATCACCGCTTTCACCTGCGCTTCGCGTTGTTCGGCTGACAGGGTTGGCTGATGAACGCGTAACCCCTCCTCGATAATCTGTAGCACGCTCAGGCGTGGGTTAAGCGAGGAGTTGGGATCCTGAAATACCACCTGAATACGGTGACGGACCGGCAACAGCTGGCGACGATTTAAGGTATGCAGTGCCTGACCATCGAATACAATACTGCCCTGTGAGGAGATTAACCTCAGGAGCGCCAGTCCGGTAGTGCTTTTCCCCGACCCAGACTCACCTACCAACCCCAGCGTTTCACCGGGCCGCAGAGAGAAACTGATATTGTTAACCACGACGTTGTGGTCTACCACACGCTTCAGGATACCTTTGCGGATGGGGAAGGCGACGTGCAGTTTTTCCACTTCCAGCAGCGGGGCTTGTCCGGCCGGTAAAGGCACCGGGTCGCCGGAAGGTTCACTGTTTAGCAACTTCTGCGTGTAGGGATGCGTGGGCGCAGTGAGCAACTGTGCTGCTTTATTTTGCTCAACGCACTGACCGTTTTGCATGACCGCCACGGTATCGGCCAGCTTTTTCATGATGCTGAGGTTGTGGGTGATGAACAGTAATCCCATGTTCAGCTCGCGCTGTAGTTCCCTCAGCAGTTGCAGGATCTGTGCCTGAACGGAAACGTCCAGCGCGGTAGTCGGTTCATCGGCAATCAGCAGCTCCGGTCGTGTCAGCAATGCCATGGCAATCATCACGCGCTGGCGTTCCCCGCCGGACAGTTGGTGCGGGTAGTCTGCGAGACGTTTGGCCGCCTGACGAATGCCGACGCGATCCAGACAGGTCAGGATTTCTGCTCGCGCGGCCTCCCGACGCATTCCCCTATGCAGCGACAGCACTTCATAAAGCTGTTTTTCCAGATTGTGGAGCGGGTTCAGTGACACCATTGGTTCCTGGAAAATCATGGCGATTTTATTCCCCCGCACGCCGCGAAGCGTTTGCTCATCGGCGTGAAGTAATGATTCACCATGAAAACGGATGTCGCCGGAAAGGTAGACGACCGGAGGGGAGGGCAATAACCGTAAAATAGATAGCGCGGTCACGCTTTTACCTGAGCCGGACTCCCCCACCAGCGCCAGCGTTTGTCCGGCATCAACGCGCAGTGACAGATTGTTGACCACGGTGCGCACGGTCTCTTGTTGACGAAAACCTACCGATAAATTGTCAATAGCTAACAGAGGTTGTGTCATCTTAAATCGCCTTGTTGGGATCGAACGCGTCGCGTACCGCTTCACCAATAAAGATCAGAAGCGATAAGAGCAGGGCAACGGAGATGAACGCGGTGATGCCAAGCCACGGCGCCTGCAGGTTGTTTTTACCCTGTAACAGAAGTTCTCCGAGCGATGGCGAGCCAAGCGGTAAGCCAAACCCAAGAAAATCCAGCGAGGTTAGAGTGGTTATCGAGGCGCACAAAATAAACGGTAAAAAGGTCAGAGCGGCAACCATCGCATTGGGTAGCATATGGCGCAGAATAATACTGCTATCGCTCACGCCTAGCGCCTGAGCGGCACGAATATAATCAAAGTTTCGGGTACGTAAAAACTCCGCGCGCACCACGCCAACCAGGCTCATCCAGCCAAACAACACCGTAATACCCAGCAGCCACCAGAAGTTAGGCTGGACAACGCTCGACAGTAGAATGATGAGAAACAGCGTTGGCATACCGGACCAAACTTCAATGAATCGTTGCCCCCACAGGTCCACCTTGCCGCCATAATAGCCCTGTATTGCGCCAGCCATAATGCCCATCACGCTCGAACACAGGGTGAGCATTAAGCCAAATAAGACCGAAATACGTGTGCCGTAGAGGATCCGTGCCAGTACATCACCGCCGTTGGCGTCTGTTCCCAGCCAGTTTTGTGCAGAAGGCGGGGAAGGGAAGGGCTTATCGGTGGCAAAGTTAATGCTGGTGGCCCCAAAGCGTATTGGTGCCCACAGGATCCAGCCCTGGTTTTCCAGGCGCTGCTGTAGCCACGGATCCTTATAATCAGCCCGGGTCGCCAGCGGTCCGCCGAAGTCGCTTTCACTGTAGTTTTTGAACAGGGGGAAATACCAGCTATTGTCGTAGCGCACCAGTAACGGCTTATCATTGGCAATCAGTTCTGAACACAGACTAAGACCGAACAGCACCAGAAAAATCCACAGCGACCAGTAGCCGCGACGGTTGTGGCGAAAGCGCGCCCAGCGGGCCTGATTGACGGGGCTTAATCGCGACATTAGCGTCCCTCAAAATCAATACGGGGATCGACCAGCGTATAGCTGATGTCGCTGAGGATATTCAGCAGCAGACCGATCAGGGTGAAGATATAGAGTGTGCCAAACATTACCGGATAGTCGCGCGATACGGTGGATTCATACCCCAGTAGTCCCAGACCGTTAAGCGAGAACATCACCTCAATCAGCAGCGAACCGGTAAAAAACATGCTGATAAACGTCGCCGGGAAGCCGGCGATCACCAGCAACATGGCATTGCGAAACACATGTTTCCACAGAATATTTTTCTCGCTGACCCCTTTAGCGCGTGCGGTGACGACATACTGTTTGCGCACCTCATCCAGAAATGAGTTCTTGGTCAGCATAGTCAGCGCGGCAAACCCACCAACTACCGTCGCCAGCACCGGCAGGGTAATATGCCAAAGGTAGTCGGTCACTTTCTGATACCAGGGCAGGGAGTCAAAATTGGCGGAAACCAGCCCGCGCAGCGGGAACAGGTCGTAGTAGCTGCCCCCGGCAAAAAAGACGATCAGCAAAATGGCAAACAGAAAGGCCGGAATGGCATAGCCAATAATAATAAATGCGCTACTCCAGACATCAAACCGGCTGCCGTTGTGAACCGCTTTGCGGATCCCAAGGGGTATCGACACCAGATAGATGATGAGCGTACTCCATAGGCCCAGCGTAACGGAAACCGGCAGGCTGTCTTTGATAAGCGTCAGCACAGAGGCGCTACGAAACAGGCTGTCGCCGAAATCGAAACGAATATAGTCCCAAAGCATTTTGAAATAACGCTCATGAATGGGCTTATCGAACCCGTAGCGCCGAGTGATTTCCGCGATGACTTCCGGGTCCAGACCCCGGCCGCCGCGATAATTACTGTCGCTGATGTTACCAACGCCGGTTTGCGCATGGCTGGCGCGAACGCCTTCGCTACCCGCGCCAGGTAATGCCCCGCTTTGCCCGAACTCAATGGCGGCGACGGCCTGTTCAACCGGACCGCCGGGGGCAATTTGCACGATAAAAAAGTTGATGGTGATGATGGCCCAAAGCGTTGGGATCACCAGCAGCAGACGTCGAATCAGATAAGCGCCCATCTATTCTCCCTGCCGTCTGGCTGCGGGCAGTTTCGCCGCTTTGTTGACGTCATACCACCAGTTGTCGAGGCCAATGGTATAAATTGGGCGAATAGCCGGATGCGAAAATTTGTCCCACCAGGCGATACGATCCTCGGCCATAAACCACATCGGCAACATGTAGTAATTCCAGGTTAAAACTCTGTCCAGTGCCCGGCCGAGTGGGATCAGCTTGGCTTTATCACCTTGCGCGGCAATGATTTGACCGATCAGCTTATCGATAACCGGGCTTTGCACACCGGGGGCGTTATAGCTGGAGTCAATATATTGAGAAGCCCACAGAATTTGCAGGTCTGAACTCGGCCACGGCATTGCGCGATACAACCTTGGCATCATGTCATAGTCGCGACTGCGTAAGCGGTTGGTGATTTGTGAGTTATCAACCTGGCGAATGTTCATGGTAATGCCTAAGCGTTGCAGGTTGTGCTGGAACGGCAACACCCACTGACTGTTGCTGCCCGCCGGGAGCAATAGTTCAAAGCTCAGAGGTTTACCGCTGACGCTGTTTACGCGCTGCTGTCCCTTGAGTACCCATCCGGCTTGTTCCAGTAAGGTATCGGCTTTCAGCAAGTTCTCACGATCGTATCCATCGCCTTTTGATTTTGGCGGCTGATAGATTTGGCTGAAGACCTCAGGAGGGAGATCTTTTTTCAAGGGCGCGAGTATCACCAGTTCATCTGCATCGGGGTATTTTGTCGCAGCATATTCGGTATTCTGAAAATAGCTGTTGGTCCGGCTCCAGGCGTTATAGAACAGGGCTTTATTCATCCATTCAAAATCAAAGGCCAGCGTGATGGCTTCCCGCACCCGTCGGTCACTGAACACCGGACGCTGAATATTAAAGGCCAGCCAGCGCGTATCCTGGGCGGATTCATTTTTTTGTTCATCTTTGATGATGTAATGATTCGCAAAATTTTTCCCGGTATAACGCGTCGCCCAGTTTTTGGCATCATTTTCAAGACGCAGATCAAACGCACCGGCCTTAAACGCTTCAAAAGCGACGTTATCATCCAGATAATAGTCGTAGCGGATGGTATCGAAGTTCCAGCGTCCACGATTGACGGGTAGATTAGCGGCCCAATAATCTTTGACGCGCGAATAGACAATATACTGGCCCATCTTCCATTTGGTAATGCGATAAGGGCCGCTGGCGAGCGGTGGCGAGGATAAGGGATCGCTGAGCTTATGATTTTTCCAGTACTTCTCTGGCATCACGGGTAATGAAAACAGGCTGAGCATGTCCTCTTTACCCGGTTTGGCTAATTCAATGCGTACGGTTAATGGCGCGATGGCTTTTACCGTTGTTCCCTTGTAGACCAGACGAAACTGCGGCACGCCTTCAGTCATAAATTTGTGGAAAGTGAATGCGACGTCGCGGGCGGTAATGGGTGATCCATCGTGAAAACGCGCTCGTGGATTAATGGCAATTTCTACCCAGGAATAGTCGTCAGCATAGCGTGAGCTGTCGGCAATGAGCGGGTAATAGCTACCAGGCTCATCGTCAGAGGTTGTAAACAGCGTATCGTAAAGCGTTTCGGTACGTGCGCCGGGATTACCTCGCATTGCATAGCGGTTAAAGTTGTCAAATGTGCCAATGGCGGAGAGGGTGATTTGACCACCTTTAGGGGCTGCGGGATTAACATAATCGAAGTGATTAAAGTTAAACGCGTACTTCGGTTCACCCAGCACGGCAAAAGCATAGCTTTCTTTGATGGATTGCGCCTGGGCGCTAAACCCGATGAGGGCGATAAACAGAAGCAATACGCGAGGGATCATTAAAAGCGATTTCCTTTTCCTGCCACAACCCGACGGGCATCATGCCTGAAAGATAAGAGATGTAGCGGCGAGTGAGAATATATGAATCGCATACTGCGATCACCACGTCGGCTTATTGGGCTGCGCCATCCAACGCACGAAATCAGCAAGCTTTAATGGGCGGCTAATCCAGTATCCCTGGAAAAAATGTACTCCACGTTCGCGCAGCCAACGGGCTTGCTCAGGTGTTTCTACCCCTTCAGCAACCGTCAGCATATTAAGACGTTTAGAGAGTGTCAACACGGCGTCCAGAACCGGAGAGGTCAGGGTTTCCGTCCCAATGGCGTTAATAAAGCCGCGATCGATTTTCAGGTAGTCAACGGTAAACCGTTCCAGATAAATAAGTGCGCTATGACCGGTGCCAAAATCATCAATGGCAATCTCAAAACCTGCTGAATGCAGCCATTCAAATAGCTTTGTCGCCTCGTGCTGATTGAGCATATCTCGTTCAGTGATTTCCAGTACTATCTGAAAATAGTTTGCGGGAAGCGAAGCGTGCAGGTGCCGAATGTCGTCCTTAAACGTCTCGCCGTGTAAGTGCGTTGGCGCGATATTGATCCCCAATTTTGCGCCAGCGGGTAACACTTTTTGCAGCGTCGGCGCGTCCTGGGCTATCAGCTTGAAGAGGTGCTGGGTTAGCGGCACAATCATTTTCTGTGATTCAGCGTAATGAATAAAGGCATCCGGTGGGATCTCACCCGTTGTTGGGTGATGCCAGCGTAATAGTACCTCAACGCCTTTCACCTCCAGCGTTTGCATCTCTACGACTGGCTGGTACACCACATAAAACTGGTTATGTTTGATGGCGTTGAGGATATCTTTGCCTGGGCGTAAACGGATGCTGTAGATGTAGTACCAGAGAAGGAGGGCGGTCATGATCCCGGCCATGCATCCGAGCATGATGGCGTATCCAACATCTTTATACGTCCACCGATCCGCGTAAAAACGCACCTCCAACGGGAATGTAGACAAGGCTGCATTATATGATGGGAGAGCAGGGAGTTCAGACACGGGGATTAATTGTTTGGAAAACGTGGTGATAGCCGTCTTCCCGACGATGAGTGCCACACCGTTGAAATCATCTTGCCGGGCGTTATAGAGAAGATAGGGTGCCAGGTTAACATTCAGGGTGGCAAAAACGCCGCTGTTCTGTAATGAATGATTGCGATACCAAATGAGTATTGCCGGTTTATTCGGCATCATTGGCGTACCGGGTTGGAGATCCATATCGATATCTTTCGTCATGTCCAGAACGGGAACCAATTGCTGAAGAGGCGTATTCATTGAACCGGTTGCTGAAGAGCAGAAAGCGATACCGTCTTTTACCAGCAAAAAGGCCCGCACATTCAGGCTAAACGCGGCGCTGGAAGTGAGTTGAGCTGAAGCTTGCGAGCAGGTGTCTTTTACCAGAGGTTGCAGTGTGTTGGTGGTGGTTTCAAGGTCAGCGAAGAAACTTTCAATATAGTTTTGTATGTTAGACGTTAGCGTGTCGTACTTTGCGTTTCGTTGATGCCATGACATAAAAAACTGCAGTGAGCTGACGAGTAACGCGACGACTATCCCCGTTATAACGCAGGTGAGCAGGAGTTTCCGATCGGAAGAAGAGGAGCGCCTTAACATAGTTCCTTATGTTTACCTGAAGTAACCACTTATCCTGTATGAATATAACCTGAAATGACTCATGTTGTGAGATTTTTCTTAGTCACAAGGGCAAAGCAAAAAAAAACACCGCCGCAGCAGTGCTTTTTTATATGTCTCATCAGGATAGCCAAGGGATAGCTGCCAAACGAAATTAACTGCGGCTTAGAACCCGGCGAGCTTCGTTGTAACGTTTTTTCCAGTAAGGCTCGTTCATGCTGGAAATGATAACGCCACTGCTGGTCGAGGCATGTACGAACTGGTTGTTGCCGATATAAATACCGACGTGTCGGCCAGTAGAGCCAGCACGGAACAGAACCAGATCGCCTGTACGCAGATTAGTGCGCGAAACGGATTTACCCGTTTCCTGTTGTTCATAGGTTGAGCGAGGAAGCTCTAAACCAAATTGCTCACGAAACGTACGCTGTACGAAGCTTGAACAATCAATGCCTTTTTTGGTGCTGCCGCCAAGGCGGTAACGCACGCCTTTCCAGTCAGCATATTGGTCCATAATACGTGATTTAACATCGATATTACGTACCATATTTTCAAATTCATCCTGAGAGGCTTGCAGTGAAGAGTTATCTCCATTGCCCACAGCATGCGTCTCAGAATGCATATTCCTGGCGGTGTTCGTTGTGCTACATGCAGAAAGCAGAACCGCAACTGCTATCGCGGGTATGCCCCGCAAGATATATCTCAAAATCGGTTGAGATTTGACCATTTTGTTTGTTTTCCCTTGAAGTCCTTAACGATAAATATCGTTATAAAAAATGCCAAACGTGACGAGACTAATTACCATCGCACGATGAGACAATTCCTTAAGGTCAAATCTGTGGCAGAACGCACAAATTTATTCTGAAAGGGAATAATTATCCCGCGAGGCAAAACGTGTTCGAGATTACCCTATCGTTCCGGTCAATGCGAGTGATTTTACGTGATTTCTTATAAGAAAAATTGATACAGAAAGTGAATAAACGGCATTGTTTAAATTAAGAACAATCAGGGTAAAAAACACGCAACTTACTCATTTTAAACATGAATAAGATGACAGGAGAATGACAATCAGAATGATGAAATATTGCCAGGCATCATCAGGGAATCAGAAGTATCCCTGATGATGTTAATTACTCTGCGTTATTTGTTTAAAAATTGTTTTTTTTTGCCGGGTAGATAATTCACGAACAGAGTGACTAATCGGTCGCTTAATGGCGTCATTAGCCACCAGGGAAGGCCAATCAAGACCACCGTCATGGAACCAACCACGATATCGGTGAGCCAGTGGGCGCCAATCATTACGCGTGGGAAGGCAAAAACCACAGCGATAATAAGGCCGATTATTCCTGCGACTTTTCCGAAATAACGCAGCATGAATGCGGAAAAAATAAGCAACATCATGCCGTGATCGCCAGGAAAACTGTCTTTCGACGCATCTTTGGTCGGAATATGCAGCAGTTCGCTGACGCGATAAATATTATCCAGCATCAGGGTTGGGCTGGCACGTTTAACGGGAATAAGCGCCTGGCCCAGCTGATTTAATATCACTGCGGTAAGCAGCATAACCAAACCGATAGCCACAATGCGTCGGCGACCTTCCGATGTCTCTTTGAGCCAAAAGTGCAGCATCAATGCGCCCATTGCCAGCAATGAGCAGCCATCAAATGCCCGGTTATTGGTTATAGCAACAACCCATAAGAACAGCGGACTTTCCACCAGTTTATGATTAAAGAAGCGGAAAACGCCCGTATCCAGTGAAGACCAGAACCCATGCCCGGCTGGAATATACCAGGACAGAAACAGTGCCAGGCCCACAATATTAAGCAGGAGGATTAGAGGGTATCGGGTTTTCATCGTCGTTTACCATTGCTAAAAAACGAAGGCAACCTTACGCGCTAGCGCCTAAACGAAGTCTCAACAATGCGCTCTGTAGCGCATTCCAGTCGGTCTCGGTATCGGCGATGAGTTCAATACGACTATCTGGTGGCGCGACGTTTTGCGTCTCTATATGCCAGTCGTCTCCCTGGCGGTTAATGCGTACCAGTCCTTCTTTAATACGCATTACCCCCTTCACTCGTCCAACAGGAGCAAGACGCGACCATTCCAGCAGACCGATAGTATCGAACACAGTATCGGCGTCAAAAATCCAACCGCAGGCCTGATGGCCCTGTCCGCTGTTCAGGCTACGACGCCAGCGCTGCTGTGCGGGTAGACTCAACGCTGCTAGCCCCTTTTTGTCGGCATGACTATGGGCGTGCTCCGCGCTTGCAGGAAGCTCTGCCAGGTTTAGTCGGGGCAAATCCAGTAGCTGTCCGTCAATTTGTCCATGGTCGGCATGAACTAACTGGCGATTACCTCCATAGTGTTGCCACCAGCTTTGCAGGGCGTCTTCGCTTTCCGTCGTGGCACGGTCGGTTTTGTTGGCAACAATGATATCTGCGGCGGCCAGCTGGTCGCGGAAATTGTCATTGGCGACGCTTTTTTCATCCAGTAACAGCCGCGGGTCAAGAATACAGAGGGTCGCACGCAGATCGATCCACGGTTCGTAAACCGGTGCGGTGAGTAAATCCAGAATCTGTTTAGGGTGGCCGAGGCCAGTGGGTTCAATGAGCAGACGGTCAGGTTTTCCCTGACGCAGCAGCGTATTGAGACCAACCTGCATCGGCAGACCGTTAACGCAGCACATACAGCCGCCGGGGATCTCTTTTAACAGCGCACCGCTGTTAGCCAGTAGCGCGCCATCAATGCCAACTTCGCCAAACTCATTAACCAGCACGGCCCACTTCTCAGCAGGATCTTTGTTTGCCAATAAATGAAGAATAGAGGTGGTTTTGCCACTGCCGAGAAAACCGGTGATGAGATTGGTTTTAGTCACATTTACTCCAGATTCATAAATTACCGTAATGGCATTTAACAATCCTGGCGAAAAACGGTGAAAAAGAGAAGGGGTGAGAGGACGAAGACGCGCTTC
Organism: Citrobacter sp. CF971; assembly: GCF_006385635.1. NCBI lineage: Bacteria > Pseudomonadati > Pseudomonadota > Gammaproteobacteria > Enterobacterales > Enterobacteriaceae > Citrobacter > Citrobacter sp. CF971. Next base: position 3,224,877 of record NZ_CP041051.1, on the reverse strand, counting down.
GTCCTGTTTAATGGCAGAAATCGTTAACTTTTTAACGTATCAATGACAGCCTGATGCGCACCGTATTGGGCAATGCGTTGCCAGGCCTGCTGAATGGCCGCGACAAACTGCGGATTCTGGACGAGATCGGTGGCGAAAATCTCGCGCAGCGAAAGCAGGGCGCTGACACGTTCTGACTCTGTGCTCTGTTTAACCAGAGCGGCAATTTTCTCACTTAGTGGGTCACGAATATCAATTGCGGCGCCTGAGTCATCCACGCCGCTCACATAACGCATCCAGCCTGCGACACCGAGCGCCAGCAGCGGCCATTCGCTTTGGCGGGCTAAATGTACGCGGATCCCTTCCAACATGCGCTGGGGTAATTTCTGGCTACCGTCCATCGCAATTTGCCAGGTTTTATGTTTCAACGCTGGGTTGGCAAAACGCTCCAACAGGCTTAGGGCATACTGGTCTAAATCAACGTCGGTAATTTGCAGCGTAGGCGCCTGTTCGTTGAGCATCAGACGGTGGGTGGCTTCACGAAATGCGCTGTCCTGCATACAGTCGCTGATGTGCTGGAACCCGGCCAGATAACCGAGATAAGCGAGAAACGAATGACTGCCGTTCAGCATCCTCAGTTTCATTTGTTCCCACGGCAAGACGTTTTCGACCATCTGGACGCCCGCCGTTTCCCATTCTGGGCGGCCACACACAAAATTATCTTCAATCACCCACTGGATAAACGGTTCGCAGCTGATTGCGCAAGGATCGGCAACGCCCAGCTCGCGTGCGATTTCAGCCAGTGACTCTTCGGTAGCGGCAGGAACAATGCGATCCACCATGGTACCCGGGAAGCTGACATGCTCCTGAATCCAGGTTGCCAGTTCTGGTGAACGTTTTTCCGCCATTCCCAGTACGGCGTTTTTTACCACATGACCATTGTCCGGGATATTATCGCAAGAGAGGACGGTAAACGGCTGTAGCCCGCGTTCACGCCGGCGGTGTAGCGCTTGAACAATAATTCCTGGGACAGAGTGCGGTTCAGTCGGTGTTTGCAGATCGTGAGCAATACGTGGATTACTGAGGTCTAACGAGCCTGTAGCCGGATCGATGCAGTAGCCTTTTTCCGTAATGGTTAACGAGACAATAGCCACCTGAGGCTCGCAGAATTTTTCAATAATAGCCGCCAGTGAATCCAGCCTGGCGTTGAGACATTCGTTGACGGAGCCGATAACAATCGGTTGGTTGCCGTTGGCCCCTTTCTCCAGCACGGTAAATAAATGATCCTGTTCGCGCAGTTGGCTCATCAGTCGATCGCCGCTGAACAGACTGATCTCACAAATACCCCAGTCTCCACCCTGCGCATTCAGCACCCTGTCGGTGAGTAACGCCTGATGGGCGCGGTGAAAAGCACCGAAACCAAAATGTACAATCCGCGTTTTTAATTGCTGGCGGTCGTACTGCGGCATCATGACATTTTCCGCCAGTGGCGCTGAGGCAATAGTTTTCATTAAATACACCTGATTAACCATTAATTAACAATGGCAGTATAAAGTTATATGACAGCAAATTGAATTGGTGTGCCTCATTTATCCGGGGAATGTGAGCTTGATCAACCAATCATCGGCAATGTGTTGATCATCTAACGGATGCCTGTATGGTAGTCGCCATTAAGGTGATTTAATTTGGTATAACAACTTGTGGGGTAAAACAATGGAACAAACCTGGCGTTGGTACGGACCTAACGATCCGGTATCGCTTGATGATGTGCGTCAGGCTGGCGCAACGGGTGTTGTAACCGCCTTGCACCATATTCCTAACGGTGAAGTGTGGCCGGTAGAAGAAATTCAACAGCGTCAGGCCATTCTGGCTGAAAAAGGGCTGACCTGGTCGGTGGTGGAAAGTATCCCTGTCCACGAAGATATCAAAACGCGTTCAGGTCAATATCAAACGTGGATTGCCAACTATCAGCAGAGTATCCGTAATCTTGCGACCTGCGGCATCGATACCGTGTGCTATAACTTCATGCCGATCCTCGACTGGACGCGTACCGACCTCGAATATCAGCTGCCGGATGGTTCCAAAGCGCTGCGTTTTGACCAGATTGCCTTTGCAGCTTTCGAGCTGCACATTCTGCAACGCCCGGGAGCTGAAGCGGATTATACCGACGAAGAACAACGCCAGGCGCTGGACTACTTCGATGCCATGAGCGATGCAGAAATTGAAAAGCTGACACGCAATATCATTGCTGGCCTGCCTGGTGCAGAAGAGGGCTATACGCTGGATCAGTTTCGTGCGCGCCTTGCTGAATATGACGGCATCAGTAAAGACGATCTGCGCGAAAATATGGCGGTATTCCTGCGGGCGATTGTGCCAGTGGCAGAAGAAGTCGGCGTGCGTCTGGCCGTGCATCCTGACGATCCGCCGCGCCCGATCCTCGGTCTGCCGCGTATCGTTTCGACTATCGAAGATATGCAGTGGCTGAAAGAAACCGTCGACAGTATTAATAATGGTTTCACCATGTGTACCGGTTCTTACGGCGTGCGCGCTGATAACGATCTGGTGAAAATGATCGAAACCTTTGGCGATCGTATCCACTTCACGCACCTGCGCTCGACCTGCCGTGAAGATAACCCGAAAACGTTCCACGAAGGTGCGCACCTGCAGGGTGATGTGGATATGGTATCGGTGGTGGCTGCCATTTTGAGCGAAGAGCAGCGGCGTAAAAAGGCGGGCGATCTGCGTCCTATCCCGATGCGTCCGGATCATGGACACCAGATGCTTGACGATCTACACAAGAAAACCAATCCGGGCTACTCGGCGATTGGTCGCCTGAAAGGACTGGCAGAAGTCCGCGGCGTTGAGCTGGCGCTGAAACAAACGCAGTTCCGCGACCTGCTGTAAGTCTAACAACAGGGATTGCGCTACAGGTGCAATCCCTGTTATTCATCAAGGCTGCGCGAGCGCCTGCTCCAGCACTGTCAGCACTTTATTGATCTGCTGTATCTGCAATCCACCAAATCCAAAAAACATAACAGCATCGCTGTTTTCTTTGCGCCATGCGGCTTCTGATCCATTTTCTATATCCGACAGAGTGTCGAAACGGATCCCAGCCAACAGGCAGCTTTGTTGCAACCTGGCGATGAATTCGGTATGTCTGGCAATGCGTAACGAGAGGTGCAGACCTGCCGTTGCGCCAGCGATTTTCCCTTCGGGAAACAGAGTGGACAGGCCATCGCGTAACAGAGTGAGACGCGTCGCATAGCTGCAGGCCAGCTTGCTGATATGCGTATAAAAAACCTGATTTTGCATCAGTTCGGCTAAAAATTGCTGCAACAACCACTGACTGCCGTTGTTATTGAGCGCTTTCATATTCTGTACCGCCGGAAGCAGTTCATCAGGGCAAATAAGATAGCCAAGCCGTGCGCCTGGCCCCAGCGTTTTAGAAAATGTCCCCATATAGATAACCCGGTTGTGATAATCCATGGCTTTCAGCGCGGGAAGGGGATTGTCCCCATAGGTAAAAACGGCATCGTAATCGTCTTCAATGATGTAAGCGCCGACGCGTTGCGCCCACGTTAATAATGACTGACGGCGCTCCAGCGAAAGCACACTTCCCATCGGATACTGATGAGCTGGAGTAACATAACAAAGCTGGGTTTCATACTCGGGTAAATTATCTGTTTGCAGCCCGTGGTTATCTACGGCAATTGACGTAATGTCTGCACCGTAATAATTAAAAAGATGCCATGCGCCAGAATAACAAGGGGATTCGGTCACAATATGGCACTTTTTTTGCTGACTGACAGCATGATGAATAATAAATATTTGGCTGAGCAGTGATAATCCTTCCTGAATCCCGTTGGTAATGATGATGTTCTCTGCTCGGGTATTAATTCCGCGGGATAAATTAAGGTATCTGACCAGTTGCTCACGTAGTGAAAATAATCCATTTGGTGAATGATATCGGGTAAATAATTGTTCTTTAAGTATGCTTGGAGCATTATTCCATTTCCGCCAGCTTGACCAGGGAAAAGCGTTGGGGTCGGGGACGCCCATCCGGCAGTAGCACTCTCGTCCAGGCTCGGCGTAAACATCGGTAGAGACCCCGGCAGCTTTAGGTTTTACCGGTGGGGAGCCTTGGGTTACGGGCACATGAGTTGGGGTTATACGTACAGGCGTGGTGAATATCACTTCATAGCCAATGCCGTGTCGGCTCTTGATTAACCCAGCCGCCATCAGCTTATCATAGGCCATCACTACCGTTATTTTAGCAACGTGCAATACCTGAGCCTGCTCACGAATAGAGGGGAGTTTGTCTCCACAAAGCAAATCACCCTGCTGAATTGCCTGGAAATAAAATTGAAATATCTGCAGTTGCAGCGGAGTACGGCTTTCTCTATTGAGCGTCAGTGTTAGCATAAGAAATTCCTTATTTACAGATGGTCACTATATTACGAATTTCTGATCTTTACTATTTGACTCACCTCATAGAGTGGATGCTGTTCCTATAATCTGCTTTCGCTGTCTCTATTTTTGATTTTTATTATCCCTTAGCGTGTCGCTATTAAAAAATGGAGGCAAGCATGTCGTGGATAAGAAAGAACGCATTGTGGTGCGCATTCGTCGGGGCGTTAGTAATGGCCTTGGCTATTTGGGGAACGTGGCAAGGCGTTCATTACACCAGTACCACCGAATTTTGTTTATCGTGTCACTCGATGCGCACGGCTGGAGAGGAATATAAAACCAGCGTGCATTTTCGCAACGCGTCTGGCGTGCGGGCTGAGTGTAAGGATTGTCATATTCCACCGGGCGTTGTTCCAACGCTTATTCGTAAAACTGAAGCCTTAAACGATCTCTATCACACCTTTATTTCTCCTTCTATCGACACTCCGGAAAAGTTTGCTGCCAAACGCTCGGAGCTCGCCCAACGGGAGTGGGCGCGCATGAGCGCGAATAATTCAGCGGCGTGTAAATCCTGCCATAGCTATGAGGCAATGGAACATGGCAAGCAATCGGCAAATGCGGCGGCGCAAATGAGCGCGGCGGCAGCAAAAGACAGTAACTGTATCGATTGCCACAAAGGAATAGCCCATCACAAACCCGATATGAGCAGCGGTTTTCGCGATCGCTTTAAGCAGCTACAGCGTCAGGGATATACGCCAACGGATGCGTCCACACTGTTCTCATTAAGCGAAAAATCATTGGCGGCAACGGCAGAAAGTCCGGCAGGGAAGGCGCTGTTATTTCCCGCCACCGAGGCCAAGGTGCTGAAAAAAGAAGGCAGTAACGTCCAGCTCGAAATTACGGGCTGGCGTGAAAGCAAAGGGCGTGGACGGGTGATCACCCAGTATATGGGGAAACGCGTTTTCTCCGCCGTGCTCGATGAGCCCCTGATGGCGAACGTAAAAGTGCTACAAACCCAGGTCGATCCTGATTCACATCAGGAATGGCAGCAGGTGAGCGTCACCGCCTGGACCACCGATCAGGACTTTATCAGCACACTTGCGCCAATCTGGGAGTACTCAGATCAAATGCTGCAATCCACCTGTAGCGCCTGTCATAGCACTCCTCCTACGACCCGATATACCGCTAATGGCTGGATCGCTGGATTGAAAGCCATGTCGACCTATTACCGGCTTAATCCGGTGGAGGAACGTACGTTGTTGAAATACCTCCAGACCCACGCCAGCGATGTGTCTGACACCAACAAAAAGTAAGGATAATGTATGGATATTCATGACTTTAATCCGTCCCGCCGCCGTTTTCTCAGCGGTATGTTGGCGGTGGGTGCTGCCAGCGTACTGGCGCCTAATCCGCTGATATCAAAAGTGTGGGCGGCGGGGGAAAATCCCGAACAGTGGATTCAATCAGGTTCGCACTATGGCGCTTTTGAAGCCAAAGTGGTCAACGGTGAGTGGACCGAAACGCGTCCGTTCAAACATGACAAATATCCCTGCGATATGCTGAACGCGGTGCGTGAAGTGGTCTACAACCCGTCGCGGGTGCGCTACCCGATGGTGCGTCTGGACTGGCTGCTTAAACGTGAGAAGTCGGATCGCAGCCAGCGCGGAGATAACCGTTTTGTACGGGTCAGTTGGGATCAGGCGCTGGATTTGTTGTACGAAGAGCTGGAGCGGGTGCAAAAAACCTATGGTTCATCAGGCGTATTTACCGGGCTTGCTGACTGGCAAATGGTAGGCAAATACCATAAAGCGGGCGGGGCGATGGACCGGGGACTTGGCCTGCATGGTAGCTATGTGACAACTGTCGGCGACTATTCTGCGGCAGCGGCCCAGGTCATTTTACCGCATGTGATTGGTTCACTGGAAGTTTATGAGCAGCAGACGTCACTCCCGCTGGTGATTCAAAACAGCAATACCATCGTGTTGTGGGGTTGCAATCCGATCAAGAACTTGCAGATCGAGTTTTTGGTTCCCGATCACGATGCGTTTGGCTACTGGCAGCAGATTAAAGAGGCGGTAGCGCAGAATAAGATGCGCGTTATCAGCGTTGATCCAGTGCGTAGCAAATCTCAAAACTATCTTGGCTGCGAGCAATTGGCGTTGCGGCCACAAACCGACGTCGCGTTAATGCTGGCACTGGCGCATACCCTGTACGAAGAAAAACTGTACGACACGGCGTTTATTACCGATTACACCGTCGGCTTTGAACAGTTTTTACCGTACCTGCTGGGCGAGAGTGATAAACAGCCGAAAAATGCCGAATGGGCGGCAGAAATCTGTGGGCTGACAGCAGAGCAGATCCGAGACTTCGCCCGCCTGTTGGTGAAAGGCCGGACACAGTTTATGGGCGGTTGGTGCGTACAACGCATGCACCACGGTGAGCAGTATCCGTGGATGCTGGTGGTACTGGCCAGCATGGTCGGTCAAATTGGTTTGCCCGGCGGCGGGGTCGGATTTGGCTGGCACTATAACGGCGGTGGGACGGTAACATCGACCGGGCCAGTGCTCTCTGGGCTGGGGAGTATTACTAATCCCCCGCAGGCGAAGTACAAAGCGGATTTTCGCGGCGCATCGGAGCATATCCCCACTTCGCGTATCGTTGACTGCCTGCTTGCGCCAGGCAACAAGATTGCCTTCAACGGTGAGACGTTAACGTATCCTGACATCAAAATGGCGATCTACAGTGCGGCCAATCCATTCCACGCCCAGCAGGACAGGAACCGCATGATCGACGCGTGGAAAAAGCTGGAAACCGTGGTGGTGTTAGATCACCAATGGACCGCGTCGTGCCGTTTTGCCGATATCGTTCTGCCTGTGACCACCCGTTTTGAACGTAACGATATTGAGCAGTTCGGCACGCATTCGAATAAAGGGCTGATGGCGCTGCATCAGATTGTTAAACCGCAATACGAAGCGCGGCATGATTTTGACATCTTTGCCGGGCTGTGTAAGCGATTTGATAAGGAAGCGGTGTACCGTGAAAACCGGAATGAAATGCAGTGGATACAGGCGCTTTATGACGAAGGTGTGAAGATGGGGGCGTCGCTCGGTGTTACCTTACCGGACTTCACAACGTTCTGGCAGGGTGACGGATATATTGAATATCCGCCGGGTCAGCCGTGGGTACGTCACGGCGAGTTTCGTGAGCAGCCAGACCTGAATCCGCTGGGTACGCCGTCAGGTCTTATTGAAATCTACAGCAAAACCATCGCGGGTTTTGCCTATGAGGATTGTCCGGGGCATCCGGTGTGGATGGAACCCTTTGAGCGTACCCATAGCGGCAAAAAAGATAAATACCCGCTGCATTTGCAATCCTGCCATCCGGATAAACGTCTACATTCCCAGTTGTGCTCAAGCGAGGCGTTTCGCAACACCTATGCAGTTGCCGGAAGAGAGCCGCTTTATATCAGCGAACAGGATGCCACCACTCGTGGCTTAAAAGCCGGTGATATCGCCCGCGTTTTTAACGCTCGTGGTCAGGTACTGGCTGGCGTGGTAATCAGTCCGGATTTTACCCCTGGCGTGGTCCGTATTCATGAAGGCGCGTGGTACTCCCCGCAGGAAGGGGGGAAAGCCGGGACATTATGCACCTATGGCGACCCGAACGTGTTGAGTGCGGATATCGGTACTTCACAGCTGGCCCAGGGGCCTTCAGCACATACCGTGCTGGTGGAGGTCGAGCGTTATCAGCAGAAAGCCCCGCAGGTGACGGCTTTCGGTGGTCCGCAGATTGTGAAAGAGGAGGGGACCAGTGCAGCATAATCAAATTCATCAGCAGCGGGCGGCTGTGTACCAGTGGTTTTCGCAACTGTTATTTCGTGAGCTGGATGAAAAACAGCTCGCCAGTCTGGAAAATGGCAATAGCCAGGCATGGATTGCCTCACTGGAGGCGATCCCCGGATTATCTGCCAATGTTAAACGTTTTGAGCGTAGCCTGGGCTGGGTTCTGCGGCGCGACTCCCGACAGCTGGAGCTGGCCGCAGATTTTGCCTCGTTGTTTCTGCTTGCCCCGCCGGCTAGTGTTTCTCCCTATGCGGGGCACTATCCACACACGACGGCGGCAGAAGAACGTCTGCAAATGAATGTGCTGCTGGTTGAGCAAGGGCTGGCGGCGCGGGAGAATGAACCCTCCGATCATATTGCCGTACAGTTGGCATTAATGGCGAGGATGGTTGCTAAAGAGGAGAAATTCTCCGCGCAGTATTACTTTTTGCATCATCATATTCTGTGCTGGGCACCGTTATTTCGCGACGCTTGTCTGGTGCGGGATAACGAGGGGTTTTATCCTCAGGCGGTTAATCTGATAGTGCGTTTTATGCAAGAGGATGAACAGTATCTGGAGTCGCTGCTGATGGATGATTTTTATTTCAGCAGTCAGCGCTGAAAATGACAAAGGGACAGCCTGCGCTGGCGGAGGTAAAGAACAGGCTATCTCGGAGAAAGAGTTCCGTTCACCTCATGTTCATCGTTTCTCTGAAATCCGGATTCCTGTGAACGTGTAAAGGGCGTTCTCCGCCACGCCCTTTACAATCCCGGCTCCCGGCGGGAAAATTGTTGCTACGCAATACCCTCCGCTTATTCCTCCAGGCTATCGGGCCGGGCGCGAGGAAGCGTCCTTGCAAAGCGCGCCCTGAGCCAGCATCCATGCTGGCTCTCCCGGCCTTACGGAAACACGTCGGCAATTTTCAGCCGGACCAGCCCACACCTAACCACCTGTATTTTTATTTGAATATATCTGAACAGCAAAACAAATTTAACTGGAAGTCAGAGCTGTGCAGCGGTGACCACGGTCCGGCTGAAAATCGATGAGGCGTTGACGGCTGACCGGGGCTGCCCGCAGGGATGCGGGCAGAGGGGACGGCCTGCAGGGATGCAGGCTCGGCACCGACCCGGCAGGCAGACGACATAAGACGAATAACTCGCGTAGCGACGATTTTCCCGCCGGGAGCCTGGGTTGCAAGGGAGGCGGCGGTGAGCCTCCCTTGCACGTTCACGGGTATCTGCGCTTCAGAGAAATGATGAGCATGAGGTGAACGTAACCCTGAGCCGGAATCACATGTTCACCATATATGCTTAAAAGACGAGCTGTCCCTTATCGTCAGCGAGCGGTAGAAAATTAATCTGCGCGGCCCATATAGCGACGTTCTTCGATATGAATACGGATTTTTTCACCCGCACTCAGATACTCAGGAACCTGGATCACCAGACCGGTGCTCAGGGTTGCTGGCTTGTTGCGCGCACTCGCTGAAGCACCTTTAATACCCGGTGAGGTTTCAACGATTTCCAGGTCTACGGTCTGCGGCAGTTCAAGCGCCAGCAGTTGGCCGTCCCAGGTTAGTACCTGCATATCCGGCATACCGCCTTCCGGCATGAACAGCAGCTCTTCCTCAATCTGGTCTTTGGTGAAGGTATACGGGGTATAGTCTTCTTTATCCATAAAGATGTATTCGTTGCCATCGACGTAGGAGAAATCAACCCCGCGGCGGCTCAGGGTGACGGTATCCACGATATCGTCGCCTTTGAAGCGCTCTTCAACTTTCAGACCGGTACGCACATCAGAAAAACGCATTTTGTACAGCGTAGCTGCACCACGTGCAGACGGTGATTGAATATCGATATCTTTTACAATCAGCAGCTTGCCGTTGTAGTTCAGTACCATACCTTTTTTAATTTCGTTCGCTCTTGGCATCGAAAAAATCCTGTAGTGAGGAGTGTCTAAAATATCGCGTAAAACTACTCGCGCCGGGGCATTCAGGCAAGCGGAATTCATGCTTTTGCTGGTGCCAAAAAGGTGGTACTGTGCGCTTCCCGCACAATCCGATGGTTTACGATAAAGAGAGTACTGTATGGAATGCCGTCCGGATTGTGGTGCATGCTGCACCGCGCCTTCAATCTCCAGTCCCATCCCTGGCATGCCTGATGGCAAACCTGCTAATACGCCATGCGTTCAGCTGGATGAATCCCTGCGTTGCAAAATTTTTGCTTCGCCGCTACGACCAAAAGTGTGCGGCGGTTTACAGCCCAGTGCGGAAATGTGCGGACAGACGACGCACCAGGCCATGGTTTATCTCATCGAGCTTGAAGCGCTGACCGCGCCTTAAACGTCCTTGATGCGCGCCAGGCACACGACGGTGGCGACGATCATCACCAGCGCAAACCAGAACACCGCGTGATAGTTCCAGATTTCAGCGGCAATCCCCGCCAGCGATCCGGCAATAATCCAGCCCACGCGAATGGTATTCGTATACAGGGTCGTTGCTGAGCCTGCCTGTCCTGGCATCAGATCCTGGAAATAGAGCATGCCAATTCCGCCGAGGATGCCGATGTAAATCGCATTCAGCAGCTGTAAGCCAAGTAATATCGCCGAAGAGTGAGCCAGCAGCATACCGGCATAAAAGAAGAATCCGGCGACGACGGCAATTCTCATCAACAGACGTTTGCCCAGACGCTTTGCAAAATAGCCAGCAATCAACATGGTCGGGATTTCCAGTCCGGCAGCGGTACCCATCATGATGCCAGCCAGTTTTTCCGGCAGATGCAGTTCGTTGATGATAAACAGCGGCATATTAATGATATAGAGACTATTAGTGCCCCACATTAATGTGCAGATAACAAACAGCAGCAGCGTGTCGCGTCGATTGCGGCGCGGGGCTTCAACTGCGCCTGTTGCGAGCGGCACGTTTTTACTCATCGAGGGTAAAAATAACCAGACCATTACGCCGCAGACAACAAACGCCACCGCTGCGCTGAGATACATCACCGTAAAGCTGAACCCCATGGCCAGCGCGTAGGCCAGCGGTGGGCCAATTACCCAGGCCAGCGAAACCTGCGCACGTAATATTGAGCTGAACATGACGGCTTCCCGACCTGTGCGGTCGGCGTGTTCACGGGCGAGAGCGAACATTTGCGGGTTGGCAGTCGATCCAAAGCTGCTGAGGAATACCCCGATAAACAGCAGAATAAAATAGTTACGGTTCCAGGCGAACAGCACGCAGGCCAGCATCCCCAGCACGCAGCAAAACACAATCAGGTTTTTGCGATCGCCTTTTTTATCCGAGCGCCCGGCCAGAAACTGACTCACCAAAATGCCGATCACGGCGCTGCCGGTAAAAAAGAACCCGACCATGCCGGGACGGGCATGGACTTCATCCGTCAGAAAAAGGCTAAGCGTTGGCGTCTGCAACGCACCGGCGATACCCGTCAGAAATGCGACAAGCAGGAACGCCGAAGACGTTAAATCAAACGCCTTGGGTGTGGCGGCTACGGGGGTGTTATGCATGTTTTGATATCAATGATGTGAAGAGACGCGGAGTTTACGCCGCTTGTCAGAAAATAAACAGGGAGCCAAATCAAAATCGGCATCAAAAATCAAAATAGCATTTCAGTCAAAGAATGCTGTTTGCTGACGTTGCTGAATCTGACAAGCTGACGCCGTTTTTCCGTCAGCAGCTTTTTCTCCCTCGCAGAGAAAATGTGCGTTATCTCTAAATTCAGCAAGTAATTTGTCAACTTTACTTGTGTGCTGAAGAAAAAAGAGCAAGACTTCTTGAAACGTTTCAGCGTCATCTCGCCATAACTGATGGAGTCAGGTGACGCCTTTTTTCTCATGTTAGCTGAATCGTTTCAAATCAGCGGGAGAGGAGAACCATGTTCCAGTTATCTGTTCAGGATATTCACCCGGGCGAACAGGCCGGGAATAAAGAAGAGGCTATTCGCCAGGTTGCCGCTGCCTTAGTGCAGGCGGGTAACGTCGCGGAAGGCTACGTCGATGGCATGCTGGCGCGCGAACAACAGACGTCCACGTTCCTCGGCAACGGTATTGCGATTCCTCACGGTACGACGGACACGCGCGATCAGGTGCTGAAAACCGGTGTGCAGGTTTTTCAGTTTCCGCAGGGCGTGACCTGGGGCGAAGGGCAGGTTGCTTATGTGGCAATCGGCATCGCCGCAAGCTCTGATGAACATCTCGGTTTACTGCGTCAGCTGACACACGTGCTGAGCGATGACTCCGTCGCTGAACAGCTGAAATCTGCGACCACGGCGGAAGAACTGCGTGCGCTGCTGATGGGCGAAAAGCAAAGCGAACAGCTGAAGCTTGATAACGAAACGCTGTCGCTGGATGTCGTGGCCAACTCGCTGGTGACGCTGCAGGCACTCAACGCGGCACGACTGAAAGAAGTCGGTGCGGTTGACGCCACCTTTGTGGCCAGAGCAATCAATGAGCAGCCGATGAATCTCGGTCAGGGGATCTGGCTGAATGACTGTGCTGAAGGCAACGTGCGTAGCGCTGTTGCGGTCAGCCGTGCAGCAACAACATTCGATGTAGAAGGTGAAGCGGCAGCCCTGCTGGTGACCGTCGCCATGAATGACGATCAACCGGTTGCCGTGCTGAAGCGCCTTGGCGATCTGCTGCTGAATAATAAAGCTGACCGTTTGTTGAAAGCCGATGCGGCAACGGTGCTGGCGCTGCTGACCAGCGATGACGCCTTAACTGATGATGTACTGAGCGCCGAATTTATTGTGCGCAATGAGCATGGTTTACATGCCCGCCCGGGCACCATGCTGGTGAATACGATTAAACAATTTAACAGTGAAATTACCGTGACAAATCTTGATGGAACCGGCAAACCGGCGAATGGACGCAGTCTGATGAAAGTTGTGGCATTAGGTGTGAAAAAAGGACATCACCTGCGCTTTACCGCACAGGGCGAAGATGCTGAACAGGCGCTGAAGGCGATTGGCGAAGCCATCGCGGCAGGTCTGGGGGAGGGCGCGTAATGAGCAGACGTGTTGCGACTATAACCCTTAACCCGGCTTACGACCTGGTGGGTTTTTGCCCGGAAATTGAACGTGGTGAAGTGAACCTGGTTAAAACCACCGGTCTGCACGCGGCAGGGAAAGGAATTAACGTCGCTAAGGTTTTGAAGGACTTAGGTATCGATGTCACTGTGGGCGGCTTCCTGGGTAAAGACAACCAGGATGGTTTTCAGCAGTTGTTCAGCGAGTTGGGTATTGCCAACCGTTTTCAGGTTGTACAAGGGCGTACCCGTATCAACGTCAAACTGACCGAAAAAGACGGTGAAGTATCTGACTTTAATTTCTCCGGCTTTGAAGTCACCCCGGCTGACTGGGAACGCTTTGTGAATGACTCGTTGAGCTGGCTGGGCCAGTTCGACATGGTGTGCGTCAGCGGCAGTTTGCCGACCGGCGTGAGCCCGGAAGCCTTCACCGACTGGATGACGCGCCTGCGCAGTCAGTGTCCTTGCATTATCTTTGATAGTAGTCGTGAAGCGTTGGTGGCGGGTCTGAAAGCGGCACCGTGGCTGGTGAAACCAAACCGTCGTGAGCTGGAAATCTGGGCCGGCCGCAAACTGCCGGAAATGAAAGATGTGATTGATGCGGCGCATGCGCTGCGCGAGCAGGGTATTGCTCACGTGGTGATTTCACTCGGCGCGGAAGGTGCGCTGTGGGTTAACGCTTCAGGTGAGTGGATTGCTAAACCGCCGTCAGTTGAGGTGGTCAGCACCGTCGGCGCGGGTGATTCAATGGTTGGCGGTCTGATTTACGGCCTGCTGATGCGTGAGTCCAGTGAACATACCCTGCGTCTTGCGACGGCTGTTGCCGCCCTGGCAGTAAGCCAAAGCAATGTAGGCATTACCGATCGTCCTCAGTTGGCCGCAATGATGGCGCGTGTCGACTTAAAACCGTTTAACTGACAGCAGGAGAGGCATAATGAAAACGCTGCTGATTATTGACGCTAATCTCGGCCAGGCTCGCGCTTACATGGCGAAAACCCTGCTTGGAGCGGCGGCACAGAAAGCACATCTGGAAATTATTGATAATCCGAATGATGCCGAACTGGCAATTGTTCTGGGCGATACGCTTCCTGCCGACAGTTCGCTGAACGGCAAAAAAGTCTGGCTGGGCGACATTGGTCGTGCGGTTGCGCACCCTGAACTGTTCCTCAGCGAAGCGAAGGGCCATGCAAAACCTTACAGTGCCCCGGTTGCAACAGCACCTGTGGCCAGCAGTGGTCCAAAACGTGTAGTGGCAGTGACGGCGTGTCCGACCGGTGTTGCTCATACGTTTATGGCTGCTGAAGCAATTGAAACAGAAGCGAAAAAACGTGGCTGGTGGGTGAAGGTTGAAACCCGAGGTTCTGTTGGCGCAGGCAATGCCATTACGCCGGAAGAAGTGGCTCAGGCGGATCTGGTGATTGTGGCAGCTGACATTGAAGTTGATCTGGCGAAGTTTGCCGGCAAACCGATGTACCGCACCTCTACGGGTCTTGCGTTGAAGAAAACCAAGCAGGAGCTGGACAAAGCGCTGGAAGAAGCAACCCCGTACCAGCCAACCGGTAAAGCGCAGACTTCAGCAACCGAAAGTAAGAAAGAGAGCGCGGGGGCATATCGTCACCTGCTGACGGGCGTCTCTTACATGCTGCCGATGGTGGTTGCTGGCGGTCTGTGTATTGCACTCTCGTTCGCTTTTGGTATCGAAGCGTTTAAAGAGCAGGGTACGCTGGCGGCGGCGCTGATGCAGATTGGCGGTGGTTCAGCTTTTGCGCTGATGGTGCCGGTTTTGGCAGGTTATATCGCGTTTTCCATTGCTGACCGTCCTGGTCTGACGCCGGGTCTTATCGGCGGTATGCTGGCGGTGAGCACCGGTTCCGGCTTTATTGGCGGGATTATTGCTGGTTTCCTTGCCGGTTATGTGGCGAAGCTTATCAGCACGAAGTTGAAACTCCCGCAGAGTATGGAAGCGCTGAAACCGATCCTGATCATTCCGCTGTTCTCAAGCCTGGTGGTTGGTCTGGCCATGATTTACCTGATCGGCAAACCGGTGGCTGGCATTCTGGAAGGTCTGACCCACTGGCTGCAAACCATGGGTACGGCGAATGCGGTGCTGCTTGGAGCGATTCTTGGCGGCATGATGTGTACCGATATGGGTGGTCCGGTTAACAAGGCGGCGTATGCTTTCGGTGTGGGTCTGCTGAGTACGCAAACTTATGCGCCGATGGCGGCCATCATGGCGGCAGGTATGGTTCCCCCGCTGGCTCTGGGTTTAGCAACGCTGGTTGCGCGCCGTAAGTTCGACAAAGCTCAGCAGGAAGGCGGCAAAGCTGCGCTGGTACTGGGCCTGTGCTTTATCACCGAAGGGGCTATTCCATTCGCAGCCCGTGACCCGATGCGCGTTCTGCCTTGCTGTATCGTTGGTGGTGCGATTACCGGTGCTATTTCGATGGCAGTGGGGGCGAAGCTGATGGCGCCACACGGCGGGCTTTTCGTCCTGTTAATTCCAGGTGCAATTACGCCGGTACTGGGATACCTGCTGGCCATTATTGCCGGTACGCTGGTAGCTGGTCTCTCCTACGCGGTGCTGAAGCGCCCGGAAGATGAGGTTGTGGCAAAAGCGGCATGATTTAATGCTGACATCAGGGGCAGAGATTTCTCTGCCCCTTTTTTTATCGATTAACTGCTACCTGAAGATAGATATGTAAAACGGTTCAGGCAATCATTGGCGCTATGATAAAACCAAAGGCAACGCCAGCAATGATCCCACCCAGTCCTGGCAGCATAAACGGATGGTTTAAGACATACTTGCCCACGCGTGTTGTCCCTGTGGTGTCGAACTCCATTGCCGCCAGCGAAGTCGGGTATGTTGGTAGAACAAACACCCCGGTTACCGCCACATAGGAGGCCAGAATCGCCCATGTAGGTACGCCGAGTGCAACGGCCAGAGGGATAATCAGCGGCGTTGTGGCGCCTTGCGAGTAGAGAAGCGCGCAGGTACCAAACAGCACCAGCGCCAACAGCATCGGATAAGCCCGTAGAATATCGCCTGCGATATCCTTAATCTCCGCTAAGTGGGCATCAATGAAGGTCGTTCCCAATGTAACAATCCCGAGAATGACGGCCAGTGAACTCATCCCTGCTCGAAATGTGGAGGTCAGGACAATAGCATCGGTTGATGTTTTGCATAACACCACCATCAGGCAAGCGGCAGATAACATACAAATAATGATGATATCCCGGGTATTCATTGGGTTGCCGGCATCAAATCCGGGGCGTAGCTGCGGGCAGGCGGCAAGAATAACGATGACGACCGTTGCCAACATGAACAGGGCGACTGAGAGTTTGGCACCCGGTACAGTGCTGTTTTGCCCTTCATATTTACGCACCAACCCTTTTTGCAGGCGTTCAAGATAGACTTCATCATCTTGTAGCTCGCATCCCTGACGTGAGGCGATAAAAGCGGCGGCCATCGCGGCAACAAACGAAGCTGGCAGACATACCGCCATAACCTGGATAAAGGTGACACCGTTGCCTTCCATAATGGTCAGCATCGCCGCCATTGCGGCACTGATCGGCGAACCGGATATCGCCACCTGAGAGGCGACCACGGAGCCGGCGAGCGTACGAGAAGGGCGGATACCGGACTCTTTGGCGACTTCGGCAATCACCGGTAGGGTAGAAAATACAATGAACCCTGTTCCGGCCATAATGGTCATCGACCAGGTGATAATCGGTGCAATAATATTGATATATTTAGGATTACGCCGCATGAAATTACCGGCTACGCGAACCAGATAATCCATACCTCCGGCGGCCTGTAGCGCCGATGCTGCCACGACAACTGTCATAATAATGAGAATAACGTCAACGGGGGGCGAACCAATTTGTAGATCAAATCCCAACGTTAAAATAGCCAGCCCCAGCCCGCCGCATAAACCGATACCTATTCCGCCGAGGCGGATACCAAAAAATATTGCACCCAACACGACGATAATTTCTAACCAAACCATAATGGCCTCCGCCAGAGAATAATTTGTTATTAAAATAAGTGTTTGTTTAATGCTTTATTAATCTGGTGACGGCTGTTATTGCGCCAGAAGATGATGTTTACCAACCCGTTTTTCGTACCATTTAATACCGGCACGTACTAATGACCCGGTTGAGTCAATATATTTATCTGGGGAGTTTTTGACTGCGTTGGCAAGAATGACGGGGACTTCAGTACATCCCAGTACAATGACTTCTGCACCGCGTGAAAAGAGCATTTCAGCCTGTTCATTCATCAGCGTTTGTGCCCGCTTAAGATCGCCGGCTTTTAAGCAATAAATACTATCCATGACTTTTTCCTGACCGGATGAATCAGGGCTGACACAGGTTAAGCCAAGAGATTCTATGCCTTTTTGGTAGAGTCCCATGTAAAGGGTGGCGTTGGTAGCAAGTAAACCGATACGCGATTTTCCGCAGTTTTTGACTTCATTCATGGTGGTTTCAACGATACTGAGTAACTCTGTATGACAGCACTCTTTTAATTCATTAAACCAAAAGTGGGCAGTATTACAGGGGATCACAATACACTCCGCACCAGCATCTTCCAGTTTATGCATATAATCACGCATTGCCGGAAGTGGGGAATGACCATGATGCATTAACGCATCAGTTCGATCTGGAATATCAGGGATGGATGAAATAATTAATGGGATATGTTCCTGATCGCGTTGCGCTGCGGTAAAGGTGACGAATTTATTAAAAAGATCGACGGTTGCAGCAGGTCCCATACCACCAAGTACGCCAATTAAACCTTTCACGATATATACCTCTATTACCGATATTTAATATCAGGGCTGGTGTGTGTCTGGTGTCTATGTTTAACAGCAGTGTGTCGTGAGGAGAAATGCAATAATGTATGGTTCAATGCAAAAACTGCATGGGTGCAGTTTCTTTTGCCACCTCAGCAGGCCAGTAATCAGGCAGGTGTCTGAAATTCCGCGGCGATAAGCGGTCGTGGTCGATGGGTAAAGAAACAGGTTAATGTCAAAAACGAAGGTGTTATGCAAAAAACGAATCACCAGATGCTGATGTTGAATATCATCTCCGGGCATATTCAGGCATGATGCTGAAGACTAATTGACATATTTAAACATCCGCGTGACAGGCATGAAAAATATCGAGACAAAATGGTTATATGACTTTTTGACGCTGGAAGCGTGTCGTCATTTTTCCCAGGCCGCGGAGGAGCGCAACCTATCCCAACCGGCATTTAGCCGGCGGATCAAGGCGCTCGAATCCGCCGTTGGGGTGTTGCTGTTTGACCGTACGACGAGTCCACTGCAGTTGACGGAGGAGGGTAAGTTATTCCATTCGCAGACCCGTAGCCTGCTGCAACAGCTGGAATGTAACTTAGATGAGCTTAGTGGTCACAACCTGCTTGGCGTTCCCAATATCAAAATAGCGGCAGCGCATTCTCTGTCGCTGACGATGTTGCCCAGATTAGTACATTCAATGTCGGCATGGGGCGAGGAGTTTGTGTACCACGTCGAAGCGATTGACGTAGTCCAGGCAGTGAATACGCTGCGCGAGGGGAAAAGTGATTTCATTATCTCCTTTCGCGATGAAGACTTAATGCAGTCACCTTTCTGCGGCTTGAAGGTGTTTGAGTCTGAGCTGTATCCCGTCTGTGCTGCGGATGCACAGGGGCAGGCATTGTTTGATATCTATCAGCCGCAGGTGCCGATACTGAACTATACCAGCACATCCTACATGGGAAGATTGGTTAACCGTCACCTGGCGGAGGTGGGGAGTATTTCGGCGCGTACGCTGTTTATGTCTTCGATGAGTGAGCTATTGAAGAATATGGCATTGGATGGGCATGGTATTGCCTGGCTGCCAGCGTGGACGATCGTGAACGAACTACGGGATAAACGCCTGGTTTGTCTGGACACGCCGGAGTTGATGGTGCCTATTCAGGCCTATATTTATAGAATGGATACCCGCCTGAATAAAACGGCTGAGCACTTCTGGCGGATTTTGTACAACCATATGCCAGAGGATCTGGTTTCGCTTAGTTGATACGCGCCAGTTCGCCTGGCGCGTCTGAAAAACCTTCGGTTATGACCAAAGATGCTTTTTAACCTGATCAATTTGTGTACTACCTCTCATTTTCTCTCTCCCTGACAAACTGTATCTATAAAAAATTGTGATTCTGTTCATATCTATCGACTTTATAGCTTGTGGATGGATTTACTTTGTCAAAAACACGCCTACTATGAACATGTGTTTGATAGTGAACATGTGCTCTAATAACCTGATGTGTGGCGTTGGTTATTTTTAACGAACTCATTTATGGCAAATTAATTGCCAGGGGACGTGCTATGCGTGAAAAGGAATACATCGTGACGATTGGCTCGGCCAATATGGATGTTGCTGGGTATTCGCATGCTTCTCTAAATTATGCGGATTCGAATCCAGGTAAGATAAAATTCACTCCCGGTGGCGTTGGACGCAATATTGCACATAATCTCGCGCTGCTGGGTAAAAATTCTTGGTTGCTAACAGCGGTTGGTAACGATTTTTATGGTCAATCATTATTGGCACAAACTAATCAATCAGGAGTACATGTCGACAAGTGTCTTATCGTTTCCGGAGAGAATACATCCAGTTATTTATCGCTGCTTGATAATACCGGTGAAATGCTGGTGGCTATTAATGATATGAGTATTACCGAGCATATTTCAGAAGAGTTTTTATCACAGCATTTTGATTTTATTCGGCAGGCAAAAGTCATTATCGCCGATTGCAATATCAGCGAATATGCTCTGGCATGGGTACTGGAAAATGCCGGAGATGTTCCGGTGTTTGTTGACCCGGTGTCGGCCTGGAAGTGCGTAAAGATTCGCGGCCGCCTTGCAAAAATTCACACCCTCAAACCAAACCGCCTTGAAGCCGAAACGCTCAGCGGTATTGCGCTTTCTGGGCGTGATGACGTTAGCAAAGTCGCCGCGTGGTTTCATGATCGCGGCTTAAACCGGCTGGTGCTCAGCATGGGTGGCGACGGCGTTTATTACAGTGATATTGCGGGGAGTTGTGGTTGGTCGCTCCCCATTAAAACTCGCGTCATTAATGTCACAGGGGCTGGTGATGCGATGATGGCTGGACTGGCCGCCTGCTGGGTAGACGGCATGCCCTTTATTGATTCGGTTCGATTTGCGCAGGGGTGTTCATCAATGGCATTAGCCTGTGAATATACCAATAATCCTGATTTGTCTGTTGCGAATGTTAGCTCAATAGTGGAGAACACAGAATGTCTGAATTAACTCTTTCCTCTGAATTATTACAAATATCACCAGAAGTCCAGGAAGCATTAAACAGTAAAAAACCGATTGTTGCGCTTGAATCAACCATTATTTCTCATGGAATGCCATTTCCGCAGAATGCTCAGACAGCGATTGAAGTAGAAGAAACTATTCGTAAGCACGGCGCTGTTCCTGCGACCATTGCCATTATCGGCGGAATAATGAAAGTAGGTTTAAGTAAAGATGAAATTGAATTGCTTGGACGAGAAGGACATAGCGTTACGAAAGTAAGTCGTCGTGATTTGCCATTTGTGGTCGCGGCAGGGAAAAATGGTGCCACCACCGTTGCCTCTACGATGATTATTGCCGCGCTGGCTGGAATTAAAGTATTTGCGACCGGGGGAATTGGTGGCGTTCATCGTGGTGCTGAACATACGTTTGATATTTCCGCGGATCTGCAGGAACTGGCACATACCAATGTCACGGTAATTTGTGCTGGTGCTAAATCTATTCTGGATCTTGGCTTAACGACTGAATATTTAGAAACCTTTGGCGTGCCGTTAATTGGATATCGAACCCAAGCGTTACCGGCATTTTTCTGTCGTACCAGTCCGTTTGAAGTCAGTATCCGTCTGGACAGCGCTAAAGAGATTGCCCGCGCGATGGCGGTGAAATGGCAAACGGGTCTTAATGGAGGCCTGGTTGTCGCTAATCCAATCCCGGAGCAGTTTGCCATGGCAGAAGAGAAAATTAATGCGGCAATAGATCAGGCGGTAAAAGAAGCGGAAGAGCAGGGCGTCGTGGGTAAAGAAAGTACGCCGTTCCTGCTGGCGCGAGTTGCGGAGCTGACCGGTGGCGACAGCCTGAAATCAAATATTCAACTGGTGTTCAACAACGCAGTGCTGGCCTGTGAAATTGCGAAGGAGTATCAACGCCTCGCCTGACAGAATTTCCCGGGCAGAATGCGGTCGCCCGCGAATATCAAACCTACCAAAACCTGGCGATAACGCCGGGTTTCCTGGCATGAAGGGAATTTCATTATGGATATAATGAGAAGTGTTGTGGGTATGGTGGTATTACTGGCCATCGCGTTTCTGCTGTCAGTAAATAAAAAACGTATTAGTCTGCGCACCGTTGGGGCTGCGCTGGTACTGCAAATTGCCATCGGCGGTATTATGCTCTATTTCCCGCCGGGAAAATGGCTGGTTGAACAGGCCGCGCTCGGCGTCCACAAGGTGATGTCATATAGTGACGCGGGTAGCGCATTTATCTTCGGCTCCCTGGTTGGGCCAAAAATGGATGTGCTGTTTGACGGGGCAGGGTTTATCTTCGCCTTCCGGGTGCTCCCGGCCATCATTTTTGTGACCGCACTCATCAGTCTGCTCTATTACATTGGCGTGATGGGGCTATTGATCCGCATCCTCGGCGGTATTTTCCAGAAGGCGTTGAACATCAGTAAGATCGAGTCATTTGTCGCAGTAACCACGATTTTCCTCGGGCAAAACGAGATCCCGGCAATCGTGAAACCGTTTATTGACCGCCTTAATCGTAATGAACTGTTTACCGCTATTTGTAGCGGGATGGCCTCGATTGCTGGCTCAATGATGATTGGTTACGCCGGAATGGGCGTCCCGATTGACTATTTGCTGGCGGCATCATTGATGGCAATCCCTGGCGGTATTTTGTTCGCGCGTATGCTGAGTCCGGCAACGGAAGAATCTCGCGTCACCTTTGAAAACCTGTCATTTACTGAAACACCACCGAAAAGCATCATCGAAGCGGCGGCCAGTGGGGCTATGACCGGGCTGAAGATCGCCTCAGGCGTTGCGACGGTGGTAATGGCATTTGTCGCCATTATCGCGCTGATTAACGGCATTATCGGCGGAATTGGCGGTTGGTTTGGTTTTGGCCACGCCACTCTGGAAGGGATCTTTGGCTATGCGTTAGCCCCGCTGGCGTGGATTATGGGCGTGGACTGGAGCGATGCGACGCTGGCAGGTAGTCTGATTGGACAGAAGCTGGCGATCAACGAATTTGTTGCTTATCTCAACTTCTCGCCGTATCTGCAAACGGGCGGAACGCTGGACGTGAAGACCATCGCGATTATCTCGTTTGCGTTGTGTGGTTTCGCGAACTTCGGTTCGATTGGCGTCGTGGTCGGGGCATTTTCGGCGATTGCGCCACAGCGTGCGCCGGAAATCGCGCAACTTGGAATGCGTGCGCTGGCAGCAGCAACGCTGTCAAACCTGATGAGCGCCACAATAGCCGGTTTCTTTATCGGACTGGCATAAAATAAAGTTTGTAGGCCGGATAAGCGTAGCGCTATCCGGCAGACATTCAAGCTGTTTGCAGCAAATACAGAGCGTTATCCGCAGAGAGCGTTGGGTTGTTGATACTGACGCTGGCCCGCGATAATGCTGCGCAGGCCATGGCAAAGCGCGCGCTTTCACGAAACTCACTGCCTTCCAGAAAGCTGTACAGTAATCCCGCCATAAAAGCGTCATCGGCACCAAAACTGTCTACCACCGTATGCTCAGGCGGCGTCAATAAAAACTGTTCGCCGTCCTTTTCGCTGCAAAAAACGGATTCATCTTCCAGGCAGACAAAAATGCGTTTTACCCCTTGCTGATGCAGGCTATTGACGGCCAGTACGCGATCCGCATCAGTATGAATAGGTTGGCCCCATAAAATCGCCAGCTCTTTCTGCGTGGGTTTTAGCGTATGAATACGCGTAAACCAGGTTTTCATTTTTTCCGCTTTGAACTCTGAAACGGTGTCAATGAATACCGGAATATCATCGGCAATAGTAAAGACCCACTCAATGGCTTCGGCGGTCAGATTGCAATCGGCCAGTACGACACCGGAATGGCGAATCAAATCTCGCGAACCGTTAAGCAACTGCGGCGTCAATTGTTGCAGGATATGGGTATCGTTAATGGCCAGTACGGTCTCTTCCTGTTGATTAGCGATCGACAGGTAGGTTGAGGTGTTGTGTCCATGCAGACGAATGCAGCTGGAAACGTTAACCCCAGCCTGACGCGTTTGTTCCAGCAATGTTTCGCCATAGAAGTCACTGCCAACAGCGGAAATTAAATGTACGTCGCGGCCCAACAGCGCCAGGTTGTGGGCGATGTTACGTCCTACACCGCCTGCTGAGCAATGAATGCTGCCAGGGTTAGAGGCTGCCTGCGGATAATGGATGTCTGCAACACCCCGGATATCCATGTTGATAGCACCGACAACCACGCAATAATCCTGTTCGGTAAGGATATAACCTTTACCTTTGATCATGCCTTTACGCATTAAATCCATAATATGCGCAGCGACGCGTGAACGGCTGATCTGCAAAATATCGGCGATTTCATTCTGCTGAATCAACGGATTGCGGCGCAAGATCTTAAGGATCTGCTTTTCCCTGTCGTTCATGATTAGGCCACCGCTTTTTCAGTTTGCTGGGCTTTCAGCCAGGCAATCTCTTCTGCCCAGATATCTGGATTAATGGTTTCCAACACCAGCGGAATGCCGTCAAAACGATTGTCCTGCATGATCCAACGGAAGGCATCGTGGCCAATATTGCCTTCACCTAAGCTGTGGTGACGGTCAACGCGGCTGCCAAACGTGCTCTTGGCGTCGTTCAGGTGCATACCGCGCAGATATTTGAAGCCGACAATTCGTTCAAATTCCGCAAACGTCTTTTCACATTCCTCAACGGAACGCAAATCGTAACCGGCCGCGAAGGCGTGGCAGGTATCAATACAGACGCCGACACGGGATTTATCTTCTACGCCGTCGATAATGGCGGCCAGGTGTTCAAACTTAAAGCCAAGGTTACTGCCCTGTCCGGCGGTATTTTCAATGACCGCCGTAACGCCCTGGGTCTGGGCGAGGGCGATGTTGATCGATTCCGCAATGCGCGCCAGACATTCATCTTCCGGAATCTGCATCAAATGGCTGCCCGGGTGAAAGTTAAGCAGGGATAAGCCAAGCTGTTCGCAGCGTTGCATTTCGTCAAGAAACGCGTCACGCGATTTTTCCAGCGCATCGCTGACCGGGTGACCGAGGTTAATCAGGTAGCTGTCGTGAGGCAGGATTTGCGCGGAAGTATAGTGATACTTCTCGCAGGCAGATTTGAAATCATCAATGATTTCGGTGGTCAGCGGCGCGGCACGCCACTGACGCTGATTCTTGGTGAACAGGGCGAATGCGGTCGCTTCGATTTCTGCGGCTCGAATAGCGGCGTTAGCCAGACCGCCAGCGGCGCTTACGTGCGCTCCGATGTATTTCATAAATTAAACCCGCCATACTCAAATGCAAAAGGAGGAAGTATAGCGGGTTAATGGAGGTGAGTCGTGCTCGTTTATGCCATCAGCGCGTGGATAGCGAGGTTAATCGCGCCACCGCCTACAATCAGCCAGACAAACAGCAGCAGGGCCATCAGTAACGGTTTAGCACCGGCTTTTTTCAGGGCGCTAACGTGAGTGGTCAGCCCCAGTGCGGCCATCGCCATTGCCAGCAAAATGGTATCCAGTGTTACCAGCATGCTCACTACCGACTGCGGCAGAAAGTGGAACGAGTTAAAAATCGCGACCACAATGAACAGGATGGCAAACCACGGAATGGTGATTTTGCTCTTCTCACCACCGGAGGCCGGAGACAGCTGTTTAACGCGAGCGGCCAACAGGATAAGGAACGGTGCCAGCATCATGACGCGCAGCATTTTGGCAATAACTGCGGCGTTTTCCGCATCCGGGTTAATGGCGTGCCCGGCAGCCACTACCTGTGCCACTTCATGCATGGTGGAACCAATGTAAATGCCGTAGGTTTCCGGGCTAAACCAGTGTGCCAGCAGCGGATACATTGCCGGATACAGGAAGATAGCGATGGTACCGAAGATCACTACGGTGGCGACAGCGACGGTTACCTTACTGGCTTCCGCTTTCACTACCGGCTCGGTTGCCAACACGGCGGCGGCACCACAAATGCTGCTCCCCGCGCCAATCAGCCAACTGGTGTGGCGGTCCAGACCAAACACTTTTTGCCCCAGGAAACAGGCAATCATAAAGGTACTGCTTAGCGTTAACACATCAATCACGATACCGCTGACGCCGACGTCAGCAATTTGCGCGAAGGTGAGGCGGAAGCCGTAGAGGATGATCCCCAGACGTAATAAATGTTGTTTAGCAAACAGCACACCGCCGTCACAGCTTTTCCAGATGTGCGGATAGACGGTGTTGCCGAGAACCATCCCCAGTAAGATTGCTAAGGTGAGGGCGCTGAACCCGGCACCTGCAACGGCGGGAATGGATCCACCCCATAAGGCGACCCCAGTGATAACTGCACTCAGGGCGAGCCCCGGAATAAAATGCCACGCTGTACGACGATGAGTCTGCAAGGTGAGTTCTGTCATATCCTTCTCCTTTATCTGGGTAAAAGAGTACGGCGAAGTGGTTTAAAAATAAAATTGATTATATATTTATAATTAATCTATATAAGTGGTATACCCGTCATACTTCAGGTTGCATGTGCGTTGGCTGCAACTCGAATTATTTAGGGTATAAGTAACGGTTATCCGGTGGAAAACGACTATGCATATCACCCTGCGACAACTTGAAGTGTTTGCTGAGGTATTAAAAAGCGGCTCAACGACCCAGGCGTCTGTCATGCTGGCATTGTCGCAGTCGGCGGTGAGTGCGGCACTTACCGATCTGGAAGGGCAACTCGGCGTGCAACTGTTTGACCGTGTTGGTAAACGACTGGTGGTCAACGAACACGGGCGCTTGCTCTACCCACGGGCGCTGGCGCTACTTGAGCAAACGACCGAAATCGAACAGCTTTTCCGCGAAGATAATGGCGCTATCCGGGTTTATGCCAGTAGCACCATTGGCAACTATATTCTCCCTGCCATGATCGCCCGCTATCGGCATGATTTCCCCGATTTGCCGCTGGAGCTTAGCGTGGGCAACAGCCAGGACGTGATCAATGCGGTGCTGGATTTCCGGGTAGACATCGGGCTGATTGAAGGGCCGTGTCACAGTACGGAAATTATCTCTGAACCGTGGCTGGAAGACGAGCTGGTGGTGTTCGCCGCACCGTCGTCACCGCTTACAAAGGGACCCGTTACGCTGGAACAACTGGCTGCTTCGCCGTGGATACTGCGTGAACGAGGATCGGGTACGCGTGAACTGGTGGATTACCTGCTGTTGTCTCATTTGCCGAGATTTCAGATGGCAATGGAGTTGGGTAACTCCGAGGCCATTAAGCATGCGGTGCGCCATGGCCTCGGGATCAGCTGTTTGTCACGGCGGGTCATTGCCGAGCAGTTACAGGCGGGAACGCTGAGCGAAGTTCCTGTGCCGCTTCCGCGTTTGGTCCGCACGCTGTGGCGTGTTCATCATCGACAAAAACATATCTCCAATGCCATTACGCGCTTTTTGCGCTACAGCGACCAGGTAGAGCAGGGGGAATAGGACGTTCACTGTCGTAATGACTCCTTTTTGCATAATGGCGGTTACGTTTTAACCGCCTTGCACCCTCTATTTTCTGCTTTACTTATAATCCGCGGCCAGTCATGAAGGTCTCTTATAACAGCGCATTTGTGCCGGAAGAATGCCGTTTCGTCTGCTACAATCGCGCCTCATTTTTTGGATGGATAGCATTTTCACATGGTTTCCGAAACTAAAACCACAGAAGCGCCCACGCTACGTCGTGAACTGAAGGCGCGTCACCTGACGATGATTGCCATTGGAGGCTCCATCGGTACAGGTCTTTTCGTTGCATCTGGTGCAACTATTTCTGCAGCGGGTCCTGGCGGCGCGTTGTTCTCTTATATTCTGATCGGTCTGATGGTGTATTTCCTGATGACCAGCCTCGGTGAACTGGCGGCCTATATGCCGGTTTCTGGCTCGTTTTCCACCTACGGTCAGAACTACGTAGAAGAAGGCTTTGGCTTCGCGCTGGGCTGGAACTACTGGTACAACTGGGCGGTAACGATTGCCGTTGACCTGGTGGCCGCACAGCTGGTGATGAGCTGGTGGTTCCCGGACACGCCGGGTTGGATCTGGAGTGCGCTGTTCCTCGGCGTGATCTTCCTGCTGAACTACATTTCTGTTCGCGGATTTGGTGAAGCGGAATATTGGTTCTCACTAATCAAAGTTACCACCGTCATTATCTTCATCGTAGTTGGCGTAATGATGATTTTCGGTATCTTCAAAGGCGCTCAGCCGGTGGGCTGGAGCAACTGGACGACCGGTGATGCACCGTTTGCCGGTGGTTTTGCTGCGATGATTGGCGTGGCGATGATCGTCGGCTTCTCCTTCCAGGGGACGGAACTGATCGGTATCGCGGCAGGTGAATCTGAAGATCCTGAAAAGAACATTCCACGTGCGGTACGTCAGGTATTCTGGCGAATCCTGCTGTTCTATGTGTTCGCGATTTTGATTATCAGCCTGATTATTCCGTACACCGATCCGAGCCTGCTGCGCAACGATGTGAAAGACATCAGCGTTAGCCCGTTCACGTTGGTATTCCAGCATGCGGGTCTGCTGTCTGCGGCAGCGGTGATGAACGCAGTTATCCTGACGGCGGTGCTGTCTGCAGGTAACTCCGGGATGTACGCTTCCACGCGTATGCTTTACACCCTGGCATGTGACGGTAAAGCGCCACGTATTTTCGGTAAACTTTCTCGTGGCGGCGTACCGCGTAACGCGCTGTATGCGACCACCGTGGTGGCGGGGCTGTGCTTCCTGACCTCGATGTTTGGCAACCAGACCGTATACCTGTGGCTGCTGAATACTTCCGGGATGACGGGCTTTATCGCCTGGCTGGGGATCGCCATTAGCCACTATCGCTTCCGTCGCGGTTATGTACTGCAGGGCCACGATGTGAAGGATCTGCCGTACCGTTCTGGCTTCTTCCCGCTGGGTCCGATCTTCGCCTTTGTGCTGTGCCTGATTATCACTCTCGGCCAGAACTACGAAGCGTTCCTGAAAGACAGCATTGACTGGGGCGGCGTGATGGCTACCTATATTGGTATCCCGCTGTTCCTGATTATCTGGTTTGGCTATAAGCTGACCAAAGGAACCCATTTTGTCCGCTACAGCGAAATGAAATTCCCGGGTCGCGTGAAGAAATAACAGTATAAAAAGCATAACAAAAACCCCGGCATGATGAGTGCCGGGGTTTTTTATTGCGTCAAACTTAGAAGCTGTAAGTCATGCCAACCGTGTAACGACGACCATCGAGAACGGTGTCGTAGGTATCGTAATCGATTTGCTTATCCAGCACGTTATACACGCCAGCGGTCATCAACAAATCCTTGGTGGCATAGTAACGTAAACCCACATCGACCTGCGTATAGGACGGCGTACCCTGCGCCATGGAAGTACGGCTCAGGTATTCAGACGTTTTTCCACGCAGATTCAGGCGGCTCCAGAAACCGAGATCCTGCGTGGCCTGCCAGTCCAGCGTCGTGTTAAACATATGCTTCGGCATTTTGTTCAATGGCTGGCCGGAGAACTGACCGCTTTTCTGTTCAGATTCCGTGTAAGTGTAGTTCGCCGTCCAGTTGACGTCAGAGGTTATTTTCCAGCCGAAGGTGGATTCTACGCCACGCATATTGGCTTTATCGACGTTAACGCGATCGCTGACGAAGTCATAATGGGTATTGCCGATGGTGCAGGCCGGATCGGAACTGCTGTTACAACGGCGTACTTCAGTGATTTTGTTCTTGAAGTCGGTATTGAACAGGGTGACGCCTGCGTTGAGGTTATCGCCGTTATCCCACAGTAAGCCGATTTCTTCGCTGAGGCTTTTCTCCGGCTTCAGGTCCGGGTTGCCGACAATGATTCCGTTCAGACGACCGCCGCCGGTGACCTGTCCCCAGTTTGCTGATGACTGGCGCAGATCCGGGGCGCGATAGCCCGCCGAAACGCCGCCTTTTAAGGTCCATTGATCGCTCAGATGCCATACGCCATAGCCGCGTGGCGTCCAGTTGTCACCGTAGTTTTCATCCTTATCCATACGCAGACCGCCGGTCAGCGTAAAGGTATCGGTAACGGCCCATTCATCTTCAGCAAACAACGCCCAGCTCCAGCGGGTCAGTTTGTTCAGCCCATCAGCCGCTTGCAGCTGGTTGCCGTTATCGCGCAGTTTTTCATAACGGTATTGCCCACCTAGCGTCAGGGTATGCGCTCCAAGGAATACCTGGTTCTGGTTATTGAAAATCGTGTTGTAGGACTTCATCTGGCGACCCGGGTTTTCGCTCTCTTCCTGCTGGACATAGCTGGTGGAGTTGAAGTCATCGTAATAACCGCTATGGGTTAAAGAATACGTCGTGTGCACATACTTGCTTTCGCTTTTGCTGTTCGGCTTACAGCTTCCGTTACGACAGTTTTCCTCAGCCATAGATTTGCCTGGGGTACTGTCGCGATCCTGCAATTCACGTGCGTAATCGAAATCGATATCGTTTTTATCGTCTGGCGTAAAGTTCAGGGTTAAGCCCCCGTTACGCATACGCTGTTCATTGTAGCCATTGAGGATTTTATCTTCCGCCCGATGGGAGAATAACCCGGTCACCTTCGCGCCAAGTAATCCGTCAATCAGTGGCCCAGACGCATAGGCGTTGGTCTGGTAAATATCGCCGGAGTCTCTGTCTTCCTGGAAAGTGGCATCGCCGTGCAGAGAACCGGTCCAGGCTTTGGTATTCGACACTTTCTTGGTGATGACGTTAATGACACCGCCCATCGCGTCGGAGCCGTACAGGGATGACATCGGGCCACGGATGACTTCGATACGCTCGATGGATTCAAGCGGCGGCAGCCAACCTTGTTCAATACCTGAGTTGTCGCTATTAGGACGTGTGCCGCGGGTGCTGATGCGTTTACCGTTGACCAGGAAGAGCGTGTATTGCGAAGCCATACCGCGAATACTGATATCGCTGCTGCTCCCCCCGCCGGTGACGACGACGCCAGGGACATCTTTTAGCGCATCGGTGACATCGCGATAGGCTTTGTCCTCAATCTGCTGCTTGGTAATAACAGATATCGAAGCCGGGGCATCCTGAATTTTCTGCTCAAAGCCGGTAGCGGTAACGACCACGGTATCTTGTTCAGCGGCATGGCCGAGTGATGGGAGACTGGCGACGCATACTGCGGCAGCTACAGCCTTAACGTGAGGTATAGTCATTTGTATCATTCCATTTAAATGAATCAAACTGCGCGTCATGTGAAAGGCCATGACAATTGTATGTATTTGTCTTTTAAGGACTCTTTTCAGTAAAGAAGCGGGAGGATTGTACAAAAGTATGAATATTTGTAAACACAAATGATAATAGAAATCATTTGTGTTTGATGTGATGTGGGGTGAAATGCTTTTTTAATCAATAAGATAGTGAAGAAAGAAAAAAGGAGAAAAAGTGAAGGAATGATGGAGGGATGAAGAAGATGGACACCTTTTTGACGCTGAAAGAACCCAACCGAAAGACAGCGGCGATGGCGCCACTGTCCTGTTATGGCTGGCTTATAGTCGATGGAATTTGGCGAGTAAGGCCAGTGACAAGGTGGTTAACAGGATTGCGATCACGGCATAGAGATAGACTCCAGACCACTCCCAGTTGTTCTTCACTAATATCACCGGTACGCCTGCTAACGCCGCGCCGACATAGCTAAACAATCCGCGGAAGCCAGTTATCGATCCCGCCGCATCTTTGTGAGTGACGTCCAGACAACCTACGGCAAAAAGCATATGCGGCCCGTACAGGGCGAAACCCATAATGGTGAAGAGAATGGCCGTAATGGTATATGAGGTATCCTGAACCAGTGGGATTAAGGTAATACATACGCACAGCATTAATGCGAATATTAAGCCTGTCATCCAGCGGTTACTTTTAAACATAAAGTCAGATAAGTAACCCGCCAGTAACCCTCCGGCAAGTCCACCGGCTTCAAACCACGAGATAATAGAGTTGGCTTTAATCAGGCTCCAGCCATGTACCTGAGAATAGTAAATTTGCGGCCAGTCATTGAGGATGGTGCGGGCAATATAAACGGACATATCGCCAATGATAATAATCCACACTAATGGGTTAATCAGGATATATTTGACGAAAATCTGCCAAAAGGAGAGATTTACCGGACTGGCTTTCACTTGGGCAAGCTCTGTTGGATCCTTACGCCATTCGCCAACGTTAGGCAAACCTAAGGTCCCGGGACGGTCTTTAATCGTAAAGAGCGCTACGATCCCCATCAGCAAGGAGATTGCGCCCGGTACATAAAAACCCATTTTCCAGCTACCGCTCCAGACAATCGCGAAACTTGTCAGCAGTGGGGCGAGACTACCGCCAATATTATGCGCCGCTTCAACGACCGCCCACCAACGTCCGCGTTCATTCTTGGAAAACCAGGATGCCATGATCTTTGCCATTGGTGGAAAACTGGTGCCCTGGAGGATAGCATTGAGGCTGTACAACACATAAAACGCGGCAACGCTGTCGGAAAAACCAAACAGAATATTAACGATCCCCACGCCAATGAGCACCGGGCCGGTCATGGCTTTCGGATTGATTTTATCAACCAGCATGCCGCCAACAAACTTCATTGAGCCATACAGGATGTAAAACAGTGAAGACATGATGGCAAAATCTTCTGCGGTCAGAGTGGTATCTGACAGCATGGCCGGCATGGCGGCTGAGAAGTTTTTACGTGTTAAATAAAAGACCGCGTAAGAGATAAAAACCGAGGTAATAATCTCTATCCTGAATTTTTTGTAAGTATGGTCAATCTCTTTTTTTTCTTTTACAACCGGCTTATCAGCCTGGCTGAATATAAATGATTTCAAGCTCATATGATCTTCCCTTCAGACAGTGCTTGTGGGGTTATAATCCATTTTCGATAAAGAACAAAAGCGACTCGAATCCGTGAAAATTAATCTGATTGTTAATTAAATTTCTGACCGCGGGTTTTGCTCGCCAGGCAATACCAGTGCCAGCATACGTGAGCATGGGAATATCGTTGGCGCCATCACCGCAGGCGATAATATTATGCTGAGGCATCTGCAGAGAGTCGGCAAGCATGGCCAATGTTTTTTGCTTATTTTCTGCATTCATGATTGGCGCGGAAATATTATCTGTCAGCATGCCATTCCTGACTTCAACGGTATTTGAAAATATATAGTCCAGCTGATATTTCTGTTGTAAGCGGTGGGTGAAAATATCCAGTCCGCCGGAAATGATCGCTGTTTTAAATCCTTTCTGCTTGAGGAATGGCAAAATGGTGGTGATGCCGGGAGAGGCCGTCATCCGATCGCATACGGCATTAATGACATGGATGTGTGTCCCTTTTAACATTCCGATGCGCCGGGTGAAACTGTTATTGAAATCCAGTTTTCCTTCCATCGCTTGCTGCGTCAGTTCTGTTATCCGATCGGTGATGCCTAGCGCGCGGGCGATCTCATCCACACCTTCTTCCTCGATAAACGTCGAGTCCATGTCAAAGGCGATGATCCCGTTCGTCGGGATGATTTGCGGTTTTAGGAAAAAATCAAATTGCTGAGTGAACGATGTAGCCCTTAGTTTCTTGTATATGTCATCGGTGAATATTTCATCGGGTATTGATAATTTTAAATACGGTTTATTGAATGCGGCTATAGATAATTGTTCCAGTGCGCACGGATATTGTTTGGTCTCGGTATTTAGAAATGTATTGTGCAGCCATGCCTGAAGTTTTTCAGGATCTTTTGCACTAATAAAATAAATAATTGCCATTATGTCACTCCTGTAAATTAAGGTTATTGTAATAGTAGAGGGTGACGATTGAATCCTGCTTTATCACAGATGTGAATGTTAAAAAAAAGATAAAATAGTATTGTTTTTTATACCAATAAATAAACAAAGTCTGAAAGGTATCATTTTTGATATACACGTCACGGTCTGTTGCTACTGGCGGTATATTCTATTTTGACTAACAGGGATGGGTCTAAAATGGAAAGTTGTATTGATATTTTTAAAGTCGTCATTGGGCCTTCCAGTTCAAGAACAGTAGGGCCAATGCGTGCCGCGTTTAACTTCATTTCACAATTAAAGCTACAGGAGATCTTACCGCTAACGCGAGAAATCGAGGTTGAGCTATACGGCGCGCTCTCATTAAGCCGCAAGTGTCATAACGTTGATATCGCTCTTTATCTGGGGCTGTTGGGCAATCAGCCGGATGATGTTGATTTACGCCAGCAGATGGATCTCATTAAACGTGCTGAACAGGACGGCACCCTGACGCTTTCTCCTTCAGTTACCGTGACGGTCGCGATTAAGCCGAATCAACAACCGCATTCTGGCCATCCCTATGCGATGACGTTTCGCGCCAGGGATGATTATTTTACGTTGTATGAAGAAACATGGTTTTCAACCGGCGCCGGACAGGTTCGCAAACCCGGCGAGCCGGCGCCCGAGAGAGCCGCGCAAAAAAACGCATTTCCTTTTGCGTTTCAAAATGCCGCGCAGCTGCAGGAACTGTGTCAGCGTAATGGACTATCCGTTGCGGCATTAATGATGAAAAATGAATTACAGGTGCATTCCCAGGCGGCGTTGCATGACTATTTCGCGTACGTTTGGGCGATAATGCAGCAGGCCGTCCATCGTGGTCTGCATACTGAAGGCCTACTGCCAGGCTCGTATCAGGTGCCGCGCAGGGCCTGCTCGCTCTATAAATTACTGGCAATGAAACCCTCTGCTAACGACTTTCTCACCAACCTCAACTGGGTGAATGCGTTTGCGATTGCCGTCAGCGAGGAAAACGCCGCTGGAGGGCGAGTGGTGACCGCGCCGACCAATGGTGCGAGCGGTATCATCCCTGCGGTCCTCAGTTGGTACGATAAGTTTGTCTGTAAGTTGGATAGCGCATCGGTTATCCGCTTTTTCCTCACCGCTGGCGCCATCGCGCTACTGTTCAAACAAAACGCGTCTATTTTAGGTTCTGAGGTTGGGTGTCAGGGAGAGATCGGCGTGGCCAGTTCGATGGCCGCAGCCGGATTAGCGGAACTGATGGGGGCGTCAGTTGCTCAGGTGCTGAATGCCGCAGAAATCACCATGGAGCACCATCTCGGACTGACCTGCGATCCGGTTGGCGGGCAGGTACAAATTCCCTGCGTCGAACGAAACGCGATTTCGTCCGTAAAAGCGATTAACGCCGCAACGATGGCGATGAGCCGTGTCAGCGAGCCATGCGTTTCGCTCGATGAGGTGATTGCCGCCATGTATGAAACGGGTAAAGACATGAGCGCGAAGTACCGTGAGACGTATCACGGCTGCCTTGGGAAAATTCAGCCCAAAAATCGGGGAGGGCGGCATGAAATATAACACCATGAATAATGATGAAATCATCTTGTCATTATGCGCTCGCATCAGAGAAACGCGGATTTCTCTGGCGCTAACGCAGCAGCAACTTGCTGACCGCGCACAGGTCGGCATTGCGACCATTAAACGCATTGAGAAAGGCGGCGGCCTCAATCTGGACACGCTTATCTCCCTGTTGCGTGCACTGAATAAGTTGCATCACCTGGATGCAATCTTATTCGAGTCTGAAGTGCGTAATTTTAACGAAGGTTATGAAGGCGGTGAGAGCGTGGGGCGATTACAGGTACGCCAACAGGCGGCCGATCTAAATCGTAAAGCGTCCGCGCCGCAGTCAGAAGAGATGAGCTACAGCGCGGCAATAGAAAATACGCTTTACTGGTGATCACTTCAGCAAATACTGGGCATGAAAGCGCAGGTGATCCTCAATAAACGACGCAATAAAGTAATAGCTGTGGTCGTAACCTGGCTGGATACGCAGTGTCATTGGCCATGCGGTTTGACGGGCTGTTTCCGCCAGCACTGCGGGCTGCAACTG
Source organism: Citrobacter sp. CF971 (assembly GCF_006385635.1). Lineage (NCBI taxonomy): Bacteria > Pseudomonadati > Pseudomonadota > Gammaproteobacteria > Enterobacterales > Enterobacteriaceae > Citrobacter > Citrobacter sp. CF971. The sequence goes on along the minus strand of NZ_CP041051.1, from coordinate 3,189,472 downwards.
ATCGGCAAGAAACTGATCGCTGTCTCCTTGATCAATTAGCGTCGGAATCGCGTCTGCGGGCTTGCTGGCCAGCATTAATTCGCAGCTGTCCCACTCAGCCCATTGTGTTTTATCTTCACCCAGATAAGCGCTAAAAGCCTTTTCGCCCCACGGAACGCGACAAGGGTTTACGATCGGCGCAAAGGCTGAAACGCTGGTGTATCTCCCGGGATTTTTCAGCGCCATAATCAATGCGCCGTGACCCCCCATAGAGTGCCCGCTGATCGCGCAGCGATCGCTGACGTTAAACTGAGACTGAATCAGTGCCGGAAGCTCATCACGCAGATAGTCATACATACAAAAATGCGTTGCCCATGGCTGCTGAGTGGCATTGAGGTAAAATCCCGCGCCCTGGCCTAAATCGTAACCATCATCGTTGGCAACCTGCTCGCCGCGCGGGCTGGTGTCTGGCATCACCAGAACAATACCGAGCTCAGCCGCGATGCGCTGTGCGCCGGCTTTGGTGGTGAAGTTTTCATCATTGCAGGTCAGGCCCGACAGCCAGTACAGCACCGGAGGCGGGGCGTTATCGCGGGGTGGTGGAAGAAAAATACTGAAGGTCATGGCGCAATTTAACGTGGTGGAGTCGTGACGCCAGCGTTGCTGCCAGCCTTCAAAACAGCGGTGCTCTTCAAGCATTTCCATGCGTGGCTCCTTGTTGTGTTGAACCTGTATGTGTTTGCGAACTCACCATAATACAGATTATTCATTGCACTGTGAGTAACTTTCACTTCCGCATTGAGCAAACATACTTCATCATCTATATAACTTTACATTAACACTCAACGTCGCCGGGCTGAACAGAAAGTGAAGTTGCTACAGCTGAAAGGCTGTGCCAATTTCAATAATTATCGCGGTGAATACTGGATTATGTGCGCCGCCTCACGCACAATGTTCTGGCTGTGATACAGCCTAAAAACTTTGCCCCATGCAGGGCAGAGGCGCCCCACCTGCAGGAGAAGAAGAAATGTCATCACTCAGTAAAGAAGCGGCACTGGTTCATGAAGCGCTGGTTGCGCGTGGTCTCGAAACCCCGCTGCGCCCGCCCGTGCAAGAGATGGATAACGAAACACGCAAACGTCTTATCTCTGGCCATATGACCGAGATTATGCAATTGCTCAATCTCGATTTGAGCGATGACAGTCTGATGGAAACTCCTCATCGCATTGCGAAAATGTATGTCGATGAGATTTTCTCCGGCCTCGATTACGCCAACTTCCCGAAAATCACCGTCATTGAAAATAAAATGAAGGTGGACGAGATGGTCACGGTCCGCGATATTACGCTGACCAGCACCTGCGAACACCACTTTGTCACTATCGATGGCAAAGCGACGGTGGCGTATATTCCGAAAGATTCGGTCATTGGTCTGTCGAAGATTAACCGCATTGTGCAGTTCTTCGCCCAGCGTCCACAGGTACAGGAACGCCTGACCCAGCAAATTCTCACCGCGCTGCAAACGCTGCTCGGGACGAATAATGTGGCGGTGTCGATTGATGCGGTGCATTACTGTGTGAAAGCGCGCGGCATTCGTGATGCGACCAGTGCGACCACCACCACTTCTCTTGGTGGATTGTTTAAGTCCAGCCAGAACACGCGTCAGGAATTCCTGCGCGCAGTACGTCATCACAACTGATTAGGGCAGGAACCATGGAGCGTAATGTCACGCTGGATTTTATTCGTGGCGTCGCCATTCTTGGTATCCTGCTTCTCAATATTAGCGCCTTTGGCTTGCCAAAGGCGGCATATCTCAATCCTGCGTGGTATGGCGACATCACCTTATCCGATGCCTGGACCTGGGCGCTGCTCGATCTCTTTGCGCAGGTAAAATTCCTCACGCTGTTTGCGCTGCTGTTCGGTGCCGGTCTGCAAATGCTGCTCCCACGCGGTAAACGCTGGATCCAGTCACGGCTTACGCTGCTGGTGTTATTGGGTTTTATTCACGGTTTACTCTTCTGGGATGGCGATATCCTGCTGGCATATGGCTTGATCGGCCTGATTTGCTGGCGGCTGATCCGGGATGCGCCGTCGGTAAAAAGCTTATTTAACACTGGTGTGCTGCTGTATCTGGTGGGCGTTGGCGTACTGCTGCTGTTGGGTGTGATCTCCGGGAGCGAAACCAGCCGCGCCTGGACGCCGGATGCTTCAGCGTTGCTGTATGAAAAATACTGGAAAGTGAACGGCGGAATGGAAGCAATCAGCAATCGCGTGGATATGATGTCCAATAGCTTGCTGGCGTTGGGTGCTCAGTACGGCTGGCAACTGGCGGGGATGATGCTGCTCGGCGCGGCATTAATGCGCAGCGGTTGGCTAAAAGGGCAGTACAGTTTGCAGCACTATCGACGTACCGGCGTGCTGCTGGTCATTATTGGGATGGCGATAAACCTGCCTGCTATCATCGCTCAGTGGAATCTGGACTGGGCCTACCGCTGGTGTGCTTTCCTGTTACAAGCCCCGCGAGAGCTGGGAGCGCCGATGCAGACCATTGGTTACACCGCGCTGATGTACGGTTTCTGGCCGCAGCTTAGCCGTTTAAAATGGGTCATTGCCGTCGCCTGTGTGGGGCGCATGGCATTAACCAACTATCTGTTACAAACCTTAATCTGTACCACGCTGTTCTATCAATTCGGCTTATTTATGAAATTCGACCGGCTGGAGCTGCTGTATTTCGTCATCCCGGTCTGGGTCATTAACTTACTTTTCTCCGTGATATGGCTACGTTATTACCGCCAGGGCCCGGTGGAATGGCTGTGGCGTCAATTAACCCTGCGTGCTGCAGGGACATCATTACCGCGAACATCCAGATAACGATCTGGATCACATTCATTAACAAAATGGATGTAAGCGCTTTCATTCCTGTGACATCACTCACGCAGTCCGTTTCATTGTGCTGACAAAATACCCAGCCTGGGGTGTCTGCGGGCAGCCGCAATCTAAAACAGGGCAGTGAATATGGTAACCATTCGTGATGTGGCACGGCAGTCTGGCGTTTCTGTAGCGACCGTTTCCCGCGTACTGAACAACAGTGCGCTAGTGAGTCCCGATACGCGTGAAGCGGTAATGAAAGCAGTCACTCAGCTTGGCTATCGACCTAATGCCAACGCACAAGCGCTGGCGACGCAGGTAAGCGACACGATTGGTGTTGTCGTCATGGATGTATCAGATGCGTTTTTTGGCGCGCTGGTAAAAGCCGTGGATATGGTTGCCCAGCAGCATCAGAAGTATGTCCTGATTGGCAACAGCTACCATGAGGCGGAAAAAGAACGTCATGCCATTGAAGTGTTGATTCGCCAACGCTGTAACGCATTGATTGTACACTCTAAAGCACTGAGCGATCGGGAACTGGCCGAGTTTATGGATCAAATCCCCGGCATGGTGCTGATCAATCGCCTGGTACCGGGTTACGCCCACCGTTGCGTCTGCCTGGATAACATCAGCGGCGCTAAAATGGCGACCCGTATGTTGCTGAATAATGGTCATCAACGCATCGGTTATCTGGCATCAAGCCATCGCATTGAAGATGACACCATGCGCAAAGAAGGGTGGTTAACTGCTCTGAAAGAGCAGGGGATTGTTGCGGCAGAAAGTTGGGTCGGCACCGGTTCGCCCGATATGCAGGGCGGCGAGTCTGCGATGGTGGAACTGCTGGGGCGCAATTTACAACTGACGGCAGTCTTCGCTTATAACGACAATATGGCCGCTGGCGCGCTGACAGCGCTAAAAGATAACGGTATCGCTATTCCATTACACCTTTCAATCATTGGCTTCGATGATATTCCCATCGCGCGTTACACCGATCCGCAGCTAACCACCGTGCGCTATCCAATTGCCTCTATGGCAAAAATGGCGACGGAGCTTGCACTACAGGGGGCGGCTGGCACGCTGGATCCGCAGGCGACGCATTGCTTTATGCCGACGCTGGTACGTCGCCATTCAGTGGCGCTGCGGCAGAATGCGGCACCGATCACTAACTTATAACGCAGCGCGATGTAACCGCTTTCAATATGTGAGTAAATTCACAGTATATTAACAATGCGATAGCTATGATGACACTGTTTGTTGCGCTGTAACTACTATGTAACGGTGAATAATCACTTTCATCGAGGTATAGCTGCCTTAAACGATAATTAAAGCCTGTTTTGGGAGCGTTGCCAGACACGGAAGAAATATTTTTAAAAGTGAGCTTCGGCGTTCAGTAACACTTCAGTAACGTTCTGCCTGCCGAGCATTTATCTCAAGTACTACCCTGCATAATAAAACCGGAGATACCATGAATAAGAAGGTGTTGACCCTGTCTGCTGTAATGGCAAGCATGTTATTCGGCGCGGCTGCGCACGCTGCTGATACCCGTATTGGTGTGACTATCTATAAGTATGACGATAACTTTATGTCAGTGGTACGTAAGGCTATTGAAAAAGATGCCAAAGCGGCGCCAGATGTACAACTGCTGATGAACGACTCGCAGAACGACCAGTCCAAACAAAACGATCAGATCGACGTGCTGCTGGCAAAAGGCGTTAAAGCACTGGCGATTAACCTGGTTGACCCGGCAGCTGCAGGCACGGTCATTGAAAAAGCACGCGGACAGAACGTACCGATCGTGTTCTTCAACAAAGAACCTTCTCGTAAGGCGCTGGACAGCTATGACAAAGCGTATTACGTCGGTACTGACTCTAAAGAGTCCGGTATTATTCAGGGTGATTTGATTGCCAAACACTGGGCAGCTAACCCGAACTGGGACCTGAACAAAGACGGCAAAATTCAGTTTGTTCTGCTGAAAGGCGAACCGGGACACCCGGATGCTGAAGCACGTACCACTTACGTGATTAAAGAGCTGAACGACAAAGGCATTAAAACTGAGCAACTGCAGTTAGATACTGCAATGTGGGATACCGCTCAGGCGAAAGATAAGATGGATGCGTGGATGTCCGGTCCGAACGCGAACAAAATCGAAGTCGTTATCGCCAACAACGATGCGATGGCAATGGGCGCAGTTGAAGCGCTGAAGGCACACAATAAAACCAGCGTACCGGTATTTGGCGTGGATGCCCTGCCTGAAGCACTGGCGCTGGTGAAATCTGGCGCTATGGCCGGTACCGTGCTGAACGATGCTAATAACCAGGCGAAAGCCACCTTTGATCTGGCGAAAAACCTGGCTGATGGCAAAGGTGCGGCAGATGGTACTAACTGGAAAATTGAGAACAAGATTGTTCGCGTTCCGTACGTAGGTGTCGATAAAGATAATCTGGCCGAGTTCACCAATAAGTAAATACTCCGTCTGTGGGCGCAATTTCATTGCGCCCTTAATAACGCACTCTGCAAGGCCAACAAGGTATAATTATGGTCAGCACACATACTCAGTCGTCAGGCGAATACTTGTTGGAAATGACCGGCATCAACAAGTCCTTCCCCGGCGTTAAGGCGCTTGATAATGTCAATTTAAAAGTCCGCCCGCATTCTATTCACGCCTTAATGGGGGAGAATGGCGCGGGGAAATCAACATTATTGAAATGTCTTTTCGGCATCTATCAAAAAGATTCCGGCAGTATTTTATTTCAGGGTAAAGAAATCGACTTTCATTCTGCTAAGGAAGCGCTTGAGAATGGTATTTCGATGGTACACCAGGAATTAAACCTGGTATTACAACGCTCTGTGATGGACAACATGTGGCTGGGACGCTATCCCACCAAAGGCATGTTTGTCGATCAGGAAAAAATGTACCGCGATACCAAAGCGATATTTGATGAACTGGATATTGATATCGATCCGCGTGCGCGCGTCGGCACATTATCCGTTTCACAAATGCAGATGATTGAAATTGCGAAGGCGTTCTCCTATGACGCCAAAATCGTCATCATGGATGAACCAACTTCATCGTTAACCGAGAAAGAAGTTAATCATCTGTTCACCATCATCCGTAAGCTGAAAGAGCGTGGATGCGGTATTGTTTATATTTCTCACAAAATGGAAGAAATCTTCCAGCTGTGTGATGAAATTACCGTTCTACGCGACGGCCAGTGGATTGCGACCCAGCCGCTGGAAGGGCTGGATATGGATAAGATCATCGCCATGATGGTAGGGCGTTCACTGAACCAACGTTTTCCGGATAAAGAAAACAAACCTGGTGAAGTCATTCTGCAAGTGCGTAACCTGACCTCGCTGCGTCAGCCGTCGATTCGTGATATCTCGTTTGATTTACACAAAGGGGAAATTCTCGGGATTGCCGGTCTGGTGGGTGCAAAACGCACGGATATTGTTGAAACGCTTTTTGGTATTCGTGAGAAATCATCGGGTACGATTACGCTACACGGCAAAAAGATTAATAACCACAGTGCAAATGAAGCCATCAACCATGGTTTTGCGCTGGTCACGGAAGAGCGCCGCTCAACCGGTATTTATGCGTATCTGGACATTGGTTTTAACTCGTTAATTTCTAATATCCAAAATTACAAAAACAAAGTCGGTCTGTTGGATAATTCCCGCATGAAGAGTGACACCCAGTGGGTAATTGACTCCATGAGGGTGAAAACACCGGGCCATCGTACGCAAATCGGTTCACTTTCTGGCGGTAATCAGCAAAAGGTGGTTATTGGCCGTTGGTTATTAACGCAGCCAGAAATTCTGATGCTGGATGAACCGACGCGTGGAATCGATGTTGGCGCGAAATTTGAAATTTACCAGTTAATTGCCGAACTCGCGAAAAAGGATAAGGGGATTATTATTATTTCCTCTGAAATGCCGGAGCTGCTGGGTATTACCGATCGTATTCTGGTGATGAGCAATGGTCTCGTTGCCGGAATTGTTGACACTAAAACAACAACGCAAAACGAAATCCTCCGTCTTGCGTCTTTGCACCTTTAAGATTAGGGGCTCCTCATGAGTGCGTTAAATAAGAAAAGTTTTCTTACTTACCTGAAAGAAGGCGGAATTTACGTTGTTCTTTTGGTTTTGCTGGCGATTATTATTTTCCAGGATCCCACTTTCTTAAGCTTACTGAACCTGAGTAATATTCTCACACAATCCTCGGTGCGTATTATTATCGCATTGGGTGTGGCTGGACTGATTGTTACCCAAGGGACCGACCTGTCGGCGGGGCGTCAGGTTGGCCTGGCGGCAGTGGTGGCAGCGACTTTGTTGCAGTCGATGGAGAATGCCAACAAGGTGTTCCCGGAAATGGCGACGATGCCGATCATTGTAGTGGTGCTGATTGTCTGCGTAATTGGTGCCATTATCGGTCTGGTGAACGGTATTATCATTGCTTACCTGAACGTGACGCCGTTTATCACCACCCTGGGTACGATGATTATCGTTTACGGGATCAACTCCCTGTACTACGACTTCGTCGGCGCATCGCCAATCTCTGGCTTTGACAGCGGATTTTCAACCTTTGCACAGGGCTTTATTGCACTGGGCAGTTTCCGACTCTCCTACATCACCTTCTACGCGCTGATTGCCGTGGCCTTTGTGTGGGTGCTGTGGAACAAGACCCGCTTCGGTAAAAACATTTTCGCCATCGGCGGAAACCCGGAAGCTGCGAAAGTGTCTGGGGTAAACGTTGCGCTGAACCTGTTGATTATCTATGCGTTGTCTGGCGTGTTCTATGCCTTCGGTGGTTTGCTGGAAGCCGGGCGTATCGGCTCGGCGACCAACAACCTCGGCTTTATGTATGAGCTGGATGCGATTGCGGCGTGCGTGGTTGGTGGCGTGTCGTTCAGCGGCGGGGTAGGTACCGTGTTTGGCGTGGTGACCGGTGTGATTATCTTCACCGTCATCAACTACGGTCTGACCTACATCGGCGTAAACCCTTACTGGCAGTATATTATCAAGGGCGGCATTATCATCTTCGCGGTCGCGCTGGACTCACTGAAGTACGCGCGTAAGAAGTAATCGTACAATGTAAAAAGCCCGGTGCAGCGCAACCTGCACCGGGCTTTTTTATCTGCGTTACAACGTTAACGCATGTTCTTTCTCTCCGGGTTTAAATTTCACCTCGCCCAGATCAATACAGGCTACCGGGCAAACGTGACCGCACAATAAACATCCCACACATTTTTCCGTATTGCAGTGCGGTGTACGGGTTTCCTCATTCCATTCCATCGCCTGATGCCCGCCGTCATAGCAGGAGATGTAGCAGCGACCACAGCCGACGCATTTATCAAGATGGATGTTCGGATAGACAATGTAGCTACGGTCAAGCTCCTCGGCGGGGATGATATTGGCATTGGCCAGACCCACCATCTCCTCCAGTGAGTCAAACCCTTGATCGGCGAGGTAATGTGACAGCCCGCTGATCATGTCCTCCACAATCCGATATCCATACTGCATGATCCCGGTGGTCACCTGCAGCGTGGCCGCGCCTAACAGTAAAAACTCGGCGGCATCTTCCCAGGTCTCAATTCCTCCAATGCCGCTAATCGGAAAATCCCGCAGTTCAGGGTGCATGCGTAGTTGTTGGATAAATCTCAAAGCAATAGGTTTAACGGCCTTGCCGGAGTAGCCGGAAATACTGGATTTACCGTTGACGACCGGCATCCCGATTTTCCTGTTCAGGTCGATATTAGTGATGGATTTAACCGTATTGATGGTCGCGATGCCGTCGGCTCCTCCGCGTTTTGCCGCCAGCGCCACCTCACACATATCACCAATATTTGGTGTCATTTTAGCCAGCATTGGCAGGGGCGAACCGCGTTTAACCGCCCGACAGTATTTTTCAACCAACTCAGGGCTTTGTCCTACATCGCTGCCCATAGCATGCGAGGTCATTTGCGGGCAGGAGAAGTTACACTCGATCATATCTGCACCCGCTTCTTCAACCAGGCGGGCCAGTTCCTGCCATTGCTGCTCATTTTCCCCCATGATCGACGCAATCAGGACCTTATCCGGGTAGTCTTGTTTCAGTCGCCGAATAGCAGCCAGATTCTCCTCCAGCGGATGCTCGGCAATTTGCTCCATGTTTTTGAAGCCAATAAAGCCGGTATCTTCTTTGCTGAGATGGTCAAAGCGCGGGGAGACTTCATTCGCAATAAAGAACCCGATCGTTTTAAAAACAATGCCGCCCCAACCGCTATCATAGGCTTTGGCGCACATTTCATAGCAGTTGCCCACCGGAGAGGAAGAGAGGCAGAACGGGTTGGGAAATTTGACGCCGCAAAAGGTAATAGAAAGATCTTTCGTTAACATGAGCAAGCTCCCTCTAAATAGTGATGAATGGCCTGAGCGGCTTCTTTTCCGGTTTTCACGGCGTAAACGACCGTTTTATCGCCTTCAACAATATCGCCCGCAGCAAACAGAGCCGGATCGGCGGTTTGGTAGTTTTGCGTATTGATAAGATTGCGCTGCGGCTTTAACGTGGCGAAATTATCAAGCTGAGCGTGTTGACCGACGGCAAGAATAATGTGCTCGGCTTCTAGCGTGAGTTCGCCTGGCAGGCGTACGTGCTTAAAGGTAACTTGATTTCCGCTTACCGCCACGGGCGTGAAACCGTCAATAATCGACACGCCTAATGCCTGGGTGCTGCTGAATTCTTTATCGCTGGCCGGAAAATCAGCCAGTTCTTCACGCGCGACACAAGTGACTGACGGGCAGCCCAGCAGTTTCAACGTACTGGCGACATCCATCGCCACATCGCCACCGCCGATGATCAATACACTTTTGGCGACGGTAATATCGCCGCTGGCTTGTCGGGCGCGTTGCAGAAAATCGACGGCAATTTCAACGTGATTCGCTTGCTCAAAAAGAGGCAATGTTGAGCCGTAAGACATACCTGGGGTAACCAGTACGGCGCGATATTCTGCTTTGAGTTGCTCAACGGAAAGGGCATTGCCGACTTCACAATTGCACTTGATGGTCACGCCCATTTCAACGATACGGGCAATTTCATGATCCAAAACCGAATGCGGCAAACGAAACTCTGGGATGCCATAGCGCAACCAGCCGCCTGGCTGAGCCTGTTTTTCGAAGATGGTTACGTCATAACCAAGATTGCTCAGCGTTACGCTGGCCTGTAATCCTGCCGGACCTGCACCGATAATGGCGACCTTGCCCAGCGTTTTTGTTGCCGGTCGATAGATTTTCATCGCGGTCTGCTGTTCAAAATCGGTAATAAAGCGCTGCAGACGCGCAATATCGATAGGTTTATCAATTCCTGAACGCGTACACCCGCGCTGGCATAATTTTTCGGTTGGGCAAACTCGAGCGCACACCGCACCGAGCGCATTATTTTCGCGGATAGTTTCGGCTGCGCCTTTAAAATTACGGAAATAAATGGAGCGAATAAATTTCCCCGGGTCGGTTTGCGCCGGGCAATCCTGACTACAGGGGGCATCGTGACATAATAAACAGCGGGAAGCCTCTTTTATTGCTAATAATGGGGTAAAAGCAGGCGTGAGCTCATCCAGATAATTTTGTTGTGGCATATTTTCTTCCTTAATGCTTGAGTAAATTAAGGCAAACCGTTAATAACAAAATATAAAAAGTAAAAGGCTATTCTTAAGGCTAAGCACTGCAGGAAGAGTATTCTGTGAAAGGATTCACAAATAGAAGATAGTTTGAGGGAAATGCTGACGGGCAGCATTAATCCCTTATCTTGAAATGGTAACTATTATCAAAATATTAGCTATTCTCAAACGCTAATATAAAGGCAAATGCGTTATCGATAAAAAACTAAGTAAATAACCATACCGAAGGATAAGCACCCGCATCCAGCATAAACCAGTACGTAAGACCAAAATTGCAGCGGCTCTTGATTGCGATAAGCGAAAACCGGTTCGCGCGCATTCTTTTTAATTTTATCTACGGCTCCCGAGCGCCAGCCTTTCCAGGCTTCACGAAAACAAAACACGGGAATGAGCAGAAAGGCCAACACGACGAAAAGGGTTTGTACATCCATGCTTATTTTCCTTGTTTCTTTTGTAATTCGAGCAGTTGTTCAGGCGTGACTGCCGGATATCCCTGTGCATCGTCCGGTACCTGATGCATGGTAGGGATTGGGACCAGTGGGCCTAAAAAGCGGGGTTCACGTTTAAAAATGTAGAGATCGGCAAGTGCGCCAAAACGGGCGCCAAATTCACGTACCCGCACGGTGAGCATATCTTTTGGCGAAGGTACGGCGTAGCACTGGGCCTGGATACCCATATGGAGCGCAATAAACAAGGCACGCTCACAGTGGAATCGCTGGGTAATAATGATGAAATCGTTGGTATCGAACACCTTACGGGTACGCACGATGGAGTCGAGCGTTCGGAACCCGGCGTAATCAAGCACGATGTCAGCGGGATCGACGCCTGCGGCAATCAGATCTTTACGCATCGTCATGGGTTCGTTGTAGCTTTGCTGCGCGTTGTCGCCGCTTAACAGCAGATAGTTTACCTTCCCGCTGTTATAGGCGTTCAATGCGCCCTGAATGCGGTAGCGGTAATACTGATTGATGACGCCGGTGCGGTAATACTTCGCCGTGCCCAGAACCACACCTACCTGGCGGTAGGGTAAATCCTGCAGTTCGTCGTAAATGTAGGGAGCAGTCTTCCAGCTCATCCACCGATCGAGTCCAAGCACAGTCAAAAGCAGCAAGCCCAGCAGGACTAACAGGCTGTAAAACACGCGCTTTAACATGCAGAAAACTCGTTATTTGGATGGAATTTCAATCAGGCTACTTTACCCGAAGACGTAGCGCAAGAAACAGCAATCTGATTGAGGGGATTTTAGTCACTGTTGCCCGATGACGTTACGCCATCGGGCAACACGACTTAGTCGAGTAGCACGCGCTCTATATTGTCGCAGCCCAGTGCTTTCAGCGTGGCAGACGTCGCATCCCACTGAATTAACGGCGCATCGGCTTTTTCAGCCAGCACGGCGCGTTGGATATCTGGATAATCATAACCGTTCAGATTCAACAGGTTCAACGCGCCTTGCAGTGGTGGCAGGGTTGGGTTAAAAGCAGCATTTTCAGCATAGCTGCCGCTAAAAATACGACCATCTTTACACTCCAGCGCCACGCCGCTTGGGGATTTGCTGTACGGCATATGACATCTGTTGGCAGCGGTGATTGCTGCCTGGGTCAACGCATCGCCCTGCAGTGCGAAGCCGTGATCCTGATCGTCCATCAGCAGCGTTTTAATCTCCAGATCTTTCGGGCCGAAGGCATCTGGCAGGTAATCGCGCAGCACATGTGGCGCACGTCCCGGCAGATGAATACGTAAATCCAGTCCGCTGTTTAGTTCGTTCATAAACTGGCGACAGTGGCCGCACGGCGTGTAGTTGACGGTGATGGCGGCGAGCCCTTTTTCACCGCGCAGCCAGGCGTGGCTGATAGCGCTTTGCTCGGCATGAACAGTTTGCTGCATGGTCGCGCCCAGGAACTCCATGTTCCCACCGAAGTACCAGTTGCCGCTGATGCCGCGAGAAATAGCCCCAACGTTGAAATTGGACAGTGGAGTACGCGCGCAGGCCGCAGCCAGCGGCAGCAGAGCGAATGCCAGCGCGTCTTCGTCCAGTCCCGATTCGCGTTTCAGCAAAGAGACCTGCTCAGCAGTCAGCATGGCGGGGAAATGCGCATCCGCCAGAACAGGGGCCAGGGCTGATTGCAAGTTATCCGCGAGTTGGGCAAAAGCAGTTTGAAAACGTGGATGCATGGCGATGCCTCATAACAATGTAATGGAATCGTAGTTTACGGACCTGTTATGGCTTTATATGTGATCCAAATCCCATTACGTATGCAACTTATGAAACTTAAATGAAAAATGTGCAACGCATCGCAAATAAATAGCTAAAAAATGAAGGTTAACCCACCACCGCCAGAATAATCGGGAACAGGAATGGGGCAACCAACGAGGTGATAATGCCGCAAATAACCAGCGCCAGAGAACTAAACGCGCCTTCCTGGTAGTCCAGTTCTGCACAGCGTGCGGTACCCAGGGCGTGCGACGCGGTGCCCATTGCCAGCCCCCGAGCGGCCTTGGTGCGAATGCGCATCGCATTAAGCAACGTATGACCAAATACTGCCCCGAGGATACCGACAAAAATAACGCATACGGCGCTGATAGCCGGAATGCCGCCAATACTGCCTCCCACGGCCATAGCGATAGGCGTGGTGACCGATTTTGGCATGATAGACGCGGCAATTTGCGGTGATGCGCCCATCAACAAAGCGATTGTTGTACCTGTTACCATCGCCACAACGCTCCCGGCAAAACAGATAGCAATGATTGATTTCCAGCGGGCGCGAATTTGGTGCAACTGTTCGTATAACGGATAGGCCAGCGCGACCACGGCAGGTTGCAGTAAATCGTTCAGTACTTCGCTGCCTTTGAAATAGTGATCGTAGGGAATGCCGGTCAGCAGCAGAATGGGAATAATCACCACCATGGCAACCAGCAGCGGGTTCAATAGCGGCATTTTAAATCGTGCAGCCAGCTTACGTGCGCCAAAAAATACCGCCAGCGTAAGAGGTAACGACCACCAGATATACGACATCATTCTTTAGACCCTTTTTGCCCAACGATTTTGCGTTCACCGTGCACAATGTGCGAGCTCCAGCTCACCACCAGGAAAACGACCAGCGTACTGATGGTACAGGACACCACTACCGGACCAAATTGTGCGCGGAGCAGGTCAAAGTACTGCATGATCCCCACGCCAATCGGGACAAACAGCAGGGCCATATAACGAATCAGCACGTAGCAGCCAGGGTTAACCCATTTTGCCGGTAACACCTGCAAAGCCAGTAAGACAAACAGAATCAGCATGCCGATAATGCTGCCCGGAATGGTGATAGGAAGTAGCGACGCAAGAAAAATACCTGCGTAGAGGCAGGCATAAATCAGGACGAATGCGCGCAAATATTGCCAGATAACGTTCAGTGCTTTGCTCATAGTTGAAACCCTTGACGAGACTGATTCATCATACAATTAAACTTAAAAACGTGCTACCGATCACATCATGAATTCTAAGCATAGAGGAAATAGATATCTGGAACATCGGGCGATGGCCCTAACTCTCCGCGCTAAGCCTGTGCCAGATAATACAAAAAACGATTCAGGGCGGTAGTAGGTGTTTCGTTGTTGCGCCAGAATACGCCGACGCTGCCTTTTTGTTCAATCTTCGGCAGATTCAGAATAGCCAGCTGTCCCTGGGCGGCATACCGTTGTGCCAGACGCAAAGAAAGAATAGAGATCATATCGCTACTTTGCAGCAGGTTGGTACTGACGTTGATCGACGCCGATTCAATGATGTTTTCCGGCAACATGACGCCGTTATCAACCAGCGCGTTATCAATGCTTATCCGGATAGGGGTTCCTGTCGGCCAGACAATCCAGCGCCAGTTCGCCAGATCGTGCCAGGTGAGCAAGGGATATTTTGCCAAGGGATGATCGGGACGGGCGACGAAACAGACCGGCTCGGTATACAGCACCTGGTAATTGAGCGGCAACTGAAGCGCCCGGCCACCGACGCGACCGACGACGACATCCACCGAACCCGCGAGCAGATCGTGCAGCAGCGGGGTCATCACTTTCTCTTCGATATTAAGGTTCAGGGTTGGCAACTCTTTGAGCAAACCCAGTATTGCCAGTGAAACGCAGTCGGTCGCTACGGGTGAGCAGCCAATCTTCAGACTTCCCACCAGGCCGCCTTGCTTAAAACGGGCGATTTCATATTGCGAACGTTCCATATCATTGAGCAGGCGTTGGGCATGCTGCAGTAACAGCTTGCCGCCTTCGGAAGGACGCAAGCCTTTGCTGTGACGTTCAAAGAGGGTGATGCCAATCTCATCTTCGAGCTGTGATAACCATTTTGACAACGCTGGCTGGGTGATATTCATCATCCGTGCGACGTGAGTCAGATTTCCCTGTTCGCCCAGCGCGATAAGCGTTTGCAGGTGTTGCAACTTAAGTTTCTGCGCCCAATTTGCCATTTGCTATAACCTCCAGGTTATGCCTCTGCATGAAAAGCCATTGTACATTTCATCTCCAAACATACAAAGTCGCAACATACCTAAAACAAAACAGACATCTACTCTACCTGCACTGAGGCATTCACTATGACTCATCAACGTGATCTACAAGCACTGATCGATTCCGCTCCCGTCGGTAAGACCCAGTGGCGCGTTATCATTTGCTGTTTTCTGGTCGTCATGCTCGACGGATTTGATACCGCAGCTATTGGCTTTATCGCTCCCGACATTCGTACTCACTGGCAGCTGACTGCCGGCGATCTGGCGCCGTTGTTTGGCGCAGGCCTGTTGGGGCTAACCGCTGGCGCATTGCTCTGCGGCCCATTGTCTGACCGTTTTGGCCGTAAACGGGTGATTGAACTCTGCGTGGCGCTGTTCGGCGCCCTGAGCCTGATTTCGGCTTTTTCTCCCGATCTACAAACGCTGGTTATTTTGCGCTTTCTTACCGGGCTAGGTCTGGGCGGCGCGATGCCAAATACCATCACCATGACGTCAGAGTACCTGCCAGCGCGGCGGCGTGGCGCGCTGGTGACCATGATGTTTTGTGGATTTACCCTGGGGTCGGCGATGGGTGGGATTGTGAGCGCGCAACTGGTGCCGGTTATTGGCTGGCACGGCATTCTGGTGCTGGGAGGCGTTCTACCACTCATGCTGTTTGTGGCTCTGCTGTTTGCGCTACCGGAATCCCCGCGCTGGCAGGTTCGTCGCCAACTGCCGCAAAACGTGATTGCCAGAACCGTTAGCGCCATCACCCGGGAACGTTATGACACTACCCATTTTTATCTCAACGAGGACACCGCGATTGCTAAAGGAAGCATTCGCCAGCTGTTCGTCGGGCGACAGCTGCCCATTACCCTGATGCTATGGGTAGTGTTCTTTATGAGCTTACTGATTATTTATCTGCTCTCCAGTTGGATGCCAACGCTGTTAAACCATCGTGGAATTGATCTGCAGCATGCCTCATGGGTAACTGCCGCCTTCCAGATTGGAGGAACGCTGGGGGCGCTGGCGCTGGGCATGCTGATGGATAAATACAATCCTTTCCGCGTGCTGGCCGTGAGTTATGCACTGGGCGCAGTGTGCATCGTCATGATTGGCCTGAGCGAGAACGGTCTGTGGTTGATGGCTCTGGCTATTTTTGGCACCGGCATTGGTATCAGCGGTTCTCAGGTTGGTCTAAATGCGTTAACCGCCACGCTATATCCGACACAAAGCCGGGCGACGGGCGTCAGCTGGTCTAATGCGGTGGGGCGCTGCGGCGCGATTGTCGGCTCGCTTTCTGGCGGCGTGATGATGGCGATGAATTTCTCATTCGATAACCTGTTTTTCATTATTGCCGTCCCGGCGGCCATCAGCGCGGTGATGCTTACGCTGCTGACGGTTGTTATCCGCCAGTCGGCCTCTGCCTCAAATACTCTGCCTCGCGCAGGTGTTGTGAATGAATAAGGAGAATCCCTATGTCTGAACTGAATCAGGATGTTAAGAACAGCCGTCAGCAGTTTTACCAGCATATTTCCGGGCAGAATCTGACCCCTCTGTGGGAGTCGCTGCACCGCCTGGTGCCGCCAACCCCGAACGCACATTGCGCGCCTGCGTACTGGAACTATCAGGAGATCCGCCCTCTGCTGTTAGAAAGTGGCGATCTGATTGGCGCGAAAGAGGCGATTCGCCGCGTGCTGGTGCTGGAAAACCCAATGTTGCGCGGACAGTCTTCAATCACCCCAACGCTGTACACAGGATTGCAGTTAATTATGCCGGGCGAGGTTGCGCCGAGTCACCGCCACAACCAGTCTGCACTGCGCTTTATTGTCGAAGGGAAAGGGGCATTTACCGCCGTGGATGGCGAGCGCACCCAGATGCATGAAGGCGATTTTATTCTGACGCCGCAGTGGCGCTGGCACGATCACGGCAACCCGGGCAGTGAACCGGTGGTGTGGCTGGACGGTCTGGATTTGCCGCTGGTGAACCTGCTGGGCTGCGGCTTTGCGGAAGACTACCCGGAAGATCAGCAGCCGGTCACGCGCCAGGAAGGGGATTACTTACCGCGCTACGCGGCCAATATGTTGCCGCTGCGTCATCAGAAGGGTAACTCATCGCCGATTTTTAACTATCGCTACGATCGCAGCCGTGAAGCGCTACATGACCTGACCCGTATGGGCGACGCCGATGAGTGGGACGGTTACAAGATGCGTTACGTCAACCCGGTAACCGGCGGTTATCCCATGCCTTCGATGGGAACCTTCCTGCAACTGTTGCCGCAGGGCTTTTCCTCACGAATGGCGCGTACCACTGACAGCACTATCTATCACGTGGTGGAAGGAAGTGGGCAGGTCACCATCGGTAACGAGACCTTCAACTTTTCGCCAAAAGATATTTTTGTGGTGCCGACCTGGCACGGCGTGTCGTTCCAGACCCACGAAGATACCGTCTTATTCAGTTTTTCGGACAGACCGGTTCAGGAAGCGCTGGGGCTGTTCCGTGAAGCACGCTATTAATTTGGGAGAGAGAAAATGACGCAATATGTATTCGAACCACAAGCGCCTGTTACCGTTCCGGTGGTTGGCTGCGATGAACAATTTCCCGTGCGCCGCGTTTACTGTGTGGGCCGTAACTATGCCGCTCATGCGCGTGAAATGGGCTTTGATCCGGATCGCGAACCCCCATTCTTCTTCTGTAAACCTGCTGATGCAGTAGTCCCGGTGGCAGCTGGTCAGATCCTTGAACTGCCGTACCCATCGCAGACCGATAACTATCACTATGAGATAGAGCTGGTGGTGGCGATTGGTAAAAAGGGCAGCGATATTCCGCTGGAAAAAGCGCATGAATATATCTGGGGCTATGCCACCGGTCTGGATATGACCCGCCGTGACCGGCAGATGGAGATGCGTCAGATGGGGCGTCCGTGGGAAATCGGCAAAGCGTTTGATCTCTCCGCGCCCATCGCGCCGTTGCATAAAGCCAGCGAAAGTGTGGATGTTAACCATGCGCCAATCTGGTTGCAGGTCAACGGCGACGATCACCAGCGTAGCGATATTCGCCACCTCATCTGGTCTGTGAATGAAACCATCAGCTATCTGTCAGGCTTTTTCGAACTGCAGCCAGGCGATCTGATCTACACCGGTACACCCGAAGGCGTAGGGGCGGTAGTGAAAGGGGATGTGATCACCGGAAACGTAGACGGTTTAACCCCCATCGCCGTGAAGATTGTCTGAGGTGGATAATGAAGCTGTACAGTTTCTTTAATAGCTCCGCGTCATATCGTGTACGCATTGCGCTGGCGCTGAAGGGGCTCGATTACCAGACGGTGGGCGTCAATATTCGCATTGGTCAGCAGAACGAACTGGCCTACCGGCGGATGAACCCGTTGGGGCTGGTGCCGACGCTGGTGACCGATGACGGAGAATCACTCGGGCAGTCTCTGGCGATAACCGACTGGCTGGATCATCACTTTCCGCAGTCGCCGCTGCTGCCTGCTGACTTCCCGACGCGCAGTAAGGTGCTGGAAATTGTTTATGCCATCGCCTGTGATATCCATCCCGTAAATAACATGCGGGTACTGCGCTACCTGAGCGAAGAGTTAAAAGTCAGTGAAGAAGATAAAAAACGCTGGTATGCGCACTGGATCCAGCAAGGGTTAAGCGCGGTGGAACAAATGCTGCGCCAGAGTCACTCGGGGACGTTTTGCGTGGGGGACGCACCGACGCTGGCGGATTGCTGTCTGATCCCGCAGTGGGCAAACGCGTTGCGGATGGGTTGCGATCTGAGCGGATATCCGCGCTGTCAGGCGGTATATGATGCCTGTACCCAACTTCCGGCGTTTATCGCCGCCGCGCCCGAGAATCAACAAGACAAAATTCCAGCCTGATAGGGAGAACGACAATGGCTAAAGTGACACGCGCAATTATCGTGGGTGGCGGGATTGGCGGCGCGGCGACCGCGCTATCGCTGGCCCGTCAGGGCATTAAAGTGATGTTGCTGGAGAAAGCGCACGAGATTGGTGAAATTGGCGCAGGTATTCAGCTCGGGCCGAATGCATTCTCTGCTCTGGACAGCCTTGGCGTGGGGGAAGTTGCCCGTCAACGCGCCGTTTTTACCGACCACATCACGATGATGGATGCGGTAAATGCGAAAGAGGTAGTACGGATTGAAACCGGGCAGGCGTTCCGCGATCACTTTGGCGGTCCTTATGCGGTTATCCATCGAGTTGATATTCACGCCAGCGTTTGGGAAGCGGCGCTGGTGAATCCTAACGTTGAGTATCGCACTTCAACTAATGTGGTTGATATTCGCCAGACAGAGAATGACGTGACGGTATTTGACGAGCACGGCAACAACTGGACGGCGGATATTCTGGTGGGCTGTGACGGTGTAAAATCGGTTGTTCGTCAGTCTCTGATTGGCGATGCTCCACGGGTTACCGGGCACGTGGTCTATCGCGCCGTGATTGATTGCGATGATATGCCGGAAGATTTGCGCATTAACGCGCCGGTATTGTGGGCCGGACCGCATTGTCATCTGGTGCACTATCCACTGCGCGGCGGCAAACAGTACAACCTGGTGGTGACCTTCCACAGTCGTCAGCAGGAGGAGTGGGGGGTGAAGGATGGTAGCAAAGAGGAAGTGCTCTCCTATTTTGCGGGTATTCATCCACGCCCCCGTCAGATGCTGGATAAACCGACGTCATGGCGGCGCTGGTCAACCGCCGATCGTGAGCCGGTAGAGAAATGGGGAACCGACCGCATCACGCTGGTGGGAGATGCCGCGCACCCGGTGGCGCAATATATGGCGCAAGGAGCCTGTATGGCGCTGGAAGATGCTGTCACGCTAGGTAAAGCGTTACAGCAGTGTGACGGCGATGCGGCTGATGCCTTTGCGCTGTATGAGTCGGTGCGTATTCCGCGTACCGCACGCATCGTCTGGTCAACGCGCGAAATGGGACGCGTCTACCATGCCGCAGGCGTCGAGCGTCAGGTGCGTAATCTGTTGTGGAAAGACAAATCGCAGGCGGAATTTTATCGCGGTATGGAATGGTTATACGGCTGGAAAGAAGATAACTGCCTGCTGCCACGCTGAGCCTCTTTAATCTCCCGAACGGAGGCGCTACCATAGCGCCTCTTTTTTTGCGGGTGACGATATGCGTGTTTTACTGGCGCCGATGGAAGGCGTGCTCGATTCACTGGTGCGCGAGCTGCTGACTGAAGTGAATGATTACGATCTGTGCATCACCGAGTTTGTGCGCGTGGTGGATCAGCTCCTGCCGGCAAAAGTATTTCATCGACTCTGCCCGGAACTGCATAACAACAGCCGGACGCCATCCGGCACGTTGGTTCGCATTCAGCTGTTAGGACAGTATCCGCAGTGGCTGGCGGAGAATGCTTCGCGCGCGGTAGAACTGGGATCGTACGGTGTCGATCTGAACTGTGGTTGTCCGTCGAAGCTGGTGAACGGCAGCGGCGGTGGCGCAACGTTGCTGAAAGATCCTGAGCTTATCTACCGCGGAGCAAAAGCCATGCGCGAGGCGGTACCGGATCACCTGCCCGTGACGGTGAAAGTGCGTCTGGGCTGGGACAACAGCGATCGGCAGTTTGAAATTGCTGATGCCGTCCAGCAGGCTGGCGCCAGCGAGCTGGCGGTGCATGGCCGAACCAAGGAACAGGGCTATAAGGCAGAACATATTAACTGGCAGGCGATTGGCGAGATCCGCCAGCGACTGACTATTCCGGTTATCGCGAATGGCGAAATCTGGGACTGGCAGAGCGCCCAGGATTGCATGGCTATCACCGGCTGTGATGCGGTGATGATCGGACGTGGCGCATTAAATATTCCAAACCTGAGCCGCGTGGTGAAATACAACGAGCCGCGTATGCCGTGGCCTGATGTCGTGACGCTGTTGCAAAAATATACCCGTCTTGAAAAGCAGGGGGACACCGGGCTGTATCATGTAGCGCGGATTAAGCAGTGGTTAGGATATCTGCGAAAAGAATATTCAGAGGCAACCGCGCTGTTTCAGGAAATTCGTGCGTTAAACAATTCGCCGGATATCGCGCGTGCGATTCAGGCTATTACCCTTTGAACACAGCTGATGCGCCAGACCGGATTAAATGCTAATGCCTTATCCGGACTGGCTGATAGGCAGCAATATCAAAAAATCATCTTAAACACGCCTGTTACCACCAACAGTCCAATCAGAAAAATAATCAGAATAACCCACAGCAGAATTTTCATTAACTTTCCTTTTTTTGGTAAGTTCAGATTGAGTATAGGAAAGTATTAATCATTCTGCCTGGAGGCGCTGTTATGCTGGTTTACGTGCGCTGAGCAGAAACACCATCGGCCGCTCTTTTTCTTCATCTAACGCTGGGTTTTCAGCAATCTGTTGCGCGGAAGGTCCCCATTCATCGACACAAACGATGTCGAATCCGGCCCCAATCAGCGCATTAATCCAGGTCGCCAGCTTACGATGCTGTTTTTTGACGCCCTCAGCAAACCAGTTACTGATGCGCTCACCTTCCTGCTGATAATGATTAATCGGCCAGGAGAGTTGCCCGGTTTTATCTTTGATCCAGCCCTGGTTAAGCGGTGCGGTATAAATTGGATGCTCAGCAGAGAAAACCAACATACCTCCCGGTGTTAATGACTGGTAAATGGTTACGAATAATCGTTCTATATCGTGCAAATAGTGCAGGGCAAGCGAGCTATAAACCAGATCAAAGGAATTTCGGGACAAGGTAAGCGTTTCGAGATCTTCACGCTGATAAACGATGCCATTACCCTGCGTCATACTGTGCGCCTGAGTTAACATTTTTTGTGAAATATCCAGTCCCACTACACTGGCAGCCTGATTATCGCGTGCGTAGCGGCAAAACCAGCCATATCCACAGCCCAAATCAAGAATGTTTTTGCCTTGAAGAGAGGGGAGCATCGCTTGTATTGTCGGCCATTCTGGCGCGCCGTCGAGCCCCT
Organism: Citrobacter sp. CF971; assembly: GCF_006385635.1. Lineage (NCBI taxonomy): Bacteria > Pseudomonadati > Pseudomonadota > Gammaproteobacteria > Enterobacterales > Enterobacteriaceae > Citrobacter > Citrobacter sp. CF971. The sequence continues at coordinate 3,167,523 of NZ_CP041051.1, read as the reverse complement.
TTACTGAACGATCCAGCGTGGCATATCCGGCAAAGAACTCAGGGTCGTCATAGATATTCTGTGACATAAAATCTCCATCCATTAATTATTAAAACTATTTAACCTATATTATTCGCGAGGTGTATATTTTTCTGATTTTATATTTTTATTGCCAAAGATGTATTGCCACGCGTAACTAAAAAAGCAAAAGCGACAAGTCGTAATCTCTGCACATCTTTTCTTACCTGTATATCTCCATGAATCGTAATTCTGTGTTTATCACCACGGCATTGTTGCCGCTTATTGTTCTGATGGCAGGCTGTGCGCCTATGCATGATGACCGCCAGTCTCTGTCACAGCAGACCCCTGCTGCGAATGTCGATACCACATTGCCTGCCGCGTTAAAAAATGGCTGGCCGGACAGCCAGTGGTGGAAGGCATATCACGACCCACAACTTAATGCGTTGATTGACAGCACGTTGCGAAATTCTCCTGATATGCAGGTAGCGGAACAGCGCATTCAACTGGCGGAGGCGCAGGCTAAGGCTGTGGAAGCACAGGATGGCCCGGAGATCGACTTCTCCGCAGACGTTGAGCGTCAGAGAATGTCAGCTGAGGGGCTGATGGGACCGTTTGCCATTACCGATCCGGCCGCCGGAACAACAGGACCGTGGTACACCAATGGAACCTTTGGTTTAACCGCTGGCTGGAATCTGGATCTGTGGGGTAAAAATCGGGCTGAAGTGACGGCGCGTATTGGGGCCGTTAAGGCACGTGAGGCTGAGCGCGAGCAAACCCGGCAGCTGCTGGCGAGCGGTGTCTCCCGCCTTTACTGGGAATGGCAGACGCAGGCGGCGCTGAAAACCGTACTGACGCAAATCGAAAGCGAGCAGCAAAATGTGATAAGCGTCGATCGTCAACTGTATCAAAACGGTCTAACTTCTTCAGTGGAAGGCGTTGAAACTGATATTGACTCCAGCAAAACAGAGCAGCAGTTGAATGATGTCAGCGGCAAAATGAAGGTGATTGAAGCACGGCTGAGCGCGCTGACCAATGCCCAGTCCACTGCCCTGAAGCTCCATTCGACCCCACTGCCCGCGGTCGAAAGCCAGCTCCCGTCACAATTGGGTTACTCGCTACTGGCCCGCCGCCCGGATTTACAGGCGGCGCACTGGTACATTGAGTCATCGCTGAGCAGCATTGATGCGGCGAAAGCGGCGTTTTATCCCGATGTGAATCTGATGGCATTTTTACAACAGGATGCGTTACATCTGAGTGACCTGTTCCGCCATTCCGCGCAGCAAATGGGCGTAACCGCCGGGCTGACACTGCCTATCTTTGACAGCGGCAGGCTGAACGCGAATCTCGATATTACGAAAGCGCAAAGCAATCTGACGGTGGCGAATTACAACAAAGCGGTGGTGGATGCGGTGAATGACGTGGCACGTGCTGCATCGCAGGTAGAAACATTAGCGCAGAAAAATCAGCATCAGCAGCAGATTGAACATGACGCTCAGCGCGTAGTGGGGCTGGCTCAGGCACGCTTTAATGCGGGTATTATTGCGGGCTCCAGGGTCAGCGAGGCAAAGATCCCGGCATTACGTGAGCAGTGCAACGGTCTGCTTTTGCAAGGCCAATGGCTGGATGCCTCAATTCAGTTGACCAGTGCGCTGGGCGGCGGTTATCACGCGTCCTGATTAATCGGCCCGACGGTGTTCCGCTGTCGGGCCATCTTCATTGCGCTTTACGCGTGCTTCGCCGTTTCATCCACCAGCGGACGCCCGCGACAATCCCGATAACCAGCACCAGCCAGATGCCATGCTTGATATGCTGGTCAAGGCTGTGCAGCCACGGCGCTATCACTTCACCACCGATGTAGCCCAGAGTCGTAAATAACGATGCCCAGACAAACGCGCCAAGAATATTTAGCGGTAAAAAGATCTTCGGCGGCAGGTGACTGGCGCCAATCAGTAAGGGACCAATAACGCGAAAGCCGTACATAAAGCGCGTACCGACCACAAACAGGTAAGGACGTCGCTGGATTATCTTCTGTGCGTAATCAATTTTCGCCTGGTGGCGCGAGAAACGCTGCAAAATTTTGCCGCCAAAACGACGTCCGAGTAAATAAAGCAACTGATCGCCAATCATCCCGCCCAGCGCGACCGAGAGTACCACCAGGGGAAATTTCAGGACGCCCTGATGCGCCGCAACGCCGCCTAACAGGGTAATGGTTTCGCCTTCCGCCAGACTGCCGATGATTAACGCAGCATAGCCGTATTGCGCAACATAATGATTTATATCCATACGATTGTATGACCTCCACTGCTAATAGCATACACCCTATGATTGTTTGATGCCGGAAAAGCCGCGTAGTAGCGCTTAAGGTCGCTCAGCTCTCCAATGCCTGATGGCGCTTCGCTTATCATGCCTACGCCTGAACAAACTTTTTACCCGGCGCTTCGGTATTTTTTCTGTGTACATAAAATAATCAAAAGCTGAATTATACTTGAAGTGTTGAGGTCCGGAGCTGACAACAAGGGGGCGGTATGAACCATGTCTGGGGGCTGTTTTCCCATCCCGATCGTGAAATGCACGTGATCAACAGCGAAAACGAAAGCGTTTCGCATCACTATACCCACCATGTACTGCTGATGGCGGCAATCCCGGTGGTTTGCGCATTTATCGGCACCACGCAAATCGGCTGGAATTTTGGCGATGGCAATATCCTGAAGCTGTCTCTGTTGACCGGATTTGCGATGGCAATTCTGTTTTACGGGGTGATGCTGGCGGGCGTCGCCGTCATGGGACGGGTTATCTGGTGGATGGCGCGTAATTACCCGCAGCGCCCATCGCTGGCGCATTGTATGGTTTTTGCAGGATATGTCGCGACGCCGCTGTTTTTAAGCGGACTGGTCGCACTTTATCCGCTGGTCTGGCTGTGCGCATTGGTGGGGACCATCGCGTTGTTTTACACCGGCTATTTACTTTATCTCGGTATACCTACGTTCCTGAATATCACACGCGAGGAAGGGTTAAGTTTTTCCAGTTCGACGCTGGCGATCGGTGTGCTGGTACTGGAAGTTCTGCTGGCTATTACGGTAATCCTGTGGGGTTACGGCTACCGATTATTCTGACGGATAAACCTGTCTGCGCTGCGTTGTTGACGTAAAAGTCAGCAACGCAGCATTTCGAGACGATTCTCCTGTGGCGGCAAACCTGCCGGATCGCTATGATGCCTGAGCTAGCTTGAGATAATACTTAGTCTCTGGCGGTGTGCGTTGTGACGTGCGTGAACCATTATCAGAAATCTCATCATGCTGAAATTCCGAGTTTCATTATTAAGCCTTGCCCTGGTGCTGGCCGTTCCTTTTGCACCCCAAGCCGTGGCGAAAACGGCAACTACCGCAGCGGCTTCTCAACCTGAGATAGCGTCCGGTAGCGCGATGATTGTTGATCTGAATACCAACAAAGTTATCTATTCGAACCACCCGGACCTTGTGCGTCCGATTGCGTCGATTACCAAGTTAATGACCGCGATGGTGGTGCTTGATGCACGACTGCCGTTGGATGAGAAACTGAAAGTTGATATCAGTCAGACACCGGAAATGAAAGGCATCTACTCTCGTGTGCGACTGAACAGTGAAATTAGCCGTAAAGACATGCTGCTGCTGGCGCTGATGTCGTCAGAAAACCGTGCGGCAGCCAGTCTGGCGCATCATTACCCTGGAGGTTATAACGCGTTTATTAAAGCCATGAATGCCAAAGCGAAAGCGCTCGGCATGACTCAGACACGCTTTGTGGAACCAACCGGCTTATCGATTCATAACGTCTCGACAGCTCGTGATTTAACCAAGCTGCTGATCGCCAGCAAGCAGTATCCGCTGATTGGCCAGTTAAGCACTACGCGTGAAGATATGGCGACCTTTGCCAACCCGGCTTATACGCTGCCATTCCGTAACACCAACCATCTGGTATACCGCGATAACTGGAATATTCAGTTAACCAAAACCGGATTTACCAATGCGGCAGGCCACTGTCTGGTGATGCGCACCGTGATCAATAACAAACCGGTGGCGCTGGTGGTGATGGATGCGTTCGGTAAATATACCCACTTTGCCGATGCCAGCCGTTTACGCACCTGGATTGAAACCGGCAAGGTGATGCCGGTTCCGGCGGCAGCGCTGAGCTACAAAAAGCAAAAAGCGGCGCAGATGGCGGCGGCAGGTTCAGCTACGGGTGAGCAAACCGCGCAAAACGATTAAACCGTAGGCTGGCCAAGCGAAGCGCCCCCGGCAACGTGCCCGATGGCGCTTACGCTTATCGGGCCTACGATTCTTTCCAGAACTTTTGCTTACTCGTTTTACCAATACCCGGATTCATACTGTTGGTGGGGTCATTCTCGCGGTAAAAACGGGTTAATGTTTCCGGTGCTTTATACAGATGTCCGACGTTATGCTCTGCCGGATACTGTGCTCCGCGCTCGTGCAGAAGCTCCAGCATCTGCTCTTTTAGCGCATGTGCATCCACGCCTTTTTTCACGATGTAATCCTGATGGAATACATAGCACATAAAGTGACCGTAATAGAGCTTATGCACCAGTTGACTGTCGATTTCTGGCGGCAGATGCTCATACCATTCGGTGTCGTTACGACGCAGCGCGATATCCAGCGCCAGAATATCTTCTACTTCATCAGCATGTACGGCCTGATAACGAATCGCCGCGCCAGCCGCCGCAAAGCGATGCAAAAACGCCTTGTTGCCTTCTTCTGGGGTACAGGCAAAGAAGTCGCCTTCAGCGGTTTTGAAATATTCGCTGAGCCAGTTTTGTGCTTCAGCCACGCCGCCACCGGCCATTTTTAACAGCAGGTGATGCTCGTACTTATCGCGCCAGCTTTTCATGCGTGCCGGTAAGTGGCTGGGGAACAAATGACCAAATTTCTGCATTGCCCGGTCGGTGAAATGCGGACGGAAAATTTTCACTTTTTCCAGCATCGCATCGGTGCGACCTTTCAGGGTGAAAAAGAACGGCATTTTGTCGGTGCCGAGCTTGTCGATCATCAGAAACGTATCTTTGCCATATTGCTCGGCGATGTCGTAAATATCGCGGTGCATATATTCACCGGCGACCGGCAGGTGCTCAAATTTTGCCAGAATATGACGGCGGATTTCCGTCAGCACTTCAGGCTGATTGGTACCGATGTAAAAGACCTGCTGATTTTTTTCGGCTTCGAAGGTGTCCAGACGCACGGCGAAAACCGCGAGCTTACCTGCACAACCGGATGATTCAAACAAGCGATCCGGATCGGCGTTATAGCGGGCGGGCGTGTCCGCCTCAATATCTCTGACGCGGGTGACATAGTCGTGATCGTGCGCGTGTCGCCCGTCGTGGCGGACATCGTCATCTTTAATCCGCTCGTCATCAAGTTTGCTCAGGATCTGTTCCGGGGTCTGGCCCAGCTCGATACCCAGATGGTTGACCAGCTGCAATTTACCTTGTTCGTCAATACGCGCAAACAGCGACATCTCGGTATATGCCGGGCCGCGCTGTACCAGCGAGCCGCCGGAGTTGTTGCAAATGCCGCCAATTACCGAAGCGCCAATACAGGATGACCCGATCACAGAATGTGGCTCACGGCCAAACGGTTTGAGCGCCTTTTCCAGCGAATACAATGTTGTACCGGGATAAGCCAGCACTTGTTCGCCTTTGCCGATGACGTGCAGTTTATCCAGGCGCAGGGTGCTGATAATGACAATTTCGCGGTCGTAATCATTTCCGCTCGGCGTAGAGCCTTCGGTCAGGCCGGTATTGGCGGCCTGCATCAGGATAATTTTATCAGCGGCGACGCAAGCATTGAGAACGCGCCACAGCTCTAAAAGCGAGCCGGGGAACACAACGGCGAGCGCTTCGCCCTGGCCGGAGCGGAATCCCTTGCGATAGCGGGCCGTTTTAGCAGGTTCAGTGAGCAGGTGAGAATGACCAACCAGACGGGTCAGTTCATTCAGGAAAGCTTTATTATCTGTTGTAATGGAAGACATTCTCCACTCCTTGTGGTGGGACTCAATATCAGGAACAAGCATAGCGCTTTGTATGACAATACGCTTTCTCATTCATATTGTCTCTGGTTCGTCTTCTAATGATTTGCGCTGGTTTTGAAAATTAGGAGAATAACCTTAGCTTTCTTTATCGCTCCCGTTTAGTCTTACGGCAAACTGCGGTTTTTGTTATATTTTCGCTGCCTCGTCGGGAAAAAATAAAGAGAGAATCAACATGAAATGGCTATGTTCTGTAGGTGTCGCGGTGAGTCTGGCGTTGCAACCAGCGCAGGCGGACACGCTGTTTGGTAACCATCCTCTGACGCCAGAAGCGCGGGATGCATTCGTTACCGATTTACTTAAACAGATGACCGTGGATGAGAAAATTGGGCAACTACGCTTGATAAGCGTCGGGCCTGATAACCCGAAAGAAGCCATCCGCGAGATGATCAAAGACGGGCAGGTTGGGGCAATTTTTAACACCGTCACGCGCCAGGATATCCGCAAAATGCAGGATCAAGTGATGGAACTCAGCCGCCTGAAAATTCCTCTCTTTTTTGCCTACGACGTATTGCACGGCCAACGTACCGTGTTCCCGATAAGTCTCGGCCTGGCGTCCTCTTTTAATCTCGATGCGGTCAGAACCGTTGGCCGTATTTCCGCGTATGAAGCCGCCGATGATGGTCTGAATATGACCTGGGCGCCAATGGTCGATGTCTCTCGCGATCCGCGTTGGGGCCGTGCTTCAGAAGGTTTTGGTGAAGACACGTATTTAACGGCTACGATGGGTAAAACCATGGTTGAAGCGATGCAGGGTAAAAGCCCGGCGGATCGCTATTCGGTGATGACCAGCGTCAAGCACTTCGCTGCTTATGGCGCGGTTGAAGGTGGCAAGGAATATAACACCGTCGATATGAGCCCACAGCGTCTGTTCAACGACTATATGCCGCCGTATAAAGCCGGGCTGGACGCTGGTAGCGGTGCGGTAATGGTAGGACTTAATTCGCTAAACGGTACGCCTGCAACCTCAGATGCATGGCTGCTCAAAGACGTGCTGCGTGATGAATGGGGCTTTAAGGGTATTACCGTTTCCGATCACGGCGCGATTAAGGAACTGATTAAGCACGGTACTGCCTCCGATCCTGAAGATGCGGTGCGTGTGGCGATCAAGTCCGGCATCAATATGAGTATGAGCGATGAGTATTACAGCAAATATCTTCCGGGCTTGATTAAATCCGGCAAAGTGACGATGGCGGAGCTGGATGACGCCGCGCGCCACGTGCTGAACGTGAAATATGATATGGGGCTGTTTAACGACCCGTACAGTCATCTGGGGGCCAAAGAATCTGACCCACAGGACACCAACGCGGAAAGCCGTTTGCACCGCAAAGAGGCGCGTGAAGTAGCGCGAGAAAGCCTGGTGCTGCTGAAAAACCGTCTGGAAACGTTGCCGCTGAAAAAATCCGCCACCGTGGCAGTCGTCGGTCCGCTGGCTGACAGCAAGCGTGATGTGATGGGCAGTTGGTCCGCCGCCGGTGTTGCCGATCAGTCGGTAACGGTACTGACGGGAATTAAAAATGCCGTCGGCGATCAGGGCAAAGTGCTGTACGCCAAAGGGGCGAATATCACCAACGACAAAGGCATTGTCGATTTCCTCAATCTATATGAAGAGGCGGTGAAGGTTGACCCGCGCTCGCCTCAGGCGATGATCGATGAAGCCGTGAACGCAGCGAAGCAGTCTGACGTGGTGGTTGCGGTAGTCGGCGAAGCGCAGGGTATGGCGCATGAAGCTTCCAGCCGCACCGATATCACTATTCCACAGAGTCAGCGTGACCTGATTGCCGCGCTGAAAGCCACCGGTAAACCTCTGGTTCTGGTACTGATGAACGGACGTCCGCTGGCGTTGGTTAAAGAAGATCAACAGGCCGATGCGATCCTCGAAACCTGGTTTGCCGGGACGGAAGGTGGTAACGCCATCGCCGATGTGCTGTTTGGTGATTACAACCCTTCAGGCAAGCTGCCGATGTCTTTCCCGCGCTCTGTCGGACAGATCCCGGTCTATTACAGCCATCTCAATACCGGTCGCCCGTATAACGCAGATAAGCCGAACAAGTACACGTCGCGCTACTTTGATGAAGCGAATGGTCCGTTGTATCCCTTTGGTTATGGCCTGAGCTACACCACGTTCACGGTTTCTGATGTGAAGCTCTCTTCTCCAACGATGAAGCGTGACGGGACCGTGACGGCCAGCGTGCAGGTGACCAACACCGGCAAGCGCGAAGGTGCGACGGTGATTCAGATGTATTTGCAGGACGTGACCGCTTCCATGAGTCGTCCGGTAAAACAGCTGAAAGGTTTTGAGAAAGTGAATCTTAAGCCGGGTGAAACCCAGACCGTCAGCTTCCCGATTGACATTGAGGCGCTGAAGTTCTGGAATCAGCGTATGCAATACGATGCAGAACCGGGCAAGTTTAACGTTTTCATCGGCGTGGATTCCGCCAGAGTGAAGCAGGGCGAATTTGAGCTGCTGTGATTGATTAGCGAGTAAAGGCCGGGTTTCCGGCCTTTATCTTTAGACGTACGCGCCGCGTCTGCTTCTTATTTCTCATCACGTTATTGCTAACGAATCCCTCTCTTACTCCCCAATTGCCAGGTTAAGCCCTGATTTTTCGACTATGCTTTTTCCTCAAGTCTCTGAAAAGGGCCGCAAAAGGATGAGGAGTACAGCATGATAATCTCAAAAGTATCGGTGGGTTCGCTGGCGCTGTTAGCTGCGATAAGCCTACCCTTACAGGCCGCGTCACCCGTCACGGTCGGTTCAAAAATAGATACCGAAGGGGCGCTGCTCGGCAACATTATTTTGCAGGTGCTCGAAAGCCATGGCGTGAAAACCGTCAATAAAATACAGCTTGGTACCACCCCAGTGGTGCGTGGGGCAATCACCTCCGGTGAGCTGGATATTTATCCGGAATATACCGGTAATGGCGCATTCTTTTTTAAAGATGAAAATGATCCCGCGTGGAAAAATGCGCAGGCTGGATTCGACAAAGTGAAAAAGCTGGATGCGGAGCAAAATAAGCTGGTCTGGCTAACCCCTGCACCCGCCAACAACACCTGGACTATTGCAATACGCCAGGATGTCGCGCAAAAGAACAAACTTGAGTCCCTTGCTGATTTAGGCCGTTACCTGAAGGACGGAGGAACGTTCAAACTTGCCGCCTCTGCGGAATTCATCGAACGGGCTGACGCGCTGCCAGCGTTTGAAAAAGCCTATGATTTCAAACTGAATCAAAATCAGCTGTTGTCGCTGGCTGGGGGGGATACCGCGGTAACGATTAAAGCGGCGGCGCAGCAGACTTCTGGAGTCAATGCGGCGATGGCTTATGGCACCGATGGCCCGGTTGCGGCGCTCGGTCTGCAAACTTTAAGCGACCCAAAAGGTGTCCAGCCCATTTATGCGCCAGCACCCGTCGTACGTGAATCGGTGCTGAAAGACTATCCGCAAATGGGAGAGTGGCTACAGCCGGTTTTTGCCAGTCTGGATGAAAAAACGTTGCAGCAGCTGAATGCCAGTATTGCCGTGGAGGGGCTGGATGCAAAAAAAGTCGCAGCAGATTACCTGAAGCAAAAAGGATGGGTGAAGTAACGGCGTTTGCAGCGGGTGGGTGTTTTGTCGAATATTTCAGTCAATCGGGTGCTGTTGTTGCTGGTGCTTCTTACTTTCGCGGCGGCAGCGCTGCCTTTCATTAGCTATGCCCCTAATCGTCTGGTGTCCGGCGAAGGTCGTCAACTCTGGGATATCAGCTCCGACACGGCATGGGGATTGGCGGTGGCCTGTTTGCTGCTGTGTCTTCTGAGCGTTGTACCGGGAAGGTCCGGTAATATATTGGCGCTTATCGTTTGCCAACTGTTGGTGATCGCCGCGCTGGTAACCGCAGGTACAACGGCAACGTATCTGGCGAAGACAGGGAGTCCGCTGGCCAGAACTAGTCTGGGCAGTGGATTCTGGTTGGGCGTGGGGCTGATGCTGTTGGCCGCCAGTGACGCTATTCGTCGCATCACCGCTCAGGCACTGTGGCGTTGGGCGCTGCATGCTCAAATATTCATTGTGCCGCTGGTGCTTTTGTTCTCCGGCACGTTTAACGATCTTTCTCTGCTTAAAGAATATGCCAACCGCCAGGATGTCTTCAACGACGCGCTGGCGCAACATTTGACGATTCTGTTTGCTACCGTGGTGCCCGCGCTGCTTATTGGTGTGCCACTGGGCATCTGGTGTGCTTTCTCTGTCGCCCGTCAGGGGCCGGTTTTTGCACTACTGAATATCATCCAAACCATTCCTTCAGTCGCGCTGTTTGGCCTGTTAATTGCGCCGCTTGCCGGGTTGGTGAAGCACTTTCCTTTATTGGGCAAGTTCGGCGTCGCGGGAACCGGTATGACGCCTGCGCTTATTGCGTTGGTGCTGTATGCGTTGTTACCGCTTGTACGTGGCGTTGTGGCTGGGTTGAATCAGGTACCGCGGGATGTACTGGAAAGCGCTCGAGCGATGGGAATGAACACTTTCCAGCGATTTGTCTCGGTGCAGTTCCCGCTGGCATTGCCGGTCTTCTTACGCAGTTTACGGGTAGTGATGGTGCAAACCATGGGAATGGCGGTGATTGCCGCTCTGATTGGCGCAGGGGGATTTGGCGCGCTGGTCTTTCAGGGATTGCTCAGTAGCGCCGTCGATTTAGTGCTGTTGGGCGTGATCCCAGTCGTTGTGCTGGCAGTGTTGATTGATGCGCTGTTTGATTTAGGTCTCGCGCTGCTAAAGGTATCGAATAATGATTGAATTTCGCCACGTCAGTAAAACCTATGGTCAGCAAAAAGCCGTTGATGACCTTAACCTGCATTTAGGGGAGGGCAGCTTTTCGGTGTTAATCGGCACGTCAGGTTCGGGGAAGTCCACCACGCTAAAGATGATCAATCGGCTGGTTGAACACGACAGCGGGCAGATCCGCTTTGCCGGAGAAGAAATTCGTAGCCTGCCGGTGCTGGAGCTACGACGGCGCATGGGGTACGCGATTCAGTCTATTGGCTTGTTTCCCCACTGGACCGTCGCGCAGAACATCGCCACCGTACCGCAACTGCAAAAGTGGTCGCGCTCACGTATTGATGACCGAACAGATGAACTGATGGCTCTGCTGGGTCTTGAGGCGAGTTTGCGCCACCGTTATCCGCATCAGCTTTCCGGCGGACAGCAGCAGCGGGTCGGGGTTGCGCGTGCGTTGGCGGCGGATCCGCAGGTGCTATTGATGGATGAGCCTTTTGGCGCGCTGGACCCGGTCACCCGCGGTGCGCTGCAGCAGGAGATGACGCGTATTCACCGTCTGCTCGGGCGTACCATTGTGCTGGTGACGCATGATATCGACGAGGCGCTAAGACTGGCGGAGCATCTGGTGCTGATGGATGCAGGAAAGGTCGTGCAGCAAGGCACGCCGCTGTCGATGCTCACCGCGCCAGCGAATGATTTCGTACAAACCTTTTTTGGCCGCAGTGAACTGGGCGTTCGGCTGTTGTCGCTGCGTACGGTAGGCGATTTTATTCGTCGCGGAGAACACTCAGACGGCGAGCCGCTGGTGGATGAGATGACGCTTCGTGATGCGTTATCGGTGTTCGTGGCGCGCGGTTGCGACGTATTACCTGTCGTGACGCTGCAGGGGGTACCCTGCGGAACGCTCCATTTTCGCGATTTGCTTTCGGAGATGCCGACCCGTGAAACGTCTTGCTGATCCACTGCTGTGGCTTGTTACGTTGTTTCTGATCCTGTTGGTTGGATTGCCTCACAGTCAGACCCTGTTTAGTTCGCTGTTTCCTGAGCTGCCACGTCCCGTGTATCAGCAGGAAAGTTTTACAGCGTTGGCGCTGGCCCATTTTACACTGGTGGGGATCTCAAGCCTTATCGCCGTATTGATTGGCGTTGGGGCGGGAATTGCGGTAACCCGACCCTGGGGCGCAGAATTCAGGCCGATAGTGGAAACGATTGCCGCCGTGGGGCAGACATTTCCGCCAGTTGCGGTGTTGGCGATAGCTGTACCGGTGATGGGATTTGGTCCTGAACCGGCAATTATTGCGCTGATCCTGTATGGGGTATTACCGATCTTGCAGGCAACCCTGGCGGGACTTGGCGGCATTTCTTCCAGCGTGATGGATATCGCCAGTGGAATGGGCATGAGTCAGGGGCAGCGGCTGCGTAAAGTAGAGTTACCGCTGGCGGCCCCGGTTATTCTGGCCGGGATTCGCACGTCGGTGATTATTAATATAGGCACTGCAACCATCGCCTCAACCGTTGGAGCGAACACGCTGGGTACGCCGATTATTATCGGGCTGAGTGGGTTCAATACCGCCTATGTGATTCAGGGGGCGCTGTTGGTCGCGCTGGCAGCGGTAATTGTTGACCGCGGTTTTGAGAAATTAGCGAGACATCTTACCCGGCACGTAAAATAAAGGTATAACCTGCCAGCATGACACCGCCGATACCGCCGATGGCCATCAGCAGGAAGAGGGTAATGACACCGATTTTAGCTGCGCTCATTATGCACTCCTTATGTGAATCCAAGGATTGTACACGTTTGTTAATAGAATATTAAATACCGAGTGGATAAATATCGTGACCCAACGCGCGCCATTCATTCAGCTGTTGTTGCTGAGCGGGCGTTTGGTTATCGCCGCACCAGACAAGCAAGGTACGACCTTCAAACAGCTCCGGTCGCAGTTGGTTCAGCGAATGAGCAAGGACGTCAATGCGCCACCCCTGCTGGCTGGCGACCCAACCTTCCAGCCATAAGCGGGTCGTATCCTGAATGTTCCAGCCAACCACCAGAGCATCTTTGCCCTGTTTCTTGCGTGCTGAGGCAAGACAAATCGCGATGTAGTTGATTAGTACGCCGTCGAGGATCCCCAGTAACGCCTGGAGGATCGGCTGCTGACATTGCAGACGTCGGCGTAACGGAATGAATAAATGGGTGTTGAGCGTTTGTGCGGGATAATCCTGACCACGCTCTTTTATCCACAGTCTGAGACTATGCAGATTATTACTTTGCAAATAGTTCAACAGCGTCTCTTGTTGTTCACGCCAACCGTTATGCACATCAATGCTCTCATTGCTGAGCAACATTTTAACCTTGCTGACCTGGACACCGTTGTTGATCCAGCGTTTTATCTCACGGATCCGATCGATATCCGCGTCGTTAAACAGGCGATGTCCGCCGTCTGTCCGTTGCGGTTTCAGTAATCCGTAACGCCTCTGCCACGCGCGTAAAGTGACAGGGTTGATATCACAAAGCAAAGCCACTTCACCAATTGTGTAAAGCGCCATCGTCGTCTCACTTATGCTTGCGAGGTCCCAGTTTTACTTTAGACGCTCTTTTGCGAACCAGGTAGTTTTGCCTGTTTTTTGATCAATAAATGGGTGGGTTTGTAGTCATGATCGCGCTTTCGAGTGATCGTTCTCACAAATTCCTTTTTTTTTGCAACACTTCAAAGAAAGTTACGCGCAGCCCATGTATGTTACGCGCTTTTAAGAGATGTGTGGTTGGCGGGTATGTACGAGTTTAATCTGGTGTTGCTGCTGCTTCAGCAGATGTGCGTGTTTCTCGTTATCGCGTGGCTCATGAGCAAAACGCGTTTGTTTATTCCGCTGATGCAGGTGACTATCCGGCTGCCGCACAAACTGCTTTGCTACGTTACCTTTTCCATTTTCTGCATTTTGGGCACCTATTTCGGGCTGCACATTGATGACTCCATTGCGAATACTCGCGCTATTGGTGCGGTAATGGGCGGGCTGCTTGGCGGCCCTGTGGTTGGCGGCTTAGTCGGTCTGACCGGTGGTTTACATCGTTATTCAATGGGCGGAATGACGGCGCTTAGCTGCATGATCTCGACCATTGTGGAAGGGTTGCTCGGCGGACTGGTGCACAGCGTGCTCACCCGTCGTGGTCGTACCGATAAAGTATTCAGCCCGCTGACGGCGGGCGCCATTACCTTTGTTGCTGAACTGGTGCAGATGTTGATCATCTTATTGATCGCCAGGCCGTTTGATGATGCCTACCGACTGGTCAGCAATATTGCCGCGCCTATGATGGTGACCAATACCGTCGGCGCCGCCTTATTTATGCGTATTTTGCTCGATAAACGGGCGATGTTTGAAAAATATACCTCCGCTTTTTCCGCCACCGCGCTCAAAGTTGCCGCTTCAACGGAAGGGATTTTGCGCCAGGGGTTCAACGAGGTTAACAGCATGAAGGTTGCTCAGGTGCTGTATGAAGAGCTGGATATCGGTGCGGTGGCGATTACCGATCGTGAGAAACTGCTGGCATTTACCGGTATTGGTGATGACCATCATCTGCCGGGCAAACCTATCTCTTCCTCGTACACTCAGCGGGCGATTGAAACCGGAGAGGTGGTTTATGCCGACGGTAATGAAGTCCCTTATCGCTGCTCTTTGCATCCGCAATGTAAATTAGGTTCGACGCTGGTGATCCCTCTGCGGGGTGAAAACCAGCGGGTGATGGGGACCATCAAACTGTATGAAGCCAAAAACCGTCTCTTTAGCTCAATCAACCGCACGCTGGGGGAAGGGATCGCCCAACTGCTTTCGGCTCAGATTTTGGCCGGGCAGTATGAGCGGCAAAAAGCGATGCTCACGCAGTCGGAAATAAAACTCCTGCACGCCCAGGTCAATCCCCATTTTCTGTTTAATGCGCTCAACACCATCAAAGCTGTGATCCGACGTGATAGCGAGCAGGCCAGCCAACTGGTGCAGTATCTGTCGACGTTCTTTCGTAAAAATTTAAAACGCCCGTCGGAAATTGTGACGCTGGCCGATGAAATTGAACACGTTAATGCTTATCTGCAAATTGAAAAGGCACGGTTCCAATCGCGTCTTCAGGTGACCTTGACGGTGCCAGAAGAACTTTCGCATCAGCAATTACCCGCTTTTACTCTGCAACCCATCGTGGAGAATGCTATCAAACACGGTACTTCTCAGTTGCTGGATACCGGTGAAGTATCGATTACCGCCCGTCGAGAAGGGCAATATCTGATGCTGGATATCGAAGATAATGCCGGGCTGTATCAGCCAACATCAGAAGCCAGTGGACTGGGTATGAATCTGGTCGATAAACGACTGCGCGAGCGGTTTGGCGATGATTTTGGCATTAGCGTAGCGTGTGAACCTGACCGCTTTACCCGAATCACTTTACGACTTCCCCTGGAGGAACTGGCATGATCAAAGTGCTAATTGTCGATGACGAACCGTTAGCCCGGGAGAATCTGCGGATCCTGTTGCAGGAGCAAAGCGACATCGAGATTGTCGGCGAATGTTCGAATGCGGTGGAAGCCATTGGCGCGGTACATAAATTGCGTCCGGATGTTCTGTTCCTTGATATTCAGATGCCGCGAATCAGCGGCCTGGAAATGGTTGGCATGCTTGATCCCGAGCATCGTCCGTACATTGTTTTTCTGACCGCCTTTGATGAGTATGCGGTGAAAGCCTTTGAAGAACATGCGTTTGATTATCTGCTCAAGCCGATCGAAGAAGCTCGGCTGGAAAAAACGCTGATCCGTTTGCGTCAGGAGCGCACGAAGCAGGATGTATCACTCCTGCCAGAAAATCAGCAGGCGCTGAAGTTTATTCCGTGCAGCGGTCACAGCCGAATTTATTTGTTGCAAATGGATGATGTGGCGTTTATCAGCAGCCGTATGAGTGGCGTATATGTGACCAGCAGTGATGGTAAAGAAGGCTTCACTGAGCTGACGCTCAGGACGCTGGAGAGCCGTACTCCTCTGCTGCGTTGTCATAGACAATATCTGGTAAATATGGCGCAATTGCAGGAGATCCGTCTGGAAGACAACGGCCAGGCGGAACTGATTTTGCGTAACGGGCTGACTGTTCCGGTGAGTCGTCGTTATCTTAAAAGTCTAAAAGAGGCGATTGGACTGTAAAACTGATACACTGCGCGCCATTGCATCACCGACAGTTGAAGGCTCTATGCTAAGTAACGATATTCTTCGTAGCCTGCGCTACACCCTGAAAGCGAACAATAACGACATGGTGCGTATTCTTGCGCTTGCTGACATGGAATCCATCTCCGCAAATTTCGATACCTGGACGACAAAAGAAGATGAAGACGGGTTTGTTCGCTGCCCGGATATCATTCTCTCCGGTTTTTTAAACGGTCTGATTTATCATCTGCGTGGTAAAGATGATTCTGCACCGGAACTGGCACTTGAGCGTCGTGTTAACAATAATACGGTGCTGAAAAAACTGCGTATCGCTTTTTCACTGAAAACCGATGATATTCTGGCAATTATGACCGAGCAGAAATTCCGTGTGTCGATGCCGGAAATTACCGCCATGATGCGCGCGCCGGACCATAAGAATTATCGCGAATGCGGCGATCAGTTCCTGCGTTATTTTCTGCGTGGTTTAACGTCGCGAGAGCATAAAAAGAAAGCGTAAAGCAGCGCTGGCGACCACGATCAAAATCGGGTCGCCGTTGCTTTACTTCACTTCTTTAAAACCCGCCGATTCCATTACCGTTTGCATTTGCTTCATGCTGATGTTTTTATCGGCGTTTTCAGATAGTTTCATCCCTGAAATGGCCTGCAACGCTTTTATATCAACTTTTTCCATATCGATAGTGACATTTTCTTGCGCGTAGGTATCTGAATAGGTGAGTTTTTCTTCTATACCAGTAATGTTTTGATATTTGGCGCTTAATGCGTCGAATACTTTTGCTGCTTCTTCTTTATTGCTGGCACCGACTGACGCATAGCTGATTTTACTTTCAGAGATTTGCTTCAGGACCTTATCACCTTTATAGGTGTAAGAGACAGTGATATCCGAACCGTTGAGGTTGGCATTAAATGTTTTTGTCTCTACTTTATCACCGCATCCTGCCAGGGAAAAAAACACAACCGATACCACGGCGAGAGTGAAAAATTTATGTAACGCTTTCATGTAAAACTCCATTTCATGAATATCGGATGTTAAACAATAACCTCCACGAATCTGGTAAGCCCGGACTATCTTGATCCCAGTGCAGTATAGAATAAATCTAATATTAACAACTGAGCAGTCCGAAAATGGATTAAGGGTTAAGATTAGAGGAAGCACTCACGTAGCAAAAAAAAGCGCTGCGGTTGCAGCGCTTGAGATACTTGACTTACTTCACCTGTTGGCCTGGTTTTGCACCTTCATCCGGGCTTAACAGGAAGATATCTTTCCCGCCAGGACCTGCGGCCATTACCATCCCTTCAGAAATGCCGAAGCGCATCTTACGAGGAGCCAGGTTAGCAACCATAATGGTCTGGCGGCCAATCAGGGTTTGTGGATCCGGATACGCAGAACGAATACCAGAGAAGACGTTTCGTTTCTCACCACCGAGATCCAGCGTCAGACGCAGCAGTTTGTCGGAACCTTCCACGAATTCGGCGTTTTCAATCAACGCTACGCGCAGGTCAACTTTGGCGAAATCGTCAAAGGTGATGGTTTCCTGAATCGGGTCATCCGCCAGCGGACCGGTTACTGGTGCGGCAGCGGCTTTCACTTCTTCTTTCGACGCTTCCACCAGCGCTTCAACTTGTTTCATGTCGATGCGATTGTACAGCGCTTTAAAGGTGTTGACCTTGTGACCGAGCAGTGGCTGCTCAATGGCATCCCAGCTCAGTTCGCAGTTAAGGAACGCTTCCACACGTTCAGCAAGCGTTGGCAGAACCGGCTTCAGGTAGGTCATCAGCACACGGAACAGGTTAATGCCCATGGAGCAAATTGCCTGCAGGTCGGCATCGCGGCCTTCCTGTTTAGCCACAACCCACGGTGCTTGTTCGTCAACGTAGCGGTTTGCCACGTCGGCCAGCGCCATGATTTCACGAATAGCTTTACCAAATTCACGGCTTTCCCATGCTTCGCCGATCGCTGCTGCGGCGTCGGTGAAGGTTTTATACAGCGCCGGGTCGGCCAGCTCAGTCGCCAGAATGCCGTCAAAACGCTTAGCAATAAAGCCTGCATTACGGGATGCCAGGTTGACTACTTTGTTGACGATATCGGCATTAACGCGCTGGACAAAGTCCTCCAGGTTCAGGTCGATGTCATCAATACGTGAAGATAGTTTCGCCGTGTAGTAATAGCGCAGACTGTCGGCATCGAAGTGCTTCAGCCAGGTGCTTGCCTTAATGAAGGTGCCACGAGATTTAGACATCTTCGCGCCGTTCACCGTCACATAACCGTGGACGAACAGGTTGGTCGGCTTACGGAAGTTACTGCCTTCCAGCATGGCAGGCCAGAACAGGCTGTGGAAGTAAACGATATCCTTACCGATGAAGTGATACAGCTCGGCGTCGGAATCTTTCTTCCAGTATTCATCAAAGCTGGTGGTGTCACCGCGCTTATCGCACAGGTTTTTGAATGAACCCATATAGCCAATTGGCGCGTCCAGCCAGACGTAGAAGTATTTGCCAGGCGCATTCGGGATTTCAAAACCGAAGTACGGGGAATCGCGGGAAATATCCCACTGTTGCAGGCCGGATTCGAACCATTCCTGCATTTTGTTGGCGACCTGCTCCTGTAACGCGCCGCTGCGCGTCCACGCCTGCAGCATTTCGCTGAATGACGGCAGATCAAAGAAGAAGTGTTCGGAGTCACGCATCACCGGCGTCGCGCCAGACACAACGGATTTCGGCTCGATAAGTTCGGTCGGGCTGTAGGTTGCGCCGCAGACTTCACAGTTATCGCCGTACTGATCCGGAGACTTACATTTCGGGCAGGTGCCTTTAACAAAACGATCCGGCAGGAACATGCCTTTTTCCGGATCGTAAAGCTGGGAGATTGTACGGTTCTTAATAAAACCGTTTTCCTTCAGGCGCGTGTAAATCAGCTCAGACAGCTCACGGTTCTCTTCGCTGTGCGTCGAGTGGTAGTTGTCATAGCTGATGTCAAAACCTGCAAAATCAGTCTGATGCTCCTGACTCATTTCACCGATCATCTGCTCTGGCGTGATCCCAAGCTGCTGTGCTTTCAGCATGATTGGCGTACCGTGTGCGTCGTCCGCGCAGATGAAGTTAACCTGGTGGCCGCGCATTCGCTGGTAACGGACCCAGACATCAGCCTGGATGTGCTCCAGCATATGGCCGAGGTGGATTGAGCCGTTGGCGTACGGCAGCGCGCACGTTACCAGAATTTTCTTCGCGACTTGAGTCATAGTGGGCAATTACTTCTTTTGTAGTGAAAAGGGCTTTGATAGTACCAAAATGGTAATTACTGCGCCAAGCGATAAGGGCATTTATCCGTAAATGAATAATTGTTGCGGTTGGAGTAAACTACCTGGTGACTATTGTATATTCAGAACAACAAAAAGGAGTCGGGATGAACGCACAATCCCAGGCCAAATCACCAGAGACCCTGCGCGCCATGGTTGCCGGGACGCTGGCGAATTTTCAGCATTCAACCCTGAAGCATAATCTGACGACGCTTAAAGCGTTGCACCACGTCGCCTGGATGGATGACACGTTGCACGTTGAGCTGGTCATGCCGTTCGTTTGGCATAGCGCGTTTGAGGACTTAAAAGAGCAATGTAGCGCCGATCTGCTGCGTATTACCGGCGCGAAAGCGATCGACTGGAAACTGTCGCATAACATCGCGACGCTGAAACGCGTGAAAAATCAGCCAGGTATTAATGGTGTGAAAAACATCATCGCCGTCAGTTCAGGTAAAGGTGGCGTGGGTAAATCTTCTACCGCCGTGAACCTGGCGCTGGCACTGGCTGCAGAAGGGGCGAAAGTGGGGATTCTGGACGCCGATATTTATGGTCCGTCTATCCCGACAATGCTTGGCGCGGAAAACCAGCGTCCAACCTCGCCAGATGGTACCCACATGGCGCCGATCATGTCTCATGGTCTGGCAACGAACTCCATTGGTTATCTGGTCACTGACGATAACGCGATGGTGTGGCGCGGCCCGATGGCCAGTAAAGCGCTGTTGCAGATGTTGCAGGAAACCTTATGGCCGGATCTTGATTATCTGGTACTGGATATGCCGCCGGGCACTGGTGACATCCAGCTGACGCTGGCGCAGAACATTCCGGTAACGGGCGCGGTTGTTGTCACTACGCCGCAGGACATCGCGCTGATCGATGCGAAAAAAGGCATTGTGATGTTCGAAAAAGTCGAAGTGCCGGTATTGGGTATTGTTGAGAATATGAGTATGCATATTTGCAGCAACTGTGGTCACCATGAGCCAATCTTTGGCACCGGTGGCGCGCAGAAACTGGCCGAGCAGTACCACACCCAACTGCTGGGACAAATGCCGCTGCATATTTCTCTGCGTGAAGACCTCGATCGCGGTACGCCGACGGTTATCAGCCGTCCAGACAGCGAATTTACCGCCATTTACCGCGACCTTGCAGGGCGTGTGGCGGCACAGCTGTATTGGCAGGGAGAAGTTATTCCGGGCGAGATTGCTTTCCGCGCGGTGTAATTTATAGCGTTACAGATATTCACCGCATTAATGTATTATTGATGCGGTGAATATATTAAATTTAAAAATATTACGATATTGTTCATTCTGCGTTTATAATTCATACCTTTTTCCGAATAAATCATCTCAATGCATCATTGTAATTGATCAAATCTATCGCATTAATCTACAATTTCAATTGGATTGAACAGCGCGTTTTGCCCGTATTACGCTGACAGGCCATCTGCATGTTATTTGATGTTAACCACAGAGGTGACGATAAAAATGAAAATTAGCTCGCTGATGGGAACTATCATTCTGACTTATGGAATAAGTGCATCTGCGTTTGCTTCCGATACCGCGACCTTAACAATCAGTGGACGAGTAACCAAACCAACCTGTAGTACCGATGTTGTGAATAATGACGTGCAACAGCGGTGTGGCAAGACACTTCATTTTTCAACTGTTAACGATGTTGCTTCTTCACCTGCGCGCGGAGTGGTGACGGAAGTGGTTACAGTCCCTGGCGATACCACGCGACAGATCGTACTCAATCGCTACGATTAAAAAGAACGCCTTTATTAACCACATATCATTTTAATGAATGATGTGTGGTTTTTTTATGCATAGAATAAATCCTTCCTGGCAGTTAATTGCATAGATTTATTAATTCTGAAAATAATACAAATCCTGATTTATTTGTTGCATGTATATTGCGATTTGTAACTTGTTTTAAATCAATAAAACAACGTGTTTACATTGCGGCAACGTTTCAGCTGTGAGAATTTCTTTTCAAGAGATAACTGCTCTTAACAAATCGAAATTAATTCATTAGGGAAGATATTATGAAACGTTCAATTATTTCTGCTGCTGTTCTGTCTGTTGTATTTATGAGCGCTGGGGCTTTTGCTGCTGATACCGATCAGGGTGAATTAATTATTACGGGTAAGGTGGTTGGAACTACCTGTAAATTTACTGGTGATTCCACCGCGACTATTGGTATGAACCAAATTGGTGCTGACAGATTAAATGCTTTGAGTGCTGGTGGTGTTTATGATGGTTACACAAATAAAACTACTGTACCACTGACAGTAGAGTGTACGGGGACTGAAGCACCGAAAATTACTTTTTCCAGTTCTCAATTCGATAGCACGAATAAATACATTACACGAAATACTGCCTCGAATAACGGTGCTGGTTTTGCAGTCTATTATGGTAATGAACAGGTTAATCCTGAGTCTGGTATTCAGTTAACCAAAACAGCCGACAATAAATATGTTCTGGACTTTAGTGCGCGTTATGCGAAAGTTGGAACTGGTATTGTCGAGAGTGGTGATGTTGCCTCTTCGCTTACGATGACCGTAGTTACTGATTAAGATTACTATCCTGTTTGTCGGCGGCTGCGGCCGCCGATTATTTCTGTAGTAAGGATAATTATAATGAAAAAGATATTAGCATTATTTTTGGCTGGCACAGTATTGCCTGCGTGGGGTGGGATTTATATTTACGGTACGCGTATCATTTATCCGGCGCAGAAAAAAGAGATTACCGTGCAGTTAATGAATGAAGGCAATCGCAGTGCACTCGTCCAGTCGTGGATTGATGATGGTGACACCGACCTGCCGCCGGAGAAAATTCAGGTACCGTTTGTGATGACACCGCCGGTGGCAAAGGTGAGCGGTGGTTCTGGCCAACAGCTGAAAATTAAGCTGTTGCCAAATACGTTGCCGAAAGATCGCGAAAGTTTATTCTTCCTTAACGTGCTGGATATCCCACCGAACTCTGCGGATTCCGAAGGTAAGAACATCATTAAATTTGCGATGCAAAACCGTATTAAATTTATTTATCGCCCACAGGGAATTGCCGGCGTTGATAAAAATAGCTTTACCCAACTGAACATCAGGAATAGTGGTAGCGGTATTACAATCAAGAATAATTCGGCTAACTGGATAACTATCCCTGAGCTTAGCGGTAAAGCGAAACTTAATAAAGAAACTATGCTGTTGGCACCGTGGTCAGAAAAAATGCTGAGCACTGCTGCTATTGTGAGTCATTACAATGTTACGCTTATTGATGATCACGGCAATTATTTGAGTGAAAAAATCAAAACTGAAAAATAGCTCAAGGACTGGCTATGTCAAAGATTAATTCGATTACACTGGCCATTTTGTCGGTGCTGGCGACTTCATCATCTGTATGGGCTGAAGAAGAAACGTTTGACACCCACTTTATGATTGGTGGTTTAAATGGTGAAAAAATATCACGCTATCTAATTGATGGTGATAAGCCCATGCCAGGCATGTACGAGATGGACGTTTATCTGAATAATCAGTGGCGTGGTCAGTATGATATTAATATTAAAACCGATCCCGATGAAACATGTTTATCCTGGGCACAATTGCAGCAGATAGGCATTCGTACCGACGGTATTAAAGCGGATAAAAGCGTGGATTGTGTTTCGCTACGTTCAGCAGTCCAGGGCGGCAGCATAGGGTATGATATTGGGCAGTTTGCATTAAATCTGAGCGTACCTCAGGCATTTGTGAACGAATATGAACCGGGTTATATGCCTCCAGAAACTTGGGATCGTGGAATAAATGCGTTTTATACGGCTTATTATGTCAGCCAGTATTACAGTGATTATAAACACGGCGGTAATGATAAAAGTAGCTATGTTAATCTGAACAGCGGATTGAATTTGCTTGGCTGGCAGTTGCATTCGAATGCCAACTATACCAAAGGCAACGAAGGTAGCGGTGAGTGGAAAAGTAATACGTTATATGTGGAACGTGGTATTCCGTCAATTCTCGGTACATTGCGCGCCGGGGACATGTATACCGGGGCAGATATTTTTGACGCGGTACGCTTTCGCGGGGTGCGTATCTGGCGTGATATGCAAATGTTACCGAACTCAAAACAGAATTTTACCCCTGTAGTACGTGGTATTGCCCAGAGCAACGCGCTGGTAACCATCGAACAAAACGGTTTTGTGATTTATCAAAAAGAGGTCTCTCCAGGCCCATTTGCTATTGATGATTTGCAGCTTGCCGGCGGTGGTGCAGATCTGGATGTGAGTGTTAAAGAGGCAGATGGTTCGATAAGACATTACCTGGTACCTTATTCATCGGTACCGAATATGTTGCAGACGGGTGTGGCGAAATATGATTTAGCTGCCGGACGTAGCGATATTGCAGGTGCGAGTAATCAGTCTGATTTTATGCAGGGTAGTTATTTTTATGGCTTGAACAATCTGCTTACAGTTTATGGCGGCTCAATGTTATCGGATAACTATTATTCATTTGCGCTTGGCACAGGATGGAATACGCCAATTGGTGCGGTTTCGGTAGACGCCACACGATCGCACAGTGAGCAGGATAACGGCGTTTTTGACGGACAGAGTTATCAGGTAGCATGGAATAAATATGTCGCACAGACCGGAACTCAGTTTGCGCTGGCGGCCTTTCGCTACTCTTCGCGGGATTATCGTACCTTTAACGATCACGTTTGGGCGAATAACAAAAATAGCTACAACCGCGATGAAAATGATGTTTATGACATTGCTGATTATTATCAGAATGACTTTGGCCGTAAGAACAGTTTTTCCCTGAACATCAATCAGGCATTGCCTGGCGACTTGGGATTTCTGGCCGTAAGCGGTTTGTGGCGTGATTACTGGCAACGCAGCGGAACGGGTAAAGATTATCAAATAAGTTATTCGAACTCCTGGCAACGTATCAGCTATACCTTTGCCGTTAGCCAAACGTACGATGAGGATAATCACGAGGATAAGCGTTTTAACCTGTATATCTCCATCCCATTCTCGTGGGGGGACGGGATATCTACCCCTCGCCGCGATCTGTTTGTCTCTAACTCAACGACATTCGATGATGACGGTTATCAGTCGAATAACACCAGCTTAAGCGGGGTGGCGGGTAATCGCGATCAGTTTAGCTACGGCGCCAACCTCAGCCATCAGCGGCAGGGGAATGAAACAACTGCGGGCGGTAATATGGCTTGGCGCGCGCAAATAGCGACCATAGGCGGCAGCTACAGCCAGTCGAATAAGTATCAACAGGCCAGCGGTAATATTCAGGGCGGTGTTGTGGTGTGGTCTGACGGCGTGGCGCTGACGTCCCGGCTTTCCGATACTTTCGCCATTGTTAAAGCGCCGGGTTTACAGGGGGCGGCGGTGCAGGGACACCGTTACTTAACAACGGACAGCAAAGGTTACGCTGTGTATGACAGCCTGACGCCGTATCGTGAAAATATGCTGATGCTGGATTTGTCCGACAGTAAAAGCGATGTGGCGCTGCTGGGTAATCGTAAAGCTAATGTCCCTTATCGCGGCGCGGTCGTGATGACGGAGTTTGAAACCGATCGGCGTAAACTATGGTATTTCCTCGCCCAACGACCAGACGGCTCTCCGTTATCATTCGGCTATGAGGTTGAAGATAGCGCAGGTAATAACGTCGGTCTGATCGGCCAGGGCAGTCGGTTATTTATTCGCACCAACGACATTCCCGCATCGGTACGCGTCGTGGTTAATAAAAAGCAGGGACAATTCTGCACGATTACCTTCGATAAGATGATTGATGAGAATAAAGTCTATATTTGCCGATAAGGGATTCGTTTATGAAAAAATATTGGGTTTTAATTTTATGGTTGCTTCCTTTCTTGGGGCAGGCTAAATGTACCTTAGGTTCGAATACATCAGCACAACAAACGATAGAGCTGGACATGACGACAGTAAAGGTGGGTTCTCCTGTTCGTCTTTTAATAAACACAAACCTAAACGATACTTTTTCATGTAATGAAAATACAGATTTTATGGATTATACGACGCCATTTCAAAACTATGTCATAGAATTGAAGGAGCCCGGTGCGAATAAATCTATTTTTCTAAAATTTAACATGCTCGAAAATACTGAATTTCCTGTTGCGACGGGTAATGGGGGAGGGGTAATTGCCTCAAAATCATATACAACACAAGAGGCGTTTAACTCAAAACCATTTATTCTTGAAGTTTCATATATAACACCTGGCAGTGCTGATTTAACGATATCTAGTGGTAATACGATAAATTTGGGGCGTCCGGCAATCAATATTTTAGCTGATAATTCATGTCGGAAGAGTCTTGGGGCGTGGCTATGGTGTTGGTTGACAGGTAAACTGAGTGGTAAAAATACTTACGCACAAAATATTACATTTACCGTCAAGCACAAACCAACAACCTGTCGTTTCTCCCAGTCGACATACGAAATTAAGATGCCGAATACGACGCTAAAAGAAATGTTAAGCGCAAACAATACTAAATCTGGTTCCACAGAACTGGAACTGAAATGCGAAAGCATCAATAACGTCACTACCAATCCAGTGAGTTTTAAAGTGGTACGCGGCGACTGGGATAGTAGTGGAACGATACTGAAAAATACCGTAATGAATGGCGCAAAGGGAGTGGGTTTCCAGATTTTTAACGGCAGTGCGACATCGCCGTTGAAATTGGGGGATACGCTGATGAACAAAATAGCTAAACTGACTGAAATCAAAAGTAGTTACACTTTTCCCATCACTGCGAAATATGTTCGCGTAACAGGAGAATCACTACAGCCTGGTGACGTACAAAGTAAAGTGACCTTTGCGGTATCTTACGACTAATTGATTGGTGGTTATCTCACGTACTTTCTTGCTGAAAGTACGTGTTTTTATTCGATTAGCGGTGATAAAAAATCTCGCCATCGTAGGCTTTAATGATCTTAGCATCGGCATCATTGACCAGCACATACGCGCCGCCCATGTAGGTCCAGTGGGTGCCTGCCGTCGGCGCGGGCAGATTGCGTAGATTCCACTGTTTAATGGTGTATTCTTCGGTGAGATACAGTGGTGGGACCTTGTCACCGGGTTTGAAATGGGTGAAGTCAGCAATAAAGCTGCTCAGTTCATATTTATCGATACCGGTGGGGGCAGCTGTTGCGGTTGGCGCGGCCCAGACGACGCTGCTTGCAAGCAGAAGTGCACCCAGCAACATTTTATTCTTCATACCCATCCTCTCTACCTCTTCGGGTCATCAAAATCAGTCATGTATCATTCCTGGCATACCGGATGTCTGACAAGCACTATTTTGTGATCACTCCAGTCATTTCGTAAAAAGTGTAAATGAAAGTACAGAATTGCAGCAATCTTGACCAGTAGTTTCACTTTGGGGGCGGGTAGTACGCCAATTTACATCGCTAAGCACAGGCAGTATCCTGTTACTGAAACCAGCATATTACGTTTGTGTTTCAACGACTCGGGGTGCCCTTCCTGGTGAAGGCTGAGAAATACCCGTACCACCTGATCTGGATAATGCCAGCGTAGGTTGCCAAAATTCTGTTTAGTATTCATATGGTTACATTTCTTTTTGTCCGTGTGTAATGCACCTAAGGTACAAAAAGAGCATAATTATGAGGTACAAAACCCTACCATACACGTTTCAACGAAACGGTAACTACTATCTACAGATCCGGCTTTCAAATGGCAGGATGTTTAAAAAATCTCTTCTTACCGATAGTTATCGCGAAGCCTCTGCTTTGATGGTTCGCATCACTCCACATGTTCCTTTTATTAAATCATTAGCAACTCCGATCTCGATGCTTGATGAGTTTGTGTCAAACCTGATTTTGTCAGAACGTAGGGTTGTGAAAGTTCCATTGTTACCCAGCCTACCGATTGTTCTTCCCGTTGAAATCGAGGGACCATCGGCACAAGCCGAGCCGGAAAACGTGTTAACTCTCTCTGATGCTTGGGTTATGTACAAAGCCGAAAAGGGGCGTAATTGGACTAAATCGATCTCAATGGCAAATGAACGTTACATTGAAGTATTGTTTGTAGTGTTGGGGCAAAATACGGATGTAACAGCGATCACTAAACAGGACATTAGACAGGTGATGGAAGTTGTTGAGAATTTACCTAAGCGTGTTGTCCAACCATATCGCTCGATGAATGTTCAGCAGTTGATAGATTGTGATGACGTGCCACCTGATGAGCTTGTTGGTGTTGAGGCTATCCATAAGCATCTTAAAGTCTACAAATCGCTGTTCAAGACCTTTCTCACAGAAAACAAAGAAATTTTGATGAAGTCACCAACTGATGGTGTAGTGGCTGCACCATCTAAAGCAAGATTTGGTGCATACAATTCGGCGGAGATGAAGAAGTTTGTAGAATGGGCACACAAGCAGCCAGATGGCTGGCTGAAGTGGATTACATTGTTGTTGGCATACACCGGAGCCAGAAGAGGCGAAATCGCAAAACTGGAAAAATCACAGATTAAATTTGATGAGGATAGCCAGCGATATTACTTCCTTCTTGCAGAAGGAGGGCAGGGGAAAACAGAAAATGCCACCCGGCAAGTAGTAATCCACACCAAGCTGATCGAATGGGGTTTCATGGAATACGTTGATCGCCAGTGGAAAGAACGGATTTTTTCAGAAGTGGCAGGTACTAATATGACTAAGATCGGTAAAGAATTTGCTGATGTGCGTGATCAGCTTGGCATTTCGTACTTAGACGATTTTGGACAGCGGAGGCTTTTGCATAGTATTCGCCATTCTGTTTGTTCTGCTGCGATGTCTGGATGGGTAACTAACATCTTGCATTTGCAACAAACGGTAGGTCATGAAAAAAGCGGAGGGATCACAAAACGCTATTTGCATACCTTCCCTCTATCGTCAATTTGTTATGTAATTGATGGGATTAGATGGATTTAAGCTATGTAGCATGAATAAGCTGCATTTTATCGTGTTTTAAAATAAATCTAACTTTCGGTAAAAATATTATACAAGGAGTTCAGTTGTATGAGTCAATCTAAGAAACACCATTATGTACCAGCGTGTTATTTGAAAGGATTTACCAATGAGGGGAAAAGAACATCTTTATTTTGGGCGTTTCCAAAAAATAAGCCTGGGTTCAAACATGGTACAAATCCTAATGATGCCTGTGTAAGCAATAATTATTATAAATTAGAAGAGAATACGCGACCATTATTTATTGAAGAATGGTATGGTAATACGGTCGAACCACGTATTGGTGAGTTTTTAGAGACTATAGATATGGTCAAAGAAATTAACTCCAAAGATGAAGGTTTAATCTGGTTGTTATCATCTTTATTTTTGAGAACCCCACAGCATAGAAATAATATCGAAACACCTTTAAAACAAGAACAAAAAATAATAGAGTCAATGAAAAAAGACCTTACGCAAAGAGGAGTTAAATTAGATGTCTCTGTAGCGAACTACAATATAGATGACATCATAGAGTACGAACTTAAACAAACTGAAATTGCCGCAGGCTATTTCCCTATGTTTAATTATTCTCTTATTAAGTCACCAGATGGAATTAATACTATCACCAGTGATGCCCCACTTTTTTTAACGCATAATACACGTGAAGTATTTGGGTTAGCTACTAAAGGAACAATGATATTGGCACCTTTGAATAAGAATACATTTTTATTTGGAAGTAAAGAAATGAAATTAATGCCAGTCCATAATGCTACGCAAAAAGAAATTGCCGATTTAAATACAATGATTATGAATTCTTCAAATGAGAGATGTTTTTCTAATAACGAACACTTTTTTCTTCTTGATGAGAATGAAAATGTTGTAAAGTATCCATTTTAGTAATTGGATTAATCTTTTTCAGGCATGATGCGTTCAAAGTGAATAGGTTATGTGAATTCCATAAAAATAACTAAGTAGGCATGACTTCAATTAATTATAATATTAAGTGTGCGTTCTAAAATGATAATTCAAATGATTTTTGTTGAATGTTAATAAAGTTAAAATTATAATGACATTATATTATAGTTAAAGAGAGAGTTGTAATGGCAAAGAAAAATAAGAGATTACTTTATTCCTCTGTGATATGGACTAATACAATAACACTTGTAATTTTTATTTCTGGTATTTTTTATCAGAACTATCATGAATATAAAACGCAAATAGAACAGAATAATAGGTTGCTATATTTAATAGGTGCAGAAGCCCAAAGGAATATGATTTCAATGCTTCCTATGAGCGATGAGTACATCAAGTTTAGAGATTATCAGAGATGTTTTAAACTTGATGAAATCAATGAGGATGAAGCCGAATTTATAATTACATCTGCATATTCTATTAAGACTGATGTTTATACGACATTATTGGATAAATTTATGTTTCTTTCATCTGAAGATCTTAAGTTTGTAATGATGTACTATAGTAATGTATTGAATTTCAAAGACTTCTCTCATTCAATTGATGAAGCTATCAAAGCTAAAGGCTTTGATGTGGTCAGTTTAGACAATAGAAGGAGATTGCTACGTCAATATTGTGTTCAGTCGCAGACCATACAGGAAACTATGAGTAGGTTTCTTTCACGTTCACAGTAATTAAATTGGAATATATCCATTTTTTTTTGAACGATAAAGGTCATATATCTAAAATTGCTAAAGTAAATTTATAAGTTATTTCCTCTATGGAAATACCAAAAAGTAGTTACTGGAAACAAAAGACATTATCATAAATGGGGTGGGTTTATAATCAACTATATCTATCTTTGGAATTTCGACTCTTCATAATAGAGTTAATTATATATTCTCTCCCGCAACAATGCATAGCGAGTAAATTAGCTAATACAGAGATCTTTTTTGAGGGAAATTCACCGAGAAAATCAGTGCGAAAAATTATTTATATAGCGATAGGTATGCTAAAAAATGGAGTATGACGATCCAGTAAGGGCGGATGGTGATGTCTCATTTTATATCAAGTCCGATGCTCGGCTGAGCAATCACCTTTAAGAAAGTGCCAGTTATGTCACATTATTAACAGCCTCACCAAGGATATCGGGAGGATTCGAACATTACAAAATGGTAAGCTTTTATTCTTTACCTCCATCCACTATATCAGCGTTCAATGACGCTAATACCAGCGAGCATTTCTTTTTTTACGCGAAATACTGTAGCCCTGCCGCAATCGCATAGTTTCGCGATTTCATCAGGTGTATCTTCCCTGCCTGCAACATATCAATAATTTTCTTATGTAGTTCTTGGTTCTTTTGCTTGCCCTTGTACTTCCGGGCTTCTTTGGCAAGGGCGATCCCCTCGTTGCGGCGTGAAGCGATCATTCCTCGCTCAAACTCTGCAACGGCTCCCATCATGGTTAGGATAAGGCGTGATTGTGGCGAGTTATCAAAGCTCATTGAGTTAGCAAGGAACTGAACAGTGATCCCACGAGCAACCAGGTTATCAATCATTTCCAGCAAATCGCGAGTATTGCGTGCCAGGCGGTCAATGCTGTGGGCGACGAGAGTGTCACCTTCGCGGAGGTGTGAAAGCAGATTCAACAATTCAGGTCTATCGCTGGTGGACTTGCCAGATTCTTTCTCTGTCACTATTTTATTGCAAACAGGTTCCAGTACTGCCAATTGGCGATCAAGATTCTGGCTCCGGTCGGAAACACGAGCATAACCAAAAATCATTTCCTTGCCCTCGCTCTCTGAAAGTATCATTTGAATTAACTGAAGG
This sequence comes from Citrobacter sp. CF971, assembly GCF_006385635.1. Classification (NCBI taxonomy): domain Bacteria; kingdom Pseudomonadati; phylum Pseudomonadota; class Gammaproteobacteria; order Enterobacterales; family Enterobacteriaceae; genus Citrobacter; species Citrobacter sp. CF971. The sequence goes on along the minus strand of NZ_CP041051.1, from coordinate 3,136,483 downwards.
ATACAGTATCATTTAAGTGCAATAAACATCTAAATGATACTTGGCGATGCAGGAAAACGGAGTATCGTTGGGGAGTACCCAAAAGAGATTTTCGATCGTTCGTTTTTTAGTCAATGTAGGGTTAGTGAAAAGTTCAGTACTGAGTACTGAGTTCTGAGTACACAGCATTTGGTCGGCGGGGTTGAACCTGATCAGACGAGCGAGATTTTAAATCGTGCAGAAAAATTCTAACTGTACTTTTATCTGAGTAAACGATCCCTTTAGATTTTTTGCCAAAAATCGGGAGGTCTGGCTTTTAATTATTTTGCGACCTAAAGGCCAGTACTTTTAGCGAGGACGAAAAAGCGATTGACGTGCGGCACGAATCCGTCATGGAAATCCAGTTTTATTCACTTGTTATGTCAAAATATAAGTCAAACTTTGTTCATTTACTCCAAAGTGTACTCAGTTTACTCTTAATCTCATCAGTAATTGCTGAGTGATTTGACTCATAGATGATTTTAAGTGCTTCAATGTTACTATCATTTTTAAATACTCGTCGCATTGAAGATGCCTTTGTTCTTGCAGTACTTTCCTTCCATTCTGGATGTTCAGTCACCATTTTCTTAACAAGATTGGTTGCATCCATTCCACTTTCAACACATTGATAGTATTCAATAAAAGTCTGCATTCCTATTGTTTGTACATCACGGATAATGTTTGAATCTGGTTTTACCGTGTTCTCTTTACTTGAACGTGCTGTGTCTGGTTCAAAAAACTCAATGAGGTCTGTTACGCGTGGGTCTTTTAGTAATAAATTGCTTATTCTTAAAGTATAGCCATTTTGATGTTTATTATAAAATCCATATTCCTTCACTAATTCATGTGGTATGGAAATAGCGTAACGAATTGAGAAATCATGATTGTATATTACGGCGATGAGTTCATTGAACTGATTAAGTTCATAATTCCTGATAATTCCAAGTACTAATGATTTATTCCTGAGGTTATTTTTCCTGGATTTAATCTGTATTTTTCGACCTTCTGAAGTTGTTGCATCGTACCCTTTAGTGCTCGGAGGAGCTAACTCCATCTGCATTTTCTCAGCAACCAGCCATTCGGTGTACTCACAGACAGGATTGTTACGAGTTCTGATCACATCTCTTCGTTCCAGCTCGTCAAGTGTCAGTTGATTTAGTTGCATCAACTCAACGCAACTCAATTGCGATAAATCCATTACTAACTCCAGAATCTCATTTTCTTTTTCAGTTCTTCAACTTTCAGTGTTTCACTACCACGATGAACCATTGCGTGGCAGTTTGGGCAAAGGGGAATCATGTCAGTCACTGGATCGACAACGTAATTTTCACCAATCGTATGCAAGGGCTTTATGTGGTGCACATGAATGAATCCTCGACCATGTTCACCATAGACCTTCTCAAAGTCAAACCCGCAACATTTACAGGTTGTGCCGTGATGCTGGATGCAAGCATGGCGAGCTTTGGGATCACGCTCGTAGTAGTTGACTGTTACCTGCGTTTTCGCACCTTCAACAAAACACTCTCCTGAAGGGATTTCATCAGGGAATGGATTAGGCATAAAATCTGCGTACCATATTTCCCCTTCTTTTCGTAGATAACGCTTGTTCAATTTTCGCTCAAAATCTTTGATTACTGCGACTTCAGGGTTATCTGGATGTTCAGAGAAAACCATGTTGAAGGTGAACAATTCATAGCCTTCATGAGCTAAGCGGATGTGCTCCAATGCCTGTGTATAGCCCGGTTGCCTTTTGTTATTTGAGTTGTACTCCCAACGCTCCCGGAGAATAACAGACCTCTCTTGATCACTCTCAACATCCCATGACCCAAAAATGACCATTTTCTTTTCATGATTAACAAACGACCAACTCCAAGTCCAGTTATTGCAAGTAGCCCCGAGTGACTGGATGAATTGCTTCCGGTTCATATCTAATCCTTCGTGCATATCGCGATATAAAAATATCTTATGTTATTGGAGAAGTATGAGTCTTTTTCTGTAATACTGCGAGCATTTCTTGTGCTGAAAGGCCGCTTTCACGGCCTTGTTTAACACCGTATTCACTAAGAACGATCAAGTACCATATACGCTGGCTGGCACATACTTCCCCGCTCCTGTAGCCAGTAGTAATCAAGATCGGCGACCCTGTCATTCAACCCCGAATCCACACGGTTGATCTGTAACCGTAGCCCTACAGTATCCTTGTACGATAAACCAGATTTAACATTGAATTTGTACTTAACACCGTTTTCCTGTTCAAACTGTTTAAGGAAAGGCGTCATTTGTTTCTGAATTTCTTTCAAACAAATAACCTCATTATCAATAGCAAAGGGGGTTACTGTTTTTCCATCAGGTACAGCAGCCTGTAAATGAAAGGAAGTACTCAACAATAACAGCATTGCAACAGAAGTCTTTTTCACTTTAATTCCTTATTAAAGAACAGTACATTATATTTAAATGGGCTTAATAACACGATTTTATATTTCCTTCGGGTTTTCTCATGCATTTAATACCTTCAGGAATATAATCAGTTACGGGAGCTGGTCTGGCATCAGGTCTTGAAAGACGATTGGGTATAGAAGACAACAGACTGAAAACACACTCATTAAATGATTTTTGATATTTAATTTTTTCATAAAAGTACTGCATGGTGATTTTATCTCTTTCGTATTGCAATTCTTTGCCAAGCTGAATCTTATCCATATCAACTCCATTTCTCATAGCATTAAATCTTTCGTTCAATAAATTAAATTGAGATTTGTTCCATTCATTTAAAGGAAATAAAGAATTGTTAAGCCTTTGCCTACAATTAGATTGCTCGATAGCTGACATGTATTCTTTCATACTAACGCCAATATCTAAGTATGTGCGTTGTCCTACTGTTCTATCAACTGAGTTATTGGGGTAGGATTTAATTTCAGTAAGTATTGACTCTGTTAATACTGAATTTTCTTCTAAATCTCTGCTAATCGTTTTTTTAGCTTGTTCTCTTTTATCCTCATCAAATATTGAAATGTATTTCTTTACTATATCCTGATTAGCTTTCTCAGCTGCTACTAACGCATCTTGAACCTTCTTTTCCGCCGCTTTAACTCGTTGTTCTTCTACAAATTTCGCGTAGTCATCAGTATTTGTAATGTGATTTTCACGAGCGATAGAAAACTCTTTACTATCTTTAAAACCAAGTTTTTGTGCTCTGGCTTCATCGCTTGAGGATCGGGCAGAACTTGCCACGAATGCAAGCACAATGATCACTACAGGAACCGTATAATTATTAACGAGTTTATAGGGTAAGAACTTCGCTTTAAGCGTACCATAACCCAAAACAGCCCAGCCTATCGCGGCAGTACTTGCCAGTAGCTGGCACAATCCAGCGACGGAAAGCATGATTACCGACCAGAAGCCTGTACCGACTGCGAAAAGATCACCAAATTTCTCCATTGACGCAAGGAATAAAAACACTCCCCAAATGCCATAAATTCCTATTTTTAAATATTTACTCACCGCAATTATCCTTTAATAATTTTCCAAATCGATGGTTCGTTCTATTTGTATTATCGACAATAATTCGTTTGCCTTTAGGTAGATCCCTTAAAAAGGAATCCCCCAAAATTTATAGATTAGCAGTTGTACCACTCTCACTGTTTTGTCACTCCCATTATCTTCTCTCAGGTCAAAAGTACGGACTTAAAGCCGTCCGTGTTCAGGTGCTCAAGAGTAGCACGCATATCAATAATTGATCGATAAAAACGATCGATTAATAACTTATTGATCGCTATAATCTATCAATAGCTATTAATTCAATACAAATCAATAGGTAAAATCGATCAAGAGGATTCGTCATCCATGAAAGGGGTTATGTATCTGATTTCAATACAGGGAGTATTAGCGATACCATCACGCAAACGCTCTTAAAGCGTAGCTACGGCGTTTTGTAGGGTTTTGGTCATTCATGTGTGTCAGTAATGAACATCGCATTCAGGGGCTTCCTGTGCGTTTTGTCCGAAACACCATCATGAAGGGGGACAGATCGGATCGGGGTCGCTTCGCTCTGGTCAGTACTGATAGTGCTTTTCCAGTAACTGAAACCGCAGATCCCCCACTAAGTACACAAAGGAATCAGTAGTATAATAAGTAATTAAATAGCAATCAGTTATGTACTGAATGACAGAACAGAAAAACGCGATTGGTTCGCTCTGCCAGTGACTGAAAGGAACGAAGCAGTAGAACCTAATCCAGCGAACAGTACACGCAAAGCGGGTACTGTTTAATTGTTTTATCTATGTAAACAATGGGATAGCTATCAAGTACTCACTGCGTGAGCACTCTCACTAACTACCCGAAACAGTTCGCTTGCTTCGCCGCTCCTACTTTCAGGTAGTTAATTCGCTTTCGCTCGTTGTTATGTCCGAAATTTATTACCTATAATATTTTAAGGTATTATTTTTCGGACATTTATGTATTTTTATGATGGTGTTATGGACATCATCTTTTGCTTTTTTGTACTTCCTTTTCGTATTTGTTCCACATAGCTTTTTGCTCTTCGGGAGTGAGAGGTGTATCACCACTGTCAAGAAACACCTTGAACGCTTCTAACTCAAGCCCTGGGTTGTGGCCTTTCCAGCGGCGAAAACGCTTAGCGTGCTTATCATTAAGGGTGAAACGCTTTTGCTTATTCTTTGAACCTTGTGGCCTGCCTCTCTGCCTCTGCTCATCATCATCAATACCGATATCTATATACTCAATATTATCTGTAAGAGATCTGGCTTGCCATTCATCAAAAACATAAACACTCTGTGTTTCAGTACTGTCAAAATCCCTTGAAATTCCTCGTAGTACGAACTGGTGTAAACTTTCGTACTCCCTCGCAACATGTATCGCCTCGCCGTCAATCTCAAAGAACAATTCGCACTGTTTAGCCTCTGTTTCAGAGGGACGCATACAAGCGAGCCAGACGCACGTGAGCAAGTGTTGGTACTGGTTAAATCCTCTGGCATCCGGGCTTATCTCTGTGCCGTTCTTAAGGCTCTGAGAATCGCTTTTGTTCTTCGTCCAGTAGAAATCCTGCCCCTCAAGTTTCTCATCAATAAATGAGTATATTTTTTGTACTTTATCAGGGTTATTAGTCTTCCATGTCTTCGATAGTTTTTGATTTTTTGAGAAGTAATAAACCTTTAATCTGTCTTTGAGAGCTGTTTTTCGTGTCAGTAATCCTCCAAGTTCAGTACTTTCAAAGAGTTCTTTATTGCCTTTATAGATCAATGAATTTTCGAAATTAGCTCCGAGAAAGGTGATTGATACGTCTTTGTACTTACTGAGATCTTTCCATGCGGTAATATTAAGCTGTTCCTTTTTCGCATCGGTAAAGTACTCATTATTCATGATGAACATATCATTTTCGTTAATTGCTGGTAGCTGGTTCAAAATATTCTTCAGTACTTCCCCTTGTATTTCTGGTTTTCTTTCTGCCGCAATATACATATTTTTATCATCTAATGTCAGTACATTGTGTATTAATGAATTAAGAATTGCATTTTTTATATTAGTATCACCCTCATTAATATTCTGAAAAGAGTGAAAATTAGTAACGTCGTCAATATAAATATTACAGTCAGATAACAATTCAGGAGGAATTTTGAAAAACGTTTTATCTGTTATGAGTAATGTTTTATTACTACCAGATGAAAAAAAGTTAATAACTGAACTAATAACACTTTCATCTTTTGGTACTGTATCTGTAATTATATACTCGCAATTATTGATTTGCTTTGCTGTCTGCTTAATAAGTTCTTGAGTGTTCTGTACTAAAATATATTTTTCAGTACTGTTATTGATTATATTGCATATAGCAGTAGTTTTACCTGAACCACAAGGGGCGGAGACATACTTAAATTTATTATAAATAGGTGTGGGATTAATCATTTGTACACGCTCCATATTGATTAATGTAGAAAGGTCAGCCATTCCAGTGTCTGGCCTTTCGTTGTTTTAGTTATTAGTATTTTTGAGTTGCGACAACTGCAAGAGAATGTGTATAAACAAGTGAAATAAGCCGTTTTACCGCCTCAAAAGCTACAGTCAGTTTCGTAATTATTTTCGAAAGCATCGTAAATTTCACTTCGCTATCTTCTATGCAAAAATTAGCAGGCTGAGGTATTTAATGATTGAGATGTGGCCTGTTGATAAGAGGGTTTGTATTGCTTGTTCTGCTCTTTGTTAATTTGTGACTTATTCCTTTCACAATGATCGGCTATGTTTGATAACTCTGTTAGGAAATCACCTATGGCTACCATATAATCATGTTCATCTTCTAATTCTTTAAATTTTAATAGAGAAATCTCTTCATAATATTCTTTCATTTTCATATAAACCACCTTTTATTTTTTTGTTGTTAACACAGGTTTTTTTCTGCACTACACATTGTAGCACATAGAATTAATTCGTTTCATTTTCTGTCAATGAAATAGAGTAAAGATAAATGCTTTTATAAAACACTTATCACATCCGTTGCCTTGCTATATATAAAAAGTTCTCCAAACTATACTGGTGTATATTTTCCCCATCAGATACAGTTGTTTTTAAACATTACAATGTTGGATTCTTGGTTCCAAATAAATCGAGCAACTATTGGTGTTTCAAAATGAAGTTGGGAGCTATTCCTTAATTAGTATGAGGTACAAAATGGGGTACTCGGTGGGGTACAGCGTGTATAAGTGACGTCACCACGGGTAAACTTGCATCGGCGAGCAACTTAACCTAAGCTGACAAAAATTAAGAGAAATGTAACCAAACGACTCGGGGTGCCCTTCCTGGTGAAGGCTGAGAAATACCCGTACCACCTGATCTGGATAATGCCAGCGTAGGGAAGTCTGACACTGCCCGTGTCCCTTCTTCGCGCGGGCAGGAGCTGAACCATGCAGCCTGACCTGCACAGCCGCGCGCTCGCGGCTCACACTTTGCACCAATTTAGAACCCTATCCCCGCTCACACACTGTATGACCAATGAGGTCGTGCAAAGCTTTACTGCCAATACATTACTGGCACTGGGCGCATCGCCAGCGATGGTGATCGAACCTGAAGAAGCCAGCCAATTCGCCGCTATTGCCAGTGCATTGCTGGTTAATGTCGGCACCTTAACTCAGGAGCGGGCCACGGCGATGCGCGCCGCCGTTGAGCGGGCTTATCATGCTAAAACCCCGTGGACGCTCGATCCCGTTGCCGTAGGCGCGCTTGAGTTTCGCCGCCGCTTTTGTCTGGATTTACTGTCGCTACAGCCTGCTGCTATTCGTGGCAACGCTTCGGAAATACTTGCTCTCGCCGGCATGAACGGTGGGGGACGCGGCGTGGATACAACCGATACAGCTGTCGCTGCGCTTCCGGCAGCGCAGGCGCTGGCTCGTCAGATTGGGACCATTGTCGTGGTTACCGGCGAAGTGGATTACGTCACCGATGGTCAGCGTACCGTTGGCGTGGACGGCGGCGACCCGTTAATGACTTGCGTGGTGGGCACCGGATGCGCGCTATCAGCGGTTGTTGCAGCCAGTTGTGCCTTGCGTGGTGACCGACTTGATAACGTCGCCTCCGCCTGTAGCTGGATGAAACAGGCCGGGCAAATCGCCACCGAGCAATCAAACGGACCGGGCAGCTTTGTCCCGGCATTTCTCGACGCCCTCTATAACCTGAACGCCCAGGAGTAAGCATGAAACGGATTAACGCATTAACGATCGCCGGAACCGATCCAAGCGGTGGCGCGGGTATTCAGGCCGATTTAAAAACCTTCTCGGCGCTGGGCGCATACGGCTGTTCCGTTATTACGGCGTTGGTGGCGCAAAATACGCGCGGGGTGCAGTCGGTGTATCGTATTGAACCTGACTTTGTCGCTGCGCAGCTGGACTCTGTGTTGAGTGATGTGCGTATCGACACCACAAAAATTGGTATGTTGGCGGAGACGGATATTGTTGAAGCGGTCGCCGAACGTTTGCGTCGCCATCGGGTACAAAATGTGGTGCTGGACACGGTGATGTTGGCAAAAAGCGGCGATCCGTTGCTGTCACCCTCGGCGGTAGAAACGCTGCGTACCCGTTTGCTGCCACAGGTTTCGATTATCACCCCTAATTTACCCGAAGCTGCTGCACTGCTCGGGGCATCGCATGCGCAGACTGAGCAGGAGATGTTAGAGCAGGGAAGAGCGCTACGGGCGCTGGGTTGCGAGGCGGTGTTGATGAAGGGCGGTCATCTGGATGACGCGCAAAGCCCCGACTGGCTCTTTACTCGCGAAGGCGAGCAGCGTTTTACCGCGCCGAGGGTGATGACCAAAAATACCCATGGCACCGGCTGTACGCTATCGGCGGCGTTGGCAGCCCTGCGTCCGCGCCATAACAACTGGGCCGATACCGTACAGGAAGCCAAACTGTGGCTTTCAGCGGCGCTGGCACAGGCAGACACGCTGGAAGTTGGCGAGGGAATTGGTCCGGTGCATCATTTTCACGCGTGGTGGTAATGGGTATACTGGCTGCAGAAACGGCGGCCAGGGAAAAGATAAATGGAACAAGCGCATACCCAGCTTATCGCACAACTGAATGAACGTATTTCAGCGGCGGATAACACGCCGCTGTATATGAAATTTGCGCAGACGGTGAAGAATGCTGTGCGCAGTGGGATCCTGGAGCACGGCAATATCCTACCCGGCGAGCGCGACCTCAGCCAGTTGACCGGCGTTTCTCGGATTACGGTACGCAAGGCGATGCAGGCCCTGGAAGAAGAGGGTGTAGTAACACGTGCCCGCGGTTACGGAACGCAAATCAACAATATCTTCGAGTATTCGCTCAAAGAAGCGCGCGGTTTTTCTCAGCAGGTGGTGTTGCGCGGTAAAAAACCGGATACGTTGTGGGTTAACAAAAGAATTGTACCTTGCCCGGAAGAGGTGGCACAGCAGTTGGCAGTTGTCACAGGAAGTGATGTCTTTCTGCTCAAACGCATTCGTTACGTTGACGAAGACGCAGTATCTATTGAAGAGTCTTGGGTACCCGCACATCTAATTCATGATGTGGATGCCATTGGTGTTTCTCTGTATGACTATTTTCGTAGCCAGCATATTTTCCCACAGCGTACGCGCTCACGCGTTAGCGCCAGAATGCCGGATGCAGAGTTCCAGGCGCACATTCAAATGGATAGTAAAGTGCCGGTACTGGTGATCAAGCAGGTAGCGCTTGACCAGCAGCAACGGCCTATTGAATACAGCATCAGTTACTGTCGTAGCGATCTATACGTTTTTGTGTGCGAGGAGTAGCGCCTCGCGTGATGGGGCGCAATCGCCGCCACGATGCCCAACTACCCAGGACGCCACCGCGTTACCTAACAGCACTGAGTCGGCCAGGGTCCAGCCAGACGCTAGTCCGGCCAGCATGCCGCCGGCATGGCTGTCTCCTGCGCCGATAGTATCAATGACCGCCGTTGCAAATGCCGGTACGCAGCCGTATGTCTGTGCGCTGAAATACCATGCGCCGTCTTTATCGTGACGCACGACCACCGGTGCGGTGAAACGCTGCACCCATTCTGCGCCAAAACCTTCCACATCCTGACTCAATGCAAATCGCTCGGCAGCAATTTCCGCCTCCTGACGATTAAGTGACACCAGCGGACGGCAGGCCATAATTCGTACCAGTAAGGGCTCGGGAATGTCGCCGATGCGCGGACCAAAATCGATAAACGGTGTCACCTCTTCCAGACCTTCCAGCCACTGCACCAGCAATTCACCGCACGGGGACGCTAGCTGATAACCCGAGAGATACACCAGGCTATGACGCGGGATATCCAGCTGTGCCAGCCAGGCGGCATTCCACTGATTCTCAACGCCGCTAAAGGACATAAAGGTACGTTCGCCATCCGGTTCCACCAGCGCCAGGCACCAGCCGTTATCGCCTTCAGCGTTGTCGATCAGGCTGTACAGCCCCTCTTTTGCCATCCGATTGCGGATAATGTCGGCCCACACCCCCTGACCCAGCGGTAACGCATTACTGGCGTCGATACCTAAACGCTTGAGCGCTACGGCAATATTGAGCGCGCAGCCGCCAACGTTCACGCCTTGCTGTTTGAGTTCGATGTCACAGCCTCGCCAGGGAAGGGCATACGCATCGGCAATGACATCAATCACCGCTGCACCCACCACCGTTACTGGCCGCTGTGTACGTAACTGCGAGAGAAGTTGTTGCAGATGCGTATTGCTCATAGCGCCTCCCGCTGCTCACGCAGTCGTATTAACCCGTTGGCGTAGCGGGTAAAGTCCAGCTGATTAACCGCATCCAACTCCTGCTTCAATGCCGGGTCAATCGCGCCGACGCCGTGCAGCGCGCCACAAATGGCGGTAGCCATCGCTCCGATGGTATCGGTATCGCCGCCGAGGTTCGCGCACAGAATGGCGCAGCGGTTGGGATCGGTCTGCGCCAGTTCGACCATCGCGATGGCGCAAGGCACGGACTCAATCGTACTGGTTCCGGCTCCCACCACCTGATACAGCTGTTCGCTGGCAGACTCAATGCCGTCGGCATTACGGACGATTTTCAGCGCCATCTCAAGGCGTGCAGAGAGAGAGGCGCTAAAGGTGGTGATTCGTTTTTGCTGCGCATGCAGGGCAATGGCAGGCAGCGCATCAACAATCTCTGACCATGTTCCTCCGTCGATGGCGCGCGATACCGCCCACGCGACGACAACGGCTCCCGCGATAGCCAGATCCGATTTATGCGTCGGGCTGGAGGCCAGTGCCACATCATCGATAAAGGCATCAAGATTGCGAGCGGGTAGCAGGCATCCCAGTGGCGAAACGCGCATTGCCGCACCGTTGGTCACGCCATTATTCTCCAGTTCGGCGACAGGTTTGCCGTCGCGAATGGCTTTGAGCGCAATTTTTGAGGTCGGGCCGAGCACGTTTTTATTAAAGGCATCAAAACGCTCTGCCCAGGCCAGAATATTGCGACCAATAACGTCGGGTACAATCTCTCCGTCGCACTCAAGCAGGGCATCTGCCAGACACAGCGCCATAGACGTGTCATCAGTAAACTCTGCCTGGTTAAAGTAGCAGGCAGCATTATTTTCCGCCGGACCAGGCAAAAAACTGTCGATCCAACCGAAATGGGCTTTAACCCGGGTTCTTGGCCACAGTTCCGACGGCATGCCCATCGCATCCCCTAACGCCTGCCCATAAAAAGCACCGAGAATACGTTCTGCTTTCATTTTACTTCCCCTTGTTTCAACGCTACATCGCGATCGTCCACCTTAATGGCGGTGATTTCTTTGTCAGATTCGCGAAAGAAAATCATAAACATCACGGCAATGACGGCAATCATGACCGCGCCAAATCCCCACATGCCAGCCCAGTTAAAGGTGAGACCATTAACCGGTTCCTGGTAAGCAAACATTTTTTCCATCATCACGCCGCCCAGACGGTAACCGAGCAGGCTGCCGAATCCCTGACAGCAGAGGGTGATAAGCCCTTGCGCTGCGGTGCGCATGTGAACCGGCGCTTTTTTATCGACATAGATGTAGGCCGTGACGTAATAGAAGTCGTAACTGACACCGTGCAGCAGAATGCCGAGAAACAGCAGGGCGTAAGTGAAATATTCTTCCGCACCACCGTAAACGAAAAATCCGTAGCGGATCGCCGCAGTAATAAGACCAAGCAATAATACCTTTTTAATGCCAAAGCGTTTGGTGAAAAACGGTAGTGCCAGCATAAAGAAGATTTCAGAGAACTGGCCCAGCGTCATCCAACCGGTGGCGTTTTTCATTCCGACTTCTGTCAGGTAGCCGTTGGCGAAGATGTAATAGAACGCCAGTGGCATCGCAAACAGGAAAGAACAAAAGAAAAAGACGAGGAAATTTTTATCGCGCAGCAGGATCAGCGCATCCAGACCCAGCATGACTTTGAAATCCATTTTACCGGTACTTTTTGGTGGCGTATCCGGTAAGAAGAACGCAAAGACGCCCAACAGTGCAGAGCTTCCGGCAGTGATCAGCAGGGGAATATTGGTGGGTGAAATGTCGCTATAGCCAAGCATTTGCGGTAAGAAACCACAGGCCAAACCAGAGGCAATCCAGCCGATGGTTCCCATCACTCGGATGCGCGGGAAATCACGCTCAACGTCCGGTACGTTGGCAAAAGCAATACTGTTAGTCAGCGCAATCGTCGGCATATAGGTCAACGAATAGGCCAGTAACAGCGGGAAGAATCCGCTGAAGGTTGTTTGCTGGGCGGCGAAGTACATCAGAATAGCGCCGACGAACATCAACACCGCCAGCACTTTTTGCGCGGAGAAAAAGCGGTCAGTGATTGAACCGACCAGAATGGGCGACAGGATCGCGGCAATCGCGGTACAAGCGTAGGACCAGCCGATCTCCCCGGCGCTAAAGCCGCTTTTACTCAGCCACAGCCACAGCGGTACAAACCAGGCGCCCCAGATAAACCACTCTACAAACATCATGAACGACAGCTTAACTGTAGTTTTCATCTTTAAATCCTTCATGACAGGTAAGGTACGCATTGATAGTACTATTAGGTAATACCTTTAAAATACCTTTGTGGTCTAAATTTGACCGCCTTAACATTATTTCTTCCTGAATCGAGCCAGCAGAAGTTGCTGAAAAGTGCGCTAAAGATGGAAAAAATACGCAGTCGGTACCAGGCTTAATGCTGCCCGCAAAAAGGCGGGTCAGGACAATCCACATTCCGGTTTCAAATCGGAAATTACGGGAGCATAGCTATGACTGATATTGCGCAGTTGCTTGGCAAAGACGCCGACAACCTTTTACAGCATCGTTGTATGACCATTCCTTCTGATCAACTTTACCTGCCTGGACATGATTACGTCGACCGTGTGATGGTGGATAACAATCGGCCGCCTGCCGTGCTGCGTAACATGCAGACGCTGTATAACACGGGTCGACTGGCCGGGACAGGGTATCTGTCGATTCTACCGGTGGACCAGGGGGTAGAGCACTCCGCTGGCGCATCGTTTGCGGCTAACCCGCTGTACTTTGATCCGAAGAATATTGTGGAGCTGGCTATCGAAGCAGGGTGTAACTGCGTGGCATCGACCTATGGCGTGCTGGCTTCTGTCTCCCGTCGCTATGCGCACCGCATTCCGTTCCTCGTTAAAATTAACCACAACGAAACGCTGAGCTATCCGAATACGTTCGACCAGACGCTGTATGCCAGCGTAGAGCAGGCGTTCAATATGGGCGCGGTTGCGGTAGGGGCAACCATCTATTTCGGTTCAGAAGAGTCCCGTCGCCAGATTGAGGAGATTTCGGCCGCGTTTGAGCGCGCCCATGAGCTGGGTATGGTTACCGTGTTGTGGGCGTATCTGCGTAACTCCGCGTTTAAAAAAGATGGCGTGGATTACCATGTTTCTGCCGATCTTACCGGACAGGCTAACCATTTGGCGGCTACTATCGGGGCGGATATCGTTAAGCAGAAAATGGCGGAAAATAACGGTGGGTATAAAGCGGTTAATTTTGGCTACACCGACGATCGCGTCTACACCAAGTTGACCAGCGAGAATCCAATTGACCTGGTGCGTTATCAACTGGCGAACTGTTATATGGGGCGCGCCGGGTTAATTAACTCCGGCGGCGCGGCTGGCGGCGAAACCGATCTCAGTGATGCGGTCCGTACGGCGGTGATTAACAAACGAGCAGGCGGCATGGGGCTGATTCTTGGACGCAAAGCATTCAAGAAAACCATGGCCGACGGCGTTAAGCTGATTAACGCCGTGCAGGATGTTTATCTGGACAGCAAAGTTACCATCGCCTGATTACAGCCGGGGTGTCGTTGTGTTAGCGCAACAGTGGACAACCCGGCGGCAGTCTGCAACGTAACGCCTCAGGCAGGATTTCAATATGAAACTCCTGTCCGCTGAGCGGTTCGCCGTCAAGATTAAAGGTAATTTCGTGTGGGGCGCGGATATCAAACCACGATGATGCGCCCTCGATGATGTTAGGGTTGTTTTCGGATTGCGTTAACGCCGAAAGCAGCCCTGGCAACAGTTCTTCGCCGGTAAAAATGCGCAGTTGCAACAGACCATCGTTGATCAGCGCCGTTGGGCAAAGCTGTTGCCCGCCACCAGCCTGACGACCATTACCGATACCAATCACCAGCGCCTTACCCTGCCAGTGAAAATCTTCCCCACGAATATCGCAGACGTCGGGTTTGAGCGTATCCATGCGCATTAATCCGTGGATAAAGTATGATACGCCACCCAACGCAGCTTTGAGTTTTTCCGGCGTTTCGGTAGTGATACGTGTGCCGAAGCCGCCGGTCGCCATGTTGATAAAACAGGTTTTATCATTGACCTGCACCATATCGATCGCTGTCGCATTTGCGGCGATAGCCAGCTTTAACGCCTTATCAAGGTCGTCGGGTATCCCCACGCTGGTGGCAAAATCATTTGCCGTTCCCAACGGTAAAATACCCAGCGCCGGAATATTGTCGCCCTGCGACTGGATCAGCGCCGTCGAAACTTCGTTGATGGTGCCGTCGCCGCCGCCGGCAATCACCGTTTCAACGCCTAGCTGACGAGCTTCATCAACGTAGCGTTGGGCATCGCCTTTTTCCCAGGTCACGCGAACATGGATTTCCACGCCTTCATCGCGAAGCTTCGCAATGGCATCACGCAGGGGGAGATTATCAGCACTTTTTCCATTGAGGATCAGTAAACTGGCAGGGAACGCTATCATCCGTTTGCCTCACTTTTTTTCGTTTTAACAAGTGTATGCCAGGAAAGTGTTTATGGCGTAAGAACTGACTGAAAGCGCAGGCGAAGAGATAAAAAAAGCCGCAGAGCGCGGCTTTTCAGATTGGGCAGACGTTACTGCGGGAACCACTGATCGCTGATTTTCTGGTACGTGCCGTCAGCTTTGATTGCCGCCAGCGCGCTGTTCAGTTTTTCCAGCAGGGCTTTGTTATCCGGGCGAACCGCGATGCCAAGGCCAGTACCGAAGTATTGCGGGTCGGTTACTTTGTCAGTGGCTACGCCTAACTGCGGGTTGGTTTTCAGCCACTCGTTAACCACAGCAGTATCGCCAAATACGCCATCAATACGGCCATTTTTCAGGTCGATAATCGCATTCTGATAGCTATCGTAGGCCACGGTTTTCACCTCAGGATGTTTATCCTGCAGGTATTTCTGATGGGTGGTGCCGTTTTCCATACCGATGCGCTTACCTTTCAGGTCGGCAAAGGTTTTATAGGTGTCTTTTTTCGCAATCACCAGCGCGGAGTTGGCATAGTAAGGCTGAGTAAATGCAACCTGCTTGCTACGCTCAGGTGTGATATCCATTCCGGAAATAACCGCATCATATTTCTTGAATTTCAGCGCGGGGATCAGGCTATCGAAAGCGTGATTGGTGAAAGTACATTCTGCCTGCATTTGTTTGCACAGCGCCGTTGCCAGGTCGATGTCAAAACCGACAATTTTATTGCTAGCGTCCAGTGATTCAAATGGCGGATACGTGGCTGATACACCGAAACTAATTTTATCAGCAGCTGAGGCGCCAGCGGCGAAAGTAGCAAGTAATGCGACCAGTACTAACTTTTTCATGGTGGAACTCCCGTCTGTCAATCTTATGATTATTTACCGTGTCTGCGGCGTGGATTAACAATGCCATTTAATGAATTTATATGCAATAAAAATGATTAAATATTTTTAATGGCATAAAAAAAGACGGACAATTTAGGTTGTTGTCCGTCTTTATTATTTTAATTTATGCATATTTGCCGGATGGTGGTGCTAGCACCTTATCCGGCCTACAAAAGGTGCATGAACCGTAGGCCTGATAAGCGTAGCGCCATCAGGCATATGCTTAATTCCGGTGTTCAAACGCCAGCGCTTTACGTTCGATTAAGCGCATCATCAGTGTCAGCAAGCCGTTGACGATCAGGTAAATCACACCCGCAGCACCGAATACCATAACGTCATAAGTACGACCGTACAGCAGCTGGCTATAACCCATGACTTCCATCAGGGTGATGGTGTAAGCCAGTGAGGTACTTTTAAATACCAGCACCACTTCGTTGGAATATGAGGAGAGGGCGCGTTTAAAGGCGTACGGCAACAGAATCGCCAGCGTATCCTTTTTGCTCATCCCCAATGCACCGCAGGACTGCCACTGGCCTTCCGGAATTGCACGGATAGCGCCGTAGAACAGTTGCGTAGTGTAGGCCGCACTGTTTAACGACAGCGCAATTAAGGCGCATAACCAGGGTTCAGAGAGCAGATGCCACAGTACCGGATATTCTTGCAATGCCGGAAACTGTCCTGGTCCGTAGTAGATCAGGAAGATTTGCACCAGCAGCGGTGTACCGGTAAACAGCGTGATATAAGCGCGAACCAGCCACACCAGTACCGGCGTTTTCAGCGTCAGGATGACGGTGAAGATCAGCGCCAGTACCAGAGCAACCACGATGGAGGCGACCGTCAGCGTCAGGCTTGTATGCAGCCCTTTCAACAATTCAGGTAAATACTCAAGCATCAGCCTGGTCTCCGCTCAAAACGTGTCGCGCGCAGGTCAATGCGTTTGAGAATGTACTGACTCACCAGCGTAATCACCAGGTAAATAGCGGCTGCCACAATGTACCAGGTAAACGGCTCCTGGGTACGGGTGGCAATACTCTTCGTTTGCAGCATCAGATCGTTCACGCTGATAAGGCTGACCAGCGCGGTATCTTTCAGCAATACCAGCCACTGGTTACCCAGTCCCGGTAAGGCATGACGCCACATCTGCGGCATCACCAGACG
The DNA here is from genome assembly GCF_006385635.1 of Citrobacter sp. CF971. NCBI lineage: Bacteria > Pseudomonadati > Pseudomonadota > Gammaproteobacteria > Enterobacterales > Enterobacteriaceae > Citrobacter > Citrobacter sp. CF971. The sequence goes on along the minus strand of NZ_CP041051.1, from coordinate 3,119,678 downwards.
AAAGAAGATCGCTGCTTTAGACAAACCTAACGCCTGACCTGACTCCCATTGCCCGAGTGGCACGGCCTTCAGCGCGCCACGCAGCGTTTGCGACGCGTAAGCGGCATACAGCAATGACAGTGCAATGACACCGCACAGGAACGGGCTGACGTCGAAGTTTTCGATCTGCATCTGAACCGGGATTTGTACAAACCCGAGATTGATCGTAAAGCCATCGGCCAGCGTCAGCAGCAGTTGTGAGGAGCCGAAATAGATAAACAGAACCACCAGAATTTCTGGCAGACCGCGCAGGATGGTGACCAGGGCCGAGCCAGCCCATGCCACCGGGCGCCATTTTACTGACTCCCAGACGGCAAAAAACATGGCGAGTGCAAGGCCAATAATCAGCGCACAAACGGCAAGGCCGACGGTCATCCCGGCGGCGCTTGCTAAAGGAAAAAATTCATTCATCAAATATTACTTCTGGAACCATTTGTTGTAGATGGTCTCGTAAGTCCCATCTTTCTTCACTTTTTCCAGCGCAGCGTTAAATTTCTGCTGCAGCTCGGTATTGCCCTGGCGCACAGCGATGCCCAGACCAGTACCGAAGTAATCTTTATCCGTGACTTTGTCGCCAACCGCGGCCAGTTTTGGATTGTCTTTCAGCCACTCTGTTACTACTGCGGTATCACCAAAGACGCCGTCAATACGACCGTTTTGCAGATCGAGTTTGGCATTCTGATAGCTGTCATACGGCACGGTAGTCACTTCCGGATGTTTATCCATGATGAATTTCTGGTGCGTCGTCCCGTTTTGAACGCCGACTTTTTTGCCTTTCAACTGATCAATGCTGGTGTATTTACCCTGTTGGCCAACAAACAGCGCAGAGTTGTCGTAGTAAGGGGTGGTGAACAGAACCTGTTTTTCACGCTCAGGCGTGATGTCCATACCGGCCATCACCGCGTCAAAACGACGGAATTTCAGGCTCGGGATCAGGCTGTCGAAGGCCTGATTGGTGAAGGTACATGTAGCGTCAATCTCTTTACACAGCGCATTCGCCAGATCAACGTCAAACCCTACGATCTTGTTGTTAGCATCGATCGATTCAAACGGAGGATAAGACGCTTCGGTGGCGAAACGAATGGTTTGGGCTGCGGTAGCGGAAAGGCTAAAACCTGCGATTAGCGCGGCAATCAGAACTTTTTTCATTGTATTGTCCCGAATCTTAGTGAGAAAGATAGTTTTTAAACGCTTCGGTTTGCGGGTTGGCAAAGCAGCTCGCATCCCCAAACTCGACGATATGACCGTTTTCCATGTACACCACGCGACTGGCCGTTTTACGAGCAACTTCCACTTCGTGGGTGACGATCACCTGAGTAATATTGGTTTCCGCCAGCTCACGAATGATGCTGACGATTTGGGCGGTGATTTCCGGGTCAAGCGCTGCGGTAGGCTCATCAAACAGCAGCACCTGTGGTTCCATCATCAACGCGCGGGCAATGGCCACACGCTGCTGCTGGCCGCCGGACAGATGCAGTGGATAGCGATCGCTGTACGGCTTCAGACGCAGTCGTTCCAGCAGTTTCTCGGCACGCGCCATCGCTTGCTCTTTTGTCAGACCCAGTACGCGGCAGGGCGCTTCAATCAGGTTCTGCACCACCGTGAGATGCGGCCAAAGATTATATTGCTGGAAGACCATGCCGACGTTTTGACGCAGATCCCGAATGGCTTTATCTGACGGAGTTTTCGTGAAGTCGAAACGGTTACCCGCAATAGAGAGCGTGCCCGAGCGCGGCATCTCAAGCAGGTTGAGTACGCGCAGTAGCGAGCTTTTCCCGGCTCCACTTGGGCCAAGTAACACCAGTGTTTCACCCTGAGGGCAATCCAGCGTGATATCGAACAGCGCCTGATGTGCGCCGTAGAAGCAGTTAATGCCGTTTAATTGAATACTCATTGACACTCGATACTGGCAGTCTGATAGCTATTGAAGCCGCAGATACTACCTTTGACAGAATAGTTATGCAATATTTATGCGTTAAAAGTTAAATGCAAACCGCATTCTTCTCTAAACATAGCACAAAATAGCGGGGCCACCAGTGGGCAAGAATAATTGTCGGCATTCTATGCAGAATGCCAGACAATTAATGGGGGTTATGATTTGGGCGAGTAAATGGCGCGATTAACGGTTTTCGACAGACTGGCGCAACGTCCCGGCTGGCGCGTGTACGCTGCCGCCCAGATAGCGGACATCATCAACGACCCAGCACTGGCCTTCGCGGATCATCAGCACTTCATCACGCCAGCTCTGGTCACCCTGTTTCAGCTCTACGCGTAGCGGAATGTTGCGTGCATCACTATTCGGAATAGTCGATGCGCTGGCGACGCTGGCACTGTCCGGTAACGTAGCCCGACTGGAGAACGGATCGCTGTTAAACAGGTCGCGGTGTGCATTATCGCGGCTGGCGTCGGTCAGCAGTTTAGCCAGGTTGTCGCTAAGGTATGGACGAAGTGGGGTAAGATCATTGTTTCGATGCTGAATACGGTAATCATAGAATTGTTGAGCCACGCTGTCTGGCCCGCCTTCTACGCATGAACCGCTACGCGTGCCGTTATCTTTATAGACCGGCGTCACGGTCGTACAGGCGCTGAGAAGGAGTGCACAGGGAACCAGCAGAGAGAGTTTCGAGTAGCGCATAATGATTTCCTTATTAGCTTTCTACTATTAGTGTTCTACGTTGATAGAATATATCCTTTCAATGATAGTGGATCGGTTCGATAATGCTTTTGAGATCGTGCTCTTAGCGCAAAAAGGAGATTAACCATGCAGTTTTCGACTACCCCTACGCTGGAAGGGCAGAGCATCGTGGAATACTGCGGTGTTGTGACTGGCGAAGCCATTTTAGGCGCGAATATTTTCCGCGATTTTTTCGCCGGCATTCGCGATATTGTCGGCGGTCGCTCCGGCGCGTATGAAAAAGAGCTGCGTAAAGCGCGTGAAATTGCTTTCCAGGAGCTGGGCGAACAGGCCAAAGCGCTGGGTGCTGATGCGGTGGTCGGTATTGATATTGATTACGAAACCGTGGGCAAAGACGGCAGTATGCTGATGGTGAGCGTCAGCGGTACCGCGGTGAAAACTCGCCGATGAAGCGTCTGTTGTGTCTGCTGGCATTTACGCTGTTGCTGGTGGGATGTGCTGGCGAAAAAGGGATTGTCGACAAAGACGGGTATCAGTTAGATACCCGCCGTCAGGCACAGGCTGCTTATCCACGCATTAAAGTGCTGGTTATCCATTACACGGCCGATGATTTTGACTCTTCTCTGGCTACGCTGACCGATAAAAACGTCAGCTCGCATTATTTGATCCCGGCTGTGCCGCCGCTCTACCACGGCAAACCGCGTATCTGGCAACTGGTGCCGGAAAAAGATCTGGCCTGGCATGCGGGGATTAGCTTCTGGCGTGGCGCTACGCGTATTAACGATACCTCAATTGGCATTGAGCTGGAAAACCGCGGCTGGCAAAAATCGGCAGGGATAAAATATTTTGCGCCGTTTGAACCCGCGCAGATTCAGGCGCTGATCCCATTGGCGAAAGATATTATCGCCCGCTACGACATAAAACCGCAGAACGTGGTAGCCCATGCGGACATCGCGCCGCAACGTAAGGACGATCCTGGACCGCTTTTCCCATGGAAAGTGCTGGCCGAACAGGGAATTGGCGCGTGGCCGGACACTCAGCGCGTAGCATTTTATCTTGCCGGGCGAGCGCCTCATACGCCGGTAGCAACCGAATCTTTACTCGATCTGCTGTCGCGTTACGGCTATGAGATAAAATCTGATATGACGCCGCGCGAACAGCAGCGGGTGATTATGGCCTTCCAAATGCACTTCCGCCCGACGCTGTGGAACGGCGCGGCGGATGCAGAAACTCAGGCGATTGCCGAAGCGTTACTGGAAAAATACGGGCAGGGTTAACGCAGAACACCAATGCCTGATGGCGCTTCGCTTATCAGGCCTACGACTAATTTGGGCTGGTTTTTTGTAGGCCGGATAAAGCGCTTGCGCCGCCATCCGGCAATGGTTAACGCGGCAGCTTACCATGGTCGCGCAGCCAGGCCGCGGTACGTTCAATCCCAGCATCCAGCGTCACAATGGGCTTATAACCCAACTCTTCCTGAGCGCGGGTAGTATCCAGCGTAAAATCAAAATTTAGCTTCGAGACGCCGTAATGCGTCAGCTTTGGCTCTTTTGCCGATTTATTGCCTAAACGCTCCATGCTGCGGGCAATCATGTCCAGCATCGGGTAGGGAACGGAGCGGATCCGACAATCAATATTCAGCTCGTCGATGAGCTTCTGCACAATGCTGCGCAGAGTGCGATGCTCGCCGTTGGTAATGTTGTACGCGCGACCTGACGGCAGCTTATCGCAGGCTTGCTGACTTGCCAGCCACATCGCGTGCACTGCATTTTCGTAGTAGGTCATATCTACCAGCGCACTTCCGCCGTGCGGCAACAGGATGCTGCCATAGTGGTACATCATATGGGCCAGGCGCGGGATAAAGACCTTATCGTGTGGTCCGAACAGGCTTTGCGGACGCAATACCGTAAAACGCGTCTGCGGGTTGGCCTGCGCCAGCAACGCGATCACGTCTTCGCCAGCTGCTTTGCTGCGGGCAAATTCATTGGCGAAGCGGTGCGGACGAAAGTCCTCTTTGATATCGCGATGGTGGTGATAATCAAAATAGAGCGACGGCGAGGAGATATGAATGAAGTTGCGAACGCCCCAGGCCACGGCCCACTCGCCCAGACGGCGAGTTGCGCGAACGTTGGCCAGATCGAAGGCTTCCTGAGTTCCCCACGGTGAGGTAAAACTGGAGCAGTGCCACAGCGTGTCGATGCCGGCAAGCATCACTTTTGCTTGCGAAGAAACCAGCTCGGTCAAATCCGCATGCACAAATTCTGCGCCCATTTTCTCCAGCAGCTTGCCCATCGCTTCGTTGCGACCGGTGGCTCTGACGCTGACGCCTTTGCTGCATAAAAACTCAACCGCGTTTCGGCCCAAGCCGCTGGTGGCTCCGGTAACCAGTACCTTCATATCAATCCACTGTGTTTAAAAAACGTCGTGCGCATTCTTCCGTGAAATACGCCTGTATGCAATGGGAAACATGAAAGAATACAGGCTCTTTTTATCATTAGTCTGTGATTTGTTCTGCAAGTTTGGCTATACGCTTCGCCATCCCCCTGAAAATGAACAGGTGCGCGGGGATCATCAACAGCCAGTAGAAGAGGCCAGGCATACCGTGCGGATGCCACCAGGCGCGTACATCAATGCGCCGATGATCGCCTTTATCTTCCAGTGTGAAGCTCAGGCGACCCAATCCCGGCGCTTTCATCCCAAACAGCAGCGTCAGCTGTTTCTCCGGCTCAACGATGATGACTTTCCAGCTATCAACGGTGTCGCCAACTTGCAATAGTGGGTGTTCGGGACGACCTTTTGCCAGCTTATGGCCGACCAGCAGGTCCAAGGCCGCGCGCGTCTTCCATAGAATATTGCCAAAGAAATAGCCTTCTTTGCCGCCGAGTCGATTCACTACCTGCCACAGTGCTTTTTTGCTGGCGGCGGTTTCAACGCTAAAGCCAGCTTGTTTGGCGAAATAGCCATATTCTGGACGCCAGCGGGCAAACGCCTGCGCGTCGTAACCCCAGTCGCTGGAGTTGACCAGCTTTTCTTCTTCCTTCAACGTACTGCGCACCGCGTCATCAAAGGCAATCAGCTTTTGCGGGATCAGCGCACGTAGTTCGGTGTCATCGGCCAGCAGGTCGTGTTTTAAGCCCTGGATCAGCGCCTTGGCCGTGGTTGGCGGCACTGACGTAATGACGTTTAAAAACCAGACCGAAATCCAGCGGGTAGGGAAGGGGATGGGGATGAGCAGGCGATGTTTACCGCTGACCGCCATAAAATGCTCGAACTGTTCCTGATAGCTCAACACCTGCGGGCCGGCTGCTTCGAGTACGCGGTGATGTTGCGTGGGATGATCCAACAACGCCACCAGGTAGTACATCAAATTCACCAGCGCGATAGGTGTGGTGCGCGAACGTACCCAGCGCGGAGGGGTGAGTACCGGCAGGTTGTAGACCATGTCGCGCATCACTTCAAAGGCAGCGGAACCTGCCCCCACGATAATGCCCGCACGCAATTCCGTCATTGGCACGCCTGATTCACGCAGAGTATCTGCGGTTATCTGTCGCGCACGCAGATGATCGGATTGTTCATGCCGGGGAGCCTGTAATGAGCTCAGGAAAATAAGCTGTTTGATTGGTGTATTACGCAGTGCATCGCGGACGTTCATCGCCACCTGACGTTCGTGGGCGATAAAATCACCGCCTTCACCCATACCATGGACCAGGTAATAAACCGTATCAACACCCGCCAGCAGCGGGGGGAGGTTATCTGGCCAATTCAAATCGACCTTATGGCAACTGACGTTGGCCAGTTGCTGCTTTTCCAGTCGTTCAATGCGACGTGCCGCAGCCAACACCTGATGCCCTTGCTGACTGAGCGCCTGTACCAAATGTTGACCAATGTAGCCACTGGCGCCAAGAACCAAAATCCGTTGCGGCACGCCCATCTCCTTATTGGGTTAAAAAAGCGCGCCAGTGGGCGACGACTTCAGCAAGTTGTTCACGTGATACGTCCAGATGCATCACCAGGCGCACAATCGGGGAGGCGTTAATCAGCACACCCTGCGCTTTCATATATTCACCCAGCGCGGCCGCGTGCTGTTCGCCAACGCGAACAAACAGCATGTTGGTGTCGTGGCGCATGACGTCCGCCCCTGCTTCGCGCAGTTGCTCCGCCATCCAGGCGGCGTTGTCATGGTCTTCCTGCAAACGCGCCACGTTATTTTTCAGCGCATACAGTCCGGCCGCCGCCAAAATACCCGCCTGGCGCATGCCGCCGCCGGTCATTTTGCGCCAGCGAATGGCACGCTTGATGTACTCGTGGCTGCCGACCAGCAGCGAGCCTACCGGCGTTCCCAGACCTTTGGAAAGACAAATGGTGAACGAGTCGCAGTATTGCGTGACATCTTTAAGCTCACAGCCATAGGCGACGATGGCGTTAAAAATACGCGCGCCGTCGACGTGCAGGGCAAGATTGCGCTCCCGGGCGAATTCCCAGGCCTCTTTCAGATACTCGCGCGGCAGCACTTTGCCGTTATGCGTGTTTTCCAGACTGAGCAGACGGGTGCGGGCAAAATGGATATCGTCTGCTTTGATTTTTGCTGCCACTTTGTCCAGCGGCAGGGAGCCATCCGGCGCGGCATCGATGGGTTGCGGTTGAATGCTGCCGAGCACCGCTGCGCCACCCGCTTCGTAGAGATAGTTATGCGCGCCCTGACCGGCGATATACTCTTCGCCGCGCTGACAATGGCTGAGCAGTGCAACCAGGTTCGCCTGAGTGCCGGTAGGTAAGAAAATGGCGGCTTCTTTGCCAGAAAGCTCGGCCGCGTATTGCTGGAGGGCATTAACGGTAGGATCATCACCGTAAACGTCGTCCCCGACCGGGGCGGCCATCATCTCTTCGAGCATGGCGCGACTGGGTCGGGTGACGGTATCACTGCGTAAATCAATCATGGTATCTCCTTATTACACTTCATCCTTCAAGCTGCCTCGGCGTTGGCCGCACCCTCAAACCCCAGTCACATAGTATTCCTATGCTCCTGGGGATTTTCGGGCTTGCCGCCTTGATGCATCATGAATGATTTTGTGTGTGGTTTAATAAGGATGTTTTACCTGAGCCAGTTCGTTTTCGCTAGTTCGATCACTTCATCACCGCGTCCGCTGATGATTGCGCGCAGCATATACAGGCTAAAACCTTTGGCTTGTTCGAGCTTGATCTGCGGCGGGATCGCCAGCTCTTCTTTCGCCACCACCACATCGACCAGCACCGGACCGTCAATTGACATCGCCCTTTGCAGCGCCTCATCAACCTCTGAAGATTTCTCCACGCGAATGCCCGTGATGCCACAGGCCTCGGCAATCCGCGCGAAATTCGTGTCGTGCAGTTCGGTGCCGTCAGTCAGATAACCACCAGCTTTCATCTCCATCGCCACAAATCCCAGCACGCTGTTGTTGAAGACAATAATCTTCACCGGTAACTTCATTTGTACCACCGACAGAAAATCGCCCATCAGCATGCTAAAGCCACCGTCACCGCACATTGCCACAACCTGACGTCCTGGTTCGGTCGCTTGTGCGCCGAGTGCCTGCGGCATGGCATTAGCCATCGACCCGTGGTTAAACGATCCGAGCAGGCGACGTTTGCCGTTCATTTTCAGATAGCGTGCTGCCCACACCGTTGGCGTGCCAACGTCGCAGGTAAAGATGGCATCGTCAGCGGCAAAGTGGCTGATCTGTTGCGCCAGATATTGCGGGTGAATAGCTTTATCGCTGGGCTTGGCTAAATCATCCAGCCCTTTGCGCGCCTCGCGGTAGTGCTCCAGTGCTTTGTCCAGGAACTGCCGCTCGGTTTTCTCTTCCACCAGAGGTAGTAGGGCACGTAACGTGGATTTAATATCGCCTACCAGCGCCATATCAACTTTACTGTGCGCGCCAATACTCGCCGGATTGATATCAATCTGAATAATTTTGGCGTCGGTGGGGTAGAACGGGCGATAGGGGAACTGGGTACCGAGCAGGATCAGCGTGTCGGCATTCATCATGGTATGGAAGCCGGATGAAAAGCCAATCAGCCCGGTCATACCCACGTCATAGGGGTTATCGTACTCAACATGCTCTTTCCCGCGCAGAGCGTGCACGATCGGGGCTTTGATTTTAGCCGCAAACTCAACCAGCTCTTTATGCGCACCGGCGCAGCCGCTGCCGCACATCAGGGCGATGTTGCTGGAGTAGCGCAGCAGTTGCGCCAGTTTTCTCAGCTCTTCCTCTTCCGGGGTGACTACCGGGAGTGGCGCATGATACCAGTGCGTGGTGGCGCTTTCAGGGGCGGGCTTCAGCGCCACGTCGCCGGGTAATACCACCACGGAGACGCCACGGTTGAGCACCGCTTTACGCATAGCTATAGCCAGCACCTGGGGGATCTGCTCAGGGCTGGAGACCAGCTCGCAATAATGGCTACATTCACGGAACAACTCTTGCGGGTGGGTCTCCTGAAAATAACCGCTGCCTATTTCACTGGATGGAATATGCGCGGCGATTGCCAGTACCGGAACGTGGTTGCGGTGGCAATCAAACAGGCCGTTAATCAGGTGCAGGTTGCCTGGCCCACACGAACCTGCGCAGACGGCCAGTTCGCCCGTCAACTGCGCTTCAGCGCCCGCGGCGAAGGCCGCAACCTCTTCATGACGGGTTGGCATCCAGTCAATTGTTCCCATACGATTCAGACTATCACTCAGACCATTTAGCGAGTCACCCGTTACACCCCAAATGCGTTTTACGCCAGCCTGTTCGAGTGTTTTAGCAATAAAAGCGGCAACCGTTTGTTTCATGGTTTTCCTTCTCCTCTAATGTGATACCGGTTACAAGTTTAGATGAAGATAATCGTTATGCTTCTCATTTCCCCCTTATTTCCGGCAGGTTTCATTTAACCTGTATTAAGCGTAGTTTGTTATTGGATATGGTGAAACAAGGAATAAATTCAAATGGTTATAAAACTATTAAATTCAGTTAACCGGGTACTGACTCACGAAGATTTTGGCAAGTTTTTGTTACGCCTTGCCGTCGGTGGGCTGATGCTGTTTCATGGGCTGCATAAACTGTTTGCTGGTATTGATGGCATCAGCGGCATGTTGATAGCGAAAGGTTTCCCGGGCTTTATTGCGTACGGCGTTCTGCTGGGAGAGGTTGTAGCGCCGTGTCTGATTATTCTAGGCATCCTGACGCGTCCTGCGGCGTTGGGGCTGGCGTTTACGATGGTTGTGGCATGGCTGATGGTCGGGATGGGCGAAACCTGGACACTGGATAAAACCGGTGCATGGGCGATTGAAAGTCTGGTGTATTTCTTCATCGGCGCGCTGGCCGTGGCGTTTTTGGGGGCGGGGCGTTACTCCGTTGCAGGAAATTCTGCCTGGCGATAGTTACCATTTGAGAGTCAATACCGAGGCGGGGGTGCGCTGACGGTTTGCCCGCCTCGTCGTTCAATCTGTCGCTAATCTATATGTCATCACTGTTCCATAGTTTGTGCCGACGTCTCAGCGCTCGCTGCGTCAATGCCCTTGCCATCGCGGCGCCTATTTCAGCGCTGACAACCAGTCCCTGAATAAACGGACGATCGTGCATCAACCACGGCAGCCCGCCAAAAGCGATGCGATTGCGGGCGTTTTCCGGCGCTTGCAGCGTGTAATCTTCGCCGATATCCGGGATCTCATCGCCACAGGCCAGCAGTTGATCGCGTAGCGTTGGGAAAGGGATATCTTTGCTCTGCAATGCCCGTTGCCCTCGGGCGTCAATAAACACATCGAATTCGCTGCGTCGACCGTGGTGGTAAATTACCGTCATTTCCTGCTCATTCGTACGCTCATAATCCGCACCAAGTGTGAGGATCTCAATCAGCCCGGCGTCGTGCAGCGCCAGCAGTCGGCGGACTGATTCAGACGGGATTGCCGCATAATTGTCGATAAACACGCGCGCCAGTCCTCGCTTAAAGCGCTTTTCATCAGACGGATCAAGATGTGGGACGATCTCTTCGATTACCTCGTGTAGCCGCAGCAGTGTATAGCGCCACGCGACGGTACGCTGTTCCTGTTTGTTGCGTTCAACTTCAATCAGGTTGCGCTTCGCCCATTCAAAAGGATCGTGCTCAAGCCTGTCGGCAAAGTAGGCCTCGGGGAATGTATCGGCGTTGAGCGTCTCAAGTGCTATCTCTTGGCTCCATTGCGGGGCTGCATCTTGCAGTTGTTGTACAATAATCCGGAAAATGCGGTCCAGTAATCCTTTTTGCCCATGGACAATGACGTCTTCAATTGCTTCAGGCGTTGCGATGTTCAACGATTCATAGGGCAGAGGGCAGTAAAAATCCGCTTCAGGCAGCACACCGCTGCGCGACATTAGGGTCAGCTTCAGGCTTTGGCTGTCGGATTTACAGATAAACTGGAGTGCGTTATCAGCCCCGGTGGTGAAGGCACCGTGTTGGCAGGCCACGGCCATCGCTGCGTCAATCGCGCTGAGCGAGGTGCCGAGAATTCCTACCCGGCAAGCGCTAATCTGGACGTCCATCAGACCGGTCCACGGGCTGGGGAAAAACTTCCGTGTCTGTACATCCGTTTCAGGCCACAGATGGCCGGTGGCGATAGCGGCGAAGTCCACCTCGACAGGCTGTGAAGCATGATTGATCCACAGAGAGACCCCATTCGGGTTTGCGCGCAGGTCGGTGACTTCGCTTGATTCGTTTATGCTAATCGCCAAGCCTGAGCCTCGCGCTTTCTCGACGATAGCGAATAAACGATCGCGATAATAGTCACCGAGGATCACGCGGGGCAAAAATTGCCGTTCATGCAAAGAATTACGTTCAATCCGAAACTGCGCCAGATAGTCATCACTTTGATTCTGTAGCCACGTCAGATAACTGATATAAATCGGTGGGATCTCTATGCTGGCTATATTTGCCAGCATGAAGTCTGCGTTGTTGTCGCTGTTATAAGGCATGCCAACGCCCGCCTGTTCAGCTTGCTCATAAAGCTCTATTTCCAGCGGTTCACCGCGCTCAACCAGGGCATGAAACGTATAAATGCCGGTGGGACCGACGCCGACAATGGCCACTTTTTTCATGGGGATCCTTGTAGAAAGTTCGACGTGGTAGTCCTGGATTATGCTTAATCTGCGAAGTGTAAGTGTGGTCGATAATTTACGGGGGAAGGAGGTATTTTGCCGGGGAGAGTGAAAATATCAGAATTTTGCAGCGTCTGAGAGCATAAAAAAGGCCACCCGGTACAGCCAGGCAGCCTTTTGCACATCAGATACCGGCCAATTACGCCAGCACTAAATCACCCTGCGGATGGCAGGAACAGGCCAGCACATAACCTTCAGCGATTTCTGCGTCGGTCAGCGTCATGGTGCTGCTGACCGTGTAGTTACCGTCAACCACTTTGGTTTTGCAGCAGCCGCAAACGCCTGCACGGCATGCGGCGACAACCGGAACCTTGTTGCTTTCCAGCGCTTCCAGCAGCGTACTGCCCACCGGCGCATAGAACTCTTTCGCCGGCTGTAGCTTAGTAAACTTCAGACCACTGGTGGCGGCTTCGGCAACAGGTGTGAAGAACTGCTCTTTAAAGAAGCGCGTCACACCCAGTGCTTTGACTTCTTTCTCGACCAGATCCATATACGGTGCCGGGCCACAGGTCATCACGGTACGCGAGGTCAGATCCGGTACGCTTTTCAGCAGTTCGGTAGTCAGTCGGCCGGAAACAAAACCTTCGGTGGCATTGTTTTCAGCAACTAATGTCACCGGATATTCACGCCACTCGTCGGCAAAAATGACATCTTGCGGCGAGCGAACGTTAAAGATTACCTGTACATCCGCTTGCGGGCGGTACTTTGCCAACCAGCGACGCATTGACATGATTGGCGTAACACCACAGCCTGCGGCCAGCATCAGGAACTTGTCTTCCGCTTTATCTTCACAGGTGAACTCACCCATGGCATCGGACAGCCAGATATAGTCGCCGCGCTTCACGTCGCGGGTTAGCCACTGTGAACCTGCACCATCGTCAATCCGGCGGATGGTCAACGTAATGTACTCGCTAACGCCCGGCGTTGAGGAAATGGTGTAAGCACGCAGCGTATCCGCTGAATTACGTACGCTGACCAGTGCATACTGCCCGGCGCGGTAAGGATAATAATCGTGGCACAGCAACGAAATTGTCCATACATCCGGCGTTTCCTGATGGATGTGGTGAACCTGCATCCGCCATGGGCACTGATGAGTTGGCATTGTCATTCTTTACTCCTTACGCGCTCAGCAGTTGCTTCATGTCTTCTTCAACGGTGGTCACGGAACGCAGACCAAATTTCTCGTTGAGAACTGCCAGCAGATCCGGTGTGAAGAAACCAGGCGCAGTCGGGCCAGTTACGATGTTTTTCACGCCCAGAGACAGCAGGGTCAGCAGAATAACAATCGCTTTCTGTTCGAACCAGGAGAGTACCAGAGACAGCGGCAGATCGTTCACGCCACAGCCCAGTTTCTCAGCCAGGGTTACCGCCAGGATAATGGCAGAGTAGGCATCGTTACACTGACCGGCATCGACCAGACGCGGCAGACCTTCGATATCGCCGAATTCCAGTTTGTTGAAACGGTATTTACCGCAAGCAAGGGTCAGAATCAGGCAGTCGTCTGGTACGCTGGTGGCGAAGTCGGTGAAGTAGTTACGTTCACCACGTGCGCCGTCACAACCGCCAACCAGGAAGATGTGACGCAGTTTTTCGCGGCTCACCAGGTCGATCAGGGTATCAGCAGCGCCCAGCAGGGTCTGACGACCGAAACCTACGGTGATCAGGTGCGGAATTTCACTGTACGGGAAGCCAGCCATCTGCTGCGCCTGTGCGATAACCGGACCGAAATCGTCACCTTCAAGGTGGCTCACGCCCGGCCAGCCGACGATGCTACGGGTCCAGATACGGTCGTCGTAGGCGCCAACGGTTGGGTCGATGATGCAGTTAGAAGTCATCACGATTGGGCCAGGGAAGCGGGCGAATTCAACCTGCTGGTTCTGCCAGCCGCTGCCGTAGTTACCGATTAGGTGTTTGAACTTACGCAGTTCCGGATAGCCGTGTGCTGGCAGCATTTCGCCGTGGGTATAAACGTTAACACCGGTGCCTTCAGTCTGCTCAAGCAGGTTGTAGAGATCTTTCAGGTCGTGACCGGAGATCAGGATGCACTTACCTTCGGTTGCTTTTACGTTGACCTGAGTCGGGGTCGGGTGACCGTATTTAGTGGTTTCACCGGCGTCCAGAATGCTCATCACTTTGAAGTTCATCTGGCCGATTTCCATTGAACACTCCAGCAGAGCGTTCATATCGGAAGGCCAGGTACCCAGCCACGCCATGATTTTGTGGTACTGAGCATAGATATCGTTGTCGTACTGACCAAGAACGTGGGCGTGCTCCATGTAAGCTGCCGCACCTTTCAGGCCGTACAGACACAGCAGACGCAGGCCGAGGATATTATCGCCGATGGTCGCTTTGTCTTTATTCGGGGTGAATTCAGCGGCCTGACGTTGCAGGTCGCCCAGATCGTCGCTGACCAGTTGCAGATCGGCCATCGGGTTATCGACGGTGGCGTTAGCGTCTTTAGCCAGGCATTGTGCTTTCAGGGCGTCGCGCATGGCGATAGCTTCACGGGCATAGCCAACAATACGCGGGGAATCGAAGTTTACGTTAGTCAGCGTGGAGAAGAACGCACGCGGCGCAAAGTTATCAACCTCATGGTCGATGATGCCGTATTCACGTGCTTTAACAGCCCATGCAGACAGACCTTGTAGGGAAGCAATCAGCAGATCCTGCAAATCGGAGGTTTCAGCCGTTTTACCGCACATACCCTGCGCGTAAGAGCAGCCGTTTCCTGCCGGAGTACGGATGGTTTGTTCACATTGCACACAAAACATGGTCACACCTTTTAAAGTTATATTTAATATACATGTTTAAGATTATGCCTGTGCGCGTAGGGATAAAAGGGATTTCTGCTACTACTTGCAGGGAGATTGATTTAGCGCAATTTTGGCGGTAGCTGACTACCGCCAGAGAGGTATTTGCCCTGGCGTCAGGCGGAGAAAAACGCCATCAGCAGAGGCACTAACAGACTCAAAATAAAGCCGTGGACGATGGCTGCCGGGACCATTTCCAGGCCGCCGCTGCGTTGTAAAACGGGCAGGGTGAAATCCATTGATGTCGCGCCGCATAATCCCAGCGCGGTAGAGCGGCTGCGGCCCACCATTCCTGGAATCAACATAATGGCGATCAGTTCACGGGCCAGGTCGTTAAAGAAGGCGGAACTACCAATTACGGGTCCGAACGATTCGGTCAACAGAATACCGGACAGGGAATACCAGCCAAAACCTGATGCCATCGCCAGCGCGGTTTTCAGCGGCAGACCGAGGATCAATGCATTGATAACCCCCGCCAGCATCGAACTGGCGACGACGACGACGGCTACGATCATCCCCCGACGGTTCAGCACAATTTGCTTTAAGGTCATACCGCTGTTGCGCAGTTGGATCCCCACCAGGAACAGTAAAAAGATTAACGTATATTCGCTGGCTTCGGTGGCATGCTGCAGAATGGGAAGCCCAGTGAGGCCGAGCAGGAAACCGATGACAACGACGCCGCAAAGCTGGAGCGACTCAAGCGCCATTGCAATTCGCGAGGGGAGTTTTTCTTGCTTGTGGTTGTGTCTCCAGGGCAGCGAACGCTCCAGCCAGAACAGCGCCGCAATATTACACAGTATAATGACCGTCACGCTGACCGCAGAATAATGAAGAATAGCTAACAGGTTGCTGGCGAGATTATCCAGAAACGCCAGGCTAATACCCATAAAAAAGAGAATAAGGTAGACGATCCAGCTCAACAGGCGATTGATAAGTTGTAATGCAGTCCTGTGCCGGAGCGGAATAAGGTAGCCCACAATAAGGGGAACCAGAATGATTAACAGCCCTGAAAACATGAAAACCAGATCCTTGCTGAGAAGTAAGACGAAATGCGCTAGCACACACTACTCAAAGCAAAGAGGGGAGTAAAGTTGCAAATAAAAGGAAATATAGAGAGGATAAAAAGACCTGACTTGCGCCAGGCCTTTTTTGTTAGCGATTAATCGCGTTTTTCCAGCAGAGTGCGGTAAATAAGGCCGCCGAGTACCCCACCGATAATCGGCATAACCCAGAAGAACCACAATTGTTGCAATGCCCAGCCGCCCTGGAAAATGGCTACTGCGGTACTACGTGCCGGGTTTACGGAGGTGTTGGTGACTGGAATACTGATCAAGTGGATCAGAGTTAACGCCAGACCAATTGCGATAGGTGCAAAACCTGCCGGAGCATGTTTATCGGTCGCGCCGTGGATCACTAATAAGAAGCCTGCGGTCAGAATAATTTCAATGACGACGGCAGAAAGCATGGAATAACCGCCTGGTGAATGTTCACCAAAGCCGTTTGAAGCAAAACCACTGGCCGTTGCATCAAAACCTGCTTTACCGCTGGCAATAAGATACAGCGCCGCTGCTGCAACAATACCGCCTACAACCTGAGCAATAACGTAACCAATAACATCTTTTGCCGGGAAACGACCGCCAGCCCATAAACCGAAGGTTACCGCCGGGTTAAAATGCCCACCTGAAATATGACCCACGGCGAATGCCATGGTTAATACGGTCAGGCCGAATGCCAGCGCGACACCGGCAAATCCAATTCCCAATTCCGGGAATGCGGCTGCCAGCACTGCACTACCGCACCCACCAAAAACGAGCCAAAACGTACCGAAGAATTCAGCTGCTAATTTCCTGAACATAACCACCTCAATTAAAAGTTCCGGGTTCGTATTCCTTGCCCGGTAATTCATCGCTAAAAGGGACGATGATGAAAGAGCGGGTATTTTAGAAAAAAATATCATCCCTTCGCCAGTTAAATTGATGAAAAAATTTGATTTAAGGCAATATGTTGCGATTCCTTTTTGAATCTTGGGTGAATGAAGCATAGTCCAATTAGCGAAAGGACGATGATTAAGTTCTGAAATTATATTCAGGAGAAAACATAAGAAGAATATTCTTATTTTTTTTGCTTTTGCGATTCACGCCAGATTGATATCGGGTGTCCTGAGCCCCCGCTTGCCGTTATACTCCTGATAACTTGAAGGAAAAAGTTAGCATTTCCGGAGGCTATATGATTCTCGAACGCGTTGAGATTGTTGGATTTCGTGGTATTAACCGTCTGTCGTTGATGCTGGAGCAGAGCAACGTGCTGATTGGGGAGAACGCGTGGGGTAAATCCAGTCTGCTGGATGCCTTAACCCTGCTGCTGTCGCCGGAGCCAGACTTGTATCATTTTGTCCGCGAGGATTTCTGGTTCCCGCCGGGCGACATACAGGGCCGGGAACACCACCTGCACATTATCCTGACGTTTCGTGAATCCCAGCCGGGGCGTCACCGGGTACGTCGCTATCGCCCTCTGGAAGCCAGCTGGACGCCGTGCCAGGATGGCTATCACCGCATTTTTTATCGTCTGGAAGGCGAGTGTGCGGATGACGGTAGCGTTCTGACCTTGCGCAGTTTTCTTGACGGCGACGGCCATCCATTACCTCTCGATGACATTAACGATCAGGCGCGGCATCTTGTGCGCCTGATGCCGGTACTGCGTCTGCGCGACGCGCGATTTATGCGCCGGATCCGCAACGGTACCGTGCCGGATTCGGCGGACGTCGAAGTCACCGCCCGCCAACTGGATTTTCTGGCGCGTGAGCTGGCTACCCGACCGCAAAACCTGACCGACGGACAGATCCGCCAGGGGTTATCGGCCATGGTGCAGTTGTTGGAGCACTATTTTTCCGAGCAGGGGGCTGGCCAGTCCCGTTACCGTCTGATGCGCCGTCGCTCGAATAACGAACAACGGAGCTGGCGCTATCTGGACATTATTAATCGCATGATTGATAAACCCGGCGGACGTACGCATCGGGTTATTCTGTTGGGCCTGTTTTCGACCCTG
The DNA here is from genome assembly GCF_006385635.1 of Citrobacter sp. CF971. Lineage (NCBI taxonomy): Bacteria > Pseudomonadati > Pseudomonadota > Gammaproteobacteria > Enterobacterales > Enterobacteriaceae > Citrobacter > Citrobacter sp. CF971. Next base: position 3,102,000 of record NZ_CP041051.1, on the reverse strand, counting down.
TTGCAGGCCAAAGGCACGCTGAGGCTGGATAAAGACGCCCGACCTTTATTGCTGGTGGAAGATCCGGAAACGCGTTTACATCCCATCATGCTGTCGGTGGCCTGGCACTTGTTGAATTTACTGCCTCTGCAGCGAGTGGCGACAACCAACTCCGGTGAACTGTTGTCCCTTACGCCCGTGGAACATGTTGTTCGTCTGGTACGTGAATCATCCCGCGTTGCCGCCTGGCGGCTGGGGCCGGGTGGGATCAGTGCAGAAGATGGTCGGCGAATCGCATTTCATATTCGTTTTAATCGTGCGTCATCGTTGTTTGCCCGCTGCTGGTTGCTGGTAGAAGGCGAAACGGAAACCTGGGTTATTAACGAACTGGCCCGTCAGTGCGGACATCACTTTGATGCAGAAGGGATTAAAGTTATTGAATTCGCCCAGTCCGGCCTTAAGCCGCTGGTTAAATTCGCCCGCCGGATGGGTATCGAGTGGCATGTGCTGGTCGATGGTGATGAAGCCGGGAAAAAGTATGCGGCCACGGTACGTAGCTTATTGAATGACGACAGAGAGGAAGAGCGTGAGCATTTGACCATGCTCCCCGCGCTGGATATGGAACACTTTATGTATCGCCAGGGGTTTGCTGACGTCTTTCACCGGGTGGCGCAAATCCCGGAGAACGTGCCCATGAATATGCGCAAAATTATCTCCAAGGCGATACATCGTTCGTCAAAACCGGATTTAGCCATTGAGGTAGCGATGGAAGCCGGGCGGCGCGGCGTTGACGCAGTGCCAACGCTGCTGCGAAAAATGTTTTCCCGCGTGCTGTGGCTGGCACGCGGTAGAGCGGATTAGTGGTGAAACATCGACGACAGCTGCGAATGGATGCTGTCCAGTAGCTGATAGCGGCGGCGGTATTCTGCGCGTTTTTTGCTGGCAATATCCGCCTCGTTTTTTCGCGCCAGCGTGCGCGGAATATGATAGTACCCGTGTCTGTCGCACTCGCCGCCAACCGATTCCCAAAATGCGTTGTAGTCGGAATGAATTACCTTATTTTTATCGTGGTAGCGTTGGCTGCGAAAGATATGCTGTTCATTGCTGACTGCCATAACATTATCGATATTCAATCGCTCTGCTAACCGGCAAATGGCTTCCATTACAATACGTTTTGGGAATATCCCGTGACAGGACTTGGTCGCTTTTTGGATTGCTTCGTGAGGAAGTTGTGCATTGCCCTGCACACCGCCAATAAATAATGTACTTTTGCCATTATATTCGCAGAACGTAAACGTCATTTTAGTCAGCACGTCGCCGTCGCCATTTTGCACCTGAATAGTGCTCTCTCCCTCTTTATCCAGCACCGGGAACATCATCATGGTTACGGTAAATATATCGCCATCTTTGCCTTCAATTTGCGCCAGCTGTAAGCCGTCATTGCTTAATAAGGCGTTAAATTCTGCGGGTAAAAATGCATGGCGGATAACATTATAATGAAAACGCACCGCGTCTAAACGCATTTTACGGGTGAAGTTTGCGGCAAGGTAAGGACGATGCAAACGCACCGGCAGTCGGGGTTGGTGGGATAGCAGGTTTTCAAGATCCGGCCATTGGGACAGTTCTGTCATCCATTCCTGGGTGAGGCGAGGTATCAAGAGTGAGCGCCAGATAAACTTACGACGAAAGCTCCGCTTATCCCAGCAATGTGCGGGACGTAAATGGCCGCTGCTCAGGCTGTAAAAAAGACCAAAGCTGGTGACGGGTTTGGTGGAAAGAAAAGTGCTTTCAGTTAGTTGACTCATAATATAAATCCGATTGATACCCTGGTACTAATTTCAGCACAGCGGATCTTAACCATTCATCAATAACTCTGTTATTCTTGCGCTTTTCAACGGCGATTTATTTAACGTTGATGTTTAGCACTCCACTCTGGTGGACGTATTGGGGGAATTGGGGCATTTATGAAGCTCAAGGGAAAAATCAAAAAACGCTATTTTCTGTTCGCCATCATCCTTATTGTGGCGGTAATTGCACTTTGGCGAACGCTTAATGCGCCTTTACCTCAGTATCAAACATTAATTGTTCGTCCGGGCGATCTGCAGCAAAGCGTGCTGGCTACCGGTAAACTGGATGCGCTGCGTAAAGTTGACGTCGGGGCGCAGGTCAGCGGGCAGTTAAAAACGCTGTCGGTCGCGATTGGCGATAAAGTCAAAAAAGATCAGTTGCTCGGCGTAATCGATCCTGAACAGGCGCAAAACCAAATCAAAGAGGTTGAAGCGACGCTAATGGAATTGCGCGCCCAGCGTTTACAGGCAGAAGCTGAGTGGAAACTGGCGCGGGTGACGCTTTCCCGTCAGCAACAGCTGGCAAAAACCCAGGCCGTTTCACAGCAGGATCTCGACACGGCGGCCACCGAAATGGCGGTCAAACAGGCGCAAATTGGCGCAATTGACGCGCAAATTAAACGTAATCAGGCTTCTCTCGATACGGCAAAAACCAACCTTGATTACACCCGCATTGTCGCGCCAATGGCAGGCGAAGTAACGCAAATTACTACCCTACAAGGGCAAACCGTTATTGCCGCTCAGCAGGCACCTAATATTCTGACGCTGGCGGATATGAGCACCATGCTGGTAAAAGCGCAGGTTTCTGAGGCTGATGTAATTCACCTGCAACCTGGGCAAAAAGCCTGGTTTACCGTACTGGGCGATCCGCAGACGCGCTACGAAGGCACGCTGAAAGATGTTCTTCCGACGCCAGAGAAAGTGAATGATGCGATTTTCTACTATGCCCGCTTCGAAGTTCCCAATCCGAAAGGGATCCTGCGTCTGGATATGACCGCGCAGGTCCATATCCAGCTCACTGATGTCAAAAATGTTCTGACGATCCCGCTGTCGGCACTGGGCGATCCTATTGGTAACAACCGCTATAGCGTCAAGCTACTGCGTAACGGCGAAACCCGCGAACGTGAAGTGGTTATCGGCGCGCGGAATGACACCGATGTGGAGATCGTGAAAGGGCTGGAAGAGGGTGATGAAGTCATTACCGGCGAGGGCAACGCTGGAGCTGCAAAATGACAGCATTGCTTGAACTGAGCCATATCCGCCGCAGCTATCCCTCAGGTGAAGGCCAGGTTGAGGTGTTGAAGGACGTATCCTTGAGCATTCAGGCCGGGGAAATGGTGGCGATTGTCGGGGCGTCGGGTTCGGGTAAATCGACGCTGATGAACATTCTCGGCTGTCTGGACAAACCTACCAGCGGTACGTATCGGGTTGCCGGACGGGATGTCTCCACGCTGGATAGCGATGCGCTGGCACAGCTGCGCCGTGAGCATTTCGGCTTTATCTTCCAGCGCTATCATTTGCTGTCACATTTAACCGCGGCGCAAAATGTCGAGGTGCCTGCGGTCTACGCTGGCACCGAGCGTAAGCAGCGCCTGGCGCGTGCGCAGGAATTACTCCAACGGCTGGGTCTGGGCGACAGGGTTGATTATCAACCTTCTCAACTTTCCGGTGGTCAGCAGCAGCGGGTCAGTATCGCACGTGCACTGATGAACGGGGGGCAGGTGATCCTTGCCGACGAACCCACCGGTGCACTGGATAGCCATTCCGGCGAAGAGGTGATGGCGATTTTGCATCAGCTGCGCGATCGCGGGCACACGGTAATTATCGTCACGCATGACCCGCAGGTTGCTGCACAGGCCGAGCGGGTCATTGAAATTCGTGACGGCGAGATTGTGCGCAATCCGCCGCCACAGAAACCCTCTGGCGGACGCGATATCGCGGAGCCAACGGTGAAAACGGCATCCGGCTGGAGCCAGTTTGTCAGCGGTTTTCGTGAAGCGCTTACCATGGCCTGGCTGGCAATGGCCGCGAATAAGATGCGAACGCTACTCACCATGCTTGGGATCATCATCGGTATTGCTTCTGTGGTGTCGATCGTGGTGGTAGGCGATGCGGCTAAACAACTGGTACTGGCAGATATTCGCGCTATTGGTACTAACACCATTGATATCTATCCTGGCAAAGATTTCGGCGACGACGATCCGCAATATCAACAGGCATTGAAGTATGACGATTTGACGGCGCTACAGAAGCAACCCTGGGTCAGTTCGGTAACACCTGCAGTGTCGAAGAACCTGCGGTTACGCTATGGCAATATCGACGTTGCTGCCAGTGCTAACGGCGTTAGCGGCGACTATTTCAACGTCTATGGCATGACATTTAGCGAAGGGACCACCTTTAACGCCGAGCAACTGGCGGGGCGCGCTCAGGTGGTGGTGCTCGACAGTAATACCCGGCGCCAGTTGTTCCCCAATAAGGCGAAAGTTGTCGGCGAAGTCGTGCTGGTGGGAAATATGCCGGCCACGGTAATTGGCGTTGCAGAAGAGAAACAGTCGATGTTCGGCAGTAGCAAGATCCTGCGGGTCTGGCTGCCCTACAGCACCATGTCCGGACGAATTATGGGGCAGTCGTGGCTGAACTCGATCACCGTGCGAGTAAAGGATGGTTTTGACAGTGCCCAGGCCGAACAGCAACTGACCCGACTGTTGACGTTGCGCCACGGTAAGAAGGATTTCTTCACCTGGAATATGGACGGTGTCTTGAAAACCGCTGAAAAGACCACACGTACATTACAACTCTTCCTGACGCTGGTGGCGGTGATTTCGCTGGTGGTTGGTGGGATTGGCGTGATGAATATTATGCTGGTTTCGGTAACCGAACGAACGCGTGAGATTGGCATTCGTATGGCGGTAGGCGCGCGTGCCAGTGATGTGCTGCAACAGTTCTTAATTGAAGCGGTGTTAGTGTGTCTGGTTGGCGGCGCGTTGGGCATTAGCCTGTCGATGCTGATCGCCTTTACACTTCAGCTATTCCTGCCGGGCTGGGAAATTGGATTCTCACCCGTCGCGCTGTTGACGGCGTTCCTGTGTTCGACTGCAACCGGGGTGTTGTTTGGCTGGCTACCGGCGCGGAATGCGGCACGTCTGGATCCAGTAGATGCTCTGGCGCGGGAATAATGCCACAGAGATAAAAATGCCAGCCGCAAAGGCTGGCATTTTGACTGCAGGATGTACACAATGAGACAGAAGAGCTATGCGACAGCTTCTGCTTCAATGACAGGCACGATGACACTGGCATGATTGCCTTTTGGCCCTTGGTGGACATCAAACTGGACAGACTGTCCGGCTTTTAGCGTTCTGTAACCATCCATCTGAATGGTGGAATAATGGGCGAAAATATCTTCGCCGCCGCCTTCGGGGCAAATGAAACCAAACCCTTTGGCGTTGTTGAACCACTTAACAGTACCCGTTTCCATACTTCGACATCCTTCGTAAATCTTATATAAGTAAGATGGAATGAACCGGTGGCGGAGTGGGGGCTGTTCAAAACCTCGCCAACTCTCGAAACTACAATTTAGAGAAATCAGGCGGGGCGTCAAGCGCCAGGCAGACAGAATAGGGTAAAAATGCATCAAAATTTGAAGCAGTTAACGCTATTGTCGGTTATGTGACAGATGTCGCGGATGGCACTAATAGATGATAGTTATCTAATACTTGAGGTAGATTGATTGTGCGCATAGGCTGCTTGTCAGCGGCAAGATTTTCTGCCGGAAACCGTAACTGAAGATGACGACTGACAATGGGTAAGACGAACGACTGGCTGGATTTCGATCTGCTGGCGGAAGACAAATTGCGCGACGCGCTAAAACCGCCATCTATGTATAAAGTGATATTAGTCAATGATGATTACACTCCGATGGAGTTTGTTATTGACGTGTTACAAAAATTCTTTTCTTATGATGTAGAACGTGCAACGCAACTGATGCTTGCAGTTCACTATCAAGGCAAAGCGATTTGCGGCGTGTTTACTGCCGAAGTGGCTGAAACCAAAGTAGCGATGGTGAACAAATATGCGAGGGAGAACGAGCATCCGTTGCTGTGTACGCTGGAAAAAGCCTGAATGCAGGCATAAACATTGGGGGAGGTGCCTATGCTCAATCAAGAACTGGAACTCAGTTTAAACATGGCTTTCGCCAGAGCGCGCGAGCACCGACATGAGTTTATGACCGTCGAGCACTTGTTACTGGCGTTGCTCAGTAACCCGTCGGCCCGCGAAGCGCTGGAAGCGTGTTCTGTGGATCTGGTGGCGCTCCGTCAGGAACTCGAAGCCTTCATTGAACAGACCACACCTGTATTGCCTGCCAGTGAGGAAGAGCGCGACACGCAGCCGACGTTGAGTTTTCAGCGTGTACTGCAACGTGCGGTCTTTCATGTTCAGTCCTCCGGACGCAATGAAGTTACCGGCGCAAATGTGCTGGTTGCTATCTTCAGCGAGCAGGAATCTCAGGCGGCTTATCTGCTGCGTAAGCATGAAGTAAGTCGTCTTGATGTGGTGAATTTTATCTCTCATGGCACGCGTAAAGATGAACCCAGCCAGTCTTCTGACTCTGGGAATCAGCCAAATAACGAAGAGCAAGCTGGCGGGGAGGACCGTATGGAGAACTTCACGACTAACCTTAACCAGCTTGCCCGAGTGGGCGGAATTGATCCGCTCATTGGCCGGGACAAAGAGCTGGAGCGCGCCATTCAGGTACTGTGCCGTCGCAGAAAAAACAACCCGCTGCTGGTGGGAGAGTCTGGTGTCGGTAAAACCGCCATTGCCGAAGGCCTCGCCTGGCGTATCGTCCAGGGTGATGTGCCTGAAATCATGGCTGATTGCACCCTTTACTCCCTGGATATCGGCTCGCTGCTGGCAGGCACTAAATATCGCGGTGATTTTGAGAAACGCTTTAAGGCGCTGCTGAAACAGCTGGAACAGGATACTAACAGCATTCTGTTTATCGATGAGATCCACACCATTATCGGTGCGGGTGCGGCATCGGGCGGCCAGGTGGATGCGGCTAACCTGATCAAGCCGCTGCTCTCCAGCGGTAAGATCCGTGTTATAGGCTCCACAACCTATCAGGAATTCAGCAATATCTTTGAAAAGGACCGTGCGTTAGCGCGCCGTTTCCAGAAAATCGATGTCACTGAACCATCGGTAGAAGAGACCGTGCAGATAATCAATGGTCTGAAGCCGAAATACGAAGCGCACCATGACGTCCGCTATACCGCCAAAGCGGTGCGTGCAGCGGTCGAACTGGCGGTGAAATACATTAACGATCGTCATCTGCCGGATAAAGCGATTGACGTGATTGATGAGGCGGGCGCGCGTGCGCGTCTGATGCCGGTCAGTAAGCGCAAGAAAACCGTCAACGTGGCGGATATTGAGTCCGTGGTGGCCCGCATTGCGAGGATCCCGGAGAAGAGCGTATCGCAGAGCGATCGCGACACGCTGAAAAACTTGGGCAACCGTCTGAAAATGCTGGTATTCGGACAGGATAAAGCCATTGAGGCGCTGACTGAAGCGATCAAAATGAGCCGTGCCGGGCTGGGACACGAGCATAAGCCGGTCGGTTCGTTCCTGTTTGCCGGACCAACTGGCGTCGGTAAGACCGAAGTCACGGTGCAGCTCTCCAAAGCCCTCGGCATTGAACTGCTGCGTTTTGATATGTCCGAGTATATGGAACGCCACACGGTCAGCCGTCTGATTGGTGCGCCTCCAGGATATGTCGGTTTTGACCAGGGCGGTTTGCTGACTGATGCTGTTATTAAGCATCCGCATGCGGTACTGCTGCTGGATGAAATCGAAAAAGCGCACCCGGATGTCTTTAACCTGTTGCTGCAGGTGATGGATAACGGCACGCTGACCGACAATAACGGGCGTAAAGCGGATTTCCGCAACGTGGTGCTGGTCATGACCACCAACGCTGGTGTACGTGAAACTGAGCGTAAATCGATTGGGTTGATTCATCAGGACAACAGTACTGATGCGATGGGCGAAATCAAAAAAGTGTTTACGCCGGAATTCCGTAACCGTCTCGACAACATTATCTGGTTCGATCATCTCTCTACCGAGGTGATTCATCAGGTTGTTGATAAGTTTATCGTCGAGCTTCAGGTTCAGCTGGATCAGAAAGGTGTCTCTCTTGAAGTGAGTCAGGAAGCACGTGACTGGCTGGCAGAGAAAGGCTATGACCGCGCAATGGGCGCACGTCCAATGACGCGTGTTGTCCAGGATAACCTGAAAAAACCATTGGCTAACGAACTGCTGTTCGGTTCGCTGGTAGATGGCGGTCAGGTGACCGTTGCGCTGGATAAAGAGAAAAATGAGCTGACCTATGGTTTCCAGAGTGCACAAAAGCACAAGCCAGAAGCAGCACATTAATCTTTAATCACCTAATGAGCCGGGCGTAATGCCCGGTTTTTTTTCGCCTGAAAGTAAAGATTTGAATTGGGGAGATTCGGAGAGTTTAAATGGCAGGCAAAAAATAAGCCTGCGTAAGGGAGATTACGCAGGCTAAGGAGGTGGTTCCTGGTACAGCTAGCATTTATGGGTTATGTTTTTCAGCGGAGGGGATAATACCCTTAATGAACGAAACGGTATGTGATCGATTTCTAAGAATCTTCCGAACGCTGAAAAATAACCGTAATTAACTACTTAGCATGCGGGTTTCGTGTGGACTCGCTGGCAAAATTACGCATCAACAATGCATAATTCAGATCGATATCCTCTGGTACAGGCATCCACACGGTGTAACCATCGCCCGGCGCAACTGGCATGGCTTCGCCTTTCGCGTTTTCCATCTGCTCGAGAGTAAAGTTGATGTTGCCCTGTGGGGTCATCAGCTCCAGGCTGTCGCCGACGGTGAATTTGTTTTTTACCAGCACGGCCGCCAGTTCACCTTTACGTTCGCCGGTGAATTCGCCGACAAACTGCTGACGCTCGGAAACAGAGAAGCCGTATTCGTAGTTTTGATAGTCGTCATGTGTATGGCGGCGCAGGAACCCTTCGGTGTAACCACGATGCGCCAGGCCTTCCAGCGTTTCCAGCAGTTGCGGGTCGAACGGTTTACCGGCTGCGGCATCATCAATGGCTTTACGATAGACCTGCGCGGTACGTGCACAGTAATAGTACGACTTGGTGCGGCCTTCGATCTTCAGGGAATGCACGCCCATCTGCGTCAGGCGCTCAACGTGGGCAATGGCACGCAAATCCTTCGAGTTCATGATGTAAGTGCCGTGTTCGTCTTCGAATGCGGTCATGTACTCACCCGGGCGCTGGGCTTCCTCAATCATAAAGACTTTGTCTGTTGGTGCGCCAATACCCAGCGTGGGTTCGACGTTTTGTACCGGGATAGGCTCGTACTTATGCACGATATTGCCCACTACATCTTCTTTCCCTTCCTGCACGTTGTATTCCCAGCGGCAGGCATTGGTACAGGTACCCTGGTTTGGGTCACGCTTGTTGATGTAGCCAGAGAGCAGGCAACGGCCGGAGTAGGCCATGCACAGCGCGCCGTGAACGAAGATCTCAAGCTCCATATCCGGCACCTGGGTGCGGATCTCTTCAATCTCTTCCAGCGACAGCTCACGGGAGAGGATCACGCGGGTCAGCCCCATCTGCTTCCAGAACTTCACCGTCGCCCAGTTTACGGCGTTAGCCTGTACCGAAAGGTGAATGTCCATGTCAGGGAAGTTTTCGCGCACCAGCATAATCAGACCAGGGTCTGACATGATCAGTGCATCCGGCCCCATTTCCACCACCGGTTTCAGATCACGAATGAAGGTCTTCAGCTTGGCATTATGTGGGGCAATGTTAACCACCACATAGAATTTTTTACCCAATTCATGGGCTTCATTAATACCGAGCTGCAGGTTTTCGTGGTTGAATTCGTTGTTGCGTACGCGCAGTGAGTAACGCGGTTGGCCCGCATACACAGCGTCTGCGCCATAGGCGAAAGCGTAACGCATGTTTTTCAGCGTTCCCGCCGGGGAAAGGAGTTCCGGTTTAAACATAATTTTCTCGTTCTGATGACAGGTCAGACTCGCCTCACTCAATGAGGCGGTTAGGGGAGTGCCCCCATATTAAGGGCGGGCATTGTAGCGCTGCAGGGAAGGCAGGTAAAGAAAAACGCCGGGCGACAGCGTTGCGTTACCCGGCTGAGCGAGTAATTATCAGGTCTTATCTTTTATCGTCTGACTGACACCATTGGTCTTAACCGAAGTAATACCGGTCTCGCGTGACTGTTCATTCGCATACAGTTGACTGCTACCAATAATCTGGTGGTTTGCAGCTTTCAGGTTGAAATGTAATTTTCCATTAGCCGCTGTTTTTTTCTCATAACGCTCATCCAGAGGGCTGTTAGCCTGGACAGATGCGATCCCTTTTTCCGCAGCGCCTTTGGTAGTGTAAAGCTCGCTGGTAAGGATTATTTCCCCGTTCCCAGCTTTAAGAACAAAGCGGTACTGATCATCGCTACTTTTACTTAATTCAAACCAACCAGCCATATGAACTCCTTGATTAAAAGTTTTAGATCAAACAGTTATTGACGACAGTGTTGTCAGAAAGAGTATGAGCGATATTTGGAGAGTTGCTAGTCACCAGGGCCCCATGGAGCAGCGGGCCCTGAAGGGCAGGAGTGTTTAAGCAATTCGGCAGGCGTCGGCTTCCCAGCGATACCCCACGCCATAGACCGCGCGGATAAACGACTGCTCAGCATCCAGTGACTCCAGCTTGCGTCGCAGGTTCTTAATATGGCTGTCGATGGTGCGGTCGGTAACGACGCGATAATCGTCATAGAGATGGTTAAGTAATTGTTCTCGGGAGAATACTTTTCCCGGCTCATGTGACAACGTTTTAAGTAAGCGGAATTCGGCGGGCGTTAAATCGAGCATCTTCCCACGCCAGGAGGCCTGAAAACGGCCTTCATCGACGATAAGCGGGCTTTCTGCATCCATTTGTTGTAGTTCGCGCTGCGGTTTGCATCGGCGCAGGATCGTTTTAACGCGCGCGACGACTTCGCGCGGGCTGTACGGTTTACAAATATAATCATCTGCACCGATCTCCAGCCCCAGCAGGCGATCAATCTCTTCGATTTTAGCGGTTACCATCATGATGGGGACTTCTGAGAAGCGGCGGATTTCCCGACACAGGGTCAGACCATCGGTACCGGGCAGCATCAGATCCAACAAGATCAGATCGGGCGGTGTTTGGCGCACGTAAGGCAGAACCAGGTCGCCGTGGCTGATGAGCGTAGGAGCGTAGCTCGCTGCCCGCAGGTAGTCGATGAGCAGTTGCCCCAGCTTGGGTTCGTCTTCCACGATCAGAATACGCGGCGTGTTTTCATCAATGGGTAACTCAGTCATACATCTCTCTGTAAATCGCGTTCCAGCGGTAACTCTACTGTAATGCTAACCCCACCAAAAGGCGAATGGGCGGCGCGGATCAGACCATTATGCGCTTGTACGATATTGACGCAAATCGCCAGCCCCAGTCCGGAACCTCCGCTGGCGCGGTTACGCGAGCCTTCGGTGCGATAAAATCGTTCAAACAGCTTCTGTAACTGCTCGTCACTTACGCCGGGAGCGGAATCTGCGAAGGTTAATAACACCATGCGTTCGCGTTGTTCGGCGCTGATGTGCAGCCCGCCACCGCTGTCGGTATAACGCAGACTGTTTTCCAGCAGATTGTTGAACAACTGCATCAGACGATCCCTGTCGCCAAATACCGTCATGCTGTCCGGGAGCGAGAGTTGAATCGTCAGTCCACGGCTGGCAAAGCGTTCACGAAATGCGCCGCTTGCCACCTCAAGCAGCGGGATAAGATCCAGCGATGATTTCTGATAGGCCAGCGCACCTTCATCTGACATGGAGAGCTGATGAAGGTCGTCAACCAGTTTGGTGAGCGTACCCACTTCAGCCTGCAAAGAGGCAACGGAGTCGGGCGTGAACTGGCGGACACCATCCTGAATGGCCTCCAGTTCACCGCGCAACACCGCCAACGGCGTGCGCAGTTCGTGAGAAATGTCGGCCATAAAGTCACGACGCATCTGCTGGTTTTTTTCCAACGTACTGGCGAGCTGGTTGAAGTCCTGCGCCAGCTTGCCTAGCTCATCCGTACTGGTTGGCGTAACGCGAGTGGTGAAATCGCCCGCCGCCAGTTTGTGCGTGCCTTCCACCAACCGTTTAACCGGGGCCAGCAGGCTGCGCGCCAGCGTAAACGTTGCCAGCGCAGCCAGAATCGTGGAGAGCGCGACGATAAGCCAGCTGGAACGTCTTTGCTGCATGTCGAAATTGATATCGGTATTACGCGTTAAACGCTCCACCGGAGAGGCAATCACAGCACCCACTTCGCTACCGTTGACGCGGATGGGATGGCGCATACCGTCGCGGGGGACAGGAGCCCGCGGGCCGACCAGTACGTGGGCATTTTGATCGACAACCCAAAACTGTGTACGCCAGCCGTGTGGCGGCATGCCTGGACCCGGTTTATCATCGTCGTTGTCGTGTTCAAAAGAGCGCAGGATCTGGAAAACGAAACGATCGTTATTGCGTAAGAATCGCCAGTTGCCGTGCTGCGCGTACTGCTCGCTTAACGCGTCGCTGAGCATTTGCAGCCGCTGTTCGTTACCGTGCTTAATATAGTCGATAAAACCGCGTTCGAAGCTTATGCGTACGGCCCAGTGCATGCTGATCAGCAACACAATGCAGGTGGCGAAAATCGCCAGAAACAGTTTGCCGGTGATACCGGGCCGCCAGAACTTCATCAGGTGCTCCTTTTGCGTCGTGAAATCACCGCATTGGTTTGCGTGTCGTTCGGCACGCGGGCAAAAATAATGGCGGGCAGCGCAATAATGAATGCAATGCACAACCAGGTATACATAAAGACGCTATGCGTACTACCGCTGTCGATGGCGATATGTTGCTGGCCAAACATGCCTAACAGCAGACCCGCGATGGTCACCCCGATACTCATCGACAACTGCATGATCATCGACAGCAAGCTGTTGCCGCTGCTGGCGAGATCGTCAGGCAGATCTTTTAACGTCAGGGTATTCATGGATGAAAAGCGCGTTGAGTTGACCATTCCCTGTAAAAACAGCACGAAGGGCAGGGCGTAATACCAGCCCAGCAGTGCCGTGGTCATTAGCAACAGACTGACCAGCGACAGGCCAAGCGTGGTGGTAATCAGTACGCGACGGTAACCAAAGCGGTTAACGACCTGCACCACAATGCGCTTCATGCCCATACTGCCCAGCACCATCGGGATCATCATCAGTCCGGCATGAAACGGTGAAAAACCGAGGCCAATCTGTAAAAACACCGGCGTCATAAACGGCAGCATACCGCTGCCGATGCGGCCGGCAAAACTGCCGAACAGACCTAGCGAGAAGGTCGATGTGCGAAACAGATTCAGGCTAAACAGCGCGCGGGGATTTCGATGGGCGTGTTTCAGATACAGCGCAATAGCCAGCACCCCGCAGATAACCAACGCCGCCAGCGTGATACTGGAGAGACCTGTTCCTTTGCTGCCATCGAGCGCCAGCGTCAGAACCGCCATACCGACCGCCAGCATCGCGAATCCGGAGAGGTCGAAGCGTCGGGTTTGCATGGTGTAGTTGGGCATCAGCATTAACGTCGCTATCGCGCCGACAATGCCTACCGGAATGTTAATCAAAAAGATCCAGTGCCAGGAGGCGTATTCAACCAGAATTCCGCCTAACGCTGGGCCCAGCAGCGGGCCGATTTGACCGGGTAAAGTGACAAACGTCATCGCCGCCATATATTGCTCACGCGGGACGATTTTCATCACCGTCAGCCTACCGACTGGCACCATCATCGCACCGCCAACGCCTTGTAAGACGCGCGCCATCACCAGCTCGTTGAGCGTGCTGGACCAGGCGCAAAACAGCGAACCAAGCGTAAACAGGATGATGGCGGTGAAGAAGATATTACGCACGCCAACTTTGTCCGCCAGCCATCCGCTGGCGGGCAGCATCACGGCAACGGTTAAAACATATGACACAATGACCATATGCATGTGTAACGGGCTTTCCCCGAGGCTTGCCGCCATCGAGGGAAGCGCGGTATTAACGATGGTGGTATCCAGCGACTGCATAAAAAAACCAAATGCCACAATCCAAAGTTGCCAGCGGGTGCTGTCGGGAAGTTCTGTCATAACTCTGCTACCGGTTTGCTGTTTTTACGCGAAAAACGCAGACGCAGACGGTCGAAAAAGAGATAGACCACAGGCGTGGTGTACAGCGTCAGGAGCTGGCTCACGACCAGCCCACCGACAATGGTTATCCCCAACGGCTGGCGCAGCTCAGAGCCATCCCCTGCGGATAACACTAACGGCAGTGCGCCAAATAACGCCGCCAGCGTGGTCATCATGATTGGGCGAAAGCGCAACAGGCAGGCCTGGAAAATAGCTTCTTCCGGCTGCAGCTTACCGTTTCTCTGCGCTTCCAGCGCAAAATCGACCATCATGATGGCGTTTTTCTTCACAATTCCAATTAATAGCATGATCCCTATCAGGGCGATTAGGCTGAATGGGGCATTGAACAGCTCCAGCGCCAGCAAAGCCCCGACCCCTGCCGAAGGTAGCGTGGAGAGAATGGTCAGCGGATGTACATAGCTTTCATACAGCATACCCAGCACGATATAGACGGTGGCGATGGCGGCGATAATCAGGATCACCTGCGAGTTCATCGTGTCCTGAAATACCTGGGCGGTACCGGCAAAGCTGCCACGAACCGTGGAGGGGACGCCTAGCTGGGTCATGGTTCTGTTGATGGCCTCTGTCGCTTCTGACAGTGAAGAACCTGTCGGCAGGTTAAACGACACGGTTGAGGCGGCAGATAATCCCTGATGGTTTACAGACAGTGGGGCATTCGCTGGCTGCCATTTGGCAAAGTACGATAACGGGATCGCCTTACCTTCATTGTTGATGACGAACATTTTGTCCAGCGCGCTGATGTCCTGGGTGTAACGTCGATCGACCTCCATCACCACTTTGTACTGGTTCATCGGCTGATAGATGGTTGAAATTTGTCTCTGACCAAAGGCGTTATTCAGCAGGCTGTTGGCGGCCGCCACGTCGATCCCAAGACGAGACATGGTGTCGCGATCGTAAATCAGATTCATCTCCGCGCCATTGTCCTGCTGATCGGAGTTGACGTCCGCCAGTTGGGGCAGGGCGGCAAGCGCCTTACGGATCTTCGGTTCCCACTCACGCAGCGCCGCCAGATCGTCGGACAGTAATGTGTATTGATAGCTGGCGTTGGCCTGCCGTCCGCCAACGCGGATGTCCTGCACCGCCATCAGAAACAGATTCGCACCTGGTTCTTTTGAAAGCGCAACGCGTAGGCGGTCGATCACCTGCTGAGCGGTTTCACGGCGCTCATCGCGTGGCTTGAGGGTAATAAACATCATCCCGCTGTTAACCCGTGACCCACCGGTAAAGCCGGTGACATTGTTCACCGCGGGATCGTCGCGGATGATCTTCATAAAATCCTGCAGTTTACCGCGCATCGCCTGGAAAGAGATGCTCTGGTCAGCCTGGATCCCTCCCATCAATACGCCCGTATCCTGCTCCGGGAAGAAGGTTTTGGGGATGGAAATATAAAGCCAGATATTCAGCGCAATGGTGCCGAGTAATACCACGCCCACCAGTCGCGTGTGGCGCAGTACCCATTTAAGTGAAGTGCCGTAGCTTTGCTGCAGCGCTACCAGCATGCGACCAAATCCCCGTTTACGCGACTGTTCACGCGGGGCGCTGGATTTAAGCATCCAGCCGCACATCATTGGCGTTAATGTCAGCGACACCAGCAGCGAGATACCGATGGCAACCGACAGCGTGACGGCAAATTCGCGCAGCAGGCGTCCAGGCAATCCGCCCATTAACAGCAGCGGCAGGAATACCGCCACCAGCGACAGGCTCATGGAAAGCACAGTGAATCCCACTTCGCGCGTACCCTGTAACGCCGCCTGGAGTGGCTTCATTCCCGCTTCCAGGTGGCGGGCAATATTTTCCAGCACCACGATGGCGTCATCTACGACAAATCCCGTGGCAATGGTTAACGCCATCAACGACAGGTTGTTCAGGCTGAATCCGCACAGATACATGGCGGCAAAGGTACCGATCAGCGAGACCGGAACCGCTACCGCGGGGATCAGAGTCGCACGCCCGGATCGCAGGAAAACAAAGACCACCAGGATAACCAGCGCCACGGAGATAATCAGCGTCTGTTCGACTTCCTCTAGTGAAGCGCGAATGGTCGGTGAACGGTCCTGGGCGATTTGCAGATCGATGGCGGCCGGGACCAGCGTTTGTAACTCCGGTAATTTGGCGCGAATGCTATCTACCGTCTGAATAATATTGGCTTCCGGTAGCTTGCGGATCATCAGCAGAATGGCCGGTTTGGCGTTGGTCATCCCCGCGTTACGAACGTCCTGTACAGAGTCGGTTATAGACGCAACATCACCCAGTCGCACCGCTGCGCCGTTGTTATAGTGGATGATAATAGGTTGATATTCGGCGGCGGTTTTCAGCTCATCGTTAGTTTGTACCTGCCAGCGATGGGTATCATTCTCGATAGCCCCCTGCGGCTTACGCACGTTGGCATTGTCGATCGCGCTACGCACGTCGTCCAGCGACACGCCCTGGTTAAACAGCGCCTGCGGGTTGAGTCCTACCCGCACGGCAGGCAGAGAACTGCCTCCAACGTCCACGTCGCCCACACCGTCGATTTGCGCGATGGTCTGCGCCAGTTGTGTTGATGCGAAATCGTACAGTTCACCCTGCGAGTAAGTGTCCGACGTCAGCGTCAGGATCATGATTGGCGCATCGGAAGGGTTAGCTTTGCGATACGTTGGTCGGCTCGGCATCCCGCTGGGCAGCAGGCTTTGCGCGGCGTTAATCGCGGCCTGAACGTCCCGCGCCGCGCCATTGATGTCACGGTCGAATTTGAATTCGAGAATAATACGCGTACTGCCAAGCGAACTACTCGAAGTCATTTCGTTTACGCCCGCGATGCGGCCCAGCGAGCGCTCCAGCGGAGTTGCGACCGAAGACGCCATCGTTTCAGGGGAGGCACCGGGTAATGATGCGCTGACCATAATCACCGGAAAATCCACCTGCGGCAGCGGAGCGACCGGCAGCAGACGAAAGCCCAGAATACCGCATAGGGTGATAGCCACAGAAATGAGAATGGTCGCCACCGGCCGATGAATGAAAAGCGCGAAAAATTTCATTTACGCTTCCTCTTCCTGACGCGGGAAACGGCTTTTCACATACAGCGACAGACGGTCAAACAGCAGATAAATTACCGGAGTGGTAAACAGGGTTAATACCTGACTCACAAGCAGTCCACCGACCATGCCAATGCCTAACGGACGGCGTAACTCTGCGCCCACACCGGTACTTAACATCAGCGGCAACGCGCCGAGCAGTGCCGCCAGCGTAGTCATCAGAATTGGGCGGAAACGCAGCAGACAGGCCTGGAAAATAGCATCGCGCGGCGCCATGCCTTGTTCGCGCTCCGCGGCAAGGGCAAAGTCGATCATCATGATGGCGTTTTTCTTGACGATACCGATGAGCAAAATAATGCCAATAATCGCGATGACGTCCAGTTCGCTGCCGGCAATCATTAACGCCAGCAGTGCCCCGACGCCCGCCGTCGGCAGCGTGGAGAGAATAGTAATTGGGTGAATAAAGCTCTCATACAGCACGCCGAGGACGATATACATCGCGACAACCGCAGCCACAATCAACCAGATGGTATTTCCCAGCGCGGCCTGGAAGGCGAGCGTGCTACCCTGGAACTGGGTAGTAATATTTGCGGGCAGGTTAAGCGTTTTTTCGGCATCCAGAATCGCCTGTACCGCATCACCCAGCGAATGTTCGTCTGGCACGTTGAACGAGATGGTGGTGACCGGGAACTGATCGAGGTGGTTAATCGACAGCGGGGCAAAACGCTGTTCAATACTGGCGATCGCGCTGAGCGATACTATGCCACCGTCGCTACTGGTCAGACGTATTGTATCCAGTGCCGCAAGCCCCGGCGTATTGTTGGTGTTATGTTCTAACACCACGCGATATTGATTTGCCTGGGTGTAAATAGTCGAAATCAAACGCTGGCCGAAGGCGTTGTACAGGGCGTTGTCGACATCTGACATGCTGATGCCCAAACGGCTTGCGCTGTCGCGATTGACGTTCACATACGCTACCAGCCCTTTGTCCTGCCAGTCGCTGCTGACGTCGGACAGTTGCCGTAGCTGATTTAGTTTTGCTATCAGCTGTGGAACCCAGGTGCTGAGGGCATCAAGGGATGTCGCTTGCAGCGTGAATTGATATTGCGTCCGGCTCACCTGAGTATCAATCGTCAGATCCTGAGTTGGCTGAAGATAAAGGTCAACTCCGGGAACCCTGTCAACCGCGTCCTGTAAGCGCGCAATCACTTTCTGCACCCGATCGTCACGTTCATCCAGTGGTTTAAGGTTGATTTGCAAACGCGCACTGTTCAATGCCGGATTAGTACCATCCACACCGACAAAAGCGGTCAGGCTCTCTACCGCCGGATCTTTAAGGATGACATCTGAAACCTGACGCTGGCGCTCGGCCATGCTGGCGAATGAGCTGGACTGCGGCGCCTGTAGCGTACCCTGGATAATGCCGTTGTCCTGGATTGGGAAGAAACCTTTGGGGATGAAAACCCATAGCATGACGCTCAATGCCAGCGTGCCGAGCGCTACGCTCAGCGTCAGCCACGGGTGGTTAAGTACTTTTGCCAGCCAATGACCGTACCCGGCTATGACGCGATCAAACACTCGCTCTGAGGCGCGGGAGAAGCGATTCTGCTTACGCAATGAGGCCTGATTCAGCATACGCGCGCACATCATCGGCGTAAGAGTGAGCGAGACAACGGCGGAAATCAGAATCGCCACCGCCAGCGTAACGGCGAATTCACGGAACAAACGCCCGACGATATCGCCCATGAATAGCAGTGGGATCAATACCGCAATCAATGAAAACGTCAGAGAGATGATGGTAAAACCAATCTCGCCTGCGCCCTTCAAGGCAGCAGTCAGAGGTTTTTCGCCTTTTTCGATATAGCGTGAAATATTCTCGATAACCACGATAGCGTCATCCACAACAAAGCCTGTCGCGATGGTTAGCGCCATTAAGGTCAGGTTGTTGATGGAGAAATCAAGAAATACCATCACCGCGAAGGTGCCGATTAACGACAACGGTACGGCGACTGCAGGAATAATCGTCGCCGGAACATTGCGCAGAAACAGGTAGATAATCATCACCACCAGCGCTATCGCCAGCATCAACTCGAACTGGGTGTCTGCAACAGAGGCACGAATATTGGTGGTGCGATCGGAAAGTACGCTGACCTTAACCGATTTGGGCAGGCTTTCGGTGAGCTGTGGCAGCATCTGGCGGATACTGTCTGCCGTGGCGATGATGTTCGCCCCAGGTTGGCGCTGCACATTCATCACTATAGCTTGTTGCTTATTTGCCCATGCACCCAGCCAGCTGTTTTCTGCTCCTTGTTCGACGGTAGCGACATCGCCCAAGCGAACCGGTGCACCGTTTTTATAGGCAATAATGAGCTGACGATATTCATCTGCGGACTGCATCTGGTCGTTAGCTGAAAGGGTAACGGCGCGCGTTGGGCCATCAAGACTCCCTTTTGCTGAATTGACGTTGGCACTGGTAATGGCCGTACGGATGGTTTCGCTGGTCAGACCGAGTGCGGCAATGGCCTGAGCGTTAAGTTTCACGCGGACCGCCGGACGTTGCCCACCGGAAAGTGTTACCAGACCCACGCCGGATACCTGAGAGATTTTCTGCGCGACGCGGGTTTCGACCATATCTTCCACCTGCGTCATCGGCATGGCGCTGGAAGTGACCGCCAGCGTCATGATCGGCGGATCTGCCGGGTTTACCTTGCTGTAGACCGGAGGGTTAGGTAGATCGCTAGGTAATAAATTGGTGGCGGCGTTAATCGCGGCCTGAACTTCTTGCTCGGCAACATCCAGCGGGAGCGTCAGTTGAAACTGTAACGTAACGACCGATGCGCCACCGGAGCTTTGTGATGACATCTGTTTTAAGCCAGACATCTGGCCAAACTGACGTTCAAGCGGCGCGGTTACCGCCGAGGTCATAACGTCCGGGTTGGCGCCAGGGTAGAGCGTCACGACCTGAATCGTGGGGTAATCCACTTCAGGTAAGGCGGCGATTGGCAGAAAGCGATAACCGATAATACCGGCAAGCAAAATCGCGACCATCAGCAGCGTAGTGGCGACGGGGCGCAGAATGAACAGGCGCGATGGTCCGCCTGTGTTGTCCGGAGGTAACACCTGCATCAGGAGTTGGCTCCTTTTTTGCCGTATCCGCGTGGCGCTGTTTTCTCATCGGAAACAGAGGCGTCGTGCGCCTCAACGACTTCGACTTTTGCGCCTTCCGTCAGACGGTCAATACCGTCAGTCACGACCCGATCGCCTGCGGACAACCCAGCGGCGATCACCACTTTTTGGCTGTCCTGAATACCCGGTTTAACCAGATGCTTACTCACTTTGTTGTCGCTATTCAGTACCCAGACAAAGTGCCCTTCGTTGCCCATCTGCAGGGCTGCTGTTGGGATCACAACGGCATTTTGCTGTGTGTCGACCAGCATGCGGGCGTTGACGAACTGGTTAGGGAATAACGCATCATCCTGATTGTTAAAACGGGCTTTAACTTTGATGGTTCCTGTAGTGGCATCAATCTGATTGTCGAGACTGAGCAGGACGCCTTCACTCAGTTTTTGTGAATTGGTTCGGTCCCAGGCTTCGACCTTCAGCTGGATCCCCGATTTTTGTGCCTGCAACACGGTAGCAATGTCGTTTTCAGGCAAAGTAAATATCAGGTCGATGGGATGAGTTTGCGTAATGACGACGATCCCGGTGGTATCGCCGCTGGAAATTTGGTTACCGACATCGACCTGCTTCAGGCCGACACGACCATCGACAGGTGCGGTTATCCGACTCCAGTCGAGCTGCAACTGAGCGCTGGCGACACTGGCTTCATCCGCTTTGATTGTGCCTAACGTCTCATTGACCAGCGCCTGCTGGGCATCCAGCTCCTGGCGGGAGACCAGATTGGTTTTAACCAACTGTTGATAGCGGGCAAGATCGCGACGGGCATTCGCCAGCGTGGCTTTATCTTTTGCCAGTTGTC
The DNA here is from genome assembly GCF_006385635.1 of Citrobacter sp. CF971. Lineage (NCBI taxonomy): Bacteria > Pseudomonadati > Pseudomonadota > Gammaproteobacteria > Enterobacterales > Enterobacteriaceae > Citrobacter > Citrobacter sp. CF971. The sequence continues at coordinate 3,080,902 of NZ_CP041051.1, read as the reverse complement.
CCTGCGCCTGAGCCAGAGCGACTTTGAACTGGCTGGGATCTATCTCTGCCAGCAGGTCGCCGGCTTTTACCTGTTGTCCTTCCTCAAAGTGTAAGGCAATGAGCTGACCGTCCACCCGGCTACGTACCGTGGCGGTATTGGCGGCAGTAATGGTACCCAGCCCTGTCAGATAACGTGGAACGGCTTCCTCGATGGCGGTGGCAGCCTGCACGGGAGCCAACGGTCCGGAGCGCATTCCACGGCGTGCCGACCCAGGCGTGTGCTGCGCTGGTTTGGTAGCGCCCGGTGTGGTTTCCTGGGAAGCGCTGCGGCTTTGCCAGAACCAGATGGCGGCGACGGCGGCCACGACGATCACGATTGCTATCACCCAGCGGGATTTATTACTGCCTTTCATTGTTATGAGTTTCTCATCCTGAAACGATTCGCGGAATGATACTAGTTTAGCCAGCGAACAAGGGAGAAAAATGGAGGAATTATGAAACACTGTCGGGATTCGTCTGAATGCTGACGCGGCTTTGCGAGGCGTTACGCAACAATTTGCGGCGAAAATAGCGAATGCGTCATTGTGCGTTAGAGTGCGGTCAAGGCAAAAGGAGGTAAGCCAGAGATTTCAGCGGGACGCTGGAACGGGAAAGCCCCTCCCGAGGAAGGGGCCAAAATAAGGAAAGGGTTATGATGAAGTACGTCATCATACTGGTGATACTCTTAGTCATTAGCTTACCGGCTTACTAAGACACCAGGGGGAGGGGAAACCTTCCCTAACCCTCACTCCTGAAAATAAGCCACAGCAACGGTGATGTCAATACGCACACCTTTCAGCTTGCGAGCGGCTTAGCGGAAAACAACGTCAGCCCAGCGGGCCAGACCGGCGGTGACAGAACCGAAGTCATCGCCACCCGCGATAGGGATCCCAGGAAGCTGCTGGGCGAGGGCTTTTTTAATCAGCGGTGAACGTGCGCTGCCGCCGGTCAGATAAATCACGTCCGGTTTTTCCTGCGCGTTGTCCAGCGCCAGTTGGACCTGCTCCAGAATGCGCGCCAGGGGCTGATTGAGCGCGGCCTCCAATCCATGTTGACTAATATCGGTTGCCAGCGTGTCGCTGATAAACGGTATCGCCGCCGTTACAATGGTCTGGTCGGAAAGCGCGATCTTGCTCTCTTCTGCGCTGCGCACCAGGCGATAGCTCAGACGCTCGCGCCAGACTTTAAGCAGCAAGGCTACTTTATCGGCTTCTTTCGCGTCGCGGACAAGATCGTTCAGTAAACGACCGTTGGCGCTGCTGTAGAAATCACTTTGCGCGGGAACATCGTTGATCGCAACCGCGTTCCACCAGGGGAGAATCGGTAAGGCGATCCCTTTTTCAGTCTCACCGCCCATACCTAGCAGCGGCATCAGGTGTTTAAACGCCAGCGCGATATCCAGATCGTTCCCGCCTACACGGCAGCCACTGTGTCCCAGCAGGCTGTTTTCGCGATCGGCGCGCTGATGCCATTGCGGCCCCATCAGCAGCAGTGAACAGTCGGTCGTACCCCCGCCAATATCTACCACCAGCACGCGTTTCTCATCCTGCAGTGTGGCTTCGTAATCCAGCCCCGCTGCTACCGGCTCGTACTGGAAGACGACATCCTGAAAACCGGCACGTTTGGCCGCACGTTCAAGAATCCCCTGCGCCTGGATGTTGGCGTCATCGCCACCTAATCCCTGGAAGTTGATGGGGCGACCAATTACGGCCTGAGTGATAGCTTCCGGCAATTGGCTTTGCGCCTGGTTGCGAATGTGCAGCATCATTGCACAGACCAGATCTTCAAAAAGCGCAACTTGCTGCGGCTTCAGGCCGCTGGCACCCAAAAATGATTTTGGCGATTTAACGAAGTACACCTCTTCCGGGTCTTCAATATACTGACCCAGCGATGTCAGACCGAACTGCACGCTGTTGGCGTTAACGTCGATGTCCTCTTCGCGATTGTAGCGCATCGCACGGCGAAGCAGCGCCTGTGTTTCATCGTCCGTGGTTGGAACGTCGTGATGGCGATACAGCCACTCGCTAACCGCTTCGCGCGTTGGTGCGCACAGCATTGAGGGTAGCAGCGTGCTGTTATTTTCCATTTTGAGCAGGTGGGGCTGCCCATCACGCATAACGGCCACTGAACAGTTTGCCGTACCGTAGTCAAAACCAATAAACACCGTAAAAATCCCCATGCCAGTGAAGAAGGGGCGTGACTTTAACGAATAGTTGACGCCCCGACAACTGGAATATGAAAGCAAGGCGTACTGATTGAATACCGTTTATGCTGTAAGTTTGCTTTAAAAGGAAAACCGAATGTTCACGCTGAGCTGGCAACCGCCTTATGACTGGCCCTGGATGCTGGGATTTCTTGCCGCCCGTGCGGTTGAAGGTGTCGAAACCGTAGAAGAACTGAGTTATGTCCGAAGTCTGTCCGTAGGGGAGCATCGTGGTCTGGTAAGCGTTGTCCCGGATCTGCACGCCAACGTGCTACACGTGACGTTGAGCTCAGGGTTACAGCCTGTAGCCTCTGAGTGCCTGGCAAAAATAACGCGCTTGTTCGATCTTTCCTGTTGCCCGCAGCAAATTGTCGGCGCGCCGGGTAACCTCGGCGCGGCGCGTCCGGGATTGCGCCTGCCGGGATGTGTCGATGCTTTTGAGCAAGGGGTACGGGCGATTTTAGGGCAGTTAGTCAGCGTGGCGATGGCCGCAAAACTGACAGCGAAAGTAGCGCACGCTTATGGCAATACGCTGGAGGATGCGCCCGAGTATGTGTGTTTTCCCTCTCCAGAAGAGCTTGCCAACGCCGATCCGCTGCACCTGAAAACGTTAGGAATGCCGCTCAAACGCGCTGAAGCGTTGATTCACCTTGCTCATGCAACCCTTGAAGGAACGCTCGCGACAACAGCCCCTGCCGATATCGAACAAGGCGTTAAGCAGCTACAAACATTTCCCGGGATAGGGCGCTGGACCGCCAACTACTTTGCGCTGCGCGGCTGGCAGGCGAAGGACGTTTTTCTGCCGGATGATTATCTGATTAAGCAGCGTTTTCCCGGCATGACACCAGCCCAGATCCGGCGGTATGCAGAGCGCTGGAAACCCTGGCGCTCCTATGCGCTGTTGCATATCTGGTATACGGATGGTTGGCAACCGTCAGTTGATGGCGAAATTGCTGGTATTCAGTAGCAGATCCAGCGGTTGGGCGTCGGCAATAATATCGCCATAAATCATATCAATACCGATGCCTGAAAGCGTATCCATGATGAGCGGCAGTTGCACCGGACCGGCGATGGTTTTTATGTCCAGGCGCTGAGCATGACCCTGGATAATGGACACCCACATTTCGTCGATCAGGTTGCCGGGAGCGCTGGCACTTAGCTCGCTGTCGAGCAACAGGTAATCGACAATGTGATATTTCAGGTTGTCAAAAAGCTCTAAGTCGCGACCAACCTGACTTAACACAATTCGACAACCGTACTGGCGCAGTCGATGCAGTGCGGATACCGCCTGCGTTGGGTTTGTTTTGATGACGCTTGATGGAACGGTCAGATGCAGCAATCGTGGCGGTAGCGGGCTGCGTTGCAAGTGCTCCAGCAGCTCATCTACCAGCTCTGTGTTGAGCAGGCCGGCGGCGGAAAGGGGCAGGGCAATACTGAGGCCCTTGTTGGCGACAGCCGGGGCAGCACTCTGGAAGAACTCGCCGAATACCCGACGATCGAGCGCTTGACTCAACGTGGGATCGACCAACCCGGCATGGAAGGCTTGATCTTCAATGACTTCACCCTCAGCGGTGCCTAAGCGAAGCGAGATAATCCAGAAGCTAAAAGTCTCCGGTATACGCGGAGAAGCAACGCCTCTGGCGATCATCAGCATAGGGTTGTGTGTAATAGTGTGTCTTTGTTCATCCAATGACAGTTGGCTACGCGCGGCATGGGCCTGGCTTTGCTGAGGTTCATAGACACAGACTCGCCCACGGCCGCTGTTTTTCGCCGCGTAGCAGGCGATATCGGCCTGAGACATAACGTCAGTCGCGACATGGTTTTTCTCATCAATCAGCGTAATTCCCGCACTGGCGCCAATACGGTGCAAACGGCCTTCCCACATAAATTGGTAATTGTTAATAGCACTGATGATGCGTCCTGAGATAAAGCGGGCGCTTTCGATATTACAATCCGGCAGCAACAGACCAAACTCGTCGCCGCCAAGGCGCGCCAGCATATCGCTGGATCGCAACATGCTGAGCATAAGCGCAGAGAGTTCACGCAGCAGGGCATCGCCGGCGGCATGACCCGCGCTGTCGTTCACCGCTTTAAAACGATCCAAATCGATAAAAACCAGTACATGGCACTGGCGAGTGTCGTGTACTGAATGCAGCAATTGTTTTAGATGGTTTTCGAAGCTGACCCGGTTTGCCAACTGCGTCAGGTCATCATGTGAGGCACTGTAGCTAAGCTGGCGGAGCATCTTCCGTGACTCTGTGACGTCCTGAATGACTAACACCGAACCAATGCTGCCGCCGTCAAGGGTGCTGAGGGGCGTGATGCTGTACTGAATGTCATAACTGTTGCCGTTACGACAATGCAGGACCACTTCCTGCTCGATTGCCGTACGCGACATGTCAGCACTGTAGATATTTTCCATCAGCGGACCGTTCTCGCCAAAAGTAATATGTAGTACCGTCAATAGCGGAATGCCGATGGCACTGTCCTGCTGCCAGCCGCTCATTTTCTCAGCGACCGGATTCATAAAGGTCACGTTCATATAGACATCAATACAAATTACCGCTTCGCCGATTGAGTCCAGCGTAATGTGCAGGCGCTCTTTTTCCTGATACAGCGCTTCGTTAAGCTGCTTCACTTCGGTCATATCCATATTGATACCAAGTAAGCGTTCAACTTCACCGTCTTTATTCAGCACCCGGTTGGCCAACGAGCGGATATGGCGTATGCCATCTTTTACTGCGATACGAAACTCAAGCTTAAACGGAACCCGCGCGGCCAGCGAATCACGAATCACATTTTCGGCGTACTCGCGATCTTCGGGTACAACGCACTCATACCAGACTTGCCAGCTGGGCTTTATATGCGCAGGAACTTCATACAGATCGAACATCCGTTTATCCCAACTGATCACGTCAGGCTGCAGTTCCCATTCCCAAATCCCAATGCCCCCGGCTTCATTGGCGAGGGTAATGCGTTCCATCAACCGTTTGTTAATCCACTCGGTATGCTTCAGGTCGTTAATGTCCTCAACCTGCGCGATAAAGTAGAGTGGAGTGTTGTCGCTATGACGCACCAGCGAAACGGCCAGCAACGCCCAGACGACGTCGCCCGCGCGGGTGTAATAGCGTTTTTCCATGGAATAGCTATTAATCTCTCCGCGTGCCAGCATGTTGAGTTGTTCAAGGTCGTTGTTCAGATCTTCCGGCCAGGTTAACTGCTGGAAGGTCAGCGAACGTAGCTCCTCCTGGCTATAGCCCAGAAACTGGCACAAGGCTTTATTGGCCTGTAGCCATTGCCCCTCGGTGCCAACCAGTGCCATGCCAATCGCGGAATATTCCATGGCGTTGCGAAAGCGTGACTCGCTTTCTGAAATGTTCTTGCGTTCGGCTCGAAACGCGTACATCACCATGGTCATCATGTTGGCGGGCAACAGGATCATCAAAAACGGCAACCAGGGGATGTCCGTCATCATGTTCTGTTTCGGGGTGTAAAGCAGTGAAGGGTCGGCGGCCAGCATCAGCGAAACCATCATCACGGTGCTGAGGAATATTAAAAACGCCTCCATACGCGGCAGACGGACAGCGCTCCACATCAGCAGGACAATAACGCAGGTAAATGGCCATGGAATGTACATCATGGATAGCCAACTGAACGTTAAGGTCACCAGAAGCGTAATCAGGGTCTCAAGCAATAATCGCGGGTCGCGATGGCGCAGCAGGTAATGTGGTTTAAACAGCAAACCTAACGGCACCAACGCCAGTGCGCCAATGGATTCTGACAGTACCCAAATGAGAAAGGTATTTAACGTAGTTTCCTTCGGCAACAACATCCACATCAATACGCCGCCCAGCAGTGGCGGAACAACCGCGCTGCCAAATGCCAGACGCGCCCAGTCGTTAAGATTTTGTAAGGGATTGTACCAGGGCAGCAGTTTACGCAATAACATTGCGCCAACAACAGCCTCAATAATGTTAATGACCGTATAGGAGAAATTAAGCGACTGTCCGGGGAAGAAGAGTAAAGAGGCGCCGATGCTACCGAATGAGCAAGCCAGCGCGATCCCAGGCCACATCTTTCCAGCGTGACGGTAAAAAGCCACCATCATGATAGAGGTTGGAAACCACAGCGGTGCAAGCTGTGCGCCGTAACGTGACAGTTCCAGCGAAAACAACGTAAAGATGAAAGCCACCAGACCTAAACTGGCCAGGCGCAGTAGAGGATGGGGTAAGGTAACTAAAACATGTTGGGATTGTTTACTCATTACCACTCTACCCAAATAGCCGTTGTCGCCCAGCAGAGATGCCGGACGCATCACATTTAATCTGGGATTATGCTAGTACAAACAATTTACAATTTATACGCCAGCTGCTCATAAATTAACACTCCCAAGCTATTAATTCCTAAGGCAGGTGAATAAATATAGCGGCTGTTCTAAATCTGACCATTTTAATTTGCGACAGGGACAGCATTGGTGCAGCCTGGGGTGGCATCGCGCCGCTGAAATCCCTATAATTGCCGCGTTTGGCGTTTCGGCGCCGCCCTTCCTTACATCCAGGTTAATCAGGTCGCTAAATTTATGACTGATCAGTCCCATCAGTGCGTCATTATCGGCATTGCCGGCGCATCGGCTTCCGGCAAGAGCCTTATTGCCAGTACTCTTTATCGCGAATTGCGTGAACAAGTCGGTGACGAACATATTGGCGTTATTCCCGAAGACAGCTATTACAAAGATCAAAGCCATCTGTCGATGGAAGAACGTGTAAAAACCAACTACGACCATCCGAACGCGATGGACCACAGCCTGCTGTTTCAACATCTGCAAGCGCTGAAACGCGGCTCCGCCATTGAGCTGCCGGTATATAGCTATGTTGAGCACACGCGTACGCAAGACACTATTCATATCGAACCCAAGAAAGTCATCATACTGGAAGGCATTTTGCTGCTGACGGATGCGCGTTTGCGTGACGAGATGAACTTCTCTATTTTTGTTGATACGCCGTTAGATATTTGCCTGATGCGCCGTATCAAGCGGGATGTGAACGAACGTGGTCGTTCAATGGATTCGGTGATGGCGCAATACCAGAAAACCGTCCGCCCAATGTTCCTGCAATTTATTGAGCCTTCAAAACAATACGCCGACATCATTGTGCCGCGCGGGGGTAAAAACCGCATCGCCATCGATATTCTGAAGGCTAAAATCAGTCAGTTCTTTGAATAAGTTCAGCGAATTGTGTACCGTTCAGTGATAACCTGGTTCACCCTTAACGCACCTGGCATTAAGGGTTTGAAGCACGAAAGGAGAAAGTGCCATGCGTTTATGTGACCGAGATATTGAAGCCTGGTTGGATGAAGGTCGCCTGTCGATCAATCCACGCCCTCCTGTCGAGCGAATCAATGGCGCCACGGTAGATGTGCGCCTTGGCAATAAATTCCGTACGTTCCGCGGTCATACGGCGGCGTATATCGATTTAAGCGGACCGAAAGATGAAGTCAGCGCCGCGCTGGATCGCGTGATGAGTGATGAAATCGTCCTTAAGGACGGCGAAGCCTTTTTCCTGCATCCGGGGGAACTTGCACTGGCGGTAACATTCGAATCCGTGACGCTGCCTTCCGATCTCGTCGGTTGGTTAGATGGTCGTTCTTCGCTGGCTCGTCTGGGACTGATGGTACACGTCACCGCACACCGTATCGATCCGGGCTGGTCTGGCTGTATCGTACTGGAGTTTTACAACTCCGGAAAATTACCGCTGGCTCTGCGTCCGGGGATGCCGATTGGCGCGTTAAGTTTCGAACCGCTTTCCGGTCCGGCAGCGCGACCCTACAACCGTCGTCAGGATGCGAAATATCGCGACCAGCAGGGCGCCGTTGCCAGCCGGATCGATAAAGACTGAGTGTTTATCAGTCCATTGGGGATAGCATGAGACGATTTCTGACGACGCTGATGATTCTTCTGGTCGTGCTGGTGGCCGGCTTTTCTGCGTTAGTACTGTTGGTGAATCCGAATGATTTCCGAGCGTATATGGTCAAGCAGGTTGCCGTACGTAGCGGGTATCAGCTGCAGTTGGATGGCCCCCTGCGTTGGCACGTATGGCCGCAACTGAGTATCCTCTCAGGGCGAGTGATGTTAACGGCTGAAGGCGCCAGCGAACCCCTGGTTCGTGCTGATAATATGCGTCTCGACGTTGCATTGTGGCCGCTGTTGAGTCACCAGCTCAGCGTGAAGCAAGTGATGCTCAAAGGCGCAGTGATTCAATTGACCCCGCAAACTGAGGCGGTACGCGGCAAAGATGCACCCGTTGCCCCAAAAGACAATATGTTGCCCGATCTGGCGGAAGACAAAGGATGGTCGTTTGATATCGCCCGTCTGCGCGTTGCCGACAGTGTTCTGGTGTTCCAACATGAAGACGATGAACAGGTTACCGTTCGCGATATTCGTCTGGAGATGGAACAAGATAGCCAGCACCGCGGTACGTTTGATTTCTCCGGGCGTGTGAACCGCGATCAGCGCGATCTCGCGTTATCCTTTAACGGTACGGTCGATGCCTCCGATTATCCGCACAACTTATCTGCGAATATTGAACAGTTAAGCTGGCAACTGCAGGGGGCCGATCTGCCGCCGCAGGGGATCAACGGTCAGGGACATCTTCAGGCGCAATGGCTGGAAGAGAAAAAACAGCTTTCATTTAGCCAGATAAATTTGACCGCTAATGACTCTTCTTTCTCCGGGCAAGCGCATGTGGCCTTGTTGGAAAAACCGGAATGGGCCGTTGACCTAAAATTTGGTCAGCTCAATCTGGATAACCTGCTCGTACAACATGACGCAGCGGTGACAGCAAAAGGTGAAGTTCAGCAAGGTCAGAGTCAGTCAACGCTGGCGCGCCCCGTCATTGCTTCCCAGGTTGATGCCGTTTCGTATCAGGGACTCAAGGGTTTTTCGGCAGACATCGCTTTGCAGGCTGACAAAGTGCTGTGGCGGAAAATGGCGTTTGAGAATGTCTCGGCAAAAATAGACAACCGGTTAGGCTTACTGAACATTGCACAGTTGCAAGGAAAAAGTGATGGCGGGCTGATCTCATTGCCCGGCACGCTGGATGCCAGAAAGGGAGAACCGCGAGCGGTCTTTCATCCGCGCCTGGAAGGTGTGGAAATTGGCACTATTCTGAAGGCCTTTGATTACCCCATCGCACTCACCGGCAAGCTGTCGTTGGCAGGAGATTTTTCCGGCTCGGATATTGACGCCCAGGCGTTTCGTCACAGCTGGCAAGGGCAGGCCCATGTCGAAATGAACGATACGCGAATGGAAGGGATGAACTTCCAGCAGATGATACAGCAGGCCGTCGAGCGTAGCGGTGGAGATGCTAAAGCCCAGCAAAATATGGAGAACGTGACCCGTCTGGATCATTTTGTAACCGATATGACGCTGGATAACGGTGAGGTGACGCTGGATAACATGGTAGGGGAGTCCGCTATGTTGGCACTGACCGGCAAAGGAACGTTAGATCTGGTGAAGCAGAATTGCGACACGCTGTTTAACATTCGCGTTCTGGGCGGTTGGGATGGCGAAAGTAAGTTGATTAATTTCCTGAAGGCCACCCCGGTTCCTCTCAGAGTCTATGGTCAATGGCAATCACTGAACTACAGTCTGCAAGTTGATCAGCTTTTGCGTAAACATCTGCAGGATGAAGCAAAACGTCGCCTGAATGACTGGGCCGATCGCAATAAAGATTCCCGCAACGGCAAAGATGTTAAAAAGTTGCTGGATAAGCTCTGATTCATATTGCCGGATGGTGGCTAATGCCCCATCCGGCTCGTGACTTACACCTCGTAATCCATCTCTTCTTCACTGTGTAGCGGTATCAGCTGGACTTTTTGCACGCGATGATTTTCCACCTGCAGGGTTTTTAGCCGATAGTCGCCAACCTGGACTTCCTCCCCGGTTTTTGGGATGCGCTGCAAATATTCCATTAAAAGCCCGGCAATGGTGTGATACTCACGTTTTTCATCTAATGGGATAGGGACGTACTGCACAAGGTCTTCCAGCGGCATATGCCCGTTAGCGGTCCATGAACCATCGGCGTTTTTCTGAATATCATGGCGGGCGTCGATTTCCTCTACCTCGTTTGGCAGATTGCCGGCGATGGTTTCCATCACATCACTCAGCGTCACAATCCCTTCGACGGAACCAAATTCATCGGCTACAAACGCGAAGTGCGTCCGGGCGTTTCGGAACTGCTCAAGCGCCGGAAGTAGCGGCAGAGTTTCCGGGAACACCAGCGGCTGGCGAATCAGGACGCGCAGGTCGAGCGGCTCGCCGCGCAGAGACTGTTGCAGCAAATCGATGACATGCACCACGCCAAGCAGTTCTTCCTGCCCGTCTTCGCCAGTGACCACCAGACGCGTATGCTGGTTTTTTTCCAGTAAGGCGCGGATTTCTGCTTCGGGAGCATTGAGGTCGATGTGTTCAATATCGTGACGCGAGGTCATGATACTGCTGACGGTACGCTGATTAAGGTTCAGCACACGTTCAATCATCCTCCGCTCCTGAGGCGCGAAAATCTGACCTTCATGATGGTCCGCCAGCATTGCCGCGGTTTCGGCATCCAGTTCGGCATCTTCTTTTTGCCCGCTCAGCAGCCGCATTACCGCTTCGGCGGTGCGCTGGCGCAGAGTATGGTTGGCTGAGAGGAAGCGACGACGGTTAAAAATAGCCAACTGGTTCAATGCTTCGATCATCACCGAGAAGCCGATGGCCGCGTACAGGTAACCTTTCGGGATATGGAAACCAAACCCTTCGGCCACCAGGCTAAAACCAATCATCAGCAAGAAGCTCAGGCACAGAATAACGATAGTTGGATGACTGTTGACAAAGCGCGTCAGCGACTTGCTCGCCAGCACCATCAGGCTGATGGCAATAATCACCGCAGCCATCATCACGGCCAGGTGATCGACCATCCCAACAGCGGTAATGACGGAATCGAGAGAGAATATGGCGTCCAGCACCACGATCTGCGCGACCACACCCCAGAACTTAGCGCCTTTACGCTGGGTGGGATTGTCGCTGTCTTTTCCTTCCAGCCGTTCGTTGAGCTCCATAGTGGCTTTAAACAGCAGGAAGAAACCGCCGAACAGCATGATCAGATCGCGGGCGCTGAAGCTGAGATCGCGAATGCTGAACAGCGGCGTGGTCAGTGTTACCAGCCAGGATATTGATGCCAGCAGCAGCAGGCGCATAACCATCGCCAGCAGTAGCCCGGTAATACGCGCCTTATCCCGCTGGGCTGGAGGTAGTTTCTCCGCGAGGATGGCAATAAAAACAAGATTATCAATGCCAAGAACAAGTTCGATCACGATTAACGTGACCAGTCCGGCCCAGATTGACGGATCGGCAATCCATTCCATAGTAAATGCTATACCCATAGTTGTATGACAATTGTCACAATTCGATCATGGGTAAAACTGGCGAAAAATGCAATGGCGAGAGGGGATTTCTCTGTCGGTTATATCAGAACAGATGCAGGATAATAGCCTTAATGTCACTACAGGAAATTATTTTACTAATCTAAATATATTTAGGAAATATCGCAGGTGGGATGTTTTTATATCAATATTGTCAACATCAATAAAATCCTAAAAATATACAAACCCAACGCTTAATATTAATCTTAAAAGCTTGGTATCGGTGGCTTGTTATCTTGCCTGATATTCGCTTAGCTGCAACAATTCTTGCGGTAATAATCAAAAGATAAATATTTCCTCATTAACCAGTGGCGCGCATTCCCGATGCGTTGCCGCTGTAAATGTGATGAAAATAAAGGAGAAGATAAAAATTTAAATTAATCAGTGCATTGGTAGCTAGTGAAGCCAGGGGCGGTAGCGTGTCTGGTCGCCTGAAACAAGCCTAAATTATTCTGTCAAGAGACCGCAGATGAATTCATTTTTTTTAGGACTGATGCCAGTTAAATTCCATTTCAATTAACGGCAAGGTAAATACGTACAGGCGAAGTCGCTATTTAGATTGCATGTGATAATTACTCTGCCAAAGTGATAAATAATCAATGATGAAATCCAAACTTAAATTGATACCAGTATTGGTATCGGTAATCTTGATAAACGGTTGTACCGTGCTTCCGGGCAGCAATATGTCTACGATGGGCAAAGATGTGATTAAACAGCAGGACGCTGATTTTGATATCGATCGCATGGTGAATGTTTATCCACTCACCCCACGACTGGTAGAACAATTACGTCCTCGACCAAATGTTGCACAACCTAATATGTCGCTGGACCAGGAGATTGCCGGGTATCAGTACCGAGTCGGTCCGGGGGATGTCCTGAATGTGACCGTCTGGGACCATCCTGAACTCACCACGCCAGCCGGGCAGTACCGTAGCTCAAGCGATACCGGCAACTGGGTACAACCTGATGGCACGATGTTTTACCCCTACATCGGCAAAGTCAGCGTGGTAGGGAAAACGTTGGCAGAGATTCGTAGTGATATTACCGGGCGCTTAGCGAAGTACATTGCTGACCCGCAGGTGGACGTTAATATCGCCGCTTTCCGCTCGCAGAAGGCCTATGTCTCCGGACAGGTGAACAAATCTGGTCAGCAGGCCATCACCAACGTGCCACTTACCGTTCTCGATGCCATTAACGCCGCAGGCGGTCTCACCGAAGCGGCAGACTGGCGCAACGTTGTGCTGACTCATAAAGGGCAGGAGCAACGCATTTCACTGCAAGCACTGATGCAAAATGGCGACCTGAGCCAGAACCGACTGCTCTATCCTGGCGACATTCTGTTTGTCCCGCGTAATGACGATCTGAAAGTCTTTGTAATGGGGGAAGTGAAAAAACAGAGCACCCTCAAAATGGACTTCAGTGGCATGACGCTTACCGAAGCGCTGGGCAATGCCGAAGGTATTGACCTGACCACCTCCAATGCCAGCGGTATTTTCGTTATTCGACCATTGAAAGGCGAGGGCGGGAACAACGGCAAGATCGCCAATATCTATCAGCTTGATATGTCCGATGCGACGTCGCTGGTGATGGCAACATCATTCCGACTCCAGCCATACGATGTGGTGTACGTCACTACTGCGCCGGTTGCTCGCTGGAACCGTTTGATCAATCAGTTGCTGCCGACTATTAGCGGTGTTCGCTATATGACGGACACGGCCAGCGACCTTCACAACTGGTAATCGTCATGTTTAACAAAATCTTAGTTGTCTGTGTGGGGAACATTTGCCGTTCTCCGACGGCAGAGCGCTTGTTAAGGCAATTTCACCCGGCGTTGACGGTCTCTTCTGCCGGTCTTGGGGCGCTGGTGGGGAAAGGCGCGGATCCGTGCGCCATTAGCGTGGCGCAGGAGCACAACCTGTCACTGGATAATCATTGTGCCCGGCAGATTTCGGGACGAATGTGCCGGGAGTATGACCTGATCCTGGCCATGGAAAAGCGCCATATCTCTGCCCTGTGTGAAATGGTGCCGGAGATGCGCGGCAAAGTGATGCTTTTTGGTCACTGGGACAGCGAGCGCGAAATTCCCGATCCATATCGTAAAAGCCGTGATGCGTTTGACGCGGTGTACACATTACTTGAACGGTCTGCCCGCCAATGGGCTCAGGCACTGAACGCAGAGCAGGGAAAAAGATGACAGAAAAAGTAAAACAGTCTGCTGCGCCGGTAACGGGCAATGATGAAATCGATATTGGTCGTCTGGTCGCAACGGTGGTGGAAGCCCGCTGGTGGGTACTTGGCATTACCGCGGCTTTTGCATTGTGTGCCGCGGTCTACACACTGTTCGCCACCCCCATCTATAGTGCGGACGCGCTGGTGCAAATTGAGCAAAATACTGGAAATTCATTGGTGCAGGATATTGGCTCGGCGTTGTCGAACAAACCCCCGGCCTCGGAAGCGGAAATTCAGCTCATTCAGTCACGACTGGTATTAGGGAAAACGGTAGACGATCTCAACCTCGATATCGGCGTTACCAAAGATACGTTCCCTATTTTTGGCGCGGGCTGGGACCGGCTGAGGGGCCGTCAGAACGAAACGGTTAATGTGACTACCTTCACGCTGCCAAAGGCAATGAATGAACAGACCTTCACGCTCAATGTGCTGAATGACAAAAGTTATCAACTGGTGAGTGACGGGGGTTTTAGCGTTCGGGGGCAAGTCGGCAAGGTGTTGGAACACGATGGCGTGACGATGCTGGTTGAGGCGATTCATGCCAGCCCGGAGAGCCAATTTACCGTCCGTAAATTCTCCACGCTGGGCATGATAAACACCCTGCAAAATAATCTGATGGTGGCGGAAACAGGCAAAGATACCGGTGTATTGAGCCTGACTTTTACCGGTGAAGACCGCGAGCAAATCCGCCAGATCCTCGACAGTATTACCCGTAACTATCTGCAACAAAACGTGGAACGTAAATCCGAAGAGGCCGCCAAAAGTCTGGCGTTTCTGGCCAGACAGTTGCCTGAAGTGCGTAACCACCTGGATGTTGCTGAAAACAAGCTGAACGCCTTTCGTCAGGATAAAGACTCCGTGGATTTGCCGCTGGAAGCCAAAGCGGTGCTGGATTCGATGGTGAATATCGATGCGCAACTGAATGAACTGACCTTCAAAGAAGCGGAGATTTCCAAGCTGTTCACCAAAGCGCATCCGGCGTACCGCACGCTGCTGGAAAAACGCCAGGCGCTGGAAGATGAGAAAAGTAAGCTGAACGGGCGCGTAACGGCGATGCCGAAAACGCAGCAGGAAATTGTTCGCCTGACGCGTGATGTGGAGTCCGGTCAGCAGGTCTATATGCAGTTGCTGAACAAGCAACAGGAACTGAAGATTACCGAGGCCAGTACGGTCGGCGATGTGCGCATTGTCGATCCCGCGATTGCCCAGCCTGGCGTGCTGAAGCCGAAAACGGCGCTGATTATTCTCGGCAGTATCATTCTCGGTTTAATGCTTTCCGTGGTGGGCGTACTGCTGCGTTCTCTGTTTAATCGCGGTATTGAAAGCCCGCAGGCGCTGGAAGAGCATGGTATCAGCGTGTATGCCAGTATTCCGCTGTCTGAATGGCAAAAAGCGCGTGATAACGTTCAGACCATTAAAGGTGTGAAACGCTACAAGCAAAGCCAACTGCTGGCCGTGGGGAATCCGACGGATCTCGCCATCGAAGCGGTCCGCAGCCTGCGCACCAGCCTGCACTTTGCCATGATGCAGGCGCGTAACAACGTATTGATGCTGACCGGCGTCAGCCCGTCGATTGGGAAAACGTTTGTCTGCGCTAACCTGGCGGCAGTTATTAGTCAGACTAACAAACGTGTGCTATTGATCGACTGCGACATGCGCAAAGGCTATACCCACGAACTGCTGGGGACCAATAATGTCAACGGCCTGTCTGAGATCCTCATTGGCAAAGGGGATATCTCATCCAGCGCTAAACCGACATCGATTCCGCATTTTGATCTGATCCCTCGCGGTCAAATTCCTCCCAATCCTTCCGAACTGTTGATGAGCGAGCGCTTCGGTGAACTGATTGCCTGGGCCAGCTCGCACTATGACCTGGTGTTGATTGACACCCCACCAATTCTGGCGGTGACCGATGCGGCTATCGTAGGGCGCCACGTCGGCACCACGCTGATGGTAGCGCGTTATGCGGTCAACACGCTGAAAGAGGTGGAAACCAGCCTGGGCCGCTTCGAGCAAAATGGCATTCAGGTGAAAGGGGTGATCCTCAACTCGATCTTCCGCCGCGCCAGCGGGTATCAGGATTACGGCTACTACGAATACGAATACACGTCGGATTCGAAATAACTAACAGCAACGCATATCGAATGTAGGCCTGATAAGCGTAGTGCCATCAGGCAACTTTTTTTGGAAACGAAAATGACCACAGAAAACCCGCTAATTTCAATTTACATGCCAACCTGGAACCGCCAGCAGCTGGCCATTCGGGCGATTAAATCGGTGTTGCGCCAGGACTATCCTTACTGGGAGATGATCATTGTGGATGATTGCTCTTCCTCATATGAGCAGTTGCAGCAGTTTGTTGAGGAACTCAACGATCCGCGCGTGTCGTATACGCATAATTCCACCAACTCCGGGGCCTGCGCGGTGCGTAATCAGGCCATTATGCAGGCCAACGGGCAATACATTACGGGGATTGATGATGATGATGAATGGACGCCGAACCGACTGAGTGTATTTCTCAACTATCGCCATCATTTGGTCACGCGGGCGTTTCTGTATGCCAATGACTATGTCTGTGAGGGCGAAGTGTATTCGCAGCCGACCAGTCTGCCGCTCTATCCGAAGTCCGTTTATTCACGCCGCAGGTTTTATAAGCGCAACATCATTGGTAATCAGGTATTTACCTGGGCATGGCGGTTTAAAGCATGTCTGTTCGATACCACGCTGAAAGCGGCGCAGGATTACGACATCTTCCTGCGCATGGTGGTGGCGTATGGCAAACCGTGGAAGGTCAAGGAGGCAACGCAGATCCTGCATGTGAATCACGGTGAGATGCGCATTACCTCATCGCCAAATAAATTCTCCGGCTACTTTCAGTTTTACCGCAAGCACAAAGGCAAATTTGACCGGGCCAGCAAGAAATATCAGCTGTTTACCCTCTATCAGATCCGCAACAAACGGATGAACTGGCGCACGCTGCTGACGCTGCTTTCTGTTCGCAACAGTAAGCGTCTGGCCGACGGACTGCGAGGACGCTAATTATGCTGGAAGATTTACGCGTGAACGGCTGGAGTCTGCGCCCCTGCTGCATGGTGGTGGCCTATCGGATTGCCCATTTTTGCTCCGTCTGGCGTAAAAAAAATATCATAAACAACCTGTGGGCCGCCCCGGTACTGGTGATGTACCGCCTTATCACCGAATGCCTGTTTGGCTATGAGATTCAGGCTGCTGCATCAATCGGTCGTCGTTTCACCATCCATCATGGCTATGGGGTGGTTATCAATAAACACGTGGTTGTGGGGGATGATTTTACCCTACGCCACGGCGTCACCATCGGCAATCTTGGCACCAACGATTTGTCCTGCCCGGTAATCGGTAACAGCGTTGAGCTGGGGGCCAATGTCACTCTGCTTGGCGACGTTGCTATTGGCGATAACGTGACGATTGGTGCCGGGAGCGTCGTGGTGGATAGCGTTCCGGACAATGCGCTGGTCGTGGGCGAGAAGGCACGGGTGAAGGTAATAAAATGAAGATATTACAATTTAATGTGCGACTCGCAGAAGGTGGGGCGGCAGGCGTGGCGTTAGATTTGCATCTGAGGTCGCTGGAAAAAGGGCTGTCGTCGCGTTTTGTCTATGGCTATGGCAAAGGCGGTAAAAAAAGCGCCAGCCATGCGAAATACCCGCAGGTTATCAAATATACGCCGCGCCTGACGTCGGCGGCGAACATTGCGCTGTTTCGTTTCGCGAACCGCGACATGTTCGGCAATCTCGACAAGCTATATCGTACGGTTACCCGCACTAACGGCCCGCTGGTACTGCATTTTCATGTGTTGCACAGCTACTGGTTGAACCTGGAAGAGGTAGTCTCCTTTTGCCAAAAAGTGAAAGCGCATAAACCGGATATCACCTTCGTCTGGACGCTGCACGATCACTGGAGTGTGACCGGGCGCTGTGCCTTTACCGATGGCTGCGAAGGCTGGAAAACGGGCTGTCTGCAATGCCCAACGCTGAGCAACTATCCGCCGGTAAAAATCGATAAAGCCCATCAACAGTTGCCCGTTAAGCGGCAGATGTTTCGTGCGATGCTGGCGCTGGGTTGCCAGTTTATCTCGCCCAGTCAGCATGTGGCCGACGCCTTCAACAGCCTGTATGGCGCGGGACGCTGCCGCATTATCAATAATGGCATTGATGTGGCAACTGAAACCATTCTTGCCGAACTACCCGCGATGCCTGAGGAGAGCGGTCGGCCGAAAATTGCCGTGGTGGCTCATGACCTGCGCTATGACGGCAAAACCAGTCAGCAACTGGTGCGAGCTATTACCGCGCTCGGAGACAAAATTGAGTTGCATACCTTCGGCAAATTTTCGCCATTTGCGGGAGATAACGTCATCAATCACGGTTTTGAGAGCGATAAGCGCACGTTGATGAGTGCGCTTAATCAGATGGATGGACTGGTGTTCAGCTCCCGTGTCGATAACTACCCGCTGATTCTGTGCGAAGCGCTGTCCATCGGCGTACCGGTAATAGCCACGCACAGCGATGCCGCGCAGGAAGTGCTGGCTAAATCAGGTGGAAAAACGTTCAGCGAAGCTGAAGTGTTGCAACTGGTGCAGCTGAAAAAATCAGACATTGCGCAGGCGGTATTTGACACGTCGCTTGCCGCATTTAGCCAGCGCAGCCAGTTGGCATACAGTGGACAACAGATGCTGGAGGAATATGTCTCGTTCTATCAGAATCTGTAGCTATCTGGTGCTACCGCTGCTTTATCTGCTAGTAAACGTCAAACTCGCCCAGCTTGGCGAGAGCTTCCCGATAACTATCGTCACCTTTTTACCCGTTCTGCTGTTGCTGTTTATCGAGCGCATCAATATCAAAAAATTAATGATCGCGCTGGGCGTAGGGGGCGGACTGACGGCATTTAACTATCTGTTCGGTCAGTCACTGGATGCCAGCAAGTACGTGACGTCCGCCATGTTGTTTATCTATACCGTGGTGATTATTGGCATGGTATGGAGTATTCGCTTCAAAACCATTTCACCGCATAACTACATTAAAATCTTGCGCTTTTTCTGGCTGGTTGTGGGACTGGTGGTGGGGTTAGCTGCAGCTGAAATGGCACAGATAATTCTCAGCGGCGGCAGCAGTTTAATGGAAGTTATTTCGAAATATCTTATTTACAGTAACAGCTATGTTCTGAACTTTATTAAGTTTGGTGGGAAACGAACCACCGCGCTCTATTTCGAACCGGCATTCTTCGCTCTGGCGTTAATCTCAATTTGGCTCAGTATCAAACAGTTTGGTATCAAAACACCTAAGTCCGATGCTATGATTCTGGTAGGGGTAATATTATCGGGATCGTTTTCAGGAGTAATGACGTTTATTTTGTTTTACCTCCTGGAATGGGCGTTTCAGTACCTAAATAAGGATGCGATAAAAAAGAAGCTACCTCTGGCGATAATCTCATTGAGCGTGTTTTTAGTTGGTGTGATATTTGCTTTTCCGTACATCGCAATGCGGCTTGGTGATTTAGGAACTGAAGGTTCGTCATCGTATTATCGTATCGTAGGACCATTAGTGATGGTCGGTTATTCGTTACTGAACGTTGATGGCGTAGTGAGATTTGGCTCACTTTATGAATACGTCGCGTCATTCGGAATTTTTAACGGTGCAGATGTCGGTAAAACAATAGACAATGGCTTGTATCTGCTGATTATTTATTTTTCATGGTTCGCGGTGATATTAGCCCTATGGTACATGGGGAAAGTCATGAAAATGATGATCAATGCGTTTGGCGATAATCAGAATTATCGGGTGCAGCTTTATCTTTTTACACCATTGTCACTGTTTTTTACAGGTTCAGTATTTAGTCCGGAATACGCATTTTTAATTGTGTGTCCGTTTATTTTGCGCAAGGCGCTGAATATCGCGAGGTAACTCACATGCTGCTCAGTATCATTACCGTCGCCTTTCGCAATCTGGAAGGGATCGTCAAAACTCACGCGTCGCTGGCACATCTGGCGCAAGCGGGTGATATCAGTTTTGAGTGGATTGTTGTTGATGGCGGCTCCTCGGATGGTACGTCGGCGTTTCTTGAAGGACTCAGTGGAGAACACCGGTTACGGTTTGTCAGCGAGCCGGATAACGGCATCTATGATGCGATGAACAAAGGCATCGCCATGGCGCGCGGGCGGTTTGCATTGTTCCTCAACTCCGGGGATATTCTGCATGTGAATGCGGCTTGTTTTATCCGCCAGCTAAAAATGCAGAGTGACCAAACTATGGTCATTGGCGATGCGTTGCTGGATTTCGGCAATGGCAACAAAATTAAGCGTCGGGCAAAACCGGGTTGGTATATTTATCACAGCCTGCCCGCCAGCCATCAGGCAATATTCTTTCCTCTCTCAGGACTGAATGTCTGGCATTATGATTTGCAATATAAAATATCGTCAGATTACGCGTTGGCAGCCAAATTATACAAATCCGGTTACGCTTTTAAAAAGCTGCGCGGGTTGGTGTCGGAATTTTCTATGGGCGGAGTTTCAACGACGAATAATCTGGAATTGTGCCGGGATGCCAAAAAAGTACAGCGCCAGATATTACATATGCCTGGTTTTTGGACCGGTTTGTCAGAATATTTACGTCTGCGCACAACCGATAAAGCAAAAACCTTATATGGAAAAACGTAAGAGCACAATATGCAAGACTTAAGCGGATTTAAAGTGCCTGGAGGTTTTCGCGGCGGCGGCGCTATTAAAGTGCAATTATGGTGGGCGGTGCAATCAACATTATTTCGCTGGTCTCCACAGGTCATGTATCGCTGGCGTGCATTTTTATTACGGATGTTTGGCGCAAAAATAGGAAAAAACGTAGTCATTCGGCCTTCAGTAAAAATTACTTATCCGTGGAAACTAACTCTGGGAGATTATGCCTGGGTGGGTGATGACGCGGTTTTATATACGTTAGGTGATATTACGATTGGGGCCCACGCAGTTATTTCGCAAAAAAGTTATTTATGCACCGGGAGTCATGATTATGCCAGCCAACATTTTGATATTAACGCCACACCGATAGTGGTTGGCGATAAATGCTGGCTGGCGACAGATGTCTTTGTCGCGCCTGGCGTAACGATTGGCGATGGCACCGTCGTCGGAGCACGAAGCAGCGTATTTAAATCGCTGCCAGCAAATGTCATTTGTCGGGGAAATCCCGCAGTAGTCACGCGCGAACGCGTCGAGAAAGTTACTCCCTGAGGGGATCACTGAAGAGGTTATAACATGTCAAAAGTCGCTCTCATTACTGGCGTAACCGGGCAGGATGGTTCTTACCTGGCAGAACTCCTGCTGGAAAAAGGGTACGAAGTACACGGTATTAAGCGTCGCGCTTCATCATTCAACACCGAACGTGTGGACCACATCTACCAGGATCCGCATTCAGGCAATCCCAAATTTCATCTGCACTATGGCGATTTGACGGACTCCTCCAATCTGACCCGTATTTTACAGGAAGTCCAACCGGATGAAGTCTATAACCTGGGTGCCATGAGCCACGTTGCGGTGTCGTTTGATTCACCGGAATACACCGCAGACGTTGATGCGATCGGCACCTTGCGCTTGCTGGAGGCGATCCGCTTCCTGGGTCTGGAAAAAAAGACCCGTTTTTATCAGGCGTCCACCTCTGAGCTGTATGGTCTGGTTCAGGAAATCCCGCAGAAAGAGAGCACGCCGTTCTATCCGCGTTCACCGTATGCCGTTGCTAAGCTGTATGCCTACTGGATAACCGTCAACTACCGTGAGTCTTACGGGATGTATGCCTGTAACGGCATTCTGTTTAACCACGAGTCTCCGCGCCGCGGCGAAACCTTTGTCACTCGCAAAATTACCCGGGCGATCGCCAACATCGCTCAGGGGCTGGAGTCTTGCCTGTACCTGGGCAACATGGATTCACTGCGCGACTGGGGGCATGCCAAAGATTACGTCAGGATGCAGTGGATGATGCTGCAGCAGGATAAGCCGGAAGATTTCGTGATTGCCACCGGCGTGCAGTATTCCGTGCGCCAGTTTGTAGAAATGGCGGCAGCACAACTGGGGATTAAATTGCGCTTTGAAGGTGAGGGCGTGAATGAAAAAGGCATCGTGGTTTCCGTGACCGGACATGATGCGCCGGGCGTGAAGCCAGGCGATGTCATGATTGCCGTTGACCCGCGCTACTTCCGTCCGGCTGAGGTGGAAACGCTGCTGGGCGATCCGGCCAAAGCACATGAAAAACTGGGCTGGAAACCGGAAATCACGCTGCGCCAGATGATCTCGGAAATGGTTGCTAACGATCTTGATGCGGCGAAGAAACATTCCCTGCTCAAGTCGCACGGTTACGAGGTTGCCATCGCGCTGGAGTACTGAGGATGAAGACACAACGTATTTTTGTGGCGGGCCATCGCGGGATGGTGGGGTCCGCCATCGTCAGACAATTGTCGCAGCGAAATAATGTGGAGCTGGTGCTGCGTACCCGCGACCAGCTTAATCTGCTGGACGCCAGTGCGGTGCAGGCGTTTTTTGCCGCTGAACGTATTGACCAGGTTTATCTGGCGGCGGCAAAAGTAGGAGGGATTGTGGCAAACAATACTTATCCTGCTGATTTTATTTATGAAAACATGATGATTGAGAGCAACATTATTCATGCTGCACATCTGCATAACGTGAATAAACTGTTGTTTCTCGGGTCATCCTGTATTTATCCCAAGCAAGCTACCCAGCCAATCGCCGAGAGTGAACTGTTGCAGGGGACACTTGAACCGACCAATGAGCCGTATGCGATTGCCAAAATTGCCGGTATCAAGCTGTGTGAATCGTATAACCGACAGTATGGCCGTGATTATCGCTCGGTGATGCCGACCAATCTGTATGGGCCGCATGACAACTTTCATCCGAGTAATTCGCATGTGATCCCGGCGCTGCTGCGCCGCTTTCATGAAGCTCGCGGGCAAAATGCGCCGGATGTGGTGGTATGGGGCAGCGGGACGCCAATGCGTGAATTTCTGCATGTCGACGATATGGCGGCGGCCAGTATCCACGTGATGGAGTTGGCTCAGGAAGTGTTGCAGGAATATACCCAGCCTATGCTGTCGCATATCAACGTGGGTACCGGCGTGGACTGCACCATCCGTGAACTGGCGCAGACTATTGCGGAGGTCGTGGGTTACAAGGGGCGCGTGGTGTTTGACGCCAGCAAACCGGACGGCACGCCGCGCAAATTGCTTGACGTTACGCGTCTGCATCAGTTGGGCTGGTATCACGAGATATCTCTGCAAGCGGGACTTGCCAGTACATATCAGTGGTTTCTTGAAAACCAGCAGCGTTACCGGGGGTAAGCATGTTTTTACGTCATGAGGATTTTTCCACCGTTGTACGTTCAACTCCGCTGATTTCCATCGATTTGATCGTGGAAAACGCCCACGGTGAATTTCTGCTTGGCAAGCGCCTCAATCGTCCTGCGCAGGGGTACTGGTTTGTGCCCGGCGGTCGGGTGCAAAAAGATGAACCGTTGCACGCGGCCTTTGAGCGGCTTACTGAAGCTGAGCTGGGGTTACGTTTACCGCTGTCCGCTGCGCAGTTTTACGGTGTCTGGCAGCACTTCTATGACGACAACTTTTCCGGGGAAGATTTCTCAACGCATTACATCGTGCTGGGATTTCGTCTGCGGGTGTCGGAAAACGACCTGCAACTGCCTGACGTTCAACATGACGCGTACCGCTGGCTGGCAATTGAAGAGATTCTGGCCAGTGACCACGTGCACGACAACAGCCGGGCTTACTTCTGTGAGAAGAGTCAGGCCGGAGCACCCGGGCTATGAAGATCCTTGTGTATGGCATCAACTATTCGCCGGAGTTGACCGGTATCGGTAAATACACCGGTGAAATGGTGGAATGGATGGCGCAACAGGGGCATGACGTACGGGTGATCACTGCGCCGCCTTATTATCCGCAGTGGAAAGTCAACGGTCGCTATTCATCCTGGCGCTACCATCGTGAAGAGGGCGATGCCATCGTCTGGCGTTGCCCGCTGTATGTGCCTGAGCAGCCCTCCACGCTCAAGCGTCTACTGCATTTAGGCAGTTTCGCCCTGAGCAGTTTCTTCCCGCTGCTGGCGCAGCGCCGCTGGAAGCCGGATCGCATCATTGGGGTAGTACCGACGCTGTTTTGTACGCCGGGAATGCGCCTGCTGGCGAAGCTGTCCGGGGCGCGCACGCTGCTGCATATTCAGGACTACGAGGTTGATGCCATGTTGGGACTTGGCATGGCGGGCAAAGGCAAGCGCGGTCTGGTGGCAAAACTGGCCAGCGCCTTTGAGCGCAGTGGGCTGTTGAATATGGATCATATTTCGACCATTTCTCGCTCAATGATGAATAAAGCACAGGAAAAGGGCGTTGATGCACAGAAGGTTATTTTCTTTCCGAACTGGTCAGAAGTAGCGCGTTTTCGCGATGTGGACGCCGCCGATGCTCTGGCGTTGCGCCAGCAGCTGGGCTTACCTGATGGAAAAAAAATCATTCTCTACTCTGGCAATATTGGTGAAAAGCAAGGACTGGAGAGTGTGATCGACGCAGCGGCCCTGTTGAGCGAACGGCCCTGGCTGTTTGTGATTGTCGGGCAGGGCGGGGGTAAAGCGCGGCTGGAGAGTATGGCCAGCGAACGCGGCCTGAACAATGTGATGTTCTTTCCGCTGCAATCTTATGACGCGCTGCCTGCACTGCTCAAAATGGCGGACTGTCATCTGGTGGTACAAAAGCGCGGTGCGGCGGATGCCGTACTGCCCTCCAAACTGACCAATATCCTCGCCGTTGGTGGTAACGCTGTGATTACCGCCGAGCCGGAAACCGAGCTGGGGCAGCTCTGTAACATTGTTCCAGGCATCGCTGTATGCGTGGAGCCGGAATCGGTAAATGCGCTGGTTTGCGGTATCCAACAAGCGTTGAGGATGCCAAAAGTCAATACGGTGGCACGTGACTATGCCGAACGCACGCTGGATAAAGATAACGTGCTTAGCCAATTTATTGCTGATATTCGGGGTTAATGATGAGTCAAAGCAAACTCTTTCCGGTAGTGATGGCCGGTGGCTCGGGTAGCCGTTTATGGCCTCTGTCCCGCGTATTGTATCCAAAGCAGTTCCTGTGCCTGAAAGGTGATCTCACTATGCTGCAGACAACGATCTGTCGTCTGAATGGCGTGGAGTGTGAAAGCCCGGTGGTTATCTGTAATGAACAACACCGTTTCATCGTCGCGGAACAGCTACGGCAACTGCACAAGCTGACTGAGAACATTATTCTCGAACCCGCCGGACGTAACACGGCACCGGCGATAGCGCTGGCCGCACTGGCGGCAAAACGTCAAAGCCCGGAGGAAGATCCGCTGCTGCTGGTATTGGCGGCCGATCACATGATTGCCGACGAAGAGGCATTTCGCGAGGCGGTTCGCAATGCTATGCCCTATGCCAGTGCGGGTAAGCTGGTGACGTTTGGTATCGTGCCGGACCAGCCGGAAACGGGCTATGGCTATATCCGCCGTGGCGTGGTTTCGCCAACGAATACCGACGCCGTGGCGTTCGAAGTGGCGCAGTTTGTTGAAAAACCCAATCTGGAAACCGCGCAGGCTTATGTGGCGAACGGCGATTACTACTGGAACAGCGGCATGTTCTTGTTCCGCGCCGGACGTTACCTGGAAGAACTGGAAAAGTACCGCCCCGACATTCTTGAGGCTTGTGCGAATGCCATGAGTACGGTCGACCCCGATCTCGATTTTATCCGCGTTGATGAACAGGCGTTTCTCGCCTGTCCGGAAGAGTCTGTGGACTATGCGGTAATGGAACGTACGGCCGATGCGGTGGTGATGCCCATGAACGCAGGCTGGAGCGATGTTGGCTCCTGGTCATCGCTGTGGGAAATCAGCGCCCATACTGCCGAAGGCAATGTGCATCATGGCGACGTCATTAGCCACAAAACGGAAAACAGCTACGTGTATGCCGAATCTGGCCTGGTGACGACCGTCGGGGTGAAGGATCTGGTGGTGGTGCAGACCAAAGATGCGGTGCTGATCGCCGATCGCAACGCGGTGCAGGACGTCAAAAAAGTGGTGGAGCAAATTAAAGCTGACGGACGACATGAACACCATATTCACCGTGAAGTTTACCGTCCGTGGGGCAAGTATGACTCCATTGATGCCGGAGACCGTTACCAGGTGAAGCGAATTACCGTTAAACCCGGTGAAGGATTGTCCGTGCAGATGCATCATCACCGGGCTGAACACTGGGTAGTGGTGGCCGGTACCGCGAAAGTGACGATCAATGATGACATCAAACTGCTCGCTGAAAACGAGTCTGTCTATATTCCGCTTGGGGCGACCCATTGTCTGGAGAATCCCGGGAAAATCCCGCTCGATCTGATTGAAGTGCGCTCCGGATCTTACCTCGATGAGGATGATGTGGTGCGGTTTGCGGACAGATACGGGCGTACCTGATGCCGGATGTGCTTCGCTTATCCAGCCTACAACACCGTAGGCCCGGTAAGCGAAGCGCGCCGGGAAATGCATTTAACACTCATTAAAAGGCTCATTAAGAGTCAGGGCCTCCTGTTGCCTGAAGAAGGGTAAATCATGACGAAATTAACCTGTTTCAAAGCCTACGATATTCGCGGCAGGCTGGGCGAAGAGCTGAATGAAGATATCGCGTGGCGTATTGGCCGCGCTTACGGTGAGTTCCTGAAGCCAAAAACGATTGTCCTCGGCGGCGATGTGCGCCTGACCAGTGAGACGCTGAAGCTGGCGCTGGCGAAAGGACTACAGGATGCGGGGGTGGATGTGCTGGATATTGGCATGTCGGGTACCGAAGAGATTTATTTTGCCACATTCCACCTGGGTATTGACGGCGGTATTGAAGTGACCGCCAGCCATAATCCGATGGATTACAACGGCATGAAGCTGGTGCGGGAAGGGGCACGGCCCATCAGCGGTGATACCGGTCTGCGCGACGTACAGCGCCTGGCGGAAGCCAACGACTTCCCGGCGGTTGATGAGACAAAACGTGGCCGCTACCAGCGTATTACTACCCGTGATGCCTACATTGACCACCTGCTGGGTTACATCAATCCCGCCAATCTGAAACCGATGAAGCTGGTGCTCAATTCCGGCAACGGCGCGGCAGGCCCTGTAGTGGACGCCATTGAAGCCCGTTTTAAAACATTGGGCGTGCCGGTCGAGTTTATCAAAATCCACAATACGCCGGATGGCAACTTCCCCAACGGTATTCCCAATCCTCTGCTGCCGGAATGTCGGGCTGACACGCGCAACGCGGTTATTGAACACGGCGCGGATATGGGGATTGCCTTCGACGGTGATTTTGACCGCTGCTTCCTGTTCGATGAAAAAGGTCAGTTCATTGAGGGCTACTACATTGTCGGCCTGCTGGCGGAAGCGTTTCTGGAGAAGAATCCGGGGGCGAAAATTATCCACGACCCACGTCTGTCCTGGAACACCGTGGATGTGGTGACGGCGGCAGGCGGTAAACCGGTGATGTCAAAAACCGGACACGCGTTTATCAAAGAGCGGATGCGCCACGAAGATGCCGTCTACGGCGGTGAGATGAGTGCGCATCACTATTTCCGTGACTTTGCCTACTGTGACAGCGGCATGATCCCGTGGCTGCTGGTGGCGGAATTGTTGTCTCTGAAAGGACAGTCGCTGGGCGAACTGGTCCGCGACCGGATGGTGGCCTACCCGGCGAGTGGTGAAATAAACAGCACGCTGGCAGAGCCGGCGGCAGCGATTGCGCGCGTGGAGCAGCATTTTTCCCGTGAGGCGCTGACGGTTGACAGAACGGACGGTATCAGCATGTCGTTTGTCGACTGGCGCTTCAATTTACGCTCTTCCAATACCGAACCGGTGGTGCGCCTGAACGTGGAATCGCGCGGAGATATTCCGTTGATGGAAGCGCGAACGCGCACTCTTCTGGCGTTACTGAATCAGTAATGCTGGTGCTTCCTTTGCCCGATTCTGGGCAAAGGGTGACTAACAGGAACCACGATGACACATCTAAAGAAGCGCGAGCGCGCCAAAACCAATGCGTCGTTAATTTCGATGGTGCAACGCTTTTCAGATATCACCATCATGTTTGGCGGGTTGTGGGTAATCTGCGAATTAAGCGGTTTGCCTTTCCTGTACATGCACCTGCTGGTGGCGCTGATCACGCTGGTCGTTTTTCAGATGCTCGGTGGCATAACGGATTTTTATCGCTCCTGGCGTGGTGTCAAAATGACCACTGAGCTGGTGCTGTTGCTGCAAAACTGGACGCTGAGCCTGATTTTTTGCGCAGGTCTGATCGCCTTTAATAACGATTTTGATAACCGTCTCGCCGTCTGGCTGGCGTGGTATCTGCTGTCCAGTGTTGGCCTGGTGTTGAGTCGTTCGTTTATTCGCTACGGTGCGGGATGGCTGCGTAATCGCGGGTACAACACTCGTCGGGTGGCGGTGGCAGGGGACCTGCCAGCTGGACAAATGCTGCTGGACAGTTTTCGCCATGAACCGTGGCTGGGGTTTGAAGTAGCGGGGGTCTATCACGACCCTATCCCTGGAAAAAACTCCCGCGACTGGGCCGGTAATCTGCAACAACTGGTGGATGACGCCAAAGCCTCACGCATTCATAACGTTTATATCGCCATGTCGATGAGCGATGGTGCCAGCGTCAAAAAATTGGTGCGCGAGCTGGCCGATACCACCTGTTCAGTGATCCTTATTCCTGATGTCTTTACCTTCAACATTCTGCATTCCCGGATTGAAGAGATGAACGGCATTCCGGTGGTGCCACTGTATGACACGCCACTCTCGGGGATTAATCGTCTGTTAAAACGCGCGGAAGATATCGTGCTGGCTTCACTGATCCTGCTACTTATTTCCCCGGTGCTGTGTGGCATAGCACTACTGGTAAAACTGACCTCCAAAGGACCGGTGATTTTCCGCCAGACTCGCTATGGCATGGATGGGAAGCCGATCAAAGTCTGGAAGTTTCGCTCAATGAAAGTGATGGAAAACGATGCGGTGGTGACGCAGGCCACGCAAAACGATCCGCGCGTTACCCCTGTGGGAAATTTCCTGCGTCGGACGTCGCTTGATGAACTGCCGCAGTTTATTAACGTGCTCACCGGGGGGATGTCTATCGTCGGACCACGTCCGCATGCGGTGGCGCATAACGAACAGTACCGCCAACTGATTGAGGGATACATGTTACGCCATAAGGTGAAACCGGGTATTACCGGCTGGGCGCAAATCAACGGCTGGCGCGGTGAAACCGATACGCTGGAAAAAATGGAGAAACGTGTGGAGTTTGACCTCGAATACATTCGCGAGTGGAGCGTGTGGTTCGATATCAAAATTGTTTTTCTGACGATATTCAAAGGCTTTGTTAACAAAGCGGCGTATTAACATGAGCTTACGAGAAAAAACGCTTAATGGCGCAAAGTGGTCGGCGATTGCCACGGTGATCATTATTGGGCTCGGACTTATTCAGATGACCGTCCTGGCGCGAATTATTGATAACCACCAGTTCGGGTTGTTAACCGTGTCGCTGGTGATCATAGCGCTGGCCGATACGCTGTCGGATTTCGGTATCGCCAACTCAATTATTCAACGCAAAGAGATTGGTTATCTGGAGCTGACGACGCTGTACTGGCTAAATGTTGGGCTGGGTATCATGGTATGCGTGGCGATGTTTTTGCTGAGCGAGACGATTGCCCATGTGCTCAATAACCCAGAACTGGCACCGCTCATCAAAACCTTATCACTGGCGTTTGTGGTGATACCGCACGGGCAGCAGTTTCGCGCGCTGATGCAAAAAGAGCTGGCCTTCAACAAAATTGGCATGATTGAAACCAGTTCGGTGCTGGCTGGATTTACCTTTACCGTGGTCAGCGCCCATTTCTGGCCGCTCGCGCTGACGGCCATTCTTGGGTATCTGGTGAATAGTACGCTACGTACGCTGCTGTTCGGCTATTTTGGCCGCCGGATTTACCGACCCGGGCTGCATTTTTCGCTGGCATCCGTTTCGTCGAACCTGCGTTTTGGCGCATGGCTGACGGCAGACAGCATCATCAATTACATCAATACCAACCTTTCCACGCTGGTTTTAGCTCGCACGTTGGGAGCTGGCGTGGCGGGCGGATTCAATCTCGCCTGGAACGTGGCGGTTGTCCCGCCGATCAAACTGAACCCGATTATCACCCGCGTGCTGTTTCCGGCGTTTGCCAAAATCCAGGACGACAGCGAAAAACTACGAGTGAATTTTTACAAGTTGCTGTCAGTGGTTGGGATTATCAACTTCCCAGCGCTACTGGGACTGATGGTGGTGTCGAATAACGTGGTGCCGCTGGTATTCGGCGATAAGTGGAACGGCATTATTCCGGTCCTGCAACTATTGTGCATTGTGGGTTTGCTGCGATCCGTGGGGAATCCAATAGGATCGCTTTTGATGGCGAAAGCCCGGGTCGATATCAGCTTCAAATTCAATGTGTTCAAAACCTTTTTGTTTATTCCTGCCATTTTCATTGGCGGTCATCTGGCGGGGGCGATTGGCGTGACGCTGGGCTTTCTGTTGGTCCAGGTGATTAACACGATCCTCAGCTACTTCGTGATGATCAAACCTGTTCTTGGCTCCAGCTACCGTCAGTACATGCTCAGCCTGTGGCTGCCGTTGTATCTCTCCTTACCAACCCTTGTGGTGAGCTATGCGTTGGGCTTAACCCTGCGTAACCTGGTGCCATTAAGCGCGCTGCTGGGGATCCAGATAGCGGCAGGAGCACTGGTGTTTGCGCTAATGATTGTGCTGTCGCGCCATCCGCTGGTGGTGGAAATAAAACGCCAACTCTGTCGCAGTGAAAAAATGAAAACCTTGCTCCGTGCGGGATAAGAACAACGTTTTAAGAGGTCATAATGAAATTACTAATTTTAGGCAACCATACCTGCGGGAACCGAGGGGATAGCGCGATCCTGCGCGGTTTGCTGGATGCCATTAACGCGTTGCGTCCCGAGACCGAAGTGGATGTGATGAGCCGTTACCCGGTGAGCTCTTCGTGGTTGTTAAACCGCCCGGTGATGGGCGACCCGCTGTATTTGCAGATGAAGCAACACAACAACGCAGCGGGTGTTATGGGGCGCGTGAAGAAAGTGCTGCGTCGTCGCTATCAGCATCAGGTACTGCTCTCGCGTGTTACCGATTCCGGTAATCTGCGCAATATCGCTATCGCCCAGGGCTTTACCGATTTTGTCCGTCTGCTGTCGCGCTATGACGCCATCATCCAGGTCGGCGGATCGTTCTTTGTCGATCTGTATGGCGTGCCGCAGTTTGAACATGCCCTGTGTTCGTTTATGGCGAAAAAACCGCTGTACATGATTGGTCACAGCGTGGGGCCATTCCAGGATGAGCAGTTTAATCAACTGGCGAACTACGTGTTTGGTCACTGTAATGCGTTGATTTTACGTGAATCCGTCAGTCTGGATCTGATGAAGCGCAGCGCAATTACCACGGATAAAGTCGAAACTGGCGTGGATACGGCCTGGCTGGTTGACAACCATCATGAGGATTTTGAGCCAGGTTATGCGGTACAGCACTGGTTAGACATGGCGGCTAAACAGAAGACCGTTGCCATTACATTGCGTGAGCTGGCTCCTTTTGATAAGCGTCTGGGGACAACTCAGCAGGCCTATGAGCAAGCCTTTTCCGGGGTGGTGAACCGCATCCTCGACGAAGGTTACCAGGTGATAGCGCTGTCAACTTGCACCGGTATTGATAGTTACAACAAAGATGACCGCATGGTGGCGTTAAACCTGCGCCAGTATGTTAACGATCCGGCCCGATATCACGTGGTGATGGATGAACTTAACGATCTGGAGATGGGGAAGATTCTGGGCGCCTGCGATCTGACGGTGGGGACTCGCTTGCATTCTGCCATCATCTCGATGAATTTTATGACGCCTGCCATCGCCATTAACTACGAGCACAAATCGGCCGGGATCATGCAACAACTGGGGTTACCGGAGATGGCTGTTGATATTCGTCATCTTCTCGATGGCGGTCTCGAAGGGAAGGTTGCCGATACTCTCGGACAGTTACCTGAGCTGCGCATACGTCTCGGCGACGCGGTTATGCGCGAACGCGAACGTGGGGTACGCATGGTGCAGTCGGTTTTAACGCGTATTGAGGGGGATAAATGAAGATTGGTTTTTTCCTGCTTAAATTTCCGCTCTCCTCCGAGACATTTGTACTCAATCAGATAACCGCATTTATCGATATGGGCTACGACGTGGAGATTGTCGCTTTGCAGAAGGGCGATCTTGAAAATACTCATGCCTCCTTTAATACCTACCGTCTGGGTGAAAAAACTCGCTGGTTGCTGAATGAACCGGAAAGCAAACTGGCGAAACTGAAATATAGGGCAGCGGCGGCTCTGCACGGTATTACCCGCGCAGCGACTTGGAAAGCGCTCAATGTTGCACGCTATGGCGATGAGGCGCGCAATCTGATTTTGGCAGCTATTTGCGGCGGGAATCCGCAAGCGTTTGAGGCGGATGTCTTTATTGCTCATTTTGGGCCCGCAGGCGTAACGGCCGCCAAGCTGCGTGAGCTTGGGATGATCCGCGGAAAAATCGCCACGGTATTTCATGGGGTTGATGTTTCGCACCGGGGCGTTTTGGCCCGCTATACCCCTGAGTATCAGCAGCTGTTTCAACGCGGTGATTTAATGTTGCCCATCAGCAATCTCTGGGCCGGACGTTTAAAAAACATGGGATGCCCGCCGCAAAAAATTGCCGTCTCGCGTATGGGAATCGATATGACACGCTTTACGCCACGCCAGTTGAAATCGCCAACTACACCGCTGGAGATTATCTCTGTTGCCCGGTTAACCGAGAAAAAAGGACTGCACCTCGCCATCGAAGCTTGTCGTCAGTTAAAAGAGCAGGGCGTTTCATTTCGTTATCGAATTCTGGGTATCGGCCCTTGGGAGCGTCGTTTACGTACGCTGATCGAGCAATATCAACTCGATGACGTTATTGAGATGCCCGGCTTTAAGCCCAGTCATCAGGTAAAGGAGATGCTTGAACAGGCGGATGTATTTTTGCTGCCTTCGATCACCGGAAGAGACGGCGATATGGAAGGGATCCCGGTGGCACTGATGGAGGCAATGGCGGTGGGTATTCCGGTGATTTCCACCGTTCACAGCGGGATCCCGGAGCTGGTCGAGTCGGGTAAATCAGGCTGGCTGGCACCGGAAAACGACGCGCAGGCACTGGCAGAGCGTTTAGCGGCATTTAGCCTGCTCGACAGTGAGCAGGTACAGTCGATTGTTCAGTGTGCGCGTGAAAAAATTGAAAATGAATTTAATCAGTTAGCTATCAATAAACAGTTAGCCAGTCTGCTGCAAACGATGTAAATCGAGGTTGTATGTCAGAGAACAAACTCTCACGCCGAACTTTTCTGACGGCGGGCTCTGCGCTTGTCATGCTGCATTCTCCCGTTGTTCGCGCGCTTGAATCATCGGGCAGCGTCAACATTCAGGATTACAACCCACAGGATTGGGTGGCCTCTTTCAGGCAGGCGTTCAAAGAAGGGCAAATGGTCGTCGTACCAAAAGGCCTGGAATGTAAGGATCTCAATACTGCTATTGTTATTCCGCCAGGCAAAACGCTCTTCATACAAGGGCGAATAAGTGGCAATGGTCGTGGGCGCTTTATTCTGCAGGATGGATGCAAAGTGGTGGGCGAGCAGGGCGGGAGCCTGAAGAACGTTACCCTGGATGTGCGTGGTTCGGACTGTGTAATAAAAAGGATTGCCATGAGCGGTTTCGGTCCGGTGACGCAAATCTATATCGGCGGTAAAACTTCAAGGCTGATGCGTAATCTGATTATCGATGATATTACTGTCACACGCGCTAACTATGGGATTTTGCGTCAGGGTTTTCATAACCGAATGGATGGCGTAAAGATTACAAACTGCCGATTTAGCGATCTCCAGGGAGATGCCATTGAGTGGAATGTGGCTATCAACGACAGCAACATCCTCATTTCTGACCACGTCATTGAACGTATTAACTGTACCAATGGCAATGTGAACTGGGGCATCGGTATCGGGCTGGCGGGCAGTACCTATGACAATAGCTATCCCGATGAACTGGCGGTAAAAAACTTCGTGGTGGCGAACATCACCGGTACCGACTGTCGGCAGTTAGTTCATGTGGAGAACGGCAAGCATTTTATCATTCGTAATATTACCGCGCGAAATATCACACCGGATTTCAGTAAGAAAGCGGGCATTGATAATGCGACGGTTGCTATTTATGGATGTGATAACTTCGTGATCGATAATATCAATATGGAGAACAGCGCAGGTATGCTCATTGGTTATGGCGTTATCAAAGGTCGATATTTATCCATTCCACAAAACTTTAAGCTAAATAATATCCATCTCGATAACACCAAACGTGAATACAAATTACGCGGAATTCAGATCTCCTCTGGTAATGCAACGTCATTCGTGGCCATCACCAACGTGGAGATGAAGCATGCCACGCTTGAGTTGCACAACCAACCGCAGCACCTTTTTTTACGTAACATCAGGGTGATGCAGCAATCGGCTACGGGTCCCGCACTTAAGATGCACTTCGATCTGCGCCAGGACGTACGCGGTAAGTTTATGGCTAAACAGGACACGCTACTCTCGCTGGCCAGTGTTCATGCAGTAAACGAAGTCGGGCAAAGTTCAGTTGACATCGACCGCATAAACCATCAGGTAGTGAATGTAGAAGCGGTGAATTTTCGACTACCGGGGCAGGGGAGGTAACCCCACTATATTCTTACTGGATATCATTGGCTAAAAGATTATAATCACCCAATTACTGTTAAAGCTGGGGCTGGGCAGCATCGACTACTCAGGGAAGACGCTCATCTTTATCATATTTTTTTGTGTTACGAACAGACAAAGTGATTTATGAACGATAAAGTTTTGCTCATCGGTGCCTCCGGATTCGTGGGGACCAGACTCCTGGAGACGGCTGTTGCGGATTTTGATATCAAGAATCTGGATAAACAGCAGAGTCATTTCTATCCGCAAATCACGCAAATTGGCGATGTTCGCGACCAACAAGTTTTGGATCAGGCGCTTTCAGGCTATGATACGGTTGTTTTGCTAGCGGCTGAACATCGTGATGATGTCAGTCCTACTTCACTCTACTATGATGTGAATGTTCAGGGGACGCGCAATGTATTGGCCGCTATGGAGAAAAATGATGTTAAGAACATCATTTTCACTAGCTCTGTCGCCGTTTATGGTCTGAACAAAACTAATCCTGATGAAAATCATCCTCACGATCCCTTCAACCACTACGGTAAAAGCAAGTGGCAAGCGGAAGAGGTCCTGCGTGAATGGCATGCCAAAGCTCCAGATGAACGCTCACTGACCATTATCCGCCCAACGGTTATCTTTGGCGAACGCAATCGCGGCAACGTTTATAATCTGCTGAAGCAGATCGCTAGCGGTAAGTTTATGATGGTTGGGGCGGGTACGAATTATAAATCAATGGCTTATGTGGGTAATATTGTTGAGTTTATCAAGTATAAACTGAAGAATGTGACTGCTGGTTATGAGGTTTATAATTACGTTGATAAACCTGATCTCAATATGAATCAACTTGTTACCGAAGTTGAACAGAGCTTAAGTAAAAAAATCCCCTCAGCACACTTACCTTACGCTTTAGGCATGTTAGGTGGCTATTGCTTTGATATTTTGGGTAAAGTGACCGGCAAAAAATATGCCGTCAGCTCTGTGCGCGTGAAGAAGTTCTGTGCCACCACACAGTTTGATGCAACGAAAGTCCACTCATCCGGTTTTGTTGCTCCTTACACATTATCTCAGGGACTGGATCGCACTTTAAAATACGAATTTTTGCACGATAAGAAAGATGACATTACGTTTGTCTCTGAGTGATTGTTGTTTGTAGAGTGTCTGGGGCTTAGTTAACTTCGATTTTTCGGGAATGCTATAAAACTGACGAGATGAGTTTGTTTCCGAGGAATCCGAGTTCACCTCGGCGCTGGTGAAGTGTAGAGTTTGCATTCGGTTTACCTCAACCTGGTTATATCGTGTTGAGGATGGAGCCAGCAATACTGGCTAACGTACGGCTAAAGTCTATACTTTATCAGCCGTTTGGAGGTAGGAGAGAGAATGACTAATTTGAAAGCAGTTATCCCGGTAGCGGGCCTGGGGATGCACATGTTGCCAGCCACGAAGGCAATCCCTAAAGAGATGCTGCCGATCGTTGACAAGCCGATGATTCAATACATTGTCGACGAAATTGTAGCTGCAGGTATCAAAGAAATCGTTCTGGTAACTCATGCGTCTAAGAACGCGGTTGAGAACCACTTCGACACCTCTTACGAACTCGAATCGTTGCTTGAGCAACGTGTTAAGCGCCAGTTATTAGCTGAGGTGCAGTCTATCTGTCCTCCGGGCGTGACTATCATGAACGTCCGTCAGGCTCAGTTACTGGGTCTGGGTCACTCTATTCTTTGTGCTCGCCCTATCATTGGTGATAACCCGTTTGTCGTGGTATTACCTGACGTTATTCTGGATACCGCAAGTGCGGATCCGCTGCGCTACAATCTCGCTGCTATGGTTGCTCGTTTTAATGAAACCGGGCGCAGCCAGGTGCTGGCTAAGCGTATGGAGGGCGATCTGTCTGAATACTCTGTTATTCAAACCAAAGAGGCTTTGGACAACGAAGGTAAAGTCAGCCGTATCGTTGAGTTCATCGAAAAACCGGATCAGCCGCAAACGCTGGATTCCGATCTGATGGCCGTAGGACGCTATGTGCTTTCTGCTGATATCTGGGCAGAGCTGGAAAAAACTGTTCCAGGTGCCTGGGGACGTATTCAGCTGACTGATGCCATTGCAGAGTTGGCTAAAAAACAGTCTGTTGATGCCATGCTGATGACGGGTGACAGCTACGACTGCGGTAAAAAGATGGGTTATATGCAGGCGTTTGTTAAGTATGGGCTGCGGAATCTGAAAGAAGGGCCGAAGTTCAGGAAAAGTATTGAGAAGTTGCTGAATAACTAAGATGTAACTTCGGTC
This sequence comes from Citrobacter sp. CF971, assembly GCF_006385635.1. Lineage (NCBI taxonomy): Bacteria > Pseudomonadati > Pseudomonadota > Gammaproteobacteria > Enterobacterales > Enterobacteriaceae > Citrobacter > Citrobacter sp. CF971. The sequence goes on along the minus strand of NZ_CP041051.1, from coordinate 3,043,833 downwards.
AAATGTATATTAACGAAATAAACATGGCAGTGACCGCTTTAAAATGTAGCAGTGGCTATAATTTGAGATGTCATTGCTTTTTTTATATAAAACAAGGCGTTAAGTTGATTAAGAGAATCTTGATACCTTTGTTTTTTTTCTTGTTTCTACCTTCGATTGGTAAGACAATTAGTCGTTAGATTTCAAGCGTCTAAATGGTCCAGTACAGATATGGGGCGAGTGTAGTGCACTGGTAGCTTTTGAGCCAGGGGCGGTAGCGTTCTCTTGGTTGGGAAATAACATAATTTGAGACGTTGCAAATTCGCGCGTTGCTGTAACCCTTCAAAAACTTAAATTTGAATAACTTATGAATAATATTGCTTTTATTGTGACCAAATCTGAGATCGGTGGGGCTCAGACATGGACAAATGAAATGATGAAATTAGTGAGGAACGATAGCTCTGTTCACTTGATAACATCGGAAGAAGGATGGTTAACTGAACAGGGTAATTTCGATAATATCCTGATATTGCCTCAGTTAAAAAAGCATTTTAGTCTTACAGGTTATTTCGCTCTTCTGAAATACATTAAAAATGAAAAGATTAGAGTAATGATAGCCAGTTCTGCAAATGCTGGTATTTATTCCAGAATGGCAAAATTATTTACTAGATTTAGGTGTGTATATGTTTCGCACGGATGGTCATGCATATATAATGGTGGCACGTTAAAGTTATTGTTTATCAAAATTGAAAAATATCTTTCTCATCTTACTGATGTAATTTGGTGTGTTTCAAAAAGCGATGAGGAAAAAGCTCGGAATATTATTGGGATTAGACAAAATAAGATAATAACATTGACTAATTCTATACCAAAAATGAAATGTAAAGAAAATCATGAAAATAATAGAAAGATAGTTTTTGTTGGTAGGTTAACTCATCCTAAAAGACCAGAGCTTTTGGCTGATGTTGTAAGAAAACATCCTGATATCCAATTGGATGTTGTTGGCGGTGGCGATTATTTAGAAAAATTAAGAGATAAATTTAAAGATTGTGCCAATATTAATTTTCTTGGTGAAATTAAGAGCTTTAATAATTATTCAGATTATGATGTTTTTGCTCTAATATCGGATAGCGAAGGATTACCAATGTCCGGATTAGAAGCTCATACTGCGGGTATTCCTCTTTTGATTAGCGATGTTGGTGGATGTAAAGAATTAATCGATAAAAATGGAATAATTGTTTCAAATATTCCGAAAGAAATTGAACAAGGCTTATTAGATATCTTTGATAAATATGATATTTACTTGGCCGCAGCGCAACTAGAGAAGAAAAAATTTGATTTCAATAGTTATTCTAGTGCTTATAAAAGATTAATCTTAGGATTATAATTCATTAACGGAAAACAATAAAATGAGAATATTAGTAACAGGTGGGGCTGGTTTTATTGGGTCTGCTGTTATCCGGCATATTATTAAAAATACTCAGGATGTCGTTATTAATGTAGATAAACTAACTTATGCTGGTAACCTTGAGTCCCTTAATGAAGTTAAGGATAGCGACCGTTATTATTTTGAGCATGTGGATATCTGCAATAAAGTGGTAATGGATCGAATTTTTGCGATCCATAAACCGGATGCAGTGATGCATCTTGCAGCAGAAAGCCATGTGGATCGCTCAATTACTGGACCTGCCGCTTTTATCGAGACCAATATTGTAGGAACCTATGTTCTGCTGGAAGCAGCGCGTGCTTATTGGTCTACTCTAGATGAGAGTACCAAAAAAGAATTTCGCTTTCACCATATTTCGACAGATGAGGTCTATGGTGATTTGCCGCATCCTGATGAAGTTAAAAATGGAGAGGTGCTGCCGCTGTTCACTGAAAAAACGGCATACGCCCCCAGTAGTCCTTATTCTGCCTCTAAAGCGTCCAGCGATCATCTAGTTCGTGCGTGGTTACGTACTTACGGTTTACCGACGGTTGTCACGAACTGCTCCAATAACTATGGCCCGTATCACTACCCGGAAAAGTTGATTCCGTTGGTGATCCTTAATGCGCTGGAAGGTAAACCTTTACCTATCTATGGTAAGGGGGACCAGATTCGCGACTGGCTGTATGTTGAGGATCATGCCCGCGCGCTATATACGGTTGTCACTCGTGGAAAGCCTGGCGAGACATACAATATAGGTGGTCATAACGAGAAGAAAAATATTGATGTAGTACATACTATTTGTGACCTACTTGATGAGATTGTACCTACGGAAGGCTCTTACCGCGATCAAATTATCTACGTGACTGACCGGCCTGGACACGATCGCCGATATGCGATTGATGCGGACAAAATTAGCCGTGAGTTGGGTTGGAAACCGTTGGAAACGTTTGAGAGTGGTATTCGTAAGACTATTAATTGGTATTTAAAGAATGCTGAATGGTGCCGCCGGGTGCAGGATGGTAGCTACCAACGTGAACGATTAGGATTAGAATAACATGAAAGGTATTATTTTAGCCGGTGGTTCAGGAACTCGATTATACCCAATTACAATGGGAATATCCAAACAGTTGCTTCCTGTATACGATAAACCAATGATTTACTATCCTTTATCAGTTTTAATGCTAGCGGGGATACAAGATATATTAATAATAACAACGCCTGAAGATCAGCAAGGTTTTGTCCGACTTTTGGGGGATGGACGCCAGTTTGGCATCAGCCTTTCCTATGCTATACAGCCCAGTCCTGATGGCCTAGCGCAGGCATTTATCATTGGCGAGAAGTTTATTGGACAGGATTCTGTTTGTCTTGTCTTGGGTGATAATATATTTTTTGGGCAGGGGTTTACACCAAAGCTACTCGCTGCAGCTGAAAGAAAATCAGGAGCTACAGTTTTTGGATATCAGGTTATGGATCCTGAAAGATTTGGAGTGGTGGAATTCGATGATAGATTTAAAGCTATAAGTATCGAAGAGAAACCAGTTAATCCGAAATCAAATTGGGCCGTAACTGGTCTCTATTTTTATGATAATAATGTAATAAATATTGCGAAATCAATAACCCCTTCATCAAGGGGTGAGCTTGAGATTACAACAGTTAATGAAGTTTATCTGAAAAATCAATCCCTGACTGTAGAACTCTTGGGGAGAGGTTTTGCCTGGCTTGATACTGGTACGCACGATAGCCTAATTGAAGCAGGCAGCTTCGTTGAAACAGTGCAAAAAAGACAGGGAATGATGGTTGCTTGCCCTGAAGAGATTGCATGGCGAAATAGCTGGTTAACGGATAGTGATTTAGTTTCAAGAGGGGAGTATTTGAAAAAAAATCATTATGGGCAATATTTGCTTAGGTTAGTAAAAGGTCATGACTAATAAAATAAAATTAATCCAATTAAATAAAAAAGGTGATCATAGAGGCGCTCTGGTTGTAGTAGAGCAATTTAATGATGTTCCTATTGAAATTAAAAGAGTGTACTACATGTTTGACACTGAAGAAGGTGTTAGACGTGGTTTTCATGCGCATAAAAATTTAACCCAAATAGCTATCCCTTTAAAAGGTTCATGTAAATTTTTGCTTGATGATGGAAAAACGATTGAACATATTGAACTAGACTCTCCTTCTGTTGGATTGGTTATTGAACCTATGGTTTGGCATGAAATGTATGATTATTCATCAGACTGCGTGTTAATGGTATTAGCTGATGACTACTACGATGAAAATGATTACATTCGTGATTATAATAAATTTCTGCAGGAGGTGAACAATGCTTGATTCTGTATTTGTTTCTAAAAATACAATACTTGAATTAGTTGAGATAAGTGATGCCGAATTCATATATTCTCTAAGAATGAATGAAAACCTAAACAGACATATTTCATCAGTTTTGGCGGGGGTTGACAATCAGATTCAGTGGATAAAAGAATATAAAAAAAGAGAGCGTTTGTCGGAAGAGTATTATTTCATCATAAAAAGAAAAGATACCAATATTCCTATTGGAACCATTAGGCTTTATAATATTACAGAAGATAATCGTTTTTGCTGGGGGAGTTGGGTGTTAAATGAAAGCAAAATGAAAAGCTCAGCAATAGAGAGTGCATACCTGCTTTATAAATTTGGTTTTTTATATAAAGGCTTTATATCTTCATACTTTCAGGTAGAAAAAGAAAATAAAGATGTTTTAGCGTTTCATATTAAATCTGGTGCGAGGGTTGTTCGAGAGGATAATGTTAATTTACATTTTGAATTTAGCTTTGAAGATTTTATTAAACTAGAAAAAAAATACCACAAATATTTTTAAGGAGATTGCAAATGATAGATTTTTTGAATTTAAAAGAAATCAATGGTCGTCATAAAGATGAATTAAAAGAGGCGTGTTCAAGGGTTATTGATTCAGGGTGGTATATTATGGGGAAAGAATTAGCTTCTTTTGAAAAAGAATTTTCCCAATGGTGTGGAGTTAAATATTCTATAGGTGTAGCAAATGGTTTAGATGCTTTGATTTTGGTTTTGAATGCTTGGAAGAAAATGGGGAAAATTAAAGCTGGTGACGAAGTGATAGTCCCGGCAAATACGTATATAGCATCAGTGCTTGCAATTACATTAAATGATTTAATACCTGTATTTGTAGAACCAGACACAAACACGTTCAATATTGATGTATGTAATATTGAAAAAGCAATTACTAAGAAAACAAAGGTTATTTTACCAGTTCACCTATATGGTCAAATTTGTCCGATGGAAAATATTATGACCCTAGCCAAAAAACATGGTTTGCTTGTTTTGGAGGATTGTGCACAAGCACATGGAGCGACATTAAATGGTATAAAGGCTGGTAATTGGGGAGATGCGGCTGCATTTAGCTTCTATCCTGGAAAGAACCTTGGAGCTTTAGGCGATTCAGGTATGATAACAACAAATGATTCTGAATTATTGGATATCCTTACTGCGCTACGAAACTATGGGTCCCATATAAAATACGAAAATTTATATCAAGGTGTTAATAGCCGTCTTGACGAAATTCAAGCAGCTATTTTAAGAGTTAAAATCAAGCATTTGGATTCCGATAATGAGATCCGAAGGGCTATTGCTTCCAAATATGCAAAAGAAATTAAAAATCCTTTAGTTGAATTACCTGATAATCCATTTGACAAAAGTCATGTATGGCATTTATATGTAATCAGGTGCGATTATAGAGAACAGCTACAAAAGTATTTATCTGAAAATGATATACAGACAATGATTCACTATCCAATTCCTCCACACAAGCAAAAAGCTTTAATCGAATATAAGGGATACAATCTCCCTATTACAGAGAATATCCATCAAACAGTCCTCTCACTTCCTATTAGCCCAGTAATGAAATTGTCTGACGTTGAAAAAGTTATTAATTGCATAAATACTTTTAGTATATGAAAAAAATAATATCTGTTACTTTTTTTCTGGGTTACTGACATTGACAAGAATGATGTCAGGTTTCATTATTGCAAAATTTATTGCTTTATATACAGGACCTAGCGGGTTAGCTCTTTTATCACAATTGCAGAATATAAGTAACATACTTAACGGATTTGCCACATCATCTGTGGGACAAGGTATAGTAAAATACACAGCAGAAAAAAAAAATGGTGGGCTAGAAACTTGCTCTAGCTGGTGGAAGGCTGGACTTATGATTAGCTTCATTTCTCTATTAATAAGTTCGCCATTGATACTTTTGTTTTCAAGGCAAATAAGTGAGTTTCTATTAGGGGATGAAGATTACTACTTATTTATATTGTTGATTATAGCATCCACACCACTAGCCATAATAGGGACATTATTACTATCTATACTGAATGGATTAGAGGAATATAAAAAATATATTGTTGCAAGCATTATATCTGTAATTTTTTCATGTTTATTAATGATAATATTAGTATATTCATATGGCGTAATAGGAGCATTGATATCAGCGTCAATTCAGAATGGCTTATTAGGTCTGATAACTATTATTTGTGTTTTTAGACAAAAATGGTTTAGGCTTAATTTTTTTTGGGGATACGTTAATAAAGAGCAACTTAAAGGTATATCTGGTTATGCCTTAATGGCTATTGTTAGTGCAATATCGATACCCATCACACAGCTTGCTATAAGATATATTATGGTTCATAAGGTTGGGTGGGATATAACTGGACAGTGGCAGGCTGTTTGGAAAATATCGGAAGTGTACTTAAGTGTTATTACATTGTCCTTGAGTACATATTTTTTGCCAAAATTATCTTCATTGAAAAACATGAGAGAAATACAAAAAGAAATAAGTAGTGCATTTCTTATTATATTCCCTCTTGTAGTAGTTATGGCTTTCGGTATTTATTTCCTTCGGGATTTTATTATTTTAGTTCTTTTTACTTCAAATTTTAATACTTCAAGGGAATATTTCAGCATCCAGCTTTTGGGAGATGTGATCAAAATAATAAGCTGGCTCTATGCATATCCGATGATATCAAGGGGGATGGTTAAATTGTACATATGTACAGAAATAATTTTCTCACTTGTTTTTGTTTTTTTATCATATGTATTGATCAATAAATATGAAGCTCACGGCGCAAATTATGCGTATCTAATAACATATGTAATGTATTTTATAACTATGTATATATTTATGGCCAGAATAACTAAACGAGAGAGTTATGAGAATTTTGTTAGTCGGTGAATTTTCAGGTGTACATACTCAACTATCCAAAGCGCTAAAAGAATCTGGTCATTTTGTGACAACAATATCTGATGGCGATGCTTATAAAAATTTTCCGCGTGATATAACAATTCCTTCAAAAAATCATAAATCAAAGATATTACTTTTGGTAGATTATTTTTTTGATTTTCTAGGTGTGAAAGGACTTTTCTCTTACTTCAAATATAAACGTTTACTATCTAAATTGTCAGGCTTTGATATAGTTCAATTTATAAATCCAGCACCTCTGTCGGCATTTGGATCATTAGCTAGTATTCTTTTAATAAGAAAAATATCAAAACAAAATAAAAAATTAGTCTTATGTGCATTGGGGGATGATTACAGATGGGTTAATGCTTGTTTGCATGGGAATTATAAATATTCTGCTCTTGATAACCTAAACTTGAAAACTCTTCCTAAGTATCTTTATACTTTAAAGTATAAATATGGAATCTTTTACAAGCAACTTCAATGGTATGTCGAAGCAAAATGTAGTGCTATTATACCCGGTTTAATTGATTACCAAATTGCCTATGAAAAGCATCCTAAATTAACCAAAATAGTAAGATTGCCCTTACATACTTGTGACTATAATATAGATGTAGATAAAATTAAGCGTAAATCTGAAGAAATTATTATTTTTCATGGATGGCAAATTGGAAAAGAATTCAGAAAAGGAAACTATTTATTTGATGATGCAATGAAGGTGATTCTAGATAAATATGGTAAGGATAAGATCAAGTATGTTGTATGTAAATCGGTCCCATACCAACAGTATTTAGAACTTCTTTCAGGAGCTGATATTTTTTTAGATCAGGTATATAGTTATGATTACGGTGTCAATGGATTACTAGGGATGGCATACTGTTCTGTTGTATTTTCGGGTTTTGAAGATAATGCAGACAACATTGGAGTTAACGCTATACCAGACCTTCAAAATTTGATTGGCAAATTATCGTTTTTAATTGAAAATCCATCAGAAATTGAAAAAATTAAATGTAATGCATATAATTATTTTTTAGAGAACCATAATGCAAAAAATATAGCAAATGAATATATTAAGATATGGGAGAATTGCTGATGATAGCAAAAAAAAAACACAGTTCTCTATATTGCATTATTTCTATTGTTGTTACGTCTTTGTTTGTTTTACGGGCTTTTTATTTTACACATTATGAGGTTCAGATTACAAGTGATACACTTGAATATTATTATAATTTTAAACACATAGAAGATTATTTATTTCCATATGGTATAGAGATTGTACTGCCATTAAGCATGATGTTTGTGAAACTATTTGGTGGGGATTTTAATGTTTATTTATTTTTTTGCTTGCTTCTGTGGGGGCCATTAATATTTTATACTGTATACATCAGTTGCCATAAGCCATTGCTATTTATTGTTCTTTTTTTCTTTTTTACTCCTTATTTTTATACTAATGCTATTCTCATAGTTAGGCAATATATGGCAGCGGTATTTTACTTATATTATCTTTACTTCAGTGCAAAGTCATATAATAAACTTGCAACAATTCTTGGGCTGCTTTCCATATTTTCTCATTTCTATGCAATAACTTGGATGGTTTTTTCTTCATCTAAATTTATAAAGTTAGTTCTTAATGATAAACTGTACAAAATTATTTTCCCTTCACTTGCTTTAATATTGTTTCTTATTTCAAATATCCATTTGGACTCTATAGCGGCGGTGCTATTGCAATTTAATCTCCCTGAAGTATTGCAAAGAAAAATCGTATACTACTATTATACTGATAATCTAATTCAGAGAGCTAGTTACATAAGTATGATTTTTTCGTGTTTGGTTTTTTCTTTGTCAGCAATAAATATATATGCGCGAAAAAAAGATATTATCTTGAAAGTATCATCTGTAATGTTGTTTAGTTCTTTTTTCTATATTTTGTTGAGTCAGAATATTGTTTCAGCAAGTAGGTTTGGATTTTGGTCTTATTATTTTTCCATTCCATCAATAATTTTATTGGTTTATTTTGCCTTTTCGCTAAGAGAAAAATAAAATGTCTATCGGTGTTTATGTAATATCTCTAGAAGATGAAATTGAACGAAGGAATAGAATTATCTTACAACTTAAGGAACCATTTTTTTTTATTGATGCCATTGATATGAGGCAAATGGACGAAAATAATATGGTTCAATATATTAACAGAGATGCTTTAAAATATCCCAAGGTTAGAAATACAATTACAAGAGGTGAAGTCGGCTGTTCTCTCAGTCATTTAAAAGCTTTGGATAAATTTGTACAAGACGGATATGAGTATGCACTTATCATTGAGGATGATGCACTATTACCTTCAAATTATTTGGAGTTAATAACTGATATCTGTGAAAAAATCACTATACCGTGGGATATTATCTTACTCGGATATTCTAAGTTAAAATTTTCTGAAGCTACTAATTTTTATAAAATGGAACCAATTCTTGTTGAGCAAAAAATTAATATTTTTGAGCTTGGCAAGCCTTGGAGAAATTGGACGTCTGGTACGGTTTCTTATTTGATAAATAAAAACGCTGCTAAGCGATTCATAAAAAAACATAATGGCAAAGTTTTCACTGTTGCAGATGATTGGGATTTTTTTAAGAATAACTTCGAACTTGATATATTACACTGTAGACCGTTAATAGTGTTTGAGGATTTTGATAATTTAAAAAGCTCAATTGAATCTGAACGTGGCACATATATAGCGAAAGAATCTACAATATTAATTTTTTTCAGGATACTACGCGGATATATTCGTAAACTTATTTTGACTATTAGAGGCTTATGAGAATTTTATTTGTAATCACTGGTCTGGGATTGGGTGGGGCTGAGAAACAGGTTTGTCTTTTGGCTGATAAACTTGCAAAATTAGGTCATGAAGTTTTACTTGTTGCTGCTACTCATGGTGGAAATGTCAGACCAAAAAATGAAATCATTAAAATTATAAATCTTGATATGAGAAAAACAATTTTTGGTTTCATCAAGTCTATTGTTTCTTTATGCGGAATAATAAAAGCATATAAGCCAGAGGTTATACATGGACATATGTTTCATGCTAATGTTATGGTAAGAATTGCCAATATTTTCTTGAAAAGAAAGTGGAAGACGATTTGTACTGCACATAATAAAAACGAAGGTGGCGTCATTCGAAAATTGTTGTATAGGTTTACAGATAAGTATAATGACGTAACAACTAATGTTAGCCAAGAAGCCTTAGAACAATTCATTAAGGATAAAGCTTTTAAAAAAAGTAAATCAGTTGCAGTATACAATGGAATAGATACAGATTATTTTAAATATGATGTAGTTTCCAGAAGGAATATTAGGCAGCAATTTGATATAACTGATGGTGATATTTTATTGCTTGCAATAGGGCGTCTAACAGAAGCAAAAGATTATCCTAATTTAATTAATTCATTTAAATTACTTCCTGTTTGTTATAAGCTATTAGTATTAGGTGAGGGCCATGCTAGGGATGATATACAGAGAATTATAAATCAAAATAACCTGTCAACTAGAGTCAAATTGTTGGGTGCGAAAGATGATGTAAAACAATATTACTCTGCATGTGATATTTTCGTTCTACCATCTGCTTGGGAAGGATTCGGTTTAGTCGTAGCTGAGGCTATGTCATGTGAAAGAATTGCTATAGGAACGGATTCAGGTGGTGTGAAAGAAGTAATCGGCGATTCTAATTTTATTATTCCAATTAAAGATCCAGTAGCTTTGGCAGAAAAAATAATTGAAACATCACGATTAAGTGATAGTGCGAAATCTTCAATTTGTGCAAGAAATAGAAGTTATATTATTAGTAATTTTTCTATTGATAATGCTGTTAATAAATGGCTTAATATTTATAGATGATTCTTTTTATTATTTATAATGAGTTAGTTCTATGATTCATGTAAGGGTAGATTACTTGTTGTGAAGCTATAAATGAAATTATATTGTAAGGCACTCTATATTTATTTAAGATTAAAAATCTTCTAGACATTTATGTATACAAAACTGGGAGTGAGAATATTGCTTAACTTATTCTCAAATTTTGAGTTATGATATACATATAACCTGCGTTATATATCGCAGTACCACACCTGACAGGAGTATGTAATGTCCAAGCAACAGATCGGCGTCGTCGGTATGGCAGTGATGGGGCGCAACCTGGCGCTCAACATCGAAAGCCGTGGTTATACCGTCTCCATCTTCAACCGCTCACGCGAAAAAACTGAAGAAGTTGTTGCCGAGAACCCGGGTAAGAAACTGGTACCTTATTACACGGTGAAAGAGTTCGTCGAGTCTCTTGAAACCCCTCGTCGTATCCTGTTAATGGTGAAAGCGGGTGCTGGCACCGATGCTGCCATCGATTCCCTGAAACCGTATCTGGACAAAGGCGATATCATTATTGATGGTGGTAACACCTTCTTCCAGGACACTATCCGTCGTAACCGCGAACTGTCTGCTGAAGGCTTCAACTTCATCGGTACCGGTGTTTCCGGCGGTGAAGAGGGCGCCCTGAAAGGTCCTTCTATCATGCCTGGCGGGCAGAAAGAGGCCTACGAACTGGTTGCACCTATTTTGACTAAAATTGCAGCGATTGCTGAAGATGGCGAACCGTGCGTAACCTATATCGGTGCCGATGGCGCGGGTCACTATGTGAAGATGGTGCACAACGGTATCGAATACGGCGATATGCAGCTGATTGCTGAAGCCTATTCCCTGCTGAAAGGCGGCCTTAACCTGTCTAACGAAGAGCTGGCAACTACTTTCACCGAGTGGAATGAAGGCGAGTTGAGCAGTTATCTGATCGACATCACCAAAGATATCTTCACCAAGAAAGACGAAGAGGGTAAATACCTTGTTGATGTGATCCTGGACGAAGCGGCGAACAAAGGCACCGGTAAATGGACCAGCCAGAGCTCTCTGGATCTGGGCGAACCGCTGTCGCTGATCACCGAATCCGTATTCGCTCGCTACATCTCTTCTCTGAAAGACCAGCGCGTTGCGGCATCTAAAGTGCTGTCTGGCCCGCAGGCTAAACTGGCTGGTGATAAAGCAGAGTTTGTTGAGAAGGTCCGTCGCGCGCTGTATTTGGGCAAAATCGTCTCTTATGCTCAGGGCTTCTCTCAACTGCGTGCCGCATCTGACGAATACAACTGGGATCTGAACTACGGCGAAATTGCGAAGATCTTCCGCGCGGGCTGCATCATTCGTGCGCAGTTCCTGCAGAAAATCACCGACGCCTATGCTGAAAACAAAGGCATCGCGAACCTGCTGCTGGCTCCGTATTTCAAAAATATCGCTGACGAATATCAGCAAGCGCTACGTGATGTAGTGGCTTATGCTGTGCAGAACGGTATTCCGGTACCGACCTTCTCTGCAGCGATAGCCTACTACGACAGCTACCGCTCTGCGGTACTGCCGGCTAACCTGATCCAGGCCCAGCGCGACTACTTTGGTGCACATACGTATAAACGCACCGATAAAGAAGGCGTGTTCCATACCGAATGGCTGGATTAATCTGATTTAGTCAAATTGTGAATCCAGGCCCGGAGCGCTCCTCCGGGCTTTTTTATTGCCAAAAAATGGGATTCAGTCAGGTCCGATATCCGGTGTTGTAGCAAATCACGATATACTGGCGCGATGCAGAGCCGATGCGCCACGTTGTTGGCAGCGTGTTCACCCTAAAATGTTCAACCGGAAGAAGTTACACAGCGAATGAAGATAACTATCTCAGGAACAGGTTATGTAGGTTTGTCGAACGGTATTCTGATTGCCCAGCACCACGAAGTGGTCGCTCTTGATATCGTTCCGACGAAGGTCGAGATGCTGAATCAGAAAAAATCGCCGATCGTTGATAAGGAGATCGAAGAATATCTGGCGACAAAACAGCTGAATTTCCGTGCAACGACCGATAAGTACGATGCTTACCGTGACGCGGACTACGTTATCATTGCGACACCGACTGATTACGATCCGAAAACTAACTACTTTAACACCTCAAGCGTCGAGTCAGTGATCCGCGATGTGGTCGAAATCAACCCAAATGCGGTGATGGTAATTAAATCAACGATTCCGGTTGGCTTTACGAACTCGATTAAAGAACAGTTAGGTATCGACAATATATTCTTCTCGCCAGAATTCCTGCGTGAAGGTCGTGCGCTATACGACAACCTGCATCCGTCCCGTATCGTTATTGGTGAACGTTCCGAACGAGCCGAGCGTTTTGCCGCGTTGCTGCAGGAAGGTGCGGTTAAAAAAGACATTCCGACGCTGTTTACTGACTCGACTGAAGCCGAAGCCATCAAGTTGTTCGCTAATACTTATCTGGCGTTACGTGTGGCCTACTTTAACGAGCTGGATAGCTATGCAGAAAGTCTTGGCTTGAACTCACGGCAGATTATTGAAGGTGTGTGCCTGGATCCGCGTATCGGTAATCACTACAACAATCCGTCATTCGGCTATGGTGGCTACTGTCTGCCGAAAGATACTAAGCAGTTGCTGGCTAACTACGCGTCTGTACCGAATAACATTATTGGCGCGATTGTTGATGCGAACCGTACGCGTAAGGACTTCATTGCAGATTCTATTCTTGCGCGTAAGCCTAAGGTGGTCGGCGTGTACCGTTTGATCATGAAAAGTGGTTCCGATAATTTTCGGGCATCATCTATTCAGGGCATCATGAAGCGCATTAAAGCCAAGGGTGTGCCCGTTATTATTTATGAACCCGTGATGGAGGAAGATGAGTTTTTCCATTCTCGGGTAGTGCGTGATCTTAATGCGTTCAAAAATGAAGCAGATATCATTATTTCCAACCGCATGACGCCAGAATTAGCTGATGTTGCCGATAAAGTGTATACCCGCGATTTGTTTGGTAGTGATTAATCTCGTCTCCATAAAAAAGGCCTTATAAAAGGCCTTTTATTTTAATCAGGTCAGTAATTAAACTTTGTAGAAATTACGGTACCAGTCAACAAAGTTCTTCACCCCATCTTTTACCGTGGTTTCAGGTTTAAAACCAATTACCTCATACAGTGCTTTAGTGTCTGCGCTGGTTTCCAGTACATCACCTGGCTGTAGTGGTAGCATGTTTTTCTTCGCTTCAATACCCAGAGCATCTTCCAAAGCCTGGATATAGTCCATTAGCTCAACCGGTGAACTATTGCCGATATTGTAGACGCGATAGGGCGCAATGCTGGCTGCTGGCGTGCCTGTTTCAACGGTCCATTGTGTGTCTGCGTGTGGAATGACATCCTGCAGGCGAATGATTGCTTCTGCGATATCATCGATATAGGTAAAGTCACGCTTCATTTTTCCGTAGTTATAGACGTCAATACTTTTCCCTTCCAGCATCGCTTTGGTGAACTTGAACAGCGCCATATCCGGTCGACCCCATGGACCGTACACGGTGAAAAAACGCAACCCAGTGGTGGGCAATCCGTACAGGTGGGAATAAGTATGAGCCATCAGCTCGTTGGCTTTTTTGGTTGCTGCATACAGCGACACGGGATGATCGACGGAATCATCCGTAGAGAAAGGCATTTTGCGATTCAGGCCGTAAACTGAACTGGATGAGGCATAGAGTAAATGCTGAATTTTATTATGGCGACACCCTTCCAGTATGTTCAGAAAGCCTGTGAGATTTGAGTCTGCATAGGCATGCGGGTTTTCGAGTGAATAACGTACGCCAGCCTGTGCGGCAAGATGAATGACACGTTCAAAATGCCCGGATGCGAAGAGTTCAGTCATGCCTTCGCGGTCGGCTAAATCAATTTTATTAAACTGGAAACCAGGCTGCGCAAGTAATTCCAGACGAGCTTGTTTAAGACTGACGTCGTAGTAATCGTTCAGATTATCAATACCGACTACTTGATGGCCAGCCTCAAGGAGGCGTTTGCTAACGTGGAAGCCGATGAAACCAGCGGCACCCGTAACCAGGTATTTCATGTTTATTCCTCTTTTTGGCTAAATAATAGCCAGGCACCAACAGGCGCTACTAAAAAGTGGAATGATACCGTTAGATGGTAAAAAAGCTAATTGTTATATTTTTTACGCTTACCATCTTTACTGGTTAGACGGTAAGTATTCACGACATGAATTCATTAAAATGAATTGTAAAGTGCAACGATTGGCGGGCATGAAATCTGATTATTGCTGTTTTTTTGCTCATGAAAGTGTTCTTTGAGTATTTACACTTTTGTTTAATCGTATTGATTTTCAGTAGTGATTGAAATACCAATCAAAATCCCTCAAACAATTTGATTTTTTTATCATTAATCCTATGGCATTGCCTCAATTTATAGCTAAACTAATCCCAGTTTAAGTCTTTCCTTATCTAGGGTTTCTATGTCTGTAAGTGATAACAACATGTCCGGGAGCAGTCATGATCCGGAACAGATTGATCTGATTGATTTACTGGTACAGTTATGGCGTGGGAAAGTAACAATCGTTATCGCGATTGTTGTTGCCATAGTACTTGCTGTGGGCTATTTGGCAGTTGCTAAGGAGAAATGGACCTCAACAGCCATTATTACTCAACCGGATGTGGGTCAGATAGCCACCTATAACAACGCCCTCAACGTGTTGTATGGTGTCAGCGCCCCTAAGGTTACTGAGTTACAGGCAAACGTGATTGGCCGTTTTAGCACGTCATTTTCTGCATTGGCGGAAACGCTGGATAATCAGGAAAAGCCTGAAAAACTATCGATTGAGCAGTCTGTAAAAGGGCAACCATTACCGTTGGCGGTTTCTTATGTGGGTGGCTCACCTGAAGACGCTCAGCGTCAGCTCGCCGAATACATTCAACAAACAGATGAAAAGGTTGCCCAAGAGCTGGAACTTGACCTGGCTGATAACATCAAACTGCAAACCAGTACTCTTGAAGATTCTCTGAAAACTCAGGAAGTGGTTGCTCAGGAGCAAAAAGATCTGCGAATCAAGCAAATCCAGGAAGCGCTGCGTTATGCAGAACAAGCCGGGGTGATTAAGCCGCAGATTCAGCAAACTCAGGATGTTACGCAGGATAGCATGTTCCTGTTGGGTAGTGATGCCCTGAAGTCCATGATTGAGCACGAATCTACACGTCCTTTGATATTGTCTGATAACTACTTTCAGACTAAGCAAAAGCTGTTGGATATTGTTGGTCTTAAGCTTGAAGGGGCCGAGTTACACGCCTATCGCTATGTGATGAAACCAACGTTACCGATTCGTCGCGACAGTCCGAAAAAAGCGATTACCCTGGTGCTGGCGGTTCTGCTCGGCGGGATGATTGGGGCTGGCGTGGTGCTGGGGCGAAATGCTCTGCGTGGTTACAACGCAAAAGCAGAGTAAACCTGAACCTGACAACAAAAAACCGGGCAGTGCCCGGTTTTTTCATATCTGCTCTGCAACTTACTGATGACGCTTACGTAAATTCTCAATCACCGTCGTCAGGTCGAGTTTCTGATCCTGCAGCAGCACCAGCAGGTGATACATCAGATCAGAGGCTTCATTTGTCAGCTCAAAACGGTCGTTCACCGTCGCAGCCAGCGCGGTTTCTACGCCTTCTTCACCCACTTTCTGTGCGATGCGTTTGGTGCCGCTGGCATACAGTTTCGCGGTGTAAGAACTGGCTGGGTCAGCGGTTTTACGTTCGGCCAGCAGTTGCTCAAGCTGATACAGGAACAGCCACTGGTGGCTGGTGTCGCCAAAGCAGCTTGAGGTGCCTTTATGGCAGGTTGGGCCAATCGGGTTAACCAGCACTAGCAAAGTGTCGTTGTCGCAGTCAGGCGCAATGCTCACCACATTCAGGAAGTGACCTGAGGTCTCTCCTTTGGTCCACAGGCGCTGCTTGGTCCGCGAGAAAAAGGTCACTTTGCCGCTTTCGAGCGTTTTATCCAACGCCTCCGGATTCATATAACCCAGCATCAATACTTCACCGGAAACCGCATGCTGCACGATGACTGGCATCAGCCCGTCGGTTTTTTCCCAGTCCAGCTCACGGCATTGTTGCTTCGTTAACATATCCTGATCTCCACGCCCTGTGTTGCCAGGTACGCTTTTAATTCGCCAATATTGATAATTTGTTTGTGGAAGACGGAGGCGGCAAGCGCGCCGTCAACGTCGGCGTCCCGGAAAGCTTCCAGGAAATGTTCCATAGTGCCCGCGCCGCCGGAGGCAATCAGCGGTACATGGCAGACGTCGCGCACTTTTTTCAACTGTTCCAGGTCATAACCGTTACGTACGCCGTCCTGATTCATCATGTTCAGGACGATTTCGCCCGCGCCGCGTTTTTGGACTTCCTGCACCCAGTCCAGTGTTTCCCACTGCGTGACGCGGGTACGGCTTTCATCCCCGGTATACTGATTAACGTGATATTTGCCGGTTTCGGCGTCATACCAGGTATCAATGCCCACCACGATGCACTGCACGCCAAAGCGATTCGCCAGACGGGTGATAAGTTCCGGTTCGGCCAGCGCCGGGGAGTTGATGGAGATTTTGTCCGCCCCGAAAGAGAGGATACGTGCCGCATCGTCGATGGATTTAATGCCACCGGCAACACAGAACGGAATATCGATCACTTCCGCCACGCGTGATACCCAGCTTTTATCCACTACGCGGCCATCGCTGGAAGCGGTGATATCGTAGAACACCAGTTCATCTGCGCCTTCATCGGCATAGCGTTTTGCCAGTGGGACAATGTCGCCAATAATCTCGTGATTGCGGAACTGAACGCCTTTTACTACCTGCCCATCGCGGACGTCCAGACAAGGAATTATGCGTTTTGCCAGCATTGAATGGCCTCCTCAACGGTGAACTTACCTTCCAGCAGGGCGCGGCCGACGATCACGCCGCGTACGCCGGATCCGCGCAGGGCTGCTACGTCATCAATACCGCCAATACCGCCAGATGACTGAAACGCCACTTGCGGATATTTGGCGCACACTTCTTCATAAAGCGCGACGTTTGAGCCTGCCAGCGTGCCGTCGCGGGAGATATCGGTGCACAGCACGTGCTTCAGGCCGACGGGTAAATAGGTCTCAACCAGTTCTTCCAGTGAAACCCCGGAATCTTCCTGCCAGCCGCTAACCGCTACCTGTTTGTTCCCACGCTCGTCAATACGAACGTCCAGTGCCAGCACCAGCGCGTCGGCACCAAAACGAGCAAACCAGCTCTTGACTTCCTCGGGGGATTTTACCGCCGTCGACCCCACCACCACGCGCGCCACGCCAGCGTCAAGCAGCGCCGCCACGTCTGCTTCCGTACGTACGCCGCCGCCAACCTGTACCGGAACATTGACGCCAGCGACCAGCGTTTTAATCAGCGGGATCTGCCGCTGCGCCGGGTCTTTCGCGCCGGTTAAATCAACCAGGTGCAGTACTTCGGCCCCCTGAGCGGCGTAATCTTGCAAACGGGGGAGCGGATCGTTGCCGTAATCACGTTGCGTTGCGTAATCGCCCTGATGAAGACGCACTACCGTGCCGTCGATTAAATCTAATGCCGGAATAATCATTACATCTCCAGAAAGTTTTTCAGCAACTGCGCCCCAGCCGCGCCCGAACGTTCAGGGTGGAACTGCACGCCAAAGAAATTGTCCTTTTGTACTGCCGCGGTAAACGGTTCGCCGTAATGACACTGGGCGATGGTCCACGGGTTTACCGGCATAGCATAGCTGTGAACAAAGTAGAAATACGCGCCATCTTCAATGCCCTGGAACAGACGATTTCCCGCCTGCGGATAGACGCGATTCCAGCCCATGTGCGGCAGCGGCAGACCGAAATCGGTCATCTTCGGGACATCCTGCTCAATAATGCCCAGCAGGGATACGCCGTTACTCTCTTCGCTGCGACGGCCCAGCAGTTGCATGCCTAAGCAGATCCCCAGCACTGGTTGCGTACAGGCTTTGATCAGCTCAATCAGTTCACGCTCGTGCAACTGGTCCATCGCCGCCTGGGCGGTACCGACGCCCGGCAGAAACAGTTTATCGGCGCGCAGCACTACATCCGGGTCGCGGCTGACAACAGGATCGTATCCATGGCGTGCGACGGCGGATTTTACCGAGTGCAGGTTGGCGCAGCCGGTGTCCAGAATCACCACGTCCATTACAGCACTCCTTTTGAAGAGGGCAGCGTGTTGCCTTCGACGCGAATCGCCTGACGCAGCGTACGGCCAAAGGCTTTAAACAGGCTCTCCACACGGTGGTGGTCATTTTTGCCTTTGGTTTTCAGGTGCAGGGTGACGCCCATGGTGTAAGAGAGTGAGCGGAAGAAGTGTTCGATCATCTCTGTGCTCAGATCGCCAACGCGCTGGTAGGTAAACTCCGCGCGGTATTCCAGGTGCGGGCGGCCGGAGATATCCAGTGCGCAACGCGCCAGGCACTCGTCCATCGGCAGCACAAAACCAAAACGATTGATGCCGCGTTTATCGCCTAATGCCAGCTTTAAAGCTTCACCCAGCGCCAGACCGGTATCTTCAACGGTGTGGTGATCGTCTATATATAGATCGCCCTTGACGGCTATCTCCATGCGAAAACCGCCATGGGTGGCGATTTGATCCAGCATGTGGTCAAAGAATCCCACGCCTGTGTTGATTTTGCTTTGGCCTTCACGGTCCAGCCAGACTTTGACGTCAATCTGCGTTTCTTTAGTATTACGCTCTACGTGTGCGTAGCGGTCACGTTTGGTCAGCTGCTCGCCGATCATCGCCCAGTTCAGGGTGTCGCGATGGTAACGCAATCCGCTAATGCCCATGTTTTCAGCGAGCTGAATATCGGTCGCCCGGTCGCCAATGACGTAGCTATTCGCCATATCCATGGCCTGTTCAACCAGATACTGTTCAACCAGCTTCACTTTTGGCTTACGGCAATCGCACTCGTCCGCTGGCAGGTGCGGGCAAATCAGTACCTCATCAAATGTCACACCCTGAGAGGTGAAAATTTGCATCATCAGGTTATGCGGACCGTCAAAATCAGCCTGTGGGAAACTCTGCGTTCCGAGTCCATCCTGGTTAGTGATCATAACCAGCTTAAAACCTGCTTTTTGCAGTTTCAGCAAAACGGGAACAACTTCCGGCTCGAAGGCGAGTTTGTCAAAGCGATCGACCTGAAAGTCACTCGGCGGTTCGGAAATCAGGGTTCCATCACGGTCAATAAAAAGATACTTCTGGCTCATACTTGCTCCGCACGTAAGGCGTCAATGACGCGCTGGCTCTCTTCACGGGTTCCGACAGTAATTCGCAGGCAGCCGCTTAACGAAGGTTGTTTATTCTGATCTCGTAAGATAATGCCCTGATCCCACAAAGATTTAAATACGCTACTTGATGCGGTGAAGCGCGCCAGAACATAGTTGGTTTCAGAGTCGAAAACCTGTTCTACACAGCGAATCGTTTTCAGGTTATCTACCAGATACTGACGTTCTTCCAGGATCTGCTCTACGCGTTTACGCATGGCGGAAATCCCTTGCGGCGTCAGGGCCTGGGCGGCGATATCTGCTACCGGCGTAGAGAGTGGGTAAGGGGCAATCACCTTTAACAGCAGATTGATAACCTCTGCATTCGCCAGCGTAAACCCGCAGCGTAAACCGGCGAGAGCAAACGCTTTTGACAACGTGCGTAATATCACCAGATGCGGATACTCAGACAGCCAGCCTGCGAGCGTGGCTTGCGGGCAAAACTCAATATAGGCCTCATCAGCGACCACAATAGCTTTACCCTGCGTCATTTCGAGCAGTGAACGCAGATCCTGCGGGTTAATCAACTGGCCGGTTGGGTTATTAGGGCTGCAAACGTAGACCACCTTCACGCCATCAATCTTGTCCGCGATGCCTTGCAAATCCAGCTGCCAGTTATCAAGGGTCGGAACGGTGCGGCATTCGACGCCAATCGTTTCGGCGCTGACGCTGTACATGCCGTAAGTCGGCGGGCAGTAGAGAATGGCATCTTTACCGGGTTCGCAAAACGCGCGCACCAGCAGCTCGATTCCTTCATCTGCGCCGCGGCTGACCAGCACCTGCTCCGGTTTGACGCCAGCATACTGCGCGTAATTCTCAATCACCGCTTTCGGCTGACACTCCGGGTAGCGGTTCAGCGTTTGTTGACTGAGCTGGAACTCCACGGCGGTGGGATATTCATTCGCGTTGAGCCAGACATCGCCGTTACCGCCGAGACGACGGGCAGACTGATAGGGCGTTAATTCGCGAACATTCTTACGGGCTAAATCAGTGACGCTGAGAAAGTTGTCAGTGCTCATGCTTGCTCCTTCAGGGCGTTAACGCGCAGGGTAACGGCATTTTGGTGGGCAGTCAGTCGTTCAGCAGCGGCCAGTATTTCAATGGTTGAGGCCAGGCCAGAGAAACCTTGTGGGGTTAATTCCTGTACAGTCATCCGTTTCTGGAAGTCAGCCAGCCCAAGACTTGAGCAAGTCGCGGTATAGCCGTAGGTCGGAAGAACGTGGTTGGTGCCAGAAGCATAGTCGCCTGCGGATTCCGGCGACCAGTCGCCGAGGAACACCGAACCGGCGCTGGTGATCTCATCAACCAGTTCACGTGCGTTGCGGGTCTGAATAATCAGGTGTTCCGGACCGTAGGCGTTAGAAATGGCCACGCACTGCGCCAGATCTTTGGCGATAATCAGCCGACTGGCACTGAGTGCCTGGCGGGCGGTCTCAGCGCGGGAAAGCTCAGCGAGCTGGCGTTCAACGGCTTTGGCAACGCCTTCGGCAAGCGTAGCGTCTGGCGTCAGTAGGATTACCTGCGAGTCGGGGCCGTGTTCTGCCTGAGAAAGCAGGTCAGAGGCAACAAAGTCCGGCGTCGCGCCGCTGTCGGCGATAACCAGCACTTCGGACGGACCAGCAGGCATGTCGATGGCCGCGCCGTCAAGACGCTGGCTGACCTGACGTTTGGCTTCGGTCACATACGCATTGCCCGGCCCGAAGATTTTATCGACCTTAGGAATAGATTCGGTGCCCAGCGCCAGCGCGGCAATAGCCTGAGCGCCGCCCACATTAAACACCTCTTTTACACCACACAGTTGCGCGGCGTAGAGAATTTCATCGGCAATCGGCGGCGGTGAGCACAGCACCACTTTTTTGCAGCCGGCGATACGCGCCGGGGTCGCCAGCATTAATACGGTAGAGAGCAGCGGCGCTGAACCTCCTGGAATATACAGGCCCACGGAAGCGATAGGGCGGGTAACCTGCTGGCAGCGCACACCCGGCTGAGTTTCGATATCCACCGGTGGCAGGATCTGCGCGGTGTGGAAAGTATCAATATTACGCACCGCCACCTGCATAGCTTGTTTCAGTTCGTCGCTCAGGCGACTACTGGCTTGCTGGATTTCTTCCTCGGTGACGCGCAGCGCGCCGACCTCGGTTTTATCAAACTTCGCGCTGTATTCACGCAGCGCCCGGTCGCCGTTATTTTTGACGTTCTCAAGGATCTCGGCCACCGTACGGCTGATGCTTTCCGAGGCGGAAATAGCCGGGCGCATCAGCAGTTCGCGTTGCTGCTCGGGGCTACAGCTATTCCAGTCAATCAGGGTATTGAAGCTCATGGCTATCACTCCATCATCTTCTCAATTGGCAGCACCAGAATTGAGCTGGCACCGAGCGCTTTCAGTTTTTCCATTGTTTCCCAGAACAGGGTTTCGCTGCTGACCATGTGCATGGCAACACGCTGCTGGTCGCCGGCCAGCGGCAGAATGGTCGGACGCTCAGCGCCAGGCAGCAGGGCGATAACTTCGTCCAGACGCTCGCTCGGCGCGTGCATCATAATGTATTTGGATTCACGAGCCTGAATAACGCCCTGAATACGGGTCAGCAATATGTCGATCAGTTGTTGCTTGGCGTCGGCCATTTCGCCGTCGCGCTGAATCAGGCAGGCTTTAGAGCGGTAAATGACTTCCACTTCACGCAGACCGTTGGCTTCGAGCGTTGCGCCGGTGGACACCAGATCACAAATCGCGTCGGCCAGACCCGCACGGGGAGCGACTTCTACAGAGCCGTTTAACAGACAGGATTTAAACGACACCCCTTTCTGATCGAGATAGCGTTTGAGCAGGTGTGGGTAAGAGGTAGCGATACGCTTACCGTTCAGCGCTGCCGGGCCATCCCAGGCTTCATCAACCGGGGTAGCCAGCGAGAGACGGCAGCCGCCGAAGTCCAGACGGCGCAGGGTAAAATAGCGAGGGTCTTCACCCTGTGCGCGGCGGTTGAGCAGTTCCTCTTCGAGAACGTTTTCCCCGATGATGCCGAGGTCAACAACGCCATCCATCACCAGACCCGGGATATCGTCATCACGTACGCGCAGAATATCGATAGGCATATTCTCTGCCATTGCAATCAGGCGCTGGGTGTGAAGATTAATTTTAATGCCGCAACGGGCCAGCAATTCGCGTGAATCATCGCTTAAACGGCCAGATTTCTGCATAGCTATGCGTAAACGGGTGTTGTCTAACATTCTTTATTCCTCGTTATCCTGTCTGAATCAGTTTGGGTCACGCACAAAAAAAAGCCCCCGGAAGAAATCTTCCGGGGGCTTTCTCATACGCTCATGCACCGCTGGAAGATTTAAATGTCTCCCAGCACACATCGCCTGAAAGACTAGTCAGGATGATGGTGATGATGGTGTTTGAATTGAGCGCGTGTCATAAATTTTCTCGATGAATGTTTATTCATTTGATGTCTTTTAACCTAAACCACTTTAGCTACGGAAAGCAAGGGCTTTTTTTGATCATTAATTCATTTCATATTGATACTATGAATTGTCAGCCACCCTGGGCTGGCGTAGCCTTGCGTTATAGGCCAAAAGTCAGGAGAGAAGGCATGAAAAAGGTCGCAATTGTCGGATTAGGTTGGTTAGGCATGCCGTTAGCCATGTCGCTGGCGGCGAGAGGCTGGCAGGTTACCGGCAGCAAAACCACATTGGATGGGGTGGAAGCGGCCCGCATGAGCGGTATCGAGAGTTACTCGCTGCGCCTGGAACCTGAACTGGTCTGTGAGGCTGACGATCTCGACGCACTGATGGACGCCGATGCGTTGGTTATTACGCTGCCTGCACGCCGTAGCGGTCCTGGGGAAGCATTTTACCTGCAGGCAATGCAGGAACTGGTCGACAGCGCGCTGGCGTATCGGATCCCTCGGATTATTTTTACCAGTTCGACGTCAGTCTATGGTGACGTTCAAGGAACAGTGAAAGAGGGGACGCCGCGTAATCCGGTCACGGCAAGTGGTCGTGTTCTGAAAGAACTTGAAGACTGGTTGCACAATTTACCTGGCACGTCGGTGGATATTTTGCGTCTGGCCGGGTTAGTTGGTCCGGGAAGACATCCTGGTCGCTTCTTTGCCGGCAAGACGGCGCCAGACGGACATCATGGTGTCAATCTGGTGCATCTGGACGATGTGGTTTCTGCCATCACGTTACTGCTGCAAGCGCCTAAAGGGGGACACATCTATAATATATGTGCGCCTATGCATCCGGCGCGTAACGTGTTCTATCCGCAGATGGCCCGCCAGTTGGGGATGGAGCCGCCGGAATTTCGCGACGGTACGGATAACGGTAAAGGTAAAGTCATTGATGGCAACCGTATTTGTAATGAGCTTGGGTTTGAGTACCAGTATCCTGATCCGCTGGTGATGCCGATGGAGTGACAAGCCAGCAGAGTGCCGCTGTATACCGCCAGGGGGCGAGTATGAAACCACTGCTGGACGTTCTTATCATCCTCGATGCCTTAGAAAAAGAGGGCAGTTTCGCGGCGGCGTCGGCAAAATTGTTTAAGACGCCGTCTGCGCTTAGCTACACCGTCCATAAGCTGGAAAGCGATCTTAATATTCAGCTACTCGATCGCAGCGGGCACCGGGCTAAGTTCACCCGCACCGGACAGATGCTGCTGGAAAAGGGGCGGGAGGTGCTGCATACCGTTCGTGAACTCGAAAAGCAGGCTATTAAACTACACGAAGGCTGGGAGAATGAGCTGGTTATTGGCGTAGATGATACGTTTCCCTTTTCACTGCTGGCCCCACTCATCGAGTCTTTCTATCAACACCACAGCGTGACGCGTCTGAAATTTATCAATGGCGTGCTGGGCGGCTCATGGGATGCCCTCACTCAGGGCCGGGCGGATATTATTGTCGGTGCCATGCATGAACCCCCTGCAGCGAGCGAATTTGGCTTTGCACGGCTGGGGGTTCTGGAACAGGTGTTTGTGGTTGCGCCGCATCACCCGCTGGCGCAGGAACAAGAACCGTTAAATCGTCGCACTATTCGCCGTTTTCGCGCCATTGTAGTGGGCGACAATGCGCAGCATGCCAATGTCTCAGGTTCTCAGGTGCTTGACGATCAGGAAGCCATTACCGTTTTTGACTTCAAAACCAAGCTGGAACTACAAATCAGCGGCCTGGGATGTGGCTATATTCCGCGCTATCTGGCGCAGCGATTTCTGGAGAGCGGCGCACTGATTGAGAAAAAAGTGGTCGCGCAAATTGTCCTTGAACCCGTGTGGATAGGCTGGAATGAACAGACTGCCGGGTTGGCCAGTGCCTGGTGGCGGGATGAAATTTTAGCAAATAGTGCTATTGCGGGGGTGTATGTTAAAACGGCTGCTGACAAATCAATCAGTTAAGAAAAAATATTCTTTTGTGGCCACTTCAATCTCTTGTTATTTCTCCCCAATTTAGTGCAAAATACGCCGCTTGCAAAAAATGACATTAACCGACGTTTTAATACGCGTCGGTTATTTTTTTGCATCAAACCAATCATTCATAAAAGAGGCCGGGCTTCGTACCGGATAGATACTTACTTAAAAATCGACAGTTGTTGTCGCTGAGGATTAACAAAAAATGGGGCAATTTTTTGCTTACGCGACGGTTTTCGCCGTAATGGGGGATAACCATGTCGCATAACGCTACTCCAAACACCTCTCGCGTGGAATTACGTAAAACGCTTACGCTGGTTCCGGTTGTCATGATGGGCCTTGCCTATATGCAGCCGATGACGCTGTTCGATACATTCGGTATCGTATCAGGAATGACCGATGGTCACGTCCCGACAGCTTACGCCTTTGCACTGATCGCCATCCTTTTTACCGCACTGAGCTACGGTAAACTGGTACGCCGCTATCCGTCTGCAGGCTCTGCCTACACTTACGCCCAGAAATCCATTAGCCCGACAGTTGGCTTTATGGTGGGTTGGTCATCGCTGCTGGACTACCTGTTCGCCCCGATGATCAACATTCTGTTGGCGAAAATTTATTTTGAAGCGCTGGTGCCCTCGATTCCATCGTGGATGTTCGTGGTGGCGCTGGTGGCCTTTATGACCGCCTTCAACCTTCGCAGCCTCAAATCCGTTGCGAATTTCAACACCGTGATCGTGTTGTTGCAGGTGGTGCTGATTGCGGTGATCCTCGGCATGGTCGTTTATGGCGTGTTCGAAGGGGAAGGTGCCGGTACGCTGGCGAGCAGTCGCCCATTCTGGTCCGGTGATGCGCACGTGATCCCGATGATCACCGGCGCGACCATCCTGTGCTTCTCGTTCACCGGTTTTGACGGTATCAGCAACCTGTCAGAAGAAACCAAAGACGCTGAGCGCGTGATCCCGCGTGCGATTTTCCTGACTGCGCTGATTGGTGGCCTGATCTTTATTGTCTCCACTTATCTGCTGCAGTTGTACTTCCCGGATATTTCGCGCTTTAAGGATCCAGATGCTTCGCAGCCGGAAATCATGCTGTATGTTGCCGGTAAGTTCTTCCAGGTCGGCGCGCTGATTTTCTCTACCATTACCGTACTGGCGTCCGGTATGGCGGCGCATGCAGGCGTTGCGCGTCTGATGTACGTGATGGGGCGTGACGGCGTATTCCCGAAAAGCTTCTTCGGTTATGTACACCCGAAATGGCGTACTCCGTCCATGAACATCATTCTGGTTGGGGCGATTGCTCTGTTGGCAATCAACTTCGACCTGGTGATGGCGACGGCGCTGATTAACTTTGGTGCGTTGGTGGCGTTTACCTTCGTTAACCTGTCGGTAATCTCCCAGTTCTGGATCCGTGAGAAGCGTAACAAGACGCTGAAAGATCACTTCCAGTACCTGTTCTTGCCAATGTGCGGTGCGCTGACCGTTGGCGCGCTGTGGGTGAACCTGGAAGAAAGCTCAATGGTTCTGGGCCTGATCTGGGCGGGTATCGGTCTGATCTACCTGGCTTGCGTGACCAAAAGCTTCCGCAACCCGGTCCCGCAGTACGACGAAGATATCGCGTAATCACTGCGTTTAGCTGAAAAAAACGGAGACATGTTCTCCGTTTTTTTATACGTGGGATTTATACAATCTCTTCGGCATACTGCCAGAGTGATTTCAGCAGCATCAACTTTTCTTTGTTATCCGCATATTGCTGGCTCAATAGCTGCAATTCATTGGCGTAATTTTGCAAAAACTCCGGTGTGAATACCTGGCGACGATGGTCCAGCCAGCGCTGCTGTTCAGCTTCGTCCAGCGTTCCCGGGAAGTTACGTGCACGGTAATTAAACAACAGTTTTTCAATGCGCTTATCGACAAAGGAGATATCCAGCGCCGGTAAATTGCGTGGTTCGGTTTCCAGAACGATTTTCATCGCCGCACGGTCAGCATCGCTGAAAAAGCCGTTGTACAGTTGGGCATCCACGTTATCTGATGGAGTAAAGGGTTCCGCATCGGCAAAGATCGCGACCACTTTGTCGCGTATCTGCGGGTTTTCGCGCAGAACTTTGAGATTATCCAGACAATGCTGGCGGTTAATGCCAAGACGGTCGGCATCTTCCGGACGCAGGGTATTCGCCTGTGCCAGTACCGGGCATTTGTTGATGTGCACCAATTTAACCGGTACGGCCGGGTTATCACCCAGATCCGCTTTAGACGTGTAGAGCCGCTCGCGCAGGGCGTCGCTGTCGAGTTCGAGCAGCGGCGAAATATCACCAGCTAAGTCGACCATAATAACCGCGTTACGATTCTCCGGATGCCACGCCAATGGCGCCACCCAACTGGTGTTACCGCGCCATGCGCCGAACATACCAGTGACATGGACCAGAGGTTTCATTTGCGGGACATCAACCAACGCGGCCAGCTTGTGCTTATTACGATGGCTGTAGAGATAATCAAACAGACGCGGCTGACGTGACTTCACTAATTGCGCCATTGCGATCGTGGCGTATACGTCCGCCATCGCATCGTGAGCATTGGCATGCTCAATACCGTTGGCTTTAGTCAAATGCTCCAGGCGGAAGCTGGGTAAGCCGTCGTCGTTTTCCGGCCAGTTAATGCCTTCAGGGCGCAGGGCATAGCAGGCGCGCATCACATCCAGCAGATCCCAACGCGAATTATCGTTCTGCCAACTCCAGGCATAGGGATCGTAGAAATTGCGATACAGGATGTTGCGCGTCACCTCATCATCGAAGCGCACGTTGTTATAGCCCAGGATACAGGTTTTCGGCACGGTGAATAGGGCGTGGATGCGCGCAGCAAAAGCGGCTTCATTCTCTCCCTTTTCACGTGCTTCCTGCGGTGTGATACCCGTAATCAACACCGCCTCAGGCTGCGGCAAATAATCGTCCGCGGGTTTGCAATAAAAGACTTCTGGTTCACCGATGATGTTGAAATCATTATCTGTGCGGATAGCCGCAAATTGCGCGGGTCTGTCCAGCGCCGGATGGGTACCAAAGGTCTCATAATCGTGGAAGAGAAAACCAGGTTGCTGCTTGCCGTCATTCATTGTTCAGTTATGTCCGGGATCAATTTAGCGCTCCTCCAAGAATACCAAAAAATAGTGAGATAATCAGCTATGGTATTATCGAAGCTGGATTGTGTACGCAATAAAGTTGAGATAAACAGGACTTTTATAGAATTAATAAATAAATTCCGCACTGTTAAAATAAATTACGGAAATAAAATATCTTGGAGTTGCGGATTTGTAAACAATCTAATTGATAACCATTATTGTTATTTTCTTCTTCTTTTATTGTGTTCTGGAAACTTTAAAAGTCTTTTATAAACAAAGAGTTTTTATTTGTGTCAATTCGCTGTCATGCATTGTAATGAAATGTGATTGATGTAAAAAATAAATATTCTAAACGCCATATAATCATTGGATATATCTAATAACAGGAGGTTATATGAGCATTAGTCGGCGTAATTTTTTGCGAGGAGTGGGTATAGGCTGTTCAGCCTGTGCGATAGGCAGTTTTCCGCCAGGCGCACTGGCACGAAATTCTCCTGAGAGTATCAAAGGGAAGACATCCCTGACGCCAAGTTTGTGTGAAATGTGTTCTTATCGTTGCCCGATACAGGCGCAGGTAATTAATAACAAAACGGTTTTTATTCAAGGGAACCCTAATGCTCCTCAACAAGGCACGCGTGTCTGCGCTCGTGGCGGCAGCGGCGTTAGCCTGGTCAACGACCCTCATCGCATTGTTAAACCCATGAAACGCACAGGACCTCGCGGGAGCGGAGAATGGCAGGTTATTAGCTGGGAACAAGCGTATAAAGAAATTGCCGAAAAAATGACGGCAATCAAAACGCAACATGGTCCTCAGGGCGTCGTGTTTTCTTCTAAATCCGGTTCGCTTTCAGGGCATTTATTTCAACTGGCGACGGCTTTCGGATCGCCAAACACCTTTACGCACGCGTCGACATGCCCGGCCGGAAAATCGATTGCCGCCAAAGTGATGATGGGCGGCGATTTGGCCATGGATATCGCCAATACCCGTTATATGGTCTCTTTTGGTCACAACCTTTATGAAGGAATTGAGGTTGCCGAAACGCATGAACTGATGATGGCGCAGGAAAAGGGCGCAAAAATGGTCAGCTTCGACCCTCGTCTGTCCGTCTTCTCCAGCAAGGCGGATGAATGGCATGCGCTCAAACCGGGCGGCGACTTGCCGGTGTTGATGGCCATGTGTCACGTCATGATCAATGAAAAATTGTATGACGCGGACTTCGTTGCGCGCTACACCACAGGGTTTGACCAACTGGCAGAAGCAGTACAAGAGACCACGCCGGAATGGGCGCAAAAGCAAGCTGATGTGCCTGCTGATGTCATTGTTCGGGTCACCCGAGAAATGGCCGCCTGCGCGCCTCATGCTATCGTCAGCCCGGGCCATCGTGCGACGTTCTCGCAAGAAGAAATTGATATGCGGCGCATGATTTTTACCCTCAATGTGCTGCTTGGCAATATTGAGCGTGAAGGCGGTTTATACCAGAAAAAAGCGGCGGCAACTTATAATAAGCTGGCCGGAGAGAAGGTCGCTCCGGTGCTGGCAAAACCCGATGTCAAATTACCCAAGCCAACGGCGCAGCGTATCGATCTGGTAGCCCCGCAGTTTAAGTACATCGCGGCGGGCGGTGGTGTGGTGCAAAGCATCATTGATGCTGTGTTAAACCAGACGCCTTATCCGGTGAAGGGATGGATTATGTCCCGACACAACCCTTTCCAAACCGTTACCTGCCGACCGGATCTGGTCAAAACCGTTGAACAGCTCGACCTTGTGGTCAGTTGTGATGTTTATCTAAGCGAAAGCGCGGCGTATGCCGACTACCTTTTGCCTGAATGTACTTACCTTGAGCGCGATGAAGAAGTTTCAGACATGTCGGGTCTGAATCCAGCCTATGCCCTGCGCCAGCAGGTAGTAGAACCTATTGGTGATGCGCGTCCAAGCTGGCAAATCTGGAAAGAGCTGGCCGTGCAGTTAGGCCTTGGGCAATTCTACCCATGGCAGGATATGCAAACGCGTCAGTTATACCAGCTTAATGGCGATCATGCGCTGTCTGCTGAACTGCGTGAGAAAGGGTATCGGGAGTGGGGTGTTCCGTTACTGCTGCGTGAACCTGAAGCGGTGCGTCAGTTTGTGGAACGCTATCCGGGTGCGGTGGCGGTTGACAGCGACGGTACCTATGGCGAGCAACTGCGCTTTAAATCTCCTTCAGGAAAAATAGAGCTTTATTCTGAAGAACTGGAGACGCTCCTGCCTGGCTACGGTATTCCGCGCGCGCAATTTTGCGCTCAAAGGCGATAGTGAGCTCTATTTTATCCAGGGAAAAGTGGCGGTTCATACCAACGGTGCGACGCAATACGTGCCACTGCTTAGCGAGTTGATGTGGGACAACGCGGTGTGGATCCACCCGCAAACGGCCCGTGAAAAAGGCATCAAAAGCGGCGATGACATCTGGCTGGAAAATGCGACCGGCAAGGAAAAAGGCAAAGCGCTGGTCACCGCCGGAATTCGGCCCGATACGCTGTTTGTTTATATGGGATTTGGCGCCAAGGCGGGAGCCAAAACCGCAGCGACAACGCACGGTATCCATTGCGGTAATTTGCTTCCGCATGTCACCAGTCCGGTTTCCGGTACGGTGGTCCACACCGCTGGCGTTACGCTTCGTCGGGCATGAGAAAGGAGAACATCATGAATCAAGCAACAAACCCTTATGTCATGCTGCATGACGAGAAACGCTGTATCGGCTGTCAGGCATGTACGGTTGCCTGCAAAGTTTTGAATGACGTGCCAGAGGGATTTAGCCGTCTACAGGTGCAGATCCGTTCACCCGAACATGAACCCGAGGTGCTATCCCACTTCCAGTTTGTTCGCGTTTCCTGTCAGCATTGTGAAGATGCGCCGTGTGTCAGCGTTTGTCCGACCGGTGCGTCATTTCGCGACGAAAATGGCATTGTGCAAGTGGATAAGTCTCGCTGTATTGGCTGTGACTATTGCGTTGCCGCTTGTCCGTTCCACGTTCGTTATCTCAATCCGCAAACGGGAATTGCCGACAAATGTAACTTCTGTGCAGATACCCGACTGGAGACTGGACAATCGCCCGCCTGCGTTTCCGTTTGCCCGACGGATGCGCTGAAATTTGGTCGTCGTGACGACCCGGAAATTCAGCACTGGATAAATCAAAAAGAGGTTTATCGCCAGCAGGATACGCGTAGCGGCCCGGTGAGTGTTTATCGGCGTAAAGAGATCCATCAGGAGGGTAAAGCATGAATTCTCTCTGGGGAGCAGAGCTTAACTATGCGCCGGACTACTGGCCGCTGTGGCTCATTTATGCAGGCGTTGTTATTGTGCTGATGATTGCGGGCCTGGTTATACACGCGCTGTTACGTCGGATGTTGTCACCCAAAACAGCTACTGGAGAAGAACATCGGGATTACCTCTATTCGCTGGCAGTTCGCCGCTGGCACTGGGGTAATGCGCTGCTTTTTATCCTGCTTCTGCTGAGTGGCCTGTTTGGGCACTTCTCTGTCGGACCGGTGGCATTGATGGTGCAGGTACATACCTGGTGCGGTTTCGCCCTGTTGGCCTTCTGGGTTTGTTTTGTGCTAATCAACGCAACCAGCGGCAACGGTTGTCATTATCGGGTGAAGTTTAACGGGTTGATATCACGCTGCTTGTTGCAAACGCGCTTTTATCTGTATGGCATCATGAAAGGTGAGCCGCACCCGTTTGCAGCAACGGCAGAGAGTAAATTTAACCCGCTACAACAGTTGGCTTATCTGGCCATCATGTATGCGCTGGTTCCGCTGTTGATCATTACCGGGTTGTTATGTCTCTACCCGCAGGTAATAGGGGCAGGGCCTGTGATGCTGGTGCTGCATATGGTGTTGGCGATTGTCGGCTTACTGTTCATCTGTGCACATATTTACCTGTGCACGCTGGGTGACACACCGGGGCAAATTTTCCGCAGCATGATAGATGGCTATCATCGTCATCGCAGCCATCACGCAGAGACAGCACCGCGTAAAGGGTAATGCCCGCCGCGGTTGATATCTGAAAACCTTTCCTTACAGCAAGAAAATGTGCCTTATGTCACATTTTCTTGCAATTTATCCATGTTTGTTCGCCAGAACTTCCGTAAAAAGAACGGCTATTTCTCCATTTCCTGAGGACATGCTGTTGAAACGCTGTTTGTTTATTGCCGCTTCACTCTTTGCGATGAGTTTTTCGCCCGCGTACGCGACCGAGGTCGTAAGCTTTTCCCCACAGCCACCTGCGATTAATGCCGGGGCGTGGGTATTAATGGATTACACCACGGGCCAAATCCTGACAGCCGGAAATGAACACCAGCAGCGCAACCCTGCCAGCCTGACCAAGCTGATGACTGGTTATGTTGTCGATCGCGCAATCGACAGCAAGCGTATTAGTCCGACAGATATTGTCACCGTTGGGCGCGACGCCTGGGCGAAAGATAATCCGGTATTCGTCGGTTCATCCTTAATGTTCCTGAAAGAAGGGGATCGCGTTTCTGTGCGCGACCTGAGTCGCGGGTTAATTGTTGATTCCGGTAATGATGCCTGTGTGGCGCTGGCGGATTACATCGCCGGAGGGCAGCCACAGTTTGTCGCGATGATGAACAACTATGTGCAAAAGCTGAACCTGCGTGACACGCATTTTGAAACGGTACATGGTCTGGATGCGCCAGGTCAGCATAGCTCAGCTTACGATCTGGCCGTGCTGTCGCGAGCTATCATCCATGGAGAGCCGGATTTCTACCATATGTACAGTGAAAAAAGCCTTACCTGGAACGGAATCACGCAGCAAAACCGTAACGGTTTGTTGTGGGATAAAACCATGAACGTCGACGGTCTGAAGACTGGGCATACCTCCGGCGCTGGATTCAACCTGATTGCTTCTGCTGTTGATGGGCAGCGCCGCCTGATTGCGGTTGTGATGGGGGCGGAGAGTGCGAAAGGACGTGAAGACCAGGCGAGAAAATTGCTGCAATGGGGACAAAAGAACTTCGATACCGTGCAGGTTTTACGTAGCGGTAAGCAGGTCGGTATTGAACGGATCTGGTATGGCGATAAAGAAAAAATTAGCCTTGGCACAGAGCAGGATTTCTGGATGGCCCTGCCTAAAGCCGAAGTCGCGAATATCAAGGCAAAATATGTACTTGATAAGAAAGAACTGGTCGCCCCCATCGCTGCCCATCAACGTGTGGGGGAAATTGAACTCTACGATCGGGATAAACTGGTGGCGCACTGGCCTCTGGTTACGCTGGAGTCTGTCAACGAAGGTGGCGTCTTCTCGCGTCTGAGCGATTACTTCCGCCATAAGGCGTAGTTTTTCCTGATGTGCCTGACTGGCAAGAGTGCGAATCTGCTCACATAATAATCACTGATTCCTTGTGGCCGTCATACCTAAAAATTACACTGTATATAAATACAGTGTAATAACGGAGGTTATATGGAGTACGAGATAAAGCAGGTCGAGAAACGCATAATTGCCGGTTTCCATATGGTTGGACCGTGGGAACAAACGGTAAAGCAAGGTTTCGAACAGTTAATGATGTGGGTCGACGGTAAGCAGATCGTACCGCTGGAATGGATAGCCGTTTATTACGACAATCCTGACGTTGTTCCGGCGGAAAAACTGCGTTGTGATACCGTGGTGTCTGTGCCTGAAGGTTTTGAGATCCCGGAAAACAGTGAAGGGGTGATCCAGACCGAGCTGGCAGGTGGCGACTATGCTATAGCCGTTGCGCGCGTTGAAAATCATGACTTCGCGACGCCGTGGTATCAGTTTTTTGAGCGCCTGATGCAGGATTCGACGTATGCGATAGCCGCTAAACCCTGTTTTGAAGTTTATCTGAACAACGGCATGGAGGACGGTTACTGGGACATTGAAATGTACGTGCCGGTACAGTTGAAGTAACTGTTTTTGGTGTAAATCAGGATGAATGTCCTGGTCATCAGGATGATGTTTTCACCGTAAAAACAGGTACAATTCGCTTCTTTGCTATTCCCTGACGGAGTGCATGAGTGCGTGCAGATAAGTCGCTGAGTCCTTTTGAAATTCGTTTGTATCGTCATTATCGTGTGGTGCATGGCATTCGCATTGCGCTGGCGTTTCTTCTTACTTTTCTGTTGGTACGCCTGTTAAACATTCCCGAAGGTACATGGCCTCTGATCACGCTGGTGGTGATTATGGGGCCAATTTCTTTTTGGGGTAACGTTGTTCCCAGAGCGTTTGAGCGTATAGGCGGAACGATCCTGGGCTCGGTGCTTGGATTGATTGCCCTGCGTCTGGAACTCTTTTCGCTTCCGCTAATGCTGATCTGGTGCGCGGTGGCGATGTTTCTCTGTGGCTGGTTGGCATTGGGTAAAAGGCCGTATCAGGCGCTGCTGATTGGCATTACGCTTGCCGTGGTCGTGGGGGCGCCTGCCGGAGATATGAATACCGCGTTATGGCGCGGTGGCGATGTTATTTTGGGTTCGTTACTGGCGATGTTGTTTACCGGCATCTGGCCGCAGCGGGCATTTATACACTGGCGTATCCAATTGGCACATTGTGTGACGGGATACAATCGGGTGTATCAGGCCGCGCTATCCCCTAATTTGCTTGAGCAACCGCGGCTTGAGAAGCATTTACAGCAGCTCTTAAGCGACGTTGTCAAAATGCGCGGACTCATCGTTCCCGCCAGTAAAGAAACCCGTATTCAAAAATCCATTTTTGAGGCTATTCAAACGGTTAACCGCAATCTGGTCTGCATGCTTGAGCTGCAAATTAATGCGCTTTGGGCCAGCCGCACCAGCCACTTTGTCATGCTGAATGCACAAACTTTGCGTGAAACTCAGCTCAGGACGCAGCAGGCGCTACTGACCATAACCCACGCCTTGTACGAAGGAAATCCGCAGCCGGTGCTTGCCAATACGGAAAAGCTCAATGACACCGTGGCGGAGTTGCGTCAGCTCATTGCTGAGCATAAAGGCGATAATGTCGCAGAAACGCCCATTCACGGCTACGTTTGGTTGAACATGGAAATGGCGCGACAGCTGGAGTTGCTCTCACATTTAATCTGTCGCGCGCTGCGCAAATAAAGAGCAGATGAGGCGATAGGTTCTACTGCTGCTTCGATTCAGCAAAGATTAGAGGTATGATACTGAAAAAGGCTAAAACCATTGGTAACTGCAATGGCTTTACCCTCGATAATTCAGGTTTCAACCATGCATTGTCGATGCAGATGCAACTTGAAGTATGGCGGGCATGAAAGTAATGTTGACCCACTTTAGCCGTTGTTTTAACGAATCCGAATCTCACATTATCAGGGGTGTAAAAATGGAAACTACCAAGCCTTCTTTCCAGGACGTGCTGGAATTTGTTCGTCTGTTCCGTCGTAAAAACAAACTGCAACGTGAAATTCAGGACGTTGAGAAAAAGATCCGTGACAACCAGAAACGCGTTCTGCTGTTGGACAACCTGAGCGACTACATCAAGCCTGGAATGAGCGTGGAAGCGATTCAGGGCATTATCGCCAGCATGAAAAGCGATTATGAAGATCGTGTTGATGATTACATCATCAAAAACGCTGAGATCTCTAAAGAGCGCCGCGACATCTCTAAAAAGCTGAAAGCGATGGGCGAAGTGAAAAACGCCGATGCGAAAGCTGAGTAACGATTTTATGCTCGTTTGGGTCGCTGCTTAGCGGCGGCCCTTATTGCAGTTCGACCCCGCCAGTTACCATCCGCAACAAATGTTGTTCCGGCCAGTGCACTGTCAATTTTTTCTGCGTCAGCATCCATTTAATGTAGTCCACATCATGACGCCTTCTGTCGAGCATCAGACCGACGACGCTGCCGCTGTGCGCGACGTTGACGCCGTATAAATCACATTCTTCTACCAGTGCTAATAGTGAATCAAAATCTGGTTTAGGTAACAGCAACTGGCTGGCGATCGCGCTCAGCGTGGCGGCTTCGCCCATCCGATAAGGGTTTTGACTGATACAGGCTTCCTGTACCTTTTCCCATGCGCGTTTCAGAGCTGGGGCGCCCGCCAGTAGCCCTGACTGACGTGGAGTACGGTGATAATCAGCAGTAAGCAAGGTTTCCGGGCTTTCGAGAACCAGCAGATCGAGTTGAGGCTGGGATTTACAGGCAATTTGCGTGGAGGCGTCGTTATGATCGAACAGTGTAAGCTGGCGGAAAACGGTGCTGTCGGTAGGTTCCAGCGAAACGCAAAGCTGCGCCAGAGTGGATTCGTCTAGCTGATGCCCCAGATACTGTGCCGTGGCGATTGCCGTGGCGGCGATATCCGCTGTGCTGCTGGCCATCCCTTTAGCGACAGGAATGGTTGACTGGACATCTATTCGGATATCCTGACTCATGTGTGCCGGGTATTGCCAGTGCAGCAATAACCTCTCAACCATTGCCCGCGAAAGTGGACGTTCATCTGTCAGCGGTGAACCTGAAGTGACCTCAACGGTGCTATACCATTCAACCGGGCAGGAGACCAATTTCTCACTGCCCAGAATCCAGCCCTGGATAAGTTCTCCGCACGATGCGGGACATTGCGCAACAGCCACGTCTTCACCTATGTGATCAGCAATCCTCGGCGCATAGTGTCATGGCGATCGCGCTATTACCATGATTTGCCGCAATTTGAGGTGCTGCAGTATTATGCAGGAATGCCCAATGTCACAGTTTCAGATATCGCTAAACGCATAACGTCTTGCGCAATCATTAGCTCTTCATTGGTATTAATCACTGCTACTTTGACCATCGCATTTTCCGTTTGAATGAAGGTGGCATTACGCTGATTTTTTTCCTCATCAACGGCCAGACCCAGGAAATTCAGGTTACGACAAATCGCAGCGCGCGCCCGTGCGGAGTTTTCGCCAATACCACCGGTAAACACCAGGGCATCCAGACCACCCATCTGCATAATATAGCTACCAATGGTGGCACGAATGCGCTCAGCAAAAAGCGTCAACGCCAGCGCAGCCTGGTGATTGCCTGTATCTGCGGCATGTTCAACGTCGCGGTAGTCAGGTGAAATGCCAGAAACACCGAGCAATCCGGACTCATTGTTGAGCAATTGATTGAGCTGCTGCGGTGTTTTGCCTTCTCGCAGGGCTATCCAGGGCAAAATGGATGGATCAATATCGCCACTTCGCGTGCCCATCATCACGCCAGATTGTGGTGTAAAGCCCATTGACGTATTCACCGATTGTCCGCCTTTGATGGCGCAGATGCTGCTGCCGTTGCCCAGATGACAACAAACAACGCGCAGGGCGCTGAGTGGCACACCCAGTTTTTCAGCAAGCTGTGAGCTAACGTATTTGTGGCTGGTACCATGAAAACCGTAACGACGAATACCCAACTCGACATAGTAACGCCAGGGCAGGGGATAGATGAAAGAAGGCTCATCAAGCGTTTGATGAAACGCGGTGTCGAACACCGCAACGGCTGGCGTTTTGGGCAATAGCTGGCGGAATACCGCGATCCCCAACGCATTTACCGGGTTATGCAGAGGGGCCAGTTCCGCGAGGCGCTCGATTTCTGCCAGCGTTTCATCAGTTACCAGCGCGGAGTCTTTAAAGGATTCCCCGCCGTGTGCGACGCGGTGGCCCACGCCGTCGATCTCTTCCAGACTGCTGATAATGTGGTGGTTGAGCAGTTTTTCCAGAAGCAACGTTACGGCTTCACGGTGATCGGCTACGTGCAAAGTCTCCTGCCATTTCTGCGCTGGTGTTTTTAGGGTGACCTGTGCATCAGACAAACCGATACGTTCTATCAACCCCTGGCAGATCATTTCACCCTGCGGCATCGCCAGTAGTTGAAACTTAAGCGAGGAACTACCTGCATTAATGGCCATTATTTTGTGAGACATGAAGGTTCCTTTGCATTCAGAAAAATGAACATCTCATCGACTCCGGTATTCTCCAGCGCGCTGGTGACAAATACTTTTTGCGCACCAGCCTGAACTAACCAACTCTCCACAAGAGAAATACGCTGCGGGTTGGCTAAATCGGCTTTGGTAACGAGGCCAATAACGGGTCGGTTCATTGGTCCGGTAAAACCGGGAGAAAATGGTGACCACGGCGCGTCTGCATTGAGTACCAGCGCAATAATGTCCGCTTCACAGGCGCTGGCCAGCAGCGCACTGTACAGGCAGCGGTTCTCAAGATATTCACCCGGTGTGTCTATTGTCGTAGGTGACCAGACTATGGCCTGGGTCTTCTGATAGTGGAGCACCTCTCCGCGCATGCACTGCGTGAGCGACGTTTTACCGCACTGGCTGGGACCAATTAGCATGATACGTTTCATGAGATTACGTCCGGGTGATGGGACACGCGGTAAAACGCATCATTTCGCCCAGCGTTCGGGTTACCTGTTTCAGCGCGTACTCAACGGCTGAAACATCGCCCGTCAGTACCACCGCGCCGGTAAACCGGTCGAGAAAACCAATCTCTACCGCCCCTGATTTCGTGGCGATATCACAGGCGATGATTGAGGCTTCGCTAGGGGTAATGGTCAGAATACCGATCGCAGAAACCGAATCAGGTAATCCCAGTTTCTTGAACAAATCCTTACCGGGATTGGCGATAAGGTGCGCCAACGTGACCTGTTTGCCAGGAACATATTCCTGAATCATACGATCCGTGGTGGGTTGTCTTTCCATTATCCTTCCACCATTTGTCGCCACATGCTTTCGTGTGGACGGGGGATGACCGAGCGGTAAACCAGCAGGCCTTTTTCACCCGCACTTTCACTGGCAACCGTCACCGCGTTATTCACATCGGATACATCGCCAGCTACGACCATGTAACACTTGCCGCCAATACCAAATGCCATATGGACGCGTACCAGCGTGACGTTGGAGGCTTTAACCGCCCGGTCGGCGGCGCAGATGCAGGCAGCAACGCTCCATGTTTCGACAATACCAACTGCCTGACGCTTATCTACGCTGTTTAGTCCGCTGATTGCGGGTAGTACGCTGGCATGAATGTTGGGGAGTACCAGGCTATCAACGAGCATATCGCCAGCAAGAGATGTTCCAGTGGCAATCGCCTGTTGTACGGCACCTACGTCACCACCGAGCATGAGTAGAAATTTTCCCGGGCAGATGGTCTTGCTGACCAGTAAATTCACATTCGCGCTTTTTAACATGGCATCGCCAGCTTCCATTCCTTTGGCAATGCTGGTGAGTTCTAAAATCCCTATAGCCTGAGACATGATTAACCTCTTATTACCGTGATGGATTGCTCAGTGATTTCGCTGACAATACCGTCAATACTGGCGTGAACAGGCGCGCCTAATGCACCGGACGGCACATCGGCAACGCATTGACCGCGAACAACGCATTCGCCTTGTTCTACACATGGGATAGCGCTGGCACCTATATGCTGGCGTAACAACAGCGTCGTTTTATCTGTGGAGTAGTCAGTCTCAGCCAGTGGCGCATCGTGATACCAGTCGCTAAGGCCCAGTTTGGTAATAAGGCGCTTAATCGGGATCAGCCGGTACTTCGCCATTTCATCCTCAGGATTTAGCGGCCCTTCATAACGATGGTTGAGCGCCCGCAGCTCGCGTTTAAGCATGCGGTTGATTCGCATCGGCGAAATCCCAACTGGACAGGCAACGCTTTCACACACATTGCATTCTGAGCAGGTCAAGGCCGTGAGCAGCAATTGCGGCGTGGCTGCCTGCTGATAATTAACCGCACGAACCAGCAGATGAGGGGATAATTCATGACCGATCAAATGCCTTGGGCACAAATCCGTACACAAACGGCACTGCTCGCAAACGGTTTTTGCAACGGAAAGCACGGTACGTTCATCCTGCATCCGCCGCTGAATCAACGCATGAGACTTAGGCAAAACCAGCAGGCCCCCGGTGGTCTTGCTGACTGGGGTATCCAGTGAAGTAATCAGGCCGCCCATCATCGGACCACCGTTAATAAAGCCGGGATCGTCAACGGTTGCACCCCCGGCCAGCGCCAGAACGTCACGTAAAGACATGCCGACAGGGACTGTGAGTGTGATGGGACTGGCGACTGCGCCGTTAACGGTCAAGGTACGACGCGTAACGGGGTACTGCTGCTCAACTGCTCTCGCGATGTTGAGCACGGTCTGGACGTTATTGACCACTACGCCGACGCTGACCGGCAGCGCGGCAGGCGGAACTCTCCGGCCTGTTGCCATCCAGATGGTCAGAACCTCGTCACCTGCCGGGTAGACATCGGGCAAAATATGTAAGCGGATCCCGGCAGGCAGAAGGGGCGTTAATGCATTGATAGCTTCTTGGTATTTCTCTTTGAGCGCAATAATTCCGGAACTGGCTCCGGTAGCCGTCATGGCATATTGAACTCCGTGGATAAGTCGCTCAGCCTGGACGGCCATCAACTGCTGGTCAACTTTCAGCATTGGCTCACATTCAGCCGCATTGACCAGAAAAGTATCGACCTGCGCCTGTAATTTTACGTGAGCAGGAAAGCCTGCGCCTCCGGCTCCGACAACACCCGCTGCGCGAACGCGTTCGCGAATTGTCTGCGCATCATAGAGCGTGGACTCTGCCGTCATGGCTGTCTTCATAATAATTCCTCAAGCAGTTCCTGCATGGCACTGGCGTCGGCAACACGAGGATTGGTTTGCAGCGTGACATCAGCCAGCGCGGCCTGAACCATCGACGGGATACGTTGCGACCAGGCTTGCTTTCCGTCTTTAAGCGCGTCAACTAAAGAAGGCAACGCACACTGTTTTT
Organism: Citrobacter sp. CF971; assembly: GCF_006385635.1. Lineage (NCBI taxonomy): Bacteria > Pseudomonadati > Pseudomonadota > Gammaproteobacteria > Enterobacterales > Enterobacteriaceae > Citrobacter > Citrobacter sp. CF971. The sequence goes on along the minus strand of NZ_CP041051.1, from coordinate 3,002,692 downwards.
TGAGTAGCTCGATATGATGAATGAGCGCATTCAATGCCGCTGTATCGTTCGCGTTATCCGGGCATAAATGGCAGGCTTTAGCGAAACGGGCATAGCGCTTCGCAGCCCGCGGATCGCGAGCATTAAAATGAATGACATGGGTCAGCAGCAGCGCATTGGCAAGTCCGTGTGGCAGATGAAACTGACCGCCCAACTGATGGGCAATCGCATGATTGATCCCCAGTCCAGCCTGACTAAATGCCATTCCCGCGAGCGTTGACGCATTGTGCATTTTCCCTCTGGTTGCCAGACATTCGCCTTTGCTGACGGCGACAGGCAGGTACTGGAAGACGATTTGAGCCGCTTTTTCAGCTAGTGCATCGGTGAAGTCGCTGGCCTTCGTGGATACGTATGCCTCCAGTGCATGCGTTAATACGTCCATGCCGGTATTCGCGGTTATGGCTGGCGGTACGCTGACGACCAGCGTTGGATCAAGGATGGCCATGTCTGGATAAAGCGCATTATTAAACAATGGATATTTAATGCCTTTATCCGGATCGCTAATCACGCAGGCGCTGGTTACCTCGGAGCCCGTACCGCTGGTAGTGGGAATTGCGACACAGGTTTCAATTTCAATACCGAACTGGCGGCTGAACCAGACGATGGCTTTTGCGGCGTCCAGTGCTGAGCCGCCACCAAAACCCATCACGATGTCCGGCCGCAGGGACTGCATTTGTGCAATCCCTTGAACTACAGTGCTGATGGTGGGATCGGGGGTGATATCGCTGAAAACGCTGATGCGGTTATCCGCTGGCAGAGCGTTGCGCAGCTTTTCAATCAGGGGAGAACGCGCGAGAAAACCATCGCAAATAATCCAGATATGCTTATTCGTGAAGCGCTTGAGCACATCCAGACTTCCCTGGCCGCTGTACAATCGAGTTTGCAGTGAAAAGCTATTCATAACGGCCCCATTAACGAATAGAAAAACCGTTTGTCAGCACGCAACGACGAGAGCGTGCGAAAGTGCGCGCAGATGTTGTTCCTTCACCGGTTGGCGTCGCAATAGTGAAGGTTGTAAAGCCTTCACCACCAACGCCGATCCCGGCGTAAGAGGGGCCATTTTTCACAAAGATGGAGGTCTGAAGCGTGCGCGCGGCAAGGTTCAAACGTGACACATTTTGCGAATGCATAATGGCCGTGTGATGCAATCCCTCTTCAACCTTCAGGGCCAACGTTAATGCACTATCAAAATCGCTCACCGTTACGACGGGGAGCATTGGCATCAGTTGCTCGCTGGTAACCCACGGGTCGTCCGCCTGGACGATGCCTATCAGTAATCGAGGTGCTTTTGCCGGAACCGGTATTCTTGCTGCTTCCAGTAAGGTTGCCGGGCTTTTACCCACCAGTTTTTTATTGGCTATGCCTTCTGGTAGGCAGATGGCTCGCAGTTTGTCTACCTCTTCTCTATTGAGAAGCATCGCACCAAAAGACTGCATCTGTTGAACCAGTCGTTCGGCAACGGCATCAACAACAATCAGGCTCTTCTCAGCAATGCAGGGGAGGTTGTAATCAAAGGATGCGCCATTGATGATATCTTCCGCTGCCTTAACCAGGTCAGCCGTTTCATCAACAATGCAGGGTGGATTTCCTGCACCTGCGCCGATGACTTTTTTCCCGCTTTTCATGCCCATAGCAACAATGCCTGGGCCACCGGTAATCGCCATAACTGCGATTTTAGGGTGCGCCATCATCTGCTGGGTAGCCTCAAAAGTGGGTTCTGTGACCGTGACGACAAGATTACGAATTCCGCAGCAACGGAAAGCGATATCTTCAATCATGGCAATCAGCTTGAGTGAAACCTTTTTAGCACCCGGATGCGGACTGAAGTAAACGCTATTCCCTGCCGCCAGCATGCTGATGCTGTTGTTAATAATGGTCTCTGTCGGATTAGTACTGGGGGCGACAGAACCAATCACGCCAAACGGTGAATACTCGAATAACGCCATGCCGCCATCGCCGGTTAGCGCCGTGGTGGTGAGATCTTCGATACCCGGAGTGTTGTCCAGCGCGGCTTTATTTTTAAGGAACTTATCCTCTTTGTTGCCCATACCCGTTTCGGCAGCGCTCTCAGTGGCCAGTGACGCAAGATGAGGCGTCAGTTCTTCGCGTAGGGCGTTTATGATGGCGCTGCGGGTTTTCAATGGACATTGCTGGTAACGCAGAAAAGCCTGATGAGCGGCATCGATCGCTTCGCCAACGGACGGAAAAATACCGTTACCCTTAACTTCTGCTTTTGCCGGGGCGAGTTGCTCACTCAAAATGTTACGAATAAGGGTTTCAAGTTCTGAAGTATTCATTGATGTGTTCTCACGTTAATCGCCGCAATGGCCGTTTCTGCAATGTCCATATCCTGTTCAACGCTTCCTCCGCTGATGCCAAGACCCCCGAGGAGTAAACCCTCACGCCATAATGCGTACCCGCCACCGAAGGTGACGACTTTTCCCTGCATATGGCTTTCCAGACCGTAAAGCGCGGCGCCTGGTTGTACTACTGATGTCAGCTCATGAGTGGCGGTTTTCATCGCCACGGCAGTCCAGGCTTTTTTCGGTGCCAGTTCGCTACTCACGAGTAATGCGTCAGGCATGCGCCAGGCCACCGTTTGGGTCCCATTCGCATCAACAATACTAATGACGACCGGAACCTGAAGTTCTTCTGCTCTCGTCACCGCAGCGCGAGTGAGTTGGTGGAGCTCCTGAAAAGACAGAGACATAGTCGGCTCCTTTGTGGCTGGTGGTTGAACGGCAGCGAGATAGCGCTCAGCCACTTTCTCAATGATTTCGTTTTGATGGGCGTCATGATCTTCTGCTCGTGCAAGCGCATATAAGCAGTCGGACAGGCGGTTGATATAACGCATCAGCACGTGTCTGACGGAGATCTCGGTGGACAGCTCGACCAGTCGTCTCTCTGCGCGGCGTGCCAGAGTTCGGGCAAAGTGCAGTCGGCTGGCGGCTTCGCTGCGGCCTGGTAAAATAAAGCTGCGCAGGGGCGGTACTCTTCCCATTGCGATATCGATGGCAGCTTCCAGTGCCGCAATTTCTTCTGAGCTGATGTAGCGCTGCTCTGGCGTCGGTTCTTCGCTTTCGCTTGCCAGTTCGGCGCTGAACCAAAAAAGCTGCAGCTGGATATTTTCAAGTAACTGCCGGTGCTGAGGGTTTTTCGCCACGCAAACGCACAGGCTAAGCGCCGCATTCAGTTCGTCCAGCGTACCGTAGGCTTCCACGCGCGGATGCGTTTTGCTCACGCGCTGTCCGGTAAATAGGGCTGTTGTTCCGGCATCACCTGTGCGGGTATAAATCGCCATAGTTCCTCCTAACGAGAAAGCGTGTCGACAATGCCGACGATAGCCAGATCAATGGCCTCATTAGGGCCGGAAAAAACGTGTCTGGCGCTGGACCCGCTGCTGAGTAATACCAGTTCGCCGGTCCCCGCGCCGACAGAATCAACAGCGACTTCATCTCCACTCACTGGAGACGCAGGAAGCTCTCCGTCAGCACTTACCCGACGTACCAGCAACAGTTTTTTTCCCACCAGTGATGGAGATTTTTGCGTGGAAACCACAACGCCTGTAACCCGTGCCAGATGCATAGCTCACTCCTGCTTAATTAGTTGGACATTTCGCAGACTGACAGCTTCCTGAGCCAGAGCCGTCACGACACATCGACGGCGTAGCACCAGTACGCCATCCCTCAATTGGGCGACGTTGGCATAGCTGAGAAGCTTCTCAGGATGCAAAAAGATGATTCGCCCCAGTTCGTCACTGAATTCCAGCGGCAGACGCGCGAGTTTTTTCACGGGGATTGCGGGTAACAATCGGTGTTGTAGTGAAATCTTCACGCGGACTCCGCATGCCAGCGCGTCGTGAATCGTTACCACCGACATGTTGACTGGGCATCCTTCGGCAATTTGCTCCAGTAATGGCAGGTCCACTTGCTGGAGAAGGAGCGATGAGTACTGGCAGCATACTGTCCGTGAATCGATTTCCCGTAACTGCGCGACGCTAAGAGTGAGCGTGCTTTCCGCGCGTTTTTTTAATCGGGAAACAACCTCCTCGATAATGCGTTGCAGCAGTTCGTTGTTCATCGTGAGGTCACCAGTGTGGCGAATGCCTGGGGATTATCAGCGCCTGCAGCATTGGCTTCGTCTGTATCGATATGCATTTCGAGGCGCATATCCGGCGAAACGCGGACGGCGACGTTATCGAAAATCAGTCGACGTTCATCGCCATTAATGGCGACCGAGACTTTATCACCATGAGAAACTCGCAGAATCAGAGCATCGAGCGGCGACATATGGATATGCCGTTGGGCAACGATCACCCCGGATGCTAAGTCCAGTTCAGCAAATGGGCTGACAAGACGAACACCGGGTGTGCCCTGAATATTGCCCGACATCCGCAGCGGAGCAGCAATTCCCAACGTGCGGGCGTCGGTACGGGAAATTTCGACCTGGCTGGTATTGCGCAGCGGGCCGAGTAAACGCACATTTTTTAACTGACCTTTTGGCCCCACCAGCGTGACAGTCTGCTCTGCTGCATATTGCCCTGGCTGCAGCAGCTCTTTTTTCTCACTAATTGGGTGATTGGGAAACAAGCGACCGTAATCTTCAGCGCACAGATGAATATGCCGATTAGAGATCCCCAACGGAATCGGGCGCTCGCGCATTTCATCCAGAACCTTAGCGACAGTGGTTTCCAGTTGCTGTTTATCCATCACGCTTCACCTCGTTTGCCGGAATGAAGACAAAGTGTGCGCGGCTCACCTTTTTGGCGAGGGCAGGCAGGATCAAGACACAAATTGCAGCTAATCAATTCTGCATCTTGCGGTGCTTCGGGTGCCGCATGGTCTACAAATATCTCTTCATGCGGTATGGCTGGTATGGGTTCGGGCGTTGGTTCAGGCTCCAGGACAACACTATGCGACAGGATCCCGTCCCCGGGTCTGGAAATGACTTTGTGAGCCACCAGTCCATCTCGCTGGTCAGCGAAACTGACACCAGTGGAAATGGCCGCCTGGACGGAGGCCACATCCCCGATTATCTTGATCACCGTCCAGCCTGAGCCGTTGGTTTTTTCTAGGCCCACCAGCGTGATGGAGGCGGCTTTCGCCATGACGTCCGCGCAACTGATGGCTAATGCCAGACCACTAACTTCAAGTAATCCCAGTGATTGCTTCACGCTGTGCTCCTTGGTTGCAACGACTTATGCGGATTTAGGTAAAATGGCTTCAACGTCGCTGTGCGGACGCGGGATAACGTGGCAGGATTTCACCTCGCCAACGGCGCTTGCGGCTGCGCTTCCAGCATCTACGGCTGCTTTCACCGCGCCGACATCACCGCGAACCATAACGGTGATGAGGCCAGAGCCGATTTTTTCGTAACCAACCAACTGCACGTTTGCGGATTTCACCATGGCATCAGCGGCTTCAATAGCGCCGACAAGCCCTTTTGTTTCAACCAGTCCCAGTGCGTTATTCATACTGCTTTTCTCCTGTGGGTTATGAGTGGCATTCCCGGAACGGAATGCCTTTAACCAGCCGCGCAGCGTTGTTACCAATGCTGCGGCGATCGTGGCTATTTTGTTGATACGTCAGCGTAAAAAGCGGTGCTGATGAGGGTAAGTTTTTGTAGTGAACGACCAGTTTTTCACGGCTACAGCCAATACCAACCAGCAATGGTGATTGGCAGGCAGCCAACCATGCGTTGTGGATAACGTCAGTTGAGTCATTCTCCTGAATCACAAAGGGGATCCCTTCTTCTTCAATACCCAGCAGTACGTCATTCCAGACGTCAGCGCAGTCAGCACTGGTGAAGATAACGATGGCTGGCGTGGTGAGATTACTTTCCATGAGCGAATGCCTTATGCCAGGAGAGAATCAGCCCTGTCGCAACCGCATTGCGCGGACCTTCGGTACCACGAATATTGCCGCGCCCGGCAACCAGTCGATAATGCGCCAGAGCATCGGTGACCAGCTGCGGAACTTCAAAATCCAGGGATGAGCCGCCAACCAGTACCACAAAGGGAATATCCCGAATGTTCCCGGTCGGACTCACCTGACGTAGCGCTCTGAGTGCGTTAGTAACTAAAACGCGTTCCTTAGCACTTCGACGAATGGCTCGTACTTTCTCCAGCGCCAGTTCACCCGGCAGTGGCACCAGTTCATCGGGCTTCACTACGCACACGCGCGCAAAAACCGTCGGCGGGAGAGGCGTAGGGAAGAACTGAACGCTGCCGTCTTCGTGGCGAAGATGGAACAAGCTCTCAACTTTCGCCAACGGATACTTTTTAATCTCTTCCGCGAGATAACGGTCATCCAGACCCAGTTCACGGGCAATGATCATCGTGACCATATCGCCTGCACCCGCCAGGTGCGTGGCAATAATTTCGCCCTTAGGATTGATGATAGAAGCGTCGGTTGAACCCGCGCCGAGGTCCAGAATAGCCAGTGGTCGCGTGGTGCCCGGAGTAGTTAAGGCCCCCAGAATGGCAGCTTCGGCTTCGGCCCCGCCAACCTGGACGTCAATGTTGAGCTTTTGCGTGATCTCCTGGGCAATCATCGCCATTTGCAGGCGGTCTGATTTCACCATGGAGGCTATGCCGACAGCTTGTTCCAGCGAGAACTCACCGGCAAGTCCACCCGTCACGCTGACAGGAACCGAGGTATCGACCGCCAGCAGATCCTGAATAAAAATTTCATGACTGGGTTTATTGGTTAATTCAGCCATCGTCTGGCGCACATGCTCCAGCATGCCGCCAATATTGGTGCCAGCTTCTCCGGTAACGTTATCCAGTTTTGGGCATTCACCAACCGCTTTCATAATCGCTTCGGCGCCCGCTGCAACGTCGACCCGTACTGTACGACCCTGAGACTGTAGCTCCAGATTTCCGGCAGGAATCGCTCGCGCTTTCACATCCCCTGACGGCGTTTTCACCACCACGGCTGAACGGTTGCCGATCAGCGCCCGTGCCATCGGAACAATGTTTTTAGTCTCATCGGCATTGAGGCCAAAGACAGTTGCAATGCCGTAGGGGTTAGAAAGCGTTTCAATGACCTTTCCTGGTACGGCGACCTCAATGGCAGCCAGCATCCCCAACGGGATACGGTCAATATGAAGGACTTCATCGACGATGGGCAGGGGATGAGTCAGACGATTACTGACCAACACACCATCGTCCTGCTGCAAAATAACGCCAGTCAACTGGTATCCGGCACGGACGGAGGCATTAATCATCGTAGCAACATCGGCGAAATCAAATGCCGATGACACCACCAGAATATAGGGCGTATCCGCCGGGCGACTGAGAAGGTCTTCCGGCGTAATAGTGACGCCCACGCCTAACCCGACGCCGCCCGGTGTTTTAGGGTTATGGCCGATCATGGTGGATTCAGTGATGATGGTTTCGGTTATTGTTTCCATCGCCACGTCGCCAATGACCGGGGTGGCTTCGTTAATACGGATGAGCGAAATATCGCTGACATTGATACCGGCGTTTTTTGCCGCCAGCGTAAGGGCCTCCTGAATGCCAAACACATTACGTAATGTGCCCTTAATTCCGGTGGTTTCTGCCAGCGCGCTGCCGGTGATGCTCAGCACGCCAGACTCATCCAGAGTAGCCAGAGCGACTTCCGTTGATGAGTTGCCTATGTCAATGCCAGCTATATATCGCATGATCCTATCCCTGAGTTAGTCGTCGCCTTTGAGTTTTTTACGCTCAACGTACAGCGCTGCCGCTTCACGAACGAAAGCTGCACAGATTTTTGCCTGATAACGATTTTCGAGATCGTCGGCGATAGCCATCAGCTCATCTTTTGTTGAGCGGTAGGGGCGCAGCGCGTTGTAGATCTCAAGAATGCGATCGTCAGGAACAGCGGTTAGCTCGGCAGCGCGCTCAAAGTTCATCGCCAGCCTGTCACGTCCGGCATCTTTGGCGATTTCCGCCTGGAGGCGCAGTGTTTCAGGAGTGATGCGCATGTCCTGCGCGGTCACTTTGTTGCTCAGAACATTTTCAAGCGTGAAGTCGTCCAGCGTTTTGTTGGTCGCAGTTTTTACCCACTCAGGGTGTTTATTCGCGAGAGGGTAATCCGTGACTTTCGCGGTATGTGCTGATGAACTTGCCGCGGGCGGAGTCGCGGACTCGCCTTGCAGGCTGTTCATCCGGCTCAACACATCCCGAACCATCGATTCAATTGCGTCGGTATTCATGGAGGTATCCTTTATCAAAGCGCCACGCGCAGTTCCTGCGGGTTTTTGCCTGTCACAACGTATTTGGTCTCTTTAATGTGCAGAATGGCTGATTTCGCCTGGTACTTAGGACGAGCCATCTGGTCATTCAGCGTAGGGACCGGTTGCGGAGATTCACGCTTGGCATAACGCGCGGCGTTTTTACCGATCTGACGATAGGTTTCCAGCGTCAGAAGCGGCGCCTGAGGGAACAGCTCCAGGTTTGAAAGCGGCGGTAACCCCTGCTGGTGAATAACCGTCGTGCCTTTTGACTGGATACCGATAGAGATCCCGGAACCGCTCAGACGGTTACCCTCAACGGCAACAAACGCCACATCGGAGGATTTAAAGCAGCGGATAACGCGCGCTTTAATGCCTTCTTCTTCAATACCGGCAATCACTTCGCGCAAGATATTCTTATGCGGGATCCCAACAATATTGACGGTTTGAGACAGGCCAAACGCCGGCCCTACGGCAATAATCACTTCGTCCTGTTGCTGGCCTTGTTTGGCTTCACCAATCTCGGTCAGAAAGCTGTCGCCCTGTGCCGTAGCAGCCTGAGGTGCGCTTGCCGCTGTAGATGCACGGAAAGAGACGGGTTTGTCGCTGGTCTGCATTTCAGACAACACATCTTCAATTATCTGGCGCAGCAGTTTTTCATTAATTTCCATTTTTCACCCCTTAGCCAAGCTCGTTGGGATCAAGTGCGCCAGGGATGTTTTTGATCTCTTCCCAGCGTTCGCCTTGCAGGCGATAACCTGTTGCCGGACCGGCATAGTCGTTAACATCATTCACAGCGGATAGCACCTGTCCGTCGCCAACGATAATGGCGGAGGTATGCAGGTAATCCCCGGTTAACTTGGCTTTCTGGATGTTGAGCATGTCCTGAGCGACATCGGTAAATCCGCCCTGAGCAAGGGCTTTCACCACTTCCAGACCGTTACGGTTTTTGTTGATGATCTCTTGTGCAAACTTGATATCTTCAACGATGTTACGTTCCGGCATATCTTTCGAACCGTGGGCGTAGGTCGCCGCTTCCACTTCTTCATCAGTGATTGGCGGTAATCCCATCCCGGCAAAGACGGCCTGCAGCGCACGCGCCGCTTTGTTACGAATGGCGATAACGTCTTCTTCACGAACCGGGCGCAGACCACCGTCTACTTTCAGGTCACGCTGGAGAACGTTGTAGTCGTCAAAATCTTCAGCATCCTCGTTCGAACCCGCAAACATGTTGTCGTAGTTCGGCACTGCGGAATAACCAGAGGAAATGAAGTCAGTACCCGGCAGGAACTGCATCAGCAGACGCGCAGTACGACGCATATCCGAATGGGTAAAGGTTTGGTCGTTGCTGGAGGCGCATTCCAGATCCAGAGAGGAGCAGATCAGGTTTTCAGCCAGCACTGCACGAATTCCTGACGGCACGGCGGAAGGGACTCCGATGCAGCTTACGGAACCGTTTTGCAGACCCTGTACGCCAGCAGCTTTGGTGATGTAAATACAGCGGGCTTCCAGATAAAGCATCGATTTGCCTTCGGCGTAACCCATCTGAACTTCTGAGCCAGAGCCGGAGGTAAAGCGCATTTTCAGACCACGGGATGCGTAGGATGAGGCGAGGAAGCCTTTAGACCATGGCGTGTCATCGCCGTCGGTAAATACGGGTTCAGTACCATAGACGGAGATGGTTTCAGCGTAGCAGGTGTGGCCTAGCATCCCGAGTTTGAGTTCGGTTGCTTCTTCCAGAGAACACTGAGTTAACACGCCCGGGCGTCCAACCTGTGAGCCGACTAACAGCGCAATGGCGTTAAATGGCGCATAACGCGCAACGGCAACGGTCGTTTCCTGTTCGTCAAACCCGCGCCATGCGCCTTCAGCGGCATCAGCGGCAATTTGCACGGGGTTATCTTTGACATTAGTGACGTGCGCTTGTTGAGATGGTGTACGACGAGCACGCATTTTCTGCATGGCCATCATCATCTCAACGACGTTCATATGGGACACGACTTCGACAATTTTTGCCGGCGTCATTGCGGTGGTCAGCGGCACAATGTCTTTGCGCTTCACGTTAGGATCGCAAAGCATATTGGCCAGTTTGACCGAATCCATCGCCATGACTTCTTCAGCGCGCGCCAGGTTAATGCCATAGCGGGCAATAAAATGGTCGATTAAGTCAAATTCACTAGCGGATTTACCGTCCAGTTCAGTGACTGTACCGTTGACGATTTTAATCGACGGTTTGGGGTCGTTCGGGCTTTCCATCGCAATGAAGCCTTCTTCGATCCACTCCTTAACGAAGCCATCCTGATTCACAGGGCGCTTCGCCAGTGCTTCAAATCTTTTCGATCTCATGAATCAGCCTCACTGATATCAGATGTAGGACGGACGATCGTTTTTCGGCTCTGAGCCGAGGGTCCCGAGTACGGTTTTACCGATTTCACGGGCAGAGATAACAGCCTGACGAACAGCGCCAGAGTCACCCGAAATAACCAGAATGGCTTCGTTACTGAAGCTGGTGCCATGAGCAGGGGAGCTGTAAGCCACAACTTCCACGTTGGCGGATTTCAGGGCAGTATCAGCCATCAGGACACCAACGGATGCTGGTGCGCCGACGATGACGCCACAGGCACGACCAATCGGTGCGCCAAAGGCTTTTTCAAGTGCGTAGCTGGCGCGTGCGGTGTATTGCATTTCGATGTGACCGGCTTCGTTGGCATAAACGTCGCCAAAGGTGCGATCCAGCTCTTTCAGTGCGACTTCAATGCCGCGTTTCACGTCGGAAACATCGTTGCCGCCAAGAATAATCAGCGAGCCATGACCTGCGCCGCCTTTGGTATCACGTGGTAACTCAATACTGACGACTTCAGTATTGGTGGCTTTCACCGCTTCATCAGCGGCCATGATGTGTGGACCCGCACCAGTACGGGCGCCAAGGATGCCAATGGAGCGATAGCGTTTTTCAAGTTTCATTGCGTCCAGTAGGGCACTGTCTACGTTGGCGATTACCAGACCGACGGTGTCGCCAATCGCGGTACCGACAAACTCCGTTAAACTGCAGCTTTTCTCTGCCATAGCCGTTTCTCGTGTTGGGTGATTATTTTCTGGGATAGCCTGCTGTTCCGGCGTTGCCACGCGAGCAATCACCTGCGCCATGATCTGTTCAACCAGTTCATTGCTGCTCATTAGCTAATTCCCTTCGGTAAGATTTTTTCTACATCGGTATGCGGGCGTGGGATAACGTGTACGGCTTTCACTTCTCCCACATTACGGGCTGCGGCGGCACCGGCATCTGTTGCTGCTTTGACTGCGCCGACATCGCCGCGGACAATAACTGTTACCAGCCCCGAACCAATTTTTTCGTAGCCGACCAGCATTACATTGGCTGACTTCACCATTGCATCTGCGGCCTCTATGGCTGCAGTTAAGCCTTTGGTTTCTACCATTCCTAACGCTTCTTGTTGCATAAAGACCTCGCCTGGGTTGTCCCGATTTTCATGACTATAAAAAGAAGCGAGGAAAAAGAATGGCTGAGTTGAAAGTAAGAGTGAAAAAATAGTGGGGTTACAGTGAGATAAAATTGCTGTGAGTTATTGTAATATCCTGTTTTTGTTAGTTATTTTAATCTTTATCGATATGACTATTTGGTCATGTTAATTCCATATTTACACTTTTCTGAGTGACAGTTTAAATATCATTTGCTATGCGAGAAAAATGAAATTGTGATGATCGTTTGAAAATGGAATTCTGCTTTTCGCAATATTTTATTATTTTGAAAATGTACTTTTAATAGGGTGAATCCTCGTTTTGTCACCTGTTTTAATAAAGGTGATAGCAAAATTTTGCTATCACAACACGATTTTTAAGGGTATGTCGCTTGCAGATTGCCAACAATTTGCCGATACAGATTTTTATAGTAAGTCTTGAAGTAATCTTCCTGCCAGCAAGGAGTCCGCTGGTAAAGACACGAACTCTGCTTAGAAGGTGTCACAATGAACGATTCACTAAGAGCGCAATGTATTGCTGAGTTTTTGGGTACCGGGCTATTTTTGTTTTTTGGTATTGGGTGCCTGAGCGCCCTTAAAGTCGCGGGTGCCAGTTTGGGATTGTGGGAGATCTGCATCATATGGGGCTTGGGGATCTCGCTTGCAGTTTACCTGACAGCCGGGATTTCTGGGGCCCATCTCAATCCCGCTATTACCATCGCACTTTGGTTGTTTGCCTGTTTTCCTGGCCGTAAAGTACTGCCTTATTCTGTCGCTCAGATAGCGGGTGCCTTTGGTGGCGCTATGCTGGCCTATTTGTTGTACGGCAGTTTATTTATTGAGTATGAATCAGCCCACCAAATGGTACGCGGCAGTCTGGAAAGCCTGCAACTTGCCAGTATTTTTAGCACGTATCCTGCTGCCGCACTGAGTGTCTGGCAGGCCGCACTGGTCGAAGTGGTGATTACCTCCATTCTGATGGGGATGATTATGGCGCTAACGGACGACGGTAACGGCGTTCCCAAAGGCCCTCTGGCACCACTGTTGATTGGTATTCTGGTTGCTGTTATCGGCGCATCAACCGGCCCACTTACCGGCTTTGCGATGAACCCGGCACGTGATTTTGGTCCTAAATTGTTTGCCTGGATGGCCGGGTGGGGTGATGTTGCGATGACCGGCGGGCGCGATATCCCTTATTTCTTCGTGCCGATTGTGGCTCCCATCATCGGCGCCTGTGCGGGCGCAGCAATTTATCGTTATTTTATTGGCAAAAATTTACCGTGTAATTCGTGTAAGTTGGAGGAAAACGAGAGCTAGCTTCATGAAAGATGTTTATTATTGAAAGGTAAAAACTGTTTTCGTGATCCGGTTTCCTGAACGGCTTAAAAAGTCTCCCAAGAATGGGAGACTTTTGTTATGTTCAATGCTGACTTTCATCAGAGCGCTGGATCGCGAGATGAAAATGAATGTGTGAATAATATGTTTTATTTATAACAATAAATTAACTGAGAGGTTTTATCATGATTTCTGCGAGTGCCCTGAACTCAGAACTCATTAATAAAATCGCACAGGATTTTGCACAGGCCACCAGTCTGGCTGTTGTGGTTGTCAATATTCACGGTGATGAAATTTCTGAGCTTTTTAATTTCACTCCTTTTTGCCAGTTGATGCGCCAGCATCCTCAGCATAGTACGCGTTGTCGTATGAGCGACCGCTGTGGAGGGTTGGAAGCCTCTAAGTCCGATCAACCCTGCATTTATCGCTGCCATGCCGGGCTTACCGATTTCTCAATTCCGCTGGTCATCGCGGGACACCTGGTAGGGTTTGTGCTTTGTGGACAAGTACGCTTAAGTAACGATGTAGGCCTCGTTGATATTCTCAACGTCGATGACCGCTGGCAAGCCGATCCAGAGCTGGTCAACGAGTTCCGTAATGTTCCTGAGATGGACTATTCTCGAGTCATTGCCTCAGCGGATTTACTCAAGCTCATCGTCGAAAATTGCCTTAAGAAACAACTCAATTTTGTTGTTATCAAAGATAACCCGCAGCAGTCAGAGCCGGTACGCGCTAACCGCAGTACCAACCCCCATGACAGTAAAATGAAAAAAGCCCTGCGCTACATTGATGCACATTTATCAGACGAGTTGCGTCTGGAAGATGTTGCCTCTCATGTTTTCCTTAGCCCGTACTATTTCAGTAAATTGTTCAAAAAATATCAGGGTATCGGTTTTAACGCATGGGTAAACCAACAGAGAATGGCAAGTGCCAAAGAGTTGCTTTGCCACAGTGACTGGAGCATAGCCAGCATTGCGCGTAATTTAGGCTTTTCGCAAACCAGCTATTTTTGCAAAGTGTTCCGTCAAACGTATCAGGTTACGCCGCAGGCATTTCGCCAGCAAATTAATGTCATTTCACGCGGAGAGTCCGCTTAAATAGCAATATTTTGCTATTGCCGATTTTTGATATGTGGTGCTATGCCCGTCATTATAAAATGAAAAATAATGACAGCTGCCAATAAATTGTCATAGCGCAACAAAATAATGGTATTAGAGGGATAAACTGCACCAGTTTTTATTTTTGTGATGAGATACAGTGTCTGTGTGAATGACTTTCTTTATTCTTAGCTGATACTTTCATTCAAAAAGTGAACGTATGAATATGTGGGAAAAGGCCAGGAAATTGGCTGAATGAATTCGGAAAGATATTAAACTGAATTATTGTCATGAGGTCGTGAATTTACCTCATAACAGAGAGCTTAATTAACCAGGCTCTTGAACTGACAGGTTTGCCACATTTGTGGTAGGGAAGGGGGTGAGAATCCCCCGCAGCCCCCGCTGCTGTGATGCTGACGACCCCGTATGGACCACTGATCGCAAGATTGGGAAGGACGGGTGAGGATGACGCTAAGCCAGAAGACCTGCCTGTCAGTGACTACCAACAACTTCGGTGGGAAGTGGGTGGTTCAGATGCATACAGTCGAGAGACTGGGTATCTCTACACCCCTACCACCCTGAACAGGATCAGGGTATGGCGGCCAATTTTCACGCATTTGTTCTTGCAGGTACCGGAAGCGGCTGTGGTAAAACCACGGTGACGCTGGGCTTGTTGAGCTTGTTGAAAAAACGCGGTTTGCGCGTCCAGCCTTGCAAAGTGGGTCCTGATTACCTTGATACCGGCTGGCATACAGCGGTATGCGGTACCGCTTCCCGCAATCTTGATAGCTTTATGCTTCCCGTCCCCACGCTGAACGCTCTATTCAACGAGCAGATGCGACATGCAGATATCGCCGTTATTGAAGGTGTGATGGGGTTGTATGACGGCTATGGTACCGACCCAAACTACTGCAGCACCGCCGCGATGGCTAAACAGTTAGGCTGTCCGGTCATCTTACTGGTTGATGGCAAAGCCGTTTCCACCTCAATCGCCGCAACAGTAATGGGTTTTCAGCATTTTGATCCCACTCTGAACATCGCCGGCGTTATTGTTAATCGAGTTAACAGCGAAACGCATTACCAGTTACTGAAAGTCGCAATCGAACGTTACTGCGATGTACCCGTCTTAGGTTACGTACCCCGTATGGATGGTGTTGCCCTTCCCGAACGACATTTGGGTTTAGTCACCGCACGTGAGTCGGTTATCAATCAGCAACCGTGGCAGGAGTTTGCCGCGACGCTGGAGCAAACCCTTGATATTGACGCACTGCTGACATTAAGCCAGTCAACCAATCTTCCTGCTGCCGAATGGCCCGCGCTGCCTGCCGCAGATGCCGGAGCAGGGCTAACGCTTGCAATTGCCGATGACGAAGCCTTCAACTTCTACTACCCGGACAACATTACGCTGCTGGAACGTACGGGGCTTAATATTGTTCGTTTTAGCCCGTTGCACGACACCTGCTTACCCGACTGTCAGATGATCTGGTTAGGTGGTGGATATCCTGAGCTACATGCTGCGGCGCTGGCTCGCAATGTCTCGATGCTGAAGCAACTGCGAGCGGCACATCAACGTGGCGTCGCGATTTACGCAGAGTGTGGGGGGCTGATGTATCTCGGCAGTTCGCTTGAGGACAGTAACGGCGATACCTGGCTGATGGCGGATATCATTCCCGGCCACAGCAAAATGGGAAAACGTCTGACCCGATTTGGCTACTGCGAAGCGCAGGCCGCGCAGCAAACATTGTTAGCAGCAGAAGGGGAAGTGCTGCGCGGGCATGAATTCCACTATTCCGATTTTACCCCTGAAACGCCAGCGGTGATGAACTGTCGCAAAGTGCGCGATGGTAAAACGCTGCAAGCCTGGTCTGGCGGCTGGCAGGTCGGAAACACCTTCGCCAGCTATCTACACGTTCATTTTGCTCAACGTCCGCAGATGCTTAACCACTGGCTGACAGCCGCGAGGAGCGCGCTATGACGATCCTTGCGTGGTGTGTTGCCTGGCTGCTTGATTTTATCATCGGTGATCCGCAGAACTGGCCGCATCCGGTGCGCTGGATTGGCAATCTGATTTCTGCCGTGCAGCGAATTATTCGGCGTTATTGTCATAGCGACCGTGCGCTGCGCATTGGTGGCGCGGTGATGTGGATTGTGGTGGTTGGTCTGACCTGGGCTGCGTCCTGGGGCGTGCTGGTACTGGCAAAATCTGTTCATCCCTGGTTGGGTTGGGTGGTAGAGGTATGGATGATCTTTACCGTGCTCGCCGGGCGATGCCTGGCGAATGCCGCACAGGATGTCGAACGTCCTCTACGGGCCGGTGACCTTGCTGCGAGTCGGGAAAAACTGTCGTGGATAGTGGGGCGTGATACCTCGCAACTGCAACCGCAACAGATCAATCGTGCGGTGGTGGAAACCGTGGCTGAAAACACCGTCGACGGCATTATCGCGCCGCTGTTTTTTCTCCTTCTCGGCGGTGCGCCCCTGGCGATGGCCTACAAAGCGGTAAACACCCTTGACTCCATGGTGGGCTACAAACATGAAAAATACCGCGCTATCGGTATGGTCAGCGCGCGTCTGGACGATGTCGCGAACTTTATTCCTGCAAGACTGAGCTGGCTGCTGCTGGGCGTGGCGGCATTTTTATGCCGTAAAGACGGCTCGCGAGCTTTACAGATTGGCTGGCGCGATCGCTACAACCACAGCAGCCCAAACTGCGCGTGGTCAGAGGCATCCGTAGCCGGGGCATTAGGCATTCGTCTGGGTGGTCCTAATGACTACTTTGGCGAGCGCGTTGAGAAACCGTGGATCGGTGATGCACAACGCGACATTTCGGTAGACGACATTTCCCATACGATTCGACTGATGTGGGTGGCATCGACGCTGGCACTGGCGCTGTTTATTGCGCTGCGGTGGCTGTGGGCCGGTGTAGCCTGAGGACAACATAATGCAATATATCCAGCAACCCCAGGCGATTGAAGCCAAAAGTTTCGACATTATTGGCGAGATCATCCGTGAAACCCGTCCGGACTATCAGTTTGCCAGCCCGTTACATGAAGCCATTATCAAGCGGGTCATTCACACGACGGCAGATTTCGACTGGCTGGACATTCTGTGGTTTTCCAGTGATGTGCTGGAGCAGTTTTGTGCGGCGCTTAGCCGTTCGAGCGTGATTTATACCGACACCACGATGGCGCTTTCCGGGATCAATAAAACGTTGCTGGCAAAATTCGGCGGTGAATGCCGCTGTTACATCAGTGACCCGCGGGTTGTGCGTACGGCAAAAGAGCAGGGTATTACCCGGTCCATGGCTGCTGTCGACATTGCGGTGAAGGAAGAGGGGGAAAAGCTGTTTGTCTTTGGCAACGCGCCAACAGCGCTGTTTCGCCTGCTTGAGCATGATGTCGCTGTCAGCGGTGTGGTTGGCGTACCGGTCGGGTTCGTTGGTGCAGAAGAGTCGAAAGATGCATTGACCCAAAGCAAGTTGCCCGCCATTGCCGCGTTAGGCCGTAAAGGGGGGAGTAATGTCGCTGCCGCTATCGTCAACGCCATGCTTTATCACATGCAGGGGGCGCGATGAGCGAGGCCTTCGATACGCCGGTGTGGCACAACGGTAAAGCGCTGCGTAAAGGATATACCACGGGATCGTGCGCCACGGCGGCGGCAAAAGTGGCAGCGTTGATGGTATTGCGCCAACACCTCATCCATCAGGTTTCCATCGTCACGCCTTCCGGGGTGACGTTGTGCCTGAACGTTGAGTCGCCACATATCGAAGGGCAGCAGGCGATAGCCGCCATCCGCAAAGACGGTGGTGATGATGTGGATGCCACACATGGGATGCTGATTTTTGCGCGCGTGACGTTAGACGATAGTGGCGTGATTGCCTTACAGGGCGGTGAAGGGGTTGGTACGGTAACCCGCAAAGGGATTGGCCTACCGGTCGGTAGTTCGGCGATTAACCGTACACCTCGCCAGACCATTGAATCTGCCGTCCGCGAAGCGATTGGCCCAAATCGTGGGGCGCAGATTGAAATCTTCGCGCCAGAAGGTGAAGAACGGGCGCAAAAAACCTACAACTCCCGCCTTGGCATTCTGGGCGGCATTTCGATTATCGGCACCACGGGTATTGTCACGCCGATGTCGGAAGAGAGCTGGAAACGTTCGCTGTCGCTGGAGCTGGAAATTAAGCGGGCGGCTGGGCTGGAGCGTGTCGTACTGGTGCCGGGAAACCACGGCGAGCGTTTTGTGCGCGAGCAGATGGGTATCGACACCCAGGTTGTGGTCACCATGAGCAACTTTGTCGGCTACATGATTGAAGAAGCCGTACGTCTTGGATTCCGGCAAATTGTGCTGGTGGGACATCCCGGTAAGCTCGTCAAAATCGCGGCGGGGATCTTCCATACCCATAGCCATATTGCCGATGCCCGCATGGAAACGCTGGTGGCCCACCTCGCATTACTTGGCGCACCTCTGGAACTGCTGACGCTGGTCAGCGAGTGCGATACCACCGAAGCGGCGATGGAACATATCGACGCATACGGTTTCCAGCACATTTATGACCATCTGGCTCAGCGCATTTGTATGCGTGTTCTGCAAACATTGCGCTTTACCAAAAATCCACCGACCTGCGATGCCATCATGTTTTCCTTTGATAATCAGGTTCTTGGCAGTAATCGTCCGGTCGCAGAAATTGCTGAGGAGATGCAATGTTAACCGTTGTAGGGATGGGCCCCGCCGGTTTGCATTTGATGACGCCTGCGGCACGTGAAGCGGTCGCGGTGGCGGATGTTCTGGTCGGTGGAAAGCGGCATTTGCAGCAATTCCCGGATTTTGCCGGTGAACAGTTTGCTCTTGGCGCCAATATCCCGGAACTCCTGAGCTGGATTAGCGCGCACCAGGAGAAGCATGTTGTGGTACTGGCATCTGGCGATCCGCTGTTTTACGGCATCGGGACGCGCATGGTGGTGCATTTTGGTATTGAGAATGTGCGGATTATTCCCGGCATTAGTGCGGTGCAGTACCTGTGCGCGCAGTCCGGTATTGATATGAACGATATGTGGCTGACCAGTAGCCATGGCCGCAGCGTCTGTTTTGATGAGCTGGCGCGACATAACAAGGTAGCGATGGTGACTGATGCGCTGTGTGGCCCGCGTGAAATCGCGCAGCAGCTCATTGCCCGAGGCAAGGGGCATCGCTGGATGGTGATTGGCGAAAACCTGGCAATGGAAAACGAAAAGATCCATTTCCTGCCTGTGCGTGAAGTTAACGCCGACTATGACATGAATGCAGTGGTGATCCTCGATGAAAGATGAGCTGTTTCTGCGTGGAGAGAAAGTGCCGATGACCAAAGAAGCGGTACGCGCACTTGCCCTCTCAAAACTTGAATTACACCGCGCCAGTCACCTGATTGATATAGGCGCCGGAACCGGCAGCGTGTCGATAGAGGCGGCGTTGCAATATCCCGGATTACGTGTAACGGCCATCGAACGTAACCCGGCGGCGCTCAGGTTGTTGGATGAAAACCGCCAGCATTTTGCCTGCGCAAATATCGATATTTTTCCCGGCGTTGCTCCCATGACTATCGCGGAAAAAGCCGATGCCATTTTTATGGGCGGCAGCGGTGGTCATCTGACCGACCTGATTGACTGGTCGATGCGTCAATTGCATCCCGCAGGGCGTTTGGTGATGACATTTATCCTCCAGGAAAACCTCAACACCGCGCTAACACATCTGGACCATCTTGGCGTACAGGGAGTGGATTGCCTGCAGCTACAGGTTTCCTCGCTTACTGCGCTTGGCAGTGGTCACTATTTTAAACCGAATAACCCCGTATTTGTTATCGCCTGTCAGAAGGAAGGAAACCATGTCTGAGATTTTTGATCCCCGTAGCGTGTGGTTTGTTGGCGCAGGTCCTGGCGATCGCGAGCTGATTACCCTCAAAGGTTACCGGTTGCTGCAACAGGCGCAGGTTGTTATCTACGCCGGATCGCTGATTAACACCGAACTGCTGGAGTATTGCCCTGCCGGTGCTGAATGTCACGACAGTGCCGAACTGCATCTGGAGCAGATCCTTGATCTGATGGAAGCCGGAGTGAAAGCGGGTAAGACCGTCGTGCGTCTGCAAACCGGCGATGTCTCGTTGTATGGTTCCGTGCGCGAGCAGGGCGAGGAGCTGACCAAACGCGGGATTGACTGGCAGGTGGTGCCCGGCGTCAGCGCGTTCCTCGGCGCGGCGGCGGAGCTGGGCGTTGAGTATACCGTGCCCGAAGTTTCACAGAGCCTGATCATTACGCGCCTGGAAGGCCGCACCCCGGTACCAGAGCGTGAACAGCTGGAGTCTTTTGCCAGCCACCAGACATCAATGGCGATTTATCTTTCCGTCCAGCGTATTCATCGGGTGGCTGAGCGTCTGATTGAAGGCGGCTATCCGGCGACCACGCCCGTGGCGGTGATCTATAAAGCGACCTGGCCGGAAAGCCAGACCGTACGCGGGACCCTGGCGGATATTGGCGACAAGGTTCGCGATGCTGGCATCCGTAAAACGGCCCTTATTCTGGTCGGTAATTTCCTGGGCTCGGAGTATCACTACTCCAAACTCTATGCGGCGGACTTTAGCCATGAATACCGTAAAGCCTGAGTCAATTGCGCTTTTTTGCCTGACTCCTGGCGGCGTTGTGCTGGCGAAACGTCTGGCAGCTATGCTGCCGGTTACCTGTTTTACCAGTGAAAAGCTGCTGGAGGAGGGGTTTATTCCCTTCGAAAACGGCTTTGCGAATACCGCTCGCGAAGCGTTTACGAATTATTCGGCGCTGATTTTTATCGGGGCGACCGGCATTGCGGTGCGCGTACTGGCCCCGCTGGTCAACGACAAGTTTTGCGATCCGGCGGTGGTGGTCATTGATGAACGTGCCCAGCATGTCATCAGCCTGCTCTCCGGTCATGCGGGCGGTGCTAATGCGTTGGCTCGTTATCTGGCGGGCATGTTGGGTGCCGACCCGGTTATCACCACCGCGACGGATGTGAACGATATGGCGGCACTGGATACGCTGGCATTTCAACTGAATGCCCGAATGAGTGATTTCCGTTCGGCGGTGAAGATCGTCAATCAGATGCTGGTCAGCAATAAGCGGGTTGGGCTGTGGTGGGATGACGAACTGACGCAGGATGTCAGCCATTGCGACCGGCGCGGATTTATTACGGTCACCGATCTCAACCAGCTCCCTGAACTGGATGCGTTGGTGTGCATCACCTTACGCACCAATTTACCTGAGCTGCCTGTTCCGCACTGGAAGCTGGTGCCGCAGCGGGTTGTGGCCGGAATTGGTTGTCGCCGTGATACGCCGTTCCCGCTGCTGGCTGCGCTGCTTGCCCGCCAACTCGAAGCCCAACAGCTCGATCCGCTGGCGCTAAAAGCGATTGGCAGCATCACGCTGAAAAAAGATGAACAGGGACTTATCCAACTGGCTTCATGCTGCCGCGTTCCTTTCGAAACCTTTACTGCTGACGCGCTGCGTGAGCATGAGCACCGTTTTCCGGCCTCATCGTTTGTTCGCAAAACGGTGGGTACAGGAAGCGTTTCTGGTCCTGCAGCCTGGCTGTTGAGCCACGGACAACTGTTAGGCGAGACCCTGCGAGAACAGGGCGTCACTATCACTTTGGGAGTTTCACACTGATGTTAAGCGTAATTGGAATTGGCCCTGGCTCGCAGGCAATGATGACCATGGAAGCCGTTGAAGCACTGCAGGCAGCGGAAATCATCGTGGGCTATAAAACCTACACCCATCTGGTAAAAGCGTTCACTGGCGACAAGCAGGTGATCAAAACCGGGATGTGCAAAGAGATTGAACGCTGTCAGGCGGCGATCGAACTGGCGCAGGCGGGGCACAACGTGGCGCTGATCAGCAGCGGTGATGCGGGGATTTACGGTATGGCCGGGCTGGTGCTCGAGCTGGTCAGTAAGCAAAAGCTGGACGTTGAGGTCAGGCTAATCCCAGGGATGACCGCCAGCATTGCCGCCGCCTCTTTGCTGGGTGCGCCGTTGATGCACGATTTCTGCCACATCAGCTTAAGCGATCTGTTAACGCCGTGGCCGGTTATCGAAAAACGCATCGTTGCCGCCGGTGAGGCCGATTTTGTTATCTGTTTCTACAACCCACGCAGTCGGGGTCGCGAAGGACATCTGGCGCGCGCATTTGAGCTGTTATCTGCCAGCAAGAGCGCACAAACGCCGGTTGGTATTGTGAAGTCAGCCGGACGTAAAAAGCAGGAAAAATGGCTGACCACGCTGGGTGAAATGGACTTTGAGCCGGTTGATATGACCAGTCTTGTGATCGTGGGCAATAAAACAACCTATGTTCAGGACGGCCTGATGATCACGCCACGAGGTTATGTGCTGTGAATTATGGTGATGTGCTGGTCATGGGCGGCACCAGCGACGCGCGCATGCTGTGCCAGCAACTGGATGCGGCAAACGTGGCCTACACCCTGTCCGTTGCGACCCCGACGGGAAAGCAGCTGGCGGGAGACATCAAAGGCCAGGTGCGCTGCGGGCGTCTGGAACGTGAACAAATGATTGCCTGGCTACAGGAAAATCAGACGCGCTGGGTGATCGATGCCTCGCATCCGTACGCCGAGGTGGTGAGTCGCAACATCATGAATGCCTGCGAAGCGGCGGGCGTACTGCTGAGCCGCTACCAGCGCCCTGAGCAGTTGAGCGGATTAACTCACCCGCAGCTTTATACCGTACAAAGTATTCCGCAAGCCTGTGAGGTGGCGCGACGCTTCGGCGATCGCGTGCTGTTGACGACTGGCAGTAAAGATCTGTCCATCTGGCGAGAAGGGTTGCCTGAAAAAACGCTGCTGGCGCGCGTTCTGCCTGTACCTGAGGTCATTCAGCAATGCGCGGATCTGGGATTTGGCGTCGGTGAAATCTTCGCACTGTGTGGGCCGTTTAGCGCCGAGTTCAACGCCGCGTTTTATCGCCAGTGTCAGGCTGATGTGGTGATCACTAAGGCTTCAGGCGCTGAAGGTGGTTATCAGGAAAAAGTTCAACCCTGTCTGGATGCCGGTATCCCCTGCATCGTGATTACACGTCCGGCACCGTTGGTGACGGGAGACGAGTTACTGGAAAGTCAGGCCGCCTTTGCGGCGCGTTTAACGCGCTGGCTGGCCGCGGCTTAAGGAGTTAAAGATGAAAAAGGCGCTTCTGGTGGTCAGCTTTGGCACCAGCTATCACGACACCTGTGAGAAAAATATTGTGGCCTGTGAGCGCGATCTTGCAGCCAGTTGCCCTGACCGCGACCTGTTCCGGGCGTTTACCTCCGGGATGATTATCCGCAAGCTCAAGCAGCGTGACGGCATTGAAATCGACACACCGCTGCAGGCGCTGCAAAAACTGGCGGAGCAGGGGTATCAGGATGTGGCTATTCAGTCGCTGCACATTATCAATGGCGACGAATACGAAAAAATTGTCCGCGAAGTGCAAAGTATGCGTCCGCTGTTTTCACGCCTGACACTGGGTGTACCGCTACTGAGCAGCCATGAAGATTACGCCCAGCTGATGCTGGCGCTGCAACAGCAAATGCCGACGCTTAGAGAAAATGAAAAAGTGGTGTTTATGGGACACGGTGCCAGCCATCATGCCTTTGCCGCCTATGCCTGTCTCGACCATATGATGACGGCGCAGCGCTTTCCGGCGCGGGTTGGGGCGGTGGAAAGCTATCCGGAAGTGGATGTGCTGATTGAAAGTTTATCTCAGGAAAGGGTGACGGCGGTGCATCTGATGCCGCTGATGTTAGTTGCTGGTGACCATGCCATCAATGATATGGCCTCTGACGAAGATGATTCGTGGAAAACATTGTTCAATGCGGCCGGGATAACGGCTACGCCATGGCTCAGTGGACTGGGTGAGAATCCGGCGGTTCGCGCCATGTTCGTGGCACATTTACAGCAGGCGCTTAATGTGGCGCTGGAGGAAGCAGCATGAGCGGGAAACTGTACGCATTAAGCACCGGACCTGGCGCTTCCGATCTGATCACCGTACGCGCTGCGCGTACGCTGGGCATGCTGGATATTCTCTATGCGCCTGCCGGGCGTAAAGGCGGCGATAGCCTGGCGCTGTCGATTGTGCGGGAGTATATCGGCGAGCAGACCGAGGTCCGTTGCTGCCATTTTCCCATGAGTGCCGACAGTGCGGAAAAAGAGGCCGTCTGGGATGAGGTTGCAACCGCGCTGGTTCAGGAAGTCGAAGCTGGAAAAAAAGTAGGCTTTATTACGCTCGGCGACGCCATGCTGTTCAGTACCTGGGTCTTTTTACTGCAGCGCATTGGTTCGCCTGACTGGTTAGAAATCGTCCCGGGCGTGACTTCTTTCGCTGCGATTGCCGCGCGTTCGAAAACCCCGCTCGCCATGGAGCAACAATCGCTGGCAGTGGTCTCCTGTACCGCGCCGGAAGCTGAAATTCAGCAGGCGTTAAAGCAGCATGACAGTCTGGTGTTAATGAAAGTGTACGGTCGTTTTGCGCGTATCAAAGCGCTGCTGCAACAAGAAGGTTTGTTGGGCTGCGCATTAATGATGTCTGAAGCCACGCTGCCAGCTGAACAGTGTTGGCGTCATCTCGATGAGGTGAGCGACGATCAGCCGCTGCCTTATTTCTCGACCATTCTGGTCAACAAACAGTGGGAGTATGCACAATGAAGCTTGAACAACAGCTAAAACAGCTGTCTTTCAGCGGGTTGGCTGCGGCGCTATTACTGATGATTGTTCCTGAGCAAGCGTTCGCCATGCACATTATGGAAGGCTTCTTGCCGCCGATGTGGGCGCTGGCATGGTGGCTGCTGTTTTTACCCTGCCTGTGGTACGGGCTGGTGCGCTTGCGCCAAATCGTGCAGGAAGATAACCACCAGAAAGTTTTACTGGCACTGTGCGGCGCCTTTATTTTTGTGCTGTCGGCGCTGAAAATTCCTTCCGTTACCGGAAGTTGTTCACACCCTACCGGCGTAGGCCTGGCAGTTATCCTGTTTGGACCTGGCGTAGTGGCCATCCTCGGGGCGATTGTTCTGCTGTTCCAGGCACTGCTGCTGGCACACGGTGGTTTAACGACGCTCGGCGCGAACGGCATGTCGATGGCGGTAATTGGCCCGGTAGTGGGTTACATGGTGTGGAAAATGGCCTGCCGTGCGGGGCTGCGTCGTGACGTTTGCGTCTTCTTGTGCGCGATGCTGGCGGATCTCGTCACCTATTTCGTGACGTCGGTACAGCTGGGCGTCGCGTTTCCGGATCCCTCTGCTGGCGCTACCGGTTCAATCATTAAGTTCATGGGGATTTTCTGTCTGACGCAGATCCCAATCGCGATTGCGGAAGGGTTACTCACCGTGCTGATTTACGATCAGCTAACCAAACGCCAGTTAATAACCGCACAAGGACATTAACGATGAAAAAGACGCTGATTATATTGGGCATGGTAGTGGCGCTGGTGATCCTGCCGTTCTTTATCAACCACGGTGGAGAGTACGGCGGTTCAGATGGTGAGGCGGAGAGTCAGATTCAGGCTATTGCCCCGCATTATGAACCCTGGTTCCAGCCGCTGTATGAACCGGCAAGCGGTGAAATTGAAAGTCTGCTGTTTACACTTCAGGGATCGCTGGGCGCAGCCGTGATTTTCTATATCCTGGGTTATACCAAGGGCAGGCAACGCCGTGATGACCGGGCTTGACAGGCTTAGCTATCAAAGCCGTTGGGTTCATGTCTCGCCAGTGCGGAAGTTTCTGCTCTGGCTGGTGATGATGATTCTGGCGTTTACTCTGCCCCCGTTGGGGCAGGGTATTGAGCTGTTATTGATTGCCGCGCTGAGCTGCTGGCTGCTGCGTATTTCCTTCTGGCGCTGGTGCCGTTGGATGGCATTACCGTTTGGTTTTCTGGCGGTTGGCGTAGTGACCATCCTGTTTAGCATCAGCCGCGATCCACAGACGCTGTTGGCCAGCATACCTGTGGGAAGTTACTGGTTGGGGATCAGCGCACCAGGTCTGGTGACAGCGAATGAAACATTCTGGCGCAGCCTTGCTGCGCTGGCGGCAACCTTCTGGCTGGTACTGAATCTGCCGTTTCCGCAATTAATTATCCTACTCAAACGCGCGCACGTTCCTCGCCTGCTAACTGAGCAGATCCTGCTGACCTGGCGGTTTATTTTTATTCTGTTAGACGAGGCGCTGGCTATTCACCGCGCACAAACGCTGCGTTTTGGTTATCGTAGCTTGCCGTTGGGCTACCGCTCTCTGGCAATGCTGGTGGGATTGCTGTTCACTCGCGTGTTGATCCGCTACCAGCAAATGACCACCACACTGGATATCAAACTTTATCAGGGTGATTTTCACCTGTAAGGAAAAGTATGCTTGCCACCTCAGCGCTTTGGTTTCGCTATCAGGATGACCCGATCCTCAAAGGGCTAACGCTGGATTTTTCTACGCATGCCGTCACCGGGTTGGTAGGCGCTAATGGTTGCGGGAAATCCACGCTGTTTATGAACCTGAGTGGCTTATTGCGCCCACAGCAAGGCGCGGTGATGTGGCAGGGCAAACCGCTGGATTACAGTAAACGCGGCCTGCTGGCGCTGCGTCAACAGGTGGCAACGGTATTTCAGGACCCCGATCAGCAAATTTTTTATACCGATATCGACAGCGATATCGCCTTTAGCCTGCGCAATCTCGGGGTGGATGAGGCTGAAATCGCCCGACGCGTGGAAGATGCGCTTACGCTGGTCGACGCCCAGCATTTTCGCCATCAGCCCATTCAGTGTTTAAGCCATGGGCAAAAAAAACGCGTAGCGATAGCCGGGGCGTTGGTGTTGCAGGCGCAGTATCTGCTGCTGGATGAACCTACTGCGGGCCTCGACCCGTCAGGCCGCACGCAGATGATTGAGATTATCAAACGCATCGTAGCGCAAGGAAACCATGTCGTAATTTCAAGCCATGATATCGATCTTATCTATGAAGTCAGCGATGCGGTGTACGTTTTACGCCGGGGCGAAGTACTCACGCACGGCACGCCAGGTGACGTTTTCGCCCGTACGGATCTTATTGAACAAGCGGGATTAACTCAGCCCTGGCTGGTGAAGCTGCATACCGAGTTGGGCTTCCCGCTGTGTAAAACAGAGGCTGAATTTTTTAGCTGTATGCGAGAGAACGCACTGAAGGAGGCGTCATGACGCAGGCAATAATGTTGCAGGGAACGGCATCTGATGTGGGTAAAAGCGTATTGGTCGCCGGGCTGTGTCGTATTTTTTATCAGGATGGACTGCATACCGCACCGTTCAAATCGCAGAACATGGCGCTGAACTCTGGCATTACGCCAGAGGGAAAAGAAATGGGCCGCGCGCAAATTTTTCAGGCTGAAGCCGCAGGTATTACGCCAGATGTGCGTATGAACCCGGTTCTGCTTAAACCGACCAGCGATCGCAAAGCGCAGGTAGTGCTGATGGGCAAAGTAGCGACGGATATGGACGCGGTGAGTTACCACGAGTACAAACCACGTCTGCGGGAACAGATCCTGTCAGTTTATAACAGCCTGGCGCAGGAGTTCGATGTGCTGGTGCTGGAAGGTGCGGGGAGCCCGGCAGAGATTAACCTGCGCGATCGCGATATCGTCAATATGGGCATGGCAGAAATGGCGCAGTGCCCTGTCGTTTTAGTGGCGGATATCGATCGTGGTGGGGTATTCGCCTCCATTTACGGCACGCTGGCGCTGTTGCACGATCACGAACGCGCACGCGTAAAAGGGGTGATCATCAATAAGTTTCGCGGCGATGTGACGCTGCTGCACTCCGGTATTGAGCAAATTGAAGCGCTGACCGGTGTTCCGGTGCTGGGCGTGATGCCATGGCTGGATGTTGATCTGGAAGATGAAGATGGCGTTGCGCTGCAAAAGGGCAAGTATTTGCGCACTGATAAACGCGACATCGACATCGCTGTTGTGCAAATACCGCACATTTCTAACTTTACGGATTTCAATGCGCTTGCTGCGCAGCCGGATGTGCGTGTGCGCTATGTTCGCCAGCCTGAAGAGCTGGCGGGGGCCGATCTGGTGATTTTGCCCGGCAGCAAAAATACCCTTGGCGATCTGGTGTGGCTGCGTGAAAGCGGGATGGCGCATAGCGTCGTGCAATTGCATCGTAATAACGTACCGGTGGTGGGGATTTGCGGCGGTTATCAAATGCTCGGCGATACCATCATTGATGAAGTGGAGTCAGGACTCGGCACGCTGCCGGGGCTGGGCTTGCTCAATACCGTAACCCATTTTGCTCAGCACAAAACCACGACCCTGGTTGAGGGGCAAATGTCCTCATCGCTGCCTGACTGGCTGGCGGGCACGGCGGGGTTATCCGTTCGCGGTTATGAAATTCATATGGGCGAAACAGCATTAACCGATGAATGTCAGTCGGTGATGACGTTGCACAAAGACGGCGGCAACGTGGTTGACGGCGCGGTCACTGCGGATGGTCTGGCGTTCGGCACCTATCTTCACGGTCTTTTCGACAGCGATGATTTCACCCGTGCGTTGGTCAATGGCCTGCGAGAACGTAAAGGGTTAGCTCCGCTGGATTCCACCTTCCATTACGCGCAATATAAATCGCAGCAGTTTGATCTGCTGGCGGATGCGATGCGGCAACACATCGATATTGAGAAAATTTATACCATCATGCAGCAACACCGGGAGCCAGTATGATGATTCTGGTTACTGGCGGCGCGCGAAGCGGTAAGAGTCGGCATGCGGAAGCGCTGATCGCTGATTCCCCAAACGTTTTGTATATTGCGACTTCGCAGATTTTTGATGAGGAGATGGCTGCGCGAATTCAGCATCATCGCGATGGACGTCCTGCGCACTGGCGTACAGCCGAACGTTGGCAACATCTTGATGAACTGATCACGGCAGCGAACGATCCTCAGGAAGCCATTCTGCTTGAATGCATCACTACGATGGTGACCAACCTGCTGTTTGCTCTGGGCGGTGACAGCGATCCGGATAGCTGGGATTACGCGGCGATGGAGCAGTCTATCGAAGGTGAAATCCGTTCGCTGATTACAGCCTGTCAGCGCTGCCCGGCAAAGATCGTGTTGGTCACTAACGAAGTGGGAATGGGGATTGTGCCGGAGAACCGTCTGGCGCGGCATTTTCGTGATATTGCAGGACGCGTGAACCAGCGACTGGCGGCGGCGGCTGATGAGGTCTGGCTGGTGGTATCAGGAATTGGAGTCAAAATTAAATGAGTAAGTTGTTCTGGGCAATGCTCTCTTTTATCAGTCGCTTGCCCGTTCCTGCTCGCTGGTCGCAAGGACTGGATTTCGAGCACTATTCCCGCGGTATTGTGATGTTTCCCCTGATTGGCGTCGTGTTGGGAGGGTTGACGGGGCTGGTCTTCATGGCGCTCCAGACCTGGTGCGGTATACCGTTGGCCGCTCTTTTTGCGGTGCTGACGCTGGCGTTATTGACCGGGGGATTTCATCTGGATGGTCTGGCGGATACCTGTGACGGCATTTTTTCGGCGCGCCGACGCGAGCGGATGCTGGAAATCATGCGCGACAGTCGTCTGGGAACCCACGGTGGACTGGCGTTAATTTTCGTTTTACTGGCGAAGGTGCTGGTGGTGAGCGAACTGGCTTTGCGTGGCACGCCGATGCTGGCTGCGCTGGCGGCGGCATGTGTCGCCGGGCGAGGAACGGCGGTGTTGCTGATGTATCGGCATCGCTATGCCCGCGAAGAAGGGCTGGGCAACGTTTTTATTGGTAAAGTCACCGGGAGTCAAACCTGCGTTACGTTGGGATTGGCGGCGATCCTTGCCGCCGTGCTGCTTCCCGGCATGCGCGGCGTGGCAGCGCTGGTTGTCACAATGGTGGCGATTTTTATTCTTGGGCAGTTATTAAAACGCACGTTGGGTGGGCAAACCGGCGATACGCTGGGCGCTGCCATTGAACTTGGCGAGTTGATTTTCTTGCTGGCTCTGCTCTGAGTCAGCCCACATACTGGAACCCTTATGCAGTCTTTAACCTCTTTACTCCGCGCGATCCCATTACCTGACAGTGCCGCGATGCTGCGCGCGCAGCAGCATATCGACGGCTTGCTTAAGCCGCCGGGAAGCTTGGGGCGACTCGAATCTCTCGCCGTGCAATTGGCCGGGATGCCTGGCCTGAAGGGTGTGCCGCATGTGAATGGCAAAGCGATGCTGGTGATGTGCGCCGATCACGGCGTGTGGGATGAAGGGGTTGCCGTTTCACCTAAAGTTGTCACGGCTATACAGGCTGCCAATATGACGCGTGGAACGACCGGCGTCTGCGTCCTCGCCGCTCAGGCGGGGGCGAAGGTCCATGTGATAGATGTGGGGATTGATGCTGAACCTATTCCCGGCGTGGTGAATATGCGTGTGGCACGCGGCTGCGGCAATATAGCCGAAGGCCCGGCAATGAGCCGTTCGCAGGCCGAGGAGTTGTTGCTGGAAGTTATTCGCTATACCCATGAACTGGCCAAAGACGGTGTGACGCTGTTTGGTGTCGGTGAGCTTGGTATGGCAAATACTACACCTGCGGCGGCCATTGTTAGCGTGCTTACCGGCAGTGATGCTGAGGAAGTCGTGGGTATTGGCGCTAACCTTCCTCTTTCTCGGGTGGGGAATAAGGTAGACGTTGTGCGTCGGGCAATTGCCGTCAATCAGCCGGATTGCCATGACGGTGTCGATGTGCTGGCTAAAGTTGGTGGGTTCGATCTTGTCGGCATGGCAGGGGTTATGTTGGGGGCGGCCTCCTGCGGCCTGCCGGTCGTGCTGGATGGTTTTCTTTCTTATTCCGCTGCGCTGGCGGCCTGCCAGATTGCACCACAAATTAAACCCTACCTAATCCCGTCACATTTCTCCGCTGAGAAGGGCGCCCGTACCGCGCTGGCGCATCTTGAATTGGATCCGTATCTGAATATGGGGATGCGTTTGGGCGAAGGCAGTGGGGCCGCGTTGGCGATGCCAATTGTTGAGGCTGCTTGTGCGATGTACAACAATATGGGGCAGTTAGCCGCCAGTAACATCGTGCTTCCGGATGGTAAGGAAGCGTAGTTACCGCTCAACCTGAACCTCGCCTGTTGGCGAGGTTTTTTTATGCGCAAATATGTCGTAACCCACTAAAACAGATAATAAAAGCTATAATTAACGGATATCTGCTGCGACGAAGGAAAGGAAAAAGATGCGTCGTGTAAAACTGCTTTGTTCACTCATTATGCTGCTTGCGAGTCAGGGCGCGCAGGCGGTGAGTTATCCACTGCCGCCAGAGGGCAGTCGCCTGGTGGGTAGCCCTTTGACTATTACGGTTCCACCAGGTAATACCAAGCCGCTGGAGGCATTTGCCGCTCAGTACGGGCAGGGGTTGAGCAATATGCTTGAAGCCAATCCGGGCGTCGATGTTTTTCTGCCTAAATCGGGTTCAACGCTGGTTGTGCCGCAGCAACTGATATTACCGGATACCGTACGCGAGGGTATTGTCATCAACGTCGCCGAGATGCGGCTTTACTATTATCCTGCTGGCAGCAATACGGTTGAGGTTTTACCCATTGGCATTGGTCAGGCGGGTAGAGAAACGCCGCGCAACTGGGTGACGGCGGTAGAGCGTAAGCAGGAAGCACCAAGCTGGACACCGACGCCAAATACCCGACGCGAATACGCCGCTCGCGGGGAAAGCTTGCCAGCATTTGTTCCTGCCGGGCCAGAAAATCCGATGGGCCTGTATGCAATTTATATCGGCAGGCTTTATGCCATTCACGGGACAAATGCCAATTTCGGTATTGGTCTGCGGGTAAGCCAGGGGTGTATCCGTTTGCGGAATGACGACATCAAGTACCTGTTTGATACGGTGCCTGTAGGGACCCGTGTACAATTAATTGACCGACCGGTGAAATACAGCGAAGAGCCGGACGGTAGTCGTTGGGTGGAAGTGCATGAGCCGCTGTCGCGAAATCGTTCGGAATACGAGTCTGACAGAAAGGTACCTTTGCCAGTCACTCCCGCTCTGCGTACCTTTATCAGCGGGAATGACGTGGATGTGAGCCGTGGGAACCAGGCACTGGAAAGACGTTCCGGTATGCCGGTGAACATCAGCCTGGTACAGAAACATTATTAATTTTCAGGGCGACTCTGGTGACCTTCAGGTCGGATGGGTCGCTTTTTTTATTTGATACTGCCCCATTTTTACCACGCCAATATGGTCTGCCATTAGTTGAGCTTCGTGTTCGCTGTGGGTAACCAACAGCGCCGTTTGCCCGGCGGCGCGCAAAATATCCCGTACCTCGTTGCCAAGACGTTCACGCGTGCGCTTATCAAGGCTGGAGAAGGGTTCATCGAGCAACAGGATTTCCGGATGTGGCGCCAACGCACGCGCAAGGGCGATACGCTGTTGTTGCCCGCCTGAAAGCTCATGCGGATAGCGGTTGGCATGGCTGTGTAACTCCACCATTTTCAACAGCTCGGTCACTCTGGCCTGTTGTTTCTCACGCGGCATGCGACGCAATCCAAAGGCCACATTTTGCTGCGCGGTCAGATGGGGGAATAACGCATATTCCTGGAAGACCATGCCGACATGACGTTTTTCCGGTGGCAGATGAATGCCGGGACCGGCAACACGGCGCTGTGACACATAGATCTCTCCGTTTTGCAGGCGTTCAAATCCGGCAACTGCGCGTAGCACCGTGGTTTTTCCGCAGCCTGAAGCGCCCAGCAGACAGGCGATTTCACCTTTACGTACCGACATTGAAAATCCGCTCAGTACCGATTGCTGGCTGTTGCCATAAGTAACGTGTACATCCTGGAGTCGTAATGCAATTTCTGACATTGTTGCTCTCTTAACCACGGCGAGTCATTTGGTGACGCACCAACAAAATAACCGGTAGCGTGCCAGCTAAAACAATCATTAGCGCGGCGATAGCACCTTCTTCATAGGTTCCACGGGCGGCTTCCGCATACAACAATGTTGCCAGCGTTTCGAAATTGACCGGGCGCAAAAGCAACGTTGTTGGCAGTTCTTTCATGGCATCGGCAAAAACCAGCAGGGCACTGCTGACTAACGCTGGACGCAGCAGGGGAAAATGGACCCGTGCAAACGTCCCCGCACCATTCTCACCCAACAGACGAGACGCCTGTTCCAGCGAGGGGGGGATACGGCCCAGACCAGAATCCAGTGCGCCAATGGCAATCGCCTGGAATCGCATGGCACAACAAATTACCAGCAGGATCCCGGCGGACATCAGCGGCAGACCACGAACATCCAGTAAATCGGCCAGCCAGCGGTCGACCGCCATGGCGGGTGTCAAAAAACCAATTGCCAGAATTGTGCCGGGGACCGCATAGCCTAAAGAAGCCAGACGCATCACGCCGCGACGAAATCCTGGCATGGCGTTGTCGGCGGCGCTATGACGCGCACTCCAGGCCACTAACATACTGACGCAAACCACCACCAGCGTGGTTCCCGCCGCCAGCGATAGCGTATTTTGTAATGCTGACAGTAACGAAGAGGAAAGCGGATTCTCATCACCTATGCGTTTGGCGCTTTCCCACATTAAAAACAGAACCGGAGCCAGAAAACCCAGCAGGACAGGCAGTGAAATAACGCCACCGAGCAGCCAGCCACGCCAGCCCTGCACGCGCGTAGGTTGAATTTCCCGCAGGCTGCGACTGCTGAATCCTTGTTTTCTGCGACCATAAAATTCCAGCGTCAGAATAAGGAATATAAACATCAGCATCATGCAGGCAATTTGTGCCGCGGCAGATAAATCAGAACGCGAGATCCATGTGGTGTACACGGTAACGGTTAACGTCTGTACCCCGAGAAACTCCGATGCGCCGATATCGTTGAGCGTTTCCAGCAGTGCCAGGCTGATCCCAACGGCCAGTGCCGGACGGGCCATGGGCAATGCAACACGAAAGAAGGTTCCGGTTGCGCTGCATCCCAGCGTGCGTGCGGCTTCCAGTAAATGGGCCGGTTGGCTAATAAACATGGCGCGGGTTGTCAGATACACGTATGGGTAAAGCACTAATCCGAGTAGGATGATTGCGCCGGAAAGTGAGCGTAAATCTGGCAGACGGAACTGTCTTGGGCTGTCAAAACCCAGTAAAAAACGGATAAAGGTTTGCAGGGGGCCAATCGGATGCAGCAGATCGAGCCACGCAAAGGCCACAATGTAGGTCGGCATCGCCAGCGGCAACAGTAACGCCCAGCTAAGTATTTTACGTCCAGGGAAATCCCATGCCGTTACCGCCCATGCGCTGCCTACGCCAATCACGCCGACCATCACCGCGACACCGGCTAATAACAGCACGGTATTTTTTAGTGCGGCAGGTAGTACATACGTCAGGAGATTATCCCAGTGAGATAAATCGGCCTGGGTAGCCTGCCAAATCAGCGCAATGATCGGTGTCAAAACGCCAAGCGCTACGCACAGTGCGCCAAGATGTAGCGGCGTTAATAATGACTGCGGCCCGGAAACCAGGCCGCGTAACGTCGGAAACTGCAGAGGTTTATTGATCGAATCCAACTTTATCTACCAGCAGACTAGCTTGTTTACGATATTTAACGATTTCGGTTAATGGTGTTTTATCGACGTCGATTTCGCCAATAGTTGCGTTGATAACCGGGTCAAGCGTCACGCCTTTCAGTACCGGGTATTCGAAGTTCGCTTTCGCATATTGCTGCTGGGCAGGTGCGGAAACCAGATATTCCATCAGCTTAACGGCATCGGCTTTATTTGGCGCATAGCGGGCTACAGCTGCACCACTGATGTTGACGTGTGTACCGCCATTTTCAAAGGTAGGTTTAACGACTTTAATCGCATCGCCCCATTGACGCGCATCGCTGCCTTCTTTGGCATTTTTCATATGGCCGACGTAATAGGAGTTGGCGAGACCAATATCGCAAATACCGCCGAGGATATCGCGAGCAACATCGCGATCGCCACCGGTAGCTTTACGCGCCAGGTTAGCTTTCACACCGCGCAGCCATTCTTCGGTCTTTGCTTCGCCGTGATGAGCAATCATTGCGGCGATCAGCGCCGTGTTATACGGGTGCTGTCCGGAACGAATACAGACTTTACCTTTGTACTCAGGGCTGGCGAGTTGTTCGTAATGCCAGTTATCGATTGGTAGTGACTTCTCGGCATACAGCACGCGGGCACGCATCGACAGCGCAAACCACTGATTATCTGTACCGCGCAGATTAGCTGGAATAGCGGTTTTCAGTGCTTCTGACTCTACTGGCTGAGTTACACCCGCTTCCACTAAATCAATGAGATTACCGGCATCGACGGTCATCAGCAGGTCGGCAGGTGAATTTTTACCTTCAGCTTTAACGCGCTCAAGCATACCGTCCTTGATATAGACCGTACTGACTTTGATGCCGCTGGTTTTGGTCCAGCTATCAAGTAAAGGCTGGATCAGACCCGGTTCGCGGGTTGTATAGAGCGTTAACGTTTCCTGAGCGAAAGCCGGTAGGCTAACTGAGAAGACCAGGGAAGAGGCAAGTGTGATACGGCGCAGTCCGGCGCGAGGCAGAGAATTCATCGTTTATATCCCAGAGTAATTGGAACGTACAGTGAACCGAGCGAGGGCTCGTTCCTTTGGCTCGCGTACAATAAATGATAATCACTAGCACTTACAATAATTGCAAAGTTTAAACGATTTACATTTACATAACTTTAATCAACGTTGTGATGCGGCATGTCACGGGGTGCAGAGCAGGCAGGGTGCTTATCAGAGGGGATTTTATAGCGACCGAAAAAGCAAAAAACCTGCTTAGTTTCCCAAGCAGGCTTCTTAAATATGGCTCCTCTGACTGGACTCGAACCAGTGACATACGGATTAACAGTCCGCCGTTCTACCGACTGAACTACAGAGGAATCGTGTGAACGAGGCGCATATTACTGACCTCACCATGAGGTGTCAACAGTAAAATTAGCGCGTCATTTCAATTGCTTAATTAATCTTCAAATTCAGCGTTAATGCACATTTGGTGAGCGATAATGACCATCTTAGCGGGTATCGCGTAACCGCTCCATGGGGTTCTGGCGGTAAAACTGAATAAAACGCTGCCATAAGGCCGGAAAACGTGGCGCAAATAATTCAGGAGCACTGAAGAAATACTCCGAAAGAACGGCAAAGCATTCGGCCGGGTCGGTTGCTGCGTAAGCATCTATACTGCACGCGGTTTCACCGACCAGATCAATTTCATCCTGAATGTTATTCATTGCGGCATATAGGTCGTGCTCCCAACCGGCAATATCTCGCAGAGGGATCGCCGGAATACCGCTGGCGCGGTCGCCATTACGCATATCAAGCTTATGTGCCACTTCATGGATGATCAGATTAAAGCCGGAGGCATCAAAAGAATCCTGAATGTCGAGCCAGTTAAGGATTATCGGACCTTGCTGCCAGCTCTGCCCGGACTGTACAACCCGTTGATTATGCACCAGCCCAATATCGTCTTCCCATTCATCGTCCACGACAAACGGGGCAGGGTAGATGAGAACTTCATGAAACCCGTCGAGCCACTCGACCCCTAATTCCAGGACAGGCAAACAGAAAAGCAGCGCAATGCGCGCACTTTTCAGCGGGTCAAGTTCAAACCCCTGAAGCGCTACCAATCTTTTTTGCTGTAAAAAGCGCTCGGCCAGGGCGATAAGTCTGGCTTGTTCTTGCTCGGTGAGATTCACCAGAAGAGGAATAGCCTGGGCGTCGTCCCACGGCCAGTCGTCACTCCGGGTTGTTTCTTGCTCTTTCCAGGGCCACTTAATCATCGTTTTGCTCGCAAACTCGTCACTTGAACGAAATTGACGGAACGGGGTCTGTTAAAATGCCAAATTACCTGGCATCATGGCAACCGCCAAAACGGAGAGATGCCAGAGCGGCTGAATGGACCGGTCTCGAAAACCGGAGTAGGGGCAACTCTACCGGGGGTTCAAATCCCCCTCTCTCCGCCACTATTCAAACACTTAGCTCAATTCCTTTCAACGACTCATGTCACACTTGGTATAGTGTCGGTATATTCGCTTAGTATAAAGCTCGCCATCATCATGTTCTGATTTGCCCAATACTGGAAGATCCAGTGTGGGGGAAATTTTCACTTTTCTGTCATAAACCGCAACCTGGCGTTCAGTTTTGTGATCTGAGAATAGTTGTTTGTCCTTTCTCGTTTCTATCAAGTTTTTTTCCTGCGGCTCAAAGTTAAACCAGGGGCAGGGTAGCTAACGTTATTTTGGCTTTTATGCTAGAAGAAGATAGCCCCAGAAACCAGGCCGTTAGAGAAATTAGCAACAAGCCTCGAGAATAAATCTGACAGTTATCTTTGAGCGATGAGCGGGCGCACAAGACGGTGACAAGATTGCAATATTTGTTGGGGTTATGCCCACGACTTGTTTTGGATAAACTCACTTAACCCTTTGTGATACGATAATTATCTTAGATTGTCACATGGGGCCAGATTTTGAATTCATACATTTTCCTTGCCGGGGCCATTGTAGCTGAAGTAATAGGTACAACCCTGATGAAGTTCTCTGACGGGTTTACACGTCTATGGCCATCTGTCGCAACCATTGTGTGCTACTGCACTGCTTTTTATCTTCTCGCTCAGACGCTTTCGACGATTCCAACGGGTATTGCGTACGCAATTTGGTCAGGTGCTGGAATCGTATTAATCAGCCTTTTGGGCTGGTTGGTAAGTGGGCAAAAGCTGGATTTCCCGGCGATCGCAGGCATGTTCCTGATTTGCGCTGGGGTTCTGGTTATCAATATTTTTTCAAAATCTTCCCCGCATTAATTCTAAAAGAGTGTCGGATATCTGGCGCTGTTAGCAGAGCTTATCCCTGTGCGGTGAAAAAGCCCGCTTGGTATGAAGCGGGCTTGCGTATTTTTGTCGTAATTAGAACTGGTAGACTAAACCAACGGCAACGATGTCGTCAGTTGCGATACCATTGCTTTCATAGAAGCTGTCGTCTTCGTCCAGCAGGTTGATTTTATAGTCAACGTAGGTGGACATGTTTTTGTTGAAGTAGTAAGTCATACCCACTTCAACATATTTGACCAGATCTTTGTCGGTGTAGCGTGGGGTGCCATTGCTATGGTGATCCCAGCCACCTAAGTCGACACCTTTAGATTGCAGGAATGCAACGGACGGGCGCAAACCAAAGTCAAACTGGTATTGTGCAACAACTTCGAAGTTCTGCGTTTTGTTGGCGATACCGCCTTTGTCATCACCATAAGCGGTCATATTGCGGGTTTCGGCATACATTGCAGCCAGGTATACGTTGTTAGCGTCATATTTCGCGCCAACAGTCCATGCATCTGCTGTTTCACCACCAGCATATTTACTGGTGTAGCTACGATCATTGCGACCTTCAGCAACTTGATTGTTAGAACGGTCAGAACTGGAGTATGCAGCGCCAAGACTTAAACCGAAGTCGAAGTCATAAGAGGTGGACATACCGAAACCGTCGCCGTTCTCACGTGTCAGGTCCCGACCTTTACCATTACCGGTACCTTCGCCTGAACCACCATCTTCATTATTGCCTTGATACTGCAAAGCAAAGTTCAGGCCATCAACCTGACCAAAGAAACCATTATTACGGTAAGTGGCCACGCCATTGGTACGACCGGTCATATACACGTCGGTCTGGGTGTAGGTGTCACCGCCAAATTCCGGCAGCATATCTGTCCAGGCTTCTACATCGTAGACGACGCCGTAGTTACGACCGTAGTCGAAGGTACCGTTCTGGCCAAAACCTAAACCGGCAAAGGCCAGACGAGTTGCAGCATTTGCGCCTTCACCTTCAGCAGTATTGGCCTTAATGTTGTATTCCCACTGACCATAACCGGTCAGCATGTCGTTGATCTGTGTTTCGCCCTTAAAACCCAGACGGGCATAGGTCTGATCGCCATCGTCGCCAGGGTTATCAGAGAAATAACGCAGACCATCGACTTTTCCATACAGATCCAGTTTATTGCCGTTTTTATTATAGATTTCAGCCGCATTTGCTGCGCCTGCAGCTAATAAAGCAGGGAGAAGCAGTGCCAATACTTTTCTTTTCATTATGTATTCCCTTTGCATGATAATTAAAATGAATATGTAGTACTATCCAAGCAACTACATTTGGATACTATCTATGAAGTTCATTTAATTTAAAATATAACATGTAACAAATGTATTTAAAATATTTCTAAATGTTTCATCGGTGTGTTTTTATAACTATAAATATATGTTAGTTAAACTGTTATTTGTCACATAAATTATTTTTAATCAATATCTTATGTATATCTGGCTATTTATTTGAAATTTGAATTTTATTTGTGTGGAGTATTTATTTTTGTTATTCATATAATATGGTTGTTGATATTGAAATTATGGTTTTTATAAATTCATGTGGATTTTGTTTTCGGTGTGATAATAAAAGTTAATTATGTAATGGGGCAGGCAGTGGTTTGCAATGAAAATTGTTGCTAAGGTGATTTTCTTTCTACAAAGGGAGATAGCATGAAACTGCACGACTGGCAGTCGCAATTTGAAGCTTGGTTAGCTGATAACCATTCCGGACAAGATGCCGCGCATGACATCTTTCACTTTCGTCGTGTGTGGATGACGGCGCAAAAGCTGAGTACAGATGCTACTGTAGACTGGCTAGTGGTGCTGACCGCGTGCTACTTCCATGATCTCGTCAGCCTGCCAAAGAACCATCCTGAGCGTCATCGTTCGTCGGTACTGGCAGCTCTGGAAACGCGTCGCATTTTGATGCGCGATTTTCCGGATTTTCCACAACAAAGAATACCTGCCGTGTGCCATGCCATTGAGGCGCACAGTTTTAGCGCCAAAATTGCACCAGAAACCCTTGAAGCGAAAATCGTGCAGGATGCGGACCGGCTTGAGGCGCTGGGGGCTATCGGTCTAGCGCGCGTATTTGCTGTGTCTGGTGCGTTAGGCGTGGCGCTATTTGATGCGGAAGATCCGTTTGCCCGCCAGCGTGGCCTTGACGACAAACAGTACGCGCTCGATCACTTCCAGACGAAGTTATTGACGTTGCCGTCGACGATGCACACTGAACAAGGACGACATTTAGCGCAGCATAATGCTGACTTCTTACTGACGTATATGGCGAAGCTGAGTGCGGAGTTAAAAGGAGAGTATGAAATGCTGGATCTTGACGCGATTCAACCCTTTAAAGCACGTTAGTCGCCAGTACAGCCGCAACGTCAACCGCACTATTTTATGTTAATCTGTCGGTTATCCATTTCGGCCGGTTAAATGTATGCAGGATAATTTTTCAGTAGCAGGCTCCATGAACCCGATGACAGATGATAACAAGGCCGCCGCGCAGGTGATTTTGGCTAAGTTGCTTGAAATATATGACGTGAAAACCCTGGTTGCTTATCTGAACGGTGTTGGCGAGAACCGCTGGAGTCCGGCCATCTTTAAGCGAGTGGTGGCGAACGAAACATGGCATCGCCTCAGCGACAATGAGTTTACTTATCTGAATTCCTTGCTGCCGACGCCACCTGCGCATCATCCGCATTATGCCTTTCGATTTATCGATCTGTTTGCCGGCATTGGCGGGATTCGTCGCGGCTTTGAGGCAATTGGTGGGCAGTGCGTGTTTACCAGCGAGTGGAACAAGCATGCGGTGCGTACCTACAAAGCGAACAACTATTGCGATCCCTTCCAGCATCACTTTAATGAAGATATTCGTGATGTCACGCTGAGCCATCAGGATGGGGTGAGCGACCAGCAGGCGGCAGAACATATTCGCCAGCACATTCCAGAACACGATGTACTGCTGGCGGGATTTCCTTGTCAGCCCTTCTCCCTGGCCGGGGTG
Source organism: Citrobacter sp. CF971 (assembly GCF_006385635.1). NCBI lineage: Bacteria > Pseudomonadati > Pseudomonadota > Gammaproteobacteria > Enterobacterales > Enterobacteriaceae > Citrobacter > Citrobacter sp. CF971. Next base: position 2,961,663 of record NZ_CP041051.1, on the reverse strand, counting down.
TCAAAGAAAAATGCGTTAGGGCGGGCCCACGGTTTTGCCTGTGATACACAAGGCACACTCTTTTTTGACGTGGTGCGCATTATCGACGCTCGTCGACCAGCAATATTTGTGCTCGAAAACGTCAAAAACCTGAAGAGTCACGATCAGGGCAAAACGTTTCGCATCATTATGCAGACGCTGGACGAGCTGGGGTATGACGTGGCAGATGCAGCAGATAACGGTCCGGATGATCCGAAAATTATCGATGGGCAACATTTTTTGCCTCAACATCGCGAACGTATCGTGCTTGTCGGCTTCCGACGCGATCTGAATTTGAAATCAGACTTCACGCTGCGGGATATTGTCACGCGTTATCCGCAGCGGCGTACTACCCTGGCGGAACTGCTTGAGCCGAACGTCGATGCGAAATATGTGCTGACGCCGGTGCTGTGGAAATACCTCTACCGCTATGCGAAAAAGCATCAGGCGCGGGGAAATGGATTTGGCTATGGCATGGTGTATCCCGGTAACCCTGATAGCGTAACGCGCACATTATCTGCGCGTTATTATAAGGATGGGGCGGAGATTCTGATTGACCGTGGCTGGGATATGGCGCTGGGTGAAAAAGATTTTGACGATCCGCAGAATCAGCGACACCGCCCACGCAGACTTACGCCCAGAGAGTGCGCGCGCCTGATGGGGTTTGAATCTCCGCAAGGCTATCAGTTCAGGATCCCCGTGTCAGATACTCAGGCTTATCGCCAGTTTGGTAATTCGGTGGTCGTTCCGGCATTTGCGGCGGTGGCCAGGCTGCTGGAGCCAAAAATCAGGCAGGCAATTGCTATTCGCGAGAAAGAGAACCTGCATGGCAGACGTTCACGATAAAGCAACACGCAGTAAAAATATGCGGGCGATAGCCACCCGCGATACCGCAATTGAAAAACGCCTTGCCAGCGTGCTGACAGAGCAGGGGGTAACGTTTCGCGTGCAGGATGCGACGTTACCCGGTCGCCCCGATTTTGTGGTGGATGATTATCATTGTGTGATTTTTACTCACGGTTGTTTCTGGCACCACCACAATTGCTATTTGTTTAAAGTCCCCGCGACACGAACGGAATTCTGGCTGGAAAAAATAGGCAAAAATGTCCAACGCGATGCGCGGGATTGTGAAAAATTGCAGGCTCTTGGCTGGCGCGTACTGATTGTCTGGGAGTGCGCCCTGCGTGGTCGCGAAAAGCTGGATGATGAAGCGTTATCTGAACGTGTCATCGAGTGGATCTGCGGCGGTGGCGACACCGCGCAGATCGACACTCTCGGTATTCATTTACTGTAATGTCTTTTCCGACGAACTCGCGACGGCATCCGCTTTAACAGGGAACAGGTATTTCCCCAACGTTACCAGCACCACAGCAAACACGATCACGCCGAGCGCCAGCCATTCGATAGGGGCTAGTCTTTCTCCCCCCAGACCGGTACCTAACAGCACCGCAACAACCGGATTGACGTAGGCATAGCTGGTGGCTAGCGCCGGGCTGACATTGCGGATCAAGAACATATACGCATTAATGGCAATAATGGAGCCAAACAGGGCCAGGTAAGCCACCGCCATAAAGCCTGAAAATGTTGGCATGGTGGTCAGTTTTTCCCCGGAGAGTAACGATGCGCACATCAGCACAATACCGGCTGCTAACATTTCAATGGCTCCGGCCATCATGCCAACGGGTAGCGTAATGCGTGAACCGTACACCGAGCCAAACGCCCAGCTTATCGAACCGATCAGGATTAAAATAGCGCCCCACGGATTGCCATTTAAATTGCCTCCGCTGTTCAGCATGATGATCCCTGCGAGCCCAATCGCTATCCCCAACCATTCCAGTTTGCGCGTTTTGATGCCAAAAAAGTGGCTAAAACACAGCGTAAATAGCGGGACGGTGGCGACCACCACGGCGGCAATACCGGAAGGGACATTTTGATGTTCTGCGACGGTGACCAGTCCATTACCCACAGCCAACAGCAGGATACCAATTAACGCGGCGTTTAGGATTAAGCGTAAGGGGGGGAGCTTATGCCCGCGAATAAGTAAAAAACTTGTTAATAAAATTCCCGCAGAGAGAAAACGTACGGCTGCCATCATTAACGGCGGCCAGCTTTCAACACCAATGCGAATAACGAAGTACGTGGAACCCCAAATGATGTACAGCGCGAATAGCGCACTGAAAAGCGGTAACAATTGCCTGAAACGCATAATCCCTCACGGTAGAAATAAAAAGGTGCAACATAGTAAACGTCAAAACTATCTTACTGGCGAGATTTATAATTACGTGTCGATGTTAAAAACTTGTTGACCAGAAAGGTCAGTTTCAGCATGGCGTGTTTTACTTCATACTTATGACTGCAAAAAAATAATATTGAGGGTCAAAATTTTGGCAGGAAGTAGCTTACTAACCTTACTCGATGATATCGCCACGCTGCTGGATGATATATCAGTGATGGGAAAATTGGCCGCGAAAAAAACCGCGGGCGTGCTGGGAGATGATCTGTCGCTTAATGCGCAGCAGGTATCGGGCGTGCGGGCGAACCGTGAACTCCCGGTGGTCTGGAGCGTGGCGAAGGGGTCGTTTTTAAACAAAGTTATCCTTGTACCGTTGGCGCTATTGATAAGCGCATTTATTCCCTGGGCGATCACCCCATTATTAATGGTAGGTGGGGCGTTTCTCTGTTTTGAAGGGGTAGAAAAGGTTCTGCATACCCTGGAGGCGCGTAAGCACAAAGAAAGCCCGGAAGAGCGTCAGCAGCGTCTGGCTGCTCTGGCCGCACAGGATCCACTCACCTTTGAGAAAGATAAAATCAAAGGGGCAATACGTACTGACTTCATTTTGTCTGCCGAGATTGTTGCGATTACGCTGGGTATTGTAGCGGATGCACCTTTGCTGAATCAGGTGTTGGTGTTATCGGGTATCGCGTTAGTGGTGACCGTGGGCGTGTATGGCCTGGTCGGGATTATCGTTAAGCTTGACGACATCGGGTACTGGCTGGCAGAAAAACGTAGCCAACTTGCCCAGTCGCTGGGGAAAGGGTTGTTGGTGGTTGCTCCCTGGCTGATGAAAACACTTTCTGTGGTCGGTACATTGGCGATGTTTTTGGTGGGGGGCGGTATTGTGGTACACGGAATATCACCGCTGCATCATGCGATTGAACATTTTGCTCAACAGCAAAGTACATTGATTTCGCTAATGCTTCCGACCCTGCTTAACCTGGTGCTCGGCTTTATCATCGGTGGGATTGTCGTTCTGCTGGTGAAAGCTGTCGCCAGACTGCGCGGAGTTTCGCACTAATTGTTACAGGACTGATTATGCAAAACGCCTCTTTGTCATCTAAGGTGTAAAGGTTTCTCTTGATACAGGAGGCAGGTATGGTCTTTTCTGTCAGTGAGGAAGTCACCTCCAAAGAGGGTGGCCCACGTATGATCGTTACCGGGTATGCCAGTGGAATGGTGGAGTGTCGCTGGTACGACGGCTTTGGCGTTAAACGGGAAGCATTCCGTGAAGATGAACTGGTGGTGCCGGGCGAGCGAAGACAGCTCTGTCAGGATGCCTGAACATTTGACTCGACCGTAACCTGGTGATCTCTCACCCATTAGTTATATTTATCATTTTGGTGAGAATTATTTACTTGTCAGGCAAAAAAATTGCAGATAAGGTTTGGTTCACATCAGATTTTCTGGTGTAACGAATTTACAAGTGCTTCTTGCATAAGCAAGCTTGATCCCGACCCTATAAGGGCCGGGATTTTTTTCGCCCTCAGTCAGCGATTGATCTCCGATACGCTAAAGTCATGGATATCAAGCTCGAACGCGTCGGCCAGTTCATGCCATGTATGGTAATCTCGGCCGTCGACGCTAACGCGCTCCGGGTCATCCTGGCTGCGATGAATTTCACTCTCGCAGATTTCGTTGATTGCCTTTAGCAGCGCGTCCACATCGACGCTGACTTCACGTTTGGCCGTATCGCTGTACTCTTTCGCGGTTTTCATCCTCATACCTCTCAACCGTTAAGGATACCGGGGGAGCGTACCCAAACATCAGATACGCACAACTTAAGTATAGACCGTCGATAAAACCCGCAATCGCGCGTGCAGAGCGCTGCCAGAAAAAGGAATTTGTTCTACACTGGCACAAAGCCACAGGAGGAAAACTATGAAGGTGAATGATCGGGTCACAGTCAAAACGGACGGCGGTCCTCGTCGACCGGGCGTGGTACTGGCAATCGAAGAGTTTAGTGAAGGCACCATGTACCTGGTTTCGCTGGAAGACTACCCGCTCGGTATCTGGTTCTTTAATGAATCAGGTCATCAGGATGGTATCTTTGTGGAAAAAGTGGAGTGAGATGAGTTCCGCTGTTTGATTCTGACTGGTGGAGTCGCCACCAGTCAGAACGTCTTAGCGCATATTCACAAAGATACCATTGGTGACGTTATCCGTAAGCCTCACAACGTGATAGATAACTTGCTTATTATGCGTCTTAATCTTTCGTTTTATATTCCCCTTATGGGATGACACCGTCTTGGCTTTGATATTCATTTGATCCGATATCTGTATTGTTCCCTGACCCTCCATCCACATACGCAGCATGCTGGATTCGGTTCGACTTAATGATAATGTCGGCAGATTCACATCAATAGCAATATCTACTTCTTTTTTCAGAATATCGCCAAGTAGTTTATCCAGTGAGTCAGGTTTAATCGATTTAGAACTAATCAATAAGTTTTTTCTGACGAGTAGATATTCATCAAAATGCACGTTGGCAATTGCCATAAACACAATAAATAATGTGCTGGGATGCTGATTAATGATTTGCTTTATTTGCTGGCTATTAGCAGGATCGTGGATAAAGCAGTCCTCATTAATAAACACCACAGCGGGTTGTTGAGAGACACAGGCGAGACTGAGTTCATCAACGTTGGAAATGTTGTTGATTTCCCTTTTTTTCACTCCCCGACTTACCAGATACCCGGTTAACCCTAGTCGGGTGTAACTGCATAAATCCATAATAATCGTTGACATGGCATACCCTCACTCAATGCGTAACGATAATTCCCCTTACCTGATTATTTCATCACAACTAAACGGAATAATAACGACCCAAGATGACGCTTTCGCTGTTTTTCAGGCGAATTTACTATCCCGTAAAGTTGCGTATAATTTGCCAGGAAACATCTTAAAGTAAAGTGAATGTTGCGTTATGTGAGTGAGGCAAAAACAAATAAGCCGCGACAGAGATATCCTGGTGGATGTTGTCACTTTTTAAAATTAGGACAATCCTTAGTAAAACAGGATAAAAATTAAGGGTTATTATTTTCCAGGCATTTCGCTGACGATATCGGCCAGTAAATTAAAAATTTCACTGAATAATCGTTCGCAAAATGGCGCAATTAATGGCATTAGCGCCGCCATCAGTGAAATACCTACGGTCAGAGTGAGAGGAAAGCCGATGACGAAAACCGACAGCTGTGGCGCCATGCGATTTAACAAACCAAGTGCGAGGTTCAGCGTGAGTAGCAGCGTCATTACTGGCAGGGCCAGCATTAGCCCGTTGAGGAAAATCAGGCTACCTGCCCGTGCCAGCGCGAGAAACGCATTGCTGTTCACCGGATTGCCACCGATGGGCAGAGTATGAAAAGTATCTACCAGCAGCGAAATCAGCCATAAATGACCGTTAAAGGTCAGGAACAGCAGCATGGCGAGCATGTCGATCAGTCGTGCCAGAACCGGCATATTCAGACGGCTACCGGGATCGAAGAACGTCGCGAAGGAAAGGCCCATTTGCAGGCCAATTAATTCCCCGGCGGTACGTACTGCGGCAAACGCAAACTGCATGGTGAAGCCTAAAGCGATACCGATCAGGATTTGTTGCATTGCCTGCCATAGTGCGCCGATCGAAAAGATGGGGACGTCAACGGCGGGAATTGACGGGGCGATAACGACGGTTATCATCAACCCCAGCCCCAGCTTTACCCGTTTGGGGATGGCTCGTTCACTGAGGATGGGGGCCGTTGAGATGAGCGCCAGTATGCGCAGCAAAGGCCAGAAGTATAAATTCAGCCAGTGGAGCCACTCAACGCTGGTCACCTGCAACATAACGTTGTCTACCCGATGATGTAGGGGATATTGCTGAACAGCGTACGCACGTAGTCGAGCAGCAGGTTAAGCATCCACGGGCCAGCAACAATGATGGCAATAAACACCGCGACAATTTTGGGAATGAAGGACAGCGTCATTTCGTTAATCTGGGTCGCCGCCTGCAGAATACTGATGATAAGACCTGTGACGAGAGCGACCAACAGCAAAGGCGCAGCAAGGGCCAGGGCGACTTTCATCGCCTCTGTGCCCATCATCATGACCGATTCAGGAGTCATTTCGCGCCTCTAACTGTAAAAGCTTTGTGCTAGCGAGCCGACAAGTAGCTGCCAACCGTCTACCAACACAAACAGCATCAGCTTAAAAGGCAACGCGATTGTGGCTGGCGGTACCATCATCATCCCGAGCGCCATCAGTACGCTGGCGATCACCAGGTCGATAATCAGAAACGGAATAAAAATGGTAAAACCTATCTGGAATGCTGTTTTCAACTCACTGGTGACATAAGCGGGTAGCAAAATTCGCATCGGCACGGCTTCTGGTCCCTGTAATGGACCGCTGTTTGCTAAGCGCGCGAAGAGGGCCAGATCGGCTTCACGGGTCTGGCGCAACATAAACTCACGCAGCGGCTGGGCGCCTTTCTCCATAGCTTCCTGCATGGAGATCTTCTCTTCGCTGAACGGTTGATATGCGTCGACGTAGATTTTATCGATCACCGGCGACATGATGAAAAAGGTCAAAAAGAGCGACAGGCCCAGTAGCACCTGGTTAGGTGGTGCAGAGGGGGTACCCAGCGCATTTCGCAGGAGACCGAAAACAATGATGATGCGGGTGAAGCTGGTCATCATCAGCAAAATTGCAGGCAGGAACGTCAGCGAGGTGATGAACACCAGTGTCTGCACGGGCAAAGACCAGCTTTGTCCGCCGCCCGGCAATGGCTGACTAACCAGACCCGGGAGTTGGGCGAGGGCAACGGGACTGAAAAGCCACAAGCCTGCCAGCGTGAGGGATAAAAAACGGCGCATCAGGATCTCCCAGGACGCTTAAGCAAACTCTTCATCATGGCCTGGAAATCCGCAGGGGAGGCCGTTTTTTCTTCTGCATCGGCAGGTGCCGGGGGCAGGGTGTGCAGGACGTTAATCTGCGAGGCTGTGACACCCAGTACCAGACGGGCATCTTCGACCTCGACAATCACCACGCGCTCACGTGGACCCAATGAGGTGCTGGCTGCGACTTTCAGCCCGCGAGTACCGGCACTTTTGGGGGCAAACCCCAGACGTTTAATGACCCAGGCCACCGCCAGGATCAAGACGATGATCCCGAGCAGCGCGCCGCTTACCTGCACCAGCGGTGAGCCGGGAACGGCGGCGGGTTGAGAAACGGTAGCCTGGGTATTCATGATTAACGGCTCAGACGGCGCATACGTTCAGATGGGGTGATAATGTCAGTGATACGCACACCGTATTTATCCGCGACCACGACGACTTCGCCCTGGGCAATCAGATAACCGTTGATCAGGATATCCAGCGGTTCGCCTGCCAGACCATCCAGTGCGACAACCGACCCCTGCGTCAGGCGCAGCAGCTCTTTGATGGTCATGCGGGTACGGCCCAGTTCGACGGTCAGTTTGACCGGAATGTCCATGATTAGGTCGATGTCCTGCAAAGCACCGCTGACGTCGCCGCCACCTAACTGCTGGAATACCGCATCGGCCGCACTTTTGGTGGGCGTGGTTTTTTGCTCGTTTAACGCGTCAGCCCACAGATCGTCCAATGCGCCAGTGTTCTCATCGGACGGATTATTCATATCACTCATTTGGGCTGTTCCTCATTCAGCGAATTCAAAATCGGGTTTATCAGATGTTCTACGCGTAACGCATACTGACCGTTTACAGTGCCATACTGGCTGGTCAGCACAGGCACGCCGTCCACATGAGCAATAATGCGGTCGGGTTTTTCAATCGGCAGTACATCGCCGGGTTTCAGTTTTAAAATCTGGGATAGCCGCAGCGGAATGTCGGCAAAGTTTGCCACCAGCTCCAGCTCAGAATGCTGAACCTGACGCACCAGATTATTGCGCCAGTTCTGATCTTCATTACGCGAGTTTTCCAGCGGCGGATTCACCAGCAGCTCACGCAACGGCTCAATCATGCTGAATGGCAGACAGATGTTAAATTCACCGGTCAGGTTGCCAATTTCAACGTGGAACGGGGTGTTCACCACAATGTCGTTCGGGGAGGTGGTGATATTGGTAAATTTCACCTGCATCTCGGAACGGACGTATTCCACTTCCAGCGGATTGATGGCCTTCCACGCGTCGCTGTAGCTTTCCAGCGCCAGCTTCAGCATGCGGTTGATAACGCGCTGTTCCGTGTGCGTAAATTCGCGGCCTTCCACTTTCGTCGGGAAACGACCGTCACCACCGAACAGGTTGTCTACGGCGATAAATACCAGACTTGGTGAGAACACCACCAGACCCGTACCGCGCAGCGGCTTCAGGTGGATTAAGTTCAGGTTGGTCGGAACCGGCAAGTTGCGCGCAAATTCGTGGTAAGGCTGGATACGGATCGCCCCCACGGTAATATCTGGGCTACGGCGCAACAGGTTAAATAACCCCATACGGAACTGGCGCGCGAAGCGTTCGTTAATGATCTCCAACGCCTGTAAACGCTCACGTACCACGCGACGCTGAGTGTTGGGATCATAAGGACGAATATCGCTTTCTTTTGCGATACCTGAAATGGGTTCGTCTTTGGTTTCGCTATCGCCGTTCAGCAATGCGTCGATTTCTGCCTGAGAAAGAATACTGTCGCCCATGTCTTTACCGCAGAATAAAAGCTGTATAAAGAACGTCGGTGACAACCTGTTTCGGTTGTCCAACAACAAGCGGAGTCGCCAGCGTCTCTTTGATGGCGGTAATCAGCTGTTGCTTACCTTCCTCGGTGGCGAGTGTGGCCGCGTTCTGACGAGAAAATAGCAGCAGCAAGCGGCTGCGCACTTCCGGCAGATATTCGTTAAGACGTGAACGTGTCGCCTCATCTTTCATGCGCAGTGTGATACCGATATACAGCACACGGTCTGCATCACCCAGATTGACGGTAAAGGTATCCAGCGCAAAGAACACCGGGGCTGGCGGTGGAGCCGGTTCCGCTTTGACGCTGGCGGAAGGCTGCTGCTGCATGCGCCAGTAGCTATAACCTGCAGTTGCGCAGGCGGCGAGGGTAATTAATACCAGCAGAGGGATCCAAATAGCGCGTTTACTTTTTTTGTTAATCGCGGAGTCAGTCATCAGATACGGGCTTCCTGTTTCGGTACAGCTTATGGGCTGATTATCCCGTGTCCTGTCCACGACAAAGCGTGGAAAAGACGCGGATAATCATGCTACCTCTGGCGTTAGGCGAAGATGTCTACTGCGCCATCGCCGCGGGCAGTGGCTTGCAGCGAGGCTGGGGTTGCCAGTATTGCGTCATCTTCAGCGGCAAAAATGTCTTGTCCTTGAGCGCGACCAGACTGCTGTTGCTGTCCGGAAGACTGCTGATGGCCAGCGAAGCTTTCACTGCTGATGTTGCTTTGCCCCAGTTGGATCCCGCTTTCAGCCAACTGTGTACGCAGCATCGGTAATGCGGCTTCCAGTGCGGCGCGCACGTGACTGTGCGGTGAAACCATTTGTAATTGCGCGAGGTTATCGTCCAGCTTGAGCGAAATATGTACCTGACCCAGGTCCTGCGGATGGAGACGCAGCTCTGCGCTTTGCTGGCCCTGGCGCGTGAACAAGGTGACGTGCTGGCTCAGCGATTGCTGCCATTCATGGCTACCTAACGGAGCGCTTAACACCGGCGCGGCCGTCGGTAACGGTTGTGCATGTGTTTGTGGACCACTTAGCGGGGCCGCAGTCATGCCAATGCTGGTCGGTGACGGGGTGCTGTCGATTTCAGCTCTGGCGTTCACTGCTGCCGTCAGCGGGGTTAATGTTGGATTGTTTGCCTGATTAGCACCACCGCCAGCAATCGTGACATCCGCTTTGCCTTTTTTGGCATCGCCCGGCAGTAATTCGTCTGCATTATCAGTCGCCGCGCCGTGTACCGCGCCTCGTGACAATGCGGAAAGCGCCGCATCAACAGGGGCTGGTGCGCTGTCGACGGCAGGCGTAGCCAGTGGTTGTCCTGGCAGCATGGCGAACAACGCGCTCAGGTTGGCGAGATCGTCATCACTCAGCGTAGTGTTTTTTTCGTCCTGCTGAGCGACTTTGCCCAGTGTCGTCAGGGCATTCGCTTTCAGTGAAGGCGTGAGAGCGGACAACAGTTGCTGAGCGTCAGTCATGTCGGCAAGAGAAGTCTCGGTTTGCAGCTCCTGTTGCGCCAGCAGATCGGTTAATTTGACCGACGGTGTGGCATCGCCATTTTTTTGCAGCAACCCTTTTTGCAGCTTGCTGCCAGCCGCTTTTAAATCGGCAAGCGACAGCGGGGCATCTTTACCTTGTGCGTCGCCCGCACCTAATGCGCCAGCCAGCAGCGCTAAAAAATCCTCGGGTGAATCTACCGCTTTGCCTGACTGAAGACCTGCGGCTACATCGGTGTCGGTGGTAATCAGTTGGGGTAAAGTAATCATTCGGGTTTCCTCATAGCTGCGCGCTGAGCAAATTCATCCATTTTTTTCTGATCCAGACGGTTTTCGGCCAGTAACGCCGCCGAGGTTTGTCTGTCCTGCAACGTCTGCCACGCCTGTAATCGTTGTTTTTTGTCGCGCCAACTGTTCAATGCCTGGTCTACTTTCTGTGTCCATTGATTGAGCTGTTGGCGATGTTGCTCAATCGCTTTTTCCAGCGTCTGAATAAATTGTTGGTAATTGATCCAGCGATTGCTGGTAATACCCTGGCCCATGTCGTTGTTCAGATTGTTGCGATACTCATGCTGATAATCGATCAGCATTTTCAACTGCTCTTCCGCCTGCTGACAGCCACGACGCATCTCTCCCAATAAGACAGCAGCGTCATCTACCTCTTTTTCAGCCAGGTCTTTCAATGTTGCTAATGCACCATGTTGTGCCATGACCTATGCTCTCCTGCTTAATCACACACCAGGGAAAATCAGTTCCAAAGCTTGTAGAGAATCTTCCCAGTCAGCCCGTTCAAAAATACCTTGCTGTAAGAATGCTTCCAGCTGCGGCCATAAGGCGATGGCTTTATCCAACATCGGATCGCTGCCTTTGGCATACGCCCCCACGCTGACCAGATCGCGGTTACGCTGGAAGCTGGACAGCAACTGTTTAAAGTTACGCACCCGTGCATAGTGTTTTTCACTAATGAGCGCGGTCATGGCACGGCTGATCGAGGCTTCAATATCGATAGCCGGATAGTGACCCGCCTCGGCCAGATGACGAGACAGCACAATGTGACCGTCCAGAATCGCGCGCGCGGAATCGGCAATCGGGTCCTGTTGGTCGTCACCCTCGGTCAGTACCGTATAAAATGCGGTGACTGAACCGCCTCCGTGGATACCGTTTCCGGCCCGTTCGACCAGCGCCGGTAACTTAGCGAATACTGAGGGTGGATAACCTTTGGTTGCCGGTGGCTCGCCGATCGCCAGGGCTATCTCACGTTGTGCCATCGCGTAGCGGGTGAGGGAGTCCATAATCAGCAATACATGCTGTCCGCGATCGCGAAAATCTTCGGCGATGCGCGTGGCGTAGGCCGCGCCTTGCATACGTAACAGCGGCGAGACGTCCGCCGGAGCGGCAATCACTACCGAGCGTGCGCGACCGTCAGCGCCGAGAATATTTTCAATAAAATCTTTAACTTCGCGACCACGCTCGCCAATCAGACCCACGACGATAACATCGGCCTGGGTATAGCGCGCCATCATGCCGAGCAGGACGCTTTTACCGACGCCGGAACCGGCGAAAAGCCCCATACGCTGGCCGCGTCCAACGGTTAACAACGCGTTGATGGGGCGTACGCCGGTATCCAGGACGTGTTCAATTGCGGTGCGTTGCAGGGGGTTAAACGGCGGTGTAATCAGCGCGCCGGTTTCGGTGGTATCCGGGGCGGGCAGGCCGTCGAGCGGTTTGCCGCTACCGTCCAGCACACGACCCAGCAGAGCAGGGCCAAGCGGTAATTGCTTCCCGCTTTGCAGACCTTCTCCGGCAATGTTCTTCGCGTATACGCGCGCGCCGGGCAGAACGCCTTCGACTTCTTCGAGCGGCATCAGAAACAGACGTTGACCGTTAAAGCCCACGACTTCGCTTTCGACCTCCTGGGTTTCGTTGCCGTCCTGACGTTCAATGACGCAGGTGGCACCGAGCGGCAGCTGTAACCCCGTGGCTTCCAGCACCAGCCCGGTTGCGCGGGTCAGGCGACCATAACGACGCACCGCAGGCAGCAGTGACATTTTCTCTTCGAAGTTGTCCAGCGTATTGAGCCAGCGAGTCAGGCGAGTGGTCATTACACGACTCCCGGCGCTGCCAGACGGCAGAGTTCTTGCCAGCGCGTGGCGACGCTGGCATCCAGATCGCCTTCATCAGCTGAGACTTTACAACCGCCGTGATGCAGCGTGGGATCGCCGCGAAGCCGCCAGCCGTGCAGGCTGAGAGTGGCACCGAGCATCTCCTCCACACGCTGGAGATCGTCCGGATGTACGCGCAGCTGCGGTTTACCGCTAAACAGCGGTTCCTGTTGCAATAACTGTTGGATTTGCTTAATCAGCGCCGCGTTATCCACGATTGGCGTCTGACCAATCACCTGACGCGCAGCTTCCAGCGCCATTTGCATCAGTCGCGAGGCAATGACGCTATCCAGCGCGTCCAGCGTATTCTGAAACTCACTCACCAGCTGCTGCATGCGGGCATGGATCGGCGCATGCTGTGCTCGCGCCTGGTTCTGGCCTTGCTCCAGCCCCTGGCTCAGACCTTCCTGATAGCCTTGTTCGTGACCTTTCTGTCGACCTTCCGCCAGCCCCGCGTTATACCCTTGCTCATGGGCCTGCATTTGCAGCTGTGCGAGCTGCTGTTCAAGCTGTTGCTCTGCGGAAAGCTGTGGCTCTTCAGCTTCTTCTGACAGCGGAGTTTCGCTGTGGTCGGCCAGTACGAACTCCGCCATCGGTGGGGCGAGGTCGTCCGGAGTCCAGACTTTCCACGGCAGTTCGTTAGACATAGGTATCCTCGCCGCTGCCTATCACCATCTCGCCGGTTTCCGCCAGACGACGCACAATAAGCAGAATCGCTTTCTGTTCGTTTTCCACTTGCGACAAACGCACCGGGCCACGGTTGGCAAGGTCGTCGCGCAGAATATCGGCAGCACGTTGCGACATGTTGCGCAGGAACTTCTCGCGTAGCGGCTGTTCGGCACCTTTCAGGGCAATCAGCAGAGATTCGGAATCCACTTCCTGCAACAGGCGCTGGATACTGCGATCGTCGACGTCCACCAGGTTTTCGAACAGGAACATCTCGTCGATAATTTTCTGTGCCAGCTCGCCGTCGAATTCGCGTACGGCGGTAATAACCGCTTCTTCCTGCTGGGTTTTCATCAGGTTGATAATTTCTGCTGCCGTTCTCACGCCGCCCATTTTGCTGCGCTTGAGGTTCTGACCATCGAGCAGACCGTTCAGTACCTCGGTCAGTTCTGCCAGCGCGGCAGGCTGCACGCCGCCGAAGGTGGCGATACGCAGCATCACGTCGTGACGTAAACGCTCGTCGAACAGTGCCAGAATATCGGCGGCCTGGCCCCGTTTGAGGTGTACCAGAATGGTGGCGATAATCTGTGGATGCTCGTCGCGGATAAGGTCGGCGGCGCTTTGTGGCTCCATAAAGTTGAGCGTTTCAATGCCGCTGGTGGTATCGCGGGTTTCCAGAATATCTTCCAGCAGGCTGGAGGCGCGTTCCTCGCCCAGCGCTTTCACCAGCACGGAGCGCAGATATTCGTTGGCGTTGATATTCAGCGCGGCAAATTGTTCTGCTTCTTGCTCAAACTCGGCCAGTACTTCCGTCAACTGTTTGTTGGAGATCTGGCGTACGTTCGCCATCGCTGTACTGAGCGCCTGAACTTCGCGCGTGGAAAGGTGTTTAAACACCTCAGCCGCGCGATCTTCGCCAATGGTCATCAGCAGGATGACGCTTTTATCGGTACCGGTAAGGGCATTACTCATGATCGTTACTCATCCACTGGCGAATGACCAGCGCCACGACGCGCGGATCGTTATCTGACATTTCACGAATACGCTGGCTCATCACTTCTGCACCCAGACGTTGATTCGTACGACGCTGCTGGGTTTGTTCGTCTTTGCTGAGGCGAACTTCTACCGCTTCTTCGGTTTCCTGACGGATACGCGTTTGCTCTTGTACCGCTTTGGCTTCTTCGCTGCGGCGAACCAACTGCGGGCGAACAGCCTTACGCCACAGGATCCAGGCAACAAGCAGCACCAGCAACCAACGGCCAGCGGTCATCAACTGTTCAATAAAGACCTGCTGTTTCCAGAACGGCAGTTCGCCAATGGAATCGTCGGTCGCCGTGAAGGGTGAATTCACCACGTTCAGGGTATCGCCACGCTTGTCGGAGAAGCCCATCGCTTCGCGGGTCAGGTCCTCAATCTGTTTCATCTGATCGGCGGTTAACGGCAGCGGTTTACCGTCCGGCAACGTTTTATAGTTGACCACCACTGCAACCGAGAGACGCTGTACATCGCCGACGTTCATTTTGGTGTGGCGAATGGTACGGTCGACTTCATAGTTGCTGGTTTCATTACGCTGCGTACTGCGTGGACCAGCATTATTGTTGTTATTTGCCGTTTGCGTGGTTTGCGCATTTTGCTGATTAGCCGGAGGGGTGGCGATTGGCGCGGTATTAGCCGGTGCTGGTTGATTAGACAATGCGCCCGGTACGCCGCCTGGCGCTCCGCTCCCGATCTGCTCGCTGACGTTTAACTGGCGTGAACGCAGCACGGCCTGGGAATCATCACCGTTTGGACGGTACTGTTCTTCGGTTTGCTCTTTATTAGCAAAATCCAGTTGCGCGGTGACCTGCGCATGTACGTTACCGTTGCCGACAATCGGCGACAGGATCGATTCGATACGACGTTGAACGCGCCCTTCGACATCGCTGGCGTATTTCAACTGCGCATCGTTAAGATCGCGGCTGCTGGTGTTTGACTGAGTTAACAGATGACCCGCCTGGTCGACCAGCGTAACGTTGCCCGGTGGCAAGCCTGCAACAGCGCTGGAAACCAGATGCGTGACCGCACTGATTTGACCTTCATCCAGTGCGCGGCCAGGTTCAAGGTTAACGGTCACGGAGGCTGAAGGCGCTTTTTGCTCACGCACAAACAGCGACGGTTTTGGCATTGCCAGATGCACGCGGGCGCGTTTTACCGGTCCCAGCGTTTCAATAGTACGGGCTAATTCACCTTCCAGCGCACGCTGGTAGTTGACCTGCTCGCTAAACTGGCTAATACCAAACTTTTCCTGATCCAGCAGCTCAAAGCCAACGGCGCCGCCCTTCGGCAGACCTTGTTGTGCCAGACGTAACCGCAATTCGTGAACTTTATCGGCAGGAACTTCTATAGCACCGCTTCCCTCAGTAAAACGATAGGGAACGTTCATCTGCGTCAGTTGGGTGACAATCGCGCCACCATCCTGATCGGATAGATTGCTGAACAGTGTGCGGTAGTCAGGTGTTTTGGCCCACAGGACCATCGCCACGATGATAGCGACGGCAGCGGCTCCCGCCACAATCAGAGGAATTCTGGGATTCGCGCGCAGGCGGTTTAACCACTCGAGAGGTTTAAGCTGGGTTGCAGTCGATGCTGTCGCACTCATCTCGCACCTCGTGGCTTATCGTGGACGGCGTTTTTTGCAAAGTGGAACAAGACTCACTCCCGGGTCAGCAAACTCGAAAAATTGACGGTCTCATTATTTGCGGTTTCGAATTTTTCTATGCGTTAAAAACCGTGGTTTTTTATCGTTATTTAACGCCTTTATCTTATTGACTAACTGGTAATCTCAGCTAAGTAAAAAATCATCCAGGGGATCAGAATGTCGGCAATACAGGGGATTGAAGGGGTCATCAGCCAGTTACAAGCCACGGCGATGTCAGCAAAAATGCAGGATATGCAGCCACAACCGACCGTGAGTTTTGCCGGTCAACTGCATGCGGCGTTAGACAGGATCAGCGATGTGCAAACCGCGTCCCGTACGCAGGCTGAGAAATTTACCCTCGGTGAACCGGGTATTGCGCTGAATGATGTGATGACCGATATGCAAAAAGCATCGGTCTCGATGCAGATGGGTATTCAGGTACGTAACAAACTGGTGTCGGCCTACCAGGAAGTGATGTCGATGCAGGTGTAGGTTTAACGTGCAGAGGTTGTTTGCCGGATAAGCACAGCGGCCATCCGGCAACCAGTTACTTCTGAATCAAATAGCGGATCGTTGGGCCATCCTGCTGAATATCCAGCACCGTATAGCCGTGATTACGCGCATCCAGTGGAATATTGTTGATTGACTGCGGGCAATCGCTCACCACTTCCAGAATTTCACCTTTCTTCAATTGCGGCATCGCTTCCAGCGTGGCGACAGCCGGGTATGGACACGGTTCGCCGACCATATCGAGGCGATAATCAGGCACGATATTTTTCATACAGACTCCTTGGCAGGCGTCAGTCCTGCGCGACGGAAGAAGCGTTTTTCCCAGCCGATAATGAGCATCAGCGCGGCAAACAACAGCAGATAGGTTACCAGCAGACCACCGAGCGGACCGAAGGTGTTGAGCAAATTCACTTTGTCCCAGTTGGTGGCAAGCGCGGGAGCAAAATCATCCCAGTAGTAGGCCAGAATGGTCGAGCCAATAACGTTGCCCAGACCAACCCACCAGTAATGCACCTGGCCTTCAACGGCGCGGTACATCCAGCCGGTTTCACATCCGCCCGCTAAAACGATGCCAAAGCCGAACAGCAAGCCGCCGATCACCGCATTTGGACCCGCCCACATGATTTTAGGCTCGACGCCCAGTTGCACGTAGCTAAAGATACCGATGGCGCTGACCGCCATCCCGAAGATGATCGCTTTTGCCATATGGGTGCGACCGGAAATCCACAGGTCGCGGAAGGCGGAGGTGAAGCAGATTTGCGCCCGTTCAATCAGCAGACCGAACCCAACGCCAAATAGCATCGCCAGACCGAGCTTGGGTTTATCCATCGCGGTGAGCAGCGCCCAGCCGATCATGCCGATAAACACCAGCATGCCAAGGCGGAAACGGCGACGGGCCTGATCCGGCTTTTGCGTCAACGGCGAAGCGGCGGAGACTTTCTGCATTTTGACCGGAATACGAAACATCGGCAGCAGGGTAAAGCGTGCGCCAAACCATGAGCCGATTGCCGTTGCCAGCGCGAAAAACCAGGCATGTAGCGAGAACTGTGGAATGCCGGTGAAGAATGCGGCCAGGTTGCAGCCCATCGCGAGCCGGGCGCCGAATCCGGCGATCATCCCGCCGACTATCGCCTGCATAATGCGCACCCGACTGCGCGGCATGCGTAACTTGACGTTGTTAGCCCACAGTGCGGCAGCAAAACAGCCACCGAACATACCGAGGATCATCATGCCGTCAATGCGGGTCAGGGGCGAGCCTTCGAGATGAATCAGCTTGTAGTATCCCCACTCTTCGGCGTGCACGCCAAACAGTTGCAGGATTTGCCCACCCCAACGGGTGAATTCACCGGTAACGGCCCAGAAGGTTCCCGTAATGCCGAAATAATAAGTGGAGAGAATACCCGCTGCGATGACCGCAGGGGCGGGGGCCCAAAATTTAATTAACCAGGCCTGTTTGAAGTGTTGCCATGACATGCGTTGCGCCTCTGAACTCAGAAGGTATGTAACAAGAAGTGTGGATACTACACCGTTCATAATTTTTGACTATGAGTAATAAGAGGTAATACCGTATGGATCAATCTTTCTCAATGCCGCTGAAAGGCTGGCGACATCAGGCCTTTAATGCCACAATCCCATTTTCTTCGCATGCAGGATGAATGATGAAAAAATTAGCAATCGTTGGTGTATTTCTGGCGCTAACCGGATGCGCCGAAGTAGAAAATTATAACGACGTGGTGAAAACGCCAGCGCCAGCCGGTCTGGAAGGATACTGGCAGTCAAAAGGTCCGCAACGTAGTCTGGTAAGCCCGGAAGCGATTGCCAGCCTGGTGATAACGAAAGAGGGCGATACGTTGGATTGCCGTCAGTGGCAGCGGGTGATCGCGCTGCCGGGCAAGCTAACGATGCTCTCTGGCGATCTCACCAACGTGACGGTGAAACGCGAGCTGTATGAGATTGAGCGTGACGGCAATACGCTGGAATATGACGGTATGACGCTGCAGCGGGTTGATCGCCCGACGCAGGAGTGCGCCGATGCGTTAAAGAAAACGCCGCTGGCCACACCGCTGCCATAAACCGTACGCCCCGGTAGCCTCTGGCCACCGGGGTTGAACTTTACAACACGTCCTCAATCACCCACACGCTGACGCTCCCGCCGTTACAGTAAAACGTTGCTTCACCGTTTTCATCGGTGACCACGCTTTCCTCGCGATTTCCCAGATAGTCACGCCAGGTTTTATTGCCGTAATTCGCGCCGAGATTGATGGTCTTTTCCCCGTCATCGCCGTTTGACAGTACCACCACACAGCCGGGATCGTCGTCCGTTCCGCTGCGGCTAAAAGCGATACAGTTAGGATGATCGAAAAAGAGTGTCTGTACCCCGTGTGCGAAGCGCTGGCGCGCGAGGATCAGTTCATCAAGCTGTTCAATGATCGGCATGTCGATAGGATAGGTTTCGCCATCGCCGCCGGTGTCTTCGTAATGCGCTCCGTAGAGGTCAGGGTAAAACACCGACGGTACGCCATTTTCACGCAGCAAGATCAGCGCATAGGCCAGCGGCTTAAACCACGGCTCGACGGGGGCTTCGAGTGCCTGTAAAGGTTGGGTGTCGTGATTGGCCACCAGCGTGACGGCATGAAACGGATCTGCTTCTACCAGGGTATCGGTGAAAATCTGGCTCATGTCATAATCGCGGCCCTGACGGGACGCTTCGTGAAACTTCATCTGTAGGGGGGCGTCGAACAGCATGGTTTTCCCCTCTACCTGGTTGATGTAGGTTTGTAGCTTATCGACTTCGTGGGACCAGTATTCCGCGACGATAAACAGCGGTTTTGGCGCGACTTCCTGCACGTGCTCAATCCACTCTTTATAAAACCAGGCCGGAATGTGCTTGACGGCATCCAAGCGAAAGCCGTCGCAATGGGTTTGATCCATCACCCAGCGCGCCCAGTATTTGATTTCCTCGGTGACGGCGTGATTACGAAAATCGATATTTTCTCCCATCAGATAATCAAAATTACCCAACTCATCATCAACCTGATCGTTCCAGCCTTCGCCGGTGTAATCGTTAACGATTTTGAAAATGCCGTCTTCGGTGGGATTCTCTATATGGTCAATGCCGCTGAAGCATTTGAAATCCCAAATGAATTGTGAGTACTGGCCTGCGCGGGCAGGGAAGGTGTAGCGCGTCCAGCCTTCGCATTCGATAATCTCATCGTCTATTTGCGTGCGATCCTCGGCGTTAACCCGTTGGACGCGGATCTTTTCTTTCTCATCCGCGCCCATTTTGTGGTTAACCACCACGTCCAGCAGTACGGCAATATCATTGTGTTTCAGCGCGTCAATCGCCGCCAGCAGCTGGTTTTTATCGCCGTATTTGGTGGCGACGGTTCCCTTTTGGTCGAATTCGCCCAGATCAAACAGATCGTAGGAATCATAGCCAACGGAATAGCCGCCGGACGCGCCTTTATAGGCGGGGGGCAGCCATACCATATTGATGCCGATATCATTGAGTCCGCCTGCGCGTTCGGCAAGTTCGGGCCACAGTTGACCGCCATCGGGGTAATACCAGTGGAAGTACTGCAATAACGTGGGATTTTTCATCTTCCGTGCTCCAGAAGTCGTTTGGCCGACCTCTGGAGTATGGAAGATAATTCAGACGAGACGGGAAATTATTGTGGGGCAGTGGGGGCGTCGGGGACTAACAGCATGCCGGAAAGACGGCCATAGGCGTTATTCAACGTCTTTTGGCGCGTCGACTGACCGATAAGATTGCTGAGTTCATCGAGGCGTTGCTGCAATAATGTTTTGAGCAGTTGCTCGTTATCCAGCGTCTGTTTAATGTACCCGGCGACTAAGTCCTGAATACTTCGCGTAATGCCCGGTGGAGTTTGCTCTTCCATGACCACTTCAATACTTTGCAGATAGGTAACTTCCTGTTCCAGTAAAAGGTCCCATTCACCGCGCTGCGCCAGTTCCAGCAACGAGTGACTGAGTAGCGCGATGCGCTGCCAACGGTTGATAAACTCCACGGCTGAGGTCATTAACGAGACTCCTGGGACGACGCGTTCGGTGAGATCTGTTTCCAGGCATCCGCAATGTTGCCGAGTAACCCTTCGACTTCTTCAATGGCTTGACAATCATTATTCAGATTAGCGTGCAGTAAACGGCGAACCATATAGTCATACAATGAAGAGAGATTGGTGGCGAGTTCTCCCCCTTTTTCGTGGTCCAGGCCGGCTTTCAGGCCATTATCAATAATATTGATGGCTTTACTTAACGCTTCACCTTTGGCGACGATATCACCCTGCTGCATAAACAGGCGAGCGCGCACCAGGGCGCTGTTCGCGCCATCAAACAACATTTCGATCAACTGATGTGGGTTGGCGCTCATTACGGCGCTTTCCACACTGATCTGTGCATAGGCTTTGGTACCGCTCGCGGTGTACATGCTTACCTCGTGTTATCAGGAATTACTCATCGCAGCAAATTGTTGACCCAAATACGTACTGGTGCTGTTCAGCTTACTCATCATGGAATCCAGTTGGGTAAACTGGGCTTTATAACGTGCCACGACTTCATCAATACTGTTGCTTACGGTCAGATACTGCTTAGTCAGCAGTTTCAGGTTGGCGTTAATATTGTCTTGCGCATTATCGATAATGCCGTCATCGGCCAGATAGCTTTTTACTTCGGTGGCAATCTTAGTGGTAATACCGGTCTCTTTGCCGTCGCCAACCAACAGTTCGCGAGTGGCAGCGGTATTATCTTTCAGAGCTTTAGCCAGCTTTTCTTCATCGATTTTTAGCTTGCCGGTACCACCGTCCTGCGTAATGCCGATCTCAGACATGGTTTTAAACGGGGATTCGCTGCCGCTGTTAGCAAATGGCGCGCGAATGCCGTTTTGAATGGTACGGAGAACGCTATCACCCAGTAACGCGCCGTTGTCTGCGCTGGCCGCTTCACCCGGTTCTACTTCTTTATATTTAGTCAGCGTGCCAAAGGTATCGACCAGTGAGTTATAGGCTTCCACCCAGGCTTTAATTGCCGTTGTGGCCTTTTCATCACTTTTTGTTACCGTGATTGAGGCATCTTTGACTTCTTTGGTCAGTTCGAGCGTGATGCCCTGCGGTGCGTCAGTTACGGTATTGCTTTGACGTACAATATCAATGCCGTTAACGGTCAGTTGCGCATTTTGCGCACCGACCAGTTGCTTCATTTTCCCGCTGCCCGCTTTGCTGTCATAGGACAGTAAATCGCTCAGTTTCGAATCATTCGAGACGGAGATGGTCATTTCGCTTTCAGTGCCGCTTTCCGCGGTTAACACCAACTGATAATCGTCATCCTTAACCTTCACCAGACTTGCCGAAATACCGCTGTCCGCATCGTTAATGGCGTCACGAATATCCTCCAGAGAGGTTTCGCCTTTGCCTAACTTGATTTCCAGGGGTTCTTTACGACCCGGTTGTGAAATCGTTATGGTGCGTTCATCAACACTGGTATCGCCCAGCTGTTCTTTGGTAGAGACAATTTTGGTCGTGGTTGATAGCGACTGTGCTTGCGCCAGTTTGGACACGCTGACGGTATATTTACCGGGAGCAGCACCGGCGGTCGTACTGACCTTTAAGTCTTCTGTGCTGCTGGTTGCCGTGGTGCTTTTAAACAGATCGGCATTGTTCAGTGCGGTATTCGCCGTTTGAAATTTTTCTAATGCACTTTTCAGCGTACCGTACGCGGTCAGACGCGAGGTGTTAGCACTTTGCTGCTGGGTAATGGGCGTTAAACGCTTTTTCTCAGCAGTGGTTAAGTTTGTCAGCAATGTGTCCAGTGGTAAGTTCGAGCCAACGCCCAGTGATGTAAATGAAGGCATGCCTAATTCCTTGTGATTGCAAACAGTAGTTAACCGCTATATCGGCAATCTGCGCGCAAAGTTTAATAATAGTTTTGCAAAAATAATGCGCGGAATAGTGGTAATTAAAGCGGGTATTTCCGGGGCTAAAAAAAAATGGGCGGAAAGTAAAAATTTTCTAAAGTTCGAATTTAAGGTGCCGATACATGGGTTACGGTCAGAAACCGTGGGCAACAGCCCAATAACATCAAGTTGTAATTGATAAGGAAAAGATCATGGCACAAGTCATCAATACAAACAGCCTGTCGCTGTTGACCCAGAATAACCTGAACAAATCTCAGTCTTCTCTGAGCTCCGCTATCGAGCGTCTGTCTTCCGGTCTGCGTATCAACAGCGCGAAAGACGATGCTGCAGGTCAGGCGATTGCAAACCGTTTCACCTCTAACATCAAAGGTCTGACTCAGGCGTCCCGTAACGCTAACGATGGTATCTCCATCGCGCAGACCACTGAAGGTTCTCTGTCTGAAATCAACAACAACCTGCAGCGTGTTCGTGAGCTGGCGGTTCAGTCTTCTACCGGTACCAACTCCCAGTCTGACCTCGACTCCATCCAGGCTGAAATCACTCAGCGTCTGAACGAAATCGACCGCGTATCCGGCCAGACCCAGTTCAACGGCGTGAAAGTGCTGGCGAAAGACAACACCCTGACTATCCAGGTCGGTGCGAACGATGGCGAAACCATCGATATCAACCTGAAAGAAATCAACTCCAAAACCCTGGGTCTGGATTCACTGAACGTACAGAAAAAATATGATGCTACTGACGTTGCAGCAGATCTTAACATGGGATACAAAGACTCTGGAACAGTGACTGCATTTGTTACCGCTGGTTTTGATGCTGATGCGAAAGGTAAGCTGGGTGGAGCAGTAACGGCAGCAGCCTTGGGAGATGTTAAATTTGATGCTGCTACAAATAAATACTATGGAGAAGTAACAGCAACTGGCGACACAACCAAGAGTGGTACATATGAAGTTACTGTTGCTGACGATGGCAAAGTAACTTTGACAGATACTAATAAGGACACCGCTCCTGCCGGGGCCAAAACTGTCACGACTCTGCAAGAAAAAGTAACGCCTGACCTTACTGCGGCAAAAGCTGCTCTCGAAAAAGGCGGGGTTTCTTCTACTGAAGCTGCTTCAGCAACTTTGGTTAAGGTGTCCTTCACTGATAAAAATGATAAAGCCATTGATGGCGGTTACGCGCTGAAAACTACAAGCGGTAAATATTATGCTGCATCAGTTGACGAATCTAACAAAGTATCCATTAAAGAAGTAGCATATACCGATGCAAATGGAAAGGCCGCAACTGCTGCAGTTCAACTCGGCGGTGTCAATGGTAAAACCGAAATTGCTAACATCGGTGGTAAAGACTATCTTGCAGAGAAAGTAAAAAATCACAATTTCAAAACTGAACCTAAAGTGAATGAAATTGCGACTGCTACTACCGAAAGCCCGCTGGCTAAAATCGACGCGGCGCTGGCGAAAGTTGCTGACCTGCGTTCAGACCTGGGTGCGGTACAGAACCGTTTCAACTCTACCATCACTAACCTGGGTAACACCGTCAACAACCTGTCTGAAGCCCGTAGCCGTATCGAAGATGCTGACTACGCGACCGAAGTGTCCAACATGTCTCGTGCAAACATTCTGCAACAGGCGGGTACTTCTGTTCTGGCGCAGGCCAACCAGACCACGCAGAACGTCCTGTCTCTGCTGCGTTAATTTACACTTATCGCGCAAACCCCGCTCCGGCGGGGTTTTTTACATTCCGCTTTACCCGTAACCCCCAAATAACCCCCCATTTCACCCACTATTCACCCGATTAAAACCCCTGCAGAAACGGATAATCATGCCGATAACTCATTTAACGCAGGGCTGTTTATCGTGAATTCACTGTATACCGCTGAAGGTGTAATGGATAAACACTCGCTGTGGCAGCGTTATGTACCGTTGGTGCGTCACGAAGCATTGCGCCTTCAGGTGCGTTTGCCGGCGAGCGTAGAACTGGATGACCTGCTACAAGCGGGCGGCATCGGGTTATTGAATGCCGTTGACCGATATGACGCTTTGCAAGGAACGGCATTTACCACTTACGCAGTGCAGCGTATTCGTGGAGCAATGCTGGACGAACTACGTAGCCGGGATTGGGTGCCGCGTAGCGTTCGGCGCAATGCTCGCGAAGTGGCACAGGCGATGGGACAACTGGAGCAGGAATTAGGGCGCAACGCGACGGAAACCGAAGTGGCGGCGCGTCTGGCTATTCCTGTGCAAGAGTATCGTCAGATGTTGCTCGATACCAATAACAGCCAACTCTTCTCTTATGACGAGTGGCGGGAAGAGCATGGCGATAGTATTGAGCTGGTGACGGAAGAACATCAGCAGGAAAACCCGTTACAACAGCTACTTGAGGGTAACCTCCGCCAGCGCGTGATGGACGCGATCGAGGCGTTGCCGGAGCGAGAAAAGCTGGTGTTAACGCTGTACTACCAGGAAGAGCTGAATCTGAAAGAGATTGGCGCGGTACTGGAAGTCGGGGAGTCACGGGTTAGCCAGTTGCACAGTCAGGCCATCAAACGTCTACGCACCAAGCTGGGTAAGCTATAGGGGTACATTATTACCCCTGAACAATGCCGCATTACGAATTGACTACCAGGAGTTCTCATGACGGTGCAGCAATCAAAAAGACGGCCTCTAAGCCGCTACCTCAAAGATTTCAAACACAGCCAGACGCATTGCGCCCATTGCTTTAAGTTGCTCGACAGGATCACGCTGGTTCGTCGCGGGCAAATTGTGAATAAAATCGCCATCGCCCGCCTGGACACTTTGTTGGATGAAGCCGAGTGGGAGCAGGAGAAAAAAGAGTGGGTGGCACTGTGCCGTTTTTGCGGTGATTTGCATTGCAAAGAGCAGAGCGACTTTTTCGATATTATCGGTTTTAAACAGTTTTTATTTGAGCAGACCGAAATGAGTCACGGCACGGTACGTGAATACGTTGTCCGTCTGCGTCGCCTCGGGAATCACCTGACCGAACAAAATATCTCTCACGATCTGCTGCAGGAAGGGTTCCTCGACGAAAACCTTGCCCCGTGGCTGCCGGAAACCAGCACCAACAATTACCGCATCGCCTTACGTAAGTATGAGCAGTTTAAAGCCCATACGCATATAGGGCATATGCAGAAATCCTCCTGGACAGCCAGTTCTGATATATATTAAAAACGAATAAGGTGTAACAGAGTCGTGTTTGTGGATCGCGACAAACGCTCTACACTATGCTCATAAATAGCAGTCACTAATGACAATATTCGGGGTAACTATGAAATTAGCACTTCTGGGACGTCAGGCTCTGATGGGTGTAATGGCTGTTGCACTTGTCGCCGGAATGAGCGTAAAGACTTATGCAGATGAAGGTCTGTTAAATAAAGTTAAAGAGCGCGGCACGCTGCTTGTGGGCCTGGAAGGGACCTATCCCCCGTTTAGTTTTCAGGGCGATGACGGAAAGCTGACCGGTTTCGAAGTGGAATTCGCTGAGGAACTGGCCAAGCACCTTGGGGTGAAAGCTAACCTGAAGCCGACCAAGTGGGACGGTATGCTGGCCTCTCTTGATTCCAAGCGCATTGATGTGGTCATCAACCAGGTGACCATCTCTGACGAACGTAAGAAAAAATACGATTTCTCTACCCCGTATACGGTTTCTGGTATTCAGGCGCTGGTGAAAAAAGGCAATGAAGGCGTTATTAAGACCGCTGCCGATCTGAAAGGTAAAAAAGTCGGCGTTGGTCTGGGCACCAACTATGAAGAGTGGCTGCGCCAGAACGTGCAGGGCGTGGATATTCGTACCTATGATGATGACCCGACCAAATACCAGGATCTGCGTGTAGGCCGTATCGACGCCATTCTGGTTGACCGTCTGGCGGCGCTGGATCTGGTCAAGAAAACCAAGGATACGCTGGCTGTGACCGGTGAAGCGTTCTCCCGTCAGGAGTCCGGCGTGGCGCTGCGCAAAGGCAATGAAGATCTGCTGAAAGCGGTGGATGCGGCCATTGCTGAAATGCAGAAAGACGGTACGCTGAAAGCCCTGTCTGAAAAATGGTTTGGAGCGGATGTGACGAAATAATCGTCATCCGCTGAAAAAAAGGCGCCTTTAACAGCGCCTTTTTTTATTTGATTGCGCCTGAACGTGCATAATAAAAAGAACATCACAACAACGAATACCGGAGGCTGTATGCCGCTGCATAACTTAACGCGCTTTCCACGTCTGGAATTTATTGGCGCGCCAACGCCGCTCGAATATCTTCCACGCTTCTCCGACCACCTTGGGCGCGATATTTTCATCAAACGCGATGACGTCACGCCGATGGCCATGGGTGGCAATAAGCTGCGTAAGCTGGAATTCCTGGCCGCAGACGCACTGCGTGAAGGCGCTGATACGCTGATAACCGCAGGTGCGATTCAGTCTAACCACGTTCGTCAGACTGCGGCGGTAGCGGCTAAGCTTGGCCTGCACTGCGTGGCGCTGTTGGAAAATCCGATTGGCACCACGGCGGAAAACTATCTCACCAATGGCAACCGTCTGCTGTTGGATCTGTTTAATACGGAGATCGAAATGTGTGACGCGCTAACCGATCCGAATGCGCAGTTGCAGGAGCTGGCGACGCGCATTGAAGCGCAAGGGTTCCGCCCGTATGTGATCCCTGTTGGGGGCTCTAATGCTCTGGGGGCGATGGGTTATGTGGAAAGCGCGCTGGAAATTGCCCAGCAGTGTGAAGGGGCCGTTTCGCTCTCTTCCGTGGTGGTCGCGTCGGGCAGTGCGGGAACGCATGCCGGGCTGGCGGTGGGGCTGGAGCAACTGATGCCAGACGTCGAGCTTATCGGCGTGACCGTTTCGCGCAGCGTCGTCGATCAAAAACCAAAAGTTGTCACGTTGCAGCAGGATATTGCCCGTGAACTGGAGCTGACGGCCTCAGCGGATATCCTGTTATGGGATGATTATTATGCGCCGGGCTACGGTACGCCAAACGAAGAGGGCATGGAGGCGGTAAAACTGCTGGCGCGCCTCGAAGGCATTTTGTTGGATCCGGTGTATACCGGTAAGGCGATGGCGGGTTTGATTGACGGCATCAGCCAGAAGCGCTTCAAAGATGAAGGGCCAATCCTCTTTATCCATACCGGTGGGGCGCCTGCACTGTTTGCCTACCATCCTCACGTGTAACAACCAGGTCGAAAAACGCTAATGCATGAAAGTATCCAACTGGTAATTGATTCCCTGCCGTATCTGCTCAAAGGCGCGGTTTTTACGCTGCAACTGAGTATCGGCGGGATGTTTTTTGGCCTCGTGCTGGGGTTTATCTTGGCGTTGATGCGTCTGTCGCCGCTGCTGCCTGTGCGCTGGCTGGCGCGTTTTTATATCTCTATCTTTCGCGGAACGCCGTTGATTGCCCAGCTGTTTATGATTTATTACGGTCTGCCGCAGTTTGGAATTGAGCTTGATCCCATCCCGGCGGCGATGATTGGCTTGTCGCTTAATACAGCCGCCTACGCTGCGGAAACCCTGCGTGCGGCAATCTCTTCCATCGACAAAGGACAGTGGGAGGCGGGTGCCAGTATTGGTATGACGCGCTGGCAGACCATGCGCCGGGCAATCCTGCCACAGGCTGCGCGCGTTGCGCTGCCGCCGCTGAGCAACAGCTTTATCAGTCTGGTGAAAGATACCTCTTTGGCCGCCACTATTCAGGTCCCGGAACTGTTCCGTCAGGCGCAGCTGATTACCTCGCGTACGCTGGAAGTCTTTACGATGTATCTGGCGGCCTCGTTGATTTACTGGGTGATGGCGACGGTGCTTTCTGCGCTGCAAAACTATTTTGAAGAACAACTGAACCGCCAGGAGAGAGAGCCGAAATGAGTGCTATCGAAGTCAGAAACCTGGTCAAAAAATTTCATGGGCAAACGGTGCTGCATGGGATCGATCTTGACGTCAAACCTGGTGAAGTAGTAGCGATTATCGGGCCGAGCGGATCGGGCAAAACCACGCTGCTGCGTAGCATTAATTTGCTGGAGCAACCGGAGGCGGGCACCATTAAAGTGGGTGAGATTACCATTGATACCGCGCGTTCGTTGACCCAGCAGAAAGGGCTGATTCGTCAGTTACGCCAGCACGTCGGTTTTGTGTTCCAGAACTTTAATTTGTTTCCCCATCGGACAGTGCTGGAAAACATTATTGAAGGGCCGGTGATAGTCAAAGGTGAACCAAAAGCCGAAGCGACAGCTCGTGCGCGTGAATTGCTGGCGAAAGTCGGGCTGGCAGGTAAAGAAACCAGCTATCCGCGGCGTTTATCGGGTGGACAGCAGCAGCGCGTAGCGATTGCCCGAGCGCTGGCGATGCGACCTGAGGTTATTCTTTTTGATGAACCGACCTCCGCGCTTGATCCTGAACTGGTTGGCGAGGTACTTAATACCATCCGCCAACTGGCGCAGGAAAAACGCACCATGGTAATTGTGACGCATGAAATGAGCTTTGCTCGCGATGTCGCCGATAGAGCGATATTTATGGATCAAGGACGGATAGTCGAGCAGGGACCAGCAAAATCCTTATTCACGCATCCGCAGCAGCCACGTACCCGTCAGTTTCTTGAAAAGTTTTTGATGCAATAAATAGTGTATATGACACTCGCCGGGATTGTTTCTGGCGAGTGCTCTTCGCATAACTATTTATAATTATTGCTTTATTATTAACATTTGATTCTGTTACTTACTTCCGCTGTTGAGTAATACTCAAGTAATTGTTCATTTGTCCGATAATTTGCATATATAAAATACATTTATGTGTTAGCTTGTTTCATATGTTTGGATGATTATCAATCTCAGGGGCATTACCACTTAGTATGCAGGATCTTGATTTCTTCACCTGGCGACGGAGCATGCTGTTACGCTTTCAGGAAATGGCGACGGCAGAGGATGTCTATACGGAATTACAACAACAGACGCAGCACTTAGAGTTTGATTTTTACGCGCTCTGTGTTCGTCATCCGGTACCTTTTACCCGACCTAAAACGTCACTTCATACGACCTATCCCAAAGCATGGGTGGCGCATTATCAGTCCGAAAATTATTTTGCCATTGATCCGGTGCTGAAACCTGAAAACTTCAGTCAGGGGCATTTACCTTGGAACGATACTCTGTTTCGCGATGCGCAACCTTTGTGGGACGCCGCGCGCAATCACGGTTTACGCAAAGGGATGACGCAATGCTTAATGTTGCCTAACCGGGCGTTGGGTTTTTTATCTGTATCGCGTGCAAGTATCCGTAACAGTCGCCTTGCGAGCGATGAAGTGGAGCTCAGGATGCAGCTTCTGGTACGGGAAAGTCTGTCTGTACTGACGCGACTGGAAGATGACATGGTTATGGCGCCAGAGATGCGCTTTAGCAAGCGGGAAAAGGAAATATTGAAATGGACGGCAGAAGGGAAGACCTCTTCAGAGATAGCCATCATTCTGTCGATTTCTGAAAATACCGTGAACTTCCACCAGAAGAATATGCAAAAGAAATTCAATGCGCCAAACAAAACGCAGATAGCCTGTTATGCCGCGGCAACCGGGCTTATCTGAGTAAATTATCG
Source organism: Citrobacter sp. CF971 (assembly GCF_006385635.1). Taxonomy (NCBI): domain Bacteria; kingdom Pseudomonadati; phylum Pseudomonadota; class Gammaproteobacteria; order Enterobacterales; family Enterobacteriaceae; genus Citrobacter; species Citrobacter sp. CF971. Next base: position 2,931,683 of record NZ_CP041051.1, on the reverse strand, counting down.
TTCTGAGTGTCAGACGCAAAACCGGCTGAGAGCATTGCTATCAGCCGGTTTCTTATTACTGGCGGTAAGCTTGTTTAATTTGCTTAACCGTGTTGGAAAATACCGCAGCCTGTGATTGATCTTCAATCAGCGCGAGCTGTTTTTCCATTTTAAGAATCACGCGGCCTGCATCGGCTTGCCCCATTGCCTGCAGCATCAGCGTTAACATGGCTTTCAGGCAGGTGACTTCATTGGCCAGTTCCTGGTTATTCTCAGCAGTGGAAAAGTCAGGCGTACTCATTTATTTTCCTCGTTATGTTTCAATGAAAAAGTGCGATGTCAAATCTTAAGGCGGCGGAGTATACCATAAGCGAGGCTAAAAATATCTGTGGTTGTTTTTTGCGCGGACCAATGTTGTGGACATTAAAATAAACAACATGTTGCAGTGCATATATTTTCTCCACATGTTGTTTATTTCGAGTATTTTCCTCGTTAATTATTGTTACAACTTTGACTGCCTGGTTTGCATTCAGCGAAGGAATATGATCTTTTTGTCACCATTATGAAACAGCTACACAGATATAACCGTGGCAAAAGGTTACCAGTACTGAAAGTTTCCACTCGTCGTACAATCTAATTTCCAAAAACGAGAGCAAAATCGAAAGTCGGGCGTTTTTTACATTTCAAAGTTGAGATAAAACCCGTTAACATAGGACCGATTAACTATCGGTAGCGTTATCCCTATTCTGGAGATATTCCTTTGATCAACGTTTTTCTTGTTGATGACCACGAACTGGTGCGCGCAGGGATACGACGCATTCTGGAAGATATAAAAGGCATAAAAGTTGTCGGCGAAGCGTGCTGCGGTGAAGATGCGGTAAAATGGTGCCGCTCAAATTCCGTTGACGTTGTGCTGATGGATATGAATATGCCCGGTATTGGCGGTCTGGAAGCAACCCGCAAAATTGCGCGTTCCACGGCAGACATTAAAGTGATCATGTTGACGGTACACACCGAAAACCCATTACCTGCAAAAGTTATGCAGGCAGGGGCCGCAGGGTATCTCAGCAAAGGCGCTGCCCCCCAGGAAGTAGTGAGTGCGATTCGTTCGGTTTTTTCCGGGCAACGGTATATTGCCTCCGATATCGCTCAGCAAATGGCGCTCAGCCAGATTGAGCCTGAGAAAACGGAAACCCCGTTTGCCAGTTTGTCTGAACGCGAGTTGCAGATTATGCTGATGATCACCAAAGGTCAGAAGGTTAATGAGATCTCAGAGCAACTGAATCTTAGTCCTAAAACGGTGAACAGCTATCGCTATCGAATGTTCAGTAAATTAAACATTCATGGCGATGTAGAGCTGACTCACCTGGCAATTCGCCATGGCCTGTGTAATGCGGAGACATTAGCAAGCCAGTGACAGATCAGTTTGATGCCAAAGCGTTCCTGAAAACCGTGACCAGCCAGCCCGGCGTCTATCGTATGTATGATACCGCCGGAACGGTTATCTATGTCGGGAAAGCGAAAGACCTGAAAAAAAGGCTTTCCAGCTACTTCCGTAGTAATCTTGCGTCACGCAAGACCGAAGCGCTGGTCGCGCAAATCCAGCAGATTGATGTCACGGTAACGCACACTGAAACCGAAGCGTTATTGCTTGAGCACAACTACATCAAGCTATATCAGCCGCGTTATAACGTATTGCTGCGTGATGATAAATCCTACCCCTTTATATTCCTTAGCGGCGATACCCACCCGCGTCTGGCGATGCATCGTGGGGCAAAGCATGCCAAAGGCGAGTACTTTGGACCGTTCCCTAACGGTTATGCGGTGCGTGAAACGCTGGCGCTGTTGCAGAAAATATTCCCTATCCGCCAATGCGAAAACAGCGTTTATCGCAACCGTTCTCGACCTTGTCTGCAATATCAGATTGGCCGCTGTCTCGGCCCGTGTGTCGCGGGTCTGGTGAGCGAGGAAGAGTATGCTCAGCAGGTCGAGTATGTTCGTCTGTTCCTGTCCGGAAAAGACGATCAGGTGTTAACACAGCTGATTACCCGCATGGAAAAGGCCAGCCAAAATCTCGAATTTGAAGAGGCTGCGCGAATTCGTGACCAAATCCAGGCCGTACGCCGCGTGACCGAAAAACAGTTTGTCTCTAACACCGGAGACGATCTGGACGTCATTGGCGTGGCGTTTGACGCCGGCATGGCCTGCGTGCACGTTCTGTTTATTCGCCAGGGTAAAGTGCTGGGCAGCCGCAGCTATTTCCCTAAAGTACCCGGTGGTACGGAACTCGGCGAGGTCGTCGAAACCTTTGTCGGGCAGTTTTATCTGCAGGGGAGCCAGATGCGTACCTTACCCGGGGAGATCCTGCTCGATTTCAATCTTAGCGATAAAACCCTGCTGGCAGACTCTCTGTCTGAACTGGCCGGACGGAAGATTAACGTGCAGACGAAACCGCGAGGGGATCGCGCGCGTTATCTGAAGCTGGCGCGGACCAACGCGGCAGTGGCGCTCACTACGAAACTTTCTCAGCAGTCGACGATTACGCAACGTCTGACGGCGCTGGCCTCCGTATTGAAGTTACCTGCGGTGAAGCGTATGGAGTGCTTCGACATTAGCCATACGATGGGGGAGCAGACAGTAGCCTCCTGTGTGGTTTTTGATGCCAATGGCCCGCTGCGTGCAGAATATCGGCGTTACAATATTACCGGCATTACGCCGGGTGATGATTATGCAGCGATGAATCAGGTCTTACGTCGGCGTTATGGTAAGGCGATTGAAGAAAGTAAGATTCCGGACGTCATATTGATCGATGGCGGTAAAGGTCAGTTAGGGCAGGCGAAAGCCGTTTTTGCTGAACTGGACGTTCCCTGGGACAAACAGCACCCACTTTTGCTGGGGGTGGCAAAAGGGGCCGATCGTAAAGCTGGTCTGGAAACACTGTTCTTTGAGCCGGAAGGTGAGGGCTTTAGTCTGCCGCCGGATTCGCCTGCATTGCACGTTATCCAGCATATCCGCGATGAATCTCACGATCATGCGATTAGCGGGCATCGTAAAAAGCGGGCGAAAGTGAAAAGTACCAGCACGCTTGAGACCATCGAAGGTGTCGGGCCAAAGCGTCGCCAGATGTTGTTGAAATATATGGGAGGTTTGCAAGGTCTTCGTAATGCAAGTATCGAAGAAATTGCAAAAGTGCCGGGTATTTCGCAAGCTCTGGCAGAAAAGATCTTCTACTCGTTGAAACATTAGGCCCTCTGTAGCAACATAGGGGTAATTTCACTGACAACAGATAGTTATCCGTCATATGCAATTTAATATCCCTACGTTGCTCACGCTGTTTCGCGTCATCCTGATCCCATTCTTTGTATTGGCTTTTTACCTGCCATTCACCTGGGCTCCCTTTGTTTGTGCGCTGATCTTCTGTATCGCAGCGGTCACTGACTGGTTTGACGGTTTTCTGGCACGCCGCTGGAACCAAAGCACGCGTTTTGGCGCCTTCCTCGATCCGGTCGCTGATAAGGTGCTGGTGGCTATCGCGATGGTCCTGGTGACCGAGCATTACCACAGCTGGTGGGTGACGCTTCCTGCCGCAACAATGATTGCGCGTGAAATTATCATCTCTGCACTACGTGAATGGATGGCCGAACTGGGTAAACGCAGCAGCGTAGCCGTATCCTGGATTGGTAAAGTGAAAACCACTTCGCAAATGGCTGCACTGGCCTGGCTGCTGTGGCGTCCAAATATCTGGGTTGAGTATGCTGGGATCGCACTTTTCTTCGTCGCCGCGATACTGACTTTGTGGTCAATGTTCCAGTATTTGAGCGCTGCACGTGGAGATTTGCTTGATCAGTGATCGTTTCGACGCAAATTTCAGCAAACGATCGTTAGTGGTGAAAAATATCGTTGACTCATTGCGTCAGGTAAGTAGAATGCAACGCATCGAACGGCAGCACTGATTGCCAGACGATAACAAAATCAAGTGATTAACAAAGTTACTTGGTGATGCGGGAATAGCTCAGTTGGTAGAGCACGACCTTGCCAAGGTCGGGGTCGCGAGTTCGAGTCTCGTTTCCCGCTCCAAATTAGAGACATCGGCAATAGCGGATGTCGGCTGAAAAGCCAGAAGATTTCGGCGCGTTAGCAAAGCGGTTATGTAGCGGATTGCAAATCCGTCTAGTCCGGTTCGACTCCGGAACGCGCCTCCAATTTCTTCCCGAGCCCGGATGGTGGAATCGGTAGACACAAGGGATTTAAAATCCCTCGGCGTTCGCGCTGTGTGGGTTCAAGTCCCACTCCGGGTACCATGGGAAAGAACAGAATAATCAAAGCAATAAGCAGTGTCGTGAAACCACCTACGGGTGGTTTTTTTGTGCCTGTTTTTTACAAGCATAGAACTCACTATTGCACATCAATCTATCGCCGAATCGGCGCGTTAAACAAAAAGCCCCCTCGGGCAGGGTTGTTGATAAAACCATCGCGGGCGGGATTATAGTTGTGGTCCTGGAAACCATTCATCAGGATGGGATCGCCAAAGCCATCCTGTATCGCCAGGTTTCTGTGGATTCGGTTTCGTGCCCTGAACGTGAAAACGAAATCATCCGTCCCGCCAATGATGATCACGCCATTACCGGCTCGAAGTGCCGCGCTTAAATCTTGCTCTCTGACGGCCTGGTTTTGTAACGCGCTGGATGTGGCAGAAGATGACGACAGCAGCAGTAATATGAGAACGGTGCATGAAAATACCGATGGCAGTTTCATGATTAATACCTATTAAAAGCATGGCTATTAAAGTATAGCTTTATGTTGTCATCTCAACTAAAAAGAAAACCAATAATTTAAACCTGCTGCCCATACTGAGTCTGAGGGGCCGGAAGAGTAGTGCCGCGCAGTTAAGAACTATAATAAAAACAGTCGGCAGGTGATAACTCCTGTTTGCCAATCGCGCTGGTTCAGGGGGCAGCTATGAACATTTCATCTTCTCCGATAGTCATGTTCGCAGCATTGCTCACCTTTAGTTGTGCAGCATATTCGGTGGAAAAAGGTAATATTTTTTCGCAGAATGCCAGGGCTATGGATCCCATCGCATTTTCTCAACAGTCATTTAATAACCTGACCTCTTATCAGGTCATGATGCGCTCTTCGTCGCCATCCGATGAAAGCAAAATTATTCGCTATAGCTTTCAAAAGCCTGGGTATGTGCGGATGGATTTTACCCAACCGCATTCAGGAGCGGTGCTTATCTTTAATCCTGTCAGCGGTAAAGTGACGTTATGGCCATTTGGTGTGGGTTCTTTGCCCATTTTGCACCTGTCGCCTACTAATTCATTGATCCAGGATGAGCGTGGTCATCGGGTGGATCGCTCTGATATCGGCGTGTTGTTGGGCAATATTCGTCATCTGCAACGCGAAGGGACAATGACCACTGTTGGTAAGGAAAACCTTGCAGGACGGGCGACGACGCACGTATCTGTGGTTGGGCCTGGAACAATGGTGGTTGATGGTGTTCACCGCTATGACGTCTGGCTGGATAATTATCACGGACTTCCTGCCAAAGTGATCAGCTATGCGCCAGATGGGCAGCGATTAGAAACCGTGCTTCTGGATGCTATGGTCATTAACATCCGTTTTCCCGCCAATTTCTTCTCACCCTGAAGGAGGCTGTATTATGGCTGACTATCAGTTTTCCACCGTCTGGCGGGTTGAGGTTTCTATTCAGGAGGTATGGGATGTTTTTTCTCATCCCGATCAGTGGCCTGAATGGTGGGAAAGTCTGGAACGCATTGTTGAGATTAAAAAAGGTGATGTACAGGGCATTGGGGCGCTGCATCGTTATACCTGGAAAGGAGCGCTTCCCTATCGCTTAACCTTTGACATCAACGTGTTAAATATTCTGCCTTGCTCGCTGCTTGAGGGACAAGCCAGTGGGGCGGTAGAAGGGCGAGGTATATGGTATTTTTCTGCCAGTGGCGCTGAGACCATCGTCAGATATGACTGGAATGTTCGCACCACGATTCCTTGGATGAATTACCTGGCCCCGCTGGCGGCACCCGTTTTTCGCTGGAATCACGATACGGTCATGCGCGAAGGGGCCAGAGGATTAGCCCGCAAACTGGCAACGAATGTACATATATTTTGAGTTCAGTCAGGGTTGAGGATTAATTAGCGTCCTGATATTTAAAATTGCCTCCATTACTGATTAATAACTTAGCGATCTCAGTCAATTTCTTATCATACACGGCGGCATTTTGTAGGCCTGCCTTGCGCAGAAGTTCTAAGTTTTCACGCGATGCGTTATCCAGTGTTGGATCGGCGCCGTATAGTTCAGGCTGAATTCTGTAGTATTTAGAGTTTTTTACCGTTGAGGCAATTTGTTGCAGATAATACGCGGTCATCTGTGGCCCCCCCTCTAGCGCGATATCAATAGCCGGTTTTGCCCAGCCAAAGGGGCCCCAGTCCTTAACTTCGGAATAAGAATACCCCTGCAATTTCTTGCCGGTGCCCAGTGAGACAATAATCATATCCTTAATGCCAGCGACATTACTGAATTTAATCGCTTCGGAATAGGCGCAGAGTGCCGGGTCGTTTGCCACCACACCGCCATCAACCAGGACAAATTTTTCGGGTACCGGGGGTAATGAATAAATACGCGCTGCCTCGAAATAGGTGGGAGCTGCTGAGGTACCCCGTAAAGCATCCCTGACCAGGAAGTCCCGATTCTTGGCGAGGGCGGAGTGTTGTTTGAAAATGACAGGAAGACGACTGCTCACGTCATAAGAAACAAAGCAGGTTGGTCTTAATAATTCACTGATTTTTGTTTCACCAAATGCTGTTTTTAATACCCTCTCCAGCTCCTTTGCAGAATATTTTTCATCGCTAGCACCACCCAGTGAACTGATTGTTTTCCAGACGCCGACATCAAAAATTTCATCCCCATCCTGAAGGTAGAAATTGACGGCTTCCTGAGCGGAGAACTTGGGCTTTCCTTTCGCATCAGGGCAAACGTAAGCAGAACACAGAATGGCCCCGGTACTGGTACCGGCAACGAGATCGAAGTTATCCGCAATTCTGGCGGCAGGATTTTGTGATATATCCTGCAATTTCTTCTCCAGTGCCACAAGTAGCATACCCGGCAGGATGCCTCTGATCCCGCCACCATCGATAGACAGTATTCTCATTGCCATTTTTATGTCCTCCAAAGATAAGAAACGGGATTTAGGGGTAGGGTTGTTTCCGCTATGGCTGCAGTTAAATATAGACAGGATTTACGCTGAGTTTGTTTCATAAGAAGGGGGCTGGCAGATTGATATCCGCTCACTGCTGTACTTTTTTGCCTGTAAATGGCTTAATAGCGGCCTTGTAGTATCTTATTTCATTCACAGTTAACAGGTCTGTTATTGATGAATAACCTCCATCGGCTCACCTTTTTATGTCAGCGTCTGTCTGCTGTGATGATCGTATACGGTTTTTACCTGCTTAGCCGTAGTTCAACTCTTACAACATGGACAGACAGCAATGCAACGTCGACAATTTCTCAAAAATAGCGTTCTCCTTTCGGCCGCCGGTTTAGTCGGTCCTGCGGTTATTAGTCAGACGGCTCGCGCCGCTGAGCCATCCGTTGCACCAGTCGCGCGTCGGCGCTTTGTGTTATCCCAGACCTATAAACTTAACCCTCCTAAGGGCTCGAGCGGTGTAGTAAAACTGTGGATCCCGCTTCCTGTAGATACCGCGTTTCAACAAATGACGGCGCTTGCCTTTAGCGGAAACTATAAGCAAGCGTATGTCACCACTAATAATACTTATGGCGCGAAAACGCTGTTTGCCACCTGGCCTGACTCGCAGGGCGAACTGTTGATTAACGTTGATATCGACATTGAAACCGCCGACTGGGAACCGCTGAAGCAGGACGCGTTGAAAACCTGGCAAGCGCCGGAGCAGATTATTTACCCGCTGGATGTAAAACCGTACCTTTTGCCGACGGCACATACCCCAGTGGATGGGCTGGTTCTGGAAACCGCACGTAAAATCACCGGTAATGAGCAGGATCCGCTGAAAAAAGCACGCCTGATTTACGAGTGGGTGAGTAGCCATATGGAGCGCGATAACGACGTTATCGGCTGCGGCACGGGGGATGTAGCGGAGATCTTAAAAAGCGGTAAGCTCAAAGGAAAATGCACCGACATGAGCTCCGTTTTTGTGGCTCTGGCGCGTGCCAGCGGCATTCCGGCGCGTGAACTGTTTGGTATCCGTCTGGGCAAGGCCAATAAGCTCGAACGTTACTCGAAAAGTGCATTTGGCAAAGCAGACAGCGCAGGCGTTGCTGATGTGAGCGGTGGGCAACATTGTCGTGCCGAGTTCTATCTGGCCGGTTACGGTTGGTTACCTTGCGATCCTGCTGATGTGACCAAAATGCGTCTGGCAGAGAAAAAATCGCATCAGGACGCCGATGTCCAGGCGGTAAACACTTACCTGTTTGGTAACTGGGAAATGAACTGGGTTGGATTCAACTACGGGCGTGATTTCGAGCTATATCCGGCAACGGAGCAGGGAGCCATGAACAACTTTGGCTATCCTTACGCTGAAGTCGATGGCGATCCGATCAATTTCTACGATCCTAAAGCGTTCTCCTACAGCTATGTTGCCACAGAACAACGCTAAAGGGGCGGGACTCACCCTGTTGACGGCCGCGGTAGCTGCCGTCACCGCTGGCTTATGCTGCGTTGGACCGCTGCTCTACCTGCTGTTTGGTATTTCGGCGGCGAGCTTTGCTGTTTTCACCCAGTTTGAGTTTTTGCGAATTCCCTTGATGCTGGTGTCATTGGGCTTATTACTGCGCGTTTTCTGGCGGCTCTATTTCTCCAGGCGGCTGTGGTGCTCCGGGTGGCTAACTCTGAAGCAAGCGCGCGTTCTCTACTGGTGTGCGCTGGCGTTGATTTTGCCGGTGCTCTTTTATCCAACGCTCGTTGCCTGGTTTTATGAGGTATTTGAATGAAAATCTTCACATTAGTTGCATGCTTGTTGCTGCCGCTGTTGGCTCAGGCGACCAATCAAAAAGTGGTGCTGGATATACAAAATATGACCTGCTCGCTATGCGTTATTTCGGTCAATCAGGCGCTACGTGAAACCGACGGCGTGATTAAAGCAAAGTCCTCCCTAAAAACCCGACAAGCAGAAGCGATTGTGCCAGAAGGTTTCCCAACCGATACTTTACTTAACGCGGTAGCGAAAACGGGCTATACCGCAACGCTCAACCGCATTGAACAACAGTAAATCACCTGCGGGTGGTTTTATTGTGTTTTCCCGGTATGATGCCCGGCGGCTTCGTGTTCTCTTTTGTGTGTTAACTTCCGGAATTCCCCTCGTTTCCTGTTAACCTGAACAGGCGGCAACTGTATGCCGCATATGCCCATTTGTATCTGTTATCCCTCTAGCCATGTAGGATGATCACAGGCAAGATTTTTTGACTAAGGAAAAGCGTTATGAAAACGGGACCATTAAACGAGAGCGAACTGGAATGGCTGGATGATGTACTGACTAAGTACAATACAGACAAGGCTATTCTGGATGTGTCAGAACTGGATGGTTTGCTGACGGCGGTGCTGAGTTCACCGTATGAAATTGAACCAGAGCAGTGGCTGGTCGCGATTTGGGGCGGCGCGCAGTATGTCCCTCGCTGGTCCTCCGAAAAAGAAATGACGCGTTTCATGAACCTGGCGTTTCAACATATGGCGGATACGGCCGATCGTCTGGATGAATATCCTGAGCAGTTTGAGCCGTTGTTTGGTTTGCGTGAAATTGACGAGCATGAACTGACCATCGTTGAAGAGTGGTGCTTTGGTTATATGCGCGGCGTTGCACTGTCAGACTGGTCCGCGTTACCGGACACGTTAAAACCAGCACTTGAGGCTATTGCGCTGCATGGTACGGAAGAGAACTTTGCGGTGGTTGAGAAATTGACACCTGAGGCGTTTGAAGAGAGCGTCGATGCCATCCGCCTGGCTGCGCTGGACCTGCATGCTTACTGGATGGCGCATCCTCAGGAAACGCCGGTCAAAGTACCGGTGAAAGTGGATGCCAAAGTAGGGCGCAATGACCCTTGCCCCTGTGGCAGCGGCAAGAAATATAAGCAGTGCTGTTTGCATTAACAGAAAGGGGCGAAAGCCCCTTTGTTTTAACCCACTTCTGGTAGTAATCCTGCTGCAATAGAAAACTGTACTGCTATCACCACAATGCCGCACAAAAATACCAGTGCCAGCGCCGGAGCACCGCCGGCTACGCGGTAGTTGGCCTGCGGATTATGTTTTCTGCTCTGCCAGGCCAGCATCGAGGGAATGAGCAGCGCCAGCACAGCCAGGGCAACGCCCGCATACCCTAATGCCATGACAAAACCACGCGGATAGAACAGCGCGAATGCCAGCGGCGGCAGGAAGGTCACCACGCCGGTTTGCATTCTTCCCGCTACGGTATTGCGGCGCTGGAAGAGGTCGGCCAGGTAGTCAAATAATCCCAATGCAACGCCGAGGAAAGAGGTTGCCAGCGCGAGGTCGGCAAACAGATGTACCGCCAGTTCGACGTGCGGCGAAGCCACGACTTCACGCAATGCCTGCAATAAGCCGTTTAAGCCTGCGTGGTTGGCTAAAAGCCCCATGAACGTTGTCGAGTTAATGCTGCCAAGCGTCGCCAGTTGCCAGAAGATATAGGCGACCAGTGGAATAGCGCTACCCGTAATAAACACCCAACGCAGTTTACGGATGTTACCGTTCATATAGCTGACGATACTGGGGACACTGCCGTGAAAACCGAACGAGGTGAAGATGACCGGGATTGCGGAGAGCGCCAGCCCCTGTTGCAGCGGCAGCGTAAGCAGGTTCACTTTATGGATATGCGGCATTAACAGAGCCAGCATCGCCACCAGGAAGATTATCTTGGCGCTGAATAGCAGACGGTTGAACAGATCGACCAGCGAGGTCCCAACACAAACCACGCCACCGGCAACAAAGGTGAACAGCAGTACGCCTGTTGTCGGAGATATATTTGTTCCGGTCCAGTCGCTGATGCTGGAGGCCAGCAGTTCACCTTCACCACTGATGTACGCCGCCGTCAGGGCATACATTAAAAACATCATGCTAAAGCCCGTTACCCATTGTCCGTAACGACCAAGATACCGTTTTGCCAGCGTACCCAGCCCGGTGTCTGCCGGGACATGTTGATATACTTCAAGCAGCAACAGCGCGGTGTAGCACATCAACGCCCAAAGACTGACTAACAATACCAACGTGACGCTAAACCCCACGCCTGCCGCAGCCAACGGCATTGCCAACATACCGGCACCAATCGTGGTTCCCGCCACGATAAAAATACTACCCAGGGTTCTGTTTTTCACGCTTTCCTCTGTCCCAGAGATAATCAACGGTTATATCTGCGGCGCAGGTTAAGGCAAAACGCTATGTTCGTCAAATCGCCGTTACAATGGTTGTACATTAATGTTTACGATATTTTTGACCATTAAGATGTATAACAAATGACATTTATCTGCGGATAAACCTGCGTTAGCGCAAAGCAGCGCCATGCGGTTCGCATTAGGCTACGGTCTTTATTGAGGAGGTAGTATGGAATCTATTCACGGTCACGAAGTGCTCAACATGATGATTGAATCTGGCGAGCAGTATTCAAATGCCAGCCTTGAAGCGGCGATAACGGCACGTTTCGGCGAGCAGGCGCGTTTTCACACTTGTTCCGCGTCAGATATGACGGCAGGCGAGCTGGTGGCGTTTTTAGCGGCGAAGGGAAAGTTTATTGCAAAAGAAGACGGCTTCTCTACGCACGAAAGCAAGATCTGCCGTCACTGATTTTAATGGGTAATGATGGCGGGTTGCCTTCATTACCCCAGAATATTAATTCTGCGTATCAAGCGTAGCCAGTTCTTTATCGATGAAATAAAGACCTTCGCCGCTTTTCCCTGCCAGCGACAGCTTATCAATAACAGATTTAAATAATTTCTCTTCTTCATGCTGCTCGGCAACATACCATTGCAGGAAATTAAAGGTTGGATAATCCTGGTGGGTCATTGCCGCGTGTGCCAGCTCATTAATTTTCTGGGTGATCAGCTGCTCGTGTTCGTAAGTGACACGGAACAGTTCATCCAGAGACGCATATTCAGCAAAAGGGGAAGAAACGGTATTAATACGCGGCAAGCTGCCGGTATCGGTCAGGTAATCGAACAGACGCTGCATGTGCGTCATCTCTTCCTGAGCGTGACGGCGCAAAAACGCGGCGGCACCTTCGAAGCTGTGATAGCTGCACCACGCGCTCATCTGTTGGTAGAGCAGAGATGAATATAATTCAAGATTCATTTGCTCATTCAGTTGGTCGATCATTTCTGTTTTCAGCATGGTTCTGCTCCACAAACATTATTATATATTGACGTGGCGTCACTATAATTTGTTATTTAATTATTTGCAAAAGGTAAAATAATAAATTTATTTATTAAAAATGCGAATGGGAATAAAACGCATTAACGATATTAAGCGGGGGATATAAATAATAAAGTGGTAAAAGACCAGCAAAAATGTGCTGGTCGGAAATATTAATAATTGAATGAGGGGGATTGCGATACTGCGACACCATGACACTGCCAGGCGAGTGTAATTTTGGTATTTAAGCACAGAGAGCCTGCATATACGCTGCAGGTTGACACCGGCTGACCAAACGCTTCAGCGCTGGCATAGCCCAGGCGCTGACACTCTTTGGTGGCTGTCCCTTGGGTAACGTAGTCATCGGTACGTGCTGTTTGTAACATGGCCTGATTATAAGTCAGGCGAACCACACCAGTGATGGCGCTGGCTTCGCTGACCTGCGCCTGTTTTGTAATTGTGCATCCTGTCAGCACGAGCGGCAAAAGCGCTAGGATAAAGGTCTTCATGAGATCGCTCTGAAAGTTCGAAGATACACTATCATGGCATACAGAGGCCCTCATCAATGGCTTGAATAGCCCGAAGATCACCTGTGATTAATCACAACGAGGTCATTCGTTTGAGGCAATTCTGAACTGTTCAGACAAGAATGTGAGCGCAACTTTGTTTTTTAAAACTAAATTTCATTAAATTTGAAAGTGTGATTGCAAAATAGTAATGTGGCTGAATGTTATGACTTTCAGCGGGCTACCGCAGTGCATTCAGGAGAGTACAGAATGAAAATTGCATTGATGATGGAAAACAGCCAGGCAAGCAAAAACGCCATCATCCATAACGAGCTTAAAGCCGTTGCGGATGAGAAAGGTTTTCCGGTCTATAACGTTGGGATGAGCGATGAAAATGATCATCATCTGACCTACATCCATTTAGGAATTATGGCCAGCATCCTGCTTAATTCCAAAGCGGTTGATTTCGTGGTCACTGGTTGCGGCACGGGCCAGGGGGCAATGATGTCACTGAATATCCATCCGGGTGTGGTGTGTGGTTATTGCCTCGATCCTGCAGATGCGTTCTTGTTCTCTCAGATCAACAACGGCAACGCACTTTCTCTGGCATTCGCCAAAGGTTTTGGCTGGGGTGCTGAGCTGAATGTGCGCTATATGTTTGAAAAAGCGTTCACCGGGCGTAACGGGGAAGGCTACCCACCGGAGCGTAAAGAGCCGCAGGTACGTAACGCCGGTATTCTGAATCAGGTGAAAGCGGCTGTGGTAAAAGAAAATTATCTGGACACGCTGCGCGCTATCGATCCTGAACTGGTGAAAACCGCTGTATCAGGCCCGCGCTTCCAGCAGTGCTTCTTTGAAAACTGCCAGGACAAAGCAATCGAAGCGTTTGTACGCGAGGTAATTGGCTAAATCCTGTTGGCCCGGCAGCGTTCACCCTCCGGGCTACTTGTTCTTATTCGATACTGCACTTCCTGCATCACGGGTGAGCCGCAGCGAATCCACCATACCTACCAGACAAATAATGGCAATAGCGACAAAGGCCAACCGGAAACTGATCCCTGGAATATTGCCCAATGCCAGCCTTTCACTCACCACATCGCCAATGCGGATCCCAATAGCGGCTAAAGAAATGCCCAATCCTACCGCTAATTGTGTCGCCGTACTGAACAGCGTATTAGCGTAGCTCATTTGTGCCGCGGGGACGTCCGCGAAGGCAAGCGTGCTGACGCCGGTAAACTGAATTGAGCGGAACACACCGCCCAGATACAACACCAGCAAAATAACCCACACGGGGGTCTGCGGCGTAATTAATGCACAGGCCAGCAGCGCCAGAACGTTAAGCGCACCGTTAATCAACAGCAGTTTCTTAAAGCCCAGCCAACGTATCAACGGTGTGGTGGCTGGTTTAATCGTCAGATTGCCCACAAATACCGCCAGCACCAGCGAACCCGCGTGAAAAGCGTTCATGCCAAAACCTACCTGAAACATTAACGGCAGCAGAAACGGCACGGCGCTGATAGAGGCACGAAACAGCGATCCGCCATACATGGTGACGCGAAAAGTAGGGACGTTCATGGCATCAAGGCGAATCATTGGCCATGCGGCGCGACGAAAATGATGCAGGGCAAACAGAAATGTCACTGTTCCTAGCGCCAAAAGTCCGGTGGTCAGCCAGCCCTGAGGCTGTTGGGTTCCCAGTAACTCCATGGCATACACCAGGCTTACCATCGCTACAGAGGTTGCGATAAATCCCGTTATATCAAATGGGCGGCGCTCGTCGTCATGAATATCCGGGATAAAACGTAGCGCCAGCGCAATCGCCAGTATCTCGAGCGGTACATTGATGAAGAAGATCCAACGCCAGTTGGCATAGCTGGTAATGAATCCGCCAAGGGGAGGGCCAATGATGGGGGCGACTAACGCGGGCCAGGTCAGGGTCGCAATAGCGGTGATCAACTGATGTTTAGGCGTGGTACGCAATACCGCAAGTCGGCCAACCGGAACCATTAGGGCGCCACCTACACCCTGTAAGATTCGCATAGCGACAAAGCTCTCAAGGCTTTCGGACAAACCGCATAAAACCGAGGCGAGAGTAAATATCGCCAGCGCCAGGGTAAACACCTTTCGGGCGCCGAAGCGATCCGCAATCCAGCCGCTGGCGGGAATCAGCACCGCGAGGGTGATCAGATAGGCGCTGATACCTATGTTCAGGTCTACCGCTTGCACGGCAAAACTCTTCGCCATGTCGGGCAGTGCGGTGGCAATCACCGTGCCGTCAATAAACTCCATAAAGAAAGCCCCGGCAACAAGTAATGCAGCCGGGGATAGACCGTGTTTGTTCTCAACCGCTAAATGTTCACTCATGTTGTGCTTGCCATCTCAAAAGAAACTGACTGAATCTATTTTTATTTTCCAGCGCATTCGTAATGCATGCGCGGCTATCGTTTCGTTCGTTGAATAGGTACTATGACGACCTTTCTATAAGGAGCTCACTATGTCCCAAACACTGAATGCCGATCAGGAACTGCTCTCGGACGTTGTTGCCTGTCAGCTGGTTATCAAGCAGATTCTGGATGTTCTTGATGTTATTGCCCCAGTAGAAGTGCGGGAGAAAATGTCCAGCCAACTGAAAAGCATCGATTTCTCCAGCCATCCTGCGGGCGCCGATCCGGTTACTATGCGCGCAATACAAAAAGCAGTTGCCTTGATCGAGTTGAAATTCACGCCGCAGAATGAATCTCACTAAAATAAACCGTTGTTTCAGGTTTTAGAAAGGTTTTTTTGCGCCTCGCAGAATGAGAGGCGTGAGCGTAGAGAAAATTAAGCACCAGCCGGATAAGGTGCGTCGCAACGTTATCCGGCATTAACATGATGAAAATTGAAGATTAGTGATGTTGATAGTTCACGACGTTCAGCAGATGCTTATCGGTTTGCGCCATGCACAGTCCCGCACGTTTAGCGCTGCGGACTTCATCAAGAATCGTCTGTAACAGCACGCCATCCTGCTGCTGCTCTTTTTCCAGATCGTGAAGAAAATCAATGGTTGTTGCATCATTCAAGGCTTCTGCTTCATTGGTCAAGCGTGATAGCTTGCTGTAACGCTGTTGGTATTCATCCAGCGTTTTCTGAAACAGTTCTTCAAGAGAAGTTAGTTCATCACCCGGAACATCAATTGCCTTGACGATGGGGTTAGCCCCGGCACTTTTCATAAAATTGAACATACGCATCATTTGAGTCACGTTACATTGTGCCTGAGTGCGTAGAAAGGTTGCGGTGCCAGTCAGGCTGTGTTCGTAACACCATTCACTGAGATGCAGGTAAAGATTCGATGCGTAGAACTCGAGGTTCATTTGTGTGTTGAGTTTATGAACAATTCCAACTGCAGCCATATCAATATCCTTATTTCCAGAAAGGGGGATGTACGTTACTTACGTCAGTGCAACGGGCTGCCGCTACACATCACCTCTACGTACAATTAAAACTGTTAGCAGAATAAATCCGTTCCGCCGGTCCTTTAGTGATCACGAATTATATTCGCTCCCGATCGAGATTCAGGATAACTCCTGTTCCGACTTAAGAAAATCCTTAAATCTGCGTATTTATGATTTTTTACATATTGTCATAGCAATATTAGTGATTTTTCTGCTTGTGTATATAAGTGGTGTGAATATAACAGATTGATATTTATGGTATTAAAGTCAAGCGTTAATATTGAAATGATGTTTCATATCACGAAATGGAATTTCACAATCAGGTATTGTCTGTCACCGGATGATTATCCGGCCTTGGGATGAAGAAATTTCATCATCGCGACGTGTCGGTGAACGAAATCTGCGGCTAATTATTTGCGCCAGATCAGTTTTGTTGAAATTAATAAAGTTAAGCGCCTGAATGATTCGGCATTTATTGTTTGGTGTATTTGGAAAAATCGAGGAGTGTGTATGAAAAAGGTTGCCGTGCTACTGGCACCTGGTTTTGAAGAGGCGGAAGCCATTGTTACCATTGATATTCTGCGCCGCCTGCAGATCGAAGTTGAAACACTGGCCTGCGCCGAGTCCCGTGCGGTGGTGAGCTATCATGACGTGCCGATGGTGACGGACAGCACGCTGGCTGCGCGTCAGACGGATCTTTACGATGCCGTTGTGTTACCGGGCGGGCCGCAGGGCAGCGTTAATCTTGCCGCCAGTAAGGCTGTCATCCAGTTTATCGCTCGCCATGACGAGGCAGGAAAACTCATTTGCCCGGTGTGTTCCGCGGCTGCGCGCGTGCTGGGTGGCAACGGCCTGCTGAAGGGGCGTCGCTACGTGTGTTCGGGGGATCTGTGGCAAAACGTAACGGATGGGGAATATATCGATGCGCCGATTGTGGAAGATGGCAACCTGATTTGCGGTAAAGGGTTAGGGCATATTTTCGATTTTGCATTGACGCTTGCGGCGCGTCTATTGGGAGATGATATTCCGGTTCGCGATCACGCTGACCACATTTATTACCGATGGTAATCATTTTCCCGAATGCTCCGGTATTCGGGAACAAGGATTCGTTGGCTGATGTTATGGACCAATCTGCTATTCCTCTTTTTTCCCGTCGACAAAACCGCGTTTTTTTATGTCATTTCCCGCTGAATTTATGTACGCAATTACTGTAATTCTGTGGTGTGATGCCGCTCTCTTATGGAGAATCAATTTCCCGCTACAAATACTCTCAGCACTGGCATTGATCTTATCAATAAAAGGTAATGCCTTGTTTTACGTCCGAATTACAAAAAATCGTCTGATTTTACCCTACATAAAAGAACGTTAAAGCTGGAGTTAACCATGCACAAATTCACTAAAGCGCTGGCTGCCATCGGTCTGGCGGCCATTATGTCACAATCCGCTATCGCTGAATCCATGAAGCTCGGTTTCCTGGTCAAACAGCCGGAAGAACCGTGGTTCCAGACTGAATGGAAATTTGCCGATAAAGCCGGTAAAGACCTTGGTTTTGAGGTGATTAAAATTGCCGTCCCGGATGGTGAGAAAACCCTTAACGCCATCGACAGCCTGGCTGCAAGTGGAGCAAAAGGGTTTGTTATTTGTACGCCAGACCCAAAACTGGGGCCAGCCATTATGGCTAAGGCGCGTGGCTACGATATGAAAGTCATTGCCGTCGATGACCAGTTTGCCAACGCCAAAGGTAAACCGATGGATACCGTACCGCTGGTGATGATGGCGGCAACCAAAATTGGTGAGCGCCAGGGCCAGGAGCTGTACAAGGAGATGCAAAAACGCGGTTGGGATGTGAAATCCACCGCCGTAATGGCCATTACAGCCAACGAACTGGATACCGCACGTCGTCGTACTTCTGGTTCAATGGAAGCGCTTAAAGCCGCTGGCTTCCCGGAAAAACAGATCTATCAGGTCCCGACTAAATCAAATGATATCCCCGGCGCATTCGATGCCGCTAACTCTATGCTGGTTCAGCATCCTGAAGTCAAACACTGGCTGATTGTCGGTATGAACGACAATACCGTGCTGGGCGGCGTACGTGCGACCGAAGGGCAGGGCTTCAAAGCACCAAACGTAATTGGTATTGGTATCAACGGCGTTGACGCAGTAAGCGAACTGTCTAAAGGCGAAGCGACCGGGTTCTACGGTTCACTGCTGCCAAGCCCGGACGTTCACGGCTACAAGTCCAGTGAAATGCTCTACAACTGGGTAACGAAAGGTGCAGAGCCACCGGCATTCACTGAAGTGACGGATGTGGTGCTGATTACCCGCGATAACTTCAAAGAAGAGCTGGCGAAGAAAGGCTTAGGCGGTAAGTAACACAAATGCCGGATGCGACGTCAACGCGTCTTATCCGGCCTACGAATTGCGTCCTCAGAAGGCCGGATGAGGCAAAGCCTCCCTCCGGCATAAAGATCTGACTCACGGAGACGTTATGCAACAGTCTACCCCGTATCTCTCATTTCGCGGCATTGGCAAAACGTTCCCCGGCGTTAAAGCGCTGACGGATATCAGTTTCGACTGCTATGCCGGACAGGTGCATGCGCTGATGGGCGAAAATGGCGCCGGGAAATCAACACTCTTAAAAATTCTCAGCGGTAACTATGCGCCAACAACGGGATCATTGACGATCCGCGGACAGGAAGTTTCCTTCGCGGATACCACTGCCGCGCTCAACGCCGGCGTAGCCATTATTTATCAGGAACTGCATCTCGTCCCGGAAATGACCGTTGCCGAGAATATTTATTTAGGGCAGTTACCGCACAAAGGCGGGATTGTGAACCGCTCGCTGCTGAACTATGAAGCAGGAATCCAGCTGAAGCATCTGGGAATGGATATCGATCCCGATACTCCATTGAAATACCTCTCCATTGGTCAGTGGCAGATGGTAGAGATTGCAAAAGCGCTGGCGCGAAATGCCAAAATTATCGCCTTTGATGAACCAACCAGCTCCCTGTCGGCTCGCGAGATTGAGAATCTGTTTCGTGTCATCCGTGAGCTGCGCAACGAAGGACGCATCATACTGTACGTTTCGCACCGTATGGAGGAGATTTTTGCCCTCAGCGATGCCATCACTGTGTTTAAAGATGGTCATTACGTCAAAACGTTCACGGATATGCAGCAGGTCGATCACGACGCGCTGGTGCAGGCGATGGTCGGGCGCGACCTCGGGGATATCTATGGCTGGAAATCCAGACCGTATGGCACAGAGCGTCTGCGGTTGCATGAGGTAAAAGCCCCGGGCGTGCGTACGCCAATCAGTTTATCCGTGCGAAGCGGTGAAATTGTCGGGCTGTTTGGCCTGGTGGGGGCCGGACGTAGCGAATTAATGAAAGGACTGTTCGGTGGTACGCGTATCACGGCGGGCCAGGTATTTATTGATGAACAGCCTATCGATATCCGTAAACCAAGCCATGCCATTGAAGCAGGGATGATGCTGTGCCCGGAGGATCGCAAAGCCGAAGGGATCATTCCGGTCCATTCAGTGCGCAACAACATCAACATTAGTGCACGACGTAAGCATGTTCTGGGGGGATGCGTGATCAACAACGGCTGGGAAGAGACCAATGCCGATCACCATATTCGTTCACTCAACATCAAAACACCGGGTGCAGAGCAACTGATCATGAATCTCTCCGGTGGTAATCAACAGAAGGCTATCCTCGGTCGTTGGTTATCGGAAGAGATGAAGGTGATTTTGTTGGATGAGCCTACACGCGGCATTGATGTAGGCGCCAAGCATGAAATTTACAACGTGATTTATGCCCTCGCAGCGCGCGGTGTGGCCGTATTGTTTGCTTCCAGTGACCTGCCAGAAGTGCTCGGTGTCGCCGACCGTATTGTGGTGATGAGAGAAGGCGAAATTGCCGGTGAGTTACTTCATGAACAGGCGGATGAGCGCCAGGCGTTGAGCCTTGCTATGCCTAAAGTCAGCCAGGCTGTAGCCTGAATAAGGAGAGTATGATGTCTTCCGTTTCTACATCGGGTTCTGGCGCAGCGAAGTCGGCGCTAAATCTGGGCCGCATTTGGGATCAATACGGTATGTTGGTGGTGTTCGCCGTGCTGTTCCTCGTTTGTTCCCTGTTTGTGCCAAACTTTGCCACCTTCATCAATATGAAGGGACTGGGGCTGGCAGTATCGATGTCGGGTATGGTCGCGTGTGGGATGCTGTTTTGTCTGGCATCCGGTGATTTCGACCTGTCTGTCGCATCTGTGATTGCTTGTGCTGGTGTTACCACTGCCGTAGTCATTAACATGACTGAAAGTTTGTGGATTGGCGTGGCTGCCGGACTGCTGCTCGGTATTCTGTGTGGCCTGGTGAATGGGTTCGTGATTGCGCGGTTAAAAATTAACGCCCTGATCACTACTCTTGCGACGATGCAGATTGTACGTGGTCTGGCTTATATTATCTCCGACGGTAAGGCAGTCGGGATTGAAGACGAGCGTTTCTTTACACTCGGTTATGCTAACTGGTTTGGTCTGCCTGCGCCTATCTGGATCACTGTCGTTTGTTTCATTGTCTTTGGTTTACTGCTGAACAAAACCACGTTTGGTCGTAATACGCTGGCCATTGGGGGCAATGAAGAGGCGGCGCGCCTGGCAGGGGTTCCGGTTGTTCGTACCAAGATTATTATCTTTATTCTTTCCGGTCTGGTATCCGCCATTGCCGGGATTATCCTCGCATCGCGTATGACCAGCGGCCAGCCAATGACCTCAATCGGTTATGAGTTGATCGTGATTTCAGCCTGCGTGTTAGGGGGCGTTTCGCTTAAAGGTGGCATCGGAAAAATCTCATATGTGGTGGCCGGGGTGTTGATCCTGGGTACGGTTGAGAATGCGATGAACCTGCTGAATATCTCTCCGTTCGCGCAGTATGTGGTACGTGGCCTCATCCTGCTGGCGGCGGTGATCTTCGACCGTTACAAGCAAAAAGCGAAGCGTACCGTTTGATGATTTAAACCCTAACTTTTTAGTCTAGCTTCTGCCCGTCGCCAGCCGCTACCCGGCTGGCGATTGTTTTTCCAAATGGCGAGCATGGTCACACTGTCTATACTTATATCCGTCATACATCATCTATACGCCGCGATCCGCGTGGCGTTCTGACCATGATGAGGAGGATAACCGGGTGACAGCATCACTGATCTTACCCCCTGAACAATCTGTAAACTGTGCTTACTTTTTTGATCTCGATGGGACACTTGCTGAGATTAAACCCTTTCCCGACCAGGTCGTTGTCCCTAAGGCAATCCTGCAATGTTTACATCAGTTAGCGACGCAT
This sequence comes from Citrobacter sp. CF971, assembly GCF_006385635.1. Lineage (NCBI taxonomy): Bacteria > Pseudomonadati > Pseudomonadota > Gammaproteobacteria > Enterobacterales > Enterobacteriaceae > Citrobacter > Citrobacter sp. CF971. Next base: position 2,910,028 of record NZ_CP041051.1, on the reverse strand, counting down.
AATGCGGATGCGCTGGCATTGATTTCAGGGCGCTCAATGGTTGAGCTTGACACACTCACAACTCCGTTTCGTTTTCCGCTTGCCGGAGTGCATGGGGCAGAACGCCGTGACATCAATGGTCAAACGCACATAGTACACCTGCCTGAAGGTATCGAGCGTGAAGCTGGGGCTTTATTACACGCAGCGTTAGTGACGTTACCGGGGACAACGCTGGAAACCAAAGGTATGGCTTTCGCGTTGCACTATCGTCAGGCACCCGAACACGAAGCTGCGCTGATTACCCTGGCTGAACGCATCACGCGCAGATGGCCGCAGCTTGCTCTGCAGCACGGAAAATGTGTCGTGGAAATAAAGCCTAAGGGCAGCAATAAAGGCGACGCGATAGCTGCATTTATGCAGGAAGCGCCTTTTGCTGGCCGGATCCCTGTGTTTTTCGGTGATGATCTGACAGATGAAACAGGATTTGCTGTGGTTAACCGCGCTGGCGGTATTTCCGTGAAGGTGGGGATCGGGCCGACGCAGGCGACATGGCGTCTGGATGGCGTCAGGGATGTCTGGCGCTGGTTGGAGCAAATTAACTCTTCGCAGCAAGAATCGAAAGCAACGAATAACAGAAGAGGTGGCTATGAGTCGTTTAGTCGTAGTATCTAATCGTATCGCCTCACCAGATGACAAAGGGAGCGCGGGTGGGCTCGCGGTCGGTGTACTGGGCGCGTTAAAAGCTGCTGGTGGTCTGTGGTTTGGCTGGAGTGGTGATACAGATAATGAGGATAAACCGTTAAAAAAAGTCACGCGTGGCAATATCACCTGGGCCTCGTTTAATTTGAGTGAGCAAGATTACGAAGAGTATTACTGCCAGTTTTCAAATGCGGTTTTATGGCCCGCATTTCACTATCGACTGGATTTAGTTCAGTTTCAGCGCTCTGCCTGGGAAGGCTACCAACGGGTTAATGCCTTACTGGTAGATAAACTTCTGCCGCTGCTTGGCGATGACGACATCATCTGGATTCATGATTACCATCTATTGCCGTTTGCCTGTGAGTTACGTAAGCGCGGTGTGAATAACCGCATCGGTTTTTTCCTGCATATTCCTTTTCCGACGCCGGAAATTTTTAATGCGCTCCCTCCACATCTGGCGCTACTTGAGCAAATGTGTGATTTTGATTTGCTTGGTTTCCAGACTGAAAACGATCGCCAGGCTTTTCTGGACTGTCTCGCAGCCCAGACTCGGGTGTCCACGCATAAAGATAAGCAGCATCTGGCATGGGGAAAAGCGTTTCGCACTCAGGTCTATCCCATCGGTATCGAACCTGATGAGATTGCACGACAGGCGTCCGGACCGCTGCCGCCAAAACTGGCGCAGCTAAAAGCGGAGCTTAAAAATGTGCAGAATATTTTCTCCGTGGAGCGTCTGGATTATTCCAAAGGCTTGCCGGAGCGCTTTCAGGCCTACGAGGCCTTACTGGAACATTATCCGCAGCACCACGGTAAAATTCGCTATACGCAGATAGCGCCGACCTCGCGTGAAGAGGTGCAGGCCTATCAGGATATTCGCCACCAACTGGAAACAGAAGCAGGGCGAATCAACGGCAAATATGGGCAACTGGGCTGGACGCCGCTTTACTATCTGAACCAGTATTTTGATCGTAAATTGCTGATGAAGATCTTCCGCTACTCTGACGTAGGATTGGTGACCCCGTTGCGCGATGGTATGAACCTGGTGGCGAAAGAGTTTGTGGCCGCACAGGATCCTGCTAACCCTGGCGTGCTGGTTTTATCGCAATTTGCCGGGGCGGCGAATGAGCTAACCTCTGCGCTTATTGTTAATCCTTATGACCGGGATGAAGTGGCAAGCGCATTAAACCAGGCGCTGACGATGCCACTTACCGAACGCATTTCGCGCCACGCTGAAATGCTTGAGACTATCGTTAAAAACGATATCGACAACTGGCAGGCGACGTTCATTAGTGATCTTAAAGCAGTCACGCCGCGTCGGAGTCAATGCCAACTGCCAGACAATATTTCATCCTGTTCTAAACTCGCATGAAGTCCTGGCGCTGTGTATTAATCTCCGGCTAGCGGAACAAGAAGAACGTCCACCTGGCTGGTATGAATCACGCTTTTCGCGGAACAGGAAGCGCGTGAAAAAAAACTGTGGTTATGGTTGCCGTAAATGACCAGATCAATGGCGTATTTGCGGCATACATCCAGGATATGTTCATTCAGAGCCCCATAGGTAATAAAGGTATGCTCAATGGGGTATTCTGCTTCTTTGCTAAGTTTGTCGATAAAATCCTGAGTTTCTTCCTGCATGACTTCACGCAGGTCTTCCAGCATGGGGGCAGCAAACTGGTTATAAAGTTCGGGGTCTGAGACCAGTGTAATCAGGCTAATTCGGGCGTTGACAGGGCGAGCGATAGAAACCGCCTTGTCTAACAACTGCTGACTTTCAGGGGTGGCGGCAACAGCAACAAGAATGTGCGAATAGCTCATAACTCGCTCCTTTTTTTCAAGAATTATGAGAGGGCTTTTCAGCTTTACTCAGCTTACTCCATACTGCAACGTTTCCTTCCTTCATAGTGTGAATGTCATCATGATTATTCATTAATTATTCTTATAAATAGAATAATCGATTCATATTGGTTGCAGATATGTTCAGGTAACTTAAGTAAAACCCACGGCTAATGAAAACAATGTGTTAATAAAAAATAAACATACATTAACATTTGCAAGGTCGTCACATCGCGGTATTAATTAATCGCTCTAAATATTTAAGTCATTGTTTATAAAGTATTTAATTAAAAAAGTTTTTTGAGTTAAATATGTGATCCAGCTCGCTATTTCATGGCGTGATATTAACGGTCGTGAACATAATACTATTCGCTTTTATTGCAAGAATATTCGTACATCAGGAATCGAAATGGATAATGGAAGGTTAAGAAATAAACAAAGTAAAAGCCACGCTGATGGATTTATGTTAAGTGTTTGGCTGGTTTATGTGATCTTGATCACATATTCTTTAAATTCGCAGCATAGCTCCGTTGTATGTGTAACTGACGGCGGGTAGAGTTGCGTCGAATTAGGAAAAATCTTAGACATTTGTAAGAATTGATGTGAGCTTGTAAGGGACGCTGCCTTCTTAAAAGGGAATGTTTAGACGACGCGTAAGTGTCGTTACGTTGCTATGTATTTGACCTTTTGCTTTTTTTTACCGGGCCTTCCCGGCGACATCACGGGGTGCGGTTTTACCGCATGAAAACAATGTTGGTTATTATGGATGCAAATAATGCATACATCCGAGTTGCTGAAACACATTTATGACATCAATTTGTCATATTTATTGCTTGCACAGCGTTTGATCGTTCAGGACAAAGCATCTGCGATGTTTCGCCTTGGTATCAGCGAGGAAATGGCGGACACGTTGGCAACATTAACACTTCCTCAAATGGTCAAACTGGCCGAAACAAACCAACTGGTATGTCATTTCCGTTTCGACGATCACCAGACTGTTACTCGCCTGACGCAAGACTCCCGCGTTGACGATCTTCAGCAAATCCATACTGGTATTATGCTTTCCACACGCCTGTTAAGCGACATCGATGATGCAGCACGTAAGAAAAGGGCTTGATGATGAGCGAAAAAAGCATTGTTCAGGAAGCGCGTGATATCCAGTTGGCAATGGAATTAATCACATTGGGCGCCCGTTTGCAAATGCTGGAAAGCGAAACGCAATTAAGCCGTGGTCGATTAATCAAGCTGTACAAAGAATTACGCGGTAGTCCTCCGCCAAAAGGGATGCTCCCGTTTTCCACCGACTGGTTTATGACGTGGGAACAAAATATTCATGCGTCGATGTTTTGCAATGCATGGCAATTCCTGCTCAAAACGGGTCTCTGTAGCGGCGTGGATGCCGTAATTAAGGCGTATCGGTTATATCTTGAGCAGTGTCCGCAGCCTGAAGAAGGGCCATTGCTGGCGTTAACTCGCGCGTGGACGCTGGTGCGATTTGTCGACAGCGGATTGCTGGAGTTGTCCCAATGCAATTGTTGCGGTGGGAATTTTATCACCCATGCACACCAACCCGCAGGCAGCTTTGCCTGTAGTTTATGCCAGCCGCCATCAAGGGCCGTAAAAAGACGTAAACTTTCCCAGAATGCTGCCGATATTATTCCACAACTGCTGGATGAACAGATCGAACAGGCTGTTTAACTGATACGGTGTGGATGAACACTCCAGCAGCGGTAAGCGATTACCGCTGCTTTTTTTTGTCCTGACCTTACGTTAATTGCCCGACTGCGCATCCTGTCATAGTCAATTGCGAAAGGATGATGTCGTGCTTATCTTATTAGGTTACCTGGTTGTTATTGGTACAGTTTTCGGCGGTTACATGATGACCGGCGGACACCTTGGGGCACTCTATCAACCGGCTGAGCTGGTGATTATCGGTGGCGCGGGTATTGGGGCATTCATCGTCGGCAATAACGGGAAAGCCATCAAAGGGACGATGAAAGCGATCCCGCTGCTTTTCCGTCGTTCGAAATACACCAAAGCGATGTATATGGATCTGCTGGCGCTCCTGTATCGCCTGATGGCCAAGTCACGTCAACAGGGCATGTTCTCGCTTGAGCGCGACATCGAAAACCCAAAAGAAAGTGAAATCTTCGCTAGCTATCCGCGCATTCTTGCCGATGCCGTAATGCTTGATTTTATTGTCGATTATCTGCGCCTGATTATCAGCGGCAATATGAATACGTTTGAAATTGAAGCGCTGATGGACGAAGAAATTGAGACTCATGAGAGTGAGGCCGAAGTTCCGGCGAATAGTCTGGCGATGGTCGGCGACTCACTGCCGGCATTCGGGATCGTCGCGGCCGTTATGGGTGTTGTGCATGCACTGGCTTCTGCCGATCGCCCGGCAGCAGAGCTGGGGGCGTTGATTGCGCATGCGATGGTGGGAACATTCCTCGGTATTTTGCTGGCCTATGGATTTATTTCTCCGCTTGCCAGCGTTCTGCGCCAGAAAAGCGCTGAAACAACCAAAATGATGCAGTGCGTGAAGATAACGCTGCTCTCCAATCTGAATGGCTACGCGCCGCCGATTGCCGTTGAATTCGGTCGTAAGACTCTGTACTCCAGCGAACGTCCTTCGTTTATCGAACTGGAAGAACATGTTCGTGCGGTGAGAAATCCAACTGCGCAACAGACGACCGAGGACGCATGAAAAATCAGGCCCATCCCATTATCGTTGTAAAGCGACGCAAACATAAGAATCACGGTGGTGGGGCGCATGGCTCGTGGAAAATCGCCTACGCCGATTTTATGACCGCGATGATGGCCTTCTTTCTGGTGATGTGGCTCATTTCTATATCCAGCCCTAAAGAATTGATCCAGATTGCCGAATATTTCCGTACACCGCTGGCTACCGCGGTGACCGGGGGAAATCGTATTTCGAATAGCCAAAGCCCGATTCCAGGCGGCGGGGATGATTACACCCAGCAGCAGGGTGAGGTGAACAAGCAGCCGAATATTGATGACCTGAGAAAACGTATGGAACAGAGCCGCTTGAGCAAACTTCGTGGCGATCTCGATCAACTGATTGAATCCGATCCCAAACTGCGAGCGCTGCGTCCGCATTTAAAGATTGATTTAGTTCAGGAAGGGCTGCGGATACAGATTATCGACAGTCAGAATCGCCCAATGTTTAAGACCGGTAGTGCTGAAGTTGAGCCGTACATGCGCGATATCCTGCGCGCGATTGCACCAGTGCTCAACGGGATCCCTAACCGGATCAGCCTTTCCGGTCACACGGATGATTATCCTTACGCGAATGGTGAGAAAGGATACAGCAACTGGGAATTGTCTGCCGATCGCGCAAATGCATCGCGTCGCGAGCTGGTTAGCGGCGGTCTGGATGATGGAAAAGTATTACGTGTGGTAGGTATGGCCGCCACGATGCGTCTGAGCGATCGCGGTCCTGAAGACGCTATCAACCGCCGTATTAGCCTGCTGGTTCTCAATAAGCAGGCAGAAGAGGCCATTTTGCATGAAAACGCTGAAAGCCAGAATGAGCCGGTAAGTGTCTTACAACGGCCAGCGGAACTCCCGCCGGTAAGCGTTCCCACATCGCCACCAGCCAATCCGAGGTGATAGCGTGAGCATGGATATTAGCGATTTTTATCAGACATTTTTTGATGAAGCTGACGAACTGTTGGCTGATATGGAGCAACACCTTCTTGATTTGGTTCCTGAAGCCCCGGACTCCGAACAGCTGAATGCCATTTTTCGTGCAGCGCACTCGATTAAAGGCGGGGCGGGCACCTTCGGCTTTACCATTTTGCAGGAAACGACCCATCTGATGGAAAACCTGCTGGATGAAGCGCGGCGTGGCGAGATGCAGCTCAATGCCGACATTATCAACCTGTTTTTGGAAACGAAAGATATTATGCAGGAACAGCTCGACGCCTATAAAAGCTCAGTGGAGCCTGATGCCGACAGTTTTGAGTACATTTGCCAGGCGTTACGGCAGTTAGCGCTCGAAGCGAAAGGTGAAACCGCACCGTCAGTTGTCAACTCAGCAAAACTGAGCGTTGTTGATAGCACCGCGATGCAGGAAGAGGCGGTTGCAAAGCCTGAACTCGCCAGTGAAGAGAGTAAAAAACGCATTACTCTCTCGCGTCTGAAAGCCAGCGAAGTGGATTTGCTGGAAGAGGAACTGGGGAATCTGGCGACCTTAACCGATGTGGTAAAAGGAAGCGACACGCTGTCAGCTACGCTTGATGGCAACCTCGCAGAAGATGACATCATTGCAGTACTCTGCTTTGTCATTGAAGCTGACCAAATTGAATTCGAAACCGTCAGCGCAGCGCCCGCGACTGTAGAAACTGAAGAGGTAGCCGTTGTCGCGAAGCCGCAGCCAGTTGCCGTTGCGCCAGCGGTGAAAGCCGCCGCCAGTGAAGCGCCACATGGGCGCGCGGAGCGTGAAAAACCAGCCCGCGCCAGCGAGTCGACCAGCATACGCGTAGCGGTTGAGAAGGTCGATCAGCTTATTAACCTGGTCGGTGAGTTGGTCATCACCCAGTCGATGCTGGCTCAGCGATCTAACGAACTGGATCCCGTCAATCATGGCGATCTCATCACCAGCATGGGTCAGTTACAACGTAACGCCCGCGATTTGCAAGAGTCGGTGATGTCGATTCGTATGATGCCAATGGAGTATGTGTTCAGTCGTTTCCCTCGTTTGGTGCGCGATCTGGCCGGTAAGCTGGGTAAACAGGTCGAGCTGACGCAGGTAGGTAGCTCAACCGAACTCGATAAGAGCCTGATTGAACGCATCATCGATCCGTTGACGCACCTGGTGCGTAACAGCCTCGACCATGGTATCGAACTGCCGGAAAAACGCCTTGAATCCGGCAAAAGCCCAATCGGCAATCTGACGCTTTCCGCGGAGCACCAGGGTGGGAATATTTGTATTGAAGTGACCGACGATGGCGCTGGCCTGAACCGCGAACGTATCCTGGCCAAAGCTATCTCCCAGGGCATGCCGATCCACGAAAATATGAGCGATGACGAAGTGGGTATGTTGATCTTCGCTCCAGGTTTTTCGACCGCCGAACAGGTGACGGATGTCTCCGGACGCGGCGTGGGTATGGATGTGGTGAAGCGAAATATCCAGGAGATGGGCGGCCATGTTGAGATCCAGTCCAAACAGGGACAGGGGACCACTATTCGCATTCTGCTGCCGCTGACGCTGGCGATCCTCGACGGGATGTCCGTGCGCGTGGCGGATGAGGTCTTCATTCTGCCACTAAATGCCGTTATGGAATCGCTGCAACCGCGCGAAGAAGATCTCCATCCGTTGGCCGGAGGCGAACGCGTTCTGGAAGTGCGTGGCGAATATTTACCGCTGGTTGAGTTGTGGAAAGTCTTTGAGGTTGAAGGCGCTAAAACTGAAGCGACTCAGGGCATTGTGGTTATTTTACAAAGTGCAGGGCGTCGCTATGCGCTGCTGGTCGATCAGTTAATTGGTCAACACCAGGTAGTGGTCAAAAACCTGGAAAGCAACTACCGCAAAGTGCCAGGTATTTCTGCAGCAACGATCCTCGGCGACGGCAGCGTCGCGCTGATTGTCGATGTCTCTGCATTGCAGGGATTAAACCGCGAACAACGTGTGGCGATCACAGCCGCCTGATTGAGTGAGAAGGGAATAATATGACCGGTATGAGTAATGTAACTAAACTGGCCGGCGAACCGTCAGGTCAGGAATTCCTCGTGTTTACGTTGGGGGATGAAGAGTACGGTATCGATATCCTGAAAGTGCAGGAAATCCGTGGTTATGATCAGGTGACGCGCATCGCTAACACGCCTGCATTTATCAAAGGCGTCACGAACCTGCGTGGTGTGATTGTGCCTATCGTCGACCTGCGCGTGAAATTTAGCCAGAGTGATGTGGATTACAACGAAAACACCGTGGTGATTGTGCTGAACCTGGGTCAGCGGGTGGTTGGGATTGTGGTGGATGGCGTTTCGGATGTGCTGTCTCTGACAACGGATCAAATCCGTCCGGCACCGGAGTTTGCGGTCACGCTGTCGACGGAATATTTGACGGGATTGGGTGCGCTGGGTGACCGGATGCTGATCCTGGTCAACATTGAGAAGCTGCTGAACAGCGAAGAAATGGCGCTACTGGATATTGCCGCATCGCATATGGCATAAAGGTAGTCAATATTATCATTCTCTGTAATATTTAGCTGGCAGTTATTAAACGCCCTCCACAATATGGAGGGCGTTTTGCTTTTAATTTTGTGTGTAGGGAAGCCAAGTAATAATGGTTGTTTTATTTTAATTTTGAATGTTTATTGTTATTTCATTTACTTGGTTTATTTGTATTTTTTTCTTTAATTAAAACTGGCGAGTCCTTATAGTATCTATTGTTTGCTGGCGCATATAATATAATCTACAAGTGCAATATATAAATTATTAATTGGTTGAAATAATCTATATTGCTCATGAATATATAATGAACTTGTGCCTCCTGATTTTTCTATTGGCGTAGAGGGAACTAAATGTGAATGCTATATATAATATAGTCTGGAGTACGGCGCGTAATATGTTTGTGGTTGCTGGTGAGTTTTCCCGCGGTAATAATGGACTGCGTAATAGCATCAAAATAACAGGCCTGGCAACATTAATAAGTACTGCTCCTGTTAATGCTGCAGAGTTAGGCCCACAAAACGGTGCATCAATTATTTTGAGTGATAATGAAGTCGTTACGGCTAGTGGACAAACAAATACCACGGGTGTTGAGAGCATCACGACCGGCGGTGATGGCTTACAGATTAAAGGAAAAGCAACTATCAACGTATCTGGTGAAACTCTGTCTACCGGGGTTTCACTGGATAATGGTACCAAAAATGATTTAGGCACGAATACCGAAGTTCATGTCGCCGATACGGATGGCACACAAAATTCAAGTAAAAATACTACCGGAATTTTGATTTCAGCTAATAACCCGGGTACAGAGGTAACAGCATCTGGTATTAATATCGACGTTTCGGGTAAAAATAATGTTTATGGATTTAAAAATATAGGAAAAGACAGTAACGTCGATCTTGGTAGTGGAAGTTCTATTACAGCCATAACGGAAACTGATTATAGTATTGGTGGGATAGGTGATGCCCGCGGTGTTTATTTATTAGGCGGGAGTGGTACTTTCACCATGGATAATGGTTTTATCCATGCTACGAGTAAAGACAACACCGCGTGGGGGATTCAAAGCACGGGTAATGCTAAAATTGATTTAGGTAAAAATAGCCAGGTGGTTGTAGAGGGCAATAATATTGTAACCGGTATTGAGATAGGTACTGATGGTGTATTAGATGCCGATCAACTCACTGTCACTGCAACAGGACTGGCAACAGATTATGGTTCTGTGACAGGTTTAAAGTTGGGTAAAAATAATCATGTTGATTTGGGAAATAACAGCAGAGTAACTATCAATGGCACCTCCGATCTTGCTGAAGGTATCTCGGTTATGGGTCCTGATGCTACGTTAATCGCCAATAATATGGATATTAATATCAGTACGACTCTGGACTGCCGCACAGGAGGGTGTACCACGCGTGGTATCGCTATTAATGAGGCCGGCTCACGCATTGATTTGGGCAGCGGATCGACCATCTCAATCACCGGCTTCTATGATGGGGCTGGAGTAACGATAAACCCCGCGGCAAAAGGTTCTGAATTTATTGCTGATAATCTAACGATTGATGTAACAGGGTCTCAGGTAAATGCAATATCAATGAACACAGGTTTTATGGATTTAGGCCAAAACAGCATCATAAGCGCAGCCGGAGAGGCGACGACTCTCTGGGTGACGGGGGGCGAATTCCACGCGGATGCACTTATCGTCAATACCGCCCAGTCTGTGGGCATCATTGCGCAGGGGGGCGATGTGATGATTGGTGCAGGCAGCGTTGTTGACGGCAGAAGTTCAGCCAGGTTGGGCTCTGTGACCAGCGGTATCGCTGCGGCCTCCGGGAGTACTCTTGATTTTAAAGGGGATGCCGACAATCGAAATGTTATTTACGCGATCGATGGTTACGGCGTGTCATCCCAGTTCTACGGCGCAACGGTTAATATCGCGAATACCGATATTATCATGAGTGGGCAAAATAACCCTTACGGGCTTTGGGCGATAGGAAGTAATAATTTAAACCGTCCGGGAATAATTAATGGTGAAAACCTGACCATTGATGTGACAGCGAGTGGGGAAAATGGTTATGGCGCGGTGGTTCAGCAGGGCGGGGCAATATCGCTGATCGGTAACACCACCATTAAAACCCAGGATGGTGTCGCTATTTTTGTTCCGGTTGTTACCGACAGTGCGGGAAATCTCTTACCCGGCGGGACCGTGACTGGTTCAGGTGTAATGGATATTACGGGCAATATCATTAGCGCGGGTGAAGGCAGCATTTCACTGGATATGGCGTCTGGTTCGCGGTTTGTGGGGGAGACGTTTGTTAACACCGAGCCAACGGTAGACTCTTCGCTGAATCTCTCACTGGCTGAAAAGACGCAATGGACAATTACCGGTGATTCTTCTTTAACTCAATTAAATAATGCCGGAGATATTGTATTTGATACTCCTTCACATAACGGACAGTTCAAGACGCTGACGATTAATGGAAATTATCATGGTGATAACAGTAATCTTTATCTGAACACGCAGTTAGGGGATGACAATTCACCGACGGATAAAGTGATTATCACAGGTGATACTTCCGGTAGCACGACGCTCTATGTCAATAATATCGGGGGAGAAGGGGCGTTAACAACGAAAGGTATTGAAGTGATTGATGTCGGCGGTCAGTCTGATGGCGTTTTTACTCAGGGTAATCAGGTGCAGACAGGTTTGTATGAATACCGATTGTATGAAGATGGCGGTGACTGGTATTTGCGTTCGCAGGCTGTCCCGCCGATAGACCCGGATGATGGCGACGATGTTACACCGGTAGACCCGGATGATGGCGATGATGTTACGCCGGTAGACCCGGATGATGGCGATGATGTTACGCCAGTAGACCCGGATGATGGCGATGATGTTACGCCGGTATACCCGGACGATGGCGGTGATGTCACGCCGGTATACCCGGACGATGGTGGTGATATTAAACCGGTAGAACCGCAATATCGGGCTGATATTGGCGCTTATCTGGGCAACCAGTGGATGGCGCGTAATCTGCAAATGCAGACCCTTTATGATCGCGAAGGGAGTCAATTACGTACCGGTGACGGCGGTATGTGGCTGCGCTTTAAAGCGGGTGAAGCGTCGTCAACAGCTGCAGACGGTCATGTGGATATTGACAACACTTATTCGCAACTGCAAATCGGTGGTGATGTGCTTAGCTGGGATAATGGCGAGCAGAGCCTGAAGGCGGGGCTGATGGTGAGTTATATTCACGCCGACACGGACAGTACGGGTAACCGTGGTGCAGATGGGAGCCGGTTCTCTGCCAGTGGTAACGTAGCCGGTTATAATCTTGGCGCTTATGCCACCTGGTTTGCGGATGCGAAAAATCACAGCGGCCTGTACGTGGACAGTTGGTACCAGTACGGGCTCTACGATAACAGCGTCGAAAACGGCGATGTCGGGTCAACAGATTATGATTCGGCGGCGAGCGCGGTCTCTCTGGAAACGGGCTATCGGTACGACATCATACTTGCCAACTATAATGTCGTCAGCCTGACGCCGCAGGCTCAGGCGACATGGCAGCAATTTAAAGCGGACGCTGTCGCACAGAATGGAACGCGTATTGATGGACAAAACGGGGACAGCTGGACCACGCGCCTCGGACTGCGGGTAGATGGCAAGCTGCACAAGAATACGACGTCGGTGATCCAGCCGTTTGCAGAGGTGAACTGGTTACACACCAGTGATGATGTTGGCGTAGCATTTGATGGTGCTGAGGTGAAGCAGGATCTTCCGGCAGATCGCGCCGAGGTGAAAGTGGGTATCCAGGCGAATTTGAATAGCCAGTGGAGTATCACTGGACAAGTGGCGGGTCAAAAAGGACGTAATGACTATGGCGATCTCAACGGTAGTTTGCTCGTACGTTACAGCTGGTAATTGATGTAAATTATCATCCAGGTGTTGTTGAAATACCCCAGTCTATGGCTGGGGTAATCTTTGTTGATTTGCTGCTCTTGTTTACTTAGCTTGCTCTTGTCTTAAAAAAGCTAAGCCTTAATTTGTTCTGTGATGTTTTCTGAAGACTCGCTTTCTTCCAGTAAACCTTCATCCTGCGCCAGCATCGCCGTTGCAATCCCATTACCTAATACGTTGATTGCTGAACGTCCCATATCCAGGAAGTGGTCAATTCCCATCAGTAACAGGATCCCGGCAACCGGAATATTAAAGCTCGGGATGGTTGCAGCCAGTACCACCAGCGCTGAACGCGGCACACCGGCAATTCCTTTGGACGCCAGCATCAGCGTCAGCATCAGGACGGTGATTTCTGCGAAAGAGAGGTGAATATTATAGGCCTGCGCGATAAACATGGAGGCAAATGAACAATAGACCATGGAACCGACCAGGTTAAACGAATAACCGATAGGCAGCACGAATGACACGATGTTGGGTGAGCAGCCAAATTTAGTTAATTGCTCCAGCGTTTTCGGATAAGCGGCCTCAGAGCTGCTGGTGGTGAATGCGACCAGAACCGGGTCTTTCAGCATGCTCACCAGGCGAAAGACCTCTTTTTTCAGCATGACATAACCCACCGCCAACAGAACCAGGCAGGTCAGCAAAATCGCCACATAGTAGCCGCCGATAAACGATGCATAGTTAAGCAGGATCCCCAGACCCTGGGTAGAGATTACGGAAGAGATGGCTGCAAAAATTGCCAGCGGCGCGACGTACATCACGTAGCCGGTCACTTTCAGCATAATGTGGGAAACCACATCCAGCGCGGCAACCAGCGGAGCGTTAAATTTCTCTCCGAGCGATGCTCCACCAATACCGAAAAACATTGAGAACACCACGATTTGCAGGATCTCATTGTTAGCCATTGCCTCGGCTATGCTGGTTGGAATGGTATGTGTCAGAAAACCTTTCAGGCTCATGCCGCCTACGGCCAGACCGGTGTCGGTGGCTTCCAGCGGGATCGCAAGGTTTAACCCGCTCCCGGGTTGCTCAAGGGAAACCACAAACAGACCGACCAGAATAGACAATACAGAAGAGCTGATAAACCAGATCATCGCTTTGCCGCCCACGCGACCGATGGTGGACGTTTCCCCCAGGCGCATAATACCAACGGTCAGGGTGCTGAATACTAAAGGCGCAATCACCATCTTAATCAGACGTAAAAAGATGTCGGTGAGAAGCGTAATATTATCGGCCCAGGCGGTCACAACGCCGGGGGAGGCATAAGAGTGGATCACCGCACCCGACAGGATCCCCGCCAGCATGAAGATCACGATAAACAACGTGAGTTTGTTTGCATTTGCCACTAAAAAGCCCTCAGTAAGGATTTAACATTTATTGATCGGTTACTCATTTTTTATACTTATTAAGTGGTAACGAAGTATTCATCATATAAATTGGATTAAAGCGTAAACGGATACAACTTTTTTTAATTTTTTATCCATTTTGTTGTGGTATTTACGATGCGTATGTGTGATCCAGATCACACAAAAAAGTGTATTTCAGCCAATCTGGCCGTGCTCACCGATGAGTATGAATGTTATTTGCATGATAATTATGGTGTTTTTATGTGAGTAATTTGTGGTTGCTGCACACCCGTTTTACCTTCCCCTCGCCAGGCTTCACATCCCTTCAGGATTTCCTTTTTGCAAACGTAAAGTTATCTCAGCCACTGCCGATAACGTTGATAACTCGTTTTCAGGAAGGTGCCTTATGTTTAACCGTATCCGCGTTGTCACAATGCTGATGATGGTGCTGGGGGTTTTCGCACTGCTACAGCTTGTTTCCGGTGGTCTGTTGTTTTCTTCATTGCAGCAGAATCAGCAAAGTTTTGTTATTTCTAACGATCTTCGACAGCAGCAAAGTGAACTCACCTCAACATGGGATCTGATGCTGCAAACACGAATCAATTTAAGCCGTTCTTCTGCGCGCATGATGATGGATGCGTCTAACCAGCAAAGCAGCGCCAAAAACGATCTGCTGAAGAATGCGAAAGCATCGCTGGCGCAGGCTGAAACGCATTACGCAAAATTTAAAAACATCACACCGTTGCCGGAAATGGCAGAAGCCAGCGGCAACATTGAGGAAAAATATCAGCAGTACCATGCGGCCTTGGCAGAACTGGTTCAGTTTCTGGAAAGCGGCAATATGGACGCCTACTTTGCGCAGCCTACGCAGGGAATGCAAAACGCGCTCGGCGAGGCGCTGGGCAAGTACGCCAGCGTTAGCGAAAAGCTTTACGTTCAGGCATTTGATCAAAGCGCGCGGGATTACCATTTCGCCCAATGGCAGCTTGGCGTGCTGGCCGTGGTGCTGGTGCTGATTCTGGTGGTGGTCTGGTACGGCATCCGTCATACCCTGCTTAATCCTCTGTCCCGTGTTATTGCCCATATTCGGGAAATCGCCAGCGGTAACCTGACCGCAACTCTCGCCGTTAGTGGTCGTAACGAAATCGGCGAGCTGGCCAGTACGGTTGATCATATGCAGCGCTCGCTGACGGAAACCGTCACTCTGGTGCGTGAAGGCTCTGATGCGATTTATTCTGGTACCAGCGAAATTGCCAGCGGAAACACGGATCTCTCATCTCGTACGGAACAGCAGGCGTCAGCGCTGGAAGAAACCGCAGCGAGCATGGAACAACTGACCGCAACCGTGAAGCAAAACGCGGACAATGCGCGTCAGGCCTCGCAACTGGCGAAAAGCGCCTCGGACACCGCGCAGCATGGCGGCAAAGTGGTTGATAGCGTGGTGAACACCATGCACGAAATTGCCGATAGCTCGAAGAAAATTGCCGACATCATTAGCGTCATCGATGGCATTGCCTTTCAGACCAACATTCTCGCACTGAACGCGGCGGTTGAAGCTGCACGCGCCGGTGAGCAAGGCCGCGGCTTTGCCGTGGTGGCGGGCGAAGTGCGTAATCTGGCAAGCCGCAGTGCGCAGGCGGCGAAAGAGATTAAAGCATTGATTGAAGATTCCGTTTCTCGGGTTGATACCGGTTCTGTACTGGTAGAAAGCGCTGGGGAAACGATGAACGACATCGTCAATGCCGTGACGCGGGTGACCGATATCATGGGTGAGATTGCCTCGGCCTCCGACGAGCAAAGCCGGGGGATTGATCAGGTTGCGCTCGCGGTCTCTGAAATGGATCGCGTTACGCAGCAGAACGCCTCTTTGGTACAGGAGTCGGCTGCCGCAGCGGCCGCTCTTGAAGAACAGGCCAGTCGCCTGACGCAGTCGGTATCGACTTTCCGTCTTGCGTCACGTCCGGCCTCGACAAAACCACGCGATACACGATTACCTGCAGCGCCGAGCGCCTCCTATCCGCGCCAGAGCATTGAACAAGATACGAATTGGGAAACATTTTGACTGACAGTTAAACCGCGGCCAGTGCCGCCCGATGGGAGCGTTGATGTTTAATCGTATTCGAATTTCGACCACGCTGTTTTTGATTTTAATCCTCTGCGGTGTTTTGCAGATTGGCAGTAATGGCTTGTCCTTCTGGGCATTTCGGGACGGTTTTCAGAACCTGAATCAGGTCGAACGGAGTAATCAGCAACGCGCTGCGCTGGCCCAAACCCGCGCTGTGTTATTACAGGCCAGTACGGCCCTTAATAAGGCAGGGACGCTGACCGCCCTGAGCTATCCGCCAGAGGACATCAAAACCCTGATGACCCTTGCGCGCGACAGCCTGGCGCAGTCTGAATTGATGTTTAAACGCTTTATGGCGACGTCGGATTCGACGAAACAAGGCAAGGCGCTGTTTAGCGCGACGGAGAAAAGTTTCAACCAGTGGCACAGCAATCTCGCGCATCAGGCCACCTGGCTTGAAAACAATCAGCTGTCAGATTTTCTGACCGCGCCGGTGCAGGCGGCTCAAGATGCTTTTGATGCGAATGTGAATGCGTGGCAGAGCAACATCGACCGCGTGTTGCAAACGGCAGGAGAGCAGAGTCAGCGCAATTATCATATGTCGGGGGTGATTTTCGCCACCATGGTGGTCCTGGCGGCACTGCTCACCAGCGGTGCGCTGTTCTGGTCACGCAAGATGATGGTTCAGCCGCTGGCGATTATTGGCAGCCATTTCGACAGTATTGCCGCAGGGAATCTGGCACGGCCAGTAGCGGTTTATGGGCGCAATGAGATCTCGGCCATTTTTGCCAGCCTGCAGAAGATGCAAAAGGCGTTACGCGAAACGGTAAGTGACGTTCGTCAGGGCAGCTCAGCCATGCATAGCGGTATTTCAGAAATCGCGATGGGCAATAACGATTTATCTTCGCGAACCGAACAGCAGGCGGCCGCGCTGGCACAAACGGCGGCCAGCATGGAACAACTTACCGCCACCGTCGGCCAGAACGCTGATAACGCGCGCCAGGCGTCAGGAATCGCCAAAAGTGCGGCAGACACAGCGCATAAAGGTGGCGAGCAGACGTCCCGGGTTGCCAGCACCATGCATGAGATTTCTGCCAGCTCGCAGAAAATCGGCGACATCATCGGCGTAATTGACAGCATTGCCTTCCAGACCAATATCCTGGCGTTGAATGCCGCGGTCGAGGCCGCCAGGGCAGGGGAGCAAGGGCGTGGTTTTGCCGTCGTCGCTGGTGAAGTGCGTAATCTGGCAAGCCGTAGCGCGCAGGCGGCGAAAGAAATTAAGGGGCTCATTGAGGAGTCAGTCACCCGGGTGCATCAGGGCTCGCAACTGGTGGATATGGCGTCGCGCACGATGACGGAAATTGTCAGTTCGGTGACCCGGGTTAACGACATCATGGGCGAGATTGCCTCGGCATCCGATGAACAGCGCAGAGGCATTGAGCAGGTGGCGCAGGCCGTCAGCCAGATGGACTCAGTGACGCAGCAAAACGCCGGGCTGGTGGAAGAAGCCGCATCCGCCACCGGACAACTCGCCACACAGGCCGATAATCTTTCCGCCTGTGTCGCATTTTTCAAGCTTGAAGAGCAAACCGTAGCAAAACAAGAGTTGGCGCAGCCGCAGGTTGTGCCCGTTGTATCCTGAATGTGATTGAGAAGGCGCTATGACATCATCTCTGCCCACCGGGCAAACGTCATTATTGTTACAGATGACACAGCGCCTCGCGCTGTCTGACGCGCATTTTCGTCGGATATGTCAATTAATCTACCAGCGTGCGGGGATCGTACTGGCCGACCACAAGCGGGATATGGTTTATAACCGCCTGGTCCGCCGTTTGCGTACCCTGGGGCTGGATGACTTTGGTCGCTATCTCAGCATGCTGGAAGCTAACCAGAACAGTGCTGAGTGGCAGGCTTTTATTAACTCCCTGACTACCAACCTGACCGCATTTTTTCGCGAAGGGCATCATTTTCCGGTGCTGTCAGATCATGCTCGTCGGCGCAGCGGTGAATACCGCGTCTGGAGCGCGGCGGCATCAACCGGAGAAGAGCCCTACAGCATTGCGATTACGCTTGCCGATACCTTAGGTATGGCACCGGGCCGCTGGCGCGTTTTTGCCAGCGACATTGATACCGAAGTGCTGGAAAAGGCCAGAAACGGCATTTACCGCCTCGATGAGCTAAAGACGCTGTCACCCCAGCAGTTGCAGCGTTATTTCATGCGCGGCACCGGGCCGCATGAAGGGCTGGTACGAGTTCGGCAGGAACTGGCAGGTCATGTTGAATTTTCCAGCGTCAATTTACTGGATAAGCAGTACAACGTGCCTGGCCCTTTTGACGCCATATTTTGCCGTAACGTGATGATCTATTTCGATAAAACGACGCAGCAGGACATTTTGCACCGTTTTGTTCCACTTCTTAAACCTGACGGACTGCTGTTTGCAGGTCATTCAGAAAACTTTAGCAACCTTGTGCGCGAGTTTAGCCTGCGTGGACAGACCGTGTATGCGCATGCGCCAGGTAAGGATAAAGCATGAGTAAAATCAGGGTGTTGTCGGTAGATGATTCTGCATTGATGCGTCAAATCATGACCGAAATTATTAACAGCCACAGTGATATGGAAATGGTGGCGACGGCGCCGGATCCGTTGGTCGCCCGGGATTTAATCAAAAAATACAATCCCGACGTCCTGACGCTGGACGTGGAAATGCCGCGCATGGACGGCCTCGATTTCCTTGAGAAGTTGATGCGCCTGCGTCCGATGCCGGTGGTTATGGTTTCTTCACTGACCGGTAAAGGTTCTGAGGTCACGCTGCGGGCCCTGGAACTGGGGGCGATTGACTTTGTCACCAAGCCTCAGTTGGGGATCCGCGAAGGCATGCTGGCGTATAGCGAGATGATTGCGGAGAAAATCCGCACCGCATCGCGGGCAAAACTGGCCGCCCACAAACCTTTGGCGGCACCGACGACCTTGAAAACGGGGCCATTACTCAGTTCAGAAAAACTGTTGGTCATCGGCGCCTCAACCGGAGGAACAGAGGCAATTCGCCATGTACTCCAGCCATTGCCGCTTTCAAGTCCCGGTATTCTTATTACCCAGCATATGCCGCCAGGATTTACCCGATCGTTCGCCGAACGTCTGAACAAACTGTGTCAGATTACCGTGAAAGAGGCAGAGGACGGAGAGCGCGTTCTCCCTGGGCATGCGTATATCGCGCCTGGCGACAAGCATATGGAGCTGGCGCGCAGCGGCGCGAACTATCAAATCAAAATTCATGACGGTCCGCCGGTTAACCGGCACCGGCCCTCAGTGGATGTGCTGTTTCATTCGGTGGCGAAACATGCGGGGCGTAATGCCGTTGGGGTGATCCTGACCGGTATGGGCAACGATGGCGCAGCCGGAATGCTAGCGATGAACCAGGCGGGTGCCTGGACCATTGCGCAAAACGAAGCAAGTTGTGTGGTGTTCGGCATGCCGCGCGAGGCCATCAATATGGGTGGCGTAAGCGAAGTGGTCGATCTTAGCCAGGTGAGCCAGCAAATGCTGGTGAAAATTAGTGCCGGACAGGCAATACGTATTTGAATCAGGAGTTTATTTTTATGGCGGATAAAGAGCTTAAGTTTTTGGTTGTGGATGACTTTTCCACCATGCGTCGCATCGTGCGTAACCTGCTTAAAGAGCTGGGATTCAACAATGTTGAAGAGGCTGAAGATGGCGTGGATGCGCTGAACAAGCTACAGGCAGGGGGATTCGGTTTTGTTATTTCTGACTGGAACATGCCGAACATGGATGGACTGGAACTGCTGAAAACCATCCGTGCAGATGGTGGGATGGCTTCTCTGCCGGTGCTGATGGTCACGGCAGAAGCGAAAAAAGAGAACATCATTGCGGCGGCACAGGCAGGCGCCAGTGGCTATGTCGTGAAACCGTTCACGGCGGCGACGCTGGAAGAAAAACTGAATAAAATCTTTGAGAAACTGGGCATGTGAGGGTGTGATGATGATGCAACCACAAATTAAACCTGCTGACGAACACTCTGCAGGGGACATCATCGCGCGCATCGGCAGTTTGACCCGAATGCTGCGCGACAGCCTGCGTGAACTGGGGCTGGATCAGGCTATTGCCGAAGCGGCAGAAGCAATTCCCGATGCCCGCGATCGTCTCGATTACGTTGTACAGATGACCGCTCAGGCGGCAGAGCGCGCGCTGAACAGCGTCGAAGCTTCGCAGCCGCACCAGGACGCGATGGAAAAAGGGGCCAAAGACCTGACCAAACGCTGGGATGAATGGTTCGAAAATCCGATCGAACTGTCAGACGCTCGTGAACTGGTCACCGATACCCGTCAGTTTCTTGGTGATGTGCCCGGACATACCAGCTTTACCAATGCCCAGTTGCTGGACATCATGATGGCGCAGGATTTCCAGGATCTCACCGGACAGGTCATCAAGCGCATGATGGATGTTATCCAGGAAATTGAACGTCAGCTGTTGATGGTTCTGTTGGAAAACATACCGGAACAGGGCGCTCGTCCAAAACGTGAAAACGAAAGCTTGCTGAACGGCCCGCAGGTTGACGCCTCGAAAGCTGGCGTAGTGGCAAGCCAGGATCAGGTTGACGACCTGCTGGATAGCCTCGGGTTCTGATGAGTATTTGCCGGATGTGAGGCGTGGGCCTCTCATCCGGCTTACGCGCAATTCTGCTTAAAGCCATAAATCCCGTCTTTTTTACCGCTTACTCTTCCCATTGCTGGATAGCTGTTCTGGCATCATTCTCGCCTATATCTCTATCCAGGGTCTGATGCGTGGCAGAAGAAAGCGACGACGACAAAACAGAAGCCCCCACACCCCACCGACTTGAAAAAGCGCGGGAAGAAGGGCAGATCCCCCGATCCAAAGAGCTAACCTCACTACTTATTTTGCTGGTGGGCGTGTGTATTATCTGGATTGGCGGGGAGTCGCTTGCCCGCAGACTGGCCGGTATGCTGTCGGCCGGATTACGTTTTGACCACAGTATGGTCAACGATCCAAACCTGATCCTCAGCCAAATCATCCTGCTGATTAAAGACGCGATGATTGCGCTGTTGCCGTTGATTACCGGCGTCGTTCTGGTGGCATTAATCTCCCCGGTGATGCTTGGCGGCTTGATTTTCAGCGGTAAATCCCTGCAACCCAAATTCTCTAAGCTGAATCCGTTGCCGGGCATTAAGCGCATGTTTTCCGCGCAAACCGGCGCAGAACTGCTCAAAGCGATACTGAAGTCGACGTTAGTGGGCAGCGTGGCCGGGTTTTATCTCTGGCACAAGTGGCCAGAGATGATGCGGCTGATGGCGGAATCTCCGATTACGGCGATGGGCAACGCCCTGGATTTAGTCGGCATGTGCGCGTTGTTGGTGGTGCTTGGCGTCATTCCGATGGTGGGATTCGACGTTTTTTTCCAGATCTACAGCCATCTGAAAAAGCTGCGCATGTCGCGCCAGGATATCCGTGACGAATTTAAGCAAAGCGAAGGTGACCCGCACGTTAAGGGCAAAATTCGCCAAATGCAGCGCGCGGCCGCTCAGCGTCGCATGATGGCGGATGTACCAAAAGCAGACGTTATTGTCACTAACCCTACGCACTACTCAGTGGCGTTGAAGTATGACGAGAACAAAATGAGTGCGCCGAAAGTTGTCGCTAAGGGGGCCGGGCTGGTTGCGCTGCGCATTCGTGAAATTGGCGCAGAGCACCGTGTCCCTACGTTAGAAGCGCCGCCACTGGCGCGTGCGCTCTATCGCCATGCTGAAATTGGTCAGCAAATACCGGGTCAATTATATGCCGCCGTTGCCGAAGTGCTGGCATGGGTATGGCAGCTAAAACGCTGGCGTCTGGCTGGCGGCAAACGTCCACCACAACCTGAAAACCTTCCGGTGCCTGAAGCACTGGATTTCATGAACGAGAAGAATACTGATGGCTAATCTGGTCGCGATGCTGCGCCTGCCCAGCAACCTGAAATCCACGCAATGGCAAATCCTTGCCGGACCGATCCTCATCCTGCTGATCCTGTCGATGATGGTGCTGCCGCTGCCGGCTTTCGTCCTCGATTTGCTGTTCACATTTAACATTGCGCTGTCGATCATGGTGCTGCTGGTGGCGATGTTCACCCAGCGTACGCTGGAATTTGCCGCATTCCCGACGATTTTGCTGTTTACCACATTATTACGCCTGGCGCTGAACGTCGCGTCGACCCGTATCATTTTGATGGAAGGACACACCGGCGCGGCGGCGGCGGGGAAGGTGGTTGAAGCTTTTGGTCACTTCCTGGTGGGCGGTAACTTTGCGATCGGCATCGTGGTCTTCGTGATTCTCGTCATCATTAACTTTATGGTAATCACTAAAGGTGCAGGGCGTATCGCCGAGGTTGGCGCGCGCTTCGTGCTGGATGGTATGCCCGGCAAGCAGATGGCGATTGATGCGGATTTGAATGCCGGTCTGATTGGCGAAGATGAAGCTAAAAAACGACGCTCGGAAGTGACCCAGGAAGCGGATTTTTACGGCTCAATGGACGGTGCGAGTAAATTCGTCCGTGGAGACGCCATTGCCGGTATTTTGATCATGGTGATCAACGTAGTCGGCGGTCTGTTAGTTGGGGTGTTGCAGCATGGTATGAGCATGGGCAGCGCTGCGGAAAGTTATACCCTGCTGACCATCGGTGACGGGCTGGTGGCACAAATTCCTGCGCTGGTTATCTCTACCGCGGCGGGCGTTATCGTGACCCGCGTGAGTACCGACCAGGACGTAGGTGAACAGATGGTGACCCAACTGTTCAGCAATCCTAGTGTCATGTTGCTCAGTGCGGCGGTACTTGGACTTTTGGGCCTGGTTCCGGGCATGCCGAACCTGGTGTTTCTGATGTTTACTGCCGCATTGCTGGGCCTGGCCTGGTGGATGCGCGGTCGTGAGCAAAAAGCGCCAGATGAACCGCAGCCGGTGAAAATGCCGGAAAACAACTCCGTGGTGGAAGCCACGTGGAACGACGTGCAGTTGGAAGATTCGCTGGGAATGGAGGTTGGTTATCGCCTGATCCCAATGGTGGACTTTCAGCAGGATGGCGAGTTACTGGGACGAATTCGCAGTATTCGTAAGAAATTCGCTCAGGATATGGGCTTCCTGCCGCCGGTGGTACACATCCGTGACAATATGGATCTGCAGCCGGCCCGCTATCGAATTTTGATGAAAGGGGTAGAAATTGGCAGCGGTGATGCCTATCCGGGACGCTGGCTGGCCATTAACCCAGGTACTGCTGCCGGGTCGCTGCCAGGCGAGAAAACGGTCGATCCGGCTTTCGGACTGGACGCTATCTGGATTGAAAGCGCATTGAAGGAACAGGCGCAGATTCAGGGCTTTACGGTGGTTGAAGCCAGTACTGTTGTTGCTACGCATCTAAATCACCTGATTGGCCAGTTTGCCGCTGAGCTGTTTGGCCGTCAGGAAGCGCAGCAGTTACTGGATCGAGTGTCGCAGGAAATGCCAAAGCTGACGGAAGATCTGGTGCCGGGCGTTGTGACGCTCACCACGCTGCATAAAGTGCTGCAGAACTTACTGGACGAGAAAGTACCGATTCGTGATATGCGCACCATTCTTGAAACGCTGGCGGAACATGCGCCGCTGCAAAACGATCCGCATGAGCTTACCGCGGTCGTCCGTGTTGCGTTGGGACGCGCCATCACTCAGCAGTGGTTCCCGGGTAATGAAGAGGTTCAGGTTATCGGTCTTGATACTCCGCTCGAGCGTTTGCTGCTGCAAGCGCTGCAGGGGGGTGGAGGCCTGGAGCCTGGGCTTGCAGACCGCCTGCTGGCCCAAACACAGGAAGCGCTGTCCCGGCAGGAAATGTTGGGCGCGCCGCCTGTCTTGCTGGTTAATCACGCGTTGCGTCCGCTGCTGGCGCGGTTTTTACGTCGCAGCATCCCGCAGTTGGTGGTGTTATCGAACATGGAGCTTTCCGATAACCGCCATATCCGCATGACGGCGACCATTGGAGGTAAATAATGCGCAAGTTACTGTGGTTGTTGTTTTTTCCTCTGGTGGCGCAGGCCGCCGGAGAAGGGGCCTGGCAGGCAAGCGGTATGGGGATCACCTTAAATCACCGTGGCCAGTCAGCCTCGTCTGCGCCTTTGGTTCCTGGCCAGCCGGTCTCTGGCTTAATGACGCTGGTAGCCTGGCGCTATGAGCTGAATGGCCCCACGCCCGCAGGTCTGCGGGTGCGTTTATGTTCTCAGTCCCGTTGTGTCGAGCTGGATGGGCAAAGTGGGACCACCAACGGGTTCAATAATGTTCCGGCCATTGAACCGATGCATTTTGTCTGGGAAGTCCCCGGCGGTGGTCGCCTGATCCCCGCGTTACGCATTCAGAGCAATCAGGTGATTGTGAACTACCGTTAACACCCTCCGTCATTCAGACCAGCAGTTGAAACTGCTGGTTGTTTCAACATTCCAGCCTCTCATTCAATTAAATAGAAACGCAGTTTTATAAAATAGGTGACGTACGTTGCCGGACTCTTTGTATTGTTGCCATTTTACGAATCCTTCTGGCAGAAATAGAAAGGTTTCGCTTCCTGTTTGCTTTTACTGTGCCTCTATAAGGATGCCCATTGTCAAAGCGAGGATTGCGGGGCCTCCCAAATACAGCTGCTGCGCCGCAACAGGGGCAGGTCACAGCATTGAATCCGACATTGACAGAGGTTAAGTAAATGATTGTTTACCCGGTTAAACATAGCCCGTTGTTGCGCCAGCCAGAACATTTTATTGCCAGGGATGAATTAAAAACGCTGATCAAAAAGGTGACGCATAACCTGGTCAATATTCATGACGAAACTGGTGAGTTCTTGCTGCGTCTGGACGATGGACGCGTAATTGATACCAAAGGCTGGGCGGGATGGGAGTGGACGCACGGCGTCGGCTTGTACGGGATGTATCAGTACTATCTGCAAACCGGCGATGAAACGATACGCGATATCATCGATAGCTGGTTTGCCGATCGCTTTGCTGAAGGTGCAACCACCAAAAACGTTAACACCATGGCGCCATTTTTAACGTTGGCGTATCGCTATGAAGAGACGCGTAATCCAGCGTATCTACCGTGGCTCGACAGCTGGGCTGAGTGGGCAATGCATGAGATGCCTCGTACCGAGTTCGGCGGTATGCAACACATTACGCTGGCGGAAGAAAACCACCAGCAGATGTGGGATGACACGCTGATGATGACGGTTCTACCGCTGGCGAAGATTGGCAAGTTACTCAATCGCCCTGACTACATCGAAGAGGCAACGTATCAGTTCCTGCTGCACGTGCAAAACCTGATGGATAAAGACACGGGGCTGTGGTTCCACGGCTGGAGCTATGAAGGAAATCATAACTTTGCCAATGCCCGCTGGGCGCGTGGCAACAGTTGGTTAACTATCGTGATCCCGGACTTTCTCGAATTACTTGATTTACCAGAAAACAATGCCGTTCACCGCTATCTGGTACAGGTCCTGAACGCACAAATCGCGGCGCTGGCGAAATGCCAGGATGAAAGTGGGTTGTGGCATACCTTGCTGGACGACCCGCAGTCGTATCTGGAAGCATCGGCAACTGCCGGATTTGCTTATGGGATCCTCAAAGCTGTACGTAAACGCTATGTTGGGCAAGAGTATACGCTGGTGGCCGAAAAAGCCATTCGTGGCATTGTGCAGCATATTTCACCGGAAGGTGAACTGCTGCACACCTCGTTTGGTACCGGGATGGGACACAATCTCGATTTCTACCGCAACATCCCTCGGACTTCTATGCCTTACGGACAAGCGATGGCGATGCTGTGTCTTACCGAATACTTGCGTAAGTATTTTTGATATCGGTATTCGATGGCGCTACCACTATCGGACCTGATGGTTGATTCGTCACTGTGTGTACCATGTTGTCCTGAGGGGCAAAGAGATGATCCATGATTTGACGCATAACCGGCGCGGCGGTGACACCATCGCTGCCGCCGTTTTCCAGAATTAACGCCACCGCGACCTTCGGGTTCTTATAGGGCGCAAATGCGGTATAGAACACGTGGTCGCGCAAGCGGACAGGGATCATCTTCGCATTGTAGGTCTGATTTTCTTTCAGGCTAAAGACCTGCGAGGTGCCGCTTTTCGCCGCAATGCCGTAAGGTGCTGTGTGAAAGAACTTATAACCTGTACCATTTGGTTCATTCGCCATGCCGAACATCGCCTGACGCACCAGTCCCCAGTAGGGTGACGAGGCTGAGGCGATTTGTGACGGTGCTTCTGGAGCCTGATACGGCGTGAGGGTTTTGCCATTTTCTTCATCGAGTAGCAGGTGAGGGACGATAACCTTGCCGTTGTTAATCAGTGCGACCATGGCTTTGACCATCTGGATAGGAGTGGCAATCCAGTAGCCCTGGCCGATACCAACTGAGATAGTATCCCCCTGATACCAGGATTTTTTATGCACTTTTTGCTTCCATTCACGGCTCGGGAGCAGGCCGTTATACTCCTCATCAAGATCGATGCCGGTCGGTTTACCGTAACCAAACTGGCTGAGCATGCTGTTAATCCGGTCGATCCCCATCATATACGCCACCTGATAGAAGAACGTATCGGCAGACTCTTCTATCGCTTTGGTGACATCCAGCATACCGTGGCCCGTTTTTTTCCAGTCACGGTAATGTCGCTCGGTGCCGGGTAGCGTCCAGGTAGGAGCACCGAAGAAACTGGTCTGCGGCGTGATCACACCGTTTAGTAATGCTGAAATCGCCATATACGGTTTGACCGTTGAAGCGGGGGGGTACAATCCCTGTGTGACGCGGTTGATTAATGGCAGGTCTTTATCCTGGAGTAGCTTGTTATAGTCCTGATAGCTAATGCCTTTGACAAACGGATTAGGGTCATAGCTGGGGTTTGAGACCATCGCCAGTACAGAACCGTCGTGTGGATCTTCAACCAAAACGGCGGCACGCTGGCCAGCCAACAAGCTCTCAATATATTGCTGTAAATGTAAATCCAGCGTCAAATGGATATTTTTTCCGGCAACGGGCGGCACATCTTTGAGCAGGCGTACGATGCGTCCGTGGTTATCTACTTCCACCTCCTGATAACCGGTCTTTCCATGCAGTTCATTTTCGTAATAGCGCTCAATACCTTGCTTACCGATATTGTGATCGGCGGCGTAGTTCTCAGCCTGACCCTTTTGATCCAGAGCTTTCAGGTCGTTGTCATTGATTTTTGAAACATAGCCAAGGACATGTGCCAGCGCCGCGCCATAGGGATACTGGCGGTCTTCGTAGCTATTGATGTTTACGCCGCTAAAATGAAACTGGTTTACCGAGAAACGGGCGATTTCCACATCGGTAAGCGCATTTTTTAGCACGACCGGACGATAACGGCTGCTGGCTTTTAGCTCATGGCGAAACTGATCAATATCATCAGGAGTGAGGTCAACGATGGGCGTGAGCTGCTGGATTAACGCATTCATATCACTGATTTTATAAGGCGTAACGGAAATATCGTACCAGGTGACGTTGCGCACCAGCGGGATGCCGTTGCGATCGTAAATCATGCCACGTGTGGGGGCGACGGGTAGCATTTTGATATCGTTTGCATTCGACCGGGTGGTGTAATACTGGTGCTGACAGATTTGTAAGTTATACAGATTGTAAATCAGGATGCCAAAACAGATGACCACCAGGCCAAAGGCCACCAATACACGCCGCTGAAAGAGTTTTTCTTCCGCCTCAAAATCTCTGAATGTCATTGACCCGTACCCGATTAATTCGCCGCCTAATGATACGGAGGCTAAAACGGGATGACAGGCAAAAAATGTTCCATATCTCTAGGGAAATGTGTCATTCCTTGTGGGCTGTTACAAATTACAGTGAACGTCGCCGTTTCTCGTAGGCCTGATTGCGCTGCCATGAGAACGGGTCAGGGAAAATAAAAAAGCCCGCGACATAGCGCGGGCTTTCACATTACTTGAGGTAATTACATACGTTCTACGGTTTCGATACCCAGTGTATCCAGACCCAGCTTCAGGGTTTTCGCCGTCAGCTGTGCCAGTTTCAGCCGGCTGTTACGAATCTCTTCGTTTTCAGCGCTGAGGATAGGGCAGTGCTCGTAGAAGCCAGAGAACAGACCGGCAACGTCGTACAGGTAAGCACACATCACGTGCGGTGTACCTTCACGCGCAACGACGGTCAGCGTTTCTTCAAACTGCAGCAGACGCGCAGCCAGCTGAGCCTCGCGATCTTCGTTGATAATCACCTGCGCATTTGCCAGCGCGCTTTCGTCGATATCCGCTTTACGGAATACGGACAGTACGCGGGTATAAGCGTACTGCATATATGGCGCGGTGTTACCTTCGAACGCCAGCATGTTGTCCCAGTCGAAGATGTAGTCGGTGGTACGGTTTTTGGACAGATCCGCGTATTTCACCGCGCCGATACCGACTGCATTTGCCAGCTTTTCCAGCTCATCGGCAGGCATATCCGGGTTCTTCTCTGCGACCAGACGACGTGCGCGCTCCAGCGCTTCATCCAGCAGATCGGCCAGTTTAACCGTGCCGCCAGCGCGGGTTTTGAACGGTTTACCGTCTTTGCCCAGCATCATACCGAACATGTGGTGTTCCAGCGGCACCGAATCCGGCACATAACCAGCTTTACGTACGATGGTCCACGCCTGCATTAAGTGCTGATGCTGACGAGAGTCGATGTAATACAGTACGCGATCGGCATGCAGGGTTTCGTAACGATACTTGGCACAGGCGATGTCGGTTGTGGTGTAGAGATAGCCGCCATCTTTCTTCTGAATGATAACGCCCATCGGTTCGCCTTCCTTGTTTTTATACTCATCAAGGAATACGACGGTAGCGCCTTCGCTTTCAACAGCCAGGCCTTTGGCTTTGAGATCGGCCACGATGCCAGGCAGCATCGGGTTGTACAGGCTCTCGCCCATGACGTCGTCACGGGTCAGGGTAACGTTGAGGCGATCGTAGGTTAACTGGTTCTGCGACATGGTAATGTCGACCAGTTTACGCCACATCTCGCGGAAGTATTCGTCGCCGCCTTGCAGCTTCACGACATAACTACGGGCGCGTTCCGCGAAGGCTTCATCTTCGTCGTAATGTTTTTTTGCGTCACGGTAGAAACCTTCCAGGTCAGCCAGCGCCATCTCTCCGGCATTTTCCTGCTGCTGTTTTTCCAGCCATGCGATGAGCATACCGAACTGAGTACCCCAGTCGCCGACGTGGTTGGCGCGGATAACCTTGTGACCAAGGAATTCCAGCGTACGCACCGCCGCGTCACCGATGATGGTGGAACGCAGGTGACCAACGTGCATCTCTTTCGCTACGTTAGGCGCGGAGTAGTCAACCACGACGGTTTGTTTAGTCGGTTGGGTGACGCCCAGACGATCGGAAGCCAGCGCCTGCTGAACGTGCTGCGCCAGAAATGCCGGGTCGAGAAAAATGTTGATAAAGCCCGGGCCTGCAATTTCAACTTTGCTGGCAATCCCGTTGAGATCCAGATGAGTCAGCACCTGCTCAGCCAGTTGTCGCGGCGCCATACCCAGTTTTTTAGCGACAGCCATCATGCCGTTAGCTTGATAGTCGCCGAACTGTACTTTTGCTGACTGACGAACCTGTGGTTCGCAATCTGCAGGCGCGCCTGCAGCAATCATGGCCTGACTGACTTTTTCTGAGAGAAGAGCCTGAATATTCACCGGAATACCTTACATTTATGAAGCGGTCTAAAATTCACCGCACCAGTTTAAGAATTAAGGGCGGGAGTATACTGCAAATGCCCGTTGCCGTCAGCATTGTGTGTACCGCCAGTAGCCTGAAATATAAACCATGCAATGGCGTAAATTTATCCATGATGTGTTCGGAGAAAACAGCGGTTGGATGGCGCAGCGCAACAGAGTAAATTAGCGACTTTGAACATGGATATGAGCTTTTAATATGGCGAACTGGCAAACCGTTGCAGAACTACAGGATATTTCTGCAGATTTACCGCATTTCACGCAGGCATTAACGGAACTTTCTACCCGTCTTGGGCTGGATATCACAGGTCTGGAAGCCGATCACATTTCCTTGCGTTGCCATCAAAATACCACTGCAGAACGCTGGCGTCGTGGGTTTGAACAGTGCGGTGAATTGTTGTCAGAAAACATCATTAACGGCAGACCTATTTGTCTTTTTAAACTGTATGAGCCGGTTTGTGTGCAACATTGGCAATTTTCCATCGTCGAACTGCCGTGGCCGGGCGAAAAACGTTACCCACATGAAGGCTGGGAACATATTGAAATTGTTCTGCCGGGTGAGGCACAAACGCTGAATGCGCGAGCGCTGGCGCTGCTTTCCGATCACGGTCTGAGTCAACCTGGTATATTTGTGAAAACCAGCTCGCCAAAAGGAGAACGTGAACGTTTACCGAATCCGACGCTGGCGGTTAGCGATGGTAGCGTGACGATAAAATTCCACCCGTGGTCGATTGAAACCATTGTGGCAAGCGAACGTCAGGAGTAAGCATGACTATACTGGAAATCTGCTGTTACAGCATGGAGTGCGCGCGCACGGCGCAGCAAAACGGCGCGGATCGTATTGAGCTTTGCTCGGCACCCAAAGAAGGGGGCTTAACGCCTTCACTGGGCGTCTTGCGTTCTGTTCGCCAGCACATTTCGATTCCCGTCAATCCCATTATTCGTCCACGTGGAGGCGACTTTTGTTACACCGAAGGTGAATTCGCTGCAATGCTGGATGATATAGCGATGGTCAGAGAACTAGGGTTCTCAGGGCTGGTGACCGGCATTTTAGATGCGGATGGCGATGTCGATATGCCGCGCATGGAGAAAATAATGATCGCCGCCGGTTCACTGCAAGTCACTTTTCATCGTGCCTTTGATATGTGTGCTAACCCACTCAATACGCTTAAAAAATTAGCTGATTTGGGCATCGCCAGAGTACTCACCTCCGGGCAAAAATCAGATGCGGCGCAAGGTTTAACAAAAATAATGGAACTTATTGCGCAGCCTGGTGCTCCAATCATTATGGCCGGAGCGGGGGTTCGCGCCTCGAATTTGTCCCTGTTCCTTGATGCTGGGGTGCAGGAAGTCCACAGTTCTGCCGGAGTATGGCTGGCTTCACCAATGCGTTATCGCAATTCGGGGTTGTCGATGTCTTCGGATGCGCAGGCGGATGAGTATTCTCGCTATGCGGTAGACGGGGCGGCGGTTGCTGAAATGAAAGCAATCATTGCACACCATCAGGCCAGCTGATTTTACCGTTGCATCATGTCGCCCAATATGATGCTTGCTCGTACCAGGCCCCTGCAATTTCAACAGGGGCCTTTTTTTCTCCTTCTCCTGCATATTTCGGTCTGCAACTGTGTTGGCTTTCCTCGCTCACCCCAGTCACGTAGTTATCTACGCTCCCAGGGATTTGCTGCGTCGCCGCCTTGTTGCAAACCGAACTATTTTGGAGAAATGGTGCTATACGTAATAGTCATTTGACAAAAATGACTACGGTTTACGCGCAATCAATACCGCACGCAGTGGGGCGGGGTAGCCTTCCACCGTCTTACTGTGGTCGTTCGGGTCAAGGAAGTCGGCCAGCGATTCGGTAATCATCCATTCGGTGCGGCGCTGTTCTTCGGTAGTGGTCACACATACGTCGGCAATGCGCACATCAACAAACCCGCATTTTTCCAGCCAGTTTTTTAGCGCCAGTGCAGACGGGATAAAGTAAACGTTACGCATCTGGGCGTAGCGATCGCCCGGCACCAGCACGGTATTTTCATCGCCTTCGACGACCAGCGTTTCCAGTACCAGTTCGCCATCTTTAACCAACTGATCCTTTAACTGCCACAGGTGTTCCAGCGGCGAGCGGCGGTGATAAAGCACGCCCATGGAGAATACGGTATCAAAGGCGTTGAGCGCCGGAAGCTGTTCAATACCCAGCGGCAGCAGATGCGCGCGCTGGTCATTGCCCAGCAGTTTACGCACCGCCTCAAACTGGCACAGGAACAGTTGGGTCGGGTCGATACCGACCGCCAGATGTGCGCCCGCGCCAATCATGCGCCACATGTGATAGCCACTGCCGCAGCCGACATCAAGAATGGTACGTCCGGTGAGATCAGACAAGTGCGGCAGGACGCGATCCCACTTCCAGTCGGAACGCCATTCGGTATCGATGTTGACGCCGTACAGCGAGTACGGTCCTTTACGCCATGGCATCAGGTTACGCATCAGGGTGTCTATGCGTTTAAGCTGACCTTCGCTGAGCGGCTCTTTGCTTTCTGCGGTAACGCTATGCAGTAAGTCCAGACGATGCGGCGTTAGCTCGGGCAGAAACTCGACGGCGTTTGACCATTGTTTAAAAAGACCGTGCTGATCGCGCTGCCAGGCAGCGATTTGCGCCGGAAGTGTTTCCAGCCAATGGGACAGATGATTTTTGGCAATCAACTGATAAAAGTTACCAAAATCGATCATGCGCTAACCTCAGCTTTCAACGCCACCAGAGAGCCAAAGTTGAAGCACTGGAACCACAACTCACTGTGCTCAAAGCCGGCCTGATGCAGTCGCGCTTTGTGCGTTTCGACCGAGTCGGTGAGCATCACGTTCTCCAACATGCTGCGTTTCTGGCTGATTTCCAGTTCACTATAGCCATTGGCTCGTTTGAAGTCGTGGTGCATGTTGAACAGCAACTCGCCTACGTTCGCGTCTTCGAAGCTGAATTTTTCAGATAGCACCAACGCGCCACCGGGATTCAGCCCCTGATAAATCTTATCCAACAACGCCTGGCGCTCGGGTGGCTCAAGGAATTGCAGGGTAAAATTCAGCACCACCATCGAGGCATTTTCGATAGTAATGTTGCGAATATCGCCTTCGACAACCTCAACCGGGGTCGGTGCCTTATAGGCGTCAATATGACGACGGCAGCGCTCAACCATCGCCGGAGAGTTGTCGACAGCAATAATTTTGCAATTCTCGTGATGAATATTGCGACGCACCGAGAGCGTCGCCGCGCCCAGAGAACAGCCCAGATCGTAGACCTGCGTGTTGGGTTGTACGAAACGTTCGGCCAGCATGCCAATCATAGAAATAATATTGGAATAGCCAGGAACGGAACGCTGGATCATATCCGGGAAGACTTCAGCTACCCGTTCATCAAAGGTCCAGTCACCCAGACTGGCGATAGGCGCAGAAAAAAGCGTGTCGCGGTGAGACATAACGTAAAAATCCGGGAAAAATAAAGTGGCGTATTGTGCGCTAATGCAGGGAGAAAACCAACTCCCAGGGCATATACCAAAGATTCGCCAGCACCATTAGCAACAGCGAACACCAGGTTGCGCTCATGCCTGAACGGCGCCAGCGGAAAAGCCGATGGTGGAATCCGTAATAATGCATCAGACGTCCGGCAATCAACATCAGCCCGCAAAGATGCACCATCCACGTCTCTGCGCCGTTCATTTCCATAAATAACAGCAGCACTAACGCGACGGGAATATATTCCACCGCGTTACCGTGAATGCGGATAGCGCTTTGCAGTTCGCTAAAACCTCCATCGCCATAGGCAACGCGATATTGCATGCGCAGGCGAACAACGTCAAAGGAGAACTTTATTAACAATAACGCACCCAATACGGCATAAAGCGCGCTTACCATACAAACTCCCTTTTAAAATGGCTGATGGCCTCGACTATGATAGGTGGCATTTTCAGAAAAGAGAAGATTGCTGTGGAATAGACGGTGCTGATCCGATCTCTGGCAGAGCACTGCGTAAATCTGACCATAGTGTATCAACAAGCTCCGGGGCCTGCGCGATGTCCGGCGTATGCAAAAACAGATACGGCGTCGTGGTGTGTTGCCATAGTGACAGCTTGGTCAGCCAGACGGCAAAAAGCGCGCTGTTTTGTGCCATATCATCGCTGCCGATAAAGCGTACCATCGGATGGTTAGCCGTCACCACCGCATGCACCGGAACCTTCGGTTTCTTGCGCTGGGCGTCACGTATCGCTTCGGTATGTGGGATTGCGGCATGTACCGGGCGGCTGTCCAGAATCACCCGGTTTACTCCACGCTCGTGTAACCCGCGATTAAATAGCTGTTCGGCTTCGCCTTTGGCAAAGAAGTCTGGATGGCGAACTTCCACACCGTAGGTAAAACATTTGGGGAGCGCGTCGATAAACTGCCACAGGGCAGGCAGGTCGCGTGGGCTAAAAGTCGCGGGTAATTGCAGCCAGTATTGTCCAATGCGCGATTCCAGCGGCGACATGCGCATAAAAAATTCCTGTACCAGGTCATCACAATTACGCAGCGCGGCCTTATGCGAAATGGTCGCCGGAAACTTAAAACAAAATCGAAACGTATCGGTGGTCTGTGCCTGCCAGCGGGCAACAATATCGGCTTTAGGCAGCGCATACAGCGTGGTATTGCCCTCCACGCAGTTAACATGACGGGCGTTAGGGGTTAACTTACTGATTTTAATAATCCTCCCGTACTGTTCTCGTGGCTATGGGGCATCAATGGGGCAAAATCTGCCAGCTTCTGATTCAGCATTGCGATCTGCTCTGCGCTGCTGTCAGCCATCCATGCACCGTAAACATTGAACACCATCTGCGCGCTCGCATGCCCCATCTGACTGGCAATAAAACTTGGGTTTGCACCAGCAGATAATGACCAGCACGCATAGGTATGTCGTGACTGGTACGCCTTTCTGTGTCTGATCCCCGCGCGCTTTAGTGCCGCTTCCCATGAGTCGCCTACTGAATCGACGCGGTAGATAAATCCGACCTGCTTACTGCGTCTGACCACATGCGGGTTAAAGACGAATGTACACTCATGGTTCACCGAACGGCCATACTCACGTAACTGAACTTCAATGTGATGTTGCCTGCCCAGCCTTGTCATTTCAGCCTGATTTTTCAGGATACTGATTGCGGGCTGGATAAGATGCACCACCCGATCTGTGCTTGCCTCGGTTTTCGGTAGAGTGAACTCACCAAGTTTCGTATAATTACGCCTGACGGTAATTGTTCCAGCTTTCAGGTCGATATCTTCCCAGGCCAGGGAGACCAGTTCCCCGTGACGCATTCCTGTGTACACTGCTAATGACCACAGGTTTTTCGTCTGCTGATGCCGGCATGCATCTATCAGGCGAATAAATTCATCACGAGACAGAGGATCTGGTTCTGCCCTGGCTTTTTTCAGAGGCTTAATTCCCTCGAATGGGTTCACCTCTAAGTAACCGTGATCCGCAGCAAACTGAAACATTCCGGCCATTGTCGTCATGTAATAGTTCACAGTAACAACGCTTCGCCCTTTTGCCGGGGCTTTGTTTTTCGTCGGACTCTGATAACCAGTTAGCAAATCTTTCCTAAGATACAGCAATTCCTCTTTGGTTACTGCTGACACCAGGCGATTACCTCCGATCCTCGGCACCATATTCCTTGCGACAGATTCATAGCGATTGAATGCGTTCGCGCAGATTTCCATCCGTTTCAGATCCAGCCATTTTTCTTCAAGTTCTTTCACTGTAATGTCTTTTTTACTTACACCAAAAGCCTTGAGGTTAGGGGAGTCAGGAAACTGGGTTGCATAATCAAAGGTTCCTGTGCGGATGGCAAAACATACTGATGTCCGCAGTTCCCCGGCTATCTTTCTGTTCTTAGCGGTGTCAGGGACACCGAGACTTTCCCTGACACGCTTACCTTTAAAATTAAACCAGATGCGTAATGTGCCACCGTGGTTTTCGACGCCTGTTGGATATGTGACTTTATCCATTGGTGTTGCCTCCAGACGCCCAAGAGCGATACGAGCTTACCTTTTTCATGGCATCAAATCACCCTGGCTGCTTGCTTTTCATTGAAGCGACCCAGGCATCTACAGCCTTTCTGTTATACATGCACTCACTGGAAGGTTTAGGATTTCCGTCAGGCGATACGTGGATATACTCCCTCCCAATCATCCAGCATTCTTTTCTGGCACGGAGGATGGTTCCGGGTTTGAGCCCGGTAACCGCGATCAAAACGCTTTCACAAACCCAATCGTTGGGAGCTAACTGGAAAATATTGCTCATAGTTATTTCTCCATTATCCCGGCTGCACCCGGGGAAAACTTTAGCTGTTGCTGGTGGTTGGGATTAGTTTCTGCCAAATCGCTGAAACATATTTCGCCTGGTGGCGGGCATCAGCCAGTGCGTTATGTGCAACCCCATCAAATGGCATATCACGCTTAGGATCGAAACCTACAACTCTGCCTAATGTGACGATGGTTCTGACGTCGTGATCATTCCAGAATTGCCACGGGCAAACCTGGTCGGCACGCTCATATGCGCCGCGCAATATAACGTTGTCGAAAGTAGCTCCATTGCCCCAAACTTTTAAATATTTAGGGTTATCAGAATGCCGATTAATGAAATGGCTCAGTTCAGATAGGGCAGATGATATCGGCATCGCATCATCAACACAGATTGCTGATCGTGCTTCTGAGCTTTGTCTTAACCACCACAAAATAGTGTCACCATCCGGCACCGCTCCCTGCTCCATAGCGCTTTCAAGATTAACGGCGGTGTAAAACTCCTGACCAAGATCACCGCTTTGCGGATCGAAGAATACGGCACCAATGGAGACAATAGGGGCATTCGGTTTTTTGCCCATGGATTCGAGGTCGATCATTAAATTGTTCACGTTATACATGCTCCTGCTGCGGTGCTGCTGCGAAATGTTCGACACCTTTAGCCCAAATAGCTTTGATGGTCGTCCATGTGACAGGAACGGTGATTTCAATTCTTCCGCTTCCGTCGCAGGTTTCGCAATCATCATCACCAAAACACTCTGGGCAGTTTATAAATTTCGTTTCTGAAAACTCACCGGACAGCACTCTTTTTGCGCCGTTCTCAGCGGTTAGTTTCTTCGGGACCAGCACGTAACCATCCTGAGTTACCGGAGAGTTGCCAGCCTGAGCAGTAGGCGTGTTCATGTGGTTATTCCATGAGCCAATTTCGTCAGTCGCTTGGCGGTGAACGTAAAGCGGAATCACAGCATCTCCCATTGGCTGAGACAGGCACTTAAGATGAAGTTCACCCATCTTGGCATAAGCCAGAGTTTCCTCAGCGGCATAAAGCACAGGCTCAGCACCAAACACTGCTATAGCCCCATCAATCACCTTCACAGCATCAGCCATTGCGTAGCCGAGATTACCGCCATCGCTTTGAGCTGCTGCTTTGTTGAGTATTTCGCGTATCTGGTGCAGGCGATCGAGTGATACAGGACCGTGCGCCGGGTGGTTAGTTGTCATGGTGTGCTCCAGTTATCTTCAATCGCCACGCCAAGTCGGTGTAGCCAGTCGGCCAGCTTCAGCATCGCTTCTCGTTCGCTTAATCTTTCTGGAAAGTCGGCAAGCTCGACCATCGGTTTAAACCGACCAAACGCATCGTTCTCAACAACAAGTTTTTGCTCAAGCGTGGTCTGCTTAACTTTGCTGTGATGCCGTAGCAGGTAAACCGACTTTGATTTTTTGGTTTCTGGGTCGTATTCGTAGGAAGTGAGTATCATCTGGCTACCGCCGCGATTCGTTCCTCGCCACATATCTCACTCTCCCTTCACGCCAATGCCAGCGGCCTGCAGTTCATCTTCGAGGCGACACACTTCTTTCGACAGCCTCATTTGGTTGCTTTCAGCGCGGTCCTTGTAGTCACGGAACTCTCGTTCTACTTCGAAGCGATTATCTCGGTGGATGCTTTCCAGTGATTTGGCTTGGTGTAAATCTTCTGCCTGTCGCTCAAGTTTGAATCGCTGAAGCTCTACCAACTCATTTGCAGCTTCCAGTGCTCTAACTAATTCGTCTACTGTTCCTGCAGCCTGTAGAGCGTAATCAGTGATAACCAACTCATGATCAATTTCAGTGCCGTTCTCATTCGTTGAGGTGATAGCAAAATAATCAGAATCGATTTCGTTATCGGCTAAGTGGCGTAGCGTATCAGCAACAAGTTGGCCGTTTTCGATTAGCAGCGCCTGTTTGTTGAGTGCTGTCATTGGGCTGATTCCTGTCTGGCTCTATTTAATAGCTGGTTAAACATCATGGTTAGGCTGTTACTGCACCCAAATGGCATATCATTAACACGGTATGTTGGAATGCCCTTGCGAACACCGGACTTCACGATCCGGCCGGTGCCATAGAGTTGCGATAATGCGCCAGCGACCGCGGGTGTCTTTTTGTTCATACCTTTGGCGATTTCACCGCTGGTGGTATTCGGATGAGACTGGAGATATTCAAATACGGTCATGGCGTTTTACCTTTACGTTCCTGTTCCAATTGCACCAGAGACTCTTTTAATGCTGCGAACGTAGCTTCCAGTCTGGTGGCGACTTCGCGCATAAGCGGTGCATGCTTCGGTGGCAGTTCAGCAACGGAGGCAAAAGCCTCCGCAACGAGTTCTTTTACCTTCATGCGGCGCATTGGCGCAGCTCCACCAGTTCGTTAAAGCGGTTCATGAACAGGCCATAGGCTTGACCAGGACGGAGAGGGATAACCTGAACGAGATCAGAGCAGGGAATACCTTCGAGAATTTCCCACTTCGAACCGTCATCGATTTCCAGATCACGGCGCTCGGTAGCTAACATGGTTAGATCGGCATATTTCACGACAGCAGCTTGTTCAAGAGAGATACCGAATTTAAAGCGGATAAGCCCATCAATATAAGTTTCCATACGCTGGTAGTCAGGCAGCAAGGCTTTGAGCGGGGCTGGAATATCCTGGCAATATGCCTCCGCAGCGTCGTGCATCAGCGCTTCAAAGGCGAACTCTGGCGGCACAATCTGGCTTACAAGCACAGAGTGCTGGGCTACGCTGTAGAACTCTGGCAGATGCCCAGCGAATCGACAGATGTTGGAAAGAGCAGTCGCGATATCCTCAACATCGATATCGTCGATTGTGGCGGTCAGGTAGTTAAATTTTTTACCGGATAATGTCTGAATGTAGCTCATGGTTTTCTCCATATTGGCGCGCTGCACCGCGCAAACTTATTGGCCTGAATATTTAAAACAGACCACCTTGGTTTTTAGGTTGATTGCGTTTACTTTTCGTTATTTCAGTTTTCGAAACCTGTTTATCTGCCCATGCTTTCGCATGCCTCATCACGTCATCAAAAATTGCACCCTTTTTACTGGCTTGTGACATGCGCTTATATAAATCAATCGCTTGCCATGCCCCCCCTGCGCTACTGAAGAAGAAAAGCCTTGTTTTATAAGGATTTCCCTGACGTTCTTCTCAATAAATTCGATATGATTCATCTGCCCTCCGAACCAACCTTCGCCAGATTTGGAGTGCAGCAACCCAACCCATGCTTATGGGGTAATTGCTGCCTGGTGTTTATCGCTTGGCTTCGCCGCCGAGAGAGGTTGTTAATCCGTTAATGAGAGAGATAAGCTCGCCGGTCATTAGAACAAAGTCAGCGTCGAACCGCTGAGCCGCATCCTCACGGTCGATATCGTCGTTTTGTTCAGTAATCTCATTAGAGAACTTAAGGCGTTTGATGCTGCCGTCATCGCAAAGAACGAACTGAATGCGCTGTTGCCAGTCGATAGACAGTTTTGTAACTACTTTGCCAGCTTCCAGATGCACATGAATTTCGTCACTGACCAGAGTCTGTTTTTTAAAGCGTCCAATACCGCCATCTTCAAGAATAGCTTTCAGTTCGGCTTCATCACCCAGGCCAAAGCCAGCAGGCGCACTACCGGAACGAACCCATTCGGTCATAGTTAGTTCGATCGGCGTTTCCATAGTCAGCGGTACCACCGGGAGAGAACCGAGAGTTTTACGAAGCAGGGCCAGTGAGTCTTCGGCACGTTTAGCGCTGGCTGCATCAACCATGATCAGACCGTCGGTGACGTTGATCCACAAACTAACAGTCGAGTTTTTGGAGAACGCCCGAGGAAGCAGGGAGTGCAACACTTCATCACGCAGCGAATCTTTCTCAGTTTTTTTGAGGCGACGCCCCTGATCGGATTCCAGACGCGACACACGCTTGCGCAGTTCTTCAGCAATGACAGGAGATGGCAGTATTTTTTCTTCCCGGCGAATAACCAACAACACTTGATTATTGACAGTGTGATGCAAGCAATCTGACCGCTGACCCAGTGGTGATACCCAACCGGTTTTTGCCATATCCTGGCTACCGCATGGAGTGAAGCGAAATAGTTCAAGCTGCTGTTCCAGCTCTTCCTGGTTGATGGTGAAATCGCGACTAAGGCGATACACCAACATATTTTTGAAAAACGGATTGTTCATTCTCGGTTCCTCAACGCCTCTGCACCGGCGCTAAAAAGTTAGTTTCTCCATACACAACAGAGAAGGGCACCTGCATTGGTCGGCGGCTTGCAGAGACCGCTTTCTTTTTGCCCGGGTGGATTGGGTTATGAGCCCGTCGCCCGGTGATGCCCTTTTCTGTTGTGCCCTGAAAAAGGCTGGCGGTTACCGGACAAACGGGAAAACACCGGGCCGCCAGAACAGGGAGTTACTTGTTATTGCTTTGGCCTGCTTTTAACCACATCAGGCGCGGTGGTATCTTGGTGTTCTCACACAGCCAAGAAGCAAATAAAAATGACCAAAGAAGAAAAAATTTTGTATCTGTTCCAGCTATCAGTTCAGACCCATACCGCATACCAGACCGCGGCCATGACTTCAGATAAAAATTACAGCACGTCCGAAAACCCGATGGACGACATAAGCAAGCTTTACGAGAAGTTCGAAGCGCTACTCGACAAAAAGTTTGCTGAGGCTGGGTTTAAGTGATTTTTGGATAATCGATAAAACCCAACTTAAATTTTCTTGAGTGGGCTCAATGCCACGTGCAGAGAGTTCGCTCTTCAAAACCCCCAGAATTTCAGAGCTAATCAGCAAGATATCTTCCTGTTTTCTAACCGTTCCCACTTGTCGCCCCCTTTGGTCTATCAGATAAACTGCGAATCATCCGGTTATTCATACGCCACCGGCGGCTACTTCGTGGGCGTCCTGCCTGTTCGCTGTTGATGTGAATAATGTAGGATAACTTACTATTTGAGGTCAAGGGGAAATGTTGGATAACTTACATTGAGGGGCGAAAAAAAACCGGGTATTCCCGGTTTTCTTATAAATCCATTATTACTTGTCTTACTAGCCCTACCAATCGGCAGTTGCCATTGACTTCTAAAATCCTGTAATTGGGGTTGAGGGGTACTAGGTATTTCAGCGGCCCATCAATGACGAACTTTTTAATAGTGGCTTCATCACTTCCCAGAAGCTGTGCAATAACAATTTTTCCATTAGCTTGACTGGCATCACCAAAATCAGGCTCTACAACGACAATAGAGCCCTCGGGGATACTTGGTGCACCTGTAGGGTTGGTCATCGAGTCGCCGCGAACAATGAGTGCAAATGCGCTTTCAGAAACGGCAGCCGAAGTATAGACCCAGTCATGAATGTCCCGCTCTGTGATCGTTCCGCTATTGGCCGTCCATTCCCCGGCCTGTACCCATGTGAGAACGGGAACTGACCTAATTCCGAATCTTTGCTCCGGGTCCATGGTTGGTGGTTGCTGACTTCCATCATCCTTTCCTTCCAGTAACCACTGCGGCGTCTTTTCTAGTGCAGCCGCAAGCGCCTGGAGGTTTTCACCACCCGGTTTGTAGTCACCGGATTCCCAACCGGTGATGGTGACGCGATTAACCCCGACAAGCTTTGCCAGGACAGATTGCGTCATCTTTAGCTCTTTTCGTCTGCTTCGGATTCGATCATTCATTTTCATGTAGGCAATCCTACCATTATCTGATGTAGGAGTGCTTGACCATTTAATGTAAGATATCCTACTATCAGTGCACTGCATTACTTAACTCCAGAGGGAAAAATGAAAAAGAATGACGTTATTTCTTACTTCGGTGGCGTAGGGAAAACCGCTAAGGCGTTGAATATCTCTCATGCGTCCGTGTCGGGCTGGGATGAAATTATTCCAAAGGGACGAGCATTTGAGATCCAAGCGCTGACGAAAGGTGATTTGAAAGTTGACCAATCACTTTATGAAAAGCGTAGCCATTCGGCTGCGTGATTAAAACCACAGAATTAAGGGGTTAACCGTGGGTAACGAACCTATTTGGAAAGTTGAACGTCAGCCAATCTGGCTGGTGGTAGCGATTAAAAAGACGATTACCGATCTGCCTGGTGGCTACGCCGAAGCGGCGGAATGGTTGGGGGTAACAGAGAACGCACTGTTTAACCGCCTCCGCGTAGATGGTGATCAGATCTTCCCTATGGGGTGGGCGATGGTTTTACAGAAAGCAGCCGGTGTTAGCTACATAGCTGACGCGTTTTCTCGTCAAACAGATAACGGGATCCATATCCCGGGCGCGGCACCAGAAACAGAGAACGAAGAGATTGGCTTAAAGCTGGCTGAGCTGGTGGGCAGGCTCGGGGATCTGGTCAACGCATACCGTCGATACATCGATGATGGCGTGGTTGATAAAGGTGAGTGGGACAGTCTGAACGAAATCGCCTACCAGTTCCGGGTAACGCTTATGACGTTTCTGAACCTGATTTCACGAGTCTATTGCCTTCCAGAAAAGAGTGACGCCCGCGAGTGTGCAGCTCCGGGCGCCTTGGCGAACAACTCTTCGAGTATGGAGAAATAATCCGCATGAGCAATTTAATCGTAAATCCTCACTTACCGCAACTACGAATGATCCCGGTGCCGGGTCTTCCGCTGTTTCGGTATGAATGCAAAGTATCAAATCGCTGGGTGTCATGTAACCACAGCCAGGCTGCCGTAATTGTGGGGGTCTACTATCGGAGGGCAAAACGCCTGTGCGCGAACTTAACCGAAGGTTCAAAGATCACCGCGGAGTGCCAGTCCGTGTTATCCGCTGGGAGCCAGAAACGCAGCGCGTTATCTACCTGCGAGATGGCTATCCACACGAATGCTTCAGCCCACTTGAGCATTTCAGGCAAAAGTTCAGGGAGATAACGGACGATCATGAGCACTAAATTAACCGGCTACGTATGGGATGGTTGCGCAGCGTCGGGCATGAAGTTGTCTAGTGTTGCGATCATGGCTCGCCTTGCTGACTTCAGCAGCGATGAAGGTGTGTGCTGGCCGTCAATTGAAACTATTGCTCGCCAGCTTGGCGCAGGCCCGAGCACTATCAGAACAGCAATCGCAAAGCTTGAAAAAGATGGCTGGCTCACACGTACACAGCGCCGTAATGGTAACCGTAATGCTTCGAACGTGTATCGGCTGAATGTGGCGAAACTTCAGACTGCCGCATTTTCTCAACTGTCAGATTCTGACACGTCAAAATCT
The DNA here is from genome assembly GCF_006385635.1 of Citrobacter sp. CF971. NCBI lineage: Bacteria > Pseudomonadati > Pseudomonadota > Gammaproteobacteria > Enterobacterales > Enterobacteriaceae > Citrobacter > Citrobacter sp. CF971. Next base: position 2,866,617 of record NZ_CP041051.1, on the reverse strand, counting down.
GACGCATCAAAATATGACGCCTCAAAAACTGACCCGTCGAAATCTGGCAAAAACGGAGGTTTTGACCCGTCAGAATCTGGCGGGGATCCGTCAGTAAAATCAAAACAAGATCCACAAGTAACTTCAAAACCCTCTTGTCCGGTTGCGGCGCAACCCGACCCTGAGGTTGTGATTACTGATCAGGCCAGACAGGTTTTGTCTTACCTGAATCAGACTACTGGCTCACGCTACCAGGTATGCAGCACGTCGCTGGAGAATATTCGCGCCCGTCTTCGGGAACAATTCACGGTTGATGATCTGTGCCTTGTGGTGGATTACAAAAACGCTGATTGGCGTGATAGCGAGCAGGCTCAATACCTCCGCCCGGCAACTCTGTTTATTCCAAAAAACTTCCCCGGTTACCTGCAAAGCGCGACCAAATGGTCTGCCGCTGGGCGACCTGAACGCGTTAACGGTAAATGGGCGACTAACTCAGCCAGCCGCGCAAACTTCCAAAATGTTGACTACTCACTGCCAGAAAATTCGGGGTTCCGCTCATGATGCCAAATAAATATTGCCAGGCGCTGGCAGCACTGCGCAGCAAACCAGCCCATGAATTGAAAGAGGTTGGCGATCAGTGGCGAACACCAGATCTGCTTTTTTGGGGCATCAATGCGATGTTCGGCCCCCTGACGCTGGATCTGTTTGCTGACGACGATAACGCGAAGTGCCCGGTCTGGTACACCGCCGAAGATAACGCGCTGACGCAGGACTGGTCTGAACGTCTGGCAGAACTGGGCGGCGCAGGTTATGGCAACCCACCGTAAAGAAGAATACACATTCAGTGAATCGAAGTTTGGGCATACCTGGGCGGCGGATTCTGTCGAAGCACCGGAATTCACTCAGGTATCACCATTAACGATCGATAAAGCGAAGCTGCTTATTCGTGAGAGTATTTTGTTCGGTGTGGATGAGTGGCTGTTGTCGATTGAATTCGATGACGCTGCTGCGCGCCTGGATATGTCGGAACGTATTCGGACTGTTGCCCTTGAAGCATCTGGTGAATATGGCATGAACAGTACTGATTTCATTGCAGCTATGGGAAGCCTGGATGTTTCCAGTTGGTCCAATATTCGCCAGATCCGCATGCACATCCGTGAGAAAGCTAAACCAGTATCGGATCCGCTTCCCGAGTCCCGTATCTGGCCGCTGGAGGTTGGAATTGTATTCGACCAGGTAGACGGCGCTGACATGCTGGATGAATCACAGCAGAACAAGCTGAAAGCCAACATCAATCAACTCTGGCTGGAGCGGACTGCCACCAGCGAAATCATTACTGCTGCTTCTGAACTTGTTCGCAATATGCGGGGAGAGGCTGCGTGAAACTGGTCCTGCCTTTTCCTCCGAGCGTGAACACTTACTGGCGCGCCCCTAACAAGGGGCCGCTGGCCGGTCGTCACCTCATTAGCGCTGATGGCCGTAAATACCAAAGCGCTGCCTGCGTGGCGATCATTGAGCAATTACGACGTCTCCCGAAGCCATCGACTGAACTGGCAGCGGTAGAAATCACTCTGTACCCGCCGGATGCGCGCCGCCGGGATATCGATAATTACAACAAAGCCCTGTTTGACGCGCTGACGCATGCGGGTGTCAGGGCTGATGTATATGTGAGCCCTGAAACGGCTATGAAATTGGCCGCGGTATACGCCTGCATTTATGTACTGTCCTCAAATCTTGCCCAGATGCCGCTGCACGTCATGCGAAAGCACAACGGCAAGGTTGAGCCTGCGCGTGATCATCCGGCGTTTTACCTGGTTCACGATGAGCCAAACACCTGGCAAACCAGCTACAAATGGCGAGAGCTAAAACAGCGCCACATCCTCGGCTGGGGTAATGGATACACCTGGGTTAAACGTAATCGCCGCGGGGAGGTTACCACCCTTGACTGCTGCATGCCCTGGGAAACCACGCTGATTAATACCGGTGGCCGATACACCTACGGTCTGTATAACGAGGATGGCGCGTTTGCCATCAGTCCAGATGACATGATTCACATCCGTGCGCTGGGCAATAACCAGAAGATGGGCCTGAGTCCAGTGATGCAGCATGCCGAAACAATTGGCATGGGCATGAGTGGGCAGAAATACACCGAGAGCTTCTTTAGCGGTAACGCGCGCCCTGCCGGGATTGTTACTGTTAAAGGCGAGATTAAATCTGAAGGATGGGAAAGGCTCAAGAAGGTCTGGCAGAAAGCGGCGCTTGCACTGCGTAGCCAGGAAAATAAAACGATGCTGCTTCCTGCGGACCTGGACTACAAAGCGCTGACAGTATCACCGATCGACGCTCAAATAATCGATATGTCCAAGCTCAATCGCTCGATGATCGCCGGAATATTTAACGTGCCGGCACACATGATCAACGACCTCGAAAAAGCCACCTTCAGCAACATCACACAGCAGGCGATTCAGTTCGTTCGCTACTCAATGATGCCGTGGGTGACGAACTGGGAGCAGGAGCTAAACCGGCGTCTGTTTACTCGGGCGGAGTTAGCCGCAGGCTACTACTCCCGCTTTAACCTGACGGGCCTGCTGCGCGGCACCCCACAGGAGCGTGCACAGTTCTATCACTTCGCCATTACTGATGGATGGATGAGTCGCAACGAAGCCCGCGCTTTCGAAGACATGAATCCGGTCGATGGCCTGGACGAAATGCTTGTAAGCGTCAACGCCGCCAACCCGGCAGACAGTTTCAAAACCACCAAAACCGAAGAGGAAAAAACCGATGAGTGATCGCGAGACTCGCTGTTACAGCGGTGAGGTCCGTGCCGAACAGCAGGGGGAGCAGCCCACGCGCATTATCGGTTACGGATCGGTGTTTAACAGCCGATCAGAACCCCTCTGGGGTTTCCGCGAAATTATTAAGCCCGGCGCTTTCGATGACGTACTGGGTGACGATATCCGCGGGCTGTTTAACCATGATCCGAACTTTATCCTCGGGCGCAGCGCTTCCGGTACGTTGAGCGTCAGCGTCGATGATAAAGGGCTTCGCTACGACATCGCGGCCCCTGACACCCAGACCATTCGTGACCTCGTGCTGGCGCCTATGATGCGCGGTGATATCAACCAGTCATCTTTCGCATTCCGTATCGCCCATGACGGTGAAAACTGGTACCAGGACGATGAGGGGATCGTCATTCGCGAAATTAACCGTTTTTCACGCCTTTTTGATGTCAGCCCGGTGACCTATCCGGCGTATCAGGAGGCTGATTCTGGCATCCGATCCATGAAAGCCTGGCAGGAGGCGCGCGACAGCGGCGCGCTGGCGCAAGCCATTAACCAACGAATGGCGCGCGAGCGCCTGCTGACTCTTCTTAACGCGTAAGGAAAAACTATGAAATTGCACGAAATGAAGCAAAAACGTAACACCATCGCCACTGATATGCGTGCTCTGCACGATAAAATTGGTGATACCACCTGGACCGAAGAGCAGCGCACTCAGTGGAACGCCGCAAAATCCGAACTGGACGCGCTTGATGAGCGTATCGCTCGTGAAGAAGAGTTGCGCCGCCATGATCAGTCTTTTGTTGATGAACAGGAGCCTGAACAGCGCCAGCGTCAGGAAAGTCCTGAAATGCAGGCAGAAGTACGCCGCGCTGCAGCATTCGATCGTCTCCTGCGCCACGGCTTCGGTGAGCTGACTGCTGAAGAACGTCAGGCTGTTAAAGAGCTGCGTGCTCAGGGCACCACCCCTGATGATAAGGGTGGCTATACCGTACCTACACAGATGCGTAACACCATCATCGATGCGATGAAGGCTTACGGCGGGATCGCGAGTGTTGCCCAGATTCTCAATACCTCGAACGGTCAGGATATTACCTGGTCCACTTCTGACGGTACCGCTGAAGAAGGCGAACTGCTCGCTGAAAATTCTGCAGCCACTGAAGGTGATGTGACGTTCGGCACGGCGACCCTGGGTGCCAAAAAGCTGTCATCCAAAATCATCCGCGTTTCTAACGAACTGCTGCAGGACAGTGGCGTTGACATCGAGGCATACCTGGCTGGCCGTATTGCACAACGTATTGGCCGCGGCGAGGCTAAATATCTCGTTCAGGGAACTGGTGTCGGCGCACCAGTTCAGCCTAAGGGCCTGGCTGCTTCAGTAACGGGCACCACTCAGTCTTCAGCTGCGGCGGCGTTCAACTGGAAGGATATGAATTCGCTGATTCACTCCCTCGATCCGGCGTATCGTGGCGGTCCATCTTTCCGCTGGGCATTCAATGACGCGACGCTGCAGAGCATCGAGCAAATGGAAGATGCACAGGGCCGTCCACTGTGGCTGCCAGATATTGCCGGCGGCTCTCCGGCGACGGTTCTGGGTATTCCGTATGTTATCGATCAGGCCATCGACAATGCGGCCGCCAGCAAAAAATTCATCTACCTGGGGGACTTTAACCGCTTCGTGGTGCGCCGCGTTGCCTACATGACGCTGAAGCGTCTGGTTGAACGCTACGCCGAATATGATCAGACCGCGTTCCTTGCCTTCCACCGCTTCGACTGTGTGCTGGAAGATACCGCAGCCATTAAAGCGCTGGTGGGTAAAGCGCCGTAATAAAGACCACCTGGGAAAGATGCCGCGTAAGCGGTTTTTTTATGCCCGTCATCCGGCGGGCATGGAGATTTATATGCTGCTTAAACTGAGTGAAATTAAGCTCCAGCTGCGGCTTGAGGACGATTACACGGAAGAGGATGAGTTGCTGACGGTGATAGGGAATGCGGTTCAGGCCAGAACGGTGAGCTTTCTTAATCGGACTCTGTATGCAGCAGATGCTGGCGTCCCGGATACCGATCCTGACGGGCTTGTTATGACGGACGATATCCGGCTGGGGATGCTGCTGCTGGCCACCCACTTTTACGAAAACCGCTCATCTGTTTCAGAAGTCGAAAAAACAGAGATGCCGCAGTCATTCACCTGGCTTGTCGGCCCCTACCGGTTCATACCGCTATGAAACTTCGCCAGGCGCAAACCAGCGCGACCTACCTGCTTCCCGATCCGGGTGAGCTGGATAAACGGGTGCTGCTCCGGAAAAGGGTCGATGTACCAGCGGCTGATCTCGGTACCCGTCCTGATTACCCCGAGTCTTTTCCGGTCTGGGCAAAGGTTGTCCAGACCAGTGCAACCACTTACCAGGAAACGGCTCAGACCGACAACGCGATCACTCATTACATCACTGTCCGCTGGCGCCGCGGGATCACCACTGACTTCGAGGTTGTGCTTAACGATCTGGTGTACCGGGTCAAGCGGGCGCGGGACCTGAATAGTAAGAGGCGATATCTGCTGCTTGAGTGTACAGAACTGGGCACGGAACCAGCCTCAACAGGAGGGAACGGTAATGGCAACTCCCTTTTTACACGTTGATTTTCAGCAGCCGACCGAAATGCGCTTCAACCGCGCGCGCGTTCGGCGTGCTTTTGTCACCATCGGCCAGCGCCATATGCGCGACGCGCGCCGTCTGGTGATGCGCCGTGGTCGTTCTGAACCTGGTGAAAACCCCGGTTACCAGACAGGCCGCCTGGCTAAATCCATCGGTTACATGGTGCCTAAAGCAAGCGGGCGGAGGCCGGGGTTTATGGCACGTATTGCACCGAACCAGAGGAATGGGCAGGGGAACCGGCTCATCACCGGCGATTTTTACCCGGCATTTCTCTTCTACGGTGTCCGCGGTGGAGCAAAACGTCGGCGTAGTCATCACCGTGGCGCTTCTGGTGGTAGCGGCTGGCGTCTGGCACCGCGTAATAATTTTATGGTTGAGACACTCAACAAAAACAACCCGTGGACGCGTTATTACCTGACGCGTGAACTGCGGCTATCACTCAAACCGGAGAGGCGACGCTGATGAAACTGGCCCCGATTATTGCAGCACTACGGGCGCGTTGCCCGGATTTTCAGAATCGTGTGGCGGGTGCTGCGCAGTTTAAGGATCTGCCCGACGTCGGGAAGATGATTTTGCCCGCCGCGTATGTCGTGCCGGGTGACGATTCACCGGGTGAGCAGAAAAGCATGACGGATTACTGGCAAGCGATACGTGAAGGTTTTTCCGTCATCGTGTTTGTCAGCAACAGCCGTGACGAGCGCGGCCAGTTTGCATCATTCGATGTTGTGCACGATGTTCGTCAGGCGCTCTTTAAAGCGCTGCTGGGCTGGAACCCGGAAGAGGGATGTAATTCGATAGTGTATGACGGCGGCACACTCCTTGATGTGAATCGCCACGAGCTCAGTTATCAGTTTGATTTTGTTGTTGAGACTGAACTTGGTGAAGAGGATACACGCCAGTTCGACGAGCTGAACGCACTTGACGAGTTCAAAACACTGTCCATTGATGTCGACTTTATCGATCCCGGCACCGGGCCAGACGGTAAGATCGATCACCACACCGAAATCACTCTCCCCACCTGAGGAAACCATGTTTGTACAACCCATGAAAGGGCGGGCTGTTCATGACCCGGCCCGCGGCGACCTTTTACCCGAAGAGGGGCGAAATGTCGACGAAAGCCAGTACTGGTACCGTCGGGAGATTGACGGTGATATCAAAATTGTTCAGCCAGACACCGACGCTGAACCGGTAAAAAAGGCGAGCGCTAAATGACTGTCTCCATGAATACTATTCCCTCCGATCTCCGCGTTCCGCTGTTTTACGCTGAGATGGACAACAGTGCGGCGAATACTGCGCAAACCAGCGCGCCATCGCTGCTGATTGGCCACGCTAATACTGGCGCCAGCATCGCAACGAACCAGTTGATCATCATGCCGTCGAAAGACTACGCCATTCAGCAGTGTGGCGCTGGCAGTCAGCTGGCGCGCATGGTCGAGGCATACCGTGCAACCGACCCATTTGGTGAACTCTGGGTGATTGCTGTTCCGGATACAGGTACGGTGGCAACATTTAAAATGGCGGTGACAGGGGCGGCCACTGAATCAGGTGTGGTCAGTCTTTATGTCGGCCCCCGACTGATTAAGACCGTGGTGACTGCTGGCGATACTGTATCTGATGTAGCTACTGCGATTGCAGCGGCAATTACAGCAGATGGGCAGACCCCATTCACTGCGGCCGCAGTTGCCGGGGTGGTGACTCTGACGGCGCGGCATAAGGGGACCTGGGCAAACGACATTCCTGTCAGTATCAACTATCGCGGTTTCAGTGGTGGTGAAAAACTGCCTGCTGGTGTGCAAATCGCCGTTGACCTGGATACGCCGGGGGCAGGAGCACCGACACTGACTGGTGTTATTGCAGCAATGGGGGATGAGCCCTTCGACTATATCGGACACCCGTTCAACGATACGGCTTCAATTAATACCTTCACGCAGGAAATGAACGATACCAGCGGTCGCTGGAGCTGGTTGCGGCAAATCTATGGACACGTCTACACCGCAAAAATTGCGGGACTCAGCGACCTGATCACTGTTGGTGACATGCTTAACGATCAGCATCTCACCCTGGCGGGTTATGAAAAAACTGTACAGTCGAATCCTGATGAACTGGCGGCCAGTCGTACGGCGAGGGCGGCGGTGTTCCTGCGCATCGATCCGGCCCGACCAACGCAGACTGGCGAACTGGTTGGTATGCTGCCACCGCCGACAGGCAAGCGCTTCATCACCTCAGAGCAACAGTCTCTGCTTACGCATGGTATCGCCACGTCGTACACCGAAAGCGGCACTCTACGCATCCAGCGTGATATCACCACTTATAAGAAAAACGCTTATGGTGTGACGGATAACAGCTATCTCGACAGTGAAACGTTGCACACCAGCGCCTATGTTCTGCGCCGCCTGAAGTCGATCATAACCAGTAAGTACGGTCGCCATAAGCTGGCGAACGATGGTACCCGCTTCGGCCCCGGTCAGGCAATTGTTACTCCAGCGGTAATTAAGGGTGAACTGCTGGCGACTTACCGCCAGATGGAGCGTGAAGGCATTGTTGAAAATTACGATCTGTTCAAGAAGTATCTGATCGTAGAGCGAGATGCCAACACCCCGACGCGCATCAATGTGCTGTATCCGCCTGATTATATCAACCAGCTCCGCGTGTTTGCTGTGCTTAACCAGTTCCGCCTTCAGTATCAAGAGGAGTCCGCATAATGCCGCGCATTGCAGGTACTTGTTATTTCAAAATTGATGGTCAGCAATTATCCATGACCGGCGGTATTGAGGTGCCGATGAATACTAAGGTCAATGATGATGTTATTGGCCTTGATGGCTCGGTGGATCGTAAAGAAACGCACCGCGCGCCGTATATCAAAGGCACCTTCAAAGTGCCGAAAGATTTTCCGGTTAGCAAAGTAACGACTTCAGACCAGATGACCATTACCGCCGAACTGGCAAACGGTCAGGTTTATGTCTTGTCGTCTGCCTGGCTACACGGTGAGGCAAACCACAACGCCGAAGAAGGTACGGCAGATCTTGAATTCCACGGTGAAGAAGGGGATTACCAGTAATGAAAGAACTTGAGCTGAAACATCCAGTAACCGCGCATGGCGAAACGATTAGCGTCCTGGAGTTTAACGAACCGACTGGTAAAGACGTCCGTGAGCTTGGTTATCCGTACCAGATGAATCAGGATGAATCCATCAAACTGCAGGCGCACATTATCGCGAAGTACATTGTCCGGCTGGCAAATGTACCGCTGAGTACGGTAGATCAGATGAAACCCGGTGATTTGAATAGCGCAGGCTGGCTGGTTGCTGGTTTTTTCCTCCAGGCCTGACGGCTGATTATCTCACTGATCGTTTTTTTGACTGCGCCAGCTACTGGCGCATTAACCCATTTGAACTGCTGAAAATGCCAATCAGTGAGATTCCGCTGCTGGTCAGTCAGGCAAACAGGATAGAGCAGGAGAAGAAAGGCAATGGCTGAATTTGAGCTTAAGGCTCTGATTACTGGCGTAGATAAGCTATCTCCTGCGCTTTCACGGATGCAGAAAAATATCCGTGGTTTCAAGCGCCAGGCAGAGGAAGCTTCAAAAGGTGGATTAGCGCTGGCTGGTGGTTTGGCTGCTGGATTGACTGTATCGCTTAAAGCCTATGCGGATCAGGAGAATGCGGCTACTGGGCTGAAGGTCGCGATGATGCAGGCGAACGGAGAAGTCGGCAATAGTTTTGAAAAAATAAACAAACTGGCTGTTGGGCTTGGGAATCAGTTACCTGGCACGACTGCTGATTTTCAGAACATGATGCAGATGCTTGTTCGCCAGGGTATTCCGGCAGAAAACATTCTGGGTGGGGTAGGCAAAGCGACTGCATACCTTGCTGTACAGCTTAAAAAAACACCTGAAGCAGCGGCAGAATTCGCCGCAAAAATGCAGGACGCAACAGGGACCGCATCAGATGACATGATGGGGCTGTTTGATACCATCCAGAAAGCGTTTTACCTTGGTGTCGATGACACCAACATGTTGTCGTTTTTCACCAAAACCAGCTCAGTTCTGAAGATGGTTAATAAGGACGGATTGAAAGCCGCTCAGGGACTTGCTCCGATCAGCGTCATGATGGACCAGATGGGTATGCAGGGAGAGTCAGCCGGCAACGCACTTCGCAAAGTTATCCAGTCCGGTTTAGACATCAAGAAAGTCAATGGCGTCAATAAAGTACTGCAACGTCAAAAGCTCGGCGTGAATCTTGATTTCACCGATGGCAAAGGCAGTTTCGGTGGTATTGATAAAATGTTTACGCAGTTATCGAAACTCAGAAAATTAACTGATGTGAAGCGAACAGGAGTGTTAAAAGCCCTGTTTGGTGATGATGCGGAAACACTCCAGGTAGTTAACGCCCTTATAGATAAGGGTAAAGACGGCTATGACCAGGTTCAACAAAAAATGAACAAGCAAGCCAGCCTAAACAAACGTGTTGAGGCGCAGCTTGGAACCTTGGCAAATCTCTGGGAAGCAATGACAGGGACAGCTACAAATGGACTCGCAGCTATAGGTGGTGCTTTTTCATCGGACACTAAACAGATTGTTACTTGGCTTGGTGACCTCGGGGAAAAATTTTCTAACTTTGCCGAGAAAAATCCTGATGTAATCAGGGGAGTAGTCGGCCTTGTTGCTGGTCTTGCTGCTTTAAAGCTTGGGTTTATGGGAGTTAACTTTGCTTTAGGTCTGGTGAGTAAGACTATATCAATGTCCCCGTGAACCCTCCTGGTCAACTCGCCCAGAATGATATCTTTTGCACCGGGCAGACCATCAAAATTCCTTTTGTCATAAACGAGTTCCACGAACATTGCTCATTGCTCCTTTACTGTATGGGTATACAGTATTTATACTGTGTTTTTATCCAGCATTCAAGAGAGGGCGTAAACATGGGCTTTCCTTCACCATCTACCGACTATATAGAGCAGCGGGTTACGCCAGCCAGTGTCTGCATGACTCCCGACAGTCGCATCCTCGAGACGTCGGCGGGTTATGCGATCATCGTCCCGGTCACGCGCCCACAGCAGGGTGATGCGCTGTTGATTCTGTCCGGAGGTCGGACGCAGTTTGCGAAGCTTAGGGGGAAAGCGTTAATCACGGATGACGGCGAAGCGATCGAAGGTGATGCAGCTGAAGAGGCTGAGGTTATGAGGCGGGTGACGCACTTTATCAACAGCACTGATGCTGCGATATCTCTTGAGGCGGCATTGGCGCAGTTTTGAGACATATGTACGATAGAAAAATTCCGAAGATTGGCAATAGATCTCTTTATATTTGCATTCAAATTTTGTTTATTATGTATTTACATAACGTAAATTTATAAAATTTAATAAAAACAACTCAGATTGCTTATTTTTAAAGATGCATTTAATATATATGTTATAAATTGCAAAGCTCATTAAGGGATTCCCCAGTGAATATTGATAAAATGAAGATCCAGCATGCCGAGATTATCCATAAAATTAGCCGCCTCAGGGAGCTTAGCCGGGCGGGTGTGACGGCTCATGCGCAAGAAATCGCTCAAACCGTTATCAGTATGAGTTCTGTGATTAAAGTACACCTTTCTACCGAAGATCAGTTTTTATATCCTTATCTGGAAAAGGTGAACGATCAAAAGCTAAAAACAATGAGCGTAAATTTTCAGCGCGAGATGGCTGATATTGTTGCCGAGTATGAAAAGTTTTCCCGTCGCTGGAATACGGCAAATAAGCTTATCAATTGTGACGAGGCATTTCGCCGCGACGCGAATGTAGTGTTGCGCAAGGTGCATGAACGAATGCAGCGCGAGGATCATAATTTTTATCCGCTGGTAGAGAAGCTTTAAAAAAGGGCGGCAATGGTTCATCCAATACGGGAATTTGGTTTCCCGTATCCAGAAAGGTATGAAAAGGACTTGGTAAAAGCTGGCACTACTCCGAAACTATCCACATATCGGATTCTTCAAACATTTCCTCAAGCATGCGGTTCAGCTTCTCCCGATCGCTTTTGCTGGCATCGCTGTTTAAGCCGTTCGCCTGCATCGGCTTAACCTTCACTTCTGCATCCGGAAAGATCCGGTGCACTCGCTTTGTTAACTCATTCAGAATTATTTCTCTGGCACCTGTTAATCCTTCAACATTCCGTTTGTCGTACACCAACTCAACGAACATACCGCCTCCAAAGCAACAATGATTTTGCACGCAATTTATACTGTCTATTTATACAGCATCAACGGTTGGGCACGTAGCTTTTTAAGGAAGGTTTTTGGGGCATGTATGGGGCATAAATGCCAGTTTTGGGGCATGGTTGGGACATTTTAACTCATATGAACTTAACCGAATTTCATATGGAGGCGTCTTATAATGCACTGATTAACCTAAAGAAAACACATGCTCTTGGGCGTTCTTTAGTGATTTTAAAAATTACCGCGTCACGCAGTTAAAGTGGCGGGCATACTCTTCAAGGCTTGTGATCCCCAAACGCACCCATTTTGGATGCGACCACTGGGGTAAACCGATATAGATCATAGCGCTTGCAAAATCTCTTCCACGCTGCGAACGCGCGCAATGCGGGGGAAAATGTGAGTCATGCTGCCCAGGTGTTGCTCAGCACTGGCGGCACTACAGGCATCCTCTGCAATGATAAGACTGAAACCCAGCTCCCACGCATTTCGCGCCGTCGACTCAACGCCAATGTTCGTAGAGATGCCGCACAGGACGATGGTATCGATACCCCGGCGACGCAGCTGCAATTCCAGATCGGTGCCGTAGAATGCGCCCCACTGGCGTTTGGTTACTTCGAGGTCGCTGGTGCATTTACCCAGAGCAGCCGGGTAATCCCACCAGTTTTCGGGCAATGCTTTTGCTGGAGTCTGAGCATCTACTGGTTGTTTTAGCGCTTCGGCGTAATCGTCAGACCACCCGACGCGCACCATTACCACCGGGGAACCGTGGGTACGGAATTTTTCCGCCAACTGCGCGGCGCGGGCAACCACAGCGTGTGCCGTATGAGGTCCGCCAGCGAAAGGCAGGATCCCTTCCTGTAAGTCAATCACGACAAGGGCGGTTGTTTTTGCGTTCAGTTCCAGCATGGTCACTCCAGTAAAAAAATAGAATTCCGTTACACCTTAAGCGCGAATCAGTGTGAAAGGGGCGACAATTTTTGTTATTTTTTGTGAGATTACGCAATGCCCGTCCAGGAAACAGGCGTACAGTCAGTACCGGACTTATCGTGCGGCAGAATTTCCAGTATAATAGCCGCCTTTTTTCATTCAGTTGTGACATTCAGCTAAAGCTGCGACTTCGTCATCTGCGAGACAGGTGACAATCCGCCTGCGGCAAAGTTAAGGGATATCTCATGCGTACAGAATATTGCGGACAGCTACGTCTGTCCCACGAGGGGCAGCAGGTGACTCTGTGTGGTTGGGTCAACCGTCGTCGTGATCTTGGTAGCCTGATCTTTATCGATATGCGCGACCGCGAAGGTATCGTGCAGGTATTTTTCGATCCGGACCGTGCGGACGCGTTAAAGCTGGCCTCCGAACTGCGTAATGAGTTCTGCATCCAGGTTACGGGCACCGTGCGTGCGCGTGACGCGAAAAACGTCAACGCCGAGATGGCGACGGGCGAAATTGAAGTGCTGGCCTCCGATCTGACCATCATCAACCGTTCAGACTCGCTGCCGTTGGACTCTAACCACGTCAACACCGAAGAAGCGCGACTGAAGTATCGCTATTTAGATCTGCGTCGCCCTGAAATGGCGCAGCGCCTGAAAACGCGTGCCAAAATTACCAGTCTGGTGCGTCGTTTTATGGACGACCATGGCTTCCTCGACATCGAAACACCGATGCTGACCAAAGCGACGCCGGAAGGCGCGCGCGATTACCTGGTACCTTCTCGCGTACATAAAGGTAAATTCTACGCGCTGCCGCAATCACCTCAGTTGTTTAAACAGCTGCTGATGATGTCTGGCTTTGACCGCTACTATCAGATCGTAAAATGCTTCCGTGATGAAGACTTACGTGCTGACCGTCAGCCTGAATTTACCCAGATCGACGTTGAGACTTCCTTCATGACCGCACCGCAGGTGCGTGAAGTGATGGAAGCGCTGGTGCGTAATCTGTGGCTGGAAGTTAAAGGGGTGGATCTGGGTGATTTCCCGATCATGACCTTTGCCGAAGCTGAGCGTCGTTACGGTTCTGATAAACCAGACCTGCGTAACCCGATGGAGCTGGTTGACGTTGCCGATCTGGTGAAAGACGTTGAGTTCGCAGTGTTCTCTGGTCCGGCAAACGATGCGAAAGGCCGCGTAGCTGCTCTGCGTGTACCGGGCGGTGCCGCACTGAGCCGTAAGCAAATTGACGATTACGGTAACTTTATTAAGATTTACGGCGCGAAAGGTCTGGCTTACATCAAAGTCACCGAGCGTGCGAAAGGTCTGGAAGGTATCACCAGCCCGGTTGCTAAGTTCCTGAACGCAGAAATCGTGGAAGCGATTCTGGCGCGTACCGATGCGCAAGACGGCGACATGATTTTCTTCGGTGCCGACAACAAGAAAGTGGTTGCCGACGCGATGGGCGCGCTGCGTCTGAAACTGGGTAAAGACCTGAATATTACCGACGAAGCCAAATGGGCTCCGCTGTGGGTTATCGACTTCCCAATGTTTGAAGACGATGGTGAAGGCGGACTGACCGCAATGCACCACCCGTTCACCGCGCCGAAAGATATGACGGCCGCTGAGCTGAAAGCTGCGCCGGAAGACGCGGTTGCTAACGCATACGATATGGTTATCAACGGCTACGAAGTGGGCGGCGGTTCCGTGCGTATTCACAACGGCGACATGCAGCAGACCGTATTTGGTATTCTGGGCATTAACGAGCAAGAGCAGCGTGAGAAATTCGGCTTCCTGCTGGATGCGCTAAAATATGGTACGCCACCGCATGCGGGCCTGGCGTTTGGTCTGGACCGTCTGACTATGCTGCTGACCGGTACTGACAACATTCGTGACGTTATTGCTTTCCCGAAAACCACTGCTGCAGCGTGTCTGATGACTGAAGCGCCGAGCTTTGCCAACGAAGCTGCGCTGGCGGAACTGAGCATTCAGGTTGTTAAGAAGGCCGAGAATAACTGATATGAGATACAAACAGCCTGTCTCGGTGTTAGTCGTGATTTATGCAAAGGACACCGGGAGAGTGCTGATGTTACAGCGACGCGACGATCCTGATTTCTGGCAGTCGGTCACCGGCAGCCTTGAAGAGGGTGAAACCGCGTCGCAAGCCGCTATGCGCGAAGTAAAGGAAGAGGTCGCCATTGATGTTGCATCTGAGCAACTGACCTTAATTGACTGTCAGCGCACGGTGGAGTTTGAGATTTTTAGCCATTTACGTCATCGCTATGCACCGGGAATTGAACGAAATACTGAATCCTGGTTTTGCCTGGCACTTCCCTCAGAACGAGAGATCGTGTTCACCGAACATCTGACCTATCGTTGGGTTAATGCGGTTGAAGCCGCCCAATTAACCAAGTCGTGGAGTAACCGGCAGGCGATTGAAGAGTTTGTAATTAACGTCGCCTGAAAAGGGGCGCTTTTTGGAGATATTATTTATGGCAGGTCATAGTAAATGGGCCAACACCAGACACCGTAAAGCAGCGCAGGATGCTAAACGCGGTAAAATTTTCACCAAAATAATTCGTGAGCTGGTGACGGCGGCAAAACTCGGCGGCGGCGATCCGGACGCTAACCCGCGTCTGCGTGCAGCGGTTGATAAAGCGCTGGCTAACAACATGACCCGTGACACCCTGAACCGTGCAATCGCGCGCGGTGTGGGTGGTGATGAAGATTCCAACATGGAAACCATCATCTATGAAGGTTATGGTCCTGGCGGTACAGCCGTTATGATTGAATGTCTGTCTGACAACCGTAACCGTACTGTTGCGGAAGTGCGTCACGCGTTCACGAAAACGGGCGGCAACCTCGGTACCGACGGTTCCGTGGCTTACCTGTTCAGCAAAAAAGGCGTGATCTCCTTTGAACAAGGGGACGAAGACGCCATCATGGAAGCGGCGCTGGAAGCAGGTGCTGAAGACGTGGTGACCTTCGACGACGGCGCAATTGACGTTTACACCGCGTGGGAAGAGATGGGTAAAGTGCGTGACGCGCTGGAAGCGGCGGGTTTGAAAGCGGACGCGGCTGAAGTGTCTATGATTCCATCCACCAAAGCAGATATGGATGCAGAAACAGCGCCGAAGTTGTTGCGTCTGATCGATATGCTGGAAGACTGCGACGACGTGCAGGAAGTTTACCATAACGGCGAGATCTCTGATGAGGTTGCAGCTACCTTAGAATGAGGTGGCTGTACCGCAACCTGACAGGAGGTGCGTGATGTCTATCATTCTCGGCATTGACCCGGGGTCGCGCATCACCGGTTATGGCGTTATTCGTCAGGTCGGCAGACAGCTGACCTACCTCGGCAGCGGTTGTATCCGCACCAAAGTCGACGATCTCCCGTCACGTCTGAAGTTAATTTACGCGGGCGTGACGGAAATCATCACCCAGTTCCAGCCGGACTATTTTGCCATTGAGCAGGTCTTTATGGCGAAGAACGCTGACTCGGCGCTAAAGCTTGGACAGGCACGCGGCGTGGCAATCGTTGCGGCGACCAATCAGGATCTACCGGTCTTTGAATACGCGGCCCGCCAGGTAAAACAGACTGTGGTGGGGATCGGTAGTGCGGAAAAAAGCCAGGTCCAGCATATGGTGCGCACGCTGCTAAAACTCCCGGCGAATCCGCAGGCGGATGCCGCGGATGCGCTGGCGATAGCTATTACCCACTGCCATGTCAGTCAGAATGCCATGCAAATGAGCGAGTCGAGGCTGAATTTGGCGCGAGGTCGATTACGTTAGTGACAAATGAGGCTGGATATCTATCCAGCCTTTTTTTATGATAGCGCATTACCTTTTAGCCCTTAACGCAGGAGCGTCACGTGATAGGCAGACTCAGAGGCATCATTATTGAAAAACAACCCCCGCTGGTCCTTCTGGAAACGGGTGGGGTAGGCTATGAAGTGCATATGCCGATGACCTGTTTCTACGAGTTGCCGGAAGCCGGGCAGGAAGCGATTATCTTCACCCATTTTGTGGTGCGTGAAGACGCTCAACTGCTGTATGGCTTTAACAACAAGCAAGAGCGCACGCTGTTTAAAGAGTTAATCAAAACCAATGGCGTGGGGCCGAAGCTGGCGCTGGCGATCCTCTCCGGAATGTCTGCGCAGCAGTTTGTTAATGCCGTTGAGCGCGAAGAGCTTGGCGCGTTAGTGAAATTACCGGGCATTGGTAAGAAAACCGCAGAGCGTTTGATTGTTGAAATGAAAGACCGCTTTAAAGGTCTGCATGGTGACCTCTTTACCCCGGCGGCGGATCTGGTTCTGACCTCTCCGGCCAGTCCGACAACGGACGACGCCGAGCAGGAAGCGGTTGCTGCGCTGGTGGCGTTGGGCTATAAACCACAAGAAGCCAGCCGCATGGTGAGCAAAATTGCCCGCCCTGATGCCAGCAGTGAAACCCTGATTCGTGAAGCGCTTCGCGCGGCATTGTGAGGTAAAGGATGATTGAAGCAGATCGCCTGATTTCGGCTGTCAGCACGACCCCTGAAGACCTGGTGGATCGTGCGATCCGCCCTAAATTGCTGGAAGAGTATATTGGCCAGCCTCAGGTCCGTTCGCAAATGGAGATTTTTATCCAGGCGGCGAAGCTGCGTGGTGACGCTCTCGATCACCTGCTGATTTTCGGTCCTCCAGGGCTTGGTAAAACCACGCTTGCCAATATTGTCGCCAATGAAATGGGCGTTAATCTGCGCACCACGTCCGGTCCGGTACTGGAAAAGGCGGGTGACCTGGCGGCAATGCTTACCAACCTTGAACCCCATGATGTGCTGTTTATCGATGAAATCCATCGTCTTTCACCGGTGGTGGAAGAGGTGCTGTATCCGGCGATGGAAGATTATCAGCTGGATATCATGATTGGTGAAGGACCGGCTGCACGTTCGATCAAGATCGATCTGCCGCCGTTTACGCTAATCGGGGCGACGACGCGCGCCGGGTCGTTAACGTCTCCGTTGCGTGACCGTTTTGGTATTGTACAGCGCCTGGAATTCTATCAGGTGGCTGATCTGCAGCACATTGTAGGACGCAGTGCGCGTTTTATGGGCCTGGAAATGAGCGATGAAGGCGCGCTGGAAGTGGCACGCCGCGCCCGCGGTACGCCGCGTATTGCCAACCGCTTATTACGCCGGGTACGTGATTTCGCCGAAGTGAAGCATGACGGCACGATTTCAGCAGATATCGCCGCTCAGGCGCTGGATATGCTCAATGTGGATGCGGAAGGATTTGATTATATGGACCGTAAGTTGTTGCTGGCGGTTATCGACAAATTCTTTGGCGGACCGGTCGGACTGGATAACCTGGCAGCGGCGATCGGGGAAGAGCGTGAAACCATTGAGGACGTGCTTGAGCCATATCTGATTCAGCAAGGTTTTCTGCAGCGTACGCCGCGTGGACGTATGGCAACCGTGCGCGCCTGGAACCATTTTGGCATTACGCCGCCACAAATGCCTTAATGCATGATGTCGCTACGCTTATAAGGCCTGGGCGATTTTGTAGGCCCGGTAAGCGCAGCGCCACCGGGCAACGCATGCTTAGCTCGCTTGCTTTTTCATCATGCTGAAAATAAACAGCAGCGCGGCACACAGCACCACGGAGGGACCTGCCGGGGTGTCATAGAAGGCCGAGAAGGTCAGCCCGCCTGTAACCGCTATCATTCCCACACCAACGGCAACTCCTGCCATCTGTTCCGGCGTACGGGCAAAGCGACGGGCGGTCGCCGCAGGGATAATAAGCAGCGAGGTGATAATCAACGCCCCGACAAACTTCATCGCCACGCCAATCGTTAACGCCGTAACCAGCATCAGCAGTAGCTTCACGCGTTGCAGCTTCACGCCATCGACAAATGCCAGATCCGGACTGATGGTCATCGACAGCAGGTTACGCCACTGCCAGAACAGAATCGCCAGAACAATAACCACGCCGATGGCGATGGAGATAAGATCTTCAGGCGTCACGGCGAGCAAATCACCAAACAGGTAAGCCATCAGATCCACACGGATGTTGGACATCAGGCTGACGACAACCAGCCCCAGCGACAATGCACTATGCGCCATAATGCCCAGTAAGGTATCGATCGCGAGGTGAGGGCGCTTTTCAAGCCATACCAGACCGCCAGCCAGCAACAAAGTGACGGCGATAACCGCATAGAAAGGGTTTACATCCAGCAGCAGGCCAAAGGCGACTCCCAGCAGTGAAGCGTGGGCCAGCGTATCACCGAAATAAGACATTCGACGCCAGACCACAAACGAGCCGAGTGGGCCAGCAGCACAGGCCAGCATGATCCCGGCTAACCAACCGGGTAATAACAATTCAATCATGAGTGACCATTTCCCCGGCGTAAGACGATACGACCCTGTAAATCGTGGCGGTGATTGTGATTATGACGGTAAATTCCGAGTTGTTCGGCGCCGCGTTGTCCGAACATTGAGATGAATTCCGGGTGCATGGAAACCACTTCCGGCGCACCGGAACAGCAAATATGATGGTTCAGGCACAGTACTTCATCGGTTTTGGCCATCACCAGATGCAGGTCATGGGAAACCATCAGTACGGCGCAATCCAGTTCACGTCGCAACTGGTCGATAAGGTCGTACAGTGCGACCTGCCCATTGACATCCACGCCCTGGGTCGGCTCATCGAGCACCAGTAGCTGAGGTTTATTCAATAAAGCACGGGCTAACAGGACGCGTTGCGTTTCCCCGCCAGAGAGCTTTTGCATCGGCGCATTCATCAGATGTCCGGCCTGAACGCGCTTCAGTGCCGGAAGGATATCCTCTTTTTTGGTGCCGGGACGTAAGCGCATAAACCGACTTACCGTCAGCGGAAGCGTAGTATCGAGGTACAGTTTTTGCGGTACATAGCCAATCCGCAATTGGCCATTACGCTTGATAACTCCCTCATCAGCCGCTACCAGTCCTAATACAACGCGCACCAGCGTAGACTTCCCTGCACCATTCGGGCCGAGAAGCGTTAAAATTTTACCGGGTCGAAGTTCAAGCGATACGTCAGACAGGACGCGGCGTTGACCATAAGAGACCGAGACATTTTCCAGTGAAACCAAAGTCGTCATATCAATTTTAGTCTTGCAGAAGTTATAGAATGTTATAATATCACATTTCTTACATTCATTACGATGATTGGTCGCATTATGTTACATAAAAATACGCTTCTTTTCGCAGCATTATCCGCTGCTCTTTGGGGTAGTGCAACACAGGCAGCAAATGCTGCTGTGGTGGCCTCGCTTAAGCCGCTGGGATTTATTGCTTCGGCCATTGCGGACGGGGTAACAGACACTGAGGTTTTGCTGCCAGACGGGGCTTCCGAACATGACTATTCACTGCGTCCATCAGACGTAAAACGCTTACAGGGCGCGGACTTAGTCGTTTGGATTGGACCTGAGATGGAAGCGTTTATGGAAAAGTCAGTCAAGAATATTCCTAACGCGAAACAGGTAACGATTGCGCAGCTCAATGACGTGAAACCGTTACTCATAAAAGGTGCTGACGACGACGATGACGATCATGGACACAATGATGCTGGCAGTGAAAAAAGTGACGAGCATCACCATCACGGCGATTACAACATGCATCTTTGGCTTTCTCCAGAGATAGCGCGGGCCTCAGCGGTTGCAATCCATGAAAAATTAGTGGAACTTATGCCGCAAAGTCGAGCCAAACTTGACGCCAACCTGAAGGATTTTGAGGCACAATTAGCCGCAACCGATAAGCAGGTAGGTAACGAGCTCGCACCGCTCAAGGGAAAAGGTTATTTCGTTTTTCATGACGCCTATGGCTACTACGAAAAACACTACGGACTAACACCGCTTGGTCACTTTACCGTGAACCCTGAGATTCAACCTGGTGCGCAGCGTTTACATGAAATAAGAACACAGTTGGTTGAGCAAAAAGCAACCTGCGTTTTTGCTGAGCCACAGTTCAGGCCAGCGGTCGTTGAAGCCGTCGCGAGAGGGACATCCGTTCGAATGGGAACGTTGGATCCGCTCGGTACGAATATCAAACTGGGTAAAACAAGCTATTCAGCGTTTTTGAACCAATTAGCCAACCAGTATGCGAGCTGCCTGAAAGGAGATTAATGAGGAAGTGAATACGTGCAACAGATAGCCCGCTCTGTCGCTCTGGCATTTAATAATCTGCCGCGACCCCATCGCGTTATGCTGGGGTCGCTTACCGTACTGACATTGGCCGTTGCCGTCTGGCGGCCTTATGTTTACCATCCCGATTCTGCACCCATCGTTAAAACTATCGAGCTGGAAAAAAGCGAGATTCGTTCACTGTTGCCTGAGGCAAGCGAACCTATTGATCAGGCTGCACAGGAAGACGAAGCCATTCCGCAGGATGAACTGGATGACAAAACGTCTGGTGAAGCTGGTGTGCATGAGTATGTCGTCTCCACTGGCGATACGCTGAGCAGTATTCTGAATCAGTACGGCATCGATATGGGCGATATCAGTCAACTCGCTGCTTCCGATAAAGAGCTGCGTAATCTGAAAATTGGTCAGCAGCTTTCCTGGACCTTAAGCGCGGAAGGTGACCTGCAGCGTCTGACCTGGGAAGTATCCCGCCGTGAAACCCGTACTTACGATCGCACTGCGACGGGGTTCAAAATGAGCAGCGAAATGCAACAGGGCGATTGGGTTAACAGTCGTATCAAAGGCACGGTGGGCGGAAGCTTCGTCGCCAGCGCCAAAGATGCCGGGCTGACCAGCTCTGAAATCAGCGCAGTGATTAAGGCCATGCAGTGGCAGATGGATTTCCGCAAACTGAAAAAAGGTGATGAGTTCTCGGTGCTGATGTCTCGCGAAATGCTGGACGGCAAGCGCGAGCAAAGCCAACTGCTGGGCGTGCGTTTACGTTCTGAAGGCAAAGACTATTATGCCATCCGTGCTGCAGACGGTAAGTTCTATGACCGTAATGGTACCGGGCTGGCGAAAGGCTTCATGCGTTTCCCGACGGCGAAACAGTTCCGTATTTCCTCGAACTTTAACCCGCGTCGCCTGAATCCGGTGACTGGACGCGTAGCGCCGCACAAAGGTGTCGACTTTGCGATGCCGCAGGGGACGCCGGTACTGTCGGTGGGCGATGGTGAAGTGGTTGTAGCGAAGCGTAGCGGCGCTGCCGGATACTATGTTGCGGTTCGTCATGGTCGCACCTACACCACGCGTTATATGCACCTGCGTAAGCTGTTGGTGAAACCAGGTCAAAAAGTTAAACGTGGCGATCGTATCGCGCTGTCAGGTAACACCGGGCGTTCAACGGGGCCGCATCTGCACTATGAAGTATGGGTTAACCAGCAGGCCGTGAACCCTTTGACGGCGAAACTGCCGCGTACAGAGGGTCTGACCGGCTCGGATCGCACCGATTACCTGGCGCAGGTGAAAGAGGTTATGCCTCAGCTACGTTTTGATTAATTAGTACACTGACAAAGCCGGTACGCTATGCGTGCCGGCTTTTTTATTTTGTACGGCGCACGGTGCGCCGCTACACTATCAGCAGATTTACTTTTCGCGGCACCAGACACTGGAAGAGCATGGAAACGAAAAAAAAGAATATTGAGTATATCCCTGAGTTTCACAAATCATTTCGCCATCCGCGCTACTGGGGCGCCTGGCTGGGGGTGGCGGCGATAGCTGGTATTGCGTTAACGCCGGCAGCATTTCGTGATCCTATTCTGGCAAAACTCGGACGGCTTGCCGGAAGACTGGGAAAAAGCTCCCGTCGCAGAGCATTGATCAATTTATCCCTCTGCTTTCCTGAACGTAGCGAAGCTGAGCGTGAAGCCATTGTTGATGATATGTATGCAACTGCGCCTCAGGCGATGGTCATGATGGCTGAATTAGCAATACGTGGCCCGGAGAAAATTCAGAGTCGGGTTGACTGGCAGGGCCTGGAAATCATCGAAGAGATGCGGCGCAACGATGAAAAAGTTATTTTTCTCGTTCCACATGGCTGGGGGGTAGATATCCCGGCGATGCTGATGGCGTCCCAGGGACAGAAAATGGCTGCGATGTTCCACAATCAGGGGAACCCGGTATTCGATTACGTCTGGAACACGGTACGCCGTCGCTTTGGTGGTCGTTTGCATGCGCGTAATGATGGCATCAAACCGTTTATTCAGTCTGTCCGTCAGGGATATTGGGGATACTACCTGCCAGATCAGGACCATGGGCCTGAACACAGCGAGTTTGTCGATTTTTTTGCTACCTATAAAGCAACGTTACCGGCGATTGGACGTCTGATGAAAGTCTGCCACGCGCGCGTGGTACCGCTGTTCCCCGTATACGATGGGAGAACGCACCGCCTGACGATCCATGTTCGTCCACCGATGGATGACATCCTGACGGCGGATGACCACACCATTGCCAGACGGATGAACGAAGAGGTGGAGATTTTTGTCACGCCTCATGTCGAACAATACACCTGGATTCTGAAACTGCTTAAGACGCGTAAACCCGGCGAGATTGAGCCCTATAAGCGCAAAGATCTCTATCCGAAGAAATAAAAAAAAGCCTCTCAAAACGAGAGGCTTTTTTACATTTAAGCGACTTATTCTACGGTCAGAATACGCGTGGTGTTGGTTGAGCCAATGGTGCTCATCACATCGCCCTGGGTCACGATCACCAGGTCACCAGAAACCAGGTAGCCTTTATCGCGCAGCAGGTTCACCGCTTCATTGGCGGCAACGACGCCGTCAGTTTCGCTGTCGAAGTGAACCGGGGTGACACCGCGGTACAGGGAGGTCAGATTCAGCGTACGCTCATGACGGGACATCGCGAAAATCGGCAGGCCGGAACTGATACGAGAAGTCATCAGCGCAGTGCGACCGGACTCCGTCATTGCGATGATAGCGGTGACCCCTTTCAGGTGGTTAGCAGCGTACATCGCTGACATCGCAATCGCTTCTTCAACGTTATCAAACTGCACGTCAAGGCGGTGTTTAGAGACGTTGATGCTCGGGATCTTTTCAGCGCCGAGACAGACGCGCGCCATTGCCGCGACGGTTTCCGCCGGGTACTGACCTGCTGCTGTTTCTGCAGAGAGCATCACGGCATCGGTGCCGTCGAGGACGGCGTTAGCCACATCCATCACTTCCGCACGAGTCGGCATTGGGTTGGTAATCATCGACTCCATCATCTGCGTAGCGGTGATGACCGCACGGTTCAGCTGGCGCGCGCGACGAATCAACGCTTTCTGAATACCTACCAGCTCAGGGTCACCGATTTCAACACCCAGGTCGCCACGGGCTACCATCACTACGTCAGAAGCCAGGATGATGTCATCCATCGCATTCTGGTCGCAGACGGCTTCTGCACGTTCTACTTTGGCGACAATTTTCGCATCGCAACCGGCATCGCGCGCCAGACGGCGGGCATAATTCAGATCTTCGCCGCAGCGCGGGAAGGAGACAGCCAGATAGTCAACGCTGATTTGTGCTGCGGTAATGATGTCGGCTTTGTCTTTTTCGGTCAGGGCTTCAGCAGAGAGACCGCCGCCCAGTTTGTTGATGCCTTTGTTATTGGATAGCGGGCCACCGACGGTGACTTCGGTGAAGACTTTCATGCCCTGAACTTCCAGCACCTTAAGCTGTACGCGACCATCGTCGAGCAGCAGGATATCGCCAGGCACGACGTCAGCAGGCAGCCCTTTATAATCAATACCGACTTTTTCTTTGTCGCCTTCGCCTTTGCCGAGGTTGGCGTCTAACAGGAACTTGTCGCCAACGTTAAGAAATACTTTACCTTCTTTAAAGGTGGATACGCGGATTTTAGGTCCCTGCAGGTCACCCAAAATAGCTACATGACGTCCCAGTTTTGCGGCAATTTCACGGACTTTATCCGCCCGCAGTTTGTGATCTTCTGGAGAGCCGTGGGAAAAGTTCATACGTACGACGTTCGCACCCGCGGCGATAATCTTCTCAAGGTTGTTATCGCGGTCAGTTGCCGGGCCTAACGTGGTAACGATTTTGGTTCTGCGAAGCCTTCTGGACATGTAATACTCCGTTGACTGAAACAACTTGGTGTTGCGTGAACATTGATCCGGCCGTTCTCAAACATTAACGGTAAATGAACAACCCGGATGATAAAAGGGTAGAACATTGTTATTGCTTTTAGCGGTCATCACTCTTGATGAGTAATTCTTTATCAAAACGCGATTCCTTGAGCGCTTCCTTGACACGCTTCAAGTTATCTCTAAATTTTGCCCCTCGGCGCAAAGTAAATCCTGTAGCCAGCACATCTATCACGGTCAGTTGAGCAAGTCGAGAGACCATGGGCATATAAATGTCAGTATCTTCCGGTACATCGAGGGTAATTGCCAGCGTGGCTTCCCGTGCCAGTGGCGTACCGGGAGAGGTGAGGGCGATAACCATGGCATCGTTTTCCCGCGCTAACTGCGCCAGTTCAACCAGACTTTTGGTTCTTCCGGTATGAGAAATAAGCACAATGACGTCGTCGTCGCTACAATTCATACAACTCATGCGTTGCAGAACAATATCGTCGGAATAAATTACCGGCACGTTAAAGCGGAAAAATTTATTCATCGCGTCATGCGCTACCGCGGCGGAAGAACCTAAACCAAAGAAGGCAATTTTCTTCGCCTGGGTTAATAAATCTACCGCCCGGTTTACCGCCGCGTTATCCAGCGACTGGCGAACGTGGTCGAGGCTTGCCATCGCTGACTCGAAGATTTTCCCCGTGTAAGATTCTACGCTGTCATCCTCATCCACATTGCGATTAACATAAGGGGTGCCATTTGCCAGACTTTGCGCCAGATGCAGTTTAAAATCAGGAAAGCCGCGGGTGTCCATGCTGCGACAAAAACGGTTCACCGTTGGCTCGCTGACATTCGCTTCTACAGCAAGTGCGGCGATGCTTGAATGGATTGCCCGCTCGGGAGAGGCAAGAATAATGTCGGCGACTTTACGCTCTGACTTGCTCAAATGTTCCAGTTTTAACTGGATTTTTTCCAGCATATTCATGATGTAGGTAGACTCATGGGTCATGGGCAAAAACGATTTCAGCGATACGGGGAAACCGATACACAATTTAGTGTATAGATATTACCCCTGCTAATGCAGCAACGGGGCAAAATGGACAGAATAGTTGTTGTTTTTTTTCATTACATGATCGGAGTCGGATTTTCATACTTCGTCATGGGTACGAAAAATACGACTTTTTTATCCATTTTGATGGGTTATACGCCAATAAAGCGGCTGTTCGCGGTAACAGCACGGCTGGATAAGCGTTTACGGTTTCCGGATTCACGTAAAAGCAGTACAGTGCACTGTAATAAAATTACAACCAGTGTCTGGCAAAAGCACCAGGCACTTAATTGAGGAGAATGACATGGCGGTAACGCAAACAGCCCAGGCATGTGACCTGGTCATTTTCGGTGCGAAGGGCGACCTGGCGCGACGGAAATTGCTGCCTTCCCTGTATCAACTGGAAAAGGCCGGCCAGATTAACCCGGAAACCCGTATCATTGGGGTTGGGCGTGCCGACTGGGACAAAGCAGCTTATACCAAGGTTGTGCGCGAAGCGCTCGAAACCTTCATGAAAGAAAAAATCGATGAAGGTTTATGGGAGACCCTCAGCGGTCGTCTGGAGTTTTGTAATCTGGACGTCAATGATACCGCCGCATTTAGCCGTCTGGGTGAAATGCTGGATCAGAAATCACGTACCACTATTAACTATTTCGCGATGCCACCAAGCACTTTTGGCGCAATCTGCAAAGGCTTGGGTGAAGCAAAGCTGAATGCTAAGCCTGCCCGCGTGGTGATGGAAAAACCGTTAGGAACGTCACTGGCAACATCGCGCGAAATCAATGATCAGGTAGGCGAGTATTTCGAAGAGTGCCAGGTTTACCGCATCGACCACTATCTCGGCAAAGAGACGGTACTGAACCTGTTGGCACTGCGTTTTGCCAACTCCCTGTTTGTGAACAACTGGGATAACCGCACTATCGATCACGTAGAAATTACCGTGGCGGAAGAAGTGGGCATTGAAGGGCGCTGGGGCTATTTTGACCAGGCCGGTCAGATGCGCGACATGATCCAGAACCACCTGCTGCAAATCCTATGCATGATCGCGATGTCTCCACCGTCCGATCTGAGCGCTGACAGCATCCGTGATGAAAAAGTGAAGGTACTGAAATCACTGCGTCGCATCGATCGTTCGAACGTGCGAGAAAAAACGGTTCGCGGTCAGTACACCGCCGGTTTTGCCCAGGGCAAAAAAGTTCCGGGATACCTGGAAGAAGAAGGTGCCAACAAGAGCAGCAACACGGAAACGTTTGTGGCAATCCGTGTGGATATCGATAACTGGCGCTGGGCGGGTGTTCCATTCTACCTGCGTACCGGTAAACGTTTACCGACCAAGTGCTCTGAAGTCGTGGTTTACTTCAAAACGCCTGAGCTGAACCTGTTCAGAGAATCCTGGCAGGACCTGCCACAGAACAAGCTGACCATCCGTTTGCAGCCTGATGAAGGTGTCGATATCCAGGTACTGAACAAAGTACCGGGTCTGGATCACAAGCATAACCTGCAAATTACCAAACTTGATCTGAGCTACTCCGAAACCTTCAACCAAACACATCTGGCCGACGCTTATGAGCGTCTGCTGCTTGAAACGATGCGCGGCATTCAGGCGCTGTTTGTGCGTCGAGATGAAGTTGAAGAAGCATGGAAGTGGGTCGACTCTATTACCGAAGCCTGGGCAATGGACAACGACGCGCCGAAGCCTTATCAGGCCGGGACTTGGGGACCGGTTGCCTCTGTGGCCATGATTACCCGTGATGGTCGTTCCTGGAACGAATTCGAGTAAAATATCATCTAGCCCATAGGTGTTATTTTACCGGTAACATGATCTAACACAGATTGTAGAATAATTTTTGCACTTTTAAGCCTCGCGTGGATTCACCCGCGGGGCTTTTTTTATTACACTGCCTGAAACGATTTTGCCCCTGAGCTACGGCTAACAAGCGATTCAGCTGTTTTTAACCCAACTGAAACACATTGTTTTTCCAACGCTCTGACAGATAAATTTTAGGAGCCTCTATGAATCCGAATTTGTTACGCGTAACACAACGTATCGTCGAACGTTCTCGCGACACACGTTCCGCCTACCTTGCCCGTATTGAACAAGCGAAATCGACTACCGTTCATCGTTCACAACTGGCGTGCGGTAACCTGGCGCATGGTTTTGCTGCCTGCCAGCCGGATGACAAGGCTTCGCTGAAAAGCATGCTGCGTAACAATATCGCGATCATTACCTCCTATAACGACATGCTTTCCGCACATCAGCCGTACGAGCATTACCCGGACATCATTCGTAAAGCGCTGCATGAAGCCAATGCGGTAGGCCAGGTCGCTGGCGGTGTTCCTGCGATGTGCGACGGTGTGACCCAGGGACAGGATGGGATGGAGCTTTCGCTGTTGAGTCGCGAAGTGATTGCTATGTCGGCTGCTGTGGGCCTCTCACACAATATGTTCGACGGCGCGTTATTCCTTGGCGTGTGCGACAAAATTGTCCCGGGTTTGGTGATGGCGGCACTGTCATTTGGTCATCTGCCTTCGATCTTTATTCCCTCCGGCCCGATGGCGAGTGGTCTGGCGAACAAAGAAAAAGTGCGTATCCGTCAGCTGTATGCTGAAGGTAAAGTCGATCGTATGGCGCTGCTTGAATCCGAAGCTGCGTCTTATCACGCACCGGGTACCTGTACGTTCTATGGCACGGCAAACACCAACCAGATGGTAGTGGAGTTTATGGGGATGCAACTGCCAGGATCCTCATTCGTGCACCCGGATGCGCCGCTGCGCGAAGCGTTGACCGCCGCTGCGGCTCGTCAGGTAACGCGTCTGACCGGCAACGGCAATGAATGGATGCCGATCGGTAAAATGATCGATGAAAAAGTAGTGGTCAACGGTATTGTCGCGCTGCTGGCGACCGGGGGCTCCACTAACCATACAATGCACCTGGTCGCGATGGCGCGCGCAGCCGGTATTCTGATTAACTGGGACGACTTCTCCGATCTGTCCGATATTGTGCCGCTGATGGCGCGTCTGTACCCGAATGGTCCGGCAGACATTAACCACTTCCAGGCGGCGGGTGGCGTGCCGGTGTTAATGCGCGAACTGCTTAACGCGGGTCTGCTGCATGAAGATGTGAACACCGTTGCCGGGTTTGGTTTATCGCGCTACACCATGGAGCCTTGGCTCAACGAGGGTGAGCTGGACTGGCGTGAAGGTGCGGCGAAGTCGCTGGACAGCAACGTGATAGCCACCTTTGACCAGCCTTTCTCCCACCACGGCGGCACCAAAGTGCTGAGTGGAAACCTCGGCCGCGCAGTGATGAAAACGTCGGCGGTACCGGTAGAAAATCAGGTGATTGAAGCGCCCGCGGTTGTTTTCGAAAGTCAGCATGATGTATTGCCTGCCTTCGATGCGGGACTGCTCGATCGTGATTGCGTAGTAGTTGTGCGCCATCAGGGACCAAAAGCAAACGGAATGCCAGAATTACATAAACTCATGCCGCCACTTGGTGTATTATTGGACCGTTGTTTCAAAATTGCGTTAGTTACCGATGGACGACTTTCAGGTGCTTCAGGTAAAGTGCCTTCAGCAATCCATGTAACCCCAGAAGCCTATGATGGCGGGCTGCTGGCAAAAGTACGCGATGGCGACATCATTCGTGTGAATGGACAGACAGGTGAATTGACGCTGCTGGTTGATGAAGAGGAACTTGCTTCTCGTCAGCCTCATATTCCTGACCTCAGCGCATCGCGCGTGGGCACAGGCCGTGAAATGTTCAGCGCGTTGCGTGAAAAGCTGTCCGGTGCGGAACAGGGCGCAACCTGTATCACTTTTTAAGACTTATTTTGTAATCAGGCGAGAGAAAACTCTGATGAAAAACTGGAAGACAAGTGCAGAAGCAATCCTGACCACTGGCCCGGTTGTACCGGTTATCGTGGTTAATAAACTGGAACACGCAGTGCCGATGGCAAAAGCGCTGGTTGCAGGCGGCGTGCGCGTTCTGGAAGTGACCCTACGTACCGCATGTGCGATGGATGCCATTCGCGCGATCGCAAAAGAAGTTCCGGACGCTATCGTTGGTGCAGGTACTGTACTGAATCCACAACAGCTGGCTGAAGTTACCGAAGCCGGTGCACAGTTTGCTATCAGTCCGGGTCTGACCGAGCCGTTGCTGAAAGCCGCAACTGAAGGCACTATTCCGTTGATCCCTGGTATCAGCACCGTATCTGAACTGATGCTGGGTATGGACTACGGTTTGAAAGAGTTCAAATTCTTCCCTGCTGAAGCAAATGGCGGTACTAAAGCGCTGCAGGCGATTGCGGGTCCGTTCTCACAGGTCCGTTTCTGCCCAACCGGTGGGATCTCTCCAGCGAATTACCGCGACTACCTGGCACTGAAAAGCGTGCTGTGCATCGGTGGTTCCTGGCTGGTTCCGGCGGATGCGCTGGAAGCGGGTGATTACGATCGCATTACCAAACTGGCTCGTGAGGCTGTTGAAGGCGCGAAGCAATAATTGCGCAAAATGCCCGGTAATCACTACCGGGCATGGGAATCTGTAACGGGCCATTCGGCCCGTTTTTTTATCCAGTAACTTTCACCTGTGCGGCTGCGTCTTTCGCGCGTATCACCGCATCTTCAATGCTCTGTGCTGTGGCCAGCACAACGCCCAGACGACGGCTCCCGTCGATTTCCGGTTTGCCGAAGAACCTAACTTGCATACCCGCACCTACAGCGGCCTGCACGTTATCAAACGTGATATTCTGACTGGTAAGTTGCGGCAGAATAACAGCGGAAGCAGAAGGCCCATACTGGCGGATTTCGCCAACGGGCAGACCGAGAAATGCACGTACGTGCAGGGCAAACTCAGACAGATCCTGCGAAATTAAGGTCACCATACCCGTGTCGTGAGGGCGAGGGGAGACTTCGCTGAAAATCACCTCATCACCGCAGACAAACAGCTCCACGCCAAACAGTCCGTGACCACCCAGCGCCAGCACCACCTTGCGGGCAATCTCCTGAGCGCGCGCCAGCGCCAGTTCACTCATCTGCTGCGGCTGCCAGGACTCGCGATAATCGCCATCTTCCTGTCGATGTCCAACCGGCGCGCAGAAATGCACGCCATCAACGGCGCTGACGGTTAGCAGGGTGATTTCAAAATCAAAATTCACTACGCCTTCGACGATAACGCGCCCGGCACCTGCCCGGCCTCCCTGTTGAGCATAGTTCCAGGCCTCGGTGAGCTGATCGGCTGAACGGATAAAGCTCTGCCCCTTACCGGAAGAACTCATTACTGGCTTTACGATGCAGGGATAGCCGATTTCGGCGACGGCTTCGCGAAAGCGGACTTCACTGTCAGCAAAGCGGTAAGAAGAGGTCGGTAGAGACAATTCTTCGGCGGCGAGCCGACGGATTCCTTCCCGGTTCATGGTCAGTTGGGTCGCTCGTGCGCAAGGCACAACGTGTTGACCTTCCTGCTCCAGTTTTACCAGCATATCCGTGGCGATCGCCTCGATTTCCGGCACGATATAATGCGGTTTTTCACGCTCGACGAGCTGGCGTAATGCTTCGCCATCCAGCATGTTGATAACGTATGAGCGATGGGCAACGTGCATGGCTGGCGCGTCGGGGTAACGATCCACGGCAATGACTTCCACACCCAGGCGTTGACATTCAATTGCCACTTCTTTACCCAGTTCTCCCGAACCTAATAACATCACTCGCGTTGCTGCTGGACGCAGCGCTGTGCCTAATAACGTCATAAATTAATCCCCTGTTTTATCTGGGCGCAGTATATACGAAAACGTTTGCGTCTGTCTTTATTACCAGGTTGATTTTAGGGCTTAAAAAGAATATACTGTACATAAATACAGGTAATTTAAGAGGCTGCAAAATGGCGGTTGAAGTTAAATACGTAGTCATTCGGGAAGGTGAGGAAAAAATGTCGTTTACCAGCAAAAAGGAAGCCGATGCGTATGACAAAATGCTGGATACAGCAGATCTGCTCGACACATGGCTGGAGCAATCGCCGGTAGCGCTTGAAGACGAGCAGCGCGAAGCGCTTTCCCTGTGGCTGGCTGAGCAAAAAGATGTGCTGAGCGCCATTCTGAAAAATGGCAAGCTTCCTTCGCCGCAGGCTGTCGAAAACGATGCGCACGCTGGGGATGATACTCAGGCTGCCTGAAACGACTTGCGCTCCTGACGTTTTGTACCATGCTTTTCCCTGAATCATTGTGCAATCCCTGACGTTACTTCACGTTGCTAGAGGCAATCTGAATGACGAAGGGGAGATTAAGGAGAAAAGAATGTATAAAAAAAGAACGTTATTGAGCCTGCTGCTGCTGTCTGCCAGCGTATCTGTATTTGCGGCAAATATGGAAAGCAAAAACGTCCAGTTCCCCAAGTGTGAGGGACTGGACGCTAACGGTATTGCGGCGAGCGTGAAACGTGATTATCAACAAAATCGCATTGCGCGCTGGGCTGACGATCAAAAGCGCGTCGGGCAAGCCGATCCTGTCGCCTGGGTAAACACGCCCGATATTACGGGCAAAGACGGGAAATGGTCAGTTCCCCTGACGGTTCGCGGTAAAAGTGCGGATATTCACTATCAGGTAAAAGTCGACTGCAAAGCCGGAACAGCGGAGTATCAGCCGCAGTAACGGAGGTATTTGCACATCTTTTGATGACCTGAACACTTCCTGACATCCCCTCGGGTACGCTTTGATGATTATTCGTCTGTACTTGAGGGGCAAAATGGCTAACTGGCTAAATCAACTACAATCTCTTCTTGGGCAAAAAGGTTCCTCCGCGTCATCTTCGGGCGAGCAAGGGCTGAGTAAACTTCTGGTTCCAGGCGCGTTAGGCGGTCTGGCAGGATTACTGGTTGCCAACAAATCTTCTCGTAAATTACTGAGTAAATACGGCACCAGCGCGCTTCTGGTAGGCGGCGGCGCGGTTGCCGGGACTGTGTTATGGAACAAGTACAAGGATAAAGTTCGCGCAGCGCATCAGGATGAACCGCAGTTTGGTGCAGAAAGCTCACCGCTGGATCAGCGAACCGAACGCCTGATTCTGGCGCTGGTTTTTGCGGCGAAAAGCGATGGCCATATTGATGCCAAAGAACGTAGCGCTATTGAGCAGCAGCTCCGTGAAGCGGGCGTGGAAGAGCAGGGCCGCATTCTGATTGAACGCGCCATCGAACAACCGTTAGACCCTCAACGACTGGCGCATGGGATCCGTAACGAAGAAGAAGCGCTAGAAATTTACTTCCTCAGTTGTGCGGCGATTGATATCGACCACTTTATGGAACGTAGTTATCTCAATGCGCTGGGCGATGCGTTGAAGATCCCGCAGGATGTTCGTGAAGGCATTGAACAGGATCTCAAGGAACAAAAACAGGCGTTACCGGGTTAATTACTTACCACTAAGGCGCATGTTTCGCTTGCATCATTGCTGTCTTTTGCCACCCTTATAGGATGTTTAAGCAAAAGAACAATGACATGCTACCAAAAGCTTCTCGTATTCCCCACGCCATGACGCAGCATGGCGATACTCGTGTTGATAATTATTACTGGTTGCGAGATGACACTCGCTCGCAGCCAGAAGTGCTGGATTATCTGCAACAAGAAAATGCGTATGGCCGTCAGATTATGGCCTCGCAGCAGGCTTTGCAGGATCGCGTCCTGAAAGAGATTATCGACCGCATCCCACCTCAGGATGCTTCTGCCCCCTATGTGAAGAATGGTTATCGCTACCGGCATATTTATGAACCGGGGTGCGAATATGCCATTTATCAGCGTCAGTCTGCCTTCAGTGAAGAGTGGGATGATTGGGATACTCTATTGGATGGGAACCATCGCGCGGCACACAGCGAGTTTTATACGCTGGGAGGACTGGCGATATCACCGGATAACACCATCATGGCACTGGCCGAAGATTATCTCTCTCGCCGGCAATATGGCGTGCGTTTTCGCAACCTGCAAAGCGGCAACTGGTATCCGGAAGTGCTGGAAAACGTCGAAGCGGATTTGGTATGGGCGAATGATTCTCAGACTTTCTATTACGTGCGCAAGCACGAAACGACGTTATTGCCGTATCAGGTCTGGCGACATACAGTCGGCTCGCCATCGTCACTGGATGAGCTGGTGTATGAAGAAGCCGATGACATGTTTTATGTCAGTCTGCATAAAACCACATCATTGCATTATGTGGTTATCCACATTGCCAGTGCGACCACCAGTGAAGTTTTGTTGCTTGATGCAGAACTGGCAGATGCCGAACCGTTGGTCTTTTTAGCGCGACGCAAAGACCACGAATACAGTCTCGATCACTATCAGCACAATTTTTATCTGCGCTCCAACCGTCAGGGGAAAAATTTCGGCCTGTACCGTACCCGTTTTCGTGATGAACAAGCCTGGGAGACGCTGATCCCTCCGCGTGACAACGTGATGCTGGAGGGCTTTACGTTATTCACCGACTGGCTGGTGGTAGAAGAGCGTCAGCGGGGCTTAACCAGCCTGCGGCAGATTAATCGTAAAACGCGCGAAGTGGTCGGGATCGCCTTTGACGATCCGGCATATGTGACCTGGCTTGCCTATAACCCTGAGCCGGAGACCTCGCGCCTGCGTTATGGCTATTCCTCCATGACCACTCCGGATACGCTGTTTGAACTGGATATGGACACCGGAGAGCGTCGCGTGCTCAAGCAGACGGAGGTTCCCGGATTTGATGCGGCGAACTACCGCAGCGAACACGTATGGATCACCGCGCGGGATGGTACCGAGGTTCCGGTTTCGCTGGTTTACCATCAAAAGTACTTCCTGAAAGGAAAAAATCCGTTACTGGTTTACGGCTATGGCTCGTATGGCGCCAGCATGGACGCCGATTTCAGCAGCAGCCGTTTAAGCTTACTGGATCGCGGCTTTGTTTATGCCATTGCCCATGTCCGTGGCGGCGGTGAGTTAGGGCAACAGTGGTACGAAGACGGTAAGTTTCTGCATAAGAAAAATACCTTCAATGATTATCTCGACGTCTGCGATGCACTGCTAAAAATGGGCTATGGCGCGCCTTCGCTATGTTATGGCATGGGAGGAAGCGCCGGAGGAATGTTAATGGGTGTTGCCATCAATGAGCGCCCCGAACTGTTTCATGGCGTCATTGCACAGGTGCCATTTGTCGATGTGCTGACCACAATGCTGGATGAGTCAATTCCACTGACGACCGGTGAGTTTGAAGAGTGGGGTAATCCGCAGGAGGAAGAGTATTACACCTACATGAAAAGCTACAGTCCGTATGACAATGTTACCGCGCAGGCTTATCCGCATCTGCTGGTGACAACGGGCTTGCACGACTCCCAGGTGCAATACTGGGAACCGGCAAAGTGGGTGGCAAAACTGCGTGAGCTGAAAACGGACGACCATCTGCTGTTACTCTGCACGGATATGGATTCCGGGCACGGCGGTAAATCCGGACGTTATAAATCTTACGAAGGTGTGGCCCTGGAATACGCGTTTTTGATTGGGCTGGCGCAGGGCACACTGCCTGGACAAGCGTAAACTCAGGCGTTATCCAGATAGTGTTTCAGCGTTAGGCGCAATTCCGGGCTCATATTGTCAAGGTTGTTAAACAGCCAGCGCAAATAGCCCGGATCGCGTTCAGCGACTTCAGATACCGGTTTCCCGCGGTATTTTCCGAAGGTAAATGTGGTTAGCAACGCAGGACGACCGGTGACATCGGCCATTTGCTCCGGGGTCCAGCCGGACGTCTTCATAATGTCGATCAGCAGTGCCGCTGTGATGTAGCAGTCATAAAGCGCGCGGTGGTGGTGCAGACCAGACGGCGTCTGGACGCTCAGCTTGCGGGATTTATAGAGCGCCATATTGCTGTATTTGATCCCCGGCCACAGACGGCGGGAAAGCTTCATGGTGCAAATCCATTCTCCTGGCATTTCGGGCAGCACACGCCGATCAAAACTGGCATTGTGCGCCACGTACCACTCGCTGCCGTAATACTGCGGGATGATGTCTTCAATCCACGGCTTATCGGCCACCATTGCTTCAGTAATGCGATGGATAGCCATCGCCTGTGGGCTGATGGGGCGGTCAGGGCGTACCAGGTGGCTCATTGGGTTGACTATTTTTCCGTCAACCACATCGACAGAAGCAATTTCAACAATGCCTCCCTGTAGACCACAGGTTTCTGTATCTATTATGCGCAACATGCCATGCTCCTGACCCAAAACGACTAGCGTAATGGAATGATATCACCTTGCCAACCCCGTGGCGTGCGTTGACCGGTTAACAGCAAAGAACCGCTGTCTGCGCGAACAATCAATCGGCCTCGCTCATCCCATAACGCGCTGCTGCCACGCGCGTTGGCCATTAATACAGCTATGGCAAACTTATGCGAGAAACTCTGTAGACGAGATGTGGAGGAGAGCAATTCGGGTTCGCTAATGGACTGACTGCTCGTGAACAGGGAGTAAGCCGGGTCGATATCGATTCCTTCCGGTTGGCTATCCACTACGCTAATGGCATTTTGCTGTCTGGCGATACAGGCTCCGTGACTTTGATGAAACGTTAAGGGCGAGGTCATCCAGGGAGAAAAGAGCGCGATGCCTTTTACGAACCGGTTGTTATGTTCCACCGGTAGTCCCGCAATGATTGTCATACGATAAGTCACGGCGGCATGGGCGAGAGGTTCTAACAGCGCTTCATCGGGTGGGGCAGGAAGCGCGTCATGTTCATCAACACAACCTAACAAGGAGAGGGAAGGAAAGACCAGCAATTCACATTGGCATTGGGCGGCTGCCTGAATGAATTGCAGGTGATGTGCGACATGCTCGGTAACTGAGGTGTGAAGAGGTTCGTACTGCGCTGCTGCGATTTTCCAGTGTGACATAATGATTTCCTTTTCATAGTGTCTACAATCATCCTGAAAGTATAGATTAAGAATATACTTATACTGTAGCAGCCATCATGTAAGGAATCGTAACGTAGTATAAGTTTTATTTAACTTTAGGCTCGTAAGGTAAACGTGAAAGGGAAACGGATGCCAGTCGGTGCGCGATGAGTCTTTCGCGAAACCAGTCGCGTAAATGTTCGGGCTGTTCACGCTCAACAACTTCGGCAACAACCGGCATGTTGTATCGCTCCTTAAACGCTACTCCCGCAGCGGCCAGGTCAACATTGACCTTATCCATTTCCGCTTGCTCAAGTTTGGCCAGATTGATGTTCATGGGCTTCTCCTTTTCTCTGTCTTTCGGCGCGCAAAGTTACTAAGAGTGTGCATTAATGGCAAGCCATAATATAAATAGATGCCAATCAATGCAGTTGATGTAAACTAGTGACATCCACAAGGAAACGGACCTACTGAGACACCACTACATGAAAAAATTATACAGCTATATCCGCTGGTCAAGCCAGAAACAAACGGTGGGGACATCTTTAGCTAGGCAGACAGAAGCTGCACGCAATTATGCTACTGAGAATGGCTTGGAATACGCAGAAATTAGAGACGCTGGGATATCCGCATTCAAAGGTAAAAATATTACACATGGTGCTTTAGGTTCATTTATTCAAGCTGTCAAAGATGGGGTTATAGAAAAGGATTCAACCATTTTTATTGAAAACTTGGACCGACTCACGCGGAGCGGGGTAGGGACTGCACAAAAGCTATTGCTTGATTTGCTCGATCTAGGTTTGACTGTAGTAACAGGTATGGATCAGCGCGTCTATACGATGGAATCAGCAAATGAAAATCCTACAGATATGTTGATTTCATTGCTGATGTTCAGTAGAGCAAACGAAGAATCTAAAACTAAACAGAATCGCACCAACAACACTGCTAGGGCGCTTGTTGCTCGTTTTAAACAAGGTCAACCCACCAACATAAAAAACATGAGTAATGATCCGTGGTGGTTTGACTCGAGTGGTTCGAAATATGAAGCAGTTAAACCACATCCGGTTCACTGGGTTGCAGCACAAAAGGCAGTAGAGCTGTTCCTTATGGGGTGGGGTTGCTTCCGTGTCACTGCATATCTGAATTCACATTTAGACTTATATCCAGCCCCAAAACCGACAAAGAGACAGATTGATCAAGGTGTAAAAAAATGGGCAGTCCCTAACTTGGTGACGATGAGAAAAAACCCTGCATTAATGGGGGTGAAGAAACTGACAATTGAAGGTTATGAGCACAAGCTAGATGGGTATTACCCTGCGTTGGTGACGCCTGAACAGTTTGCACGTATTCAGGACATCAGAACTGGGAACAAGTTTGTACAAGGTGAACAGAAAAAAATGATCAGCCTTTTATCTGGATTAGGTGTTCTGAAGTGTGGGTTATGCGGTGGTCCTATGATTGCATATAGTCGAGAAGGTCGACTTCGCTATGTTTGTTCAAATGGAAAAATTCAGAAATCGTCCTGTAAGGTCTGGTCAGTGAACGGAAGTATTGTTGAGAATTTAACAGCCCGTGCTCTGGTGTACGGATATACGCATAGTATCCTGTTAGGAAACACTAAAACGGAAGATTTGACGCCATTAATTGAATCTAAAGAGACTGAACTGGGGTTAGTAAAGAAACAGTTAACCAATCAGGCGCAGGCGATCAGCACGATTGGACCGATTCAGGAATTAATAGAACAAGTTGCAGTGCTTTCACAGCGTGAGCAATCCCTATTATTAGAACTGGACTCCCTGAAACAGAAATTAGCTCTACAGGGTTCAGAGAATGAGTTGGATGAGTTGATCATAAAGACACTTAGCCTGTTTTCAGATGAACTATTGGGCGATGTCACCCATACTGACCGGATGCAAATCCGCGAGGTTGTAAGAAAGTGCCTACCTGAAATCACTATTTCAAAATTAAAAGACAAAGCCTTGAGAATTGATTTCAGATTTCATGACTATAGCCACATGACTTTTCAAGGGGTTATGCAGGGTAAAGAAAAATCTTATACGCTTACTAGGACGCCGCATGATCAGCTTTATACAAAGATCGCGGCTGTTTTTTCTGATGTTCTAGAAACATCTCTAGACGCTACAGATATTGATGGATACATGGCTGCATCGGACAGGATGGTCGCCGCATTGGGGCTGCCGGAACCATTAGGAAGAGACTTTTTCTCGAAAAGATAATATTGGTCGTGGCGGTATCTGTTGCTGGTTCTGACCGCGCCAGAACGCATCAATTCCTGCCCGTATGTAACCAGAATGTCAGCGCTGCCCACTGATCCAAAGCAAAGCACTTATCAACTGGGAAGTACCTTGTTGGGTTATCGCAAAAACGGCAAAATGGCAGAAGCAAACCCGAAAAATACCACAGATTAAAAATAATCTTTGCACTGCCATGACTTGTGCGCTATTGTTATTTTGGGATTATCTACATCATGTAAACTTTCTTCGA
Organism: Citrobacter sp. CF971; assembly: GCF_006385635.1. Classification (NCBI taxonomy): domain Bacteria; kingdom Pseudomonadati; phylum Pseudomonadota; class Gammaproteobacteria; order Enterobacterales; family Enterobacteriaceae; genus Citrobacter; species Citrobacter sp. CF971. The sequence continues at coordinate 2,827,596 of NZ_CP041051.1, read as the reverse complement.
AAAAATTTTATCCATCTTTTTTACCATTAGCCTTTGTCTGATGGGGTTTGTGCTACCCGTAATTGCTTCGTTTTACGGTGGTCAGATGGTAATAACTTATACGTGTGTGTACGCGAGGGTTGTTTACATAAATAACTAACGGGGTTGTTGTGTCAGAAGAAAGATCTATTCAGTCAATGCTCACACAGGCTACGCCTTACACAACCAAAGTTCATACACACGGGCGTTACAGGGTCATCACAGGTGATGTTTTCATTCATCATGGTTACGCCTACCCGATCAACGCCACCGACCAATCTGGTGTTCGCCTTGATATCCTTACCCCTATAGCAGAACAGCTTGATGCAATACTATCCATCTACAGCCGGGTTTACTTCTCTCGCTTCGATTTACGCTTACCTGAGAATACCCCAATAGACACAGGCAACAAGTGGGTAAGCGACCTGTTTAAAAAACTACGTGAACGTCTGAAGTCTAAATTAAACAGACCTGAGGGATTAGCAGAACCGATCCTCAACTTTGCTTATGGCTGGGTACGGGAGAAAGAGGAAGCAAAGCAGGTGCATTATCATTGCTGGATTGCTCTCCCGCATCGACAGGTTAGACGCCTTGGGACACCCACAAGCGGCATTGCCGGAAGTATTGTTGAAATCTGGATGGACCTGACGGGCGGTAAAGCAGCGCTGGTGGAGCTGCCAAAAGCAACGGAAAGATATCCGAATCATTACGTTATCGAAAGAAATAGGCCGGAAACGCTAAAGGGTCCCTTTCTGTGGGTATCATATCTGGCGAAAGAGCGTGGGAAGTATCAGACCGGAAATGGGGATCGGGTACACTCAACATCAAAGTTGAGCAATAAAAAACCATAATTGCTAAATCCTTCGTGTAACGCTCTCTACGGCCTTCAAATCAGGAGGCAGTACCTTCGCATTACCCACGCCAAAAAAAGCGCTCACGATAGCGCTCATTGCGTTTAACAATACCCTCTCTCACATATCACGGCTTAACTTTTAAATATAGCACCACATCTCTATCTTTTCCACGTAGATTTAAGCTGGTGTGCGGCTCCGCTGGATTTACTGTCGCCGGAATATTTCGGATTAATTGACCCGAAAATAGCCATAATTAAGCCTCACGCGCTGGCAGGGCAGCATCTGAATCTGAGTGAAGACAGGTTAAATCTTACGCCTCTTTGATGTTCCAGTTTCGTTTGATAGTCGGGAGACTTAAATTCAATGCTAACGCCGCTTTGGACTGGCTCAGCCCCTTAGCTCTGGCTTCCTGTACACGCTGAAGGGTATCTGACGCAACCGGACGGCCTAACTTCTTCCCTTCCTTCCTGGCTCTTACTAAACCCTCTTTTGTGCGTTCAATGATGCGGGATTTTTCGAACTCTGCAAACGCAGAAAACATTTGCAGCATCAACTTCCCTTCCGCGCTGGAAAGGTTACGCACAGGCAGATCCAGTGAAACAACATCAATCCCGTTATCCACCAGCATCGTAATGGTTTGCTGCACGTCGATGTTGTCCCTTCCCAGGCGGTCCAGTTTCAATACTACAAGCTGATCCCCAGCCTCCAGTTTATGAGTCACCATATCAGCAAAGCCTTTGCGCTGCATTGCCTGTACTCCCCCTGACACGGTTTCTGATATCACCCTGCTATCATTCACTGCATAGCCAGCCTGACGAATCGCCATAATCTGGTTTTCTGTTGACTGTTCGCTGGTGGACACACGGCAATATGCAAATGTACGGCTCATAATCGCTCCCCTGATTGGTATCAAAAACGGTATCATAATTAACTAATGGTATCATAATGTCAATACGCTAATTTAATGAAACCAATTTAAGGTAGGGTTTACTGGTATCATAAAACGTTCGATTGTTGATACTACTCTGTTCGACGCCAGCGGTGACACCCGTATGATATTTGTAAAAGATCGAGAGTTACCTTTACGTGCGGAGAGAACCTGCCTGGCAGATCAGACAATTTGTTGATGATATTTTAAACGGAGAGTCTGAACATAACAGGGCATGTTCAGACCCTCATATCATATTTTCAGGTAACTATTTGTTATATTTTGACAATTTACTTTACTGGCATTAGAGGCTGCTATCTAGATATCCGACTCGGCTCTCCATCAGCCATAACCGTCACACAACAATTACGCCCATTATTTTTACCGTAGTACATAGCATTATCCGCTCGGGCAATTACCGAATGCAGTTCCTCATGTGCTTCCACACGGGTTAGTCCCCCCGTTACAGTAATATGCACTAGCTGCCCAGAAATAATGATCTCATAACTACTCAGGTTGCAACGGATACGTTCCGCAGCAGATTCAGCGGCCATGCGACCTTTTGTCTCCAGCAGTATAATAAACTCTTCACCGCCAAAACGGTAAAGACGCTCTGAACGGCGAGTCGCTGAACTTAACCTGCTCGCAACCAGTCTAAGCACTTCATCGCCCGCGTTATGCCCCCAGGTATCATTGATGCTTTTAAAACGGTCAATATCCAGCATTAGCACATAAAATTCGGACAGGTTTCGTCGGCAACGCTCAAGAAAGGATGGATATTCTTGGTATAACAGATGCCGTAATGGTAACCCTGTTAAGGTGTCATGCTGGTTACGGAATGTAGAGAGACTGGATCTGTAGGTCTCTATACTGTCAATAAATGCAAGTTGGCAGCCATGATACTGGCTAACCAGTTCTTTTGTCGTGGTTCCGGATACTACAGCCTGCATTAACATTCGAGTAATATTGTGCATCGCGTCGTGATTGCGGCTGATACTCAAAACCATATTTCTGTCTAGGGTATCGCCCCGCATACGCAACGTCAGCCATTCACAAAACTGACAATGAAGATGAGAATCATTATCTATTATGTTGTGATCGGTCAAATCACCAAACAAGATCAGGTACAGTAATTTTTCCCCCCGGAGATAATGCTCTTTAAGCGCCGCATTCAATGCGGATAATGAAGCATCAATATCATCAATATTAAATGTCATCGCTTACCCCTTCTGATTTGGAATAATAGAGTTTGGCGACATAGCTGAACTCAGGAAGATAGATGCTTGTCTTGCGGATAACATACAGTTTTGTAACAACCATCAGAATCAACATCTCCAAAGCAGTATGGGGGGGGCGACTCAACGTGTTACGAATCAGACTAACGTCACCGTAAGTATGTTATTACCACTTTCTGACGTTAATTATTTGAGATATATCATTAAATTTTCATTCCAGATGATAAAGATGTAAAAGAAGCAGGGGGCCAGTCTAAAATAATATAATGGTGAAGGGTTCTGGGGGCTGGTTCAGGAATTTTTACTCCTTTTTCTTATGTTGCTTACTACGCAAATCAATTACATTATATTCTGGCGCAAATCCTCTGATGTTTTTAAGAATGTAATCCCTCTGTGAAGAGCTTAAGTCCGGGTGCTCCAATAAGCGCCTTAACGCATCCCTAAAATTTTTCCACAAGCGTCTTTCTTCATCATCCATTTCAAAAACTTCCATCAGATTAGTCTCAATACACACTAGAATAAAATATCTGGTTTGACTACCACTAAAGCATAAATTTTTTATGCTGTGGGAGGGGAGATTGAGATCCTGATCAAATATAATGAAGTACCTTTATAGTACCAATGTGCTTCAGTGGGGAATCAATATAAAATCCAAAGGGCTTCGTTTACCACGACCACATGAAAAGATGCTAGAAATCAATATTTTTTGTAACGAAAGTGAGTTATTTTCTTTTAGCCTAGACTAGGCAAGTAGATTCTTTGTAACGTAGGGCAATTGCCCCTCAGGAGGTTTACGGGTTAACCTCCTGAGAATCTTATTTATCAATAATGTTACGTTTATGAGCAGCGAGAAGCGGCCTGGCCGATCAGACATTGTGCCGGGGATATTATTCTTCTGTGCGCTATTTGGTAATAAGGTACATCTGAAATCTTCGTGGCGGTAGACTGGGTAAGATTTGGGGATTGCTCCCCCTGCGTCGGTCTATTACTCAAGAAAGCCACTCAGCGGGGCTAACGTCACATAAATGTAATCGTCGTTACGCTCTTCAATGGTGATGGGCATATCAATGCCATTACTCAACACAGCTTTCGCGCGATAGTTTTTGTCTGCAACCTTCTTCACATCCTCCACAACAAGGCACTTCACCTCACTCCCCTTGTCTTTGAATATTGAAGTCGTGATCTCACAAGCGCTCGTCTTAAGTGTTTCGCTGTCATCTAAAACAACAGTGATGGCGGAACAACTCAACGCAACTGCAATGTATGCGAAGAACCACGCCCATCGTGTGCTCATCTTCAAGTCAGCAGTTTTAGCCCTCCCGTAAACGTAAAGAGGTGGAAAAATGAGAATCCCCAGAGCCGACCCTACAAACTGAGGTTCGGATTCGTTGCCAGCCTTAACTATTTCCTTCTGGTCGAAAATCACACAGATGATGGCAGCCACATAGAAAACGATGAGAGCAGCCACATCATTCATGGTGAAAAAGTAAATAGCCGGGAACAGGACTGGAATCGCCATGTAGAGATAGAAGTACAGATTATTGTTTTTCATTTGGTTAGTAGTCAAAGCCATCATCCTTTCATGCCGTGAAGTGAAAATCTCATGCATACACTCTAACTAGTTCTATGAATAATTTCTATCAAATCGATAATTATTTTTGATCGATTGATGTATTTTCATGGCGGCACTTACACTGAGTTAGCACTGATGACAACAAGGGGAATGAAAAATGAAAAGATATGCCGCGATACTTATCGGATTGATAATGACCTTCAGCGCTGGCGCTGGGCGTGTGACCATGAACAATCCGGAACAGTCAACCACAGGGAACGGGAAAACCTTATGTGTGTATAGCAATAGTATTTATACGTTTACTTACATCACAAAATCGAAACACTGTCCTTACATCAAGACTTTTGATACAAACGATAGTGAGTAAAATTTCTTTTTTTTTATTGGGTTACATACTGAGTACGGTCTGCGATATATTACAACCATAGGGTTGAGAACGCCTGATGTATGACTAAAGGAATTGCCCTTGTAGTGGTTCTTTTTGAGTTTATAATAAATATAAATCAGGTAGTTAAACGATTCGCATCAAACATAATTATGGCAAGACCGAAATGATGATTCTCGACTCGATCATTGTAGAAGGTTATTCTCTATAGGTTAGACATAACAAAAAGGAATAGTTGAAATGGCTTCATCTGCATCTATGCTTCGCAGCGCTCTCATCGTACTCGCCAGCGTGCTGGCAACGCCCGCCGCCCTGGCGCATGCCCACCTCACAAAACAAAACCCGGCTGCTAATGCCGAGGTTGCGGCATCCCCTCAGGCGTTGACGCTGAATTTTTCTGAAGGCGTAGAGCCGGGATTCAGCGGCGCAACGCTGACAGGTCCAAACAAAGAACAGATCAAAACGGGCAAGGCGTCACGCAGTGAGCAGGACAAAACGCAGCTGATTGTTCCGCTTGATCAAACACTTGAAGCAGGAAAATATACGGTCGACTGGCACGTTGTTTCCGTGGATGGTCACAAGACGAAGGGGCAATATACCTTTAGCGTGAAATAACCGATGCTGGCATTTACCTGGGTTGCATTACGGTTTATCCATTTTACCACGTTGATGCTGGTGTTTGGCTGTGCGCTTTACGGCGCATGGCTGGCTCCCGTTTCGGTTCGTCGTTTAATGATGCGTCGTTTTTTGCGTCTGCAACGGCATGCCGCAGCGTGGAGCTTTATCAGCGCGACGCTGATGCTGGCGATCCAGGGCGGGTTAATGGGCTCAGGCTGGCGGGATGTTATCTCTACAGATGTATGGGGCGCGGTGTTGCAAACGCAGTTTGGCGGCGTCTGGTTATGGCAGATTATCCTCGCGCTGGTCACTCTGGTGGTGGTTATTATCGTACCGCGTAGCATGCCGCGACGGCTGTTAATGCTGACGATTGCGCAGTTTATTTTGCTGGCTGGCGTCGGGCATGCGACGCTGCATAGTGGTATTACTGGGGCAATCCAGCAGGTTAACCATGCCTTGCATCTGATATGCGCCGCCGCCTGGTTCGGTGGCCTGCTACCCGTACTTTACTGTATGCGAATGGCGCATGGCCGCTGGCGAGAACAGGCCATCAGCACCATGATGCGTTTCTCCCGCTACGGGCATCTTTTTGTTATTGGTGTTTTACTTACCGGTATTATGAATGCGCTGTTTATTGTCGGTTTTTCTGTTCCCTGGCACATGGCTTACGGGCGGCTGCTTTTGTTAAAAGGTGCCCTGGTCATGCTAATGGTGGCGATTGCGCTGGTGAATCGGTATGTTCTGGTACCACGCATGCGGCAGGATAACCGCGGCATGACTCTCTATTTTATTTGGATGACCAAGCTGGAATGGGGTATAGGAGCCGTTGTGCTGGCAATTGTCAGCCTGTTCGCAACCCTTGAACCTTTCTGATTGATGGACTGGCGAAACGCATGAAAAAAATCATTATCTCTTTATTACTCCTGGCAAGCTCCGGAGCCGCGCTGGCTGCGCCGCAGGTCATTACCGTCAGCCGTTTTGAGGTTGGCAAAGATAAGTGGGCGTTTAATCGGGAAGAGGTGATGCTGACCTGCCGCCCGGGTAACGCGCTGTATGTCATCAATCCCAGTACGCTGGTGCAATACCCGTTGAATGATGTTGCCAGACAGCAGATGGAGAGCGGTAAAACCACGGCAAAGCCGATCGAGATTATCCAGATTGATGATCCGGCGAAACCGGGCGAAAAAATGAGCCTGGCACCGTTTGTGGAGCGTGCAGAAAAACTCTGCTAATTGTCAGATGTAGCGCTCTGATTTCCAATAAAAAACCGCAAGGATCTCACACGAGAACTTGCGGTTTTTGCGTTTGGATGCGTAACAAACGTCCTTTTTTTCCGGCCACTTTAGTCGCGGACTGGAAAACCTGGCGCTGTCATCTATTCTTAAATGGCAGGGTAACTTAGCCTGCATTAATGCCAACTTTTAGCGCACGGCTCTCTCCCAAGAGCCATTTCCCTGGACCGAATACAGGAATCGTATTCGGTCTCTTTTTATGTGGCGAATGCGATGCCATCCAGGGCAAAACACGGCTTATCGCATGCTGCATTCTCCATAAACCATACCATACTCCTGCCCACGATCGTCCAGGCTTTTTTACCATCATTGCTAAAATTATAATCAGGTACCCTTGTACTCTGGAGGCGACATGGGACGACCTGACAATATCTATCAACGAATCGACGGTACGCAGTGGCGTCACGTCTGGGTGGTTGGGGATATCCACGGCTGCTTCTCGATACTGATGGCTAAACTGCGCCAGTACCGTTTTGATCCTTGGCAGGATCTGCTGGTTTCAGTGGGGGATGTTATTGACCGTGGACCAGACAGTTTGCGTTGCCTGAAATTATTGCGTAAACGCTGGATTGTCGCGGTCAGGGGGAATCATGAACAGATGGCGCTGGACGCGCTGGCGACGGGGGATAAATTCATGTGGTTAATGAATGGTGGCTCGTGGTATGCGCAGGCGGAGCAACCGGCAGCGAAATTCGCTCTTGAAGAGTGTTGGCAATTACCCTGGATTCTGGAGCTGCACTGTCAAAACGGCATACACGTTATTGCTCATGCCGATTACCCGGATGATGATTATCAGTGGCTAAAAAAGATCGATTTACAGCGTGTGCTGTGGGATCGTTCGAGGCTAATGAACAACGGTTGTGGGATTCGCGGTGCGGATCACTTCTGGTTTGGCCACACGCCGTTGCGCCATCGGCTGGATCGCGAGAATCTGCATTATATTGATACCGGTGCTGTATTTGGCGGCGAGTTAACGCTGGTACAACTGCAATAATCAAAAATCGCTGTATTCCTGGGCCGGGTGCCAGAAACTATCGATGTAGTCATCCGCGGGTAAACACCCTCCGTTACGAATACGTTGATCGTCCATCGATATCAGGCACTGCTGCTCAGTTTTGTAGACATCAACCACGATATCTTCACAACCGCCATCCAGGTAGCACACAAAAAGAACCAGCGTGAACATTCCATCCTCAAATGGTAAAGCCATAGCTGTAGTGTAGAAGATGTTGATAGATGAGGGAAATTGACCAAGAAATAACCCGTCTGGCGACGGGTTCTTTTTGAATCAGGCAAGGCGCATGATCCAGGCATCTGACTTACGATCGTAGTGTTCGCGAAATAGTACTGAATGTTCTCCGTTCAACAGGGCCGGGACACTGGTATCGGCATCCCAGGCATCCAGTTGCATACATAAATCCGGGTCGGATTTACACGGAATGGTTAACGTTCGGTCCCCCGGCGATTCGCCATGTAACTCGGCGTCGTCGATTTCAAAAGCGCCAATGCGCACACTGGTTTTCATCATCGTGCTCTCCGTTAATTTGCTAATTGTGGTACGACCAGTTAGGTCGTCCATTTTTCAGCGTAGTCAACGTTAGCAAAAGCGCCAGTAAAAACGTGCGTTATCCCGTAAAGAGTTTGCCATCCCGGACAAGATCGCGTGGGTAGCTATTCTTCAGTCGCGATCCAATACGTTTTGCCAGACCGATAGGCTGATGCTGGAATGTAACCAGTACGTCGTCACTCGTCGGTGCGGTTTGTGGGTAGACATCCCGACCGCGGTACCACTCTTCAGCTTCGGCAAGCGTCAGTTCAAACGCATGGCTGTGATTTGGGTTGGCGAGCGCGATGACGGCTTCATGCTGCCAGCGGTAGCCTTTATTGTGCGTTTCAGCTAATTTGACGCCGAGTCGGGAAAAGCGGACTTTGCCGATCAGTGGCTCAATTTCTGTTGGGAATAGCCAAATCTCTTTATCGCGCTGCCACAGGCGTAAATTATCTTCCCACTGCAGTCCACAAGCGCTCGCGGCTTGCGCGACAAGCGCGGACTCGCGTCCTTTCAGCGGGCTAAACGGGAAGTTACCGACTTTATATGTCGGCGCAGGTAGTGGAGGGATGGCGGCTGTTTTGCGCAAACGCGCAACGAAGAAACCTTCGCAATCGTAAATTTGCGGAAACACATGCAGGAATCCTTCCGGCGTCAGAGCGCGTTCGGCCTGTGGAAATAAATCGCCGAGTGGTAAAAACTCGACGGCGTCCGGGTAGGTTTCAATCAACCACTGCATGACGTTTTCATTTTCTTCACGGTTAAGTGTACAGGTGGAGTAAACCAACGTGCCGCCGGGGCGCAGAGCGTGAAAGGCGCTGTCGAGCAGTTCGCGCTGAGTCGCGGCAATTTCCAGATTACTTTCTGGTGACCAGTTTTTTAGCGCATCGGGGTCTTTACGCACTACGCCTTCCCCGGAACACGGGGCGTCGAGCAATATGGCATCAAATGATTCCGGCAACGCAGCGCCAAAAACCCGGCCGTCAAAATGGGTCAGGGCGACGTTGGCTATCCCGCAACGGCTGATATTGGCATGCAGAACTTTGACGCGACTGGCAGAAAATTCATTCGCCAGAATGGCGCCTCGATCATTCATTTTTGCGGCAATTTGCGTGGTTTTGGAGCCAGGGGCTGCCGCGACATCCATTACGCGTTCCGGGGTATTGCCTTCGGCAAACAGCGCAGCGACTGGCAGCATTGAGCTGGCTTCCTGAATATAAAACAGGCCGCTTAAATGTTCTGCTGTGCTACCGAGCGGCACTGACTCTTCTTCATCGCGTTCGATCCAGAAACCTTCAGCACACCAGGGAACCGGAGTGAGAGACCAGTTGTAAGGTGCTGTCAGTGTGAGGAAATCGGCAACGGAGATTTTCAGCGTATTGACGCGAATGCTGCGGCGCAACGGGCGCTGACAGGCAGCGAGAAAATCATCGAATGAGAGCGTGGAAGGCATTGCTTCACGCATTTTAGTCAGAAAGGCGTCGGGAAAATAAGCCACTTGGTACCACCGGCAAAAAAACAGGTGCGCAGTGTAGCATAAGTGCTCCGGCGCGAGTACGCCGGAGCAAGGGGAGAGATTATCGTGGCAGGGCAGTTCCCCATTCACGCCACTCTTTCGGTTCGCTTTCGAGCAACAGGAAGTGTTTACCTGCCTGCGCTTTAGGAGCCAGCGGTGTGCCTGGTGGAGTCGCGAAGGCGATGCCGCCGCGGATGAACTGATTGAAGGTACCGGTCTTCACGACACCGCCGGTCAGGCCGAAGTCAAGATTGTAGCCGGATGCCAGCCAGAACACGGAGTTGTTGCGCACCAGATGCTGATAGCGCTGGCTAATGCGCATGGCAACCATCACACGATCGGAAAGCGAGCCCAGCGTCAGCCCGGTGACAGTCCCCACTTCAATACCTCTGAACAAAACCGGGGTTCCGATATTCAGCGAACCTGCTTCCGGTGCTTCCACCACAATACTCAGACCATCGAGGTAGCGAGAGTCGGTAATGGTGGCTTCCTGCAACTCAAAATCACGTCGCGGATTACCGCGTCCGGGTTCAACGTTGATGTACGGCTGCAGGATTGTATCCAGATGCTCCACGCCAGCTGCCGAAATTTGCGGGGTGATCACGGAGAAACGGGTACCGCTTCGCGCGAAGGTCTGCACGTATTCCGGGTACAGAACCGCTTTTGCCTGCACTTCGTTACGGGCGGTGATCAGCTCAAGCGTCTGAATCTGGCCGATATCGATTCCCAGGTAGCGAATCGGCATGCCAGCAGCGAGTTTACCTGCATCGAACGCATGCAGCGTTATCTGGCCGCCTACCGCACGCGCGGCGGTTTCCGAAGCATACAGAATGCGCTTGTCGCCTTTGCGTTGGCTGGCGCTGGCACCGCTTAAATTATCGAAGCTAATTGCCCCTTTAAGCGCGCGTGAAAGGGGAGATGCCTGTACGGTTAATCCGCTGCCGTTAAGCTGAACTTTTGCTCCGCCTTCGGCCCAGAACACGCTGTTGCTGGTCAACAGGTTGCGATATTCCGGTTTAATATGCAGATCGATATCAAATGCATCGGCGCGAGGACGAACGCTGATCACTTCACCGACCTCGAATTTGCGGTATAGAACCACCGAGCCGGCTTGCACATCAGGCAGCGTTTCGGCGCTCAGGCTGACCGTGGTGGTTGGCAGATCGCTCAGGCTGTTTTCAATCGCTTTTTCCAGGTTGGCATACAGCGGGTAGCTTTTTTTCATTTCCCCCTTCGTACCGGGCAAAATACGAATGCCGCCGCTGAGCCACTCGCTGGCGCTGGCGCCAAGGAACTCCACGCCATCAAGTCCGACTTTGACGTCCACGCGACTGTTGACCACGAACTTACTGTCACCTTGCACCAGGTCACGATGCTGCGGTTCGATGGCAACGGTAAATGAAACGCCTTTGCTGGAAAGCGTGCGCTCAATCACCTGACCGACCTGTACGCCGTGGAGAATCAGCGGCTGGCCAGCATCAATACCGTAACTTTCCGGTGCGGTGAGCGTAAATGTCATGACCCCTGGATCGTGTAACAACGACTTCTCTGCGGGGATAACCACAAACTGGCTACGCGGCTCGCCTTCGCCGGGGACCAGTTCAAACGTTTTACCCGTCAGCAGTGAGCTGAGATTGGCATCGTTTAACGATAATTTAGGGCTGTGTAATTCAATCCGCGTGTTGTCGCGCAGCAGCGTTACGACGCTGGGATCGACGGTCATTTCGCCGGTGACTTTACCGCCTGGATTTAAATCCAGTTTGGTCAGTTGACCGACTTCCAATCCTTGATACATCAGCGAGGTTGAGCCAGCTTTGAGTCCGTCCCCGCTGGGTAAGTCAAGCTTGACGATCACCCCGCGCTGGCTGTGCGCGAGATCCTGATATAAACCAAACGTGTCGTCGGCTGCGGCGGGTTTTGAGTCTTCAGGCGAATCAAAAGCAATGGCGCCATTGACCAGCGCGGCCAGACTCTCCAGTTTGATCTTCGCGCCGCTGAGGCTGACATCCGCATTCACACCGGAGACGTTCCAGAAGCGGCTGCCTTTTTTCACCAGATTGGTAAACCGACGTTCAATCAGCACGTCGATAGTTACGCCCTGATTGTTGGGGTTGATAGTGTAGTCATACACCCGGCCCACCGGAATCTTACGGAAATAAACCAGCGAACCGCTATTGAGCGAACCGAGGTCAGGCGCCCGCAGATGCAGCATCAAATCGCCATTATCCAGACGGTATTTGGGCTGCGTGTCGAGGGCAACGAAATGATCTTCTTCCTCGCCGGTTCCGGGCATCATGCCGATATAGTTACCACCAACCAACGCATCCAGACCCGAAACTCCGGCCAGCGACGCTTTCGGCGTGACCAGCCAGAACTGGGTATCTTTGCGCAGTGCATCTTTCATGCTCGATTTGATGCTGACGCGGACTTCAATTTTACGCAGATCTTTGCTGAGGTTGATATCCTGCACCGTGCCCACTTCAACGCCCTGATAACGAACGGGCGTGCGTCCTGGTACAATGCCGTCCGCGGACATGAAGTCAATGGTTACGGTATTGCCGCGATCTTCATAGCTTCCCCAGATAAGCCATCCTGCGATCATCAGTGCAATGAACGGCAGCAGCCAGAACGGAGAGATACGGCGTTTTGTTTTAATCTGCGCTTCAGTCTGCGAAGCGGGCGTTTCCTGACTCATGTGCATCCCAAAGTAAGCGGCTGTCCAGCCATTCCACAGCAAGAATAGTCAATATTACCGCCGCGCCGAAATAAAACGCAGCCGGTCCCATAGTAAAAGCAAGTATCTGATCGCGATTAATCAGCGACATGGTTAAAGCGATAACAAAGAGATCCAGCATCGACCAGCGGCCAATCCAGGTCACCATACGCAGCAGTTTTATGCGGGTACGCAATCCTTGCTCGCAGTTAAAATGGATGCTGATGAGCAACGTAAACATCACAATCACTTTGGTGAATGGCACCAGAATACTGGCGATAAAAACGATCGCCGCCACGCCGACGTTGCTGTTTGCCAAAGACATTATGCCTGACAGGATAGTGTCTTCCTGCCTACCACCGTTGACATAAATTACCGAGATGGGCAGCAGATTAGCAGGCAAAAGTAGGACAATCGAGGCCAGTAGCGCCGCCCAACACTTTTGGATGCTTTGATTCCTGCGCCAGCGCAGCGGGATATGGCAACGAGGGCAGCGACCCCGAGCGTCCGGATAACCTGTAAAGTGACAACCGAGGCAGACGCGGAGCTTTTCATCAGGGCGACGGGCTGGTCTTTGCGGGTAAAATCGGTCCCAAAGCTGCTCTACGTTGAGGTGCGACAGCGTCAAAATACTGAGGATCACCAGCGCAATAAAAGCAAACAGTCCCACACCGGGTTGCAAAAAAGCATAGTCCTGAACTTTGATTGACGCGACGCCAATGCCCACAAGATAGATATCGAGCATCACCCACTCTTTGAGCCTTTCCAGCATCAGCAGCACCGGGCGCAGGTTCATCCCAAGAATATTGCCAAACCACAGATAAGCAATTGAGGTCACGAGAATTAGCGGCGCGCCAGCGACGCAAAAAAGCACGAAAGAAGCAGTGAGGGGGTCACCTTGTTGGGTCATTTGCCAGATGCCTTGCATAACATTGGCATCAATGCGCACGCCTAATAAATAGATGTGCAGGAGTGGCTCTCCCCAGGCAAAGGGCATCAGCAGCAACATGGTGAAAGCCATTGCCGCAAGTCGCGTTAATGACCAGTCGCGTCCGTCACGAATTTTTGCCTGGCAGCGTGGGCAAAAGGCACTTTGGTGCGAACGCATTTTAGGCAAGCTAAATATCAGGTCACATTCAGGGCAGCGATGATAATGTGCACGAGGTAGTGCCTCACCGATGGACCTGATGGCTATTTTTTTAGTTGGCGTGATGCGTGGTGTCGTTAAGGCCATGTATCGCGAATCAAATTGTTGAAGTAATGTTATCTTAACTCATGACGGGAATGATCTTGAGCATTAACGCATTTAATGTTTATTTTAGTAGGCTGCAGTTTTAAGTAAGACAACTAAGTGATTACATAATGAACAAAATAGAGCTATACACGGATCTGAACCGTGATTTTCAGGCATTGATGGCAGGTGAAACCAGTTTTCTGGCAACGCTGGCGAATACCAGCGCATTGTTGTACGAGCGTCTTGCAGAAGTGAACTGGGCCGGTTTTTACCTGCTTGAGGACGATACGCTGGTGCTTGGTCCCTTCCAGGGCAAAATTGCCTGCGTGCGGATCCCGGTAGGGCGTGGTGTGTGCGGTACAGCAGTGGCGCAGAACCAGGTTCAGCGTATTGAGGACGTACATGCTTTTGATGGGCACATTGCTTGTGATGCCGCCAGCAACGCTGAAATCGTCCTGCCAATCACCGTCGAAAATCAGATAATCGGCGTGCTGGATATCGATAGCACGGCGTTTGGCCGCTTTACTGAGGAAGATGAACAAGGTCTGCGTACACTGGTGGCACAGCTTGAAACCGTGCTTGCAACGACGGATTACAAAAAATTCTTTGCGCACGTCGCAGGATAATCAACGGATAACGTAGCAATTACTGATGACGTCATTATAATGTCGCCTGTTCATGCCTGCGCTTGTTGGCTACGTCCGTTGTAATCAGGAAATTTCATGGAAAATCAACCTAAGTTGAATAGCAGTAAAGAAGTCATCGCGTTTCTGGCCGAACGCTTCCCGCAGTGTTTTAGTGCGGAAGGCGAAGCGCGCCCACTGAAAATTGGCATTTTTCAGGATCTGGTAGAGCGTGTTGAGGGCGAAATGAACCTCAGCAAGACTCAGCTCCGTTCTGCCTTACGTCTCTATACTTCAAGCTGGCGCTATCTGTACGGCGTTAAATTGGGCGCAACGCGTGTTGATCTCGACGGCAACCCTTGTGGTGAGCTGGATGAACAACATGTTGAACATGCGCGCAAACAGCTGGAAGAAGCTAAAGCCCGTGTTCAGGCGCAACGCGCAGAGCAACAGGCGAAAAAACGCGAAGCGGCTGCTGCTGCCGGTGAAAAAGAAGGCGCACCGCGTCGCGAGCGTAAGCCGCGTCCTGCACCGCGTCGTAAAGAAGGTGCAGAGCGTAAACCTCGCGCTGAAAAACCAGCAGCAAAAGCACCGCGTGCTCCTCGCGAAGAACAGCATACCCCGGTATCTGATATTTCAGTACTGACGGTAGGGCAGTCTCTGAAGGTGAAAGCAGGAAATAATGCGATGGATGCCACCGTATTAGAAATCACCAAAGATGGCGTCCGTGTACAGCTGAATTCGGGTATGTCTTTGATTGTACGCGCAGAACACCTGGTGTTCTGAAACGGAGGCCAGGCCTGGCATGAACACTTTTTTTAGGCTTACTGCGTTAGCTGGTCTGCTTGCATTAGCAGGCCAGGCACTTGCTGTGGAAGACATCACGCGTGCCGATCAAATCCCCGTTTTAAAGGAAGAAACCCAGCATGCGACGGTAAGCGAACGTGTGACGTCGCGTTTTACGCGATCACACTATCGCCAGTTCGATCTGGATCAGGCGTTTTCGGCAAAAATTTTTGACCGCTATTTGAATTTGCTCGACTACAGCCACAATGTGCTGTTGGCGAGCGATATCGAACAGTATGCAAAAAAGAAAACGGTCCTCGGCGATGAACTACGCACCGGCAAGCTGGATGTCTTTTACGATCTCTATAATCTGGCGCAAAAACGCCGATTTGAACGTTATCAGTACGCATTAAGCGTACTGGCACGTCCAATGGATTTTACCGGTAACGACACGTTTAACCTCGACCGAAGCAAAGCGCCGTGGCCGAAGAGCGAAGCAGAGCTTAATGCGCTGTGGGACGGTAAGGTTAAATTTGACGAACTCAGCCTGAAGCTGACGGGTAAAACCGATGCGGAAATTCGCGAAACGCTGACGCGCCGCTATAAATTTGCGATTCGCCGTCTGGCGCAGACCAACAGCGAAGATGTGTTCTCACTGGCGATGACAGCGTTCGCCCGTGAAATCGACCCGCATACTAACTATCTCTCTCCGCGCAATACCGAGCAGTTCAATACGGAAATGAGCTTGTCTTTGGAAGGTATTGGCGCGGTTCTGCAAATGGATGATGACTACACCGTCATTAACTCCATGGTGGCAGGTGGCCCGGCAGCCAAGAGCAAGTCGATCAGCGTTGGCGATCGTATTGTCGGCGTCGGGCAGACGGGCAAGGGCATGGTCGATGTGATTGGCTGGCGTCTGGATGACGTCGTGGCACTGATCAAAGGACCTAAAGGCAGCAAGGTACGCCTTGAAATTCTGCCTGCCGGTAAAGGTACCAAGACGCGCACCGTGACGCTAACGCGTGAACGTATTCGTCTCGAAGACCGCGCCGTGAAAATGTCCGTGAAAACCGTTGGTAAAGAAAAAGTTGGCGTACTGGATATTCCTGGCTTCTATGTAGGTCTGACTGATGATGTCAAAGTCCAACTGCAGAAACTGGAAAAACAAAATGTCAGCAGTATTATCATCGATCTGCGTACCAACGGTGGTGGTGCACTGACTGAAGCGGTTTCGCTTTCCGGTCTGTTCATTCCTTCCGGCCCGGTGGTTCAGGTTCGTGATAATAACGGTAAAGTGCGTGAAGACAGCGATACCGACGGCGTTGTGTACTACAAAGGCCCGCTGGTGGTATTGGTCGATCGCTTCAGTGCCTCAGCATCAGAGATTTTCGCGGCGGCAATGCAGGATTATGGCCGAGCGTTGATCGTTGGTGAACCGACCTTTGGGAAAGGCACCGTCCAGCAGTATCGCTCCCTGAACCGTATTTACGATCAGATGCTACGACCGGAATGGCCTGCGCTGGGCTCTGTTCAGTATACGATACAGAAATTCTACCGCGTAAACGGTGGCAGCACGCAGCGTAAGGGCGTTACGCCGGATATCATCATGCCGACAGGTAATGAAGAAACTGAAACCGGCGAGAAGTTTGAAGATAACGCACTGCCGTGGGACAGCATTGATGCTGCGACCTACACTAAGTCAGATAATCTGACGCCGTTCGGACCTGAATTGCTGAAAGAGCACAATGCACGTATTGCCAAAGATCCTGAATTCCAGTACATCATGAAGGACATTGCGCGTTTCAATGCGATGAAGGATAAGCGCAACATCGCTTCTCTGAATTACGCTCAGCGTGAAAAAGAGAATAACGAAGATGACGCAATGCGTCTGGCGCGTATCAACGATCGGTTTAAACGTGAAGGCAAACCGCCATTGAAGAAACTGGACGATCTGCCGAAGGATTACCAGGAGCCGGATCCGTACCTGGATGAAACGGTAAAAATCGCGCTCGACCTGGCGCATCTTGAGAAAGAGAAGCCAGCGGAACAGCCCGCAACCAGTCAATAACCTCGAACAGGCACAAGAAATTGTGCCTGTTTTTTTAACAAGTGCATGAAGACGTCAGCCTGATACGATAAAATGTAAAGTTGTGTCTTTCTGGTGACTTAGCACCTATGGATGCTTGAAAATAGTCATAAGACCCATACGATATGGGTAATCGCATAGTGCGTTTTGTTAAATTGAGGTTAAAAGAAAATTATGATGCGAATCGCGCTCTTCCTGCTGACGAACCTGGCTGTGATGGTCGTTTTCGGGCTGGTATTGAGCCTGACAGGGATCCAGTCAAGCAGCGTTCAAGGCTTGTTGATCATGGCACTGCTGTTTGGTTTTGGTGGTTCCTTCATTTCGCTGCTGATGTCCAAATGGATGGCGTTAAAGTCCGTTGGCGGGGAAGTGATCGAACAGCCTCGCAATGAAAGAGAACGCTGGCTGATGAATACAGTTGCGAATCAGGCCCGCCAGGCCGGGATCGCTATGCCACAGGTTGCAATCTACCACGCGCCAGATATAAACGCGTTTGCGACCGGTGCCCGCCGGGATGCCTCGCTGGTGGCTGTAAGTACTGGCCTGTTGCAAAACATGAGCCCAGATGAAGCCGAAGCGGTTATCGCGCATGAGATCAGCCACATTGCCAATGGCGATATGGTGACCATGACGCTCATTCAGGGGGTAGTAAACACCTTCGTTATCTTTATCTCACGTATTCTGGCGCAAATTGCCGCTGGCTTTATGGGCGGAAACCGTGATGAGGGTGAGGGTAGCAACGGTAACCCGTTGATCTACTTTGCGGTGGCAACAGTGCTGGAACTGGTGTTTGGTATTCTGGCGAGCATCATTACCATGTGGTTCTCACGTCATCGTGAATTCCATGCGGATGCCGGTTCTGCAAAACTGGTGGGTCGTGAAAAAATGATCGCCGCGCTGCAGCGCCTGAAAACCAGCTATGAGCCGCAGGAAGCGACCAGTATGATGGCGTTCTGCATCAATGGTAAATCCAAATCGTTGAGTGAGCTGTTTATGACTCACCCCCCGTTGGACAAACGTATTGAAGCGCTACGCAGTGGGGAATATTTGAAGTAGGTTGCCTGGCTTTTGAAAATGCCCCCTGTAAGGGGGGCTACTTTCACCTTCCGCTTACTACTCTAGCAATTCCATCTGTTGTTCATGTGTTTGTTCCGTTTTCTCCTGATGCCGCACATATCTTCTGATAATTTCCTCGTTCACTCCTACCGTATCTACAAAGTAACCACGCGACCAAAAATGGTTTCCCCAGAGCTTCTTCCTGATGTGTGGAAAACGATTGTAGAGCCTGATGGCACTGCGACCTTTCAAATGGCCCATTAGCGTTGATATTGAGATTTTAGGTGGGACGATGACGACTAGATGTACATGATCTGGCTGGACATTTAACTCCAGAACTTCACAATCCTTGATTCCGCAGAGAATGTAGATTGTCCTGTAAAGCTCCTTGCCCAGCTTGTCTTTGAGGATCCTGAATCGATATTTTGGTGTCCAGACTATGTGGTATTTGCAACGCCAATATACATGTGATGAACTCCTGTAAAGCCCCATGTTGGTTTGTCTCCTTTTACTTGTGGTGAGTAAGCAGAGATATTCCGGCATGGGCATTCTTCAGGCTATAGCCTTACAGGATCAATCACCACCTCCCTAGGAGGTGGTTTAGGGGTGACAATAAAAGGGCCACATCGTGGCCCTTCATTTGTTAGCCTTAAACCACCGCTGGTAGAGAGCAGCATTGTTATTTTCGAAGAAAATGCTACGCTTCAGGTAAGGTGGTTTTCACATATTCAACAAATTTTTCACATGCGGAATTAAGAGCTTTTCCAACTGAATTATCGCGGCCCTCCCCCTTAAAACTGTCCGTCTCAGTATGACAGGACTTTACAAAATCATTTGTAACTATAATAGCCTGCCCGAAAAAAGTAGAAGTAAAATCCTTGTCAAACAAAATATTCTTATTTAGGTTTGTAGTGAAAGCCTTATATAAGGATAATGTCAACTCGCGGTCATTTACTGGTAACTCCTGAAGCTGTTTATTCATATAGTCATTAAAAGCAGGTTGTTCAAGCCTGGCGATGCTAACATCACTGATATGCACTGATCGAGAGGACGAAAGAAATCTTTTGATAATTTGGCCTGCTGCATTACCTTGCTCACTAATTGCCATATTAATGTCAGATGTTCTATATTCGGTGTTCAATATGTTAGCTAATGAGGTCCTGATAGTATCAACATCAAGATTTGTAGTCTGCCTAACCGGTGACTCCTTCAATTGAGTATATTTATTAAACATTGCATCGAAAATGGGAACTATTGTTTTAGCATCGACCATTTTTGCACAGGTTTCTATACTGTTAATAATCGCTTCACCTTTTTTGAACTGAGCATCAAAATCGTTTTTAAACTCCTGTATTTTGTCTTTTAGAACATTATAAGCCTCTAAATTTTTTCCGCTGAGGGAATCAGTTTTGTATTTATTTTCAAAGGTTGTTATAGCATTACCTATATTTAAAGCTGTGTGTATCTCTAATTTTACACGATTCTCATTTAGAGTCATGACACCTCTATTATTGAACGAGTGTATTGGGATATCTACACGATTAGCATTACTACGCGCCAAATCTGCTGTTGTTTTTTGAAGGGTTTTGCTAATGCTAATATTTTTAGGGACATTAGCGATAGCTGATAAACATGCGGACAGTAAATTATGGTTCTTAACTTCTCTTTGCCTGTGAAAATCACTTTTATAATGGCTATAAACATTGTGTGAGTATGTTTTAACTGCACCAGGCATATACATCTCCATGTAGTTTTGTTAATCATCAAGTGATCTTGACCCTCCATCTCCGAACAGCTTTTGTATCTTAAGTTAACGATGTCCGCTGCCGCCGGTATTCCCTCGGGGAGTGATATCCCAGCGCGCTGTGCGGGTGGTTTTCATTGTAATGCGTGAACGCTACTGCAAGGTTTCGCAGTGCTGTTCTCACATCCGGTTTTGGCATGAACGCGATATAGTCTTCTTTCATCGTTTTCACGAACCGTTCGGCCATGCCATTACTCTGCGGGCTGCTCACCGCTGTTGTGCAGGGCTCCAGATTCAGCTCTCTCGCGAACCTCCGCGTTTCATACGCGGTATACGCTGAACCGTTATCCGTCAGCCACTGCACCGCTGTGTCGGGCAACCTGTCGCCGAAGCGCTTTTCCACCGACCTCAGCATCACATCCTGCACGGTCGAACTGTCATAGCCTCCCGTGCTTGCTGCCCAGTCTATGGCCTCACGGTCGCAGCAGTCCAGCGCGAACGTTACCCGCAGTTTTTCGCCGTTGTCGCAGCCGAACTCGAAGCCATCTGAACACCAGCGCATATCGCTTTCTGCCACCGCTATCTTGCCCTTATGTTCACGCTTCGGTCGCTCTGGTTTGTGATGCAACAACAACAGGTTATGCTCGCTCATTATCCTGTAAAGCCGTTTGGCATTCACAGGTGGCTGTCCCTCTGTGCGACGTTGCTTGCGCAGGATGCCCCACACGCGTCGATAACCATAACTCGGCATATCGCTGATAATGTTGAGGATAGCCGACAGTATTTCTGCGTCTGCTTCTTCATTACGCCGGTTACAGCGCCTGTCCTGCCAGTCGGCAGAACGGTTAATCCGCAGTGACAGTTGCGCACGCGACACGCCCATGGTCCGGCTGACCATGGCTATTCCCCGTCCTTTGGCAACAAGGGCGCGTGCGCTATCCATTTTCGCGACTGACCGTACTCCACGGCTTCTTTCAGGATCTCAACTTCCATCGTTTTCTTGCCCAGAAGGCGCTGAAGCTCCCGGACCTGCTTCAGAGCAGCAGTAAGCTCAGAAGCAGGAACGACTTCCTCTCCAGCCGCAACGGCGGTGAGGCTGCCTTCCTGATATTGCTTCTTCCACTTAAACAGCAGGCTGGGCTGGATACCATGCAGGCGGGCGACATGGGAGACATTCATACCCGGCTCCATCGTCTGCTGGATAATGGCGATCTTCTCCTGAGGAGTTTTACGTTTACGGACTTCTTGCCCTAACAGGATCCCGGTCATCTCAAAATTGGCGTTAGTGTTAGACATATATTCAAGCCTATCTCTTATCTGGAGATACAGCTACTGTCCGGTGTTTCAGGGGGCTACATCACAAAGGTGATGCAATTGCCAGCATTGTGATTATCTTTGTCAATTTCATTGGTGGCGTTTCTATTGGTATGGGTCGTCATGGTATGTCCTTTAGTGGGGCTACCGATGTCTATACGATTTTAACAATTGGCGATGCTTTGGTCGCTCAGATTCCCGCTTTACTTATTTCTATCGGTACCGGCTTTGTGGTAACAAGGGTTAGTGAGGATGGGAAAAATCTGGGTAACAATATCATTGATCAGATTTTCCAACGTGATTTTGTTTTGATTGTAACGGCAATTGTAGCCATTTTAATTGGTTGTCTTCCGGGATTTCCATTGATAGTTTTTATGCTTATAGCCAGCATCATTCTTGCTGTTTTTTTTAACCGTACTGTGAAAGCTAAAAAGAAGGCAACGTCTTTCGGGAGTATAAAAACGGAGCCAGGAGGGAGTTCTGGTAGTGAAGGATATACACTTTTGCCCACAGCAAATATTATACCTGAAACTGTACCGTTGATGGTAATGCTCCCAGAGCAGGATTTTAGCAATCTGGATATTGAACATTTTGGCATGCGCTTTTCACAGGACTTTTATCTTAACTATGGCATTGAACTCCCGAAAGTCAGTGTAATAATGAGCCCAAACGTACAGTTAAACCATGTTGTTGTCCTGATCAATGAAGTTACTGCAGGTGTATTTCCAATTAAATTTGGATATTTCAAACTTTTGAATCTTGATGGCATTATTGATTTTCCAGGCATTGATATAATCATCACTGGATATGGAAATGAAAAAGAATACTGGGTCGCTGAACAGAACCAAGAGTTATGTTCATCTTTGGGATTTACGTTGCGTTCGGCAGAAGATGAAATGATGCTCTCTTTTCAGCTGCTGGTGACCGCACAGATCCCTGAGTTGTTTGGCATTCAGGAAACCAAAAACATCATGGATAAATTTGAACGCCAGTATCCTGAGTTATTAAAGGAAACGTACAGGCACTGTACTGTCCAGCGAGTATCTGAAGTCTTACAACGTTTGTTAAGTGAACGTATTTCAGTAAGAAATATGAAAGCAGTGCTTGAAGCGTTGGCGATGTGGGGCGGGAAAGAGAGAGATACGATCCAGTTGGTAGAGCATGTGCGCAGTGCGCTAGCGCGCTATATTTCGGATAAGTTTTCCACTGAAAATGTATTATCAGTTATGGTGTTATCACCTGAGATTGAAAATAAAATCCGAAAGGGAATTAAAACATCTGCTTCTGGATCATTTATCAATATGGAACCGGCAGATAATGAGTTTGTTATTGATAGGTTCGAGCATCATTTATTGAATCTTTCACGAAAGGATGTTGTATTTTTAACTGCAGTTGATATCAGACGCTATACTAAACGTTTGATAATGTCGCAATTTACTGATCTGGATGTCATTTCATTTGGCGAAATATCAGAAAGTGTTAAAGTTAACGTAATCAAAATGGTGGATTAATTAAATGGATGTTTCAAAAATTTCAGATACTCTAAAACAGGCGCTTGAGATAATGGGGTGTGATCCATCGTTGGTCGCTGATATAGACCATCATTCCACAATAGAACTCAGTTTTGGTGAAAAACCATCAATTATGTTTAGTACTGTTAACGGTGTTGTGGTTCTTTGGAGTGCTGTTGCAAAATATGATCATCATGCGTTATTAAATGCTGCCTCTCAACTTATCGAATCATTAGTAGCAACTTGTGACTGGAGTATGACAGGCCAGTTACAACTGGTTGAAGATGATGGAAGTTTCGTTCTAAGAGTATTTTTAAGTGAAAATACAATTGAACAAGGTGAGTTACTGGCGGATGTTTTGAACCAGTTTTATGATAGTGTAGAAGCATTTAGCCAGGCGCTAAAATAATGCAGGAAATCTTGCTGAGTAATATTTTTGATTGTAATGCCAGGATCACATCGATTCAAGGGACGATCATTACTGCCCCTTTGCGCCATACTTTTATTGGGGAAAGATGTTGTATTTATCGCTCTCTGAACGATTCACGGATTATTGGGCAAGCAGAGACAATCGGTTTTAGTCAGGGCAATGCTGTGCTGTGTCTGCTGGGCGGTTCAGATGGTATTTCATGCTCCAATATTATTGTTCCAGATGGTACTGCTTTTTCACTTTCAGTATCGATGGATACTCTGGGTACAGTTATTAATGCACAAGGCAAGATTTGTGAACGTTTTGCGTCGCCAGTTCCTGACAATGCTCCTTTATCAATGCTTCGACCCATTATGCAATCTCCACCAGATTATAGTGAGCGCCGACCAATCGATAGCTTATTTGCGACAGGTGTCAGAGCTATCGACGGGTTATTGACTTGCGGCATAGGTCAACGTGTAGGGATCTTTGCTGGTGCAGGAGCCGGAAAAACGTCCTTAATGACGATGATCATCAGCCATTCATCTGCAGATGTTTACGTTATTGGGCTTGTTGGTGAACGAGGCAGGGAGGTTACCGAGTTTTTAGCTGAAGGGATCCCGGAGGATAAGCGTGATAAAACCATAGTCGTCTATTCTACTTCTGATAGGCCCGCTGTTGAAAGACGGAATGCAGCGCTTATTGCAACTACTATTGCAGAATATTTTCGCGATGCCGGCAAAAATGTTGTTCTGATGATTGATTCAATGACACGCTATGCCCGTGCGCTTCGTGACGTTGCGCTTTCAGCTGGAGAAATGCCCGCAAGACGAGGTTACCCATCATCTGTTTTTGATAACTTGCCGCGGATCCTGGAAAGAAGTGGTAAAACTCAATTCGGCAGCATTACAGCGTTCTATACGGTATTGCTTGAAGAAGAAGAGGAAGTAGACCCCATCGGGGATGAAGTGCGCTCGATTCTAGATGGGCATATTTATCTTTCCAGAAAACTGGCTGGTACAGGACATTATCCGGCAATTGATGTATTACGTAGCGTCAGTCGTGTAACGCGTGCAGTATCATCTGATGAACAACGTGAAGCTGCATCTTTATTTCGAAATAATTTGTCAAAACTGGACGAATTGAAGCTGATGATTGAATTAGGTGAATACCAACCGGGTGAAAACCCAGCCACAGATTTAATTGTTGGGAAAACTGACATTATAAAGAATTTTCTCCAGCAAAAAATGGAAGATAAAACATCATTTACAGAAATGTTGGAGTTACTGTATGCCTTATAAAAGTATGGAAAATCTGTATTCAATGTACTGCGATAGTCTTATTCTGAAAGTGACACGTATTGAACGCGAAATTGAACGATTAAAAAACTTGCTGATTGTTAATGCTGAGCGTCATAAGGAGACTGATGGATGTATCATCAACTTATGGCATGGAGTTACAGAGAGTGAAATAACTAAAGACAATATATATGCTATTAAAAGAAAAGAATCATTACTGCTATCAGTTTTATATAGCCTGGATGCCGAAAAAAGTGAGTTAGTTGCAAGTCAACATGAACAAGAAGATAAAAAATCACATCTGTTGCAATTACGCGCCAACTATGAACGTAAAAAACGAAAGTGGTCTTTATGCCAACAAAAATTTAAACGTCTGCGTAGTGTCAAAAGAATTTCTCAGGAAGAATATTCTATAGAGGAATGTATTTCATGGAAAATATAAAAGCATCATCAGTGAAAACACATTTATCAGAAAACATGTGCTCTTGTGACGGCGTGCAATCTATTGATGGAATTATTCAGAAATTATTGAATGATACTGGTATCAAGTTGAAAAAGAGTACTAAGATTGAGACCTTTGACGGTAACAAAGATGAGATAAAAGGAGACAAGGACACCGAGCAAACTGTCCAGATTGCGACATCGGTAATATTAGCTGGGGAACCACTATTATCGCCTCTGTTGGCCAAATCCGTACCGCAGATACAAACGGCTCGTACGGGCAATAATTCAGTATCTAATGTGTCAACACGTATTTCCACAGTGATTATTAGCCAGCATGCCAGTGCTGATGTAGGACGATTAAAGGAAGAAACCCTAATCCACAGTGGGCCGGCAACAATTTTTACCGCAGCGGACCCGCAACATCAAGAGAATACTCAGAGATCTGATAAGAAAAAAAATGAATCTTCAGAGGTGACAGTGCTATCTGCTATGCCAGTGCCTGACAAGGTTATCGATGAATCCGGATGGGTAACGGAAAAGCTGTTATCTGGAGAACGTGGAAAAGAGGCAGTTAACCAGCAGCAATTAAAGTCTGCCAAAAATGTAACGCTTGCGGTAAACACGAAATCGAATGTGACCGAAGTTAGTTGGACCTTTCCTACTCAACAAAAAGCCCAGGTACGCATAGAACACGCTCAGAATAAATCTGATACGCAAATACAAATTATGCCATCGGACATTGAAACTGAACAACAACTGGTAAATTTCCAACAGCAACATCCGTTGCACGGATTGCGTGTAGATGGTGCCGTGTCGACGTCAAATGACTATCTTCAGAATCAGCAGAATTCGCAGCAGCAGAATGAGGCAAACCAGAATGTTCTAAATGACGAGGAGGAGGAGACGTGAATACCATTCTTTCGTGTTTACGGCACCTGGATGTCACAGAAAACCTGATCATGCAGTACTGCGTACGCAATGCTATCCCTTTGCTAACAAATCAGAAACGAATGCAGGGAGCGTTCATCCGCTGTAGTGGTCTTCACGCCGGAACGGAGGTATTTTTTTTTGTCTCTGCAGAAAAGCTTTTACAGAAATATGGCATGGAGGATGCTCGATTTTCAGTTCAGCAGATGGGAAAAAAATTTATTTCTTCGCTGTATAGTGAGTTGTTATCGAATCTCTCCTTAGGGACTGAGTGGTTTTCTGCACCTATTGCTGAAGTTGTTATTGAGGACCCAGAATGTCAGATTCCTCTGCATGAAAAATTCTACAGTGCAGGTGACAATGCCGGTTTAGTTTGGTTTCCAAAAACATCCCTAACCTCATTAGATGTGCAGGTTACGGAAATAGTAAACAATTGCCAGCATTTGCTTTGTCCCATCAAAATATCTCTCGGATTCACAGCGTTACCTGTGAGGGATATCGAAAATTTGGCCATTGGTGATGCCTTGTGGATTACAAATGTTCAGATTTACCTTTATGTCGGAAACATAGATTATTGTGCAGTCCAATATGAACAACACCATTTTACTGTAAGTGAGGATATTATGGATATTCAAACAAATAATGCTCTTGTTGATAAATTATGGTCCACAGATGGACTCAAACTAAACATTGAGTTTGTACTCAGTGAAACAACCATGACATTAGCAGAAATTAGTAAAATACAAATCGGCGATGTATTAGATTCCCAGATTGGTCTGGGAGGCAACAAAGTTGATGTTGAACTCCGGGTTCAGGGTAGAACGTTGGCAAAGGGAGAACTTATTTTGCTGAATGATCGTTTGGCGGTGGAAATAGAGGAAGTTTACAACACATTGTGAGATGAGATTATGACGGATTATAATAGCATTGGTTTGGTAGGGATTCTGAGTCTTGCGACACTATTGCCATTTTTCATTGCGGGCGGAACGTGCTTTATTAAATTCTCTATTGTTTTTTCATTGATACGCAACGCCATTGGCTTACAGCAGGCGCCATCCAATATGACCTTGAATGGCATATCACTACTCTTAACTGCTTTTGTCATGTCGCCTGTTGCCCTGCAGAGTTATGATTATTATTGCCAGGAAGGTATCTCTTTCGATAATGTTGAGTCAGTGCAAAGTTTCATCGATAACGGCCTTTCTGGATATAAAAATTATTTATACCGGTTTTCTGATAAAGAACTCCTTACATTTTTTAGCAATATCTATCAGCAGCAATATCCCGTAACGGATGATCATCAAGTTGTTGGGATTAAACCAACAGTTGATAATAGCTCGTTATTTACGCTGTTAGCGGCTTATTCATTGAGTGAAATAAAAAGCGCCTTTGTTTTAGGTTTTTATGTTTATCTTCCTTTCATTGTAGTGGATCTGTTAGTTTCCAACGTATTGTTGGCTCTCGGCATGATGATGATGAGTCCTGTAACAATATCATTACCAATAAAATTGGTACTTTTTGTTGCCATTGATGGCTGGTCTAAGATTGCGACCGGAATGGTCATGCAGTACGCAGCGTTATGGAAAACGGCGGCATAAACAATGGACAATATCTTTTATATAGGCAATAAAGCACTATATATGGTGTTAATATTATCTTCAGTTCCGGTTATTGTTGCAACAGTAGTGGGGATAGTTGTGGCCCTTCTTCAGGCAATTACTCATATCCAGGAACAGACCTTGCCATTTGGTATAAAATTGCTGGCGGTTTCTGCCGCGCTTTTTATGACTGCACCCTGGTTTGTTTCCAGCCTGAAAAGTTTCGCTGCCGAAGTATTGGTTATGGCATTCCAGATACCCTAATGAGTCGCCTATGAATGTTTATGTGCTCTACCATGAATATATCCTGTTGATTGTTATTGGGATGGCCAGACTTCTGCCAATAACATTTTTCTTGCCCTGGTTTAACAGCCAGGTGCTAGGGGGCATGTTAGCCAAAAATGTAATTACGTGTTTTATGCTTCTCGGTTTTTTGCCCTTGCTGAGTGTACAGTTTCCAATGGCGCCAGCGGCGCCACCAATGGTGATTATCGTTCGGGAAGCGATTATTGGTTTACTATGTGGTATTTGCCTGTCAGTGCCATTCTGGATTGCTTTGGTGGTAGGTGAGGTCATTGACAACCAACGCGGAGCAACTATTAGTAGTACTATGAATCCAGGGATAGGGGTAGAAACATCTGTTTTCGCCAGTTTTATGAACTATTTCTACGGCGCGACTTTTATGCTAAGTGGCGGAATGGTTACGCTTTGTGAGGCGATAAAAAAAAGTTATCAAATATTTCCGGTGGCACAATCCTTTCACTTTGACAAAGCATTAGCACTGCAAGTTGTTCATCTTGTTAATGAGTTAATGCTGAAGGCTTTAATTTTGGTAGGGCCTATCGTCGTCGCTTTATTTGTCACAGAATGTGCGCTTGGTTTACTTTCACGTTTCGCATCACAATTGAATGCTTTTTCTGTCGCATTAACATTAAAGAGCGTTATCGCCATTTTCGTACTGCTGATTTATTTAACACCATTACTTATCTCCCAGTTGACAGGATTACGACTAAGTGATTTTTTACCGAAGAGTTAAGCATAATGAGTGAAGAAAAAACTGAACAACCAACGCATAAAAAGAAAGAAGATTCTGCTAAGAAGGGACAGATGTTTCTTAGCCGAGATTTTGTAGGGCTACTTACGTTAATTGCAGTCTCCTCTTTTGTATGGATGAGCATCGATGCGAGGGAGTTAACATTTTATTTCGATTTATTCGTCAGTAGTGGTTTCATGCTATCAACGGGAGAATATGCGCGACTGGTATTTACAACAGCGTTTAAAATTATCTCTGGTATTGCCCTGATTTCTGTCTTTACTTCGGCACTGGTGACATTGATACAAACGCGTTTTAAAATGGCGTCGGAGGCGATTCGATTAGATCTGAATGCCATTAATCCAATAAAAGGATTTAAAGAAATATTCAGTGTCAGAGGTTTGAAAGACAGTATAAAAGCTATTTTGTATCTTGGGATGGCACTCACTGGTTTTAGTGTTTTTATTATAAAGTATCATGGTCGTTTATTTACTGTACCGACTGGGGGCATCCAGCATTTTATTAATGTGTGGCGTGGGTTGATGCCATTGCTTTTTTGTTATACCTTGTTGCCGTTTTTAATTGTTATGGCATTTGATGCTTTGGTTGATTTTTATTTATATATTAAAGACTTGATGATGACCAAGCAGGAAATAAAGCAAGAGTATAAGAATAATGAGGGTGATCAGCACATTAAAAGCGCGCGTAAGCAGTTGCATCGTGAATTGCTTTCTGAACAGACTAAAGCAAATATATTAACTTCAAAAATGGTGTTGGCTAATCCGACACATATCGCATTGGGCATTTATTTTAATCCTACGGTAATTGGCTTGCCTTTTATTTCAGTCGTCGAGAAAAACTCTCGCGCTGTTGCTGTTATTGCTTTCGCGGAAAAAAACAACATCCCTGTTATTCGCAATATCTCTCTGGCACGGCGAATTTTTAAGACGGCAAAAATTTATACTTTTATTGATAGCAGCAGTATTGATGAAATTATGCGCTTACTGACCTGGCTCGAGCAGATGGAACAAGCTTGGAAGGATGATATTCCTCAGAATGACGAGTCAGAAAAGATGGAGGGCGATGTTAACTGCGATAAAGAAAATACGGAAACAAACATGAAAGGGGGGGGAAATGCGTCATAGTATATTTCTTTTACTGTGTTGGTACATGCCTGCTGCGATGGCAGCTCAGTGGTGTTATGAAGATGCTCAGGGAATCATGTATGTCGAACAGCAACGGACGTCAAGCAAGGGGCGTCGCTGCGCTATCGCTAACGATGATGCCGTGCAACGCTGGCAGGCCACGAAATCCAATTCCGCCATTCGCATGTCGCGTTCCTCACCGCGGCGTCAGTTTTCGACTCAGATGGCCAAGGGTCGTTACGATAATGTTATCGGCCACTATGCCAGACAGTATGGTGTCGATCCGTATCTCGTTAAGGCGGTTATGGCCGTTGAGTCCGGATTTAATCCGGACATTATCTCAGCAAAAGGCGCTGTGGGTTTAATGCAGTTGATGCCTGATACTGCGAACCGCCTGTCTTCAGCATTGGGGTATTCTCTTGAAAAGCATCGATTATCTGATCCTGAGATTAATATTCATCTTGGCACTTATTTTCTTTCAGAATTGGTGAAGCGCTATAGAAGTAATCTTGAACTGGTTCTGGCCGCCTATAACGCCGGAGAAGGAAACGTTGCGAAGTATAGCAATCAAATCCCCCCGTTTAATGAGACACATAAATATATTAGAAATGTAATCAATGAATACAATGCCATTCATTGATTAAATGATTTAATGTATTTTTAATTCTAAAGTTAGAATAAATAATTTGAGTTACCTTGTTCTGCATGAAATTATCTTAAATAATTTATTTTTAGCTAATTAAGGATTGATTAGCATTTGCATAAGAAGGAACCGAATATGTCCCATAAATTCCTACATTCCCGACTCTCCGTTGCAGTTGCCAGTGATGAACCGATTGTCATTACAGGATTACGCAGCCTGCTTGCCGGGTATGCGGATATTGCATTTGTAACTCATTCGCGAAATGAATTGATTCATGCGTTATCAGGTAAACGCGATGATAAAAAATTAGTTCTGATTGTTGATGTATCTTTTGACTGTGAAAATAATAATGATGCTACTCACTATATCTCGAGAATTCAAAAGGTAGCACCGGAAATCAAGCTGATTGCGCTTGTAAGTGAAAACTACACATTTACTCCCACGCTCCGACGTCTCCGGGCGTCAGGCGTACACGCGTTAATAAGCAAGAAAGATGATTTAGAACGTTGTCTGCCAAAAGCGTTATCTTATTTGGCGACAAAGCGCTTTTATTCTTCTCCGCGGATCCAACAGAAGGATATAACTACTGATTATGCTCAACAGCAGTCCCAGTTAACCTCGCGAGAACTCGAAATTATTCGTCTGTATGCACGAGGCATGCGGGTAAAAGAGATTGCAAACCTTCTTAAGCGTTCAGTCTGTACGGTTGCGGTACATAAGCACAACGCGATGCAGAAACTTGCAATAACCAGCAACATACAATTGCTTCAATATATGCAATCTCAGGATACGCTTGCCGAGATGCCTGGTAACTAAAACGTTGCACACCTTTCAGGGAAAGATACGATGTCTACAAGTGTCACAACAGCAGGACAAATTTCATTTTCAACACTATGTACAACCACCAATGCAGTTTCTTCATCGCCTAAGGTGCTACAAGCTTCTACAACTGCCGATACTGCAGAAACGGGTACGCGCCGCCAACAGGTGATTGATATGTTGACAGAAAAACTGGCAGTCTATTCTGAACAGTATCATCAGCTTCTCAACAAAGGGATCCTTATCGACACGACTCCTGCACAGGGCGTATTGAAATCGTCTCTCTCTCGGTTCATGAACACCGGTGTTTCAAGTAAAAAAAGCGTGGGAGAACCTTTAGAGGATTCCGCTGTTGGTGGCTCACTCTGGGACATCACTTTCGACAAAAACATGGATAAGGACGGTGATGGCAAGATTGATGATCATATCGATTTCAGCACCTATATCTGGTCAAATGATAACGATCATGGCAATGGGGTGAAATATCCCGAGAGTGACTGGGAAATCTATGCGGATGTTAGTACTGAGCTTGTTGGGCTGCAAACAGATTATATGGATGTATATACGGATCTTGCTAATCAAAGCGTTGAATTTCTCAATGATGTTAACAGCTTTAAATCACAGATGGTGACATTTGTCTCCACTGATGATGATGACATGAAAATTGATGTCGGTGGTGTGATGGACGAACTAGATGCCATCATTTATGGGTGGGGGATATATGATGCTAACGGTAATATCAACCTGACACCCATTAACCCTGAAACGACTTCCGGCCCCTATCCTGAACGCGGACCTGTAGCTATCCGCGGATTAGATGCCCAGGGAGTCTATTATTGGGCTACACAACTGGAGTTATCCGATCAGCTGGCTATCGAAACACATATTGAGGCTGGGGCTGATGGGAAAATGTATACGGGTAATCCTGGAGATGATATAGATAATATTACGGTGGCTGATTCGGTTGCTAATCTTAATGAACCTCCAGAATCGGATTGTCGGCTGTATTTGGTAGCTGAGGCTGATGGCACTTATACTCTCTATGTTTACCCAGATCTTCAGCCCGTACGGGATGCCAAAGACGCAACGTTTAGCTTAATTGGGAATGACTCAGATGCAGGAACAACGCCAGCAGGTCAGACGGCCACAAATGCGGATGTACCCTTGTATGATGCTAATTATTTCGGAAACCAGCCTTTCACACGAGATTATGGCAAAGGTTCAGCTGCTCAGGATGACAAAGGTAACTCGGAAATTGACGCTAACTCCTATTTTGTCATTCCCTCTTCTCGCCAGATGAAGGTTGTGCCAGAGGATAAAATTAAGACGAAAGGATTTGTGTATCCGGATGGGTATACGTTGATAACATCAACGGATACTAATGATTATCACGAATTTGATTGCTTTTTGGTACCATCAACAATGGTGATTGCCGATGGGGGAGGTAAGTGCCATCTCACGGAAGATATTGTTCTTGAGACTGAATCCTATAACATTAGGGATAAAGGCCCAAATGTTAAAGGGCAGGAGGGTGCAAATATCTATGTTAGTGATGTTGCTGATTGGGATTTTGATGCCCACGGCGTTCAGGCATCGCCACCATATACCTATCGAGAAAATGCAGGAAGTGCCTATCCATCAGAGAAGGTTGAGCCACCTTATTTAAATAAGAATTATAAAGATTTAAGATATTCAGGGGATGATTTGAATGAGAAGACATATAGTGTTGTATCAACTAACGCCGAAATGTTTATTGTGCCTATTAATGAGGTGAATAATAGGGACTTTTATATACCGGATGGGTATACGTTGATATCATCAAAGAAGAATGGGGCAGAGCATGAATATTATTGCGTCTTAATCCCAACGACAATGTTAGAACCGGCAGAAACCAATTTTGAAGCTGGTGATAGTAATGCTAGTGTACATGTTACAGAAAGTGTTATTGTTATGGACAAAGCATATGACATGACTGGGACGGGAGGAGATAAAGCGAATATTTATGTTTCTCCCGCATCGACCTGGGATTTTGAGGCACACAACTCGGGTGAATTTGCTACTATCAGCAGCGGTATGTTTAACGAGTGGGAAAACTCGATGAACACGATGTCCAGTACAGTAGAAAGCCAGTCGCAAGTTATGTCTGAAAAATTAAGCCAGGCAAATACCATCTTCAATAACCTGACCAAGGTATTGTCGTCGACGATAGAAGCTCTACTGGAAACCCAAAAAGAGTTCCTGAAATAGGTATTTATCATGAGCGATATGACCATCAGCACAACGCCAGTTTCTGCAGATGATGCTGTTTCAGCAGAAGAACTCGACCCAACAGCGAATTTAACGGATGAGCAGCGTAAATTGATGCAGTTAGCCACTGCAGGATTTAGTCTGGAGTTTTTTTCTGATTGTATAATGGGAGATACCGACGATCCGTCTAATCCTATGTACCAACCGGAGTGGTGACATCGGAACCGTTACGCGAATAATAGATGACGTTAAACCCGGCGAAGTACTGCCGGGTATGGCGTTTATACGCGCGCCTGCGTAATACGCAAGCCGCTCACGATGGCTGCCAGCGAAGCCAGAATGCCAGCGGTTATTAGCGAGATGTGCGTTCCACTCTCACCAAACTGATTTAGCATCAGCGCAACCAGTGCTGCCTCGGTACTTTGACCCAGTAAGCGCGCCGTTCCGAGCATACCGCTCGCGCCCCCGCTACGATCGCGCGGCGCGGAGGTGATGATGGTGTGATTATTCGGTGACTGGAACAAGCCAAAACCCGCACCACACAAAATCATTGGCCAGATGATATTAAAATCGGAAGGTGATGCGGGCAGCAACACCAGCGAAAACAGCCCACACGCCATTACTGCCATGCCCAGCGCGCCAAGCAGACCTGCATGAACACGTTCAATCAAATATCCCGCCAGTGGGGCCATCACCATGGTTGCCAGCGGCCACGGCGTCAGCAGCAGGCCCGTTTCAACTTCGCTGCGTCCGAGAACCGTTTGCATAAAAAAGGGCAGGGAAACCATCGCCAGCATTTGTGCGCTGAATGAACAGATTGAGGTGCAAATAGAGAGTGAAAACAGCGGAATGCGTAGTAGATCAACCGGTAATAACGGTACTGGCAATGCGAGCTGGCGGCGGATAAAGAAAAAACCTACCACGAGAAGCCCCACAAGTTCAGCACCAATCAGTTTTAGTGACTGTCCCTGTGCAAATCCGCTGAGTGCCGTGATCAACAAACCGAATGTTAAGGCGTTCATTATTGCGCTGGGCAGATCAAAGCGCGGTTTATTGCTACGTGATGAATTGGGTGGCAAAAAACGCATAGCCAGCAGCAGGGCGATGATCCCCAATGGAACGTTAATCAGAAATAGCCATTTCCACGAGGCAATAGAAAGAATTGCCGCCGCAATAGTCGGACCCGCTGCCGAGGATACAGCCACGATAAAGGAATTAATACCCATCCCGCGGCCAAGCTGGCGCTGAGGATAAATGAGTCGGATCAATGCCGTATTAACGCTCATCAGTGCCGCGCCGCCAAACCCCTGAGCCACGCGCGCTAACGTCAGCATATGCAGCGAGTCTGACAAGGCACAAAACAGCGATGCCAACAGAAACACGACCAGACCACACTTATAAATGCGTCGGTAGCCAAACATATCACCTAAAAAAGAGAGCGATAACAGCGAAACAACGATCGCAATTTGGTAGGCGTTCACAATCCAGATTGAGCTGGCGGGTGAGGCCTGAAGATCGGTGGCGATAGTGGGGAGGGCAACGTTTGCTATTGCGCCGTCGAGTACTGCCATAGAGATGCCAATAACAATGGTTAAAATTGCGCCATATCGCTGGGGCAATGGCAGACCATCGGTCTGAGTTTTTTCCATAGGAAGTCAATACTGTTGGAATTTATGATGAGAATAATAATTTTAGCATTGATATTCAGGCGTTAGGTCGCAGATTTGTAACTAAGTAAGCAAAGAGCGATTGCGAGGGCTGATACGTGAAATTATAATAAAAACCGGTTCTGATTTTTATAAAACACTCGAAAGGGGTGATAAATGGCAATCGCAGATCTGGATAAACAACCCGATTCTGTATCTTCCGTGCTGAAGGTTTTTGGCATTCTGCAGGCGCTGGGTGAAGAGCGCGAAATTGGTATTACCGAGTTGTCGCAACGCGTCATGATGTCAAAAAGCACCGTTTATCGCTTTTTGCAGACCATGAAAACGCTGGGTTATGTGGCACAAGAAGGGGAGTCGGAGAAATACTCACTGACCCTGAAACTATTCGAGCTGGGTGCTCGCGCGTTACAAAACGTCGATCTTATCCGTAGCGCTGATATTCAGATGCGCGAACTTTCGCGCCTGACCAAAGAGACAGTGCACCTTGGTGCACTGGATGAAGACAGCATTGTCTACATCCATAAAATCGACTCTATGTACAATCTGCGCATGTATTCTCGCGTAGGTCGCCGTAATCCGCTGTACAGCACGGCTATCGGTAAAGTTCTGCTGGCATGGCGTGACCGCGATGAAGTGAAGCAGATTCTGGATGGTATTGAGTACAAGCGCAGCACCGACCGTACTATTACCAATACTGATGAGCTGCTGGTATTGCTGGATAAAGTACGCGAGCAGGGCTACGGTGAAGATAACGAAGAACAGGAAGAAGGTCTGCGCTGCATCGGTGTACCGGTGTTTGACCGTTTCGGTGTAGTGATTGCAGGCTTGAGTATTTCATTCCCGACGCTGCGTTTCTCAGAAGAACGTTTGCACGAGTATGTGGCGATGCTGCATACGGCTGCGCGTAAAATTTCAGAACAAATGGGTTATAACGACTATCCGTTCTAATCTGATGTAATAGCGTCAAGGTAAAAACCCCAGGTATTTTTGTATCTGGGGTTTTTTATGAACTGTCATAACGTTAGTTGGTGCAAATAACGTAGCGGATGTATTGCTGCTATATTAACCGTTATCAATAATGACTGTGCTTTTTCTTAACAAGGGACAATCCGACAGGCCAATGATACCGCTGTTTGTGTGGACGTATTGCGCGGTGCTGGTTCCGCGGGCGGTCAGATACTGGCATTGCAAGCCCAGGCCCGCTGCATTCTCCTTACTTCCAATCAAAATTCCGTAGCCGCTCAGTAATAAACCGATCCAAACCAGAGCTAACAACACAATAGCGCGGATTATCAGACGCATTACAACCTCTTATCTTTTCTCGTTATTATTAGATTAGCCTGTACATGAGATGAAACAAGTGAATCATTCCTAAAAAGATTGAATGCCGATACAGTTAACGCTGGGTTTAGGTAACGCATGATAATTTATAGGCATAAGATGTTGATTCGAAGAGTGGAGCTGGAGTGAAAAAAATTCGCTGGGTAGTGCTGATAGTTGTCGTGCTGGTATGCATACTGATGTGGGCGCAAGTGTTCAACATCATGTGCGATCAGGATGTACAATTTTTCAGCGGTATTTGTGCCATTAATAAATTTATTCCCTGGTAAGCGCATTTTTGCCACAGTTGATTACCTTCTTGTGCGGCAGTGGTAAACTACGCTGTCTACATTGAGGTGGTGAAATGAACGAAGTTTTGAATTCTGGCGCGTTGAGTTTGGCGTCTTTGGCTGTATCGGTGGTGATTCTGGTTGTCGGGCTTGTACTGTGGTTTTTCGTCAATAGGGCAAGTTCGCGTACTAATGAGCAGATTGAGCTGCTTGAAGCATTGTTAGATCAGCAAAAAAGACAGAACGCATTGCTCCGTCGCCTTTGCGAAGCTAACGAACCTGAAAAAGCGGCAGAGCCTGCTGTGGTCACAGCGAAAGACGAAGATGATGACATCATCCGCCTGGTAGCTGAGCGGTAAAAACGGTATGACAGGGTGAGGATCTGTTGCTTACGTTCTCAGATGTTTCATCCTGTCGCCAACATGCCAGATTATTTTCTTCTGCACATGTCGTGTAATTAGCACTCTGATTCTCGTGTTAACTCAGTATTTTCAGATGCTCCAGCCAATTAATATCTTATCCCCGGTCTGATATAAATATAATTTCCCATACGATAAAAATATGATTATGTCATTTTTGTGATAGTGATCGTTTTATTAACAGCGAAACGTTTCTCTTACTTTTTTTGTGCATTGTCATCATTCTTTCATTATTTTGGTGCAAAAGCAGAAGGCAGATCTCATTTTTACGCTTGTGACATTTTATGCATTACTAAGCATAAAAAATGATATTCAGCACACCCTGTAACAGCTAATCTGGAACAACCGAAGCTATTGAGCTATGGTAGAAATGTCCCGGCTATGGTGCAAGCCTGGCGGGGGATGGGGCGAGCGGCGGGAATATAACACTACTCGGTGTGGCGCATAACTGTGCAGTTGCTGTTTGATGAACGACAGGATTTGTGCGACCGATCGAGACACGTTTAAAAATGGCTTGCCATTATTAACGTTGTATGTGATAACACGTTTTGGGTTAAACGAGGTACAGTTCTGTTTATGTGTGGCATTTTCAGTAAAGAAGTCCTGAGTAAACACGTTGACGTTGAATACCGCTTCTCTGCCGAACCTTATATTAGTGCCTCAAGCAGTAATGTCTCAGTTTTATCTATGTTATGCCTGCGGGCGAAGAAAATACTCTAAGGAATTTTGCAAATGGCAAAGATTAAAGGTCAAGTTAAGTGGTTCAACGAGTCTAAAGGTTTTGGTTTCATTACTCCGGCTGATGGCAGCAAAGACGTGTTCGTACACTTCTCCGCTATCCAGGGTAACGGCTTCAAAACTCTGGCTGAAGGCCAGAACGTTGAGTTCGAAATTCAGGACGGCCAGAAAGGTCCGGCTGCTGTTAACGTAACAGCTATCTGATCGACACCACTGATTTGAAGCGCATATGCGCAACCATCTCAGATATAAAGCCTCGCCTATGCGGGGCTTTTTAATTCAAAATACGTCTAAATATTTCTAAATGCCCTCCCATTAGCGCTTTGTTGCAAAGGCGTGATGTTCGTAGCATAGTTTTCCCCGCTTTCTTACGACATTTCTCGTTAAATCAGACACCTGAAAAACTATCTTGCTGGAGTTCAGGTGAAAAAGAAAAACGACGGCGACGCGCGCAATTTTACTCCCGTACGTTTTGCCCTGCTTTGTGTGGCAATATTATTGAGTCTGGGATTGCTGCTGGGTCGGGTTGCATGGCTGCAAATTGTCACGCCGACGAGTCTGGTGAAACAGGAAGACATGCGTTCATTACGTGAGGTAACTATTGCCTCGCCGCGCGGGATGATTACCGACAGAGAAGGGCGACCGCTGGCGGTAAGTGTTCCGGTTAACGCGGTATGGGCCGATCCTAAGACCATCATCAGCAAGGGAGGCGTGGGTTATAACGAACGGTGGCAGGCTCTGGCAAGGGCTCTGCATCTGTCACTGAGTACGCTGGCGGAACGCGTTAACAGTAATCCTGGCGGACGTTTTATTTACCTGGCACGACAAATTTCCCCTCAGCAGGCTGAGTGGGTCGATGATCTTAATCTCCCGGGCATTAACCTGCGCGAGGAATCCCGCCGGTTCTATCCTGCAGGCCACGTAGCGGCGAATCTCATAGGTTTTACCAACATTGATGGACAAGGCATTGAAGGGCTGGAAAAAAGCTTTAATAACCAGTTGATGGGTAAACCTGGCTCCCGTCTGGTACGTAAAGACAAATTTGGCCATGTAATCGAGAATATCACCGAAGTTACGCCTGTTCCTGCACACCAATTACAGCTCAGCATCGATGAGCGCCTGCAGACGGTCACTGAAGATGCGTTGGACAATGCCGTTACGTGGAATAAAGCGGAATCAGGAGCCGCAGTGCTGGTCAACATTGCTACCGGTGAAATACTGTCCATGGCGAGCTTTCCTGACTTCAACCCCAATAACCGTGACGGCGCGGTACTGGATGATTTTCGTAACCGTGCGATAAGCGATACGTTTGAACCCGGTTCAACCGTTAAACCGCTGGTGATCATGACTGCGCTCCAGCAGGGGATAGTACAACCGGACAGCGTGATTGATACCCATCCTTTTTACCTTGATGGACATCGCATTCGCGACGTCGGATTTTACCCGGAGCTGTCGTTGACCGGAATTTTGCAGAAATCGAGCGATACCGGCGTGTCGCACCTTTCACTGGCTATGCCTGTTCAAAAGTTGCTGGATACCTATAAGAGCTTTGGTTTTGGCGATCCAACCGGACTGGGATTAACCGGTGAAAGTAGCGGTTTAATGCCTCAACGCCGCTACTGGAGCGATTTGGATCGCGCGACCTTTGCATTCGGCTATGGATTAATGGTAACGCCGCTGCAGTTGGCGCACGTATATGCAACCATTGGTAGTTTTGGTATCTATCGACCCCTTTCGATTACCCGTATTGACCCGCCGGTAATCGGTACCAGAGTGATGCCGGAGGCGCTGGTTCACCAGGTTGAACATATGATGGAAAGCGTCGCGTTACCCGGTGGTGGGGGAACTAAAGCCGCGGTCAGAGATTATCGCGTGGCGGTTAAAACAGGAACGGCAAAGAAAATTGGTGATGACGGTAAGTATGTCGATAAATACGTGGCCTACACGGCAGGCGTTGCGCCAGCGAGCGACCCGAAATTTGCACTGGTGGTCGTCATCAATAATCCGCAAAACGGTGCTTATTATGGTGGGGCTGTCTCTGCGCCTGTCTTCAGCCAGATAATGGGTGATGTCCTGCGTCTGGAGAACGTTAAACCGGATGGTATGCCTGCCGACTCTGATCATCTGCTGGTGATGCACGGCAGCAACGTATCCTCGCCGTCGCTGTAAGTTATTTTCCCAGGGCGCAATTCGCGTTACACTTGCGCCCTTAAGTCACCTGCCGGAGTTGTCATGTCGTTTTCCTGTCCTCTTTGCCACCAGCCTCTTACTCAAGCGAATAACAGTTTTGTCTGCCCCGGGCGGCACCAGTTTGACGTGGCGAAAGAAGGGTATGTCAACTTACTGCCGGTTCAGCATAAGCGGTCGCGCGATCCGGGTGATAGCGCTGAAATGATGCAAGCCAGACGGGCATTTCTTGATGCTGGGCACTATCAACCGTTGCGTGATGCGATTGTGAATGTGCTTAAAGAAAAGTCGAATTCAGAAGATGCAGCGATCCTGGATATTGGCTGTGGGGAAGGGTATTACACCCATGCGTTTGCCGACGCGCTGGCGGGCTGTACAACCTTTGGTCTTGACGTATCCAAAGTGGCAATTAAAGCCGCAGCCAGACGCTATCCGCAGGTGATCTTTTGCGTTGCCTCCAGCCATCGTCTGCCGTTCGCAGACGAGTCAATGGATGCCATCATCCGGATCTATGCGCCCTGTAAAGCGCAAGAGCTGGCTCGCGTGGTTAAACCGGGTGGATGGGTGATCACCGCCACGCCGGGACCACGCCATTTAATGGAACTGAAAGGGCTGATTTATGATGAGGTGCGTTTGCATGCGCCCCATACTGAGCAACTGGACGGTTTTGTTCTGCAACAGAGCATTGCGCTGGGATATCAGATGCAGCTTCAGGGCAGCGAGGCCGTTGCGTTACTGCAAATGACGCCGTTCGCCTGGCGGGCAAAGCCGGAAGTGTGGGAAACGTTAGCGGGGAAAACGACGTTTGACTGCCAGACCGACTTTAGTATTCATGTCTGGCAGCGTCTGAATTAACCGTGGAAGTGTGCCCAGAGGATCTGGGCACCGATACCAATCAGCACCACCCCACCCAAAATTTCAGCTCGTTTGCCCAGCATTGGGCCAATGAAACGACCAATCATCATGCCGAGCGTGGACATAATCAATGTGGCGCAGCCGATGGCCAGCGCTGTGGCAATAATGTTGACCTGCAGGAAAGCCAGACCCACCCCGACGGCCATTGCGTCGAGACTGGTGGCAATGGCGGTGGTAACCAGCAGCCAGAAACCGTGGCGGCGCTGCGGTTCTTCCTCTTCATCGCCGTTGTCGCGAAAACCTTCGATTATCATTCGTCCGCCTAAAAAAATCAGCAGAATGAAGGCGATCCAATGGTTCCACTCCAACACGAATTTGCTGGCCAGCATCCCCATGCCCCAGCCAATCAGTGGCGTAAGCGTTTCAACTGCGCCGAATATCAGTCCGGTGCGCAATGCTTCAGAAAATTTGGGTTTATGCAGGGTGGCGCCTTTGCCAATTGATGCGGCGAAAGC
This sequence comes from Citrobacter sp. CF971, assembly GCF_006385635.1. Classification (NCBI taxonomy): domain Bacteria; kingdom Pseudomonadati; phylum Pseudomonadota; class Gammaproteobacteria; order Enterobacterales; family Enterobacteriaceae; genus Citrobacter; species Citrobacter sp. CF971. The sequence goes on along the minus strand of NZ_CP041051.1, from coordinate 2,786,007 downwards.
ATCCATCGACATGCCGAAAGCGAGAAGAACGGTAGCGGTGAGATTCATAACAGCGTCCTGACCGGGGTATCCATAAAACACATCACTGCCCCCAGTAACCATGCATACAGGCTGGAATCACTGTAAATACAGCGCCATTCAAATATGCATTGCAGTTGATGTGCCTATGGTCTCGCCTGACTGAACCTGTAAGTTCAGTCCGTACGTGCCACGTTTTTCAACGAGTATGTTGACACGTACATTTCCGGAGTCTGGAAATCGGCTACTCCCCAACGACGGGCGCAACCTTAACATATTTTGAGAATATAAAACAAGAAACGCAGAAATAATATTTGACTTCTAGTTGAAAACGATTTTCATTTAGATTTATTTATAAATAAAACGTTAAAATAAATAACATTGAGGACAGTGAAATATAGCCTTGGCTATGTTTGCTTTTACACTGATATATAAAAACATAGTTCAGGCTATATTTATAAGCTATTGATTTGAAATTAATAGTTTATATATTCTCTCAAGATCGTCTATATTTCGTACGCGAATCAACAATCTTCGATGTTCTAATTGCATCACCAATACACCGTCTTCAGATAAATTCATCTCTTTAATGCGGTTATATTCAATCCAGACGTTGGCGAAGAAAAAACCTTTCTGCTTGAAGATGATTTTTGGCGTACGGATCCAGAACAGATACAAACCCATCAATACCAGTGCACATAATAACCATGTGGTAAATTGCGCGCCGTGGCTGGTGATGTTGTTGTAGATAAGAATAGCTACCAGGCCAAGGAAGATAACACTGTCGACTCTGCTGCGGGGAAGCAGGGCGACAGTAAGCAGAGTAGGGCCATTACGGCGGGGCATGATGAACTGATCGTAAATGGCATACGCCAGCAGCGAAAAGATAAATAGAACCAGCACCAGGTCCGTGATAGTCATGAATCCTCAACCCTCTAAATAGAAAAACCGGGGGCAAACCCCCGGTGATGTACAACAGTTTTACAGGCCGAGCAGTCCGACAGCGTAGCCCGCGATACCGATGACGAAGAAGCCAACGATGATCCACAGCGGGTTCACTTTCTTACGCAACAGCCACATACAGGCGAATGTCAGCAGCAGAGGAACCAGACCCGGCATCAGCTGGTCAAGGATAGTCTGCACAGTGGTAACACGAGTCTGACCATCCTGACCGGTGATAGTAGAAACCACCAGTGGAATGTTTACGTGCGTCCACTTGTTAACCAATGCCCCCATGACAAACAGGCCGAGGATTGACGCCCCCTCAGTCAGTTTCTGCAGGAAGCCGCCGCCCATATCTTTAACGATATCGACACCTTTACGGTAGCCATATGCCACACCGTAATAACGGGTTGCCAGACGAACCAGGTTAAACAGAACGAAGAACAGCAATGGCCCCAGCAGGCTGCCGCTCATCGCGATACCTGCGCCGAGCGCGGCGAATACTGGGCGAACGGTACCCCAGAAGATCGGGTCGCCGACGCCTGCCAGCGGACCCATCAGACCAACTTTGATACCGTTGATGGCACCATCGTCAATCTCTGCGCCGTTTGCACGCTGTTCTTCCATCGCCAGCGTAACGCCCAGTACTGGAGCCGCTACGTACGGATGGGTGTTAAAGAATTCCAGGTGACGCTTAATCGCTTGCTTACGTGCGTCGTTGTTTTCCGGGTACAAGCGGCGGATAGCCGGCACCATGGAGAAACAGAAACCCAGCGCCTGCATACGTTCGAAGTTCCATGAACCCTGAAACAGGTTAGAACGAATGAACACGCCACGAATGTCACTCGGAGTGAGTTTTTTCTCGGTGGTAGTTTTAGTCATATCAACCATTTCGCTCACCTGCTAGTCCAGTTCGTTATCGAGATCGTTATTGCCAGCCGCCGCAGCAGGTGCACCGGCTACGCGGTTATATTTCGGGCTCAGCTGAATGTAGAGGATCGCCATCACTGCGCCAATCACACCCAGAGCAACCAGGTTGAAGTTAGTAAATGCCGCGGTGACGAAGCCGAGGTAGAAGAATGGCATCAGGTAGCCTGCGCGCATCATGTTGATGACCATCGCATAACCAACCACCACGATCATACCGCCTGCGATGTTCAGACCGCCGGTCACGACTTCCGGAATGGCGTTAAGCATGCTCTGAACTTCACTGGTACCAACAGAAATCGCTACGATTACCGCTGGGATAGCGATACGCATAGCCTGCAGGAACAGAGAGGATACATGCAGCCAGGAGAGTGCCGTCAGGTTACCGTTTTCGGCCGCCTTATCCGCTGCGTGCTGGAATGCTACGGTGATAGTACGAACGATAATGGTCAGTACCTGGCCTGCGGCTGCCAGTGGGATAGCCAGCGCGATACCGGCACCAATGCTTTGGTGACCTGCGATAACCAGAACGGTAGAGATAATTGAGGCCAGTGCCGCATCTGGTGCAACCGCAGCACCGATGTTCATCCAGCCCAGGGCGATCATTTCCAGGGTACCACCGATGATAATACCGGTTTTCATGTCCCCGAGAACGGCACCAATCAGCGTACAGGCCACCAACGGACGGTGGAACTGAAATTCATCGAGTACCGATTCCATACCCGCGATACATGCGACGATGAACACCAGCACAATCTGAAGAGTGGTAATCTCCATTGTACTTCTCCTATTGCTATACAGACTTAAGTGTGAAAACTAAGTAAATGCCAGGGAATTATTTCACCTTGGCAATCAAATCCATCATTTTCAGTTTCTGATCGGTAGAAACCTTACGTGCCTCAAGCTCAATACCGCGTTCGTTGAGTTTCTTGAAGGCTTCGATGTCTTTGTCATCGACAGAAATTGCGTTGTTTACCTGCGTTTTACCCTGACGGAAAGCCATACCGCCAATGTTTACGGAGGTAATTTTCACACCACCTTCAACGATACGTTCTACGTCGGTTGGGTTGGTGAACAACAGCATCACACGCTCACCTGCATATTTAGGGTTGTTGTAGACGCGGATCATTTTCGCGACATCAACCACATGCGCCGTCACACCCGGAGGTGCTACCTGAGTCAGCAGCGTTTTACGCACGGTATCGGCGGCAACTTCATCACTGACGACGATAATGCGTGTTACGTTGGTTTCTTTGGTCCAGCGAGTTGCCACCTGACCATGGATTAAACGGTCATCAATACGCGCCAGGCCGATCTGCATATAATCGTTCGGACCCATCGGTTTGGCGGGAGCTGCTGCTTTGGGTGCTGCTACTGGGGCAGGAGCGGCTTTCTCAACCGGTTTGGCTTTCAGCGCTTTCACGCCTTCGCTACCGGTTTCAACGGCCAGTGCCACTAATTCATCAAAGCTCGGGTTGTCATCACGCGCCATGAAGGTTTCAACCAGCATGGGAATGTTCACACCGGCGATAACTTCGTAATGCTCTTTATCGACGACAATGCGGCTTGCAGCGTTAAACGGGCTGCCTCCCCATGTGTCAACGAGAAACAGCACGCCTTTACTGGTATCGAGTTTTGCCAACTGAGCGTTGTACTTTTCGATCAGCGTTTCGGCATTTTCGCCTGGAACGAAATCTATCCAGCCGACATTTTCCTGCTCGCCTAACAGCATTTCTGCCGTCTTAAGTAACTGCTCTGCAGCCCAACCATGTGTGCCTATTACAATAGCAATGGTCACTTGCTACCTCCTTTATTATCGTTAACACATCAACGTGAAGATGTATTTGAATCGTCGTCCGCAATCGAATCGATTCAGATAAGGGTTACAAAGAAAAACCTATGATTTTCGTGAATTATTTTAGATATCGAAAAAAATATTTTATGTGATGAAGATCCGTAATTTAACTTCCGATTAAAAGAAATTTCGAAGGGTAAAATATCTCCGAAACAACTTATTGCAAAGGAAGGTAAATCTTTGCTAAAAACCGCTTCTCTCTGTTATGTTTAGCATCTGTTTAATTACTCAGGAGTATAGGGCAGTAGCCCACCATATGGATCGTCACCGACGTCATTTCACCTTCAGGCCGTATCAAGCCTGTCAGATTGGCACTTTTTGCCACAAATTTTCTCTGCATATCGCTTTAACGCCTGAGATCCTCAGCGCGCAGTTTGGTCATTCCTTAAGCAGGAGCTTGTCATGGAATTATTAATGGACCCGCAGATTTGGGTGGGTTTGCTCACGCTTGTCGTTCTTGAAATTGTTCTGGGTATTGATAACCTGGTCTTCATTGCGATCCTGGCTGATAAGCTGCCGCCGAAACAGCGAGATAAAGCGCGTTTAATCGGTTTGTCACTGGCACTGATTATGCGTCTGGGCCTGTTGTCCGTGATTTCGTGGATGGTGACGCTGACAAAGCCGCTGTTCACGGTAATGGACTATGCGTTCTCGGGGCGCGATCTGATTATGCTGCTGGGGGGTATCTTCCTCTTGTTCAAGGCTACGACAGAGCTGCATGAGCGGCTGGAAAACCGTGAACATGATACCGGGCAGACGAAAGGGTATGCGAGCTTTTGGGTTGTCGTAACGCAGATTGTCATCCTCGATGCAGTGTTCTCGCTGGATGCTGTGATTACGGCGGTCGGTATGGTCAACCATCTGCCAGTTATGATGGCGGCAGTAGTGATTGCCATGGCCGTGATGCTGTTGGCCTCTAAGCCGTTGACCCGATTTGTGAACCAACACCCGACGGTGGTGGTGCTGTGTCTGAGCTTCCTGTTGATGATTGGTCTGAGTCTGGTTGCCGAAGGGTTTGGCTTCCACATTCCGAAAGGCTATCTGTATGCGGCGATTGGTTTCTCAATCATCATTGAGCTGTTTAACCAGATTGCCCGTCGTAACTTTATTCGTCACCAGTCGACGCTGCCATTGCGTGCGCGTACTGCCGATGCGATTCTCCGTCTGATGGGCGGTAAACGTCAGGCCAGCGTGCAGATGGAATCCGACAATCCGGTACCGGTTCCCGTCCCGGAAGGCGCATTTGTAGAAGAAGAACGCTATATGATCAACGGCGTCCTCTCTTTGGCGTCGCGTTCATTACGCGGCATTATGACGCCTCGTGGGGAGATCAGTTGGGTTGATGCAGACCTGAGCGTGGAGGAAATTCGCGAGCAGTTGCTTTCGTCACCTCATAGCCTGTTCCCGGTATGTCGTGGTGAACTGGATGAAATCATCGGTATCGTGCGTGCTAAAGAGCTGCTGGTGGCGCTGGAAGACGGTGTGGATGTGGCGGCGATTGCCTCTGCTTCTCCGGCTATTGTTGTTCCGGAAACGCTGGACCCGATCAATCTGTTAGGCGTTCTGCGTCGTGCCCGCGGTAGCTTCGTTATCGTCACAAACGAGTTTGGCGTAGTACAGGGTCTGGTCACGCCGCTGGATGTATTAGAAGCCATCGCCGGTGAATTCCCTGATGCCGATGAAACGCCTGAAATTATAGCTGATGCAGGCGGTTGGTTGGTCAAAGGCGGTACCGATCTGCATGCGTTGCAACAGGCGCTGGACGTGGATACGTTAGTGAATGAAGACGAAGACATCGCTACGGTGGCAGGTTTAGTCATTGCGGCTAACGGCCATATTCCTCGTGTAGGTGATGTTATCGAGGTCGCACCGCTGAGCATTACGATTGTCGAAGCGAATGACTATCGTGTGGATTTAGTTCGCATTGTTAAAGAACAACCCGCTCACGACGAAGACGAGTAACCGGGTTTAGCGAAACGGCATGACGGGCATACTGTGTCTCCCGTTATGCCGGGTGGGCGGCGGCGTGCTGCCCGCCAGCCATTTTGGAAAATCGCGCAGCGGCATTGGCTTGGCATACAGAAAACCTTGCAATAAATGTACGCCGTGTCGGCGCAAATGCTGAGCTTGCGCCTGTGTTTCAACGCCTTCCGCCACCAGTTCGATATTCAATTTTTTCCCCAAAGCGATAATGATGTCTGTGACGGTTGAGTTCACGGCGTCTGTTCCTATTGCCGAAGTAAATGATTTATCGATCTTCAGCACATCCGGGCGGAGCTTTTCCAGCCAGGAGAGCGAGCTATTGCCGGTACCGAAATCATCAATCGCCAGTTTTACGCCAAGCCGATTTAATTCGCGTACGACCCGATAATCCACATCCAGTAACGCATCGCGTTCGGTCAGTTCGATAACCAATTGCTGGATTGGGTGCTGGCTGAACCAGTACTGATTAAGATCTTTTAGCAACGTACCATTACGAAAATGGCTGGCGGCGACATTAATCCCAATATGAAACTGGCTGCTCATCGGGAAAACGTGTCGTTGCTGAATGGTTTCTGCGATGACATGGCGGGTAAGCGGTACAATCAGGTTGTGCTCCTCAGCGATGGGAATAAACACTTCCGGAGAGATCCAACCCTGGCGAGGGTTATTCCAGCGTAAAAGGATTTCCACGCCCATGCATTGCTGGGTTTGCGCATTAAGCAGCGGCTGGCAAAATAGTTCGAATTCCCGAGCAGCAAGGGCCAGATTAATCTCCCATGAGAAACTCATTCTGCTGGCGGTAGCCAGCCATGCCAGATAACCCACTAATAAACTTAGGATCACCGCCAGCGGCAGCTGTGTTGGCAGGTGTTTTACCGCCAACTCACTGGGACCGGGGCCGGTGACGCTAATGGTAAACGGAAAATGTTGAGATGAAAGCTGGTAGCGTTTTTCATCATTTAGCTTAGGCAGAGTATCGACAACACCTTGATCATACAGTAGATGCCGATTACCAACGGTTAAGCTGGCATCGGTGATCTGCGGCGGCTGGGGTTCAAGCAACATAGACGACAATAAGTCAATATTGACGATTTCCAGCACGCCATCTTCACCATCGGCAGAGGACGGATACCACTGAGTCAGAATCGGACTGCCTTTAATCAATGAATGGTCGGTAGACAGCAGCAGTTGCGGTTCCCTGCTGGGTAATTCGGGCTGCAGTTGACTAATGGGAACATTACGATAACCAAAAATGCTGGAGCAATAGAGGATCCCGCTTTGAATCAGATTAATAGAACGTACCGTTTGCAACCTTGCGGCATGTTTGCTTAAGGGTAAACGCGCCACTGAGCAGGGGAGGCCAATCAACGGCAGCAATACATCCCGTCCGGTCTGCAAGGGTAAAAGCACGTCATCCAGTTCTTCTACAGCATGGTTGGCAAAGGTGACGATATTTCGGTGATTTAAATTACGCTCCGAAATAAATCGGACAGTTAATGTGAGGATGAGCGTCAGTAGTGCACATACTGTGCAGACGATTAAGCGATTCCGGCGATAATTTTTAATGATCCGTTGTGCTGTTTGCATGCGGGCCGCCCGATAAGCCGTTGGTCACAGAAGCCAACAGCAACAGAGCAAGTGTAGTGGGGAAAATTACAGTAGACGAGGGAGAGGGGGCAAATTCGCCCATCCGTCGCAGATGGGCGAAAATTAAGTATTAGTCACATTGAACTTTGATCGCCAGGCCACCGCGTGACGTTTCGCGGTATTTGGCGTTCATGTCTTTACCCGTTTCGTACATAGTCTCAATGACTTTATCCAGCGAGACGCGCGGCGCGCTGGTACGGCGCATTGCCATACGCGCAGCGTTGATCGCCTTCACTGAAGCAATTGCGTTACGCTCAATGCACGGAACCTGTACCTGACCGGCAACCGGATCGCAGGTTAACCCGAGGTTATGTTCCATGCCGATTTCAGCAGCAACACACACCTGCTCCGGGCTTGCGCCTAACAGTTCAGCCAGACCCGCGGCAGCCATGGAGCAGGCTACGCCCACTTCACCCTGACAACCTACTTCTGCACCGGAGATAGAGGCGTTCATTTTGTACAACGCGCCAATCGCACCGGCCGCCAGGAAATAGCGGGTATAGATATCCGGGCTAACGGACTCAATGAAATGATCGTAATAGGCCAGTACCGCAGGCACGATACCGCAGGCACCGTTGGTTGGCGCTGTCACTACGCGACCGCCCGCGGCGTTTTCTTCGTTAACGGCCAACGCAAACATGTTCACCCAGTCGATCACGTTCATTGGATCGTTGGACAGCTTATCGCTGGAAACCAGCATACGACGCAGGGCTGAAGCACGGCGAGGAACGCGCAGCGGACCCGGCAGCACACCTTCGGTGTTCATGCCACGATCGATACATGCCTGCATGGTTTGCCAGACGTGGCCAAAGTACTCTTCAATCTCTTTCTTACTGTGCAGCGCAAGTTCGTTCTGCATTGCCATGCCAGAGAGAGACAGGCCGGTGCTGTTGCAATATTCCAGCATTTCAGTGGCGGATTTGAACGGATAAGGCACACTGACCTCGCCCGAGGCATCCTGACCAAAATGTTCTTCATCAACGATGAATCCACCGCCGATTGAGTAGTAGGTTTTGCTATAAATGACGGTTTCGCCATTGTACGCATGGATCTGCATTCCGTTTTCATGCAGCGGCAGGTTGCCGTTGTGAAAACGCATCCCGTCATTCTGCGGGAAATCCACTTCGTGCTGACCCTGCGCAAGCAGCAGGCGTCCACGCGTTTCTACGTCGCGGATAAATCCGGGGATGCTATCAATATCCACGGTAGCAGGCTCATTGCCCGCCAGACCCATAATAATGGCGATATCGGTGTGGTGACCTTTACCCGTGAGCGACAGTGAACCATACACGTCGACGGCGACACGAGTAACGCTGTCCAGTAATCCTTTTTCGACCAGGTCATCGACGAACTGTTTACCCGCCTTCATAGGCCCTACGGTATGGGAAGATGAGGGACCAATCCCCACCTTAAACATGTCGAATAGACTAATCACGATAATACTCCTACAGGGCGACTGGGCTTTCCAGTAACGATGTTATAACTGCGCATAGTGTAAGAGGGAACGCGGCGATCGGCTTAACTATTCACATGAATTAAACTAATAGATAACCGCGGTTTTACTAATGTTGTGACCTGAGTTTCAAGTTGTCTATTGTGTGCGTAAAGATAAGTATAGTCAGGGCTTGACGCCAATTTGCAGCGCCAGCTCACGAATTATTCCGGCAGTCATTCCCCAGACGAAATATTGCTCATACCAGGAAAGCCATACGCGATGTGAATCGCCACGACGGTAAATATCCAACGGGTGGTAACGACCTAAATGCAGGGCCTGGGCCAGCGGCATTTCGAACACTGCGGAAACTTCATCTTCACTGGCGCGATACGGCAGATTAGGCGGGATAATGCCTACCACTGGGGTGACCTGGAAACCGGTCACGCTGTCGACAGGCGGCAGAACGCCAATCACTTCTACGCATGAAGGAGGGATCGCCACCTCCTCCTGCGCTTCGCGAAGGGCGGCGGCAATTAACGAGGCATCACTGCTATCCACCGCCCCACCGGGGAATGCGACCTGTCCGGCGTGCTTGCGCAGGTGAACGGAACGCTGGGTTAACAGCAACCCCGGCTGTGGGCGACGCACGACGGGGATCAGTACGGCGGCCTGGCGCTGGTTTAACGCGGCATGATTGACCTGCGGGCGCAGGAGTTGAAAGCGCGATAAAAAATCATCAAGCGTCAGGCTGCTGTATTCCACGTGTCAATTCTCCAGTTGGTGCAAAATGCGATTCACTTTATCAAATGTTTCCTGATATTCAGCGTCTTCCTGACTGTCTGCAACAATACCACCGCCTGCGGAGCAATAAATTTGTCCGTTTGTGGCTGTCAGCGTGCGAATGGTAATGCTGGTATCCATATTGCCGCAAAAGCTCAGATAACCAATGCTGCCGCACCAGGCGTTGCGTCTTTGCGGCTCAAGTTCGTCGATAATTTCCATCGCCCGCACTTTCGGCGCGCCGGTAATAGAGCCGCCGGGGAAGGCGGCGCGTAACAGATCGGTGGCGTATAATGACTCTGGCAGACGTGCGGTAATGGTGCTGACCAAATGATGAACGGCAGGGAACGGTTCGACGATAAACAGCTCCGGAACCTGTACCGAACCCGGTACGGCAACGCGGCCAATATCATTACGCATCAAATCGACGATCATTAGGTTTTCCGCACGATCCTTCGGCGAATTCGCCAGTCGCCGGGCCTGCTCACGATCGGCATCGGTATCTTCAAGCCTCGGTAGCGTGCCTTTAATCGGACGCGTCTGGATGTGCTGGTTTTCCAGCAGAATAAATCGTTCCGGCGAAAGGCTGAGGATTACACCTTCCTCAAGACGAATAAATGCACTAAACGGGGCGCGGTTGGCGTGATTGAGAGTGACAAATGCCTGCCACTCATCGCCCTGGTAATGCGCCTGAAAACGCTGGGCAAGATTGACCTGGTAACAGTCTCCGCTGTGCAGATAATCCTGCACCTGGCGGAATTTTTCGCCGTACTGAGCACGGCTCATATTAGACTGCCACGCCGAAGTTAATGTAAACGGCTCACGCGTTGGCGGTTGTTGCGCGTCGAGCCATTTCAGGCGAGCCTCGACATCGGTATGGCTGAGCAGCGATACGGTCTGCAACTGGTGATCGACAATCAGTGCCCAGTCGTAAATGCCAACGGCCATATCCGGCAGCGTAATATCGCGCTCTGCAATAGTGGGCAGAGATTCGAAGCGTCGGCCAAGATCGTAGCCAAACAGACCTAACGCACCGCCCTGAAACGGCAGGTCGGGGTGATATTCGGGGTGAATCTTGTGTGCGGTTAGTGCGGAATGTAATACCGTCATGGGATCATCAAGCGAGCACGTGGTTGCGTGCCCGTCCTGCACTACGGTCTCTGTAGCTCGCGTAACAAGCGTGGTGACGGGATCCGCCACCAGAATATCAAAGCGGTTATGCGGATGGTCGGCTTGACCCGAATGCAGCAGCATCGCCCAGGGCAGATGGCTTAATGTCGAAAAATAGCGTTCAGCGGCGTCCTGACGCCAGGGTAATGTGATTACTGCGGGAGATAACGTCTTCATCAGTCCTGACTCGTTGCTACTCTACTGGCTAACTGCCCGGTAGCATGAAATAATTAGCGCAGACAATTTAGCAGGAGTTAACAATGTTTGCAGGTTTACCTTCACTCAGTCATGAGCAGCAGCAAAAAGCGGTAGAGCGTATTCAGGAGCTGATGTCGCAGGGGATGAGCAGCGGACAAGCCATTGCTCTTGTTGCTGAAGAGTTACGCGCCAGTCATACCGGCGAGCGGATCGTGGCGCGTTTTGAAGATGAGGACGAATAACGCCGCTTAAACTGCAGCGATAATCTTAATCTCAACTTTGTATTTCGGGTTCATCAACCCGGCCTGAACGGTACAACGTACCGGCGCGTGACCCGCAACAACCCACGCGTCCCAGGCTTTGTTCATGGCGGCAAAATCGTTTTTGTCTGCCAAAAACAGGGTGGCATCAAGAATACGTGACTTGTTGCTGCCTTGTTTTTCCAGCACCGCATCAATTTGCGCCAGCGTATTTGCCGTTTGCTCAAAAGCGTCTGCATCCAGATTTTCCGGCACGCCAGTGTAATACAGCGTGTTGTTGTGGATAACCACGTCGGACCAACGCGCTTCGGCATCAATGCGCACAATCGTCATAAATCATTCCTCATTTACGTGTTTTCAAATGGCTTTGGGTTGCGCCAAGACTGCCATAATGTTGTGCCCACGTCACCTCTTCAACTGGCGAAAGAGCTGCTGGCCTGACATAATCCCTGTTCAAATGAACAGGGGGCAGTGTGACGGACGATTTTGCAGCAGACGGTCAGTTGGCTAAAGCAATACCGGGTTTTAAACCGCGAGAACCACAGCGGCAGATGGCCATCGCCGTCAGTCATGCCATCGAAAAATCACAACCGTTGGTGGTAGAAGCCGGAACCGGGACGGGTAAAACCTATGCTTATCTTGCCCCAGCGCTGCGTGCCGGAAAGAAGGTCATTGTCTCCACGGGCTCGAAGGCGTTGCAGGATCAGCTATACAGCCGCGATCTCCCGACCGTCGCTAAGGCACTAAAGTTCACCGGTAAACTGGCGCTGCTGAAAGGGCGTTCAAACTATCTGTGCCTTGAACGTCTCGAACAGCAGGCGCTGGCGGGTGGTGACTTGCCGGTACAAACGTTAAGCGACGTCATCCTGCTGCGCTCCTGGTCAAATCAAACCCTTGATGGGGACATCAGCACCTGCGTCAGCGTGGCGGAGGACTCTCAGGCCTGGCCGTTGGTCACCAGCACTAATGACAACTGTCTGGGCAGCGACTGCCCGCTATATAAAGAGTGTTTTGTCGTGAAAGCGCGTAAAAAAGCGATGGATGCAGATGTCGTCGTGGTTAACCACCATCTGTTTCTCGCTGATATGGTGGTAAAAGAAAGCGGGTTTGGCGAATTGATCCCGGAAGCTGATGTAATGATCTTCGATGAAGCGCATCAGCTACCGGATATCGCCAGCCAGTACTTTGGTCAATCGCTCTCCAGTCGCCAGCTGTTAGACCTGGCGAAAGACATCACCATTGCCTATCGCACCGAGCTGAAAGACACTCAGCAGTTGCAAAAGTGCGCCGATCGCCTTGCACAAAGCGCTCAGGACTTCCGCTTGCAACTTGGTGAGCCGGGCTATCGCGGAAACCTGCGGGAACTGCTGGCCGACCAGCGCGTACAGCGCGCGTTTTTGCTGCTCGATGACACGCTGGAGCTATGTTATGACGTGGCGAAGCTGTCTCTTGGGCGTTCGGCGTTGCTGGATGCCGCGTTTGAACGCGCCACACTTTACCGTGCGCGCCTGAAGCGTCTGAAAGAGATCAACCAGCCAGGCTTCAGCTACTGGTATGAATGCACCTCCCGCCATTTCACTCTCGCGCTGACGCCGCTCACTGTGGCGGATAAATTCAAAGAAGTGATGGAACAAAAGCCGGGCTGCTGGATTTTTACTTCCGCGACGTTGTCGGTAAACGATGACCTTCATCATTTCACCGCGAGGTTGGGGATTGAAGATGCCGAGTCGATGTTATTGCCGAGTCCATTTGATTACACGCGCCAGGCGCTGCTGTGCGTGCCGCGTAATCTCCCGCAAACCAACCAGCCGGGGGCTGCGCGTCAGTTAGCATCCATGCTGCGACCTATTATCGAAGCGAACAACGGTCGCTGCTTTATGCTGTGCACTTCGCACGCGATGATGCGCGATCTGGCGGAACAATTCCGCGCCACCATGACGCTTCCCGTTCTGCTGCAGGGCGAAACCAGTAAAGGGCAACTGTTACAGCAGTTTGTCAGCGCAGGTAATGCGCTTCTGGTTGCCACCAGCAGCTTCTGGGAAGGCGTGGACGTGCGCGGTGATACGCTGTCGCTGGTGATAATCGACAAACTGCCGTTTACCTCGCCGGACGACCCGCTGTTAAAAGCCCGAATGGAGGATTGTCGACTGCGCGGCGGCGATCCGTTTGAAGACGTCCAGTTGCCGGATGCGGTCATCACCCTGAAGCAGGGGGTAGGGCGTCTGATACGTGATGCCGACGATCGCGGCGTGCTGGTGATTTGCGACAATCGTCTGGTTATGCGGCCATACGGCGCCACCTTCCTGGCGAGTCTTCCTCCTGCGCCGCGGACGCGTGACATAGCTCGCGCGGTTCGCTTTCTTGCCATACCAACGACTGAGTAATTTGTTACGGAGTGTGGTAAGATGCGCGCCAAATTTATTGATCTGATCACAAACACCCATGCGAATTCTGGCTATCGATACCGCCACAGAGGCGTGCTCTGTTGCCCTGTGGAATGACGGTACTATCAAGGCTCACTTTGAGCTTTGCCCACGAGAACACACCCAACGAATTTTACCGATGGTTCAGGAAATCCTGGCCGCTGGCGATCTCACGTTAACCGATATCGACGCCCTGGCGTTTGGTCGCGGTCCCGGCAGTTTCACCGGCGTGCGTATCGGTATTGGCATTGCTCAGGGGCTGGCGTTAGGCGCAAACTTACCGATGATCGGCGTCTCCACCCTGGCGACCATGGCGCAGGGCGCCTGGCGTAAGTCGGGCGCGACTCGTGTACTGGCGGCGATTGACGCGCGAATGGGCGAAGTCTACTGGGCCGAATACCAGCGTGATGACAACGGCAACTGGCACGGTGAAGAAACCGAAGCGGTGTTAACCCCCGAGCAGGTACATGAGCGTTTACTGCAGCTTTCTGGCGAGTGGGTAACTGTTGGGACGGGGTGGCCAGCCTGGCCTGAGCTTGGTAAAGACAGCGGTCTGACGCTCAGCGATGGTGACGTGCTGCTTCCTGTGGCTGAAGATATGCTGCCTGTCGCCATGCAAATGCTGGCTGCGGGTAAGACCGTAGCGGTCGAACACGCGGAACCGGTTTATTTACGTAACACCGTGGCGTGGAAGAAACTTCCCGGTAAAGAATGAATCTTAGTAGTACATCCCCGGTTAATTTTCATAGACGTCGGTGCACAGTATTGTGAACAGGCCGGGGCAGAAGCTAAGAAAAGGGAGTCGCAATATGGCGGTGCAAAAGCAGTTATTGAAAGGTGTGTTGGCGGGGGCCTTGGCGTTAATGCTTAGCGGCTGCGTCACCATCCCGGATGCGATTAAAGGTTCGAGCCCGATGCCGCAGCAGGATCTGGTGCGGGTGATGAATGCGCCGCAGCTGTATGTCGGACAGGAAGCGCGTTTTGGTGGCAAAGTGGTGGACATTCAGAACCAGCAGGGAAAATCCCGTCTGGAAATTGCCACCGTTCCGCTCGATAGTGGTGCGCGTCCAGTGCTGGGTGAAGCCTCTCGCGGGCGTATATATGCTGATGTAAATGGCTTCCTCGACCCGGTGGACTTTCGCGGGCAACTGGTCACCGTCGTCGGCCCGATTAGCGGTACGGTGGACGGAAAAATAGGTAATACGCCGTATAAATTCATGCTGATGCAGGTAACCGGTTATAAACGCTGGCATATTACTCAGCAGATTGTCATGCCGCCTCAGCCTATCGACCCCTGGTTCTACGGTGCGCGTGGCTGGCCTTACGGTGGCTATGGTGGATGGGGCTGGTACAATCCCGGCCCGGCACAGGTTCAGACCATAGTAACAGAGTAACTCTTTGTTTTATTGGTAAAAGAAACAGCGGCCCGTCCGCTGTTTCTGCATTAACGTGGATATAAGAAAAATAAATAGTGACGTGCTTCGCAACCTTGTCGTTGTGTAATAAACAAACTGGTACGCTGAGTTAATATTATGTTAACAGTTTGTTTATTGCCTGGGGTTGTGATGACGACGAATACGCATTTTAGAGGTGATGTATTGAAAAAGGTTTGGCTTAACCGTTATCCCGCTGGTGTTCCTGCGGAGATCAATCCTGACCGTTATCAATCCCTGGTGGAACTCTTTGAACACTCAGTAAGACGGTATGCCGATCAGCCCGCGTTTGTAAACATGGGGGAGGTGATGACCTTCCGCAAGCTTGAAGAGCGTAGCCGTGCGTTTGCCGCTTATTTGCAACAGGGGCTCGGGCTGAAAAAGGGCGATCGCGTCGCGCTGATGATGCCGAATCTGCTGCAATATCCGGTCGCACTGTTTGGGATTTTACGTGCCGGCATGATCGTCGTGAACGTAAACCCGCTGTACACGCCTCGCGAGCTGGAACATCAGCTCAACGATAGCGGCGCGTCGGCGATTGTCATCGTATCTAACTTTGCCCACACGCTGGAAAAAGTAGTCGACAAAACGTCTGTGCAACACGTGATCCTGACGCGTATGGGCGATCAGCTGTCCACCGCCAAAGGGACGCTGGTTAACTTCGTCGTCAAGTATATCAAGCGCCTGGTGCCGAAATATCACCTGCCGGATGCCATCTCGTTTCGCAGTGCGCTGCAAAACGGTTATCGCATGCAGTATGTGAAGCCCGAAGTCGTGTCGGAAGATTTGGCGTTCCTGCAATATACTGGCGGGACAACCGGCGTGGCGAAAGGCGCGATGCTTACACACCGCAACATGCTGGCTAACCTGGAGCAGGTTAACGCCACCTATGGCCCGTTGCTGCATCCGGGTAAAGAACTGGTGGTAACGGCCCTACCGCTGTATCACATTTTTGCGCTAACGATGAACTGCCTGCTGTTTATTGAGCTAGGTGGTCAAAACCTGCTGATTACTAACCCGCGTGATATTCCGGGGCTGGTAAAAGAGCTGGCGAAGTATCCATTTACCGCGATGACCGGTGTCAATACGTTGTTTAACGCGCTGCTGAATAACAAAGAGTTCCAGCAACTGGATTTCTCTTCACTCCACCTCTCGGCAGGCGGCGGAATGCCGGTTCAACAGGCGGTAGCTGAACGTTGGGTGAAGCTGACAGGTCAGTATCTGCTGGAAGGCTACGGCCTGACGGAGTGCGCGCCGTTGGTAAGCGTCAACCCTCACGATATCGACTACCACAGCGGCAGTATCGGGTTACCGGTGCCTTCCACCGAGGTCAAGCTGGTGGACGACGACGACAACGAAGTGCCGCCGGGAGAACCGGGGGAGCTCTGCGTGAAAGGCCCGCAGGTGATGCTGGGCTACTGGCAGCGACCAGACGCCACTGACGAAATCGTCAAAGACGGCTGGCTGCACACCGGCGATATTGCAGTGATGGATGATGAAGGTTTCCTGCGTATTGTCGATCGTAAGAAGGACATGATCCTCGTGTCCGGCTTTAACGTCTATCCGAACGAAATTGAAGACGTGGTTATGCAACATCCTGGCGTGCAGGAAGTGGCTGCGGTTGGTGTTCCGTCCGGCAGCAGCGGTGAAGCGGTGAAAATTTTCGTGGTGAAGAAAGACGCCTCGTTAACCGATGAAGCGCTGGTCACTTTCTGTCGTCGTCACCTGACGGGCTATAAAGTACCTAAGCTGGTGGAGTTTCGCGATGAGTTGCCGAAATCTAACGTCGGTAAAATTTTGCGACGAGAATTACGTGACGAAGCGCGCACCAAAGTGGACAATAAAGGCTGAGCGTTAAGTCAGCCAGCAGAAAACGCCGGGTAATCCGGCGTTTTTTTTGGCGCAAACCTAAGAGAGCACGATTTGAATTATCAAATGATCACCACGGACGACGCGTTGGCCACGCTGTGCGAAGCCGTCCGTGAATTTCCGGCGATAGCCCTGGATACAGAATTTGTTCGCACGCGTACCTATTATCCGCAGTTGGGGCTGATCCAGCTGTTTGATGGCAAACACGTTGCTCTGATTGATCCGCAGGGGATCACCGACTGGTCGCCGCTGCGTGATATTCTGCGTGATACTGCCATCACCAAATTCCTACATGCAGGTAGCGAAGATCTGGAAGTATTTCTCAACACTTTTGGCGAACTGCCGCAGCCGTTGATTGATACACAAATTCTGGCTGCTTTTTGCGGTCGTCCGCTGTCGTGGGGTTTTGCCGCGATGGTGGAAGAGTTTACGGGCGTGGCGCTCGACAAAAGCGAGTCGCGTACCGACTGGCTGGCCAGACCGCTGACCGAGCGTCAGTGTGAGTACGCGGCGGCTGATGTCTGGTATCTATTACCGATCACCACAAAACTGATGGTCGAAACTGAAGCCAGCGGCTGGCTGCCAGCCGCACTGGACGAATGTCGCTTAATGCAGCAGCGTCGCCAGGAGGTTCTGGCGCCTGAAGACGCATGGCGCGACATCACCAACGCCTGGCAACTGCGTACCCGTCAGTTGGCCTGCCTGCAGCTGCTTGCCGACTGGCGACTGCGTAAAGCTCGTGAGCGCGATCTGGCGGTGAACTTTGTGGTGCGTGAAGAACACCTGTGGTCGGTCGCTCGTTATATGCCGGGCAGTATGGGTGAGCTGGATAGTCTGGGACTTTCCGGCAGTGAAATTCGCTTCCACGGCAAGACGCTGATCTCCCTGGTAGAAAAGGCACAGGCCTTACCGGAAGAGTCGCTGCCGCAGCCGCTGCTGAATTTGATGGATATGCCAGGCTATCGCAAGGCGTTCAAAGCCATTAAGACGCTGGTTGCTGAAGTGAGTGCGGAACATAATCTTAGCGTCGAGCTGCTTGCTTCGCGTCGTCAGATTAACCAGTTGCTCAACTGGCACTGGAAATTAAAGCCGCAGCAGACTCTGCCGGAGCTGATTTCCGGTTGGCGTGGCGAGTTGATGGCAGAACGACTCAACGCGCTGCTGCAAGAATACCCACAGTAGAAAACCTAAAAAAACGGGAGCTGGCGCTCCCGTTTTTAATCGGATTGGCGTTAGCGACACAGTGCCTGACGAATGGCTTCACCTACCTGTTGGGTGGTGGCGAAGCCTTTCATATCTGGCGTTTTCGGGCCGCTGGCAATGACCTGCTCAATTGCCGCCAGAATACCGTCGTGGGCGGCTTTATAGTTGGCATCACCGTTGCCAAGGAAGTCGAGCATCATGGCTCCAGCCCAGATAGTCGCTATAGGGTTGGCGATATTCTGACCGTAGATATCCGGGGCCGAACCGTGTACCGGCTCGAACAGGGACGGGAAGGTGCGTTCCGGATTTAAGTTGGCAGAAGGCGCAATGCCAATCGTTCCGGTACAGGCTGGACCGAGATCGGAGAGGATGTCACCAAACAGGTTGGAAGCAACCACGACGTCAAATCGCTCAGGCTGCATGACAAAGCGGGCGCACAGAATATCAATATGCTGTTTATCCCAGCGGATCTCAGGATAGTGTGACGCCATCGCTTCGACGCGTTCATCCCAGTAGGGCATGCTGATGGCCAGCCCATTGGATTTGGTCGCCGAAGTCAACGTTTTGCGTGGTCGACTTTGTGCCAGTTCAAAGGCATAACGCAAAATTCGGTCGACGCCACGGCGGGTGAAGACCGACTCCTGGATCACCATCTCGTGTTCAGTACCTTCGCTCACGCGTCCGCCGAGGGCAGAGTATTCTCCCTCGGTGTTTTCGCGTACGACGTAGAAATCAATGTCGCCAGGCTGCTTGCCAACCAGTGGGCAAGGAACTCCCGGAAACAGGCGCACCGGGCGCAGGTTGACGTACTGGTCGAATTCGCGGCGAAACTTAAGCAGCGAACCCCATAATGAGATGTGGTCAGGCACGGTGTCCGGCCAGCCAACCGCGCCAAAATAGATAGCATCGAAGGATTGCAACTGCTCATGCCAGTCATCGGGCATCATTTTGCCGTGATGGGCGTAGTATTCGCAGCTGGCCCATTCCATTTGCTCAAAGCTGAGCGACAACCCCCAACGCTCGGCGGCTGCCTGCAAAACATGAATGCCCTCAGGCAGGACTTCTTTACCAATGCCATCTCCGGGGATAGCGGCGATACGCCAGGTTTTCTTCATAGCAGCTCTCACTTGTGCGCCATCAAAATTGACTTTCCCCTTATCCTATAATTGACTGATTAATAGTTAATCCCCCTAACTGGTGAAACATAAAACACAGATCATGAATAATCTGCCGCTGCTAAATGATTTACGCGTCTTTATGCTGGTTGCCCGTCGTGCAGGATTTGCCGCCGTTGCCGAAGAGCTGGGCGTATCACCGGCTTTTATCAGTAAGCGCGTTGCCCTGCTGGAGCAAACGCTGAATGTAGTGCTGCTGCACCGGACAACGCGTCGCGTAACCATCACGGAAGAGGGGGAGCGGATCTACGAATGGGCGCAGCGGATCCTGCAGGATGTCGATCAGATGATGGACGAGCTATCAGATGCCAGGCAGATCCCGCAGGGGATGCTACGTATTATTAGTAGCTTTGGTTTTGGCCGCCGGGTGGTGGCTCCGGCGCTGTCTGCGCTGGCAAAAGAGTATCCGCAATTAGAACTGCGGTTCGATGTTGAAGACCGCCTGGTGGATATGGTGAATGAGGGCGTCGATCTTGATATTCGTATCGGGGATGATATCGCGCCGAACCTGATTGCCCGCAAGCTGGCGACTAACTACCGTATTCTGTGCGCCTCGCCGGAATTTGTGAGGCAGCATGGGACGCCGAAGCAACTCAACGATCTCTCCACTTTTCCTTGTCTGGTCATCAAAGAGCGCGACCATCCGTTTGGTATCTGGCAAATGCGCAATAAAGAGGGCGCGCATTCGATTAAAGTTACGGGGCCTTTGTCGTCTAATCATGGCGAAGTGGTACATCAGTGGTGCCTTGATGGGCAGGGAATAGCTCTGCGGTCATGGTGGGACGTTTGCGACAACATTGCCAGCGGCAACCTGATACACATATTGCCCGAGTATTATCAACCAGCAAATATTTGGGCGGTTTATGTTTCCCGGCTGGCGACGTCGGCAAAAATCCGTATTACGGTTGAGTATTTGCGCCGCTATTTTACCGAAAACTATCCAAAGTTTACTTTGGAATAAAGGTGCAGCAGCCTGGCAAGAAACAGAAAATAAAAAAGGCAGAATAATCTGCCTTTTTTGTAACGATGACTCTCTGAGCAAAGCCGTTATTTAGATTCTTCGGCTTCAGGTAATGTCACGTTAAGTTCGAGGATAGAAATATCGCCGTCTTTTTGCTCAAGCTGTACGGTGACCATTTCAGGATCAATTTGTACATACTTGCAGATAACCTCGAGAATATCTTTCCTCAACTGCGGTAAATAATGTGGCTCGGCGTCACTACGACGGCGTTCCGCAACAATAATCTGCAGTCGCTCTTTAGCGATGTTCGCTGTGCTCTTTTTCCGCGAGAGAAAAAAATCCAGTAATGCCATAACTTATCCTCCGAACAGGCGTTTGAGGAAACCTTTCTTCTCTTCTTCAATGAAGCGGAAAGGACGTTCTTCTCCCAACAGACGGTCTACGGTATCAGCATAGGCTTTACCGGCATCGGCATTGATGTCGAGAATAACCGGCTCACCCTGGTTAGACGCGCGCAGGACTGACTGATCTTCAGGAATCACGCCAACCAGCTTGATTCGCAGAATTTCCAGTACGTCTTCCATGCTCAGCATGTCACCTTTATTTACGCGGCCAGGGTTGTAGCGCGTCAGCAACAAATGCTCTTTAATCGGATCTTCACCGTTTTCCGCACGACGAGATTTCGACGCCAGAATACCCAGAATACGGTCAGAGTCACGTACAGAGGAAACTTCCGGGTTAGTGGTGATTATCGCTTCATCGGCAAAATACAGGGCCATCAGCGCACCGGTTTCAATACCCGCCGGAGAGTCGCAGACAATGAAGTCGAATTCCATCGTTTTCAGATCGTCCAGAACTTTCGCGACGCCTTCGCGCGTCAGCGCGTCTTTATCGCGAGTCTGTGAGGCCGGAAGAATAAAGAGATTTTCGGTACGCTTATCTTTGATTAACGCCTGATTTAACGACGCATCGCCCTGAATAACGTTGACGAAGTCATAAACGACGCGGCGTTCACAACCCATAATCAGATCGAGGTTACGCAGGCCGATATCAAAATCAATAACGACAGTTTTCTTTCCCTTCTGGGCCAAACCTGTAGCGATGGCCGCGCTGGAGGTGGTTTTGCCAACGCCCCCTTTACCCGAAGTAACAACAATAATGCGTGCCATAGAAATTCCTTGTTAAAAAGGGATCAATTCAACGGTTGAACTGTCAAAGCGTTCTCTGCTAATTGCAGACGTGCCGCTTTGCCATAAAATTCTGCTGGGATTTTATCACTCAGCCAATAAACACCTGCGATAGACACCAGTTCTGCCGTCAGATGGGTACAAAAAATTTGCGCTTCCCGATCACCGCTAGCGCCTGCCAACGCACGGCCTCTCATCATTCCATAAACATGAATATTGCCATCAGCGATAAGCTCTGCGCCTGCACTGACGTGGCTTGTAACAATCAGATCACATTGTGGTGCATAAATGCGCTGACCGGAACGAACCGGCACATTTATTAATCGTGTTTTTGTGATGGGAGTAACGTTTTGCGGCGGAGCGACGTGAGCCGGGGCCTCAACGGGCGCAGGACGAATAGCTTTTTCTTTACCTTCAGTCAGTAAAGGAAGACCCATTTCGTCGATTTCAGCCTTGAGTCTGGCGTCTTTGCATCCGCTAACGCCGATAATGCGCAATCCAGTAGACGCGACAACTTTCTGCAACGCTGACCAGTTTACCGGGCTTTCAAGACCACTCACGTTAACCACGACGGGAGCATGTTTTAAAAAAGCAGGTGCCTGCGCGATTTTGTCTTCCAACGCCTGACGAATAACCTCGGGTTCTGCTTCATGTAAGTGAACCACTGATAAGGTGAAGCTACTGCCTTTAAGCTCGATTGGCGTGTTTGACATCCTGGCCTTACTCAATTTGCTATTTATCATCCCCAGCGCGGGGTGATATTCCGAAGACTATAAGGCATGTTATAGTCAGTATTATATTGAGGCAAGCCACCATTCCGTGAATTCAGAGTAAAAGATATGTTTTGTGTGATCTACCGAAGCAGTAAACGTGACCAGACCTATTTATATGTCGAAAAAAAAGACGATTTCTCGCGAGTTCCTGAAGAACTGATGAAAGGATTTGGTCAGCCGACGCTGGCAATGATGTTGCCGCTTGATGGCCGTAAAAAGCTCGTTAATGCCGATCTGGAAAAAGTAAAACAGGCACTCACCGAGCAGGGCTATTATTTACAAATACCACCACCGCCAGAAGATTTACTTAAACAGCATCTGGCTGCGGCGAAACAAAATACACCAGACGCTAAACGTTAAACTGCATCCGGCAGCAGCACGCCCCATCGATGCAGTACCTGAAATCGATAAAAACGTTAGGGGAAAATAATGTATCAACATCATAACTGGCATGGTGCTCTGCTGGATTATCCGGTGAGTAAGGTGGTTTGCGTAGGGAGTAACTATGCCAACCATATTAAAGAGATGGGCGGAACCCCTCCGGAAGAGCCGGTGTTGTTTATCAAACCGGAAACTGCGCTGTGCGATTTGCGCCAGCCGCTGGTGATCCCATCTGATATGGGTTCAGTTCATCATGAAGTTGAGCTGGCGGTACTGATTGGCGCGACCCTACGTCAGGCGACGGAAGAACATGTGCGCAAAGCCATCGCGGGCTATGGCGTCGCGTTGGATCTGACCTTGCGTGATATTCAGGGCAAAATGAAGAAAGCGGGGCAGCCGTGGGAAAAAGCGAAGGGTTTTGATAACTCTTGTCCGCTGTCGGGTTTTATTCCGGTGGCCGAGTTTAACGGCGATCCGCAGGATACGATGCTGGGGTTAACGGTCAACGGTGAAACACGCCAGCACGGCTCCACGGCGGATATGATCCATCAAATCGTTCCTTTGATTGCCTATATGAGTCGTTTCTTTACCCTCAAAGCGGGCGATGTTGTGTTGACGGGGACGCCAGCAGGTGTTGGGCCGTTAAACAGCGGTGATGAGCTGGCCATCAGTTTTCATGGTCAAACGCTGACGACACGCGTGCTGTAATCTCTTCTTGCCGCCTTTTCGGGCGGCAAAACTTGCATCAGCGTGCCAGACTGGTTATAAGGTGCAGCTTTATTGCAATAGCGGATACCCTGATGAGCGACATACCTTTCTGGCAAAGTAAAACCCTGGATGAAATGACCGATGCCGAGTGGGAGTCATTATGTGATGGGTGTGGTCAATGCTGCCTGCATAAGCTGATGGATGAAGACACCGACGAAATTTATTTTACCAACGTCGCGTGTAAGCAGCTCAATATCAAAACCTGTCAATGCCGTAATTACGAACGCCGATTCGAATACGAGCCTGACTGTATCAAACTGACGCGCGATAATCTGCCTACCTTTGAATGGCTTCCGATGACCTGTGCTTATCGTCTGTTAGCGGAAGGTAAAGGGCTGCCGGAGTGGCATCCACTGCTGACGGGGTCCAAAGCGGCAATGCACGGCGAGCGTATTTCAGTACGTCATATTGCGGTGAAAGAATCGGAAGTGCGTGACTGGCAGGATCATATTTTGAACAAACCTTCATGGGCGGACTAAGCCGCCCATCGATTAGCAGGCGTAAGGGCTTAAGACTTTTTCGCCTGATACATCTCATCTCCATGGTTGTCATCTTCAACCCAGAAATTGATGTTGAATTGGGCGTCGTCGCTTAATTCAACGCGATGCCAGTACTGCGGCGGGCTGGTCGCGAACTGACCGGCATTAATTACCACTTTTACTTCAGGCTCTTTTGCGTCTTCATTGGCAAAACCGTAATACGTTACCGTACCTTCCATCACACAAAGCTGGCCAAAAACGCCTGCTGCAGTGTTATGGTGAGAAAGAAGTGCTGCGGGGACATTGTCTTTGGTAAAGAAGGGAGTAGAGCGTTTAACTTTCCAGTTTGCCGGGATGCGTAAATGGGACATAAGACATCTCCTTGGTGTGGCATCTATAAGATGTATTTAATATACATCTTATAGATGCCAGCAGGCAATGAATTTAAGCCAAAAAAAACGCTCCCGAAGGAGCGTCTCTATTAGCGACCGAAGAGGTCACGTTTTTTCGGTTTGAACGGCTGTGCTATCACCACCAGCACGGCGACTACCAGGTAGGCGGCGAAGATCCCCAACAGCCACTGCGGCATTTCCAGGGTTAAAAAAGACCACTGGCGCTCAGCACAGTCACCGGACGCTAAAAACACCTGCGGCAGCCATTTGTCCAGTGGCAGCCAGCTTGGGAAGCGTGCGGCAAAATCACAGGTCATAAACGGAGACGGGTGCAGCTGAATCATGGTGTGCTCATATGCTAACTGAAGTCCACGCCAGGCACTGTAAATCCAGATTATCATCGCCGCATAGCGCAGCGGTGTTTTTGGTGCAATAGCACCCACCAGCCCTGCACCCATCACGCCAAATAATGCGCTACGTTCGTAAATACACAACACGCAAGGTTTTAGCAGCATGACGTGCTGGAACCACAGCGCAACGAGCTCCAGCGCAAAGGCGGTTAACGCCAACAATAACCATGCCCCACGACCTCGGGAGCACTGGTTTAAAAATCGCAACATAATCATTTCCCTGCAACATGCGTAGAGACCGCAGTTTAAACCAATTCACTTTATGCGCCACTAGCGGGAATTGAAAATTTGCGTAATCGGATAATTATCATGCAAAAAGTCAAACCGGGCAGTGATTTGCCCGGTTAATTGTTATGAAAGTGTAGCTAACCAGCCCGTTTGGGTCATCCACTCGGTCACCGGGACAAGCGTGAACTCGACGCAAAGCAGACCGACGAGCGTCAGGACGAGAGTATAAGGCAGAGCCATCCACACCATGCGACCATACGAGAGGCGAATTAACGGCGCCAGTGCAGAGGTCAGCAGGAACAGGAATGCAGCCTGGCCGTTCGGAGTTGCCACCGAAGGCAGGTTGGTCCCGGTATTGATCGCCACCGCTAACAGCTCATACTGATTGAGGCTGATGGTCCCCTGTTCCAGCGCGGCTTTGGCCTCGTTAATGTAAATGGTGCCGACAAATACGTTATCAGAAATAGAAGACAGCAGGCCATTGAAGAGGTAGAACAGCGTCAGTTGGGCATGTTCGGAGGATTGCAATACAAACTGAATGATCGGCGAAAAGAGCTGTTGATCGATAATCACCGCAACAACAGAGAAGAACACGGTCAGCAGGGCGGTGAAGGGCAGCGACTCGGTAAAGGCTTTACCTATCGCATGTTCGTCGGTGACTCCCGTCAAGGAGGTTGCCAGAATGATGACCGACAAACCGATCAATCCTACTTCAGCCAGATGCAGGGCCAACGCAACTACCAGCCAGACGCCAATAATCGCCTGGACAATCAGTTTGATTTTGTCCTGGCGGGTACGTTGCTGGCGGCTCTGATCGTCAAACTGTTGCAGGACATCTCGGACGGTCTCCGGCAGCGTTTCGCCATAGCCAAACCAGCGCAATTTCTCGACCAGTACACAGGTTAACAGGCCGCAAATCAGTACCGGAACGGTAACCGGCGACATGCGCAGGAAGAAGTCGCCAAAATGCCAGCCAGCCGCTTTGGCGATAATCAGGTTTTGTGGCTCGCCCACCATGGTCATCACGCCGCCTAACGCCGTACCGACACCCGCGTGCATCATCAGGCTACGCAGAAAACCACGGAACTGCTCAAGAACGACCTTATTGTGCTGATCGATATGGCTGTCATCGAGCATGTTGTTGTCTTCCGCGCGGGAAGAGGCAACGCGATGGTAGATGCCATAAAAACCGACCGCAACGCTGATTACCACGGCCACGACGGTCAGCGCATCAAGGAACGCCGAGAGGAAAGCGGCCGCAACACAAAATGCCAGCGACAGCAGCGTTTTGGAGCGAATAGTGAGTAGCAGACGCGTGAAAATAAACAGCAGCAGCTGCTTCATAAAGTAGATGCCTGCCACCATAAACATCAGCAGCAATAACACCTCAAGGTTTGCGGCAACCTCTTCACGAACATGCGTGGCGCTGGTCATACCAATAATGACAGCTTCGATAGCCAACAGCCCGCCAGGCAGCAGTGGGTAGCATTTTAACGCCATCGCCAGCGTGAAAATGAACTCGGCCACCAGCAACCAGCCGGCGATAAAAGGGTTGATGAAAAAAATAATCGGGTTAACGACTAAGAAGACAAGCAGTGCAAGTTTGTACCAGTCTGGTGATTGACCTAAAAAATTGCGCCACATCGCGCGGCCCCATGATAGCTCCATGGTGATTTCCCTACCTTTAAAAATGAAATCATATTTTTATGTTTGACCGCAAAGCTTAGCGGGAGGAGGGAGTACAGGCAAGCTATTCACAAGACTGGCAAGGTTGGCTGTATTGTAGCGTTATTTGGAAAATGAAGCCTTGATCCACTTTTTCTTCATTGCGTCAGCTATCAGCTAAGATACCCATCTGGTATGATGTGTGTAACTATGTTTTGCTGTGTAATGGAATTTTTACTATGGTCATTAAGGCGCAAAGCCCGGCTGGGTTCGCGGAAGAGTACATCATTGAAAGTATCTGGAATAACCGCTTCCCACCTGGCACTATTTTGCCCGCTGAACGTGAACTCTCCGAACTTATTGGGGTGACACGTACCACGCTACGCGAAGTATTGCAGCGTCTGGCGCGAGATGGCTGGTTGACCATTCAACACGGCAAACCGACGAAGGTGAATAACTTCTGGGAAACCTCCGGGCTGAATATTCTTGAAACGCTGGCGCGCCTCGATCACGAGAGTGTCCCGCAACTGATTGATAATCTGCTGTCTGTGCGTACCAATATTTCGACGATCTTTGTTCGTACTGCGTTTCGCCAGCATCCTGATAAAGCACAGGAGGTTCTGGCGACGGCAAATCAGGTGGCTGACCACGCTGACGCATTTGCCGATCTGGACTATAACATTTTCCGCGGTCTGGCATTTGCCTCCGGCAATCCGATTTACGGTTTAATCCTTAACGGTATGAAAGGATTATATACCCGCATTGGCCGCCATTATTTTGCCAACCCGGAAGCGCGCGCGCTGGCGCTGAGCTTCTACCACAAGCTGTCAGAACTCTGCGAGCAGGGTGCTCATGAGCAGGTGTATGAAACGGTGCGCCGCTACGGTCACGACAGTGGCGAGATTTGGCATCGTATGCAGAAGAATCTGCCGGGCGATTTGGCGATTCAGGGCCGTTAAACGCTCAAAGCCGGATGGCGACGCCAAAGCGTCTTATCCGGCCTGGAATGCATGCACTTCGTAGGCCGGATAAGGTGTTTACACCGCCTCCGGCAATAAGATTTACAGACCGTTCATCCTTGGCGGACAACGCTCCAACAGCTCCACGCTACCATCTTCATTCTGCTGCTCCAGCATCACATCAAAACCCCAAAGCCGGTGTACATGCTTGAGCACTTCTTTGCGTCCTTTATCCAACGGTGCGCGGTTATGCGGAATATAGCGCAAGGTGAGCGAACGGTCGCCACGCAGATCGACATTCCAGATTTGAATATTCGGCTCCAGGTTGCTCAGGTTGTATTGCGACGACAACCTGTTGCGGATCTCACGATATCCTTCCTCGTTATGAATCGCAGAAATCTCCAGATAGTTGTGACGATCGTCGTCCAGCACGGTGAACAGGCGGAAATCGCGCATTACCTTCGGTGACAGGAACTGGCTGATAAAACTCTCATCTTTGAAATCGCGCATCGCGAAATGCAGGGTTTCCAGCCAGTCGGAACCCGCTATATCCGGGAACCAGTATTTGTCCTCCTCGGTCGGCGACTGACAAATACGTTTGATATCCTGGAACATGGCAAACCCCAGGGCATAAGGGTTTATCCCGCTATACCACGGGCTGTTGTAGGGTGGCTGAAATACCACATTGGTATGGCTATGCAGAAACTCCAGCATAAACCGTTCGGTGACTTTACCTTCATCATAAAGGTGGTTCAGGATGGTGTAATGCCAGAAAGTGGCCCAGCCCTCGTTCATCACCTGCGTCTGTTTCTGCGGATAAAAATACTGGCTGACCTTGCGTACAATGCGTAACACCTCACGCTGCCAGGACTCCAGTAGCGGCGCGTTTTTTTCCATAAAATACAGCAGGTTTTCTTGCGGCTCGGAAGGATATCGCCGCGCTTCGGAAATGGTTTTCTCTTCCTCTTTCTTCGGCAGCGTGCGCCACAACATATTGACCTGACTTTGCAGATACTCTTCACGACTTTTCTGCCGGGCTTTCTCTTCCTGTAGGGAGATTTTTTGCGGGCGTTTGTAACGGTCAACGCCGTAGTTCATCAGCGCATGGCAGGAGTCGAGGAGCTTTTCGACTTCATCCACCCCGTAGCGTTCTTCACACTGGGTTATATAGTTTCGTGCGAAGATTAGGTAATCGACGATGGAACTGGCATCCGTCCAGCTACGAAACAGGTAGTTGTTTTTGAAGAAGGAGTTGTGTCCGTAGCAGGCATGCGCCATCACCAGCGCCTGCATGGTGATGGTGTTCTCCTCCATCAGATACGCGATACACGGATTGGAGTTGATAACAATCTCATAGGCCAGTCCCTGCTGACCATGCTTATACAAGCGCTCGGTTTCAATAAACTTTTTACCAAACGACCAGTGAGGATAGTTGATCGGCATCCCGACGCTGGAGTAAGCGTCCATCATCTGTTCGGAGGTGATCACCTCGATTTGGTGCGGGTAGGTATCCAGTCTGTAGAGTTTCGCCACGCGGTCTATCTCTGCCAGATAGACATCCAGCAGATCAAACGTCCAGTCGGGTCCATCGCTTAACCGTGTGCTGTCCTTGTTCATGGAATCAATCGTAGCCATTCGCGCACCCTCATTGTAGGCGGCACTCTCTGTCTGGAGTACCTCATTTCAAGCATAGATCATGGTGTTAAAAAACGTGCTGCGGCAGAAATTTTTTCTTTGCGATTTCTCGTTAGCGAGGCGTTGAAAAACGGCATTGCCGCAAAATTTTATGCTGGATAAAAATAACGCACAGCAGGAGATGCCAAAGCAGAGAGTTCCCCGCCATCACCGCTATATGTGAGATAAGTCACCATAAAAAAGCCATATGTTGAATAATATTTTCAACTGAGTTATCAAGATGTAATTAGATGATTGTTCTTTTACTGTTAACGGAGTGGCTATGCGAGTTGTCATACTGGGAAGTGGTGTCGTTGGCGTGACCAGCGCCTGGTACTTAAGTCAGGCTGGACACGATGTCACCGTCATTGATCGTGAGCCCGGTCCGGCACTGGAAACCAGTGCGGCGAACGCGGGGCAAATATCTCCAGGTTATGCGGCACCATGGGCGGCACCAGGCGTACCGCTTAAAGCAATCAAATGGATGTTTCAGCGCCACGCTCCGCTGGCCGTTCGTCTTGACGGAACCCAGTTCCAGTTGAAATGGATGTGGCAGATGCTGCGCAACTGCGACACCAGCCACTACATGGAAAATAAAGGACGCATGGTGCGACTGGCGGAATACAGCCGTGATTGTCTGAAAGCGCTGCGCGCCTCTACCGGTATTGAGTATGAAGGACGTCAGGGCGGAACCCTGCAACTGTTCCGTACCGCTCAACAGTATGAGAACGCCACTCGCGACATCGCCGTGCTCGAAGACGCTGGCGTGCCATATCAGCTCCTGGAAGCAAATCGTCTGGCGGAAGTCGAACCGGCACTGGCAGAAGTAGCGCACAAACTGACCGGCGGTCTGCGTTTACCGAATGATGAAACCGGCGACTGCCAGTTGTTTACCCAGCGTCTGGCGCAGATGGCGGAGCAGGCGGGCGTTAAGTTTCGCTTTAACACCCCGGTCGATAAGCTGCTGAGCGATGGTGAGCAGATTTATGGCGTCCAGTGCGGCGAAGAGATTATCAAAGCCGATGCCTATGTGATGGCGTTTGGTTCGTATTCCACGGCGATGCTGAAAGGGATCGTTGATATCCCGGTCTATCCGCTCAAAGGCTATTCGTTGACTATTCCGGTAGCGCAAGACGACGGTGCGCCGGTTTCTACTATCCTTGATGAAACTTACAAAATCGCTATTACCCGCTTTGACAATCGTATTCGAGTTGGCGGCATGGCGGAGATTGTCGGTTTTAATACAGAGCTGCTACAACCTCGTCGTGAAACGCTGGAAATGGTCGTACGCGATCTCTTCCCGCGCGGTGGTCATGTGGAGCAGGCAACCTTCTGGACCGGACTGCGTCCGATGACGCCGGACGGTACGCCGGTGGTGGGGCGCACCCGCTTTAAGAATCTGCTGCTCAATACCGGCCACGGCACGCTGGGCTGGACCATGGCCTGCGGTTCCGGTCAGTTGCTGAGCGATATCCTTTCTGGCCGTACGCCAGCCATACCTTATGACGATCTGAGCGTGGCGCGTTACAGTCCGGGGTTTACCCCCTCTCGTCCACGACATTTACATGGCGCACATAACTGATAAGGACGTGAGATGACCCGCCCGATACTGGCCAGCATTGACCTGCAGGCGTTGAAACAAAATCTGACCATTACCCGCCAGGCAGCGCCGGACGCTCGCGTCTGGTCGGTGGTGAAAGCCAATGCATATGGACACGGCATTGAACGCGTCTGGAATGCGCTGGGCACAACCGATGGTTTTGCCATGCTCAATCTTGAAGAGGCGATAACCCTGCGCGAGCGCGGATGGAAAGGCCCGATACTCATGCTGGAGGGTTTTTTCCACGCTGAAGACCTGACGGTATATGACAATTATCGACTGACCACCTGTGTACACAGTAACTGGCAGCTAAAAGCATTGCAGAATGCCCGCCTCAAAGCACCGCTCGATGTTTACCTGAAGGTGAACAGCGGTATGAACCGGCTTGGGTTTTTACCGGAAAGAGTTCCAACGGTCTGGCAACAGCTGCGGGCGATGCCCAACGTCGGCGAAATGACGCTGATGTCGCATTTTGCAGATGCAGAGCACCCGGAAGGTATCCAGGAAGCAATGGCGCGTATTGCGCTGGCAACAGAAGGACTGGAGTGCAGACGGTCACTGTCGAATTCGGCCGCCACGCTGTGGCACCCTGAAGCGCATTATGACTGGGTTCGTCCGGGCATTATTTTGTATGGCGCGTCGCCTTCGGGACAATGGCGGGACATCGCCAACACCGGCCTGAAGCCAGTGATGACTCTGAGCAGCGAGATAATCGGCATACAAACGCTGAAAGCTGGCGATCGGGTGGGTTACGGTGGCCGTTACACCGCCAGCGGCGAGCAGCGCATTGGAATAGTGGCGACCGGCTATGCAGACGGTTATCCGCGCCATGCGCCAAGCGGAACGCCTGTGCTGGTGGACGGTGTACGTACCGGGACGGTGGGGACAGTCTCAATGGATATGCTGGCGGTAGATCTGACACCGTGCCCGCAGGCAGGGATCGGGACACCGGTAGAGCTGTGGGGCAAAGAGATTAAAATTGACGATGTAGCTACCTCAGCAGGAACGGTGGGCTACGAGTTGATGTGTTCTTTGGCGCTGCGCGTACCGGTTGTGACGGTGTAACTTTTGTTTGCCGGGTAGGGCGCTGCCGCCACCCGGCAAACAACATCCTCTTTACTCATCCTCGTCTTCAGCAACGCGAACACCGACCTTCAGCACTGCATTATCTTCCTTCTCGGCCACCGTCCAGATCATGCCAGCGAATTCCACCTGGTCACCGACGACCGGCGCGGCACCAAGCAGATGCTGGACAATTTCACCCAGCGTTTGCTGCTTATCACGATACTCTGTGCCATCATCCAGGCCATAAATCAGCGCCACATCGGCATATTTCGCGCTGGCTTCCAGAATAAAATCACCGAAGAAGCGCTGGTCTAACGACACCGGTGGCGACTGGCTGAATAGCTTGCCGAGAGCTGGGAGATCGCGCTCGCGACCAATAACACACAATACGTCGCCTTCGCGCAGACGCGTGCTGCCGGAGGGGTGAAACAGCACGTTGTCACGAAACAGGGCGGCTATTCGCGTTTCTTCCGGCATATGCAGGTCGCGCAGCGCGGCACCCACACACCACTTATCTGCGCTGAGCTGATAAACAAACTGCTCCCACGGGTTATCTGGGTGAATATCGAGACCAATGCGCGAAACGGGCCAGCCGACGGGAGGGACCACCACCTTGGCTTTTTTCGCGGCCCATGAAAGTGACGTTCCCTGAAACAGCAACGAGATCAGTACCACGAAGAAGGCGACGTTAAAGAACAGGCGCGCGTTCTCCAGGCCCGCCATCATTGGGAAGACGGCGAGGATGATCGGCACCGCGCCGCGCAAACCCACCCAACTGATGAAAATACGCTCGCGCAGATTAAAGCCACGAAACGGCAGCAGTCCGGCGAAGACCGAAAGCGGGCGGGCAATGAATATCATCCACGCAGACAAAATCAGCGCAGGGATTGCGATAGGCAGCAGGTCGGACGGCGTAACCAGCAGTCCAAGCACCAGGAACATGGCGATTTGCGCCAGCCAGGCCAGACCGTCGAAGTTTTGCAGGATACCAAATCGGTTGCGGATGGGGCGATTCCCCAGCAGGAAACCACACAGATAAACCGCCAGAATACCGCTGCCTTCCAGCGCAGTGGTCAGGGCAAAAATCAGGATCCCACCGCTTAACGCCAAGAGTGGATACAGTCCGGCAGGCAGAGAAATGCGGTTAATCATCTGCTGGAGCATATATCCACCGCCAAGACCGATAGCGATTCCTAAGCCAAACTGCTGGATAATGTGCACCGCGAACATCCAGCTTAAGCCGGTCTCGTGATTTTGGATCATGGCGATGAGTGTGATGGTCAAAAACACGGCCATCGGGTCATTACTACCGGATTCAATTTCCAGCGTAGAGCCAACGCGTTCGTTAAGTCCCTTACCGCCAAGCAGGGAAAAGACCGCCGCGGCGTCAGTTGAACCAACAATCGCGCCAATCAGCAGCCCTTCGATAAGATCCAGATGAAACAGCCACGCGGCCATCATGCCAGTGAGTCCGGAAGTAATCAGCACACCGACCGTCGCCAACGATAGCGCCGGGCCTAACGCAACGCGAAAAGAGCTGGCCTGAGTGCGCATGCCACCGTCGAGTAGGATAACCGCCAGTGCCAGGTTGCTCACCATGTAGGCGAAAGGATAGTTATCGAAAGGTATGCCGCCAATACCATCCACACCCGCTAACATACCGATAGCGAGAAATATCACCAGAATTGGGATACCGAGACGTGATGAGAATGAACTGAGTAAGATACTGCAGGTGACGAGAACGGAACCCAAAATAAAAAGGCTAATAATTGCTGCGGCATCCAACGTTCGGTTACTCCTGAATTACGATGTTTCGTATTAATAAACCCTACCATAATAACGACAGAAACAGCGTTTTACTTAGCCCCATTAGCCGCTTTTTTTACGATTTTAGTACCGGATGCCCACTTAAGGTGAGCTGAGTGCTGTTTTTATCGTTTTTCAGCACCGCTTTGGCTCCCAGCGGCAGGGTGACGGTGCGTTGTTCATGGCCAAAATCGAGGCCGCCGATCAACGGAACGGACAGCCTGGTGCGCAGAAAATCACAAACTGAATCAAGATTGTAACCAGCGTCGTAATCATTCGGCGCGCTGCCGCTAAAACTGCCGAGGATAATGGCGTTTTGCTGGGCCAGTATTCCCGCGTGGTACAGTTGCAGCAGCATGCGCTCGACACGGAATGGATGCTCGTTAATGTCTTCCAGCACCAAAATGCCGTTTTTGATGGCCGGCATCCACGGTGTACCCATCAGCGAAATGATCATCGCCAGATTTCCGCCCCACAGTGTACCTTCAGTCGCGCACTGCGGACCGTCACCCTGCCATTCGAGGGTAAATTGGGCATTACGCAATGCTTGCCAGAAATGGTGCTCGGTGAATGTGTTCATCTCCTCGGCACCGAAGTTGGCCGCCAGCATCGGGCCGCTGAAGCTAATCACATTCCCTTGAGCCAGTAGACCACACTGGATCGCCGTAAAATCGCTGTGCCCGCACAGCAGCAGCGGATCTTGTTGCTGGCGGGCTGCCAGCCCTTGCCAGTCAATATCTTCCAGTAAACGGCTCGCGCCATAGCCGCCACGTACCGCCATCACAATGGTATTGGGGGTTTTCAGATTAACGAGCGAGTTCACATCAGCAAGCCTTTCTGCCTCTGTACCCGCAAAACGCTGGCAGCGGCGCGCAATGACCGCTGAATTATCGACCTGATGACCGGCCTCAGTAAGACGTGCAAGCCCACGTAACGCAGCCTGCTGATTGATACAGTAGCCCGACGGGGCAATTAAGTGAAACCGGGACATGGCATTTCCTTGCTACAACTAAAACCAAATGTATATCATGCCGCGTAGGTATGTCGTTGTCACCTCAGCGACAGGTTCCGGCTATAAGGATAGATGACGTGAAATTGAGATGGTTTGCTTTTTTGGTTGTATTACTTGCGGGCTGTAGTTCAAAACATGATTACAAAAACCCGCCGTGGAATGCTGAAGTTCCGGTTAAACGCGCAATGCAATGGATGCCGATCAGTGAAAAAGCCGGTGCGGCCTGGGGTGTCAGTCCACAATTGATTACTGCTATTATTGCCATTGAATCAGGCGGTAATCCGAATGCGGTCAGTAAGTCTAATGCGATTGGTCTGATGCAGTTAAAAGCCTCGACTTCAGGCCGCGATGTTTATCGTCGCATGGGATGGAGCGGAGAGCCGTCGACCAGCGAGTTGAAAAACCCCGAACGCAATATCTCCATGGGGGCCGCATACCTGAGTATTCTGGAGACCGGGCCGCTGGCAGGGATCGAGGATCCGCAGGTGATGCAGTATGCGCTGGTAGTATCGTACGCTAACGGAGCGGGAGCATTGCTGCGAACGTTCTCTTCCGACAGGAAGAAAGCCATCAATAAGATCAACGATCTCAGCCCGGATGAATTTATTGAACATGTTGCGGACAATCATCCGGCGCCGCAAGCTCCGCGCTATATCTGGAAGCTTCAGCAAGCGCTGGATGTAATGTAATTCAGGTGATGTTAATCGCGCACTTTGTTCGACTTTTCCCGGGCCTCGCGCTCAAGGGAAAAAATAATCCGCTGTAAGTTCCGCTCCACCGCCGGGCCGACGTTGAGAAAACGAAAGCTCAGGCGGGGAGTGGTAATGGTTTCGTTTTTACTGTCGATAACTTTGCGTTCGCTAATGGAAATAAGCTGGGCGTCAACGTGATACACCCCCCATTGTTCCATGTTCAGTTCAACCTGCGCGAAGCGTATACCTTCTACCAGTCCTTCTGGTTTTGCCGTTTCTAACAGCCCGCCCATACCGCCAAGCGACAAATCGAATAAGCGAAAGCACAGCGTGCTGTTGTCCGGCATTTTTGCCGTGCAGCGATAGGGAGGATGCAGCGGAGCGCCGATGCGGAAATATTCCCGACGCTGAACAAACCACAGGGAAGGCGGCAAGGATGAAATAAACGCTGGCAGTTGCTGATACTCACCTTTTTTTAACTGTGGCAGGGTGAATTCTACTTTGGCTCCCTGCGTTTCGGCGATAATCGAGATCTGACTGGCCCGCTGTACGGCCTGGTTTTCATATTCCTGGCTACCAAAATCCATGACCAGCTCGTCCGGGCTGACGGCCAGAACTTTACTGATGAACTGGCCGCCCGACCAGGAGATACGCAGTGGAACCTGCTGCGATTTTAAGTCCCGAAGTACACCTAACACCGCTAACGGATTTTGCTTCAGGAACTGCTCATTGTAGTTACTCACACCTAATGACTCCCGGATGCCTGGTTTGTCGTTGGATTATCGGCATCAATCAACGGAACTTAATACAAATGGATGAAATTTTTTACCAACGCCAATGAATTAAGTCTGCGTGAAAACAGCATATAGCGATGGTTTGCCTATACTTTAAAGGCTGGCGCAAGAATGTCTTGCGCGTGCGTTCACTGGAAAGAGGGCCTGAAAATGGGAATTATTGCCTGGATTATTTTTGGTCTGATTGCGGGGGTTATCGCCAAACTGATTATGCCGGGGCGCGATGGCGGTGGATTTATCCTGACCTGTATTCTCGGTGTTGTCGGTGCTGTGGTCGGTGGATGGCTGGCAACGACTTGGTATCGGTGGCGATGTCAGCGGGTTTAATCTCCACAGCTTCCTGGTGGCCGTGGTCGGCGCGATTGTTGTGCTGGGTGTCTTCCGACTGGTGCGGCGAGATTAATCGAACGGCCCCCGCGGGGGCCGTTTCTCTGTATTGCTAAGTCAGAACTGATACTCAATCCCCGCCCAGTAATTACGGCCTTCTTCAATAAATCCTTCACTATAAACGTACTGCGTATCGAACAGGTTATTGACCGACGCGTTAACGCTGAATCCGTGACCGATGGCGTAGTCAGCGCGTAAATGGGTAATGGCGAAACCAGCGGCTTTCTGTGAGCCGTCGCTATTGCTATAGCTCGGCGAACGGGCCTCTTCTGACAGCGTAATGCTGAGCGGATCCCATGGCTTCAGCGTCATCCAGGCAGTCAGGGTTTGCGTTGGCAGGTCGGTAATCTTGCCGATGTCGCTGCGTTTGACGTCTGCATGAATAAGGCCGTAGCTCAGACCGACATCCAGTATATCAAAGACTTTACCTTTAACGCCTGCATCCAGACCGGTGTAATCCACCCGGCCGCTGTTCTGATTCTGAATGGTGTCGGCATCAATATTGTGTGAAAGGATGGCGTCGCTGATGCGGTTGTAATACACGCTGGCTTCGAATCCCCAGTTCTGACTAAGTGACCCATTCCAGGTCAGATCCACGCTGCGGGCGCGTTCAGGTTTAAGCTGCGGATTGACCAGCGCCACCTGGTTATAGGCCGGTTTTGAGGTCGTGTAGCGTTCTTTCAACGTAGGGAAACGCGTTCTGTCAGAATAGGACAGCGCTAATGTGTCTGCATTTTCGAAGTGATATTTGGTCATCATCTGCCAGTTGAAGGCCGACTGATTGTTGTCATCATAGTGGGTGACGCTACCATTTTTTTCGTGCTTCATGCCTTCCAGACTGTCGCGCCAGTCATAGCTTATTCCCGCCACTACATCGACATTATCCGCCGCCGCCCACTGATATTCACTGGCAACAGACCAGGTGCGGTCTTCGTAACGGTCGTAAGCCGCATTCGGTGCGCCTTTCTCGCGGTGAACATCATCCTTCCAGTTTACGGCGAAAGAGAGCAGGTCGTTTTCACGCATATCCGCAGCGAGCTGCAGGCCAGCTCCATCGCTATAGTCTGAATAATGACTGTAGTTGCCTTTTTTGTTTTTCAGATCGGCAAGCGAGTTGTACATCATCAACGTATTTTCAAAGGTATCGCGATACAGACGGCTTTTCAGAGTGAAACGATCGCCCAGATGGGTGGTGCCCTGATAGTAATAGCTCTCTTTATCGTACTGTGGCCATTGCCAGTAGCGTGATTTCTGACTGCTGGTTCCGGCATATGGTGGGTTATCTTTTTCACCGTCCTGATTAATATAGGTCAGGACATATTCATCATCGCCGCGAGGGGTAAAGCCCAGCTTCACGATGCCGCGTTTATCATCGGCGGACGAGTTGGCAATCTTGCCGTGACTACCCGCAACCGGATTGTCCACGCCGTGCGGTAAGCCAAGGAAATCCTGCTTCAACTGGCTGCCGCTGAGCTGAATGTAACCCAGATCGTTACTGGCGCCAAATGAAGCGTGCATATCGTGAGCGTTGTCTTTGCTACGACTCCAGCCCTGGCGATAACCGATGCTGCCTTCAATTGGTTTGGTGGGCTTTTTGGTGGTGATATTAATGGCACCGCCCATCTGGTTAGGCCCTTGTAGCAGAGATGAGTAGCCTTTGGATACTTCAACTGAAGCGATATCGGATGTCAGAAAACGGCCTAAATCGAGGTTGCCGTCATAGGGGATGTACACCGGCACACCGTCAAAAAAGACGGGAACCTGACGGCTGTCAAAACCGCGCACTTTCACCTGCTGCTCATTGCGGTTGCCCGACTTTTGCAGCACCACGCCGGGGACGACGCTTAGCGCCTGCGCCACGTTTTGTTTATCCAACTGTTGGATCGTTTCCAGGCCGAGAACCGTAGTGGTTGCCGCAGAGGCCGGACTTGACCAGACGGTGATGGTTTCGCTTTCTTGCCCAGCAAAAGCACTGTGCGCGAAAGCAAACGACAGGGCTGTGTAAAGACAACTTTTGTTGAAATTCATTATTGTTAGTCCATTTTTTAATGTTATATGCCACGTGCGTCCGGGTTCAGGCTAACTTTGATATCCGCAGGTGGAGCGTAATAAGGTGCGGAAGTGATAAACAGCCTGATGCCACAGTCGAGATAACTCGCCAGCGAGGCGAGGGTAATGCCGCCAGTCAGCGCCAGCGTGCAGTGAGGGGCCAGTGAAGGTGCCAGACGGGCAATGTCTGTCGCCTGCTC
The DNA here is from genome assembly GCF_006385635.1 of Citrobacter sp. CF971. Lineage (NCBI taxonomy): Bacteria > Pseudomonadati > Pseudomonadota > Gammaproteobacteria > Enterobacterales > Enterobacteriaceae > Citrobacter > Citrobacter sp. CF971. The sequence goes on along the minus strand of NZ_CP041051.1, from coordinate 2,747,207 downwards.
AGGGGTGAATTTGTCGAGTTGCAGAACATCGGGCGTGGCGCGTAGCGCGGCTAATGCTTCATCTGGCGTATCCGCTTCGACGACGATCTTTTTTTCTGGCGCATGGCTGCGTAAGCGCGCAACCGCGTTTGTCCAGTCGTTTGGGTTGGTAAGAAAACGGCGGTGATTAGCGAACAGCAGCACCGTTTCGGCGCATCCTCCGCGATGAATAATGCCCCCGGCAGCGAGTATTGCCTGAGTCGCCAACGAACGCGTGCCGGGAATGGCTTTGCGGGTGCAGGCAATCTGTCCATCAGGATAGCCTTGGCGCAGTTGACTCAACATGCTCTCAAGATAGCCCGAAACTCCGCAGCTCCACTCCAGAACGTTTTGTACCGCTTTCCAGCCCTGGTGTAGTGCCGCCGCATTTCCGTGCGCACAAATTATTCTCTGTCCCGCGCTCGCTCGTTCGCCGTCGGCCATAATATCGCTGACGGTTATGCCCAATGACGTCAGCATTTGTCTGGCAACAGCGGTGCCGCTCACGCACCCGCCCTGGCGATGGTAAAACTCCATAACGCCGGGCTGTGCGCCAATTCCCAACGCGCGGGTAGTCAGATCGCCGCCCTGAATATCTTCCTGCAGCAGCGCGTCGGTTTGCGCCTGCGAAAAGTAGATCATCGCAGCACCTCCCGCGGCACACTGTCCCACCAGATAAGCGCCCAGTCACGGCTGGCGGGGGCAATCGCGCGTGGATCCTGCTGCTGATACCAGGTTTCCAGACGTTCGACCTCGTCGGCGCTTAGTTCGCCCATACACCAGCGCACGTTTTCCAGAAAGCGCGTCCAGGTACTGTTGTCCTGCTGACAGTTGGGGCCGCGGATAAAATCAACGTGCGCGTGGATCCCCATCTGATACAGGACATTAAGCGCATAGATATAGTTGGGAAGCTCAATCACCTCGCGGCCCAGCGCACGTTGAATGGTGGGGGAAACGAAAGATGAACTGACGAGATGGGTGGTGTAAACCCGCAGCCGGGCCTGATTATTCAGTTTGGTCATCGCCTGGCGCATATCGGCAACCAGCGTAGAGCGCGAGGCGACGGCGATATCGCACTGGGGTAAATCATCCCAGTGTTCTTCCCAGGCCCGCTGCACCCACTGTACGTGACGGGCGTTCATTTGCACAGCACGGCGGGCAGCAACGCTCAGCATTCCCTGGCTGTAATCTACGCCGTAAATTATTGGTATCTTTTTAGCCAGCGCCAGCGAGACCGTACCGGGACCGCAGCCCATATCAAACAGCGACTCCGCTCCTTGCAGGTCGATTTTCCCCAACAGCTGTAGCAAATAGCTGTCGGTTAATGAGGCGCAATTCTCCGCCATTTTTTCCGCACGTTTATCCCAGTGCTCCGGCTTTTTCTCGGTTCTGTTCGCCAGTTGTAACTGTTTACGGTAAAGATCGGCAAAATCAATGTCGTCAATGAGCATTCTTATTCCTTAATTGTGAGAGCCAAAGAGGTGGCGGGCAATTTGTGACGGTGTAACGTGATACAGTGCAGCCAGGCGATCGGTGGCGAGTTGGTGTTCAGGAAGCCCCTGCGAAACCTCACCGTTCGGTTCAACGCGTACCACGCTGTCGGCGATTGCCCGGGCGTGCAACGGATGATGCGTCGACATCAGCAGGGCCATACCCGAATTTTTCAGCGTCACCAGCGTGTCGAGCAGACGGATCTGATGCCCAAAATCCAGGCTGGAAGCGGGTTCATCCAGCAACAAAAGGCGCGGACGTTGCGCCAGAGCGCGGGCAATCAATACCAGTTGCCGCTCTCCGCCGCTCAGAGTGTTCCAGCGCCGGGGCGCCAGGTGAGAGATCCCCAGCATCGCCAGTTGTTGATGAGCAATGTCGTGTTCTTTAGCCCCGGGAACCGCAAATGCCGCCAGTTGCGGGGCCAGCCCCATCATCACCATGTCCAGCGCAGTGAAGGCAAACGCGCCGTCATGCGCCTGAGGAACCCAGGCGATAGCGGCGGCGCGTTGCCGATCGTTGAGATGATTTATGGCGATGCCATCAAGAAGAATGTCACCGTGAAGCGGCGAAAGAACGCCGAGAATGGTGCGCATCAGGGTGGTTTTTCCGCTACCGTTGGCACCAAGCAGACAACAGACGGAGCCGGGCGGAACCTGAAAGGAGACATCGCGTAGCACGGGCTGTTGACTGTGGTATCCCAGCGACGCCCGGCGCACGATTAATAGCGTCATGGTCGATTTCCCCGCAGCAAAAGCAGCAAAAAGAACGGTGCGCCAATAAATGCAGTCAGGATCCCTAGCGGAATTTCCGTGCTGCTCAGCGTACGGGCGAGGGTATCGGTGAGCAGCAGCAAAATGGCGCCGACCCCCATGGAAACCGGCAGTAGCTGCTGGTGGTTATTGCCACTGAGGAGTCGGCCGATATGTGGCACAACCAGCCCAATCCAGCCGATGATGCCCGCGATGGCGACGGTGCAGGCGGTGATTAACGTTGCGCAGACGATCAGCCCCAGCCGTAGTCGGGCGACGTTGATGCCAAGCGATCGTGCTTCATCATCCGAAAGGGTAAGCAGGTTCATGCGCCAGCGCAGCAGCAATAGCGGGACCAGTCCTGCCAAGATCAGCGGTGCCGAGAACCACAGATCGTGCAGCGTAATCGTTGATAAACCGCCGAGCAGCCAGAAAGTGATGGAGGGAAGTTGGGTATACGGGTCGGCCAGCGTTTTGATGAGTGAAATTCCCGCGCCGCATACCGTGCCCAGCGCAATCCCGACCAGCACCAGCGTTAACACCGGGTCGTGACGCTTAACTCGCCGGGTAATCAACCAGACACCGGCGACCACGAATAAACCGCCGGTGAACGCATACAGCTGAATGAACAGGATCGGTAATCCGAAAAGTATTGCCGTACAGGCACCTAAACCGGCACCCGCCGCCACGCCGAGGATATCCGGCGAGACTAGCGGGTTGCGGAACATACCCTGATAGGTGGTTCCTGCGCTTGCCAGCGCCGCGCCAAGTAGCAATGCGGCCAGAATGCGCGGCAGGCGGATTTGCCAGAAGACGATTTTGTCCTGCATCGGGACGTCATCAGTACCTGTAATAAGATTCACAACCTGTTGTGCATCCAGGCGGTATGCGCCCGATACCGCGGCGACGCTCGCGCAAAGCACCACCGCAGCAATCATCAGAAAACCGAGGGTAGATGTTTTCATCAGACTGCCACCAGACGTTGATACTGTGCATCGCTTAGCGTGGTATGCCAGAACAGTTCGCTGTAGCGCTGCATATCGGCTTTAAAGCTCGCGTTAACCTGCGGATCAAGCCAGGCGTGCAGGCGGCGTAATCCCAGTAAGCGGTTGATGCCAGGAGGTGCATCCAACCAGCCAAACGGCAGACCGCTGAGAAACAGAATACGCCGGTCAGCAACCGCTTTGACTCCTTGCCAGACCGGATCTTCTCGTAGGTGCTGCGCTGTCATCGCATCCTGCACCAAAATAATATCGGGCTGCCAACTGAGCAGATTTTCCATTGAAACCTGTGTGAGCCCCTGTCGTCCGGGGATGTGCGCCACATTGTGTAGCCCCAGCAGTTCTGCCGCTTCGGTATGCAGAGAACCTTGTAAACCTGTCTCCAGTCCTCTGGCACCGCGCGCGGCATAAAAACGCAGATTCGCCGCAGCTGTATGCGAGAAAGCTATTGCATTATCGATAAATCGACGGGCCAGCGCGGCCTGCATTGCGGTACGCGAGACGACGCCCAATGCTTCACCGGCTGCGTGCAACTGCTCTGGGGTATGGCGCAGTTCGCCGTTAATCAGCAGCCAGGGAATGTGAGTTTGTGCGCTCACTTGTCTGGCCTGAGAAAGCCAGGTTTCATCGGCATTACCGCAGTCAATAACCAGGTCAGGTTTAAGCGCCAGGAGTGCTTCAAGCGAGAGCGTGCTGGCGCGGCCCGCCAGCCTGCCCAGTTTCGGTAAACTCCGAATATCATCGTGAAACGGGATGGCGGTCTGGCGAGAGAAATCAAAGGAGGAAAAACCCACCACTTTTTCTGGCGCAACAGCCAGTAGTAACATGTCAGCGGGCGCGCCAGCACTGACCACGCGTTGGGTTATATTCGGCCCTGGCGAGCCTCCAACGGCAACGGTTAGCGGCGTTTGCGCCAATGCGGGAAGATGGCGTAGCAGCAGTGCAGATGCCACGAGTTGGGCAAACATCCGTCTTGTCATTGCCATTATCAGTATCCTGAAGGTTACAAATTCGCTATATATTTACATATACAGCGAATAAAAACATGTTCAGAATCAAATTCTCACGGATGAAAACACCGGATACCCCATAAGGGCTAGAGGGGATAGAGGCAGCTTAAATAGCGAAAAATATGACAGAAAAATCCGCGACGAAGCGCGGATTCGGGGAGTAAAACGGCTCAGGTAATGACGTTATGGCGTCGGTTGAGTCTGTTTTTTAGGCTCGGCTGGTGGTGTACTTGTCGGTGTTGGTCGCGATGCGGGTACGCTGTCACAGGGCTTCTCTTTGGCGCAGATCAGGTCAAGCATTTTTAGCGTGACGCCGTTGGTCCAGCCAAAACCATCCTGCAATGGATATTCCCCGCCACCACCGCCGGTGCCGGTGGTGCTCACGTCATATTTTTCAACCAGCTTTTTCTCTCGATCGTAGGTGTGCTGCACATTGGTAAGGAATCGCCAGGTCACATCCATCGCAACGTTATCCTGACCGTAATTCTGTAACCCGGATGCTGCGACCCACTGGAGCGGGGCCCAGCCGTTGGGGGCATCCCACTGCTGGCCGCTTTTAACCGACGTGGTAGCAAGGCCGCCCGGTTGCAGCAGATGTGCCTGGGTGGCTATGGCGACTTTACCGGCGCGATCTTTTGCCGCCGCATTGACATACAGCGGGAACAGGGCGGCAGCCGTGAGCTGGTTGCGTACTTTATGGCTTTTCAGATCGTAGTCGGCATACCAGCCTTCTTTGTCGTTCCACAGGTACTTTTCGATCCCTTTTTGTCGGGCATTAGCGAAGCCATCGTACTGCGCCGCTTTGGCATCATCACCGGCAGCCTTGCTGGCGAGGGCGATCATTTTTTCCATTTTGTACATCAACGCATTGAGATCGACCGGAACGATGCTGGTGGTGCGCAGAGTGCCCAGCTGATTAGGATTGTCCATCCAGCGGGAGCTAAAATCCCAGCCGGACGCAGCCGCTGAACGCAGGTCGCGGTAGATTTCTGTGGCAGGGCGATTTGGGTTGCTTTTAGCGGTGGCGATATCCTCTACCCAGGACTCTGGCCTCGGCGTATCGCGGTCATCCCAGTAGCGGTTCAAAATGGTACCGTCATCCAGTTTAACCACACGCTTATTTTGCTGACCGGGCTGGAGTGTTTCGACACCTTCCATCCAGTAACTGTACTCTTTGAGCATCTGCGGGAGGTATTTTTTCAGCGCGTCATTCCCGTCGTGCTGCGCCAGCAGTTCAACCATAAAGGCAAAGAACGGCGGTTGCGAACGGCTCAGGTAGTAGGTGCGGTTGCCGTTAGGAATGTGTCCCCAGGAGTCAATCTCGTAAGCGAAGTTTGCCACCATGTCCGAGACCTTATCCCAGTGATTGCTTTCGGCAAGCCCCAGCATGGTGAAATAGCTGTCCCAATAATATATTTCGCGAAAACGCCCGCCAGGCACCACATACGGCTCTGGAAGTGGCAGTAGCGAGTCCCATTTTTCAGCGTCAGTTGTCGAGCGGGTGAGGACCGGCCACAGTCCGTCAATATGTTCGCGTAATGATTGCCCTGCCGGGGGAACGTATTTCTCGCCTTCTTTCGGCAAGGTGAAATTCACCTCCACAAAATGGCGTAAGTCGAATCCGGACTGATTTTTCTGCATCCGGTAATCGGCAAGGATCATGAGAGGATCGCTGTTAGGAACTGCGTCAGCAAAGGTTTTCTGGTCTGGAAACAGTTTAGCCGTTTGTACATCGTTAAACAGAGGTCCAAGCAGGATATCTGGCGGCTGCGGTGTAGCGGCTGGCGCGTCTTCTGCATTGACGGCAAAAGAGGAAAGGGCAAAAAAGGTACTGGCGAGAGTCAGTTTTATTGCAACAGAAAGCAGGCCTGGATGGCGAGTTGCAGGCGTTATCATCGGTTAATCTCCTTAGCGGTGTGCCGAAGTAGCGGCATTTACCATGAGAAAACCTTAGTTCAGGATCGACCGTTGCGCGTGATCGACACCCCATTTTGCGAACAAACAGACATTTCCCGACGCGAATAGAGAAGAAGCACACCCTTTGTCGGAAAGGGTGTACTTCGGTATCAGTTTGCGCGGGTTATCCGCTGTGTGACACAGTCAATGGTCAGAGTATCGCCCATCTTTATGCTATCGAGAGCAGCGCCTTGCTGACACATCCAGCACAGACCCATTTCACGAGCGATAATCGCCGGATGAGAGGCTTCGCTGCCGTCCCGCAGGCAGATACCTTTGATGGTCTTCGGATCGAGTTGCAGTACCGTAGACGGATAAATGACATCAGCGACCAGGATAGTGGGGCGCAAGAACGCGGGAATTTGTGCGCTCTCTCCCGTCAAATGTTGCAGTGAACGAGACAGTAAATCTTCAATATCAATGTATCGCGCCTGCAGATAAGGATCATCGAGCTGTAAATACTGCTGGCTGAGATCGCTCAGCACCTGATGCCAGGCCCAGGCGGCGCTGCATTGTTTTTCACGCATTACATCGCAGGCCATTTCAAACAGTTCAGGATCGTCCAACAGCGTGTGGTGACCGGAGAAGATGGCGGCGATATCTGCGGAATATCGTTCTTCAGCAAGAGCGGTGAGTTCGCTCAGATCGTTCAGCGTACTTTGGATGGCGGTCTGTAATCGCTGCTGCTCAGCCTGCAGTGATGCGGCGGACTGCGGGTTTACCTTTGGCGAGAATGGCGTGTGACAAAATGCCGTCCCCGTGACTTTTGAGGGAGCCAGAGTTGCCTTGTTATCAGTATGCGCGGGCTCGAGCGATTCACCAAAATTCTCTGCCGCCAACTGTTTAAATGCGGCCAGCGCATCCTCTGCCTGTTCGCCCTTAGCAATCAGGCGTAGCGTGTCATTACAGCGTACCTGCAGCAGGGCTATTTGATTCAGGCTATCAGGGACCACACACTTGCCGTTTTTCTCCAGCCACATGTCGGCGTTAAAACCAGACAACGCAGAAACCAGCCGCGAAGCCGGGCGGACGTGGATGCCGTTAGGGTTTTTCACCACAATGGCAACAGAACGGGCATCAGCGTCGGGAGACAGTTCTGCGGATGCGGGTTTCGCTGCGGATGGCGAAGGTAAACCCAGTTGTTCACATTTGGCGTCGAGGGCGTTCATGGCATCACGGATGACCCGATCGATATCAGCACCTGCGGCGGCGCTAACCGTCGCGGCCAGTGTGCCTTCAACCAGTGGTGCTGCGCACAAACGCACTTTGGCGGCAATGTTAGGGTCGAGCAGTTCCAGCGCGGTTTCCGCACTCAGTAATGCACTACCGATATCCATCATCACCAGCACGTGGTCCGTATCGGCCACGGACTCGATGGCTTCCATCACCTTAATCGGATCGGTGCCAATCGGATTCTCAGGATCGTCAATGCCTGCGGCAATGGCGATTTTGCAACCATCACCCATTAACATCTGCCGGGCCAGCACGCCGACGCCTTCGCCCAGTTGGGCGCTGTGAGAAACAATAACCAGGTTTACCATCGCTTTATCCTTACTCTCTGGACGCCTGAGCCAGCATTTGCATCATAAACATGACCGACGTTGCGCCGGGATCCTGATGCCCAATGCTGCGCTCACCTAGATAGCTGGCGCGGCCTTTGCGAGCCTGCATGGTGATGGTGCTTTGCGCTGCGACTTCCGCTTGTTGGCTTGCCGCTTCCAGAGCTGCCTGGACGCTCAGCTTCTGTTCGCATGACTGGCGTAAAGACTCCACTACCGGCAGCCAGACATCGCACATGGTTTTATCGCCAGGTTCAGCCTTACCGCGGCTAATCACACCTTCTGCGCCATCACGAATCATTTGATACAGCTCTTCAAGCGTCAGGCTTTGATGAGCCTGAGTCACCTGGGCGGCGCGGATAAAAAACGTGCCAAACAGCGGTCCACTGGCCCCGCCGACGCTTGAGAGCAGCACCATACCGGTGTTTTTCAAAATAAAGCCGATGTCTTTGTCCGCGATGGACGGCAGCTTTTCAACGACTTTGCTGAAACCACGATGCATGTTCAGACCGTGGTCGGCATCGCCGATCTCCCGGTCAAGTCCGGTGAGAAAATCACTTTCAGTGGTGAATATTTCACCGCAGCGATAGAGCCAGTTAACAATCTGTGTTCTGTTGAGGGACATCATGAATCTCCTTATTTACCCCAGTTGAGAGCAGGGGTGTGAACCGGTGCATCCCATAAGTTCAGCGTTTCGTCATCCACCTGTAACAGGGTGATGGAGAAGCCGGTCATATCCAGAGAGGTACAGTAAGAACCGATCAGGTTGCGCTCAATGACGATGCCTGCATCCTGGCAACGGCTTTCGAGGCGGTTATACACGCCGAAGAGTTCAGACAACGGCGTCGCACCGAGATTATTGACCAGCGCAATAACCCGATCGCCACTTTGTAACGCACGCTTGCTTTCTTTACCTTCATGCCACGCGCCCTGGACGTTGTCCCAGTGGCGGAGCGTACGGTTGTAGTTACCGTTTTCCAGCAGGGTATCGAACATTTCATCAACGGTCTGATCGAGAGAGGTGAAGGTGCGGCGGTCAATGCCCGGTTCCCCGTGGATACCTACGCCAAACTCCATCTCGTTATCCTGTAACGTGAACGACGGTTGTCCGGCTGCCGGAACGGTACAGGCGCCAATGGCTATGCCAATGGAGTGGCCCTGGTTATTCAGCTTACGACCCAGCGCCGCACAGGCTTCCAGCGAGTCACCGCGTTCGGCGGCCGCGCCGACCAGTTTTTCGATCAATACGGTATTAGCCACACCACGACGTCCGGCGGTATACAAACTGTCTTTCACCGCCACATCGTCATCCACCACCATGGTGGTGACTTTGACGCCGCTTTCGTGCAGCAGCTCGGTAGCGGTTTCGAAATTAAGAATGTCGCCGGTGTAATTTTTGATTATCAGCAGCACGCCTTCCCCGCCATCAATTTGCATGGCGCATTCGAACATTTTATCCGGCGTGGGGGAGGTAAAAATCTCACCCGGGCAGGCGCCGGAGAGCATGCCCTGACCAATGTAGCCGCAATGCATAGGCTCGTGCCCGCTGCCGCCGCCGGAAAGCAGCGCCACTTTGCCCATCACCGGTGCATCTGCGCGGGTGACATACACTGGGTCCTGATGCAGTGCCAGGGAAGGATACGCTTTCGCCAGTCCGGCGAGTTGTTCATTCAGTACGTCTTCAACACGGTTGATCAATTTTTTCATTATTTATGCTCCGCAGACAGTCCTGGATGGCTGCCAAATTTGGGCAGGCATCTGATGTAGGGTATCGGTTTGTACAACGCCACGGCGACCGCTCGCTGCCGATAAGGTAATTTTGCACACGGGTTTGCAAAAGAAAATTGCTGTGAAGAGCGTTTCAATACGAAACATAGCAGCATAATAATGTTCCGTATTGGAACGTCATGGTGCATAAAACAGCGAAAGTGAGAGGTCGGGCGGTATTTGTGCGGAAAGTTTTTGAACGATTTTTTATGGAAAACAAACCACCTGCAGAACAGGTGGTTTGTAGGCATGGTCGATTTCGGCGTTAGCCCGGATAAATTCCGCGATCTTTTCGTGCCAGCAGAATGCGTTCGCAGGCAACGATGTAGGCTGCGGTACGCAGGGAGCAGGATTTCTCAGCTGCTTTTTCCCAAACATGCACCATCGCATCAGTCATAATTTTGTCCATGCGATTGTTGATCTCTTCTTCACTCCAGAAGAAGCTTGCCATATCCTGAACCCATTCGAAGTAGCTGACGGTTACGCCGCCGGCGTTACAGACCACGTCAGGCACAACCACGATACCACGGCTTGCCAGCACATCATCGGCATCCGGATAGGTTGGGCCGTTAGCGCCTTCAAGTACCAGTTTACAGGTCAAGGTTTCCGCACGGTGACGGGTGATCTGACCCTCGAGCGCGGCCGGAATAAGAATATCCATATCCAGGCTCCAGAAGGCCTCGCTGGCGATGGTTTCAGCGCCCGGGAAACCGGCAATCTGTTTGTGCTCTAACTGCCAGGCAGACAACGCGGTCATGTCGATACCTGTGGAGTTAAACAGCGTAGCGGTGTGATCCTGAATCGCGACTACGCGTGCACCAGCTGCCGCGAACAGTCGGGCTGCTTCGCTGCCGACATTACCAAAACCTTGCACTGCAACGCGAGCACCTTCAACTTCGATGTTGGCACGGCGCGCGACTTCCAGACCGCTGACGAAAACGCCGCGACCGGTGGCTTTATCACGACCTAATGAACCGCCAAGGTGAATAGGTTTACCGGTGACCACGCTGGTCACGGTGGTGCCGTGGTTCATGGAGTAGGTATCCATCATCCAGGCCATGACTTTTCCGTTAGTACCTACATCCGGCGCAGGAATGTCTTTCTGCGGCCCAATGATAATGCCGATTTCGCTGGTATAACGACGCGTTAAACGCTCCAGTTCGCCTTCAGACAGCGAGAACGGATCGACGCGCACTCCACCTTTGGCACCGCCGTACGGCAGGTTCAACGCTGCGCATTTGATGGTCATCCATGCGGACAGGGCCATCACTTCATTAAGATCAACATCAGGATGATAACGCACACCGCCTTTGCCCGGCCCGCGGGAGAGGTTATGTTGCACGCGATACCCTTCAAAATGACGGATAGTGCCGTCATCCATCTGCACCGGGATGTCGACAATCAGCGCGCGTTTTGGGTGGCGCAGGGTATCCACCCAATGGGAAAGTTCGCCCAGGTAAGGGGCCACACGCTCGATTTGTTGCAGGTAGGTATTCCAGGCAGATGTGCTGCTATCTGAAGCGTAAGATAACTTATCCATGATAAACCTTAGTTATAAAAGTAATATGTTCTTAATTTGGCCGTGGTATACAGTGAATCTCACCATATAAACCTAAATTTAACATTTTTTTCATAGAAGGGCCTGCCCGGCCAGCACGAATTATCGCCATGATTAGTATGGGCTTTAACTTGCGATTGAATAGTTATTCTTTTTTTTGCTTGTATCTGGGTTGTTTTGCAGGGTGCGTAATTTAATATGCAGAATATATAAAAATCGTAATTTGTTAGATTTATGACGCACCTCTAAAAGTAAATAATTTGATAACAAAATGTATTTGCTTTATTGCGGTTAAGATGAGGTCAGTAGGTTACGGCGATGGTAACGGTATCGGCATAGTTGTCTGGCGTGTAGTTCGCGCTGGGGACGGTGGCGTAAACCGGGTAGGTAGTTGTTGTTCCCGTACCGTTGCCCGCGACGGTATTGAGTGATGTATTGCCCCAGACCGTACCGGAAGGACCTGGCGTCGAACTAAGCTGGTAGGGGACTTTATCCGTATTTGACCCCGTGCCCGCCATCACGCCGCTGCCTGCCGTATTACCGTTGGAGGGCTGAAGCCCGATGGTGTAAGGCGTGTTATTGGAACATGCTACGCCCACGGTATTTGAAGCCGTAAGGTTCCGCCCGGTTGCCCTGGCTGGCGCAAAGCTAATATCGGTTGCAGAGGTGATATTGCACTGTTTGCTTACGGTCGCCGATACGGTGAAAGGCAGCCTGGCGGCAACCGTATCGCCACAGGTTGTTGGCGGGAAAAGCAATCCGGGATTGAGAGTGACAAGGGCTGTGGCCGTCGTATAGCTATCCTGATAATTTCCGGGGACGGCTGCGGTTTGTGGCGTGACGATCTGCGCCGATACCGTGAGTGAACCCGTCACTGGCGTCAGATTCAGCAGGTTAAGCTGTACCATGGGAAAAGTGGTTCCCGACTGATACTGGCTGCCCCAGACTTTGGTGCGCCCGCTATCCTGGTAAAGCTGGTATGCCAGCGTTCTGGCAGGCGTTCCGCTTAATGACATATTTCGCGGTGTCACCTGGCCACTGACGGCCGAGGCGCCAATATTAAAACAGAGATTGATCCCTGCCAGCGCGTCACCAAGCTCTTTGGTGCAGGTGTAACTGAACGTCATTGATGACGTTGCGCCTGTCGCAGACAGTGGATTGACCGAACCTAAATTTATGGGTTGCACATTGCTCACCGAACAGGTTACCGCATGGCTAATTGCCGGACAAAAAAGTACGGCAGCGATGAGTAGCAGATGTCTTAACCTCATGAGCGCACTCCTGTTAGTGTGGGCGACAAACCAGCGGGCCTATTTGTACAATCCCCTTTGCTGACACAGGATAGTCAAATTGCACGCGACAACTACCGGTGTCCGTCTCAACGCGCAGCGTGTTGTGCTGTTCCAGGGTGTCGAACCAGGTCATCCCATCAAAACCAACGACAGACGACTGTCCTTTTCCGTTGATGGCGTAAGCCATGCTGCCTTCAGGAATTGGCTTACCCTGATTGTCGACGAGAAGGATCTGCGCGGCGCGTACGGGGGTGATGCCAAAACTAACCAAAGTGCCGGAACGATCGGCAGGCGTGGCATTCGTCTCAACGCGTGCGATCCGCATATTGGTGGGGAGATCCATCGGGTCAATACTGATCAGGTTTTTTTGATAACTGTTGAGCGGCGTGACCAGCAGTAGTCCCTGGTCATCGCTGCGACCAATCAGGTTATTTTGCAATTTGACTGGAACATCTGGCACGCCGTCAGTTGAGACGACGGCAAAACCATTGTTGATTTCCCTTGCTGCAAACAAGCCCCCTCCCATGGTCACCAGCGATCCGGTTGCGCCTGCGTAGCCGTAATGGTTATCTGGTAAACGGCTGAATCCCGCGTACGCTTTACCATAACGCCCCAGATATCCTACTTCTCCCTGGCCACTTTGTCGGGAAGCCTGCTGACTGGCGGCCAGATTCCAGCCCCAACCGCCGTCGGCAGGCGGCGTCTTGCTGGCGTTGAGCTGATAGCCGGTTTCATCGTTGGTGCGTTGTAGCGTGCTGCTGGCGCTAAGATTGTTATCAGTGGTAATCGTTACCATCAGATAGAGACTGCGATCGCGGTTATCGTCAATGTTCTGGTTGAGTCCGGCATTCAGTGAGATGTTGTCTGTAACGGATTTGAACCAGCTGGCGTTGGCGTAGCGCACCGCATTTTCGTGTGGATAACGAAACTGCAGGTAACTCAGGCTGACATTTCCGGCAGATTCCAGCGAATAGCCAATGACCGTGTTGCTGTTAAGCGTTGGGGGCGGCTCACCATAATGGGTGGCGACATCGCGGTAATCGCCAGAAGTTGCCGTGGTACTGGTGCTGAAATTAAACCGTTCGCCGGACCAACGATAACCAAAGCTATACAGAAATCCGTTCTGCCCTGAATCGCTACTTGCGGCAAGTGATGTCGAAAATGTGCCGCTGCGGGTTCCCGGGATCCAGTCGTTACTGAAGCCTGCGTTAATTAGTCCATCGCTGGTTTCTGCGTGAGCCCCGGCGGTCAACGTATTGCTAAACCCGCGACGCCACGTAGCGCTCAATACCGGTGCGCTGGCATAGTCAAAAGAGGAATAACCATAATTTTCGCGTACCGTGCCCAATTCTGCCGACCAGGCGGTTAATCCTTCCCGCAGGAGTTGTTGATCGTTGTAGAACGAGAAATTTTGTACGCTCGTTCTGCCCAGCGCGTCTGTCATCATCACCTGACCCGTTCCCGCGCCGCTGATGTTAGGCATGGTGTTGATCTGAAAACTACCTGCGGGGACTTCTCCGTTGTAGTACCTGACACCGTCCACGTACAGCTCAACGTTTGATGGCAACGTCGCGGATCCCAGATATGCAGGGAGCGGGGTGGTTGGCATATAGGGCTGTAAACCAAAATCGGTGCCTATCTGAATGCCACCGATACGCGTTGGTCGGGACCAGATGAGTGAGCTTGTCAGGGTATCGCCAACGGTTAACGCCAACATCGTATCAGGAAATGAGGTACGCCAGCTGGTATCAAGGCGCTCAAAGCTGTTATCGGCGTATCCCTCGGTGGAGTACTGCGTCAACTGGGTGGTGCTGAGCACGCCGGCAGCATTGAAGGCGCGAAGTTCACTGAAGGTATTTATTGCGCTCTCATCCCCCTGCTGGGTATAGATATCATAATTGAGCAGCGCTCCGCGTGATGTTGTTGCCGTTGGCGCGGTTTCGGTAGGCGAGTTAAGCTGCATGGTTGCAAGATCGAGTGAACTAAGTGGCGCAGTAAGCGAGAGCGTTTGCAACTGAACGTTGTAGTCAATGGTTAGCTGGGGGATATCGTTCAGGCAGACGGCGTTAGTGGCGTCTGGAGCAAAGCGAAAGCCCATTTTACTCAGGGTATTAGCTCCCGCATAAAGCTTTCCATTATCGTAGGCAAAATGTACCAGCCCAACGGGATTCCCATTCAAGGTGACATCGAGATACAAATCGACTCCCGTAATTTGTGAGGTGCTATTAATAACACCATTCTCACTCTGGTTATTATTCAGCGTTTGTGCGCAAACCATTCCCGATATTAATACTCCATTGAGAAAGCAATATTTCACCAGAAGCCAGAGTCTGTTACAGATCTTGTACTGTTTTTTGGCCATTGATTGTGACTTCAATTTTCCCGCCATAATGGTTATTACTGGCCGACGGGGAGACTATCCAGCGCATTGTTGAGCCTGGTAAAACGTAGCCTAATAGTCCGGGTGTAATGACTTTTTTAGTACCGTCAGGGCTTATAAATGTTGCAGCAGATAACTGTGCATGCCCATTTCCCTGATTACTGACTTCAATAAATTTTTTGCCATCCAGTTGTTGTAATTTCCATTGCAGTTTTGCCTGCGTTTGTGCCGCTGATGTTGGTTGAATGAAAACGGGAACGGAATAATGCAGCACAAACTGAAGCTTATTTTTTTCAACTTTTGCAGGCGGTAACTCATCTATCGACAAACGATAAGCGTCTTCGGCATGTGCCGAGGGAGGGCTTGTGCGAATAACTCGAATCAACTGACGTTCTCCAGGGGCTAATGCCAACATCGGCGGGCTTATCACCAGCCCCTGAGAGGGGGAAAGTTTGTTGTCATAAGCACTTTGACTCCAGCGAAAAACCCGAACCTGGGCATTGAGCACATTTTCACCTGCGTTACTCAGCCAGATACCATCGGCATTTTGCGTCGCTTGCAACGTTAACGTGACCGGGGCTATTTGCAGCCCACTGGCGGTGGCAAGGTTGGCGCTCGCAACCATCCCTAGCAGGCATGCGCAGGCACACTGCTTAACAGGCAGTTTTACTTTCATTTAGCTTCCTGAAGTTAGTAGTTAACGTTAACCGTTACCGTGTCGGCATAGTCGTCAGGAGTGAAGTTGGCGCTCGGTGCGGTGGCATAAACAGTAAAAGTTTGCACCAGACCGGTCCCTGTCGCTGCTACGCCATTCCCAGGTGCGGTGTCGGTGGCGGTATTTCCCCATACCGGACCTGTTGCTGACGTGCGATTTAGCTGATAGGGCACTTTATCGGTATTGGTGGCAGCGTTAGCCACAGAGGACATAGCGCCCGAGCCCGTCGTCGTCCCTCCATTGGCAGCCGACGGCGCCAGGCCGATAAAATAGGGCGTGGTTTTTGAGCAATTAATTGAAATAGTGTTGCTTGCACTGGTATTTGTCGCCGTGGTATTCACCGGACCAAGTGTGATATTTGAAGCCGAACCCGCAGTCACGGTACAGGCCTTTTGAATTGTCATCAGCACCTGAAATGTTCCGTTAACGGTTGCTGCATTTGCCACAGAGATAATGGAAAAGGCGCAGCAACAAAGAATTAAGCGTTTGTCTAAGACTAGAGCCATATCCTTTACCTTTTTCAAATAACCACATTTATTACTTTAGAAAAACAATAATGTGGCACAAGAAGACATAATTTAACCCTAGAATAAGTATTAGGTGTACGCCAGTTGATCTAATGAATTTTACTTAGGAAAAAGGTGATGTCGTCGACAAAAAAATAATACCAACGGGTGAGTATGTTGTTTTGTTTTTATGCTATGGCGGGTGTTAAGTCAGGAGAATAGGGGGCAACATATTCCTTGGATGGTACTCAAAATAACCACCCAAAAAATGAGAGTCGTATGATTTATCTTACACGTATTACGTATTGGCTACGGGCTGTGGAAAATGACCTTATAACCTTGCTCATTCCAGTGTTGTAGCAGTTCATTTTGTCTGCGGGTTGGCGCGATACCGGTCCAGACAAAAAGCGTTTGCCCAGGGAAAAGTTCAGGTCTTGGCGATTCAATGGGTTCAGCCAGAACGGCAATATGCCAACCAGATTGCGATAAACGCCAGGCTTCGAGCCACAGACGGGTTCTGTCTTCAACATCCCAGGCCATCAGGAGAGCATCCTTTCCTGACTTGCGCCGCGTTTCAGACAGCAGTGTTGCAACATATTCAATCAATGCGCCATCAAACATGCTGTTCATTATGCGGGATGTATTATGGTCAAGTATCAGCCGTTGACGTACGGGAAGATAAACGTGATCAATCAGCGCATCTACGGGGTGAACCCGACCGAGTGCGGTAATTTTGGCTCGCAGCTTCGGTGGATGCGCCATGCGAAGAATGCTCATCATCTCTTCTTGTAATTGATTCCAGTCGTCGTCAGCTTGACGGGTACTGGTTTCCAGCAACGCCTTAACTTTGCCAACAGGTATGCCATTGCTAATCCAACGTTTTATTTCTTCAATACGCTGAATATCTTCTTCATCAAAGAGTCGGTGGCCACCTTCACTGCGTTGAGGTTTGAGTAAACCGTAACGTCGTTGCCATGCCCGAAGGGTGACAGGATTTATCCCGCAACGTTCTGCGACATCCCCAATGCTGTAATAAGCCATAGTTCCCCCGGACACTCCTGATTCTCCGTCACCGATATGCGGCTCCTGCTACTTTGTACAACATTCATCAAATTGTACAAAACATATATAAGATTCTAGCAAAATTAAGATTTACTTTACTATCATGCAAGGAGTAAATGCTGTTTTTTTATGTTCAGCATGAGGGCGGTTGTGGTGATTGTTGATTTATAACAATGCGTTAGTTATTTTGACGCTGAGAAATCATTTTTCTCTGGCCATGCAACAGATGGAATACCATTCAGGCAGGCTTGTGCAAAAAGGTTACCCTGGAAGATTTCAATGCCCGCGGATTCAAGCCACATCCACTCTTCGGGTTTTTCAACGCCGACTGCGGAAATCATAATTTCCAGTGACGCGCAGCATTTGATAATTGCCTGAATGATAGCCTGCTGCGGTCCACTTTTATGCACATCCGTGATCAGCTCGCGGCTTATCTTAATTCGGTCGGGTTGAAAACGAGACAGAAGCTGAAGCCCGGCAAAACCAGCCCCAAAATGATCTATCGCCACACAGATCCCCGTTGCCTTGAGTGACTTCACGGCCTGCGCGAACGTATCAAAGCGAGAAATAACTTCACTTTCGGTAAACTCTACAATGATTTGTTCAGGCACCAGCCTGTGCGCAGCGATTTCGTTTATAAGAAAGCTGACTGCATTGGGTTTGTTTACCAGGGTCATGGGGAGCAGATTGACTGACAGCATTTTGTCGTTAAGTCCCAGCGCGCTTGCCATTGCAAAAGCAGTCTTTTTGCTCTGCAGATCCGCGGTATACAGTTCCTCAGGATTTAAGTTGTCAAAATAAGTTGCGGGCGTTTCACCGTCTCTACCACGAATAAGTGCTTCCAGAGCAATGACGCGTTGCGACATAGGATCGATAATTGGTTGAAAAGCAAAGCTGAAATCTATATCGGATGGGAGTGTGTTTTCATCCAGGAGAGTACAAGAGTTGTCGGCAATAAAACTCCAGCAATCCGGCGCTGGTATTTCAAAATAGCTCGATTTTTCCGTCGCAAGGACAAATGTGCGGAAAAACTGTAACGCCCTGTCATCATAGGTGAGCTGAAATTTTGATGTTCCCTTATTCAGTACAGCTTGCAGAACGTCATTGCGTTCATGTTTTTGTAGATCAAATAACTCCATTCCCACTTTTCCGAATCTTCTCGCAGGAGCGTAATCACACATCAGCTCAACGATATTGTGGTGCCGTGGATCGTTACAAATACAACAATAAATCTCTTTTACCTGCTCCTCAGGGCCTTCAAGCAGTTGGAAAAAGTGGTGACCGTTAAAGAGTAAGATTCCCGTAACATCAGATCGCCTGTTTTTGATATTTGCGGCTGTCACCATATCCTCAAGCGCTTTGATGGGGGCGTCATCACGTAGATGGCTGCGGTAAATAATGGTCGTGAGCATGGACAGTCCGGGAATAAGGGAGAGGAAGGTATATGACAGTATCAGACAACCCAGGTTATGTCCTGATTTTAATACATTATTCTAACTTTAACTTCACAATTGAACGGTCTGATTAAGATGAAATTTAGCCATGTTACGGCGTGGTTTGTACAGTGATCCTAATGTTTATATCAATTGAGACAACTGTAAGTAATTGATTTATATTATTTAGCACATTTTGGTAAAAACAAATTAATCTTGTTGTACACATTTTTGGTACAACTTTGCTACTGTTATAAAACTTAATATTCACCAGCATTTTGATACAGGAGCATGACATGCAGCAGCATAACGTTCGCACTGATACTGCAAGCGCGATTTCTCGTTACTTTGCAAAGGCGCATCTGCCAACTCAACAGGAAACATTGGGAGAAATTGTCACTGAGATACTCAAAGATGGACGTAATCTGAACCGCAAATCACTTTGCACTAAGCTTCTGTGTCGTCTTGAAAAAGCATCAGGGGAGAAAGAACAAAAACATTACAATGCGTTAATTGGCCTGCTCTTTGAATAAAATAAACCCCTTATATGATAGGGGTAAGTAGTGAAGGCGTTATGAAGAAAACTGATAGTGAACGCTTGAAACATGAAATTACAGGTTTGGCTGTGCTGGAAATTCTGCGAATGCATAGAGACGTTTCGTTAGCTGCAGTGATTAAGCAATTGCGACTTATGCAGGCCAGTGAAATGGATGGCACACGCAAGCAATTAATTGACAGCGTTATCAATGATTTTACAAACATTAATCCGGAGAAAATAAGCAGAAAACCGGATAAAACCAGAGATGAGAGTGCATTCAGTGCCAGCAAAAACCCTAAATTACATTAAAGATAATCTTCCAGACTATACAAGCGAGGTTACCATGCTCCATGAAATTAATGTCCACAACGTAATGACGGATAAAGCTTTATCAAGTTACTTCCATAATGCAGGTGAGCTATTAGCAGATGAGTCTGTGGTATTGGGGCAGGCGGTAACAAATGTAATTCTTGCAGGTGATAATGTTAATAATAAAAACATCATTTTAAGCCTGATTGGTTCTCTGGAGTCAACGGTTGACGTTGTCCAGGCAGATGTTATCAGAAAAACCCTGGAAATAGTATTGCGCTACACAGCTGACGATGTTTAATAAGTCTTCATATTAACAAAATATGTACAGTACCCTTGTTATATGCTGAAAGCCCTTATGCTAAGCATTTTTTGGATTAAGACTATACATAGCACCCCTCTAAATCAATTATGATTTTTCATTGAGGCCATAATGATGAACATCGTTCAGGAACATACTCTAAACGCAGAGTTATGGATTGATGATATTTTTATCAGGCAAGGGTTAAAGAATATTCTTGCAGATATCGTTTTTGAAGATGACAAGGCGCGACTTGTATTCTTTACCGCGAATCACTTTGAGGCGGTAAAAAAGCAAAATTACAATCTGAAAACGCATCGTCTGGTATTGCTGATTGATGGTCATTTGTATCAGTATCTTAATGATGTTTCGCTTTACAGACTACCAGTAGATATCGGAGTTGCCTCAATCAAACAATTTATTATTGATATTACTCGTGCTGGTGGTAATCACGAGAATCAATCTGATTCAAATATCTCATTAACCGCGAGAGATAAATATATTTTAACGCAGTTAGGAGAAGGTCGAACTATTTTTGAGATATCCGCATTGTTAAATCTACACTTAAAAACGATTTACCAGGCCCGGCAGAATCTGATCAAGAAGCTTGGTTGTTCTGGGCTGATTGATTTTCAGGGAATACTGCGAGCGCAAATATTCCGCAACTGGCTGGAACATGCCTGAGTAAATCGACAGTTCGTACTTACTGTTGAAGGGTACGACAGGGCTAATGGCCCTGTCGCGATATTAATAAAACTTCGCTATTCTGTCACCAGTTCATTGATACCCTTCTGCTGATGATGCTTTTTACTCAGCGAGAAGTAGCCAAATATTAGTGTTATTACCACGATGCTCGCCATAATCAGGAAGATTTCCTGATAGCCCACTTTATCAAACAACTTACCGACAGGCAGTGACAGCACGATGATGCCAATGGAACTGGCGATATTGAAGCCAATAAGATATATCGTTGACGACAGGCGCTTATCAAAATTCGCTACGCTGAATTTAAACACTGAAATAACAAACAGTGGGACCTCCAGCGCATGGAGCATTTTAATCAAGGAGATAATATATATATCGGTGAACAGTGCTGAACCCAGGATTCGACAGGTCATGATTGTTCCACCCAGCAGCAATGCGGATTTAGGCCCGATGCGGTTAATCAGGAACGGAACCAGCGCCATACCGACGGCCTCCATAAAGACTTGTACCGAGTTGAGGTAGCCGTATACGCGTGGTGCCAGTTCGGGATCGTCAAATAAGCTGGCGTAAAACACCGGGAACATCTGCTGATCGTAGATGCTATAGAACGACCAGGTGCCGACGACAAAGATAACGAAAAACCAGAACTGCGAATCTTTAAAGATGGTGAGAAAATCCTTTCGGGTCAGCGCGTCTGGCTCGGGCGAACGTGTATCCGTGGATGCCGGGGCCGGTGCGTCGGTTTTGAACAACACGTTAATCACCAGGAATAACACCCCCATGACCGACACGCACCAGAAGTTAATGTGTGGGTTGATGCTGAAGAAGATACCGCCAACAAAAGTCCCTGCGGCGTAGCCAAGCGATCCCCAGAAACGAGCAGTGCCGAATTCAAAGTTGAATTTACGGCTCACTTTCTCGACGAAGCTTTCCACCAGACCGCAACCGGCGAGATAGCCAAGGCCAAAGAAAATGGCGCCTAGCACCATGCCAAGCTTGAAGTTGGAGACCAGCAGCGGTTCATAAACATAAATCAGGAACGGACCGCTGAGCGTGATGACAGTCCCCATCATCCAGATAAGGGGTTTGCGGGTACCGAGCTTATCCTGCAGAAAACCGTAGCCCAGCATAAACAGCATGCTGAAAAACTGGTTTACGGCATACAGCATTCCCAGCTCCGTTCCGGACAGGCCAAGTTTATTTTTTAGCCATATTGCATAAAAAGACCACCACAACGACCAGGCGGCAAAGAAAAAGAGCAGATACCCGGATGAGTATCGATATTTATCATTACTGAACGGCATATTTATCTTCATGATTTTTCCAATCCAGATCAGGTCATTGTAAGGTCTTTCTGATACGACGTAACGAGTGCGCTTTATTACGAGGTAATCGTTCTCCGTAGCGACGGTTGCGACTGAATAAAGCTGCTCAGGTGTTGGCTGTCGGGAAACGCGCTTAGCGCGCCACGCCGGGTAGTCGCCAGAGCACCACAAGCGCTGGCCTGCTCGATAAGCGGAAGTAGCGTTGACGTCGATGTGGGCCAGCCTTCTCCGGCGAGTGCCGCCAGCAGCCCGGCCATAAAGGCATCACCGGCGCCGGTGGTATCGATGCTGTCGACGTGATAGCCGCTTAAAGTCAGCCTGTTGTTCTGCCAGAAAACGATAGCGCCGTCGGCACCGCGGGTGATGATTTTCAGGCGTGCGGGAAAATCAGCCAGGCGTTCGCAGGCGCTGCTTAAATCCTCGGTCTGTGTTAGCCAAAGCAGTTCTTCCTCTGACATCTTCAGAATGTCGCTCTGCCGGGCAAACTCGCTGACAAGGTCAAACATCTGCATCTCGTTGCTCCACATCTGCGGACGCAGATTGATGTCAAAGCTCAGCGTACCGCCGGCCTGTCGCAATGTGGCCATTGCCTGGGTGAGGGTGGCGCGGCACTCAGGGGCGACCAGCGCCAGCGAGCAGAAGTGCAGATTATCGGCACCAAAGTCGGGCAGGCTCGCCGGGCTGAGAAATTGATCGGCAGACGGATTAACCAAAAACTCAAACTGCCGCTCACCGTTGGGAGCCAGTGAAACCAGTACGGTACTGGTGTGCTGTTGTGCATCAAACTCCAGACTTCCTGTATCCACCTGCGCTGTTACCAGCGTCTGATGCAGAAAGCGGCCAAAAGTGTCATTGCCCACACGGCCGATAAAGCCGCTGTCATGGCCGAGGCGGGCGACGCCGATGGCCACATTGAAGGGCGCGCCTCCCGCACAGGCTTCAAACTGCATATTGTCGCGCGGTAGCAAATCCACCACGGCATCTCCGAGCGTCCAGATTGTCATTATTTTTCCCCAAAGCAATGAGACGGGTGGTTAATTGGCGGCGAGCGGCCAGGCATGCCCGTTATTAAAAATGGCATGTCCGTTCTGGCTAAATAAGGTCAGTTGGCGATCGTCCGGTTCAGGATAAATACGACTGCTAAGGGTGTACTCGCCGTGATTAACAAAGACTTCTACCGACGAACTATCGATAAATAGACGTAGGTCCAGCACATCATTGGCGGGCAGCGGTACGCTACGGCAGCCCGACAGGCCGTGTTGCGGATAGCGGCGTTCCAGCACCAGACGCTGTGCCTGGGTATCGACGAAGACGCGTAGCCCGTCACCCAGCGCGATGCCATACTGTTCAGCATGGCTGCGGGCGATATCGAGGCTCAGTTCGACTTCGAGAGCATGCGCCTGTTCTTCTATCATCAGGGTGCGATTGTTCAGGTCACTGACCGGCCAGACATGAAGCTGACCGCGTAATGTCTCCAGCTCTTTGACCGGGTTCATGCGCAGCCGCAGATCTGCATCGAGCGTCACTTCCCGGGGAAGAGTAAGCATGCCCGCCCAGCCGTCGGCCTGTTCTGGCATCGGCGACTCCCACATGGATAGCCAACCGATCACCACGCGGCGACCGTCCGGAGTGATAAATGACTGAGGGGCGTAAAAATCATGCCCGTGGTCCATCTCCTGGAAGGGTTGGGTAACGTGGAACTGATGGTTATCCTGCCATTCGCCGACCATATAGCCGCTCTGGAACAGGTTACGGTAATCGTATCCGTCCGCGGCGATGCCCTGCGGCGAGAACATGAAGACGAGTTTATTGTCCAGCGGGAAGAGGTCCGGGCACTCCCACATGTAGCCCATGCCGTCATCGGCCCTGCCGAGCGTGCTGGCAAACTGCCAGTGCTGTAGATCCTGCGAGCAATAGAGCTGTACTTCGCCCACGTCATCGACCCGGGCACCCACCACCATGTACCAGCTGTCTCCCTCTTGCCAGACTTTCGGATCGCGAAAATGGTGTACGCCTCGCGGGGTATCCAGAATCATGCCCTGGCGTTCAAAGTGAATCCCGTCGGTGCTGGTGGCCAGGCACTGTACCTGATACAGGTTTTCCTCTTTCGCCTCGCCGTCAAACTTGTGTCCGGTGTAGATAAGGGCCAGCTTATTGCCTTCAACCACCGCTGAACCGGAAAAACAGCCGTCTTTATCTTCCGGCCCTTCTGGTGCCAGTGCGATGGGTAAGTGTTCCCAGTTCACCATATCGCGGCTGCGCGCATGACCCCAGTGCATTGGTCCCCAGACCGGCTGCCACGGATAGTGCTGATAGAACGCATGGTAGTAACCATCAAACCAGGACAGGCCGTTAGGGTCATTCATCCAACCCGCCGGAGGGGCGAGGTGATAGCGCGGATACCAGCGCGGGTTTACAAGGTCTTTCTGCTGGTTTAAGGCTTCGTTGGCTTTGGAAAGTAGTGACGTCATTTGCTGGTCCCTGTAAGTGAATTGAGCAAAAGATAACGTTAACATTCTCGGTTTTCTCGCGAATTTGATGGTAACATCGATGTTAATCACAAAGGTTAACGTTAACATTTTGCGAGTGTTATCAAGATCGCATTTTCAGACCCGGCAGGATGAACGCCGTCAAAGGAGAGGGTATGGCATCTTTAAAGGATGTGGCGCAACGGGCTAACGTCTCGTTAATGACCGTATCGCGAGCGATTAACGAGCCCGAACGACTGCGGCCAGAAACCTATAAAAAGGTGATGGAAGCGGTAGATGCGCTGGGGTATGTCTCCGATCTCTCCGCGAAAAAAATTCGTGGCGCGAAAACCACGGCTAACACTATTGGGGTGTTAGCGCTGGACACCATGACCACGCCGTTTTCCGTGGAGATAACGCTCTCTATCGAAGAGACCGCGCGGGCGCACGGTTGGAATAGCTTTGTGGTGAATATGTTCAGCAATGACCAGCCAGAGAAAATGGTTGATCTGCTGTTGGCGCATCGCCCTGACGGCATTATCTACACCGCGATGGGGCTGCGTCAGGTTCCCGTGCCGGAAAAGCTGCATAAGTATCGCTGCGTGCTGGCGAACTGCGAAAGCATCAGTGGCCCTTTTCCCACCTATATTCCTGATGATGAGCAAGGGCAATACCTTGGCGTGAAAGCGCTGTTGGCCGCAGGCTACCGTCGGCTGCTGTGCATCCACCTGCCAAAAGGGATTGTGGCCACCGATCGCCGCCGGGCGGGAATGGAGCGCGCCTGTCGTGAAGCGGGTGTCGACCCTGATGCCATGTTCCACCACTATCTTCCGGCTGGCGAGAGTCACCATATTGATGCGGCGGAGATTGCCGGGCATTACCTGAGTGGCACGCGTCCGATGTTTGATGCGGTGGTATGCGGTAACGACCGCGTGGCTTTTGTTATCTACCAGGTCTTGCTGGGGCGAGGGCTGCGCATTCCGCAGGATGTTGCCGTACTAGGCTATGACAACATGGTAGGCACCGGCGAGCTGTTTTTGCCGCCGCTATCCACAGTACAGCTGCCGCATTATGAAATTGGCCGTCTCAGTGCACTGCATCTTATCCAGGGGCTCGATCACCGCGATACCGTGCGGGTAGACAGCCCCTGGCTTCCGCGCGCCTCAATATGAGTACGTTCACGTGGCAACTGCTGCTTTGCCAAAGTAGCTCAGCCTTTTTGGTCATCGTGTTTGGTGCCAACTTTCAGATGCACAACAGCGGGAACCACTGAGATGCTATGAAATAAAAAATCCACGCAATGGCGTGGATTTTATAGGTTTTTGTGATTCTTATGAGATGTGTTGAGATCTCATGAGACAACAAATTTTATTTAGACGTTGAGCTGTGATTAACAAGCTAATTATATGTTATTTAATGCTTTAATTCTTATTTGATGTTTTTATACTCATAAAAGTACTCATTTATATTGATGTTGATATCTGGGGCTAGTTACATCAACTCCGAACAATTTTTATTCATTAGGAGTGGTGCACTATTTTTTGTTTGTCAATGGTGATATGTCAATTGCAGGAGAGCAGGCCAAATTCACTCTTCTTTAGCAGAATATTGTTACGAACTAAGATAATTAGAATTTGAATTGTTTTGAGATTATTCTAATTGCCATCTTGATTTTATTTGTTTTTGCATCAAAATTCACAGTTTCACCTTCTGTTCCCCATCAAAAACGACCGTAAAGGGATTACTGTGAACACGATATACATACCATTAGACAGCGGAGAGTCTGCGGTCCTCAAGGATCCAGATACCTTACTTCCTCGTAAAATTTATGAGCAACTCGCCCAGTTCATTGGAAAGGCTGTTAAGGATGTTGATGAAGTACCGAAAAATTCAGAATCGTTTAACGAAACGCGCAGTCATAAGGCAATATCGATTGACGGTGAAAGAGGAACGGGTAAAACATCGGTACTAGTGAATTTAAGAGATTACCTGGAAAGTAATCATAAAGAGTTTGCGGGAGATATTCATATTCTCGATCCCATCGACCCGACTCTGCTTGAAGATGGTGAATCGCTGTTTTTACATATCATTGTTGCTGCAGTACTTCAGGATAAAAAAATTAAAGAGGCGCAAAGTAAAGACCTTGATAAATCGAGACTCTTTATCCAGAAACTTGAAAATTTAGCCAATGGCCTTGAATCCATTGACCTGCAACACAGTCAGCGAGGGATGGATAAAATCCGTTCCCTTTATGGCAGCAAGCATCTGGCAAATTGCGTTGAAGCATTTTTAAAATCCACCCTAGATTTAATTGGGAGAAAATTATTAATACTGCCGATTGATGATGTGGACACTTCGCTTAACCGGGCGTTTGAAAATCTGGAAATATTGCGTCGTTATCTTACATCTCCGTACGTATTGCCGATTGTGAGTGGCGATCGTCGCCTGTATGACGAAGTATGCTGGCGAGATTTTCATGGACGGTTGAATAAAGACTCATCTTATGAACGTAAAAAGTCTTATGATATCGCCAAGGAATTGGCTATTGAGTATCAGCGTAAAATTTTACCACTACCGCGTAGGCTGTGTATGCCCGCTGTGAGTGATTACTGGCAGCAAGACGGTATTGATGTCACTCTGGACAAAGACGGTATCCCTCTGCGTAACTTTATGGCGTGGTTGAAGATATTTATCACCGGCCCGGTGAACGGCCTTGAGGGCAGCGATTTACCGTTACCGATCCCGTCGATACGTGCCCTAACACAGTTTATTAATCACTGTGGTGATTTAATAATAGAACTTCCACCAGAACTTAAAAGTATGGATACTCCTCTTACTGTTCGCCGTTGGTGGCAGATGCCTGATGTTCCACGCCCAGTACTTGAAGCTTTTGCGTTGAAACACCGGGAGCTCAGTAAAGAAGCTAAGCGGGAGTATGCTGATGCCTATAAAGTCTTCAATGAAAAATATCTAGCATGGAATTATCAACATTCTCCAGTAGGAATGAAAAATAACGAAAACGGTAAATTAGTTGATGATATGTGTTGGATCAACAAGTTGCTGAGTTATTTTCAGTTCGAACCAAAAGCTGGAGCAGTCTATTTAACCCTTAAGGCTCAGCTAAATTGGGCTGAATGGAAAAATAGTAAGAATCGTAACAATTCGATATTTGATACCGTACTTTTCCAGCCCTTGCTTCAGGATCGCCCTGAATACGTCATTTTTAATGCAGGAGAAAGCTTGACCGATTGGGAGTCGCAATTATCTAAAAGCTTACCAGAAGGCTGGCTTTCGGTAATCAAGGGAAAAATGACAATTTTGCCTTATCCTATTGCAGAAACAGGTATTAACTCGGGGTTGAGATGGAAGTATTGGGAGGACGTTGAGAGCAATAACGCTAGTGAAGAATTGAATGATAAGGCAATTTTTCTTATTAGTGCTTTAACACAAAGGAATTTTTATACAAATGCAAAGCAGTCGATTGTTCTTAATATTGGTCGAATTTTTGAAATTATCATTGCCAGCTTGATCTCAGATCTGGATTTATCAGATCTGCAACGAATCTTACAACGCTCACCATTTTATTCTGCCAGCGCTCTTGCGCCAACTAAAAAATTAAAAATCAATGAGGCTGAGGGTGAAGATTCTGGAGGGAATGTGGATGATCTCGAGAAAGAAGAATCCTATGATCGTGAAGATAGATTAGAAAGTTCATTGGAGTATTTGTATGAAGATATTAAACTATGGCGAAAAGAAAATAATGTTGATAGATTAAAAATATCGCCTTGGATGGTATATAAGGTTTTTAACAAAGTATACAGTCAGGTCGCAAGTAATGCTATTGACCAAAAGGGTATGCAGGATATTACTAAGGCAATAAATATTGTAGGTCGAGTATTTTATTCAACTTGGTCGGCATTTGGTAGTTTTGAAAAAGGCGAGTTGTTCGGGTTACCAGACGTGGTAGTGACGACTAATATTAACTCCTCAAAAAATTTCTATCAACATGCTAATTTCCGTACCAACCTCGGACCATTTACCCCTGAACAGAATCTACAGCAAGGACCGTCAAGTCGGAGTGCTATGAATCGACAAGCTTTTGGTCAGATGAGTAGAACAGTCAGTTATGTTCTGAGTTCACATCCTCTCAAAAGATGGATCGATGAAGTATTATTAGCAGATTTAAAACAGCCATCAAAAAATCAGGATGATACGAGAAAAATAATAAACCAGAGAAAACTAACGAAAGCTCGGCGATTCATTATTGACAGATTAGGCATCGATGAGAATGAAAAGTTAACAAAAAAAATCATTAAAGAGCGGCTAACGGCATTGTACAAACCTCTAAAAGAAGCCGATCAATTTATCAATTCTGTAATCAGTGAGTTCTCTCATAGAGATCCAGCAGTGAGAATTCTGTTAGAGGCATACAGTGAAATTAACCTAAGTGGTGACAAATAATGTTAACCCGGTCGTTGAGTGAACATGCAACAGGGTGTTTCTTCACCGACGAGCGCCTGTCAAAGCGCTTTTGGGCGATCCTGTTATCGCCGCCGGATGATTTTACGACGTGGTCGTCATTGCAGGAGGAGTGCTACCAACTGCTCGTTGAGAGTATTGATAACCGTTATCCGCGCACTTATCGGTTGACCGACGTGCGCCAGCTAATGGGGAATATCTGTGATAATGGCTTGTTGACCAGCCCGGCACTGCCTTGGCTGGATGTCATTGCAGAACAGCTGCTGCTACGTAATGGTGATTTGCTCTACTACCGCGAGAATAAGGTACAAGACTATGTGCGGATAGCGGCAGAACTGGACCCGGCTCTGCTTGCGGGCTGGCGTCTTGGCGACTGGCTACAGCAAAGTCCTCCTCCGCGATTGTCAGACATCACCCGGGTGGTGATGGCGCAGAATCCGTTCTTCGCACCGCCTGCCAGCGCGGGCAAACCTTTTGCGGAGGGGCACGTCCATCTGGGCGGGGTGACGGCGGGAGATACCATCCTGGATGGTTATCTTTTTGAAGATCTTGAACTGCCAAAAAGCAAGAAAGCATCGCTGTGGGCACTTGAAGAGCGCGATGATTTAACGCCTCTGTTGGTTCGGGCAAAGTCACTGCTTTCCTTATTACTCTCCGATCGGTTTGAAACGGTTTTCAAGAAGTATGCAACCTTGAGTAACCCGATGACGAAAAGCCTGAGTCTCCCGGACTGGCTAATCCTCGCTAAAAAGAACCGAGGAACAGAAAACGTCAGTCCCGGCTGGCTGTTAGGCCAGCTGGCGCATGCCTCTGACCGAAAGCATCCTTCACGCTGGCTGTGGCTTCAGCTTTATCTTTGCCACACTTACCAGCTGAAAGACACCCATCCGCTTGAGCGCACGGCCATACTCTGCTTTTGGCTTACGGTTAATGCGCTTCGACGTCGCATTATTATGGACGGGCAGGGGCTTACGCGTTTTACCGAACGCTATTTCGGCGGTGCGCTGCGCTCGGGCAAGAAAACTGACAGCAGCAATATGCGTTATCTGTTTGCCGGCAAAGACGATATGGCCGAAGTAAAGGCATCCCCGACTGCTTTTGGCCATGAAATGGTGGCAGGTTTTTCCTCGTCGCTGCTCAAGACCCTTGGTGTACCGCTCGTTTCTCCACCGTATGTTTTTGGTGAACATGAAATTAAGCCAGACGAACGCGCGCTGCGCTACATTGAAGTGCTTGAGCACTGGCAATTTTGTGGGCATTTTTCACGCTCTAAAACGGCAGGCCGCGGTAAGCGACCAAAGGCTGATTTGCAGGCCAACTGGAAGGAGGCAGAGCGATTGCTGCAGAAGCTCTACAGCCACAATGGCTGGAATCATCCGATATTTTTAGGAGGGAAACGCAACCCGCACTTTCATTTTCAGCCGTCGAACTGGTTTCGGGGTTTGGATATTGCAGGGGATGAAAATGCCCTGAAAATTGCGGGTTTTGCACCGATGCTACGATGGCTGCGCAGCGGGCTTTATCCGGTGCCCGATGGGCTTCGCGCCAGTACGGGCTTTCATTTCAGCATCCATGCCGGGGAGGATTATGCGCATCCAGCGTCGGGGTTGCGTCATATCGATGAAACGGTGCGCTTTTGTGAGATGCGAGAGGGGGACCGATTGGGCCATGCGCTCGCGTTGGGAATTGAACCTGCGCTCTGGGCGAAGCGGCATGGAGAGATGATACTTCCGCTGGATGAGCATTTAGATAATCTTGTCTGGCAGTGGCACTATGCCACGGTTTTGTCGAGTTCATTGCCACTTGCACAGGCGGTATTACCGCTGCTTGAGCGGCGCATTGCACGTTTTGTCGCGCGTTGTGATTGGTGCAAGGAGAGACTACCTCAAATAGATTGTAGCGTGGCGGATAAACGAGCTAACGGTGATGAACCATCTCTAAAAAATATCACGACTGATACACTCTACCGGGCTTGGCTTCTGCGGCGTAATTGCTCGTATCGTCTCCGACAACTCCACGGTGGAGCGCCGTTAACCTCGCAGGAGAAATGCGCACTACCAGACTGGTCAACATTAAGTGATAAAGACAGTGTGGCGGCGAAGCTTTATCAGCAACGACACTCCAGACTGCTTGACGATCTCCCTCCACAACTGGTGGTTGTGCGGGTCGCGGATGAATGGAGTACACAGGAGTTGATTGGCCTGGGAACTCCCGGCAAACTGCGTCAGCGGATGAGTAGCGTTAAAGACATTATCCAGGATATTGATACACCAGTAGAACTACAGTTTATGCATGCATTGCAGGACTATTTGCTTGATCGCTATGATCGCAAAGGGTTAATTATCGAAACTAACCCAACATCAAACGTATATATCGCGCGATTTAAAAAGCACGTAGAGCATCCTATTTTTCGTTGGAATCCTCCGGATGAAGAACTTTTGAAACCTGGTGCTGAATTTAATCGCTATGGATTGCGACGTGGACCTGTCAGGGTTCTGATCAATACCGACGATCCAGGGATAATGCCTACGACATTACGGACGGAATTTTTACTACTGCGAGAGGCTGCTATTGAGCGTGGTGTCAGCCGTACGATGGCAGAATATTGGCTGGAGAGACTTCGCCTGTACGGGCTGGAGCAGTTTCAGCGTAATCATTTAAATGTATTTGAAGTTATTGACTAGAGGATTTTATCGTGAGTGGTACGTCGCCTGACTTAAAATATACGGATACCAAGGGGTTACAACCTAAGCTCCAAGACGAGTTGAAAATTTTACGGCAAAAAGAGCATATGTCGTATTGGCCTCGCTTTATGATACGTAGAATTTCGCTTTATGCTATTCCGTTTCTTATGTTCTTCACTTTTTTCTTTTGCTTAAGTTTGACGAAGAAAGTGGGGTTGGACAGAGTTAATGCTATGCTCGGAGCTCAACACGTACCAGCTAAAGGTTATCTACTCCTGATTGTTGGCTTTTTTACTGCGGTGTTGTTTGCACAATGGTGGTATTTTAACAGAGAATACAGTTTACAGTCTGCTAATAATGTGATTGAGATTCCTAAAAACAATTACAAGTTCGTTGCTCAGATTGTACTAGTTATTCCTTTTGTTTTTTTGTTTTTGTATATTTATAATACTGAATATAAGGTTTTTTATGGATTTCTTACATTTCTCGTTCTAACACTTTGCCCTTTGCTTATTGACCGCACTTTAGGATTAACTCGACAAAATGAGCGTTTTAAACTTTATATTAGAAGGTTAGAACGTTTCGATGAATTGAATCTTTTTCGGGAACAAATAAATATAGAATTCGATGAGTCCCACTTTCTTGACTATATGAAGCTTGTTGATGAAGCCGATCACAGTAAGAACCAAGATACGGTTAGCGATACATCTTATTTTATGACGTTGTTTGAAAACAAGCTAAAAGCGTAATCGGTTTTAATATCATTCTATGTGAAAAATCCACGCAATTGCGTGGATTTTATAAATTTTTTCGATTCTTATGAGATTCAGTGAAACCTCATGAGACAACAAATTCTATTTAGACGTTGAACAGGAAGTTCATGATATCGCCATCTTTGACGATATAGTCCTTACCTTCGGCACGCATTTTCCCAGCTTCTTTCGCACCTTGCTCACCTTTATAGGTGATGAAATCTTCAAACGCGATGGTTTGTGCGCGGATAAAGCCTTTCTCGAAGTCGGTATGGATTTTACCGGCTGCCTGCGGAGCCGTGGCACCGACAGGAATGGTCCATGCACGGACTTCTTTCACGCCAGCGGTGAAGTAGGTCTGCAGGTTCAGCAATTCGTAACCAGCACGGATAACGCGGTTCAGGCCCGGCTCTTCCAGACCCATTTCAGCCATGAATTCTTCACGGTCAGCATCATCGAGTTCTGCAATATCAGCTTCAACGGCAGCACAAACGGCAACCACAACAGAACCTTCGGCAGCCGCGATTTCGCGCACTTTGTCGAGGTACGGGTTGTTCTCAAAACCGTCTTCGTTGACGTTAGCGATATACATGGTTGGCTTCAGGGTCAGGAAGCTCAGGTATTTGATGGCCGCTTTGTCTTCGTCAGTCAGCGTTTTCAGCGCGCGCAGCATGCCGGCGTTTTCCAGCTGTGGCAGGCATTTTTCCAGCGCAGCCAGTTCTGCTTTAGCGTCTTTGTCGCCACCTTTTGCCTTCTTCTGCACACGATGGATAGCGCGCTCACAGGTGTCGAGGTCGGACAACGCCAGCTCGGTATTGATAACTTCAATGTCGTCAGCCGGATCCACTTTGTTATTAACGTGGATGATGTTGTCGTTTTCAAAGCAACGCACCACGTGGCCGATAGCTTCGGTTTCACGGATGTTCGTCAGAAACTGGTTACCCAGACCTTCACCTTTGGACGCGCCTTTTACCAGACCGGCAATGTCGACGAATTCCATCGTTGTAGGCAGGATACGCTGTGGTTTGACGATTTCGGCCAACTGATCCAGACGCGGATCGGGCATCGGGACAACACCCGTGTTCGGCTCGATAGTACAGAACGGGAAGTTTGCCGCTTCAATACCCGCTTTTGTGAGCGCGTTGAACAGGGTGGATTTGCCTACGTTTGGCAAACCGACGATACCGCATTTGAATCCCATGTTTAAATCACCTTAATCTTTTGATATTCAACCTGTTATGGAAAACAGATTGTAGAAATGTAAATAACTTTGCCTATTATACACAGCACGCGAGAAAAATGCCGCACATCACTGCTTATTGCGCTTTAAAGGTGTGTAACCGGCTCGTAGCTTTGGTCAGGCCATCTTTGAACAAAATCTCGGTACAACGTGCCGCTTCGTCAATCGCTTCATCAATTAACTTCTGTTCTGAAACAGGCGGTTTGCCTAAAACAAATCCGACAACTTTGTTTTTATCGCCCGGATGGCCAATTCCAACGCGTAAACGATGAAAGTTGGGGTTATTACCTAACTTGCTAATGATGTCTTTCAGGCCATTATGTCCGCCATGACCTCCGCCAAGCTTAAATTTGGCCACGCCAGGAGGCAGGTCTAATTCATCGTGCGCGACCAAAATTTCATCGGGGTTGATACGATAAAAACTGGCCATCGCACCGACGGCCTTGCCGCTAAGATTCATAAATGTGGTCGGTACCAGCAGACGGACATCTTCACCTTCAAGCGTTACTCGGGAGGTGTAACCGAAGAATTTCGGCTCATCGCGCAGGGGGGCGCGTAATCTCTCTGCCAGTAGATCGACATACCATGCGCCTGCGTTGTGTCGCGTTGCCGCATACTCTGCGCCGGGGTTCGCCAGGCCGACAATCAATTTAATCGCCACTTGTTTTGTCCTGAGTGTTTCGATAAACGACGTGTAGTTTACTGTCTGACGGTGCGCTTGACAAAAAACTGCGTGCTTATCGCCAAAAGCTGAATAATTGCACAAATGGACTATTAGAAAATGAGTATGTTCAGTGGCTTATTTGTAAAGTTTTGTTGCGTGAGTGTTTGTAATTGTGATCGCTCCCGCACTTGCGAACGGCAGTGTTGTCTATACTTTACA
Organism: Citrobacter sp. CF971; assembly: GCF_006385635.1. NCBI lineage: Bacteria > Pseudomonadati > Pseudomonadota > Gammaproteobacteria > Enterobacterales > Enterobacteriaceae > Citrobacter > Citrobacter sp. CF971. The sequence continues at coordinate 2,713,026 of NZ_CP041051.1, read as the reverse complement.
CATAAGGATTAGGGGTATTCCCTGTAACAACCCAAAGTTCCGGAGGTGACACATGAAACGCAAAAACGCTTCGTTACTCGGTAACGTGCTCATGGCTTTAGGGTTGGTGGTAATGGTTGTGGGTGTGGGTTATTCAATTTTAAACCAGTTGCCGCAATTTAATCTGCCGCAGTTTTTCGCACATGGTGCGGTGCTCAGTATTTTTGTTGGCGGTATTCTCTGGTTAGCAGGTGCCAGAGTGGGTGGACACGAACAAATCAGTGACCGTTACTGGTGGGTACGTCATTATGACAAACGCTGTCGTCGTGGTGACACCAATCACCGTCATAACTAAATCCTCCCTCTGTTGAAAGGGCGGGGGTCAGAATGAAGAGCCTTGGTTATAAAACCAGGGCTCTGCTTGTTCATGATCATTGCTTAAACTGGATGCGACAGAATAAGAGAAGAATTATTCGAATAACCGGTAATGTAATGCTCTAACCGCGCTATCTGCATCGTCAGCCGGTAACAGGATGCACAGGTTGTCGTTCGATGCTCCATGGCAAATCATTCGTACCGTATGCTCTTCAAGCCAGGCAAAAACGTCTTTGCAAACTCCCGCAGCCTGTGTGAGTTGATTCCCCACCAAAGTGACCAACGCCAGCCCGGTTTCCACTTCTACACGACAGTGGGAGGATAATGCGGTAAACAATGCGGTGGTCAGCACATGGTCTTCACCTGAGGTTGCATGAGTGGCGTCCAGCACCAGCGCAATACTATTCTCTGAGGTTGTAACCAAATCCACCGTAACCGCGTGGCGAGCTAAAATGGCGAAGGACTGCGCCAGGAAAGAGCAGGAAGGTTGCTTCTCCAGACTGTGTAACCGCAACAGCGTCTGTTTACGACGCACGGCGATCGCACGATAGCGAGGTGGATTATCGGTGGTGTTGTGCACCAACGTACCTCCGGCGGCAGTATCCTTACTTGAGCCAACAAAGACCGGAATGCTTTTACGCATTGCCGGGAGTAGCGTAGCCGGGTGGAGGACCTTCGCACCGTAGGCGGCCATATCGCTGGCCTCGGAAAATGAGATATGGTCGATTCGTTTGGCCCGCGGTGCAATGCGTGGGTCGGTGGTGTAGATCCCTGCGACGTCGGTCCAGATGTCAACGCGTGTGGCGTGAAGTGCCTCACCGAGAAGCGTAGCCGTGTAATCACTACCGCCGCGTCCAAGCGTTGTGGTGTGTCCTGCGGCATCTCGCCCGATAAATCCCTGAGTCACCATAATCGCTTGCTCAAGACGAGGGCGCAGGTGAGTCTCCACCTGGTGGTGCAGTGTGCCAAGCTCGGGTTCGGCGCAGCCGAAGTTCGCGTTAGTACGCATCACGCTGCGGGCGTCAAACCACCCGGCCTCGGCCTGCCGTTCACGTAAGACTTCAGTAAACAGTAGTGAGGACATCAGCTCGCCATGGCTGACTAATTCATCGCTTAACGCATCAGACGGTGAAACCATCGCCATTTGTGCAAGACGATGTATGTTGTTGAGAAGATTATCGATTTCCGTGCTGATAACGGAAGGCTGCTTCAGGCGGGAAATAATGTTGTATTGGATGGCGCGTAAAGTCTCAAGCTTATCTAATTGTTGATGCGTTTCCAGACCTTCAGAAAGCTCGACCAGTAAGTTTGTCACGCCTGCTGAAGCAGACAAAACGACTAAACGGACATCTTGATCAGCAAGGACAATGCTGGCGCTTCGGTTCATCGCATCAAAATCAGCGACGCTGGTGCCGCCAAATTTGGCAACGACGGATGGTGGATAAATGCGAGTCATAACAATCTCATATCAGGGCGCCATAAAAGTATGGCTAGAAAATTTTCATTCTCGGCATAAGGGAACAAAGTTCGCCTTACGAAATGTCCGCCCGCGAACATTTCTGCTGACAACCCAGGGTATACCTGTTGTCGATAACGAGTGTCGCCTGTACGCGTTACCGGGTGCTGCGCATTAATTTTATTTACAAAGCCTGCAAATAAGCGCGCCATACTAAGTGATTTATATTAAGGGATCGACTTTTTTATTCGATTTATAGGCAAATAAGTGAAAAATCATGTCGTAACAAGAAAGTGCCTACATTATTAATGGTAAAAACGTGTAAAAAAAATAATAAAAACATGAAAATCTCATGGTTTTTATTACATTGTCTGCGTTGCAATTAGCGACAACATTGTTAATTAAATAGCTATATTTCTTTAGGGTTTAGTAATGGCGGATGGTCTTTGTGCTTTGATTTTTAAGGGGAAAGTTGTTATTTCCGATGCAGAAAAATAAATGATTGAGTCCTAAGCTAAAACAACATATATTAGCCGCGCTTTTTTACAGGTAATCCTTATAACCATTTATTCAATCAGGCGTTAATCTACACCTGGTTGTAGGAGTGATATGATGACGGATAAAGTCCGTATTGATACTTTAAGTGCTAATTCATTACCACAGAGCAATGATACCTTTTTAGCAAGACAGGCTGAGTTTGAATCTAATGTCCGCAGCTATCCACGTAAACTGCCATTAGCGATCGCTAAAGCGCAGGGCGTCTGGATTACTGATGTAGAAAATAATCAATATCTTGATTGCCTGGCAGGTGCCGGAACCCTGGCGCTTGGTCATAACCATCCTGAAGTGCTGCAGAGCATTCAAAGTGTCATCACAAGCGGCTTACCGTTACATACGCTTGACCTTACCACGCCGTTAAAAGATGAATTCTCATCATATTTACTTTCTTTATTACCGGGCCAGGGCAAAGAATATTGCCTGCAGTTCACCGGTCCGTCTGGTGCAGATGCTGTTGAAGCGGCGCTGAAGCTGGCGAAGAAAGTGACCGGCCGTTCCAGCATCATCAGTTTCTCCGGCGGCTACCACGGGATGACCCACGGCGCACTGTCCGTGACCGGCAACCTGTCGCCGAAAGAAGCGGTCAGCAATATGATGGCGGAAGTGCAGTTTATGCCGTATCCACATCAGTACCGTTGCCCGCTGGGTATCGGCGGCGACGCTGGCGTCAAAGCATTAACTTACTACTTCGAAAACCTGATCAACGACGTTGAAAGCGGCGTGCGTAAACCGGCTGCCGTAATCCTCGAAGCGGTGCAGGGCGAAGGTGGCGTGAATCCGGCTCCGGTCGAATGGCTGCAACGCATTCGTAAAGTGACTCAGGAACACGGCATTCTGCTGATCATCGATGAAGTTCAGGCTGGATTTGCACGTACCGGTAAACTGTTCGCCTTCGAACACGCCGGTATTGAACCTGATATCATCGTGATGTCCAAAGCGGTTGGCGGCGGTCTGCCACTGGCGGTACTGGGCATTAAAAAGCAATTCGATGCGTGGGCTCCGGGCCACCACACTGGCACCTTCCGCGGCAACCAACTGGCGATGGCGACCGGTCTGACAACGCTGAAGATCCTCAAAGACGACAAGATTGCCGATAAAGTTGCCGCCCAGGGCGAATGGCTGAAAGGCAAACTGACTGACCTGCAGAAACGCTACCCGGTTATCGGTCAGGTGCGTGGTCTGGGCCTGATGATCGGCCTGGAAATCGTGAAGCCGAACGAAGCGCAGGATCATATGGGTTGCTACCCGGCTGATGGCGAGCTGTCTGCGTTGCTGCAGAAGAAATGCTTCGAAAACGGGCTGATTCTGGAGCGTGGTGGCCGCAACGGCTGCGTGCTGCGTCTGCTGCCGTCTCTGCTGATCACCAACGCTGAGCTGGAAATTTTCCTCGATAAATTCGAAAACGCCCTGCTGGGCGCTGGCGTGAAGCCGGTTTAAACGGAGTTGGATCGAATGTCAGACGTAAACCCGATTCTGTCCGGCTCGGCGCAAAGCATCGCCGCCTATCAGGACGCTATCGAGCAGAGTACGCAAGCGGTCGTTGAATGGTTGAAGCAGCCTGAGATGTATCAGGGCAAAACCGTTGAGCAACTGCGTGAACGTATCAACCTGAATTTTACGTCTCAGGGCCTGGGCAACCAGGCCGCTATTGAGCGTGCGGTTGAATACTTTCTCAAAGACAGCCTGTTGGTTCACCATGCTCAGTGCGTGGCGCACCTGCACTGCCCAAGTCTGGTGATTAGCCAGGCGGCGGAAGTGCTGATCAACGCCACTAACCAGAGTATGGACTCCTGGGACCAAAGCCCGTCGGCCACGATCATTGAGATCAAACTGATCGAATGGCTTCGTGAGCAGGTGGGGTATGCGGCAGGCGATGCGGGCGTATTCACCAGCGGCGGCACCCAGAGTAACCTGATGGGCCTGATGCTGGCGCGCGACGCCTTCTTTGCTCGCCAGGGACATTCCATTCAGCAAGATGGTCTGACCGGTGATCTGAGCAAAATTAAAGTGTTCTGCTCTGAAAGCGCGCACTTTTCCGTGCAGAAGAACATGGCGTTAATGGGGCTGGGTTACCGCTCCGTCACCCAGGTGAAGACCGATGCGTTTTCACGCATGGATCTGGCTGACCTGAAAGACAAGCTGGTCCAGGCGAAAGCCAACGGCGAGCAGGTGATGGCCATTGTCGCGACGGCTGGCACGACAGATGCGGGCGCCATCGATCCGTTAGCGGATATTGCGACGCTGGCGGCAGAACATCAGATCTGGATGCACGTGGATGCGGCATGGGGCGGGGCGTTACTGCTTTCTGAGCAGTATCGTCACTTCCTCAACGGCCTTGAGCTGGCAGATTCCGTGACGCTGGATTTCCACAAGCAGTTCTTCCAGACCATCAGCTGCGGTGCGTTCCTGTTAAAAGATGCGCGCCACTACGAGCTGATGCGTTACCAGGCGGCGTACCTGAACTCTGATTTCGATGAAGAGGCTGGCGTACCAAACCTGGTATCGAAGTCGCTGCAGACCACGCGTCGTTTCGATGCGCTGAAGCTGTGGATGGGCCTCGAAGCGCTGGGCAAAAAGCAGTATGCCGAAATCATTGATAATGGCGTAACGCTGGCGCGTGATGTTGCTGAGTTTGTCAAAACCCAGTCGCATCTTGAACTGGTGATGGAACCACAGCTGGCAAGCGTGCTGTTCCGCTTCCGTCCTGAAAGCGATGATATGGCGTTCGTTGCGCTGCTGAACCAGCGTATTGGCGACGTGCTGCTGGCTTCCGGTAGCGCCAACGTCGGCGTGACCGAAGCGGATGGCATCACCTGCCTGAAGCTGACGCTGCTGAACCCGACGGTGTGCCTGGAGGATGTGAAAGTCCTGCTGGCCAGCGTTAAGGCAACGGCATTGAGCATTTTAAACGCGTAATTGCCTGGTGGCACTGCGTTTACCGGGCCTACGGGTTCGGTGCAATGTTTGGGTTTTGTGGGCCGGATAAGCGAACCTCATCCGGCAATAAAAAGGCTCCCGTTCACGGGAGCCTTTTTGCTATTTAATATCCGCTAAAGCGGCGTCTTTATTCGGGAAGAATGCCAGACGACCGGGGATCGGCTGAATACCCGCGCGCGCCATGGTGCGCAGCGGCTGAAATTCCAGGTTAGATACCCGCAGCTCGCAGCCTTCAGGCAGTTTTTTCACAAAACGCTGGAAAGCGTCCAGACCACCGGCATCCAGTACCGGGACCGCGTCCCACTTCAAGACTACGATGCGTTTACCTTCAATACGCGACTCGAGATCGGTAAATAATCCTTCCGCCGCGGCAAAGAATAGCGGGCCAATGACGCGCAACACCAGCACATCGTCCGGTACGTCTACGTTGACCGGCGCCAGACGCGTCATGCGCGCAATACGACGCATAAACAGTAGAGATGCAAGAACGATACCGACGCTGATGGCGATAACCATATCGAACAGCACCGTCAGCGACATACACATCAGCATGACGATGATGTCGTCTTTCGGCGCATGACGCAGCAAATCCACCACTTTATGCGCTTCACTCATGTTCCATGCCACCATTAGCAGCAGGGCGGCCATGGCGGAAAGCGGTAACCAGGAAAGCAGCGGTGCAAGCACCAACAGGGCTAGGATCACCAGAATCGCATGGATAACCGCTGAGATTGGCGATGTTGCACCCGCGCGGACGTTTGCCGCAGAACGGGCAATTGCCGCCGTGGCGGTGATACCGCCAAAGAACGGTGCGACGATGTTGCCCAGTCCCTGACCAATCAGCTCACTGTTAGCTTTGTGTTTGGTGCCGGTCATCCCATCGAGTACGACGGCGCACAGCAGAGATTCGATCGCCCCGAGCATTGCCATCGAGAATGCTGCCGGTAACAGCGCCTGTAACGAGCTCCAGCTCAGCGTAAAGTTTGACTCTGGCATATTCCACGGTAATACCAGTTGCGGCAGCAACTGTGGGATACCATTGCCCTGCGAGCCGTCAGCCAGAATATAGTGGAACTGAGATCCGATGGTGGCGACATGGCCGCCGGTCAGGTTCACGATACCCATTACCGCACAGCCTGCCAGGAGTGCGGGAAGGTGGCCCGGTAATCGGATACCCAAACGCGGCCAGAAAATCAGGATCCCCAGTGTCACCACGCCAATCGCGGCATCACCCACGTTGATGGTCGGCAAAGCCATAAATAGCGCGCCCACCTTCTGCAAATAGTGCTCTGGCACGTGGGTCATTTGCAGGCCGAGAAAATCTTTAATCTGCATAGTACCGATGGTGATACCGATACCTGAGGTAAAACCTAACGTCACGGAGACCGGAATATATTCGATCAAACGACCAAAGCGGGCGAGGCCGAAAAGGATCAGGAATATCCCGGACATGAGTGTGGCAACCAGCAGGCCTGCCAGCCCAAACTGTTGCGACACCGGATACAGAATCACCACGAAGGCGGCGGTTGGGCCAGATACGCTAAAGCGCGAGCCCCCGGTAAGGGCGATAACAATCCCAGCAACGGCTGAGGTATACAGACCGTACTGCGGAGCAACGCCACTGCCTATTGCCAGCGCCATCGCCAGTGGAATGGCAATGATCCCAACCGTTATCCCGGCGATCAGGTCGCGGGTGAAGCGGGAAGCAGTATATTTTTCTTTCCAACAAGCGTCGATGAGGGCGCGGAAAGGCATCACATGTGAGGAAAATAATCTGTTCACAATAATGTTTCATCCATGGGCGCATCATCTGTCAACTGAATGGCAGGTGAAGGAGGCAAAAGTCATACAAATAAATATTACAGATAAAAAAACCCGCCGCAGCGGGTTTTTGAGCCGGGCTCGATTAATGCTCGAACATAGCAGAGATGGATTCTTCGTTGCTGATACGACGAATCGCTTCGGCCAGCATACCCGACAGGGTCAATGTACGCACGTTTGGCAGTGCTTTGATTTCGTCAGTCAGTGGAATAGTGTCACAGACAACGACTTCATCAATAACAGAGTTGCGCAGGTTGTTTGCCGCATTACCTGAGAAGATCGGGTGGGTTGCGTAAGCAAATACGCGTTTTGCACCACGTTCTTTCAGTGCTTCTGCTGCTTTGCACAGCGTACCGCCGGTATCGATCATGTCATCAACCAGCACGCAGTCACGACCTGCAACGTCACCAATAATGTGCATCACCTGAGAAACGTTCGCACGCGGGCGACGTTTGTCGATGATAGCCATATCGGTATCGTTCAGCAGTTTAGCGATAGCGCGGGCACGCACGACGCCACCGATATCTGGAGAAACCACAATTGGGTTGTCCAGGTTCAGCTGCAGCATGTCTTCTAACAGGATCGGGCTACCGAATACGTTATCAACCGGTACATCGAAGAAGCCCTGGATCTGTTCAGCATGCAGGTCAACGGTGAGGACGCGGTCAACGCCAACGCTGGACAGGAAATCAGCGACGACTTTAGCGGTAATCGGTACACGAGCGGAACGTACGCGACGATCCTGACGTGCATAGCCGAAGTAAGGAATAACGGCGGTGATACGGCCTGCGGAAGCACGGCGCAGCGCATCAACCATAACGACCAATTCCATCAGGTTGTCGTTAGTAGGGGCACAAGTGGACTGGATGATGAAAATATCACCACCGCGTACATTTTCATTAATTTGTACGCTGACTTCGCCGTCGCTAAAGCGACCTACAGCGGCGTCGCCGAGTGAAGTGTACAGGCGGTTGGCAATACGTTGTGCTAGTTCCGGGGTGGCGTTACCAGCAAAAAGCTTCATATCAGGCACGAGAAGAACCTCAGGCATGCGTCCATTGGTGGAAAGAATCTGCCGAAAACTGTGCGGGCCAGGCAGTATCCTCTCCATGCGGTGTATTAAAGAGCGCGATGCAACGTCTGGAACAGGGTGACGTTGTCACCGCAACTCAGCTTGCCCGGCTTACTCCTTATCCTTCGTGTTTCATGTTCGCTGGCATCAATTCCTCACACCAGTCACATACTTTTGTATGCTCCTGGCGGTTTGTCATTTCGCCATCTTCCTGAAACCAGAAGGATTTAGAGTAACGCTCTGTGCAATGGGGAGAGGTTGACGCCTTTCGCCACAAAGCCTTTGAGCCATTCCGGGGCTTGCTCAAGCACCTGGCGAGCACGAGACTCAGTGTCAAATTCAGCAAAGACACAAGCCCCTGTACCAGTCAGGCGCGACGGCGCGTATTCTAACAGCCAGGAAAGCGCCGCATCAACCTCGCGAAAACGTTTTCTTGCGATAACCTCGCAATCATTGCCGAATTCACATTTTAGTAACGTTTTTATTGACCTTTTTGGCGTGTTGCGCGGGAGGTCGGGATCGTTAAAAATCACCGGTGTCGGAATGCTGACTCCCGGGTGAGCAACCAGATACCACTTTTCTTCAGGCTCGACCGGCGTCAGAATTTCTCCAACACCTTCGGCAAAGGCCGCATGGCCGCGCACGAACACGGGAACATCCGCCCCTAGGGTTAAACCGAGTGCCGCCAGTTCATCAATCGAAAGTCCACACTGCCAGAGATGGTTAAGCGCCACCAGAACGGTTGCCGCATTTGATGAACCACCGCCGAGGCCGCCGCCCATCGGCAGGCGTTTGTCGATACTGATGTCCGCACCGCTCCCTTTGGGAAGGCGATTGCTTTCAGATGCTACCTTCATCAGCAAACGTGCCGCACGGACGATCAGGTTGTCTTCGTGCGCAACGCCTTCCACCGGGGTTAACAGGCGAATTTCGCCGTCGCCACGCAGCGCAATATCTATCGTGTCGCCATAATCAAGAAACTGAAATAGCGTTTGCAGCGAGTGGTAACCGTCCGCACGTTGCCCGGTGATGTATAAAAACAGATTCAGTTTTGCCGGAGAGGGCCAATGAGTCATCATTTCACAATCCAGTTGTCCATTTTCAGCTTAATACGCTGGGAGCCGTCCGACAGCTCCATGTTTGCCGGCATCGCTGGCTGGGTTTTGCTGTCGTAGCCGCTATAGACCACTTTCCAGTTTTTACCGTCTTTGCTGTAATTCACTTCACTTAGACGGTATTGATCATCGAGTTTGTAATCGGTGGCATCTCCCGGCAGACCAAGGATCCACTGGCGCAGGCTATTCAATGGGATAGGCATGCCAGTCAGTTTGCCGATCATCTCTTCAGCGTCGTCGGCAGTGTAGTGCTTGCCTTTGTTATCGACCAGTTCGACGTTGCCCGGCTGCGCATTGAGTTCCAGTTCAGTGCTGCCCAGTGGGTTGGTCAGCAGGAGACGATAGCGATCCTGACCGGTTTGCTGCCAGAAAAAGCGGGCATACACTTTCTGTTGATCGGAAATATAGGCAAACGCACCGCGCGTCTGATATTGGTTCAGGGCGCGTACTTCCTGCTGGTGCTGGCGCCACTGCGGGGAATCGGGGCTTTTGCCGGGACCTTTCGGCGCGTTGAGGGTACAGGCACTAAGAACCAGGGCCGCAAGGGGCAGCAGGCGAATCAGGCGAAAATCAGGCAGGGTCATAATGATGACAAATCCTTGAGATACGTTGCAGTTATAACTCTCAATGCTAGCGCCACCATCTGACATCGTCTACGTTCAAGTTATCTTAAATCGCTTAAATTTGTGCACTAAGCTATTACTCCAAAAGGGGTCAGTCTCTTTTATTGACCGCACGCATCCTGTATGATGCACCCAGTCTAACCTTATCAACGCTGGTACTATTCCCGCACACATGACCCTTTTAGCGCTTGGTATTAACCATAAAACGGCACCTGTATCGCTGCGAGAACGCGTAACGTTTTCGCCGGATACGCTCGATCAGGCGCTGGACAGCCTGCAAGCGCTGCCAATGGTGCAGGGCGGGGTAGTGCTGTCGACGTGTAACCGCACAGAGATTTACCTCAGCGTGGAAGAGCAGGATAACCTGCGAGAAGCGCTGATTCGCTGGCTGTGCGAATACCATAACCTCAATGAAGAAGACCTACGTAATAGCCTGTACTGGCACCAGGACAACGACGCCGTCAGTCATTTGATGCGCGTTGCCAGTGGTCTGGATTCACTGGTGCTCGGTGAACCGCAAATTTTGGGGCAGGTGAAAAAAGCATTTGCGGATTCGCAAAAAGGCCACCAGAACGCCAGTGCGCTGGAGCGCATGTTCCAGAAATCATTCTCTGTTGCTAAACGTGTACGTACAGAAACTGACATCGGTGCCAGCGCCGTGTCGGTGGCGTTTGCCGCCTGTACTCTGGCGCGGCAGATATTTGAATCGCTCTCAACGGTAACCGTGCTGTTAGTCGGTGCGGGCGAAACCATCGAGCTGGTAGCGCGACACTTGCGCGAGCATAAAGTGAAGAAGATGATCATCGCCAACCGTACGCGCGAGCGTGCGCAGGTGCTGGCGGATGAAGTCGGCGCCGAGGTGATTTCACTGAGTGATATCGACGCGCGTTTGCAGGATGCCGATATCATTATCAGTTCTACTGCCAGTCCGCTGCCGATTATCGGTAAAGGAATGGTGGAACGCGCGCTTAAAAACCGTCGCAATCAGCCTATGCTACTGGTGGATATCGCCGTACCGCGCGATGTCGAGCCGGAAGTGGGTAAATTGTCTAACGCCTATCTGTACAGCGTTGATGACCTGCAAAGCATCATTTCGCATAACCTGGCCCAGCGCAAAGCGGCGGCGGTGGAAGCCGAAACGATTGTGGAGCAGGAAGCCAGCGAGTTTATGGCCTGGCTACGCGCCCAGGGCGCAAGCGACACTATCCGCGAGTATCGCAGTCAGTCAGAACAGATCCGTGATGAACTGACCGCTAAAGCGTTGGCCGCTCTTCAGCAGGGCGGTGATGCGCAAGCCATTATGCAGGATTTGGCCTGGAAACTGACCAACCGCCTGATCCATGCACCAACCAAATCACTTCAACAGGCCGCCCGTGACGGGGATAGTGAACGCCTGAATATTCTGCGCGACAGCCTCGGGCTGGAGTAGCAGCACACCAATCTTATTTTTTACAGGGTGCATTTACGCCTATGAAGCCTTCTATCGTTGCCAAACTGGAAGCCCTGCATGAACGCCATGAAGAAGTTCAGGCGCTGCTCGGTGATGCGGGTACTATCGCAGATCAGGATCGCTTTCGTGCGCTGTCGCGCGAATATGCGCAATTAAGCGATGTCTCTCGCTGTTTTACGGACTGGCAACAGGTTCAGGAAGATATCGAGACGGCTCAGATGATGCTCGACGATCCTGAAATGCGTGAAATGGCGCAGGATGAACTGCGCGAAGCAAAAGAGAAATGCGAGCAGCTGGAACAGCATCTGCAGGTCCTGCTGTTACCTAAAGACCCCGATGACGAACGTAACGCCTTCCTCGAAGTGCGTGCGGGAACCGGTGGTGATGAAGCGGCGCTGTTTGCCGGCGATCTGTTCCGCATGTACAGCCGTTACGCTGAATCGCGTCGCTGGCGGGTAGAGATCATGAGCGCCAGCGAAGGCGAACATGGCGGGTTTAAAGAAGTTATTGCCAAGATTAGCGGCGAAGGCGTTTACGGGCGACTGAAATTTGAGTCCGGCGGCCATCGCGTGCAGCGCGTACCTGCGACGGAATCGCAGGGGCGTATTCATACTTCTGCCTGTACGGTCGCTGTCATGCCGGAACTGCCGGATGCCGAACTGCCGGACATCAACCCGGCCGATCTGCGTATTGATACCTTCCGTTCATCAGGCGCGGGCGGTCAGCACGTTAACACCACCGACTCCGCAATCCGTATTACCCACTTACCGACCGGTATCGTGGTGGAATGCCAGGACGAACGTTCACAGCATAAAAACAAAGCCAAAGCGATGTCGGTGCTGGGGGCGCGAATTCGTGCCGCCGAAGTGGCAAGACGTCAACAGGCAGAAGCCTCTGAACGTCGTAACCTGTTGGGCAGCGGCGATCGCAGCGATCGTAACCGCACCTATAACTTCCCGCAGGGTCGTGTGACCGATCACCGCATTAACCTGACACTCTACCGTCTGGATGAAGCGATGGAAGGCAAACTGGATATGCTGATTGAGCCGATTGTCCAGGAATACCAGGCCGACCAACTGGCGGCGTTGTCCGAGCAGGATTAATGGATTATCAGCACTGGCTGCGTGAAGCGATAAGCCAATTACAGGCAAGCGAAAGCCCGCGACGTGACGCCGAGATTTTACTCGAGTTTGTCACCGGTAAGGGGCGCACCTTTATTCTGGCGTTCGGCGAAACGGTGTTAACCGAGGCGCAGCGTCAACGGCTCGATACATTACTGGAACGCCGTCAGCGGGGTGAGCCGGTGGCACATCTGACCGGCGTGCGCGAGTTCTGGTCGCTGCCGCTGTTTGTCTCTCCGGCTACGCTTATTCCACGCCCGGATACTGAGTGTCTTGTTGAGCAGGCGCTGGCTCGTCTGCCTGCCTCTGCGTGTCGTATTCTCGATTTGGGAACCGGTACGGGCGCCATCGCGCTGGCGCTGGCAACTGAGCGTCCGGATTGCGCGGTGACCGCGGTTGACCGCATGCCCGATGCCGTGGCGCTGGCAACTCGCAACAAACAGCATCTGGCCATCGACAATGTTTGCGTGCTGCAAAGCGACTGGTTCAGCGCTTTGCAGGGGCAGCAGTTTGACATGATTGTCAGCAATCCGCCGTATATCGACGAACAGGACCCGCACCTGGCGCTTGGCGATGTACGTTTTGAGCCGCTATCGGCACTGGTGGCGGGCGAGCAGGGTATGGCGGATATCGTGCATATCATTGACCAGTCTCGACACATGCTAACGCCCGGCGGATATCTGTTGCTGGAGCACGGCTGGCAGCAGGGACAGGCAGTCCGCGACGCCTATACTCATGCTGGTTACCAGGCGGTTGAAACCTGCCGCGACTATGGCGGCAACGAGCGAATTACGCTTGGACGCATCCCATCATGAGTACCTTCAGCGTGTTACTCAACGTCCATCTCATCAGCATTGCGCTTTCTGTTGGTCTGTTAACGCTGCGTTTTTGGTGGCGTTACACCGATTCGCGCCTTGCCTGCGCGCGCTGGACGCGCATCGTGCCGCCGGTTGTCGATACCGTTTTATTACTCAGCGGCATAGCGTTAATGGTTAAAGCGCACATCCTGCCATTCACTGAGCACGGGACATGGCTGACTGAAAAGCTGTTTGGGGTTATCATTTACATCGTTTTGGGTTTTATTGCGCTCGATTATCGTCGGGCGCGCAGTCAGCAGGCGCGATTAGTCGCATTTCCGCTGGCACTGGTGGTGCTGTACATCATCATTAAACTCGCCACCACAAAAATACCGTTACTGGGGTAAGCATGAGGTCGTTAGCTGATTTCGAATTTAATAAAGCGCCATTGTGTGATGGGATGATCCTGGCGTCGGAGTCTATCCGTCTGGATTTTCCAACACAAACTGTGTATGACGAACTGGAACGTCTGGTTAGTCTGGCGCAAGAAGAAATTAGCCAGCTCCTGTCTCAGGATGAGCAACTGGAAAAACTGCTGGCACTTTTTTACGGCGAATGGGGGTTTACGGATACCCACGGCGTCTATCGTCTTTCTGATGCATTATGGCTTGACCAGGTACTGAAAAATCGTCAGGGCAGCGCCGTATCTCTGGGCGCTATCTTGTTGTGGATTGCCAACCGACTGGAGCTACCGCTGGTGCCGGTGATTTTCCCGACACAACTCATCCTGCGTATTGAATCGCTCGATGGCGAAATGTGGCTAATCAATCCGTTCAATGGCGAAACGTTAAATGAGCACACGCTGGAAGTGTGGCTGAAGGGGAATATCAGCCCGGTCGCGGAGCTGTTTAACGAAGACCTGGATGAGGCGGATAATGCAGAAGTAATCCGCAAGCTGCTCGACACGCTGAAATCATCGCTGATGGAAGAGCGGCAAATGGAGCTGGCGCTGCGTGCCAGCGAAGCACTATTACAGTTTAATCCTGAAGATCCGTATGAAATACGCGATCGTGGATTAATCTACGCGCAGCTCGAGTGTGAACATGTTGCGCTGACCGATTTAAGTTATTTCGTTGAGCAGTGTCCGGAAGACCCGATCAGCGAAATGATTCGTGCGCAGATTAATACTATTTCGCACAAGCAAATTGTATTGCATTGATTAATGACACTTTACCTACCGTTTAAGGCGATCCTATGAAACAAAAAGTGGTTAGCATTGGCGACATCAACGTGGCAAATGACCTGCCGTTCGTGCTGTTTGGCGGAATGAACGTGCTGGAATCCCGCGATCTGGCGATGCGCATTTGTGAGCACTACGTAACCGTTACTCAAAAGCTGGGTATCCCTTACGTGTTCAAAGCCTCCTTTGATAAAGCCAACCGTTCTTCCATCCACTCTTACCGTGGACCGGGCCTTGAAGAAGGGATGAAAATCTTCCAGGAACTGAAGCAGACTTTTGGCGTAAAAGTGATCACCGACGTTCACGAAGCCAGCCAGGCGCAGCCTGTTGCTGACGTGGTGGATGTGATTCAGCTGCCGGCATTCCTCGCGCGTCAGACCGATCTGGTGGAAGCGATGGCGAAAACCGGTGCCGTTATCAACGTGAAGAAACCGCAGTTCGTAAGCCCTGGCCAGATGGGCAATATCGTGGATAAATTCCATGAAGGTGGTAACGATAAGGTTATTCTGTGCGACCGTGGCGCGAACTTTGGTTATGACAACCTGGTTGTAGACATGCTGGGCTTCAGCGTGATGAAGAAAGTCTCCGGCAACTCACCGGTGATTTTTGACGTTACCCATGCGCTGCAATGCCGTGATCCGTTTGGCGCAGCAAGCGGCGGTCGTCGTGCGCAGGTTACCGAACTGGCTCGCGCCGGTATGGCGGTAGGTCTGGCGGGTCTGTTTATTGAAGCGCATCCGGATCCAGCCAATGCGAAATGCGATGGCCCATCCGCGCTGCCGCTGGCAAAACTGGAACAGTTCCTGACGCAGATTAAAGCGATTGATGACCTGGTGAAAAGCTTCGACGAGCTGGATACTGAGAACTAATTCATTTTGTGTGCCTGATAGAGCTTGCGCTTATCAGGTATACGAAAGGAAATAAGAAGCCGGACCCGACAAGTTATGTCGGTGTCCGGCTTTTTTCATCAGGCAAATATCGTCATCAGATAGGCGATAAACAGCGCCAGATGTGCCGCACCGTTAAGCACATTGGTGCGTCCGGTGGAAAAAGAGATATGGCACAGTACCAGTGAAGAAACCATCACAATCATCTCTGGCGCGCCCAGCGCAAACACCAAATCATTCCCGGTTGCCCATGCGATCAGCGTCACCACTGGTACGGTTAGTGAAATAGTGGCTAATACTGAACCGAAGAACAAATTCATCGCCCGCTGTACCTGATTGCTCAGAACCGCTTTCAGCGCGCCCAGCCCTTCAGGAGAGAGGATGAGTAACGCAACCAGGAAACCGGTAAAGGCCACTGGGGCATTCAGTTCAGTCAGCAAGGTCTCCAGTGGGCTGGCGTTCATCTTGGTTACGGCAATAACGGCGATCAGATGAATGATAAGCCAGGCGGCGTGCCACATATTGCTGTGTGCTGATGGCTTGCCGTGATGCGGGTCGTCATCGTCGCCTTCATCTTCATGCTCGTAAATGAACAGGCTTTGGTGCGTTTTGGTTTGAATCAGTAAAAATACGCCGTACATCGCTGCAGAAATTAATGCTACCAGCAGCGCCTGGGCGGTAGTGAAATTCGCTCCCGGTAACGCCATTGGGAACACCAGTACAATAATGGCCAGTGGGAACAGGGCAATTAAATACTGTTTAATACCAAACAGATTCATATACTGAGTAGCAAATTTACGGCCACCCAATAGTAACGAAAAACCGACCAGACCGCCGGTGACGATCATAATGATTGAGTACAACGTGTCGCGCATGAGCGTAGGTGCAGCATCACCGGTCGCCATTAATGCGGAGATTAAGCTGACTTCGAGAATAACGACGGACAGGCTGAGGATCAGTGACCCGTAGGGTTCGCCAAGTCGATGTGCTAATACATCCGCATGACGGACAACGCTGAATGCGCTGCTTAATATACCAATAAGGGCCAGCGCATTAATACCGATGACCACTGGTAGTGACTGACTGCTCCCCCAGAAGAACAGGACTACCAGCGCCAAAATCGGGAAGACGAGAGAGGTCTCCTTGTGGCGGGTTTTTACCGCCTCATGTACTTGTGTCATTGAACTAATTCTCCATCTCTGCAGGTATTTATAATTATAAAAGTATTAAAGAATGTAAAAAATAACAGATCTTTCGGTATTTCCGATCTAGTTTTACGTAATTTTACGGCATGGACCAATTTTTGCATCCAAGCGGATAAAATTGCATATCTTGTTTATAGAGTATTTAAATAACAAAGCATTAGATTTTAACGTCAACAAAAATTGCTGATACTACTGATACAAATGATAGTGCAGAGCTTAGCAACGCGAGAGGATATAAAGTGCCGTTGACGCTTTGTTGCCTTGCAAGCTAGCGGCGAATTGCCTATTGTCCAGCTATTGGTTTCAAAATGAGCAGTAAAAAAGCCCGGAAGGCGTCAAAAAAGTTGTCGCAGGGAAGCAGCAGTGGCGGAGGTGTAAGGTGTTAACGCGTGATTTTTTATTGAATGCCGACTGTAAGACGGCATTTGGTGCTATTGAAGAATCACTACTCTGGTCAGCGGAACAACGGGCAGCCTCACTGGCGGCCACGCTTGCTTGCCGACCCGATGATGGACCGGTGTGGATCTTCGGTTATGGATCGTTGATGTGGAATCCGGCCTTAGAGTTTGATGAGTCCTGTACCGGGACGTTAGTTGGCTGGCACCGTGCTTTTTGCCTGCGCCTGACGGCGGGGCGAGGAACGGCGGGTCAGCCAGGACGCATGTTGGCCTTGAAAGAGGGCGGACGCACTACCGGTGTAGCCTACCGCTTACCTAACGCATCGCTCGAACAAGAGCTTTCTTTACTGTGGAAGCGTGAAATGATCACCGGATGCTATCTGCCCACCTGGTGCCAGTTGGCGCTGGATGATGGTCGGACGGTGAACGCGCTGGTCTTTATTATGGATCCTCGCCACCCGCTGTTTGAGTCAGACACGCGCGCGCAGGTGATTGCGCCGCTTATCGCTGCGGCGAGCGGACCTTTAGGCACCAACGCCCAGTATTTGTTCTCGCTGGAACAAGAGCTGGTCAAGTTGGGGATGCAGGATGACTGTCTTAACGATCTGGTGATCACGGTCAAACGATTGTTGGGAGAGAATCTGCCGGAAGGCGTTATGCGGCCAGGGTTTGCCTGAATCCAGCCGGGAACTGAATGCCCGAAAGCCAGGCGCTTTTCGGGCAATTAACGCTTAGGCTGCAATATAACTTATTGAATGCTCTAGCGACTGGCTGTGGCTGTCGATCAGCACATTCCAGATGCCGGTGTAGGGCACGGTCAACCATGCGTTATCACGATCCTGCACGCTTAAGATGTCGGACTGCGTGTCTTTGACGTGATTTTTCTCGCTCATCAGATGGATGTGACAGCGCTCGGAACAGCGCACAACCACCGTATCGCCACCAAATAACTTTAAACTTGCCTTCACTAATGCCATTTTTCACCCCGTTCTTGAAAACAACGTACTTTCTGTCGAAAGTGCTGCGTGATGTTGTTCACATTTCACTCATTGCATAACACCAAAGGGGGAGCAACGGGATGCTGATTTTGATCAAAAAATGGCATAACGATTAAACAAAAGTGACAAAATCCCTCAAAAGGATTGAAAGGGCGTGCTAACGTTCAACGCAACCGCGCCCATCTACGATTAAATCCGGAAATTATCGACACTTTCAGTGTGCTTGCCTGAAAGCGGTGTATCAGAAGGTCAGCACTTTATCTGCAGCCAGCGTCCATTGAGCCAGTTCAACCAGCGTGCCGACGGCTACTCCGTCAATTAACGGCAGCGTGGTGATTCCACGGCCATCGGTGCAGGTTTTGCACAGTTTGACCGGCACATTTTGCGCCGTCAGAATCTCCAGCATTTGCTGAATATTGTATCCTTCCGCGGGTTTTTGACCACGCAATCCCGCGGTTACCGCGTCCGACATTAAAAACAAACGCAGATCGAGATCCCCTTCCTGCTCGCGCAAGGCGATAGCCAGACGTAGGCTGTTGAATAACGATTCGCTTCCATAGGCTGCACCGTTCGCGACGATCACTATCTTTTGCATTTTTACTCCTTTTGCTGCATGTGAGCGTTAAAAACTGACACGTATGTTACACCTATTTCTAGATGCCAGGATAATGCCGAAAAAGGAAGGAAGGGCTGAAAATCAATACTGAAGACGTTATGGTTTAAGATAAGTATGCCGCTGTGGCTAATAGATATAAGAAACCACTAACGATTTGAGCCGTATTATTTATTTATCTCTCGCTGTATTTGCACTCTTGCCGTTGGCAGGCGGTACTGCCAGCGCGCAATCGTCATTTATTCACCAGGCGGAAAACCCTTTCGATAACAATAGTGATGGCTTGCCCGATCTTGGTATGGCGCCGGAGTCGCGGGCAGGCGAAAAGCACTTTGCCGAAATGGTCAAAGCGTTTGGTGAAGCCAGCATGACCGATAACGGGCTTGATACAGGTGAACAGGCGAAGCAGTTTGCGTTTGGCCAGGTGCGCGACAGGGTCAGCGAACAGGTGAATCAGCAATTGGAATCCTGGCTCTCTCCCTGGGGAAACGCCAGCGTCGGGTTGCAGGTGGATAACGAAGGCAGCTTTACCGGGAGTCGGGGAAGTTGGTTTATCCCGTGGCAGGACAATCAACGTTATCTCACATGGAGCCAGTTGGGGCTGACGCAACAGGACGGAGGCCTGGTCAGTAATGCGGGGATTGGGCAGCGCTGGGTTCGTGACGGTTGGTTACTGGGTTACAACACCTTTTATGACAACCTGCTGGATGAGAATCTGCCTCGGGGAGGCGTGGGGGCAGAGGCGTGGGGTGAATACCTCCGTTTATCTGCTAATTACTATCAACCGTTGTCCTCCTGGCAGGATCGTTTTGCAACTCAAGAACAACGGATGGCCCGGGGATACGACCTGACCGCGCAAATGCGCATGCCGTTCTATCAACATCTCAATACCAGCGTCAGCGTGGAGCAGTATTTTGGTGACCAGGTGGATCTGTTTCATTCCGGAACCGGGTACCACAATCCTGTGGCGGTGAATCTGGGATTGAGCTATACGCCGGTGCCGCTGATCACCGTGACAGCACAGCATAAGCAGGGTGAAAATGGCGTCAGTCAGAATAACCTCGGATTAACGCTAAATTATCGTTTTGGTGTGCCGCTAAAAAAACAGCTGATGGTAAGCGAGGTGGCAAACAGCCGATCGCTGCGCGGCAGTCGTTATGACGATCCACAACGTAACAATCTGCCGACGCTGGAGTATCGCCAGCGTAAAACACTGTCGGTATTTTTGGCCACGCCCCCCTGGGATCTCAAGCCTGGTGAGACGGTGGCGTTGAAGGTGCAGGTGCGTAGTTTGCATGGGATCCGTCGTCTGGCATGGCAGGGTGATACTCAGGCGTTGAGCTTAACGGCGGGCAGCAATAGCCGAAGCGCTCAGGGTTGGACGATTATTATGCCGAAGTGGGACAACAGAGAAGGTGCGACAAACCGCTGGCGGTTGTCTGTGGTGGTAGAAGATGAGCAGGGCCAGCGTGTCTCTTCCAATGAGATCACGCTATCACTGACCGAACCGTTTATTACCGTTTCGGAAAATGATCCTCGTTAACAATGACGCATGAGCGCGTTATCAGAAAATGCGTTCCTGGTGCACCCATACCGCGGCTTCAACGCGTGATTTGAGCTTCATTTTCTTCAGCATATGCTTCACGTGAACTTTTACTGTGCTTTCGGTGATGTCGAGGCGGCGGGCGATCATCTTATTAGGCAGACCCTGGGCGATGAGTTTAAGAATATCGCGTTCGCGCGGCGTCAGTTGAGTAACATCACGGTCGGATGTTGCGCGATTGGCGCGCAGGCTGGCGGCCAGAACCGGGGTTAAGGCTTCGCTCAGCACCATTTCACCAGCGGCAGCCTGCTGCAATGCTTTCAGTAAATCTTCCGGCTCCATATCTTTCAGCAGGTAACCGTCGGCACCACGCTTCAGTGCGGTAACCACATCTTCTTCATGATTGGATACGCTAAACACAACGATACGGCCCGACAGTGATTTTTCACGCAGCTTATCGAGGGTTTCCAGACCGTTCATGCCGGGCATGTTGAGATCAAGCAGGATCAGATCGGGATCAAGGGATTCAGCCAGCTCGATACCCTGCTCACCATTGCTGGCTTCGCCGACAACGGTAATATCGGGCGCCATGCTGACAAGCTGTTTTACACCGGTTCTCAGCATCGGATGATCGTCGATCAACAGGATAGTTGCCGGTTCCAGATTACTCATGGGTATCTCCTTGGACTTCTGTGAAGTTTGTTTCGGGAATAAAAGTGACAGCAACTTCAGTACCGCCCGTCTCGCGACGGCGTACGCGGCAATCGCCGCGCAAGCTCTGCGCGCGGTCGCGCATTATTATCATGCCGTAGTGGTTACTGCGTTCGGCGTTTTCCGGTACGCCGCAGCCGTTATCTTGCACTGTCAGTTTGACCTGCTTGCCATTTTGCACCACCGTCACGACCACTTCATTGGCCTGAGAGTGTTTAAGTGCGTTGCTCAGGGCTTCGCGCGCAATTTGTAGCAGGTGAATCGCCTGATGCGAAGGGACCAGGCGTGGCGGTAGCTGATAATCCAGCTTAACCGTAAATCCAAAACGGGCGCTGTACTCCTGACAGCTGGCTTCCAGCGCCGGTCGTAATCCAGGTTCCGTGAGCTGTAAACGGAAGGTGGTTAACAGTTCTCGCAGTTGTGCCCATGAAGCATTTAGCTCGTTACGAATCTGGCTGAGCAACTCGCGACAGTTATCTGAAAGCGCATCGCCCTGCATCTGTAAACAGCTAACCTGCATCTTCATACAAGAGAGCGATTGTGCAATAGAATCATGAAGTTCGCGCGCAATGGTGGCACGCTCTTCCATCACAATCAACTGCTGTTGACGCTCCTGATGCCTGTCGAGCGCAAGCGTTGCGGTCAGTTGCTCAACCAGAGTATCAACCAGCTGCTGCTGATCGTGGCTGAGATGGCGTCCGTTCGGCAAGGTGGCGAGCAGAATACCATACTGGGTATGTGCGTCGGTCAGCCGCCATTTCAATGTAATCCCGCCGTCAATCGCGGGCAGCGTTCCGCGAGGACACAGATGGCAACCTTTCTCATCACAACTGGCATTTGACTGACAGGTAAATTCCTGATGATTGTCTTCATCTTCCAGGTCGTAAACCCGGAGCTCAATATCATGCAGCAAGGTCAAATTTTGCAAACCATTCAGTACCGGAGAGAGGCGTTCGCACAACGGCACCTGAGAATGCAGGCGGCGGTTAGCTTGCCACAGAAAAGAAAGAATCTGATTTTTGTGCTCCAGCCCCGCCGTTTTCTCCTGTACTCGCTGTTCCAGCACAGCGTAACTTTCGGCCAGTTCTTCCGACATATTATTTAGCGCCGAGCCCAAAGCCGCCATCTCATTACGACCGCTGATATGCGCGCGTTGGGTAAAATCACGTTGGCTGACGGCTCGCGCCATCGCCAGCAGCTGTTTCCACGGCTCTAACAGGCGCACGCGCAGCCAGATAATGGTGAAAACCAGCAGCAATGCCATAAATACGGCCATCAGGCGATGCAGCAGGACGACGCGTTCAATGCGTAATTCGGTGGTATGGTCAAAGGCGGTAACCAATTTATCCAGTCCGCCCACAAAGCGCGTCACATCCTGCGCTACCGCATCAGGCGTTTGCGCATGCGCAAGTCCCGGCGCAAGTTCAGTGTGCCAGTAATCCTGTAATGCTTTTAACTGCGCCTGTTGTCCGTCTCGTTTTGCGGCACGCGTCAACTCCGGGCTAAACGCCGTTTGCTCCATTTCATCCAGCAGCGGTTGATCGCTAGCGTCCAGCGGTACGGCTGCCAGCAGGCGATAACTCTGCATGCGCAGCGATCCCGCTTTGTTGATTGCATGGGCGCTACCCTGAACGCCCTGAACCAGCCAGCCGGAGACAGCCATACCCGCCACGCCGATGGCTGTGGACAATAAAACAATCAGCGCCACCTGGTTGACCAGCGTAAGCGGGGAGAGACAACGTTTAAACATGGTGACTTGTTCCTTCGGGTTTTCGTCGAACAGAAAACCTTATTGAATGACGATTCTGCTGCAGGCAGTGGCGTTATTCTCGGCGATACACTGGAGTATACCCATACCTCAAACGGGCTACCTCTTAATTGCCAGTGGAGGGAGAGATCCTGGGCGAGGGGGAGTAGGGGGCGACAGAAGCGTGAAAAACCACATCTTTTTTACCGAAGTTATGTACTCATTAAGGGTAATAATAAATTTTAGGCATGAATAATGACACCTTTTCCTTTGATTTATATCAACTTACCTCCAGCTGTAAACCCTAATGTTGCAGGCATCGAAACAAGTATCAGAGGTGTCTATGAGTCACTCATCTGCCCCGGAAAGGGCATCTGGAGCTGTAATTACCGAATGGCGGCCGGAAGATCCCGCTTTCTGGCAGCAGCGTGGTCAACGAATCGCCAGCCGTAATCTGTGGATTTCCGTCCCTTGCTTGCTGCTGGCGTTTTGCGTGTGGATGTTATTTAGCGCCGTGGCGGTGAACTTACCGAAAGTCGGATTTGATTTCACCACTGAACAGCTGTTCATGCTGACGGCATTACCTTCGGTGTCCGGCGCGCTGCTGCGTGTTCCGTACTCCTTTATGGTCCCCCTGTTTGGTGGACGTCGCTGGACGGCATTTAGCACCGGCATCCTGATCATTCCTTGCGTATGGTTAGGTTTTGCGGTGCAGGATACCTCCACGCCGTTTAGTACCTTTATTATTATCTCCCTGCTGTGCGGCTTCGCTGGTGCGAACTTTGCGTCCAGTATGGCAAACATCAGCTTCTTCTTTCCAAAACAGAAACAGGGCGGCGCGCTGGGTCTGAATGGTGGCCTGGGCAACATGGGCGTCAGCGTGATGCAGTTGGTCGCGCCGCTGGTGGTTTCATTGTCAATCTTTGCCGCATTTGGTAGCCACGGGGTTGAACAACCGGATGGCACGCAGCTGTATCTGGCAAACGCTGCATGGATTTGGGTGCCGTTCCTCGCTATTTTCACGCTGGCCGCATGGTTCGGTATGAACGAACTGGCAACCTCCAAAGCCTCGCTGAAAGAGCAATTGCCGGTGCTGAAACGCGGGCATTTGTGGATTATGAGCCTGCTATATCTGGCGACCTTCGGTTCCTTTATCGGTTTCTCTGCCGGTTTCGCGATGCTGTCGAAAACGCAGTTCCCTGAGGTGCAGATCCTGCATTACGCCTTCTTTGGCCCGTTCATTGGTGCGTTGGCGCGTTCTGCGGGCGGCGCAATCTCTGACCGTCTGGGCGGGACCCGCGTCACGCTGGTGAACTTTATTCTGATGGCTATTTTCAGTGCCTTACTGTTCCTGACGCTGCCATCAAACGGTGTCGGCGGCAACTTCATTGCCTTCTTCGCTGTGTTCCTGGCGTTGTTCCTGACGGCCGGACTGGGGAGTGGTTCAACCTTCCAGATGATCTCCGTAATCTTCCGAAAACTGACGATGGACAGAGTGAAAGCTGAAGGTGGTTCAGAAGAGAAAGCGATGCGCGAGGCGGCAACCGATACGGCGGCAGCGTTGGGCTTTATCTCTGCTATTGGTGCGATCGGCGGCTTCTTTATCCCGAAAGCATTTGGCACGTCCCTGGCATTAACCGGTTCTCCGGTCGGTGCGATGAAAGTATTTCTGATCTTCTATGTCGCTTGTGTGGTTATCACCTGGGCGGTATACGGACGTCATTCTAAAAAGTAAAAAAGTGGTATACACAAAATCATTCTAACTGCATCAAGGCGGCAAGTGAGAAATCCCCAGGAGCTAACAGAAGTAAGTGACTGGGGAGAACGAACGCAGCCAACGCGAAGCAGTTTGAAGGATGAAGTGTAAGTTGATTATCCATTGCGCGGTGTTAGACCGCGCTTTTTTTTTACTGTAATTAGTTACAACATACTTTTATATTGTGGCATGACAACAGCCTGTGAGAACGGCGTACGCAACCTGCTAAGCAGGGGGGATACCCCTTAATACCCACTTATAAAGAATTTAACATTTGCATGATAATTGAATTATTAAAAAACCTTTAAATTCAATTTATTACGTTAATTGTCAGTATCCCACTTTGGGGGTATGTAAAAACCAACCCTCATTTTTCATCCCTGCCTGCCTTGATCGTTATCAATTCTCACGCCCTTTCAGAGCGTTACCTTCGCTCTCAATCAAGCAATGTCGATTTATCAGAGAGCCGTCAGGCTCCTACAGGAGAAAACCGATGAGTAAATTCCTGGACCGGTTTCGCTACTTCAAGCAGAAGGGCGAAACCTTTGCCGATGGGCATGGCCAGCTTCTCAATACCAACAGGGACTGGGAGGACGGATACCGCCAGCGTTGGCAGCATGACAAAATCGTGCGTTCAACCCACGGGGTAAACTGCACTGGCTCATGCAGCTGGAAAATCTATGTGAAAAATGGTCTGGTGACCTGGGAAACCCAGCAAACCGATTATCCGCGTACCCGTCCGGACCTGCCAAACCACGAGCCTCGTGGTTGCCCTCGTGGTGCAAGCTATTCCTGGTATCTCTACAGCGCTAACCGTCTGAAATACCCGCTGATGCGCAAACGCCTGATGAAAATGTGGCGTGAAGCGAAAAGACTGCACAGCGATCCGGTAGACGCATGGGCCTCCATCATCGAAGACGCCGATAAAGCAAAAAGCTTCAAACAAGCGCGTGGTCGTGGTGGTTTCGTGCGTTCTTCCTGGCAGGAAGTGAATGAGCTGATTGCCGCTTCTAACGTTTACACCGTTAAAACCTACGGTCCTGACCGCGTGGCGGGCTTCTCACCGATCCCTGCGATGTCGATGGTTTCCTACGCCTCCGGTGCACGATATCTGTCGCTGATTGGCGGCACCTGCCTGAGCTTCTACGATTGGTACTGTGACTTGCCGCCTGCGTCTCCGCAGACCTGGGGTGAGCAGACTGACGTTCCGGAATCTGCCGACTGGTATAACTCCAGTTACATTATCGCCTGGGGTTCAAACGTTCCGCAGACCCGTACCCCAGATGCGCACTTCTTCACGGAAGTTCGCTACAAAGGGACTAAAACGGTCGCCATCACCCCGGATTACGCTGAAATCGCTAAACTCTGCGATCTGTGGCTGGCTCCGAAGCAGGGTACCGATGCCGCAATGGCGCTGGCAATGGGCCACGTCATGCTACGCGAGTTCCACCTTGATAACCCGAGCCAATACTTCACCGACTACGTGCGTCGTTACACCGACTTCCCGATGCTGGTGATGCTCGAAGAGCGTGACGGGTATTATGCGGCGGGTCGTATGCTGCGTGCCGCCGATCTGGTTGACTCCCTGGGTCAGGAAAATAATCCAGAGTGGAAAACCGTTGCCATCAATACCGACGGCGAAATGGTTGCGCCAAACGGTTCAATTGGTTTCCGCTGGGGTGAAAAAGGTAAATGGAACCTTGAACAGCGCGACGGCACGTCCGGTAACGAAACCGAACTGCAGCTCAGCCTGTTGGGCAGCCAGGACGACATCGCTGAAGTCGGCTTCCCGTATTTTGGCGGCGAAGGTACCGAGCACTTTAGCAAAGTTGAACTGGAAAATGTTCTGCTGCACAAACTGCCGGTAAAACGCCTGCAACTGGCAGATGGCTCTACTGCGCTGGTGACTACCGTTTATGATCTGACCATGGCCAACTACGGTCTGGAACGCGGTCTGAACGATGAAAACTGCGCCTCCAGCTACGACGATATCAAAGCGTATACCCCGGCATGGGCAGAGAAAATCACTGGCGTATCGCGCGCTCAGATCGTGCGTATAGCCCGCGAATTTGCCGATAACGCAGATAAAACGCACGGCCGCTCAATGATTATTGTTGGCGCGGGTCTGAACCACTGGTATCACCTCGATATGAACTATCGTGGGCTTATCAACATGTTGGTGTTCTGTGGTTGCGTCGGCCAGAGCGGCGGCGGTTGGGCACACTATGTGGGTCAGGAAAAACTGCGTCCGCAGACCGGTTGGCAGCCGCTGGCGTTTGGCCTTGACTGGCAGCGTCCGGCGCGTCACATGAACAGTACGTCCTATTTCTATAACCACTCCAGCCAATGGCGCTATGAGACGGTTACGGCACAGGAACTGCTGTCTCCGATGGCAGACAAATCCCGCTACAGTGGTCATTTGATTGACTTTAACGTTCGCGCTGAACGTATGGGCTGGTTGCCATCTGCGCCGCAGTTAGGTACTAACCCGCTGTACATTGCGCGTGAGGCAGAAAAAGTCGGGATGACACCGGTGGATTACACCGTTAAATCTCTGAAGGAAGGTTCTATTCGCTTTGCGGCTGAACAACCAGAGAACGGTAAAAACCATCCGCGTAACCTGTTTATCTGGCGTTCTAACCTGCTCGGCTCTTCCGGTAAAGGCCACGAGTACATGCTGAAGTATCTGCTGGGTACTGAACATGGTATTCAGGGACTGGATCTGGGTAAACAGGGGGGCGTGAAGCCAGAAGAAGTGGAATGGCAGGATAACGGACTGGACGGCAAGCTGGATCTGGTCGTTACCCTGGACTTCCGTCTGTCGAGCACCTGTCTGTACTCCGACATCGTGCTGCCGACCGCCACCTGGTATGAAAAAGATGATATGAATACCTCGGATATGCATCCGTTTATTCACCCGTTGTCTGCCGCCGTTGATCCAGCCTGGGAATCGAAGAGCGACTGGGAAATCTACAAGGCTATCGCCAAGAAATTCTCTGAAGTTTGCGTGGGCCACCTTGGCAAAGAAACCGACGTAGTGACGTTGCCTATCCAGCACGACTCGGCCGCCGAACTGGCGCAACCGTTGGATGTTAAAGACTGGAAGAAAGGCGAATGCGATCTGATTCCAGGCGTTACCGCGCCGCACATCATGACAGTTGAGCGTGATTATCCGGCAACCTACGAACGCTTCACGTCCATCGGCCCACTGATGGATAAAGTCGGTAACGGCGGGAAAGGGATTGCCTGGAACACCCAGAGCGAAATGGACCTGCTGCGTAAGCTCAACTACACCAAGGCTGAAGGCCCGGCAAAAGGCCAGCCGATGCTGAATACGGCGATTGATGCCGCTGAGATGATCCTCACCCTGGCACCGGAAACCAACGGTCAGGTGGCGGTGAAAGCCTGGGCGGCGCTGAGTGAATTTACCGGCCGTGACCATACGCATCTGGCGCTGAATAAAGAAGACGAGAAAATCCGCTTCCGCGATATTCAGGCGCAGCCGCGCAAAATTATCTCCAGCCCGACCTGGTCAGGACTGGAAGATGAACATGTTTCTTACAACGCCGGTTACACCAACGTTCACGAGCTGATCCCATGGCGTACGCTGACTGGTCGCCAGCAGCTGTATCAGGATCATCAGTGGATGCGAGACTTCGGTGAAAGCCTGCTGGTTTACCGCCCACCAATTGATACTCGTTCGGTGAAAGAGGTGATGGGCGAGAAATCAAATGGTAACCCTGAAAAAGCGCTCAACTTCCTGACGCCACACCAGAAGTGGGGTATCCACTCCACCTACAGCGATAACCTGCTGATGCTGACGTTAGGCCGCGGCGGTCCGATCGTGTGGATGAGCGAAGCGGATGCGAAAGAACTGGGTATCGAGGATAACGACTGGATCGAAGTCTTTAACAGTAACGGGGCACTTACCGCCCGTGCGGTTGTGAGTCAACGTGTCCCGGCCGGGATGACCATGATGTACCACGCCCAGGAACGTATTGTGAATATTCCGGGGTCGGAGATTACCGAGCAGCGCGGCGGGATCCATAACTCGGTGACCCGTATCACACCGAAACCGACGCACATGATTGGTGGTTATGCCCACCTGGCCTACGGCTTTAACTACTACGGCACCGTAGGTTCGAACCGTGATGAGTTCGTGGTGGTTCGTAAGATGAAGAACATTGACTGGTTGGATGGCGAAGGCAATGACCAGGTACAGGAGAGCGTAAAATGAAAATTCGTTCACAAGTCGGCATGGTGCTGAATCTCGATAAGTGCATCGGTTGCCACACCTGTTCAGTAACCTGTAAAAACGTCTGGACCAGCCGTGAAGGTGCGGAGTATGCCTGGTTTAACAACGTTGAAACCAAACCGGGTACTGGCTTCCCAACTGATTGGGAAAACCAGGAAAAATGGAAGGGCGGTTGGATCCGTAAGATCAACGGTAAACTGGTGCCGCGCATGGGTAACAAAGCGCTGCTGCTGGGTAAAATTTTTGCTAACCCGCATTTGCCAGGTATTGATGACTACTACGAACCGTTTGACTTCGATTACCAGACTCTGCACAACACCCCGGCAGACAGCAAAGCACAGCCGATTGCCCGTCCGCGCTCGCTGATCACCGGTCAGCGTATGGATAAAATCACCAAAGGTCCGAACTGGGAAGATGACCTCGGCGGTGAGTTCGAGAAGCTGGCGAAAGACAAAAATTTCGAGAACATGCAGAAGGCGATGTACGGTCAGTTCGAAAACACCTTCATGATGTATTTGCCGCGTCTGTGCGAGCACTGCCTTAATCCGGCGTGCGTGGCGACTTGCCCGAGCGGTGCCATTTACAAGCGTGAAGAAGATGGCATCGTGCTGATCGATCAGGACAAATGCCGCGGCTGGCGTATGTGCATCACCGGTTGCCCGTATAAAAAAATCTACTTCAACTGGAAGAGCGGTAAGTCAGAGAAGTGCATTTTCTGCTATCCACGTATCGAAGCCGGTCAGCCGACCGTGTGCTCCGAAACCTGCGTCGGTCGTATCCGTTACCTCGGCGTACTGCTGTATGACGCGGATGCGATTGAAAGCGCGGCAAGCACCGAGCATGAGAAAGATCTGTACCAGCGTCAACTGGACGTGTTCCTCGATCCGAACGATCCGGCTGTTATTGAACAGGCGCTGAAAGATGGTATTCCGCTGAGCGTTATCGATGCGGCACAGCAGTCTCCGGTTTATAAAATGGCGATGGACTGGAAGTTGGCGCTGCCGCTGCATCCGGAATACCGCACATTGCCGATGGTTTGGTACGTGCCGCCATTGTCACCGATTCAGTCTGCCGCCGATGCGGGCGAGCTGGGCAGCAACGGTATACTGCCGGACGTTGACAGTCTGCGTATCCCGGTTCAGTACCTGGCGAACCTGCTGACCGCAGGCGATACTCAGCCGGTACTGTTGGCGCTGAAACGTATGCTGGCAATGCGTCACTACAAACGTACGGAAACCGTTGACGGTAAAGTCGATACCCGTGCGCTGGAAGAGGTGGGCTTGAGCGAAGCGCAGGCACAGGAAATGTATCGTTATCTGGCGATTGCGAACTACGAAGATCGTTTCGTGGTACCGAGCAGCCATCGTGAACTGGCGCGTGACGCGTTCCCGGAGAAAAGCGGTTGTGGCTTTACCTTCGGTGACGGTTGCCACGGTTCTGATACTAAATTCAATCTGTTCAACAGCCGCCGCATCGACGCTGTCGATGTGACCAGCAAAACGGAGCCGCACCAATGATTGAACTCGTCATTGTTTCGCGTTTGCTCGAGTACCCGGATGCTGCCCTGTGGCAGCATCAGCAGGAGCTTTTCGATGCACTCGCGTCATCTGAGAACCTGGATAAAGAGGATGCCCAGACTCTGGGCGTTTTCCTGCGCGATCTAATCGCGCAAGACGTGCTGGATGTGCAGGCAAGTTACAGCGAACTGTTTGATCGTGGCCGTGCCACCTCGCTGCTGCTGTTTGAACATGTACACGGTGAATCCCGCGATCGCGGTCAGGCGATGGTTGACCTGATGGCACAGTATGAACAGCACGGTTTGCAGCTCGACAGCCGCGAACTTCCCGATCATCTGCCGTTGTATCTGGAATATCTTGCGCAACTGCCGAAAAGCGAAGCGCTAGGTGGCTTGCAGGATATCGCGCCGATTCTGGCTTTGCTCAGCGCTCGTTTGCAGCAGCGTGGAAGCCGTTATGCAGTACTGTTCGATTTGCTGTTAAAACTGGCGAATACCGTTATCGACAGCGATAAAGTGGCTGAAAAAATTGCGGATGAAGCCCGTGATGATACCCCACAAGCGCTGGATGCGGTCTGGGAAGAAGAGCAGGTAAAATTCTTCGCCGATCAGGGGTGTGGCGAGTCGGAAATCTCCGCTCACCAGCGTCGTTTTGCCGGGGCCGTTGCGCCGCAGTATCTGAATATCACTACCGGAGGACAGCACTAATGCACTTCCTGAATACGTTCTTCTTTGACATCTATCCGTACATCGCGGGTTCTGTCTTTCTGATCGGCAGTTGGCTGCGTT
Organism: Citrobacter sp. CF971; assembly: GCF_006385635.1. Classification (NCBI taxonomy): domain Bacteria; kingdom Pseudomonadati; phylum Pseudomonadota; class Gammaproteobacteria; order Enterobacterales; family Enterobacteriaceae; genus Citrobacter; species Citrobacter sp. CF971. The sequence continues at coordinate 2,682,064 of NZ_CP041051.1, read as the reverse complement.
ATGACTACGGGCAGTATACGTGGCGTGCGGCCTCCAGTCAGATGCTGGATCGCAAAGGGATGAACCTGGCGTCAAACCTGTTTCACATCGGGATCCTGGGGATTTTTGCCGGGCACTTCTTGGGTATGTTAACGCCGCACTGGATGTATGAAGCGTGGCTGCCGCTTGAAGTGAAACAAAAGATGGCGATGTTCGCGGGTGGCGCCAGTGGCGTAATGTGTCTGATTGGCGGTGTACTGCTGTTGAAACGTCGTTTGTTCAGCCCACGAGTGCGGGCCACCACCACCGGAGCGGATATTCTGATCCTCTCTCTGTTGGTTATCCAGTGTGCGCTGGGTCTGCTGACCATTCCGTTCTCCGCCCAGCATATGGACGGCAGCGAGATGATGAAGCTGGTGAACTGGGCGCAGACAGTGGTGACCTTCCATGGCGGAGCGTCTCAGTATCTGGATGGCGTCGCATTTATTTTCCGTGTGCACCTTGTGCTGGGTATGACGCTGTTCCTGTTGTTCCCATTCTCGCGTCTGGTACACATCTGGAGCGTCCCTGTCGAATATCTGACACGCAAATACCAGATTGTTCGTGCACGTCACTAATCGTATTTCTGTGAAAGATAAACCCTGCTTCGGCGGGGTTTTTTTATGTCTGTTTGCCGGATGGCGGCGCAAGCGCCTTATCCAGCCTACGCAGGTTTAAGCGAGCGCCGTAGGCCTGCGTAGTGCATCAGGCAATTTGTGGGCATGTGTCGAGTTTGTAGCTCTGATAAGCACAGCGCATCAGGCAAATAAAGGGCATTGCAGTTGGTTTGGGGTGTTGATTCTTTATAAAGTGATGGTGGTGGGGGAAGGATTACTCAGCGCTGCGCGCTTCGCCCTTCGGGTCGTTGCCTGCGGCAACGCTTTCTCGCTAACGCTCGAATCGAACCTTGTTCGAAGCTTCTCATCCTTCCCGAATAGGAAGAATTTGGGGCATTGCAGATTGATTTTGTGTTGGTGCTTTATGAAGTGATGGTGGTGGGGGAAGGATTACTCAGCGCTGCGCGCTTCACCCTTCGGGTCGTTGCCTACGGCAACGCTTTCTCGCTAACGCTCGAATCGAACCTTGGTCGAAGCTTCTCATCCTTCCCGAATAGGAAGAATATGGAGCATTGCAGATTGATTATGTGTTGGTACTTTATGAAGTGATGGTGGTGGGGGAAGGATTCGAACCTTCGAAGTCGATGACGGCAGATTTACAGTCTGCTCCCTTTGGCCGCTCGGGAACCCCACCAGGGGTATACTAATTTTGTGAGTCTAAAAGAATGAATGGTGGTGGGGGAAGGATTATTCGTCGCTTCGCTCCTTACCCTTCGGGCCGTTGCCGTTGGCAACGTTCTCTCGCTTTCGCTCGAGTCGAACCTTAATCGAAGGTTCTCACCCTTCCCCGACAAGTGCAAACTTCTGTATTGCTCACCGGGATAACTACATCGCTGTAGTAAAAAATGGTGGTGGGGGAAGGATTCGAACCTTCGAAGTCGATGACGGCAGATTTACAGTCTGCTCCCTTTGGCCGCTCGGGAACCCCACCACGGGGTAATGCTAATTACTGGCCTGCTTCCGTTGGAAGCGGGGCGCATCATATCAAATGATGCGCCCCTGTAAAGCATTCCGTTGATAAAAAAGAACTGGTTGCCTGATTTTTACACGTAAAGATGTAAAGGTAACCAATTAACTTATCAATCGATTACAGAATAATCGTTCGGTTACCGTAAACAAAGACGCGCTGAGCCAGAACCTGATACAGCGCACGGCTTAAAACATTTTTTTCAACGTCGCGACCCGCGCGCATCATATCTTCGGCAGTGTAGGTGTGATCAACATGGATCACGTCCTGCATAATGATTGGGCCTTCATCAAGGTTATCATTTACGTAGTGGGCCGTCGCGCCGATGATTTTCACGCCGCGCTCATAAGCTTGATGGTACGGGCGAGCACCAATGAATGCTGGCAGGAATGAATGGTGAATATTGATAATTTTATTTGGGAAGCGTGAAACAAATGTCGGGGTCAGAACGCGCATGTATTTAGCCAGCACGACATAGTCCGGCTGGTGGGCGTCGATAGCGTCAGCCATTTTCTGATCATGTTCGTCACGTGTTAAACCTTCATGGCTGACCAGCTCAAACGGAATATCAAACCGTTCAACCAGAGGACGCAACGTCTCGTGATTGCCGATCACCGCGGCGATTTCAACATCCAGCCCGCCATAATTGGCCTTCATTAACAGATCGCCCAGGCAATGCGCTTCCTTAGTGACCAAAATGACGATGCGGCGGCGGCCTGCTGGGGTTAATTCACGAATTGAGCCTTCAGGTAAGGCGCTGTCCAGATCGGCAAGCAGCGTGACGTCGTTAAAAATGCCCTCCAGTTCGGTGCGCATAAAAAAGCGTCCGGTGCGGTGGTCCACAAACTCATTGTTCTGCACGATGTTCAGTTCATGCTTGTAACAGATATTCGTAATGCGCGCGATCAGACCTTTTTGGTCCGGGCAAATAGTACGCAGCACTTTTCTTTGTAATGAATGCATTTGCAGCGGTGATCCTGTTGAGAATGTTTGCAAAATTGATACTGTCGGGCGTTGATTAGCCGCAGCACTTTTTAAATTTTTTACCGGAGCCACAAGGGCAGGTATCGTTTCGTCCAATTTGAGGGCGTGTACCGTCTATATAGTACCACTGACCGTTTTCTTTTAAAAAACGAGAGCGCTCGATAATTGCACCTGTTTTACCTTGTTCAGAAAACCGCGCGACAAAACTGACATAGCCGATATCTTCTGTGTCTGCCGTCTCTTGTTCAAAAACGGTCAGTCCGAGCCATTCTGTATGACTAAATCCTGCGATAATGTCGTCGCGAAACGAGGCCGCATGACAATCTGGATGCCAGGTTTTGATCAGGTAATCTGCGTCTTTCATCACAAAAGCACAGTAACGAGAACGCATGAGGTGTGACGGCGTAGGTGCTACTTGCGCGCCGGACACATAACGGTAGCAACATAGGCTATACTCGACAGCGCTACCACAGGGACAAAGCTGAGACACAAAGTACTCCCTGGAATATAAAAACGGCGTAAAAACGCCAGAGTGGCACTATGTTAACTGAGCGGTAGCGATGTTGCTACGTCTGCAAGCCAGGGGAAGTTTGTACGTATAATGAGAAAAATAAAAATTGGGCTGGCGCTAGGTTCCGGCGCGGCGCGAGGTTGGTCGCATATTGGGGTTATTAAAGCCCTTAAGCATATGGGCATCGATGTTGATATCGTGGCAGGGTGCTCCATCGGTTCGCTGGTTGGCGCTGCCTACGCCTGCAACAAGTTGCCTGCTCTTGAAAAGTGGGTATGTTCTTTCAGCTATTGGGATGTTTTACGGCTGATGGATCTCTCGTGGCGCAGGGGAGGTTTACTGCGCGGTGAACGGGTATTCAATCAGTACCGTAATGTCATGCCGGTAGAAGCAATTGAGCAATGCACACGCCGTTTCGCAACAGTTGCTACTAATCTGAGTACGGGGCGGGAGCTGTGGTTTACCGAAGGTGATTTGCATCTGGCTGTCCGAGCCTCCTGTAGTATTCCTGGTCTGATGTCTCCCGTGGCGCATAATGGTTACTGGCTGGTCGATGGCGCGGTGGTGAATCCCGTCCCAGTATCCCTGACTCGTGCGTTGGGGGCCGATATTGTTATCGCGGTCGACCTGCAACACGATGCGCATCTCATGCAACAAGATTTACTCTCCTTCAACGTCAATAGCGATGCCGAATCGGGTAATGATGCTGACGAGCTTTCATGGCATGCCCGCCTGAAAGAGCGATTGAGCAACATTACGGCCAGGCGTGCGGTCACGGCACCGACGGCGATGGAGATCATGACGACGTCTATTCAGGTTCTGGAAAATCGTCTGAAACGTAACCGCATGGCCGGCGACCCTCCAGACATACTGATTCAGCCGTTTTGTCCACAAATATCCACGCTGGATTTTCACCGCGCCAGTGCAGCAATTGCTGCCGGGCAGTTGGCGGTCGAGAAGAAAATGGATGAACTTCTACCCCTGGTGAAAACCAACGTCTAACGCATTTTTTATCAACACTTAAGCAAATTCTGACAGGCGTGAGTGGCAATAGCATGCCACTATTTATTAAAGCCAGTCAGGGGGGAGAATATGACGCAGCCATTGGTCGGAAAACAGATTCTTATCGTTGAGGATGAGCCGGTATTTCGCTCACTCATGGACTCATGGTTTTCCTCTTTGGGAGCGACAACGGCGGTGGCTGGCGACGGGCTTGAAGCACTTGAACTACTTGGACACTTCACACCAGATCTGATGATTTGCGATCTGGCTATGCCAAGAATGAACGGCCTCAAACTGGTTGAGTATCTACGCAATCGTGGCGATCAGACCCCGATACTGGTGATTTCTGCGACGGAAAACATGTCCGACATAGCCAAAGCGCTACGACTCGGGGTGGATGATGTCCTATTGAAGCCGGTGAAAGACCTTAATCGCTTGAGAGAAACCGTCTTTGCATGTCTTTATCCCAACATGTTTAATTCACGCGTGGAAGAAGAAGAGCGGCTGTTTCGCGACTGGGATGCGATGGTGGACGATCCTGCCGCCGCCGCGAAGCTGCTAAAAGAATTACAGCCTCCAGTGTCGCAAGTGATTTCGCACTGCCGCATTAACTATCGACAATTGGTAGTAGCCGACCAACCGGGGCTGGTGCTGGATATTGCGCCGCTGTCGGATCATGACCTTGCATTCTATTGCCTTGATGTGACGCGGGCAGGGGATAATGGCGTTTTGGCTGCATTATTATTGCGGGCGCTATTTAATGGTTTACTGCAGGAGCAACTGACACAACAAAATCAGCGGTTGCCGGAGTTAGGTACGTTATTGAAACAGGTAAATCATTTGTTGCGGCAAGCAAATTTACCAGGGCAGTTTCCCTTGCTGGTGGGGTATTACCACAGCGGATTAAAAAATCTGATTCTGGTATCTGCAGGGCTGAATGCGACATTAAATACAGGTTTCCACCAAGTGCAAATCAGCAATGGCGTTCCGCTGGGTACCTTAGGTAATACGTATCTTAATCAGTTGAGCCAACATTGTGAGTCATGGCAATGCCAAATATGGGGGGCGGGAGGGCGCCTGCGCTTGATGTTGTCTGCGGAATGAACAATTGAGAGGCGTGCAAATGAAATTGGTTCACCCTCCCTGTGCTGTGAGTGCTACTATCAGCGCCAGATTTATTCGTATTTATCTTAATTATACCGACGCGCGTCCTTTTCAGACCAGAAGTTTGTCGCTGTACTGATATACTCGGATGCGATACAGAATGATGAACACGTTCAATACATGAACAGTCCAGGAGAGTTTTAAATGGCTGCCCTTAATTCAAAAGTCAAAAAAGCCGTTATCCCAGTTGCGGGATTAGGAACCAGGATGTTACCGGCTACGAAAGCAATCCCGAAAGAGATGCTACCGTTGGTTGATAAGCCATTAATTCAGTACGTCGTAAACGAATGTATTGCTGCGGGCATCACTGAAATTGTACTTGTAACTCACTCGTCTAAAAATTCTATTGAAAACCACTTCGATACCAGCTTTGAACTTGAAGCGATGCTGGAAAAACGTGTAAAACGTCAGCTGCTGGAAGAAGTGCAATCTATTTGCCCGCCGCATGTGACTATTATGCAGGTGCGTCAGGGTCTGGCAAAAGGTCTGGGCCACGCAGTATTGTGCGCGCACCCTGTGGTTGGCGATGAACCGGTTGCTGTAATCCTGCCGGACGTAATTCTTGACGAATACGAATCTGATTTATCCCGCGACAACCTTGCCGAAATGATTCATCGCTTTGATGAAACAGGTAGCAGCCAGATTATGGTTGAGCCGGTAGAAGATGTTACGGCTTATGGTGTTGTTGATTGTAAAGGCGTTGAATTATCCCCGGGCGAAAGTGTCCCGATGGTTGGCGTGGTTGAAAAACCAAAAGCTGACGTAGCGCCTTCTAATCTGGCCGTTGTGGGTCGTTACGTTCTTAGTGCCGATATCTGGCCTCTGCTGGCTAAAACGCCTCCGGGAGCGGGTGATGAAATTCAGTTGACAGATGCAATCGATATGCTGATTGAAAAAGAGACGGTTGAAGCTTATCACATGAAGGGCAAAAGCCATGACTGTGGTAATAAACTGGGCTATATGCAGGCGTTCGTCGAATATGGTATTCGCCATAATACTCTCGGCGCTGAATTTAAAGCCTGGCTGGAAGACGAGATGGGTATTAAGAAGTAACCTTCTGGCATTATCTGGTCAGAACGGCGCTGTATTAACAGCGCCATTTTTTTATACCTAATCCGGGTAAGGCTGAGCGAAGTACCAGTAAAAAAAATCCCGCCAATGGCGGGATTTTAAGCAAAGTATTTCTGAATTATTCCTTGATCAGGAAATCGTCCAGTTGTTTACCTTGCTCTTCCATCGCTTTTTTGATCACTGCCGGCGTACGACCCTGGCCAGTCCAGGTTTTAGTTTCACCGTTTTCGTCAACATAGCTATATTTAGCCGGACGTGCAGCGCGTTTAGCTTTGGTGCCAGATTTAACAGCAGCCATGCTATTCAGCAGTTCGTTCGGATCAATGCCGTCAGCGATCAGCATTTCACGATATTGTTGCAGTTTACGAGTGCGTTCTTCAACTTCAGCCGCAGCAGCGCTTTCTTCTTCGCGACGCTCGCTAACTACAACTTCTAATTTTTCCAGCATTTCCTCAAGCGTTTCCAGAGTGCATTCTCTTGCCTGCGCACGAAGAGTACGGATGTTGTTCAGAATTTTAAGTGCTTCGCTCATTGTAGTAATCTCAAACTTATATTGGGGTGGTTTGTTGAGCTAATAATAGAGCGATAAATTCAGTTGTGCAATAGCCAGGAATGTAAGGAATTCAAAATTGCGCTTTATTTAGTAACAGAATTAATTCTCCTGTCTTAAATTCCCCATGATGTTGGGCATAAAAAAGGCTTATTGGCGAGGGGGCTTCTCAGCGGTTGAGAGTAGAAATTCAAGATTCAGGTCACATTTTATGGTGTACAAATAGTATCTCTTTGCAGTGATTTCAACCTTTTGTATTAGTTTTGCTTACGTGAATTCGCTAATACATGCTGAGAGTGGGTAGATTCAATAACAATATGGGAAGGGTTTCTTTATTGCCGTATGATGATAAGTGACATTGATAAATTTCATGAGCACTATTTGTGAAAGAGAGTGTATATACGCGTCCGAGCTTGGGCTGTATGGTCGATGGTTGTATGCTCTCTCACAACCTGTTACTGAAATTCAGGCGGCACTGAGCGGGCTTGCCCGCGCATTTATACGCCTTTGGGCGCAACGCTACACCGACACTTTCATGAAATATGATACAATCCCGCGCATATTTATTTCCCCATGTGAGGGCCTTCGGTCAATGGCACAGCTATATTTTTACTATTCTGCAATGAATGCCGGTAAGTCGACTGCATTGCTGCAATCTTCGTACAATTATCAGGAACGTGGGATGCGTGCTGTTGTATATACAGCGGAAATTGATGACCGTTTTGGTGCTGGAAAAGTAAGTTCACGTATAGGTCTGTCGTCGCCTGCAAAATTGTTTAACCAAAATTCATCATTGTACGAAGAGATTCGTGCTGAAAATGAGCAGCAAAGAATTCACTGTGTACTGGTTGATGAGTCACAGTTTCTGACTCGACAACAGGTTTATGAATTATCTGAAGTTGTCGATCGGCTGGATATTCCCGTGTTGTGCTATGGCTTACGCACAGATTTCCGTGGTGAATTATTTGGCGGCAGCGAATACCTGCTTGCGTGGTCTGATAAGCTCGTTGAATTAAAAACCATTTGTTTCTGTGGGCGTAAGGCCAGCATGGTTTTACGTCTTGATCAGTCTGGAAGGCCCTATAACGAGGGCGAGCAGGTGGTTATTGGCGGGAATGAACGCTATGTGTCGGTATGCCGTAAACACTACAAACAGGCGCAGTCTGAGGGCTCTCTGACGGCGATACAAGAACGACACAGCCACGATTAACCCTGCAGGCTTCTGAGCGCTTATAAATACAGGGTAGGCCGGGACATTCGTCAATGTCCTCTACCCTGTCAGACTCTCTTCTGACGGCTATTCTCACATCTTCCTGAATACATCTCTTACCGTGCCATTCTATTCACATGGTTAAATTGGGGATCACTCAATTTTCATAACACAAGACGAAAAAAAACGGTCCCAACTGGGACCGTTTATGGTGAAACTAAAACTTATCTGAGAAAATTAAGCGGATTTCTTCGCTTTCTTTTCTGCTTTCGGTGCAGCTACTGCTTCAGTCTTAGCGGTAGTCTGGCCTTCGCTGTACTCACGACCGTAGTATGTATCCAGCAGGATCTGTTTCAGTTCAGCAATCAGCGGGTAACGTGGGTTTGCACCAGTACACTGGTCATCAAACGCATCTTCAGACAGTTTGTCCACGTGTGCCAGGAAGTCAGCTTCCTGAACGCCAGCTTCACGGATAGACTTAGGAATACCCAGCTCAGCTTTGATTTCTTCCAGCCAGCCCAGCAGTTTCTGGATTTTCGCGGCAGTACGGTCGCCCGGTGCGCTCAGACCCAGATGGTCTGCGATTTCAGCGTAGCGACGGCGTGCCTGCGGACGGTCGTACTGGCTGAATGCAGTCTGTTTAGTCGGGTTGTCGTTCGCGTTATAACGAATAACGTTGCTGATCAGCAGGGCGTTCGCCAGACCGTGAGGAATGTGGAACTGAGAACCCAGTTTGTGCGCCATTGAGTGACATACACCCAGGAAGGCGTTAGCAAACGCGATACCGGCGATGGTTGCTGCACTGTGTACACGCTCACGTGCTACCGGGTTCTTAGAACCTTCATGGTAGGACGCCGGCAGGTTTTCTTTCAGCAGTTTCAGCGCTTGCAGAGCCTGACCGTCGGAGAACTCAGAAGCCAGTACGGAAACGTAAGCTTCCAGAGCGTGAGTGACGGCATCGAGACCACCGAACGCACACAGGGACTTCGGCATATCCATCACCAGGTTGGCGTCAACAATCGCCATATCCGGAGTCAGCGCATAGTCTGCCAGCGGGTATTTCTGCCCAGTTGCATCGTCAGTAACAACCGCAAACGGAGTCACTTCAGAACCGGTACCGGAAGTGGTGGTGACGGCGACCATCTTCGCTTTCACACCCATTTTCGGGAACTTGTAGATACGTTTACGGATGTCCATAAAGCGCAGCGCCAGTTCTTCGAAGTGAGTTTCCGGGTGCTCGTACATAACCCACATGATTTTCGCGGCGTCCATCGGGGAACCGCCGCCCAGCGCGATGATTACGTCTGGTTTGAAGGAGTTAGCCAGCTCAGCACCTTTGCGAACAACGGTCAGAGTCGGGTCAGCTTCAACTTCAAAGAACACTTCGGTTTCAACACCAGCAGCTTTCAGAACGGAGGTGATCTGGTCTGCATAACCGTTGTTGAACAGGAAGCGGTCGGTCACGATCAGCGCACGTTTGTGACCATCGGTAATCACTTCATCCAGTGCGATTGGCAGAGAGCCACGACGGAAGTAGATAGATTTCGGAAGTTTGTGCCACAACATGTTTTCAGCTCGCTTAGCAACGGTTTTCTTGTTGATCAGGTGTTTAGGACCAACGTTTTCAGAGATGGAGTTACCACCCCAGGAACCACAACCCAGAGTCAGGGAAGGTGCGAGTTTGAAGTTGTACAGGTCACCGATACCACCCTGAGAAGCTGGGGTGTTGATCAGGATACGTGCGGTTTTCATCATCTGGCCGAAGTAAGCAACACGTTCTGGCTGGTTGTCCTGGTCAGTATACAGGCAAGAGGTATGACCGATACCGCCCATCGCAACCAGTTTTTCAGCTTTAATGACTGCGTCTTCGAAGTCCTTCGCACGGTACATTGCCAGTGTCGGAGACAGTTTTTCATGCGCAAACGGTTCGCTTTCATCGACAACCGTCACTTCACCGATCAGAATCTTAGTGGTTTCTGGTACGGAGAAGCCTGCCAGTTCAGCAATCTTGTATGCCGGCTGACCAACGATAGCTGCGTTCAGTGCGCCATTTTTCAGGATAACGTCCTGGACTGCTTTCAACTCTTTGCCCTGCAGCATGTAGCCGCCGTGAGTCGCAAAACGCTCACGTACTGCATCATATACAGAGTCAACCACGACGACAGACTGCTCAGAAGCACATATTACGCCGTTATCGAAGGTTTTAGACATCAGAACAGATGCAACAGCACGTTTGATATCAGCGGTTTCGTCGATAACAACAGGGGTGTTACCTGCGCCTACGCCGATAGCCGGTTTACCGGAGCTGTATGCCGCTTTAACCATGCCTGGACCACCGGTCGCAAGGATCAGGTTGATGTCCGGGTGGTGCATCAGCGCATTAGACAGTTCAACGGAAGGTTGATCGATCCAGCCGATCAGATCTTTCGGTGCGCCAGCAGCGATTGCAGCTTGCAGAACGATGTCTGCTGCTTTGTTAGTTGCATCTTTTGCACGCGGATGCGGAGAGAAGATGATGGCGTTACGGGTCTTCAGGCTGATCAGCGATTTGAAGATAGCGGTAGAAGTTGGGTTAGTGGTTGGAACGATACCGCAGATGATACCAATTGGTTCCGCAATGGTAATGGTACCGAAAGTGTCGTCTTCAGACAGCACACCACAGGTTTTTTCATCTTTGTAAGCGTTGTAAATGTATTCAGAAGCAAAGTGGTTTTTGATCACTTTATCTTCGACAATACCCATGCCGGATTCGGCAACGGCCATTTTCGCGAGAGGGATTCGAGCGTCTGCGGCAGCCAGAGCGGCGGCGCGGAAGATTTTGTCAACCTGTTCTTGAGTGAAACTGGCATATTCACGCTGGGCTTTTTTTACGCGCTCTACAAGTGCGTTAAGTTCAGCGACATTAGTAACAGCCATGATGCTCTCCTGATAATGTTAAACTTTTTTAGTAAATCATCTGCTCGATACGAGAGTATAGACAGACCGACGAAAATTTGTGTAACGGTTTGAAAATCAAACGGTTAATTAACGTCCACTTTACTTTGATTTACTAAAAGAGCTTGTACGCTAGTGCCAGTTAACTCTAACGCGTTACCTCCAGGTGGCGTAAGCAAGATTACTCACTTCTGAGTAGTAATTGCGTGATCTGGATCAAAAATTCGCAAAGCTGACACCTTTCAGCAGGCCCTTTTAGCGTTTCTCGTCAAGTGTTAATAAATTGACGTAATGAATGCTAATAACGTTAGCATAATTAATACATATTAATAACACTGAGTATTGGTAGCGTATTTACGTAGATATACGAAGATAGAAGGTGAAGTATGCTGACAAAAGGCGTATCTTCAGCGCGGATTTTATCAATTTTTATGACTCATTTTATCCGGCTAACGCTTCGGAGCTAACCGTGATCCAAACGCTATTTGATTTTCCTGTCTATTTTAAATTTTTCATTGGGTTATTTGCGTTGGTCAACCCGGTAGGGATCATCCCTGTCTTTATCAGTATGACCAGTTATCAAACTGCTGCAGCGCGAAACAAAACCAACCTTACGGCAAACCTGTCGGTCGCTATCATTCTGTGGACTTCGCTGTTTCTTGGTGATGGTATTCTGCAACTTTTCGGTATCTCAATAGATTCGTTCAGGATTGCCGGCGGCATTCTGGTTGTGACTATCGCGATGTCAATGATTAGCGGAAAACTAGGGGAAGATAAACAAAACAAACAGGAAAAATCAGAAACCGCAATCCGTGAGAGTATCGGCGTTGTACCGTTGGCATTGCCGTTGATGGCGGGACCGGGGGCGATAAGCTCAACTATTGTTTGGGGTACGCGATATCACAGTGCGATTAACCTGTTTGGCTTTTTTGTCGCGATTGCGCTGTTTGCCCTGTGCTGCTGGGGGCTGTTTCGCATGGCGCCATGGCTGGTACGACTGTTGGGACAAACTGGCATCAACGTCATTACGCGTATTATGGGGCTACTGTTAATGGCCTTGGGTATCGAATTCATTGTTACAGGTATCAAATCCATTTTCCCTGGTTTGCTGGCCTGATATCTCTCTTCTGTACAAACGGAGTCGGTCCCGGCTCCGTTTCCTTTCATTATCAGTAAAACTTCTCACTAAAGTTGAAAATCAGCATAGTGATAATAAAAAATGCTGATGGTTATTCATTTGTTTATTCATTGATTTTATGAATGTAACGCTCATCCATCTGCCAGAGAGAGCCTGATATCGCTGTTATTTAATTAACATCATACTCTGGGGCTTGCTGAAGGATTATCGAAATGTTATTAGTTATTTCAGCGTTTTTTTCAGTTGAATGTGCTAATTAATAACCAATTGTTAAATTTATGTGCATTTTGACGTGGTGTTGACACCTGACAGGGTAGTTAACACCTGACTTGATGTAATTTATTGTTTTTCATGGGTTTATTATAGAAAACCTTCATTCGTAAGACTTTCTTTGTGAGATTTATTTCCAATAAAAGAGAATTGGTTAACAAATTTGTAAAATGTATTGGCGGTTAAGAAACGCATTTGATATTTTCCGGCCAGGTATTATGCAGAAGAATTCACGTTGATGAGAATCATTTGCAGTTAGTTTCTCTCAACAGGGTAATAGCGTGTTTCCGGCAGGGGAGGCACGTAGATAATCGACGTAAGGCAGTCATACGAACCGCCAGAATAAATAAAGTCGGTGATAGCAAGCAGTAAAACAAAAAACGACCTGACGGCAGAAAATCTCCGGTGCCGTACAGTGATCCTGACAGGATTAACAGTCTGGTTAAAAAACCAGCCATAATAATGAGGGAGTACAACACAATGACTAACATCACTAAAAAAAGTTTAGTAGCTGCGGGGATCTTAACTGCGCTAGTCGCTGGAAATGTTGCCACGGCGGCAGTAGTGCCAGCGGGTGTGCAGCTTGCTGAAAAGCAGACTCTGGTGCGTAATAACGGTTCGGAAGTGCAGTCACTCGATCCCCACAAAATCGAAGGTGTACCTGAATCCAACATTAACCGTGACCTGTTTGAAGGTTTATTAATCAGTGATGTCGATGGCAAACCATCGCCGGGCGTGGCTGAAAAATGGGAAAATAAAGATTTTAAAGTCTGGACATTCCATCTGCGTAAAGATGCTAAGTGGTCTGACGGCACGCCTGTTACCGCGCAAGATTTCGTGTATAGCTGGCAACGTTTGGCTAATCCAAATACTGCATCACCGTACGCCAGTTATTTGCAGTACGGTCACATCGTCAATATTGATGATATTATCGCCGGTAAAAAACCGATCACCGATCTCGGTGTAAAAGCTCTCGACGATCATACTTTTGAAGTCACCCTCAGTGAACCTGTTCCTTATTTCTACAAACTGCTTGTGCACTCTTCCGTTTCACCAGTTCCTAGAGCTGCTGTTGAAAAATTCGGCGAGAAGTGGACCCAGCCCGCTAACATCATTACTAACGGTGCGTATAAACTGAAAGACTGGGTTGTGAACGAGCGCATTGTGCTTGAGCGTAATACCAACTATTGGGACAACGCCAAAACGGTTATTAACCAGGTAACCTACCTGCCTATTTCTTCTGAAGTGACTGACGTTAACCGCTATCGCAGCGGTGAAATCGACATGACCTATAACAACATGCCGATTGAGTTATTCCAGAAACTGAAAAAAGAGATCCCGAACGAAGTCCACGTTGACCCGTATCTGTGCACCTATTATTACGAAATCAACAACCAGAAAGCACCGTTCAACGATGTTCGTGTTCGTACCGCCCTGAAGCTGGCGTTGGATCGTGACATTATCGTCAATAAAGTGAAAAACCAGGGTGACCTGCCGGCGTATAGCTTTACTCCTCCATACACCGATGGCGCGAAACTGGTTGAGCCAGAGTGGTTCAAGTGGTCTCAGGAAAAACGTAATGAAGAAGCGAAGAAACTGCTGGCTGAGGCCGGATATACCGCTGAGAAACCGCTGACCTTTGACCTGCTGTATAACACTTCAGATCTGCATAAGAAGCTGGCTATTGCCGCGGCATCTATCTGGAAGAAAAATCTGGGTGCTAATGTGAAGCTGGAAAACCAGGAATGGAAAACGTTCCTCGATACGCGCCATCAGGGCAACTATGATGTTTCACGTGCGGGCTGGTGTGCGGACTATAACGAACCGACGTCCTTCCTGAATATGGTGCTGTCCGACAGCTCCAATAATACCGTCCACTATAAGAGCCCGGCATTTGATAAGCTGATTGCGGATACGCTGAAAGTGACTGATGAAGCGCAGCGCAGCGAACTGTATTCGAAAGCGGAACAGCAGCTGGATAAAGATTCTGCGATTGTACCGGTTTATTACTATGTCAATGCCCGCCTGGTGAAACCATGGGTTGGCGGATACTCCGGTAAAGACCCGATGGATAATATCCACGTTAAAGACTTGTATATTATCAAGCATTAATGGCAAGACGTGGGGCAATCATTTTTGCCCCACAGTGTCTTTTTTCTTCGAACTATTAATACCGCTTTACCTGAACGTCGGGGTTAAAGAGGTATAAAGGCACACGCCAGAAGGTACGGGCAATGTTAAAATTCATATTACGTCGCTGTCTGGAAGCGATTCCGACGCTGTTTATTCTTATTACGATTTCATTCTTTATGATGCGCCTTGCGCCCGGAAGCCCATTCACCGGGGAACGCGCGTTACCGCCAGAGGTGCTGGCGAATATTGAAGCGAAATATCATCTTAACGATCCTATCTCGACGCAGTATTTCAGCTATCTGAAACAGCTGGCGCATGGCGATTTTGGACCATCCTTTAAATATAAAGACTACACGGTTAACGACCTCGTTGCTTCGAGTTTTCCGGTTTCTGCGAAGCTGGGTGCGGCAGCCTTTATTCTGGCGGTACTCGTCGGCGTTAGCGCCGGGGTGATAGCCGCGCTGAAGCAAAATACACGTTGGGATTACACGGTGATGGGGGTGGCAATGACTGGGGTAGTTATCCCCAGTTTCGTGGTCGCTCCCTTATTGGTCATGATATTTGCCATAACTTTGAAATGGCTGCCCGGCGGGGGCTGGAACGGTGGGGCGTTGAAATTTATGATCCTGCCAATGGTGGCCTTGTCACTGGCCTACATCGCCAGTATCGCTCGTATTACTCGCGGTTCGATGATTGAAGTGCTGCACTCTAACTTTATTCGTACCGCGCGCGCCAAAGGGCTGCCGATGCGGCGGATTATTTTCCGCCATGCGTTAAAACCTGCGCTGTTGCCAGTGCTGTCCTATATGGGACCGGCATTTGTCGGCATTATCACTGGTTCGATGGTTATTGAAACCATCTATGGTTTACCTGGCATTGGTCAGTTGTTCGTCAATGGCGCGTTAAACCGCGACTATTCGCTGGTTCTGAGTCTGACCATACTGGTGGGTACTCTGACCATCGTGTTTAACGCGATTGTCGATGTGCTTTATGCCGTTATCGACCCGAAAATTCGTTACTGATACTGGAGCTCGCTATGATGTTAAGTAAGAAAAACAGCGAAGCGCTGGAGAATTTCAGTGAAAAGCTGGAGGTCGAAGGCCGCAGCCTGTGGCAGGACGCGCGTCGACGCTTTATGCATAACCGAGCTGCGGTAGCAAGCCTGGTGGTGCTGGTAATTATTGCGCTGTTCGTGACGCTCGCGCCGATGCTGTCGCAGTTTACCTACTTCGATACTGACTGGGGCATGATGTCCAGCGCGCCGGATACGGAATCAGGCCACTATTTCGGTACTGACTCGTCGGGACGTGACCTGTTGGTACGCGTGGCGATTGGCGGGCGCATCTCGCTAATGGTCGGCATTGCGGCGGCGTTGGTCGCGGTGGTTGTCGGTACACTGTACGGTTCTCTGTCGGGCTACCTCGGCGGAAAAATCGACTCGGTGATGATGCGTCTGCTGGAAATTCTCAACTCCTTCCCGTTCATGTTCTTCGTGATCCTGCTGGTCACCTTCTTTGGTCAAAATATCCTGCTGATTTTTGTCGCTATCGGGATGGTCTCCTGGCTGGATATGGCGCGTATCGTGCGTGGACAAACGCTGAGCCTCAAGCGCAAAGAGTTTATTGAAGCGGCGCAAGTGGGTGGGGTGTCTACCGTGCGTATCGTTATCCGCCATATTGTGCCGAACGTGCTGGGTGTGGTGGTGGTATACGCTTCATTGCTGGTGCCGAGCATGATCCTGTTTGAGTCCTTCCTGAGCTTTTTGGGATTAGGTACGCAGGAGCCGTTAAGTAGCTGGGGCGCTCTGCTCAGTGATGGTGCCAACTCAATGGAAGTCTCACCATGGCTGCTGCTTTTTCCGGCAGGTTTCCTGGTGGTCACTTTGTTCTGTTTTAACTTTATTGGCGATGGCTTGCGTGATGCCCTCGACCCGAAAGACCGTTAAGGAGTGCAGCCATGAGCGTAATTGAAACCTCAACCGCGCCGCTCGCGCAACAACAGGCTAACGCACTGCTGAACGTAAAAGATTTGCGTGTGACGTTCGCTACCCCCGACGGCGATGTAACTGCGGTCAACGATTTAAACTTTTCTCTGCGAGCTGGAGAAACGCTGGGTATTGTCGGAGAATCCGGCTCAGGTAAATCGCAAACGGCCTTTGCCCTGATGGGCCTGCTGGCGGCTAATGGTCGTATCGGGGGCTCCGCTACGTTCAACGGACGTGAAATTCTGAACTTACCGGAACGTGAACTGAACAAACTGCGCGCCGAGCAAATCTCGATGATTTTCCAGGACCCGATGACGTCTCTCAATCCGTACATGCGGGTCGGGGAGCAGTTGATGGAAGTTCTGATGCTGCATAAAGGCATGAGCAAAGCGGAAGCTTTTGAAGAGTCGGTCAGAATGCTGGATGCGGTGAAAATGCCGGAAGCGCGTAAGCGCATGAAAATGTATCCGCATGAATTCTCCGGTGGTATGCGTCAGCGCGTTATGATCGCAATGGCGTTGCTGTGCAGGCCCAAATTACTGATAGCCGATGAACCGACCACTGCGCTCGATGTGACGGTACAGGCGCAAATCATGACGCTGCTGAATGAACTGAAAAGCGAATTCAACACCGCGATTATCATGATCACCCACGATCTGGGGGTTGTTGCCGGTATTTGCGATAAAGTTCTGGTGATGTACGCCGGTCGTACGATGGAATACGGCAGTGCGCGGGATGTCTTTTATAAGCCCGTTCATCCGTATTCGATTGGTTTGCTGAATGCCGTACCTCGTCTGGATGCAGAAGGGGAAGAGATGCTCACGATCCCGGGCAACCCACCGAACCTGCTGCGTCTGCCAAAAGGCTGTCCCTTCCAGCCGCGTTGCCCGCATGCGATGGAAATCTGTAGCAGTGCTCCGCCACTGGAGGAATTTAGTCCAGGCCGTTTGCGCGCCTGCTTTAAGCCGGTGGAGGAACTGGTATGAATGCGGTAACCGAACAACGTAAAGTGCTCCTTGAGATTGCTGACCTTAAAGTCCATTTCGATATTAAAGATGGCAAACAGTGGTTCTGGCAACCATCTAAAACCCTTAAGGCAGTTGATGGCGTAACCCTGCGACTGTATGAGGGCGAAACCCTGGGCGTGGTCGGTGAATCAGGCTGCGGGAAATCGACCTTTGCCCGTGCGATTATCGGCCTGGTGAAGGCCACCGATGGAAAGGTTGCCTGGCTGGGTAAAGATTTACTGGGTATGAAACCCGATGAGTGGCGGGAAGTACGCAGCGATATCCAGATGATTTTCCAGGATCCGCTGGCATCGTTAAACCCGCGCATGACCATTGGTGAAATCATTGCCGAACCGCTGCGTACTTATCATCCGAATCTTCCTGGTCAGGAAGTCCGCGATCGTGTGAAAGCGATGATGATGAAGGTAGGATTACTGCCCAACCTGATTAACCGCTACCCACATGAGTTTTCAGGTGGCCAGTGTCAGCGTATTGGTATTGCCCGCGCGCTGATCCTCGAACCGAAGTTGATTATCTGCGATGAACCCGTTTCGGCGCTGGACGTGTCAATCCAGGCCCAGGTGGTTAACCTGCTGCAACAACTTCAGCGAGAAATGGGATTATCGTTAATCTTCATTGCCCACGACCTCGCGGTGGTTAAACATATCTCCGACCGTGTGCTGGTTATGTATCTCGGACATGCGGTGGAATTAGGGACCTATGACGAGGTGTACCATAACCCGCTGCATCCTTATACCAAAGCGCTGATGTCTGCGGTGCCGATCCCCGATCCGGATCAGGAAAGGAACAAGGTTATCCAGTTGCTGGAAGGCGAGTTACCGTCCCCGATTAACCCTCCTTCCGGTTGCGTGTTCCGTACGCGCTGCCCGATTGCAGGGCCGGAATGCGCAAAAACGCGCCCGGTTCTCGAAGGAAGTTTCCGACACGCAGTTTCCTGCCTGAAAGTAGACCCGCTATAATTCCGAGGGCTGACAAAAGTCAGCCCTTTTTTTGGTGAGGTATCTGTGCCAGGTTTAGTCTCTTCTGTCCGCCGCGCGCTCTTTCGCAAATTATTCGATTTAAACACCCGTTCAGGGCGTCGCTTTGAAGGTATGTGCGCGCTATTCGCCTTGCTCAGCGTTATTGTTATCTTCATTGAGTCCGGAGTAGGGACGCAATACCATTTAACCTTTGAGGAATGGCGCGTTTTTGTCTGGCTGGAGATCTTTATTACTCTGGTCTTTACTCTCGAATATCTTCTGCGCTTATGCTGTTGGGCCAATCCCGCCAAATATGTGTTTAGTTTCTGGGGGATAGTTGACCTTGCCACCATTCTGCCGCTGTATGTGATGTGGCTATGGCCGGAAATCAGTCTGAGTTATGTTTTCGCCTGGCGGGCGATGCGTGTCCTGCGCGTCCTGCGTATTCTCAAGCTGTTGCGCTTTATGCCTTCTCTACGGGTGTTCTGGAATGCGTTAAAAAGTGCCCGACATCAGCTGATGTTGTTCTATTCCTTTATCGCCATTCTGATGGTGGTTTTTGGTGCGATGATGTATCTGATTGAAGGGCCAAAATATGGATTTACTACGCTGAATGCGTCGGTGTATTGGGCGATTGTTACTGTAACCACCGTCGGCTATGGCGATATCACCCCGCACACCCCGTTGGGGCGAATGGTGGCGTCCGTGCTTATCCTGATTGGTTACTCGGTGATTGCGATACCGACGGGATTGATTACCACGCACATGAGCAGTGCGTTCCAGCATCGCGGGCACCAACGAAAATGTCCCCAGTGTCAGCAGGCGCAGCACGAACATAGCGCGCAGTTTTGTAACCGTTGCGGAAGCAAACTACCGGGCTAAAAATGAAAAAAGCTGCGAGAGCAGCTTTTTTGTTTGATTATTCGCGCCAGAGAATATGGCAGAGCTTATGATCTTTTTCGCGACATAATAAAACGCGCGCAAAAATATCGTTAATCTCGCCGTCTTCTGTATCTGCCAGACCAATCACCACTTCGGCAAAGAAATCAGGGTTCAGGTCAAAATCAACATGCTCCTGCCAGTCTTCTGCCGGATCGAATAACTCGGCACCGCCGCGTTCTTCAAACTGCAAATTGAACAGAATGATATCTGCCGGATCGAGGTTATCCGCAGCCAGTTCGAGAAAAATGTCGTAAGCCTGCTCAAGCGTTTCGTCTTCGGTCAGGCGATTGTTCAAATCCATATCCATAATGACTACCTGTTTACTGTCTGATGGGCACGTTTTACAGCAACGGACTAAAGAAGTAAAACAGTCGCTCTGCTATCCGCTGCCAGAGTGGTCGTTTTACCCACAAACGGGCATCAAGTAGGCGGGAACGCGAAATATAATCATCCTGCACGGCGGCGAGATCGCCGCCGAATCCAGCATCGTCAATGACCAGCGTGATTTCAAAATTGAGCCACAGACTGCGCATATCCAGGTTAACGGTACCGACCAGGCTCAGCTCGCCATCGACCAGTACGCTCTTGGTATGCAGCAGGCCGCCTTCGAACTGATAAATTTTAACGCCAGCTGCCAGCAACTCAGTGAAAAAGGCCCGGCTTGCCCAGCCAACCAGCAGGGAATCATTCTTACGCGGAAGAATGATACTGACGTCGACCCCACGCTGTGCTGCCGTACAAATTGCATGCAGCAAATCGTCGCTGGGAACAAAGTAAGGCGTGGTCATAATTAAATATTCGCGCGCTGAATAAGCTGCGGTTAACAGCGCCTGATGAATCAAGTCTTCTGGGAAACCAGGACCCGAGGCAATTGTGTGAATGGTGTGCCCGCTGGCCTGCTCAAACGGCATGATATTGACGTCCGGTGGCGGGGGCAAAATGCGCTTTCCGGTCTCAATTTCCCAGTCGCAAGAATAGACGATGCCCATAGCGGTGGCTACCGGGCCTTCCATTCTTGCCATTAAATCAACCCATTGCCCAACGCCTGCATCTTGTTTGAAGAAGCGCGGATCGACCATGTTCATGCTGCCGGTATACGCAATGTAGTTGTCGATCATGATCATTTTGCGGTGCTGACGCAGGTCCATACGGCGTAAAAATACACGCATCAGGTTCACCTTCAGCGCCTCTACAACTTCGATGCCTGCGTTACGCATCATCGCCGCCCAAGGGCTGCGGAAGAATGCCACGCTGCCGGCGGAGTCCAGCATCAGGCGACAGTGAATGCCACGCCTCGCGGCAGCCATTAACGACTCGGCTACCTGATCGGCCATACCACCCGGCTGCCAGATGTAGAACACCATCTCTATGTTGTGGCGCGCCAGCTGAATATCACGGATTAATGCCTGCATCACGTCATCTGAACTGGTGAGCAGCTGCAGCTGATTTCCCTTAACGCCGGCGATTCCTTGACGACGCTCGCACAGTTTAAATAAGGAGGAGGCGACGCTGCTGTTTTCCTGCGCAAAAATATGCTTACAGGCTTTAAGATCGTTCAGCCACTTGGCCGTTGACGGCCACATTGCCCGGGCGCGTTCGGCGCGGCGTTTACCCAGGTGGAGCTCACCGAAGGACAGATAAGCAATGATCCCTACCAATGGCAGAATATAGATGATCAAAAGCCAGGCCATTGCGGAGGGCACTGCGCGTCGTTTCATTAGAATGCGTAATGTTACGCCAGCAATGAGTACCCAGTAACCCAGAATGACCAGCCAACTCACCACGGTGTAGAAGGTTGTCATAAATTTAAAAATCCTTTTGAAAGCGTATTGTTAAGAGTTTACGCATCAGGATTAATCTGGCAAATAAAAACACGGGAAAACCGCTGGTCTGCATTCGGTGTGGCGTTATAATGGCCACTCAGTGACTGAAAGAGTAGTAAACATGAAGCGTAGTAGAACGGAAGTGGGACGCTGGCGGATGCTGCGTCAGGCTAGCCGCCGTAAAGCACGTTGGCTTGAAGGACAATCGCGTCGTAATATGCGTATCCACACTATCAGAAAGTGCATTCTCAACCATCAACGCAACTCGTTGCTGTTTGCGATCCACAGCATCTGATCCCAAAAGGGCACCGCTGGCGGTGCCCAATGTCTGCTTTTGTTCTGTTTTTAAAATACTTTTTTGTAAGGTTTTACTGAAACCTGAGCATAAACGCCCGCTGCAACATACGGATCGGCTTCCGCCCACGCCTGTGCCGCCTCCAAAGATTCAAATTCGGCAATCACCGTTGAGCCGGTAAAACCCGCTGCACCGGGATCGTTACTATCGACCGCTGGCATGGGGCCCGCCGTGAGCAAACGACCTTCGTCATGAAGGAGTTGCAGGCGAGCCAGATGAGCAGGGCGCACGGAAAGACGTTTTTCGAGAGAGTCTGCGATATCTTGGGCGTAAATAACATACAGCACGGGTAGAACTCCTTGAACGGTAAAAGTCGTTAATAACGTTATTGGAAAGGCCTAACAACTGCAACGGAAAGATAACTGATATGTTAAGGCCATACTCTGAAAGTGGTTTTTTATCATAAAATCGCGTTCTAAATGTCAGTTACCGCCACGGGCTTATTGAATATGATTGCTATTTGCATTTAAAATCGGGGCCTGGTTTTTTTACTGAAACGATTATGACTTCAATGACCCTTGATTTACCTCGTCGCTTTCCCTGGCCAACGTTACTGTCTGTCGGCATTCATGGTGCCGTGGTGGCTGGTTTGCTGTATACCTCGGTACATCAGGTTATTGAACTGCCTGCGCCAGCGCAGCCGATCTCTGTCACGATGGTCGCGCCTGCCGATCTCGAACCACCTCAGGCCGTTCAGCCGCCGCCGGAACCCGTTGTCGAGCCTGAACCGGAACCAGAGCCGATTCCAGAGCCACCAAAAGAGGCGCCGGTGGTGATTGAAAAACCGAAGCCCAAGCCTAAACCGAAGCCAAAACCGGTGAAAAAGGTGGAAGAGCAGCCGAAACGCGATGTTAAACCAGCAGAACCGCGGCCGGCCTCCCCGCTGGAAAATACGGCACCTACGCGCACAATGACCAATACCGCGCCGGCAACTACCAGCAAACCGGTGGTCAGTGCGCCATCGGGCCCACGCGCTTTAAGCCGTAATCAGCCTCAGTATCCGGCGCGAGCTCAGGCGCTACGCATTGAAGGGCGGGTAAAGGTCAAATTTAATGTAACGCCGGATGGTCGGGTTGAAAATGTGGAGATCCTGTCTGCACAGCCTGCCAATATGTTTGAGCGTGAAGTGAAAAACGCGATGCGTAGATGGCGTTATGAAGCAGGTAAACCCGGTTCCGGACTCGTGGTGAATATTGTTTTCAAATTAAACGGCACAACGCAGATCGAGTAAGCATCAGGCCGTCCGGCAATGATCAAGAGTGATGATTGCCGGATAGCATTACTGGCGTGTGCTATCAGGCCAACGTGGGGATTGGACGCGGTTTCCCGTCTTTATCAACGGCAACGTAGATAAACAGAGCTTCGGTGGCCTTATAACGCTGGCCAATAGGTTCAGAAGCGACTTTCTTCACCCAAACTTCAATATTGATGCTGATTGAGGTTGTCCCGCGTTTCACACAGCGAGCATAGCAACACACTACATCACCTACGGCGACCGGGCGCAAAAAGCTCATTCCTTCAACCCGCACCGTTACCACACGACCATGTGCGATCTCTTTGGCCTGAATCGCGCCACCTATATCCATTTGTGACATCAGCCAGCCGCCAAAAATATCACCGTTCGCGTTGGTATCGGCAGGCATGGCCAGAGTGCGTAAAACCAGTTCACCCTGGGGAGTGTTATTCGTTGTTGTCATTGTAGAACCGACTATAGAGAAAGATTACAGGCGCGATGCTACTAGAATTTGTGCGTCGAGAACAGAGGGGATGCGGCATGCAGAGCAGATGTAAGTCAGGTTGTCAGCTCTATGGAACGCGAGGGGATAAAAATTCGCCAGATCCGCAGATCTGGCGAGCATGTATTACGATTTATCTTCTTGCGGCAGATGACGGTAAATATAGACTCCACTCAGCAGCGTAAAGAATAAAGTCAGGGCGGTCAGGCCGAACACTTTGAAGTTGACCCAAATGTTCTGCGGTAGCCAAAATGCAATATAGATATTCGCCAGACCACACAGGATGAAAAAGACTGCCCAGGCTAAATTTAGTTTCGACCACACTGGCTGCGGCAGGGTCAGTTCTTTACCTAACATGCGCTGGATCAGCGGCTTTTTCATCACCCACTGGCTTACCAGCAATGCACCAGCAAACAGCCCGTAAATCACCGTTACTTTCCACTTAATGAATTCATCGTTGTGGAAAAAAATAGTCAGGCCACCAAATACGGCCACCAGGACAAAGGTGATTAACGCCATCTTCTCGACCTTGCGATAGCGAACCCAGCTGTAAATCAACACTACAGCCGTCGCGACAATCAGCGCCGAGGTCGCCGCATAGATGTCGTAAAGCTTATAAAAAGCAAAAAAGACAACCAGCGGTAAAAAATCAAGAAACTGCTTCATTCTTCGATTCCGTCATCAAAAGCACCGGGTACAAGCCCGGAATGCGTTCAGGGTTTATTGGCGAATCAGCATGTACAGGCGGAACAAATAGATCAGCAACACCGCGGAGATCATATTGCTCAGCGTATTCGCCAATACCGCGCCTACATTCGGCGTAAGTACTGCAAAACTTGGCGCAAAAAGCAACAGCAGCGTTTTTGCCAGCAACCAACCGATTACTGCCGGCGCAACCAGTCGCATATTCGACCACGCCAGACGCATACTGTTGCGCATCGCGGCAAAGACACCCATTTTGTCCTGTACCAACATCACAGGTGCGAGTGCCAGCAGGATGGCCAGCAGAATACCGGGAACAACAACCAGCATAATACCGATTTGCACCAGCAGAGTAGTCAAAAAAATCAGAATAAACAGCTTTGGCAACACTGGCGCACTGGCGCCGATGGCACGTAATGCGCTGACCCGATGACCTGCTGAAATCAGCTGAATCATCAGGATGACACCACCGGCGAGGATGGCATTACCAATCAGACCGGAAAACGTAGACGCCGCGGAAGCGCGTAGCAAAATTTGCTGTTGCTCCGGGGTCATGTTTTGCACCAGATCGAACAACCCCACGCTGCTGGTTAACTGATCGCCTTCACTGAGTTGCGCAATTTGTGCGTCAGTGGGGGAAAAGGCATGCCCTAACACCACTGTGATAAACGCGCACAACAACGATACCAGCAAGATGGTAATGAATTGATTACGGAAAAAGTTTCCCGTGTCACGGTAAACGGATTTCGCCGTGATAGACATGCACTCTCCTTGAGTTTTGCAGGTGTTCATTTGCGGGCAATTGTACCCTGGATAACTCTACAGTGGCAGCATCGCGCGATGTATGGAAAAGCATATCTTTGTAAAGCTGCGGTAATTTTTGGCTATGACTTCAGCGTCGTGCATGAACGCTGTTTGTTATCTGCGCATCGCGTGCAGATAACAATCACCCATCAGCAATGAGCAGGAGGTACTTGCACATTGAAAATATATCAAAATTGATCTGAATTAATTTAACCAGGATTTTGAATGCAAGTTCTAACTTAATCTGGATCAATAAATGTTAAATTATCAAAGTCAATGTGATCCATGTTAGATCATTTATTACTCCAAAGTAGGTATATTCATTCCGCTTTTATAACCATAACGATGGAGCGGACATGAAAAAATTAACAGTTGCAGCATTGGCTTTAACAACTCTTCTCTCTGGTAACGCATTTGCGCATGAAGCTGGAGAGTTCTTTATTCGTGCAGGTTCAGCCACCGTCAGACCGACGGAAGGTGCAGGTGGTACGCTGGGCAGCTTAGGTGGCTTTGATGTCAGCAATAACACGCAGTTGGGTCTGACATTTACCTACATGGCAACCGACAATATCGGTGTTGAATTACTGGCGGCTACACCGTTCCGCCATAAAATTGGTACTGCAGCAACGGGTGATATTGCCACCGTACATCATTTGCCGCCGACGTTAATGGCACAGTGGTACTTCGGTGACTCCAGCAGTAAACTGCGTCCGTACGTAGGTGTTGGTGTGAACTACACGACCTTCTTCGATGAAGGCTTTAACGATAACGGTAAAGAAACAGGATTATCGGACCTGAGTCTGAAAGATTCCTGGGGTGCAGCAGGGCAAGTCGGTATGGACTATCTGATTAACCGCGACTGGCTGATTAACATGTCGGTCTGGTACATGGATATCGACACCACCGCAAGCTATAAAATGGGTGGTGTCCAACAGCGAGACAGCGTACGCCTCGATCCGTGGGTATTTATGTTCTCAGCGGGTTATCGTTTTTAAGTTCTTCTGCAAAACTCTTCTGCAAAACTGGTCATTAAATGACCAGTTTTTCCATTCTTTACCACGCGTATCGTTGTTTTGACCCGTCGTAGTCAACTGAGTCACGTGTGCTTCTGAACGCATCCGCCAGAGATGCTGATTGTACCGCTCCACCCATTTAGCATTTCCCTTTGTTGTAGTGGTGGAGTAAATATAGGCTAAGTATCTTGTCCCGGTGCTAAAGGAACACACTATCAAATAAGGCGCTGTGCAAGATGACTTGTAGCGCTCTCTTTAAGCAGTACCGCGGTAACTATAATAGCCTGTGTGTTTATCTGGAATATCGCTTTTGTTTCTATTCTCTTATGCATTATTGCTGCGGCTCATTTATTACGTACAAAAAAGAACCTGAAGATAATCAGGGGATAACTTATCCAAAATGTTAACTATTGATAAAATTAAAGTAACATATCGTAAAATTTGGATATTTTATTTTTCATGGACTAAGGTTTATACATCATGATATAATGTGATGGCAGATTATTTACCATTCAATAATGTAAATGAATTTTCGAGGAGATCATTCCAGTGGGACGTAAGTGGGCAAATATTGTTGCTAAAAAAACAGCTAAAGACGGTGCAACGTCTAATGTATATGCAAAATTCGGTGTAGAAATTTATGCTGCTGCTAAACAAGGCGAACCAGACCCAGAATTAAATACATCTTTAAAATTCGTTATTGAACGTGCGAAACAAGCTCAGGTTCCAAAACACGTTATTGATAAAGCCATTGATAAAGCCAAAGGCGGCAGCGATGAAACGTTCGTGCAAGGGCGTTATGAAGGCTTTGGTCCCAGTGGCTCACTGATTATCGCTGAAACATTGACTTCAAACGTTAACCGTACGATTGCTAATGTCCGCTCAATTTTTAATAAAAAAGGCGGGAATATCGGAGCGGCGGGTTCTGTCAGCTATATGTTTGACAATACCGGAGTAATTGTATTTGAAGGGACAGACCCTGACCATATTTTTGAAATTCTGCTTAATGCTGAAGTAGATGTTCGTGATGTAACCGAGGAAGAAGGAAACATCGTTATTTATACTGAATCTACAGATCTTCATAAAGGCATTGCAGCTCTAAAAGCAGCAGGAATTACTGAGTTCTCAACTACAGAATTAGAGATGATCGCTCAATCAGAAATTGAACTTTCACCAGAAGATTTAGAAGTCTTTGCAGGGCTTGTTGATGCTCTTGAAGATGACGATGATGTTCAAAAAGTATATCATAACGTTGCAAATCTCTAATGATAGATTAAAGAAATCTGTCATTATGGCAGATTTTTTTAACTCATAAAGTTGTAATGAGAGCACTATTTATTACAAACTCGGATATTTTCCATCATCATCAACTAAAAATATCTGAGATAGGTACCAGGTATCATTCTCTTTGGACAATTGATATTCATAAATAGGTGAATAATACTGCCTCGATAATCTGGTCGTCACGGTCGCTACTTTTTCAGAAATATGAACCGATATGATGTTCTCTTGCTCAGGATCATGACTAGACTCAGAACCAAAAGCTATAGGCTCGCCCTGAAAACCAGGTTTTGTATATTTATTCAAAAGCTCATTCCAACCCTTCTGGGCCAGGAGCATAACTTCTTGCTTTCCGTAGTTCTGATTTCTCTGAAATGACTGGTCATTCCAATATTTATAATCCCTCTGGAAAGCGGTGATTACCTGTTCCGGAGTATTTGCCAGTATGTCCCCAGCGCTTAAAAATCCAACGCTTAACATAACTAATTTAATCAACAGATGTCTCAACAAGTTCACCCATATTTGGCATGCTTTACTTCAGTGTCTCGCAAGGGACTTTTTGAAGTCAACTTCATTAATGGTTGCACAACCAAAACGACTGAACTGTATAGATTCCGGGCATACCTGCCCGTGGTTAGCAGCCAGGAAAAATTCCCCTCGTTCTTCATTTAAAAAATTCTGGGGAAAACATCCTGCCTTTCTCCCCTTTGATGTAGTGCTACTCTTTAAGCAAACCAACTTTGAGGGTATTGCTGATGATGTTGACCCGCCATCTGCTACAGCAAAAAATCACACTTCTGGAACCGTTCTACGAGGATCAAACGGCAGCGTTTGCCGTGAGTGTTGCACGTGAATTATTGCTTTACATGGATAAAATTGAGGCGCTGGAGAAACTTATTGCGACTCCGGTTACACTACCTTATTGCAGCGCAAGTCCGGTTTGTGAGATTGAGGCGGGCTATGCCGCAGGCGTAAACGACTGCCGCGAGGCCATCCGGCGGGCAGGGTATCCTATCGAAGGTGATGATTAGTTTGCGTTTATGTTAACAAATATGCGCTTTTATTGTATAAATCTGTAACCTAAGCGCGCGATTGCGGGCTACATCAACGTACCTGCTTCGGAGTGGCAAACATTCTCTATCAACGTACAACGCTGTTATGCAACAACATAAACGGGTAACCGATTTGGCAATACTGTTAACTATCAGGGTGGACTCGTGAAGATTGTGCAGGATAAGCTCAGAAACAGGCAGGCTCTGCTGGTATCCGGGCTCATTACGTTGATTTTTACCTCGTTGTTTCTGTTTATCATTTATGAACAGCGTATGGCGGCCGCCAGTGAAGGCGTTAGCCGCCTGCAAGCTCACATGTTGGACATTTTTAACGATAATGAACTGATTGCCGATGCGATTGGCGAGCGTTATTACCACATCAAAACCGGCGAACAGTGTGGTGTTATGGCGCAGTTTGTTCCGCGAAACAAAGATGAATGGGGAATTAACGCCGACCCAAAGCGGGTTCATTCTGCAACGGGGACGATTATTGCTCAGCAACCCAGCCATAATGCGCTGTGTATGTATACTGCGGCGGAGTTCATTCGCGGAATGGTTAATGAGCTAAATCCAGGCAGCTTCGATGCGCACCGTTACATTATCGCCAGCAATTCAGATTATTTTTATTGGTTTATGGCTTCTGACTCGCGCAATTTCAGTTTTTCTGACTCCGAAATGGCGATGGATATAACGCATTTTTTCTATCCGCCCACCGATTTCTATACCCGGTTGTTGCAAAAAAACGTCAAAAATAAAGCTCTCAGTTCAACAAACTTCTATACCGATAAAATTACCGGTGAAAAAGCCTACAGCGTAGTGAGCTATATCTACGATCTGTCGGGTAAGGAGATATCAGACCAAATCGTTGCCTATCTGGTCTATGATCATTCGAAGCCTGAGCTGCAGGAAGCGTTAGCCGAGGCGTTTGATAATCAAATCCTTCCCGGATTGAACGTGGAGTTAGTGAATCTGACCAACAAAGAGAGCCTCTGCTTATCCGGCAAATGTGCGGGGCAATCCAGCTATTTGGTGCGCAATTTTTCGGAGAAATATGCGCTGCACTATTCGCTTTCATTAGGCCGTTTTATGGCGCGCGATACACATGCCGGGATTGTTATCCTGCTGGCGCCGTTCTTTTTCATCATCATTAGCTTCTCGTTAAAGTCATGGCTAAACGAAAGCGACCTCAAGGTTTATATCGATACTCTGACCGGCTGTTTTAACCGCCGAATACTCGACATTATCAAGCGTCGGGATTTATCACACTGTTCGGTGGTGCTACTGGACTGCAATAAATTTAAGGCCGTCAATGATACCTGGGGCCACGCGGCAGGCGATCGCGCGTTGCAAATTATCGCCAACAGGATGCTGTCAAACACCCGCACCAGCCACGATATTGTGATTCGTACCGGCGGGGATGAATTTATGATCCTGCTGTTTCGATCGCAGGCAACTGACGCCATAGCAATCGCGCAACGTATTAGCGGGCAGGTGACCAGTCATGTGTTTGTGGTGGATGGGCATACCGTGCCATTGTCAGTATCGTGGGGAATTGCAGAGGTGAACGGTGAACTGGATGTGGCCATTCAGAATGCGGATAGCGCTATGTATAGAATGAAGCACACGGAAGAGGGGTGAAACCGCCAGACGTCTCTGGCGGTTGATTTAACTTACTGGTGGGTGGCGGCTTTCATCGTGCTGACAAACGCTTTCAGCTCAGCCAGCATCTGTTCCGGTGCCGCAACATTTTTCTCAATGATTTTCACAATTGCCGAGCCGGAAATTGCACCGGCAGCACCGGCTTCAATAGCTCCGGCTACCTGTTCAGGCGCAGAGATACCGAAGCCCTGTAAAGAAGGCGGAGCATCATATTGTTTCAGCTTTTCAACCAAATGATGCAGCGGTAATGCCGCACGATTTTCGGCACCGGTCACGCCTGCACGTGAAAGCAGATAAGTGTAGCCGCGACCGTAAGAGGCAATCTGGCGTAGCAGTTCTTCATCAGCATTCGGCGGGCAGATGAAAATCGGTGCGATGTTGTGACGCAGTGCAGCAGTTCTGAATGGCGCAGACTCCTCAACAGGGACATCGGCTACCAACACAGAATCCACACCCACTTTTTCGCACTGGGCGTAAAACTCGTCAATGCCCTTGCTGAAGACCAGGTTGGCATACATCAGCAACCCAATGGGAATCGTCGGATGCTTCTGGCGAATCAGCGCCAGCATTTCAAAGCATTGCGATGGTGTGACGCCGGCGGCAAACGCACGCAGGGTGGCTTCCTGAATGGTTGGGCCATCGGCCAGCGGATCGGAGAACGGAATGCCGAGCTCAAGCGCGTCGGCACCGGCTTCAATCAGCGTATCAATGATTTTCAGTGACTGTTCAACAGACGGATCGCCCAGGGTTACGAAGGGGACAAAAGCACCTTCTTTGCGGTCCTTCAGCTGTGCAAACAGGTTTTCGTAACGTTCCATCAGATTTCCCCTCGCGCTTTCAGAATATCGTGTACGGTGAAAATGTCTTTGTCGCCGCGACCGGAGAGATTAACCACCAGTAACTGCTCTTTTTCCGGATTTTCACGCATCATTTTCAACGCGTGCGCCAGGGCATGGGAGGACTCCAGTGCCGGAATAATCCCCTCGTGCAGACACAGCGTTTTGAAGGCTTCCAGTGCTTCATCATCGGTTATTGAAACATAATCGGCGCGACCAATGCTGTTCAGGTACGCATGCTGTGGCCCGACCGACGGGAAATCGAGTCCGGCGGAAATAGAGTAAGACTCTTCAATCTGTCCTTCTTCGGTCTGCATCATCGGGGACTTCATGCCGAAGTAAATCCCGACACGACCATGTTTCAACGGCGCGCCGTGTTCTCCAGACTCAATCCCGTGACCGCCTGGCTCTACGCCAATCAAACCGACGCTGGTTTCATTAATAAAATCGGCGAACATACCGATGGCGTTAGAACCGCCGCCCACGCAGGCGATAACGGCGTCCGGCAGACGACCTTCTTTTTCCAGAATCTGCGCCTTGGTTTCTTCACCGATCATCCGCTGGAACTCACGCACAATAGTCGGGAAGGGGTGCGGACCTGCCGCTGTACCGAGCATATAGTGCGCGGTATCGTAGCTGCCAGACCAGTCGCGCAGCGCTTCGTTACAGGCATCTTTCAGCGTTGCGGAACCGCTGTGAACGGGGATAACTTCTGCACCCATCAAACGCATACGGAAAACGTTCGGCGACTGACGTTCAACATCTTTCGCGCCCATGTAAATACGGCATTTCAACCCCAGCAGTGCGCTGGCGAGAGCAGATGCAACACCGTGCTGCCCCGCGCCTGTTTCGGCGATAATTTCCGTTTTACCCATGCGCTTCGCCAGCAACGCCTGGCCCAGCACCTGGTTGGTTTTGTGCGCGCCGCCGTGCAGTAAATCTTCACGCTTGAGATACAGCGTCGTGTTGGTGCCTTGAGTAATGTTCTGGCACTTGGTCAGTGCGGTTGGGCGACCCGCATAGTTTTTCAGCAGGTCTGTAAACTGCGCCTGAAATTCAGGATCTTTTTGCGCGCTGACAAAAGCTTCTTCCAGCTGGCGCAGGGCAGGCATCAGAATCTGTGGCACATACATACCGCCAAATTCACCAAAATACGGATTGAGTAATGTTGTCATGTCCTTTTCCTTAATATGCGCGCAGCGTCTGAAAGACCGAAGCCAGAAGACGTGCATCTTTGATGCCCGGCTGTGACTCTACGCCAGAATTGAAATCGAGACCGGCACAGCCGGTTTTTGCCGCGTCAACGCAGTTATCTGCGCCAAGTCCGCCAGCCAGTAATACGTTATCCAGCGATTGTCCGCCTAAAAGTGACCAGTCGAAGCGTTGCCCGCTGCCGCCCTGACCGTTGTCGAAGACGTATTTATCGACATGCTGATAATCCCGGGCTGGCAACTTATCGCTGACGCTGAGCGCCTTCCAGATTTGTACTTGTGCGGGTAGCGCATTGCGTAGCGCGTCTATGTAGGCTTGATCTTCGCTACCATGCAGTTGCACGGCAGTGAGTCCCAGAGCAGCCGCTGTTTCACGTACGTCGATAATATCTGTGTTGCGAAACACCCCGACATATTGCAGCGGCGCGCCGGTCATGACCTCTCGCGCTTGCTCAACGCTAACCGCGCGTGGCGATGTGGGTACAAAAATCAGTCCGCCATAAATCGCGCCGGATTTATACGCCGCGTTGGCATCCTGAGCCCGGGTTAAACCGCAGACTTTATTCTCGCCGAGCAGTACGCGACGCACGGCAGCGTGCAGATCATCATGCGACATCAGCGCGGAACCAATCAGAAAACCGTTGGCGAAGTGGCTGAGTTCGCGCACCTGTCCATAGGTGTTGATCCCGGACTCGCTGATGACGGTCACACCGTGGCCCAGTCGCGGCGCAAGCTGGCGGGTGCGATTCAAATCAATCGACAAGTCGCGTAAATCGCGGTTGTTGATACCAACGACTTTGGCACCCAGTGCGATAGCACGCTCCAGCTCTTCTTCGTTGCTGACTTCGGTCAGTACGCCCATTTTCAGGCTGTGGGCGACGGCGGCGAGTTGACGATATTGTTCATCATCGAGGACCGACAGCATCAACAAACAGGCGTCCGCCTGGTAGAAACGCGCCAGGTAAATCTGGTAAGGATCGATAATAAAGTCCTTACACAGAACAGGTTGCGGCGCGATGCGGCTGACGATAGGCAGGAAATCAAAACTGCCCTGGAAATATTTCTCATCGGTCAGTACGGAAATCGCGGAAGCATAATGTTTATATACGCCCGCAATCTGTGCCGGATCGAAGTCATCACGGATCACGCCTTTTGACGGAGATGCTTTTTTACATTCCAGAATAAAGGCGGTGCGCGCACCTTGCAGCGCATCGTAGAAATCACGAGAGCTGGGTTGAACATCATTTTGAAAGCTTGCCAGTGGTTGTTGCTGTTTGCGGGCTTCTACCCAAATCGCCTTGTCTGCGACAATTTTCGCTAAAACGGTTTGCATCATTTACCCTCTTGCTGCCAGTGCAGTGACACGGTCATAGGCCGCACCGCTGCGCAGTACATTAATCACGGTTTGCGCATTGGCTTTTAAATCTTCTTCACCGTGCAAGCGCATTAACATGGCGACATTCGCGGCAACAGCGGCTTCATGAGCGGCTTCACCTTTACCTTGTAACAAGCGACTAAGAATGTCACGGTTTTCTTCCGGCGTGCCGCCAGCCAGCTGTTCCTGGTGGTAAGGCGTCAGGCCAAAGTCTTCTGCCGTCAGTTGATAACTCTTGATTTCCCCATCGTGCAGCTCTGCCACAATGGTCGGTGCATGCAGCGAAACTTCGTCCATGCCACCACTGTGCACTACGGCTGCCCGCTGATATCCGAGCACGCGCAGCGTTTCGGCAATCGGCAGCACCAGCTCCGGGCTGTAAACGCCGATCAGCGCCAGCGGCGGATGTGCCGGGTTAATCAACGGGCCGAGCACGTTAAACAGCGTGCGGGTTTTCAACTGCTGGCGTACCGGCATGGCATGGCGAAAACCGGTGTGGTATTTCGGCGCAAACAGAAAACACACGCCGAGATCGTCAAGCGCCTGACGTGATTTGTCGGCGTTCATATCCAGATTGATGCCAAATGCCGCTAACAGATCCGAAGAGCCTGACTTGCTGGAGACGCTGCGGTTGCCGTGTTTGGCAACTTTCAGTCCGCAAGCCGCTGCAACAAAGGCGCTGGCGGTAGAAATATTGATGCTGTTGCTGCCGTCGCCGCCGGTACCGACAATATCGGCAAACAGATAATCAGGACGCGGGAACGGAGCGGCGTTTTCCAGTAGCGCGGTTGCCGCACCGGCAATTTCATTCGGGTGTTCACCACGAATTTTCATGCTCACCAGCGCCGCAGCCAGTTGTTCCGGCTTCAGTTCACCGCGTACCACGGCGGAGAACAGCTGGTGGCTTTCCTGCTGAGACAGCGTCTGCGCCTGGTACAGTTTCTCCAGAATTGGTTGCAGCGTATTGGTTTGTTCAAGCTTCTGTTGCGCCCAGGCCAGCGTTTGTTCCAGCAAACGCGCGCCCTGGGTGGTCAGAATGGACTCCGGATGGAACTGGAAGCCGCAGACGCGATCGGTATCGTGACGCACCGCCATCACCATGCCGTTAAAGTGGGCGTTAATGGTTAATCCTGCCGGAACGTTGCTGCCAACCAGCGAATGATAGCGTGCCACCGGCAGCGGATTAGCCAGACCAGCAAACATTGCCTGACCGTCGTGTTCAATGCTGGACGCTTTGCCGTGCAGGATTTCTCCAGCCTGGCCCACATATCCACCATAGGCCTCAACAATGGCCTGATGTCCCAGACAAATGCCGATGATTGGCAGCTTGCCTCGCAGACGGGTTAACAGCTCCGGCATGCAACCTGCTTCGCTTGGC
Source organism: Citrobacter sp. CF971 (assembly GCF_006385635.1). Classification (NCBI taxonomy): domain Bacteria; kingdom Pseudomonadati; phylum Pseudomonadota; class Gammaproteobacteria; order Enterobacterales; family Enterobacteriaceae; genus Citrobacter; species Citrobacter sp. CF971. The sequence continues at coordinate 2,647,357 of NZ_CP041051.1, read as the reverse complement.
GCACCTGGGCCTGGAGAGAGCATCAGCACAGGATTTTTCATCGTTGCTAAGCGGTCAATCAACGTCTGGGCCGGAATATGGTTGCGGTAAATCACCACGTTGTGACCATTAGTACGCAGCTGATCCGCCAGGTTATAGGTAAAAGAGTCGATATTATCGAGCAGCAGAATGTCAGCCATTAGAAGGTCTCCTGTGCGTGGTGCGCGGTGGCGATAGCACGCAGAACCGCGCGCGCTTTATTACGGGTTTCATCGGCTTCAGACTGCGGTACAGAATCCAGAACAATTCCGGCACCGGCTTGTACGGTGGCAATACCGTCTTCCACGAGGGCGGAGCGAATGACAATACAAGTATCCAGATCGCCATGAGCCGTGAAGTAACCTACCGCGCCGCCGTAGCTGCCACGGCGACGACCTTCTGCCTCGGCGATAAGCTGCATAGCGCGAACTTTTGGCGCTCCGCTTAACGTGCCCATATTCATACAGGCGCGGTAAGCGTGCAGCACATCCAGATCGCTACGCAGCTCGCCGACCACGCGCGAAACCAGGTGCATAACGAAGGAGTAACGATCGACTTTGGTGAGGTCAGCAACATAGCGGCTGCCAGGCGTACAGATGCGCGCCAGGTCGTTACGCGCAAGGTCAACCAGCATCAGGTGCTCAGAAAGCTCTTTATGGTCGGTACGCATCTCCAGCTCGATACGGCTGTCAAGGTCGCGGTCAAGTGAACCGTCCGCACGACGACCGCGCGGGCGAGTGCCGGCAATCGGGTAGATCTCAATCTGGCGGCTGGAGGCATCGTATTTCAGCGAGCTTTCCGGGGAGGCGCCAAACAGCGTGAAATCGTTGTCCTGCATGAAAAACATGTATGGGCTGGGGTTACTTTTCTTCAGCACATAGTAGGCTGCCAGCGGTGACGGGCAGGGCAGCGAGAAACGGCGGGACGGAACCACCTGGAAAATTTCGCCCGCGCGAATCGCTTTTTGCATGCCACGCACCACGGCGCCAAACTCTTCATCGCTCTGATTGCATTCGCAGCGCATCTGCGGGACTTCAGTAACGGGCAGCGGCGGCGCAGGCTCGGTAAGCTGTTGGCTCAGCTGCGCCAGACGGGCGTTAAGACGCTGTTTCTCCGCATCATTGGGGGTAAAAACACTGGCCTGAATTCGGGTGCTTTTTTTCTGGTGGTCGATAACCATCAGCGTTTCTGCCAGATAGAAGCAGTAGTCAGGACAACGGTTGCCCGCTTCAAGCTGAGGTAAATCTTCAAAACCGGCAACCAGGTCGTAGGAAAACAGACCGCCGAAGAACATCGCTTCACGTTCTTGCACAGGAACATTCACCAGCCCCTGCAGTAAGCGAAAAGCATCAAATACGGAAAGAGAACATAAACGGGCGTCTTCATCCAACAGCGGGCTGACGGCAGGGAATCGCAGATGACGACCATTCGGCTGTTTTTCATTCTCAACGCCAGCGGGCAGGGCTGCATCCAGCAAGGGCAGCAGCGATGCACCGTTTGTGGATAACGCCTGAATAGTGACAGTGTCACCGAGAGCGGTAATGCGCAATGCGCTGTCGACTAGCAGCAAGCTCTTCAGATCGTCTTTGCTGTCGATATCTGCAGATTCCAGCAGCAGCGTTGCCGGACGTGCGCCACATACCTGATGAAACAGCGACGTCGGATTCTCACGGTAGGCGGCATCGCAGGCAAGCAGTTCGAGTATCGGTTTTTGTGTTTGCATCGTTATTCTCATTAATTTTGTTCAAAAAAAAGCCCGCTCATTAGGCGGGCCGGGTATCTGGTTGCAAATTGCAGACGTAAGACACTGCCCGAAATCAGGAAGTGCGCCACCAACCGTGCAGAAAAAATGTTGCTTTCATTGCAGATACCTTCTTCATGTGAACTTGCGTACTAGTTAACTAGTTCGATGGGATAAAGTCAACACCTGATTTCAGTATATTTGCCGAAACCGCTATGATGGGCGTGTTACGACATTTATTGAAACGGGAGCCGCCTTGAGCGACACGAATTACGCAGTGATTTATGACCTGCATAGTCATACTACAGCCTCCGATGGGCGATTAACCCCAGAAGCCTTAGTACAACGTGCGGTAGAGATGCGAGTCGGTACACTGGCGATCACCGATCATGACACCACGGCGGGCATTGCGGCGGCAAGAGAAGAAATTTCACGTTCGGGTTTAGCGTTAAATTTGATCCCTGGTGTCGAGATATCAACTGTCTGGGAAAACCATGAGATCCATATAGTGGGTCTGAACATTGATATCGCCCATCCCATGATGTGCGAGTTTCTGGCGCAACAAACGGAACGTCGTCAGCAGCGTGCGCGCCTGATTGCCGAACGACTCGACAAAGCGCATATCCCCGGCGCGTGGGAAGGGGCGTTGCGCCTGGCTGATGGCGGGGCGGTTACGCGGGGCCATTTTGCGCGTTTCCTGGTGGAATGTGGCAAAGCCACAACCATGGCGGATGTCTTTAAAAAATATCTTGCCCGTGGGAAAACCGGTTACGTTCCGCCACAGTGGTGTACAATAGAACAAGCTATTGATGTCATTCATCATTCTGGCGGTAAGGCTGTTCTGGCTCATCCTGGGCGGTACGATCTTAGCGCTAAGTGGCTGAAAAGACTGGTTGCACATTTTGCTGAACATCGCGGCGACGCGATGGAAGTAGCGCAGTGTCAGCAGTCTCCCAATGAACGCACCCATCTGGCGACGCTTGCGCGTCAGCATCAATTGTGGGCATCGCAAGGGTCTGATTTTCATCTACCCTGCCCATGGATTGAGTTGGGTCGTAAACTTTGGTTGCCCGCAGGCGTAGAAGGCGTCTGGCAACTTTGGGAGCAGCCCGAGATCACAGAGAGGAAAGTATGAGCCAGTTTTTTTATATTCATCCCGAAAACCCGCAGCAGCGCCTGATCAATCAGGCCGTTGAAATCGTGCGTAAAGGTGGGGTGATCGTCTATCCAACCGACTCCGGCTATGCGTTGGGCTGCAAAATTGAAGATAAAGGCGCAATGGAGCGCATTTGCCGCATCCGTCATCTGCCGGACGGGCACAACTTTACGCTGATGTGCCGTGACCTGTCTGAATTGTCGACCTATTCGTTTGTCGACAACGTGGCCTTCCGTTTAATTAAAAACAACACGCCGGGCAACTACACCTTCATCCTGAAGGGGACGAAAGAGGTTCCGCGCCGCTTGTTGCAAGAAAAACGTAAGACCATCGGCCTGCGTGTACCCTCAAACCCGATAGCACTGGCGCTGCTTGAAGCGCTGGGCGAGCCGATGCTCTCCACGTCACTGATGCTGCCGGGTAGCGAATTTACCGAGTCAGATCCGGAAGAAATTAAAGACCGCCTGGAGAAACAGGTGGATTTAATTATCCACGGCGGATATCTCGGCCAGCAGCCGACCACGGTCATTGATTTAACCGACGATTCTCCGGTGGTGTTGCGTGAAGGCGTCGGTGACGTTAAACCTTTCTTATAAGGGCGCGAACCGCTATACTACGCGGCCTTAAAATGGCGCTGATTGGCGCCGTTGATTCTCCTGTTCGACGCCTGTGAAGGCGACACCTAAAGGAAGCTCTATGAGCGAAAAGTTACAAAAAGTGCTGGCGCGTGCTGGCCACGGTTCTCGCCGTGAAATCGAATCTATTATTGCCGCGGGTCGCGTGAGCGTTGATGGCAAAATTGCCACGCTCGGCGATCGCGTTGAAGTCACTCCGGGTCTGAAAATCCGTATCGACGGTCATCTGATTTCGGTTAAAGAGTCTGCGGAGCAAATCTGCCGTGTTCTGGCCTATTACAAGCCAGAAGGCGAACTGTGTACCCGAAACGACCCAGAAGGTCGTCCGACCGTGTTTGATCGTTTACCAAAACTGCGTGATGCGCGCTGGATTGCCGTAGGGCGTCTGGACGTGAATACCTGCGGTTTACTGCTGTTTACCACCGATGGTGAACTGGCTAACCGTCTGATGCACCCAAGCCGCGAAGTTGAGCGTGAATATGCGGTACGTGTGTTTGGTCAGGTTGATGATGCAAAACTGCGCGATCTGAGTCGTGGCGTGCAGCTGGAAGATGGTCCGGCGGCATTTAAAACGATCAAGTTCAGCGGTGGTGAAGGGATCAACCAGTGGTATAACGTCACGCTGACCGAAGGGCGTAACCGTGAAGTCCGCCGCCTGTGGGAAGCTGTAGGTGTACAGGTAAGCCGTCTGATTCGTGTCCGTTACGGTGATATCCCGCTGCCGAAAGGCCTGCCGCGTGGTGGCTGGACAGAGCTTGATCTTGCTCAGACCAACTATCTGCGTGAACTGGTGGAGCTGAAGCCGGAAACGACCTCTAAAGTGGCCGTCGAGAAAGATCGTCGTCGCATGAAGGCGAATCAGATCCGTCGCGCGGTGAAGCGCCACTCTCAGGTTGGCAGCAGCCGTCGTCCGGGTGGTCGCAGCAACAACGGTTAGTCATAACCAGGCCTGATAAGCAAAGCGCCATCAGGCGTTAGCGTGGAGCCGGATACAGCGCAAACGCCTTATCCGGCCTACACTCAATAATCGATCCCTGGTTGGGCTTTCACGCCCGCTTCAAACGCATGCTTGACCGGGCGCAGCTCGCTGACCGTGTCAGCCAACTCCAGAATATCGCGATGACATCCACGGCCGGTGATAATGACCGTTTGATGGGCTGGGCGCGCGTTCAGTGCATTGATGACCTCTTCAAGCGGCAGATAGTCGTATGCCACCATGTAGGTCAGCTCATCCAGTATCACCATATCCAGTTCATCGTCGGCCAGCATCCGCTTGCCGTGTTCCCACACGGCCATACAGGCTGCGGTGTCAGACTCGCGGTTCTGCGTTTCCCAGGTAAATCCTGTCGCCATAACCTGAAACTCTACGCCGTGGGGTTCAAGTAAGTTACGTTCTCCGTTTGGCCACGTACCTTTAATAAATTGTACGACGCCGACTTTTTTACCATGGCCCACCGCGCGCGTGGCGGTACCGAATGCGGCGGTGGTTTTACCCTTACCATTTCCGGTGAACACGATGATAATTCCGCGCTCATCTTTCGCTGCGGCAACGCGTGCGTCAACCCGATCTTTTACGCGCTGTTGACGTTGCTGATAGCGTTCTTCACTCATTGGGCAATTCCTGGTTTACGGCCCGGCTGGGCATCAAAAGTCATACCGGTTTTACGGCGGCTGTCATCGCCCATCAGCCACAGGTAGAGCGGCATAATATCGGCGGGAGTTTTCAATTTTTGCGGATCTTCCGTTGGGAATGCGCTGGCTCGCATGCCAGTTCGCGTCCCGCCAGGATTGATACAGTTTACGCGCAGATGACGGTTTTGATACTCATCAGCCAGAACCTGCATCATCCCTTCGGTCGCAAATTTTGAGGTGGCATATGCTCCCCAATTGGCGCGTCCCTGGCGACCGACACTGGAAGAGGTAAAGACCAGCGATCCGGCATCGGATTTGAGTAACAACGGCAGCAATGCCTGAGTCAGCATAAAAGTGGCATTTACATTTACCTGCATCACATCCTGCCAGACCTGCGGGTTTTGTTCACTCATTGGACAAATATCGCCGAGTAATCCGGCGTTATGCAGTACGCCATCCAGACGCGGGAAATGTGCAGCAATGCGCTGCGCAAGCTGGTGACATTCTTCAGAGGTACAGGTTAGTAGATCCAGTGTAAACCACTGTGGTTGTGTTCCGTTCTCATCGGCGATAGTGCGGGCAACCTGACGCAGTTTTTCTTCGTTACGCCCAAGCAGGATAACGGTCGCGCCATAGCGTGCATAGGTCTGCGCGGCTTCGCGTCCGATACCATCGCTGGCACCGGTGATAAGAATAATGCGGCCCTGTAGAAGGTCTTGTTTAGGTTGGTAATGCACGGCTACTCCTCGGCGACGTCCTGGATATCTCGTTCGCGATAACTTTTGGGCTTTATGCCTTAAACCCTGTACTTTTTCAATCAGCCAAAGGCAATAACACCGCAAAATGAACGCTTTGTCATGCTTTTTACTGATTCAGCACTGGATGTATGAAGCAAGACGAGGTGACACGCCTGTTGTACACTGAGCGGAAGTCGCGTTGTTTAACCAAGGTGGGTCTCGTGGAATTGTTGTCTGAATATGGGCTGTTTTTGGCAAAAATTGTCACTGTCGTGGTGGCTATTGCAGTGGTGGTGATGCTGATCGTAAACGCGACACAACGCAAACGTCAGCGTGGGGAATTGCGGGTTATTAACCTCAGCGATCAATATAAAGAGATGAAGGAAGACCTGTCGCTAGCCTTATTGGATGGGCATCAGCAAAAATTCTGGCATAAGGCGCAGAAAAAGAAACAAAAGCTGGAGGCGAAAGCGGCTAAGGCAAAAGCGAAACTGGGTGACAGTACGTCATCAGATAAACCTCGTGTATGGGTGCTTGATTTTAAAGGCAGTATGGATGCCCATGAGGTCAGCGCATTACGCGAAGAGGTGACGGCTGTGCTGGCGGTTGTTAAACCTCAGGATCAAGTGGTGGTTCGTCTGGAAAGTCCGGGTGGTGTGGTACATGGTTATGGCCTGGCTGCGTCCCAGTTACAACGTCTGCGCGATAAGCAGATCCCGCTGACCGTTACGGTAGATAAAGTCGCTGCGAGTGGCGGATATATGATGGCCTGCGTGGCGGATAAAATTGTCTCGGCGCCGTTTGCTATCGTCGGCTCAATTGGCGTGGTGGCGCAGATCCCGAACTTTAACCGCTTCCTGAAAGGGAAAGATATTGATATCGAACTGCACACCGCCGGACAGTATAAGCGTACGTTGACCTTACTCGGTGAAAACACGGAAGAAGGGCGGCAGAAATTTCGCGAAGATCTGAACGAAACGCATCATCTGTTTAAAGATTTTGTGCAGCGCATGCGTCCGACTCTGGACATTGAGCAGGTTGCCACCGGTGAACACTGGTTTGGTCAACAGGCGCTGGCAAATGGGCTGGTGGATGAGATCAATACCAGCGATGAGGTGATCCTCGGGCTGATGGAAGGTCGTGAAGTGTTGAACGTTCGCTATCTGCAGCGTAAAAAGCTGATGGATCGTTTTACCGGTAGTGCGGCGGAGAGCGCCGATCGTTTGCTGATGCGCTGGTGGCAGCGGGGGCAGAAGCCACTGATGTAGAATTGTCATTGCCGGATAGCGATGCTCACATATCTCCTATCCGGCCTACAAATATGCATCAATATAGGCTGGATAAGGCGATGCCGCCATCCGGCAAATTATTACTCGTGTTAATCGATCAAGTGATACTTTTCGGAAAGTACGTGCGCCAGGTGTTTAAACATATTAAACACCGCCGTACTTTTGGGCGTTGGTAGCCCTTGCTCGTCTAAAAAGTAATCTCCGCTGAAAACCAGCACGCCGTTTCGCTGCGTAACGCCGGTGGCGACAATCCCCGCCAGCGTGTCCTCATGCTCACGAATGATTTTGTTGGCTTCAATCAGCAGTGTTTCGCGATCGATGGGTTGAGTGTCTTTATGCATGATTTACTCCTTAAACAAGGACATTAGTCTACGCTGAGCCCGCCTTATGGGCAAATATTCCCTGACATAAATGAAGGTTTTACGACAGTGTTACAACTGGCGAGATTTGTTTTTGCATGCTAATAAAGTTGCGTAACGCATTTTATCAGGTACAGTGTGACGCTTTCGTCAATCTGGCAACAGATTTGCTTGACATTCGACCAATACTTCGTCGTGCTAGAGCGTTTGTGAGAAAAAAAGCCTGTTAACTCAGTTACATGAGAGTTACATTACAAGCGCGAATCAGTTTAAAGGGTTGATATCCGCCGACGCAGAGACCATATCGATGTCTCGTCGCCAGTGGAAGGTGAATCAACGTGCGACGCATTCTGGAAGAATCAAATTAGGTAAAGGTGAATATGGGTAAAGCTCTTGTCATCGTTGAGTCCCCGGCAAAAGCCAAAACGATCAACAAGTATCTGGGTAATGACTACGTGGTGAAATCCAGCGTCGGTCATATCCGTGATTTGCCGACCAGTGGCTCAGCAACTAAAAAGAGCGCCGACTCAACCTCCACCAAAACGGCTAAAAAGCCCAAAAAGGATGAACGTGGCGCTCTCGTCAACCGTATGGGTGTTGACCCGTGGCACAACTGGGATGCGCGCTATGAAGTGCTGCCTGGTAAAGAGAAAGTTGTTTCTGAACTGAAGCAACTGGCTGAAAAAGCCGACCACATCTATCTCGCAACTGACCTTGACCGCGAAGGGGAAGCCATTGCATGGCACCTGCGGGAAGTCATCGGTGGCGACGACACCCGTTACAGCCGCGTGGTGTTTAATGAAATTACCAAAAATGCTATTCGCCAGGCGTTTGAAAAACCGGGCGAGTTGAACATCGATCGTGTTAATGCGCAACAGGCGCGCCGCTTTATGGACCGTGTTGTGGGCTATATGGTGTCGCCACTGCTGTGGAAAAAAATTGCACGCGGTCTGTCAGCTGGTCGTGTACAGTCTGTGGCTGTGCGCCTGGTGGTTGAGCGTGAACGCGAAATCAAAGCATTTGTTCCAGAAGAGTTCTGGGAAATTGATGCTAATACGACCACGCCGGGCGGCGACGCGTTGCCGCTTGAGGTGACGCATCAAAATGATAAGCCGTTCCGTCCCGTAAATCGGGAACAAACGCTTGCCGCTGTTAGCCTGTTGGAAAAAGCGCGCTATAGCGTATTGGAACGTGAAGATAAACCGACCAGCAGCAAGCCGGGCGCACCGTTCATTACTTCCACGCTACAGCAGGCTGCGAGCACGCGTCTCGGCTTCGGTGTGAAGAAAACCATGATGATGGCGCAGCGTTTGTATGAAGCGGGTTACATCACTTACATGCGTACTGACTCAACCAACCTGAGCCAGGATGCAGTGACCATGGTTCGCGATTACATCAGCGATAATTTTGGTAAAAAATATTTGCCGGAAAACGCGAACCAGTACGCCAGCAAAGAGAACTCGCAGGAAGCGCACGAAGCTATCCGTCCTTCTGATGTCGCCGTACAGGCGGAATCGCTGAAAGATATGGAAGCTGATGCGCAAAAACTGTATCAGCTGATCTGGCGCCAGTTTGTTGCCTGTCAGATGACCCCAGCTAAATATGATTCCACCACGCTCACCGTGGGTGCGGGTGATTTCCGCCTGAAGGCGCGCGGTCGTATTCTGCGCTTCGATGGCTGGACGAAAGTGATGCCAGCGTTGCGTAAAGGCGATGAAGATCGCATCTTACCGGCGGTGGACAAAGGCGATACGCTGACGCTTATCGAACTGACGCCAGCACAGCACTTTACTAAACCGCCTGCGCGCTTCAGTGAAGCTTCGCTGGTTAAAGAGCTTGAAAAGCGTGGTATTGGTCGCCCATCTACCTATGCGTCGATCATTTCTACGATTCAGGATCGCGGTTATGTTCGCGTTGAAAATCGTCGCTTTTACGCTGAAAAAATGGGTGAAATCGTCACCGATCGTCTGGAAGAAAACTTCCGCGAACTGATGAACTACGATTTTACCGCGCAGATGGAAGATAGCCTCGACCAGGTGGCGAATAAAGAAGCCGAATGGAAGGGCGTACTCGACAACTTCTTCACTGATTTTACTCAGCAACTGGATAAAGCCGAGAAAGATCCTGAAGAAGGCGGTATGCGTCCGAACCAGATGGTGCTGACCAGCATTGATTGCCCGACCTGCGGACGCAAAATGGGTATTCGTACCGCCAGTACCGGCGTTTTCCTTGGTTGCTCCGGCTACGCACTTTCCCCGAAAGAGCGTTGCAAAACCACCATTAACCTGGTGCCGGAAAACGAAGTATTGAACGTGCTGGAAGGCGACGACGCGGAAACGAACGCATTGCGCGCCAAACGCCGCTGCCAGAAGTGCGGTACGGCAATGGACAGTTATCTTATCGATCCTAAGCGTAAATTGCATGTGTGTGGTAATAACCCAACCTGCGACGGCTACGAGATCGAAGAGGGCGAGTTCCGTATCAAGGGATATGACGGTCCTATCGTCGAGTGCGAAAAATGTGGTTCTGAAATGCACCTGAAAATGGGACGTTTCGGCAAGTACATGGCGTGTACTAACGACGAGTGCAAAAACACCCGTAAGATCCTGCGTAACGGTGAGGTCGCTCCGCCGAAAGAAGACCCAGTTCCGTTGCCGGAACTGCCGTGTGAAAAATCTGACGCGTATTTCGTGTTACGTGATGGTGCTGCAGGTATCTTCCTGGCTGCAAATACGTTCCCGAAATCACGTGAGACTCGTGCGCCGTTGGTGGAAGAGTTGTACCGCTTCCGCGATCGCCTGCCGGAAAAACTGCGTTATCTGGCAGATGCGCCGCAAACTGATCCGGATGGTAACAAGTCCATGGTTCGTTTCAGCCGTAAAACCAAGCAGCAATACGTTGCCGCTGAAAAAGACGGTAAGGCGACTGGCTGGTCCGCGTTCTTCGTTGACGGCAAATGGGTAGAAGGGAAGAAATAACAGCGTTTCGGCTGAATTTTTCCTCAAAGGGTCGCGTAAGCGGCCCTTTTTGTTTCTCGCATATTATTTTTTGTCATACCTATACAGCGTACATAGAAATGATATAGTGGTTATAGTTAACAGACTTTTTATTATTAAATCGTATTAGCAGCGCCCGCGAGCCTGCACTGAAACGATGATTTGATGGCGCGAATCGGGATGGCATAACATGAAATTACAGCAGCTTCGCTACATTGTTGAGGTGGTGAACCACAACCTTAATGTCTCCTCAACAGCGGAAGGGCTTTATACCTCGCAGCCCGGTATCAGTAAGCAAGTTCGTATGCTGGAAGATGAACTTGGCATCCAGATTTTCGCCCGTAGCGGTAAGCACCTGACGCAGGTTACGCCAGCAGGGCAGGAAGTTATTCGTATTGCGCGAGAAGTTCTGTCGAAGGTGGATGCCATTAAGTCTGTTGCTGGCGAACATACCTGGCCGGACAAAGGCTCGTTATATATCGCCACTACGCATACTCAGGCGCGTTACGCTTTACCGAACGTGATTAAAGGTTTTATTGAGCGCTATCCTCGCGTTTCATTGCATATGCACCAGGGATCGCCGACGCAAATCGCCGAAGCCGTTTCGAAAGGAAATGCAGATTTTGCTATCGCGACGGAAGCTTTGCACCTGTATGACGACCTGGTGATGTTACCTTGCTACCACTGGAACCGCTCGATCGTCGTCACGCCGGATCATCCGTTGGCGGGAAAATCTTCGGTTTCTATTGAGGAACTGGCACAGTATCCGCTGGTGACCTACACGTTTGGTTTTACCGGACGCTCGGAGCTGGACACCGCGTTTAACCGCGCGGGTCTGGAGCCACGTATTGTCTTTACCGCGACCGATGCTGATGTCATTAAAACCTATGTCCGTCTGGGCCTTGGCGTGGGTGTGATTGCCAGTATGGCGGTTGATCCTGTTTCCGATCCTGACCTGGTACGCGTGGATGCTCACGATATCTTCAGCCATAGCACCACCAAAATTGGTTTTCGTCGCAGCACCTTCTTACGCAGTTACATGTATGATTTCATTCAACGTTTCGCGCCGCATCTGACGCGTGATGTGGTGGATACGGCGGTGGCGCTGCGTTCCAACGATGATATTGAAGCCATGTTTAAAGATATTAAATTGCCTGAGAAATAATAACGACTGTAACCTCGTCGGTATCCATAAGCATAAAGCGATACCGACGGGAAACACTGAATTAATTGATAATTTACCGTGGATAAATTAACCATATATAGCTTGTGGAAAAAGTTCTCTAAAGTAGTTTCAAATTAGTCAGCTTGCCAAAAATTCCTTTCAAATATTTATAACCGATCAAACAATCGATTTATTTATCAGGACGAGTCTGAAAATTAACTGGCTTTTTTTCGCCTTTTTTATTAGGATTCCTCCTATCTGATGATTAATTGTACCGATTGTTTGGTGCCTAAATGATAAGTGATTTCGATAGTATGAGGTTAGCGATGCCTTCAGGAAACCAGCCAGCACGCAGGGATCCGGTGATGAAACGTAAAGCCTGGTTCGCCGTATTTCTTGGTTCTGCGATATTCTGGATTATTGTCGCACTCGTGGCCTGGAATGTGTGGGGGTAAGTATGTCCGCACCAGAGCAGCACTCTACCGAAACGCTATCGCCTCATGACCATGAACAAGAGAGCAAAACCGTCGCAGAGAAGGGGCAGAAGGTACCCGAATCCTGGAACCTTTCTCCTGAACAACGGGCGTTTATTGATCTGTTAACTGATGATGATGAACAGAAACAATAATTCGTACGTATTTTATAATAATAACGATTACCTTGTGCCCTTGAATATCGAATCATTTATCCATGTAATCGTCATCAACAACCTAATCAACGTATTATCCATTGCTCTATTGCCTGCTGAATATTCATCCTATTAATCTACACGGCTAGACCTTCCTCCTTACCATCGACCTCAGTTCGCGCTTTTATATCGCCCGCTACTTTTATCATTTTGAGTTGTTATCAAAGCGTTACATTTTGTTTGTGTTATCTTTAATACTAACCCTGAGGAAAATCAGGGGATCCAACCCTGTCATTTAAGGAGGAGCTATGTCGTCGACCCTACGAGAAGCCAGTAAGGACACATTGCAGGTTAAAGATAAAACCTACCGCTACTACAGTTTACCTCTGGCTGCTAAATCACTGGGTGATATCACCCGACTACCCAAATCGCTAAAAGTGTTGCTGGAAAACCTGCTTCGTTGGCAGGATGGTAATTCCGTTACCGAAGATGATATTCATGCTCTCGCACATTGGCTGAAGACCGCCCACGCCGATCGTGAAATTGCCTATCGACCCGCTCGTGTTCTGATGCAGGATTTTACCGGCGTTCCGGCGGTGGTCGATCTTGCCGCCATGCGCGAAGCGGTGAAACGTCTGGGGGGAGATACGGCAAAAGTGAATCCGCTTTCGCCAGTGGACCTTGTCATTGACCACTCGGTAACGGTGGACCGTTTTGGTGATGATGATGCTTTCGAAGAAAACGTTCGCCTGGAAATGGAACGTAACCATGAACGTTATGTGTTCCTGAAATGGGGACAGCAGGCATTTAGTCGCTTCAGCGTTGTACCGCCGGGAACGGGGATTTGCCACCAGGTAAACCTTGAATACCTTGGCAAAGCCGTCTGGAGCGAGTTACAGGACGGTGAGTGGGTGGCTTATCCCGATACGCTGGTCGGTACCGATTCCCATACGACAATGATTAATGGTCTCGGTGTGCTGGGATGGGGCGTTGGAGGCATTGAGGCTGAAGCAGCAATGCTGGGTCAACCGGTCTCTATGCTTATCCCGGATGTCGTAGGCTTTAAACTAGTGGGCAAACTGCGGGAAGGTATCACCGCTACCGACCTGGTTTTAACCGTTACCCAGATGCTGCGTAAGCACGGCGTGGTCGGTAAATTTGTTGAATTCTATGGTGATGGCCTCGACACCTTACCGCTGGCCGATCGGGCAACCATTGCGAACATGTCACCGGAATACGGCGCAACCTGCGGTTTCTTCCCGATCGATGGCATCACTCTTGAATATATGCGTCTGAGTGGACGCAGTGAGGAGCAGGTTGAGTTGGTCAGCGCCTATGCCAAAGCGCAGGGAATGTGGCGTAATCCAGGGGATGAACCCGTATTTACCAGTTCACTGGAGCTGGATATGGGCAGTGTGGAAGCTAGCCTTGCCGGACCGAAGCGCCCGCAGGATCGGGTGGCACTGGCTGATGTTCCGAAAGCGTTTTCGGCGAGCAATGAACTCGAAGTAAATAGCTCGCTGAAAGACCGTCAGCCCGTGGACTACACCATGAGCGGCCAGCAGTATAAGCTGCCGGACGGTGCGGTGGTGATAGCAGCTATAACTTCCTGTACCAACACCTCTAACCCAAGCGTATTAATGGCGGCGGGACTGCTGGCGAAAAAAGCAGTGACACTTGGTCTGAAACGTCAGCCTTGGGTGAAAGCCTCGCTGGCGCCAGGTTCGAAGGTGGTGTCTGATTATCTGGCGCAGGCTGGGTTCACGCCGTACCTTGATGAGCTGGGATTTAACCTTGTAGGTTATGGCTGTACCACCTGTATTGGTAACTCGGGTCCGTTACCCGATCCTATCGAGACAGCCATCAAAAAAGGCGATCTCACCGTTGGCGCCGTACTTTCCGGCAACCGAAACTTTGAGGGGCGTATCCATCCGCTCGTGAAGACCAACTGGTTGGCGTCTCCGCCGCTGGTGGTGGCCTATGCGCTAGCAGGGAATATGAATATCAATCTGACGAAAGATCCGTTAGGCCATGACAAAAAGGGCGATCCCGTTTATCTGAAAGATATCTGGCCGACGGCTCAGGAAATTGCCCGTGCCGTGGAGCAGGTTTCTACCGCCATGTTCCATAAAGAGTACGCTGAAGTCTTTGAAGGCACGCCAGAATGGAAAGCTATCCAGGTTGATCGGGCTGATACCTATGGTTGGCAGTCTGACTCAACTTATATCCGCTTGTCGCCGTTCTTCGATGGTATGCAGGCTACGCCGGATCCGGTCCAGGACATTCATGGTGCGCGTATCCTCGCAATGCTTGGGGATTCCGTCACCACCGACCATATTTCTCCTGCCGGCAGTATCAAGCCGGATAGCCCGGCAGGTCGTTATCTGCAAAGCCACGGCGTTGAGCGTAAAGATTTTAACTCCTATGGTTCACGACGCGGGAATCATGAAGTGATGATGCGCGGTACCTTTGCCAATATTCGTATTCGTAATGAGATGGTACCCGGCGTGGAAGGTGGGATGACGCGTCATTTGCCGGGAACCGAGGTAGTGGCTATCTATGATGCGGCTATGCAATATCAACAGGAGAATATCCCCCTGGCGGTTATTGCCGGGAAAGAGTATGGCTCTGGCTCCAGTCGCGACTGGGCGGCAAAAGGCCCGCGCTTGCTGGGGATTCGCGTGGTTATCGCTGAGTCCTTTGAGCGAATTCACCGTTCTAACCTGATTGGTATGGGGATTTTGCCGCTGGAATTTCCGCAGGGCGTCACGCGCAAAACGCTGGGACTAACAGGTGAGGAAGCGATCGATATTACGGACCTGCAAAACATCAAGCCGGGCGCAACAGTACCGGTGAATATGGTTCGCTCAGATGGACGTAAAGAGGTGATTTTATGCCGCTGCCGTATCGATACCGCGACGGAGCTAACTTACTACCAAAACGATGGTATTCTGCACTACGTGATTCGTAATATGTTGAATTAAAATGTATAAAGCCTGCGAGAGCAGGCTTTTTTATCGGCGGTAACAACCATTACTTGCCCAGCAAATGCCCCATCTTGGCGGCTTTGGTGTCCAGGTAATGTTCATTGTTCGGGTTACGACCCACAATCAGCGGCACGCGTTCAACAATATTGATTCCCGCTTCGGTCAGAATTTCCACTTTTTTCGGGTTATTGGTCAGCAAACGAACTTCGTCCACGCCCAGCAGCTTGAACATATCCGCACACAGCGTGAAATCACGCTCATCTGCCGCAAAGCCCAACTGATGGTTAGCCTCAACGGTATCATAACCCTGGTCCTGCAACGCGTAGGCGCGGATTTTATTGAGCAGGCCGATATTGCGTCCTTCCTGACGATGATAAAGCAGGATACCGCGCCCTTCTTCAGCAATGTGGGTGAGAGCCGCTTCGAGCTGGAAGCCGCAATCGCAACGCAGGCTAAACAATGCATCGCCAGTCAGACATTCGGAGTGGACACGCGCCAGAACAGGCGTTTGACCAGTGATATCGCCAAAAACCAGTGCGACGTGATCGTGTCCGGTTGCCAGTTCTTCAAATCCCACCATCAGGAAATCACCCCAGGGGGTTGGCAGTTTGGCTTCTGCCACACGTTTAAGCTGCATGTAATTCTCCAGATTATGCTGGCACTGTCGTGCCGTCGCCTGTTGGCTTCTTGTTCTGTATTGCACTATTTTGCCATAAGGCAACGATGTTCACCTAATCGCGACAACGGATTCGCCTTTGGAATGGCACAAAAATGTCAATTTTCCCGGCATGCACTTTTTTCAGTTATGATTGTGAGACTTATCGACGAAAGGAGAGGCAATGCTGTCAATTGCAAAGCGCACTGCGGTCGGGGCCGGGCTGCTACTTATTATGCCGGTTGCTGTATGGGTATCGGGCTGGAGCTGGCAGCCGGGACACAACGTTTGGTGGCTAAAATCTCTGTACTGGGTAACGGAAACGGTGACGCAGCCGTGGGGGATTATCACTCATGTTGTGCTCTGCGCATGGTTTCTGTGGTGTCTGCGTTTTCGTCTGAAAGCTGCGGTAATGCTGTTTGCGATCCTGGCCGCGGCAATTTTAGTCGGTCAGGGTGTGAAGTCCTGGGTTAAAGACAGGGTGCAGGAACCTCGGCCCTTTGTCGTATGGCTGGAAAAAACGCACCATATCCCGGTTGATGAGTTCTACACTTTAAAACGTAAAGATCGTGGCAACTTAGTTAAAGAGCAATTGGCCGAACAACAGGATATTCCGACGTTTCTACGTAAGCACTGGCAAAAAGAAACGGGTTTTGCCTTTCCGTCAGGACATACGATGTTTGCTGCCAGTTGGGCTTTACTGGCAGTAGGGCTGTTATGGCCACGCCGACGTACGCTGACGATTGTGTTTTTGCTTATCTGGGCGACAAGTGTTATGGGTAGCCGCTTGCTGTTGGGCATGCACTGGCCGCGTGATTTGGTCGTTGCAACGCTGATTTCATGGCTGCTGGTAACGCTGGCGACCTGGCTCGCGCAGCGAGTATGCGGACCACTTACGCCGCCTGTGCAGGAGGCAAAAGAAATCGCGCAACGCGAGCAAGAAAGCTAGCTATGATTGATTTTTCAAATTTTGCCCTTAAATCAGAAAGCGGAAAGCGCTTTTCCATTTCGCACTCGTTGTGAAAATGGTAATTTAAAGGGCTCAACGCGGTAAGTTGTACACGATTTATTCGCTTAAACCACATAACGGGAAGTAATGTGAAATATTTACTCATTTTCTTACTGGTGTTGGCGATTTTTGTTATTTCGGTGACATTAGGTGCGCAAAACGATCAACAGGTTACGTTTAATTACCTGCTGGCTCAGGGTGAGTATCGTATCTCTACGCTGCTTGCTGTATTGTTTGCCGCAGGTTTTGCGATTGGTTGGTTAATTTGCGGCCTTTTCTGGCTGAAGGTTCGTGTGTCTCTTGCGCGCGCCGAACGTAAAATCAAACGACTGGAAAACCAGCTTACGCCTGCGACCGACGTTGCGGTTTCTGCCGATTCGTCGGTTGTGAAGGAATAATTATTTATGTTGGAGTTGTTGTTTCTGCTTTTACCTGTAGCCGCTGCCTATGGGTGGTATATGGGTCGCAGAAGTGCGCAACAAACCAAGCAGGATGAAGCTAACCGTCTTTCCCGTGACTATGTCGCCGGGGTTAACTTCCTCCTGAGCAACCAACAAGACAAAGCGGTGGATCTGTTCCTCGATATGCTAAAAGAGGATACGGGCACCGTTGAGGCTCATCTCACTCTCGGAAACCTGTTTCGCTCGCGCGGTGAAGTCGATCGCGCAATCCGCATCCATCAAACGTTAATGGAAAGTGCTTCGCTGACCTACGAGCAGCGTTTGTTGGCCGTACAACAGCTGGGGCGCGATTACATGGCCGCAGGTCTGTACGACCGCGCGGAAGACATGTTCAATCAGCTTACCGATGAAACAGATTTTCGCGTCGGTGCATTACAGCAACTGCTGCAAATTTATCAGGCGACCAGCGATTGGCAGAAAGCCATTGATGTCGCAGAACGTCTGGTGAAGCTAGGCAAAGATAAACAGCGTATTGAGATAGCCCACTTCTACTGCGAACTGGCCTTACAGCAGATGGGCAGCGACGATATGGATCGTGCCATGGCGCTGTTGAAAAAAGGGGCTGCGGCAGACAAAAACAGTGCCCGGGTTTCCATCATGATGGGCCGTGTGTACATGGTGAAAGGCGAGTACGCGAAGGCCGTTGAAAGTCTGCAACGCGTGATTTCTCAGGATAAAGAACTGGTCAGCGAAACGCTGGAAATGCTGCAAAGCTGCTACCAGCATCTGGGGAAAACCGATGAGTGGGCAGAGTTTTTACGTCGGGCCGTTGAAGAGAATACTGGCGCCGCCGCCGAGCTGATGCTGGCCGATATTCTTGAAGCGCGTGAGGGGACTGATACCGCTCAGGTTTATATTACCCGCCAACTACAACGCCATCCTACGATGCGCGTTTTCCACAAATTAATGGATTACCATCTTAACGAAGCAGAAGAAGGGCGCGCGAAAGAGAGCCTGATGGTTCTGCGCGATATGGTCGGGGAGCAGGTGCGCAGCAAGCCGCGCTATCGTTGCCAGAAGTGCGGATTTACCGCATATACACTGTACTGGCACTGCCCATCTTGTCGCTCATGGTCAACCATTAAGCCTATTCGCGGACTTGATGGGTTGTAATTTTTAAAAAAATCTTACTTTAGTTACAACATACTAATGATGAGTAACAAAGCCATCCTCAGCCACCGTTGCCAAATTCGCCTGGCAGAAATGGAATCGCGCCTGTTAATTTTCTATTACCGCAGGTAGAATGCACGCCGTTTACCCATTTCGCGCTACTGTCGGCGCCCATCCTCAAGAAGGTCTGGTCATGACGTTTACTGCTTCATCTTCTTCTCGTGCTGTTACTGATTCTCCTGTCGTTGTCGCTCTCGATTATTCCAATCGTGATAAAGCATTAGCTTTTGTCGACAGAATTGATCCTCGTGATTGCCGTTTGAAAGTGGGCAAAGAGATGTTCACGCTTTTTGGACCTCAGTTGGTTCGCGATTTACAACAGCGTGGTTTTGACGTTTTTCTTGATTTGAAATTTCATGATATTCCCAACACTACCGCGCATGCCGTTGCGGCAGCGGCTGAGCTTGGCGTGTGGATGGTTAACGTTCATGCTTCTGGTGGGGCGCGTATGATGACCGCCGCACGTGAAGCCTTATTACCTTTTGGCAAGGACGCACCGCTGCTGATTGCGGTAACGGTTCTGACCAGTATGGAAGCCAGCGACCTCGCCGATCTCGGCGTGACGTTGTCACCTGCAGAGCATGCTGAAAGGCTGGCGCGCTTAACCCAACATTGTGGTTTGGATGGTGTTGTATGCTCCGCGCAGGAAGCGGTGCGATTCAAGCAGGCGTTTGGCCAGGCATTTAAATTGGTTACGCCGGGTATTCGTCCTGAAGGCAGCGAGGCGGGCGATCAGCGTCGCATTATGACGCCGGAACAAGCACAGTCAGCTGGTGTGGATTATATGGTTATTGGTCGTCCGGTCACGCAGTCGGCAGATCCGGCTCAGACGCTGAAGATGATTAATGCCTCACTGAAACGAGGTGCGTAAATGAACGACTCAAACTCTCGCCTGGTCTACTCAACCGACTCCGGGCGCATTGATGAACCAAAAGCTGCTCCTGTGCGCCCACAAGGCGATGGCATTGTTCGTATCCAGCGCCAGACCAGTGGCCGCAAAGGTAAGGGCGTGTGTTTGATTACCGGTATTGATCAAGACGATGCCGAACTGACCAAATTAGCTGCGGAACTGAAGAAAAAATGTGGTTGTGGCGGGGCAGTGAAGGATGGCGTGATTGAGATACAGGGTGATAAACGCGACTTGATTAAATCGCTGCTGGAAGCCAAAGGAATGAAAGTTAAACTGGCTGGCGGTTAATAAAAAAAGCCACGGAATATTTCCGTGGCTTTTTAATAATACAGACCTGAAAAAGTAAACGTATTATTATATCGAGCCGTTCAACCGTAGATTATTTACCCACCTGGTGGCCAATGATACCACCTACTGCAGCACCACCCAGCGTACCCAGCGTGCTGCCGTCAGTCAGGACTGCACCACCTATTGCACCTGCACCAGCACCGATTGCAGTGTTACGATCGCGTTTGGACCAGTTAGAGCAGGCGCTCAGCGACATTGCCAGAGTAATCGCCAGAATGGCAGCGGTCATTTTTTTGCTCGTTACTAACATAATACTTTCTCCTGAATTATTGATTCACGGAATCCAGTGTTCTTTAAGAATAGCGCTAAATTTAGGCTAACGAAGATATTTCCGTGAAACCGTTTAGCGAAGGCATTACAAACACTATCCTGAAGTTGGAGGTTCGTTCCTGTTATATCGCTAACATTAATTTTACGACTTAATCCTGTTAACGACAGGTAAAAAGTCTTAATTGGACTGTCAGATAACTCTCAGAGAGGAGATGATTTGCCAACTGACAAATCATCTGCTGAAGATGTTACGCGTGGGCATCAATGATATTGACGGTTAATCCGGAATGCTCAAGCTGCATTTGTACGCTGGCGCTAAGCCTGGAGTCCGTGACTACGCGGCTGAATCGCTCTAATGGACCCAGCGTGTACGGGTGAATGGCTTCGAATTTTGAGCTGTCAGTAAGCACAATAACTTCTGCACCTTTTTCCAGCACCGCGTTAACCACATCAGAACGCATCATGTCGCGTCCGGTGAAGCCAGTGTCAGCCTGCCAGCCATCAATGCCGATAAAGGCCTTGCTGAAGTGTACCTGCTGGATAAACTGGCGAGTTAAGGGCCCAACCATACTTTCGCTTTTTTTCTGATAGATGCCGCCAAGGAGAATCACTTCGCAGGGGGTTTCTTTCAGCAGATGGGCTATATAGCTGCTGACGGTAATGATGGTGACATCTTTTTGCTCCGCGAGCGTTCTGGCTAAGAGCGCATTGCTGCTGCCGTTTTCAATGAATACGGACTCACCTGGGCTTACCAGCGATGCGGCGAATTCAGCCAGCTCACGCTTCAGCGTAAAATTAGTCATCATGCGCGTTTCCACATCATCGCTGTTCAATGAAACAGCAAAACCGTGCGCACGGCGTAAATAACTCTGTTTTTCCAGTGTGTTCAGATCCTGTCGAATCGTCACTTCTGAGACACCGGTGATTTTTGCCAGTTCGGCAACGCTCATCTGACCTTTATCAGTCACCATCTGCAAAATAGATTGTTGTCGGGAATTCATAATATTAATTTTATTGCGATATCGTATCGGAAATTAAACGGAAACTGCCTCACGTGCAGTTTGCTTATAGCAGCGACATTAAAGGGTTAATGTCATCAGATCTCCCAGGGAGCCTTGTGCTTTTTGGGCAAGGATTCGGCATCTTCTTTGGTCATGTTTAGCAGCTCAGCCTTCAGAATTTCGAGATTATGGATAGCTGAGTGGTAATCACCTGCAACGAGGATATCCAGCACAGTATCAATGCGTTCGGCCAGACGCTGAGCGTCGATATCAGACATGGTTATCATCCTAATGGCAATAGAGTTTGAATTTCATGATGCAGAATTTCATGGCAAAAGAGAAGGGAAAAATAGTATTAACTTCAACGATAGAAGAATATTATATATTCTGTGATTACATGCAGATAGGATCGTTACGTAATGTCCATTTATGGCTATTTTCAACGTTTGATCCCACTGCATTAGCGTGTTTTTTTATTGAGGTGCCGTCGATACCAACGCTCAAACGCGGCGGCTGGCATTGGTTTAGCAAACAAAAAACCCTGACGCTCGTTGACGCCATTTTTGGTTAAAAACGCATCCTCTTTCGCGCTTTCAACACCTTCGGCGATGACCTGCAGGTTGAGTGCCTGTGCGACCGCAACAATGGCACGTACCAGCGACTGCGAAACAGGTTGTTTGTGTACATCCCTGACAAAGGTTTGATCCAGTTTAATTGCATCAAGTGGGAACCGGGCCAGTTGAGACAGTGACGAATAACCGGTACCAAAATCATCCAAATGGATTTGCGCCCCCATCTGGCTAAACTGCTGAATGACGGACAGTGCCAACTGCTCATTTTCAATTAAACTGCTTTCCGTTAACTCGACATCGATGGGGCAATATTCAAAGTCGAGTTCATGAAGCACCTGCTTGAGATCGGTAAATAGCGTCTGATCGGCGAGCTGCCGGGCAGAAACGTTTACCGCCACGCGCAGATTGATTCCCTTTGCGCGCCATTTTGCTATCTGACGCACAACGTCCAGAATAACCCAGCGACCCAGAGGAACGATAAGCCCTGATTCTTCGGCGTAGGAGATAAATTCCAGTGGTGGAATGAGGCCACGTTCCGGAGACTGCCAGCGAACCTGCGCCTCCAGGCTGCGCACTTCGCCTCGCCAGGTTATCTTTGGCTGATAATGGATAACCAGTTGATCGTTTTCCAGCGCCTTGCGCAGATTAGTATCCAGCCACAGATATTCAAATACCCGCTGATTCATTTCCGGAGAGAAAACACAAAACTGTCCACGGCCACCTTCTTTTGCGGTGTACATGGCCGTATCGGCGTTACGAATGACGCTCTCGCAGTCCTGACCATGTTGTGGGGCGAGGGAAATACCAATAGAGCATCCGGTATAGATTTCAATCAGGCCGATGCGAAAAGGTTGACGCAGGCGTGTCAGAATACGCGACGCGGTGGCTTCCAGTGAACCCTGGGATGTTTCGGTGGCAAGGACAATAAACTCATCGCCGCCAAACCGTGCCAGTAACTGGTTTTCGCTAAGGCAACTGAGTATTGCCAGCGATACGCTTTGCAATAGCTGATCGCCAAACATATGCCCGTAGGCATCGTTTACCTTTTTGAAGTTATCCAGATCGAGGTACACAATCCCGACCTGCGTATCGCCCGCGTTCTCAATCGCATTGCTGATCAGATTATGAATAGCGTTGCGATTGGGTAATCCAGTGATCGAGTCAGTATTCGCCAACACCCGCAAACGCTCCTGGGCGCGGCGTTCTTCAGTGATATCGGTCCCGGAACAGATCAGAAATATTTCGTTCTTGCCGCTACCGTTATGCACAAATTTATTACGAAATAAAAACAGACGCTGTCCTTTGCAGGTCTTCACCCAGCGTTCAACTTCATATGAGTTACCTTCGCGAAAAAAGACCTCGATATTGCGTCGTGACGCGGCAGCTTCACGTCGACTCATAAATAATGTGAATACACTTTGGCCAATGACTTCACGTTCTTTGAGTCCGGTATACTCTTCGCACAGTCGATTAAACCGCTGAATGTTGCCCATGCGATCAAGAATGACAATGACTGAGTTGGCTTCAGAAACCACCTGTTCGGCAAAAGAGAGGCCATGAGCCAAGTCACGGGCGACGGAAGGGGTGTCATCCCAGGCGGATGCGCTACCGGCCCATTCACGCTTATTGATTTTTCGGCCGACCAGATGCACGGGAATGTTGTCATCTTCAATCGGTAACGTCATTAATAAACTTGACGTAATTACCGTCATCTCGCGAATGCGTTCGGCTTGTTCCGGGGATAATTCGATGGTCTGATCGGTCTCTGACGTTTCTTCGACAGAGAAATGCAGGATGTTGCAATCCTCTGACAAACGCCAGTAAGGGTTATTAGTGCCAACATAGCTATACAACGTAATCAGCTCCCGGACGTCTTTCATGATGTGTACTATCCCGTTTAAAGCGCATAGAGCCTCAAAAGTATGGGTAGCCATGATTCATTCAGGGTGATTATGGCTGAACGTATTGTTTTTTTTATATATTTATGTGTAATCCAGAATCCGTAAAAAGCAAAGCCAACGGAGCTGAAAAATAGTAAATAAATTTTTTGACTGGATGAAAGAAGTGTAGTGCGCGGTTGAAATTTGGGAGGTAAAAAGAAAACGACCTTTCAAAAATGAGAAAGGTCGCTTGATTTATGCGTGTTACGCGGCTGGACGCGCGATAACGCTGCGGGTTTCCATCCGTACTTCAGCGATAGTTACGTCAATCACATCTGTGACTTTGTAAACCACTTCACCTTTAATTTGCACGGTGCCGCTTTCCTGGCTGCATACCAGTTCATCACGAACGGCGTGCAGGAAGGGAGCAGGAATAAAGGCAACAGCGCCATTATCAACTAAGCGCACGCGCATGCCACCGCGGCTGACGTCAATGATCTCGGCCGCAAAGCGGGTGTCGGTACCGGCTTTATCACTCAGGAAACGGGCGTAAAGCCAGTCACCCACGTCACGCTCAGCCATCCGGTTCAGGCGACGACGTTCTGCCATTTGCACGGTGGTATCATCCTGAGGTCGGGCGATGGTTTCGCCTTTGATGACAGCCTTAAGCAGACGGTGGTTGATCATATCGCCATACTTACGGATTGGGGAAGTCCAGGTGGCATATGCCTCCAGACCCAGCCCAAAGTGTGGACCTGGCTCAATACTTATTTCAGCGTAAGACTGGAAGCGGCGAATTCGGCTGTCGAGGAAGCCTGATGGCTGAGCATCCAGTTCGCGGCGCAGTTTGCAGAAACCTTCCAGAGTCAGGACTTCTTCGGCATCGACGTGCATACCGTGGGTTTTCAGCAGCGCGGCCAGAGCGTCGGCGTTGGCCGGGTCGAATCCCATATGGACGTTATAAATACCGAAGCCCAGCTTGTCGCGAAGCACACGGGCGGCGCAAATATTTGCCGCAATCATGGATTCTTCCACGATACGGTTTGCGATGCGACGTGGTTCAGCGACGATGTCCAGTACTTCACCTTTTTCACCGAGAACGAAACGGTAATCCGGGCGATCTTTAAAGACCAGCGCGTGGTTATGGCGCCACTCTCCTCGGCTCAGACAAATACGATGCAGCAGACGGATCTGTTCCGCAATCGCGTCGTTTTCTGGTTGCCACTCGCCTGTACCTTCCAGCCAGTCGGAAACATTGTCATAGGCCAGCTTCGCTTTTGACTCAATTGTCGCAGCGAAAAAGGTGATGTTGTCTTCAATCGCGCCATCGGCGGTAATGCTCATACGACAAGCTAAAACCGGGCGCACTTCGTTCGCGCGCAGAGAGCAGAGATCGTCAGACAATTCACGTGGCAACATCGGGATATTGAACCCCGGTAAATAATTGGTGAACGCGCGAATTTTTGCCGTTTTATCCAGCTTACTGCCTTCTGCAATCCAGGCTGTTGGGTCGGCAATGGCGACGGTTAATTGTAGCGTGCCGTCAGCTTGTTCTTCAGCATACAGCGCATCGTCCATATCTTCGGTGCTGGCGCTGTCGATGGTGACGAAATTAAGGGCGGTTAAATCTTCACGAACCAGGCCTTCGTCCAGCATTTCGGTTGCTACGCCGTCCGGTGCTTCTTTTTCCAGATTATGGCGTGCCAGTGTGACCCACCACGGGACAAAGTGGTCATCAGCAAAAGTGATAAATTGGGTTAACTCGGCGTAGAAGGTGCGATCGCCTTTCAGCGGGTGACGGCGCATTTCTGCAACTGCCCAGTCGCCTTCTTTAAATTCATGTTCAACGCCACGGGTGGCACGACAAGGAATAGCATCTTTCAGTAACGGATGATCCGGCACGATGGACAGACGATCATTTTTGCCCTGAACTTTACCCACGAAGCGCGTCAGGAAGGGTTCGATCAGTTCTTCCGGCTCTGCAGACTCACGATCTTTTTCTGTATGGATAACCGCAACAATGCGGTCGCCATGCATCACTTTTTTCATCTGCGGCGGTGGAATGAAATAGCTTTTTTGTGCATCGACTTCCAGGAAGCCAAAGCCTTTTTCCGTGGCTTTTACCACCCCTTCAGCACGTGGCGTCTGGGAATGTAGTTGCTGTTTAAGCTGCGCTAGCAGCGGGTTGTCCTGAAGCATAATTGTCTATTTTCGTGGCTAAAAGAGCGGCTGACAGTTTTACGCGATTCTGCCAGTGGCAGCAAGCGCTCTTTCAGTAAGTGGATCGGTTAATCAGTGTCGCCCAGCGCGATTTTCAAGCGATTCAACCATCCGCACAATCCACTCCAGGCTAGCAGGTTGATAGCCTGCTCTGAAGAGATTCCCTGATCGAACAAAGACGTTAACAGTGCGGTGCTAAAGCGGTCGGGCGCCCGGGTCAGCCATTGTACCGCCTGTAGGGTGACGCACTCAACCGGATGTCGTTGTTCCCAACGTTGTAATTCACGTTCATCCAGGCGAAGCAGGGCGATAACGTCGACTAATTCATTTGCTGTATGCGCCTGCTCGTTAAAGCAGGCCACGCTGCCGTTAATTCGTGACGTCACCAGCGCTGCCAGTGAAAATTCCTGTACTGATACAGTGCTGCGCCGGACAGCGGAAATCAGCGTCGTGAGTAAATCTAAAATGACCGGTGAATGTATCAATAATGGCACCAACGCTTGCAGTTCATCGGGATATCCTCTGGCAGAATTCTCAGCATGGGGGGGATATTTTTCGATCGGGAATGGTGCAGCATGCCAGGTTGTCTTTGTGGCGTTAAATAACGAAGCGTGAGCAAATTGCTGAATATCCAGCCCCGGTATTCGGCGTACCGGATGACCAGACCAGGCCTGAAACAGGGCCACGGTTCGGGCCTGAAAACCGACGAAGCCGATGATTTGATTCATCAGAATATTATCGCTGGTGGTCAGTCCGACCGCTTCCAGATGCTGACGGTCGCGTTCGCCTATCACGGCAGGAGAGCTGGCAAGTTGGCGAGCATATTGGGTGATTTGTGCCAGTCGATGGTTACTTTCCCGCGAGGAGTCCGGACCGGGAAGCGGTGTTAAACGCGCGGCATAGTGATTACATAATCGCTGCACACCATACACCTGAGCGACGGTCAGGGCTGTACTCATTCGTTCATAGGCACTGAACGTATGCATCTGATTCAGGTTTACATGAGCCGGGAAGAGCGTCTGGGCAAGTTTACGGGCAGGGGTTAACCAGGATTGAAAGGGCGAAAGAGCGTCATCAGGTAATGCCAGATCCAGTAAAAAACTGTCGTCGACATGAGCGGCTTCCGGGACCAGCGGCAGAACATCTTGCGGATACATGCTGGATTGCGTCTCATGATACCAGTGGCTTTTGCCTTCAATTCGGCGTTGTTCCATGGGCGTTCCTTGGTCTAAAAGTGGCGACCCGGACTCGTCGTCATACTACTACGCCGGATCGTTTGCGCTGCAATATCCTGACGTAAGCAGATGAGGGGATGAAAGATTGTTACGTGATAATAAATATCAGAAAGGCATATGTGGTAGCTGAGAGGAGTGTCATGGGCGGCGCAAGACCGCCCATCGAGGTCTTAGGATTATTTAAGTTCCAGCTCGTTCATTGCGGCGATGCTGAAGCCACCGTCAACGTGTACGACTTCACCAGAGATACCGGCAGAGAGATCGGAGCACAGAAATGCTGCGGAGTTACCCACATCTTCAATGGTAACGGTGCGGCGAATCGGTGTAACCGCTTCACAGTGCGCCAGCATTTTACGGAAATCTTTAATGCCAGAAGCGGCGAGTGTACGGATTGGACCTGCGGAAATGGCATTCACACGCACGCCTTCAGGTCCCATCGCATTAGCCATATAACGGACGTTCGCTTCCAGGGAGGCTTTCGCCAGGCCCATGACGTTATAGTTAGGGATTGCACGCTCTGCGCCCAGATAGGACAACGTCAGTAGCGCAGAACCAGGGTTTAGCATGGAACGACATGCTTTTGCCATCGCAACAAAGCTGTAAGCGCTAATGTCATGCGCAATTTTAAATCCTTCGCGGGTAACTGCATTCACATAATCGCCATCCAGTTGGTCAGCAGGTGCGAAGCCGATTGAGTGTACGAAACCGTCGAATTTCGGCCAGGTTTTGCTCAGTTCAGCAAACATGGCGTCAATGCTGGCATCTTCAGCCACATCACACTGCAAAACAATGTTGGAGCCTAATTGCGCTGCAAATTCTTCCACACGACCTTTCAGCTTGTCGTTCTGGTAGGTGAACGCCAGTTCAGCACCTTCGCGATGCATCGCCTGAGCGATTCCCCATGCGATAGACAATTTACTGGCAAGGCCTGTCACCAGAATACGCTTACCTGATAAAAAACCCATGGCTTTAATCCTTTTTGTTAACACTTATCTTTTACCAATCAATGAATTATGATTGACGCGTTAAGCTCACTCGAAATTGGTCTGAAATTATATCCCACGCCTTTTCCCTGAGGAATGGTTATCAACCTCACGTGACCAGTCACTTCATTGCATGTGGGGAGTATATCATTCCCCTCCGGTTATGCTTCGTTCAGGCATTTAACGTCGGTGAATCAGAGAAAATGCAAGGTTTCAAAGGCATTGAAATGGTATTATTTCATTGCTAGCTGATGTTAATAAACATAGCAAGGTAGGAACTTTCTTAAAACAAAAAATATGACAATATTCAGCTTGTTATGATATATTGTTTTTATCGATCAATATCGACACATTGATCGATATTATTGATTGATTGTGATTAGAAGTGCATTATCATGACGTTATGATCAATTGGAGTGGTCTTATGCACTATCATTTCATCGCGGAAACGATGAGAGACACAACAGATAAATTACTGGGCGTAGAGATCAACGCCCGGTTTACTTCAGATACGGTTCAACCGTTGCATCCAGATTTCATCATTTCAGCGTGGGATAGCGAACAAAAGCGTAATTTCATGCTCGAGCAAATTCGATTAATTGCCGAAAAGCGTGACTGGTTTGAGCGCAACAACCTTATTTGTACCCTGAAACTCATTGACGAAATGGCGCTGTTGGCGATTGGTGATCCAGCCATCAAGTCGGCCTTACAGGCACTACCATTTATTGCGCTGGAACTTTCAGAACGTTTTTTGACGAATACCGTGTGCCTGAATAGTCTGTTGATTAATTCACTTCGCGGCGGCCCAAACGCATTGTGGTTAGGCGATCTTGGCTCCGGCAGCGTAGGGGCCAGCCCGCTGGTTTGCGGTCATTTTGACGTTGTTAAACTGGATCGCGGTTTCTTCCTGGAACAGGTAGAAAAACCGATGTTCCCGGTGCTGATCAAAAATATCAGGGAATATTGCAACCGTGTTGTAGTGAAGGGAGTCGAAACAGCACAACTTGTCGACGAGGCCAGTGCTGCAGGTGTCTGGGCAATGCAGGGTGCCCTTTACCCGTCAGTCACGTTTACCGAAGTTGATACGCTGCTCTTACCTACGTTGTGTCACTGATGGCAGAATGCCCCCCGGTTAAGGGGGCATTCGTTTGTTAGCGATCTTTCCGCCAGGCGTCGGCGGTAAGCGCTTCGCCGAAATGACCTGCAATCAGGCGACGGGTAAGTTCATGCAACGGGGAGGCCAGAACGTCCGCTGTACTGCCGCGCTCAACAACTTCGCCCTGATGCATGACTAATACCTGGTCGCTGATGTGCTTCATCATGCCAATATGCTGAGTCACATAGATATATGAAATCCCCTGTTTTTCCTGTAATTCCAGCATCAGATTGATGAGCTGCGAACGCATCGACATGTCCAGAGAAGCCAGGGCTTCGTCGGCGATAATGACTTTGGGTCGTAAAATGAGTGCACGGGCAAGGCCCAGACGCTGTTTTTGCCCCGGCGCTAACATATGCGGGTAATAGCTTACGTGATCCGGCAGCAGTCCGACCATGCGCATGGTCTCCACGATCTGTTTACGACGCTGCTCAGGCTCGAGGTCGGTATTCAGTCGTAGCGGAAAATCGAGGATCTGCGAGATACGTTGCCGAGGATTAAGCGATGTTGACGGATCCTGGAAAATCATACGGATCCGCTGACTACGAAATGAATAATCACCATATTTTAACGGATGATCGTCAATCAGCAGCTCACCGCTGGTAGGTTCAATCATACCCGCTAACATTTTTGCCAGCGTAGATTTCCCTGAACCGTTTTCACCAATGACGGCGAGCGTCTGACGTTCGCGCAGGGTGAAACTCAGGGGCTTGACGGCCTCAACGGTCTGGCGGCGAAATAAACCTGTCCGGTAGCGAAAGGTTTTGCTCAGATTACGAACTTCGAGCAGGGTTTCTACCATCTCACTCTCTCTCCATGTTCAGCGGGAAATGACAGGCGTAGAGATGATTCTTTGCTCCGGTCAGTCTTGGGGTTTCAATACATTCGCGTTGTGCATAAGGGCAGCGCGGCCCCAGACGACAGCCGATGGGTAATTGTTCCAGCAATGGAATTGCTCCTGGCATGGTATTCAGGCGGCTTTTGTGCGGCATTGCGCTACCAAAATCAGGAATAGCGCGAATCAACGCTTGAGTATAAGGATGATGCGGAATGGTCACCAAATCTTTACTTGGCGCGGTTTCCACCGTTTGTCCGCAGTACATCACGTTGATTTTGTCAGCCCACTGGCTGAGCATTTGCAGGTCATGGCTTATCAACAAAATGGTGGTATTGCTGTTTTGATTCAGACGGGTTAGCAGACGGAAAATTTGCGCCTGGGTGGTTGGCTCCATCGCGTTCGTCGGCTCATCGGCAATCAGCAAACGCGGCTGATTCGCCAATGCGATAGCGATCATGACCTTCTGGCATTCGCCGTCGGTTAGCTCATATGGGAAGCTGCGCATGGCATCTTTATGGTCTTTTATCCCGACGCGGTGTAAGAGTTCAATCGCACGGCGTTTGCGCCAGCCAATGCGCTGCCACCAGCGGCCCTTGTAAGTCCAGGCGGGAATATTTTGCATTAGCTGCCGTCCGATCCGCTCGGACGGATCGAGACATGACTGTGGCTCCTGAAAAATCATGGAGACGTTATGGCCGACCAGTTTGCGTCGTTCACGCGCGGAAAGACGTAGCAGATCGATATCATCAAAACGCATACGGTCTGCGGTTACGCGCCAGTTATCTTTAGCGACGCCGCAAATGGCCTTAGCGATCAGACTTTTGCCGGAACCAGACTCGCCGACCAGCCCGCGGATTTCACCCTCGTTGAGGGTCATGCTGACGCGATCAACTGCCTTAACCCAGTCGTCACCGGTTCTGAATTCAATCGTCAGGTTGCGGATATCCAGTAATGGCATTATTCCACCCCCGCAATAATTGCGCGGCGCACGCCGTCACCCAGTAGGTTAACAAGCAGCACGCTTATCATAATCGCTGCGCCTGGCAGCATGACCGTCCACGGAGCGACATAAATCAGCTCCAGCGCGTCGCCGAGCATGGCCCCCCATTCCGGGGATGGCAGCTGTGCGCCAAGGTCGAGAAAACCCAGCGCGGCGATATCCAGAATCGCCATCGACAGTGCGCGGGTGATTTCAGTAATCAGACCGGCGGTAATATTGGGCAGAACGGCAAACCACAGAATATTCAGTGTGGTTGCACCATCCAGGCGAGCGGCAATGACGTATTCTTTCTCCAGCTCGTCATGCACCATGCTGTAAACGGAACGCACCATGCGCGGTAGCAAAGCCAGCCAGACGGCAAACATGGCGTGTGTCAGATGCGGTCCGGCAAAGGCCACCACAATAATCGCCAGCAGCAGAGAAGGGATCGACAGCAGGGTGTCCAGAATGTGGTTCAGCACTGCGGAGCGCAAGCCGTGCGTCGCACCGGCAACTACGCCCAATACAAGGCCACACAGTGTGGCGGCAAGAGTGACGACAAACGCGCCTCCAACGGTCGGGGCCGCGCCGCTGAGCAGACGACTTAAAACGTCTCGTCCCAGATCGTCAGTTCCGAGGAAGAAAGAGACTTCGCCATAGCGTGACCATGACGGCGGTAAAAGCTGATAGCCGAGAAATTGCTGATCGATGCCGTAAGGGGCAAACCAACCACCAAAAATACACAAAACAGCCAATCCCGCGCAGCCGTACAGGCCGATCATCGCAGTTGCATCACCATAGAAATTGCGCCATGCGGTGCGCAACGTACCTGGCGGGCGTTTTTCGCTATAGACGCTATCGTAAGGCATACCATTCCTTATGTTTCAGAGGGTTAGCCATAGCACCCAAAATATCAGAGATAACGTTGACGATGATAACCAGTGAGCCAATAACCATAACGCCTGCTGAAATCGCCGCGTAATCCTGCTGGCGAATCGCGTTAATCAACCAACGGCCAAGACCAGGCCAGCTAAAGACCATCTCGGTGATCATCGCCAGCGTCAGCATGGTGGAAAACTGTAAGCCCAGACGCGGGATCACCGGCGGGAGGGCGTTGTGCAGAACGTGACGGCGCAGAATCGTTAAGCGTGACAAACCGCGTGTGGCCGCCGCTTTGACGTAGTTCTGATCAAAGACCTCAATGGTGCTGATACGCATCAGGCGGATGACTTCGGTGGTGGGCGCAACGGAGAGCGTTAGCACCGGGAGCACCATATGACGGATAGCGCTGACCAGCATTTCATCGCGCCAGGGTGAGTCGGAGATCCACGCATCAATAATGGCAAAACCGGTAACGGGTTTCACCTCGTAGAGAAGATCAAAACGCCCGGAAACGGGTAACCAGCCGAGGGTCAGTGAGAAGAGCAATGTCAGCAGCAGAGCCAGCCAAAAAACGGGGATAGAAAACCCCATCAGAGCCAATGCGCTGATGCAACGATCCTGCCATTTGTTGCGCGTGATGCCTGCCAGCATACCAACGGGGATCCCGACCATTAGTGCAAAACCAAAGGCAAGAATGCACAGTTCCATTGTGGCCGGGAACACCTCTTTCAGCTGTTCTGAGATCAACTGACCATTGATACTGGATACGCCGAAATCCCAGTGAATGAGACCATTGAACCAGAATACCCAAGCGTTCCACAACGATGCGCCCTGTAACGGCGCATGAGGTGTGAAGTAGCTCAGGCTGAATCCAATAAAGGTCAGAAAGAACAGGGTGACCAGCAGCAACAAAAATCGACGCAGGGTGAAGATAATCATGGTTTTTTCACCTCATCTTTCTTTTCCCGGGACACCCCGGCAAAAGAGGAATTGCCGAACGGACTGAGCACCAGCCCTTTGATGTCGTAGCGGTAAGCCTGTAGACGCAGTGAAGAGGCCAGCGGCAGGATCGGTAACTCTTGCGCTAGAATATTTTGCGCTTCGTCATAGGCATCTATTCGCGATGAAAGCTGCTGCGAAGAGAGGGCTTTGCGCAGAATGCTGTCAAACTGCGGATTACACCAGTGGGCAAAGTTGGTCTGCGAATTGATGGCGGCACAGCTGAGCAACGGCCGGAAAAAACTGTCAGGATCGTTACTGTCCGTCGCCCAGCCGGATAACGTCAGATCATGGTTCATATCCATTAATCTTGCCTCCTGAAAACGGCCTTCTACCGGGATGATCTTCACTTTCACACCCACCTGAGCCATATCTGCCTGAATCAGCTCTGCGGTTTTCAGCGGACTGGGGTTCCAGGCCTGAGAGCTGGTAGGAACCCAAAGTTGTAACGTCAGATTCTCCAGCCCCAGCGCTTTTAGCTGCTCGCGCGATTTTGCCGGGTTGTACTCTGTAATTTTAGCTTCGTTATCATAAGCCCACGAGGCGCGA
This sequence comes from Citrobacter sp. CF971, assembly GCF_006385635.1. Taxonomy (NCBI): domain Bacteria; kingdom Pseudomonadati; phylum Pseudomonadota; class Gammaproteobacteria; order Enterobacterales; family Enterobacteriaceae; genus Citrobacter; species Citrobacter sp. CF971. The sequence goes on along the minus strand of NZ_CP041051.1, from coordinate 2,613,897 downwards.
GGCAAAATAGATGCCGCGGTCTCTGCCGTCCCGTAGTAGATAGACTGCATTAACCGTTGGTTGTTGATCGCTAGCGCCAGCGCATGCCGCGCTGCAGGGTTATTCAACGGCGGTTTATTGGTGTTGAACGCCAGGTAGGCAATGTTCATCCCCGGGCGCAGCGTCAGACGCAGGCGAGGGTCATCACGCAATATGCTGAGCTGGCTGGCGGCAGGCCAGGCTAAAACGTCACATTCGCCGGTCAGTAACTTTGATAACCGTCCGGTTCCGCCAGAACCGAGGTCCACTACCACCTGCGGCATCAGAGGAGTACCACGCCAGAATTTTTCATGCCGCTGCAACCGAATATATTGGCCGGCACGATTCTCCGAAAGTTGGTACGGTCCTGTGCCGACAGGTTGTCTGTCGAGCAGTTCCTGACGATCCTGTTTTGCCAGGTTAGCCGCATATTCCGCCGACATTACGGAGGCATAGTGTGTGGCAAGATGCCACATAAAGGAGGCATCAGGTTGAGTTAAGCGGAATTCAACGGTGTTGTTGTCCAGTTTGCGCACACTTTGGACGTTATCGGCGAACTGCAGGCTGTCGAAGTAGGGGAAATTGCTGCCGTTCACATTGTGCCATGGATGGTGGCGATCAAAGATGCGCTCGAAGGTAAACACCACATCGTCTGCATTCAGTTTGCGGGTGGGAGTGAACCAGGCGGTCTTTTGAAACTGTACGTCACGACGCAGATGGAAGCGGTAGGTTGCGCCGTTATCCAGCACCTCCCAGCTTTCAGCCAGCTCAGGCACCAGTCGATAGGTGTAGGGATCTACATCAAGCAGTCGGTCATACAATTGGGCCGCTAACGTGTCGACGATGAGACCACTGCTCGTTTTTTGCGGGTTGAACGTATTGACCTGCCCGCTGACGCAATAGACAAACCCACTGTCACGGATATCAGCGTGCGAAGCTTGCTCAGGCGCAGCAGCAGCCTGACCACTCAGAAATCCAGCCATCACGATCAGAGATGATAAAACCAGGCGCATAATTTTAATGGATTATATAAAGAGGCTATCTTACTAATACTTAATGACATTTGCCATTACCGTTTGTTTTTGGGAGCAACAGGTTCGATAAGCGCGAGTTCAACACCGCGTCATGGTCAAAATTCATACCTGCTATCCACTTTGAATCTACTCTGTTAACTATCTTAGCATTTTCATGCCCCATCTGACTTGCTATAAACGCGGTGCAGGATGTGGACAGTTGGCGTAATTTGTTACGGTTTCCTCGCTGTGACAAAATGCGTAAGCGATTATAATGCGTTAGTGTACGAATCAACGGGAATATTTAATAAATGAGCAACTTAGCGGATTATGTCAATGCTATAAAAATAGGCAAAAATGTTATTTGTATTGAGGATGTCAGTAAACGGGATGACATGGCTGAAGTTGAGATTATAAATAAGACATGGCTTCATGATTCGGGAGTGGTTATTCGTTGTTCTCGCGAAAATGAATTGGTTAAATATTCATCAAATGCCTGTCCAGAATGCAGCATTAGATGGCATGTCGTTGATGCGGCAGGTCAGGATATTCGTCCACTGGAGAAAACGTTTCACAATGCTTGCCAGGAGTCGTACTGGTTAAAAGTAAATCGTCAAACGCATCTCCCGGTGTAAACGCTGGGCTAACCAATCACAGCGATACCAAGCAGCTCCATGAGCAACGATGCCTGGTAGTTGTCTAACTTAACGCCTTGTAAATCAACACCCCGAATATCTAAGTCACCTAACTCCGAATTGGTCAGATCGCAATGTGCGAAGTTTGCTGCTTGCCAGTCGAAAGTAGAAAACTTGCCGCCGGAGAGATCTGAGCCACTGAATGTCGCACCCAGTACCTGAGTCCCCATCCAGCGGTTCTCCCGCAGCTCACACTTTTCCAACACGACTTTCGAAAAATTGGCGTAGCTTAGATGAGGTTATGCGTCAAACCCGCCAGTATGACACTTGCAAATGCGTGCTAGATCTGGTGCTTCTTCAGCAAGGCTCGTAGCTGATGATAAGTGAGACCCAGTAATTCAGCGGCTTTTTTCTGGTTAAATTTAGCCAGCAGTAAGCTGGTTTGTAGAAAGTCTTTCTCTTGTTGCTGCTGGAATTCACGAAGATCCAGCGGTAATGCTACAGATGTTGGTTTTGCTTCCTGCACCTGAGATTCCACGACATGACGGCGGAAGGGATCAATGATTATCTCATCCAGCGGGTAATCACTGGTCCCATGTCGATAAACGGATCGCTCCACGACGTTTTTCAGTTCACGAATATTACCCGGCCAACGGTAGTGGAGGAGCGTTTCTCTGGCTTCGGCACTAAACCCTGGAAACAGTGGTAACCCGATCTCGCGGCACATCTGAATGGCAAAATGCTCGGCCATTAACATTATGTCGCTTTGGCGTTCGCGTAACGGTGGGAGTTGCACTACGTCAAAGGCCAGACGATCCAGCAGGTCCGCGCGAAAAGTGCCTTCGTTGACCATGCGAGGTAAGTCGGCATTGGTTGCACAAACAAGTCGTACGTTAACTTGCAACGGCTGGCTGCCGCCAACACGTTCCAGCTCTCCATATTCAATAACGCGCAGCAATTTTTCCTGCACCAACATCGGGGCGGTTGCCAGTTCATCGAGAAACAGCGTACCGCCGTCGGCGCGTTCGAAACGTCCAGGATGGCGTTTTTGAGCGCCGGTAAAGGCACCTGCTTCGTGACCAAACAGTTCGGAATCAAGCAAGTTCTCGTTGAGCGCTGCGCAGTTAAGCGAAATAAACGGGCCTTGCCAACGGGTGGAGAGATAGTGCAGGCGGTTGGCAATAAGCTCTTTCCCAGTACCTCGCTCACCGATAACCAGGACAGGCTTATCCAGCGGCGCCAGATGAGAAACCTGCTCCAGCACTTCAATAAAGCTGTTTGCTTCACCCAGAAGATTATCTTTGTATCCTGCCATGATGAAATTCACCATTTGTTAGTGTTATTCACCAATTTACCCTAATTCTCTCGCCAGGTAAAATTAGATATAATTATTAAAATCAATTAGATAAAAAGTTGGCACGCCAAGTGCATTACGAAATCAGCAGGGCATAGCCCGATATCAGAACAGTAAGTGAGGATTACATTATGGGTATTTTTTCTCGTTTTGCCGACATCGTGAACGCCAACATTAATGCGTTGCTGGAAAAGGCTGAAGATCCGCAGAAGCTGGTGCGGTTAATGATCCAGGAAATGGAAGATACGCTGGTTGAGGTGCGTTCAAACTCCGCACGCGCTCTGGCAGAAAAGAAACAATTATCTCGTCGTATCGAACAGGCCAGCGCGCAACAGGCAGAGTGGCAAGAAAAAGCTGAGCTGGCGCTGCGCAAAGAGAAAGAAGATTTGGCGCGTTCTGCGTTAATCGAAAAACAGAAATTGACTGACCTGATTGCCTCTCTGGAGCATGAAGTCACGCTGGTTGACGATACGCTGGCGCGTATGAAAAAAGAGATTGGTGAGCTGGAAAATAAACTCAGTGAAACCCGTGCTCGTCAGCAGGCGCTGATGCTACGTCATCAGGCAGCGAGTTCTTCACGTGATGTTCGTCGTCAGCTGGACAGCGGTAAACTTGATGAAGCGATGGCGCGCTTTGAATCTTTCGAGCGTCGTATCGATCAGATGGAAGCTGAGGCTGAAAGCCATAATTTCGGTAAACAGAAGTCCCTGGATCAGCAATTTGCTGACCTGAAAGCAGATGATGAAATCAGCGAGCAGCTGGCGCAACTTAAAGCCAAAATGCAGCAAGACAAGCAATAATAACATCTGGCGGCGCCCGAACGCGCCGCCGCTCATCACCTGTAAGGAGTACTCATGAGCGCGCTATTTCTGGCTATCCCGTTAACCATCTTTGTGCTGTTTGTTTTACCGATTTGGCTCTGGCTGCATTACAGCAACCGTTCCAGTCGTGGCGAACTGTCGCAAAGTGAACAGCAACGTCTGGTCGAACTCAAGGATGACGCACAGCGGATGCGTGAGCGCATTCAGGCGCTGGAAGACATCCTTGATGCTGAACATCCAAACTGGAGGGACCGCTAATGGGAGGCGTTAATCTGAACAAAAAACTGTGGCGTATTCCGCAGCAGGGCATGGTTAAGGGGGTTTGTGCGGGTATTGCGCATTATCTCGATGTGCCTGTGAAGCTGGTACGGATCCTGGTGGTGCTGTCAGTCTTTTTTGGTCTGGCCTTTTTCACCTTCGTCGCTTACATCGTGCTGACGTTTGTATTGGATCCGATGCCGGATAATGTGGTTTCCGGCGAGCAGCAGCCATCAAGCGGTGAACTGTTGGATGCTGTCGATCGCGAGCTGGCGGCTAGTGAAAAGCGTTTGCGTGAAATGGAACGTTATGTGACGTCCGATACTTTTTCCTTACGTAGTCGTTTCCGCCAATTGTGAGGTTAGAAATGAACAATCGCTGGCAACGTGCCGGGCAAAGGGTTAAGCCGGGCTTTAAAATAGCAGGTAAGCTGGTGCTTTTAACGGCGCTTCGCTACGGCCCGGCGGGGGTAGCAGGGTGGGCGGTGAAATCCGTCGCCCGACGCCCGCTAAAAATGCTGCTGGCGTTGGTTCTGGAACCGGTGTTGAGTCGGGCAGCGGCAAAATTGTCGAAACGATATTCCGGTAATCGAACCTGATATTTGAATCAGTAAAAGCAAGCAACAATTAATCAACATTCCCTCAGTTAATTTGCGGCAGCTCACAAATACGATTTTTTGGCTGCCAAAATTCTTTTTTTACCCCCCTTCAGACCACCTCAGCTAATTGACAGCTTATTTTACGCAGAGTAGTCTCTTGGCTCATGGGACCGCTACCACGAGAATCGAAGGTGAACCAAAAAATCCAAAAATGCCTGACAGAAGTTTATGGTCATACATTTACTTCATGCCACTATGAAGCGCTGTTTGCACGTTTAGAGAAATCACAGGGATTAATTAAAAAAATCCGTAAAGCGCATTGGGACGAGGGCGATGTGGTGCTTATTACCTACGCCGATCAATTCCACGGGGTTGGTAAAAAACCGTTGCCGACGTTTAATCAGTTTTATAATGAATGGCTTAAGTCGACATTTTCTCATGTGCATCTTCTGCCATTTTATCCGTGGTCATCGGATGATGGTTTTTCCGTGATTAATTACCATCAGGTTGCCGAAGAAACCGGTGACTGGAATGATATTAAGGAATTAGGTGAGTCCAGTCGACTGATGTTTGATTTTGTTTGTAACCATATGTCAGCTAAAAGCGAGTGGTTTAATAATTATTTGCAACAACTTGACGGTTATGAAAATTTCTTTATTGCAATGGATCCTGATACGGACCTGAGCAACGTCACACGTCCACGCACATTACCGTTACTGACACCATTTACGCTAAAAGATAACACCGTGCGCCATTTATGGACGACGTTCAGCGATGACCAGATCGATCTCAATTATGCCAACCCGGTGGTGTTACTGGCGATGGTCGATGTGCTGCTGAGCTATCTTGAGCAGGGCGCAGATTATGTTCGCCTGGATGCGGTTGGCTTTATGTGGAAAGAGCCTGGAACGAGCTGTATTCATCTGGAAAAAACGCATCAGCTTATCAAACTATTCCGCGCTATTGCGGACTGCGCGGCGCCTGGTACGGCGATTATTACCGAAACCAACGTCCCGCATAAGGATAACGTGTCCTACTACGGTAATGGCCATGATGAAGCGCATATGGTGTACCAGTTCTCGCTGCCGCCGCTGGTGCTGCATGCGGTACAACGCCAGGACACGTCGATATTGTGTCAGTGGGCGCAATCACTGGAGCTGCCGTCTGGTGAGACAACCTGGTTTAATTTTCTCGCATCACATGATGGCATTGGTCTCAACCCATTACGCGGTTTGTTGCCTGAAGACGAGATCATGCGGCTGGTGACAGAACTACAACAGGAAGGTGCGCTGGTTAACTGGAAAAATAACCCTGATGGCAGTCGCAGCCCGTATGAAATTAACGTGACATATATGGATGCGCTAACCCCTGGTAATTGTAGCGATGCCGAACGGTTTTCTCGCTTTATTCTCGCACATGCCATTTTGCTGAGTTTTCCAGGCGTGCCGGCGGTTTACATTCAAAGCATACTTGGATCACGCAATGATTATAAAGGTGTTGAGACGTTCGGTTATAACCGCGCGATCAACCGCAAAAAATATCAGGTGAGACAAATAGAAGCGGAGCTGGCAGATGAAACCAGTTTGCGTCACGCTATTTATCATGAGTTATCCCGACTAATTGTAATACGTCGTAATAATAAAGCATTTCATCCTGATAGTGATTTTCAAATTAACAGTATTACACCGGCCGTAATGCAAATTAAACGTACTGCGGAAACAGGTGAGGAAATTACCGGGTTATTTAATGTCAGCGGTCATACTCAAACCATTCGTATTGATATAGAAAATGGAGTTGATTTGATTAGCGGTAAAACTATTTCCGGTAAGGAATTAACGTTGTACGCCTGGCAGGTCATGTGGGTTAAGTAATAAAAAGGAACATTTCATGCTTAAAGCTAAAATTGTGCTGATTTCAGCACTGGTTTCCTGCGCCCTGGTTTCCGGGTGTAAGGATGATAAAAAGTCCTCTGTCGCGATTGAATTTATGCACTCTTCTGTTGAGCAGGAGCGGCAGGCGGTCATTGCAAAACTGATTGAGCGTTTTGAAAAAGAAAACCCGGGCATTAGCGTCAAACAGGTTCCTGTGGAAGAAGATGCTTACAACACCAAGGTCATCACCCTGGCGCGCAGCGGTTCACTACCTGAAGTCATTGAAACCAGCCATGACTACGCGAAAGTTATGGATAAAGAATCCCTCATCGACCGTAAAGCGGTAGCGCAGGTCATCAACGGTGTAGGTGAGGGTGCTTTTTATGATGGTGTCCTGCGTATTGTACGCACTGAAGACGGTAGTGCATGGACCGGGGTTCCGGTCAGCGCCTGGATTGGCGGGATCTGGTACCGCAAAGATGTGCTGGCAAAAGCCGGACTGGAAGAGCCAAAAGACTGGCAGCAATTGCTAAACGTGGCGCAGAAGCTCAACAATCCTGGCAGTAAGAAATACGGCATTGCGCTGCCGACGGCAGAAAGCGTTTTGACCGAACAGTCATTCTCCCAGTTTGCGCTCTCTAACCAGGCCAACGTTTTTGATGCGCAGGGAAAGATTACGCTCGACACACCTGAAATGGCGCAGGCGTTGCAGTATTACCGCCAACTTGCCATGAACACTATGCCTGGCTCGAACGACATCATGGAAGTCAAAGATGCTTTCATGAACGGCACGGCGCCAATGGCGATTTATTCCACCTATATCCTCCCGGCGGTGATCAAAGAGGGCGATCCTAAAAATGTTGGCTTTATGGTGCCGACGGAAAAAAATTCCGCTGTTTACGGCATGCTGACGTCGCTGACCATTACCGCAGGTCAAAAAACCGAAGAAACAGAAGCGGCAGAGAAATTTGTCACCTTTATGGAGCAGGCAGACAACATTGCGGACTGGGTCATGATGTCGCCAGGGGCGGCGCTGCCGGTCAACAAAGCGGTGGTGAATACTTCGACGTGGAAAGATAACGCTGTTATCAAAGCGCTGGGTGAATTACCCGATCAACTGATTGCCGAACTGCCAAATATTCAGGTCTTTGGCGCCGTCGGAGATAAGAACTTTACCCGCATGGGCGACGTAACCGGCTCCGGCATCGTGAGTACCATGGTGCACAACGTCACGGTAGGAAAAGCTGACCTTTCATCGACCATCAAGGCAAGCCAGACAAAACTGGATGACCTCGTTGAACAGCGCTAATGGGGAAATGGAAAGCCGTGATGAATAAGTTCTTTTCAGGTCGATCTGATATGCCATTTGCCATGCTGCTGCTGGCGCCCAGCTTGCTGTTATTGGGCGGTTTAGTGGCGTGGCCAATGATATCTAACATCGAAATCAGCTTTATGCGTTTGCCGCTTAATCCGCAAATTGAGTCTACGTTTGTCGGGCTGAGCAACTATATCCGTATCTTATCCGATCCCGGATTCTGGCATTCGCTGTGGATGACGGTCTGGTATACCGCGCTGGTTGTGGCAGGGAGCACGGTGCTGGGGCTGGGAGTGGCGATGTTTTTTAACCGTGAGTTTCGTCTGCGGAAAACTGCGCGCTCACTGGTCATCCTCTCTTACGTAACGCCATCAATTTCGCTGGTGTTTGCCTGGAAATACATGTTCAACAACGGCTACGGCATTGTGAACTACCTCGGCGTGGATCTGTTGCATCTCTACGATCAGGCTCCGCTGTGGTTCGACAATCCCGGTAGCAGCTTCGCGCTGGTCGTGTTGTTCGCCATCTGGCGCTACTTCCCGTATGCCTTTATCTCGTTTCTGGCGATTTTACAGACTATTGATAAATCGTTGTATGAGGCGGCAGAAATGGATGGCGCGAACGCCTGGCAACGGTTTCGCATCGTCACGCTGCCAGCGATCATGCCGGTACTGGCGACCGTAGTCACGCTGCGTACGATCTGGATGTTTTATATGTTCGCCGATGTTTATCTGCTGACCACTAAAGTCGATATTCTCGGGGTCTATCTCTATAAAACAGCGTTTGCATTTAATGACTTAGGTAAAGCAGCCGCGATTTCTGTTGTCCTCTTCGTCATCATTTTCGCTGTTATCCTGCTGACCAGAAAACGGGTGAACCTCAATGGCAACAAATAAGCGCACGCTGGGCCGCATTGGCTTTTACTGTGGATTAATTGTCTTCCTGGGCATCACGTTATTTCCATTTTTTGTGATGCTGATGACCTCATTTAAAAGCGCAAAAGAGGCGATTTCGCTGCATCCGACGCTGTTACCGCAGCAATGGACGCTGGAACATTACATCGACATCTTCAACCCGATGATTTTCCCGTTTGTTGACTACTTCCGTAATAGCCTGGTGGTATCGGTGACTTCTTCGGTGGTGGCGGTATTTCTGGGCGTGCTCGGGGCGTATGCGCTTTCCCGCCTGCGTTTTAAGGGACGAATGACCATCAATGCCAGTTTTTACACGGTGTACATGTTTTCGGGGATCCTGCTGGTGGTGCCGTTATTCAAGATCATTACGGCACTCGGCATCTACGACACCGAAATGGCGTTGATTATCACTATGGTCACCCAGACGCTGCCGACCGCAGTGTTCATGTTGAAAAGCTATTTCGACACCATTCCGGATGAGATCGAAGAAGCCGCGATGATGGATGGGTTGAACCGTCTGCAGATCATCTTTCGTATTACCGTGCCGTTGGCAATGTCTGGTCTGGTTTCGGTCTTTGTGTACTGCTTTATGGTGGCGTGGAATGACTATCTGTTTGCTTCGATTTTCCTTTCCAGCGCCAGCAATTTTACCTTACCGGTCGGTCTGAACGCGCTGTTCAGTACACCTGACTATATCTGGGGACGCATGATGGCTGCATCGTTAGTCACTGCATTGCCGGTGGTCATTATGTATGCGCTTTCCGAACGTTTTATTAAAAGTGGTTTGACCGCTGGCGGCGTGAAAGGCTAAGCGGCCAGTTTAATTAAGGAGTTGTAAATGAAGAAGTTAGTTGCCATAGAACCGCGCGTTGCAGCGCTGGTGGAATATGAAGACAAAGCGGTATCCGCCAATGAAGTTAAAGTTCGCGTTAAATTTGGCGCGCCGAAACATGGCACAGAAGTGGTCGATTTTCGTGCTGTCAGCCCGTTTATTGACGAAGATTTTAACGGTGAATGGCAAATGTTTATGCCGCGTCCGGAAGGGGCACCACGCGGGATCGAATTCGGTAAATTCCAGCTTGGCAATATGGTGGTGGGCGATGTTATTGAGTGTGGCAGCGATGTGACCGAATACGCCGTTGGCGATTCAGTTTGCGGCTACGGTCCTCTGGCTGAAACGGTTATTTTTAATGCGGTGAACAACTACAAACTGCGCAAAATGCCTGAAGGCAGTTCGTGGAAAAATGCCGTGTGCTATGACCCGGCACAGTTCGCCATGAGCGGTGTGCGCGACGCCAATGTGCGCGTCGGTGACTTTGTGGTCGTCGTGGGCTTAGGCGCAATTGGCCAGATTGCCGTGCAACTGGCTAAGAAAGCGGGAGCCTCAGTGGTCATCGGCGTGGATCCGATTGCCCATCGCTGCGATATCGCGCGTCGCCATGGCGCGGATTTCTGTCTGAATCCGATTGGCACCGATGTAGGCATGGAAATTAAGAAGCTGACCGGTAAGCAGGGCGCAGATGTGATCATCGAAACCAGTGGCTATGCAGATGCGCTGCAGTCGGCGTTACGCGGTCTGGCCTATGGTGGAACCATTTCCTATGTCGCTTTCGCGAAACCTTTTGCTGAAGGTTTCAACCTGGGGCGTGAAGCGCACTTCAACAACGCCAAAATTGTCTTCTCTCGCGCCTGCAGTGAACCGAATCCAGATTATCCGCGCTGGAGCCGCAAGCGTATTGAGGAGACCTGCTGGGAACTGTTGATGAACGGTTACCTGAACTGTGAAGAACTGATCGACCCGGTAGTGACTTTCGCCAGCAGCCCGGAAAGCTATATGCAGTATGTCGATCGCCATCCGGAAAAGAGCATCAAAATGGGTGTGGCGTTTTAATTAAGGAATGCAGAAGATGAAAATTGGAACACAGAATCAGGCTTTTTTCCCGGAAAATATTCTCGAGAAATTCCGTTACATCAAAGAGATGGGATTCGACGGTTTTGAAATTGACGGTAAGTTGCTGGTCAATAACCTTGATGAAGTAAAAGCGGCGATCAAAGAAACAGGTTTGCCTGTTACCACTGCCTGTGGAGGATATGACGGTTGGATCGGTGATTTTATCGAAGAGCGTCGTTTAAACGGGTTGCGGCAGATTACCCGCATTCTCGAAGCGCTGGCCGAAGTTGGCGGACAAGGCATTATTGTACCTGCTGCATGGGGCATGTTTACCTTCCGCCTACCGCCGATGACCTCTCCGCGTAGCCAGGAAGGCGATCGTAAAGCTATCAGTGATTCATTGATTTATCTTGATAAAGTTGCCCAGCGTACGGGTACGGTGGTGTATCTGGAACCGCTCAACCGCTATCAGGATCATATGATCAACACCCTGGCGGATGCCCGTCGCTATATCGTGGAAAATAATCTAAAGCATGTGCAAATCATTGGTGATTTTTACCATATGAATATCGAAGAAGACGATATGGCACAGGCGCTGCACGACAATCGCGATCTGCTGGGTCACGTCCATATTGCGGATAACCATCGTTATCAGCCGGGAAGCGGTACGCTGGATTTCGCTGCACTGTTTGACCAGTTACGTGAAGATAATTATCAGGGCTACGTTGTGTACGAAGGGCGCGTACGAGCAGAGAATCTGCCGGAAGCGTATCGTCAGTCACTGGCCTGGCTGCGTACTTGCTAAGAGGATTTCCGTGAAAAGTGCACTGACAAGCGCTCCGTTACGTGTCGCCATTATTGGTGCCGGGCAGGTGGCGGATAAAGTTCATGCTTCGTACTACTGCACCCGCAACGATCTGGAACTGGTGGCTGTCTGCGACAGCCGCCTGTCACAGGCGCGGTTGTTTGCAGAAAAATACGGTAATCCGCAGGTTTGGGACGATCCGCAAACGATGTTACGCGAAGCTAAGCCAGATATCGTCAGCATCTGCTCGCCCAATCGCTTTCATTATGAACACACCATGTTGGCATTGAACGCTGGATGCCATGTGATGTGCGAGAAACCTCCGGCAATGACGCCAGACGAGGCGTTGGAAATGTGTAAAACGGCGCGTCGGGTGGGAAAAGTACTGGCTTATGATTTTCATCATCGTTTTGCGCTGGATACGCAACTGCTTCGTGAGCAGGTGATGGCCGGTATTCTGGGTGAAATCTATGTCACCAATGTCCGCGCTTTGCGCCGCTGCGGCGTGCCCGGCTGGGGAGTGTTTACCAACAAAGAACTGCAGGGCGGCGGGCCGCTGATTGATCTCGGTATTCATATGCTTGATGCCGCCATGTATGTGCTGGGGTTCCCGGCGGTAAAGCGTGTTAACGCGCACAGCTATCAACGCATTGGCACGCTTAAAAACAGCGGTCAGTTTGGGAAATGGGATCCCACTACATATACCGTGGAGGATTCTTTGTTCGGCACGATTGAATTTCATAACGGCGGTATCCTGCGCCTGGAAACCTCTTTCGCGCTGAATATTCCTGAACAATCGATTATGAACGTTAATTTCTGCGGCGATTTGGCGGGGGCGACGTTATTCCCGGCCCAGGTTTACACCGACCGTGATGGTACGCTTGACGTGCTGCTTGCGCGCGAGATGGCTGATGACAACCGTCATTATCGCAGCATGGAAGCCTTCGTTAACCATGTCCAGGGCGAGCCTGTCACTATTGCTGACGCAGAGCAGGGCGTCGTTATTCAACAACTGGTTGCCGCACTGTACCAATCGGCTGAAACAGGGACCTACGTAGACTTATGACGAAGCCAGTAATGCTAACTGAACCGGCTTTTTGCCCACACAGCCTGAATAAATATGCGTCACTCATGACGACCGGTAACGGGTATATGGGAATTCGCGCCAGCCACGAGGAAGCTTACACCTTACAGACTCGTGGCATGTATCTGGCTGGGTTGTATCACCGTGCGGGTAAAGGCGAAATTAATGAACTGGTTAATCTACCCGATGTAGTCGGAGTGGAGATCACGCTTAATGGCGAGATTTTCTCGCTAACCAGCGGCGTGATTGAAAGCTGGCATCGCGAACTGGATTTTGCCAGCGGGGAATTGCGCCGTGCGCTTATCTGGCATGCGCCTGGCGGGGCGCGTTTCGCTATTGAGAGTCGGCGGTTTGTCTCAGCACAGAAGCTGCCGCTGTTTGCTATGGAAGTGGTCGTAACGCCACTGGATGCCGATGCCAGCATTGGTATCTCAACCGGTATTGATGCCACGATCACCAATCATGGTCGTCAGCATCTGGATGAAACACAGATTAGAGTATTTGGTCAGCATCTTCTGCAGGGCATTTACACAACCCAGGACAATCGCAACGATATCGCGATCACCTCATATTGTGACGTCGACGGCGCAGCGCTGCGCTGCTTCACCGCGAAAGAACGTCGGTTGTTACAACACAACACCGTGCAGGTGCAAGCCGGGCAGCGCGTCACGCTGACGAAAATGAGTTGGGTTGACTGGACGAGCGAACGCAACCTGTCGCTTGAGACCTGGGGATGCCAGTCGCTGCGTAACATTGAAGCATGCGCGCAACAGGGATATGACGCTCTGTTGGCTGAGTCGAGCGCCAACTGGCATGCCTGGTGGCAAACTCGTCGCGTTCAGGTTACCAGCTCTGATATTAGCGATCAGCGTGCGCTGGACTATGCGCTCTATCATCTGCGTGTGATGACCCCAGACCATGATGAGCACAGCAGTATTGCGGCCAAAGGTCTGACGGGGGAAGGGTATAAAGGCCACATCTTCTGGGATACTGAGGTCTTTTTGTTACCGTTTCACTTGTTTACCGAACCGAAAACCGCGAGAGGTCTATTGCGTTACCGCTGGCATAATTTGCCGGGCGCGCGTGAGAAAGCCCGCCGTAACGGTTGGCAGGGCGCGTTGTTCCCGTGGGAAAGCGCTCGCAGCGGTGATGAGGAAACGCCTGAATTCGCGGCGATCAACATCCGTACCGGGCTGCGGCAAAAAGTGGCCTCCGCACAGGCTGAACATCACCTCGTGGCGGATGTTGCCTGGGCGGTAATCAATTACTGGCATGCCACAGGGGATCTAAACTTCATGACCCGTGAGGGCATGACGCTACTGCTGGAAACGGCGAAGTTCTGGATTAGCAGGGCTGTCATGGTCAACGATCGTTTAGAGATCCACGATGTGATTGGCCCGGATGAATACACTGAGCATGTGAACAACAATGCGTTCACCAACTACATGGCCAGGTACAACGTAGAGCAGGCGCTGGGTTTTGCCCGTCGGTTGGGCTGTGGCGATGACACGTTTATTCATCGCGCAGAGCATTTTTTACAGTATCTCTGGCGACCGGAAGTGCAGCCCGATGGCGTGCTTCCTCAGGATGATACCTTCCTGAACAAACCGGTTATCGATCTGTCGCAGTACAAAGCCAAAGCGGGCAAGCAGACCATTTTGCTCGATTACTCCCGTGCAGAAGTCAATGAGATGCAAATTCTCAAACAGGCTGATGTCGTGATGCTGACCTACATGTTGCCGGAGCAATTTAGCCCGCAAACCTGTCTGGCTAACCTGCGTTATTATGAGCCACGTACGATTCACGACTCCTCTTTGAGTAAGGCGATTCACGGGATTGTGGCTGCGCGTTGTGGTGATTCGGCTCAGGGGTATCGGTTTTGGCGCGAAGGTTCGCTAATCGATCTCGGGGATGACCCGCACAGCTGCGATGATGGTATTCATGCGGCGGCAACGGGCGCAATCTGGTTGGGCGCTATCCAGGGATTTGCCGGAGTGAATGTTCGCCATGGGGAGTTACATCTTGCCCCTGCATTACCGGAACATTGGCAAACACTGTCTTTCCCACTGCGCTGGCAGGGTATCGATTTGCAGGTAACCATCAATACAACTGAAATCCGCATTAACAGCGCCGAGCAGATTACTCTTTGGGTAAAAGGGGAAAAGATCTCTTTTCAGGGGGAGATAGTTATCTGCAATGACGCCATTATTTCGCCCACTTATGGGACCGCTACCACAGAAAGGGGTGATGAATGATCCTCAAACCACAGGCCATCATTTTTGATTTAGATGGCGTGATTACCGACACTGCACATCTGCATTTTCTCGCCTGGCGGCAGGTAGCCGGTGAAATAGGGATTGCGATTGACGAGGCATTTAATGACAGCCTGAAAGGGATTAGTCGCGGCGAATCGCTACAGCGTATTTTGCAATATGGCGGGAAAGCGGGGGAGTTTACACCTGAGGTTTGCGCACAATTGGCTGAGAGAAAAAACAGACTATATGTCCATTCTTTGCGCCAGTTGACGGTGAACTCGGTATTGCCGGGAATACGTGAGCTGCTGATGACGTTGCGGGAAGAACGGATTCTGGTGGGGCTGGCCTCTGTGTCGCTCAATGCCCCTGCGATTTTACAAGCGCTTGATCTTAAATCTTATTTTGATTTCTGTGCGGATGCCGCGTTAATTTCTCGCTCGAAACCGGATCCGGAGATTTTTCTGGCAGCCTGTGCGGGCCTTGGCGCTGACCCACAGCAGTGCATTGGCATAGAAGATGCTCAGGCGGGTATTGATGCGATCAACGCCTGCTGCATGCTCTCTGTTGGCATTGGTACGGGGCTGAACGGAGCAAGCTTGCAACTTCCTTCAACCGAATTTCTGACGTGGCCGTGCTTATCGGCTCTCTGGCAACACGACAAGTAAAGGATTCAACATGGCACAGCTTTCGTTGCAACACATTCAAAAAATTTACGACAACCAGGTACACGTCGTTAAAGACTTCAATCTGGAAATTGAAGATAAAGAGTTTATTGTTTTTGTTGGCCCTTCAGGCTGTGGGAAGTCAACGACGTTGCGCATGATCGCCGGTCTGGAGGAGATCAGCGGTGGCGATCTGCTGATTGACGGTAAACGGATGAACGATGTGCCGGCGAAATCGCGCAACATTGCGATGGTCTTTCAGAACTATGCGTTGTACCCGCACATGACAGTCTATGACAACATGGCGTTTGGCCTGAAAATGCAGAAAATTGCCCCTGCAGTGATTGAGGAACGTGTCAACTGGGCGGCGCAAATCCTTGGCCTGCGCGATTATCTGCAACGTAAACCGGGTGCGTTATCCGGTGGTCAGCGTCAACGTGTGGCACTTGGGCGTGCGATTGTTCGTGAGGCAGGGGTCTTCCTGATGGATGAACCCTTATCGAATCTCGATGCCAAACTTCGCGTACAGATGCGGGCAGAAATAAGCAAGCTGCATCAGAAACTCAATACCACCATGATATATGTTACCCACGATCAAACAGAAGCCATGACGATGGCGACGCGTATTGTGATTATGAAGGATGGTATTGTTCAGCAGGTTGGTGCGCCGAAAACAGTTTATAACCACCCAGCCAATATGTTTGTCGCCGGATTTATTGGCTCACCGGCCATGAACTTTATTCGTGGCGCGATTGACGGTGATAAGTTTGTTACTGAAACACTAAAATTAACGATTCCAGAGAATAAATTAGCACAATTAAAAACGCAGGGTTATGAACATCAGGCGATCACGCTGGGTATTCGCCCTGAGGATATCCATCCGCAGCTTAATAATGAAAATAGTGTATCGGCAAAAATTAGCGTTGCAGAACTCACTGGCGCTGAATTTATGCTTTATACCATTGTTGGGGGGCATGAGTTGGTGGTCCGTGCCGGTGCAGTGAATGATTATCACGCAGGAGAAAATATCACTATTCATTTTGATATGGCGAAATGCCATTTCTTTGATGCTGAAACTGAAGTGGCTATTCAATAAAATTTCGGGGGGATATCCCCCCCAAGCCTTGGGGCATTTTTGCGAGTATTTTAACAAGGAATAATAATGAAAACCCTACTGTCCGCGACTGCGCTGATTATGAGCGCAGGAATGGCCTGCGCGCAGGCTGCTGAAAAGAATGACTGGCACTTTAATATCGGAGCTATGTACGAAATAGAAAACGTTGAAGGTCAGGGCGAAGATATGGATGGACTGGCTGAGCCGTCCGTCTATTTTAATGCGTCCAATGGACCGTGGAAAATATCACTGGCCTATTACCAGGAAGGACCGGTTGATTACAGCGAGGGTAAGCGCGGTACGTGGTTTGACCGCCCTGAACTGGAAGTCCGCTATCAATTCCTTGAAAGCGAGAATGTTAATTTCGGCCTGACCGGTGGCTTCCGTAATTACGGTTATCACTATGTCAATGAACCCGGAAAAGACACAGCTAATATGCAGCGCTGGAAAGTGCAGCCAGATTGGGATGTTAAACTTACCGATGATCTGCGCTTTAGCGGCTGGTTTGCGATGTATCAATTCGTTAATGATTTGAGCACCACTGGCTACTCTGATAGCCGCGTCGAAAGTGAGAGCGGGTTGAATTATACGTTTAACGAAACAGTAGGGTTAACGGTCAACTATTACCTTGAACGTGGCTTTAATCTGGCAGATTCGCGTAATAATGGTGAGTTCTCAACCCAGGAAATTCGGGCTTATCTGCCTCTGTCCTTCGGCAATACAACCCTGACGCCGTATACCCGTATCGGGCTTGATCGCTGGTCAAACTGGGACTGGCAGGATGATCCTGAACGCGAAGGCCATGATTTCAATCGCCTCGGTTTATTGTATGCGTATGATTTCCAGAACGGTTTATCAATGTCTCTGGAGTATGCTTATGAATGGGAAGATCATGACGAAGGTGAAAGCGACAGGTTCCATTATGCTGGCATAGGCGTGAACTACGCATTCTAAAAATGAACAGGGGCATTATTATGCCCCTGTTTTTACACCAGTGAGTCCGCCAATGATATTTGCGTGCTCACCGTGATATTCTGTAATCCTTTTTCACCTGCAATCAGATTAAATAATAAATTACAACTTTGTTCACCCAATTGCTGAGTAGGTACATCAATTCCACCAGGAACTGGTGTGAGCATAAAAGAAAGGAGCTCATTACTATAGCCTACAACGGCAAGTTGTTTTGGGATGAAAATATTTTTCTCGGCCGCTACGCGATATAAACTCATTAACTTTAAGCTGTCTGTCGCAAATACGGCATCGGGTAACGGTTGCTGACTCAGTAATTTTCGAGAAGCAAGTAGGGCGGTTTCATGAGTATACCCCCCGTCAATAACCCACTCATCGCGCATTTTAATGTTATGTGCCTGAAGGCTGGCTTTATAACCGTTAACGCGATCGATAGAAACATGAACGTCAAGCGGTGCATGCAAACAGGCTATATTACGGTGGCCACTCTCAATCAGTGCATTTGTCAGCGTAATACTGTCGCGATAATTATCGGTGTCTACAGAATAGACATTAGTGTAGTCACCTTCAACCTTCCCGATAACCACAACCGGGACGTTGTATTTATCCAACCGAGCAAAAAATGATTCATCGGCAGGAGAGCTCAGCATAATGATCCCTTTGATCAACTTCTGCTTAATTTTGCTCTCACATTTTTGTAAATCATCTTCGGTGCTTCGCGACGTCTGCAATATGACATCAAAACCGACTTCTTCAGCCTTGGCAGTAATTGCATGCAATACTTCAGAGAAAAACGGATTACCGGCAGTTGTTTTTGCAGAACGGGTAGATATCACCATTATTGCATCAAATCCGGAAGAGGTAAGCGCGCGAGCTAGTTTATTAGGCTGATACTGTAACTCATCAATTGCGCGCAGCACCTTTTCAAGCGCCTCCGGCGAGATGTTGGTTTGCTTATTAAGCACGCGCGATACCGTGGATTTTGATACACCAGCGGCTCGTGCAATATCATAAATGGTAGGAGACATAGATCCCAAGCTCCGTCCGAGAGTCAATGGCGGACATATTATGGAGTTAAGTGGCGAATGACAACAATCTCGGAATGCGAGTTGGAAAATCAAAAGGCTAACCGCACTATGTGCGTGCTGAGGAACAATCGTCCACGGGTGCGGACGGTGATAATGCGGTCGCAATATTTTCTTAAGAACTGGCGTATAGTGTAAGGGTTAAATCCAACTATCAGTCAGGAAGATATTATGTTGAAGAAAAGCGTATTAGCGTTGGCACTGGTTATTGGCATGCCGGTTTATGCTGCCGAGCACTGGATTGATGTTCGCGTTCCTGAACAGTACCAACAGCAGCATATTCAGGGGGCTGTCAACATCCCGTTAAAAGAGATCAAGGCGCGTATCGTAACTGAAGTTCCAGATAAGAACGATACCGTGAAGCTCTATTGCAACTCCGGGCGTCAATCAGGGCAGGCGAAAGATATGCTGACTGAAATGGGCTACACGCAGGTGACCAACGAAGGTGGCATCAATCAGATAGCGCTTCCTAAAGTAGAGAATAAATAAACCGCCCACATTCATTCTGCTACAGGCGGTAAGAATAATGCCGCCTGATACAGCTCAGGTAGTTGATAAGTAAGAATTGCCCCCTATCTTTACTTCCTGTTTGTTATAATTTCTTCGGTTCCTTCAGCAAAACGGGATGGCGATGAAGCGACTTAAAAATGAATTCAATTCGCTGGTTAATCGTGGCGTAGACCGGCATTTGCGCCTGGCTGTCACCGGACTTAGCCGGAGTGGTAAGACGGCGTTTATCACCGCAATGGTTAATCAGTTACTCAATATTCATGCCGGTGCGCGTTTGCCGTTGCTCAGTTGCGTGCGCGAAGAGCGTCTGCTTGGTGTGAAACGGGTTCCACAACGCGATTTTGGTATTCCGCGCTTTACCTATGATGAAGGACTGGCGCAGCTGTATGGCTCTCCGCCGACCTGGCCGACACCAACGCGCGGTGTGAGTGAAATTCGTCTGGCGCTGCGTTACAAGTCTAATGACTCATTACTGCGACACTTTAAAGACACCTCCACGCTGTACCTGGAAATCGTCGATTATCCGGGGGAGTGGCTACTCGATTTACCGATGCTGGCCCAGGATTATTTGAGCTGGTCGCGGCAAATGACCGGATTATTACAGGGGCAGCGTGGCGAATGGTCGGCAAAATGGCGGCAGTTAAGCCACGGGCTGGATCCACTGGCACCTGCTGACGAAAACCGTCTGGCGGAAATCGCTGCTGCCTGGACGGAGTATCTGCATCAATGCAAGCAGCAGGGACTGCACTTTATTCAGCCGGGCCGTTTTGTTCTGCCAGGAGATATGGCGGGCGCGCCTGCGTTGCAATTCTTCCCGTGGCCGGACGTTGATGCCTGGGGAGAATCGAAGCTGGCGCAGGCAGATAAACACACCAATGCGGGCATGCTGCGCGACAGGTTTAATTACTACTGTGAAAAAGTCGTGAAGGGATTTTATAAGAATCACTTCCTGCGCTTTGATCGTCAGATTGTGCTGGTCGATTGCCTGCAACCGCTCAACAGCGGGCCACAGGCGTTTAACGACATGCGTCTGGCGCTGACCCAACTGATGCAAAGTTTCCATTATGGACAGCGCACGCTGTTTCGTCGGCTGTTTTCTCCGGTGATCGACAAACTGCTGTTTGCCGCCACCAAAGCTGACCATGTCACGGTCGATCAGCACGCCAATATGGTGTCGCTTTTACAGCAGTTGATCCAGGATGCCTGGCAAAACGCTGCGTTCGAAGGTATCAGCATGGATTGTCTGGGCCTGGCATCGGTGCAGGCAACCACCAGCGGCCTTATCGATGTGAAAGGTGAAAAGATCCCCGCGCTGCGTGGTAATCGTCTGAGCGATGGCGAACCGCTAACCGTTTATCCGGGGGAAGTGCCCGCGCGTTTACCTGGACAGGCATTTTGGGACAACCAGGGCTTTCAGTTTGAGGCGTTTCGCCCGCAGGTGATGGATGTCGATAAGCCCTTACCGCATATCCGTCTTGATGCCGCGCTGGAGTTTTTAATAGGAGATAAATTGCGATGAGCGAGCCGTTAAAACCGCGTATCGATTTCTCAGGTCCGCTGGACGTGGAACAAAATGCGGCGTTTAAAGCGCAGCAGATGTTTAACGAAACGGAGGCGCAAACTTTTTCTCCGGCGACAGTGGATGAACCACTGGAAGACGAAGGTCAGGCAGAAGCCGTTATTGATGCGGCCCTTCGCCCTAAACGTAGTCTGTGGCGTAAGATGGTGATGGGTGGCGTGGCGCTGTTTGGCGTGAGCGTTGTCGCTCAGGGTGTGCAGTGGACCATGAATGCCTGGCAGACTCAGAACTGGGTCGCGCTGGGAGGATGTGCCGCAGGCGCATTGATTATCGGTGCAGGGGTTGGATCGGTGGCGACCGAATGGCGTCGGCTATGGCGATTGCGTCAGCGCGCGCACGAGCGCGATGAAGCGCGAGATCTGCTCCACAGCCATGGAACCGGAAAAGGCCGTGCATTTTGTGAAAAGCTGGCGCAGCAGGCGGGCATCGATCAGTCTCATCCGGCATTGCAGCGCTGGTATGCCTCAATTCATGAAACGCAGAACGATCGTGAAGTGGTTAGTCTGTACGCCCATCTGGTGCAGCCGGTGCTGGATGCGCAAGCCCGGCGTGAGATTAGCCGTTCAGCGGCAGAATCCACACTGATGATTGCCGTCAGTCCGCTGGCGCTGGTGGATATGGCGTTTATCGCCTGGCGCAATCTGCGGCTGATTAATCGTATTGCTTCGCTGTATGGCATTGAGCTGGGTTATTACAGCCGCCTGCGTTTGTTCCGTCTGGTGCTGTTGAATATCGCTTT
This sequence comes from Citrobacter sp. CF971, assembly GCF_006385635.1. Classification (NCBI taxonomy): domain Bacteria; kingdom Pseudomonadati; phylum Pseudomonadota; class Gammaproteobacteria; order Enterobacterales; family Enterobacteriaceae; genus Citrobacter; species Citrobacter sp. CF971. Next base: position 2,592,407 of record NZ_CP041051.1, on the reverse strand, counting down.
TGCCGGGGCCAGTGAACTGGTGCGGGAAGTAGGAATGGACTGGATGTCGCAGGATTTAGCCGCCCGCTTATCAACGCGTGCAGCTCAGGGCATTGGCGCGGGGTTATTAACGGCACGTCTGGGCATTAAAGCTATGGAACTTTGCCGACCATTGCCGTGGATCGATGATGATAAGCCACGGCTGGGCGATTTCCGCCGCCAACTGATTGGTCAGGTGAAAGAGACCTTACAAAAGAATAAATCTCCGCGCGAAAGTTAACTATAAAACAGGCGCCGATCGTTTAACTTTACGCCCCGGCGCCCAATTTTCCAGCTCGCTGTCAATATTTGTTGACAGAGTTCTTCCTGCAAACCAAATACTGGCTTATCATTTAACACATAATCCCTTGTCCAGGTGAAGGTTCCTATGCGTTTGGAAGTCTTTTGTGAAGACCGTCTTGGTCTGACCCGCGAACTGCTCGATTTACTGGTGCTGAGAAGCATTGATTTACGCGGTATCGAGATTGACCCCATCGGGCGAATTTACCTTAATTTTGCGGAGCTGGAGTTCACCAACTTCAGCAGTCTGATGGCTGAAATCCGCCGTATATCAGGCGTTACGGATGTGCGTACTGTACCCTGGATGCCTTCAGAGCGTGAACATCTTGCGCTGAGCGCGCTGCTTGAGGCGCTACCAGAACCGGTCCTTTCTCTGGATATGAAAAGCAAAATCGAGATGGCGAATCCTGCGAGCTGTCAGCTTTTCGCCCACAGTCAGGAACGGATGCGCAATCATACCGCTGCCCAGTTAATCAATGGGTTTAACTTCCAGCGCTGGCTGGAAAGCAATCCGCAGGATTCCCATAGCGAACATGTCGTGATTAACGGACAGAATTTCCTGATGGAAATTACGCCTGTCCATTTGCAGGGCGAAAATCAGGAGCAGATGCTGACCGGTGCGGTGGTGATGTTGCGCTCCACTATCCGAATGGGACGCCAGCTGCAAAATATGACTACGCAGGATCTCAGCGCGTTTAGCCAGATTATTGCCGTCAGCGCCAAAATGAAACATGTGGTGGAACAGGCGCGTAAGCTGGCGACGCTGAGCGCGCCGCTGCTGATTACAGGTAATACCGGCACCGGCAAAGATCTCTTTGCTCATGCCTGCCACCTGGCAAGTCCGCGTGCGTCGAAACCGTATCTGGCGCTGAACTGCGCGTCAATTCCTGAAGATGCGGTTGAGAGCGAGCTGTTTGGCCATGCGCCGGAAGGTAAAAAAGGCTTCTTTGAGCAGGCGAATGGCGGTTCGGTTCTGTTAGATGAAATTGGCGAAATGTCGCCGCGTATGCAGACCAAATTGCTGCGTTTTCTCAATGACGGCACGTTCCGTCGTGTGGGAGAAGATCACGAAGTTCATGTTGATGTTCGCGTGATTTGCGCAACGCAAAAGAACCTTGTGGAACTGGTGCAGAAAGGACTTTTCCGTGAAGACCTCTATTATCGTCTGAATGTACTAACGCTAAACCTGCCGCCGCTGCGCGATTGCCCACAAGATATTATGCCGCTTACCGAACTGTTTGTGGCGCGTTTTGCCGACGAGCAGGGCGTGCCGCGTCCGAAACTGTCCGCAGATCTCAGCACGGTACTAACTCGTTATGGTTGGCCGGGCAACGTGCGTCAGCTTAAAAATGCGATCTACCGGGCTCTGACCCAGCTAGAAGGCTATGAGCTGCGACCACAGGATATTTTGCTGCCGGATTACGATGCGGCAACGGTTGCTGTCGGAGAAGAGGTGATGGAAGGGTCGCTGGATGAAATCACCAGCCGCTTTGAACGCTCCGTGTTGACGCAGCTGTATATGAATTATCCCAGCACGCGCAAGCTGGCCAAGCGCCTAGGTGTTTCGCATACTGCGATTGCTAACAAATTGCGTGAGTATGGACTGAGCCAGCAGAAAAAAAGCGAAGAGTAATGCCGTAAATGAAAATGCCTCCATGTGGAGGCATTTTTGTATGCAGACGCAGCTTACGCTTTCAGTACGTCCAGCGCAGCGGTGTAGTCTGGTTCGTTGGTGATTTCATTGACCAGCTGGCTGAAAACAACGTTATCATTTTCATCAATAACGACCACGGCACGTGCGGCCAGGCCTTTCAGCGGGCCTTCAGCGATTTCAACACCGTAGTTTTTCAGGAATTCTGCGTTGCGCAGGGTGGACAGCGTGATAACGTTGCTCAGACCTTCCGCGCCGCAAAAACGAGAGTGGGCGAATGGCAGGTCGGCTGAGATGCACAGTACGACGGTATTGTCGATTTCTGTCGCCAGTTGGTTAAACTTACGTACCGATGCCGCGCAAACGCCGGTATCGATGCTTGGGAAAATATTCAGCACTTTGCGCTTGCCTGCGAACTGGCCCAGCGTAACGTCAGACAGGTCTTTAGCCACAAGGGTAAAAGCCTGAGCTTTGCTTCCAGCCTGAGGAATAGAGCCGGCAACTGCAACCGGGTTGCCCTGGAAATGAACGGTTTGTGACATGGTTATCTTCCTGTTTACATATAGTTAACGTCGAGGCTAGTTTATGCCATCAGCAGTTAACACGGCAAACGCTATTTGCGGATATCCGCTTCAGGGACTGCATTAAGGAAAACAAATGAGAACAGTTAAGGTATATGAGGAAGCCTGGCCGCTGCACACTCCCTTTGTCATTGCCCGTGGGAGCCGGACCGAAGCGCATGTGGTGGTTGTCGAAGTGGAAGAAAACGGCGTCACAGGTATAGGCGAGTGCACACCGTACCCGCGCTACGGTGAAAGCGATGCCTCAGTGCTGGCGCAAATTATGAGCATTGCGCCACAACTGGAAAACGGAATGACGCGTGAAGAGCTGCAAAAGCAGCTGCCAGCGGGTGCAGCGCGTAATGCCGTGGATTGCGCGTTGTGGGATCTAAGCGCGCGTCAACAGCAGCAGTCGCTGGCGGAATTAGTGGGAAGTGAACTGGCGGAAGTGGTGACTACGGCGCAAACCGTAGTGATTGGCTCGCCGGAACAAATGGCTGCGAGCGCGGCTGCGCTGTGGGAAAATGGCGCGAAATTGCTGAAAGTTAAACTGGATGCTCGCTTGATTAGTGAGCGAATGGTTGCCATTCGTGCAGCTGTTCCTGACGCCACGATTATTGTCGACGCCAACGAATCCTGGCGGGCAGAAGGCCTTGCGGCACGCTGTCAGCTGCTGGCTGATTTAGGGGTTGCGATGCTGGAGCAGCCGCTGCCGGCGCAGGATGATGCCGCGCTGGAGAATTTTGTACATCCGCTGCCCATCTGCGCAGATGAAAGCTGCCACACCCGTAGCAGTCTGAAAGCGCTGCACGGACGCTATGAAATGGTCAATATCAAACTGGACAAAACAGGCGGCCTGACGGAAGCGCTCGCGCTGGCAACCGAAGCACGCGAGCAGGGATTTGCGCTGATGCTGGGCTGCATGCTGTGTACCTCCCGGGCGATCGGCGCGGCATTACCCCTTACGCCACTGGTTAGCTTTGCCGATCTTGATGGCCCAACGTGGCTTGCCACCGATGCGGTGCCAGCCCTGCATTTTACGACCGGGCAGCTCCATCTCTAGGGTGCCAGCGCAGGAGATTGGACATGGCCAGCAGGTATTTTTCGCTCGCTTCATCCGATGAAATGGGCGGAAATTCGGCGGTTATACAGTGTAAGTTTAGGTCTGCGCACCAGCTACCAAAAGAGCCGGGCGTTTCATAACCTACACTGGTGACCAGAGGCAATTCAAACGATTGTGCCAGCCACGCGCCCAGCTCGCTGCTTCTGGGATCTTCAATACAGGCCAGTGGATCGTGAAAAGAGACTACCCAGGCGGGATGAATTCGGTGAATAAGCTGACACAATGCCTGGGTTTCTGGTTCCGAGCCCGGATGATCGCCGGTCAACAACACCACATCACGCTCTTCTGCGCTACTGTTCCAGCGATACACCGTTTCGCCTGCTTTCCAGTTTGCGGCGGGAAAGTTACGGTTAAGATCGACGCCGTTCGCATTTGCGCGCAGCCCAAGCTGGCAACCGTCAGGGTTTACGGCTAGCACCACATGATGGCGACGCAGGGAAGGGTTAAGCGTACGCAATGCGCAGGAAAGGGTAACGACCGAGGAGTTTTCGTCGCCGTGCGTTCCCGCCAGTATCAGGCCGCTTTCACGATCGGCTGCCAGTGCAGGAAACCAGATTAGCGGTGCGCCTAACAATGAACGTCCGTAATGTTCGGTTCCAGGTGGGAATGCGCCGCGCTCGGCACGGGGACGGGTAACGGTCATAGTCATCTCTGAATGCTTGGATTGTTACTCGCAGTGTTGTGCAAAATGTATGGATAATCAAATCGTTTTCACACACTTATCTTTTCAGGTGTAATATCACTTTCTTGTCGGAAGTTAATTGCATTTCCTGCTGGCGATACAAATAATTACACATTCACTTAGTAGCCGGAATCGAGGGTATCTTATGCAGCATTCTGTTTCAGTAACCTGTTGTGCGTTGTTGGTTAGCAGCATTTCTTTATCCTGGGCTGCTGATGTTCCCAGCGGAACGGTACTGGCAGAGAAACAAGAACTGGTGCGTCATATAAAAGACGAACCGGCGTCGCTTGATCCGGCAAAGGCCGTCGGGCTCCCTGAGATTCAGGTAATTCGTGATTTATTTGAAGGGCTGGTCAACCAGAATGAGAAGGGTGAGATCGTACCTGGCGTCGCTACCCAGTGGAAGAGTAACGATAACCGCATCTGGACGTTTACGCTGCGCGACAATGCACAATGGGCGGATGGTACGCCCGTAACGGCGCAGGATTTTGTCTACAGCTGGCAGCGTCTGGTTGATCCAAAAACGCTGTCGCCGTTTGCCTGGTTTGCTGCGCTGGCGGGCATTAATAATGCTCAGGCTATTATCGATGGCAAAGCCACGCCAGATAAACTTGGCGTTAGTGCTGTCGATGCACGGACATTGAAAGTTCAACTGGATAAACCGCTGCCCTGGTTTGCCAATCTGACGGCGAGTTTTGCATTTTATCCGGTACAAAAAGCCAACGTTGAGAGCGGCAAAGAGTGGACCAAACCGGGTAACCTGATTGGTAACGGCGCCTATGTGCTAAAAAATCGCGTCGTGAACGAAAAACTGGAAGTTGTCCCGAACACGCATTATTGGGACAACGCCAAAACAGTGCTGCAAAAAGTTACCTTCCTGCCAATTAACCAGGAATCGGCAGCGACCAAGCGCTATCTTGCTGGTGATATTGATATCACAGAATCCTTCCCGAAAAATATGTACCAGAAACTGTTGAAGGATATCCCGGGTCAGGTTTACACCCCGCCGCAGCTTGGTACTTATTATTATGCCTTTAATACCCAGAAGGGACCGACTGCCGATTCACGCGTGCGTCTGGCGCTCAGCATGACTATCGATCGTCGCCTGATGGCGGAGAAGGTGCTGGGTACCGGTGAGAAGCCAGCATGGCATTTTACGCCGGATGTAACGGCAGGATTTGTGCCGGAACCTTCACCGTTTGAGCAAATGAGTCAGGAAGAATTGAATGCGCAGGCGAAAACGCTGCTGCGTGCGGCGGGCTATGGTCCACAGAAACCGCTTAAACTGACGCTGCTGTACAACACCTCAGAAAATCATCAGAAGATTGCTATCGCAGTGGCTTCTATGTGGAAGAAAAACCTTGGTGTTGACGTGAAACTGCAAAACCAGGAGTGGAAAACCTATATTGATAGTCGTAATACCGGCAACTTTGATGTGATCCGTGCCTCCTGGGTGGGTGACTACAATGAACCTTCTACGTTCCTGTCGCTATTAACATCGACCCATACGGGCAATATCTCCCGCTTTAATAACCCTGCATACGATAAAGTGTTGACCCAGGCTACTCTGGAGAATACAGAAAAAGCGCGGAATGCTGATTATAACGCTGCGGAGAAAATTCTGATGGAACAGGCGCCTATTGCGCCGATCTATCAGTACACTAATGGGCGTTTAATTAAACCGTGGCTGAAAGGGTATCCGATTACTAACCCTGAAGATGTGGCCTATAGCCGCACAATGTATATCGTTAAGCACTGACAGAGATAATGGCTGGTGTGATTTTGCATCAGCCATTCTACGTTTCCGGCGGTTGATGCTCACGGCAAATCAGCAACGAGTCTTCTTCACTTAATCTCTCTTTCGTCAGATTACAAAATCCCTGGCCGTCAATTTTTTGGTGGAACCGACAGCTATGGCAAAGACCAAAGCCAGGCACATTGTTGGTCCTCTGGATCCCGCGTAACAGTTCTAACAGCAGCTCTCTGAGTACGCTCGCCCGTTCACCCATTGCCGATTCACCCTCCACTAAAAACGTGGGGGGCAGCAGGGCTTCCAGTAAGGTATTGGCCGACTCACTTAAGTGTAGATGGACGCTACGTTTATCACGGTCATCCGGCTTGCGAACAATCAACCCTTTGTTTTCCAACAGCTTCAGCGATTGCGACACGGTACCTTTGGTGAGACCAAGGTAGTCTGTCACGCCAAGCGGCGTATTGGAATAACGGTTACAACGGGCCAGATACATTAACGCACTAAGTTGTACTGGCTGGAGATCCACCAGTAAAGGATGCTGGCGAAACCACATCCGTGTCAGGCTGGAAAGCCGGTCAAGTACGTCGAAAAGTGACATGTCGGGCATAACAAATCCTCCTCGGCATATAGTATCGATTGAAAACTATATTGACAAAGAATAAAAGCAACGTACTATAAATTATAGTGTCGAATCGATACTATAATTTAAAGGAGATGTATCATGACTAAAGCTCGTTTCTATCATGCAGGTTGCCCGGTTTGTGTTTCCGCAGAACAAGCTCTTCTGCAGCACTTGTCTGCAGATGTTGAAATCGATGTGGTTCATCTGGGAGAGCATCCTGATCGGGTTGCCGAGGCTGAAGTGGCTGGCGTGAAATCTGTTCCGGCGCTGGTGATTGACGGCAATGTGCTGCATATTAATTTTGGCGCTCCCATTGAAGCGTTGAAATAGCTGGATAGTTCGGGAAGTTGCGTTGGCGATTTCCCGAATATACAAGACGTTGGGGAATGTAACGCGATGAAAACGACCGAAGAGTATCACCCGATAGATTGCGATCTTCATGATTATCTGGAAATCGCCTGCATGTACCACTATTGGTTGCGCATTGAACTAACGGATGGCACATGTTTTGATGCTAATGCGTTGACGACGTGTACCACCGTGGAAAAAGAAGAATTTCTGGTAGTGGGGCAATCTGAAAATCAGCAAAAAATCCGTTTGGATTGTCTGTCAGCTATCACCGCGCTGACGCCAGAAGCGACGTTTAGCACAGTAAGTTTTCAGAGAGCCTGACACGGTTAGACGGTATAAATCCGAATGTCGTGCGCCTGGAATGCTGTGGCGTACTCTTTGCTGATGTTGTCCTCTACAACAATCACATCAATATTGCTGCTTTCGGTAACGACATATCGGGCGACGGCTGGGATTTTTTCAGCGGTTAGCGCGACGATAGTTTCATTACATTGTTTGATCACCGCTTTTTTGAACTCACAATCCGCGTAATCAAACCCCGTTAAGCCGGATTCAGGCGACATCGCACAGCCGCCAATAAATCCCTGATCGAATAAAATGTCCTGCACTTGTGCGATGGCGGAAGCTCCCACACACCCGCCAGAAGATCTCTGTACCGCGCCGCCTAGCATAATGACCTCAAACAGCGGTTTTTTTAGCAAAACGGCGGCAATCTCCGGTGAATTTGTCACCACGGTTAACGCCAGTTCGGCGGGCAGAGCTTCTGCCATCGCCAGATTGGTGCTACCCGTGTCGATAAAAATACAGCTTCCGGATTTGACCAGTCTGGCACATCGCTGCGCGATGTTGCTCTTTTTGGCCACATTAATACCCTTGCGCACGGCAATGTCTTCGGATTCAGGGAGTGCAATTACCGCGCCACCATAGACCTTCTTGCACACGCCATCTTTGCTCAATTCATGCAAGTCACGACGAATTGTATGTTCAGAAACGCCTAATCGGTTCGCGAGTTCAGAACAAATGACTCTGCCGTTTTCTTGCAGGATCTGATAGATAAGCGCCTGGCGCTGTTCCGGGAATGCGGCGTAATCGAGCATAGATACTCCAGGTAAAATAAACATCGAGCAATAAAGTGCATGATCGTGCATTATGATTAACGATGTCAACATCCCTTACAAGGACCGTACTATTCTGGATACAACGGAAAGAGGTAAGCTATGAAAATTGCGCATATGGCGTTATGGACACAGAATCTCGAGCAGCAAGCTCGCTTCTGGGTCTCATTTTTTGACGGTAAGATCAACGAGAAATACTGCAGTAAAACCAACCCTGGGTTTGAATCTTATTTTGTCAAAATTGGCGAGGATATTGCAATTGAGTTAATGACCAAACCGGGTCTTGTCGGGCAGCAACCTGACAATAATCGTTGCGGATGGGTACACCTCGCCATTTCTGTTGGCGGCAATGAAAATGTTGATGCCGTTGCAATGCAAGCGCAGAAACAGGGGATATTAGTCTCAGGTCCGCGCACTACGGGCGATGGTTATTACGAAGCGGTGATAAAAGATCCTGACGGCAATTTAATCGAGATTGTGGCGTAAGTCATCAATCAGTAACCTGCAAATAAAGAGTACCTGCTGCTTATTATTGATGAGCTCAGCTCATAAGTTTGTCCTTCTTTTCCTCTCTAATCACCGACACGTCGAGTCTCTATAATTTTACTGTTTTCAGCCCCCGGTGGTGCAATGTTGCCACCGCTCTGGAGAGTCGAATATGCAATACCAACTGGATGCGGGACTCACGCTCAACAAACTTGCAAATGCACTGGGCGCGGAAGTTACGCTGTTTACGCGTTCACCGGGCAAAGAAGCTGATGCCAGACGTTTGGGTGCCAGTCATGTTGTGCTTTCCACTGACAGTGAGCAGATGAAAGCGACAGCGAATCAGTTTGATCTGATTATCGATACTGTGCCCTACGTTCATGACCTGAACCCGTATATCCCAACCCTGGCACTAAGCGGTACGCTGGTGCTGGTTGGTTATCTCGGTGCGTTGGATCCGTTTCTGAATACGGTTCCCCTGATCCTTGGACGTAGGTCTGTGGCGGGTTCAGTTATAGGCGGTATTGCCGAAACGCAAGAGATGCTCGATTTTTGCGGTCAGCATGGTATTACCGCCGATGTTGAAGTGATCAATATTCAGGATATTAATCATGCCTGGCAGCGGATGTTGAAAAACGATGTGAAATACCGCTTTGTAATTGATATTGCCTCATTGAAATAAGTACAAAAAAGACGCGGATTTCCGCGTCTTTTTTTGTTAGTGTGTCAACGGCGATGCTTCAGGATTATCCATATACAGCGTCTGGCTGGGGAACGCAAAGTCGGCGCCATTTGCCTGGACTATCGTGATAATCTTTAAATAAACGTCTTGCTGTACCGCGAGCCATTCCTTCCAGACGGTGGTTTTCGTGAAGCAATACACCATGATATTCAACGATGAATCGGCAAATTCATTAAAATAGACCAACAGAGTTTGTTTCTGGTCTATTCCTGGATGGTTTTGCAGCATTTCTCTGACCGACTCGACAACAGCACCGACTTTATCGGCATCCTCATATCGTAACCCGATCACCGTTTTAATACGCCGGTTGGTCATGCGCCCTGGGTTTTCAACGCTGATGGAGGAGAAAATCGAGTTTGGCACATACAACGGACGATGGTCGAAGGTGTTTATTTTAGTCATTCGCCAGCCAATTTCGGCCACTGTGCCTTCAATATTGCGGTCCGGGGAGCGGATCCAGTCGCCGATGCTAAACGGTCTGTCGAAATAGAGCATAATACCTGAGAAGAAGTTGCTCAGAATATCTTTCCCCGCCATACCCACAGCGATACCGCCAATGCCGCCAAAGGTTAACAGGCCGGATAAGCTCATACCGAAGTGTTCGCCATACAGTAAAATGATGGCAACCACGATGGTAATCTTGATGATACGCGACAGGATCCTCGCGCTGGTGATATCTCTGCCTTTATTAATCTGCGTCTTTTCAAACTGATTAATCACCAGAAAAAGTTTGATGGTCAGGATTAACGCAATCAATGAGGTGCAGATAAAGTCGACCACGCTAGGGGAGATAAATTTCAGGCTGTAACTTTCGATAACGTTATTAGCAATGCTGCCAAACGTCCCAATGATAATGGCATAGACAAAAAATTGTGCGGCATGAAATATGAATCCTTTACAGCGACGCTCTCCACGATGATACCAGACGCTCATCAGGACCAGCGCGGCACAGCAGCTGAGAATTACCGTCAAATTAAACGCATTATTCATAAACAGTTCAGCGATCATGATTCTTCCTGGCAACTCCATGTTATCTAAATATCATCTGACATCTTAATCCCCGGATATTTTACTCAGTTAGGGCGGTCAGATCATTAATCAAAAGGAGAGATAAATAATGCAATCAGCGTTATTTTCAGCGAAATAGTGCTGACGTCAACCTTGTATGCGGTTTATGTAGCAGACAGTCAGTTGATGTCATGGTATTGTTAGCGCAAAGTAACAAGGTTTTCATCTGCAAAAGGACAGTACTATGATCATGGCTAAGCTGAAAACAGCGAAGGGACGGAAGTTTCTATTGTGCCTGCTTGGAGTGTTTATTATCGCAGCGTCGGTCGTGACGCGCGCGACGATCGGCGGCGTTATTGAACAGTATGACATTCCGCTATCCGACTGGACCGCTTCAATGTATGCCATTCAATCTGCAATGATTTGTGTCTACAGCATGGTGTTTACGATTCTGTTGGCTATCCCGCTTGGTATCTATTTCCTCGGCGGCGAGGAGCAACACTAGGCGTTTAAAATGCCGGATGATATCGCCATCCGGCATTTTATTATGTGGTTAATCGTCTTCTTCGTCGTCCAGTTCAACTGGCGTCTGATATTCATCTGGCTTGATGACCAGCAGGTCACAGCGTAGATGATCGATAACCTGTTCCGCGGTATTACCAAGGAACGCGGCAGAAATACCGGTACGTCCGACGGTCCCCAATACCACAATACCTGCCTGTAAGTGCTCGGCTAAATCAGGAATGACCTCTTCAGGTAAGCCTTTTTCAACGTGCGTCACTTTCTCATCAATACTGAATTTCTGGCGTAGCGCCTTCATGGCCAGCAGATGCTGTCCACGGATTGCGTCGTTATAAACGCTGGGATCAAATTCAGGCAGTTCAATCGCGATGTTGATTGGCGTAACAGGGTAGGCGCCTACCAGATGCACTTCGGTATGGTTAACCTGTTCTGCAAGCTGTAGCGTCTCTTTGACCAGTTTTTCATTGAGCGCGTTGTGATAAGCCTCTTCACTGGCGAGGTTTACTGCAACCAGTGCTTTACCCCCTTCAGGCCATGGTTGGTCTTTCACCATCCATACCGGACTTGGACATTTACGCAATAAATGCCAGTCGGTTGGCGTAAATATTACGGCTTCGAGGCGGTCGTGTTGGTGCGCCATCTTGAGGACCAGGTCATGCTTGGCGCTGATGACTTCCTGGATAATGGCTTCAAAGGGTCGGTTATGCCAGACCACTTTAATCTCCAGAGGGATCCCTGCTTCGATATAGTATTTCGCTTGTTCACGTATCCATGCAGTTCGCTGGCTGATAACCCCCTGACGCATTGCCGTACGCTCATCGGGCGACAGCAGGGTAGTCATCTCATAGGAAAAGTCATAGATCGGCAAAAAGGCTTTAATTTTGCCACCAATCCGTTGATGCAAATAAACAGCTCGCCGTAATGCTGGTTGATCGTCCTGGTTCGGGTCGATGACGACCAGCATATTTTTATACATAGCCATACAGGGTCTCCTTACAACTGTCATCGCAGTTTGTAACTAAAAGAGTAACCCAATAATGTGGTTTGAAACAGGGAATAACCTCCTGCCAGATCAATAAATCGGGATAATTTAGCGATTTGACAGAAGGATAACAGAGATGCTTGCGGAAAGATTACGCAACGTTACGCGTATGGCCAGCAAGAACTGCCAGCGCGTCGCTATTCTCAATAGTGATGTATTTGCCTTTCACCGCCAGCATACCGCTTTTCTGGAAACGACCCAGCAGGCGGCTGATGGTTTCAACCGTCAGACCGAGGTAGTTACCGATGTCGCCACGGGTCATGGTCAGGCGGAATTCACGAGGCGAGAATCCACGCTGGGCAAAGCGACGAGATAAATTGTAGATAAAGGCCGCCAGGCGCTCTTCAGCGTTTTTCTTCGACAACAACAGGATCATATCCTGGTCGCCTTTGATTTCGCCACTCATCAGACGCATCATCTGCTGACGCAGATTTGGCATTTTGCCGGACAGGTCATCAAGGGTTTCGAAAGGAATTTCGCATACCATCGAGGTTTCCAGCGCCTGAGCAAAGCTCGGGTGATGTCCGCTGCCAATCGCGTCAAAACCGACCAGATCGCCCGCCAGATGGAAGCCAGTAATCTGCTCATCGCCTTGTTCGGTAATGGTATAGCTTTTAATCGTTCCGGAGCGGATAGCATAGAGTGATTTAAGCTCATCACCTGCTTTAAAGAGCGTCTGCCCCTTTTGGATAGGCTTTTTGCGCTCGATGATGTTATCGAGCTGGTCAAGCTCATGCTCGTTAAGTGTGAACGGGATGCAAAGCTGGCTGATGCTGCAATCCTGGCAATGGATAGCACAACCGCCAGACTGAATGCGCCGTATAATTCGCTTTTCCGGGATCATAGGTCTGCTCAAGCCGTAATTGATATTTGTCAATTTTAACATCTTTTTGGTGAGCACGTAAGCCTGAGCTACTCCCAAGAGAGAATAATTCAAGCATAACTGGAGTGAATATTTGTATCTGCTTGATTAACCACAATTAATTTGGGATCGCATTATGCGGAAGTGTGATGGATAAGGCATTAATTGCCTGGAATCTAGAGTAGCAAATAACCTTCGTGACGCAATAACCACTCTTTTCGTTGTACGCCACCGGCATATCCGGTCATGGTGCCGTTACGTCCAATGACGCGATGACAGGGGACCACAATGCTTATTGGATTGGAGCCATTAGCTGCGCCGACGGCTCTTGCAGCACCGGGGCGTCCCAACTTTTCGGCCAGTTGACCATAATGCATGACCTGCCCGCAGGGGATAGTGCGTAACGCTTGCCAGACTTCACGCTGGAAAGGCGTCCCAGCGGTTGCTGTTTCCAGCGTGTCAATGATGCTGAGGTTTCCGGCAAAATACTCAGCGAGTTTGTCGCTTAATCCACCTGGGTTTTTGGCGGTAATGCGCTGATAACCTTCTGTGCGGTAATGAATATCCAGCAATTGTTCCATGCGATCGCTGTGCTGATCCCATTCCACTGCGCGCAGGCGAAATTGCTCATCACAAATAACCCACAGCGGGCCCAGCGGCGTGTCGATGGTGTCTTCCAGTAAGTTAAGCATCCGTTTCTCTCATTACAGCATTCAGGCGAGGCTACACATTATCACGCCAGTGACCGTCGCAGCTATACCTCTAAAAATGGATATCAACTTGTCGTGAGTAGATCGGTTCAGCGCGACGGATCCGGTTAATTATTGGAAATAACCGTAAACCGTTACCGGTATAGTTGTCGGTATAATAGTGCGCGGTTATGATAATGCCCGTCGCAATACGCTGGAGGATGAAACATGAACCTTGATGATGCATCGTTGTTTCTTGACGCTATGGGGGATGTTCAACCGCTGAAAAGCCATACCGATGTACACTGGCAGCCCATGCGCAATCTTCGCACTCCGGCGCGTATCGATACGCTTCAACTGGATAATTTTCTCTCGACGGGATTTCTCGATATTGTCCCGTTAAGTGTGCCGCTCGAGTTTCGTCGCGAAGGTTTACAGAACGGTGTGACTGACAAGCTGCGAAACGGAAAATACCCGCAGCAGGCGAGTCTTAATCTTATTCGCCAACCTGTTGAAACATGTCGTCAGATGCTTTTTAGCTTTATTCTGCAGGCGCAGCAAGAAGGGTTGCGTAACGTGCTGGTGATACACGGCAAGGGACGTGACGATAATTCTCATGCCAATATTATTCGCAGCTACGTAGCGCGCTGGTTGACGGAATTTGACGACGTGCAAGCATACTGCGCCGCACTGCCGCATCACGGCGGCAGCGGGGCATGCTATGTGGCATTGCGTAAAACCGCGCAGGCAAAACAGGATAACTGGGAGCGTCACGCTAAACGTAGTCGCTGAACGACGTAAACATCAGGCGGCCAGCACTCTGTTCCTGCCTTCGTTCTTGGCTTTGTACAACGCGTCGTCAACACGTTTGAATAACTCATCGATACTTTCATTTGTTTCGTGCCGTGCTACACCAATGCTGACGGTAAAGCGGGGAAGGCCAGGGAGAGTCACCTTTGCCACTGTTGCACGGATCACTTCTGCGAGGTTGAGAGCGACATCCAGCGACGTTCGCGGCAGGAGCAGCACAAATTCTTCACCACCCCAGCGAAAAATAAGATCGTCTTTTCGCGCACAGGATTCCAGGGTGCGTGCCAGAGCACAAAGCACTTCGTCGCCTTTTAAATGGCCAAACAGATCGTTAATGCTTTTAAAGCGATCCGTATCGATCAACAACAGGCTGTAGTCCTGCGTCAATGATATCGCATGCGTCTGTTCCGGCTCGGTTACCTGATAAAAATGTCGGCGGTTAAGTAATCCCGTTAAAACATCTCGCAGGGCCGCACGCTCCAGCTCCTGTTCCAGCCGCTTTTGTTCGGTAATGTCATGAATAATGCACAACATCAGTTTATTACCGTAAATTTCGATCGGTCCGGCGTAGGTTTGCACATGACGGGAAGTCCCATCAGCCAGTTTATGGACAAAATGCAAAGGTTTATGGCCGCCGGGCAGATGGGCGATTTCATGCATCACCGGAAGTATATGGCGGCCCAGCATATTGATTTCCCATGTATGTTTCTGACACATCACATCATGAGTGTATCCATAAAAATTGAGCGCACTGAGGTTTGCATCCACGATTAACCCATCGCGGGACGGATCAATAAGTAACATTGGCGCGGAATTAGTCTGGAAGAAGCGCGCATAAAATCCCTGTTTTTTCCGCTGATAGGTTGCTGAACGGCTCGCTTTCAGACCCTGTGCAGCAGGCGTCTCAATGCCTTCGAAAAGGATGACTTCACCCATGCCAGGCAGGGGTTTAATGGAAAGGCGACTTGCCATCGCAATCTCTTCACCGTCGCGGTAAACCGTGAGAATTTCCACTACATGGTGATGATTTCGCAAGTCGCTGAGATACATGGTTAAGTCATTTTGAGCATGCGTTGAAAATGTTCCCTTGCGGAGCGGGGAAAAACAGAGACCCTGCATTAGCTCCCGTGCAACGTTATTAGCGAACACCAGCTCTTCGGTATGTGGCAAAACAATCCACACCGGAAAGGTTAATAAATCCAGTGAATGCAGCTCGGTTGTGCTCATCGATAATCCCGTTATCTTTATCTGCTGTGTTGCCTGTTAAATGGCGAATATTTTTAGATATTACGTCTCACAATGTTATTGATTGTCGGTGAGACAAGGGGTGTACAACTGGCTTTTGCTTGATACTGTTTTCTTGTTGTATCAGTTCATGAATCTTATGTGCTGGCAGCGGTTTTGCAAACAAGAAACCTTGCAGCATGCTACACCCCATCTGAGTAAGGAGTATTTCCTGTTCCTGGGTTTCTATTCCTTCTGCCACCACACGCATATTCATGGAGTGAGCTATGTCAATAATGGTAGACACAATTTTTGTGTTTTTGCTGTTCTCGCTGATATCTTTGACAAATATCCTGTCAATTTTTAATTCGCGCGCCGGAAGAGACTTCAGCATCAATATATTTGAATTGATGTAGCCCCCTGAAACACCGGACAGTAGCTGTATCTCCAGATAAGAGATAGGCTTGAATATATGTCTAACACTAACGCCAATTTTGAGATGACCGGGATCCTGTTAGGGCAAGAAGTCCGTAAACGTAAAACTCCTCAGGAGAAGATCGCCATTATCCAGCAGACGATGGAGCCGGGTATGAATGTCTCCCATGTCGCCCGCCTGCATGGTATCCAGCCCAGCCTGCTGTTTAAGTGGAAGAAGCAATATCAGGAAGGCAGCCTCACCGCCGTTGCGGCTGGAGAGGAAGTCGTTCCTGCTTCTGAGCTTACTGCTGCTCTGAAGCAGGTCCGGGAGCTTCAGCGCCTTCTGGGCAAGAAAACGATGGAAGTTGAGATCCTGAAAGAAGCCGTGGAGTACGGTCAGTCGCGAAAATGGATAGCGCACGCGCCCTTGTTGCCAAAGGACGGGGAATAGCCATGGTCAGCCGGACCATGGCGTGTCGCGTGCGCAACTGTCACTGCGGATTAACCGTTCTGCCGACTGGCAGGACAGGCGCTGTAACCGGCGTAATGAAGAAGCAGACGCAGAAATACTGTCGGCTATCCTCAACATTATCAGCGATATGCCGAGTTATGGTTATCGACGCGTGTGGGCATCCTGCGCAAGCAACGTCGCACAGAGGGACAGCCACCTGTGAATGCCAAACGGCTTTACAGGATAATGAGCGAGCATAACCTGTTGTTGTTGCATCACAAACCAGAGCGACCGAAGCGTGAACATAAGGGCAAGATAGCGGTGGCAGAAAGCGATATGCGCTGGTGTTCAGATGGCTTCGAGTTCGGCTGCGACAACGGCGAAAAACTGCGGGTAACGTTCGCGCTGGACTGCTGCGACCGTGAGGCCATAGACTGGGCAGCAAGCACGGGAGGCTATGACAGTTCGACCGTGCAGGATGTGATGCTGAGGTCGGTGGAAAAGCGCTTCGGCGACAGGTTGCCCGACACAGCGGTGCAGTGGCTGACGGATAACGGTTCAGCGTATACCGCGTATGAAACGCGGAGGTTCGCGAGAGAGCTGAATCTGGAGCCCTGCACAACAGCGGTGAGCAGCCCGCAGAGTAATGGCATGGCCGAACGGTTCGTGAAAACGATGAAAGAAGACTATATCGCGTTCATGCCAAAACCGGATGTGAGAACAGCACTGCGAAACCTTGCAGTAGCGTTCACGCATTACAATGAAAACCACCCGCACAGCGCGCTGGGATATCACTC
Source organism: Citrobacter sp. CF971 (assembly GCF_006385635.1). Classification (NCBI taxonomy): domain Bacteria; kingdom Pseudomonadati; phylum Pseudomonadota; class Gammaproteobacteria; order Enterobacterales; family Enterobacteriaceae; genus Citrobacter; species Citrobacter sp. CF971. The sequence goes on along the minus strand of NZ_CP041051.1, from coordinate 2,575,182 downwards.
CCCGAGGGAATACCGGCGGCAGCGGACATCGTTAACTTAAGATACAAAAGCTGTTCGGAGATGGAGGGTCAAGATCATCAATATATTTGAATAACCTGTACCGAAATCATCAATAGATACGGTGATCCCCAAAGCAGAAAAAGCATTCATGACTTCCACACTGCGTTTCAAATTTTTAAGGGCGGTGCTTTCAGTGAGTTCCAGCGTGAGGCAAGCAGGTGACAGTTGATACTGCGCCAGGGCGTTACAAACAACATCAATAATATCATGCTGTTCAAACTGGGCGGGTGAGAGGTTAACGGCGAGCGTCCATTCTGTATTTCCCTGTAATTTCCATTGATGCAACTGCAGGCATGCCTGCTGGATAACCCATTTCCCAACGGGAATAATCAGGCCCGTATCTTCCAACGCAGAAAGAAATTCGGCTGGCAGCAGCATGCCGCGTTCTGGATGATGCCAGCGTAATAATGCTTCAAAACCGGTTAGGGAATGATCTCCAGCGGTATATTTAGGCTGATACCATAGCTCAAACTGGTTGCGTTCAAGCGCTTGCGACAATTCTTGTAAAAATGTCGGCGGTGTATCCGCGATAGCTTCCATTTCCGGATGATAAATAGCCCAGCCGTTTCTGCCCGCCTGTTTGACATGATACATCGCCATATCGGCCTTCACTTTTAGCTCATGCAGCGTTGAGCCATGCTCAGGGTAAATACTGCTCCCCGCACTTAACGAAACCCGAATGGTATGTCCGAACAAGGTAAAGGGTTCACCGATCACATCGGCAATCCGCGTCAGCAGGGCGGAGATATCCTGCTGGTTGCAGTCTGGAACCAGCAGGATAAATTCATCGCCCCCCAGTCTTGCCAGCGTCATTGAGTTATCAAGGCAAGTGAAGATTCGCTGTGTACTGGCTATCAGTAGCTGATCGCCAATGTGATGTCCCCAGGTATCGTTAACGACTTTAAAACGATCGAGGTCGATAAATACCAACGCGAAATGCTGCTGATGCAGTTTAGAATGCCGCAGGCAGGCCAGTAAGCAGGTGTCTATTTGTGTACGATTAGCGAGACCGGTCAGCGCATCGAAGTGAACCTGATGCTCAAGCTGGCAGTTCAACTGATGCAGATTGTCAGCCAGTCGGGAGGTACGGAGTTGCGAATCCACCATCGAAACCACCAGCATGATCCCCAAAATAACAAGCGTGACGGCGCAGACCCAGATAGAAAGTTCCAGCGTGCTGAGACCATCGTGCGCAGTGTGTCCAAAATGGGTGAACGTAGCTGCTCCCATACCGGTGTAATGCATAGAGGCTATTGCCAGCGCCATAATAAAGGCAGCAATAAGCCGATTTATTAGCGCTCGACGGCTATTTTGGCGTAAGTGAAAGGCCAGCCACAAACCCACGCCAGACGCAGCGACGGCAATAATCACGGAGAGTAGGATCAGCGAGCGATCCCAGGTTATAGCCACATGTTCGATAACGGCATACATACCAACGTAGTGCATTGTAACAACACCGGCACTTAATATGCTGGTAGCAATGAGCAGGCGTTTTGTTGATAGCGTATTACCAGAAATGGCGATATTGATGGCGACTGTCGCAGAAATGAGCGCAATAAAGAACGAAAACGCGGTGAGGGATAAATGGTAATTTATTGGCATACTCATTTTCATGGCCAGCATACCGATAAAATGCATCGACCAGATCCCCATACCCAGCGTAGCGCCGCCAGAGAGTCGCCAGAAGGTAGATTCACGTCTGCTGGAAATTGCCACTTTGCCCGCGCTGTCGAGAGCAATAAAGGAGGCAATAAACGCGACAATAAAGGAAATCCCAATCAATACAGGGTCCCACGACACGTGCAACATCTTACTACCTATCAAAAAAAAGACGTGATGATAAATTTAGCAGGTTTTGTCCAGTTAACCTGATAAAACCTGGGATGTTCTTGTGTTTTTACAATGACTATTAGAGGGAAGGGGCAAACATCGAAAATGATAGACCTTTACTTATACAAATATTCATAAGATTTATAATTCTGTGCATTTTATGCACACGACGTGCTTGTCATCACAATAATCTAACGACAAGCACCAGTCTCATCCTTTGTAGGATAAAACACCTGGTTAATGTAAATTAATAGTGTGATTACCTGTCTTAAGTGAAAGGATTGCAGACTCTCATTGAAAGTTCGTCTTTCGTCTCCGCGTTATGGAAATTTGCATTGCAGATGCTATAAAAAATAATATCCACGTTATTTCTTAGCGCACAGGACTAAAATGTTAAATGATATTAGCGTCAGAACCTTTATTATTTTATTTCTGCTCATTACGGCGGTCGCTCTCAATGTTTTTGAAATAATATTTTCCGCTCCCCCGGTAATTATCATTGGAACTAATTTGGTCAGTTTTACTTCTATATTATGTTTGTGGTGGTACATGACGAAATATTTAGTCGTGCCAATTAATACGGTTAAAAGAAGCATTGAGGAGGTAACCTCCGGGAATCTGGCGATTAGTATTCCAGAGTTTGGCAATAACTGTGCGGGAAGATTAATACCGGGCATTAATAGTTTATCAAGTAATATTTCAACACTCGTTAATGAGATCAGAACATCTTCACAAACGGCGATGGCGCTCTCTGAACAGCTCGCGGAACGCAGCGCTGAGTTATCAGTAAAAACAGAGCAGCAATCCGGAGCATTAATGCAAACGGCTGCCAACATGGATGAAATAGCGGTCAGCACGCGTAACAATGCAGAGAATACGCAAATGGCGAGTGCTAAGGCCAATATTGCAACACTATCTGCCCGGCAGGGCGGTGATTTAATGGTGCAGGTCGCAACCAATATGCAGTCGATCACCGAGTGCGCCCAGCAGATGACAGAAATTATTACCCTAATAGATGGTATTGCATTCCAGACAAATATTCTGGCATTGAATGCCGCCGTAGAAGCGGCGAGAGCGGGAGAACATGGCAAAGGTTTTTCCGTGGTGGCCGGAGAGGTACGAATGCTCGCGCACCGTAGCGCAGATGCCGCTAAGAATATTAAACATCTGATTGCCCAAACTCATGAAAACGTTCAGCAAGGTGCGGCTATTGTGCGTGAAGCTGAAAAAAATATGCAGGATATTGTTGGTGGTGCCGGGCAATTAAACCAACTGATGGGCGAGATATTAACCACTACGCAGGAGCAGGAGAAAGGGATCATCAGTATTACTCATGCGCTCGCGGAACTGGAAAACGTTACCCAGAGTAACGCCATTATGGTGGATGAACTGTCTGACTCTTCGGATATTCTGAAAAATCAAGTGACTGACCTCCAGTCGCGAACGCACAAGTTTCGTTTAAGTCACGCTTTTGAATCTGAGAGACGCCAGCGGGCTTAACAGGGTGCCTCGCAACAAGCGCCACATTTGTCGGCGCTTTTTGTTATCAGATACTTTTATGAGTCATTTCAGCACAATGGGACAATGAGATATTGCTTAACATATTCTGACGGCTAGACTAACGAAAAAAGCTGAATGTTTGTGGAGGCGCTGTGGAAGCCATTAAGGGAACGGATGTTAATGTGCCGGATGCCGTGTTTGCCTGGCTGTTGGATGGGCGTGGTGGGGTGAAACCACTGGAAGATAACGATGTTATCGACACTCAGCATCCCTGCTGGCTGCATCTTAATTATACTCATCCTGAAAGTGCGCAATGGCTGGCGACAACGCCCTTACTTCCCAATAACGTGCGTGATGCGCTGGCGGGTGAAAGCACGCGCCCGCGTGTCAGCAGGGTAGGAGAAGGTACGTTAATTACGCTGCGCTGTATCAACGGCAGCACCGACGAACGGCCTGACCAACTGGTAGCGATGCGTTTATATATGGATGAACGTCTGATTGTCTCAACGCGTCAGCGCAAAGTGCTGGCACTGGATGACGTGGTCAGCGACCTCCAGGAAGGTACAGGGCCGGCTGATTGTGGCGGTTGGCTGGTGGATGTTTGTGATGCGCTGACCGATCATGCCAGCGAATTTATCGAACAGTTGCACGACAAAATTATCGATCTGGAAGATAACCTGCTCGATCAGCAGATCCCGCCGCGTGGCTTCCTGGCATTACTGCGTAAGCAGTTAATTGTGATGCGCCGTTATATGGCGCCACAGCGTGATGTCTATGCCCGCTTGGCGAGCGAACGGTTGTCCTGGATGACTGACGACCATCGGCGACGGATGCAGGATATCGCTGACAGGTTGGGGAGAGGACTGGATGAAATCGATGCCTGTATTGCCAGGACCGGTATCATGGCGGATGAAATTGCGCAGGTGATGCAGGAGTCTCTGGCTCGCCGAACGTATACAATGTCATTGATGGCAATGGTTTTTCTTCCCAGCACATTCTTAACCGGGCTTTTCGGCGTTAACCTCGGCGGTATCCCTGGCGGTGGTTGGCAGTTCGGTTTCTCACTTTTTTGTATTCTGTTAGTGGTCCTGATTGGTGGTGTTACTTTATGGTTGCATCGTAGTAAATGGTTGTAACAACAACGTTTTTTAGTCACTTTTGCGCATGAAAACGTCCTGAATTTTGAGCGAGGTCAATAAACCATCTACCTATTCGGGGCAATATCTCTCTCGCAGGTGAATGCAACGTCAAGCGATGGGCGTTGCGCTCCATATTGTCTTACTTCCTTTTTTGAATTACTGCATAGCACAATTGATTCGTACGACGCCGACTTAGATTAGTCGGCTTTTTTTTGCCTGCAGGAAATCAGCGTCTACCCTAAAAGAGTCAACCTGAATGACTGGAGGAGTATATGACCTGTCTGATTGCAACTGCGCACACGGATTCGCTCCCGACTGACCCGGTTCCCATTCCCGATCCCATTCCTCGTCCGCAGCCAATGCCGGATCCGCCGCCGGATGAAGAACCTATTAAATTGTCGCATCGTGGGCGTAGATCTGCGAGGATACGCGCCTGCTGAATGTGAGTTTTTACCGCGAGATTAAATTGTGACCGCTTTTTCAACCCTGAATGTTTTACCTGCTGCTCAACTCGAGAACCTTAACGAGCTGGGTTATCTTGAAATGACGCCTGTTCAGGCTGCTGCATTACCGGCAATCCTGGCGGGTAAAGATGTTCGCGTGCAGGCTAAAACCGGCAGTGGCAAAACGGCTGCTTTTGGTCTTGGGCTATTACAGCATATTGATGCCGCGCTGTTTCAGACGCAGTCTCTGGTGCTGTGCCCAACCCGAGAGCTTGCCGACCAGGTGGCGGGTGAACTGCGTCGTTTAGCGCGCTTTCTGCCAAACACCAAGATCTTAACGCTGTGCGGTGGGCAGCCTTTTGGTGCACAGCGTGACTCTCTGCAGCATGCACCTCATATTATTGTCGCCACGCCGGGGCGTTTACTCGACCACCTGCAAAAAGGCACCGTTTCTCTGGAAGCCCTGAATACGCTGGTTATGGATGAAGCCGATCGCATGCTGGATATGGGCTTTAGCGATGCGATTGATGATGTCATTCGCTTTGCACCAGCTTCTCGCCAGACCTTGCTGTTTTCTGCGACCTGGCCGGAAGCCATTGCCGCCATCAGTGGCCGGGTGCAACAAAATCCATTAACCATTGAAATTGATACGGTCGATGCGTTACCGGCGATTGAACAGCAGTTTTTCGAAACCTCCAGCCACGGAAAAATTCCGCTGCTGCAAAAATTGCTCAGCCAGCACCAGCCTGCTTCATGCGTCGTTTTTTGCAACACCAAAAAAGACTGTCAGGCCGTGTGTGACGCATTGAATGAGGCGGGGCAAAGCGCACTTTCACTGCATGGCGATCTGGAACAGCGCGATCGCGACCAGACGCTGGTGCGTTTTGCCAACGGAAGCGCACGCGTTCTGGTTGCCACCGATGTGGCCGCACGTGGCCTGGATATTAAATCACTCGAACTGGTGGTTAACTTCGAGCTGGCGTGGGATCCGGAGGTTCATGTCCATCGTATCGGACGTACCGCGCGAGCCGGTAACAGCGGTCTGGCGATTAGTTTCTGTGCGCCGGAAGAAGCACAGCGTGCCAATATTCTTTCTGAAATGCTGCAATTGAAGCTGAACTGGCTGCCAGCGCCAGCTAACGTGTCAATCCTGCCGCTGGAAGCAGAGATGGCGACGTTATGCATTGATGGTGGCAAAAAGGCTAAAATGCGTCCTGGTGATGTTCTGGGGGCTCTGACCGGTGATATTGGCCTGGATGGCGCCGATATCGGCAAAATTGCCGTTCATCCGGCACACGTCTATGTCGCCGTTCGCCAGAACATAGCGCCCAAGGCGTGGAAACAATTGCAAAACGGTAAGATTAAAGGCAAGACTTGCCGAGTTCGTTTATTGAAATAAATACCCATTGGAGTGTCTGATGGTGCTCCGCTTACCAGGCCTACAACGGGTATATGCTCGTTGTAGGCCTGATAAGACGTTTACATAATCGCCTTACTTCACTTCCACCACGTTCAGGCGTAACTCATCCAGTTGAGCATCTTCTTCTGGCTGCCAGCCCGCAGGCTGCAGCGGGATCTCTTCACGATCGAACGCTAAATCACCACCGTCCACAACCTCTGAACCGTGCTTAATGCCTTTAAAATCGAACAGATTGATATCGCTCAGATGTGAAGGCACAACGTTCTGCATCGCACTGAACATGGTTTCAATCCGACCTGGATAGCGTTTGTCCCAGTCACGCAGCATGTCAGCAATGACCTGACGCTGCAGGTTAGGCTGTGAGCCGCACAGATTGCACGGAATAATCGGGAAACCTTTCGCTTCGGAGAAGCGCTCGATATCTTTCTCACGGCAGTAAGCCAGCGGGCGGATCACGATGTGCTTACCGTCATCACTCATCAGCTTCGGCGGCATACCTTTCATTTTTCCGCCGTAGAACATGTTTAAAAACAGCGTTTGCAGGATGTCGTCGCGATGGTGGCCGAGCGCAATCTTGGTGGCACCTAACTCGGTTGCCGTACGGTACAGAATGCCGCGACGCAGGCGAGAGCAGAGCGAGCAGGTCGTTTTGCCTTCAGGGATTTTGTCTTTGACGATCCCGTAAGTGTTTTCTTCAACAATCTTGTACTCAACGCCCAGCTGTTCCAGATACTCCGGCAGAATGTGCTCTGGGAAGCCGGGTTGTTTTTGATCGAGGTTAACCGCAACCAAGGAAAAACTGATCGGGGCGCTTTGCTGCAAATTACGCAGGATCTCCAGCATGGTATAGCTGTCTTTCCCGCCGGAAAGACACACCATAATGCGATCGCCGTCTTCGATCATATTGAAGTCGGCAATGGCTTCGCCCACGTTACGACGCAGACGTTTTTGCAATTTGTTCAGGTTGTATTGTTCTTTCTTGCTAATATCTTGATTTTGCGACATTTAATAGAGGCTCAATTCATAGTGTGGCATCAGAAGAGTATGCATCACGCCGGATAGTCCGGCAAAAGAAGTCTGATATAAAAACTGTGGCGTGTATGGTACGGATAAGCGGGAAAAATGTCAGCACATTTAGGACAGGAATCGTGGGGTATAAGTGGTAGAAACAAAAAGCCCGCAGCGATGTGCGGGCCTGAAAGCTTAGCGGACTACCAGTACCGAACACTCCGCATGACGCACTACTGCTGCGGCGTTAGAGCCCAGCAGGTAGGTGGTGATGTCAGGTCGGTGTGAGGCAATAATGACCATATCAGCCGGTAATTTTTTGGCGATCTCCAGAATCTTATCTTTCGGCGCACCTTCTGCGACATGAATGTGCACTCTGTCCGTTGGGATATTGAACTTCTTGATAATCTCTTCCAGTTGAGATTTTGCTTCGGCTTTCAGATCGTCCATGGCCGGTAACTCTGCCGAGTAGGCCAGTCCCAGAGAAGCGTAGTAGGGCAGTGACGGAATTACGGTCAGAAAATGGACCTGCGCATCGTCAATTTTGGCCTCTGCTTCAACATGGGCAATAACGCGTTGAGTTAATTCTGAGTCTGAAATATCGATGGGTACAAGAATCGTTCTGTTCATAAAACCTCCTGTTTAAGTATCCACCTAAAGCTTACCGCGTAATGGCACTTTATGTACAATGACAAAGATCACATTTTGGCATCACTTTATTTTGATTTCAGGAAACTTGCCTTTTATTACGCCGTCGTAAAATCGACCTTTCGAGACCACGCTCAGGAAATCACGAAAAATACGGGCAGGGACAGGCTGATATTGCAGGGTAGCCAATTGGTGAAAGCGAATTTCCAGCGTGTGAGAGGATTCGTCATAACCGACGGATGCAATACGGGATGATTTTACAGGATGATGATTCATTGCAGGTATCCTCTACTACAGGTCTTAATGCAAGATATCATCTATCAGAGAGATGTTTTAACGCAACAGATATAATGTTTTGATCTGGATAAAACAGAATTGTTAGAACATAAAGAGAGCCCGCTGTTGCCAGCGGGCTGACGGATTAGAACTGGTAAACCATACCCAGTGCTACAGTGTCATCAGTAGAGATGTCATTGCGAGTGTAGAAGCTGTCGTCTTCGTCCAGCAGGTTGATTTTGTAATCAACATAGGTGGAGAAGTTTTTGTTGAAGTAGTAAGTAGCGCCTACAGAAGCATATTTGACCAGATCTTTGTCACCGCTTGTTCCTGCTGGGCTTGCAGCAGTACCTGGCATAGTCAGATCCTTACCTTTAGACATCAGGAAAGAAACTTCCGGACGCAGACCGAAGTCGAACTGGTATTGCGCAGTCACTTCAAAGTTCTGAGTTTTGTTGGCGATAGTATTATCACTACCGTCAGAACCACCATACGGAGTCATATTGCGGGTTTCAGAGTACATGGTTGCCAGGTAGATATTGTTCGCGTCGTATTTCAGACCAGCAGTCCATGCGTCAGCTTTATCACCACCTGCAGTTGAATGGTTTACCTGCTCGTTAGTACGGTCAGAAGAAGTGTATGCGGCACCGAAGCTTACGCCCATACCCAGATCGTAGGTAGAGGAGATACCGAAGCCGTCACCGTTAGAGTTCTTCATGTTACGATCGTCGCCACCGTTATTGGTGCCTTCTTGTTCTGGTGACTGATTTTCGTTCGCGCCTTGGTACTGCAGCGCAACGTTCAGACCGTCAACCAGACCAAAGAAGTCGGTGTTACGGTAGGTTGCAACACCGTTTGCACGACCGGTCATGAAGTTGTCTGCTTTGGTGTAAGAGTCGCCACCGAATTCTGGCAGCATATCGGTCCAGCCTTCAACGTCGTACATGACGCCGTAGTTACGGCCGTAGTCGAATGAACCGTAGTCGCCGACTTTAATACCTGCGAATGCCAGACGAGTCCAGGAGTCGCCTTTATCGCCTTCGGTGCCGTTGGCCTGAACCTGATATTCCCATTGGCCATAACCGGTGATCATATCGTTAACCTGAGTTTCGCCTTTGAAGCCCATACGCATATAAGTCTGATCGCCATCGCTGTTAGCGTCGTCAGAGAAATAATGCAGGCCGTCTACTTTACCGTAGAGATCTAATTTGTTGCCGTCTTTATTATAAACTTCAGCAGCGTGAGCAGCGCCTGCAGCCAGCAGGGCAGGAATTACGAGAGCCAGTACTTTTCTGTTCATTGAAATAATCCTTTAGTTTTTTTATTAACCTGTGACTACCCATGTAGGGAGTAAAAGCATGCTAAAGGAGAAGTTCCGTAAAGAGATAAATATGAATTGTTACGCCTTAAGTAAAACCTTAAATAAATAATTCTACGGAAATGATGATAATTGCGATGAATGTGTTGCGTGAAAATATATAAAATAAAAATTATACAATTGAATTTTGTTGGGCTATTCTGCGCGTGTTATATGCCTTTATTGTCACGTTTTATTTTTCGTTGGTATATTGATGGTAATTATTAATTAGCCAGCGAATAAATTGACAAGCCCGAACAACTGTTCGGGCTTTTTTTTGGTTCCAGGCAAATACTGAGATAAATGTATTACTCGGCACCGCTCTTTTCTGCTTTACCTGCCAGTTGGGCCAGGAAGTCGTAGCGTTTTTGCAGATCGGCGGCGGCGTCTTTCCACAGTTGCTCAGCAACTTCTGGCTGTTGGGCATTCAGGCGGCGGAAGCGCTGCTCGTTAAGCAATGTTTCGGCCAGCGCGTCTGACGGTGGGCGAGAGTCCAGCGCCAGCGGCAATTTACCTTCATCTGCACGACGCGGATCAAAGCGGTACAGCGGCCAGAATCCGGTCGCCGTCAGCTGGCGCATCTGATCGTGGCTTAGCGCGAGATCGTAACCGTGCTCCTCACATGGGCTATAGGCGATAATCAGCGACGGACCAGGATAGGCTTCCGCTTCCTGAATCGCTTTCACCGTCTGGTTCAACTGTGCGCCCAGAGAGATCTGCGCGACATAAACATGCCCGTACATCATCATACTGACGCCAAGATCTTTACGCGCCTTGCGCTTGCCGTGTTCGCCAAATTTGGTGACAGCCCCGAGCGGTGTGGCTTTCGACGCTTGTCCACCCGTGTTGGAGTAACATTGAGTATCCAGCACCAGAATATTGACGTTCTCGGTCAGACTCAGGACGTGATCCAGACCGCCAAAACCAATATCGTAAGCCCAGCCGTCGCCGCCAATCAGCCAGATGGATTTCTCGACCAACGCGTCGGCATCGGTTAACAGCTGCTGTGCGCCTTCGACATCTTTCAGGTGCTGGCGCAGCGCGGCAACTTGTTCACGGCGTACTTCTGGCGTCGCTTCAGCGTGCAGGGCGTCATTCAGTTCAGCCGGAATGTTATCGGCAAACTGTTCCAATAAACGCATAACGCGCACACGGTGCTGATCTACCGTCAGACGGAAGCCCAGACCGAACTCGGCGTTATCCTCAAACAGTGAGTTTGCCCACGCGGGCCCACGACCGTTAGCGTCGGCGGTATACGGCGTTGAGGGCAGGTTACCGCCATAAATCGATGAACAGCCGGTCGCATTGGCGATCAGCATGCGGTCGCCGTACAGTTGCGTAAGCAGCTTGATATACGGCGTTTCACCACAGCCCGAGCAGGCGCCGGAATATTCAAACAGCGGCGTTATCAACTGTGAGGTACGAATATCAATGCGTTCCAGTTTAGTGCGGTCTATTTCCGGCAGATTGAGGAAGAAGTCATAGTTAACTTTTTCTTCTTCAACATGCTCAAGGCGCGACATCATATTGATGGCCTTGATCTCCGGGTTCTGCCTGTCTTTCGCCGGACACACTTCGACGCACAGATTACAACCGGTGCAATCCTCAGGCGCAACCTGCAGGACATATTTCTGACCGCGCATATCGCGTGATTTCACATCCAGAGAATGCAGGCTGGCAGGGGCGTTTTCCATTGCTTCTGGTGAAACCACTTTGGCGCGGATTGCCGAGTGCGGGCAAGCGGCAACGCAGTGGTTACACTGGGTACACAGCTCTTCCTTCCAGATGGGGATCTCTTCGGCGATATTGCGTTTTTCCCAACGCGTGGTGCCCATTGGCCAGGTGCCGTCTGGCGGCAGCGCGGATACGGGAAGAGCATCACCCAGACCGGCGAGCATTGCCGCGGTAACGGTTTTCACGAAATCCGGCGCGGCATCAGAAACCACCGGTGGGCGGTTAGCGCTGTGCGGGTCAACTGGCTGGAGTGCCACTTCGGCGACGGATTCACGCGCCAGAGCCAGCGCCTGCCAGTTACGTTCAACCAGATCCTGACCTTTACTGCTATAGCTTTTCGCAATAGCACCCTGCAATTCAACCAACGCGCTGTCGCCGGGTAAGATTTGCGTCAAATGGAAGAATGCCATTTGCATAACGGTGTTAATACGCGCTGCCAGACCGCATTCGCGAGCGATTTTGGCCGCATTAATCACGTAGAAACGGGCCTTCTTCTGATTCAGTACTGCCTGAACTTCCTGCGGCAAACGCGCCCAGACTTCATCCACGTTGTAAGGAGTATTAAGCAGGAAGATCCCGCCTGGTTTCAGGCGCTCGGCCATCTGATACTTATCGATAAATTGCAGTTGGTGACAGCCAACAAAATCGGCTTGTGAAACCAGATACGCTGATCGAATAGGCTGCTCGCTGACGCGCAGGTGAGAAACCGTCAGACCGCCTGCTTTTTTCGAGTCATACACGAAATAACCCTGCGCATACCACGGCGTCGAGTTACCGATAATCTTGATATTATTTTTGGTGGCCGACACGCTGCCGTCACTGCCCAGACCGTAGAACAGCGCTTCGAGCTTCGCGGTACCGGGCAGGGTGCTTTCCGGTAGCGGTAGTGACAGGTTGGTGACATCATCATAGATACCAACCGTAAAGCGAGGTTTCGGCTTCGCGCTACTCAGCTCAGTAAAGACCGCCATGACGCAGTCCGGGCCAAACTCTTTGGAAGAAAGGCCATAACGCCCGCCAATTACGCGCGGTAGGGTTTCCCGCTCGCCGCAGTTAAAGGCTTCCGCCAGCGCGGTCATTACATCCAGATACAGCGGTTCTGCCTGAGCACCCGGCTCTTTAGTGCGATCCAGAACGGCGATGCTGCGTACGGTTTCCGGCAGGGCGCGCAGTAAATGTTTGGCAGAGAATGGGCGGAACAGCCGAACTTTCAGGACGCCAACTTTCTCTCCACGAGCAAGTAACTCTTCGACGACTTCTTCGCAGGTACCAATTGCAGAACCCATCAAGATAATGACACGTTCCGCCTGTGGATGACCGTAATACTCAAAGGGTTGATACTGGCGGCCCGTCGCCGCGGCGAAGTCGTTCATCGCCTGTTCGACGTTTTCGTAAACCGCGTTGTACCAGGGGTTTGTCGCTTCACGCGACTGGAAGTAGGTATCCGGGTTCGCAGATGTCCCGCGAATAACGGGATGTTCAGGGTTCAGCGCGCGGGCACGATGCGCATCAATTTCAGCTTGCGGCATCAGGCTGAGGATCGTGTCATCGGCCAGCGGCACAATTTTATTGATTTCATGCGATGTGCGGAAACCATCAAAGAAATGAATAAACGGAACCCGACTTTTCAGAGTGGCCATTTGTGAAATGAGCGCAAAGTCCTGTGCTTCCTGCACGCTGCTGGCACACAGCATCGCGCACCCTGTCTGGCGCACTGCCATTACGTCGGAATGGTCACCGAAGATAGACAGCGCATGAGTAGCAATGGTACGCGCGGCAACGTGCAGCACAAATGGCGTCAACTGACCGGCCAGTTTGTACAGCGTTGGGATCATCAGCAACAGGCCCTGCGATGAGGTAAACGACGTAGAGAGCGCACCGGTCTGCAATGCACCGTGAACGGTCGCGATTGCGCCGCCTTCTGACTGCATTTCTACGACGCGAGGGGTATCTCCCCAGACGTTTTTAAGCCCGTTTCCGGCCCAGGCATCTGCCTGTTCAGCCATTGTCGAACTGGGCGTAATCGGGTAGATGGCGATAACTTCGCTGGTACGAAATGCGACTGAAGCAACCGCACCATTACCGTCAATTGTGATCATACTGACACCCTTACATTGCGCAAAAAGAGGGACCCGCGTAACCGCGGCGGATCCTGTAGTTATCTTTCTATTTTAGCAAAAGCGCTAAAGACAGATTTTCGCTTTTGTGTCCTGGGAATAATCAGAATGAATGGTTTGATCAAAGGAGTAGCCAAAAAATTGCCAGAAAATGTAAACAGCACGCATAAATGCGCATTTTGCCTCTCGACGGCAGTGTTTCCGCTGCCTATTATTTATGGCTGTGTCGTTTGGTTAATATTCAGAGGGGAGTAAGATGCGCGCAGCGTTTTGGGTAGGGTGTGCCGCGTTATTATTATCGGCGTGCAGCAGTGAACCTGTTCAGCAGGCAACAGCCGCTCATGTCGCACCGGGGATGAAGGCCGCAATGTCCAGTTCTGGAGAGGCAAATTGCGCCATGATTGGAGGTTCGCTCTCCGTGGCACGCCAACTGGATGGTTCTGCCATCGGCATGTGTGCATTACCTAACGGCAAACGCTGTAGTGAGCAGTCGCTTGCCGCCGGAAGCTGTGGGAATTATTGAGCCACTGCTTTTACTACATTAAATCTGCCAGTTTAAACGTCAACGTTTGTTCTGCCGTAGCCAGTGTTAACTGGTCAGCAGTCAGATCAACTTGTGCGCCTTGCTTAAACATCTCGCTGACGATGCCGTCGAGCGCGTTAAGCTGTGGATCGGCGCACATCATGCGCGTCATTGCCATGTCTTTCACTTTTAATTCACCGTCGGACAGCTTGCCCTGACCATGGAACTGATTACACATTTTTCCCGACACCGTCATATTTTCACCGAAACTTAATTCAGGTGGGTTATTGGCGACGGTTACCGGCTTGCCATTGACGCTCTGCAAAACGAAGCGGTGATGCTGCAACTGTTCGCGATTGACGGACACTTTTCCATTGCTCACACAGCCAGCCATCAGCATGCTGAGCGCAATCAACGTGACAACTTTCTTCATTCTATTTCTCTGGGTTTGTGACGGGAATACATTCAATATAATAATGATACTGAGTGTTTTATCATCGGTGATTGTCTGAAAATGCTCCCCTGAATCCAGGGGAGCACGGAAATCAGAAGAGGGCGTTTGGACAGGTTTCGCCTTTGGAGATTTGTGCCAGATTCTGTAGCGTAGTCTCAGAAATGCTGGTTAACGCTTCGGCGGTCAGGAACGCCTGATGCCCGGTAAACAGCACGTTATGACAGGCCGACAGGCGACGGAACACATCATCCTGAATCACGTCATTGGATTTATCTTCAAAGAACAAATCGCGTTCGTTTTCATACACGTCCATACCCAGAGAACCAATTTTCTGGTTTTTCAGCGCATCGATAGCGGCTTGCGAATCGATCAACGCCCCGCGGCTGGTGTTAATCACCATCACGCCGTTTTTCATTTGCTCAAAGGCTTCGTGATTGAGCAGATGATAATTCTCCGGTGTTAACGGGCAGTGCAGAGAGATGACATCGGACTCGGCAAATAGCGTTTTAAGATCGACATATTCAACACCTAACTCCAGCGCAGCAGCGCTTGGGTAGGGATCAAACGCCAGCAGGCGCATACCAAAACCTTTCAGGATCCGCAGGGCCGCAATACCGATTTTACCGGTACCGATCACCCCAGCCGTTTTGCCATACATGGTAAAGCCGGTCAGCCCTTCAAGAGAGAAGTTGGCATCACGGGTACGCTGATAAGCGCGGTGAATGCGGCGATTCAGCGTCATCATCATGCCAATCGCATGCTCAGCGACGGCTTCCGGTGAATAGGCTGGCACACGTACGACCTGCATACCCAGCTCTTTTGCAGCGTCGAGATCGACGTTGTTGAACCCGGCACAACGTAGCGCGATATATTTCACGCCATGCTTTTTCAGCTCTTCCAGAACAGGGCGGCTACCATCGTCGTTGACGAAAATGCACACGGCTTCGCAGCCATGGGCGGTTTTGGCTGTTTTTTCCGTCAACAGAAAGTCAAAGAATTCAAGTTCAAAACCAAAAGCCTCGTTAACCTGCTGCAGATACTTCTTGTCGTACTGTTTTGTACTATAGATGGCGAGTTTCATAAGACTTTCTCCAGTGATTTTGACGTCACATTAATCCAATTCAAATTATTTTACAAAATATAAAAAGTTATTGATAGTCATGGACGTAATGAATAATTCCAACGTATATCTGGTTAGTGTGGGCAGATTACGCGTTTTCAACAACTGGATAATTTTCATTCAGCTCATGCCGGTAAAGACAACGTGGTTAAAAAGCCAGCCGAATCACATCCTGACAGCTACGCTTATACAGGTAGCAAATATCGGGAGGAGTCATGTTAACTCACTCTGAAGCAAAACGATGGGCCACCTTAATGCTGAAGGCGGCATTATGCGATGGTATGAAACCTGATGAGATTTCCCGGCAGGTACATCTGGTCTGCGATCATCATGGTAGGGAGTGCCTCGAAGAACTCATTGAAGAAATTCTGATAGAAGCAGGTCGTATAGGACCTAAACATAGCGATGGACAACTGAGGCCCCATTGAGTCTGAATCTTAATATCCCCGACGGCACGTGTAACAGCGTGCCTATAAAACGGTTATCTATCCTTAATGTGGGCATATCCAGTTAAACATGCCACAATACGGGCCTAAACCGGCTTAAATTTTTGCTAAATCAGGATATTAACTACCCATGAAGGGTAAATATAAAGCCGTTCTGGCACTCCTCTTATTATTGATTCTCGTGCCGCTGACGCTAGTGATGACGCTTGGCCTGTGGGTGCCTACGTTGGTGGGTATCTGGTTACCCGTTGGAACACGCATCGCGCTGGACGAGAGCCCGCGGCTGACACGGCATGGGTTACATATACCTGAACTCCGCTATCTGGTTGAAGATTGTCCGCTAGCGCGTATTACTCAGGCGGATCTGTCTCACCCCAGCCGCTGGTTGCTGAATGTCGGGACCATCGAGCTGGACTCAGCTTGCCTGGCCAAATTGCCACAGACAGAGCCGTCGCCAGTAGCGCCCAAAACGCTGGCTGAATGGCAGTCAATGCTGCCTAATACCTGGATTAACATCGACAAACTTATTCTCTCTCCATGGCAGGAATGGCAGGGAAAACTGTCACTCTCGCTTACTCCCTCTACTCAACAGCTGCGTTACCAGGGGGAAAAAGTTAAATTCCAGGGGCGTTTGCACGGGCAAAACCTCACAGTAACTGAGCTGGATGTTGCGGCATTTGAAGGCCAGCCGCCGGTAAGACTGGTCGGTGAATTTACTATGCCACTGGTGCCCGATGGACTGCCGGTAAGCGGTCATGCGGTTGCGACGTTAAGTTTGCCGCAAGAACCTACGCTTGTGGACGCCGAACTGGAGTGGCAACAAAACAGCGGACAACTGATCGTCATGGCGCGGGATAATGCCGATCCGCTGCTTGACCTTCCGTGGGAAATAACACGCCAGCAACTGACCATCAGCGACGGACGCTGGAACTGGCCTTATCAGGGATTCCCGTTAAGTGGCCGGCTGGGCATGAAAGTTGAAAACTGGCAGGCAGGACTGGAAAACGCGGTGGTGAGTGGGCGTCTGAATGTTCTGACGCATGGCGACGCCGGTAAAGGAAATGCCGTATTAACGCTGGGGCCGGGTAAGCTTGGCATGGATAGTAGCGAGATGCCGCTACAGTTGACCGGTGAAGCGAAACAGGGCGATCTGATCTTCTACGCGAAATTACCCGCGAGACTCACCGGAAGTCTGAACGATCCACAATTGGCTTTCGAGCCAGGGGCGCTGCTGCGCTCACGTGGGCGGGTGATTGATTCGCTGGATATTGACGAGATTCGCTGGCCGCTGGCAGGGGTAAAAGTCACGCAACGCGGTGTGGATGGGCGTCTGCAGGCTATTTTACGTGCGCATGAAAACCAGATGGGGGGCTTTGAACTGCATCTGGATGGCCTGGCAAATGATTTTCTTCCTGATGCTGGTCGTTGGCAGTGGCGATATTGGGGTGAAGGCAGCTTTACGCCGATGCATGCCCGTTGGGACGTAGCGGGTAAGGGGGAATGGCATGACAATACCCTGAAGCTATTTGATCTTTCCACCGGATTTGATCATCTGCAATACGGCACGATGAAGGTGGAAAACCCACGTCTGGTGATGGACGAACCGATAGTCTGGGTGCGGGATGCAACCAAACCGACATTTAGCGGCGCGCTGTCGCTGGACGCAGGGAACACCACCTTCACCGGGGGAAGCGTGTTACCACCATCGACGCTGAAGTTCAGCGTCGATGGTAGCGATCCGACAATCTTCCAGTTCAAAGGCCAGCTTCACGCTGGGGCGATTGGGCCCGTACAGTTGAATGGTCGTTGGGACGGTATCCGCCTGCGCGGACAGGCCTGGTGGCCAAAACAATCGCTCACCGTATTCCAACCGCTGATCCCACCTGACTGGAAAATGAAGCTACGAGAAGGTGAGCTGTATGCGCAGGTCGCGTTTTCGGCAGCCCCGGAGCAGGGCTTTGAAGCGGGCGGTCATGGAGTGTTAAAAGGCGGTAGCGCCTGGATGCCCGATAACCAAATCAACGGTGTCGATTTTGTATTGCCTTTCCGGTTTAGTGAAGGTGCATGGCAACTGGGTACGCGTGGACCTATTTCATTGCGTATTGCGGAAGTGGTGAATCAGGTGACGGTGAAAAATATCGCCGCCGATCTGCAGGGGGCATACCCCTGGAGTGAAAACAACCCGTTACTGTTGAGCGATGTCAGCGCTGACCTGCTGGGGGGCAAAATCATCATGCAGCAACTGCGGATGCCGCAGCACGATCCGGCCTTATTGCGAGTGCAGAATATCTCTTCCAGCGAGCTTATCAGTGCGGTTAACCCCAAACAGTTCGCCATGTCTGGCCCGGTCAGTGGCGCGTTGCCATTATGGCTGGATAATGAAAAATGGATCATTAAAGACGGCTGGTTGACTAATCCAGGGCCGATGACGTTGCGTATTGATAAGGATACCGCTGATGCGGTCGTCAAAGATAACATGGCGGCGGGGGCGGCCATTAACTGGCTGCGTTATATGGAAATAAGCCATTCGTGGACGAAAATAAATCTGGATAACCTCGGTGTCTTAACCATGCAGTCAACCGTGACTGGCAATAGTCGGGTGGATGGCAAAGTAGGTACAGTTAATTTGAATTATACCCACGAGGAAAACGTCTTTACGCTATGGCGCAGCTTGCGTTTTGGCGACAATTTACAGGCATGGCTTGAACAAAATGCAGCGCTGCCGGAAACCCATTGCCCGGAAGGCAAAGAATGTGAGGAACAACAATGAAAACGATAGCTGCCATGCTGGGTCTGCTGGCTTCATCTCTGCTGGTAGGGTGCACTCCCAGAATCGAAGTGGCTGCGCCAAAAGAGCCCATCACTATTAATATGAACGTCAAAATCGAGCATGAGATCCATATCAAAGTTGATAAAGACGTCGAAAGCTTATTGAAATCGCGCAGCGATTTGTTCTGAGGTCATGATGAGAAAACAGTTTGCAGTGGCGCTGGTCGTTCTGAGTTTACTCAGTAGCAATGCGTGGGCATTGACCCTGAATGAAGCCAGAACTCAGGGTCGAGTAGGAGAAACGCTCAATGGCTATCTGGTTGCATTGCAAACCGATGCCGAAACGCAGGCACTGGTGAGTGAGATTAATAAAGCGCGCAACGCCAGCTATCAGCAAGTGGCAGAGAGCAATAATATTCCGCCAGATGAAGTAGCAAAAATGGCCGGGCAAAAGCTGGTTGCTCGCGCTAAACCGGGTGAGTACGTTCAGGGTATAAATGGTAAGTGGTTGCGGAAAGAATAAATCTCTTTGTACACAACCCCTGGTCACGACGCTGACTTATTCATCGACATCGCAATAGTTGCCACACGGCATAAAATGGATGCTGATATAGTCCAACACCGGTCGCGTTGTGGGGTGAAATCATGTGGCTTCTCAAGTGGTATGTCTGGAATCGTTGGGTATTCAAACTGTTAAGCCGGGATGTCGCGGAGCCTGAACAATTTTTGCTTCATTGCTGGGAAGAGAATCTGGCGAAATGCAGGGATTATGCAACCATCTGGCGTGATATTAATCGCATTCACGGCAAACAGATACGGGTACAGGTAAAGAAGTAAGTGCCGGAGAAACCCTCTCACCGGACGGTGAGAGGGGGAATTATCAGGCAGCAACTACGCTGTCGATAGCGGCTTTCGCGTCGGATTGTGCTTTAGACGCCACTTCCGGGCCGTAAGCAATACCTTCAGCAAAGACGACATTCACGTCGGTGATGCCGATAAAGCCCAGGAATACGTTCAGGTACGGCGTGATCAGGTCGGTTGGTGTATCTTTATGGATACCACCACGGCTGGTCAGCACCACAGCGCGTTTACCCGTCACCAGACCTTCCGGGCCTTTCTCGGTATAACGGAAAGTCACACCAGCGCGGGCAATCAGGTCAAAGTAGTTTTTCAACTGCGTAGGGATGTTGAAGTTGTACATCGGCGCGGCGATAACAATCACATCATGCGCTTTCAGCTCAGCAATCAGCTCATCGGACAGCGCCAGCGCTTCCTGCTGACGCGGCGTCAGCGGTGCATCGCTCGGGCGCATCGCACCCACCAGTTCGCCATCCAGTACCGGTACAGGGTTTGCAGCCAGGTCACGGACAGTGATTTCATCAGCAGAGTGCTTTTCACGCCACTGTTCAACAAAATAATCAGACAACTGACCAGACTGAGAGTACCCTGCCAGAATACTGGATTTAAGAACTAATACCTTGCTCATGGGTGTTTCCTTTTATGTGTTTGAAGGGGGAGAGCCCCGTTGCTTGTTGACACTTTATTCACAATCCTGTCGCAGTGATAGCGCAATATATCGAATCCTATGTTCGAAATTATTGAACAACACATGAAAAGCGCCGATGTGGTACTCTATACCTATCATCTAAAAGAGATTTAACCCGGCAGAGCACTGCCTTTTAACGCTATGACAGAACAACAAAAATTAACCTTCAACATGTTGCAGCAACAGCTGGATTCATTGATGCTGCGTGACAGACAGCGTTTTGCCCGCCGCCTGCACGGCGTGAAGAAGGTTAAAAATCCTGATGCACAACAGGCCATTTACCAGGAGATGGCGAAAGAGATTGAGCAGGCAGCCGGTAAAGTTGTGCTGCGTGAAGCGGCGCGTCCGGAAATCAGCTATCCGAAAAACCTGCCCGTCAGCCAGAAAAAACAGGATATTCTGGACGCAATTCGCGATCATCAGGTGGTGATTGTTGCTGGCGAGACCGGCTCGGGGAAAACCACCCAGTTACCCAAAATCTGTATGGAACTGGGGCGGGGGGTAAAAGGGCTGATCGGCCATACCCAACCGCGTCGTCTGGCGGCGCGCACCGTGGCGAACCGTATTGCGGAAGAGCTGCAGACCGAGCCGGGCGGCTGTATTGGTTATAAAGTTCGTTTCAGCGATCATGTCAGTGATAACACCATGGTCAAGCTGATGACGGACGGTATCCTGCTGGCGGAAATCCAGCAGGATCGACTGCTGATGCAGTACGACACCATCATCATCGATGAAGCGCATGAACGCAGTCTGAATATCGACTTTCTGCTCGGCTATCTGAAAGAACTTCTGCCGCGTCGCCCGGATCTAAAAATTATCATCACTTCGGCGACCATCGATCCTGAACGTTTTTCAAAGCATTTCAATAACGCGCCGATTATCGAAGTCTCCGGCCGAACGTATCCGGTGGAAGTGCGCTATCGCCCGATTGTTGAAGATGCAGATGACACCGAGCGTGACCAACTTCAGGCGATTTTTGATGCCGTAGATGAGTTAGGCCGTGAAAGTCAGGGCGACATTCTGATCTTCATGAGCGGCGAACGCGAAATCCGTGATACCGCCGATGCCCTGAATAAGCTGGATTTACGCCATACCGAAGTGTTGCCGCTGTATGCGCGTCTTTCAAACAGTGAGCAGAACCGTGTATTCCAGTCGCACAGTGGTCGCCGTATCGTGCTGGCGACCAACGTGGCAGAAACGTCGCTGACCGTTCCGGGAATCAAATACGTCATTGATCCAGGCACCGCGCGTATCAGTCGCTACAGTTACCGCACCAAAGTTCAGCGCTTGCCGATTGAACCGGTGTCGCAGGCTTCTGCCAACCAGCGTAAAGGCCGCTGTGGTCGTGTTTCGGAAGGGATCTGTATTCGTCTGTATTCCGAAGACGATTTCCTGTCGCGTCCGGAGTTTACCGACCCGGAGATCCTGCGTACCAACCTGGCATCCGTTATTTTGCAGATGACCGCGTTGGGGCTGGGCGATATCGCGGCGTTCCCGTTTGTTGAAGCGCCGGATAAGCGCAATATTCAGGACGGTGTACGCCTGCTCGAAGAGCTGGGGGCGATAACCACCGACGAACAGGCAACAGCTTACAAGTTAACGCCGTTGGGCCGTCAGCTGTCGCAACTGCCGGTGGATCCGCGTCTGGCGCGCATGGTGCTGGAAGCGCAAAAACATGGCTGCGTACGTGAGGCGATGATCATTACCTCGGCGCTGTCCATTCAGGATCCGCGCGAGCGTCCAATGGACAAGCAGCAGGCTTCCGACGAGAAGCACCGCCGTTTCCACGACAAAGAGTCTGATTTCCTCGCGTTTGTGAACCTGTGGAACTATCTCGGCGAGCAGCAAAAAGCGTTGTCGTCAAACCAGTTTCGTCGCCAGTGCAAAGTCGACTTTCTGAACTATCTGCGCGTGCGAGAGTGGCAGGATATCTACACACAACTGCGCCAGGTGGTGAAAGAGTTGGGTATTCCGGTTAACAGCGAACCTGCTGAATATCGGGAGATCCACGTCGCGTTGCTGACCGGTTTACTGTCTCATATCGGGATGAAAGATACCGATAAACAGGAGTTTACCGGGGCGCGTAACGCTCGCTTCTCGATCTTCCCGGGGTCAGGTTTATTCAAAAAACCGCCGAAGTGGACGATGGTAGCGGAGTTGGTGGAAACCAGCCGCTTGTGGGGACGCATTGCCGCGCGTATCGATCCTGAATGGGTGGAGCCGGTAGCCCAGCATCTGATCAAACGTTCATACAGTGAGCCGCACTGGGAACGCGCGCAGGGTGCTGTGATGGCGACAGAAAAAGTCACTGTCTACGGCTTACCGATTGTTGCGGCCCGTAAGGTGAATTACAGTCAGATCGATCCTGCGTTATCGCGTGAACTGTTCATTCGTCATGCGCTGGTGGAAGGTGACTGGCAAACGCGCCATGCGTTTTTCCGCGATAACCTGAAACTACGAGCGGAGGTGGAAGAGTTAGAGCACAAATCACGCCGCCGCGACATTCTCGTCGATGACGAAACGATGTTTGAGTTCTACGACCAACGTATCAGCCATGAGGTGGTTTCTGCTCGTCACTTTGATAGCTGGTGGAAAAAGGTCAGCCGTGAAACACCGGATCTGCTCAACTTTGAAAAGAGCATGCTCATCAAAGAGGGCGCGGAGAAAATCAGTAAGCTGGATTATCCGAACTTCTGGCATCAGGGTAACCTTAAGCTGCGCCTGAGCTACCAGTTCGAACCCGGAGCCGATGCGGACGGTGTGACCGTACATATTCCACTCCCGCTGCTCAACCAGATCGACGAGAGCGGTTTTGAATGGCAAATTCCGGGGCTGCGCCGTGAACTGGTGATCGCCCTGATTAAGTCGCTGCCGAAACCGGTCCGACGCAACTTTGTACCCGCACCGAACTATGCGGAAGCGTTTTTAGGCCGAGTGACGCCGCTGGAACTGCCGCTGCTGGACTCGCTGGAGCGTGAACTGCGCCGCATGACCGGCGTCACCGTTGACCGTGAAGACTGGCACTGGGATCAGGTGCCCGATCACCTAAAAATCACCTTCCGGGTGGTGGATGATAAGAACAAGAAGCTGCAGGAAGGGCGTTCGCTACAGGATTTGAAAGATGCGCTGAAGGGCAAAGTTCAGGAAACATTGTCTGCGGTGGCCGATGACGGTATCGAACAGAGTGGATTGCACATCTGGAGCTTCGGCCGGCTTCCGGAAAGTTACGAACAAAAACGCGGTAACTATAAGGTGAAAGCGTGGCCGGCGCTGGTCGATGAGCGTGACAGCGTTGCCATCAAACTGTTTGATAATCCGCTGGAACAACAGCAGGCGATGTGGTGCGGTTTACGCCGCCTATTGCTGCTGAATATTCCTTCGCCAATCAAATATTTGCACGAGAAGCTGCCCAATAAAGCCAAACTGGGACTGTACTTTAACCCGTACGGTAAAGTTCTGGATTTGATAGACGACTGTATCTCCTGCGGTGTGGATCAGTTAATTGACGCCAACGGTGGTCCGGTGTGGACCGAAGAAGGCTTTGCGGCGTTGCATGAAAAAGTGCGCGCCGAACTGAACGATACGGTGGTGGAGATTGCCAAACAGGTCGAACAGATCCTGACGGCGGTGTTTAATATCAACAAACGCCTGAAAGGTCGCGTGGATATGACCATGGCGCTGGGGCTTTCGGATATCAAAGCGCAAATGGGCGGGCTGGTCTACCGTGGATTCGTCACCGGCAACGGTTTCAAACGTCTGGGCGATACGCTGCGTTATTTGCAGGCGATTGAAAAACGGCTGGAGAAACTGGCCATCGATCCACACCGCGATCGCGCGCAGATGCTGAAAGTGGACAGCGTGCAGCAGTCCTGGCAGCAGTGGTTCAATAAACTGCCGCCCGCGCGCCGCGAAGATGACGATGTCAAAGAGATCCGCTGGATGATAGAAGAGCTGCGCGTCAGCTACTTTGCCCAGCAGCTTGGCACGCCGTATCCGATTTCGGATAAGCGTATCCTGCAGGCAATGGATCAGATTACGGGTTAACGCAGTGCTGGACCGTAGGCCGGATAAGGCGTAGTCGCCATCCGGCATCTGTATCCGGTAAAGCATAAATTCCAGGAGTCATGAACATGAGACAGTTTCCGCCACTTTCCGCTAGCACCCTTGCGGCGATTAACACCGTGGGGCAATGGCTGGCGCAAAATGATTTCGCTGAAAATATTACGGTGCAGACAGATTGCGTGATTCTGGCCGGGAACGCAGTGATCCCGACCATCGATGCAGCCTGTCGGATAGCGAAAGAGCAACAGGTTCCCTTGCTGATTAGCGGCGGTATCGGTCACTCAACGACCTTTCTGTATGCCGCCATCGCAGAGCATCCACGCTACCACACGATTCGTACCACTGGTCGCGCGGAAGCGGCGATCCTTGCCGATATCGCGCACCAGTTCTGGCACATTCCTGGTGAGAAGATTTGGGTAGAGGATCAGTCCACCAACTGTGGGGAGAACGCCCGGTTTAGCTGTGCGTTACTGCGTCAGGCGACCCAAACCATGGGGACCGTCATTGTGGTGCAAGACCCTACCATGCAGCGCCGCACCATGGCGACATTTGAACGCGTCACGCGTGACGACCCTCAGGCCCCACGCTGGATCAGTTTCCCCGGTTTTGTCCCCGAGTTGATTGAGCAGGGCGACGGCGTGGATTTTGCCCCGACCGCCGAAGGTCTGTGGTCGGTGGATCGTTACCTGTCTCTCATTACCGGTGAGCTTCCGCGCCTGCGTGATGATGCAACCGGCTACGGGCCTTGCGGCCGCGATTTTATCGCCCATGTTGATATTCCTCAGGACGTTGAGCAAGCCTGGCAGCAGCTAAAAAATGATACCGCGCTGACCGACTTACTTGAGAGCCGTTCTCTGTAATCCTTTCTGCCCGTTTGTCGTCGTTTTACGGCAAACGGGCAGAAAGCCCACCCGTTTTTTTCTCTTCATAATCACTTTGCCAGGCGCTTTTATGAAGCAGTTCACAGAACCGCCACTCCAGCGATAATGCGCCATGCATGATTGATATTAATTAACAATAGTTTTACTTGTTGAAAACAAATCAATCACAGGAGAGCCGCATGTCAGTACCCGTACAACATCCTATGTATATCGATGGGCAGTTTGTGACCTGGCACGATGACGCCTGGATTGATGTCGTCAATCCGGCCACGGAAGAGATTATCTCGCGTATTCCCGATGGGCGTGCCGAAGACGCACGTAAAGCGATCGATGCCGCGGATCGCGCTCAGCCGCAATGGGAAGCGTTGCCTGCCATTGAACGGGCAAACTGGTTACGCAAAATTTCTGCGGGTATCCGCCAGCGAGCCGATGAAATCAGCGCGTTGATTGTGGCGGAAGGTGGAAAAATTCGACAACTGGCTGACGTTGAGGTCGCGTTTACCGCCGACTATATCGATTACATGGCGGAGTGGGCGCGTCGCTATGAAGGTGAGATCCTGCAAAGCGATCGCCCGGGTGAGAATATCCTGCTGTTTAAGCGTGCACTGGGCGTGACGACGGGCATTCTGCCGTGGAACTTCCCGTTTTTCCTGATTGCCCGCAAACTGGCTCCCGCCTTGCTGACGGGGAATACCATAGTCATTAAGCCGAGTGAATTCACACCGAATAACGCCATCGCCTTTGCCAAAATTGTTGATGACATTGGTTTACCGCGCGGGGTCTTTAATCTGGTGCTGGGACGCGGTGAAACGGTCGGTCAGGAGCTGGCCGGAAACCCCAAGGTGGCGATGGTGAGTATGACCGGCAGCGTCGGCGCGGGCGAGAAAATTATGGCCGCAGCGGCCAAAAACATCACTAAAGTTTGTCTGGAGTTGGGTGGTAAAGCTCCGGCTATCGTGATGAACGATGCTGATCTTGAGCTGGCGGTGAAGGCCATTGTTGACTCGCGGGTGATCAATACCGGACAGGTATGCAACTGTGCTGAGCGCGTATACGTTCAGAAAGGTATCTATGACCAGTTCGTTAATCGTTTGGGTGAGGCGATGAAAGCCGTGCAGTTTGGCAATCCGGCCGAACGCAATGACATTGCGATGGGGCCGCTGATTAACGCCGCTGCGCTGGATCGTGTGGAGCAGAAAGTCGCACGAGCGGTGCAGGAAGGGGCCAGAGTGGTGCTGGGCGGTAAGGCTGTTATCGGCAAAGGTTATTACTACCCGCCGACGTTACTGTTAGACGTGCGCCAGGAGATGGCGATTATGCACGAGGAGACGTTTGGTCCGGTGCTGCCGGTGGTGGCGTTTGATACGCTGGAACAGGCGTTGACAATGGCCAATGACAGCGACTACGGTCTGACCTCATCGATCTATACGCAGAATCTGAATACGGCAATGAAGGCGATTAAGGGGCTGAAGTTTGGCGAAACCTATATTAATCGTGAAAACTTCGAGGCGATGCAGGGCTTCCACGCTGGCTGGCGTAAGTCCGGGATTGGCGGGGCTGATGGTAAACATGGCCTGAACGAATACCTGCAAACGCAAGTGGTGTATCTGCAGTCCTAAGTTTTTCGCCGGGTGAGTCTTTACGCCACCCGGCGCCATCTTCACACTTTAGTGGCTACCCAGTTCATCATCATTTCCGGCCAGATGGCCAGCGGTAACCCTTGCGCATCGCGAATACCAAATCCGTGCTTACCGCGTTCAAACAGATGCATTTCGACCGGAACGCCCTGCTCACGTAGCGCATTAAAGAAGACCAGGCTGTTTTCTACCTTCACCGCCGGATCGTCAATGGCGTGTAGCAGGAATGTCGGCGGCGTTGTGCTATCCACGCGTTCTTCCAGAGAATAGTGGCGCAGATCTTCCTTTTCGGGCTTAGCGCCAACCAGCTCAAGACGAGATCCCGGGTGACCGATGTCTTCGCGCAGAGTGACAACCGGGTACACCAGTGCCATAAACGCAGGGCGCGCAGGTTGCTCGTCTACGTTATCTATCGGCGTATAAACCGTTTCGGCAAACCGGGTTCCCAGACTGGCGGCCACGTGACCACCGGAAGAGAAGCCCAACACACCGATACGATCAGGGTTAATTTTCCATTCATGGGCGTTGGCGCGAATGTAGCGCATGGCGCGCTGGGCATCGGCCAGCGGCGCGTTTGCGCCTTCCTCATGGCCATCACCCGGCATACGGTAGGTCATCACAAACAGGGTATAACCGCGAGCGTTAAAGAACGGTGCCAGTACGCTGCCTTCTTTATCCATCACCACGCGACGATAAGAGCCGCCTGGCGTGACAAGGATCCCTATGCCGTTAGGTTTTGCGGGGGCATAAACGGTAAT
Organism: Citrobacter sp. CF971; assembly: GCF_006385635.1. Taxonomy (NCBI): domain Bacteria; kingdom Pseudomonadati; phylum Pseudomonadota; class Gammaproteobacteria; order Enterobacterales; family Enterobacteriaceae; genus Citrobacter; species Citrobacter sp. CF971. The sequence goes on along the minus strand of NZ_CP041051.1, from coordinate 2,547,454 downwards.
TTCCGGGGCGCGAATACCGGTGACCGCACGATCATACTGAGATGTTCCTGTATGTCGGGGTTCAGGCGTAAACACCGCATCGCTGTTTTTTGCTCCAGGGGCTTCACCCTGCGGCCAGAATGAGACGGTGGTGGCCTTAGCAACGGCTTGCTCCATCATGTTTTCTAACGTTTCACGACTCAGTGCTTCCATTACTATGCTCCCTCAGTGGCAAAGGTTAGCTATAGCACAGTCAGTGAATCGAAAACGGGGAGAGACTCACAACGTATTGAATTCGCGGGAAATGAAAGAGGGCGGAGGCGAGCCTCCGCCAGAACATTAGAGCTTGATAAACTTATCCAGCGTACGAATAAGTTGGGTGACAAAACCGTATTCGTTATCGTACCAGGCGACTGTTTTTACCAGTTGCAGATCGCCCACTTCGGTAATTTCGGTTTGTGTCGCATCAAATACCGAACCGAAATGCGAGCCAATGACATCTGACGAGACGATTTCCTCATCGGTATAACCAAATGACTCATTGTCTTGCGTGGCTTTTTTCAGCGCGTTGTTGACCTCTTCAGCAGTGACTTTTTTCCCCAATACCGATACCAGTTCCGTGACGGATCCTGTTTTCACCGGAACACGCTGGGCGTGGCCTTTTAATTTTCCGCTCAATGCCGGAATGACCAAACCAATGGCTTTGGCGGCTCCGGTGGTATGGGGAATGATATTCTCCGCTGCTGCCCGTGAGGCGCGCAGATCTTTCCCGCGAGGTCCATCAACCAGCGACTGCGTTCCCGTGTAGGCGTGGATGGTGGTCATGGTGCCAAGCTGAATACCGAAGCTGTCGTGCAGGGCTTTCGCCATCGGTGCGAGGCAGTTAGTGGTGCACGATGCGACCGAGATAATCCGATCGTTCGCATCCATTGTATCGTCGTTGACGTTAAAGACGATGGTTTTCATATCGCCAGCCGGGGCGGATATCAGCACTTTTTTGGCCCCTGCATCCAGGTGCGCGTTGGCTTTTTCTGTCGAGGTATAAAAACCGGTGCATTCGATGATTATCTCAGCGCCAGTCGTTTTCCACGGAATATTTTTGGCCTCTTTTTCTGCGTAAACCGCGATTTTTTTACCGTCGACAATCAGCGCGTCTTCGGTAAAGTCGATGCTCCAGGGGAACGGGCCGTAGTTTGAATCGTGCTTTAACAGATAGGCGAGAATTTTGGGCGAGGTGAGGTCATTAATGGCCACAACCTCCACGTTGCTTTTGACTTCCAGTAGTCGACGCAATACCAGACGACCGATACGACCAAAACCGTTAATGCCAATTTTACTCATGGTTTTCTCCTGTCAGGATGAGGCGGTACGACATATTTTCCCTACCAGGCTTAGTCCAGACAGGCATCCTCGGCAATAGCGGTTCTTGCGGTTAAGCGTAAGCGACTGAAAATGGGTGAACAAAAGTTAATGAATTTTTAACAAAAGCCCGTTATGTTGACGCATTATTGTTTTTATTCAGGAAGTGTTATGGGGAATAAGTATTCTGGCCTGCAAATCGGTATTCACTGGCTGGTCTTTTTGTTGGTTATTGTGGCGTACAGCGCCATGGAGTTTCGCGGATTTTTCCCGCGCAGCTATCGCCCCTTGTTCAACATGGTGCACGTCTCCTGCGGTATCACTATTTTAACGCTGATGGTGGCGCGTCTGCTGGTCAGGCTGAAATACCCGGCTCCGCCGATTGTGCCAAAACCGAAGCCGATGATGACCGGAATGGCGCATCTGGGGCATCTGGTTATCTATCTGTTGTTTATTGTCCTGCCGATTATTGGGCTGGTGATGATGTACAACCGGGGTAACCCGTGGATTGCATTCGGCATCGTTATGCCACATGCGCCAGAGGCCAACTTTGATTTAGTGGATATGCTGAAGTCCTGGCACGTAACGCTGGCAAACCTGGGTTATTTTGTTATTGCTCTGCATGCTGGTGCTGCCCTGATGCATCACTATTTCTGGAAGGACAATACGTTGTTGCGCATGATGCCGCGAAAACGCTCCTGAGGTAATGCCCCGCAAATGCGGGGCATTTTTTTAGCCGATTATTTTTCCAGACATCATAAAAGCTTATCGACAAGATGGTTAAACAACGCTCAATTCGCCACACTTGTCACTTGATCACTGTCTTCATTAAAACTACTGTATATAAATACAGTTATATGAGAGGCAGATTATTATGTTGTTTTTCCAGCCAGTTGAACACCGCGAAATCAAACACTTCCCGCTATTTAGCGATCTCGTGCCCTGCGGTTTTCCCTCTCCTGCGCAGGATTACGTTGAGAAACGTATCGATCTCAACGATCTGTTGGTGCAGCATCCCAGCGCAACCTATTTTGTTAAATCGTCTGGCGACTCCATGATGGGGGCAGGGATCGGTGCTGGCGACTTGCTGGTAGTCGACAGTGCCAGAAAAGCGGCCCACGGAGACATTGTGGTTGCTGCTATTGAAGGCGAATTCACCGTTAAACGCCTGCAATTGCATCCGGTGGTGATGTTGAAGCCAGAGAACAGCGCCTACGCGCCGATCATGATCGGCAGCGAGGACACGCTGGATATATTTGGCGTGGTGACATTCATCATTAAATCTGCGGGCTGATTATGTTTGCGCTGGTGGATGTTAACTCATTTTATGCCAGCTGTGAGTCGGCATTCCGGCCCGATCTGAAGGGCAAACCCGTTGTCGTTCTTTCAAATAACGATGGCTGTGTCATTGCCAGTAGCGCGGAGGCAAAAGCGCTTGGCGTTAATATGGGCGCACCATATTTCAAACAGAAAGATCTGTTCAGGCGCTATGGCGTGTTCTGTTTTAGTTCGAACTACGAATTGTATGCGGATATGAGCAGCAGGGTGATGTCGATTCTGGAGGAGCTGTCGCCGCGTGTGGAGATGTACAGTATTGATGAAGCCTTTTGCGATTTAACGGGCGTGCGAAACTGCCGGGATCTGACGGATTTTGGTCGGGAAATCAGAGCAACCATTTTACAAAAAACACGCCTCAAGGTTGGGGTCGGTATCGCCCAGACCAAAACCCTGGCCAAGCTGGCTAACCATGCGGCCAAAAAGTGGCAGGAACAGACTGGCGGGGTGGTGGATCTCTCGAATATTGAGCGCCAGCGTAAGCTGATGACTGCGCTCCCGGTTGATGAAGTCTGGGGTGTTGGACGCCGTATCAGTAAAAAACTTGACGCTATGGGCATTAAAACGGTCTGCGACCTGGCAGATACCGATATTCGCTTTATCCGCAAACATTTCAACGTTGTGCTTGAGCGCACTGTGCGGGAATTGCGCGGTGAACCTTGCCTGGAGCTGGAGGAGTTTGCGCCAGTTAAGCAGGAAATTATCTGCTCAAGATCGTTTGGTGAAAAACTCACGGATTACAACGCGATGCGAGAGGCAATTTGTACCTATGCTTCACGTGCTGCGGAAAAGCTGCGCAGAGAGCACCAGTTCTGCCGGTTTATCTCTACGTTTATCAAAACCAGCCCATTTTCCCTGAATGAACCGTATTACGGTAACAGCGCATCGATAAAACTGCTGACACCAACCCAGGATAGTCGGGAAATTATAAGGGCGGCCACATGTAGCCTGGACGCAATATGGCGAGAGGGGCTACGTTATCAAAAAGCAGGGGTCATGCTGGGCGATTTTTTTAGCTCAGGTGTTGCACAGTTGAATCTTTTTGATGACAACGCTCCACGGCATAACAGCGATAAGCTGATGGCCGTTCTGGATACGCTCAATGCTGAAAAGGGTAAAGGAACGCTCTATTTTGCCGGACAAGGTATACAACAACCGTGGGCGATGAAGCGAGATATGCTCTCACCGCGTTATACCACGAGATACAGTGATTTGCTGCGGGTTGGATAGGGTTTGTTCATTATTGAATGGAGGGCCTTTTATTCGCCTGATAATCAGGTCTTGCAGCGCCGCAGTATATCACTGGGCCATTGAGAGAATAAGGCCGCTGAATAACAGCGGCCTTATTGCTTTTATTTAGACTCTAATTCCGGTGCTTTTTCTTCATTAAGTTCAACCTCACGATACCAGCGAGGATGGTGTTTCTTCGCCCAGCGTCGACTCACTTTCCCTTCGATCATCCCTTTAATTGAACCTTTTACCCAAAACGCCATGTACATATGGATCAGAATGGCGTGGATCAGCACAATGGCTGCTGTCGCGTGGATTAACAAACTCCAACGAACAATGTTAATTGAGAAATAATGGGCAAAGTAGGGCCTCCAGATAATAACGCCGGTAATCAGTAATACCAGAATTAGACTCATGATGCTCCAGAACATCATTTTCTGCCCTGCGTTGTATTTCCCCACATCAGCGACTTTATGCTCATTGCCTTTAAGTACCTCAACGATCCCTTTAATCCAGGGAAGGTCCTGTTTATCGGGAATGTTGTGGTGTACAAAACGGACGAACATAAACATCAGCACGATGAAAATCATCACCCCGAAAAACGGATGTAGAATTCGCCCCATTTGCGGTGTACCGAAAGTTTCGGTGAGCCATTGCAACGTCGGGAAGAACAGCGCAATACCGGAAAGCGACACCAGGAAGAAGCTTATTACCACCGTCCAGTGACAAGCACGGTCGATGAATTTGGTGCGCAGAATCATTTTGCTTTTACTCATGACCGTTCTCCTCTTCATCATCATCCGTCTCTTTGTTTGGGCCGACTCCCACGTAGTGGTAAATCAGCCCGGCAAAGGTGGCGATAAATCCGGCGGCGGAGAGTGGTTTTAAAATCCCCTTCCAGAGGTTCACTGGTGCGGCGATTTTTGGCTCATCCGGCAGATTGTGGTACAGCGATGGTTGATCCGCGTGATGAAGTACATACATCACGTGGGTGCCGCCGACCCCTTGTGGGTTGTAGATGCCCGCATTGGCATAGCCGCGTTTTTTCAACTGCGCCACGCGAGTTTCCGCTACATTGAGCATCTCTTTTTTGGTGCCAAACTGGATAGCGCCGGTCGGACAAGTTTTCACGCAGGCCGGTTCCTGGCCCACGCTGACCCGGTCAACACACAGCGTACATTTGTAGACCCGGTTATCTTCGGGATTAAGTCGCGGAATATTGAACGGGCAGCCAGCAATGCAGTAGCCACAGCCAATACAGTGCTCGGACTGAAAGTCGACAATCCCGTTGGCATACTGAATGATTGCTCCAGCGGATGGACAGGCTTTCAAACAGCCGGGATCGGCGCAGTGCATGCAGCCGTCTTTGCGGATCAGCCATTCCAGCTTGTCGTTCTGGGTGGTTTCGCTAAAGCGCATCACCGTCCAGGACTTAGCGCTGAGATCGGTCGGGTTGTCGTAGACGCCGTTGCAGTAGCCCACTTCATCGCGAATATCGTTCCACTCTGAGCAGGCGACCTGACAGCCTTTACAGCCAATACAGGTAGTGACATCAATTAATTTTGCCACTTCTGCACGGTAATCCCGCGCCTGGGGCGGCGGCGTGATGCTGTTCGTCGCCGAGCGTTTAATAATATCTTGTGATTGCATAGCCATGAGTTCCCTTCCTTACGCTCGCTCGATGTTGACCAGAAACGCTTTATACTCCGGTGTTTGCGAGTTCGCGTCACCCACCGATGGCGTTAACGTATTGGCGAGGAACCCTTTGCGTGTGGCGCCTTCAAAGCCCCAGTGACAAGGGATACCGATAGTATCGACTTGCTTACCATCGATCGTCAGCGTTTGCAGACGTTTGGTGACCACCGCCTTCGCTTTGATAAAGCCGCGTTTCGACATCACTTTCACCGTATCACCTGCCGCAATGCCTTTTTTGCTCGCCAGCGCCTCACCGATTTCGATGAATTGATCGGGTTGAGCAATGGCGTTGAGCAGTGCATGTTTGGTCCAGTGGCGGAACAGTTCGGTAATGGAGTAAGTTGTGGCGACGTACGGGAAGGCATCCGCTTTACCCATATTGGCGATATCGTCATGGTAGATACGCGCAACCGGGCTGGATACAACATCCGGGTGCAGCGGGTTGGTACCAATAGGCGACTCAATGGGTTCGTAATGTTCCGGGAATGGCCCGTCGTTCATTTTGTCGATGGAGAACAGACGCGCTACGCCTTCCGGATTCATGATAAACGGACCAACGTTGCTGCCCGGTGCGGCCTGGCCGTAGTCGGCTACGTCCATACCGGCCCATTTTTTGCCATTCCAATGCAGCAGGGTTCGTTTGGGATCCCACGGTTTTCCTGATGGATCGGCCGAAGCGCGATTGTAGAGAATACGGCGGTTGGCAGGCCATGACCACGCCCAGCCCGGTGTGCAGCCCAGACCATACGGATCGCTGTTGTCGCGATTGGCCATCTGGTTGCCTTGTTCTGTCCAGCTTCCGCAGTAGACCCAGCAGAAACTGCTGGTCGAGCCGTCATCGCGCAACTGTGCAAAGCTGCTGAGCTGCTGGCCTTTTTTGGCTATAAGCTGGCCTTTGTCATCATAAAGGTCTTCAAGCGCCTGGCCATTTGCTTCACGCGCAATCTCTTCTGGGTGTGGGTCGTAGGGATCTTTATAATTCCAGGCAATATTCAACAAGGGTTGCGGATTCGCTCCACCTTCCTGTTGATACAACTCGCGCAGCCGCATAAACAGGCGACCAAGGATCTTCCCGTCATGTAAGGCTTCACCTGGTGGTTCTGCCGCAGCCCAGTGCCACTGCAACCAACGCCCTGAGTTAGCGATTGAACCATTTTCTTCAGCAAAGCAGGAAGAGGGCAGACGGAAAACTTCGGTCTGAATATCTGCCGGGTTTACATCGTTCATCTCGCCATGATTTTGCCAAAAATTGGACGACTCAGTGACCAGCGGATCGATAACCACCATATATTTCAGTTTTGAAAGCGCGCGAGTTGATTTGTTTTTATCTGGAAACGCCGCCAGCGGATTGAAGCCCTGAACGATGTAACCATTAATCTTCCCTTCGAGCATCAATTCAGCCTGGGTCATTACGTCATACAGGCGATCCCATTTAGGTAGCCAGTCGTAGCCCCAGTTATTTTCCACTGTTGCATTGTCGCCCCAGAAACTTTTCATCATGCTAACAAAGAACTTCGGCGTATTTTGCCAGTAATTGACCTCATTCACGCCTAGCGCAGGCGGCGTGATTTGCGAAATATAGGTCTGGTAGTCTGGCTGTTTTTCCGACGGCAGCGGCATATAGCCCGGCAGGTTCGTCGACAACAAGCCAAGATCGGTATAGCCCTGAATATTGGAGTGGCCACGTAAGGCGTTAACGCCACCGCCCGCCATGCCTATATTGCCCAGTAGCAACTGGAGCATAGCGGCGGCGCGGATAATCTGTGCCCCGGCGGAGTGGTGTGTCCAACCCAACGCATACAGAATAGTAGCGGTGCGGTCAGGCACGCTGGTGCTGGCGAGAATTTCGCAGATACGATTGAAATCTGCCACTGAGGTCCCACACAACCGGTTAACCATTTCTGGCGTATAGCGGTCGACGTGGGCTTTCAGCAAATTCCACACGCAGCGTGGATGAGACAATGTTTCATCACGCAGGGCATTACCCTGTTCGTCAAGCTGATAGAACCAGCTCGATTTATCGTACTGGCGCTTTTTATCGTCATAGCCACTGAACAAGCCGTCGTCGAACTGATAGTCATCACGGATAATCAGGCTGGCGTTGGTGTAATGGCGCACATAGTCGTGCTGCACCTGGTTGTTTTCGAGCAGATAACGGATTACACCGAGCAGGAATGCGGTGTCGGAACCCGCGCGTATTGGCGCATACAGATCGGCGACGGCGGCACTACGGTTAAAACGCGGGTCGACTACCACCACGGTGGCGTCGTTTTTAGTTTGCGCTTCGACTACCCATTTAAAGCCTACCGGATGTGCCTCAGCGGCATTACCGCCCATAATAAGCACTACGTTGGCATTTTTAATATCGACCCAGTTGTTGGTCATCGCACCACGTCCAAACGTTGGTGCAAGAGCAGCAACGGTGGGGCCATGACATAACCGTGCTTGACAGTCGATAGCGACCATACCTAGTCCGCGAGCAAATTTACCGTCGAGGATCCCGGTTTCATTACTTGCCGCTGAGGAGCATAGCATGCCCGTGGTGGACCATCGGTTGACGGTAACGCCCTGGGCATTTTTCTCAATAAAGTTGGCATCGCGGTCATCTTTCATAAGTCGGGCAATACGATTAATCGCATCATCCCAGCTAATACGCTGCCATTTATCCGAACCCGGTGCGCGATATTCGGGATACTGCAGACGGGTTTCACTATGAATATAATCCAGCACGCCAGCGCCTTTAGGGCACAACGATCCACGGCTCACCGGATGATCCGGATCGCCCTCAATATGGTAGATACTTTCTTTGACGTTTTTGGCTGTATCGCCAAGGCTGTACATCAGCATGCCGCAGCCTACTGAGCAGTACGTACAGTTATTACGTGTCTCTTTTGCTTTTAAGAGTTTGTATTGACGGGTTTCCGCGTGAACGGAAAAAGATGATAAGAATCCGAGAGATGCAACAGTTGTTCCTGCCATACCGCCCGCGCAGATTCGAAAGAACTGCCTCCGGCTGAGCTCCATTTTTTTCTCCAGCTTAAACTTAAGACATGAAAAAGTATGGTTATTGTAAGGTTAAATTGTTTTATAAACCATTAACTTTTAGTGGTTATTGACGTGGGAGCATATTAATGCTGTAAGCCTGGGGTATGGATTGGTAAAAATTGATCATGTCAGGTTGGTTGCCGATACGTACGGTGAACTGAATCTTTTTGACGACAACCTAACGCCGCGGCGTAACAGCGATAAACTGATGGAGGTATCTGGGAAAAGGGTAAAGGAACGCTCTGCTTTGCCGGACAAGGGATACAGCAACCGTGGGCGATGAAGAGAGACATGCTTTCACCACGTTATACAACGATTTGCTACGAGTAGTTTGATAGCCAAACCGAAAACAAGGAGTTCATTCCACTCAACCGAACTTATCCATAGTCTATATTTTGACCTTTACAGACGATCAAACAAAAATTATAGATTCCTGAACATATAGTCATATAAATAACAAGGTTATAAAGGTCGTGATTTCTACAACACAGGACCTCTGGATATGATGGATAAACTATACCAATATGTTTCAACGAAAGAAAACGTGGGAATAAATCTTTGTCGCATTTCTATTGCCATTGTATTTATGTGGATAGGATTGTTGAAGTTCATTCCCTATGAAGCAGATAGCATCGTTCCTTTTGTAGCTAATAGCCCATTTATGTCTTTCTTTTATAACGATCCGAGTAATTATACTCAGTTTATGAACCATGAGGGCGAATTAATAGAGGCTAACCGCGCATGGCATCATGCGAATAATACTTATGGGTACTCTACCGGACTTGGTATTGTTGAAGTCATTTTTTCATTATTAATCCTTGCTCATTATGTGTCACCAAAAATCGGCTTTTGGGGGGCAACACTTGCCTTCTTAACTCCTTTTGTCACTCTGACATTCCTGATATTTACACCAGAAACATGGGTAAGTGGCCAGGATTCTCACACCGGGTTTCCCTATCTTTCTGGCGCCGGGCGACTGGTCTTAAAAGACACGATAATGATGGCTGCGGGTCTTATTGCGATGGTGCATTCTGCCAAGTGTATCCTTGCACAGAATCAGCACGAGAGAGATTATACTGGCAAAGTATCCGCTGGTCTTAGATAGCTTTCCAGACTATCGTTAAATTAAGGATGTTGTGATGCTTCGGTCTCTAAAAAATATATTTATTACAGCTGCATTGTATCTGCTTATGACGGTAACCAGTCATGCTGCCAACACCGGGAATACTATGATCAAAACGTATAGTACTTATAATTACCAGCAGACCAGAGAGCATCTCATTGCTGCCATTGAGAGTAATAATCTTGTTTTTTTTGGAGAATTTGATCATGCGAAAGAGGCTAAAAATGCTGGACTAACCATGTTACCCACAACCGTCATTATTTTTGGCAATCCTAAAGGTGGCACATCATTAATGCAGGCATATCCTGATATGGCGCTCGACCTTCCCTTTAGAGTATTGATTCGGGAAGAGTCGGATGGACGTGTAGTAGTTGGATATCACCCGGTTGAGATATTACAGACTTATGGACCAGATACTGCGGCAATTCAACCCTTAAAAAATCTGGAAAAATTAGTTCAGAAAGCCATTCAGTGACCTGGCGACCAGGGCTCATCTGACGAGGCCTGGTCGTCACCCCCTCATTAAATAGCTGTTAGTTTTTTACAATTACATAAAAATTCTGATAGTATACCCCCCTATAGTATATGGAGGGCGTATACCGCATTCACCCGAAGATAAAAAACGCATTCTCACTCGTGTACGCCGTATTCGCGGTCAGGTTGATGCGCTTGAGCGCGCACTGGAATCTGGCGAACCATGCCTGTCGATCCTGCAACAAATTGCCGCCGTACGCGGCGCATCCAATGGTCTGATGGGCGAAATGGTTGAGATCCACCTGAAAGATGAACTGGTCAGTGGGGAGACAACACCAGACCAGCGAGCTGTGCGCATGGCTGAGATCGGCCATCTTCTGCGTGCTTATCTAAAATAACACCATCACCTTGCAATAATGGGAAGAGACAAATGAAATCACGTGCAGCAGTTGCATTTGGCCCCGGCCAACCGTTAAAAATTGTTGAAATCGACGTCGCACCACCAAAGAAAGGTGAAGTGCTGGTTAAAATTACCCACACCGGCGTGTGCCATACTGATGCTTTTACCCTCTCAGGCGACGATCCGGAAGGCGTGTTCCCGGCGGTACTGGGCCATGAAGGCGGCGGCATTGTGGTTGAAGTGGGGGAAGGCGTCACCAGCCTGAAACCGGGCGATCATGTGATCCCGCTGTACACCGCAGAGTGCGGCGAGTGCAAGTTCTGTAAATCGGGTAAAACTAACTTGTGTCAGGCCGTGCGGGCGACACAGGGCAAAGGTCTGATGCCTGATGGCACAACGCGCTTCTCGTATAACGGCGAGCCGATTTATCACTATATGGGCACCAGTACCTTCAGCGAATATACCGTTTGCGCAGAGATCTCGCTGGCGAAGGTTAACCCGCAGGCTCCGCTGGATAAAGTGTGTCTGCTGGGATGTGGCGTGACCACCGGTATCGGAGCGGTCCATAACACCGCGAAAGTGAAGGAAGGCGATACCGTAGCCGTATTTGGTCTGGGCGGTATTGGCCTGGCGGTAATTCAGGGCGCGGTGCAGGCAAAAGCCGGGCGTATTTTGGCTGTTGATACCAATCCGGAGAAATTCAAATTGGCTGGTGAAATGGGCGCGACCGATTTCATCAATCCGAACGATTACGATAAGCCGGTACAGGACGTGATTGTTGAGCTCACCGACGGTGGCGTGGACTTTAGCTTTGAGTGTATCGGCAACGTTAACGTGATGCGTGCGGCGCTGGAGTGTTGCCATAAAGGGTGGGGCGAAAGCATCATCATTGGCGTGGCGGGTGCCGGTCAGGAGATCAAAACACGTCCGTTCCAGTTAGTAACCGGTCGCGTGTGGCGTGGTTCCGCGTTTGGCGGCGTAAAAGGGCGCACTCAGTTGCCGGGTATGGTCGAAGAAGCAATGAGCGGAAAAATTCAGTTAGATCCGTTTATTACGCATCGCCTGCCTCTGGAGCAGATTAACGAAGCGTTCGATTTAATGCATCAGGGTAAATCCATCCGTACCGTTATCCATTTTGGTGATAACTGATTCATTGGCCAGCGGATTTCACCGCTGGCACTTTCCTGAATTTTTTAGAATTATGTTGTGAAAGTGTGACGAATCCGGCGCTTTTCACGGTAAGTAAACTTCCCGGATTGCCGATGACTATCTAACGGGCGTGTTTTCACGCATAAACCCTACAAGAGAGTCGACGGTCATGGACAACACTACATCGATGCAAGCCCTGCATAAACTGGGCTTTCTGCATCAAATCCGGCTGGTTCCGCTGTTTTCCTCCATTCTCGGTGGCATCCTTCTGCTATTCGCCTTAAGTTCCGGGCTGGCAGGTTATTTTCTTATGCAGGCCGATCGCGATCAGCGCGATGTAACCGATGAGATTCAGGTCCGGATGGGGTTATCTAACAGCTCTAACCACTTACGCACCGCGCGCATCAACATGATCCATGCTGGTGCGGCGAGCCGTATTGCTGAAATGGATGATATGAAGGCCAATATTGCCGAGGCAGAAAAACGTATTAAGCAATCGCAGGACGGTTTTAATACTTATATGGCTCGTGCGGTGAAAACTACTGCCGGAGAGGCGTTAGACTCAGAACTGAGTGCCAATTTCAAAGCCTATATCGATGGCTTACAGCCTATGCTCAAGTACGCTAAAAACGGCATGTTCGAAGCAATCATCAACCATGAAAATGAACAGGCCAGACCGCTGGACTCTGCTTACAACAAGGTATTGTTAAAGGCGATCGATATTCGTACCGCCAGGGCGAATCAGTTAAGCGAACAGGCGCACCAACGTACACAGCTTGGCATGGCCTTTATGCTGGGGGCATTCGTACTTGCGCTGGCACTGACCGTGATGACGTTTATTGTTCTGCGCCGTACCGTTATTCATCCTCTGTTACGTGCGGCCCAGCGCATTGAGCAAATTTCAGAAGGGGACCTGACGATGCCAGAGGAACCAACCGGGCGCAGCGAAATTGGGCGCCTGAGCCGTCATCTGCAGACAATGCAACGGTCGCTGGCGAAAACAGTGGGTACGGTACGTCAGGGCGCGGAAGAAATCTACCGCGGTACCAGTGAGATTTCGGCGGGTAATACCGATCTGTCTTCACGTACCGAACAACAGGCCGCGGCGATTGAACAAACGGCGGCCAGCATGGAAGAGCTGACGGCTACGGTGAAGCAAAACGCCGACAACGCGCATCATGCGAGTACGCTGGCGGAAGATGCGTCCGGCAAGGCCAGCCGGGGCGGGCAGATGGTCTCTGGTGTGGTGAAAACCATGGGCAATATCTCAACCAGCTCGAAGAAAATCTCTGAAATTACTGCCGTTATTAACAGCATTGCCTTCCAGACCAATATCCTGGCGCTGAACGCAGCGGTTGAGGCGGCGCGGGCAGGAGAGCAGGGGCGTGGGTTTGCAGTGGTGGCTAGTGAGGTGCGTACGCTGGCAAGCCGCAGCGCTCAGGCGGCAAAAGAGATAGAAGGATTGATCAGCGAATCTGTCCGATTGATTGACCAGGGCTCTGGAGAAGTGGTCGCAGCGGGCAATACGATGACGGATATTGTCGATGCGGTAAAACGCGTGACCGACATTATGCTGGAAATTGCGGCGGCCTCTGATGAACAAAGCCGGGGCATCGTCCAGGTAAGCCAGGCGATTTCAGAGATGGATAAGGTCACACAGCAAAACGCCTCATTGGTTGAAGAAGCATCGGCTGCTGCGGCCTCTCTTGAAGAGCAGGCCGCACGCTTAACGGAAGCCGTCGGCACATTCCGTTTAACCGGGACAAGCGCAATTAGACGCGTTACACCTGCCGTTCATCCATCGGTTTCACTGCCAAAATCAAACACGGTAAATACGGATAACTGGGAAACATTCTGACAGGCCAGCCATCCGGTAATACGATCCTTTGTATTACCGGATTTAGTATCTATTTGTACGTGGCACTAATAGTTCCCGCTGCGGTGAACGCGCCAGGGGTGTAGTCATCGCAGGTACTGTTATTGCTGGCGGAGGTGCAGGTGAGTAACCCGGCCATGGTGATATCTTTCGCCGTTACGATGGAACCAAAGTCGATGGACACTGAAGAATTTGTGTCATTCGCCGACAGATATTGCCGGGACGATCCCTCGTAAGAAACCGCCACTCCCCGTCCGCCCGCTGCTGAGGTGCCAGTTGTGGTATTGGCGAGAATAGACAACCCGCTATTATCATAAGCCGCTTTGGTCGACGTCAATTTAAGGGTAACCCCTGAAGCATTAACGCAGTTGCTATTTTTCAAGGTGAAGGTTTTTCGTGGTTTGTCATTACCCACATCGCCAAAGTCGATGGTGGTGGGGGATACGGATAAATTACAGGTTGGCGTGGCGAATTTTACGGTGAATGAAGATGCGTTTACTGTAGCGATAATCTGTTGACTACTTACATCTTCATCCCCTGCTTTAAACCTGCCTACTTCACCATTTATAACAGGATGCGCTTCACCATTACCTATTGAGGAAACCACCCCACGTTGCCAAACTTCGATGTATAATCCAACAGGAAAATCTCTATCTGCAGCATTATCGATCTCACGTGTCCAACTCGTATTAGACGGAATATAAGCTGTATAAATAGCATTAATAGAATTAGCTATGTAAATGTTATAATATATTCCAGGTATGCTCGTTGGAAAAAAAACTCTGCTGTAGCTATATTTTGTACTGCCGCTGGTACTGGTATAACTATCGGATTGAGTACCGCTTGTTGCTGTGGATCTTCCATAAAAATCAGAACCATCATTACCGGTACCACAGTTTAAGTAACCATACTTGCCCGCGCTGAGCGTCCCCAATAGCACGGGTGTTGTACTGGATGGGTTGTAACTATTCACGACTAACGTTCCTGCGCTTATCGTGCTGGTATTAATGTCTTCAAAAATACACTCCTTAGCATGCACCTGATATGAATAAATTCCGCTCAGCAGCAATGTCATAAAAGAAATTGATCGTGAAATCATCGAACTCATATTAACCTGCCGTTTATCCATTATTTGTAGCTCACGCTGATTTGCACCTGACTTAATACGCCACCTGGAGTGACCATTTTTGCTGAATCCACTTTTTGAAAACGAGCCGAAAGGGTGATATCAGAATAGGTGGTGGTTGAACCTTTATAGTTAACAATATTGACGGCAGAGGTATTGTCTTTATTAAGCACATTAATAGCAACTGGACTTGTTCTCCCCTCAAAGACCACAACGCCCACGTTTCCAGCTGCAGTCATCGGACCGGTATATTCATTCGGGAATATCTGATTGCCGGTGAGTTGCGCTTTTTGCGGCTTAAAGCTCAACACCAGCGTTTTGGCGAGAGAGCCTGAATCACAGCGGAAGCTAATCTTCAGGGGCTGTGTGGGGACGTTACCCTTCGTTGTTGCTGATAAATTCGCCCATGCGCCGCCAGCGGCGAATTCACTCGCCTCCACATCGCCTAAATCAACGTCGGAGGCGGTGATGTCACAGCTACCAGTAACCAACTCCGCCTTAACCGTTAATACATTTGTATTGGTACTGTTCGCGGCCCATAGCGGCGTGGATATCAGCAATAAGGCTATTGGTATAA
Organism: Citrobacter sp. CF971; assembly: GCF_006385635.1. Lineage (NCBI taxonomy): Bacteria > Pseudomonadati > Pseudomonadota > Gammaproteobacteria > Enterobacterales > Enterobacteriaceae > Citrobacter > Citrobacter sp. CF971. The sequence continues at coordinate 2,532,086 of NZ_CP041051.1, read as the reverse complement.
ATTTCATGGTGGCTCCTACTGATAGGTGGTGGTGAACGTCAACGAACCGTTGAAGGTGCCACTTGTCGCGGTGGTTGAGTAAGACGTTGGACGCAGAGATAAAACCAGGTTCAGGGCCTTATTGGTGCGCTCAGTTGAGGTCCAGTCAAACGGCGTACTGCTATTGAGAACTAACAGAGAATTTGGGGAGCCAGAACGATACAAAACTGCTGCGGCCCCGTTATTCCCACCATAGAGTTCGGTTGGATAGCCGTTGTACCACGAAGAGGCTTTAATACCCGTTTTCATCCAGGTAACCGTCTGGTTTGTACTGGATCCGATCGTGCAGTTGCTGTACTGCAACGAAAAATCTTTCAGCGTATTAGCGCCCTGAGCTTCCAGTTCTGCGCGGGTTAATACACCAAAATCAATGGTCTGGTTCACCGCTTTGCTTGAACCAACAACAATATTGACGGTGCAGGTCATAGCAAGCAAATTGGCTTTAAAGTTAACCACGACATCTGCCGCAAAGAGATGTGGGCTGCATAATAGAAAAGAAACAAGCATTACCTGGCGCATAAGCTATTTCCCGGCTCCTGGCATCTGGCAAATTAACGTCTCCAGACGAATTGATTTTCCGATCATCGCGGGCGCGTCAGGGATCTGGTAGGTCACATCGCAGTAGCTTGCGGCGTCGCTCCCCCAAATAACCTTCAGGCTGCCACGTTGTTCGATCCCGCGTAAAAAGGCGCGGCCCGCCTGACCCATTGCGCCAACGGATTCTCCCTGTTCATTGAGAATGTTCGCGCCCAATGGAATGAAACTGTTATCGCTACGTCTGAGCGTGACAAACACCGATTGACCTTGCTGGGTGGCGAAAGTGACTTTCACCACGGCACCATCGCGCGGAACCACTGCGGCGGAGGTGTTTTTCACTTCGACGTCTGCCTTGATGGTGCTGAGATCCAGCCCGACGGTATTCTCGGCATAAGGCGAAAGACTGGTGGCAACTGCATATCCGGCACTGTCAATTTCACCATACCCATTGGTGGTGGTCGCGCCATCTGCACCTTGCGCTTCAATAAGGGCTATGGCGCTTTGTGCGTTGACATTACCCGGTAACAGCGTCAATCCACCGCTGTGTAACAGCACACCGCCGTTATTGTTTAGGGAATACTGCTGGTTATGATTTTTATCGACTGTAGCGGAAACGCTGGTCGCTCCATGCGCGCCGTTATAGGTGGAATATCCGCTGACGGAATAGGTGTCTTCTCCCTGGCTGGCCTGGTTAGCGGTAGTACTGAGGCTGTAGTTCCATTTATTGTTGCTACTGTTACCACTGGCCGTACTGGTGAAACCATTGTTGCCGCTAAAGTCGCTATTGGCGCTGAGGTTCAGACTGGAGAATGCTGGTTGATCGTTTTGAGCGTTGCTACCAAAAGGAATACTCAACCCAACGTACAGGCTGTCATCTTCATCACCCCATTCGTTATAACTACGCTGCAGCGAGATATTCCACGAGATGGTGCGGAAAGTATTGCTGTAGCCCAGCGAATACTGAGACGTTTTGTCTGAGCTACCCCAATAACTCGTCCAGGTGCCGCTGAGATAGAATGAGCCGTAATCCTCTCCGTTGAGGACAATAGGTTGATTGACGTTAGCCTGAAGCTCATTTTTGGAATGACTGTAGCTGTTGCGATACGCATCGTTACGGTTAGTATCGTGATCGTCGCTATAACTATCGATGCTATTTTGCAAAGAGATGACGTCATTAAGCGAGAGGTAATCTTTGGTGCTGTATCGATAGGCGCTAAAGCTGAAATTGGTCTGTGTTGCGTCCAGCACATTACTGTAGCTTACACGGTAACTCTGCCCCTGCAGAGCGCCAATATCTTCAAGTGAAGCGCGAGAGTGGATAACATCGACTGCGATAGCACCAAGACGCGTATTCATCGCCAGACCCAGCATCCCCGCCAGATAGTCTTCTTCCATTGACTGTATGCCGCCATACAGCGTGAAAATATCGCTCAGTCCATAATTACCGTTCGTGGTGAGCACCCATGGGGAGTCGCTGTTGTCATTGTTGTCTAATGTCCCAACGGCAAAATCCCAGTCAACTTCACCCTTGGTCATTAACTGAGCAACAGAGGCATACGGTACGGTGAATAACCGTTTTGACCCATCAGCTTCTTCCACGGTAACGTCGAGGTCAGCGCCGTTGATTGCCACATAATAATCCTTCAGAGCAAAAGGACCTGGGGGAACGGTGGTTTCATAGATGATGCGCGACTGCTGTCGTACGGTAATTTTGGCATTACTGTTGGCCACGCCGTTGATGACGGGAACGTAGCGACCATCATGCGGATCCATGCGTTTGTCGTTATACAGATGTATGCCTTTAATGCCGATACTATCCAGTACTTCGCTGCGAGAGGTGACCTGGCCCAGTTCCATTTGTGCCCGCATAGGGGGTAAATCCCGTGCTAAATAGAGATCGTAGTTGTCCCAGGTTGCACTATCGTCTTTTGTCCAGTTCAGCGCACCGCTGGAGCGTAACCGCCATGCTCCAAGGTTGAGACCATAGCCGAGCCCCAGATAACCACTGTCAGAGGCGCTACCGTCATTTTCACTGTGATAACCGCTGAAGCTCCAGTTCAGTATTGCAGCAGGAATACCGGCATCCCAGCGTGCGGGGTTGACATAACCCGCAGGGTGGCTGACGAGAAACAGTTGCGGAATTGTGAGCATCAGGATCTGTGAATTAGGATCGTAACTCACGCTGGATGAGGGGTAATAATCCGCCAGGATATAGCATTGCGATTCACCTTCGTCCGCATCTGCCGTGGGGAGTTTGCTTACATCAACGTTTGCTTCATCGAGCACCTCACGAGTCAGGCAGGGAGACGCGTTCGGGGTGTGGTTGTCAATAAACTGGATCTTTGCAGTTTGCTGTTGCTCACCGTTAATCCAAACTGAGACGGTATATATACCGGGTTTCACCGGGTTGCCGCGTGCATATTGTGACACGTCGATTGCCGATTTTTTACCTGCATTGCTGAAGATAAAGTCATCGTTGAATTCAATGTAATTATCGTCAGCAAAACCTGTCTGACAAATAGCCAATAATACCCATACTGAGGTCGCTAACCGGTGTTTTGACATTGACATAGAGCAATCCTTGCACGCGTTTTTTATTTATCCGTTACGTCAACGTTAGCCCCGTAATCATTGACTGCTGTCCATGAAACGGATTCTAGCCGGGGAGTGGTGAGCGTTTTCACTTCATAGCTGGCGCTGGAAAAAGGGGCGACCATGTCGGGCTCAATTTTGTATTTTTTCCCCCCGGAAGTGATGTTAGCGCCAACAAGCGAAACAAAATAAGGAGAGTCATTTTTCGCCGTCGCCCAAATTTGTTTACCTTGGTTTGCAAGGCTCCATTTCAGATGTTGGATTGCGTCATCCGCCGAACCAGGAAGGGATGCGGGGCGATAAAAAACCTTGATGCGGGTTTTCAGCGCTATCTGCAGCTGATTTGATTTAGCGGCATCTTTATTTTTTCCGGGGATTTCAAGTGCATTAAACCAATACACGCTTTCACGATCGGTGGGTAACGGTTGCCCGTCCCAGTTTAAGCGTACGGTCAGTCCCTGTTTAGGATCGACCCGACTGACTGGGGGGGAGGCGATAAAAGGAACGTTTAAGGTTTGCGGATCAACATCTTCATGACCATCGTCTAACCAGGACTGGACTAATAAAGGTTGTTGCCCCTGATTAACCATTTTAATTAGTGCCTCCTTCGCGTCGGAAGGGTAAATTACACGGGTAGCGTTAATCACTATGCTGGCGACTGACGAATAGCTAAAAGAGATAGCGGCAGAAAATATAATTAATCTGAATGTATTTTGTGGAATCATATCATTTGTGTCTTGGTTAAATAGCTGCAACCTTGAATTAAAGTTGCAGCAGAGTTATTAACTAATGTTGATCTTATACAGTTTGTTAGGGGTAGGTTGTTACAAAGGTGGTATTCGCTTTCACTACACCAACAGTCGGCGTACCAGAACCTGAGTAGATATAACCGACGGTATAATTAAATACTGCACCGTTGGTGGTATCGTAAGTGGCTTCAGATTGCGGTGTGGCTGATGTAAAATCGATAATGGTACTGGTTGCGGTATCTTCTACCTGGAAACCCGCATCTTTATCTCCTGCGGCAGCGTTTAACAATGCTTTGCTGGTGCTATTGTAATTACCGGTTGTTGAAAATTGCCCTTTTACTTTACCACCCGCTGGTTCAGTGGCGCAGTTTTTAACGGTGATCTGAAATTTGGTTTTCATCGCAGGACTACTGACAGCCGCTTGCATCGCAGGAACAGTGATATCTGGCAGTTTGACCTCTTTGGAAGCAGAAATACCATCAATACTGACATCACAGGTTGATGATGTAATATTTCCTGAAAAATCAATGTTTGCAGAATCAGAACCAGCCGCTTGGGCCTGAAAAGTAGCACCTGCGACCAGAAGCGCTACTGCGCTTAAACAATTAACAAATTTCACGTTATTTTCCTTAATAACAAATTAAATGGCGAAAACATTATATGTCGTGAGATTCTGACTGAATAGCGGGTGAAGCTGAGGTTAGTGTTTTTTAAGAATTTGTTTAGAGGTAATAGCTAATTATTTAATGTAATATGAAATTAACTTAATTGGATTGATTTTTTATTCTTCATTGAATTCCAAGAAGAAATTTTTAGATGTAAATTTGTGTCGGGGGTTTCGTCCGCCATTATTCGACAGAGATATCATCAATAATAAGTGTTGCTTAAATTGCTTTTAAGAAAAAATACGCTTTTAGCTGTGTTTTATGACGGTTTCACCGTCCATATATTGAACATTTACATGAATTGGGCCTGCAGGTACTAACAGGCCCAATCATCAATACGATTAAACAGGTACGGTTTTGCGTATTGCGGCGATAAGGATCTGCGCGGCCTGAGAGAGTTGCACATCGACACGAGTAAGAATCCCGATGGGTTCACCCGCCCCGTGGGTAGGTATCGGCAACGACACCAGCGTCGCCTGGCGTAAATCCTCTCTAACCGCACCTGAAGGGACAAACCATACATAGTCGTAATCAACCGTCAGTTGGCGGGAAAGCGATGCTGACAGTGTTTCAATGCAGCCAGGCGGCATTTTACAGCCCTGACTTTGCAACAATGCTTCTGCGTGCTGGCGAGGCGCGGTTCCTTTTGGCGAAACCACCACCGGCCACTCCATTACCCGACTTAACGTGATGGTTTCCTGCAACAACGGGTGGTTAGGGCGCACGACCAGTTTAAGTGATTCCAGAAACAACAATTCATAATTCAGACCGACCATCAATTCCGGATCGGCCATGCGGCCAATGCCAAGGTCGATTTCCCCGGATTTTAAACCTGCCAGAATCATCGGATTGCTCATGGTGGCGACTTGTAGCGTGGTCTCCATTTGCTGCTTGTGGAAAGGACCAATTACCGCAGGCAGAATGCCCAGTGCCGCGGTGGGTAAGGCCCCAATCCGTACGACATCAGTCTGCGATTCTTCGCGCTGATTTAACGCTTGCCCGGCAGTGTTGAGCGCATCCAGCACTCTTACCGCGTGGGTAAGAAACTGCTCTCCTGGCAGCGTTAACTGCGCGCCAAGGCGGCCACGCTCAAAGAGCCGGGTCCCGGTCAGTTGCTCCAGTTCATTTAGCGTTTTGGAGAGAGCCGGTTGACTCAGGTTAAGGGTCTCAGCCGCGCGCCCCAACGTTCCCTGCTGTGCAACGGCGACAAAAGTATGAAGATGGCGCAAGCGAATGCGCTGATTGAACAGAACATTTTTTTCCATAAGCGATGTTAAAAACAGAGCCGTATCGGTGACAAGTAAAGTTGTTTGTTTTTGATAACCTGATAGCAAAATATTATTAACATTTATCATATTTTACTTACAACTGATTTATTTTGCTTGTGTTTTGTACAGCGTTGCTGGGTGGTGGGATCATGGAAGGGAGTATGTTCAGTCGTTATACTTTGGTTATTGTTTACTTTTGAACGATTTCTCTTCACAAGGCACTGATGAATGATACATGTAATAGGGCACCTTAATCCCGATAGCGATGCCATCTGCACCGCCGCAATGACGGCTCGTTGGCTTAGCTTACGTGGCCAGCAGGCGACGGCATGGCGTTTGGGCGAGCCTAACCGCGAAACGCAGTTTATCTTTGAGCATGCGGGGGTGACGATGCCTGAACGGTTGACGTTTGAACTGACCGATCGTGACGTCTGGCTGGTCGATTTCACCGAGCCTGCCCAGGGGCCGGAATCGTTGACAGAAAGTAACGTGGTGGGAATTATCGATCATCACCGACTTGGTGGGTTAGTCACCCGTCTACCACCGGAAGTGTGGGTGAAGCCCGTCGGCAGTAGCGCAACCCTGCTGTGGCAACTGATGACGGAAGATGAACGCAACCAGTTATCTTCCGCTGAGGCTATTTTACTGCTCGGCGCCGTATTAAGTGACACTGTGACGCTTCGTTCACCAACGACCACCACTGACGATCGCCTGGTGGTTGATGCGCTGGCCCAAAAAACCGGAGTGGATCTTGACGCTTTCAGTCGCGACCTGCTGTCAGCCAAAACAAGCGTGGAAGGGATGAGCGCCCGCGAACTTTTGCAGAAAGACATTAAATCCTTCACCATCCATGGACATTCAGTCTGTGTAGCGCAGCTTGAACTGTATGCGCTGCAACAGGTGGATGCGGTGCTGGACGATCTCCGTCAGGAAATGGCGCGCTATGCAGAGGAAAAGAATGCTGCGTTGGTCGTGCTGATGCTCACCGACATCAACCTGGGTGACACCAGCCTGTGGTTTGCTGGAGCAGAACTTTCAGACATCCCGCAACCCTGCAAGGTAGAAGGTATGCTTAGCCGTAAAAAACAGATGCTCCCCTGGCTGGAAAGTCATTTGAAACCCCGTCAGTAGGTACTGTTCATCGTTTATATGGGTGGGAAGTTTACGCGGGGTCACACTTTGTAAATTCTTCCCACCGGAGTCAGCGGTGTTTTCTACACTCCAGGTAATATTCACTGGAGGCATGACATTATGGCGAACACCATCACGGCAGATGAGATTCGGGAACAATTTTCGCAGGCAATGTCAGCAATGTACCAGCAGGAAGTCCCGCAATACGGCACGTTGCTGGAACTTGTCGCTGATGTGAATCTGGCGGTACTGGAAAATAATCCGACGCTGCATGAAAAACTGGCGAATGCGGATGAACTTGCCCGGCTAAACGTTGAGCGCCATGGCGCTATTCGAGTGGGTACCGCGCAGGAGCTTTCTACGCTGCGCCGAATGTTTGCCGTTATGGGCATGTATCCGGTGAGTTATTACGATCTCTCCCAGGCAGGCGTCCCCGTACATTCCACAGCCTTTCGTCCCATCGACGATGCCTCGCTATCGCGCAACCCGTTTCGGGTATTCACCTCGTTATTACGGCTCGAACTAATCGAAAACGCCGCGCTGCGGCAAAAAGCCGCTGAGATCCTCGCGAAACGCGATATTTTCACTCGCCGTTGTCACGAGCTGCTGGATGAATTTGATGCGCAGGGCAGTTTTACATCTGAACAGGCGCAAGAGTTTGTGCATGAAGCGCTGGAAACATTCCGCTGGCATCAGCACGCCACGGTCGATGAAGAGACCTATCACGCATTGCATAACGAACACCGGCTGATTGCCGATGTAGTGTGTTTCCCCGGTTGCCATATCAACCACCTGACGCCGCGTACGCTGGATATCGACCGGGTGCAGTCGATGATGCCGGAATGCGGCATTGAACCGAAAATACTGATTGAAGGGCCGCCACGCCGCGAGGTGCCCATTTTATTACGTCAGACGAGTTTCAAAGCGCTGGAAGAACCGGTGTTGTTTGCCGGTGAAATGCGCGGCACTCACACGGCACGTTTCGGTGAAATCGAACAGCGCGGTGTGGCCCTGACGCCGAAAGGTAGAGCGTTATACGACGAATTGCTGAATAAAGCGGGAACGGGGAAAGACAATCTGACGCACCAGTTACATCTTCAGGAGGTGTTCAAGGCGTTCCCGGACAGTGAGTTTCTGCTGCGCCAGCAGGGACTCGCCTGGTTTCGTTATCGACTGACGCCATCAGGCGAAGCGCATCGCCAGGCAATCCGTCCGGATGACGACCCGCAACCGCTCATTGAGCGAGGGTGGCTGGTTGCGCAACCCATCACCTACGAAGATTTTTTACCGGTGAGCGCCGCAGGGATTTTCCAGTCCAATCTGGGGAATGAAACGCAGGCTCGCAGCCACGGGAATTCCAGCCGCGACGCGTTTGAACAGGCGCTGGGTTGCGCGGTTTATGACGAGTTTGCGCTGTATCAGGAGGCGCAAGAGCGAAGTAAACGTCGGTGTGGTTTACTTTAATGGAATTTACATGGGATTCGGTCTGTTCCCATCGACATAAAATATTTTCGATTTTGTACAGATAATCGGCGACCAACAATTGGATTATTAATGAATTTTGTCTAGAGTGAGCGGTCAGAAATGTGCACTCTCTTGCCGCTGATTTTGACCGGCGCGGGACCATTTACACGACCAGAAGGACTCACTTTCAGGCATGAATCGCAGACGATTTATTAAAGGTTCAATGGCAATGGCCGCCGTGTGCGGAACCAGTGGTATTGCATCACTCTTTTCCCGCGCCGCCTTTGCGGCAGAGTCTGACATTGCAGACGGAAAAACCGTACGTTTTGATTTTTCCGTTCTGCAATCGATGGCCCATGACTTAGCACAGAAACCCTGGGGCGGCGCACCGCGCGCGTTACCGGACACGCTGGCGAAACTGACGCCGCAGGCCTACAACAGCATTCAATATGACGCAGAGCAGTCTCTGTGGAACAACGTTGAAAATCGTCAGCTTGATGCGCAGTTCTTCCACGTGGGAATGGGTTTTCGTCGCCGTGTACGCATGTTCTCGGTTGATGGCAGTACGCATATGGCGCGTGAAATTCACTTCCGTCCGGAACTGTTTAAATATAACGATGCGGGCGTGGATACCAAACAGCTGGAAGGGCAGACTGACCTCGGATTCGCCGGGTTCCGTGTTTTTAAAGCGCCAGAACTGGCCCGCCGCGATGTCGTTTCTTTCCTGGGAGCCAGCTATTTCCGCGCCGTGGATGACACCTATCAGTATGGTTTATCGGCCCGCGGTCTGGCGGTAGATACCTACACCGACAGCAAAGAAGAGTTTCCTGATTTCACCTCTTTCTGGTTCGAGACGGTTAAACCGGGCGCAACCTCCTTTACCGTGTATGCACTTCTCGACAGCCCAAGCGTAACTGGTGCATTCAAGTTCGTGATCCACTGCGAGAAAACGCAGGTGATTATGGATGTACAAAACCACATCTATGCGCGCAAAGACATCAAACAGCTCGGCATTGCGCCGATGACCAGCATGTTCAGCTGCGGTAACAATGAGCGTCGAATGTGCGACACTATTCACCCGCAAATTCATGACTCCGATCGTCTGGCGATGTGGCGGGGCAATGGCGAGTGGATCTGCCGCCCGCTGAATAACCCGCAAAAGCTGCAGTTCAACGCCTATACCGATAACAACCCGAAAGGGTTTGGCTTGCTGCAACTCGACCGTGACTTCTCCCATTACCAGGACATCATGGGCTGGTATAACAAGCGTCCAAGCCTGTGGGTCGAACCGCGCAACCAGTGGGGCAAGGGGACCATCGGCCTGATGGAGATCCCGACGACCGGCGAAACGCTGGATAACGTTGTCTGCTTCTGGCAGCCTGAGAAGAAGATCAAAGCCGGCGATGAGCTGGAATTCAAATATCGCCTGTACTGGAGCGCTCAGCCACCGGTGCGTTCACCGCTGGCTCGTGTGATGGCGACCCGGACAGGCATGGGCGGTTTTCCGGAAGGATGGGCGCCGGGCGAGCACTACCCGGAAAAATGGGCGCGCCGTTTTGCCGTTGATTTTGTTGGTGGCGATCTAAAAGCTGCTGCGCCGAAAGGCATTGAACCGGTGATTACGCTCTCAAGCGGTGAAGCGAAACAGATTGAGATCCTCTACGTGGAACCAATCGACGGTTATCGCATTCAGTTTGACTGGTATCCGACCTCTGACTCAACCGATCCGGTAGATATGCGTATGTTCCTGCGTTGTCAGGGTGACGCCATCAGCGAAACCTGGCTGTATCAGTACTTCCCACCAGCGCCGGATAAACGTCAGTACGTTGACGACCGCGAGATGCGTTAATCACTCTCTTTACGGCTCTCCTGATGGGGAGCCGTATCTGCATTCATCCTCATAACGACTCTGTACACTATTTACTCGATCCTGTTCGCATTTTTCTGTATGGCAAATGGGTACTCTGTGAGTGTGTATTTCTTATACACGTTCTTGTCCACTAACAGGGAGAAAGTATGTTTCCAGAATACAGAGACCTTATTTCCCGACTGAAATCCGAGAACCCTCGCTTTCTGTCCTTATTCGAAAAACACAACAGCCTTGATCATGAGATCTCCAGACTGGAAGGTTCGGATGGTCGGGGGTATAGCTTGGACATTGTTCGTCTTAAGAAACAGAAACTCCACCTGAAGGAAGATTTGCTCAAAATTTTGCAAAGAGAGAGTGTCAGTGAGAGCTAAGTAGAATGGCGCTTGCTGTGTAAAAGGGCTTCCAGCGAGAAAAGGAAGCCCTTCCTGTTTTAGGTGTTAATCGACCATCACGCGTTTGTTCGTCGCCCCCCAGAGGATCGACATTTCAGTGAACAGCGCGCCGCTAATTTCTTCGACTTCTTCTGCGCTAACCTGCGCATTTCCCTGTTTACCGAACAGTACCACTTCATCGCCAGATGCAACCTGCGGTAAATCGGTCACATCGACGATCACGGTATTCATGGATGTTTTACCCAGGACCGGAACCCGCTGGCCGCGGATCAGCACGTGTCCCGCGTTACTGAATACACGGCGATAACCATCGGCATAACCTGTCGGGATATTGGCCAGAACGGAATCACGTTTAAGGGTATAGGTTCTGTCATATCCGACGGTGTTTCCTTTGGGGTAATGGTTTACCGACGCGATGGCGGATTTAAATGTCATGACGCGTTTGTATTCGGTGCTGGCGATGGTATCGCCATAAAAAATACCGCCAACACGGACCATGTCGAGCCAGGATTCAGGAACGGTCAGGGTGGCGAACGTATTCGCAACATGCAGGGTGACATCTTCGCGTTTAAGCCCGGTAATTTTCAGTACCTGGGCCGATTGCGTGTTGAAACGGGCCAGATCGCGTCTAACCACCGCAGCATCTTCTTCCGGGAAATGCGACATGATGCCAACAATTTTCAGGCCGGGTAATGCGGAAATGGCGCGGGCTTCTTCCAGACCTGCAGCGGTACTGACTTCCAGACCGTTACGCGACATACCGCCAGAGTTCAGTGCCAGATGAATACGAATGATTTTACCTTTCTCCTGAGCAATGGCACTCAGACGCTTAGCCATATCCAGATTACCGATCAGCTCTTCGGTATCGAAGTCCGCTGCCTGGCGCATCTCTTTTTCCGTCGCGTTGCGAACTCGCATGAGCTGTGATGTATAGCCTGACTGGCGAACGGTTCTAATCTCCTCATTGCTGGCGATGCCAATACATTGCACGCCGTTTTGCATCATCACCGGTGTTACCAGTGAGAGATCGTGGCCATACGCGTCTCCTTTAAGAATGGCGCACATCCGGGTTTTATCTGCCAGCAGTTGCTGAACTTTATGAATGTTATATTCCAGTGCGCTACGGGAAATTTCCAGCGTGGTATTATCCACGACCTGTTGCTGATTGACTGCAAAGGGAACGGGGCCTGCTTGAGTGGAGGAAACGGGTTGGTGACAGGCGGTAATCAGTAAAAGCGGAATAAGTGCTAAACGACCCAAAGGTGCTGCCATGCTTGCTCCTTAGCAATAAAGTGAAAGTGTTATTGTCATCATTACGGTCTATCCATGAGGGGATACCCGGATCACCAGAGTAACGGGTTCCACGCCAGAGATTCTTTCTAAGTGATTGCTGTTACAGCATAAAAATAAGACCTCCCCGACTCTAAACAGAGTAATATCGGCTACTGCCAGTCAGAAATGCCCCGTTTATGATTGCAAAGGAGATAAACATGTCAGAAATAATTATCGTTAGTGACGCGCTGGAACTGCGTGCCGTCGAAGAACAACACGTCACCCCTCTGCATCAGTTGGTGCTTAAAAATAAAGTCTGGCTCCAGCAGTCGCTGAACTGGCCGCAGTTTGTGACTTCTGTGGAGGACACCCGCAAGAATGTGCAGGGTAATATGATGTTGCATCAGCGCGGCTACGCCAAAATGTTCCTTATTTTCGAACAAGGGGAGGTGGCTGGCGTTATCTCGTTTAACCAGATAGAACCGCTGAACAGAGCCGCTTATATAGGTTATTGGCTGGACGAAGATCACCAGGGCAAAGGTATTCTGTCTCAGGCGCTACAGGCATTGATTCAGCATTATGCGCAGCGCCAGGAGATTCGCCGCTTCGTGATTAAATGTCGTGTAGATAACGTCAAGAGCAACCAGGTGGCGTTGCGCAATGGCTTCCAACTGGAAGGATGCTTACGACAAGCGGAGTTCCTCAATGGCGATTACTATGATGTGAATCTCTATGCCCGCATCATTGATGACTCCTCAGAATAAACCGGCGATAGGGGTGCGCGTAATACGTTGTTCGCCGTTGATCACTTTTGGCCCGCGCAGATGGATCGTATCGCCATCAAAGGCTTCAATTTGGGCCTGACCGCTTATCTCAATATGATGCTCGATCAGCACTTCACCCAGAATACAGGCGTGGCCTTCAATCAGGATGTGCCCATCCAGCAGAATTGGGCCGCCGCGTAATTTTGCATGCCCACCGACCAGCACATGGTGCTTCAGCACACAATTACCTTCAACCTCCGCGTGTTCCGCCACCTGCGAGCTATAGCGCAGGGTAGGAATGGCGTCTTCATCAGTTCCGGCGATGACACGCGCATGTCCATAGACTTTAGCGCAATCGCAGATCCAGACATTATTCTCTTCGTTACCTTCTACCCGTGCAAAATCAAAAACTTCAGCCCGATGTTCTATAAAGGCATAGTTGATAATCGCATCACCATAGATCTGCACCTGATGCACCACGCGTGAATTGCTGACTATCGCTCGATCGTAAATTTGCAGGAGCTGGTCGTTTTCACGAGTAAGTCCTTTGGCGGCGATAATTTCAGAGTCACACACAATGCGCGCATCACCGCAGAGAAGGCACTCACCGCGAACAACTGAATCCTGAATGGTGACGTTGTCACGTATTTGCGCGTTTTGGCTGATTTCTGCTCGGTCAATCCAGGCGGCATCGCCAATCTGCGCGCCATCTCTGACCACGCTTGCCTGTGTAATACGGGCATTTCCGGATATCGTCGCGCCGGAAAACGCGAGCGCATTCTCATCGTAAATCCAGCAATCGCCACTTTGCGATAGCACGCTTTCATCATCAATCCAGCCACCGGGCGTACCGGCTTTGACATCATTAAAATCAATGAGCGCAATTATCTGGCGTAGTAATACGCTCTTTTTATTGCCATTATCCTGGTAACTAAAGGCGCGAGGTTCATCGCCCAGACGATATTTGGTCATAGCTCATTTCCATGTTGCGCACCTTAGTTAAACGTAGCAAAGTTTTCCGTACTGGCTAAATTCGTGGAAATTCCATAAAATGCATTTCAAATATACTTTAAAAAATAAACAAAATGAGCAAGAGCAAGCAAAGTGAGCGAGTCCTCAATCTTCCGGCCGGTTATTTTGGCATGGTACTGGGCATCATCGGGATGGGGTTCGCGTGGCGATATGCCAGCCAGGTATGGCCTGTAAGCCACTGGATTGGCGACGGTTTAGTGATCCTTGCGATGGTCATCTGGGGATTGTTGACGCTGGCCTTTATTAGTCGTTTACTGCGTTTTCCTCATAGCGTACTGGCGGAAATTCGTCATCCGGTGATGAGCAGTTTTGTCAGTCTGTTTCCGGCTACAACGATGCTGGTCGCGATTGGTTTTGTCCCGTGGTATCGACCGCTGGCGATTGTGTTGTTCACCATCGGCGTGGTGATACAGCTGGCGTACGCAGCCTGGCAAACGGCTGGATTATGGCGTGGCGAGCACCCGGAAGAGGCCACCACACCGGGTCTGTATCTGCCAACCGTTGCCAATAACTTTATCAGCGCCATGGCCTGTGGTGCGCTTGGCTTCAACGATGCCGGGTTGGTGTTTTTGGGCGCAGGGGTATTTTCCTGGCTCAGCCTCGAGCCGGTTATTCTGCAGCGTTTACGAAGCTGCGGCGAGTTGCCGACGGTTTTACGGACTTCACTTGGTATACAGTTGGCACCCGCGCTGGTCGCCTGTAGCGCGTGGCTTAGTGTGAACGGTGGCGAGGGAGATACGTTAGCCAAAATGCTGTTCGGCTATGGTCTGCTGCAACTTCTGTTTATGCTACGCCTGATGCCGTGGTATTTGTCACAGCCGTTTAATGCGTCTTTCTGGAGCTTCTCGTTCGGCGTGTCGGCACTGGCGACTACGGGGCTGCATTTAGGGCACGGCAGCGAGTCAGGTTTTTTTCATACGCTGGCGATCCCGCTGTTTATTTTTACCAATTTTATCATTGCGCTATTACTGATACGTACGTTTGCATTGCTGATGCAGGGAAAACTGCTTATTCGCACCGAACGTGCTGCATTACTGAAATCTGAGGATAAATAATGATCCGTTGTGACGAAAACTACTTTACTGAGAAATATGATTTGACCCGCACGCATTCCGATGTTGTCGACGCGGCAAAAATTGTTGCCCCAGGCAAAACGTTAGATCTGGGCTGCGGGAATGGCCGTAACAGTCTGTACCTGGCGGCCAACGGTTATGACGTTACCGCATGGGACAAGAATCCGATGAGCATCGCCAATCTGGAACGCATTAAAAACGCGGAAGGGCTGACTAATCTGCACGCTGAGGTGGCGGATCTCAATGCGCTAAACTTTGACGGTGAATACGATTTTATTCTTTCTACCGTGGTGATGATGTTCCTGGACGCGAAAACCATCCCGGGCCTGATTGAAAATATGCAGCGCTGCACCAACCCAGGTGGGTATAACCTGATCGTCGCGGCAATGGATACCGATGATTTTCCGTGTACCGTTGGGTTCCCGTTTGCGTTTAAAACAGGGGAGTTACGCCGCTACTACACAGGTTGGGATCTGCTGAAATATAACGAAGACGTAGGTGAACTTCATCGTACGGATGAGCACGGCAACCGAATTAAACTACGCTTTGCAACAATGCTGGCGCGTAAAACGGTCTGACCTGCCCATTTGTGATAACTCTTTCTACGTTCAGCATTTTTTTCGTGCTGAATATTAAGAAAACGTTAAGATAAAATTGTGCGGGCCTTACCATTTTTAGTTCATCCAAAATGATTTCCTTTTGCTATTATTTCAGATGCATATCTGCAAATACTAAGGGATCGTTCCATGCGTGCTCAAACTTTATTTAAAGTTGCAGTGCTTACGGGTTTACTGGCGTTATCAGGCTGTGCTTCAAAAATTACGCAGCCTGATAAATATTCAGGTTTTTTAAAAGATTACTCAGGCCTGAAGGAAACAAAATCTGCAACCGGACAGCCGGTGCTGCGTTGGGTTGATCCCAACTTTAATGAGTCTAAATACGATAACATCGTTTATAACCCGATCACGTATTATCCGGTTCCTAAACCAACCACCCAGGTCGGTCAGCAGGTTCTTGATAAGCTGTTGAGCTATACCAATACCCAAATGAAAACTGCCCTGGCAAAACGTAAACCGCTGGTTACGACGCCAGGCTCGCGCAGTCTGATTTTCCGCGGGGCAATCACCGGTGTTGCTACCAGCAAAGAAGGGCTGCAGTTCTATGAAGTGGTCCCGGTTGCACTGCTCGTTGCGGGTACGCAAATGGCGACGGGGCACCGTACCATGGACACGCACCTCTTTTTCGAAGGTGAGTTGATTGATGCGGCAACCAATAAACCTGTCATTAAAGTTGTACGTCAGGGTGAAGGTAAAGACCTGAACAACGAAAGTACGCCGATGGCGTTCGAAACGTTGAAGAAAGTTGTTGATGACATGGCGACTGATGCTTCCATGTTTGACGTAAATAAAAAACAATAATAACGAAGAACGCACCATCCCTGGATGGTGCGTTTTTTTATGCCGCCCGGCGACGATATACGAGTTTACCCATCAGCGCTTCTGGTCGGGCAAACATCACCAGATTCCCCAGCAAAATCAATACTAATCCCACAATCGCATTAACCTGCCAGACATACCCTTCATACAACGTAGACAGCGTTAGCGCCACCAGTGGAAAAAGCAGTGTACTGTATGCCGCTTTACTGGGACCAATGCGTCCGACCAGCGTGAAATAGGCGCCGAAGGCGATTACCGAACCAAAAATAGCCAGATACAACAGCGCACTGAGATAACTGAAGGTCCAATGTGGCGTGAAGCTGTCGCCGCGCACCAGCGCAATGGTAGCAATCAACACGGTGCCGTACAGCATCGCCCAACTGTTGGTGGTCATCACCTCGAGACCTTTTTTCTGATGACGCAGACTTATCATATTGCCCAGTGAGAAACCAAAAGTGCCGAGGGCGCTTAAACCAATCCCCAGCAGCAGCGAGTGATTCAACCCGCTGTTGACCAAATCCTGCCAGAACAAGGTGACGATACCTGTCAGCCCCAGCCCGGCGGCAACATAAAAGCGTCCTGGTGGTTTTTGACCAAAAAACAGGTAGCTATTAACCGCATTGAACAGGACCGCCATCGAGAAAATGACGGATTCAAGACCGGTATTGATCCACGCAGCGGCAGTGTAAAAACACCAGAAGTTAAAGCAAAAAACGCATCCACCTTGTAACAGACAAAACAGATGGTCGCGTCCGGAAAGCTTACGCAATTTCCCGCTGATCAGCAGGATGGCTATCATCACGGTGCTGGCGATGGCAAAGCGCCAGAAGATGGAAACTGGCGCCGCAACCGGGCCTTGTTGCAGGTAAATCGCAATCCATGTCGTTCCCCAAATCACCACCACCAGGCAGTACAACAGTCCGTTCATACAACTCTCTCTTTTTGGTCTTCAGGCGCACACTGTGCCACGTCGGGTAGCAGGGGGCTTTCATCGGCTTGCGGTGGACTTGCAAAATCTTGCGCTTTTTTTAGTGTAAAGGTGAAAAGGAAGCTGTTAACGATATGTAGCTGATATAGACTGAAAGCCTGCTAACTTATTTTGAATGTGATGGTATGTCTCAGCCCTACGGTGCCTTTGAAAACTTACGCAAACACAATGCCGTGCTGCATGAATCAGTTGCGTTACATTCGGGGATCCAACTGGCTGCCTGGTCAAACAAGCGCGACACCATTACCCAGTATTGCGATCACCACACGCTCAGTTTATACATCGCGGATGGCTACGAGAGTTATCACAAAACGGCGGGAGGCTGGAAGAATGGCGGCGGACCGGATCGTTTTTGCCTGATGCCAAAAGAGAGTGAGTCCAGTTGGGATATTCGTGACGATCTTTCCTTTGTTCATCTCTATTGTACCGACGCTCACCTGCGCGAAGTGGGTGAAAAAGTCTGGGACAAAAGCCCCTATAGCTTCACGCTGGACGAGCATACTTTTGGCAGTGACCCGGGGATCACGGCGGTTTACCGTCAGTTTTTGCTTGGTAACGACTGGCTGCAACCCGCTAATCACCTCACGCTTAGCGCGGCATCTTCACTACTGTTAACGCATCTGATCCAGCATTACAGCAACGTTCAATGGCGGCTTCCCGTTGTCACCGGAGGGCTTGCACCTGCCACCTTGCGTAACGTGCTGGCCTATATTGAAGCACATCTGGCGTATCCCATAACGTTGAGCGATCTGGCTGGTGAAGCAGCGCTAAGCGAATTCCATTTTGCCAGAATGTTTCGCCAGTCGATGAATATGGCGCCGCATCAGTACGTCATGCAACGCCGTATGGCGCTAGCGCAGCAACTGGTCTGTTATTCATCACGCAGCCTGTCGGATATTGCAATGGCCTGCGGATTTAGTTCGGCGAGTCATTTCAGTAACCGGTTTAAACAAGTGACAGGTAAAACACCAACGCAGCTACGCGCGGCGAAATAACGTCAACACTGCGTAGCAAATACCGCCGACAACCAGCCCCCAGAATGCAGACCCAATGCCAAATACCGTCAGACCACTGGCCGTAACCAGAAAAGTCACGATGGCCGCATCGCGTTCAGCTTCATTATGTAAGGCTTGATATAAACTACCGCTAATCGTGCCGAGTAATGCAAGACCAGCAAGCATCTGGATCCAGCTTACGGGCAGGGCTGCCATCAGTCCTGTAACCGAACCGCCAAACACCCCAGCCAGAAGATAGAAGACGCCAGCTGCCGCTGCGGCGAGCCAGCGTCGATTTGCATCCGGATGCGCTTCAGGACTTTGGCAAATTGCGGCGGTTATGGCGGCGATGCAGATGGAATAGACGCCAAAAGGTGAAAATAGCAGCGCCAGTAGACCCGTAAAAACAATCAGAGGGGAAACGGGTAACGAATATCCTGATGCTTTCATGGTCGCAATACCGGGGGCATTTTGCGAAGCCATAGTGACCAGAAATAACGGTAGTGCAATGCTGATACTGTGGGCTAATGAAAAGTGCGGGGTAATAAACGCTGGGATAACCGGTGACAGATTAACATTATTAGTGACAATGTCACCTTTCATCAAGGCGATGGCAATACCCACTAACATCGCAGCGATAACGGCATATCTTGGGGCAATAACTTTTAGCACCAGCCATGCCACCAGCATACTACCGCACAAAATAAGCTCACTGTTCAGGCTATTAAATGCCTGCAAACCAAAACGCAGTAAGATCCCAGCCAACATGGCTGATGCCAGCGAATGGGGAATGATTTTCATCAGGCGGGCAAACAGTCCGGTTACGCCGCACAGCACAATCAGCGCGTTAGCCACGATAAAAACGCCGATGGCATCCTGAATAGATACACCGTGCAGGCCCGTCACCAGCAACGCGGCACCGGGCGTTGACCATGCGGTAAGTACAGGAGCGCGATACCACAATGTCAGCACCAGCGTACTGACCCCCATTGCTAACCCCAGAGCGGTCATCCAGCCTGCAATTTGCCCGGTAGTCGCACCTGCGGCGAGTGCCGCTTGCCAGATAATGGCCGCCGAACTGGCATAGCCAACCAGGACCGCCACAAAACCCGATAATACAGTGGGCAGGGGGATGGAGAATGCACGCATATTCACTCCGTGTGCGTTATAACGGTCAATCACTGTAGCACTGTGCGTTATAGCGTACAAGTGCTAAACTGTAGCCCCGAGTAAGGAGAGCGACGAAGGAGAAAATGGACAACTTAACCCACTATCTTGCCACAACGCTCAGGACATTACGTCACCAGCGGGAATGGAGTCTTTCTCGTCTGGCGGAGGAAACTGGCGTCTCAAAAGCGATGCTGGGGCAGATTGAACGTAATGAATCCAGTCCAACGGTGGCGACATTGTGGAAAATTGCCACTGGGCTGAACGTCCCGTTTTCAACGTTTATTTCACCACCAGAGTCAGACGGCACGCTAACATTCGATCCCCAGCAGCAGGCAATGGTCGTCACGCCGTTGTTCCCGTGGGATCCTCAACTGTGCTTCGATCATTTTTCGATACTATTGGCGCCCGGCGCGCTCAGTGAATCTACTCCGCATGAGACCGGCGTAATAGAGCACGTGGTGGTGATTAATGGTCTGCTGGATATGTGTATTGAGGGGCAGTGGCGCACCCTTAAATCTGGTGAGGGTGTCCGTTTCGCCGGAGATATGGCACACAGTTACCGTAACAGCAGCGAACAAACGGTGCACTTTCATTCGCTGATCCATTACCCGCGCAGTTAATCGGGAAAACTATTCCGAAAAGCTGCGCTTGTGACTACAATAGCCGCCATTTTTACCGCTTGTGGATGGTAACAACTGTATGCGCCAGCAGCCTCATCACCTTGAATTGTTAAGCCCGGCTCGGGATACCGCCATTGCGCGCGAAGCCATTTTGCACGGCGCAGACGCCGTTTACATTGGTGGACCGGGTTTTGGCGCGCGCCATAACGCCAGTAATAGCCTGAAAGATATCGCCGAACTGGTGCCTTTCGCCCATCGCTATGGGGCGAAAATCTTTGTGACGCTAAATACTATCTTGCACGATGATGAACTGGAACCCGCGCAGCGGTTAATTACCGATTTGTATCAGACCGGTGTTGATGCTCTGATCGTACAGGATATGGGGATTCTGGAACTGGATATTCCCCCGATTGAACTGCATGCCAGCACCCAATGTGATATTCGCAGCGTTGAGAAGGCGAAATTTCTTGCTGATGTCGGATTCACCCAGATTGTCCTTGCGCGCGAACTGAGCCTTGAGCAAATTAACGCCATCCATCAGGCTACCGATGCGACCATTGAGTTTTTCATTCACGGCGCGCTGTGCGTTGCCTATTCAGGTCAGTGTTATATTTCACATGCGCAAACCGGACGCAGTGCTAACCGTGGCGACTGTTCCCAGGCTTGCCGTCTGCCGTATACCCTGAAAGACGATCAGGGACGCGTGGTGTCCTATGAAAAACACCTGCTGTCGATGAAAGACAACGATCAGACCGCCAACCTCGGCGCATTGATTGACGCAGGTGTGCGTTCCTTCAAAATTGAAGGGCGCTATAAGGACATGAGTTATGTAAAGAATATTACCGCGCATTATCGCCAGATGCTCGATGCCATCATTGAAGAGCGCGGCGACCTGGCCCGTTCATCAGCGGGACGTACCGAACATTTCTTTACCCCATCCACGGAGAAAACCTTCCATCGTGGCAGCACCGATTATTTTGTGAATGCCCGTAAAGGGGATATCGGCGCATTCGACTCACCAAAGTTTATCGGTTTGCCGGTCGGCGAAGTCCTGAAGGTGGCGAAAGATCATCTCGATGTTGAGGTGACAGAACCGCTGGCTAACGGGGATGGCCTGAACGTGCTAATCAAACGTGAGGTTGTTGGATTCCGCGCCAACACCGTGGAAAAAACGGGGAACAATCGTTATCGGGTATGGCCGAATGAAATGCCTGCCGATCTGCACAAAGTGCGTCCACATCATCCGCTGAATCGCAACCTCGATCATAACTGGCAGCAAGCGTTAACCAAAACCTCCAGTGAACGCCGTGTTGCGATCGATATTGAGCTCGGCGGCTGGCAGGAGCAGTTGATTCTGACGCTCACCAGTGAAGAGGGCGTGAGCATCACCCATACGCTGGATGGCCAGTTTGAGGAAGCGAACAATGCGGAAAAAGCGTTGAGTAACCTACAGGACGGACTGGCAAAACTTGGGCAGACTATGTACTACGCCCGCAATATTCAGGTGAATCTGCCGGGCGCGCTGTTCGTGCCAAACGGTCAACTAAATCAGTTACGACGTGAAGCCGTTGATATGCTGGATACAGCGCGCCTGCAAAGCTATAAGCGCGGTAGCCGCAAACCAGTATCCCAGCCAGCGCCGGTTTATCCGCAAACGCACTTGAGTTTCCTGGCTAACGTCTACAACCAAAAAGCGCGTGAGTTTTATCACCGTTATGGCGTTCAGTTGATTGATGCAGCCTATGAAGCGCATGAAGAAAAGGGCGAAGTACCGGTGATGATCACCAAACATTGCCTGCGTTTCGCCTTTAACCTGTGTCCGAAACAGGCGAAAGGGAACATCAAGAGCTGGAAAGCGACACCGATGCAACTGGTTAACGGCGATGAAGTCCTGACGCTGAAATTTGATTGCCGACCGTGCGAAATGCACGTGATCGGCAAGATGAAACATCACATTCTGAAGATGCCGTTGCCGGGTAGCGTTGTGGCTTCGGTCAGTCCGGAAGAACTGATGAAGACACTGCCGAAGCGTAAAGGTTAATCGTTAGCTCAGATGCGTATCGGGTTTGCGTGATTTTTGCCAGTGATGGTGTTCACGAAGATCGGCGGCGGATTCTTCCGCCGTCACTCGCAGCTCATCGCTGTCGGCCGTGTGTCGTAGTAAATGATCGGCATCCTGCACCTGAAGATATTCATGTCCCTGATTAGTAGCGAAAAGTTGACCGGAAAAAAGCGCGCTGGCCAGCAATAACACTGTTAACCCTTTCTTAAACATCATGCACCCTCTGGTACGTTAGCTGCGGAATTGGCGATAATTTCGCCTGGTGACTATTCAATATTTTAATCGGGATAATGACAATCTCTGTTTTGTCATTTTGATGTTTTTTACATTTTTGTTTAGTCGATGTTGGGATTTGTAACACCCGGGCAGTGCAGCGCTGCCCGGGTGTTATCAGGGAGAGATTCAGGACTTAAATCCGGCGGCCGTCATCAGGAGACGAAAGAACATGCCAACAGCGGCGAGGGCCAGCACGCTGCCGCCCCAGAGGATCACCAGCCACATCAGGCGTTTCCAGATTGTTTGTTGCATCAATGATACCCCTCACCATGTTGAACTTTGCCGCGGAAAACGTAGTAGCTCCAGAAGGTGTACACCAGGATTATCGGGATAATCAGCAGTGCGCCAACCAACATAAAGCCCTGACTTTGCGCCGGAGCCGCCGCTTGCCAGAGCGTAATGGACGGCGGAATGATGTGTGGCCAGATACTGATCCCCAGCCCGCTAAACCCGAGGAAAATCAGCCCCAGTGTCAATACAAAAGGCAGCGTATGGCAGTTATGTTGCTCCAGCGAACGCCACAGCCAGATGCTGATAAGCGCAACCAGCAGCGGAACCGGCATCAGGAACCACAGGTTGGGCAGACTAAACCAACGCTCGGCAATCGCGCTATGCGCCAGTGGTGTCCACAGGCTGATAATGGCAATCACAATCAACATTGCCAGCAGCAGTTTTTTGGCCACGCGACGCATTTTATCCTGCAACGGATTTTCACTTTTCATCACCAGCCATGTCGCCCCCAGCAGGGCATAGGCTACAACCAGGCCAACGCCGCAGAACAACGTGAACGGGGTCAACCAGTCGAAAGGACCGCCGCTGTAGCTGCGACCGGTAACGGAAAATCCGTTGAGTACGGCACCCACCACCACGCCCTGGGTGAATGTCGCCAGGATTGAACCGCTGAGAAAGGCTTTATCCCAGAATGGTCGATGCGCCGGCGTGGCCTTGAAGCGAAACTCAAACGCGACGCCGCGAAAAATCAGGCCGATTAGCATCAGGGTCAACGGGATCGTCAGCGCATCGACAATCACCGCATAGGCCAGCGGGAACGCGCCAAATAACCCGGCCCCGCCCAACACCAGCCAGGTTTCATTCCCATCCCATACGGGAGCGACGCTGTTAACCATCACATCGCGGTCATCAGCGTCCTGAATCGCGGGGAATAAAATGCCAATCCCGAGATCAAAACCGTCCATCACGATATACATCAGCGTGGCGAACACGATAATCACAAACCAGATAACTGATAAATCGATACCCATTAGCGATGAGCCTCCGGTTGAGAATCAAGGACGGCAGCCGAAAGCGGCCGGGCAGGCGTGCCGGTTGGCGGAATTGTTGGGTCATCTTCATGTGGCCCCTTGCGGATCAGGCGTATCATGTAGCTGTAACCCACACCAAACACTGAACTGTACACCACAAAGAAGGACAGCAGGCTGATGCTCATATGTAAATCACCATGTGCGGAAACCGCATCCGCCGTACGTTGCAGACCGTAAACCACCCACGGTTGACGGCCAACTTCAGTGGTCACCCAACCGGCAAGGATGGCAATCAGACCTGAGGGGCCCATCCACAAGGCAAAGCGCAGGAAAGGGCGCGAGGTGTATAAACGCTGCTTATAGCGCAGCCACAGGGCAAAAGCGCCCAGCAGGATCATCAGCATGCCTAGCCCGGCCATTATGCGAAACGACCAGAACACCATAGTTGAGTTAGGCCTGTCTTCTTTAGGAAACTCTTTTAGTGCCGGGACCTGTTTGTCCAGGCTATGGGTCAGGATCAGACTGCCCAGCGCCGGGATTTCCAGCCCATAGCGGGTGCGTTCCTGCTCCATATCCGGCCAGCCGAAGAGTAGTAGCGGGGTTGGTTCGTCGGGCGGATTTTCCCAGTGCCCTTCAATCGCAGCAATTTTTGCCGGCTGATGCTTCAGCGTATTCAAACCGTGCATATCGCCAATCAAAGCCTGCAGCGGGGCGACGATTAACGTCATCCATAGCGCCATTGAGAACATCGCGCGAATAGCCGGGGTGTTATTCCCGCGCAATAAATGCCATGCACCTGACGCTGCAACAAACAACGCGCTGCTGAGGAAAGCGGCAACGGACATATGCAGTAAACGATAAGGGAATGAAGGATTGAAAATAACGGCGAACCAGTCAACGGGAACGACCTGGCCGTTAACTATTTCATAGCCTTGCGGTGTCTGCATCCAGCTGTTAGAGGCGAGGATCCAGAAGGTTGAAATAATGGTACCCAGTGCGACCATGCAAGTGGCAAAGAAGTGAAGCCCTGGGCCAACCCGGTTCCAGCCAAACAGCATTACCCCAAGGAAGCCCGCTTCGAGGAAGAAGGCGGTGAGCACTTCATAGGTCAGAAGCGGCCCGGTGATGCTACCGGCGAACTCGGAAAAACCACTCCAGTTGGTACCGAACTGATAAGCCATCACCAGCCCGGAAACTACACCCATACCAAAGTTTACGGCGAATATTTTCGACCAGAAATGGTATAGCGAACGCCAGGTGGGATTTTTCGTCTTTAGCCATAACCCCTCAAGTACTGCCAGATAACTGGCGAGGCCGATGGTAATGGCCGGAAAGATGATGTGAAAGGATACCGTAAACGCGAACTGGATCCTCGCCAGGTGAAACGCGTCAAGACCGAACATGCTTAACTCCGCAGGCAAAATTGATTTGGCGCAATTCTAAGCCTGAGAAGCAATGCGGGGCAGAAACAGAACAGTTCTTTTTAACCATAACAGTTGCAGTGCTGTTATAGGTTGTACACGCTGATATGAAATCTGGAAGCTGGATTCCTGTTATTAAATAGCGTCCTCCCCACGTTAGTAATTCTGCAATATTAATAGCAAGGTAATTAAAAGGTAATCATAAATGTTTACTTTGTGTGTATAAAGGTTCTTCTGCTGAATGCCTTCCTTGAATCAAAAATCACCCTGCAGGAGCTGGCGAACAGGATCGGCAGACCTAAGCAGGAGATCACCCGTTTATTTGATTTAAAGCACACGACAAAAATTGATGCCGTGCAGATTGCTGCGCGCGCCTTAGGCAAAGAGCTGGCGTTAACGATGTTGTAAAACTGTTAACTATAACAGTTATAAAAAATACCCTGATTATGTAAACTGATATACACAGTGATTGTCACCGACACCGGTAATCAGGATCAAAAATGAAAAAGTACCAGCGACTGGCAGAGCAAATTCGCGATCAAATTGCGTCTGGCGTATGGCAGCCAGGCGATCGCTTGCCTTCCTTGCGTGAGCAAGTGGTCAGCAGCGGAATGAGTTTTATGACCGTCGGACACGCATACCAGTTGCTGGAAAGCCAGGGGCGGATTATCGCCCGGCCGCAGTCTGGTTATTATGTCGCCGCGCGCCCCGAACGTGAACTGGCAGCGCCGCAGGTGCAGGTCACGCGCGACGAAGCGGTGGATATCAATACCTATATTTTTGATATGTTGCAGGCCAGCCGGGATGCGTCAGTGATGCCCTTTGCATCCGCATTCCCCGACCCGCGTCTGTTTCCACTTCAACAGTTGAACCGCTCGTTGGCGCAGGTGAGTAAAACCGCCACCGCCATGAGTGTGATTGAAAACCTGCCCCCGGGGAATGCTGAGCTGCGTCATGCCATTGCCCGTCGCTATGCTCAACAGGGGATGACCATTTCACCGGACGAAATCGTCATCACCACCGGGGCGCTGGAAGCCCTCAACCTGAGCCTGCAAGCAGTCACTGAACCGGGTGACTGGGTGATTGTCGAAAACCCCTGTTTTTACGGGGCGTTGCAGGCCCTGGAGCGATTACGTCTGAAGGCGCTGTCGGTAGCCACCGACGTTAACGAGGGGATCGATCTTGCCGCGTTGGAGCAGGCGTTACAGGAGTACCCGGTAAAAGCCTGCTGGCTAATGACCAACAGCCAAAATCCGCTGGGTTTTACGCTCAGCGCAGAGAAAAAGGCGCGTCTGGTTGCCTTGTTGGAAAAATACCACGTAATGCTGATTGAAGATGATGTTTACAGCGAGCTGTACTTTGGCCGCGAAAAACCGCTACCTGCCAAAGCCTGGGATCGCGCCGACAGCGTTCTGCATTGTTCGTCTTTCTCGAAGTGTCTGGTGCCAGGATTTCGTATTGGCTGGGTGGCAGCAGGGAAACATGCCCGGCGTATTCAGCGACTCCAGCTAATGAGTACTTTATCTACCAGTTCGCCCATGCAGCTTGCACTTGTTGATTATCTTTCAACCCGGCGCTATGACGCGCATTTGCGACGCTTGCGTCGGCAGTTGGCGGAACGTAAACAACAGGCCTGGCAAACGCTGCTGCGTCATCTTCCGGCGGAAGTCAAAATTCACCACAACGACAGCGGTTATTTTCTGTGGCTGGAGCTGCCGGAACCGCTTGATGCTGGTGTGCTCAGTACCCATGCGCTGGCACACCACATCAGCATTGCGCCGGGGAAAATGTTCTCGACCTCGGGAAGCTGGACACGTTTTTTTCGTTTTAATACTGCATGGCACTGGGGAGAGCGCGAAGAGCAGGCCGTAAAACAGCTTGGCAAATTAATTCGTGAAATGATGAAATAAACCATAACGCGCTATTCAATATAAATGAATAGCGCATTCTTATTTTCGAAATAGTGAATGCTGAACCACGGTATTATTTATATCGGGTGCGGCCATACAAAATATCAATAGTTAATACTATTGCCACCTCTGCGTCTAACTCCTTGTCTATACTCCAGAAGATTACCCCCCAGGTCAGAGTCTGTAGCGTAATGAGCGTTAGCTCACAACCTGATTAAATTTCCTTGCACCAGCAGGAACGCTTACAACACCCCGACTATTTTTAGAAAAGGACATATATTTACGGCAAGGCTGCCGCTCAATATTTTTTCGACAGGAGTAAGACGTTATGAGCAAGCAACTTGCCCTCAGTAGCCTGTGTGCCTTCAGCATGACGCTGATGACTGCGCAGGCAGCCGAACCCCCCACATCATTAGATAAACCGGAAGGCCGCCTGGATATTATTGCCTGGCCGGGTTATATCGAACGTGGGCAAACCGATAAACAATATGACTGGGTCTCGCAGTTTGAGAAAGATACCGGCTGTGCGGTCAATGTAAAAACGGCGGCCACCTCTGATGAGATGGTCAGCCTGATGGCTAAAGGCGGTTACGACTTGGTAACCGCTTCTGGTGATGCCTCACTGCGCCTGATAATGGGAAAACGCGTTCAGCCGATTAATACTGCGCTTATCCCTAACTGGAAAACCCTTGATCCGCGAGTGGTAAAAGGGGAGTGGTTTAACGTTGGCGGTAAAGTTTACGGTACGCCATACCAGTGGGGACCAAACCTGCTGATGTATAACACCAAAACCTTCCCAACGCCGCCGGACAGCTGGAACGTGGTATTCGTTGAACAAAATCTGCCTGACGGGAAAAGCAATAAAGGTCGCGTTCAGGCTTACGATGGCCCGATCTATATTGCCGACGCCGCATTATTCGTTAAAGCCACCCAGCCGCAGTTGGGTATTACCGACCCCTATCAGCTCACTGAAAAACAGTATCAGGCGGTGATCAAAGTCCTGAGCGATCAGCACGCGTTGATCCATCGCTATTGGCACGATACCACCGTGCAAATGAGCGATTTCAAAAACGAAGGCGTAGTGGCGTCAAGCGCCTGGCCTTATCAGGCTAACGCCTTGAAAGGCGAAGGTCAGCCAATTGCCACGGTCTTCCCAAAAGAGGGGGTTACCGGATGGGCTGATACCACCATGCTGCACAGTGAAGCGAAACACCCGGTTTGCGCTTACAAATGGATGAACTGGTCATTAACCCCGAAAGTACAGGGCGACGTAGCCGCCTGGTTTGGTTCTCTGCCAGTGGTGCCTGAAGGTTGTAAAGCCAGCCCGTTACTGGGTGAAAAAGGCTGTGAAACCAACGGCTATAGCTATTTTGACAAAATTGCCTTCTGGAAAACGCCGATTGCCGAAGGTGGAAAATTCGTTCCTTACAGTCGCTGGACGCAGGATTACATCGCCATTATGGGTGGTCGTTAATTCCGCTGGGGGTTTTATGACGTACGCAGTGGAGTTTCATAACGTCTCGCGTTTGTATGGGGATGTTCGTGCAGTGGATGGGGTGAGTATTGCGATTAACGACGGTGAGTTTTTCTCTATGCTGGGGCCATCCGGCTCCGGCAAGACCACCTGTCTGCGCCTGATTGCCGGGTTTGAGCAACTGTCAGGCGGCGCGATCACTATTTTTGGTAAACAGGCCAGCGAATTACCGCCCTGGGAACGGGACGTCAATACGGTATTTCAGGATTACGCGTTATTCCCGCACATGTCGATCCTCGACAACGTCGCCTATGGGCTGATGGTTAAAGGCATTGATAAAAAACAACGCCACGCGAAAGCACGTGAAGCACTGGATAAGGTCGCACTCGGTTTTGTTTATGAACGTAAACCGTCGCAGCTTTCCGGTGGGCAACGTCAGCGTGTGGCGATTGCCCGGGCGCTGGTCAATGAACCGCGCGTCCTGCTGTTGGATGAACCGCTCGGGGCATTGGATCTCAAACTGCGTGAGCAGATGCAACTGGAGCTGAAAAAATTACAGCAATCCCTTGGCATCACCTTCATCTTTGTCACCCACGATCAGGGTGAAGCCCTGTCGATGTCCGATCGGGTGGCGGTGTTTAATAACGGTCGCATCGAACAGGTGGATTCTCCGCGTGAACTGTACATGCGTCCGCGGACGCCGTTTGTGGCAAGTTTCGTCGGAACGTCAAATGTCTTTGATGCGACGATGTCGGCGAACGTTTGTGGGCTACAGGGGATGTTCTCCCTACGTCCCGAACACATTCGCTTGAATGATGCCGGAGGAGAAGTCCAGGCCCGGGGTGTTATTCAGGCGGTGCAGTATCAGGGGGCGGCGACGCGGTTTGAGCTGAAACTTGCCGGAGGGGAAAAACTGCTGGTTAGCCAGGTGAACCTGACGGGAGAAATGCTACCGTCAACGTTGTCGCCGGGTCAGCAGGTGATGGCATCGTGGTCCCGCGACGTGATGGTACCGCTGGTTGAGGAGAGGTGAATGGCTATGAACGTCTTACATTCGCCTCCACAGTCGACAAGCCTGAACCGGATCTCAGGTTACTTCTGGCGTAATCCGGGGATGGGGCTGTTTTTGCTGCTCCTTGGACCACTGATGTGGTTTGGCATTGTCTACTTCGGCTCATTACTGACGCTGTTGTGGCAAGGTTTTTATACCTTCGACGATTTCACTATGTCGGTCACGCCGGACCTGACGCTGGCGAATTTGCAGGCGCTGTTTAATCCTGCTAACTACGACATCATTTTGCGTACCCTGACGATGGCGGTGGCGGTCACCATTGCCAGCGCGATTCTGGCGTTTCCGATGGCGTGGTATATGGCGCGCTATACCAGCGGCAAAATGAAAGCCTTTTTTTACATTGCCGTAATGTTGCCAATGTGGGCCAGTTACATCGTTAAAGCCTATGCGTGGACGCTGCTGTTAGCTAAAGACGGTGTGGCGCAGTGGTTTTTAACCCATCTTGGGCTGGAGCCGCTACTGCTTTCGTTCCTGACGCTGCCTGCGGTAGGCGGCAATACGTTGTCGACTTCAGGCTTAGGGCGCTTTCTGGTGTTCGTATACATCTGGCTGCCGTTTATGATCCTGCCGGTACAGGCCGCACTGGAGAGACTTCCGCCGTCACTGTTACAGGCCTCCGCTGATTTGGGCGCGCGTCCGCGTCAAACCTTCCGCTATGTGGTTCTTCCGCTGGCAATACCCGGTATCGCTGCGGGATCTATCTTTACCTTCTCTCTGACGTTGGGCGACTTTATCGTGCCACAGCTGGTGGGACCACCAGGCTATTTCATCGGCAACATGGTGTATTCGCAACAAGGGGCGATCGGCAATATGCCGATGGCGGCGGCATTTACTCTGGTGCCGATTGTGTTAATCGCACTGTATCTGGCGTTCGTGAAGCGTCTGGGAGCTTTCGATGCACTCTGAACGCGCGCCCTGGTTACTCAAACTGGCGGCATGGGGCGGGGTTATTTTCCTGCACTTTCCCATCCTCATCATCGCCACCTATGCTTTTAATACTGAGGAGGCTGCTTTTAGTTTTCCACCGCAGGGATTAACGCTGAAGTGGTTTAGCGTTGCGGCGCAGCGTAGCGATATCCTGGAGTCTGTGACGTTGTCACTTAAGATCGCTGCGTTGTCGACCGCTATTGCCCTTGTTCTGGGGACGCTGGCCGCGGCCGCGCTGTGGCGTAGGGACTTTTTTGGCAAAAGTGCAATATCGCTGTTGCTACTGTTGCCGATCGCGCTGCCGGGCATTATTACCGGCCTTGCGCTGTTGACGGCGTTTAAAACCATCAACCTGGAACCGGGTTTTCTCACGATCGTAGTGGGCCATGCGACGTTTTGCGTGGTGGTGGTGTTTAACAACGTTGTGGCGCGTTTTCGCCGTACCTCATGGAGTCTGGTTGAAGCGTCTATGGATCTTGGCGCCAACGGCTGGCAAACCTTTCGTTACGTCGTGCTGCCCAATCTGGCATCGGCACTACTGGCGGGCGGGATGCTGGCGTTTGCCTTGTCGTTTGATGAAATCATCGTGACAACGTTCACCGCCGGACATGAAAGAACACTTCCGCTGTGGCTGCTTAATCAACTGGGCCGTCCACGGGATGTGCCGGTCACCAACGTTGTGGCATTGCTGGTAATGCTGGTGACAACACTGCCAATTTTAGGGGCCTGGTGGCTAACGCGTGAAGGCGACACTCTCGCCGGAAACGGTAAATAAACGACGATATGGGAAATTGCTATGCAACATCAATTACTGATTAATGGCGAGCTGGTCAACGGTGAAGGTGAAAAGCAGCCAGTCTATAACCCTGCCACTGGTGAACTCATTCTGGAGATTGCTGAGGCGTCAGCCATGCAGGTTGATGCCGCGGTACGTGCGGCAGACACCGCGTTTGCCACCTGGGGGCAAACCACGCCGAAAATGCGCTCTGAACTGCTGCTGAAACTGGCGGACGCTATTGCCGATAACGCGCAAACCTTCGCTGAGCTGGAATCACTTAACTGCGGTAAGCCACTGCACTGTGTCCTCAACGATGAAATTCCAGCTATTGTCGACGTTTTCCGCTTCTTTGCCGGGGCTGCTCGAACTCTGCAAGGACAGGCGGCCGGGGAGTATCTGGAAGGACATACGTCGATGATTCGCCGTGATCCGCTCGGCGTGGTGGCCTCTATTGCACCGTGGAACTATCCGCTGATGATGGCAGCGTGGAAGCTGGCTCCAGCGTTGGCTGCGGGAAACTGTGTGGTGATTAAACCATCAGAAATTACCCCGCTGACGGCGCTTAAATTGGCTGAATTTGCCAAAGATATTTACCCGGCTGGCGTTATCAACGTCCTGTTTGGTCGCGGTAAAACGGTGGGCGATCCGCTGACCGGCCATGAAAAAGTCCGCATGGTTTCTCTGACTGGCTCCATTGCAACCGGTGAACACATTATTCAGCACACCGCGCCGTCAATTAAGCGCACACATATGGAACTGGGCGGCAAAGCTCCGGTGATCATTTTTGATGATGCCGATCTGGATGCGGTAGTGAGCGGCGTGCGGACCTTTGGTTATTACAATGCCGGGCAAGACTGTACCGCCGCTTGTCGAATCTATGCCCAAAAAGGCATTTATGACGCGTTGGTTGAGAAACTCGGCGCCGCGGTTGCCAGCCTGAAAATTGGTGCGCCGAACGACGAATCGACGGAACTGGGACCGGTAAGTTCGCAGGCACATCTTGATCGCGTGACTAAAGCTGTCGATGAGGCCAAAGCCCTGGGGCATATCAAAGTTATCACCGGCGGCAAGAAAGTGGATGGCGCAGGCTACTACTTTGCCCCAACGCTGCTGGCCGGGGCGAAGCAAGAAGATGCCATCGTGCAGCGGGAAGTTTTCGGCCCGGTGGTCAGCGTGACCGTATTTGATGATGAAGATCAGGTGCTGGCGTGGGCAAATGATTCGAAATACGGACTGGCATCTTCCGTCTGGACCCGGGATGTTGGGCGTGCGCATCGCTTTAGCGCTCGCCTGCAATATGGTTGCACTTGGGTCAATACCCATTTCACGCTGGTTAGCGAGATGCCGCACGGTGGGCAAAAACAGTCTGGGTATGGCAAGGATATGTCGGTTTATGGGCTGGAAGATTACACGATTGTTCGCCATGTCATGATCAAGCATGAGTAATCTTTTAAGCGCGAGCGGTAAATGGGGCACGGATAGCTAAATATCGGCAAACGTGTGTCTATACTATTCGCGCCACTGGCCTCGTCGCCATCGGACGGCGGTAAGTTGGAAATATCCGCGAGGTCAGGCTAATTGATACAACAAAGCCCCGGTTGAATGTCGGGGCTTTGTGCTTTCAGGAGCGCCATCGGGTTTATCTGCGGCCCAGGCTGCAAAGCCAGGCGAGTAGGGCACAGACGCTCAGAACTAGCCCCAGTTGTTGCACCATGCCTGCAAATCCCAGCATCATTCCCAGCAACAGGTAATAGCTTAATCCAAACAATGCCCCCGCGGCTCCGGCCTGTTCACGATAATGACGCAGCGCCTGACTCAGCACATTGGGAATGGCGATACCATAGGCAATCACCACGCCGAACACCGGAATCAGGATCCACGCAGAGTGCTGTAAGCACCACGCTACGAGACCTGACAACGCTGCCAGCGCACAGGCATAACGTACCAGTTGTTCCGGCGTCAGACCTGTCGTTAACAGTCTTTGGTTCAGCAGGCTACCCGACAGAGAAGCAAACGCAAGTAGCAACCCCGTCAAGCCAAAGGCTCTGGAGCACCATCCCAATTGCCCAAAAAGAAACGGCGCCAGGCTGTAATAGCTAAACAGCATGGTGTTCAGTAGAGCAACCAGTATGGCGTTTTTCCACAGCTCATAGTCACGCGCCATGCGGGAGAGTAGCGCAGCAAGCCTTGGTCTGAGCGTATGTTCGGGCCGGGTTTCTGGCAGCATGGTCACGGTCAGCATCAGCAGTAGCAGCGCCAGCAGCACAAGGGCAATAAATACCCCGGTATGACCATACAAACTGACCAACCATCCTCCGCTTAGCAGACCGAAAACCGGACTCAATGCCAACGCGGCACCCATCACAGAAAAGACGCGGGATAGCGCAGTTGATTCATAGCTGTCCCTTAGCATGGTCTGTACCACTACAGATCCGGCAGCAGCTCCAATGGCCGAGACCATCCGTGCCAGCAGCAGA
This sequence comes from Citrobacter sp. CF971, assembly GCF_006385635.1. Classification (NCBI taxonomy): domain Bacteria; kingdom Pseudomonadati; phylum Pseudomonadota; class Gammaproteobacteria; order Enterobacterales; family Enterobacteriaceae; genus Citrobacter; species Citrobacter sp. CF971. Next base: position 2,498,370 of record NZ_CP041051.1, on the reverse strand, counting down.
ACGCTGAAATCAGTGGCAACAACGGCCATGAGGGAACCCGTGGCGTAGCACAGGAGTCCAGCCATCATCGCCCGGCGTCGCCCGATGCAGTCGCTCAGCCATCCCCACATCGCCACGCCGACGGCGAAGGCAACAAAATAAACGGAGAGTGTTTGAGCCGCGCGCTCACTGCTGACGTGATAAGACGTCGCAATACCTGGCAATGCCGGGCTGTAAATGGTTTCCACCAGTTGTGGAAACATAATCAGGAGTGTGAGAAGCCACAGCGGCGGTCGATGAAATGTGTTCATAGCAATATCCAGAGAAACAGAAAACAGGTGGGCATTATTGCTGAAAGGAAAATGTCGTATTACCATTATCAGGACTATAAATGTCAGATATCGGACAGAAGATGAAAATTGCCCCGGATGATGCTTTTGATGCGGACAGCTTTGATAAACCGGTAATCGGGATTGCTTCCGAGATGGGCGTACACGATTCAGGACGGCACAGCCATCTTCGTCATCAGCTACTTTATTCGGCAGCGGGAAGCATTACGATTGAGCTGGAACAGGCGTTGTGTCTGCTACCGCCACGTCGTGCGGTCTGGATCCCAGCCGGTACGGTACATCGCGCCATAATGCGCGGCGTGATGGCTTATCGTTCTTTGTACTTCTCAACCACGTTGCCGTTATCTGATTTACCGCTGCAGATAGTCGACGTTAACCCTCTCTTTTTTGAGGTGATAGAACGTATGTCTTTCTGGTCATGGGAGATGCCTGCCGCGCAGCAGACCAGTCTCATCACCGTATTTTGTGAGGAAATGCGTGCCGCCCACAGTGAAAACTGGACATTGCAGTATCCCTCAGATCCGCGGCTTAACGTGTGGCTTGAAGGATTACGCATGGGCGAACTGCCACCACGACTGAATCAATTGTCCCGACAGGTTGGGGCATGCGAAAGGACAATAGGTCGAATATTTATCAGGGATACCGGGATGAATTATCAGGACTGGCGGCAGCAATTTAGGCTGTTAAAAGCCATGGAGATGTTGGCTGACGGATGCCATATCAGCCAGGTCGCGCAATATCTGGAGTTTGTCAGCGACAGTGCTTTTATTGCTTTCTTCCATCAGCATACCGGCACAACACCAGGCCGTTATTCGGGCAATATAATGCCGCAGAAGGATTAGGGGTATTACATACTAAGGATAATTTACCCGGCAGTGCGAGAATGGGAAAATAGTTTACTAATGGCAGAGAGAAGTCCCTCTCTGCCAACGGACGCTGCAATTAATCAAACAAGAACCACATCAAGCAAACCAGCCGAACCTTGCGGAAATCAGACTGAAAAGTCCTACAGCAGCAAATATATTTATCAGCACCACCGTTTTACTGGAAACATTCATTTGTGCCACCTTTCGTTTTAACCCATATGGGTATAGTACGGGTTATAACTATCCGCAATAGTACGAATTCTGAACATAATGAAAATGGGTTGTTTTACAGCCACTTTTCTTAAATTAATTAATAAAACTTGATGTGGGTCATGAAAAAGAGCATATTGCGCGCGATTTCACCTTTCGGCCCGGATGCCTTACATGTCTCTGTACCAAAAAATGTTGGTTTTTTATGCGGTGATGGCCGTTATCACGGCAATCATCACCTGGTTTCTTTCCCGCGATAAAAAGCGAATTCGCTTTCTCAGCGCGGTATTAGTCGGTGCGACCTGGCCGATGAGTTTTCCCGTCGCGTTAATGTTCTCTCTCTTCTGATGACGGCGTAAACGCCGCTTCAGGCGGAAAGCAGGGCATCCAATCGCTTTTTGTCGACTTCGCTGACATCCTGTGGATGCTGATACCCCACGTTCTCATTCGCACGGGTATACAAAGCGACCAGCCAGTCGTATACGTAGCGGCTTGCGCCGTGCGAAGGTTGTTCATCCAGCTTCGTCAGGCGTAACATCGGCTGTTGCTTCGGCGCGCTAAAAATAGCCGATCCTTTCTGGATCCTGCTGGCAGGGCGCTGCTCCTCTGCAACGTCGGCAAATCCAAGCCAGGTAATAAAATCACCGATATCGGCGTATAGTTGCGCGGCACAGACGTTTTCGCGCTGCATAATGCGCTGTAAGCGTTGCGGCATCTCCAGGCGATAGCTGGTGGTGACGAGGATGTCGGCAACCAGCCTTGACGTACGGGGATCGAGTCGTAAACGGCGGGCATTATTTTCATCGCGACACCACTGGCGCACGTGGTTAATCCACATTTTGTGTGCCTGATATCCGGTCTCCTGGCTTTCCGGTGAGTGCATTGTGTCACGCACTTCGGCAAACAGGTCAATCTCTTCATTAAATAAACCACTTACCTGCTCCTCGCGCGGTTGCTGAATACGCAGCAGCGACTCAAAAATGCGCATCGGCGGGAGCAAACCATCCAGCAGTTCGCCATGCTTTGCCGCCTGAGCCTGTAGCTGGCGGATCACTGACTCATTGCTTGCTGATTCGGTCTCAACGGGATTAATCCAGCCGATTAGGGTTTCGCGTACGCGCTGCTGGTGCTGTTCACGCAGGGAGGTCAGCCTGGCCTGGCGCTGCTGTGGTGAGGTTGCCTGAGTCAACCATTCGACGAGGCGTTGTAAGCTGTGTTTATCCAGCGCCTGCAGCGTGCCCCAGTGCAGTCCGGGTTTGCCCATTAATTGCTGCACGGATTCGTCAAGATTTTGCTGGGTACTAAAACGCGCATCCTGCGGGGTAATGGCCCAGACCACGCCTGGCAATGCGGCATCGTGGACGGGTTGAGTATCGTTAACCCAGCCCAATAGCTTGCGGGTGATGGCGGGCGTCTGGGCGCGGGTAGAGACAGCGTTGCAGATTAAGAGCACATCCGGTTGCAGGTGTTGGCGGTAATGTTCCAGCATCCAGCCTAATTTTGCCTGCCACAGTGGATGCGGATGAGTATCCGGGGCGAGGGGAATATCGAGCAGATCGACATTCTCCAGCACCGCGTCTTCAACCGTCAGGATCAGTTCGCGCGTGAGCAGCGCCAGTGACGACAAAGAAAGGCTAACTGCATTGAGCAACTGATGATTTTCAATCGGATGAACCACCACATCGCTTTGCGCCTCATTATTGCCGGTCAATGCCACCTGGGTCAGGAAACTTTCGGCAGGTAAACCAAAATGATCAACCAGCAGACTCAGCGGGGCCGCTAATTCTTGCGCGTGTCCGGTTTGTTGCAACGTGTGCGCCAGCGTCAGCCACTGCTGCGTCAGCTCTGGTTGTTCTCCCCACAATAGTGCCCAAGCGTTTGCCCGGGTAGTCAGATCCAGTGCGGGCAGCAACGTGGCAAACTGGTGCCATAGCGCATCGTCAATTTGCTGCTGGTTTGCCGGTACGCAGGAGCGCCAGAAACGACCGATTGCCGCAACATCATGTGCGGTAATGCCCGGCACAGGGTGACGCTGACGCAGCGTTTGCCATTTTTCCAGGCGCGCCTCAATAATCGATTTCTCGACCTGCCGGTTATCCGGGAGCGCGCTGAACTGGGCGATAAATAGCTGTACCAGTTCCGCTTCACTGAGTAACCGCAGACGCAACGGCCATTCGCTATCATGCGGATTTTCATCGCGCGTAAAGCGGATCGCCATATTGGTTGGCGCATGGCCAGGATTAATATGCGAGAAATAATCAAAGCTGCGATCCGGGGTAACAATATTCACTTTGCCAGTGGCATTGCTGCACAATGCCGCAAGCAGATGTGCTTTTGCCGATTGTGAATGTCCGTATAACCCTATACATCCTTGCGATGAAAAGGTTGTCTCCAGCGCAGATTCACTCACTGCGGCTAGCGTAAGCTGTGCCAGCAGGGCATCCGCTTCATCATCAAGACGCGCCGCACGTTGACGGGTATCTACCACCCACTCGATGGCGGCCTGCGCGGTATTTAACATCTTACTCATTTCAGGTACACGCTCCCGCTATCAATCCAGTAATGGCTTCCGCTATGGCGACGGTCTGCCAGCGTATTCAGTTTTAACGTTAAGGCATTGGCGGCAACGGGGGTGCCATCCTGTAACCAGGCATCGCTCAGGACGAAGAATTCTGGGCCACTTTCTTTGCTGCCGCCGCGTAGCTGCAGCCGTACATTCAACACGCCATCTCCGGCGATGGTTTTTGCCAGTTCGGCAGAATTTATGCTGAGCGTATACAGCGGCGTGGCAGGCCAGCGGCTGTTTGCCAGTTGCCGGAATCCTAACGTCACGTTGCCACGTAACGGGAAGTGCAACCGGGCATCCAGCTTCGCACCGGGTTTATCCAGATCAATATCGTGATACCAGATGTTCTCATCGCGCAGTGTATTGACCGTGTTATCCAGTACGCCAAGATAACGTACGGTCGAGTAAGCGCCGATATCGGCAGCTTTAAAGTTAAAACGCGGCAAACGCAAATCTAGCGCCAGGCTACACAGCATGGCGCCGACTGCCGCGGTGGATTTGGGATTACCAATCCGCCCTTGTTGGCTGAACGGATACCACTCATGCACGCGGTAGTTATCCATCCAGATCATACGGTTAACCGGAACAGGTTGCAGATGGCGGATCAACGCCTGCACGCCCGGTAAACAGGCGGGCCTGCCGGTCACTAATAAAATATCGCAGCGATAATGTGAAATAGCCTCACAAACCGCGTGCAGCGGGGAAGTCAGGGTAAATTGCCCCGCTAACAGAGCTTCTTGTAACTGCCTGAACTGTACCTGCAACGGCACGCTCAGAACATCAAACGCTGGCGAACCTGCTGGCAACGCATGGTCGATAGCCTGCTGGATGTAGTTCATCACGTTGCGCGTTGGTCGTTGGCTCAGGAGTTCTCCGAATGTGGCATGCAGACCAGCGACCGGATCGTTAATATCGCTTTGTTCCCAGGCACTGAGTACCGCATGACCGAGCGGCATAAAGAGCTGCAATGCCGTTTGTTGACGCAAAATCGCCTGGGTATCGATGCGACCGGAATCGCCAAACAGCGTGGCCAGTAATGCAGCGGCATCGGTCACGCCAGCTTGTTGTAAGCGGGTTTGCAGCGCAGGCAACACGCAACGCTGAATCACGTCCAGAAGCATGTCATCGCCTGCCACCTTAAAACCCTCACGGAACAGCAAATGCGGGGTAATTTTAACGTTCGCGCCGACGCCGTCATCAAGCTGATAATGGACAACGGCCATATCCGTTGTCCCGCCGCCAATGTCGATCGATGCCACGCGCAGCGCCCGACCTTTAGTCTCACCGGGTTCCGGCAAACGGTCCGGGCGGGCAAGGGCGTTAAAGAATGATTCGGTGTGGCCATCGTAGTGAGAGATAGCCTCGTTATACAGCCACACCAGTTGCCCGCAGCTGGCTTCATCCCATTCCATCTGAATTTCAGGTACGGGAACCACACTCTTTTCCTGCTGTTTACGGGTAGTGAAGTCTTCATCCTGCGGGTGCCAGCCCATTGCTTTCCAGACCAGGGCAATAGCTTCAAACATGCGCAGGCGGAAAATCTCGCGCTCCTGTTTGGGCATCGCCGACGGTAGGGTCAGGATCAGCGTCCGTAACTGACGAGGAGATGCCGGGAATCCGAGGCGCAACCGCGTCGCTACGCTGTTAATTTGCCCCAGCGCCTGGGCCAGTATTTCGCATAACATATGCGTCATCAGAGTGCTGCGGCTGTATTGCGGTGAGAATACCGGCAGACGATCGTCCTGCGGCAGGCTGAACAGCGGTTGCCCGTCATCGTTCATCAGGTTCATCAGCGGGAAGGCGGTAGCCAGCGGTTCGCGCTGGGTTTTTCCATTCATCTGGCTAAAGCGCCAGTCATGTAACACCGGCGTTTCATCCCACAGATAACGGCGCGGGCTGGAGATCCCACTATTGCCCTCGGTGCCCATACGCTGCATCGCCAGCTTACGGGCTTCATCACCCACACGCACAATCGACGGCCAGATAAAGGCGTCATCACGTCCGCTCTCAACGGAAAAATGCTGCTTACCAAAGCGCGCTTCGGAAAACTCCAGCCGACTGGTGAACAGCGGATCGTTGAGGAACTGCGGCTCGCTTAACGAACGGACCTGCAATTCAGCGGTCTGACGCAGCCCGTCATTGGCATCCCCGTGATCTTCAATCAGGACGCCACAGGTATGGGTATTACCGATATCTAAAATAAGATCGACGGGAATAGCGGGTGTGCTAAGGGTATGTGTAACCAGTTTCACTTCCGGGACAGAAAGCTGCTCGCCTAACAGGGTCAGCACATTCAGCCAGTGCGCCTGATATTCAAAGTTACGCAGCGCCAGCTGGATCTCTTGTTCTGAGCGATTCTCATGTTGGGTGACATGGTGCATAAAAGATTCGCGCAACCAGCCGTCAATCCAGGTCTGGTCAAGGAAATCAGCAATTTCGCTGTCATGCCAGGCCAGCGCGAATCGTGTCCCGTTGAGCAGGTCGTTTTCATTAGGCGTTAACGCTGCAGGGGCATTTTCAGTGATCTGGCTATCCAGCGCCACGGTAACGCGGTGGGTGTTGCCCGCGCTGTCGGGTTGCGCCAGTTTTCGTACCTGCACGCGCGCCCAGTTATCCGGGCCTTCAACAAACGTGCGCGGTGGGTTAAAGCGCAGAAACGGCAGCGGCAGCCAGACACCGTCGAGGACATCCAGAGAATAATGCAGCGTCTGGGTACTTTCCGGTTTCACCACTTCGGGCTGACCGCCAGTGCTGCCAGGCAAGGTATAGCGACCCGTTGCCAGATCGAAATCCAGCCGTAGCAGGGGACCGTTTGCCGTTTTGCGCACAAAGCGGCCATGGTGCGCAGATTCCTGCGGCGTCAGGCCAAAATCCAGGAATTGAACACCGCTATTGGCGATGAGCGTCACGCTCTGCTTGTAATCACACAGATTCACCAACATAGAATCAGGCACCTATCTTTTTGATTGTCAGAGGGATTTCCGCGTGATCGTCATAACGCGCGGTACAGGCGGCGACGTCGTTGGTTCCCGCTTTGCAGGTAATTTCAGGCATCGGATAACGTGACCCGTCTGTACAACGAGCATTGCCGCGACTCTTAATCATTAATTCACCCGACTGGTGCAAACCGGAGAAAATCTCGGCACGACAAACAATATTGTCACCATGAACCACGCGAGCAGTGCCTTTATTGGCCTGGATCTGATAGCGCAGCGACGGCGCTTTGCCGCTCACCGGATCTTTAACATCGACCATGACGCGCCAGTTACCATTGAGGAAGCGCGTCGTTCCTGCCTTCATCTGATTGGCATCCATCACCAGCGCATCTTTTGGAATCGCGGCTATCACCACCGGTCCTTCTACAGGTTTCTCTTTCTTCGCAGCTGGAGTCACTTCAGCACGATGCAAAGGCAGAGCAGATGCCAGTGCTGGCAGCGGTGCCATATCAATCTTAGCGACTTCAACAGCGGCGGCTGCGGGTACGGGCTGGGTGGTCTGTTGTTTCCACAGCAGCGGCCCAACGATGGCGGCAATGATGACTGCGGCAACGGGCAGGCTCCACAGCGGCAGGCGGCGCGCAGGTTTCTCTTGTGCCAGCGGCGGTGTAACCTCTGGTTCGTTAACTATAACCGGTGGCTGTGGTTCAGGTTCAGGTTCAGGTTCAGCCCGTTTAGCCAGCTCGACGACTGGCGTCAATAAAGGCGCATCAGCCTCGGCGAAGGTGATTCCCGGGGGGATTTCTTCTTCCTGTTCCGGCTCTGCTACGGTAACGACAGGAGGAATATCGGCAAGTCGCAGGCAATCGAGCACATCGTCGCGGGGATTTTCATTCAGATTGACGAAGCCCCAGAACGTAATAACGGGTTTGCCACCAACCAGAAACACGTGGTTTTCACCGGGAAACTGGATGGCTTTTTCGAGCAGAGAGCCAAACAGCTGTAGGGAGGTTTTTCCCGACTGCAGGCTTTTACGGCTCAGAGCCGCCGCATTTTCCAGCGTGCTTCCCAGATAGCGCAGCGCACGAAAACGTGCTTCTTCATCAGCGGCTTTCCACGCCACGGCTTTCCCTTCTATCGGGGAATACCAGTCAACCCGATCGCCGTTGTCGTTAATTTGTGGGATCGCCAAACAATCCACCATCGCCTGCTGTTTACGCAGACGAAGCGTTTCACGAATTTGCAATGCTGAATCAAAAACGGCCTGACCACCGCCGCCCACGGCCTGATAGTCATCCAAATTGCCGCTGCGCAAGAGAGTTTTTGCCACGTTGTTACCCCTTAGACTTCTTCACGTATCTACTTTACGTTTTATAAAAACGAGCAAACGGAGAAAGAGAGGCAAAAAGGGGCTAATTTTCATGGCATAGAGTGCCGGGAAAAATCTTGACGTTTTGAAAAAGACTTAAGGGAAATTAATTCGCTTAGGGTGATGAATTATTCAGCGAAATACACCGGATTAGAATAACCTGATAGTGATTTGTTATTGGTCAGTTTTTGTCAGCTATGCTCTGATATCTCGGTTAATAATAAAATAAGAAGGCTTATAACCATGATTGCAAGGAAAACGTTACTCGCGCTGGCTCTCAGCACCGTCATACCGTCAGGCGTTGCGTTCGCGGCCAATACTGACACCATCATCTATTGTTCTGAAGCATCGCCGGAGTCATTTAACCCGCAAATTGCCAGTTCCGGTCCCTCATTTGTGGCCAGTTCACAAGTGCTCTACAACCGACTCATCAACTTTGATCCGGTAAAGAATACCCCGGTACCATCTCTGGCAACGGACTGGACGATTTCTCCCGACGGTAAGACTTACACCTTTACCCTGCGTCAAGGCGTGAAATTCAACAGTAATAAATTCTTTAAACCGACCCGCGACTTCAACGCTGACGACGTGATTTTCTCGGTATTACGGCAGAAGGATGCCGATCATCCGTATCACAAGGTTTCTCAGGGAAGCTATGAATACTTTAACGATGTCGGTCTGGATAAACTGATTAAAGAAGTTAAGAAGCTCGATGATTATCACGTTCAGTTTGTCCTGAATGAACCTAATGCTGCGTTTCTTGCCGACTGGGGAATGGATTTTGCCTCGATTCTCTCTGCGGAATATGCCGACGCGATGCTGAAAAAAGGTACACCGGAAAACGTCGACAACTGGCCTATTGGCACCGGGCCTTACGTGCTGCAGCAGTACAAGCAGGACTCGCAAATCCGCTATCTTGCCAACCCTAACTACTGGGATGGCGCCGTTCCAACGAAACACCTGATCTTCTCAATCACGCCAAACGTCCAGACGCGGCTGGCAAAACTGCAAACCAATGAATGCCAAATAATCCCAGCACCTGCGCCCGTACAGTTTGACGAGATTAAAAAGAATAAAGATTTGACGCTGCATTCGGTTGACGCGCTGAACGTTGGATATCTGGCGTTTAATACCGAGAAAAAACCGTTTGATAACGTACTGGTGCGTCAGGCTTTGAACTACGCAACGGACAAAAAGGCCATTATTAACGCTGTCTTTTTAGGTTCTGGTACGGTGGCAAAATCGCCGATCCCACCGAATATGCTGGGGTTCAATAAAGATCTGCAGGATTACGCTTACGACCCGCAAAAAGCGAAAGACCTACTGAAGCAGGCTGGGCTGGAAAATGGCTTTGAAGCGACGCTGTGGTCAATGCCGGTCCAGCGCCCATACAACCCGAACTCCCGACGGATTGCCGAGATGATCCAGAGCGACTGGGCAAAGGTGGGCGTGAAGGCGAAAATTGTATCGTATGAGTGGGGTGAATATCTCTCCGGAATGCGTAAAGGTGAGCATGACACCGCGTTGTTTGGTTGGATGTCAGACAACGGCGATCCGGATAACTTCGCGGATGTGCTGCTGGGCTGCGACAGCATAAAAACCGGATCTAACGCCGCGCGCTGGTGCGATAAAGAGTATAATTCGCTGGTTGAAAAGGCGAAACTGGTGAGCAAACCGGAAGAGCGCGCCGCGCTTTACCAGCAGTCACAAGAGATTTTCTACCAGCAGGCTCCTTGGATAGCCCTGGCAAACGGTAAAACGTTCTACGCTACGCGTAGCAACGTCAGCGGATACAGCGTTAGCCTGATGGGCAGTGATTTTTCAAAAGCAAAATTAAATTAATGAGTTAAGGAGAGGTTATGTCGCATCTGGATGAGGTCAGCGCACGTGTTGATGCCGCCATTGAGGAGAGCGTCATTACGCATATGAATGAATTGCTGATTGAGCTCAGCGATGATGTCGCGTTGAGCCGGGAAGACCGCTATACCCAGCAACAGCGTTTGCGTACGGCTATCGCCCATCATGGCCGTCAGCATAAAGAAGATATGGAAGCCCGTCGCGAACAGTTGACCAAAGGCGGCACTATTCTTTGATATTTCCTCGCCGGATCTTATCCGGCCTACAGGCGCGTTCTGTAGGTCGGATAAGCGCAATTAAAACGAACGTCTTGCCACCAGCCATGCCCCGATCACCAGCAGTACCGCACCACAGATTGGGCCCATCAGCGCCCGTAGAGGCACGCCGTGACTACGTAGAATATCCAGTATCAGTCCCCCGATAAGCTGGCTGGCAACCAGTACCGCAATCGTCGTGGCAGCGCCTACATTTTGATATCCACTAATGCTGGCGAAAACAAAGAACGATCCCAACAAGCCGGGGATGAGTGTCCACCAGCGTATGCTGGAAACCAATTCACCAAACCCTGCTAAACCTTGCTTAAACCACAATATGCTGACAAACAGCACGATCCCGACCAGCGAGTTAAGTAACATGGCGATAAGGATCGTCGAGGACGTCTGCGTGATGCGTACCATCAAGGTATTTTGCACCACCAGACCAATACCAGCGGCAATCAGAAAGGAGAGGGTCAGCGTCTGGTTCATCTAAGGGCATCCGGTTCACGACGATCGTCTAACTGCAACTGCATGAAGGTCAGATCCAGCCACCGCCCAAATTTGGTTCCAACCTGTGGCATTTGCGCGGTGGTTTTAAAGCCCAGCAAGCTGTGCAGATGCAGTGATGCCTGATTCTGAGACTCAATCCCTGCCACCATTACATGCTTGCCGCATGCGCGGGCTTCGTCTATCAGTCTGCTGAGTAGTGCTCGTCCGAGTCCTTTTCCCTGATGTTCTGGATGGACATACACCGAATGTTCAACGGTATGGCGGAAGCCATCAAAGTTACGCCAGTCGCCAAAGGAGGCGTATCCCGTAACCACGCCATTCTCTTCACTCACCAGTACCGGATACCCCATCAATTGTCGGGATTCATACCAGGAAATACGGTTTTCGGCATCGACCGTTTGATCATTCCAGATAGCCGCCGTATGCAGTACCGCATGGTTGTAGATTTCTGCAATGGCGGCGCAGTCTTCTTTGCTGGCAAATCGAATTGACATGTTGAACCTCAGGGCTTGTTCACTATAGTATTACAATATGAATACTATTGAAGACAGCATAAATCAACGGATCAGTACAAGAATTCGCATTGAGCGGGAATCTCGCGGTTGGTCGCTCACGGAACTTGCCGAGAGAGCGGGCGTGTCACGGGCCATGATCCATAAAATAGAACGCGGCGAGAGTAGTCCAACGGCGACGCTGCTGGGTAGACTTTCCGGTGCGTTTGGCATCAGCATGTCTACCCTGATTGCGCGGGCTGAAATGCAGGAGGGCAAGCTGCTGCGCTTCGCTGACCAGCCCGTCTGGCACGACCCGCAAAGCCACTATCTGCGCCGCCATGTTTCACCGCGCAGCGATCTACCTATCGATCTGGTGCAGATTGAATTACCCGCTGGAAGTGATATCCCGATGCCAGCTTCTTCCTATGTGCAGGCCAGACAACTTATCTGGTTACAGCAGGGGGAATTAGTTTTTGTGGAAGGGGACATACGCCATGAAATGCAGGCAGGTGATTGCCTGGAACTTGGCCCGCCGAATGACTGTCGGTTTATCAATGAAACCGCGAAACCCTGCGTTTACCTGGTTGTGCGGTTAAACCATGTCGTCAGCTAAATAGCAGGCGCAGACTGCTACTATTGATGGATTCATGCCAAAAGCAGAGGAGCACATCATGGGTCAACAGACTAATCGTAACCGTCGCTGGGTACTGGCTTCCCGTCCACATGGCGCGCCAGTCCCAGAGAACTTCCGTCTTGAAGAAGATGAGGTGGCATCCCCGGGCGAAGGCCAGGTTTTGCTGCGCACTGTTTATCTTTCCCTCGATCCCTACATGCGTGGCCGCATGAGCGATGAGCCATCTTACTCACCACCAGTAGAGATTGGTGGTGTTATGGTGGGTGGTACCGTAAGTCGCGTGGTGTCATCCCGCCATCCGGACTACCAGCCAGGCGAATGGGTATTGAGCTACAGCGGTTGGCAGGACTATGACATCTCCGACGGTAACGGACTGGTGAAGCTTGGCGCTCATCCCGAACATCCCTCCTGGGCGCTGGGTGTTATGGGTATGCCGGGGTTTACCGCTTATATGGGCCTGCTGGATATCGGTCAGCCGAAAGCGGGAGAAACGCTGGTGGTAGCCGCCGCAACCGGGCCGGTTGGCGCAACGGTTGGGCAGATCGGTAAGCTTAAAGGCTGTCGGGTAATAGGTGTGGCTGGTGGGGCAGAGAAATGCCGACATGCCACAGAGGTGCTGGGCTTTGATGTTTGCCTCGATCACCACGCACAAGATTTTGCGCAACAACTGGCAAAAGCCTGCCCGCAAGGAATTGATATTTATTATGAAAACGTCGGCGGAAAAGTATTTGATGCCGTTCTGCCATTGCTCAATACTTCTGCGCGGATTCCGCTTTGTGGCCTGGTCAGTGGTTATAACGCAACGTCGCTTCCGGCCGGACCTGACAGATTACCACTGTTAATGGCAACGCTGCTGAAAAAGCGTATCCGGATGCAGGGTTTTATCATTGGTCAGGATTATGGTCACCGCATTCAGGAGTTTCAGCGGGAGATGGGGCGCTGGCTTAAAGAGGACAAAATCCACTACCGCGAGCAGGTGACCGACGGTCTGGAAAATGCGCCACAAATCTTTATCGGTCTGCTGACCGGCAAAAACTTCGGCAAGGTAGTTATTCGTCTTGCTGAGGATTGATGCGTAAGAGTGGAAGACGGTGAATGTCTGTAACCAGGCCTGCTTCGTACGAAATGTAGGCCTGGTAAAATGCCAATGACGTTATCTGGATGAAAAGCGATTATTCATGGAGAAAATGAGAAGGTTACAACCCGAAAGCGAATAAATACTCCACATTGAGATAAATAATGATTACTATTCTCATTCTTAAAAGGGCAAAACCATGATTTTGCTCATTGAAGCTATGTGAAGCAGTAACAAACGAATTTATCAAAGGGAGTCGTCATGTCTTTACGTCATCTGTTTTCACCGCGTCTGCGTGGTTCTTTACTGTTAGGTTCACTGCTCGTTGCATCATCTTTTACTACGCAGGCTGCAGAAGAACTGCTGCGCAAAGCCGTCGGTAAAGGCGCTTATGAAATGGCGTACAGCCAACAAGAGAACGCGCTGTGGCTGGCGACCTCACAGAGCCGCAAACTGGATACCGGCGGGGTGGTTTACCGCCTTGACCCGGTCACCCTCGAAGTGACTCAGGTGATTCATAACGATCTCAAACCGTTTGGTGCCACCATCAATAACGCCACGCAAACGCTGTGGTTCGGCAACACGGTAAATAGCGCGGTAACGGCGATGGATGCTAAAACGGGCGCGGTGAAAGGACGTCTGGTGCTGGATGCGCGTAAGCGTTCTGAAGATGTTCGCCCGCTGCAGCCGCGTGAGCTGGCCGCAGATGACGCCACTAACACGGTATACATTAGCGGTATTGGTAAAGAGAGCGTGATTTGGGTGGTGGACGGTGATGCCATTAAACTGAAGGACACCATTCAAAATACCGGCAAAATGAGCACCGCTCTGGCGGTCGACAGCAAAGCTAAGCGCCTGTACACCGCCAATGCGGACGGTGAATTCATTACCATCGATACCACCACCAACAAAATTCTCAGCCGCAAAAAACTGCTGGATGATGGGAAAGAGCATTTCTTTATCAACCTGAGCCTGGACACAGCGGGCAACCGTGCATTTGTCACCGACTCTAAAGCGGCGGAAGTGCTGGTAATCGACACCCGTAACGGCAACGTACTGGCAAAAGTCGCCGCGCCGGAATCCCTTGCCGTGCTGTTCAACCCGACGCGTAATGAAGCCTACGTGACTCATCGCCAGGCCGGTAAAGTGAGTGTGATCGACGCGAAAAGCTATAAAGTCGTCAAAACATTCGAGACCCCAACATTCCCGAATAGCCTGGCGCTCTCTGCCGATGGTAAAATCCTGTACGTCAGCGTGAAACAGAAATCTACCCGCGAGCAGGAAGCTACCCAGCCGGACGATGTTATTCGTATTGCGCTGTAAAAAATCAGGAGGGGGAAACCCCTCCTGTCATTTCTCTAAACCCCACGATACGCCTCGTTACACCCCGCCAGTAGCCCGACCCACTTCAGGGACTTACACTACGCCCTCAACGGCTAACTGAATAACACGGGAATACCATGAAAAAGCCATTTATCTGTCTTTGTGCAGGCGTAATGCTGTTTACCCTGGCAGGATGCACCACCGATTACGTCATGACGACCAAAAGCGGACAAACCATTACCACCCAGGGTAAGCCAAAACTGGATAAAGATACGGGAATGACCAGCTATACCGATCAGGATGGAAACGCGCGGGAAATTAACAGCAACGATGTAGCGCAGTTGATTGAAGCGAACTAAAAAAGAAGGCCTGAAGGGTTAACCTGTCAGGCCTTCAGCCATTACGGCGCGGTGCGGTGGATTTCCGCGACGCGCTTACGCACGCCGAACCAGCCTGCAACCAGCAGGATGGCAATCAACGGTAATGACGCGATAGTGTAGGTGCCGTTTGGATAGTCAAACGCCATCAACACCAGCACGCTCAGCAGGAACACCAGGGTTAGCCACGAGGTAAACGGAGCGCCCGGCAGTTTAAAGCTAACGTCTGCCGTTTTACCTTCTTTTATGGCCCGGCGCAGACGCATCTGACAGACCATGATAAAGCCCCACGACGCAATAATGCCCAACGACGCGAAGTTCAACACGATCTCAAATACCTGCGACGGCACCAGATAGTTCAGAAATACCCCGACGACATAGACGACCAGCGTGGCGAGGATCCCAGCCCAGGGTACCTGTTGGCGGCTCATTTTAGCCATGAATTTCGGCGCCGATCCGCCCATCGACATTGAACGTAAAATACGTCCGGTGCAGTACAGCCCAGAGTTAAGGCTGGAAAGTGCCGCGGTGAGCACCACAATATTCATGATACTGCCGATATACGGCACGCCCAGTTTGGAGAAGAAGGTAACAAACGGGCTTTGCCCTGCCTGATAGGCATTCCACGGCAGTAACAGAACCAGCAGCACGACAGAACCCACATAGAACAGACCAATACGCCAGATAACGCTATTGATCGCTTTCGGCACCATGGTTTGTGGATCTTTGCATTCTCCAGCAGCGGTGCCCACCAGTTCAATGGAGGCAAACGCGAAAACCACCCCCTGAACCAGTACCAGCGCCGGCAGCAAGCCATGTGGGAAGAATCCACCGTTGTCGGTGATCAGGTGAAAACCCGTGGCGTTACCATCCAATGGCTTTCCAGTGCCTAAAAAGACGGTACCCACCACCAGGAAAATCACAATCGCCAACACTTTGACCAGTGCAAACCAAAACTCCATCTCCGCGAACCACTTCACGCCGATCATGTTCATGGTGCCGACAATGGCCAGCGCGCCGAGGGCGAATACCCACTGCGGTACATCACCAAATGCGCCCCAGTAATGCATATACAACGCCACCGCGGTGATATCGACAATGCCGGTCATCGCCCAGTTGATAAAGTACATCCAGCCAGCCACATAGGCGGCTTTCTCACCTAAAAATTCACGGGCATAGGAGACAAAGCTGCCGCTGGAAGGGCGATGTAAAACCAGTTCGCCAAGCGCGCGCAGTATAAAGAACGAAAAAATACCGCACACCAAATAAACCAGCGCCAAAGCAGGACCAGCCATCTGCAAGCGTGCGCCAGCCCCTAAAAACAACCCGGTACCAATTGCGCCGCCAATGGCGATCATCTGTACCTGTCGATTTCCCATCGCTTTGTGATACCCCTCTTCGTGGGCATTCAACCAGCGTCGTTTCGCCGCATGTTGTTCCGCGACTTGCGTGCTGTTTGTGTTCATTACTTTTCCTGTTGACCTGACAAAAATACAAATCCTTTTTGCCGCACCTGCTGCGGCGAAAACAGCCTTACCCTTCATTGTGTTACGGGGGAAAACTGCCGGCCGAGCATCCTACATTCAATTGTTCGGTTCCGCAAAGCCCCGATAACAAGAATTCAGCATTTTTGTACAGCCTGCACTGGCGCGGTGTGGCCTCGATTCAGCCAATAAAAGAAAAGGGCGTAAATACCTGGAGAGGAGTGCGCTTATCGAGACATTCACCCGATAAGCGCCGTAAGGTTATGCTGATACGCCAAAGACCTGAACGGCCTGCTGTAAGCGCGATGAACGTTGAGTCAGATCGGCGGTAGCATCGGTGACACGTTCCACCATCTCGGCATTATTGTGTGTCATGGTGCCAACGCGTGAAATCGAATCGTTAATCAGATCCAGCGCCAGGGTTTGCTCACGCGTCGCCAGACTAATATCTTTGATCATCATCGACATCTGCAGGACATCGCCAATCATCCCGGTAAGATGCGTCTCCGTTTGTTCTACCATTTTGACGCCGCTATTCACGTTGGCGACGTTCTTCTCAATCAACTGTTTGATCTCTTTTGCTGCAGACGCTGAGTGCTGTGCCAGATTACGGACCTCTGCCGCCACAACGGCGAAACCGCGTCCTGACTCTCCGGCTCGCGCGGCCTCGACCGCGGCATTGAGCGCCAGAATATTGGTCTGAAAGGCGATACTATCAATGACGCCGATGATGTCGACGATCTGCCCGTTGTCACGCGATATCGCCTGCATCATGGCGATAGTTTGTTTCATGATATCGCCGCCTTCTGCCGCATTGGCGCTGGTTTTATCGGCCATGGTCATAGTATGTGCCGCAGTCTCAGCAGTTTGCTGTACCGCGCTACCAATTTCTTCAATGGCGGCAGCGGTTTGTTGCAGGTCGGCGGAGGTTTCTTCGGAACGCTTATGCAGCGCCGTACCTTCTTTTGATACTCGCTGACTGATAGCGCGAATACCGGATATTTGCGTACTGACATCATCGACCAGTGAATTCAGATTAAGCCCGGACTGATTAACCAGACGCATCAGCATTCCGATTTCATCCACCCGATTTAAATGACAGTTATCAGGTTTTCTCCCGGATACCACTTTCTTCATTTGCGTCAGTAGCGTATTAACTGGCTGACAAATTTGATACTTAAGGTAAATAGCAAGCGTCAGAAATAAGAACAGCAACCCTCCCGCCTGAATAAATGGATTAACAGGAGCAAAAAGAAATAGCACAGCGAGCAGGGCGATTACCCCTAAAGAATAATTGACGCGCTGGCTAATGCTCAGCCATTTAAACATTGATGCCCATGACAATATGCCGCGGCGAATGATAATGCCTTTAAAAAGTCGAAACCCTTTAAACTGCTGGCTATTAATTTTTTGATATAAACTTTCGCTTTGAGTTATTTCATCGCGCGAAGGAACGGTACGCACTGAAATGTAGCCAGTGAGCTTTTCATTGTGCCAGACCGGTGTAACGTTGGCGCGAACCCAGTAATGGTCGCCATTCTGCCGACGGTTTTTCACCATCCCCGTCCAGCTGTCTCCCTGCTGTAGCGTGTACCACATATCGGCGAACGCCGCGGGAGGCATATCAGGATGGCGAATAATATTATGCGGTTCGCCCATTAATTGCTGTTCGTTAAATCCGCTGGCATCAATAAATGCGGAGTTGGCGTAGGTAATATGACTTTCTTTATCCGTCGTAGAAAGCAGCGTCGCTTTATCGTTAAGTGCGTGCTCAATTTGTGTAACGGGCATGTTACTTTTCATAGAGGTCCCATGATGCTATGTATAATCCATACAAAAATCCCCGCAATAAAATCGGGGGATATTAGAAATCTGTTTTCAAACGTTTTAATAAGAAACGTTGCATTCTCTACTAATCATCATTTCTGTGGAAGTAGTTAAAATAAAAATTTCCATGTAAATCATTCATCCCGCGTCATAAAAGTGAAACAATTAATACAAGCGCATAACGTTACAAGTCGTTTAAACTGACTTAACGTAAATTGCGCTAAAAAACCATTTCGAAAAAAGAAAACTGGCATGAAAAGATTTTGATGTTATTACCGTGATATCAACGACCCTATTATATTTTGTAGGCTATTAATTGCGGGTGTTTTTCAGTTTAGCGGTACAGGGCGATCCAAATTTTAACCCTGGCTGCGGTAGGGTTTGTTATCTACTTTTTAGCTGAGTAAATGTGAATTAAATGTTTCAGTATGGCTATTTGATAAATTAATAATAAAGACATGTTAACAAACAAAGGCTCGTAACATGTCATATCGCCTGAGTATTCTGGATAAAAGCCCCATCGGGGAAGGTGAAACTGCCGCGACTGCGCTTTCCCGGACGTTGCGCCTGGCGCAACTGGCGGAAGAGTGGGGGTACCATCGTTTCTGGATCGCGGAACACCATAATACGCCACAGCTGGCCAGTCCATCGCCGGAGCTGGTGATCGCCTGGATCCTCGGGCAAACCCAGCGTATCCGCGTTGGTTCCGGCGGCGTGATGCTGCAACATTACAGCCCGTACAAAGTGGCGGAAAACTTCAATCTTCTGGCATCACTGGCTCCTGGACGTGTCGACCTCGGTGTAGGGAAGGCCCCTGGCGGGTTACCGTTGTCGACTCAGGCGTTACAGCATGGACTGCATCAGGAAGAAAAAGGCAGTTTTGCCGATCAGCTTTCTCAGCTTAACGGCTGGCTGGCGCTGAACGGAACGGAAAGCGGGGAAACGGTATTCCCGACGCCAATCCCACCAATACCGCCAGAAGGATTTGTACTCGGAGCCAGTGTGCAAAGCGCACAGTTAGCAGCGCAATCCGACTTGAATTTTATCTTCGCTGCGCACCTCAACGGTGACAAAGCGTTATTACGTGAGGTTTTGTCCTTCTGGCAGACCCACAGCGACCGCCCGACGATAGTCGCCGTTCAGGTGATTGTGGCTGACAGTCACGATACCGCTGCGCAACTGGCGGAAAACGTGCAAATCTGGGGCGTTGAGCTGGAAAATGGTCAACGCGTTACAGTCGCCAGCGAAGAGCAAGCCCTGGCATTCGCCGTACAGGCGGGTAGTTCGCCACGCAAAATCGCGCGTCGTGAACTGGCGTTGTTACACGGCACCGCTCAAGAGGTGATGGTAAAGCTGAATGCTCTGCATACGCAATTTGGTATTGATGAGTTCATTATCGACACGCCAGTGGCGGAGGGCCACCCGCGTC
The DNA here is from genome assembly GCF_006385635.1 of Citrobacter sp. CF971. Taxonomy (NCBI): domain Bacteria; kingdom Pseudomonadati; phylum Pseudomonadota; class Gammaproteobacteria; order Enterobacterales; family Enterobacteriaceae; genus Citrobacter; species Citrobacter sp. CF971. The sequence goes on along the minus strand of NZ_CP041051.1, from coordinate 2,478,827 downwards.
TGACATCGCTGCGTTTGTTGGCACAAGTCCATAATGCCGTGGAGGTGTTCTGATGACCCTCAGCTCAACGCTTATCAACTGGCGTCGTGAATTACATCAGCACCCGGAGCTTTCCCTGCAGGAGGAAGCAACCACCAGGCGCATTCAGGCCTGGTTGCACGCTGCGGATGTCGACATTCTGCCGTTCGAGCTGAAAACCGGTCTGGTCGCGGAAATCGGCAAGGGAGAAGATGTCATCGCGCTGCGAGCGGATATCGATGCGCTACCGATAGAAGAAAGCGCCGATGTTCCGTTTCGCTCCCTCACACCGGGCGTGATGCATGCCTGCGGGCATGACGTCCATACCAGCGTGATGCTTGGAGCAGCACTGCTGCTTAAACAACAGGAAACAACCTTACCGGGGCGAGTACGTATTTTGTTTCAACCAGCTGAAGAGAGTTTCGGCGGCGCAAAAACGTTGATCCGCGCCGGTGCGCTGCAAAACGTAGCGGCTATTTTTGGTATGCACAATGAGCCCGGTTTGCCGGTGGGCGAATTTGCCACACGCAGCGGTGCGTTCTATGCCAATGTCGATCGCTTCGTGCTGCGCATAAATGGCAAGGGCGCACATGCGGCGCGTCCGCATGAAGGCAAAGATGCCATCCTGCTTGCCAGCCAGTTGGTAACCGTGTTGCAAAGCGTTGCCAGTCGCGACGTTAACACGCTGGATTCGGTGGTACTCAGCGTGACCCGTATTCAGGGAGGAAATACATGGAACGTACTGCCAGAGTCCGTTGAGCTGGAAGGGACGCTCAGAACGCACCGGACTCAGGTACAGCAGCAGGTTAAAGCACGGGTTAATGACATCGCTGCCGGATTTGCCCATGCCTTTGGCGCACAAATAGACGTTATCTGGCATGCGGGGCCGACCGCGTTGGTGAACGATGCGCGTTGGGCCGATATCGCCACCACGGTGGCGAAACAGTCAGGCTACACCACTCACCATGCTGACCTGCATATGGGCGGGGAGGATTTTGCCGTCTACCTGCAAAATACGCCTGGCGCATTTGTCAGTATTGGCAGCGCCAGTGAATACGGATTACATCACCCGGGATTTAATCCAGACGAACGTTTAATTGAACCTGCCGCACATTACTTTGCGCAGTTAGCAAAAACGGCATTCGCACACCTTTAAGTTTACCTGTTGGGTAGGGGTTATTATGGCTGAAAATCGGCAACTACGGCTCGGAACTATTCTGCATGGCGCATCGGGAAATATGTCCGCATGGCGCCACCCGGCGGCTCAGGCCGATGCCAGTATTAATTTTGATTTTGTCAAAGAGACGGCGCTTATTGCGGAAAAAGGGAAGCTGGATTTTATTTTTGTCGCCGATGGTCTGTATATTAATGAAAAATCAATCCCGCACTTTTTAAATCGTTTTGAGCCGCTGACAGTATTATCCGCTTTGACCAGCATCACCCAGAATCTGGGACTGGTTGGCACAGTGTCCACATCATACAGCGAGCCGTTTACGACCGCACGACAGTTCGCCAGCCTGGACCATCTCAGCAACGGGCGTGCGGGCTGGAACGTGGTTACGTCGCCTCTGGAAGGATCGGCAAAAAACTATTCTCGCGCTCAGCATCCGGAGCATGCCCAGCGTTATCGTATTGCCGATGAATATTTACAGGTAGTGAAAGGACTGTGGGATTCCTGGGAAGACGATGCTTTTACCCGTAATAAAACAAGCGGGGAATTTTTTAATCCGCATAAACTGCACACGCTAAACCATCATGGAGATTATTTTCAGGTCGCCGGGCCGTTAAATATTGGGCGTACGCCACAAGGTCGTCCGATTATATTTCAGGCGGGAGCTTCAGCAGATGGCAAGAAATTAGCGGCGCAGCATGCTGATGCCATTTTTACCCATCAGGAGTCGCTGGCAGAGGCTAAGGCGTTCTATCAGGATGTAAAAAGTCAGCTGGAAATCGCCGGACGACATCCCGATCAACTGCATATATTCCAGGGCGTCAGCGTTATTGTTGGCGACAGCGAAGAGGACGTTGAGCAGCAGTATCAGACTACCGCTGCGCTGGTCTCCGTTACCGACGCGCTGAACTATCTTGGCCGCTACTTTGAACATCATGATTTTGCCCAATATCCGCTGGACGCACCGTTCCCGGATCTTGGCTCTCTCGGACAAAACAGCTTTCGCAGTACGACTGATGAGATCAAACGCAACGCGCGCGAGCGTGGCTTAACACTCCGTCAGGTTGCTCTGGAAGCGGCCAGCCCACGTCCGCGTTTCAGCGGCACGCCGGAACAGGTCGCCGACGGGCTGCAGCAGTGGTTCGACGAGAAAGCCGCAGATGGTTTTATTATCCAGGGCGGAACGCCGGATACCTTCCCGCGTTTTGTCGAACAGGTTGTCCCTGTGCTTCAGGCGCGGGGCCTGTTCCGCCATGAATATCCCGGTACGACCCTGCGCGCAAGCCTGGGATTAACGACACCTGCAAATCAATTCGCACAATAAGAGAAAAACGCTATGCAGAAAAAATCAGTATTCCTCGCGCTGTCGCTGGCTTTCAGCGCGACTGTCTGGGCAAATGATGTGACGATTAACGGCACGGGCGTAAGTCTGGAAGCCAATAAAACGCCGATCAATACGGCAAAGAATCCGCAGGCGATTGCGCAATTGCCCGCAAACCTGCACCTGGCCGTACCGGGCAAATTCACCGTGGCGATTGCCGGGCTCAGTCAACCGCCGCTGACCGTCTTTGCCGATGACAATAAGACGCTGATCGGCAGCGAGGCGGACATCGCGCGTCTGGTGGCTGACAGTTTGGGGCTGGAACTCAACGTCGTACCTACGTCATGGGAAGACTGGCCGCTGGGCGTCACTTCCGGCAAATACGATGCCGCGATCAGCAATATTACCGTCACCAAAGCACGCAAAGAAAAATTCGATTTCGCGACGTATCGGAAAGACTCTCTTGGCTTTTATGTCAAAACCGGTAGCAAGCTGAAGAAAATCGAGCAGGCGGAAGATATCGCTGGACTGCGCATTATCGTCGGTTCAGGGACGAACCAGGAAGCCATCCTGCTGGCCTGGAACGATGAGAACGTGAAGAAAGGGTTACAGCCGTTTACGCCGGTGTATACCAAAGATGATGCCGCGCAAACCCTGGCCCTACAGTCAGGTCGCGCCGATGCCTACTTCGGTCCTAATGTAATCGGCGCATGGAAAGCTGCACTCAACGGTAAAACGCAATTGGTGGGTAGTGTTGATGGCGGTTGGCCAAAAGCGGCACACATCGCTGTGACGCTGAAAAAGGACAGCGGTCTGGTTCTGCCGGTACAAACCGCCCTCAACGGCGTGATTGGCAACGGCGATTATGACAAGGTGCTGAGTCGCTGGGGAGAAGGGGTGGAACGCATTCCGCAATCTGAAATCAACCCGGCCGGTTTAGGCGACTAAGGAGGTCATCGTGAGCGATCAATTTCGCGTGGTCTCACCTGAAGCCAGCGAGCTACAGCCCATTTTGAACGGTCTGTTCGGTGAGTATGCTGCCCGCTATGGCGATTATTTTTCTCGTGACGCTGAAGTGGAACTGACCGAATGGTATCTGGCACCGCAGGGACTTTTTGTGGTCCTGGAGCGTGGCGGCGAAATTATCGCCACCGGGGCTTACAAACCTTACGACAAGGACACTGCCGAGATTAAGCGTATCTGGACAAAAAGCAGCCTGCGTCAGCAGGGACTGGCGGCGCGTGTAGTGCAGGAACTGGAACGTCGGGCGCTACTCGCGGGCTACAGCCGGATATATCTGACCACAGGATTTCGCCAGCCGGAGGCGGTCAGACTTTATTTAAGCCAGGGCTACGATCCGCAATTTGATACGACGCGCAATCCCGAAGAGTACAGCCAGCCACCGTTTGATGGACGACTGCGCTTTACCAAACTGCTGACTATTGCCGGTCAGGCCAGAATCGCCTGAGGAGAGAAGATGAAAACGACAGATAGCATTAAAGTCGTACCGGCGCGTTACCCTATGCGCACCGTAGGCGCGGTCATTGCTTTGTTTGCCCTGGCGGTGATTCTCCAGTCCGTGGCGTTTAATCCGCGCTGGGAATGGAGCGTGTTTGCCCGCTGGTTCTTCGATCCGGTGATTTTGTCTGGTCTTGGACAAACGCTGTTACTGACACTTATCGGGACGCTGTTGAGTATTCTCATCGGCGGTCTGCTGGCGCTGGCGCGGCTTTCATCTTCCTGGCTGTTGAACTGTCTGGCATGGGGGTACATCTGGCTGTTTCGTTCGTTACCGCTGATTGTGGTGCTAATCGTTCTGTACAACTTCTCCTATCTGTACGACACGCTGACGATTGGTATTCCGTTCACTCCCATTCAGTGGGGAAGTTTTGAGACCATCAATGTACTCGGTCAGTTTTCCACTGCGGTGGTTGGCCTGACGCTGGTGCAAAGCGCCTATACCGCTGAGATTATACGTGGTGGATTTTTGGGGGTTGATCACGGTCAGTACGAGGCAGCGGCAGCACTGGGCTTACCAGCAGGGCGACGTACGCTGCGGATTATTCTGCCGCAGGCGCTGCGCACCATTTTGCCTGCTGGCTTCAATGAAATCATCAGCCTGGCGAAAGGGACGGCGATGGTATACGTGCTGGCAATGCCGGAGCTGTTCTACACCATCCAGATGATCTACAACCGCACGCAGGAAGTGATCCCGCTGCTGATGGTGGGTGCGGTGTGGTATCTGGTGATCACCAGCATCCTGTCGCTTATTCAGCATCTGGTCGAACGTGCGCTGGCACGCAGCGAACGACGTTCAGCGATCAACACCGTCCGGGTGAGCCGTGCAGAAAAACGCAGTCGTCAACGTCCACAGCAGGAGGCCGTCCATGTCCCACTCGCCTGAAGGTCATATTTCTATTACCGGCGTCAGCAAATACTTTGGTCGCCACAAAGCATTGGATAATGTGTCGCTGGAGATCCCTCCCGGAACGGTTACGGTCATTCTCGGGCCGTCCGGTTCAGGGAAATCCACACTCCTGCGTACCATCAACCATCTGGAACGCGTCGATGAGGGTTTTATTCAAATCGATGGCGATTACATTGGCTATCGTCGGCAGGGAGACAAGCTGTATGAGCTGAAAGAGGCGGAAATTTTGCGCCAGCGGGTTAACGTCGGCTATGTGTTCCAGAACTTTAATCTGTTCCCGCACTTAACGGTGCTGGAGAACCTGATTGAAGCGCCCATTGCGCACGGACTGGCATCGCGTAAAGCCGCCACCGAGCGGGCATTAACGCTGCTTGATGCGGTAGGGTTGCGGAATAAAGCCGATGCCTGGTCGCGTCACTTATCTGGCGGTCAGCAACAGCGTATCGCTATTGCCCGTGCACTGGCGCTAAATCCGCGCGTCATGCTGTTTGATGAGCCTACATCTGCACTGGATCCTGAGCTGGTGGGCGAAGTCCTGGATGTCATCAAAGCGCTGGCGAAGTCGGGAACCACGCTGGTGGTGGTGACACACGAGATTGGCTTCGCTCGGGAAGTGGCGGATCAGGTGGTGTTTATGGTTGATGGCAAAATCGTCGAGCAGGGCAGCAGCGAGCAGGTGTTGAATCATCCACGCCACACGCGCACCCAGCAGTTTTTGTCGAAAGTGCTTTGAGGGTAATTTGCGGCACAAGACTGTGCCGCACAAGGATTACAGGGTGACGACGATTTTGCCCACCTGACCGTTGGCTTCCATGTATTGATGTGCTTCAACGATATCATCAAAGGCAAAGGTTTTATCAATCAGCGGTTTGAGCTTGCCGGATTGCAGTCCTTCAAAGATAAACCGTTTTGCACGTGACAGTTTTTCCGGGTTCGTGGTGATTTCGAAAATCTCATAGCCGCGGAAGGTCAGATGACGACCGAGTATCTCAATTACCGGAATCGACAAATCACGCGCATCAAGAGAGCCATACTGGAAAAAGAGTCCGCCGGCAGGCATCACCTGGGCAATTTTTGCCACGCCAGGGCCACCGACCGGATCGAAGACCACGCGGGTACCTTTGCCGTCAGTGATCCGGTTAATCTCCGCCACCAGATCCTGCTCCTGGCTGGCGATAACCTCTGCCGCGCCAAGTTGCAGAAGCTGGGCACGTTTCTCACTGGTGCGCGTCATCGCAATCGGTTTTGCTCCCCGCATGTTAGCAATCTGAATTGCCGCCAGTCCGACGCTGCTGGAAGCAGCATTGATCAGCACGTTATCACCAGGCTTAATATCCGCATATTCAACCAGCGCACCGAAAGCGGTCACATACATCATCCAGCTCGCCGCGGCTTCCTCGAAGCTAAGATTCTCAGGATGTTTGACGACAGCATGGGCTGGAGCATTGACGACTTCACCGTACATACCATACTCATGGAAGCTGAAAGCCGGGATGACGCTGACGCTATCGCCGGGCGCAAACTCACGCACGTTGTCTCCCACGGATTCAACAACGCCAGAAGCCTCATAGCCCAGACGTGCCGGGAATTTGGGTTGGTAAATATACTGGCCGGTACGATACATAATTTCCGCACGGTTAATGCCGATTGCGCGTACGCGTATCTGAACTTCATCCGCACGCGGAGCCGAAACTGGCATATCCTGGATTGTCAGGACGTCAGCGTCGCCTGGTTGATTAAAAACCACGACCTTAGACATAGCAAACCTCTGTAAATTGTTCTGTATTGGGTCTGCACAATTTAACGGCTCAGATGAGGGTGAAAAACCGCCGTTGCGGAACTTCACTATTACTCAGATTATAATAATCCCTGTAGGCGCGATTTTTGCTCGGTAAAAAGCGCATACAGCCAGTCTATAAACACCCGAACACGGGGGGCAAGATGGCGCCTGTCCGGGTAGAGCACGGAAACGGGTTTTGATTCCCCGGCATAATCGGCCAGCACCTCTACGAGCTGGCCCGACTGGATCCAGGGGGCCAGTACCGCGTGCACACCGTGGATGATACCGAGTCCGGATAAACAGCCTGTCAAAAGAATGTCGGAGTTATCAACGCAGATGTGACCTGTAGGGATAAACGACACGGTTTCACCCTCACGGACGAAGGACCATTCCAGTGCTTCACGATGACGTTCACTGAAAAAGTTAATTGCCTGATGTCGGGATAAATCCTCTGGCGTCTGCGGTACGCCGTGTTTTTGCAAATAATCCGGGGACGCGCATGTCACCATTTTTACCTCACCAAGCCGCCGTGAAATCAGAGAAGAGTCTTGTAACTCGCCAATGCGAATCATGCAGTCGATACCTTCGGCAAGCAGATCGATTCTTCGGTCGGTGGAGGTGAGGACAATCTCAATATCCGGGTAGCGCGACTGGAAATCGTTCAGGGCCGGGACTAATACCGAGTGAGCCAGCGACAGGGGGGCATTCACCCTGAGTTTTCCGCGCGGAGGGCGGGTGGGTGAGAAAGAAGCCATGATGTCATCAACGTCACTGAGCAGGATTTTTGTGCGTTGGTAAAAAGCGTCACCTTCTTCTGTCAGACTCACTTTACGAGTCGTGCGGTTAAGCAACTTTGCTCCCAGATCGTCTTCAAGATGTTGGATAGCTTTGGTCACTGCAGGGCGGTGCAGGTGTAGCACGTCTGCTGCTCTGGCAAATCCACCTTGCTCAACAACCTGTACAAAAATATTCATATATTCAAACATACTGGAACGCATGGCTTATTCTCCCCCGGTATTCGACCATTGTTATTATGAAAGTAATAATCATGCCTGCATAGGTTGCCGAATGCTGCTCTACACTTAGGGTTTTAACTTTGGGGATTGCAGCATGATTAAGGTCTATGGGGTACCGGGCTGGGGATCGGCCATCAGTGAAGTGATGCTCACACTGGCGGAGATCCCTTATCATTTTATTAATGTCGACGGTTTTGACAGTGACGGCCCCCAGCGGGAGTTGCTTAAGACGATGAATCCACTATGCCAGGTGCCCACGCTGGTACTGGAAAATGGCAGTGTGATGACAGAAACGGCGGCGATCGCGCTGATGATTCTCGATCGTCGCCCTGAACTTTCACCACCCGTTGGACACGCCGAACGCCAGCAGTTTCAGCGTCTGTTGATATGGCTGGTAGCAAATGTCTATCCCACGTTTACCTATGCCGACTATCCAGAACGCTGGGTACCGGACGCCCCGGCGCAGTTGAAAAAGAACTGCATTGAGTACCGTAAATCCCTCTATATGTGGCTGAACGATCAGCTAAACGCCGAGCCGTACGCATTCGGGGATCAGCTAACACTACTGGACGTATATATTGCCGTTATGCGCACCTGGGGACCAGGGCATGACTGGTTTCAGGACAACACGCCGAATATTAGCGCTATCGCTGATGCAGTTTGTCAGCATCCGAGGCTACGTACTGTACTGAAAAACAATAAGATTATTTGAGTAAAAAAACGCTGTTCCGCAGATGTGCAAATCCCGGAACAGCGGGCGAACTATCGCCATAAGGTTAAATTACGCGACAGAAGGGGTCTGCGTAATACGATCCAATGGACTCACGATAAACAGATAAGAAATCAGGCCAATCAGCCTCATCGAACCGACGTACAGAATGGCGAAATCAAAAGACTGGGGATTGTCACCCATGAGGGTGAGCAGGGCGCTAAATAGCCCGCAGTTGGTGCGCCCGAAGACCGCGGAAAAAGTGATGCAGGCGGTGGCAGACTATTTGTTGAAAAAAGGTTATCGTCGTCATAGTTTGCTATGGACCGCCGATCGACGTGCTATTGGACAACGCGTCGCCTCGATCGTATCGAACAAATTCCACGTGAAGACGATATTATTGATGTCGGATTTCACCTGGGTGAACGAGAGTCCGCATAAGTTACCTGCATCCCAAAACAATAAGGAACCTGTCATGCCGCACGTTGATATCAAATGTTTTCCTCGCGATTTGAACGAAGAAGAGAAGGCCGCGTTGGCGGCGGATATTACCGAAGTCATTATTCGTCATTTACAAAGCAAAGAGAGTTCAGTGAGCGTGGCGCTGAATGAAATTGAGCCGGGAGAGTGGCAGAGCGTGTGGGATGCGGAAATTGCGCCACAGATGACGAGGCTGATTAAAAAACCCGGCTACAGCATGTGAAAGAGAACGGGCGATTATTGCGCCCGTATTATTCAGCCGCTGTTATGCGTTTCCCGCTGGTGACAAACGTTCCGGCGCCAAGATGATGCAGGGTATTGAGTTTATCATCATCAAACTGCCAGCGTCCTTCCACGAAAGCTCGTTCATCAGCGGCAGCCGAGACCACTTCCCCAAACAGGGTGTCATATTTTTCCTGTGCTGCCGTTGCAGGCAGCAGACGACACTCCATCCAGGCCAGACATTTCGCTTCTATTAACGGTAATCCCAGCACCGGACCTTTTACCACCGGAATACCGTAGCAGTTAAATTTATCTTCCACGCGACCGGAAACGCTGCCCACCGCGTAAGTCCAGTTGGTAGCGGCCACGCCCGGAATAACAATACCGAACTTGCCGCTACGCTCAATCAGTTCACGCGACCAGGCGGTCTTATCAACAACAATTGCAATCCGCGGCGGTTCAAATTCCACCGGCATTGACCATGCCGCCGCCATCACATTGCGCCGCTCGGTATGCTCATCCCGGCTGGTGATCAGTATCGTAGGGCCGTGGTTAAGCAGCCGACTGGCATGTTTTAATTCGATTGAACGGAAATGGCTCATGGATGCTCCTGGGCTGAGAGATAACACACCACAATAGATATAGATATTAACGGTATTAGCGATTTTGTCGCCTCGTCTGGAGGAACAACGCACAAAATCGACGGCGTAAAATTAAAAATGCGTTATAAGTACTGCATTAATCGAACAGGAACTCCCTATGACGCCTTTTTTAACCGCTTATTTTGCCCGTATTGGCTGGTCAGACTCGGCCAGCGTCGACATTGAAACTTTAAAAGCGCTGCATTTACTGCACAACGGCGCGATTCCGTTTGAAAACCTGGATGTATTACTGCCAAGAGAGATGCAGCTTGACGATTTGTCGCTGGAAGAGAAGCTGGTGACGGCGCGTCGTGGCGGTTATTGCTTTGAACAGAACGGAGTGTTTGAGCGCGCGTTACGCGAAATCGGTTTTAACGTACGTAGCCTTCTCGGTCGTGTGGTACTGGCAAATCCGTCAAGTTTGCCGCCGCGCACGCATCGTCTGTTGCTGGTTGAATTACAGGGAGAGCAGTGGATCGCCGACGTTGGCTTCGGCGGGCAAACGCTGACGGCACCGATTCGTCTGCAGGCCGATATTGAGCAGCAAACGCCACACGGCGAATATCGCCTGGTTCAGGAGGGGGACGATTGGATCCTGCAGTTCCGCCATCACGATCACTGGCAATCAATGTACCGTTTTGACCTGGTTGTACAGCACCAGAGCGATTATCTGATGGGCAATTTCTGGTCCGCGCACTGGCCACAATCGCATTTTCGTCATCATTTGCTGATGTGTCGTCATCTTCCGGACGGCGGTAAGCTGACGTTGACTAATTTTCATTTCACCCGTTATCAGGATGGTCGGGCGATAGAGCAGATTAATCTGCCCGATGTCGCCAGCCTGTATGCCTTGCTGCAGGAACAGTTTGGACTGGGCGTGGATGACGTGAAGCATGGGTTTACCGAAGATGAGCTGGCGACGGTCATGGCTGCGTTTGATACGCATCCGGAGGCGGGTAAATAGGGGCATCGGAAGTCATGCCGGATGCGGGTAAATAGGGGCATCGGAAGTCATGCCGGATGCGGCGTTATCGCCTTATCCGGCCTACGGGAACAATTAAAAATCTATCGCCCATTCGGCGTGAAACAGGATCACAGCCGAACCGGTAATGGTCACTTTTTCCGGCAGGTTTTCACGGATAGCCACCGTCACATCAACAATACCGTCACGCCCGAGCGCGTGGCCCTGATGCCCCTGAACACGTAGCGTTTTCCCGTCATGCGGCATCAACCCATGTTGAACCAGCCACGCGCCCATTGGACCGTTGGCATTGCCGGTAACCGGATCTTCCACAATACCAATAGCAGGCGAGAACATGCGGCCATCGGTGGCGTTTTCGCCCTTGCGAATTTGAAAAGGGAAGAAACCGTTACAGCCAATTTGCTGGCTGATAGCGGTCAGGGCAGGCAAATCCGGGGAAAGGGCGTCGAGGTCCACCTCAGGCTTCAGCGCAATCATTACTTTAGAGTGTCCGGTGGTGGCTACCTGAATGGGTAATCCGGGCAGCATATCGTCTTCGCTCAGGTGCAGTGCATCGATTATCGCGGCACGTACAGCACCTTCCAGCGGAGCTTCGAATCCAGGTACGCCTTGTTCAAGGCTAATGCGATAGTCATTGTCACTCGCTTCAATATCGACCCGATGACGACCGGCGAGCGAGGTTTGCCAGACGGTGCTGTTGCCCAGACCCAGCACCTTGGCGCGCACATAATGTGCGGCGACGGTAGCGTGTCCACAGATAGGAACTTCGACCGTCGGCGTGAAATAACGAATGCGAACATCGCTGTCGTCACTGGTCAGCAGGAATGCGGTTTCCGAATGACGCAGCTCGCGAGCAATAAGTTGCATCTGTGCTTCGCTCAATCCGTCAGCATGCAACACCACTCCCGCTGAATTGCCGCGAAAGGGTACTGAAGTAAAGGCATCGACGTGATAAACCTGTGGTTTCATTAGCGTTCTCCCTGGGATGGAGAAGCATCATAACGTACAAAAAGCGGGATAGCGATCCAGGCCCGGTAAGCGCTAGCGCTACCGGGCAGCAGAGGAAATTAGCGACGCGAACGCACTATCTGATAACGGCGGGTAAAGTACTCAAACGGCGCACTCCACACGTGGACCAGTCGGGTGAACGGGAACAGCAGAAAAATGGTCATCCCCAGAACCAGATGCACACGGAAAATCCACGCTACGCCATCCAGATGCGCAGACGCACCGCCCTGGAAGGTCACCACCGACTGCGCCCAACCGACCAGTTTTAGCATTTCACTGCCGTCAGGATGCTGTGCAGAGAACGGGATAGTGGTTAAACCGAGAATACATTGAATCAGCAGAACGCAGAGGATCAGAATATCGGCGGTCGAGGAGGTTGCGCGAATGCGCGGGTTAGTCAGCCTGCGCACCAGCAGGCCAGCGCCACCCACCAGTGTGAGCACGCCACAAAGTCCGCCGGCAATCATTGCCATCTGCTGCTTTACCGCAATCGGCAGGAACCAGGCATACATCCAGTGCGGCGTTAACATGCCAAACAGATGACCGAAAAAGATCCCCAGAATGCCGATGTGGAACAGGTTTGACCACAACACCATACCGCGTTTGTCCAGCATCTGGCTGGAAGAGGCGCGCCAGGTGTATTGCCCGTAGTCGTAGCGTAGCCAACTGCCGAGGATAAACACCGTACCGCACAGATACGGATAGATATCGTAAAAAAAGACGTTCAGGTACTGTATCATTTCGGGCCTCCCGCGCTGACGTCGACATACTGAGGTGCCACGTCCTGGCTAAAGCGTCGTTGATAGTTTTGTAACGGTGAACTGTCACAGGCGGTGGCATTATCTTCGATAAACTTCACCTGTTCCTCTTCCCAGACTGCATCCAGCGCCTGTCGGGTATCGTCGCGCGTTTCCGTGCCAACCTGCTTAGTGACACTGTCACTCGAAAGAGGGCTTCCGGCAAGCTGCAACAGGGCATCAAACAGTTGATACCACGGCGTATCGCGCTGTTTTAAGCGCCCGCCAAGCAACGCCAGAATCGGTGCGACGTTCTGCAGTCCTTCTTTGGCTTCCGCTTCCGGTAACACGCTTAAGTACTCAAGATATAAAGGCAGGTGATCCGGCAGTTCGCGACAGTTTAGCTGCAGCCCGACCTTTTCATACTGCGCTAACAGATCGACCATTGCCTGACCACGGTCACGGGACTCGGCGTGCACATGCTCAAACAGCAGCAGAGAGGTGGCCCGACCCCGGTCAAAGATTTCGCACCATTCGGCTTGTTTATCCAGTAACGGCGCATTGAGCAGCTCCTGGCTAAAATCACTAAGCATGGGGGCATCGCTGGCCACAAGCGCCAGCGCGTCGTCTTTACACTCCCATAGCAGCTCGTCAGGGTACTCCATCAGCAGGCCGATAACCTTCAGGATTTGCATTATTCACCCTCCGCTTTATCGCGCACTTCGGTGATGTCGATGGCATCAATACGGCTACTGTTAAACAGGTTGAATTTGGTATCTGAGCCATGGCAGCCGTCACCGAAGGTAAAGCCGCAGCCGTTTTTCTCCGGGAAGGCATCACGCGCCATTTCGCGGTGACTGGTCGGGATCACAAAGCGGTCTTCATAGTTGGCGATGGCCAGATAACGATACATCTCCTCGACCTGCTCAACGCTCAGACCCACTTCCTCAATCGCGCGGGTGTCCGTGACGCCTTCTACGGTTTGCGCACGCATATAGTGGCGCATGGCCATCATCCGTTTGAGCGCCCTCAGCACCGGACCGGTATCACCCGCACTGAGCATATTGGCGAGGTACTGAACCGGAATTCGCAGCGACTCAACCGCAGGCAAAATGTTGCCATTGTGCGGCAGTCCGCCCGCGTCGGCGACCGACTGTATCGGTGACAATGGCGGCACATACCAGACCATCGGCAGGGTGCGATACTCCGGGTGCAGCGGTAGCGCCAGCTTCCAGTCCATCGCCATTTTGTAAACCGGCGAGCGTTGGGCTGCTTCGATGACGTTATGTGGAATACCTTGTTTTAGCGCCTCTTCAATCACCGCTGGATCGTTCGGGTTGAGGAACACATCGCACTGACGCTCGTAGAGATCGGTTTCATGCTCGGTGCTCGCTGCTTCCTCGATACGGTCGGCGTCGTACAGCAATACCCCGAGATAACGGATACGCCCAACGCAGGTTTCTGAACACACCGTCGGCTGGCCGGACTCAATACGCGGGTAGCAGAAAATGCACTTCTCTGACTTACCGCTCTTCCAGTTAAAGTAGATTTTTTTGTACGGACAGCCGCTGATGCACAAGCGCCAACCGCGACATTTGTCCTGGTCGATCAGCACAATGCCGTCTTCTTCACGCTTATAGATAGCACCGCTCGGGCAGGTGGCGACACAGCTTGGGTTCAGACAGTGCTCGCACAGGCGCGGTAAATACATCATGAAGGTGTTTTCGAACTGACCGTACATCTCCTTTTGCATCTTCTCGAAGTTACGGTCGCGGGCACGTTTTGAAAATTCGCCGCCAAGCAGTTCTTCCCAGTTTGGACCCCAGATAATCTTGTCCATCCGTTTACCATCTATCAGCGAACGCGGACGCGCGGTGGGCTGATTCTTGCTCTCCGGCGCGCTATGCAGATGCTGATAATCGTAGGTAAACGGTTCATAGTAATCATCGATTTGCGGGATCACCGGGTTGGCGAAAATTTTGGTGATTACGCCCATCTTACCGCCCAGACGCGGTCTTATCTTGCCGTTAACATCGCGAACCCAGCCGCCTTGCCACTCTTCCTGATCTTCCCAGTTTTTCGGATAACCAATCCCCGGTTTAGTCTCGACGTTGTTAAACCACGCATATTCCATCCCTTCACGCCCGGTCCAGACGTTTTTACAGGTGACGGAGCAGGTGTGGCAGCCGATGCACTTATCCAGATTAAGAACCATGCCTACCTGTGAGCGTATTTTCATTTTTTCGCCTCCTGTACCTGATCGCGACCTTCATCATCCAGCCAGTTAATGTTTTTCATTTTTCTAATCATGATGAACTCATCGCGGTTAGAGCCGACCGTCCCGTAATAGTTGAAGCTGTATGCCAGTTGCGCATAGCCGCCGATCATGTGCGTGGGTTTCGGGCAGACGCGGGTGACCGAGTTATGGATCCCGCCACGCATTCCGGTGACTTCCGAGCCTGGGATATTCATGATTCGCTCCTGAGCGTGATACATCATGGTCATTCCCGGCGGCACGCGTTGACTCACCACTGCACGCGCGGTGAGCGCACCGTTGGCGTTGAAGGCTTCAATCCAGTCGTTATCCTCAATGCCCAGCTCTTTGGCATCGGTCTCGCTGATCCAGACAATGGGGCCGCCGCGCGAAAGCGTCAGCATCAGCAGGTTTTCACTGTAGGTAGAGTGGATCCCCCATTTCTGGTGCGGCGTCAGGAAGTTGAGGGCTTTTTCCGGGAAGCCGTTAGGCGGAACCTCGCGCATTTCACTGACGCTGCGGGTATCGATAGGCGGACGATACGCCACCAGGCTTTCACCGAACGCTCGCATCCACGCGTGATCCTGGTACAGCTGCTGGCGACCGGATAGGGTACGCCATGGGATCAACTCGTGGACGTTGGTATAGCCTGCGTTATAGGAGACATGTTCGCTTTCAAGGCCGGACCAGGTAGGACTGGAGATGATTTTGCGCGGCTGCGCCTGGATATCGCGAAAACGAATCTTTTCGTCTTCTTTGTTCAACGCCAGATGCGTATGGTCGCGTCCGGTCATCGCCCCCAGCGCTTCCCAGGCTTTCACCGCCACCTGACCGTTGGTTTCCGGCGCCAGGGCGAGGATCACCTCAGAGGCATCCAGTGCGGTGTCAATCAGCGGTCGGCCTTTTGCCGGGCCTTCGCGTTTGGTGTAGTTCAGCTTGCCGAGGAAATCGACTTCCGCCTGGGTATTCCACGCAATGCCTTTCCCTCCATTTCCAAGCTTGTCCATAAGCGGACCGAGTGAAGTAAAGCGTTCGTAGGTAGCGGGGTAGTCACGTTCCACAACGGCGATATTCGGTGCCGTTTTCCCCGGGAGGAGATCGCATTCGCCTTTGCGCCAGTCCAGAATGTCAAACGGCTGCGCCAGCTCTGCCGGAGAGTCGTGTTGCAGTGGTTGCAACACCACATCCGTTTCTTGTCCAAGGTGTCCCACACATACCTCGGAGAACACTTTGGCGATGCCTTTATAAATTTCCCAGTCACTCTTCGATTCCCATGCCGGGTCGACCGCCGCGGACAACGGGTGAATAAACGGATGCATATCCGAGGTGTTCATATCGTCTTTTTCATACCAGGTAGCGGTTGGCAAAACGATATCGGAGAACAAACAGGTGCTGGACATACGGAAATCGAGCGTGACCAGCAGATCGAGCTTGCCCTCTATCGCCGCGGACTGCCATTCAACCTCTTCAGGTTTAATACCCTCACTTGAACCGAGCGCTTCCCCCTGGATCCCGCTTTCGGTACCCAGTAAATACTTGAGCATGTATTCATGCCCTTTACCTGAGGAACCGAGCAGGTTAGAGCGCCAGACGAAGAGGTTGCGTGGGTGGTTTTTGCCGCTATCTGGCTGCTCGCAGGCAAAACGAATATCACCCGACTTCAGCGCTTGGGCAGTGTATTGCGCAGGAGATAACCCAGCCTGTTCTGCCTTCGCTTTGACGGTCAATGGGTTAAGGTTAAGCTGCGGCGCAGAGGGCAGCCAGCCCATCCTTTCTGCACGCACGTTAAAATCAATTAAATGCCCACTAAACTTCGACGCATCGGCCAGCGGAGAGAGGAGTTCTTGCGCGGTGAGTTTTTCATAACGCCACTGACTGGAGTGGTTGTAGAAAAACGAGGTGCTGTTCATCTGACGCGGTGGGCGGTTCCAGTCCAGCGCAAAGGCCAGCGGCAACCAACCGGTTTGCGGACGCAGTTTCTCCTGACCCACATAGTGCGCCCAGCCGCCGCCGCTTTGTCCCACGCAACCACAGAACACCAGGATGTTAATCATCCCGCGGTAGTTCATGTCCATGTGATACCAGTGGTTAACGCCAGCTCCGAGGATGATCATCGAACGGCCATGCGTTTTGTGCGCGGTATCGGCAAACTCACGGGCGATTTGTTCGATATGACGGCGTGGCACGCCGGTAATTTGCTCACCCCAGGCCGGGGTGTAGGCTTTTACTTCGCTGTAATCTTGTGCGCTATGAACATCATCCAGACCACGGTCGAGGCCGTAATTCGCCAGCACTAGATCATAGACGCTCACCACCGGGCAACGGCTACCGTCAGCGAGGGTAAGATATTTTACCGGTAGTTGACGGACCAGCACCGGTTCTTGTTTTACACTGCGAAAATGTGGGTTTTCGTTGCCGCCAAAATAGGGGAATGCCACGCCGGTCACGTCATCATGCTGACCAAGCAGCGAGAGGGAAAGCTCTGTTTCAGCACCAGCCGCCAGGGGTTCCAGGTTCCATTTGCCTTTCTCGCCCCAGCGAAAACCGATGGATCCATTCGGGACAACCAGTTCACCTTCGCGGTTGAAAGCCACCGTTTTCCACTCTGGATTGTTGCTTTCGCCGAGACCATCAACAAGGTCTGAGGCGCGCATCATGCGTCCAGGCACGTAGCTGCCATCTTCGCGGGCATCCAGCAGCACCAGCATCGGCATATCGGTATAGCGACGACAGTAATTGAGGAAATAATCGCTGGGATTGTCGAGATGGAACTCTTTCAGGATGACGTGGCCCATCGCCATTGCCAGCGCGCTGTCTGTCCCTTGTTTCGGTGCCAGCCACTGGTCGCACAGTTTGGCGACTTCCGAGTAGTCTGGCGTAATGGCAATCGTCTTGGTGCCTTTGTAGCGAACTTCAGTAAAAAAGTGCGCGTCCGGGGTACGGGTCTGCGGCACGTTAGAGCCCCAGGCGATGATATAGCTGGAGTTATACCAGTCGGCGGATTCAGGAACGTCGGTCTGCTCGCCCCAGGTCATCGGTGACGCTGGCGGTAAGTCGCAGTACCAGTCATAGAAGCTCAGACAGGTTCCGCCCAGTAGCGAGAGATAACGCGTACCTGCGGCATAGGAGACCATCGACATTGCGGGGATGGGCGAGAATCCGGCCACACGATCCGGGCCGTAGGTTTTCACCGTCCAGACGTTGGCAGCAGCAATCAGTTGATTAAGTTCTTTCCAGTTGGAACGGATAAACCCACCGCGCCCACGTACCTGCTTGTAGCTCTGGCATTTTTGCGGGTCGTTCATAATGGATTCCCAGGCCAGCACCGGATCGGGCTGGCGGGACAGGGCGTCGCGCCACAATTCGATTAAGCGTTTACGCACCAGTGGATATTTCAGGCGGTTGGCGCTGTAGAGATACCAAGAGTAACTTGCGCCGCGTGGGCAGCCACGGGGCTCATGATTTGGCAGGTCAGGGCGGGTACGCGGGTAGTCGGTTTGCTGAGTTTCCCAGGTTACCAGCCCGTTTTTGACGTAGATTTTCCAGCTGCATGAGCCGGTACAGTTAACGCCGTGGGTAGAACGCACAATTTTATCGAACTGCCAGCGCTGACGATAGCTGTCTTCCCAGTCCCGGTTGGTGTGCATTACTTGCCCATGCCCCTCGGCAAACGTATCGCCCTTTTGTTTAAAGTAGCGAAAGCGGTCTAACAGTTTACTCATGACATAACTCCTGCTTCGAATAACGTTGCCTACACAGGCCAAAAGATGACTATTTTTTTTGTGATTTACGGCCGTAAACCAGCCAGGTCACCAGCACGCAGACGATGTAGAACACAAGGAATATTTTCATGGCGCCGACTGGAGATCCGGTCAGCGCCAGCGATGAACCAAACGCTTTCGGGATAAAGAAGCCCCCGACAGCGCCAATTGCGGAGATAAATCCCAGGGCGGCTGCGGTATCGGTTACCGCCTCACGCTGGGCCTGTTCTTCAGTACCACCGTGCAGCTTCACCCGGTAAATGGTGATTTTGCGAAAGATCACCGCAATCATCTGGAAGGTCGAACCGCTGCCCAGACCCGCGGTCAGGAACAAGCCCATAAACACCAGGTAAAACGCGATAAAGCTTCCTTCGCCCGAGCCGGGCAAAGTGAGAAACAGCAGGGCGCTGAACAGTGCCATAAAGATGAAGTTAATTAAGGTGACCCGCACACCACCAAACTTGTCAGAGATAACACCGCCCGCCGATCGCGCCAGCGCACCGATAAAGGGCCCGAAGAACGCCAGTTGCAGAATATTCACGTCAGGGAACTGTGTTTTCGCCAGCATGGCAAAGCCTGCTGAAAAACCGATAAATGAACCGAAGGTGGCGAGATACAGCAGACTTAATAACCACAAATGAAAACGCTTGAGGACCGGTAGTTGGGAGGCAATTGAGGCCTTCGAACTGGCAATGTCGTTCATTCCTATGCCCGCTGCCACGGTCGCTATCAGCAGTAACGGCACCCAAATCCATGCGGCATTGGCCAGTGACAGTAACGATCCGTCAGCTTGTGGTACGCCCTGCACGCCCAGGAAGGTAAAAATGGGGAGAAAGATCACCAGCGGCGCGATCAACTGCATCACGCTGACACCGAGGTTGCCGAGGCCACCGTTAATGCCTAGTGCGCTGCCTTGCTTCGCTTTGGGGAAGAAAAAACTGATATTGCCCATGCTGGAGGCAAAGTTAGCGCCAGCAAACCCACACATCAGCGCAATGATAATAAATACGCCAAACGGAGTAGCGGTATTTTGCACGACAAAACCGAGCCAGACGCAGGGAATAACCAGAATGACGGTGCTAAAAATGGTCCAGCGGCGCCCCCCAAATATAGGTACCATAAAGGAGTAGGGAACGCGCAATATTGCACCAGAAAGAGAAGGTAATGCCGTTAATAAAAACAGTTGATCGGTGGTAAAATTAAAACCAATTTTATTCAGATTGACAGCAACAGCGCTGAACAACATCCAGACGCAAAACGCAAGCAGCAAGCAACTCACTGATATCCAGAGGTTTCTTCGGGCAATGTGCTTACCTTTGTTTTCCCAAAAGGCAGGATTTTCGGGTTTCCAGTCAGTTAAAAGATAACGATTATTTTTCTCATTTGATGCTGACATATTATTCTCCATGCACATGCCGTTCATGAAAAAGAAATAAACGCATACAGCGCCGCGCGAGTTCTTTTAGAAACTATTGAAAAGTTTTGGGAATATTGACTGAAAGAATAGATAAAAAAGCGCAATAACGCGGCGTGATGAGGGAATTACACGTTGCTTAAGTGTTACCAATTGTAAATATAAAAGATGTATTATTAATTCATCTATAACATCAATTAACTAACTCTAAGGAGGGTGCGAATAAGTACCCTCCGCAACGAAAATGAAACTTTTAGTCAATTAAATTCAATCACTTACATAGGCGTTTTTTTGCGTTTGGTGACTTATTCGCACCTTCCCTAACGTAATCATACGATCCAGGTGGTGTTCGAATGCAGGATCGGCCATTTCCTCAATGCCTAATACATAGATGCCATCCAGACCGCATACCAACGCAATTAAACGCCAGGCCACATCGGCAGCATCCGGGCGTGAAGAAAACTCACCGGCTTTCTGTCCCTGAGAGATGATAGCGGCGGTTTCTTCGTGCCACATCCGCATGGTCAGCAGGTAAGCGCTTTTGATTTCCGGATCTTTATCCGCCAGAACCTGCGCTTCACGCCATAGTTTTATATAGGGTTCGAACCCGCCATCTTCGCTGCCCAGCATGGCATGCAGCCGTTCACGGAAGCTGGCGTTTGCGCTGACCAGTTCGGCATCCAGAAGAGTACGGATCAGTTGCACAAAAGCGAGGGATTTTAACTCGCCGGCAGACGTAAAGTGATGATGCACCTGGCCGGTTGACACCTGAGCTTCCGTGGCAATACGCCGCACCGTCATGGCGGTAAATCCTTCCTCAAGCGCGACGCGCATTGCCGCCTGCAGAATCACTTCCCGACGTTCATCCCGATTTAGATAGCTCATCGTTCCTCCCATATCCGTTTAGCACGCAGTCTAACAAAAAGTTGGACATACGTTCAAATTTCCGTAGGATCGCCGAACCTGGACGTGTGTCCAGTTTCAGTTTTGAAGGGAGTTTTATGTTTCGTCAGTGGTTAACGTTAGTGATTATTGTGCTGGTCTACATCCCTGTTGCGATTGATGCAACGGTGCTGCACGTTGCCGCGCCCACGCTGAGTATGACGCTGGGCGCCAGTGGCAACGAGCTGCTGTGGATCATTGATATTTATTCCCTGGTAATGGCCGGTATGGTATTGCCAATGGGCGCGCTGGGCGATCGCATCGGCTTTAAACGCCTGCTGCTGTTAGGTGGAGGCTTGTTTGGTCTGGCATCACTGGCGGCCGCTTTTGCTCATAGCGCCAGCTGGCTGATTGTCACCCGGGCCGTGTTGGCGATTGGCGCGGCGATGATTGTGCCGGCAACGCTTGCGGGGATTCGCGCCACTTTCGTTGAGCAACGGCATCGTAATATGGCGCTCGGCGTCTGGGCCGCGGTTGGTTCCGGCGGTGCGGCGTTTGGCCCACTGGTTGGCGGGATGCTACTGGAGCACTTCTACTGGGGATCAGTATTCTTAATTAATGTACCGATTGTCCTGGTGGTAATGGCCTTAACCGCACGCTTAGTGCCGCGTCAGGCTGGACGTCGCGATCAATCGTTAAATTTTGGTCATGCGATAATGCTGATTGTTGCTATTCTGCTGCTGGTTTACAGCGCCAAAACCGCGCTGAAAGGGCATACGGCGACCGTTGCCATCGCCCTGACGCTGTTAACCGGCGCTTTGCTGTTGTGGCAGTTTGTCCGCATCCAGCTTGCGGCAGCCCGCCCGATGATTGATATGCGGTTGTTCACGCATCGCATAATCTTAAGTGGCGTAGTAATGGCGATGACCGCGATGATAACGCTGGTGGGTTTCGAGTTACTGATGGCTCAGGAACTACAGTTTGTCCACGGCTTAACACCGTATCAGGCAGGGGTGTTCATGCTGCCGGTGATGCTGGCAAGTGGTTTCAGCGGACCGATTGCCGGTATGTTGGTTTCACGTCTGGGATTACGTTGTGTGGCGACTGCGGGTATGGCGCTGAGCGCTGTTAGCTTTTACGGCCTGGCGATGACGGATTTCAGTAGCCAACAGGTACAAGCCTGGATTTTGATGGCTTTGCTCGGCTTCAGCGCTGCCAGTGCGCTTCTGGCTTCAACAGCGGCTATCATGGCAGCAGCACCTGCGGAAAAAGCCGCGGCCGCGGGTGCCATCGAGACAATGGCTTATGAACTGGGAGCCGGACTTGGGATCGCTATCTTTGGTTTGCTGTTGAGCCGTAGCTTTTCTGCATCGATTCTGCCGCCAGCCGGACTTAATCCGCAGGAAATGGAACGTGCCTCATCGTCAATGGGGGAGGCGGTACAACTGGCGCACTCGCTCCCGTCGTCACTGAGTGAGGCATTGCTGACGGCTGCCAGAGAAGCGTTCACCTGGTCACATAGCGTGGCCTTAAGCAGCGCCGGCAGCATGCTTATCGTATTAGCGATAGGAATGTGGTTCAGTCTGGCAAAGGTACAACGTTAATAACTAGTGAGCTAAATGACAGGGGTAATCCATCTCTTCGACTTCTTTCCCACTCAGTCGAGCGTATTGCCCCGTCAATCTCCAGAACGCAGGCTGTGTTTCCGTATAGATTTCTGCTGCTAATATCAGGCGGCGGCGATCTACCTCATTAAGCTCCAGAAGTGTCCACGGAATAAAGTAGCGATCGCTGTCCGTCAACGTAAACCACAGTGGGCATCCGCAGCCGGAACAGAAGAACCGTTCACCACGATTTGAGGAAGGAAAGTGCGAAGGTTCTACCGATTCTGGTGACATCAGCGGGTGAGCGCTGGCTTCCAGATACATGGCGATGCCGCCAGACCATTTCTGACACAGCGTACAATGGCAGGCATAGACATCCAGCATTTCGACGTCGACGGTAAAATGACTCTGTCCGCAAAGACAACGACCAGTGAATGTCTGCACGGCATACTCCTTATGACCGAGTCTACATCAAGAGAAAAAGCCAGCCCTTGAAGGACTGGCTTTGTATTCTGACTACAACAAAATTAGAACTGGTAGTTCAGACCAACAGCCACGATGTTGTCAGTTGACACTTTCGCTGCATTGGTGAAGTTGTTGTCATCCAGCAGGTTGATTTTGTAATCAACGAAGGTGGACATGTTTTTGTTGAAGTAGTAAGTAGCACCCAGGTCTACGTATTCAACCAGATCCTGGTCGCCGTAACCGTTGATGTCTTTACCTTTGGATTTCAGGTAAGCAACGGACGGACGCAGACCGAAGTCGAACTGGTACTGAGCAACTACTTCAAAGTTTTGTGCTTTATCTGCAATACCAGTAACACCGGAGCCACCATAGGTGGTCATGTTGCGGGTTTCAGAGTAGGTGGTTGCCAGGTAGATGTTGTTCGCATCATATTTCAGACCAGCGGCCCATACTTCAGCGTTTTTACCGGAAGCCATGAAACCGCCGTTACCGACAGACTGTTTGTCGGTACGGTCAGATTTCGCATAGGTAGCACCTACGCCAAAGCCTTCATACTCATAAGTGGTAGACAGACCGAAGCCGTCACCGTTAGCTTCTTTCAGGTTGTCACGGTCATTTTTGCCCTGGTACTGAGCAGCAAAGTTCAGACCTTCAACCAGACCGAAGAAGTCGGTGTTACGGTAGGTTGCAACGCCAGTAGTACGGCCAGTCATGAATACGTCAGTCTGGGTCCAGGTATCACCACCGAACTCAGGCAGGACGTCGGTCCATGCGCCGATGTCGTAGGCCACGCCGTAGTTACGACCGTAGTCGAAAGAACCGTATTCAGCGAATTTCAGACCAGCGAATGCCAGACGAGTTTTGTCTGCTTCAGAGCCCTGGGATTCAGAACGGTTGCCTTTGAATTCATATTCCCACTGACCAAAACCAACCAGCTGGTCATTGATCTGAGTTTCACCTTTGAAGCCCAGACGCGCGTAGGTTTTGTCGCCATCGCTGCCGTTGTCGTCAGAGAAGTAGTGCTGAGCGTGAACTTTTCCGTAGATATCCAGTTTGTTTGCGTCTTTGTTATATACCTCAGCTGCGTTTACCGCACCTGCCGCCAACAGGCTAGTCACTGCCACTGCAACTAATTTAAGTTTCATTCTAAATAATCCTTATAATTTTTTCTTGGTGTGTTTCCTAAACCATTGCTAAACGAAGGGGTTCGTCAATGGCAAACTATTTTTAAATGACGCAGTGGTATAAGTTCAATAATAAGTTTCATAATATTGCGAAATATTTGAAGTTGTGTGATCCAGATCTACATAATATGGTTGATTGTATTAATCTTTATATGTGACAAATCTGAATGGGTATATTTACGTAGGGGACTATTGTCAGGGCTATGATTTAAATGGCGTTAGTTCCGCATGTGTAATATATGCATATGAATGGATATAGATAACCGCATAATATTTTCGTGTGTTAACTAATTACCATATATTTAACATTTAATTAAACAAATGAAAACATAAGTCGCAAGTGGAATGAACAATTATTATTCATCAATTTGTCTAAAGTATAGCCGGGTTTTATTTGTTTGTGATAAAACCCGGTTTTTTTTTTCAGGCGCGGCGCGTTGCCAGCCAACAAAGTAGTGAACCCGCGCAGACCATCAGTGCGCCCTGCCAGAAAGATAGCGAAAGCGGTGCACTGAGTAACACAGCAGCCAGTGCAGAAGAGAGCACAGGGGTAAAATAGGATCCTACGGCCATGATGGTCACGTTGCCATGCAAAATGCCAATATTCCACGCCGCATAGGCAAATCCTAACGTTAATGCCGCTGAGAACATTTTAATAGTCACCGAAGTGCTGAAAATCATTTCTGGTTGCGGAGTCATAAAATAGTAAATCCACAAACTTGCGGCTGTTAGTAAAACGAACACGGTGATGCCGTTAAAGCCTTTTGCATATTTATTGGTCACCGTGCAATACGTTGCCCAGATAAAAGCGCCGAGAAAGGCGAGAAAATAGCTCAGCGGACTGCTGGCAACATTGCTGATAATTTCATCAAGGTGAAGACCGTTTTCACCACCCAATACCCAACAAACCCCGGTCAATGCGATAATTAATCCAGGGATTACCAGCCAGGTTGTTTTTTGACCATTAAATAAAATAGCAAACAATATCGTCAAACTCGGCCAGAGATAATTGACCATACCGACTTCAATAGCCTGGTGACGAGTAGCCGCATAACCGAGAGCCAGCGCTAAACATATTTCATAAGTAACAAAAAGCACGCTACCAGCGATTAAATAGCGCACAGGAATTTTTCTGATATTCGGAAAGCCGACGGTAAAAATCAGCAACAGACCACTTAACGAAAAAATCATTGCTGCGCCGCCCGCAGGACCCAGTCCTTCACTTACCCCACGCATGAGTCCGACCATCGTGCTCCAGAGCACGATGGCAATGAGCCCAATTAACGTTGCCTTTTGTTTTGTCATTCTGATTGTCTGTCCATGGTACTGGCAAAAATTTAAGCTGAAATTTATAGCACTTTTATACCGTAGCGCGCTAATTAATTGCCTTTCCCATACTCCCTTATGGGTACAAGGGTTAAACAAAGTGCACTATTTAGTAGCGGAACCGTTTCGTTATTGATTTGACGCAAAAAAAATATGGATATAGCTGATAGTTTCGTCGCGAAGTTGTACATGGCATCTTTCAGACTGCTGCGCTGGCGCAATTTGAGAGATTTCATGTACGAACCCCTGCAAAAAAGAGGAAAGCAATGGACGTCAGCCGCAGACAATTTTTTAAAATCTGCGCGGGCGGTATGGCGGGAACAACAGTGGCCGCTTTGGGTTTTGCACCCAAAATGGCACTGGCTCAGGCGCGAAACTATAAGCTGTTACGCGCCAAAGAGATCCGAAACACCTGCACATACTGTTCCGTAGGTTGCGGGCTATTAATGTATAGCCTGGGAGATGGAGCAAAAAACGCCAAAGAGTCGATTTACCATATTGAAGGGGATCCGGATCATCCGGTGAGCCGCGGGGCATTATGTCCTAAGGGCGCAGGATTACTGGATTACGTGCACAGTGAAAACCGTCTGCGTTACCCGGAATATCGCGCCCCTGGTTCCGACAAATGGCAGCGTATCAGCTGGGATGAAGCATTCACCCGTATCGCGAAGCTGATGAAAACTGACCGTGACGCCAACTTTATCGAGAAGAATGAGCAGGGCGTAACGGTAAACCGCTGGCTTTCAACCGGGATGCTGTGTGCATCTGCGGCAAGTAATGAAACCGGTATGCTGACGCAAAAATTTGTGCGCTCACTCGGCATGCTGGCAGTAGACAACCAGGCGCGCGTCTGACACGGACCAACGGTAGCAAGTCTTGCTCCAACATTTGGTCGCGGTGCGATGACCAACCACTGGGTTGATATTAAAAATGCTAACGTCGTGATGGTGATGGGCGGTAACGCCGCTGAAGCACATCCGGTGGGATTCCGCTGGGCGATGGAAGCAAAAAACAACAATGATGCCACGCTGATTGTTGTTGACCCTCGTTTTACACGTACAGCTTCGGTGGCGGATATCTATGCGCCAATTCGTTCCGGCACGGACATTACGTTCCTGTCCGGCGTCTTGCTGTACCTGATTGAAAACAACAAAATCAACGCTGAATACGTTAAGCATTACACCAACGCCAGCCTGCTGGTGCGGGATGACTTTGCTTTTGAAGACGGTCTGTTCAGCGGTTATGACGCAAACAAACGCCAATATGATAAATCGTCCTGGAACTACCAGTTCGATGAAAACGGCTACGCGAAACGCGATGAAACGTTAAGCCATCCTCGCTGTGTCTGGAACCTGCTAAAACAGCACGTTTCCCGCTACACGCCGGATGTGGTGGAAAACATTTGTGGTACGCCGAAAGAAGACTTCCTGAAAGTCTGCGAAGTGCTGGCTTCCACCAGCGCAGCCGATCGCACCACCACGTTCCTGTATGCGTTGGGTTGGACTCAGCATACCGTCGGGGCACAGAACATCCGCACCATGGCGATGATCCAGTTGCTGCTCGGCAACATGGGGATGGCAGGTGGCGGTGTCAACGCCTTACGCGGTCACTCCAACATTCAGGGGTTAACCGATTTAGGTCTGCTCTCTACCAGCCTGCCGGGCTACCTGACGCTGCCGTCAGAGAAACAGACAGATCTGCAAACCTATCTGGCCGCGAACACGCCAAAAGCGACATTGGCCGATCAGGTTAACTACTGGGGCAACTATCCGAAGTTCTTCGTCAGCTTGATGAAATCTTTCTACGGTAATGCTGCACAGAAAGAAAACGACTGGGGCTTTGAGTGGCTGCCGAAGTGGGATCAGTCCTACGACGTCATCAAATACTTCAACATGATGGATAGCGGAAAAGTCACCGGCTACATCTGTCAGGGCTTTAACCCTGTTGCGTCCTTCCCGGACAAAAACAAAGTGGTGCAGAGCCTCAGCAAACTGAAGTATCTGGTGGTTATCGATCCGCTGGTGACCGAAACCTCAACGTTCTGGCAGAACCACGGCGAGTCAAACGACGTTGATCCTGCGTCGATTCAGACCGAAGTCTTCCGTTTGCCTTCTACCTGCTTTGCGGAAGAGGACGGCTCCATCGCCAACTCCGGCCGTTGGCTGCAGTGGCACTGGAAAGGTCAGGACGCACCGGGCGAAGCCCGCAACGACGGCGAAATTCTGGCCGGTATTTACCACCGTCTGCGAGACATGTATCGCACTGAAGGCGGTAAAGCTGTAGAACCCGTTCTGAAAATGAGCTGGAACTATAAGCAGCCGGACGAACCGCACTCAGAGGAAGTGGCGAAAGAGAACAACGGCTATGCGCTGGAAGATCTCTATGATGCCAACGGTGTACTGGTTGCGAAGAAAGGTCAGTTGCTCAACAGCTTTGCGTTGCTGCGCGATGATGGTTCTACGTCATCATCCTGCTGGATTTATACCGGTAGCTGGACCGAGCAGGGCAACCAGATGGCCAATCGCGATAACGCCGATCCGTCAGGTCTGGGTAATACGCTGGGCTGGGCCTGGGCATGGCCGCTGAACCGTCGCGTGCTGTATAACCGCGCTTCGGCGGATCCACAGGGTAAACCGTGGGATCCAAAACGCATGCTTATCCAGTGGAACGGTACGAAGTGGACGGGTAACGATATCCCGGACTTCAATACCGCGGCACCGGGCAGTGGCACCAATCCATTTATCATGCAGCCGGAAGGGCTGGGGCGTCTGTTTGCTATCGATAAGATGGCGGAAGGTCCGTTCCCGGAACACTACGAGCCGATGGAAACGCCGCTGGGTACTAACCCGCTGCACCCGAATGTGATCTCCAACCCGGCAGCGCGTCTGTACGAGGCGGATAAACTCCGTATGGGCACGAAACAGGACTTCCCGTACGTCGGGACGACCTATCGTCTGACCGAACATTTCCATACCTGGACCAAGCACGCATTGCTGAATGCGATTGCCCAGCCAGAGCAGTTTGTGGAAATCAGCGAAACGCTGGCGGCAGCGAAAGGGATCAACAACGGCGATCACGTGAAAGTTAGCAGTAAACGTGGATTTATTCGCGCAGTTGCCGTGGTGACCCGTCGTCTGCGTACCCTGAACGTCAACGGTCAGCAGGTTGAAACGGTTGGGATCCCAATCCACTGGGGCTTTGAAGGAGTCGCGCGTAAAGGCTTTATCGCCAACACCCTGACGCCGAATGTCGGTGATGCAAACTCGCAAACGCCGGAATACAAAGCGTTTTTAGTTAACATCGAGAAGGCGTAAGGGAGGCGAACATATGTCTATGGAAACGCAGGACATCATCAAACGGTCCGCAACAAACTCCATCACGCCGCCACCTCAGGCCCGTGATTACAAAGCCGAGGTCGCGAAGCTGATCGACGTTTCCACCTGTATAGGCTGCAAGGCCTGTCAGGTGGCATGCTCAGAGTGGAACGATATCCGCGATGAAGTTGGCCACTGCGTCGGGGTGTATGACAACCCCGCCGATCTCAGCGCCAAGTCCTGGACGGTGATGCGGTTTACCGAAACCGAACAGAACGGCAAGCTGGAATGGCTGATTCGTAAAGACGGCTGTATGCACTGTGAAGATCCGGGCTGCCTGAAGGCATGCCCGTCTGCCGGGGCAATCATCCAGTACGCCAACGGGATTGTCGATTTCCAGTCAGAACACTGTATTGGCTGCGGCTACTGTATTGCCGGGTGTCCATTTAATATTCCGCGCCTCAATAAAGAGGATAACCGCGTGTATAAATGTACGCTGTGTGTCGACCGGGTCAGCGTCGGGCAGGAACCTGCCTGCGTGAAGACCTGTCCGACCGGGGCAATACATTTCGGCACCAAGCAGGAAATGCTGGAAATGGGCGAACAGCGTGTGGCAAAACTGAAAGCACGCGGTTTCGAACACGCCGGTCTCTACAACCCGGAAGGTGTGGGTGGTACGCACGTTATGTACGTTCTGCATCATGCCAACCAGCCGGAGCTGTATCACGGCCTGCCGAAAGATCCGCAGATCGATACCTCTATCAATCTGTGGAAAGGGGCGCTGAAACCGCTGGCCGCTGCCGGATTTATCGCCACCTTCGCCGGGCTGATTTACCACTACATTGGTATCGGTCCGAATAAGGAAGTGGACGACGACGAGGAGGATCATCATGAGTAAGTCGAAAATGATTGTGCGCACGAAGTTTATCGACCGCGCCTGTCACTGGACGGTGGTGATCTGCTTCTTCCTGGTGGCGCTGTCGGGGATTTCGTTCTTCTTCCCGACTCTGCAATGGCTGACGCAAACCTTCGGTACGCCGCAGATGGGACGCATTTTGCACCCGTTCTTCGGCATACTGATCTTCGTCGCGCTAATGTTCATGTTTGTGCGCTTTGTGCACCACAACATCCCGGATAAAAAAGATATTCCGTGGCTGAAAAACATTGTGGAAGTGCTGAAAGGCAATGAACACAAAGTGGCGGATGTGGGCAAGTACAACGCCGGGCAGAAAATGATGTTCTGGTCGATCATGAGCATGATTTTCGTGCTGCTGATTACCGGTATTATTATCTGGCGTCCATACTTTGCACAGTTCTTCCCAATGCAGGTCGTGCGCTATAGCCTGCTGATCCATGCGGCGGCGGGGATTATCCTGATGCACGCCATCCTCATCCATATGTATATGGCATTCTGGGTGAAAGGTTCGATTAAAGGCATGGTTGAAGGGAAGGTAAGCCGTCGCTGGGCGAAGAAACATCACCCACGTTGGTATCGCGAAGTTGAAAGACAAGAAGCGAAAAAAGAGAGCGAGGAAGGGGTTAACTAATCCCTGATGTTCCCTCTACGCAATGGCGCTACATCGGTAGCGCCATTTTTTTGCCAAAAAAACGTCATGTTTCTGTCATCTGCTGAACGTAAGGTGTTGTCTTTCCAATAATAGAAGAGTTAAAAGACAATGCATCTGGTGAAAAAACTACTCGCAATCAGCGTGTTTCTTTGTGCTTCAGCTCAGGCGCAGAACATCCTCGAATTTCCTCAGCCGGAGAATAACCCGGAAGAGTTTTATGCCGTAACCGAAATCCCGGCAGGTGGAATGATTAAATATGAAACCGACGCCAAAACCGGGTTTATCGTTGCCGATCGCTTCCAGTCAATGCCGGTTGCCTATCCCGCCAACTACGGTTCACTAACCCAGTCTTTAGCCGGTGACGGCGACCCGCTGGATGTTATCTTTTATACTCGTGCGCCGCTGGCCCCGGGGACGTTGATTAAGCTGCGCGCAATAGGCGTCCTGAAGATGATCGACGGCGGTGAAAAGGACGACAAAATTGTCGCCGTGCCGGCCAGTAAAATTGACCCCACTTATGACAACATCAAAGAATTGAGCGATCTGCCCAAGATTGAAGTTCAACGTCTGGAATCTTTCTTCCGCGTGTACAAAGATCTGCCGGAAGGGCGCAAGAAGGTCGAATTAAACGGTTTCAACGACGCCGCTACGGCAAAGCAAGAGATCAAACAGGCCTGGGATGCCTGGAAAGAGAAAAAACCGCAGCAATAAATGGTATGCCGGATGGCAAAAGTTTATCCGGCATTTACTTTTATCACTGTACTGCCAGCTTACGCAGGCGTGAAATATCCACGCTTTTTTGGGCTTCTGCCAGACTCCAGGTAGTTTGCAGGTTTAACCACATTTCGGGTGAGCTGCCAATCACTACAGAGAGTTTAATCGCCATCTCAGGCGTTAGGGCTGCTTTCCCGGTTAATAGTCGACTTGCCGTTGAAGGTGCAATCTCCATAGCTCTGGCAAACTCGCGCAGGCTGACATTGAGTTCTTCCAGCGCTTCCTGAATGATATCCCCAGGACGGGGATGATTTGCCATCTTCATCAATGATAGTCCTCGTAGTCCAGTATGTACGCGTCGCCATTGACGAATTCAAACGTAATACGCCAGTTACCTGAAACAGCTATTGCCCATATGCCATCACGATCACCTACCAGAGGATGTAGCTTATAACCGGGCATATTGATATCTGTAACCTTGCTTGCCGCATCAATAACGGCAAGCCTGTGTCGTAATCGTCGGACATGTTTCGCCATAACGCCTGATGTTCTTCCATGAAGAAACAAATCTCGCAATCCCTTGTGTCTGAAGTTCATGATCATCCGTATCATCCTTGTTCCTTCAAGAGGAACACTACCATTAATGTTCCGTGAAGCGCAACGCCAAGATTGCGATTTTTAAAATTGTGCGGCGAATGCGCTAAAAGAAAAAGGGAGAAGGGGAATACCTGGAAAGCGTCACGCAAGAATTGCCGGATGGCAGGCCTACACGCGCATTTTGCTGGTGTAGGCCGGATAAGCTTGCGCCATCCGGCAATAAAGATTACTTCAGTTGTGAGTTCAGACGCTCAATCTCTTTACGCCATTGCGTCTGTAACAGCGGTTTTTGATGTTTCGGCTTGCGGGCGAGATCGTCGGCCAGACGCTGTTCCAGATCGAGGAGTTGTTCCAGCAATCCATCGCTGTCACAGCTTATTTCAACTTTCGCTTCGACCACCGTTTTGGGAACGGTTATCTCCGCGGACGTTTCCCTAATACGCGCATTAACCGCCTCCAGATCGTGCCATTCACTGAGTTCGCCATTGTCAATTAACCAGAACCGGTTACAGCTTTGGCTGATAAGCTGCCGGTCGTGACTGACCAGCAACACGCCGCCGTTATAGCTTTGTAGCGTTTCTGCCAGCGCCTCTTTACCTTCCATATCCAGATGGTTGGTCGGTTCATCGAGCATCAGCAAACTGTAGCGCGCAAGCGTCAGCCCCACAAACAGCAGCCGGGAGCGCTCACCGCCGCTTAATGTACTGACCCTCTGCGTATGACGAATCCACGGAAAACCCGCGCTAATCAGCGCCATCTTGCGAATCTCTGGCTGCGGAGCAAACGCTTCCAGCGCGTCAAACAATGAATCGTTATCGGCAAGCTGATGCAGCGTCTGATCGTAATAGCCCAGCGTAACGCGCGGGTGCAACACCAGTGAAGGCGATGCCAGCTGTGATTGAAACTGTTGCCAGATAAGCCTTAACAGCGATGATTTCCCACAACCGTTACGCCCGACAATCGCCACGCGATCGCCGCTTTTTAACCGAATACCGGCAATGGAAAACAGTGTATCTGCGTCGGGAGCAGGGGCTACAGACAGATTGGTCATCTCCAGCAAACGATCTGCACGCAGGGAATCACCCTGCAATGTTAGTGTCCACTGACTTCCTGCCGTCACTTCTGTCTGCACCTCTTTCAGGCGCTGCACCTGTTTTTCCATCTGCTTGGCCTTGCGGGAGAGATCTTCGTTGTCGTAGATCCGCCCCCAGGTTGCCAGCCGTTTGCCGCTGGCGGTAACCCGGTCTATCTCTTTTTGCTCAGCCTTGTGGCGCAGAGCATCGCTGACGTCTCTTTCTGCCAGCGCCTGACGTGCCGCGCTACAGGGTAGATCAAAGGCATGGAGAGTGCGATCGCGTAGGATCCACGTTCCGTGAGTCACCGCGTCCAGCAACTGCGGGTCGTGGGAAACCACCACAAAACTGCCAGACCAGTTCTGTAAGAACTGCTCCAGCCACACTAATGTTGGCAAATCCAGATGGTTACCCGGTTCATCCAGCAGCAGCAGGTCAGGATTACGCATCAATGCCCGCGCTAATAGCAAGCGTGTGTGCTGGCCACCGCTCAACGTTTGCGCTGTCAGAGATAAATTCTCTGGCGTGAAACCCATTTCGGCAAGCAGCGCTTCAACTCGCCATTGTTGAGCCGCACGCTCATGCTCAGGAAGTTGAGCGAGAACGGCTTCCTGCAGCGTAAGAGGCAATATATCGTCAGGTAGATGTTGTTCTACACGCGCGAGATGGCAGTGATTCGCTTGCGCGATTGCACCACTGGTGGGCGAAATCGTGCCATCGAGCAGTTTTAACAGCGTGCTTTTGCCGCAGCCGTTGTAACCGATAAGCCCGATGCGGTCGCCTTTTTTCAGGGTAAAGGAAAGATCGTCGAATAGCGTGCCGAATGCCGTATCAACGTGTAAGGATTGTGCGGTTAGTAATGTGCTCATTGTTGCTTACTCAAGAGTTACAGGCGTGAAAACGCCTCGTCAAACATCGCTGACGATAACCCGGTAAGCCCGAGAGAAGGGGATTTAGAAGTTAGCTTCGCTCAAGCAGAAGTTATCGCAGCACGATACCGATAACGCTTGAGCACTGGCGATCGCCAAAAGCATGTGAAACGATAAAACGTTCACAGTACAGCATAAGTATCCTCCTTTTGTTTTTCAGAGTGTTGATCGGTAGCGAAAGTGTAATCGCAAATTACACTTTCGCGCAAACTTTGCACGCCCGGCAGCAATGTG
The DNA here is from genome assembly GCF_006385635.1 of Citrobacter sp. CF971. Taxonomy (NCBI): domain Bacteria; kingdom Pseudomonadati; phylum Pseudomonadota; class Gammaproteobacteria; order Enterobacterales; family Enterobacteriaceae; genus Citrobacter; species Citrobacter sp. CF971. The sequence goes on along the minus strand of NZ_CP041051.1, from coordinate 2,444,995 downwards.
CCGCCGGGCAAACCGTCAGATAGAAGTACGACGGTAGTCGCGATATTCCGCCTGCCAGAAATTATCGTCAATAGCCTGTTGCAGCGCTTCAGCGGAGGTTTTCACCGCCACACCTTGCTGCTGGGCCATTTTACCGACGGCAAAGGCAATGGCACGAGAAACCGTCTGAATATCTTTCAGTTCCGGTAGCACCAGTCCTTCACCGTTGAGCACCAGCGGTGAATACTGTGCCAGCGTTTCACTGGCCGACATCAGCATTTCATCAGTGATGCGCGACGCGCCAGAAGCAATCACGCCAAGGCCAATACCCGGGAAGATGTACGCATTATTACACTGGGCGATCGGGTAAGTTTTCTCTTTCCACACTACCGGTGCAAACGGGCTACCGGTCGCAACCAGCGCGTTACCTTCGGTCCAGGCGATGATATCCTGCGGCGTGGCTTCTACACGAGAAGTCGGGTTAGACAGCGGCATGACGATCGGACGCGGACAATGCTTGTGCATTTCGCGGATGATCTCTTCGGTAAACAGACCAACCTGTCCGGAAACCCCGATCAGGATGTCAGGTTTAACGTTGCGGACCACATCGAGCAACGACAGGACATCTTCTTGTGTATCCCAGTGCTGCAGATTTTCGCGTTTTTGCACCAGTTTGGTCTGGAAGGAGAGCAGGTTCGGCATTTTGTCGGTTAAGAGGCCGAAGCGATCGACCATGAATACGCGTTGACGCGCCGCTTCTTCGCTTAAACCTTCTCGCTGGATTTGCGCAATGATCTGCTCGGCGATCCCGCATCCGGCGGAACCCGCGCCGAGGAAGACGATGTTTTGTTCGCTCAACTGGCTTCCGGCCGCGCGGCTAGCCGCAATCAGCGTACCGACGGTAACCGCCGCGGTGCCCTGAATATCGTCGTTAAATGAGCAAATTTCATCGCGATAACGGGTCAGCAGTGGCATAGCGTTTTTCTGGGCGAAATCTTCAAACTGCAACAGCACGTCCGGCCAGCGATGCTTCACGGCCTGGATGAATTCATCAACGAATTCGTAGTATTCATCATCAGTGATACGCGGATTGCGCCAGCCCATATACAGCGGATCGTTCAGCAGTTGCTGGTTGTTGGTCCCCACGTCCAGTACCACCGGAAGTGTATAGGCCGGGCTAATTCCGCCACATGCGGTATACAGCGACAGTTTACCGATTGGAATGCCCATCCCGCCGATCCCCTGATCGCCAAGACCTAAAATACGTTCGCCATCGGTGACAACGATGACCTTGATATTGTGGTTAGGGACGTTTTGCAGGATATCGTCCATATTGTGGCGGTTCTGATAAGAGATAAACACGCCGCGCGCACGACGATAAATCTCAGAGAAACGCTCACAGGCTGCGCCGACCGTTGGGGTATAGATAACTGGCATCATCTCATCCAGGTGATTATGCACCAGTCGGTAAAACAGGGTTTCGTTGGTGTCCTGGATGTTGCGCAGGTAAATATGTTTGTCGATTTCGGTTTTGAAGCCCTGATATTGGATCCAGGCGCGTTCAGCCTGTTCTTCAATCGTTTCGACGACTTCCGGCAGTAACCCCAGCAGGTTGAAGTTACGGCGTTCTTCCACACTGAAGGCGCTCCCTTTATTCAGTAAAGGGAATTCCAGCAGTACCGGGCCAGCGTAAGGGATGTAAAGGGAACGCAGTTTTTTAGTTTCGTTTTCCATGTCACTCACTCTTTTTTGAATAACCGTCCCTGGCGCTCTTTATGATCGTATGTGGCCTGTCCGCCAGGGAAACGGGCGAAGTATAAAGCATTGTGAATGGGTTAAGGGGTTTTATAAGCAAAAACACCACTGCGGTTGCAATGGTGTTTATCTCGTTACTCAGTCAGACGTGCGAAAGGCTACTTGCCGTCAGCGCGGCGCTTTCTTCCAGTAGGATTGTTGACCACGTTGGTTTTGTCACCTTCGGTCACGATTTTACGTTGATTTGAGATTTTGTGGTCCAGTCCGAGAATATGACGGGCCTGACGGTTCGATTTCATTCTAACTCCTTAATCCTGTTACTGGTTTCAAGGGCGAGCCCGTATGAGAACGGACGAAATACAACCTGATATAAAGCCGATGTTCAACATAACGGCTTTCTGGATGGTCGGTCATTTTATCTGAAAGGTCAATGCTTAAGCGGCAAATGAGAACTATCCCGTATGTAACATGCTTTTTCCCGGGCGTCCTATACTAGTAACTCCGACGACAACACAGGAGAGCGGTAATGACTATCCATAAGAAAGGTCAGGCACACTGGGAAGGCGACATTAAGCGCGGCAAAGGCACTGTGTCGACCGAAAGTGGCGTGTTGAATCAGCAACCGTATGGATTTAATACACGATTTGAAGGTGAGAAAGGCACCAATCCTGAAGAGTTGATTGGCGCGGCCCATGCAGCCTGCTTCTCGATGGCGCTTTCACTGATGCTGGGCGAAGCAGGGTTTACCCCAGATGCCATTGATACCACTGCCGATGTTTCTCTGGATAAGGTAGATGCCGGGTTTGCGATCACTAAAGTCGCGTTGCATAGTCAGGTGAGCGTGCCGGGGATAGACGCCGCCACGTTTGACGGCATCATCCAGAAAGCAAAAGCCGGATGCCCGGTATCTCAGGTTCTGAAAGCGGAAATAACGCTGGATTACAAACTGAAGTCTTAATAAAGTCGTGCCGGATGCGACGATGTCTTATCCGGCACCTGATGATGTTATTGCGCTACCCAACCGCCATCCATATTCCACGCTACGCCACGCACTTGCGCCGCACCGTCTGAACATAAGAATAACGCGAGATGCCCTAACTGCTCTGGGGTAACGAATTCGCGCGACGGCTGCTTTTCAGCCAGCAGGGCGTCACGGGCTGCCTCAGGCTCTGCGCCTTCGGCAATACGCTTATCGATCTGCTGCTGGACCAGCGGCGTTAGCACCCAGCCGGGACACAGCGCATTGCAGGTGATTTCCGTCTGTGCGGTTTCCAGCGCGATGGTCTTGGTTAATCCTACCACACCGTGCTTCGCTGCTACGTAGGCAGATTTCTCTTTTGAAGCCACCAGGCCGTGAACAGAAGCGATATTAATGATGCGCCCCCAGTTTCGCGCGCGCATACCGGGAAGCGCCAGACGCGTGGTGTGAAAAACGGAGGAGAGGTTAATCGCGATAATCGCGTTCCATTTATCAACCGGGAAGGTTTCTATCGGTGAAACATGCTGGATCCCGGCGTTATTGATAAGAATATCCACACCGCCGAATTCGCTCTCTGCATAGCGCATCATGTCTGCAATTTGCGCTTCATCGCTCAGATCCGCGCCATGATAGCCTGGCGTTTTGCCATACTGCGCAACAGCGTCTTTGGCAGCATCAACATCACCAAACCCGTTGAGGATCAGAGTGGCGCCAGCTTGCGCCAGCACCTGTGCGATACCTAATCCGATACCACTGGTCGAGCCGGTAACCAGGGCGGTTTTTCCCGTTAAGTTCATGATGATTCTCCTTAAACAATTCCGGTGGCGTAGAAGACGCCGATGACAAACAGTACGGCCAGACTTTTAATGATGGTAATAGCGAAAATTCCGCCATACGCCTGACGATGACTAAGGCCGGTGATAGCCAATAAGGTAATGACCGCGCCGTTATGCGGTAGGGTGTCCATACCGCCGCTGGCCATAGATGCCACGCGGTGGAATACTTCAAGTGGGATATTGGCGGCATGTGCGGCAGCGATGAAAGTGTCAGACATGGCGGCAAGGGCAATACTCATCCCGCCAGACGCCGAACCGGTGATCCCGGCAAGCGTGGTAATGCTGATAGCCTCATTGAGCAGCGGGTCAGGAATAGCCGCCAGCGCTTTTGACAGCACAAGGAAGCCCGGCAGGGCGGCGATCACTGCGCCAAAACCGTACTCTGACGCGGTGTTCATCGCCGCGAGGATCGCGCCGCCAACTGCCGTTCTGCTGCCTTCCGCCAGGCGACCTTTAATGTTGCGGTAGCCGAAGAGCACCACCAGCAGGATCCCAGAAATCAGTGCTGCTTCCACTGCCCAGATAGCGGTGATTTTACCGACTTCGGTGGTAATCGGTTTGGCAAGCCCCGGAAGTTCAAGTTGATGCGTGGCGCCGTACCACTGTGGGATCCAGCGGGTAAACAGCAGGTTAAATACCCCAACCAGGATCAGCGGAGAGATCGCGATGATCGGGTTCGGCAGATTAATGTTATCCGGCGTTTCCGGCTCGTTTAACAGTTCAGTGCCATAGCCTTCATTCTTTGCCTGCGCTTTACGACGCTGACGTTCGAGATAAACCAGACCGACGAAAATAATAAACAGCGAGCCTATCAGCCCCAGCCACGGCGCGGCCCAGGCGTTAGTCCCAAAGAAGCTGGTCGGAATAATGTTCTGGATCTGCGGCGTGCCTGGCAGAGCGTCCATAGTGAAGGAGAACGCGCCCAGCGCAACGGTGGCCGGGATCAGGCGCTTAGGAATATTACTCTGGCGGAACAGCTCCGCCGCAAATGGATACACCGCAAACGCCACGACGAACAGCGAAACCCCGCCGTAGGTTAACAGCGCACACACCAGCACGATCACCGGGATGGCGTGACGACGACCGAGGATGTTGATAGCGGCGGCAACAATGGAACGTGAAAATCCAGATAACTCGATTAACTTGCCAAACACTGCACCCAGCAAGAACACCGGGAAGTAAAGCTTCACAAAACCGACCATTTTTTCCATAAACAGGCCGGTGAAAGCAGGGCCGACGGCGCTGGGTTCAGTGAGTAATACAGCACCTAATGCCGCGATGGGGGCAAACAGGATGACGCTATATCCGCGATAGGCTGCAAGCATCAGCAGGCCCAGCGCTGCCAGGGCGATTAATACACTCATCATGACTCCTTATTATTATATTGGGGTACAGAAAGAGACGTTATGGTTTCAGGGCAAAACGCAGTTGATGCTCTCTGCGTTGCTGGATGTACTCCTTGCGCGAATCATCCCATCGATAAAATCCCTGACCGCTGCGTAAACCGGTATCACCGTTGGCTACCTTGTCAGCGACCAACGACATCATCTCGCTGCCGGTTGCCAGTTCCGGGAGCAGATGCCGACAAATATCCTGTACCGTAGACAGCCCGGTCATATCTGCCGCTTCCAGCGGACCAACCATCGCATAGCGACGTCCGAGCGAGGCGCGCATGACCTGATCCACCACCTCTGCGCTGGCGATGCCGCTTTTAACGATATGAAGCGCTTCACGCAGCAGCGCAAACTGCAGTCGATTGCCGACAAACCCTGGTGCGGCGCGATCGAGCACGACGGCTTCCAGTTGCATCGAGAGCAGCAACTGTTGCAGCTCACGCAGGTATTCCGCTTTGGTGGCGGTGCCGGGGACAATTTCGACCAGCGGAATAAAATGTGGCGGGTGCCAGAAATGGGCGATGAGCAGCCGCTCAGGATGGACGAGCTTTTCTGCCAGCGCATCCGGCGGCAGGCCGCTGGTATTACTGGCAATGACGGCCTCAGGCGCGATCAGATCTTCCAGTTGCGCATACAACGCGTGCTTGAGCTCGAGCCGCTCCGGGATCGCTTCAATCAGTAACCCGCACGCAGCAATCTCCGGTAGCGAAGTCGTACCGTGCAGACGACTCACAACCTGGTCTTTTTCGTCTACGGCAAACTGTTCGGCGGTAATCAGCTCATCCAGAATACCGCTGGCAACGGCGCTAATTTCTGCAATTCGGCTGCTATCGGTGTCGTACAGCCAGACATCGTGACCATAACGGGCGAAGTGGGTGGCAATACCGACCCCCATTAACCCCGCCCCCAGAACGCAGACAGACTTACTTTGCATGAGAGACCTCCTGCAAACGCTCTACCGCCAGCGCTACGCCCTGACCGCCGCCTACGCACAGCGTAGCCAGCCCTTTGGTCGCTTTACTGCGGGCCATTTCGTGCAACAGTGTCACCAGGATTCGGCAACCAGATGCACCGATGGGATGGCCCAGCGCAATCGCGCCGCCATTTACGTTCACCCGGTCGCTGTCCCAGTTCAGGGATTCGCCAACCGCCAGCGCTTGTGCGGCAAAGGCTTCGTTGGCCTCAATGAGATCGACATCATTCAACGTCCAGCCAGCTCGCTTCAGGCACTGGAGTGACGCTTCTACCGGCCCAAGGCCCATAATGGCGGGATCGACACCAGAAACCGCGTAGCCTGCTACCCGGGCAAGTACTGGCAAATTGAGTTCTGCGGCTTTGCCGACGCTCATCAACATCACCGCGGCGGCACCATCATTGATGAATGATGCATTTCCGGCGGTCACCGTGCCGTTTCCTGGCCGAAATGCTGGTTTAAGTTGCGCCAGCTTGACGGCCTGAGTATCCGGGCGAGGCTGTTCGTCACGGTCCACCACACGTGGCGGCTTTTTGCCTTGTGGGACGCTAACCGGCGTGATTTCCGCGCTAAAACGACCCGCTTCAATGGCAGCGGCGGCTTTTTGCTGGGAGCGCAGGGCAAAAGCGTCCTGCTGCTCACGACTGATTACGAACTTATCCGCCAGATTTTCGGCAGTAATACCCATGTGATAGTCGTTGAACGCATCCCACAGGCCATCATGGACCACGCTGTCTTTCATACTGGCATGACCCAAACGCAGGCCGGCCCGCGCGCCGTCGAGAAAATAGGGCGCATTGCTCATGCTCTCCTGGCCTCCGGCAATCACGATTTGCGCATCGCCACAGCGAATTGCCTGTACCGCCTGATGCACCGCCTTCAGGCCAGAACCGCACACCAGATTAATAGTTAACGCCGGTGTGGTTGACGGCAGTCCTGCGCGTAACGCCGTTTGTCTGGCCGGATTCTGGCCACAGCCTGTCGTGAGCACCTGACCTAAAATCACTTCATCAATTTGTTCAGGCGCCACAGCCGTTTTTTCCAGCAGCGAACGGACAACCGCTGTACCTAACTCCACGGCGGAAAGTGGTGCCAGCGCACCATGAAAACTGCCAATCGGGGTGCGCGTTGCCGCGACAATTACAACATCCTGCATGGTCAGCTCCTCAGTTAAATTGCATTTCGGGGACAGTTTCGGGCACGATCAGCTTGCCGGCGGTTCTGGCGACGATTTCATCCACACTGATACCCGGGGCGCGTTCACGCAGAATGAACGCCCCGTCGGCAATTTCCAGCAGAGCCAGGTCGGTCAGCACACGTTTGATGCAGGCCACGCCGGTCAACGGCAGGGTGCAGGCGGGAAGCAGTTTGGACTCACCGCTTTTGGAAGCATGGGTCATTACCACGATGATGTTGTCGGCTCCGGCAACCAGGTCCATCGCGCCGCCCATGCCTTTCACCATTTTCCCGGGGATCATCCATGAGGCGATATTGCCGTTAACATCGACTTCAAACGCACCGAGCACCGTCAGATCAACGTGGCCGCCGCGGATCATGGCGAAGGATTGCGCAGAGTCGAAAATCGCCGCGCCTTTGCGCGCCGTCACGGTCTGTTTCCCGGCGTTAATCATGTCGGCATCAATTTCGTCTTCTGTGGGAAACGGCCCCATACCCAGCAAACCATTCTCTGATTGCAGCATCACGTCCATGCCATCAGGGATATAATTTGCCACCAGAGTGGGAATGCCGATCCCAAGGTTGACGTAATAACCGTCGCGCAGCTCGCGGGCGACGCGCATCGCCATTTGTTCACGCGTTAACATGGTCAGGCTCCTTTCTGGCGCAGGGTGCGTTGTTCAATACGTTTTTCAAACTGCCCCTGAATAATGCGGTTAACGAAAATTCCGGGAGTGTGAATCGCTGCAGGGTCCAGTTCTCCGGGAGGGACAATCTCTTCGACTTCCACGACGGTAATGCGCCCGGCGGCGGCCATCAGCGGATTAAAGTTCTGTGCGGTGTGGCGATAGATGACGTTGCCGTACCAGTCGGCTTTCCAGCCTTTAACCAATGCAAAATCACCGGTTATCGCCTGTTCAAGGATGTAAGGGCGTCCGGCAAACTCGCGAACCTCTTTCCCTTCCGCTACGGGGGTTCCATATCCAGTCGCGGTAAAAAATGCCGGGATTCCCGCGCCGCCCGCGCGCAACTGCTCTGCCAGCGTACCCTGTGGCGTCAGGATGGCTTCCAGTTCGCCGCTAAGCACCTGCTTCTCAAACAGGGCGTTTTCCCCTACATAGGACGCGACCACTTTGCGCACCTGGCGCGTTTCCAGCAGTACGCCTAGCCCAAAGCCATCCACGCCACAGTTGTTTGATACAACGGTAAGTCCCTGTACTTCTCGACGGCGTACTTCGGTAATCAGGTTTTCAGGGATCCCACATAAACCAAAACCGCCCGCCAGCAGCGTCATGTTGTCGGTCAGTCCTTCCAGCGCCTCTTGATAAGTGGCAACACGTTTATCCAGTCCAGCCATACACTTGCCTCCCCAGTTGTCCTTGCCGACATCATTGGGGGTGAAAAATGATTTGTTAATTTTAAATTTGTGACTCACTCATTGGGTTTTTTTATCAATTTAATGTTAATTAAAGGTATTCAACAAGTTAAAGGAATGCGAAATGGGAATGAGCATCAAACAGTTACGCGCGTTTTTAGCGGTAGCTCACACTCTGAATTTTGCTCATGCCAGTGAAAGACTGAACATGTCGCAACCCGCATTAAGCCTGGCGATTAAAGGACTGGAAGATTCGCTGGGCGGGGCGTTACTGTTGAGAACCACCCGCAAAGTGACTCTGACGCAGGAGGGAGAAACGCTGCTGAATATGGGGAGACAGCTGCTGGCGGACTGGGAGAATACGGAAGAAGCCATGCGCCAACGCTTTACGCTACAGCGCGGTAAAATCTCGATCGCCGCCATGCCCTCATTTGCCGCTAACGTCCTGCCATCGGTACTGAAAACGTTTCGTGATTCTTATTCTGGTATCAACGTAACGGTTCATGATGTGATCAATGAACACGTGATTGAAATGGTCAGTGAAGGGCGGGTCGAGATGGGCATAGCCTTCGAGCCGGACTATTCGGGACATCTGCATTTCACGCCGCTCGGCGTGGATCGTTTTATCGCGATTGTGCCGCCAACCTGTCGGCTGGCAGACAGGGATCGTATTGCATGGCGCGAACTGCTGACGCTGGATTTCATCACCTTGCAACGTCCGTCAGCCGTGCGGCTGATGCTGGAAGAACAACTGGTGCAAAGCGGACATACGCTGGAAGTAGCGCTGGAGAGCCATCAATTAGTAACCGTTGGCCGTCTGGTGGCTAACGGTCTGGGCGGTAGCGCCGTACCTGCACTATGCCGCACGCAAATGACAGAGTTAGGCGCAACCTGTATCGATCTGGATACTCCAGTGATCCAGCGTCGGATCGGGGTTTTGCGTTCAGCACATCATAAATTATCTACTGCTTCCGAGGTGCTGGTGGATTCACTGAAAAAGGCGTATCGCACCTGACTTTTCACTACGGCTCAGGTCATGTAACCGCCCGCCAGCATCGAACATCACATCCGGTATCACTTTTCAGTAATGCCTGTTTTTTCTCACAACCGTGGGTTGCCAATGGACATCTGTCACGGAAAAAGCATCCCTGGGGCAACGTTCGGTTTCCCGGTAGCTCGGTTTTACGTAACACCAAATCTTCCGTCAGTGGCGCGCCCGTTTTAGGGACAGAGTCCAGCAATAACCGTGTGTACGGATGGGCGGGGTGAGTGAGAACGTGTTGAGCATCGCCCAGCTCAACAATTTGCCCGAGGTACATCACCGCCACACGGTCGCTCATATGGCGGACCACCGACACGTTATGCGATATCAATACGTAGGTCAGATTTCTGCGCGCCTGAAGTGACACCAGAAGATTGAGAATTTGCGCCTGCACAGAGATATCCAGTGCTGAAGTGGGCTCATCGAGGACGATAACATCCGGCTCTGACGATAGCGCCCGGGCGATGGCAATACGCTGGCGTTGTCCACCGGAAAACGCATGCGGCAGACGGTCGAGATATTCCGGGCGGATGCCTACCTGTTGGGCTAAATCTTCAGCAAGCATGCGGCGCTCACGTTCCGGACTTCGTTTTTGGATCCATACCGGCTCAGTGATCGTGCGCCACACCGGTAAGCGAGGATCCAGCGATGAAAGAGGGTCCTGAAAGACCATTTGCATACCGTTATGCTGTTTATCACCACGGCGAGAATAGCTTCCCTGGCTGGGTTTCAGCATGCCCATCAGCAGTTGCGCCAGCGTACTTTTTCCACAACCGGATTCGCCAACAATCCCCAGCGTTTCACCCTGGCGAATCTGTAAATCCAGACCGTTGAGCGCATGCACCCGTTCCGTAACCTTGCCAAGCCAGTTTTTACGCGCAGGAAAGTTGACATGAACATCCTGCAGCGCCAGTAAAAAATCAGACATGTGTTGTCTCCAGTTGTGGATACCAGCAGGCAGATTGTTGATCTACGCCTCCCTGACTACTTAACGCAGGCGTTTCTTCACAACGAGGACCAGCGGCAAAACAGCGCTCACGAAATGCGCATCCGGCAGGTAAGCAGGTTAGATTCGGTACGGTGCCGGGGATCGCAGGTAACAATGCGCGTGGTTCGCCGTGTTCCGGCGCGCATTTCAGCAAGCCGATGGAATAGGGATGCGTCGGACGTTGAATAACGGTTTGCGTCGGGCCACTCTCAATCACGCTCCCGGCATACATGACGTACAACCGGTCGCATAACTGTGAAACCACCGCCATATCATGACTGATAAATAACACGGCTGTTCCGCTGGCCCGTGCTTTTAACTTCAGCAAACGCAGCACCTGCAGTTGCACCGTGACGTCCAGCGCGGTGGTCGGTTCATCGGCAATAATAAGCTCCGGCTCGCACGAAAAGGCCAGCGCAATCATCACGCGCTGGCGCATCCCGCCGGAAAGCTCAAACGGAAATCGTTTCATGACCTCCGGCGCGTCCGGGATTTGCATCTCTTCGAGTAGAGCGACGGCTTTCTGGCGGGCATCCGTGCGGCTTAACGCCTGGTGATGGCGGATCACCTCCACCATTTGCTGGCCGATACGCCGGGTCGGATTCAGTGCCGTCATGGGCTCCTGAAAGATCATCGCGACGCGTGCGCCGCGCCATTGACGCATTTGTTTCTCACTGGCGTTGAGCACATCTTCACCCAGCAGTGAAACGCGGCCCAGGTGAATACGATAGCTTCCCTCCGGAAGCAGACGCATGGTGAGCATGGCGGTCACGGACTTACCGGAACCGGATTCACCCACCACACCAACGATTTCTCCGCGGTTGATGTGCAGTGATACATGGTTCAGCGCATGCACATCAGCTTTATAGCCGGGGAAACTCAGATGTAAATCTTCGATTTCCAGTACGGGTTGTGTCATGACTGTTTTCCTCCGGCTTTCGGATCAAGCAGATCGCGAATACCATCGCCAAAGAGATTAAAGCCCACGGCGGTAATCAGAATGGCGGCGCCGGGAAAAGCACAATACCACCACTGATCAAGCACATAATTGCGGCCAATTGCGACCATCGCGCCCCATTCAGCGCTCGGCTGCTGTGCGCCCAGACCAATAAACCCGAGCGTGGCAGCCATCAGGATCGCACTGCCGATATCCAGCGATGCCTGCACAATGAGTGGCGGCAGAGAATTGCGTAAAATGTGCCAGCTAATCAGATGCCAGCGTGAAGCGCCGTAGGTCCGGGCAGCCTGTACATAGCTAAACTGGCGCACTACTAACGTCTGACCGCGGGCGAGGCGCACATAGAAAGGGATACGGACGATGGCAATCGCCAGCATGGCGTTAAACAGGCTGGGGCCCAGCGCGGCGGCCAACGCCATCGTCAGCACCAGCGAAGGAATGGACAGCATAATATCCATCATCCGCATAATTATCGCGTCGGCGCGCCCGCCCATGACACCCGACAAGCAGCCCAGCAGTGATCCCAATCCCCCGGCGATACCCACCACCACCAGACCGGCAACGACCGACTGCTGACTTCCTACCAGAACGCGGCTGAACAGATCGCGGCCAACTTCATCGGTACCAAACCAGTGAGCGGCTGACGGGGGCAGCAGGCGCGCACTCAAATTGATGGCATTAGGATCGTGTGGCGTTATCCACGGCGACAGCACCATCAGCAGCAGTATCAATACGATGATGACCCCGCCAACCAGCGTCAGCGGGCTACTTTTCATCATCCAGAACAGTTTGGCCCAGTCCGTGCGGCGGCGTGCTGTCTGAGGGGCGGTCGGCATTTCTTGTGTGAGCATCATTCAGCACCTCCACGTCCAATTCGAGGATCTACCCACAAATAGAGCAAATCCACCACCAGGTTGACCAGCACATAGGCGAACGAGACCACCACGGCAAATCCCATTACCGCCGGGAAGTCGAGTGCCTGAATTGAGGTCACCACCCAAGCGCCCATGCCTGGCCAGGCAAAGACCGTTTCGGTCAATACCGCACCGTAGAGCAGATCGCCCAGCGCCAGGCCGAGGACGGTGATTGATGGGATGAGAGCGTTAGGCAATGCATAGCACAGCACGATGTACCAGCCCGGTAACCCGCTGGCGCGGGCGGTACGAATGTAATCTTCACTCAGTTGCTCCAGCATGGCGGAACGAATCTGGCGGGCAACGATCCCAAGATGAACAAAAGCCAGTGTCAGCGACGGCAAAATCAGGTGCTGAAGCGCATTGAAAAAGACTTCGCCGTTGCCTTCCAGCAGTGCATCAATCAGGTAGAACCCGGTGACGTGAGCAGGTGGATCCAGCCAGTCGTCTAAACGTCCACCGCCGGGTAAAATTTGCAGATGACCGTAAAACAGCACGATAACCCCCAGCCCCAGCCAGAATGCTGGCGTGGAGATACCGGTAATTGCCATTAGCCGAACAAGGTGATCAAGCCAGCGGTTACGCCAGACCGCAGATAAAATACCCAGCGGGATACCTATCACCAGCGCCAGCAACAAAGAGCAGAAAGCCAGCTCAAGGGTAGCGGGGAAGAAAATGCGCAGTTCATCCAGTACCGGACGCCCGGTGCGAATGGAGGTGCCTAAATCGCCGTGAAAAATGTCGCTGACATAGCGAAAAAACTGGACATACAGCGGTTGATTCAGCCCCAGCTGTTGGCGAATATTTTCGACAATTTCATCGCTGGCGCGGTCGCCCGCCAACAGCCGTGCGGGGTCGCCAGGTATCAGATGTGAAATAATAAAGGTGATTACGCAAACACCGATAACCACCAGAATAAGTCCCCAGCATCGCTGGCGCAAAATACTCCAGAACGTCATTAGCTTCCCCTTGCGGAGCCAGAGCGGCTCCGCGTAAACGTGGCTTATTTACTCATGGTGGAGATATTGAAGACCTGTTCCAGCATGGGGTTGAATACAAATCCTTTGACGTCTTTGTTCATCGCCAACTGATAGTTTTTCTGGAATAAATAGACGTAGGCCGCTTCATCAATCACGATGGTTTGCGCCTGCTGGTAGTCATTGGTTCTGGCCACCTGATCGGTCGTAGCCAGCGCGCTACGTAGCAGCTTATCGACCTCACTGTTTTCATAGAACGAACGGTTACCCGGCAAGCCTTTCTTATCTGACTCAAACCAGTAGTTCATAAACATGTACGGGTCGGCAAAATCCGGACTCCAGTTACCAATGGCAATGTCGTAATCGCCTTTGCCCACGCGGTCACGCATGGTGGCGTTCGCCAGTTTTTCCAGCTTCACCTTAATGCCCAGTTTGCCAAGGCTTGCCTGGGTAGCGAGCGCGATAGGTTCCCAGTTTGGATCATTATCTGAGTACAGGAAGCTCAGGCTTTCAGGTTTGGTGGCAACTTTGTCCCACGCTGCTTTGGCTTTGGCTTCATCGAAGCTGTACTGCATGGCCTTATCGTCAAAACCCCACATGCCTTCGGGGATTGGGCCACGCATTTGCTTTCCATTGCCGCTCAGGATCCCGTTGACCATGCCTTTATAATCGGTGGCCCACGAGATAGCGCGGCGTAAATCCACCTGATTGAGCGGGGCCTTACTGTTGTTGAGATACAGATAAGTCACGCGCAATGAGGGATAATCCGCCACGTTCACTTTGCCTTCCTGTTTTAAAGCAGCAAGCTGGTCAACAGGAAGCGCATCGGCAATGTCGATATCGCCACGGGACAGTTGCAGGCGACGGGAGGCGCTTTCACCAATGATTTTGACTGAGACGCGCTTAAACGTCGGTTTTGTACCGGCATAATGCGGGTTAGGCACCAGCACCAGTTGTTGTCCCTTTTGCCAACTCTTCAGCATGAAGGGACCAGAACCTGCCGTGTTCTGTGCCAGGAATCCGCGGGCATCGTCTGCGGCATGCTCTTTTAAGATGGCCGGGTTAATGATTGAGGCACCGTCATTTGCCAGCGTATACAGAAACGGAGCAAACGGCTGGCTGAGGGTAAACTTCACCGTGGTGTTATCAATGGCCTCAACCTTCAGATCTTTCGGGAAAGCCTCCGCAGGTCCCTGACCAATCTTGAGCAATCGTTCGAAGGATTGCTTTACCGCATCAGCCGTCACCGGTGTTCCGTCGGCGAATTTGGCATCGTTTTTCAGGGTAAACGTCCACTCTTTCTGGTCGTCCGAGGCTTTCCAGCCGCTGGCTAAATCGCCTTCAACTTCCGTGGAACCTTTACCACCATCTGTTTTGTACTGAACCAACCGCTGGTAAGAGGGATAGGTGACCGTCCAGTCATTGTTATCTATGGTCACAGCGGGATCGAGCGTCTGCGGATCGGCGGCTTTACCAATCACTAACATATCTTTGGGAACGGCAGCCTGCGCGGCAGGCAGGGCTACCGCTAACGCAACGGCTATCAGAGCGGGGCGGAAAAAAGCGTTTAACGCAGGTGTAGTCTTCATAACCAGGCTCCAGAATTAAAGGGGATGTTGTGTTGTTATAGACGTGACAGTGTAACAATCTATTTGATCGTCAAGCAGCGGGTAACGGGCGGCATCAGGTAATTCAAAATGCCACCATTCGCTGTTAATACCGACAAAACCACCACCAAACATAATGGCATTGAGCAGCAGGCGGTTACGCTGCGCTGCCGGAGGAACAGACGGATGCCAGGCATGGGAACGGTCGTGCATTTCATCAAAACCGGCCCCCATATCAAGGAGATGGCCGCGATCGTCCATCAACGTGACGTCAATGGCCGTACCCCGACTGTGATTGGAACCAATGGCAACATCGACAACATATTGCGGGTCGGGACAGGCATTCCACAGTATCGCCTGCGCCTGCTGGGGGCGATACGCGTCGTACACCACCAGCGACAAGCCCGCCAGTTGCGCAATGCTGATGCTTTTTGCCAGCGCGGTTACCGCCTCGGTGTGCAACAGGCAACGCGCTTCCCTGTAGATAGGTGCGCCGGTAATGTTGTCGGCAGTAGCGTATTTAAGATCGATATGCAGCGACGGAAATATCACCGACAGATCGACCAGTTCTGGGAGTTCTGACATAGCACGTTTCCTGTTTATTGTTCGAATTGACCAAATTGTTGTTGTAACTGGCGATTAGTTTGCAGGCGTCCTGCGAGGGCGTCACCCAGTTGCGCCACCACCGCAGAAAGTAATAAGTTGAACAGACAGCTCACCGGTGCCAGTGAGTCCCAGAAATGTCCGGTGTCGGTTTTTACCTGAAGCAAATCAATGGAATAATCCCTGGCCCATGGGCACCACACATCGGTAATTAGCGCCAGCGGAATGCAGCGTTCAGTGGCGACACGGCAATATTGTCGCGAAATAGCGGAGTAGGCGCGCATATCGGTAATAACCACGTAAGGCTTGCTGAATCCCGAGTTCAGCGACTCTACCCAACTGCCGGAAAGACCTTCGGAGTAGCTGACTTTAGGTCGCAGATATTCCAGGTGACTAAAAAAGGCGTTAGCGATCCCACGGGTGGACTGGATCCCGAGGATGTACACGGCTTCCGCATGCGCCAACTGCTGTGCAATGCGTAGAAAAGTCTCACCCTGAGCAAGTTGGTAGACGTGGGTAATGGCGTCGATTTCCAGTAACAGCGACTGGTGCGCCCGATCTGGCAGGCTTTGTTGCTGGTGCCAGGAATCCAGTCGTTCATTCATTCCCCAGGGCTGATAAGGAACTACAGGCAGCTCACGCAGACTGGCTTTTGCATCCTCCAGGTTACGAAAGCCCAGTTTACGCAGATAACGTCCGACGGTAATGCCGCTGGTTCCGGTCGCTTTAGCGATGCCATCCGCTGTTTCAAATGGGATCTGCACAGCATGGGCTAACAGCCACCCAGCCACGCGCTTTTCGCTGGGCGTCAGCTGGCTAAAGGTTTGCTCTATGCGGGTAAATAACTCTGGTTTGGCTGTCATTACCTTCTCGCTGTTAGTTGTCTGTCAGATTCCGTATCTCTGTTAGCGAATTAACAATGCACGACGCGTGCCATGTCAGTAACAGCAGCATGCTGGCTGTTTTTGTTAAAATTCAGCTCAAATTCGTTAACTAATGATCAACATTTGTGCAGCGTAGTTCAGTTTTGGTGCAACGGCAGAGGAAGCGGGGTATGAATCTGCTGATTTCGTCGGAACGATCACATTGTGGGCAACATTTATCCCTAAGACATAAGAATCAGTAATTGAAAATATAAATTTCAGCCATATCAATAACACCAATCTTTATTCTTATGACTATAAGGGTATTATTTTTCACGAGCTACATTAACGGTGTTAAGCGCAAGTGTAGATATTATTTATATTATACATGGAGTACTACAATGAATAAATTCTCCCTTTCTACAGCAGGTATTCTGGTCGCAGCGCTGTTAACCAGTGTCAGCGTCAATGCAGCAACTGATAACGCTAAAACTGCAGTGACTCCGAAAGGCATGAACTGTCAGGAGTTTATTGATTTGAACCCACAAACTATGGCTCCGGTGGCCTTCTGGGTGCTCAATGAAGACGAAGACTTCAAAGGTGGCGATTACGTAGACTATAACGAAACCGTTACGACTGCAGTTCCTCTGACCGTTGAACTTTGTAAGAAACATCCGCAGAGCGAATTAAGTAAAATAAAAGACGAAATCAAAAAAGAATTATCTAAATAAAATTAAGCCGTTATTAAAACCCAGCCAAAGTGCTGGGTTTTGTTATTTGTGACATTGTCACTTTTTTCTTTTGCAATACTTAAGAAATCTTTATAAAGATATAAAGGCCTGTGCCGATACTGGATAAAAGTTAGCCTTTTGCAGAAGGAGTTTGTATGGCCTGGTATCCTACTCGTATTTCAACGCGTTTAACCATCGGCGGCATTCTGCTGCTTGCAGTAACGACTATTGTTATCGTGGTGATTATGCTCTGGCGTGGTCAGCCGCGCGTCGTTGAAATCAACACCGCCCTGATCGAAGAAACAGGGCAAGGTTTAACCCGTCAGTTGAGTACCGTATTGTCCCGAATTGAAGGTGAGACAGTCAGCATGTCGCGACTGGCTGAAGTGTTGCCTAACGATGAATCTCTGTATCAAAGCGTCGTTCCGCATCTGATTGGTGAAGGTAAAGACTCGATTATTACCGGCGGCGGCATCTGGCCAGAACCAGACGCCTTCACCGCAGGTGTGGAGAAAAGAAGCTTTTTCTGGGCGCGTAATGCCGAAGGAAAGCTTGTCTATTCCAACGATTATAACGTCGAAGGATCAAGCGGATACCACAATGAAAGCTGGTATCAGCACGCCAAAGGGCAATCACAAAACAACTGCCTATGGTCTGATGTTTACCAGGATGCCAGTTCAGGCGTCAACATGGTGACATGCAGCGTGCCTTATCAGCAGGCGGGCAAGTTTGCCGGTGTCGCGACCACCGATATCCGTCTGGATAACGTCGCAACTTTCATGCAGCAGCAGGGCAACAGTACTGGCGGTTACGCGTTTGTGGTAGACAAGCAGGGACAAATTCTCTATTTCCCGCAGGCCGACCTGGCCAAACATAAAACCATTAACGATCTGGCGCAAAGCGCGCAGTGGCTTATCCCGGTGCAAAACGGTCTGAAATCTTTGCGCCCGACAGATGGGGTGAAGACCATAACGTTGGAAAATGATCTCGTCCTGAATACAGCGTCACAGGTCATGCTGTTCCCGATGCCAGATACCGGCTGGGTCGTAGGGCTTGTGACACCAGAATCACGTATTGTCGGTCTTGCCAAAGTGATGATGCAGGATGTTCTGGAGGTATTGATCCCTATCATGACGCTGTTGCTGGTGGGATCATGGCTGGTGGTTCGTCGACTAATTTCACGTCTCGATGATACCCGTCAGGCTCTTGATGACATCGCGCAGGGAGAAGGCGATCTTACCCGTCGTCTGGATGTTCGCGGCAAAGATGAGATTTCGGCTATCGCCGAGGCGTTTAACCTGTTCGTCGATAAAATCTCGGCCATCCTGATTACCGTCAGAAGCAGTAGCACAGTGGTGGCGAATAACGCCGTTAGCCTGGCTGACAGTAATATGGAGCTTTCATCTCGCGTAACGCAGCAGGCCGCTGCGCTGGAAGAGAGCTCAGCGGCTATGGAGCAGTTAAATGCGACCGTTCATCAAAACGCCAGTAATACACAATTGGCGGATGAGCTATCCGATAACACAGCGCAAACGGCCAACCGTTGCGGTGATGTGATGCAGGGCGTCATCTCTACGATGGATAACGTCAGCGCCTCATCCGGCAGAATGGTGGAAATTGTCGCGGTCATCGACAGCATTGCGTTCCAGACCAATATTCTCGCCCTGAATGCCGCGGTTGAAGCCGCCAGAGCGGGTGATGCTGGCAGAGGGTTTGCCGTCGTGGCCTCCGAAGTGCGCACGCTGGCTCAGCGCAGTGCCACCGCCGCCCAGGAAATTAAAGCGTTGATTGATGAATCCGTTTCTCATGTTGGTAGCGGAA
The DNA here is from genome assembly GCF_006385635.1 of Citrobacter sp. CF971. Lineage (NCBI taxonomy): Bacteria > Pseudomonadati > Pseudomonadota > Gammaproteobacteria > Enterobacterales > Enterobacteriaceae > Citrobacter > Citrobacter sp. CF971. Next base: position 2,426,024 of record NZ_CP041051.1, on the reverse strand, counting down.
GTCAGCAAATTCACACTGCCGGCGAACGTCTGGGAGAACTGGTCAGCAATGTGCGTCAGGTACGCCAGTTGATGGGGGAAATACGCGTTGCGGGTGAAGAACAGCGTAAAGGTGTTTCCGAAGTTACGCTCGCAGTTACCGAAATGGACAGCACCGTTCAGCAGAATGCCTCGTTAATTGATGATGCCGCAGCACGGACGCAGGCGCTGAAAGAGGAGGCGGAACAGCTGGCATTGCTGGTCTCTTCTTTCAGATTACCTGAGCCTTCCGTTGCCTGTTAACCACATCCTATCCGGGTACAGATCTTGTGCCCAGATAATTCCAGTATAATGGTGCTTAACCACGATTTATTGATTTAACTCCTCTTTATTGTGCCTTACAAAACTTTGAATCATTCTCCGCTTAACTCTATAATATTGGGTGTAAAGTCGTTTTTATTCCAATAAGAGCCAATATTATGGATTTAATGCTCAATACAGCAGCCGATATCGTCAAACTACTTTGCGACAGATTGCGTAAGGAACGGCTCGCGCAGCAAATGACGCAGGCAGATGTTGCCGCGCGTTCAGGTGTCGGTGTGAATACCGTTTCGAATCTGGAGGCCGGTAAAAATGTAGGATTTGAGAATCTGGTCAAAGTCGCGATGGTGTTAGGCTATGGTGACGCGCTGGAGGGCTTATTCAAACCCAGGATCGACAGTCTGGATGATATTTTGCGTTACGAGAAGAGCGCGGCACGCCAGCGGGTGAAAAGGAAAAATACTGATGCCTGAGCAAGTCGATGTCTTTTATGAAGGCTGGGGTGAAAAATGGTTGTGGGGAAAACTGGTGTCTTCCTCAGCCCTGACCGGACGCCCGTTGATCGCCTTTGAATACAGTGAAGACGCTATACGTAAGGGGCTGGAGCTGTCCCGGTTAAGGTTACCGCTGAACGGTCCTCGTTTACGCAGGGATTTCCCGGCTCATCAGTTGGGATTACCAGGACCCGTGTACGATTCGCTACCTGATGGTTGGGGTATGCTGTTGATGGATCGTTTATTTAAACGCCGTGGACTCAACGCAGCGCGCATAGGACCTCTGGAGAGGTTAACCTGGGTCGGCAATAACGCAATGGGCGCCATGACGTTCCGGCCCGTTCAGTCAGATGTCGAGACGCTTTCAAAAGAGGATGTTCCTCTCGAACAACTGGCATCTGAGGTTCAGGAAGTCCTGAGCGGCGAAGGCGGGGAATTCTTGCAAAAACTGCTCCAGATGGGCGGTTCACCGCAAGGGGCCAGGCCAAAAGCGTTACTTTATCGTGACAGTGTCACGTCAAAGTTCACCACTGCGCCCCTCCCGGGGAGCGAAAGCTGGTTGATTAAATTTCCTGCCAGGCATGAGCATGCTGAGGTATGTGCAATCGAAGCGGTGTATGCTGAATGTTTGCGGCAATGTGGGATCACTACGCCTGATACCGCGTATTTTAATCTGCCTGACGGGCAGGCGGCATTTGCTACCCGCCGTTTCGACCGTGACCAGTCGGTCCGTATTCCTATGCAGAGCCTGGCGGCATTTACCGGTGCAAATTACCAGATACCCGGTGCTTTAGATTACCGGGATTTTCTGCGCGCCACACAGATTTGTACCAATGATGTCAGAGAAAAAGCGAAAGCGTTCGAACGCGTGGTTTTCAACGTGGCATTTAACAACCGCGATGACCATCCCAAAAACTTTGCCTATTTAATGTCAGCCGCAGGAAACTGGACTTTGGCTCCGGCTTACGACGTGACCTGGTGCGAAGGACCCGGCGGGTATCACCAAATGGACGTGCTGGGAGAAGCGCTGGATATCGAAAGAAAGCACCTGCAGCAGCTTGGCGTACAGGAAGCTGAGCTATCAGCTGAGCATGTGAACGCTATAATCGACAAGATCTGCCACCATGCAACAGCGCTAAGCGTTACAGCCAAAGACAAATACGCCGATCAGATAACACAAACTACGCTGAATACGATACAGAAACAGATTAATGAAAATGTCCGCAGGTTAATGTCCCTGTGATGCAGAGACAGCCGCTACACTTAGCGAAGAACTAAATCTGAGCGAGGCAACGTTATGGCTGAATTTGTCGTGAATATGCTGAAAAACACGCCAGTTTGGGTGTATCTGCTGTTTGCCTTTCTACTGTATCGAGGGATTAAAGCCAGAACACCTGCCACTGTCACGCTGGAAAAGCTGGCGCTGATCCCCGCTATTTTTTTAGTCTGGGATATCTACGATTTAATCACTTATCGCGACCCGACCCTCATTACGTATATTCAGTGGGCGATAGGTATCCTCAGCGGCGCAATCATTGGCTACATATTAATTAACCCCGGCCGTTTGAGCCGCAGTAGCGCACCACGGAGTATTCACCGTCCGGCAGATTATTCCGCATTGCCATTTATGCTGATGGCATTCGGCGTTAAGTACGTACTTGGCGTACTTAACGCCATTTCCCCCGACGTTTTACGTCAACCCGCAATGAGCGCCCTGGCTATCATTACTGGCGGCATGTTCGCCGGAATTTTTGTGGGGAAATTTACCCGCTACGTGAGCGTCTGTCTCAGGCTTCCCGCTCAGAACAACCATTAACGTCCCCAACGATTGCGAATATAGGTCACAGCTTCCTGCGTTTGCGGTTGATTAAGGTAATCTTCGCGAAACAGGATCGTGCCGTTAATGTACGGTTCGGTCTCGTTTAGATCGAGCTGCTTTTTCAGTTCCGGCACACCGCCTTTGACCGTCCAGTCTGGCTCTTTTCTCGATGGTTCACCAACTTTATACAGCGCTACACCAATGTAGAGGCGAGTGTTGGTTGATTTCACGACATCTGCCCACCATTTTGCCAGTACATCGTAGCGCGCTGCATCGCGGGCAAAAGGCCAGTAGAGTTGCGGTGCGATGTAATCCAGCAAGCCTTGTTGCACCCAACGGCGGGTGTCGGCATAAGACTCATCATACGCTGCCGCACCGCGCGTGTCGGAGCCCGCTGGATCGTGCGAACGGTTGCGCCATACGCCCGCAGGGCTGACACCGAATTCAACCTCAGGCTTGAGTTTCTTGATAGTCCGCGATACCTGGGCAATCAGCCGTTGCGTGTTATCGCGGCGCCAGTCAGCTTTGGAAGCGAATCCCTGGCCGTATCTTCTGAACGTCTGGCTGTCATTGAGCGCAGAGCCAGGAGACTCGGTATAGAAGTAATCATCAAACTGCACACCGTCAACAGGGTAATTCTCAACCACTTCCGCCACGATGCTGGTTATCCAGTCACGCACTTCGGGAATACCGGGGTCTAACACAAAACGCTCGCCCGCAGTGCGGATCCAGTCTCGATGCAGAACGTATACGCTGGACGGTGTTTGTGACAGCGTGCTGTTTAATTCAGTGACCGTCGAAGGTTTGGTGTTTACAGACACGCGATAGGGGTTAAGCCAGGCATGAACTTTCATTCCGCGCTTATGCGCTTCATCGAGCATAAACTGCAGCGGATCGTAACCCGGATCCTGGCCAATCGTGCCGGTCAGGGTATCTGACCACGGCAGAATCTTTGACTTCCACAATGCGGTCCCATCGGGCTTAACCTGGAAAAAAACGGTGTTAATACCAAGTCGTTTCAGGTTGTCCAGCTTATCCGTCAGCGCTTTTTGCTGCAGACTGATGCGTACAGCATGTGAACTGATGTTCACAGATGAGATCGGCGGCCAGTCAAGACGTGAAACCGTCGCCAGCCAGATCCCACGCACTGGCTCCTTGCTCTGCTGAGGTTTGCTCACCGGAGGTTGCGGAGTGGTTTTGGAGCCGGGCGGTTGTGAAGAACAGCTGCCAAGTAACAACATACTGCCCACAAGTACAGCAAACCATTTCATGTTGGTCAGCGGTAGTCTGGCACGAAAACGGGCGATAATCTTCGCCAGTTTTTTCTGATAATTTCCTGAAAAGAAACCGGATGCTGCCATCTGATTTTGCTCTTATTTCTTCTTATTGCGGCTGTTAGCCCAGGGATCGAAGGCCGGTTCGGGAGTGTTATTTGAGGCCTGGTCATGTAGAGAGTCCAGGTACAGTGCTTCTACTTCTGCCCGTGCCCACGGCGTACGGCGCAGAAACTTCAAACTGGATTTAACGCTCGGTTCATTTTTAAAGCAGTTGATATTAATGCGTTGCGCCAGCTCAGCCCAACCATAACGTTCAACCAGGGCATTGACCTGCATTTCTAGCGTCACGCCATGTAAAGGGTCTTTAGAATTATGAGCATTCATATGAAGTCCAGTTCAGTGGTTCCAGATTTTGTCAGTAGTGAGACGGGAAGAAGGTTACAAGAAAGCAAAGCTGCCAGCAACGGCAGAAAGCGGTATGGCGCGACAAGCCGTACGTCATACCGGCAATGGATGGATCAATACTCTTTAAAAGCCAGTTCCAGACGGGCAATCAACGGTTTAAACAGGTAGCTCATCAGGGTTCGTTCACCGGTCTTGATCGTCACGCTGGCGGGCATTCCCGCTTTAATTTTGTAATCGCCCAGCAAACGCGCGCCCTCTGCTGAAACCTGTACTTCCGCAAGGTAGTAAGGCTGCTGAGTGGCTTCATCAATTAAACGGTCCGCAGAGATAGTCAGAACCTGGGCCGGAACCGAAGGTAACAGCGCATGGTTAAGGGCAGGGAACAGCACATCAACAGTTAAACCGGGGACCAGTTTATCAATGGCATGTACGGGTATTTTGGCATCAATTTGCATCGGTTGTCCGCCGGCGACGATATCCATCAAATGTTCTCCAGGCTGAATGACGCCGCCCACGGTACTGACTTTAACATCCAGCACAATACCGTTAATCGGTGAGCGGATCTCGGTGTTATCCAGCTCATGACGCGTTGATACCAATTCATCCTCCAGCATTGCCACTTCTTTTTGGTTTTCCGTCAGTTCAGACTCAACTTCACGTAAATATTGATGACGCACCTGATAGGCTTTAATTTTTAATTCGTTCTGCTGCGATTTCAGTTTGGCAATGTTAAGAATATCTTCTGAAACGCTGCCAGATATTTCTGCTGCCTCGCGCTCCAGCACCAGTAATTGTGCTTTGGGGTAATAGTTTTTTTCGCTCAGCGCCCGAATAGCCCCTAACTCCCGGTTAATCAGAGAAAACTGGTGGTCGCGATAGCCTTTTATTTTATTGAGATTATCCGTCTGTCCAACCAGACCATCGAGCGTCTCCTGAATCATCGACAGTTCATCCTGAATCGTTTTGCGACGGGTATCGAAAAGTTTAGCCTGCAGATTTCTGACTTCTGATAGCCGTTTATTGCCAGAGAATTGCTGCGTCAGCGTAGTATTAAAGCGGATCACATCCAGGTCATCGCGTTCTGCTAACAGACGATCTTCGATACTTTTTGCAGAAATATACTGGGCATTCAACGCGCTGAAACGCATTTCAAGCTGCATTTTATCCAACCGGACGAGGACCTGATTTTTCTTCACGAAGTCGCCTTCTTTGATAAAGATATGGGTTACCCGACCGCCGCTCAGATGCTGAATGGTTTTGCGGTTACTCGATACGGTAACCGTACCATCGGCGACCACGCCCGCATCTAACGGAGCTTGCACTGCCCAGAGGATAAAACTACCGACACCAAGCACAATGACGATCACGCCCCGGATAATCGGCGACCAGATATTGGTATCTACGCCAGCAGAGGCCGTGTTGTGGGGGTTCTTTTTCATCATCAAGCCTCACGTTGCTGTTCAGTCGTGGATGGAGAAGGCGTAGCCACCGGTTTCAGTACGTTGGCCTGACGCAAATGGGCAAAAACCTGATCGCGGGTACCAAACTCCTGTATAACGCCATCGTTAAGCAGCAAAACCTTATTGACCACGCCGAGCAGCGTCGGGCGGTGTGAGATAATGACTGTGGTTTGTCCCTGGGTACGCAGAGCATTGATGGCTTTAATGAGTGCAAATTCGCCCGCGTCGTCAAGATTGGCATTCGGTTCATCAAGCACGATAAACGCAGGATTGTTATACACGGCGCGCGCCAGCCCGATGCGCTGCCGCTGCCCACCGGAGAGCTGGTATCCACCTGCGCCCAGCAGAGTGTCATAACCTTGCGGCAAGCGCAGGATCATCTCATGAACGCCTGCCAGTAATGCGGCGGCGACGATAAGCTCACTGTCATTCTGCGCGAAGCGGGCAATGTTTTGTGCGATGGTACCGTCAAACAGTTCCACATCCTGCGGCAGATAGCCAATAGACGGGCCCAGCAGCGCTTTATCCCACTGGCATATATCTGCGCCATCTAATCTGACTTTCCCTGATAACGGTTTCCAGACACCAACCAGAACCTTTGCCAGCGAGGTTTTTCCTGAGGCTGAAGGGCCGATAATTCCCAGCACTTCACCTTGCTCCAGCTGGAATGAGATATTACGCAGTAGCGGAGAAGGCTGGCCGGGGGCTGCAGCGAAGACGCTTTCGACGCTGATGTTGCCATTCGGACGCGGCAGGGTCAGTACTTCTTTCGGCGCCGGATACTCCTTCAGCAAGGTTGAGAGCTGATGCCACGCGCTACGAAACTGCACGAACTGCTTCCAGCTGCCAATGACTTGTTCTACCGGGTTGAGGACGCGGCCAAGAATGATCGAGGCGGCAATCATCAAGCCCGGGGTAATATGGCCGCCGATCACCAGTAAAGCCCCGGCGCCCAGCGCAATCGACTGCAGCAATACCCGCACAAAGCGGCTGAGACTGCTTAACCCGGCCGTTTTGTCGGCAATCTGTGTTTGTAGCGCCAGCACTTTGTTATGTTGCTCCTGCCAGTTGGACTTCAGGGTCGAAAGCATCCCCATCGCTTCAATGGCATCGGCGTTTTGCAGCTGTTTATTCAGTTTGCTGGCATTGTTAATGGTTAAGGCGTGCGCTTGCTGAATCGGGCGCTTGGTAGAGATTTCAGATACCAGCGTCAGAATAAATAATAATGTTATTCCGCCGAGAGAAAGATATCCCAGCAGGGGATGGACCAAAAAGGCGATGAAAAGATATATCGGCGTCCAGGGAATATCCAGTAAGGCGAACAGACTATTCCCGGAAAGAAACTGACGGATCTGATCCAGTTCGGCTAAAGATTGCGCCGGGTTGTTATCACCGGTAACCATCTTTCTTTTAAAGGCCGCGTTAAAGACCAACTGACTTAGCTTTATATCCAGCCTGTTGCCAAGCCTGACCATAACCTGCGCGCGCGCAGATTCAATCATGGCAATAACGATGTACAAGCCGACAATCAATAAGGTTAACATTAACAGCGTGGTGGTATTTTTACTGACCAGCACACGATCGTAAACCTGTAGCATATAAATTGCCGGCGCCAGCATAAGCATATTAATCACACAACTAAAAAACAACAGCATCAGAAAAGTGGGTTTCGTTCCCTTTAATGCATCATTCAGTTCTGTTGGCGTATGCTGGCGCGACATAGTCTTCTCCTTATACGATCAATGAACTATTGCCATTGTTGCTGGCAAGGGTAGTGGGCATTTCCAGATAAAAGTCACCAATATTCACGGTGGTCGAATTGACGCCCACCAATGTGATGGTGTCTGTACCGATAGTCACAATGGTGTTGCCATTGTTTCCGGTAATAGACACGTTGCTGGCAAAATTACCCGCGTTGATACCTAACAAGACGAGATCAAGGAAGTCCTGCCCGCCGTTGGGGTTACTGTCAAAACCGGTAATTCGGTCCTGCCCAAAGTTGGCCCCAAAGGCGAAGATGTCACTCCCGGTACCACCGTCCAGAATGTCGTTACCTTCCTGACCATTGAGAATATCGTCCCCGCTACCGCCGGAGAGGGTATCCGCGCCCGCACCGCCAATCATGACGTCGTTGCCAACACCACCTTGCAGGTTATCAGCGCCATCTCCGCCATCGAGGAAGTCATTCCCGATACCACCAAACAACTGGTCGTTACCGCCCATACCAAACAGATAGTCGTTACCAGAACCGCCCGTGATGGTATTTGCAATGGCATTACCGGTACCAATAAAACTGCCGTTGCCGGTAAATACCAGTTCTTCCACGTTATCGGTGAGGTCGTAGCTGCTGAGGCTGGTTCGGACAACGTCCGTACCGCTATTCACACCTTCGATAACCACATCACCGAAATCATCAACGATGTAGGTATCATCGCCCGCGCCGCCGGTCATACTGTCGGCACCAAGCCCGCCATCAAGCGTGTCGTTACCGGCATCACCTTGCAGAATATCTTGTCCCGCCTGACCAGAGAGATTGTCGTTTCCAGCACCGCCGATGAGCAGATCGTCACCTGCACCGCCAAGTAAGGTGTCATTACCGCCTTCACCGCGCAGGATATCGCTCCAGGCAGTACCGACGAGGGTGTTAGCCCCGTTGGTACCAACAATCAGATCGCCTACAGGCTGGGTGGTGGTCGACGTCAGGACAACAGGGGGGTTGCCTTCATCGTCGACGACGGTAACGACCACCTGCAACGTTCTGCCGACCATAGCCTGGCCCGGCGTATAGGTAGCGGATGTCGCACCGTTAATGTTGACGAATCCGGTTGGCGAACTCATTCTCCATTGATAAGTGAAATTACCGCCGCTCAGACCATCAGCGTCAGAAATGCCTGAAACCACCGCTGTCAGCGTCAGGCTTTCAGTTGGGGTGAGGTCGTTAATTACTGGCACACCGGTCGTGGCCTGATTGCGCGGGAGGATTGCCTGAGTTTGTGCCGACACCAGGGTTTCAGCGTCACCCATGCGGTCGTTAAAACTGGCGACCACACGCAACGGTGCGCCCTGAATAGCGCCAGGCACTCTGAACTCAACGCCTGTTGCCTGATCTCGCCATTGGCCGTTGACGAATGCCTGCCAGGTCATAGTGATGGCCACATCCGCCGCCAGCCCGTTACCATCCAGCAAGTTCGCCACGTTGACGCGCAGCAGGTCACCCACCGAAGGATTAGGATTGCTGATGATCAGATCGCCCGTCGCTTGTTGCCCCGTCACCCACAGCTGCTTCCCATCGCCAAACTCCAGTTTTTCGATGTTCAACAGACGATCGATGCCATCATTCAGGTTCAGCGTGGCATCCGGCGTAGCGTGATCGACGCGCAGGCTACCGTCCGCCATACGGGTAAAGACATAGTTGCTGCTGACATCACGGTACACCGCGACGTCAGTTTCCGTGCCGTTACCTTCATGCAGAATTTCGCGCACAATCGACAGTTGATTCGGTTTCAGCGTGCCGGCCAGCATGTACGATTTCAGTTCGGCCATACCTTCGGCGCTGGTGAGTCCCGCCATACCCGTAACGGCAATACGAACGTTGAGCCACGCATCACCATCAATGATATCGTTACCAGCTTTACCCATAATGCGGTCGCTACCACCACCGCCGAGTAAAATATCGCTACCATCATCAGGGTTCAGTAGCACCGCGTCCGGATTTGTAGAACGCTCTACGCCGAGAATAGCCTGTAGACCGTTGATCCGGTCCGCACCTTCCTGGGTCAGGTTGTTAGAGAGGGGAACGCCCTGAACAGGCGCAGTACCTATCGGCTGTTCTGTTCCGATCAGGATATCGTCGTGTTTCCAGCCCGACAGCCCTTCAACAAGATCAAAACGGTCGCGTAGAATAAACTCCTGCTGGTTGACGAAAATAGGGATCCCAAGGTCAGAGTTAGCGCCATTTGGGTCGCCTTTATGGATAGCCCAGTCGAAACCGGCCATGCCATTATTGCGCTGGATCCCCGCGCCCTGAACCATGATGTCGTCACCGGCTTCGCCATCGTAGTCGGTGTCGTTACCCTGACCGTTGAGGACATCGTGACCGATAATGGTACTGTTGAAGAACAACTCAGAGTTGTCACCCGCCAGCGTGTCAAACCCGTCGCCGCCTTCCAGCCAGTCATTGCCTTCGTTGCCCATAAGGAAATCACCACCCGAGCCGCCAAGCGCAAAGTCGTTATCCTGACCCGAGAAGACCTCCTGCGCATCTTCGCCGACCACCACGAAGTCGCTGCCGCTGCCACCAAAGACCAGATCGTTTCCGTTACCGGAAAAGATAACGTCATGTCCGGCATCGCCATGCAGGAAGTCCGCATCACCAACAGGCGTTCCGGTATCGGTAATAATGTCATCACCGTCACCGCCATGGACCACATCTGCTTCGTCACCGCCGTCCAGTCGGTCATCTCCGCCATCGCCCCACAGGCTGTCGATCCCTTTACCGCCGATTAACGTATCGTTGCCTGCCGTCCCACCAAGCACCACATGCCCATCGCCGGTATATTTCAGATACCCACCATCGGCAAAACTATCGCCGTCAACATCCACCCCTGGGTCGCGACGCACCAACAACGGCGAGAGCAGATCTTTCAGCGGATTACCCCATTTCGGGTCGATTTCCGTTTGCAGCACGCGGTTCACTTCAAAAATATGGTCCGGTGTCTGGAACAGATTAGCGGGCAGGTGGGAGGAACCCTCATCACCAAGATCGCTGTTACGCATTACCAGCGCGGAAAACGAGTTGGCCTCCAGTTCATTGAGTAAGTTCAGCCCCTGAACGCGGCTCAGATAGTAAAAACGATCACCGTCCTGAAGCATTTCCATTTGTGTTTCAAAGACGAAGTTGAAGGTTGAGCCGAGCATGCCGCCAAATTCATTTTTGCGCTCTGCCAGCCCGCCAATCCAGAAATCGACCATATTCAGACCGGTCTCTTTGGTTGCCCACGTTCCGGTACTGTTAAAGAAATCCATCGCATCCGCAGGCGGGGAATTGTTAGCATCACCAAATAACAGGAAGTTAACCGCTGCGCGCTTACCTTCAAGGCTGGTAGCGTTGAGGATCAGCTCGTGCTGGCCATAGGCGGCCATAAAGTTAATGATTGAAGCGGGATTTTTCAGGTAGGTAGTGAAGTCAGCCCAGCTGGTATAAGGCTTTAGTTGGCTATCGCCGCTTAAAGCAAAAAACTGCTCGCGGGCCTGGTTCAGCGTCGGCATTGCGGTGTCACGGCCACGGGCTATATTAAGCGCGCCTAAATCGAGGGGCAGGCCGATGAGATTATTACGCAGAGCATCGGTAATAAATTCATCAATTTCGTTACCCACCTGACGCGTCATACCACGCACGATTGCGCCGATAGCCTGATCGTCCGTGACGGTGGCCCCGTTGATTTGATTAAATGCTACCGGATTCAGGAATGCTGAAATCAGGTCAATATCACCGCTTTGCATATCAATGTCGGTACGCGCCACGGTTTCTGTCAGCATTGAATGCCCAAAACGGTAAACAACATGCGCAAACTCTGCAAAGATCAGCGGGTTAATATCCGCCGTGTTGGAGAAGACAAACGGATCGACGGCAGGTTGTACGGTACGGGCAAACTCCTCGAATACGAGGTGCTGATATTGCATTTCCGTGGAGAAGCGGCCTGCCTGGAATAAGTACTCACCGTTCCATACCAGAGTATTGGTATCGGCAGGTAATTCCGTGATTTGGTGGTTGGGCATCAACCACTGATTAATGAGGTCGATATCGCCGGTTTCCAGCAGAGTGGTTTTATACTGCTCAACCAGGCGGTTATGCTCGCTGTGAAAAACGGCGTGCACCGCAGTTAAACCTATATTTTCGTTCCCGCGCCCGTCACCGGTGATAAAGTGGCGATCGAGCAGTTCGTTATCATAGGTTCCTGCCGGTTGCGGTCCTTCTCCGCCGATGGCGCTGTCATCATCTGCCAGCAGACCAGCTTTTGGCACGGCAGTATGAGCGATGTCATCCAGAAACGCATGACCGGTGCGGAACGTCTCCGCGGGTAACAGGCCTCCGTTGGCTTCAACCAGCCCCCCGGTGGTAACAATCTGTACCTTTCCGTTTTCACTTAAAATCAAATTACCGTAGCGATCCGTTGCCAGCAGGGGAACATTAAACACGTCCTGATCGGTGAGTTTAATGCCAAGCAGGGTTTCAGCCTGGTTTTTAACGTCAGCCCAGGTCGCCAGTCCACCGTTTGCACCACCCAATAAATTCCCGGTAGGCTCAGGTTTCCCATCAATAATGACGTATTCGCGGATGAAAATTTGATGTGAAGGATGGGAGGTGTAGGTTTGGTTTTGGTCGATGAAGGGGGTCGTCAGGTTTACTGTCTCTCGGTTTTCATCCACCGTTGCCCGGGTTAATAACATAAAGTTTGTCGACGACCCTTCAACATATAAAGGGTCATCGGGCTGGAGCGGAATGAAAACGATACCGTTGCCTCCTTTCGGAATCAGATCCAGACCATGGTCGAAAAACTGGCCAAAGAAGGTCATCCAGCCGTTAAACGCAGGGGAGAGCCCAATATCGGGAGACTGATTGGGGATGGATAAGCTGCCATCCCCAGTAACAGTCCCGCCGCCGGGCGCATCTTTTAATGCGTTAAAAGCCTCCAGCGCGGCCGGGTTTGAGGCCGTCTGGTCTGAAATTAAATTGCTAATTATTCGTGGGTCGGCATCAATAACAGTGCCACCAATCTGGAGATAGCTGGTCATTTGATCCGCATCCTGCCAGTTTAATGCGGTTAATCTCGGCATTGTCTGATCGGCAGAACCGTATAACTCCTGACCTGGTAAAAGGTTATTCCATGAGCCATCTACCGTGCGAAGTCCATAGGGCAAGAGTGGACTGGAGACTAATTCCCGAAGCATTTCAGCATTAACGCTCCCGTCTGGGTTAGTTGCCGCTTCGGATATTTTGATCTGCTTAAGAATAAAAGCAAGATCGTGCAGGGTGACAGTAAAGTCATATTGTGAGGCCATAAGTCATTACCCCTATCTTTACTTGTATTAGCTATCATCATTCGTTCTCATGTTTATAAAAAACATGTGAGAATGAGTCGTATTTAGTGCTTGATTGTTATTGCTTGTACAACTCCATTTAATAAAATGCTCAGATTATCAATGACGTATTTAGCGTCATCTTCGTGGATATTCACATCGCGAAATAATGTATTCGCAGGTTTAAAAGTTTGCTATTTGTGTGCAAGAGACACACTTGTTCTCTTGAATTATCAGGCATATTCAAGGTCTGCTGCGTCGCAAGTTTGAGCGTAGTAAGGGTTAGATGTGTTGTTTTTTTCTCACATTACATTTCTGTGATGATCATAACTATGGTTTTTCCTTTGCCGACTTCACTCATACTTTTCTATGAATAAGATTGTATTTTCATTTCTTTACATTAGGGGGTGGCAATTTATTTTTACACCGAAGACAACGCTGAGTAGACTGCATTGACGCTTCAATTTATGAGGAAAATATAACGTTATCTCGGTTAAACATTCCTCTCATCTTAAAATTATGTGCTACTTTGCCAGGTTGAATTAACCCGGGCAAGTTATGTTAACACCAGTACGAACACGGGTAATAACGAAGGTTAACTTTAAGACTAAACGGTCAAAAGGTTGGCTATGGCTGCATTAACCTGTGATGAATATGGTCTTTATCGTGTTTAATTCGGGTTAAGAAAATTTTTCTTAGGGAAAATACGCCTATAGATAAAATTTAACATAAACAATGATTTACATCGAAAGCATCGAGATTTAGATCTTATTTAAGACCGACCTAATATGATTTGAGAAAACAAAGGTTTTAATTTTTGGGATTATTCTTAAACTAGCAGTCATCGTAGGGTTAATCCTACGGAGTCATAAGACATTACTGGCGTCGCTGTATCCCTCAATAAATACTCCGCTCTCAGCGGAGAGGGACTATTGAATTATTTATTACGATACCGATGTATTTATTAATTAAGGACAGACAATATGAAAATCAATAATCCTCATACCAGTTACATATTTGCAGCTGGTGGCCTTGCGTTATTGTTAGCGCAGATAGCGTATGCTGATTCAGCAAATACCATCACCTTTAAAGGCGAAGTAACCGAACAAACTTGCGAGGTCACGGTTAACGGTGTAAATGCACGGCCGGTAGTATTACTGCCGTCGGTTGCGAAAAGCGATCTCGCGGCGGCAGCATCTTCAGCAGGTCTGACAACATTCACCCTCGGCGTTACTGGTTGTACTGTTGATTCTAATGCGTTGGATATTAAAACCGTCTTCGTTGCAAATAATATGACCGAGCGTGGAAACCTGGCTAATACGGGTACAGCGCAAAATGTTGAATTACAACTGCTGACCGATAGCGCGGGCACTACGCCGATTGATTTGCGTACTGGAACTCCAGTTGCAGGAATCACCGTTGCGGCCGGAAATACGTCCGGTGAGCACGACTTTGCCGTGCAGTATTTTAGCCCGAACGGTGGAGCAACCGCCGGGACAGTTGTCGGCACTGTGCAATACGCCATTTCCTATTTGTAAGCGAGATCTGCGTGATGAAAGGATTGGCTATTGGTTTAGTTGGAATGATGATGTGCTTCTGCGTGCAGGCAAGCATAGTGATGACCGGCAACCGGATAATCTATCCGGCAGACAGCCGGGAAGTCAGTGTGCAATTAACTAATCGCGGCGACGTCCCTGGTGTCGTTCAGGTTTGGCTTGATGATGGCGATGCACAATCCGTACCACAAACTGCGGCCGCTCCTTTTGTCACCACTCCACCGGTCTTTCGGATGGCGGCCCACGCGGGGCAAACTGTGCGGCTGCGTTACATCGGCAAACCCGTTGCACAGGACAGGGAATCGCTATGGTGGTTTAACTTCATTCAGATCCCGCCCATAAATAAGGATGCGCAAAACGATAACCAGCTTCTGGTGCTGGTACGTAGTCGCGTAAAAGTATTGGTAAGACCCAAAGGGCTGGTGGGTTCGCCGCTGGAGATGGCGAACACCAGCCGGGTCTGGCTGCAGAATGGCAAGCTGCATTTACGCAATAACAGTGGTTTCTATCTTGCGCTCTCGTCACTTGACGTCAGCGGTGCGGGAAAAAAACAGCGCATTCAGAGCGAAACGATCGCACCGTGGGCGACAATGTCGTGGCCTGCAAAAATTTCGCAATTGAACGACGCGCAAATGCGCTGGATTAACGATCAGGGAGCCTCATTAAGCGGGCGCGTGGCATTGGAGAAACAGGACAATGTCCGAAACTAATCCACGCTGGTGGTGGCTTTTTTTGCCAGCTGCGATGCCTGTTTTTGCCAGCAATTACACCTTTGACGAAACATTGTTGCTTGGGAGTGGTTACGAAAAAAGCCTGGCAATGCTCAACGATCCGGATGCGGTGGTCGCGGGACGTTATAGCGTGGATATCTGGCTCAATGGACGGTATGTAGGGCGGGATGATGTGTTGTTTCGCCAGAATACAGCAGGGCGTACCGAACCCTGTCTTCCGGCGAAATTCTGGGATGAACAGGGCGTAACAGCAGCGTCGGAACAAGCGCAGGATTGCTTCGCCCCTGAAGCTCGGATCAGCGGTGGACGCTGGGATTTTGACCAGAGCTTATTGCGTCTGAATCTCAGCGTTCCTCAGGCGGCATTAAAACGTACCCCCATGGATTATGTACCGCCGTCGCAGTGGCAAAGCGGCGAGAGCGTGTTGTTCAGTAACTACAATCTGCACGCCTATCACAATAAAAATAACGGTCAGCAAAGTGATTATGGTTGGCTGGGACTGAGCAGCGGCTTCAACATGGGGAGTTGGCAATTTCGCCAACAGTCGTCTGCCAACTGGCGGCGCGATGGCGATCGAGAAAGCCAACGTTGGGATGCGCTGCAAACCTGGCTTCAACACCCTGTCGCATCTCTGGAAAGTTTACTGACGGTAGGCGAAAGCTACACCTCGGGAAATCTGCTTGGCAGCATGGCGTTTACAGGTGTCAAACTGGAAACCGATCAACGAATGTGGCCACAGTCGCGACGCGGCTACGCCCCAGAAATTCGTGGTACGGCATCTACACCTTCACGCGTTGTGGTTAAGCAGAATGGTCGAACGCTTTACGAAACCAGCGTACCACAAGGCCCTTTTGTACTCGATGATTTGCCGAATACAGCCTGGGACGGTGATTTACAAGTTGAAATCACCGGCGCCGATAACAAAAAGAGTAGCTATACCGTGCCATATGCCAGCGTACCTTTATCACTGCGTCCCGGCGTCTGGCGCTACGGTCTGGTGGCAGGTAAGACCCGGGATTACAGCGCGGCCGATGGTCTGTTTACCGATTTCACGCTGGAGCGCGGGATGACGAATCTCCTGACCGCTAATGGCGCTTTGCGGATCGGCGACGACTATCAGGCACTGCTGATGGGAGGCGTTCTGGCAACGTCGATGGGCGCTTTTGGTGTCGATGTTACCGGTTCGCGGGCCCGGATTGCTTCTCAAACCATGAGTGGCTGGCGGCTGCAAACCAACTGGAGCAAAACGTTCACCCCGACAGGAACTCACGTCGCGCTGGCGGGTTATCGCTATTCCACAGAAGGGTATCGTGACTACGGTGACGTTCTGGGTGAGCGAAGCGTCAGCGGAAGCAATACGCAATGGCGCTCGGATACGCTGCGTCAAAAAAACCAGTTTACCGTTACGGTGAACCAAACGTTGAGCAGCTACGGAAACCTATGGCTGTCGGGATCAATGATGGATTACTACAGTGACCGTGGCAGCAGCACTCAGTTGCAGGCTGGGTATAACACCACCTTTGGACGAATGACGTTAGGTATGTCATTCAGCCGACAGGACACCTGGTCGCGTAACGGCGACCGTTCACAAGTGCAAAAAGAAAACATGGCAACGCTTACCGTCTCAATGCCTTTGGGTATAGGCGAACGTGAGCATACGCTGGCGCTGTCGGCGAGTCAGGCTCAACAGGCTGGGCGCAATGCGCAGTTGGCATTGTCTGGTGCGCTTGATCAGGATGAAACCCTTAATTACGCGCTGTCTACTGGCTGGCAACAGGGGCAAGGTGAGTCAAACAGCGTGACCGACTGGGGTGGTTCACTGCAAAAAAATACGGCTTTCGGCACGCTAAACGGCAGCGTCTCACAGTCACAAAACTATCAGCAATGGTCTGCAGGGGTACGCGGGGCGCTCGTTGTACATCGCCATGGCATTGTTGCCGGCCCGTGGGTTGGCGACACATTTGCCCTGGTGGAAGCGCCAGGCGCTGCGGGAGCCAGAGTCGGGGGTGGACAGGGTGCAACCGTCAACAGCGGGGGTTATGCGCTGGTCCCCTCATTGACACCTTATCGTTATAACAATGTGACTCTCGACGGTAGTGGAATGAACTCCAACGCAGAGCTTCAGGAGAGTCAACGGCGCATTGCGCCAATGGCAGGGGCCGCAGTAAAACTGCGTTTTGCAACGCTCTCTGGTTATCCGCTACTCATCACTGTGAAGTGTGACGTGACGTTACCGATGGGAGCGGCAGTGACCGACGGTCGAGGTCGTGTAGTCGGGATGGTTGCCCAGGCGAACCAGGTATATGCCCGCGTTGAAGACGAAGAGGGACTATTGATGCTGGAAAGCAGTGATTGTTCATTGCCGTGGAAACTTAACCAACAACAACGTACAGAACCGTTAATTGCATTAACGGTCGCTTGCGTAACAAAAGGGCGCTCATGAGACTATTTTTTCTGGTGCTGGCGCTGTTTTCTTGTCAGATACAGGCCGCATGTGAATACATTATTTATCCATATAAATCAGGAAGTAGTGGCGCACAAGGCACGCACAGGCTTAGTGCAAGTACGGACGGCATTGCCAATGACTGGCGCTCCGGCGGCGGCAACGATGCCTGGAACGGGCTATTGCCGGGATTGAGTAAGTCTGTCGATATCACCAGTAATAGCAGTTTTCAGCCGGCAGGGACGATCCTGACCTCCAGCGGCGGGATCCCTTTTACCACTTATGCCCATAAAGGCGGCGGTTACGATCCTGAGCAGGTATTTTTCCGTTGTACACCGGACACAGCCGGGCAACTCTATGAAGCCTGGTCAACTAACGGCGATGACACCGTGGCTGGCTGGTATGAAGCAACGGATGTACCTGGCGCGTATCTGACCATCATGAAAAACGTCGCATTACGCTTGACGCACGATGCGACAGGCAGCGTCTTTACCGACAGCTGGCAGCAACGCCCACTGGAAAACCTGGATCTTGATACCAATGGCAACTTCCTGATTAAGGCCAAGAACTTCTCGACGATAAGTGCCGAGTTGATTAAAACGCTGGATACACGCTACTACGCCAACCAGGCGCAGTCTGCTACTTACAATAGTTATGTGAATCCCAATGCTTACGTGGTTTTTCGTGGGCCCGGTACGACTTCGTGGGGTATCAAGATAGGTCAGCCACACCGTGGAGGAAATTGGACTGGCTGGGCGAATGACTGGCCGTCAGTGATTAGCCTGTACAATAACGGGATCTTCGTCAAACGTGCAGCAATGTGTCAGGTTACCGATTTTACGCCCGTTGTGCATCTGCCGCCAATTTCCGTGGCCCAGCTCAAGCAGGGGGAGTATTCATCAGCGCCCTTCCAGATAGGATTTGCCTGCGAATCAACGGTGGTTTCCGGTGTGGCGACCGGGAAGAGCAATGTCGCAATGGGGCTGCTTGCACCGGAAAGCAGCGTCAACAGCGCCTGGGGTTTTAATTTGATTACTGGTAAAACCGTAACCTGGCTATTAGATACGCAATATGGCGCTCCCGGGCGGGCTCGCGGCGTTGGCGTGCGTGTTTACCGTGCGGGTAGTCCGGTGAATTTTATGGCGGTGTCAACTGTCGGCAGCGGTAGCGAAGGCGGCTGGATGCCAGTCATTGGCAGCAATACGCAGCAAAATGGCAGCCAGGATGGCATCAATTACTACAGCGAAAGCTTCGAAGCTCGTCTGGCAAGTTTTGGTGCAGATACGTTAACGGCGGGGGGCTACCAGTCACATGTACAAGTTTTATTGCGTATTCAGTAGCCTCTGGATGTTGGCATTTGGCGTGCAGGCAGCGGTTAACATCAGTACTACTCGGGTCATCTTCAACCACGGAGAGACTCAACGCTCGGTGATGTTAGTCAACGACGGTAATTATCCCGTGGTGGTTCAAAGTTGGGTAGATGACGGCACGCCAGAGAAAGGGCCATCTCAGGCCAGTTCGCCTTTTATCGTGCTTCCCCCGGTGCTAAAAATTCTCCCCGGTGAACAACGAGAGATAAAGGTGATGACGACTGGGGCGGGGCTTGCCAACGATTATGAGTCGTTATTCTGGCTCAACGTGTACCAGGTTCCAGCGGAGTTGAAAAATAGCCTAACTGGTGAAAAAGTGCGCTTAACGTTAAGAAATCAGCTAAAAGTCCTATGGAGACCGAAAAATACAGGCGTGTTGACTGAAAAAAGCATCAATCTTCTGAGTTTTCACCATGAAAACGGGGGGATTTACGCTGTTAATCAGAGTTCCTGGAACATATCTCTGGCTAATGTAACTTCAGGAGACTATTCCATAACTGGAATAGTGGTTTCACCGCGTTCCCGGCAGGTAATTTTTAAGTCAGCACCTCCTGAAATGCTGAATAATAAGATAAACTTTACTGTGATTAACGATGAAGGAAATCGTTGGGGATTTTCAACTGTCGTAAATTAACGCTGGCAGTGCTCGCGCTAGCTAAATTGACAAAAATCCATATTCAGGGAACATAATGGCACACGTGTTTTTGCTTAACAGTACCGTTGTATTCTGGCCAGAGCGGAACGTACTCTACGCGAAATCAGATGAGACCAAACGTATAACATTAAGCAATCCGGCAACCCGTTGTTTACTATTATTAATTCAACAACAGGGGCAGGTTATTGAACGTGATTATTTCTTTGAGCATGTCTGGTATATTAACGGTGCGCAGGTCACCAATAATACGTTCTATCAGAATATTTCCTTGCTGCGTCGCGCGTTTAAAGAACTTGGCCTGAATGAAGAACTTATCGTAACCGTACCGAAAGTCGGGATCCGCCTGGAGCCACAACTGGAAGTGCTGGAACAGAAGATTGAAGAACCGCTTAGCGATCTCTCTGTCACGCCATCGGTAACGCCGGTAAATACAGTGACAAAATCACTGCGTATGCGCTCACTGTGCTGGATTCTGGCGGGTGTTGTGTGTTGCGTTATAGCCGCAATAGTGACCTGGGAGGCACAGTTTGATCCCAAACTCAGTCGCTATGTGTCTTTAGGCGTAGGGGAGGGATGCCACTGGTACGTCAATCAGGATGTGCTTAAATTTGATCAGCACCAGCAGTTTATCAAAACAAATACGCTGGATTGTCAAAGTTATCCCTGGGTTTATCTCACGCTGTATCCTAATTTCCCGCGGATCTCCGCATTAACTTGTCGAAAGCAATTTAGCCGCTGGCAGGATAATGATTGTGTGACCCATTATTATTTCGCGGAGTCCAGACATGTGGGGACGTAATATAAAATGGTGTGTTGGCATCATCTTAGCAGTAGCGTTAACAATTGCAGTCACGATGACGTTACAAAACTGGCAGCGGTCACATTTTGATTGCTCCGGAGAATTAGTAATGGAGTATCCAGATATTCGTGGTGATATTTCAGTCAGATACGTTTTTAATGGCAGCAATGGGGTGGCTATTTTACGCGGAAAAATCACTGATAATAACGGTGAAAAGCTGGCGG
Source organism: Citrobacter sp. CF971 (assembly GCF_006385635.1). Taxonomy (NCBI): domain Bacteria; kingdom Pseudomonadati; phylum Pseudomonadota; class Gammaproteobacteria; order Enterobacterales; family Enterobacteriaceae; genus Citrobacter; species Citrobacter sp. CF971. Next base: position 2,405,412 of record NZ_CP041051.1, on the reverse strand, counting down.
TAAATCAAAATGTCTGGTTTACCTTTACCCGCAAGGATGATGATTACTTTATGGAATCCGGAAATGTCGCTTCAAGTTCCGGTGGCACTAACATTCATCCATTGTTAGCGAGAACGTTGCCAGATTTTTTCCTTAAACCCAAAGAACCATTTTATTTCAGCATATTGCGACTTAATAGCAGTACATGGCAGTTCTATACCAGCCGTTCGCCGTCGGTGTTTTGTCAGCGTTAAACCGTTGAGATTGCACTCTGTATAGAGTTTGCATCCAGAGTGCTTGTGCTCAAAGCATTTCAACTGCAGGAGCGAACTTTGTTGCTCAGACCTTCATCGACAGAGAAAGCAGAAGGGGTGAAGACTGAACGGGTCCATGGGGTTAGAAGCCTAATACAGTTCAAATTCAATTTAACATAATATACATTATGCGCACCAAGATGGAGTAAGAAAGAACCTGAGTTTTTTTGGTCGTCCTTGTGCAGCTGAAACATAGTGTTAAACGGCGCTGCTGCGTATCAGACGATACAGGACATGTTGTGCTAATCGATGATCTGGCGGCAACGCGGGATGCACAAACTCTTCTGCTTTACTCATGCCAAGGCGTATCATCAGGTTCTCAGACGGTTTGTTCAGCACCGAAGTAAAAGAAACCACCTCAGTTAACGCCAGTTCCTCGAAAGCAAAAGTCAGGCAGGCTTCGGCAGCTTCCAATGCCAACCCCTGATGCCAGAATGATTTCGCAAGACGCCAGCCTATTTCAGTACAGGGTGAAAAATGAAACTTATCAGGTTGTGGATGTAAACCTACGCAGCCCACAAACTGGTGTGTTTCTTGTAGTTCAACGGCCCAAAATCCCCAGCCACGCTCTGTAATGCCTTCCTGGAACCTTGCGGCAAGATTGTCGCTTTCCGTCCGTAGCAATGGAGCCGGAAAAAAACGCATCACATCGGAATCGGTATTTAACGCGGCGAATGGCGCTCTGTCTTTCGCTTCCCACTGACGGAGAATCAGTCTCGATGTTTCCAGCATAAATCTGCCCTTATCATTCATTTTCATATAATCTTCTAAAAGAAGCTGCTCATCGGCAAGGACTAATGAACCCCCTTTCCGCCTTTTCTTCTTATACTGGAGATTCATACATGGCCGACTGGAACCCTTCGCTTTATTTGCAATATAAAACTGAACGTTCAAGACCCGCAGCGGAATTACTTAGCAAAGTGGCGTTAGAAAGTGTTCGTTCAGTTGTCGATCTTGGCTGTGGCCCGGGAAACAGTACAGCATTACTGCATCAGCGCTGGCCTTCAGCTCAAATAACTGGGGTTGATACCTCACCCGCGATGCTGAATGAAGCGCGCAACACATTACCAAAATGCCATTTTATTGAAGCGGATATCAGTACGTTTCAGGCAGAGCATCCCGTGGATCTGCTTTATGCCAATGCGTCGTTACAGTGGGTACCCGATCACTATGAATTATTCCCGCACCTGGTCTCACAACTGAGTCACAATGGCGTTCTGGCCGTGCAAATGCCAGATAACTGGCTGGAGCCAACGCATGTATTGATGCGCGAAGTGGCTTATGAACAAGATTACCCAGACCGTGGCCGTGCTCCGCTTCCTGGCGTTCACGCCTACTATGATATTTTGACCGAAGCGGGTTGTGATGTAGATATCTGGCGTACAACGTATTATCACATTATGGATTCGCATCAGGCAATTATCGACTGGGTAAGCTCAACGGGCCTGCGCCCCTGGTTGCAGGATTTGAGCGAAAGCGAGCAACGTCATTACCTGGCGCGCTACCATGAACTGCTCCAGGAACAATATCCGTTGCAGGAGAACGGCAAAATTTTACTGGCATTTCCACGATTATTTATTGTTGCCAGACGCAATAGTTAAGCGTTTATCATCTGGCAGATCACAGGAATAAACTATCAGCCATGCGTACCCTCGCCTTTTTATCATTAGGATCTAGTGGCTATGTCTGGCTTCTGCTAGTGTCTTGCAACATGTTTCTGACGGGGGGTTGTTATGTCTAAAGTCTACATTGGTGGGTGTCTGTGTGGCTCGATCCGTTTCACAGCCAGCAGTCCTAATAATTCCCATACCTGCTCCTGCGATATATGCCGGAAACATACGGGCGCCCCTACCGTCGTCTGGATTGAGTTTGATGCAGAAAATGTAGAATGGACGGGAAAAGCCGGAAAACCGACAACCTGGCGCTCATCAGAAACGACCAGTCGGGCCTTTTGTCCTCAGTGCGGCAGTTCCGTGGGCGCTATCGATGACGCCCCGGTCATTGCGCTTTTAGCCGGTGCTTTTGACAATCCTAACGATGAAGACCTTGCACCGGAGTTTCATTCGTTTTCCGATATGCAGCCCGCGTGGTGGCAAAACGAACGTCGCTAAGTGAGTTGATAGTGCTTATCCGGCATATGCTTTGCTGGCACATTTGTTTCATCATTCATTTGCAGCAAATCGATTTCGATTGCATTGCAAATCGCATCCAGCGGCAGATCGTTGTTCTCAGTGCCAAACGGATCTTCAAGCTCTTCTGCAAGCGTGTCGAGCGAAATAAAAGTATAGGAAATAAGCACTGAAATAAACGGTGTCATGTAGTGCAGATCGACCACCAATGCAAATGGCAACATGATACAAAACAGGTACACAGTACGATGAAGGATCAAGGTATAAGCAAACGGCACCGGGGTATTAGCAATCCGCTCACAACCGGCCAGTACTGCAGACATATCATTTAACCTATTGTTTAAACTGTGAAATAATATGTCAGACAGTTGACCATTACGTCTGCGTACGGCCAACCACTCGCCCATCAGCAACAAGATGCGGTTTGCCGGTGATTGTGAGGCAAATACCGTCTGCATATCTTTCTCGCTCAGGTATTTCGCTAACGGCTCTGCCTGAGGCTGTCGGCGTAAAGTCATGCGTAAACAGTGGGCAAATGCGATCTGCAGATGAACAAAATACCTCAGATCAGCGTCGTCCGGTAAGGTGGTTTTAACCTCTCGCAGTAATGAGCGGGAAGTTATCATCAACTGCCCCCACAGGTGTCGGGCCTCAACGTAACGTGAATAGCAGGCGTTATTGCGAAACCCCAGAAAAATAGCTATCGCCACGCCGAGAATGCTGAACGGTGCCAGGGTAAATTTGATACCCAGCATCGTATACCATGGCAGGATGATAATAACCACAATAGAAAGAAGGAAATTAAGAAGCAGCCGGGTAAAGATTTTTGATAATACGGAGCCATGCCAGACAAATATCAGGCGTATCCAGTGTTGTTGAGGTCTAACGATCATGGTTATCTTAGAAATGGTTGGGAGCCAACGCATTAAACTTGATTGCGATCAATGTTGCAAGCTTCTGACCACACCAGCTTCTTCCCTGCTAAAAACTTAGTCAACTCCGTAGTTACGGAACGGTGTTTTTTGAAAGTGCTTATTGTATGTTGTAACTAAATAAGATTTATCATTACCATTCGGAAAATACCTCACATTAGAAACAGATAACGTATGCTAACTTTATATTGAATGACCGGACGGGTATTGTATCTTCAGTTTATTAGTGGTCATTACAGTCATTCATTGGGATATAAATTACATAAAAATCAGAGAATAAATTATGTACATTAAAGAATGGCTCGCGAATCAGACGCATGTTGCTACCTCCGTTTTTCATCTCGGTAGGTACTGCGACGACTGGAAAGCCTCAACATACCCAACCGGTATGCCCAGTTTTCATTTGGTGCTGGAAGGGCAATGCTGGCTTCGCTTCACCGATCGTAACACTGTCGTAAACCTGTCCGAAGGTGATATTGTATTCTTTTTCTTTAATATGCCATTTTATTTGGTCTCTTCTCCCGAGGCGAATGCCGAGAATATTCCAAAAAAATCGATGTATTCCATCAGTGAACCTAAAGATGGCGATACCGCCCTTCTGTGCGGTTTTTTGCACCCAAAAACCATACAGGGTGAAATTCTTTTTGCTCTACTGCCGGAATTCATGATAATCAAAAAAGATGATACATCCAGCCAGAAAATAAGCCAACTAGTTGCTATTTTACAGCTGGAGTGTTCAGTCTCACAGTCAGGGTGCGAACTGGCTCTCGCACGACTCACCGATCTTTTATTGGTTTACATTGTTGAGCAAATTGTTGATGAACATCTTGTCGATATAAAACTGTTGGATATTTCACAACACGCCCCCTTCTCTGATCTTTTATTGCAGATTATGCATAACCCTACACTCGACTGGTCAATTGATATGATGGCCGGTAAAGTAAATATGAGTCGCTCAACCTTTATCAGAAAGATAGATGATATATGCGGTTATACTCCTAATGAGCTGGTAACCCGACTGCGTATTAACATCGCCATCAACTTATTGCGCAGAGGCTACAAAGTTGAAGAAGTAACATCACGCGTGGGCTATGAGTCATTATCCGGATTTAATAAAGCCTTTCGAAAAATCACGTCGAGCACACCCGCTGATTTTTGGAAAGCACGTTAGTTATCAATGCAAAACTACTCTGCCATACCGTGCATATCATGCTGTTCATAACGCAGGTATAGAGAAAACGGATGGCTCAATAACCCACTAAACTTTTTAAGGTTGAGCAATAACATAATATTATACTTGTGGCTAAAGAGCGTTTTTATGGAAATATTCAAGTCATCCGTAATCACACGCTGACTCTTATGCAATAATGTCATTGTTATGATATGATGTTGTCTTCTGGTTAAATATATTTTAGGTTGCCATTCATAGAACCTACCATGAATAACCAATTCTCTTAAATCTTGTACCTGAATTGCTCGTGGGATAAACCTCACCTTCATTCCAGGAAAGCATTTTTTAATCCCAAAAGGTGACATAATATACATGCGTTCAGGTTCAATCAGCGCAATCCGCTCGGCCAGTGGCGTATAAATGACATTATTTTTAAAAGTATCTAATATCACATGAGCATGCCGATGACGTTGCAGACAAATATCTTCTACACAACGGATATGCTCTGTCATATCCGGCCCCAAAATACAGGAAATTGAATAAAATAAAAAACGATCCTGAGTAATGACGAGATACACCTTTTTATCCTGTGAAAATCAGCCTGATGGCGCGGTTAAGACGGAGTTAATCCATAATGGAACTTCTGGAATGCGATCAATATCGGTACGCTGAAACAGATGCCCCTGAAGCCAGCAATGCGGGGTCGTCATCAGAGCCATTGTGTGGCCGGTGTGTTCTACTCCCTCCACGATGACATTTCCTGCAAAACGAGTCAGATCGCGGATAACCTTTCCCAGCCACGCCTTATCGCTGACATGGTGTTGCCAGAAAAAAGACTTATCAATCTTCGCCCCACTAAAATATCCCCTGATCAGCAAACCAAAATTGTTATGGCTTCCGGAGCCAACATCATCCAGCCACATTGAGGCATGGGGTCGTAAATGATGCAGTAATCCCCGTTTTTCTTTGTCTGAGGTGGGGAAATGCTCATGTACCTCAAGACGAATAAACGGCATTTTAGCGATCATAGAAAGTACGGCCTTGTCACGAAGAAGCCAAACAGCCGTATCAGCATCCACATTCAGTGAGATAACGATGTGGTGGCGAACCAACCAATTTTGCCAGCAGCTAACACCGTACAGTTGGCGCACAAAATTTAGCCATTTATACTCCGGCGTAAGAATATCGGTCACATCGTTGTATGAGACCGCATTCCCTTCAGGTGTCGTAAACGATGTCAGCACTTCCATGGCAACCAGACGCCCCGCCATGGTATAAACCGGCTCACAAACATAACGTTGCTTATAGCTGTTTATCATGCTGCGATTACTGGTAATTAATAGTGTAAGTCAGGCTAGTTTTGATCGACCCGCCCTGCACCGAATCGCTGGTTCGGATGATACGCGCCCCCAACGGAAAACGGACTGAACCACTGCTGTCTCCAACCGTCGGCGTGACAACCACACTGCCCGCGAGATTCTGCGCAACGTAGGTTCCTGATTGTTTCGAGGCGAGCTGTACGCCAAATCCTGATGCGCTGGCCGTATTATCCAGAGCGACAATTCCATTTACGGAATCAATAGCGGAGGTGTTCGGTGTCAGCGTCATAGTAAGTTTGTTTGGCGCAATACTGCCTGACTGGGATACGTTGCCAGAATTAAAACCTTGAATATTGTACTGGGTATAGCTTCCATTACTGTTATTACCCAGGAATGTAGAACACCCGGTCAATGTCACTGGCGTATCCACCCACACACTGGCGTCACCCTGATTTCGTAAGAGTGTGGTGTTAGTCGTTCCCAGATCCCAATTAAAGTTGGGCGTCGTACACGTTGGCGTTTGCAGCGTAAAACCGCCGGTAATCGTATGCCATGCCACTCGAGTTGGATTATTGTCGGCATCTATAGCATCAATTCTCACTTGCGGAAAAAGTGCGCTATTCACTGTTCCGGCAGTAATTGGCCCCATTTTGACCAGCTCAATAGTGAACACTAACCAGCCATCAGGACTGTAAGTACCCATCCAGGTAGTATTAAACGGATAATATTTATTCTCATAAGGGTTACGAAAACGCACCCCTAATCCATTAATCCCCGTTTGATAGATGTTGCTTTGACCGGGGTATAGCGTGCCTCCTGAAAGACTCATGCGCGAATAGGCACCAGAATTAGTACAAGTCACAGGAACAGCCGTATAGCCACGAACCTGCTGTACGCGGATATTACTCCCTACTGGAAAATCCTCTCCGGCACTAAACGTTGCAGCCTGGAGAGGAACCTGAACGGTATACTGCTGATTTCCAGTCGAACAGACGGCAAGACTATGGCCAGCAAATAACAGCCCGCTCGTCGCAACGAGCAACTGAACTATCCGCAGATGTATTTTGGAACGAATCAAACTGAACATGTATTCTCCAAGAACGTAAATCAAAGCGGCTGTTGTCTTAGCGTCCGCACGAATAGGTTATCTGCTGCATCGATTTCGCTTCATCCGTCACGCTGAACGGCATAATGCAGGTACTGGCTTTGCCTGTTACATCATGGGTGGCAAACAGCTGGCCTGTTTTTGTATTTACCCGGGCGTAGACCATTCCACCTTGCCCTACCATGCCGACGGTATTTCCCTGACTATCCGTTACCGTCGCGCCGAAGGATAAACTTACTTCTGGTTGCGCTGGCGTCAGCAGTAGGGCATAGCCTTGATGCGTGGCAAATTCCGCCACCACTACCGCACCTGAGCGCGGCACCACATTTTGAGTGGTATTTTCGAGTTCAACCTGGTGAGACAGATTTTTCGGATCGAGGCTGACCGAATTTCGCTGATATGGCATTGAGGCAGGCATGACGGCATTGCCCCAGCGGTCCAATTTTAATCCCGGATAACTCAGCACTTCCGCACCTGCAGCACCTGGGGCATTCACTACCACCCAGGTGTCACTGGTATAAGGCGTAAAGGTTACTCCGTGTGGATGCGCCACCATCGAACCTGACAGCCCACCAGACAAGGTATGGTTATCCCGACCTATACCTACAGACGCATTGACGGATGTCCATGGCGAAAGGTACTGACCGCTCACGCTACCGGTACTGCCACTTTGTTCACTGTGGGTTCCCGAAACGCCCCAGCTCATCTGCTGCTTATCTCCGCCAGTTCCGGCCAGCGCAACTTGCTCAGCCAAGCCACCGTTATCATGGGAAACCGAACTACTAAACGTGACAGGACGCTCCTCACCCAGCGGCAAACTGAAGGAAACCAGCCAACTGGTTTCCATGTTTCCCTCTGGGGCACGGTTACGCGTAGCGGTCAGGGTATAACTCAATCGTTTCCAGCGGTTTGAGTAACCAAACTGGTATTGCATGTCGTTCCCATTGCGATTCCAGTAATTCTGCGAAAGCCCGGTGGCAGAGAATGTCCCCCAACCTTCCGCCAACCCCTGACTTAACGTCAGGCTGTATCGGTTTTTGGTCCGGTACAGTAACCCGGCATAAATCGCATCCCCTTTCTGCAAGTTCTGGTACTCCATGGCCTGAGCAAAATCCAGATAATCACGCGTGGAGAAACGATATGCGGCCAGCGCAATATTGCTCTGCGTGTCAGAAATGAGTTTGTTGTAGGTAATGCGATAACTTTGCCCGCTCAGTTTGTCTCTGCTCGTGGAGGTCATAGCCTGGGTCACATCCAGCGCCACAGCACCCAGCGGGGTCGATACCGCGCTGCCAGCCTGATACGCCTGATAGCCATCGCTAAATTGGGTTCCACCATACAACGTCAAGAAGTTAGTAATACCCTGCTGCCAGGTTGCCTGATAAAAAGGTTGACCGTCACGCCCATTCGACTGACGGTATTTCCCTGCCACCGCTTCATAACGCGATGCGCCAGGACGCAACAAATCTGCTACCGAGGCGTAAGGCACAAGGAATGTGCTTTCACTACCATCCGCTTCGCGTACGGTCACGCTGAGGTCGCCACCATAACCGGTAGGATAAAGATCGTTAATAACAAAAGCCCCTGCCGGAACGGTAGTTTCATAAATCACATTTCCGCTCTGCCGTACGGTGACGCGCGCATGGCTGCGGGCGATCCCGCGGATTTCAGGTGCATAACCGCGCTGTGATTCAGGCAACATTTGATCATCGCTGAATAGCGAGACGCCGGTATATGACAACGAATCAAAAAGACGTCCTGAGGTATTAGCTTCACCCACCAGGAAACGACCGCGAACAGAGCTGACATCATGCTGGAGGTAAGTATTAATGCTTTGATAACGATTGCCGCTTCCGGTCTGATTGGTCAGACTACCGTTATGTCGCAGATACCAGCCTCCAACGTTAAGTCCGCTGTTCAGACTCAAATACTGAGAGTTAAACGTTTCACCACCAGATGATGATTGATAGGCACTGGCGTTGTAACCTATAAATGCCGCCAGACTGCCATCCTGCCAGAGCGATGGCGGCACGGTACCGCGCGCCGTTTTCGCGAGATCCTGCTGGGGTACGGCAATAACCAGCTTTTGCTCGCTGTTATTCCATGTGAGTTTTGCTGATGGAATCACCTGCTCTACGGGCACGCAGTTGCCGCGGGTCAGCTTATCCATGTCGTGCAATGCGGACGGCATAATATTCAGGTGAGCCAGCAACTCAGGAGTCATACAGGCAGCAACCGTTCCTTGAGACGTTTTATTGAATGTCATTTTCTGCGTTGCCACCAACTCATCATTTAGCCAGATATCCGCTAAATACTCTCCCGCCGGCAAGCTGTTTCCTTGCCTGAACTGCTGCAAGTCGATACCCGCTGTATACGCGCTGTCAAGAAATGTGGTGTTGAACTCAACGTCATCGTCTGGCGCTGCCGTTGCCATAACAGGTATGATCAGTAATGACGCATATATCCAGGCAACGGGCTGCCCTGCCGACAGCATTTCAGCAAGATAAGTTTTACGCATGAGTATCCCCTGCTATTACAACCGGTTTACAGGTTCTGTAACCGATGAGCCGTAATCGTTAATCGCTTCCACGGTAAGGCCATCCGCCACTACACCAGAGGGAAGCGTCAGATCGAGACTGCCGTGCGGTGCCAGCATATCGGCGGGGATCGTTGTTTTTTTGCCTGCGTGCGTCGCGGTTACAGCCACGGCAGAAACGTAGTACGCCGTCGGATTACTCAGGATGATATGATTACCCTGCGCCTGCCAGCGCAGCTGCGCGATTGCCGTACGAGCGCCTTTGTCGTCAAGTGTGACAGGGCGATAAAACAGCTTGATCCTTGATCGAAAGGCCACCTGCACCTGATTTGTCCCTTTCTCACCTACAGGCGGGATTTCCAGCACGTTTAACCAATAAACGCTCTCTCTGTCGGCGGGCAAAGCAGTCCCGGTATATGACAGGCGTAACGTTTGTCCTGCGTCGGCATTCACCCGCGTCAATGGAGGAGTCAGCACAAAAGGAGTGCGCATTGCGTCCGGTTTAATTTCTGGATTACCGTCATCGGTCCAGCTTTGCAGCAATACCGGATATTTTCCTGGATTCGTAATTTGCACGCTGATATCTTTTTCCGCAGCATGATAAATGACTCGGGTGGTATTGATTTGAATACTGGCATACGTCGCTGGTATTCCCGTAGCCAGTAAAAGCGCTGTAGCAGAAAAGAATCGGTGCAGTTTCATAGTATCATTGCCTTTAAAACAGAATATTTAACGATATGCTCTTTATTTTTATAAAACCCGGAGAGGAAGGTTCGACATAAAACCTTCCACTCCGGCTTGTTACGAAGTAAGAAAATTACTGGAGTTTATAGAACACTTTGAAAATGTTTATCTATACTATTCGGAGAAATACTTTTACCAAATTTTCTTAAGTAATATTCTGATATCAGTTATAGATCAGCGAATACGTTACGCTAGACGCAACCGCACCAGCAGTAGCTGCCCCCGTTGCATAATAGCGTACGGCATATGGCAGAGTTGCATTACCACCACTAATAGGCACGTAGTTACCCGTATTCTGCGCAATGTCGCCTGCCTTAATTGGCGTATTCCCGGAACCGTCGACAAGCTCCAGCACAACATTGGACGCACCTGTTGTATTGGTATTAACAAGACGACCATTACTGTCTACATTTGCTCCTCTTTCAAAAAAAGCCTTAACAGTGCCAGCGCCTGCTGGGTTAGTCGACGCACACCCAGTGACATCCATTTTAAAAGATGTCTGACCCGCGACATTACCTGCGGTACCTAAAATATTTGCCTGAACAGTTGGCAGCGTCACAGCCGCCGCAGTACTACCTGTTGCGCCATTAATCGTAGCACTACAGGTCTGGTTATTTACCGCACCGGTAAAATTAATAGTACCATTTCCGGCTGCCTGAACAGCAGAGACAGCAAATACGCTGCTGAATGCAACGATAGCGGCGATTTTTTTCATTATGTTGTTCCTGATAAAAATATAACGAGTTGTTGTGCATTTCAAAAGAGCAGAGTCTCTCTGAGAAGCTGAATTGATTATCAACAGGCTCAAAATTAAATCAACAACTATTTAATTAACGAAAAAACTTAAAACATAATTATTTCCTAAGATTTCCTTACTGATAATAACTTACGCGACAAATATCTCATCAAAAATTTCAATTGGTATCTTTTAATGAAATTTTTGTAATCCCCACCCACTAAAAGCCTTCATTTTTTCATGGTTTTTATATAGCTTTATTTATAACTTTTTTTACAGGTTGAATCAAAAATGTTATATGCGGAAACAGATAAAATGCACTTAGTTTTATATGTCGTTAGAGATAATGGTGGTGATAATACCCATGGGGACTACTTTCATCATGATGCTATTACGGTGTGTGGTGTAATTCTATAGTTTTATAATTAAAAAAAGTATAGTTTGCGCGGGTGAACTACGGAAAAAAACATAATTTGTATTACAAAACAAAATGGCTCAGGGAGAGTAACCTCTCCCTGAATTAAACACCTTTGCGGCCTGCTAAAATAAAAAGCTTATAAATGAATATTAAGCATTTTTTAGCACAGTGGTTTCACGGCTTCACGCATGCCTTTTGCCAGGATGGCATCCAGATCGGCAGAAACTTGCTCCACCAGCCCAGAAACCTGGGTCAGGTCTTGCTCCCAATGTTCTTTGACCGCCAGTACAGTACGCACCAACGCCTCAGTACTTATCTGGCGATCGCGATGTTGGCTCCACAGTTGTTGGAAACGTTCAATCCAGTGCGCATCATCCTGGACCGGATAAGACTCACCGTTACGCTCCCCGCGGTAGAACGCAATCAACGCCGCCAGCGCAAACGTCAGACGTGCGGGCAATTGACCGCTGGCCTGTTGCCCGGCCAGCAGTTGCGGCAATATGCGGGTACGGAATTTAGTCATGCCGTTCAGGGCAATCGACAACAGCTGATGCTTGATGTACGGGTTGCAGAAACGCCCCGTCACCGCACTGGCAAAGGACGCCAGCTCATCGCGCGGTAAATCCAGTACCGGAATGATCTCTTCATAAATAGCTTTTTCAACGAAGGCGCAAATTTCTGCGTCATTCATCGCCTCGCCTACGGTGTCCAACCCTGCCTGCCAGGCAACAGGAACCAGCGCAGTGTGAGCACCGTTGAGAATCGCCACTTTGCCCTCTTTGTACGGTTTGATGTCATCCACAATCAGGACATTCAGCGGATACTTATCCAGACGTAGTTCTGCGGCTAATGACTTCGGCCCCTGAATGACAAACAGATAGAAATGTTCTGCCGTGTCGAGGAAAGCATCATGATAGCCCAGTTCAGCTTCGAGCTTAGCTACCTCATCACGCGGATAGCCGGTAACAATACGGTCCACCAGCGTAGAGCAAAATGCATTGGCCTGATCCAGCCACTGAATAAACGCTTCCGGCAGCGTCCATTCCTGAGCGTAGCGCAGAACCAGTTCACGCAGCGCATCACCGTTATAATCAATCAGTTCGCAAGGGATGATAATCCAGCCTTTATCCAATGCGCCGTTAAAATAGCTGAAGCGTTCGAACAGCAGACGCGTCAGTTTAGCCGGATAACTTACCGCTGGCGCGTCGTCAAACTTATCGCCCGCGTGGTAACTGATACCTGCTTCCGTGGTGTTAGAGAACACAAAACGCATATCAGGATTATGTGCCAGCTTCAGGAACTCATCGTATTCGCTATAGACGCTGATTTCACGGTTAACTGAACGAATTAGACGAGCATCGCTGACAGCCTCGCCCTTCTCATTCAAACCACGAATGATAGTAGTATAGAGGCCATCCTGCGTACTCAGCGATGGCGGGAAGGTACTTTCGATAGGACGAACAATGACCACACCAGCGTTCAGATCGGTATGTTCGTTCAGCAGATCAACCTGCCAGTCTACAAAGGCGCGCAGGAAGTTTCCTTCACCAAACTGAATAATGCGTTCAGGATACTGAGCACCGGGGAAATCGCGACGATTTAGTGTTTGCACAATGGGTTCCCTTTATGATTAGTCATACAACCTGATTGAATTGGTCCAATAGGTTAGCAAACTTTAATACATTGAAACCCTGTTTTGATCAATCCCCGGCGACAAATTAGAGCGTTTTATAGAAAAGTGTGGTCCCGGTCAGCGTCCCATCGGGCATTTGGGCATAGTCAGGTATCACCCCTACCTTTTTCCACCCGCAATTGTGGTAGAACAACTCCGCGCCACTGCCCGTCGCCGTATCAAGCACCAGCAGCGTTTTACCTTGTTGACGCGCGCAACTTTCCAGTTCGTTCATCAATTCACGAGCCAGGCCACCGCGTCGCGCTGAGGGGTGAACCAGCAGTTTGGCAACATCAGCACGATGAGGTTGATTTTCAGGTTGATCGATAATGAGTTGGACGGTACCGACAAGCGCCCCCTGCGCGTTCTGCGTACCAAGAACGATCCGTTCTCCGCGAGAAACACTTTGCGCGACGTTCATCCAGAAAGGCTCTGATTTTTCGCGATTAAAGGGCAGCATAAAACTGATGGAGGCGCCGTCATTGACGCACCGTTCAAGAACATCGCTGAGCTCGTCGATTCGCGACAGAATCTGTGCCGCGCTCATCACAAAGCAGGGTTTACCGGAAGCCATGGTTTCTCCTTAGATTGACCCCTTCATACTGCTTTTAACAATTACACAACACAAGGGGTCATATCATAGGATAATGTTATCTATGGCTTGTTCATCTGAAGCACTAACCAGTGATAAATAACCGTGACAACGTAATGTTTTTGTTCATCGTTTAGCGCTACGCCCTGAGGTATATCATGCCATTTCGCCAGACACCCTCGACAGCACGTTGCCGTAGCATGTTGAGCGATAAATACCGGGTGACCACGCATGGGAGTCTGTTTACCATCATTGGCGGGAAACGCAGGTGCCAGTCGTTTAGCAATAAAATCCGCAGCATGTTGTTCGATAACCGGCGCCCCTTTATCCAGACAATACTGCCTTTCTTTCTGACCAAGACGAAACCGCGAGCGAAACGTTGATTTCGCCAGCCGGGCAAAAAGAGGATCGAGCGTATTCATCAGTAAACCGAACGCCCCAGCTGTTGTGTTAATTGCTCCAGCACGGCGATACCGGCCAGTGAATTTCCCGCCGGGTCCAGTTCCGGACTCCAGACAGCAATCGCCATCTCGTGAGGCACGATCGCCACGATGCCGCCACCCACACCAGATTTCGCCGGAAGCCCGACCCGCCAGGCAAACTCCCCTGCGTTCTGATACATGCCGCTGGTCGCCATTAGCGCATTGATCTGCCTGGCCTGCATCGGCGTCACCACGGGTTCCGCAAGATGATAGGCATGGCCTTGATTTGCCAAAAAGACAAAGGTTCGCGCCAACTCCACACAGCTCATTTTTAGCGCGCAGTAGTGAAAGTAATTTTGCAAAACGGTGGTCACGTCATGGTGAAAATTGCCGAAGGATTTCATCAGCCAGGCAATTGCGGCATTACGCGCCGAGTGTTCAAACTCTGATCGCGCGACCGTCGCATCATAAGCGATATCCGAAACACCGCTTAACGCCCGAACCACTTCCAGCATCCGTTGACGCGGTGCGCTTAGACGCCCTTGCAACATATCGCAAACCACCAGCGCCCCGGCGTTAATAAAGGGATTGCGAGGGATACCCTGCTCCATTTCCAGCTGCACCAGAGAGTTAAAAGGATGCCCAGAAGGATCTTTGCCGACACGCTGCCAAATCTCCTCTTCCTGATAGTGACGCATTGCCACGACCAGGCTGAGCACCTTTGAAATCGACTGAATAGAAAAACGTTCTTGCGCATCTCCCGCCTGATAGTGCTGTCCATCAACGGTACAGATAGCAATACCCAGTTTTGAACCGTCGACAGAGGCTAATGCCGGAATATAATCAGCAACTTTACCCTGACCAATCAGCGGACGAACCTGCTGCACAATGGTCTCTAAAATTGAATTGTCCATGGCCCTGGCCACAACATGCTCCTTGCTCGCAGGTATGAAAGGCCTGCGAGTATAACAGAGCTGAATACGCAGCGTCAGGCCGGAAGGCGGAATCTGGCCACGGCCTGCATAAGCTGGCGGGATTCATGGTGTAGCTGCAAGGAAGAGTCAGATGCAGCATTCACCAGTTCGCTGGTTTGCCGGGCTTCGCCGTTCAGGACATGCAGCTTTCGAGTCAACTGGTGAATATTGTTCCCTTGATTTAACGTTGCAGTCGAAATGTCGTTCAGCAACGCGCCAAGATTCTCAACCAGTGCGATAACCTGCTGCAAATTCTTATCCAGCCCGTTAACCGCGTGAAAGCCCTCTTCAATGCCCTGTAACGAGTGTTTAATCAGTGTCTGAATGTTTTGCGTAGACTGACCGCTTTTTCGCGCCAGCAGCCCAACTTCTTTCGCAACCACGGCAAACCCGCGCCCTTGCTCCCCGGCATGTGCTGCCTCGATTGCCGCGTTAAGAGCCAGGATATTTGTCTGAAATGCAATATTATCGATAAGCGTTGTAATACCTCGCATTTCTGACGAACGTGTCACAATCGCCTGCATTGACGTATTTACCGTCGCCATCATTTGGTCCCCGCCTGCCGCAACATCTCGCGCCTGCACAGCGCGTTGATTCGCCAGTTCAGCAAAGCTGCTGTTATCCTCAACATGCATTTCCAGCAACGAAATATGCGATGTCACGCTGCTTAACTCTTCACTTTGTTTCGCCGACTGCTGATATAGCTGTTTATTGTTCTGCGCAAGTTCGTTGATATTTCCTACCATTGCAGTGGTGGCATCGTTCACCTGCTGCACCAGCGCGCAGAGACCTTGCTGCATTGCAGCAATACGCGAACTTAATTGCGTCACTTCCCGATTAAACTGACTCACCTGCGGGGCCGGGCGAGACAGGTCACCCGCTGCTAAAATATCGATATGATCGATCAGCCGTCGCAGTGGCATAATCACCCAACGGGACATACTGCGCCAGACCAGAAAAGCAATAACCACCAGCACGAGAGGAATAAACAAAAATAGATTCTGTAAACGCTCAAGACTGGTCAACAGCTGCTGACGCCCAGCTTCCGCATGTCGCCCACTGTTCTGCTGAAAGCGCGCGTAATTAGCGTTAAAGTCCGTCTGAAAGGCCTGCACGGGTACGGCAAAAAACGCATCAATGGAACCTGACTGCATCAGCCCATCCGCCTGCTCCAGAATACCGCTATAAAAACGCTGATAGCTCTCCGTTAGATCCAGATCCGGCTGCGGTTTCATATCCCGCCAGGCATCCCATGCACTTTTTGACTGCGCCAGCGCCCGGTACGCCTCTTCCATTAACGGACGCCAACTCCCGTCCGAACCGGTGGCGGCATCCTGCATAAAATAAACTCCCGCACGGTTAAGTAAATCGCTGGCAGATAATAACGCCACCCGCGCTTCATCAACCTTAGCCTGCTGCATAAGCGCGAGTTGATTACGTCCTTCATTATGCTGTGCGCCGCTGACTGAGGCCGAAAGCATTAAGGAGGACGCGACCTGCAAAACAGAGAACAGCGCAATAATGCAAAAAATGCCGGTTAACAGACCAAACTGACGGGGAATAAGACGACGGAAAATTTGCGATATGTTCATATTACTCTTCTGTATCAAAGCGTTAGACGCGAGTGTACGGAGAGTAAATGACAGAAAAATTGCAGAAATAAGACAGGTGCCTCCAGCGGAGACACCTACAGCATCAAAGGCGGTTTTTCCAGACGGTCTGCACGTTACAAAACTCATGCAAACCAAAGTGCGAAAGCTCTCGGCCAAAACCACTTTTCTTCACACCGCCAAACGCAACGCGGGCATCGCTGGCACTGTAACCATTGATGAATACGCCACCACACTCCAGGCGTGACGCCATCTTCTGCGCCAGCACTTCATCCGCAGTAAACACCGTGGCAGATAAGCCGAAATCACTGTCATTCGCCAGCGCTAAGGCATGTTCCGCATTCTTCGCCACAGTAATTGCCGCAACCGGACCAAACAGCTCCTGGCGGAACGCCGTCATCTCTGGAGTAACATCGCCCAGTACCGTCACGGCATAGTAATTACCATGACCCGCAATTTTTTCCCCGCCGAGAAGTAACCGCGCCCCTTCGGCAAGGGTGGCTTCAACCTGCTGGTGCAGCTCATCACGCAGATCAAATCGCGCCATCGGCCCCAGATCGTTTTCTTCGTTCAGCGGATCGCCCATTTTGAGCGCGCTCGCAGCAGCCACAAAGCGTGAAGTAAATTCTGCCGCTATCCCTTCTTCGATAATAAAGCGTTTGGCTGCCGCACAAACCTGCCCGGTGTTCTGATAACGCCCGGCGACCGCCGCCTTAACGGCCAGATCGAGGTCTGCATCATTAAGGACAATAAACGGATCGGAGCCCCCCAGTTCAAGTACGCATTTTTTCAGCGCCGCACCCGCCTGAGCACCAATCGCCGCACCGGCGCGTACACTACCCGTTACCGTTACCGCCGCGATACGCGGATCGTTGATCATCTGACTGACTCCGGCGTTATCAGCATTTACCCAACCGTAAACACCGGCGGGCACGCCTGCATCAGCAAAAACCTGCGCGATAATAGCAGCACAGCCGGTTACGTTAGGCGCATGCTTTAACAAATAGCCATTACCAGCCAGCAAAATCGGAATGGCGCCACGCATTACCTGCCAGAGTGGGAAGTTCCACGGCATGATCGCCAGAATAGTTCCTACCGGACGATACTCAATCACCGCCTGGTTGTTCTCCACCAGCGTGGGTTCCGGACTGAGCATCGCCGGTCCATGCTCGGCGTACCAGTCACACAACGCAGCTGACTTGGCGACTTCAGCACGCGCCTGCTTAATGGGTTTACCCATTTCACGTGAGATACACTGCGCCATCTCTTCCGCACGATGGCGCAGAGCTTGCCCAATATGGCGCAGCATTTGCGCACGGTGCTCAACGGAAGTGTGTTTCCATTCGCTATAGCCATTCGCTGCAAGGTTCAGCGCATGATCAATCTCTTCCACGCTGGCCCACGGCGTCGCCGTCAGTCTTTCACCGCTGGTAGGGTCAATGGAAATCGCATGTGTTGCTGCTGTGATAGTCATTAAGTGCCTCTCTTTATCGCAGGGTATGGTTATATCATGAGCATATTTACTCTTTCTGAAAAATGAATAATATTAACCATACCATTCACGAATAGAGAAAATAATGGATCTGACGCAGCTGGAAATGTTTAATGCCGTCGCGGAGACTGGCAGTATTACGCAGGCCGCTGCGAAGGTTCATCGCGTGCCATCTAATCTCACCACCCGTATACGTCAGCTTGAAGCCGACCTGGGCGTTGATCTGTTTATTCGTGAAAACCAGCGTCTGCGGCTTTCCCCATCCGGGCACAACTTTTTGCGCTACAGCCAGCGGATCCTCGCGCTGGTTGAGGAAGCCAGGATGGTCGTCGCCGGGGATGAGCCGCAAGGACTCTTCTCTCTCGGCTCGCTTGAAAGTACGGCAGCAGTACGCATCCCCGCCACGCTGGCTGAATATAACCAGCGTTACCCCAAAATTCAGTTCGCGTTAGCGACAGGTCCTTCTGGCACAATGCTGGACGGCGTGCTCGACGGTACATTGAACGCTGCCTTTGTCGATGGCCCAATTACCCATCCAGGCCTTGAAGGAATGCCGGTCTACCGTGAAGAGATGATGATTGTCACTCCTAACGGTCATCCCCCCATTCAGCGGGCCAGCGACGTCAACGGTTGCAGTATTTACGCCTTTCGCGCCAACTGTTCCTATCGCCGCCATTTTGAAAGCTGGTTTCATGCCGATCGCGCCATGCCCGGCACCATTCACGAAATGGAGTCATATCACGGTATGCTGGCCTGCGTCATTGCCGGAGCGGGTATCGCACTGATCCCGCGTTCGATGCTGGAGAGCATGCCAGGGCATCATCAGGTCAACGCCTGGCCGCTAAGCGAGAACTGGCGCTGGCTGAATACATGGCTGGTCTGGCGCAGAGGTGCAATGACGCGGCAGTTGGAAGCGTTTATTGAGGTGTTGAACCCTCAGTTATCACAGAGCCCGGAGTAGCTGGCTATCCTCAAAGAACATGAATAACTGTATATCCGGGTGAAGTCATACGCCCGGAATTTCATTATTATTGAAATACTTAAAAATATGAGGAATGTTCGGCAGCAAATTGTAGCGCCCTGCCAATGAAATGAGATCCGCATCACAAAATGATTGTATTTTCGCCAGCAAACGTTTTAAGATCGTGGCCTTACCTTTTCGCAGCTAATCCTCTTATTTGATATGACAACAGACACTGTTTCCCGCAAGGTCGCGTGGCTACGGGTAGTTACGCTTGCCATTGCCGGTTTTATTTTCAATACCACAGAGTTTGTCCCTGTCGGTTTGCTTTCCGACATCGCACAAAGCTTCAATATGCAGACCGCTCAGGTCGGGATCATGCTGACGATCTACGCCTGGGTTGTTGCCCTGATGTCGCTCCCCTTCATGTTACTTACCAGTCAGGTGGAGCGCCGAAAACTTCTGATCTGTCTGTTTGTTGTGTTTATCGCCAGCCATGTGCTCTCTTTCCTGGCATGGAATTTTACCGTGTTGGTAATTAGCCGTATTGGTATTGCCTTTGCGCACGCTATTTTCTGGTCGATCACCGCATCGCTGGCAATTCGCCTGGCTCCTGCCGGGAAACGTGCACAGGCTCTCAGCCTGATTGCCACTGGCACTGCGCTGGCGATGGTATTGGGGCTGCCCATCGGGCGTATCGTCGGTCAGTATTTTGGCTGGCGCACGACCTTCTTCGCCATCGGTATGGGGGCGTTAGTTACCCTGCTTTGCCTGATTAAGCTCCTGCCCAAACTACCCAGTGAGCACTCCGGCTCTTTAAAAAGCCTGCCCGTGTTATTCCATCGCCCGGCATTGATGAGTCTGTATCTACTGACGGTGATTGTGGTCACCGCGCATTATACGGCCTACAGCTATATCGAGCCGTTCGTGCAGACCGTCGCGGGCCTGAGCGCAAATTTTGCTACTGTCTTATTGCTGGTTCTGGGTGGTGCGGGAATTGTCGGTAGCGTCATTTTCGGTAAGCTGGGTAATCTGCATGCGTCCGTACTGATTAGCAGTGCCATTGCCCTGTTGACGATATGCCTGGTACTGTTACTTCCCGCCGCTGACAGCGAAATGCACCTTGCCATCCTGAGTATTTTCTGGGGCGTCGCCATCATGCTGATAGGCCTGGGTATGCAGGTGAAAGTTCTGGCGCTTGCTCCGGATGCGACTGACGTCGCAATGGCGCTATTCTCAGGAATCTTTAATATCGGTATTGGCGCTGGCGCGCTGGTAGGCAATCAGGTGAGTTTGCACTGGTCGATGTCTACGATTGGTTACGTCGGCGCAGTGCCTGCCGTTGCCGCGTTGATATGGTCGGTGATTATCTTTCGTAAATGGCCGGTATCACTGGAAGAACAGCCTCAGCATTCATAAAAAATATGCCCGGTAAATATTACCGGGCATAGTGTTTTAAGCGTAGGTTTTGATAATTTCCAGCACGCCGTTAATAATAAACTGCACGCCCATACACACCAGCAGGAAGCCCATCAAACGAGAAATCGCTTCGATACCACCTTTACCGACCAGCCGCATGATCCCCCCGGAACTGCGCAAACAGCCCCACAGGATAATCCCGACAACCGCAAAAATAATCGGCGGCGCGATCATGATCACCCAGTCCGGAAATTCGGAGCCATGACGCACGGTTGACGCGGAGCTGATGATCATCGCAATCGTCCCCGGACCGGCAGTGCTTGGCATAGCCAGCGGTACAAAGGCGATATTGGCCGTCGGTTCGTCTTCCAGCTCTTCAGACTTGCTTCTCGCTTCCGGAGAATCATGCGCCTTCTGCTGTGGAAACAGCATCCGAAAGCCGATAAACGCAACGATTAACCCACCCGCAATACGTAACCCGGGAATCGAAATCCCGAACGTATTCATTACCACCTGCCCGGCGTAGTACGCCACCATCATAATGGCAAATACATAGACAGATGCCATGAGTGACTGACGGTTACGCTCTGCGCTGTTCATATTGCCGGCAAGGCCAAGGAACAACGCCACGGTGGTTAACGGGTTTGCCAACGGTAACAGGACTACCAGCCCCAGTCCTATTGCTTTAAACAAGTCCATCATAATGTCATCTTTCCTGTGCGTTAATCGTCAGCGGCAAGTATACGGTGAAATCCGCGAGATAAGCCATTTTCGTGATGTAAGGATTCATTTTTCATCCGCACGTATAAACCATAATTATCAAACCGTTAAAATTCCACTCGCCAGGTATTTAGTCTGATGATTTAGCAAAACGTGGCATTTGCGGATCCATTCGTTTGACTTATATTTGCCTAAGCAATAATATCAGCCGTGACTAACTACTTGCCAGGGCAACCATTGTGAAAAACACCAGTGATCTGTTTAACGAAATCATCCCACTGGGTCGTTTGATCTATATGGTTAATCAGAAAAAAGATCGTTTGCTAAACGACTATCTGTCACCGCTGGATATCACGGCATCGCAGTTCAAGGTGCTCTGCTCCATCCGTTGCGCGGTGTGCATCACCCCTGTCGAATTGAAAAAAGTGCTGTCTGTCGACCTTGGCGCCCTGACACGGATGCTGGACAGACTGGCCTGTAAAGGCTGGATAGAAAGGCTTCCGAATCCACATGATAAGCGTGGCGTGCTGGTGAAACTCACCGAGCATGGCGCAGCAATTTGCGAGCAGTGTCATCAATTAGTAGGGCAAGACCTGCACCAGGAACTAACAAAAAACTTAACGGCGGATGAAGTAGCCACACTTGAGCACTTGCTTAAGAGAATCCTGCCGTAAACAGAAAGAGGTATGACGATGTCCAGACGCAATACTGACACAATCACTATTCATAGCATTTTGGACTGGATCGAAAATAACCTTGAATCGCCGCTCTCGCTGGAAAAGGTGTCTGAGCGTTCAGGTTACTCCAAATGGCACCTGCAACGGATGTTTAAAAAAGAAACCGGTCATTCACTGGGTCAATACATTCGCAGCCGTAAAATGACCGAAATAGCGCAAAAATTAAAAGAGAGTAACGAGCCCATTCTTTATCTGGCAGAGCGTTACGGTTTTGAGTCTCAGCAGACGCTGACCCGGACATTCAAAAACTATTTTGATGTTCCGCCGCACAAATACCGTATGACGAATATGCATGGCGAATCGCGCTATTTGCTTCCACTCAATCAATGTAATTGCTAATCGCCAGTTAACGACGTAACCGAGGAAATCATGAAACTTCTGTCTTATGCGATGCTGGCCCTGCTGTTTGTTGTTTCGGGTCAGAGCATGGCGGAACAGACCGCGCAACCTGCCACACAGAACAGTCGCGACGCGATGATTATGCCCCCTGCGCACGATCAGTCCCCGTTCGATTTTAATCATATGGGTGCAGGCAGCGACAAGTCCGACGAATTAGGTGTGCCTTATTACAATCTGCGCAACCTGTAATTATATTGCCCCGCAACTGCGGGGCTTTTTTTAGCCCCTCACCGACGCAACTTTACGCAACCGAAAACCAAACACATTGATATACAGCCCAGCCATGATCAGTAGCGCACCAAGTAGCTGTAATCCGCTAAGCGTTTCGTCCAGCAGTACGGCCGCACTCGCCAGACCGACAACCGGCACCAACAGCGATAGCGGCGCTACCCGCCAGGTCTCATAGCGTCCGAGTAACGAACCCCAGATGCCATAACCCACAATGGTCGCCACGAACGCCAGATACACCAGTGACAAAATGGTTGTCATATCTATCGCCACCAGACTTTGGGCTATTTGCGTTGGGCCATCGAGAAGTAATGAGGCAAGGAAAAATGGAACAATGGGGATTAACGCGCTCCATACCACCAACGACATCACGGCCGGACGCGATGTATGCTGCATGATTTTTTTGTTAAAGATATTGCCGCAGGCCCAGCTTAGCGCCGCCGCCAGCGTCAGCATAAAACCGAGCATGCCAACATGCTGACCGTTCAGACTGGCTTCAATCAGCACCAGCACACCAAATACCGCCAGCGCAATTCCTACCAGCTGTTTACCCTGCAGACGTTCGCCAAAGGCGAATGCCCCCAAAATGATGGTGAAAAACGCCTGAGCCTGTAATACCAGAGAAGCTAACCCGGCAGGCATACCGAATTTGATGGCGCTGAAGAGAAACGCGAACTGTCCAAAACTAATTGTCAGGCCGTAGCCGAGTAAAAGCGAAAGCGGAATTTTCGGGCGGGCAACAAAAAAAATCGCCGGGAACGCCACCAACAAAAAACGTAACCCTGCCAACATCAACGGCGGCATATTGTGCAAACCCACTTTAATGACAACAAAGTTCAGTCCCCAAACCACAACGACCAGTAACGCCAATAACCCGTCTTTACGCGACATACCACCGCCCCTGCAAATATTAAATTTTTGTAAACAAGTTAAAGTAACGGAAATCGTTGTACCGTAACAGATCATTAATTCAGGTAGGCCACACAGGGCATTTTCGGACAACTTATTGGGTGTACATCACACTTTTAGCATGCTATTTGTTTCTGATATCTAAAAAAAACATAACAACATGCATTGTCGGGCAGGAAAATGAATATCTCTCTGAGAAGGTCCACTCTCGCGTTACTTGCGTCATCTTTGTTATTAACCATTGGTCGTGGCGCCACGCTGCCATTTATGACGATTTACCTCAGTCGACAGTATCAACTGAGCGTCGACCTGATCGGTTATGCGATGACGGTTGCACTGACCATTGGCGTGGTGTTCAGCCTTGGCTTTGGTATTCTGGCCGACAAGTTCGATAAAAAACGCTATATGTTGCTGGCTATCTGCGGCTTTGCCTCCGGCTTTATTGCTATTCCGCTGGTGCATAACGTCGTGATAGTGGTTTTGCTCTTTGCCCTGATCAACTGCGCCTACTCCGTCTTCGCCACGGTGCTGAAAGCCTGGTTTGCCGATAACTTGTCTGCGACCAACAAAACGAAAATTTTCTCACTTAACTATACCGTGCTGAACATCGGCTGGACCGTTGGTCCGCCGCTGGGTACGCTGCTGGTTATGCAAAGCATTAACCTGCCGTTCTGGCTGGCTGCCGCCTGTTCTGCGCTACCTCTGGTGTTTATCCAGACGTGGGTAAAACGTTCACCGGCAACCGCAGAAGGTGTAAATGCCGCTGTTTGGTCCCCTTCAGTACTGCTGCGCGACAGAGCATTATTCTGGTTTACGCTGTCAGCATTTTTGGCATCATTCGTTGGCGGTGCCTTTGCATCCTGTATTTCGCAATACGTTATGGTGGTTGCAAACGGCGATTTTGCCGAGAAAGTGGTGGCAGTCGTCCTGCCCGTCAACGCCGCCATCGTAGTATCACTGCAATACGCACTTGGTCGCAGGCTCACCGCCACGAATATCCGCCCGTTAATGACATTGGGTACAGTCTTCTTTGTCGTTGGCCTGGTTGGTTTCGCTTTCTCCGGCAACAGTCTGTTGTTATGGGGAATTTCTGCTGCCTTTTTCACTATCGGCGAAGTCATCTACGCGCCGGGTGAATACATGCTTATCGACAACATCGCGCCAGCAGGTATGAAAGCCAGCTATTTTTCCGCCCAGTCGTTAGGCTGGCTTGGCGCAGCGGTTAACCCATTAGTCAGCGGCGTCATTTTAACCACATTGCCACCCTGGTCGCTGTTTGTGGCGCTGATAGTGGCGATCATTCTTGCCTGGGCGCTAATGATAAAAGGCATGCGCGCCAAACCCTGGGGCCAGACGGCGGTCTGCTAGTTATTATGTTCGCGACAGAGCCACAGTCGCTCTGTCGCATACCTCAGATAGCAACCAGTCCCCGAACGCCCTCGGACTCCATATTTTTACCGTCGCCGCTTTGAATAATGCTGCCCCGCGACATCAACAGGTATTTGTCGGCGAGCTGCTCGGCAAAATCATAGAACTGCTCCACCAGCAAAATGGCCATATCGCCGCGATGCGCCAGTTGGGAAATCACCTGACCAATCTCTTTAATCACCGACGGCTGGATCCCCTCGGTAGGCTCATCAAGGATCAACAATTGCGGGCGACTTGCCAGTGCTCGCCCAATCGCCAGTTGCTGCTGCTGCCCGCCGGACAAATCTCCGCCCCGCCGATGCTTCATTTCCTGTAAAACCGGAAAGAGCGCGTAAATATCATCCGGCACATGTCGGGCCTCCGGTGCTGAAAAACGGGAAAGGCCGAGCAGCAGATTCTCTTCTACCGTCAAACGCGGAAAAATATCACGCCCCTGCGGGACATACGCCACACCGGCCCTGACCCGCTGATGCGGCTTCCATTGAGTGACATTTTTCTCCTGCCAGAGCACACTTCCGCTGCGGGCCGGAATAAGCCCCATCAGACACTTAAGTAGCGTTGTTTTCCCCACGCCGTTACGCCCCAGCAGACATGTCACCTCACCGATACGCGCTTCAAAGTTCACCCCTCGCAGAATATGACTGCCACCATAATATTGATTGAGTTCTTTCACCTGCAGCATCTGCACTCCTTAACGCCCGAGATAAACTTCAATAACCTGCTCGTTGGCCTGCACTTCACGCAGACTCCCCTGAGCCAATACTTGCCCCTGGTGTAATACCGTGACGCGATCGGCGATGGTTTCGACAAATCCCATATCGTGCTCAACAACCATCAGAGAGTGCTTACCGGCAAGCTGGCGAAACAGCTCCGCCGTGTATTCCGTTTCCGCATCCGTCATCCCCGCCGCGGGTTCATCCAGTAGCAGTAAATGCGGCTCCTGTACCAGCAGCATGCCAATTTCGAGAAACTGTTTTTGCCCATGCGAAAGCAGACCGGCGCGGCGGGCCCGCTCATTACCCAGCCGCAACAGCGCCAGTACTTCATCAATACGATCCCGTTGTTCGCCTGAGAGTCGTGCCCGTAGAGAACCCCAGACAGATTTATCATTTTTCAGCGCCAGCTCCAGGTTCTCTTCCACCGTTAATGCTTCAAATACCGTGGGCTTTTGAAATTTCCGTCCAATCCCCTGACGTGCAATGGCAATGGGATCCAGCGTCGTTAAGTCGGTCGACTGATCGTATATCGCACGACCACTTTGCGGCCTGGTTTTGCCGGTAATGACATCCATTAACGTCGTTTTTCCGGCGCCGTTGGGCCCGATGATGCAACGCAGTTCCCCAACCCCAATATTGAGCGTGAGATCGGTTAGCGCCTGAAATCCATCGAAGTTAACGTTAATTTTTTCCAGCTGTAGCACCGGATCAGTCTGGTTGCGAAACCGATCCCCCGGCATCTGGCGAGTAAATAGCCCTTCATCTGGCTGCATTATTTGCCTCCCTTGCGAAACAGACCAATTACCCCTCGGGGTAAAAACAGCGTAACGCCAATAAAGATCAGGCCAAGAAACAGCTGCCAGTATTCCGGCATGATGACGGTAAACAGGCTTTTCGCGCCATTCACCAACACGGCGCCGAATACCGGGCCGATCAGGGTTCCACGTCCGCCGAGAGCAACCCAAATCGCCGCTTCAATCGAGTTGGTCGGCGACATTTCGCTGGGGTTAATGATCCCCACCTGCGGAACATACAGCGCTCCTGCCAGGCCGCACAGTACAGCGGAAAGCGTCCACACCAGTAACTTGAAACCTTTCGGATCGTAACCACAGAACATCAGACGGTTCTCTGCATCGCGCACGGCAGTCAAAATACGACCGAACTTACTGCGGGCCAGCGCCAATCCCAGCCATAATGCCAGCACCAGCAGCATGACCGTCGCCAGAAACAGCGCGATACGGGTTGAGGTGGCGGTTACCGGGAATCCCAGAATGGTGGTAAAGCCGGTAAAACCGTTATTTCCCCCAAAACCCGTTTCGTTGCGAAAAAACAGCAGCATTCCTGCGAACGTCAGGGCCTGGGTCATGATGGAGAAATAGACCCCTTTGATTTTTGACCGAAAGGCAAACCAACCGAATACCAGCGCCAGCAGGCCAGGAACCAGAACGACCAGCAGGAGCGCCCAGATAAAATGTTGCGTCCCCCACCAAAACCACGGCAGCTCGCTCCACGACAGGAATGACATGAAGGCCGGTAATCCTTCGCCAGAGGCCTGGCGCATCAGGTACATTCCCATCGCATACCCTCCCAGCGCAAAGAAAATACCGTGTCCCAGCGAGAGCATGCCGGCATAGCCCCACACCAGATCCAGCGCGACCGCGACAATGGCATAACAGAGAATTTTCCCGGCCAGCGTTAGCGTCCACACCGATATAGCCAGCGGATGGTCCGCAGGTAACAGCGCAAGAAACGGCAGAGTAATCAACGCCAGCAATAACCCCAGCCCCAGGATGCGCGTCGCGCGTGGCGCTTTACGCGCCAGCGTTAATGTCATTGGCATCGTCATCAGTCAATAACCCTCCCTTTTAGCGCGAACAACCCCTGCGGACGTTTCTGAATAAACAGAATAATCAGCACCAGAATCATGATTTTGCCTAGAACCGCCCCCACCTGAGGCTCCAGAATTTTATTGAAGATCCCCAGTCCAAACGCCGCGGCCACGCTCCCGGCGAGTTGTCCCACGCCGCCCAGCACCACAACCAGAAACGAATCGATAATGTAGCTTTGCCCCAATTCCGGTCCTACGTTGCCCAACTGCGAGAGCGCTACGCCCCCCAGCCCGGCAATGCCTGAACCAAGGCCAAAGGCCAGCATATCGACGCGTCCGGTAGGTACGCCGCAGCAGGCCGCCATATTGCGATTTTGCGTCACGGCACGTACGCGCAGCCCCAGACGCGTTTTATTCAACAACAGCCAGGTGAAAAACAGCACCAGAATGGCAAAGCCAAGCACCACAATTCGGTTCCACGGTAAAATCAGATTGGCATAAACCTGAATCCCCCCTGAAAGCCATGCCGGATTGGCGACTTCCAGGTTTTGCGCGCCGAAGGACATACGCACCAACTGGATGAGCATCAGGCTGATCCCCCAGGTCGCCAGCAGCGTTTCGAGAGGACGCCCGTATAAATGGCGGATCACCCCGCGCTCAAGCAGCATTCCCACCGCCGCGGTAAGTAAAAAGGCAACCGGCAGCGCAATAACCGGATACCAGGCTAGCCATTGCGGGAAAAACTGGCTCATCAGTTGTTGTACCATCCAGGTACAGTAAGCCCCGAGCATTAACATCTCGCCATGCGCCATATTAATGACGCCAAGTAATCCATAGGTTATAGCCAGACCCAATGCCGCCAGCAGCAAAATTGAGCCCAGCGATAGCCCCATAAAGGCCTGTCCAAGAAGGTCCCCAACCTTCATACGATGTGCGATGGAATTCAGGCTTTCGCCAGCGGCAGCACGCACGCGGGTATCGGGTTCATGTTCAGCCCGGGTGAATGGTTGCAGGCGCGCCTGAGTTTCAGGATCATTTGACGCCCCTAATAGTTCGATTGCCTGACGTCTGACCTCCGGCGAGGAACTGTTCAGCTGCAGATTTGCCAGTGCAATAGCCAGCGCGGATTTCACATCACCATTTGACTCCTGAGCCAGTCGTTGCTGTAAAAACGGCAGCATACCCGGCTGTGCTTCACGCTGTAATGTACGAGCTGCCTCTAACCTTAATGTGACACTGTCACTTAAAAGCTGATGAACGGCCAACGCTCCTGCCACCAGATTACGCAGGCGGTTAGTCAGGCGAATTTTTTTTAGCTCGCCGTTTGGGGTTGTCGCTGTTCCTAACGGCTGTGCGTGCGAGCCGTTCATGATGAAGGTATTTTTCGCGTTATCAGTCAGCAGATGCTCCTCGCGCAACGCGTTGAGCATCGGCAAACGCTGAATGTCGGGATTGATCGACCACTGTTCGAGCAAGGCGGCCTGCTGAGTTCGATTTGCGGCTGTAAAGGTATCGGCATCTGATGCCTGCGCTATCCACGGCAAAAACCACGTCAGCAACAACACACCACGAATAAAGCGCATAGCTTTCATGAGCGTTCTCCAAAGCGGTACCCTCCCGCAGGAGGGCACACGATCAGTTGCTGGCGGTTTTCACAGGCTGTTCAGATTTTTTATCATTACCAGCGATGTACGGGCTCCACGGCTGGGCGCGGACCGGCTCATCGGTTTGCCATACCACGTTAAACTGGCCATTGCCCTCAATCTCGCCAATCATGACGGGTTTATGCAGGTGATGGTTGGTCGCATCCATGGTCAGGGTAAAGCCTGATGGCGCAGCGAAGGATTGCCCCGCCATTGCAGCGCGAACTTTATCCACATCGGTCGTTCCGGCTTTTTCTACCGCCTGCGCCCACATATGGAGGCCAACATACGTAGCTTCCATGGGGTCGTTTGTCACCACCGATTCAGCATTTGGTAATTTGTGCGCTTTGGCATACGCCCGGTAATCCGCGACAAACTTCTTGTTGGCAGCGTTATCGACGGACTCAAAGTAGTTCCAGGCTGCAAGGTTGCCCACCAGCGGTTTGGTATCAATACCGCGTAACTCCTCCTCACCCACGGAGAATGCCACCACAGGAACATCGGTGGCTTTCAGGCCCTGGTTCGCCAACTCTTTATAGAATGGAACGTTAGAATCGCCGTTGATGGTTGATACCACCGCCGTTTTTCCCCCTGCGGCGAATTTTTTAATACTGGCGACAATGGTCTGGTAATCGCTGTGTCCGAATGGGGTGTACACCTCTTCGATGTCTTTATCGGCAACTCCTTTTGAGTGCAAAAAGGCGCGTAAAATTTTGTTGGTCGTGCGTGGATAAACATAATCCGTGCCCAGCAGGAAGAAGCGTTTCGCGCTGCCGCCGTCCTCACTCATCAGATACTCAACCGCAGGGATCGCCTGCTGGTTGGGGGCTGCGCCGGTATAGAAGACGTTAGGCGACATCTCCTCACCTTCATATTGCACTGGGTAAAACAGCAGACCGTTTAGCTCTTCAAATACCGGTAAAACCGATTTACGTGAAACCGATGTCCAACAACCGAAGACCGCCGCCACCTTGTCCTGACTCAGCAGTTGGCGGGCTTTTTCAGCAAATAACGGCCAGTTTGAGGCCGGGTCAACCACCACCGGTTCCAGCTTTTTACCCAACACACCGCCCTGAGCATTAATTTCATCGATGGTCATCAACGCCACATCTTTTAGCGGCGTTTCGGATATGGCCATCGTGCCGGATAAAGAATGCATGATGCCAACCTTGATGGTGTCGGCTGCCTGAACGCTAAAACTCACGCCCATTGCTACAACAGAGGCAGAAAGTGCAAAAGCTTTTAAAAATGTACGACGCTGCATAGTTTCACTCCTGAAATTAAACTTGCTGAAAGCTCCGGTGCAGCCGGGCAGACAAAACGGTGCAAATTAAAAGTGTTCAGAAGTGATAAGGCAAAAACGATGCCAGATATTAAAACATCTCATAAAATCAATAAATTAGCATCTCGCGCACAAAAATCAGTATTACATTTCCCCGCCAAACGGGTTAATCAAACGAAAAATTGAACCACCATGAGACAACCCTGCATTATAAACGTGCAACAATCTGTGTCAGCAGCACACTGTCATAACAGCGTTTCAGGGTTTAAAAACAGGGTTATTTGTGCGCAGATAAATGTGTCTCGTCACTATTATTTATTTTATTCGACGTGATCATGTCAAAAATTTACTTTTCAGCCGAAATAATCACACAGTTCAGTCTTTGTTTAAGATTGAATTGCTACTATAGTCATAAGCGAGGTGAACTTAAGGTAAGAGAGGAAACTCACAGATAAAGGAGCATTTACTATGCTGGGTAATATGAATATTTTTATGGCTGTTCTGGGAATTATTTTATTTTCAGGCTTCCTGGCCGCGTATTTTAGCCACAGATGGGATGATTAATGAACGGAGATAGTCCTGAACCGACCCGGCCCCTTGTTGCGTAACTGCACAAGGGGCCATTTTTTACCTGCATTGCCCTTCCGACACCTTTTCCCTGATTAGCAGATAAAAAAAACCGCCGGTTAAACCAGCGGTAAATGCTTGCATGGATAGATTTGTGTTTTGCTTTTATACGCTATCTGGCAATTCCCTGCGAAGATAACGGATAGTCAGCTAACCTATCATCAACAACCCCAATGAAAGTTAAACGAAACGCAACTACCTCAAGCCGTTTTCGAAAAATCACGCACTGAGGGGATACGAGGTCCCGTCATTGGTGTCCACCAACGCGATCTGCTCATTTTCATCCATAAACATACAGCGATTTCTGCCGGTCTGTTTCCCCTGATACATCGCCCTGTCAGCCCGACCAAGCGCGGTATCCAGCGTTTCACCCTGTTGAACCCGGGTTATGCCAGCCGTTACCGTGATAGCGATCTCTCCATCAGAGTAGGGAATTTTTTTCTGACCAATCAAACGACAAAGCCTCAAACCCGCCTGGCATGCCTGCTCGTCCGTTTTTGTTCTGATGATGATAATGAACTCTTCTCCACCGTAGCGGTACGCCACCTCATCATATCGCGTCCATGACAATAAATTTGATGCAAGAGCCCGCAATACAACGTCACCAACCAAATGGCCGTAGGTATCGTTAACGTATTTAAAACGATCGATATCTAACAACAATATATAGAGATTAAGCGGTTCGGCATCGAGTAGTTGTTGGTCAAATGACTCATCAAGCATTCTTCTCCCGGGTAAACCCGTTAATGCATCGATATTACTGCGGATATTCAATAAATATATCTTGTAGTCCATTACAGCAGACGTAAATGCCAATAGCGCGTCCTGGAAGCTGTCGAAATGCCATGGATGGCTACGATTCTCCACTATTGCCAATAGCAACTCCTTTCCTATTACATGCATTTTTTCATGAGCAGAATAAATCTTGCTCACATAACTACTACCATCCTCATTGTTCAGCGATTGATCATTTATCCATTTCCCAAATCGACAAACAGAATGAGCGTTGTCACCCGTAATATCGGGATGAGTAACATCTGAGGACACTGCGCAGCGGAACATTTTTACCAGCCATTTGTAGTGGGCATCAATTGAGTTGTTCAACTCATTTATGATTGCATCTATTTTCGCTGTGTTTTTCATCATCACGGTTTCCTTCCCTGAATGAACACTTAGAACCGGGATTTTAACCATAAAAAAGAAAATTTATGTAAATTTAGTTATAGAAATCAATGGCGTTATAGCACTTGCCATTTATCGTAATAATTGATTTAATCCCCAATCAAAACAATAACAGACAGAAACTAATGAATAAAATAACTGATGATGGCGCTAAAATTTACACACCAATGACGCTAAAACTTTATGACTGGTGGGTGCTAGGAGTATCGAATCAATATGCCTGGAAGTGTCCGACCAGGGAACACCTTCTTCCCCATTTTCTCCAGCATTTGAGTAAATCACATCTGGATATTGGCGTTGGAACAGGATTTTACCCCTATCACGCACCTGACGACTGTGTAATATCGCTAATGGATTTGAATGAAGCCAGCCTGGACGCTGCAGCATCAAGAATCGGGGAAGCGAAAATTCAGCGCAAAATTAAGCATGATGTGTTCGAATCTTACCCTACGGATTTGCACAATAAGTTTGATTCCATTTCCATGTTTTATCTCCTGCACTGCTTGCCTGGCAATATATCAACAAAAGCCTGTGTGATAGAGAATGCCGCACGGGCTTTAACAGACACGGGTACGCTGTATGGCGCAACTATTCTTGGCGATGGTGTTATACACAACACTTTCGGAAAAAAACTCATGAGCATCTACAATAAGAAAGGTATTTTCTCAAACTCAGATGATTCTGAAGAGGAACTGAAACAGATTCTGTCAGCGCATTTCGAACATGTTAATACGCAAGTAACCGGTACTGTAGCGATATTTTCAGCATCAGGTAAAAAATAGTATCCTGACATTATTAACTGACTGCCTGGACCAATACCATTAGGGAAAGGCAATAAAAAAAGTCAGATATTTAAACCCGCAAAAACCGGGCATCAAACCCGGTTCTTCTCACTATCTGAACAAACCTTACGCGCTCAAACCACGATGTTCCAGCATCGACTCCATTCGTGGTTCTCGTCCACTCCACTGGCGATAGAGTTCAGCTAAATCAGTGCTATTTCCGCGGGACAAAATCGCTTCACGGAATTTCTGCCCGTTTTCACGGGTTAATCCGCCCTGCTCTGCAAACCATTGATAACCGTCATCGGCCAGCATTTGCGTCCACAGATAGGCGTAATAACCCGCGGCATAACCGCCGCCGAAGATATGGGCAAAATAACTGCTGCGATAACGTGGTGGCACGGCCTTGAGATCCAAACCTTCTGCTGCCAGCGCCTGCTGTTCAAATTGATCGACCGAAAGAGATAACGCGCTATTTTCCAGACCGTGCCAGCGCATATCCAGCAATGCAGCACTGAGCAGTTCGGTCATGTCGTAACCTTTGTTAAACAGGCTGGCCTGCTGCATTTTATCTCGCAACGCCTGCGGCATTTGCTCCCCGGTAACAACATGACGAGCAAAACGAGCGAAGACCTGCGGATGACTCGCCCAGTGTTCATTAATCTGCGAAGGAAATTCAACAAAATCACGCGGAGTGTTGGACCCTGAAAGCGTGGCGTAACGCTGAGTGGCGAACAGACCGTGCAACGTGTGCCCAAACTCATGAAATAACGTAATAACATCATCCCACAATAACAATGCAGGCTGACCTTTTGCCGGTTTTTGATAATTACACACGTTGTAAATAACCGGCCGGGTTTCATTGAGTTGCGATTGCTCAACAAAATTGCCCATCCAGGCACCACCGCTTTTCGATTCCCGGGCAAAGAAATCGCCGTAAAATAACGCCAGACCTACGCCATCGTGATCAAATATTTCCCATACCCTAACATCCGGGTGATAAACAGGAATATCGAACCGTTCTATAAATTTTATGCCAAAGAGTTGATTTGCCGTCCAGAAAACGCCTTCGTTCAGCACCGTATCAAGGGCAAAGTAAGGTTTGAGCTGCGCCTCATCCAGAGCATATTTCTCACGACGAACCTGCTCAGCATAAAATGCCCAGTCCCAGGCCTCGACGTTAAATTGCCCCTGTTCGTGATTGATAACATTCTGGATTTCGGCCTGTTCATCTAGTGCCCGAGCTCGCGCGGCAGGAACAATCGCCCGCATGAAAGTCAGTGCAGCTTCCGGTGTTTTTGCCATCTGGTCGGCAATTTTCCATGCAGCGTAATTGGCAAAACCGAGTAGTTTCGCCTGCTGCATCCGGATCTCGACCAGTCGCTGAATAATAGCCCGAGTATCGTTAGCGTCATTGTTTTCTGCTCTCTTCCATGCGCGGGTGAACAGACTTTCACGGGTATGGCGATCGCGTAACGCCGCAAGCGCCGGTTGCTGAGTCGTGTTCAATAGCGGGATAACCCAACGCGCGTCGAGCCCTTTCTCCCTTGCAGCTTCAGCGGCAACGGCAATTTCCTCAGCGCTGAGTCCCTCCAGATAACGTGCTTCATCCACCACCAGAGCACCGGACTTGTTCGCTGCCAGCAGCCGTTGGTTAAACTGGCTGGTCAGCGTGGCGGACTCTGTATTGAGCGCTTTAAGGTTCGCTTTATCAGTCTCATTCAGACATGCGCCGGCCAGTACAAAACGCTGGTGGATGACCTCCAGCAAGCGTAATGATTCGCTTTCCAGCCTCAGAGAACCTCTCCGTTGCCAGACAGCGTCAACGCGCGAGAAGAGTGCTTCATTGAGATAGATATCATTGGCAAGGCTCGCCAGTTCCGCGGAAAACTCTTCGTCAAGGTGCTGTAGTTCATCGTTGGTGTGCGCCGCCGTCATCGCGAAGAAAACGCTGGTTACGCGTGTCAACAAAGCGCCGCTTTGTTCAAGCGCCAGCAACGTATTGGCAAAATCAGGGGCTAGCGGGTTTTGCACAATCGCCTCGATCTCTGCACGTTTTTGCCGCACGCCTTCATCGAACGCCGGGCGATAGTGCTGCACCTCTATCTGATCAAACTGCGGGGCCTGGTACGGCAACGTGCTGTGACGTAAAAAAGGATTCGTTAACGACATCTTTCACTCCTGAAAACGATTTGTATACCAGAGTAGACTTCCCTGGAATCAACCGCAATCGCGTTACGCAGGAATAGCTCTGAACGGAAATGACGTGCTATGGTAGTACTACATAAAAAGCGTTGAGGAACAGTGAGATGATCGTTTTAGTAACCGGAGCAACCGCAGGTTTTGGTGAGTGCATTACGCGTCGTTTTATTGAGAATGGGCATAAAGTTATTGCCACCGGACGCCGCCAGGAGCGCCTGCAGGAACTGAAAGAGGAATTGGGTGACCGCCTCTATACCGCGCAACTGGACGTACGTAATCGTGCATCAATTGAAGAGATGCTGGACGCCCTCCCTGCTGAATGGCGCAATATTGATGTTCTGGTCAACAACGCAGGTCTGGCGCTGGGCCTTGAGCCTGCCCATAAGGCCAGCGTTGAAGACTGGGAAAATATGATCGACACCAACAACAAGGGGCTGGTTTATATGACCCGTGCCGTTCTGCCAGGCATGGTTGAACGCAACCGCGGTCATATTATCAATATCGGTTCTACAGCGGGCAGTTGGCCATACGCTGGCGGTAACGTCTACGGTGCGACCAAAGCATTTGTTCGCCAGTTTAGCCTGAATTTACGTACTGATTTACACGGCACTGCCATTCGCGTTACCGACATCGAACCGGGTCTGGTTGGCGGTACGGAATTCTCTAATGTCCGTTTCAAAGGTGATGATGCCAAAGCTGAAAAAGCCTACGAAAATACCACGGCGCTGACCCCGCAAGATGTCACAGAAGCGGTATGGTGGGTGGCTTCTTTACCGGCTCATGTCAATATCAACACCCTTGAAATGATGCCTGTCACACAGTCTTTTGCCGGGCTGAGTATTCATCGGAGCTAATTTATCTGCCCGGCCTTGCGCCGGGTATAGATAGCCTGAAAGAAGTGATAAAATAACTGGGTTAACTCTCTAAAAAGTAAGAATGAATGACCGTAGAAACGCAGCTCAACCCTACACAGCCAGTAAATCAACAGATTTACCGTATTCTTCGCCGTGATATCGTGCATTGTCTGATAGCACCCGGTACACCGCTGTCTGAGAAAGAGGTTTCCGTACGCTTTAATGTGTCACGCCAGCCGGTACGAGAAGCATTCATCAAACTGGCAGAAAACGGTCTGATTCAGATCCGCCCACAGCGTGGCAGCTATGTGAACAAGATTTCGCTGTCGCAGGTGCAAAATGGTTGTTTTGTCCGCCAGGCGATTGAATGTGCCGTGGTACGCCGCGCCGCATCGCTGATCAACGACCAACAGTGCTATCAGCTTGAACAAAATTTGCATCAGCAGCGCATAGCAATTGACCGAAAACAGATCAATGATTTCTTCCAGCTTGATGATGAGTTTCATCAGAAACTGGCTTTAATCGCCGAGTGCCAACTCGCCTGGGATACCGTTGAGAATATAAAGGCTACAATTGACCGCGTTCGTTATATGAGCCTGGATCATATTTCCCCGCCTGAAATGCTGTTACGCCAGCATCACGATATCTTTGCCGCCCTTGAGAAACATGATGGCGATGCGGTCGAGCGCGCAATGATGCTCCATCTCCAGGAAATTGGTGAGTCCGTTCAGCTTATTCGTCAGGAAAATAGCGACTGGTTCAGCGAAGATTAATACTACGCTCGCCTCACACCGGGGTGAGTTTCTCCTGCGTTTTCCCCTCTCCTGCATAACTGCATAAAAAAAGCTGTGATTTTGATCGAAAACAAAAAAAATCCTTAACGAGAAGCGTATTTATATTGCGCCCGTTACGTGGGACTAAAAGCCCACGGGCTTTGACGGTAAGTTGGAAAGGAGAAAACACCATGAAAACATACGATCGTAACCGTAACGCAATCACCACTGGCAGCCGCGTCATGATCAGCGACACCGGGCTCACAGGCCGCATTACAGCGATAGATACCGATGGCCTGACCGCTGAGCAGATTCGCCGCGGAAAAACAGTGGAAATCGAAGGGTGTGAAGGCAAATATGCCCCCCTCGAGCTGATTCGTTTAGGCATGAACTAATTGGTGTGAATGCCAGAAAACACAGCGCCATCTGGCCCGTTGAAAGCCAGATGGCGACATAAAACATAATCTTCGTTACTTCAGTTTTGCTGCATACTTCGCAACCGTCGCCTTCGCTCCTTCAGCCAGTAAAGCAAGATATGCTTGTGTAACCTGGTTTTTGAACAATTCAACCTGCGGCAGTTCACGACCAAAGATAGCATCAATCGCCAGCAGCGCCTGAACGCGCTCTTCGCCCTCGTTACTGCTACGCACCGCATTCTGGATCACGGGCAACAGCGGATCGCTAATTTCAATCGCCTGGCCCTGCTCATCCACACCGCCGACGTAGCGCATCCAGCCCGCCACGCCCAGCGCCAGTAAATCAAAGTGACTGCCGTTTACAATGTGCCAACGAACGGAATCAAGCATACGCTGCGGCAATTTTTGGCTTCCGTCCATAGCAATCTGCCAGGTACGATGACGCAGTGCCGGGTTGCTGTAACGCTCAATTAACAGATCGGCATAACGTTGTAGATCAACACCTTTTACTTTCAGCGTGGGTGCTTGTTCCTGCAACATCAACGCACGAGCAGCAAGACGATAGTTTTCATCATCCATACAATCATTAATGTGTTGATAACCGGCCAGATAACCAAGATAAGCCAGGAAAGAGTGGCTGCCGTTGAGCATACGCAGTTTCATCTCTTCAAACGGAATGACATCTGCCACCAGCTCCGCACCTGCCTTCTCCCATTCAGGGCGACCGGCGACAAAGTTATCTTCGATAACCCACTGACGGAACGGCTCACATGCCACACCTGCCGGGTCGCGTACGCCAGTGATGTGTTCAATTTTGTCCAGTGTCTCTGGGGTAACTGCCGGGACAATTCGGTCAACCATAGTCGACGGGAACGTCACATGTTGTTCGATCCACGCAGCCAGTTCTTCATCCACTGCTCTGGCATACGCGGTGACAACATTACGCATTACATGACCGTTTTCAGGCATGTTGTCGCAGGACATCACAGTAAAGGCGGCTAAACCTGCCGCTTTGCGGCGTGCCAAAGCCTCAACCACTACGCCTGGCGCAGTTTTTGGCTGTTTTGGGTTTTGCAGA
This sequence comes from Citrobacter sp. CF971, assembly GCF_006385635.1. Lineage (NCBI taxonomy): Bacteria > Pseudomonadati > Pseudomonadota > Gammaproteobacteria > Enterobacterales > Enterobacteriaceae > Citrobacter > Citrobacter sp. CF971. The sequence goes on along the minus strand of NZ_CP041051.1, from coordinate 2,367,083 downwards.
TCGGCGGCAATCATTGGATTGTCTAACATCAGTTCACCGGTCGCCGGGGAATGGCAGTATCCTTTCTCCGTTATGGTCAGGGAAACGATCGCGACCTGTGGTTCACACATCGCTGCCAGTACGCTTTCCAGACCATCAACCTGTGCATGCAATGCATTTTTCACCACGCCCACGACTCTCGCAGTCCAGGCATCAGCAGACATCTCTGCAACGGTATACAGATTATCTTGCTGTTTCAGATCGAAAATCTGCTGCTCGCCGCCAATCAGATTCACTTCGCAGTAGCCCCAGTCACTGCCGTGATCTGCAGCCAAAATGTCAGCGTAAACCCCCTGATGTGCGCGGTGAAACGCGCCAAACCCCAGATGAACAATACGCGGAACCAGTTTTGTACGATCGTAGTCAGGAAGTGCAGCCTTTGCCGCTAAGAGCTTGTTTTGCATGGTATGGCCTACTTATAAATGAAATCAGGACTGTTCCAGAGTAACGCCTGTATGGTTGTATGTTTTGATTTGCATTAAGCTTTTTATGATTGGTATGACATCATATAAAGCTGTGTAATAGCATGGACAGCGTACGAGACATCCGTCCATGCTAGTGTCTGGTATCAGTTTGTCTGAGTCACCGAGCAACGAACCTTCTCGGCTTTATTCACCTCGGCAGCATCCTCAAGCACGCTCAGGTCGCGATCTTTCACTTCTGGCATCAGCAACGCGGAAATCAGACCGATCAGTGAGTAGGCGATGACCATCACCAGAATTGGCCACCAGGAATTGGTCATGTTGCAGAAAATACCCGCCAGAACCGGACCAAAACCAACGGCAACTAACCCGCCCGCCTCTTTTGAAATCGCCATTCGCGTAAACCGGTTACGGGCACCGAACATTTCCGCCATAGTAATATTTTCGAGAGCAAATAATCCCAATACGGCAAAGTTATGAATAACAATCAGTGCCGTCATAATGACACCCGGGCTATACGTTTTATCCACTACAATTGACAACATCGGGTAAGCCAAAATAATTGCCGAGATATTCAGGATAATATAAGGCAAACGACGACCAAATTTATCAGACAACCAACCAAGCAATGGTATTGTAATAAAGCCCAGTACCGAACTGATCATTAAGGCATCAGTGGGGATAGATTTATCAAATAACAGGGTTTGCACTAAATAACCGGCAAGGAAGGTTTGGATTAACCCTGAGTTACCCGCCTGTCCAAAACGTAGGCCGGTTGCCAGCCAGAAAGATTTACTGGTAAACATCGCCGCCAGCGTGTTTTCTGACGAATTATTTAATGCCGGAGCGTTTTCTTCATCATTCACTTTCTCAAATACCGGGCTTTCTTTGAGATTCATACGTAACCAGATGGCAAAGATCATCACCACGACACTCGCCAGGAACGGAATACGCCAACCCCAAGCTAATAACTCCTCACGGTCGAGAGCAAAGAACATCACTGCCCAGATGGCCGTTGCGCTAAGGGTTCCACAGTTGGTTCCCATGGCAACAAGTGAAGAAATAATGCCACGTTTACCTTTTGGCGCGTACTCAGCAAGCATCGTGCCTGCGCCGGAGATTTCAGCCCCTGCACCAAGCCCTTGCACGATACGCAGCGTCACCAGCAGAACAGGCGCAAAGATACCAATTTGTGCATATGTTGGCAGCACGCCAATTAAGGTCGTACAAATTCCCATCATGGTGATGGTAATAAACAGCACTTTTTTACGCCCAATGCTGTCACCCATTTTGCCAAATATAAATGCGCCAACGATACGAGCAATATATCCTGCACCGTATGTACCCATCGCTAAAATAAGCGCCATGGCGGCAGACTGTTCCGGGAAAAATATTTCATGGAATACCAGTGCGGCACCCAGAGAATATAACTGAAAATCCATAAATTCGAGCGCAGTACCTAACCATCCGGATACGGCAGCTCTGACCAGATCTTTCGTGGACCTTTCGTGTTTTTCTTGATTCATATTGGCTATCTCTAAGAGGTAAGATGCGTACCACTTACTCGCAGTTTTTATATTATTCAGTGAATGTGAGTACGACTTTGCAGCAGTGCTGCTGATCTTTCTCAAACAATTCAATTGCGTCTGTAACGTGGTGATAGTCAAAAGTGTGAGTAATAAGTTGATTAGGATCGATGAATCCATTGACCAACCAGTCAATCACAACCGGGAATTTGTTCGCATTTAATCTTGAGGAATAAATGGACAGTTCTTTACCGGTAATACCTTGTTGAATAATCTGACAAGGATCGCTGGAGAAGCCCATCAGAACAATTCGCGCGGCTGGCGATGCCAGCGTGATAGCCTCCTGTAAAATGGATGGATGGCAAGCTGCATCCACGATGATGGTCGGTTTTAGCCCGTTTTCTACCAGAAACTCTTGCAACGAATGCTGACTATTATTGATGGCCCAATCTGCACCACACTGCTTCGCCATGGCCAGGCGTTCATCGATTCTGTCAGCAATCACTACGGTTTTAACCTTATAGACACGCTTAAGCGCCTGTACAGTGGTCAGTCCCATAGGCCCTGCGCCATAAATCAGCGCAATATCGTTTTCTGTCGGATTAATTTGCCCGGTTACGTTTGCGGCGATGGTAAATGGTTCGACCATAACGGCATGCTCATCAGGCACAGTATCGGGGATCGTCCAGGCATTTTTCTCCGGCACGACAGCGTACTCGCTGAAACCGCCATCGCGATGCACGCCCAGCACCACCAGCGATGTACAAACGTTAGGTTTACCAATGGAACAGGGATAACAATGTCCGCAGCTGATGACCGGATCAACGGACACCCGCTCGCCTATTCGCGAATGGTCAACGCCTTCACCTACCGCCTCGATCACACCATAGAACTCGTGGCCAATCACGCGCGGGTATTGTGCAAATGGATTATGACCGCGGTAAATATGGCTGTCTGAACCACAAATTCCCGCCAGTTTCACTTTTACCCTGACCTCACCTGCTGAGGGTTCTGGCACCGGTCGTTCGGCGATAATCAGCGTATTCGGTTTTTCAATCACGATACTTTTCATAGCAAATCACTCCTTACCAGTTCCACAGCGTGCCATCTTCCAGGCGAGCAACAGGCAGATATGCAGGGTCATACGGATATTTCGCCGCCAGTTTTTCGTCAAACTCGATCCCAAGGCCGGGTTTGTCTCCTGGGTGCATATAGCCGTTATCAAAGGTCCAGTTATGTGGGAACACTTCCAGCATCTGCTCGGAATAGCCCATATATTCCTGTACGCCGAAGTTCGGCACCCACAGATCAAAATGCAGCGCGGCGGCCATGCACACAGGCGATAGATCGGAAGGTCCATGTGAACCGGTACGTACCTGATACAGCGACGCGAAATCAGCAATCCGGCGCATACCGGTGATACCCCCCGCATGGGTGATGGTGGTGCGGATATAGTCGATCAATTGTTCTTCGATCAGCTGTTTGCAGTCCCAGATGCTATTGAACACTTCCCCTACCGCAATCGGCGTGACGGTATGCTGGCGGATCAGGCGGAAGCACTCCTGGTTTTCAGCAGGGGTTGGGTCTTCCATCCAGAACAGACGATATTGCTCAATGCTTTTGCCAAAACGGGCCGCTTCAATTGGCGTCAGACGGTGATGCATGTCGTGCAGAAGATGTTCGTTGAAGCCGAATTTATCGCGCACGGCTTCAAACAGTTTTGGTGTGAAATCGAGATATTTCTCCGTTGACCATAACTGTTCTTCCGGCCATTGCCCTTTTGTGGCAGGTTCATAGGCCAGTCCTTTGCCTTTAGACATACCGTAAGTGGTTTTCATGCCCGGTACGCCACACTGCACGCGAATCGCTTTAAAACCCATTTCTTTATGACGCGCATAATCTTCCAGTACGTCATCAACGGTATGGCCAGTGGTGTGGCAATAAACCATAACTCCTTCACGAGAAGCACCGCCGAGTAACTGGTACAACGGCATATTGGCTGCTTTCGCTTTGATGTCCCACAATGCCATATCCACTGCGGAAATCGCCGACATGGTGACCGGCCCACGACGCCAGTACGCGCCTTTGTAGAAAAACTGCCAGATATCCTCAATACGATGCGCATCGCGACCAATAAGCTGCGGACACACGTGATCTTTCAGATACGACGCCACGGACAGCTCGCGTCCATTTAATGTGGCATCTCCCAGCCCGGTGAGCCCATCTTCTGTCGTAATTTTCAACGTCACAAAATTACGCCCAGGACAGGTAACAAAAACATCAGCCCCAACAATCTTCATTTCTTATTCCCTACATCTGTTCTTGTGATGCATGAAATTTACCCAACTGAACTACTACCATACAAGTATAAAGATCAAAAAAACTCTGCTTGATCACAAAAAAGGCGCTATGCGCGCCCCCATCCTGCCACAATGATCAACATGCCGCACAACGCCACCAGCGCGCCAGACCAGTCATACAAACTGAGTTTTACACCATCGACAATGCGTAGCCATAGCAGCGCGGTCACCACGTAAACACCGCCATAGGCTGCGTATACACGCCCACTGGCTGCCGGATGCAGTGTCAGCAACCAGACGAATAAAGCCAGTGACATCCCGGCGGGTATCAGCAACCAGGCTGTAGCCCCGCGCTTAAGCCAAAGCCAGGGTAAAAAGCAGCCAATGATTTCGCATAACGCGGTGACGAAAAAAAGAAATGTGGTCTTAAGCATTGATGTTATTCAGTTACCTTCGGTTTAACTATGATACGACAGAATCTCGTTAGCGTATCCATATCCACCGGGTGGGTATGCCCGCAAACCGGAATAGTGTAGAATTTAACCCTGTTTTATCGTTTTTACCCTTTCCCATAAAAGGAATTCGCCATGAAAATTACACTGACCAAACGCCTGTGCCTGACGGCTATGCTGACGCTGGCTGCGGCTGTGTACACCTCTTCCGCATTTGCTGAAACCAGTAAACTGGTCATTGAATCCGGGGACAGTGCGCAAAGTCGTCAACAAGCAGCAATGGAAAAGGAACAATGGAACGATACGCGTCAGCTTCGCCAGAAAGTCAACAAACGTGCAGAGAAAGAGTGGGACAAAGCCGATACAGCCTTTGATAGCCGTGATAAATGCGAACAGAGCGCTAATATTAATGCGTACTGGGAACCTAACACACTGCGCTGCCTTGACCGCCGTACTGGCCGCACCGTTGCCCCATAATTATTGCACTTTGAAGGATATTGAAAGGATACGATATGACTAGCGCCCTCAGTGTTAAGTTGCGCCCGCTGGAGCGTGAAGATTTACGATTCGTTCATCAGCTTGATAATAACGCCAGCGTAATGCGTTACTGGTTTGAAGAACCTTACGAAGCGTTTGTTGAGCTGTCAGACCTGTATGACAAACACATTCACGACCAAAGCGAACGTCGCTTTGTGGTGGAATGCGACGGTGAAAAAGCCGGACTCGTGGAACTGGTTGAAATTAACCATGTGCACCGACGGGCGGAATTCCAGATCATTATTTCCCCTGATTATCAGGGCAAAGGTCTGGCTTCCCGGGCTGCTAAGCTGGCGATGGATTACGGCTTTACCGTACTCAATTTATATAAGCTGTATCTGATCGTTGATAAAGAGAACGAAAAAGCTATCCACATCTACCGTAAACTTGGCTTTATGGTCGAAGGCGAGCTGATTCATGAATTCTTTATCAACGGCCAATACCGCAACACTATCCGTATGTGTATCTTCCAGCAGCAGTATCTGGCAGAACATAAAACGTCAGGTCCAAACCTGCTGCAACCTACAGCTCAATAAAGCCTGACTAATAGTACGCGATGGTGTTTTCAATTGAGTAATGGTGTTCAACTGCCGGCTTCACGCTCTCGTCAACGATAACGAGCTGGCAGTTGACCGGATTTGCGTATTCATCGTATTTGCACGTTTGTTTGACGTTGCCTACCGGATGATTGTTGAGCAGGCTCACCGCGGTGTAATCCAGCTTCTTCAACGGGTCGACCGACGGTTTGGCATCAACCTGTAAGGTATTGTCCTTATTAACGGTTGTTTTACCCAGCGGGTAGCCTTCCGCATCGTATCTATATTGCACCTTCATCTCTTTCCCCGTGGCAGAAACGACAAAACCGTTATCGTCGGTATCCCACACCACTCCTGCTGCAGGCAGTTCCGCCAGTTGGCATTTGCCCTGTAAACGGATCCGTTTTTCCAGCGTTTCGGCATCCCGGTAGTAGTTTGCATCCAGGACCAGCGCCATACCGGTATTGTTTTCAATATCGTGCAGTTCAAGCGTATCGAAACACCCTTCCTGTGACAGCGTACCAACGACACGCTTAGTGACCTCACCTTTATCATTGAGCAGCGTCTGGCTGAAATCTTTCACCGGCCCACGCAGCGGGTCGAAATCAAATTCATTGGAAAAACTGGCCATTTCCGGCGTAAAGGAAACCAGCCCTTTGGCGTTATCACAGCCAACCAGCACGACGCACAGGAAACCTAACAGGGTCTGTTTCTTCACATTTTTCACCGGGATAAGAAGATAATTCTCAATCATATTAGCAAATACAGTTATTTACACCAGAAATGCTAATCTTAGTTTAAGTCGATCATAAAGGAGCTGATGATGAAATACATACCAGGAATTGCCGCGATCATGTTGGTAGTCGCTTCCCCGCAGGTTCTGGCGGCACCCGCGTCATGCGAACGCGTAAAAAGCGATATCGAACAGCGCATCATCAATAATGGTGTTGCTGAATCCAGCTTCACGCTGAATATTGTCCCCAACGATCAGGCCGATCAACCTGACTCACTGGTAGTCGGACATTGTGCAAATGATACGCACAAAATTCTCTATACCCGAACCAACAGCGGCAACGCCCCCGCCAATAGCACATCTGCACAAGACGGACACGTCGCCGAACCGCAATAAATCTCACCCTCCGTGCGCGGAGGGTTACTCCAGTTTGATATGCATTAAGATGACATACTCATAAATGGGTAAACTCACTCCATTATTAGCATGCTATTAATTTCGCTGTAGAGATTAATATATAGCGATAACTATAATGGAGTGAGTTATGTCTGATACTGAGCAATATGGAGGCATCAGCCGCAGGACGTTAGTGAAATCCTCGGCTATCGGTTCGCTGGCGCTTGCCGCAGGCGGGCTGTCATTACCTTTTGGAATGCGCACCGCCGCCGCTGTGGTACAACAAGCGATACAACCGGCTGAAGAGAAAGTGGTTTGGGGCGCGTGTTCCGTAAACTGCGGCAGCCGTTGTGCCCTGCAACTCCACGTCAAAGATGACGAAGTCGTATGGGTGGAGTCCGATACGACCGGAGACGATATTTATGGTCAGCACCAGGTTCGTGCCTGTCTGCGTGGGCGTTCAATCCGCCGACGGATCAATCATCCGGATCGTCTGAATTATCCGATGAAGCGCGTAGGCAAACGTGGTGAGGGAAAATTCGAACGTATAACCTGGCAGGAAGCGCTGGATACCATCAGTGACAGTTTAAAAAATACCGTGGAGAAATACGGTAATGAAGCTGTTTATATTAATTACACCTCAGGCATTGTAGGCGGCAACATTACGCGTTCCTCTCCTTATGCCTCGCTGGTCGCTCGCCTGATGAACTGCTATGGCGGTTTCCTGAGCCATTACGGCACTTACAGCACCGCACAAATCGCGGCAGCAATGCCCTATACCTACGGCTCAAATGACGGCAACAGCACATCCGACATCGAAAACACGAAACTGGTAGTAATGTTTGGCAATAATCCTGCCGAAACGCGCATGAGCGGCGGCGGAATAACGTACTTCCTTGAACAGGCCCGGGAGCGATCTAATGCCCGGATGATCGTCATTGATCCGCGCTATACCGATACCGCTGCGGGTCGTGAAGATGAGTGGATCCCTATCCGTCCGGGAACCGATGCCGCACTCGTGGCGGGACTTGCCTGGGTTATGATTAACGAAAATCTTGTCGACCAGGCGTTCCTCGACACATATTGCATCGGTTATGACGAGAAAACCCTACCCGCCGACGCCCCCGCTAACGGACATTACAAGGCCTATATACTTGGCAACGGCGATGATGGTATCGCTAAAACGCCCCAATGGGCCTCGCATGTCACCGGGATCCCCGCCGATCGCATTATCAAACTGGCTCGGGAAATCGGCAGCACAAAACCGGCATATATTTGTCAGGGCTGGGGGCCGCAACGTCAGGCTAACGGCGAACTGACCTCACGGGCGATCGCGATGTTGCCTATCCTGACCGGCAACGTTGGCATCAACGGCGGCAATAGCGGTGCACGAGAATCAACCTACACCATCACGATTGAACGCATGCCGCTGCCGGAGAATCCCATCAAGACCCAGATATCCTGCTTTAGCTGGACCGACGCCATCGCTCGTGGCCCGGAAATGACCGCAACCCGCGATGGCGTGCGCGGGAAAGATAAGCTCGATGTACCGATTAAATTTATCTGGAACTACGCGGGCAACACCATTACTAATCAGCACTCAGATATCAATAAAACGCATGAGATCCTTCAGGATGATACGAAATGCGAAATGATAGTGGTCATCGAAAACTTCATGACATCCTCGGCCAAATATGCCGATATTCTGCTGCCGGACTTAATGACCGTCGAACAGGAAGACATTATTCCTAACGACTATGCGGGCAACATGGGATACCTCATTTTTATTCAACCCGCGACGTCACCGAAGTTCGAGCGTAAACCGATCTACTGGATAATGAGCGAAGTCGCCAAACGCCTTGGCAATGATATTTATCAACGCTTTACGGAAGGCCGTACTCAGGAACAGTGGCTCCAGTATTTGTATGCAAAAATGCTGGCCAAAGACCCCGCGCTGCCTTCCTATGACGAGCTGAAAAAAATGGGGATCTATAAACGTAAAGACCCTAACGGGCATTTTGTCGCTTATAAAAAATTCCGCGACGATCCGCAGGCCAATCCGCTCAAAACACCGTCCGGAAAGATTGAAATTTATTCCAGTCGACTGGCGAAAATAGCCAACACCTGGGAGTTGCAAAAGGACGAAGTAATTAGCCCGCTTCCCGTCTACGCCTCTACGTTTGAAGGGTGGGATGATCCGAAACGCAGCGCATTTCCGCTGCAGTTGTTTGGCTTCCATTACAAATCCCGTACGCACTCCAGCTAAGGCAATATCGATGTTCTGCAGGCGTCCTGCCGTCAGGAAGTGTGGATCAACCCTGTCGATGCCCAAAAGCGTGGTATTGCAAATGGCGATATGGTGCGGGTCTTTAACGACCGCGGTGAAGTACGTATTGCGGCCAAAGTGACGCCGCGGATCCTGCCCGGCGTCAGCGCAATGGGCCAGGGTGCATGGCACGATGCCGATATGACCGGCGACAAAATTGATCATGGCGCCTGCGTCAATACGCTGACAACACAGCGCCCTTCACCGCTGGCAAAAGGCAACCCACAGCACACTAATCTGGTCGAGATCGAGAAGGTTTAAGGACTAACCCATGACAACTCAGTATGGATTTTTTATTGATTCCAGTCGTTGCACCGGATGCAAAACCTGCGAACTGGCCTGCAAAGACTACAAGGATCTCACCCCCGACGTCAGTTTCCGCCGGATTTACGAATACGCCGGAGGTGACTGGCAGGAAGACAACGGCGTCTGGCGACAGAACGTTTTCGCCTACTACCTCTCCATTGCCTGTAACCACTGTGAAGATCCGGCCTGTACCAAGGTTTGCCCCAGCGGGGCTATGCATAAACGTGATGATGGTTTTGTGGTCGTTGATGAAGATGTGTGTATTGGCTGTCGTTACTGCCACATGGCCTGTCCGTACGGCGCACCGCAGTACAATGCCGCCAAAGGGCATATGACCAAGTGCGATGGCTGTCATGACCGCGTGGCAGACGGCAAAAAGCCTGTCTGCGTCGAGTCCTGTCCGCTGCGTGCGCTGGACTTCGGTCCCATTGATGAGCTGCGCGAAAAACATGGTGAGCTGGCAGCCGTCGCCCCGCTGCCGGGTGCGCACTTCACCAGACCGAGTATTGTGATCAAACCAAACGCCAATTGCCGCCCGACCGGGGATACCACGGGTTTTCTGGCTAATCCAAAGGAGGTGTAAAATGGGAAATGGATGGCATGAATGGCCGCTGGTACTGTTCACGGTGCTGGGCCAGTGCGTAGCCGGGGCGCTGATCGTAAGTGGCTACGGCTGGCTAACCACTAAAGACGATGCGGTAAAGCAGCGTATTGTGCGCAGCATGTTTTTTCTGTGGCTGGTGATGGGCATCGCCTTTCTCGCCTCAGTCATGCATTTAGGTTCGCCGCTGCGCGCGTTTAACTCGCTGAACCGAATTGGCGCATCGGCGCTGAGTAACGAAATTGCCAGCGGTTCGCTGTTTTTCGCCGTCGGTGGCCTGTGGTGGCTGGTTGCGTTTCTCGGTAAAATGCCCGCGACGTTAGGTAAAATCTGGCTACTGTTGAGCATGTTGCTGGGCCTGGTATTTGTCTATGCGATGACCAACGTCTACCAGATAGACACCGTCCCAACCTGGTATAACGGCTATACTACACTGGCGTTTTTCATGACGATGCTGCTCAGTGGACCGCTGTTTGCCGCCCTGCTGCTGCGGGCTGCGGGTGTTTCCTGCAGCCCTGCCAGATTCGCTGGTATCAGCGTGCTGGCCCTGCTGGTGACCGTGGCTGTTGTTGTGCTGCAGGGACTGTCGCTCGGCGAAATCCACAGTTCGGTACAAAACGCTGGCGCGCTGGTGCCCGACTACGCAAGCCTGCAGGTCTGGCGCATCCTCCTGCTGGTTGCGGGGCTGGGCTGCTGGATATGCCCGCTTGTCCGTCGCAAAGAACCGTCCGTCGGCGGACTGGCGCTGGGCTTAGTGTGCGTCCTCGCCGGTGAAATCATTGGCCGCGGCTTGTTTTACGGTTTACATATGACAGTCGGAATGGCTGTCGCAGGTTAATTTTCGGGTGCGGGGCAACCCGCACTGTTCAGGATTGTTTGCATGACCCATTTTTCACAACGTGACAACTTTTCCACCGCAGCGCGTGTGCTCGGCGCGCTGTTTTACTATGCCCCAGACAGTGCCGAAGCTTCGGCACTGGTCAGTGCGTTAAGCAACGATGGTTGGCAGGCGCAGTGGCCGCTTGAAAAGACAACGCTTTCGCCGTTAGTTGCACAGTTTCAGGCTGAGGCCGATGAGTCTCTCCCGCAGGCCTGGCAACGTCTGTTTGTTGGCCCTTATGCGCTCCCTTCTCCGCCCTGGGGATCCGTCTGGCTGGATCGTGAAAACGTGTTGTTTGGCGACTCCACGCTGGCTCTGCGTCAGTGGATGCGTGACAACGGTATCCAGTTTGCTATGCAGCAAAATGAGCCGGAAGATCACTTTGGTTCACTACTGTTGCTGACGGCCTGGCTTGCTGAGAACGAACGCCACACCGAGTGCGAACAGCTGCTGGCCTGGCATCTGTTCCCATGGTCATCGCGCTTCCTTAATGTGTTTATCGAAAAAGCCGATCACCCTTTCTACCAGGCGCTGGGTGAGCTGGCGCGTCTGACGCTGGCACAGTGGCAATCACAGTTATTGATCCCGGTAGCCGATAAGCCTTTGTTTCGTTAATTTCGTCACAGGCAGGATGCATACTGCCTGTGGTGCATCCTGTTGCGCACGCTGAGCTTTTGCTTCTGTTGTCAAATAGCCGCAAAATAAAACGTCTGAAACTTCCTCTCTGGCCACACATGCATCATTTACATGCTTATCCTGACCTGCGCGCCATGTTCCGCCGTCTGCTGATCGCCGCGTTGATTGGCGTCCTTGCTGCGCTGGCCGTCGCAGGATTTCGTCATGCCATGCTGCTTCTCGAATGGTTGTTTCTGAGCAATAACACGGGGAGTCTGGTCAACGCTGCGACAAACCTTTCGCCTTTAAGGCGTATGCTTACACCTGCACTCGGCGGTCTGGCGGCTGGATTACTACTGTGGGGCTGGCAAAAATTTAACCGTTTACGCCCACAGGCTCCCACTGATTATATGGAAGCTCTACAAACCGACGGACAATTTGACGTCAGTGCCAGCCTGGTGAAATCGCTGGCCTCGTTACTGGTTGTCGCCAGCGGGAGCGCTATCGGACGCGAAGGTGCCATGATTTTACTGGCGGCGCTGGCGGCTTCCTGCTTTGCTCAACGCTTTACCCCACGTACAGAATGGAAGTTATGGATTGCCTGCGGCGCCGCAGCGGGTATGGCCGGAGCCTATCATGCCCCGCTGGCGGGCAGTTTATTTATTGCCGAAGTGTTGTTTGGCACGCTGATCCTCGCATCACTGGGACCAGTAGTGGTGTCCGCCGTAGTCGCATTACTCACCACCAATCTGCTTAGCGACAGCAATGCGCTGCTGTATACCGTTCACCTGTCTCGGGAATTGCATACTCTGGAATACGTTATGATTGTCAGCACCGGTTTGGCTGCTGGCATCTGCGGACCGCTCTTCATGTGGCTGATGACCGCCAGTCATAATGGTTTTTTGCGCTTAAAACTCTCTCCGCCGTGGCAACTGGCGCTTGGTGGGTTGATCGTTGGCCTGCTTTCATTGCTTACGCCTGCGGTCTGGGGTAATGGCTACAGCGTGGTGCAGTCATATTTACTTTCGCCACCGCTGCTGGCCGTAGTTAGCGGGATTTTTATCTGCAAATTACTGGCGGTGCTTGCCAGCAGTGGATCCGGTGCGCCAGGTGGCGTGTTTACGCCAACGCTGTTTGTCGGCTTGTCGGTGGGCATGCTGCTGGGTCAGGTATGGGGATTATGGCTTCCGGGCTCGGATGAAATTGCTATTTTGCTGGGCTTAACGGGGATGGCCACGCTGCTGGCAGCTACCACACATGCACCAATAATGTCGACCTTGATGGTTTGCGAAATGACCGGGGAGTATCGCCTGCTCCCCGGATTACTGATTGCCTGTGTCCTGGCGTCGGTGCTGTCGCGTACGTTACGCCACGACTCTATCTACCGACAGCACGCTGCCGAGCATTGACAGACGGATGTACTGCGATAGCTCACGCTGCTCTGCACGAGGCAGATAAGGCAGTTCACCGATAAGCGGGGCAGGTAATTTTTTACCCAGCACATCAATGATTTCCGCATAATGCGCCAGCCCCGGGTTGATTCGGTTCGCGACCCAGCCAATCAGCGGCAGTCCGTCGCTGGCAATCGCCTGTGCGGTGAGGATAGCATGATTAATACAGCCTTCCTGGATACCCACCACCATCAGCACCGGCAGTTGTTCCTGCACCACCCATTCCGATAACGGACGCAGATCGTTCATCAAGCTCCGCCAGCCTCCGGTGCCTTCCACGACAACGTGATCGACTTTTTCGCTGAGGCTTGCGAGACCGTTGGATAACAGGGTGTAATTGACCGGACCACTATGCGCTACGCTACTTTCGTCTTCGCTTAGCGCAATCGGGTTGACCGCTTCGTAAGGCAGTTTGATAGTGGACACGCTTTGCAGCACCAGCGCATCTTTGTTGCGCAGACCTTCGGGCGTCTCTTTGCTGCCTTTGGCTACAGGTTTGTAACCCGCAACGCTTTTACCCCCTGACGCTAACGCTTGTAGTAATGCGCGGGAAACCACGGTCTTCCCAACAGAAGTGTCTGTACCTGTAATAAAGAAACGCTTCAGCATCACTAACTCCACCGTTATGCTTTGAAAATATAAGTCAGGAAAATAAAACAGTGGAGAAAGTCTAAGGTATGACGACCAGGATCAGCTTGAGATAGCGCAATTTTTCGTACGACAGTTAAAAAATGTTAACCCTGTAATAGACGAATCAACAAAGAACCGTTATACATCGCGTCCTTAACGAGCGCCGCCCCCGCCATCGTCCCCTGATTGGTAAACTGCGTACTTTCAACGACTATATGCTGACTGTAAGCCGGAAGTGCCTGCTGACGAATGCTGTCAGCGATGGTGGGGAACAAGATATCTGCCGCTTTACTGAGCGGAGACCCAATCAATATCTTTTGCGGGTTGAACAAATTCACCATGATGGCAAGAATTCTGCCGACGTGGGTCCCGACGCCGCTAATGATATCTTTCGCCAATAAATCACCCTGCATTGCCGCCAGACACAGTGCGTCTACCGTCAGCGGTTGCCCGTGTAAAGAAGAACTCATTGACTGCTTCAAGCGCACCTGCGCCAGTTCGAGCACGCTGTCGACGCTGGCGATCGTTTCCAGACAACCATGGTTACCGCAGTAGCAGCGTTTACCGTACGGATCCACCTGCGTATGGCCAATTTCCACCAGGCTACTGCTGCCTGCATGCAGTAAATGACCGTCAGTGATTACCCCGGCACCCACGTTATGATCGATCACCACCTGAATGACGTCGCGCGCACCACGCGATGCGCCGAAAAGCGCCTCAGCCATGGTCCAGGCGCTAATATCATGCTGAATATAGACCGGTACGCCAGTATGGTTCTCAAGCGCCTGGCCCAGCGGCATCTCTTTGACATCTTCGTAAAATGGCATGCGATGCACGATACCGTTTTCAGTATCAATAATGCCGGGTAAGGTGATGGCGATGGAGGTTAAGCGTTCCAGCTTTTGTTGATGGCGGATGAAAAACTGGTCGACCTGGGTAATAACACGTTCCAGAAGCGGTGTTTCACTGACCAGCTCCATTTCAAGACAATCTTCTACCACCAGTTTGCTGCTCAGATCGCGCAGTGCCAGAAAGATCTCGCCGCGACTGATACGGATGGATAAATAGTGCCAGGCTTCCGTTTCAACAACCAGCCCAACTGCCGGACGCCCACGGCTGCCCGCTTCCTTGATTTCCAGCTCTTGCACAAGGTGCGCTTCGAGCATTTCGCGGACAATTTTAGTAATACTGGCAGGCGCCAATTGCGCCAGGCGAGAGAGATCAATACGCGATACCGGACCCAGCTGATCAATCAGGCGATAAACCGCGCCAGCATTGGTCTGCTTAATTTGATCGATATGCCCAGGCTGACTATCAGCAACCACCACTTACTCCCTTTATTTTCGCGCTCCGAAATAATCTGCGGGCTATGGTGAAGCACTTCAATGGCTCCCGTCAACTTTTTACTTAGCCTTGTGATTTACTGCACATTTTCACTCATTTTTAAACTAAATTAATCGCCTGAACGGCCGCCAGCAGCTGCTCACGAAAGCGTTGCGCGGCGTGACTTTGCTCATGATGCTTTGGCCACACTAACCACATTTCCGAGACAGCATCTTCTTCCGCTATCGGGATCCAACACATTTCATATAGCTGCACCCGTTTAAAAGAAGCAGGAAGTATAGAAACCCCTAATCCTGCAGCCACCAGCCCGATGATAGTCATCGCTTCGCCAACCTCCTGCGCAATCGTCGGTTTTAGTCCATAGCGACGCATCAGGCCAAGAATATCGTCATACAACCCTGTCCCCACATGGGGGTCAAAAAAGACAAATGGCTCATTCGCCAGCTCGGCCAACGTGACCACAGGTTTTTGCGCCAACGGATGCGCGCGTGGGATCATCGCCATCAGTGGTTCATGCAGAATGATTTCACGCTCCAGCGTTTCCGGAAGCTGCGTATTGCGCAGAAGTCCCAAATCCAGCGTCCCTTCATTGAGCGGGGCAATTTGCTCACGTGTGTTCATTTCGCGGGTTTGCATATGCACTGCCGGGTAGCTTTGACGAAACAGAGATAACGTATCTGAAACGGCTTTGATAAACGGCGCCGACGACGTAAAGCCGATACGCAATTCCCCTGCTTCTCCCAAATGCAAACGCTCAGCCCTGGCGGCGGCTTCATTAACCAGCCCGAGGATCTGCCGACTGTCTGCCAGAAACTGCTTTCCGGCAGAGGTCAGCGCCACGCTACGGTTAGTTCGGGCAAGTAACCGGGCGCCAACCTGCTGTTCAAGGATCTGGATCTGCTGGCTTAGCGGCGGTTGCGAAATGTTTAATCGCGCTGCCGCCCGACCAAAATGCAACTCTTCGGCAACGGCCACAAAGTAACGTAAATGACGCAGTTCGATATTCATATTTTTAAAGTATTATTTGAGATTATTAATATATTAGACAGAATATTGTGATTTTCATACTCTTAAGGCTGGTCCTGTAGACGTAATTGGATGAGCAAGGATTTCAAGTGAGCCGTACAACAACTGTCGATACCGCGCCAACAAGCGATGTTGATGAACAGATAGTTACCCCGCCGGATGGTTTTATCAAACGCGGAACATCCCCATTTATGCGCGTCACGCTGGCGCTGTTTTCCGCCGGACTGGCGACTTTTGCCCTCCTCTATTGCGTACAACCCATACTGCCTGTGCTTTCGCACGAGTTTGGTGTCTCTCCTGCCAGCAGTAGTATTTCACTCTCCATTTCAACGGCGATGCTGGCGATAGGGTTACTGTTTACCGGCCCACTTTCAGATGCTATTGGCCGCAAGCCGGTGATGGTTACCGCGCTGCTGCTCGCCTCTTGTTGTACGCTCCTTTCAACAATGATGACCAGTTGGCACGGTATTTTAATCATGCGGGCGCTGATAGGACTTTCACTGAGCGGCGTCGCGGCGGTAGGGATGACCTATCTGAGTGAAGAGATTCATCCCAGTTTCGTCGCCTTCTCAATGGGCTTGTATATCAGCGGTAACTCGATTGGCGGTATGAGTGGTCGCTTGATCAGTGGCGTGTTTACCGACTTTTTTAACTGGCGTATCGCGCTGGCGGCGATCGGCTGTTTTGCCCTTGCCTCTGCGCTGATGTTCTGGAAAATCCTGCCGGAATCTCGTCATTTCAGACCAACGTCGCTGCGCCCGAAAACGTTGTTTATCAACTTCCGCTTGCACTGGCGCGACAGAGGCTTGCCGCTGCTGTTTGCGGAAGGTTTTTTACTGATGGGATCGTTTGTCACGCTGTTTAATTACATCGGCTACCGCTTGATGCTCTCTCCGTGGGAGCTCAGCCAGGCGGTTGTCGGTCTGTTATCTGTGGCGTATCTGACCGGGACCTGGAGTTCGCCAAAAGCAGGTTCTATGACCACTCGTTATGGCCGTGGCCCGGTAATGCTCTTTTCAACTGGCGTGATGCTGGTTGGACTGTTGATGACCCTGTTCACATCGCTATGGCTGATCTTCGCCGGGATGCTGCTCTTTTCAGCCGGTTTTTTTGCCGCGCACTCCGTTGCAAGCAGTTGGATTGGACCACGGGCAAAACGCGCTAAAGGCCAGGCTTCTTCCCTGTATCTGTTCAGCTATTATCTGGGATCCAGTATTGCCGGTACGCTCGGCGGCGTATTCTGGCACAGCTACGGCTGGAACGGCGTGGGCGGATTTATCGCCCTGATGCTGGTGCTGGCGTTGCTGGTCGGCGCACGTTTGCACCATCGTCTGCACGTATAATCCCCGATGCCCGGATTCCGGGCATCGCCTTTATGAATCAGGTAGTAACGTCTGGGCTCCCATTTGCAGAGCAATAACCGTCCCGTTCATCACTATATGCAGCATGATCGGCATCAACAGGCCGTTGCTTTTCAGTCTGGCGATGATCAAAACCTGCGACACAAGAAACAACATCAGCAACGTCCGTACATCCACATACTGCGTATGCATGATGGCAAAAATGACCGATACCACCACTGACGACAGCCAGGTTTTATTATTGAACCAGTACTGGAACGCGTTGAATAAACAGCCTCTGAAAACAATTTCTTCATAAACTGGCGCAATAAATATCAGAGTCAACGTAGATAACCACAATGCGTAACTACTTAAAGATATTTGGCTGGTCACCCACGCTTCGGTTTGTCTGAGACCCAAAATCAATGGCAGGATAAGCTGAATAAACAGCAGCGCCGCAAACAAAATGGTAAACCACCTGGCGTTGAAAATGCCTTTGCCCAGCCCCTCTCTTTTTCTGAAGAAGAAGTAATACAGCGGAACCAGCACAACAAATTCCAATGCAAACAACAGCGGGAAAAGTAGCCCTTTGGCAAGCAGGTCCTGACTCGCGGGGAAAAACAACGGGGTAAACGTGAGGCCAAACATCAGTAAAAACATTGAAAAGCAGCCAGCTACTGCTTTGGTCCTGGCGATATACAGGTTGTCGGCATCCTGTGACATACAATCTCCTTGCGCTCATCGAAGATAAGTTGATGAATTACCGATACATGATAAAAATTCTCATTATCACTGACAACCTACCAACTTTTACGCAATGCCCATTGGGGCAATGCCAAAACCCTCTTTACTCCGGAACTTCACCGTCAACTACTCAGGGGAGAATCCGCCAGCGGCAACGAAAAACGGAAGCAGGCCCCTGCCGTTGAGCTAACCAGGCTGATATCCCCTCCATGCAGCTCGAGCATTCTACGCACGATCAGTAAGCCCAAGCCGCCGCGCTCAGCCCTCTGCTCACGGAGAACTAACGCGGTCGGGCGCTGAAACAATACTTCTCGCACAGCTTCTTCTACCCCAGGCCCGCTGTCCTGCACTTCGGCTAATAAACGGTCTGCATCACGCCAGACTTTTAGCCGCACTTCACCTCCGTCAGGCGTATGACGGATAGCGTTATCCAGCAGATTCGTCACAACTCTTTCTATCATCGATAAATCGGCATTCACCAGCGGTAACGGCCCCATTACGTCAAGGTGCAACTGCAAATGACGCGTGGCAACAGGGAGATCAAATTTCTGTGCCACATCCTGGATCAATTCACCAATAGCAAAACGTTCACGCTGCGGTTTTATACCGCCATGCTCCAGTCTTGCCAGCTCAAACAGCTGTTGTGACAGATGACGAACTTTATGTCCCTGGCGCAGCGCGATACTAAGATAATGCCGGTTTTCCTCCGGCGTCATCGTATCGGCTTTCAGCGACAGCATTTCCAGATACCCCAGCAATGAAGTCAGCGGCGTGCGTAAATCATGCGAAATATTGGCTATAAACTCTCTGCGCTGACGATCGCTGTCCGCTAATAGATCCCACTGCTGCGCAATTTTCTGCGCTAACTCGATAAACGCATTGTTCAGCAACGCAATTTCATTTGCCGGGGCCGGATCGGAATTTTTTTGCGCCAGCTGTTTGATGACGCTAATGCTGTCCTGTTCCAGTTTGACCACCTGCCCAGTCAACCTTTTCACTGGATTCGTCACCCATCGCCACACCAGAAAACCTGCAATTCCGCCGGCTAATAAAACCAGTATTAACGTCCAGGCCACGGTATTCCAGAGCGTTTTTTGCCAGGCGGTATTCGCCAACATATTCAGATCTTCGCCCTGCAGAATAATGTACAAATAGCCATGCAGCTCACCGTTATATAAAACCGGCGCGGCGCTGAATACCTTTTGCTGGCTGCTGCGCGGATCGTTGCCATATACGGGCAACGCATCTGAGTTAAGGAAATCCTGAATCGGCTGCACGCTAATTTTCTGCCGCTGGATATGCCCCGGCGGTGCGGCATCAGCGAGTATTTCACCTGATGGTGAAACCAGATACAGCTCCACGCTGGGGTTGAGCGTCATCAGGTGATTAAACAATCCTTTTAAGGTCTGGCGATTAACCTGCCCGCTGGCATCAATAAGCGACTCACTTTTGACAATCTTGCTCGCCAGCTCCAGCGAGAGCCTTTGCACCATCGCGTCGCCATATTGTTTGCTACTGCGAACCTGGACAGCACTGACGGCAACCGCACAAATCAGCATAATGGCGGTAAAGACCAGAGTCAGACGCTGGCTCAGCGACAGGCGATAAATCATGGCTGATGCTCCGCATTAACCGCAGCAAGCTTATAGCCTCGTCCCCAAACCGTGAGAATAATTTCCGGCTCCGCAGCATCCTTTTCAATTTTGGTCCGCAGACGATTAATATGACTGTTCACCGTATGCTCATACCCTTCATGCTGGTAGCCCCACACCTGATCTAACAGCGCCTGGCGCGAAAAGACCTCGCCTGGATGACGGGCGAAAAAATAGAGCAGATCGAATTCTCGCGGTGTCAAATCGAGGGATTTACCATGCAGCCGAACTTCCCGGGCTAAAGGGTCAATCTCTACGCCATGAACGGTGATAATCCCCGCCTCCATACGCAGGTTCTGACTCATCGCTTCCTGACGGCGAAACAACGCCTTCACCCGAGCCATCAACTCCAGCACCGAGAAAGGCTTGGCCAGATAATCATCGGCCCCCATTTCCAACCCCAATACACGGTGCGTTTCGCTGGTCCGGGCGCTGATAATAATAACGGGCAAATAAAAACTCATTTGGCGAATGCGACGACAAATCTCCAGCCCGTCGACACCTGGCAGCATCAAATCGAGGATAACGGCATCCCAAACGTGTTTCTCCAGTTGTTCAAGCGCTCGCGTGCCGTCCGCTTCATGAACTATCTCGTAACCCTCATCCTTCAGGCTAAGCTGCAAAAGTGAGGCAATATCGCTGTCATCTTCCACCAAAAATATCTTTTTCGCGCCTGCCATCAGTGTCATCCCCCTCTCGTCGTGCTGAAAGCTTACCTCAGGCAAGGGGCGGAAGTTATCACAAAATTTTTAACTTTTCGTGAGGATCCAGGGATACGCATACGCGCAGTATGTCGTTATAGACACACCAGGCATCAACAGGGAAACGTCGCTTTGTTTTCCTTAACATGAAAATAAAAAGGAAAAGTTATGCAGAAAAAACGTCCACTTCGGGAAGCTGATGTTACAGCCGAATCAGTTTTTTTTATGCAACGACGACAAATCCTCAAAGCACTTGGGATAGGCGCGGCGGCGGCCACGCTGTCTTCCCCTACACAGGCTAATTTGTTGGATTGGTTTAAAGGCAACGATCGTCCACCAGCACCCGCAGGCAAAGCGCTCGAATTTACAAAGCCCGGGCGCTGGCAAAACAGCCTGCCTCTGACGCCAGAAGAGAAGGTGACGGGCTACAACAATTTCTATGAATTTGGTCTGGATAAAGCAGATCCCGCCGCCAATGCCGGTAGTCTGAAAACCGATCCCTGGACATTGACGATCAACGGTGAGGTCAACAAACCTTTAACCTTGGATCATGATGCTCTGACCACTCGCTTTCCGTTAGAAGAGCGTATTTACCGGATGCGTTGCGTTGAAGCATGGTCGATGGTTGTGCCGTGGGTCGGATTTCCTTTGCATAAATTATTGGCGCTGGTTGAGCCAACAAGTCACGCCAAATACGTCGCCTTTGAAACTCGCTACGCCCCTGATGAAATGCCCGGCCAGAAAGATCGCTTCATTGGCGGTGGGTTAAAATATCCCTATGTTGAAGGTCTGCGTTTGGATGAAGCCATGCATCCGCTAACACTGCTGACCGTAGGCGTATATGGCAAAGCATTGCCGCCGCAAAATGGGGCGCCGATACGCCTGACCGTACCCTGGAAGTACGGCTTCAAGGGCATTAAATCGATAGTCAGTATTACGCTGACGCGTGAGCAGCCGCCGACGACCTGGAATATGTCAGCACCGAATGAATACGGTTTTTACGCCAACGTAAATCCGCAGGTCGATCACCCTCGTTGGTCTCAGGCTACTGAACGGTTTATCGGTTCGGGTGGCATTCTTGATGTGCAGCGACAGCCCACGTTACCTTTTAATGGTTATGCCGATGAGGTGGCATCGTTATATCGGGGTATGGATCTTCGGGAGTATTTTTAGTGAGGTTGACCGCAAAACAGATAACCGGCCTGAAAGTGCTGCTGCATCTCGCCGGTTTTTTACCCCTGCTATGGCTCTTTTGGGCCGCGCAGCATGGCGGGTTGGGTGCCGACCCGGGAAAAGATATCCAGCACTTTACGGGTATTACCGCGCTAAAGTTTTTGCTTGCTACTTTGCTGGTATCCCCGCTTGCTCGCTATGCAAAGCAGCCTTTGTTGTTTCGTACCCGGCGGTTGTTAGGTTTATGGTGCTTTGCATGGGCCACACTGCATATGGCCAGCTATGCTCTACTGGAACTGGGTATACAAAATCTGGGATTGTTGGGTCGTGAACTGGTTTCACGCCCATGGCTAACCCTGGGCATGACCGGTTGGATTATCTTATTCCTGTTGACGTTGACCTCCACGCAAGCCGCGCAGCGTAAAATGGGCAAACGCTGGCAAACATTGCACAACTACGTCTACCTGGCCGCCATATTGCTACCGCTGCATTACCTGTGGTCGGTAAAAGTGTTATCACCGCTCCCTATTATCTACGGCATCTGTTTTGTGGTTCTGTTGGCTTTTCGCTATAAAAAGCTTTTACGAAAAACCAGGTATAAAGGTGTGTTTATGAAAAGTGAGTGAATCACGGTAAACTTCTTAACCACACCTAAACTGAATCGCCACGGGTTTAACAGACACCTCAGAGTCATTTAAGATGACTTAAAGAGAGGTGCCCATGAGCGGTAAACGTTATCCCGAAGAGTTTAAAATTGAAGCAGTCAAACAGGTTATTGATCGCGGTCATTCTGTTTCCAGCGTTGCAACACGTCTCGATATCACCACCCACAGCCTTTACGCCTGGATAAAGAAGTACGGTCCGGACTCATCCACTAACAAAGAACAGTCAGATGCTCAGGCCGAGATCCGCCGACTCCAGAAGGAGTTGAAGCGGGTTACTGACGAACGGGACATATTAAAAAAAGCCGCGGCGTACTTCGCAAAGCTGTCCGACTGAGGTACGCCTTTATTCGTGACAACTCCCTTTGCTGGCCTGTTCGTCTGCTCTGCAGGGTGCTGGATGTTCATCCCAGTGGGTTTTACGCCTGGTTTAAGCAACCGTATTCTCAGCGCCACCAGATAGATCTGAGACTGACGGGACAGATCAAACAGTTCTGGCTGGAGTCCGGTTGCGTTTATGGTTATCGCAAGATCCATCTGGACTTGCGGGATAGCGGGCAACAGTGCGGAGTGAACAGAGTCTGGCGACTGATGAATCGTGCCGGGATAAAGGCTCAGGTCGGGTACCGGAGCCCGCGGGCACACAAAGGCGAGGTCAGTATCGTATCGCCCAACAGGCTTCAGCGACAGTTCAATCCGGATGCTCCGGATGAGCGTTGGGTAACGGACATAACTTACATCAGGACCCACGAAGGCTGGCTGTATCTTGCCGTGGTTGTTGATCTGTTCTCACGCAAAATTATCGGCTGGTCAATGCAATCCCGGATGACAAAGGACATTGTCCTGAATGCGCTTCTGATGGCCATATGGCGACGTAATCCTCTAAAACAGGTGATGGTTCATTCAGATCAGGGCAGTCAGTACACAAGCCATGAGTGGCAGTCGTTCCTGAAATCACATGGTCTGGAGGGCAGCATGAGCCGTCGCGGTAACTGTCACGATAATGCGGTTGCAGAAAGCTTTTTCCAGTTGCTGAAACGCGAACGGATAAAGAAAAAGATCTACGGAACACGGGAAGAAGCCCGCAGCGATATTTTTGATTACATCGAAATGTTTTATAACAGTAAGCGTCGGCATGGTTCGAGCAATCAGATGTCACCGACAGAATATGAAAACCAGTATTATCAACGGCTCAGAAGTGTCCAGATTATCCGTGGCGATTCATAATGCTTGTGACCTTAGAGTAAGTCATCCCCTTAACAGGATTTGCTGTTAAGTAATCCCTCTTATCAATGCAGAAATTGAACAACGCCTGTAGTTTTATCAGGGCATCCTGTCGACTTCTTGGTGCTTGGTAGCGTTCATCAAGAAATCGCTTAAAATCTGCTATGTGCTGCTTAGTAACATCTTCAACATTTTTTATTGAATGTCTTTTAGCCCATTCGATGAATAAGTTAACGCTTCGTCGATTTAGCTTCTCTGTCCGTAACTTCCAATCAGCACGATTATCTTCACACCATTCTTCCAGAACCTCACTGACAGGATGCATAGCTTTCTCGTATACGGTGGTTATCGGCATCGTAGACATATCTGAACCACCTTCCAAGACCATCAACAAAGCATCATCAACCAAACGGTCACGATATGACTTAAGGACGTTTCTTAAGCTCTCAAATGGAAGAGAAAGCTCTTTGATTCTTACATACTGAATGGTCAATTTTTGTGCTCTAAATTTTGCAATCTCTGGTAGTCGAGTCCTAAGACTTACCGACAATGTTCGATTGTTAAGTTTTTTCCTCCAGAGGTAGCCATCTTTCTGAGAGTGGCTAAGATGGGTGCATGAAAAGTGCATGAATCGTGTATGAATCACGGTAAACTCCTTGAAACATACCCAACTAACGAGAAGAAGAACTATGCAGAAAAACCTTTCTTATCAGGCACTCACCCGCACGTTCCAGCGGCTATCTCGCTTCTCCCACCTCTCGGCAATCGCCAGTTGGGACATGTTTACCATGATGCCGTCAGGAGGAAGCAAAGCCCGCGGCGAAGCGCTGGCCGAGCTGAGCGTGCTTGAACACCAACTGTTAACCGATCCGAAAGTGGCAAGGTGGATCTCCGCAGCGCAACAGGAAGACCTCAACGATGTAGAACAGGCGAACCTGCGCGAAATGTCGCGACTGCATCACCAGGCATCCTTGTTGCCGGAATCGTTGGTAGAAGCAAAATCACTTGCGGGAAGCCGCTGCGAGCATGCCTGGCGTAGCCAGCGACCGGCAAATGACTGGGAAGGATTTTCCGAAAACCTGAAAGAGGTTGTGAAGTATAGCCGCGAAGAAGCCCGACTGCGCGCAGAAGCTAAAGGCTGTTCTCCGTATGACGCGTTACTGGACATCTTTGAACCGGGAATGACCAGCGCGCAGTTGGACAACCTTTTCGCGGACGTTAAAAGCTGGCTACCCGACTTGCTAAACAAGGTAGTGGCAAAGCAGTCTCAACAGTCGCTCATCGCCCCGGTAGGCCCCTTCCCAACAGCTGTACAGCGAGAGTTGGGTCTTGAAACAATGGCACAGCTAGGTTTTGACTTTACCGCTGGTCGGCTGGATATCAGTGCACATCCCTTCTGTGGCGGCGTACCAGAAGATGTTCGCATTACCACCCGCTATGATGAAAACGAATTACTCAGTGCGCTGTTTGGCGTGATCCATGAAACCGGTCACGCCCGCTATGAGCAAAATCTTCCGCGTAACTGGTCAGGGCAACCTATCGCTCTGGCACGCTCAACTGCCATTCATGAGTCCCAGAGTCTGTTCTTTGAGATGCAACTGGGACGCAGTAAAGCCTTTCTGACACGGTTAATTCCTGCTGTAACGCGCTACTTTGGCGATCAGGCTGCATTTGAAGAAAGCAATTTCATCGCCTGGAACCAGCAGGTCAAACCCGGGTTTATCCGTGTTGATGCCGACGAGGTGAGTTATCCCGCTCACGTGATCCTGCGTTATGAAATCGAACGTGCGCTCATTAATGGCGATATTGAAGTAGATGATATCCCGGCATTGTGGAATGAGAAAATGCAGGCCTGGCTGGGGCTGTCAACGATCGGAAACTATCGTAACGGTTGTATGCAGGATATTCACTGGACCGACGGCGGCTTTGGCTACTTCCCTTCCTATACCTTGGGCGCTATGTATGCGGCGCAGTTGTTCAGTGCCGCTAACCACGCATTACCTGATTTGAATCAGTCTATTGCGCAAGGTGAGTTTGGTCCCCTGTTTGACTGGTTACGTCAGAACATCTGGCAGCATGGCAGCCGTTTCACAACTGAACAGCTTATTACCCAGGCCACCGGAGAGCCGCTTAGCAGCCGTTATTTCCGCGCCCACCTGGAAGCCCGCTATTTGTAATCTCATACCGTGAGTCATTGTACATATCGTTACACGCCGATACCAATGACTCACGGAAGCCCTGTGATTACAGCGATATAGTTATTTCAACGGCCCCGCAGTGGGGTTGAATGAAAAACCAAATCGAGGGTATGAGAATGAAAAAAGTATTAGCTCTGGTTGTTGCCGCTGCTATGGGTCTGTCTTCTGCTGCATTTGCTGCTGAAACAACTGCTACAACCGCTCCGGCTGCTGCAGCAACCACTAAAGCTGCGCCGGCAAAAACCGCGCATCATAAAAAACAGCACAAAGCAGCGCCGCAGAAAGCACAGGCTGCCAAGAAACACGCTAAAAAATCCACCACAAAACCGGCTGTAGAACAGAAAGCACCTGAGCAGAAAGCTCAGGCTGCTAAAAAACACACCAAAAAAGCTGCAACCAAACCAGCTGCAGAACAAAAAGCGCCAGAGCAGAAAGCTCAGGCCGCTAAAAAACACACCAAAAAAGCAGTAAAACACGACACTGCTAAACCAGCAGCTCAACCTGCAGCATAACGCATTTGTAGTCACTATGGCGTCCCCCACGCCATAGCATACGGCGCTAGATCGACCTGATGTAGCGCCGCCTTTCGGAGGGTAAAATGGTGTCACATTACCGCTTTGAGTTAATTCTTATTACGCTGATAATTTGCGCCATCATCGCCATGCGTTTTTATCTTGCCTGAATGTAGTTATCTGATTTTACTCCCACTTTCACGTCGTCCCGTCTATAGTATTAACTGAGGGTTTGCTGTTAATAATCATAATTCCCCACCAGAGCGTGATATGCATAAAACCATTGCTGTATTACTGGGTTCACTTTGTTTACTTCCTGTCGTTGCGCATGCGGACAAGCCTGCAACGGACAGCGCTGAAGCAGAAAATATAAAAACGCTGTTTTTTGGTCATGACGATCGCATAAAGGTGACTGACCCTACACAATCGCCGTGGGACGCTATCGGGCAACTGGAAACCGCCAGCGGTAACCTGTGTACCGCCACGCTCATTTCGCCACATTTGGCCCTGACGGCCGGACACTGTTTACTCACCCCCCCGAAAGGTAAGCCGGACAAAGCCGTCGCATTGCGCTTCGTGTCTAAAAAGGGTCTCTGGCGCTATGAAATCCACGACATTGAAGGCCGGGTTGCGCCCTCACTTGCCAAACGTTTAAAAGCCGATGGTGATGGCTGGATAGTGCCGCCTGCCGCAGCCCCGTGGGATTTTGGTCTGGTGGTGCTGCGTAATCCGCCGTCTGGCATCACACCGCTGCCACTGTTTGATGGCGACAAGGACGCGTTAACCGCGGCGCTAAAAACTGCAGATCGTAAAGTCACGCAGTCGGGCTATCCTGAAGATCATCTGGACGACCTGTACACACATCAGGATTGTGTGGTGACCGGCTGGGCGCAGAATACCGTCTTGTCACACCAGTGCGACACGCTCCCGGGCGACAGCGGTTCGCCATTGATGTTGCAGACCGAGTCTGGCTGGCAGTTGATTGGTGTGCAAAGCTCCGCTCCAGCAGCCAAAGATCGCTGGCGGGCAGATAATCGCGCCATATCCGTGACCGGTTTTCGCGAGAAGCTGGAAGCGTTAGCGCAGGAATAACACATGCTGCCCGCATTAACGGGCAGCATGGATATCAGGCAAGTTTTATCATTATCATTCCGGCCAGTAGCAGTATCACGCCGATCCAGCCCTTATTATTCAGGCGCTGACCAAACAGCACCCAACCTGCCGCTAACGTCGCGGCAATACCGAATCCGCCCCACAAGGCGTAGGCAACAGAAAGGTCAATACCTTTTACCGCCTGCGACAGCGCGCTAAAGGCTGCTAACACGGCAGCTAACGACAGCACGCCATAAATCTTGCGGCGAAAACCATCGGAAAATTTCAAAAAGACGTTAGCGACGATTTCCAGCACGATGGCCATACCCAGCCAGGCACCGTGAACCCATTCAAACTGTTGCATGGGTCACCTCTTTGCCCGGTTTAACAGGCTTTCGGGTGCCGGATTTAATCAGCACAATGCCGACCACCAGTGAAGCCAGTCCTGCCACCTTCAATGTGGACAAGGTTTCGTCAAATAACAGCACGCTAAACAGCGTAATAAATAAAATACCGATCCCTTCCCACAGAGCATAGGCCACACCAAGGGCAATTTTTTTAACGGCAAAACTGAGAAAAATATACGATAAGGCGATCATTACCAGCATTAAAATAAAGCCCGAATTACCATGGCCGACGCTTGCCCATTTCATTGAAAGCGTACCAGTAATTTCAGCCGCGATGGCCAGACCTAATAATATCCAGTAAAACATGATGCTTCTCCTGCTTGAGAATATAGTCCTTTGGGCCTACTGCATGCAGTAAACCAAAAAATAAAATTAGTTAGCTCAGCGCACGGCGCCAGCTCAGGCAGAAGAAGGGACTAAAGCGCGTTGCGCCAGTGTTGCTCACCCGCAAGCAAGAAAGTGGAAGAGGTACGAAGAAGTGAAGGTAAACGCAAAAACATCCTGAACATATTGTCCATAATATTACAATTATCCGCAGTGTTGCTTCTCATCATCGCGGATGATAATTGTCCTCGGTAGTTAAACACAGATGATTTGTATCATAGCTTCAATACGAACTCAAAGTCTTTTCACTTCTTTACCTGCCCCGTTTGATTTTTGTTATAACGGCTCGACGTAAATCACACTATTATTCAGATTCAAAAATCAAAAACGCAGGAATACACATGGCGAAACCGATCATCACGCTTAACGGTCTAAAAATAGTCATTATGCTGGGCATGCTGGTTATCATTCTGAGCGGCATTCGCTTTGCCGCAGATATCATCGTCCCCTTTATTCTGGCGTTATTTATAGCCGTTGTGCTGAACCCCGTGGTGCAGCGGATGGTCAAGCTTCGCATACCGCGCGTATTTGCGGTGTCATTGCTCATCGTTATTATTGTAATGCTAATGGTACTGCTGTTAGCGTATTTAGGCACATCCTTAAATGAGCTTGCGCGTACGCTTCCGCAATATCGCTCTTCACTGGTTATTCCACTAAAAAATCTTGAACCATGGTTACAACGCGCAGGGATCGGCGTTTCCGTGGATGAGCTCGTCAAATATATCGATCCAAACGCGGCAATGACGCTGGTGACCAATTTGCTGGCGCAGCTTTCGAATGCTATGTCATCGATCTTTTTACTGCTACTGACGGTAGTTTTTATGCTGCTGGAAGTACCGCAACTGCCCAACAAACTAAAACAAATGATGAGTCGCCCCATTGAAGGTATGGCGGCGATTCAACGCGCCATCGACAGCGTATCTCACTATCTGGTGCTTAAAACGGCAATCAGCATTGTGACCGGGTTGGTCGCCTGGGGCATGCTTGCTGCATTGGATGTGCGCTTTGCCTTTGTCTGGGGATTACTGGCCTTCGCCCTGAACTACATCCCTAATATCGGTTCGGTATTGGCGGCCATTCCCCCTATTGCTCAGGTGCTGGTATTTAGCGGCCTTTACGATGCGCTGGTGGTTCTGGCAGGCTATCTGGTCATCAACCTGGTATTCGGGAATATCCTCGAGCCGCGGATCATGGGGCGTGGACTTGGACTGTCTACGCTGGTGGTTTTTTTGTCGTTAATCTTCTGGGGCTGGCTGCTCGGCCCTGTTGGGATGCTGCTTTCTGTTCCGCTAACCATCATTGTGAAAATCGCGCTAGAGCAAACCAATGGCGGTCAAAGCATTGCAGTGTTACTGAGCGATCTCAACAAAGAGTAAAATGCAAAACGGCCTCCGCAGAGGCCGTCTTAGTTTTCACTGACGATTACAACGCTTTCAGAATCGCATCCACGCTGGCTTTGGCATCGCCAAACAGCATATGAGTGTTTTCTTTAAAGAACAGCGGGTTCTGCACACCAGCATAGCCCGTGTTCATCGAACGTTTGAACACGATGACGTTCTGCGCTTTCCATACTTCAAGCACCGGCATACCGGCGATCGGGCTGTTCGGGTCATCCTGCGCCGCCGGGTTTACCGTATCGTTGGCACCAATCACCAGCACGGTATCGGTATCGGCGAAATCATCGTTGATCTCGTCCATTTCCAGCACGATGTCATAAGGGACTTTGGCTTCCGCCAGCAGTACGTTCATATGACCGGGCAAACGCCCTGCTACTGGGTGAATACCGAAGCGCACTTTGATGCCGCGTGCGCGCAGTTTCTCAGTGATTTCCGCGACCGGATACTGTGCCTGAGCCACTGCCATGCCGTAGCCCGGGGTGATGATCACGGAGTGCGAGTTCTTCAGCATTTCTGCTGTGTCTTCCGCAGTAATCTCACGGTGTTCACCGACTTCTTCTTCTGATCCGGTAGAAGAACCGTCAGAACCAAAGCCACCTGCAATAACGCTGAAAAATGAACGGTTCATCGCCTTACACATAATGTAAGACAGGATCGCACCAGAAGAACCGACCAGCGCACCGGTAACGATCAGCAGATCGTTGCTCAGCATAAAGCCCGCCGCCGCCGCAGCCCATCCTGAATAGGAGTTGAGCATTGAAACGACCACCGGCATATCCGCACCACCGATGGAGGCCACCAGATGCCAGCCAAAAGCCAGTGCAATTATGGTCATCACCAGCAGCGCCAGAACCTGCAGGCCCACGCTTTCGGTACGGACAAACACCACCAGCAGCAGGAAAGAAACAACCAGCGCCGCCAGATTCATTTTGTGACGATTCGGCAGCATCAGCGGTTTAGAGGAGATCTTGCCGCGCAGTTTGCCAAAGGCCACCACAGAACCGGTAAAGGTTACCGCACCGATGAAGATACCCAGGAACACTTCCGTCAGGTGAATGTTCACCAGAATCGGCTCCAGGCCCGTGTCGTGATACAGGTAGCTGTTGAAGCCCACCAGTACCGCTGCCAGACCAACGAAGCTGTGCAGAATTGCCACCAGCTCCGGCATCTCGGTCATCTCAACTTTTTTCGCCAGACGAATACCAATCGCGCCGCCGATGATCATCGCCACCAGGATCCACGCAACATTGCCGGTATCCGGGCCAAAAATCGTGGCAATCAGCGCAATCGCCATCCCGGCGATACCGTAGTTGTTACCCTGCTGAGAGGTTTCGTGTTTCGAAAGCCCCGCCAGACTAAAAATAAACAGGATAGCGGCAACAATGTATGCAGCTGTAACTAATCCTCCAGACATATGTTACCCCTTAGTTTTTCCGGAACATTTTCAGCATGCGCTGAGTCACGGTGAAGCCACCGAAAATATTAATGCTGGCAATAAGCACCGCGATAAAGCTCAGGAAACTCACCCAGCCACCCTGGCCAATTTGCAA
Source organism: Citrobacter sp. CF971 (assembly GCF_006385635.1). Taxonomy (NCBI): domain Bacteria; kingdom Pseudomonadati; phylum Pseudomonadota; class Gammaproteobacteria; order Enterobacterales; family Enterobacteriaceae; genus Citrobacter; species Citrobacter sp. CF971. The sequence continues at coordinate 2,335,927 of NZ_CP041051.1, read as the reverse complement.
TAACGCCCCAACCACGATAATCCCTGAGATGGCGTTAGTCACAGACATCAGCGGAGTATGCAACGCATGTGACACATTCCAGACCACGTAGTAACCCACCACGCAGGAAAGCGCGAACACCGTAAAGTGACCAAGGAACTCTTTCGGCGCAACGTCGGCGAGCCAGCCAAACAAAATCACCACCAGCGCCATCAGTGCATATTTGCGCCACGGAGAGACAGGTTTTTTCTCTTCTTTCGGTGCAGGTGCGGCTTTTTGCGCAGCCTGCGGCTGAGCAGAAACCTGGATAGGTGGCGCAGGCCAGGTGATTTCACCCTCGCGAACCACCGTGACACCGCGAACAACCACGTCGTCAAAATCGACGGTGATATTGCCGTCTTTCTCTTTGCACAACAGTTTGAGCAGGTTGACGAGGTTGGTGCCGTAAAGCTGGGAAGATTGCGTTGGCAAACGGCCAGGCAGGTCGGTATAGCCGATAACCTTCACCCCGTTCTCGGTGGTTGTCACCTGATTAGGCACGGTATATTCGCAGTTACCGCCGTTTTGCGCGGCAAGATCGACAATTACGCTGCCCGCTTTCATCGAATCGACCATTTCACGGGTGATCAGTTTCGGGGCCGGTTTGCCCGGGATCAGCGCAGTGGTAACAATAATGTCGACGTCTTTCGCCTGTGCAGCGAAGAGTTCCATTTCTGCTTTGATGAACGCCTCGGACATCACTTTGGCATAGCCATCACCGCTGCCCGCTTCTTCTTTAAAGTCCAGTTCAAGGAACTCGGCGCCCATACTCTGCACTTGTTCCTTCACTTCCGGACGGGTATCAAAAGCACGCACGATAGCGCCCAGGCTGTTTGCCGCACCTATCGCCGCAAGACCTGCCACACCCGCACCAATCACCATGACCTTGGCAGGTGGAACCTTGCCTGCGGCGGTGATCTGGCCGGTGAAGAAGCGACCGAATTCATGTGCAGCTTCAACAATAGCGCGATACCCGGCAATGTTCGCCATTGAGCTCAAAGCATCCAGCGACTGCGCACGCGAAATACGTGGCACGGAGTCCATCGCCATAACTGTCACGTTTCGCTCTGCAAGCTTTTGCAACAGTTCAGGGTTTTGCGCGGGCCAAAGAAAGCTCACCAGCGTCGTGCCCGGATTGAGTAACGGAATTTCCGCCTCCTCCGGCGCATTGACCTTCAGGATGATCTCTGACTGCCAGACTGCATTTCCATCAACAATTTCTGCGCCTGCTTGTACAAACGCCTTATCGTCAAAACTCGCCAGTTGACCTGCACCGCTTTCAACCGCGACGCTGAAACCTAACTTAAGCAGCTGCTCAACCGTCTTCGGCGTGGCTGCAACGCGGGTTTCATTGGTTAACCGTTCTCTTGGTATGCCAATTCGCATAATGTTCCCTTCCATCTGTAATTATGATGATGGTTTATCAATGTTCGCACGAGGCATGCGCGCACTCTCGAGAGAGGTCAGTGTTACCTCAATAAAATAAAACAGTAACAAACTCTGTATAACCTACTGAAAATGACGCCTGTGATCTAGCGCCAAAAAACAGTATTTATTATGAAATTCGCAAAATAGAGATGAATCGAACCTCAGACAGATAAAATGCCCTAAAAATAGCCCACAAAGGCTGATAATTCGCTTAAGCGAAGCGGCAAAACATGATTACGTACCTGCCAAAAACAATTAATTAACATTAAATTAACTTATAAAATTCAACTGCTTTATCAGTTTTGGTCACCAAACGCCGAATTTTTCGGCATATCACAAAATGTTATCGATGTTGTTAAGCCAGGTGGCACGATGAGTGAAAAATGACGCAGACACTGACGCAATTTAAATGCAATAATCAGCGACGTTTCTAGTCAATAACAATACCAGTACCTGGTTTGCGCAAGGCGAAGGATTATTTTTATGAAGCTTAAGAACACTCTCCTGGCGTCCGCACTTATTTCTGCGACTGCTTTTTCTGTCAATGCAGCGACAGAATTGACGCCGGAGCAAGCGGCTGCCCTGAAACCCTATGACCGCATTGTGGTCACCGGTCGTTTTAATGCTATCGGTGATGCAGTTGCTGCCGTATCACGCCGTGCAGATAAAGACGGTGCAGCCTCCTTTTATGTTGTTGATACTTCAGATTTTGGCAGCGGCGGTAACTGGCGCGTTGTTGCCGACGTCTATAAAGCTGACGCTGAAAAAGCGGAAGCGTCAAAAAACCGTATCATTAACGGCGTTATGGAATTGCCTAAAGATCAGGCCGTTCTGATTGAACCTTACGATACCGTTACGGTACAGGGTTTCTACCGTAGCCAGCCTGAAGTAAACGATGCAATCACCAAAGCTGCGAGAGAGAAAGGTGCATATTCCTTCTATATCGTGCGCCAGGTCGATGCCAACCAGGGCGGCAACCAGCGTATTACCGCATTCATCTACAAAGCTAATGCGAAAAAACGCGTAGTGCAAAGCCCTGATGCGATCCCAGCAGATTCTGATGCCGGACGCGCCGCATTAGCAGCAGGTGGCGAAGCCGCGAAGAAAGTTGAGATCCCAGGCGTTGCAACTACCGCTTCCCCGAGTGCTGAAGTCGGTCGCTTCTTCGAAACGCAATCCACCAAAGGCGGACGTTACACTGTCACGCTGCCGGATGGAACCAAAGTTGAAGAACTGAACAAAGCGACCGCCGCCATGATGGTACCGTTCGACAGCATCAAGTTCACCGGTAACTACGGCAACATGACGGAAGTTTCTTATCAGGTAGCAAAACGCGCAGCGAAAAAAGGCGCGAAGTATTATCACATCACCCGCCAGTGGTCAGAACGTGGTAACAACGTGACAATCAGCGCCGATCTGTATAAGTAATACCCAATGTATTATCAGGTCTACAGTCCTTGTAGACCTGATAATTTCGCGCAGTTCTGCTCCCAGACAAAACAAAAACAGCAGTATTAAGACAACTTTTCACACTATTAGTCACAAATCTCTCTATCCCCATTGCATGCATTCTCTTCTCTCCGTAAAATCCCGCGCCTTAGTGGCTTTCACCATTTTTATGCGGTTTGCCAAAATAATTATTCTCTCACTCTCGTTTTTGTAACTGGATACAAATGGAAAAGAAATTGGGTCTGAGCGCACTGACCGCGCTGGTTTTAAGCTCAATGCTCGGCGCTGGCGTTTTCAGCCTGCCACAAAACATGGCGGCAGTAGCCAGCCCGGCTGCATTACTGATTGGTTGGGCGATTACCGGTGCGGGTATTCTTTTGCTCGCCTTTGCCATGCTGATCCTGACGCGTATCCGTCCTGAACTGGATGGCGGTATTTTTACCTATGCGCGTGAAGGTTTTGGCGAGCTGATTGGCTTCTGCTCCGCGTGGGGATACTGGCTGTGTGCCGTTATCGCTAACGTTTCGTATCTGGTCATTGTCTTCTCTGCACTCAGCTTCTTTACCGACACGCCTGAGTTACGTCTGTTTGGCGACGGTAATACCTGGCAGTCGATTGTGGGCGCATCGATGCTGCTGTGGATCGTACACTTCCTTGTGCTGCGCGGTGTGCAAACGGCAGCCAGTATTAACCTGGTCGCGACGCTGGCGAAATTACTGCCGCTGGGTCTGTTTATCGTGCTGGCATTCATGCTGTTTAAGCTCGACACCTTTACTCTCGATTTTACCGGCGTAGCATTGGGCGTTCCCGTCTGGGAGCAGGTCAAAAACACCATGCTCATCACCTTGTGGGTATTCATCGGTGTGGAAGGCGCGGTGGTAGTTTCTGCCCGTGCCAGAAACAAACGCGATGTCGGACGCGCCACGCTGCTGGCAGTACTTGCCGCGCTGGGCGTTTACCTGCTGGTCACCCTGTTGTCTCTGGGCGTTGTCGCACGTCCCGAATTGGCGGAGATCCGTAACCCGTCAATGGCCGGTCTGATGGTTAAAATGATGGGACCATGGGGCGAAATTATTATTGCCGCAGGTCTGATTGTTTCCGTGTGCGGCGCCTATCTAAGCTGGACGATTATGGCGGCGGAAGTGCCGTTCCTCGCCTCCACGCACAAAGCTTTTCCGCGCATTTTTGCGCGACAGAACGCGCAAGGCGCGCCATCGGCGTCGCTATGGCTGACCAACATCTGCGTACAGCTCTGCCTGGTGCTGATCTGGCTTACTGGTTCCGACTACAATACGTTATTGACTATCGCCTCAGAGATGATTCTGGTGCCCTATTTGCTGGTCGGCGCATTTCTGTTAAAAATTGCAACCCGTCCGATTCATAAGGCTGTCGGTATCGGGGCGAGTATTTATGGCATATGGTTATTGTATGCGTCAGGTCCGATGCACCTGCTGCTGTCCGTAGTGCTGTATGCGCCAGGACTGCTGGTTTTTCTTTATGCCCGTAAAACGCACGCGCATGAAAACGTATTAAAACGCCAGGAGATGGCGCTGATCGGCCTGCTGCTTGTTGCTGCTGTGCCGGCTACCTGGATGCTGATGGGGTAACGTTATACCCATCGTTCGCGACATATGGAGATTACGATGGGTAAAAAAAACCCTTTGCCAATTCTTATCACCGGAGGTGGTCGTCGTATCGGCCTCGCCGTCGCATGGCACTTTCTGAACCAAAAACAGCCAGTTATCGTCAGCTACCGTACGCACTATCCTGCCATTGACGGCCTGCGAGAAGCGGGCGCGATTTGTATCCCTGCTGACTTTTCCACGGATGAAGGCGTGCTGGCCTTTGCTGATGAGATCAAAGCTCAGACGGATGGCTTGCGCGCTATTGTGCATAATGCCAGTGCCTGGCTTGCAGAAAAGCCTGGTACACCGCTGACCGATGTGCTGTCAGCCATGATGCAGATTCATGTCAATACGCCCTACCTGCTCAACCATGCACTGGAAGGATTGCTACGCGGTCATGGACACGCGGCCAGCGATATAATCCATTTTACTGATTATGTTGTGGAGCGCGGCAGCGACAAGCACATTGCTTATGCTGCCAGCAAAGCGGCGCTGGATAATATGACCCGCTCGTTCGCGCGCAAACTGGCACCGGAAGTGAAAGTGAACGCGATTGCCCCTTCACTTATCCTGTTTAACGAGGGTGATGATGCAGAGTATCGCCAGCAGGCACTGAACAAATCACTGATGAAAACCGCGCCAGGTGAAAAAGAGGTCATTGATTTAATTGACTATCTGTTAACCAGCTGTTTTGTCACCGGACGTAGTTTTGCCCTTGATGGTGGGCGTCATCTGCGTTAGTGCAGTTTGATCCAACAAAAGATCAGCAACCACGCGCTCAGGCCCCAGCACACCACTGATCCGCCGAGCGCAACGGGTAAGCGCATAAATCCGGTGAAATACCACAGTGAAACGAGGTAGACAAAATAGGGAATAATCGACCACATGCTGAATATGATGGTTGTACGTAACGCCTCGATCCCGCGTTCACTGGCCACGATATAGTGGGCAATCAACGCAAACGTCGGGAACAACGGAATTAATCCGGCAATATAGTAATTCTTTGTTTTCGCCAGCAAGCCAATCAACACCACCACCAGCGCACCGAGCGCCGCTTTTATAACGAGTCCCATCACTCTGCCTTAACACATCAATAACATCAGCCCCTAGCATAACGGAAGCGTTCTTGTTTAGAAAAGATTAATGGAAGGAAAAACCAGGGCGGTGTATGTTGGCGTTTTATATTCAAAAATTAATGATATGAACACCATCGTATTTGTTGAAGATGATCCCGAAGTTGGCTCACTGATTGCAGCCTATTTGGCCCGGCATGATATTGAGGTTATCCTTGAACCTCGTGGTGATTTGGCCGAGGAGAAAATCCTGCACGTTCAACCCGATCTGGTGTTATTAGATATCATGCTGCCGGGCAAAGACGGGATGACTATCTGCCGAGATTTACGCGGACGCTGGCAAGGCCCGATTGTCCTGCTCACCTCGCTGGACAGCGACATGAACCATATCCTGGCACTGGAAATGGGCGCCTGTGACTATATTCTGAAAACCACGCCGCCAGCGGTGCTGCTGGCTCGCCTGCGTCTGCACCTGCGTCAGAATGAGCACTCTACCCAGTCTAAAGGCATTCAATCGGCGACCATCACACCGCACACAACGCTGCGCTTCGGCACACTCACTATCGACCCAACCAACCGCTCCGTGCTGCTCGGCGGCGAGCAAGTTTCTCTTTCCACCGCTGATTTTGAATTACTGTGGGAGTTGGCAACCCATGCCGGGCAGATTATGGACCGCGATGCGTTGCTGAAGAACCTACGTGGCGTAAGCTATGACGGCATGGATCGCAGCGTAGATGTCGCGATTTCCCGGTTACGCAAAAAACTGCTCGATAACGCGACTGAACCTTATCGAATCAAAACCGTGCGCAATAAAGGTTATCTCTTTGCACCCCACGCCTGGGACGACGAGCCACAGAAGTAATGCCACCGGGCCGATCTCATCGATCGGCTGGATTATTCACAATACGTTACACTGTCACTTAAAATCGTCTACAGAACAGGCATACAAACGCCATCCGACGCCGTTCCACACTTTTTGTGTGGCTGTTACCCTCCCCCCTCCCTATAATCCGTCGCGGTCCTGAACCCGTATGGTTCATCATTTTTTTTCGTACTAACAAAACTCTTTCCGGCATTTCAGGTGCTGAATGAGGCAAGAGGCTACAATATGTTCGTTTCGCTCGCGTATATCGCGTTCTTTTTGGTTTGTTCATGGGCAATTTTCAGAATCAACCAAAAAAGTCACTCTCTTTCAAAAAGCGTCTTCATCGCTATTTTTACGGGTGCCGTTATCGGTTTATCCCTGCATCTCATTGCTGCTGACGAAAGAAAAACAGTTATCGACTGGTACAATGTTATCGGCAACGGCTATGTGAATTTACTGAAGCTGGTTGCGGTACCGCTGATTTTCATCTCTATTCTCTCAGCCATTAATAAGCTCGAAAACAGCGCTGGCATTGGGAAAATGTCGTTAACCATCGTCGGATGCATGCTCTGTCTGGTAATGGTTGCCGGTTTTATTGGGCTGTTGACTGCGCATGTATTAGGCCTGGACGCCAGTGCGTTTGTTCATATGCAGTCCACGCTGACGGCAGACGATGTAAATAAAACAGCCGCCATTTCACTGCCTAAACTGGTTACATCTCTGATCCCCACGAATATCTTCCTCGATCTAACAGGGGCCAGAAGCGTTTCCGTCATTGGCATTGTTATCTTCACCCTACTTGCCGGCGTGGCATTATTAAAGGTCAAACAGGACGCCCCGCAAGAAGGTGAAAAATTAAGTGCTGGCATTAACGCTATCCAGATTTGGGTGATGAAAATGGTGCGTATCGTTATTGCTCTCACCCCTTATGGTGTGATGGCATTAATGGCTGGCGTATTTTCCGCGTATCGATTTGAACAATTTGCCAGTCTGTTAGGCTTTATTGCTGCCTGTTACCTTGCGATTCTGATGATGTTTATCGTCCACGCACTGATACTGGTTCTGAGCGGTAATAATCCCGTTCACTATTTTAAAACTGTCTGGCCAGTTTTAACCTTTGCATTTGTTTCACGCAGCAGTGCAGCATCTATTCCACTAGCTATTTCCGCACAAGAAAAATTTGGCGTGCAAAACACCATTGCCAATATTGCGGCTTCATTCGGCTCCAGCATGGGTCAAAATGGCTGTGCCGGGATCTATCCGGCTATTATGGTGGCGATGATTGCTCCAACAATTGGGATTGATCCGCTATCAGTACATTTTTTGCTCGCCATGCTACCTGCGATTGCGCTGGGTTCTATTGGGGTGGCGGGTGTAGGCGGTGGCGGAACATTTGCTGCGCTGATCGTCCTTTCAACACTGAACTTCCCGGTCGCGCTGGTGGGGATTTTCATTGCTATCGAGCCTGTCGTCGATATGGCCAGAACGGCATTAAACGTGAACGGTTCGATGATGTCTGGCGTGCTGGCTAACAGGCTCCTGAAAAAGAGTGCTGAAAAACCACAACCCGTGAACGCGAATTAGTCAGTCCTAAAAAGATCAAAGCCTTCCTGTTGCTGGAAGGCTTTCTTTTGTGTCAACTAAACGTCAGCCCGTCGTATTTTTTCCAACGGTAATTTACGGCAGAGATAATCCAGCAGCCGATAAAGACGCCAATAATCGCAAAACCGACATTCCCCATATGGTCACTTAAATTGCTGACGGTATCCCACAAACCACCCTGGAGCGAAAACGCGTCAGAGAGAAGCCCCAGCGCCTCCAGTCCGCCAATAAATAGCGCTACAATCACGGAAGTCCCGGTAATGGTCATATTGTAATAGAGCTTGCGTTGCGGCTTATTGAACGCCCATCCGTAGGCCTCAACCATCAGAATACTGTCGAGACAATCAATTAACGCCATACCGCAGGTAAACAGCGCCGGGAACACGAGAATTGACCAAACCGACATGCCACTGGACGCGCTTGAAGCAGAAATTCCCAGCAAAGAAATTTCAGTGGCGGTATCAAAACCCAGACCAAAAAGAAAACCGACAAAATACATATGCCAGTCTTTGCCTACCAACCGAAACGCTGAGCGGAAAAGCCAGTTCAAAGGACCTGAAACTGTAATATCTTCCGTGGTGCCATCGTAAGTACCGGTGCGTTTAAGATGGCGGAATGCCTTCCAGACCTGGCAGAAAATAATGAGATTAATGGTAGCCAGAATCAGCAAAAACACGGCAGAAACCGTAGTTCCTATCAGACCGCCGACATTCTGAAACCATGCCATATGTTGCTTAAACACGCTGGTGGTCAGTGCAATGCCAATGCTTGCCAGTACCACAATGGTGGAGTGCCCCAAAGAAAACCAGGCTCCCGTCGTCAGGGCGCGTTTTTTCTGCTGCATGAGTTTACGTGTAGCGCTGTCTATCGCGGCGATATGATCGGCATCGACAGCATGGCGCAAACCGTAGCACCACGCAATCAGACTCAGTGCAAGCAATGACGTGTTGTTACTAAACGCGGTGAAAGCCCACAGCCACGCCACGATGTTTGCCCCGATGAGTAAGACCATCAACAAAAGAATATTCGGGCGTTTTTTAAATAATGAAAACAATGCGTTCATTGTTTCCCGCCAATTAAATTTAAGCTAAACAACACACCACCACTCACTGATTAATTAATATAACGTTGATCAGGCTAATGATAACTCTTAAGAATTACTAACCCAGTGTCGTAGATCAAAGTTGATTATCACCTGAAGCAAGTTCCGCCATCGCTAGCTCCGCGATACGCAGAGGTACCGTTGCGCTGTCCCCCTCTTGCAGAAACCAGACGGACGACAACCCACACCAGGCAACAATCCACATCAGCAAACGTTGCCGTTCAATTCTTGCGATTTCAGACACAATGTTGACTCGTTGTGTGAATGTTTCCGGCTCAATGGCAACAGGTCTGGTGGGTTCGGCAAGATCAGGGTTAGTAAAAATATTGGCGTAATCAAAGCCACGCTCGCCTAGCAGCCCTTTGGGATCGATAGCAAGCCATCCTCTCGTTCCGAAATCAAGAATATTGCCGTGGTGTAGGTCGCCGTGTAATACGACTTCATCTTGGGGTGAAGATAGCAGTACATTTGCCACCGCTGCACAACGCGTCAGGATACCGCCATGCTTTTTCGCGGCGGGAGCCAGGTCGCTAAACCAATGGTGCAGAGGTGTTAACGCTGGCGTAGACGCATTCCGGGAGAAATGGAGTCTACTGGCAGCATGGCAAATAATGCGACAAGCCTGCGCATCGTTACCAGTCCAGGACATGTCCGCTAAAGACCCTGTCCCTGTCGCACGTTCCAGCAGAATCGCCCCTGCTGCATGAGCAAATACTTTCGCTGCGCCATTTCCGTTCCACCAGACCATGAGTTCACAGCCGATCCGTTCACTGTCATCGTCGGTGATTTTAAGTATGGCTTTCTGATCATCCCTGATGACCACTACAGGCAAAAGCTGTGATGTGTGCGTTTCAACCGGTTCACCATCTGGAGTGAGTCCCCAACGGTTGAGCCAGGTGTTGAACAGGCGACTTTCCAAACAATATCCTCATTTTTCTCTGGAAGATGGTAACCAAAAGGATCCGTGTCGGCATTATTCCTGTTTTCTTTTGGTTGAGCTACAACCTCCCACATCCGTCATCACTGACTTAACGGGTAGAGCACTAACAGGCACATCCTTGTGTATCTGTGTGCCATGCTGACTGTGTTCGGTAAATAAGGAGGACACGATGATCACGTTATGCAAAACCTGTGGAACATCCTATGAGGTAACTGGCGCCCATCCGGAACAGTGCGATATCTGCCAGGATGAACGCCAGTATGTCCCTGCGAGCGGACAGGAATGGGTCGATTTTACCGCCCTGTGTGCATCGCATACAAATAAGTGGAAGCAACACGATAGTACTCTCCTCAGCATCCGCACCGTTCCTGATTTTGCAATTGATCAGCGCGCGTTTATTCTGCGTACCTCTGAAGGCAATATTTTATGGGACTGCATTGCCTCGCTCGACGATGCCACAAAAACGCTAATAACGTCCCTTGGCGGGCTTAAGGCTATCGCGATATCGCATCCTCATTACTACACCACCATGCAGGACTGGGCTGCAGAATTTAACGCGCCGATTTACCTTCATGCCAGCGACAGAAGGTGGGTAATGCGCGACAGCCCGTGGATTAGATTCTGGGATGGCGACACCATCGAGTTAACCCGTGACGTCACGGTGATACGTCTCGGCGGACACTTTGCTGGAGGCTGCGTCCTGCACTGGGCGCGTGACGAAGGCGTGGTGCTTTCCGGCGACATCGTCCAGGTTACGCCAGGTGCGCATGCCGTCTCCTTTATGTGGAGCTACCCTAATATGCTACCGTTGCCAGCTGCAACGGTCAGCAACATTACCCAGAGACTGAGTACAGTGAAATTTAAGCAACTTTACGGCGCATTTGCAGGAAAAGATATTACGCAAAATGCCGATGAAATTGTGCGGCGTTCAGGTGAAAAGTATATTTCCTGCCTCAGATAAACCGGCAGTTTATTCACCAACCAGACTCAGGAAGGTAAAAATGGATAGAACTGATAAACCACGCCCATCACAGAAATACTCACTATCACACTGATAATGAAGTAGGTTTTGAAAGGCTGCTTTTGTGTTTTATGGCGAAAGATTTGTTGACCCGCGATCGCGCCACCCCACCCGCCCACAACGCCAAACACCAGCAATGTGGATTCCGGCACTCTACGCCAGTCCTTGCGTGCCGCCATTTTGTCCACGCCGTATAACAGCAACGTCAGTATGTTGGCGAGTAGAAACCATATAACAAGAGGGTGAGCGGTGAAAATGCAGCCGATCGCTGCAAAAATGAGTAGCGAATAACAACAGCGATTGAGATTCATATTTTCAGTCACAGCACTTTTCAGGAAGTTTCGTCACCCATTATACGCAAGGTCAGTCATCCCTGCCATGGGTGAGAATACCCCTTTTATTTTTATGCCTATATCCCCAGATATAGCGGAAATTCTCTGGTCTGCGGCGTACCTAACAATTCAAACAAGAGAATCATTTTCATTATTCAGAACAAATGGTAATTTATTAAATCCAAATGGAGAAATTGTTCTGGAGTCGCAGGGATGAGAAAATACTCATATCCATATTTGTTTTTTGTCACCGTATTATCTCTCGGCGCAATTTTTCTTTTTTACTGGTGGAAGGTAACGATATACAGAGCAACTTTTCTCTATCCGCTCACATCAAAATACCTCATGCTTATTTCTCTGGCAGTGTCATTTTTAATCACCCTATTTCTGGTAGGTAATGGGATAATGAAAAAAAGTCCCTTCCAAACTTATCTGAAATTATTTGGTAGCATCAGCATTGCCATGGTGCTGTTTTCAGTGATCACAATTATGGCGATAACCTGGTTCATTCCAGGTGTCCCCTCGTCCTATACCGCTCCATACACCTACTCTACAGGAAGTTCTAAAAGCTGTTCGGGGGCTGATGTTGACGATCCGGATCTCGGGACTAACATCAGAATTTGCTATCCCGAAGGTAACTACGAATATAACAACACAATCTACGTTGAGAAACGAAGTAACCTTTTAGGTGCGGTCGTAACATACGCCAGAACAACCCCATCCCGATTTTGATTAACTTGCCGCGTACAAAGCAATGCGTTATCAAGCGAAAGGTCATTTCGCCCCCGTAGGGGCCATAAGAATGCAGAAAAGAGTTATACAGTGTACTCTGCCTGGATAAACACGCCAGATGGTGATCAGATAACCTTTCTGCTCCCACGCATCGGTGGATACTGCTGTGCCCCTTTTCCCCTGAGGGACACGAGAACTCGCTAACTTATTGAGCGTTCGGTGATTTTTATGAAGAAACTGTTTGTGCAGTTTTACCTCCTGCTGTTTGTCTGCTTTTTGGTGATGACCCTGTTGGTCGGCCTGGTATACAAATTCACCGCAGAACGCGCAGGCAGACAGTCGCTCGACGATTTGATGAAAAGCTCGTTGTACCTGATGCGCAGTGAACTACGCGAAATCCCGCCACGCGATTGGGGTAAGACGCTAAAGGAAATGGACTTAAACCTCTCATTTGACCTGCGTGTTGAACCGCTGAATAAGTACACACTAGATGCCCCAACCATGCAGCGTTTGCGCGAAGGCGATATTGTGGCTCTTGACGATCAATACACCTTTATTCAACGCATTCCTCGCAGCCATTATGTGTTGGCCGTCGGCCCGGTTCCTTACCTTTATTTTCTTCATCAAATGCGCCTGCTGGACATCGCGCTGATGGCGTTTATTGCTATCTCACTGGCCTTCCCGGTACTGATCTGGATGCGTCCACACTGGAAAGAAATGCTAAGACTCGAATCCGCCGCCCAACGTTTTGGTGAAGGACATCTGAGTGAACGCCTTCATTTTGACAACGGTTCCAGCTTTGAGCGCCTGGGCGTAGCGTTTAACCAAATGGCCGACAATATCAATGCGCTGATCGCCAGTAAAAAACAGCTCATCGATGGTATTGCCCATGAGCTTCGTACTCCGCTGGTACGTTTACGTTACCGGCTGGAAATGAGTGATAACCTCACCGGGCAGGAATCTCAGGCGCTTAATCGTGATATCGGCCAACTGGAAGCGTTGATCGAAGAGTTACTGACCTACGCCCGCCTGGATCGCCCGCAAAATGAACTGAAGCTCAGCGTACCTGACCTGCCTGTTTGGTTGACAACCCATCTGGAGGATGTGCAAAGCGTGAATCCTGGCCGTGCGGTGCACTTACGTCATCTCGAAACTGGCGACTACGGCGCGTTGGATATGCGCCTGATGGAGCGGGTCCTGGATAATTTGCTGAACAATGCCCTGCGCTATTGCCAGTCTACAGTGCAAGCCAGTCTGCTGCTGAACGGCAATCAAGCCACGCTGGTAGTGGAAGACGACGGTCCCGGTATTGCACCAGACGCTCGTGAACAGGTTTTTGAACCGTTTGTACGCCTTGACCCCAGCCGTGACCGGGCAACCGGGGGTTGTGGGCTTGGGTTAGCCATCGTCCACTCAATTGCTTTGGCTATGGGGGGGACGGTCGTCTGTGATGAAAGTGAACTTGGCGGCGCCCGATTTACTTTCCGTTGGCCCGTCTGGCATAACATTCCCGAAATCTCAGCTGCCTGACCTTTTCTGCTCGGTGGTCAGGCGGCGGAGGTTGTGCTATAAAAAAGTATGTTGTAACTAAAATGGTAAACCTATGGCCCGTTACGATCTTGTTGACCGCCTGAACGGCACCTTTCGCCAGATGGAACAAGAACTGGCACTTTTGAACGAAAACCTGTTGCAGCAGACGCTGCTGATTGCGCGCGTATTCTCGTTACCGGAAGTGGTTAAAGAGGCAGAGCATGCCCCTCTGCAGAGCATTAATGTTAAGCAGCATTTAGGCAAAGAGGCTGAAGCGCTGGCACTGCTCCATTACCGTCACCTGTTTATTCAGCAGCAGTCCGAAAACCGCAGCAGCAAAGCAGCCGTCCGCCTACCGGGTGTATTGTGCTATCAGGTTGATAACGCGGCGCAATATACTCTGGAAGAACAAATCCAGCGTATAAACCAGTTGAAAACCACCTTCGAGCGCATTGTTACAGTGGAATCAGGGCTGGCGCCGGCAGCACGTTTCGAATGGGTGCATCGTCATCTGCCAGGGCTGATTACTCTGAATGCCTATCGCACACTAACCGTAGTCCGCGATCCTGCCACCCTACGATTTGGCTGGGCTAATAAGCACATCATTAAAAACCTGAAACGCGATGAAGTACTGCAGCAACTGGAAAAAAGCCTGACGTCACCGCGCAGCGTACATCCCTGGACACGTGAAGAATGGCAGGCGAAGCTTGAACGCGAATATCAGGATATCGCCGCCTTACCGCAGCAGGCCCGCCTGAAGATCAAAAGGCCGGTAAAAGTGCAGCCTATTGCCCGCGTCTGGTACAAAGGAGAGCAAAAACAGGTGCAATATGCCTGCCCGACGCCACTGATTGCTTTGCTTAATAACGACAACGGTATGACCGTACCGGATATCGGTGAGCTACTGAATTATGATGCCGAAAACGTTCAGCATCGTTTTAAACCTCAGGCGCAGCCGTTGAGATTGATTATTCCCCGGCTGCACCTGTACGTTGCGGATTAACTGCCTGGCCGCATGCTGCCAACCATCAGCTCCGGGCGTACCCAGTTGTCGAACTCCGCTTCGGTTAGATATCCCAGCGCCAGAGCAGAGGCTTTTAAGGTCAACCCTTCTTTATGGGCTTTTTTGGCAATTTCAGCCGCTTTATCGTAACCGATATGGGTATTGAGCGCGGTCACCAGCATTAGCGACTCGTTGAGCAGTTGATCGATTCGCTCACGATTAGGCTCAATCCCCGTCGCGCAATGTTCATTGAAGCTTTCCATACCGTCCGCCAGCAGGCGTACCGACTGCAGGAAGTTGTGGATGACCATCGGTCGATAGACGTTGAGCTCAAAGTTACCTGACGCCCCGCCCATGTTGATGGCGACATCGTTGCCCATCACCTGGCAGCAAAGCATAGTCAGCGCTTCACACTGGGTTGGATTGACCTTGCCTGGCATGATTGAGCTGCCCGGTTCGTTTTCCGGAATTGAAATTTCCCCAATACCACACCGTGGACCGGATGCCAGCCAGCGTACATCGTTGGCGATTTTCATCAGCGACGCTGCCAGTCCTTTTAGCGCGCCGTGAGCATGAACCAGGGCATCGCAGGTGGCGAGCGCTTCAAATTTATTCGGTGCGGTAACGAACGGCGCACAGGTGATGACCCGCAGTTCATCCGCAACCCGGCGGGCGTATTCGGGATGAGTGTTCAGTCCGGTACCTACCGCGGTTCCCCCCAACGCCAGCTCTGCCACGTGCGGTAAGCTGTTTTCAATGTGTCTGAGGTTATGTTCTAGCATTGCTACCCAGCCGGAAATCTCCTGGCCAAGCGTAAGTGGAGTTGCATCTTGCAGATGTGTACGACCAATTTTAACGATATCGGCGAAAGCGTGGGACTTATCACTGAGCGTTTTGGTCAGCACATTTAATTGAGGGATCAGTGATTTACGCAGCGCCAGCAGTGCGGCAACGTGCATTGCGGTCGGGAAGACATCGTTCGAGCTTTGGCTTTTATTGACATCATCGTTGGGATGTACTTTTCGCTCCATCCCCCGCACGCCGCCCAGCAACTCGCTGGCCCGGTTTGCCAACACCTCGTTCATGTTCATATTGCTTTGCGTGCCGGACCCAGTTTGCCAGATGGCTAGCGGGAACTCATCGCGGTGTTTATCTGCCAACACCTCATCTGCAGCCTGCATAATAGCCCTGGCTTTATCCTCCGCCAGCAGCCCAAGATCCTGGTTAACCTTTGCCGCGGCGCGTTTAGTCAGCGCCAGCGCATGGATCAACGAGACCGGCATTTTCTCCGTAGAGATACGAAAATGCTCCAGTGAACGTTGGGTTTGCGCGCCCCAAAGCTTATCGGCAGGAACATCAATCGCCCCCATTGAATCATTCTCGCGGCGTACCGTTACCATTACCTGCTCCTTACATTAACAATTGATTAGGTTATGTTTCGACATTGCCCACTTGCGTTGGTCTTATGAGTATTAACGAGGATAAAACTGTCGTTTGGTGGTTCGTGCGGTAAAAAAAACCGCCCCGAAGGGCGGTTGACGTTACTTAACGCAGCGTGCGCACTGCGACGTCTGAATTTGCTGGAAGAAATCATTGCCTTTGTCATCCACCAGGATAAACGCCGGGAAATCTTCCACTTCAATTTTCCAGATGGCTTCCATCCCGAGTTCCGGGTATTCCACGCACTCCAGACTCTTGATACTGCCCTGGGCCAGCACCGCGGCAGGGCCGCCAATACTGCCTAAATAGAAGCCGCCATGTTTATGGCAAGCATCGGTCACCTGCTGGCTACGGTTGCCTTTCGCCAGCATAATCATGCTCCCACCAGCGGCCTGAAGCTGGTCAACATACGAGTCCATACGTCCGGCCGTGGTTGGGCCAAGCGAACCAGAGGCGTAGCCTTCCGGCGTTTTTGCCGGACCGGCGTAATAGATCGGGTGATCTTTAACATACTGCGGCAAACTTTCACCGTTATCCAGACGTTCTTTCAGTTTCGCATGCGCAATATCACGGCCAACAATAATTGTACCGTTGAGTGACAAACGCGTAGAGACCGGATACTGCGACAGCTGGGCCAGGATCTCTTTCATCGGACGATTGAGATCAACGCGCACCGCTTCGCCCTCTCCCGCCTGACGCAACTCTTCTGGAATGTACTTACCTGGATTATGTTCCAGTTTTTCGATCCAGATACCTTCACGGTTGATTTTGGCTTTGATATTACGGTCAGCAGAACAAGAGACGCCCATACCAACCGGACACGACGCGCCGTGACGCGGCAGGCGGATCACGCGGATATCATGCGCGAAGTACTTCCCGCCAAACTGCGCGCCCAGCCCCAAATTCTGCGCTTCAATCAGCAGCTCTTTTTCCAGCTCCACATCACGGAATGCCTGCCCATGTTCGTTACCTTCGGTCGGCAGCTCATCGTAGTATTTAGCCGAAGCCAGTTTCACCGTTTTCAGCGTAGCTTCCGCTGACGTTCCGCCGATCACAAACGCAATGTGATACGGCGGACAAGCCGCAGTACCCAGCGTACGCATCTTTTCAACCAGGTAATTTTTTAATTTGCCCGGCGTGAGCAGCGCTTTGGTTTCCTGGTACAGATAGGTTTTGTTCGCCGAACCGCCACCTTTGGCAATACACAGGAATTTGTATTCATCGCCGTCGACGGTATACAAATCAATCTGTGCTGGCAGGTTGGTGCCGGTGTTCACCTCTTTATACATATCCAGCGCTGCGTTTTGTGAATAGCGCAGGTTGTCTTCGATGTAGGTGTTATAGACGCCTCGAGCCAGCGCCTCCTCATCGCCACCACCGGTCCAGACACGCTGACCTTTTTTACCCACGATAATCGCGGTTCCGGTGTCCTGACAGGTCGGCAAAATGCCTTTTGCCGCGATGTCAGAGTTACGCAGAAATTGCAGGGCCACATACTTGTCGTTTTCGCTGGCCTCTGGGTCGCACAGAATATCGGCTACCTGCTGTTGATGTGCGGGACGCAGCATAAACGACGCATCATGAAAGGCCTGACGAGCCAACAGGGTTAAAGCTTGTGGCGCGACTTTAACAATCTCCTGCCCTTCAAATTCGGCAACAGAGACATAGTCGCTGGTCAGCAGATAGTATTCGGTATCATCCTTTTTGAGGGGGAAAGGATGCTGATAATGAAAGGGTTTGTTTGACATTGTGCTCTCACTTACTGCTCGGTCTGGTTATTCTCTGGGCAGATGTTCCGTTGCCCTGCTTCCCTGCCGCAGATCCGGTTGTAGAAGGAAGGGCTGTCTGCAACCGGAATCTCTCAGGGTATTAAAAGCGAGTCTCCATATCCTACACATTTTTTTAACAAAAACTGAGACAAGTACGACTTTTTACATGTGCAGGTTACTTCCCTCAGGGTTTCTTGGTTTAATAGCCGTAGAAAATTCCACATTGAAACAGGGCTTGATAATGCAAAAACTCATCAACTCAGTGCAAAACTACGCCTGGGGAAGTAAAACGGCGTTAACGGAACTCTATGGCATTGCCAACCCCACTCAGCAACCGATGGCTGAGTTGTGGATGGGTGCGCATCCGAAAAGCAGTTCGCAGGTTCTGGGCGCTGACGGCCAGACGGTTGCTCTGCGCGACGTTATCGAGCACGATAAATCCGCACTGCTGGGCGATGCCGTTGCGCAGCGTTTTGGTGAGCTGCCCTTCCTGTTTAAAGTGCTCTGCGCTGCACAACCGCTTTCGATTCAGGTTCATCCTAACAAGCACAACTCTGAAATTGGATTTGCCAAAGAAAACGCCGCAGGGATCCCGATGGATGCGGCTGAGCGCAACTACAAAGATCCTAACCACAAACCGGAACTGGTTTTTGCTTTGACGCCTTTCCTGGCGATGAACGCATTCCGCGAGTTCTCTGACATTGTTGCATTGTTACAACCCGTCTCCGCCGCACATCCGGCTATTGCGCATTTCCTGGAAGAGCCGAGTGCAGAACGTCTGAGCTATCTTTTCGCCAGCTTGCTGAATATGCAGGCTGAGGAGAAATCCCATGCGTTGGCGATCCTGAAATCAGCGCTGAACAGCCAGCAGGGTGAACCCTGGCAAACCATCCGTCTGATCGCCGACGTCTACCCGAACGACAGTGGGCTCTTCTCCCCGCTGCTGCTCAATGTGGTGAAACTCAATCCAGGCGAAGCTATGTTCTTATTTGCCGAAACCCCGCATGCTTACCTGCAAGGTGTGGCGCTTGAGGTGATGGCTAACTCGGACAACGTGCTGCGTGCCGGACTGACGCCAAAATATATTGATATCCCGGAACTGGTCGCCAACGTACAGTTTGTCGCCAAGCCAGCAAACCAGTTACTGACCACGCCGGTTAAGTCTGATGGCGAACTGGACTTCCCGATCCCGGTTGACGATTTTGCGTTCTCCCTGCATGAGCTTACTACCAGTGGCGCAGATATCAGCCAGCAAAGTGCGGCCATTTTGTTCTGCATAGAAGGTGAAGCTGTACTGAGCAAAGGCGAGCAACGTCTGGTTCTGCGACCGGGTGAATCGGCCTTTATTGGTGCGAATGAATCTCCGGTTAACATCAGTGGCGCAGGTCGTTTAGCCCGGGTTTATAACAAGCTTTAGCAAGATACTGATATTTTTAACAACTCTTGCTAAGCTGTAGTAAGTTAAAGACATGTCACTCCTCCAGGCGTCTTCAAACGCCTGGTTTTATTTTATGGATATCAAAATGAAAAAATCGCTGGTAGCTGCGGGTGTGGTGGTTGCGCTGGGTATCGTCTGGACGGGCGGCGCCTGGTACACAGGAAAGAAACTCGAAACGCATCTCGCCGAGATGGTGACGCAGGCAAACGATCAGTTAAAACGTTTCTCCCCTGAGGCGGGTATTGAACTGAGTTATCAAAACTACCAGCGCGGGGTGTTCAATAGCCAACTGCAATTGGTGGTGAAACCAATAGCCGGGCAGGCAGATTCCTGGCTGAAACCGGGGCAAAGTATTGTCCTGGATGAAACGGTGGATCACGGTCCCTTCCCACTGACCCAACTGAAGTCACTGAATCTGGTTCCGGCTATGGCCTCCGTGAAAACGACGCTGGTGAATAACGACGTTACCAAACCGCTGTTTGATATTGCCAAGGGTGAGTCGCCATTTGTCATTAACTCCCGTATCAGCTACAGCGGCGATACCCGTTCCGATCTTTCCCTTAAACCACTGAACTACGAGAAAGGCGACGAAAAAGTAGCCTTCAGCGGCGGGGAATTCCAGTTTACAGCAGACAAAGAAGGTAACGCTGTCTCGCTGACAGGCAATGCGCAAAGCGGCGTGGTCAATGCTGTCAACGAGTATGACCAGAAAGTACAAATGACTTTCAATAATCTGAAGACTGAGGGTTCCAGCAGTATTGCCAGCTTTGGTGAGCGCATCGGCGACCAGAAATTGTCACTCGAAAAACTATCGATCTCGGTCGAGGGTAAAGAGTTGGCGGTTCTGGAAGGCATGGGTATCGATGGCAAATCCGATCTGGTTAACGACGGTAAAACTGTCAACAGCCAGCTGGATTACACGCTGAACAGCCTTAAATTGCAGGGCCAGGATATGGGTAGCGGTAAGCTGACGCTGAAAGTTGCCCAGATTGACGGTGAAGCCCTGCATCAGTTCAGTCAGCAGTATAGCGCCCAAACCAAGGCGCTGATGGCGCAGATCGATGTGGTACAAAATCCTGAGCTTTATCAGCAAAAAGTCACCGAAGCTTTCTTCAATGCGCTGCCGATACTGATGAAAGGCGAGCCGGTTATCACCATTGCCCCGCTGAGCTGGAAAAATGCGAAAGGTGAAACCGCATTTAATCTGTCACTGCTGCTAAAAGATCCGACAGCAAATACTGAGGAACCACAAACGCTGGCTCAGGAAGTGGATCGTTCGGTCAAATCACTGGATGCCAAGCTGACGATTCCGGTCGATATGGCGACTGAGTTCATGACGCAGATCGCCAAAATTGAAGGCTATCAGCAGGAGCAAGCGGCCGATCTTGCGAAGCAACAGGTGAATGGCCTGGCGGCAATGGGTCAGATGTTCCGTATTACAACGATGCAGGACAACGTCATCGGCTCCAGCCTGCAATACGCAAACGGACAGGTTACGTTAAACGGACAAAAAATGCCGCTGGATGAGTTTGTTGGCATGTTCGGTATGCCTTCTCTTGGCGAACCGGATGCCCCGGCTATCCCGCAACAGTAAATACGCGTGACAACAGGCCCGATAACCGTGTGTTTATCGGGCCTTTTTTATTTGGCCACCACCAGACGGGCGGAAAGCGTCAGGTTACGCGAATGACCATCATCGTGCCCAATGCGCTGCAGCATGCGCTCAGCAAGGGTATATCCCATTTCACGCGCAGGCGTGCAGGCCCAAATAATGGGGATATCGTCCAGTGCATTTTCCGCTACATCGGCAAATCCCGCTAAGGAGATCTGCTGTTCGAAATAGCGATCTACGCCAATTTCACCACTCTGACGCCCTGCTCTCATCAGGCCAAACCAGGCGCCAACGGCAATGGTTTCGTTGTAGCACACCACAGCGCTGATCGTTGGGTTACGACGTAACAGCGCGGTTACCTCCTCTGCGGCCTGCTTCTGGCTGGATGAACACTCCAGCACCCAGTCGCTATGAAACGGTAAACCATACTTTAGCAACGTCGTACAATAGCCGCCGACACGCTCTGCGCGAGTCAATGAGGAACTCTGCCCCCCCAACCACGCTATTCGCTGATGTCCGTGGCGGATAAGATGTTCAACCAGCAATTGCGAAGCCTGCATGTTGTCAGGTCTGACGGTGTCGACATCATCCAGGTAGCTTGCCCGAGAAGCAAACACCACCGGTATCCCCTTATCGGCGGCCAGTTGTTGTAGGTCGTCGCTACTGCCGGCAGCCCCGGCGATCACCACACCATCAACCCCTTGATTTAGCAACATAGCGAAACGCTGCGCGAGCTGTTCGCCATCTTTGCCACCATGTAATAAAAAGACCATGCGCCCCTGCGTTTCTAATGCTTCCGTCAGACCCGCCGTCAACTCGGCGTAAAACGGCGTAGAAAGATCGCGCACAATCAAACCAATTACCCCGCTCTGCCCGCCACGCAGCGCCGATGCCTGGCGATTACGCACAAACCCGAGTTGCTCAATAGCGGCATTCACGCGTTCGCCTGTCGCGGATGAAATACGACCTTTTCCACTAAGCACCAATGAGACAGTACTGACCGAAACGCCCGCGGCCAGCGCAACATCATGGATGGTTATTTTTTTGGCTATAGCCATAAAAACGGAAAACTCCCTGATAACGTGACGGATAAAACGTTTTATCAATCACTTATATTTATACGCCCTATTATCGTTCGATAATGTGATTTATACCGCACTAAAATTAGGTAAAACGTTTTATCTTCTCGCCATCATTAGTCAGCTAGCTTTTACGAGGAGTCGTTTGATGACGACGAGAACTACACCAAAAATAACGTTATGGGAATTTTTCCAGCAGTTGGGCAAAACCTTTATGCTCCCCGTAGCGCTACTCTCATTTTGCGGGATCATGTTGGGGATCGGCAGCTCGTTAAGCAGCCATGATGTCTTAACACTGATCCCGGCATTGGGTAATCCGGTACTGCAGGCCATCTTTACCTGGATGAGCAAAGTAGGCTCATTTGCGTTTAGTTTCTTACCGGTGATGTTCTGTATTGCCATACCTCTCGGCCTTGCTCGCGAGAACAAAGGCGTAGCGGCATTTGCCGGTTTTGTTGGTTATGCGGTCATGAACCTTGCCGTCAACTTCTGGTTAACCGCGAAAGGTATCTTACCTACCACGGATGCCGCGATCCTGAAGGCCAACAACGTGCAGAATATCCTGGGGATCCAGTCGATCGATACTGGGATCCTCGGTGCTGTTATTGCCGGGATCATCGTCTGGATGCTGCATGAACGTTTCCACAACATTCGTCTGCCGGATGCGCTGGCTTTCTTCGGCGGCACCCGCTTTGTGCCTATCATCTCCTCGGTGGTGATGGGGCTGGTCGGGCTGGTTATTCCCCTGATCTGGCCGGTTTTCGCCATGGGCATTACCGGGCTCGGCCACATCATCAACAGCGCGGGAGAATTTGGCCCAATGCTGTTTGGTACCGGTGAACGTCTGCTGCTGCCGTTTGGTCTGCATCATATTCTGGTGGCGCTCATTCGCTTCACCGAGGCTGGCGGCACGCAAGAAGTCTGCGGTCACAGCGTGAGCGGCGCACTGACTATTTTCCAGGCCCAACTGAGCTGCCCGACAACACAAGGTTTCTCTGAAAGCGCAACCCGCTTCCTGTCGCAGGGCAAAATGCCTGCGTTCCTCGGTGGTTTACCGGGGGCAGCGCTCGCTATGTACCACTGTGCTCGCCCTGAAAATCGTCATAAAATTAAAGGGTTATTAATTTCCGGTCTTATTGCCTGTGTGATCGGCGGTACCACCGAGCCCCTTGAGTTCTTATTCCTGTTCGTTGCCCCAGTTCTGTATGTGATCCACGCCCTGCTGACCGGTCTTGGCTTCACTGTGATGGCAGTGCTTGGCGTCACCATCGGTAACACTAAAGTAAAATACACCTCATTAAGAATTGAGGCGTAAAAACAGCTATACCTGTCGCCCCAATGGATTACCAAGGAGGTGATGACCAATGTCTGCACATGTTACAATCTTAAGAAATACAGTACTTCCAGTGAAATTCAATACCATGAATCGTCCACGCTTATATTCATATATCCGTTACTCCAGCGAACGACAAGGTAAAGGTAGTTCGATTGAGCGTCAGAAGAGCTACATTGCTGAAATGGCAAAACAGATTGCTACTGAGTACGATCTGGAGATTTTCGAGGAATACCAAGATTTAGGGGTATCCGCGTACAAGGGTAAAAACGTTCAGGAAGGAGCTTTATCGGATTTCATAGACCAAGTTGAATCCGGTTTGATCCCAAAGGGGTCTTTCCTCTTGATTGAATCCCTTGATCGCTTCTCACGCCAGAACGCCATGCAAGCGGTTAACCTTTTCACCAGCTTATTACTTAATGGCATCACGGTAATTACCGGGATTGATAAACAGGTTTACAGACAGACTGAAGTAAACACCGAGACATTGCAGCAACTGATGTTTAGCGTGATGTTGTTCAGCCGTGCAAACGAAGAAAGTTCAACCAAATCACACCGCACCATTGCAAGTGCTCTGTCCAAGATCAGACGTCACCAGGAACGGAAACCAGGTGATCCTGTAGTCGCAATTAAAGAGTTAGGGTCGGATAAATGGTGGACAGATTCAAGTACTGGATATGTCAATCCGCATCCAGTCCTGTTCCCCATAGCAAAAAAAATTATCCAGTTAAAACAAGACGGTTGGTCAAATCGGATGATCCTTCAACATCTGAAAAACAACTACGATGGACCGGTTATTGGCAACAAAAAATCAAAAGGTATATGGAATATGCAGCATTGTTCCAGAATCCTTGAACCTGCCATTTATGGACGAAAAGTAATCACTGTAAACAATGCAGAATACGTTCTGGATGATTATTACCCTGCGATCATCAGCAAAGATGAATATGAAGCGTTAAAGCTCCAAGTTGGAAACAAAGGATTTGCCCCGAATCGCGAGAGTAATCCAGAAATACCATTACTTTCCGGTATTGGTATTTTGCACTGTGCGCACTGCTCATGTTACATGGTTAAGGCTAAATCAACCCTTAAAAACCATCCACATGCTTACCGTTACCAATGTGCATCCAGAGATTTACATCAAGATTGTAATAAGTGGGGATTCAGGGCAAGCACCCTTGAAAGGACGATTTTACAACTAATAGCCGATAGAATATTCTTACAGACGAAATATCAACCATCTGGTTTAGAAGGGAAAATAGCGGACATACAATCGCAAATTGAGAACTATGTATTGGCTATAGGTTCAGCTAAAAGCCCTGAGATCATTAATAGCCTCACTTCGCAAATTGATCAACTAGAACAAGAAAAACAAAGTCTGATAGTGGAAAAAAGACTATACGATGAATCAATCGTGCAAATGAACACTGAAGGTTGGGACAAGTTCAGGAAGTTTGACATTGATGACGCACTTAACCCTTTACGCACAAAAATAAGAGCAAACATTAAGACCGTTATTATGCGCGTAGATTGCTCCAGAATAGATAAGAAACACAACTTGTTTACCATCACATACCGCGATCAGCATAAACAGCGTATCGTTATCGAAAACAACTCAGGCTGGAAGAAGGGTAAGATTTATGTTGAAGCGCAGACTATCAACGATATTCAAATTCTTGAATCTGAAGGTTTGATACTGCATGACCATATTGACATATTGATCAACCGAGACAAGTTCATGACGGAAGCGAAAAAACGACTAGATCATCCCCGAACACTGATCGATGAACTGACGGAATAAAGGTAAGTGTTAGTGCCATTGTAAAATTGCCCCACAGAAATGTTAGCGTAATCCATCGCTATATAGCCATGAATCGCTCTGTATCTTGTCAGAGCGATTAAAGCAGACTTCAGGCATCGTTCAATATAAAACCCCCGTAAAACTTGATACAGAGCGTTGTAGAGCAAGGGTTCAAAATTACATCGTATTCATTCTGTCAACGAACTGTACTTATTGCACCGCTCCTTATCGAAACACCTCTATGGTTGCCGGAAACCCCGCACAAAGTAGATTGTTATGTCTTTCAATCGCAGTATTCAAGACTAACCGCTGCCCGCCGCCCGATGTTAACACCAAGCATATGAACCATTTTAAAACCCTTTAAAAACAATACCCTTCGCATCTTCCCCCTCTTCTCCCCATGTTAATCGATCGTTTTTACAGATCAATTATACGATATTGATAGATTTCATAGATCAATGTAAGATCATGATTCTTCGGTTAGTGTTTCTCGTAAACAAGACTCACGGAATGAATACTCTGTCCACGATGGAGTGCGAAAGAAAGAAGGTATCCAGAATGACAATTCTTATTAAAACGCTAAAAATCATGGCGTCAGGTGTTGTTTTCGTTTCAGGTTTAACCACCGCCTCCAGTACCGTGTATTTCTTGCCAGAGGCAAAATCAATGGGTGTCGCCAGCAGCGACAAAAACGCACTGATGTTTCTCGGGATGGACAGGGATGTAAATCTGAAGGGGATATGCTTCGCGATGACAAAGCAATCCTCATCAATCATTCCGCTGGTAGATATCACTGCTACAACTGATAACGGCAGATTCACGATGCACGGGTTACGCCCTAATGTCAGTGATACTAAAGAAGTCGCTTGTTCCTTCGGGTCCGAAGCTGGTGATTTCTTGACTGGCATTTCGAAGTCAACAGCCGTTAACGTGAAGCTGGATTTCAATGGCGAGATCCGCAATTACAGTTTCGACACCACTGAGTTCGGAAAAATGTTGACTGCCAATGGGAAAAGCGTGTGGGAAAAAGCAGCTAAAGACTACGCTCAGGGAGTACGTGCCCCCGTTTTCTATAGCAGCGGCAGCGAGGCCCCCAAAAACAATAAAGTAACCTCAAATGTCGATACACCCAGTTATGAAGCAAGCGATGAGAAACTTAATGCTGTCTGGAAAAGACTTAGTCCTGAAACACGAAAACGTTTACTCCCTTCTCAAAGAGAATGGATAAAGCAAAAATCCGCCTGCAATAATGAGCAGAAATGTCTTATCGACATGACGAACAATCGCATTCGTGAACTGGAATCTGAACATGGAAAATAATGCGCTGGCTTTGGTTTTAAAAAACGATTGGGTAGCTTTATCTTCTTCTAATGCCTATACAGGAAAATACACGGTCGGACGATTTCACCTGACAGATACGTTTATCATTGAGTATATGAAGTTGATACATGAAATCGAAATACCTGATTCATGGGTCAGTAGCAGTTTCACTAACATACCAGATACCGATACCCGTAGGGTTATGTATATGGAAGGCTGCGATATGTTATCGAAAGAAACAATGAACGAAATTCGTAATACGGTGAAGTCCCCAACAGACAATATGAAAATACACCGCAATGGCAATCATGTTACCAAAATAGAATTCATGGAAGAACGAAATGAAATCACCCTATGAACGTTATATTAAAATAGCAGTCATAACCGTCGCAATAGCCTACGGCATCAATCTCCTTTACGGGCTGACGCCCCCCCCATATCAGCCTAAAACCCCCGAAGTGAAGGCCAAGGTAAATGCTGATACCGTAACTCAGCAACAACCTGAGCAACCATCCAAACCATCGATAATCGATATACTTCCGCGAATGTATACAACAGGGGAAGTTTATGCGCGGTTTGAACAACATGAATTCAGGGCAACAAATGACTTCAAAAAATGTCAGTTAATGGTAACAGGAAAAATAACTGGTATCGGTACTGTTACTTTCAGAAAAAATCCTGTAGTAACATTGGGTATTCCCGGTTCAGATGAAGGCCTGAAGTTCATATTTGAAGATACGAATTACAATAACGATAAAGTTGCTGCATTGAATATTGGGGATCTGATTATAATCGCCGGGAAGAATGCACGACCAGGAACCTTTGGTGGTATCTTTCTTGATGACTCGAAGATAATGACTGATATGATTTCAAAGAAGAAACGACAAATTTTGGTTGTCAATGGTGGCGTTTACGACCGGGAAATTTGCCAGAAGTAGCGTTGTCCTTGCCCTTGAAATGGAGGGGGAGAATCCCCTCCATCACCCCTTCAACAGGTATTGGCGCAAGCAGGAATCGAGTTTGAAGGGAGCTGCATTGCAAATTGTTTTGCGAAGCATCGCCAGTAAGATGGTACTCGAATTGTGCTTCATAACATTAAAGCAGGGCCTGCCCTGCAAAATGACCAATCCCCATAGACAAAAGCATAGCCATGGTACTCCAGAACGTAATTCTTATGATCGCCCTGACAGGAGAGGCTTTACTCAAAACCGAAGATATATAGCCAAGGACTGCCAGTGAAAAAAGGGTGGAAAGGATTATCAACAAAAAAGCCAGTTTCAGAGGGGAGAGCCATGCCACGATTAAGGGTAACACCGCACCAGCGGAAAAACTCAGGGCAGAAAAGACAGCTGCCTGTAGGGGCTGTGCAGAATTTATATCCGTCAACCCCAGTTCTTCACGGGCATGAGCATCCAGGGCATCTTTGACCATAAGTTGCTCCGCAACCTGCCGGGCAAGCTCTGGCTCCAGTCCACGTTGCATATAAAGTGAAGTCAGTTCCCGCACCTCTCCCTGATAATCAGTTTCCAGCTCCCTTTTTTCCTGGGCAAGTGCTGCGTTTTCGGTATCCGCCTGAGATGAGACGGAAACATATTCCCCTGTAGCCATTGACATAGCTCCGGCAACCAGTCCTGCAACACCTGCAAGTAAAACACCGGAAGGACTGCTATTTGCAGATGCAACCCCAAGAACAAGGCTCGCTGTCGAAACAATTCCGTCATTTGCCCCCAGTACAGCTGCCCTCAGCCATCCCACTTTTTCGATACTATGTCGTTCAAGATGCATATATTTTTTCCTTCAAATACGCATACTCATCGGAATTACGGATAAATAGAAAATGCATTGACGGATAAATGCGCGGTTATAGTCTGTTTTAGCCAACCATTACAGGGCATCTTATCCATCATAAACCTACAGCACTATTCGGTAACGGGATTTTTCCTTTGGCTACGAACGGTGAGGAAGATATGCAGCAACCCCATCGCACCATGTGCCCAGAAATAGGTTTCAATAAATACAGTCAGAAACTTATGCACATGCAGGACGGTTTCTGTCAGCACAGGTGACGTGCCAAGAGCAGTATTGAGAGCAAACCAGAATCCACCACATAATGCAACGCCCAATAGTGCAAGTACACCAAGCCCCTGAACCAGAGCAGCAATCCCACCAGCATGAGCTTCAGGAAGACGGAATGATATCAGCATTTTGATATCTTCAACCACACCTCGAAAATCAAGGACCACCCAGGCAAAATAGTAACGAAATCCTCGTTGTGTCAGCATCCATGCAAGCATGACAAACCCAAGGACAATCAGTGATAATCCAGTGATAACATGGAACCATGTTACGAACCCAGTGAGAGTATAGTCACTAAGCGCATCGCTTTCGGTAAGGTTTGAATTAATAATCTGCAATAAAATCAATACAGCTACGATGATATGCAGCACACGTAGAAATGGTGTGTTTTTGTGAGGAAGAGCATTACGTAAATTTTCGTTCATAATTTAGCCACTTTTTTTAAGGTTGGTTGACCACTCAATATTATGCCTTTTTATTAATGATAACCTTAACTTCTCAAAACCAAGATGCACTCAGTAATATCCAAACCAT
The DNA here is from genome assembly GCF_006385635.1 of Citrobacter sp. CF971. Classification (NCBI taxonomy): domain Bacteria; kingdom Pseudomonadati; phylum Pseudomonadota; class Gammaproteobacteria; order Enterobacterales; family Enterobacteriaceae; genus Citrobacter; species Citrobacter sp. CF971. Next base: position 2,306,805 of record NZ_CP041051.1, on the reverse strand, counting down.
GTTCAAAGGCCCAGTACTCGACAGGTAAATTCAGGTTCCTGAGTGGTTCTTATCGTCGCCAGATAGCCACGAAACAACGCAATGCTGTACAGAATGCTTATATCTGAACGCTTGAAATTCCAAAAGCGACGTGGATCGTACGGCACTTAATCCGACGACCGATGAAGAGTGCAGCCATGACAAAATCCATTCACCAAGCCACATTAGGTGACGTCGGAAATGATCTTCTTACGGCAAAGCACATGGCTTAGAATCCCTGTTCCAGCCTCGAAGAGGATACTGATGATTTATTTGCCGGAAAAAAGCATCTTCATGAGGGTCTCATACCGATGATGAAGACATTACGGGCATCAGTGTGTTAATCAACGGGGAGCAGGTCAATAACTTTTGGTATACTAACTGACTCCAAATATCAAAATTGATGATACAGGTTTTCATGAGAAAGCAACTGGCACACTTATTATGATTCCTTTATCATCATTTCAACGATAACTGCCCCACGGTTCCCATGCTTTTCTGAACGCGAAAAAAACGGAACACTATTTATGAAATATAACCACCTGTTGTCAGATATCGCGCTGTTGTGTTTCCCCCTGTTGGCATTAATGTTGAGCTTTTTCAACCAGAACGCTCAATGGGGGATCAATTCAACAATTGTGTTGATCTTATCCACTCTTCCTTCGTTATTGTTAACAAGTTATGAGATGGTTAAATCTTTGCTCAAACACCAGGTTGGGGTTGATGTCCTTGCGATTATTTCAATGTCTGGTGCACTTTGGATGGGAGAGTCGGCAACGGCAGCAGTGATTGCCGCTATGACCGCCACAGGCAGATTGCTTGAAAGCTATGCTCAGGGCCGTGCCGAACGAGAAATGACCTCTCTGCTTTCTAAAGCACCTCGTTCAGCGAATAGACTTCTTAAAAACGATATTCAGGTTATCCCCGTAGAATCTATTCAGCCCGGTGATTTGCTCTTAGTTAAGCCGGGAGAAACTATTCCTGTAGACGGTCCACTGGTGAGTGCGAGCGCTGTCTTGAACGAATCCTCAATTACCGGAGAATCATTACCCGCCCCCCGGAAGGCTGGTGCACTGATGCTTAGTGGTGCAATTAATGCGGGAGATGCCCTGAAAATGTATGCAGCCCGTTCAGCAAAAGACAGCACGCTTCAGGGTATTATCCGTGTGGTAGAGCAGGCCAGTCAGTCACGTGCGTCAACAGTACGACTGGCAGACCGTTATGCCGTCTGGTTTATCCCCTTTGCCCTTGGCATTGCTCTACTGGCATGGGCCGTGAGTAACGAACCCGTTCGCGCATTGGCTGTGCTGGTTGTCGCAACCCCCTGTCCACTTTTACTGGCTGTACCGGTGGCGTTGGTCTCCGGCATTTCCCGCTCTGCACAGAGAGGGGTACTAATTAAAGGAAGTGCCGCACTGGAGCAACTGGCTCGGGCAGATCACCTATTTTTTGACAAAACAGGGACCCTGACAGGGGGGACTGCAAAACTGACGTCGATTCAGAGCCTTAATCCACATTATACGCAGCAGGATTTACTCAGGCTGGCAGCAAGTCTGGATCAGTTTTCCTGTCACATTATCGCCAGCGCTATTTTACAGGAGGCACATGAACAAGGCTTAGGCTCTTTACCAATACCGGAATCAGTGCAGGAAGTGGCCGGAGCGGGTCTGACAGGAAAAATCAACGATCAGCAAGTATGTATTGGTACATTGGATTTTGTTCTGAGCCACGCCAGAAGTGGTAGCTGGTTTGAGTCCGCACGTCAGCGCTTGTTCATTGAAAATGTGACGGTAGTTGCGATCGCAATTGATGCGGAGTTGGTCGGCTGGCTATTGCTCTCTGATCAGTTACGGCTGGAAACACCAAGAGCTTTGCGCATGTTGCGAAAAGCCGGTGTGCGCGAGATAGTTATGCTGACAGGGGACAGGCAGGAAGTGGCGGACAGTATTGGTACAGGCCTTGGTGTCGATCGTGTTCTGGCTGAACTGACCCCGGAGATGAAACTGGCGCATATATTAGATGCCTCAGACTCTTTTTGCACGATGATGGTTGGTGACGGGGTAAATGATGCCCCGGCACTTGCAGCAGCTGGGGTCGGAGTCGCAATGGGGGCAAGGGGAACCGCTGCGGCAGCAGAAAGTGCTGATATCGTACTGCTGACAGATCAGTTAGACCGATTGGTTGATGCCAGACAAATAGCCAGACTTTCCATGCGTATCGCCACACAAAGTGTCTTGCTCGGAATGGGGTTATGTTGCATAGCTATGGTTATTGCAGCCCTTGGTATGTTACCACCGTTTGAAGGTGCACTTTTACAGGAATTCATTGATCTCCTGGCTATTCTCTCAGCTTTACGGGTGCTGACCTGTCGGGTTACACGCCCACTAGACAAGGCTATAAGTAACCAACAGCTTGAAACATTGAGAAACGAGCACAAGCATTTACAACCTGTTCTTCAATGTTTGGCTGAAGTTGCTGCACGTTTCCCCCTAGCAGATCAGGAAGAGCAACGTATGCTCCTTAAGGAGCTGCATGAACAACTGGTCCAGAAGATCCTGTCTCATGAGCAACAGGATGAACAAGATCTGTACCCTTCATTATCGACAATGCTGGTCGGCGATGACCCCCTTGCTGCTTTGTATCGTAGCCACAAGGAAATATATCAGGAAGTAAGGAAGTTAGGTCGACTCAGTGAACTCCTGCAGAACACAGATGTTTCAGCTGATATTATTCGTGATGTACAACGTTCCTTGTATGGGCTTGAGGCTATTCTGCAGCTACATTTTGCTCAGGAAGAAGAGTTATACAACAGTCTTCAGGCTTAAATCTTATCCACATATCCATGGTGATCCTGCAGATCTCACTATAGGTGTCTTTAACTCCTATTGAAGTGGCATACCGATGAAATGCCAGAATTTATATACAATAAGTAGTTTTATTACCGTTAGGTTTGTTCAACTTTTCCAGGATTCCAAACATACAGCCTAGTGTGTATAAAACGAAATAAGTACCTATGTACTTCATGACCAACAAACAAAACACAGACTGACGCGTGACCACCAAATATAATTTGGCCCCCTGAATCCACCCCGCGCAACACCAATAGGTACTTAACTTATGTTGAGGCAACAAACTAAAATATGTAGCATTGATAATGCATGTTTGTTACCCCAACATTTTTATATGTATTTTGCAGATAAGATAACGTTGTGAAATTTCCTCACCAGTGCATAGCTATCTGCTTGATTACAGGCACGTGTATCATGTCAGTTCAGGGATATCTTTCCAGCATATCTACCTTCACCGAATAATTCCCGGTCTCAGTCAACACCTAGGGAAGGTGCGAACAAGTTCCTGATATGAGATCATCATATTCATCCGGAGCGCATCCCAGAGGGACATCATGAGCCATCAACTCACCTTCGCCGATAGTGAATTCAGCACTAAGCGCCGTCAGACCCGAAAAGAGATTTTCCTCTCCCGCATGGAGCAGATTCTGCCATGGCAGAATATGACCGCTGTCATCGAGCCGTTTTATCCCAAGGCGGGCAATGGCCGACGGCCCTATCCGCTGGAGACCATGCTGCGTATTCACTGCATGCAGCATTGGTACAACCTGAGCGACGGTGCCATGGAAGATGCCCTGTACGAAATCGCCTCCATGCGCCTGTTTGCCCGATTATCCCTGGATAGCGCCCTGCCGGATCGCACCACCATCATGAATTTCCGCCACCTGCTCGAGCAGCATCAACTGGCACGTCAATTGTTCAAGACCATCAATCGCTGGCTGGCCGAAGCAGGCGTCATGATGACCCAAGGCACTTTGGTGGATGCCACCATCATTGAGGCCCCCAGCTCTACCAAGAACAAAGAGCAGCAACGCGATCCGGAGATGCATCAGACCAAGAAAGGCAATCAGTGGCACTTTGGCATGAAGGCCCACATTGGTGTCGATGCCAAGAGTGGCCTGACCCACAGCCTAGTCACCACCGCGGCCAACGAGCATGACCTCAATCAGCTGGGTAATCTGCTTCATGGAGAGGAGCAATTTGTCTCAGCCGATGCCGGCTACCAAGGAGCGCCACAGCGCGAGGAGCTGGCCGAGGTGGATGTGGACTGGCTGATCGCCGAGCGTCCCGGCAAGGTAAAAACCTTGAAGCAGCATCCGCGCAAGAACAAAACGGCCATCAACATCGAATACATGAAAGCCAGCATCCGTGCCAGGGTGGAGCACCCGTTTCGCATCATCAAGCGGCAGTTCGGCTTCGTGAAAGCCAGATACAAAGGGCTGCTGAAAAACGATAACCAACTGGCGATGTTATTCACCCTGGCCAACCTGTTTCGGGTGGACCAAATGATACGTCAGTGGGAGAGATCTCAGTAAAAACCGGAAATAACGCCAGAAATGGTGGAAAAAATAGCCTAAATAGGCTGATTCGATGTGTTTGCGGGAAAAAAATCGGCCCAGATCCGCGAAATTTTAATCAGCGAGTCAGCTTGGGAAGAAATGACCTGCTTATTCGCACCTTCCCTAGTTTATTGTGGTATTTTCTCATCAGACTGCCTAGTTTCTGTGCTGCAATTTTCCCGGCGTCAAGACCTTCCTTCTCAGCGGTACTTTCAACGGCAGTTACCTCATCAATTAGAAGTGACATGCCTGCAACATACGTTTCCCTGTCATACCCTTCTACAGGGCTGTTCAGGATGGACTCTGCTGTTGCTTTCAGTTCCCGCATATCTTTCCTGAAGGATGTAACGTCCTCCTCCTTAAGTGCTGCGCGGTAGCTTTTATTCATCATCTTCATGGCATGTTCAACACCGTCAGAACCAGCCATTACACAGGGGGATAAAAGAAGAGTGGCTCCTATCACAACAGTACGCATAATTTTTCTCATAATAGCCTCCATATTGTTTACTCTCGTTTTCACAGTCAGAAGGGGTAATATTGCGCAAAAAAATAATCCCTTCCCAATCTTCTCAAAAAACAGCAGCATTCATATTATTTTTCAGGATTATTTGCCCCCGCAACCAGGACTATTATCACCTTTAAAATAAGGGTCAACATGTGTCATAACATTTAAAACATGATGATTATCTAAAACTGATTTCCTGGCCAAAACAGCAATGTCATGTCCTACTTTCACTGATAAATCACCATCAATTTCCAGATGAACATCAACAACAACAAGGTCCCCCATTTTTCTGGTCTTGAGGTCATGGATGCCTTCGACCCCAGGCGTGGACAATAATGTTGTTTTTATACTATTTTCAGTTTCAATATCCACGGCCCTGTCCATCAAGTCATGAAGCGAATCTGACATAAATGAATATCCCATTCTGGTCACAATCAGTCCCACAACCAGTGCAGCTACCGGATCAAGCAATTTAAACCCTGATAAACTACCAATAATACCAATAGCCACCACCAAAGATGAGGCGGCATCAGAGCGGGCATGCCAGGCATTGGCAACCAGCATAGTGGATTTTACTCGGGTTGCTACTGCCAGCATATAGCGAAAAAGAAGCTCTTTGATAACCAGTGCGGCTAAGGCCACCCACAGAGCAACAATATGTACCTGAGGAATATCATCTGGTTGTTGCATTTTATTTGCTGCTGACCATAACATCCCGATGCCAACAATGAATAAAATTGTCCCCAGAATTAATGATGCACCATTTTCATAACGATGATGCCCGTAGTGATGGTCATCATCGGGATTTTTTTTACTTTTATGATTAGCAATAAGCACCACAAAGTCTGAAACTAAATCAGACAGAGAATGGATACCATCCGCAATAAGCCCCTGAGATCCGGAAAATACGCCAGTAATCACTTGCCCGGATGTCAGAAAACAATTAACAAGCACACTAACCCATGTGCTTTTACGGGCCGCGAGGAAACGCTCATGAGAACTAATATCAATATCATCCGTAAGTTTGTTTACCTGCACCTGAAACTCCTAATAACAGCATCTACAGTTAATACTAAGCAGCCAATACTACCCGGCCAAGTTCAGTTTTGGTATATGAAATTTTGAGGTACTGTGGTGAAAATATAAAAATGGTGAGATTTATTCCTGTAAAGACCGCGCCATGGTGGCGATAACATTTATTTATCATAACGCCTGAACATTAATTTATTCTGAACAGAAGAGAGAAGAAAAGTTGACAGTTATCACAACTATACACTTACGCCCAGTGTGGATGGGTTCAACAAACTAAAATTGCAAACCCGATTAACTGAGGAATTGAGCGCTCTCGAAGAGGAGTTGCTTTCGGGTAGCTGTCAACCATTGCAAAATGGTAAACAACATCCTTTGGGTCCCCAACTGTGTGGCCACTGTAGTGACTGTGGTGGGTGATAGAACTGGTCACATTGATGCCAGACTTTTTCGTGCCGCATGTATGGCACACTGAATTTGATTAAGACCTGCTGAAATGAAACCGGAGTGCTTCAGCTACAGAAACTGACCAAATCGTATACCCCAAGCAAGATCTGAATACCATCCGAACAATATCTCTTTTAGGTATACCTGATAAAGACCATGACACACAGTATCAATAGGGTTAAATTTGACTCTATTGACAATAAAAACACGCACTGTATCATATGGGTATCAATTTAATACTCAAAAGAGAATGCATAATGAATGTCCGTATCTATTGCCGTGCATCTACCGAAGGCCAACATGCTGATCGTGCATTAGTTAGCCTGCGCGAATTTGCGCAAAGCAAAAACTGGCAAGTAGCCGGAGAATACATTGAGAATGCCAGCGGTGCGAAGCTGGAACGTGTGGAACTGATGCACCTACTTGCCGAAGCACGGCCTGGCGATTTGCTTCTAATTGAAGCGATTGACCGTCTCAGTCGTCTTCAACATGAAGAATGGGCTGAACTCAAAGCTACGCTGAACAGTAAAGGACTGGTTATTGTTTCGATGGATTTGCCAACAAGCTGGCAGATGGTTGAAATGTCTGGTAACGACCTTACTAGCGGCATTCTTCGGGCAGTCAATGCTATGCTGATCGATATCCTTGCGACAATGGCACGACAAGATTATGAAACCCGCCGTAAACGCCAGGCACAGGGGATCGAGAGAGCAAAACTGGCAGGTTTGTATACGGGGAAAGAAAAAGATATGGAAGCCCGTGAAACTGTTCGCGAAATGCTGGCGCAGAATGTTAAACCAGCCCACATCATGAAAGCGGCAGGTATCAGCCGCGCCACCTTTTACCGAATCAAGAAAGAGCTTTTGTGTTAAAAACGGACTTGATAACAGTATTTGCTGCCCATATGTCCTGACTTTGAAACGCTCATATTATAATTAAGGATATCCCATGGTAGGTAACTCATTCTTCAAAGGTGTTGATGAAAAAATAGGCAGACAAAAACAAGAGCAGATTGAAGAAAAAGAAACGTTAGCCCAGGAACGAGAACGCTTATCGGAAATTATTGAATCTCTCGTACCAGAAGTTGAAACGTACAAAAATGGTTTACTTGAAAGAGGAATCCACGCTGAAATTTCTACATCTGCACGGCATATAAGCTTCAATATGAAGTATAAAGACGGCGGGAAGCATGAACTTTTATTATCAGAAACTGAGCGATTTGATGGCCGCTATTCGATAACGACATTTTCTACAAACGATAATGGTCGTACTTTTAGTTCTACAAACGGTGCATCTTATAGTTCAACTACTTGGTCGAATGATGATTTCTTTAAAGCTTTAGAACGGCATATCAATGATTTCTTGTTCTATGCGAATCGTCATGGTGGTCTTTAAACAACGACCGTTGTATAACAAGCCTCGCTGAAGTGCGAGGCTTTATTTTATCCATACCGATGCTCGATTTCGATAACACCAACACATTCATCAAACCAGCAACAGTCAAATACTTTCATATATTCAGTCTAAACTGTTGTAAAATTTATCAATAGTCTGACTTTGACAAATTCATTTAATCTAATTCGTAATTTTACTTTTCAAATTAGGTTATGAATGCATCAAATCCAATTCAACCTGTGGCAGATCAAAAAAACAACCATACCTAAAATTATAATCAAAAATATTTTTAATGTATTTGGAAATTTATCTTTCCAAAAAGTTAAGGATAACTGTTCCTCAATCCATCGCTTCTCCAATTCACTGTAAAATTTATAGTGAGCATACCAATTACTACCACAAATTTGTTTAGTAATTGTGCTATTATCAAAATCTTGCATCAGAACTTCAAGTTCCTGAATATACTTAGCTGAATCTGGCTGGCTCTCTGATTTTGCATCGTAATACAGTCGTTCAATCTTTCTGAAGATGTCAGTTTGCCTTTTCCCCGCCTCTTCATATTTACTTTTATCACCATCATAGAAATTAATGTATAGGCTACCAATGCTCAGAATAATAAAAATTGCAGAAATATTCTTAGAACTCATTTCATCCATATAAAGACCAAGAACAGATACTGCGAGTGATATTATGCCAATCCAGCCAGGAAGCTTACTTACAATGTCAAATGTTGCAAAGGTTTTCTTTGCTCCGAACCCAACGTTGTATCCAGCAGAAGCAATATGATTCAGCAAGTCATTTTTTAGCATGTTTTTCACTCAATTGGAATGTCGATAGTAGCCTGGGCAATTACTATATGATTCTTAACGATATAACACCACACCTTATGACTACCTCTGAACTTTGTATGTTCAGTATGGGTAGTTTGACCTAAAATTATTTGACCTCGAATTTCATCACGTTCTTCAGCCTCTTTACCTCTATTCAATACTTTCCAGTATATGTCATAAGGTTCAGGAATCAGATCTAAACTTGCTTGATTGATCGAGAATGATAAAGTCTTATTAGGAGGTAACCAAGGTCGAGCTATATCCGAAAGGTAAGCTCTAATCGAGCGTTCCCTATACCCACTTTCTTTGACAATACAGTTGACTTCAAGTGGATATCTAATATCGACATCATCAAATTTTTCATCCGTAAATTCTTCCGTATTACGCCATGTGCGGGCAAAATATGATTCATTAACGAAATTATCTGACCCCAGCCCCAGAGAGTCTTGCATTTCCGTTGCTGCTTTAGGAAAAGTAAGTCCGAAAACTTCCCGCCAAAGTTCATGACATTTCTTTGTATAGCCATTCTCGTACGCGTCAATCGCTTGCGTGCATAGTTTGAAGGCACGTTTTGATTGTCGCTGGAAATTTTTGTAGACCTTAACCCTTTGTCCACTGCCTATTGCAGCATAGTGTTCATGAACGTCTTCTTTTTGCAAAAAATCAAAAAAGTCACGGCACATGAAACCATAACTAACCATTCCAGTTTCATCATAATCATCGGTTTGTTTAAGGAACCTCCATGCTAACGTGTCAATAAGAAGTCCTCCCATGTCTACTGTATTTCTGTTTTTCCAAGCTCGCAACATGCGACAAAGTGAATCGCCACGGGTTTAACAGACACCTCAGAGTCATTTAAGATGACTTAAAGAGAGGTGCCCATGAGCGGTAAACGTTATCCCGAAGAGTTTAAAATTGAAGCAGTCAAACAGGTTATTGATCGCGGTCATTCTGTTTCCAGCGTTGCAACACGTCTCGATATCACCACCCACAGCCTTTACGCCTGGATAAAGAAGTACGGTCCGGACTCATCCACTAACAAAGAACAGTCAGATGCTCAGGCCGAGATCCGCCGACTCCAGAAGGAGTTGAAGCGGGTTACTGACGAACGGGACATATTAAAAAAAGCCGCGGCGTACTTCGCAAAGCTGTCCGACTGAGGTACGCCTTTATTCGTGACAACTCCCTTTGCTGGCCTGTTCGTCTGCTCTGCAGGGTGCTGGATGTTCATCCCAGTGGGTTTTACGCCTGGTTTAAGCAACCGTATTCTCAGCGCCACCAGATAGATCTGAGACTGACGGGACAGATCAAACAGTTCTGGCTGGAGTCCGGTTGCGTTTATGGTTATCGCAAGATCCATCTGGACTTGCGGGATAGCGGGCAACAGTGCGGAGTGAACAGAGTCTGGCGACTGATGAATCGTGCCGGGATAAAGGCTCAGGTCGGGTACCGGAGCCCGCGGGCACACAAAGGCGAGGTCAGTATCGTATCGCCCAACAGGCTTCAGCGACAGTTCAATCCGGATGCTCCGGATGAGCGTTGGGTAACGGACATAACTTACATCAGGACCCACGAAGGCTGGCTGTATCTTGCCGTGGTTGTTGATCTGTTCTCACGCAAAATTATCGGCTGGTCAATGCAATCCCGGATGACAAAGGACATTGTCCTGAATGCGCTTCTGATGGCCATATGGCGACGTAATCCTCTAAAACAGGTGATGGTTCATTCAGATCAGGGCAGTCAGTACACAAGCCATGAGTGGCAGTCGTTCCTGAAATCACATGGTCTGGAGGGCAGCATGAGCCGTCGCGGTAACTGTCACGATAATGCGGTTGCAGAAAGCTTTTTCCAGTTGCTGAAACGCGAACGGATAAAGAAAAAGATCTACGGAACACGGGAAGAAGCCCGCAGCGATATTTTTGATTACATCGAAATGTTTTATAACAGTAAGCGTCGGCATGGTTCGAGCAATCAGATGTCACCGACAGAATATGAAAACCAGTATTATCAACGGCTCAGAAGTGTCCAGATTATCCGTGGCGATTCAAAGATTATGGAGATTACGACTTTTGTTATTTCGGAAATTCCTCATTTCGGTAATTTCCATACGAGGTTTAGTTACCCGCCACCCACCATTACCATTGTCAGCTTTCGTATCAGGGTATTTAAAATGATCTCCGTCAGCAAAGACTGGTTGCACCTCTATATGGAAAGAGTCAAAAACAATCTGCACTACTAATCGATCAACCTTGACTTCTTGCTGCGAAAAGGTTTGTTTTAAAGCATCTTTTACATCACGAAGTAAACGTCGTTGAGGATTCAAACCTACTTGATAAGCCTCCCACAACCCTGAAGGCATAATGTACAGCATATCTAAATCTGACGTTTTGCTGACCGCCGTACGACGACCTGCTGAACCAACCTTCAGTCGATTATTGAAACCGTTTTCAGTTTCCCGAAACCTTATGTTAAGCCTTCTTGTGGCATTTTTATAATGTGTTGCAATTGCCGTCATTCGTTCATTAGGTATTTTCAAATTGTCCAGGAAAATACGAAACATCTCTGCTGTTTGCATCTAATTATCCTTAACTGTCCAGAGGTTACACAATGTGCTGGTACTAACGCTAGTAATCACACCTTTTCATTACTTTCGTAAAATCAAGCACTTTTGAAGCCTGCATTTTAGAAAGCTTTAGAAGGCATACGGAGGCTAATGCTAATACAAAAAGTGTGTTTTTCATCCTTTTTCACACAATTACATAATCTCGAATAAAATACTAATTATATCAATAGACTACACATTGCATAGAGAACTAAAGAAGGTCTTGACCGAGCAAGGAAGGTAGGTAAAAGTTAGGCGGTTGCAACAGATATTCGTAAGCGACTTCTGGAAGCCAATATGAAGAGGTCTCAGCCAAGCAAAAAGTGGGATTAAGTCTTCCTACGATCAAAGGGAACTGGAACATGCATCAAGAATGACGGGCACGTTCCAACAACCCAAAAACAAGACCGCGAGCGAAGCGAGTTCCGTCAAGCGAAGCGAAGACGGATAGTTAGCGTTGATTAAAAAACATACGGAAATGTACTGTTTTTTCTATATATAAAATATAAATATTATAAACAGTACATAGTACACAGACACTCACTACGTTCGTGTCCCTCGCTTCGCTCGGAATTTTGAAGGAATGTATTATTCTATAAGCAAAGCAACTATAGTTGAACTATCATGCATCTGACCGAAGCATAAAGTTAACCAGCTACAAATTATGCCTTAAAACGCTATGAGCGAGGCTGTAAGCGATTTTCATGATATGGGTAATGCGATTGCATACCTTGGAAAGAAAAACGCGCTACGGGCTTCCTGTGCGATATTTACGAATTTAGTGCTTTACAACTCAATTTTGATGTTGAGTACATGCGTGTTCCCTTCCCTGTTTGCGCTTTACCACGTTCTTTTGCCAGGTAAGAAAGCCAGAATACCGGACCTTCGAGTGATGAAGGATGTTCACGATGAATGACGTAGTGATCGGGATAGTCTTTAGTGGCTTTAGACAAGTTTACCAGCGTTGCTTTACCACCTGTCAGTTTCATCCAGATTTCCGTAATAATACCAGCGATCCCTCTTTCTGGCGTTCCAAACCATCTTACCGAACGATGTGGAAGTGCAATCCAGCAATGGTAATGGGGTTGTGAAGCCTTTTCCTGTTCGCAAACCCAACCGTAAGCAAAATCGATGATAGGTTCTGATAAACCGTTGTTTCCAGACTCCAGGCGGTCACGTAATCGTTTGAACAGGTTGCGTATGTATTTGTTACCTGCTTCAACAGAAGTGAACTCAGGGAGGTGGAGATCAAAACGGGTCAGGAACACTCGACTGTAGAGCTTCAGGATTGCGTTCAGTTCGTTGATTGTTGAAATAAGTATGTCATGACGAACACCAGAGCCGATTCTTGTGTTAATCCGGTATGCATGACCATCATGAACAAAGGAGTTGCCATTAATTGTTTTGTAACGTCCGTGTTCATGGTAGACGGTACGAAAACTTGTTGCCGATAAAACCGACGATTCGAATAGGGTTTGTGATTGTTGCATCATTGTTAAATTAACCTTTTTGTACTCAGAAAGAGATCACACCTCCTACATAGTTACTACCTAAAACCACGGTAAAACGATGGCATTTGCGATAGCGCAAAGCCGCCTTGCATCTGACGTTGGGGATGTTTTCGAGGAGAGAAATACTACGGAACAAAGTTTACGGAAATATTTATAATAACTCATTATCATATCAGAAGGAGTGAAAGGGGGCAACGGAAATCATGCCTTGATAAAAGAGGGATGATGATTGTGTGGGGTGTTGGTAACAACGGAGAAATTCAAAGGGATTTACAATCTTGTCTTTGGCTTCCTTCCGGCATACACAGTTGAGTGGGAGCTGTAATTTTCAACATTGCAGTAACCTGATTGTTCACAGTGTACATCGGCAAATATCAATTATACCTATTACACTTCAGTGAACACCGACGGTAACCTGATTGACTTCGTGGTGTTCGGCATCCTGCATGGACTCTCTACCAAGTGGTATCTGGTCCCTGTTGTGGCGGCGATCTGGTTCGCGGTGTACTACGTCATCTTCCGTTTCGCCATCACACGCTTCAATTTGAAGACACCAGGTCGAGACGTCGAAATTGCCAGCAATATCGAAAAAGTAATGGCTGGAGCGCCGGGTAAATCCGGTTACAACGTCCCTGCCATTCTGTCGGCGCTTGGCGGTGCGGAAAACATCGTTAGCCTGGATAACTGTATTACCCGTCTGCGTTTGTCAGTGAAGGATATGTCTCTTGTGAATGTACAGGCACTGAAGGACAATCGCGCCATTGGCGTAGTGCAACTCAATCAGCATAATCTTCAGGTCGTTATTGGCCCACAGGTCCAGTCAGTGAAAGACGAGATCGCAGTTCTGATGAACACCGTACAAGCTTAAGGACAATGATATGTTTGATTTTTCAAAGGTTGTGGACAGGCATGGTACCTGGTGCACTCAGTGGGATTACGTTGCCGACCGTTTTGGTTCAGCCGACCTGCTGCCGTTCACTATCTCCGATATGGATTTTGCCACCGCACCCTGTATTCTGGAGGCGCTGACTCAGCGCCTGTCACATGGCGTGTTGGGTTACAGTCGCTGGAAAAATGATGAATTTCTTGCGGCGATTAGTCACTGGTTTCTATCGCGTCATAATACCCAAATCGATCCTCAGTCGCTGGCTTATGGCCCCTCGGTCATCTATATGGTATCGGAGCTGATCCGCCAGTGGTCTTCTGCGGGTGATGCGGTGGTGATTCATACGCCGGCGTACGACGCGTTTTACAAAGCAATTGAAGGTAATCAGCGCGTGGTGCGCGCTGTCGAACTGGAAAAACGCACTGACGGTTGGTACTGCGACATGGCCGCGCTGGAGAATGCCCTGTCTCGTCCAGAGAGCAAAATTCTTCTGCTCTGTAGCCCACAAAATCCGACGGGCAAAGTGTGGACGCGTGATGAGCTGGAAACCATGGCAGAACTGTGTCAGCGCCATGGTGTAAAAGTTATTTCCGATGAGATCCATATGGATATGGTATGGGGGGATCACCCACATATCCCCTGGAGTAATGTCGCGCGCGACAGCTGGGCGCTGCTCACTTCCGGTTCAAAAAGTTTTAATATTCCGGCACTGACCGGGGCTTACGGAATTATTGAAGACGCTCAAAGCCGTAACGATTATCTCTGCGCATTAAAAGGTCGCGATGGTCTTTCCTCACCAGCAGTGCTCGCGCTGAGCGCACATATTGCCGCCTATCATCAGGGAGCAAGCTGGCTTGATGCGCTGCGGGATTACCTTACCAGCAATTTGCATTACGTCGCCCGCGAGCTTAATGCCGCATTCCCCGAACTGAACTGGCAGGTTCCGCAATCCACCTATCTGGCATGGATTGACCTGCGTCCGCTCAACATTGATGACCACGCATTGCAGGAAGCGCTCATCCACCAGCAGAAAGTCGCCATCATGCCCGGATACACATACGGCGAAGAAGGACGCGGTTTTGTGCGCCTGAATGCCGGATGTCCACGATCCAAACTTGAAAAAGGCGTTCAGGGGTTGATTAACGGCATACGTTCTGTACGCTAATAAAGTTTGCGCAATGAAATTATTCATTGCGCAACATAGATTTTTATCCCGATTTTTTCTTATAATACGACGCACTTTACCTAAATACACGAGTGCGACCATGATTGATACTTCCCTCCCCTTGACCGACGTCCATCGCCACCTTGATGGTAACATCCGTGCCCAAACGACTCTGGATCTGGGTCGTCAGTTCAATTTAACGCTCCCGGCACAAACGTTGGAAACGCTGATCCCTCATGTGCAAGTGACATCCACTGAGCCAGATTTAGTGAGTTTTTTATCCAAGCTCGACTGGGGCGTGAAGGTACTGGCCTCGCTGGATGCCTGTCACCGCGTGGCATTTGAAAATATTGAGGATGCAGCACGTAACGGTCTGCACTATGTAGAATTACGTTTTTCACCAGGCTATATGGCGATGGCGCATCAACTCCCGGTGGCAGGTGTGGTTGAAGCCGTCATCGCAGGCGTGCGCGATGGCTGCAAGACCTTTGGCGTCGAAGCACGCTTAATTGGCATTATGAGCCGTACTTTTGGCGAAGCCGCCTGTCTGCAGGAACTGGATGCGCTGTTAGCCCACCGAGATCATATTACGGCACTGGATCTAGCCGGTGACGAACTGGGATTCCCTGGCAGTCTGTTCCTGTCCCATTTCAACCAGGCACGCGACGCCGGCTGGCATATTACCGTGCATGCGGGCGAAGCCGCGGGACCAGAAAGCATCTGGCAGGCCATTAAAGAGCTGGGCGCTGAGCGTATTGGTCACGGCGTTAAAGCCGTTGAAGATCGTGCGTTGATGGATTACCTCGCCGAGCATCGTATCGGCATCGAATCCTGCCTGACATCAAACATTCAGACCAGCACCGTTGCCTCACTAGCGAACCATCCGCTGAAAACGTTCCTTGAGCATGGCGTTATTGCCAGTTTGAATACGGACGACCCGGCTGTTCAGGGTGTGGATATTATTCACGAGTACACCATTGCCGCACCAGCTGCAGGCCTAACGCGCGAACAGATCCGCCAGGCGCAAATCAACGGTCTGGAAATGGCATTCCTGAGTAACGAAGAAAAACGAGCCTTGCGCGAGAAAGTCGCCGCAGCGTAACGGGTAAAGTGCTGAATGGCGCTAACGCTTATCCGGCCTACGTTGGTTTTCATTGTAGGCCGGATAAAATGCCTGAGCATCTCCATCCGGCATTAGTCCAATTAAGCAAGGCACAGTGTCGAACGATGTTTCGCAGATTCAATACCCAGCTCAATCAGCTCCATAATTTGGATAGCCTGTCTCGCCGGTACCGGGTTTTCACCGTTACCGTTTAGCGCATCACGAATGCCAGCATAGTACGCCGGATAGTTGCCTGGTACAGTAAGCCAGGTTTCTTCAACCTGCTCTTCGCCTTCTACTCGCGTCAAAACGCCATCGCGCATATCATAACCCCAGTCTTCCTGTGGTAGTCGCTCGCCATTTTTCAGACGCTCTTCCTGCGGGTCAAGACCATACTTCACATAGCTGCCACGCGATCCGTGCACAATATAACGGGCCGATTCTGCGGCAGCGAGCATGGTGCCATGCAGGATCACACGACGCTGCGGATACGTCAGGATGGCATGGAAGTAATCCGTCGCCTGCGCGCCTGGACGCAACTGGGCCAGGTCTACCGTCAGGCTGACGGGCAAACCAAACAGATTAATCGCCTGATCCAAAAGATGCGGTGCTAAATCGTACCAGATACCGCTTCCCGGACCGCCCTGTTCACGCCAACGGTCACGAACCTGCGGGCGGAAACGATCGAAATGGGATTCGAAATACGCCACCTCTCCCAAAACACCATCCGCCAGCAGAGCTTTCAGCGTCAGAAAATCACTGTCCCAGCGACGGTTATGGAACACAGACAGCACGCGCCCGAGGCTGCGCGCCAGCGTATCCAGCTCACGAGCTTGTGACAGTGTCACAGTAAAAGGCTTATCAACAACCACATGTTTGCCCGCTTCCAGCGCAGCTTTCGCTAATGGAAAGTGTGTGTCATTAGGCGTGGGGATCACAATCAGGTCGATATTTGGATCGTTAAAAAGATGCTTAGGCTCAGCAACAACCGCCACCGTAGGCCAGTCTGCCTTCACTTTTGCTTCATCACTACTGGAAACTGCAGCCAGTTCCAGGCCCGGCGTGCCCACAATCAGGGGGGCATGGAAGGTTTTACTGGCATAACCATAGCCAATTAGCCCAACGCGGATGTTGTCACTCATGTTATTGCCTCTCAATTCAGGACTGACCTATTTCACACCATACCTTGCAACGTCTCAATAGTTTAATAACCTTTGCGCTACAAAGGTTGTTTTTAACTTAAGTCAAACATATGCCACTTATGCTTAACTTGCAGCGAAAAAGAGGGAGAAATCGTTCCCAACCATCTTGCTGTATTAATGAGAGATTAGTAACATTTGCAGCCTGTGTTTATGGATAAATCAAAGCAAATGTCATCAGTAATGAATCGTCTTATTGAATTAACAGGTTGGATTGTTCTCGCCGTCTCCGTGATCCTGCTGGGTGTTGCCAATCATATTGACAATTACCAGCCGCCAGAGCCCGTTGCGGCAGTGCAGAAGAAATAAGCATCCGCAACCTTTTATTGCCCGGCAATTAACATTGGTAGTTGCAGGGTTTGCCGGTAAAAGATCGCTTTCTGTCAAAAAAAGCGAATTATGCCGCATCCCGCTCCGCTGCATATTGCCAGCGATCGCTAAGCGCGTTACCCTTGCCGAAGACGCGCATAGCGCCTGCTTTTTCACAGGTATGAACACTCTTCTTACATTTGCACGTAAATCCGCTTTTACCTGTGCACGTTGTTTATTTTTATATTTTCTACTCCGTTGGTATTATTTTATTAATATGGATCTGCATTTATGACTGTTCAGGATTACTTATTAAAATTCCGCAAAATCAGTTCACTCGAAAGTCTGGAAAAACTTTTCGACCATTTAAACTACACGCTCACCGACGATAGCGACATGATCAATATGTACCGTGCCGCAGACCATCGCCGTGCGGAGCTTATATCCGGAGGCCGTCTGTTTGATGTTGGTCAGGTACCTAAATCAGTCTGGCATTACGTGCAATAGAGAAGAAAGTAGCGCTCAACGTTAAAAGCTTTATAATAATCGCCCCAAAATGAATGGCATGATTGATTGCGCGCGTAAAACTGGAGAAGAGATGACTACCACACCGGCACAACGTATCGGAGGCTGGCTACTTGGGCCACTGGCCTGGCTGTTAGTCGCGTTGTTGAGCGCTTCGCTGGCGTTATTACTTTATGTCACTGCGCTGGCAACACCGCAAACCTTCAAAACGCTGGGTGAGCAAAGTACAGCAAATTTGCTGTTATGGGGCGTCTCCTTTGTTACCGCGATCGCCATGTGGTATTACACACTGTGGCTGACAATTGCGTTTTTCAAACGCAGAGCCTGTGTGCCCAAGCATTACATTCTGTGGCTGCTGATCTCCGTGTTGCTGGCGATTAAAGCGTTTGCGTTTTCACCTGTCCCAGACGCTTTTGCGGTGCGCCAACTGCTGTTCCCATTACTGGCCGCAGCACTGTTGGTGCCCTACTTCAAGCGATCGCAGCGCGTTAAATCGACGTTTGTGAACCCGTAATAACCCTACAGTTAACCTGTTGTCGCCTGTTGTAGATTGTCAGATAATAGGCGGCTTTTTTATTTCAGGCCGAAAAATGACTGATTACCTGCTGCTGTTTGTCGGAACTGTACTGGTCAATAACTTTGTACTGGTCAAGTTTCTGGGCCTCTGCCCGTTTATGGGCGTTTCCAAAAAACTGGAAACCGCAATGGGTATGGGCCTTGCCACGACGTTTGTCATGACACTGGCATCCATCTGCGCATGGCTGATTGATACCTGGATCCTAATCCCGCTCAATCTCATCTATCTGCGCACACTGGCTTTTATTCTGGTTATCGCCGTCGTCGTGCAGTTTACCGAAATGGTTGTGCGCAAAACCAGCCCTGCGCTGTACCGCCTGCTGGGGATCTTCCTACCGCTGATCACGACTAACTGCGCAGTGTTAGGTGTGGCGCTGCTGAACATCAACCTCGGCCATAACTTTTTACAGTCGGCGCTATACGGTTTTTCCGCCGCCGTCGGCTTCTCGCTGGTGATGGTACTGTTCGCCGCGATCCGCGAACGCCTCGCCGTGGCGGACGTCCCGGCGCCGTTTCGCGGGAATGCGATTGCGCTGATTACCGCTGGTTTAATGTCATTGGCCTTTATGGGCTTTAGTGGTTTGGTGAAGTTGTAATGAATGCTATCTGGATTGCCGTTGCCGCAGTGAGTGTACTGGGTCTGGCGTTCGGCGCTATTTTGGGGTACGCCTCACGACGTTTTGCCGTTGAAGATGATCCGGTCGTGGAGAAAATTGATGAAATTCTCCCGCAAAGCCAGTGTGGGCAGTGCGGCTATCCGGGCTGTCATCCTTACGCTGAAGCGATCGGCTCTCAGGGTGAAAAAATTAACCGTTGCGCCCCCGGTGGCGAAGCGGTGATGTTAAAAATTGCCGCCCTGCTGAACGTCGATCCGCAGCCTATTGATGGTGATGAACAAGACGTTACGCCGGTGCGTATGCTGGCGGTCATTGATGAAAATAACTGTATCGGGTGCACTAAGTGTATTCAGGCCTGCCCGGTCGATGCGATCGTGGGCGCGACTCGCGCCATGCACACGGTAATGAGCGATCTCTGCACTGGGTGCAACCTGTGTGTTGACCCGTGCCCGACGCAATGCATTGAATTACGCCCGGTAGCCGAGACACCCGATAGCTGGAAATGGGATTTAAACACCATCCCTGTGCGCATCATTCCCGTGGAACAACATGTTTAAGTTATTCTCTGCATTCAGAAAAAATAAAATCTGGGACTTTGATGGTGGCATTCATCCACCAGAAATGAAAACCCAGTCAAACGGAACACCGTTGCGACAGGTTCCGCTGGCACCGCGTTTCGTTATTCCGCTGAAACAACATATTGGTGCGGAGGGTGAACTGTGCGTAAACGTGGGTGACACCGTGCTGCGTGGTCAGGCATTAACCCGCGGGCGTGGCAAAATGCTTCCAGTCCATGCGCCAACATCAGGTACCGTGGTTGCCATTGCCCCGCACTCCACCGCACATCCTTCGGCACTGGCTGAGTTGAGCGTTATCATAGACGCCGATGGAGAAGACCGCTGGATTGAGCGAGACGGCTGGACCGATTACCGCTCCCGCAACCGGGAAGAGCTGATTGCACGTATTCATCAGTTCGGCGTCGCCGGGCTGGGTGGCGCAGGTTTTCCCACCGGCGTTAAACTGCAGGGCGGCGGAGATAAAATTGAAACGCTGATCATTAACGCCGCCGAATGCGAGCCGTACATTACGGCAGATGACCGCCTGATGCAGGACTGTGCGGCTCAGGTCGTCGAAGGGATCCGCATCCTGGCGCACATTCTTCAGCCACGCGAGATCCTCCTCGGCATAGAAGATAACAAGCCGCAGGCAATATCTATGCTGCGCGCAGTTCTGGCTGATTCACACGACATCAGTTTGCGCGTGATCCCCACCAAGTACCCTTCCGGCGGGGCTAAACAGTTAACACAAATCCTGACTGGCAAGCAGGTTCCCCACGGTGGACGCTCCTCAGATATCGGCGTATTGATGCAAAACGTCGGAACCGCCTATGCAATTAAACGTGCAGTAATTGACGGTGAGCCAATCACCGAGCGTGTCGTGACGCTTACCGGTGAAGCCGTCAGCCGTCCGGGCAACGTCTGGGCTCGTTTGGGCACGCCGGTTCGCCATCTGCTCAACGACGCGGGCTTCTGCCCTTCCGCCGACCAGATGGTGATTATGGGCGGACCGCTGATGGGGTTTACGCTGCCATGGCTGGATGTCCCGGTGGTGAAGATTACCAACTGTCTTCTGGCCCCCTCTGCCAGTGAAATGGGTGAAACGCCGGAAGAGAAAGGCTGCATTCGCTGTAGCGCATGCGCCGATGCCTGTCCGGCGGATCTCCTGCCACAACAGCTTTATTGGTTCAGTAAAGGGCAACAGCACGACAAAGCAACGGCCCACAATATCGCCGACTGCATTGAATGCGGTGCCTGCGCCTGGGTATGCCCAAGCAATATTCCGCTGGTGCAGTATTTCCGCCAGGAAAAAGCTGAGATTTACGCCATTAGCCAGGAAGAAAAACGAGCCGCTGAAGCGAAAGCACGGTTTGAAGCCCGACAGGCGCGCCTTGAACGTGAAAAAGCAGCGCGTCTTGAACGTCATAAGAGCGCCGCTGCTCAACCGGCGGCCAAAGACCATGATGCTATTGCCGCCGCGCTGGCTCGCGTAAAAGAAAAACAGGCTCAGGCGCTGCAGCCGGTAGTAATTCAGGCAGGTGAAAAACCTGACAATAGCGCAGTGATTGCCGCACGCGAGGCGCGTAAGGCGCAAGCTCGTGCTTCCCGTAAGGAAAATTCGCCGCAAAGTGAAGGCAGCAGCACGGGTACAGATCCGCGTAAAGCTGCCGTCGAAGCGGCAATTGCTCGCGCCAAAGCCCGCAAGCTCGAGCAGCAGGCGGTACCGGAAACAGCCGAACCGGTTGATCCACGTAAAGCCGCCGTGGAAGCGGCCATCGCCCGCGCTAAGGCCCGCAAGCTCGAGCAGCAGGTGGTACCGGAAACAGCCGAATCGGTTGATCCGCGTAAAGCCGCCGTGGAAGCGGCCATCGCCCGCGCCAAGGCCCGCAAGCTCGAGCAGCAGGAGGTACCGGAAACAGCCGAATCGGTTGATCCGCGTAAAGCCGCCGTGGAAGCGGCCATCGCCCGCGCCAAGGCCCGCAAGCTCGAACAGCAGGCGGTACCGGAAACAGCCGAGCCGGTTGATCCACGCAAAGCCGCCGTCGCGGCCGCTATCGCACGCGCTCAGGCAAAGAAAGCCGCACAGCAGCAGGTTGTTAACGAGGAATAAATGGTATTCAGAATAGCAAGCTCCCCTTATACCCATAACCAGCGCCAGACATCACGTATCATGATGTTGGTGTTACTTGCGGCATTGCCGGGAATCGCCGCACAGCTGTGGTTCTTCGGCTGGGGTACGTTGTTCCAGATAATTCTGGCCGCCATCAGCGCTATCGCAGCCGAAGCGGGCGTGCTTAAACTGCGTAAACAACCCATTGTGCCGATTTTAAAAGACAACTCTGCGTTACTCACCGGGTTGCTGCTGGCCGTGAGTATTCCCCCGCTCGCCCCCTGGTGGATGGTGGTATTGGGCACGGTATTCGCGGTTATCATTGCGAAACAGCTGTATGGCGGTCTCGGTCAGAACCCGTTTAACCCTGCCATGATTGGTTACGTCGTGCTGCTAATCTCATTTCCAGTACAGATGACCAGTTGGCTGCCGCCGCACGAAATTGCGGCTACAGTGCCTGGGTTCTTTGACGCGCTGAACGTTATCCTTAGCGGCCATACCGTCAGCGGTGGGGATATGAATACACTGCGTATGGGCATTGATGGTATCAGCCAGGCAACGCCTCTCGATACCTTTAAGACATCACTGCATGCCGGGCATACCGTTGAACAGGTGATGCAATACTCGATTTACAGCGGTGTGCTGGCAGGCGCGGGCTGGCAGTGGGTTAATCTTGCCTGGCTGGCGGGTGGTATCGTTCTGTTATGGCAGGGGGCGATTCGCTGGCATATCCCGGTTAGCTTCCTGCTGTCGCTCGCCGTTTGCGCCACTCTGGGATGGTTGTTCTCACCTGAGTCACTCGCGTCTCCTCAGTTACACCTGCTTTCCGGCGCAACCATGCTGGGTGCATTTTTTATTCTTACCGACCCCGTTACGGCCTCGACAACTAACCGCGGCCGCCTGATTTTTGGCGCACTTGCGGGGTTGTTAGTATGGTTGATTCGCAGTTTTGGCGGTTATCCTGACGGTGTAGCCTTTGCTGTATTACTGGCAAATATCACGGTTCCCCTGATTGATTATTATACCCGCCCTCGCGTGTACGGACATCGCTAAGGACTCCCAATGCTGAAAACGATTCGTAAACACGGTATTACGCTGGCACTGTTTGCTGCTGGTTCAACGGGATTAACCGCGGCAATCAATCAATTAACCAAGTCCACCATTGATGAACAGGCCGCGCTGCAGCAAAAAGCACTGTTCGATCAGGTGCTACCTGGCGATCGCTACAATAATAACTTGTCTGAGAGCTGTTATCTGGTCAATGCGCAGGCATTGGGCAAAGGTACTCACCGCGTGTATATTGCCCGCCAGGACGACCGTCCCGTTGCAGCAATTCTTGAAGCTACGGCGCCAGATGGGTATTCCGGGGCGATTCAACTGCTTGTCGGTGTCGATTTTACGGGTACCGTGTTGGGTACGCGGGTAACTGAGCATCATGAAACCCCGGGACTGGGCGATAAAATCGAACTGCGACTGTCCGACTGGATCACCCACTTTAGCGGCAAAACGATCGCTACGGGTAACGATGCCCACTGGGCTGTGAAAAAAGACGGCGGCGACTTTGACCAGTTTACTGGCGCAACCATTACGCCGCGGGCGGTAGTGAACGCAGTAAAACGCGCCGGTTTGTATGCGCAGACGCTACCCGCGCAGCTTCCTCAACTTAGCGCCTGTGGAGAATAAATCATGAGCGAAATTAAAGACGTTATTGTCCAGGGGTTATGGAAAAATAACTCCGCGCTTGTGCAGCTACTCGGGATGTGTCCGCTGTTGGCCGTTACCTCTACCGCCACTAACGCGCTGGGGCTGGGGCTCGCGACGACGCTCGTTCTGACGCTGACCAACCTGACGATTTCGGCCCTTCGTCGCTGGACTCCGCCTGAAATCCGTATTCCAATTTATGTCATGATCATCGCCTCCGTGGTGAGTGCGGTGCAGATGCTGATCAATGCCTATGCCTTTGGCCTGTATCAGTCTCTGGGCATCTTTATCCCGCTGATTGTGACCAACTGTATTGTTGTTGGCCGCGCAGAAGCCTTCGCCGCCAAAAAAGGCCCTGCATTATCCGCACTCGATGGTTTTTCCATCGGTATGGGGGCGACCGGCGCCATGTTTGTTCTGGGCTCGCTGCGTGAAATAATTGGTAACGGTACACTGTTTGATGGCGCAGACGGTTTGTTGGGTAACTGGGCCAAAGTATTGCGCGTTGAGATCTTCCATACTGATACGCCGTTTCTGCTGGCCATGCTGCCACCAGGCGCGTTTATTGGTCTGGGCTTGATGCTGGCAGTTAAGTACCTGATTGATGAGAGAATGAAGAAACGTCGTGCCGAAGCGGCTGTTGCGGACAGTCCAGCTGGTGAAACAGGGAATGTCTCATGAACAAAGCAAAACGTCTGGAAATACTGACTCGCCTTCGGGATAACAACCCGCATCCGACAACCGAGCTTAATTTTACATCGCCGTTTGAACTGCTGATTTCGGTCTTGCTATCCGCTCAAGCCACCGATGTCAGCGTCAATAAAGCGACGGCTAAACTATACCCCGTCGCCAATACGCCTGCTGCGATGCTGGAGCTCGGAGTTGAAGGTGTTAAGTCCTACATCAAGACAATCGGCTTGTTTAACAGCAAAGCGGAAAACGTAATTAAAACCTGCCGCATTCTGCTGGAACAACATAATGGTGAAGTGCCTGAAGACCGTGCTGCGTTAGAAGCTCTCCCCGGCGTTGGGCGCAAGACGGCTAATGTGGTGTTAAATACCGCCTTTGGCTGGCCCACTATTGCCGTAGATACCCACATTTTCCGGGTATGTAACCGGACACAATTCGCCCCAGGTAAAAACGTCGAGCAGGTAGAAGAAAAGCTACTGAAAGTTGTACCCAGTGAATTTAAAGTCGATTGCCACCACTGGTTAATTCTTCATGGCCGCTACACCTGTATAGCCAGAAAGCCACGTTGTGGTTCCTGTATCATCGAAGATCTCTGCGAATTCAAAGAGAAAGTCGATATCTAATGCTGCCGGGGCATCCTCTTTGCCCCATACATAACGTTTAGTTATGCACTCCCCAAAGTTTCTTTTCCCGACAATGATGCCATTCAGTGGCTCAAATCTAATGCAATATTCTTGTTAATTAACACCTGAGCAGGTTAATCGTTTTTTTAGCAAAAGAAATTTCTATCTATACGTGATCCAGATCATCCAGCTAACACAATGTTAATAAGTTTTTATTTTTTAGTTAAGGCGACAATTAGATGACCTAACTGCACAGTTTATAAACAAAACATTACACTGCCTATTTTTCAGATAATGGCCTATATCACTGGATTCAACCTTAAATAGCAGAACATATCGCCACATTGCGGTTTTAGCGGTGATTAAACAGTGTAAAAATCTGCCATTTTACAAATGAAGAAATTTAACGCTAGATAACATTTCGCAGCCCCGACGATTTCACCAGTCATGATATATGTAACAGATTATTACAAACCACTTGTCTGAATGGTCAAGATAGTGAACATTACTTGCCGTTTCCCCTCCCACTATAACAATCGGACGGATGAACTTGACTCATCACGTACCTGAACACCCCCGTTGATATGGGATGTAAAAAAAGAGGTAAAAGTGTCTACTGCAAACAATAAACCAACAGAAAGCGTAAGTTTAAACGCCTTCAAACAACCAAAAGCGTTCTATCTCATTTTCTCTATTGAGCTGTGGGAACGTTTTGGTTATTACGGCCTGCAAGGGATCATGGCCGTCTACCTGGTTAAACAACTGGGCATGTCAGAAGCGGATTCCATCACCCTTTTCTCCTCCTTTAGCGCCCTGGTATATGGCCTGGTTGCGATTGGCGGCTGGTTAGGTGATAAAGTTCTGGGTACAAAACGCGTCATTATGCTGGGTGCCGTTGTCCTGGCCATTGGTTATGCGCTGGTAGCATGGTCCGGTCACGATGCGGGTATCGTTTATATGGGCATGGCGGCTATCGCGGTCGGTAACGGCCTGTTTAAAGCAAACCCATCCTCCCTGCTCTCTACCTGCTATGCCAAAGATGACCCGCGTCTTGATGGTGCATTTACCATGTACTACATGTCCGTCAACATCGGTTCATTCTTCTCTATGCTGGCAACGCCATGGTTAGCTGCGCGTTACGGCTGGAGCACCGCGTTTGCGCTGAGCGTCGTGGGTATGCTGATTACCGTTGTTAACTTCGCATTCTGTCAGCGCTGGGTTAAACAATACGGTTCTAAACCTGACTTTGAACCAATCAACTTCCGTAACCTGCTGCTGACTATCGTTGGCGTTGTGGTTCTGATCGCGATTGCGACCTGGCTGCTGCACAACCAGCAGATCGCACGTATGGTTCTGGGTGTAATTGCCATTGGTATCGTGTTTATCTTCGGTAAAGAAGCCTTCACCATGAAAGGCGCTGCACGTCGTAAAATGATCGTCGCCTTCATTCTGATGCTGGAAGCGATTATCTTCTTCGTGCTGTACAGCCAGATGCCGACCTCACTGAACTTCTTTGCGATTCGTAACGTTGAGCACTCTATTCTTGGCATTGCTTTCGAACCTGAACAGTACCAGGCGCTGAACCCGTTCTGGATCATCATTGGTAGCCCAATCCTCGCCGCTATCTATAACAAGATGGGCGATACCCTGCCGATGCCGACCAAGTTTGCGATTGGTATGGTGCTGTGTTCCGGTGCATTCCTGATCCTGCCGCTGGGCGCGAAATTCGCTACCGATGCGGGCATCGTTTCCGTTAACTGGCTGATTATCTGCTATGGCCTGCAAAGTATCGGTGAGCTGATGATCTCCGGTCTGGGTCTGGCAATGGTGGCACAGCTGGTTCCGCAACGCCTGATGGGCTTCATCATGGGTAGCTGGTTCCTGACCACTGCCGGTGCAAACATCATCGGTGGCTACGTCGCTAACATGATGGCTGTACCAGAGAACGTGACTGACCCGCTGATGTCCCTTGAAGTCTACGGTCGTGTGTTCCTGCAGATTGGTGTTGCGACGGCTGTTATCGCTGTTCTGATGCTGCTGACGGCTCCGAAACTGAACCGTATGACTCAGGATGACGAAGCCGATGAGAAAGCCGCTAAGGCCGCGACAGCGTAATTCTCAGGGAAACTCATTTTCAGGCCGCTAACTGTTGTTAGCGGCTTTTTTTTTGCATGAGGTAGCACTACCATACGATATACCTCAGCCAAAAGGAGTTACCGATGAAACTGTTCTACAAACCGGGCGCTTGTTCTCTCGCTTCCCACATCACACTTCGTGAGAGCGGTAAAGATTTCACGCTGGATGGTGTTGATCTGATGAAGAAACGTCTGGAAAATGGCGATGATTTTTTCGCGGTAAACCCAAAAGGGCAAGTTCCAGCACTGCTGCTGGATGATGGTACGCTACTTACCGAAGGTGTCGCCATCATGCAATACCTGGCGGACAGCGTGCCAGACCGTCAGCTCCTTGCCCCTACCAGCAGCCTCTCCCGTTACAAAACCATCGAATGGCTTAACTACATTGCGACAGAACTGCATAAAGGCTTTACGCCACTGTTCCGTCCCGATACGCCGGAAGACTTCAAGCCAACCGTTCGCGCGCTGCTGGAGAAAAAAATGCAGTATGTGAACGACTCGCTAAAAGATAACCAATGGATCTGCGGCCCGCGCTTCAGCATCGCCGATGCCTACCTGTTTACCGTACTGCGTTGGGCCTATGCGGTTAAGCTGAATATGGCAGGATTAAGCCATATTGACGCGTATATGGCGCGTATGGCTGAACGCCCGGCGGTTGCCGCGGCGCTTAAAGCAGAAGGGTTAAATTAATTGTTGCTGCCGGGTGGTGCTTGCGCTTGCCCGGCCTACAGCTAAAAATATGCCCGATAAGCGTGAACGCCATCGGGCATTGATTACAACTGCGTTGCGCTGAAGTAGTGTTCAGGCTTGGCAATGCGATCCTGCGCGGCCACCACCTGCAACTCATACTCGTGCATCTCTTTAGTGGCGATCATCACTTCGTACACTGCCGCAGTCACATGCTCAAGCGCCTGCTGTAAAGACGCGCCCTGCAACAATTTCACCAGCAACAAGCCACTGGTAACATCACCCACACCAACCGGTTGACGTGCGCCAAAATCGACCAGCGGGCGACTGATATGCCACGCCTGTTCAGCGGTGACCAGCAGCATTTCGAAACGGTCGGTGCTAATACCTGCGCGTGCCAGATGCTTCACCAGTACAATTTCAGGTCCCTGAGCGATCAGTTCACGCGCCGCCACAACGGCCTCATCGACATTGTTCACCGCATGCTCGCACAGAATTTCGAGCTCAACCAAATTCGGGGCAATAATGTCACTAGCCGGAAGCGCATGACGTACATGAAATTCCGCCACACCCGGAGCTACGATACATCCCTTTTCAGGGTGTCCCATCACCGGATCGCAAAAGTATTTTGCCTGCGGGTTGGCCGCTTTTACTTTACGTACAATACCCAGAATATGCTCGCCCTGTTCAGCTGAGCCAAGATAGCCGCTCAGTACTGCGTCACAGGTCTGGAGTTTATCAATATCAGCAATGCCCTGGACAATTTCAGTCAAGTGGCTCGGCGGCATAACGCAACCGGTCCATTTGCCATACTGCGTGTGGTTTGAAAACTGGACGGTATTCAACGGCCAGACGTTTGCGCCAAGACGACGCATCGGAAATTCTGCTGCACTGTTGCCCGCATGGCCAAAAACAACGTGGGACTGGATGGCGAGGATATTCTTCATTTTACTTACCACAACCCTGAAAAAATAAAGGGGCGTAGTTTCCCACGCCCCTGCTAACACAATCTTACTTCCAGCAAATCAGACAATAGTTCTTCTTGCCACGGCGCAGTAAGGTATAGCGCCCGAACAGGATATCACTCTCCTGGAAGAAATATTCCGGATCGGACTGCTTCTCACCGTTGATGGTCACCGCGTTAGACGCAATGGTCTTACGGGCCTGACCGCGAGAAGGTTGCAGCTCGGAGTCTACCAGCGCCTGCATCAAATCGGCACCTTTGTCCATCTCGATCATCGGCACGCCATCCTGCGCCAGCTGTTCGAAATCTGCTTCACTCAAATCGCTGAGATTGCCATTGAACAAGCTTTCGGTAATGCGTTTTGCCGCGACCAGACCTTCTTCACCGTGAACCAGACGCGTAACCTGTTCGGCCAGAACATACTGGGCACGCGGCGCTTTACCGCTGTTTTTATCTTCTTCTTCCAGCGCATTGATCTCTTCAATATCCATGAAAGTGAAGAATTTCAGGAAGCGATAAACGTCCGCATCGGCGGTGTTGATCCAGAACTGGTAGAATTTGTACGGACTGGTTTTCTTCGGATCCAGCCACACTGCGCCGCCTTCCGTCTTACCGAATTTGGTGCCATCAGCTTTAGTAATCAGTGGTACGGTCAGACCAAACACCTGATTCTGGTGCAGACGACGGGTCAAATCGATACCCGAAGTAATGTTACCCCACTGGTCAGAACCACCAATCTGCAGTGCCACGCCGTGCAGCTTATTCAGGCAGGCAAAGTCATAACCCTGCAGCAGGTTGTAAGAAAACTCAGTAAAAGAGATCCCCTGATCGTCACGGTTCAGACGCTGCTTAACCGCTTCTTTGTTGATCATCTGGTTAACGGAGAAGTGTTTGCCGATATCACGCAGGAAAGTCAGTACGTTCATACCGCCAAACCAGTCGTAGTTGTTCGCAGCAATCGCCGAGTTGTCGCCACAGTCGAAATCGAGGAACGGTGCAACCTGTTTGCGGATTTTATCCACCCACTCCTGCACAGTGTCTTCGGTATTCAGTTTACGCTCGGCGGCTTTAAAGCTCGGGTCACCAATCAGACCGGTTGCGCCACCTACCAGTGCGACAGGCTTATGGCCTGCCTGCTGGAAGCGTTTCAGGCATAACAATGGAACCAGATGCCCCAAATGCAAGCTGTCAGCGGTAGGATCGAAGCCGCAATAGAGCGCGATCGGGCCTTGCGCCAGTCGCTCTGCTAACGCTTCCTCGTCCGTCACCTGGGCCACCAGCCCCCGCTCTTGCAATTGTTTAATCAAGTTACTGCTTGCCATCAAAATCTCCATGTATAAAACGACTGCACCTTTGCCGGTACACGACTTTTCGCCTGATGCGAAAGAAACATAGAATAAAGCGCCGGATTGATCAGCACCAGCGCTTAAAACAAGAAATTTGCATCTTTAGGGGGCCAAGCGATCAATTTTCCACGCGTTATCTTCGCGTTGGTA
This sequence comes from Citrobacter sp. CF971, assembly GCF_006385635.1. NCBI lineage: Bacteria > Pseudomonadati > Pseudomonadota > Gammaproteobacteria > Enterobacterales > Enterobacteriaceae > Citrobacter > Citrobacter sp. CF971. The sequence continues at coordinate 2,276,718 of NZ_CP041051.1, read as the reverse complement.
TAAAAAACGATCGTGTAAGCGGTTTTCACCACCTTGCCAGAACTCCATTTGCTCAATACTCACGCGAAAGCCGCCCCAGAAACTGGGCAGCGGAACTTCTCCTTGCTGAAACTTCTGCTTCAACTCGAGAAATTTACTTTCAAGAATACCACGAGCTGAGATCCGGCTGGATTGCTTAGAGACCCAGGCGCCAATCTGGCTGTCGCGTGGGCGACTGTAGAAGTATTTCACTACTTCTAACGTGGAGAGACGCTCAGCCTTGCCGATCACCATCACCTGCCGTTCCAGCGTATGCCAGGGAAATAAAAGGCTGATGCGTGGATTTTTCTCGATCTGATGCGCCTTACGGCTGCCAAGGTTGGTATAGAACACCAGCCCTTTGTCATCATAATGTTTGAGTAACACGATACGCTGATACGGCTGGCCATTTTCATCGACGGTCGCAACGACCATCGCGGTGGGATCGGCCAGTTTGGCGTCACAGGCTTGCCCCAGCCAGCGCTCAAACAGCGCAAGGGGTTCGGCGGGAAGATCGCGGCGGCGAAGACCACCTTTCGTGTATTCACGGCGCAGATGCGCGATTTGCTGCAATTCGTCGTTATCAGACATGATGTTGGGCTACGGATTGTCAGTGGGTGACGCTATTGTGCGCCGCCCAGGTGAAAATCTCAACGCTTCGGGTTCTGTAACTGACAGTTATTTAGCACAATTCTGTCTCGTTTATAGACCGTTGCCTCGTCGCCTTTAGACCAGAAAACGTAGATCCCATCGGTATAGCGCGCACCTGATGCCGACACGCCCTGTTTGAGGTTCAATAGCTGATTATCATAAACAAAGCTTGCCGTCTGGCGGGTATTGTTCAGCTTGACGGTAAGCGGTTTTTCGTCGCAGCGGTATTCGAGCGTATCCGTTTGCATACGCTCAACAAATTGGTTGTATACGCTACACCCGCTAAGCAGTACCGGCAGACACACTAACAATAGTTTTTTCATAGCCATATCCTGAAGACTTTCCTGGTCCCGGAGGGTAATGGAACCCTCCCTAATATCCCTAGTTTACCGGCATACGGTGCTGAATAATTTCAGTTAACTCTGAGTTCGTGGGTTAGCAGGATAAATCGCCCCTAAAACGCTCGGCTCTGATGCACCAGTCACAGAAGGCAGATTTCCAGGTAATCCGGCCAGTGTCCGCCACGCCAGCCAGGCAAAGGCTAACGCTTCCATATCATCGCCGCTGATCCCGGCTTCATCAGTTAAGGTGACCTCTGTTCCCGGCAATAGTGCCGCCAGACGCATCATCAGCAGCGGATTACGGCTTCCTCCACCGCAGACCATGAGCCGTTCACAACCGCCGCTTAGCAAGACCTGCTCTGAAATGGTCACCGCGGTCAGTTCGGCAAGCGTCGCCTGCACATCCCGCGGACTAATCCCCGGGAACTGCACCAGATGACGTTCTATCCAGCCATAATTAAAATACTCACGACCAGTGCTTTTCGGCGCAGGCGCGGAGAAATAAGGGTCGTTAAGCATATTTTGCAGTAACGGTAGGATAACCATTCCCGAAATGGCCCACTGCGCATCTTTGTCGTAAGGTTGACCGCATTGCCGCCAGATCCAGGCATCCATCAGCATATTGCCCGGCCCGGTGTCGTATCCGCGAACGGGTTGTTGCGGAATAAGCAGAGACAGATTGGCAATCCCGCCGATGTTTAACACCATCCGCCGTTCCGTTGGATGCGCCAGCAGTGCCTGATGAAACGCGGGAACGAGCGGTGCACCCTGCCCGCCAAGGGCGATATCACGTCGACGAAAATCGCCGACTACGGTTATCCCTGTACGCGCAACAATCTGGTTGTTATCGCCAATTTGCAGCGTGTGTGGCGCAGCACCGTTCGGTTCATGCCACACGGTTTGCCCGTGGCAACCAATCGCAACGATATCCTGCGGTTTCAATTTTTCTTGCGCCAATAACGCATTCACTGCCTCAGCAAATAAATAACCGAGCTGTGCGTCCAACTGACCAAACTGAGAAAGTGTAAGCTGCTGCCCCTGGCAGATATCCAGAATCGCTTGTTTAACATGAATGGGGATGGGCCAGGTCAGACTCGCCTGCTGCGCAACCATCGTTTCATCTATTGTCGCCAGCACAACATCGACGCCATCAAGGCTGGTTCCAGACATTACACCGATAAAACGGCCCGATTTCATAGGTCATCCTTTTAAGCAAATTAGCCTTGACACTCAACCATAAAGTGTCGACTAATGCCATGCTTCCTTAATGATTTTTGGTGGCTAATCATTACAATGATCGTTTAATTACATCAATTACATGAATGATTCGTTTATACTCGGTTGATCCGATTTCGGTTAAGATTTTCATATTGTTCCAGTAGAACATGTGATCTTAGGCTCACAAATGCCATATAATTTAACCATGAAGGGTGCTTTATTAGCGTTTCGTGGTGACAAAGGAGATTTGTAAATGATTAAACGTGTGCTGATTGTTTCATTAATGGGCGTATCTTTAGCGGGTTGCGTTAACAATGATAGCCTTTCAGGTGACGTGTATACCGCATCCGAAGCGAAACAAGTTCAGAACGTTACCTACGGTACGATTGTTCATGTTCGTCCGGTGCAAATCCAGGGTGGCGATGACGCAAACGTGATTGGTGCTATTGGTGGTGCGGTACTCGGCGGGTTCCTCGGTAACACCGTCGGTGGCGGTACGGGTCGTTCATTAGCGACGGCTGCAGGCGCAGTTGCCGGTGGCGTAGCGGGTCAAGGCGTACAAGGTGCGATGAATAAAACCCAGGGTGTGGAACTGGAAATCCGTAAGGATGATGGTAATACCATCATGGTGGTTCAGAAACAGGGTGCGACCAAGTTTTCAGCCGGCCAGCGCGTTGTTATGGCTAACAACGGCAGCCAGGTTACCGTGTCTCCACGCTAATCTAATTCACGTGTGGTCAGACTCTGGCCACACGTCATTTTTTTGCTTCAGCCCTGTGACTGCAGCTCAATAATATTGTGTTCCAGCCTGGCGACCAGTTTAATCAGCAGATCAATTTCCTCAGCTGAAATCCCTTCCAAAATTTCTCCACGCGTCTTGTTGATAACCGCTTCCATATCAGCGATCAGCGGCTCTGCTTTTTCTGTCAGTTTAATTCTCTTTGCCCGGCGATCGCTGGCGCAAGTCTGTCGTGAAATGAGTCCCTTTTCCTCTAACTGGTCAAGCGTACGTACCAACGAAGGCTGCTCGATGCCAATCGCTTTAGCCAACTGAATCTGCGATTGATCCGGCGGCAACTGATGAATGTTGTGCAGCGTAACCCAATGCGTCTGCGTCAACTCCAGAGGTTTCAGGCGATGGTCAATCAGAGCACGCCAAATGCGCACCAACCGTGCCAGATCAGAACCTAATGGCGATTCCAATTTCATCTCCTTATAATTAGCTTGCTAAGTTATTGTGCTGATTTTAGAATAGTGTGCAGCATTTGTATTCCCAAAACAAATGTATTGCCAAATTTGCTTACCGGCTGACATTTTTTCAGACATTATGCGTTACGGAGACTCATTGTCTCTTTTTTGCTAAACCTATAGCAATGCTCTCTTCCGCCAAGGATTTTGCCCGTGAAGTTTATGTTTAATGCAACAGGATTGCCCCTACAAGATTTAATGATCGGCGCATCTGTCTACTTCCCTCCTGTTTTCAAGGCGATTGTAGCAGGATTTATTCTCTGGCTGGTTGTTCATCGCCTACTGCGCGACTGGATTTACTCTGGCGAAATCTGGCATCCCTTGTTAATGGATCTATCACTCTTTACGCTTTGCGTATGTCTGGCCTTTGTTATGCCGATAGCGTGGTGATTATGTCGCTTAAAACCGTTAAATACTTCTCCACTATTATAGTCGCTGCAATCGCAGTTTTCGCCGGATGGTGGATGTGGAATTACTATATGCAATCGCCCTGGACACGTGATGGCAAAGTGCGAGCTGAGCAGGTCAGCATTACGCCACAGGTGTCAGGTAGCATTAGCGAACTCTATATAAAAGATAACCAGTTTGTGAATAAAGGCGATGTCCTTTTTATTATCGACAAGACACCATTTCACATTGCTGAACTGAATGCGCAAGCGCAACTTGCAAAAGCGCAGTCTGACCTGGCGAAAGCCAATAACGAAGCCAACCGCCGCCGTCATTTATCGCAAAATTACATCTCAGCCGAGGATCTGGATACCGCAAATCTCAACGTGAAAGCCATGCAGGCGAGTGTTGAAGCAGCAGAGGCCAGTCTGCGTCAGGCACAGTGGCAATTGACGCAAACGGTGGTCAAAGCCCCCGTAGCGGGCTGGGTCACCAATCTTTCAACCCGTCCCGGAGACTACGCTTCAACCGGGAAACCTCTGTTTGCTCTCGTCGACAGTCACTCTTTTTATGTAATGGGGTATTTTGAAGAAACTAAGTTGCGCCACATTCGCGAAGGTGCACCTGCCCTCATCACGCTCTACAGCGGTGATATAAAGTTACAGGGTCACGTTTCCAGTATTGGTCGTGCTATCTACGATCAAAGTGTGGAAAGTGATTCCGGCCTGATTCCAGATATCAAGCCCAACGTGCCGTGGGTGCGTCTGGCGCAGCGTATCCCGGTACGCATCGAATTCGACGCCCTGCCGCGGGATGTAACGCTGGTATCAGGTACAACCTGCAGCGTATCCATCGGCCAGCGTAAATGAAACTACCCCGCCTGACACCTGGCAATTTGCCGTGGTTTAAAGCCACGGCGGCACAGTGGCGTTATGCGCTGCGTAACACCATTGCGATGTGTCTGGCGTTAACTTTTGCTTATTATCTGAATCTGGACGAACCCTATTGGGCGATGACCTCAGCGGCGGTGGTCAGTTTTCCCACCGTTGGCGGGGTTATCAGCAAAAGTCTGGGTCGCGTGGCAGGTAGCTTACTGGGTGCCACCGCCGCATTGATTATTGCCGGTCATACCCTTAATGAGCCGTGGTTATTCTTGCTGAGCATGTCGGTGTGGATCGGTTTTTGTACCTGGGCCTGTGCGCATTTCACCAATAACGTTGCCTACGCCTTTCAACTGGCGGGTTATACGGCGGCGATCATTGCGTTTCCCATGGTCAATACCGTGGAAATTACGCAGTTATGGGATATCGCGCAGGCACGCGTGTGTGAAGTCATCGTCGGTATCTTGTGTGGCGGTGTGATGATGATGATCCTGCCCAGCACCTCCGATGGCATCACGTTACTGACTGCATTGAAAAACATGCATTCACGTTTACTGGAACATGCCAGCCTACTCTGGCAACCAGAAACCACTGACGCCATTCGCACAGCCCATGAAGGTGTTATCGGTCAGATTCTTACCATGAACCTGCTGCGTATTCAGGCGTTCTGGAGCCACTACCGTTTTCGCCGACAAAATGCTTTGCTCAATTCGCTGTTGCATCAACAGTTAAGGATGACCAGCGTGATTTCCAGTCTGCGCAGGATGCTGCTGAACTGGCCTAATCCCCCGTCCAATACCCGGGAAATTATCGAGCAGTTGCTCAGCGAACTGATAAAATCCAATGCTAATAGCTACACCGTCGCACGTATTATTGCCCCACTGCGACCTGTCGATGCACGCGACTATCGACACGTCGCCTTCTGGCAACGACTGCGTTATTTTTGTCGGCTCTACCTGCGCAGCAGTCATTATCTGCATTTACTGGAAAATGGCGTTACCGCCGAGCGTATTAATATCGTCCGCACGCCGGGGCTTGCCCGTCATACCGATAATGCGGAAGCTATCTGGAGCGGGTTACGTACGTTCTGCACTTTGATGCTTATCGGCGCATGGAGCATTGGCGCACAATGGGAATCAGGCTCTGGCGCACTCACGCTCGCCGCCATCAGCAGTGTGCTGTATTCCGCCGTTGCCACGCCGTTCAAGTCGCTTTCTTTGCTGATGCGCACGCTGGTTTTGCTGTCGCTGTTTAGCTTTGTGGTTAAGTTTGGCCTGATGGTGCAAATTTCCGACCTCTGGCAATTCATTCTCTTTCTCTTCCCGCTACTCGCCACCATGCAACTGTTAAAGCTGCAAATGCCAGCGCTGGCAGGTCTTTGGGGGCAACTGATTGTATTTATGGGTTCGTTTATCGCGGTAACCAATCCGCCGGTATATGATTTTGCTGATTTCCTGAATGACAATATGGCGAAAATCACTGGTGTTGCGCTGTCATGGCTGGCCTTCGCCATTCTGCGGCCTGGATCGGATGCACGGAAAAGTCGCCGCCATATTCGCGCCCTGCGCCGGGATTTTGTCGATCAGCTCAGCCGACACCCATCACTCAGTGAAAACGAATTTGAATCGCTGACCTATCATCACGTCAGCCAGCTCAGCAGCAGTCAGGATGCGCTGGCTCGACGCTGGTTATTACGTTGGGGGGTCGTATTGCTGAACTGCTCGCACGTGGTGTGGCAACTGCGCACCTGGGAGGCGCGTTCGGATCCGCTGGCTCGCGTCAGGGACGTGTGTATCTCTCTGCTGCGCGATGTAATGAGCGAACGTGGCGTCCAGCAACGACCACTGAATGCCACGCTGAGTGAGCTACAACGCATCTGCGATACGCTTGCCCACCATCATCAACCTGCTGCACAGGAGTTATCGGCATTGATCTGGCGGCTACACTGCTCGCTTTCACAACTCGAACAGGCGCCACCGCCGGGCACTCTCAGTAGTTGATTATTTGATAACACCACAGGCGTAGCGCGCTCCGCCACCGCCAAGCGGTTTCGGTTGATCGGACATATTATCGCCGCCCACATGGATCATCAGCGCTTTGCCTTTAACCTCATCGAGCGTTTTGAGGCGCGGCGCAATGACCGGTGTTGTGGCGTTTCCGTCGTTATTCACCACCAGCAGCGGTAGGTCACCCATATGACCTGCGCCTTCCGGGCCTTCGTGTTTGCCGGTTTGCTGCGGATCATAATGGCCTCCAGCCGATTCCGCGGCTGAGGCTTTCCCTTCTTTAATCGCCGGTTGGCAGCTGCCGTTCATATGCACATGGAAGCCATGTTCTCCCGGCGGCAACGCTTTCAGATCGGGCGAAAACTCCAGCCCCTTTGCAGTTTCAGCAATAGTGACCGTACCAATCGCCTGGCCAACGCCTTGCGACGTGACCAGATTCATCGTCACTTTTTCTTCAATGGCAGCCTGCGCACCTGCACAGGCGAGTAGAGTGATGATGGCCAAACTCAAACGCTTCATAAGACCTCCGTCCAAAAGGTGTCTGATTGTTAAGTGTAAACCAGTGACACAATTTTGAACGGAGATGCACCAAAAACGCGATTAAGGTACGTCGTAACCCAGTGCCGCTTTACGAATGCGGAACCATTGCTGGCGAGACATGTTCAGCGTCTCAGACTCAATGGCGGCGCGTACGCGCTCTATTTTTCCTGAGCCAATAATCGGCAGCGGCTGAGACGGCAAACGTAAAATCCAGGCGTACACCACCTGCTCAATAGACTGCGCGTTTAACTCTTCTGCGATCGCGGCAAGTTCATTTCGTAATGGCTGGAACGCATCGTCATTAAACAAGCGACCGCCGCCGAGGCAGGACCAGGCCATTGGACGAATACGCAACTGCTGCAGTTGATCTAAAGTGCCATCCAGCAGGAGCGGCTGATGTACCGGAGAGATTTCAACCTGGTTGGTCGCCAGCGTAAACGGCAGACGCGATTGCAACAATGAGAACTGTGCCGGGGTGAAATTAGAGACACCAAAGTGACGCACTTTGCCACTGTGGTGCAATTTTTTGAAAGCGTCGGCGACGTCGTCAGCATCCATAAGCGGATCGGGGCGGTGGATCAGCAACAGATCAATATGATCGGTCGCCAGCAACTTCAGCGATTCTTCCGCACTGGCAATAATATGCGCGCTGTCGGTGATGTAATGGCCCAGCGCATTTTCCGCGCGCGCCGTCGTCGCGATCCCGCATTTGGTCACAATCTGCATTTTTTCACGCAAATGCGGAGCCAGTTTCATTGCCTCACCAAACGACGCTTCACACTGGTATCCACCGTAGATATCGGCGTGATCGACGGTGGTCACGCCCAGATCCAGATGCTCTTCAATAAAGCTGACTAGCTGGCGCGCGGACATATTCCAGTCCATCAGGCGCCAGTACCCCATCACAAAGCGAGAAAATTCCGGGCCTTGCGGCGCAATAGTAATACGCTGAACCATAGCAGCTTCCTTTTAAGTGAATGTGCCTCGAGTATACGCAATTACGCTTTTAAAAGAGTGAAGGTTGTTGCGGTTCTTCCGAAGGGTTGGCTTTGTTCGCACGTAATTTACGCATCAGGCGCTGACGACAAAGCCGTAGCACTTCCTGCTTTTGGGCATCGCTCATCTTTTGCCAGTTAAAACGCTCATCCCGACTGCGAAAACAGCCACGGCAAAATCCGCGTTCGTCAGACTGACATATTCCACGGCATGGGCTCTGGACGGGGAAAAACTCCAGCTGTTCGGCCACATCCCCTCCTTTAGTAAGATTGATATACTTATTGAAGACGTTAACTGAATTTCTCGCAAGCGCTATTGCATTAGACCGACTGGTCTATTACACTCCTTTTCATGAACAAAATCACTGAACACGATACACGCGAACATCTGCTGGCGACTGGCGAACTGCTGTGTATGCAGCGCGGCTTCACCGGCATGGGTTTAAGCGAACTACTGAAAACCGCTGAAGTACCCAAAGGTTCGTTTTATCATTACTTTCGCTCTAAAGAAGCGTTCGGTGTCGCGATGCTGGAACGCCACTATGCGGCCTATCATCGGCGACTGGCTACGCACTTTGATACGGGAGCGGGAAACTACCGCGACCGCATTCTGGCCTACTATCAGGAAACCCTGAACCAGTTTAGCCAGCACGGCATTATTAGCGGCTGTTTAACTGTAAAACTGTCTGCCGAAGTGTGCGATCTGTCAGAAGATATGCGCACAGCGATGGATAAAGGCGCGCGGCACATTATTGTGCTGTTAGCGCAGGCACTGGAGAAAGGTCAGGCCAGCCATTGTCTGTCCTTTGTTGGCGAGCCGTTACAGCAGGCGCAAGTACTGTATGCGCTGTGGCTTGGCGCCAACCTGCAGGCCAAGATTTCTCGTAGCGCTACTCCGCTGGAAAATGCGCTGGCGCACGTTAAAAACATCATCACAACGCCTGCCGTTTAACAGGCGTTTTTATTTCCTTTATTACTAGACGACCGGTCTATTCAGGAGTGCCACATGTCATCTGAAAAACTGTTTTCCCCACTGAAAGTGGGTGCCATTACGGCAGCAAACCGCGTATTCATGGCGCCACTGACGCGTCTGCGCAGTATTGAGCCTGGCGACATCCCTACTCCGCTGATGGCCGAGTATTACCGTCAACGCGCCAGCGCGGGTCTTATTATCAGCGAAGCGACGCAGATTTCCGCACAGGCGAAAGGTTATGCCGGAGCACCCGGCTTACACAGCGAAGCGCAAATTGCCGCATGGAAGAAAATCACCGCTGCCGTACACGCTGAGCAAGGTCATATTGCTGTCCAGTTGTGGCACACCGGACGCATCTCTCACGCCAGTCTGCAGCCAAATGATCAAGCTCCAGTTGCACCTTCCGCGATTAGTGCTGGAACTCGCACCTCGCTGCGCGATGAAAACGGCCTGGCAACGCGTGCCGATACCTCAATGCCACGTGCGCTGGAAACCGAAGAGATTCCGGGCATCGTTAATGACTTCCGTCAGGCGATAGCCAACGCGCGCGAAGCGGGTTTCGACATGGTTGAACTGCACTCTGCCCACGGCTACCTGCTGCACCAGTTCCTGTCGCCAACCTCTAATCAGCGTACCGATCAGTACGGCGGTAGCGTCGAAAATCGTGCGCGTCTTGTGCTGGAAGTGGTTGATGCCGGTATTAAAGAATGGGGTGCCGATCGTATTGGTATTCGCGTCTCCCCGATTGGCTCATTCCAGAACGTTGACAACGGTCCGAACGAAGAAGCCGATGCGCTGTATCTGATTGAACAATTGGGCAAGCGTGGAATCGCTTACCTGCACATGTCTGAGCCGGATTGGGCCGGTGGTGAGCCGTATTCCGATGCGTTCCGCGAAAAAGTTCGCGCGCGCTTCCACGGTCCTATCATTGGTGCTGGTGCCTACACCCCTGAAAAGGCAGAAGCGCTGATCGAGAAAGGTCTGATCGACGCCGTTGCTTTTGGTCGCGCCTATATTGCTAACCCGGATCTGGTGGCGCGTCTGCAACGCAAAGCGGAACTGAATCCGCAACGTGCCGAGAGCTTCTACGGCGGCGGCGCGGAAGGTTACACCGACTATCCTACCCTCTAACGTCACAATCTCCGTTCTGCCATTGATAGCGGCGTAACAACGCCGCTATACTAAAACAACATTTTGAATGTATTAGCCATTTTCGAAGGGGAAAAAGATGCGTTTACTCCATACCATGCTGCGCGTGGGTGACCTGCAGCGTTCCATCGAGTTTTATACCAACGTGCTGGGCATGAAGCTGCTGCGTACCAGCGAAAACCCTGAATACAAGTACTCTCTGGCTTTTGTTGGCTACGGTCCTGAAACCAGTGAAGCCGTAATCGAACTGACCTATAACTGGGGTGTCGACAAGTATGAGCTGGGTACTGCCTATGGCCATATCGCCCTGAGCGTAGACAACGCGGCTGAAGCCTGTGAACGTATTCGCCAGAATGGCGGTAACGTAACGCGTGAAGCGGGTCCGGTAAAAGGCGGCACCACAGTGATTGCGTTCGTTGAAGATCCGGACGGCTATAAAATTGAGCTGATCGAAGAGAAAGACGCCGGGCGCGGCCTGGGCGACTAACTTCCCCCTCGGGCGCAGATCGTCTGTGCCCGTAGTTTTATACTCATCATTTTGCCATAATACGCGCTGCAATTTTCCCGTATTAAGAGACCCAGATGTCCGATAACGCTCAACTTTCCGGTCTGTGTGACCGTTTTCGTGGTTTTTATCCTGTCGTCATTGATGTCGAAACCGCAGGGTTCAATGCCAAAACCGATGCGCTGCTTGAGATTGCAGCCATCACACTGAAAATGGATGAACAAGGCTGGCTGATGCCGGACACGACGTTGCATTTCCACGTAGAGCCGTTTGAAGGCGCGAATCTGCAGCCGGAGGCGCTCGCCTTTAACGGTATTGATCCGAACAATCCGCTACGCGGCGCGGTCAGCGAATATGACGCCCTGCATGCCATCTTCAAAATGGTGCGTAAAGGCATTAAAGACAGCGGCTGCAATCGGGCAATCATGGTGGCGCATAACGCTACGTTCGACCACAGTTTCATGATGGCAGCAGCAGAACGCGCCTCGCTGAAACGGAATCCGTTTCATCCATTTGTCACCTTTGATACAGCGGCATTAAGCGGTCTGTCATTGGGGCAAACGGTGTTGTCAAAAGCGTGCCTGGCGGCGGGAATGGAGTTTGACGGGAATCAGGCACACTCGGCACTGTATGACACCGAACGTACGGCCGTGCTGTTTTGCGAAATCGTTAACCGCTGGAAACGTCTCGGTGGTTGGCCTCTTCCCGTGCCTGAAGAAGCGTAACGGCGACATAAAAAAAGCGACCATTTCAGGTCGCTTTTTTACTTCTGCTGATATTACTCAGCGTCCGGCTCTTCGGTTTTGTATTTCGCAGCTGTTTCTTTAATCAGCTGCTGCAACTCACCGCGCTGGTACATTTCGATCAAAATGTCACAACCGCCAACCAACTCACCATCAACCCACAGTTGTGGGAAAGTTGGCCAGTTTGCGTATTTCGGCAGTTCGGCGCGAATATCCGGGTTCTGCAGAATATCAACGTAAGCAAAGCGTTCACCACAGGCTGACAGCGCCTGCACAGCCTGAGCGGAGAAACCGCAGCTTGGCAGTTTAGGAGAACCTTTCATGTACAGGAGAATCGGGTTTTCAGCGATCTGGCGCTGGATTTTTTCGATAGTGGTGCTCATTATCTTGCTTCCTTAAACTTCTTTTACGGCAGTAGTCTGACATTGTAACGGGTCAGACAGGCAACGGAAAATAACATTTTCATTACGCGTTATTATTTTATCCCCTGACGCTAAAAGTTGCATTCATAATCTCACTTATCCCCTTCAAACATGTGGTTTTGATTATCTGTTCACCAACTCCAACGTTAATTGATGTTTTTTTTGCGGTCGGTTACGAAACATAGTTTTAAACAAAAAAAGCTATTAACTTTCCCTCTTTCTATAGATTAGAATCGTCAAGTTTTGAAAATCACACGCAGGCACGATAGACCTGCCTTACCAGAGGACTGCTCAGTGGCGCGGATAAACCGAATCTCGATCACGCTCTGTGCTTTACTTTTTACTACACTGCCCTTTACGCCTATGGCTCATGCTTCCAAGCAAGCCAGGGCGACACCTACCAATTCTCACACCATCAAAACGGTAGATAAAAAGAAAAGCGCAACAACCAGCCAAAAAACAACAAAGACCAGCAAGAAAACGGCGACAAAAACCACCAGTAAAACCAGCACCAAAACCGCTTCCTCTTCTAAAAAACGCACTGCCACTCCGGCAAAGTCGACTAAAACTGCAAATCGTCGTGGTAAAACTGCCGTAGCACAAACCGCAGCTGTTACCTGGACTGAAAAATGCACACCGCGCAAAGGTCATAAACCACGCTGCGTGAAGGTGAAAACCACTGCACCAACTACGCTTGCTGACGCCCATAAAGTGAAAGTGCAGAAAGCGACTAAAACCGCTATGTCCACTTTGATGAACCAAATCGGTAAACCTTATCGTTGGGGCGGTTCCTCGCCAAGAACCGGGTTTGACTGCAGCGGTCTGGTTTATTACGCCTATAAAGATCTTGTGAAGTTCCGCATTCCGCGTACCGCGAACGAAATGTATCATCTGCGTGATGCCGCACCGATTGAACGTGGCGAACTGAAAAATGGCGATCTGGTCTTCTTTCGTACCCAGGGTCGCGGAACGGCCGATCACGTCGGCGTCTACGTCGGAAACGGTAAGTTTATTCAGTCACCGCGTAGCGGGCAGGAAATTCAAATCACCTCTCTGAGCGAAGATTACTGGCAGCGCCACTATGTGGGCGCTCGTCGGGTAATGACGCCAAAAACAATTCGCTAAAAACTTACCCTACAGAACACACTGTAGGGTAAGTTCTTCTTTTGCATAACCTTTCAATTTGCTACCCTATCCTTACTCACAATGAGGCTATTGTGTGTACTCAATATAAATAATAAGGAGAGAAGCAATGTCGTTTGAATTACCTGCATTACCGTATGCCAAAGATGCTCTGGCACCGCACATTTCTGCCGAAACGCTGGAATATCACTATGGCAAACACCATCAAACCTACGTGACCAATCTGAACAATCTGATTAAAGGCACGGCGTTTGAAGGCAAATCACTGGAAGAGATCGTTCGTAGCTCTGAAGGCGGTGTATTCAATAACGCAGCACAAGTATGGAACCACACGTTCTACTGGAACTGCCTGGCACCAAACGCAGGTGGCGAACCAACCGGTAAACTGGCCGATGCAATTGCCGCCTCCTTTGGCAGCTTTGCAGATTTCAAAGCGCAGTTCACCGATGCCGCTATCAAAAACTTCGGTTCTGGCTGGACCTGGCTGGTTAAAGGAACTGATGGCAAACTGGCTATCGTCTCCACCTCCAACGCAGGTACTCCGCTGACCACCGACGCGACGCCGCTGATGACCGTTGATGTATGGGAACACGCCTACTACATCGACTATCGCAATGCCCGTCCTGGCTACCTGGAACATTTCTGGGCGCTGGTGAACTGGGAATTTGTTGCGAAGAACTTCGCAGCATAAAAAAGATAACGCAGAAGGGCTTCCTTCTGCGTTTTTGCATTAATTCGCGGTCGTGAAAGCCTCTTCTGGCTGTCTTCTTGCGGAAATAAACACCAGCAGCAGCGCAAGTCCCGCCACAATCGCCCCCATCACTGGCACAAAACTGTAGCCCAGGCCGCCTGATATCACCGCCCCACCGGCCGCTGCACCCAGAGCGTTCCCCAGATTAAACGCGCCAATATTGACTGACGATGATAATCCAGGCGCTTCACTGGCAACGCGCATCACACGCATCTGCAACGGTGGAACGACCGCGAACGTCGCCGCGCCCCAGACCACCATACTGATCGCCGCCCCCAGCTCATTACGCGCAAGGAAAGGAATGGCCAGCATAATAACCATCAGCAGCAGTAAAAAGCCTTTCAACGTACCGTTGACTGAACGGTCAGCAAACTTGCCACCAAAGTAGTTACCGATCGAGAAACCAATGCCTATCAACACCAGCATCCCGGTAACAAATGCCGGAGTGGCATGAGTGATAGTATGCAGAACTGGCGAGATGTAGGTATAAAGCGTGAACATCGCCCCAGCACCCAGTACGGTAGTCAGTAATGCCGACAACACCTGTGGGCGCATAAGTACCGCCAGTTCGCTGCGAACATCCGGGCGCTCTCCGGCTCCACCCTTGGGTAAGGAGAAGAACAGGCTGACCATAGCAATGACGCCCAGACCCGCAGTGGCCATAAATGACATGCGCCAGCCGATGGTTTCACCAAGCCATGTCGCCGCCGGAACGCCGCCAATATTGGCGATGGTTAACCCCATAAACATCGTTGCTACGGCGCTGGCCTGCTTATGTTTGGGTACAACACTGGCAGCAACCACTGAACCGAGACCAAAAAAGGCGCCATGGTTAAGACTGGTCAAAATACGCGATAGCATTAGCGTGGTGTAATCCGGCGAGATAGCCGAAAGCACATTACCCAGCGTGAAAATTGCCATCAGGAATATCAAAGCATTACGTCGCGCGCGATGAGACAGCAGCAATGTCATCAGCGGTGCACCTATCATCACACCTACCGCATAGGCGCTGATCAGCATGCCGGCCGCCGGAATCGAGACATCCACACCTTTGGCTATGACGGGCAATAATCCCATTGGCGAAAATTCGGTGGTGCCTATGCCAAACGCTCCGATCGCCAGCGCCAGTAAAGGATAATTGAGTTTCATATTGCGACTCCGTAACGTCGAGCCGTGGCGCGACATAAAATAAGAGTCAAAAGCATGACATTGATCGCAAAATTAATAAAGTTAACAAAATTGCAAAAGACTTTTGCTTATTCGCAAACAATAGAAGAGATAGACGAGCGGAAAGAGTGAGGGAGAGCTAACTCCCTCGGGGAAATCAATGCAGCGCTGCGGTCAGGCCACCCGCGACGATCAAACCCAGAACAATAATGGTAGTCACTAACGAAAATTTCAGATCGGTGCTCATCAAGTTTTCTCCTTTTTATTCCCACACAAAAAGTGATATTGCGCATTTTTACACACTTGAAAGCAAAAATCTCTCACGATTTATATTGATAACTGCTTTTAACTCTTCCCCTTTTCGTTAAGATCAGACAAAATTCCACGCTTACTTGATTAGCGTACCGGCCATTGACCCCTTCCTGACGTTCCGTGTCGTTTTCCCGGCGTGCCGCAACCCTTACGTTGCGCTAAGGGTGTGTAAAGGCAAACGTTTACCTGGAGTATTCTCAGGAGCTTAGGATATGGTCTGGAGTGAGATGTAATGGCAACAATTAAAGATGTAGCGAAGCGAGCAAACGTTTCCACTACAACCGTATCACACGTAATTAACAAGACGCGCTTTGTCGCGGAAGAAACGCGTAATGCTGTCTGGGCAGCGATCAAAGAACTGCACTATTCTCCGAGCGCAGTTGCCCGCAGCCTGAAGGTGAATCACACCAAGTCTATTGGCTTGCTGGCGACCAGCAGCGAAGCGGCCTATTTCGCAGAAATTATCGAAGCCGTGGAGAAAAACTGTTTCCAGAAAGGCTATACGCTGATTCTGGGTAACGCATGGAACAGTCTCGAAAAGCAGCAGGCCTATTTGTCGATGATGGCGCAAAAGCGCGTTGATGGTCTGCTGGTGATGTGTTCTGAGTATCCGGAGTCGCTGCTTTCGATGCTCGAAGAGTATCGCCATATTCCGATGGTCGTCATGGACTGGGGCGAAGCTAAAGCCGACTTTACCGATACGGTCATTGATAACGCCTTCGAAGGCGGTTACATGGCGGGTCGGTATCTGGTAGAACGCGGTCATCGTGAAATTGGCGTGATCCCAGGTCCAATGGAACGTAACACCGGGGCCGGGCGTCTGGCGGGCTTTATGAAAGCGATGGAAGAAGCGCTGATTAAAGTGCCTGATAACTGGATTGTCCAGGGCGATTTCGAGCCTGAGTCCGGCTATCGCGCCATGCAGCAAATTCTGTCGCAGTCGCATCGTCCGACCGCTGTCTTCTGCGGTGGCGATATTATGGCGATGGGTGCGCTGTGCGCCGCTGACGAAATGGGTCTGCGCGTGCCACAGGATGTCTCACTCATCGGCTACGACAACGTGCGCAACGCCCGCTTCTTCACGCCGGCCTTAACGACTATTCACCAGCCGAAGGATTCACTAGGTGAAACGGCCTTCAACATGCTGTTAGACCGTATCGTGAATAAACGTGAAGAGTCACAGTCTATCGAGGTGCATCCACGTCTGGTTGAGCGTCGCTCCGTTGCCGACGGTCCGTTCCGCGATTACCGCCGTTAAGCCTGTTGTGCGGGAGTCTCATCTGGCTCCCGCAGCCATTCCTTGTTCAACGTTTCACTATCCCCTAAATAGTCCAGCAGCCAACTCAATGCCGGTGACGTATCGTTCTGCTGCCATGTCAGACAGCATGCAGCATCAGGAAAGGGGTTCTCCAGTTGCAGCGCAACCCACTTGCCGCTATCGATCCACGGCTTGGCAAAATGCGTCGGTACCATGCCAACACACAGCCCTGCTGATAAGCAGGTAGCGGATGATTCCCAGTCGGGCACGACGACGCGTTTTTGGTTATCCAGCAGCCAGGTAATACGCTTTGGCAGCGTACGGGAGGTATCTTCGCGTACCAGTGACGGCCAGTTGCGCAACGTATCATCACTTAGCGGTCCGGGCATTGACGCCAGTGGATGATGGCTGGCTACCACGCAGCTCCAGCTCAGCATTCCCATATCGCGGAAGGTATAGCGCCCCCCTACCGGAATCGCCTGTGTGGCGCCGATGGCCAGCTCCACGCGTCCATCGGACAGCGCGTCCCATACGCCGTTAAACACTTCCTGAAAAACTAACAACTCCACATCATCAAAGTGACGGTAAAAATCCACGATCATCTGTCGGGTACGATCCGGGCGGACAATGTTATCGACTGCGATCGCCAGCTGTCCGCGCCAGCCGTTGGCAATTTGCTGACATTGCTGGCGCGTGATCTGCATTTTTTTGATAACAGAGCGACCTTCTTTTAAAAACCATGCCCCGGCAGGCGTTAATTCCACATCCCGATGACGTCGCTCAAAAAGTGGTACCGCCAGCCACTCTTCCAGTTGGCGCACAGTGTAGCTTACCGCCGAAGGTACACGGTGTAGCTCCTGTGCGGCCGAACTAAAGCTACCGTTACGCGCAACCGCATCAACCACTTCAAGTGAATATTCCGACCACATATTCTGCCTGCAAAAATTTTGAAATCAGTAAGCAAATATTAGCGTTTCACAGCGAGAATTACACTCACTACACTCAGCGGCATTGTTCTATTGCTAAAAAAAGAGAAATAATGATGCAACCTGGGAAAGGGTTTTTAGTCTGGCTAGCGGGCCTTAGCGTGCTCGGCTTTCTGGCAACAGATATGTATCTGCCCGCCTTCGCCGCAATTCAGTCCGATCTGCAAACGCCTGCATCTGCCGTCAGCGCTAGCCTGAGCTTGTTCTTAGCCGGTTTTGCCGTCGCACAACTGCTGTGGGGACCGCTCTCTGACCACTATGGTCGCAAGCCTATTTTGCTGCTGGGTTTATCTATTTTCGCACTGGGCAGTCTGGGCATGCTGTGGGTTGAAAACGCCACAGGCCTGCTGGTACTGCGATTTGTTCAGGCCGTTGGCGTCTGTGCAGCATCGGTTATCTGGCAAGCGCTGGTTACCGACTATTATCCTTCACAAAAAGTAAACCGCATCTTTGCCACCATTATGCCGCTGGTCGGGTTATCACCTGCCCTCGCCCCGTTATTAGGTAGTTGGATCCTGGTACATTTTTCCTGGCAGGCCATTTTTGCCACCCTGTTCGCCATTACTCTGATTCTGATGCTTCCGGCGCTGCGTTTAAAGCCTACAGCTAAAGCACGCGATGACAGCCAGGATAAACTGACTTTCACCACCTTGCTGCGCTCGAAAACTTACCGTGGAAACGTGCTGATTTATGCCGCCTGTTCCGCGAGCTTTTTTGCATGGCTGACGGGTTCCCCGTTCATCCTTAGCGAAATGGGTTATAGCCCAGCGGTAATTGGTCTGAGCTATGTTCCGCAAACTATCGCCTTTTTAATCGGTGGTTACGGCTGTCGTGCTGCGCTGCAAAAATGGCAGGGTCGTCAGCTGCTGCCCTGGTTACTCATTCTGTATGCCTTCAGCGTTGTAGGCACCTGGGCGACCGGCTTTATTCATCATGTCGCATTGGCTGAAATCCTGATCCCATTCTGCGTTATGGCGATTGCGAACGGCGCAATCTACCCTATCGTTGTCGCGCAGGCATTACGCCCTTTCCCACAGGCCACTGGACGCGCTGCCGCATTGCAGAATACGCTGCAACTGGGTTTATGCTTCCTGGCAAGCCTTGTCGTTTCCTGGTTGATTGCTACCCCGCTGCTCACCACTACCAGCGTTATGCTGACCACGGTATTGCTGGCTGCTGTGGGTTACAAAATGCAATCGCAGAAAACTGACGCCCCGCAAACAGATGACCGCGCGCAAATTGCCCATGGAGAGTCTCACTAATAATTGTCGCGGGCAATTAATTAGCCCGCTAAGAATTATCGGTTGAATCGTCAAAAGTTCAGGCCTATACTGATTTCCGGATGTTAAAAAAACGATAATTTTTATGTGTTAGCGGGAACAAGAATGTTCCCGTATTCCCACGGATGGTCTTTTCGGCAAGGGTTCCTCCCTTCCTCTGTTCTACGTCGGATTATAGATTCACGGATTAATTCCGTGAGATTTCTCACAAAGCCCAAAAAAGCGTCTACGCTGTTTTAAGGTTCTGATCACCGACCAGTGATGGAGAAGCTATGAGTTCATCGTGTATAGAAGACGTCAGAGTACCGGATGATGACTGGTACCGCATCACCAATGAATTATTGAGCCGTGCAGGCATTACCATTAATGGCCCGGCACCGGCGGATATTCGCGTAAAGAACCCCGATTTTTTCAAACGTGTATTGCAGGAAGGATCGTTAGGGTTGGGTGAAAGTTATATGGATGGCTGGTGGGAATGCGACCGGCTGGACATGTTTTTTAGTAAAGTCCTACGCGCCGGTCTTGAAAACCAACTCCCCCGCCACTTCAAAGATACGTTACGAATTGCCGCTGCTCGCTTGTTCAATTTGCAGACCAAAAAGCGTGCATGGGTTGTCGGCAAAGAACATTACGATTTAGGCAACGATCTCTTTACTCGCATGCTGGACCCCTATATGCAGTATTCCTGCGCCTACTGGAAAGATGCCGACACCCTGGAATCTGCCCAGCAGGCGAAGCTAAAAATGATTGCTGAAAAGCTGCAGTTGAAGCCAGGGATGCGGGTGCTCGATATAGGCTGCGGCTGGGGCGGCTTATCCCAGTTTATGGCATCGCAATATGGCGTAAGCGTGGTGGGTGTAACCATTTCGGCAGAACAGCAGAAAATGGCGCAGTCACGGTGTGCGGGGCTTGATGTCACAATTTTGCTGCAGGATTATCGTGACCTGAATGACAAATTCGATCGTATTGTTTCCGTCGGCATGTTTGAGCATGTAGGGCCGAAAAACTACGCCACCTATTTTGACGTGGTCGATCGCAATTTAAAACCGGATGGTCTCTTTTTATTGCATAGCATCGGCTCCAAAAAGACCGACAATAACGTTGATCCGTGGATCAATAAATATATCTTCCCGAACGGCTGTTTACCATCAGTTCGCCAGATTGCCAACGCCAGCGAGCCACATTTTGTAATGGAAGACTGGCATAATTTTGGCGCGGATTACGACACGACGCTGATGGCCTGGCACGAACGTTTCATTAACTCCTGGCCTGAAATCGCCGATAACTATACCGAACGTTTCAAGCGGATGTTCAGCTATTATCTGAACGCTTGTGCCGGAGCGTTTCGAGCTCGCGATATTCAGTTATGGCAGGTGGTATTTTCTCGCGGCGTTGAACACGGCCTGCGCGTTCCCCGTTAATCGTTATCGCCCCCGTATCAACGAGGGCTTAACTCTCAGGCTTAGGCTCCCGCTTCGCCCGTTATGTTGCTGATGGCGCTTTCACGCGCCGCCAGTACACGCTCAACAGTATCAACCACCGCCTGCGTTTGGGGATCGATTTCGATATTGACCCTTGCGCCCAGCTTTTTCTTGCCAAGCGTCGTACGCTCCAGCGTTTCCGGGATCAAGTGCACACAGAAACGCGTCGGCGTCACTTCACCGACCGTCAGACTGATACCGTCAATACCAATAAATCCTTTGTACAGGATATATTTCATCAGCGACGGGTCCTGGACTTTAAACCACACCTGACGGTTATTCTCCGAGGTCAGAATTTTCGACACTTCGGCAGTGGTCATAATATGGCCCGACATTAAATGTCCGCCAATCTCATCACTGAATTTTGCCGCACGCTCAACGTTAACCAAATCACCGACCTTCAGATCGCCCAGATTGGTGATACGCAGCGTTTCTTTCATCAGGTCAAAGCTTATCTGGTTACCGTTAATTTCGGTGACCGTCAGGCAGCACCCATTGTGGGCAACCGATGCGCCGGTCTCCAGCGCATCCAGCATATATTCAGGCAACTCCACAACATGCGTACGAAAATTTGGTTTTTCATCAATGGACACCA
Source organism: Citrobacter sp. CF971 (assembly GCF_006385635.1). Classification (NCBI taxonomy): domain Bacteria; kingdom Pseudomonadati; phylum Pseudomonadota; class Gammaproteobacteria; order Enterobacterales; family Enterobacteriaceae; genus Citrobacter; species Citrobacter sp. CF971. The sequence goes on along the minus strand of NZ_CP041051.1, from coordinate 2,255,668 downwards.
ATTTTGCGGTGCCCTGCACAATACCCGTAAACATACTTCCTACTCCTGAACTCAATTAAGACATCTCTGCACAGCACAATAGCAGGTGGAAATTCAGGTTGCCAGCAATGCGCCACCAGCGCCTGTTTTTTCACTGGAGAATTACGTATTCCTCGCTACAATAGACTGAAATTTCCCCTGCTTTTTCTCCTTGCTGCCATATAAGGCGGCTTTTTTAGTCTCTCAAATAACAACAATATAGTGGTGTACACGTGCAAAAGTATGTAAGTGAAGCGCGTCAGTTATTAGCTCTGGCAATACCGGTGATTCTTGCGCAAATCGCTCAAACCGCAATGGGATTCGTTGATACCGTCATGGCGGGCGGATACAGCGCTACTGATATGGCGGCAGTCGCCATTGGTACCTCTATCTGGTTACCTGCCATTCTGTTTGGTCATGGACTACTGCTGGCTTTGACGCCGGTCATTGCGCAACTCAATGGTTCCGGACGCCGCGACCGTATCGCCCATCAAATACGTCAGGGATTCTGGCTGGCGGGCAGCGTCTCCGTGCTGATTATGGTTGTGCTATGGAACGCAGGGTACATTATTCGCTCCATGCATAACATTGACCCGGCGCTGGCGGATAAAGCCGTTGGCTACCTGCGTGCCTTGCTGTGGGGTGCACCGGGGTATTTGTTCTTCCAGGTAGCCCGTAACCAGTGCGAAGGATTAGCCAAAACTAAACCAGCGATGGTGATGGGCTTTCTCGGCCTGCTGGTGAACATTCCGGTTAACTACGTTTTCATTTATGGACATTTAGGCATGCCGGAACTGGGTGGCGTAGGCTGCGGCGTGGCTACGGCGGCTGTTTACTGGGTGATGTTTATCGCCATGCTCTCTTACATCAAACGAGCGCGCTCAATGCGCGATATCCGTAATGAGCGTGGTTTCCAGAAACCTGACACCGCAGTAATGAAGCGTCTGGTGCAACTGGGTTTACCTATCGCGCTGGCGTTATTTTTCGAGGTAACGCTGTTTGCGGTGGTCGCTCTGCTGGTATCCCCGCTGGGGATTATCGACGTGGCCGGACACCAGATAGCACTGAACTTCAGTTCGTTAATGTTCGTCCTGCCGATGTCTCTGGCTGCTGCCGTCACCATTCGTGTCGGTTATCGTCTGGGCCAGGGCTCCACGCTGGATGCACAAACTGCAGCCAGAACGGGCCTGGGTGTCGGTGTCTGCATGGCGGTCGTAACGGCGCTTTTCACCGTGACATTCCGCGAGCATATTGCCCTGCTCTACAACAATAATCCGGAAGTCGTCACCCTGGCCGCGCAGCTCATGTTACTGGCCGCGGTGTATCAAATATCGGACTCTATCCAGGTTATTGGCAGCGGGATCCTGCGTGGTTATAAAGATACGCGTTCCATTTTCTTTATAACCTTTACAGCCTACTGGGTGCTGGGTCTGCCGAGCGGCTATATTCTGGCGCTGACCGATCTGGTGGTTGACCGAATGGGGCCAGCAGGATTCTGGATGGGCTTTATTATCGGCCTGACCTCTGCGGCGGTGCTGATGATGCTGCGGATGCGCTTTCTGCAACGCCAGCCGTCAGCGGTTATATTGCAACGAGCTGCACGATAATGCCCAAATAGCCGCCGTCTGGCGGCTTTTTTTACATCCTCAGAACGGGCTGGTGTTTTGGGCGTTCATCCACGCTTCACTAATGGGATGCCTGAAATGCAGTTCACTGGCATGCAGCATCAGTCGCGGCGCCCTTTCAGTGCCAGGCAGCAGACGCCCGCCATACAAATCACAGCCTAAAATCGGATTTCCCAACAGCTGACAGTGGATCCGCAGTTGGTGGGTTCGCCCGGTTTCAGGCATTAGTTGTACCCGCGTCAAGGGGAGCAACGCCCCCTTTTCCTGACGATGATAAAAGCGCTCGACAACCTGATAGCGCGAGCGTGCGGGTTTGCCGTTGAGAGCACAAATTGACATTAATGGAAACAGCGCCGGGTCTTTGGCAATCGCTGCATCGATAACTCCTTCGTCGTTTTCCAGATGCCCGCATAACAGCGCGCTGTACACCTTAGTGACCGTACGCTGGCTGAACTGCTGGCAAAGTGCAGCGTTGATAGCCTTGTTACGGGCGACCACCATCAGTCCAGAAGTGCCGAAATCAAGCCGATGTACCAGCGTGCAGCCAGGGTAAATCTGTACCAGCCGATGATGTACCGAATCGAGATTCTGCGGATTTTTGCCCGACAAGCTAAGTAACCCGCTGGGTTTATTGATTAGCACCAGATGCTCGTCCCGATAGAGGGTCTCTATCTCGTCATGACAAGGCGGGGCAATAAAGGTATCGAGGATCGTAGACATCAGGCGGCCAGAATGAGGTGTGGGGACGGATGATAACGAATTTTCACCGCAGTGGCGAATCGGAGCGCTGACCCAATGGCTGGCATGGTAGAGTGTGATTTATCCTGAGTGCGATGAGAGGGTTATTCTGTGCAACAAATCGATTTTTACATGGTGGATGCTTTTACCACCACGACGTTTGGCGGTAATGCCGCAGCAGTCTGTCCGCTCACGGACTGGTTGCCCGATGAAACATTATTAAAGATGGCGCAGCAGCATAACCAGTCAGAAACCGCTTTTTTTGTCGCCAATGAGAATGGTTTTGAGCTGCGTTGGTTTACCACTCAGGGTGAAATCAATCTGTGTGGGCATGCCACGCTTGCCGCCGCGCATGTCATCTTTGAACATCTGGATTACCCGGATACAAAAATCCATTTTGCTACCCGCTTTGTGGGACCGCTGACGGTCACGCGCAGCGGTGAATGGCTGACGCTCGATTTTCCAGCCTGGCAAAGCGAATCTGCCATGCCGCCCACTTTACTGCTGGAAACATTAGGCATCACCGAATACAAGGAGATGCGCGTGGCACGCGATTACATGGTGGTGTTGGAAAATCAACAGCAGGTTGAGGCTGTTCGCCCAAACATCCACGCCATGCATCCGCTGGGGAAAATGGTGTGCATCACCGCGCCGGGTGACGGGGAATACGATTTTGTCAGCCGTTTCTTCTGCCCGGGTGAAGCCGTCGCTGAAGACCCGGTCACAGGCTCGGCACATAGCATGCTGATCCCTTACTGGGCTGCAAAACTGAATAAAACACAGATGCTGGCGCGCCAGGTCTCTGAGCGCGGCGGGGATTTACGCTGTCAGTTAGCAGGAACGCGTGTTTATATCAGTGGACAGGCAATAACTTATCTGACCGGTAAAGTGCTGCTGCGCTAGCAGCCTTACCCGAAATAACCAATCCATGGAGGATTTATGTCGAACAAACTCGTGCAGATACACTTTGATTTTCATGGTCCGTTTGGGGCTGAGATGTCGAGTCAGCTCGTTGAACTGGCCGAATCAATCAACCAGGAGCCGGGGTTCATCTGGAAAATCTGGACCGAGAACGAAGCAAATCACGAAGCGGGTGGCATCTACCTGTTCCGGGACGAAGACACCGCTCAGGCCTATATCAAAAAGCATACCGCCCGTCTGAAGCATCTGGGTGTGGAAGACGTGACGTTCAAAATCTTCGATATCAATGAACCGTTAACTAAAATTAACCACGGTCACATCGGCTAGTATTTTGCCTTAGACGCCCCGCCCGGGGCGTTTCTTCACTCTCCTGCCTTCCCCTCTTCGTTCCTACCCAGGTTAGCGATTTACGTTAGCCACATTTGCAATAGTTCACAAAATCATCACCCGCGAAAATTATCTCTAGCCGAAAGTGGCATATAGGCGTATAAAATAATACAAATTGTATTATTTTATACAAAGTGAATCATTAGCTACAGGAGGTTTATTATGTCCGCGGACATTACACTGAACTCATCTGCTGGAAGCTTCCCGCCAGCAGGTCATTACTCGCACAGTACAACGGCTGGCGGTTTCGTCTTCATTTCTGGGCAATTGCCGGTAACTTTCGACGGCGAGAAAAAAGCGGATGCCTCTTTTGAAGATCAAACCCGGCTGGTGCTACAGAATATTGATGCTTGTCTGGCGGGTGCTGGAGTTTCCCGCCAGCATCTGGTGTCAGTTCGCGTCTATGTGACGGATATGAATCAGTGGCCGACGTTTAACAAAATCTATGGGGAGTGGATCGGTGATTTCCGTCCATCCCGTGCTGTAGCCGGTGTTGCGGAACTTCATTATGGTTTTGCGCTGGAAGTTGAAGCTATGGCGTTGGCCCCGCAAGCGTGACATTTAACAACATACAGGTAAACAACAATGACTGAAATGACACTGCCTGATTATAACGATGTTGCCGCTGCGGCAGCGCGCATCGCAGATTATGCTAACAAAACGCCGGTGATGACATCCCGAACGGTTAATGAAGAATTTGGCGCGGAAGTCTTCTTTAAGTGCGAAAACTTCCAGAGAATGGGCGCCTTCAAATTTCGCGGCGCTATGAATGCGCTACGCCAGTTCACACCACAACAACGTGCTGCGGGCGTCGTGACGTTTTCTTCCGGTAACCATGCGCAGGCCATTGCACTGTCGGCAAAATTATTGGGGATTCCAGCAACAATTATCATGCCGCATGATGCTCCGGTAGCTAAAGTTGCAGCAACAAAAGGCTATGGCGGAAAGGTGGTAACTTACGATCGATATACTGAAGATCGTGAAAAAATTGGTCGGGGCCTGGCAGAGAAACAGGGGTTAACGCTGATCCCCCCTTACGACCATCCGCACGTGATTGCAGGCCAGGGCACCGCCACAAAAGAGCTGATTGAAGAAGTGGGTCAGTTAGACGCCCTTTTCGTTTGTCTGGGCGGTGGCGGCCTGCTCTCAGGATCCGCTCTGGCTGCCAGACATCTGTCTCCTGACTGCATCGTCTATGGTGTAGAACCTGAGGCGGGGAACGATGGTCAACAGTCGTTTCGTAGCGGAAAAATTGTTCATATCGATACGCCCAAAACCATTGCTGACGGTGCTCAGACCCAACATCTCGGGAACTATACGTTTCAGATTATCCAGCAAAACGTGAACGATATTCTGACGGTTTCAGACGCTGAGTTAATCACCTCAATGAAATTTATCGCTGAACGCATGAAAATCGTCGTTGAGCCGACCGGGTGTCTGGGTTTTGCTGCCGCCAGAGCGCGCAAAGCTGAACTTCTCGGCAAGAAAGTCGGCATTATCATCAGCGGCGGAAACGTGGATATCAGCCGCTACAGTGAATTTCTGGCCGGATGATAAACAGGGTATCTGTCATGCAGATACCCTAATGTTACTGTCTGTACATTGCCGTCTGGAAAAACGATCCCAGGTCACTGTAAACTGCTCGCAATCATGGCAACAGGCATCACCGCAGGAGACTGGCATGCCAAAAACCGACAATAACTCGCTTCTCAGCCAAATTGATACTATCGCCAGGGGATTGAGTGAGACCTTCTCTCCGTTTTGCGAAGTGGTGGTTCATGACCTCAAAAATCCTGAACATGCCATTTTATCCATCCATAATAATCTGTCCGGACGTCAACCCGGCCAGCCAGCAACCGAGCTTGGCCTGGCGAGAATCGCATCGCCTGACTTTCCCAGCATCATTGCGAACTACAGTAATCAGTTTGCCGATGGTCGCCCGGTGAAAAGTACCTCAATTGGCATCAAGGACGAAGAAGGCAGATACGCAGCAGCTCTCTGTCTGAATGTAGATATGACGCTGTTTCGTGGTATGCAGAGTGCTCTTGCGCGTTTTACTGAAACCGAAAACTCCCCCATTAAGGAACATATCGATCCCGGCAGTAACGAAGTCATCCGCCAGCGTATTGATGACTTTGCCGCTAAACGCGCTACGACGGCCCGAGCCCTTAAACCTCAAGACCGTAAGCTGCTGATTCAACAATTACGCCAGGACGGTTTGCTTAACGTACGCAAATCTATGGATACGGTGGCACAGCATCTGGGCGTATCAAGGGCCACCGCCTACCTGTATGCCCGCCAGTCAGTTCAGGCGGGTGAATAAACGGGTTCAGTTGAACTGCACCAGCCGCAGCATAAAAAGTCTGATTTTGATTACCGACACGAAGCGCTCCCGCTATACTTTGGCCCGCTTCGTATCCGATATAGCCACCACCAGTAAACAACGCCCCGCCGCTGGGAAAAATAAACCTTTATTTTCGTAGGCATTTATTGGCACTGAGTCAATAAATGATTTATTTTTGTACATACATAGTGAGATTACGTTTTCCTCAAATAACACCATCAGCATTGATTAAACATCATAATAAAACAGACAAAATCTAACCCATTGATTTAGAGGAATAAAAATAAAGCTGAATTTATTGCATCAATAATACCTATGCAATATATATAAATAGAGTGATATCTAAATTATAATTCTTTTACATCCGGCTGATTGGTGAGGTAAGAATGCGGTTAATCGTAATGTTAGTAAGCTTTGTGCTCACCACCCAGCTCTGGGCAGGTGAACTTCCCCAGCCTTCCGGTACAGTTCTTTTAACGCTGTCCGGTAATATTGAAAATACAAATGCAGACGGGAAAGCCGTTTTTGATACCGCCAGCCTTGAGAAGCTGGGCATGGTCAGTTTCCAGACCACCTCCCCCTGGTATAATGGACGCACTACTTTTACGGGTATTCCACTACAAAAGCTCATGGATTACGTCGGCGCGAGCGGCTCGGTTGTAAAGGTCACTGCGCTCAATGACTACACCACCGTAATCCCTCTCAGTGATTTCAAAAAATACAATGCCATCCTTGCGTTAAAAATCAACGGAAAATATATGCGCATCCGTGATAAAGGTCCTTTATTCATTGTGTACCCCTATGACAGCATGCCGGAACTGAATAATCAGATTTATTATTCAAGGTCTGCATGGCAGGTCAGTAGTATGGATATTGAGTAAGCGTTCAGAGGAACATCATGAACAGAATACTGGCTGGCATCATCTTTTTTCTTTTTATATCTACCGGATATATCTCTTTCCTCGTGCATGAACGGCAACAAGAGTTACAGAAACTGACTCATTACACCGATTCCTGGTCTGCTGCTCAGCTGGTATCACAATATTACCGATTCGAGTCATTGCTGGGTCTTTACACTATCGATGATACGATGAATCTCGATGATGTACGCATGCGCCTCGACATTATGCTCAGCCAGAGTGATTTAATAAAAGAAGGTGACCTGGGGCGCTACATAGAAAGCAATATAGCCCACCGTGAGCTGGCGGTAAAACTTGAAAACACCCTTAGTTTTCTGGATGTTAATCTAGAGAAAATGAACCGTTCAGCACTCCAGGCTTATCTGAAAAAAATGCATACTCTGGATGCGCCACTGGGTCGTCTTTCATCTGGTGCGTTAAACAAAGATGTTAACTCGATCAATAACGCCAACCAAAAAATTCAAACGCTGTACTATATTTACTCAGCAACCTCGGTGCTGCTGATAATACTGAGTGCGATTCTGGGAGTGCTCATTTTCTATCAAAACAGAAATATTCTGCGGGCGCACCTGCAGGTCAAGAGTCTTGCCGAAGAACTGCAGAAATCTAAAGAAAAGCTGCAAATCCAGAATGCTAAACTGGAATATGACGTCTACCATGACTCTCTTACCGAGATGAATAATCGTCAACTATTCTGGAGCGATTTAAATAAAACAATTGAGATAGCAGAAAAAAATCACGATTCTGTGACTGTGATGTTGTTTGATTTAGATCGATTCAAAGAGGTAAATGATACGTATGGTCATGATGCCGGTGATATGTTGCTACGCCAGATATCAGACCGACTGGTTTCAATGAGCCTTACTTCGGATACGCTGTATCGCCTGGGTGGAGATGAATTTGCGTTTCTCTCAAGTGGCCTGACAGAAAGCCACGCCGTTTCGCGGGCCCAGAAAATATGTGAATTTATCAGCCAGCCCTACACTATTTATAACACGATTATCAACATAACCACCTGTGTTGGCATTGTTATCTCAGACACTGAACGTCGTTCCGACTATCTTTATAAATTTGCCGATCTGGCCCTTTATGAAGCCAAAGGTGAAGGCTCAGGTAAGATAAAAGTCTTCCGACAACGAATGTTAGAAAAGCTACAAGAAAGCAGAACGCTTGAGCATGATATGGCATTGGCAATAGTGAACAAAGAATTCGTGGTTTATTACCAGCCCATTGTTGACTCCTTCAGCCAGGAAATTTATAGCTATGAAGCCCTAATTCGTTGGCTCCATCCTCTGAAGGGCCTCCTGTCGCCGGATAGCTTTATTCCTGTTGCTGAAAAAACCGGAATGATTAATGAGATGGGGAAAGCAGTGCTTGAAATTGCCTGCAGGGAAGCGGCTTGTTGGGCGGTTCCTGCTAAAATTTCAGTAAATGTCTCTCCTGTCCAGCTAAGCAGCAAAGCCTTTGTCGGTATCGTACTGTCTATTCTGAAAGAAACTGGACTCCCAGCCGATCGTCTTGAACTGGAAGTAACAGAGTCCTCTCTCTTCACTGAGAGTACGACACCGATGAATACGCTTAATAAGCTCAGAGCCCTGGGCGTAAAAATCTCCATCGATGATTTTGGTACCGGATATTCTTCTCTTTCGCGCCTGAGCAAGCTTGCCTTCGATTAAATTAAAATAGACAAGTCTTTTGTGCATTCAATATCCACACATGAAGATGCGCTTAATATCATCAAACTGATCACGGGCATGGCGAAATCCCTCAATATGAAGGCTGTTGCTGAAGGTGTTGAAACGCAGGAACAACTAAAAAGCCTTCAGGCGCTGGGCTGCGATTTCGCCCAAGGATATCTGTTTGGTAAACCTCAACCTTGTGTCAATGAGGAAATCAGAAATGGTCAAGTTGTGCCAATAAACAACAGAAAAACGATGCCATGAAGATTTTCTATCAGGCTTCAACTGCCCGTAACGCGCTGAGTGGCAATGTCGACGCTAAACTCACCCTGACCTGAGGTTTAAAAAATGAGCACTTTTCATCAACTTACCGCCACAAGCCTGAATGGTCAGCTTATTTCAATGGCCGACTATGCAGGCAAACTGGTACTGGTGGTTAATACCGCCAGCCATTGTGGCTTTACGCCACAATATGCGGGCCTTGAAGCACTGTATAAGAAATACGACACACAGGGCCTGGTGGTGCTTGGTTTCCCCTGCAACCAGTTTGGTAAGCAGGAACCCGGTGGGGCCGACGAAATCGCGCAGACCTGCTACGTCAACTACGGCGTGAGTTTTCCAATGTTTGAGAAAGTGGAGGTTAACGGTGCCGCTACACACCCGGTATTTCGTTACCTGAAAGATGAATTACCCGGCATACTGGGTGGGAGGATCAAGTGGAACTTCACTAAATTTCTGGTCGGACGCGACGGAAAACCGCTTAAGCGTTTTGCCCCCTTCACCACTCCAGAAAAAATAGATACCGTCATCTTTGATGCACTAAAAATCTAATGGTTGCTGTCATTCAAATATCACATTAACACTGTGGATATTCATTGGTTTTTATCTTCAGTAAGTCACCGTATTAGCCAAAATAAGCGGCAATCTTCAGCTAAAGTTGGTAAATCCCCTGAACGGTTCTATAGTCTGGACTGCTTTTCATTACAAGGTTCACTAATGCGATTTAACGGACTGACTAAAGGTTTCTTCATTTTCATACTTGCCCTCGTGACCTGGGCGTTCTTCGATGTGCTGTCCCCCTACTTTTCCGCCATTTTGTGGGCCGCGATATTAACGACTATCTTTAACCCGGTAAAAAACAGACTGCGCAGCGCGCTTGGCGAACGCAACGGACTGGCATCGTTGATTACCATCGTCATTATCTGTCTGATTGTCTTTATCCCGCTGATGGTAATCCTGTCATCGCTGGCCATTGAACTGAACGTGGTGTACACCAAACTGCAACAGAATGACACGCAGTTCCCGGAGGTCGTCGCTTCTGTTCTTTCGTATCTTCCTGACTGGGCCAGAGGTTTTCTGGCAGAACACAATCTGGATGATGTCGCGCAGATCCAGAAAAAACTGTCCGATGTCGTGCTGCAGGGTGGACAGTACCTCGCCGGCAGCGCGTTCCTGATTGGTAAAGGAACATTCGGCTTTGCTATTAGCTTCGGCATCATGCTGTATCTACTGTTCTTCTTACTGAAGGACGGACCGTACCTGGTGCGCCAGATTCTGGACTCATTACCGCTTTCTGATTTTGCCAAACAGCACCTGTTTGCAAAATTCGTCGGCGTGACGCGGGCAACAGTCAAGGGCACGGCGGTCGTCGCTTTGGTTCAGGGTATTCTTGGCGGCATCGCGTTTGCGATTGTAGATATCGACGGTAGCGTTCTGTGGGGCGCGTTGATGGCGTTTCTCTCCCTCGTGCCCGCCGTCGGTTCAGCGATCGTCTGGGTACCAGCAGCAATATTTCTGTTCGCCACCCATCAGCTATGGCAAGGGCTGTTTATCGTTGGCTTCTTTGTGATTATCGTTGGGCTTGTGGACAATATCCTGCGCCCGCTGCTGGTAGGTAAAGACACCAAAATGCCTGATTACCTGATCCTGATAAGCACCCTCGGTGGAATGGAGATCTACGGTATCAACGGCTTTGTGATTGGCCCACTGATTGCCGCGCTATTCATTACCTGCTGGAACCTGTTTTCCGGGCGTGACCATGAAGGTAACGTGGAAGGAATTGACGAAGCCTTTATGGAAGAAGGAAAAAATCCTCCAGATCTGTGATGGCCGGACGATAACAAAAGGCGGTCTTCGGACCGCCTTTTTTATTTTCACGCAAAATCATACGTTTTCTATAATTTCAATCATGCGTATTCATTAATCGTCGCAGAAGGAACTAATCAGTGCGAATTGCCACAATCACCAACTGGGCCTATAGCGCGACGGTATGTCTGACCATCGCCTCCGGTATTGTCATGCTGATGGCATCCAGCGCCGATAACACCGAACGCCAGGTGGTAGAGCAGCGTTATCAATTCGATCAGTTGACCGAAGAAGTGGAGCTTGACGCCTGGTCTCTGTCCGACCTGGCGCGCGACTATGTTATTGCAAAAGATCCTGAGGTGCTCAACGCCTACCGTCAGAAAGAAGCGTCGCTGAAAGCCGTTGAGCATCGTCTGTCGAAGCTCAAAGACCTTGGTGCAACGGATGAAGAGCTGGCGCTATTGCACGAAGGGCTGCAGATTGTGGATGCTCTGCAGGATGAGCAGGCCGAGGCGCTTGCCAGCGTCGCGCGTGGAGAAGAGTCGCAGGCCATCACCCTGCTGTACGGGAAAGCCTATGAACAGGAACTGGAGCGAGCCCAGGACCGTATAGATCATTTCCGCCAGTTACTCGATAGCCGCGTACGCAACACGATTGAAGATGCAACCCAGTCATCCCGCATGCTGCGGACGGCCTCTGAAGTGATGGTCGGTCTGACGGCGCTGCTGTTTTTATTCGTTCTCGGTTTCATTTTAAAGCGTCGTGTCCTGCGCCCCGTCGTGCGTTTGAGCGATGTCGTAAACCGTCTCGCATCGCAGGATTATGCCGTTGAGACGCCCAGCTTTAACCAGATAGACGAAATAGGCGACATGGCACAGGCGATCCGGATATTCCGCGAGAACGGTCTGGCTCGTCAGAGACTGGAGAGGGAGCGAGATGTCGACTGGGCAATCCGCGATCTGCTGGCACGTATGACGCAGCGTCTGCAGGGCTGCGAGAATTTTGCCGATGTCATCAATGTGGCGGAACTGTTTGCACCGAATATTGCCCCAGGTATTGCCGGGCGGCTTTACATACTGGACCGGGAACCCTGGCAAATGCGCTGCGTTGCACAATGGCTCTCACCGCAGGGTAAAGCGGATGCGTTCCACCCGGACGAATGCTGGGCTGTGCGCCGCGGCCAGAGCCACCCTCCGGTACAAGGTGAACCAGATATCGCCTGCTACCATCTGCCGGATTCATGCCAGCAACATACCCTGTGCGTTCCGCTGATTGCCCAAGGAGAAGCCATCGGTCTGCTCTCATTCCAGAACCTTAGCGATGATTCCACCCCTTCTCGTGCGTATCTGGAGCTAATGGCAGAAGCACTCGGCCTCGCATTAGCCAACCAGCGTCTGCGTGACGCCCTGCTGGAGAAAGCGCTCTACGATCCGCTAACTGGTCTGCGTAACCGTCATCATCTGGAAGATACCTTACGTACTCAGATGAGCCAGGCCGTACGCAACAAGGAGCCGATCAGTTGCCTGATGATCGATATCGACCATTTTAAAAATATTAACGATCGCTTTGGTCACGAGGCGGGAGACAGCGTGATAAAAAGTATCGCCGCCACCATTCAGCGCGTGGTTCACGACAGCGGCATGGCCTTCCGCTATGGCGGTGAGGAGTTTCTGGTGCTGCTGGCCAATACGGATGAACAGGCCGCCAACCGCCTTGCGACGGATATTTATAACGGCGTACGCGAACTGTCGCTGCACTTTGGCGTCTCTGAAATTGGTCACGTCGATGTCTCTATTGGCGTAGCCAGCTATCCGCAGCACGCCCAGAGCGACAACCTGCTGCGTGCTGCAGACGTGGCGCTGTATCGCGCTAAAGAGCTGGGACGTTCGCGCATCGTGAGCTTTGGCATGCTGGAGGCCAGTTGAACATGGCTTTACCTCAACGCCAGGCGGTGATATGTTAATTCAATGAACACAAAACACGATATCACCGCTTTTAATTACAACCTGTGGTGGCTGCCTTCTTAAAGGCGGTCAGAATGTGTTTTTCCCATTTTTAGATAACCGCCGAAAGGCGGTTATTTGCATTTAGAGACCCCTTTCGGTTTTATGACTAAGGAGTCTTACATGAACAATAAAACCATCATCCTCACTGGCGATCGTCCCACCGGCCCGCTGCATCTTGGCCATTATGTGGGGTCATTGCGCCAGCGCGCCGCGCTGCAACATGATTATCGGCAGTTTATATTGGTGGCTGACCTGCAAGGACTAACCGATAACGGCAGCACACCGCAAAAGATCCGCGACAATATTCCCGAGGTACTTGCCGACTATCTTGCCGCAGGAATAGATCCTTCACTGACCACTATTTGTTTGCAATCGGCCCTGCCTGCCCTTGCGGAATTGACCGCGCTTTATATGAATATCGTCACCGTGGCTCGCGTAGAGCGTAATCCTACGGTTAAAAACGAAATTGCGCAGAAAGGGTTTGCCCGCTCGTTACCGGTTGGTTTTCTGGTTTATCCCATCAGTCAGGCGGCAGATATTACGGCCTTCAAAGCCGAAGTGGTTCCCGTCGGCGACGATCAGTTGCCAATGATTGAACAGACTAATGAAATCGTGCACAAGATGAATAGCCTGTTATCGGCCCCCGTCTTATCGCACTGCAAAGCGCTGCTGAGTGAAACCAGCCGCCTACCAGGGATCGACGGGAATGCCAAAATGTCAAAATCGCTTGGTAACACATTGCTCCTGTCAGCCAGCGAAGAAACCATTCATCACGCGGTCAGTGCAATGTACACCGACCCCAATCATCTGAAAGTATCCGACCCGGGGCAAATCGACGGCAATATGGTATTCACTTACCTCGACGCTTTTCATCCGGATAAAGCAAAAGTGGCGGAGATGAAAGCGCATTACCAACGGGGTGGACTGGGTGACCGGACATGCAAAAACGAGCTGGAGGTGTGCTTGCAGGAACTCATCGCCCCAATGCGCGAGCTGCGGGCAACCTATATTCAGGATAAAGGCATGCTGATGGCGATGCTCAAAAAAGGAAGCGAACAGGCGCACGAGATCACGCAGCAGACATTAAGAGAAGTGAAGCAAGGGCTGGGTTTACCGGTGTTCTGATCTCGAGTTGCAACAGGAGCGATAAATAAGGATGACTCCCGTCTGAATGCCACCGCCGGGAGTTATCAGAAACTGGCTCACGTTTTTCGACCAAACCCAGGGTAAAAATCAATCTCCCTTAACCCGCTGAAAAATCTTGTCCCGATACGCATCAAGATGATGTTTTTGCAGATAACGCTCCACCTCCGTAGCCCATTGGGTTCCCTCGCCGAGAGTAGCGCGGCTATGTGTTGACGCGTAAAGATATCGTCTGTCATAGAGGCTAATCAGCGTCTGATTTACCGCATTGACACTGTAGTTGGGATTGTTAGCCAGCTGCTTTTCCAGCGACTGAACGATGCGCAGCTGATTGACGGCATCGGCTGGATATTCCTTTTCAGTAAGCCCGCTCAGCACCAGAAACAAAGGGGGGATCTGCTTTTCAATCGCCGCCTGTAATCGATAATGCCCATCGAGGATTACATAAGATCCTAATCCGGCGATATACCAGACCAGTATCGGTGGCAACGTCCCCTCTCGGCATTTTTTACGCCACCATTTTAACCGCCCCGTATTGGGTTGAATGGCATAACGTCCAAGCAGTAAATAACCTCCCCACCACCAGTCAACCAATCTGACGTTTTCCGGCTGCGTCAGAACAGGGAAATCTTCACCGTACAGCGTCCACTGGCAGTTAATATTTTCAGTGCTTTCTGGCGCTGCGAAACGCCAGTTTTCTAACGCAACGGATTGGGGACTGGAATAGCGTGATGAACGTTGAATCGGTAACATCGGTCTTATCAACCAACGCTGCGGTGGAAGTAACGGTGCTGGCGCATTCATTAACTGACGAACAAAATACCGGCACCATTCGCCGATCCACATCAGCTCGCCTTTGGCTTTTATCCGTTCAATGTCTTCAGAGGTCACCGCAGGTAGCATCACCTGACTCCGTGGATGATCTGCATTAAAAACCAGCCAGACGCCGGAATGATCTTCAAGCATTGAAGCCCAGAATAACGGCTCTCCGGCAAGCCGCAATGCCATACGTCCAAAATGGCCACTGAGCATTTCCATCGCGGGCTCAGTTCTTTGATTTTCTTTGAAGGTCAGTTCCAACCCTTGCCACTGGTTATTACGATCAACCAGGTCTTTCCACCAATAATCTGTCATTGCCGCCTTCCCTGAGTAACGGGTTAATATCCCATGACCTTCACCATCGGTCAGCAAGTGTATGCTGCGTTCAGAATAAGATGTATTGTGCCAGAATCCAACCAATCTATTGATAAGTCGCGTCAATCCCCCCTCCAGGAAGAGGGATGATTAACGTCAGTATGAGGTACGTCTGTATTGACGATACTGCGGATGCCAACACTAAAGGCAATAGTTTTTGTTACTTCCTGAATATTGTTTAAGTTGCTGTGTAATGATTTAAGTGATTTGATGTAGCCCCCTGAAACACCGGACAGTAGCTGTATCTCCAGATAAGAGATAGGCTTGAATATATGTCTAACACTAACGCCAATTTTGAGATGACCGGGATCCTGTTAGGGCAAGAAGTCCGTAAACGTAAAACTCCTCAGGAGAAGATCGCCATTATCCAGCAGACGATGGAGCCGGGTATGAATGTCTCCCATGTCGCCCGCCTGCATGGTATCCAGCCCAGCCTGCTGTTTAAGTGGAAGAAGCAATATCAGGAAGGCAGCCTCACCGCCGTTGCGGCTGGAGAGGAAGTCGTTCCTGCTTCTGAGCTTACTGCTGCTCTGAAGCAGGTCCGGGAGCTTCAGCGCCTTCTGGGCAAGAAAACGATGGAAGTTGAGATCCTGAAAGAAGCCGTGGAGTACGGTCAGTCGCGAAAATGGATAGCGCACGCGCCCTTGTTGCCAAAGGACGGGGAATAGCCATGGTCAGCCGGACCATGGGCGTGTCGCGTGCGCAACTGTCACTGCGGATTAACCGTTCTGCCGACTGGCAGGACAGGCGCTGTAACCGGCGTAATGAAGAAGCAGACGCAGAAATACTGTCGGCTATCCTCAACATTATCAGCGATATGCCGAGTTATGGTTATCGACGCGTGTGGGGCATCCTGCGCAAGCAACGTCGCACAGAGGGACAGCCACCTGTGAATGCCAAACGGCTTTACAGGATAATGAGCGAGCATAACCTGTTGTTGTTGCATCACAAACCAGAGCGACCGAAGCGTGAACATAAGGGCAAGATAGCGGTGGCAGAAAGCGATATGCGCTGGTGTTCAGATGGCTTCGAGTTCGGCTGCGACAACGGCGAAAAACTGCGGGTAACGTTCGCGCTGGACTGCTGCGACCGTGAGGCCATAGACTGGGCAGCAAGCACGGGAGGCTATGACAGTTCGACCGTGCAGGATGTGATGCTGAGGTCGGTGGAAAAGCGCTTCGGCGACAGGTTGCCCGACACAGCGGTGCAGTGGCTGACGGATAACGGTTCAGCGTATACCGCGTATGAAACGCGGAGGTTCGCGAGAGAGCTGAATCTGGAGCCCTGCACAACAGCGGTGAGCAGCCCGCAGAGTAATGGCATGGCCGAACGGTTCGTGAAAACGATGAAAGAAGACTATATCGCGTTCATGCCAAAACCGGATGTGAGAACAGCACTGCGAAACCTTGCAGTAGCGTTCACGCATTACAATGAAAACCACCCGCACAGCGCGCTGGGATATCACTCCCCGAGGGAATACCGGCGGCAGCGGACATCGTTAACTTAAGATACAAAAGCTGTTCGGAGATGGAGGGTCAAGATCAATGATTTAAGTGATTCCAGCACGCAGGAATGCAAAACATCACGCAGTTTAACAATCAGGTGTGATTCGCCCAGTGCACAGCCTGAATAAAAAACACGCCGCAAAATCAACAAAATATAATCAACTTTCTTAATTACTCTGCAATTACACAGAAAAAAAACAATCAGTCGTAAACTCAAATACATACATATATATCAGTAAGATAAGAAATTGCAGGGACAGTTAATAGCGGGGTATAGCAGCTATTAATGTGTCCCTTTTCATGTCCCTGCCCCAAAAATGCCCCCAAATCTGCCCCCAAAATCACGCCCTCAAGTGTGGTAAAACCACTCCAAAACCATATAGGTCATTCATTCCTCACATTTACATATTCCCAAAGCTCATTTCGAGCCATCGCACATATTTCAGTCTTCAAGCTGTTGTATGCCTGTCTTTTGCACATCACATTCTCATCACCGATTTAATCATCCGTACTTATGGCCTTCAACTAATCAAATCTCACGTGAAAAACAGTGCCCCTCTTACGACTGTTTAATGCCAACAGAGGACGTTATGCTAATCAATAACAACGTAGTCGGGCTGGTGAATACGTTTAGCCAATTTCTTTTGCAATACCATGACCATCAGGGGAAACCCGGTCGCAGCTAATGCGCATACTGCCAGCAATCGGTCTAAGTTCTGTGTTGTTATGCCGTGGTCGGGTAGTAATAAGGACGACAAAAAGAATGCAAAAGTTGTTATCAGGGACATTATCGCAGTCTGTAATGAAGAAAAACTGGCACGTTGTTCATCCGCTGGATACTGGATCGTAACCGAAGATGATGAAACCAGCCGACTATACGAAGCACCAAGAAATAAAGTAATAAAGAGAACTGCGTTATGATAACCGGCTGCAGGGATCAGTAAACTTAGGACAAAAAGTAGCGTTGAGATTGTTGACAGCATTAGAGCGGAAAAACGCGATGTCAGAACACCTGTTATTTTTGTAGACAGATAACCTGCAATCCCTCCGCTTAAGAACAGCAAAGGCAGTTGGTTTTGTTGTGCTCCCAAATAATGGGTCATCAATGGGGTCAAAATGGGAATGATCAACATTGAGCTAAACTGTACCAGTGCATTACAAGATGCGAAAAGCAGGGTTTGAGCATCAATTGATAGCTTGTTCTTAGCACGTGATTGAGCTGAATCCTTGGGAATAAAATAGGCTATAAGTGGTAAAGAGAGTAGACACAGAAAGCTGATTGACCACAGAGAAATATGCCAACCATAGTGTGTACAAAAATATATTATCGCTGGCATACCAACGATACTTACCATTGAAAATGATGCAATTACTGTTGCTAACATTTTCCCGCGCATGTTAACAGGAGAATAGTTTATCAAGATACTCGTCCCCACTCCCATCGTTGTACCACCAACTAATCCTGCACAAAATCGCAGAGCCAATAGCGCGTCAAAATTTGTTGTAAATGTAGACACAAACGTTAGCGTTCCCAGCAGCAGCATGTTCTGGATTAAGAATCGCTTTTTATCAAATCGATCTACCCAATAAAAAGCAGCAACACCGGAAAGAACCGAGCCTAATGTGTACATGCCGGAGACATATCCAGAAAATGAAACCGGAACCGAAAACGCCTCTGCCATAAAGGAAAAAATAGGTGTGAACGCCATGTACTCCAATGCATTAGTAAACTGGATAAAGGCGATGATGATGGCTATCCGAATTAGGGTTTTATGATTAAAAATCTGAGTAACCTGTGGCATAACAAGCAACCAATAAGAGAAGGATGCCAAAAGGTTATCTGCTATCAATAATCAGCATAAGATGGTAAAAGTGGTATGTATTATTATCAAATATGGGATTTACTATGCGTCCGGCTCTCGACTTTATTACCCTGAAAGTGTTCATTGCCGTGGTTGAAAGGGAAAGTTTCGTTGGCGCAGCCAAAGCCCTTGAAATGCCGACATCAAACGTAAGTCGTTGTATTTCTCAGTTAGAAGAAAAGTTGAACCTACAGCTTATCGAGCGCAGCACACGCCACATGAAGCTCACCCAGGCGGGGCAGCTGCTCTACACGCGAGCAAGACCACTGCTTGAAGCCCTTGAACAAACGGAGTCTGAATTAACGCAAGGACAGGTCCAACTCAAAGGTCCATTACGTATCTGTATTCCCAATGAAATAGGCCCAGCATTGCTGGGTTCTGTTATTGCCGATTTCGCCTGTCAGCATCCAGATGTGGAGATCAGCTGTGTCACAAATTTGTCAGGCCTCGAATCTCTACGAGAGGATCTTGATTTAGCAATCATTGTGAGCCGTGGTCAGCTAGATGACAGTGACTATATCGCCCGTCACCTGGTTACGATCCCTTGCACCATTGTTGCAGCTCCCTCCGTCATTCGGCGTTATGGTGCCCCTTCTCATATCCGACAATTTGAAACATTACCCTGCATTACAACAGTAAGCGCACTGAAAGGGGCTCCCTGGCAATTCGTCAGTGCAAAAGGTAGGTTTGAGACAATTGCAGTTAAAGGACATTATCGGGTAAACAGCGGAGAAATGGCAGGGCGAGCGGCGGTAGCGGGTGTCGGTTTTGCTATTCTCTCGAAACAAGCCTGCCAACCCTATATCAACGATGGGCGACTCATCGAGATTGTGCTTAACCAGTCGGCAGCCCCATTGCACTTGTTTGCGCTTTATTCCAATCGACGCTACTTGCCCGCGAAAACAAGAGTACTTATTGATTTTATACATCAGAAGCTGAGCCATCTCCCCCTGGTAACGTAAGACCGTGAGCAGCCCCCACAAATTAACTTCCGCAGTTCGCTCGCTGCGGACCTTCAACTCAGTTAGCTTGTCCGCAGTGTGCCAGGAGCGGACGTTACACGTTGTTTCACACTAATCATAGTACTCAATTGAGATAATACATTTTTTATCTTATCCCCTGACTACGTATTATTTAGTCAGGGGAAGAGTCAAATCCATAAGATGAAATCTTCCATTTCATCATAGTTCTTAATAATGGCACGGACCTCTTTTTCATCATCGCTTAAGCAATCTAATAAATTATCCCATTCGCTTTGTTTTTTTCCAAATCCGTATACTTGCTCAATATCCCCTGACTTCCAAATATATATTCCATCACTCTTTAATTTATCATGAATTTTTTTGATTGAGGCTTTTACTTCATGATGATTGCAGATTTTTATAAAGTCTTTGCTTGAACTGCTTTTTAGTGAGTCTATAGAAATAATGGGGTTAGTAAGTTGCAAGCTTTGTGGATCAGACAAATTGGTTAAAGATGAGAGTAATTCATCGCATTCACTACTTAATACTTCATTATGAGAGGTTGTCAGTAGTATTGATAGAAAATCGCAATCGGCAAGGATTCGCGTTCTTATACCTATTGAATTGATAACATTGGCCATTTTCAAAAGACTGCCTTTGCCATCTACAGCTACAATACTTGTCTTGGTAGGGTTGAGTTCATTGTTTCTAATTTTTTTATAAAGTGCGCATAAAACATTCGTTTCTGTTTTGCCCTCGACTAATAAAACTTCTTCTGAAAATAAGAAAAATGATGAATTAGATAAGGTAAATGCAGAGTGAAGTTGTGGTGAGGATGCCTCATATAATTCTTGTATTTTTTCCGAAATGGTTTTCCGGGCTATAGTACCTTCGGAACTTTTAAAGACCTGTATAGCATTGCAGGCATGTTTTGCTGAGAGCATGCTGGCCGAGTGAGTTGAGATGATGACTTGGAATCCAAGATCGCTTAAAGCAACCAGAGATTCTCTCACAGAGTTTATGGCAGATGGATGTAAGTATAACTCTGGTTCATCAATGAAAATAAGAGTGTTTGATTTTTTTGTATCATCGCTTCTTTTCTTAATATCAGCTAAATATTGAATCAAAGCCATCTGTATTGAACGCTGTGTACCATGGCCGAATCGGCTGATGTCTTGCATTATTGAGGAACCAGCTCGTTCTTCAAATACTTTCAAGGTTCCTGATTTGAATATTTCATCCAGAGTGGGGGTAGGAAAGTGTAGTTTCACACTCACATCGGGGAAAAACTGATTTACTTTCTGACTAACGCCACTGTCTATTTTGTTCAAACCATCCAACCTAGTAGAACCATCATGAGCAAGATATTTACCGATTTCCGAGATGTTTTCAGAGAATTTTACTTCATATTCTTTTTTTATTTCGCTAACAATTGCAGCTAATATTTTCGCGATTGTTGTACCGGCTTTATTTTTGGTTGCATCTTCTACAGCATCAGACATCGCAGGAATATGAATTGGTTCAGGGAAAAGATTCGAGATAGCGCCATCGATTCCACCAGGATTTTTTTTCCATGTGGTACCATCAAAAACCTCAAGTGTTTTTTTGACTTTTAACTTATCACCATCAACAACTTCTCTGTCCTGCTTTCTTGCAAACCTCAAAGTTTTATCTATGATGAATGGTGCAATTTTTTGCTGATTTTCTTCGCTAAGTAACGTCAGCGTATCATCAGTAATCCCTTCAATGACTCCCTCTACTCGCACTGGATTTTGTGGGTCGTACATATCAGCATCGCTTAGTAGGGAGCCATCTAAGAGCCATTTTATAGCCAATATAATATTTGATTTACCTGCGTTATTATAGCCGACCAATGCTGTATATGGCCTTAGAAAAGCTTCGGTGTATTTGCAAGACCTGAAGTTAGTTATTGATACTTTATTCAATCGAACTGTCATTATATTATCCTTGTTCTAATCTCATTTGGGTCTAACCAACAGTTGTTTCATCATAGTTTCTGCTTGAACTTTATCGATAATCTAACTTCGCGACCAAGGATACAATGAGCTGAATCACAGCCCGGTTAAAACGTCTGTTTTTCGCTCATGAGGGACAGCCATACTCAGATCACCCACATTTCAGGAGATTTGAGTATGAACACATCACCGTGGAACAAAGACCGTATCATCGGCCAAAAAAGACCACTTCAGATATCTCATATCTGGGGGTTCCGAATCAGGCTTGAACTGGAAGGTAAAACGCGCGATTTGGCTCTGTTCAATATGGCCCTAGATAGTAAGCTTCGAGGCTGTGATCTGGTAAAACTCAAAGTATCTGATGTTGCATATGGTAGCTCTGTTTCAAGCAGAGCTACGGTGCTACAACAGAAAACCGGCAGCCCTGTCCAATTTGAGATAACCAAAGGGACAAGAGAGGCTGTTTCTGCATTGATAAAGCTTGGCAATTTACACAGTAAAGACTACCTGTTCCGATCTCGGGTCGGTACTAACCAACACATATCACCCCGGCAATACAACCGAATTTTTCATGGGTGGCTAGCAAAAATTGGTCTCGAAGATTCGCTTTACAGTACACATTCCATGAGAAGAACAAAACCTTACCTGATCTACAAGAAAACTAAGAATCTTCGTGTGATTCAACTCCTGTTAGGTCATAAGAAACTGGAAAGCACGGTCCGTTATCTGGGCATTGAAGTCGATGATGCGTTAGAGATTTCTGAATCGATTGAAGTCTAAGGTTGTCAGGGCTGCAACAGCAGCCCTGTGCCAAGAGCGGAATTTTCGCGCCTATCAAGAGATGGCCAACTTCAGTTTGTCAATAGAGAGGATATACTGCAAAGTATATGATGTCACCTATGGTTCGGTAGCCAAATTCACTATGCCACAACAATCGGCTCTGAACTTGCCAATGAAATCCAAGGTATCCACAACATAAGGATTACTGGGGTGACGGTGCTTTGTGCTGTTCTGTACCTAGCTCGCGAGGCTGAACCGGGAAACTGATGTAAATAATAATTAAGTTCAATGTTAAGGATTAAAATGTTTAGAATAAATTCAATCATGAACGACAGTCGAGACAAGGTAAGAGTCCATGACTTTAGTGAAGACTCACATAACAATTATTACACAATTCTCACTGGCGATAATGCAAGCGGCAAATCTAGTTTATTAAGTAAGGCTATAAATTTCTTTCTGTTTAGCAATGTAAATAACAACGATCGCAACCCCGCTGTTGAACTTGAATGTTTATCAGAGAGGAATCCTAGCAAAATCATTGCCATATGCAACTCAAAGTTTGATAGATTCACATCCAATAAAATCCTCAATGATAAATTAAATAATAAAGAAGCAACTCAAATTACAATGAGTTACATTCACCCAGAGGTAAATGACAATACCAGGAGAGGGATATCGGGTATTGTTGACCAATGCATTAAAAATTCATTGCGTCATAAAAACATAAGAGGTTTGCAAGACGCTAATAGAGTGAAAGAAGCATTTATGATGTTTGGGTTGCAATCTGATTTGCACCTTAAGTGTACTTTGAATACACAAAACATAAAGTATGTCTTGTCTATATTAAGCAGTCTGGTTAATGGTGGGGTGATACTGTCTGACGAAGGTATTACGCATACCAAGAAAATTGATTATTCAAAAAACGAAGAGTTGAAAAATAAAAACTTCAAGTTGGACAAGTCTATTGAAATTATTTTAAGAGAAAGTGAATATAAAAACCATTTGGATGGATTATACGACACGTTGCTAATGTTAGATGCAGGGAAGTTTACACAGGGAAATTTTAGTAGTATATATTTTTCTGTTGCAGAAGGAACAATTAGCACGGAATCTAAATATCTATTTGATGATCTAAATGAAGCTGAAATAATTAATATTTTATTTGTATTGGATGTGATTAATGTTTCTGATATTCAGGTTATGCATCTTAACTCAAAAAAAGAAGTCAACATAGTTTCACTGAGTTCTGGGCAGAGAACATTATTCGGCAATGCAATTGTATTAAGTGGATATGTAGAAAAAAACTGCATGATATGTATTGACGAACCAGAGAATAGTTTACATCCTGAATGGCAACTTAATTTTATGCGTTTCATCTCTCTTTTATGCCCCGACACTCTTGAAGCTCATATACTTATTGCGACGCATTCACCTCAAATTATTTCTGGTATGCAGTTTGATAATGGTTGTGTGCTGTCCCTAGAAAATAGAGATAATTTTGATTCAATAATAAGAAAAGAAAACAAATATGAAGAAGATGGGTTTTATGAACTACAGCCTTTGAAAGCCTATAGAGAGCAGTCTGCTGGAAAACAACTTACAGGTGTTTTTAAAAGCCCTGGGTATAAAAATGACTTTATCATAAAAAAATTACTCTTAATACTGTCTAAGATATCAAAAAAAATCGCTCTTACAAAAGATGATAATGAATTTATGGACGAAATCAGCATACTCATTGATAAAAAGAGAATACCGGAAGGAGACCCTGTACAACTGATATTCAAGCAGATCCTTAGCTTTGAGTATGCAAGGAACTCTGATGATTAATAGACCTATTGTATACAGCGCAACAGCTCAGGAATTTGTAGATACATTCAATGGAGACGCCTCGCATTGGGATGGTACGTGCGCAGTGCGTAAAGCCTTCCGAAAAGAAGTTAGAGATTATCATCGCGATGAACAAGAGTTCACATGTCCCTATTGTGGGAGATTAAGAGAAGAATTTCATGGTGGGCAATGGGATATTGATCATATTATCCCCAAATCTTCTTACCCACAATATCTCTACACCCCAAGAAATCTTGCTGTTACGTGCAAAGACTGTAATACGCATAAATCCAAAAAAAATCCACTACTAATTACACTCGACAGCGGAGCACCCTACCCTGAGAATACTGTGTCTTACAAAATAATACATCCGCATTTTGACTCTTACAATGAACATATTACGCTAAGAAAAGATAAAAAAGGTCGATCATATCATGAAGTAATTACAGATAAAGGCCGCGAAACTTTCCTTATGTGCAATTTGATTCGGTTCAGCGAAGTGATTTGTGGCACCTCTGAGTTTATTCCTGAGTTGGGAACTGAAATTGGTATCACTAATAGCTTTAGTGAGTCAGTTCAAGTATGGTTGGCGGATTATGACGATCTAAATCCTGTCGATGCGGAAATCGCCTTACAGGCTCTGATGCAAAAAATAAGCCTGCGTTGACACCTAGTCAATTGGAAAGATAACAGACAGTGTAGTGAAAAGTAGTAATGGGCGTGTTAAGCTAATTTTATTTAGCTATTTAGGGAGCGAAATGCTCCCGCTTATTAATATACAGTAAAGTTAGTGACGTTTTCATCTGGCAGTAAGAAAGCCGCAAACTTCCGCTCCTCGCTCACAGCGGACCTTCAACTCAGTTAGCTTGTCCGCTGTGAGCCATAAGCGGTGACTTGCTCCCCGTTGATTAATACACCGCGATATTAGTAATGTCTTCATAAGCCACATGAGGACATCCCCATGAAGAAGCGTTTTTCCGACGAACAGATCATCAGTATCCTCCGCGAGGCTGAAGCCGGGGTTTTGGCCCGGGAACTCTGCCGCAAGCATGCCATTTCAGACGCCACCTTTTACACCTGGCGCAAGAAGTTCGGCGGCATGGAAGTTCCCGAAGTGAAGCGGCTCAAGTCGCTTGAAGAGGAGAACGCCCGCCTCAAGAAACTACTTGCCGAAGCCATGCTGGATAAGGAGGCACTTCAGGTGGCTCTGGGGCGAAAGTACTGACGACAGGCCAGAAGCGGGAAGCCGTTGAGTTTATGTGTGATGCGACCGGTCTGTCGCAACGTCGTGCCTGCAGGCTTAAGATTTGTCCCTGTCGACCTGCCGCTATGAGGCTCAGCGTCCGGCAGCTGATGCGCATTTATCAGGGTGCATCACTGAACTGGCACTGGAGCGCAGGCGTTTTGGCTACCGCCGCATCTGGCAGCTGCTGCGTCGGGAGGGCCTTCACGTCAATCACAAGCGGGTATACCGTATTTACCACCTTAATGGACTGAGCGTAAAACGCAGACGACGCCGTAAAGGGCTGGCACCGAACGGTTTCCGCTTCTGCACCCGGATGCGCCGAACCTGACATGGTCGATGGATTTCGTTATGGACGCACTGGCCAACGGTCGGAGGATCAAGTGCCTGACCTGTGTGGATGATTTCACGAAGGAGTGTCTGAATGAACACTGGTTCAGCGATATTCTTCATTGCCGGAAAACGATTAATGACTGGCGGCAGGATTATAACGAGTGCCGTCCCCATTCATCGCTGGATTACCAGACACCAGCTGAATTCGCAACGGGCTGGAGAAACAGTAAATATGAAGAAAAACCAACCGACGTTACTAACTGAAGGTTGTATCTAATCCTGGGGGCAGGTCAGCGGATGTTGACAGTTATAGCTTATTTCCACAAACGGGGAGCGGATTAAAGCCGGGCATTAGCGTATGGCAGGATGGAAAAAGTTAGTAGTATCATTTCATTCAGTATGGGATTTCAACATTGCAGATACCGTCAGTCCGTCATAATCCCAAACTAGTTGCAGTTGTCAGGCAATTCCAATGTTTGAGGACAAGATATCAATCAGGGCACATGTATTAGCTGTGAGCCCTCCCTTACGCCATATCAGTTCCGTTGTTATTTGGCTGTTTTCACTTTCAAAGGGATGGATTGTGATGAGTTCCCGTGTCGGAAACGTATCGAGGATTGGTGTTGGTATCACGCCCGCCCCCATTCCTGCACTGACGCCGCCCAGAATGGCATGGTAGGAAGACATTTCTGCAAGCCTGTAAGGTCTGATCCCTGCCTCTCTGAACCAGGTTGTTAGCCGGTCGCGATAGGAGCAGCCGTCACTGAATACCAGCAACGTTGTGTGAGTCAAATCGGCAGCAGCATGTATCGGCGGGAAATTTGCTGCGGCGATAATAACCAGTTCTTCTTTGTAAACAGCCATGCGTTCCAGTCTGTCATCAGCCGGTGCGTCAGCAATGAAGGCTGCATCAAGTTCGTGACTAAGCACTGCATCGAGCAATGTGCGGCTTATCCCGGTAACCAGCTCCACCGACACTGATTGATGTTGCTGGTAGAGGCGCGCCAGCGGCTCTGGCAACCTTGTTGCAGCCATACTGTCGAGAGCGCCCAATCTGAACCGACCACCAGGGACCGGCTTCACCATCTGCTGTTCTGCTAAAGTAACCAGCTCGATAATCTTCAGTGCATTGTCATAAAGCATCTGGCCTTCATTTGTCGGAAGAAACCGACGACCAGATTTTACAAACAGTGTGGTACCAAGCTGGCTCTCCAGGTTCTGAACTCGAGTGGTGATTGCTGAGGGGACTCGGCAAAGCACATTTGCTGCTGCAGTAATGGTACCTGTTTCTACCAGTGCTATGATGGTTCGGAAGTCGGTTATATCCATAAATTCACCATAATTGAAAATTAGATTCTATTTTATTCAATTGAAATGAATCTACATGTTTTTTAATTTATTTACTCCATTTAAATAGCTACCAGCCCCAGTTAGCCTCAACCACTTGTTGTTCCTGGCAAGATTGTCACGGTTGATTAATACGGGAGCTTTTGAGGGTAAAATGAAGAAACTTGGATTAATCGGCGGTACCGGACCTGAATCAACATTGCTCTACTATCGCAAATTTGTTTATGAAGCTAACAAAAGAATTGGCGATACATTCTTTCCGTCTCTAACTATTGAAAGTATCAACGTATATGACGTCCTGTCTATGTGTGGAAGGGAAGATTATGAAGCGCTGACGAAGTACCTGGCAAAGGCTGTCGGGAATCTGGTGGCCGCAGGGGCTGAAGTCGTCGCCTTGACTGGTAACACACCACATATCGTCTTCAATGAACTCCAGTCGTGTACCACAGTTCCGCTCGTCAGCATTATAGAGTCCACTTGTGCAGAAGTTCAGACTCAGGGCCTGAAGAAAGTCGGGCTGGTAGGGACAAGATTTACAATGGAGGCTGACTTCTTCAAACGGCCTTTCACTGAAGCTGGCATTCAGGTGGTCATCCCGCATGGTGATGAGATTGATTACATCGCAGATAAAATCCACGATGAACTCGAAAGAGGCATTATAAAGCCACAGACGCGAGACAAGTTTACCGCTGTAATTGAACGGATGTGTCAGGATGAAGGCATTGAGGCCATCATCCTGGGATGCACAGAGCTTCCCCTTTTGTTCGTGGGTACAGAGTTACCTGTTAAAGCACTGGATACGGTTGATATTCACATTGAGACGTTGTTTAAAGCTCTTCAGTAGCATTTAACATGAGTGTTTCGGAAACAACAGGGAGCGACCTGCTCTCTGTTGTTTAACACACCACGATTCGAAGTGGATCAGCGAAATGAATGCGGATCAGGTAAGCATGCTGAACAGCAGGATGCCGACCCAAATGCCCCCATTATGCCCCCAGCGCACAGCCTGAATAAAAAACACGCTGCAAAATCAACAAAATATAGTCAACTTGCTTAATTACTCTGCAATCGCGTGAGATCAGGAAGAAAAATGCCATTTCCCTCTTGCCTCATTCGGTCTGTGCCGCTAATATTCGTCCCCGTTGTCACCTACAACGTTGCGTTCATAGCTCAGTTGGTTAGAGCACCACCTTGACATGGTGGGGGTCGTTGGTTCGAGTCCAATTGAACGCACCATCTTGCGTCCGTAGCTCAGTTGGTTAGAGCACCACCTTGACATGGTGGGGGTCGGTGGTTCGAGTCCACTCGGACGCACCAAATCATCTCTTCGATTTGGTGCTATTTCCCCTCAAAACTATCGTTTATCTTCAGTTTTATCATTTCCTACGTTGCTACAATAGCAATGCGTTAAATCATTCTAAATTCCATGCTCAACGCGTATCATTCATCTTCTTCGTATAATGTCTTTCGTCAGAGCCCGGATACCATGCCCTCTTCCATTCTCCTGTTCGCCGCGGGCAGTTTACGCCCAGCATTTACCCCGCTGATAAGCCAGTTCACGCGCATGAGTGGAATAGACGTCAAGATTGAATATGGTCCGGCCGGTTTACTGCGCGAGCGTATTGAAACGGGTGAACCGTGTGAGCTCTTTGCCTCCGCCAACCGGGAACATCCGCAAAACCTGCTGGTACGTAATAAAGCCGTCTCAACGCACACCTTTTGCTGGAACAAACTGAGCCTTGTCAGCAACCGAATCGGAACCTGGCTGGATTTACTCCGCGACCCAACGCTGCGACCAGGGACATCAACGCCCGGCTGCGACCCTTCCGGAGACTATACCTGGGCATTTTTCGACAATATGGATGTACTGGAACCAGGACTCGGGCGGCAACTTCGGGTGCGCGCTATCCCACTGGTTGGTGGCCGTGATACGGTAAAAATCCCGCAAGGAGAACTGGCGAGCGCCTGGATCCTGCGCCAGGGGCTGGCCGATCTGTTTATCGGTTACGCGCATTACGCACACGCGCTGCACGCGATGACCGACGTACATTACGTGGCTATTCCGGACGAGCACAATATTTGCTGCGAATACCAACTGGCGGTGCTTGATGCATCCAAAGAAGTCATGGCGCTGGTTGAATTCATACTTTCCCGCAGCGGTCAGGCGTTCCTTACCGCCGCAGGATTCTTACCGCTTAACGCCGAATAGAAAACAACGGTGCGATAAACGGCGTAGGGTGATTCTCCACGCTAAGTTTTCGCAGCGGTAAGCCATAGGCCAGAAACAGATTCTCTTCGGTCACAATGCTGTCCGTTGGCCCTGCCCGCCATTTACCTTCAGGGAGTAGCAGCAAAGTATGGGAAGCAACCTGCAACGCATGAAGCGGATCGTGGGTCGAAAAGAGAATGCTGCATCCCTGTTGATGGGCCAAATCGCTGATGAGCTGGAGCACCACCTGCTGATTGGCGAGATCCAGCGCGGAACACGGTTCATCAAGTAACAACGTTTGACACTCAGTCACCAGAGCCCGGGCAATCATCACTAACTGTTGCTGCCCGCCAGAAAGTGAGCCAAATGAGCTGGAGGCAAGATGCGCAATACTCAACTGCTCTAATGCCTGCATTGCTCTTTGTTGATCCTGCTGGCTGGGTTGCGCAAAAAGCTTCACGTGCTGTGCTCGCCCCATCAGCACCACATCGCTGACCGTATAAGGAAACGGTAGATGGCTATGCTGTGCCACAATTCCTATCCCACCGTTATTTTCAATACTCCCGCCTAAAGCAGGCAGCGTGCCGGTTAGCGTATCAAGCAGCGTACTTTTACCCAGACCGTTACGTCCAAGCACGGCCCAGATATCACCTTTCTGGCAACAGAACGTTAGCGGCTCAAATAGCGGCGCGCGATACCCATAAGAAAGCTGATTTACGCGCAGTGCGGCAGGTATCATGATTTCTCCCGACGGCTGGTACGAATGAGCAAGAAAGCAAACAACGGCGCACCGAACAATGCGGTGATGATCCCCAGCGGTATCTCCGCGTGCATCAGGGTGCGGGCAATATCATCCACGACAATCATAAAACCGCCCCCCAACCAGAAGGCACACGGCAGTAGACGACGATGATCAACGCCCACCAGCAAACGCGCCAGATGCGGAATAACCAACCCAACCCAGGCAATACTGCCGCTGACCGCCACCTGAGCGGCGACCAAAAATGCGCAGCACACCAAAACGCTGCGTCGCAGAGGAACCACCGTCACCCCCAGTGCTCTGGCATCTTTGTCATTGAGCGATAACAGGTTTATCCGCCAGCGTAGCTGGAACAAAACCGTCGCGGCGATACCGACTGGAACCGCCAATAGCAGTACTTTATGCCAGTTGGCCGTCGCGAAGCTGCCCAGCAGCCAGAACACAATATTAGGTAACGTCTCTTCGGTATCAGCCTGATATTGGATCAGGCTCACCAGCGCGGCAAAAAAGCCGCTCAAAATGATACCTGACAGGATCAACACCAGCGTATTCTCCAACCCCTGTAACGCAGCAACGGCATACACCAGGATCAATGCCGTCAGACCGAAGAAAAACGTTGACCCCATCATCAGCAAGGGCGAAAGACCGAGCAGGATGGCCAGCGTTCCGCCAAAGGCCGCCCCCGACGTCACACCGATAATATGCGGGTCGACCAGCGGATTATGAAATACTCCTTGCAACGTCGCCCCGCATAACCCCAGCGCGCCCCCCGCCAGCAGCGCCATCAGAATACGCGGTAATCTGACCGTCCAGATCACCTGGCTGGCTATTCCCTCAGCGTCGCTATAGTGCGTCAGGTGGTAAAACACCTCGCCTAACGACAGCGGATATTGTCCGAGGCATAGCGAACTGACGCCCAGCAACAGGACCACAACGATTAAGAGCGGTTGCTGGGGCAAAAAACGGTTACTTAGCTGCATCAGACTGCCAGTTCACACGATAAAAACGCTGATAGTAATCTTGCGCCTGCGCATCAACATCCACATCTTTATAGGCATCCGGATACAGTTTTTTGGCCATCCACAGTTCACCGATCGCCAACGCCTCCGGCATCGGATAGCCCCAGGCTTTGGCGTATTCAGGCATCAACCAGACACGATGATTTTTCACCGCATCAATCCCCTGCCAGTTCGAATCGTTTTGGATCTGAGTTACCACCTGCGGATAGCGATCCTGGACAAAAATCACCTGCGGGTTCCACGCTAATACCTGCTCCAGCGCAACCTGACGGGCCCCTTTCACACTGGCAGCCGCCACGTTTAATCCCCCCGCGTGCTGCATCATCAGTCCGGTGTACTTACCGGAACCGTAAGTCATCAGGTCGGGGTTAGCCATATAAATACGGACTTTTTGCGCATCCGGGATGTTTGCAACCGGCGCATTGAATTTTGCTCGTGCCGCAAAAACGTAGTCGATTAACGTTTCAGCCTGCGGTTTGCGCCCCACGACATCCGCAATCAGGCGAATACCCTGCTTTAACCCTTCGTTGTAGACCTGCTCTTCATCGGCCATAGTCGGGTTCATTTTATTCTGTTGCCCGTCGGCATCTTTGCGCAATGAGATAGCAACGACCGGAATACCGGCGTTCTGAATCTGCTGGATCATCTCCGCGGGCGCATAGTTGGCGACAAACACCACCTGTGGATGAATTGCCAGCAGGCTTTCAATGTTCACGCTGGTGAGATCGCCCGGCGTCGGCAATGTAGTAATCGTCGGCATAAAGCGCGCAAATTCAGGCCCGAGCTGTTTTTTCCAGCTCGACATCACGCCAACAATGTCCTGCTGCGCATTGAGCTGGACCAGAATATTCAACGTCTGGTGTTGCAGCACGACCACTTTGTCCACATGGTCAGGAATCGTGACCTGACGACCAAGCTGATCGGTGATCGTACGGTCGGCCTGAGCAGAAAACGCAAACAACATGCTGGCGCATACCAGCACAAAAGAGCGGAAAGTTAACATGGGATACCATCTGAATAGAGGAGTAAAAACGATATGCATTAAATTATATAACGTGATGACTGGCAACCCATTATCATCATGCAACGCACCAAACCCCACATTTAAGAGGGGTAAAAATGGCGTGCGATCCTTATCTCGCCTGTCTTTACACGCAAGTGTTACTCCTGTGGAGGTAACGCGTTTAAAATTCGCATCGCCTGCGCTGGAGTGAGCGAATAATCGAAGAACTGGCGATAAAAATCGCGCGTCACGCTGACCATATCCAGGCCGCTAAACAGCGTAGGATGCAGTTTTGATGCAGCCCATTGCAGCTGTAGCGCGCTTTCAGTGCCGTAACGATCCCAGGGGAACACGCCCGCCGGATTGCGCCAGACATTACCCTGCTTAACCGCGTCAAGTTCTTTGAACAATGCCGCATATGGCGAACTGGCGATATCACCGCAACCCGCACCGAGAATAATGACCTGCGGTTGCCAGTAGAGCACCCTTTCGGGCGACACCTCCTTCATGTTGCCGTCCACTTCATCTGCCGCATTCCGTCCCCCCGTCAGCGTAATCCAGGTATCGATCAACGTGTTCCTGCCATCGACTTTAAGCGGATTCAGCGACTGAATATGAAGTACCCGAGGGCGCTGATCTGCCGACAACTTCGCCGTTTTAGCCTGCACATCCGCGAGTACACGGTTGAGATACTGATTGTAAGCCGTCGCCCGGGCGCGAGCCTGCCCCGTCCCCAGAACCTCTGCGGTTGTAGTGACCGATTTTTCCATCGAAGCATAGTCAGTAAATGCCATTTCAAGGGCCGGGATGCCCGCCTGACTGTAACTTTGAGCATCCCCTTTTCCTTTTGCCACGAACACCACATCGACGTGCCGAGCCAACAAATCCTCAGTATTAAATGATGTTCCTCGTATCTGTAAGGCTTGCCTCAGGGAAGGGTTGATTTTGAACATCCATGGCTGGTTATCCTCATGGTTGACCGTCACAACAATGTTACGACCTGCGCCCAGCGTCATCAGCACCGAATGATGGGCAAACCAGCCATCCGCAATACGTTCAACATGTGTGGGAACGGTAACTGTGTGACCAGCATCATCCACAACCTGGCGCGTTGCCAGGGCAGGAAACGCCAGCCACACACAAAGCAGCCATGTGTGGCACGTTTTCATGAGCAACCCCTAAAAATCAACCTGAACAGAAACCTGAGCCTGACGCGGTGCACCAAGTTGAGCGCTGGCAGCCCCTGCGCCCGTGTAGCCGGTCAATGCGCCCGGAACAATATTGGTCCAATAGTGACGGTCGGTGAGATTGGTGATATCAAACCGTAAAGTGGTTGGCGTGTTCCACAGTCTGGTGGCATAACGCGTGCCGATGTCCACCGTGGTGTAACTCCCGACCCAACTGTCATTGGCATTATCGGTAGCCCGACGTCCGACGTAATGCACGTTCGTGTCGACATCCAGTCCCGGAACCCGTTCGATGGTGTAGATCGCGAGAATATTCGAGGCGAAACGCGGCAAACCAACAACTTGCTTACCATCCGCATTGCTGGCCGCGGTATTATGGAGCGTTGGATCTAGCCAGGCTCCGCCGCCTAACACGCGTAAATTATGAGTAATATGCCCATCAGCCATCAGCTCCAGCCCACGGTTTTTTTGCGTACCGTCCTGAGCAAAATCGCCGTTGTCGTTGGTATAGGCAAAGGGGCGTTTGGCTTCAAACAGCGCAGCGGTAAGCAGCAGGTCTTTTACAGGCGCATATTTTGCGCCCACTTCGATCTGACGGCTGCGGTAGGGATCTAACACCTGCCCGGCATTGCGCGCCCCGGCGGGTGCGGTATCGCCCTGCTGCAAACTGTCCGCCCAGGTGGTATACAGCGTGACGTTCTCCACCGGTTTATACATCAGGCTGGTGGAACCGCTCATGCCATTGTCTTTCTGACGGCTGCTTTCATGCCCAGCTTTGTTGTAGTTACTGACGGTAAACAGGTTCTCGCTGCCGGAAAGCAGCAAGCTCCACTGCGGGGAAAAATGCAGCGTATCGCTTAGCAAAAATGCATGCTGAGTGGTGGTCGCCGAATGATAGCGATCGTTAAAATCTGGATACGGTGGTCGTGGATAGTCGGGATGTTGATTGAGAGAAGAATGCCCCAGAGTGAAAGTGCCACCGTTTCTTGGATTATAGTTTTTCCACACAAATCCACGCATTCCGGTAGCAATGTCCTGCGTCAGCCAGCCAGTATCAACGCTACCAGTCAGGTTCGCTAAATAGCTGTTGATGATAAAGCGACTGGCCGCCGAATTGGCGGTTGTGGTGGTGTAATCTCCCTGGTTATTCGTCAGAGTATTGGTCACTGCCGTCGATTCTCGGTCTGCAACCTGGTGCAGCGCCCCCAGATCCAGCATCCAGTTGCCGTCAAAATCATGCTTAATATGCATATCGACGGTGGTTGTTTCGTCATCATGACCCGCATAAGACTGACCATACTTACTGTCTGTAGGATCAAATGCCGCGGGGAAGTGAACGCCTTTCGCCAGAGCAAAACTCCCCGGCATACCTTTTTCGTAATAATGGTAATAGCTGAAATTACTCTCCAGCACCGTTTGATCTGTCAGTTGAAAGTCCAGCCCCAAGCCAGCGTACTGACGACGGACATGGCTATCGGTGGTGTAGCTATGGCCCTCATCATTTAGCAAGTTGAGACGATATTTCACCCGGTCTCCCGCATCGATTGGGCCACTGAAATCCATCGACGTCAGCGTACCCGACCCTGTACCTTGCCCCACGGTGACGCGGTGTAACGGCGTATCGACGGGTCGTTTGGACACCAGATTAAACATCCCTGCTGGATTGGCGGGGCCATACAGCGACCCGGCGATGCCGCTCAACACTTCAATGTTCTGGGACTGTTCGGTCGAATATTCAGTCGTGGAGACGGCGTTCAGGCCATCAATCATATGGTTTTGTACCACACTCCCCTGCATGCCCCGGGTTTGCGGGCGGACGCCGTCACCCTGAACGGACGGTAGGTAGCGATAGGCGTCTTTCACATCTTTGATTTGTTGCTGATCCAGCACTTTTTTCGACAGCGTCTGCACCGACCAGGGAACGTCTATCAGCTCTCGCTCGCCGAGGCTACCTAACGTTGCTTTTTTTTCGCTCGCAGGAGGTTCATGTTCCGATAACGAGGATTGTGACGTGGCGGGCGCCGAAACGATGACGGTATCTTCAGCATGAGCCGTTACGGCGGTGGAAAGACAGGCAAAGGTCAACAACCCAGAGGCCACTGGGGTAATTTTGTTATTTAACATTCGTTAATTCAATTCGTTAGATAGAAAGACTGGAGGCTGCTAACGCAAGCACCTTCTCTTGAAGAGTACAGTTATTATATTTGTATGATGAATAGGATAGATCTAATCGATATATATGTAAATATATAACGAGATGTGATTGGTAAATTTACTGCAACAAAAAAGCCGACGGTAATGACGACCGTCGGCTTTAGGTAAAGGACAACTAACGAATTATTTGGTCGCCGCTTTGATGATCTGAAGCGCTTTGGCGAACTGATCCTGCGGAATCGTCAGCGGGTAAAGGAAACGAATAACGTTGCCATACTGACCGCAGGTCAGCAGCAGCAGTCCTTGCTCAAGGGCTTTCTTCTGCACGCGTTGTGCGGCGGAAGCGTTGGGTTCCCCTGTCGCTGGATCACAGAATTCAGCAGCAATCATAGAACCTAAACCACGCACTTCGGCCAGTTCCGGACACCCTGCTTGCGCATCTGTCAGAGCGGCGCGCAGCTGTTCGCCGAGGGCCGCCGCACGCTGGCACAGCTGTTCATCATGAATAATGTCCAGTACTGCATGGGCCGCCGCGATCGACAGCGGGTTCCCGGCGTAAGTTCCACCCAGACCACCCGGCGCAGGTGCATCCATGATTTCGGCTTTGCCCACGACGCCAGACAGTGGCATGCCGCCCGCGAGGCTTTTCGCCATGGTCATCAGGTCCGCTTTATCGGCGTAATGATCCATCGCAAACAGCTGGCCCGTACGGGCAAACCCGCTTTGTACTTCATCGGCGATCATCACGATGCCATGCTCGTCGCAAATACGGCGGATGGCGGCCACAAATTCCGGCGGTGCCACCACGAAGCCCCCTTCGCCCTGGACGGGTTCGAAGATAATCGCCGCAACCTGGGTTGGATCGATATCGGCTTTAAACAGACGCTCAATCGCTTTTAGGGAGTCCGCCGTGGAAATACCCTGCAATTCAGAAGGATACGGAGCATGGTAAACAGAGCCAGGGAACGGACCGAAACCTTTTTTATAGGGTGCCACCTTGCCGGTTAACGCCATCGTCATGTAAGTACGACCATGAAAACCACCGCCAAATGCGATAACGCCAGGACGCCCGGTATGTGCGCGTGCAATTTTCACCGCGTTTTCTACCGCTTCAGCCCCGGTGGTGAAGAATGTGGTTTTACGCTTGCCATCGATTGGCGCGACGGCGTTGATTTTCTCAGCCAAAGACACATAGCTTTCGTACGGGACAATCTGATAAGCCGTATGGGTAAAAGCCTGAAGTTGCGCTTCGACTGCCTGCACCAGGCGAGGATGGCGGTGTCCGGTGTTCAGCACGGCAATCCCGGCGGCAAAATCAATGTACTGATTGCCTTCGATATCGGTAATCGTGCTGTTTTCTGCCGACTGGGCATAAAAATCACACATCACACCCACGCCACGAGGGGTGGCATCCAGACGACGTTGTTGCAGGTTTTTATTGTTCATTCTCTACACCTTGTCCATTAATACATTTCGGTTGAATTACCCTTTAAATTTAGACGCCGTCTGGTACTTTAATCGAGAGCCAAATCGTTTTATTTTAAGGATCCAAATGCGTTCACTTGCCGGAGATGTGATCAAGCATGCATTTAGTCAGCAGACTGACGAAAAACTTCATCGCCGCCTGTATGCCGCCATTTGTAGTTGCATCCTCGAAGGTAGCCTGAAACCGGCTACCCGAATGCCTCCGTCGCGTGACCTGGCAGGAGAGCTGATGCTATCGCGCAATACCGTCCTGCGGGTTTACGAGCAGTTGCAGGCCGAAGGTTATATTTCTGCGCGTACCAGTAGCGGCACATTTGTCACTGACAGCGTGCTGGACAATCTCAACCTGCGTCCCAATAAAGAACCTGTTGCTGCGGCTCTGGAGGATCACACCCGCTTATCTGCCCGCTGCCTTGAGCTGTTAGGTAATGCCAGTGCCAGTCCCCGTCAGTGGGGCGCGTTTATTCCAGGCGTACCTGATGTAGAGCATTTCCCACACCGGGTGCTCAAAAAAATTCAGGACAGGCTGGCAAGACGATTGCGCCCGGAGTTTCTCACTTACGATGCCGCAGGCGGTGTGAATGAGCTGAAAGAAGCGCTGGCGGACTATCTGCGCACCGCTCGCGGCGTGCGGTGTTCGCCGGAGCAAATTCTGATTACCGAAGGTATTCACCAGGCGCTGGATCTGGTGACCCGAACGTTATGCAACCCGGGCGATCACGCCTGGATTGAGGAGCCGGGCTACTGGGGAATCAAAAATATTCTGCGTATCAATGCGGTAAATTTTTCGGCTATTCCTGTTGATGAACAAGGTATGGTCCCGCCGGATGCAGGCGAAACACCGCCAAAACTTATTTTTGTGACACCGTCACATCAATACCCTCTCGGTTCGGTGATGAGCCTCAGTCGCCGCCGGCAACTTATCTTTCGCGCACGTGAAACGCGAAGTTGGATAGTGGAAGATGATTACGACAGTGAGTTCCGCTTTTCCGGCCAGCCGATCCCCTCTTTGCAGGGGCTGGAAGAAGAGACACCGGTCATCTACATCGGGACATTCAGTAAAACACTCTATCCCGCACTGCGACTCGGGTATGTCGTGCTACCTAAATCGTTAGCCGCTCCGCTGAAAAAGGTTCATAACGACCTCTATCGTGGTGGACATCTGTTGATTCAGGCCGCGCTGGCGGAGTTTATTCGCGAGGGTTATTACGCAGCGCACATTCGGAAAATGCGCCAACTATACAGTCGTCGTCGCCAGATGCTGGTAGAGCTTATCAGCCGCCAGCTTGGTGAACATTATCTTGGTTCCTTCAGCAGCAACGCCGGGCTGCATATGATCTTACAGTTACCCGCAGGGAGCGATGACGCGGTCATTGCCCAACAAGCGAATGCGCAAGGGTTGTTGGTGCGCCCGTTATCACGCTATTACGTGAATGAAGAGAAACGCAGCGGCCTGTTGCTGGGGTTTGCAAGTATTGAAGAGCATGAAATGTCGGCGGCGTTTACCCGACTCGCGGATATTATCAGGGTAAACACCGTGTAAGCACTGCCGGATGGTGGTGCAAGCACCTTATCCGGCATACTGTTTAATGTGATGCTTTTTTAATCCCAGCCAGATCTTCATGGCTTACTTCGCCATTCCCTTCACCCCAGGTCTTACGCACGTAATTAATCACGTCGCGCATTTCGTTGTCACTTAACATGCCTCCGTAAGCGGGCATCTTGAAGGAGACGCTGCCACGCGTTGTCGGTGTTTCTGCGCCGTGGGCAATCACTCTGAACAGCGGCGTCGGGTCATCAACCATGACCAGCGGATTGTTGACCAAAGAAGGTGCGTTATCATCCGTACCTTTCCCTTCCAGACCGTGACAAGTTGAACAGTAACGGTTATAGGTCACTTTGCCCGCCTCTGGTGAATTCGACCAGGATGCTGTAGTCGCAGCAGCACGCACCGTTTCAGGCTTCGCGCTTTTCAGACTCAGCAGATATTGGGCGATCGCCGTGGCATCTTCGTCGGTCAGATACTGTGTACTCTGCGTGACGACTTCAGCCATCGAACCTGAAACCGCAGCATGCTTGCTCTTACCGGTCAGCAACAGCGATTTTAACGCCTGCTCAGACATTCCGCTGCCCCGCAGCGAAGGTGCATACCAGCCGTCAATCATCGCTCCGCTCAGGTACTCGGCATCTGCATGAGTATAGGCTTTTTCATTCATCGCCATGCCTCTCGGTGTATGGCAAGAACCGCAGTGCCCGGGACCTTCCACCAGATAAGCGCCCCGTTTTATCAGAGCTGTGTTGTCATCTGGTTTCGCGCTATCTACTGTCGTCGCTGGCGCGTCGGTAAACAGCCAGTTCCAGATATGCAGTGGCCAGCGGGCGGAGAGTAGCCACGGAATGGCATTCTCTTTATTGGGTTGCGCAGACGGTGTGACATCATGCATAAAATAGCGATACAGCGCCTGAACATCCTCGTCAGAAAGTTTTGCATAAGAGGGATAAGGCATGGCCGGATAGAGCGGATGACCGTCTTTGGCAATTCCCTGGCGTACCGCCTTTTCAAAATCCTCGTATGAGTAATTACCAATACCCTGTGCCTTGTCTGGGGTTATGTTGGTCGAATAAATATCCCCCACCGGAGTAGGAAACTTTTTGCCCCCCGCCATCGCCGCACCACCTTCAGCGGTATGACAGGCGACGCAGTCTGAAATTCGCGCGATGTATTCACCGTTAGATTCAGCAGCGCTTACCGAAGCGGTAAATAAACAGGCGGCGAGAATGGTTACGTTACGCATAGATCACCCCATATCCTTGAGTTCATTAACCGCACGCCATGCCTGATCGATTGCTGTGTGGGCATAAGCACTCCAGTCAGAATCTGAGTTAGCGATGGCAATGCGACCGACTGGCTGACGCGCCCGCTCGATAATTTCTGGCATTTTATCCATATCATCGAACAGTGAATTGGCGTAGTACGCATAGCCATGCGCCCAGCGGTTAACGGTAATGGCGGAGATATCGCGTTGATTATCAAAGCCTGTTGAGCCAAACATCTCCTGCAACTGGGAGCGAATCATCTCCTCATGCGCCGCAAAAGTGGTCCCCAGCAAATAGGCTCGTCCCAGGCGGAACTGCTCTCTGGCCGATAGGTTACTGCCCGGGTAGGTCGGCACATAGACCATGTGAATGACCATCGGATCGTCCGGGGAGGCCGGATGCTGATACCCACCAATACTGACCGGATAGTCGAGCTTAACCCGGCTGTAAGGTGCCGCTGGAGAATAAAATTCATGTACGCCAAGCTGTTTGAACGCCTGCCAGTTTTTTACCACCACGTTGGTGTACACCAGCGGAGCCTTGACGTTCAGTTTGAGATCCGCCTGCTGCTGTTCCGGCATCTCAGGCACCAGATACGGGATCATCATGTTATAGCCTGCCATGATGGTGTTCTTACCGCGCACACGGTGCATTTTACCGTCACGCAGGTAGGTCACCACAACGCCATCCTGCACGTTGGCCGCATTAATCACTGTGCTGTTCAGGCGCAGGCGCGTGGTGTTTTCTGGTAGATCCAGCTTTTCATAATGTAATCTGGCGAGAACAGAGTCTTCCATCGTGTTACCCGGTAGCGCATCCGGCAGCATATACCTGACTAACAGTCGGGCCAGACCGGCGTTA
Organism: Citrobacter sp. CF971; assembly: GCF_006385635.1. Lineage (NCBI taxonomy): Bacteria > Pseudomonadati > Pseudomonadota > Gammaproteobacteria > Enterobacterales > Enterobacteriaceae > Citrobacter > Citrobacter sp. CF971. Next base: position 2,215,278 of record NZ_CP041051.1, on the reverse strand, counting down.
CCGTCCGGGAAATGGTAAACATACGGCTCTTCGAGGTCGGCCAGCGACTCTCCGTCCAACGGCGGTAACCCCATCCCTTCCATGCCGGGTAAGGCGCACGCCCTGGCATCGCTGCAGGAGATGCCTTCAATGCCGATGGCAAAGAAGTCATTGGAACGCTGCTGAAAATAAAGCAGCGCCATTTTGCTCAAACCCACTTTTGTTGCTAAAAATTCACTGTAGCTGTGGGTATCCAGCCATTCCATTTTCTCATCAACCGTCATCCCCGGAAGGTAATCGCCAGGGCGCACATGCAGGTCGATCAGCGCTTTTCTGTCGTTCTCACCTAGCGGAAAATCATTGATAAAGTCTTCAATTTTACGGCCATTGAGCCTGTCCGGCGGAATATCATCAGATACCGCGCGGCCCGGATCGCCGCTGACGATTTTTGTTACGCCAAAATTCTTCTTGTCGAAAAAAACCCCGCGACTGAGCTGCCAGTCGGGGTAGAAGTTTACGTCAAAACTCTCTTTTAACCGCGTGACGCTGACGCCCACGGTTTCCATCAGTTTTTGTACTTCAGGGCTGAAATTATGCGCGGGTGACTGGAATGCTTCGCTGCCGCCATAACCGAGTAATTTCTTGCCCGAGCTGGTAAATTCATTACGTTTGGCGTGTCCGCCAAAATCGTCATGGTTATCGAGGATCAGGACCCGGCTATTTTGCCCGGCAACTTGACGCCAAAAACAACCGGCAGCTAACCCGCTAATCCCGCCCCCAACAATCACTAGATCGTATTCTTCCTCAACGGGCAGAGCGTTTAAATCAAAATGCTTCTGCTCGCGGCCTAGCGCATGCGCCATTTCAAATGATCCAGGATGATTACCCCGCAGCCCTGTCAGCGCAGGAGGATAATAATTTCCATCTATAAATGCGTTTCCCTTTCCTGTCGCCCTGACCCACTCCAGCGGGGTAAGTCCCGCCGCAATAGTCACCGCGACGCCGTTGAGAAAATCACGTCTGGTAATTGCCATTAACTTTTTTCCTTATTGCTACACACTGCCTTTAATACGACACAAATAAGAGAAATACCCCCTTCTTATTTATAAAGGGGTACAACCGACTACTTCACTGGCTTTAACTCTTCATCCAGTTTTTTAGAATCATAATAATCACCCTGCCAGGTGATTTTTCCTGCTTTAACATGAATATAGCTTACGCCTTCAAATTTGATCGGATTATTTGTCGGCGGACTCCCTGCCCATTCACCACTATTTTTGCCTGAAAATTCCCAACGAAAGGCCACGGTGTCTTCGTCGTAGACGGGTTTGCCAACCATTTTCCAGTTCAGATCTGGCACCGCCTTAATAAAAGCGCCGATAACCTCTTTTTCCGCTTTTTCTCTGCCGTTTATCGGTTCGCCCGCGGCGGCATCATAATAAACAGCATCATCCGCAAGATATTGAGCGGCTCTTGAAGCATCATGCGCATTCCACGCCGCCATATATTCTTTTACGGTATTCAGCGATGTACTTTCTGCAAGGCTATAGCCAGAGAGCATCACTAATGAAAGAACCGCAATTTTTACTGTTTTCATCGTAATCCTCTCTATTCAGAAATGTCACACATGATATGTTTCACCCGAGTGTATTCTTCGAGCGAATAGGATGAGAGATCTTTGCCATAACCCGATTTTTTGAACCCGCCGTGCGGCATTTCGGCGCACAGAGGAATGTGATTGTTAATCCACACCGTGCCAAAATCGAGGTAAATGCTGAAGCGCTGCGCGCGACCATGGTTACGGGTCCAGACGCTGGCGGCAAGACCATACTCCACATCATTCGCTTTGTGTAATACCTCTTCGTCAGTAGAAAACGACTGAATGGTCATTACCGGACCAAATACTTCATGCTGAATAGCTTCATCATTTTGATGCAATCCGGAGACAATCGTCGGCTCAAAATAGAAGCCCGGACCTGGCCCGGCACGCCCACCGGTTTCAATTTTTGCATGTGCCGGTAAACGCTCAATAAAACCTTTCACCTGCTCCAGTTGATTCCGGCTATTCAATGCGCCGTACAGCGCATTCTGATCTTCTGGCGGCCCAAATTTGATACTTTTTGTTTTCTGGATCAGTTTTTCCAGAAACTCAGCATAGATGGATTGCTCTACCAGGATCCGCGTAGCCGCTGTGCAATCCTGCCCGGCATTGAAAAAGCCTGCCGTAGTGATTGTCGCAATCGCCTTATCCATATCCGCATCGGCGAACACGACTGCAGGCGCTTTTCCACCCAATTCCAGGTGTGCTCTGGTCAGGTTTGCCGCCGCCGAAGCCGCAACCTGCAAACCCGCGCGGACCGAACCGGTAATCGAAACCAGTGAAGCCTTCGGGTTTGAAACCACCAGCGAACCAGTGCTGGCTTTGCCCAACACGACGTTAAACGCCCCTCTCGGGAACAATGGTGCTGCCAGTTCAGCTAACAGCAGCGTACTGACTGGTGTGGTGTCGCTTGGCTTTAACACGACCGTGTTGCCTGCCGCCAGCGCTGGTGCAATCTTCCACACCGCCATCATGAACGGGTAGTTCCACGGCGTAACTTGCCCAACGATACCCAGCGGTTCACGACGGATGGTCGATGTAAACCCGGCGGAATATTCTCCGGCCGCCTTCCCTTCAAGACAGCGCGCCGCGCCAGCAAAAAAACGGATGGCATCGCAGGATGCCGCAATCTCCTCTTTCTCAATAAAATGGCGAAGCTGACCGGTTTCCTGACTCTGCGCGGTTACCAGTCGCTCAACGTTGCGTTCAATCTCATCAGCTAGTAGCAATAACGCCTTTTGCCGCTGTGCTGGCGTCGATTTTCTCCAGATGCTAAACGCCGCCTCCGCTGCTGAGTAGGCTTGCTCTACCTCCGCCTCGTTAGCGTTGGGAGAAATTGCGTATGTTTCACCATCAACCGGACTCACCAGTTCGAAGCTATCTTCGCTACTGCCTGCTACATAGTGCCCATTAATAAAATGCTTCAGGGTTTTCATGTTTGTCTCCTGCCAATTAATACATAAAGAATCTTATGTAATATATATATTGTAAATTTTTTTCAAATGCGCAACATTGACACTATGATAAGCCTCGCATTTTTAACTTAATTTTCACATTTGCAAGGTGAGGCTTTTCATTGCCAGCTGACGCGTTATGCTCAGCTCATCATGAGGTTATCGGGACACACATCCGCTTGTGCAGTGACGTTGCGCCCAGGCATGTAAAATAACTCGGCCATTCTTACCTTCCTTGCCCGACGGGCATGTGTTAAAAATGGTCGTTGTTTCAGGGAATTGAGTACAGAAAAGATTATGATTACTCACGCGGTCATATTTGCGCCTATCGGGCAGGTCAGTCGTTCAGACCAGATAGTCCAGCGCCTTTCAAATGCCATTATCACGGGGTTGCTGGAGCCAAAAGAACAGCTTCCCAACGAAACTGATTTGGCAAAAATGATGGGTGTCTCACATATCACTATCAGAGAAGCGCTAAACACGCTTCGGGCTAATAATCTTATCCATACGGTTCGCGGTCGTAATGGCGGGAGCTTCGTTTGCGAAAATATCGATGGCAAAAATAGCGCCCTGCACCCGTTCAAAGCGATCAGTACGGATTATCTGTCTGATCTGGGTGAAATGCATTGCGCCATTATTAGCCATAGCGCGAGGCTGGCTTCCCGACGGATGACCGGTGCGGATATCGCCAAATTTCGCGAGTTTGTCGAGGTTCTCAGAAAGGCAAACTCACCTGAGCTGATGACCCAGGCCGATATGCGTTGCCTGCTGGCGATTGCCGCCAGTTCGCATTCAGCGCGACTGGCCAATCAGGAGCTGCAAGTTCAGGCTGAATGGGCATCACTTGTGGCGATACTTTATCGCACAGACAGTATTCATGCGGAAATTATCGCGCTTTATTCAGCGCTGGCCGATGCACTGGCTGCTCACAACGAGGCAGAGTCAGTACAGTTTGCCACACGGATCATCGACACGTTTACCTACTACCTTATTGAAAAAAAGCTGAAATATAACTCGAACTGACAATCAGTGAAGGCAGGACAGACAATGAGCTCTTCGACATCCCTAAGCGCATTAATCCGTAAAATTGATGACATAACTGTTTCTACCGTAGATTCTACCGTTGCGCTAGCGAGGAGCATCCATGAAGCGATTTCAGGGGTACAAAAGGCCTCAGCCGAGGTCGTTCTCGACCCATCAGTAAGATCCACCGTTCAACAGCACATCAAGCGCACGCTCAGTGACAACCATTACTGTTCAGGGGCGGGATTCGCCAGCCATATTGAGAGCACCGCAAACACAAAAGAGTACTGGTTGCTGGAGTGGTGGTATAAGAAAGATAATGGTTTGAGCCAGGCGCATCTGGATTTGGATCAGGCCACGCAACAACGACTGGATTTCAGAACCTTTGAGTGGTTTAAGCATTCTCCTCCGGCTGGCAAAGCCTATATCCACGGTCCCTACGTCGACTATATTTGCAATATCTCCTATACCCTAACGTCAGCCGTCCCGGTCTACTACAACGACCAGTTTCTCGGTGTTGCCGCGGTCGATTTGCTGGTCAGTCAGATAGAAGCCGAACTGCTCTCCTGCGCTCATCCTGATTATGTGATTCTGACCAATCTGGAAAACAGGATCATTTTCTCCAGTTGGCCACGTTTTCGCGTGGGTGAATTGCTGTCACCTGCAAATAGTACCGTAGTGTATCAGAGCGACTACTTTATCCTTTATCACTATCAAAACTAAGGGCCCGAAGGCCCTTAGTATTTAGTTATCCTGCCCCATATTGAGCTTACTGGCGTACGCAATGGCGTCGTTTTCCGGCGCCGCTGAACGACCAAACGGACGGGTCAGGAACATATAAATAAGTCCCGAGCCAACGACAATCGCCAGGCCGAACAGGACCGTCCAACGGTCAATGAAGTCGCTGCTGTCCGCCGGTTGCGCCAGTAACCAGATCCCACACAATCCGTAAGCTAACGCCAACACATTCACGATTACGCCCCAACCGCCAATGGTCCACTCCCCCGCCGGTTTCCAGCCTTTCAGGCGCTGACGCAGCGCGGCCAGCACAACCATCTGGAACGAGATGTAAATCCCGATAACAGCAAACGCGGTGATACGCGACAGGTTATCTGGCTGGAAATAAACCCAAACACAGATGATCACTGGCAGTAGGCAACTGACGACCATGGCATTATCCGGAACACCATTTTTAGAGATTTTGGCCATCCATTCACTTCCCGGCAGCATTCTGTCGCGGGAGAAAGAAAAGATAAGACGGCTTAACGCAGCCTGGAGAGACAAAATGCACGACAACATGGCGATAATCGCGACGACGATAAAGACAGTCGCGCCGGTTTCACCCAGAGCTTCATTAAGGATTGCCGGGATCGGATCGGACGTTTTGCCATTCACGATGCTGACCAGATTCGGTGATGCCAACAGATAACCCATAACAGAAATAATGGCGGAAATCGCGCCGAATACGATGCTTAAAATCATCGCCACTGGGATCTTTTTACTGGGATTCTGCACCTCTTCCGCAACGTTACCGCAGGCCTCAAAGCCAAAGAACATAAACAGTCCCATCAGCGCAGCAGACATAAATGCGGTGGAATAGCTGCCGTCATGAGCCAGCACACCCATCGAGTCAAAAATTACAGAGAACGGCTGCGAACGGTGGAAAATCAGCAGATAAATCCCCAGCGCGATCACGCTAACAATTTCACACCAGAAACCAATTTTCGCCACCCGGGCCAGATTTTTAGTCCCGGACATATTAACCGCCATCATCAACAGCAGCAGCAGAACGGAAGTCACCAACATCGTGGCTGGAGTCTGACCATAATGGAAGAGTGATTCAACAAACGTTGATGTATATTCCGCGATCGACGTAATGGTGACCACCAGTGCCCACAGGTAGATCCAGGCGGCGATCCACGCATATTTCTTGCCCCACAACCTTCTGGCCCAAGGGTAAAGCCCGCCGGTTATCGGATACTGGGAAGCGACCTCACCAAACACCAGCGCCACCAAAAGTTGCCCACATGCGACGATTAAAATCCACCAAACTGCAGGCGGCCCCGCCAGCGTTACGGCCAGCGCAAACAGCGAATAGACGGCGGTAAGCGGCGACAGGTAGGTAAAACCCAACGCGAAGTTTGAAATTAAACCGATCGATCTATTGAACTGTTCTTTACCATCTTTTTGAAAATTATCGTTTTTCTTATCAGGTGTCTGTTCCATATAGCTTTCTCTTTTGTGGAATAGTCGCAGGGTTGAACAATTAATGTATAAAAGATATTAAGTTATATGTATAGTGATTTTGTCGCAGATTTGTTAAAAATGATCGCGCATCACGTTAATGAAAAAGTGGGAATAAAACGGTAGAGAGAGCGAGAATTTTGCGGTATTTACAACCAACAATTCTTTAGCAATTGCGAACCGTGGGCCACTTTGGCGGATAAATACGCACAGCGGATTGCGTTCGATGCTAAGTAGCAAGAATCGCTGCTGTTAAGCAACATTTTTGCAATATAATAACGTGATGTTAAACGCTGAACCTGAGCAGGTGAATGATGGAAATTGATCTCGATAATCTGGTCTTTGATGGACTGGAAGAAGCGCAAGAGCGTAACGCTGAACGTCTGGAAGATGCAGACAAGAAAGCGCAAGAAATTATTGCTGATAATGATTGCGGTGACGCCTGCAAAATCTGATTTCCGAACCGGCGCAATGCCGGTTTTTTTTTACCTCCTGGCTATGCCCTCTCGCCTGGCTACATATCGCATTGCGTTTACCCATTGTTAACACCTTTTTCACTAATAACATTTTGTAAATAGATAAGAATTTTTTCTTATTTTGTCCTGAACCTGAGTTATGGGAGCGTAAAAAGCACAAACCAAAAAAAACGACAGGGACTTACAAAATGATGGTAACAAAAACTCACAGCGCGAAAAAAACACTGCTGGTACTCGGCATCCTGCTGGCATCAGGCATTAGCGTCTCACAGGCTCAGGCCGACCAACTGGCCGATATCAAAGCCGCAGGCGTAGTAAAAGTCGCAACATTTGACGCGAACCCGCCGTTTGGCTCCATCGATGCCAAAACGCATAAGATTGTCGGCTACGACGTCGATTTTGCCGAAGCGCTGGCCAAATCTCTTGGTGTAAAACTGGAACTGGTGGCGACCAATCCGGCAAACCGAATTCCGTTATTACAATCTGGTAAAGCCGATTTAATCGTTGCGGATATCACGATCACGCCTGAGCGGTCGCAGGTAATAGATTTCTCCGTCCCCTATTTTGTTACCGGCCAGCAGTTTCTTGTGCCAGCAAAATCTCCGGATAAGCTCGATCAATACAGCAAAGCACGCATCGGCGCGGTAAAAGGCACTACTGGTGAACAGGCACTGCATCAGCGCTTCCCGCAGTCGCGCGTACTGGCCTATGACGATATCCCGCTAGCGTTAACTGCACTGCGCAACGGCAATGTTCAGGCCATCACCCAGGACAGTACGATTCTGGCCGGTTTATTAGGCGGTGCGCCGGATAAAGCAGATTTCAAAATTCTACCGGACCTGCTGAGCAAAGAAGAGATTGGCGTGGGGGTGAAAAAAGGTGAGCCAGCGTTGTTAAAAGCCGTCAACGATGAACTTTTGAAGCTGGAATCTACCGGGCAGGCGGCCAAAATTTATGATGTCTGGTTTGGTCCTGAAACCAAAAATCCACAAGCCCGCGCCTTTAAAATAGAAGCCAAATAATATGCTCTCAGCCCTTTTTCATCGTTCCGCAGCTTCGGCTGCGGATTTTACCCATTTGCGTCAGGCGAGCGTCGAGCTACGCAATGTGGTTAAAGAGTATGGCGCTCAAACTGTACTTAACGGCGTCAACCTGGCAGTTGAGCCCGGTGAAGTGGTGACCATTCTGGGACCTTCCGGTTCTGGAAAGTCCACTCTTATACGTCTTATCAACCAGTTGGAGTCGCTCAGCGATGGCGAAATCTTCATTGATGGTAAACCAATTAGCCAGTTGCGCGGGGCGGCATTACGCCAGCTACGCAGCCGTATCGGTTTCGTATTTCAGCAATTCAATCTCTATTCGCATCTGACTGCGCTGCAAAACATCGCGCTGGCGCTGGAATATGTTCACGGCTGGAATAAGACGGAAGCGGATCGCCGGGCACTTGAGTTGCTGGAAAAGGTGGGACTGGCGGAAAAAGCCAATGCCTATGCCGCACAGTTGTCCGGTGGACAGCAGCAGCGCGTGGCCATCGCCCGCGCGCTGGCTTCATCACCGCAAATTATTCTGTTTGATGAGCCCACCTCCGCGCTGGATCCGGAGATGATCGGCGAGGTATTGCAGGTGATGAAAAATCTCGCCCACAGCGGTATCACCATGATCGTCGTGACCCACGAAATGCATTTCGCCCGCGAGATTGCCGATCGTGTGGTTTTCATCGATGGTGGCGATATTCTTGAAGTGGCCCCGCCGGAGGATTTTTTCGTCCAACCACAGCACCCGAGAACCCAGCGTTTCCTGAAAAAAGTGCTCGACCCGTTACACCAGGAGTCATCATCATAATGCATGCAATGGACTGGCAGGGAGTACTGAGCGGGCAACCCCTGCAATGGATAATTTCTGGTTTTCTTACCACGCTTTGGGTGACGCTGGCAGGTATCGTGCTCGCCACGCTCATTGCCATCTCACTGCTCAGCATGCGACTGACGGGCAATCGTCTCGCTAAAACGATGGTCGGGGTGTGGGTCTCGGTGTTTCGCAATACACCTTTACTGGTGCAACTGATGTTCTGGTATTTTGCCGCATGGAACTGGCTTCCCCGTGACGTCATTAGCTTCATCAATGCTGATCATCCATGGTCAATTCTGCCGGGTGATGTCTGGTGGTTAACGCCGGAGTTTATCTGTTCAGCATGGGGACTGAGCGTATTTACCTCAGCATTTTTGGTCGAAGAGATCGCCTCAGGTTTACAGGCAGTTTCTGCCGGACAACGCGAGGCTGCCGTGGCGCAGGGGTTTTCATCCTGGGCGATATTTCGTCACATTCTACTGCCTCAGGGACTGGCAAACGCCTGGCAACCCATTGTTGGGCAATATCTCAACCTGATGAAGCTTTCCTCGCTTGCCAGCGGTATTGGATTTGCTGAGCTCACCTACCAGGTACGGCAAATTGAGAGCTACAACGCGCACGCGCTGGAAGCCTTTGCCGTTGGCACCGCACTCTATCTGTTTACCGGCATCGTGCTGGGTATGTTGCTTACGCGTCTTGGCCCGCGGCCGGCGGCGGGTAAATCGTCAAAGGTAAGAATGCGCATCTTCAGCGTCAGGAGCATACTGCATGATCGCTAATATTTCGGTCATTACCGACAATCTTGACTATCTCCTGTGGGGACGTGTAGCTGAGGGGCAACCCGGCGGTGTACTGCTCACTTTGCTGATGGCTATCGGTGCGGCTTTGCTGGCGCTGCCTGGCGGGATCGTTCTTGCCTGCTGCGCCTGGCGATTTCCTGGCGCGGTTCGCAACGGGTTGTTTATCTGGGCGGAATTTATTCGCGGCATTCCGCTCATCTTTGTGATTTTCTGGATGTGGTATTTGCTACCCATGCTGACCGGAAGCGATCTGCCCGGTGCCGTTACCGTGACGCTGGCGCTGGCATGGTTCACCACCGCTTCGGTGATGCACTCGGTGTATGCTGGAATTAGCGCACTGCCTGGTGGGCAATATGAAGCGGCAGTCGTTCAGGGGTTTCGCCGGGATCAGGCCCTGTGGCTTATCTTGCTGCCGCAGGTGCTGCGTAACGTACTGCCGTCGTTGACGGGGATTTTCATTGGGCTACTGAAGGACACGTCACTGGCATTTATCGTTAACGTACCGGAACTCACGACGGTTGCCGGTCAGGTTAACAGCCGGGTGCAAATCTACCCGACAGCCATTTTTATCTTTACCGGACTGGTCTATTACCTGCTGTGCTTTAGCCTGGAGAAAATCACCCAGCGCCGCTTCGCACTAAAATGACCTCTCGGCTCAACATTCCACAAACTGATGGCCTTCGTTGAGCCGATATTTCACGCCCGCCCGAATGTTTTTTTCCCCTTCAACGGCAAGCGCAAAGCGCATTCTCTCGCCATCGTGATAAGCCAGCGCCGCACATCCGCCGGGACCGAGCGTTATCGAATCTACAGTACCGGTACTGGCAACAACGGTGTTCTCTCCGCTGGCAATAATGTGGATATTGTCCGCGCAGTTAGCGATTTTTGCCTCTGCGCCAAAACAGGCTACCTGGGTTAAATCACCGCTACTGGCAACCCGGTTTCGGTCGCCAAGCGAACTGATGCGTACGCGCATGCCGGTACTGGCGATACGCGTTCCGTCGCCCACACTGCTGATACGCGCCGAATTTCCCGCAATCGCTATTCGCCCACGATCGCCTGAACTGCCGATATGCGTGTTATAGCCTACACTGCCAATCCGTGCGCTGTAACCGGCACTGGCGATCTGTGCGGCATACCCGGCGCTGGCAATTTTAACGTTGTCACCCGCACTGCTAAATCGGGCATAATCTTCCGCACTCGCCAACGGACGACTGGTTTCCTCCGCTGCTTGCTCACAGGAAATATTCCCCATTGCGTCAATATCCTGCTGAGCAAAACTCGCCTCTTCCCGCCATTTCGACCAGCCGTATTCCACCAGGCTATTTGCCCAATCGGTATACCCTTCCCGCTGGAGCGCGCGATGAACATCGGCATAGCTTCCTCCTGCGGGAAACGCGCGTAGAAACCAGCGATACATGACGGGCCCAACACGCCAGGCCCGTAAGTCACTTCGTGTAATCATCATCGCTTAATGCCGGTGGTAGCCATCCACCATACACTTGAAGGTTTCGCCCGGCGTGCGGCCCGTAGTGCAAAGATAAAGATGCCCAAAAATGAAAAACAGACTGACAATTGCCAGCGCAAAGTGCGCCTGAAGCAGCCAGTAACTCACACCAGGAAACAGATCTCCGACGACCGTCGGGTAAAGCGATAACAACCCAGAAATCAGCAGTAGTGGCAGCAACCCATACATCACGCCAACGTAGGCCGCCTGCTGTAGCGGATTGAATTTAGAACGCGGCGATGCCGAGAATGGATGTGACTCGCCCTGCATAATGCCAAACAGGTAAAAACGTGTTTGTCTTTGCGCGCGAGCGATCCAGCCCTGACGTTGAATAATATAGTGATGTCCGTTGCCGCCAATCAGGTTGATCAGCACAAAACCAACCCAGCAGGCAAGTAGCAAAAAGCCGCAAACCTCATGAACGGTAAGCAGGCTTTTCATTACCGGTGCGCTGACGGCAGAGAAGTGATTGACCAGGCCACTGACCAGAAGTAGCAAAAACAGCAGCGCATTCGACCAGTGCCACAAACGAACAGCCTTCGAATATAAATAGACCTTCTCACCGTGCCCTGCCGACGTTTTATGTGCCGCCCGAAAGCGCAGCATGGCGTGAAGCGCCAGCACCAGCCACATTCCCACCAGCATTAACCCGGCAACGACTAACCACACGGGCCAGTAGTCCGGTGAAAACAGGGGAACATACTGCGCAAGCTGGGCGTGAAACTGTTCGGCATTTTGCGACGCGTTCATACATTTTCCTTTTTAATCAAATGTTGACCGAACCGACGATACAGATGGGGTTTCCCGGCGCCTGCAAGTTGATATTCGTAATACTTGTTTTCTCGCAACCAGGTCTGAATTTCCGGGCTATCTTCACGGCCAAAAATCAGCGCATGTTCCGGGCAAGCGTTAACACAGATCGGTGGAAAACCTTTCGCCAGGCGTGATTCAGCGCAAAAGTCGCATTTATCCGCCACTTTGTTATGCGGGTTGAGATAACGAACCTGATAAGGACACGCACCAATACAGTAACTGCAGCCGATACAGGAAGACGTATCTACTCGCACAATACCGTTCTCATCCCGCCAGGAGGCACCGGTCGGACACACCTCAATACAAGGCGCATCATCACAATGCTGGCAGGATTGACGGAAGTAGTGATACAGCGTTTCGTTGTCGTTGTCCGAGACTGGAATATGCGCTATCGACAAACGGCTGCCCTGGGCAGGAACATGGTTGGTTTTCCTGCAGGCCCGCGCGCAGATATTACATCCGTTACACAGTGATTCGTCGTGAATCATGACGTAACGAACGGCTTTAGGGCTCCTGGTACTCGCTAACAGATTTTGACCTGGGCCGGTGAAAAAAATCACCGTCCCCATGCCAATGACAAATTTTCGTCGGGTGAAGGACATCGGGTTATCCTCTAAACTGTGACAGTGGTCGTCCACACGTTCCATGACATCAACCTGAATAATTCATGGGTTCTGATACTGCTCAACCTCAAGCCATTCACACAGGCCGTACGCTTTGCCATAACTCATAAAACGTTCGCTAAACAGATAAGGTTCCGCATTTGACGATTCCACAGTACGTATATCTGCGTAATCGGGATGCGTTTCCATAGCCGTTAGCGCCGCTGTAATCTGCTGAGATTCAAAGCTATACGGCGGTTGCGTCAACATGGCGACCTTATAGGGGCGAGGATACGTGCGGCCGTCGAAGCGTACCGCCTCGGCAATCGCACGGCAGATGTCGTTTTCCACCACCTGCACGCACATGTCGGCGTAGTTTGCCGTCATGGTTTGCGTTGAGTAGAAATAGACATCTTCCGCGCCCTGCACACGGGTGATATCCGCGTTAATTGCGTCCTGACACAGCACATCCAGCAGCACGGATAGATCGGTTTCAGGGACGGAATAAGGTGGCTGCAGAAACACGCTGCGCCCCACCAATTGCCCCGATGCCGAATGCTGGCGGATAAAATCTGCCACAATCGACTCCGGGCTGGCAGGATCCTGAACCTGCGGCGCAGTCACCTGCTCTACCGACGGGTGAAACGCCTGCAGCCAGTGTCTCTTTTGACTATCAACCTCGTCAGGAAGCGCCTCTACGGGTGCCAGAACGTTGCTCACGTTAGTCATCTCACGTTCCTTACGCTGGCAACAGATCTTGTGCCGCCAAATCAGCTGCCACGTCTTCAAGTCCGAGTCGGTTCAGGGTTTCACGCGTTGGGCAACCCAGCTCTGGATCCCAACCCATTTCCTGATAGAACATCGTCAATGACTGACGCATATCCTCCCTGTCCATCTTATCGGTTCCTTCAGTGAAGACCGGGATCTTCGGATCTTTATCGAATACCCAGGAGCAGATGAGATCGTGCTCATTGCGCATATCCTTGGTTTGCATCAGTTTGACCGTATAAGCGCGATGCAGGGTAAAGATGCGTTCAGCGGCCAGGTCCAGACTCGCCTGCGTGGTTTCATCACCGGTGACTGCCTGGAAGAACTTCGCCTCCAGATCCAAGTCTCCGCGATAGTTACGGCTCTTGAGTGGTGAAACCGTCATCGGCCAAACCCAGTTACACAACGTAACCGCGTTATGCAGACAGACTTTCAGCAGCGTCCATTTGGCATATTTGATCTTGGCAGCATTGATCGGGGTGTAGTTTTTGGTTTCATCGTAGGCATCCTGTGAACCAAACAGCTCGCCCGCCACTTCGCGCTGCAATTTCAACGGCAAACCGGAGCCGATGAAGTTGATATGGGTGTGCGCCATGCAGTCACGGTTAAACATACAGTTGGTGATCGCCCCCACCTGCGCTGAAGCCTCGTTCGCATGGTGAACAGGAAAACCGAACGGCGACCACAGTTTATTTTTGGCATAACCCCAGTACTCTTCGCCCAAATCCCAGCGTTCAGCAATGGCATACGAGCCGTCCGCAAGGTGACTGAGTTCCCCCACGCGATGCGCCAACCGATAGTAGAAGTCTTTAATAAAATTAGGATCACCCGCTTCCAACTGATCCCAGCGGATCTCCGCATACTCTTCAGCCGGCAGTACGCGCTTAAAGACGCCTTTCGAATAGCAATAAGTAAAATCACGGTGCAACTGGCCGTAGTTACACCAGATACCGTAATCGTCAAACAGGTTCAGACCAATCAGGTTTCCCACCACGCGCCCATCGTCTTTATCGTCAAAATCTTTCGGGCCATGGGGGAAAATGGTGGTGTGTACAAAGTTCGCCACACAAGTGTTGCCGCCGGTACTCGGCACGCCAAAATCTTTCACCCGCGGAACATTGAGCTGCGACATACAACGAATAGGGCATGAATGACAGCCGCTCATTTTGACCGTGTATTTTTCTGCGGCTGGCCCCAGATCGAACACCGATTTATAGGTACGGAAACCTACCGTATTTTGATTGCCCGGCGGGATTTCCCCGGTTTCGATTGGTCCGCCTTCTGCTGCGCCCCAGAACAGCCCTTTACGCGCCGTCCAGCGCGAGTTTGGCGAAGAGTATTCTGCCCAGGCCTGCGGGGTGCTTGGCACAACGTGGTTGTTGTTAGCGCCGATGAGCTCGGTCATCATGTAGTCATTGAGCCGCTTCATCTCTTTGCGATCGGCAATATTGACGCCTTTGGTCCCTTCTACCGCAATAGCCTTCAGGTTTTTCGAGCCCATTACTGCGCCAGTACCAGCTCCGCCGCTGTGGTTGCGACTGTTGATCATGCAGGAGAGCGGCACCAGATTTTCCCCCGCCTGGCCAATCGCGGCGACGCAGGTTTCCGGGCTGGTGATGCGACAAATTTCTTCAGTTGTGGCGCGCGTCCCCTTACCCCACAGGAAATCGGCTTTTTCGATGCTAACCTTATCGTCTTTAATGTTGATCCAGACCGGCGATTCGGACTTGCCTTCAATAATAATGGCGTCGTAACCGGCGAATTTCATTTGTGCAGCAAAGAAACCGCCCATATGAGCATCCACGACTAAATTGCCTTTGGTAAAAGTCGATAAGGAGGTGATATTGACGCGGGAGCTACAGGGAGCGCCAGAACCCGTTAATGGTCCGGTGGCAAAAACCAACTTATTCCCTTCATCAAAAGGCATGGTGCCTGGCGGGACTTCGTCGTACATAATTTTATAACCAAAGCCCATCCCACCGACAAATTTTTTAAATTTACTGGAATCTTCAAGGGTGATATTACCCGTGGTGAGATTGACCCGTAAAATAGTACCTGTCCAACCATTAGCCATCATGTTTTCCTTTGCAAGAAGGTTTAATAGATATACCCGCCATTCTTCAGGCAGCTTTTTTATCCAAAACTGCGGTATTTTTGGCAATTAATGGCGCGAATCAGGTATGCCTGCTATCTATCAAACAGTAATATCTTTCCACTCGATAATTTTTAATGCCCCAGTCGGACAAGCATTGGCGCATTCCCCGCATAACACACATTTTGAGGACTTTTTCGTTTCGGTATTTACGGTCGCCATCATCCACGGGCAGGCTGTGGTACACGCGCTACAGCCAATACAGCGTTTGTGGTCCACCGCAATACAACCGTCTTCCTGCTTCCAGGTAATTGCACCTATCGGGCAGACCTTCATACACTGCGGATCTTTGCATTGCCGGCAGGTATCAGCGGTATAGTTTAAATCGCCATACAGCCCACCACCGGACCCGACACCATCATCGCCAAAGAAGAAATTGCGATGGATTTTTATCCGGGAAAAGAAGGTACCCACCGCACCATCGTTATAATTGGTACAGGAAATTTCGCAGCGGTGACAGCCCGTACAGCGAGCTCGCTGGGTCACCAAAACCCCTTTAGGCGTATTGATAAGCCCAACAGTCCCACTATCGACATCTTCCTGCTTACAACCAAAAAGGGATAACAGCGCGGGAGCAATCGTTAATCCCGCCAGTCCTTTTCCTGATATCCGCAGAAATTCTAGTCGCGTTAAACCACAATCTAAAAATGGACGATCAACCTGGTTCATTTATTTCGCATCCTCTTCGCAAATGCTGTGGTAGCAACACCTTCAGGCTAATTTAAACCAGCGCAGGTCAAGCCATATCGGGCGGTTAATGTTGCCAACAACACGTAAATTTTTGCCCTAACCTGATCGCATAAATGACGGTGGTTAAACTGAATGAATCTAATCCTTTAGGGTTAGGCGCAGAAATAATGTGGTTATTCAGCATGCATAGTCTTGATCGTCATCAATTAAAAAACGGAAGGGATATAATTAATGCGGAGTGAGATTTATTATCATTAAGATAAATTGAAATAGCACTTCATATGTATTGCAAATATTTGTGACTCCACTCTCATATATATTTTTATACATCATCCGATATACAATTAAATATATAGCGAGTTTGATAGCATTAATTGCAACGCTAAATTATAATTATTGATAGATTAACGTAATGAGAATAAGAGGACGGCGAGAGAAACTACCGCCCTCTTTTTGCGGATTATCCGGCCAATGCTTTAATTACGGTCTCAATAGCCTGTTTTTCTAACTCACTGCGCTTCACACGCTGGTTCGCAAGGGTGGTTCTCAGTACTCCCGCAATGACGATATGCTTAGGCTCTTGTCCCAGATCGCGCATTTCCAGCACTACTTTACCGACTACTCTGCACATTTCACGGTACAACTCGTCGTCTTTCGTCTGATTTCCCATTTTTGCCCGCTCGTCATTAACTCAAACCAACAGCATATATCACTCTGAGTATTTAGACAAAATTCAATGAAAATCAAAGAAATGTCATCATTCTACTGAACTCTCTGAAGTCGATTTACAAGCTCAGCAAGACTTCCCGCCTGCATTTTTTCCATCACCCGCGCCCGGTGCACTTCAACCGTACGCACGGCAATATTCATGGCATCAGCAATTTCCCGATTCATTAATCCTTTTGCTACCAGATGCGCCAGTTCCCGTTCTTTTGGCGTAAGCTGTTGATAGCAGCAGATGATCTCTTGTCGCGAGAACGCCGCTGCCGAGACCTGCAAGGCATGTTCTAATGCTGCCTGAAGCGGCACGGCTGACACCGGTTTTTGCAAAAAATCGACCGCGCCACGTTTCATTTGCTCAACCGCCATCGGCACATCGCCATGCCCGGTGAGAAAGACCACCGCCAGCGTGCTTGCTTTCTGACGCATGATTTCATGCACAGCGTGCCCATCCAGTACCGGCATACGCATATCCAGCAGCAGTACACCCACCTGGTGCAGATTTGCCTCAGCGAGGAATTTCTCACCTTGCTCCCAGCAAGACACTTCATATCCCAGACTTTCCAATAAAAACGCACAGGCCTGGGTGACGGCAATGTCGTCATCCAGCAGATGAATTATCGCCACTACGGCCTCCTTCCCGATTTGGTTTAAAATATAATGTCACTCTCGCCCCCGCTTTTCCGTCCGGGGCCTGCTGATTGTTGATCTCAATATCTCCGTTTGCGTAGCGCACCAGTCGCTGACAAATGACCAGTCCTAGTCCCATGCCTTCTTTACGCGTGGTCATAAACGGCTGAAACGCCTGATACAACTGCGTCTCGTCAATGCCTCCGGCATTATCCTGCACCTGAATACTCACACCACCATCCTTATGCAGGGCGCTAAACCAAACTGTGGTAGCCCCTGCCTGGGCGGCATTGAGTACCAGATTGGCCAGCACCTGCTCAAGAAGAACGCTTGGCAGCGTCAATGTTAACGCCTTGCTGACCTGTGTGTGCAGCGTTACCGCCGGGAATTGCTGGGGCATGCGTAGTAATTGCCAGACGTGATGGATAGCATCGTGAACGTTGATGGCTTGCCAGTCATCGGGAAGTACCGGATTGCCCTGTGCCTGGCTGACCCACTGCCGGAGATTGCGCAGCGTATCGGCCCCCCTTTGTGCCTGGGTGTCGATGTGCTCAAGCGCGGGCAGCAACGGATGCTGTTCATCCTGACCGCGCAGGCGAATCAGACAGCCTTGGGCATAATGGCGGATAGCTGACAACGGCTGATTGAGCTCATGGGCAAAACCGGAGGTCATCTCCCCCAGCACGCTCATTTGTCGGGCAGTCTCCAGCGCCTGTTCTTGTTTGTGCAACAACACGTTGTTTCGTTCCAGTTGCCTGCCACGTCGGCGAACCAACAACATCACCCAGATGTAGTTGAGCGTCAGCAACAACAGCACGATGGCCGCCGCTCCCATCGCCAGCCGATGTTGAATAAACCAGCTTTTGACATCCAGCCACAGCTGACGCTGCTGCGGATGCTGGCGAACATCGCGCAACAACGCTTCAACTTCGCGGGTCGAGGCGGGCGCTCCCCAGCGAAATGTCGCGTTTTGCGGTGCATTGAACAGCACCCGCGTGACGCGATCGGCCAGCTCGTCACTCACTGCAGGTAGTGCGGCAAATGACCAGTCAGGATAGAGCGGTGTACTGGTCAGACAGGGAATTGAGGTCGGATGGTTCAACACGGTCATAAAATCGGTTTTACGAATGAGGCCTTCTTCATCCATTTTTTCCAGCAGACACACCGGCACGATCACCGCCTGCACGGCTTTTTCACGTAATAAATAGAGTAAGGCATCGGCGGGAAATCCGGTAAACGTCAGACGTAAATCGCGTTCAGGGCGCAGACCGGCATCACTGAGCGCTTTATATCCCAGCAAATAGCCGCCAAACGCCTGAGCATCAATGGCGCCAACCGTTTTGCCGATCAGATCGTGTGGGGAGGTTATCCCGCTGTCGCGTCTGACGAGGATCGCGCTGCCGATCACGTTACTGGTGGCTTTCCCACCACGGGTGGAGCGTAGCGAAGCCAGCCAGCGCAGCGCAGAACGGCTGTTTAGCTGAACAAACTGCGCCGGATTAGTAACAACAAACTGCACCGTTCCACGATTCACCGCCTCCTGCATCTGGTGCAGATCCAGCGGTTGAATATGAAACTGTTCGCCGGGGATTTGCTGATTCAACAATGTTTCCAGCGGCTGCCAGTGATTACGTGTAGAAACCTCCCCGCGCATCGCCAAAACGCCAATGTTCCATGTCTGCGCCCTGACCGCGCCGCTTAGCATCCACAGCGACGCCAGCACTGTCAGACATCTTACTACGTTGCGTCCCACTCAATTATCCCTGTCAATTATGTTGTTTTAGATCAACAACAAGCCGGGTATGTGGTTAACCACAATAGAGTATACCCCGTCACGATTTTTACACTGTAAATCATTGAGATTCTTTATGCATCACACGCAAATCAACGGCGTGACCAATGTTTCGTTGTTGCATCGTGACGGGAGAAAATATGGACAGCAGTAAACGGCAGTTTCTCCAGCAACTGGGCGTCCTGACCGCTGGCGCATCACTGGTTCCGCTGGCTCAGGCGAAATTTCCCTTTTCGCCTGAACGCCATGAAGGCTCACTTCAGCATCGCTACGCCATGCTGGTTGACCTGCGACGCTGTATTGGCTGCCAGGCCTGTACCGTCAGTTGCGCCATTGAAAACCAGACGCCACAGGGCGAATTTCGTACCCTCGTCAACCAGTATCAAGTACAGATTGAAGGTCAGCAAAGTGTCACCAACGTCCTGCTGCCGCGACTATGCAACCATTGTGATAATCCCCCTTGCGTGCCCGTTTGCCCGGTACAGGCCACTTTCCAACGCGAAGACGGCATCGTGGTGGTCGACAACACACGCTGCGTTGGCTGCGCCTATTGCGTGCAGGCCTGCCCTTATGATGCGCGATTCATCAACCATGAAACGCAAACCGCCGATAAATGTACCTTCTGTGTTCACCGCCTCGAAGCGGGGCTGCTCCCGGCCTGTGTAGAATCCTGCGTCGGCGGCGCGCGCATCATTGGCGATATTAAAGATCCACACAGCCGCATTTCACAAATGCTGCATGAACACCATGACACCATCAAAGTCCTGAAGCCGGAAAGCGGTACGTCTCCTCACGTGTTCTATCTGGGACTGGATGAGGCGTTTGTCACCCCATTGATTGGACGTGCTCAACCCGCTCTCTGGCAGGAGGTTTAAATGAACCATTCACTAATTATCGACGAGGTTCTGGCCCATCCCCAGGACGTAAGCTGGTTACCCTGGGCCGTACAATATTTCTTTTTCATCGGCATTGCCGCCTGCGCCGCACTGTTTGCCTGCGTTCTCCACTGGCGCAAAAAAGAAACGGCAGTTCTGGAGAATCTGACGCTGTTAATCGCCCTGACCTGCGCGATTACCGCACCGCTGGCGCTGACCGCTGATCTACACCAAACCGCCCGCGTCTGGCATTTCTATGCGTATCCGACGCCCTGGTCCTGGATGCCGTGGGGCGCACTGTTCTTACCGCTGTTTACCGGTTTTTTAGGTCTGTGGTTTCTGGCGCAGCACGTTAAACGACTAACGCTAAAAAGTTACAACGTCACAAAATGGTTGGCACTTGGTAGCGCGCTGTCCGCCATCGGATTGCTGGTTTACACCGGCCGTGAAGTGTCGGTGGTGCAGGCGCGTCCCATCTGGTTCAGTTACGCCTTTCCGGTTGCGATGTTCCTCAGCGCGCTGCAAACGTTTCTTGCCCTGCTTATTGCCACGACAAATAACAAGGACGTACTGCCGCGTAAGCTAGCGTGGGGGCAAATGGTCACGTTGATCGCACTGGCTATCGTGGTGTTGATCTGGGCGAGCGGTAATACGCTTTCCGGTTCGGCTATCCGCCAATGGCTGGATGTTGCTTCTTCAGCACAACACTACGCTATCGGTTGGGTGGCGTTATGGCTTGTTTCACTTGTTCTTTGCGGGTTGGTTGTACGTTACCCCTTGTCGCTACCGCTGCGCATATTACTCGCTTTTAGCGCCATGGCGCTGTGCTGGCTAATGCGCTGGACGTTACTCATCCAGGTGCAGACCGTACCGAAATTTAACGCGCAGTTTAATCCCTACACCCTGCCCGGCGGCACCGATGGCTGGCTGGCCATTGTGGGTACCTTCGGCCTGTGGATAGCACTGATTATTATTGTTCGTGAAGCCCTGAACGCGATCGCAAGGAGAATGCAACATGGCTAATTTAACCCGTCGTCAGTGGCTTAAAGTGGGCCTTGCCGTAGGTGGCATGGTGACTTTTGGCCTGAGTTATCGGGATGTGGCAAAGCGCGCGATAGACGGTTTGCTGGATGGAACCTCGGGCAAAATTACCCGTGACCGCATCTTTGCAAACGCGCTCATCCCTGAAGCCAACGCCCGGCCGCACTGGCAGCAAAACCCGCAGCAGGTGATCTCCATGACACAGTGTTTTGGTTGCTGGACGCAGTGTGGCGTGCGGGTTCGCGTTGACACTGAGCAAGGCAAGGTGCTGCGCATTGCGGGCAACCCTTATCATCCGTTGTCGCACGAGCACCATATAGACGCCTCCGTCCCCTTTACCACGGCAATGGAACAGTTGGCCGGGGAGTCAGGTCTTGACGCACGTTCCACCGCCTGCGCCCGTGGTGCAACTTTACTCGAAGGTCTGTACAGCCCGTTACGTATTCTGGAGCCCATGAAGCGCGTCGGTAAGCGCGGTGAGGGAAAATGGCAGCGCATCAGCTTCGAACAGTTGATCAAAGAGGTGGTGGAAGGCGGAGATCTGTTTGGTGAAGGCCACGTTGATGGTCTGAGAGCCATCCACGATCCCGCTACACCGCTTGATGCGAAACATCCCGGCTTTGGCCCAAAATCCAATCAACTGCTGGTCACTAATACCAGCGATGAAGGACGTGATACCTTTCTACGTCGCTTCGCACTGAACAGTTTCGGCAGTAAAAATTTCGGTGCTCATGGCGCTTACTGCGGTCTGGCCTATCGGGCCGGTTCCGGCGCGTTAATGGGCGATCTGGATAAAAATACCCACGTGAAACCCGACTGGGATAACGTCGAATTCGCGCTGTTTATGGGCACCTCTCCGGCGCAATCCGGCAACCCGTTTAAGCGCCAGGCCCGCCAGTTGGCCAGCGCCCGTTTACGTGACGACTTCCGCTATGTTGTGGTAGCGCCCGCCCTGCCATTAACCACGGTGCTGGCTGACGATCGCGGCCACTGGCAGCCCGTACGACCGGGAAGCGACTCCGCGCTGGCGATGGGGATGATAAGCTGGATTATCGATAAACAACGCTATAACGCTGATTATCTCGCCATTCCCGGCGTGCAGGCCATGCAGCAGGCAGGAGAAAAAAGCTGGACTAACGCCACTCATCTTGTGATTACCGATGAAATTCCAACGCTTGCCGGACAACACCTGACCCTCGCCCATCTGAGCACAAACGCCGCCCAGGAGCCGGTGGTCGTCAACGAGGCCGGTGAGATTGTCGCCGCCAACAGTTGCCCGCGTGCGCAACTGTTTGTTACCCGCGAGGTGACGCTGGCTGACGGGCAGACGGTAACGGTAAAAAGCAGCTTCCAGTGTCTGCGAGAGTCCGCAGAGAAACTGTCGCTAACGCAGTACAGCCAGCAGTGTGGGGTGTCAGAAGCAGACATTGGCGCTCTGGCCGACGCATTCACCCGCCACGGACGTAAAGCGGCAGTAATTACGCACGGCGGAATGATGGCAGGCAATGGATTTTATAACGCCTGGTCGGTAATGATGCTCAATGCGCTGATTGGCAACCTCAGTCTTGAAGGTGGTGTGTTTGTTGGTGGCGGCAAATTCAATGGTGCCACCGACGGTCCGCGCTACAACATGGACAGCTTCGCCGGGAAGGTAAAACCGAAAGGGTTAAGCATCGCGCGCAGTAAAACCGCTTATGAGTCTTCCGAAGAGTACCGCAATAAGGTAGCTGCCGGACAATCCCCCTTCCCGGCTAAGGCCCCGTGGTACCCGTTTGTCGCAGGTCAGCTTACCGAACTCCTCGTCTCGGCGCTTGAAGGTTACCCTTATCCGCTGAAAGCCTGGATCTCAAACATGACCAACCCGTTTTACGGCATTGCGGGATTACGTGGCGTGGCGGAAGAAAAGCTTAAAGATCCTGCGCGTTTGCCGCTGTTTATCGCCATTGACGCCTTTATGAACGAAACCACGGCGCTGGCAGATTACATCGTGCCGGATACCCACAACTTCGAAAGCTGGGGATTTAGCGCTCCGTGGGCAGGCGTGGCCAGCAAAGCCACCACCGCGCGTTGGCCTGTCGTCAGACCTGCGACCAGCCTCACGGCTGACGGTCAACCGGCCTCGATGGAATCTTTCTGTATCGCAGTGGCAAAGCGCATTGGGCTACCTGGATTCGGCGACAATGCGATTACCGATCCGCAAGGTAATCACTATCCGTTGAATCGTGCGGAAGATTACTACCTGCGCCTCGCCGCCAATATTGCGTTTATGGGCAAAGCCCCGGTTGCAGAGGCACAGCCGGAAGACATAGCGCTAACCGGAGTACAGCGGATCATGCCTGTGATGACCCAAACGCTGAAACCCGATGAAATCAGCCGAGTTGCGTTTATCTACTCCCGCGGCGGGCGCTTTGCGCCGGACATCAGCGGGCGAGTTGATAACCGCGTCGGCAATGCCTGGGAAAAACCGCTCCAAATCTGGAATGCGAACGTCGCCGCGCACCGTCATGCAATTACCGGCGAACGCTACAGCGGCTGCCCGGCCTGGTATCCTTCACGTCTGTCTGATGGACGTGCGGTCGAGGAGTTGTTCCCGGAACAAGAGTGGCCGTTGAAACTGATTTCCTTTAAATCCAATACCATGTCCAGCGCCACGGCGGTTATCCCGCGCCTTCATCATCTGAAACCGGTTAATCTGGTGGCGCTCAATCCGCAGGATGGTCAGCGGTATGGTTTAGCGCACGGCGATATCGTGCGTATCACCACCCCTGGCGGTCAGGCGCAAGCGCAGATAAGTCTGCTGCATGGCGTCATGCCGGGTGTCATCGCCATTGAACACGGTTACGGGCATAAAGAGATGGGCGCAGCTCAGCATACGCTCGACGGCAAGCCAATGGCATTTGATGCACAGATAAAGTCAGGGATTAATCTCAATGATTTGGGCTTTGCGGATCCTACCCGGCAGGTTGCCAATACCTGGCTTGACTGGGTGTCGGGTGCGTCGGTGCGTCAGGGGTTGCCAGCGAGAATTGAGCGTATATAACTTTAGCGCCGGATGACAACGCTAACGCGATTTATCCGGCCTATGACGTTCAAAGTCATTGGCTATAGAGATAACTCCAACAGAAGTTACTCAATGACGGCAAAGTTGGGTCAAAAGAGGTTTTCTGGCACAAACTAATAAAGTAAGGAACAAATCACATGCTGTCTTCGCTTACGGTTTGGTTGCTGATAATGATTCATTAGGCGATTCAGTATCAAATGGCAGAGTTGGTGAAATAGAGTTAATTATTGATAAAAGCCGAATTTTATAATTCATTTATCCGATAAATAGATAAACCCTTGAATATTTAAAACCTAAATTTCACATGCGGAATTTAGGTTTTTTTGTGTAATTTGAGAACATAGTCACATTAATTAAATGTGAAATAGTTTGATATCATATACCCATTAGTCTGGATATTTAAAATAGGGACTTAATCTATGAACTTCTGGGATGAAGATAAGCAAGGCTTTTTATTATCTCCTGGAGATAGAACAAGTTGCGGCGGTTATATTTTGGAAAATACTTGTCTCCCTCGTATCAGAGGAATTAACATAGCATGCGAAGGAGATGAATATATATGCGGCCTTGATGGTCAACGATATAAAATTGAAGGCGGCGTACCAAATGGTTCATATATAGAGGTAGGTAGAAATTTAATTAGAAATACCTTCAAGAATACCTTTGATGATGACATCGATTATGAAGGTCGAAAAATAACACCAGCCTTAGAGAGAGTGAGGAAAATGCAGGAGGAATCAGGTTTACAAAGATGTTCATATGATTCACTTAGAGACCTCAATGAAAGATTTGAACATGATGATTTTATTGGTTCTGCAGGAGGTATAATATCAGGGCGAAAAACAATCATTTCTGGAGATAAGGACAATAAATTCTTAACTTCAAATTTCAGCACGGGTTTTCGAACACGGATTTCCAGGCATTTATTTGATACTTACGCAAGGATGGGGAAAGATTTATCAGGTTATGAAACAGAAATAATATGTCTCCTTGCAGGTTCCGCACACAGTAGAGGTTCATGCAAATGTCATTGCAGGTTTACACCACGTTTTAATTTAACATACAGATATGATGAATATCTTTTGTCCAGTTTTCAGTCAGTAAATAACACCAGTAATTCAAAACCGGAGACACCACCTGTACGGCATCAGCGCCCCTCTGAAGCAAGACAATCGGTTGAACCCGGTTTTTGTGTCGTGCCAGATCAAACATCACCTAAGAAATATGAGTGTGAGTTAATAGTCAATCCACCATCGGGAGTAAGAGAGTTATACCGCCAACTAAATCCAGAAAGAGGAAAAAAACCAGGTTCAATATTGATTGTTGCTGATCCTGAAAAAATTGATACCGATAAAATAAATCATATTAAAGTTGCCAGAGATAAAATTGATCTGGCTTTAGCACCATTAACAAATGAAGAGGCTAAACTTCTATTTGAAAACAGAACCCCGGTAGATATATTCGCATCAAATTTATACAGTGATGCACTAGGAACAAGTGGCGACATTTTGGGTTATATAAAGGACGCGGGAGGAAACTATTATGAAGAAATTAATAAAAAATTAAATCAAATTCAGGGTCTATACCAAAGAACTTATAGCGAAAATGCTGGTCGTATTTCTGGTGAGGAATTTTTTGGTCAGCGAAAGCGGTTGTTTAAAGAGCTTGATGCTATTGTGAATAGATTATCAAAAGAGCAATTAGATCTAAAACAATATGATAATATAAAACAGGCACTAGGACTATCAACAAAATCAATTATACATAAATGGGATCAAACTGGTATAAATGATATTGAAGGGTATGCAAGTTATATAGAAAAATCCGCAAAGTTATTTAAAATAATGAAAACCGTAGGTTATGTTGGTGTCGGCCTCGATTTTGCTAGTTACACTACAAATGTATACGATGCTTGCGCAAAAGGCCGTAAAAGTGAATGTAGAAAAGCCGCTATCTCTGAATATAGTAAGTTTGGTGGTAAACAAACTGCAAGTATGTTTGCCAGTGGTGCTGCTGGCACAGCTTCCAGAGCTGTTTGCATGTGGGCAATGGGTTTTGCTAGCGCAGAATTTGCAGGCGCTGGTGCTGCATTATGTTTAGCGATCGGCACTGGTGCTGGAATCTTAGCAGGTAAAGGTGCTGAAAAATATGGAGAAAAAGCAGGAGAGTATGTGGGAGAAATTATAATTAATAGTCCAGAAAAGCTTACCTACTCGCCCGAGACATTTATGGAAGAATCAGGAATCCTTATATATGAAAAGTTATTTGATAGAAAATTACGCTAATTTACAAGGTTTGATAGGAATAAGTTTTATGTTTTTAATGCTAGCAATAATCTTTATATCTTATGTTATTAATGGTTATAATTACAAGATAATTGCAAAAGCATATGAGAATAAATTTGGTTTGCTTCCTCAAACAGCACGACTGGCAAGAGGGGCGAGTTTGATTGGCACTCCTGCGGCATATTTCGCAAAAATAGATTTTATTATGGGGAGCCTTATATTCCCATATAATAGAGTAATCAATCATGATATGAGTATTGAATCTTATAATTATATTAGAAACCTTCCAGGTCATTTGACTACCGGGTTTAAAATAGAAGCAGCCCTATGGCTTGCTGAGTTAGTATTAGCGATGGCTTTTATGCTAATAGAGTTTATTGTTTAAAAACAGGGACTCCGGTGGAGTCCCTTTTTAACTTTTATTTCAATGTGCCATATGTTTGAACAACTATCCAGCCATATGGTTAACCGGATCGATTGACGTCAACGTTCCGGTCCATCCTGTATGACTATAGGTTTCTGAAATGGTTAACACACCGGACGTTGACGGCATCGATGCGTTACCGTTCATACGCCACTCGGCAAAAAGCGGATTAGTTGTTTACCGGGATCACCGCGCCTTTATATTTAGTACGGATCCAGTCCTGGATCTCTTTTGAGTGCAGGACATCAACCAGCGCCACTATATCCTTCTTCTTCTCGTCGCCACGATGCACGGTAATGATGTTGGCGTACGGGTTGTTTTCACCGCTTTCAACGGCAATAGGATCTTTCACAGGATCCAGCCCGGCGTCGATGGCGTAGTTGGCGTTAATCACCACCGCATCGCCTTCGTCGTTGTTATACATCTGCGGTAACAGCGCGGCTTCCACGTTTGGCAGGAACTTCAGCTTTTTCGGGTTTTCGACGATATCGCTAATGCGCGCGGTTACTTTATCCACGCCCGGCTTCAGCTTAATAACACCCTCTTTTTCGAAAATCGACAGAATACGGCCTTCCTCAGATACCGCATCGCGCATGATGACTTTGCCGCCTTCCGGTAGTTCTTTAAGCGATTTCACTTTTTTCGAATAGATACCAATTGGCTCAATGTGAATTGCTCCGGCGCTGACGAAGTCATACGTTTTATCGCCCGCATGATCTTTAATCACACTGTTCAGGTACGGAATATGCTGGAAGTAGTTAGCGTCAATCTCACGACCAGCCAGCGCGGTGTTCGGCAGAATGTAATCCTGGAACGGTTTAATCTCCAGATCGATCCCCTGTTTCGCCAGAATCGGTTTGGCCTGTTCAAGGATCTCCGCGTGCGGCACGTTAGATGCACCAACGGTCAG
Organism: Citrobacter sp. CF971; assembly: GCF_006385635.1. Classification (NCBI taxonomy): domain Bacteria; kingdom Pseudomonadati; phylum Pseudomonadota; class Gammaproteobacteria; order Enterobacterales; family Enterobacteriaceae; genus Citrobacter; species Citrobacter sp. CF971. The sequence goes on along the minus strand of NZ_CP041051.1, from coordinate 2,187,584 downwards.
AGTGTCTGCCCAGGAGGCAAAGCTCAGAGCGCTTAAGGTTGCTGCGGCGAGTAACGTCAGTGATTTTTTCATGATAATGGTTTCCGTATTTTATTAGCGTTTATCTAACAGAGAGGTGATCACATCGCCGCAAAGCTGGATGATGAAGACAATGAGCAAAATCGTCACCGTCGCCACCAGCGTGACGTCGCTGTGGTTGCGCTGGAATCCTTCCAGATAGGCCAAATTCCCTAAACCACCGGCACCAATTACCCCTGCCATCGCGCTGTAGCTAACCAGCGCAATTAGCGTCACGGTGATCCCGGACACCAGAGCAGGAGAGGATTCCGGCAGTAAAACCCGAAAAATAAGCGTGCTCAGCCGTGCGCCCATCGAACGGGTCGCTTCAATAACGCCTTTATCCACTTCACGCAGAGCGATTTCGACCAGACGTGCATAAAACGGCGCAGCACCGACGATCAGCGCAGGCAACGCGGCATTGGCGCCGAGAATGGTGCCTACCATCGCTTTGGTAAACGGGATCAGCAGCACGATCAAAATGATGAATGGGATTGAACGAAAGATATTCACCACCAGCGAAATAGCGCTATATACCGCTCGGTTGGGGAACAATCCGCCGCGCGCGGTCAGGAACAATGCCAGACCAAGCGCGATGCCCAGAATAAAGGTCGCAGCACCCGAAAGAGCTGTCATATACAGCGTTTCATGGGTTGCCGCTAACAGTTGCTCCCACTTCAGATGGGGAAACAGTTCTTCAGCCATGTTGAATCACCTCGCCTTCAATGTCGCTCTGGCGCAGGTCGGCCAAAATATTGTTCAATTGTTCCTCAGAGGCCACCACGTGCACCCAAAGTTGACCAAACACACCGTGTGCGGTTTGCGTCATTTTGCCGTGCAAGATATTGAATGGCAGGCCATAGCGCAGGGTCAACTCGCCAACCACAGGCCGGTGCGTGCGTTGCCCGGTAAACGTAAGCTTGATAACTACGCCGCCAAGCTCACTTGCCAACTGCGGATTAAACTCGTCTTCCTCGGTGTACTGACTCACCTGACGAACGAACTGTCGGGTGATCGGCTGCTGTGGATGGGTAAAGACGCTGAGTACGTCGCCTTCCTCAACAACTTTGCCATTTTCCATTACCGCCACGCGATCGCAGATTTTGCGTACTACGTGCATTTCATGAGTGATCAGCACAATGGTCAATTTGAAGCGACGGTTAATATCGAGGAGTAAATCGAGGATCTGATCGGTAGTTTGCGGATCCAGCGCCGAGGTGGCTTCGTCACACAGCAGGACATCCGGATTGTTCGCCAGCGCGCGGGCAATTCCTACACGCTGTTTTTGCCCGCCGCTGAGCTGGGACGGATACGCATTTTCACGACCGCTCAGCCCAACCAGCGTAATCAGTTCAGCAACCCGCTGTTTGATTGACGCTTTGGACGCGCCAGCGATTTGCATAGAGAAAGCAATATTTTCGCTAACGGTCCGTGACCACAGCAAATTGAAGTGTTGAAACACCATGCTGATTTTCAGTCGTGCCTGGCGTAACGATTCCCCACGGGCGGCAGAGATATCGTGGCCGTTAATCATCACGCTGCCGGAGGTCGGTTTTTCCAGCCCATTGAGCAAACGAATTAAGGTGCTTTTACCTGCCCCGCTGTAACCAATAATGCCGTAAATCTGTCCCTGTTCAACCGTCAGGTTGACGTTATCGACAGCGGTGATGGCAAGCCTTCCTGGCGTAAACACTTTCGAAATATTTTTCAGGACAATCATGTCGTTTGGGTATCCGCTGCTGCTTATTGTTCTTCTGCTATCACTTTTGGCTGTTTAGCAGTATGGATGTCCAAACGAGTGTAATCAGCGGAATTGTCTTTTAAAATGAATTAAAAAGTATTTGATATAACATTTAGATATATATGTCGCGAACACTGAACAGATATCCGTTCTATCCCAGCCACGATGATGGAAAAACTCCTGACATTTTTGTTCACTGTTTTTTTTATCTCAACCCATCTCAATTTATAACTGAATCGAGCAAGCCAGCATCTTTTAAATGAGACATAGGAAATTGCAAAACTAATACATGACTGTGCTCACAAGATATCTTGCGTTAATTGTAAACATATAAAAATAAAGAACGTGTAATCCACTTTTTATTATTCTCAATAATTTGGTTTTGCTTCCGGTTTACAGCATGATCTGTGATTCATTTCACCACATGGCAACATTACTATAAATACAATTCAGCAAAATACACGGAGGCTTTAAAGTTTAAAGAAGAAAGGCGTACATCTATTCTTAACTTACTCATCAAAGATCATAGTGTCAGCGTGAGAAAACTCGCCGTTCTTTTTAATGTTAGCCAGGAGACTATACGTTCAGATCTTTGTTATTTTCAGAAAACAGGAATGCTTTTGCGTTGTTACGGTGGTGGTATTGTTAACCGCCAGGCATTAAGCAAGTTGATAACAGAAAATAAAATTGATATCTCCGGCACAATTTCAACTCCGGCAAACAAAGATTTTCGATTACATAGAGAAGGCACGAAAATGTCGGGAAAAGTTTGTATATTAGGTTCATTTAATATTGATGTATCGGCTACCGTCCCCTGGCTTCCGCAAAGCGGTGAATCAATCCTCGCAAGCCAGTTCGGTTTTTATCCAGGAGGTAAAGGTGCTAATCAGGCATTGGCCGCAAATAATGCTGGCACCGACGTCCACTTTATTTTTAAAGTAGGTAAAGATCAGTTTAGCTCTTTTGCCCTCAATCATATTATCCAATCTGGTATAAATTCATATTGTGCTTATCAGACTGATGATGCCCCCACCGGAAGTGCATTAATTTATGTTTCAGAGCAGGATGGTGATAATATCATTGCTATCTATCCTGGTGCCAATATGATGCTAACCAGGCACGAAATTAATGAACAGCAGGGTCATATATCTGAAGCTAACGTTTTGCTAATGCAGCTGGAGACTAATATCGATGCTATTGAAGAATTTGTTCGCTTGGGTAAATTAGCAAACAAGACAATTATTTTGAATCCGGCACCTTATACCAAAAATGTTAGCCGTTTATTACCTTCAATAGATATTTTAACACCTAATGAAACAGAAGCATCATTTTTATCGGGTATTACAATCTTAAATATTGATGATGCCCAAAAAGCAGGGAATATCATTCTGCAATCAGGCGTTGAGAAGGTCATTATCACTCTCGGCGCACAAGGATCATTACTGTGCGAACGCAACCGTACTTTGTTTATCCCAGCCTGGAGTGCCGTCGTCAAAGATGCTGCGGGCGCGGGTGATGCATTTAATGGCGCACTGGCCGCCTCACTTGCCCGTAAATCAGACCTTGTATCAGCCATTCAGTATGCCTCTGCCTTTGCTTCACTGGCAGTTGAACAAGAAGGTGCATCGAGCATGCCGCAGCATGAGCTGGTACTACACCGGATGCGCACTCAATCGCATGATATTATTAATATCAAATAATAGGATCTTAGTATGAAAATTTTATTTATCGGTGAGTCATGGCATATTCATATGATTCATTCTAAGGGATATGACAGCTTCACATCCAGTAAATACGAAGAAGGCGCTGACTATCTATTATCCTGTCTGCGCCAGCAAAATATCACTATCGACTACATGCCAGCGCATATTGTACAAACCCGCTTCCCGCAAACGGTAGAGGAACTTGATATATACGATGCTATCGTGATTAGCGATATAGGCAGCAATACCTTTTTGTTGCAAAACAAAACTTTTTATCAGATGAATATCATCCCGAATGCGTTAGCGCTGATTAAAGAATATGTCTCAAATGGCGGCGGTCTGTTAATGATTGGCGGATACCTTTCCTTCACCGGCATTGAAGCGAAAGCAAATTATAAAAACACCCTGCTGGCCGAAGTTTTGCCTGTCGAAATGCTGGAGCATGATGATCGCGTTGAAATTCCGGAAGGATGCTGCCCAATCAACACGGAGGAACAGCATGTCATTACGCAAGACCTGACACAGTGGCCCCCCTTGCTCGGTTATAACAAATTGCGTGCCAAGGTAAACAGCATCACGTTGGTCAAAATAAATGACGACCCACTATTAGTTCTCGGTGAGTACAATAAAGGCAAAGTCGGCTGTTTTGCCAGTGATTGCGCACCGCACTGGGGAAGTCCGCAATTTATGCAATGGGAACATTACAAGTCATTCTGGTGTAACGTTCTGCAAGCAATTAAAAAATAAACGCCAATCTGCAGGTGATTATTGAATCACCTGCCCTTTTCCCTCCGTATCGGTTAAAAATATGCAAAGTCACTACAAATATGGTGAAATGTTTTGCGATAGCATATTAACCAGCTATCGTATTTATGGCGACCCGGCATCTCAATTAATGCCATTAATTATCTTACACGGCGGTCCATCAGGCGGTTTTGATTATCTATTAAATTATCATGAGCTGTCTGATGATGGACGCATGGTGATATTTTACGATCAATATGGCTGTGGTCGTTCGACGCATTTTCCGCTGGCGGATGCCTCATTCTGGACAATAGAACGTTATCTTCAGCAACTTCGCCAATTAATCAGTCATCTGAATATTGGTCAGCGATATTCATTACTCGGACATTCCTGGGGAGGTATGCTGGCAGCAGAGCACGCCTGCACGCAACCGGAAGGGTTGAGTGGTGTGATATATGCCAGCGCTCCCGCCAGCATCCCACTTTGGCAAAGCGAAGTACTGCGATTGTTTAAAGAACTCACGACTGGCGCTGATGCAATGTCAGACGATGCCATTATGCAGGCAAAAATCTATCAGCATCCGCCTGAACAACTTATTGCCTACTACAAAAAACATGTTTATTCCCTGGCGCAAGAACCGCTGCATATTCAGCGTTCTGATGCGCAATTTGCCGCCGATCCCACCGCCTACCATGTGCTATGGGGCGCGAATGAACTTGCGGTGAATGGCTTGCTGGCGCAGTGGGACATCACCCGTTCATTGCACAAGATTCGATGCCCAGGATTAGTCCTTCATGGTGAGTATGATCAGGCGACATCACAGGTCGTTCAACCGCTTATTACCCATATAACCCACTGTCGGGGTGTCACGATTCCTGACAGCAGCCATAACCCACATGAAGAAAATACCGAGCCTTGCCTCACTGCTGTCCGTGAGTTTTTACGAGGCCTTGATTAACACGAATTGAGGTGTTTACTATGAGTAAAATAAAAAAGTTATCTCTCACAGATTTGGTGCTGTACGGGCTGGTATTTATGGTGCCGATCGCGCCGGTTTCTCTCTATGGCGTCGTATATAATTTATCTCATGGCATGGTCGCGCTCGTGTATATTATTGGCGCTATCGCGATGTTTTTTACCGCCCACAGCTATTCAACATTATCAAAGCACATCTCATCCTCCGGGTCGGCTTATACCTATGCAGGCGTGTGCATCAACCCCGCTGTGGGTTTTCTCACCGGATGGATTTTGTTGCTGGATTATCTGTTATTCCCTACGCTGGTTGCCGTCCTGGGCGGTGTTGCTGTTCATGCAATACTTCCGCAAATACCGATTTGGGTATGGCCGTTAATTTATGTGGCTATCGGAACGGGCATAAATTATTTGGGAATACAACAAACAGCTAAATTCGACAAACTGCTGGTCTTTATTCAACTCGGTATTCTGGCCATTTTTGTGGTGCTGATTTTGCGACTGCTGATGCTTGATAGCAGTCATGTGTCATTTTCTTTCAAACCTTTTTTTGATTCTCAGTGGTTTACGCCTGGCTTAATTGCTACCGCGATCTCTGTTGCGGCGCTCAACTTCCTCGGATTTGATGCCATTAGTACCCTAAGTGAAGAAAGCGAAGGCGGCGGGAAAGCAGTCAGTAAGGCAACCCTTCTCGCCCTTATCCTGGCCACCGTGCTGTTTATTATTGTGGTGACCTTTGCCGCATTCGCTACGGGTAAAATCGACAGTTTTGCGGAAGGTACAGAAACTAACGAGGCCTTTTTCACGATTGCAGGCGATGTTGGCGGCATCTGGCTTAAAGTTGCATTTTCTATCATCGTAGCGTTCGTTTGCGCAGTCGGGAATATCATTACGGCGCAAACTGCCGTATCGCGCGTCCTGTTCTCTATGGGGCGAGATAAAATGTTACCCACATTTCTGGCGCATGTGCACAGTAAAAGAAAAACACCTGACTATGCAATTCTGTTCACCGGGGCTGTGACACTATTCCTTAGTTACTTGTTTTCCGGGAAAATTGAATCCATATCCACCCTTGTCAACTTCGGTGCGCTTTTCGCATTCTTTATGGTGAACCTGAGTGTCTTCGTGCTCTACAACGTAAAGATGAAAGAGCATCGTCGTTTTGTCCCTCATGTGATTTCTCCTGTGCTGGGGATGGTCGTCATTGGTTATGTCTGTATGAATATGAACATTCACGCGCTGACGCTCGGGGTTATCTGGTCTGTAATCGGTCTGGCGGTTCTGTGGTATCGGAAAGCGCATAAGCAGGACATCCATATCGATCTTGAGGGGCGAAAGCTGCTCGACTAAGGCTTAATGCTGAGTTTGCAACACGTTATTTTTTTCTTGTTGCGCAACACCGTCTGAAGTTGGGCGGTGTTTTGTTAACCAACCCGAAACAATTTAATGCTCATTCTTTGTAAAAGTGCACAGAAGTGTTTTGAAACGCTGTTTCCATTTTCCTTTTTGATAATTTTCAGCGTATAATGCGCGCCAATTGTCTCTTGAATGGTTTCAGCACATTGACCTGTAAAACTCAACGACTACAAAAATCACCATCCCGTTGGGCTGAAACACAAGCACACATTCCTCTGCACGCTCTTTCGATGTCACCTATCCTTAGAGCGAGGCATCACAACTTTCGTAACTCAGGTTTAGCTTCCCGTCCGTGCGCGGCGGGAGCCAGATTTCCATATCCTTCTCAACTTAAAGACTAAGACTGTCATGAAAAAGACGAAAATTGTTTGCACCATCGGTCCGAAAACCGAATCCGAAGAGATGTTAACCAAAATGCTGGACGCGGGCATGAACGTCATGCGTCTGAACTTCTCTCACGGCGACTATGCAGAACACGGTCAGCGCATCAAGAATTTGCGCAACGTCATGAGCAAAACCGGCAAGAAAGCAGCAATCCTGCTCGACACCAAAGGTCCGGAAATCCGTACCATCAAACTGGAAGGCGGTAACGACGTTTCCCTGAAAGCAGGCCAGACCTTCACCTTCACCACCGACAAATCTGTCGTAGGCAACAACGAAATCGTTGCTGTTACTTATGAAGGCTTCACGAAAGATCTGTCCGTCGGCAACACCGTTCTGGTTGACGATGGTCTGATCGGCATGGAAGTTACCGCCATCGAAGGTAACAAAGTTATCTGTAAAGTGCTGAACAACGGCGACCTGGGCGAAAACAAAGGTGTTAACCTGCCGGGCGTTTCCATCGCACTGCCAGCACTGGCTGAAAAAGACAAACAAGACCTGATCTTCGGTTGCGAGCAAGGCGTTGACTTCGTTGCAGCGTCCTTTATCCGTAAACGTTCTGACGTCGTTGAAATCCGTGAGCACCTGAAAGCGCACGGCGGCGAAAACATCCAGATCATCTCCAAAATCGAAAACCAGGAAGGCCTGAACAACTTCGATGAAATCCTCGAAGCGTCTGACGGCATCATGGTTGCGCGTGGCGATATGGGCGTTGAGATCCCGGTTGAAGAAGTTATCTTCGCGCAGAAAATGATCATCGAAAAATGTATCCGCGCACGTAAAGTCGTTATCACTGCGACCCAGATGCTGGATTCCATGATCAAAAACCCGCGTCCGACCCGTGCAGAAGCCGGTGACGTAGCGAACGCCATCCTCGACGGTACCGACGCAGTAATGCTGTCTGGCGAGTCAGCAAAAGGTAAATACCCGCTGGAAGCCGTTACCATCATGGCGACCATCTGTGAGCGTACTGACCGTGTGATGACCAGCCGTCTGGACTTCAACAACGACAGCCGCAAACTGCGCATCACCGAAGCCGTTTGCCGTGGCGCGGTTGAAACTGCTGAAAAACTGGACGCGCCGCTGATCGTCGTCGCAACCCAGGGTGGTAAATCTGCTCGTGCAGTACGTAAATACTTCCCGGATGCTACCATCCTGGCGCTGACCACCAACGAAACTACCGCGCGTCAGCTGGTGCTGAGCAAAGGCGTTGTTGCACAGGTGGTTAAAGAAATCAGCTCTACCGATGATTTCTATCGCCTGGGTAAAGAAGTCGCTCTGGAAAGCGGTCTGGCTCAGAAAGGTGACGTTGTGGTTATGGTTTCTGGTGCACTGGTTCCGAGCGGCACCACCAACACCGCATCCGTTCACGTGCTGTAATAATTCCATCGCGAATTAATTTGCTTAAAAAAGCGCCCTGGTGGCGCTTTTTTTATTTAATCGATAGCCACAATTAATAAAAAATCAAATCGGATTTCACTATCTAATCCGTGATTATCTAAGATGAATCCGATGGAAGCTTTCTGTTTTCACTCGGTTTTTTAGCCGTTTTTGCACAATTCGATGCTTCTTTGAGCGAACGATCAAAAATAAGTGCATTCCCATCAAAAAAATATTCTCAACATAAAAAACTTTGTGTAATACTTGTAACGCTACATGGAGATTAACTCAATCTAGAGGGTATTAATAATGAATCGTACTAAACTGGTACTGGGCGCGGTAATCCTGGGTTCTACTCTGCTGGCAGGTTGCTCCAGCAACGCTAAAATCGATCAGCTGTCTTCTGACGTTCAGACTCTGAACGCTAAAGTTGACCAACTGAGCAACGACGTGAACGCAATGCGTTCCGACGTTCAGGCTGCTAAAGATGACGCAGCTCGCGCTAACCAGCGTCTGGACAACGCAGCTACTAAATACCGCAAGTAATAGTATCTGTGTAATAAAAATGGCGCACATTGTGCGCCATTTTTTTTGCTCTGAATTCCCCTTCCCTGTTATTGCGTAGCGCGCACCTCAGCATCTTCTCCCGGCACACCATTTTGCGCAGACTTCACTTCTGGCCCATTGCTCGCGACCGATGCTTGCCCGGCAGTGACGGTGACCGGATAACCTGCACGACGATACAACGCCCTTTCCACCAGACTGTTATCCACCGCTTTATTGTCTTTAAACTGGGTAAAGCCGGCTGGTAACACATACGGCATGGTCTGGACGTTTTGTTCCTCTTCAGGCGACAGCGGTCGATGCACTTCGACATACCTCATACCGTTCGGCTCTATCGAATATTTTATCGGCTCATTAATCACCCTGACCGGCGTGCCTGTGCGGACCTGAGCAAACAACGCTTTGATATCCGGCGCGTTCATGCGAATACACCCAGAACTCACTCGCAGGCCCACGCTGTCCGGTGCGCTGGTGCCATGGATCAGATATTCACCGTTTCCATGCGCCAGACGCAGTGCAAAGCGTCCTAACGGGTTATTTGGTCCGGCAGGTACAACAGGCGGTAATGTGATGCCGCGCTCCAGAGAGCGTTTACGGATGCCTGGTGTAGGGGTCCAGGTTGGATTCGGGATTTTCTGCCCAACCCGGGTTTCCATTACCGGCGTTTCCAGCCCCTGCAAACCGATACCAATCGGGAATACCTGAACAATATTCTCTCCCGGCGGGAAGTAATACAGACGCAATTCCGCCAGATTCACAATAATGCCTTCGCGTGGTGCATCCGGTAGCAGTAATTGTGAGGGAATAGTGATCAGCGTTCCGGGTTTAGGTACGGGGGCAATAGTATTGTTGGCTTCAAGGATCAGCATTGCAGCGGTATCAAACTTACGGGCTATCGCCTGTAGGTTTTTATCGCCTTCCTGCACGGTGTAGGTTTGGTTTTGCCCAACAAGGCGGCTGTTCGCCTGGGGCAAAGGATAATCGACCGCCCATGCGGCCTGAATAGCGCTGTAGGCGCCGATTAGCATTAACGTAATAACAGACGCGCGTTTCATACTCACTCACCCCCCTGGCGTTCTTGCCGGACGGCGGCGAGCGCCCGATCCGGCCTACGAGTCACTGCGTTGCCTTACACGAACGCTTTCAAGTCGGTCTGAAAGTTGACGTGTTTTATCAGTTTAGCTAAGAGTTGCGGCTTTGGCGCGAATAGCCCGAATCATCGCCTCCAGCCCTTGTGAACGAGACGGTGTGAGATGCTGTGCGAGCGCCATTTTTTCAAACCACGGGCGCACATCAAAATTCACAATATCCTGAGCCGTCATGCGATCATACAAAATGAATACCACGGCAATAAGCCCTTTCACAATTGCCGCATCACTGTCGCCCTGTAATTCAATAATCCCTTCGCCATTCTGACGCATAACAATCCATACCTGGCTTTGGCATCCCTGAATGCTATTTTCCGGGCAGCGTAAGTCATCGTTTAGTTCCGGCAAACGCTGACCCAGTTCAATAATGTACAGGTATTTCTCTTCCCAATTAGCGCAACGCAGAAAATTACGCAACAACTTTTCTTTATCCGGTAGCGCAGCCATAACGCCTCCCTGTTAGCCCAGTAAATGGTGAATACGCTTGAGGCCCGTTACCAGGCGATCCACTTCTTCATGGGTGTTATACATTGCAATCGACGCCCGGCACATCGCGGGAACGTTATAAAAGGCCATCAGCGGCATTGCGCAGTGATGCCCCGTCCGCACGGCGATGCCATAGTTATCGAGAAAACTCCCGACGTCATAGGCGTGATGCTTGCCGAGGTTGAATGCAATCACACCCAGACGGTTATCCGGTCCGTAGATTGTTAAATCTGGCACATCCGCCAGCTGTTCCAACGCATAGCGCATCATGAACTGTTCATATTCGCTGATTTCAGTCAGCCCCAGCGCTGAAACATATTCAATAGCCGCGCCGAGTCCGATAATGCCCCCGGTGTTTGGCGTTCCGGCTTCAAACCGCCAGGGCGCTTTGGCCCACGTCGTTCCCTGACTCAAACTCACCGTCGCAATCATTGAACCACCGCCTTCCCACGGCGGCATCTCCTGCAGCAGCGACTCTCTGGCATACAGAACGCCAATACCGGTTGGACCGTAAAGTTTATGCCCGGAGAAAACATAAAAATCGCAATCCAGCGCCTGCACATCCACCTGATGATGCATCACCGCCTGCGCACCATCTACCAGCACTTTCGCGCCGTATTGATGCGCCAGCGCGATCATCTCACCCAACGGGTTTTCCGTGCCCAGCACGTTAGATACGTGGGTAATCGCCAGCAGCTTCGTGCGATCGTCAAACAGCGTCGGCAGCGTTTCCAGCTGCAACGTACCATCGTCATTGAGCGGGATAACGCGCAGTTCTGCACCTACGCGGGCACACAGCATCTGCCAGGGCACAATATTGGCATGGTGCTCCATTTCGCTGATGATAATGTTATCGCCCGCCCGCACATTGCTGCTGCCCCAGCTGTTCGCCACCAGATTGATGCCCTCCGTCGTACCGCGAACAAACACCAGCTCTTCGGCGGAGCGGGCGTTAATAAACAGCGAAACGAGCTTGCGCACATTCTCCATTTTTTCCGTAGCCTGAGCGCTCAGCGTATGGATACCGCGGTGGACCGCCGCATAGCCGTGACGGTAGAACTCGGCTTCGGCATCAATCACCTGGTTCGGCTTTTGCGCGCTGGCCGCGCTATCCAGATACGCCAACGGTAAACCATTCACTTCACGCGTCAGAACCGGAAAATCGGCCCGCACTTTTTCAATGGGAAATGTCATGCTACGCCTCCCGGTAAGCGTTGGGCGATCCGTGCCAGTACCTGTTGTTTCAGCGTTTCCTCGCCCAGGGCTTCCGTTAGCTCAGCGGCAAACGCATAGAGAATCATTTGTTGGGCATCTTGCTGGCCGATCCCGCGCGAACGCAAATAGAACATCTGCTCGTCGTCGATCCGCCCTACCGTCGCCCCGTGACTGCATTTCACGTCGTCGGCATAGATTTCAAGCTGCGGCTTGGTATCAACCTCCGCCAGTTTACCGAGCAGCAAATTATTGTTGGTCATCTGGCCATCGGTTTTAATAGCGTGCTGAGCGACGTTGATCAGGCCATTGAATACCGCCCGCCCCTTATCGCTGACTATCGTTTTATGCAGCTGGCGGCTGTTGCAATATCCTTTGTTATGCTCAAGCCAGGTGCGGGTGTCGCAGACTTCATTTTTCACCGGCATTGCCAGGCTGTTGAGCCGAAGCGTGGTGTTTTCGCCGTTAAGCTGGGTGCTGGTGTTATGACGCAGCACCGCATCACCGAGTAAAAAACTGTGGCTGGCGGCCGTGGCATCCGCCCCCAATTGAATGTCATTGTGCGCGAAATGGTGGCTCTGTGGGTTCTCAAACGCCAGTTTGATGTGGCGCAAGTGCGCATTCGCCGCGACATTCATGGTTAAACGTGCGCCGGTGAAATGGCGAAGCTCGCTGAGGCTGACATAGTGTTCAATAACGGTGGCTTCTGCGCCTTCCGCCAGCTCCAGATGGTGGCGATAGTGCGCCGTGTTCACCTCATCGCCCGCCAGCCCCTGGGTAATGTGCAGCAGCAGCAGCGGTTTCGCTGGGCGCTGGTTACGCTTCACCTGAATGTGAGTGACGCTACGCGACAGGCTTTCGGTCAGGTGCAGAAACACTTCCGGTTGGATAGCCGCTGGCAGCATCTGGCGCGCATCGTCAATGGTAATGTCAAAACCACTACCTTCCGCTCTGTCGCTCAGCGTTGGAGAGAATTGCCCGTCGACAAATACCAGTCGTATGGCATCAATTGCCGGCGCTAACGCTTCACACTGGGCTGACGTTATCTCAGTGACATGACTGACAAACTGGCTATTGGTTAACCCCTCCAGCGGCGTGTATTTCCAGTCCTCATGCTTACGCGTTGGCAGCCCCAGACGCAGCATCTGCTGCAGATGCTGCTGGGCATGTTGCGAGCGCGTCTCACCTTGCGTTTCAAACAGATGGTGCCACTGTTGCAGCACGTTACTGCTGTTCGCTAAGCCAGCCATAACCTTGCTCCTCAAGTTGTTTGACCAGCGTAAAATCACCGGACTTCACTATTCGCCCCTGGTAGAGAACGTGAACATAATCGGGTTTGATATAGTCCAGAATGCGTTGATAATGGGTGACGATAATGAATGAGCGTTGCCCGTCGCGTAGTGAGTTCACGCCGTCTGCGACGATTTTCAGCGCATCGATATCCAGCCCGGAGTCCGACTCATCCAGAATGCACAACTGAGGCTCCAGCACCGCCATTTGCAATATGTCATTACGCTTTTTCTCACCGCCGGAGAAACCAACGTTGACCGAACGCGTGAGCAAATCTTCCGGCATCTTCAGCAACGCAATTTTTTCTTCCATCAGATCCTGGAAGTCAAACCTGTCCAGCGACTCTTCACCACGGTAGGTGCGCACCGCATTCAGTGCCGTTTGCAGGAAAAACTGATTACTGACGCCGGGGATTTCCACCGGATACTGGAATGCCATAAAGATCCCTTCGCCGGCACGGTCTTCCGGTGACAGTTCCAGTAAATCCTTACCGTTGAATTCTACCGTCCCGCCGGTGACTTCATAGTCATCACGTCCGGCCAGGGTGGCGGAAAGCGTACTTTTCCCGGAACCATTTGGCCCCATAATGGCGTGCACTTCTCCGGGGCGAATTTCAAGACTCAGCCCACGCAGGATCGCCTTATCTTCCACACTGACCTGTAAATCTTTGATGCTTAACATGTGCTTTCCTTAAATTTTAACCGACGCTGTGTTCAAGACTTATGGCGAGAAGTTTTTGCGCTTCCACGGCAAATTCCAGCGGCAGTTCAGAGAACACGTCTTTACAGAAACCATTCACGATCATCGAAATGGCATCCTCTTCGCTGATACCGCGCTGCAGGCAGTAAAACAGCTGATCTTCGCCAATGCGCGACGTCGTGGCTTCGTGCTCGAGCTGGGCGCTGTTGTTACGACACTCCACATATGGGAATGTGTGCGCTCCGCAATCCGCCCCGATCAGCATCGAGTCACATTGGGTATAGTTGCGGGCGTTGGTGGCGGTCGGCATGATTTTCACTAAACCGCGATAGCTGTTCTGGCTGTGTCCAGCGGAGATCCCTTTCGAGATAATGGTCGATTTGGTGTTTTTACCGATGTGGATCATCTTGGTGCCTGTATCGGCCTGCTGATGACCACTTGTCAGGGCCACGGAGTAGAATTCGCCGATAGAGTTGTCGCCACGCAAAATGCAGCTTGGGTATTTCCAGGTAATGGCCGAGCCGGTTTCCGACTGCGTCCACGACATTTTGCTGTTTTCACCTTCGCACAGAGCGCGCTTGGTGACGAAGTTCAAAATGCCGCCGGTGTTACCATCCCCGGGGAACCAGTTTTGCACCGTCGAGTATTTCACTTCGGCATCTTTGTGGATGATGACTTCTACCACCGCGGCATGCAGCTGGTAGCTGTCGCGCACCGGAGCCGAACAGCCCTCGATATAGCTGACGTAGCTGCCCTCATCCGCGACCAGAATGGTGCGTTCAAACTGCCCGGTTTTTTCTGCATTGATACGGAAATAGGTCGACAGTTCCATGGGGCAACGCACGCCTTTCGGTACATAAATAAACGTACCGTCAGATGCCACCGCTGCATTCAGCGCGGCAAAGAAGTTGTCATTACCTGGAACCACGGTGCCCAGATATTGTTTTACCAGCTCAGGATGATCGTGAATCGCCTCACCGAACGAACAGAAAATAATGCCCTGTTCCGCCAGTTTGTCGCGATAGGTGGTCGCCACCGATACCGAGTCAAAAATAGCATCAACCGCCACCTCTTTGCCTTCACGGACCGGTACGCCAAGCTGTTCAAAGGCATCCTCAACCTCTTTGCTTAAAAACGCATTCGCCCCCGTTTGCTGCACCGCTCCCGGCTCAGATGCGCAGGTTTCATCGCAGTTACCGCAGGACGGTGCGGAATAATAGCTATACTCCTGGTAATTCAGCTTGTCGTAGTGCGCTTTTAGCCAGTGCGGCTCTTCCATGGTCAGCCATGCCCGAAAGGCATTCAGGCGGAATTCCAGCATCCAATCGGGTTCATTACGTTTTGCCGAAATCGCGCGCACGACCTCTTCGTTGATCCCTTTCGCCAGCTCATCGGTTTGCAGTTGGGTGAAGAAGCCCTCTTTGTAATTAAGGTGCCCGCCAGCCCAGGTGTTGACATCGTCAGTTGCTTCAGTATTACGAGACATAGTACCGCCTATACCCCAAAACTTTCGCCACAGCCGCATTCGTTCTGGGCTTTCGGGTTATGAAATTTAAATAACTGATTTAATCCTTCGCGAACGAAATCGACTTCTGTGCCGTCGATGAACGGCATCGCCTGTAAAGGCACATACAGTCTGGCGCCATCCGTTTCAAACAGGAGATCGTCTTTTTGGGCCTCGCGCACGGTATCCAGCACGTAGCCGAATCCCGCGCATCCCGTTTGCTTCACGCCCAGGCGTACGCCCAACATGTCGGGTTGCTTTGCCACCAGTTCACGGATATGCGCCGCAGCCGCAGGTGTTAACGTCAGTCCACGCCAGGCAAAATCGTCCGGGTTAAATGTTCCTGAATGCAATTCCATAGGGTTACCTCGAGTCACTAGCTTTTAAGCTATAACAACATGTTAGTGATAATGATTATCACTTCAACCCCTCAACAGCAGGGGCATTCGGGTTAACCGCCCTTTTTGACTACTTTTACTAAGCATAGACCCTGCAGCGAGGGTTTACAGGAATGGAATTATTTGTTCAATGCATTGATTAATAATGGATTATAGAAATCTAATCGTTCAGGCAGGTCAAAGATTAAAAGATGTATAGATAATGTCTATTTAAGGGATAGGTAGGGATAAAAACAGGGAAAACAACTATTCAAATAATATGCTAATGACAAAAAACCCTTAAGTCTGCTTGCTGGCAGGCTTAAGGGTTCCGGCCCCATCCGGCGCTTATCTCCGGCACTCACGATGGCTTAGCTCTTGAAGGGGCGATAAGAAGAATCTCATACACCGATAAGTTTTTTTTAACACAAATTGCGGTTTGACTATTTTGTGAGCACGTTTAGCTACCTTTTTAGCATTGCGCCGCCCCACTAAGCGCATCCAGCAGCAAACGTAGCCCCGCAGGCTGATGCTCCCGAGAAAGGTATAAACCATAAATTGGCAAGCATTTAGGTTGAAGTTCTGGCAGTAATCGAATTAACGCTCCCTGCGCCAGCCCTTCCTGCGCTTCCAGTTCTGGCACCAACGCGATTCCCATTCCTGCCACCGCCGACTCGCAGAGCAGCGAAGAGATTCCGGCGCTCAAGTTCCCTTTAATCGCAACGGCGACATCCTGGCCGTAGACATCCTGAAAGTGCCAGGATTTACCAGCAAACCCGCTGTAATAGAGGCAATTGTGCCGAGTGAGATCGTCGACTGTCTCAGGCGTGCCATGTTGATGCAGATAATCTGCGGACGCGCAAAGTACCGATTTACAGTCGCCCAACCGACGGGCGATGGTTCCTGGCTCGGGATTATCCGTTATGCGGATCGCCACATCGATGCGTTCCCCCACAAGGCTTACCGGTTGATTATTGATCTCCACCTCAATACGTAATTGCGGATATTGCTCCATAAACGCCGGCAGAACCGGAGCAAGAATATGCATGGCGGTAAAATGGGCGCAGGCCACACGTAGCGTGCCTGAGGGAATTTGCGCGCCACTGGCGGCACCAATATCCAGCGAAAGTTGCGCCAGAGAACGCGTTTTCAGTAATGCCTCTTCACCCGCTGGCGTGATCGTTAAGCGACGCGATGAGCGATGAATAAGCCTTGCGCCTGCCCATTTCTCCATCTCGTCGAGGTAACGACTGACCATCGGACGGGAAAGCCCCAATGCACGTGCAGCGGCGCTCAGACTGCCCAAATCACAGATATGATTAAATACCATTGCCGCCATCACTCTGTCCATTGCATCCCATCCGATCGTTTTATGAAACTCAGCATGTCCTAATGAGGGAATTCTAACAGATACGAATATGCTTAAAATACGGGAACTATCAAAAGACAATTCCCTGCATAAGGTTACCTGGTATGAAAGTTAAATCTCTGGCCCTGCTGTTACCTCTGTTTGCGTCTTCAGCTTTCGCCGCACCGCTACAGCTGGACGTCTATAATCCGCAGGAGAAGGGTATTTTCCCGGTCTCTTCGACGCTGGTGTCTGGCCCCAAAGAGGCGATTTTGTTTGACGCCCAGTTCAGCACCAAAGATGGCGAACAGCTGGTGCAGATGATTCGCGCCAGCGGTAAAACGCTGAAGGCTATCGTGATCACTTCCGGCGATCCGGATTTCTATTTCGGTCTGCAACCTATCGTCAACGCTTTCCCACAGGTAAAAGTTCTGGCAACACCGCAGGTGGTAGACCATATCCGCGCCACCAAAGAGGCCAAACTGCAATTCTGGGGCCCGCAAATGAAGGACGGCGCGCCAACATCGCTCACCGTTCCGCAGGCGACGACGCAAACGCAGTTCACGGTTGATGGTGAACCGCTGGAACTGCGTCACTCCAACGATTATGCAGCGTATATCTGGATCCCGGCGAATCGGGCCATTATTGGCGGCACAGGCGTGGCTTCAGGTATTCACGTCTGGACGGCGGATACACAATCTGAAGAACAGCGTAGTACATGGCGTAACGTACTGAGCGAAATGCAGAGCTTACAGCCCACTCAAGTGGTCCCGGGTCATTACATTGGCGAACGCCCAACCGGCGATAAAGCTATTCGCTTCACCCAGGACTATTTGCAGTCGTTTGAGCAGGTGTTAGGGGCGAAGAAAGGATCGGATTATGTGATTAAAACCATGACGGCAGCATGGCCAGGTCTGGCAGACGCAAGCTCGCTGGAACTAAGTGCGAAGGTTAACAGCGGTGAGATGAAGTGGTAATGAAGATTTAAGGCAAAAATAACCCCGAACACGTGTCGGGGTTTCGTTACGATAAGCATACCGGAATCAATGAACGCCCATGCGCCAGGCAAAATAGATCTCTTCTTTCAGTTCCATCGAGGAGAGCGCCAGTAAATCAGCAAACTCCAGTTCGAGCTGTTTCAGCCTTTTCAGGTACTGAGCCGGTGAAAGATCGGTTTTATCACGACGTAAAAATTCTATTGCCAGTTGGGCAGGGTCTAATTGGGTAGACATATCATCCTCGCTTGTGTTCAAAACCTGCACAGTATAACACCATTCCCTGTGCAGATAATGACCAAAAGCAATATGCATCACAAAATTGCGGTCGTCAGACGCGAAGTACAGCACAATCGTCCCTGCTCATCGAAGATCTCTATTTGCCAAACCTGGTGACGAGAGCCGGTATGTAACGCGCGACATACGCCCCTGACGTGCCCTTCCCGCGCAGAACGGATATGGTTGGCGTTGATCTCCAGGCCCACCACTTTCTGCTCACCCTGAGTACACAGGTATCCCGCTACTGAACCAATACTTTCCGCCAGCACCACGGATGCGCCGCCGTGCAGCAACCCAAAGGGTTGTTTGGTGCGATGGTCCACCGGCATTGTAGCTTCCAGCGTATCGTCACCAATGTGCACAAAACGAATATCGAGCAGCCCAACCATATTTCCTTCACCCATGGCATTGAGCGCCTCGAGTGTGACTTCACGTTTCCAGATCATCCTATAATCTCCAGCAGTGCCTGTAATGGGTGGCGAACGCCCGTACCTTCAACGCGTTTAACCTGACTGCGACAGGAGTACCCGGTAGCCAGACAACGGTTACGTGGCAATCGTTGCATTGCCTGGTGCCATGATAACTCATAGATCCCCAATGAGTTTTGGTGATTCTTCACTTCGTGGCCGTAGGTGCCAGCCATACCACAGCATCCCACGCTGACGTTCTCCAGCTTTGCGCCAAAGCGAGCAAAAATAGCCGCCCACTGTGCAGGCGCGCCCGGCAAGGCCGTCACTTCGGTACAGTGACCAAAGAAATACCACGGTTCACCGCCAACAGCGACTGGCTGCTGTGCTTCCACAGCTTTCGATAACCATTCGTTGGCTAGCAACACATGGAAATCCCCCCGTTGTTCACCCAGCACCATCTTGTATTCATCGCGATAACAAAGCACCAGCGCCGGATCAACACCCACCATCGGAATATTCAGCTTCGCTACCCGGTTAAGAAACTCGGATGTCTTTTTCGCCGTTTTAGCAAAACGGTTTAAGAAGCCTTTAATGTGCTGCGCCTTGCCGTTTGGCGAAAACGGCAGCAGTACCGGCTGCATGCCCAGCTTCTCTACCAGACGTATAAAGTCAGCAACCACCTGCGCATCGTAATAGCTGGTGAAAGGGTCCTGCACCACCAGCACCGTACGGGCTTTTTGCTCAAGACTGAGTAATTCGAGCTGTTCCAACGTCATATTGGCGGAGCGATGCCCCACCAGTTGGCGTTGCAGCGACGGTGCAGACAACAGAGGTAAATCAACCATTCCAATGTGCTTTTTAGCCAGGTTTCGCACCAGCGGCTGGTTGATGAAGAAGTTAAACGTTTTGGGCGCTCGTGCCATTAACGGCGCATAGCTCTCAACGGTCGCCACCATGTGATCGCGCAACGGGCGCAGATAACGCGTGTGGTACAGCTGGAGGAAGCGCGAACGGAACTCCGGTACATCAATTTTAATTGGACACTGGGTGGAACAGGCTTTACACGCCAGGCAACCTGACATCGCCTCTTTTACTTCGTGTGAGAAATCGTATTCACCCTTGCGCGCATGCCAGCTGTTGCGGGTACGGGCAATCAGCGAACGTAAACTGGCGCGTTTTTCCGGTAGCTCTTTTTCCAGCTGTATTGGGTCAATCCCGCGATCCGCTAACAAACGCAGCCATTCACGCACTAACGTGGCTCGCCCTTTTGGCGAATGAATACGGTTGAGGCTGATTTTCATCGACGGACACATAGGGCTTTTCGCATCGAAGTTAAAGCATAACCCGTTGCCGTTACACTCCATTGCCCCGCGCCACTCCTGGCGTACGGCCAGAGGGATCTGACGGTCATACGTTCCGCGTTTCACCGCGTCCACTTTCATCATCGGCGCATCTACGTCTTCCGGTGGACAGATTTTCCCAGGATTCAGCCGGTTTTGCGGATCAAACACCGATTTCACTTTGCGCAGTTCGCGATACAGCTCCTCGCCGAAGAACGCCGGGCTATATTCTGCACGAAAACCTTTCCCATGCTCGCCCCACAGCAAACCGCCATATTTCGCCGTCAGCGCCACAACATCATCAGAAATGCGTTTCATCAGCACTTCCTGCTGCGGGTCACACATATCCAACGCCGGTCTGACATGCAGCACGCCTGCGTCTACGTGACCAAACATGCCGTAACTCAGGGCGTGGCTGTCGAGTAGCGCGCGGAACTCGGCAATATAGTCCGCCAGATGCTCCGGCGGAACGCAGGTATCCTCGGCGAACGGAATTGGCTTCGCGGAACCTTTTGCATTGCCCAGCAGACCGACTGCCTTTTTGCGCATGGCGTAAATTCGTTCGACTCCCGCCAGTTCGGTACACAGCTGCCAGCCAATGACACCCGCTTCCTGACGAGCGATTAAGCCATCCAGACGTTCACACAGTGCGCTGACCTGCGAATTAATCAATACTTCGTCGTCACCGGCAAACTCTACAATGTTCAGACCCAGCATCTCTTTATCAGGTACATCGGTAATCAATTCACTTACCGAGTGCCAGACGATATCTTCCCGCGCCAGATTGAGTACTTTGGAGTCAACAGTTTCTACCGACAATGCGCGTGCTTCCACCATCACCGGCGCATTACGCAACGCCGAGTCGAAAGAGTCGTACTTGACGTTAACCAGTTGTCTGACTTTTGGCAGCGGCGTGATATCCAGACGGGCTTCGGTGATAAACGCCAGCGTACCTTCAGAGCCGGTGAGAATGCGGGTTAAATCAAATTCGGTCATCTCATCGTTAAAGACGTGCCGTAGATCGTACCCGGTCAGGAAGCGATTAAGTTTCGGGAATTTATCCATGATCAGCTGTCGGTTATCACGACAACGTTCATAAACGGTCTTATAGATGCGGCCAATGGTGGTATTGCTTTTCCCCAGCATTTCGGCAAGCTCGATCGGCATTGGCTGAGTATCAAGAATATCACCGCCCATCAGCACCGCACGGATGCCCAACACATGATCGGAAGTTTTACCGTAAACCAACGATCCTTGCCCGGACGCATCGGTGTTGATCATCCCGCCGAGCGTTGCCCGGTTACTGGTGGATAATTCCGGGGCAAAGAAATAGCCGTAAGGCTTCAGAAACTGGTTGAGCTGATCTTTTATCACCCCGGCTTCTACCCGCACCCAACCTTCTTGCGGGTTGATTTCAATAATGCGGCTCATATAGCGGGACATATCAACAATAATGCCCTGGTTCAGCGCCTGACCGTTGGTCCCGGTGCCGCCGCCGCGCGGGGTAAAAATCAACGACGAGAAAAGCGGTTCTGCCGCCAGACGGGCGATTAGCGCCACATCTGCGGTTGAACGAGGGAAAACGACAGCATCAGGTAGCAGCTGATAAATACTGTTATCCGTCGACATTGTTAGACGATCGGCATAGCTCGTTGCCGTATCGCCCGTAAATCCTTGCTGCTCCAGCGCCTGCAAAAAGTTGAGCACCAGTTGAACGACACCTGGTGCCTGAGAAATTTGTGGAATCATTATAGTGACCCTTTCCTGCGGTCTGTGTTGTGAATTTAATCGTTTGCGTGTTGCTTTGTTTGTTGTATCACATTTTTTTCTAATACGCTCAGCAGATTTACAGGCAGAATCCGCCTGTTCAAAACCGCTGAAATTGCTCATCATTACAGGGTGTGATTTAAGTATTCACGTCGCGTCAACGTTCTGGCGCAAAGACAAAGGTGAAAAGTATTTATGGTAAATTTCCGTCAGCCCAGGGATATTGCACAAGTGCTGCTATCGGTGCTGTTTTTAGCCATCCTGATTGTGGCCTGTCTCTGGATTGTTCAGCCCTTTATCCTCGGTTTTGCCTGGGCAGGCACGATTGTCATTGCAACCTGGCCTATCCTGCTACGCTTACAAAAATTGCTCTGGGGACGCCGTTCACTTGCCGTACTGGTGATGACGCTGTTGCTGGTGCTGTTGTTCATCATCCCCATCGCGCTGCTGGTTAACAGCATCGTCGATGGCAGTGGGCCGCTGATCCATGCCGTAACCGCAGGTGATATGACACTACCGGATCTGGCATGGTTGAACAGCATTCCACTGGTGGGTGCCAAAATGTATGGCGCATGGCACAGCTTACTGGATATGGGCGGTTCGGCGATTATGGCCAAGGTTCGTCCTTATATCGGCACCACCACCACCTGGTTCGTCGGTCAGGCCGCGCATATCGGCCGCTTTATGATGCACTGTGGCCTGATGCTGCTGTTCAGTGCCCTGTTGTACTGGCGCGGTGAACAAGTCGCATTAGGTATTCGTCACTTCGCCTGCCGTCTTGCCTCAAAACGTGGAGATGCTGCCATTCTGCTGGCAGCACAAGCCATTCGCGCCGTCGCATTAGGCGTTGTGGTCACCGCTCTGGTACAGGCAGTGCTCGGGGGTATTGGTCTGGCGGTAACCGGTGTGCCGTATGCCACACTGCTGGCGGTATTGATGATCCTGTCATGTCTGGTGCAACTGGGGCCGCTACCGGTACTGATTCCGGCCATTATCTGGCTATACTGGACGGGGGATTCAACCTGGGGCACCGTGTTGCTGGTGTGGAGCGGCGTGGTCGGAACACTGGATAACGTGATTCGACCGATGCTGATTCGCATGGGTGCCGATTTGCCACTGCTCCTGATTCTCTCCGGAGTCATCGGCGGATTGATTGCCTTCGGCATGATTGGTCTGTTTATCGGTCCAGTAGTGCTGGCCGTTTCCTGGCGTCTGTTCTCCGCCTGGGTAAACGAAGCCCCTGCGCCAGGTACCAATCCGGATGAAATCCTCGAAGAAATTGCTGAAATCGAACGCAATAAGTAATCCAACATCAGGCGGCAACGCCGCCTGATTATTTAACAATACTAATCAATCTCCCTCTTACGGGATTAGAACCAACTTCGTCCCTCTTTCAATACTCATTTGTGTCGCAAATTCTTTACAGTTTTTAAACTATTGAGATGAATCTGATCGACGTAAAAAATCAGTATGCCTACTATTAGCCCATGGCTTTAGATCAACACATTGATTTATAAGCATGGAAATCCCCTGAGTGAAACAACGAATTGCTGTGTGTAGTCTTTGCCCATCTCCCACGATGGGCTTTTTTTTGTCCTTCGCACGCCACTCCACCAACCTTAACGCACCAACACATTATCTTCCCCGTCAAGGACCAAATAATATTGCACAAAATACGGTAATGACTCCAACTTGTTGATAGTGTTTTATGTTCAGATAATGCCCGATGACTTTGTCATGCAGCTCCACCGATTTTGAGAACGACAGCGACTTCCGTCCCAGCCGTGCCAGGTGCTGCCTCAGATTCAGGTTATGCCGCTCAATTCGCTGCGTATATCGCTTGCTGATTACGTGCAGCTTTCCCTTCAGGCGGGATTCATACAGCGGCCAGCCATCCGTCATCCATATCACCACGTCAAAGGGTGACAGCAGGCTCATAAGACGCCCCAGCGTCGCCATAGTGCGTTCACCGAATACGTGCGCAACAACCGTCTTCCGGAGCCTGTCATACGCGTAAAACAGCCAGCGCTGGCGCGATTTAGCCCCGACGTATCCCCACTGTTCGTCCATTTCCGCGCAGACGATGACGTCACTGCCCGGCTGTATGCGCGAGGTTACCGACTGCGGCCTGAGTTTTTTAAGTGACGTAAAATCGTGTTGAGGCCAACGCCCATAATGCGGGCAGTTGCCCGGCATCCAACGCCATTCATGGCCATATCAATGATTTTCTGGTGCGTACCGGGTTGAGAAGCGGTGTAAGTGAACTGCAGTTGCCATGTTTTACGGCAGTGAGAGCAGAGATAGCGCTGATGTCCGGCGGTGCTTTTGCCGTTACGCACCACCCCGTCAGTAGCTGAACAGGAGGGACAGCTGATAGAAACAGAAGCCACTGGAGCACCTCAAAAACACCATCATACACTAAATCAGTAAGTTGGCAGCATCACCCAAAATACTGTGACTCTCTTCAAGCCGAAATATCCACAGCAATGTTATTACTATTCCACCGTCTTTTATGAAGCGACCAAATAATGAACGCATTAGAGCTACAGGCGATCCGCCATATTTTTGCTATGACGGTGGAAGAAAGCGCCAGGTATATCGCGCGCGATGACAATGTTGTCGCCTGGCAACAATGGGAAAAGGGTGAAAGAGAAATTCCAGACGACATTGTCCGCATTTGTTCAGAAATGAAAGCCAAGAGGAAGTTAAGAATTAATGCAATTATCGACAAAATAAATAACCGCATTGGTAATAACACCATGCGTTTTTTCCCCGATCTGAACGCTTTTCAGGCGGTTTATCACCACGATGGTTTTCTCGACTGGAAAATCTATCAGTCGGCAGCTGTTGAACTCTATGCTCACGATCTCGAGCGTATGTGTTAAGAGATCGCAACGCCATACCTATTTAGCCTCTTCGCTGAGTAACACATTATGAAAAACACCTATTTCTCCACTGCGATAGGGCTGTACCTAAATTACCTGGTGCACGGCATGGGGGTCATTCTGATGAGCCTCAATATGTCTTCACTGGAACAACAGTGGCAAACCAATACCGCGGGCGTCTCGATTGTTATTTCCTCACTCGGTATCGGCCGCTTAAGCGTTTTATTAGTAGCAGGGATGCTTTCCGTTCGCTATGGTCGCAGACCATTTATTATCCTTGGTATGACCTGCTACCTGATTTTCTTTATTGGCATCATAAATACTCACAGTATTTTTCTTGCCTATGCTTTTGGTTTTTTAGCGGGAATGGCAAACAGTTTTCTCGATGCCGGAACCTATCCCAGCCTGATGGAGGCATTCCCCCGTTCACCCAGCACGGCCAATATTTTGATAAAAGCCTTCGTCTCCAGCGGTCAGTTCCTGCTGCCAATGATTATCAGTCTGCTGGTATGGGCCGAAATCTGGTTTGGCTGGTCCTTCCTGCTGGCGGCAACCGTTATGATACTCAACGGTGTGTTTTTATTTCGCTGTCGGTTTCCGCCACATCCCGGGCCTCATACCGTCATCCGGGCTCAACCGGCTGAACGGGAAACCGGACAACCTGAACATCGTTGCTCCCTGCTCGACCTTGCCAGTTACACCCTGTACGGCTACATCGCAATGGCGACATTTTACCTGGTAAGCCAGTGGCTGGCGCAATACGGACAGTTTGTCGCCGGAATGCCCTATACGTTATCTATCAAACTGTTAAGCATTTATACCTGCGGCTCTCTACTGTGCGTGCTGATCACCGCCCCGCTGGCGCGAAAAGCAGAACGCGCGACATCGATGCTGATGCTGTATACGTTTATCTCATTTGTCGCACTGCTGATGGTTTGTCTGCATCCGACACCTATCGTTGTCATTATCTTTGCGTTTGTCATCGGTTTTTCTTCCGCAGGGGGCGTTGTGCAAATCGGTTTAACGCTGATGGCCGCACGCTTTCCGCATGCGAAGGGCAAAGCGACCGGTATTTACTACAGCGCGGGCAGCATTGCGACCTTCACCATTCCATTGAT
This sequence comes from Citrobacter sp. CF971, assembly GCF_006385635.1. Lineage (NCBI taxonomy): Bacteria > Pseudomonadati > Pseudomonadota > Gammaproteobacteria > Enterobacterales > Enterobacteriaceae > Citrobacter > Citrobacter sp. CF971. The sequence goes on along the minus strand of NZ_CP041051.1, from coordinate 2,161,768 downwards.
AACAGCAAAACTCTCTGAAACCAGTATTGCTCACATCATGTGGTTTGATACTGGCATAGCCGCTGTTGGATTCCTGTTGGCGTTGTTTATTGGTTATCGCAGCCACATCACGTCAAAACATCAGCTAAAGATGATACAAGCCGTAAAATAAGCGTGGATGCAATATTGTTCCCCTCTTCTGCAAAATAATTGACTTCAGTTTTAAAACATCAGCAAAACACTGGCTGGCAGAGTTCGATTTCACAGTGTGTTATGCAATATACCTGGTAACTTAAACGCCATGCTATGTAGGTTCTGTGGCTGCCGCCCAGTATATTAATTACAAGGTCGCCGCAATTTAAACAATATCGACGAGCACAGAACAATTTTAAAATCCGCAAGGAGTTGTGAAAATGTCTCAAAGCAAGACCTTTAATACGCCATTTCTTTTGGCGATAATCTGTATTTATTTAAGTTATTTCCTACACGGCATTAGCGTCATTACACTGGCGCAAAATATGACCTCTCTTGCAGAAAAGTTTTCCACCGACAATGCAGGAATTGCCTATTTGATTTCAGGCATTGGTCTGGGGCGACTGGTGAGCATCTTATTCTTTGGCGTGCTCTCAGATAAATTTGGTCGTCGGGCTATCATTCTGTTAGGCGCTATTCTTTATATACTGTTCTTCTTCGGTATTCCCGCCAGCCCTAATCTGATGATTGCCTTTATTCTGGCCGTTTGCGTTGGCGTGGCAAACTCGGCACTGGATACCGGCGGGTACCCGGCGTTAATGGAATGCTTCCCTAAAGCCTCTGGCTCAGCCGTTATCCTGGTGAAAGCTATGGTCTCGTTTGGGCAGATGATCTACCCCATCGTCGTCAGCACCATGCTGCTCAACCATATCTGGTACGGTTATGCGGTCATTATCCCGGGTGCGTTGTTTGTCGTCATTACCTTGATGCTGCTAAGAAGTCGCTTCCCTGGCCAGATGGTGGATGCTGGCATCGCGAAAGATCTGCCACAGATGAACAGTAAACCGTTGGTCTGGCTGGAAGGTGTGGCATCCGTCATGTTTGGTGTTGCTGCCTTTTCGACTTTTTACGTCATCGTAGTCTGGATGCCCAAATATGCGATGGCCTTTGCCGGCATGGCAGAATCTGACGCACTGAAGACAATCTCTTACTACAGTATGGGATCATTGGTCTGCGTATTTATTTTTGCCGCTCTGTTAAAAAAATGGGTTCGACCTATTTGGGCAAATGTGTTTAACGCCGGGCTGGCAACCATCACCGCAGCCGTCATCTACTTATATCCCTCTCCGCTGGTGTGTAACGTCGGTTCATTTCTCATTGGATTCTCTGCCGCTGGCGGTATTTTACAGCTCGGTGTCTCGGTGATGTCTGAATTCTTTCCCAAGAGCAAAGCCAAAGTCACCAGTATTTATATGATGATGGGTGGCGTAGCCAACTTTATTATCCCATTAATCACCGGATACCTCTCTAACATTGGTCTGCAGTACATCATTTTGCTGGACTTTGCATTTGCTCTGCTGGCCTTCATCACCGCCATCATCGTCTTTATTCGTTACTACCGCGTATTTGATATCCCCAAAAATGATGTGCGGTTGGGCGAACGTTATTTTCAATAAATTGTTTAGAAGGAGTATCAAATGGACGTAACAGCTAAATATGAACTAATTGGTTTGATGGCCTACCCTATCAGACACAGTCTGTCACCTGAAATGCAAAATAAGGCATTAGAAAAAGCGGGATTGCCATTCACTTATATGGCATTTGAAGTCGATAACTCAACGTTTGCTAATGCAATTGCCGGGCTGAAGGCCTTAAAGATGCGTGGTACAGGGGTCTCAATGCCCAACAAGCAGCTAGCATGTGAATATGTTGATGAATTAACACCTGCCGCCAAACTGGTCGGTGCAATTAATACTATCGTCAATGATGATGGTTACCTGCGTGGTTACAATACCGATGGCACGGGTCATATTCGTGCAATTAAGGAAAGTGGTTTCGATATCAAAGGTAAAACCATGGTACTGTTGGGCGCAGGCGGTGCGTCGACAGCCATTGGTGCACAGGCAGCGATTGAAGGCATCAAAGAAATTAAACTCTTTAACCGCCAGGATGAGTTTTTTGCCAAAGCGCAGGAGTTTGCCAAACGCGTCAATGAAAACACCGACTGCGTGGTCACTGTTATCGATCTCGCAGATCGCCAGGCTTTTGCTGACGCACTTGCCAGCGCGGATATTTTAACCAACGGAACAAAAGTCGGCATGAAGCCGCTGGAAAATGAATCTCTCGTGACCGACGCTTCCCTGCTACGTCCGGAACTGCTGGTAACCGAATGCGTCTACAACCCGCATATGACCAAATTATTGCAGCAGGCACAAAGTGCTGGTTGCAAAACAATTGATGGTTACGGCATGTTGTTATGGCAAGGGGCTGAACAGTTCAAGCTCTGGACCGGGAAAGATTTCCCGCTGGAGTATGTGAAACAGGTTATGGGTTTTGCCGCCTGACGGGCAAGCATTTGTAGAATAGTTAAAGGGTAATCAATGAAAACCGTAACCGTAAGAAATCTCGTTATTGGCGATGGTGCGCCGAAGATCATTGTGTCGCTGATGGGTATAGACATCGCAACGGTAAAAAGCGAAGCGCTGGCCTATCGCGAAGCGGATTTCGACATTCTGGAATGGCGCGTTGACCATTTCGGCGATGTCTCTTCCACAGATGCCGTGCTGGAAGCGGCTCGCGCCATCCGCGATGTGATAGCGGACAAACCGCTACTTTTCACCTTCCGCAGCGCCAAAGAAGGCGGTGAACAGGCACTGTCTGTCGAAAACTATATTGCACTTAACCGCGCGGCGGTAGACAGCGGTCTGGTGGATATGATCGATCTGGAACTGTTTACCGGAGACGAACTGGTCAAAGCGACCGTCGAGCATGCGCACGCGAAAAATGTCTTTGTGATTATGTCCAATCACGATTTTCATAAGACACCAGCTGCAGAAGAGATTGTCCAGCGCCTGCGTAAAATGCAGGAACTAGGCGCAGACATCCCCAAAATTGCCTTGATGCCGCAAAATAAAGCGGATGTTCTGACGCTGCTTAGCGCCACGCTGGAAATGCAAGAACGCTATGCCGATCGCCCGATAATCACCATGTCGATGGCTAAAACAGGGGTGATTTCACGTCTGTCTGGTGAAGTTTTCGGTTCAGCGGCAACCTTTGGGGCAGTAAAAAAAGCCTCCGCTCCAGGACAAATTTCGGTCACCGACCTGCGTACTGTATTGACAATATTGCATCAGGCTTAATTACAGATATATCCATATTAATATCAGTAATGCCCTACCCCAGATATTCGTCTAACCACGGATATCTGGCCGATGATTAAACTTTATTAAATAACTCACAATATTGTTGTCGAATATAGCGACAGGTAGTCGCACGCATATAATCTGGAGTTCACATGAAATTTTCAAGACCAAATCGTATAGATGGTCGGGTACCCGTATTATCCGCAGCAGATGCAGTTAATTATATTCCTGATGAAGCAACTCTTTGTGTATTAGGTGCAGGTGGCGGTATTCTCGAAGCAACAACATTAATTAACGCGCTGGCTGAAAAATATAAAAACTCTCAGTCACCACGAAATCTAGCGTTGATTAGCCCTACAGGTCTGGGTGACCGTGCCGACCGGGGAATTAGCCCGCTGGCACAGGAAGGCTTAGTCAAATGGGCATTATGCGGACACTGGGGACAATCACCACGAATCTCCGACCTGGCGGAACAAAATAAAATTGCCGCCTATAACTATCCTCAGGGCGTATTAACCCAAACCCTGCGTGCATCGGCAGCCCACCAGCCAGGGATCCTCAGTGATATCGGCATCGGTACATTTGTTGACCCTCGCCAACAGGGCGGTAAGCTGAATGAAGTGACCACCGAAGATCTGATCAAATTGGTGGAAATTGATAACAAAGAGTACCTGTATTACAAAGCCATTGCGCCAAACATCGCCTTTATTCGCGCCACCACCTGTGACAGCGAAGGCTATGCCACCTTTGAAGATGAAGTTATGTATCTTGATGCGCTGGTGATTGCCCAGGCCGTACACAATAACGGCGGCATCGTTATGATGCAGGTGCAAAAAATGGTGAAGAAAGCCACTTTGCATCCGAAGTCGGTACGTATTCCCGGCTATCTGGTCGATATTGTGGTCATCGACCCCGACCAAACGCAACTGTACGGTGGTGCGCCGGTTAACCGCTTTATCTCTGGCGATTTTGTGCTCGATGACAGCCAACAAACTGCCCTGCCGCTCAATCAGCGTAAACTGGTGGCCCGACGCGCCCTGTTTGAAATGCGCAAAGGTGCGGTCGGCAACGTTGGCGTAGGTATTGCCGATGGCATTGGTCTCGTCGCGCGCGAAGAAGGCTGTGCTGACGATTTTATTCTGACAGTCGAAACGGGTCCGATTGGCGGCATCACCTCTCAAGGCATTGCTTTCGGTGCCAACGTCAACACTCGCGCCATTCTGGATATGACGTCCCAGTTTGACTTCTATCACGGTGGCGGGCTGGATGTGTGCTATTTAAGTTTTGCCGAAGTGGATCGCCACGGCAACGTCGGCGTACACAAATTCAATGGCAAAATCATGGGTACCGGCGGTTTTATCGATATTAGCGCCACTTCCAAAAAAATTATTTTCTGCGGCACGTTAACTGCCGGAAGTCTGAAAACGGAAGTTGCGGACGGTAAGTTAAATATCGTGCAGGAAGGTCGGGTGAAAAAATTCGTTAATGAATTACCTGAAGTGACTTTCAGCGGAAAAATTGCCCTCGAACGTGGACTTGATGTGCGTTACATCACTGAACGCGCTGTATTTACGTTAAAAGCAGATGGTCTTCATTTAATCGAAATTGCACCGGGAGTCTCTTTACAGGAAGACATCCTGGACAAAATGGATTTCACACCGATTATTTCCCCAGACCTGAAATTGATGGACGAAAGATTATTTATCGATGCCTCGATGGGCTTTGTATTACCCGACGCAGCCAATTAAAAGGAGTACCCTGATGGACTTTTCATTAACTGAAGAACAAGAACTGTTGCTTGCCAGCATTCGTGAGCTGATTACCAGCAATTTCCCGGAGGAGTATTTCCGTACCTGCGATCAGACGGCGACTTATCCGAAGGAATTTATGCGAGCCCTTGCGGACAACGGCATTTCGATGCTGGGCGTTCCGGAAGAGTTTGGCGGCATACCGGCTGATTACGTCACCCAGATGCTGGCGCTGATGGAAGTGTCAAAATGTGGCGCGCCCGCTTTTTTGATCACTAACGGTCAGTGCATCCACAGCATGCGACGTTTTGGCTCCGCCGAGCAGCTGCGTAAAACAGCAGAAAGCACCATGGAAACGGGCGATCCGGCGTATGCGCTGGCATTAACCGAGCCGGGAGCAGGCTCCGATAATAATAGTGCCACCACCAGCTACACCCGCAAAAATGGCAAGGTGTATCTCAACGGGCAAAAAACGTTTATCACTGGCGCTAAAGAGTATCCATACATGCTGGTACTGGCTCGCGACCCGGAGCCGAAAGATCCGAAGAAAGCCTTTACGTTGTGGTGGGTGGATTCTAAGAAACCGGGCATTAAGGTTAACCCGCTGCATAAAATCGGCTGGCACATGTTAAGCACCTGCGAAGTCTATCTTGATGACGTTGAAGTGGACGAAAGCGATATGGTCGGCGAAGAAGGCATGGGCTTCCTCAACGTAATGTACAACTTCGAAATGGAACGCCTGATCAACGCCGCGCGCAGCACGGGTTTTGCCGAATGCGCCTTCGAAGATGCCGCCCGCTACGCTAACCAGCGCATCGCATTTGGTAAGCCGATCGGTCATAACCAGATGATCCAGGAAAAACTGGCGCTGATGGCAATCAAAATTGAAAACATGCGCAATATGGTGCTGAAGGTCGCCTGGCAGGCCGATCAGGAACAGTCGCTGCGAACCAGTGCGGCACTGGCAAAACTGTATTGTGCACGTACGGCAATGGAAGTGATTGACGACGCAATTCAGATCATGGGCGGACTGGGTTACACCGATGAAGCACGCGTATCCCGATTCTGGCGCGATGTCCGCTGTGAGCGCATTGGCGGTGGTACCGATGAAATCATGATTTACGTCGCGGGTCGCCAAATCCTAAAGGATTATCAGAATAAGTAAGCGGTATAACTGACCGGATAGCGCAGATACGCTATCCGGGACGGTGCGGGAGAATCAAACTTCAGGCATCAAGCATTCCTGCTCAGCAAGGTTATTTTTAAACTGCTTACGATAATCGCTGGGAGTACACCCCACATGCCGCTGAAAAAGTTTGGCAAAATGATCGACGTTTTCATACCCTACCCGCCACGAAATTTCCGCCAACGAGGCCTCCGTATTGGTCAGGGAAAATTTCGCTTCTGTCATTCGCCGTTGAATAACATAATTGATGGGTGATATACGATACTCGCGGGTAAATTCATGGCAGATATAGCTCACGCTGGCGCGGAATTTTTTAGATAACTGTTCGAGAGTAATTTTTTCGCGGAAGTTGTTATTTAAATAGACCAATACATCTTTAATTAAGACATCTTTTTTAATATATCCCTGTTCAGAGCGGTAAGCATTTTTAAAGTTTTCGTAATATAACACGGTTAATGCATACGCGAATGCGTCATAAGCGGAAGACGTCAGGTTGTTCTTGCTCTGCGGGAGCATCACCCCCAGCTCATTAAAAATACTCTTAATAACCTCTTTACCCTGGCTGACGCTAATGACCGGACACGAGTGCATCTGCAATAGCTGATTGTCCTGCCAACTGTTAAACCGGAAACCGTAGAGTGCGCAGGTGTAAGTGGTAGCAGGTGCGCTGCTATCAGATGCAACCGCATGCAATCGCCCTTGCTCAATCACCACAATGTCCCCGGCATGCGCGACATACAGCGAAGAGTCGATGATTAATCTTGCAACCCCCTTTTTAACATAGATAAGCTCCGTTTCATTATCATGAACATGATGTCCGGACTCCCAGTTAGGATCATCGCTAATGACGAATCGGGAAAATCTCGGCGTTTTCCCCTGCTCAAAAAGGGTCTCAATGGCATTATCAAAGCAGCGTTGATACATGACAACCTCCACCTAAAGGCAGTAATTTTGTGAATAATGAATATCGAAAAGTGAAAACGATAATAACGTTATACAACGTTATTCCTTGCTGGCGAAACAAAATTATTTGCGTCGACTGCAAGATGATACCTCCTGCCTCATTGCGTTGTTTTCCACGTTTATTTCCGTTTGATAAAAAACGAAAAGAATAAATGTTATTAATTCAACATTAACAATTTACATATCAGAAACAAATTAAGCGTAAAAACGATAAAAAACATGATGCATTTCGCAATTATCCTTCCCTGGTTTGTTTGCTCTTTTTTCTCTTCAGTACACAAGGCCGAGCTCTCGTTTATAAAACAAGCATTCCCGCAGCACTTTTTTTTTGCAAGATTGTTGGGAATGAAAACAGATTGCCCCGTCGAAAACTGTCCCCTCTCTGCCGCAAACTATTTTCAGTTAATTTTCCCTACTGTGGATGACTGGAGATGCCATGAAAATAATAACCTGCTTTAAGTTGGTGCCTGAAGAACAGGACATTGTTGTTACCCCACAGCATTCGCTTAACTTTGACCGGGCCGATGCCAAAATCAGCCAGTTTGATCTGAATGCGATTGAGGCCGCGGCGCAACTGAGTGCGGAGGGTGATGAAATCGTCGCTTTAACCGTGGGCGGATCGCTACTGCAAAATTCCAAAGTGCGTAAAGACGTGCTGTCACGTGGACCGGACAGTTTGTTCATGGTGCAGGATCCGCAATTGGAGCATTCATTGCCCCGCGACACCGCTCAGGCGCTGGCCTGCGCGGCCAAAAATATGAATTTCGACCTGATGCTGTTCGGAGAAGGATCGGGGGATATCTATGCCCAACAGGTTGGCTTACTGGTTGGCGAACTGTTGCAACTCCCGGTGATTAACGCCGTCAGCAACATCCAACGTAACGGCGACCGCATTGTGGTTGAGCGCGTGCTGGAAGACGAGGTTGAAGTGATTGACCTGCCGCTCCCCGCCGTACTCTGCGTAACCTCGGATATCAACACGCCGCGTATTCCCTCAATGAAAGCCATTCTCGGCGCGGGTAAAAAGCCCGTCACACCATGGCAAGCCAGCAATATTGGCTGGACGCCTGCGTCACCGTTAGCGGAACTGGTAAGCCTCACCGTACCGCCACAAACGGAACGTAAGCATATCATTCTGGAAAATGACTCGGCTGAAGCCATTGCCGAACTGGCTGAACACCTGAAAAAAGCCCTGAACTAAGCTCAACGGAGAGAAATTGTCATGAGTAAATTAGCTAACGTATGGGTGTTCAGCGATAACGTAGAACGCTATGCAGAATTAATGACCGGCGCGCGTCAGTGGGGTGAGTATGTCCATCTTATTGTACAAGGCAGCGAACAGGCTAATCAGGTTAAACCTCTGGGTGCCGATGAAATAATCGTGCTCGAAGCCCCCTCCGGTTTACAGCGTGTAGAAAATTACGCCGAAACCATCGCGGCGCTGATGCAAGAACACGCCGGAATGCTGTTGATGCCAGCCACAAAGCGCGCGAAATCACTTGGGGCACGGTTAAGCATCCAACTCAATGCCGCGATGGTGAACGACGCAATATCGGTGACTCTTGAGGATGGCACAGTGTTCGCAGAGCACCGAATGTATGGTGGGCTGGCATTCGGCAAAGAAAAAATCAAAAGCGCGCTGGCAATTATCACTCTTGCCCCTGGCCTGCTTGAACCCGTAGCAGAAAACGCCTCGCACAACTGCCCTGTTGTCCCAGCAGCTTACATCGCACCGCTTCATGAAATTATGTGCCAGGAACGTCGCGCTAAATCCGTGAGCAGCGTAGACCTCAGTAAAGCCAAACGTGTGGTTGGCGTGGGTCGCGGCCTGGTTGCGCAACATGATCTGCAGATGGTGCATCAGTTGGCATCGGTACTGGGGGCAGAAGTGGGCTGTTCACGCCCGATCGCCGAAGGCGAAAACTGGATGGAGCGCGAACGCTACATTGGCGTTTCTGGTGTGTTACTGAAGTCAGACCTTTATCTGACGTTGGGCATTTCAGGACAAATTCAGCATATGGTCGGTGGTAACGGCGCGAAAGTCATTGTTGCTATCAACAAAGACAAGAAAGCCCCTATTTTCAATTATGCCGATTACGGCCTGGTAGGCGACATCTACAAAGTTGTTCCGGCCCTTATCGAACATCTCAGCCGCTAATCCCCCCATTTAACGCACATCTCCCGCTGCCCTTACAGCGGGAAGGGAGCATAAAGCATGTCAGATGAAAAATTTGATGCCATTGTGGTCGGTGCTGGCGTGGCGGGTACGGTTGCAGGCTACGTTATGGCTCTGTCCGGACTGGACGTGCTGGTCATTGAGCGCGGAAACAGTGCAGGCAGTAAAAATATGACCGGCGGAAGACTCTACGCGCATAGCCTTGAGCGCATCATGCCAGGGTTCGCGCAGGAGGCGCCGCTCGAGCGTAAAGTCACCCGCGAAAAAATCTCCTTTCTGACCGAAGAAAGCGCCGTCACTCTCGATTTCCATCGTGAAAAAGCTGACGCACCAACGCAGGATTCGTATACCGTTTTGCGCAACAGACTTGACCCATGGCTAATGGAAAAAGCGGAACAAGCTGGCGTGCAGTTCATCCCCGGTGTGCGCGTCGATGCTCTGATCCGCGAAGGTAATAAGGTCACCGGAGTCCAGGCCGGTGACGATATCCTGGAAGCCAATATTGTCATCCTGGCCGATGGCGTCAACTCTATGCTGGGGCGGTCCCTGGGGATGGTTCCTCCCTCTTCTGCACATCACTATGCCGTTGGCGTAAAAGAGCTGATCGGCTTACCTCCAGCGGTCATTGCAGATCGCTTCAACCTTTCAGGTAATGAAGGCGCGGCCTGGCTGTTTGCAGGCTCACCGTCTGATGGATTGATGGGAGGAGGTTTTTTGTATACCAACCAGGACTCCATCTCTCTGGGGCTGGTGTGTGGTCTGGGGGATATTGCCCATGCCACAAAAAGTATTCCACAAATGCTGGAAGACTTTAAGCAACATCCAACTATTCGACCATTGATTGCCGGTGGTGAATTACTGGAATATTCCGCGCATATGGTGTCGGAAGGCGGTCTGGCAATGGTTCCAAAGCTGGTCGATGACGGTGTGATGATCGTCGGTGATGCCGCCGGTTTCTGTTTGAACCTGGGTTTCACGGTGCGAGGTATGGATTTGGCCATCGCTTCCGCAGAAGCCGCTGCCCAAACAGCCATTGCAGCAAAAGAACGACAGGATTTCTCTGCCAGCAGCCTGATGGACTACAAACGCGCGCTTGAACAAGGCTGTGTGATGCGTGATTTACAACATTTTCGCAAGATCCCAGCGTTGATGGAAAACCCACGTCTGTTCACCCAGTATCCGCGTATGGTGGCCGACATCATGAGCGATATGTTCACCGTTGACGGACGTCCAAATCAACCGGTTCGCAAGATGATTATGTCCCATGCCAAACAAATCGGACTGATGAACTTACTGAAAGACGGTATCAAGGGGGCAACTGCACTATGAGTCAGGACAATACTGTTAACGTTGACGTCAAACTGGGCGTCAATAAATTCAATGTCGATGAAGGCCACCCGCACATCATCCTGGCCGAACATCCAGACCTTAATGAATTTCGCAAGCTGCTGAAAGCCTGCCCCGCCGGGCTGTATAAGCAGGACGAGAGTGGAAACATTCATTTTGATTCTGCTGGTTGCCTGGAGTGCGGAACGTGTCGAGTACTGTGCGGCGACACGATCCTCGACCAATGGGAATATCCGGTCGGAACATTTGGCATTGATTTTCGCTACGGCTAACGGATTTTGCCTGTAGTACACCGGTTCGGCCACGCCGGCCATCCGGTCAGATGTATGCCGAAATCATCCAGGGAATAACTTCATGAGTATCACACTAACGTTTAACGCCGAACGTCGCGAAGTCTGGCGGCAACAGGGTTTATGGGGAGATGCTTCGCTTGGCGATTACTGGAACCAAACTGCCAGAGCCATGCCAGATAAAATCGCGGTGGTTGATAACCATGGCGCTTCATACACCTATGCTGCACTCGATAGCGCGGCCAGCAATCTGGCAACCTGGTTTTTAGCCTGCGGTATTCAACCTGGCGATCGCATTGCCTTCCAGCTACCGGGCTGGTGCGAGTTTACGATTATCTACCTGGCCTGCCTGAAAACCGGGGCCGTTTCCGTACCGCTGCTGCCAGCGTGGCGTGAAGCAGAGATGGTATGGGTGTTGAATAAGTGCAAGGCGAAGATTTTTTTCGCACCGACGCTGTTTAAACAGACCCGACCGGTCGATCTGATCCTGCCCTTACAAAACCAGTTGCCACATCTGCAACAGATCGTTGCCGTGGATAAACTGGCTCCGGCAACGACCTCGCTAGCGCTCAGCCAACTGCTTTTAGCTCCGCCATTAACCCAAACGATTAATGTTCACGCCGATGAACTGGCGGCGGTGTTGTTTACCTCCGGTACCGAGGGAATGCCAAAAGGCGTAATGCTGACCCACAACAACATCCTTGCCAGCGAGCGCGCCTACTGTGCCCGTCTTAATCTCACCTGGCAGGATGTGTTTTTAATGCCAGCACCACTGGGACACGCTACCGGTTTTCTGCATGGCGTTACCGCACCGTTTTTAATCGGCGCACGCAGCGTATTGTTAGATATTTTCACCCCAGCCGCCTGTCTTGAACTGCTGGAACAACAACGCTGTACCTGTGTGCTCGGCGCAACGCCCTTCGTCTACGACATGTTGTGTAGCATGGATAAACGGCCAAGCGATCTCTCATCGCTACGCTTTTTCTTATGTGGGGGCACAACCATTCCACAGAAGATTGCCCGTGACTGCCAGCAGCTCGGCATAAAATTATTAAGCATTTATGGCTCGACAGAGAGTTCCCCGCATGCGCTGGTCAATCTCGATGATTCGCTTTCTCGCATGATGGATACCGACGGATATGCTGCTGCAGGCGTCGAAATTAAAGTGGTGGATGAAGCACGCAATACGTTGCCTGCGGGTGTAGAAGGCGAAGAAGCCTCACGCGGTCCCAATGTGTTTATGGGCTATCTCGATGAACCCGAACTCACCGCCCGTGCGCTGGATCAAGACGGCTGGTATTACAGCGGCGACTTATGCCGAATGGACGATGCGGGGTACATCAAAATCACCGGACGGAAAAAAGATATCATTGTCCGCGGTGGAGAAAACATCAGCAGCCGCGAAGTTGAGGATATTTTATTGCAGCACCCCCGCATTCACGATGCCTGCGTTGTCGCGATGCCGGACGAACGCTTAGGTGAAAGGTCATGTGCTTATGTGGTGCTAAAACCGCCGCATCATTCGCTGTCACTGGAGTCAGTGGTAGCCTTTTTTAGTCGCAAGCGGGTGGCAAAGTACAAATACCCTGAGCACATTGTGATCGTGGAGAAATTACCACGCACAGCGTCCGGTAAAGTACAAAAATACCAACTGCGTCAGGATATTATTCAGCGTTTGAGCGTGGAGAGTGTTGCAGGATAAAGTGCCGGATGGCGACGCTAGCGTATCTTATCCGGCCTACGTTGAATAGGCCGGATAAGGCATGATGTTACTTGTTCAGTTCAGCCAGACTTAGCCAGGTCTGTACGACAGTGTCCGGGTTCAGCGACAGGCTGTCGATCCCCTCTTCCATCAGCCAGGCCGCAAAGTCTTCATGGTCAGATGGGCCCTGACCGCAAATACCCACGTATTTGCCCTGTTTCTTGGCTGCACGAATCGCCATTGACAGCAGCGCTTTCACCGCGTCGTTACGCTCATCAAACAGTTCAGAAACCACACCAGAGTCACGATCCAGCCCCAGCGCCAACTGCGTCATGTCGTTTGAGCCGATGGAGAAGCCGTCGAAGTACTCGAGGAACTGCTCGGCCAGCAAGGCGTTAGACGGGATCTCACACATCATGATGATCTTCAGTCCGTTCTCACCGCGTTTCAGCCCCTGGCGTGCCAGCTCTTCCACCACCGCTTTCGCCTGGGCAACGGTACGTACAAACGGTACCATCACTTCAACGTTAGTCAGGCCCATGTCGTTACGGACACGTTTTACTGCGTCACATTCCAGCGCGAAGCAGTCGCGGAAGCTATCGGCAACATAACGGCCCGCCCCACGGAAGCCCAGCATCGGGTTCTCTTCATGCGGTTCATAACGCTCACCGCCGACCAGGTTGGCATATTCGTTGGACTTAAAGTCAGACATACGCACGATGACGCGTTTAGGATAAAACGCCGCCCCCAGCGTCGCGATCCCTTCCGTCAGACGACCAACGTAGAATTCACGCGGAGAATCGAAACCTTTCATCATGGCGCGGATTTCATTTTGTAGCTCAGGCGTCTGGTCATCAAACTCCAGCAGTGCACGCGGGTGTACGCCAATCATACGGTTGATGATAAATTCCAGACGCGCCAGACCAACACCTTCGTTTGGCAGGCAGGCGAAGTCGAAAGCGCGGTCCGGGTTACCGACGTTCATCATCACCTTCAACGGCAGATCCGGCATGGTCTCCACGCTGGAACTCTTCACGCTAAAATCGAGCATGTCAGCGTAAACATAACCGGTGTCGCCTTCGGCACAAGAGACAGTAACCTTCTCACCATCTTTCATGCGCTCGGTCGCATCGCCACAGCCCACCACGGCAGGGATCCCCAGCTCACGGGCAATGATTGCCGCGTGACAGGTACGACCGCCACGGTTGGTGACAATCGCCGCTGCTTTCTTCATGATCGGTTCCCAGTCCGGATCGGTCATGTCGGTAACCAGTACGTCGCCTGGTTCGATACGGTTCATTTCGCTGATGTCCTGGATGACTTTGACCGAACCCGCGCCAATGCGGTGACCGATAGCACGACCTTCAGCAATAATTTTACCCTGCGCATGCAGCGTATAACGCTCCATCACCTGGCCACGAGAACGCACGGTTTCCGGGCGCGCCTGCACAATGAACAGCTTGCCGGTATGACCGTCTTTCGCCCATTCGATATCCATCGGACGACCGTAGTGCTTCTCGATCTGCACCGCCTGCTTGGCCAGTTCCTGCACTTCTTCGTTAGTCAGGGAGAAAATGTCGCGTTGTTCCTGCGGCACATCTTCGATCGTTACCTGCTTACCGTGTTCCTGGGTCGGCGCGTAGATCATGCGGATTTTTTTCGAACCCATGGTGCGACGAACGATAGCCGGACGGTTAGCCGCCAGCGTCGGTTTATGCACGTAGAATTCATCCGGGTTAACGGCCCCCTGCACGACCATCTCGCCCAGGCCCCATGCAGAGGTGATAAACACCACCTGATCGAAACCGGATTCGGTATCGATGGAGAACATGACGCCGGAAGACGCGAGGTCAGAACGCACCATCCGCTGCACACCCGCAGAGAGCGCTACGCCACGATGGTCATAACCCTGGTGGACACGATAAGAGATCGCGCGGTCGTTAAACAGCGAAGCAAATACGTGTTTGATGGCAACCAGCACGGCATCAAATCCCTGGACGTTGAGGAAGGTTTCCTGCTGACCGGCAAATGACGCATCTGGCATATCTTCTGCGGTTGCGGAAGATCGCACAGCAAAAGAGGCATGGGCATCGTCCGCTGACAGCTGCGCGTAGGCATCGCGGACGGCATTTTCCAGCTCCGGCTGGAAAGGAGTGTCGATAATCCACTGGCGGATCTGCGCGCCGGCTTTTGCAAGCTCGGTGACATCGTCAATATCCGTTTTATCCAGCAGCTCATAAATGCGCTGGTTTACACCGCTCTGGTCCAGAAACTGGTTAAACGCGTCGGCGGTCGTTGCAAAACCATTCGGTACGGAAACACCCATACCTGAAAGGTTAGTAATCATTTCACCCAGGGAGGCATTTTTGCCCCCAACTCTGTCTACATCATTCATGCCGAGTTGGTTATACCAAAGCACCAGCGGTGACGAGCCATTGTTGGACATCGAACAATCCTTATATTTGAACGAGGTTAGGAAACTCAATTTTGCGTAATTATCTTTGCATATTTACTCCAGCGAAAAAAACGGTGAATCGTTCAAGCAACTTTATTTTTTATTTTTTCAGATTGTTTCCGCATTTGCGCAAACCCGCGAGCCACAGGGGATCTCCACAAAAACTACCGGTATAAACATTTGTTCCGAAAAATGAAATGTACTTTTCATTAATTATAAAAATACCGTTTCATTTTATAAAAAAGATGCAGCAATATTCGCTTCTGGCGAATTTTAATTTATGCTTTCAGAGAATTATGTCTGCCCAGGATGAGCAAAATGGATAATGCTGTTGATCGTCACGTATTTTATATTTCTGATGGTACGGCCATCACCGCCGAGGTCTTGGGTCACGCGGTGATGTCGCAATTTCCGGTCACGATCAGCAGCATTACGCTGCCGTTTGTGGAAAATGAGAGTCGTGCGCGCGCAGTTAAAGACCAGATTGACGCGATCTACCAACAAACTGGCGTGCGCCCTTTGGTGTTTTACTCCATCGTCCTGCCCGAAATTCGCTCAATCATTCTGCAAAGCGAGGGATTTTGTCAGGATATAGTGCAGGCGCTGGTTGCCCCACTACAACACGAGATGAAGCTCGACCCTACACCTATCGCCCATCGCACGCACGGTCTGAATCCCGGTAACCTCAACAAGTACGACGCGCGCATTGCCGCCATTGACTACACCCTCGCCCACGACGACGGTATTTCGTTGCGCAACCTCGATCAGGCCCAGGTGATCCTGCTCGGTGTTTCTCGTTGCGGCAAAACCCCAACCAGTTTGTATCTGGCCATGCAGTTTGGTATCCGCGCCGCCAACTACCCCTTTATTGCCGATGATATGGATAATTTGGTGCTGCCCGCCTCCCTCAAGCCGCTGCAGCATAAGCTGTTCGGTCTGACTATCGACCCTGAGCGCCTGGCGGCCATCCGCGAAGAGCGCCGTGAGAACAGCCGTTACGCCTCGCTGCGACAGTGCCGAATGGAAGTTGCTGAGGTAGAAGCGCTGTACCGGAAAAACCAGATCCCCTGGCTGAACAGTACCAATTATTCGGTAGAAGAGATTGCTACCAAGATCCTCGATATCATGGGACTGAATCGCCGCATGTACTAGAATGCTAGTGCATTGGTTCGATTTTTTGTTATTATGCTCGCCACCAGGCAGGATGAGTGTGATATTGTGATGTACATCACTTCCCGGTAGTCCTGCCGTTGAAGCAACAAATTTCTGAGACAAGTAATGAACAGAACCGATGAACTCCGTACTGCGCGTATTGACAACCTGGTCACTCCAGCAGAGCTTGCGCAACGGCATCCTGTTTCATCCTCCGTCGCCCGTCATGTTACGGACTCCCGACGTCGGATAGAAAAAATTTTAAATGGTGAAGACCCCCGTTTACTGGTGATCGTAGGTCCCTGCTCGATTCACGATCTTGATGCCGCGATGGAATACGCGACACGATTACAGGCGCTGCGCACAAAGCACCAGGCGCGTCTGGAAATCGTGATGCGTACCTATTTTGAAAAGCCACGCACCGTCGTGGGTTGGAAAGGCCTGATTTCCGACCCGGATTTGAACGGCAGTTATCGTGTAAACCACGGTATTGAACTGGCGCGAAAACTGCTGTTGCAGGTCAACGAACTGGGCGTCCCCACGGCGACTGAATTCCTCGACATGGTGACCGGCCAGTTTATTGCCGATTTAATCAGTTGGGGAGCTATTGGCGCGCGCACCACCGAAAGTCAGATCCATCGTGAAATGGCCTCCGCGCTCTCCTGCCCGGTCGGTTTTAAGAACGGAACGGATGGCAACACGCGCATCGCCGTCGATGCGATTCGCGCCTCCCGCGCCAGTCACATGTTCCTCTCGCCGGATAAAACCGGTCAGATGACCATTTATCAGACCAGCGGTAACCCTTACGGGCATATCATCATGCGTGGCGGTAAAAAGCCGAATTATTATGCTGAAGATATTGCCGCCGCCTGCGATACCCTGCACGAATTTTCCCTGCCTGAGCATCTGGTGGTCGATTTTAGCCACGGCAATTGCCAGAAGCAGCATCGTCGTCAGTTGGACGTTTGTGACGACGTGTGCCAGCAAATTCGTAACGGTTCGACGGCAATTGCCGGGATCATGGCGGAGAGTTTCCTGCGTGAAGGTACGCAAAAAATCGTTAGCGGCCAGCCGTTGGTTTACGGTCAGTCTATTACCGACCCGTGCCTGAACTGGGAAGATACTGAACTGTTGGTTGAAAAACTCGCCTCTGCGGTTGATAGCCGTTTTTAATGCTGTTCGCCGGGCAATATCACTTTGCCCGGTGCTAATCCTTTGTTTTTCCCCGATTATTGTGCAAAAAACGTTCTCGTCACAATTATTTCACAAAAACGCTTGCCGCAAATTTGCAGTTTGATGATAATGATTATCATTGTTACATTGATTGTTATTTTTAAACACTATGTCACGTATGGATAACACAACGGCTACGCCTGCAAAAGACACAACACCGCCTTCCGTCGCGCCAAACGAGCGACGAATTGACAGTAAAACCCTGCTGGGTAACGAAGGACGCGTGATCATAGAGCATGATGGTCAGCACTACCTGCTGCGCCAGACGCAAGCCGGAAAACTCATTCTGACTAAATAAACAACACATTTCGCCAGCCACCCAGGTCATACCCAGGCAGCCAGCGCTTTTCGATTTCCTAATGGAGAGTTGCTATGCCTTACCTGCACACCGCTTCCCTGCGCCCATCGCTGTTGGCGCTGGCGATTGTCAGTAACCTGCCCATCGTAGCCTATGCGGCGGTCGAGGATATGACCGTCACCGCCACCGGCAATGCCCGTAGTGCCTTTGAAGCGCCGATGATGGTCAGCGTGATTGATGCCACTGCCCCGGAAAACCAGACCGCCAGTTCGGCAGCCGATCTGTTGCGGACGGTTCCGGGTCTAACCCTCGATGGAACGGGTCGTACCAACGGCCAGGACGTGAATCTGCGCGGCTACGATCGACGTGGCGTTCTGGTACTGGTTGACGGCGTTCGTCAGGGAACTGACACCGGACACCTGAACAGCACCTTCCTCGACCCGGCGCTTATCAAACGTATCGAAGTCGTGCGTGGCCCTTCCGCACTACTGTACGGTAGCGGCGCGCTGGGCGGCGTGATCGCCTATGACACTGCGGATGCCAAAGATCTGCTGGAAGCCGGACAAAACAGCGGTTACCGCGTGTTCGGTACCGCGGCAACCGGCGATCACAGCCTCGGTATGGGCGCCAGCGCATTTGGGCGCACCGATACGCTGGACGGACTGCTTGCATGGTCGAGTCGCGATCGCGGTGATTTGCGCCAAAGCGACGGTGCTACAGCGCCAAACGATGAAGCGATCAACAATATGCTGGCGAAAGGTAGCTGGAAAATTGACAGCGCCCAGACGTTGGCCGGCTCGCTGCGATACTACAACAATGACGCCCGGGAACCTAAAAACCCGCAGACCAGTGCGGCGGATGCCAGCAACCCGATGACCAACCGTTCAACGATCCAGCGTGATGCGCAACTGACCTACTCGCTCGCTCCGGCAGACAATAACTGGCTGAACACGGATGCCCGTATCTACTGGTCCGAAGCGCGCATTAATGCTCAGAACGCAGATAACACTGGCGAATTTCGCAAGCAAACCACCAAAGGCGGGAAGATCGACAACCGCAGCCGCCTGTTTACCGACTCTTTTGCATCTCACCTGCTGACCTACGGCGGTGAGTACTATCGCCAGGAACAACAACCCGGTGGTTCAACCACCGGTTTCCCGGAGGCAAAGATCGATTTCAGCTCCGGTTGGCTACAGGATGAAATCACTCTGCGCGACCTGCCGGTTACGCTGCTGGGCGGTACCCGTTATGACTCTTATCGCGGCAGCAGCGACGGCTATGAAGATGTTGATGCTGACAAATGGTCGTCCCGCGCCGGACTCACCGTTACGCCAGCCGACTGGCTGATGCTGTTCGGTTCATACGCTCAGGCCTTCCGTGCGCCAACCATGGGCGAGATGTATAACGATGCGAAACACTTCTCGATTGGTCGTTTCTACACTAACTACTGGGTGCCAAACCCTAACCTGCGCCCGGAAACCAACGAAACCCAGGAATACGGATTTGGCCTGCGCTTTGACGATCTGCTGATGGCGAGCGATGCGCTCGAATTTAAAGCCAGCTATTTCGACACCAAAGCAAAAGATTACATCTCCACCAGTGTTGACTTCGCCGCTGCGACAACCATGTCCTATAACGTTCCCAATGCCAAAATCTGGGGCTGGGACGTGATGGCGAAATATACCGCCGACCTGTTCAGCCTCGACATGGCCTATAACCGCACACGCGGCAAAGATACTGACACAGGTGAATACATTTCCAGCATTAACCCCGACACCGTCACCAGCAAACTGAATGTGCCGGTTGCGCACAGCGGTTTCTCCGTAGGCTGGATTGGGACATTTGCTGACCGTTCAACGCATATCAGCAGCACCTACGCTAAACAGCCTGGCTATGCGGTAAACGATTTTTACGTGAGCTATCAGGGCCAACAAGCACTGAAAGGCATGACCACCACGCTGGTACTGGGCAACGCCTTCGACAAAGAGTACTGGTCGCCGCAAGGCATTCCGCAGGATGGTCGTAATGGCAAAATTTTCGTGAGTTATCAGTGGTAATCACTTTTCCCCGGTTCGCCGGGGCCGCAATCTGGAAGGAAGAGACAATGAATCATTACACACGCTGGCTGGAACTGAAGAAAGAAAATCCCGGCAAATACGCACGCGACATTGCAGGGTTGATGAATATTAGTGAAGCCGAACTGACCTTTGCGCGCGTCGGCCATGACGCCTGGCGCTTACGTGGCGAAGTCCGCGAAATTCTCGGCGCACTGGAAGCCGTAGGTGAAACCAAATGCATTTGCCGCAACGAATATGCGGTGCATGAACAGGTTGGCGCTTTTACCAATCAGCACCTGAACGGCCATGCCGGGCTAGTTCTTAATCCGCGTGCCCTCGACCTGCGCCTGTTCCTCAATCAGTGGGCAAGCGCTTTTCATATCAGTGAGACTACCGCCCACGGCGAGCGTCAGAGCATTCAATTCTTTGACCATCAGGGAGACGCACTGCTGAAGGTCTATACCACACAAAATACCTTCGTTGAGGAATGGGCGGCGTTGCTGACCCGTTTCATCTTTGCAGAAAACCCGCCGCTGGTGCTGCAACCCGTCAACAATTCTGTGCCTGCCGCCGTCACTGTCGACACACAGACTGTTGATCAAGAGTGGCGAGCGATGACCGATGTCCATCAGTTCTTCGGTCTGCTGAAACGCCACGATCTCACCCGCCAACAGGCGTTTAATCTGGTTGGCGACGACCTGGCCTGTAAGGTTTCTAATAGCGCACTGGCGCAATTGCTCGACACCGCGCGTCAGGATAGCAACGAAATTATGGTTTTTGTGGGTAATCGCGGCTGTGTACAGATATTTACCGGCGTGATTGAAAAACTGGTACCGATGAAAGGCTGGCTGAACATCTTCAACCCAACATTTACCCTGCATCTACTGGAAGAGAGCGTGGCGGAAACGTGGGTGACGCGTAAACCGACCGCCGATGGTCACGTCACCAGTCTGGAGCTGTTTGCTGCCGACGGCACGCAAATCGCCCAGCTGTATGGTCAACGTACGGAAGGCGAGCCGGAGCAGACACAATGGCGCGCACAGATTGACGCACTGACGCCGAAAGGACTGGCCGCATGAAAAAACTGCTGGCCCTGATCGCGCTGCTGCCCTTCGCGGCGCTGGCTGCGCCCGAGGAACGGGTTGTTGCGCTCGGTGGCGATGTCACCGAGATTGTCTACGCACTGGGAGCACAACCCTCCCTTGTGGCGAGAGACAGCACAAGCCAGTGGCCTGTTGCGGCAACCGCGTTACCTGATGTTGGTTATTTGCGCCAGCTCAACGCCGAAGGGATCCTGGCTACACGCCCTACGCTGGTCCTTGCCAGCGCGCAGGCACAGCCTTCTTTAGCACTAAAACAGCTTGAGCAGAGCAACGTCAAGGTTGTCACGATCCCAGCAAGCAACGATCTTAACGCGATTGATGAAAAAGTTCGGGTTATCGCTGCGGCTACTCATCGGGAGGCCGACGGCGAAACGCTGCGCGCAACGTTACGTCAGGAACTGGCGACGCTCCCGTCGTCTGAACTTAATAAACGTGTGCTGTTTATTCTCAATCATGGCGGGATGACCGCAATGGCGGCGGGCCAGCAAACCGCAGCCGATGCGGCGATTCGTGCCGCAGGTCTACGCAACGCGATGCAGGGCGTTAATCGCTATCAGCCGCTGTCACAAGAAGGCGTCATTGCCAGCCAGCCCGATCTGGTGGTGATTTCGCAGGACGGCGTTAAGGCGATGGGTGGCGAAGATAACCTGTGGGCGCTACCGGGGCTTGCGCAAACACCTGCCGGAAGGAATAAACAGGTATTGCAGATTGACGATATGGCGCTGTTGGGCTTCAGCGTTCGCACGCCACAGGCTATTTTGCAGCTTCGTGCTAAAGCGGAGCAATTGCCCTGATGTCCCGGCGGATCACCTGTTCGTTGTGGATGTTGGCATTGATGCTGGTTGCAATGACGGTTCTGGCTACCGGTTTTGGCGCGTTGCGCCTGCCGGTAAGTCTGCTCTGGCGTGATGGCGATGAGGCACTGCGTCAAATCTGGATCACGATTCGCCTTCCCCGCGTCCTGCTGGCGCTGGTGATTGGCGGTTCTCTGGCGCTCGCTGGCTGCGTGATGCAGGGACTGTTTCGCAATCCGCTTGCAGACCCTGGATTACTGGGAATAAGCAGCGGCGCCGCCTGCGCTGTGGCCCTGTGGGTGGTGCTGCCTGTCTCTTTGCCCGCGCTGATGATGTTGTATGCTCCAATGCTGGCCGCTTTTTTCGGCGCGCTAGCGGCAACCGTAGTGATTTTTATCCTCAGCCAACAGCGCGACGGTTCGCTCTCCCGCCTGCTGCTGGTCGGCATTGCCATCAACGCGCTCTGCGGGGCGGCGGTTGGCGTACTGTCGTGGGTCAGTAATGATGCGCAACTGCGCCAGCTGTCGCTATGGGGAATGGGAAGTCTGGGGGCCGCACAGTGGTCCACGCTGTTGGCTGTCACTTCGCTGACAATCCCGACAGTGCTGATCATCTGGCGACTTGCTCCGGCGCTGAATCTTCTGCAACTGGGTGAGGAAGAGGCGCATTATCTCGGCGTTGATGTACGTACAATCCAGCGTATTTTGCTG
Organism: Citrobacter sp. CF971; assembly: GCF_006385635.1. NCBI lineage: Bacteria > Pseudomonadati > Pseudomonadota > Gammaproteobacteria > Enterobacterales > Enterobacteriaceae > Citrobacter > Citrobacter sp. CF971. The sequence continues at coordinate 2,139,240 of NZ_CP041051.1, read as the reverse complement.
CTTTGTAGCGCATTACTGGTTGCCTCAGCCGTGGCGGTAAGCGGCGTGATTGGCTTTATCGGGTTGGTAATCCCACATTTAATACGTATGTGGCTCGGCTCAGACCATCGGGCCGTTATTCCGGGTTCCGTGCTGGCGGGCGCGTTTTTATTGCTGATTGCCGACACCCTGGCTCGTACGGCGGTTGCGCCTGCGGAGATGCCGGTCGGTCTGTTGACCAGTCTTCTCGGCGCACCGTGGTTTTTATGGCTTATTTTTCGTCAGCGAGGAGCGCATGGCTGAACATTTCATCGCTGAAGGGCTTCACTATCACGTAGCTGGCAGAGCGGTGATTGACGACGTATCGCTCGCCCTTACAAAAGGTGAACTGGTTGCACTCATCGGCCCAAACGGTGCGGGGAAATCCACCCTGCTGCGCCTGCTGACCGGTTTTCTCAAACCAGCAACCGGGCGCTGCGTGCTGGCGGACAAACCGTTGCATGAATGGTCTACCCAGACCCTGTCGCGGCATCGGGCAGTGATGCGCCAGCAAACACTGCTGGGATTCGACTGGCCGGTAGAGGCTGTCATCGCGATGGGCCGCGCGCCGTGGACCCAACAGCAGGAGCCCCGGCTTATCGCTCAGGTGATGGAAATGACCGGATGCACACCGTTGGCGGGTCGGCAATACGCCGCGCTTTCCGGCGGCGAGCAACAGCGAGTACAGTTAGCCCGTGCGCTGGCACAACTCTGGTGCGACGGTGCGCCTCGCGGTTGGTTATTCCTTGATGAACCGACCTCCGCGCTGGATCTTTACCACCAGCAGCATCTGTTGCGCATGCTAAAAACGCTTACCTCTTCGGGAGAGCTGCATGTGTGCATTGTGCTTCACGATCTGAACCTCGCCGCACTGTGGGCAGACAGAATAGTGCTGCTGCACAACGGCAGGCTGGTATCGCAGGGAACACCGGAAACTGTGTTACAGGCCGATGACCTGAAGCGCTGGTACGGTGCTCAGGTACACGTTGGCCAGCATCCGGCCAACGCCTCCCCGCAGGTATTTCTGGCCCCTTAGCTTGAACAACTCACTTCCAGCCGTTTGCCCCAGTCAGGTGGACGGCTGACATAGTCATCATCACGATCGGCAAACGGGGTACGCAACGCCTGGTGCAACCGATGCAGCTCGGCGTAATCCCCCTGCTCTGCCTGACTAATCGCCCGTTGCGCCAGCCAGTTACGTAATACCATCGCCGGGTTAGCCGCCTTCATCTGTGTTTGTCTGGCAGCATCGGCAATATTGTCTTGCTGAAGACGCGAGCGATACCGCGTGAACCAGTCGTCAAACGCTGCGCGGTCGATAAACTCATCGCGCAACGGAGATTGCGCACTGTGTTGTTCCGTTTGGCTGAGCATGCGAAACGTTCGCGTATAGTCGCTTCTTTCCCGCGACATCAGACTAAACAGCTCGCTAAGCAGTTCGTTATCGTCTTTCTGCTCGCTAAAGAAGCCGAGCTTTTGCCGCATCCGCTGACCGTAGCGAGTTAACAGCGCCAGCTGGTAACTGTCCAGCGCATCATTGAGCGCCTCGACCGGGATAAACGGCGACAGGGTTTGCGCCAGACGTTGCAGGTTCCACAACGCGGCGGCCGGTTGATTATCGAAACTGTATCGCCCCTGGTTGTCAGAGTGATTGCAGATATAATCGGGCACGTAATCATCAAGAAAACCGAATGGACCGTAATCCATCGTCAGACCCAGAATCGACATGTTGTCCGTATTCATAACACCATGCGCAAACCCTACCGCTTGCCAGTCAGCGATTAACGTCGCAGTACGCGTGACAACATCGTTAAACCACAGCTGATATTTATCGGCGTCTTCCTGCCATTGCGGCCAGTAATGGCGAATCGCAAAGTCAGCCAACTGGCGCACTTTTTCCGGCTCCCGGCGATAGTAAAAATGCTCAAAATGGCCAAACCGCATATGGCTTTGCGCCACGCGGATAAGCATCGCTCCCGCTTCGACCGTTTCGCGATACACCGGCGTGTCGCTGGTGACAATCGACAATGCCCGCGTGGTCGGTATTCCCAGGTAGTGCATCGCTTCGCTAGCAAGGCTTTCGCGAATGGTCGAGCGCAGCACGGCGCGCCCATCCCCCATGCGGGAATACGGTGTGAGTCCGGCGCCTTTCAGGTGCCAGTCAAACGTTGAACCATCCGCGAGCTGTTGTTCGCCCAGCAGGATCCCACGTCCGTCGCCAAGCTGACCTGCCCAGACGCCGAACTGATGCCCACTATAAACCTGGGCTAAAGGCGACATCCCGGGAAGCAGCGATTCGCCTCCCCAAACGCCCGCACCAGTTGAAATATCAAATAGCGCCGCAGGAATAGCTAATTGCTCCGCCAGCGCATCGTTATGCCAGATAAGGCGCGCATTTTTCAAAGGGGTGGGTGAAAGCGCGGTATAAGTTGCTGGTAGTTCATCACGCCAGCGAGTGGTAAAAGACAGGGTCATAGGGCCTCCTGCCTCTAGTGTAGACTGTTAATAGCCTGTTAAACACCAGCAAATAAAAGGGTTATATCTTAGCAAGCGAAATTATCTGCGCAGGAGGCACTGCAGGCCACAATCCTCCCTGCATGGCACTGAATCCCACAGGCAAAACACGCTCCAGCATCTCTTGTGTATCAATTCCGCTAATGATTATTGACTCACAACTGGGAGATAGTTGCGCCAGAATAGCCCGCATAAACGGTTCAAACGAAATATGTGCAATCCTTTGTTGAACAAAGTTTTTATCCAGAACGACGCGTTTGAACAGACCGTCAAAAATTGCCCGGGTTGATATACCGCCAGCACCATAGTTTGTCAGGACTAATGGAAATCGCGCAGCAAGTGCGGCCAATGTTGGATTATCTTTACCTTTGTTTAACTCCGGATAGCTTTCATTAATAGTCAGCTCCAGAAATGAAAATCGTTCAACTTGTGAAGCAAGTTCAGTATCTGATAATAAAGTATTAGCAATTGCTGGCGTTAAATTAATCCAGGCAAATACTTTTCGCTGAATAAAAAAATGTTGGCACGTTTCGATTAATTCTAGTTTTTCTACAAATAAACGACATTGTTCGTCGTCTGACATCCGAGGTAGGACCAGCTCGGTGGGTATACGCACATCCCCATGTGCACTGGCGAAATTGGTGATGATGTCGACGAATTCAAGATCGCCTTTTTCGCTTCTCGCAGGAAGAAAAGAGAACTCAGAATGGTAAAGATTATCCAGTGAAACAATCATCGTGCCAGCCCCGCTGCATGGGTGTTATCCGGCATCCTGTAGCAAAGGATGAAGAAATACGTTACTGCTGATGCAAGTAGAGGCCCTTTCATTTTTCCCTTTTTAGCCGGTAAATCGAATCCTTTTTTTTAGCTTATCCTGATTATAAGCGAATATCCAGCTTTGCACTTTTTAATATCTCGGAATAAATCATATTTTTAGCAAGATACGCTCTTAATGTTCATGGGTATTGTCTAACCAAAAGCAGAAATAAAAGTTAACTTTCAAACGGTGATGTCGAGGCTGCCACTCGATGGCAGCCTCGGAGTTGTGGGGATTAAATACGTCGCGCCTGCCAAAAGTTTTTACGCCAGTAAACGTTATCCAGAGACGAGCGCATCACTCCACGGCTGGTTGAAGCATGAATAAATTGATTATTGGTATCGTAAATACCGACATGCAGACCGCTTTCCCCAGACCCGGTTTTAAAGAAAACCAGATCGCCGGGCAGCAAATCGTCTTTATCAATTTCGGTACCAATCTTTGATTGCGTACGCGTATCGCGTGGGAGTTGCAGATCGAATTTATCGCGCATCGTCATCAAAACAAATCCAGAACAATCCACCCCGCTACGACTCATACCACCATAACGATAGGGTGTACCATGCCAGGTTTGTAGCTGATCATTAAGACCGGCGATAACGGCGATTGAATCCGACAAGCGGGCATTTGGCGCAGGCGCACGATGGCTGCTGCAGCCCGCCAAAAACAATGCTGTGATTAAAAGGAGCCAAAAGCGCATTCAGTACGAATCCTCTGAATTTTATTTTTATACCAATTTAGCGTGGAAATTATATGATTTTCAAGAACCCATTTAACTTAAGTGGTTGATATGAGCATTCTGTGCCCTTCAATATCCAAACGTCGGAAGTTGACGCCATAGGCCGCAGACAGATTGGCCGGCGTCAGTACCGCATCTCGAGAACCACTGGCAAGCAGTTTCCCGCGTTTGAGTAGCCAGGCTTTATGCGCATGGCGTAAGGTGTGATTAAGGTCGTGACTGCTCATCACAATCGCTATGCCCTGCAAACACAGCTGACTCAACAATCGATCCAGTGCGTTTTGTTGCGCGACGTCCAGACTGTTCATCGGCTCATCCAGGAGTAAAAGCTGACCTAATGGATTCGCTTGTGGGCAAATCTGCAGGATAACCGCAGCCAGGCGCACACGCTGCCACTCACCGCCGGAGAGTTGGTTCACGCCGCGCCCCAGTTTATCTCCCAGGCCGAGCGCATCGGCGACCTCCTGTAACAGATCGGTACGTGCTTTGTCGGGTTGATGCAGCGTCAGAAAATGCCAGACCGGCATCGCAAACGGCGGATTTTGCTGTTGCGCAAGATAGGCACGATATTGCGCCAGCCTGGCAGCCGGCCATTCCTCCAACGGCATATCACCAAAAGTGATGCTGCCCTCTCCGTTCGTCAGACCCGCCATACGCGCCAACAGCGTACTTTTTCCGGCACCGTTTGGTCCCACTAAATGCAGGATCTCTCCTGCTTTTATCTCACCAGAAAGCGGGCCAAGACGGGTCGATTCCGCGACGTCCTGTAGCTGCATCAATCGAGACATTAGTTTGCCAGCGCCTGCTTGATGGTTTGCACCAGAATGGGATCCTCAGGCGTCATATCCGGTGAGAATCGTTGCAGCACTTTTCCATCGCGACCCACTAAAAACTTCTCGAAATTCCACAGAATATCGTCCGGGTAGAGCGGCGCACGACCTTTGCTCGCCATTCGCTCATAGAACCCACTGTCCGCAGGTGCAACGGCCGTTGGTGCGGAATCAATCAGCTTCTGATACAGCGGATGGCGTCCCTCGCCGTTGACGTCAATTTTGCTGAACATCGGGAAAGTTACGCCCCAGGTGGTACTGCAGTACGTTTTTATTTCCTCTTCGCTGCCCGGCTCCTGGCCCAGAAACTGATTGCAAGGGAAACCAAGAACGCTGAAGCCCTGTTGGTGCCAGGTTTTCTGCAGATTCTCCAGTTGCTCGTACTGCGGCGTCAGTCCACATTTTGAAGCAACGTTGACGATTAACAGCACATTTCCGGAATACGGCTGCAGTGAGGTAACCTCGCCGTCGATGGTCGTCACTTCTGTATCAAGGATAGTGTTTTGCATAGCATCTCCAGAACAACAGGTGGATTTTCAGTGTTTAATCATAGACCGAACCAACGCGTTCTAGCGCGCGGCTTTTAACAATAGCCAGATAAATACCGGTGCGCCCATGGTGGCCGTCACCACGCCGATAGGTAACTCAGCCGAGGCCAGCACCAGACGCGCGACAACATCAGCAAACAGTAATGCGATTGCACCAGCCAACGCACAACCTGGCAATAAAACACGGTGATCGGTGAGGCCGCACAGTCGCAAAATATGCGGGATCACAAGCCCAATAAAACCAATCGCCCCTGCCAGAGCCACGCTCACGCCGACCATCCAGCCCGTGGCGACCACCAGCAGGTTGCGCCAGAACCATAGTGGCAGCCCCAGCTGACGAGCAGACGTCTCTCCTAATGCCAGCATATTCATCGGCTGCGACTGACAGCAGATCCACACCAGTACCGGAATCAACGCCACCATGAGCCAGGCCTGATGCCAGTCTACGCCACCGAAGCCCCCCATCATCCAGTACATCAGCTGTCGTAAGTCAAATGATGTGGAGAAGTAGATGGCCCATGTCATCAGCGCGCTACAGATAATCCCCAGCGCCACCCCTGCCAGCAGCAGACGGCTGGTAGACAAATGGCGGCGGGCGAAACGTAGCAGTATGAGCGTGATAATCAGCGCCCCGGCAATGGCGCAAAGGCCCAATGCCCAGCCGGGAAGTTGCCCCTGACCCAGCAGCACCGCCGCGATGAGCCCGACTCCCGCGCCGTTAGACACGCCTAATAATCCCGGCTCGGCGAGCGGATTTTCAAAGAGAGCTTGCATCACTGCGCCTGATAAGGCCAACGCAGCGCCTACCAGCAAAACGGCAAGGGTACGGGGAAGTCGGATTTGCCAGACGAACAGATCGCCGCGGGCGCTGAACCAGTCGCCGGGAGCGATCCATTGTTCTCCTGCGCACAAGCTTAGAATCGTTGCCAGTAGCATAAGTACTGACAGTGACAGTATCCAGCGCACGTTTCGACGCTGCTGTTGATGGGCGAAAGTCAGCATGTTTTCCATTCTGCTGAAAAGAGATGAAGGTGATTCTACGGTGCTGATTCGGTAGTGAAAAGGAAAAAGGCCGCAGAGCGGCCTTTTTAGTTATATATCATGGTTTGCGCTGCCGCTTTGATGGCAGAGCAAGTGACTTAACTGATCGTTAAATCACTCTTCTTTGGGCGTTGCGTTTTCGACCCGGCTTTTTAACTTCTGTCCGGGTCTGAAGGTCACCACGCGCCGTGCTGTAATGGGAATATCTTCGCCCGTTTTCGGGTTACGGCCCGGACGTTGATTCTTATCACGCAGATCGAAGTTACCAAAACCAGAGAGTTTTACCTGCTCACCATTTTCCAGAGCACGACGGATCTCTTCGAAAAACAGCTCGACCAGTTCTTTGGCATCCCGCTTGCTAAGCCCAAGCTTATCAAACAGATATTCTGACATTTCAGCTTTTGTAAGCGCCATAGGTTCAATCCCTCAATGATGCCTGGAATCGCTCTTTTAATGCCTCTACACATTTGGCGACGGTAGCGGCAATCTCCTCTTCTTCAAGTGTACGGCTGGTATCCTGAAGGATCAGGCTGATAGCGAGGCTCTTATAACCCTCCGCAACACCCTTACCGCGGTACACGTCAAATAAGTTTACGCCAACTACCTGATTTACGCCAACTTTCTTACACTCGGATAAAATATCCGCAGCGGGAACGTTTTCGGCCACAACAACCGCGATGTCGCGACGGTTCGCCGGGAAGCGAGAAACTTCACGCGCCTGAGGCACCACGCGGTCTGCGAGCTTATTCCACTCCAGTTCAAACACCAGAGTGCGACCGTTCAGATCCAGTTTACGTTCCAGTTCAGGATGAACAACCCCAATGAAACCAATACGTTCACCTTTCAGATAAATCGCCGCAGACTGACCCGGATGCAGTGCTGGATTCGCTTCAGCTTTGAACTGAATGTCTGCCAGTTTGCCGGTCAGGTCGAGAACCGCTTCCAGATCGCCTTTCAGATCATAGAAATCAACGGTCTCTTTTGCCAGATTCCAGTGTTCATCATGACGGTTACCGCAGATCACGCCCGCCAGCATCAGATCCTGACGGATCCCGAGATTGGCCTGTGTATCCGGTACGAAACGTAAACCCGTTTCAAAAATACGTACGCGGTTCTGCTGACGGTTCTGGTTATACACTACCGTAGACAGCAAGCCGGTCCACAGGGACAAACGCATAGCCGACATATCAATAGAAATTGGGCTTGGCAGCAGCAGCGCTTCTTCACCCGGGTGCAGCAGCGACTGGACTTTCGGGTCGACGAAGCTGTAGGTAATTACTTCCTGGTAGCCTTTGTCATTCAGCATGGTTTTTACACGTTTCAGCGACAAATCCGCTTCACGATGCGTACCCATGATAAGACCCGCCTGAATCGGCGTGTTCGGGATATTGTCATAACCGTATACGCGGGCGACTTCTTCGACCAGGTCTTCTTCGATTTCCATATCGAAACGCCAGCTCGGCGCGACCGCTTTCCACTCATCCTGCCCTTCCGTCACGTCACAACCCAGACGACGCAGAATGTCGCTCACCTGCTCATCCGCAATATGGTGTCCGATCAGACGATCCAGTTTGCTACGACGAAGCGTAATGGTTGCGCGTTTTGGCAGCGTGTCTTCGTTCGTCACGTCAATGACTGGACCCGCTTCGCCGCCGCAGATATCGATCAGCAGGCGCGTTGCACGTTCCATGGCCTTATGTTGCAGAGCCGGATCAACACCACGCTCATAGCGGTGAGAAGCATCGGTGTGCAGACCGTGACGACGTGCGCGACCGGTAATAGACAGCGGGCTGAAGAATGCACATTCCAGCAGGACGTTTTGCGTTTCATCATTCACGCCGGAATGTTCGCCACCAAAGATGCCGCCCATCGCCAGCGCTTTGTTATGGTCCGCAATCACCAGCGTATCCGCATTCAGCTTCGCTTCGCTGCCATCCAGCAATACCAGGGTCTCACCCTCTTTTGCCATACGGACAACAATTCCGCCTTCAATGCGGTCTTTGTCGAATGCGTGCATCGGCTGGCCCAGTTCGAGCAGCACATAGTTAGTCACGTCAACCACGGCATCGATTGAACGAATACCGCAACGACGCAGTTTTTCTTTCATCCACAGCGGGGTCGGCGCTTTAACATTGATGCCTTTAACCACGCGGCCCAGATAGCGTGGACAGGCTTCCACGGCTTCAACCTGAATCGGCAGGACGTCGCTAATGGTTGCCGCTACAGGCGCGATTTCCGGCTCAACCAGCGGAGCTTTGTTCAGCACAGCAACATCACGTGCGACACCGATAATGCCTAAGCAGTCGGCGCGGTTCGGCGTGACGCTGATTTCGATAGTGTTGTCGTCAAGCTTCAGGTATTCACGGATATCGGTGCCAATTGGCGCATCGGCCGGCAGTTCGATAATCCCGTTATGATCGTCGGAAATACCCAGCTCAGAGAATGAGCACAGCATACCTTCAGACGGCTCACCGCGCAGTTTCGCGGCTTTGATTTTGAAATCGCCCGGCAGAACGGCACCAACGGTTGCCACAGCCACTTTCAACCCCTGACGGCAGTTTGGCGCACCGCAGACGATATCCAGCAGACGGTCACCGCCTACATTCACTTTGGTGACACGCAGTTTGTCAGCGTTCGGGTGCTGGCCACATTCAACCACTTCACCCACCACAACGCCGTTGAACGCACCGGAAACAGGTTCCACACCGTCAACTTCCAGACCCGCCATTGTGATTTGGTTTGACAGAGCATCGCTATCAATCGCCGGGTTTACCCATTCGCGTAACCACAGTTCACTGAATTTCATTGTTTTATCCTGCCTTTATTTAAACTGTTTGAGGAAACGCAGATCGTTTTCGAAGAAAGAACGCAGATCGGTAACACCGTAACGCAGCATGGTCAGACGCTCCATCCCCATACCAAATGCAAAGCCCGAGTAGATTTCCGGATCGATGCCAACATTACGCAGCACGTTCGGGTGAACCATCCCGCAACCCAGTACTTCCAGCCACTTACCGTTTTTGCCCATCACGTCTACTTCCGCAGAAGGTTCAGTGAACGGGAAGTAGGAAGGACGGAAACGAACCTGCAGGTCTTCTTCAAAGAAGTTGCGCAGGAAATCGTGCAGCGTGCCTTTCAGGTTGGTGAAGTTGATGTTGGTATCAACAATCAGCCCTTCCATCTGATGGAACATCGGGGTGTGAGTCTGATCGTAATCGTTACGATATACACGGCCCGGGGCGATAATACGGATCGGCGGCTGTTTTTCCTTCATGGTGCGGATCTGCACGCCGGAAGTCTGCGTACGCAGCAAACGCGTCGCGTCAAACCAGAAAGTGTCGTGGTCAGCGCGCGCCGGATGATGGCCAGGAATGTTCAGCGCATCGAAGTTATGATAGTCATCTTCGATTTCCGGACCAGTCGCCACGGTAAAGCCCAGCTCACCAAAGAAACTTTCAATCCTGTCAATTGTACGCGTTACAGGATGCAGACCGCCGTTTTCGATACGACGCCCTGGCAGGGAGATATCGATAGTTTCTTCTGCCAGACGAGCATTCAGGGCAGCACTTTCTAATTCGGCCTTACGCGCGTTCAGCGCTTGCTGCACCTGTTCTTTGGCTTCGTTTATCACCGCACCTGCTGCCGGGCGCTCTTCTGGCGGCAGTTCGCGCAGGGTTGTCATCTGAAGGGTCAGGTGCCCTTTCTTGCCCAAATATTCGACGCGGACATTGTCTAACGCGGCAACATCTGAAGCCTGGTTAATGGCGGCCGTTGCACTGGCAACCAGCTCTGCGAGATGTGACATGGTTTTCCTCGTTATGTTGCGATATTCACTAGTCGCTCATATATACGCAAAATCATTCAAGTTGTATCAACGCAGCAAAAGAGCGAATGCAGCCAATACAGAGACAACTTGAAGGATGACGCGTATAAAAAAAGCCTCCACCAGGGAGGCTTTTAGGCGCTGTTTTCCGTTTCTTCTTTCACGCGCAAGCCTCCTGATTTCAGGTGCTAAAGTAAAAGAAGAAGCGGAAAATAGCAGCATTCATGCTTGCGTTACCTTGTGTGGTAAAAACCGGACAACCTTTATTGAAAAGGCTTACGGATAAATTGTCAACTAATTGATTGTACTGCAAATAAAAGAGAGGGAGCCAGGCTCCCTCTTTTCACCGGCTTATGCCAGAGCTGCTTTCGCTTTTTCGACCAGAGCGGTGAACGCTACTTTGTCGAATACTGCGATGTCAGCCAGGATCTTACGGTCGATTTCAACAGAGGCTTTTTTCAGGCCGTTGATGAATTTGCTGTAAGAAATACCGTTCTGACGTGCTGCTGCGTTGATACGCGCAATCCACAGTTGACGGAACTGACGCTTTTTCTGACGACGGTCACGATAAGCGTACTGACCAGCTTTGATAACAGCCTGGAAGGCAACGCGGTATACGCGAGAACGCGCACCGTAGTAGCCTTTAGCTTGTTTCAAAATTTTCTTGTGACGTGCACGGGCAACTACACCACGTTTTACGCGAGCCATATGTGCTCTCCTGTATCTATATTCTTAGTAAAAAAATGAATTAAACGTTAACGGCTTATGCGTACGGCAGGCACGCGATAACCAGACCCAGATCGCCTTTAGACACGAGGCCTTTTGGACGCAGGTGACGTTTACGCTTAGTAGATTTTTTGGTCAGAATATGACGCAGGTTTGCGTGCTTACGCTTAAATCCACCACCACCGGTTTTTTTGAAACGCTTAGCAGCACCGCGTACGGTCTTAATTTTTGGCATTTTAATAACTTCCACTTCGCATTGTTAATAAACGAAACGTAGGCGAACAACGGCTGTGGAACCCGTAGGCTCCACAGACATTGCTACTTGAAGGCCTTACTGTTTCTTCTTAGGAGCGAGCACCATGATCATCTGGCGGCCTTCGATCTTCGTAGGGAAGGATTCGACTACTGCCAGTTCACTCAGATCGTCACGGACGCGGTTGAGCACTTCCATACCGATCTGTTGGTGGGCCATCTCACGACCGCGAAAACGCAGCGTGATCTTAGCCTTATCGCCATCTTCCAGAAAGCGTACCAGGCTGCGGAGTTTTACCTGGTAATCGCCATCGTCGGTGCCAGGACGGAATTTAATTTCCTTAACCTGGATAACTTTTTGCTTTTTCTTCTGTTCCTTAGAAGACTTACTCTTTTCATAAAGGAACTTGCCGTAGTCCATAATACGACAAACTGGCGGTTCGGCGTTAGGGCTGATTTCAACTAAATCTACTCCAGCTTCTTCAGCTTTTTCGATCGCTTCTCTCAGACTCACAATACCCAAAGCTTCGCCTTCCAGACCTGTTAAGCGAACTTCCAGGGCGCGAATCTCGCCATTGATACGATTCGGACGTGCCGTTTGAACTCGTTTTCCGCCTTTAATACCTTATTCCTCCAGTTGTTGAAGACTGCGGCTGCGAATCTCTTGTTGCAGCTTCTCAATCACTTCATTTACGTCCAGGCTGCCCAAGTCTTTGCCACGACGGGTGCGCACGGCAACTTTGCCTGCTTCTACCTCTTTGTCGCCACAGACCAACATGTAAGGGACACGACGTAAAGTGTGCTCGCGGATTTTAAAGCCAATCTTCTCATTTCTCAAGTCTGCTTTTACACGAATACCCGCATTTTGTAGTTTCTGCGTTAATTCGTTAACGTATTCAGACTGAGAATCAGTGATGTTCATGACCACAACCTGAACCGGCGCAAGCCAGGTCGGGAAGAAGCCAGCGAACTCTTCGGTCAGGATACCGATGAAACGTTCCATCGACCCAAGAATTGCACGGTGAATCATAACCGGCACCTGACGTTCGTTGTTTTCGCCAACGTAAGAGGCGCTTAAACGGGACGGCAGGGAGAAGTCCAGCTGTACAGTACCGCACTGCCATGCACGATCGAGGCAGTCATACAGGGTAAATTCAATTTTCGGACCGTAGAACGCGCCCTCACCCAGTTGGAACTCAAACGGGATGTTGTTTTCTTCCAGCGCAACGGCCAGGTCAGCTTCAGCACGGTCCCACATTTCATCGCTACCGATACGTTTTTCGGGGCGAGTGGACAGTTTGACGACGATTTTCTCGAAGCCAAAGGTGCTGTACATATCGTAGACCATACGAATGCACGCGTTAACTTCATCACGAATCTGCTCTTCAGTACAGAAGATATGCGCATCATCTTGAGTGAAGCCACGAACACGCATCAGGCCATGCAGCGCACCTGACGGTTCATTACGGTGGCAGCTACCAAACTCAGCCATACGCAGCGGCAGATCTCGATAGGATTTCAGACCCTGATTAAAGATCTGTACGTGGCCAGGGCAGTTCATTGGCTTAATGCAGTATTCACGGTTCTCAGAAGAGGTGGTGAACATCGCATCTTTGTAGTTGTCCCAGTGACCTGTTTTTTCCCACAGCACGCGGTCCATCATGAACGGACCTTTCACTTCCTGATACTGGTATTCTTTCAGTTTTGAGCGAACAAAGACTTCCAGTTCACGGAAGATAGTCCAGCCATCGTTGTGCCAGAACACCATACCCGGCGCTTCTTCCTGCATGTGATACAGGTCAAGCTGCTTGCCGATTTTACGGTGGTCGCGTTTGGCCGCTTCTTCCAGACGTTGCAGGTAGGCATTCAGGGCTTTTTTATCTGCCCATGCAGTACCATAAATACGCTGCAGCATCTTGTTATTGCTGTCGCCACGCCAGTATGCCCCTGCGGTCTTCATCAATTTGAAGTGATGGCAGAAACGCATATTCGGCACGTGCGGGCCACGGCACATATCGACATATTCTTCATGATGGTACAAGCCAGGCTTGTCATCATGGGCAATGTTTTCATCAAGAATGGAGACTTTATAGGTCTCGCCACGCTTCACGAAGGTTTCACGCGCTTCGTACCAGCTGACTTTCTTCTTAATGACATCGTAGTTTTTCTCAGCGAGCTCGTGCATCCGCTTCTCAAGCGCGTCGACGTCTTCCTGGGTTAACGTACGGTCAAGATCGATATCGTAGTAAAAACCGTTATCAACAACCGGTCCGATCGCCATTTTGGTGTGCGGCCAGAGTTGTTTGATCGCGTGCCCTAACAGGTGCGCACAGGAGTGACGAATGATCTCCAGACCTTCTTCATCCTTCGCGGTGATGATGGAGAGCTTCGCATCATGCTCAATCAGATCGGAAGCATCTACCAGCTCACCGTCAACACGGCCAGCAATAGTGGCTTTCGCCAGGCCTGGACCGATGTCCAGCGCAACATCCATGGGGCTTACAGCGTGGTCGTAATGGCGTTGGCTGCCATCAGGAAGAGTAATAACAGGCATGTTATATCCTTATTTGCAGTGGTGACCCACACGTAAGATCACATACAAAGAGAAAATTTATTTGTTTACAATAAGTTGTGCAACCATCTAACCAACAATCGCTAAATTGGTACACAATCTGGTACACAAATGAAAAACTGACATCTTCAGTCCCTCACCCGGTAAAATGATGGTAACACTAAAAAAGTGGTGATTGCACCACTCTGTTTCACATTGATTCAAATTGTCTTGCAACAATGGATGCGATCGACTAAGTGAGAGCAGCACAAAGCCTTGCAAACCGATGCAAAGATTTGTGTGTCCCGTTTTTGTCTCATGCCAACATGACATGTCGATCGATCCACTTTCAAATGCTAAACTTTCGGCCTCTAAGAATTAACTGATTTTTATAATGTTAAAGCTATTCGCAAAATACACATCTGTTGGAATCATCAACACTCTCATTCATTGGGTTGTGTTTGCTATGTGCATATATGTATTGCACACAAATCAGGCTATGGCTAACTTCGCTGGATTTGTCGTAGCTGTATCTTTCAGCTTTTATGCCAATGCAAAATTCACCTTCAATTCCACGACAACAACACTACGCTACATGCTCTATGTCGGATTCATGGGGACGTTGAGTGCCGCTGTTGGGTGGGCTGCTGACATGTGCGGATTGCCGCCATTGGTTACGCTGGTTACTTTTTCCGCTATCAGCCTAGTATGCGGTTTTATTTACTCAAAATTCATTGTCTTTAGGGATGCGAAATGAAAATTTCTCTGGTTGTTCCGGTCTTCAATGAAGAGGCCACGATACCGATTTTCTATAAAACGGTTCGAGAGTTCGAAGAGTTAAAGCAATACGAAGTTGAGATCGTGTTTATCAATGACGGTAGCAAAGACTCAACTGAATCTATTATTAATGAGCTCGGTATTTCTGACTCGTTGGTTATCCCTATTTCCTTTACCAGAAATTTTGGCAAAGAACCCGCGCTTTTCGCCGGGCTTGACCACGCCACTGGTGACGCAGTAATTCCAATTGACGTCGATTTGCAGGATCCCATTGAGGTCATCCCACACCTAATCGAAAAGTGGCAGGCTGGTGCAGACATGGTGCTGGCGAAGCGCTCAGATCGCTCTACCGACAGCAGGCTGAAGCGCAAATCGGCTGAGTGGTTCTATAAGCTCCACAATAAAATTAGCAATCCGAAGATTGAGGAAAACGTCGGCGATTTCCGTCTGATGTCACGAGAGGTGGTAGAGAATATAAAACTCATGCCTGAACGTAATCTGTTCATGAAGGGTGTACTCAGTTGGGTTGGCGGCCGTACCGATGTTGTTGAATATGCACGAGCCGAACGTGTTGCAGGTGATTCAAAATTCAATGGCTGGAAGTTATGGAATCTGGCTTTAGAAGGCATTACAAGTTTTTCAACGTTCCCGTTGCGCATGTGGACTTACATTGGTCTTGTTGTTGCCAGCCTGTCATTCATTTATGGCGCATGGATGATTTTAGACAAGATTCTGTTTGGCAATAGTGTTCCTGGATACCCTTCATTGTTAGTTTCAATACTTTTCCTTGGCGGGATTCAATTGATTGGGATTGGGGTTCTTGGTGAATATATTGGCAGAATTTATATTGAAACAAAAAAACGACCAAAATATATAGTAAAGGTTTCAAAAAAATGAAAAGAAATAATGCAATAACTATTTTCCTTTTCTTGATAATGATGTCTTTTCAGATAATATCATCTAATGTTTATTACATGGATGATATATTCAGGCATGTGTTATGGTATTCTGGATGGTCTGGAGATGGTAGGCCATTTGCTGATATTATTTACAATATAATATCATTTGGAAATTCAATTGTTGACATGCATCCAATGCCTCTTATTGGATCGATAGGTTTTTTTAGCCTAACAATGTACTACTATGCAAAAAACAACAATATATCACTTGGTTATATATACATAGTATCTTGCTCTGTAATTATTATAAATCCGTTCTTTGTTTCTAATTTATGGTTTAGATTTGATGGTCCTTTCATGGTTCTATCTATATGTTTTGCAATAATCCCATTTTGCGCAAATATAAAAAATAAATTGGTACAATTGTTTTTTTCTTCATTCTTTATATTGCTGGCGCTTGGTTTATATCAGACATCAATAAATATTTTCCTTGGATTTATTTTTATAGAATTAATAATTAAAATAACCAATGAAAAATTATCATGCAGCATTAAACAGTTTGCTTATAGGCTTTCTTCTGCAATTGTTGCCATTTTATTATATAAATTTATAACATCAAACATATATCCAATGAATGATTATGCGGCAGCATACTCAAAAACAATAGGATTGGATTACAATGGATTGCGAACATTAATAAGCAATATAAACATTGCTTTAGATGGATTGAATACTGCATTATTGTCATTTTGGAAATATATAATCCCATGTGCTATTGTTGCATTATATGTATTAATTAAAAAAACATGCAATCATTCAAAAATTTCATTAATAATGGCATTGGTGTCAGTTGTGTCATTATTTTTCCTGTCATTCGGAGTTATAATATTTTCCAATAACATGGTAGTATACCCTAGGGTTTATCTTGGGTTTGGTTGTTTTCTTTTTTTGTTGTTTTTGCTGGTATCGCAGTCAAAATTAAAACCATATATTAGCTATGCTATTATACTAGTTCCATATTCCATCATGTCTATTTATTTTTTCATAGAAAGCTCATCAATAAAAGCTGAGTACATTGACAAAAACGAGTTAGCGCAAAAGCTAGTTTATGACATTTCAAACAATGCTGAAATAAACAACAAATGCATCATGATAATTAATTATCCTAAAATATCAAAAGTTGCTGAAATGAATTTGAGAGCATATCCATACTCCTATAATGTTCTTCCAAAAACATTCTCACCTGGGTATGATGGAGGAAGGTTTTTACTAATGTCTAATGGCTTGAAAGATATGAGATATCAAAATGAAAGCGAAGAGAAAGAAATTAAAGAAAATATTAATAAAATAAAACCAACAATAAATAATGACACATATGAACTTTATGGCATTGGGAATTGTACAGCTATAAAGTTCAAATAAAAGCAGGCGCCTAGTTGGCGCCTATTTATTAGTTTATTTTTGACCAAATCCAATTATTTGGAGATTGCTCAACACACACATACACTTGGTTTGGACCAGTTGATGTATCTCGCCAAAATGTTCCTGAATACTTTTCTTCTGCTACAGGCAATGTCCCTGCGTTTGCTCTAATTAGCATTCTTCCATTATTCTGAGTAAATGACTCAAGACTTCCTGAATCATCATATGCCCTTAGACCGCTATCCCCTGTGGATCCGTAGGACATAACATAAGATCCAAATTTAGGAAGCCTGTATATTATATATCTACCATCTCCATCCTTCACTCCTGATGCAAAATCAATACCATTAATTACAATGCTGTTTGGAAATGAAACAATATTCCTTGGGTTAGAAGTAGGTATCGATGGAACATTTACAGACGCCCCTTTTTGAGCGACAAGTACATTAATAGTACAACCCATGCAGTTCTCTATATTAATGTCAGTTGTTCCATGATTTGCTTCTGAGTACCCAACATTTATCACAGATTGATTTCCATAAACGACATTTACACCATACCTAGCATTGTAACTTGCATCTATGCCATCAATAATATTACCCTGCAATGTCATTGGATTATCAGGTGGTGGAATATAACTCTCACTAGAGTGAATAAAAACAACACCATCCCAACCAGTTGATGAATCTGTTGGCATTTCCCCGTAAGATGGACTTCCATTCCACCTGGCAGTTCCTCCATAAATTTGTATTGAATTTGCTCCCTGTGCGAATCTTACCCCTGCATAACCATTGTAATCAAAGTTACAGTTTCTAAACTGACTATAATAAGGCGTATGCGCATTAGCAACATCCTCCCATAGATCGATACCAAATTCTTTAAATTTGATCCAGTTGCAATTTTCGGCATCCAAAGTTCTATGCAGCCTAAGTCCTGTACCTGTATACCCATTAACAGGATCCCATGATTCAGGTTCAAAGGTGATGTTTTTATAAGAGCTTTTTGTTATTTCATTGCGAACTGCTTGCTTTGCAGAGAACCCACCAAAGAAAACTATTTTTGTTTTAGAACCATCACCATAATATTCTCCAGTTGAACCGCCTTCAATATTATGCCCATTGGTAACAAACTCATCATTCATATAATAAACGCCAGAAAAAAGCACATATTTCTGGTGCTCCAGTATCGATTTAATGGCTGACGGGTCGTTTGTCTTTGTACCATCTGCTACGTACATTTCAGGTGTATACCGACCGTTTACCTGTCTAACCCACCGTCCTGTCGCTAGCGGTGCTGCATTTCTTCACCCATCGCCATGCGTCGGTTTAGCTGCTCGGCCATCCAGTTAAAGGCGGCGATGTATTGCTCTTTAATCGCGGTCGCCATCTTCCCGGTAAACCCCATTACAAGCATCATCCAGCCATCTTTCGTGATGTTGTACATCAGGCGCATTTCACCTTTCTTATCGAGGTATTCAACGGGCTCAAAATTGAGCCGGTTAAAATCAGGGGAGCAATCTGACTCCAGCCGCTTGATAGTGCGAAGAACGTTTTTATGCGCCTTGCCGAAATAGCGGGCGATCTTCATGGACGTTGTGATGACCTTTCCGTTAGATGGCAAAACCATTTCTCGGAAGTCGAAGGCCGGAATAACTGACGGATTATTCATAGCGTGTAACCGACCAGTCTCTGACATGGGCAAAGGAATGCCAGTTCGCTATCCAGTTACGTGCCGACCTGATGTCTACTCTATTGCTCATAGCTACAGCAAGTTCTGCCCTGTCGTCTATGAGGTCAAAATCAGCGTAAGTGATTTCCGGGCTGACGTTACAGCAGGCAAATACACCAAATACTTCAACTACGCAGGCGGCGTTGTTTTTGCAGTTCCTGAAGGCATGCTCAAAAAAAGCGACATCCCAGATGGTTGCGGCTTGATGATCCGGAAGGAAACTGGATGGCATACCCTCAAGGGGCCGACAATGCGCCAGATTGATACCCTTCCTCGCGATGCCTGGATGAAGCTGCTTATGGATGGCATGACCCGGCAGGCAGAGAGAGCCCAAATAAAAAGCCGCGTAATCAACACCTACCTCAGCGAACAAAAACTTATGAAGCGACATGGCAGCGAAATCGCCGATCTTGTTTGTCGAGCGCATCGGTCGAAAGAGCGGCTTGAGCAGCACGTTAGGGATAACGATGAAAGGCTGAAGAACCTGCGCCAAGAAAGTGAAGAGGAGTTGCAACGCCGACGTAAGCGCCGGGAGGAATCTGAGGAAAGGTTAACTGACGCTCAGCAAGATTTGGCGAAAGCACTTGGCCTCGACCCGAATGTCCCTATGTATGTTCTGACAAGGACGCTATGGGAAGCAATGCGCCGACTGACCGAGGATGAAGAGATAAAGAGGTTGCGAGGAATATTGTCCAACCTTGAACGCACGCTGAATGACGGTCTGAAACCATTACCTGGGGAGAAAGCCGCATGAACAGAGCATCACCAGTTGATTTGAGAAAAAGCCTCGAAATCGCCAACCACCTGGCGCATATCGGGATTCGCTTTGTGCCGATCCCGGTGGCTACCGAGGAAGAGTTCCAGACGCTGGCCGCCGAGCTATCGCGACGGCTTGAGCAGATGGCGGTCGAAGCCGAGAAGAATGAAGGCGGTGCAGCATGAAGATTAAAACGGAAGATTTAGTAGGCATCCAGCTTGATTATGCAGCAGCGCTAGCAACCGGTCAGAAGGTGGATTTTGAAGCTGATACCGGATGTCTTTGGTTTGAAGAGCGCGATGTGTGGTTCACCTGGAGCCCCTCAACGGAATGGGCTCAGTGCGGCCCAATGATGGAGAGCTTATCCATCAGCTGCTATCAGTCAGCAGACCCAGCTACTGGCAAGTTGTACCACTGGGTTGGGGTTAATGAACTGGCTTCGCCAGGCCGACGCCGGGGTCTGGTTGCTGACAACCCACGCACAGCCATTTGCCGTGCTGTTGTATTTGTAAAGCTCGGCGATGAAGTGGACATACCGGACGAGTTAGCCGTAAAGGAGCCGGCATGAAGGCACTAATTACCAGGTCGCTATCGCGGCCTTTTTTATTGCTGGCTTTCACCTTCAACCGTATTAACCGACAGTTCCGGGAGCATTGACCATGGACATCATCGACACCGCAGCAGAAATTGAAGAGCTTCAGCGTAACGCTGCCCTTTCCGCTCACCGCATCGACCGCAACGCCGTATCAGCTGAGCATTGCGCGGAATGCGGCGAAGACATCCCGGAGCCGCGCCGCGCTGCCGTTCCCGGCTGCCAGACGTGTGTTAGTTGCGCCAATGATATCGAACTGCGGTTGAAACAGGCGGGGAAATGATATGCGCGTGAAATTTGATGTTGGCGAAAAGGTGGGCATGCTCACACTAATTGAGCCTTTCCCCAAAGATGAAAAAGGAGTTTACAAGGGTAAATTTTCCTGTGATTGCGGAAGCACTAAAATTATTCGCCTTTGTTTCGTTAAAAGTGGACACACAAAATCATGTGGCTGCTTAAAGATTGAAGCAAAAAGGACTCACGGAATGTCGAGTTCTTCAGAATATAGGATTTGGGAGTTGATGTTACATAGATGCGAAAACCCTAAAGATAAGAGATACAAGGATTATGGCGGGAGAGGAATAACTGTCTGTCATCAATGGCATGACTTCAACTCGTTTTACGCTGATATGGGCGCTCGTCCTGATGGGCTTACACTGGACCGCATTGATAATGACAAAGGGTATTCACCGGAAAATTGTCGTTGGGCCACGCCATCTGAACAGCAGTTGAACAGAAGGAAATTGAAGGGACAGGATGCCTGATGTTGGTGAGGTCGTCATAACGTCCGATGGAGAGAGTGTTGATGTAGGTGAGAGCGAGCGCTCAGGTGTCAATTTACGATTCTTCACGTCCATCATCACAGGGCGGGAGTTGCCAGCTACTCACTGGATGCCGCTACCTACACCGCCAACCACATGACGCAACTGATAGCCAGTTATGAGCTGGCTATTGGGTGCGAAAGCACTGCTCCGTTATCCCTTTTGCCCGGTTCGCCGGGCTTCTTTTTGCCTGGAGAAAAGCATGCAAACAACAATCAGCATTCAGCCGGTTCTGGTTAACCGTGAGCGCGTTCAGGAGATGCTTGGTGGTATCTCCAGAACCACGTTTTATCGTAAGCGCAAACAGTGGGAAGAATCCGGCACACCATTCCCGCAGGAAGTGGAAGAAATTCACCCACCTAAAGGCGGCGCTCTCTTCCGCTATGTAGAAGTTATTCAGTTCTGCAAAGATAAAGGGCTATTGGCTGCACACGCCTGAATCTTATCAGCCCACAATTCTGCAGCTGCCTGCTGCTCGGGGATGTAATCATACTGGTCATAAACAGCCAGCATCCCCGTTAGCTTATGCCCGAGTATCTTCTCTGATACGTGAGGTGCAATACCAAGCTCAGCCATCTTTGTTTTGCACGTTCTGCGCAGGTCGTGCAGAGACCAGTGCTCCCCACCCATTACCTCTTCCACCTGCCCCGCGATGGAAATCAATGTACTGGCTGACATAGGCCTGTCCACCTGCAATTTAGCCGGTGGAAACACGATTGACTGATCGGGGTACACATCAAAAACCTTCTGCAGATAATCGGCCGCCAGCTGAGAAATCCCACGCACAAAGCGTTTACGCGTTTTCGAGTTCTCTTTCGGTATAACCCATTCCCTCGCCTTCAGATCAAAGTCACCCTTCCTTGCTAATCTCAACTCAACACCTCGGCAACCGGTAAGCGCCACAAGGCGGATCAGCATTTTGTTTTGCCATGACATCTTGGTTTTATCGATGGCATTCCAGAACGCGCCTATCTCTTCGTCATTCAGGAATCTTTCCCCGTCATCCGGACGGCTACCGATATCGTTAATCTCAAGCAACATTAGAGAATTTGAAGTAATACGTTTTCGACGCAGCGCATAGCGGATCACCTGCTTCATCTTCACCAGCACGTTACCGGCCTGAACCGGCGAACCACCTTTCGTTATGCGCAGGAATATCTGCTCCCACTCAACGGGGCTCATCTCATCTGCTATCAGTCGGCCGTAATTGTCGGTAACGTGAAGCTTCAGCATCCGCTTCCAGTATTCATACTTCACCATCTCTTTCACTGATGGTGTTTCCAGCCACTCATCAACGAGAGTGCTGATGCTCGGCGAGCTGGATACGATGTCCCTGGCTTTTTTCCGCTGCATTGCCGGATCGCGTCCCTCTTCCAGCCAGCCCTTGCATTCCTCCATCGCGTCACGAGCTTCTTTGATCGACATCTTGCCGTAGGTGCCGAGTTTTAGCCTGGCCGGTTTCCCGTTGAAGCGATAGCGGTACTGAAAGGTGATAAGTCCCTTTGGGCTGATCCTGGCAGAAAGTCCACCACCGTCAGCTATCTCCTCTGGTCCATCATATGGCTTGCCAGCTATACGCCTGAGCTTGGTATCGTTGAGAGGCATGCTTGTCCCTGTTCAGCTTTTCGGAATTGGTACACGATTTGGTACACAGATTCTACGACACGAATGCGGACAAGATGAACTAAATTGAAACGGGTGAATTGAAGAAAGTTAGGAGTGGCGCTGAATTGGTGAAACAGGTAGGAACAGACAGGAATGAGGTGAAATTCTGGATGGTACTTACACGTAAGATCACATACAAAGATTCAATATTTAAAATTATCAAAAAGGTGTGGGCTGATTCCCGCTTCACTCTGCGAAATATGTCACTGGTCGCCTTAAAGACCACACTGGACCTACACCCGCTTTTTGATAACACCGTTTGACAGTGTACACGGCATTACGGGTCGATCAAAGCAGCAATCAACGCGCGCTCTATGATGTAAATCAATTCACTGACACCCAACCATCTTTGTTACACTTGCACAAAGTCATCTAACCTGAGCAGGAAAAAAACAATGCCCACAAATCGCTTTGCGAAGAAACACTGGAAGATGGTTGTGATTCTGCTCGTTATTTGTGCGGCCATGTTGATGCTGCGCTGGGCTGCGATGATCTGGGGCTAAATGACGCTCACCCGCTGTTCCGATTTCGTTTATTTATCGATTAATCGAATTCGTCTGAAAATAACGCGTTATGGCCAGGTAGAAAAATAAAACGCAAATTAAATATTAAATAAACTTAACTTTAATTTAGAAAAGCCAGGCCATTTATTTGACCCGGCTTGTCACTACATCCGATAGCCGAGGGAAACTGTCGTGCGGCGATCGGTATGCTCCGGCGCTGTTGCCGGTGGTTCAGAGTTCCAGGTCACGTTGTAAGCCACCTTTAACCCAAAGTGTTCGTTGATGGCAACGTTCAGGGCAGTTTCAGAGTTGAGTGTGGTATCGTCAGCGCCGAATACCGACACACCCTGAGTAAACTTGGTATTGTCCGTCATCTGCCATGCATAGGCCCCGGACGCATAGCCCAGCGGCTGTGTTTCGGTGGTGCCATCCGTGTGCTCGTCATAGCGCACGCCAGGACCGAATTCGAAACGGAAGCTGTGCACAGGCCCGTTGAGGAACTGACGACCATAACCCGCAGTCAGCACGTCACGCTCGCGGTAGCCGTTGTAGCGGTCGGTCAACCAGCTTGCCTGTCCAAAGAGATAGTCATAGTCGGTCATGTTGTAACGACTACGGCCACCTACGGCATATTTCTCCGATGAACGCTCATCATTTGAGGAGGTATTACTGGCATTTCCCCACAGAGACCATGCGGTCGTTTGGCCGTACCAGGTCATGGTGGTATCTGCGGTTAAAGAAGAACTTTTTGTGTTGCCTGACTGGGCGAGATATCCCGCGTTCAGGTTACCTTCAAAGGGTTTTTTCGCGCTGGAAGGGTCATCCATGACAGTAAAAACGGAATCATCGGCGGCAGCATGCATTGACGCAAGCAGGCCTCCCGTCAGCAGTAATGCTGCGGGCACTGTCTTCAAAAGCTTCATTTATTAAGAGTCCGTACAACAAAAAAAGAGACCATTACGGTCTCGGAAACTTTCATATGGATCAATGACAAAAGACCCTTGAAAGGTAACAAATTATAAAAAGACTCGAATAACATAGCAATAAATTCTTATTTCATTTTTTGAATAAGAGCGTTCCTAAACCTTTATTTTATTTATATAACTTTATGACGATAATTTTAAATAAAGATATGAAAAATCATGTTGTTAATTACTTCACTTTCGGGAGGTTAAGTGCCAGACTGAGGACAGCCTAACAGGAGGTAAAGATGGTACGTATCTATACGTTAACACTTGCGCCCTCTCTCGATAGCGCAACAATCACCCCGCAAATTTACCCGGAAGGTAAGCTTCGTTGTACCTCGCCGGTTTTTGAACCCGGCGGTGGCGGCATCAACGTTGCTCGCGCAATTGCCCATCTTGGCGGAACCGCAACGGCGATTTTCCCCGCGGGGGGTGCAACCGGAGAGCATCTTGTTGCATTGCTCGCCGACGAAAATGTTCCCGTATCCACTGTCGAAGCCAAAGATTGGACCCGACAAAATCTTCATGTCCACGTTGAGTCCAGCGGCGAACAGTATCGTTTTGTCATGCCTGGCGCTGCGCTGACCGATGACGAGTTCTACCAACTTCAGGATCAGGTGCTGGAAATTGAATCTGGTGCATTGCTGGTCATCAGCGGTAGTTTGCCGCCCGGCGTACAGCTTGAGAAGTTGACCCGACTGATTACCACCGCACAAAAACAAGGGATCCGCTGTATTGTCGACAGTTCAGGTGAAGCACTGACGGCGGCGTTAGCCATCGGCAATATCGAACTGGTCAAACCTAACCTCAAAGAACTGAGTGCGCTGGTAAATCGAGAACTGACACAGCCCGATGATGTGCGCAAGGCCGCACAGGAAATCGTACATAGTGGAAAAGCGCACCGCGTTGTGGTCTCGCTTGGGCCGCAAGGGGCGCTGGGCGTAGATCGAGATACCTGCGTTCAGGTGGTTCCGCCACCGGTGAAAAGTCAAAGCACCGTAGGCGCGGGCGACAGTATGGTCGGGGCCATGACGCTTAAACTGGCTGAGAATGCACCTTTTGAGGATATTGTCCGTTACGGCGTCGCCGCAGGTAGCGCAGCAACACTAAATCAGGGTACGCGCCTGTGCTCTTTGGACGACACGCAAAAAATTTATTCGTATCTCACTCAATAACGACACCGTCCCTCTTTTGAAGACAAAGGGGGATTCTCGCGTAAAACTGTCAGCATGGGTGTTATGCGACTATGATAAAAAATCACGTTATTACAAAGAAGTGAATCATGTGCAGTCAGACGTCTCCACAACGGTACGGGGTGAAGAAGAGCGACAAACATTAAGTGCCTTTCCAGCGATGACGCGTCCGTGGTGTGCGTCAGTTCGTGTTTTTTAACCGCATTCTTGCGCTAACCTTATGATCTGGCAGACAACATGGGGAGAGACATCATGTGGCAGGCTATCAGTCGTCTTTTAAGCGAGCAATTAGGTGAAGGCGAAATCGAACTGCGTAATGAACTGCCCGGCGGAGAGATTCACGCCGCATGGCATTTACGCTATGCGGGGCGGGATTTTTTCGTCAAATGCGATGAAAGAGAGCTGTTAACCGGCTTTACGGCAGAAGCCGATCAGCTGGAGCTACTTTCCCGCAGTCAAACTGTATCGGTACCGAAAGTCTGGGCAGTAGGCGCAGACAGAGATTACAGCTTTCTGGTGATGGATTTCCTCCCTCCCCGTCCGCTTGATGCGCATAACGCGTTTATCCTCGGTCAACAGCTTGCGCATTTGCACGAATGGAGCGACCAGCCTCAGTTTGGTCTCGACTTCGATAACGCGCTCTCTACCACACCGCAGCCCAATACCTGGCAACGTCGCTGGTCAACCTTTTTCGCCGAGCAGCGTATAGGCTGGCAACTGGAACTCGCCGCTGAAAAAGGCATTGCGTTTGGCAATATTGATGCCATCGTCGAACATGTCCAGCAACGTCTCTCTTCTCATCAGCCGCAGCCGTCTCTCCTGCACGGTGATTTGTGGTCCGGGAACTGCGCCCTCGGTCCTAACGGTCCGTACATCTTTGACCCTGCCTGCTACTGGGGGGACAGAGAGTGCGACCTGGCAATGCTGCCGTTACATATCGATCAGCCGCCGCAAATTTATGACGGTTACCAGTCTGTCTCACCACTACCGCTGGACTTTCTTGACAGGCAGCCAATCTACCAGCTCTATACGCTGCTGAATCGAGCAATTCTGTTCGGAGGACAGCATCTGGTTGTGGCGCAGAAAGCGCTGGATAGATTACTCGCTGCTTAACTACGTACCGCGTTGCTTATCAGGCCTGCCGTTTCGCAACATGGCAGGCCCGATAGAGCGGCACTTACAAAAAGCCCAGCAATGAGAAGAAGAAGTAGCCGATCACGATAACGATCACCGGCAAAATATAAAGCGGGAAAATTTGTAAGAAGATCGTATGGTGCGGTACCACAATTCGCGACTCAAGTTGCTCGCGGGATAATCCTTCACTGCCTTTTGCCTGTTCCAGAATCAGCTGATCCTCAACGCCTTCGCGTAAGAAACGTGCCTGGCGGCTCATTCTGGCGCCTGAATCCTGCAACGCCAGACCGATAAAAATCAGGATGAATATCAGCCAAAAAACGAGATTCAGTCCACTTTGAAAATCGGGCGTTGGCGAGTTATACCAGAACACGTTAAGAAAAGGTGTATTAACCCGCATCATATCGATCATCACATGAGCAAAATCGAGCATGACCGCGTTAATTCCCTCCTGCTTTTCGCTGTGCGCATACATAAACTTCAGTACAGAAACCAGTGTTGAAATCAGCGCGGGAATGAAAATTACCCATCCCGCCAGCCTTTTCAAGACGGCAATGCGTCCAGCTTGTTGATACGTCATGAGTTCCCCTTGATAAAGACGTGTCATTTTGGCCTAAGTTTACCCGCTGATAACCATTTTCGCCTGATCTTTAAAGGCGGTATACTGCTGAATTAGCCATAATGAACGCTCAGAGCCTGTTATTACTGGCTCTTAATCCCTTTTATCACCGTAAAGGAGAGGTTGTAATGTCAACCCCGCGTCAAATTCTTGCTGCAATTTTCGATATGGATGGGTTACTGGTCGATTCTGAACCGCTTTGGGATCAGGCTGAACTGGATGTGATAGCAAGTTTAGGCGTTGATATCTCCCGCCGCCATGAACTTCCCGATACTCTTGGCTTACGCATCGATATGGTGGTCGATTTGTGGTTTGCGCAGCAACCGTGGAACGGTCCCTCACGTCAGGAAGTCACCGAGCGCATCATCACCCGGGCCATTGCGTTAGTGGAAGAAACAAAACCACTGCTGCCGGGTGTGCGTGAAGCCGTGGCGTTGTGCAAATCTCAGGGAATCAAAGTAGGACTGGCATCCGCCTCGCCGCTGCATATGCTGGAAAAAGTGCTGACCATGTTTGATCTGCGCAGCAGCTTCGACGCTCTGGCTTCCGCAGAAAAACTGCCCTACAGCAAACCGCACCCGCAGGTTTATCTCGATTGCGCCACAAAACTGGGCATTGACCCGTTAAACTGCGTAGCACTGGAAGACTCGGTAAACGGCATGATTGCTTCGAAAGCCGCCCGTATGCGTTCCATCGTCGTACCAGCGTATGAGAATCAGGACGATCCCCGCTTCGTTCTTGCCGACGTTAAACTAACCTCGCTCACCGAACTTACTGCCGTTCATCTGCGCGGCTAATCCTGTAACGGGCAATGATCGTATTGCCCGCCCTCTCAGATTTTTTATTTTTAAAACATCGTTTCATTTTTAATTGTGTTTCTGTTTAACCTCTCCTATCCTTGCCCTATAGAGCAAGCGTTAATGACATAAATAGTTGAGGTAAACATGATTCAGGAAGCTTTTCGTCTCGAAGGTAAAGTAGCCATCGTCACTGGATGTGACACCGGCCTTGGGCAGGGTATGGCAGTGGCGCTGGCTGAAGCGGGCTGCGATGTAGTCGGCGTGAATCGTAAAATACCACATGAAACCGCAGAGAAAATTAACGCCCTCGGTCGACGTTTTATGGCTATTCAGGCCGACCTCAGCCAACAAGATGCTCTCACCAGCATCGTGACACAATCGGTGTCGGCGTTTGGCCGGATCGATATTCTGGTCAACAATGCGGGAACCATACGCCGTCAGGATGCGCTGGACTTCAGTGAAAAGGATTGGGATGACGTGATGAATCTGAATCTCAAATCTGTTTTCTTTCTGTCACAGGCCGTGGCGCGCCAGTTTCTGGCTCAGGGCAATGGCGGAAAAATTATTAACATTGCCTCGATGCTCTCTTTTCAGGGCGGAATCCGCGTCCCTTCCTATACAGCATCAAAAAGCGGCGTGCTCGGCATCACTCGCCTGCTCGCCAATGAATGGGCGGCCAAAGGAATTAATGTCAATGCTATCGCACCCGGCTATATGGCGACCAATAATACCCAGCAGCTGCGCGCAGACAGCGAGCGCAATCAGGAGATTATCGATCGTATTCCCGCAGGGCGCTGGGGCACGCCAAATGATCTGAAAGGCCCGGTCGTATTCCTCGCAAGTTCCGCCTCTGACTATATTCATGGCTATACGCTAGCCGTGGATGGCGGTTGGCTGGCGCGGTAATGGCGCACTTGTGACAAAGGGTTACAACGTCACCTCTTCCGCCTACTGTATAAAACCCCTATACTGTATGAATCGACAGTTTATTGGGTTTTATCATGACGGCGGAAGGCCACCTTCTTTTTTCTATTGCCTGTGCGGTATTTGCCAAGAATGCCGAGCTAACGCCCGTTCTTACGCAGGGTGACTGGTGGCATATTGTTCCTTCCGCCATTTTAACGTGCCTGCTGCCGGATATTGATCATCCCAAATCCCTGCTGGGGCAGCGTCTGAAGTGGATATCAAAACCCATTGCCCGGGCATTTGGTCATCGCGGGTTTACGCATAGCCTGCTTGCAGTCTTTGCCCTGCTGACCACGTTTTACCTGAAAGTCCCGGACACCTGGATAATACCGGCTGATGCCTTACAAGGTATGGTTCTCGGTTATCTCAGCCATATTCTGGCCGATATGCTGACCCCGGCGGGCGTTCCCCTGCTTTGGCCCTGCCGCTGGCGTTTTCGTCTGCCCATCCTCGTGCCGCAAAAAGGCAACCAACTGGAGCGGTTTCTGTGCATGGCACTGTTCGCATGGGCAATCTGGATGCCGCAGACCGTACAAGAGAACAGCGCTGTACGCTGGTCTTCGCAGATGATTAATACGCTACAAATGCAGTTCAATCGTTTCATAACGCATCAGATTGACTAATAAATCAGCCAAAAAGTCATTTTCGGTATAAACAATTCCATTTGAATATAAGAGGCATGTCACAGTTCTGCTAATCTTGCGCCAACAGAATCACCTTTAAACGGTGATACGCATAATAAGATCAGGAGAACGGGGATGAACTTTCCTTTAATCGCGAACATTATCGTGTTCATAGTGCTGCTGTTCGTGCTGGCGCAAGCCCGGCACAAACAGTGGAGTCTGGCCAAAAAAGTACTGGTCGGTCTGGTCATGGGTGTCGTGTTCGGCCTTGCCCTGCATACCATTTATGGTTCCGACAGCCAGGTTCTTAAAGATTCCGTACAGTGGTTCAACATTGTCGGCAACGGTTATGTACAGTTGCTGCAGATGATTGTTATGCCGCTGGTATTTGCATCTATTCTCAGCGCCGTTGCGCGTCTGCACAATGCCTCTCAGTTAGGTAAAATCAGCTTCCTGACCATCGGAACGCTACTGTTTACCACGCTGATTGCCGCACTGGTTGGGGTTCTGGTGACCAACCTGTTCGGCCTGACCGCCGAAGGTCTGGTGCAAGGTGGTGCCGAGACGGCCCGTCTGAACGCGATTGAAACCAACTATGTTGGCAAAGTGGCTGACCTCAGCGTTCCGCAACTGGTGCTGTCGTTTATTCCGAAAAACCCGTTTGCCGATCTGACTGGCGCCAACCCGACGTCGATTATCAGCGTAGTTATCTTCGCAGCATTCCTGGGTGTAGCCGCACTGAAACTGCTGAAAGATGATGCACCAAAAGGCGAGCGCGTTCTGGTGGCTATCGATACCCTGCAAAGCTGGGTGATGAAGCTGGTTCGTCTGGTGATGCAGTTGACGCCGTACGGTGTTCTGGCGCTGATGACCAAAGTGGTTGCCGGTTCCAACCTTCAGGACATCATTAAGCTGGGTAGCTTCGTCGTGGCCTCTTATCTCGGTCTGGGCATTATGTTCGTGGTTCACGGGATCCTCTTGGGTATTAACGGCGTTAGCCCGCTGAAATACTTCCGTAAGGTGTGGCCGGTGCTGACTTTCGCCTTCACCAGCCGTTCCAGCGCAGCCTCAATTCCGCTGAACGTTGAAGCGCAAACCCGTCGTCTGGGCGTGCCTGAATCCATCGCCTCTTTCGCCGCCTCTTTTGGCGCCACGATTGGCCAGAATGGTTGTGCGGGTCTGTACCCGGCAATGCTGGCAGTAATGGTCGCGCCGACCGTTGGAATCAACCCGCTGGACCCAATGTGGATTGCCACGCTGGTTGGTATCGTGACTGTGAGTTCCGCAGGGGTTGCGGGTGTCGGTGGCGGTGCAACGTTTGCCGCGCTGATCGTTCTGCCTGCTATGGGTCTGCCGGTCACGCTGGTTGCGCTGTTGATCTCCGTTGAACCGCTGATCGATATGGGGCGTACTGCGTTGAACGTAAGCGGTTCCATGACTGCCGGTACGCTGACCAGTCAATGGCTGAAGCAGACCGATAAAACAATTCTGGACAGCGACGATAACGCCGAACTGGCGCATCGCTAAGTCTGTCAGCTAAAAAACAAAAAACCGCCGGAGTATCATGATCCGGCGGTTTTTTTATATCCATTAATCGCTCAGTTCATTTTCCTGACGAACCTGATTAGCCCAGCGCTGCGCTGATTCCGGGACCGTAAATGCAGGCGAACGTGAAAACGACTCCCCCATTAAGACAAAAGCGACATATTTTCCGCGCAGTATCCATACGTCACGAAACGCATCCATTTTAATCGCATGCTCTGGTGGAGCGGGCTCCACGCGAGGAACATAGCTGATAACCGGACGATTTTGTTGGCGAAGAGGTTTCATAATCAGTTGCTTCACTAAAGACAAATTCTAAAAATCAGAAAACCGCTATCTTAGCCGATTTTGCCTCCTGACGTCCTGCCTTGCGTGCGCTGTTTGCCTGGTTCATCGCGCTTTACGTCATCGGCCTGTACCTGCGCCGCTGAATGAGTGGTCTATAGTTAAAGTTTTTGACAGCAACAACGACCCTTTCAGCGATGAAAACAGGAGACGAGTTTAATGTCACAGAACGATAAGCACCCACTCCATCACTCAGCGCCGGTTCATGATGCCAGCGAATCCCAGCCAGGACTTGACTCACTGGCGCCAGCAGACGGTTCACATCAGCCAGCGCCTGAACCCACACCACCAGGCATGCAACCCACCACATCCGGCAGCTTAAAAGCGCCTGACGTCACAAGTGACAAACTCAACGCGCTGGACAGTTTTCGCAAAGGAAGCGAGGATTTTGCCCTGACCACCAATCAGGGCGTGCGCATTGCGGACGATCAAAACTCTCTGCGCGCCGGAAACCGTGGGCCAACTCTGCTGGAAGACTTCATCCTGCGGGAAAAAATCACCCATTTTGATCATGAACGCATCCCGGAGAGGATCGTACATGCCCGAGGTTCTGCCGCTCACGGTTACTTTCAGCCCTATGCCAGTCTCAGCGCGACGACGAAAGCGGACTTTCTGAGTGATGAAAATAAAATCACCCCGGTTTTTGTCCGATTCTCTACGGTTCAGGGCGGCGCAGGCTCTGCGGATACGGTCAGAGATATACGGGGATTTGCGACCAAGTTTTACACTGAAGAGGGCATTTTCGACCTGGTGGGAAACAATACTCCCATCTTCTTTATTCAGGATGCCCATAAATTCCCAGATTTCGTCCATGCGGTTAAACCGGAGCCGCATTGGGCCATCCCGCAGGGCCAAAGCGCCCATGACACCTTCTGGGATTATGTCTCATTACAGCCTGAAACGTTGCACAACGTCATATGGGCAATGTCCGATCGGGGTATTCCGCGCAGCTATCGCACGATGGAAGGCTTTGGTATTCACACATTTCGGTTGATTAATGCGCAAGGGAAAGCCACCTTTGTCCGTTTCCACTGGAAACCGCTGGCAGGCAAAGCTTCGCTGGTATGGGATGAAGCGCAAAAACTTACCGGTCGGGATCCCGACTTTCATCGCCGCGATCTGTGGGAGGCGATTGAAGCGGGCGATTATCCGGAATATGAACTGGGGCTACAGCTCATTCCTGAAGAGGACGAATTCAAGTTCGATTTTGACCTGCTCGATCCAACGAAATTGATACCTGAAGAACTGGTTCCGGTACAACTCGTCGGTAAAATGGTGCTAAACCGCAATCCGGACAATTTTTTCGCCGAAAATGAGCAAGTGGCTTTTCATCCCGGACACATCGTCCCGGGCATCGATTTTACTAACGATCCCTTGTTGCAGGGCCGCTTGTTCTCCTATACCGATACCCAGATCAGTCGTCTGGGCGGGCCCAACTTCCATGAAATCCCAATTAATCGCCCAACCTGTCCGTATCATAATTTCCAGCGTGACGGCATGCATCGCATGGACATCGATACCAACCCAGCCAACTATGAACCGAATTCCATCAATGATAACTGGCCGCGTGAAACACCTCCGGGGCCAAAACGCGGTGGATTTGAGTCGTATCAGGAACGGATTGAAGGAAACAAAATCCGCGAACGCAGCCCCTCTTTCGGCGAATACTATGCGCAGCCTCGTCTGTTCTGGCTAAGTCAGACGCCAATTGAACAGCAGCATATTATCGGCGGATTCAGTTTCGAACTTAGCAAAGTTACGCGCCCCTATATCAGAGAAAGAGTGGTCGAACAGTTAGTTCATATTGATACTGCCCTCGCCACGGCGGTTGCCAGGAATCTGGGTTTTGAACTCACTGAGGAACAAACCAAAATTATACCGCCGGCCAACGTCAACGGTTTGAAAAATGCGCCGTCACTCAGTTTATATGCAGGTGCGCAAGGTGAGATTAAGGGCCGTGTGGTCGCCATTTTACTTAATGACCAGGTGAAATCGGCCGATCTGCTCGCCATCATGCAAGCCCTACAGGCCGAAGGTGTTCATGCCAAACTGCTCTATTCCCGAATGGGGAATGTGGTTGCCGACGATGGCTCCGTTCTGACAATCGCCGGTACCTTTGCGGGTTCGCCATCCCTGACGGTCGATGCAGTCATTGTTCCATGTGGGAATATTGCGGATATCGCAATGAACGGAGATGCCCGATATTACTTACTCGAAGCGTATAAACACTTAAAACCTATCGCCCTGGCTGGCGATGCTCGTCGGTTTAAAGCAACGTTGAATATCAAAAAGGAAGGAGAAGAAGGCGTGGTGGAAGCGGACAGTGCAGACACACAGTTCATGGATACCCTGCTGACGCTGATGACCGCGCACCGCGTCTGGTCACGCGCCGGAAAAATAGACACGATTCCGGCCTAAAAAAATGCGGCGCATCAAGCGCCGCAAACTCAGGAATTACACGTTTAGAAAACTGCCAAGACGATAACCGCGCTCCGCAATAGCATATTTTAGTGACGAAGACGTCAGCACGTCGAGCTCAGTTAAGCGGGGGTAACAGTAGGCACTTTGACGAATAATGTCATCGATAAAAGCCGGATGACACATCACTTCCAGCGAGGATTCTCCGCGATCGGCTGACGCATCAAGCATCTGCAAAAACAGAGCTTCAGAAATCGCCTCACCGTAAAACTCGCTGCTGAATCCCTGGGAAGTCCGTAAGGTTTCCGGTAAGTCAGACGCCTGGAATACCGCCTGACGATCGATACGCAACGCAATCCCCTTCTGGGCAGCAAACCCTGCTACGATAGGGAAAATTTGCGGGAACATATGCACATGGTGATGGCTATCCAGATGCGTCGGCTCCCGCCCGAACAGGTCAATAAAACGCTGATACTGTGCGGCCAGTTCCTGAGAAATTTCATCCAGCGGCAAAGTGTCTTCCTCAGCCATCTGCCAGATCCATTTCCCCAGTACCCCGTCACGAGTAAGGCCCGGCATTGCCGTCAACGGCCTGCCCAGCGTCAGAACAAAGTGCATTCCGACGGCAAGTTCAGGTATGTCGCGACTCAGCTGTACCGCATGGTCAATTGCCGCACCGTTAATCAGCGCCGTTGTCGAGGTGACAACACCATTGCGACAAGCTTCAACAATGCCGTAGTTTTGTCCTTTACTCAGGCCAAAATCATCCGCATTTACAATCAGTACGCGTTCCATAGCCGACCTCAGTTAGTGTTGTTCGCTTTTGAGTTTCTCAATGCACCCGGCGAAGTTTGGCAGCCATTTTTCATGTGCCAGAATTAGCTCACGCGCCAGAATCTCGGCATCGCTGTCAGAATGCACCAGCGGACTCAGGTTTAACGCCAGCAGCACATCATTCAGCTCGCCGCTCAATGCCGCATTGCTCGCCGCCACTTCAAAACCTTTAATGGTATAGATAAGGCCGAGCACTTTCTCATCAAAATGGGTAATTCGCGGATGCGGCGTAGCACCGTTGCGCCCCAGCGTACAGGTCATCTCAACCGCCCAGTCGGCAGGAATATTATCAACATGCCCATGGTGAGGAACGTTGACATAGTGCTCGGTCTGTTTGTCATTGTAGATGGCATTGATCACTTCACAGGCCGCATCGGAGTAATAGGCCCCGCCGCGCTGCTCCAGCTCTTTCGGTTTAACGTTTAGCTCAGGATTTTTGTAGAGCTCAAACAGTTGTTTTTCAACTTTTTGTACTACCTGAGCACGTGCGCCACCCTTATAGTACTCGCCCATTTCGATCGCCAGCATCTCTTTTGGCTTGAAGTAGTACAGCAGATACGAGCACGGCAGCAGCTTCAGCGAACGAATCAA
Organism: Citrobacter sp. CF971; assembly: GCF_006385635.1. NCBI lineage: Bacteria > Pseudomonadati > Pseudomonadota > Gammaproteobacteria > Enterobacterales > Enterobacteriaceae > Citrobacter > Citrobacter sp. CF971. The sequence goes on along the minus strand of NZ_CP041051.1, from coordinate 2,104,187 downwards.
TCCTTCGCTGAACGGCAGGTCGAAGATGTTCTTCACGCCAGAGGCTTTCAACTGACCCGAAGCAACGCCGTCCAGCAGTTCATCAAAGCGTGACACACCGTTGACCAGAACATCCTTAATGAAGACCATATGATTCAGACCAAACAGGTCGATAGATAAGTCATCACTCTCTTTCAGCGCCAGCACGTCGCTGATGAACATTTTCATGCCGATCGGAATATTACATACGCCGATGAATTTCTTGAAATTCGTATGGCGATAAACCGCCTCAGTCACCATCCCGGCTGGGTTAGTGAAGTTGATCACCCACGCATTCGGGCACAGTTCTTCCACATCTTTAACAATATCAAAGATAACCGGAATGGTACGCAGGCCTTTGAACAGCCCGCCAGCGCCGTTGGTTTCCTGCCCCAGATACCCGTGGCTCAGCGGAATGCGTTCATCCTTTTCACGGGCTTGCAGTTGCCCTACACGCAGCTGGGTGGTAACGAAATCAGCATCTTTCAGTGCTTCACGGCGATCCAGCGTTTTAAACAACTTCATCGGTACGCCGGCTTTATCGATCATGCGCTGGCATAGGTCAAAAATAATGTCCAGTTTCTCTTTTCCACCGTCGACATCAACCAGCCACAACTCAGAAACCGGTAATTCATGATAGCGCTTAATAAAGCCTTCAAGTAATTCAGGGGTGTAGCTGCTCCCGCCACCGATAGTGACGACTTTTAATTTCTGGCTCATACTTTCTCCCTTCAGTGTCAAAACACTGACGTGTATTATGCTCAACCCGTATGTCAGGTATAGCGTGGCTGTCCCGACGCTATTTTGGGCAAGCTATAAAAAATGGGTTATTGGCAAATAATATCTACTGATTAAATTCAGTTAATTTCTTACGGTAGCTATTCGGTGTAAACGACGTCAGCTTTTTAAACGTTTTAATAAACAGGCTTGGACTACTGTAGCCAGACTCGTAAGCAATATCCGTTACAGAATAGTTCGTCATTTCCAGCTGTTTTTTAGCAAAGTTAATGCGGATTTCATTAATAATCTGCATCGGCGTTTTGCTGTAATAACGCTGGGTTGCACGGGTCAGATACTCCTGGGATTTCGCGGACAGGTGTACCATATTTTCCAGCGCGTTCTCGCTAAACTGCCGTTTGTCGTGCATGGTCTCGACGGTGGTTTTAAGCCACTGCGGAATATCATCCAACACCTGCTCTTCGCGATGATGACGTAACCGATTAATAATATAGAAGGTGACCACTTCTACAAATTCATCCAGTCCGCTCTCGCGAAAGTTAAGTGATGCAATAACCGTTTCAATATAGGTAAGAAACGAGTTATTCGCCCGATAGACCTGCGATGCAACGAAACAAAATGGCAGTAGCGGGTGATAGTGCTGTTCAAAAAAACGTTTACTGATGCCGACGTTAAGGATCCTTGTCGCACCAAAATCATAAAAACTTTGGTGGTGCGATCCCAACGGGATAAAGACAAAGTCTCCACGTTCGAGTAGTACGCGTTTACCGTTGATTTCCTGATAATAGCGCCCGGTTAAAACCAGGGTAAATTCATAGTAGTCATGCTGATGCAGCCCGCTGATACTCTCAGTTTTGTTATAGATGAACACATGGAAATTTTTGCCATTAAACAGCTGCTGTTCATAAACGGTTTTGATTTCCGGTGCGTTAATCTGTAGCTGCATTATGCACTCCTCGCTATTTCAGCTTTTCGTGAAGTTCAATCAGTTCAGTCACCAGCTCACGCGCCAGCATTGATGTCATCAGGTGGTCCTGCGCGTGGACCAGCACCAGGCTAACTTTCATTTTACCTTCGCCCTGATCGCCTTCAATCAGTTTCGTTTGCACGAGGTGCGCTTCGTTCAGCGCCAGACGAGACTGGTCCATCATCGCCTTGGCCGACTCGAAATCGCCTTGCTTGGCCATTTTGAGTGCGCCGTACGCCAGGCTACGCGCCTGACCGGAGTTGATGATGAGGCCCATCACCACTTCTTCAAGTTCTTCTGCTTCGGACTGCGTGTCGACGATATTCTCGATGTCCAACATACTTTTTTCCTCTGGTTCAGTCCGGCATGACCGTGAAGCCATGCCGGATTAAATTTAGAATTTCAATGCGTTAGCGATATCTTCTTCGCTTTCTTCTTGGTCAATAACGTTCTGCGCTTTGTTGGCTACCACCACGAACGGCAGGTAAACCAGCGTTGCGATACCGAGGTTGAACAGCGCGACCAGCAGAGCAGCGACACTACCGTTGGTGTTAAAGAACGCGCCCAAACCGGTTGGCATGGTCCACGGTGCAATGTTGGTAATCGGTGGAATAATGCCTGAGTAATAAGCTGCCAGCGTAATCGCCGCCAGAATCGGCTGAACCAGGATGAACGGGATAAACATCACCGGGTTCATGATGATCGGCAGACCGAACAGGATAGGTTCGTTAATCTGGAACAGACCTGATGGCAGTGCCAGTTTAGCAACCTGACGATAGTCAGGACGACGCGATGCCAGGAAGATAGCGATAATCAGACCCAGCGTTGCCCCGCTACCCCCAAGGAAAATATAGGAGTCGAGCATCGGTTTCGCCCAGACGTGGAACGTCTTACCGGCTTCCAGCGCGGCATCTACGGAACCAAACTGTTGGTAGATAGAGATGTTTTCCAGCGCCCATGGCGTCATGATACCGCTGTCCAGCGCAGTCAGCGCCAGTGAACCGTGAATACCAAAGAACCACAGCAGCGGAACAAAAATCACGTAGGCCCAGCCCACCACGCTGCCCAACGACGCCAGCGGAGTTGAAATGGAATCCATAATGATCTGGTGGAAGTTCGTACCCCAGGTGTTCAATGCCCAGGCGATGATCCCCATAATGGAGAGGATAAGGAAGCCAGGAATCAGCGCAGAGAAAGAGCGCGATACAGATGTCGGTACGCTATCAGGTAATTTAATGACCCAATTGCGACGAACCACAAAGGTGAACATTTCCGCGACCGCGAGGCCGATAATGATACCGGAAATAATATTGGCACCGCCGAGCCAGTTCGCGCCAACGGCATAGGCTTCACCCACGCTATAAGGCGTTACGGTCATAAACGCGGCGACAGATAACAGCCCGGCAGCCAGTGAGTCGACTTTACGTTCTTCTGCCAGCGCCATGCCGATAAAGAACGGTGCCATCAATGACATGATACCCAGCGTACCGTTATAGACGTTTCCACCAATGCCTTTCAAGCTATTCAGCGTTTCAATAGTTGAAGCATCAAGTCGAATGCCCATTGAATAAAAAAACGACCCCTCCCCAAAGCTCAGGAAAACGTTATTGATTAATACAAACATGGCCCCTGCGAGGGTTAACGGCATTAAACGAATAAAACCGTTCTTGATTGCATTAACGTGTGGCTGCTTTCCAATTTTTACAGCAAAAGGAAGGAGTACCTTTTCAAGTGAAGCAATAGCGTTACTCATAGAAAAATACCCTTAAATACCGCAATTAAAAATTGCGGTGAATGTTAATGAAATAACTCTTTGACGGGAAAAATTAAAATAAAATAATTAATTTGCTGCGGCTTTTTTAATTGCTGCAACAGCAGCCTTAAGCACGCCTAAACCATCGACTTTGCCATACAGCAGCGAGTCAATCACTTCCACAGGCTTGTTGGGTAACAAACGCTGAATTTCGGGCAACATATAAGCAATTTGTGGACCTAATAACACGACATCGGCCGTTGGACCTTTTTCTCCGGCCAGCGTTTCAGGAAACGCTTCAATAATAACCGGCACTTCGTATTTTTCGGCCTGAGCACGCATCTTCGAAACCAACAATGAAGTCGACATGCCCGCAGAACAAAACAGATAAATGTGTTTCTTTTCCATTAAAACGATCCTCATATGCGATTATCTGTCAACCAGACACTCCGCAAGCCATAACCTGCATCCATGCTCTGGGTAACTTGCGTCAGCTAAATTACTTTTTTAGGTGGCTGAAATGAGTATACGGGATTGCACCAGTGGATGGTATTTCCTTGACCAACTAAATTGTCTCTCCTTGACCTGTCGTTATGACCCCCCTCACATTTCGGGCAAATAATTCGCGGCAATAAATAAGATCGTTCGGCACAAAAAAACCGGCACGATGGCCGGTTCGTCTGAATGCTCAGGCAATAAGCAGTTGTTACTTCTTCGCCGCCTGCGGGTCGGTGTCGTACTCTGCGCAGGTCTGGTAACCGGAGTTAATCACATGTCCGGTGTCATCTAAAGCAACAAAATAGGTTTCAGCTTTACCATCTCGTTGACCCAGGATGTAGGTCTGGCATGTCCCTCGCGCATGAATCATGCTGACTTCAGAAGAAGGTTTACCGGCAATCTGCGCCACCTGCGCCCGGCTCATCCCTTTCTTCACATCTTTCACCACGGGCTGAACAAATTGGTCTTTGGTACGATCGTAAGCCGTACACCCTGCCAGCATAGTCAAAACAGCCGCTGCACTCAGAATTCCTGTTAGGTTCTTGTTCATATTCCGTCCTCTTGTATTTCAGCGTGTTATATAAGCCTGGAGCACAACAACGCATTTTTCAAGCAATCAGATGATACTTAGGCGGTTTCGGAAAATTCTATTAAAACAAAATGATGCTCGCATCCCTTGTCGTTTGGGCCTCAACGCGATAATTTTAACACATCATTTTTTGATCATTTTATTTTCCATAGGGGGTTAAATGACTCTGCAGCAAGAGATAATCCAGGCGCTTGGCGCAAAACCGCACATCAATGCAGAAGAAGAAATTCGCCGCAGCGTGGATTTCCTTAAATCTTATCTGCAGACCTACCCCTTTCTGAAATCACTGGTATTAGGGATTAGCGGCGGGCAGGACTCAACGCTCGCGGGAAAACTATGCCAGATGGCTATTTCCGAGCTTCGCGAAGAAACGGGGAATGACGCGCTGCAGTTTATTGCTGTACGTCTGCCATATGGCGTTCAGGCTGATGAACAGGACTGTCAGGATGCCATCGCCTTTATCCAACCGGACCGCGTACTCACCGTCAATATTAAGGGTGCGGTACTGGCCAGTGAACAGGCCCTGCGTGAAGCGGGTATTGAACTGAGCGATTTTGTCCGTGGCAATGAAAAAGCCCGTGAACGTATGAAGGCTCAGTACAGTATCGCCGGCATGACCAGCGGCGTTGTCGTGGGAACCGATCATGCAGCAGAAGCCATCACCGGATTTTTCACCAAATACGGCGATGGTGGTACTGACATTAACCCTATTTTCCGTTTGAACAAGCGTCAGGGTAAGCAGTTGCTTGCCGCGCTGGGTTGCCCGGAACATTTATATAAGAAAGCACCAACCGCCGACCTCGAAGACGATCGTCCTTCTCTGCCGGATGAAGCAGCATTAGGCGTCACCTATGACAACATCGACGATTATCTGGAAGGAAAAACGCTGGCTGCCGACGTCGCGAAAAAAATTGAAGGCTGGTATCTGAAGACCGAGCACAAACGTCGCACACCGATTACGGTGTTTGATGACTTCTGGAAAAAAGCGTAATTCTTTTAGTCACATATTGCCGGATAGCACTGGGATCACCGCTGTCCGGTCCCTTTTCCTGATCTGATGCCGCTTTTTTAATCGGTTCCAAACTGTTACACTGGATGGATAACCAGCATCCGGAGTGAGAAGTGGTACGGCGTCAATCAGCCCCGCGCCTGACATTTGAGGCAGCGGCAATCTATGAATATCCTGAGCACCTGCGTCCATTTTTGAGTGCGCTTCCCGCCGTGCCAGGCGTCTATCTGTTTCACAGTGAAAGCGACACTATGCCGCTCTATATTGGTAAAAGCGTCAATATTCGCAGCCGCGTGATGGCACACCTGCGTACCGCAAACGAAGCAGCAATGCTGCGTCAGGCCAAACGCATTAGCTGGATTTGTACCGCGGGAGAAATTGGTGCCCTGCTGCTGGAAGCGCGATTGATCAAAGAACAGCAGCCGTTGTTTAATAAACGACTGCGGCGCAATCGTCAGCTTTGCGCCTTGCAGCTTACCGACCGAACTGTTCAGGTTGTCTACGCACGAGATATTGATTTCTCCCATGCCCCCAATCTGTTTGGCCTGTTTGCCAATCGTCGCGCAGCGCTACAAGCGTTGCAAAGCCTCGCGGATGAACAACAGCTGTGCTACGGCCTGTTGGGGCTGGAACCCCTGAGTCGCGGGCGCGCCTGTTTTCGCTCCGCGCTTAAGCGATGCGCCGGAGCGTGCTGCGGGAAAGAGAGTCATGAAGCCCATCATTTGCGTCTGTTAGAGGCGCTGGAAAGAGTGAGAGTGATTTGCTGGCCATGGAGCAATGCCATTGCGCTGCAGGAAACCCGCGCTGAAATGACACAGTACCATATCATCAACAACTGGCTGTGGCTGGGAGCCGTTTCAACGCTGGATGAAGCGGCTACCCTGGCGCGTATGCCGGCCGGCTTTGACCATGATGGCTACAAAATTCTCTGTCGGCCTGTTCTGTCTGGTCAATATGACATTATTGAACTGCGTCCGGAGAATGGCCCGGCATCCAGTTAATCTCGCTGAACAGCAGTTTTCCCTCGCGCTCCAGCAGTCGTAAGGTGTGTTTACCGTCGTGCCAGCTTGCACCCTGATCGGCAGTCAGTAGCTTATCGCCCAGTTGCCAGGCACCGCTGATAACAAATACCACGCCGCCGCGCGAACCAAAAGTCGTAAACGTGCGGTCGGCAACTCTGACTTTCGCCTGGCAGACATCCCGTCGGGTCATGATATTGAAATCCATCGACATCTGCCCTTCTGTCAGCTTCGCTTTTACCACCTTGTCACCGGCAAAGGTAAAAGGCTGATGCTGTTTCAGAGTATGTGTGAAGGTGTTTGACTCTTCCAGGGTCACTTCTCCACCTTCCAGTAGAGTAATCACGCGTTCTACGCCGGGAAAGAGAGAAAACTCTCCGTTGGCTGCAATGGAGGCGATACTCGCCCGCCAGTGAAAATCTCGTGTTGCTGGCGGAAAACAGCAAATCTCACGGGTTTCTCCCGCACCATTTCGCCACAGATTGACCGGCATTTTGCGGATATCAAAGTATTCCATCATCCCTCCAGAAAGACGCAGCACGGCAACCCGCCGTAAACAGGCAGCCATAAATCATCATTGGTATGTTCACCCTGCAGATTATTGTTATCGGCAGCAGAGTTGATTTGCCTTAGCGATGAACCCGGTGTTTTGCAAAAAAGAATAACGCGCTGATCCAGGTAGAATTTTCACGGGCTTCAGGAGAATAGCGTGTCGTGTGTCCGGTGCAATAGGCAGGAAAGAAAAAACCGCCGATCCTGCCCACATCGTTAAACGTGTTGTGGACAAGAGCGGCGGTCTTGAGTTTGGTTTCACGCTGTGCGGCAATCAGTGCAACACAGCATGAATGATTTAGTGTAGACGCTGATCGATTACTCGGCAGCTTGTGGCATTTTACCTTTCTGCGCTGCACGTTCTGTCAGACGCTTCTCAAAATTGGCATTAAACTGCTTTTTCTGTTCCGGGGTCAGAATGTTGTAAATCTTGTTCTGAGTTTCCATATGCGCCAGCATGTTGGCTTTGCGCTGTTCTTCCATCTTCGCAATCTGCGCTTCGGCTTTCGCTTTATCGAAACTATCGCTGGCAATAATGTCGTGCATCGCGCGACGCTCTTCCAGCGGCGGACGTTTCATCTGGTCGCGTTGACCTTTCATGATCTCGCGAATCTGCTGTTTCTGAGCATCGGTCAGGTTCAGGTCTTTGAACATCATGTCGTGATGCGGGGCGAATTTACCGTTGTGGTGCATCATCGGTTTGGCATCAGCTGGCGCAGCTGTTGTCGTGTCAGCGGCGTGAGCCAGGTTGGCAGCACCCAGGGCCAGAGTAGAGGCAACAAACAGAGCAGTCAGTTTACGCATAATTTCTATCCTTTCTTTCAGTTATTTTTACGACACTCATGCGACTCTTATGCAATGTGATGTCGTGTTGACGAGATTAACTTTACCGGCTTAAGCGTCAATTAATCAGAGCAACGGTAAAACAGTGAAAGTATAAAAAACAAATTTTCATCAATTATGAAGAAAAAAAGAATAAATTGCGCAGAGTTGCAATAAAAAATTACAACACGATGATTTTGAAAGGATTATGAAGAACTATACCTGAAACCTGATTATTAAGAAAGCAATTCACCAGGAATAATCCGTAATAAATAAAAACAGCACGCAAAAATAAGCCCTGAAGGATAAACCTGCAAGGCATATATATTTATCACATTTTTTGGAGCATCAGCCCGGCACGTAAACCACAGGCCACGTTGGGATTCGGAAAGAGAACGTATTCAACATCATGGGTGACAATAAAACGTTCATCACCGTCCTGCGCCAGCAAGGTTCCCTCTTTAAAAGGGGTAAAGTTGAGCGTCTGGTTATCCATATGGAGAATAAAATCATCGCTACGTCGCGTGATTTGCGACACTACGCGGTAGCGCAGCGGAGATGTTTCTCCCGTCGATACTCGCTCGCCTCGCAGCAACTGCGCCAGTGCGTCTGCCGTTTGCGCAAACTGGGACAGATCGTTTTGTCCAAACGGCAGCGCTTTACCGAGTTCCAGCGTACAGGCCAGTGCGCCAAAATGTTCCCCGCTAAAATGGGTGAACGTGCCGCCAGGCGTCTGATGAAAAACCAGCGCCTCCAGTCCCGCATCTCCCAGCCATTCAAGAAAACCCTCATCCCAGGCAACGTTGCGTTGTGGCAACACGCCAAAGCGCAGATGCTGTGAACCGCGAATCGCGGTGTGTAGATCCAGATGCCAGCGTGCTGGCTCTTTCGCCCGCGAATAAAAATCCTCCAGACACAGCTCAAGCTCATGGGCTCGGCGCGTTTCTTCACTCGCGGTAAAAATCTGCCACCGGCCGCCAAACATACGATTCAGGTCGCTATGACAATACCGTTTTCCCGCAGCAAGCGCCTGCGGGTTTCCCAGAATCACCAGTAGCCGCCATGTTAGTGCCAGCTCGCCGCTAAATAACCTGGACAACAATGAGTCGAGTATCTCTACCGGCGCGGTTTCATTGCCATGGATCCCCGCAGACAGCACCAGAGAATGTTCAACGGGTGCAAGCGGCGTCAGTTCCAGAATTCCGTGACCGATCCACTGCCAGTCAAAACCATGAATGGTTCCTTGCGTTTTCTCTGGAGTGGCGCCTGCGAGCGTGATAGCCAGAAAGTTATCCATGGCGCATCCCCTCCAACTGGAAAGGATACACAGAGCCGAGGTTAAGCAATTGCGTCAGCGTATCCAGCGCTTCACGCCCCTCGCGCAACAGCTGTGGGTCGGCAAGGTCGGCAGCGGTAAGACGATCGCGATAGTAACGGTCAACCCAGTTATTCAACGTGTTAAACAGCATATCGTTCATGATAACCGCCGGATTCACCGCCTGCTGTTCCTGCAAGGTGAGCACCACTCTCAGGCGCAAGCATGCCGGACCGCCGCCGTTGGACATACTTTCACGCAGATCGAATACCCGCAGGTCATCGATCGGATTGTCTTCCTCGAGAAGACGGTTCAGATACCGCCACACGCCAGTATGCTCCCGGCACTCCTGCGGCAGGACCAGCATCATCGAACCGTCGTCACGACTCAGCAACTGACTGTTAAACAGATAGGTAGTCACCGCATCCTGCACCGAAACTTCCGCAGTCGGGACTTCCAGCGGGGTAAAACCTGCCACCTGACTACGCAACTGCTCTAATAACGCCTGCTGTCTAACAAACGCCTGCTGATGACAAAACAACACCTGGCGATTCGACACCGCAATCACATCGTTATGAAACACACCAAGATCGATGACATCCGGATTTTGCTGAGCAAAAATACACTGATGCGGGTTAACCTGATTCAGTCGTGCGACCGCCTCACTGGCCTCACGGGATTGCCTTGCCGGATAGCGCTTCGGCTGGGATGCATTGCCTTCTTCACGACCGTAAACAAATAGCTGTACACCGGGATCGCCGTAATCTCCACCGAGGCGGTTATGGTTTGCCGCCCCTTCATCACCGAAAAGCGCAACCTGGGGTAACGCACCGTGGACAGCAAAACTATTCTCATCACGGAAAATCGCCCGTAGCAACGCTTCGGTAGTAGGAGCTTCCAGCGAACGGTGGAACTTATTATTCAGATTCGCCACCGTCAGATGCACTTTCCCGTCCAGCGAATCTGCTGAAGGGCAAACCGTTGCCGCATTCGCTACCCACATAGGCGATGCGGAGCTGGCACTGGAGAGCCAGTGAGGTGCCTGACGCGCCACTTTCTCCAGCACCTGTTCATCACTGCCGCTAAAACCCAACTGACGCAGAACCGGAATAAAAGGCCGCTCGTGGGGGGGGATCACCGCCTGAGGAAAACCCGCATCCGCCAACGCTTTCATCTTTAGCAGACCTTGCTTCGCCGCCAGACGCGGGTTCGACACCTGAAATCGATGTTTGGTTGAGGCCTCATTACCAAATGACAATCCAGCATAGTGGTGAGTCAGTCCCACCAGGCCATCAAAATTTACCTCACGGGCTTTCATAGATTATCCTCGCGAGAAAAATCCAGCCCGGGGCTAAGCGCCGTTGGCAGCGTTAAGACCGGTGATTCCAGACTTGCCATCGGCCAGGCGCAATAATCTGCGGCATACCACGCGCTGGCGCGATGGTTCCCGGAAGCGCCAACGCCGCCAAACGGTGCGGTACTCGCAGCGCCGGTTAACGGCTTATTCCAGTTGACGATCCCTGCTCGTGCCTCCAGCAGTAGCTGTTCAAACTGGCCGCGATCGGGCGAAACTAACCCACACGACAGTCCAAAGCGGGTGTTGTTCGCCACACGAATCGCCTCATCAAAACTGTCATAACGCCATACGCCAAGCAGCGGCCCAAAAACCTCTTCATCAGGTACGTTCGCCGCCCCGGTCAGTTCAATGATTCCAGGGGTCAGCAGTGACGTTCCGGCTTTCACCAGACGTGGCGCCAACAGCGTACGTCCCCCCAACGACGCCAGACGCTGCCAGGCATCATAGACATGCTGCGCGGCCTGTTCGGAAATCAGTCCGCCCATAAACGGCTGCGGTTCCGCATCCCAGTTACCGGGCATTAAACGCTGACTAACCTCTACCAGACGCGTCAGGAACGCATCACCCTGCGCGCCTTTTTTAACTAACAGGCGGCGGGCACAGGTACAGCGCTGTCCGGCGGTGACAAATGCGGACTGAATGGTCAGATGTACCGCGGCATCAATATCCTCCGGATTCTCAATAATCAGCGGATTATTACCCCCCATCTCGAGGGCGAGGATTTTTTCCGGTTGACCGGATAACTGCCGATGCAACTGATAACCGGTATTGGCACTGCCGGTAAACAGCAGACCATCGAGGTCTTCCAGCGCACTCAGCGCCTGCCCTGTTTCACGTCCGCCCTGCACCAGGTTCAGCACGCCCGGCGGCAATCCCGCCTGTTCCCACAGCTTTGTTACTGTTTCACCGGTCCACGGCGTCAACTCGCTGGGTTTGAAAATCAACGTATTGCCTGCCAGCAATGCCGGAACAATATGGCCATTGGGTAAATGACCTGGGAAGTTATACGGACCAAAAACCGCCAGCACGCCGTGTGGGCGATGGCGCAACGTTGCCGCGCCATCCGGTAGTTCGCTGTGCTGCTCTCCGGTACGGGCATGGTAAGCTTTGACGGAGATGGCGATTTTATTGATCATCGCCGTCAGTTCAGTCGCGGCTTCCCAGCGTGGTTTGCCGGTTTCCCTGGCGATAATCTGGGTTAGCTCGGACTTATTGCTTTCCAACAATGAAGCAAACTTTTCAACAATCGCCTGGCGTTCACTGAAGGGCTGTTTAGCCCAACCGGCAAAAGCTGCACGCGCAGCCTGGCACGCTTGCGTCACCTGCGTGGCATCGGCATCATTGCCGTGCCACAGCACATCACCACCTACTGGGTTGGTTTTCACCCGGCGCTCGCCCAGTCCCGTCACCCAGTCACCGTTTATCCATAGTGTCATGCTGTTTTCTCCTCTGCACAAAGACGCACAAAACGTACATGGTCGCCCGCGTGGCATTTCAGGGCATCCAGTTGTGCCGCCGTCAGTACCAGACGTTGGGTATCCGGGTCTGCGCGAACCAGCATGACGCGGAAGTTTTGATAGTTTTCATTGGCAACCAGACAGGCCGGATAATCGCCGGTTGCTGGCTGACCTTCCGCCACTTCCACCAGCCTGCTTTTACGAATCGCCCGCACCCGGTCAATATCGCATTCCAGCGTCGGCCCGCCGTCGAAAATATCGACATAGTTGCGATAGCGAAAGCCCTCTTTCTCCAGCACCGCCCGCGCGGGCGCCGTTTGCGGATGAACCTGACCAATCACGCTTTGTGCTTCATCAGACAGGAAATCGGTGTAAATAGGATGCTTGGGCATTAATTCAGCAATAAACGCTTTTTGCCCTGTTCCGCAGAGAAAATCCGCCCGGCTGAATTCCATTGAAAAAAAGCGTTTGCCGAGGCTTTGCCAAAACGGCGAGTAACCGTGTTCATCAATCACGCCGCGCATCTCAGCCACGACCTTCTCATTAAACTTGTCACGAAACGCGGCCATAAACATAAAGCGTGATTTTGACAACAAATAGCCGTTGCCTTCTTTTCGCCAGTCCGGATCGAGAAACAGCGTACAAAGCTCGCTGCTACCCGTGTGATCGTTACTCAGAAACAACGTCGGCAGCGCGTTATACACATTCAGCTCTTTCGAGGCGTGGACCAGTGTGCCGACCCGATAGTTGTACCAGGGATCGTTAAGTCCTACCGCCACCTCAATGGCGCAAATCCCGGCCACAGTTCCGCTGGCGCTGTCTTCCAGCACAAACACATATCCCTGCTCACTTTTGGGCAACTCACCGCGCCAGGTTTGTAGCGAACGTTCGATACGCGCCATTAGCGTCGCTTCATTCGCCGGTAGCGAGGTCAATCCGCCGCCGGTCTTACCGGCAAGCTGCATCAACGCGGTGATATCAGCACGTTCAATGGGACGAATCACCATCATGATGAACCTCCTGCTTTAATGCGTTCGCAGGCCAGCGCAAAGCGATCCAGTCCGGTGGCAACTTCTTCTTCGCTGACATTGAGCGCTGGCGCAAAACGCACCACGTTAGCGCCAGCAATCAGTACCATCACCCCGGCGACAGCCGCTTCTTGCGAGATGAGTTTCGCTTTCCCGGCAAATTCCGCGTTCAGCACGCAGCCGATCAGCAGCCCGAGTCCACGAATTTCACTAAACAGTCCAAAACGTTCGTTAATGGCGTTAATACGCTCCACAAACCAGTCGTGGCACTGTTTTACTCCGTTGAGCACTTCCGGCGTGTTAACAATTTCCAGCAGTTTACCCGCCACCGCCGTCGCCAGCGGGTTGCCGCCGTACGTTGTACCGTGCGTACCCACCGTCATCACACTGGCGCAATGCTCTGTCGCCAGCAGTGCGCCGATGGGGAAACCACCGCCCAGCGCTTTAGCTGTCGTCAGCAGGTCCGGCGTAACGCCGTAATGCATATAGGCATACAGCTCGCCAGTACGGCCAACCCCGGTCTGAACCTCATCAAAAATCAGCAGCGCATTATGGCGATCGCATAATTCACGCAACCCCTGCAAAAACGCGTTTGTTGCCGGCACCACGCCGCCTTCGCCCTGGACAGGCTCGACGATGACCGCACAGGTCGTGTCATCAATCAGTTGGCTGGCAGAATCGAGATCGTTATACACGGCATGGCGGATATCCGGCGGCAACGGCGCGAAATCCTGTGAATAGGCGGGCTGACCGCCGGCGCTGACGGTAAACAGCGTGCGGCCATGGAAGGCATTTTTAAACGCCACAATCCCGCTCTTCTGGCTGCCAAAACGATCGTGGGCATATTTACGCGCCAGTTTTAGTGCCGCTTCGTTGGCTTCAGCGCCGGAGTTACAGAAGAAAATGCGCTCGGCGAAGGTGGCGTCAATCAGTTTTTTCGCCAGACGCAATACTGGCTCGTTGGTGTAGCCATTTCCGGTATGCCAGAATTTGCTCGCCTGGTCGTTTAATGCCTCGCGCAATGCCGGATGGGCGTGACCCAGCGCGTTAACTGCAATGCCTCCCGCGAAATCGATATACTCTTTACCCTGCTGATCCCACAGACGTGAACCTTCACCCCGCACCGGAATAAAAGGGGCCGGAGCGTATACAGGCATCATCCATTCATCAAAATTTTCACGCGTAATTGACAGAGACATAGCGACCTCAACGGTAAATAAAAAGTTATTTATATGTTAATAAATATAGTGTTTGCGGTGTAAATGTAGATTGCAGGGTTCGTGCCAGCCAGCGAAAAAAGTGCATAAACGGAGGTCGAGGACGGAATATCAACAGGTTACAACGTGACGATATTCACTATATGTGCATATAAAGTGAATATGTTTGCGCATCAGGTGACTAAACAGAGGAAAAAACGCAGTTTTATTCAGTCGCCAAATATAATTCTGGAATTGTGATCGTATACGAAATTTTTCGGAAATTATTGCTCCATTCCGGCGCGCTTCGCGCCAAAACGGTGCAGTTTTTGCTCCATCGTTAACACCATTAGCAATCATTGTTGGAATCAGGTGACAAGAAGCAGTCAGTCTGCAGAAATTCTGCTACCATCCTTGCACTATTCATCTTGCAAAGTGGCAGTGACTATGAAATTTGTCTCTTTTAATATCAACGGCCTGCGTGCCCGTCCTCATCAACTGGCAGCCATTGTCGAAAAACATCAACCGGATGTTATTGGCTTACAGGAGACAAAAGTCCACGACGATATGTTCCCTCTCGAAGAGGTAGCAAAGCTCGGTTACAACGTCTTTTATCACGGCCAGAAAGGCCATTACGGCGTCGCGTTGTTAACGAAAGAAACGCCAATTGCGGTACGTCGTGGCTTCCCGGGCGATGACGAAGAAGCGCAGCGTCGTATCATCATGGCAGAAATTCCGTCCCCTCTGGGCAGCATCACTGTGATCAACGGCTATTTCCCGCAGGGCGAAAGCCGCGACCATGAAACTAAATTCCCGGCCAAAGCCGCGTTTTACCAGAACCTGCAAAACTATCTTGAGACAGAGTTGAAGCGCGACAATCCGGTATTGATCATGGGCGATATGAATATTAGCCCAACCGATCTCGATATCGGCATTGGCGAAGAGAACCGTAAACGCTGGCTGCGTACCGGAAAATGTTCCTTCCTGCCGGAGGAGCGTGAGTGGATGGAACGCCTGCTGGGCTGGGGTCTGGTGGATACCTACCGTCACGCAAATCCTGAAAAGAATGACCAGTTCTCGTGGTTTGATTACCGCTCAAAAGGCTTTGACGATAACCGTGGCCTGCGTATCGATCTGTTGCTGGCGAGCAACCCATTGGCGGAACGCTGCGAAGAAACCGGCATCGACTATGAAATTCGCAGTATGGAAAAACCGTCCGACCATGCGCCGGTATGGGCTAAATTCCGCGTCTGATCTTCTATGTTTTGTTACTCTCCGGGCCCGGCCTGGAGAGTCTGTTTATTCTGTGCAAAATCAATAAAGCGACGGTAATACATTGTTGCGGCCGGGAATTTATTATATCTTCGCGCGCACTTTTCGCTGACGAAAATGCTCCATTGCACTCGGTTTTACAGGAGACCCCCCATGAAAAAGAAGTTCGCATAAAGCAGAATACCGGCTGCTGATTGTCGCGGTCCTGTTCTGCGTTCTGGCGGGAGTTTTCCATCATTATGGTCTGACCGACCTGATAACCAATTTCCATCATTTACAAGACGTCATCCGCCAAAGCGGTATGTTCGGCTATACGCTTTATATCCTGCTGTTTATTGTTGCTGCGCTGTGTCTGATCCCCGGCAGCATCCTGGTGATCGTCGGCGGTGTGCTGTTTGGCCCCGTGGCAGGGACGCTTATCTCCTTAGTGGCAGCAACCTTGGCCTCGGCGCTGTCGTTTTTGCTGGCTCGCTGGCTTGGACGGGATCTGCTCCTGAAATACGTTGGGCATACGACAATGTTTCAGGCTATCGAAAAAGGTATTGCCCATAGCGGAGTTGACTTTCTGATCCTCACCCGGCTCGTGCCGCTGTTCCCTTATAACATTCAAAATTACGCCTATGGGCTGACGGCTATTCCGTTCTGGTCATTTACCGTGATATCTGCGGCAACCACTTTACCAGGCATTTTTATTTATACGCTGATGTCGCACGAACTGGCCAGCGAAGGAATTAGTTGGGCATTTATCGGTAAGCTCAGCGTGGCGGGGCTGGCGTTATTCGCCCTCGTACAGGCAACCAAAGCCTGGGCCCGGTATAAGCGTATCGATCCATCAGCTCCTCACGAGTGCGCAGATAAATGATAAAACGACGCATCCATTACTACCGCGCAGGAGTGATAATCCTGCTGCTGCTCGCGCTGATGGCGTGGGCGTGGATACCTGGCGTGAGCGATTTTCTCCACGCCAGCCTGGCGGCATTTGCCACGCTCGATCAGCATGCAATTGAGAATTTTATTCGTTCTTACGGAACTCAGGCGGCGGTCGTTTCATTCTTCCTGATGATCTTGCAGGCCATCGTCGCCCCGCTTCCCGCTTTTGTGATCACCTTTGCCAACGCCTCGCTGTTTGGTGCATTTTGGGGCGGCATATTGTCCTGGTGCAGCGCAATGGCCGGCGCGGCGCTGTGCTTTTTTATTGCCCGTGTTTTAGGCCGTGGCGCGGTGGAGAAACTGACCGGAAAAACGGTGTTGAACAACATGGACGCTTTTTTCGAGCGTTATGGCAAGCACACCATTCTGGTCTGTCGACTGTTACCTTTTGTACCGTTCGATCCGGTAAGCTACGCAGCAGGCCTGACCTCGATTCGGTTTCGCCATTTTTTCATCGCCACCGGTATCGGTCAGTTACCCGCCACTATCGTCTATTCATGGGCTGGTAGCCTGTTAACCGGCGGTACATTTTGGTTTGTAACCGGCCTGTTCATCCTGTTCGCTCTGAGCGTAATAATTTCAGTGGCGAGAAGCCTTTATCTTGAACATCAGCGAAAAAAAAACTGAGACTTCCCCCATTTTTAGCCATGGAGATACTATGCGTTACTGCTTATTGTGCCTGAGTTTAATGCTCTGTCCGCTGGCGACGTTTGCCCAGGACGACGGCTGGCAACAAATCAAAAATGATGCCCGCGGTCAGACGGTGTGGTTCAACGCCTGGGGTGGCGACAATGCAGTTAACCAGTATCTCGATTGGGTTAGCGGCGAGATGAAAACGCACTATGCCATTAACCTGAAAATCGTACGTCTCGCAGATGCCGCCGACGCGGTAAAACGTATCCAGACAGAAGCAGCATCCGGGCGAAAAACCGGGGGTTCTGTCGATTTATTGTGGGTTAACGGCGAAAACTTCCGCACTCTGAAAGAAGCCGGGCTTCTGCAAACTCAGTGGGCGCAAACGCTACCTAACTGGCGCTATGTTGATACCCAGAAACCGGTGACCGAAGATTTCTCCGTTCCAACGGAGGGAGCTGAATCACCGTGGGGCGGTGCCCAACTCACCTTTATTGCCCGGCGCGATCTCACCGCGCAGCCGCCGCAATCTCCGCAAGCACTGCTTGAATTTGCGCAGGCGCACCCTGGCACGGTGACCTATCCGCGCCCGCCAGACTTTACCGGCACGGCGTTTCTGGAGCAGTTGTTAATATCGCTCACCACCAAACCACAAGCATTGAAAGTTGCGCCAGATGCAGCGACATTCGCCGACGTTACCGCGCCATTGTGGCATTATCTTGATACCTTGCACCCTGTACTTTGGCGTGAAGGCAAAGATTTTCCGCCCACGCCAGCACGAATGGATGTACTGCTCAATAGCGGCACCCTGCATTTGTCATTGACCTTTAACCCTGCCCACGCGCAGCAAAAAGTAGCCAGCGGCGAATTGCCTAAAAGCAGCTACAGTTTTGGTTTCTCACAGGGCATGCTCGGCAACGTGCACTTTGTTGCCATTCCGGCGAATGCCCGCGCCAGTGCCGCAGCAAAAGTCGTGGCAAACTTCCTGCTTTCGCCCGAAGCACAACTGCGTAAAGCCGACTCAACTGTCTGGGGAGATCCTTCGGTGCTTGATCCACAAAAATTACCTGTCGAACAGCGTGATGCGCTGCTGGCACGGATCCCACAAGGACTCCCTGCCGTTCTGCCGGAACCGCATGCTGCCTGGGTAAACGCTCTGGAACAAGAATGGCTACGCCGCTACGGTACGCATTAATTTTGCTACTCTGGGCCATCATGGCGGCAGTTTATCTGCCGTTGGTGCCAGCGGCTTTCTCTCTGATAGCGCCAGCCCTTAGCCTAACCCATTGGCTGGCTCTCTTTGCCGACCCTCAACTTCCGCAGGCGTTACTGGCGACGCTTGTTTCCACAGGACTGGCTGCCGGCGGCGCACTAATCATCGCGCTGCTGGCGATCTTCGCTTTATGGCCCGGTGCAGGCTGGGCGCGACTAAGCACCCGTCTTCCGTGGCTGCTGGCGACCCCGCATGTTGCCTTCGCCACCAGCGTGCTGTTGGTTTTTGCCGAAGGCGGTAAAATCTGGCAATGGCTTCCGTTCCTCAGCCCACAGCCAGACCGTTACGGCATTGGGCTTGGCGTGACGCTGGCGGTGAAAGAGAGCGCTTTTTTGTTATGGATCCTCTCGGCTCTACTGAGTGAAAAACAACTTTCGCAGCAGGTTATCGTGCTGGATTCGCTGGGTTACAGCCGACTGCAATGCCTGAACTGGCTGGTACTGCCCGCTATCGGCCCGGCATTAGGCAAAGCTATGCTGGCGATTGTTGCCTGGTCACTCTCCGTTGTGGATGTGGCAATCGTCCTCGGCCCCGGAAATCCGCCAACACTGGCCGTATTGAGCTGGCAATGGCTCAGTCAGGGCGATGTCGAACAGCAGGCGAAAGGCGCACTCGCCAGCCTGTTGCTGGTGCTGTTACTCCTCATTATCGCGCTGGTGAGTTATCTGTTGTGGCGCGCCTGGCGACGTACTATCCCGGCAGTAAATGGTGAACGCCTGCATTTTTCACCTATAACAATCGCACGCCCGCTGGTACAGATCTTGCCCGTCAGCGGTGTGGTATGCGCGCTTGTACTGGCGCTTATCGCCAGCTATTCCTCACTAAACCACGAGGCGCTCAGCAATAGCCTGCAGCTAGGGCTCCTTTCCAGCGTGTTAGCGCTACTGATACTTTTTGTCTGGCTGGAATGGGGTCCACAAACCGGGCACCGCTGGGTCTGGCTACCGCTCATTTTGCCTGCGCTACCACTGGTAACCGGACAATATCTGCTGGCGTTATATGCCGAACAGGATGGACTGATGACAACCATTATCTGGGGCCACCTGCTGTGGGTGATGCCCTGGATGCTATTTGTGCTTAAACCGGCCTGGCAGCGCATTGACCCGCGATTAATTTTGATTGCACAAACGCTGGGCTGGTCGCAGGGGCGGATATTCTGGCTGGTGAAATGCCCGCAGCTGGTGCGTCCGGCATTGATTGCCTTCGCGGTTGGCTTCTCGGTCAGTATCGCCCAGTATATGCCGACGCTGTGGCTAGGTGCCGGACGCTATTCCACGCTGACCACCGAAGCGGTGGCATTAAGCAGCGGCGGTAGCAGCGAGATTCTGGCAACACAAGCGTTGTGGCAGCTTCTTCTACCACTGCTCGTTTTCGCGCTCGCAGCCTTTCTCGCCGCGTGGATTGGCCGCTTTCGACAAGGACTCCGCTAATGCTCATTGTGCAAAACGTTTCGTTGTACCAGGGGGCGACTGCGCTGCTGAAGAACGTTACCTTTCAGGTTGATAAAAGTGACATTGTCACGATCATGGGTTCTTCCGGCAGCGGAAAGTCTTCGTTGTTTTCGTGGATGGTCGGGGCGTTGTCGCCTCAGTTTCAGGCATCAGGCGAGCTGTGGCTCAACGAACGACGCGTTGACGCGCTGCCTACGGCGCAGCGCCAGATTGGCATTCTGTTCCAGGATGCGTTGTTGTTTGACCATTTCAGCGTTGGGCAGAATTTACTGCTGGCCCTACCTGCCAGCCTGCAGGGTCCCGCCAGACGCCATGCGGTGGAAAGTGCTCTCGCGCGCGCTGACCTGACCGATTTTTATTCGCGCGATCCGGCGTCGCTCTCCGGCGGACAACGCTCGCGTGTCGCCCTGCTCCGCGCACTACTGGCTCAGCCCCAGGCACTGTTACTTGATGAACCCTTTAGTCGGCTGGATGCGTCGCTACGCGACACCTTTCGCCAATGGGTCTTCACCGAGGTGCGTAAGTTGGGGATCCCGGTGGTACAGGTGACCCATGACGCGCAGGACGTTCCACCAGCAGGCCGCGTACTTCAGATGGAAAACTGGGCGTGAATGTGGCGATATGCTGCGTTAACGCAAGGTTTTTACTTAACCGGCGGCACAGAATGTCGTCCTCTTTTTTCAACGTCGGGCTATTCGATGAAACGTGTTTCTCAAATGACCGCGCTAGCACTGGCTTTAGGGCTCGCTTGCGCTTCTTCCTGGGCAGCTGAAACAGCACAGACGCTCACCCTCGACCAGTTACAGCAAAAGCAAGGCGCGGCGATCGATACCCGTCAGAGCGCTTTTTACAACGGCTGGCCGCAGTCGCTTAATGGTCCTTCAGGACACGAACCTTCCGCACTGAACCTGTCTGCCGCCTGGCTCGACAAGATGAATGATGAACAACTCAGCGCCTGGATTCAGTCACATCAGTTGAAAACTGATGCGCCAGTAGCGCTGTATGGTAGCGATAACGACATACAGGCTGTCAAAGCCCGCCTGCAAAAAGTTGGCTTTAACCATATCTCCACCCTCAGCGATGCGCTTACGGACCCAGCCCGCCTGCAACGTCTGCCGCACTTCGAACAGCTGGTGTACCCGCAGTGGCTGCACGACCTGCAGCAGGGTAAAAACGTAACCGCTAAACCGGCGGGTGACTGGAAAGTGATTGAGGCCGCCTGGGGCGCGCCGAAGTTGTATCTGCTCAGCCACATCCCTGGTGCGGGCTACATTGATACCAACGAAGTTGAAAGCGAACCGCTGTGGAATAAAGTTTCCGACGCGCAGCTCAAAGCGATGCTGGCGAAACACGGTATCCGCCACGACACCACGGTGATTTTATACGGTCGCGATGTCTATGCCGCTGCTCGCGTGGCGCAAATTATGCTGTACGCAGGCGTGAAAGATGTTCGTCTGCTCGACGGCGGTTGGCAAACCTGGTCCGACTCAGGTTTACCGGTCGAACGCGGAACTCCGCCAACGGTGAAACCAGAACCTGATTTCGGCGTGAAAATCCCTGCCCAGCCGCAGCTGATGCTCGATATGGAACAGGCTCGCGGTCTGCTGCATCGCCAGGATGCGTCTTTGGTGAGCATTCGTTCATGGCCAGAATTTGTCGGTACCACCAGCGGCTATAGCTACATTAAGCCAAAAGGTGAGATTGCAGGTGCACGTTGGGGCCACGCAGGCAGCGACTCCACGCATATGGAAGATTTTCATAACCCGGATGGCACCATGCGCAGCGCGGATGACATCGCCGCCATGTGGCAGCAATGGAATATCCTGCCGAATCAACAGGTCTCTTTCTATTGCGGTACCGGCTGGCGCGCTTCAGAAACGTTTATGTATGCCCGCGCGATGGGCTGGAAAAACGTCTCCGTCTACGACGGCGGCTGGTATGAGTGGAGCAGCAATCCAAAAAATCCGGTTGCCAGCGGTGAACGGGGCCCGGACGCCAGTAAGTAAGATTGTCATTATTGCCGGATGCGGCGAGAACACTTTACTCTGCCTGGATATACCATCGTTGTAGGCCGGATAAGCGAAGCGCATCCGGCAACGCAATATCTTACTCCTGACGCTGGACCGCTTTCAATGTCAGGTATCCGCTCCAGATCCGGGTAAACGTCGTCATCCAGCACAGCGCGCCAAAGACCCACGCCATCACGGCAAAATATTCCGGGAACAGACACCCCAACACAAATAGCAAAATCGTCTCAGTACCTTCGGTCAGTCCCCCCAGATAATAAAACGATTTATGCGCGTAGCCCGGGTTATCAATTTGATGTTTCGCCGCCAGCGCGGCAAAGGCCAGAAAGCTGCTGCCGGTTCCCATAAAGGCGAACAGCAGCCAGCCGCCAGCCAGCGAGTTAGCCGCCGGATCGGCGAGCATAAAACCGAATGGCACTAAGGCATAAAACAGAAAATCGAGCGAGATATCAAGAAATCCGCCTGCGTCGGTTAGCCCTCTGCGCCGCGCCAGAGCCCCATCCAGCCCATCAAAAAGCCGATTGAGCACAATGGCCGCCAGCGCTGCCGGATACCAGCCTAACGCCAGAAATGGCAAGGCCAACACGCCAATGGCAAAACCGACCAGCGTAAGCCCGTCCGGGGTAATCGCCGGTTTATCAATAATGCTTACGCAGCGATGCAAAAGCGGTTTTAATCGCGGATGAATATGACGATCAAGCATGCGGGCGTCCTTTAAAGCTGTCGCACAGCCCCTGGGAAGGAATATCGAGAGCAGCATTAAAACGCGCAGAGAGATTTTGAAACGCAATCAGCGCGGTCATTTCCGTAATGGCATCATCGGTAAAATGCTGCTTCATCTGCGCTTTCAGCGCATCATCAACCTGTGGAGGCGTTGCGGTCACCGCATCGGCATAGGCCAGAGCTACTTGCTCTTCTGCGCTAAATAGCGCCGATTCTTGCCAGTTGGCAACCTGTAAGACTTTATCCAGCGCGCCACAGCGTTCAGCCAGCCGTAAACTGTTGGCATCAACGCAGAAAGCGCAGTGGCACACCTGAGAAACGCGGGTCATCAACAGCGCGCGCATCACCGGCGTTAAGCGCGCCTTTTTACGCTCCAGAAACCCGACAAACAGCGCCACCAGCCAGAACAGAAACGGCATCCGCCCCCACCAGCGCGTGGGATGCAGCACATCGCCATAATGTTTTTTCTGCGTAGCAACGAGCGGTTTTAGACTGGAAGGGATACGCGTTAACGGCTTTACCCACGACTGAGGTTCGTTCAACGGTGGCTCCTGAATACTTTAGATAAAACAAAGATAACGATAGTATGTCATTTTCTGCTGTTAGATCTTGATGAATATAATGAAAACCCTCGACGTGGTCGCCGCTATCATTGAAGGTGATGGCAAAATTTTACTGGCTCAGCGTCCGCTACATGCGGATCAGTCAGGCATGTGGGAGTTTGCCGGCGGTAAGGTTGAATCGGGCGAAAGTCAGCCCGAGGCGCTGTTCCGTGAACTGCGTGAAGAGTTGGGCATTGAGGCAGTCGTGGGGCGCTACATTGCCAGCCATCAACGCGAGGTTTCGGGCCGACTGATTCACTTACATGCCTGGCATGTACCGTCATATCAGGGGGAACTGAAGGCGTGTGAACATCAGGATATCGTCTGGTGTTCACCCGAAGAGGCGCTGCGTTATCCGCTGGCGCCTGCCGATATCCCACTACTGGAAGCGTTTATTCTTTTACGCGACGCCAGACAAGCGGATTTGTGCTGATCGTTTTCTCATCGCGTTGGCACTGAAGCAAGACGCCGTCAGCTTTAATCACTGCCCCTTCCGAATAGTTTTGATCCTGATAAATACAGCACTGGTTACAGGGCTGCGCCCTCTGACCGCTGGAACTGAACACTTCCGGCGGTACGTTAACCTGCACATCCGGGCGATAAGGCTGATTTGCCAGCGTCGCGCTGGACACCAGGGCCAACACGCCTGCCACGATTAAACGGCGCATATTCTTTCCTTTTTAACTGACAATTATGCTCAGTATAACGGTATAAATCGGCAGAAACTTTAGCCTCTTCGATCATCGTTTTTGGTTATGACCCACGACGCAATATTAATTTACTTAGCGGGGTTAATTTTTTCTTGCGTCGCGTCACAGTGCTGATGGTATAGTCAAAAACTGCACAACACTTAACACAAAAATCAAAAATCAAAAATATAACCATATCAATACATAAGAGGTTCTTATATCTATGGATCAGACATGTTCTCTGGAGTCATTCCTTAACCATGTGCAAAAGCGCGACCCGAATCAAACCGAGTTCGCGCAAGCCGTTCGTGAGGTAATGACCACGCTGTGGCCTTTCCTTGAGCAAAACCCGCGTTATCGCCAGATGTCATTGCTGGAACGTCTGGTTGAACCGGAGCGCGTGATCCAGTTCCGCGTAGTCTGGCTGGACGACCGCAATCAGGTGCAGGTCAACCGCGCATGGCGCGTGCAGTTTAGCTCTGCCATTGGCCCATACAAAGGCGGTATGCGTTTCCATCCTTCCGTGAACCTGTCGATCCTGAAATTCCTTGGCTTCGAGCAGACGTTTAAGAATGCCCTCACCACGCTACCAATGGGCGGGGGTAAAGGCGGGAGCGATTTCGATCCAAAAGGGAAAAGCGAAGGCGAAATCATGCGTTTCTGCCAGGCGCTGATGACCGAACTGTTCCGCCATTTAGGTCCCGATACCGACGTTCCGGCGGGCGATATCGGTGTGGGCGGCCGTGAAGTCGGCTTTATGGCCGGGATGATGAAAAAACTCTCCAATAACAGCGCCTGCGTCTTTACCGGTAAAGGTCTCTCTTTCGGCGGTAGCCTGATCCGCCCGGAAGCCACCGGCTACGGTCTGGTGTATTTCACCGAAGCGATGCTCAAACGCCATGGTCTGGGCTTTGAAGGCATGCGCGTGGCGGTTTCTGGCTCCGGTAACGTGGCGCAATTCGCCATTGAGAAAGCCATGGAGTTTGGCGCGCGGGTGGTTACCGCCTCCGATTCCAGCGGTACCGTAGTTGACGAAAGTGGATTTACCAAAGAAAAACTGGCGCGCCTGTGCGCAATCAAAGACAGCCGCGACGGTCGTGTAGCAGATTATGCCCGTGAATTTGGCCTGACCTATCTGGAAGGCAAACAGCCGTGGTCGGTTCCGGTCGATATCGCCCTGCCGTGTGCCACGCAGAATGAGCTGGATGTCGATGCAGCACGCGTATTGATCGCCAACGGCGTGAAAGCTGTCGCCGAAGGGGCAAACATGCCGACCACTATCGAGGCCACCGATCTGTTCCTCGAGGCAGGTGTACTGTTCGCACCGGGTAAAGCCGCTAACGCCGGTGGTGTAGCGACATCCGGTCTGGAAATGGCGCAAAACGCCGCTCGTCTGGGCTGGAAAGCGGAGAAAGTGGATGCGCGCCTGCACCACATCATGCTGGATATTCACCATGCCTGCGTTGAATACGGCGGCGAAAGCAAGCAGACCAACTACGTACGTGGCGCCAACATCGCAGGCTTCGTAAAGGTTGCCGACGCGATGTTGGGTCAGGGTGTGATTTAATATTGTCTCTGCAAGCCTGTAGGCCGGATAAGGCACGGGTGCCGCATCCGGCCTACAAACTTACAGGCCCGCCTCTTCAGATGGCGGGCTTTTTTTCGCCGGACGTTTACGCGGCGCACTCTTTTTCTTATCGCCACCACTACCGCCAGGTGCAGCAATTCCGCGAAAGCGTCGTACCGGTGTGCTGCGCGCCTGATCGATAAGCTGATACAGCGTCCCCACCAGCGGCTGCATGAAATCCTGATAGCGGCATTGCTTTTCGCTGATTTGGGTCAGTATAGATTCCCAGTGCGCGGTCATGTCCGGACGCGTCGCCATTTCTGGCAACGAGTGGAACAGCGCTTTTCCCGCGTCGGTCGAATGGATATACCGCCCTTTTTTCACCAGGAATCCGCGCTTAAACAGCAGTTCGATAATTCCGGCGCGCGTCGCTTCTGTACCTAAACCATCCGTTGCACGCAGGATCTTTTTCAGATCTTTATCCTGCACGAATCGCGCAATCCCGGTCATCGCTGACAGCAGCGTGGCATCGGTAAAGTGACGTGGTGGTTGAGTCTGACGTTCAACCACTTCGCCTTTTTCGCACAGCAGTTCGTCATCTTTTGCCACCACCGGCAACGGCGTTCCGTCGTTGTCTTCGTCGCGCTCTTTGTTGCCAAGCAGCGTGCGCCATCCGGCTTCCGCCAGAAAGCGCGCTTTGGCGACAAACTTGCCTTTGGCGATGTCCAGCTCAATCACGCACTTTCTGAATACCGCATCCGCGCAAAATTGCATCAGATACTGACGGGCAATCAGGTTGTAGATTTTCGCTTCGTTGTCGTTCAGGTTAATGGATGAACTGCGCGCGGTAGGAATGATGGCATGGTGCGCATCCACTTTTTTATCGTCCCAACAGCGGTTGCGCGTATCGGGATTGACCGCCGGTTGCGGGAGCAGATCCGGGGCATGGACGCTAATCGCGTTCAGTACCGCATGACGTCCGGCAAAGTGCTCTTCCGGCAGATAACGGCTATCCGAACGCGGATAGGTAATCAACTTATGGGTTTCATACAACTTCTGGCAGATATCCAGAACGTTTTGCGCACTTAAACCGAAGCGCTTCGCCGCTTCAATCTGCAACGCCGACAGCGAGAACGGTAACGGCGCGGATTCTGATTCCCGTTTATCGTTATAGCTGGTGACTATCGCCGGTTGACCGTTAATTCGGTTCACCACGTGTTCAGCCAGCGTGCGATTCAGCAAGCGCCCTTCTTCATCCTGATACGGCTCACACGCTTCGCTCGGCTGCCAGATAGCGGTAAACCGCTCATCGGCGGGCGTTACGATATGCGCTTTCACTTCGAAGAAGTCTTTGGCGACGAAGTTCTCAATCTCTTCATCACGACGCACAACCAGCCCGAGCACCGGCGTTTGTACGCGCCCGACCGAAAGTACGCCCTGATAGCCTGCGTTACGTCCGAGAATGGTGTAAGCGCGCGTCATATTGATACCGTACAACCAGTCCGCACGCGCTCGCGCCAGTGCCGACACGCACAGCGGAATAAACTCACTGTTGGCGCGCAGCCGCTCAATAGCCCGCTCAACGGCCTGCGGGTTGAGGTCGTTAATCAGGCAACGCTGCACCTTCTGGCGCTTTTCAGGCGCCAGTTGCAGGTAATCCAGCACTTCATCCACCAGCAGTTGCCCTTCACGATCGGGGTCACCGGCGTGAATAACTTCGCTGGCCTCATGCAAAAAGCGCTTAATGACGTTGAGCTGTTTGGTCACCGAGGGGCGCGGTTGCAGTTGCCACTTTTCCGGGACAATCGGCAGATCGACCAGGCTCCAGCGAGCATAACGACTGTCGTAGGCATCCGGCTGCGCCTGTTCAAGCAGGTGACCAATACACCAGGTCACCACTTGTCCATTTCCGCATTCGATAAAACCATCGCCTTTGCGATGCGGCTTTGGCAACACATCGGCGATAGCACGCGCCAGACTTGGTTTTTCGGCAATAAACAACCGCATCGAGTTAACGAATCTCAACCATGGCGCGACCGCCACGAGCTTCCACTAACTCACCAATGGCGGTGAGATCGATACCGAACTGCGCCGCTGCCGCTTTCACTTCGGCTTCAGCTTCCGGCGTTACCGCCAGCAGTAGGCCACCGGAAGTTTGCGGATCGCACAACAGATCGCGTACCGATTGCGGCATTTCACCCATCAGGTGTCCGTAGCTGGCAAAGTTACGTTGGGTACCGCCGGGTACTGCACCCTGCGCGATGTATTCTTCAACGCCAGGCAGCTTAGGAATATCCTGGTAGATAATTTGCGCCTGAACGCCTGCGCCCTGACACATTTCACTCAGATGCCCCAGCAGACCAAAACCGGTAACGTCGGTCATGGCTTTCACGCCGTCGATATCGGCGAATGCCGCACCGGCAATGTTCATCCGACACATCACTTCTGTCGCCAGTCCTTTGTGTTCTTCCTTCAGTAGTGATTTTTTCTCTGCTGTCGTCAGAACGCCAATCCCCAGAGGCTTGGTCAGGAATAACTTACACCCTGCCTCTGCGGTGCTGTTTTTCTTCACGCGTTCGGTCGGCACAACGCCGGTTACCGCAAGGCCAAAGATAGGCTCTGGGGCATCGATAGAGTGGCCGCCCGCCAGCGCAATACCCGCCTGACGGCAGGCAAAACGTCCGCCTTCGGTGACTTCGCGGGCGATTTCCGGCGCCAGCTTATCCAGCGGCCAGCCCAGAATAGCAATTGCCATAATCGGTTTGCCGCCCATAGCGAATATATCGCTGATGGCGTTAGTCGCGGCGATGCGGCCAAAATCAAACGGATTATCGACAATCGGCATAAAGAAATCGGTGGTGCTGATAACGCTGGTGCCGTTTCCCAAATCGTATACGGCCGCGTCGTCGCGAGTTTCATTACCCACCAGTAAGTTCGGATCAACAAACTTCGCCTGCTCGCTGTGCAGGATGGTTTCCAGCACTTTTGGGGAAATTTTACAACCGCAACCGGCTCCGTGGCTGTATTGCGTTAAACGAATAGCTTGCTCGCTCATGGACATCTCCTGTCATTGCAATCCGGATATGGTAGCGCTCATTCCATGATGTGGTAAGAGTGACTGTCTGAATTCGAGTGTCTTTGCTCAGAATCCAGACAGTTTTGCCGTTGATATCAGAAATAACGGACGAATGCGCTCGGATCGGCAAGGTTGATCGTCGTGGATGCTTTTAGCTGCGGTGTGCCCAGATAGAGGAAACCGACGATTTTATCTTGCGGGCGACAGTCGAATGCTTCACGTACGACCGCACTTTCGGTTAATGCACCACTGCGCCAGATACCGCCAAAGCCCTGGGCAATTGCGGCCATCTGCATAGCCATCACCGCACAACCGGCAGACATTTCTTGTTCCCACAGAGGAACCTTGTCGTTTTCTTCACATTTCGCCACCACGGTAATAATCAGCGGTGCGCGAAACGGTGCGCTGCGCGCTTTTTCCTGAGCTTTCTCATCGCTACCTGCGGCAATCGCGCCTTTCTCAAGTACGGTGCTAAAGCGTTCACGCCCTTCACCCTCAATGACATAGAATTGCCACGGTTGCAGCGTTTTATGGTCCGGTGCGCGCATTCCCGCCCGCAGAATGTTTTGCAGTTGCTCTCCGGCCGGGGCCGGCTCGACAAGACGAGAAGCGCTACGACGGGTGATAAGTAATTCGAGTGCATCCATTTGCTTAACTCCAACAATGAGATTTGTTCACAAAATTAACACGTGAGCGGATTTTGTTACAGCACAGGCGGTGATTCCTGCTGACAAGTGCCTGTCTGGTCATTACGATAGCCTCATCTTATCGCCTTTCTCCGGGATTTCGGGATGGCGTGTTGTTAATCGGTAGGGAGAATACATGCGAACCCTGTGGCGATTTATTGCCGGATTTTTTAAATGGACATGGCGATTACTTAATTTCGTCCGTGAATTTGTGCTTAACCTGTTCTTCATCTTCTTGGTGCTGGTGGGCGTGGGTATCTGGATGCAGGTCAGCAGCAGCAATACCAGTGAACACGCTGAGCGAGGCGCACTGCTGCTGGATATCTCGGGGGTGATTGTCGATAAGCCGTCGAGCACCAGTCGCTTAAGCGTTATTGGTCGTCAGCTGTTTGGTGCCAGTTCCGATCGCCTGCAGGAAAACTCCCTGTTCGATATCGTGAATACTATTCGCCAGGCAAAAGATGATCGCAACATCACCGGCATTGTGATGGATCTGAAAAATTTTGCCGGGGCCGACCAGCCTTCCATGCAGTATATCGGTAAAGCGCTGCGGGAATTCCGCGACAGCGGCAAACCGGTCTTTGCCGTAGGCGATAACTTCAGCCAGGGGCAGTACTACCTCGCCAGTTTCGCCAATAAAATTTATCTTTCTCCACAGGGTTCCGTTGATCTGCACGGCTTTGCCACCAACGGTTTGTACTACAAATCCCTGCTCGACAAGCTGAAAGTTTCCACACACGTGTTCCGTGTCGGGACTTATAAGTCTGCCGTAGAACCGTTTATCCGTGATGATATGTCTCCTGCCGCGCGTGAAGCTGACAGCCGCTGGATCGGCGAGCTGTGGCAGAACTATCTCGACACGGTTGCTGCCAATCGCCAGATCCCTGCTCAGCAGGTGTTCCCTGGCGCACAGGCCATGCTGGACGGTTTGACAAAAGTCGGGGGTGATACCGCGAAATATGCGCTCGACAACAAACTGGTGGATGCACTGGCCTCCAGCGCTGAAGTCGAAAAAATGCTGACCAAACAGTTTGGCTGGAGCAAAGCGGATAAAAATTATCGCGCTGTCAGCTATTACGATTACTCACTGAAAACGCCAGCGGATACTGGAGACAGCATTGGTGTTATCTTCGCCAATGGCGCGATTATGGACGGTGAAGAAACTCCTGGGAATGTGGGCGGTGACACGACTGCCGCGCAGATCCGCGAAGCCCGTCTTGATCCGAAAGTGAAAGCAATTGTTCTGCGCGTGAACAGCCCTGGCGGCAGCGTCAGTGCCTCCGAAGTCATTCGTGCTGAGCTGGCTGCGGCAAAAGCGGCGGGTAAACCGGTTGTGGTGTCCATGGGCGGCATGGCAGCCTCCGGTGGGTACTGGATCTCCACCCCAGCAAGCTACATTGTGGCGAACCCCAGCACGCTGACCGGTTCAATCGGCATCTTTGGCGTGATCAACACCGTGGAAAACAGTCTGGATTCCATTGGCGTACACACCGACGGCGTGGCGACATCCCCACTGGCGGATATCTCCATCACCAAAGCGTTACCACCAGAAGTGCAGCAAATGATGCAACTTAGCATCGAGAACGGCTATAAGCGCTTTATCACGCTGGTCGCAGATGCGCGTAAAACAACACCTGAGCAGATTGACAAAATCGCGCAGGGCCACGTCTGGACCGGACAGGATGCAAAAGCCAACGGTCTGGTAGACAGTCTGGGTGATTTTGATGACGCCGTGGCGAAAGCGGCTGAGCTGGCCAAACTGAAACAATGGCACATTGCGTATTATCAGGACGAACCGACATTCGTTGATATGGTGATGGACAGCATGTCAGGCTCCGTTCGTGCCATGCTACCTGACGCCATTCAGGCTATGCTCCCACCACCGCTGGCCTCTGCGGCCAGTGCAGTAAAAGCCGAAAGCGATAAGCTGGCCGCATTCAACGATCCGCAAAACCGCTATGCGTTTTGCCTGACCTGCGCCAACGTTCGCTAACTATTGACCCCTCTTCGGGATGAAGAGGGGTTTTCTTTGAGACAGAAGAAAAGTCATGCAGAAAAAATCAATTTACGTTGCCTATACCGGCGGTACCATTGGTATGCAGCGCTCAGAACAGGGTTATATTCCCGTTTCCGGTCATCTGCAGCGCCAGCTGGCATTGATGCCTGAATTCCACCGTCCGGAGATGCCAGACTTCACCATCCACGAATACGCCCCGCTGATGGATTCCTCCGATATGACGCCGGAAGACTGGCAGCATATTGCGGAAGACATTAAAGCGCACTACGACGATTACGATGGTTTTGTCATTCTGCACGGCACTGACACCATGGCGTTTACGGCTTCGGCGCTCTCTTTTATGCTGGAGAATCTGGGCAAGCCGGTCATTGTGACAGGGTCACAAATCCCATTAGCAGAACTACGTTCTGACGGACAAATCAATTTGCTGAATGCGTTGTACGTTGCAGCAAATTACCCGATCAATGAAGTTACCCTGTTTTTCAACAATCGATTGTTTCGCGGCAACCGGACCACTAAAGCGCATGCTGATGGTTTTGACGCGTTTGCCTCACCCAACCTTGCACCACTGCTGGAAGCCGGGATCCACATTCGTCGGCTGGGAACTCCGCCCGCACCTCACGGTACAGGTGAGTTGATTGTGCATCCTATCACTCCGCAACCGATTGGCGTGGTCACCATTTATCCTGGGATCTCCGCTGATGTAGTACGCAACTTCCTGCGCCAACCTGTAAAAGCATTAATTTTGCGCTCCTACGGCGTGGGGAATGCGCCGCAGAATAAAGAGTTCCTGAAAGAACTTGAAGATGCGAGTTCGCGTGGCATTGTGGTGGTGAACCTTACGCAGTGTATGTCCGGCAAGGTGAACATGGGGGGCTACGCGACAGGCAATGCGCTAGCGCATGCTGGCGTGATTGGCGGCGCGGATATGACCGTCGAAGCCACACTCACCAAACTGCACTATTTGCTGAGTCAGGGACTGGATACGCAGACGATCCGTGAAGCGATGACGCAAAATCTGCGTGGTGAGCTCACGCCTGACGATTAAAGGAGTCTATGCCCATGGCCCGAGCCTTACTGTTGGTCGATTTACAAAATGACTTTTGTGCCGGTGGTGCCCTCGCGGTCCCACAAGGTGACAGCACAATCGATATTGCCAACCGTCTGATTGACTGGTGTGCCTTACGCGGCGACATGGTCGTTGCCAGTCTGGACTGGCACCCGGCTAATCACGGCAGTTTTGCCAGCCAGCATCAGGTCGAGCCCTACTGCCAGGGACAACTCGATGGACTGGCGCAGACATTCTGGCCCGATCATTGCGTACAAAACAGCGCAGGTGCAGCCCTGCATCCGCTGCTGAACCAGCGTGCGATAACTCAAACGTTCACTAAAGGTGAGAACCCGCTGGTCGACAGCTATAGTGCGTTTTTTGATAACGGTCGTCGTCAGGCTACCGCGCTGAATGCATGGCTACTCGAACGCCGCATTGCCGAGCTCATCATCATGGGTCTGGCAACCGACTATTGCGTTAAATTCACCGTACTGGATGCGCTCGATCTTGGCTACACCGTCAGCGTTATTACCGACGGCTGCCGTGGGGTTAATATTCAACCCCAGGACAGTGCAAACGCCTTTATAGAAATGGCGGCGGCGGGTGCAACGCTGTATACGTTGGACGACTGGCTGGAAACCCAACCGTAAGCGATGCCGACAGGGTCACTCCTGTCGGCGCGTTATCTCAGGCCAGCGCTGAAATCTCTTCCAGCGATACTTTGCGTGTTTCGATGCCAAAACAAAAAAGAATCAGCGCGCATAGAACCAACATTACTCCTAACACGATAAAGACCGTAATGGATCCATAGCGGGTCAACATAATAGCGACGCCATAGGGCGTAAACACAGCGACAATCCTTCCCACCGCATTAACAAAACCTGATCCTCTCAATCTTAGGTGCGTGGGCCATAGTTCTGGGACATAAACTGCAGAGGCAAAGCAGACATACATATACAGAAAAAAAATCATCACCAGCCCGTAGCTCAGAATGGCCCACTCTTCAGTTTGAAGTGAATAGAAATACCCGAGCAATGCGATAATAATCAACAAGAATGAGCCAAACAATCGCCGTGGAAAGCGATCGATAATTAACGCGGCAATAAATATCCCAACTGGCGCGCCAATCATAATTATCGCGGTCATAAATATGGATTTCGTTACATCGATTCCCGAATTAACAAATATAGTCGGGATCCATACCGTAATGGTGTAGAGCGAAATATTCATTGCGATAAGCACCGTGATCGCCACCAGTGTACAGCGCAACATTGGCCCCTTAAACAATAGCCAAAATGAACCACTTGCCGTGCTTAAATCCGCCGACGGGCATTCGTTCCGGCAGGATGGTAAAGTGATGTTTTTTTCTAGCTCAATTTGCGATTCAACCTGCATAAGATGTTTTTCAGCTTCGCTTCTCTTCCCTTTACCAGCCAGCCAACGTGGGGATTCAATATAGTATTTTCCTGACAGATACCAGGCCAACAGCATTGCCATGCCACCGAGCAGAAACATCACCCGCCAGCTTAAAAGTGCAATGATCACGACGCCAATTGCCGCAGATAGCATTGGTGCCCAGTTGCCGACAAATGACAGACGGGCAGACCATTTCCCACGTACCGCGGGTGGAATGAATTCTGTAAATGAGGCATAGCCCACCATAATTAGCGCCCCCATTCCAATCCCCATCAGACAGCGGAAGAAGATAAGCCAGTACATGTTGGGCACAAACGTTGCAGCGCAGGCTGAGGCCCCGACGATTAACAAATTGATACGGAACGCTTTGCGTCGACCGAGATAATCACCAATAAAGCCGCCGGCTAGTGAACCGATAAAGTAGCCGAACATCAGCGCTGAGGTAAACGCGGCATTTAGATAATTGTTTGACCAGCCAGTGTTGACTAATTTTGCTAATACCACATTCCCGGAATAGCTGAGAAAACCGGTTGTTAACAAACTAAAACTAATAATGCCGAAAATACGAAAATGAAATCGAGATAAAGGTAAGCGATCTAATCTTGCGCCGATAGGGTCACATTGTTCCATCTGGATGCCTCAAATTCAGCTAAATAGAAAGTATGGCGATCGCGGCAGAAGCAATTTTGCCGCGCCATCCATCATCATTAGATTCTTATGGCATTTCCCAGGTGCAAACTAGAATAATATCGACACAACCCTCGCTATAGTTAATAAACGAGTTGAATATTATTCTCTTTGCAAAATGCAATCCACTCTGCACCCGGTGCCTTATTGGTTATTAGGTAATTAATATGGCTAAAGTCCACTAGCTGAACGAAAGCTTTACGATCAAACTTTGAGTGATCAACTAACAAGGCCACCTCAGTCGCCTGGCGGATCATGGTTTTTTTGATTTCCGCTTCCGCTTCATTAGAATCAAGCGCCCCACTCTGCATATCCAAACCTTTGCAGCTCATCACCATGATATCAACATGATAGCGGCTGATAATCTCCTTGGTGATTCTTCCCTGCAGCGACAGCGTATTCTTATTCAGCTCACCGCCAGTAGAAACCACGTTAATTTCTGACTGCGCCAGCTCATGAAATGCTTCAGCCGAATTGGTAAGCAACGTCAGATCGTTTCTTTCCTTCAACAGCTTTAATAATTCCATCGCGGTACTGCTGGAGTCGGCAGCCATTGTGGTCTTATTTTTAATAAACGGTAATGCATTACGTGCAATGATCTGCTTTTCTTCGAAGAAAGATTTTGCACGCTTATAAAAATGAATATTGTCGGACAACGCGGTGGTATTGAGCACTGCACCACCATATGTTCGGGTCAAAAAACCTTCATCTTCCAGTTTTTCAAGATCGCGGCGAATCGTTTCCTCAGTCACCTGAAAGATTGAACTTAAATTAGATACCACCACTTTCTTATCGTTAGCCACCATTTGCTTAATGGCCTGAATCCTGTCTTTTGCCGCCACGATGATACCTCTGTTTCCTGCAAAGTAATAATAAGACCCTAGTATCTCACAGGCTATATTTATTTTCAAAAGAACATGTCTGAATCACAGATTTTAATACTCTTTTACACAGAAACAGAGGTCAATCCTATCTGAATTAATTTATATCCAACGCTTCCGCCATTCGCCTCATCAATAATGAATCATCATCTGTCAGGGGAATGGTTAACGCCTTGACATTCTCGCGAACCTGTTCAGGTGCGGTTGCGCCACTCAGTAAGGTGATCAAATCGCTTTGCTTTAAAATCCACGCCAGAGCTAGTGCGGGAATTGTGCAGCGGTATTTTTCACAAAGCGGCTGCCACTGCCCAAGCATATCAATCACCCGCAACATATTTTCCCGCTGAAACCAGACCTTGTTAGCCCGCGCGCCGCCAGGAACATAATCTCGGGCGATAGTACCGGTCAACAACCCCTGCTCAAGCGGTGAATAGACCTGCACGATGATGCCATTCTGCTGGCATAGCGGCAGCAGTTCAGCTTCCAGCGCCCGGTCAAGAATGCTGTACTTAGCCTGGATAATATCCAGCTCACCGTGTTTGAGATACTCCCTGATATGCCCGGCATTGACGTTCGCCGCACCAATCGAACGGATTTTCCCCTCTTTTTTCAGTGCGTTCAGCGTGTCTACGGTTTCCGCAATCGGCGTAAAACAGGGTTCGACCGACTGCCAGTGGGTCATATAGATATCAATACTGTCGATACCCAATCTTTGCAGGCTGGCATCAACCTCTTCGCGAATAGACTCAGGCGTGAGGTTTTTATACAGCTGGCGATCGCCCACTTTGTTAAACAGGCTACCTGTTCGCTCCCAGACGATGCCGCATTTGGTTTCAACCACTACCTCGCTGCGCGGCAGCTTTTTCAGCGCCTGACCGACAATCACTTCACTGTTGCCAAAGTTGTAGCCTGGCGCGGTATCAATCAGATTGATACCGCAGCGATGCGCCTCAACAATGGTATCGATACAAATCTGCAGATCGAGATCGCCATTCCATGCCGGACCACCGCCAATAGCCCATGTGCCTAATCCCATGCGGGAAAGCGTAATATCCGTACTTCCTAAAGGAATCATTTTCATCTGCCGCTATTACCCTTCGTATTCGTCAAGAAGTTGTTCAACCAGCTTTCTGTTCTTCACACCCGTCGTGGCACCCACGCTCAGTACCGATATTGCCGCCGTTGCATTAGCAAACAGCGCGCAGTCGCGAAGCGGTTTGCCTTCTAGCAGCGCGGAGATAAATCCTGAAGCAAAGTTATCCCCCGCGCCGATGGTGTCGATGGCGGTAATTCCTGACACCGCCGGGACCTCCATTTTCATGTCAACACGCTTGATAAAACAGCCTCTCTTGCCGGTCTTAATCACGACGGTTTTCACGCCACAGTTCAGAAAACTGTCGGCAATCTCATCCAGCGTCTCTTTCCCAGTGAGCAGTTTTGCCTCTTCAAAATTGGGAAACAGATAATCCACGTAGCTCAGCGCTTCACGGATATCGTCCAGCGTTTCATTCAGTCGCGGTTTAATCATATCCGCGCAGATAATGAGCTTATGCGCTTTCGCCTGAGTGAAAATTGCCGTCAGTGCATCACCATCCAACAACGGGCTATTAAAAATACTCGCCAGCGACAGCAGCTTTGCTTGAGAGAAACGGTCAAAATCAACATCGTTTATATTCAGTTTCCATAAGCTGCCGTTACGGTTAGTCACAAAGGTGCGTTCACCATCAGCGGTGACTAAACCCACGTTAATGGAAGTATCAATATCAGCATCCTGCTTCAGGCTTTTAATATCAATATTCTCCCGACGGCAGTGGTCGACAATAAAATGCCCCGCAGCATCGTCACCTATCCGGCCTATTAACGCCGTGCGATGGCCGAGGCGAGAAATAATCGTCGCCTCATTAATAGCGTCACCTCCCGTGGTCATAGCTATTCGTTCTAATGGATAAGAGTCAACATCAAAGATATTTTTACTCACTGGTTGCAAGGGAATATCAACAATTGCCGCCCCTATACAAATAACCTCGATATTATCCATATTGTCATTCCGCTTTACCGTCTGAACCAAACAATTTGATTTTCTCCAGCGCGCGCGCTTTTACGGCTTTACGTACTTCACGTTCAACGTGCAGGAACGGCTGGTCCTGGTTCTCCTGCACCGCCACCATTGCGGCCTGGCACAGTTCGGTGTGAATATTGATTTTCGAAATGCCTAATGAAATGGCTTTTTTGATATCCGCGTCGCTAATGCCGGACGCGCCGTGCAGCACCAGCGGAACGGATACCGCCTGACGCACTCGTTTAACCACGTCAAAGTTCAGTTTCGGTTCGGAGGTGTAGACGCCGTGCTGGTTACCAATCGCTACCGCCAGCGAGTCACAGCCGGTACGCTCGACAAACTCAGCCGCCTGGCTTGGGTCAGTGTAGTGATAACCCGCCAGCGCCTCTTCGTAGACCGTTTCATTACCCACATGGCCCAGCTCTGCTTCGACCGGAATACCCAGCGGGTGGAAGAAATCGACCGCCTCTTTGGTCAGGCGAATATTCTCCTCGAAATCAAAAGCGGAAGCATCACGCATCAGTGAATTCATGCCGTGGGCCCATGCGTTATGGATTATCTCCATGCTGCGTCCGTGATCCCAGTGGGTAATAACCGGCACCGAGGCTTTTTTCGCCATAGAAACCATCATATGCGAAAAATCTTCAAACGAGGTATTACCCACAAAGCCGGTACCGAAGGAGATAATTACCGGCGATTTAGATTCTTCCGCCGCATCAATCACTCCCATTAGCATTTCCGCATTCCACACGTTAAAGTGGGCAATCGCATAATGTTTATTTTGAGCATCATTTTCCCAATATTTAATATCTGCCAGCATGGTTATTTCTCCCTTTTCAATAGATTAATAATTTACTTTAATAACGCCTTTGATAATTTCACATTTGTTATTAACGGATTCATCAAACGCGCGCTGAACATCTTCATAATCGTAAATATGCGTCACCATCGACTTCACATCAAAACGCCCTGAGGAGATGGCTTCAATCGTGACCGGGTAGCGGTTGGCATAACGGAAAACGGTCTGAATAGACACTTCACGGTTAATTTTGAGGAAATTAATCGCTGAATCACCAGGTACAGTACCCACGATCATGATTTTCCCGCCGCGCATTACCAGATATGGAGCCTGCTTAACAGTGATCGCTGAACCTGCGGTTTCAAAAACAATATCGGCCCCCATATCTCCGGAGAACTGCTGGCAGCGGACAACGGTGTCCTCTTTCGCCCCGTTGATCACGGTCGTCGCACCAAGTTGCTCGGCCATGGTCAGACGCTTTTCCAGGACATCAACCACCGCAATGTCGGTAGCACCCAAACATTTACAGGCTTGCAGGGTCATTAAACCAATACAGCCCGCCCCCAGAATGACGATTTTCTTGCCCGGTTTAACGTCCGCCAGCATTGCGGCATGCATCCCTACCGCCGCGGGCTCTACCAGCGCGCCTTCCATGGTGTCCATATTATCGGGCAACTTGTAAGTGAAGCTCTCCGGATGGCACAGATAGTGGGTTAGCGCGCCGCGATAATTAGGTTGCGTGGCCATAAAGTCAACATCAGGGCAGATGTTGTATTTCCCTTCCAGACAGTAGCGGCAGTGACCGCATGGCACGCCCGGTTCGATATTCACCTGGTCGCCGGGTTTAAATTTAGTCACACGGTTCCCTACTGCCACCACCGTACCGGCGCATTCATGCCCCAGACCAATTTCCTGATTGGGATCTTTCGGCGGAATAAAAGGACCTGATTCAAAACCATGAACATCTGATCCACAAATTCCAACGTATTCCACTTTAATCAGCACTTCGTGCTCTTTTGGCACCGGGATATCGGCGGCAATAATTTTCATCGTGCCCGGCGTTTTTAATATCGCTTTTGAATTTTTCATTTTATTTCCCATCAATATTATTTGCTGGTAACTGCATCAATACCGAGACTTTCGACAGAGACGCCTTTGGTTTCAATTCCGATGGTAGCAATGGCGACAGCGACAATAATGGAGACCGCACCCAGCAGTACAAATACACCCGTCACTCCATAACCGTTAAGCAATACCGCGACCGCATAAGGCGCAGCGATACCACTGATACGTCCTACCGCATTCGCCAGACCAGAACCGCGGAGTTTCGCTTCGGTTGGCCATATTTCCGGAACATAGACTGCCGAGGCGTAGCAAACGTACATATAGACAAAAGTAATCAGGAAGAAACCAATTAGCGTAATCAGCAGCATGCTGGTTTGCAGTGAATAGATATATCCCAGCACGGCAATTAACACTAATAACCCCACACCCATGGTCTTTCTCGGAATTTTATCCATTACCAGCATGGCGATAAAAATCCCAAACGGCGCGCCGAACATACTCATGGTATTTAAGACAATGGAGTCTTTCAGATTAATGCCCTGCGTCATAAATATTGTCGGTAGCCAATTAATTAAGGTGTACTGGACGACGTTCATGGCAATCAGAACAAAGGAACCCAAAATAACCCGCTTCAGTAACACCCCTGTTAATAATGCGGAGTACGGAACAGAACACGGTTGTTTGCCATCATCATCTATTACGACTGGTGGCAGCGGCTTACCGGTCTGTCGAATGACACCTTCCTCAATTGCCCGCATCACCTTTTCGGCTTCCTGGTAGCGCCCGCGAGACTCCAGCCAGCGAGGCGACTCAGGGAAACTGCGCCAGGCAATAACCGTTGCTATGAGCGACAGCACCGCAGGAATCAACAACTGTACGCGCCAGTTCCATTCCGCGCTGATAAGTGGCGTCAGCCCCATCGCAATCAGCGAACAGAGTGGATAAGACCAGTTGCCGATAAACGAGACCCGACTCGACCATGTACCACGATTTCTACCAGGCATATATTCGGTAAACCCGGCAAATAAGGTCACTAACAGCGCGCCTAATCCAACTCCCATTACAAAACGGCAGGCGATCAGAAAGGTCATATTGGGTGAAAACGCACCCACGATCATAGAAATAATATGAATCGCTTCATATAGAATAAATGCGTTTTTACGCCCGATTTTATCGCCAATAATTCCCCCACCGAGCGCGCCGAGAAACATTCCAGCCGTCGTAATGGCAGAGAACGTGGCGGTGGTGGAATTATCAGTCCAGCCAAGTTCTTTTAACTGCGCGAGAATTAATCCGCCGACGGCATTACTCCAGCAAACCAGTAATCCGAAGGCAACCATCGCAAACATTGACGTATGCCAGCGACAGTCAGGTAGCCTGTCCAGTCTGGCGCCGCAGTGCGGTTTTGCTATTTGTTCCATGCGATAACGTCCTTTTAATAAACATGTTATTCATCAAAGTCGTAAGTCATGATGACTTTAATCGCGGTTTTATTGACCATGGCGTCAAATCCTTCGCGCCATTGCGACAGGCCGATACGGTGAGTGATCATCGGTTTGACCTTGATCGCTCCGCTGGCCAGCAGGCGTATGGCGTTGCGCCAGGATGTAGAATCGTAGGCCATATGACCAATGATGCTTTTGTTCCACGCGGTGATGTCGTTGATGGAGAAATCGAGAGGTTTAAAGCCCATGCCGACGCGAACGACTTCACCATTCGGGCGCAGCATTTCGATCGATTGTTTCAGAGCGATATTGGCACCAGAGCATTCAATGACTAGCCCCAGATTGTCTTTACCGCAGATTTCCTGGCAGCGTGCAACCACATCTTCGGTCGAACCGTTAACGACAGCTGTCGCCCCCAGCTCTTTGGCGATCGGGAAGCGTACGGCAACGTCCTCTTCCAGCCCGACCATTACGATATTTACGGCCCCCATGATGCGCGCCATTTGCACGGAAAAGAGCCCTAATGGGCCGGTGCCGAAAACCACGACGTCCTGGCCGGGAAGGAATTTGGATTGCTGAGCAATAGATTTGTAGGCGTTACAGATAGGATCCAGCACCGCCGCTTCTTCATAATCAACGCCTTGTGGAATTTCCCACAGCGCATGGCGGTGAATTTTGAGGATTTCCCCCGGCACCAGGCAATATTTAGAGAACCCTCCTCCCCATGTGTTATTATCGAGACCTAAGTTCACTTTTTCTGTACAACACAGAAAATCGCCCTGTTCGCAGGCCGGGCAAACACCGCAGACATGTCCACTATTGTCAGAAACCACCCGCTGACCGACTTTCCAGTCCTTAACTTTGTCGCCAACGCGGACAATTTTACCGGCGAACTCATGGCCGCGGATGGAGTTAAATTGATCAGAACCGCTATCAACATTGTAGTGTTTCATGTCCGCGCCGCAGATAGCCGCCGCTTTGATTTCAATCACGATGTCATCCGGGCCACAAACCGGTTCCGGTACATCAATCATCTTATAGCCGCCAAAGGCCTTGCCAAATCTTGCCAGTGCTTTCATTGAATTTTCCTTTGTGTTCAGTTTTGCATCAGTGACAATCATACTTATCCATATAATTTTTGAGGTCAACATCAAATCTTTAAAACACAGATTATTATCTGCATTTCACAACCAAGATCACAAATAAGTGCAAAGATGAATTGAAAACCAAGTGAACCTGGCAGCCGCTTCGCTAAAATGGCGTGAACCCCTTCGCATTTTTCCTGTTAT
This sequence comes from Citrobacter sp. CF971, assembly GCF_006385635.1. Lineage (NCBI taxonomy): Bacteria > Pseudomonadati > Pseudomonadota > Gammaproteobacteria > Enterobacterales > Enterobacteriaceae > Citrobacter > Citrobacter sp. CF971. Next base: position 2,062,231 of record NZ_CP041051.1, on the reverse strand, counting down.
GAAACTGTTAACCTGCGGATGCTGTTTTTTTCGCCACGCCATTTCCGTGGCGTGTTTACTTGTTTAAATGTCAAAGAGGAACACCGATGAAACTATTGCCTTTGTTGGCAGCATTACCCCTGCTCTGCGCCAGCGTTGTTTCCGCCAATACACTGATGTCAGTTGGCTACTTTAATGGCGGTGGCGACGTCACTGCCGGTCCTGGCGGCGACATCAATAAACTGGATGTTCGCCAGATAACCCATCTCAACTATTCGTTTGGCCTTGTCTACAACAACGAAAAAGACGAGACCAATGACGCCTTAAAAGACGCCAGCAAACTGCATCAAATTTGGCTTTCACAGAAAGTGCAGGATGATTTGCTGAAAATCCCACAGCTGCGTAAACAAAATCCAAACCTGAAAGTGTTACTTTCCGTCGGCGGCTGGGGAGCGCGTGGATTCTCTGGTGCGGCGGCAACGAAGGATACGCGCGCAGTGTTTATTCAGTCTGCGCAAGAGATAATTGCGAAATATGGTCTGGATGGCATCGATCTCGACTGGGAATATCCGGTTAACGGCGCCTGGGGACTGGTCGAAAGCCAACCGGCTGACCGCGCTAACTTTACCGCGCTGCTAACAGAACTGCGGGCCGCATTGGGGCATAAAAAACTGCTGACCATCGCCGTGGGCGCAAATGCAGAAAGTCCGAAAAGCTGGGTAGATGTAAAAGCCATTGCACCATCGCTCGACTACATCAACCTGATGACCTATGACATGGCTTACGGCACCCAGTATTTTAACTCGAACCTGTATGATTCGACGCAATGGCCGACGGTCGCCGCGGCGGATAAATACAGCGCCGATTTTGTGGTCAGTAACTATCTCGCAGCCGGTCTGAAACCGAGCCAAATGAATCTGGGCATTGGCTTTTATGGACGCGTACCAAAACGCGCCGTTGAGCCAGGTATTGACTGGAGCAAACCTGACGCGCAGAAAAACCCGGCTACCCAGCCCTATTTCGAGTCAGCTCAAATTGAGTTGTTCAAATCACTGGGCGTCGACCTGAGCAAAGATACCTACGTGAAGTACAACGATATCGTGGCGAAGTTGATCAACGATCCGCAAAAGCGCTTTAGCCAACATTGGGATGATGAAGCGAAAGTACCGTGGCTGTCGGTGCAGTCTGCGGATGGAAAAACACTCTTTGCCCTCTCCTATGAAAATCCGCGTTCGGTGGCGATCAAAGCCGACTACATCAAAAGCAAAGGGTTGGGAGGCGCCATGTTCTGGGAGTACGGCGCAGATGACAATAATCAGTTGGCGAAGCAGTTAGCCGATTCGTTAGGCATCAAACACTGATCCCAACGCCTGACACAATAGGTTATGATTAGCACATTCTGCTGCGCCAGCTTTTGGCGCAGCTCTTCATTTTCTACTGGAGGCATGAGCTTTATGGCTTTTATCCCTAAAAATTACGCCCGTCTTGAAGTCGGTTACCGGGAAAAGGCGCTTAAACTCTTTCCCTGGGTCTGTGGACGCTGTTCCCGTGAGTTCGTGTATTCAAATTTGCGCGAGTTGACGGTACACCATATCGATCACGATCACTCGAATAACCCAGAAGATGGTAGCAACTGGGAAATGTTGTGCCTGTACTGCCACGATCACGAGCATTCCAAATATACGGAAGCGGACCAGTATGGTTCAACGGTGGTTGCAGGAGAAGATGCGCAAAAGGCCGTAGGCGAAGCGAAATACAACCCGTTCGCCGATCTGAAAGCGATGATGAATAAGAAATAACATCAACTGCAGGCCCGACATCGATGTCTGCCGGGCCTGGGTAATCAGGATTTAAACGTCGCAATCGGTTCGGGCGTAATACCAAACTCAACCTTCAACTGCTGCTTGCTCTTCATCACCATCTCACCGTTGGTATCAATCGTCATATGCTGCGCGTCAATATTGTTACGCGCCTGCCATAACATCACCAACTGTAAGCTATTCTCTTTTTGTTCTGCTGTTAGCGCTACCCCATCCGGCCATTTTCCGAGCTCAACGGCAGTCGATAAGCGCTGATAAACTTCCGGCGTCATACTGTTGATCATCTCATCAAGATTCATGTTAAATCCACTCTCCGTAGAATAATTTGCTGAATCGTTTCTTCAACCCTTGGTTTGCTCACCGTTTTCACTATCAGTGAAGTTCAAAGACGCTGAGTTAACGCAGTACCGTTCACCGGTAGGTTTCGGCCCATCCGGGAAGACGTGTCCCAGGTGCGCATCACAGTTTCCGCAGCGGATTTCTATGCGCTGCATGCCGTGTGACGTATCTTTTATGTAATGGATAGCCTCATCGCTGACAGGCTCGTAAAAGCTGGGCCAGCCGCAGCCAGAGTCATATTTTGTCTCGGAACGAAATAGCGGTTTATCGCAGATCAGACAGTGGTAGATGCCGTCTCGCTTGTTATGCAGCAAACGCCCGGTAAATGGCGGTTCTGTCCCGTGATTCTGCGTCACGTAGAACTGCATTTCGGTTAAATTTTTTTTCAGTTCTTCTGGAGAAGGTTGATTAGCCATTTGCTCACATCTCGCTTTATCTAAACTCACATCGCGAGACAGATTCTAACAAAACATTAACACCGGAGTGCGAACTTTTGTTCTAAACTTGATCCTTGCGAAATGGCAGCCTGCAATTCGTGATCAGAATCACGTTTTTATCTTGATTGCCCTTTAAAATTCGGGCCGCCGACCCCATGTGGTTTCAAGCCCAAAGGAAGAGTGAGGCGAGTCAGTTGCGCAAAGCTTAGGCAGCAGATTGATTTGTCGCAATGATTGACACGATTCCGCTTGACGCTGCGTAAGGTTTTTGTAATTTTACAGGCAACCTTTTATTCACTAACAAATAGCTGGTGGAATATATGACTATCAAAGTAGGTATCAACGGTTTTGGCCGTATCGGTCGCATTGTTTTCCGTGCTGCTCAAGAACGTTCTGACATCGAGATCGTTGCAATCAACGACCTGTTAGACGCTGACTACATGGCTTACATGCTGAAATATGACTCCACTCACGGCCGTTTCAACGGTACCGTTGAAGTGAAAGACGGTCATCTGATCGTAAACGGTAAAAAAATCCGTGTTACCGCTGAACGTGATCCGGCTAACCTGAAATGGGACGAAGTTGGTGTTGACGTAGTAGCTGAAGCTACTGGCCTGTTCCTGACAGATGAAACCGCTCGTAAGCACATCACTGCTGGCGCGAAAAAAGTGGTTCTGACTGGTCCGTCCAAAGATAACACTCCGATGTTTGTTAAAGGCGCTAACTTTGACAAATACGAAGGTCAGGACATCGTTTCTAACGCTTCCTGCACCACTAACTGCCTGGCTCCGCTGGCTAAAGTTATCAACGACAACTTCGGCATCATCGAAGGTCTGATGACTACTGTTCACGCGACCACCGCTACTCAGAAAACCGTTGATGGCCCGTCTCACAAAGACTGGCGCGGCGGCCGCGGCGCATCCCAGAACATCATCCCGTCCTCTACCGGTGCAGCTAAAGCTGTAGGTAAAGTACTGCCAGAACTGAACGGCAAACTGACTGGTATGGCGTTCCGCGTTCCTACCCCGAACGTATCCGTTGTTGACCTGACCGTTCGTCTGGAAAAAGCTGCTTCTTACGAAGAAATTAAGAAAGCAATCAAAGCTGCTTCCGAAGGCCCGATGAAAGGCGTTCTGGGTTACACCGAAGACGACGTAGTATCTACCGATTTCAACGGTGAAGTTTGCACTTCCGTGTTCGATGCTAAAGCTGGTATCGCACTGAACGACAACTTCGTGAAACTGGTATCCTGGTACGACAACGAAACCGGCTACTCTAACAAAGTTCTGGACCTGATTGCTCACATCTCCAAATAAGTTGAGATGAGTATCTGATCCAAAAAGGCGACTTCGGTCGCCTTTTTTTATGACCAAAATATTCACATACCAAGGATTGCATCATGATTAACAAAATTTTCGCTCTCCCGGTCATTGAACAGCTTACCCCTGTCCTCTCCCGCCGTCAGCTTGATGAGCTTGAGGTTCTTGTTGTCGATCACCCCCAGGTTAAAGCGTCTTTCGCGCTACAGGGCGCACATCTTCTTTCCTGGAAACCAAACGGCGAAGAGGAAGTCCTGTGGTTAAGCAACAATACCCCGTTTAAAACCGGCGTAGCGCTGCGTGGCGGCGTACCAATTTGCTGGCCGTGGTTTGGTCCGGCTGCTCAGCAGGGCCTGCCTTCGCATGGTTTTGCCCGTAACTTGCCATGGACGCTGAAAGCGCACAACGAAGACGACAATGGCGTGGTGTTGACGTTTGAACTGCAGAGCAATGCCGAAACGCGTCAGCTTTGGCCGCACGAGTTTTGCCTGCTGGCCCGTTTCAAAGTGGGAGCCACCTGTGAGATGGAGCTGGAAGCTCACGGTGAGTTTGAAACCACCTCGGCACTGCATACCTATTTCAACGTTGGTGACATTGCGGCAGTGAAAGTTAGTGGTCTCGGCGATCGCCTGATCGATAAAGTGAATGATGCTAAAGAAGATGTGCTGGCTGATGGTATCCAGACCTTCCCGGACCGCACCGATCGTGTCTATCTGAATCCGGAAGCGTGCAGCGTGATTCATGATGATGCGTTGAATCGCAATATCGACGTTGTCCACCACCACCACCTGAATGTCGTGGGCTGGAACCCTGGCCCGGCGCTGTCCGTCAGTATGGGCGACATGCCGGATGATGGCTACAAAACGTTTGTTTGTGTAGAAACGGCTTACGCGACCGCTCCGCAGAAAACCACCGAAGAAAAACCATCTCGCCTCGCGCAGACTATTCGTGTTGCTAAACGCTAAGACAACTCTGCTCATCATGCCGGATGCGGCTAACGCCTTATCCGGCCTACAAACACACGCAGTCGTAGGCCTGATAAGCGCATCGCCATCAGGCAAATCAGTGCAACATGCCGGATGCGGCTAACGCCTTATCCGGCCTGCAAACCGCACGCAGCCGTTGGCCTGATAAGCTGCGTGAGCATCGTAATTTGGCAAATCAGGCCATATCCAGCGCTGTTTTACCTTTTGGCGCCGGATACGCCTTATCTAACTGCTTCAGCTCATCCACAGAGAGCGTTATCTCCAGCGCGGCGGCATTTTGTTCGACATGCGCTACGCTTGCGGCTTTTGGAATTGCTATTACACCCGACTGACGAATCACCCACGCCAGCAAAATCTGCGCAGCACTAACATTGTGCACGCGCGCAATGTCATTCACCACGGAATTAGAAAGCAAATCGCCACGCAGCCGTCCCGCCTGGGCCAGCGGACTGTATGCCATGACCGGCATCTGCTGCTGCTGGCACCACGGCAGTAAATCATATTCAATACCGCGCGAGGCTAAATGATAAAGCACCTGGTTAGTCACACACTCCCGTCCACCGGGTACCTGCCATAACGCCTGCATATCATCATAATCGAGATTTGAGACGCCCCAACGGCGGATTTTCCCCTGCGCAATCAGTGTTTCCATGGCATCGACGGTCTCTGCAAATGAAAAATCGCCCATCCAGTGCAGCAAATAGAGATCCAGATAATCAGTTTTCAGTCGACGCAGGCTGGCTTCGCAGGCGGCAATGGCTTTCTCTCCACCGGCATTCCATGGGTAAACTTTCGAGACTAAAAAAGCGCTATCACGCCGTCCCGTTAATGCTTCACCCACCACCTCTTCCGCTGCACCATCAGCGTACATTTCTGCGGTATCAATCAATCGCAGGCCGAGATCCAGTCCGGCCTGCAGCGCAGACACTTCATCCCGGCGTCGGCTTGGATCCTCGCCCATGTACCATGTTCCCTGCCCAATAGCAGGAAGCGATACCTGGTTTGTAAACGTCACCTGTTTCGCTGTCATCGCACCCTCCTGTGTTAATGCACCACAGTAAAGCAAAACAACGTGCATGTGTCCTGTTAGGGTGCACAAATTGCACCATCATGATCTGGGGGTTGTCTTAAATTTAATGACGTAAAAAAGCCCGCAGAGATGCGGGCTAGTGTTTGACACCGAGTAGTATCAGAACTTGTAGGTCACACCCACCGAGAAGATGCCAGACCAGGACTTATCGACCATCGGGCTGTCTTTCACTTCATCACTCAAACGCACATAACGGCCAGTGCCGTACACGTTCCAGTTGCCAAGGAAGTTATAGCTCGCGGTCAACTCCAGGTACGGATCCCATCCATCGTCAGCGTTGTAGCTATTCAGACCACTGCGGCGAGACTCGTGATTGGACACACCATAATAGTAGTCGTTGTAGTTTTCGCTGCTGTACTGCACACCGATACCCGGCGTCAGGGTCAGACCACCATTGGTGTAACGGTAGAGCCAGGCCAGATCCCAGATAAAGCCGTTGCTGTTATCCAGGGTATCACCCGCCAGTGCGGTACGCAGGAAACCATACTGGGTGTTATGTACATATGATAGACCAGCCATCAAGCTGCTTTTACGCTTGTCGAGTTGGCGTAAAGCATGGCTATCGCTATCACCCGGCTTGAAATGCGTCGGATCATAGTACGCCATGATGGAAAGCTTATCTGCCGTATCATTCCACAAATAGTAACCGCCACCCAAGCCGCGGAACCACACATTATCGCCTTCATAGGTGACAACCGGAACAGGGTAAACATCGCGGTCATACTGTTTGTACGGGCTGTTAATCACACCAACACCCGCGCCAACAGTCCACTGACTTTCCGCCTGTGCGGTGCTAACTGCGGTTGCGGCAAGGACGCCAAGTGCCAGAAGTTTGAGTTTGGTCACAATCCATAATTCCTTATTCAAATGTGTAGCGGTCAAAGTGTAACCGCCAATACGCTTCAGCCCAACTATTTTACGTATTCACCCCAGAATGTAACCCCCTAATTTCTCAGCGAGTGATGACATTTTGCTTGCAGCACGGTGAACACCGCATGAATCCCGCTCCAATTCTTTACATAAGATGTGCTTTTTTTGCTGATGAGTTATTGATATGCCATTGAAATTCATTTGCGCACACAGGCAAGTTTTGCAAATGCCATCTACGCTTAATTTTAGAAGGTGTATCACCGAATACGTTGATCTCCTGACCACTAAAATGGCATGAGAGTTGCTTATTTCTTCAGCAGCGACGTCGTTCAGTTTACCTCTTCAGGGGCCTCTACTATTCATATGAACGGCTCTTAACATGTGCTAAAAAACGAAAGGACGGCATACCATGAATATATTCGATCACTATCGCCAGCGTTATGAAGCTGCCAAGGACGAAGAGTTCACGCTGCAGGAGTTTCTTACCACTTGTCGGCAAGATCGCAGTGCTTATGCCAACGCGGCAGAGCGGCTATTAATGGCTATTGGTGAGCCTGTCATGGTTGACACTGCCCATGAACCTCGACTTTCTCGACTCTTTTCGAATCGGGTAATTGCACGCTATCCCGCTTTTGAAGAGTTTTACGGCATGGAAGACGCCATTGAGCAGATTGTTTCTTATTTGAAGCATGCGGCTCAAGGTCTGGAAGAGAAGAAGCAGATTCTGTATCTGCTGGGGCCTGTGGGAGGGGGGAAATCATCTCTTGCTGAGCGGCTGAAGTCGCTGATGCAACGAGTACCGATTTATGTCCTGAGCGCCAATGGCGAACGTAGCCCGGTCAACGATCATCCGTTATGCCTGTTTAATCCGCAGGAAGACGCGCAGATCCTGGATAAAGAGTATGGGATCCCGCGTCGTTATCTCGGTACGATCATGTCGCCGTGGGCTGCTAAACGTCTGCATGATTTTGGCGGGGACATTACAAAATTCCGCGTCGTCAAAGTCTGGCCGTCTATTCTGGAGCAGATCGCAATCGCTAAAACGGAGCCTGGTGATGAAAACAACCAGGATATTTCTGCGCTGGTCGGGAAAGTGGATATTCGTAAACTCGAACACCACGCCCAGAACGATCCTGATGCCTACGGTTATTCGGGCGCACTATGCCGCTCAAACCAGGGGATTATGGAGTTCGTTGAGATGTTTAAAGCACCGATTAAAGTGCTGCATCCTCTGCTGACCGCCACCCAAGAAGGAAACTACAACGGGACAGAAGGTATCTCCGCCCTGCCGTTTAACGGGATTATTCTTGCCCACTCGAACGAGTCTGAATGGGTAACGTTCCGTAATAACAAAAACAATGAGGCGTTCCTTGACCGTGTTTACATCGTCAAAGTGCCTTATTGCCTGCGGATCTCTGAAGAGATCAAAATTTACGAAAAACTGCTTAACCACAGTGAGCTGACCCATGCGCCTTGCGCACCGGGCACGTTGGAAACGCTCTCTCGCTTTACCATTCTTTCTCGCCTGAAAGAACCTGAGAACTCGAGCATTTACTCGAAGATGCGCGTTTACGATGGCGAAAGCCTGAAAGATACCGATCCAAAAGCGAAATCCTATCAGGAGTATCGGGATTACGCCGGGGTTGATGAGGGAATGAACGGTCTGTCCACGCGTTTCGCGTTTAAGATCCTCTCTCGCGTCTTTAACTTTGACCATGCCGAAGTGGCAGCTAACCCGGTTCATCTGTTCTACGTACTGGAGCAGCAAATCGAGCGTGAACAGTTCCCGCAGGAGCAAGCTGAGCGTTATCTTGAGTTCCTGAAAGGCTATCTGATCCCGAAATATGCTGAATTCATCGGCAAGGAGATCCAGACAGCTTATCTCGAATCCTATTCCGAATACGGACAGAACATTTTCGACCGTTATGTCACTTATGCGGATTTCTGGATTCAGGATCAGGAGTATCGCGATCCAGATACCGGTCAGCTGTTTGATCGCGAGTCACTGAACTCAGAACTGGAGAAAATTGAGAAGCCGGCGGGTATCAGTAACCCGAAAGATTTCCGTAACGAGATCGTCAACTTTGTTCTGCGTGCCAGAGCGAATAACAGCGGTCGCAATCCAAACTGGACCAGTTACGAAAAACTACGCACGGTTATTGAGAAGAAAATGTTCTCCAATACCGAGGAGCTGCTGCCGGTCATTTCGTTCAATGCTAAAACCTCGACTGACGAGCAGAAAAAACACGACGATTTTGTCGACCGTATGATGGAAAAAGGCTACACGCGTAAACAGGTGCGTTTACTGTGCGAATGGTATTTGCGCGTACGTAAATCGTCTTAACATAAGTGCCCGGTGGCGCATGCGCTTACCGGGCTTGCAAAACAATGTTCCGTAGGCCGGATAGCGACAGCGCCATCCGGCACTTACAGACATGGCGAACAGTTGGCAGTACGGGGGGCTTATGACCTGGTTTATTGACCGGCGTCTTAACGGCAAAAACAAGAGCACGGTAAACCGCCAGCGCTTCTTACGCCGTTATAAATCGCAAATTAAACAGTCGATCTCCGAGGCCATTAACAAGCGTTCGGTGACTGATGTGGATAGCGGCGAATCTGTCTCTATTCCGACTGATGATATTAGCGAACCAATGTTTCATCAGGGACGTGGTGGCCTGCGCCATCGCGTACATCCGGGTAACGACCATTTTGTGCAGAATGACCGCATTGAACGCCCACAAGGCGGCGGTGGCGGCTCAGGAAGTGGACAAGGCCAGGCCAGCCAGGATGGTGAGGGTCAGGATGAGTTCGTCTTTCAGATCTCTAAAGATGAATATCTTGATCTGTTGTTCGAAGATTTAGCACTTCCTAACCTGAAGCAGAATCAGCAGCGTCAGTTAACGGAGTATAAAACACACCGGGCAGGTTTTACCTCTAACGGTGTGCCTGCCAACATTAGCGTGGTGCGATCCCTGCAAAACTCACTGGCGCGCCGTACGGCGATGACAGCGGGTAAGCGTCGCGAACTGCATGCTCTCGAAGCGGATCTGGAAACCATCGCGAAAAGCGAACCAGCGCAGTTGCTGGAAGAGGAACGGTTACGCAAAGAGATTGCCGAACTGCGGGCAAAAATCGAACGCGTGCCATTTATCGACACCTTTGATTTACGCTACAAAAATTATGAAAAACGCCCCGACCCTTCCAGCCAGGCGGTAATGTTCTGCCTGATGGACGTCTCTGGTTCGATGGATCAGTCGACCAAAGATATGGCTAAACGTTTTTATATCCTGCTGTATCTGTTCTTAAGCCGGACCTATAAGAACGTGGAGGTGGTTTATATTCGCCACCATACCCAGGCGAAAGAAGTGGATGAGCACGAGTTCTTCTACTCTCAGGAAACCGGGGGGACCATTGTCTCCAGTGCGCTGAAGTTAATGGATGAAGTGGTGAAAGATCGCTACAACCCTGCCCAGTGGAACATCTATGCTGCACAGGCATCGGATGGTGATAACTGGGCAGATGATTCACCGCTGTGTCATGAGATTTTGGCGAAAAAGCTGCTGCCAGTGGTACGCTATTACAGCTATATCGAAATCACTCGCCGCGCTCACCAAACCTTATGGCGTGAATACGAACATCTGCAATCAACCTTTGATAACTTTGCGATGCAGCATATCCGCGACCAGGATGATATTTACCCGGTATTTCGCGAACTGTTTCATAAGCAAAGTACGACCAGTAACAATTAATCTAAACAAATCAGTCAGCGCGTAGATGTGCTGACTGATTTTATAAATAGTGCCCCATCCTGTTTTTATTTTCCCTTAACAGAGCAGCAGGCAATGTAGTTTAACTGATGACGTTGCGAACGGAAGAAGCGAAACATTTTCAGGAACCGACGACGATTTTCGCTCGTGCGTAAGCCGTTAAACACAATTTTAACTGCCCCTGTAAGCCCTTCATCACGAATTAATCCGCGCGGTGACATCAGCGACATGTTGCCATTCTGCTGCAAGACCTGTTCGAACCCGCAGTTAAGAAACAAATCACGCCAGCCTTGTCTGGTCATTGGGCTAACGTTTGATTTCACCACATCGACAAGCTGGCCCTGATCGCCCGCGCCCAGTTTTTGGGCGGTGAACATAATATCGTGGGTGAGCAGGCGCCCACCGGGCTTCAACACACGATAATATTCGGCAATTAACTTCGCCTTCGCTTTATCGGCATACATTGTCAGCATGGCTTCGTTAATCACAACATCAAAACTGTTATCCGCAAAAGGCAGGGTACTGGCATTCGCAGCCATCACATGGATGTGATTTTCCAGCCCATTTGCTGCCACATTATTTCTGGCATTAGACAGCGCGGTTTTATCCATATCGATAGCGTAGACCGTACAACCAAAGCGTTGAACTAACTCTATCGCCGTCGTGGCCATGTTGCACGCCACTTCAAGCACCTGGCTGCCGGGCGTCAGCTGTGACTGGCTAAACAACCATTCTGTTGCTTCAACGCCGCCCGGACGCAGACGGGTTTTGCCCAGGCTGGCTAAAAATGTATGACCCGCTTTTTCAGTCGCGCTCATTGGCCTGTCTCCTTTTATAAGTTGCATTATAAATACAACATTAAGAGTTAAAGGTGAAGCGCGCGAATGATTTTTATTACAAAATGTCCTTGCCCGTAGCGTTAGAGCGGATGTATGCCGTGTGATAGACTGAACTATCAGACTTACAGGGCTGTAAATCATTATGAAATTGCATCATAAAGCGCTCAGGCTCTTTATCTCCGTCAGCGTAATTGTTTTGACGTCTTCTTTTTTGGTTTATGAGCTCATTGCCAGCGATAAAGCAATGAATGCGTACATGCGCTATATCAATGAGAAAGCCGACTCATCGTTCCTCTATGATAAGTACACAAATCAGAGCATCGCAGCCCATCTGATGCGCACATTTTCGTCCCCCCATGAGCCAGCCTCTCTCGAACAGCAAAAAGCACTTTGCACCGCTTTCGACAGCGTTAACGGCGCTCATGGGCTCAACCTTACTAAGCACAACTATCTGCCATTGCACGGTACGTTGCAGACCACCTCAACAAAATGTAGTGAGCAGCTTGATGACATTTTTCTGCTGCCTTCTTTTGACCGGGCGGTCAATGTTAATCGTCAGCAGAAAGATTACGGTCAGGGATTAGGGACGTTAGAGTATAAATTTCGATATTACGTCGATCTCAAAAATAACTACGTCTATTTCTATGATTTGATCGACTCGCGGAAATTTGCGATACACAACTGGTCGTTTTTGCAAAAAGGTACGCTGGGAATCGACCAGAATGATATTGATGGTATTTTCACCGGCCGCACGGTGATTTCCAGTATTTATGAAGATAACCTGACCGAGAAAAAAGTGATGAGCTTTTTAACACCGGTCTACTACACCGGTAAGTTAAAAGGTGTGGTGATGGTAGATATTAATAAAGAGAATTTACAGAATATTTTCTATACCAGCGACCGCCCTCTCGTCTGGCGCTATCTTAACGTAACGGTCTCGGATACCAGCTCCGGTAAAGAGATTCTCGTTCATAAAAGTGAAACCGATCTGTTCCGCTATGTTGACTATGAGAAGGACATACCCGGTGGTATACGCATCACACTCTCACTCGATGTTATGTATTTTATTGTCTCGTCCTGGAAGATATTCGCATTCTATTTACTGGCAACGATATTACTGCTGAATATGGTCAGAACGCATTTTCGGTTGTATCACAACGTCACGCGGGAAAATGTCAGTGATGCGATGACCGGGCTCTACAACCGTAAAATTTTAACGCCGGCGCTTGAGCAGCGTTTGCAACAGTTGGTGAACACGGGAACGCTCGTCACCTTTATCGCCATCGACTGCGATAAACTGAAAGTCATCAATGACACGTTAGGGCATAAAGAAGGCGATCGGATTATCACCCATCTGGCCAAAGCCATTCAAAGCTCTATTCGCAAAAGCGACTACGCCATCCGCCTCGGCGGCGATGAGTTTTGTATTATCCTCATCGACCACCCCAGTGATTTAACGCCCCGCCTGCTGGAGAGAATTCGCTATAACTTACAAATTATTGCGCATGATATATCCATCAGCTTCTCCGCCGGGGTTTATAATATGCAGCCGAACGACACTATTGATGATGCTTACAAAGCATCTGATGCACAGCTCTATCTGAACAAACAGAAAAAACACGCCGGTGCGTGATTATTTTTCTGCAGGATTTTCATTGTTGTACCAGGAGTAAGTCATGACGGAAGTGAACAAAGGTAACGCAACGCATCAGCGTTTAATTTCGCTGTTGTCAGAGCAAGGCGCAACGTACCGCGTGGTAAGCCATGAAGCCGTCGGCAAATGTGAGGCAGTTTCTGAAATTCGTGGTACCGCACTGGGCCAGGGAGCAAAAGCGCTGGTCTGCAAAGTAAAAGGCAACGGCGTCAATCAGCATGTTCTGGCGATCCTCTCTGCCGATCAGCAGGCCGACCTGAGCCGGTTAGCCAGCCATATTGGCGGGTTGAGAGCGTCTCTTGCCAGCCCGGCGGAGGTAGATGAACTGACTGGCTGCGTATTTGGCGCTATCCCACCGTTCAGTTTTCATCCTAATCTCAAGCTGGTCGCTGATCCGCTATTGTTTGAGCGTTTTCATGAAATTGCGTTTAATGCTGGGTTGCTGGAAAAATCCGTGATCATGGATACCGCAGATTACCTGCGTATCGCGCAACCTGAATTAATCCCTTTCCGCCGCGAACAATAATAGTCTGCGTTAGCAGTAAAAAACGTCGCATCGTGCGTTAGCCCAAAAAAAATCATAATCATTAAAAAAAGCCTGTTCCGTCACGCATTTACGCGTACAGTAAGCAGGCTTATTTTTTCTTTTGGCAAGGAAACTACGATGTTTGATGTCACTCTGCTGCTCCTCCTCGGACTGGCAGCTCTGGGCTTTGTCAGCCACAACACCACTGTCGCTGTTTCAATTCTGGTGCTGATCATTGTCCGTGTTACCCCTCTGAATACTTTCTTCCCCTGGATTGAAAAACAGGGCCTGACCGTCGGGATTATCATTCTGACCATTGGCGTCATGGCACCGATCGCCAGCGGAACGCTACCGCCCTCCACGCTCATCCACTCCTTTGTAAACTGGAAATCACTGGTCGCTATTGCCGTCGGGGTATTTGTCTCATGGCTCGGCGGACGCGGCGTTACGCTAATGGGCAGTCAGCCCCAGCTTGTTGCCGGATTACTGGTGGGCACGGTACTGGGCGTGGCGCTGTTTCGCGGTGTGCCGGTGGGGCCGCTTATTGCGGCAGGCCTGGTCTCGTTGATTGTTGGGAAGCAGTAGCCAGCCCGTTCAGATAACGGCCTGGCGTCTGCCCCAGGCCTTTTTTGAACATAGTGATAAATGCCGTGGTCGAATCGTACCCGAGCATTTGCGCGACCTGTTGTACATTGCGGCCATCGATCAACGCCTGCAGCGCCAGAATCAGCTGGAGCTGGTGACGCCAGCGGCGAAAACTCAACCCCGTTTCTTTGACGACCAGACGAGCAAGGTTACGTTCACTCATCGCAAATACGCTGGCCCATTGTCCCAACGTCTGCCATTGTGCTGGCTCTTTCGCCATCGTTGCGACCATTCTGCGAATTTTCGGGTGATCGGAAACCGGTAACTGCATCTGCTCCTGTGGTTGCTGCGGGAGTTCATCAAACAACACTTGCGTCAGCCGCTGGGTTGCCGGCTCCAGTCGCTGAGCATCCGATTTGGACGCCAGCGCCAGAATGAGTTCCCGACATAACGGGGCGATTTTCAGCGTGCAGCAACGTTCAGGCATCACGACAGCCTGCGGCTCAATAAACAGAAAACACAATTGCGCGCCTACGGTAACGTGGTTGCTGTGTGGAATTTCGCCAGGGATCCACACCGCATATTGCGGAGGCACCATCCACATAGCATTTTCAACTTCACAGGTGATCGCGCCATGCAGCGCCAGGATCAACTGTCCCTTACGATGCTGATGCAGCGGACTGAAAAGTTCATCTTCCCGAGCCTGAATACAAAATGCGACCGCCGCATCGTGGTGCAAATCGGGCTCATATCCATCCAGTCTCAGCCCCAACATAAGAATGTCCTATTTTAGCGATAATCTGTCATTTTAGCTTGATTCATCCATAGTGTAAAAACGCTAAAGTATCGCCTCGCCTGACGATATGAGAAAAAAATGATTACTACACCTTCCTCCCGTGGCAAAAATGCAGCGTTGCTGATCGCGGGGATCCTGATGATTGCCACCACACTGCGCGTCACCTTTACCGGCGCAGCCCCGTTGCTGGATGCCATTCGCGCCGACTACGGCTTGAGTACCGCCCAGACTGGGCTTCTGACTACCCTGCCGCTGCTGGCCTTCGCGCTGGTATCACCCCTGGCTGCCGCCGTTGCGCGCCGCTGGGGCATCGAACGTAGCCTGTTTGCCGCGATGCTGTTGATTTGCGTAGGTATTGCGATTCGTTCGCTGCCTTCCTCAGGGTTCCTGTTTAGCGGTACCGCCATCATTGGTTGCGGAATCGCGTTGGGAAATGTGCTGTTACCCGGATTGATTAAGCGTGATTTTTCCCAGCATGTGGCGAAACTCACTGGCGCATACTCGCTGACCATGGGCGCGGCGGCGGCACTGGGCTCGGCAATTGTGGTTCCATTGGCACTAAATGGATTTGGCTGGCGCGGTGCGTTGATGGTGCTGATGGCCTTCCCGCTGCTGGCGCTGATTATCTGGTTGCCCCAATGCCGCCAGACTGCTCATGCCAGCCTGAGTAACTCGCGCGCCTTGCATTCCCGCGCGATCTGGCGCTCTGGCCTAGCCTGGCAAGTGACGCTGTTTCTGGGGATCAACTCCCTTGTCTATTACGTCATCATTGGCTGGCTACCCGCCATTTTAATTAGCCATGGCTACAGTGAATCTCAGGCCGGTTCGTTGCATGGTTTACTGCAGCTGGCGACTGCCGCGCCGGGAATATTGATCCCTCTCGTCCTGAACAGATTTAAGGATCAGCGCGCCATCGCCGCTCTGGTTTCGTTAATGTGCGCCGTCGGCGCGGCGGGATTCGCCATAATGCCCGAACAGGCATTGCTATGGACCATCCTGTTTGGCTTTGGCTCAGGCGCGACGATGATCCTCGGCTTAACCTTTATTGGCCTGCGCGCAAGCTCAGCGCATCAGGCTGCAGCGCTCTCCGGCATGGCGCAGTCTGTCGGATATTTACTGGCCGCCTGCGGGCCACCGCTGATGGGGAAAATTCACGACCTCAACGGTAGTTGGCTGATTCCATTAACGGGTGTCGCCGTGTTAGCGATGCTGATGGCGGTGTTTGGTTTGTGCGCGGGGCGCAATCGGGAGATCGCGAGCGCATAATGCAGAAGGCAGGTTCGCGGACAACCTGCCCAATATTTATCCGCGCGCGGCGCGCAGCATCGCCTGAACCAGAGGTACGGGTTTTCCCGCCAGCGCTCCGCGTTCATGCTGAAAGAGCGTGCCGACATAAAATGGATGTGTCACCAGCTCAATGGCACGAATATCACCAGCCTCATCCCAACCGGTCACACGGAGATCGCCGCGCTCCAGCTCAGCGGCAAAATCTTCCGATACGCCATAGTTGCAGTGATATCCCTCCGAGATAACATCCCGTCCGTAGGCTTTGGCAATCAGCGTATTGGCCCGAAGCTCAATATCATCCGTTTTTTCTACCAGCGAGCAGGTCAACGGTGCTATCACCATCCGACCCGTGGTGTCCGTCTCCGCGTGGGCGGCGTCGATCCAGCCCAGCACGTTGCGGGCATACTCCAGAATGGCATGTTGAAAGCCGCCACAGGTACCCAGGAATGGGATGCTGTTTTCGCGCGCATAGCGTATCGCGATCAGCGCCCCTTCCAGGTGGCGATAAGGACTGCCTGGAACGACCCAAATGGCATCATAACCTACCAGGTCCTCACTGCTGCTGATATCAGATGTGGTTAGCCAGTCATAATCAGCCACTAATTCCAGGACGGCAGCGGCATCATCAATGGCAAGAGGAATAGCCTGATGCGCCACAATATCGGGGTTGTAATCGCCCACCAGCGCAATGCGAAGCGTATCTTTAATCGGGGAAATTTCCATTAAACTTTCCTTATGTCCAGACAATGAGGGACACTATAAGGAGCCTCAGCCTACCGATTTTTTGTTGGTATCACAATCCCTTAAATTGGGAGTCAGGGCTGGCGGAATGCTATAATGGTCACGTTTTACGATCTTATTTAACCGTAATAGCGATAGCTTAATGGAGCGGATGAAGAGATGAATATTCAGTGCAAACGTGTGTATGACCCGGCAGAAAAAAGCGATGGTTACCGCGTGTTGGTCGACCGGTTATGGCCTCGCGGGGTGAAAAAGAGCGATCTTATTTTCAACGAATGGAATAAAGCACTTACCCCGTCATCTGATTTACGTAAGGCATTCCACGCAGAGTTGATTGATTTCTCGCATTTTTCTGAGCAATATCGCGCTGAACTGGCTCAACAGCAGCAAGAAGGAAAGCGCCTCGCAGAGATTGCCCGACAGCAAACCTTAACGCTACTGTATGCGGCGAAAAATACCCAGCAAAACCACGCGCTGGTGCTCGCTGAGTGGCTACGTCAATGCTGACCGCGTATCACTTGCCCGCTGTCGGATGATCTCTACGCCAGAGCGCCCATTCATCAATCACTTCCCCTCCGGGTAGTTTGCAGTCTGACCTTACGCCTTGCGGAGTCTGCACCGCAACCAGCGTACCGCCCTTTTGTTCGCAATACACCGATGCCGGATTCGCCATGCCGATTTTTGGTGGTTTAGGGGCATCAGGCTGCGTGGTACACCCCGCCAGCACCAGCAAGCCGGGCAAAATAATAGACACTAGTTTCATCTCTACTCCTGTTTAAAAGCATTATTCCGGCAGGTTACCCCGACTTCCCTTCTATCTCCATGTTTTACGTTCTAATTTCAATTTTATGATTACATTTCAGCCAGAAACACGTGTTTCATCTTGCTCCCTGATGTTCTATCATGCGCCCACGCCAGCCTTGTCATCACTCAGGAGTATTTACACCTCATGTCGGACATGATCCTTGCCAGAGTCTCACAATCCTTAGCCACGGAGCAGTCAGTTGAGAGTCTGGTACGCCAACTTCTGGAAATGCTGGAAGTAGTGACTGAGATGGAATCTACATACTTGACCAAGGTCGATCTGGATGCCCGTCTGCAGCATATTCTGTATGCGCGTAATAGCAGCCAAATGCAGATCCCCGAAGGGCTGTCCGTACCGTGGGATGAAACGCTGTGCAAACGCGCTATTGAGGAAAACTGTCTGTTCAGCGACAACGTGCCCGCACGATGGCCGGAATGTACCGCCGCTCGCGCACTGGACATCACCACTTTTCTGAGTACTCCCGTTCATCTTCCGGACGGAACATTTTACGGAACGCTCTGCGCCACCAGTCGCCGCCAGCATGCGTTAAGCGAACGTGGTGAACAGGTGTTGCATCTGTTTGCCGGTCTAATCGCCCAGTCGATTCAAAAAGAGTCGCTGGTTGCTCAGTTACGTGAAGCGAACGCTGCGCTGATTGCTCACTCCTACACCGATGCCCTGACCGGATTACCGAATCGGCGCGCAATTTTTGAAAATGTAGAGACCCTTTTTTCGCTCGCCCGCCACCTCAGGCAGAAGATAGTTGTCGCCTATATCGATTTGGATGATTTCAAATTGATCAATGACCGCTTTGGCCACGAGGTTGGCGACCAGTTCCTGATCCAGATTGGCCACCGCCTGCTGCGTAAATGTAGTGATAATGACATTCTCGGTCGACTGGGCGGTGACGAATTTTTAGTCGCTCGCCTGTCGCCGGATGATGACAGGGAGCAACGCGTTCGTCTGCAGCAGGTGAAACATCAGTTGCAGCAGCAAATTTGCGGCGACTACCACCTGGGCGATATTCATCTGTTTTATCCTGGCGCCAGTCTGGGCGTGGTGGAAATTGATCCGCTGGAGACTGATGTAAACTGTGCGCTTCACCTCGCAGACAGCGCAATGTACAAGGATAAAAAACGTCAGGATAAAACCGCTTTTGTCGTACATTAACCCCTGCTATGCTGACTCGTCTTTAAATAACTCTGGTAGATAATCGTATGCGACTCGGTATTATTTTCCCTGTCATTATTTTCATTTCCGCTGTCGTTTTCTTATCCTGGTTTTTTATTGGCGGTTACGCTGCGCCTGGAGCATAACGATGAAAAAAACAACGCTTATTATGATTGGCGTGGCTATCATCGTGGTTCTGGGCACGGAACTGGGGTGGTGGTAACCAAAGAAAAAGGCCACTTATCAGTGGCCTCTATTGTCTGCATGTTTACTTAACTTTTGACTTTTCTATAGATAAACAGCACCACAATCGCACCGATAACCGCTACGACAAAACTGCCAAAATTGAAACCATCAACTTTACCAAAACCAAAGAAGGTACTGATCCAGCCACCCACTACCGCACCGACAACCCCTAAGATGATGGTCATAAAGAATCCGCCGCCATCTTTACCCGGCATAATCCATTTTGCCAAAATCCCAGCGATAAGACCGAAAATCACCCATGAAATAATGCCCATAATATCCCTCACTTATGTTTTTAAGTTAACGATTCGCTCGTTGTATAAAAGCATAGCATAGCGCTGAAAAATTAAAATTTGTGATCGGTATCACCTGCTATTTTCATCTTTTTCTGATCTTTCATAAGGTTAAACCATTCGATGCGACATTTTCCCTGACGTAGCTCGTCATTAATGTCGAATCGTCAGTCATTCTGCTTTACTCATTCGCCCTCAGTCCCTGCAATTACTGGGTTTTCACTTCTGGCACGATTTATGCTTAAGCAGCCGGTCACTATGACAAATCGTAGTCCGCGATGCGTATCGCGCGGCTCCGTTTACAATTCGCGCTATTTCAGCATTTAACAGGTCTGTTATTGATGAAAAAAATCACCAGTGTATGCCCATACTGTGGGGCCGGGTGCAAGCTCAAGCTTGTTGTTGAGAATAACAAAATCATCCGCGCCGAGGCCGCAGAGGGTGTAACGAACCAAAATCAGTTATGCCTGAAAGGCTACTATGGTTGGGATTTTCTTAACGACACTCGCCTTCTGACTCCCCGTCTGACTCGCCCGATGATCCGTTATGAAAAAGGTGGAAAATTCACTCCCGTTAGCTGGGATGAAGCCATTCGTTACACCGCAAAACGCTTATCTGAAATCAAAAATACCTATGGCCCCCGCGCCATTATGACCACTGGGTCTTCACGCGGAACAGGGAATGAAACCAACTACGTGATGCAAAAATTCGCACGTGGCGTTCTCCATACCAATAATGTCGATTGCTGCGCCCGTGTCTGTCACGGCCCTTCCGTTGCCGGGTTACAGGAAACATTAGGCAATGGCGCCATGAGCAATTCCATCAGCGACATTGAAAACTCAAAATGTCTGCTGATCTTTGGCTATAACTGCGCCGACTCGCACCCAACCGTGGCTCGCAGGGTAATTAAAGCTCGCCAGAATGGCGCAAAAATCATTGTCTGTGACCCACGTCGTATTGAAACTGCTCGTATCGCTGACCAACATTTGCAGTTAAAAAACGGTTGTAATATGGCACTGGTTAACGCCTTTGGCCATGTCCTCATCGAAGAGCAACTCTACGATCGCGAGTATGTACAAAAGCATGCGGAAGGACTGGAAACATACTGGGAAACCGTGAAGGACTATGCGCCTGAAGCCGTTGAACATTTAACGGGTGTTCCCGCACAGCAGGTTCGTCAGGCGATGCGTACATTTGCCGCAGCGCCATCGGCAACCGTGATGTGGGGAATGGGCGTCACCCAGTTTGGCCAGGCCGTTGACGTGGTTCGTGGTTTGTCGAGCCTGGCGTTGCTGACCGGCAATCTGGGACGTCCTAACGTCGGCGTTGGGCCGGTGCGTGGGCAGAATAACGTGCAAGGCGCGTGCGATATGGGGGTACTGCCTAACCAGTTCCCTGGGTATCAGGACGTGACCGATTTCACCGTCAGGGAGAAATTCGCCAACGCCTGGGGCATTGACGTTAATCAGATGGATGACAAGGTTGGGACGCGCATCACCGAAGTTCCGCATCTGGCTATTGAAGGCAAAATTAAAGCCTACTACATCATGGGGGAGGATCCGTTGCAAACCGAGGCCGATTTAGGTCTGGTCCGCGAAGGGTTTAACGCGCTCGATTTTATTGTCGTGCAGGATATCTTCATGACCAAGACAGCGGAAATGGCCGACGTCCTCCTGCCGGCCACCTCCTGGGGTGAACACGGTGGTGTCTTTACCTGCGCCGATCGTGGATTCCAGCGTTTTGAAAAAGCGATTGAACCCTCAGGTGATGTCAAGCGTGACTGGGAGATCATCAGCCTGCTGGCCAGTGAAATGGGCTATCCCATGCGGTATCAAAGTAACCAGCAAATCTGGGATGAGATGCGCGAGCTGTGCCCGCTGTTCTACGGCGTAACCTATGAGAAAATGGGTGAAATGGGGCATGTTCAGTGGCCATGTCCGGAGCTCGATCACCCCGGCACACCTTACCTTTACGCGAACAGCCAGTTTGATACCGCCAATGGCAAAGGCAAACTGTTTGCCGCACAATGGCGAGCGCCCGCAGAAGTTCCTGATGAAAAGTATCCGCTGGTCCTGTGTACAGTGCGTGAAGTTGGGCACTACTCCTGTCGTTCAATGACCGGCAACTGCGCAGCGCTGCAAGCCCTGGCAGATGAGCCTGGGTATGTGCAAATCAATACTCATGATGCAGAAAAACTGGGTATTCGTCATCGTGACCTGGTATGGGTCAGCTCGCGTCGTGGTAAGGTCATCAGCCGCGCGGATGTATCCGAGCGTATCAATGCCGGAACGGTGTATATGACCTATCAATGGTGGATTGGTGCGTGTAACGAGTTAACCCAGGATAACCTCGATCCTATTTCGAAAACGCCGGAAACCAAATATTGCGCCGTAAGTATTGAGCACATTAGCGATCAGGGATGGGCTGAAAAGTATGCCGCACAGACGTATAGCGACATGAAATCACGCTTGTGCGAGGCCATTGCGTAAGTCACCTCGCTAACCGCCTGAGTCTGGTCATCCAGACTCAGGTATTTTCTCGTTACTTCGCCAGCTGTGGTTCACTAAAGGGAATAGCAGCAGATTCTTCCTGCTTATCCCGCTGCATAAAACCGAGGTTCATCAGGAACAATCCTACCATAAACGGGAGTTCATACAGCTCTTCAATGAGATCGCCGTACTGCGCGTTGTGCAAAAAGACAGGGGCCAGCAGACGATGATGCTCTACCGTATCGGAGATCAAAAATGCACAGGTGGTGATCGCTAACAGCCATAGCGGCAGCGGTTCATTGCGTAAGCGACGGGCAATATCCTGGCGTAAGCGTTTTGATATCAGGACAGGCAGAATAATCATTGCAATCAATACCACTGAGATAACTCTGAACAGAAGTTTAGGGTGCTCGGGGAAATAATCACGGCCCCAACTGGTACTGCGACCCAGCAACACCAACCACCACACAGCCGCCCAAAGCCAAAATTGTTTCTCGCCTTCAGGACGTGATAAAGGCCGGATGTAGCTGAGAGTAAAAAGCGCTCCAAACAGCAGCCATAACGCCTGGCCATTCTCAATCCATCTGACGACAGTACCGTTGAGCAAAGGTAGATTCCAGTTCGCAGTGAACGGGATCGCTACGATGATCAGCCCAAGAATGAAAGTGGGTAATGTTAGTCGGGTATTCAGTTTCATAAGCGAGGTTCTGTATTGTGACTGTTTCACGATCATAACCCCTGTGAATGATCCAACATTAGCAATCAATGCGGATTTCTTAAGGTATTCTTAAGAAATCTTTTTCCGGATATTTCCAGGTTTAACACGGATAAAAAAACCGCTCTGCGCCAGAGAAACGCAGTGCGGTTTATAAATCAAAAACGAATCTATGGTCACTCCCGTTTTTGCAACACCGATTTTGACGACAAGTTGGCTTGCTTGAATCTATCCGGCGTCTGAATGGGATTTTATTCCCGCGCCTTGATGAGTTCCGCGCCTGATGAACCTCCAGAAAATATACGGCTTCAATGAGCCTTTCCGTTTTACAGGTTCCTCAACAGGCCGGTGGGCCGTTAGTATCATCAATATCAGTATTCGCAAAACCAGATCAGTAATTCTTTAAACCGGTGTATTTCTGCCGTTATGCTACATAAGTTTGCTGTCGTGCCGTTAGGGCCCAGGCTATTCTGGCCAGCTTGTTTGCCAGAGCACAAGTGACGACAAAGTTGCTTTTCCGGCACAGTAAATCCCTGACCCAATCGGCCAATTTGCCAGACTGGTGTTCCAGTTTTTGTATGAATACCCTGGCACATTGAACCAACAAAGTTCGGATCTTTTTATTACCTCGCTTACTAATTCCCAGCAATGTCGTCCTACCTCCCGTGCTGTACTGCCGAGGTACAAGCCCTGTTGCCGCCGCAAAGTCACGGCTGCTGGCGTACTGCTTCCCGTCGCCAATCTCAGTTGAAATAGTACTCGCTGTCAGTGTTCCGACGCAGGGAATGCTCAGCAAGCGCTGTCCAACCTCATCTTCGTCCAACTTTCGTTTCAACTGGGATTCCAAATCTTTAATCTGCTCAACAAGATAGTGATAATGCTGTTGTAATTTCAGCAATAACTGGCTGAGGTAAAGAGGCAAACTATTATCCTCAAGAATGGTACTCAGTCGGCTAATAACGGCAGCTCCTCGGGGAACGCTAATGCCAAATTCCAGCAGAAAAGCATGCATTTGATTGGTTGTTTTTACCTTATCCTGAACCAGGGATTCACGGACACGATGCAGAGCCCGCATTGCCTGCTGAGATTCCGTTCTGGGCTGCACAAAACGCATAGACGGACGCGATGCAGCTTCACAAATAGCTTCGGCGTCGACAAAGTCGTTTTTATTGCTTTTAACGAACGGGCGGACAAATTGTGGTGATATCAGCTTTGGGGAATGCCCCAACTCTTCCAACTTGCGTGCCATAAAGTGAGAACCGCCACAGGCTTCCATTGCGATGGTTGTAGCGGGGCATGTCGCCAAAAATTCGATCAACTTTGGCCGGGTAAATTTTTTACGGTAAACAGCCTTCCCGCGACGATCCTGGCAATGAATATGGAAAGAGTTTTTACCCAGATCGATACCAATGAGCGCAATGTTTTCCATGATAGTTCTCCGAATGAAAGCCTGTCCTCAGCATAGTACCGGGAAGGAGGGAGTGACCATCTCATTAAATATGCAATCAGAGGCAGAGGCTAACATCTACCAGCCGCAGACGTCGTGCTCATTCTCGGTATCGTATGAACGTACCGTATTGACCAGGTCTTTAACCACTTCAGCGGCCACATCCGGAATCAACAGCGTCATCGGCGCTTCAGTTTCATAATCGACTGACACGCCGTTGCTGTTATTGGTCACTGTTACGGTATAGGTTGCTTTGCCCATGATTTACTCCTTGCCGGTGCGCACGACTTTTCGTTGATTCGCGCTCTCCATCAGAACTTCCGGGGCAACGAAAAAATCGATATTAAAGTAAGTGTCGTCGGTCATCACTTCGATGTTATGCCATTTTTCCGGTGGAAAAACGCCAAACTGACCGGCTTCAATAACCATCACCTCTACGGGCTCCGGGCTATGTTCATCTGCGTATCCGAGATATTTGACCGCCCCCTGCATAACCGAAAGTCGAGGGTAAACCCCGGCACGGGTTCCTTTATCAAGGTGGCGTTCGAAAATTCCGGCAGGTGCCGTTTCTTTGTTCCAGAATGGAGTAGAGCGTGTATGGATATGGTTCTGTGGAATTTGAAGCATTTTTCTTCCCTTTTCCAGTCGACAACCAGCGAGTTCTTACTGAACCGCTGCTGTACACAGGGTACGCCTCATAATATACATTTAAAATACCATTTATTGGTTATAACAATACAATTATAAATGAATTGCAGGGTGTAATATTGAAGGCCCGCCGTAACCAACGGGCCAATGGCGTCACGACTGAAGCGTGGCCAGACGAGCGGCAAAACCAACAAAAATCAGACCAATAAGGGAATTACCCACTTTGGCCAGCTTTTTCTTCGTACGGATATACTGCGTCACGAACGCGCAGGAGAAAATAAGAAAGCTCAGGTAGAAAAAGCTCACTATCTCAAGCGTAATAGCCAAAATAAAGAATGACAGCCCTGAGTGCGGCGCATTGACATCAATAAACTGCACAAAGAACGACACATAAAACAAAATAGCTTTAGGATTCGTCAGGCTCAGAATTAACGCACGTTTAAAAATAGCGCCAAACGGGACTTCTTCAGGCGCGGCATCGCTTGCTTTCGATTTCAGTGTTACATACAGGATCTTCGCACCGAGGTACAGCAGATAAAACGCGCCAAGATAGCGAACGATGTTGAACAAAACGGGCGTTGTTTTGATCAATGCGGCAACTCCGGCATAGGCCAAAAACATTAACACGGCATCGCCGATAAACACACCGCTTGCGGCGAGATAACCGCCCTTCACTCCCCGACCAACGCTGTTCTTCAACACAAATATCGTATTTGGCCCCGGTACCAGCACGATAAAAATAGCCCCCACCAGATACGTCCAGTAATTCAGAACTCCATACTCTGCGAACACGTTAACCTCTTCCTGAAAAAACACATGCACTTGCTGCGAGACAATATGCTAACGAATGCATCGGGTGATGGAAAGAGAAGGTTATGAATTAAAAAACCCGCCACTGGTGACGGGTGTGTACAGATAAGGTTAGCCCGGATTAATGGTGCAGCATCTCATCCACAACCTCTTCTCCCTTCAACTGGTAAGGGTAGTAGGTCGGCCAGTTTTCCATCTCTTCAAGCAAAGCTGCCTGCGAGGTATTTCCCATAAAGATATGGAAGTGGCTCGATTTACGCGGCGCGATAATATGATCGCTGAATTGCACGTATTTAGGTGCTTTGCTGTTAGCGTCTTTACACTCAAACAGATAACGTACACCTTTCTTGCCTGACTTATAGTGCAGAATTTTATAACCGGCGTAGTCGTATTTACATGATGCAACCTGATTACCGGTGTGAAATTCCATTACGTCATTTTCGATGCCGATGGTGTCTACGTTGGTTGCATAACCTTTACGGTAGTAATCTTTAATTTGTTCTGCCGTTTTGCTTTTGTCTTTCTCCGCTTTCTTTTTGAAGACCGGATCAAGCTCGCCGCTGACCAGATACGGATAGACAGATTGCCACATGCCATCCCAGTCGGTCAGAGCCCTATTTTGCACCTGGTTATCATCAAAAACCCCTTCCGACGCCTTTTGTTCTGCTTCGCTCATCGGTGCACCATGGGAATGATGACCGTGCGCCATAACCGAACCACTGACTAAAAGCATCCCCAGAGCAATTGTCAGTTTTTTAATACAAATAGCCAAAATTTCACCCTCAAATCATTTGCGAGCGAATGTTATAATATAACATATCAATTTAATCAATAGATCAGCTACAAGCCTTATCTCATTTCACGTTACAAGGAGTTTGCTGGAACAAAGCTGCTCAAGCAGGGCCTGTTGATGGCTGATAATCAGCATAGCCAATGGCCGACGCTGGCATTCTTCAAGCAGCAGCGCCCAGATATCCCGTTGAATGGAAGGATCGAGCTGGGCGGTAATTTCATCAGCAATAAGAAAACGTGTCCGCGGGTCCAGCGCACGAAGTAAAGCAATTCGCGCCAGTTCACCGCCAGAAAGTTGTCCGGGGCGGCGAGTTAACCACTCTGGGTTGATGTGAAGACGGGTAAGCATTTCAGCATCCGGTCGCCAGGCATCATGAACCGCATCACCGGCGCTGCGTCGGGGGTTAAAAGTTAATTCCGGATGCTGTGGCACCAGTTGCACCGGGCAATACTGGTGCATCGGTAACGGTTGTTCATCAACCAGAATGTCACCCGAAGTTGGTTTCTGCCAGCCCGCCAGCACGCGTCCCAGCGTCGTTTTGCCCGTCCCACTTGGCGCACAAATCCCAATACGTTCTCCAGGGTGTAGAGAGAAGGTCAGATTTTGCCACAGAACCTTTTCTCCCTGACGGATTGTTACATCACGACAGCACAACATCGCGCTCTCCAAAAAGTTGATTTCTTTCAGGCAGCGCCCGCCATTGTCGTTGCAGATGTTCGCTAATCTCTCCGCGTAACAGCTGTTCCCGGCTGACGTTATCCGACACCCTTCCCTGATGCAGCGCGACAATACGATCCGCATGGCGGGCCGCCAGCGTGAGGTCATGCGTTACCCATAAAACGCCAGCCCCTTGCTCACATTGCTCACGCAACTGTTCAAGGAGTTGATTAGCCAGAGGTGCATCAAGCCAGGCGGTAATTTCATCAGCCAGAATATAGCGAGCCTGACTCAGAGACGCATGACAGGCCAGGACACGTTTCGCCATACCGCCTGAAAGCTGGCGCGGAAAAGCATCTAATACGCGACTTTCCAGTCGGCTACGCTGGAGCAATCGTTCAATTTTTCCGGCATTCCATTGTTGGCCAGAAAGCTGGCATGCCCTGCGCAGATGCTTTTCAATCGAGAGCAGCGGGTTAAGCGCCTGAACGCCTTGCGGGACATAGCTGAAGGTATTGCCACGACATTTGCGAATATCATCGCTGTTCAGCGTTTTTCCCTCCAGCGTGATAGTGCCCTGGAAGCGCAAATTCTCCGGTAAGAGATCGAGCAGGCATTGCAGCAGCAGGCTCTTACCCTCCCCGCTTCCTCCCACTAACGCCACCATTTGACCCGGTGCCACGTCGAAAGAGATATCCTGCAACAGCGAAGACCAGTTTCTCGCGCCATACCAGCGATAACGCGCCACCTCCAGCGAGACCTGTCTTAAACTCAACATGCGTCACCTCGTAACCATAAACGATGTACCGCCCTTGCGAGCTGATCGAATAACATCACCAGACTGAACAGCATCAGTCCCGGAAACAGCACCAACCACCAATCGCCATGACTGATAAATCTCAGCGCATCCGCCAGCAGCAGTCCCAGTGACGGTTCATGCGGTGCCAGCCCAAAACCGAGGAAGCTTAACGCCGCACTGTGCAACACCGCGTGGGGAAACATCAGCAGTGTTCCCGTTAGCCATTGAGGTAATAAGGCGGGTAGATAGTGATGTCGCCAGCAGTAAAAATGTCCGTGTCCCAGACGCCAGGTCAGCGTCAAGTAGTCACTGTGGGCCACGCGCTGCGCTTCAGCACGCAGGATCAGCGCCAGACGCGGCCAGTGGGTCAGCGCAACCGCCATAATCACGCCGTTTTTCCCGCCGCCTAGCGTAAAGCAGATCAAAATGAGCAACAGCAGATGCGGCATCGACAGCATGGCATCAGTAATCAGACGCATAAGCACATCCAGACGCGGATGTATGCGCGAAACCGCCGCCATCACTAACGCAATGAAACCGCTGCACAACGCCGCACCAATACCAATTTGCAGACTGGTTAACGCGCCCTGAAAACAACGGATCCACAGGTCGCGACCAAGGTTGTCGGTGCCAAACCAGTACAGCGCATCAGGCGGTAAATGCCGGGCAAGCAGATTAACGCTCAACAGGTTATCCAGCATTGCGGCACCATACACTGCAATGAATAACAGGCAGCTAAATGAGAGCAAAAGACGAATCAGCGTCGGCGTCGGGTTATAGAGCATCAGGTCGTTCCAGAGCACGGTTCAACATACGGACAAGCCAGGTAGACAGCGAGTTACCAATAAACACCAATACGGTACTGAACAATACAATTCCCATCAGTAACGGCAGATCTCCACGTAATCCAGCATCAATAGTGGCCTGCCCCAGTCCCGGGTAAGCAAAGACTTTTTCGGCCAATAATGCGCCTCCCAACAGCTCCCCCAGCGAGGCAAACTGCAAACACAGCGCAGGCGTAATTGCATGACGCAGAACCTGATGGCGTAACAGTGACCAGCCTTTATCTCCCTGAGAACGCGCAAAACGGACAAAATCGCTTTTCATCACGCTGGCGATGCTTTCCCGTGTATGAAGCGTAATTTGTCCCAATCCCAGCAAACTGAGCGCGCAAACGGGAAGCACCAAATGGCGCAGACGCTCAGTCAGCGTCGCCATATCGCCGCTGTTGCCCGGCTCCCACGCGCAGCAGACCGGAAATACCGGCCAGCGCACGGCAAATAACGCCAGCAACAGCATGCCAATCCAGAAGGTCGGCAGCGAAGAAAGCAGATAACTGAGGCGACAGATTGCTTTATCCGGCCAGCGATTCAGATAGCGACCCGCGACAAACCCCATTGCCGTTCCCAATATGCCAGAGAGCAGCCACGCGCCACCAAGCAGCGCAAACGAGGTAGAAAAGCGTTCCTTGATCACGCTGGCAACCGGTGCGTTAAACAACATTGAATAGCCGAGATCGCCCTGTAATACACGGACAAACCAGTGACTAAAACGCTCCCATAGCGGTTGGTCCAATCCCCAGCGAGCCGCGATACGCGCATATTGCTCCGGCGGCACATGCAGGAGATCGTTGCCGATATAAGCCCGAATCGGATCGACCGGAGAAAAGCTGAGCAGCACAAAAGTGCCAGCCGCAACCAGCACTAATAACACTATCAGCCGTAGAAAATGGCCCACAACAGACTTCATCAACGGCAGGTCCAGGTCCATTCATCCAGATTATTGAGCAGTGACCAGCTACCGTGAATCTCCGGTGCGCCTTTACCTAAGTCAATACACGGATTTGCCAGGTAGGTATGCTGAATATTCAGCAGCCATGCCCAGGCAGCATCGCCCTGCACGCCAGCCCCTTGCTTGCCATCCCACTCAACTTGTTGCCAGAACGGCAACGCTTTTTGCCAGTCCGGAGCGTCAATTGCCTGTTTAAGATGCTGCTCAACGACAGGATTGCTGTAATAGCCTGGATTGTAATATTCCACGCCCGCAGCCTGATTACTGTAGTGATGGAAAAGCTCCATCGGATCCAGACTTCCCCAGCCAAACAGCGTCGGGTTGGCATGCATATGCCGCTCAACAGTTTCCCAGCTCCCGGATTGCAGAGAAATCTGAATACCCACTGGCTCCAGCATCGCACGTACGGCTTCGGCTAAATCCCGGCGTGTACTGTCACCGCTGGCGTACCACAACGTTAAGCGAGCCTCTTTACCGTCCTTCACACGTACGCCATCTTTACCCACCTTCCAGCCGGCTTCTTCCAGAATCGTTCGCGCTTTTTCGCTATCGCCATCTTTGAACGCAACTGATTGTCCCTGCCATGGCAGACCCTGAACCGCGCTATACGCCGGAATCGCATGGCCTTCCATGACCTGATCGGCAAGCTGCTTACGGTCGATGGCGTAGTTGATGGCGCGCCTGATGGCAACATCGGCAGTGATATCGTTCCCAATCGGATAGCCATTGGCGTCTTTTTTACCTGCAGGAACCATCGGGAACACAATGCCACGGTTTTCCACGCTGTCGCGTACCCAAAGTTTCAAATTTTTCTGCTGAGGAGTGACCGCCATCGACGGCGCGATACGTACGAGTCCCAATTGGCCGCTACGCGCTGCGGCATAAGCGTTATCTTCATCAAGGAAGACAAACACCAGCTTACTGAAATCATTTTTCTTACCGGCATACCAGGGGTTAGCCTCAACGATCAACTGCTGCCCCGGCTGAAAACTCACCAGTCGATACGGACCCGCGCCAATCGGATTTTTAGCGAATGTTTTTTCGTCATACCGTTTTTGCGGAACAATTCCTAATGAACCCAGCACGTTCACAAAGGTACTTTGCGGGCTACGCAACGTAATTTCTACCGTGCGGTTATCTTTCAGACTGGCATGGGTGAAGTTTCCCATGTCGATTTTGCCGCCGCTTTTTGCTGCTTTGTTATAGGTGAACACCACATCTTCAGCGGTTAGCGGCGAACCATCAGAGAATTTAAGGTCAGGTTTTAACGTCAACGTCCAGGTTTTGCCGTCTGCGCTGGTCTCTACTTTTTCCGTCAGCAGGTTTCCCCAGCTCATATCTGCATTTTGTTTTAATAATGGTGCATGCAAAAGCAGATAGCTGCCATGACTCCAGCCCAGCATCGGGTCAAAACCTTCCGTTGGCTCCGGTCCAATTGCCAGTTTTAACGTCTGCCCTTCGCTCGCATTTTGCGCGGCGAGAAGTGGTGAGGTTAATGCGAGAGTCAATGCGCACGTAAGCAGTGCCAGCTTGCCTTTGATCATTATGTTATCCAGATTTACGTTATTTTTATGCTGCATAACGATTTACAGTCGTTAAGCAGTCTCCTGGGGAAGGGATTATGGCGGACAGAAATGACGAAAAAAATGATGCGGCGCAGAAAAGTATGACGATTTTCTAAAATTATCATACTTTTTTCTGATACTCCGTTATGAGTACGATGTGAATCTCAGAATATAGATTAATCCCTCGCCATTTATTCAAAGAATATTAATCCCTATCTAATAATTACCCATGCGGACTATTTACCCTCCCCGCTATTTCCTTATCTAAAACTCATGACAATTTATGTATATTTATTCAAAAAAAACACCAGAAGTGACAAGTTATGTAAATTTGTAATGATAATTATTTGTATTATCATTACGATCACTTATCTTACTGCCTTTGATTTTTAACAAAGGAAGTTTGACTATGCGTTTAAAACCTGTTGCCTCTGTCGTTCTGTCCTGTTTAGGATTTTCCAGCCCCCTGGTATTTGCTGAAGATGTCATGGTGGTAACCGCTTCCGGTTACGAAAAGAAAATCACCAATGCCGCCGCCAGCGTCTCTGTTATTTCGCAGCAAGAGTTACAAACCAATAAATATAATGACTTAGGTGAAGCCCTGCGTTCTGTTGAAGGGGTAGATGTTGAAAGCAGCACCGGTAAAACTGGCGGTCTGGAGATCAGCATCCGTGGCATGCCCGCCAGCTATACCTTGATCCTGATTGACGGTATTCGTCAAAACGGCAGCAGCGACGTGACGCCAAACGGCTTCTCTGCCATGAATACCAGCTTTATGCCCCCGCTGGCGGCAATCGATCATATTGAGGTTATCCGCGGCCCGATGTCGACGCTTTATGGCTCCGACGCAATCGGTGGCGTGGTGAATATCATCACCAAAAAAAGCACCGATAAATGGAGCACTTCCATCAATACCGGCGTTAACCTGCAAGAGAGTAATAAATGGGGTAACAGTACGGTCGCCAACTTCTGGTCAAGCGGCCCGTTAATCGCGGGCGTACTGGATATGCAGGTTCGGGGGAGCACAACCCAGCGTCAGGGTTCCAGCGTCACTTCGCTGAGCGATACCTCTTCCACCCGCGTACCTTATCCAACCGAGTCGGAAAACTACAATATTGGCACGCGATTCGACTGGAAAGCCAACGAAAGCAATACGCTGTGGCTGGATCTCGACTCCGCCAGACAGCGTTATGACAACGATGACGGTCAGTTGGGTAACCTGACGGGAGGTTATGATAAAACGCTGCGCTATGAGCGTAACAAAGTGACCCTCGGCCACGATACAGCCTTAACGTTTGGCACCTGGAAATCCTCCCTCGGCTGGAATGAGACCGAGAACAAAGGCCGACAACTGGTCTCCTCCGCACTCACACCAGAGAACGCAGGTCGGGCCGGTGACGCGCGTGAACTGAAGAACACCAACGTCATACTAGACTCAGTGCTACTGACACCATTAGGTGATTCGCACCTCTTAACCCTTGGCGGGGAATACTGGGATGCACGAATGAAAGATGGTGTGGTGCTGGCCAATACCGGCGAGACGTTCCACCAAAAAACGTGGGCAGCCTATGCGGAAGATGAATGGCATATTCTCGATTCGCTGGCCTTAACCGCAGGAACACGCTATGAGCATAACGATGTCTTTGGCGGTCATCTCAGCCCACGAGCCTATATGGTCTGGGATGTTTCCGACGAATGGACGCTCAAAGGCGGCGTAACGACAGGTTATAAAGCACCATCACTGAGCCAGTTACATAACGGGATCAGCGGCGTAACCGCACAAGGAACGGTGAATACGGTCGGGAACCCGGACCTCAAACCTGAGGAAAGCATCAGCTACGAAACCGGGCTGTATTACGAGAACAACGCCGGGCTTAACGCCAACATTACCGGCTTCTATACTGAATACAAAAATAAAATTGTCTCGTATTCTATCGATGATAATACCAACAGTTATACCAATAGCGGCAAGGCGAGGACCGATGGCGTTGAATTTGCCAGCACCTTCCCTCTATGGTCGGATGTGCTGACCTTATCTCTCAACTACACCTACACTCAGAGCAAGCAAAAAGATGGTGACAATAAAGGTGCGCCGTTAAGCTATACACCAAAGCATATGGCTAACGCCCGTCTGAACTGGCAGGCAACGGAAGATATGAACGCCTGGCTGAGCGCACGTTATCGCGGTAAGGCCCCACGCTTCACGGAAAATTACGACAATCTCAGCGCAGTACAAAAAGCCGTCTATGACGATAAAGGTGCTAATTTAAAAGCCTGGACCGTCCTGGACATGGGAATGTCTTACAAACTGACCAAAGATCTGACACTTAATACGGCAGTTAATAACGTGCTGGATAAAGACTTTAGCGAGGTTAAACTTTACCAGGTGGGCCGTAATAGCACCTACGCAGGTGATTATTATCAGACTGCACAATCCACCACCGGATACGTAAACCCGGGTCGTAACTACTGGGTATCGTTAAACTATCAGTTCTAATGTTGTTTTCCCTTCCTGACGGACTGGAATTGATAGCCCGTCAGGAATTATGTTACATCAAATAACAGGCGGATGATGTTATAAAATCGCACTCTTTATAAGGATATGATTAAAACACTCTCAGCCACCTGTAACTAAAAGTAACTAATTTTCATGTTAAATTCTTACCAGGCAAGAACACCAGAATCAGATTTATTCACACAACAAATGCCTGGATTTTAAAAACCGAAAAACAAAAGCCAACATCATCATATTTTTCTGAGTTACCAGACCTTACTCTCAAATAAACATTTATCAAAATAATAATAAAAATACATTCACATAATCAATTCTTCAAGTTTAAAAAACAAAAAGAAACATCTTCTTTGATTTGGAACGGATACTCAATGTTATTATTTCAAAAATAACATCCACGGTAACCGCCATGCTCATCACACACGAAATACTTAATGGAATAATGGGTGAAAGAGTTTCCGATGATTGTATTATTTACTTGTCTGGACCTTCATCATTAGATACGCCCCTTGAGATAATGCGTAGTAAAAGCTGCATTTGCGTAAATGGTAGCGCAGGCTATTTAATTAACAACAATATCCCTGTATTTCTTTATGTTGTTTGTGACGGTTCTTTTTATGAAAACAATAAAGACTTATTTTATAAGTATTCCGCCTATGCTCAGCATACCTTTATTAGTGAAGATGTTATTAAAAGAGCTAATTCAACAGAGGCAGAGAGCTTGCTCAACACATGTTTTCTGTTAAAGGACATTTGCAAATCCAGAGGTGGTATCGGTAGAAAGATTCGCTATAAAATAAAAACAATGACTAACAAGAATCTTCGAATTAAATGCTCTGCATTCAGAAAAGTGAAAACAATTGCATTTTCAACTGATGTAACACATGGTCATTTTGGTAGTGCTACGGTCGCATTTAGCGCGTTACAAATAGCCATTAGTCTAAAATTTGGAAGAATAATTTTTTCAGGTTTAGATTTGAAAGGTAGCTGTAAACGGTTTTACAATGAAGTTAACGCTCAACCCACGACTCTACCCGCTGATCTTAGCTTTATATTAAGATCATTTTCTTATGTAAGTAGCCACTATGACGGTAAGATCTACAATCTTTCTCCACAAACAGCTATTCCCTACGATGTTATTCCGTTCATCAATACAGAAGAAGTAGCTTGTTCCACCTCCTACTAGCAATACACCAACGATAAGAATATTTAAATGATTAATACAGAAACACCCCTTCATGCACCATTAGATACAATGCCAAAACAATAACCCCGACGATACCACCTAAAAACAGTGCTGCGGCAATCACAAGCTGGTTGCGGTTTGTGTACTTCGTATTGTTTCGTACATCCAACTCTTTTTTCGCTGCACTGTGACTTGAATCACGCTCCATCGCGAATGTTATATCTGCCATGCCATTATCCAGTTGCTGTATATGAAAACACAAATAACCACTACATCGATAAGGGTATAGATTTTAAATAACATAATCTGAGATTTGTCTCACAATAAAGATAATCATCGGATTTTTACTCCCGAAGCAGATTTCATGCCCCCTTTTCATCAATAAGGTTATCCTGTATTTATTCGACAAAAACCTTCACTTTAGGCTTTGCCAGCAGAATCATGACAAACTCAGTGAAGGTTACTGGTTTATAGAAATAGTACCCTTGCAGGAAAACAATGTTGTTTTTGTTGAGATAATCGAGCTGGGCCTTCGTTTCAACTCCTTCTGCAACGATGCTTAAAGACAGCTTGCGCGCCAGATCGAGAACACAATCCAAAATTCGGGTTGAATCGGGAAGCTCATTAACCCTTCCCACAAAGCTCTGATCGATTTTAATGTAATCAATGTGCAGGTCATGCAAATAAGAAAGCCCAGAATAGCCCGTACCAAAATCATCAAGCGCAATCACAAAGCCATTTTCATGCAGGATATTGAGCCTCTGCACAAGTTCTTCATCTATATGTAATGGCTCACGCTCAGTAACTTCAATCACCAGGTTGAGATCATGGCGGCTGAAGCTATCTTTGAATTTCAGACACTCTTCAACAAATGTAGGGGTAGTGATATGGGATGCGCTGAAGTTAATACCGACATGGAATCCAGATGGCAGTTTGCTGGCAATGGCGTTCATATTCGCCGCAACCTGCCTCATCAGACTTTGAGTTAGTGGCACTATCAGGCCTGATTTTTCGGCGACGGGAATGAAGGAGGCAGGAGAGATATATCCGGCTGTTGGATGTTTCCATCGGGCCAGCACTTCAACACCGCGTAACGTCCCCTCACGACCATTTACGATAGGTTGATAAAAAGGCACGATCTCTCCTTTTACTATCGCTCTGCGCAACGTTTCTTCTGGGGTATCGTTCTTATTTAGATATTTATCAATGGCATAAGCGGCTGCGAAAGATATTAACAGGATAAAAACCAGAATCCCTGAACCTTGTGTAACCAGCCTTTTTGCACTAAACAATGGCGGTTCATTATAAATAATGCTGAACGGATACTTTGCGGAATTCACCTGACCAGACATCTGTGAGCTTGCTGTAACGGTTTTCACATCACCCAATAAACCAAGCACTTCGTCACCTACGAGTAGTGAATATGTCACCCCCTTTAACGGAACATTCAATGCTCCACGGATATGCACCCCGCTAATAGTGACAATGATGTGGTTGGTTTGAAAACGAGTTTGATACAGCAGAACGGGTATCTCATTTTCCGTATTTCTTGCGGGAGTAAGCAGCAAATTTGTATCAGTAATCACCGGAATTTGCTTAAGCAAGATCCGATTACCTGGCAGTGACGTACACCAAAGCTTCCCCTGTCGGATAATGATCAGCGTTCGCAAATGAGGGCGAAGTGCAGCTTCAGTTCCAAGTTGGTATTGACCCTCCAGATCGCATTTTTTTTCGGCGATGTGCATAGCGGTTCGAGTTGCCTGGAAAGCTTCATCCAGTATGTTATCCATATTTTTCGCGGCATATCTGGCTCCTCCAAGGGTTTCTGTCGAAGAGGAATACCAAAGCTGCATATTAAGAATAAAAACACCTATCAAAAAAAGACACACCGCAGCGGTTACCGGTAAAAGTACTTTGCGCATTCTCATGTCCCGTGGCGAAAACTGATCAGTCGTTGCGATGAGCATTGACGTGTTCTAATTTATCTCTACAGAGCATGGTAGATAGAATCAAAAGTCGCCATGCGCCCAGTCACACTTCCAAAGCCACAACATAAGAAATTGATTTTTATATAAAATTAGCCCTGAAAAGATCATAACAATAATGACATCCCTCCTTCCGATTTTGCTATCATATAAATGTACTAATAAGAGGTAAGCAAATGAAAATCTTTATCACTGACAATGAAGGGAATCTCATTCCTGTTGACGGAAAAAGCGTCGTGATCGAATTGAATAGCGGCGGAACTATTGAGATCGCCGAGGAGTACAGTCGGGACGATGTTCCTGAAGGTATTAATCTGTGGGGAGGACGAGAACCTTCCCCTTCACTCTCATTCGAGGAAATTAAAGCTCGAACAGAAGGCCTTGGTGTTTACCCCATTGCAGCCAATGCCCTGCACGTATTCCCGTACAAACTTTCATCAAAAGAATGATTGCATACAGCAGGCGAAGCGTTTTTCTGAAACCAAAGTAAGGCCATTGTTATCATAAATACCTCTGGCCTTGGGGGGAGTCAACTCGCCAATATCTGTTACTTCTGATTGCAGTCCATGCTGGCGCTGCATTATTTCATCACTATATACAGAAAAAAATACGCTTTTGAGAGTGATTCCTGAGCATAAGCATTTGAATAATTAATAAATGATTATAATGTTAAGAACATAAGCACTCAAGACAGTAAGTACGTGGTCTAAAATATTAATCGTCATCATAATGCTTATGCTTCTTGCGATCACTCATAGACTCTTTAAAAGCATCTGCTTGTGTATTAGCAGCCTGCAGTCGACTCATGTTAGCACTGTAATTATTCCAATATTCTTTTTCTTCATGATAACAAACATCACGGCTAATTCCCTTCGCTTCGCACTTTGCTAAGCGTTGTTCTTCTGATACGCAACCAGACATCAAAGAAACAGTAGAAAATGCAACCAGTATTATCATTAATTTATTCATATAAATAACCTTAGAATTTCCAGCCGGCGCCGACTACAATACTATTAGCTTGCGCGCCAAAGACCTTAGAACCTTCATAGCCTGCATCAACAGTGAAAGCTGCAATGGGGGTAAACTGAATACCAGCACCATAGGCAAAACCTGTAGAAGTATCAGTTTCACCATTCACTTTGATCGCACCTCTCCCAATACCCACCATTACATAAGGTTTTATCACATCATTTACTTTATAACTTGCACCGACTAATGCAGAACCATAACCACGATCTATATCATTATCGTCATTTGCTGAAATAGTTAAGGATGTTATAACGCCTAAATCACTTTCATCTGGGGTATAACCATATTTAGCGTTAAGACCGTTAAGGTTCTGTCCATCTGTCCGGGTATGTACATAACCGCCGGTGACTACGCTTTCTCCTGCATAAACTGTCATAGCAAAACATAATGTAACAGCCACTAAACCCGTTTTTAAACTTAGCATTTTAATAACTACTTTCATCATCAACTAATAGTAAGCAACACACATAATAAGGAGTCATGCTTTGAATTTCATTTCTCAAGCATGTCGCCAAGATAAAAACAGAAAGGTAATAAAAAATCAATCTGGAAAAATGTTCTTTTTTGGACATTATTAGCGTTCAGAATAATAAATTGTCATAACACGCTGATAAAAATGGATTTAAGATTAGAGAAAAATAACATTAAAACGCCACCACATTTAATATCCCCCCAATATTTTCTTGTTTTTAAAACGACTGTTTTACATCTAATAACCAATAATATACAAACACCACTCAATTATATTTA
The DNA here is from genome assembly GCF_006385635.1 of Citrobacter sp. CF971. Lineage (NCBI taxonomy): Bacteria > Pseudomonadati > Pseudomonadota > Gammaproteobacteria > Enterobacterales > Enterobacteriaceae > Citrobacter > Citrobacter sp. CF971. The sequence goes on along the minus strand of NZ_CP041051.1, from coordinate 2,023,506 downwards.
GTTCTCATACCCAGATCGGTTTAAATAAATATTGAAAGATATGAATATCTTTTATCAATAAATGGAATTGTAATGACAAAGATAAAAATTAAATCTTTAGTGCTATTAAAATGAGTTTAATAGTCTGAGTGCCAGGAAAGCACTTTGCAGGTAAAAAAACGGGAACCAATCGGCTCCCATTCTTATACAACCCGGAATCTGGATTACATGTTTTCGATGATCGCGTCACCAAACTCTGAACATTTCAGCAACTTAGCGCCGTCCATCAGACGTTCGAAATCATAGGTTACGGTCCTGGCGTTGATCGCACCTTTCATACCTTTAACAATTAAGTCAGTCGCTTCGGTCCACCCCATGTGGCGCAACATTTCATTGCTAAAATCATAGCAACCATTTGATAAAGTCGAAATTATCATCCTCTCTACTTTCAAATCAGCCAGTAGCTACCATTTTAAACTCATTGATTATCTAAACTTTGGTTTTAGTTTTGGGGAAGAGTTTTGGGGAAGAGTTTTCGCCAAGAATCCAAGTTTTTCACGCCAGCGCATTCAACACACTACCACTAATGGCAAGCCTCGATGGTAAAGCTGTTGCTGCCGCAGAGGTCCGATTTGAGCGAAAACCGGATGCCCGCATAGCGTGAACAGACATCCGGTATTTTGAAGTGGCAGATTACTTAATCTGCTTACCCGTTTCGTCAATGACCTTCTCGCCATCCTCTTTGGTAAACGCTCCTTTCTGACCTTCCGGTAGAATATCCAACACTATTTCTGAAGGGCGGCAAAGACGAGTGCCAAGCGGCGTAACGACTACCGGCCGATTAATCAGGATCGGATGTTGAAGCATGAAATCAATCAACTGCTCATCACTAAATTTCTCTTCATCAAGACCCAGGTGTTCATAAGGCTCAACATTCTTACGCAGTAATGCACGCACCGTAATTCCCATATCTGAAATAAGTTGAATCAGCTCATCACGGGTCGGTGGCGTATCGAGATAATAAATTATCGTTGGTTCGTTGCCGCTGTTACGGATCATCTCCAGCGTGTTGCGAGAAGTGCCGCAGGCAGGGTTGTGATAGATGGTAATGTTGCTCATATCTGTATCTCATTACAAAGTGATGGAGAGCCGCAACGCCAGCGCGGCCAGAGTGACAAACAGCACGGGCAGAATCATGATAATACCCGTACGGAAGTAATATCCCCAGGTAATCGTTATATTTTTCTGGGCAAGCACATGCAGCCAAAGCAGGGTTGCCAGACTGCCAATCGGGGTGATTTTCGGACCTAAATCGCAGCCAATCACGTTGGCATAAATCATTGCCTCTTTGACGATGCCAGTCGCCGTGCTCCCGTCAATCGCCAGTGCACCAATCAGCACCGTCGGCATATTGTTCATCACCGACGACAGGAACGCGGTCAGGAAGCCGGTGCCGAACGTTGCTGCCCATAACCCCTTTTCTGCCAGTAGGTTCAGCACGTCAGACAGATACTCCGTAAGCCCTGCATTGCGCAGGCCATAGACCACCAGGTACATACCCAACGAAAAAATAACGATCTGCCATGGTGCACCGCGGAGGACTTTTCCGGTGTTGATGGCATGACCTCTTTTCGCCACTATAAACAGTATTGCTGCGCCACTAGCCGCTATCGCACTGACCGGGATCCCCTGAGGCTCCAGAACAAAGAAACCGACAAGCAGCAATAACAGGACAATCCAGCCCGCCCTGAACGTTGCCGGATCCTTTATCACACTGGCAGGCGTCTTCAACAGCGAAACGTCATACGTCGCCGGAATGTCCCTGCGAAAGAAGAGATGCAGCATGACCAGAGTGGCCGCAATCGCTGCCACATCTACGGGGATCATAACGGAGGCATACTGCGTAAAGCCCAGACCGAAAAAGTCCGCCGAGACGATATTCACCAGGTTAGAAACAATTAGCGGCAGGCTGGCCGTATCTGCAATAAATCCTGCGGCCATGACAAACGCCAATGTCGTGCCCCGGCTGAATCCCAGTGCGAGCAGCATCGCAATTACAATCGGCGTCAGGATCAGCGCAGCGCCGTCATTGGCAAACAACGCAGCAACAGCGGCACCAAGCAAGACTATCCAGGTAAACAAAAGGCGGCCACGTCCGTTACCCCAACTGGAGACGTGCAGTGCGGCCCATTCAAAGAAGCCGGACTCATCGAGCAACAGGCTGATGATAATGACCGCAATAAATGCCGCTGTCGCGTTCCAGACGATATTCCAGACAACGGGAATATCTGCGATATGAATGACTCCGGTTCCCAGCGCCAGCGCAGCTCCGATACTCGCGCTCCAGCCAATACTCAGGCCTCTGGGTTGCCAGATCACCAGTACCAGCGTCAGTAAAAATATACTCCCTGCCAAAAACATTTCAGACTCCGTTATATATGATTATGTAAATATGTTCTCCTGCCTCAGCAGGAGGTACAGGCCGACTTTGCCAACCATTCCCGCACATCCTCCCGAAGGCACAGCCAGGATGTCGTGATTGTCTCAGCGGCCCACGCCGGAATATGAGGTGACAGACGATAGTGGATCCATTTCCCTTCCCGACGATCAAGAACAAGCTTTGCCTCACGCAGGACGGCCATATGGCGTGATATTTTGGGCTGTGATTCGGCGGTAGCTGCACAGATATCGCACACGCACAGTTCTCCGGACTCCCGCAGAAGCATGACAATGGCGAGCCGTGTTTCATCTGACAGGATTTTGAAAAGCTGAACAGGTTGTAGCATTTTTCTCTCCGTTCCCTTTAGAATACACATATGGTAAATCATATGTATCAACTTTGAAATCATCAGCTCTCTCTGGAGGAGAAAAATGGAACAATTTCCTGCCTTGAATACTAAATGCTTTGATCAACACATCGCTGAACGCCTGAACGTGCAGGAGCCACCACGGATTCTGATCCTGTATGGTTCAGTGAGAGAGCGCTCCTACAGCCGCTTTGCCGCGGAGGAAGCCGGTCGCCTGCTGACGGCGATGGGCGCGAAAGTGAAACTGTTTAACCCCTCCGGTTTACCCCTGCCGGATGATGCGCCGGACACGCATCCCAAAGTCACCGAGCTGCGCGGTCTGGTCAGATGGTGTGATGGGATGGTGTGGAGTTCTCCGGAACGGCACGGTGCTATGAGCGCAGTCATGAAGGCGCAGATTGACTGGATACCCTTAAGTGAAGGAGCGATTCGTCCTTCGCAGGGCAAAACACTTGCGGTAATGCAGGTCTGCGGCGGTTCACAGTCCTTCAATGCCGTGAACCAGATGCGTATACTTGGTCGCTGGATGCGGATGTTTACGATCCCCAACCAGTCCTCTGTAGCCAAGGCATGGCAAGAGTTCGACGAAAACGGACGAATGAAACCTTCTTCATGGTATGACCGCATCGTCGATGTAGCCGAGGAGCTGTTTAAAATCACTCTGCTGCTTAAGGGACAAACCAGTTATCTTGCAGATCGTTACAGCGAGCGAAAAGAGAGCCATCAGGAGCTTTCATCCCGTGTCAATCAGGACAAAATATAACGTATGTTCTTCGTGAATCCATACTGCATGAGTTTAACAATGTCCGCTTTGGCAGATTGATTATGCCGGATGATCTCTAAATGTGAATGGCACGATTATGCGGGCTACTTACAATTGCACATATCAGCAATGAGCCATCGCAGGCAGTAAGTGACGCATCCACAACAAACAGCACCCCCTGAAGTATTCCTTCCCAGAAATGTGAACGCGATGCCCGCATAAAATAAGTCGCTGCGGGCTGGCTGATTAGTTGCTGGTCGAGGGAGATTCGTGTTTCAACATAATCTGCCGCAGGTGAAGGAAAGCCCATGTTTATGCCCTCTCTTGAATACCGGATAAAAACACAGTATAAATACTGTATATCCATCCAGCAAAGAGGCGATAAGCAATGTTCGTGGAACTCGTTTATGACAAAAGGAATTTTGATGGTCTGCCCGGTGCAAAAGATATCATTCTGGGCGAATTGACCAAGAGGGTTCACCGAATTTTCCCCGACGCTGATGTCCGGGTTAAACCGATGATGACATTGCCGGCGATCAACACTGACGCCAGCAAGCACGAGAAGGAACAGATAAGCCGTACTGTCCAGGAAATGTTTGAAGAGGCTGATATGTGGCTGGTTTCAGATTAAGTGCGTTCGATTCATCTTCCTTTACCCTATCCCGCTCAACTGTATTCTGCTGCTATACGCAGATAGCTGTCACAGCCGGGATTAAGTGCAGCAGTCAGTAATTCATCTGTGTTGAGGCCTGATTAAGCCGTATCGCGGTTAAATAGCCAAGGAACCTTAACTGGAGAAGCATTGATGGGGTGGGTAAACGCGTTGATGAGCCATTTCGCGCTTCATCCTTTCAGCCTGTGGGGCCTGCTTTTTGGAATAGCATTCGCAAAATCTACGTTCCTCATTTCAGCTGTATTACCGCCAGCATCTGTTATGTTGGTTGCTGTAATTTCCGTCGGCAAGGCGACTATTGCGCCATGGGAAGCGGGAATTGCTGTAATGATTGGCGCATGGTGCGGGACAATTGTTAATTATCACCTTGGAATGATGATGGGACATCTACCCTGGCTGGCACGCATCATGTCGCGTCATGCCGATACAGTAGTACGGGTTCGACGCCGGTTGCAAAACAGTTCTGTACCGATACTTTTTACTTCGCGCTTTATTGCCGTGCTGCGTTACATTGTGCCATTAGTTGCTGGAATGTTGCATCTTCATCCAGTGAAAGTGTATGCAGTCAGTCTGATCTCTGCGGCGACCTGGTCAGCGCTTTATGTCGGAGGCTTTAGTCTCGTTTTGCCTTTTTTTAGCTAAACCAAACATAAATAGACCACAACAAGCCCTGATCCCCCTAGGTACTGGGCGGATAAAATGACAGGGAAAGAATTTATCAGGCACAAAAAAACGGGAACCAACCGGCTCCCGTTCTCATACAACCCAGAATGTGGATTACATATTTTCGATGATCGCGTCACCAAACTCTGAACATTTCAACAGCTTAGCGCCATCCATCAGACGTTCGAAGTCATAGGTTACGGTCTTGGCGTTAATCGCGCCTTCCATACCTTTAACGATCAGGTCAGCCGCTTCGGTCCAACCCATGTGGCGCAGCATCATTTCTGCAGACAGAATGATAGAACCTGGGTTCACTTTATCCTGACCTGCATACTTCGGTGCAGTACCGTGGGTTGCTTCGAACAGTGCGCATTCGTCACCAATGTTTGCACCCGGCGCGATACCAATACCACCAACCTGTGCGGCCAGCGCATCGGAGATGTAGTCACCGTTCAGGTTCATACAGGCAATCACGTCATACTCAGCCGGGCGCAGCAGGATCTGTTGCAGGAACGCATCGGCGATAACATCCTTAACTACGATCTCTTTACCGGTTTTCGGGTTCTTGATTTTCACCCATGGACCGCCATCGATCAGTTCGCCACCAAATTCTTCACGCGCTAACTGATAACCCCAGTCTTTGAACGCGCCTTCGGTGAACTTCATGATGTTGCCTTTGTGTACCAGGGTAACTGAATCACGATCGTTGGCGATGGCGTATTCAATCGCTGCACGTACCAGACGTTTAGTCCCTTCTTCAGAACACGGTTTGATACCAATACCGCAATGTTCCGGGAAGCGTATTTTCTTCACACCCATCTCTTCGCGCAGGAATTTAATCACTTTCTCAGCATCGGCAGAGTCAGCTTTCCACTCGATACCCGCGTAGATATCTTCGGAGTTTTCACGGAAGATGACCATATCGGTCAGTTCAGGGTGTTTAACCGGGCTTGGTGTACCCTGATAATAACGCACCGGACGCAGGCAGACATACAGGTCAAGTTCCTGACGCAGAGCTACGTTCAGAGAGCGAATACCGCCGCCAACAGGAGTGGTCAGAGGGCCTTTAATGGCAACACGATATTCACGAATCAGATCTAAGGTTTCAGCAGGCAGCCAGACGTCCTGGCCATAAACCTGAGTGGATTTCTCACCGGTGTAGATTTCCATCCAGGAGATTTTACGCTCGCCTTTATAGGCTTTCTCGACAGCAGCATCGACAACTTTGATCATCGGTGGGGTTACATCAACGCCGATACCGTCGCCTTCAATGAACGGGATAATCGGATTTTCAGGAACGTTGAGTTTGCCGTTTTGCAGGGTGATCTTCTTACCTTCCGCCGGAACAACTACTTTGCTTTCCATTCACCTCTCCTTCGAGCGCTTCTGGTTCTGCTCGTCTGTCATCGCGCTGCATGTGCGTTTGCGTCCTGCTGCACGAATGCGTTAGAGCAATTTTTTGTTAATGTTTTGTAATGAGCATGTCAATACTACCCTAATGTTCGCCGCCATGAAAGACACTCGTTCTTAGGCTATAATGCGGCAATTGATATAATCTGAAAATACCATGCAAAAAACTTCTTTTAGAAATCACCGGGTTGAGCGATTCAGCTCACGACAAGTCACTAAGCAGCGTAAAGAAAACCAGCCAAAACGCGTGGTTTTGTTCAATAAACCCTACGATGTTTTGCCACAATTTACTGACGAGGCTGGCAGAAGCACGTTAAAAGATTTTATTCCCTTGCCGGGAATTTATGCGGCGGGCCGACTCGACCGGGACAGCGAAGGGCTTTTGGTGCTGACCAATGACGGCGCACTGCAGGCGCGGTTAACGCAACCCGGTAAGCGTACCGGGAAAATTTATTACGTCCAGGTTGAAGGCGAGCCGACAGCAGAAGCGCTGGACGCCCTGCGTACCGGAGTAACGCTCAATGATGGTCCCACGCTACCCGCAGGCATTGAGGTAGTAGAGGAACCCGTATGGCTGTGGCCGAGAAATCCGCCGATTCGGGAGCGGAAAAATATCCCCACCACCTGGCTGAAAGTCACCTTATATGAAGGCCGCAACCGCCAGGTTCGCCGTATGACAGCACATGTTGGATATCCTACGCTGCGTCTCATTCGCTATGCTATGGGGGATTACACGCTGGATAATCTCGCCAACGGCGAGTGGCGGGAGCTCTAGCATCAGGCCTTTACAGCGCCATTAACAAGGAAGAATGAAAGAAATGGACAAACGACTCATCGCGCCACTCATTCTGTATGCCGTATCGCCATTGGGTTATGCCGCGCAGAATTGTGAAGCGACAGCAGGTATCGCGGCAGGCGCGGCTGATTATCTCTATGAAACCGCTCAGGTAAAAACAACCTCCCGACTACACTTCAACTCCGCACCAGATGTTGAATGTCAGCTCCCTGCTTTCCTGGTCAACGGCAATACGGTAGAGGTGTTAAGAGAAGCGCGATCGGCCCAATCAGCAGACGCTCCCGTTCATACTTTTCGCTATGTTCGATACCGTGATGCCAAAGGCATGTTCGCCACAGGCTGGGTCGCGGCTGAAGGTCTGGTACCTCTGACGACTCCCTTATCCGTAAATCCGGCCTGTAAGAAATGGGCGCACAAAGAGATGCCGCAACGCGAAAGAATGCCCCCCGTTGCTGATAATCATTATCAGGTTACAGGCAACGATCGCGCCTGGTTTTATACCATGCCAACGGAACAGTGCCGCAGCCAGTCCGTTTTTTTGGTTCCCGGCGACATTATTTCCACACAAGAGCAGTCAAAAGATGACTTTATTGAAGCGGTTTATTACACCGCCGATCGCCATATCGTACGCGGCTGGTTGAAAAAGTCACAACTCCAGTCTTTAAACAGCGGTGATAACTACCGCTATGATATCAATCCATTATCGACAGACGAAGCTACACGAGTCGCGACCCTCAGCCTACGCCCGGACTATCAATGTATTTTTTATGAAAGCTGGAATGCTAAAAAGGCCATTGAGATTATCGTACGCGAGGATCATCAAACTGCATTGTGTCGCGGAGGGGCCGACCCACAAACGTCGCCTCCTGTGGCTTATATCAGTATCGACAAGACCAGCGGTGAAATTAGTTGGCCAGATGTTGCCGAAGGTTTTGCTGAGGAATAAGGGGGAAACATGTTCAAACCGCACGTCACGGTCGCCTGCATTGTGCATGCAGAAGATAAATTCTTAGTCGTTGAAGAAACGATCAATGGCAAGGCCTTGTGGAATCAACCCGCAGGACACCTGGAAGCCGACGAAACGCTGGTGCAAGCCGCAGCACGCGAACTATGGGAAGAAACGGGCATTAAAGCACAGCCACAGCATTTTGTTCGTATGCATCAATGGATTGCACCGGACAGAACGCCCTTCTTGCGTTTTCTTTTCTCTATCGAGCTTGCCAATATGTGCGCTACTGAACCCCATGATAGCGATATTGATTGCTGTCGTTGGGTCAGCGCAGAAGAGATTTTCTCTGCGCCAAACCTGCGTTCGCCGTTGGTTGCAGAGAGTATTCGCTGTTACCAGAGCGGCCAGCGCTACCCGCTGTCCATGATCGGTGAATTTAACTGGCCATTTACAGAGGGTGTCAAGTAAAGGGCTGCGTGCTAGAATATGCCGCCTTGAAGTTCAATGTTGTGAGTATTCCTATGTCTGAAAGCCCAAAAAAAGTGATCGTCGGCATGTCCGGCGGTGTCGATTCCTCCGTTTCTGCCTGGCTGTTACAACAACAGGGCTATCAGGTAGAAGGCCTGTTCATGAAGAACTGGGAAGAGGACGATGGCGAGGAATACTGCACAGCGGCAGCCGACCTTGCGGATGCACAGGCTGTCTGTGACAAACTCGGCATTGAACTGCATACCGTCAACTTTGCCGCAGAATACTGGGACAACGTCTTTGAACTGTTCCTTGAAGAGTACAAAGCGGGTCGTACGCCGAACCCGGATATTCTGTGCAATAAAGAAATTAAGTTTAAAGCCTTCCTTGAGTTTGCCGCCGAAGATTTAGGTGCCGATTACATCGCCACCGGTCACTACGTGCGTCGCGCAGATGTCGACGGCAAAAGTCGCCTGCTGCGTGGGCTCGATGGTAATAAAGACCAAAGTTATTTCCTCTATACGCTCGGCCATGAGCAAATCGCGCAAAGCCTGTTCCCGGTCGGTGAACTGGAAAAACCACAGGTGCGTAAAATTGCCGAAGACCTTGGTCTGATTACGGCCAAGAAAAAAGACTCCACCGGCATCTGCTTCATTGGCGAACGTAAGTTCCGCGAGTTTCTTGGTCGCTACCTGCCGGCTCAGCCAGGCAAAATCATCACCGTTGATGGTGAAGAGATTGGCCAGCATCAGGGGCTGATGTACCACACTCTGGGTCAGCGTAAAGGTCTGGGTATTGGCGGAACGAAAGAAGGGACAGAAGATCCATGGTATGTAGTGGATAAAGACGTAGAGAACAACATTCTGGTTGTCGCTCAGGGTCATGAACATCCACGTCTGATGTCTGTTGGCCTGGTGGCGCAACAGCTGCATTGGGTCGATCGCGAACCGTTCACTGGTACCATGCGCTGTACGGTGAAAACCCGCTATCGTCAGACCGACATTCCGTGCACCGTTAAGGCACTGGATGCTGAGCGTATTGAAGTCATTTTCGACGAGCCAGTCGCGGCGGTTACGCCGGGTCAGTCGGCTGTCTTTTACAATGGCGAAGTGTGCCTCGGCGGCGGCATTATCGAACAACGGTTGCCTCTGCCTGTATAATTACTTACACATTTGATACAAGGAAGCAGTGAACGTGGCAAAGAATTATTATGACATCACCCTCGCCCTGGCAGGCATTTGCCAGTCGGCACGCCTGGTGCAAGAACTGGCGCACCAGGGGCATTGTGATGCCGATGCATTACACGTTTCACTGAACAGTGTCATCGACATGAATCCCAGCTCTACGCTGGGCGTGTTTGGCGGCAGCGAGGCCAACTTGCGTTTGGGGCTGGAAACAATGCTCGGCGTACTTAACGCCAGCAGTCGCCAGGGACTGAACGCTGAACTCACTCGTTACACGCTAAGCCTGATGGTGCTGGAGCGTAAGCTGTCAGCGGCCAAGGGCGCTATGGACACGCTGGGAGACCGTATCAGCGGCTTGCAGCGCCAGCTGGACCATTTTGATTTGCAGTCAGAAACGTTGATGAGTGCGATGGCTGGCATTTATGTTGACGTCATCAGCCCACTCGGCCCGCGTATTCAGGTCACGGGTTCCCCGGCCATCCTCCAGAGCCCGCAGGTTCAGGCTAAAGTACGCGCTTCGCTGCTGGCTGGCATCCGTGCTGCCGTGCTCTGGCATCAGGTTGGTGGAGGCCGTCTGCAACTCATGTTTTCTCGTAATCGCCTGACGACTCAGGCAAAACAAATTCTTGCTCATTTAACCCCGGAGTTGTGATCTATGGAATTATCCTCACTGACCGCCGTTTCCCCTGTCGATGGACGCTACGGCGATAAAGTCAGCGCGCTGCGCGGGATTTTCAGCGAATACGGTTTGCTGAAATTCCGCGTACAGGTTGAAGTACGCTGGCTGCAAAAACTGGCCGCGCACGCAGCGATCAAGGAAGTTCCTGCTTTTGCTGCCGACGCAATCGGTTTCCTTGATGCGATCGTCGCTAACTTCAATGAAGAAGATGCTGCGCGTATCAAAACCATTGAACGTACGACCAACCATGATGTGAAGGCAGTTGAGTATTTCCTGAAAGAGAAAGTAGCGGATATCCCGGAACTGCACGCCGTTTCCGAATTTATCCACTTTGCGTGTACCTCAGAAGACATCAACAACCTGTCTCACGCGCTGATGCTGAAAACCGCACGCGACGAAGTGGTTCTGCCGTACTGGCGTCAACTGATTGATGGCATCACCGCGCTTTCAGTTGAATATCGCGATATTCCTCTGCTCTCCCGTACTCACGGCCAACCTGCCACCCCATCAACAATGGGCAAAGAGATGGCAAACGTGGCGTACCGCATGGAGCGTCAGTATCGCCAGCTCAACCAGGTTGAAATTCTTGGTAAAATCAACGGTGCCGTGGGTAACTATAACGCCCACATTGCCGCTTACCCGGAAGTAGACTGGCATCAGTTTAGCGAAGAGTTCGTCACCTCGCTGGGTATCCAGTGGAACCCCTACACCACGCAGATTGAGCCGCACGACTACATTGCCGAGCTGTTTGATTGCATCGCCCGCTTTAACACCATTCTGATCGATTTCGATCGCGACGTCTGGGGTTACATTGCGTTGGGTCACTTCAAGCAGAAAACTGTCGCGGGTGAAATCGGTTCTTCCACCATGCCGCATAAAGTTAACCCCATCGACTTCGAAAACTCCGAAGGTAATCTGGGTCTGTCCAATGCGGTTCTGCAGCACCTGGCGAGTAAACTGCCGGTTTCCCGCTGGCAGCGTGATCTGACAGACTCTACCGTTCTGCGTAACCTGGGTGTGGGTATCGGCTATGCGCTGATCGCCTATCAGTCCACGCTGAAGGGTGTGAGCAAACTGGAAGTGAACCGCGATCATCTGCTGGATGAACTGGATCATAACTGGGAAGTTCTGGCAGAGCCGATTCAGACCGTGATGCGTCGCTACGGTATTGAGAAGCCGTACGAGAAGTTGAAAGAACTGACCCGCGGCAAGCGCGTTGACGCCGAAGGTATGAAGCAGTTTATCGATGGTCTGGCACTGCCGGAAGAAGAGAAAACTCGCCTGAAAGCAATGACGCCTGCCAATTATATTGGCCGCGCCATCACCATGGTTGATGAACTGAAGTAATCAGCAACTCCCCAGATGCTGAACAGAAGCCGGATAAGCGTAAGCGATTCCGGCTTTTTATCACCCGCTACATTATCCCTTCCCCCCCCCCCAAATTTGCCCCAAAAAAGTAACAATCTATGGTGGTCTAAGCTGCTACTAATTTATGCACGATCTGAAACTGCAGCCACCCGCAGAATGTTTAAACCACTCTGGCAGCATGGCCGCGCAATTTTCTTTGCTGATGGCTGCTACGAATGGGAAAATGAAGGCAACAAGAAACAGCACGGACTGCCGGAAAGGACCCGTAAGTGATAATAATTATCAAAACGTTCACGTGGGGTCATTGGAATAACAATTTCTTAATCTCTCACCGAAAATAAGGATTTGTTAAGCTTCATGCTTTATGGTTGATGCAACACACCCTTTGAGGAAATAATAATGATGAAATTCTCAAAACTTCAGATTCGCTTACACTGGCTGACTCTGATGTTAATAGCGATAACCTATGCAGCTATGGAGCTACGCGGCTGGTTTCCTAAAGGCAGCAACACCTACCTGCTCATGAAAGAAACACATTACAATGCTGGGGTATTTGTCTGGTTTTTAATGATAATACGATTAATTATTAAACATAAGTATCATGACCCAGACATCATTCCGCCCCCACCGACCTGGCAGATGATGGCTGCTAAAATAATGCATATCCTGCTATACATTTCTTTTTTGGCTCTGCCATTATTAGGTATTGCAATTATGGCTTACGGTGGGAAGGACTGGAGTTTCTTAAGTTTTAACATTGCACCTTTCGTTACTCCTGACGGGGAAACAAAATCACTTATTAAAGATATTCACGAAACACTGGCAAACGTCGGATACTTTTTAATCGCAGCGCATGCAGGTGCAGCGTTATTTCATCACTACGTCCAGAAAGATAACACTCTTTTGAGAATGATCCCTGACTGTAACGATAAGAAATAAATACAAATTTTAATGTTTAACATTACAGTAGGCACTCAGTGAATGCCTACTGTAATCCTGGAGAATTGGTATCGCGCCTTTTGGTAGTTCTTTAGTGCGATCAATGGCTAATTCAACTCTCATAATTACCTCCGATGTATACACTGTTTTTTTATACAGCACTCCTGTAAACAGAAATGATCAACGATTTAAGAGCGCAAATTATTAATTTTTTTACGTAATGTATTTACACATCAGATATTCCGTTTTTCGGGTCCTACACATTTTTGTCGCGACATTGGATTTAAATTACCTGGCTCATGCTCAACTTAATGTTGACATAATGTTGACTCGCCATACTGGTAAGACGCTAAAAGAGGTCTTCCTATGCGAATCTTATCTCCTTATACGTTGCGCTGGCTTCCAGGTGAACGTGAGCAAAATGATATTTCAGAGTTTATTCGTGAAAGTTATTCTCAGTTTTATCATGCTTCTCTTCCTCGCTGCATGCCATGGTTACTTGGAATGTTCGATGCCAACGGAGAATTAAAAGCAGCCTGTGGCGTCCAACCGGCCTCAATGGGCAAGATATACCTCGAACACTATCTTGATGTCCCGGTTGAAGTCGTGCTGTCTGCACGATTGTCACATCCCGTTTCACGCGACTCGATTGTTGAAATTGGTAATTTTGCCGCGAGCGATGGGGCAAGCGCCCGAATAATGTATGCGGCTCTATGCCTGCTTCTCAATCAATACTGCTATTCGTGGATTGTCTTTACCGGAACTAAAAAAATACGCAATACCTTTTTCCGCCTGAATCTGCAACCAGTCACATTGATGCCTGCTGACTCGACAAGGCTTGGCGAAGCTGCGCGTGAATGGGGGAGCTATTACGAACATGACCCGCAAATTATGGCGGGGGAGTTACATGGTGGGCAAACCACACTGAGTCAGACCAGCCTGTTGCTGGGAATGTTTGCTGATCCGCCTTCTGCTCCCTGGATAACCCCTTCCGGAGGATCTTATGCTTCTGAACACGCTTGAGAAACAGGCTGCGCTTCAGCCAAATGCCATCGCCCTGCAGGGCGATTCTCGCTCGTGGAGCTGGCAGCAATACCATGATGCCGTTAAAGCAGTGGCCGAACAATTATCTGCCCTCAAGGTAAAACGGCTGGCACTTGAAATGGATAACAGCCCTGAATGGGCCATCATCGATCTCGCATGCCTGATAAGTGGAGTGGTGATCATCCCTGTCCCCTCCTTTTTCAGCGGGCAACAGAAAGCCTGGGTACGATCATCAGCCTCTGTGGATGCACAAATCGGTGGAGAAATCCTGGCGGATTGGCAGGAACACGATTTTGTACTGGGGAGACTGCAAATCCGTGCAGTAGAGGACCCCGTGACTCTGCCGGCAGGAACGGCAAAGATAACGTATACCTCCGGTACAACCGGAGAGCCAAAAGGCGTCTGTCTGAGTCTGGATGGTATGGAATGGATGGCTCAAACGTTAGCGGCCGCATTGCACCCCCTGAAACTGGAAAAACACCTGGTGACACTGCCCCTCAGTATTCTGCTAGAAAATCTGTGCGGCGTTTACATCCCTCTGCTACTTGGCGCTGAGACGGTGATTCTCCCACCCTCCCGGATTGGGTTTGAAGGTTCCAGCCGCTTTAATCCAGCCCAGTTTCTTCAGGCGCTGAACACCTGGTGCCCACAAAGTCTGGTGCTGGTACCAGAGTTGCTACGTGTGTTACTGCATCTACACAAGCAGGTACCAGGCAGTACGCAATCTTTACGGTTTGTCGCCGCAGGCGGTGGCAAGGTTCCGGCTTCATTGCTGACAATGGCGATAAAGAGTGGCTTACCTGTATATGAAGGATACGGTCTCTCAGAATGTGGCTCTGTCGTTGCCCTCAATCTGCCCGACGCTATAAAAGAGAACAGCGTCGGTCGGCCATTGCCAGGTATCCAGATCAATGTTGATGACCGGCAACAATTGTGTGTCACCAGCCCGGCTAACGCTTTGGGATATCTGGGATCCGCACCAGCCTCCCCAACAGTTGCCACCGGCGATCTTGGCAGTGTTGATGAACACGGGTTTGTTCGTATTCAGGGGCGCCTGAAGAATGTCCAGATAAACGCTTTTGGTCGTAATTTTTCACCTGAATGGCCTGAGGCAGAGGCCATGACCTGTCCAGCTGTACGCCGGATAGTGATTTTTGGAGAAGGCTTAAGGCATAACGTTGCACTCGTCGATGTCTTCGACGGGCAACAGATGCAGGCCCGCGAGCAGCTGCTGGCCCTTTCAGCTCGCCTGCCTGATTATGCGCAGTTCCATCGCCTGTTATTCACTTCAGCTATATCAGAGCCTGGCATGCTCACTGCAAATGGCCGCCCACGCCGGGAACTCATCCGGCAATCCCTCTGGCAACACATTCTCACCTGTAGTGAAGAGGAGTCATCATGAGCTTTTATAACAAATTACAACAACAGACTGAGGCCGAACGCCGGAGTTTACTCTCCTCGCCTGTCATCGCGCGCTGCCAGACTGGTGACATCTCGCGCGACCTGTATATCGCTTTTCTGACACAGGCTTACTATCACGTCAGCCATACCGTCCCCCTGTTGATGAGTGCTGGCAGCCGTTTGCCAGCCTCACATGAAGCCATTCGGGGCGCAATTGCTGAATATATTGACGAAGAGTACGGGCATCAGGAATGGATCCTGAACGATATTCAGGCTTGCGGCGGTGATGCGGAAAGCGTTCGCAATGGCACCCCAGGGATACCGATAGAAATGATGGTGGCCTGGCTCTACTACCGCATTGAACGGGTCAACCCTATGAGTATTTTTGGCATGGTACAGGTTCTGGAGGGAACCAGCGTATCTATTGCTACCGCGATTGCAGCCCAGGTGGAACGGACACTGGGGTTGCCAGAACAGGCGACAACCTACCTGCGTTCACACGGTGAACTTGATCAAGGACATCTTAAATTTTTCGCCTCACTTATGGATACCGTGACTGACGAGGCCGATCAGGCAGCCATTATCTATGCCGCTCGTCGCGTCTATCACCTGTACACAGAGATGCTTAACCAACTGGGGCAGACCACGTATGAACCTGCATGATAAAACCGTTCTGCTGACTGGCGCCAGCGGTGGTATCGGACAAGAGCTGGCGCAAAGGCTGGCGCACAAAGGAGCCAGACTCTGCCTGGTTGGACGAAATGCACAGGCGATGACGCTTCTGAAAGAGATGCTTCCCTATCCGGAACGGCATCATATTGTGCTAATGAGCAGTTATACCGATGACGAAATCGTCGCGCTGGCCAGCAGATTCAAAGATGAGAACAAACTGGATATCCTGATCAACAATGCCGGAACCAGCCGTTTTGCACTGTTTGAACAACAGTCTTTTGACGATATTCGGGAACAGATTAGAACCAATATCGAAATCCCCACTCTGTTGACCCGCGCCATGCTGGATAAGTTTAATCCACAGGGCATCATCCTAAACATTGGTTCGATATTTGGTGAGATTGGCCACCCTGCCTGGAGCGTGTATAGCGCCACCAAAGCGGCCACGCACCGTTTGTCGGAAGCGCTGGGGCGCGAATTAAAGGGGAATGGTATCAGCGTACTGTATGCCGCGCCGCGTGCTACCGAAACGGCGCTCAACAGTGACGAGGTTTACGCGCTTAACCGCAAACTGGGCAACAGCAGTGACTCCCCACAATTTGTCGCCGTACGTCTGGTACATCTCCTTGAGACAGAGCAGAAACGCTACCGCTTCGGCGCGATGGAACGTCTGTTCGTTAAAATCAATGCCTGGTTTCCCGGTATGGTAGACAAAGCGCTGGGTAAAAAAATAGCGGTGATCCAGTCCTATACCCAGGGCACATTCAAAGGTGAAGACAAATGAAAATTATGAAAACGTTGCTCCTGACAGCAGCTTTTCCCGCCTCTGCCATGGCGACTACCACGCTGGAAAACCTCCAGCACGACTGGTCCGTTTGTCAGTATCAGACCCTTGAAGCAAAAAAAGAGAGCTGCTTTACCACACTGAGTCAACGGGCCCATAGTGCGAGTCAGGCGAAAAATAATGCTGACGCAGCATTGCTTATTTGGTCGGCGATTATCGACAGTAGCTGGGCGGGGGCTAAAGGAGGGCTGGGTGCATTGAGTCTGGTCAAACAGGCCCGTAGCGATCTGGAAAAAGCGATCAGCATCGACCCCAATGCTTTACAAGGTTCAGCCTGGACCAGCCTTGGGGCGCTATATTATCAGGTTCCCGGCTGGCCGATTGGGTTTGGTGATAAAAACAAAGCCGAAGAAATGCTGAAAAAAGCACTGGCGATCAATCCTGATGGCATCGATCCAAACTATTTTTATGGTGACTTTTTGCTGAAAGAGAAAAAGACTGGCGAAGGGAAACGCTATCTGGAAAAGGCTCTTAAAGCGCCGGCTCGCCAGGGGCGTGAGATTGCCGACCAGGGACGCCATCGCGATATAGCAAAAGACCTGGAAAGTATTCAGTAAAATATTCAACCCCTGCGTTGTTATAACGCCAGGGGTTGTTGATCTTTAAATCCGTGTCACCTTTCCTCAATTGGCGAACTCTCCGTGATGATCATAAGGGCATTCCAGTCCCCCCATACCCATCCCATATGGTTTTAGGGTGTATTCAGGCAATCTTCGCGCGCTCATCACAAGCGAAATACAGCTCGGTAAGTTCGACTATGCGGAACGTTTCCCGGAATCCAAAGCGCTTAAGAAGTTCATCACAACCAAAAAAATCACCACGTTTAAAGAACTGAGTGATTTTTTACAGACACCAAAGCCTTAGAGGTATCTGGTGCAACACTGCTATCGCTTACTTCGGTCGTAAATACGTTACTGCGTGTAATCGGAGAAAATACCCGTCTGGTAGATATTGAGCATGCCGACATTTTGCATTACCGAAAGGAGTTATTAACCGGGACAATCATTAACCCGGCAATGCCGAATCTGGCCAGGCAGGGCCGCGCGCCCTCAACAGTCAATAAACAGATGGCAGTTTTATCAGAAATGCTTAAGCTCGCAAACCGAAGCCAGTTTATATTGCATGCTCCTTATGAAGGAGTGTCGCGACTCAAGTTATCTAAAAATGATCCCGACCCACTTTTACTTCATGAGTACCAGGCACTGATAGCCGCCCTTCCCCGTAGCCAGGCATTAATCATCATTGTTGCCGTTCATACGGGGATGAGGCCGGGCGAGATATGCGCCCTGGCATGGGAAGACATTGATTTGGTAAAAGGTGAAATCCACGTATCCAGAAGTTTGACGAATAAGCGAGTATTTGTACCCCCTAAGACAGATGCCGGAATAAGGACGATAACGTTGCTTAAACCTGCTCTGGATGCACTGAAGGAACAATACGAAGTCACCGGCGCTAATCCGAAGCAAGAAATTCGATTTCACCATCGGGAGATCGGAAAAACTGAGCAGCAATCTCTTCGCTTCGTTTTTTCACCGACAGCATATTCGTCCAGTAAAGGCAGTTACTTCTCCAAGAACTCGATTGCCTATGGCTGGAAGCGAGGCACTAAGCTTGCCAATATCCGCGAAAGGAACCCTTATCAGTCACGGCATACCTACGCATGCTGGACGTTGATGGCCGGAGCGAACCCGTCATTCATAGCGAGTCAGATGGGACATGAAGATGCGCGCATGGTGTACGAGGTTTACTCCAAGTGGATTGGCGACATGAACCAGGATCAGGTCAACATGCTGAACAATCAGATGCCAACAGCACTGCCCCCAGGACGCCCCCACGGGCAGGGGAGCATGAGAAAAGTTATTTAATTTCATAGCGCTGCTTTCAATCCACATAATCAGCGTTAAACTATTCATACCATTATTTTAGGGAGAAACGATGATGCGCGTACTGGTTGTCGAGGATAATGCTTTATTACGCCACCACCTCAAGGTTCAGTTACAGGATTTAGGGCATCAGGTGGATGATGCAGAAGATGCGAAGGAAGCGGACTATTATCTGAATGAGCATCTGCCGGATATCGCGATCGTTGATTTAGGACTCCCCGATGAAGATGGTTTGTCGCTAATCCGCCGCTGGCGCAGTAATGAGGTTTCGCTGCCAATTCTGGTATTAACCGCGCGCGAAGGCTGGCAGGACAAAGTGGAAGTTCTCAGTGCAGGCGCTGACGATTATGTCACCAAACCGTTTCACATCGAAGAAGTGGCTGCACGCATGCAGGCACTGATGCGTCGAAACAGCGGTCTGGCATCGCAAATTATCTCCCTTCCGCCTTTTCAGGTGGACCTCTCCCGACGCGAGTTATCCGTCAATGATGAGGTTATCAAGCTCACGGCGTTTGAATATACCATTATGGAAACTCTCATCCGTAATAATGGCAAAGTGGTCAGTAAAGATTCGCTCATGTTGCAGCTTTATCCGGATGCCGAGCTGCGCGAAAGTCACACTATTGATGTCCTGATGGGGCGTCTACGTAAAAAAATTCAGGCGCAATATCCGCATGAGGTGATCACTACCGTACGTGGACAAGGCTATCTTTTCGAACTGCGCTAATGAATAAACTATTGCGTCATTTTTTCCCGTTATCGCTGCGGCTGCGCTTTTTACTGGCCACCGCGGGCGTGGTATTGGTGCTTTCACTGGCCTACGGCATGGTTGCCCTGGTAGGCTATAGCGTCAGCTTTGATAAGACAACGTTCCGCCTGCTGCGGGGCGAAAGTAATCTGTTTTATACCCTGGCGAAATGGGAAAACGGCAAGATTAACATCGAGCTGCCCGAGAACCTCGACATGCAAAGCCCAACAATGTCTCTGATTTACAATGAAGCGGGTGAACTTCTGTGGGCGCAGCGCAATGTTCCCTGGCTGACGAAAAGTATCCAACCGGACTGGCTAAAAACCAACGGATTTCATGAGATTGAAGCCAACGTAGACGCTACCAGCACCCTACTGGGCGAAGATCACTCCGCGCAGCAGCAGTTAAAAGAAGTCAGAGAAGATGACGACGACGCCGAAATGACCCACTCCGTGGCGGTAAACGTCTATCCTGTTACTGCCAGAATGCCGCAACTGACCATTGTGGTTGTCGATACCATTCCGATAGAGCTAAAGCGCTCGTATATGGTCTGGAGCTGGTTTATTTATGTGCTGGTCGCCAATCTGTTGCTGGTCATTCCGCTGTTATGGGTGGCCGCGTGGTGGAGCCTGCGGCCGATTGAATCGCTGGCGCGTGAAGTCCGTGAGCTTGAGGAACATCATCGTGAGATGCTAAACCCCGCCACCACACGCGAATTGACCAGCCTGGTTCGTAATCTCAATCGGCTGTTAAAAAGCGAACGTGAGCGTTATGACAAATACCGCACCACGTTAACAGACCTCACCCATAGCCTGAAAACACCACTGGCGGTATTGCAGAGTACTCTGCGCTCAATGCGTAATGAAAAGATGAGCGTCAGCGACGCAGAGCCTATCATGCTGGAACAAATCAGCCGTATTTCCCAACAGATAGGCTATTACCTGCATCGCGCGAGCATGCGTGGCAGCAGTGCCCTACTCAGCCGCGAACTGCACCCGATCGCGCCGTTGCTGGATAAACTAACCTCGGCACTGAATAAGGTGTATCAGCGTAAAGGCGTCAACATTAATCTCGATATCTCACCTGAAATCAGCTTTGTGGGCGAACAGAATGATTTTGTCGAGGTGTTGGGCAACGTACTGGATAACGCCTGTAAATATTGTCTGGAGTTTGTCGAGATTTCAGCGCAACTGTCTGAGGATCAGCTGCATATTCTGGTTGAAGATGATGGTCCTGGTATTCCGCAAAGCAAACGGGAAGTGGTGTTTGACCGCGGACAGCGCGTAGATACGCTACGTCCAGGACAAGGCGTCGGTCTGGCGGTGGCGCGAGAAATCACCGAACAGTATGACGGGCAGATTATTGCCGGTGATAGCCTGCTGGGTGGTGCGCGCATGGAGGTTATTTTTGGTCGCCAGCAGCCGGGTCAGAAAGACGAGTAATCGTCGCATGTAATAAATATGTACTGACTTCACGCTTGAGGTTAAGTATCCGTTATAATCGGTTGCAGATACCAGCCTGCGGGATGCTCATTATGGAATACCAACTCACACTTAACTGGCCCGATTTTCTTGAACGCCACTGGCAGAAACGCCCGGTGGTCTTAAAACGCGGGTTTAACAATTTTATTGACCCTCTCTCTCCTGACGAACTGGCTGGACTGGCAATGGAAAGCGAAGTCGACAGCCGACTCGTCAGCCACCAGGACGGAAAATGGCAGGTTAGCCACGGTCCCTTCGAAAGCTACGACCATCTTGGCGAGAATAACTGGTCTTTGCTGGTGCAGGCGGTCAACCACTGGCACGAGCCAACTGCCGCGCTGATGCGCCCGTTCCGTGAATTACCGGACTGGCGCATCGACGACCTGATGATTTCTTTCTCTGTCCCCGGCGGCGGCGTTGGCCCGCACCTGGATCAGTACGATGTATTTATCATTCAGGGAACAGGTCGTCGTCGCTGGCGCGTAGGTGAAAAACTGCAGTTGAAACAACACTGCCCTCACCCGGATCTCCTTCAGGTCGACCCGTTCGAAGCTATTATCGATGAAGAGCTGGAACCCGGCGATATCCTGTACATTCCACCGGGATTCCCGCACGAAGGTTATGCGCTGGAAAACGCGATGAACTATTCGGTCGGTTTCCGTGCGCCAAACACTCGCGAGCTGATCAGCGGGTTCGCCGATTACGTTTTACAACGTGAACTGGGTAGTACCTATTACAGCGATCCTGACCTGCCGCCACGCGATCATCCGGCCGACGTTCTGCCGCAGGAGATGGATAAGCTGCGCGAAATGATGCTCGGGCTGATTAATCAACCAGAACATTTCCAGCAGTGGTTTGGCGAGTTTATTTCTCAGTCTCGTCATGAACTGGATATTGCCCCGCCGGAGCCACCATATCAGCCAGACGAAATTTACGATGCCCTGAAGCAAGGTGATGTGTTAGTGCGTCTGGGCGGATTGCGTGTATTGCGTATTGGCGACGACGTCTACGCTAACGGTGAGAAAATTGATTCACCGCATCGTCCTGCCCTGGAAGCGCTGGCCAGTCATATTGTGTTGACGGCTGAGAACTTTGAGGATGCGCTGGAAGATCCTTCTTTCCTTGCCATGCTTGCCGCGCTGGTCAACAGCGGGTACTGGTTCTTCGAAGGGTAATGCGAAGTGTGCCTGATGCGACACTACGCGTCTTATCAGGCCTACTGGAGTGTAATAATGTAGGCCGGATAAGCGAAGCGCCATCCGGCAACTACACATACTTTATTTTTGTTGCGCGGCCAGTTCAGCAATACGCACAATCACTTGTACCGCTTTTTCCATTCCTTCCAGGGTTACAAACTCATGTTTACCATGATAGTTATAGCCGCCGGTGAACAGATTCGGACACGGTAATCCCATAAACGACAGCTGCGCGCCGTCAGTGCCGCCACGGATCGGTTTTAGCACCGGCTCAATATCGCAATCGCGCATCGCCTGCTGGGCGATATCCAGTACGTGCGGATGCTCAATCACTTTTTCGCGCATATTGTAGTAACTGTCTTCAATCACCAGTTCGATATAGCAGTCGGGGTGTAACCCTTTACCGACCTTCTTGGCGATATCCATGATCTTGCGTTTACGCGCTTCAAACTGCTTACGGTCAAAATCACGAATAATGTAGTGCATATCCGCCCGATCGACCGTCCCTTTCATGCTCGCCAGATGATAAAAGCCTTCGTAGCCTTCCGTCTTTTCCGGGCTTTCATCTGCCGGAACCTCTGCATGAATACGCGCCGCCAACGACAGCGCATTTACCATCACACCTTTTGCGGTGCCGGGATGCACATTGTTGCCAACAATTTTAATATTAACCGACGCGGCGTTGAAGTTTTCAAACTCCAACTCACCTACGCCACCACCGTCAACGGTATAGGCCCACTGCGCATCGAATGTCGCAACGTCAAAATGCTTCGCCCCTTTACCCACCTCTTCGTCCGGTGTAAAGGCCACGCGGATATCACCGTGCGGAATATCTTTTTGGATAAGCACAGCCAGTGCGGTCATGATTTCCGCCACGCCTGCTTTATCATCCGCGCCCAGCAACGTTTTACCATCTGTAGTGATCAGCGTCTGACCCAGAAGTTGATGCAGCACCGGGAACATCACTGGCGATAAAACTTCATCACCAATGCCTAACGCAATATCGCCACCGCGATAGTTTTCAACAATTTGCGGATTGACATTTTTACCACTGAAATCCGGTGAGGTATCCACATGGGAAATAAAGCCGATCGCAGGAATATTGCCAGCAACGTTAGCGGGTAACGTTGCCATCAGCGTGCCTTTTTCGCTCAGTGAAATATTAACCAGCCCCATCTCTTCGAGCTGTTGTTTGAGCAGTTGTAATAATTTCCACTGTCCTTCGGTGCTGGGTACCTGCCGCACGCCCGATTTTGATTGGGTGTCCAGCGACACGTAGTGTAAAAAACGCTCAAGTAGTTTATCCATGCAGTCACCCTCACTTTTTGTGACAACATTATCAATAAGCAACAAAAGACAAATATTGCGTCAGGTCACTTTTATCCCCGCAAGTGAGAATATTTCGCCCTGACATCCCCTCTGACTATAGGGCTAAGCCAGTAATTCGCAACAAGGATTGGCGATTACAATGGTTTGCCGTAGAATAACGGCCCTCATTAAGAGTCATCAAGGTGGTTAACCACAAACCCCGCATCGGTCAGCCATCCGTTGCGTTTACATGGGACAGAGTAAAAAATTGAATAAACAACCGCGTTCGCTTTCTCCACTGGTGCAATTAGCGGGAATTCGCAAAAGTTTCGATGGCAAAGAGGTGATTTCCAGCCTGGATTTGACCATCAATAATGGCGAGTTTCTTACGCTGCTTGGCCCCTCTGGCTGCGGTAAAACAACCGTTCTTCGCCTGATTGCCGGTCTGGAAACGGTTGATTCCGGTCATATTATGTTGGACAACGAGGACATTACTCACGTTCCAGCGGAAAACCGCTACGTGAATACCGTCTTCCAAAGCTATGCGTTATTCCCCCACATGACCGTATTTGAGAATGTGGCCTTTGGTTTACGCATGCAAAAAACGCCCGCAGCCGACATTTCTCCCCGCGTTACCGAAGCCCTGCGCATGGTACAACTGGAAGAGTTCGCCCAGCGAAAACCGCATCAACTTTCCGGCGGCCAGCAGCAGCGCGTAGCGATTGCCCGAGCTGTGGTCAACAAACCCCGCTTACTCTTGTTAGATGAATCCCTCTCTGCGCTGGACTACAAACTGCGTAAGCAGATGCAGAATGAACTGAAAGCGCTGCAGCGTAAGCTTGGTATCACTTTTGTCTTTGTCACACACGATCAGGAAGAAGCGCTGACTATGTCCGACCGCATCGTGGTGATGCGCGATGGTAAGATTGAGCAGGACGGTACGCCGCGCGAAATCTACGAAGAGCCCAAGAATCTGTTCGTCGCCGGGTTTATCGGCGAGATCAATATGTTTAACGCCACGGTGATTGAACGTCTGGATGAACAGCGTGTTCGTGCTAACGTTGAAGGTCGCGAGTGCAATATTTATGTCAACTTCGCGGTGGTTCCCGGACAAAAGCTGCACGTCCTGTTACGTCCTGAAGATTTGCGCGTAGATGAAATCAACGATGATAATCATATTGAAGGCCTGATCGGCTACGTGCGCGAACGCAACTACAAAGGCATGACGCTGGAGTCGGTTGTGGAACTGGAAAATGGCAAGATGGTGATGGTCAGCGAATTCTTCAATGAAGACGATCCTGACTTTGACCACTCTCTCGACCAGAAAATGGCGATTAACTGGGTAGAAAGCTGGGAGGTAGTACTGGCTGATGAAGAACACAAGTAAATTCCAGAGTGTGGTGATCGTCACCATTGTCGGTTGGCTTGTGTTATTTGTCTTTCTGCCCAACCTGATGATCATCGGTACCAGCTTTTTGACCCGCGACGACGCCAATTTCGTCAAAATGGTCTTTACGCTGGAGAACTATACGCGCCTGCTCGATCCGCTCTATTTTGAGGTGCTGGTTCACTCCCTCAATATGGCGCTGATTGCCACGCTCGCCTGTCTGGTACTCGGCTACCCGTTTGCCTGGTTTTTGGTGAAACTGCCGGAAAAAGTGCGCCCGCTGCTGCTGTTCCTGCTGATTGTTCCGTTCTGGACCAATTCACTTATTCGTATCTACGGACTCAAAATTTTCCTCAGTACCAAAGGCTATCTCAACGAGTTTCTGTTATGGCTCGGGGTTATCGATACACCCATTCGCATCATGTTTACCCCCAGCGCGGTGATTATCGGGCTGGTATACATCCTGCTACCGTTTATGGTGATGCCGCTCTATTCCAGCATTGAAAAACTCGATAAACCGCTGCTGGAAGCCGCACGTGATTTAGGTGCCAGTAAACTTCAGACCTTCACCCGCATCATTATTCCGTTGACGATGCCGGGGATTATCGCCGGATGCCTGCTGGTCATGCTGCCCGCAATGGGGCTGTTTTACGTTTCCGACTTAATGGGCGGCGCGAAAAACCTGCTGATTGGCAACGTGATTAAAGTTCAGTTCCTGAACATCCGTGACTGGCCGTTTGGTGCAGCCACCAGCATTACGCTGACCATCGTGATGGGTCTGATGCTGCTGATCTACTGGCGTGCCTCGCGCTTGCTGAACAAGAAGGTGGAACTCGAATGATCGGTCGACTGCTCCGCGGCGGTTTTATGACCGCTATCTACGCGTATCTGTATATTCCAATCATCATTCTGATTGTGAACTCCTTTAACAGCTCGCGCTTCGGCATCAACTGGCAGGGTTTTACTACCAAATGGTACGGCCTGCTGATGAATAACGACAGCCTGTTGCAGGCGGCGCAGCACTCGCTGACGATGGCTGTGCTATCCGCCACGTTTGCCACCTTGATCGGCTCACTCACTGCGGTTGCGCTGTACCGCTACCGTTTTCGCGGTAAACCGTTCGTCAGTGGTATGCTGTTCGTGGTGATGATGTCGCCAGATATTGTGATGGCAATATCTCTGCTGGTGCTGTTTATGCTGATCGGCATTCAACTGGGTTTCTGGTCGCTGTTGTTCTCACATATCACTTTTTGTCTGCCTTTTGTGGTGGTGACAGTTTACTCACGCCTGAAAGGTTTTGATGTACGCATGCTTGAGGCTGCTAAAGATTTGGGTGCCAGCGAAGTAACTATTCTGCGCAAGATTATACTGCCACTGGCTATGCCTGCGGTGGCTGCGGGTTGGTTGCTGAGCTTTACGCTGTCGATGGATGATGTCGTCGTTTCGTCCTTCGTTACCGGACCGGGTTATGAAATTCTGCCATTAAAAATCTACTCAATGGTCAAAGTCGGCGTATCACCAGAGGTGAACGCGCTGGCGACCATTTTGTTGGTTCTGTCGCTGGTTATGGTGATCGCCAGCCAGCTTATTGCACGTGATAAAACCAAGGGCCGCTGAGGCCCTTAATTCAGGGGACGTTAAATGATGAAAAAATGGTCACGCCACCTGCTCGCGGCGGGTGCTCTGGCACTGGGCATGAGCGCCGCTCACGCGAATGACAACAACACGCTCTATTTCTATAACTGGACCGAGTATGTCCCGCCAGGGTTGCTGGAACAGTTCACCAAAGAGACCGGCATTAAGGTTATCTATTCGACCTACGAGTCGAACGAAACCATGTACGCCAAGCTCAAAACCTATAAAGACGGCGCATACGATCTGGTGGTTCCGTCCACCTATTACGTCGATAAAATGCGTAAAGAAGGCATGATCCAGAAGATCGACAAGTCGACGTTGACCAACTTCCACAACCTCGATCCGGAAATGCTCAACAAGCCGTTTGACCCGAACAATGACTACTCCATCCCGTATATCTGGGGTGCGACGGCCATTGGCGTAAACAGCGATGCTATCGATCCGAAAACCGTCACCAGTTGGGCCGATCTATGGAAACCGGAGTACAAAGGCAGTCTGCTGTTAACGGATGATGCGCGTGAAGTGTTCCAGATGGCGCTGCGCAAGCTGGGATACTCCGGCAATACCACCGACCCGAAAGAGATTGAAGCCGCCTATAACGAACTGAAGAAGCTGATGCCTAACGTCGCGGCGTTTAACTCTGACAACCCGGCCAACCCGTATATGGAAGGTGAAGTCAATCTGGGGATGGTATGGAATGGCTCCGCGTATGTTGCGCGTCAGGCAGGTACACCGCTGGAAGTGGTATGGCCTAAAGAAGGTGGCATTTTCTGGATGGATAGCCTGTCTATTCCGGCTAACGCGAAAAACAAAGAAGGTGCGCTGAAGCTGATTAACTTCCTGCTGCGCCCGGACGTGGCGAAAGAAGTTGCGGAAACTATTGGTTATCCGACGCCAAACCTGGCAGCACGTAAGCTGTTAAGCCCTGAAGTCGCAAATGATAAAACCCTGTACCCTGACGCAGAAACCATCAACAAAGGGGAATGGCAGAACGACGTCGGTTCCGCCAGCGCTATCTATGAAGAGTATTATCAGAAGCTGAAAGCAGGACGCTAATTGCCCTCCTCTTAGGCCGGATAAGACGCGCCAGCGTCGCATCCGGCGCATCATCACTGCCCGATGGCGCTGCGCTTATCGGGCCTACGCCATCCGTGTTCACAGACCTTTCAATAACTTCTCAACAAACTCTGGCACCACCTGGCTTGCCGGACCGTAATACTTCTCTTCAAACTCGCTGCCAACCTGGCTCGGTTCGAGATTTAGTTCTACCGTATGTGCCCCATGCAGTCGCGCCTCATGCACAAAACCCGCAGCCGGATAAACATGTCCCGATGTGCCAATCGCAATGAATACATCCGCCATTGCCAGCGCCATGTAAATTTCATCCATGCCCAGCGGCATTTCACCAAACCACACCACGTGTGGTCGCAGCGGTGCCGGAAATTGACAGCAGTGACATTTATCTTCCGGGGTCACATCGTCCTTCCATTCCAGAATCTGCCCGCTTTGCGAGCAGCGAACCTTGAGCAGTTCGCCGTGCATATGGATAACGTTCTGGCTGCCCGCACGCTCATGCAGGTTATCAATGTTCTGCGTCACCAGTAAAAAACGGTCGCCCAGTTCGGCTTCGAGTTTTGCCAGTGCGATATGCGCCGCGTTGGGCTGGATTTCTGGCTGTTGCAATTGATGGCGACGGGCGTTATAAAACGACTGAACCAGTTCCGGGTTTCGACTAAATCCTTCCGGAGTCGCAACGTCCTCAACCCGATGTTCTTCCCAGAGACCATCCGCCGCGCGGAAGGTTCGAATTCCTGACTCAGCGGAGATTCCCGCTCCCGTCAGTACCAGCACTCTTGGTTTTTCCATCAATTCAGGCACCACTCTGTCTCTGAAAAAGATTCGTTGACGCAGGCGATCGCGCAAATGGCGTTTATTTTTACGAAAGCGGCTTAACCGATGACCCCGACGCGACAGCATAACAACCTCTTTGTATTAATCGGTAAGATGTAGGAAAGCAGCCCCGCGCATCCCGCCGGCATCACCGTGCCGTGCCTGCTCAATACGCGGTACCCGGGCAACCGGCAACAGATGACGTGGCAGTCGGTCCGTCAGTTGCGTCGTAATAGCGGTAAAATTCGATAAGCCTCCGCCAATCACCACCAAATCAGGATCGACGATAGTCAGGATATTCCCAAGACACACCGCCAGCAAATCCAGATAGCGTTCTACGTGTGCACGCGCATGTTCATCGCCCTGCTCCCACAACGCGATAATTTCACGGGCATCCAGCGGTTGATGGTAGTAATGCTGATACAACCACGCAAATCCACCGCCGGAAAGATAGCTTTCGATGCATCCCAGTTGGCCGCATCCGCAGCGGCGCAGCGGGAAATCAAAGCCCATCAGCGTCAGCGCATCGACCGGCAAACGAATATGACCAAACTCGCCGGTGATATAGCTGCGTCCGGTGATGGATTTCCCGTTAAGCACCAGGCCGCCGCCAACGCCCGTACCGAGGATCAACCCCATCACCAGCGGATATTGGGTAAACTCGTCATCCCAGGCTTCGGAGAGAGCAAAACAGTTCGCATCGTTATCCAGACGCACATCGCGGTCAAGGCGAGCGCTAAGATCGGCGCGGAGCGGTTTGCCACTGGCGGCAGGAACGTTGGCCGCGTACAACGTGCCGTCTTCCGTTTCCGGCATGCCAGGAATCCCGATACCGACCGAACCTTTGATACCAAAACGCTGGTCAGCTTCCGTCACCAGATTGCAGACCGCATCAAGGAAAGCGTCGTAGCTGTCGCGAGGTGTAGGGACGCGAGTTTCCCATTGCAGACGACGTTGCTTATCAAACACGCCCAGCGCAATTTTGGTCCCGCCGATGTCAAATCCGTAATACATCACCGCTCCTTGATACACGTCATCCTTCAAGATGCCTCTGCGTTGGCTACGCCTTGATGCAGCATGAATGCTGTCGTGTATTATTGTTGTTATTGGCCGCTAAGTACTCTCGCAGGATCAATATTGCTGGCGCGACGCGCCGGATACCAACTTGCCAAAAGACTCAGCACGAGTGCTGTCACCAGCACGTAAATCACATCCAGCCAGTGTAATTCCGACGGCAGGAAGTCAATGAAATAGATATCGCCGGACAGGAACTGATGACCGATAAGCGCCTCGATTCCGTTGATGATCGGCGTCAGTTGCAACGAGACAACCACCCCGATAACGACGCCTATCAGGCTACCAAACAGACCCGCCAGCAGGCCGTACCAGACAAAAATGGCACGGATCAACCCATCTTTCGCCCCGAGGGTTCTTAATACCGCAATATCGCCGCTTTTGTCTTTTACCGCCATCACTAACGTGGAAACGATATTAAAGCAGGCCACACCAATCACCAGCACCATCGCCAGATACATAATGGCGCGAATCATCTGGATATCGCGATACATATAGCCGTAAGTACCGATCCAGCTCTTAATATAAACATAGTTATTGGTGACTTCACCCGCGTCCCGCACCAGCTTATTGGCGTTAAACACGTCGTTAACCTTCAGCGCAATCCCGGAAACGCTGGTTCCCATATCCAGATATTGCTGCGCATCTTCCATTGGGATCATGGCAAAGCTGTGATCGAGCTGACCGCTCAGCTGCAGAATTCCCGTTACGTGCAAACGCACGCGTTTAGGCTGCTGTAATTTATGATCCGCGCTGGCGTTAGGGATCATAATCGACACCCAGTCGCCCTGCTTCACCTTCAGCGCATCGGCAATACCCTTACCAATGATGATTTGTTGTTCACCGGCTTTAAAATTATCCCAGGCATGGTTTTGCACGAAGGATGGCAGTGCGCTTAAACGCTGTTCCTGTTTCGGGTCAACGCCCTTCACCTGCACCGCGCGTAAGTTCGCCCCGCTCTCTACCAGTCCGGTAAAGTTGATATAAGGCGCCGCGGCGACAATACCCGGCACTTTTTGTACTTTGTCGAGCGCTTCCTGCCAGTTATTCCACGGCTGATTTACGGCTTCAATCTCTCCGTGTGGGACTACGGCCAGAATACGGTTGTTCAGCTCACGCTCAAATCCGTTCATGGCACTTAAACCAACGATCAACACCGCCACACCCAACGCGATGCCAACAGTGGAAATCACAGATATCAGCGAAACCATACCGCCGCGCCGCCGACCACGGCTAAAGCGCAGACCAATCAATAACGATAAAGGCGAAGCCATTACTCAGCTCCCATCAGGCTCAGTTCTGCCGTCAGGCGACCATCGCGCATTTCAAGCTGGCGGCTCATCCGCTTCGCCAGTTGCAGATCGTGCGTCACCACCAGAAATGCCGTGCCCTGAGAGCGGTTCAGCTCGCCCAGAAGCTCAAAAATGCTATCCGCGTTACGCGCATCCAGGTTACCCGTTGGCTCATCCGCCAGGACCAGACGCGGGTTATTCACCAGCGCACGAGCGATGGCCACACGCTGGCGTTCGCCGCCAGACAGTTCAGACGGGCGATGACTGGCACGATGATCCAGTCCTACGGCTTTCAGCATATCCCGTGCGCGCTCGGTTATTTCAGCCGGTTTTTTCTTGCCTATCAGCAGCGGCATCGCTACGTTTTCCAGCGCGGTAAAGTCCGGTAGTAAATGGTGGAACTGGTAAATAAAGCCCAGCTTCTGATTGCGCAGTTCCGCTTTCGCCGCCGACGAGAGCTTGCTCATCGGCTGACCGCTAAAAATGACGTCACCGGAAGTCGGGGTATCCAGCCCGCCTAACAGATGCAGCAGCGTACTCTTGCCGGAGCCAGAGCTGCCGACAATCGCCATCATCTCACCTTCGCCGACGCTAAAACTGACATCGTGCAGGACATCGGTCTGCACAGTGCCTTCCTGATAGCGTTTGCACAGGTTGTCGCATTGCAACAGGATCTTATTCATAACGTAAAGCCTCAGCGGGTTGAGTGGCGGCAGCGCGCCAGGAAGGATAAAGCGTAGACAGCAGCGCGATGGCCATCGCCACCAGCGCAATGACGATAACCTGCAGCGGCTCGATAGCGACCGGCAGCGCCGCGCCATCCAGCAGCACACCAATAATTGGCATTAAATTGTTCAGTTGACTGGCGAGCAATGCGCCCAGCACCGCGCCAAGCAGCGCGCCGATAATCCCGGCACTGGCCCCCTGAACCATAAACACCATCATTATCTGACGCGGCGTTAGCCCCTGCGTTTGTAGAATCGCCACTTCCCCCTGCTTCTCCATTACCATCAGACCCAGCGAGGTAATAATATTAAAAGCCGCCACAGCCACGATCAGGCTAAGCAGTAGCTCCATCATGTTCTTCTCCATGCGCACGGCCTGGAACAGTTCCCCTTTGCGCTCGCGCCAGTCCTGCCATTTGGTGCCCTGCGGCAGCGTTTGCTGGCTCAGCGTATCAACTTTTAACGGTTCGTTCAGCCACAGACGCCAGCCGGTAATATTGCCCACCGGATAGCGCATCAGGCGGGAAGCATCCTGAATGTTGGTTAGCATCTGGTAGCCGTCTACTTCGCTGTTGGCGGCGAAGGTGCCAATCACCGTAAACAGACGCTGGCTCGGCAAACGCCCCATTGGCGTAAACTGGCTGGCCGAAGGCACCATCACGCGAATTTGATCGCCACGGTTCACGCCCAACTGCCCGGCAAGCTGCTCGCCGAGGATGACATTATACTTACCCGGTTGCAGATCTGTTTGCTTCACATTGACCAGATACGGCGTTAACGGATCTTTTTGCGCCGGATCGATACCGAGCATCACGCCGACCGCCACGCTACGCGCGCTTTGCAGCACCACATCTCCCGTAGTTATGGGTGCAACTCGGTTGACGCCGTTCAACACCACCGCTTTTTCCGGCAGTTGTTGCGGGTTGAGGGAACCCTGTTCAGACGAGAGAACGGCCTGAGGCATCAGGCCAAGAATATTGTTTTGCAGCTCGCGCTCAAAACCGTTCATCACCGACAACACCGTGACCAGCGCCATCACCCCGAGGGTAATGCCAATGGTGGAGAGCCAGGAAACGAAGCGACCGAAGCGATCTGCTGCACGCCCACGCATATAACGCAGGCCGATGAATAGAGCGACAGGTTGGTACATGAAATCCGTCTGGTTGCTGTTAGCAAAGTCACGAGTATATAAGCGAAAGCGGAATGGGTAAATGACTGAACCGTAAGTGTTCGTCAGCACTATTCCTAAAAGTATAAATAAATCAATTCGCTAAAGTTGTCCGTCTTCCCTTCCATCCCGGTCCCTGATCTTTATCTTAAAAAATCAAAATGCAGACAGTTACGCATTACAGCGCACAGCGGGTTGCGCAGGATGGCAGGCTATAACCAACAATATGGATACGCCGTCTCGATGAATAAAAAAGAACTATGGATTAATCAAATCAAAGGGTTATGTATTTGTCTGGTGGTGATTTACCACTCGGTAATCACATTTTACCCGCACCTCACTACTTTTCAGCATCCGCTTTCAGAGCTGCTGAGCAAATGCTGGATTTACCTCAATTTGTACCTGGCGCCGTTTCGCATGCCGGTCTTTTTCTTTATTTCGGGATATCTGATCCGTCGCTACATTGATAGCGTCCCGTGGACCACCTGCGTGGATAAACGGATCTGGAGTATTGCCTGGGTGCTGATTCTCTGGGGTGTGGTGCAATGGCTGGCGTTAGTGGCGCTCAATAACTGGCTGGCCCCACAGCGCGATCTGAGCCATGCTGCCAACGCCGCTTATGCTGGTTCGATCGCAGGTTTTACCCACGGGATGCTGACCGCCAGTACCAGCTTGTGGTATCTGTACGCACTGATTGTCTATTTTGTTCTGTGTAAAATTTTCAGCCGCTGGGCGGTGCCGCTGTTGGCGTTATTTGTGGCGCTGAGCGTGACGATCAACTTTGTCCCGACGCCGTGGTGGGGAATGAACAGCGTGATTCGCAATCTGCCCTGGTACAGCCTCGGTGCATGGTTTGGCGCAACGCTGATGGTATGGATTAAGGAGGTGCCCCTGCGCCGCCATGCGCTCATTGTTCTGGTTAGCGCAATCGCCGCCATCGTCGCGTGGCTGGCAAATGTCTCACTATTACTTTCTCTTCTTTCCATTGTGCTGATCATGAAGCTGTTTTATCAATTTGAGCTGCGCTTTGGTATGCGTGAGTCCGGCCCGTTAAGCGTGATTGGTGCCAATACCATCGCCATCTACACCACCCACCGAATTCTGGTTGAGCTATTCAGCTTAACGCTAATCCCCAACATTAATCATGCCGCCTGGCCTGCATATGCAGAGCTGGCCCTGCTGCTGGTGTATCCATTCGCCTGCCTGCTGCTGTGCACCTTGTTTGGCCTGTTGGTGCGTAAAATTTCACAAAAAACAGTGGCCGACCTGCTCTTTTCCCCGCCTTCTTTATCGGTCGTTTCGCGCTAACCCCAACGCGCTTTTTGCCCCCATCAGGGGGCGAATCAATTTGCTTATGAGAAACGATCACGGATAATAAAGAACATTGCTTATCAGATGTATATCTAAACGAGAACCTGACAACCGAATGCCTGAACAACATCGTTACACGCTCCCAGCGAAAGCTGGCGATCAGCGCCAGTTGGGTGAGCTTACCGGTGCCGCCTGCGCAACGCTGGTCGCCGAAATCGCCGAACATCACGCCGGTCCAGTGGTGCTGATCGCGCCGGACATGCAAAATGCTTTGCGCCTGCATGATGAAATTCGTCAGTTCACCGACCAGATGGTGATGAACCTGGCCGACTGGGAAACGCTGCCCTATGACAGTTTTTCTCCCCATCAGGAGATCATCTCTTCGCGTCTCTCTACGCTGTATCAACTGCCTGCCATGCAGCGAGGCGTGCTGATCGTTCCGGTAAATACTCTGATGCAGCGTGTCTGTCCGCACAGCTATCTGCACGGGCATGCGCTGGTCATGAAAAAAGGTCAGCGGCTTTCGCGCGACGCCCTGCGCGAACAGCTGGATAGCGCTGGCTATCGCCATGTTGATCAGGTCATGGAACACGGCGAATACGCCACGCGCGGCGCGTTGTTGGATCTGTTCCCGATGGGCAGCGAGTTGCCTTATCGTCTGGATTTCTTTGATGACGAAATCGACAGCCTGCGTCTGTTTGATACCGACACCCAGCGCACGCTGGAAGAAGTCGATGCCATTAATTTGCTTCCCGCGCACGAATTCCCGACTGACAAAACGGCCATCGAGCTATTCCGTAGTCAGTGGCGCGATACCTTTGAGGTTAAACGCGACGCCGAACATATTTATCAGCAGGTCAGCAAAGGCACGTTACCTGCGGGTATTGAATACTGGCAACCGCTGTTTTTCAGCGAGCCGCTGCCGCCGCTGTTCAGCTACTTCCCCGGCACTACGTTATTGGTCAATACCGGTGATATCGAGACCAGCGCAGAACGCTTCCAGGCCGATACCCTGTCACGCTTTGAAAATCGCGGTGTTGATCCGATGCGCCCGCTCCTGCCGCCGGAATCGCTGTGGCTGCGGGTTGATGAGCTGTTTTCTGAACTTAAACGCTGGCCGCGCGTTCAACTGAAAACCGAGAGTCTGGCGAACAAAGCTGCGAATACCAACCTCGGGTTCCAGAAGCTACCGAACATCGCCGTGCAGGCACAGCAAAAATCACCGTTAGATGCGTTACGTAAATTCCTTGAGGGCTTTACCGGCTCGGTGATTTTCTCGGTCGAAAGTGAAGGCCGACGTGAAGCGCTTGGCGAGTTGCTCGCTCGTATCAAAGTGGCACCGAAGCGGATATTGCGACTCGATGAAGCCGTAGATAACGGTCGTTATCTGATGATTGGCGCAGCTGAGCACGGCTTCATCGATAGCAAACGTAATCTGGCACTGATTTGTGAAAGCGATTTGCTTGGGGAACGCGTGGCGCGTCGCCGCCAGGATTCGCGTCGCACCATCAACCCGGACACCTTAATTCGTAACCTTGCAGAGCTGCATCCCGGTCAGCCGGTAGTGCATCTGGAACACGGCGTGGGTCGCTATGCCGGGATGACCACGCTGGAAGCGGGCGGTATCACCGGTGAATATCTGATGCTCACCTATGCCAACGACGCCAAACTGTACGTGCCGGTGTCGTCACTGCATCTGATCAGTCGCTATGCGGGCGGTGCAGAAGAGAATGCGCCACTGCATAAACTGGGCGGCGATGCCTGGTCACGCGCCCGACAGAAAGCCGCTGAGAAGGTGCGCGATGTCGCGGCAGAGCTGCTGGATATTTATGCCCAGCGCGCGGCGAAAGAAGGCTTTGCCTTTAAGCATGACCGTGAACAGTATCAGTTGTTTTGCGACAGCTTCCCGTTTGAAACCACGCCTGACCAGGCGCAGGCGATCAACGCTGTACTCAGCGATATGTGTCAACCGCTGGCCATGGACCGCCTGGTGTGCGGCGACGTCGGTTTTGGTAAAACCGAAGTCGCGATGCGCGCCGCTTTCCTTGCCGTAGAGAACCACAAACAGGTTGCCGTGCTGGTTCCGACTACCCTGCTCGCACAACAGCACTTCGACAACTTCCGCGATCGTTTTGCCAACTGGCCAGTACGCATTGAGATGTTGTCCCGTTTCCGTAGCGCCAAAGAGCAAGCGCAGATTCTGGAACAGGTTGCCGAGGGGAAAATTGATATTCTCATCGGCACGCACAAGCTGCTGCAAGCGGATGTGAAGTTAAAAGATCTGGGTCTGCTGATTGTCGATGAAGAGCACCGTTTCGGCGTTCGCCACAAAGAACGCATCAAGGCGATGCGCGCGGATGTCGATATTCTGACCCTGACGGCAACGCCTATTCCGCGTACGCTCAATATGGCGATGAGCGGCATGCGCGATCTGTCGATCATCGCCACGCCGCCCGCTCGTCGTCTGGCGGTCAAAACCTTCGTGCGCGAATACGACAGCCTGGTGGTACGCGAGGCGATCCTGCGTGAAGTTCTGCGCGGGGGACAAGTTTATTATCTGTTTAACGACGTCGAAAATATCCAGAAAACCGCTGACAGATTAGCAGAACTGGTGCCGGAAGCGCGTATTGGTATCGGCCACGGGCAAATGCGCGAGCGCGAGCTGGAACGCGTGATGAACGATTTCCACCATCAGCGTTTTAACGTGCTGGTGTGTACCACCATTATCGAAACCGGGATCGACATTCCGACCGCCAACACCATTATCATCGAACGCGCCGATCACTTTGGTTTAGCGCAATTGCACCAGCTACGCGGTCGTGTGGGACGCTCACACCATCAGGCGTACGCCTGGCTGCTGACGCCGCATCCAAAAGCAATGACCACCGACGCGCAAAAGCGTCTGGAAGCCATCGCTTCGCTGGAAGATTTGGGTGCAGGATTTGCGCTGGCGACCCACGACCTTGAAATTCGCGGCGCCGGGGAACTGTTGGGTGAAGATCAAAGTGGTTCCATGGAAAGCATCGGCTTCTCGCTGTATATGGAGCTGCTGGAAAACGCGGTCGATGCGCTCAAAGAAGGGCGTGAGCCGTCACTGGAAGATCTCACCAGCCAGCAAACCGAAGTTGAATTGCGTATGCCGTCTCTGCTGCCGGATGACTATATACCGGATGTTAACACCCGACTATCGTTCTACAAGCGCATTGCCAGCGCGAAAGGCGAAAACGAACTGGAAGAGATTAAGGTCGAGCTGATAGATCGTTTTGGCCTGCTGCCCGACCCGGCTCGTACGTTGCTGGATATCGCTCGTTTACGCCAGCAGGCGCAGAAACTGGGGATCAGAAAGCTCGAAGGTCATGACAAAGGCGGTACCATTGAATTTGCCGAGAAAAACCACGTCAACCCGGTCTGGCTGATTGGTTTACTGCAAAAACAACCGCAACACTTCCGTCTGGACGGCCCAACCCGACTGAAATTTATGCAGGATCTGGGCGAGCGTAAAACGCGGATCGACTGGGTCCGCCAGTTTATGCGTCAGCTTGAAGAAAACGCCGTAGCATAGTGAACAGGCCGGGTGAGCACACCACTCACCCGGCCTGATGAATTTACAAACTCTTTGCACTTCCCTGCACTTCCAGACACAGCAAACCGCCATAATTCTCGTTTACTTTTACATAATAAAAACCACGTAAAAACAATGGATTTATGGTGATGTTAAACAATAAACGACTCTCTCGCTGGCTCGCGTTTTTTACGCTGGCAGCGACCTTCGCGTTAGCACTTCCGGCTCAGGCAAACACCTGGCCGCTGCCACCGCCGGGAAGCCGTCTGGTGGGCCAGAATACCGTTCACGTTGTTGAAGACAATGGCGGTTCTCTGGAGGCGATTGCGAAAAAATATAATGTCGGCTTTTTAGCGCTGCTGCAGGCCAACCCCGGCGTTGACCCTTACGTACCACGTCCGGGCAGCGTGCTGACTATACCGTTACAAACTCTGCTACCTGACGCCCCGCGCGAAGGTATTGTTATCAACCTCGCCGAACTGCGTCTTTATTATTACCAGCCGGGGACCAATTCGGTGACCGTTTATCCTATTGGTATTGGCCAGTTAGGTGGTGACACGCTGACGCCTACGATGGTAACCACCATTTCTGATAAACGCGCCAACCCCACCTGGACGCCGACGGCAAATATCCGCGCGCGATACAAAGCAAACGGAATTGACCTGCCTGCCGTTGTACCTGCCGGTCCGGATAACCCGATGGGCCATCATGCAATTCGCTTAGCGGCATACGGCGGCGTTTATCTGCTGCACGGCACCAATGCTGACTTTGGCATCGGCATGCGCGTCAGTTCCGGCTGTATTCGTCTGCGCGACGGTGATATCGAAACCCTGTTCCGTCAGGTAACGCCCGGAACTAAGGTCAATATTATCAATACGCCGATCAAAGCATCCGTTGAGCCTAACGGCGTGCGGCTGGTAGAAGTGCATCAGCCGCTGTCCGAAAAAATCAATGACGACCCGCAACTGTTGCCAATCGTGCTGAACGCGTCCATGCAGACATTTAAAAATGCGGCGCGAACAGATACCGCCGTCATGGATCATGCGATGGAGATTCGCTCAGGCATGCCGGTCGATGTGACCCGTCATCACGACGTTGCTCAACAGCCGATGTAAACTCCGCACATAAAAAAAACCCCGCTGGATTTTATTCCGCGGGGGTTTTTTATTTAACTCGCAGTGGCATTGCGATGGGTTAAATCTTATTTGTAGATAACAGCAGTCCCATGAAGGGTGTTAGGGCCGGTAACGGAAGTAATACGGAAAGACTTCGCACCCATCTCATCGGCTTTCTGCGCCAGTTGATCTTCCAGTGAACCTAAGTTAGTCCCCGCATTCGCAGAAATAGTACCGACTTTCTCTTGACCCGCAGGTGTGGACTGAACTTCAACAGCGGCGAAGCTTGCAAATGACAGTGAGCTAAGAACAGCAGCAACAAACAGGGTTTTTACGTTTTTCATGATAGTGACCTTTAGCAGATGAATGGGTGTCGGAAAGATTAACTTAACGATCGATAGGTAAATCATAGATGTGACCCAGGTCACACGTCAATACTTTTTTATAATGATCGTTATATAAAATATAAAGGTCTTATTTTTCATGACAATAGATATAATTTATTTTTATCGTGAATCCGCTGGAGTGTGCAGTCGAATATTTTTATAATGGTTATTCAATAAACCCAACAAAGGTACATCGGCGCCATGACAACTGAAACGACAGGTTGTGCAAAAAAAAGCCGTGGCCGACCAAAAGTGTTCGACAGGGAAGCCGCGCTTGATAAGGCCATGACACTCTTCTGGCAGCACGGATATGAAGCGACCTCGCTCGCCGATCTCGTAGAAGCTACCGGCGCAAAAGCGCCCACGCTGTATGCGGAGTTCACCAATAAAGAAGGGTTGTTCCGTGCCGTGCTGGACCGCTACATCACCCGCTTTGCGGCGAAACACGAAGCTCAGCTGTTTTGTGAAGAAAAAAGCGTTGAGTCCGCACTGGAAGACTATTTCACCGCCGTAGCGACCTGCTTTACCAGCAAGGACACCCCGGCGGGATGTTTCATGATTAACACTTCTGCGACGCTGGCAGCCTCTTCCCGCGATATTGCGCACACGGTGAAATCCCGCCATGCAATGCAGGAACAGACGCTTACTCAGTTTCTTCATCAGCGTCAGCAACGAGGTGAAATCCCCGCCTACTGTGACGTGCAAAAACTGGCTGAATACCTGAACTGTATTTTACAAGGTATGTCGATCAGCGCCCGTGAAGGTGCAACGTTTGAAAAACTGATGCAGATCGCACGTACCACCCTGCGGCTGTGGCCCGAACTCGTCAAAGCTTAACCCTTTCCCGCAATTCCCCCACTGTACTAACACCCCCGGGAGCTGATAAAGCCCCCGGTTAGATTCCCGTTCCATTGCCCCTACATTTCTCATTGTTTTCATCGTGTTATCCGATCATTTTTTGTAAAAGGTATTGATAACGACAATTGTTATCAGCAATATTCGCATTTGTTTTAATACCTGTTTCACAATGTAACCATCGGTTTCTCTACCGCCATAACAAAAACAGATCGACTCTTTTTAAAAGGAATACAAATGAATAAGCGTCTCTGGGTGCTCAATCCTCTCCTGTTGTCTTTAACCCTCCCGGCCATTGCGGCTGAGGAAGAGAACCTCATCGTCAGCGCCAACCGTAGCCAACGCACCGTGGCAGAAATGGCGCAAACGACCTGGGTTATTGAAGGAAGCGAGATTGAACAACAGGTTCAGGGGGGGAAAGAGTTCAAGGATGTTCTTGCTCAGTTAATCCCAGGAATCGATGTCAGTAGCCAGGGGCGTACAAACTACGGCATGAACATGCGTGGTCGCGCCATTGTCGTGCTCATTGACGGTGTCCGTCTGAACTCCTCGCGAACCGACAGCCGTCAACTTGACTCCATTGACCCGTTTAACATTGCGCACATTGAAGTCATTTCAGGCGCAACCTCACTTTATGGCGGTGGCAGTACCGGCGGATTAATCAACATCGTCACCAAAAAAGGCCAGCCGGAGCGTGAAGTAGAACTCGAACTGGGGAGCAAAAGTGGCTTCAACAACAGTAACGATCATGATGAACGCGTTGCCGCGGCGGTGAGTGGAGGAACAGATCGCGCTTCCGGGCGTATGTCCGTCGCGTATCAACGATTTGGCGGCTGGTATGACGGTAATCACGATGCCCTGCTGCTGGATAACACCCAAACCGGGCTACAGCACTCTGATCGTCTGGACGTGATGGGCACCGGGACGATTGAACTTGACGACAACCGTCAGTTGCAACTGGTTACACAGTATTACAAGAGCCAGGGGGATGATGATTACGGACTGGATCTCGGCGAGAACATGTCCGCCGTGACCGGAAACGGTAAAGCTTATACCAGCAGCGGACTGAATTCCGATCGTATTCCCGGCACCGAACGTCATCTGATCAGCCTGCAATATTCAGATGCGGATTTTTTCGGCCAGAACCTGGTCAGCCAAATCTATTACCGCGACGAATCGCTGAAATTCTATCCTTTCCCGACGCTTAGCAAAGGTAAGGTCACCAGTTTCTCCGCATCACAGCAGGACACAGACCAGTTTGGCGCCAAAATTACCCTCAACAGCCAGTTGATGGATAACTGGGAGTTGACGTGGGGTATCGATGCCGATCACGAGACCTTCGATTCCAATCAGAAATTCTTCGATCTGGCCTGGTCCCTGCCCTCTGGCGGCATGGATAACCGCACCGCTTATACCACCGGGCGTTACCCCGGTTACAGCATCACCAATTTCGCGCCTTTCCTGCAAAACAGCTATGACATTAACGACATCTTTACCCTCAGCGGCGGCGTGCGCTATCAATGGACCGAAAACAGGGTTGATGATTTCGTTGGCTATGCTCAACAGCAGGGAATCGCGACCGGACTTGCGAACTCTGCCGATACCATTCCGGGTGGCAAAACCGATTACGATAATTTCTTGTTCAACGCCGGTATCCTCGCCCATCTGACTGACCGTCAGCAAACGTGGTTTAATTTCTCTCAGGGCGTGGAGCTTCCGGATCCAGGGAAATATTACGGTAACGGCACCTATTCGCTGGTTGGCGATCATTACCAGCTCCAGCGCAGCGTCAACGTGGCGGATTCACGTCTGGAAGGGATTAAAGTTAACTCGTACGAACTGGGATGGCGCTACACCGGCGATAGTCTGCGCACGCAACTGGCCGCTTACTACTCGACTTCAGATAAATCGATCGTTATCAACCGCAGCGATATGACCATTAACGTTCAACCCGACGATCGCCGTATTTATGGCCTTGAAGGCGCGGTGGATTATTTCATTGCGGATACGGACTGGAGCCTGGGCGGCAACTTCAATGTCATTAAATCAGAAGTGAAACAGAACGGTAAATGGCAAAAATGGGATGTGACTCTGGCCTCACCGTCGAAAGCAACCGCGTGGGTCGGCTGGGCACCAGAACCGTGGACCTTGCGCGTACAGAGCCAGCAAACATTTGATCTTACCGACGCCAGCGGCAATAAGCTGGATGGCTATAACACCATGGACTTTATCGGCAGCTATCAGCTCCCGTTGGGTAAGCTGACCTTTAGCGTGGAAAACCTGCTGAATGAAGAGTACACCACGCTGTGGGGACAACGTGCGCCACTGCTGTACAGCCCAACCTACGGCAGTCCGTCACTGTATGAATACAAGGGCCGGGGGCCGCACCTTTGGTCTGAACTATGCCTTAACCTTCTGATAAAAAAAGCCCCCCAGCCTGAGCGAATGGGGGGCTAATGTTCAGGATAATGCTATTTTACGCTTTGTTATTCAGTACCAACTGTCCGTTGTTATCCAACGGAATTTGCGCGCCGGGGTCCTTATCCATACGGATTTTCCCCTGCTGATCGCCAATTTTGTACGTCACGTCGTAGCCCAGCATCTTTTCAGATTTGTCATACACCGTTTTACAACGCTGCTGCGTGGTGGTGTAAGTATCGTTTTCCTGCATCGAACCCTGAATCTGATTACCTGCATAGCCGCCGCCTAAAGCCCCGGCCACGGTGGCAATATCTTTACCACGTCCGCCGCCAAACTGGTGGCCAATAACGCCACCCGCAACCGCACCCAATACGGAACCCGCAATACGGTTTTCATCTTGTACCGGCTTACGGTGCGTGACAGTTACGTTCCGGCACTCCTGACGCGGTGTTTTTACCGACTCTTTAATCGGTGTTGCAGAGACAACTTGCGCATACTGTGGGCCACGCTCGAAAACGTTCAGACTGGCCACTGCTGCAACACCCAGCGCAGCAGCTACGCCAATCCCTATACCCGCCAACATTGATTTATTCACGGGACTTCCTCCTTTTTTGCTATTAGCAACAACTTTGCAACAGAAGGTAAGGAATGCCAATCAGATTACGGATGAAAATAGCAGGATGAGGCACGAACGCAGGATGATTCGGAGAACTCTGAAGGAAGGCGCCGGATGCGTAAAATCATCCGGCGCCACAAGTCGATATTAATGCAGTTTCAGACGCGGGCGAATCACCCGGTTGATACTGCCGACCAGCATCATCAGGCCGGTTTTGAAGTAGCCGTGTAAAGCAATCTGGTGCATGCGGTACAGTGAGATGTATACAAAGCGCGCAATACGCCCTTCCACCATCATCGAACCACGGGTCAGGTTGCCCATCAGGCTACCCACGGTAGAAAAGTTAGAGAGCGAGACCAGAGAGCCGTGATCTTTGTACTGATACGCTTTCAGTGGCTTGCCGTTCATCTGTGCCAGAATATTGTTCATCGCACAGGTCGCCATCTGGTGTGCTGCCTGAGCGCGCGGAGGCACAAAACCCCCTTCCGGGCGCGCGCAGGAAGCGCAGTCGCCAATCGCGTACACGTCAGGATCGCGCGTGCTCTGCAGAGTTGGCTCAACCACCAGTTGGTTAATACGGTTCGTTTCGAGACCGCCAATGTCTTTCATAAAGTCTGGCGCTTTGATACCCGCCGCCCACACCATCAGGTCGGCTTTAATGTATTCGCCATCTTTGGTGTGCAGTCCGCCTTCGTCAGCGCTGGTGACCATCGTCTGGGTCAGTACGCGTACGCCCAGTTTGGTTAACTCATTATGCGCAGCACCGGAAATACGCGGCGGCAACGCAGGCAGAATGCGCTCGCCAGCTTCCACCAGCGTAACGTTCAGCGCATCGTTGGTCAGCCCTTTGTAACCATAGCTGTGCAGCTGTTTTACCGCATTGTGCAGCTCAGCGGAGAGCTCAACCCCCGTCGCACCACCGCCCACAATGGCGATATTCACTTTTCCGTTAGCGCCCAGATTCGCGGAATACTTCAGGAACAGATTCAGCATCTCCTGGTGGAAACGACGCGCCTGATGCGGGTTATCGAGGAAAATGCAGTTTTCTTTCACGCCAGGAGTGTTGAAATCGTTGGAGGTACTGCCCAACGCCATCACCAGCGTGTCATACGGCACTTTACGCTCAGGAACCAGCAGATCCCCCTTCTCATCGCGCAGCTCAGCGAGAGTAATGGTCTTCGCTTCACGATCGATATCTATCACCGAACCTAACTGAAACTGGAAGCCATGGTTACGGGCATGTGCCAGATAGCTCAGCGCATCCACGCCTTCATCCAGTGAACCCGTCGCCACTTCATGCAGTAACGGTTTCCACAAATGACTGTGGTTTCTGTCTACCAGTGTGATTTTGGCCTTTTTCTTACGCCCGAGTTTTTTACCCAACTGCGTCGCCATTTCCAGTCCGCCAGCACCGCCGCCGACAATCACGATCCTTTTCAATGGTGTAGTCAACGTGAACCCCCTCAAATTTATTAACCAATTGTTAATTAAAAGTTATTAATATAGCTCTTAATTAACAACAAGTTACAGTAATGAAAATGTTCTTCGAGAGTGAGAATAACACGAACGGTGCATTGGTCATACCAAAATTGATGTGTATCAAGTTTTGATGCTGAAAAGATAGACAACCGGAACTTTAAGAACAAAAAAACCAGCCCGATGGCTGGTTTTTTACGCATTCAATAAGGATTAACCTAACGTCTTGAACGCTTTGATGCGCTGCAAATGCGGAGAGATATTCTTAAACTTATGCGTCTGCTCTTCGTCCCAGACTATCTCGTAAAAGTGATGCAGCTCTTCCGACGAACGCTGGCTATTGAGCGCTTCATCATGACGCGACAGGATAACCAGACAGCGATCGCGATTCTTTTCGCGGAAATTGGTCACGCATTTTGTTGCGATGTCTGCATACTCCTCAGGTCTGTCAATTTTGCCTTCCATGTTCTCATACGGAAACAGGTTAGGATTAAACACGACCTGACGAATATCACACAGAAAACCAATCCGTTCAGCCCAATATCCCCCGAGCCCCACACCACAAATCAGCGGACGGTCATCCACATTCAGCTGTAGCATTTTGTCCACTTCTTTCAGCAGATGCTGCATATCATGTTTAGGATGCCGCGTACTGTAGCTAATCAGCCTGACATCCGGGTCGATGAATTGCAGCTGCAACACCTTCTCATGGTTGCCCGGGCTGTTAGAGTCAAAACCGTGTA
Source organism: Citrobacter sp. CF971 (assembly GCF_006385635.1). Lineage (NCBI taxonomy): Bacteria > Pseudomonadati > Pseudomonadota > Gammaproteobacteria > Enterobacterales > Enterobacteriaceae > Citrobacter > Citrobacter sp. CF971. Next base: position 1,978,595 of record NZ_CP041051.1, on the reverse strand, counting down.
AATAGATAATCATCGCATCCTCGCCAAACTTGCGTTAATGACCTGCTTTCTCTTCCTGCCAGCGCTCATGAAGCTGGTTTAGCTGAGCGCTTACCGTCTTCCAGCGTGCCGAATCCATCAGTTCCTGACGTGAAAATGAACCTTTATGATACAAACGTGTAACACGTTCTGCATTGATCGGCGACAGATTATCTAACACACTGACCGCTCCCTTACGATTATTGCAGACCAGGATCATATCGCAACCTGCATCCAGCGATGCCTGTCCACGCTGGGCATAGCTTCCCATAATCGCCGCCCCTTCCATCGACAAATCGTCGGAGAAAATGACACCATCGAAGCCAAGCTCCTGGCGCAGCACCGTTTTCAGCCAGTGAGATGAGCCACTCGCCGGACGCGGATCTACATCACTGTAGATAACGTGCGCAGGCATAATGGCATCCAGTTTGTTCTCCGTAATCAACGTCTGGAACACGGACATATCTTTCGCACGAATCTCGGCTTCTGAGCGAGGATCGGTTGGGGTTTCTTTGTGTGAATCCGCCGTCACGGCCCCATGACCAGGGAAATGTTTACCGGTCGTTTTCATACCTGCGGCATGCATACCGTCAATGAAGCGGGTCGCCATCGCCAATGCTTTTAGCGGATCGGCGTGGTAAGAACGCTCGCCGATTGCGGCGCTGATATGGCCCACATCCAGTACCGGTGCAAAGCTGATATCAATGTCCATCGCGATCATTTCGCTGGCCATCAACCATCCGGCGTCCTGAGCCAGTTTGCCGCCCTCTTCCAGACCGTGCAGCGCGGCAAACGATTGAGCCGCAGGCAGGCGAGTAAAGCCTTCTCGAAAACGCTGTACACGTCCGCCTTCCTGATCTACCGCCACCACCAGATGGTTACGTGACGCAGTCCGGATTTGTCGCACTAATTCACGCAGCTGTTCCGGGTCATGATAATTTCGGGTAAAGAGGATCAACCCACCTACCAGCGGATGCGCCAGAATCTCACGCTCTTCTGCGTCCAGCTCATACCCTTCGACATCCAACATTACTGGGCCCACACTGCTCTCCTTATCCTTTCATTGTTAGCTGCCGCCAGGTTTCATCGGCCAGCCTAATAAATTGTCTATCGCCGGTTTGCCGCCAGCGATACTCAAACCACCCCGCCTTCAGCATCATTATCCAGGGTTGCCATTGTCTGACTTGTCGCCACAAAACGTCTGGCTCAATGTGCGCTCGTTGGGCGTAGGTGCTAACCAGCTGTTGGTGCTGGGATTCATCGCTGACCCATACCGCCGCCAGCTCCAGGGCAATATCACCGTCTCCGGCGTATTCCCAGTCAATCAGCCGCAGCCCTGAGGCTGTGCGTACGATGTTGTCACCGTGAACATCCATATGCAGCGGCCCCAGACGCAAAGGTCGAGGCTCACCTCGTTTCCTTAGCCGCTTCAGCGCGCGCAGCCAGCATGGTGTACGACGCGCCGGATCGCCACACTGCCAGTACTGTTCAAGTAGCGGCAGCAGGCTGATTCGCCAGCCCAATCGGGGTTGCTGGTGCAGATGATACAGTAAGCCTGCGAGTTCGTCGGCGTCCGGTAATCTGGATTCTACCTTACCGTGAAAAAACTCGACGGCCATCCACCCACGCGTATAAAAATGAGGACGTGGCGCAAGGTTTTCTGGCAGATGTTTTAACGCATGATATTGGCGTAAGAAATGCGATTCCGGCGCATCAGGGTCGTGATGACAACGCAGTACCAGCCGGTGAGAATGATGCTCAATGATGCAGCTCCCGCCGCTCAGGCCAGTTTGGCTGGCTGCGACGGGATGATACTGCGGGAAATAGCGCGACAACACTTCGCCGCGCGTGAGTCTGTTATTGTTGCTGAACGGCACCTTTACCTGACCAGATTATCTCGCCAGTTTGTACCAGCATTAATTGCATTTGCAGCGCAGGCGAATTGACGTTGCCGGATGCGCTGGAATAAAGCACATACTGCGCGCCAACGTTACGGGCGATACCAATCGCTTTACTGCGCGTTCCCAGACTATCGTTCGGCGACAGACCTAACTGCTGCTTGGCGACTGCCAGTTGCTGAGCGGAAACCAGAGTAAACTTACCGTTATTCGCCAGAGCATTACGTAAGGTTTCGGTGGCTTCACCCGCGTTCAGCGAGCCGTTGGTGCGGTTATTCACGCTATCAACCAGCAGAACGCCGCCCGCTTTGACGCCGTCGGCCTGCAGCATTTTTCCGACCATCGGCTGCATAGCCCCATTCCAGTCATAATGACGTTGACGTGGCGTCGGCTGCGCCGTTTGGTCCTCGTGCTCAATCGGACCCGGCTGCTGCGGTATGGTTGGCACCGTTGGCACTACCGGCACCGGCTGTTGCGGCTGCACAGGCTGTTCCGGCACCGGCTTGACTTCCTCTACCGGTGCGGGCTCTCGTTGCACCACACAGCCAGAGAGAAACATCGCCAGCGCGGCAATCAGTGCGTAGCGATTCATTTTGATCATCAAGATTCACCCCTTACAAATAAAGATAAAGTCTAACCTTGTGCGCCCCCAGAAAATTGGCGCTGCCGTACAGCGTCACCGACGAATGAGCCGGAATAGTCACGCTGCGCGGCGCTTCCAGAGGATGCATTTCCAGTCCTCTGGCGTCATACCAGTAAAACCGATAATGAACGGTGACGGGTTCTTGTCTTTCGTTATAGAGTCGCGAGGATGCCGAGGCCTGAATATCAGACGTGGTTAACGTGGGCTGTTCTGCTGTTATACCTGCCGCCAAAATCGTTGACTCCATCACCAGCGACTGTTCATCACTTACCGGAATTTCTGGGTGTGTTCGACAACCCGCCAGTAGCAGCAAGCCCAGTGAAAGTACAATGCATCCTCTGATCATGCCTACAGACCTTTATGCGCGAGCATTGGGCCAAGCGCACGGCCACCCAGCAGGTGCATATGAATGTGATACACCTCCTGACCCCCGTGGCGGTTGGTGTTCATGATTAAGCGGTACCCATCTGCAGCAATGCCTTCCTGCTCAGCAATTTTCGCTGCAACGGTGATCATGCGGCCCAATGCCTGTTCATGTTCAGCCGTCACATCGTTGACGGTTGGGATCAGGATGTTAGGAATGATCAGAATATGCGTAGGTGCCTGAGGGGAAATATCACGAAACGCAGTGACCAGTTCATCCTGGTATACGATATCCGACGGAATTTCACGACGGATAATTTTGCTGAATATAGTTTCTTCTGCCACGACGTTTTCCTTTTTCATTAACAGCCCAAGCGTTTTGCCATGCTACGCCGGGTAACTCTGCGAGTATAGAGTATGAGCGAGTTACTCACGCTCTTTCAACTTTAACCCTCGATTTTTTAAGCGAAAACCCCAGTCAATGCTGCTCTTATAACCATTTCCCAGCGCTATTGCTCAAGCATAGTACTGAAACAATATTTCATTTATGTCGTAGCATCCGTTTACACATTAAGTGCTAATGCGTATATTTCGCATTTGTATTTACATGCGCATTTAATAATTTACAACCAAAGGGCTCATCACAACTACCGGTGATTCGAACTTAATATTAATAATTATCAAGGACTTTTCGATGTCTTTCACAACACTCAACGGGAATATTCAACGCCAACCGGGGCTTGCCCCTTCTGCGCTGGCAGCCTGCATCACGCTAGCGCTTTTACCTTCCACCAGCCTCGCAGCCCCTGCTGAAGAGACAGTGATCGTGGAGGGTTCTGCTCCAGCCGCATCCAGCGACGAACAGGATTACAGCGTTAAATCGACGACCGCGGGCACAAAAATGCAGATGACACAGCGCGATATTCCGCAATCGGTCAGCATTGTCAGCCAGCAGCGCATGGAAGATCAGCAGTTGCAAACGCTGGGCGATGTGATGGACAACACGTTGGGGATAAGCAAAAGCCAGGCGGATTCCGATCGCAGCAGCTATTACTCGCGCGGATTTCAGATTGATAACTATATGGTCGATGGGATCCCGACCTATTTTGAATCCCGCTGGAATCTCGGTGACGCCCTTTCCGACACCGCCCTTTTTGAGCGTGTCGAAGTGGTCCGTGGTGCAAACGGACTGATGACCGGGACGGGTAACCCTTCAGCCTCCATTAACATGATCCGTAAGCATGCCACCAGCCGCGAGTTCACCGGTAATGTTTCTGCAGAATATGGCAGTTGGAACAAACAACGCTATGTGACCGATCTGCAAAGCCCGCTTACGGCAGACGGCAATGTGCGTGGTCGCATCGTGGCGGGTTACCAGAATAACGACTCCTGGCTTGATCGCTACAATAGCGAAAAAATGTTCTTCTCCGGGATTGTCGATGCCGATTTGGGTGACACCACCAGCCTGTCTGCAGGTTATGAATACCAGCGCATTGATATCAACAGCCCAACCTGGGGTGGATTACCGCGCTGGAATACCGATGGCAGTAAAAACAGCTATGACCGTTCGCGCAGCACTGCGCCGGACTGGGCTTACAACGATAAAGACTTCAACAAAGTGTTTGTCACCATCAAACAACGTTTTGCCGATACCTGGCAGGCGACCATGAACGCCACCCACTCCGAGGTCAAGTTCGACAGTAAAATGATGTACCTCGATGCCTATGTTAATAAGGCCGACGGCACGCTGATTGGCCCATATGGCAACTATGGTCCGGGATATGACTATGTCGGAGGAACCGGCTGGAACAGCGGTAAACGTAAAGTGGATGCTGTCGATCTATTTGCCGACGGCGGTTACGATCTGTTTGGTCGTCAGCATAATCTGATGCTGGGCGGCAGCTACAGTAAACAGAATAACCGTTATGAAAGCTCGTGGGCGAACGTTTTCCCCAACGAAATCGGCAGCTTCTATACCTACGATGGTAACTTCCCGGAAACTAACTGGAAACCGCAGTCATTGGCTCAGGACGATACCACGCACATGAAATCGCTGTACGCCGCAACGCGTATTTCGCTGGCCGACCCACTGCATTTGATTGTCGGCGCGCGTTATACCAATTGGCGTATCGACACCCTGACCTACAGCATGGAGCAAAACCACACCACCCCGTACGCGGGCCTGGTGTATGACATTGACGATAACTGGTCTACCTACGCCAGCTATACCTCAATCTTCCAGCCGCAGAACAAGCGCGACAGTTCCGGTAAATATCTCTCTCCGATTACCGGCAACAACTATGAGCTTGGCCTGAAGTCCGACTGGATGAACAGCCGTTTAACCACCACACTCGCGGTGTTCCGCATTGAACAGGATAACGTAGCGCAATCAACCGGCGTGCCAATCGCCGGTAGCAATGGCGATACGGCCTTTAAAGCGATGGATGGTACAGTCAGCAAAGGGGTCGAATTCGAAATTAACGGTGCGATCACCGATAACTGGCAGATGACGTTTGGCGCGACACGCTATGTTGCTGAAGACAACGAAGGCAATGCTGTAAACCCTAACCTGCCACGGACCACGGTAAAACTGTTCACCCGTTATCGCCTGCCAGCCATGCCGGAACTGACCGTAGGCGGCGGAGTCAATTGGCAGAATCGTGTTTACAGCGATACGGTCACGCCTTATGGCACATTCCGCGCGGAACAGGGAAGCTACGCCCTGGTAGATTTGTTCACCCGTTACCAGGTAACAAAAAACTTCTCAGTGCAGGGTAACCTCAATAACCTGTTCGATAAAACCTACGACACGAATATCGACGGTTCTATCGTTTATGGTGAGCCGCGCAACGTCAGCATCACCGCAAGCTATCAGTTCTGACACCAGGTATTGCGTAGAATTGCTAACCTGCTGACTTAGGTTGCAAATTCTCATCAAACTCCAGCCGCTTTCTGTCGGGTTCTACCGCAGTCAGCGGCTGCACCTCTGCCAGCGTCTTCTGGCAGCGCTCAACCAGCACCTGATATTCGCGAGTGCCCTGTTTTTTCCACACCAGCTCCTGCTCAGTTAACATGCGAATCGCTTTCGCCGGGCTGCCGACAATCAGATGGTTGGCAGGCATCTCGGCGCGCGCTTTCACAAACGCCGAAGCACCAACGATACTGTTCTCACCAATGGTCGCGCCATCGATAATCACCGCGCTCATGCCGACCAGCGCGTTACGCCCTATCACACAGCCGTGCAGAATCGCTCCGTGGCCGATATGTCCGTCCTCTTCCACCACCGTATCCTGGCCGGGAAATCCGTGCATCACGCAGTTATCCTGGATATTCGCCCCATCTTTAACCACGATACGCCCAAAATCTCCGCGCAGGCTGGCATTGGGGCCAACATAAACACCTTTGCCGAGAATGACATCGCCAATCAGCACTGCGGTTGGGTGAACATAGCTTTCCGCAGGAACTACCGGGATCATCCCGTCAATCTGGTAAATCGGCATGGCTTCTCCTGTTACGCCTCGGCTAATCCGCCGAAGCGTTGATAATAGAGCGGCCCTGGCGCGGGTAGTTCCCCCACCGAGCTCTCGCCTTTTTCGCTGACGAAAACCTGGGCGCCGGGCGCAACACGTTGATAAATATTAATACACAGCTGACGCGCCGTCTGCCCAAGCCAGTGAGCAGGCAACAATTCTTCCGGCAACAGCGGATCTTTGAGCACAACCCGACGATAAAGGTGAATGAGCAACAGGCGGATCTGGAAGCAGCGCTCTGGCGTAAGTTCGTCCGGCCCGACGTCACGCAGCAACGGTAACAACGGACGGAACAGAGTGATAAACGCCTCGTACATGGCATTTTGTTCGGTTAAGTGCCAGCACCCTTCTACCCGCTCACGCAGCGCGGCGCGGGAGAGCGCCAACGGCGAATGCGCCTCAAAAACGATGACGTTTTCCGCCACCCCAGCTTCATGGAGCAGCGACTGGACGTCCGCCAGCTTTTGCGATGGTGACGCCAGCAGACTCGGCGCCAGTACGCCAAAACCTTGCCATAACAGCTGCTTTTTAACTTCGGCCAGGATGTTTTTTTCCAGCCCTTCGGAGAGCAGCAGCAGCCAGGTACCGTCCCACTCAGGGGCGCTGGCACGGTAGATTTTGCTCTCGGCGCGACGCGTCAAGCGTAGCCCTTTATCGCTCAGGCGGTAGAAACTGCGTCGGCCGATACGTACCACGTCCAGCCATTCTTCTTTATTAAGGCGAAACAGTGCGGTACGTACAAAACGCTCACCGAAGCCAAGCCCTTCCAGCAGCGCGGCAACACTACCCAACCAGACTTCTCCACCGCGTTGCGATAAACAGTCCCCGTAAAGCGAGGCGATAAGCGAGGTGCCGCTGACCGGCATTGCGGTTACCGCCTGCTGAATAAAACTATCGAGCTTTTCCATATGATTCATACTGTTGTCTTTTTTGTGCTTTTTGAATCATAGCACAGGAATAGATCAGCGATACGCCAGGAGTTTGTAGGCCGGATAAGGCAACGCCGCCATCCGGCAGCGTTGCGCCATTGTGCCTGATGGCGCTACGCTTATCAGGCCGACGAGACTTAGCCGTTGGCGGCAGCTTTACGCAGGTCAAACACGCGGCAGGCCTTGCCTTCGGAGCGTGGAATGCTGCCGCAATTGACGATGCTGACATCCGTTGAAATGCCGACCATCGACTTAATGCGATGACGCAGATGGTGGCAAATCTGGCAGCGCTGCTCGTGGCTTAGCACCAGGCTACTCTCTTTAAGCTCCACGCGTACCGAAAGTGAATCAAGATGGCCACGGCGATCCACTTCAAGCTGATAATGCGGGGCCAGATGATCAATCTTGAGGATCTCTTCTTCCACCTGAGACGGGAATACGTTGACGCCGCGAATAATCAGCATGTCGTCGCTGCGCCCGCTAATGCGATCCATACGACGCATCGTGCGCGCGGTTCCCGGCAGCAGGCGCGTCAGGTCGCGGGTACGATAACGAATGACCGGCAGCGCTTCTTTCGTCAGCGTGGTGAACAGCAGTTCGCCGTGCTCACCGTCAGCCAGTGGCGTACCGTCATCCGGATTGACCACTTCCGGGAAGAAATGATCCTCCCAGATTGTCGGACCATCACCCGTTTCGATGCACTCCATCGCCACGCCCGGCCCCATCACTTCCGACAGGCCATAAATATCGAGCGCCGTAATACCGAGGCGACGTTCGATCTCCGCGCGCATCCCCGTTGTCCACGGCTCTGCGCCAAAGACACCGGTACGCAGCGAACAGCCGCGCGCGTCACCGCCCATCTGGCGCTCCAGCTCTTCAATCAGGTTCAGGCAGTAGGATGGCGTAACCATGATCATGTCGGGCTTAAAATCACGGATCAGCTGCGCCTGTTTCTCGGTCTGGCCGCCGGACATCGGGATCACCGTCGCCCCTAAACGCTCGGCACCGTAGTGCGCGCCCAGGCCGCCGGTGAACAGGCCGTAGCCGTAGGCCACATGAATTTTATCCTTTGCCGAGCCGCCAGCGGCGCGCAGCGAACGGGCGACGATGTTCGCCCAGGTATCGATATCGTTCTGCGTGTAGCCAACGACGGTCGGTTTACCCGTGGTACCGGATGACGCATGGATACGCACTACCTGCTCCATCGGTACCGCGAAGGTATCAAACGGATAGTTGTCGCGCAGGTCCTGCTTGGTGGTGCAGGGAAACTTGCTCAGATCGTTCAGCTCACGGAAATCATCCGGGTGAACCCCCGCCGCATCAAATTTGCGACGGTACATCGGCACGTTTTCATAGGCGTGTTTTAACGTCCATTTCAGGCGCTCGGTCTGCAGAGCGACTAATTCGTCACGCGATGCGGTTTCAATTGGATCTAATTTTGTTGTAGTTGTCATGTTGTAGGGTACTTGCAGGTCAATTAGCTCACACTCGCTCAAGGATCATGGCAATGCCCTGACCCACGCCAATACACATCGTACACAGCGCATAGCGTCCATTGCGTCGTTCCAGCTCCAGCGTCGCGGCCAGCGCTAACCGCACACCGCTCATCCCCAGCGGGTGACCTAAAGCGATAGCCCCCCCATTGGGATTTACGTGTTCTGCATCATCTGCCAGTCCAAGCTGTCTCATCACTCCCAACGCCTGGGCGGCAAAGGCTTCATTCAGCTCAATTACATCCATATCGTTAATATTCAGCCCGGCGCGCTCCAGCACTTTAAGCACCGCCGGAACCGGCCCAAGCCCCATGTACTTCGGCTCAACGCCCGCGGTCGCCATGGCGACGATGCGCGCACGTGGCGTTAAGCCCTGCGCGGCGGCCTGCTGCTGGCTTGCGATAATCAACGCCGCAGCACCGTCATTGACACCGGAAGCGTTGCCCGCCGTCACCACGCCGCCCTTGCGGAACGGGGTTTTCAGCGAGGCCAGTTGCTCCAAAGTGGTTTCTGCACGCGGATGTTCATCTTCACGCACCGCGCTGACCGCACCTTTCTTACCAATAATCTGCACCGGCACAATTTCCTGCGCCAGAATGCCGTCGCGCTGCGCTTTCGCCGTACGCTGTTGGCTGCGGTACGCAAAGGCATCCTGGTCCCTTCGGCTTATATTTAACAATTCGGCTACATTCTCTGCCGTTTCCGGCATGCTGTCAGTACCAAATTGTTGCTGCATGAGCGGGTTCACAAAACGCCAGCCGATGGTGGTATCAAACATTTCCGCCTGACGCTGGTACGGCGCGGTGGCCTTGCCCATGACGAACGGCGCGCGGGACATGGACTCCACGCCACCGGCAATCATCAGGTCCGCATCACCCGCTTTAATGGCCCGCGCGGCAAAGCCAATTGCGTCCAGACCAGAGCCGCACAGGCGGTTAATGGTGGTACCGGACACGCCGTACGGATAACCCGCCAGCAGGGTCGCCATATGCGCCACGTTGCGGTTATCCTCGCCCGCCTGGTTGGCGCAACCGAAGATCACATCGTCAATAGCGCTGGCATCCAGGTGTGGGTTGCGGTTGAGTAATTCACGCAATGGAATGGCCGCCAGATCGTCGGCACGCACACCTGCCAGCGCCCCGCCGTAGCGACCAATCGGGGTACGAATACCGTCACAAATAAATGCGTCACGCATTAGACTTCTCCTGTAATCGTGCCGCCGATGCGGTGCGATTTTCCGCGAAACAGGGCAACGGTTTTTTGCTGTTGATTAACAATCTCAATGTCGTAAACGCCGGTCAGCTTGCCCTGCTGTTTCACCCGCGCGGTGGCGGTCAGCAGATCGCCAGTGAAGGCCGGGCGCAGGAAATCGATGCTCGCCGCCGACGCCACCGCCGCCAGCCCCTGGCTGTTACAGGCGTAGGCAAAGGCGGTGTCCGCGAGCGAAAACAGCTGCCCGCCGTGACAGGTCTGGTGGCCGTTGAGCATCGATGGCAGCACCGCCATCGTCATCTGCGCATAGCCTTCATCCATTTCGATAATCTCGATGCCCAGCGCGCGGGCGCAGGTATCTTTCTCGTACATGGCGCGGGCGTTGCGCCAGGCCTGGTTACTCATGACGCATCTCCAGCAGCGCCATCTGGCGCAGTCGCGCACTCGGGCGGTAGCGTTCTTCGCCGTAGTGCTGTTGTAGGTTTTCCAGCAGGCGCAACACGCGCCCCCAGCCAAGCGATTCACCCCAGGCAATCGGGCCACGTGGGTAGTTGACACCCAGCCGCATGGCGGTATCGATATCATCCGCGTTAGCAACGCCTTTTTGCACCGCATCCAGCGCTTCGTTCGCCAGCATCGCTACCGTACGCCATACCAGCAGGCCGGGATAATCAGCAATGTGCAGAACCTTTTTGCCCTGCTGCTGGAAGTAGTACACCGCTTTGTCGGTTGCCGACTGTGGGTTGGTTTGCGCGCTCGCCAGTACGACCGTGTCGCCCGCCGCATGGTCATAAACCACCACCGGGCGCTGATGCTGCACGCTTAAGGCCAACGCGGTTTCACCGGTAGTTTCCAGCAGCAGCACATCATCCAGCTCAGTGACAACGTCACGTTTAATGTTTTTTGCTGCATTTTCAGGCTGTACCGCTGCAACAGCCAGATCAGGCGATACTTCAACAGGCCAGCGATAGACACCGTGTCCACTCTTCTTGCCCAGACGCCCCGCCAGAGCGAGCTCCTGTTGCAGCAAAGACGGCAGAAAGCGGCGATCCTGCCAGAAGGCGTTAAATACCGAACAGGTAACGGCAAAGTTGACGTCCTGACCGATCAGATCGGTCAGCGCCAGCGGCCCCATAGGGAAACCGCCGCCGTCGCGTAGCGCCGCGTCAATCACTTCCGGCACGGCGACCTGTTCCTCCAGCGCACGCCAGGCTTCGGCGTAAAACGGGCGCGCCACGCGGTTGACAATAAAGCCCGGCGTGGAGCGGCAGCGCACCGGCTGCTTACCCCAGGCGCTCACGCATTGGCATAGCTGCTCAACCACTTCCGTTGAGGTGGCAAGGCCGCTCACCACTTCCACCAGTTTCATTACCGGTGCTGGATTAAAGAAGTGCAGCCCCGCCACCCGTTCCGGATGCTTCACTCCCGCCGCAATTGCGGTAATGGAAATCGACGAGGTATTGCTGGTCAGCAGCGTTGACGGCGAACAGATTTCCGCCAGTTGGCTGAACAGCGCCTGTTTAATCTCCAGGCGTTCCGAAGCGGCTTCAATTACTAACTGCGCATCGGCTAGCTGTGTTAATTCGGTTGCTGGCGTAATGCGTGCCAGCAGCGCCTGCGCCTGCTCGGCGCTGACTTTGCCGCGGCTAACGCGGGCGTTGAGGCGCTCGGCAATGCCGTCGATAGCGCGGGTAATCGCCTCAGGCGAAATGTCATACAGCCGCACCGCGTGTCCGGCACGGGCCGCCACTTCGACGATCCCGGCCCCCATGGTGCCGCCGCCAATCACGGCGACGGTGTGAAGAGTCTGGCTCATGGCTTATTTCCCGCTGAACTGTGGCTGACGTTTGGCGAGGAAGGCGCTGACGCCTTCGCGATAGTCGTCGCTGCGACCGGCCATGCGCTGGTAGTCGCGCTCAAGCTCAAGCTGCTGATCCAGCGTATTGGTTTCGGAAAGCTGCAAAGCTTTCTTAATTAACCCCAGCCCATAGGTCGGCTGCGTAGCAAAATGACGCGCCATGGCTAACGCGGTGTCTTTCAGTTCAGCGTCATCCACCACCTGCCAGATCATCCCCCACTGCGCGGCCTGTTCGGCGCTGAGGTTATCGCCCAGCATCAGTAAACCTACGGCGCGAGCGCGGGTGGTCACACGGGGCAGCAGCCAGCTACCGCCGCAGTCCGGCACCAGGCCAAGCTTGCTGAAGGCCATCACAAACTTCGCCGAACGCGCGGCCAGCACGATATCGCAGCCCAGCGCTAACGTTGCACCCGCCCCGGCGGCCACGCCGTTAACGGCGCAGATAACCGGCTTCGGCAGCGCGGCTAAACGACGCACCAGCGGGTTGTAAAAGCGTTCCACCGACATGCCCAGATCCGGCGCGGGGCCGCTTGGGTCAACGTTACGGTCATTCAGATCCTGTCCGGCGCAAAAACCGCGACCGGCACCGGTAATCAGCAGGCAGCGAATGGTGTCGTCACGTTCGGCCTGTTTCAGGCAGTCGGCGAGCTGCTGGTGCATCACGTCATTAAAGCTGTTGAGTCGGTCCGGGCGGTTCAGGGTGATGGTCATGACGCCCTGTTCCACTTCGCTGAGAATGAAAGCTTCCACGATTAGCGTCCTTTAAATTCCGGTGTGCGTTTTTCTAAAAAGGCGCTGACGCCTTCACGACGATCTTCGGTACCGCTGAGCAGCGTAAACAGCTGGCGTTCCTGCACCAGACCGGCCTGAAGGCTCACCTCGTGCGCCAGACGCAGCGACTGCTTTGCCGCACGCAGCGCCAGCGGCGAGTGGCGAGCGATGTTTGCAGCCAGCTTCAGGGCATATTCATCAGAGAGGTTCGCCGGGTGAATGTCGCTCACCAGCCCAGCCTGCTGTGCGCGTTCGGCGTCAATGCTTTCGCCGCTCAGCACCATCCGGCTCGCCAGCGCTTTACCAACGCTGCGGATAAGCCGCTGCGTACCACCCGCCCCCGGCATGGTGCCGAGAGTAATCTCCGGCAGGCCAAAACGGGCGTTATCGCCGGCAATCACCAGATCACACAGCAGCGCCAGCTCGCAGCCCGCCCCCAGCGCATAGCCGTTCACCACCGCTATCAGCGGCTTGTTGAAGGCATCGATGCGCGCCCACAAACGAGGACGAATATCGTCGAAGGTGGCGGGCAAGTCTTTTTCCGCCATTTCGTTGAGATCGGCACCGGCAGCGAAATAGCACGGGTTACCGCTAATCACGCAGACGCTCACGCAGGCGTCTGCAGCCGCACTTTCCAGCGCGTCGGCTATCTGCGTCAGCAGCGCGTTGTTTAACGCATTACGCGCCTGCGGACGGTTCAGCGTCAGTTGCAGCACACGGTCATGACGGGTAATCAGCAGTTCGCTCATGCCGTCCCCCGCGCGTCAAAGTCGACCACCACATCCGCGCTTTTGGGCAGCGCCTGGCAGCTCAACACATAGCCCGCCGCCACTTCATCGGCTTCCAGGCTATAGTTGGCGGCCATTGCCACTTCGCCCTGCACCACTTTGCATTTACAGGTGGCACAGACGCCGCCTTTACAGGCAAACGGCAGGTCTGCGCCCTGACGCAGCGCCGCATCAAGAATGCTGTCATCTTCGGCATTTAGCGAAATCAGGCGATCGCGGCCGTCCTGGCGAATGGTCACCGTGCGGCCTTCCGCCTGCACGCCGGTGGCGCGTTTCACGCTGGTACCCGGCGTATTGAAGCGCTCGAGGTGAATGGATTTTTCCGGCACGCCCAGTTCACGCAGCGCCACTTCGGCTTCGTCCATCATCGCCGACGGGCCGCAGATAAACGCATCATCAAAACGGCTGAAATCAACCAGCGTTTTGCCCAGCGCATGCAGCTTGTCGCCGTCAATGCGCCCTTGCAGCAGGTCGCTGTCCATCGACTCCTGGCTGAACAGATGCACCACCTGCAAACGCTGCGGGTAGCGGTCTTTCAGGTCGGCCAGCGCCTGACGGAACATCATGCTGTGGCTGCTGCGGTTGCCGTAAATCAGGGTGAACTGACTGGCCGGTTCGGTCGCCAGCGTCGCTTCAATAATCGCCATCATCGGCGTAATGCCGGAACCGGCGGCAATCGCCAGATATTCCGCTTCACGCTCGGCCTGCGGCTGGTAGCCAAAGTGCCCCTGCGGCACCATCACCTCAAATTCCATACCCTGCTGAATATCGCGCTGGGCATAGCGGGAGAAACGACCGCCGTCGATAGCTTTGACCGCCACGCTGATTTCTGACGGCGAACGGTTGCGGCAAATGGAGTAGCAGCGACGTAACTCTTCCCCGCCCAGACGGGTTTTCAGCGTCAGGTGCTGGCCCGGACGGAAGGCGTAGACGCTATGCAGCGCATCGGGAATGGCAAAAGTGATGGTGACCGAATCACGGGTTTCCGGTTCGACCTTTGCCACGGTAAGCGAATGAAATGTTGTCATCGCAGCCTCAAATACATTTAAAGTAATCAAAGGGTTCACGGCAGCTATCGCAGCGGTACAGCGCTTTACAGGCCGTGGAACCGAATTCACTAATCAGCGAGGTGTGGGTACTGCCGCAGCGCGGGCAGACCACATCCTTTGGCATCTCGTCGGCGTGGCAGGCATGAGCCTGCGGCGGGCTGATACCGTACTGACGCAGACGCTCGCGGGCATCCGGGCTCATCCAGTCGGTGGTCCACGGCGGGTCGAGCTGCAGTACGATATGCACCGGCGTATAGCCGTGCTCCGCCATCACCGTCCGAATTTCACCCAGCAGGTGTTCGGTGGCCGGGCAACCCGAGTAGGTTGGTGTAAAGCCAATCACCCAGCCGTCACCGAGGCGTTCAACCCGGCGCACCATCCCCAAATCGGTGATGGTCAGCACCGGCACTTCCGGGTCGGGGATCGCGTTTAACAGTCCCCACACGGTGCGCACATCGGCGGGCGCGATATCGGCAAGACGTTGCATAGCCACCTCCTGTTACCACTGCTGTCCAGGGTACGAACGCTGTAAATACTGCATTTCTGCCAGCATCGGACCGAGATGTTCACTGTGCAGCCCCTGCTTACCGCCGCTGCGGAACGCCGCCTCCTGGGGAATTTGCAGGCCGGAATCAAGCAGCGCGGTGTGGACCGTTGCCTGCCATTCCGCCTGGAGCGTGCGCGGATCGACAGCGATTTCCTGCTCGCTCAGGTCAATTTCCAGCGCATCGGCAACGAACAGTTCACCGGTATAGCGCCACAGGTTATCGACCGCCTGCTGCATCAACTGCGCGGAGTAGTCGGTACCGTTGCCCAAACGTTCCAGCCAGCCGCGGCTGAAGCGCTGGTGATAACGCACCTCTTTCAACCCTTTGGCCGCAATGGCGGCGAGCTGCGCGTCGCGGCTGTAGACCAGACGGCTGAACAGCGCCACGTGCCAGATGTCGATAAAGAACTGGCGGGCAATGGTGTCGGCAAAGTTGCCATTCGGCTGTTCAACCAGCAGCAGATTGCTGAACAGGCGTTCATCGCGGCCGAAGGCCAGCGTGTCTTCGTCGCCGCTACCGTTCAGTTCGGCGGCGTAGCTGAGAAAATTGCGCGCCTGCCCCAACAGATCGAGACCGATATTAGCCAGCGCCAGGTCGATTTCCAGCTCCGGTGCGTGGCCGCACCATGCGCCTAAACGCTGTGCCAGGATCAGGCCGTTATCGCCCAGACGCAGGGCATAGGTTGCAACGGGATTGAGAGTCGTCATCGTTGCCTCACATATGTTCCATGCCGTCCGGCACGGTGTAGAACGTCGGGTGGCGGTAGACTTTGCTTTCTGCCGGGTCGAAGAATTCACCGCGATCTTCCGGCTGCGAGGCAACGATTTCACTCGCCTTCACCACCCAGATGGAGCAGCCTTCGCTGCGGCGGGTGTAGGCATCACGCGCGTTTTCCAGTGCCATTTGGTCATCGGCGGCGTGCAGGCTGCCCACATGGCGGTGCGACAAACCCTGTTTGCTGCGGACAAACACTTCGTATAACGGCCAGTATGTTTTGCTCATCTTTTTTCTCCTCAGGCGGCATCGCGAGCGCGTTGTTTTTCGGCATGAGCCAGCGCGGCTTCGCGCACCCATGCCCCCTCTTCCCAGGCCTTACGCTTGGCGCCCAAACGTTCGTGATTGCAGACACCACGACCGTTGATGACCTCATTAAATTCCTGCCAGTCGATCTCACCGAATCGGTATTTCCCCGTCGCTTCATCAAGCTGCAGATCGGCATCCGGCACGGTCATGCCGAGGATTTCAACCTGCGGAACGGTGTTATCCACAAAGCGCTGGCGCAGTTCGTCGTTGGAATGCAGTTTGATTTTCCACGCCATACTGCGGGCGCTGTTCGGCGAGTTGTCGTCGCTCGGCCCGAACATCATCAGCGCGGGCCACCAGAAACGGTTGATCGCATCCTGGAGCATCTGCCGCTGTTCTTCGCTGCCCGCCGCCAGCGCCATACAGGCTTCAAAGCCCTGACGCTGGTGGAAGCTTTCTTCTTTGCAGATTTTGACCATCGCCCTGGCATACGGGCCGTAGGAGGTACGACACAGTGCCACCTGGTTGACGATCGCCGCGCCATCGACCAGCCAGCCGATCACGCCAATATCCGCCCAGCTCAGGGTTGGGTAGTTGAAGATGGAGGAGTATTTCATCTGCCCGTCGAGCATCTTCTGGTACAGATCCTCACGCGCGCAGCCCAGTGTTTCCGCCGCGCTATAGAGGTACAGGCCGTGTCCGGCCTCGTCCTGTACTTTTGCCAGCAGAATGGCCTTACGCCGCAGCGTGGGTGCGCGGGTTATCCAGTTGCCTTCTGGCAGCATGCCGACGATTTCCGAGTGCGCATGCTGGCCAATCTGGCGGATCAGCGTCTTACGGTATGCGTCCGGCATCCAGTCCTGCGGCTCGATGGCCGTTTCCTGCGCGATGCGCTGGTCAAAGCGTTGTTCTTCTGTCACGTCATCACCTTATGATTCCGATAAATTCAACAAATCATTTTTTGTGAATCATTTTTTTATGAAAGTTACATCTTGGTTAAATAAAACCACAAATTTTGTTTGTGATTTTTGTGACACGCTACGCAAAGCCTTTTAGTTTATTGAGTAAAAACAGAATCATAATCAATTTAGATAAGGTGTTCGCGATTGCATTGTTAATAAATTATTAAAATCCCTCTTGCATTTTGTGATTCACAAAATAACTATTTAAAGAGAAATTACGGAACACATCTGGAGATTAACGATGCAGCAGTTAGCCAGCTATTTATCCGGCGCCTGGCAGACCGGCCGGGGCCGCACCCGTACTATCCACCACGCCATCAGCGGCGAACCGCTTTGGGAAGTGACAAGCGAAGGACTGGATATGGCGCAGGCGCGCCGCTTCGCCATCGAGCACGGCGGCAAAGCGTTACAGGCAATGAGCTTTATTCAGCGCAGCGCGATGCTAAAAGCGGTGGCGAAGCATTTAATGGAACTGAAAGCCGATTTCTATGCCATATCCGCGCAAACCGGAGCAACACGCGGTGACAGCTGGGTCGATATCGAAGGCGGCATTGGCACGCTTTTCACTTATGCCAGTCTCGGTGGCCGCGAGCTGCCGGACGATACACTGTGGCCGGAAGACGAACTGATCCCGCTGTCCAAACAGGGCGGTTTTGCCGCACGCCATGTGCTGACGTCAAAATCCGGCGTCGCGGTACATATCAACGCCTTTAACTTCCCCTGCTGGGGTATGTTAGAAAAGCTGGCGCCGACCTGGCTTGCCGGCATGCCCGCGATCGTTAAACCGGCGACCGCCACCGCGCAGCTGACGCAGGCGATGGTCAAAGCCATTGTCGACAGCGGGCTGGTGCCGGACGGCGCAATAAGCCTGATCTGCGGCGGCGCGGGCGATCTGCTGGATAATCTGGATAGCCAGGACGTAGTGACCTTTACCGGCTCTGCGCATACCGGGCAGCAATTGCGCGTACATCCGAATCTGGTGGCGAAATCTGTGCCCTTTACCATGGAAGCGGATTCGCTGAACTGCTGCGTACTGGGCGACGATATCACCCCGGAGCAGCCGGAGTTTGCGCTGTTTATTCGCGAAGTGGTGCGCGAAATGACCACCAAAGCCGGGCAGAAATGTACCGCCATTCGCCGCATTATCGTGCCGCAGGCGCAGGTGAAAGCCGTCAGTGAAGCGCTGATTGCCCGCCTGCAAAAGATAGTAATGGGCGATCCGGCGCAGGAAGGCGTGAAGATGGGCTCGCTGGTGAATAACGATCAGCGTCAGGACGTGCAGGATAATGTGAATCGTCTGGTTGAAGCCGGATGTGAGGTGCTGCTGGGCGGAAAAGCAGATCTGAGCACCGCTGGAGCTTTCTTCCCGCCAACGCTGCTGTTTTGTCCGCAGCCGGATGAAATTGCCGCGGTACATGCAATTGAAGCCTTTGGTCCGGTCGCCACGCTGATGCCGTATCAGAACCGCGAACACGCCCTGACGCTGGCACGCGCTGGTGAAGGCAGTCTGGCAGGAACGCTGGTGACGGCGAGCGGCGAACTGGCGCGAGAGTTTATCCTCGGTGCAGCCCGCGCCCACGGGCGTATTCAGGTGCTGAACGAAGAATCCTCAGCGGAATCGACCGGCCACGGCTCTCCACTGCCACAGCTGGTCCACGGTGGGCCTGGACGTGCAGGCGGCGGTGAAGAGCTGGGCGGTCTGCGTGCGGTGAAACACTACATGCAACGCACTGCCATTCAGGGCAGTCCAACCATGCTGGCCGCCGTTAGCCAGCAGTGGGTACGCGGCGCGCAGGTTACGGAAGATCGCATTCACCCGTTCCGCAAATATTTCGAAGAGATCCAACCGGGCGATAGCCTGCTGACTCCGCGCCGCACGCTGACCGAAGCGGATATCGTCAATTTTGCCTGTTTGAGCGGCGATCACTTCTACGCTCATATGGACAAAATTGCAGCGGCCGAGTCTATTTTCGGCGAACGCGTGGTGCACGGCTATTTCCTGATTTCCGCCGCTGCCGGTCTATTTGTAGACGCGGGCGTTGGCCCGGTTATCGCCAACTACGGTATGGAAAATCTGCGCTTTATCGAGCCGGTTAAGCCGGGCGACACTATCCAGGTGCGTTTAACCTGCAAACGCAAAACGGTGAAACTTCAGCGCAATGCCGAAGAAAAAGCGACTGGCGTGGTGGAATGGGCGGTGGAGATTTTCAATCAGCACCAGCAGGCGGTGGCGCTGTATTCCATTCTGACGTTGGTTGCGCGTCAGCATGGGGATTTCCCGGCTTAAGAACCCGGTGTCGCTTCGCGCGACCAGAGTTGAAACAAAAAGCAAAAAGCCTGCTTAGTTTCCTGAGCAGGCTTCTTAAATATGGCTCCTCTGACTGGACTCGAACCAGTGACATACGGATTAACAGTCCGCCGTTCTACCGACTGAACTACAGAGGAATCGTTGTGGAGGCTTATCTTAGCGGCGAAAAAATTTTTGTCAAACCTCATTTCTTCGAATGCGAATCAATTGATGCTTCTCTCGACAGTTTGTTGCATTTACAGACATTTTAAATAGAAAAAACTTTGCAGCTTTTTTGATTCTCCCTCATCATTTGAAATGAGGTTTCAACTTTCTTCGTTAAGGTCCACTTTGAACGTCTCCGCTGCCTTACGCCAGGTCGCTTCCCGCACGCCCTGGTATGCCAAACGCAAGAGTTATAAGGTTCTCTTTTGGCGCGAAATCACTCCGCTGGCTGTCCCCATTTTCCTGGAAAACACCTGTGTGCTATTGATGGGTGTTCTGAGTACCTTCCTGGTAAGTTGGTTGGGAAAAGAAGCAATGGCCGGTGTCGGACTCGCTGACAGTTTTAATATGGTCATCATGGCATTTTTCGCCGCCATCGATCTGGGTACCACCGTAGTTGTAGCATTTAGCCTCGGGAAACGAGATCGTCGACGGGCCAGAGCCGCAGCCAGACAATCGCTGGTGATCATGACAATTTTTGCTACCGTGCTGGCAGCGGTCATTCACTATTTTGGTCAACAGATTATTGACGTTGTCGCAGGTGAAGCAACGCCAGACGTTAAAGCTTTGGCACTTACCTATCTGGAGCTGACGGTGCTCAGCTACCCGGCGGCAGCCATTGCGCTGATCGGCAGTGGCGCACTACGTGGAGCCGGAAATACTAAAATACCGTTGTTGATAAACGGCGGTATGAACATCCTGAATATCATCATCAGTAGCATCCTGATTTACGGGATCTTTTCCTGGCAAGGTCTGGGATTTGTGGGAGCAGGCCTGGGACTGACCATTTCGCGCTACATCGGGGCGATTGCCATCATCTGGGTACTGATGATTGGTTTTAACCCCGCGCTGCGAATTCCCTTCAAAAGCTATTTTAAGCCACTCAATCTCGCCATTATATGGGAAGTGATGGGGATCGGCATTCCGGCAAGTATCGAGTCGGTGCTGTTCAACGGCGGTAAACTTTTGACGCAGATGTTTGTTTCAGGCATGGGAACCAGCGTTATCGCCGGGAACTTTATTGCATTTTCTATCGCCGCGCTTATCAATTTACCGGGGAATGCTTTAGGTTCCGCGTCGACAATCATTACCGGCAGGCGTCTGGGAAATGGCCAGATTGCCCAGGCTGAAATCCAGCTACGGCATGTGTTCTGGCTGTCGACGATTGGGCTAACGGCAATTGCCTGGCTAACCGCACCTTTCGCCGGGGTGATGGCCTCATTTTATACCCACGATCAGGATGTAAAAGAGGTCATAGTCATCCTGATTTGGCTCAACGCAGCATTTATGCCGATATGGGCAGCCTCCTGGGTGTTACCAGCGGGCTTTAAAGGTGCGCGAGATGCACGTTTTGCTATGTGGGTATCGATGCTGGGCATGTGGGGCTGCCGCGTAGTCGCGGGCTACACTCTGGGTATCGTATTAGGATGGGGAGTTGTCGGCGTTTGGTTAGGTATGTTCTTCGACTGGGCCGTGCGCGCCGCGTTATTTTACTGGCGTATGGTCACAGGCCGCTGGTTGTGGAAATACCCACGCCCCGAACGCGAAAAGTGCATAAAACAACCGGTTGCGTCTGAATAATCGGCGAAATGAGGAATATTTCAGCAAACGATCGTATTTATCCATTCAGGCTTTGACAACGCTGAGCGGCATCGCTAATATTCGCCTCGTTCAAACGATTCCTCTGTAGTTCAGTCGGTAGAACGGCGGACTGTTAATCCGTATGTCACTGGTTCGAGTCCAGTCAGAGGAGCCATATTTAAGAAGCCTGCTCAGGAAACTAAGCAGGCTTTTTGCTTTTCTGCGATCCCATTAGCCAGGTAGAGCGCTTCACTTCACACCCAGGCTTTTCCATACTGGCGACGATAGAAGCCCGTTTCTCACGGGCTTTTATTGTTAAATCTGATAATCAATCACCGCTTCATCTGGCTCCATCGCCTGACGCTTAATTTCATCGACGGATAACCCTGCGTTGCATAGCTCGATGAATCGCCAGACGTAGTTGCGCTGCAGTTGTCCGCGTTTAAGCCCTAGCCAAACGGTATTTGCATCAAACAAATGCCGGGTATCCAGACGGGTTAACGTCCCCTCTTCCTGCTCGCCGCTGGATTGCTCTGCCACCAGCCCAATCCCCAATCCCAGTGACACGTAAGTTTTAATCACATCCGAGTCCTGGGCGCTGAGAATAATATCAGGTATCAGCCCCTTGCGAGCAAACGCCTCATCAATACGGGAACGCCCTGTAATCCCCTGACGATAGGTAATTAACGGCCAGTGAGCGATGGACTCCAGCGTTAGCGGAGAAGCCTTCACTAATGGATGGTCCTGAGGAACAAGCAGGCTGTGGTGCCAACGAAACCAGGGAAAAGCCACCAACAATGGATCGCTGCTCAGCCGCTCACTGGCAATTCCGATATCTGCCCCGCCATTTTGTAGCAGGACATCAATCTCCTGTGGTGTGCCCTGAATAAGTTCCAGACGCACCTCAGGGAACAGCTCACGAAAGGCTTTTATCACCGCAGGCAAGCTATAGCGTGCCTGCGTATGCGTGGTGGCAATCGTCAAAACGCCGGACGTATCATTGGTAAACAGATCCGCCAGTCGACGAACATTGCTGGCCTCATTCAGAATACGTTCGGCAATGATCAGCAAGGCTTTACCCGGTTCAGTCATGCCCAACAGGCGTTTACCGCGACGGATAAAAATTTCGATGCCAAGTTCATCTTCAAGTTCACGAATGTGTCGGCTGACGCCCGACTGCGAGGTGTACAGTATATTCGCGACCTCCGTCAGGTTGTAATCCTGACGGGCCGCCTCGCGGATTATTTTGAGTTGCTGGAAATTCACGTTTCACTCCGGGCACATCAGACATTACGCTATTGTTAAAGTCTGATGCCCGGCATAACAAATAATAAAAACCTGCATCTTATTCCTCGCGGGAATAAGGTTTAGCTGACCAGCTGCAGTTCGCGATTTTCCAGCGCCGGACGGCTAACCAGCGATAGCAGGATCTCCTTCACTGCCTGCGCCTGGGGCGATAAGCTCCCTCTGGCTGATACGTTCAACGATAATGGCAGATTCATCGATGGGGTTGTGATGCGCGCCATCCAGCCGTTCGCTGCATTGCATAATGAACGGGCGGCCGACTCGGGCAACACTGTGACGCCCATACCACTGGCAATGGCGGCCGTCAGGGTGGAGATAGACTCAATTTCGCCAATCACTTTAGCCGTTAAGCGACGTAGCGAAAAAGCTTCATCCACGCGCAGGCGAACCGCGCTGTAATCCCGTGGCAAGAATAAATTCATCTGCGCCACCGCGGCTAAATCGACGCTTTGCCCCGGACACTCACGCGTGCCGACCAGATACAGATCCTCTTTAAGCAACGGTTGACTGCTGATGCCCGCCACGGGTGAACGCTCATAGAGCACTGCCATATCTAATTGCCCGCTGAGCAGCTTGTCATTCAGCACTGCCCCACTGTTTTCATGCAGATAGACCTGCACATCGGGCAGTTCGGCACGTAGCGTCTGTAATAACGGCATGGTAATGGATGACGCTGCTGTCCCCGGCGCAAGGCCGATAGAGACCTGGCCTGTCAAGGTCTGTCCCACGTTATTAACCGCAAGTTGCGCCTGTTCACACTGACGTAAAATCGTCCGGGCGTGGGTATATAACACTTTTCCTGCTTCCGTCGGCGTGACGCCACGCTTGGTACGAATCAGCAATTGCTGATCAAGCTCACCTTCCAGCGTTGCGACCTGCTGGCTCAGCGCGGGTTGCGCAATGTGCAATACTTCCGCTGCCTGGGTCAGGCTACCAATATCGACGATTTTCACGAAATATTTCAGTCGTCTGAAGTTCATTTTGCCTCCTGTCGGAATACCAGAACCCGTGCTGGCAGTCATTGAATTCAGGATTGCAAGATGCTTGCCACTTTCGTCTAAAACGGTGTTTTATGGTTAAAGCCGCACAAAGTCAGGAGTAAAAGCGAAGGAAGATCATTCTGCACACCGAAATATCTCATTCAGGCTGCCCTGGAAGAGGTAGACACGCACCAGAATGGGGCAAAAGCATAAAAAGACGGAAAGATCGCCGCTTTGCTGATTTTGTCAGCAAACGAACACACAAATGTATTTACCCCTTTGACAAGCCTCACCACCCTCGCTAATATGCGCCTCGTTCAAACGATTCCTCTGTAGTTCAGTCGGTAGAACGGCGGACTGTTAATCCGTATGTCACTGGTTCGAGTCCAGTCAGAGGAGCCATATTTAAGAAGCCTGCTCAGGAAACTAAGCAGGCTTTTTGCTTTTATGCTATTGCTCATTGCGCATATCAAAGCCACAGCTCAATCTGGCCAACACTTCATTCATAATGACCGCAGGTATTTGTTCCAGGCGCTTGCCGTTCCGAGGTTCCATATCAATAGTTCTGGGCTGATCACGGCGAATAACGCCCGTCGTTTTAGTGCCCGCATCATCCAGTTAAACGCTAACACCAGCAGCATGAGCAAGGTTTCCGCCACTGGTGACAGGAACTGAGGTGTCCGATTCTCGCTCACAACAGACATGGTCAGATGTCATTCCAACCATCACATGCCAAATCACACTCCTCTTTCCCATCCAATATCCACATCATAAGATTTTTATAAAAAACAATGCGTTAATACGTTCAACGTAATACAATTATATTTCCAATTGTAATGATAACCATTCTCATATTACTATAATCGCGTGATAATTAACTTTTGATACATTCCGCATGTCTGACCACGCCACTACCACTGCTTCCTTTACGCTCGAGTCGCTTTATGGCGCACATCACGGCTGGCTGAAAAGCTGGCTGACGCGCAAACTCCAGTCCGCCTTTGATGCAGATGACATTGCCCAGGACACTTTTCTACGGGTAATGGGCAGCGGGCCGCTCTCGACGATCCGCGATCCGCGTTCCTTTCTGTGCACTCTCGCCAAACGGGTGATGGTCGACCTGTTTCGCCGAAACGCGCTGGAAAAAGCCTATCTGGAGATGCTGGCGCTGATGCCGGAGGCGCTCGCGCCTTCGCCCGAGGAACGCGAGAGTCAGCTCGAAACCCTGCAACTCATCGACAGCATGCTTGACGGGCTGAGCGGAAAAACACGCGAAGCGTTTCTCCTTTCGCAGTTGGATGGTCTGACCTACAGCGAAATAGCGCTAAAGCTCGGTGTTTCGGTCAGTTCAGTGAAAAAATATATGGCAAAGGCTATCGAACATTGTCTGCTGTTTCGTCTGGAGCACGGTCTGTGAACGCCTCTATCACCGATTCTCGCCGCCAGGCATTGCGCTCGGCATCACACTGGTATGCCGTATTGAGCGGCGAGCGTGTCAGCCCACAGCAGGAAGCGCGCTGGCAACAATGGTATGAAGAGGACAAAGATCATCAGTGGGCCTGGCAACAGGTTGAAAACCTGCGCAGCCAGCTCAGCAGCGTTCCGGGCGATGTCGCCAGCCGGGCTCTGCACGATACGCGTCTTACCCGTCGTCATGTCATGAAAGGGCTATTGCTGCTGCTCGGCGTAGGCGGAGGCTGGCAGCTCTGGCAATCTGAAGCCGGAGAAGGTCTGCGCGCGGACTACCGCACCGCCAAAGGGGCTGTCAGCCATCAGCGGCTGGACGATGGCTCGCTGCTGACGCTCAACACACAAAGCGCCGTGGACGTTCGTTTTGATACGCGTCAACGCGCTGTCCATCTCTGGTACGGAGAAATTGCTATTACTACCGCAAAAGACGCGCAGCAGAGACCTTTCCACGTTGTGACCCGCCAGGGCCAGCTCACCGCGTTAGGCACAGAATTTACCGTCTACCAGCAGGACAACGTCACACGCGTTACCGTTCAACAACACGCGGTTGAAATCTTACTGGCAAATCGTCCGCAGGAAAAACTCATCGTCAGCGCTGGCGAGAGCCTGCAGTTTAGCGCGTCTGAATTTGGTGCAATTACCTCAGCGGATGATGAAAGCGCCGCCTGGACGCAGGGCATTCTGAGCTTTAGCGATAAACCTCTGGGTGAAGTGATTGCCACGCTGAGCCGTTATCGCAACGGCGTGCTGCGCTGCGATCCGGCTGTGGCCGGGTTACGCCTGAGTGGGACCTTCCCGCTGAACAATACCGATGCCATCCTGAATGTTATCGCGCAGACTCTTCCAGTGAAAATTCAGTCGGTTACGCGATACTGGGTAAATATCTCAGCATTGTAAGAAAAATAATTCTCATTTCGATTGTCCTTTTTCCCCTTCTCATTCGACTCATAGATGAACACAACAAAAATGATGATGGAGAAGGTATGACGCCTTTACGCGTTTTTCGCAAAACAACACCTTTGGTTAACGCCGTTCGCCTGAGCCTGCTGCCGCTGGCCGGGCTGTCGTTATCCGCCTTCGCAGCGCAGGTTGATATTGCACCGGGTTCGCTCGACAAAGCCCTTAATCAGTATGCCGCGCTCAGCGGAATTACCCTGTCGGTTGACGCCAGCCTGACGCGCGGCAAACAGAGTAACGGTCTTCACGGTGACTACGACGTCGAAACCGGCCTGCAACACCTGCTGAACGGTAGCGGCCTGCAGGTAAAACCGCTGGGTAATAACAGCTGGACACTGGAGCACGCACCCGCACCGCAAGAAGATTCCCTGACCGTGGTGGGCGACTGGCTGGGGGATGCGCGCGAAAACGACGTTTTCGAACATGCTGGCGCGCGTGACGTTATCCGCCGTGAAGATTTCGCCAAAACCGGCGCGACGACCATGCGCGAGGTGCTGAACCGCATTCCTGGCGTTACCGCCCCAGAAAACAACGGTACCGGTAGCCACGATCTGGCGATGAACTTTGGTATTCGCGGCCTGAACCCACGCCTGGCCAGCCGTTCAACGGTACTGATGGACGGTATTCCCGTGCCGTTTGCCCCTTACGGCCAGCCGCAGCTTTCCCTGGCACCTGTTTCGCTCGGAAATATGGACGCCATCGATGTGGTGCGCGGCGGCGGTGCTGTGCGTTACGGGCCGCAGAGCGTGGGCGGCGTGGTGAACTTTGTCACCCGCGCCATTCCGCAAGA
Organism: Citrobacter sp. CF971; assembly: GCF_006385635.1. Taxonomy (NCBI): domain Bacteria; kingdom Pseudomonadati; phylum Pseudomonadota; class Gammaproteobacteria; order Enterobacterales; family Enterobacteriaceae; genus Citrobacter; species Citrobacter sp. CF971. The sequence goes on along the minus strand of NZ_CP041051.1, from coordinate 1,951,915 downwards.
CTTCGGTATCGAAGCCGGCATGGAAGGCCAGCTCAGCCCAACGTCCTCACAAAATAATCCAAAAGAGACGCACAACCTGATGATGGGCGGCACGGCGGATAACGGTTTTGGTACCGCCCTGCTTTACTCCGGCACCCGCGGCAGCGACTGGCGCGAGCACAGCGCAACGCGCATCGACGATCTGATGCTGAAAAGCAAATATGCGCCGAACGACGTGCATACTTTCAACAGCCTGCTGCAATACTACGACGGTGAAGCCGACATGCCCGGCGGCCTGTCGCGCGCGGATTACAACGCCGACCGCTGGCAGTCCACGCGCCCTTACGATCGCTTCTGGGGGCGCCGCAAGCTGGCAAGCCTCGGCTATCAGTTTCAGCCGGACAGCCAGCATAAATTCAATATTCAGGGCTTCTACACCGAAACCCTGCGTAGCGGCTACCTGGAACAGGGCAAACGCCTCACCCTTTCACCGCGTAACTACTGGGTACGCGGCATTGAACCGCGCTACAGTCAGAGCTTTATGGTGGGTCCTTCCGCGCACGAAGTGGGCGTGGGATACCGCTATGTGAGCGAGCCGACGCATGAAATGCGTTACTACACCGCCACCAGCAGCGGACAACTCCCGTCCAGCGCTAGCCCATACGATCGCGACACCCGTTCCGGCACCGAAGCGCACGCCTGGTATCTGGATGACAAAATCGACATTGGCAACTGGACGATCACACCGGGTATGCGCTTTGAACATATCGAGTCATACCAGAACAACGCCATCAAAGGCACGCATGAGGAAGTGAGCTACAACGCCCCACTTCCGGCGCTAAACGTGCTCTATCACCTGACTGACAGCTGGAATCTTTATGCAAACACTGAAGGCTCATTCGGCACCGTACAGTACAGCCAAATTGGCAAGGCTGTGCAAAGCGGCAATGTGGAACCGGAAAAAGCGCGAACCTGGGAGCTCGGAACCCGATACGACGGTGGCGCGCTGACCGCGGAAATGGGGCTGTTCCTGATTAACTTTAATAATCAGTACGACTCCAACCAGACCAACGACACTGTAACCGCACGGGGTAAAACGCGCCATACCGGGCTGGAAACCCAGGCCCGCTATGACCTCGGCACGCTGACGCCAACGCTCGACAACGTTTCGGTCTACGCAAGCTATGCGTATGTGAACGCCGAGATCCGCGAGAAAGGCGACACCTACGGCAACCAGGTGCCGTTCTCGCCGAAACACAAAGGCACATTGGGCGTGGACTATAAACCGGGTAGCTGGACCTTCAACCTGAACAGCGATTTCCAGTCCAGCCAGTTTGCGGATAACGCCAACACCGTGAAAGAGAGCGCCGACGGCAGCACCGGCCGCATCCCGGGCTTCATGCTCTGGGGCGCACGCGTAGCCTATGATTTTGGTCCGCAGATGGCAGACCTGAACCTGGCGTTCGGCGTGAAGAATATCTTCGACCAGGCGTATTTCACCCGCTCTTACGACGACAACAACAAAGGCATCTACGCAGGCCAGCCGCGCACTCTGTATATGCAGGGGTCGTTGAAGTTCTAATTCACACCGATTTCGTAGGCCGGGTAAGCGCAGCGCCACCCGGCTTTCAGGAGCACCGATGTTCACATTTATCCGCACACTTTTCGCCGCTCTGCTGCTGGTCACCAGCCACGCTTTTGCCGCCACAGTTCAGGACGAACATGGCACCTTTACGCTTGATAAAACGCCACAGCGGATAGTGGTACTGGAGCTGTCGTTCGCGGACGCGCTGGCTGCCGTCGATGTCAGTCCTGTCGGCATTGCCGACGATAACGATGCCACGCGCATTCTTCCCGAAGTTCGCGCCCATCTGAAACCCTGGCAGTCTGTCGGCACGCGTGCGCAGCCGAGTTTAGAAGCCATCAGCGCACTGAAACCGGACCTGATCATTGCCGACAGCAGCCGTCATGCGGGTATTTTCAGCGCCTTACAGCAAATTGCACCGGTGCTGCTGCTGAAATCTCGCAATGAAACCTACGCTGAAAATCTTCAGTCTGCGGCCATCATCGGCGAGATTGTGGGCAAAAAGGCACAGATGCAGTCACGCCTGGCGAAACACAAACAACAGATGTCAGCGTGGGCCAGCCAGTTGCCAAAAGGCACGCAGGTGTTGTTTGGTACGTCCCGGGAGCAGCAGTTCAACCTGCACACGCAGGAGACCTGGACCGGGGGCGTCCTGACCTCTCTGGGGCTGAAGGTACCTGCGGCGATGGCGGGTGCGTCTATGCCGTCCATCGGCCTGGAACAGCTACTGGCGCTCAATCCTGCATGGCTACTGGTCGCACATTATCGCGAAGAGAGCATCGTGAAACGCTGGCAGCAAGACCCGCTGTGGCAGATGTTAACGGCTGCGCAAAAACAGCAGACGGCGTCGGTCGACAGTAACGCCTGGGCGCGGATGCGCGGCATTTTTGCGGCCGAACGTATTGCCAGCGACACGGTAAAAATCTTCCATCACCAGCCTTTATCCGATGTGAAATGACAGTTCTCAGACATCCGGCGTTGCAATGGGGGCTGCCCCTTGTCGCGCTTATCGCAATTTTCTGGCTGAGTCTGTTTTGCTACTCGGCCATTCCTGTTTCTGGCGTTGATGCTATTCGCGCCCTGCTGCCGGGCCACGCGCCGACGCTTCCACAAACGCTGGTGCAAAACCTACGTCTGCCGCGAAGCCTGGTCGCCATTCTGATCGGCGCAAGCCTGGCTCTCGCGGGAACGCTGCTGCAGACTTTGACGCATAATTCAATGGCATCTCCTTCGCTGCTCGGTATTAACAGCGGCGCGGCGCTGGCGATGGCACTGACCAGCGCGCTCAGCCCCGTGCCCGTCGCGGGTTACTCCATCGCCTTTATCGCCGCCTGTGGCGGCGGCGTAAGCTGGCTGCTGGTGATGACCGCAGGCGGCGGATTTCGCCATACCCAGGACAGAAACAAACTGATCCTCGCGGGTATCGCGTTCTCGGCGTTTTGCATGGCCCTGACCCGCATCACCCTGCTGCTGACGGAAGATCACGCCTACGGCATTTTTTACTGGCTCGCGGGAGGCGTATCCCACGTACGCTGGCAGGAGTTCTGGCAGCTTTTCCCGGTGGTGGCAGTTGCTATACCGGTGGTGTTGCTGCTGGCCAATCAACTGAATCTGCTTAACGTCAGCGACAGCACCGCCCGTACGCTGGGGGTGAATCTGCCGAAGCTGCGTTTAATCATCAACATTCTGGTGCTGCTTCTGGTCAGTACCTGCGTCAGCGTGGCCGGCCCGGTGGCTTTTATCGGTCTGTTGATGCCGCATCTGGCTCGCTTCTGGGTAGGATTCGACCAGCGCAAGGTCCTGCCGATGAGCATACTGATGGGCGCCACACTGATGCTAGTGGCGGATGTTCTGGCCCGCGCGCTGGCTTTTCCTGGCGAATTACCCGCGGGGGCCGTGGTGGCTCTGATTGGTGCGCCCTGCTTTGTCTGGCTGGTCAGGAGGCGTGGATGAAAGTTACGCTAGTCATTTTTATCGCCCTCGCACTGGCAGGATTTTCGCTGCTGTCGCTGCAAATGGGGGTGATCTCCGTTCCCTGGCGCGCCCTACTGACCGACTGGCAGGCCGGGCGTGAGTATCATTACGTGTTAACGGCGTACCGCCTGCCGCGACTGCTGCTGGCGCTGTTTGTTGGTGCAGCCCTCGCGGTGGCAGGCGTTCTGGTACAAGGGATTGTGCGTAACCCTCTGGCATCGCCGGATATTCTCGGCGTAAACCATGCCGCCAGCCTTGCCTCTGTAGGCGCACTGCTTCTCGTACCGTCACTGCCGGTGATTGCTCTGCCGCTGCTGGCCTTTGCCGGTGGCATGGTGGGCCTGATCCTGCTGAGAATGCTGGTGAATACCAGCCAGCCGATGAAGCTCGCGCTCACGGGTGTTGCGCTTTCTGCCTGCTGGGCCAGCCTGACGGACTGGCTGATGCTTTCGCGCCCGCAGGATGTGAACAGCGCCCTGCTGTGGCTGACCGGCAGCTTATGGGGCCGTGACTGGAGCTTTGTGAAGATTGCCGTCCCGCTGCTGATGTTGTTTCTGCCGCTGAGCCTGGGTTTTTGCCGCGATCTCGACCTTCTGGCACTGGGCGATGCGCGCGCCACCACGCTCGGGGTGTCGGTGCCGCGTATCCGGCTCCTGGCTTTGCTACTGGCCGTCGCCATGACATCTACCGGTGTGGCCGTCTGCGGCCCGATCAGCTTTATTGGTCTCGTGGTGCCGCATATGGTGCGCAGTATTACCGGTGGGCGTCACCGCTGGCTGCTGCCCATATCGGCCATGACAGGTGCGTTGCTGCTGGTGGTTGCCGACCTGCTGGCGCGAATTACTCATCCCCCGCTGGAGCTTCCGGCTGGCGTACTGACCGCCATTATCGGTGCACCGTGGTTTGTCTGGCTGCTTGTGAGAATGCGATAAATGACATTACGAACTGAAAATCTGACGGTCTGTTACGGTACAAACAAGGTCCTTGATGGCGTTTCACTCGCCCTACCAGCGGGGAAGACAACCGCCCTGCTCGGCCCTAACGGCTGCGGGAAATCGACGTTGCTAAACTGTTTTTCACGGCTGTTAACGCCGCAATCCGGTGGCGTATTTCTCGGCGATAATGCCATCAACACGCTCTCATCACGCCAGCTAGCCCGCAGGCTGGCGCTGCTGCCCCAGCACCATTTAACGCCAGAGGGGATCACCGTCCAGGAGCTTGTTTCGTACGGTCGCAACCCGTGGTTGTCACTCTGGGGGCGCCTCTCCGTTGAAGACAATGCGCGGGTCCAAGATGCTATGCACCAGACCCGGATCCAACATCTTGCCGACCGACGGTTAACCGATCTTTCCGGCGGTCAGCGCCAGCGCGCCTTTCTGGCGATGGTCCTGGCCCAGAATACACCCGTCATACTACTCGATGAGCCAACCACCTATCTCGATATCAATCACCAGGTGGAACTAATGCGGTTGATGGGCGAACTCCGGGCTCAGGGGAAAACGGTGGTCGCAGTGCTGCACGACCTTAATCAGGCCAGCCGGTACTGCGATCATCTGGTGGTAATGGCGAACGGACATATTATGGCGCAAGGCACACCAGAAGCGGTGATGAACCCTGGATTGCTGAGAACCGTATTCAACGTGGATACGGAAATACACCCCGAACCAGTATCTGGTAGGCCGATGTGTGTAGTGAGATAGATGACACAGGCTGTAATGGTACCATGGTCTCAACAGGTCGCCGTCATATCACTCGCGCTGTGATGACTTCACTCTGCCCAGGTAACATTTCAACTGTTCTGAGCTGAATAATATTGCAGCGTTCTGTCATCAATCATCATGCGTTTAGGACCAGTCAAAACCATGTTAATCATCGGTTCATAAACTGCAGACAGGCGGTGTTCAGGGATTACTCTCAGCACCATAGCAACCCGTGAAATGCAGGTTTCGGTACGCTGATTACCCGTGGCTGATGCAAGTTTTCGTAACTTCGGTAATTTTTGCATTTACCGAGTGATAACACGTCGCTGTATGCACAGCAAGAGAGGCAGGATAAAGGAAAAAGCGAAGAGGATGGAGAAACGGGGAGACGCGTTAATTCATGTTTCCGCTTAATATTAACGGGCGCCGGGTTGCTTCATACCAACGTCCGCTGAGTGCCAGGAGCAGACATGAAAGAATCGATTGCTGCAGAATCTCCGTCTGATCAAGACGTCTCAAATTCTTGGGGTTATAGTGTGTGGTGCTCAACGAATCGTTGCGCGGGACATTTGATATGCAGCCATTTTAGCTGCAGCAAACACAGGCAGCATATCCAATACAGGTGAAATCAGGCATTATACAATGGAGACAAGATGGTAGATGAGAGCGCGAAAGCGATAGTCGAAAAGCTCGCTGTTCCGGTTTATGAAGATGCTCTGAGCCCTTTTGCTAAAGAATTATCAAAGGGATTAGTCTCTATTGCCAGAATGGTAAATTCGGGAGTTTTCCTGGTAGAAGACAGTGTTCATGCGGTGACAAGCGTCTTGCGGATGACAGCTGAGAATCTGGCATTATTACCGCCCAAGCAAATTTCATTCGATCAGCCAAGAGTTGCTCTTCAGGCTCTGAATGAGGCAAAATTTGCAATAAATGAAGATGAAATACAGCGCCTTTTTTCAAATCTTATATCGGCAAGCCTGGACAAAGAAACTTCGAAGCTTGCTCATCCGGCGTACATCGAAATAATCAAGCAGCTCCAGCCGGATGAAGCCAAGATCCTTCGGTTTATGTTTAATAAAGAAAACCATAGAAAAGGTCATGCACCAACGATTGATATAGTCCAACAAGATTTGGAGGATAGTAACTTAACAATCACATCAACTAGACTGGAAGTAAACCTAATTTGTGAAGATGCTGGTTGCGATAACCCCGAAAACTCAGTTATGTATTTCTCCAACTTAAAACGGTTGGGCCTGCTAACTCCAACATCAGGAACTTCTTTCCCAAAGGAAGAGCATGAAAGAATTTTCTCATCAGAGAAAGTAAAAGAAATATGCAGTATCAATTCGCATCTAGATAGAGTTTCTTATAAAAGCGGGCAATATAGTTTTACAGGCTTTGGCCGAGGCTTTGTCGATTCGTGTGTCGGCAGATATAGCATTTAAAAAGTCAATAAGCTGCTCCGGTTATTGAGGCCTTAACGTCAGCTCCTCGCTCAAAGTTGCCCCTCAGCTCCACGCCAGCTGCTGAACAAACGCATCCGTGTAAGTGCACAATTTTCATGTGGCACTAAAGCAGTGTGTTCCCATCGACATTCAGTCAGCTTTATACGCCTGCCACTCGCGCCAGACATTCTCAGGATCAATATCGCGGTAGCCACGCTCTCTGATTATATCCTCGGCTGCTTCGGCCGGCAGGCGGATGGCTGTAGCGCCATCACGAATGGACTCAACCTCATCGCGGGTCAATTCCCGTCCTATGTCCTGTTCTTTATCAATCAGGACTACGATCAACGCAGGGATAAAAACAATCTTCATACTGACAAGCCTCTGATATATTCGCATCCCACTGTATCACTGACAGTTTTGATATAATTCAGTAATCGTCAATTTATTACCAGGACGGGAATCATTCATGACATTGCAAATCCGTGACGCCACACCGGCCGACGCGATATTGCTCAATGCGCTGGGCTACCGCATCTACCGCGCACACTTTGAACAAAAGGCACTGGAGCTTCGCTTATATGTCTACGGAGATAACGGGCGTGCGATTCGTGCTTATGAGCGATGTGGTTTCACTGAATCTCCGTATGCCATTATGAAAGTGGGTTTATAGCTTCCCCAAATACAGTACTCCTAATGCTCCGCCTGAAATCAGAACACTCCTGACAGGCCACGATTCCACCAGATTCAGATTTTTCATTCATCTTATTTTTCATGTTGCCATCAGATGAGGGAGATAATCGTTTTCACTTCCCGTCTGTCGCGGTAATCTCATAACGGTCGTTAATATTGCGACTGCAATGTGTGTAACCCAACTCAAATACTAATAACTAAAAAACAGTACAGACAGGATAACTATGGATTCCACCCTCACCTCCACGGGTCCCCAACAGGACGCCTCTTCGCTTAACCGCGCCCGACGCGCTGCGCTTGGCAGCTTCGCGGGTGCCGTGGTCGACTGGTATGATTTTCTGCTTTATGGCATTACTGCCGCACTGGTCTTTAACCGCGAGTTCTTCCCGCAGGTCAGCCCGGCGATGGGGACACTTGCCGCATTTGCTACCTTTGGCGTCGGATTTTTGTTCCGTCCGTTAGGCGGGGTGATCTTCGGCCACTTCGGCGATCGTCTGGGCCGTAAACGTATGCTGATGCTTACCGTCTGGATGATGGGTATTGCCACTGCGCTGATCGGGATTATTCCCTCTTTTGACACCATTGGCTGGTGGGCTCCTGTGCTGCTGGTGACACTACGCGCCATTCAGGGATTCGCCGTTGGCGGTGAATGGGGCGGCGCAGCGTTGCTCTCGGTCGAAAGCGCGCCGAAAAATAAAAAAGCCTTCTACAGCAGCGGCGTCCAGGTTGGTTACGGCGTCGGACTGTTACTTTCTACCGGTCTGGTCTCGCTGATTAGCTCGCAAACCACCGATGAGCAGTTCCTGAGTTGGGGCTGGCGTATTCCATTCCTGTTCAGCATCGTGCTGGTATTGGGCGCGTTGTGGATGCGTAACCGAATGGATGAATCGGCCGAATTCGAACAGCAGCAGCAGGCACCGCAACCAGAGAAAAAGAGACTACCGGTAGTCGAGGCATTAATCCGTCATCCAGGTGCGTTTTTGAAAATTATCGCTCTGCGCCTGTGTGAACTGCTGACGATGTATATCGTCACCGCGTTTGCCCTTAATTACTCCACGCAGAATCTGGGTTTACCTCGTGAACTGTTTCTGAATATCGGCTTGTTGGTGGGTGGACTGAGCTGTCTGACCATCCCCTGCTTTGCCTGGCTCGCCGACCGCTTTGGTCGCCGGCGCGTTTACATTACTGGCGCACTGGTCGGGACGCTTAGCGCATTCCCGTTCTTTATGGCGTTAGAAGCGCAATCCATTTTCTGGATCGTGTTCTTCGCGATTATGTTGGCCAACATTGCACACGATATGGTGGTCTGCGTACAGCAGCCTATGTTTACCGGTTTGTTTGGCGCAAGCTATCACTACAGCGGCGCAGGCGTTGGTTATCAGGTAGCAAGCGTAGTTGGCGGCGGTTTTACCCCCTTCATTGCTGCTGCACTGGTAACATTCTCCGGCGGAGACTGGCACAGTGTAGCCATTTATCTGATGGCGGGTTGTCTTATTTCCGCGACTACAGCATTGCTGATGCGGGATAAGCAGCACGGTTAAGCCAGGGTGCGGAGGCCGTCCGGTCTTCGCACAATCTTCCTCAACGTCTGACTTTTGTTTCACATTCCTGTGACATACTATCGGGAGAGCAGTACATCTGTGGAACAAGGAGACAGACATGAACAATAAGGGCTCCAGCCTGACCCCGGCTCAGGCACTGGATAAACTGGACGCGCTGTACGAGCAGTCGGTTAAAGCACTGCGTAGCGCCATTGGTAAGTATATTGAAACAGGGACGCTCCCTGATGTAATCGCCCGCCATAACGGTCTTTTTGTTTACCCATCACTGTGTGTCACCTGGGATGGCATCGCCACCAATCCCCCGAAAACCCGAGCCTATGGTCGTTTTACCCATGCGGGCAGCTACACCACTACGATTACCCGCCCGTCGCTTTTTCGTCCGTATCTTGAAGAACAGCTCACGCTGCTGTATCAGGATTATGATGCGCATATCTCCGTCGAGCCGTCGCAGCATGAAATCCCCTATCCCTATGTGATTGACGGTTCAGAACTGACGCTGGATCGCTCAATGAGCGCCGGATTAACGCGCCATTTCCCCACCACTGAATTGTCGCAGATTGGTGACGAAACGGCAGACGGGATTTTTCATCCGGCGGAATTTTCTCCGCTGTCTCACTTCGATGCCCGACGCGTGGATTTTTCGCTGGCGCGACTACGTCATTACACGGGAACGCCGGTTGAACATTTTCAACCTTTTGTGCTGTTCACCAACTACACCCGCTACGTCGATGAGTTTGTGCGTTGGGGTTGCAGCCAGATCCTCGACCCGGACAGCCCATATATCGCGCTTTCTTGTGCGGGCGGGATCTGGATCACCGCCGAAACCGAAGCGCCAGAAGAAGCCATCTCCGATCTCGCCTGGAAGAAACACCAGATGCCCGCCTGGCATTTAATCACGGCTGACGGTCAGGGGATCACGCTGGTCAATATCGGCGTTGGCCCGTCTAACGCCAAAACCATTTGCGATCATCTGGCCGTACTGCGCCCTGACGTCTGGCTGATGATTGGTCACTGCGGTGGTCTGCGTGAAAGCCAGGCGATTGGCGACTATGTTCTGGCCCACGCTTATCTGCGTGACGATCACGTTCTGGATGCCGTACTACCGCCGGATATTCCGATTCCGAGCATTGCGGAAGTACAACGCGCCCTGTATGACGCCACCAAAGAAGTCAGCGGTATGCCCGGTGAAGAAGTTAAACAGCGCTTGCGTACCGGTACTGTCGTCACCACCGACGATCGTAACTGGGAGCTACGCTATTCCGCTTCTGCGCTGCGTTTCAACCTCAGTCGCGCGGTGGCTATCGATATGGAAAGCGCCACCATCGCCGCTCAGGGATACCGTTTCCGCGTTCCGTACGGCACGCTGCTGTGCGTTTCCGACAAGCCGCTGCACGGTGAGATCAAACTACCTGGTCAGGCCAACCGTTTTTATGAAGGTGCTATTTCTGAGCATCTGCAAATAGGTATCCGGGCTATCGATCGTCTGCGTGCTGAAGGCGACCGACTGCACTCCCGTAAATTACGTACATTCAACGAACCGCCGTTCCGTTAAGACCTGAAGGTTAACTATGCACAACTCAACTCCTCTTTCCGCCCTGCGCAACCTGCTGATAGCGCAGGGGCTGGATGGCATGATTGTTCCGCGCGCCGACGCTCATCAAAGCGAAGATTGTACGCCGCATGACAATAAACTGGCCTGGCTGACCGGATTTAGCGGCTCTGCCGGCCTCGCGTTGGTCCTTCAGGACCGTGCGTTAATGTTTGTCGATGGACGCTATCAGGTCCAGGTACGCAATGAAGTCTCGCTGGATGATTTTGAAATTCATCATTTACACGATGAACCGCTGGCCGACTATTTGCAGTCTCACGTTGCAGCGGGTACACGTATCGGCTTTGAACCGCTGCTGATGGTCAACAGCCAGTTTGAAGCCTTGTCGGCAACTCATTGCGAGCTGGTACCTCTTGAGCAAGATCCTTTTGACCAGGTGTGGCTTGACCGACCGGCAGCCCCCTGCGGCATCATTCGTGAAATGCCCATTGAAATCAGCGGGGAAAGCAGCACGCAAAAGCGTGCCCGCGTCGTGGAACAACTCGCTCAACATGAGGCTGACGTACTGGCAATTACCCTGCCGGATAACATTGCCTGGCTGTTGAATGTACGCGGTTCAGATCTGGCTATGGTGCCAGTACCGTTTTCGTTTGCCCTGCTCCATCGCAGCGGTGAGTTGGAATGGTTTGTGGATAGCAACAAAACGCAGCAACTCCCCGTATCACTGCTAAACACGCTCACGCTGGCCCCGCAAGAGAGTTTCCTGGTACGTTGCCAGCAACTGGCCAGTGGGAAACGCTTTCTGGTCGATAAAGACTACGCCCCGGTTGCGTTGCGTTTTGCCATTGAAGAACACGGTGGCAACGTCTTATGGGCCCCTGATCCCATCACCTTGATGAAAGCCCACAAAAATGACGTTGAACTGGCGGGCTATCGGGAATGCCATGAACAAGATGGCGCAGCCTGGGTAAACTTCCTTGCCTGGCTGGCCCATGAAGTCCCTTTGCGCGAAGCGGCTGGCAATCCGGTCACCGAACTGGAAGCCCAGGCGAAGCAACTGGAATTTCGCCAGCAGCAGCCGGGATTTATTGAGCAAAGCTTCAGCACGATATCGGCCTCTGCCAGCAATGCGGCGATGTGTCATTACCACTCCAGTGAAAAAACCAATACGCCAATTACCTCGCAGGCCATGTATCTGAATGATTCCGGCGGCCAGTACCACAATGGTACGACGGATACGACGCGTACCTTCGCGTTTGGTCCACAGGATCCGCAACGTCGTCTGCATTACACCGCCGTGCTGAAAGGCTTTTTGTCGCTTATATCATTGCAATTTCCCAGCGGCACTCAGGGCCATCAACTGGATGCCTTTAGCCGTCGGGCACTGTGGGATTTAGGGCTGGATTTTGATCATGGAACAGGACACGGCGTAGGCCACCAGTTGCTTATCCATGAACAACCCCATCGCATTGCCAAGAAAGTAAACCCCTGGCCACTGGTCGCAGGCAATATCATCACCATCGAACCGGGTTATTATCTGGCCGGACAATATGGGATCCGCATTGAAAACCAGGTGGAGATTATCAACAGTCGTCCAGGCTTCTGCCGTTTCTCAACGCTGACGCTGGTACCGATTGATTTGAATCTGGTTGAACTTCATCTGCTGAGTGAAGCTGAAAAGCAGTGGATTGATGATTACCACCAACAGGTCAGAGAGACGCTATCCCCGCGCGTGAACGCAGAGGCACGTCCCTGGCTGTTCGCTGCCACCGCACCAATTCGCGTTCAGGCTAATTAATGCAATAAAAAAGGCAGCCCGCAGGCTGCCTTAGTTCTCCCCAATTTCTTACTGCTTAGCTGTTACGGATGTACTCATCCATTTCAGTTTTCAGGTTATCGGACTTAGTACCGAAAATCGCCTGAACACCGGAACCAGCTACCACAACGCCTGCCGCACCCAGTTTCTTCAGGCCAGCCTGATCCACTTTAGCAACGTCAGCCACGCTGACACGCAGACGAGTGATGCACGCATCGAGGTTAGTGATGTTTTCTTTACCGCCGAATGCAGCAACCAGAGCCGGAGCCATTTCACCGGTCGCACCTGCTTTGCTGTCTTCGGTGGCATCTTCACGACCCGGAGTTTTCAGGTCCAGCGCTTTAATCAGCACACGGAAGATGGTGTAGTAAACAATCGCATAACCGATACCGACAATCGGGAACAGCCACAGTTTGCTGCTGTTACCGGAAAGAACGATAAAGTCGATAAGACCGTGGGAGAACGACGTACCGTCACGCATACCCAGCAGGATACAGATCGGGAATGCCAGACCAGCCAGAATCGCGTGGATGATGTACAGGATCGGCGCCACGAACATGAAGGAGAACTCGATCGGCTCGGTAATACCGGTCAGGAACGAGGTCAGCGCAGCGGAGATCATGATACCGCCCACTTTCGCGCGGTTTTCTGGTTTAGCAGAGTGCCAGATAGCGATAGCAGCAGCCGGCAGACCGTACATTTTGAACAGGAAGCCACCGGACAGTTTGCCCGCAGTCGGGTCACCCGCCATATAGCGAGGAATGTCGCCGTGGAACACCTGACCTGCAGCGTTGGTGTATTCACCGATCTGCATCTGGAATGGAACGTTCCAGATATGGTGCAGACCAAACGGCACCAGGCAGCGTTCAATGAAGCCATAGATACCGAACGCCACGACCGGGTTCTGGTATGCAGCCCACTGGGAGAACGTCTGAATAGCAGTACCGATTGGCGGCCAAATGAAGGACAGAACCACACCGGTGAAGATAGCAGCCAGACCAGAAATGATAGGAACGAAGCGCTTACCCGCAAAGAAGCCAAGATACTCAGGCAATTTAATACGGTAGAAGCGGTTGAACATATACGCTGCAATCGCACCGGAGATAATCCCCCCGAGAACACCCGTATCAGCAAGGTGTTTAGCTGCGATCTCTTCAGCAGGTAAATGCAGAACCAGCGGCGCAACTACAGCCATGGTCTTAACCATGATGCCGTAAGCAACAACGGATGCCAGTGCAGATACACCGTCATTATTAGTGAAGCCTAACGCAACACCGATAGCAAAAATCAGCGGCATGTTCGCAAAAACAGAACCGCCTGCTTCTGCCATTACGTGCGATACAACGGCTGGCAGCCAGCTGAAGTTAGCGGAACCGACGCCCAGCAGGATACCTGCAATTGGGAGTACGGATACCGGTAGCATCAGCGATTTACCGACCTTTTGCAGGTTAGCAAATGCATTCTTAAACATAATTAGGAGTGCTCCTGAGTATTTGTGCTTTTCTACGTTCTCACGCATTAGCGAGGGGGGAGAACCTCGCCGTGTACAGGGCATCTAAGTACCCTTTATTTATTACACAGAGTAAAATAATTCAGTTTATTTTTGTTTGACGGCTATCACAGTTCAGTCGTGAATGGCCGCAAAATCCGCACATTCCGATAAAATGCGTTTCTGAATGTGTCAAGCTGGTTATTCACCGCCCATTTTGTGGCGGTGAACTTTACTCGCATTAGTGATTAATTACGAGCTTTAAAAAAAGTCAGTTAACGAACAGATTGCAGGCGAGAAGCGTCGATGTGAAACAGGCGGGCAAAGTTATCAGTGGTTGCCTGCGCCAGTTCTTCAACGGCAACACCTTTCACTACGGCCATGTACTCTGCAACGTCACGAGTCATGGCGGGCTGGTTCTCTTTTCCTCGATGCGGTACAGGCGCAAGGTAAGGAGAATCCGTCTCGACCAATAACCGGTCCAGAGGAACATAGCGGGCGGCATCACGGAGCTGCTCTGCATTTCGGAACGTGACGATGCCGGAAAACGAGATATAGAATCCAAGGTCCAGTAATTTGCCCGCCGTTTCTCTGTCCTCTGTAAAACAGTGTAGTACGCCGCCACAATCCGTCACTTTTTCTTCGCGCAGAATAGACAGCGTATCGGCTCGCGCATCGCGGGTATGCACGATAACCGGCTTCTGTAACTCACGGCCAATCTGAATATGGTGGATAAAAGATTCCTGCTGGCGCACCTTTGTTTCCGGCGTGTAAAAATAGTCCAGCCCGGTTTCTCCCATCGCCACAACCCCCTCTTCGGCGGCAAAACGACGCAGCTCCTCAACATCATAGGTTTCATCCTGATTTAACGGATGCACGCCGCAGGAAAAAACCACATTGTCGCGCTCACCAACCAGTTCACGCATACTGCGGTATCCTGGCAAGGTGGTTGCAACGGCAAGACAGAATTTCACATCGCGTGCGGCCGCTTTCGCCAGCACGTCGTCCACGTCCTTATGCAGAGATTGATAATCCAGGCCATCAAGATGGCAGTGTGAGTCGACTAAAAACATAATGTCTCTCTCAAAGATGGGGAACAGGCAGTACGGTGCCTGGTTGCAGGTAATGCTCAATACGAAGAATAAGATCGGTTAATACCAGCTCGCGGTTTACGCCCGTCACGTTCAGCAACTGCTGACGGCAATGGCAAACGTCACCGAGTATCGCCTGTATCTGGGCAACGGATAACCGTTCTGCGATGGAAGATATCAGGTCCAGGGCATCGGGATTGGTTAAATGGGCAATCCCATACGGACGTTTCAACGCATCCGTAAACAACGTTGCCAGCCAGTGTAAACGGGCGGCAGCCTGATCGTGGTTTAACGCCGCGAGCAAGATATACCAATCACCGGCATTTAATGTATTTACCAGTGCCGCACAAAAATCTGTACGGTGCGCCCAGCTTTCAGCCTGTAACAGCGTGAGTGCCGCGCCTGGCGAACCGGCACTTAGACGTAACGCGCTAAGCAGCGCTTCTGACGACGCAGTCACTTCACGAGCAAGCCAAGAGATAGCATACGACTCCGGAGGTGGCGCAAGATGATGTAACCGACAACGGCTGCGTAATGTCGCCAGCAAACGAGCTGGCTCTGTGCTGGCGAGGAAAAACCAGGTCTGTGCCGGGGGTTCTTCCAGCGTTTTCAACAGGGCATTGGCGGCAGCATCGGTTAACTGGGCGGCATCAGGGATCCATACAACCTTCGCACCGCCGAGACGCGAATGCTCGTACAGCTTTTCACTGACTTCGCGTACAGCATCAACCCCCAGCGTGCTTTTGCCTTTTTCTGGCAGCAGCGAATAGTAGTCAGGGTGCGTCCCCGCCTGCATCAGCTGACAGCCACGGCACTGTCCGCAGCTTTTATGTCCTTCCGGCTGCTGGCACATTAAATAGCGGCTGAGGGCGTAAATCAGCGCGTCGTCGCCCATTCCGGGTAACGCCTGAATCAGTAACGCATGGTGACCACGACCCGCCTGGTAGCTGGCCACCAGTTTTTCAAAATCCGGTCGTAACCATGGGTACCATTTCATGCGCCCTGCTCCTTCACCCACTGGGTGATGGTATTGCGAATATCAGCCATCACAGCCTCCAGCGGCTGCGTAGCGTCTATAGTGCGAATGCTGGCGTCTTTGGCAGCCAGCTCAAGATAGCGCGCGCGGGTACGATTAAAGAAATCGAAAGATTCCTGCTCAATACGATCCAGCTCGCCGCGTGCACGGGCACGCTTCAACCCGACTTCTGGCGTCACATCCAGATAGATAGTCAGATCCGGGCGAAAATCGCCGAGTACTGCATCGCGCAGGGTTGCCAGCATGTTTTGATCGATACCACGTCCACCGCCCTGATACGCCTGAGTAGACAGATCGTGACGATCGCCAATTACCCACGCGCCTTTCGCCAGCGCAGGTTTAATAACGGTTTCGACCAGCTGTACGCGCGCAGCGTAAAACATCAGAACTTCGGCTTTGTCAGTGATAACCTCGTCACCCACCGACTTAATGTCCAGCACCAGGCTTCTTAGTTTCTCAGCCAGTTGCGTGCCGCCAGGTTCGCGGGTGAAAACCATGTCACGAATACCGAGTTGCTCAAGTGTCTCTACCACTACGTTACGCGCGGTGGTTTTTCCGGCGCCTTCCAGGCCCTCGATGACGATATAGTTACTGCCCATTTTTTTCCTTAAGCACTTTCAGGTAATCCTGCACGGACCGGTTGTGGCTGGCAAGATTGGTGTTAAACGTGTGGCCACCTTTACCGTCAGCCACAAAATAAAGATACGGCGTTTTTGCCGGATGTGCCGCGGCCTGCAACGATGCCTCTCCCGGCATGGCAATCGGGCCAGGTGGCAGTCCTGTAATGGTATAGGTGTTATAAGCGGTCGGGGTGTCTAAATCCACGCGCGACAATTTGCCATTATAACGTGACCCCATACCGTAAATCACCGTCGGATCGGTTTGTAAACGCATACCGATACGTAAACGGTTAATAAACACCGAAGCCACCTGGTCACGCTCGCTGGCAACCGCAGTCTCTTTTTCAATAATAGAAGCCATGGTTACCAGCTGATTTTTGTCCTGATAAGGCAGGCCGTCAGCGCGCCCTTCCCAGACAGTATCCACCGCTTTAACCATTTTCTGATGCGCGCGTTTTAGCAACGCTACGTCTGTCGTATTGGCGGTATACATCCAGGTATCTGGCCAGAACCAACCTTCCACCCATTGCGGGTTTTCCAGTTTCAGCGCCTGGGCCACGGTCTCATAGCTATCGTCGCTTAACGTATGTTTGATATACGGGGCATCGCGCAGCTGTTTCAGGTAATCGCTTAGGCGCATCCCTTCAACCAGACGTAACGGGAACTGCGCCTCTTTTCCGCTTTCCAGCAGTTGCAGCATATCCCGAACCGTCATGTCGGGTGTAAAACGGTAGGTTCCGGCCTTAAAATGCGACAGTTCAGGTTCCACACGCAGCAGCCATTGGAACACGCGCGGACGGTTAATAACCTTGTCCGCATACAGCTGTTCGCCAAGGGCCAGGCGGCCCGTCCCCGCTTTCAGCGTAAAAATCGTCTCTTCTTTAATCAATAATTTACTGTCCGCCAGATGGCGAACTTTCCACATTCCCACTCCCGCGGCAATGCCCAGCACAACCAGCAATAACAGGACAACGAGTAACAGTTTTTTCATGACTAATTCGGGTGCTCACAAAGTGGGGCTAAAAAATCGAATAACAAACGTGAAGACAGCAATGTGTCGCCACAGGCACGCACGGGAATAATGGGCATTAACGCGTTACAGACGACGATTTCATCAGCCTGCATAACCTCCTCCAACCCGGCATACACTTCGACAATACTGAATGGCGATTGTGCCAGCATCCGGATACAGAATTGTCGCATAATGCCGTTTACTCCGGCCTGATCCAGGCGGGGCGTGTAAACCACATCACCTTTACGCCAGAACAAATTAGCCGCACAGCATTCCGTAACCCATCCCTCGCTGTCAAGAACCAGTGCTTCATCTGCGTCCGTCTGTTCAAGATGAGAGCGAATCAACACCTGCTCCAGTCGATTCAGATGTTTAAGCCCGGCAAGCCGTGGATTACGTCCCAGACGTACTGGGCTTAGCGCCAGCATAATGCCATCTTGCCGCCAACGATCGTAATGAACGGGCCAGGCTGAAACGGAGAGGATGCGTGTGGCGCTGTGACAACTTTTGCCACTGTAGCCCCGGCCTCCAGTGCCACGGCTGATAATCACTTTCAACACCCCGCGTACGTGCCCTTTCGCCAGCATTTTCATTTCATTTTGCAGCTCGGACCAATTTTCAAAAGAGATCAGCAGTTTTTGGCAAGCGTCTTGTAAACGCTCAAGATGCGCTGCAAAGAGAGGGATTTCGCCGTCGATAATACAGGCAGTGGTAAAACAGCCATCACCAAATTGGGTCGCTCGATCGCTTGCTGCCAGCATATTCTGCTCGCAGCCATTAATTAAGAACATGGTGGCTCCTTATTTCTGGTCCGCTAGTTTGGCAGGATGAGTAACACAGGACAAGGGCGGAAAACCGAATAAAAAAAGGCCCGACAAGCGGACCTTTTCAATTTGCTATCGATGCTAGCGCATCACCTAACAGGCTTAAATCTTTTTAAAGATCAAAGAGCCGTTGGTACCACCGAAGCCAAAGGAGTTACACAGTGCATACTCCAGACCACTAACCTGACGCGCTTCGTGAGGTACGAAGTCCAGATCACAACCTTCATCCGGGTTATCCAGGTTGATGGTTGGCGGAATAGCCTGATCGCGCAGCGCCAGGATAGAGAAAATAGACTCTACCGCGCCCGCCGCACCCAACAGGTGTCCGGTCATGGATTTAGTGGAGCTGACCATTACACGGCTTGCCGCATCACCAAAGACAGATTTCACTGCCTGGGTTTCTGCTTTATCGCCTGCAGGCGTAGACGTACCATGCGCGTTGACATAGCCAATCTGACCCGCTTCGATAGCCGCATCACGCAGCGCGTTGACCATTGCCAGCGCAGCGCCTGCACCGTTTTCCGGTGGTGACGTCATGTGGTAAGCATCACTGCTCATACCGAAGCCAACGACTTCAGCATAGATTTTTGCACCGCGCGCTTTCGCATGTTCGTACTCTTCCAGTACAACCATGCCCGCGCCGTCGCCCAGCACAAAACCATCACGTTCTTTGTCCCACGGACGGCTTGCCGCTTGCGGGTTATCATTACGCGTAGACAGCGCACGTGCCGCGCCAAAACCACCCACGCCCAGCGGCGTACTGGCTTTTTCTGCACCACCCGCAACCATCGCGTCCGCATCGCCGTATGCAATGATACGTGCAGCATGACCGATGTTATGCACGCCTGAAGTACAGGCGGTCGCGATGGAGATGCTTGGCCCTTGCAGGCCGTACATGATGGTCAGGTGACCTGCCACCATGTTAACAATCGTCGACGGAACGAAGAACGGGCTGATCTTACGCGGTCCACCATTTACCAGAGAGGTATGGTTTTCTTCGATAAGACCGAGACCGCCAATACCAGAGCCGATAGCGGCGCCAATACGGTGGGCGTTCTCTTCCGTTATTTCGAGGCCAGAATCCTGCATGGCCTGAACGCCAGCGACAATTCCATATTGAATGAAAGCATCCATCTTGCGCTGTTCTTTGCGCGAGATAATGTCTTCACAGTTAAAATCCTTTACTAAGCCAGCAAATTTCGTTGCATAGGCGCTAGTATCGAAATGGTCGATCAGGCTGATGCCACTCTGACCGGCAAGGAGAGCTTTCCAGGTAGACTCTACGGTATTGCCGACAGGAGACAACATGCCCAGTCCCGTCACAACTACACGACGCTTAGACACGGTTGTCCTCCAGGGAGGGAAAATAATTCAAGTGGGATAAAAAGATAAAACTCAGGCGGTCGAATGACCGCCTGGAGATGTTCACTTACGCCTGGTGGCCGTTGATGTAATCAATGGCAGCCTGAACGGTAGTGATTTTCTCAGCTTCTTCGTCCGGAATCTCAGTATCAAACTCTTCTTCCAGAGCCATTACCAGCTCAACGGTGTCAAGAGAATCTGCGCCCAGGTCTTCAACGAAGGAAGCATTGTTGGTTACTTCTTCCTGCTTAACGCCCAGCTGTTCGCCGATAATTTTCTTAACGCGTTCTTCGATAGTGCTCATACTCTTAAATTTCCTATCAAAACTCGCTTTCGCGATGGTTTTCGTAGTGTATAAAATGTTGAAAAATTTGCAACTAAATCCCGGCAGGTCTTACCACGATTTTGCGCTATTTTGAGGCCATTCACCCTAATAACGCAAATATTTTTCAATCGTGGTTAAACCATGTACATCCCGCCGTTGACGTGCAAAGTCTCACCTGTGATGTAACTTGCTTCGTCAGAAGCTAAAAATGCAACCGCACTGGCGATTTCCTGAGCGCCGCCAAGGCGACCCGCAGGAACCTGCGCCAGAATACCCGCACGCTGATCATCAGACAGCGCACGCGTCATGTCCGTTTCAATAAAGCCCGGAGCAACAACGTTTACAGTAATGCCACGAGACGCAACTTCGCGCGCCAGTGATTTACTGAAGCCGATCAGACCCGCTTTCGCCGCAGCGTAGTTAGCCTGACCTGCATTTCCCATGGTACCAACCACAGAACCGATAGTGATAATACGCCCATGACGCTTTTTCATCATAGCTCGCATTACCGCTTTTGACAGACGGAAAACAGATGACAGGTTGGTTTCGATGATATCGTTCCACTCGTCATCTTTCATGCGCATTAACAGGTTATCACGAGTAATCCCGGCATTATTGACCAGGATATCGACTTCACCAAATTCTGCGCGAATATTTTCCAGAACAGATTCGATAGATGCAGGATCGGTCACATTCAACATCAGACCTTTACCATTTGCACCTAAATAATCACTAATGGCCTGCGCGCCGCTTTCGCTGGTAGCAGTACCGATAACTTTCGCGCCACGGGCAACGAGTGTCTCAGCAATTGCGCGGCCAATGCCACGGCTTGCACCGGTAACCAGCGCGATTTTTCCTTCAAAACTCATGGTCTTCCTCTTTTATTGCTCTAGCGCCGCAGACAGTGCCGCCGGCTCATTCAGTGCCGAAGCAGTCAGGGTGTCAACAATACGTTTCGTCAAACCGGTCAGAACTTTACCCGGACCGACTTCATACAGGTGCTCTACGCCCTGGGACGCCATAAATTCAACGGTTTTAGTCCACTGAACCGGGCTATACAGCTGACGAACCAACGCATCGCGAATAGCGTCTGCCGTGGTTTCACACTTCACATCGACGTTGTTCACGACCGGAACCGTCGGTGCGTTAAAGGTGATTTTCTGCAGCTCAACGGCCAGTTTCTCAGCAGCAGGCTTCATCAGCGCACAGTGAGACGGCACGCTAACTGGCAGTGGCAGAGCACGTTTCGCACCCGCAGCTTTACAGGCAGCGCCCGCACGTTCAACCGCTTCTTTATGACCCGCGATAACCACCTGACCTGGCGAGTTGAAGTTGACCGGAGAAACGACCTGACCTTCTGCTGACTCTTCACATGCTTTAGCGATAGACGCATCATCAAGACCGATAATCGCAGACATGCCGCCTGTGCCTTCTGGTACAGCTTCCTGCATGAACTTACCGCGCAGTTCTACCAGACGTACGGCATCAGCAAATGCGATCACGCCTGAGCAGACCAGCGCAGAATATTCGCCCAGGCTGTGACCCGCCATCAGCGCAGGTGTTTTACCACCCTGCTGCTGCCATACGCGATAAAGCGCGACAGATGCGGTCAACAGCGCTGGCTGCGTCTGCCAGGTTTTATTCAGTTCTTCGGCCGGGCCCTGCTGAGTCAACGCCCACAGATCATAGCCCAGCGCAGCTGATGCTTCAGCAAATGTTTCTTCAACAATTGGGTAGTTTGCTGCCATTTCAGACAACATCCCAACGGTCTGGGAACCCTGCCCCGGAAACACAAATGCAAATTGCGTCATGTTTAAATCCTTATACTAGAAACGAACCAGCGCGGAGCCCCAGGTGAATCCACCCCCGAAGGCTTCAAGCAATATCAACTGCCCAGCTTTAATACGCCCGTCGCGGACAGCTTCGTCCAGCGCGCACGGTACGGAGGCAGCAGAGGTATTACCATGTCTGTCGAGCGTCACGACAACATTATCCATCGACATACCCAGCTTTTTCGCCGTCGCGCTGATAATGCGCAGGTTAGCCTGATGCGGTACCAGCCAGTCCAGCGCAGAACGGTCGAGATTATTGGCTTCCAGCGTTTCATCAACGATGTGCGCAAGTTCGGTCACTGCGACTTTAAATACTTCGTTACCCGCCATCGTCAGATGAATCGGGTTTTCTGGGTTCACGCGATCGGCGTTAGGCAGCGTCAACAGTTCGCCATAGCGACCGTCGGCGTGCAGATGCGTGGAGAGAATGCCTGGCTCTTCCGATGCGCTCAGTACAACCGCGCCCGCCCCATCACCGAAAATGATGATCGTTCCGCGATCGGTTGGATCACAGGTGCGCGCCAGAACATCAGAGCCAACGACCAGAGCATGCTTAACTGCGCCAGATTTAACATACTGGTCGGCAACGCTCAGGGCGTAAGTGAAACCAGCGCAAGCGGCCGCAACGTCAAACGCCGGACAGCCTTTGATCCCCAGCATACTTTGGATCTGGCACGCCGCGCTTGGAAATGCGTGAGTGGATGATGTGGTAGCAACCACAATCAGACCAATTTGTTCTTTGTCGATGCCCGCCATTTCAATCGCACGGTTTGCGGCGGCAAAGCCCATCGTCGCAACTGTTTCATTTGGCGCTGCAATATGGCGTTCACGGATACCTGTACGAGTGACGATCCACTCATCAGATGTCTCAACCATTTTTTCCAAATCGGCGTTAGTACGCACTTGTTCAGGCAGATAGCTGCCAGTACCAATAATCTTCGTATACATGTACGCTCAGTCACTTTTTGGTTATATACCGCCACGAGCAAATCGCTGATACGTTGGCTACATTCACAAACGCACCGTTATCTGTGTGCTCGTGAGGTTGCGCTTTCGCCACCGTCCAGCAGTTCGAATCCAGCTGGGTATACAGATTCCAGGCGAGCGGCAATTCGCTGAGGAACTTGTCGCTGCACCGCCTGCACTGCCTGTTCAATCGCGACTTCAAATGCTCGCTGATTGGCCGCACCATGACTCTTAATCACCGTGCCGCGCAATCCTAACAGACAGGCGCCATTATACTGGTCGGGGTTGAGGTGACTAAATCGCCTTGTCAGGCTTTTTTGTAACCAACGTTTTAATAACAGAAGCCACCACGACCGTTTTTTGCCCTCACCCTGAGATTTCAGCAGTGAAAGGAACATTCTGACAACACCTTCCATCGTCTTTAATGTGACATTACCTGTAAAACCGTCACAGACCAACACATCGGTTTTGCCAGTCAGTAACTCATTGGCTTCAAGATAGCCGATATAATTAATGGAAGGGATTGTTTTTAGCACAGCTGAAGCATCTCGAATACTGTCGAGACCTTTCGTTTCTTCTTCGCCGATGTTGAGTAACGCTACGCGAGGATTGGCAATACCAACAACCTCTTCTGCCAGCACGGAACCCATGACGGCAAATTGCACCAACATAGTGCTATCACAATCTACGTTGGCGCCCAAATCCAGCACCACCGTTTTGCCCTTTTGCTGATGCGGTAACACCGTCACCAACGCCGGACGCTCAATCCCCTCAAGGGGTTTGAGCAATAACTTCGCAAGTCCCATAAGTGCGCCCGTATTACCGGCGCTGACACAAGCTTGTGCCTGACCTTCTTTCACGAGCTCCAGGGCAACACGCATTGAGCTTCCACGACTGGCGCGAATAGCTTGCGAGGGCCGGGCATCACTGGCAATAACTGACTGAGCAGGGATAATCTGCAGACGCGAACGTTGTTCGAAGTCAGCTTTGGCAAGTAATGGCGTGATTGTATCGGGATCCCCGACTAAAAGAAGTGTGAGTTGCGAATTAGAATTCAGTGCCTGCAATGCTGCAGGCACTGTCACGGTAGGGCCAAAATCTCCCCCCATGACATCTAACGCCAGGGTTAGACGTGTCAAGGTATCGTCGCTGCCCGGTTAGGTGTTTCCCCAGTTACCCGGGGAAAGCCTCACTAAGCTTCATCACGCGTTCACTCTTTGTCTTTCTCACCAGGGGTGGAAAGCCATTGAGTCATGCGTGATTACTTAGCGATTACCTTACGGCCACGGTAGAAACCGTCGGCAGTGATGTGGTGACGCAGGTGTTGTTCACCAGAAGTTTTGTCTACAGACAGGCTGGTGACTGCGGTCAGAGCGTCATGAGAACGACGCATGCCACGTTTGGAACGGGTTGGTTTATTCTGTTGTACGGCCATGGACCTTACTCCTCAATTACTTACGCTTTAAGCTGGCTAATACGGCAAATGGGTTTGGTTTTTGCGCTTCATCAGGCAATTCGCCAAAGACCATGTCCGCCTCGGACACTTCACAGTGTTCAGAATCATGCACCGGAACTACCGGCAAGGAGAGGATAATCTCATCTTCAACCATTGCAAGCAGATCGATTTCACCGAATTCGTTAACCTCAATCGGCTCATACGCTTCCGGGAGTGCTTCAGCCTGCTCGTCAGAACGGACAGGACTAAAACAATATGTTGTGTGAACATGAAGTGGGAACGGTTTCCCGCAACGCTGACATTCGAGCGTAACCGATACCTTCGCATCACCGGTTATAACGGCGAGACGCTGGTTATCGATAGCGAACGACATGGAGCATTCCACATCACTGTCCACACTGACTACAGAATCGGCGACGCGCTCAACCAGATCAGAAGTATAGATACCTTCATAATCGAGGCGTTTTTGAGCCGTACGAACCGGATCAAGAGTCAGGGGTAATTTTACCTTTTGCATAGGGCGCGCATATTAACTTTGTAACGTCATATAGTCAAAGAAAAAGGCAGCCTGTGGTTGCCTTTTGCCAATAATTCGCACACATTGCGGGTCATCGACTTAAAATCGCTCAAGACAAGCCACTACAGCCAGCTTGTAGGTCGAAGTCCATAGTTTAAAATGGCTCTCATCAATACGCTATATGCGAGGGAAAAAATATGCCTCAACTTATTCTTGCTTCCACCTCTCCCTGGCGTCGCGCTTTACTCGAAAAACTGGCAATTCCGTTCGAATGCGCAGCACCAGAGGTTGATGAAACACCATTACCAGGCGAGGCGCCACGTCATCTGGTGTTGCGACTGGCGCAGCAAAAAGCGCAATCACTCGCCCACCGTTATCCCTCGCATCTGATTATTGGCTCCGATCAAATTTGTGTTCTTGATGGTGAAATAACCGGCAAACCATTAACAGAAGAAAATGCGCGCCAGCAATTACTCAAAGCCCGTGGCAATATTGTGACATTTTACACCGGACTGGCGCTGTATAATTCTGCGACCGGACATTTACAAACTGAAGTAGAACCTTTTGACGTCCATTTCCGTCATTTAAGCGAGGCGGAAATTGATGATTATCTGCGCAAAGAGCGTCCGCTCCATTGTGCAGGTAGTTTCAAAAGTGAAGGGTTAGGTATTGCACTCTTTGAACGCCTGGAGGGTCGTGACCCAAATACCTTGGTAGGTTTGCCGCTGATCGCGTTGTGTCAAATGCTGCGGCGGGAAGAAATGAACCCGTTGAACGCCTGATTAATCTGCCTGATGTCGACGCGACGCGTCTTATCAGGCCTACGGTCCATCACACGATTGTAGGCCTGATAAGCAACGCGCATCAGGCTTTGCTGCGTAATACCTCGAGGCAGCGCTTCAACTGTTTATCCATTGGCGCTTCAATACGCATCACTTCCCCCGTACCTGGATGAGTAAACTTCAACGCTGCGGCATGCAGGAAAAGTCGGTTCAACCCCGTATCCGCCAGTTGCTTATCGAACTCACGGTCACCGTAGCGATCGTCAAAAGCAATTGGATGACCGGCATACTGGGTATGCACACGGATCTGGTGCGTACGGCCGGTCACCGGGCTACAGCGCACAAGCGTGGCAAACGCATAGCGCTCTTCCACTTTAAAACGTGTTTCTGACGGTTTGCCTTCCTGATTCACCCGCACGATACGCTCGCCGCTTTGCAGAATGTTCTTTAACAGCGGCGCCTGCACGGTTTTGACATGCGACTGCCATTGGCCTCGAACCAGCGCGAGGTAATCTTTCTGCATGCCTTTTTCACGCAGTTGTTCATGCAATGAACGCAAGGCTGAGCGTTTTTTGGCAACCAGCAGCACACCGGAGGTATCCCGGTCGAGGCGATGCACCAGCTCAAGGAAACGCGCTTCCGGACGCAACGCACGTAATCCTTCAATGACGCCAAAGCTTAACCCGCTTCCGCCATGCACGGCCGTACCTGAAGGTTTGTTCAGCACCAGAATGTGGTCATCTTCATATAAAATGACATCGGTCAGCGCCGCAACCTTCTGCAGGTTTGGCGAAATGGCCTCTTCTTCACGTTCAGCGACACGCACAGGTGGAATACGCACAATATCCCCATCTTCGAGTTTGTACTCGGGTTTAATGCGTTTTTTATTCACCCGCACTTCGCCTTTACGCAAAATGCGATAAATCATACTTTTCGGCACACCCTTAAGCTGGGTGCGCAAAAAGTTGTCGATGCGTTGCCCTGCTTCGTCGGCAGTAATGGCAACTGTTTTTACGGCTGGAGTCTCTGTTTTCATGGGGGCCGATTTTAAATAGCCATCAAGATTCGCGCCACACATTTTTCTATGCTTATATTAACTGCTATACCTTATTACTTAAGTTTGACATAGCCGATTTGGTGGTTATTAAAGCAATCACTACGCGGAAGTGAAAAAACTGTGAGTAACCGGGTGATAAATGGCAAAAGTCATCTTGCTATAACAAGGTTAGCAGTGGAATAATGCGGTTGTTTCCGTGTTGAATCTTGTTAAAACAAGAACTTTTCCGGAATGACCCAATTTTGCCCGACCGATCATCAACGCAGCAATGGCGTAAGACGTATTGATCTTTCAGGCAGTTAGCGGGCTGCGGGTTGCAGTCCTTACCGGTAAGTGCTCTATGGATTTCACATTGTAGGAAGGCGGCAAGTCTGGATACCCCCAGGTTCTTACTCCTGTAAGTGACCAGGGTGAGAAGATAAAGCCAACGCACCGACAGCGTGAAAGACGACAAGCACAATGGAAGCTTCTCTGGAGAGTAACACCCAGACTGTTCCCCTGATAATTGCGCTGTGTTTCCGTATGAAATACAGGCAACCGACACTCTGCGCCTCTTTGAGCTGACGATAACCGTGAGGTTGGCGACGCGAATAGACACGAGGCCATCGGTTCACACCCGGAAAGGCATTACTCTGCCCGCAGCTTAGTCGTCAATGTAAGAATAATGAGTAAGTTACGATGAAAAGAATGTTAATTAACGCGACTCAGCAGGAAGAGTTGCGTGTCGCCCTTGTAGATGGGCAACGTCTGTACGATCTGGATATCGAAAGTCCTGGACACGAACAGAAAAAAGCCAACATCTATAAAGGCAAAATTACCCGTATTGAACCGAGTCTGGAAGCTGCTTTTGTTGATTACGGCGCTGAACGTCACGGTTTCCTCCCGTTAAAAGAAATTGCCCGCGAATACTTTCCCGCTAACTACAACTCCCATGGTCGTCCCAACATTAAAGACGTGTTGCGTGAAGGTCAGGAAGTCATCGTTCAGATCGATAAAGAAGAACGCGGCAACAAAGGCGCTGCGCTGACTACCTTTATCAGCCTGGCGGGTAGTTATCTGGTTCTGATGCCGAACAACCCGCGCGCGGGCGGCATCTCCCGTCGCATTGAAGGCGACGACCGTACCGAATTAAAAGAAGCGCTGGCAAGCCTGGAACTGCCTGATGGCATGGGGCTTATCGTGCGTACCGCAGGTGTAGGCAAATCCGCCGAAGCGCTGCAGTGGGATCTAAGCTTCCGCCTGAAGCACTGGGAAGCGATTCAAAAAGCCGCTGACAGCCGCCCTGCTCCGTTCCTGATCCATCAGGAAAGCAACGTTATCGTGCGTGCCTTCCGCGACTATCTGCGCCAGGACATCGGCGAAATCCTCATCGACAACCCAAAAGTCATGGAGATGGCGCGTCAGCACATCGCCGCGCTGGGTCGTCCGGATTTCAGCAGCAAAATCAAACTGTACACCGGCGAAATCCCGCTGTTCAGCCACTATCAGATCGAGTCTCAGATTGAGTCCGCGTTCCAACGCGAAGTGCGTCTGCCGTCCGGCGGCTCAATCGTTATCGACAGCACTGAAGCACTGACCGCTATCGATATCAACTCCGCACGCGCAACCCGCGGCGGCGACATCGAAGAAACAGCGTTCAACACCAACCTTGAAGCAGCCGATGAAATTGCACGTCAGCTGCGTCTGCGCGACCTCGGCGGTCTGATTGTAATCGACTTCATTGATATGACACCGGTTCGTCACCAGCGCGCGGTTGAAAACCGTCTGCGCGAGGCCGTACGCCAGGACAGAGCGCGTATTCAGATCAGCCATATTTCTCGCTTCGGTCTGCTGGAAATGTCCCGTCAGCGTCTGAGCCCGTCACTGGGTGAATCCAGCCATCACGTGTGCCCGCGCTGCTCCGGCACCGGTACCGTACGTGATAACGAATCACTGTCGCTGTCTATTCTGCGTCTGATCGAAGAAGAAGCACTGAAAGAAAATACGCAGGAAGTACACGCTATTGTTCCTGTGCCGATCGCTTCCTACCTGCTCAACGAAAAGCGTACCGCGGTAAATGCAATCGAGACGCGTCAGAATGGCGTGCGCTGTGTGATCGTGCCAAATGATCAGATGGAAACCCCGCACTATTCTGTGCTGCGCGTACGTAAAGGGGAAGAAACCCCGACCCTGAGCTATCTACTGCCGAAACTGCATGAAGAGGCAATGGCATTGCCGACGGAAGAAGAGTACGTCGAGCGTAAACAGCCTGAGCAACCGGCGCTGGCCACCTTCGCCATGCCAGACGTTCCGCCAGCTCCTGCTCTGCAGGAACCTGCCGCGAAAGCCGCCGCGCCTAAAGCTGCGGCAGCGACCGCAGCCGTTGCCGAACAGCCCGGTTTGATTAGCCGTTTCTTTGGCGCACTGAAGTCCATCTTCGGTGGTAGCGAAGAAGTGAAGCCGGTTGAACAACCTGCGCCGAAAGCTGAAGAGAAAACCGAACGCCAGCAGGATCGTCGTAAACCGCGTCAGAACAATCGTCGCGACCGTAACGATCGTCGTGATAACCGGGATAATCGCGGTGACCGTGACAACCGTAACGAACGTTCAGAAAACGGCGAAAACCGTGAAGATAACCGCCGTAACCGTCGTCAGTCACAGCAGCAAAATGCGGAAGCTCGCGATAACCGCCAGCAAACTACTGACGTTGCAGACAAAGCGAAATCTGGCGATGAGCAGCAGGCTCCGCGTCGCGAACGCAACCGCCGTCGTAACGATGACAAGCGTCAGGCTCAGCAGGAAGTTAAAGAGCTGAACCAGGCTGAACAACCTGTGCAGGATGCCGAGCAGGAAGAGCGCGTACGTCAGCCTCAGACTCGCCGTAAACAGCGTCAATTGACTCAGAAAGTGCGTTTCACTGACAGCCCGGCGGTTGAAACCGAAGTGGCAACTGCCGCAGTAGTTGCTGAAACCTCTGCCGCTCAGCCAACAGAACAGCCTGCACCAGCACAACGCACCGAACTGGCGAAAGTTGATCTGCCAGCCGTCGTTGCGACTGAGCAGGAAGACAACAGCGACGCGCGTGACTCCAATGGTATGCCGCGTCGTTCCCGTCGCTCCCCTCGCCATCTGCGCGTCAGTGGACAGCGTCGTCGTCGTTACCGTGACGAGCGTTATCCGGTTCAGTCACCAATGCCGTTAACGGTCGCCTGTGCATCTCCTGAATTAGCGTCCGGTAAAGTTTGGATCCGCTACCCTGTCGCACGTCCTCAGGATCAGCAGGTTGAAGAACAGCGCGAACAAGAAATGGTCCAGCAACAAGCCGCACCTGTCGCCGTAGAGCCTCAGGTTGCTGCTGCTGCCGTGGAACACATTGTGGATGCCCCTGCGCCAGTTGAAGCCGTGCAGCCAGAGATTGTCGTAGCTGAGCCTCAGGCCGCCGTTGTTGAAACCACACAGGTTGAAACCACGCATCCGGAAGTCATTGCGACCCCGGTCGAGGAACAACCGCAAATTATCGCTGCATCTGATGCGCCCGTTGCAGAAGAAATCGCCGCTGAAGCCGAACCTGTGGCTGACGTTGTGACTGCGCCGGTTGTTGAAGAGCCTGCAGAGGTTGTTATTTCCCAGCCAGAAGTGGTTGAAGAGATTGCCGAAGTTGTGGAAACAGCGCCAGTTGTTGAAGAGGTTGCTGCGCCGCAGGAAGTTGTTGCAGCGCCAATTGTAGAAGCGACTGTCGTTAAACCTGAAGTTGTCGCAGCCAGTGTTGATGCTGAACACCTTCACAGCCATGCGACCGCACCGATGACCCGCGCCCCGGCACCGGAATATGTGCCAGAAGCGCCGCGTCATAGCGACTGGCAGCGTCCGGCATTCGCCTTTGAAGGCAAAGGTGCCGCTGGTGGACACAGTGCAACGCATCAAGCGACTGCGCCAGCAACACGTCCTCAGCCTGTCGAGTAAGCCATAATCAATATCAAAGCCGGCCTTCGGGTCGGCTTTTTTATATCTGATCTACTCCTTTCATCCCCGTCAGCTGCGGCATAACATCCTTCATTAAGTCCAGAAACTTGCGTAAGCGAATCGGATAGTAACGCGCCCACGGATAAACCAAATGTACAGGCAACGGCGCCGCATGCCACTCAGGTAGCAACGCAACCAGACGTCCGTTGGCAATATCCTCCGCCACCATCCAACTTGAAACAATAGTCACTCCCAACCCCGCCAGCGCGGCATTCCTTGCGACATAAATACTGTCGGTACTTAATCTGGGTGAAATATTCAACGTGACTGGCTCATTACGCAATTGGTGCAACAACGAAACGCTATGTTGATAAAACGTATTCACGGCAATCCAGGGCAGCGCTGATAACTGCTCAGGATGAGAAAGCTCGCCGTATTGTTCCAGCAGCCCAGGGCTCGCCACCATACTACGGGGAACTTCAGCCAGTAAAACGGCAACCGTGGCCGGATCCACCTCGGCACCAACCCTGATAGCGCAGTCAATATTATCGCTCAGAAAATCAACGGTTTTATCGTTGAGCATCCACTCTACTGCTACCTGGGGATAGCGCGAAAGAAACTGCAAAAGCGGCTCAAGCAGTTGTTGTTGCCCGAACGCATGCGGTGCACGGACTCGCAACGTCCCCACAGGTTCATCTTCTGTGACATTAAGTCCATCTTCCAGCGCCAGCCAGGCATCAATAATCTTCTTGGCATGCTGGTAGCCTCTTTCGCCGTCGTCGGTCAATTTCATCGCATGCGTGGTACGCATGATCAGTTTCACACCCAGCAGGGTTTCCAGGGATTGCAACCGTCGGCTTACGGTCGCTTGCGTTGTCCCCATCTGTTTTGCCGCTGCCGAAAGCGATCCTGCTTCGACAATACGTACAAACGTACGCATCAGCTCCACCCTGTCTATACGCTCATTTTTTATCATTTTCAGTTTCATCATACGTCTGACGTATAACTGTTTTACCACTGCGCTCGCTACCACGCCACTCGCTGAAGGATAAAAATAGCCGCACATCCTGTGATTGAGGAATCATCTGTGAACACATTTACCGCACTTTCCCGTTGGGTCACTTTCGTTCTGGCAGTAGGTGCCGGATTCAGTGTCGCTGCTATCTACTATGCTCAACCCCTTCTGCCTTTAATGGGTCAGGATCTGAACTTAAGTATTACCGGCATGGGGTTGGTCCCGACGCTGACCCAGGCGGGATACGCGCTGGGTATTTTGTTTTTATTGCCATTGGGCGATCGTTATGACCGCAGGACATTAATCCTGCTGAAAAGTATCTCTCTTGCTGTGCTGCTTCTGGCATGCAGCTTTACCGGGCAGTTGCATTCACTGTTAATAGTGAGCCTGTTGATGGGCATGGCGGCAACCATGGCACAAGATATTGTGCCTGCGGCGGCAATACTGGCGCCCGAAGGCAAACAGGGAAAAACGGTGGGCACCGTAATGACGGGCCTTCTGCTGGGAATTTTACTCTCACGTACCGTCAGTGGGCTGGTCGGTGAGGCGTTTGGCTGGCGTGAGATGTACCAACTTGCTGCCGTCAGTATTGCCGTAATTACCACGATTATGTGGAAAGTACTGCCTCGTTTTACGGTCCATTCCACGTTGAGCTATCCATCATTAATGCTCTCGATGGTGCAACTTTGGCAACGATATTCCACCTTGCGCCGCGCAGCACTGGCACAAGGCTTTCTGTCCATTGCTTTTAGCGCCTTCTGGTCTACGCTGGCGGTGATGTTATCTGAGCATTACCACCTGGGTAGCGCTATAGCGGGTGCTTTTGGTATCGCGGGAGCAGCCGGAGCGCTTGCTGCACCGATGGCGGGCCATCTTGCCGATAAAGTGGGTGCAGCAAAAGTGACGCAATTGGGTGCTTTGCTGGTAACGGTATCTTTCGCACTGATGTTTTTGTTACCCGCCCTGCCCGTTCAGGGGCAGTGGCTGCTTATCGCCCTTTCGGCGGTAGGTTTTGATCTCGGATTGCAATCCAGCCTGGTTGCCCACCAAAACCTGGTCTATAGCCTGGAGCCTCAGGCACGAGGACGATTGAACGCTCTGCTGTTTACGATGGTGTTTATCGGTATGGCGCTGGGTTCCGTTCTCGGGAGTCAGGTCTATGCGCTTGCCAACTGGGAAGGAGTGGTGACGCTGGCAACATTCAGCAGTGCGATCGCGTT
Organism: Citrobacter sp. CF971; assembly: GCF_006385635.1. Lineage (NCBI taxonomy): Bacteria > Pseudomonadati > Pseudomonadota > Gammaproteobacteria > Enterobacterales > Enterobacteriaceae > Citrobacter > Citrobacter sp. CF971. Next base: position 1,919,066 of record NZ_CP041051.1, on the reverse strand, counting down.
GGTCATAAGACTGACGGGGAACCCGTCGCTTAGTAAGCCGTCGGTTGCCTAAAAAAATGCCCGCTCCGGGGTGTTAAAGGAGCGGGCAGACAAACATACCCAGTTTCATGATATGTTCAAAATGGATCGTTACCGGTTAAGCTGGAACAGCGACATTCCCTGCATATCAGTAAACGTTTTATACGATGCCTGTAGTGCGGCTTGTTGCATCACGTAAGACGAAATCGCGGCGTTCCAGTCGACATCCACCAGATTACTCATCTGCTGAGTTTGCCCCAATGCACGATCGGCGCCCAGTGAATCCAGCGAGCTCAATTCGCTAAGCTGCGTGCCTAATTCTGCACGCACGGACAGCACATTATTCAGCGAGTTTTTAAGACCTCGGCTGGTTTTATCGATGGCTGCAGTGGCAGTAGCTTTTGCCGCATCATTGCCCTCAACCGGTGTCTTAAGCGCATCAATAGCAGTATCCAACATTTTGAACACATTCTTTTCCTGGGTACCGCCGTCTGGCTCCGGCACAGCGTTGCTGGTCAGACTGGCGAAGACTTTATCACCGGTATGACCAATCACCATGGTCCGGGAGGCATCAACCTGCTGGGTGACGTTTGTCGTACCGCCGCTGTAAGCGCCATCAGCCTGGGCAAACGGTGCAGATTCTGTTTTATATCCGCCAAAAATGTAGCGCCCATTACCGTCGGTGCTGTTCGCCAGGTTCATCAGTTGATCGCGGATCCCCTGCAGGTCGGTGGCCAACGATGCACGGTCATCATCACTTAACGTACCGTTTCCCGCACTAACGATTTTTTCCTGCGCGGTCTGGATCGCCGTCGTCACCTGATTCAGCACGTTCTCTTCCAGCGATACTTTTTGCGTCGCGAATGAGCGCGCCAGTGTGTATTGGCTGTTCTGCGCCTGAGCCTGCGAAAGTACTACGGCCTGCGAGGCGGCAATCGGATCGTCAGATGGATTGATCACGCGTTTACCCGTCGACATCTGCTCGCCGAACTTCATCCATTCCGCCTGAGAGTTAGTGATGCCGCGCATATTCTGCTGGTACATCATCTGGGTGCTAATACGCATAGTCTCCCTCTCCCTTAGCGAATATTGATCAGTGCATCAAACAGCGCATTCGCAGTTTGCAGAACTTGCGCGTTAGCCAGGTAATATTGTTGATAACGCTGCAAATTTCCGTACTCTTCATCGAGGTTAACCCCGGAAATAGACTGCTGCTGCTTATAAAGCTGCGTTACCACGTTGTTCTGAGTAGTGGCGCTGGTTTTCAGCGTCGCCGTTTTGTTCCCGACATCGCTCACCAGCGTAGCGTAGGCATCATTAAACGTTTTATCACCGACGGTAGACTTGGTTTGCAGATCCAGCAGCTTTTGACCGTTACGGTTATCGCTTTTGCCTTTATCAACATTCGGATCAAGGTCGTTTTTGGATACTTCTGCCATGGCGATTTTCGACTCATCGGTCACCGCCACTTTCATATTGATAATGGCGTCACCCACGGGTTTCACCGTAAAGCTGTCATTTGCCAGCGCACCATTTTTGACAGTGATTTCCAGCCCATCAAACGACATTTTTCCGCCAGTGACGGTCGGCTTAAAGCTGGTATTGTCAGCCAGACGAGTTACCTGCCAGTCAGTACCATCAAACGTAATTTTATAGTCTGTGGCTTGCACCGACGAACTATCCGTTATTTTAACATCAAGCGCACCGGTCCCTTTATTCGTCGTATTGCTAAGGACTGCCGGGCCACCAATATCGAAAAAGTTTTTGCCCGGGTCGCCGTTGGCATCAAAACCTTCTTTGTGCTGCGTGTTAAACGCATCAGCAAAAGCGAGGGCCAACTGACCAAGGGTATTACGCGTTTGGTCGAGTTCCTGCGAACGGAACGTCAACAGCCCGCCCAGCGAACCGGTCGTGATCAGCTTTTCCGGGATGGCAACTTCTCCGGCCACGCCGTCAACATAAGCGACAGTCGTGCGAGAGGGATCGTCGCTGGAAGGGACTGCCGCCAGTTGGCGAGCGTTGCTGCCCTGCACCAGCGAATAGCCATTCGCCATGGTCACGTTGTAAGTCCCGCCGTCCTGCACGCTGACTTCCACGCCGACAATTTGGTTCAGTTCACTCACCAACTGGTCGCGCTGGTCGAGTAAATCGTTCGGCGATGCCCCCGCGCCGACGCCCGTCATACGGGAAATCTGGTCGTTAAGGTTAGCAATCTGTTTCGAGTAATTGTTGATCTGGTCAACGCTGGCCTTAATCGCCGTGTTTACCTGCTTGTCCTGATCCCGCAGATATTGGTCGGTTGTTCTGAACTGGTTGACTAAACCTTCCGCTTTGCCGATCAGCGCCTGGCGCGCCGCCGGATCTTCGGCGTTACTGACCAGCGTCTGCAGGCTGGTAAAAAAACCCTGCATTGAGGTCGAAATAGAGCTGGTTTTGCTGGAGAGCAGATTATCGATTTTTGACATTTGCTCATAGCGCGTCGTCAGACCGCTGCTCTGGTTCTGCGCTGCTCTCAACTGGTTAGTGATAAAGGAGTCATATTCACGTTGTACACCAGAAACATAGACGCCATTGCCTACCCAGCCCCCCGCACCCAGCGTGCTGTTCGCTTGCGCCATAATTGTTGTTTGTCGGGTATATCCGGCAACGTTATAGCTGGAGATGTTATTACTGGCAGTATTCAACGCGGCCTGCGCTGCGCTGAGTCCACTCATCGCGTTATTAATCAAGCTGGACATGGAGGTTCCTTGTAATCCTTCAATACTCGTTATTATCGGCAGCAGGTCGGTAGACTTGAGCTATTTAAAAGAGATTATCGAGATTCGTGCTGTAGGTTTTACTCACCTTTTCGCTCATCGATTTCAACTGCTGGATCATGCTGGTTAATTTACGTGCATAGTTAGGGTCTGTGGCGTAACCCGCATTTTGCAATGCCTGCGCCCCCTGTTCGGCGGTCGCGGCAGCGGTCACCGCCGCATAGCGCGGGTTACGGGATATCAGACCGACATAATCCGACAACGCCTCAAGGTAAGAGCTATAGACACGGAATCTGGCTTTCACCTTTTTCGCCTCACCGTTCTCATATTCAGTGGTGGTGATTTCAGTGGTTGGACCTTTCCAGCTTCCCGAAGCCTTCACGCCAAAAATGTTGAAACTCGGTTCGCCATTCTCGCGACGAATTTGTCGCTGCCCCCATCCGGACTCCAGCGCCGCCTGCGCCAAAATCAGATGATGCGGGACCCCGCTCTGCTGACTGGCCAGCTTAGCCGGCAGTGACAGCTGGGCGAGGAAGTCTTTGCTGTCACCTGACAGCGGCTGATCATTACTTTCTGTCGCCCGGGGGATGGCTTTGCGGACCAGTTGCGTCAGTGCCTGATTTTGATAGCTGGTCACCGTTTCCAGTGAAAACTTCATCGGCACCTGCGGCGCGTCATCCGCAGGTTGCGCTTGCCCTTCAGTCATCTGCTTGACCATCATTTCAGCCAGCCCCAGACCTTTGCCTGCGGTCATCTGCTGCGCAATTTGTTGGTCATACATGCTGGTATACAAGCGCGTTGAATCGCTGCTAAACACGCCATCTTTCGGTAACGCTTCACGCATGCTTTTCAACATCATTTGCACGAACATCCCTTCAACCTGACGGGCGACCGGGCGGATATTCGCCGCCGGGTCCTGACCCGCTTTCGCTTTCAGTTCGTTCAGAGATTGCGCATCCCAGGCGGCACTGGTCAGCAGTTTGCTGTCACCAATCATTAGATGATTTCCAGTTTGGCGCGTAAGCAACCCGCGCTCTGCATCGATTGCAGAATGGACATCAAATCCATCGGCGTTGCTCCCAGCGCATTCAGCGCACGCACAACATTGTTCAGGTTGGCGCTGGAACGCACGCTTTGCAGCGAACCACCGCTTTGGCGCAGGTCAATCTGAGTTTGTGGCGTCACTACGGTTTGTCCACCGCCAAACGGTGTGTCCGGCTGGCTGACGTTCGCCTGGCGGTTCACCGTGATCGACAAGTTGCCTTGTGCCACGGCACAGCTATCCAGCATTACTTCGCGGTTCATGACGACAGATCCGGTGCGCGAGTTGATAATCACTTTAGCGTCCTGCGGCGTGACGTTCACCTCCATATTCTGGATATCAGCAAGGAAACGCACCTGCGAGCTGTTGCCGCTTGGCACGCGCACCTGAATAGTGCGGGCATCCAACGCCGTTGCGCTGCCAAAACCACGCGAGCGGTTAATAGTGTCGGTAATTTGCTGTGCCATCGTGAAATCTTCATTATTCAGCTGTAGATTAATGGTGTTACCGCCGCCGAACTGGCTGGGTAATTCACGTTCGATGGTCGCGCCGTTGGTAATGCGTCCGCCATTGAGCTGGTTTACCTGCACGCTGCTGCCACCCGCAGCTGCGCCCGCACCGCCAACCAGAATATTCCCCTGCGCCAACGCATATACCTGGCTATCGACCCCTTTCAGCGGAGTCATCAGCAGCGTTCCGCCGCGCAGGCTTTTAGCGTTACCCATGGAAGAGACTACAACGTCAATAGTTTGCCCCTGACGACCAAAGGCCGGGAACTGCGCGGTGACCATTACCGCCGCCACGTTTTTCAACTGCATATTGGTGCCAGTTGGCACGGTTATCCCCAACTGCGAAAGCATGTTATTGAGCGTTTGCGTGGTAAACGGCGTCTGGGTGGTCTGGTCACCTGTGCCATCCAGACCTACCACCAGCCCGTAGCCTATCAGCGAGTTTTCCCGCACGCCCTGCACGCTGGTCAGGTCACGAATACGGTCGGCATGCGCGAAGGCGGTTACCAGCACCAGTGCCATTCCAACAAAAAATTTAAACACCGGGTACCTCGCTTACATCGGCGACAAGTTAAGGAAGAAACGCTGCAACCAGCCCATATTTTGCGCTTCATTGATGTAGCCGTTTCCGACGTACTCAATACGCGCGTCCGCAACCTGGGTTGACGGTACGGAGTTGCTGCCACTGATGGTGCGCGGGTTAACGACCCCGGAGAAGCGAATGAATTCAGTGCCCTGATTTATGGCAATCTGTTTTTCACCCACGACATGTAAGTTGCCATTCACCAGTACCTGATCGACCGTTACGGTCAGCGTACCGCTGAAGGTATTTCTGGCATTCGCGCCGCCTTTACCGTTAAAGGAGTTACCGCCTGAGGCTTCTACGTCGGCACGTTCGTTACCGAACAGACCTTGCAGATAGCGCGGTACGGTATCAAAGCCAAAGTTTGTCTTGCCGTCGCGACTGGCATTCGCCGAAGAGCTTTTGCTCGCGCTGACGTTTTCCTGTAATACGATGGTCAGCGTATCGCCAATATTGCGTGGACGACGGTCTTCAAAGAGTGGCTGATAACCATAGTTAATCGGTTGTGCCGACTGGAAGATTGAGCCATTCGCCACCGGCGTTGGACCTGGAACGGGCTGGGCAGTCGTCGCACCCTGCACGAGGGGCGTGGCCGGGATCCAGGCACATCCTGTTAGTGAAACCACCAGCAGGGCTAAAATAGGGTATGGGTGAAGCGCGTATTTTCGCATTGCGGTCATCTTCAAAATCAGTGTGCCGGTGAGGTTTTCACCCCACCGGACTCCACTTTAGAGTTGCGTCAGTTTTTGCAGCATCTGATCGGTGGTCGATACCGCTTTACTGTTGATTTCGTAAGCGCGCTGAACCTGGATCATGTTTACCAGCTCTTCCGCCACGTTGACGTTAGAGGTTTCAACATAGCCCTGATACAGCAGACCCGCGCCGTTCAACCCCGGCGTGCTCTCGTTCGGCGCACCGGATGACTGCGTTTCGGTGTACAGATTCTCACCAATGCTTTCCAAACCGGTATCGTTCATAAATGTTGTCAGGTTAAGCTGCCCGACCTGAACAGGCGCCGCCTGTCCCTGCTGGGTCACGCTGACAATACCGTCGCGTCCAATGGTGATACTGAGCGAGTTAGCCGGAATGGTGATGGCGGGCTGAACCTGAAAACCACCCGCCGTCACCAACTGGCCGTTCTGATCCACCTGGAAAGAACCGTCGCGGGTATAAGCGGACGTACCATCGGGCAACATGACCTGGAAAAAGCCCTGGCCTTTAATCGCCACATCTTTACTGTTGTTGGTCTGCGACAGGTTACCCTGGCTGTGTAAACGCTCGGTTGCAACCGGACGTACACCGGTACCAATCTGCAAACCAGACGGCAGCGTGGTTTGTTCAGAAGACTGTGCGCCAGGCTGACGAATCGTCTGGTACAACAGATCTTCAAACACGGCGCGTTGGCGCTTAAATCCGTTGGTGCTGACGTTTGCCAGGTTGTTGGCAATCACATCCATGTTGGTTTGCTGCGCATCCAGGCCGGTTTTGGCGATCCATAATGAACTGATCATAAAATGTCCTGTATTAACTCATCGACAGCAGTTGGTTGGCGCGGCCCGCGTTATCATCCACGCTACTGATAATTTTCATCTGCATTTCAAAGCGGCGGGCGTTGGCGATCATGTCGCTCATCGCAGCAACCGGTTTAACATTACTGCCTTCCAGCACGCCCGACATCACACGGATACTGGGGTCGGCCTGTAACGTCGCACCACGGGTAGCCTGTGCGGCCTGGGTCAGACGGAACATACCGTCATCGCCACGTTGCACTTCGATCCCTGTCGCCTTCACCAGCTTCAGCCGCCCCACTGGCGCGACCGTATTAGCCGGATCGCCAGGGTTAAGTGCAGAAATTGTCCCGTCCGCCGCAATGGTGACTTCTGAACCTTCCGGTACGGCTATCGGTCCGGCTTCGCCAATTACCGGGTGTCCCTGAATAGTCAGTTCACCCGTTGGGCTTACCTGAATAGCACCGTTACGGGTATATCCTTCGCTACCATCCGCGGTCTGCACAGCCAACCAGCCATCCTGTTGCAGCGCCACATCCAGCGGGCGGGAGGTATAGTCCATCTGACCCGGTGTCATATCGGCCCCCGGTGTGGAGGCCACGACCAGCGTACGCGTCGGTAAAGACAATCCTTCTACAGGAACCGCGCGCAGTGCATTGAGCTGTGCACGAAACCCTGGCGTGGAGGCGTTTGCCAGGTTGCTGGCCGTCACCGCCTGTTGATTCAGCGTCTGACTGGCCGCGCCCATGGCGGTATAAATTGCGTGATCCATTAAGCCATCCCGTCAGGCGCTTAGCGCAGGTTGACCAGCGTGTTGAGGATTTGATCCTGGGTTTTGATGGTCTGCGCATTCGACTGATAGTTACGCTGGGCGACAATCATATTCACCAGTTCTTTACTCAAATCCACGTTTGACGCTTCAAGCGCCCCGTTGGTCAGCTTGCCGAAGTTACCCGTACCCGCGGTACCCAGCAGCGCCACACCGGAGGCCTGAGTGGCCGCCCAGACGTTGTTGCCCTGAGACGCCAGACCTTCGTTGTTGGCAAAGTTTGCCAGCACGATCTGTCCTAGAACCTGTTGCTGTTCGTTGGAGTAGTTGCCGACTACGGTACCGTCATTGTTAATCTGGTAGCTCACCAGATCGCCTGGTTTGTAGCCGTCCTGTTTAGTGGCAACAATGTTGTTGGCACCTGTGTTCTGCTGCATGGAGTTCTGGAAACTCATTGCGAAGGTGACAGCCGGTGCGCCATTGAGCGCAGCTGTGGTGATATTGAATGTACCGCCGCCGATTAGAGCTCCATTAGTATCAAATTCCAGCGTGGACGTCGGTGCGGTTGGTACAGCAGCCTTAGGATCACTGCTATCAACGGTATAGACAGCCCATTTGTTATCAGGCTGTTTTACAAAATAGGCGTTAACTTCGTGGGCATTTCCCAGACTGTCATAAACGGTGACGGGGCCTTTTTTGTTATAGCTGTCAGCATCTTTCGGATCAAACTTTGTCGTTGTCGGGATTTTATCCGATGAGTTGAGGTTGATCTGCATTGAGGCCTTGCTGGTTGCCTGTGCCGCCATCAATGTGTTGGGGATCGTAATCGGCCCCGGGTTTGCACCCTGCTGAACTGTCGGTGGTGTACCGGTAGCCGGATAGCCCGTCAGTTGCAGCCCCTGCATATTAACGATATTGCGGTTTTCATCGAGTTTGAACTGACCGTTACGGCTGAAGAAAACAGAACCGTTACTGTCTACCATGCGGAAAAAACCGTTCTGGCTGATAGCAACATCCAGCCCGCGGCCGGTGTTGGTGGTGGTGCCGTCGGTAAAGTCCTGGGTAATACCCGCAACTTTAACGCCCAGACCCACTTTAGAACCGGCGAACATATCGGCAAAAGATGCCGTACCGGATTTAAAACCGTAGGTGGCGGAGTTGGCGATGTTGTTACCAATGACATCGAGGTTGGTCGCTGCAGCGTTCAGACCGCTGACCGCTTGAGAAAAGGCCATGACTTACTCCTGATAAGTGTGAAGGCTTAAATTATCTGCCGTACTTCGTCGAGGGTGGTGGTTCCATAGGTGCCAAGATCCAGCGTATTACCGCCGTTACTGCGAATAACGCCCTGCACCAGCGCAAACTGAAGCGGCTGTGCCACCAGTTGCGTTCCGCCATTGCTGGCAGCAATTGACACGTTGTAAGAACCGCTTGGTGCATCCGTGCCATCGGTCATGGTGCCGTCCCAGGTAAAGGTATGAACGCCCGCTTTCAATCCACCAATGTCAATGGTGCGTACCACTTTGCCGTCTTTATCGGTAATGGTTGCGGTAACCTTATCTGCCGGTTGCTGCAGCTCAACGCCAAAAGGTGTTGTCGTGGTTTTGGCACCCTCTTCCGTCCCTTTACCGGTCAGGATGGTAGTACCCGGGATCATGACCCCGTGGCCAATCAGCGTACTGGCCTGCAGCGACTGACTGTTGTCGATCTGCCCGGAGATCGACCCTAACGTGGTGTTCAGTTTCTCAATCCCGCTCACGGTACTGATTTGCGCCAACTGGGTAGTCAGTTCGTTGTTTTGCAGCGGGTTGGTAGGATCCTGGTTTTTCAGTTGTGCAACCAGCAGCGTCAGAAAGCTGCTTTGCAGGTCAGCGGCATTGCTGCCCGTCAGGGAGCTATTCCCGGTGGCAGCTTTAACGCCTGCATTGCTCGGGTCATTCATGGTTACAGCAATAGACATATGCGCCTCCTTTACTGGCCTAACGTCAACGTTTTGAGCATCAGGCTTTTCACGGTGTTGAGCACTTCGACGTTTGCCTGATAGCTACGTGAGGCAGACATGGTGTTGACCATCTCGCCAACAACGTCCACATTCGGCATTTTTACGTAGCCATTCGCATCGGCCAGCGGATTACCGGGTTCATAAACCAGCTTATCCGGCGCCTGACTTTCAATGACGTCAGCAACTTTTACGCCACCGGTAGCCGCACCTGGCGCAGCATCTACCTGAAAAACAACCTGTTTCGCGCGATACGGCTGACCGTCGGGCCCGCTGACGCTATCCGCATTCGCCATGTTACTGGCCGCGACGTTCAGGCGTTTAGACTGAGCCGTCAGCGCAGAACCTGCGATATCAAAAATATTTAACAGCGCCACGAATTAGTTCCCTCCTTGCAGCACGTTCATCATGCCTTTGATTTGCCCACCCAGCGCGGTCAGCCCCATTTGATACTTGAGGCTGTTGTCTGCAAATTGCGTGCGCTCCCGGTCCATATCCACCGTGTTGCCATCAAGAGATGGCTGGTCAGGAATACGGTAGAGCAGCTCCGTAGACGGCGAAGAAACGGTCTGGGCCGGAATGTGTTGTGCAGAGGTCAGCGTCAACGAAACGCCGCCGGTTTGTTCCCGTCCTCGCACCATGACTTTTTTTAATTCACTGGCGAAATCCAGGTCACGCGCCTGGTACCCCGGCGTGTCGGCATTGGCAATGTTGGCCGCCAATATTTCCTGGCGTTGGGCGCGCAAATTCAGCGCTTCCTGTTGAAAACGTAAGGCGGCGTCGAGCTTATCGAGCATATCTCCTCCGCAAATGACAAAATTCAGCCGACAGCTTAAATCCCATTACGCGCGCGTTATCGCCGGAATAAACGCAAAATGCGTCGCTATTTGTTGCGTTGATGACTGCGTCACACAGGTAAAATCCTGCCACTACCTGAAAAAGCGCGAGGTTTTGATGCAAACGTTTAAACGTGGAATAGTCGTGGCAGCACTGCTGTTCAGCCCTATGACGCTGGCGCAAGACCTGAATTCGCAGCTAACGGCATGGTTTTCCCAGCGCCTGGCCGGATTTAGCGATGAGGTGGTGGTCACTATCCGAACGTCGCCAAACTTATTGCCGAGCTGTGAGCAACCGGCATTAAGCGTGTCAGGTAGCGCGAAACTGTGGGGTAATGTGAATGTGCTGGCTCGCTGTGCCAACGAAAAACGTTATCTGCAGGTGAACGTCCAGGCGATGGGAAACTACGTAGTAGCCGCCGCGCCTGTAGCGCGAGGTAGCACCCTGACCCCAGCCAGCGTAACGCTGAAACGTGGTCGACTGGACCAACTACCGCCGCGCGCGGTGCTGGATATGAGTCAGGTGCAGGATGCTGTGAGCCTGCGCGATCTGGTCCCGGGCCAACCGATACAGCTTTCGATGTTGCGCCAGGCATGGCGGATCAAGGCCGGTCAGCGCGTGCTGGTTATTGCCAACGGAGATGGCTTTCGGGTTAATGCCGAAGGTAAAGCGCTGAACAACGCCGCTGTCGCACAGAATGCGCGAGTGCGGATGATTTCAGGCCAGGTGGTGAGCGGCGTCGTCGATTCTGATGGGAATATTCTTATTAACCTATAATAGGTTAAAGATTTTTTAGCGTGTGCCGATAGATAAACAACCAATGATTACAGCGGGCCGCTATAGCGTAACCCCTCGATGAGGAAAAATAAAATGAGCATTGATCGTACCTCACCATTGAAGCCAGTAAGCACCGTTCAGCCGCGTGAAACCAGCGATGCGCCGGTACAAAAAGCGCAGAAGGAAAAAACCACCGCGACCACCAGCACTAGCGTCATGCTGAGCGACGCCCAGGCCAAACTGATGCAGCCCGGCACCAATGACATCAATATGGAACGCGTGGAAGCACTGAAAACCGCAATCCGTAACGGTGAATTGAAAATGGATACCGGAAAAATTGCCGACTCGCTGATTCGCGAGGCGCAGAGCTACCTACAGAGTAAATAAAGTATGACTCGTTTGTCAGAAATACTTGACCAGATGACGACCGTCCTCAATGACCTGAAAACGGTAATGGATGCTGAACAGCAGCAGCTTTCCGCAGGCCATATCAACGGCAGCCAGCTACAGCGTATTACAGAAGAAAAAAGCTCTTTGCTGGCGACCCTTGATTATCTGGAGCAGCAGCGCCGTCAGGAGCATGACGCCACGCGCAGCGCTAATGATGAAATTGCTGAACGCTGGCAGACCATCACCATGAAAACACAGCACTTACGTGACCTCAACCAGCACAATGGCTGGCTGCTGGAAGGGCAGATCGAGCGTAATCAACAAGCAATACAAGTGCTGAAACCGCACCAGGAACCGGCGTTGTATGGCGCAAACGGTCAAACTTCAGCTGCGCACCGCGGCGGGAAAAAATTCTCTATCTGATGCAAGCCTGATAACGTTTTGCTTATCAGGCCTACGCTTTTTGTAGGCCGGATACGGCGTTATGCCGCCATCCGGCATTGATTCTTTATGCCGTCCGGCGCACAAACTCTTTTACTTTAAAGCCCAGTACAGCGAGTGCTGCGAAGTAAGCAGCAATACCTGCCACCACGACCGCCATCAGACGCAGCAGGCGCCACAACATCGTTCCCTGCGACCAATCTGGCATGATGTAGAGCATCCCAACCAGCACCGCCGACATCACCAACACGGAAATCACCAGTCGCGCCAGGAACCAGGTCCAGCCCGGTTGCGGGGTGAAGATTTTCTGCTTACGCAACTGCCAGTACAGCAGTGAAGCGTTCAGACACGCCGCCAGACCAATCGACAGCGACAGCCCGGCATGCTTTAACGGCCCGATAAACGCCAGGTTCATCACCTGGGTCATAATCAGCGTCACAATGGCAATCTTCACTGGCGTTTTTATATCCTGGCGCGAGTAAAAGCCCGGAGCCAACACTTTCACTACGATCAAGCCAATCAAACCTACCGAATACGCCACCAGCGCACGCTGGGTCATCGCGGCATCAAAGGCGGTAAATTTACCGTACTGGAACAGAGACACCGTCAGCGGTTTGGCCAGAATACCCAACGCTACGGCACTCGGTAATGCCAACAGGAAACACAAGCGCAGGCCCCAGTCCATCAGGCGACAATACTCATCATGATTACCGCTGGAAAAGCTTTTGGACAGCGATGGCAGCAGGATAGTCCCCAGCGCTACGCCAAGCACACCAGACGGAAACTCCATCAGACGGTCGGCATAGTACATCCACGAAACTGAGCCAGAGGCCAAAAACGAGGCGAAAATCGTATTGATAATCAGTGAAATCTGGCTAACTGATACCCCAAGGATCGCCGGGCCCATCTGCTTGACGACGCGCATCGCCCCCGCATCGCGGAAGTTCACACGCGGCAGTACCAGCATGCCAATTTTCTTCAGATGCGGAAGCTGATAAATCAGCTGTAGCACGCCACCCACGGTAACGGCCCACGCCAGCGCCAGCACTGGCGGATGAAAATAAGGGGCCGCAAACAGCGCGAAACCGATCATGCTGATATTCAGAAAAGTCGGGGCAAACGCAGGAATAGAAAAGCGGTTCCAGGTGTTAAGGATCGCACCAACCAGTGAGGCCAGTGAAATCAGTAGAATATAGGGAAAAGTGATCCGCAGCAGTTGAGTAGTCAGCGCAAATTTATCCGCTGTGTCGGCAAACCCCGGCGCGGTAACTAAAATCACCCATGGCGCAGCCAACATCCCGGCTACCGTCACCACAGCCAGCGCCAGCGTCAACAGTCCGGAAACGTAGGCAACAAACACGCGGGTAGCATCTTCCCCCTGCTTGCTTTTATACTCAGCAAGAATCGGCACAAACGCCTGCGAAAATGCGCCTTCGGCAAAAATTCGGCGCAGCAGGTTAGGAAGTTTGAATGCCACAAAAAAGGCATCTGTCGCCATCCCTGCACCAAAGATTCTGGCGACAATCGCATCACGCGCAAAACCCAGCACACGTGAAAACATCGTCATCGAGCTGACGGCTGCCAGCGACTTTAATAAATTCATCTATGTTGTATTCCAGACTCTGAGGCAAAACCCCGACAAACCTGCCCGTAGGTCGGATAAGGCATTTTCGCCGCCATCCGACACTTTTGCTGTGCCTGATGGCGACACCGTAGCGCCTTATCAGGCCGACAAATCAGCCTATGGTTGAAAAGAGGTGTTATTTTGAGTGGGCATATAGTACCTGGATTACAATGAATTACTACCGCCAGATGTTACAGGGGGTTATTCAGCCATCGCCTCCCGCCACAGCTTTTCAACAACACGCTGGGCCAGTAGCGCCTGCTCGCCTGCCGTCTGGGGAACCGTCTGATTTTGCACGCACTCAATGAAATGACGCGCACATCCGGCAAAACCACGCTGTTCTAAGGTCGTTTGCCAGCCCGCTATCGGCTTATGAACAACACCTTGCCCACGCTCTTCCCGCCATTCCCGCATATCAGTTACGTCAATCAGGCCACCGTCCGTCACCGCCTGCACGCTCTCACGCTGGCTACCGGCACGGCGATGCATACTGGTCGTTATCTGCATTTGACCGGTAGAAAAATGGTGCTCGGCGTAAAGCATCGCACCAGATTCATTGGTCAGCAGCGTGCCGTTATTTAACTGCGCCTGCCCTCCCGCCAGCCACAATGCGGTATCGACTACGTGCAGATAGTCGTCCAGCAAAGTGAAACGCAGATCGTGCGGCCCAACGCTATCCGTACGGTGCTTATCCATACGTACAGACGCTGCGGTGCTCAACTGGGTTTTGAGATCCTGGTACAGCGGTGCAAACCGGCGGTTAAACCCGACCATCAGCGTGAGTTTTTTCCGCGCGGCCAGTTCCACCAGTTGCTCAGCCTCACGCAGGTTTTCCGCCAGCGGCTTATCCACACACACGTGAACTCCGGCATTCAGCAATTCACTGACGACCGCATAGTGAGTCGCGGTGCTGGAATGGACGAAAACCGCGTCGCTGGTTTGCGCCAGATTCATCAGTGAATCCACGTAGGGTATCCGCCAGGTATCACAGATACGCTGTGCTTTATCGCGCGAAGGTGAAAAGGCGCCTTGCAGCGTCCAGTCTGCGGAGGTGCCCAGCACGGGTAGCCAGGCCTTTTGCGCAATACCGCCAAGGCCGACAACGCCGATACGTAATTTATTCACGTTAGTCTCCCAGGTGCGCCAGCAATGAATCAAGTCGCTGCTTAAGTTCTGCGACCTCCGTTTCCAGCATTTCCACGCGTGCCTGCAGATCACCGGAGGCTGCAGGGAGTTGATCTGCCGCGGCAATGGCTCCATCAACCTCACCGCAAAACAGGTGCATATAGCGACTTTCACGTTTGCCCGGCTCGCGCGCCAGGCGGATCACATAAGGCCCATCTTCCCGGGTTGCCAGATTTTCCAGTGTCGATTCCACTTCGGACATATCGCTGAATTCATACATACGGGATGCGCGACTACGCAATTCACCAGGCGTCTGAGCGCCCCTCAGCAGCAGTGTAGTGATTACGGCCACCTCTGCGGCACTAAGCTTCAGATTGCCAAATTCAGAGTTGCAGAAACGCTGCTCATATTTCGTGACGCGATTGCCAAAGCCGCTCACCGTGCGCAGAAAATGTCGCTTAACCAGGTTATCTAATTGCTCCTGCACGTCCGATTCCGACAGGTTCATCACCGGTTCACGATTCGTTTTTTGATTGCAGGCTGTTACGACTCCATTAACGGAGAGTGGGTACTGTTCCGGCGTTGTCACTTGTTTTTCTAATAAACAGCCAATCACTCGTGCTTCGGTGGCGGTTAATTCGTATTTCATCGTCTTCTCCATTAATCATGGCTGCATCTGAAACTTAGCGGCCGGGGGTCCATTCTGATGTGGTCAACGCCGTCAGCACGTGATCGCGCCACTGCCCGTCAATCAGCAGGTAGTCTTTGGCATACCCTTCTTTTTCAAAACCCAGTCGCGCCAACAGGTCACCGCTGCGCTTATTATGTGGCATGTAGTTAGCCATAATGCGGTGAATATGCTGCGTGCGCTGCATATAACGGATGGCCGAAGTTAAGGCTTCATACATTAGCCCCTGCCCCTGCCATTTCTGCGCAATGGAGTAGCCGAGATAACAGGCATGGAAGGATCCCCGCACCACGTTTGAGAAGTTCGCAACGCCGATAATCTCTTTTTCGTCCGGATCGAGCAGCGCAAAATAATAAGCGGTGCCCTGTTTATGAAACTCAGAGATCATGCTGAGACGCGCCTGCCAGCCGGACGGATAGCAGTGGCTTTCATCGCGAATAGGTTCCCAGGGTTTTAAGAAATGACGATTTTCTGCGTAATAATCTGCCAGACGCCAGGCATCACGCTCATGCACTAAACGCACGACCAGGCGGTCCGTGGTTAAGCGCACTTTTGGCACGTTACTGCGATAGCCAAACATTCTATACCTACTCCTTCCCGTAACGTCTTCAATACGCTATTCGCATTACTATACCTGTGCGAATACACCCTGTGAAAAGAGCAAAATGCCATTTTTTGAATTATTCACACATTTTGATGAAAACTCTCTATCAAGACGGACTTTTGATAAAAAAATATTGTCCCGCGAAGGGTGGGAAAAGCGATGACGACACCGCAGAATAGGAGGTGCTTATCTTTTAAACTCTATCCAGAGTGACGAGTTTTTCCCTGGAGGGGAAATGTCGCAAGTCTCGCAGGCAAGGAACCTGGGTAAATACTTCCTTCTCATCGATAATATGCTGGTCGTGCTGGGTTTCTTCGTCGTTTTCCCGCTGATCTCAATTCGTTTCGTCGACCAAATGGGCTGGGCCGCCGTGATGGTCGGTATCGCGCTTGGATTACGTCAATTTATCCAGCAGGGGTTGGGTATTTTCGGTGGTGCTATTGCTGACCGTTTCGGCGCCAAACCGATGATCGTCACCGGCATGCTGATGCGCGCAGCCGGGTTCGCCACCATGGGCATTGCGCATGAACCGTGGCTGCTGTGGTTTTCCTGCTTTCTTTCCGGGCTGGGTGGCACGCTGTTCGACCCTCCCCGTTCGGCGCTGGTAGTCAAGCTGATCCGCCCGGAAAAGCGCGGGCGTTTTTTCTCTATTCTGATGATGCAGGATAGCGCCGGGGCCGTGGTCGGCGCGTTACTTGGCAGTTGGTTATTGCAATACGATTTCCGTCTGGTATGTGCCACCGGCGCAATTTTGTTCGTTCTGTGCGCGGCGTTTAACGCCTGGCTGCTCCCGGCATGGAAGCTGTCGACGGTGAAAATTCCGGTACGCGAAGGGATGAGCCACGTGATGCATGACAAGCGCTTTGTCACCTATGTGCTGACGCTGGCGGGCTATTACATGCTGGCGGTACAGGTGATGCTGATGCTGCCCATCATGGTGAACGACATCGCAGGCTCACCAGCCGCCGTGAAATGGATGTATGCCATTGAGGCATGTCTCTCTTTAACGCTGTTGTACCCGATTGCCCGCTGGAGTGAAAAACGCTTTCGCCTTGAACATCGTCTGATGGCGGGCCTGCTGGTGATGTCTCTGAGCATGATGCCCATTGGGCTGGTCGGGAATTTGCAGCAGTTGTTCACCCTTATCTGCACGTTCTATATTGGCTCGATCATCGCCGAACCGGCGCGTGAAACCCTGAGCGCCTCGCTGGCGAATGCGCGGGCCAGAGGAAGCTATATGGGCTTCAGCCGACTGGGACTCGCCATCGGTGGCGCAATTGGCTATGTCGGCGGCGGCTGGCTGTTTGACATGGGCAAGGCCCTGGCACAGCCTGAGCTGCCCTGGATGATGCTCGGTATTATTGGCTTCATCACCTTCCTGGCGCTGGGCTGGCAATTCAGTCTCAAACGCCCAACGCGAGGTATGTTGGAGCCAGACGCCTGATAGCCGAACCTGCGTCCGGGCGCTTTTCAGTTTTTTCTGCTGGCGTCCGGGGCGCTGGTACTCGATGATGCTTTGTGTCACGATTACGCCACATGTATCATGTTGAGGAACCCCATGAAAAAGTTTTTTTTTGCCGCTGCACTGATTGTCAGCGGCCTGTTGGTTGGTTGTAATCAACTCACGCAATACACGGTTAGCGAGCAAGAAATTAATCAAGCCCTGGCAAAGCATAATAACTTTTCAAAAGACATCGGTTTGCCCGGCGTTGCTGAAGCACATATCGTACTGAATAATCTCGCCAGCCAGATTGGTCGTGAAGAGCCAAACAAAGTAACCCTGACCGGCGATGCCAACCTGGACATGAACTCCCTGTTTGGCAGTCAGAAAGCGACCATGAAGCTGAAGCTGAAAGCCTTACCGGTTTTCAATAAAGAAAAAGGCGCGATTTATCTGCAAGAGATGGAAGTCGTCGACGCCACCGTCACGCCAGAAAAAATGCAGTCGGTACTGCAAACCCTGATGCCGTATTTAAATCAATCGCTGCGTAACTATTTCAACCAGCAACCAGCGTACATTCTGAAGGATGACAGCAGCCAGGGTGAAGCGCTGGCGAAAAAATTGGCGAAAGGTATTGAGGTGAAACCGGGTGAAATCATCATCCCGTTCACCGACTAATAAAACTGAGGGCGCTGATGCGCCCTTTTTTTTCGTGCAAACGAAAACGTTTCCGCTTATCCTTTGTTTCCGGCAAAAAAGACTATCCTCAGCCGGAGCATATTGATGACTGCACCATCCCAGGTTTTAAAGATCCGCCGCCCAGACGACTGGCATCTTCACTTTCGCGATGGCGACATGTTAAAAACTGTCGTGCCCTATACCAGTGAAGTTTATGGCCGCGCCATTGTCATGCCGAACCTGGCACCGCCCGTCACCACGGTTGACGCGGCTATCGCTTATCGCCAGCGCATTCTTGACGCGGTACCTGCCGGACACGACTTCACGCCATTAATGACCTGCTACTTAACGGATACGCTGGATCCCAACGAGCTGGAACGTGGATTCAACGAAGGCGTATTCACCGCGGCAAAACTCTATCCAGCCAATGCCACCACCAACTCGACGCATGGCGTAACCTCTATTGACGCCATTATGCCGGTGCTGGAGCGGATGGAAAAATTGGGTATGCCACTGCTGGTGCACGGCGAAGTCACGCATGCAGATATCGATATTTTCGATCGCGAAGCGCGCTTTATTGAAACGGTGATGGAACCGCTGCGTCAGCGTTTGACCTCGCTGAAAGTGGTGTTCGAGCATATCACCACCAAAGATGCTGCCGAATACGTTCGCGACGGTAACGAACTTTTGGCTGCGACCATTACGCCACAGCACCTGATGTTTAACCGCAACCACATGCTGGTTGGCGGGATTCGCCCTCACCTGTATTGCCTGCCGATCCTCAAACGTAACGTCCACCAACAGGCGCTGCGTGAACTGGTTGCCAGCGGGTTTAAGCGCGCATTACTCGGTACCGACTCAGCGCCGCACGCGCGTCATCGCAAAGAGTCAAGCTGTGGCTGTGCGGGCTGTTTTAATGCACCGACCGCGCTGGGCAGCTATGCCACCGTGTTTGAAGAGATGAATGCGCTAGACCATTTCGAAGCCTTCTGCTCACTCAACGGCCCACAGTTCTATGGCTTGCCGGTAAATGAGACCTTTATTGAGCTGGAACGCATGGAGCACCTGGTTCCTGAGAGCATTGCACTGGAAGACGATACGCTGGTGCCTTTCCTGGGTGGCGAAACGGTACGCTGGTCAGTAAAAAGCTAAAAAAAGTGTAGCCAATTGATACGAATGACTGTATAAATAAACAGTATATTCCACAGGGGGCTACTATGCGTATTGAAGTCACTATTGCCAAAACTTCACCTTTACCTGCCGGTGCAATTGACGCACTGGCAGGTGAACTCTCCCGCCGTATTCAGCACCATTTTCCGGATAACGAAGGTAACGTTACCGTCCGTTATGCCGGCGCAAACAATTTGTCGGTTATTGGCGCGACTAAAGAGGACAAAGAACGCATCAGCGAGATCCTACAGGAAACCTGGGAAAGCGCGGATGACTGGTTCATCAACGAATAAATAATGATATGCAGTGATGTTTGTTTGCCGGGTCGCCCCGGCTTTTTTATACACACTATCCCGTAATCAATCGCGCATTTCTTTTGACGAGTATTTAATTTAATATTAACCCACCGATTATCTTTTAACCAAAACAACAAAATAATTGTGCAACATACTAAAAAAAAATGAATAACATGTTGGTTTCTTAGTCAGATAACGCTGAAAACAAAAAATTTATGCCCTTCCCTCTTTAAATTTTCAATGAATACCCTTATTTATTGATATACTGAAGTTGCTTCAGAAAAAAACGCATTGAACCTCGAAAACCGTTGTCTAGTAACACGAATTAGGGGGCATGATGGAAAAGAATAATGAAGTCATTCAGACTCATCCGCTTGTAGGGTGGGACATCAGCACTGTTGATAGCTACGATGCGCTGATGCTGCGTTTGCACTACCAGACCCCGAATCGCCCTGACCCGGATGGGACTGAAGTTGGTCAAACGCTCTGGTTAACCACTGATGTTGCCAGGCAATTTATTTCGATATTAGAAGCAGGAATCGCCAAAATTGAATCTGGCGATTACCAGGTAAATGAGTATCAGCGACATTAAACCTGATACATCCAACCATCAAAAGGCACCTTAACGGTGCCTTTCTTATTTCCAGGTTGAATATTCCGGGTCAGTTATTTAACCTGCTACTATCGCGATTGCAGAGAGAAGCGGATGAAATACGACTTAATCATTATTGGCAGCGGTTCAGTAGGCGCCGCAGCTGGATACTATGCCACTCGTGCCGGTCTGAAGGTTCTGATGATCGATGCACATATGCCTCCGCATCAGCAGGGCAGCCACCACGGCGACACTCGATTAATTCGTCATGCTTATGGCGAAGGTGAAAAATACGTTCCGCTAGTGCTACGTGCGCAAACATTGTGGGATGAACTGTCCACCCATAATGAAGAACCGATTTTTGTTCGCTCCGGTGTTATCAACCTCGGTCCGGCAGAGTCCACCTTCTTAGCGACTGCAGCGCAAAGCGCCAAACAGTGGCAACTCAACGTTGAACAACTGGATGCGGCAGCCATCATGGCGCGCTGGCCGGAGATTCGTGTACCTGACAACTATATCGGTCTGTTTGAAGCGGAGTCCGGTTTTTTACGCAGTGAGTTAGCAATTAAAACGTGGATCCGTCTGGCGGAAGAAGCAGGCTGTGCGCAACTGTTTAAATGCCCGGTCAGCGCAATTCATCACGGTGATGATGGCATCACGGTAGAAACGGCTGACGGTGACTACCACGCGAAAAAAGCAGTGATCAGCGCCGGTACCTGGGTGCAGGCTTTAGTCCCTGAACTACCGATACAACCGGTGCGCAAAGTGTTCGCCTGGTATCAGGCCGATGGGCGCTACAGCGTTAAAAATAACTTCCCAGCCTTCACCGGCGAGCTGCCAAATGGTGATCAATACTACGGTTTCCCGGCAGAAAACGACGAGCTGAAAATTGGTAAGCACAACGGCGGACAAGTCATTCACTCTGCTGATGAGCGTAAGCCATTTGCCGCTGTAGCCAGCGATGGTTCTGAAGCCTTCCCATTCCTGCGCACAATTCTGCCGGGCGTTGGCTGCTGCCTGCATGGCGCGTCCTGCACTTACGATAATTCACCGGATGAAGACTTTATTATCGATACTCTGCCAGCGCACGACAACACGCTAATCATTACCGGGCTGAGCGGACATGGCTTTAAGTTTGCCTCTGTTCTGGGAGAGATTGCGGCAAACTTCGCTCAGGACAAACCGTCTGACTTTGACCTGACCCCCTTCAGGCTAAGCCGTTTTAAGTGATAATAAATGAATGGCCTCGATGATGAGGCCATTTTTAATGACAGGAATAACGTTAATGCGCCGTATTTTTCACTATCTTGTTAATAATATTCGCGAGCATCTTATGCTCTACATTATTTTATGGTCGCTGCTGGCCATTATGGATGTAATATATATTATGTTTTTCTGATTCCTGCGCGCTGACAATAATTGACAAAAATTGAAATTATCTTAATTTTTATTGCAATAAACTGAACAATAATAAAAATCATAACCACCCATAAACCAAGCATTATCACCTACTCTCACACTAATCCCTTGATGATCAATTCAATAATCAGTCAACTTTACTGAACAAAAAATAAATATCATCACCATTGTTATTTATTAGTTGCATTAATGTCTTTTACACGCCATTTTCATTCACTTCTGAAATATCAATCGGTGTGCTTATGCAATTCAAAAATAGTTCACAGCGCTATGGCGTAGTGTCAGCCACATTACATTGGCTGGTTGCGATTGCTGTATATGGCATGTTCGCGTTGGGCTTATGGATGGTCACGCTTAGCTACTATGACGGCTGGTATCACCAGGCCCCTGAACTGCATAAAAGCATCGGCATCCTTCTCATGATGGGACTGGTTATCCGCGTTGTCTGGCGGTTGTTCTCCCCTCCACCTGCTGCGTTGGCAAGCTACTCCCGATTAACCCGCATCGCAGCGGCAATGGGTCACCTCGCTCTTTATTTGCTGCTCTTTTCAATTGTCATCAGCGGATATCTAATTTCCACCGCAGATGGCAAAGCGATAAGCGTCTTTGGTTGGTTCGACATTCCAGCCACCGTTGCCAACGCAGGTGCTCAGGCCGACCTCGCCGGTAGCTTGCACCTGTGGCTTGCGTGGACCGTGGTGATTTTATCCCTACTGCACGGACTGATGGCCCTGAAACATCACTTTATCGATAACGACGATACCCTCAATCGCATGTTGGGAAAATCGTCATCTGACTATGGAGCTTAAAATGAAAAAAAACCTGCTGGGACTTACACTCGCCTCTCTGTTATTCACCACCGGGTCGGCCGTGGCGGCAGATTACAAAATTGACAAGGAAGGACAGCATGCCTTTGTTAATTTCCGTATTCAGCATCTGGGTTACAGCTGGCTGTACGGCACATTTAAAGATTTCGACGGTACGTTTACCTTTGATGAGAAAAATCCCGCAGCCGATAAGGTTAACGTAACCATCAACACCAACAGTGTTGACACTAATCACGCCGAACGTGACAAACATCTGCGCAGCGCAGATTTCCTTAACGTAGCAAAATTCCCGCAGGCGACCTTCAGCTCCACCAGCGTGAAGAAAGAAGGTAATGACCTGGATATCACCGGTAATTTGACCCTGAACGGCGTTACCAAACCGGTTACGCTGGATGCGAAGCTCATCGGTCAGGGCGGCGATCCTTGGGGCGGTACGCGCGCTGGTTTTGAAGCGCAAGGTAAGATTAAGCTGAAGGATTTCAACATCACCACCGATCTCGGTCCGGCGTCGCAGGAAGTCGATTTAATCATCTCAGTGGAAGGTGTTCAACAGAAGTAACGCATGAATTGCCGGATGAGGTTCTGCCCCTCATCCGGAATCATGTTATTGCGCAGGGTCTGGAATACCCAGTTTGGTATTCAGTTGACCACGTGATTTATTAAAGATTTTATTGCCATTTTCACGCCCAGCGCGACGACGCCGTTGTTCCTCTTCCGGCAACTCACTCTCTTCGCTACACAGCTCGCTACAGCAGCCTTTATAT
The DNA here is from genome assembly GCF_006385635.1 of Citrobacter sp. CF971. NCBI lineage: Bacteria > Pseudomonadati > Pseudomonadota > Gammaproteobacteria > Enterobacterales > Enterobacteriaceae > Citrobacter > Citrobacter sp. CF971. The sequence continues at coordinate 1,896,209 of NZ_CP041051.1, read as the reverse complement.
TTCTGCGCACAAGCCGGGCACTGAATAAACAACAGATGGCAGCCATCATTTTTGCAATTAGTATGGCTATCGCACGCCGTGCCGCACTGATGACAATGTGCGATAATATCTTCAGAGATCCTTTCGCCCATGCGCTCATCAAAGACAAAGTTTTTACCGATAAAACGCACCGGAAGTCCCTGCTCACGCGCCTTGCGGGCATACTCAATAATACCGCCCTCAATGTGCCAGACTTTGCTAAATCCATTGTGTTTCATCCAGGCGCTAGCTTTCTCACAGCGGATCCCACCCGTGCAGTACATCACGATTTTTTTATCTTTATGCGCCTGCATCATTTCAACCGCTTTCGGCAACTGATCGCGAAACGTGTCTGCCGGGATCTCCAGCGCATTCTCGAAGTGACCCACCTCATATTCATAATGGTTGCGCATATCAATGAATACCGCTTCAGGATCGTCAAGCATGGCATTCACCTCTGCTGCCTTGAGATAATCCCCCACGTTGCTGGCGTCAAAGTCTGGATCGTCAATACCATCCGCCACGATACGTTCACGGACTTTCATACGCAGTACCCAGAACGATTTACCGTCATCATCCAGCGCAATATTCAGACGTAAATCGTTCAATGCAGGGTCAAACGCATAGAGTTGCTGGCGAAATGCCTCGACGTTGCTTTGCGGTACGCTGATTTGCGCGTTAATTCCTTCATGGGCAAGATATACTCGCCCGAAGACGTTCAATGCGGTGAACATCTGGTACAGTGCATCACGCGTGTGCTGAGGATTGGCAATGGTGAAATATTTATAGAATGAGATCGTCGTACGCGGCTCGGTCTCGGCCAGCATTTTGGCTTTGAGGGCGTCGTTCGAAATGCGGTTGTGTAACACTGGCATGGTGTACGTATCCTGCAAATAGGGAATAAATGAAAATCGGCGGCATAATAAAGCAAACATCGCCAATTTACATCCACACATTTTACGCTACATTTCATACTTCACTATAAAATTGCATCAACAATTGCAGAATTAATCACCGTTCTCCCGTCACAAATTTTTGATACGCGCGAAAAAATGCGACAATACAGGGAATTGGTCGTTTGAAGACAGGATAGACATGACGAATTTACCCAAGTTTTCGGCTGCGTTACTGCATCCACGTTATTGGTTAACCTGGCTGGGTATTGGCATCCTTTGGTTAATCGTGCAGTTACCCTACCCCATCCTCTTTAAGTTGGGCTGTGCATTAGGTCGACTGGCGCTACGTTTGATGAAACGTCGGGCAAAAATTGTTTCCCGAAATCTGGAACTGTGCTTCCCGCAGATGAGTGAGCAGGAACGCCAGCAGATGGTCGTCAAGAACTTCGAATCCGTGGGCATGGGCGTAATGGAAACCGGAATGGCCTGGTTTTGGTCCGATAAGCGTATTTCACGCTGGACTGAAGTGATCGGGATGGAACATATCCGTGACGTTCAGGCGCAAAAACGCGGGATCCTGTTAGTGGGTCTGCACTTTCTGACTCTGGAACTGGGTGCGCGTCAGTTTGGTTTGCAGGAACCGGGTATTGGTGTGTATCGCCCTAACGACAACCCGCTTCTCGACTGGCTACAAACCTGGGGCCGTATGCGCTCGAATAAATCAATGCTCGATCGTAAAGACCTGAAAGGGATGATTAAAGCGTTGAAAAAGGGCGAAGTGGTCTGGTACGCGCCGGATCACGATTACGGCCCTCGTGCCAGTGTGTTTGTACCACTTTTTGCCGTTGAACAAGCCGCAACAACCTCTGGGACCTGGATGCTTTCGCGCATGTCCAATGCCTGCCTGGTACCGTTTGTTCCTCGCCGCAAACCTGACGGTAAAGGGTATCAATTGATTATGCTGCCTCCGGAGTGTTCACCGCCTTTGGATGACGCAGAGACCACTGCCGCGTGGATGAACAAAATTGTTGAGCAATGCATCATGATGGCGCCAGAGCAGTATATGTGGCTGCATCGTCGCTTCAAGACGCGCCCTGAAGGTTCTCCTTCCCTGTACTAAAACACTGTTGCAGCCCTGTGGGCTGCAACACCTTCCCTGCCTGCTTTAGGTTTAACTGCTATCCGCATTGCAGCAATTATCTACCAGGCGCATAATTAGCCTGCTTACTTATACTCAATCGATAGCGCAAACAGCGCGCCACACTGCGGAACGCTATGTCACCCTCAGATGCTCCCATAAACTGGAAACGCAACCTCACTGTTGCCTGGTTAGGCTGTTTTTTAACCGGCGCAGCATTTAGCCTGGTCATGCCCTTTTTGCCCCTTTACGTCGAAAGTCTCGGCGTCACGGGACATAGCGCACTGAATATGTGGTCAGGCCTGGTCTTCAGCATCACCTTTCTTTTTTCCGCCATCGCCTCTCCTTTCTGGGGTGGCCTTGCCGATCGCAAGGGGCGAAAAATCATGCTGCTACGGTCTGCGTTGGGTATGGCTGTTGTGATGCTGCTGATGGGACTGGCGCAAAATATCTGGCAGTTCTTGATCCTGCGCGCCTTGTTGGGGCTGCTTGGTGGATTCATCCCCAATGCGAATGCACTGATCGCCACCCAGGTTCCACGCAATAAAAGCGGCTGGGCACTGGGAACGCTTTCCACCGGTGGTGTTAGTGGCGCACTGCTCGGGCCGCTGGCGGGCGGCCTCCTCGCGGATCAGTACGGACTGCGCCCCGTATTTTTCATCACCGCCAGCGTGCTGCTGGTCTGCTTCATCTTGACGCTATTTTTTATCCGCGAGCGTTTCCAGCCGGTGAGCAAGAAGGAAATGCTGCACATTCGTGAAGTCGTGGCCTCTTTAAAGAACCCCAAACTGGTGCTGAGCCTGTTTGTCACCACTTTGATCATTCAGGTAGCCACCGGTTCTATCGCGCCAATACTGACACTGTACGTTCGAGAGTTGGCTGGCAACGTCGGCAATATTGCGTTTATCAGTGGGATGATAGCCTCAGTCCCCGGCGTTGCGGCATTAATCAGCGCCCCTAAACTTGGCAAATTAGGCGATCGGATTGGCCCGGAGAAGATCCTGATCGTCGCGCTGATCGTTTCCGTGTTACTGCTAATTCCAATGTCATTTGTCCAGACGCCCTGGCAGCTTGGTATTCTGCGCTTTTTATTGGGGGCGGCCGACGGCGCTCTGCTCCCGGCGGTACAAACGCTGCTGGTCTATAACTCGACTAATCAAATAGCTGGACGTATTTTCAGTTATAACCAGTCATTTCGCGACATTGGTAACGTAACAGGACCTCTAATGGGGGCAGCGATATCCGCCAACTACGGTTTTCGTGCTGTATTCTGTGTGACCGCAGGAGTCGTACTGTTCAACGCCCTGTACTCGTGGAATAGCCTGCGCCGTCGTCGGAGTACAGAGGTCGTGGGATAATTTATATATTTATATTCTTATGTTCAGAATAAAAATTATCTCACATGACATATATTTCAGTCTTAATGATAATAGTAACACACCTTATTTCTGCCAGAATTTTTGGCTTCATACAAAGCGGCATCAGCATATGAAACAACTTTATCCGCTGATTCATCATCAATTTTACTGCAATATACACCGATACTTATCGTCATTTTTTCTTTTAACTCATATGAATTTGGTATTGTCGTACCATTCTCGACATTTCGCCTAATTCGTTCTGCAACAACAATTGCCTCATCTTGATCGTTACACTTAAGAAGGATCGCAAATTCTTCGCCACCTATTCTGGCAAAAATATCCGTATCTCTGATTGATTTATTGATAATATCGACAATGCTGATTATTACTCTGTCACCTTCCTGATGACCGTAGGTATCGTTAATCCGTTTGAATTTATCAATATCCAGAACCATTACACACACTGCACCTTTTGCTAATGATGATTTTAATGACTTATAGAATAGCTTACGATTATATATTTTAGTCATTGCGTCTTTAATAGCTGAGTCCCTTTCTTTTTTTAAGATGATGAAGGTGTTGTACATCAGTATTGAGATTATACACAGGGCACTTATCACCTCAATCCCCCGGCTAACATACCAAATATACATGCTATATTCATCCAGGCTCAGAAGTAGTACATTGGTCAATATTGCTGAGCAACACAGTAGCCCTATACTTTTCCACAAGATGTTGTGCGTTTTGGTTTTAATGATTATGATCTTGACCCTCCATCTCCGAACAGCTTTTGTATCTTAAGTTAACGATGTCCGCTGCCGCCGGTATTCCCTCGGGGAGTGATATCCCAGCGCGCTGTGCGGGTGGTTTTCATTGTAATGCGTGAACGCTACTGCAAGGTTTCGCAGTGCTGTTCTCACATCCGGTTTTGGCATGAACGCGATATAGTCTTCTTTCATCGTTTTCACGAACCGTTCGGCCATGCCATTACTCTGCGGGCTGCTCACCGCTGTTGTGCAGGGCTCCAGATTCAGCTCTCTCGCGAACCTCCGCGTTTCATACGCGGTATACGCTGAACCGTTATCCGTCAGCCACTGCACCGCTGTGTCGGGCAACCTGTCGCCGAAGCGCTTTTCCACCGACCTCAGCATCACATCCTGCACGGTCGAACTGTCATAGCCTCCCGTGCTTGCTGCCCAGTCTATGGCCTCACGGTCGCAGCAGTCCAGCGCGAACGTTACCCGCAGTTTTTCGCCGTTGTCGCAGCCGAACTCGAAGCCATCTGAACACCAGCGCATATCGCTTTCTGCCACCGCTATCTTGCCCTTATGTTCACGCTTCGGTCGCTCTGGTTTGTGATGCAACAACAACAGGTTATGCTCGCTCATTATCCTGTAAAGCCGTTTGGCATTCACAGGTGGCTGTCCCTCTGTGCGACGTTGCTTGCGCAGGATGCCCCACACGCGTCGATAACCATAACTCGGCATATCGCTGATAATGTTGAGGATAGCCGACAGTATTTCTGCGTCTGCTTCTTCATTACGCCGGTTACAGCGCCTGTCCTGCCAGTCGGCAGAACGGTTAATCCGCAGTGACAGTTGCGCACGCGACACGCCCATGGTCCGGCTGACCATGGCTATTCCCCGTCCTTTGGCAACAAGGGCGCGTGCGCTATCCATTTTCGCGACTGACCGTACTCCACGGCTTCTTTCAGGATCTCAACTTCCATCGTTTTCTTGCCCAGAAGGCGCTGAAGCTCCCGGACCTGCTTCAGAGCAGCAGTAAGCTCAGAAGCAGGAACGACTTCCTCTCCAGCCGCAACGGCGGTGAGGCTGCCTTCCTGATATTGCTTCTTCCACTTAAACAGCAGGCTGGGCTGGATACCATGCAGGCGGGCGACATGGGAGACATTCATACCCGGCTCCATCGTCTGCTGGATAATGGCGATCTTCTCCTGAGGAGTTTTACGTTTACGGACTTCTTGCCCTAACAGGATCCCGGTCATCTCAAAATTGGCGTTAGTGTTAGACATATATTCAAGCCTATCTCTTATCTGGAGATACAGCTACTGTCCGGTGTTTCAGGGGGCTACATCATTGGTTTTAATGATTAAATACAACAGGACCAGTCCCCAGGATACAATAAGCGAATAAATGTACCCAATATGCCAGTGCACCGTGACATTATCAGGCTTCAGGCTTGTTATCTCGAGTGTAAAATTAGGGTTGTAACTGGCCAGAGTGTGCGCCATCACCGCGATAACTAGCATAATTAAAAATGACAGAACGATATAGCAAGGTTCTCTTTCTTTGGTTTCAATAACTGTCGATGATATTTTATAAGATTTCAATGAAACAAATAGCAGAGCGATGAAACTAATCTGCCGAAAGTAATAGAATATAGCTATATCGTTAGTTCTTTTTTCGATTGATGCATGATCATTAATCAAGTCCTGAACGATGTAGATAGTCTCGACGAAAAATATGTTATTGCCAAGAAACGCCATGCCTAATATCATGAGGCAGGTGAGATCTTTTCTACAAAGATACTGAAATAACATAAACAGGAAAATTATTCCATATAAAAAGAACAACCCTACAATTATAATCAGATATACAGTTTGTGGGACACTTTGCATCGTTAATTTAAATTGTGTAAGACACAAACCACCAAGAACATAGCTAGCCAAACAGATTATATAGAAAGCCATTAACCTTCCATTATTTGAATTATAGTTATCCATAACAACCTTAAGGTAATTCTTAATTTTGCATTTTATATAATAAAGCATAAGATTTTGCAAACTATTATACCCGCACAATTTCAATAACATTAATTCATTTCTTATTTAATGGTTTCTTATAGATTTATAACCTTTGTCATTAATAATATTTTATTATGTATACTATTTTAGTATCACTCACACCATTCACAACCTCTATACACAAAAGACACTTTGTCACTTCCAGAGACACCACTAAGTTTAGCCACTTTCATTGATTACCTCTGCAACACTTCCGTATTGGGCATTAATTTTCTCCTTTACTTTGATTGAGTTATGCAATATTAATTCATAAGCGCTCGCATTCCCCCTCTAAAACACATAAAAAATGGTGTTTAAAACTGAAGATTTTCTAATATAACGCCAGATTTTATTTATTTGATTTTCATTACTGCATTGCAAACCACATACATTACTCTTTTTTCTTGAATTTTTTTCCTGATATTACGTAGGCTTCAGTATCTGCCAATGTAAATTTTTTCATAAACTACCGAAGTTACTTTCACCTGCTCTCGTTGGCATTGCAGGCAGTAATCATCTGAGCTAACGGGTTTGACGCTCTGCGGATCGCCGTCTATAGATTGAATCATCCCCCTTTATTGTTCGCCTTAGGAGAAGAAATATGGCAAAGAATGACATGAATTTTTATGCCACGTTGGAAGAGGCTATTGATGCGGCTCGTGAAGTGTTTCTGGCTGATAACCCTGACCTTGAGTCAGACGATGCCAGCGTTCAACAGCTAAGCATCCAAAAATACGTGCTACAGGATGGCGACATTATGTGGCAGGCGGAATTCTTTGCTGACGAGGATGATGTAGATGGTGAATGTCTACCAATGCTGAGCGGAGAAGCGGCTCAGAGCGTTTTTGATGGCGACTATGATGAAATTGAAATTCGCCAGGAGTGGCAGGAAGAAAATACGCTTCACGAATGGGATGAAGGTGAATTCCAGCTGGAACCTCCCCTTGATACCGAAGAGGGGCAGACCGCAGCCGATGAATGGGATGAGCGATAATTACTCGTAAGGTCCATGATGTATGTCGAGCGGCAGCAGCAACGTATCAAACACCAGCGAAAATGGCAGATCGAGGATCGTGACGTAGCGCCATGCCGAGTCCCGAACATCCCATTGCACGCCAGGATAGTATTGATTTCCGTGTCCTTGCCCTGGGATGGTACGACTAATAATGCTGCCGCATCCGCTCAGGAAGAAGATCATTATTCCTACAGCCAATATTCGCACCTGCTACCTCACGACCCATTCTATTCAATATAAAAAAATACCGGCACCAGGCCGGTATTTTCACGTTACAGAACGCTTATTTTTTCCTGAGCGCCAACGGGTTCAGAGTCAATCCCTGATAGTAGTTCACCCACGAAGAATACTTATCAGGTGAATTCCAGACGCGATAATGTAAACGTGCCATGGTCACTGGATCGCTCAACAATACAAGGCGGCGATCGCGATTCAGTTTCTCCGGCGTTTCGTTCAGCGCCTGTTCCACATGACGATCGCGTGCAATCTCCAGCACGTTGCTGGCGCGGTGGCGTGCAGTCGCCATGGCCGTGGCCAGTGCGTTAAACGACGGGTTAAACACCGCATGCATAAAGCCATCGTCCAGCGTACGTTTACGGTTCATCACCAGATAAGTATCGGTATCCACCAGCACCTGCGGCGGGGAATACTCTTCCGGGATCAGGAACAGCTTCCAGCGCTTGGTACGTAACCCCACCGTGGAACGACTGGAAATCACGGAAACAAACGGCGACAGGATCAGCGAGAAGACAATCGGTGCCAGCCAGAACAGGAAACGCAGATCCAGCCAGGCCATACCCACAGCCCACACCAGCCCCAACAGTAACTGAGAACCGTGACGCATAAACGCTTCACCCCATGGGGTGGAATCGTCATCGCGCTGCGGCGAGTTCCACACCACTTCCCAACCGAGGAAAGCGCTCACGACGAAGACGGTATGGAACAGCATGCGCACCGGTGCCAGCAGCACGGAGAACAGAACCTCCAGCAGCAGCGACAGCGTAACGCGGATAAACCCACCGTACTCTTTCGTCCCTTTACACCAGATGAGCAAAATACTCAGCAACTTCGGCAGGAACAACAGCACCATCGTTGAAGCAAACAGCGCGATCGCCAGTTCAGGTCGCCATTGCGGCCATACCGGGAATAGCTGACGCGGTTGCAGGAAGTACTGCGGTTCCGTCAACGCATGTACCACCTGCAATGCGGTAGAGAGCGCGAGGAACATAAACCACAGCGGCGCGGACAGATAGGACATCACACCAGTCAGGAACACCGCACGGTGAACCGGGTGCATCCCCTTAACCAGGAACAGACGGAAGTTCATCAAGTTGCCGTGGCACCAGCGACGGTCACGCTTGAGTTCATCCAGCAGGTTCGGCGGTAGCTCTTCATAAGAGCCCGGCAGATCGTAAGCAATCCACACGCCCCAGCCAGCGCGACGCATCAACGCCGCTTCCACGAAGTCATGGGAGAGAATCGATCCCGCAAACGAACCTTCGCCCGGTAACGGCGCGAGCGCACAGTGCTCGATAAACGGCTTCACGCGGATAATTGCGTTGTGGCCCCAGTAGTGTGATTCGCCTAACTGCCAGAAGTGAAGCCCGGCGGTAAACAGCGGCCCATAAACACGGGTCGCAAACTGTTGGCAGCGCGCATACAGCGTATCCATACCGGAAGCCTTCGGTGAAGACTGGATAATCCCGGCATTCGGATTCGCTTCCATCAGGCGCACCAGGCCGCTCAGACAGTCACCGCTCATCACTGAGTCCGCATCCAGCACAACCATGTAGCTGTACTGATTTCCCCAGCGACGGCAGAAGTCATCAATGTTGCCGCTTTTACGCTTCACGCGACGACGACGACGGCGGTAGAAAATCTGTCCTTCGCCCTGCACTTCGGCAATCAGCTCCATCCACGCTTTTTGTTCTGCCACGCAGATATCTGGATTGTAGCTGTCGCTCAGAATATAAACATCGAAATGCTCAGCGTTGCCCGTTGCTTTGACCGACTCCCACGTGGCGCGAAGTCCCGCGAATACGCGATCAACGTCCTCGTTACAGATAGGCATAATCAACGCCGTACGGTGTTCAGGATTCAACGGTTCATCCCCGACCGTTGAGGCCGAGATACTGTACTTATCCCGTCCAATCAGCAATTGCAGGAAGCCCATCAGCGCGGTCCAGAACCCCGCTGATACCCAACAGAAAAGTACGGCAAACAAAATAAGAATGCCGGTCTGGAGCATGTAGGGCAGCAGTTGCATAAAGGAGACCCACAAATCCTGCCCCATCATGTCTGCAGGATTAATGAATGCCCACCCCTGATAAGGAAGGATCGTCTTCATATACCAGGTTGCAACGACCGTTTGCGCCAGCGTTAAGATCAACAGCGTATAGCGGCGGATGGTGCCTACGGTACGCCATTTTTGCTCGCTCTCTTGTTCTTCTTTCGTCAAACGCGAAAGATAACGCGGTGTCACATCACGCCCACGCAGACGATCCCAAAAACGCCCAACCGGGTTGGTACGCCAGGGATCGGGGAACATAGAGGTACGTGTTGCTTTTGGCATCGCCTGTAACTGATCGCGCCCCTCATCGTCCTTAACCAACTGCTCTTTAGCCAGAGAATCCGGCCATGCTTGCTCAAGACGAGCTTTTACAGAACCCTGCGGTGAATCATCCTCGCGCGAGTACGTACGATGCTCAGCATCCAGCGCCTGATGAACGGCGCGGATGTCAGTTTTCGGCAGTGCCGCTTTTTCGATATCCGAAAGCGGCATTGCGTCAATATACTCAGTTGTCTTATTCATTGGCAGGTAACTGGTAGCTCCAGGTTTCACTCAGCGTCTGATCTGCATTGACCAGGGCAGCACGCATTTCAGTGGTTTTCTTCACGTCTTTCACTTTCACGCGCAATACCAAACGCCAACCTTTAGTGACCGGGTTGTAGCGCACGGTGTTTTCAACGATTTCACCGTTGTCACCAATACTGGTTTGTGCAGTAACCGGCGTATCCTGCGGCAGCTTTTTCATATCGGTGCCGGAAAAGTCCACCACAAACGCGATGGTACCGTCAGGCTGACGAATGAGATTGGACTGTTTAACATCACCGGTAGAACGACGTGTCTGCTGTACCCAAGCGTTATCAGGCGCATGAAGCTTGTCTTCATCACGCGTGAACGTCAGGGTATATTTAAAGTTCATTTCTTTACCGGCTTCAGGCAGCTGATCCGGGGTCCAGTACGCAACGATGTTATCGTTCGTTTCATCGTTAGTTGGAATTTCAACTAACTCAATCTTACCTTTGCCCCAATCGCCTTTTGGCGTGATCCAGGCGCTCGGGCGCAGATCGTAACGATCGTCGATGTCTTCAAAACGCGAGAACTGACGGCCACGCTGCAACAGACCGAAACCTTGCGGATTTTCCATAGCAAAGCTGCTCACCGCGAGATGTTTCGGGTTATTCAGCGGACGCCAAATCCATTCGCCGTTGCCAGCGTGGATGGACAAACCGTTAGAGTCATGCAGTTCTGGACGATAGTTAGTCGTCGGAGAAGGCTGGTTCGGTCCATACAGGAACATACTGGTTAACGGTGCCACGCCAAGTTTGCCCACTTTGTCGCGCAGATAAACTTTGGACTGAACATCGACTACCGTGTCACGACCAGGAATGATGACAAAGCGATACGCTCCGGTAGCACGCGGAGAATCCAGTAAGGCATAAATGGTTAAACGTTTATCAGTTGGTTTCGGACGCTCGATCCAAAACTCACGAAAGCGGGGAAATTCTTCACCAGAAGGCAGAGCGGTATCAATCGCGAGACCGCGCGCAGAAAGGCCGTAGACCTGGCCTGCACCCAGAACACGGAAATAGCTGGCACCGAGCATGCTGACGATTTCGTCGTTTTTATCTTTGCTGTTGATCGGATACAGCACTTTGAACCCGGCGAAACCGAGATCTTTTACCGTGTCTTTATCATGCTGAACATCGCCGAAATTAAAGTAATCCGGGCTGTATTTGATTCTTTTCACCGCAGTAGCGGTCACTTCGTTGATTTTGACCGGCGTGTCGAAGTACATACCCTGGTGGTAGAACTCGAGCTTAAATGGGGTCTTGAGATTGCTCCAGTAGGCTTTATCGCGATTAAACTGGATCTGCTGATAATCCGCATATTTCATGTCGCGGAAAACGGAGGGCAAGTTACTTTTTGGCGCCTCATAGCCTTTATTGGCTAAGGATTGAGCTTGTTTTGCAACATCATCAATGCTGAATGCCCAGCTTGATGATGTGTACAGCGTTAACATGACTGCTGCACCCAACCAACGCATTTTCATCATTTGTAGTTTATGTTTCATAATTAGTAAGCACTTCCCCCTTTGTGTGCTTATATTGATCCGATCCATTTTAATGGATAATCGGGTATTCCGACAACTGAATCCCTGTATTGTTCGCGCGCTGGCTCATGGTTTAAGCAGGTTCGTCTGCCTGTTTTCACTTTGCGTGCTTATCCTGGAGACAGGTTGTTAGACTTCGTGTAGGGTTGCCCTCGAATGTAACCATTATTCGTCTTAGGGATAAGACGAAAAGTCTGAGAATACATAACTGTCTATGAGCTCTGTATCACCACCACGCGAATATTTTCTTGACTCCATCCGTGCCTGGCTAATGTTGTTAGGGATCCCGTTTCATATTTCATTGATCTACTCCACACACACATGGCACGTGAACAGCGCAGAACCATCGTGGTGGTTGACCTTGTTCAATGACTTTATCCATGCTTTTCGCATGCAAGTCTTCTTTGTCATTTCGGGTTATTTTTCCTACATGCTATTTCTACGCTATCCGTTAAAGCGCTGGTGGAAAGTGCGTGTAGAACGCGTGGGGATCCCTATGCTGACCGCGATTCCGCTGCTTACGCTGCCGCAATTTATCATGCTGCAATACGTGAAAGGCAAAGCAGACAGCTGGCATACCCTCAGCGGCTACGATAAATACAACGCGCTGGCCTGGGAGCTGATTTCCCATCTGTGGTTTTTACTGGTTCTCGTGGTGTTAACAACCCTGAGCATGTGGGTGTTTACCCAGATGAAACACAGATTGACGCAAAGCGACGTCGGCAGCGCGCCTGCGGTGTCAATGACGAAGTTAACGCTGATTTTTGCAGTGCTGGGTTTCGGTTATGCCGCCGTCAGAAGGACGATTTTCATCCTCTACCCTTCGATTCTCAGCGATGGCATGTTTAATTTTATCGTTATGCAAACGTTGTTTTATGTGCCTTTCTTTATGCTCGGTGCGCTGGCGTTTATCAATCCTAATCTGAAAGCGCTGTTTACCACGCCATCACGCGGCTGCACACTAGGCGCCGCATGCGCATTTGTCGCATACCTGTTCAATCAACGTTACGGCAACGGCGATGCCTGGATGTATGAAACTGAATATGTCATTACCATGGTCATGGGCCTGTGGATGGTGAACGTCGTCTTTTCACTTGGTCACCGTTTGCTGAATTTCCAGTCAGCCCGCGTAACCTATTTTGTCAACGCATCTCTGTTTATCTATCTGGTGCATCATCCGTTAACGCTGTTTTTTGGCGCTTACATCACACCGCATATCAAGTCGAATTTGCTGGGCTTTCTCTGCGGTCTACTGTTTGTGGTCGGGATTGCGGTAATACTGTACGAAATCCATTTACGGATCCCGGTGCTGAAGTTTCTCTTTTCGGGTAAACCAGCCGTCAGGCAGGATAAAAACAAGGCCGTGGCCGGTTAGTTTTCCGTCAATCATTGTGTGGTTCAGAGCAACCACTCAATGGGTAACACGGACGCCAGCTTTACCAGAACCCGCTTCCAGAATCCTGTGGCGGGTTCTTTTTTCAGTACCTGTTCACTGCCAGAAAGTCTGTCGACCCAATTGAGTCTTCCCCACCGATCAAGACGTAGTTGCCAGGCCATTTCACGCTGGCTTTGCATAAAACGTTTATGAATCAACTCGGCCAGTACTTCACTCTCAATCACAAACCCCATTTCCGTATTGAGCAGCGTTGAACGGGGATCAAAATTAAGCGAGCCGATAAACACTTTACAACCGTCAATACTGAAGGTTTTCGCATGCAGGCTGGAGCCTGAATTACCGGTTAATCCCCGGTCATGTACTGCTGAAACGCGATCGCGGGTTGGTTTGAGCTCGTATAACTCCACACCGTAGCGCAAGAGCTTTTTTCGCCAGCGTGCATAGCCTGCGTGAACGACTGCGACATCATTCGCCGCCAGAGAATTAGTTAAAATCGCGATCTTAACGCCTTTTCTCACCAGTCTCAGGAGCTGCGCCACACCGGCGCGAGTTGGTACAAAGTAGGCGGAAATAATATCAATACGCTCGGTGGGAGATCCCATCACGTCAAACAAACGCTGCGGTAATAGTGAGTGGCGCGGCGCTTTCCCCTCTCCTTTTGCGGGATCATCACTCAGCAAGCGCGTTCTCGCCCAAATCAGCGGTAGCGACCTCTGATCGAGGTGGGTCATAAACTGGCTGGTTTCCAGCTTATGTAGATAGCGACGCGTGATGTCATCGTTATACCAGGATTCTGGAAGTTCGATTTTTTGCGTTGAAGCTGGCTCAGCCACCTCAAGTACATTTTGCAATGTTGAAACCGAGCGGCAGTGCCAGTAACGCTCAAAGTCGTCAGCAACATCCTGGACCACCGGCCCGATAGCCATAACATCCAGATCGGAAAACAGCGGTTGTTCGCCTGTGCCAAAATAGGCATCGCCGATATTTCGCCCGCCCACGAGAGTTACGACGCCGTCAGCGGTATAACTTTTATTGTGCATACGTCGATTCAACCGGGCAAAATCGGTTAAATAGCCTAGTGCACGCAGGATACGAAAGGAAAAGGGATTAAACAGACGGATTTCTATATTAGGGTGATTGTCCAGCAAACGCAGCGTGTCATCCAGACCTGGCGTGTTGTTATCATCCAGCAACAAACGCACCCGGACGCCCCGCTTCGCCGCGGCCAGCAAAACGGAAAATAGTAATAGCCCGGACATGTCGCTTTCCCAGATGTAATACTGAACATCCAGGGTACGTTCCGCCATTTCCGTCAACCGATAGCGAGCAGCAAATGCATCCAGGCTGTCATCCAACGTCAGAATGCCGCATTCTCCCGGGTGGTTTTCACAAAGTGGCGTGATGGCACGCTCAAGTCGCGTCATATCAGTCCGTGCGTTCATCGCCTTGCTGGGTAAGTAATCTCTTGTATAGCCGAGCGTTTTCTTCATCAAAGCACACGAAGTATATTTGATCGGGAAGCGTACGTCGGGTGATAAATTTCAACACCGTTTTCACCGCGATCTCTGCCGCTGCAGCGCGGGGGTAACCATAAGCACCGGTGCTTATTGCTGGAAAAGCAATGGATTGATAACCATTGGCTAAGGCCAGTTGCAAGCTATTAAAGTAAGCCTCTTCGAGGCGTTCAGCTTCATGATGATCGCCACCCTGCCATACGGGCCCCACGGTGTGGATCACTGCTCTGGCGGGCAAGTTTCCCGCCAGGGTGATAACCGCATGACCGGTTGGGCATTCGCCCTGTTGCTGGATAACCTGTTTGCAGGCCGCCAGCAACGCAGGCCCTGCAGCGCGATGAATCGCTCCATCGACGCCACCTCCGCCCAATAGCGATGGATTCGCCGCGTTGACAATCACATCAACAGCGATCGTCGTAATATCGCCATGTAACACATGAACACGTGATTGCATAAGTTCCCCCTGACCAAACACTATTTGTTAAGTGTACAGCAGGGTTTTCCCGGAAATCTCACTTTTTAACCAAACGTGTGCATATGTACGCCGGAATGATTCATTTATATTCAATGTTAAGAATTGCCATGTTTTTCTGTTCATTGAGATAGTGCATTTTGACTGTGGCAATTTGCTGCACATTTTGAGGGGCAGTCGCGACCTGTTGCTGACTGTAGAGACTATTACGGGTGGTGCCGTCGCGCATACATGACAATTCAATTTGCTGCTGCCGAGCGTTAACATCGCAAGGTGATTCAACTATTGCACCGCGAAAATGAATAACCCCGCCGGTTGAGATTTGTTGCGCCATTGCGGGGAGGGTAAAAAGAGAAATGCTGCACAAGCTGATACTTAAAAAACGCTTTAATAATGTACACATAAGGGTTCCTCAATGATTAGCCATCCTTGAGGGATCGAAATGATCCTTCGCCGCTGTGATTAACGATCAAATTAAAACGTTCAAACGTCTCTATATTCATAGAACAGCAGTGCATTCCCAGCCACACCCTTAATGCAAATACAGCAAAAAAATCATTGGTGACTGTTTGAGTCTGGCCATTGCTGAGACAGATGCAGAGACTGCCCATCCGAAACGGTAACGATAATTTTGACCGAATCCTCAGGTGAAATATTAAAGCTCAGTTTAGTTAATTCAATCGGCCGATTAGCGGGGACCGAAAGGCTTGTTTTCTGCTGCGATTGGCTTTGTCCCCCGGACCCTTTACGTATGGCGAGGACTTGTACCTCACATACGCACGGTTGAGTTAACGTCACCTGAGGAATAATGGTGTACATATCACCTTGCTGAGTTGTATTGAATGTTATTTGATTTGCCAGCGCGGCAATGAGTAATAGCGTATGCATCATATTCTCCCGAAAAAAAAACAGGGCTCACGCCCTGTTTATTATCAGTCAGAAAACTGAATTAGTGTTGGTTAGCTGTAGCGTTGTTACCAAAGCCAACCTGCTGAATCAGCACATTGGAGTCAGAGGCTGTCTGATTAACCAACGCACCGTTGCGGCCACCGAACTGGGTCACGCTAATATCAGCATTTTTTGCATTCCACTGATCGATAGTGGCACTGTTCTGGAAGCCGGTCTGTTTCAGGCTAATGGTACTGTCATCAGCACCCTGGCCAACAACAGCTCCGTTGCCACGCCCGTGTTGTGTGATGGTGACATCTGATTTACGCGCATCACTTTGCAGAGCATTTGCAGAGTTGTTTGACCCATATTGGTAGATACTCAGTGAAGAGTCTGGGCCATAATTACTGCCACCACCATGATGATTTCCGCCCCATTGCGGAACAACACCAGCCAGAGCACTGCCAGAAACTACGATTGCTGCGAATGCTGCCACTTTTAAAAGTTTCATGGTAAACCCCCATCGGATTGATTTAAACGTCGTTAATGGATTAGCGTTGAGTCACGCGAATTGCCATTTGCGACTGTCTCTGCACCACAACTGCTGTTTTTTGTGTACCGTACTGGGTAATATTGGCTTTATTACCAGAGCCTTTCTGGATAATTACCGCCGTATTACCGTATGAACCTTGTTTAATACTCGCATCATTGGAACTACCCGTTTGATCAATATATGCAAAGTTATATGATCCCGTCTGGTCTGTTTTCGCTCGATTACCAGAACCTTCTTGCGAAATGACTGACAATAACTTCGAGCCCCCCTGGCGGGTATTTGCACTGTTCGCAGTGCCAACCTGACCAATAATGGCTGCCTGATTAAATGAAGACTTACTTAATTCATTTACCGCAAAGTTATATTCTGAATTAGCTAAATCATAACTTGTAGTCGCGGCTGCAATCCCAGGCACACCCAGCATTGTAAACATCATAAATAACAACTTGTTTTTCATGTTGTCACCCTGGACCTGGTCGTACATGAAGTTAAATTAATTACCACTCAAATTGTTGTTAACATGACTTACATTTGTTAACGCCACGTTACGATGAAGAGTATGTCTGCGGAAACATTTTAAATAACTCACCCGCCAGTTGTATTTTTATATTCAGATTCACCCCAAAGTACTAATTAACAGCAAACAATACCGTTACAGCTCTGGATTTCATTTCTTTTTTAACCCAGTGAATGAATTTCTATGCAGTAACAAAAAAAACGCGTTTTCCGCGTTTTCTGGGCCTCGTAGCGAGGTACTTCGATAGTTAGCAGTACAAGTCGTGACAAGCGTCATTTTTTTCTATCTAAAATTGTCCAACTTAAAGTAAGACGAAAAGATCGGAATTTATTAGAAATCAAAAACCATCTAAGCATAAATTTAACTCTTAATAATCAATACCATATTATAATTTGTATGATTTTTTAAATCTATGCAGTATCGCCAAAATGTACAACTTTACTATCAAATCTAAACTTCTAAAAAACCCAAAAATCACATTTTAATATATAAATTTACATTCTGTAACATGTTTAACACTTGCTTTAAGATTTGTAATAGCTAGATTGAAATCAGTTGAAGTCCATTTGTTTTAATATTTTCACCCCGTTGGGTCGATATTTTATTTCTACACAGCAGTGCAACATCTGTCAGTACTTCTGGTGCCTCTATTTTAGTAGAGACAGCTGTCAGGTGTGCGACTAAAAAAGTGGAGTTTCATCATGTTTAATGAAGTCCATAGTATTCATGGTCATACATTATTGTTGATCACTAAACCATCCCTGCAGGCAACTGCGTTATTACAGCATTTAAAACAATCGCTGGCGTTAACCGGAAAACTACATAATATTCAACGTTCTCTGGATGATATTTCCTCCAGCTGCATTGTTCTACTGGACATGATGGAGGCAGACAAAAAACTGATCCATTACTGGCAAGATAATTTGAGCAGAAAAAACAACAATATAAAGACGTTATTGTTGAATACCCCAGATGATTATCCTTATCGGGATATTGAAAACTGGCCGCATATCAATGGCGTATTCTACGCAACGGAAGATGAGCAGCGTGTCGTCAGCGGATTGCAAGGTGTGTTGCGTGGCGAATGCTACTTTTCACAAAAGCTCGCCAGCTACCTGATCACGCATTCCGGGAACTACCGCTATAACAGCACGGAGTCGGCATTACTTACGCACCGTGAAAAAGAGATCCTTAATAAACTGCGTATTGGCGCCTCAAATATTGAAATCGCGCGTTCACTATTTATTAGTGAAAATACGGTTAAAACACATCTTTATAATCTTTTCAAAAAGATAGCTGTCAAAAATCGTACGCAGGCGGTCTCGTGGGCCAATGATAACCTCAGGCGATAAAGCCATGAAAAGCTATTTGTCCTGGATTGTGGCAGCAAATTTGTTCCTTGCTGCCGGGAATCTACACGCTGCTGTAGAGGTGGAGGTTCCCGGACTGTTGACTGACCACACTGTCTCTTCCATTGGCCATGATTTTTATCGTGCCTTTAGTGACAAGTGGGAAAGTAAGTACACAGGAAACTTAACCATTAATGAAAGGCCCAGTGCACGTTGGGGAAGTTGGATCACCATAACTGTCAATCAGGACGTTATCTTCCAGACTTTTTTATTCCCGACAAAAAGAGACTTCGACAAAATTGTGGTCTTCGCATTGGCAGAAACTGAGGAAGCATTAAATCGTCGGCAAATAGATCAAACGCTATTAAGTACGAGCGATTTAGCGCGCGATGAATTCTAAAACATGATTTAGTCCGGAGGCTTTCATGCGTGTCAAACATGCAGTGGTTTTGCTCATGCTGATTTCACCATTAAGTTGGGCCGGAAATATGACGTTCCAGTTCCGCAACCCTAACTTTGGTGGCAACCCAAACAACGGCTCTTTTTTACTGAACAGCGCTCAGGCGCAAAACTCGTATAAGGATCCGAGTGCTGGCGATTACGGGATTGAAACCCCATCAGCACTGGATAACTTTACCCAGGCAATACAGTCGCAAATACTCGGTGGCTTGCTCACCAATATCAATACCGGTAAACCGGGGAGGATGGTAACCAGCGATTTTATCGTTGATATCGCCAACCGGGATGGGCAACTGCAACTGAATGTCACGGACAGGAAAACGGGGAGAACGTCGACTATTGAAGTGTCGGGTTTACAAAATCAGTCGACCGATTTCTAAATTATAGCCACGAAAGGAAAAAATCATGCAGCGCTTACTTATCATGGTGGCAGTAATTTTACTCAGCGGATGTTTAACAGCTCCGCCTCAAGAAGCCGCTAAGCCGACATTAATGCCCCGGGCCCAAAGCTATAAAGATTTGACGCATCTGCCTATGCCTACAGGTAAGATCTTTGTGTCGGTATACAACATTCAGGATGAGACTGGCCAATTTAAACCTTACCCGGCAAGTAACTTCTCTACCGCCGTCCCGCAAAGCGCCACGGCTATGCTTGTCACCGCATTGAAAGATTCTCGTTGGTTCGTCCCTCTGGAACGTCAGGGGCTACAGAACTTGCTGAACGAACGTAAAATCATTCGTGCGGCTCAGGAAAACGGTACGGTTGCGATTAATAACCGGATCCCGCTACAGTCCCTGACCGCGGCAAACGTCATGGTGGAAGGGTCAATTATCGGTTATGAAAGCAACGTTAAATCGGGTGGTGTCGGTGCGCGTTATTTCGGTATTGGCGCCGATACGCAATACCAGCTCGACCAGATAGCGGTAAACCTGCGCGTAGTTAACGTCAGCACCGGTGAGATCCTGTCGTCAGTGAACACCAGTAAAACCATTTTGTCTTATGAAGTACAGGCTGGAGTGTTCCGCTTTATTGACTACCAGCGTCTGTTGGAAGGTGAAATTGGCTACACCTCTAACGAACCGGTTATGCTTTGTCTGATGTCAGCGATTGAAACAGGCGTTATCTTCTTAATTAATGACGGCATCGATCGCGGATTGTGGGATTTGCAGGATAAGAAACAAGTTGATAATGACATTCTGGTTAAATACCGCCATATGTCGGTACCACCAGAATCCTGATGGATCTTTACTGCATAAAAAGCGTGAGGAAAACCCTCACGCTTTTTTATTTACTGGTCAGCGTCGGCGATATTCGATTTTCACGGCGAGACGCCAGCCACAGACCACTGTTTTTCATCGCATAGCCGAATACCAGGCCCAGTACCAGTGAAGGTACAACCAGTCGCCAGTCGCCCTGCCCTGCAAATGTTGCACATGCGCCAATAAACGTGCCCGGTACAAATGAAAGCAACCATTGCTTTGCCTGGATACACATCAGAAACGCGACAATTCCCGTCATGACATAACCAATAATGTCCATATGCGGGGCAAGCGCGCTACCGTTAATAATCACCAACGCCCACACCACACCGCTTAGCAGCGTACACGCCGAGATCCACAGTCCTTTTAGCCCACCTTGCGGGCAGGCGAAATAGGCCGTGCACCCCAGAAAGCCAGCCCAACTGAGTAAGCCAAGAGAAACGGCCACCCATCCCCAGATCCCAGAGAGAATGCCCGTTGTGATTGCAATTGAGAGAAGTATGTTCATGCCGCGTATCTTAGCAGAAAAACGACATAGGAATGAGATCGTGCACACAATTTATGCAAGCATATAATTTGCGTTGCAGTTTAAAGTGATTTAAATCACATTTATTCGTCAGTATCTTCCTGCAATTCGTCCCACATTGCACTAATAGCATCACGTGTTAGCGGCGCCATGGTACGCCAGAACGGCGTGTTTGCGTGCGCCTCAACTTTGCCAAGGAACGTACCACACCAGGGCAGCAGGTAGTCTACAAACAAGGTTTCAAGCGCCTCACTTTCATCTTCCGCAGACTGGTCTTCAAGCCATGAAGCCGCCAGCAACAGCGTACCAATGTGATCTGCCGGCGTATCTGCCAGCGGCATGCCGCGGGCAGAAAGAAATGCACGAACATCCGATTCTTTCGCCCCTTCTACCCAGGCGCTACGATAAGGCGGCACAGCACACTCTTCACCGACAAACAGCGCGTTGTAATC
This sequence comes from Citrobacter sp. CF971, assembly GCF_006385635.1. NCBI lineage: Bacteria > Pseudomonadati > Pseudomonadota > Gammaproteobacteria > Enterobacterales > Enterobacteriaceae > Citrobacter > Citrobacter sp. CF971. The sequence goes on along the minus strand of NZ_CP041051.1, from coordinate 1,875,195 downwards.
TGCAGCCAGTTGGGGCATATCGCAGCTCTTCTGCAGACGAGTGAGCAGTTCGTCCTGTTCCAGCGGCCAGTTGGCGGACAATTTACCTTCACTAATTAAGGTAAACAGGGGAACCAGTAAAGGGTCCTGCGGTTGGCGATAAAACAGCGAGCCCAGTACACGACACAGGATAGAAAACTCGTTCATTGATATATTCCAGTTAGTAACAATTACAGTTCAGCAAATTCCGCGATCGGCTCCATGCCTCGCGATTCCAGAAACGCCAACAGGCGTTTAGGTGTGACGTTTAAAATTCTGTCTTCAGGGAAATTAACATCATCCAGGATTTTACGGCATTCGCCAAATTCTCCCAGCGTGAAAGCAGTATGTGAATCCGACCCTAACGCCACCCAGCCGCCAGCATCGCGCACAGCCGCAGCAACCGCACGACAATTATCCTCACTGCCCTTACGCGAATGCAAAAACGAAGAGTTATTGATTTCCAGTGCAACCTGGTAATTTGCCGCCGCCTGGGCAATTGCAGTAATATCAACCGGATACTTGGGATTTCCCGGATGGCTAATGATGTGCACATTACCGCTGGCCATCGTGGCTATCATTGCCTGGGTATTGGTTTCTTTATCGTGAGGTGCAAAAACTGGCTCATGGAAGCCCGCAATAATGAGGTCCAGAGAGGTAAACATCGGACCTGAACAGTCAATTTCGCCTTCAATATTCTTAATATTCGCCTCAATGCCGCGCAGGATCCCTACGCCATCTACAACACGTGGCCAAATACGCATATTGATAAAGTGCCAGTGGTGAGGCGCGTCCGCCATATCCGGTCCATGATCGGTAATAGCAAACAGCTTGATGCCTTTGCGACGGGCTTCAGCGATGTAATCACTTAAGGTGCTGTAGGCGTGGGTGCTGGCGACGGTATGCATATGCAGGTCAACGGGATACATAACTCTCTCCTGTAGTCATTTTTCGTCAAGGATAGCAGGTATCGCCGCTATTTATTAGCTGAAACCCGGCATCCGCCGGGTTAGCATTAGTATCCCCGTACGCGATCGACCTGACCCGTAACGGATTTCCCGCTCTCAAGATCCAAAATCGTGCGGGAGATATAGTCCACCGCCTCCGCCGGGCGCGTTACCGCGGCAATATGCGGCGTCATTGCCACACGCGGATGTTTCCACAGAGGACTGGTTTCCGGCAGCGGTTCACGGCTATAGACATCCAGCATGGCACCTTTCACCTTGCCGCTGTCCAGCGATGCCAGAAGATCGTCTTCATTGAGATGAACACCACGCGCCAGGTTCAGCACGTAGGCGCCATCCAGCAATTGGCTAAGTAAATCAGCGTTAATAATACCTACGGTTTCTGCCGTATTAGGCAGGAGGTTGATAAGCACACGAGTTTGGCTCAAAAACGCGCCCAGTTCCTCAATACCGGCGAAGCTTTCCACACCAGACCAGGATTTACGCGAACGGCTCCAGCAGCGCAGTGGGAATCCCCATGCTTGCAGGCTTTCGGCAACTTTTGCGCCCAATACACCTGCCCCCATGATCCCGACGGTAAACTCCTCACGAGTATATTCTGGCAACGGTTGCCATTTCGCCTGATTTTTCAATGCCTGATAATCATCAAAGCGACGAAACCAGTGCAGCACCTGACTGACCGCATATTCCTGCATTTGCAGGCCCATACCCGTATCTTCCAGACGGAAAAGCGGGATCGACGCATCCAACATTTCCGGATGAGCATTGAGTTTACTGAGAATAGAATCGACGCCCGCGCCCAGCGCAAATACGGCTTTTAATTTTCGTCCTGCGAGCATTTCAACCGGCGGATGCCAGACCAGCGCATAGTCAGCATGTGCATTATCACCCGCTTTCCACTCACGAACGTTTGCACCAGGTATTGCCTTTGCCAACGCATTAATCCACCAGGTCGTATCGAATGTTGGGTGATAGAAAATTATATCCACATTGTCTCCTGAACATTGTTGTGCGGAACTTTCTCGCACTTATTATCATCATTTTCCGAGGGAACATCAGAGTAGCAAATTTTAGGATGCTGGCAAAAAAAACAATTCCCGCTTATTTATGCTCCATGTTGCTTGAAGTTTGTGTAAATGCACATTTTTTTCAAAAAGTTGATTGACGACGGGGCGGTGTTTCCCCTACATTAGCGCCCGTTCCGGTAGCACAGGAACAACAATATGGTGAGGTGTCCGAGTGGCTGAAGGAGCACGCCTGGAAAGTGTGTATACGGCAACGTATCCGGGGTTCGAATCCCCGCCTCACCGCCATATTTTAAGAAGAGCTCGTACGCAAGTACGGGCTTTTTTTTCGCATGTTGCACAGCATGGCGGGGATGAGAAGCCCGGACCGGGGTTCGACTACTGGCGCAGCCAGTTGGACAGACTGAGAGCACAGCGAACAGGCTGCCCGCAGGGCGAGCGAAGCGAGTCAATCCCCGCCTCACCGCCATATTTAAAGAAGAGCTCGTATGCAAGTACGGGCTTTTTTTTCGCATATTGCATAGCCTGGCGGGGATGAGAAGCCCGGACCGGGGTTCGACTACTGGCGCAGCCAGTTGGACAGACTGAGAGCATAGCGAACAGGCTGCCCGCAGGGCGAGCGAAGCGAGTCAATCCCCGCCTCACCGCCATATTTTAAGAAGAGCTCGTACGCAAGTACGGGCTTTTTTTTCGCATGTTGCACAGCATGGCGGGGATGAGAAGCCCGGACCGGGGTTCGACTACTGGCGCAGCCAGTTGGACAGACTGAGAGCACAGCGAACAGGCTGCCCGCAGGGCGAGCGAAGCGAGTCAATCCCCGCCTCACCGCCATATTTAAAGAAGAGCTCGTATGCAAGTACGGGCTTTTTTTTCGCATATTGCATAGCCTGGCGGGGATGAGAAGCCCGGACCGGGGTTCGACTACTGGCGCAGCCAGTTGGACAGACTGAGAGCATAGCGAACAGGCTGCCCGCAGGGCGAGCGAAGCGAGTCAATCCCCGCCTCACCGCCATATTTTAAGAAGAGCTCGTACGCAAGTACGGGCTTTTTTTTCGCATATTGCACAGCCTGGCGGGGATATCGCCCCGCTCAAGGTTTCTGCTCCACTTATCGCTGGTAGCGGCATGCATGAGACTTATCATGCCGGATTTCTTCAACAAATCACGCCAGATCCTCCGGTCTAGATTGCAGGTAATGACCTTCATAGCGGTTTACTCTTTCTCAAGCAACCAGCAGCGGAAGCCATCATCCATTGCCTAGTCCTGCGCAGTTTGCCCGCCAATACTCCCGGTTGTGCTGAGATATCAGCAAGCTGGTGGAGCATCGCTTTAATTTATTCCAGCGCGGCATTGCACCCGGTAATGATGCGCTTAAGCAAGGAATGCTGGCCAGGTGTTGTGAGTCCGGCAGCATCACGAATGGTGTGTAATACAGGGGTGTAAGCATCGATCGATTTCGTCGATCGATTACGTAAAAATTGATCTGCAAAATGAATTATCCCGCATGATTGTCCCTGTGCCACAATCTCTAAAACGAATTTAACTGATTGTTTATAAATCTAATTCCTGTCTTATTTAGGAGCGAACACCTTTTGTCCTGGAAGCTCGGCAGGGAAATAGCATAAAGGATGATGTGATGAAGAGATGCGCACGGTGTAATAAGAAAAGGAGCGTCTTTGAACAGTGGCTCTCACTCGATACAGAATTCTGCGACGAGTGCTTATTTGATATTGACGAGGAAATCAGGGAAAGGCAAATACTCCCCGTCAGACGTCTGAAAGATGATCCAGCCCGCAATACAAATCGGAAGTCTTCCCGTTGATTTTTATCATCATTTTATAGATACGATCATGATAAATTTCACCTTGTTTTTTATATCACCCTGACTGTAAATGAGATTGAGTACTGTAACAGCACACGTTTCTCTTAAGAGCAGGTACATGCCAGAGTGAAGGGTTGACAATGCTCTTCAGAAGAACATGTCAGTATGGCAAGCAAGGATACACATAAATGGTAAAGTTTCTGCGAAATGGACCCGCAGTTGTTGTTCTGGCATTTATATTATGGGGCCTGATCCCATTGTTTTATCAATATCTATCTGGCGGAGCCCTCGCTGAAATTTTGATGTACAGAGTTTTCTGGTCTATACCTCTATTACTGCCAATAAGATTATTATTTCGTAAGAGAACGTTTTTTCGCGATTTACTGAAAGATAAAACCTCCTTCATATCCTGCATGATAGCAGGCTTGCTAATGGTAATTTCGTGGTCAGCTTTTATTTATGCATTAACAAATCATAAGGTACTCGACGCCAGTCTGGGATATTTTATCAACCCACTTATTGTCATTTGCCTTGGATGTATTTTTCTTAAAGAAAAACCATCATTATTTCAACTTATAGCAGTAATATCCGGCGTATGTGGTCTTGGCTATCAGATTATTTCCGCAAACAGTTTTCCTTCACTAGCGTTAATCATGGGGTTTTCATTTGCATTGTACGGACTGGCGCGAAAATTTATCCATTACGATGCAATAACCTCAATCACGCTTGAAACATTCTGGGCTCTACCTGTTGCTCTTTTCATCTTTATCTATACTGGCTCGAGTATAACTACATCATCTGACATCTCTCTGTTCCTTTATATATTAACCGCTCCCGTTACAGTAATTCCGTTAGTGTTATTTGCAGTAGCGCTAAATCGTACATCTCTTATTGTGACAGGTCTTGCTCAGTATATAGAACCATCTTTGCAATTTCTCATTGCCATACTTATATTTGGAGAAATTATTAATTACTCCGAGCTATTTTGTTTTTCAGCGGTATGGTTTGGATTGTTGCTATGTATATTTGAGAGTCTTTACTATCATTACCGACGTAATCCTCCACGGTCTGAAAGTAATCATCCTGCAGGCACTTTACGGTGATGTACATGCAGAATATAAAACTCAGTACGCTTATTCGTTTCCCTGGAACACGCGCTCAGGTATGAATGAGTAAACAACTCGAGTTTGTTTATTCAAGATTACCACGTCATTTAGGTACACAGGACAGTTGACTGCATGTTCATGGTTAAAGCCGGACAAAAAAATTTTTCCGATACCTTTATACAGATTGGCACTGTTCATCACCGGTGAATCTCCCGGAACACTGCCGCACTGCAACCAGGCATCGAGCTAGTGCATTTCTCTGAGAACGTGAGTGACCAGAGAATGTTGCGGCCGATCGGTAAAGTCTCTGTATCCGGAAATATTCTTAACGGCAGTACCCTATTCGTGCGTCAGCCAGCGAATCAGGTTCCCCTTGGTATTGTTTTGCGGGTCTGTTTCATAACCATACAATGCAAACTCCTTTTCAGTACAAAAGGTTACCAAAAATATACTGGGCATTATATCTGGAAAGAAAGTCAGGAATGTGTATATCCCAATTTAAGTTATTCAATTTGACAATAATCCACGAAAACCGGCGTATTGCGCGGGAATACAGCCAATTGTGATAGCTGTCATCGTCCAAAATTTGTCCTGACGTTCAAAGTCGTGCGTTTTCCAAACACCCATGGCTCGCTGAATCACATGATTTACTTCGTTATGTGGTTGACAAGTCAACCTACCAGGTTACTCAATGAACATCGGTATGTTTGTAAAGTATACTTTGTTTAACAAATATATATGTTCTTCTCTGTAGAATGAAAAAAATTTGTTTTCATCAGGATATGCGGACGAGAGAGCGCCTAATGATTATCAACAAAACTGGCATGTCAGACATGAATTTATTTTCAAAATGTTTCGCATTAACAAAACAGCGTCAGAGATTCCAGTATTTACACCTTGCACGTAAATAAATTTAAACACCCTGAATTAATAATGAATACTTATGAAAAATACATCATATCTAAGTTTCTTTAACCAAATTCTATTGGCACGTGGCCCTTTGCATAGCAAATGGAAGAACAAAAAATTTCGACTCATGTATCTTTTACGATCTATGATAAGTCCTGTCTCCAGTATTCGGTATTATCAAGAATTACATTCCCTTAAATCAATTGATAAGATTCTGGAGATGCAACCTACGTTACCAGCCAAAATTCATCGTCCCTATTTACATAAAGGAGGGCTGGCATGGAATCGAAGGAAAAACATTATTGGTCACTACCGTTTTGTCCAGAGTTTACCAGTGAAACACCAGGCGTTATTATTACCCGACAGAGATGTGCTATTGGTCCATTTCACCGGAAAAAATGGTGAGGATTTTGATATTCACTGTTCTTCAGGCGGTTTTGATCGTGAAGGAGAACTGATGTTATCTCTGAGTTTTAACAATACCCCGGTGGCCCGATTGTCCTTCTCGGTTATCCCGTCAAAAAAAGGACATTGTGCATTTATTGGCGGTCTGCAGGGGGCACCAAAAAATATTGGCCCAGACATTATTCGTGACGCTACTAAAGCCTGCTATGGACTATTCCCTAAGCGGATCGTTTTTGAGGTTCTTTGTTCATTGATGCGTTGCTGTGATATCACTAATATTTTAGCAGTTAGTGAACAGAGCCATGTTTTCAGGCAATGGCGATACCGGTACAAGAAACGTAAATACTTTGTTGCCCTGTACAGTGATTTTTGGGAATCAGTTGCTGGTCGTCCATACGGTAATTGGTATAAGTTGCCAATTTATGTAGAGCGTAAGTCATTTAATGAGCTTGCCAGTAAAAAACGCGCGGAATACCGGAGACGGTATGACCTGTTGGATCATATTAATGAGGAAATCATGATTCTTCTGCAAAATCAGATGTAACATAATGTCGTAACTCAGCTCAGAAACTGGCTGATGAATGCGACATCTCGATAAAAGCGTAGCTATCGTTCCGCGTTGGCGAACCATTACACGAACGTCCGCTGAGTGCTGTGAGCTCAACGGGTCGCTGATCCGCGAGACGCATTCATCACTGGATAAACGCATGAGTCTAAAATAAGGTGTTCTCTATTCCACAGTTCATAAATCAAACTTTTGACATATCTCAAGTCAGGCAAGGTTCCCCCTCGACTTCAGATATCCTGGTTTCTACTCGTTTTCGATGTTCTATTTCATCAGAGCATACTATTTCAATTTCTAAAATTTACTTAACAACACACAAATAACAAAGCCCGGTTTCCCGGGCCTTGAAGACGGAGTACTTATCAGTTGTAAGCGTTGAGCGTCCGCTGACAGAGCGCCGAGCGGACGCAATCGTCTTTATTGAAACGAACGATCCCAACCATATCATCTTCTTCGAAACGGGCCAGCGCATCGCTTAGCCCTGAGCGAACGTGCGCAGGTAGATCGCACTGGGTCACATCCCCATTCACAATCACCGTCACATTCTCCCCGAGGCGGGTTAAAAACATCTTCATTTGCGCAGCAGTGACGTTCTGAGCCTCGTCAAGAATGACCACTGCATTTTCAAATGTACGTCCACGCATATAGGCGAACGGTGCGATTTCCACCTTACCAATCTCAGGTCGCAGGCAATATTGCATGAAGGAGGCTCCCAGCCGTTTCACCAGCACGTCATACACGGGGCGAAAATAGGGAGCGAACTTCTCCGAAACATCCCCAGGTAAGAAGCCGAGGTCTTCATCAGCTTGCAGAACTGGGCGGGTTACAATGATCCTGTCCACATCTTTATGGATCAGGGCCTCTGCTGCTTTTGCCGCGCTGATCCAGGTTTTACCACACCCGGCTTCACCGGTGGCGAAGATCAGCTGTTTACTCTCGATAGCATTCAGGTAGTGCGCCTGAGCCTCATTTCGCGCCGTGATTGGCGTGGCATCGCGACTATCACGCGCCATACCGATCGCTTCTACGCCGCCCATCTGCACAAGCGAGGTGACCGATTCATCTTCACGTTGCTTATGACTACGCGAATCCCGCCTCAGCACACGTTTTGCTTCACGACGAGCTTTGATCACTGCTTTTTGTCTTCCCATGGATAGCACCTTGAGTTGTAGGTATACATCACACGCGCCGTTGGCGGCACGATTATGCGCACGAACATCTGAGGGTTGGCTTCCTTGTAAGCCATTGCTTGCTTTCGGATAAGACGCCACACACGGCTACGCGCACCGTACAGGGCGTCAGTTACAAGGAGAAGAAGTGAATGAGAGAGAGATTTAGCGGTGACGAGGAGGCTACCGGAAGAGAAACGTCCGCGTAAGGTACTGCTGTTACTGTGAAAAACGTGTCCAATACAGGACTTTTCCATTCGCGATCTCCATAGTGAAAGACTATCACCGCCGGGAACTACCGCTATTACTTATAATTACATCATAACCTTTCGCTAACGCAACAATATTTTTACTTATTGTTAACTTAAATTCTATCTTATCACCAGAGACAGTCTCTTGCAGAGAGATGACAGAATTATTTCAGTCGCATACCGATCATAAAAAATAATTTGTTCCTTCATCAAGATATCAGGAAAAACCCCGCTGTACTGCGGGGCATAATCATCAGGCTTCGAGCAGAGACTGTCCCAGATAATTGTCTGCAGTTTTAACACCCGGCAAAGCAAAGAAATATCCCCCACCAATCGGTTTGACATACTCTTCGAGCGCTTCACCATTCAGACGTTTCTGCACCGCCAAAAATCCTTTTTCCAGATCGTGTTGATAGCAAACAAACAACAGCCCCATATCCAGTTGACCAGAATTAGTCACACCGAGCGAATAACTGTAGCCACGACGCATCATCAGGCTCGAGTCGGTCTCTTTCGTGCGCGGGTTTGCCAGGCGGATATGACTGTCGAGCGCAATCACCTCACCTTCAGGATCACTGGCATAGTCAGGTACATCATGCTCATGCTGCATGCCCAGCGGCGCGCCGGTGTGTTTATCACGACCAAAAATCGTTTGCTGCTCTTTCAGCGGCGTACGATCCCAGAACTCAACGCGGAACTGAATGAGCCTGACGGCCTGATAACTGCCACCTTGCGCCCAGGCAGGTTCACCCTGCACATCCGTGACCCACACCACGTCTTGCATCAACTTCGCATCCGTAGCGTCCGGATTCGCGGTGCCGTCTTTAAAGCCAAGCAGGTTGACCGGGGTCTCTTTGCCTTTGCTGCGCGCGGCGTGGTCAGAAATAAACCCTTCACGTTTCCAGCGCACGCTGAGGAGATCGGGCGTATGTTTAATGATATCGCGCAACGCGTGGATGACCGTGTCCTGGGTGTTGGCACAAATCTGCAGCAGCAAATCACCATGGCACAGCGCCGCATCCAGCGAATCATTCGGGAAGCGGGTCATTTTTTGCAGCTTTTTCGGCATCTGCGATTTCAGGCCATAACGTTCATCGAACAACGATGAACCAACCGACAACGTCATCGTCAGGTTGTCTGGCGCAATGTATGCGCCGAGGATACCTGAATCCATAGGAGGGAGACGCGGATTGGGCGTATCCGGTGCCGGTCCACCGGTGGTCAGAAACGCAAATCGGCTAGTCAACAACCGGAATAAACGCTCAAGATCGGCCTTATCGCTGGCGAGAACATCGAATGCCACCAGCATCATTGATGCCTGCTGCGGCGTCAGGATCCCCGCCTGATGCTGACCATAAAACGGCTGCGTTTCACTACGCGCATCCGGAGACAGCGTTCCCGGCGCGCTTTGTGGTTTTTGCGCGTGGGCAACCGGACACCCACCCGCCAGCGCCAGCGCCCCACCCAGGGCGCCCATCCCTTTCAGTAAACGTCGGCGTGACGGTTCGCTCACGCCGTTTTCATTATCTTGCTGCATAGTGCTTAATCCAGACCCAGAACACCGCGTAATTGCGACAAGTCTTCCGCCAGCGTCGTGATCGGCCCTTTCAGCGCATTACGATCGGCATCAGTCAGTTTGTCATAGGTTTCAAAACCGTCTTTGGTACGGTACTTGCTCAGAATGGTATCGACCTTTTTGAAGTTCGCATCCACCTTCGCCAGCAGCTCAGCATTGGATTTTTGCAACTGAGGACGCAGGAGATCGACAATTTTCTGCGCGCCATCGACGTTGGCTTGGAAATCCCACAGATCGGTATGGCTGTAGCGATCTTCTTCCCCACTGATTTTGCTGGCAGCAACTTCTTCAATCAGTCCTGCTGCCCCGCCAACAACTTTAGACGGTGGGAAAGCCAGCTCGCTAATACGCGTTTGCAGGTCAAGAACATCGCTATTTAATTGGTCGGCGTATTTATCCATACCTTTGGTGGTATTGTCGCCAAACAGCGCTTTCTCCAGACGGTGGAAGCCGGTGAATTTTGGATCAGCGGCTTTTTGCTCGTAATCGTCTTCACGCGCATCGATGCTGCCGTCGAGATCGGAGAACAGTTCAGCAATCGGTTCAATACGCTCATAATGCTGACGGGTTGGCGCATACAGGGATTTCGCTTTTTCCACATCACCGGCTTTAATTGCATCGGTGAAGGCTTTAGTGCCCGCCACCAGTTGCGCGGTTTCAGCCGTCACGTAGGCTTTATATTCGGTAATCGCGCCGCTCAGACTCAGCAGAGCATCGCTCTGTGCGGCATCCGCCGTTGCGCTGCCTTTTACGATCAGTTTGCCTTTCGGATTAGTCAACAGACCGCAGGTCATATCATATTCGCCAGGCTGCAGGTTAGCGGTCATTTTCTGGCTAAAACCTGGTGCAATGTTTTCGCGCTCTTCAACCACCATAACGCCTTTAAGAATTTCCCACTCCAGCGCTTTCTGGCTGTGGTTCTGGATGATGAACTGCGTTTTCCCGGCGTTAACCGTGATCGTCATCGGTTCACACTGTTTGTCGTTAACCGTGACTTTCACCTGCGGAATATCGGCGGCTTGTGCAGAAAAAGCGGATGCAAACAGCGCGGCAATACCCAACTGCAGCGCACTACGGCGAAAATTAAACGTCATAACCTATCCCTATAAATAAGTATGTTGTAACTAAAAAGTATTCTGCATCGCGTTTTTATCAAGGTGCGGTACGCGATGCCGTAGTGCCTGAACGCGGCGGTAGTGCAAACATAATCAACGCCGGAATCAGGTAGATAAACCAGACAGCGACTTCACTAACGCTTGGCGCTTCCTGATAGCCGAAAATGCCTTCCATCAATGTGCCAAACAGCGAATGCGTCGACAGCACACTGCTCAGGTCAAACGCCACATCCTGAAAATGATTCCACAACCCGGCTTCGTGGAAAGCGCGGATCGCCCCAGCGGCAAGACCGGCAGCTACCAGCAAAATGAACAGGCTGGTCCATTTAAAGAACGCCCCGAGGTTGAGGCGAATGCCGCCGAGGTAAATCAGGTATCCCAGTACCACTGCGGTAGCCAGTCCCAGCATCGCGCCTAACGGCGGCCAGATGCCTACATCCTGCTGGAATGCCGCCAGCAGGAAGAACACCGATTCCAGCCCTTCTCGCGCAACAGCAAAAAAGACCATCATCACCAGCGCCCAACCGTGATGATTACCGCGTTGCAACGCGTTATCGACAGCCTGTTCAAGCTGGACTTTGACGTTGCGGGAAACTTTACGCATCCAGAACACCATCCAGGTGAGGATCACCACGGCAATGACCGCCACGATGCCTTCAAACAGCTCCTGTTCTTTTTGCGGAAATTCACCGGTGGTTTCGTTGATGAAAATCCCTAACGCCAGGCATAATGCCGCCGCCAGCAGAACACCAATCCACATCACACCAATCCATCGACCACGCTGAGTCCGTTTCAGGTAGCTGGCAATCAGGCTGACAATCAGCGCGGCCTCTAACCCTTCGCGCAACATAATTAGAAATGGAACAAACATGCGAAGAACCCTTAAACGTTATTCTCGGTCAATTGATGAAAAGAAAAGTAAATTACAGTGATAGTGATTATCATTACAGCAAAGAAAAACTCAAGCAGAATGTTTTGAGAATGATGACTTAATGTAAACAGTTAGGCGGGTAATGGTTATGCAGGTTTGCGGGGGCGCAATAAAAAGCCCGCGCACGGCGGGCTTCAGGGACAGGAGATAAATTATTCTGCCTGTAAACGCGATGGCGGAGCTGAGTGATAATGCGCGTCAGCCTCGGCAAAACGTTGCTGCATAGCAGTTGAAGGTGCTTTACCCAACAGGCTGAAGACCACAATACCGATGCTGCCGAAAACAAAGCCCGGGATGATTTCATACAGACCCAGCCAGGCGAACTGCTTCCAGACGATTACCGTTACCGCACCGATGATCATCCCTGCCAGCGCGCCGTTGCGGGTCATACGCGACCACATTACCGAGAACAGAACCACAGGGCCAAACGCCGCGCCGAAGCCCGCCCAGGCGTAGCTTACCAGACCCAGCACGCGGTTCTCCGGGTTCGCCGCCAGCGCGATGGACACCAGCGCCACGACCAGCACCATGATGCGGCCAATCCATACCAGCTCTTTCTGGCTGGCATTTTTACGCAGGAATGCTTTGTACAAGTCTTCGGTGATTGCGCTGGAGCACACCAGCAGCTGGCAGCTCAGGGTCGACATAACCGCAGCGAGGATCGCAGACAGCAGAATACCGGCAATCCACGGGTTAAACAGGATTTGCGCCAGTTCAATAAACACACGCTCGGCGTTCTGGTTAACGGCACCGGCAAGCTGCGGGTTGTTGTTAAAGTAAGCAATACCAAAGAAGCCCACAGCCACGGCACCCGCCAGACAGAGGATCATCCAGGTCATACTGATGCGGCGAGCATGAACAATGCTATGGTGGGAATCTGCAGCCATAAAGCGCGCCAGAATATGCGGCTGACCAAAGTAGCCCAGACCCCAGCCCATCAGGGAAATGATGGCAACAAAATTCAGCCCTTTGAACATGTCCACGTTCTCAATGCTCTTTTGTTTAATCACTTCCAGCGAATCCTCGAACCCACCCACACCAATAATAACCATCACCGGCGTCAGGATCAGAGCAAAGATCATCAGGCTGGCCTGGACGGTATCGGTCCAGCTTACTGCCAGGAAACCACCGATAAAGGTGTAAATGATCGTCGCGGCCGCGCCCGCCCACAGTGCTGTTTCGTAGCTCATGCCAAAGGTACTTTCAAACAGACGCGCCCCTGCCACAATCCCTGAAGCACAATAGATGGTGAAAAACAGCAGAATAACCAGCGCGGAGATAATACGTAGAATTCGGCTTTTATCTTCAAAGCGACCGGTAAAGTAATCCGGTAACGTCAGCGCATTGTTATTGTATTCGGTGTGTACGCGTAAACGTCCGGCCACCAGCTTCCAGTTGATCCAGGCACCCAAAATAAGGCCGATGGCGATCCAGCTTTCTGAAATGCCCGACAGGAAAATTGCGCCAGGCAGACCCATCAGCAACCAGCCGCTCATGTCAGATGCCCCAGCAGATAACGCGGTCACGAACGGACCCAGACTGCGTCCCCCCAGAATGTAATCGTCAAAGTTTTTGGTTGAACGCCATGCAATAAACCCTATCAATATCATGCCGAAAATATAGACACAGAATGTCACTAACATCGGTGTGCTAATAGCCATCAAAACTCTCCAAAATTATGTATCAGCAATGCCGTGGCTTGCCGTTTTATTACCCTGCCGGAACGTGGCAAAGATATCTATGTTGACCAGGGCGACCGTATCCTGCCGGAAGCGATGGTTATTCACAATCGATTTAACACACCATTTACATCAAATTTGATCCAGAGTAGATAGCATTTTTCTGTAGGTTGCACTCTCTCACATTTTTTTCGGTTGCACCTTTTAAAAGTGTTAACTACCGCAGAGAAAAAGATTCTGTAATTTTTACAGCCCACATCATAAGACTCATATTTATTAACATTTCATTCATTTCCAAGCTTGCAAACCAAGTCACATTTAACATGGTTGCACAAAGCTGCAACATAGTGGATATTTCTCGGTAACTATCAGACCCGTATTTCAGTACAACAGGAGTAAACGGCATGGGAACCACCACGATGGGGGTTAAGCTGGATGACGCCACTCGCGAGCGTATTAAAACAGCAGCATCACGAATCGATCGCACGCCACATTGGCTGATCAAACAAGCCATCTTTAATTATCTCGAAAGACTGGAAAATAACGACGCGCTTCCTGAACTACCGGCCCTGCTGGCGGGTGCCGCGAATGAGGGTGAGGAGTCAACCACGCCGCAGAATGAAGCGCATCAGCCTTTCCTGGAATTTGCCGAACAGATCCTGCCGCAGTCAGTTTCCCGCGCAGCAATCACCGCCGCGTACCGCCGCGCCGAAACCGATGCAGTGCCGATGCTGATGGAGCAGGCTCGTCTGCCGCAACCCATCGCTGAGCAAGCGCACAAGCTGGCGTACAGCCTGGCCGACAAACTGCGTAACCAGAAGACCGCCAGCGGCCGCGCCGGGATGGTACAAGGTTTATTGCAGGAATTCTCCCTTTCTTCACAGGAAGGCGTCGCACTGATGTGTCTGGCGGAAGCCTTGCTGCGTATTCCTGATAAGGCAACCCGCGATGCGTTAATCCGCGACAAAATCAGCAACGGCAACTGGCAGTCGCACATTGGACGCAGTCCGTCACTTTTCGTCAACGCGGCGACCTGGGGACTGTTGTTTACCGGTCGTCTGGTTTCTACGCATAATGAAGCCAGCCTTTCACGCTCACTCAACCGTATTATCGGCAAGAGCGGTGAACCACTGGTGCGTAAAGGCGTCGACATGGCAATGCGCTTGATGGGCGAGCAGTTCGTCACCGGAGAGACTATCGCCGAAGCGCTGGCTAACGCGCGTAAACTGGAAGAAAAAGGTTTCCGCTACTCTTATGACATGCTGGGTGAAGCGGCTCTAACCGCCGCTGATGCCCAGGCTTATATGGTTTCGTACCAACAGGCAATCCACGCCATTGGTAAAGCCTCAAATGGTCGCGGCATCTATGAAGGGCCGGGTATTTCTATCAAGCTGTCGGCGTTGCATCCGCGTTATAGCCGCGCGCAGTATGACCGCGTGATGGATGAACTCTATCCGCGTCTGAAGTCGCTTACTCTGCTGGCCCGCCAGTACGACATCGGTATCAATATCGATGCTGAAGAGGCAGACCGACTGGAGATCTCCCTCGATCTGCTGGAAAAACTGTGTTTTGAACCTGAACTGGCGGGCTGGAACGGTATCGGCTTTGTTATTCAAGCCTACCAGAAGCGCTGCCCGTATGTTATCGACTACTTGATTGACCTCGCCACGCGCAGCCGCCGTCGCCTGATGATCCGCCTGGTTAAGGGCGCCTACTGGGATAGCGAAATCAAACGTGCGCAAATGGACGGTCTGGAAGGTTATCCGGTCTATACCCGTAAGGTGTACACCGACGTTTCCTATCTGGCCTGTGCGAAAAAACTGCTTGCGGTACCGAATCTGATCTACCCGCAGTTCGCCACCCACAACGCCCATACGTTGGCGGCGATTTATCAATTAGCCGGTCAAAACTACTATCCGGGTCAGTACGAGTTCCAGTGCCTGCACGGTATGGGCGAACCGCTATATGAGCAGGTCACCGGTAAAGTTGCCGATGGCAAACTGAACCGTCCATGCCGCATTTATGCACCGGTAGGCACGCATGAAACGCTGCTTGCGTATCTGGTGCGTCGTCTGCTGGAAAACGGCGCCAACACTTCATTCGTCAACCGCATTGCAGACACGACCCTGCCGCTGGATGAACTGGTAGCCTGCCCGGTCGAAGCCGTTGAAAAACTGGCGCAGCAGGAAGGCCAGGCTGGTCTGCCACATCCGAAGATTGCCCTGCCGCGTGACCTGTACGGTAAAGGCCGCGAAAACTCAGGCGGACTGGATTTAGCTAACGAACATCGTCTGGCCTCGCTGTCCTCCGCCCTGCTCAACAGCGCGCTGCAAAAATGGCACGCTAAGCCAATACTCGAACATCCGGTTGCTGACGGTGAAATGACGCCAGTCGTCAACCCGGCCGAACCGAAAGATATTGTCGGTTACGTGCGTGAAGCGACTCACAGCGAAGTGGAACAGGCATTGCAGAACGCAGTAAATAACGCGCCGATCTGGTTCGCCACACCGCCACAAGAGCGCGCCGCTATTTTGCATCGCGCCGCCGTTCTAATGGAAGGCCAGATGCAGCAATTGATTGGCATTCTGGTGCGCGAAGCAGGTAAAACCTTCAGCAACGCCATTGCGGAAGTGCGCGAAGCGGTAGATTTCCTGCACTATTATGCCGGTCAGGTCCGCGATGACTTCGATAATGAAACCCATCGTCCGTTAGGGCCGGTAGTCTGTATCAGCCCCTGGAACTTCCCGCTGGCTATTTTCTCAGGGCAGATTGCCGCTGCGCTGGCGGCGGGCAACAGCGTGCTGGCAAAACCCGCGGAACAAACCCCGCTGATTGCCGCCCAGGGTATTGCCATTTTACTCGAAGCAGGTGTACCGCCAGGCGTGGTGCAACTGTTGCCTGGTCAGGGCGAAACGGTCGGGGCGCAGCTCACTTCCGATGAGCGCGTACGCGGCGTCATGTTTACTGGCTCAACGGAAGTTGCCACGCTGTTGCAACGCAATATCGCGACCCGCCTGGATGCTCAGGGACGTCCAATCCCGCTTATCGCCGAAACCGGCGGGATGAACGCCATGATCGTCGACTCCTCCGCGCTGACGGAACAGGTGGTGGTCGACGTCCTGGCTTCTGCCTTTGACAGCGCCGGGCAGCGCTGCTCCGCGCTTCGCGTCCTGTGTCTGCAGGACGATGTAGCCGACCATACGCTGAAAATGCTGCGCGGCGCGATGGCGGAATGCCGCATGGGTAACCCGGGCCGCCTGACCACCGATATTGGACCGGTTATCGATGAAGAAGCCAAAGCCAATATTGAGCGCCATATTCAGGCCATGCGCGCCAAAGGGCGTCCGGTGTTCCAGGCCGTGCGCGAAAATAGCGACGATGCGCGGGAATGGCAAACCGGTACCTTTATCGCCCCGACGCTTATTGAGCTGGAAAGCTTCGATGAATTACAAAAAGAGGTGTTTGGTCCGGTACTGCACGTCGTGCGTTACACCCGTAATAATCTGGGCAGCCTGATTGAGCAAATTAATGCCTCCGGCTACGGTCTGACGCTGGGCGTACACACCCGTATCGATGAAACCATCGCCCAGGTCACGGGCTCAGCACATGTGGGGAACCTGTATGTTAACCGCAATATGGTCGGCGCCGTCGTCGGCGTGCAACCATTCGGTGGCGAAGGCTTGTCAGGAACCGGGCCAAAAGCGGGTGGGCCGCTGTATCTGTACCGCCTGCTGGCAAACCGACCGGAAAATGCGTTAGGCATTACCCTTGCCCGCCAGGATGCAGACTACCCGGTCGATGCGCAGCTTAAAGCCGCACTGGTTCAACCACTGGAAGCGCTCAGCGAATGGGCAACCGACCGTCCAGCACTGCGTGCGCTCTGCCAGCAGTTTGGCGAACTGGCGCAGGCCGGAACGCAACGCCTGCTGCCAGGACCCACCGGCGAGCGCAATACCTGGACGCTGTTGCCGCGCGAACGCGTGCTGTGTATCGCCGATGATGAGCAGGATGCACTGGTACAGGTTGCCGCTGTAACTTCCGTTGGTAGCTTAATCCTGTGGCCAGATGATACGTTCCATCGCGACCTGGCAAAACGCCTGCCAGCCGCGGTCTCCGGGCGCATTCAATTTGCCAAAGCGGACAACATCGCCACGCAGCCGTTTGATGCCGTTATTTTCCACGGCGATTCCGATCAGCTTCGCGCACTGTGTGAAGCAGTGGCGGCCCGCGAAGGGGCGATTGTGTCGGTCCAGGGCTTTGCCCGTGGCGAGAGCAATATTCTGCTGGAGAGGCTGTACATTGAACGCTCTCTGAGCGTCAATACCGCCGCAGCCGGCGGGAACGCCAGCCTGATGACAATCGGCTAAGGTTGTGGTTAATTAAGGCTCCGGTAACGGGGCCTTTTTTTATGAAGCCAGAGGGAAGCATGAAACGAATCGTACTGACATGTGCAGCGCTGCTGCTGAGCGGCCAGGCGCTGGCGGATGACTGCGCCAACGCGAACACGCAGATTGAGATGAACACCTGTGCGGCAGAGCAGTATAAGGCGGCCGACGCCAAACTTAATGAAACTTATCAGAATGCGCTGAAGCGCGCCGCTCCAACCCAGCGCGATTTACTGAAAAAAGCGCAAATATCCTGGATAACTTTGCGCGATGCGGACTGTGCATTACTCAGTTCTGGCACCGAAGGCGGTAGCGTTCAGGCGATGATTACCAGCCAGTGCCTGACGGATAAGACCAACGAGCGCGAAGCGTTTCTCGCCTCGCTCTTGCAGTGTGAAGAAGGCGATTTAAGCTGCCCTTTACCACCGGCCAGTTAACGCACGCGGATCCCTTCAATAATCATCCGCTGTACGCTCTCGACCGTTTGGTTAAAAAAGGCTTCATCACGCAGCGTTGCGCCTGTCACCGCCTCTACCTGTGGGGCAAAGTCGGCGTAGTGCTGAGTTGAAGCCCAAATCATAAAAATCAGATGATGCGGATCGACCGGAGCCAGTTTTCCGCTTTTGATCCAACCGGCAATCAGCGCGGATTTCTCATCAATTAGCGTTTTGAGATCCCCCTCCAATTCTGCCATCAATAAAGGCGCTCCGGCCAGCATCTCCATACAAAACAGCCGTGATGCCTGAGGGTAATCGCGCGACACTTCCAGCTTAAGGCGAATGTATTCTTTAATGGCCACCAGCGGCGCAAAGTCTTCGCGAAAAGCTTTCAATGGAGCCAGCCAGATGTCGAGGATCTGCCGTAAAACGGCGATATAAAGCACCTCTTTTGACGGGTAGTAATAAAGTAAATTGGTTTTTGACACGCCAGCCTGTTCTGCCACCTGTTCCAGGCGCGTGCCGTGGATCCCATATTGGGAGAAGATATTTAATGCCGCGGTTAATATGGCCTGCCGTTTTGCACTGACGGCCTGCGAACGCTTACCTGTTTTTTTCTCTGCGCGTTGGACCATGCGCCCTCTCCTTCTTGTGAGGGCGTCAGCATACCAAATCACGCGGTGAATGGTTAAATTAAAGCGATTCCGGAGGCGCCTCTTGCGGCTGCGCTTTTTTCTTTTTGAACTTCAGCTCGCTGACCAGCACGCCAACAATAATGAATGCCGCGCCAAGCAATGCAAGTAGCGGTAAGCGTTCACCCGCCAGACGGCCAAAGATTCCCGCCCACACTGGCTCACCGGTATAAATAACCGTCGCGCGCGTCGGCGAAACGCTACGCTGCGCCCAGTTCATGGTGACCTGAATAATCGCGCTGAAAATCCCCAGCCCCAGCGCCACCACCAGCAATCCGGTAGACATTGGCAGTACGGTCTCTCCGGCTGGTCCCATCGCAATAAACGCCACTATTGAAGCAGTTGCCAGTTGCACTACCGTTACCCGCCGTACATCCACTTTTCCCGCCCACGCGCTAATCAGGATAATTTCTGCCGCAATCGCCACCGCACCGGCGAGCGTGATCCACTCGCCTTCGCCTAAAGCCAGTAAATTACCTCCCGGTCCGGCAAGAAAAATCAATCCGATAAAGGCCAGTACAATACCGACGCACGGCATCAGTCCAGGCATGCGCCCCAGACACAGCCATTGTAAAAGCGGTACCAACGGAACGTACATCGCGGTAATAAACGCCGATTTACTGCTGGGAATAAACTGTAGCCCCCAGGTTTGCAGGCTATAACCCAGCGCAATGGCGATACCGATTGCAACCCCTGCTTTGACTTCCAGCCATGTCAGCTTATGCAGTGTGTGTAACGACAAAAGCGCGACCGCCAGTGCGGCAGTGGCAAAACGCACACCGACAAAGAAAAAAGGCCCGCTCAGGGTAACGGCATATTGCACCGCCAGAAACGTGCCACCCCAGAACATGGTGATCACAATGAGGATCGCTTCCTGAGGTTTAACAGAAAAGGAATAACGAGAGAGTAATGACATGAGACACCCGATTAACTGAATGTCATTAGTCTGCGTTGCGTTTTGTTACAGTTCAACCTTGCAGACAAAAAAAACCGCCGGAAGGATCCGGCGGCGGTGGCTACGTAACGTCTGTCTCTGACGCTCAGGCGTCACGACATATCTGACAGATAGCCCGACAATTACGATTTGTTGTTGCCGTGGCTATTTTTGCCCCCTTTTTTGCCTGCCTCTGAAGCGCGTTGCGGGTCATTCTTAAAGTTGCCCCCGCTGTGCTGGCCACCTTTTCGACCTGCTTCTGATGCTCTTTCGCGGTCTTCCGCAAAGTTGCCGGAACCGCCCCGATGGTTTGCCATTACTGACCTCCGTCATTGATTAGACATCATATTGCATAGGTACTGAGGAGTGATACCTCACGCAGCGTTACGGGCGAGGCCCTGAAAATAACTGCGTGGGATTAAGCATAGTGAAGCGTGGACTGGGCAGACGCTAACTGTAATATCCTGCAACAGGATCAGGAGTGCCAAAGAAATAATCACCCTAAGAAATCAATAAGTCTTTCTTATGACTACCGAATTCACCCCAGTTAAATATGTATCATTTTGCTACAAAGCAGGTTGTTGTAAAAATTGTTATAAATCAAAGAAGTGATTGTGAAATTTGCACTCCTGACAGTACGTCATATCTTTAAAGGTAGGTAGCGAGTCGCTACGGACACGGTTAACTCGAGGAGTAGTGTAAAATGGCAAAAGTTCTGGTGCTTTATTATTCCATGTATGGACACATTGAAACTATGGCCCATGCAGTCGCAGAAGGCGCAAATAAGGTAGATGGCGCGGAAGTGATTATTAAGCGCGTACCAGAGACCATGCAGCCTGAGATTTTCCTTAAGGCTGGCGGCAAAACACAAAACGCACCAGTCGCAACCCCGCAAGAACTGGCTGATTACGACGCCATCATTTTTGGAACCCCCACGCGCTTTGGCAATATGTCCGGTCAGATGCGTACCTTCCTCGACCAGACTGGCGGGCTGTGGGCCTCTGGTGGTCTGTACGGCAAACTCGCCAGTGTATTCAGCTCAACGGGAACCGGCGGCGGTCAGGAACAAACCATTACCTCAACCTGGACTACGCTTGCCCACCATGGGATGGTGATTGTGCCTATCGGTTACGCGGCGCAAGAGCTGTTTGATGTCTCTCAAGTTCGCGGCGGTACCCCTTACGGTGCAACCACCATTGCCGGAGGCGACGGCTCCCGCCAGCCAAGTCAGGAAGAATTATCTATCGCCCGCTATCAGGGTGAATATGTCGCAGGTCTGGCAGTAAAACTCAACGGCTAATCTTCAACAGGAGGATTCGAATGCCAACTCAAGAAGCGAAAGCCCATCGCGTCGGCGAATGGGCAAGTCTGCGCAATACATCGCCGGAAATAGCCGAAGCCATTTTTGAAGTCGCACATTATGACGAGAAACTGGCGGAAAAAATTTGGGAAGAAGGTAGCGATGAGGTACTCATCAAAGCCTTTGAAAAAACAGACAAAGATTCGCTCTTTTGGGGTGAACAGACTATCGAACGTAAAAACGTCTAGCGCTCAGACTCCCCCGCGAACACGGGGGAGTTTTTCTTTTATTTAGCCGCCTCATTCAGCACGCTGTCGAACTTATCTATCGGGCAAAAATCATCCGCATCTATCGGACATCCTTTCAGCTCAAGCGTTACGCGCTGCGCCGGGGATTTCAGCGTCAGAACATCTGCATTACGCAACTGCTGCGAGCTCTGATACACATACTCGATTTTCATCAGATCACGATTTGCGTTGCTGTCATGCCAGCGCTGGAAGACAATCTTCCCGCCAATCGGCGTACGCTCGTTCTGATCGTGAAGCTGGTATGGTTTGAAATCCAGCGCGGTGAGCAGCGAAGCGATGTTTGAGTCATGTCCCACCAGCACGGTTATTTTCGGTGCTTTCGCGCGTTCCGTAACCAGCGCATTATCAATATATTTCACCAGAGGTTTGGCGACGTTCTGCGCCACTTCCGGGGAGGTGAACAGGCTGTCCTGATAGCCATTTTTCAGCTTCGACAGAACCTTCCACTGCTGATCCGATTTAATCTCGCCCCAGGCAACCTTGTCCATCGGGAAGCCTTCGTAATACTGCAGCGTGAAGGCATCGACCAGCGAATTCCCCACCTTCAGCGGCCCCGATACGCCTGGCTCCTGCTGGTATTTCGCGCTGAACGTATCTTTGGCATCGGTCAGGGAACACTGCTGTTTTTCTTTACAGGATGGAGAGTCTTTGTAGTCGGTCATTTGCTCAAGCAACTGATAGCTATCGTTGAGCTGCATTTTACTTCGCTCTTTCTCCATGGCCTGAACGGCCTGCTGGCTGAAGGCGGCGGAATCATCGGTGATCACCGGATTAAAGGTGGGATCCATGGTGCCCATTTTTTCCTGATGATGGACCGGAACATCGCAACCTGGGAAAGCACCGGTGACAAAGAACTGCGCCGTAGCAACTGTACGCTGCAGACTGTTAGCATAGGTATACACCGTATCCGGTGCCGGACATTCGCCCGATTTCACCATCCCCTGCTCTGCCAGCCACTCTCGCATGTAGTGGCCCATATAGACTTCCAGCACACCGCCTTTAGTAGTGAGTTGTCCGCCGGGGACATCCCATTCTGGCCATTGCTTGGGGGTGGACTGTTCAAGAACGCTGCCATTATTGGCTAAAGGTGCACGTAAGTTATGCCGACTCATCATCAATACTTGTTGAAGCTGGTACCCTTCCGGCGCGGTCTGCGCCTGCGCGGCGGTGGACAGTAATACAGCCCCTGCCACAGCGGCGGCGATTAACGATTTATTCATCCCTACGACCTCTTGTTGTTATCAATCACAACAGAGTGTGACAGAAATATGACATATTTCCGGGAACGCTTTCGCAAAACAGACCATCTAGCGTGTCGTTTTAACACCAAACTCGGTTTCGAGTTTACGAATGCCAAGAGGTGTGAAGATGACGTGGCGGCTGCCCTGTACTGTTTTTATCCATCGCTGTTCACTGAACCAGCGCAGCAGCGTTGCGCCAAGCACACCACCAGGATGATAACGTCGCTCGCTCCAGTCCAGACAACCGCAGGTTAACTTCCGCCGGGATGAACCCGCCGCCAGGACAATCCCCATCTGGGCCAGCTTTTCCTGGCCAAGAGGAGTCAGCGTTTCACCATCCGGCGTTAACCACTGACGGGAAACCAATGTATCAAACAACCTCACCGCGACCTCTCCGGCGAGATGGTCGTAGCAGGTGCGGGCATGCCGCAAACCTGGCGGCGTTGTGATTCTCCGGGGCATTGATGTCGCCCACGCAACGCCCATCAGGCGTTCCAGCAGTTCAGCGATATCGGAACCTGCAAGGCGAAAATAACGATGTCTGCCCTGCGCCAACGCTATAACAAAACGTTGTTCGCACAGACGCGCGAGATGCGCGCTGGCGGTCGACGCGGATATATCCGCCACTGCGCTGAGCTCAGTTGCAGTCCAGGCGCGGTCATCCATCAGGGCGCACAGCATACGCGAGCGCGATTTATCGGCCATCACTGCCGCAGTGAGTGCCATTTTCGACTCCAGATCGCCCTCTTCTTCATGTAACATCACGGATGCCATAACGACCTCATTGACCCTGAATCTCTGAATTAACGATGCCATGAAAGTCGCGCAAAGTCACCGAACCGGTCACACAGCACGCAGCATCATCTCTGTACCCAACCCGACCAGACAAAACAGAAAACAGCGTTTAAACACGAGCGGAGAAATAACCCTTCGCACACGGGTTCCTATCCACTGACCAATAAGTGCAGGAACAATGGCCAAAGCCGACAAGCTTAGGGATTGTACGGGCAGCGCGTTGTGCCACCACAGACCCAGCGCCAATGCCAGGGTCGAAAAGGTAAAAGAGATCCCGAGCGCCTGTACCAGTTCATCTTTCTCAAAGCCCAGGGACTGGATCCAGGGCACGGCGGGCATCACAAACACCCCGGTTCCGCCGGTCAATAAGCCGGTCACAAATCCAATAACGAGGGAGTACGGTTTTTCACGCTGCGGGGCCACCGCAATTTTCTTTCCTGCCAGCGTCCAGATAGCGTAGGCCACCAGCGCCACGCCGAGTGCAAACTGAGTTCGGGTGGTGTCGCCCCCGGTAATCCAGGCGCTGGCAAGCAGAGTCGCCACTACCACTGTCAGCAGCATTGGCCACAGTCGTTTGAGTAATTGGCGTGTATTTCCAACACCGCCAAACTGGAACAAATTGCTTATCAGCGAAGGCAATAGCAGCATAGCCGCCGCCGCAACCGGTGAAATAAGCGATCCGAGGATCCCCATCGCCACGGTGGGCAACCCCATACCCGTAACGCCTTTCACCATCCCGGCGAGGACAAATGTGGCGGCAATCATCATCACCAGAGCGGGTCCAAACGCTAAAGAACTCGTCATGTTGCACTTTCCTGGAAAAGAGAAGATGACTGATTCTGGACGTTAATCACTGTGCTTGCTTCGTCAGGCAACGAAATATGCCTTCCAGAGGAAGGCGACGCCATAAAAAAATGCCGGGTTCCCCCGGCACAAATATCAGAATATTTTCGCCCACCACAGCCGAAGTTTCATGCCCCAGTAGCTGGTCCAGCCGCTGGTGGTTGATACCACCCGACCTTCTGACATCACCACCAACGTGGGCGTGACGCTAATCGCCCAACTGTGGGAAATAGCCCCATTCGCATCATTGATGACCGGAAATTCCACGCCTTTACGCAACAGCCAGCGAGATACCTCAGCTTCATTTCCGGAGCGTAACGCAATGGTCATCACATTTTCCCCTTCCGAGCGCAGCCTGGCGACTTCCGGCGTTGTGAAGCGGCATACGCCGCACCAGCTCGCCCAGAAATAAAGCAACACTGGCTCGTCTTTGCTGAGCGCCGCCAGCGTGACGGTTTCACCATCCAACGTTTGTAAAGGCGTACTGTCAAAAGAGGCAGGGAGCTGCGGCGCGCGCCAGGCATCCATCAGCAGCATCGCCCCCGCCAACAGAGCCAGTAAGATCAGCCCTTCGCGCAGCCAGCGGCGCAGTTTACTGAGCATTGGCCGCCGCCAGTTTTTCTTTTACCACTTCCTCAAGCGTTTCCCACGGCACCGCACCGGGAATAAGTTCATCGCCAATGATCGTTGCGGGGGTTCCCTGTACACCCACCAGTCGCGCCAGTTGCAGGTTAGTGCTCAGCGTTTCAGCACTTTGGGCGTCCAGCGTCACCGAACTGGCCCCCGCTTTTTCCTGCGCCTGTTTGATACTGACATCGGTATGGTAGCCCTTCTTCTGCATCAGTTTTTCATGTAGCGCCAGAAACTGCTGCGGATGCTGATGCCATGTCGTCAGCACGGTCCGCGCCGCCAGTTCCGAGCTTTCACCTTTAAACGGCAACGGTTTGATCACTACCGCCACGTCAGGATATTTCTGCACAATTTTTTCCAGCATTGGATCCAACTGCTTGCAGTATGGGCAGTTGTAATCGGTGAAGTTTATCAGGGTCAGTTTTGCCTGCTTTGCGCCAATCCGCGGGCTGTTGGGATCGTTAAACAGGGCTTCCTGAATTAATGCTTCAATTTGCTTTTCCTGTTCCGGGGTAAACGGTGCAGGCTCTTTCGCGATACTGACGGCAGAAAACAGGGTTAACAGCAGAACAATCATCATCTTCATGGGGTAACTCCTTTGGCATCGTTCAACGTTTGCAGTACCGCATCGCGGGTTAACAACGTGGGTAACACCTGGCCTTCCGGCAGACCGGGGCCATAAATTTGGTTATACGGCACAGCAACCTGGCCGCGTTTTTTTAGAAATTCGGTAATGACTTCAGAAGGGAGTGTCCAGTCGCCGCGCAGCGCCACCACATCCGGCTGTTGCAATGCGGCCTGTACGTCATCTTTATGCAAGACGTTGAACTTGTTTACCTTACAGGTGATGCACCAGTCTGCTGTGACGTCAATGAACACGCGCTTATGTTGCGCCAGCGCATCCTCAATAGCTTGCTCGCTTAGCGGTTGCCAGTTCACGCTCTCTTTGCCAGTGCTTTGCCCTACGAATCCGAAATGCGGGAGCAGCAACGTCGCAAGCCAGATAGCGGAGCCCAGCATCATCACGCCGAGCAAACGCCGCAACATATTCATCCAGCGTCCTGGCCGCGGCAAACGCAGTGCCAGACCGGGACGCAGAGCTACCAGCAGCCACGGTAAGCTCATTCCCAGCCCAAGTGCGATAAACAATCCCCATAATGTCGGCAGCGAAGCGGTCAATGCCACCGCCACCGCCGTTCCAAGGAACGGGGCACTGCACGGCGTAGCAAGCAGCGTCGCAAATGCACCTTGCCAGAAATGTCCCGACAGACCGTTGCCGCCGTGAGTCGCCAGCGTGGTAGTCATCGCAGAAGGGAGTCGGAATTCAAACCACCCGAACAGGCTGGCGCTGAACGTCAGCATCACCAGTACCATCACGCCAATGAACCATGGATTCTGAAACTGGATCCCCCAGCCAAGCGCCTGATTGGTTAAACGCAGCACCGTCATCAATAGAGCCAGAGCCATAAATGAGACAAGTATTCCGGCTACCGATGCGAGGAACTGACGACGGACCTGGCGACGACTTTTTTCCTCGACCAGCAAAATCGAGCCCAGCTTCATGCCCAGAACCGGTAACACACAGGGCATCAGATTGAGGATCAAACCGCCCAGCAGCGCCATTAGTACCACTTGCCACAGTGGGAGTGAGGCGTTCTCAACAACCGGGGCTTCGCCAATCGCAAGACGACTTTCCTGGGCAACACCGTTATCTGCCAGCACCAGGGTGACTGACTTACCACGCAGATCCGGCGCGCCTTCTCCCCAACCGTCATGTACAGGTACCGTGGCGCGTAATGTCTCCCCCTCAACATGGATTTGCGGCATGCCAAAATCCGCATCATCAACAGCATCCAGATACAGCCCTGGTGCAGTCCAGCCTCCCGCACGGTGAGCCTCGACGACTAACTCTCCCGCCCGTGCGCCGGCGCTCAGAGCATCGGTCAGGCCGCTGGCAAGTGGGATCTGTCCCATCGCCTGAGCATAGTCATGTGCAAAAGTCGGGTCCTGGGCTGTGGGCGTCACGGAAAAAGGAAAATCCGTCAACAGGCAAACGTCGCTACAGGTGGATAGCGTCAAAACGCCGCTGAGCGTGGCGGGCGCTCTACCGCGCACCACCATCGGGAACGTCACCTTATCGTGATACCCCTGGGTAGTGATATTGGCGACCTCAAAACGAGCAGGGGTTGGCCAGAACCAGTCGACCGCAGGCATTTCCTCTTTCCAGGCGATAGCAGGCGCAACGCCCCCCTCGCCCGGAGAACGCCAGTAGGTTTTCCAGCCGTCCTCCAGTTTGACATCCAACAACAGACGAGTTTCACCGCCAGCGGACGTATCAGCGCGTAACCGCACGCTGGCGTGATCGTTATCGGGTGAACGCAGCCAGCCGGGTTCAGCCGCCCAGGATACGGGCAGCCATAGCAATAACAGACAGAGCAGCGTCTGCCTGAAAACAGTCATCATAGTTTTTCTCCGTGAATAATTATCTAACAGTCAGCAACGGCTGTTCTGTCATTCACGGAAGACGCAAAATCGGAGATGCACCCGGAGAGTGGGCGGCGAGATGGCTCGCGGTGTGAAAAAAGGTAGACGAAACGCCCGCACTGGCGCCAGCAACGACAGCAGCAGGCACAGCACCAGAATAGCACCTTCAAACAGTACGGGTGGCGCAGCCAGTAATGACTTCGCGCTCAGTTCACAAGGGGTAACGGGTGAGGTTTCATCGGTCTGCACTTGTGCACTGGCGACAACGCTTGTAACGGCGGTATCCATCTGCAACGCGTGCAGGCCCGCCATGCGTTGTGCGGTGCAAACCATCACCACAACACATGCCAGACAGAGGAACAACCATCCCATCCGTTGACGTTTCGCCATTATACCCTCACTCATTGATGCGAGTTATCTTAACCACTCGCCGGTTTTTGGCAACCTTTACGCTGTAAAGTTATGTCCTTCCATCTGCTGGATATACCGCGATTTCAATCAGATTGAGATCGGGATCCCTGACATAAACCGAGCGAATCGGTCCTGTCGCGCCGGTTCGTGCAACGGGCCCTTCAATAATCTCAACTCCGTGGGTTTGAAACGTCTCTGTCACCTCTTCCAGGGTACGCGTGGTGATAAAACACAAATCCAGCGCCCCCGGCGTTGGCGCGTAGGCTTTAGGTTCAAACTCTTTTCCCCGAATATGGAGATTGATTTTCTGATTGCCAAAGACGAAGGCTTTCCGACCTTGTGCGAAAGTTTCCAACCTCATGCCTAAGAGCTCGACATAAAAACGAACGCAAGCCTCTTCATGATTGGTGGTTAGTACCAGGTGATCCAGGTGGTCGATCATAGTGATATCCATTTGGGTTGCTCGTCTCTGACACTTACCCTATTCATTCACGCGCGACAAGAAAAAGACAATCTACAGGGGTATTTGCAAATACTTAGCGCAATACCTTGCCATTCACGCTTTAAGGCGAAATGATAATTAATCATATTTTCGTCTTTGTTTATTACACTATAACATTGCTAAAAACACCCCTGAAAATATCACGGAAGTTATCATTCACTATTTACGAAGAATGCCAGAGAATATTTCAATGTCAGCACACAAATAATGCCCGCTACGTACTGATGCGTAAATGAAAGTAAGGGTCAGCGCATTTTCAGAGGATTTCCTTATTATATCCATACGCAATGAATAACGTATTCATTAGCAGATAATTTGTTTATCAAATGTTATTTAGAGTATATGGAAATGAAAAAATATTTATTACCCCTGATTGGGTTACTTTTTACAGTTAGCGCTCAGGCAGCATCATTTACCGACGGTAAAGAGTATATCACCCTGGAAAAACCCGTCGCTTCCGCCCCAGCTGCACTGAAGTTTTTCTCATTTTACTGTCCTTCCTGTTATCAGTACGATGAAGTTTTTGAAATCACGGATAACGTGAAAAAAGTACTGCCTGCTGATGTCAAACTCACCGAATACCACGTCGACTTTTTAGGTCCGCTGGGGCAAGACATGACACACGCCTGGTCCGTCGCCATGCTGTTAAACGTACAAGATAAAGTTAAACCGTTGCTTTTTGATGCCGTTCAGAAAAAACAAACCGTTAAAACAGCGGATGATATTCGTAACGTATTTATCAGCGCGGGCGTCAGTGCCAGTGATTATGATGCCGCCTGGAACAGTTTTGCCGTGAAATCCCTGACCGCTAAACAACAAGAAATGGCTAAAGCGGTAGATTTAACCGGTGTGCCCGCCATTTTTATCAACGGTAAATATATGATCAATCCAAAAGGACTGAAATCTGACGACCTAAACTCTTTTGTGAAGAGCTACGCGGATACGGTTCGCTATCTGATCACCAAATCCTGACGTTTCGCTAATCTCACTTTTCGCACCACACAACAGTCAAAAGCGCTGTTGGTGGTGCGCAATCACATCATTTAGACCAATATCCTTTCTTCCCGGTTGGCATTCGCCGTTATCAGGATTACCCTAAACTTAGCGGTGTTACCTGTTGTCGGGGTACACCTTCTTCAAGTGTTGATTTACACGAGAGAACGCTATGGAATTAAAGGATTATTACGCCATTATGGGCGTGAAACCGACAGACGATCTCAAGACAATCAAGACCGCCTATCGTCGACTCGCCCGTAAATACCATCCTGATGTCAGCAAAGAGACTGACGCTGAGGCCCGGTTTAAAGAGGTTGCTGAAGCCTGGGAAGTCCTGAGTGATGAACAGCGACGTGCCGAGTACGACCAACTGTGGCAGCATCGCAACGACCCTCAGTTCAGCCGTCAATTCCAGCAAGGAGAGGGGCAAAGCTACAGCGCCGAAGATTTCGACGATATCTTCTCCTCCATTTTTGGTCAGCGTGCGCACCAGTCGCGCCAGCGCCCTGCCAGCCGCGGGCATGACATCGAAATAGAAGTTGCCGTCTTCCTCGAAGAAACGCTTACTGAGCATAGCCGCACTATCAGTTACAACCTGCCAGTCTACAATGCGTTTGGCATGGTAGAACGAGAAATTCCTAAAACACTGAACGTGAAAATTCCGGCTGGCGTCGGTAACGGTCAGCGTATCCGCCTGAAAGGTCAGGGCACGCCCGGCGAAAACGGTGGGCCGAACGGTGATTTGTGGCTGGTGATTCATATTGCGCCGCATCCGCTGTTCGATATCGTTAATCAGGATCTGGAAGTTGTCGTTCCTCTGGCGCCGTGGGAAGCTGCGCTGGGTGCGAAAGTAACCGTTCCGACGCTGAAAGAGAGCATCCTGCTGACCATTCCTGCAGGCAGCCAGGCCGGTCAGCGGCTACGCATTAAAGGCAAGGGTCTGGTAAGTAAAAAACATACCGGCGATTTGTATGCGGTGATCAAGATCGTCATGCCACCGAAACCTGACGACACCAGTGCCGCCCTGTGGCAACAACTGGCAGATGCACAAAAGACCTTTGATCCGCGCAAAGAGTGGGGGAAAGCATAATGGCTAACGTTACCGTCACTTTTACCATTACCGAATTTTGTCTGTACACCGGTGTGTCAGAAGAAGAACTGCATGAGGTTGTCGGCTTAGGGGTGATAGAACCCTACGAAGACGAGACGTTTGACGATCATGCGCTGACCGTAATGCGTCGCGCGGTGCGCCTGCGTCAGGAGCTGGAACTTGACTGGCCAGGGATTGCCGTTGCATTGACGTTGCTGGAAGAGAACGCGCAGCTGCGTCAGGAAAACCGCCTGCTGCGCCAGCGGCTGTCCCGTTTTATCAGCCATCCTTAGTGCGTCAGGGCCAGCATGGTGCTGGCCTTTTTATTGTCCCGAAACCTGCTCTTAATGACATTAAGTAGTAGATGGCATACAGTCAGCGATAAGAATTATCTCAAACAATAAGACGTTGAGCCATGCAGCTTAAGCCCCTGACAAAAGGTCGTTTTCACAATATCTGGCAGCAAGATGATGCCTTAATTGAGAAGATATTCCAGGAACTGCTCTCTGAAACGCAGATGATCCACGAAGATGAGTATCTCTATCGCCAGGGGCAGGTAGTCGATCGACTTATCATGGTGCAATCAGGCAGAATTTCCCTGCGTTACAGCGCGGAAAATGGTCGCCGTTTTCAGTTGGGCGCAATGGAATGTGATGAGCAACTATTTGGTGAAATGGAGTTTTTTACCGGGTATCGCTGCCAGCTTGATATCGTGGCCGAAGAGCCGTTGACCGTGGCGGTGTGCAGCTGTGATCGTCTTGAAGAAGCGCTAAACCAGCACCCGAGACTGGCGATATTTTTTGCCAGTGCGATGGCGATTGATTATCAGGATATGCTGGAAATCTTCCTGCACCGGATGCTCTACCCTATCGTTCATAACGTGGCGTATGATCTGTATCGCCAGCATCAGAACAAACAGCCGATGGATGGTTTCCATAAAAAATACCAGGAAGCAGAACGGTTCGGCACCACCGATCGGGTCTATCGGCGGGCGGTTAAAGCCCTGACGGATGCCGGACTGGTAACGCGCACGAAGCAAGGACTGGAAATTAAGGATCTGGATGGACTGCGTAAATTCCTCGGCAATGACATCATTGACTGACACACCATCTCCGTAGAGAAGGTTGGTGTGTCAGTTCAGCGCAATCAGAATTTATAGGTAAGGTTGAAGTAGTGACCGAGTCCGGTGGTGCGCCCTGCTCCGCCGTGATTTTCCATCAATGCCATATTGCGGAAATACTTCAGGCCATAACCCACCGCATAATGCTCTGAATGCCAGTAGATACCGTTATACCATTCAATCGCGTTATTGCTGTATAACGGTTGATTAGCAATCTTGTTAGCGGCGAACTGATAGTCAAAGTAACCCTGATAGTTCAGGTAGCTGCCGTTGGCAAAGGTATAGAACGGCGTCGACCAGTTGGTCGAGAACATGTAGCCATCCCACTTGCCTTCGTTATCCGCACCGTAGTTTTCACGCACATAATGCGCATAGATGTTCATTCCCACCAGACCAAACCACGGAACCTTAACATCTGTGCCCAGACCAACATAATGTTCAAATAATTCCCGGTCGCCAATGTTATTTACCGTTGCGATATAGAATTCGTTAAATGGCCCAACGGATAAATCTTTATTTAAAATAGCATCCAGGGAAAAACGTGGGGATATCTTGGAGAAAAAGTTATCGCCACCATGGCGGTCATCCTGCTTGCGGTCAAAAATATCAAAGAAATCGACATAACCATACAGATCGATAACTCCGGAACGCGCCCCAAACTCCAGTTCCAGATAAGTGTCATTACGAATACCATAAGGCACTTTCGCATCCACACTTTGCATTAAGTTCATCTGCATCCAGTTAAAATCATTTTTACGGACGTTGCCATCGGTATAATCAGCAGCAAGCGCTTGCGTACAGCTCATTACAACGATTGCGCCCAGAACTGTTTTTTTAACCATTGATTTATTCTTCATCATTTTCAATTCCTTTGAGCAAGGTTGAGTGTCGCCCCACCAAATAAATGGTGTGGCGACTGACTATCTAATTAGAGAGGTAAGTGTTATTACTGTGCTTTGTTACGTTTAAGTTTTAATGTACCCATCAACATGATAAAGATTATTAAATATAATACTGGTATTGCGTACATAATTTTCTGCAAGCCCATTGTTTTTTCCATTAGCGCACTGATCGCTGGACTAAACATAGCCCCGGCGCTACCGCTAATTAAAATATATGAAACATTCTGACTACTTGCGCGCTTCACAAATGAAACTCCGTAGGCAATAAAGGAGTTATACAGCGCCGCACAGACGAATCCGTAACTATAAGCCAGATAATCAAGCCCCGAGATGTTTTCTTTCGTTACAATAATGGTCGTAATAACGCAAGCGAGCAAAATAATACTCAACAGGAAATAATGTATCCTCACTCGAGAAACAATGACAGTTGATACTAGCGCCCCAACCAACGCCGCTCCCCAGTATTGCGTAATAATATTACCGGCTTCCTCAAAAGGAATGCCAAATTTGTTCTTCACAAATAATGGTGCCCAGGTCAGGAAGGTATACAGCGCCAGCATACCTAAGAACAGACCAATACCTCCGCTAATAATCCCTGGGTTCCACTCAGACTTCACCGCGTCTGTCCGATCCTCCGCAGACGCGGTTTCACAGGCAGTAAAACGAGTGAGCGCCACCACACCTAACGTAAGTAAGGCCACCATGCCAACACTTAGATAGCTGTAACTCCATGACATATTGTGCGTCAGGGCGTAGGTGGTGATCAGCGGGAAAACCACGCCTGCGACGTTAAAGGTGGCGTCTTGTACCACCAACATTGTACTTTGAATGCGATCCTGCCATACCGAAACGACAATCGTTCCTGCCACACACAGGCCAATCCCACCGCAAAAGCCCACCAAAGTCATGGCAACCATCACTGGCCATAAGCCGGGGCTTAAGTGCATTGCCAGCGAACAGAGGAACACTATCGAATAGATAATAAACGTCATTCGCTTGACGCCAATTTTTTCTATCAGGAAAAAGGCGGCGATGGTCCCCGCTAATGCCCCACCGTTA
The DNA here is from genome assembly GCF_006385635.1 of Citrobacter sp. CF971. Taxonomy (NCBI): domain Bacteria; kingdom Pseudomonadati; phylum Pseudomonadota; class Gammaproteobacteria; order Enterobacterales; family Enterobacteriaceae; genus Citrobacter; species Citrobacter sp. CF971. The sequence continues at coordinate 1,841,531 of NZ_CP041051.1, read as the reverse complement.
AGCAGCGAAAATATCGAGGCAACGGTATTCACATCAGCACTGTAACGTACCGCAATCGGTTCAATCAGCATTCCAAACTGACTGGCAAACCCCGCCATAATAAAATTTGCCAGAAAACTAATCAGTGTAAGTGCTATTTTATTCTTCATATAATGACATCCCTGATTGGTTCAATTAAAAGCCAATGCTAAGCCGTAACGACTGTATTTAGCGCCAGCTCAATCATATTTTTAAAAGTTAATTGTCGTTCCTCTGCCGTGGTTTCTTCGCCTGTCAGGCAATGATCGGACACCGTTAAAATAGCCAGTGCTTCAATATTAAATTGGTGTGCTAAGGCGTATAAGCCGGCCACCTCCATATCCACACCCAGTACACCAAACTTTTCCAGTGCAGGAATGAGGTTTTCGTCAGGATCGTAATAAAGATCGCCACTGAAAACATTACCGACCTTAATGTCGATTCCGGCCTTCTGTGCCAGCATCCACGCCTGTTGTAGTAATGGGAAGTGAGCGGACGTCGCCATCGTGTAGCCCGCGCTACGTTTTAAATTTGTGACAGAGTCAGTACCGGCAGCGAGAGCCAGAATAATGTCGCGCATTTTGACATGCGGTTGTGTTGCCCCCAGACTACCGACGCGAATAATTCTCTTCACATTAAAATCATGTACCAGCTCATGGGCGTATAGCGTCATAGACGGAATACCCATACCGTGTCCCATCACCGAAACAGGTTGACCAAAATAAAGACCGGTATAGCCCAGCATATTACGCACGTTGGTAACTTCGCGGTAATCCATGAGATAATTTTCGGCAATAAATTTTGCGCGCAGCGGATCGCCCGGCATAATCACAGTTGGCGCAAAATCACCCGCTTTAGCATTAATATGTGCAGTCATAACAATTCCTGAATTATGGGTATTGGAGATATGCAGGGATTGTAACCAGACGTTTGCAGAGGATTGAGGACAAAAGTCCTGCTCAAAGGATCGGCCTCTCATTTCTGAGAGTTAGAGTTGCAGGCTTAGGATGCAGAGGAAAACTATGCCTCGGCAACAGTTAGGAAAAGCAAGACCCAGAACAATAAAAGAACAGATTAGCCCCCAAATCGCTGGTGACTACCGCGTTGGCGCGAGTAGCCATAGCAGCGTCAATATTGTTTTGAAAGTGGTCTTATTGTTATTATCGTATTCCACTCTAAGCTTGGATGCCTGCCATGACCCGATTAAGGTTTAGTGAGATGACTCACGCCGATATACCTGCTGTTCAGTCATTCCTTATTAAGCATCTTAATTTGTTCTTCAATGCCGGGAGAGTCATGCCTGCTGCTGAAGAAGATATCTTCGATCTCAAGCAGCAGTATATTTTGCAAGAAAGAAATCTATTACTTTGCGCATGGAGTGAAAAACAAGAGCTCATCGCTACACTTGCGGTATGTCAATATGATGATCGTATCACTGAGCTACGTGGGCACTATAATTTGCCTGAAACGGCAGAAATTTGTCGTTGCTACGTGGATGCGCGCTACCGCAGACAGGGAATCGGAAGCCGGTTGTTTGCTTTAGCTCAAATGTTCTGCCAGCAGCAAAAATATAAAACCTTATATCTGCATACTCATCATTTCTTGCCTGGAGGGTATCATTTTTGGTTGCGTAAAGATTTTAGCGTCGTTATGGATATGCAGGATGAATGGCAATTGGTACATATGCAGAGATCACATTATTAAATTAACCCAACGCTAATTAACTGCGTTATTGATAACGATCAATATGATTAAATTGAAAAAATAAAACCGTGTTTATAGTTTGATCAATGTCAATCAATTCTCATTTAGCTTTTTATTGTTATTTTCATGTATACATCCGAGATAAAGGATTTAAGCATAACCAACTGTAAAACATAACAATTTTACCAAAGGTGTGAGGTTTTCCCTGTTTATTCATACGGTTGACCTCGTTAACAATTGCCGTTAGAGTCGCTTTTGACAGCATTTCATTACATTTTTGTATATGAATAGGAATATGGTGAGAATTATTCAATTCAATTCCATAACTGCCCCCGCAACTGTAGGCGGATGCAGAATATCCTTGTGTGGTTAATAAGCCACAGGTCACTGTAAAGCTCGTCTTTATGGGAAGGCCGATATTCTGATTACCGTGAGTCAGGAGACCTGCTGTCAACGATGTATACCATTAAGTGGACGGGATGGTCCATGGGATGAATTATTTGACGTAAGCAGTAGTGTATTTATGAATAAGATTTTGGCTAAGTAAGGCTTATTTGCATTTGTTGCATATCTTCATTCTTAAAATTCACGATTTAATGTCATCTATCTTCATGTCTCCTCCCGATATATGGAATGAAATGAGCCATGACCAGACTTTAAGATTCTGGCATCAACGGGACGATGATAATGCACGCTAATTCTACATTTTTCTCTTCTAAAAAAACGCTTCTGGCTATTGTTGGAACCACTGTACTGTTGACTTCCGGTTTTTCTAACGCGGCAAAAACCGAATATCCTCTGACGATTAAAAACTGTGGACGCGATATTACCTTTAATCAGGCACCAACGCGCGTGGCAACCGTGGGTCAGAACAGTACCGAGATTCTCTATTCACTGGGGCTGGCCGATCGCGTCGTGGGTACTTCGTTGTGGTTTGGCCCGGTACTGGATGCTTACAAAGCAGCAAATGAAAAAGTTGCCGTCATTGCGCAAAATATTCCCAGCTTTGAAGGAATTGTGGCTAAAAAACCAGATCTGGTCGCCAGCCAGTTTGAATGGCAAATCGGCCCTGCTGGCACAGTTGCCTCATACGAACAGTTTAGTGAACTGAAGGTGCCCGTTTACACCGCGCCAGCTGACTGTGCTAAGGATAACGAAGATGGGGGTGATGGTGTTCGTAAGGGCATGTTTGATATTGCTATGGTGTATCAGGAAGTCGCCGATCTGGCAAAAATTTTTGATGTTCAGGATAAAGGCGAAGCGCTGATTGCCAGCCTTAAAGCGCGTGAATCAGCAGCAAAAAATAAAATTACCGGCATGGATAAGAATGTTTCTGCCGTGTTCTGGTTCTCAAGCGCCGATTTACAGCTCGATCCTTACGTTGCCGGGAAGTTTGGCCCAGCAGCATGGATAGCCCAAACGCTGGGTGTGAAAAATGTCATTGATTCTGCTGAAGAGTGGCCAACGGTGGGCTGGGAAACCATCGCTAAAGCAAATCCTTCCGTCATTGTGCTCGGTGAGATGAGCCGCCGACGCTTCCCGGCAGATGACTGGAAGATCAAGATGGAATACCTCCAGTCCGATCCTGTCACCAAACTGATTCCTGCCGTCAAAGAAAACCATCTGCCGGCCATTGACGTACAGACAATGAATGCCGGGATCAGAACTATTGATGGGGTGGAAAAACTGGCTGACGCTCTGGTTGAATATGGCTTAGCGCATCCGCAGGCTGCTCATTAATCTACATTTTGCGCTATATCACGGCACGGTATAGCGCATCTCCGTTACTCAGGAACGCAGATAATCATGAGTGATTCTCGCAGGATGCGTCGCGCTGTTGGTCAGCTTGCGGTGAGAGTCGGTGGTCATGCCGTTTGGGTCAGTGCGCTGATGTGTTGCGTACTGCTGGCGGGGATTTCCATCGGCGAAACGTTTATCCCCTGGCAGCACGTACTCAGCACGTTGGCAAATCATCTTTTCGATACCCACTATCCTGTCGATGCACTGGATGCGGGGATCGTCTGGAACTACCGCCTGACCCGAGCACTGGTCTCAGCAAGCTGCGGCGCCTGCCTGGCTGTTTCTGGCGTAGTGTTGCAGTCGTTGCTGCGCAATGCGCTCGCCGAACCTTATCTACTGGGGATTTCTGCCGGAGCATCTACCGGTGCGGTGCTGATTGCGCTCACGGGACTGGGGGCTGGCATCATCAGTATGTCTTTAGGGGCGTTCATTGGTGCGCTGACGGCATTTCTGTTCGTTGCGCTATTGGCGATGGCCGCTGGCGGTAAACAAGGCGGCGGGATTACAACCCAAATCATTCTTGCCGGGATCGCCAGTTCGCAACTGTTCAATGCGATTACGTCGCTTATCATCACCCGCTCAGCAAACGCCGAGCAAGCACGCGGAATTATGTTCTGGTTGTTAGGCAATTTGAGCGGTGTACGCTGGCCCGATGTTGTCTTAGCTATTCCTACCGCTCTGGTCGGTATTGCGCTGTGCTTCTGTTATGCCCGCCACCTTGATGCGTTCTCCTTTGGCGCTGAATCCGCGGCATCGTTGGGCATTCCAGTCAAACGTACTCGCGCAGTACTAATTGCTGCTGTCACCGGTATGACTGCGATTATGGTCTCCATTGTTGGTGCGATCGGCTTTGTCGGTCTGGTGATCCCTCATGCCGCTCGTTTGCTGGTCGGCAACCAGCATCATCGACTGCTGCCGGTTAGTGCGCTTACCGGCGCCATTTTCCTCATTGTCGCCGATGTTATTTCCCGCACGTTACTACCCGGCCAGGTACTGCCCATTGGGGTAATCACGGCTTTGGTCGGCGCGCCTGCGTTTTCAATCATTCTGATAAGAGGAAACCAGAACAAATGACGGTAAACCTCGTACAGCCACTTGTTACCTCTGCGCAAGCCGTTATTGAAGCCTGCAATCTGCGTTGGAAGGTAAAGGGTAAGACGATTGTTGATGATATTTCTCTCCGCGTAACTCCCGGCGAGTTTGTCGGTATCATCGGTCCCAACGGCTCGGGCAAAACGTCACTGATTTCACTGCTGGCCGGTTTGCTGAAGCCGACTTCCGGGCACATCACTCTGCGGCAAAAAGCGCTCCAGCACTATTCGCGGCGTCATCTTGCGCAACATGTGGCGCTGGTCGAACAACAGGCTGAAACCAGCGAGCGGCTTACCGCTTTACAAGCCGTTTCTCTGGGACGGACCCCCTGGCTTAGCCTGCTCACCCCCTGGTCTGCCAAAGATGACGATATCGTACAAACGATGCTGGAGAAGGTCGATCTCAGTGAATTACAGCACCGCTGCTGGCATACCTTTTCCGGGGGAGAAAAACAGCGCCTGCATATTGCACGGGCGCTGGCGCAGCAGCCGCAATTGTTGCTGATGGACGAACCCACCAACCATCTCGACATTCAACATCAGATTGGCCTGCTGAGTCTGGTTAAACGTGAAAAGCTCACGGTGATTGCTGCTCTGCACGACCTTAATCATGCCGCAATGTTCTGCGATCGCATCATCGTAATGACCTCCGGACAAATGGCGATGCAGGGTAAACCTTGCACCGTTTTTACCCGCGATAATCTCCATGCCTGGTTTGGTATCGACGCCGTTGTCGAACATGAAGCGGGTAGTGAAAACTGTTTTATTCGTTATCAAAGACCTGATGAATTTTAAGGAAGAATCGATGAAATACCTCAAACAGAGTCTGAAAGTTTTGTGTTTACTCGCCCTCGCCTCTTCAGCCTTCGCGCAAACTCACGAAGTGTTGATGAAGAATCGTGGGTCTGCGGGGCCGATGGTCTACGAGCCGGATTATCTGGAGATCCAACCCGGTGATACGGTGAAGTTTATCCGTAAGCATAAGAGCCACAACGCGGCTTCAATTGCTGAATTGTCTCCGGCTGACTATCCCGGTTTCATGGGAAAAATAGATGAAGAGATCGAGGTGACTTATGACAATCCTGGATTTTACGGCATCAAATGTTCACCGCATTACGCTCAGGGCATGGTGATGATGATTAAGGTTGGCGATACCACGTTACCGGACAGCTATCGGGCATTCAAAGCGCCGGGTATTGCTGATAAGCGCTTTCAGGAAATTTACGCGCGTATCGACAAACAATAATCCGCATTACTCTGGGAGAAATACAAGGTGGCAGATAAAAAACTTGCAGATGGCGAAATCCAGGAACAGCGTCGGGAATGCCTGTGTAAACTGACGAAATTCGTCGGCGCGGCGGGCGTCGCGGCTGCCGTGTGGCCGCTGGTTTCGGCCTTAAGCCCGGATGAGAAAACGCTAGGGGAAAATGAACCGATTGATGTTTCTCTTGCGGGTGTTGCTGCTGGACAAACCATCAGGCGCATATGGCAGGGAAAGCTGATTCTTATTCACCACCGCACGCAGGAAGAGATTGTCGCCGCCAGAAATACCAACTGGCATACGCTTATTGATCCACAGTCTGACAGCGAGAGGGTCTCTGCCGTTCATCCCCAATGGCTGGTGGTTCAAGGGTACTGTCCACATGCCGGATGTGTCCCCAACGCCCAGCCGGGAGGGCTGGGCTGGATTTGTCCGTGCCACGGCTCGGAATTTGATACCTCCGGGCGCGTGACGCGCGGCCCCGCAACGGCCAACCTGGCAATCCCGGATTACGCCTTTCATTCTGATGGTCAGATCGTGCGTATCGGCACTAAGGAAGCCTGACATGATGAGTGAGCGCGTCTATTCGCTTCGCTGGCGAATTCCTTTTCCTCGTTCGATTGCCGGACTCTGGCTGTTCGCTATCGGCGCAATCCTGCTGGTTATGCTCGGCGTGCAGATCCTGACAGGTATCGTACTGGCGATGTTTTACGTGCCGACAGCCGGGCTGGCATTTGACTCCATTATTCATATTATGCGTGCGGTTCGCCACGGAGAACTGATACGCAATATGCATGCTATTGGCGCATCGCTCTTTTTCTTTGCCTGTTATCTGCATATTTTTCGCGGTATGTACTACAACGTGTACCGCAAGCCCTGGACAACAATGTGGTTGATTAGCGTCACGCTGTATATCCTCCTGATGATAACCGCATTTCTTGGTTATAGTCTTATCTGGGGGCAAAAAAGCTACTGGGCGGCAACGGTCATTACTCGCTTTGCCCAGGCCATTCCGCTAGTGGGTGATACGTTATACGCATATTTAGTCGGTAGCCATACGCCGGGAACACCGATGCTTGGCCGCTTTTTTGTTATCCACTTTATTCTTCCTTTTATGATTGTCGTGGCAACGGTTTTTCATATACGAACCGTACAGTCAGCGTTTGCCCAAGCGATGAAAAAGAAGTTCAGCGAGAAAGAGTCCAGGAGCCTGTTGTTCGATTACAAAATTACCGATCTCGATGCCATCAAAATCACCCTTTTTTTGATGCTCTTCGCCTGGTTTTTATTCTTTGCTCCGCACTATCTGAGCAGCGCCGATAACTTTATTCCCGCAGACCCAACGATTACACCGGCAATTGTTGCGCCAGAATGGTATTTCCTTCCCTTCTTCTCCATCTTGCGCTGCTTCCCGAATGAATTCGTAGGACTAGCCGCGATGTGCGGTTCGATACTGATTTTCTATTTTCTTCCCTGGCTTGATACCTCCCGGGCTCGTTTTCGCCATTACAGCAAGCTGGTCAAATGCGGATTCTGGCTGTGGGTCATCAATGCCTGCTTTTTAGGCTGGTTAGGATCGAAAGCGCTGGTTGGCCCCGACCTTCTTGACGGTTTTCGTAACGAAGAAGGTTGGATACGTGCCGCGTCCCAGCTTTCGACGCTGATTTGGTTTGCCTGGTTTTTAATCGTATTACCTTGCCGTCGTTTTCTGGAAAAACAGGACTGATAATGAAACGACTATTGAAATTCAGTGTTCTGTGTTTTTCTCTATTGGGACTGGGCTCCACCTATGCGCAAGAAGCCACGCCTGAACGACAGGAATGGAGTTTCAGCGGCATCAATGGCCAGTATGATAAAGAGCAGCTTCGGCGTGGTCTGCAGGTTTATGAAGAGAAGTGTCGCGCTTGTCACGGCATGAAGCACCTTACCTTTCGAACCTTGACCAGATCCGGCGGCCCGGAACTCACGGAAGAAGAAGCAAGAAGTATCGCTAACGGCTATCAGTTTCCTGAGATTCAGGATGACGGCCAGATGGGTGAGCGGGACGGGACGCTAAATGACAGCTTTATATCGCCATATTTAAACGAGCGGGAAGCTCGATACCTTAATAATGGCGCAGAACCTGTTGACCTGAGCTATATCGTCCGCGCCCGCTCATACGATCGTGGATTTCCGCAATTCCTGTTAGATGCTTTTCTGCCCTACACGGACCAGGGAGCTGATTACGTCTACGCGTTACTCACCGGCTATCTGCCTGACGATCCCGAACTGAAGGCTAACCGCTATTTTCCGGGCGGCGTGATTAACATGCCGAAACCGCTGAATAGCGGAGAGATCCAATGGAGTCCGGCGTCGCAGAAAGCTGAAACTGAGGAGCAATACGCCAGGGATGTTACCGCCTTTCTGGCATGGGCAGCCGATCCGGCGCTCTCTGAACGAAAACAGCAAGGGATTTACGTTATGGGCTATCTGGCTATTATGCTGGGGCTGCTATGGATATTACGACGAATGAAGAGACGTTCGCTCATGTAGCTTTTGCGAGGCGGGGTGATTACTCAGTTCACCAGCATTCAACCGGTCAGCAGCACTGTTGCTCTTGCGCGACTAAGACGAGTAAAGGAAGACAAAATATAAACCGAGCAAAACGAAAAAACCCCAAGCTATTTCATAGCTTGGGGTTTATGTTTGGCGGAAGCGTAGAGATTCGAACTCTAGAACCCTTTCGGGTCGCCGGTTTTCAAGACCGGTGCCTTCAACCGCTCGGCCACGCTTCCAATGAGGCGCACTATAAACATCCCGAACGGACCTGTAAAGCACCAATGTGTTCGTTTGCCTGAAAAACAGCCAAAATGTTGTTAATCGACTGAAATAACAACAGATTGACCATTTAATCAGCACAAATACCGACTACAACGCTTAATGTTTTTTGATGTACATATCTTTGGTGTAGTAATTTCCCCGGTTATCCGGCGCAAATCCCCCCACCCACGGCTTCACCAGATGCGTGCGGACATAGTGGTAAACCGGAATCGCAGGGACATCATCGCCTAAAAGATCTTCCGCCTGCTGATAGTATTTGCCTCGTTCTTCCAGTGAATTTGCTTTCGCCGCATTACGCATCGCTTCATCAAAGGCGGGGTTGCTGTACTTGGTAGTATTCTCGCTATCACCGGTACGGAAAATATTGAGGAAACTTGAAGCATCATCATAATCGGCTATCCACGCATAGCGCACGACGTCAAAATTACCGGTGTGCATAGTGTCCAGCATGGTTTTCCATTCCTGGTTTTGCAGCTTCGCCTCGACGCCAAGGTTTTTCTTCCACATCGACGATGCGGCAATCGCAATACGCTGGTGCGTTTCGAAGGTGTTGTAGAGCAAATTCAAGCTAAGCGGATGCTCAGGACCAAAACCGGCTTCAGCAAGCAGTTTTTTGGCTTCAGCAATACGTTTTTCGAGCGGCCATGACGCATACTCCGGGGCATGCAGTTTCACCCCACCTATTTCCGGCTGGCTGATAACCCACGCTGCTCGCTGCCCCTGCCCCATCACCTTTTGCGCAATGATGTCTTTATCCAACGCCATATTCAGCGCCCGGCGCACGCGCGGATCATTAAACGGCGCGCGGGTTGTATTGAACTGATAGTAATACGTTGAAAGCTGGGGAGAGACATGCAGTTCATCGCCCATCGTTTTTTTCAGTTGGGCGAACTGATTGACCGGTACGCTATAAACAATGTCGATTTCACCGGCCTTATAGCGGTTTACGTCAGCCGACTCTGAGCTGATGGGCAAATAAGTAACTTTATTAATAACCGTATGCTGATCGTCCCAGTAATGTGGGTTACGCTCGGCAACGATGCGCTCATTGACCACCCATTGCGATAGTTTGTACGGCCCACTGCTGACAAAATGTTCTGGTCGGGTCCACTTGTCGCCAAAACGCCCAATCAGAACTTTATCCAGCGGCACCAGCGATGGATGCGCCAGCATCGCCAGAAACGCCGCCGTCGGTTGCGTCAGGGTAATTTGCAGCGTGGTATCATCCAGGGCTTTTACCCCTAGTGTAGCGGGATCTTTATTCCCTTGGGCAATATCAACCGCGTTCGCAACATGCATATTGCCCAGATACGAAGCATAAGGTGAAGCCGTTTGCGGCGAGACCAGACGCTGCCAACTCCAGACAACATCCGGTGCGGTAATCGCAGAGCCATCAGACCAGGTAATGCCCGGACGTAAATGAAAGGTCCAGATAGTATTGTCTTTATTCTCCCAGGATGCCGCAAGGCGGGGCTCGATAGACCCATCCTGCTTGACAGCAACCAGACCGTCGAACATATCGCTGATTAAATTAAACTCAACGTTGCTTTCGACTTTATGCGGATCCAGCGATGCCGGCTCACTGCCGTTATTTCTCACCAGTTCCTGCTTTTCAGCCAATGCTGTTCCTGCGGGAACATGAGCTGCCCATGCCGCGCCGTTTATTGATATCACACAGGCGGCCAACAGCGTAAACGTAAATACCTTCGATTTGTGTTGAGTCATTCCCTGCACCTTATTGTTCTGTTTTATGATGACACCGCAATCACTCATAAAGGGATGCAGTAAATAACGCAATATTTTTCAGTGACCTATAAGATGTCGATCTGACATTTTCAAACAATAAGTGGTAACATCTAATTTAGACACTTTTGCTGAAATAATATGCTTAAGTCTGGCGGGTTAAAATGCGTAAAGATGGGTAAAACCGCTGTGTCATTCCCCTTGATTTCATTATCCTCCATCATTAATTACATCTGTCATAAGAGAGTGACTCATGGATCGTATTATTAGTTCTTCGCGCGACCGTACATCGCTACTCAGCACGCATAAAGTGCTGCGCAATACCTATTTTCTGCTCAGCCTGACGCTGGCGTTTTCTGCCATCACCGCAACGGCAAGCACCGTGCTGATGCTGCCATCCCCGGGTCTAATCCTGACGCTGGTGGGTATGTATGGTCTGATGTTCCTGACATATAAAACTGCGGATAAGCCGGTCGGAATTCTGTCTGCTTTCGCATTCACCGGCTTCCTGGGCTACATTCTGGGACCGATTCTGAACACCTACCTGTCTGCAGGCATGGGTGATGTTATCGGTATGGCGCTGGGCGGCACTGCTCTGGTCTTCTTCAGCTGCTCTGCCTATGTGCTGACCACCCGTAAAGACATGTCCTTCCTCGGCGGTATGCTGATGGCAGGTATCGTGGTGGTGCTGATTGGTATGGTTGCGAATATCTTCCTGCAACTGCCAGCTCTGCATCTGGCCATCAGCGCGGTGTTTATTCTGATTTCTTCAGGCGCTATCCTGTTTGAAACCAGCAATATCATCCGTGGCGGTGAAACCAACTACATCCGTGCAACGGTCAGCCTGTATGTTTCGCTGTACAACATCTTCGTCAGCCTGCTGAGCATTCTGGGCTTCGCCAGCCGCGACTAAGTTGTCAACTCGCACTATCCAGCCCCGCTTATGCGGGGCTTTCTTTTTTGGTAAACTGCCGCCAGTTTGACTAACGTAGTGACAAATTATGTTGATCTTTGAAGGTAAAGAAATCAGTACCGATAGCGAAGGCTATCTGAAAGATACCACGCTGTGGAGCGAGCCGCTGGCCGAGAAAATCGCCGAAAACGAAGGCATTACGCTCTCCGCAGAACACTGGGAAGTGGTGCGTTTTGTCCGCGATTTTTATCTGGAATTTAATACCTCCCCCGCTATCCGCATGCTGGTAAAAGCGATGGCCAACAAGTTTGGCGAAGAGAAAGGCAACAGCCGTTATCTCTACCGCCTGTTCCCAAAAGGTCCGGCCAAGCAGGCGACTAAAATTGCCGGCCTGCCGAAACCGGTGAAATGTATTTAATAACGGATACTAAATCCCTTTAGTTCGTCGCCAGGACGATGGGGTTCGCTGAGAACTCTGTCAACCCTGGCGCTTCGCGGCCCCCCGGCTTTCAACCACTTCATCAGTTGTTCCACCCGGTCACTTTCACCGCAGGCGACAACCTCTACGCTGCCGTCATCCATATTCTTCGCGTATCCGGTCAATCCCAGCCGTTGTGCTTCATGCTGGGTGGTGTAGCGAAATCCTACCCCCTGAACCCGGCCATAGACCCAGGCGATTATGCAGACTTTCGACATTGCGGTTCTCCTTATCATCACAGCGCGCGTTGCAAATATGCGTAAAACTCAGGACAATGGCGCCCATTTCTTTGAATTGACAGAATAGTAAATTATGAGTGTACGTTTAGTGTTAGCCAAAGGGCGCGAAAAATCATTACTGCGCCGCCATCCGTGGGTATTTTCCGGTGCTGTCGCACGTATGGAAGGTAAAGCCAACCTCGGTGAAACCATCGATATTGTTGACCATCAGGGTAAATGGTTAGCACGCGGCGCGTACTCACCCGCGTCGCAGATCCGTGCACGCGTCTGGACATTTGACAAGTCTGAGTCCATCGATATTGATTTCTTTACCCGTCGTCTGCAGCAGGCGCAGACATGGCGTGACTGGCTGGCGAAAAAAGACGGTCTGGACAGCTACCGTCTGATCGCCGGAGAATCCGATGGTCTGCCGGGTGTCACCATTGACCGCTTCGGCAACTTCCTGGTGTTGCAGTTGCTCAGTGCGGGAGCTGAATACCAACGCGCCGCCCTGATTAGCGCTCTGCAAATTGTTTTCCCGGACTGCGCCATTTATGACCGTAGCGATGTGGCCGTGCGTAAAAAAGAAGGTATGGAGCTGACTCAAGGGCCAGTAACGGGCCAGCTTCCGCCAGCACTGCTGCCAATTGAAGAGCACGGCATGAAGCTACTGGTTGATATTCAGCATGGTCACAAAACCGGCTACTACCTCGATCAACGCGATAGCCGCCTGGCCACGCGTCGTTATGTGGAAAATCAGCGTGTGCTGAACTGTTTCTCTTATACCGGTGGATTTGCGGTTTCAGCATTAATGGGTGGCTGCCGTCAGGTCGTCAGCGTTGACACCTCTCAGGAAGCGCTCGATATTGCCCGCCAGAACGTGGAACTGAACAAGCTGGATCTGAGCAAAGCTGAGTTCGTGCGTGATGATGTGTTCAAACTTCTGCGAGCTTATCGCGATCGTGGTGAGAAATTCGACGTCATCGTGATGGATCCGCCGAAATTTGTCGAAAACAAAAGCCAGTTGATGGGTGCCTGCCGCGGCTATAAGGACATCAATATGCTGGCTATTCAGTTACTCAATCCGGGCGGCGTACTGCTGACTTTCTCCTGCTCTGGGCTTATGACCACCGATTTATTTCAGAAAATCATCGCTGATGCCGCAATAGATGCTGGTCGTGATGTACAATTTATAGAGCAGTTCCGTCAGGCCGCCGATCACCCGGTGATCGCTACCTACCCGGAAGGGCTGTATCTGAAAGGGTTTGCCTGTCGCATCATGTAACTTGAAAAGTGGAATATTACCCTTACATAGAGGGTATCTATTTCCCGGGAGGTGACTATGATTGCCAGCAAATTCGGTATCGGCCAGCAGGTCCGCCATTCCCTGTTAGGTTACCTCGGAGTGGTCGTGGATATCGACCCGGAATATTCGCTTGATCAACCGTCAGCCGATGAGTTGGCGGTTAACGACGAACTTCGCGCCGCTCCCTGGTATCACGTGGTGATGGAAGACGATAATGGTCTGCCAGTACATACGTATCTGGCCGAAGCACAACTGAGTAGTGAGCTACAGGAAGAACATCCGGAGCAACCGTCGATGGATGAACTGGCGCGAACAATTCGAAAACAGCTTCAGGCCCCGCGCCTGCGCAATTGATGCAAACACAGACCCGATTAGCTAATCGGGTCTGTGCGTTTTGTTCGGCTACAGATCCACCTTACTTCGCCAGTCCCAGCCGCGGGATCTCAATCGCCGGGCAACGATCCATCACCACCGTCAACCCTGCATCACGAGCCAGTACGGCTGCTTGCTCGTTAATCACGCCGAGCTGCATCCATAGGGTCTTCGCGCCGATGGCAATTGCCTCCTGAGCAACACCCCACGCCGCTTCGGAATTACGGAAGACATCTACCATATCCACTTTCTCTGGTACATCTGCCAGCGTCGCATAGCCCTGCTGCCCCAGCAGTGTTTTTCCGGCAACTTTCGGTGAAACAGGAATAACGTGATAGCCCTGATCGAGTAAATATTTCATAACCCGATAGCTTGGGCGATCGGGTTTATCGCTTGCACCCACCAGTGCAATCGTGCGGGTCGTTGTCAAAATGCCAGCAATATCGGTCTCTTTCATCGTTTTCCTCCAGGCTGTTTAGCAAAGTGTACGACAAACCTGACTTTGCGACCATTCATCCCATACTGGCGCATGAGAGCTAAACTCAAAAATATGTCTATATGTTAGTAAACATGATTATCGAAAAATTTAGATACATCTTATACAGATTTTTTCTGGACAGGAGAAACTTATGAAAGCCGGCATTGTGACAGCCTTAATTGCCCTGTGTTTGCCGGTAACCGTTTTTGCTACCTCTCTACGTCTGTCTAATGATATTGACCTTCTGGTGCTGGACGGAAAAAAAGTCTCCAGCTCATTACTGCGTGGTGCCGAAAGTATTGAGCTGGAAAATGGTCGGCACCAGCTCGTGTTTCGCGTAGAAAAAACCATTCGCCTGTCCAGCCACGAAGAACGTCTGTATATTTCGCCCCCGCTGGTCATCAGCTTTGATACCCAACTCGTCAGTCAGGTTAATTTTCACCTGCCACGTCTGAGCAACGAGCGAGATGCAACGCATTTTGACGATGCCCCACGCGTAGAACTGCTGGATGGGGATTCCATGCCTATACCGGTTAAGCTGGATATTCTGTCAATCACATCCACCGCAAAAATCGTAGATTATGAAATGGAAACAGAGCGCTATAACAAAGCGGCTAAGCATGCGTCTTTACCGCAATTTGCCACGATGATGGCCGATGACAGTTCGCTGCTTTCCGGGGTATCTGAACTGGACCGCGTGCCGCCTCAGTCACAAACGCTGACTGAGCAGCGCTTAAAATATTGGTTTCAACAGGCTGACGCACAAACGCGAAGTAACTTCTTACAATGGGCTGAGAAACAGCCCCCATCGTGACATTTATGTTCGTATACGCATTTTTTTTGTCTTTCTCTTGCAGCGTCAAGTGCTTCCAGTACTCTGTAACAAGGTTAACTTGGGAGCTGTACTATGGAATTAACGACTCGCACATTACCAGCGCAGAAACATATTGCGTTGGTCGCACACGATCACTGCAAAAAGATGTTGATGAGCTGGGTTGAACGCCACCAGCCATTACTGGAACAACACGTTCTGTATGCTACAGGGACAACTGGAAATTTAATTCAACGCGCGACAGGAATGGACGTCAATGCCATGCTGAGCGGCCCAATGGGGGGTGACCAGCAGGTGGGTGCGCTAATTTCAGAAGGGAAAATTGATGTGCTGATTTTCTTCTGGGATCCGCTCAACGCCGTTCCCCACGATCCTGATGTCAAAGCCCTGCTACGCCTGGCCACAGTCTGGAACATTCCGGTCGCCACCAACGTGTCAACGGCTGATTTTATTATCCAGTCGCCAAACTTTAACGACGCAACGGATATCTTGATCCCGGATTACGCCCGTTATCTTGCAGAACGCCTCAAATAAACGCTAAGCAGGCGGCAACTGCCGCCTGCTTTTCAGGGTTTCCGGGTCACCGGAACGTCTAATTGCTTAAGCTCATCAACAAAACATGATGGCGCGTCTTTACTAAACAGTAGCCATACCCGATGCCGCGCACGCGTTAGCGCCACATACAGCAACCGCCTCTCTTCAGCATCAGGAAAATCTTCAACAGCCGGGAGTAACGCCTCTTCCATAATCGACTCACGAGCCGGAGCCGGAAAACCGTCATTCCCGTCATGAAGCCCCATAACAATGACGTAATCCGCCTGCTGCCCTTTGCTGGCATGAATAGTCATAAAATCCAACTGCAGCTTGGGCCAGCGGGTGGCCGCTTTGTCCAGGCTGGCTGGCTTCAGATGATGGTACCGCGCCAGTACCAGAATTCTCTCTTCAGCTTTCACAAAACCCGACAGCTTATCCAGCAACAGATCTAACTGACTTTCATCGAGCAACGTGACGGCTTTTTTATCACCGGTCGTCAGACTGTTCAGCGGTTTCGTGAGCTGATGTGGGTTTTGCTGGATCAACTGGTTTGCGACTTCGCCAATCCGGCTATTAAAACGGTAAGTCGTATCCAGATTACAGCTATCGCCCTCACCAAAATTTTGCTGGAATGCGGTCGTCAGAGAAAGCTTTGCTCCGCTGAACCGGTAAATGGCCTGCCAGTCATCTCCCACGGCAAACAGCGTGGTCTGCGAGTTTTGCTTTCGCAAGGCGGCTAACAGGGCGGCGCGCTGAGGGGAAATATCCTGAAATTCATCGACCAGAATATGTTTCCACGGACTGATAAACCGCCCCTTCTCCAGAATGACAATAGCCTGATGGATCAACCCGGAGAAATCGACGGCATTCTCATCCTTCAGGGCACTCTTCCAGGCCTTGAGCAGCGGCGCCATGAGCTTTATGCGTTTACTGAACAGATCGCGGATCTCCTCCGGAGCATTAGCAATCATCTCCGCCTGTGCTCCACCATGCATCCGCATCAAACTAACCCAGCGATCCAACCGGGAGGCCAGACGGCGCTGTAATTTTTCGTCATCCCAGAAGTTACCTTCGGGTACAGACCACTGCATTTCTTCTTCTAACCATTGTCGCCAGCCTTTAGCCTGAGCCTTTTTCTCACTGCACTGCTGACGCCAGGTCGTTATAAAGAGTTTACTGCGAGCGGCGGCATCATTTTCCAGCTTGCTCACTGTTGGAACTTTTTTGCTACCTTGCGAAATAATGTACAACGCCAGTGAATGGAACGTCCGTGCAGTGACCTCGTCCGTATGCAGACGCTCACGAATGCGGTCATCCATCTCCTGGGCTGCTTTGCGTCCAAACGCCAGCAACAGGATCTGTTCTGGCGCGGCTTCTCCTCGTGCAAGCAGCCAGCCCGCACGGGCGACCAATACGGATGTTTTGCCGCTTCCGGCCCCCGCAAGAACCAATAAAGATTGCTCACCGTTCACTACCGCACGCGCCTGAGCCGGATTCAACGGCGAAGATTCAATATGCTGGAAAAACTCAGCATACTCTTCCAGCATTGCCTCGGTGTACGCCTGATTGTGCTGTAAGCGGCAGGCTTCAATGTCCTTCAACCATGCCTGGCATTGACGTAACGCCTCCCGGCAATTTTCAAATTCTTCCAGCCGATTAACCGGGAGCGGTAACGCGGCAAAGGCACGGCGAATCTGCTGCTGCAGCCCTGACGTTTGTTCGCGCGTCAGCCATTTACTTTCACTAGTACGGGCCGCTATCGCATCCAACTGCTGCTGTAAAACCCCCGCAGCAACGTCACTCATTTCCTGGCTCCACTGTTGCCAGAGTGCATTCAAATGATGATGGAAGCGCTGGGTTTCCGCCCACTCTGTACCGTGAAGACGAACCACCTTCTCATCCGGGAGTACAAACTCCAGCTCGCCCCACACCAGACCACGTTTGCAATGAATAGCCAGTAACTGATTGAAGGGAATAAGATACTCGTGACGATCGCCGGAAACTTTAATCCCGGCATTGAGAATAACGGCCCGATCGTAAGGGTGTTGTGCCAGACGTTTTCCAAGAGAAGTAGCTTTCAGTTCCATAAGACTCAAGCGGATCCACACGAAGAGGTTTGCTTATCAGTGTAACCGCCAGAGAAAACGTGCTCCAGCCCAAAAAAACGTTACAATTGCCGAATTCACAGAAAACCAGAGTTAACCGAGGGTTTATGCGTACTGTTCTGAATATTTTAAATTTTGTGCTTGGGGGGTTCGCCACCACCCTGGCCTGGTTACTGGCAACGCTGGTCAGTATCGTGCTTATTTTTACTTTACCCTTGACCCGTTCATGCTGGGAGATAACCCGACTTTCGCTGTTTCCCTATGGCAACGAAGCGATACATGTCGATGAACTGAATCCTGCCGGTAAAAGCGTCCTGTTGAATACCGGCGGCACCGTGCTCAATATTTTCTGGCTAATTTTCTTCGGCTGGTGGTTGTGTCTGATGCACATTGTCTCTGGTATTGCTCAGTGCATAACGATTATTGGTATTCCGGTTGGCATTGCGAACTTTAAAATCGCTGCCATTGCGCTCTGGCCGGTGGGTCGCCGGGTAGTTTCAGTAGAAGTTGCCCGTGCAGCGCGTGAAGCCAATGCACGTCGTCGCTTTGAATAATCAGGACCAATGGCCTTTATGTTAAGTCCTCTGCTCAAACGCTATACCTGGAACAGCACCTGGCTGTACTACGTGCGGATTTTTATCGCGCTATGCGGTACAACGGCGCTGCCCTGGTGGCTGGGTGACGTCAAGCTGACCATCCCTCTCACGCTAGGTATGGTCGCTGCCGCACTTACCGATCTCGATGATCGTCTCGCGGGCCGACTGCGCAATTTAATCATCACGCTGGTGTGCTTTTTTATTGCCTCAGCCTCCGTTGAACTGCTCTTCCCATGGCCCTGGCTGTTTGCTATTGGGTTAACGCTTTCCACCAGCGGTTTTATTCTGCTGGGGGGATTAGGCCAGCGCTATGCAACCATCGCTTTTGGCGCGTTGCTCATCGCCATTTACACGATGCTGGGCACCTCGCTTTACGATCAGTGGTATCAACAACCAATCCTGCTGCTCGCTGGCGCTATCTGGTATAACCTGCTGACGCTCACCGGACATCTTCTGTTCCCCATCCGCCCCTTACAGGACAATCTGGCCCGCAGCTACGAACAATTAGCGCACTACCTGGAACTGAAGTCGCGTCTTTTTGATCCCGACATAGAAGATGAAAGCCAGGCGCCGTTGTATGATTTAGCCCTCGCTAATGGGCAACTGATGGCAACGCTAAACCAGACCAAAGTGTCGCTGCTGACTCGCCTGCGCGGTGACCGTGGACAACGGGGAACACGTCGCACGCTACATTACTATTTTGTGGCGCAGGATATTCATGAACGCGCAAGTTCCTCACATATTCAATATCAAACGCTACGCGATCATTTCCGTCATAGCGATGTGATGTTCCGCTTCCAGCGGTTGATGTCGATGCAAGGACAAGCCTGTTCACAATTGTCTCGTTGTATTTTATTGCGCACGCCTTACCAGCACGATCCGCACTTTGAGCGCGTCTTCACCCATATAGATGCCGCACTTGAGCGTATGCGTGCCAGTGGTGTGCCTGCAGATCTGCTCAATACGCTGGGATTCTTACTATCGAACCTGCGGGCTATCGATGCGCAACTGGCCACCATTGAGTCTGAACAGGCTCAGGTACTCTCGCGCAATGAGTCTGAAAATCAGCTTGCTGATGACAGTCCCCATGGATTCAGTGATATCTGGTTACGCCTGAGCCGTAATTTCACCCCAGAGTCCGCACTGTTTCGCCATGCCGTCCGCATGTCGTTAGTGCTCTGTGTTGGTTATGCCATTATCCAAGTAACTGGCATGAATCACGGATACTGGATCTTGCTGACCAGCCTGTTTGTCTGTCAACCAAACTACAATGCCACCCGACATCGCCTGGCGCTCAGGATTATCGGCACGTTGGTTGGTATTGCCATCGGTTTACCGATCCTGTGGTTTGTGCCCTCTTTAGAAGGGCAGCTAATACTTTTAGTGATCACTGGTGTACTGTTTTTTGCCTTTCGCAACGTCCAGTATGCGCACGCCACCATGTTTATCACGCTGCTGGTATTACTGTGCTTTAACCTGCTCGGCGAAGGCTTTGAGGTTGCACTGCCGCGTGTCATCGATACGCTAATTGGCTGTGCTATCGCCTGGGCGGCTGTCAGTTTCATCTGGCCAGACTGGCGTTTTCGTAATCTACCACGGGTAATTGAGCGGGCGACTGACGCTAACTGCCGCTACCTTGATGCAAATCTCGAACAATACCATCAGGGTCGTGATAATCGTCTGGCCTACCGTATCGCTCGCCGTGACGCGCATAACCGTGATGCTGAACTCGCCTCCGTGGTGTCAAACATGTCGAGCGAGCCGGATGTGACGGCCCAAACCCGCGAAACGGCGTTCCGTTTACTGTGTCTCAACCATACGTTTACCAGCTATATTTCTGCGCTTGGCGCACATCGCGAACAGTTGACCAATCCAGACGTTCTGGCATTGCTGGATGACGCTGTTTGCTATGTTGATGATGCCCTTCACCATCAACCCGCTGACGAGCAACGCGTATACCAGGCGTTAGAAGGGCTGAAGCAGCGAATTCAGCACCTGGAACCACGCCCGGACAGTAAAGAGCCTCTGGTCGTTCAGCAAGTTGGGTTATTGATCGCTCTGCTCCCGGAAATCCGGCGATTACAGCAGCAAATTGCCGTACTACCTTCTAATACCCCGGTTCCGGCGTAAGAGAACTTACCCACTCCACCAGCTCCTGGCGACGCGTCGCCGGGAGCGCGGCTTCATGTATCCCCCCTACCGCGCCTTCAAGGGCATAGAGTACTTTTACCGTCAGAGCCGGGTTATTTTGCCGAAGTTTCAGCCAGCACATTTGTGCTCCCAACGACCGCATAGTCCCCTCATCTTTAATTCCAACTTCATTCAGCAGAGTCTCCAGATGAAACGTCATATTTGGCAATTCCCGCAGACGATGCTGGGTAAAGCGACTCTGTTTTTCCTTAACCGCTGCATCCAACGAATATCGCGATAACGACACCAGTTGCTGCTGGTTTTGCCACAGGGCATCGTTCACCTGGTAATAATTAAGTACAAGAGGACGTCCCCGCTTAATAAATGTCAGCCAGACAGGAGAATTTTGTACACAATACTGGGCGCTCTGTTCACAGGCGCGAAGATACAACTCACCATTGGCGACCATGGCAAAGACCGTATCGCCAACCGTCAGACTGTAGCCACCAAACAGTGAGCGATAGTGAATTGTCCCCAGAGAAGCCAGATATTCCTGCGATTTATAGATCCTTGCATAAGAAAGCTCTTTCATAAAAATCCTTTTTAAATCATAACGTAAGCAAATGATTTTCAATAGCGGATCCGTTAATGACGAAAATAGGCAACTTATGCGTATGGGGCAAGATGAATTTTATTTTTCCCGTGACGACAACTAAAAATTGCGAACCTGTTTCCGAAAATAAGGTTGATCTTTGTTGATAGCAGGGTTACTGTATATTCATACAGTAACTCACAGGGCTGGATTGATTATGTACACTTCAGGCTATGCAAATCGTTCTTCGTCGTTCTCTTCCGCATCAAGCAACATTGCGCGCGTTTCATCAGAGAACGCAACCGCTGGGCTTATCAGTGAAGTAGTCTATCGCGAGGACCAGCCCATGATGACGCAACTACTGCTGCTTCCTCTGCTGCAACAGTTAGGGCAGCAATCACGCTGGCAGCTGTGGCTGACGCCTCAGCAAAAATTAAGCCGGGAGTGGGTGCAGTCAGCCGGACTTCCATTGACAAAAGTAATGCAGATTAGTCAACTCTCCCCCTGCAATACGCTGGAATCGATGATCCGTGCGCTGCGCACAGGTAATTACAGTGTTGTCATTGGCTGGCTGGCGGAAGAATTAACGGAAGATGAACATGCCGAACTAGTCAAAGCGGCTGATGAAGGAAATGCGATGGGTTTTATCATGCGTCCTGTTTGCGCACAGTCACTTGCGGGGAGACAGCATTCCGGGCTAAAAATTCACTCGAATTTGTATCATTGAGTAAAATTAGGATTTATCCTGGAATTTTTTTTCATGCTTCAATTTGCCTTTGAGCTTTAACGCGTTTTTCGTCCGAACGCCTGTCTCAAGCGGTTTTCAGGAAATCCTCAGTGCATTTAGTCATCAATAAATGTTAAATATTATGTATACAAGCCTTTTTTTTTCATATGCCTGACGGACTTCACACTTGTAAGTTTTCAACTACGTTGTAGACTTTACATCGCCAGGGGTGCTCGGCGTAAGCCGCAGATATCGGTAGAGCAACTATTGAACTGGTCCCCGGGTGAAGGATTTAACCGTGTTATCTCTCTTCGGAGATATTCATGGCGAATTTTGGATGATAACGAGGCGCAAAAAATGAAAAAGACAGCTATCGCAATTGCAGTGGCACTGGCTGGTTTCGCTACCGTGGCGCAGGCCGCTCCGAAAGATAACACCTGGTATACTGGTGCTAAACTGGGCTGGTCTCAGTACCATGACATTGGCAACAACCAGATCGACAACAACGGACCGACCCACGAAAGCCAACTGGGTGCTGGTGCGTTCGGTGGTTATCAGGTTAACCCGTACGTTGGTTTTGAAATGGGTTACGACTGGTTAGGTCGTATGCCGTACAAAGGCAACACTGAAAATGGCGCATTCAAAGCTCAGGGCGTTCAGCTGACCGCTAAACTGGGTTACCCAATCACTGACGATCTGGACGTTTATACCCGTCTGGGTGGTATGGTTTGGCGTGCAGACGCTAAAAACAACCAAGGCTTCAAAGACCACGACACTGGTGTATCCCCAGTATTCGCTGGTGGCGTAGAGTATGCAATTACTCCTGAAATCGCTACCCGTCTGGAATACCAGTGGACCAACAACATCGGTGACGCGAACACCGTTGGTGGTCGTCCGGATAACGGCCTGTTGAGCGTTGGTGTTTCTTACCGTTTCGGCCAGCAGGAAGAAGCAGCTCCAGTAGTTGTTGCTCCGGCTCCGGCTCCAGAAGTACAGACCAAGCACTTCACTCTGAAGTCTGACGTTCTGTTCAACTTCAACAAAGCAACTCTGAAACCAGAAGGCCAGCAGGCTCTGGACCAGATGTACAGCCAGCTGAGCAACCTGGATCCGAAAGACGGTTCCGTAGTGGTTCTGGGCTTCACTGACCGCATCGGTTCTGACGCTTACAACCAGGGTCTGTCCGAGAAACGTGCTCAGTCCGTTGTTGATTACCTGATCTCTAAAGGTATTCCTTCTGACAAAATCTCTGCACGTGGCATGGGTGAATCCAACCCAGTTACTGGCAACACCTGTGACAACGTGAAAGCTCGCGCTGCACTGATCGACTGCCTGGCTCCGGATCGTCGTGTTGAGATCGAAGTTAAAGGCATCAAAGACGTTGTAACTCAGCCTCAGGCTTAAGTTATCGTCTTATAAAAAAACCCCGCTATGCGGGGTTTTTTTTCATCTGTTTCCACTCAAAACAAGCCTCTTGTTACACCAGCCAACCGCTAGTCTTTTCCCAGCAACGCCTGTAAATCCTGCTTCAATGTCGACATTTTGTTCGCGTACTTCTCTTTATGCTCTGCGTCTTCAATCAGCTGCACTATAGTTTCAGAAAGTGTTTTTCCGCGCCGCTGCGCAAGACCTGCCAGACGCTGCCAGACCATAAACTCCAGATCGATAGATTTCTTACGCGTATGTTGATGTTCTGCATTAAAGTGCCGCTTACGCCTCGCCCGGATCGTTTGCTTCATACGATTGAGCAGTGCAGGGTTCATGTATTCTTCAATCCAGGCGTTGACCCGAACCGGTTCATTTTCGAGGGTTAGCAACAAATCAACGGCTTCTTTGGCAGCGCTGGCTTCCACATAGCGGGTAATCAACTCCCCCTCGCGATGCTTCTTCACCAGGTACTTCCATTTCCATCCGCTTTCAAGATTTTCAAGTTGTTGATATTTCATTGCGATCTCAATGTTACCGTGTAACTCTTATCAGAATATCAGCTTTTTCGGCATCTGAAGAAAAGAATATCCAGCCTGTGAACTGCCGCGCGTCATCACAACCGTTTCGCGGCGCTTTCCAGGTGTTTAGTGGTGAGGGTTACGGTATAATCTCGTTTTTTACAACAGACTAAAAAACATCAACTTTGACCATTACGAAACTTGCATGGCGTGATCTGGTTCCTGATACCGACAGTTATCAGGAAGTATTTGCACAGCCGCACGTCACTGACGACACCGACACCTTACTTAGTGATACTCAGCCACGTTTACAATTCGCGCTAGAGCAGCTTCTTCAGCACTGGACAACATCCTCGTTCATGTTGGTGAAAGCACCGGAGGAGCTTGAGTATCTCAACCTTATTGCAAAGGCTGCACGTCCCTTGCACACGGATGCAGGAAGCCTGACTGGCGGTCATTACGACATCTCCGGTCACACTATTCGTTATCGTACAGCTGAAAAAGCGGAAGACAATTTTGCGACGTTGACGCAGGTGGTCAGCGCTGACTGGGCCGAAGCTGAACAACTGTTTGGCTGTCTACGTCAGTTCAATGGCGAAATTACGCTGCAGCCAGGTCTGGTACATCAGGCCAATGGGGGTGTGCTGGTTATCTCATTGCGCACGCTGTTGGCCCAACCTCTGTTGTGGATGCGTCTGAAAGCCATTGTCAGCCACGAGCGTTTTGATTGGGTGGCTTTTGATGAGTCTCGCCCGCTGCCTGTCTCTGTTCCGCCTATGCCGCTTAAACTGAAAGTGATTTTGGTGGGCGAGCGTGAATCGCTGGCGGATTTCCAGGACATGGAACCAGAGTTGGCTGAACAGGCCATTTACAGCGAGTTTGAAGATAATCTGCAGATCGTGGATGCCGAAACCATGACGCAGTGGTGTCAGTGGGTCACGCATACTGCCATGCGCAATAATTTGCCTTACCCCGCTCCTGATGCCTGGCAGGTTTTGATCCGTGAAGCCGTTCGCTATACCGGTGAACAGGATACATTGCCGCTTAACCCGCTGTGGATCACCAGACAGTTCAAAGAGGTGGCCCCGTTATGCGAGAGCGAAACCTGCAACGCTGAGCAGTTCAGCCTGATGCTGGCTCAGCGCGAATGGCGTGAGGGATTCCTGGCCGAACGCATGCAGGACGAAATTCTGCAAGAGCAGATCCTTATCGAGACAGAAGGCGAGCGTATTGGCCAGATCAACGCCTTGTCGGTGATTGAGTTTCCAGGCCACCCACGCGCATTTGGCGAGCCTTCTCGTATCAGTTGCGTTGTGCATATTGGCGACGGCGAGTTTACGGACATTGAGCGCAAAGCCGAGCTCGGCGGAAATATTCATGCCAAGGGTATGATGATTATGCAGGCGTTCCTGATGTCGGAACTCCAGCTTGAGCAGCAAATCCCCTTCTCTGCCTCGCTGACCTTTGAGCAATCTTACAGCGAAGTGGACGGTGACAGCGCGTCTATGGCAGAACTGTGCGCATTGATCAGCGCCCTCGCCGACGTGCCTGTTAATCAAAGTATCGCCATTACCGGTTCTGTCGATCAGTTTGGTCGGGCGCAACCTGTCGGTGGTCTGAATGAGAAAATTGAAGGTTTCTTCGCCATCTGCCAGCAGCGTGAGCTGACGGGCACGCAGGGCGTTATCATTCCTTCGGCTAACGTCAGACACCTCAGCCTGCATCCCGCGCTGCTACAGGCCATAGAAGAAGAAAAATTCACTATCTGGGCGGTGGACGACGTAACTGATGCGCTGCCACTATTGTTAAATCTGGTGTGGGATGGCGAAGGCCAGACAACGCTGATGCAAACCATTCAGGAACGTATTGCCACGGCTACGCAACAGGAAGGTCGTCACCGTTTTCCATGGCCGCTACGTTGGCTGAACTGGATTATTCCGAACTGATCGGACTTGTTCAGCGTACACGTGTTAGCTATCCTGCGTGCTTCAATAAAATAAGGCTTACAGAGAACATGGTAGATAAACGCGAATCCTATACGAAAGAAGACCTTCTTGCCTCTGGTCGCGGTGAACTGTTTGGCGCAAAAGGGCCACAACTGCCAGCACCAAGCATGCTGATGATGGACCGTGTCATCAAGATGACCGAAACCGGTGGCAACTTTGACAAAGGTTATGTTGAAGCTGAACTGGATATCAACCCAGACCTGTGGTTCTTCGGTTGTCACTTTATCGGCGATCCGGTGATGCCGGGCTGCCTGGGTCTCGACGCCATGTGGCAGCTGGTTGGATTCTATCTCGGCTGGCTGGGCGGCGAAGGTAAAGGCCGTGCGCTGGGCGTAGGTGAAGTTAAATTCACCGGCCAGGTTCTGCCGACTGCGAAGAAAGTCACTTACCGCATTCACTTCAAACGTATCGTTAACCGTCGCCTGATCATGGGCCTGGCTGATGGTGAAGTGCTGGTTGATGGTCGTTTGATCTACACCGCAAACGATCTGAAAGTGGGTCTGTTCCAGGACACTTCCGCGTTCTAATCCAGGACTGCGTAGCAGCCAGACATTAACGTTTCTCCGTTTTATCTGGTGTGCAAAAAGGCGAAACCTCCGCTCTGCGGAGGTTTCTTTTATCTAAAGAGACAGAATCAGGCCATTAAAACCCTATCCCCCATGGCTTCTCGCCAGCCTCCCAGCCAGTATGACCTCTGATTCAGCGTCTGATAGGGACACATTTCTTTTGAGCGTCCGGCAATGCCGGCCTGATATCCACGTTGATGTGCCCGTTCCAGGCGATCTCGTTTTTGTCTCTTCATGCCTCGTTTCCCTCATTTTTTGGTCTGGTGGAAAAGAAAACAGTGATTGCTAAGTGTGCAATCACACTAAACGAATACCCCTAAACATTAGGCTCGTCAATGCGCAAAATTCACGCCAGTGTCATATTTGTGAGCTAGCCTCTAAATCATTTGTACAAAAATAGTCAGTCAGAACAGCTATCTCCACGGCTAAAAAAATAAAAAAAACCGCCCCGGGCGGTGAGCCAGGGGCGGCATAATTTACAATTATTTAAGCTTATGGGATGCGTTTCAGCTCTTGAGCAATAGCCGTCGCTTCCTGACTCCAGGCGTTAGCAAGAACCTTCACCATCTCATCGTAGCCGTCTTTAGTCTGTACAGCTTCGATGTGGAATGGACGTTTGATCAGTTGTCCCTGATGATTCAGCAACCATTCTCCACTCACGATAACCTTACCATCGTAACGACCGTGGAAGCCGGTTACGGTGACGTTCAGCGTGTCCTGAGTGCTTCCCAGCGGCTGCGAAGCAACAACCCAGCCAGGCAACTGCATGCTGAGGTTAGCAACCAGCGTATTGCGCAATTGCTGATCTAATGGGCTGGCCCAGAGATTATTATTGGCTATAACATATTGCACATCGCTGGTCTGGTAAACCACCCCATTACCGGCCAGATAATCAGGTACCGCAATCTGTTCAACCCACAGCAGACGGTTTCCCTGATTGGCGGAGCTCTGCACACCGCCTTGTGCGATAGGGAGCTGGTAATAGCTTTTATTCTCTCCGCTGGAGCTGCATGACGTCAGCCAGACCGCCATCATCACCACTAGCCACTTTTTCATTGTTTCGCCCTCTTCGGCTCTGGATCTTTTTTGTCCTTCGCTTCAAATACCAGCGCATTACTCTTATCGTTCAGCGTTTTCAGTACCGGTTGCAGTTCACGTAGCACCTGATCAAGACGCTGCATATCTGCCACCATCTTGTTGTAGGCCGCGGAACCAGGCTGGAAGCCCTGCATGCTACGATTTAGTTCACGCAGCGTATTCTGCATATCCGCCGGAAGATCCTGCATCGACTGGCTGGACGTGATCTTGTTCATGTTATCCAGCGTGGTTTGCAGATGCTTCATCGTGCGCTGGCTTTCCGACAGCGTATTGGTTGCCTGCTCAATCATCGGGTTCAGCGGCAGATTATTTATCTTATCCAACGCTTCCATCAGACGCTGTTGGATCTGCGCCAGACCACCGCTCACGGTCGGAATAATTTGATAACCATTAAATTCACGCACACCAGTAATCGGCGGCTCTTTCGGGTAGAAGTCGAGATCGACATACAGCGCGCCGGTCACCAGGTTCCCGGTTTTGAGCGATGCCCGTAATCCGCGTTTAAGCAATTCCGCCAGATGAGCACCAACATCAGTATCTTCGCCCAGCTGCGCCTTCAGACGTTCTGGTTCGATGCGTACCAGCACCGGAATGCGGTAATCATTGTTGAACACCTGGCGCATATTCGGTGAGAAGAAAGGTACTTTACTCACCGTACCCAAGCGGATGCCACGGAATTCCAGCGGCGCACCAGGCTGCAGGCCACGAATCGAATCTTTAAAGAACATCAGATAATCGATATGATCGGTATACAGTGAATCCTGAATACTTTTTTGATCGTCATAAAGATTAAACGCTGACTGTTGTGCGACCGGCTCGCCCTGCTCTAAACCTTCTGGCACATCAAAACTTACACCACCGCCAAACAGCGTGGAGAGCGAACCCATTTCTACGCGCATACCTGCTGAGGTAAGATCTACGGCGATCCCGCTGTCTTTCCAGAAACGCACATTACTGGTCACCAGACGATCGTTAGGCGCATTAATGAAAAGCTGATAGCTGATCGTACGCTTTTGCGCATCAAATGTGCTGGTTTCAACCGAACCTACACGATAGCCGCGAAAAAGCACCGGATCGCCCGGACTCAACTGACCGGCTTTTTTGCTGTCCAGAATCACACGGATCCCTTTTGCATCTGGCGGGGCCAGTGGCGGTGAATCCAGCAGTTGGTAATTTTCCAGCTTACTGCCTTTATTGCCAGGCTGCAGTTCAATATAAGCCCCGGACAATAGCGTGCCGAGCCCACTTATACCTTCACGTCCAACCTGCGGCTTCACCACCCAAAAGACAGAATCTTTATGCAGCAGCTTTTCCATTCCGGAGTTAAGACGCGCTCTAATCTCCACATGGGTCAGATCATCCGTCAGGGTTGCGCTCTCAACGATGCCGACGTCCACACTGCGGCTCTTAATCGTCGTTTTGCCCCCTTCAATACCTTCGGCATTGGTGGTAATAAGCGTGACCTGTGGCCCCTGATGACTGTAGTGATAAAACAGAACCCACGCGCCAATGAGTGCAGTGACGATAGGAAATATCCACACGGGCGACCAGTTTTTTACCTTTTGCACTTTGGCTTCCCCACTTTTAGATTCCATGCTGTCAGGACTCCTCATGGCCTGGTTCTGGTTCACGATCCCACGACAGACGCGGATCAAATGTCATCGCAGAAAACATTGTCATAATGACGACTAAAGCAAACATCAAAGCACCCATTGCAGGATAAATGTTCATTAACCCTCCCATGCGCACCAGCGCAGAGAGTACCGCAATCACAAAGACGTCGATCATTGACCAGCGACCGACAAATTCCACGACCTCATAAATTAAATGCATCCGTTCACTGTCGCGCTTGCCGTGCCCCTTGGCGTCCCAGCATAGCCAGGCAATGGCGATCATTTTCAACGTCGGCACCATAATACTGGCGATAAAGATAACCGCAGCCACCGGATACGAGCCTTCGCTCCAGATTAAAACCACCCCCTCAAGTATGGTTGACGGCAGCTTTGACCCGAGCAAATCGGTAATCATAATCGGCAAAATATTGGCAGGAAGATAAAGCATGATTGACGTAAACAGTAATGCCAACGTCCATTGCAGACTGTTTTTACGCCGCACATAGCCTTTCGTCTGACAGCGTGGGCACACCCTTTCATCAGCGGGAAGTATTGCAGTGCAGCAAGAGCAGGAACGCAGTCCCTGTCGAATACCAGGCACGCCAGGTTTTAAGGCCTGCTTTATGACAGGCATTGGCGCAATATCATCCCATAGCCAGCGACGGTCAACGCACTGAAATGCACGCAACTGTAAAACGCAAAAGAAGCACCACGGAATAAAGCTGCTGCCCACGCCGATATCGCCGTAGGCCATTAGCTTAACAAAGCTCACCAGCACGCCGGCGATGAAGATTTCTGCCATTCCCCAGCTTTTTAACTGAAACAAAATGCGCGCCAGCCATGCTTTAAGCCGCTCGGGCATCTGAACCCGGTTTACCAGTAGCAGGATCGTCAGCAGGCAAAAGGCCGGAACTAGCTGAACGAATAAGATAAAGAAGGTGCCGAGACTGGCGTAATCTTCAGAAAAGAGCACGCTGGGAATTTGCAGCAACGTCACTTCACTACTCACCCCTGCGACGTTCATATTCACAAAGGGAAAGAGGTTTGACAGCAGCAGCATAAATAGTGCGGCTAAAACATAGGCAGTGGGACGCTGCCGGGGCGCGTCCCACTCAACGGTTAACGTAGTGCCACATCGTGGACATGCCGCTTTCTGACCATGCTCAAGGCGAGGTAACGCCACCAGCATGTCACACTGCGAGCACAAAATATGCTTCGCGGCATGGTGATGTTCGCACATAGGTGCTCCTTTAATTATGCGCCATTCTTCAAAGACTCAAGATACTCCCAGCGCTCAAAGGCTTGCTCAAGTTCTTGTTCCGCTTCGTTCAAATTAGCTAACACCTGTTGCGTTTGCTCGTGAGGCTGACTGAAAAACGCGGCGTCAGCAACCTGAGCCTGTAAGGCTTCCAGCTTAGCTTCCAGTTCTTCAAGCAACGCGGGGAGCTGCTCCAGTTCGCGCTGCAGTTTATAGCTTAGTTTGCTGGTGCCGCGTTTGACAATTTCTGCTTTAGGAGCGGCTGGCTCCTCTGTTTTTTTCGCAACTGGCTGCTTAAACGCCACATACTGCGATTGCTGACTGCGCGCATCATGATAACCGCCGACATAACGACCAATTTTACCGCCGCCTTCGAAGATCCAGCATTCGGTCACGGTATTATCGACAAACTGACGGTCGTGGCTCACCAGCAGCACGGTGCCCTGGTAGCTATCAATCAACTCTTCGAGCAGTTCCAGCGTTTCGACGTCAAGATCGTTCGTTGGTTCATCGAGAATCAACAGATTGCTGGGTTTCAGGAACAAACGCGCCAATAACAGGCGATTACGTTCCCCGCCAGAGAGCGCACGTACTGGCGTCATCGCACGTTTCGGATGGAACAGGAAGTCCTGCAGGTAACCCAGCACATGGCGAGGTTTACCGTTAACCATCACCTCTTGCTTACCTTCAGCCAGGTTGTCCATCACGGTTTTATCGGGATCCAGTTCGGCGCGGTGCTGATCGAAATAGGCCACTTCCAGCTTGGTACCGACGTGAATGCGTCCGCTGTCAGCCTGAAGCTGACCTAACATCAACTTCAGCAGCGTTGTTTTGCCGCAGCCGTTAGGTCCGATTAGCGCGATCTTGTCGCTACGCTGCACCTGCGCGGAGAAATCTTTCACCAGCTGCTTTCCGTCAACCTGGTAATCCACATTCTCCATTTCGAAAACAATCTTGCCTGAACGGCTAGCCTCTTCGACTTGCATCTTCGCTGTGCCCATTACTTCGCGACGTTCG
Organism: Citrobacter sp. CF971; assembly: GCF_006385635.1. NCBI lineage: Bacteria > Pseudomonadati > Pseudomonadota > Gammaproteobacteria > Enterobacterales > Enterobacteriaceae > Citrobacter > Citrobacter sp. CF971. Next base: position 1,810,309 of record NZ_CP041051.1, on the reverse strand, counting down.
CCACGCTCGCGACGCATGGCTTTCAGTGCGCGCACGCGACCTTCGTTACGCGTACGACGCGCTTTGATACCCTGACGGATCCAGACTTCTTCCTGCGCCAACTTGCGGTCAAATTCCGCGTTTTGTAACTCTTCTACGCGCAACGCTTCTTCTTTATCCAGCAGATACTGATCGTAACTCCCCGGATAGGTCACCAGCTTGCCGCGGTCAAGATCGACAATACGCGTCGCCATATTGCGGATAAATGAACGGTCATGGGAAATGAAAATAATTGTCCCATTGAAGGTTTTCAGGAACCCTTCCAGCCAGTCGATGGTTTCAATATCCAGGTGGTTCGTCGGTTCATCCAACAGCAGCACGCGCGGGTTGCTCACTAACGCGCGGCCCAGCGCCGCCTTACGTAGCCAGCCGCCGGAAAGCGATGCCAGTTCCATGTCTGCTTCCAGGCCAAGCTGTTCCAGTACTTCATTAATACGGTTTTCCAGCTGCCACAGATTGTGGTGATCCAGCTGTTCCTGAACCTTCGCCAGTTCCTGGAGGTTTTTATCACTCGGATCGGCGATCACCAGATGCGAGATATCGTGATAACGCTTGAGGTAAACCGCCTGTTCTGCAATCCCTTCGGCGACAAAATCGTAGACGCTACCCTGCACGTTGCGCGGCGGATCCTGCTGCAGACGCGCCACAACCAGATCCTGCTCATAAATAATACGCCCATCGTCAAGACCCTGTTCACGGTTCAGGATCTTCATCAGCGTCGATTTGCCCGCGCCATTACGGCCAACCAGACAGACCCGCTCGTTATCTTCGATATGCAGTTCAGCATTATCAAGAAGCGGGGCATCGCTGAACGACAGCCATGCACCATGCATACTGATTAATGACATTTAATTTTCCTTTCAGGCTGCGGTAATCAGCCAGCAATTGTGGATCTGACGGTTACGGGCAAAGTCCTGGGAAAGCGTTTTTTGGGTGATTTCTTGTGCTTTCAATCCCAGTTCAGCCAAACCGTCGAGATCCATACGGAACCCACGTTTGTTGTTGGAGAACATGATCGTGCCGTCTTTACGCAGCAGACGTTTCAGATCTTTCATCAGCGCCAGATGATCGCGCTGCACATCAAACGAGTCTTCCATACGTTTTGAGTTAGAGAACGTCGGTGGATCGATGAAAATCAGATCAAACTGTTCATTGGCATCACGCAACCAGCCCAGGCAATCGGCCTGAATTAAACGGTGAGCGCGACCGCTCAGGCCGTTCAGACGCAGGTTGCGTTCCGCCCATTCCAGATAGGTACGCGACATATCAACCGTCGTGGTGCTACGCGCACCGCCCAATCCTGCATGTACGCTGGCGCTGCCGGTGTAGGAGAACAGGTTAAGGAAGTCCTTACCTTTACTCATCTGCCCCAGCATACGGCGCGCAATACGGTGATCGAGGAATAAACCCGTATCAAGGTAGTCAGTCAGGTTCACCCACAGGCGCGCGTTGTACTCGCTTACCTCAATGAATTCACCCTTCTCATTCATCTTCTGATACTGATTCTTGCCTTTCTGGCGTTCACGGGTTTTCAGCACCAGTTTATTGGGCGCGATTTCCAGTACTGACAGCGTTGCGGCAATAATGTCAAACAGGCGTTGACGCGCTTTTTGCGCATCAACTGTCTTCGGTGGAGCATATTCCTGAACCACGACCCAGTCACCGTAACGATCCACAGCAACGTTGTATTCCGGCAGATCAGCGTCATACAGGCGATAACATTCAATGCCTTCCTGACGCGCCCATTTTTCCAGTTTCTTGATGTTCTTGCGCAGGCGGTTAGCATAATCTTCCGCGACCGTGGCAGGCTTGCTGTCCGCGGTGGTCTCTGCAACGTGATAGTTTTTCTGCACACAATCCAGCGGGCCGTTTTTCGCCTTGAACTGCTTGTCGGCACGTAATTGCAGGCTGCTGAGCAGATCCGGAGAGGCGCTGAACAGCGACAAATTCCAGCCGCCAAACTGGTTTTTCATCGTACGGCCCAGCAAGCTGTGCAGGGCAATCAGCGCCGGTTCGCTATCCAGACGTTCGCCGTAAGGCGGGTTACTGATAACTGTCCCATACGGTCCTTTCGGCAACGGATTGCTCAGTTTGGCGACATCTTTAACGTCAAACGTCATCAGATCGGCGATACCGGCGCGGCGAGCGTTACTGCGCGCTTTTTCAATCACGCGCGCATCGCTGTCGGATCCATAAAAATGCGAGGTATAGTCAGCCAGTCCCTTACGCGCACGCACCTGCGCTTCGGCTTTAACTTCTTGCCAGACGGCTTCGTCGTGCTGCGCCCAACCGCTGAAGCCCCAGTACCCGCGGTGCAGGCCCGGCGCGCGATCGGTTGCCCACATCGCCGCTTCAATCAGCAGTGTGCCGGAACCACACATCGGATCGAGTAATGGGGTTCCCGGTTGCCAGCCAGAACGCATAACAATAGCGGCGGCCAGCGTTTCTTTAATCGGTGCCTGACCCGCGCGATCGCGATAGCCACGCTGGTGCAAACCATCACCGCTCAGATCGAGCGCAATGCTGGCGGTATCTTTGTTCAACCAGACGTTGATGCGCAAATCCGGAGATTCACGATCCACATTCGGACGCGGCATATTTTTACGGGTAAATGCATCGACAATCGCATCCTTGACCTTTAGCGCGCCGTACTGACTGTTACGAATGGTTTCGTTCAGGCCGCTAAAATGAACGGCAAACGTAGCACCAGGGTTAAATATCTCTGTCCAGTCGATTGCCTGAACGCCGAGGTACAGATCAAGATCGCTGTAGACCTTGCACTCTCCCATCGGCAGGATAATGCGCGAGGCCAGGCGACTCCACATCAGGCTCTGGTAAACAAGCCGCGTGTCGCCCTTAAAATGGACCCCACCCTGAACGACCTGACACTCCAGCGCGCCGAGGTTTTCCAGTTCAGTTTTTAACAGCTCTTCCAGCCCGCGGGCCGTACTGGCAAACAGAGAATTCATAATGTCACTTTTACTCCGAGAAAATTGCTGCGCATTATAGCTAATATGGGCTGTATGTCATAAAGTTGAAGGCTTATTTTCATTCGAGGGGCTGTACAGTGGTCACGTTAACCCGGCTTTTTATTCATCCGGTTAAATCAATGCGCGGCATTGGGCTTACGCATGCCCTGGCAGATATTAGCGGTCTCGCCTTTGATCGCATATTTATGATCACTGAACCTGACGGAACGTTCATAACCGCCCGCCAGTTCCCACAAATGGTCCGTTTTACGCCTTCCCCATTCCACGATGGGCTGCATCTTACGGCTCCAGACGGCAGCAGTGCGCTCGTACGATTTGCCGACTTCGCCACCCAGGATGCGCCAACTGAAGTATGGGGAAATCATTTTACCGCGCGCATTGCGCCAGTGGCTATTAACCAGTGGCTTAGCAGTTTTTTCTCCCGTGACGTGCAGCTACGCTGGGTCGGTCCGCAGCTGACGCGCCGTGTAAAACGACATGTTGATGTTCCTTTATCCTTCGCTGATGGTTATCCCTATCTGCTGGCCAACGAAGCATCCCTGCGCGATGTGCAACAGCGCTGTCCGGCAAGCGTCAAAATGGAACAGTTCCGCCCCAATCTGGTGGTTTCGGGAGCTGGCGCCTGGGAAGAAGATACCTGGAAAGTGATTCGTATTGGCGACGTCATTTTTGATGTTGCAAAACCCTGTAGCCGCTGTATTTTCACTACCGTTAGCCCGGAAAAAGGCCAGAAACATCCATCCGGCGAACCTCTCGCAACACTGCAAACCTTCCGTACTGCGGTAGATAACGGCGATGTCGATTTCGGCCAGAATCTTATCGCACGCAACAGTGGCGTTATTCGCGTCGGCGATGAGGTAGAGATTTTGGCAACCGGCCCCGCCAGAGCGTACGGCGCGGCGGAATCTGATGATACCGTCGCCGAGCAGCAGCCTGATGCCACGGTGCTGATTGACTGGCAGGGACAGACCTTTCGCGGAAATAATCAGCAGGTATTGCTTGAGCAGCTGGAAAACCAGGGTATCCGGGTTCCCTATTCATGCCGGGCAGGCATTTGCGGATGCTGTCGAATTCGACTGGTAGATGGCGAAGTTAGCCCGTTGAAGAAATCAGCGATAGGGGACGACGGAACGATTCTGTGCTGCAGCTGTATTCCCAAAACGGCAATCAGGCTGGAGAGCTAAACCGCCTGCTCAAGGCTGAAACTGTCAACTACTGCTTGCGGTTTCAGTCTGTCATTCATTATTTTAATCGCATCGCCAAGCTGCATCGTGCGCCCGGCGATAACCACACCAGGTTGCGCAAGCAGACAAAGCGCGGCGTTTTCACCCGGCTCAACCACTAACAGGTTTACCTGTTCATCGGTATCGCTTAAATCAACACAGGCAGCGTCACCCACGACCGGCGACCAGTTAATACCGTGCGCAACAAAGTGCCAGCTTTTCGGCATTTGCGGTTTGAGATAACGAATCGCCACCAGCGCATTGAGCACCAGTTCCGCTTTTTGTTCTTTGGCTAAATCCAGGTAGCGACATTTTTCTTCAAAGGAAAAATAAAGCGCGGCGTCATCAACACAAAAACCTGACGGAGAAAATGCATCAGGAGTGAGCATTTTACGAGCAAAACGCGAGCGGAATAACATGCCATTGGCTAAATCGAGCATCATACGATCATGCTCTTCATCATAATACCAGCGCCAGTTATCGTCGGGTTTAATTCGCATCAGTTTCTCTCCTTTCCTTAATCATCACCGTTACGACAGTATCCTTTTGCCGCTTCGTTTATTGCCCTAATAATAAAAGCTCAGAATGTTTAAATAAGCAACAGTAAAGGAATATAAAACAACCAGGGCTAGAAATAAAGCCCTGGTTTGTGATTAAGGTAGCATTCAGATATTGCTGACGATTTCTTTTATCAACGGCGGACCTTTAAAAATAAAGCCCGAATAAATCTGTACGAGGGTTGCACCAGCAGCTATTTTCTCACGTGCAGCAATCACCGAGTCGATACCACCAACACCAATAATCGGCAGCTGGCCTTTTAATTCCTGAGACAACTGGCGAATAATTTCTGTACTTTTTAATTGTAACGGTCGACCGCTCAGGCCACCCATTTGATCGCAATTTTTCATTCCTTGAACGAGAGAACGATCGAGCGTGGTGTTAGTCGCAATTACGCCATCAATATTATGACGAACTAAACTGTCAGCAACCTGGATCAGTTCTTCCACAGAAAGATCCGGCGCGATCTTTACCGCCACTGGAACATATTTATGGTGGATCGCTTGCAGATCATTTTGCTTATTTTTAATTGCCGTCAGGAGATCGTCTAGCGCCTCGCCGTATTGCAGCGAACGTAATCCCGGCGTATTCGGTGAAGAGATATTAATCGCGATATAACCCGCATAAGCATAGACTTTTTCCATACAAATCAGATAGTCATCTTTGCCGTTCTCTACTGGGGTATCTTTATTCTTACCAATATTAATCCCCAGAATACCGTCAAAATGCGATTTTTTAACATTCTCAACCAGGTTATCAACCCCGTGGTTATTAAACCCCATACGGTTGATCAAACCTTCTGCATCGACCAGACGGAACAGACGCGGTTTATCGTTACCCGGCTGAGGGCGTGGCGTCACGGTACCAATCTCAATGGAACCAAATCCCATCGCGCCGAGCGCATCAATGCACTCCCCGTCTTTATCCAGTCCGGCAGCAAGCCCGAGCGGATTCTTAAACGTTAACCCCATACAGGTAACCGGTTTTGCCGGTACTTTCTGGCGCACAAGCGCTTCAAGCGGTGTGCCGGTAATGCGACGTAATTGCTGGAATGTCAATTCATGAGCGCGCTCTGGATCGAGCTGAAAAAGGGCTTTACGAACGAAGGGGTAGTACATGAACTCTCCTGGATTCCCGGTGTGCAAACCGGGGGCGTATTATGTGCGATCGCGAGCAAAAAGGGAATTGACCTGCGGCAATAAATAGCAATCGTTTTCCTCGCCCCTGCTTTTTACACCCTAAATAATTCGAGTTGCAGGAAGGCGGCGACGCAGCAAATCCCCAGTCACGTACACCAGTACGTGACTGGGGTGAGCGAGGAAAGCCAACGCACATGCAACTTGAAGTATGACGGGTATATTTATTTTTCGACTTTTCTATCCCGTATAAATCATTTCGATAAACAAAATCTCTCTGCCAGACTGCATAAATTGTTATCAATGTTAAGTAAAAGCAAACAATTAGTTATAAGGGGAGATTAAAATTATGCGCGTCATTACTCTGGCGGGAAGCCCACGCTTTCCCTCTCGCTCCAGCGCGTTACTGGAATATGCTCGAGAAAAACTAAACGGTCATGATGTCGAAATCTTTCACTGGAACCTGCATAACTTTGCCCCGGAAGACCTGATCTATGCCCGTTTCGACAGTCCGGCGTTGAAGACATTTAGCGAACAATTGCAGGATGCAGACGGGCTGATTGTCGCCACGCCGGTCTATAAAGCCGCTTACTCTGGCGCCCTGAAAACCCTGCTCGATCTGCTCCCCGAGCGAGCGCTGGAAGGGAAAGTAGTTTTGCCGTTGGCTACCGGCGGCAGCGTGGCGCATTTGCTTGCCGTCGATTACGCGCTGAAACCGGTACTGAGCGCATTAAAGGCCCAGGAGATCCTGCACGGTGTGTTTGCCGATGATTCGCAGGTAATTGATTATCAACATAAACCTCAGTTTACGCCCAACCTTCAGCAGCGTCTGGACAGTGCGCTTGATACCTTCTGGCTGGCGTTGCATCGTCGCGACGTCCAACTTCCTCAACTGAACACCCTGCGAGGTGCCGCCCATGCTTGATCTTCTCAAGCGTCACACGTCATGGCTGGCACTGAGTGGGTTGTTGTCGCTGTCAACTCTGGGGCATGCCGCAGAATCGGCCCCCGATGCCTTGCGTATTGGTTACCAGAAAGGAAGCGTCAGTATGGTGCTGGCCAAAAGCCATCAGCTACTGGAGAAACGCTACCCGCAGACCAAAATCTCGTGGATTGAATTCCCGGCTGGGCCGCAAATGCTGGAAGCGCTCAACATCGGCAGTATCGATCTCGGCAGCACCGGTGATATTCCGCCAATTTTCGCCCAGGCTGCCGGAGCCGATCTGGTTTACGTGGGCGTCGAGCCGCCCAAGCCGAAAGCCGAAGTGATTCTGGTGCCGAAAAATAGCCCGATCCAGAGCGTAGCGCAGCTTAAAGGACATAAAGTCGCCTTCCAGAAAGGGTCCAGCGCCCACAATTTACTGCTCCGGGCGCTGCAACAGGCTGGACTGAAACTTACCGATATTCAACCGATCTATCTGACTCCCGCCGACGCGCGAGCAGCCTTTCAGCAAGGAAACGTTGATGCATGGGCTATCTGGGACCCCTATTATTCCGCCGCGTTACTGCAAGGTGATGTACGTGTGCTAAAAGACGGCTCAGACCTCAAGCAAACCGGTTCGTTTTATCTCGCCGCCCGTCCCTATGCCGAGAAAAATGGCGCATTTGTTCTTGGCGTACTGGATACCTTTAGCCAGGCCGATGCGTTAACCCTCAGCCAGCGCCAGCAAAGTATTACCCTGCTGGCCAAAACCATGGGACTGCCAGAACCGGTGATTGCGTCTTATCTGGATCACCGTCCGCCAACCACCATTGTGCCAGTCAACGCCTCTGTTGCAGCCCTGCAACAACAAACCGCCGATCTGTTTTATGACAACCGTCTGGTGCCGAAAAAAATCGATATTCGCCAGCGTATCTGGCAACCCACTCAGCAGGCAGGAGAAAAATTATGAGTCTGAACATGTTTTGGTTTTTACCCACCCATGGTGACGGTCATTATCTTGGAACGGAAGAGGGTTCGCGCCCTGTCGATCACGGTTATCTGCAACAAATCGCGCAAACGGCCGATCGTCTTGGGTTTACCGGCGTTCTGATTCCAACTGGTCGCTCTTGCGAAGATGCCTGGCTGGTCGCCGCCTCGATGATCCCGGTCACCCAGCGATTAAAGTTTCTGGTCGCGCTGCGTCCAAGCGTTACCTCGCCAACGGTTGCCGCACGTCAGGCTGCAACGCTCGACAGACTCTCAAATGGCCGGGCGTTATTTAACCTGGTGACCGGCAGCGATCCACAGGAGCTGGCAGGCGACGGCGTGTTCCTCGATCACACCGAGCGCTATGAAGCCTCTGCTGAATTTACTCAGGTCTGGCGGCGCTTGCTGCAAGGTGAAACGGTGGATTTCAACGGCAAACATATTCACGTTCGCGGCGCGAAGCTGTTTTTCCCTCCCGTACAACAACCCCAACCACCGCTTTATTTCGGCGGCTCGTCTGATGTCGCACAAGATCTTGCTGCAGAACAGGTTGATCTCTACCTGACCTGGGGCGAGCCGCCCGAACAGGTGAAAGCGAAGATTGAACAGGTGCGGGCCAAAGCAGCGGCGCTTGGGCGCAAGATCCGCTTCGGTATTCGTCTGCATGTGATCGTACGAGAGACAACGCACGAGGCATGGCAGGCAGCGGATCGTCTGATAGCCCATCTGGATGACGACACCATCGCCAAAGCCCAGGCCGCCTTCTCAAAAACGGATTCGGTTGGTCAGCATCGAATGGCTGCACTGCACAACGGTAAACGCGACAAACTGGAAATTAGCCCGAACCTGTGGGCAGGGGTAGGACTGGTACGCGGTGGCGCAGGGACCGCACTGGTTGGAGATGGTCCTACGGTCGCAGCACGTATTAACGAGTATGCCGCGCTGGGCATCGACAGCTTTGTGCTGTCCGGCTATCCGCATCTGGAAGAAGCGTACAAGGTTGGTGAGCTGCTGTTCCCGCATCTGGATGTCGCGATACCAGAAATTCCGCAACCGCAGCGCCTGCAACAGCAAGGAGAAGCGGTTGCAAACGAATTCATCCCGCGCAAAGTCGCACAAAGCTAAGGAGCGGCTAATGGCAACGACGAAAAACAGATGGTTATTGCGCCTCGCGCCCTGGTTTTTACCGGTAGGTCTGGTGGCGCTCTGGCAGCTCGCATCATCAATGGGCTGGCTGTCCAACCGCATACTACCCTCTCCGGAGGGTGTTATCGAAGCCTTCTGGACGCTTTCCGCCAGCGGCGAGCTTTGGCAGCATCTGGCCATCAGTTCCTGGCGCGCGCTGATCGGATTCTCCATCGGTGGATCGATTGGCCTGACGCTGGGACTGATCAGCGGTCTTTCGCGTTGGGGAGAACGCCTGCTGGATACCTCGGTGCAGATGCTGCGTAACGTACCGCATCTGGCGCTGATCCCGCTGGTGATTTTGTGGTTCGGCATTGATGAATCCGCCAAGATCTTTCTCGTTGCGTTGGGCACGCTGTTCCCGATTTACATCAACACCTGGCATGGGATCCGTAATATCGATCGTGGGCTGGTAGAAATGGCGCGTAGCTATGGGTTGTCCGGCTTTTCACTGTTTGTTCATGTCATCCTCCCTGGCGCCCTGCCCTCAATTATGGTCGGTGTGCGTTTCGCTCTCGGGCTGATGTGGCTGACGCTTATCGTCGCAGAAACCATTTCAGCCAATGCCGGTATTGGCTACCTGGCGATGAACGCCCGCGAATTTCTGCAAACCGATGTGGTCGTGGTGGCCATTATTCTCTACGCCTTACTCGGCAAACTTGCCGACGTCAGCGCCCAATTGCTGGAGCGAGTCTGGCTGCGCTGGCACCCGGCTTACCATATAAAGGAGGCTACCGTATGAATACCGCTCGCTTGAACCAGGGTACGCCGCTGTTGCTGAGCGCCGTGACAAAACAATACGCCGCTAATACGGTGCTCAATCAGTTAGATTTGCATATACAGGCCGGGCAGTTCGTTGCCGTGGTTGGCCGCAGCGGTGGTGGTAAAAGCACGTTGCTGCGTCTGCTGGCAGGGTTGGAGTCGCCCACCTCAGGCGCATTACTTGCCGGAACCACCCCACTGGCGGAAATTCAGGATGATACGCGTATGATGTTTCAGGATGCGCGTCTGCTACCATGGAAGACGGTTATCGATAACGTCGGTCTGGGTCTGAAAGGTCACTGGCACAATGCGGCCCGAGATGCGCTGGCCGCCGTTGGACTGGAGAATCGTGCTCAGGAGTGGCCCGCAGCGCTTTCTGGCGGACAAAAACAGCGCGTGGCCCTGGCCCGGGCATTAATTCATCGCCCTGGTCTGCTGCTGCTGGATGAACCCCTCGGCGCACTGGATGCCTTAACCCGCCTTGAAATGCAGGAGCTGATCGTCTCTTTATGGCAAGAGCACGGCTTTACCGTACTGTTGGTCACCCATGACGTCAGCGAAGCGGTAGCAATGGCCGATCGCGTTTTGCTGATTGAGGACGGAAAAATCGGGCTGGATTTAACGGTGGATATTGCACGACCTCGCCGGATTGGTTCCGTGCGTTTGACAGAACTGGAAGCCGAGGTGTTGAACCGGGTGATGCAGCGTGGCGACAATGAAGTTCAGCTACGCAAGCAAGGTTAAAAATGCCGGATGGCGCTACCGCTTATCCGGCCTACGCGTGAATGGTAGGCCGGACCCATCCGGCAATATTATCAGGCTAACGCTTTAGAGATCTTTTCGAACAGATCGCCTGACAGATTCTCCAGACCTTTCAGCTGTTCCAGCGCCGCACGCATCTTCGCCTGACGTTTTGCATCATAACGTTTTAAGCGAATCAGCGGCTCAATCAGGCGTGACGCCACCTGCGGGTTACGGCTGTTGAGCTCAGTCAGCATGTCAACCAGGAACTGATAACCGCTACCATCTTCCGCATGGAATGCTGCCGGGTTGCTGCCCGCGAAGGCACCGATCAGAGAACGGATGCGGTTTGGGTTACTCATGCTAAAAGAGCGATGCTTCAACAGGCCGCGTACCGTTTCCAGTACGTTTCTAGCCGGGCTGGTGGATTGCAGGATAAACCATTTATCCATCACCAGACCGTCATGGTGCCACTTATTGTCATACTCCTGCATCAACGCGTCACGACAAGGAAGCTGCGCAGCGACTGCCGCGGATAGCGCCGCCAGCGCATCGGTCATATTGTTCGCTTCACGGTACTGCTTGCTTACCAGCGTGTCAGCCAGATGGGTTTCGCCAAAGGCCAGGAATCGCAGGCAGGCGTTACGCAGCGTACGCTTGCCAATATCGGCATGCTCAACGCGGTACTCATCAAGATGATTAGCGTTATAGATGGCGAGGAATTCATCCGCCAGTTCGGCCGCCAACGTGCGGGTTAACGCTTCGCGTACTTCGGTTATCGCCACCGGATCAATGATGTCGAACAGTTCGGCAATTTCATTTACTGAAGGCAGCGTCAGGATCTCTGCCGCCAGCGCCGGATCGATTTTCTCATCCAGCAAAACTGCGCGGAATGCATCGGCCACGTGTACCGGCAGCGACAGCGGCTGTCCCTGCTGATGGCGGGCAACGTTGAGCTTAATGTAGGTCGCCAGCAGGCTTTGCGCCGCGTCCCAACGAGAGAAATCATTACGCGCGTGACGCATCAGGAAAGTCAGTTGCTGATCGCTCCATTTATATTCCAGTTTTACCGGCGCGGAGAATTCGCACAGCAGCGCCGGAACCGGCTGGAAGTAGACGTTATCAAAGACAAACGTCTGCTCTGCCTGGGTGACGTTGAGTACGGAATTCACCGGGTGCCCGCCTTTTTGTAGCGGGATCACTTTCCCTTCGTTGTCATACAACTCGAGAGCGAATGGAATATGCAGCGGTTGTTTTTCAGCCTGATCCGGCGTGGCCGGCGTGCGCTGGCTAATGGTCAGCGTGTACTGTTCAGTTGATGGGTTATAGTCATCACGCACGGTCAGAATCGGCGTACCGGACTGACTGTACCAGCGGCGGAAATGGGAGAGATCAACGTTAGACGCATCTTCCATCGCCTGCACAAAATCATCACAGGTTGCAGCGCTACCGTCGTGACGCTCAAAGTACAGCTGCATCCCTTTCTGGAAGTTAGCCTCACCCAGCAGGGTGTGGATCATACGAATCACTTCCGCACCCTTCTCGTACACGGTCAGGGTATAGAAGTTGTTCATTTCGATGACCATATCCGGGCGGATAGGATGCGCCATCGGGCTGGCGTCCTCAGCAAACTGCAGGCCGCGCATGGTACGCACATTGCTGATGCGGTTTACCGCACGTGAACCGAGATCGGAACTGAACTCCTGATCGCGGAACACAGTTAAACCCTCTTTCAGGCTCAACTGGAACCAGTCGCGACAGGTCACGCGGTTGCCGGTCCAGTTATGGAAATATTCGTGACCGATGACGCGCTCAATATCGAGGTAATCTTTGTCGGTGGCGGTATCGGTACGCGCCAGCACGTATTTGGAGTTAAAGATGTTCAGACCTTTATTCTCCATCGCGCCCATGTTGAAGAAATCCACAGCGACAATCATATAGATGTCGAGGTCATACTCGAGGCCAAAGCGCTCTTCATCCCATTTCATGGAGTTTTTCAGCGAGGTCATCGCCCATGGCGCGCGGTCCAGGTTACCGCGATCGACGTACAGTTCCAGTGCCACTTCACGCCCTGAGCGGGTAGTAAAAGTATCGCGCAGGACGTCAAAATCACCGGCCACCAGCGCAAATAAATAGCACGGTTTCGGGAATGGATCCTGCCACTGTACCCAGTGACGACCATTTTCCAGTTCACCCTGCGCCACGCGGTTACCGTTGGAGAGCAGGAACGGATATTGCGTTTTATCGGCGATTATTTTGGTAGTAAAACGCGCCAGCACGTCCGGGCGATCAAGATACCAGGTAATATGGCGGAAACCTTCTGCTTCGCACTGGGTACACAGCGCATCGCCTGACTTGTACAGCCCTTCCAGCGCGGTATTCGCCGCTGGGCTAATTTCATTCACGATACGCAGCGTAAAACGTTCCGGCAGTTGATTGATGACCAGAGCGCCCTCTTCTTCTCTATACTCTGTCCACAGCTCGTCGTTTACGTGGATCGACACCAGGGTCAGATCTTCGCCATTCAGGCGCAGGGGCGCGTCGGACGCGCCATGACGGACAACCTGGCTCACTGCGGTGACCACGGTTTTTTCAGCATCCAGGTCAAAGGTCAAATCAATATCAGTAATCTGGTAATCCGGCGCACGATAGTCGTGACGGTATTTGGCTTGTGGCTGTTGTGTCATAAAAAAACCTTTAGCATCTTTAATAGAGTCTCGGCTTCAGTCTATTCCTGTTGCGTAAATCGCGCTACGCAGAATGTTCATCTTTTCAGGCACAAACACCCTTTTTGCTACATTTTTATAACACGTGGCACGAATTGCCCTCGACCAGAAAGAGAGCTTATGGTGTGATCGGGGTTCAATAAATCGCTAAACAGGGTATACTCCAGCGGTTTTCTTAGTTGTTTATTGTACTAAACGCTCCCGTGAGAGGATGCTACTGCGCACCTATGACACAATTCGCTTCTCCTGTTCTGCACTCGCTGCTGGATACAGACGCTTATAAGTTGCATATGCAGCAAGCCGTTTTTCACCACTACTATGACGTACAAGTAGCGGCTGAATTTCGTTGCCGTGGCGATGACCTGCTCGGTATTTATGCCGATTCTATTCGTGAGCAGGTGAATGCTATGCAGCACCTGCGACTGCAGGAGGATGAGTACCAGTGGCTCTCCGGCCTGCCTTTCTTTAAAGCTGATTACCTCACCTGGTTACGTGATTTCCGCTATAACCCGGAACAGGTTTGCGTCACCAATGATAACGGTAAGCTAAACATCCGCTTAACCGGTCCGTGGCGTGAAGTGATCATGTGGGAAGTCCCGCTGTTAGCGGTGATTAGCGAACTGGTACACCGTTACCGCTCACCTGAATCAGGCGTCCCGCAGGCACTCGATGAGCTGGAAAGCAAACTAGTAGAATTCTCTGCTTTAACGAAAGATGTCGATATGTCCCGCTTCCATTTGATGGATTTCGGTACGCGTCGTCGTTTTTCGTGCGAAGTACAGCAGGCTATCGTTAAACGCCTGCAGCAAGAGCCCTGGTTTGTCGGCACCAGTAACTACGATCTGGCCCGCCGTCTGTCATTAACCCCAATGGGTACGCAGGCGCATGAGTGGTTCCAGGCTCATCAGCAAATCAGTCCTGAACTAGCCACCAGCCAACGTGTAGCCCTGGCCGCCTGGTTAAATGAGTATCCTGATCAACTCGGCATTGCATTGACCGATTGCATCACCATGGACGCATTTTTACGCGACTTTGGCGTTGAGTTTGCGACCCGCTACCAGGGATTACGCCATGACTCAGGCGATCCGGTGGAATGGGGTGAAAAAGCCATCGCCCATTATGAAAAACTGGGTATTGATCCGCTGAGCAAAACGCTGGTCTTTTCAGATAACCTCGATCTGAAAAAAGCGATTGAACTCTACCGCCACTTCTCTTCCCGCGTACAGTTGAGTTTTGGTATTGGGACACGGCTAACATGCGACATTCCACAGGTTAAGCCGCTTAATATCGTAATTAAGCTGGTGGAATGTAACGGCAAACCAGTGGCGAAGTTATCTGACAGCCCGGGTAAAACCATCTGCCACGATAAAGCATTTGTTCGTGCACTGCGCAAAGCCTTCGATCTCCCGCATATTAAAAAAGCCAGTTAATCCTTCCAGGGAGCCATTTTGGCTCCCTTATTCGCGTTTATTTCCGAAATCTTTCACTCCAGCTACGAATTCTGCTTGTCTGATTGCAGATGCCAGGTAACATAGGTATCCCCCCCATTATGGGTGGACATGTGTTTATATATCCGACTATTAACAGAGAGAATATTATGAGCGTTGTGCCTGTAGCCGACGTACTCCAGGGCCGCGTAGCCGTTGACAGCGAAGTCACCGTGCGCGGATGGGTGCGTACCCGCCGAGATTCAAAAGCTGGCATCTCCTTCCTCGCCGTTTATGACGGTTCCTGCTTTGATCCTGTACAGGCCGTCATCAATAATTCTCTGCCCAATTACAATCAGGACGTACTGCGCCTGACGACGGGTTGTTCAGTTATCGTAACGGGTAAAGTCGTTGCATCACCTGGACAAGGACAGAGCTTTGAAATTCAGGCCACTGAAGTTGAAGTCGCGGGCTGGGTTGAAGATCCTGATACCTACCCAATGGCGGCTAAGCGTCACAGCATCGAGTATCTGCGTGAAGTGGCGCATATGCGTCCGCGCACCAATATGATTGGTGCGGTAGCGCGCGTACGTCATACGCTGGCGCAAGCGCTGCATCGCTTCTTCCACGAGCAGGGTTTCTTTTGGGTATCGACTCCGCTGATCACCGCTTCCGATACGGAAGGTGCCGGTGAAATGTTCCGTGTTTCTACACTGGATCTGGAAAACCTGCCGCGTAACGATCAGGGTAAAGTCGATTTCGATAAAGACTTCTTTGGTAAGGAAGCGTTCCTGACCGTTTCCGGTCAGTTGAACGGTGAAACCTACGCCTGCGCTCTGTCCAAAATTTATACCTTTGGCCCGACGTTCCGTGCAGAAAACTCTAACACCAGTCGTCACCTGGCAGAGTTCTGGATGCTGGAACCAGAAGTGGCGTTCGCTGACCTGAACGATGTTGCAGGCCTGGCTGAAGCGATGCTGAAATACGCGTTCAAAGCCGTACTGGCAGAGCGTGCGGATGATATGAAATTCTTCGCTGAACGTGTCGACAAGGACGCGATTTCACGCCTGGAACGTTTCATTGACGCTGACTTCGCGCAGGTGGATTACACCGACGCGGTAAGCATTCTGGAAAAATGCGGCAAACAGTTTGAAAACCCGGTTTACTGGGGTGTGGATCTGTCTTCCGAGCATGAACGTTATCTTGCTGAAGAGCACTTTAAAGCGCCGGTGGTGGTGAAAAACTACCCGAAAGATATCAAAGCGTTTTATATGCGCCTTAACGAAGACGGTAAAACTGTTGCTGCAATGGACGTTCTGGCTCCTGGAATCGGCGAAATCATCGGTGGTTCTCAGCGTGAAGAGCGTCTGGACGTGCTGGATGCCCGTATGCTGGAAATGGGTCTGAACAAAGAGGATTACTGGTGGTATCGCGACCTGCGTCGCTACGGTACCGTTCCGCATTCCGGCTTCGGATTGGGCTTCGAGCGTCTGATCGCTTACGTCACCGGTGTGCAAAACGTCCGTGATGTTATTCCGTTCCCGCGTACTCCGCGTAACGCCACCTTCTAAACGTGCGTTATTGTTTCAAAGGCCAGCATTGCTGGCCTTTTTTATACCCTTTTCATGTTATCTGGATACCCATCTCACGTTAAACACAACCATTCAATCCCCTCCACCTGTTACGTAATATTTCATCGCAATACATTTGCACAAAAAATAACCAGTAATTTTATTGTGGATTAGCATTTTCTGATTAAATAGTACATTTTTTAGCCTTTCGCACGGCACTCCAGACGTCCAAAAATCGTTATCTGTAAAATCCAAACTTTCCGGTATTACGGAGAAAAAATAACCTTAGCAAAATTAAATATAAGAAAATCATATAAATAGAAATAAAAACGAGAATTTTCAGCTCAAGGGTATCCGAAGTTTGACGCTGTTCACAAAGTTGCACAAAAATAACATTTTGTTACACATTTTTTCTTTTTGAAACCAAATCTTTATATTTGTAGCACTTTGACGGTAGCGAAACGGTAGTTTGAATGGAAAGATGCCTGTCAGACACATAAAGACACCAAACTCTCATCAATAGTTCCGTAAATTTTCATTGACGGAATTTATTGGCGGCAGTGGCAGGTGTCATATAAAAACCGATGAGGGTAATAAATAATGATGAAGCGCAATATTCTGGCAGTGGTTATCCCTGCTCTGCTGGTAGCCGGGGCAGCTAACGCTGCAGAAGTTTACAACAAAGATGGTAACAAGCTGGATGTATACGGTAAAACCGTAGGTCTGCACTATTTTTCTGATAACGCTGGCAACGATGGCGATCAGACTTATGCCCGTCTTGGTTTCAAAGGGGAAACTTAGATTAATTCCGATCTGTCCGGTTACGGTCAGTGGGAATACAACTTTGCCGGTAACAACTCTGAAGGCGGCAGCGACGCTCAGAACGGTAACAAAACCCGTCTGGCATTTGCTGGTCTGAAATATGCCGATCTGGGCTCTTTCGACTACGGTCGTAACTACGGTATCGTTTACGATGCCCTGGGTTACACCGATATGCTGCCAGAATTTGGTGGTGATACTGCGTACAGCGACAACTTCTTCGTTGGCCGTGTAGGTGGTGTTGCGACCTACCGTAACTCTAACTTCTTCGGTCTGGTTGACGGCCTGAACTTCGGTATCCAGTATCTGGGTAAAAACGAGCGTGATGGCAATACCGGCCGTTCTAACGGCGACGGCGTTGGCGGTTCTGTAAGCTACGAAATGGATGGCTTCGGTATCGTTGGTGCTTACGGTGCAGCTGACCGTACCAACGCGCAGGAAAACTCTTTCTACGCTAACGGTGGCAAAAAAGCTGAGCAGTGGGCAACCGGCCTGAAGTACGATGCTAACAACATCTACCTGGCAGCGAACTACGGTGAAACCCGTAACGCAACCCGCCTCTCCACTACCCAGAATGGCGTGACCACCAGCGGCTTCGCCAACAAAACGCAAGATTTCTTTGTTGTCGCTCAGTACCAGTTCGATTTCGGTCTGCGCCCGTCCATCTCCTACAACAAATCTAAAGCGAAAGACGTAGAAGGTGTAGGCAACGAAGATCTGGTGAACTACATTGAAGTAGGCGCAACCTACTACTTCAACAAAAACATGTCCACCTATGTTGACTACCAGATCAACCAGATCGATTCTGACAACAAACTGGGTGTGAACTCTGACGACACCGTAGCACTCGGTATCGTTTACCAGTTCTAATAGCAGACCTCTTTGTTAAATGCCTTAAAAACAGGACTTCGGTCCTGTTTTTTTATATCTGCTAGCGAATTCTTGCGTCTTAAAAAAACACCTCAGCTTTTCGTCAGTAACGGTTGGCATTTTGTAAATCTACCGTTAACCTGATAGCGGACTTCCCTTCTGTAATCACTATGGAACCTCGTCATGTTTGAGAACATTACCGCCGCTCCTGCCGACCCCATTTTGGGTCTGGCTGATTTGTTTCGTGCCGATGACCGCCCTGGAAAAATAAACCTCGGGATCGGTGTATATAAAGATGAGACAGGCAAAACGCCGGTGCTGACCAGCGTTAAAAAAGCCGAGCAATATATACTGGAAAATGAAACCACCAAAAACTATCTTGGCATTGACGGTATTCCAGAGTTTGGTCGTTGCACTCAGGAATTACTGTTTGGTAAAACGAGTTCGCTTATCAACGATAAACGCGCACGTACGGCACAGACCCCTGGCGGCACTGGCGCACTGCGCGTGGCAGCTGATTTTCTCGCAAGAAATACGTCGGCTAAACGCGTATGGGTGAGCAACCCAAGCTGGCCGAACCATAAGAGCGTCTTTAACTCTGCCGGTCTGGAAGTTCGTGAATACAACTATTACGATGCGGCGAACCACTCATTAGACTTTGATGCGCTGCTGGCCAGCCTCAGCGAAGCTCAGGCTGGCGATGTGGTACTGTTCCACGGCTGCTGTCATAACCCAACCGGTATCGATCCTACGCTTGAGCAGTGGCAAACGCTGGCTCAGCTTTCTGTCGAGAAAGGATGGTTACCGCTATTTGACTTCGCATACCAGGGCTTTGCCCGCGGTCTGGAAGAAGATGCAGAAGGTCTGCGCGCATTCGCCGCGCTGCACAAAGAGCTGATCGTTGCCAGTTCCTACTCCAAGAACTTTGGTCTGTACAATGAGCGCGTGGGTGCCTGTACGCTGGTTGCTGCTGATGCTGAAACCGTCGACCGTGCGTTTAGTCAGATGAAATCAGCCATTCGCGCTAACTATTCCAACCCGCCAGCACACGGCGCATCCGTAGTTGCCACGATTCTGAGCAATGAAGCGCTGCGTGCCATCTGGGAACAGGAACTGACCGATATGCGCCAACGCATTCAG
This sequence comes from Citrobacter sp. CF971, assembly GCF_006385635.1. NCBI lineage: Bacteria > Pseudomonadati > Pseudomonadota > Gammaproteobacteria > Enterobacterales > Enterobacteriaceae > Citrobacter > Citrobacter sp. CF971. The sequence goes on along the minus strand of NZ_CP041051.1, from coordinate 1,791,213 downwards.
CGCATGCGTTTACTGTTCGTGAATACGCTGCAGGAGAAAGGTGCGAACCGCGACTTCAGCTTTATCATCAAACAGAACGGCATGTTCTCATTCAGCGGCCTGACAAAAGAGCAGGTTCTGCGTCTGCGTGAAGAGTTTGGTGTCTACGCTGTCGCTTCCGGACGTGTAAACGTAGCTGGAATGACGCCAGATAACATGGCACCGCTGTGCGAAGCGATTGTCGCAGTACTGTAATCTATCGCGTACAAAAAAGGCCGCAATAGCGGCCTTTTTATTTATCTGCGGTATTACCAGACAGGCATTTCGTCCTGCAGGAACGGGTTATGAAGCCGTTCGTTACCCAGCGTAGAAAGTGGGCCGTGACCCGGAATAAACGTCACGTCATCGCCCAGCGGCAACAGTTTACGTTTAATCGAATCGATCAGTTGGCTGTGATCTCCGCGCGGAAAATCGCTGCGCCCTACGCCACCTTTGAAAATCACGTCACCCGAAATCAGTAACTTTGATTGCTCATCAAAGAAGACCACATGTCCCGGTGTATGACCCGGACAATGCAACACCTGCAACGTCACGTTGCCAACGCTGACCCGATCACCTTCGTTCAGCCAGCGATCGGGCGTCAGCGGCTCACAATCGCCCAGGCCAAACATGCGGCTCTGCGCAGGGAGCCCCTGTAGCCAGAACTCATCTTCTTTTTCCGGACCAATAACCGGTACACCATAATGCTGTGCCAGTTCAGCTGCCGCCCCAACATGATCAAGATGACCGTGAGTAAGCAGGATCTGCATTAGCGTCAGACCGCTGGCATCCACTTCCTGTTTGATTTTCTCGGCATCGCCGCCGGGATCGACCAACGCGGCCAGACGAGTCTGCTCACACCAGATTAGCGAGCAGTTCTGGGCGAATGCAGTGACCGGAATAATACGATAGTTCATACAGCTCCTGTTTCATTAAGCTTATGGATCACCAGTGCCGTGCAGGGCCGGTGTCGATATGCACAAAGTTACTGCTGGGGTAGTATCCTACACCACCTGCGCGCATAGATAACGCAGCTTTGCGAATATTACTTAATGCGATGCCTTCAATATGGAAATCCATGGCCTGGCCTTTGGTGTGGTAGCTTTTCTTGGCCACACCGCGACTGCGCGCACGTAGTTCATTATTGGTATCGACGGAACGATAACCGGAGATCAGCTGTACGGGTTTACGCGTACCCAGCAGGCCCTGCAGACGGAAGAGTTGATCAAACAGTCCGGGGTCAATGGATTTCACTTTATTGGCCCGAAAATCACGGAAAAAGTGGTTAAGTTTTGCTAATTCGTCCTGAATATAGCCCCTGCCATCAAAAAACTCTGCTTTTATTGACTCACCGGTATGCAGGTTATTCAGAGTCAATATACGCGGACGTGGGGTAGAGAGTGTTGCAAACGCAGGCGTAGGCAGGATGGCAGCGCCGAGGGCAATACCACCAAGCGCCAGCAGTTTGCGGCGATTAGCGTCAAATTTGTCCATGGTATTAAGGTCTACAAGGTCAATGTTATCGTATGTATGCTCTAGCGCACGCGGGAAACCTTATCTGGCTAAGTAGTCCACGTCAAGGCTCCCAACCCCAGGAAATACGGGGCTCACAGCCATTTTGCCCCGTTTCCAGCATAACTTACGACAATCATTTTCCTCGAACTGCTTCATTTATCTGATTAATTGCTCGGCTTTTGACACAATTTGTGCGCTGGATCGCGCTGTCAGATCGTAATTGTAAATATCTGTACGATACTGCGTGCGACCATCCGGGCCAACAAATGCGGTCAGATAGTAGAGGTTGACCGGAATATTCTGGCGAATATTCACGTACCGCGTATCCCCTTGCTTCAGGGCATCCGAGATGCGGGTATCATTCCAACCCGCGTCCTGTAGCAGCATATTCGCCAGCTCAGATGCCTTATTCACACGCACACAGCCGGAACTTAACGCCCGCGTATCTTTCTGGAACAGATTGTGGTTCGGCGTATCGTGCAGATAAATAGCGTCCGAACTCGGCATATTGAATTTATAGCGTCCGAGCGAGTTGCGTGCGCCCGGAGCCTGCTGAAAGCGGAACGGCAGATTGGACGCAGTGATGGTGGCCCAGTCAACCTGCCACGGATCTATCGTCTCTTTACTGTTCCAACCGCGCATCACGGTATAGCCGTGACGTTCAAGATATCCCGGATCATTCCATAACTTAGGCAGAATATCTTTTCGGGCCAGCGTCGGTGGAACGTTCCACGGTGGGTTAACGACCACGTTATTCAGCGCACTACTCATCATCGGCGTTTTGCGATCTGGACGCCCGACAATAACGCGCGAGGCCAGCACCTGATTTCCATTCTGATAATAAACCAGCGAATAGGCAGGAATGTTCACCATGATACCGGTAGACAGCTCACTCGGCAGCAGGCGCAAGCGCTGAATATTTAACGCCAGCACGCCCGCACGCTGAGCAGGCGTTACGTTCAGCCAGTCACGCGTGGCAGGGCCAATCGCGCCATCAGCCCCAAGCCCTTGCCACGTCTGAAAACGCTTTACCGCATCGACAAGTTCACGATCGTAAGCGCTACGTCCTTCTTTAGCAGATGTACTGACGGTGGACTCCAGCATTCCCGTACGGCGCAAAATTTCACGCAGCGCGGGGATGTCGTTACTCCACTCTCCCGGACGCAGCGTCGCGGTACTGGTGAGCTGAGGCCAGGGCCGCGTATCGCTCACCAGCTTGAGTAGTGATTCATGCATTGCGGCGTACTGCGGATGCTGAGGCGCCAGGCTGGCAACAAACGAAGTTAGTTGACCGTTATCCAGTGCGACCTGCCACTGGTTGATGACAGAAATCGGCGGCGTTGTTAGCGCATAGGGCTTATCGCTATAAAGCCAGCGATTACCTTTGACAGGGATATTAGCAATAAAGTGCAGGTATCCCAACATCGCATCAGAGAGCACGATATCTCGCGCCTGGCCGGACACTGCCGGATCAGTCAGAAGTGCAACCCAGGTAGTAAACTGCGGCTGAAAGCCAGCAATCGCGACCTCGGCCAACTGTTGTTGAAAGGCCTTTACCGCATCACGATTTTCCCACATCGGCTTCATTTCACGTGCGGCATACAGCAATTCCAGCTGGCTCATATACACTGGCGTGAAGCCCGCTGGAAGTTGAGATTGTAATTCGGCGCGGGCTTGATCAACTGACACGCCCTGCGGTAACGGTTGAATCCCCGCCATAATAGCCGTCGCGGAAGATTGTACCTGCGGCTGCGATAATGCTGTTGGCTGTTCACTGACGCTCGCGGAGCTATCGCCAGGGATCATTTCAGGCTCATCGGCCTGCGCATTGAACAGTGGAGCGAATGTTACGGCCAGGCACAAACTGATTGCCGACAGCCGACGACCACACATTTTATTAAGCAACATCCCTTGCCCCCTGTTTTCTTTATCATACTCTATAGCCAGGCACCATAAATCGGGTGTGCAACGCCTGTAGACGCCAATACAACTGAAGTATGACGAGTAAGCCTGCATACCCGTCAGGCTTATCTTCAGTATATAAACTTCGCCAATGTTTTACCTGGTATAATGTAAAGAAGTTAAAAGAAATTGCACCTGCAATTGAGACTTTTCGGAAAAGAAGAAAGGCGGTCAAATGACCGCCTTTCTATTTAGCTTGCCTGCGAGGAGGCATCTTCAGTCCCCGGCAGTGGTTCCGGTAACTGAGGCGCAAATCCGCGCAGCCCCACCACATGAACGTGCTCGGTGTTCTGGAAGACTTTACGCACCAGTTTGTAGGTCGTGCCTTTCTCTGGGCTGATGTTTTCCGGCGCAGCGATAATCAGCTGCATCTGCAAACGCTCACACAGCTCAAACAGAGTCGCAATAGAACGCGCATCGAGTCGTGCTGCTTCATCAAGGAACAGCAGGCGGCAAGGAGAGATGTCTTTCCCGCGCAATCTGCGACCTTCATCTTCCCAGCTTTGCACCACCATCACCAGAATAGACATCCCGGTCCCGATCGCTTCACCCGTTGACAGCGCGCCAGATTCAGCACGCAGCCAGCCGTCAGAACCTCGGTTTACCTCAACTTCCATCTCCAGATAGTTACGGTAGTCCAACAGCTCTTCACCTATGGTTTGCGGCGTACGCTGTCCCATGTCAATCTGCGGATTCAGACGTTGATACAGCTTCGCCAGCGCTTCAGAGAAGGTCAGACGATTGCTGTTAAACAGATCCTGATGCTGCTCATGCTGCTCTGAAAGTACGTCCAGCAAGGTAGCATGCGTTTCACGCACATTGACGTTCAGGCGAACGCTGTTAACCTGGCCAAACGACACACTTTGCAGCCCCTGGTTCAGCATGCGAATACGGTTCTGTTCACGCTGAATGGTCTTACGAATAATGTTCGCCACGCTGCGTGAGCTGATCGCCAGTTTCTGTTCACGAGAGGTTAGCTCTTCCGTCAGACGGCTCAGCTCAATCTCCATCTGTTCGATGGCTTCAACCGGATCGTCGGTACGGATAATATCCTGGCGAATACGTTCACGCAGATGCTGGTAAACCGCGACGAAGAACTGGATTTTGCGCTCTGGGCGTTTTGGATCTTCAGACATACGCAACACATCGCGCAGGTGTTCGTTATCCGCAACCGCCAGACGTAGCGCACCGAGCGCCTTATCCGACATCGAACGCAGTTCGTCACCGGAAAGATAGGCCAACTCGCGACGGTGCAGACGACGTTCCACACCGTTATCTTTCACCATCCGCATGACTGCACACCAGCCGGCTTTGGCGGTGACTACCTGCTCACGCATTTCATGATAATCACGTTCCAGCTTGCGCAGTCTGCGGGTCAGGTTTTCCATCTCCGCTTCGCAGAAGGTCAGTGCTTTTTCAAGTTGGTTACGGCGTGCACGGTTGTTGCTGAGCTGCGCATGCAGTTCGTCACGACGGATACGCGCGCGCTCTTCGGCACCACTGTCCGCACGAACGCCAATATCCTGCAGTTCACGTTGTAAATCGTTAAGCAGCTCTTTTTTGGTGTCATAAGAGCTTTTTAGCGATGCCATGACCTGGTTGTACTGGCTTAACTGTGCAGCATGACTGCGCAGCGCCTCACGAGCGCGGGTACGTTCGGCTTCCGCCTGTTCCAGGCGTTCACGCAATTTTTCGTTCAGATCGCTATTACCGCTCAGCATTTCGGCTGAGTCGGAATAACTAAAGTGCGCCCGACGCTGTACGACTTCAGTCAGCGCAAAAGCCTGCTGACGTGCGTCGCGCTGCATCTGCTGGGAATACGTATAGTCTTCCTTCAGTTGTTCAAACTGCTCAGGGTCATTTTGCAGAACTGAAACGATAGGTTCCAGTTTCGCTAACTGATTGCCATGTTGCTGTACAAAACGCGCGGCTTCCTGAGCTTCATCCAGACGCTCGCGAATTTCGTCCACGCGATCGGCCAGCGTGTCATCCGCCAGCAGATTCAAGCGAGGCAGCAGGCGGTTCAGCGCGGAGACGCCCTCTTTCGCCTGTTCAAACTGCATACGGCTTTGCTGATTATCATTTTCATGATTGGTCAGCGCACGTTCCAGTTCAACGCGACGGCTATTCAGTTGGCGAATTTCCGCTTCTGGATCGGCTTCAAACGCCACCGACAGATGGCTGCCGATAAAGCGGCTGAACGCCTGATGCAGACGCTGGGTTTTCTGTACATCAAAGGAGAGCGTGGCGAAACGTTCAGACAGCCCTTCACGCTCGGCATGCAGGGTTTCGATACGGCTTTCGCGCGCGGCACGACCAAAAATAGGCACCTTCGGGAAGCGGGAATAACGCCATTGACGCTCGGCGGTTTTCACCACCACCGCATTTTCCAGTTCATCAACGCTGAAGACGCTATCATCAAACGACTGCGGATCCCCTTCGATGAAATAGAGATCTTCCGGGCAATCCGTCAGCCCTTCAAGCTGTTCGGTAATTAGTGATAGATCTGGTACCACGATGGCATGGCGCGAAGGACCGTACAGCGCAGAGAAGTACGGGGCATCTTCAAGGCTAACGTCATCATAAATTTCTGACAGCAGCACGCCGCCAAAGCGTTCAGCCAGCGCGTTCAGACGCTGATCTTCCGCACCGCCCGGCTGACTTAAACGTTCAATCTCTTCATCAACCGCATTTTTACGTGCACCGACTTCATCACGCTCAACAATGGCCTCACGCTCGCGCTCCAGCAATTGTTGCAGATACTCGGTCACATCCTGGCTGGAGGTAAACTCTTCGCCACACTGCTCGCTAAGCTGATTCAGGCTATTTTGCGCAGCCAGCCAGACAGGTGCCCGCTTCATCAAATGCTGAATACGGGATTGTAGCTGTTCCTGTTCCTGACGCAGCGTCATACGCTGTTCGCTGGCAGACGAGACGCTGTCCGACAAGGCGGCGATGCGCGCTTCCAGTTCCTGGTGCAGCGCTTCCAGCTCATCGATATCAAACTGTTTACCCTGACGCTTGCAGAATTCGGCCAGCAGACGCTCGGCATCCTGCTGTTCGCGCAGACGCTGCTCCAGTTCGCTCAGTCGCATACGCAATGGCTGAACCTGTTCCGCCAGGTGGCGCTGTTCAACGCCTTCACGCAGCAATTCACGCGCCACGCTCCAGGCTTCACTACGTGCCAGCGGGCCGTTGATAGCCGCCACCAGCTGATAAGCCTGTTCGAACTGGCTATGCGCGGTTTGCGCCACGCTCATTTTTTGTTCAAGCGTTAGCAGTTTTTCAGTGGCTTCCTGCTCTTTGGCCTGGAAAGTCTCCAGCCATTCGGCGGCGCTGTCGGCTGTCAGATCCGGTAGGTGGCAGAGCTCTTTCGCCCGATTTAGGGCCTGAATCGCCTGGGTATACTGGATGGCTCGCGTCTGCTGGACGTCCAGCGCCTGCTGGTAATCGGCAAGCTGGCTTTTCAGCTCATCCACTTCCAGTTCGGCGGCTTCCGCGCGGGCTTCGTTTTCATCCTGGCGGTCAACGGCTTCCGCAACCACCTCATTTTGTTCTTCAAGACGGATCTGCAGTTCTTCGAGATCCGCTTCGTAGCGTTCAATTTTTTCCTGCTGACGCAGCGCGGTTTGCACCAGATTCAGGTGATCGCTCGCGGCCTGATAATCGGCTTCCAGATCGCCTTCGGCGCCGTTATGCTCGCCCAGTTCACGCGCCATATCCACGTGCTTGTACTGCTCTGCCGCCAGCTGCTTACGTGAGGTATACAGTTCACGACGATATTCCAGTGCTTTATCCAGATGGATACGACGTTCGTTGGCATGGCGCATATAATCCGCAGCCACATAGTTGGTCGCTTCGCTGATCAAATGCTTAAACAGGTCGCGGTCAGACTGGGTTACGCGAATCGCTTCAAGCGTCATGCGGTTTTCACGCAGCGCGGCTTCCATATCCTGGAACGCTTTACGGACGCCGCCGTTTTCCGGCAGCAGGTAGTCACGCAGTGAACGGGTAATGGCGCTGGAGATCCCGCCGTACAGCGAGGCTTCAATCAAACGGTAGAATTTACTACGATCAGACGCGGAGCGCAGACGACGGGCAATGATGCCCAGATCGAACATCAGCGAATGATAATCGGTTATTGAGTTGAACTGCTTAAACTGCACACCTTCCATCTCATCAAGCTTCTCTTTCAGCTCAGGTAGAGACAGTACGCGCGCCTGGCGTTCGTTCAGCGTTTCCGTCACCAGTTGGGTTGGCTGTACCGACATCGGCAGCCCCTGAATGGCAAACGGTTTGATATCCACTTTGCGATCACGACCCGCAACCTGTTGCAGACGCACACCCACGACCACGCGCTGATGACGCGAGTTGAGGACGTCGAGCATTGAGTAACAGACCCCTGCTTTCAGCTTACCGTGCAGACCTTTATCACGTGAACCGCTGGTTGCACCAGCTTCGGTGGTGTTACGGAAATGCAGCAGGGTTAAGTCCGGAATGAGCGCCGTAACAAATGCCGCCATGGTGGTGGATTTACCCGCACCGTTACCACCGGACAGCGTGGTGACCAGCTCATCGAGATCAAACGTACGGGCAAAAAAACCATTCCAGTTAATCAGCGTAAGTGAGCGAAATTTACCGCGTTCAATCATTATTCTTCTTCTCCACTGTCCGGCTGATTCTCTTCGGGCTCATCGTTGAGCTGCAGACGGTTCTCGACCGCCATCGCTTCACCATCACGAATTAAGCGACGTTGTGCTTCACGCGGATCGTCACCGCTACGCACATCCGCGCCAAAGCGGAAGACAGATTCTGTAATACGGAATTTGCTGCTGTCGTGGCCCAGAAACCACACCATGCCTAAGCGGCGCAAACGGTTGAGCGAAGAACGCACTTTTTCCTGTAGCTTCTGGCGGTCAACGTCAGAACCGGTTGAACGGTTGTTCACCAGCTTCAGCAGTTTGGCTTCATCCGCCAGCGTTAACAGCTCGTCATACAGCTCTTGCTGGGTAAAAATCCCTTCGTTCGCCAGGCGTTCCGGGCTGAGATAGAGATAGCAAAGAATTTTACCCACCATCATGTCCAGTTCAGACAGGACCGAACGCGGAATGAGCGTCGTTGAACGCGGACGAAGGTAAAAGAACCCTTCCGGCGCACGGATCAATTCCACGTTATAGCGGCTGTAAAACTCTTCAAAATATTCCTGAAAATCCATCAGGAAGGCATGATTATCCAGTTCATCCAGACCGATATGGCGGCCCGAACGTAAGGCGCTATCCAGCGCCGGAAATAACGGATTCGCCAGCGCCTGCGCCAGCTTTACCGGCATCACTTGTTCAATATTTGTCAATGACATGCGCCTGTACCTTGGCTCCGTAATCATTAATCGGCTGCCATTTGGCTGGCAGTCCGGTGAAGTCTGCTTGCGCTACGCCAAGGCGTACCGCCTGATCGATAACAATACGCGCGACGTCGAAATGACGCGCACGTGGGTATTGCGCCAGATACTCGCGCACTACCAAACCGAGATCCAGTGGTGTTTGTCTGGATTTGTAGATAGCCAGCTGTTCTTCGATGATCGCCGCCAGTTGTTCACGGATCTCGTTAAATTCTTCATATTCCAGATCTTCCGGAAGTTCACCGGTGACCTCTTCGTCACGCAGCACCATCTCCTCGTCACGCATATCCAACAGACGATCGGCGTTGGCATAGGTCAGCGCCCATGGGTCGTCAAAGTAGGTCTGCACGGACTGACGCAGACGCTGGGCGAAGACGCGGTTTTTATCCATATCGATCGCGGTACGGATAAATTTATGCACATGACGATCGTAGCCGATCCACAAGTCAATGGACTGCTGACCCCAGCTAATAATGCGGTCGAGCTTGCTTTGTAAATCAAACACCAGCCGATCAACAAAATGCAAATCATCATGCGTCATTGTGGCGTCCTGGATGCGTAACAGGTTAGCCTGCAGCTTATCCCCCGCCGCTTCCAGCGTATCCTGCAGTTCACGCAGCGTACCAGACGTTTCAGAAAGCAACAGTTCACAGCTGGAAATCGCCGCCCGCCAGTCTTTGTTTAGCAACTGTGCGATGTCGTCTTTTACCTGCTGCTGCTGTTCATCCATGATGCGCTGGGTCAGATCGATACTGTCGAAAATCTCCGCCACCGAGTATTTCAATGGCGCATAGACGTTGCGGTGCCAGTGGAACTCATCGCCACCTTCCGCTGCCGCATCCGCCGCGCGCTTCAGTTCGCCTGCAACAATCGACAGTTGCATGGAAAGACGCAGCGTAGAGAACTCGCGCTGACGAATATAGTAATCTGTGATGCCAATCCCGAGCGGCGTTAAACGGTAAATGGCGTTGCCTTCAGCCTGCTCGCTGGTAAAGCGGTTCAGCAGACGTTGACGCACCATGTCGTTGATCGCGTTGTTGGCGCGGACGCCGATGGTTTCGCTGGTTTGCTCAAACGCATCACTCACATGGCGGAACGCATCCACCAGTTCACCTTCACTCATCTCACCGTCAAGTCGCTCACCGTTCAATGTGGCGACCGCCAGCAGGAACGAAAGTCTGTCTACCGGCAGAGAGATGGAGAAGTCATTTTTTCTGGCCCAGGCAACCAGTTCGGGGACTGTCTGGGAAAATTCACTCATAGGTTATCCTTGCATCTGCGGCTCGGGCCGGACGTTTAATCGCGGTGACATGAATATAGCGCCCAAGGCTGATATACGGTTCCTGGCGGCAATAGCGCGTTTCTATTTCTGTTAAAGCATCAAAACAGTCATGCTGTTTTTGTTTATCACGCAGATAATCATGAAACACCCTCACGCCCGTTTTACCGGTTATCTCCCAGCCAATCTCCTCCAGCCAGCCATAGACCTGCTGAGGGTCGCGCGGGAAATCGGGAGACAACGTGCGCCGTTTCTTTTTATACATTCCCTGCTGTACATAGCCGAAATTACCGACCAACACATTACGCATCAACAGGCCATTTGCATTGTAGAACATCAGCGATAAAGCACCGCCCGGGCGTAACATCGACCACAATGTTTTTAAGACGGCTTGTGGATCGGCCACCCATTCCAGCACAGCATGAAACAATATCAGATCAACCTGAGAATCCAAATGCTGTGGGATGTCCTGAGCGGCACAATGTATAAAATGCATGTTGTCGCTCACACCTTGCTCTTCTGCCGCCCGTTGCGCTCGCGCCACCATCTCAGCAGAAAGATCGCACAAGGTAACGTGATGGCCCCGCTGCGCCATCAGAATGGCTGTCTGCCCTTCTCCGCCACCCGCATCAAGCACACGCAATGTCTGGCCCGCGTATTCGGCAAGAAGTTTGTCCAGATCCTGCCAGAGGATCGTCTGGCGAAGCTGACCTTTAGTGGTGCCGTAAATGTTACGGGAAAACTTCTCTGCAATGTCATCAAAATTGCGATCCCGCATCGGGCTCTCCACACGCTGGCTTTAGGGTGACTAAGTAAAACCGCTATTTTGTCACACCCACGCCGAGAATGAACCTTCCTGGTGTAATATCGCTGCAGATCCCCTGCTGTATGGTTAAAAAAGGAACCAAAAAGGATGCTTTTTACGCTGAAGAAAGTGATTGGCGGTATGATGCTGCCACTTCCGCTAATGCTCATTATCATGGGTATAGGCCTGACGCTGCTCTGGTTTAGCCGCTTTCAAAAAACAGGGAAAGTGTGCATTAGCCTGAGTTGGCTGGCGCTGTTACTTCTTAGCTTGCAACCCGTCGCTGATAGCCTACTGAAACCGATTGAGGACAGCTATCCAACCTGGCAGGATACACAAAAAGTGGAATACATTGTGGTGCTGGGCGGAGGGTATACCTGGAATCCTCAGTGGGCACCAAGTTCAAACCTAATCAGCAACAGTCTTCCGCGTCTGAATGAAGGTATTCGCCTCTGGCGTGCTAATCCGGGATCGAAGCTTATCTTTACCGGTGCTGCGGCAAAGAGCAATAACGTCAGTACTGCAGAAGCGGGAGCCCGCGTAGCGCAGTCACTGGGTGTGCCACCCGGTGATATCATCACGCTGGATAAACCTAAAGATACTGAAGAAGAAGCCGCAGCAGTTAAGCAGGCCATCGGCAGCGCGCCGTTCCTGCTGGTGACCTCCGCATCGCACTTACCACGAGCAATGATTTTCTTCCAACAAGCTGGACTACACCCGTTGCCCGCGCCGGCTAATCAGTTAGCAATTGATTCACCGCTAAATCCGTGGGAGCGCGCGATCCCCTCTCCCGTCTGGTTGATGCATAGCGATCGTGTTGGTTACGAAACATTGGGTCGCATCTGGCAGTGGTTAAAGGGATCGGAGCACTGACAGAAATATTGCCTGACGGCGACGCTAACGCGGCTTATCAGCCCCAGGCGTTCAGCGCAGAATTGTAGGCCGGATAAGGCGCTCACGCCGCCATCCGGCAATGCCGTAACGGGATAGTCAGGCGAGCCACGGCAGCAGTGATTTCGTTGCCAGATCAAAGTTGGTGCGATTAAAACGTCCGGTGTTGACCAGTTGCGCCACCTCATCCCATAACACATACAGCCAGCGCCGCCAGATGAAGGACTCCGCCACGGGCGCGCGTTGCAGGTATTGCCAAAGCAGGCTTTCCGCCAGCGCGTTATCCATTAAACGGAACAATTCATACTCTCTGGGTGCCCACAGCATCAACCCCGGTCCCACCATGGCCAGTAGCTGATCGCTACGGGCGTCTTTGAGCATGCTACGTAAACTGAAATTACCGTGGATTAGTACGCAGTTATCATTGAATCCTTCAAATAAAGCGGGTAAACACTCACGGGTACGAAACAGGATGCGCTTATCCTGCATCGTCAAGCCAGTATTGTTGAACTGATTTAACGTGGTCCACAACACCTCAACACGCTGGCGATACCAGGATGGCCAGATATTCTCTTGCGTGTTATCCACCATTCCCACGCAGCCACGGCTATCCTGCCGATGCCATGACAGCAGACCTTCTACGATCTGATCTTTTAAATGTTCCCAGCGTTCGGGCGTTCGGGCTGGCGCTTCCACCGGCACACCCCGTAAACGCTCAAGCAGTAACACATCGGGGCCGGGATGCTCTTCGTGGGTCAAGACCCCGTAAATGACGGGCATACGCACCGTACCGCTGCGCGCTAACATGGAGGTTTTCCATGCCAGTTGCTGCGCCATACCTGGCGTGGTGAAACTTCTCGCCATCAGCGGCATCGGATTTCCCTGGCTGTCGTACAGTGACCACAGGGCCGTATCCACTTTTTCATTCACGCATTCTATACGACTGAGTTTTTCGCCCAGCAGGTGGCTGAGTTCGGCACGCAACTGTTCCATTTCAGATTGCCCTCATAAATGCTACTGCTTTCATAATGAGCGTCGGGCAGACAGATGTCACCCGGATGAGATCAATTGATGAAAAGAAAAGTTGAGGGAAAGCGCAACGATACGACACTCCTCCCAAAAATACGCATCAATATGGGGGAGTGCCGTGAGAAAAACTAAGGCATTTCGGCGCGAACGCGCTCGAGATCTTCGGTAGTGTCTACGCCGGTACCCGGGACTTCTTTTGCGACGGCAACGTGAATTTTTTCGCCGTACCACAGCACTCGCAGCTGCTCCAGCATTTCGATATGCTCAAGCGGGCTAGGCTGCCAGTTAACATAGCGGCGAATAAAACCGGCGCGATAGCCGTAAATGCCCAGATGGCGCAGGAAGGTGTCCCCCACCGTTTCCAGACTTTTGGCGAAACGATCGCGATCCCATGGGATGGTCGCGCGTGAAAAATAGAGCGCATATCCTTCAGCGTCCAAAACGACTTTTACCGCATTCGGATTAAATGCCTCTTCCGCACTGTGAATCGGAGCCGCAAGAGTCGCCATGCCGACCTGACGTTGCGCCAGATTCTCAGCCACCTGGCGAATAATGACCGCCGGAATCATCGGCTCATCACCCTGTACGTTCACAATAACGGTATCATCGCTAAAACCACATTTCTCGACGACTTCCGCCAGGCGTTCCGTACCAGACTGGTGATCGGCGCGGGTCATGCACACTTCCCCCCCCACCGCTTCTACCGCGCGAGCGACATCCTCGTGATCGGTGGCCACGATGATACGTTCAGCACCAGATTCACGCGCACGCTCCAGGACATGCACGATCATAGGCTTGCCGTTGATATCCAGTAGCGGCTTGCCCGGCAGACGAGTGGACGCATAACGCGCAGGAATAATGACCACAAAACTCATGATTTACTCTCATCAGCAGTCAGAACGCGGGCTTCGGTTTCCAGTAACACAGGAATGCCATCACGCAGTGGGAAAGCAAGGTTATCCAGTTTACAAATCAGTTCCTGTTTTTCCTGGTTAAACCAGAGTTTGCCATTGCATACCGGGCAGGCAATGATTTCAAGCAGACGATGATCCATAGTTCCTCCAGATGGACCGGATTGTGAATCCGTAAATATTAACATAATCGCTTAATGGGCTGGGTCTATTTCCCAACCATGGCGTGCATCAGCAAATAAACCTTCAGGATAACGTCCCAGCGTCACGCGTGTTGCCAGTTGCCAGCGGGCAAAATCGTCAATCGCCTGAAACAATCCTTTTTGCAAAGTCGCCCCAGGCTTAACCCCATCCTGTAACCACAGCGAAATCACGTCCAGCACGCCCGTTTTACGGTGCATTTTGGCATCCATTCGCCCAACCAACTGCCCGCGGTGCAGCAACGGCAAGACGAAATAACCGTACTGACGTTTTGGTGCTGGCGTGTAACACTCCAGCCGGTAGCTAAAATCGAATAGCTGCTCTGCCCGTTTACGATCCCAAACCACCGGATCAAAAGGCGATAACACTGCGCTGTGGGTCGCCGTTAATTTGCCCGCCAGCGCCTGTTCGAGTAGCGGCTGAAGGTGGCTATGCAGCCACAGCGTTCCCAGCCCTTCAACGTCGACAGGAATAATCTGTTGCTGTTCCGCCCGTTCGTTGCACCAGTTTTTTAGCGCCGGGCGCTTCAGGCGATAGTAGTCTGCCAGCCATTGTTCGCGGAAAATCCCCAGACTGCGGGCGCTGTTATCCAGCATGACGCTTTCAGCATCTTCCTGTGAAAGTGGGTCGCGTTCATCGTCCCAGTGTGGCATGACGCGATGGGTTAAATCATACACGCGCTGGAAATTACGCCGTTCCACCACCATCACTTTCCCGGCAGTGAACAGCCCTTCAAGATGACGCTTTTGCGGTTTCCATTCCCACCAGCCGCTGCTCCCCTTGCGTGGATGCTCAAAATCAGCAGATCGTACCGGTCCGTTATGCTGGATGTGCTGGAGCAGTTGCTCAATTTCATGAGCATGTTCTTTCATCCACGCCACTTTATACTTCCAGCCCATATTCTCCGGGGCCAGCATGCGGTGACGTATCAGCATAAAATCGCTGCGCGGCAAAAAGCAGGCCTCGTGCGCCCAGTATTCCATCAGTTCGCCCTGCTGTAACGAGTCGTCCAGCCATTGGGGTGAATAATCGCCTAAACGACTAAACAGCACCAGGTAAGGACTTCGCGCCACAATATTGATGGTATCGATTTGCAGTAACGACATGCGCGAAATAGTCGCGAGAATATCTGCCGGGGTTGCCCGACGGCGTGTTTTTTTCAGCAGACCTTGAGCGGCAAGGTGAAGATGACGGGCATCCGTCAGAGAAAGGTGCGGCAACGACATCTATGGCCTCATAAATGATTCGCTGCCGCAGCGTGAATCAGTTAGCGAGTCAGCGAGATTAAGCTATCCAGCAACATGTCAGGCCGATCGCCTGACAAATGTGCGTCAACAGGTAAATACCACCAGTTTTCATCGGCAAATGCCCGGCACTTAACCGCATCTTTTTCCGTCATCACCAGCGTTTGCCCGGCGTTTACAAACGCACTGACGTCACTGTAGGTCAGAGACTGATGGTCTGCCAGCGCAATGCTTTTTTGCACGCTGGCACCGCATGCTTTCAGCGTGGCAAAAAAACGCGGAGGGTGACCAATGCCCGCCATGGCGACAATATTGGGCAATTGCGCTACATCACGGCGTTCGCCTGTACGTAAATTAACGGCCAGCCCCGGTTCAAGTCGCATAGGGATTTCCCCTGGTTGCGCAACGCCACCGTTAACAATAGTCGCATCCACCGATTTTAGACGACCTGCGCGTTCCCGCATTGGACCAGCGGGAAGCCACCAGCCATTGCCAAACCGACGTTCGCCGTCAATAACCACGATTTCAACATCTCGCGCCAGACGATAGTGCTGTAGCCCATCATCGGTCACAATAATCTGCACGTCATGTTGGGCCAAAATGGATTTTACCGCATCCGATCTTACCGGGGATACCGCTACCGGCACGCCGGTACGTTGGGCGATCAGCACAGGTTCATCACCCGCTTCTGCGGTAGTGGTCTCTGCGGTCAATAACAACGGATAAGCGGCCGCTTTCCCGCCGTACCCACGCGACACCACGCCCACGCGAATCCCGCGTTGCTGCAGTTGTTCAACCAGCCAAATCACCACTGGTGTTTTGCCATTGCCGCCGGCTGTAAGGTTTCCGACCACCACAACCGGTACTGGCGCGCGCCAAGCGCGTTTCAGCCCAAGCTTGTAGCATAGGCGGATCCCACCACTCACCAGGCCATAAAGCCAGGAGAGTGGAAGTAACAATCGCCACAGCGGCGATTCACCAGACCAGATACGTGCGATCATTGACCGAATTGCATTTTGTGTAATTGCGCATAGACCCCGCGCTGCTCAATCAGGTCGCTATGGGTTCCGCGTTCGACAATCAGACCATCCTCCACCACGATGATTTCGTCGGCTTGTTCAATGGTTGAAAGACGGTGAGCAATGACCAGAGAAGTACGGTTTTTCTGTAGCTCATCCAGCGCAGACTGAATCGCACGTTCAGATTCGGTATCAAGAGCTGATGTTGCTTCATCAAGGATCAGAATTGGACTGTCACGCAACAAGGCACGGGCGATAGCGATACGCTGACGTTGTCCGCCGGAAAGCAGGACGCCGTTTTCACCAATCACCGTATCCAGACCATTATCCATCTTGTTGATGAAATCCATGGCGTAGGCCATCTGTGCCGCTTTTTCGATCTGCTCACGACTGTACATATCGGTACGCGCGTAGGCGATGTTGTTGGCAACCGTATCGTTAAACAGGTGCACATTCTGCGAAACCAACGCAACCTGATCGCGCAGGGATGCCAGGGTATATTCGCGCAGATCGTGTCCGTCCATCAGAATCTGCCCTTCATCAATATCGTAGAAGCGCGTAATCAGGCTGGCGATGGTGGATTTTCCTGAGCCCGAACGGCCAACCAGAGCAACGGTTTTACCCGCGGGAATATTCAGGTTGATGTTACGCAGAGCCGGTACTTCACGTCCCGGATAGGTGAAAGTCACGTTGCGGAACTCGAGATCGCCGGTAGCACGCTCGATAACACGTTTACCTTCATCTTTCTCCTGTTCGCTATCCAGAATCGTAAATAAGGTCTGGCATGCCGCCATACCGCGCTGGAACTGCGCGTTGACGTTGGTCAGCGATTTCAACGGACGCATCAGCGCGATCATTGAGGAGAAGACAACCGTAATTGTCCCTGCCGTCAGGTTTTCCATTACGCTTGGGAAGCTGGCCGCATATAACACGAAGGCCAGAGCCAGAGACGCAATCAACTGGATGATAGGATCGGAGATAGAAGAAGCGGAAACCATCTTCATACCCTGCAAACGCATCTTGTTGCTGACCTTATCAAAGCGCTTGGTTTCGACTTCCTGACCACCAAAAATCAGAACTTCTTTGTGGCCTTTCAGCATCTGCTCCGCACTGGTCGTAACCTGCCCCATAGTGTTTTGCATGTTTTTACTGATGCTACGAAAGCGCTTGGAAACCACACGGATCGCCACTGACACAATTGGCGCCAGTACAATCAGGATCAGTGACAGCTGCCAGCTGTAATAGAACATCATGATAAACAGGCCAATGATTGAGGCCCCTTCACGTACCACGGTGATCAGCGCGCCGGAAGACGATGACGCGACCTGCTCTGAATCATAGGTAATACGTGACAACAGCGTACCTGTAGACTGTTTATCAAAAAAGGAGACTGGCATGCCCATCATATGACCAAACAGGCGGCGACGCATGGTCATGACCACTTTGCCTGACACCCATGAGATACAGTAGCTGGAGACATAACTGGTTAAGCCACGAACTATCATCAGCCCAATGACCACCAGCGGCATCCACAGCAGCACCGAACGATCCGTTTTACCAAAACCATCATCCAGTAATGGTTTAAGGAGCGATAACATGAAGGTATCGCTGGCCGCGTTAAGGACTAACGCTATACCCGCCACGATCAGACCCGATTTAAAAGGCGCTATGGTTGGCCATAGTCGGCGAAACGTCTGCCACGTAGAGAGATCTTTATCGTTATGCATTCAAAAAACCAGCATTTGTTAGAATAGCCGCATATTCTACCCGTTATCCTCCGACACGCCAAACCACTGATGATACCAACGAGGTAAAATCTGATCCCGCAAGCTGTGTATTCGCCAGTTTTTTTGGTAAAAATCCAGCGTAATCTGCCCCTGATGTGATGTATCCAGCCATTGATAATTTTGTTTCCGATAACGTTGCTTCACTTTCCAGGATGGCAGACGCCAGGCGTTGTAACGGGATGCAGAGGCTAGTGCGGCCTGCCCGTCAACTCGCTGAATGAGTGCCAGTGATGATGAAGTATTGCTGCCATGATGCGGAACCTGCATCACCGTAGACTGCAGATGCTGCCAGTAGTGACTTAGCATTTTTTGTTCAGCGGGAGACTCAATATCGCCGGTCAGCAGAACACTCTGATACCCATCATCAACTTTAACCACGCAGGAGTGGTTATTTCCCTGCCCTGTATTTCCAAGCACAGGCCAGTGCGCACTGAAGGTTAACCCTTGCCATTGCCAACGTTCTCCGCGAAAACACGGGAGGTGTCCTTTCCAGCCTAGCGGACTTCTTATCCATAGTGATGGCCAGACTTGTTGTAAGGAGTGCAACCCTCCCCGGTGATCCATATGTTCATGGCTTAAAATGACCCCTTCCGGCTCCAGATTATGCCAACGCAACCAGGGAATAATCAGCTGTTGCGCGCTATCGCCTTCAGGCCATGCCAGACCGGTATCGTAAAGCAGCGCTTTTCCATTACGCACAATCACCATCGCCAGCCCCTGCCCGACATCCAGCATATGCACTTGCCACACATCTGTACGCGGTGCACGCCAAAGCGGCCCACTCAGCAAAAGTAGCGCAGAGAAACAGACCACCGGTAGCGTACGCAAGATATTTAGTCGCCATGCGATAATCATCATTCCGGGTAAAAATGCGAGCCATTGCCAGCGTGCATCAATATTGATCCACCCTTCAGGCAGGCTCCTGAGCCCCCAAAATAGTAGCGCCAGAGAACGATCCGCTAAATACCACAGATTCGATTCAATCATCACCAGTCCGGCTAAATGCACGATCATGCCTGCTAATATCAAGGGTACGGAAACAAACGTGACCAAAGGGACGGCAAACAAATTAGCCGGAAACGAGGTCAGACTAAAACCGTGAAACAATGCGATTTGTACGGGAAGAAGCAGAAGCGTAATACCCAATTGCAGATGAGCCAGCGCCAGAAATTGACGACCAGCACGCGACAGCGGCCAGTCCGGGAGCGGTACCCATTGGTACCAGAACAGCAGTGCCGCAACGGCGGATGCAGACAACCATAGACTTTGCGAAAGAACGGCAACAGGATCCACCACCAGAATGGCTGCCAGACAGCAGATCCATACCGACCATCCGCTCCACTGCCTGCTGCTAAGTCTTAGCGCCCCCCAGACTAGCAGCGCAACAACCGTTCGTAATGCCGGGGGTTGCAGCCCCGTCAGCCAGGCATATAATGTGGCGCAGATAATCCCACCCACTAATGGAACCTGCCAGCAAATCCATCTGGCGGGCATAAAAAATTGTCCCGCGCGAATTATTCCGCCAGCCAGAAGTGCAGCAAACGCAATATGCAGCCCGGAGATTGCCATCAAATGAGCCGTGCCGGTATCACGCATAATCGTTTTCACCTCTTGTGACACGGACAAGCGCTCACCCATTCCCAGACCCAGTATGACCTGCTGCCAGGGATAGTCGGCGAGTACCGTTTTCAATGAGTCGAGAAATCGCGAACGCAAACTGCATTGTGGTGTGATAACCGAAGCCTGTAAGAATCGCCCCGTCAACGGTTGATGCTGCGTCAATGCGTAACGCTGGCTATCAAATCCGCCTTCGTTTAATTGACCGTGTACGGCGCGGACTTTCAATGTCATCGCCCATGTCTGACCCGCACAAACATCACCGGGTAAATACTGTCCGTACAAGACGATTCCTTGTGCAGGAAAGATTCGTCTCCCCTGAAGGTGAGTGATTTGGCCGTAGTGCGTTGTCATATTGTCAGTTCCGGTTATCTGCACAATGGCTTGCTGGGTTTTCGCAGGCAGCGTATTACCGGCCCACAGAGCCTCTTTCGCAGCCAGGATTCCCCAAAGAAAAAACAGCAGGGTTAGTCCGGCGGAACGTATATATTTGTGGGGGAGAAAACAGAGCAGACATGCCAAACAAAATACAATGCCGATACACAACATGCCTGGCAGCGTAGGTAATAGCATGAGTGGGAGAATGCCGAATAATGCACACGTACTCACCGTTGTTATTTTCATCAATAACCTCCCTGTTACAGGGAGTGTGCAGTACTCTTCGACGATTGTCTGGCATCAATTTATCGTTATACGACCTGAGTTCCGCAGACATTTAGTGTGGGTTGTAACGTACAAATTAACTGGGATGAGGATTCCAGGATAGGCGCACAGAAATGAAAAAAGCACCCATGTGGGTGCTTTTCTCGGCGTTAAGTCTCGCTAAAAACTTAACCGTAAATATTGGCGCGGTCGCGCAGTTCTTTACCTGGTTTAAAGTGCGGAACGTATTTCCCTTCCAGATCCACTTTATCGCCGGTCTTCGGATTACGTCCGGTGCGTGGTGCGCGGTAATGCAAAGAGAAGCTGCCGAAACCGCGGATTTCAATACGCTCGCCCTGCGCAAGAGTCGAGGCCATATGTTCCAGCATCTCTTTAACTGCATCTTCAACCGCTTTCGCGGGAATATGAGGTTGCTGGGTTGCAAGTCTTTCAATCAATTCTGACTTGGTCATGATTCCTCCGGTTCCTTAAAGGCATAATTAGCTGCTGCATTGATTAAGGGCGGCCGTAGCCGCCCTTTGTCATTGATTACAGGACGAATCCTGTAATCTGTCAAGCTACTCGTCATCCTTTGTGCCGTTAACAGCACAAAGGATTTAGAGCACTCGATATTACTCGCCTTTAGCTGCTTTGAAAGCTTCAGCCATTGCGTTGTTAGAGAAGTTAGCATCTTCCTGTTTGTTAACAGTTGCGATTGCATCTTTCTCATCAGCTTCGTCTTTAGCACGAACAGACAGGCTGATTGCACGGTTCTTACGATCAACGCCGGTGAATTTAGCTTCAACGTCGTCGCCTACGCTCAGAACCAGAGTTGCATCTTCAACGCGGTCACGTGAAGCTTCAGAAGCGCGCAGGTAACCTTCAACGCCGTCAGCCAGTTCTACGGTTGCGCCTTTAGCGTCAACTGCAGTGACTTTACCGTTTACGATTGCGCCTTTCTTGTTCAGTGCAACCCAGTTGTTGAACGGATCTTCTGCGAGCTGTTTAACGCCCAGAGAGATACGCTCACGCTCTGCGTCAACCTGCAGAACAACTGCTGCGATTTCGTCGCCTTTTTTGTATTCACGAACTGCTTCTTCGCCTGCAACGTTCCAGGAGATGTCAGACAGGTGAACCAGGCCGTCGATGCCGCCGTCCAGGCCGATGAAGATACCGAAGTCAGTGATAGACTTGATTTTACCTTCAACACGGTCGCCCTTGTTGTGGGTTTCCGCGAACTGCTGCCATGGGTTGTTTTTGCACTGCTTCAGACCCAGGGAGATACGACGACGTTCTTCGTCGATATCCAGAACCATAACTTCCACTACGTCGCCAACGTTAACAACTTTGGACGGGTGGATGTTTTTGTTGGTCCAATCCATTTCGGAAACGTGAACCAGGCCTTCAACGCCTTCTTCGATTTCAACGAAGCAGCCGTAGTCGGTCAGGTTGGTCACGCGACCAGTCAGTTTGGTACCTTCTGGATAACGCTTAGCGATAGCTACCCATGGATCTTCGCCCAGCTGTTTCAGGCCCAGAGATACACGAGTACGCTCGCGGTCGAACTTCAGCACTTTAACAGTGATTTCGTCGCCAACGTTTACGATTTCGCTCGGATGCTTAACGCGTTTCCATGCCATGTCGGTGATGTGCAGCAGGCCGTCAACGCCACCCAGATCAACGAATGCACCGTAGTCAGTGAGGTTCTTAACGATACCTTTAACTTCCATGCCTTCCTGCAGGTTTTCCAGCAGCTGATCGCGTTCTGCGCTGTTTTCGGATTCGATAACGGCACGACGGGAAACAACAACGTTGTTACGCTTCTGATCCAGCTTGATTACTTTGAATTCAAGCTCTTTGCCTTCCAGGTGCAGCGTGTCGCGGACCGGACGAACGTCTACCAGGGAACCCGGCAGGAACGCGCGAATACCATTCAGCTCAACAGTGAAGCCACCCTTGACTTTGCCATTGATAACACCAGTAACGGTTGCAGCTTCTTCGTAAGCTTTTTCCAGCGTGATCCAAGCTTCGTGACGTTTAGCTTTTTCACGGGACAGCAGGGTTTCACCGAAGCCGTCTTCTACTGCATCCAGAGCAACGTCAACTTCGTCACCAACCTGGATTTCCAGCTCGCCCTGGGCGTTTTTGAACTGCTCTGCCGGAATGGCGGACTCAGATTTCAGACCAGCGTCAACCAGTACTACGTCTTTGTCGATAGCAACAACAACACCACGAACGATGGAACCCGGACGGGTTTCGATTTCTTTTAAGGATTCTTCAAACAGTTGAGCAAAAGATTCAGTCATGTTTAATCTTCAGGTTTCATATTTAACGTCCACCTGGCTCCATGCCGGATGGGGTTGTTTAACATACCCGCTGTCAATCCATTGCAACGGGGGTACTGCAAATTCGGTCGCACTTAAGCGAGAGCCAGTTTTTGGCGCGCGTATTGTAACGCTTTTTCAATCACTTGCTCAATGCTTAATCGGGTTGAATCCAAAACTAAAGCATCAGCAGCAGGAACCAGCGGCGCTACAGCACGGTTACGATCGCGATAATCGCGTTCTTCGATCTCGGCCAAAAGGCGTTCAAAGTTAACACTAAAGCCCTTCTCCTGCAACTGTAGCATACGTCTATGCGCACGTTCTTGCGAGGAGGCGTCCAGAAAAATTTTCACCGGCGCATCCGGGAACACCACGGTCCCCATATCACGTCCATCAGCAATCAGACCTGGGGTTTCGCGAAATGCGCGTTGACGACGTAAAAGCGCTTCACGCACGCGAGGAAACGCCGCGACCTGAGAGGCGGCATTCGCCACTTCCTGGGTACGGATTTCACCGCTGACATCCTCACCTTCAAGAATGACTTCAAGGTTGCCGTCTGTTGAGATAAAACGCACATCCAGGTGTGAGGCAAGCGGTACCAGAGCATCTTCAGAAGTGACATCAACATGGTGATGTAACGCTGCGAGCGCCAGTACGCGGTAGATCGCGCCTGAATCTAACAGATGCCACTGCAATGCTTCCGCCATTGCCTTGCACAAGGTGCCTTTTCCTGCACCGCTTGGGCCATCAATGGTAATAACCGGGGCAATTGCCGTCATCTTTTTCTCCTTAAACGGGCGTACATTAACGTGAACGCCGCGCATTATACGCGCCAACGCTAATGATCGTTAATACAGAGTGTAAAAACCCGATTAGTCTGTAACGATATGTGGAAGAATTGCGCAATTATAGCGGGCTGGCGAGAAACCAGCCCGGAAGATGGCACTGTTTTACTTTTTATCTGCTGCGATACGTTCACGCATATGCTGAGCGCGATCGTCAGATGCCGGATGAGAATCCATCAGTGATTTTGCATGGCCTGCGTCCATCGTGGCAAACTTATCAAACGCAGTCACTAACCCCTGACGGTCAATACCGCGTTTTTTCAGCAAATCATAGGAAAAGTCATCCGCATCCGATTCCTGGCTACGGGAGAAGGCTGAGTTAATCACACCTTCCGCCAGATCGCCCAACTGAGACTGGGAAAGCTGAGAAGCGACGCCGCTGGTCGCAGAAATAGCATCGCGCGCAGCAAGTGTGGCATACGCGGTCTGCATTGCTTTACGTGAGTGCCCTAAAGAAACATGGCCCAACTCATGACCCAGCACGCCTTCAATTTCATTGTCGGTCATCAGGTCCATCAAGCCCGAATAAACACGTACACATCCATTCGCCATTGCCCAGGCATTGATATCACTGGTCATATAAACTTTATAGTTGACCGGCGTTCCATCAATGTTATTACCCAACGCTTTCGCAATTTTATTCAGACGCTTAGTGTATTTGCTTTTTGCGCCCGCCAGCTGGTTTTCACTATCCATCTGCTTACATGAGCTGTTAGAGAGGGATTTGACATCAGCGTCGGTAAGCGTCGCAGCTTTATAAGCTGCCATACCAGAACTGGCAACAAGGTCGCCATTTACGCCATTTTTACAACCTGCCAGCAACGTAGCGGAAACCGCCAACGCCAAAAAGAGTGATTTATTTTTCATGCTAATCTTCCGATGATATTTATAATAAAAACAAATAAATAAGTTAAATCATCCACAAGTTAGCATTAGTTGTAAGCGTAAAAACAGTGCGGTTACGGACACAGAAACGCCAGTCCGGGGACCGACGTTTCGTGAGGATCAGGCAGATGTACTAATACGCGCCAGCTGTTCGAAATAATCCGGGAAAGTTTTGGCGGTACATTTTGGATCAAGAATGGTCACAGGCGTGTCAGACAGCGCCACCAGCGAGAAACACATCGCCATGCGGTGATCGTTATAGGTCGCGATGTCCGCAAATTGCAATGTTGCAGGCGGGGTGATGCGGATAAAGTCATGCCCCTCTTCCACTTCCGCGCCCACTTTGCGTAACTCCGTCGCCATCGCGAACAGACGATCGGTCTCTTTGACGCGCCAGTTGTAGATATTACGTAATGTTGTGGTGCCTTTCGCAAACAGCGCCGCCGTTGCAATGGTCATCGCCGCATCAGGAATATGGTTCATATCCATATCCACTGCGTTCAACTCGCCGCGAGTACAGGCAATAAAATCGTCGCCCCATGTAATGGTAGCACCCATTTTTTCCAGTACATCGGCAAAACGAATATCACCCTGCATGCTGTTACGGCCAATCCCGGTAACTTTTACCGTACCGCCTTTAATGGCACCCGCCGCGAGGAAATAGGAAGCGGAAGAAGCATCGCCTTCAACCAGGTATGCACCCGGTGACTGGTACTGCTGCTGCCCCTTCACGACAAAGCGCTGGTAGTTTTGATTTTCAATTTCAACACCAAACGTTTTCATCAGGTTCAGTGTGATATCAATGTAAGGTTTGGATACCAGGTCACCTTTAATTGCAATCGTCGTATCCTGCGGCGCAAGCGGCGCAGTCATCAGCAGCGCAGTGAGGAACTGGCTGGAAACGCTACCGTCTACCTCAACCTGGCCACCGGTAAAGCCACCGCGCAGACGTAAAGGTGGATAGTTTTCCTGCTCCAGATAGTCAATTTTGGCTCCGCCCTGGCGCAGCGCATCAACCAGATGACCTATCGGGCGCTCTTTCATGCGCGGTTCGCCCGTCAGCACGATGTCATTGCTGCCCAGACATAGCGCTGCGGCCAGCGGGCGCATTGCGGTTCCGGCATTACCAAGGAACAGTTCCACTGAGCCTTGCGCATGTAATGCACCACCATTGCCAATAATCTCGCAGCGGGTACGATCAGCAGAAAGGGTATAGCTAATCCCTAACACATTCAGAGCATTAAGCATATGGCGAACATCATCGCTGTCCAGCAGGTTGGTCAGGACAGTGGTGCCATTGGCTAATGCGGCCAGCAGCAAAGCGCGGTTAGAAACACTTTTGGATCCAGGCAGATTGATTGTGCCATCCACCCGCGCAATGGGTTGTAACGTCAGGGATTCCATGAAACTCGACTCTCAAAAACAGACATAAAAACCCCACAGACGGGCTGTGGGGATGAAAAGTACAGCAGATTAGCCGCGACGGCGTTCAAAATCGACCATGAAATCGGTCAGTGCTTTTACACCTTCAAGCGGCATTGCATTGTAGATGGACGCACGCATACCGCCGACCACACGATGCCCTTTCAGCGCATGCAGGCCCGCAGCAAAAGACTCTTCCAGGAACAGTTTATCCAGTGCGCTGTCAGCCAGCTGGAACGGTACGTTCATGCGTGAACGGTTGGATTTAGCCACATCGTTACGGTAGAAATCGCTGTTATCAATTACGCCGTACAGCAGTTCCGCTTTTTGCTGGTTAATCTTATCCATTTCATTAACACCGCCCTGCTTTTTCAGCCATTTAAAGACCAAGCCAGACAGATACCAGGCAAAGGTTGGCGGCGTATTGAACATGGAATCGTTGTCATTCAGCACGGTATAGTCGAGGATTGACGGGCATGAAACATGAGCTTTACCCAGCAAATCTTCACGGACGATGACAATCGTCAGGCCCGCCGGGCCGATGTTTTTCTGTGCACCGGCATAAATTACGCCATAACGGCTAACGTCAAGCGGTGCGGAAAGAATGGTAGAGGACAGATCCGCCGTGACCACAACGTTACTGGCAAAATTCGGCGTTTCATCGATCGCAATGCCATCGATAGTTTCGTTCGGACAATAGTGCAGGTACGCCGCGTTATCAGAAAGCTGCCATTCACTCATCGGCTTAACAGCGCGCAGGCCGTCCACGGTGACTTTGGCATCAATAACGTTTGGTGTGCAGTATTTTTTCGCTTCTTTAATTGCACTGGCGGCCCAATAACCGGCATCGACGTAATCCGCGGTGGTTTTATCCCCCAGAATATTTAACGGGATACCCGCGAACTGCCCACGACCACCGCCATGGCAGAACAACACTTTATAGTTGGAGGGGATGCTAAGAAGATCACGAAAATCCTGCTCCGCTTCCTCGGCGACCTGGATGAATTCTTTGCCACGGTGGCTAATTTCCATCACCGACGTGCCAAGACCGTTCCAGTCGCGAAGATCCTGTTGAGCCAGTTTAAGTACTTCTGCCGGTAGCATTGCCGGACCTGAACTAAAATTAAAGACCTGAGCCATTTCCCCTCACCACGTTGTGTTGTTGTCCAATCAACATCCTGTCATTGACGATAATCCGGTGACAGACATTGGTATAAGTTATTCCTGTGGATATCGGTTTTATCATTCAGTGACACGCGCCGCAATGGGTAAAACTGACCAGGGTAAAAATGTGTCATTGGTCACACAACAGAATCTATCGGATTGACGGGTAAAAACCGAGATTTTTGCTGTCAAGTAACCCGTTTTTCCCGACTGGCCTTCGACCATTCTGGATTTGCACAGCGTGGACATAATTGATGATCTCCGGCGTTCATTTGCACCACTTCGCTACAACGTATACAGGCATAGTCTCCTGCTTCAGGCATTACTTTAAATCGTTGCGTACAGTGCTTAGGTAAAATACTGAGCCCCGGCTTTACGTCTTCATCGGCAAAGAAGTAGACGCTGATTTGTCCATTCGTCTCCAGAATAGCCAGTTTCACCTGTCCCAATTGCTCCACGCCGTTCAAACGCAGTTCCATAAAGAATTCAAATTCCGTCATATTGGCACTATTGAGCTTTGACCATGCCAGTTCGCCGTCTTCAATGATCACGACGGGTTTGCCCTCCAGCAGGTCCTCCATTTTTTCACTATGCGCCATTAGCCACATCACCAACCGATACAGCACAGCAAGAGTAATAAAAACCACCAGCACTGGCAGCATCGGGACATCGTCATAGAATGCCACGTCTCCCGCTGCAGAACCCAGCGTAAGGATGATCAGCACTTCAAAAAGCGACATCTGGCGTACGCCGCGACGTCCGGTGATTTTTAAAAACAGAAAAACCAATATAAAGGTGTAGAGGCTGCGTAACGCAACTTCCCCCAGAAAATCCATGGGCACCTTATCAAGCGCCATACGGTGCAAATCGAAAGCTTTCATTAATATGCTCTAAACGTGGTTGGTTGTAAGAAAGCATAGCCAATGCTTTTATTTACGCCTGAGCTCCGGCGGCGATAGCGCCGTTCATTGAAAACCCGTATCATTGCGCGCTTTCCGTACGACAAAAGTGATTTTCATGACGCAAACATTTATCCCCGGCAAAGATGCCGCTCTGGAAGACTCCATCGCTCGCTTCCAGCAAAAATTGCTCGACCTCGGTTTTCAAATTGAAGAAGCCTCGTGGTTGAATCCCGTCCCTAACGTCTGGTCTGTACATATTCGCGACAAAGAATGCGCGCTGTGCTTCACCAACGGTAAAGGCGCGACGAAAAAAGCGGCGTTGGCTTCCGCGCTGGGCGAATACTTTGAGCGTCTGTCGACTAACTATTTCTTTGCGGATTTCTGGTTGGGCGAAACTATCGCCAATGGCCCGTTCGTGCATTATCCGAACGAAAAATGGTTCCCGCTGACAGAAGAAGACGATGTACCAGAAGGTTTACTGGATGCACGTCTGCGAGCGTTTTACGATCCAGATAACGAACTGACCGGCAGCATGCTTATCGATCTGCAGTCTGGTAATGAAGAACGTGGCGTCTGCGGCCTGCCGTTTACCCGTCAGTCGGATAACCAGACTGTCTATATTCCGATGAATATTATCGGCAACCTGTATGTTTCTAACGGCATGTCCGCGGGTAACACGCCTAACGAAGCGCGCGTTCAGGGCCTGTCTGAAGTCTTTGAGCGTCATGTGAAGAACCGCATTATTGCGGAAAGCATCAGCCTGCCGGAAATCCCGGCCGAAGTCATGGCGCGCTATCCGGCTGTGGTGGAGTCCATCGCCACACTGGAAGCTGAAGGTTTCCCAATTTTCGCCTACGATGGCTCGCTGGGCGGCAAGTATCCGGTGATTTGCGTTGTCCTGTTCAACCCGACCAACGGTACCTGCTTCGCTTCCTTCGGCGCACACCCGGATTTCGGCGTGGCGCTGGAGCGTACCGTCACTGAACTGCTGCAGGGCCGTGGTCTGAAGGATCTTGATGTCTTCACCCCACCGACCTTCGACGATGAGGAAGTGGCAGAACATACCAACCTTGAAACTCACTTCATCGATTCCAGCGGTTTGATCTCATGGGATCTGTTCAAGCAGGATGCCGACTATCCGTTCGTTGACTGGAATTTCTCTGGCACCACGGAAGAAGAGTTCGCCACTCTGATGGCCATCTTCAATGCTGAAGATAAAGAAGTGTATATCGCTGACTATGAGCACCTGAGCGTTTACGCGTGCCGCATTATTGTGCCGGGAATGTCTGACATCTATCCGGCAGAAGATCTGTGGTTAGCTAACAACGCTATGGGCGCCCATCTGCGTGACACCATTCTCTCTCTGCCGGGCAGCGAATGGGATAAAGAAGACTATCTCAATCTGATCGAACAACTGGATGAAGAAGGCTTTGACGACTTCACCCGCGTACGCGAGCTACTCGGTCTGGCGACCGGTGCAGATAACGGTTGGTACACCCTGCGTATTGGCGAGCTTAAAGTGATGCTGGCGCTGGCCGGTGGCGATCTGGAGCAGGCGCTGGTGTGGACAGAATGGACGATGGAATTTAACGCCTCCGTCTTTAGCGCGGAACGTGCAAACTACTATCGCTGCCTGCAAACATTGTTGCTGCTGTCTCAGGAAGAGGACCGTCAGCCGCTGCAATATCTGAACGCATTTGTCCGCATGTACGGCGCAGAGGCGGTTGAAGCGGCAAGTGCGGCATTGAGTGGCGAAGCGCCATTCTACGGGTTGCAAACCGTTGATAACGATCTGCAAGCTTTCCCGGCGCATCAGTCTCTGCTGAAAGCCTATGAAAAACTGCAGCGCGCGAAAGCGGCACATTGGTCAAAATAATGACAGTCAGCCTGCGCTAAGTAGGCTAAAAGTATTGTCTGGGATATATTACGGGGCGCTTTAAGCGCCCTGTTTTTTTATTTTGGTCAAATCGGAAAATAAATGTAAAAACAAGGTTAAATATTAGTAGTTGATATTAAAAAAATTAGCATATTAATGTGGTTTTTTATCTCAATTACTCCATTTTAATTAACCGTCTGACAGGAGACAAAAAGAAAAAATTCAACTCACTTTATAATTTTTAAAATTTATTTTTATATGGATAATCAACAAGTTACTCCGTAATCGCATAAAAACCATGCGTCTTGTGGGCCTATAAGCCAGGCGAGATATGATCTATATCAAATTCTCATCTATAATGCTTTGTTAGTATCTCGTCGCCGACTTAATAAAGAGAGAGTTAGTGTGAAAGCTGACAACCCTTTTGATCTTATTCTACCTGCTGCAATGGCCAAAGTTGCCGAAGAAGCAGGCGTCTATAAAGCAACGAAACATCCGCTTAAGACGTTCTATCTGGCAATTACTGCCGGTGTATTCATTTCAATTGCCTTTGTTTTCTATATCACCGCCACAACCGGTACCGGAACTATGCCTTTCGGCATGGCAAAATTAGTAGGTGGTATCTGCTTTTCCCTGGGGCTGATTCTTTGTGTTGTCTGCGGCGCAGACCTCTTCACCTCGACCGTATTGATTGTCGTAGCAAAAGCCAGTGGTCGTATTACCTGGGGCCAATTGGCTAAAAACTGGCTTAACGTTTATGTCGGTAACCTGGTGGGTTGCTTGCTCTTCGTGCTATTGATGTGGCTTTCCGGCGAATACATGACCGCCAACGGCGCGTGGGGGCTCAACGTCCTACAAACAGCCGACCACAAAGTGCACCATACTTTTGTTGAGGCGGTAAGTCTTGGCATCCTGGCTAACCTGATGGTGTGTCTGGCCGTATGGATGAGCTACTCGGGCCGCAGCCTGATGGACAAAGCGTTTATCATGGTATTACCGGTCGCAATGTTTGTTGCCAGCGGTTTTGAGCACAGTATCGCAAACATGTTTATGATCCCTATGGGTATTGTAATACGCGATTTCGCCACCCCGGAATTCTGGACCGCAGTTGGGTCTTCTCCGGAGAATTTTTCTCACCTGACCGTGATGAATTTCATCACCGATAACCTGATTCCGGTTACGATCGGTAACATTATCGGCGGCGGTTTGTTGGTCGGGTTGACATACTGGGTCATTTATCTGCGTGGTAACGATCATCATTAATCTGATGATGCCCATTACACGCAGTAAATAAAAAATCCACTTAAGAAGGTAGGTGTTACATGTCCGAGCTTAATGAAAAGTTAGCCACAGCCTGGGAAGGTTTTACCAAAGGTGACTGGCAGAATGAAGTAAACGTACGTGACTTCATTCAGAAAAACTACACTCCATATGAGGGTGACGAGTCCTTCCTGGCTGGCGCAACTGATGCGACCACTGCACTGTGGGACAGCGTGATGGAAGGCGTTAAACAGGAAAACCGCACTCACGCGCCTGTTGACTTTGACACCTCCGTTGCTTCTACCATCACTTCTCACGACGCTGGCTACATCAACAAAGCGCTCGAGAAGATTGTTGGTCTGCAGACTGAAGCTCCGCTGAAACGTGCGATCATTCCGTTTGGCGGCATCAAAATGGTTGAAGGTTCCTGCAAAGCGTACAATCGCGAACTGGACCCGATGCTGAAAAAAATCTTCACCGAATACCGCAAAACCCACAACCAGGGCGTATTCGATGTTTACACCAAAGACATTCTGAACTGCCGTAAATCCGGTGTTCTGACTGGTCTGCCAGATGCGTATGGCCGTGGCCGTATCATCGGTGACTACCGTCGCGTTGCGCTGTACGGTATCGACTACCTGATGAAAGACAAATACGCTCAGTTCGTCTCTCTGCAGTCCGATCTGGAAAACGGCGTAAACCTGGAAGCAACTATCCGTCTGCGTGAAGAAATTGCTGAACAGCACCGCGCTCTGGGTCAGATCAAAGAAATGGCTGCTAAATATGGCTGCGATATCTCTGGCCCGGCTACCAACGCTCAGGAAGCTATCCAGTGGACTTACTTCGGCTACCTGGCCGCTGTTAAATCTCAGAACGGTGCAGCAATGTCCTTCGGTCGCGTATCCACCTTCCTGGATGCTTACATCGAACGTGACCTGAAAGCAGGCAAAATCACCGAGCAAGACGCACAGGAAATGATCGACCACCTGGTCATGAAACTGCGTATGGTTCGCTTCCTGCGTACTCCTGAATATGATGAACTGTTCTCCGGTGACCCGATTTGGGCAACTGAATCTATCGGTGGTATGGGCGTTGATGGCCGTACTCTGGTTACCAAAAACAGCTTCCGCTTCCTGAACACCCTGTACACCATGGGTCCTTCTCCGGAGCCGAACATCACTGTTCTGTGGTCTGAAAAACTGCCTCTGAACTTCAAGAAATTCGCCGCTAAAGTGTCCATCGACACCTCTTCTCTGCAGTACGAGAACGATGACCTGATGCGTCCGGACTTCAACAACGACGACTACGCTATCGCTTGCTGCGTAAGCCCGATGGTTGTTGGTAAACAAATGCAGTTCTTCGGTGCGCGTGCAAACCTGGCGAAAACCATGCTGTACGCAATCAACGGTGGCGTTGATGAAAAACTGAAAATGCAGGTTGGTCCTAAATCTGAACCGATCAAAGGCGACGTTCTGAACTTCGACGAAGTTATGGACCGCATGGATCACTTCATGGATTGGCTGGCTAAACAGTACGTCACTGCACTGAACGTTATTCACTACATGCACGACAAGTACAGCTACGAAGCCTCTCTGATGGCGCTGCACGACCGTGACGTTATCCGCACCATGGCGTGTGGTATCGCGGGTCTGTCCGTTGCTGCTGACTCCCTGTCTGCAATCAAATATGCGAAAGTTAAACCGATTCGTGACGAAGACGGTCTGGCTATCGACTTCGAAATCGAAGGCGAATACCCGCAGTTTGGTAACAACGACTCTCGCGTTGATGACATGGCGGTTGACCTGGTAGAACGTTTCATGAAGAAAATTCAGAAACTGACTACTTATCGTAACGCTATCCCGACTCAGTCTGTTCTGACCATCACCTCTAACGTGGTTTATGGTAAGAAAACTGGTAACACCCCAGATGGTCGTCGTGCTGGCGCGCCGTTCGGACCGGGTGCTAACCCGATGCACGGCCGTGACCAGAAAGGTGCTGTTGCCTCTCTGACCTCCGTTGCTAAACTGCCTTTTGCTTACGCTAAAGATGGTATCTCTTACACCTTCTCTATCGTTCCGAACGCTCTGGGTAAAGACGACGAAGTTCGTAAGACCAACCTGGCAGGTCTGATGGATGGTTACTTCCACCACGAAGCGTCCATCGAAGGTGGTCAGCACCTGAACGTGAACGTCATGAACCGTGAAATGCTGTTGGATGCGATGGAACATCCGGAAAAATATCCGCAGCTGACCATCCGCGTTTCTGGCTACGCAGTACGTTTTAACTCCCTGACTAAAGAACAGCAGCAGGACGTTATTACTCGTACCTTCACTCAGACTATGTAATTGGTTTTGACTGAAATCGTACTTTAAAAAGCGTACAATAAAGGCTCCACGTAAGTGGGGCCTTTTTAATAGCCTGCTTTGTCAGCCATCTATACTTATGGATAGCAGCCAAAACAGACTCGACACAGTTAATAACTGTGCACTAACACTGGCCCCGGATGGGCCACACCTGGAGAAACACCGCAATGTCAGTTATTGGTCGCATTCACTCCTTTGAATCCTGTGGCACTGTTGATGGCCCGGGCATCCGTTTTATTACCTTCTTTCAGGGCTGCCTGATGCGCTGCCTGTATTGCCATAACCGCGACACGTGGGATACGCACGGCGGTAAAGAAGTTACCGTTGACGAATTAATGAAAGAGGTGGTGACCTACCGCCACTTTATGAACGCCTCCGGAGGCGGCGTGACAGCGTCTGGCGGCGAAGCTATCTTGCAAGCTGAATTCGTACGTGACTGGTTCCGGGCCTGTAAAAAAGAAGGTATTCATACTTGTCTGGATACTAACGGTTTTGTTCGCCGCTACGATCCGGTGATCGATGAGTTGCTGGAAGTCACCGACCTGGTCATGCTCGATCTCAAACAAATGAACGATGAAATCCATCAGAATCTGGTGGGTGTGTCTAACCATCGTACACTCGAGTTCGCGCGTTACCTGTCCAACAAAGACATCAAAGTGTGGATCCGCTATGTTGTCGTACCTGGCTGGTCTGACGATGACGACTCCGCACACCGCCTTGGCGAATTTACCCGCGATATGGGCAACGTTGAAAAAATCGAGCTGCTGCCTTACCACGAGCTGGGCAAACACAAATGGGTGGCAATGGGCGAAGAGTACAAACTCGACGGCGTTAAGCCGCCGAAGAAAGAGACCATGGAGCGCGTGAAGGGTATTCTCGAGCAATATGGACATAAAGTGATGTATTGAGTTTTATGGTGGGTAACAGATACGTTACCCACCTGACTCTGCCTTAACGCCCTCTTCTCGCCAGTAACGGGAAAATCAATCCCAGTCCAACCAGCACAAATGGCGTCACAATATTCAGCGTGAGCTGGAATGTCCACTCAGGGGTGAAGGCTTCCATTTTCGGGAAAATCCCGGTCAGACAGGCAAATGCGGTAAAGGCAAAGCACCAGATCCCCACGGTCATCGCAAGCGATCGGTTGCGAATAAAGACATATTCTGATTTATATTTTTGCGCCAGACGAATAACGGCAATGAATGCCACAAACACCCATAAATAACGCAATGGCATCACGACAGAGTTAAGATTCAATAGCCATTTATACAGATTGTTCATGTCGCCAATTCCCAGTGTTGGCAACATAATCAGAATCGCCACCAGCACCAGCGTCAGAATATAACCATTTACCAGCGTACCGGAAGCGTTGGTTTTACACAGGCTCTCGGGAATATATTTACGATCAGCATCACCCAGCAGAACTTTAAGCGGTGCATCAATAGAAAATACCAATGCCGCAATCTGTCCCAGCGTATTGGCAATCGCGTAAATAACCATCAGCGAATTACCCATACCATAATACTCGCCCAGTTTCTGGAAGGCGTAATATTGACCATTCGTCATCAGATCATCTGGAATATGCCGGGAGTCAAACATCATTCCCATAGCCAGCGATCCGAGAATCGCACATACCGCCACCATAACAGCCAGAACGAGCATCCCTTTCGGAAATTCTTTGCCCGGATTACGTGTCTGATTAACGTATGGCGAAATTTTCTCCGCGCCGCCCACGGCAAAGACCAGCATGGAGATCGTGGTAATGTAGGTAAAATCAATGTGCGGGATAAACGATTCCCAGGTGATATTAGTTGTCGCTATCTGCACATCCGTAATTGCAGGCGCAGTTACCGCCATCACGACATACAAAATGGACATCACAAACATCGCGATGCCTGCAACTGACCCAACAATTTTCAGCGACTTCATGCCACGGGACGCAACCCACATGAAAAAGACAAACAGCGCCAGTGTCAGCCCCTGCAACGCCACGACGGTGTACTCTTTAATCAACGAACCATCGCCCTTCAGCGCCCATCCCAGCGCAATCAGAATAGCCTGCGGTTTTTGCGCCAGATAAGGAATATGCACAACCCAATAGGTCCATGCAGCAAGATAAGCCAGCCCTGGCCCCATGGTATGTTTAATCCAGGTACTGACGCCGCCTTTACCCTCTTTAAAAGTTGAGCCAAGCTGCCCGACGATCAACGCATAAGGTATAAAATAGAGCGCGAAAATAAAGATCCAAGAGGAGACAACAACTAATCCCTGATTGGCATAGTTGTTAACGACGTTGCCAAAACCCCAAACGGTAATAAAAGACATCAATGCAATGTTGTACCATCGCAATTGTTTTTCCTGCACACCAGCCATACGCAATCCTTCGTGGAAGCTTTATGATTATAAATAAATGAGGCGTGGGATTATGCGCGGTAAAATGAGCGAGCGGAAACGGCAGGATGTAAAACTATAACCTTCTGCACACTTTATTTTCAGGAAAGAAGTGTGTGATTAAATAATGCAGGTTCCCATAAAGCATACATAAACAGTATGTATGGGAACCTGTTCATATTCTGTTAAATCAGGTCAAATGTGCGCAATAGAATTGGGTGTATGGCCCGTTTTACGCAACAGCATCAGTAAATAAATAAACGATACGCTGGCGATCATGATAAACAGCAAGCTATCTGAATAATTCTGCATCAGCATCGCTGTAAATGAAGGACCCAGCAGACTGCCCACGGTATAGCTCAATAACAATGCCTGATTCATGGCGACCAGCTGATGATGCTCCACCTTTTCACAGGCCCAGGCCATCGCGACCGGGTAGAGGGTAAAGCCTGCCGCACCCAACATAAACAACGCGGGCGCCATCGCCGCCTGATTCAGCATGGCGATACTCCCGACGATCACCACGAAGACCTGGACGCGTAAAACCAACAGACGTCCCAGCTTGTCCGCCAGACGGCCAATCGGCCATTGCCCCAGAATACCTGCACTTACCAGGACCGCCATCCAGAAACCAATGCTGGCATTACTCACCCCCTGATGATTGAGATACAGCGGCATCAGGCCATACAAAGACCCCAGCACAATCCCGGAAATAATACAGCCATTCACGCCCAGACGCGCCTGGCGGAGTTTCAGCATGGAGACAATAGGCGTAGACTGCTGCTCATCACCCTGCTGATTGGCAATGCGCGTAAACAGCAGTGGCAAAACACCCGCCAGGATAGTACCCGTCACCCACGGCAGGACGTTCATCAATTCCGTGGATACTTTACTCACCAGCAGTTGGCCTAAAAACGTCCCCACGTAATAGATCATCATATAGGCGGCAAGCAAACGTCCGCGATTACGCGAAGTCCCGCTGCACATCAGCGCGCTTTCCACCACCACCCAAATCATGGCGCAGCCAACACCAGCGATAAAACGCCAGGTCATCCAGCTCCAGAATCCCACCATAATCCCCAGCCCGACACAGCCCGCGGCAAAAATAAGCGAGGCGATATAATAGCTGCGGTTAAAACCAAGGTGTTTTATTAAATACCCTGTCAACAACGTCCCTACCAGATTACCGGTAAAGTAGGACGAGCTCACCACGCCTACCTGCCAGGTGGGCAGATTTTCATGGGCGAGCCAAAGCGGGACGAGCGTGTTTAACACGGCGATCGCCAGGGTCAACAGAAGTAGCCCGCACAGCAATAGCATGACGGGACGGGTATAGGTGGACATGAATAAAAACCGTGAGGAAGTTCAAATTTCATGCGCATCATGCCACTGCTAAAAACATTGTCAATCGGCGTAATCAGAGGGCTGAGGCGCTTTCTGGTCGATCGATTTGCATTACTGATTCTTAATGTGAATAGATAAAAAATACAAAATCACATCTGCTTGTTTTTATTGATCTAAAACAAAAATCTCGCGTTACGTTCAGTCGAAAAATTTCATGGATTACCCTTACTTTTATTTCTTACTAAACTCAATGCGGGATGCTGAGCTGCATTGTCTTCAAAATAGAACAGTGAGTTCTTATTTAGGCATCTACTCCAGATATCGTTCTTTTCGTAGACTTAAACTCATCAAATTTCCCCCACTGATGCTGAACAGGAAAAATATCATGACTAAACCTTACGTAAGACTTGATAAAGATAATGCGGCAGTACTGCTGGTCGACCATCAGGCTGGCCTGCTCTCTCTGGTTCGGGATATCGATCCCGATAAATTTAAAAACAACGTGCTAGCCCTGGGTGACTTAGCAAAATACTTCAACCTCCCAACCATTCTGACAACCAGTTTTGAAACAGGACCAAACGGGCCGCTGGTACCGGAACTGAAAGCGCAATTTCCCGATGCGCCCTATATTGCTCGCCCAGGAAACATTAACGCATGGGATAACGAAGATTTCGTGAAGGCAGTGAAAGCGACCGGCAAAAAGCAGCTGATTATCGCTGGTGTCGTGACGGAAGTTTGCGTCGCCTTCCCTGCGCTCTCAGCTATTGAAGAAGGCTTTGACGTCTTTGTGGTAACCGATGCTTCAGGCACATTTAATGAAATTACCCGTCATTCAGCTTGGGATCGGATGTCTCAAGCAGGCGCTCAGTTGATGACATGGTTCGGAGTAGCGTGCGAGCTGCACCGCGACTGGCGCAACGATATCGAAGGTCTGGCAACGCTGTTCTCGAATCACATTCCGGACTACCGCAATCTGATGACCAGCTACGACACGTTAACTAAGCAGAAGTAAAACCAGGGCGAAAGCCCTGGCCTGACATATTGCCTGATGACGCGCAGCTTTAAGGCCTACGGATCTGTAGGCCTGATAAGACGCAAGCCGCCATCCGGCATAGTTTGGATTAACTCGCCACCGCCATACCGACTGTCATATGCAGCCCGTAGAACACGCCACGACCAATCAGCTCGCCGACTAACAGCAAAATAAACGCCACGGAAAGCAGCGGAACGGCAGGCTGGTAACCCTTCACTTGCGGTACAATCCAGCAGCACAACGCTAATGCCAGCGCCACAATCCGCCACGCCATCAGCGAGCCGTAATCCGGAACCA
Organism: Citrobacter sp. CF971; assembly: GCF_006385635.1. Lineage (NCBI taxonomy): Bacteria > Pseudomonadati > Pseudomonadota > Gammaproteobacteria > Enterobacterales > Enterobacteriaceae > Citrobacter > Citrobacter sp. CF971. Next base: position 1,752,789 of record NZ_CP041051.1, on the reverse strand, counting down.
GCGCAGACGCCTGCTGAATCGAACTGTGGATCGTCGCCAGTTCAGCCCCCTGCATGACAGACATAATGGCGCTTACGACCAGAGCAAGCACTGAAATTGCCGGCAGCAGGCGCATCGCCCAACCATCCACGCCAGCAATTCTCAGTAACAGATACCCCAGCAGCGGACCGCCCATAAACATCGTCAGGAAGAAGCCCAGCGGAGTCCAGACACTATACCAGGTCGGCACAGTATCAATGGTGTTATAAACGCGTACCATCATCCAGACAAAAACCACACCCAGCACCATGGTGACAACTAACCACAGATTGCGTAATGCGGGCGACATTTTTTTCAACGTGGCCAGCAGCCAGCCGATACCACCAACGGCAAAGAAGATTGAACCGCTGGCAATTTCGTTACTCAACGCCGAAGACCCTACGCGATTGAGCGAGTTAAAGGCGCGCATCGGCGAGCCCAGGTGGAGCATAGAAGCAATGAAGCCAATGCCCATTAATACCCACAGTCCAAACATGCAGGCAATCACGCGCTGCTGCGATTCTGGACGTAAGTCACCTTTCATCAACGCCAGCGCCAGAACGATAAAGCCACCAACCACACACTGTCCGAAGACCGTGAAGATCATCAGCGGCCATTCATGCCATCCACTTCCCATCTTACACCTCCTTCGGATTGGCCAGATAACCTGTGGTATCCCCGGTCGGGCGGCTATTGGCGTTAGGTTTGATGACAATACTCGGTTTGGTAAAGTGCGCGCCCGGCAGTGGCGCAACCGCAGCCAGGGTGCCATGCTTTTTGCGCAGCTCTTCAATCGGACCAAAATCCAGCGCACGCAGTGGGCAGGATTCGACGCAGATAGGTTTTTTACCTTCAGCGACGCGCTCATGGCAGCCATCGCATTTAGTCATATGCCCTTTTTCAGCATTGTACTGCGGCGCGCCGTAAGGACAGGCCATGTGGCAATACCGACAGCCAATGCACACGTCCTCATCGACAACGACAAAGCCATCTTCACGTTTGTGCATCGCGCCGCTCGGACACACCTTGGTACAGGCAGGGTCTTCGCAGTGGTTACACGCAATGGAGAGGTAATAGGCAAAGACGTTCTGATGCCAGACGCCGTTATCCTCCTGCCAGTCACCGCCCGCGTATTCATAAATGCGGCGGAAGCTGACCTCCGGGGTTAAATTTTTAAAATCTTTGCAGGCCAGTTCGCAGGTTTTGCAACCGGTGCAACGGCTGGAATCAATAAAAAATCCATACTGGGTTGTCATCGGTTACTCCTTACACCTTTTCAACCTGAACAAGGTTCGTGTGTGATGGGTTCCCCTTCGCGAGAGGAGACGGACGCTGGGTCGTCAGGACGTTAATACAACCGCCCTGGTCCACGCGTTTTGCGTCCGGGTCATACCACGCTCCTTAGCCTAGTGCCACCACGCCAGGCATCATACGCGGCGTTACTTTCGCCTCGATGTGCACTTCACCACGATCGTTAAAGATGCGCACCTTGTCGCCGTTGTTAATGCCGCGTCTCTGCGCATCCATCGGGTTGATCCACATTTCCTGACGGCAGGATGCTTTCAGAACATCCACGTTGCCATAGGTCGAGTGGACACGAGACTTGTAATGGAAACCGGTCAGTTGCAGAGGGAATTTCTCCACCAGCGGATCGTTCAGGCTTTCAAATCCTGGGGTATAAATCGGCAGTGGATCAATCACATCACCTTCCGGCAGTTCCCAGGTCGCCGCGATCTCGGCAAGTTGCTGCGAATAAATTTCGATCTTACCTGACGGAGTAGTCAGCGGATTGGCGTCAGGATCCTCACGGAACGCCTTGTACGCCACGTGATGCCCCTGTGGGTCACGCTGTTTAAAGATCCCCTGCTTGCGGAATTCTTCAAACGTTGGCAGTTCAGGAATCGCTTTGCGCGACTGCTCGTACAGATGACGCATCCACTCTTCCTGAGTGCGACCTTCTGTAAACTGCTGCTCAACGCCAAGGCGTTTCGCAAGCTCGCTGGTCATCTGGTAGATAGTCTTGCATTCGAAGCGTGGTTTGATCGCCTGATCGGTGAAAATCACATACGACATATTCCCGCAGGAGGCATCCAGTGCGAAGTCCATCTGCTCCGAAGCGGTACAGTCCGGCAGCAAAATATCCGCGTATTTCGCCGAGGAGGTCATATGGCAGTCGATGACAACGATCATCTCGCACTTCTTATCATCCTGTAGGATTTCGTGTGTGCGGTTGATGTCGGAGTGCTGGTTAATCAGGCAGTTACCCGCATAGTTCCAGATCATCTTAATCGGAACATCGAGCTTATCTTTACCACGAACACCGTCACGCAGCGCCGTCATCTCCGGACCTCGCTCAATGGCGTCCGTCCACATAAACATCGAGATACTGGTTTCTACAGGGTTTTCCAGCGTAGGCATACGTTCAAACGGCAAACTGTATGAGCCCTCACGCGCCCCGCTGTTGCCGCCGTTAATCCCAACGTTACCGGTCAGAATAGCCAGCATAGAAATGGCGCGGGTCGCTATTTCACCATTAGCATGACGCTGCGGTCCCCACCCCTGGCTGATGTATGCCGGTTTAGCGCTACCGATTTCACGTGCCAGTTTGACGATTCGTTCAGCAGGAATCCCGGTAATTTGCGCTGCCCATTCCGGGGTCTTGGCAATACCGTCTTTGCCCTGCCCAAGAATATACGCCTTATAGTGACCGTTTTTCGGTGCATCTGCCGGTAAGGTTTTCTCGTCGTAACCTACGCAATATTTGTCAAGGAACGGTTGATCAACCATGTTTTCGGTGATCAGAACATACGCCAGCCCATTTACCAGCGCGGCATCCGTACCTGGACGGATGGGGATCCACTCATCTTCACGACCCGCACCAGTATCCGTGTAGCGAGGATCGATAATGATCATGCGGGCATTGGATTTCTGTCGCGCCTGTTCAAGGTAATAGGTTACCCCACCCCCGCTCATACGGGTTTCACCTGGGTTATTCCCGAACAGAACCACCAGCTTGCTGTTTTCAATGTCTGACGGGCTGTTACCGTCTGCCCAGCCGCCGTAGGTGTAGTTCAACCCGGCAGCGATTTGCGCTGAAGAGTAGTCACCGTAGTGGTTCAGGTAGCCACCACAGCAGTTCATCAGACGTGCTACCAGCGTTTTGCCCGGTGGCCAGGAGCGTGTCAGGGTGCCGCCCAGCGTACCTGTGCCGTAGTTCAGGTAGATAGACTCGTTGCCGTAGTCTTTGATAAGACGCTGCATATTGCTGGCAATGATGTCGTAGGCTTCATCCCAGCTGATACGCTCAAATTTACCTTCGCCACGCTTGCCGACGCGTTTCATCGGGTATTTCAGACGATCGGGATTATAGACGCGACGACGCATGGAGCGACCTCGCAGACAGGCGCGTACCTGATGCAAACCGTCGTAGTTGTCATCACCGGTGTTGTCGGTTTCAACATACTTTATTTCACCATCTACCACGTGCATACGCAGAGGACAGCGGCTACCACAGTTCACCGTACACGCGCTCCAGATGACTTTCTCACTGGCCTGTGTTGGATTAAGGGCTTCTGCAGCATTTGCAATACGGGTAAATGGCAGGGTAAACGCGCTACTGGCCACCGCCAGTCCGCCTATCGCCGTCGTTTTCACCAAACCTCGGCGACTAACCTCAGCTGCCAGCATGGCATCGGGGATCTTAGTTTTCATAGTGGCTCACTCTGCTGCTCACAATAAACAAAAGGCAAATATTCGTTGTATATATTTTTATATAACGTTACTATCGATATACAGACTGGTAGATACTGAATTTGCGAAAAGACAGAGATAAATACTGACTTTCATTTGAAGGCAGTATTACTCCTATGGAGGTAGTCGTTATTGTCCGACGTCAAACGGGCATAAAAAAAGCGCCCGGAGGCGCTTTTTTAGCAGGGAAAGGTAGCTTAGCCGATGAATTCCAGGCCATTCATGTACGGACGCAACACTTCCGGAACCTGAATGCGACCATCAGCCTGCTGATAGTTTTCCATTACCGCAACCAGCGTACGTCCTACCGCCAGACCAGAACCGTTCAGCGTATGTACTAAACGGGTCTTTTTATCGGATTTACTTCGGCAACGCGCCTGCATACGACGAGCCTGGAAATCCCACACGTTGGAGCAAGAGGAGATTTCGCGATAGGTGTTCTGCGCCGGGATCCACACTTCCAGATCGTAGGTTTTGCATGCGCCGAAGCCCATGTCGCCAGTGCACAGGATGATCTTGCGATACGGCAGACCCAACAGTTGCAGGACCTTCTCAGCATGACCGGTCATCTCTTCCAGCGCATCCATCGAATCTTCCGGGCGAACGATCTGCACCATCTCAACTTTATCGAACTGGTGCATACGGATCAGACCACGGGTATCACGACCGTAAGAACCTGCTTCAGAACGGAAGCACGGCGTATGCGCAGTCATTTTGATCGGCAGCGCATCTTCGTCGATGATTTCGTCACGCACCAGGTTGGTCAGCGGCACTTCTGCAGTTGGGATCAGCGCATAGTTGCTGCTGTCAGCTTCTTCATCCAGCGGACGGGTGTGGAACAGATCGCCAGCAAATTTCGGCAGTTGGCCTGTTCCGTACAGCGTGTCATGGTTAACCAGATACGGAACGTAGTTTTCGCTGTAACCATGCTGTTCGGTATGCAGATCCAGCATGAACTGAGACAGCGCACGGTGCATGCGCGCGATCTGGCCTTTCATAACAACGAAACGAGAGCCAGTCAGCTTAACCGCTGCGGCGAAATCAAGACCCGTGTGCATTTCACCCAGAGTAACGTGATCGCGCACTTCGAAATCAAACTCACGTGGTGTACCCCAGCGGCTGACTTCGACGTTGTCATTTTCATCTTTACCCACCGGAACTTCGTCCGCTGGCAGGTTAGGAATGGTCAGCGCAATATCGCGGATCTCGGCCTGTAAGGTATCAAGTTCAGCTTTCGCGGCATCCAGCTCTTCGCCCAGTTTGTTCACTTCCAGACGTAAAGACTCGATATCTTCCCCGCGCGCTTTTGCCTGGCCGATGGATTTCGATCGAGAGTTACGCTCTGCCTGCAGGTTTTCAGTTTGTACCTGCAGAACTTTACGACGCTCTTCAAGAGCGCGCAGCTTATCTACATCCAGCTTAAAGCCCCGGCTTGCCAGTTTTTCTGCGACTGCGTCTGGCTCATTACGCAGCAGATTGGGATCGAGCATGCTTATCCTGTGCTTATCGAATTAAAATAGGAGAAAGTGACCACAGCCTGCGGTCACAGGGATACAGAGACAACATTACCGCAACGATAACACTAACGGTAGCGTTTTATAGGGCTATTTTGATCCTGTCCGGCGAGCCAGGCGAGCTTTTCGCCAATCTTGCCTTCAAGACCTCTGTTTGTGGGGTGATAATAGCGCGTTTGTGCCATTTCCTGCGGGAAGTACTCTTCTCCGGCGGCATAGGCATTTGGTTCATCATGGGCGTAACGATACTCCTGACCGTAGCCCATCTCCTTCATCAGCTTCGTCGGCGCATTGCGCAGGTGAACCGGCACGTCGTAATCCGGACGTTCACGTGCATCAGCCAGCGCAGCTTTGAAGGCGGTGTAAACTGCATTACTTTTCGGCGCGCAGGCCAGATAAACAATCGCCTGAGCAATCGCACGTTCTCCTTCAGCTGGTCCCACGCGGGTAAAGCAGTCCCATGCGGAAATTGCCACCTGCATGGCGCGTGGATCGGCATTGCCCACATCTTCAGAGGCAATTGCCAGACAGCGACGAGCAACATACAGTGGGTCACCGCCTGCACTAATGATGCGCGCATACCAATAAAGCGCTGCATCCGGTGCACTGCCGCGAACCGATTTATGTAATGCAGAGATGAGATCGTAAAAGCGATCGCCTTTATTATCGAAGCGTGCGCTACGCTCACCGGCAATTTCAGTGAGCAATTCTGGTTTCAATACGCGCTTGCCAGAATCATCAACTTCGGCCATATCGGCCATCATTTCCAGCGTATTCAGCGCCCGGCGCGCATCACCATTAACCAGTTCGGCAATAGCCCGACGCGTCTCTGGCGGCAGTACGATATCCTGGCCGCCGTAACCCCGCGCTTTGTCTGACATCGCCTGGTCCAGCACCTGTTCAATGTCGTCGGTAGTTAACGATTTCAGTAAATAAACACGCGCCCGCGACAGCAGCGCTGAGTTCAGTTCAAACGAGGGATTTTCAGTGGTGGCGCCAATAAACGTGATGGTACCGTCTTCAATATGCGGTAAAAACGCATCCTGCTGGCTTTTATTAAAACGGTGAACTTCGTCGACAAACAGGATCGTACGCCGACCAGCGTTACGGTTCTGACGCGCACGCTCAATCGCTTCACGAATCTCTTTTACACCAGACGTAACCGCCGAAATGCGTTCGACATCGGCGTTAGCGTAACGGGCAATGACTTCGGCAAGGGTGGTTTTCCCCGTCCCCGGTGGCCCCCATAAAATCATGGAGTGCAGGTGCCCGGCCTCGATAGCGCGCGGCAAGGGTTTACCCGCAGCCAACAAATGCTGCTGGCCGATATACTGCGCTAAATTTTCTGGCCGCATACGCGCGGCCAGTGGCTGAAAGGTATTATCAGAAAAGTCGAGCGACAGATTGCTCACTCACACGCCTCTACTTACGTTGATCGTCAACCGTTACACCTTGCGGCGGGGTAAAGGTGAATTTGGAAGGTTCAATCGCACCATTCTGCTGAGATTTCAGCTGATAGCTGCTGCGCTGATCGTCTTGCTCAACGGCGCTAAACTGATGGATCGTCCCGTCACGCCCAACATTGATCGTAAACTGCTTCAGGTTACCGCTGCTGGTTTTTGGCGTCAGCACGAAATCATCGCCGTTTTGCTTAATGTTGTACTGCTGCCAGTCACTGGCCTGGTTACGCGCGATCAGCATGAACGGCGTATTGCCCGTGGCGTCTTTCAGCCAGGTCGCGGTCGCCTGTTCAACAAACGGGTTAAAGAACCACAGCGTTTTCCCATCGGAAACCAGGATGCTCTCATCAGGCTGGGTCATATGCCAGTTAAACAGATTAGGACGTTTAACCCATAAATCACCCTGACCTTCCTGCACCGCTGCGCCGCTGCCGTCCGTGACCTTCTGAGTAAAGCTGGCATGGAAGCTACTGACTTTATCCAGACGGCTTTTCAGGTCGCTGGCAGCGTCAGCCCAGACACTGCTCACCACAAAGCTCGACAGTAATGCACAGGTGATTGCGATTCTTTTCATCGTTATTCCTCAAAATACGTCACTCCCAACGGGGAGATCCCTCTGCTATCCATTTCAGGCCAAAAATCAGCATGAGGAAAGTAGAAAATACTGAATTACTTAACTTTGCAATCATTCGAAGGGCGGCGGAGCCAGCACTTCACGATTACCATTATGCCCTTGTTCGCTGACAATACCCTGCGCTTCCATCTGCTCGATGATGCGCGCCGCTCGGTTGTAGCCGATGCGGAACTGACGCTGGACGCCGGAGATTGAGGCTTTGCGTTTCTGGGTCACAAAGTTTACCGCCTGATCGAACAGCGGATCCAACTCTTCGCCACCATCAAAACCGCCACCGCCTCCTTCGCTTTCGCTGTCAGAAGTAATGCCGTCGACGTATTGTGGACGACCGCGCGCTTTCCAGTCCTGTACCACTGCGTGAACTTCTTCGTCGCGGACAAAGGCGCCGTGAACACGCACAGGGATCGTCGAGTTCGGTGCGGAATAGAGCATGTCACCCATACCTAACAGCGATTCCGCTCCGCCCTGGTCAAGGATGGTACGCGAGTCAATTTTACTGGACACGGTAAAGGCGATACGCGTTGGAATGTTCGCTTTAATCAGTCCGGTGATAACGTCAACCGACGGTCGCTGGGTTGCCAGCACCAGGTGGATCCCCGCCGCACGCGCTTTTTGCGCCAGACGAGCAATCAGTTCTTCCACCTTTTTGCCAACCGTCATCATCAGGTCGGCGAATTCATCCACCAGCACAACAATATACGGCAGTTTTTCCAGCACCGGATGCTGAACATCCATACTGTCACCCGGCTTCCAGTAAGGGTCCGGAATCGGACGCCCCATGCGGGCGGCTTCGGCGATTTTCTCGTTATAACCGGCAAGGTTACGCACGCCAAGCGCCGACATCAGCTTGTAGCGACGTTCCATTTCATTGACGCTCCAGCGCAAGGCGTTAGCAGCATCTTTCATGTCGGTCACGACTTCGGTCAGCAGATGCGGAATGCCTTCATAAACCGACAGTTCCAGCATTTTCGGGTCAATCATGATAAAGCGAACGTCTTCCGGCTGCGCCTTGTACAGCATGCTGAGGATCATGGCGTTCACCCCAACAGACTTACCGGATCCGGTTGTCCCTGCTACCAGCAGGTGCGGCATTTTTGCCAGATCGGCCACCACCGGTTCGCCCGCAATATCTTTACCCAGCACCACAGTCAGCGGAGATGAGTTATCACGGAATTTAGCGTTATCCAGCACTTCACGCAGATAAACGGTTTGACGTTTTTTATTCGGTAACTCCAGTCCGACATACGGTTTGCCTGGAATAACCTCAACCACACGTACCGCTGCGGTCGACAATGAACGCGCCAGATCTCGCGACAGGTTGGAAATACGCGCCGCTTTAACCCCAGGAGCCAGATTAAGCTCAAAGCGAGTAATCACCGGGCCTGGAGAGTAGTTCACCACATCGGCTTTAATGCGGAAATCCGCCAGACGCGCTTCCACCAGACGTGCCATTTGCTCCAGCGCGAACGTATCTATCGGCTCAACCTCGCTCGGCGGCGGTGTAAGCAGATCTAACGATGGCAGCGGCGTGCTTGGACGGTGCGCCGGACGGCTGTCGCCATTACGCATCAGCAGCGGATGGATCAGACTATCCTGCGGCGGCGGCGTAACAGGCTGCGCTGGCTGCTGATAATGCTGCTGCGGTGCGACAGGCTGCGCCGGCTGCTGATAATGCTGCTGCGGTGCAACAGGTTGCGCCGGTTGCTGATAATGCTGCTGCGGTGCAACAGGCTGCGCCGGCTGCTGATAATGCTGCTGTGGTGCAACAGGCTGCGCCGGTTGCTGATAATGCTGCTGCGGTGCATCAGGCTGCGCCGGTTGCTGATAATGCTGCTGCGGTGCAACAGGCTGCGCCGGTTGCTGATAATGCTGCTGCGGTGCAACAGGTTCCTGGTACTGCGGCGCAGGCTCCGGCATCACGCCAGGCGTAAACAGTGGCTCATGCGGCCCCTCATCTACCAGCGTTTTCATTGGCGAAAATTCAAAGTCATCGAGCGAGAACGGATTCGCTCCGGCAGGCTGTTCACCGGAATAACGCTGCTGCTGAGAAGAAGCAAACTGGCGAGCCAGTTCCGCTTCTGCGGCTGAATCTTCGTCATCAGTCTGGTGGGTATCGTCCTGATACTCTTCGCCATAACGATGCTGCTGCGACTGAGCGAACTGGCGTGCCAGCTCGTCCTGCTGCATTGCATCCATTTCATCGTCATTGTACGCATCTGTATCAAGCTGCTCTTCGCGCGCTTTCTCTTCAGCCATACGCTGTGACGGCAGTTTGATGCCATACGACGCCAATTCCCGGCGAGTAGGCACGCGCACACGATTTGGGCGCGGTAACTGCGGGCCAATCCCCTCTTTCACCTGCGGACGCGGCGCACCGCTGCCCGCAAGGCTAAAGACAGGTGCAGCTGCCGCTGCACCCGCCCCTAAAGCGGCGCTTTTTACACCGGCAGCCAGCGGTGCAACAGCAGCAACAGACTCAACGGGCGGTATGGATGCAGTCGTCGGCATAGATGGCGTAGACGGTTTAATACGCTCAGGCTCCTGAGCAGGTTCTGGAATCGGCTGATACCACGCGGCCAGTTGCTCACGCTCACGCGCACGTTTCTCTTCGACTTCTTCAAAGTAATAGAGCGGCGGACGAGTCGGTTTAACTTCTTCAACCACGGGCTCAGGTTCCACCACAAGCGGTTGTTCAACCACTGGCTGCTGAAACGTAGTGCTCTGTTGAGGGATTGATTCCTGCTGATAAACAGGTTGCGGCGCAGGCTCCGGCTGATAAGCAGGCTGCTGGAATGTGGCGTTCTGTTGAGAGGTCGGATCCTGTTGATAGACAGGCTGCAGCACAGGCTCTGGCTGATAAACAGGTTCCGGCTGCGGTGCGTAATATTGCGGCTGCGGACTCTCCTCCACAACCGGCTGTTGCCATGGCTCATACGGCTGCTGCACCGGAGGTTGCGCGTACTGGGCTGGTTGCGGATAACCTTCAGGCGTTGGTGCAATCGCGGCATCACCGGTTTGCGGGCCTGGTGCGGATTGCCAGGCTACGGCTGGAGCCGGTTGCTCCATAACAGTGTTGGTCACGGGCGAGGTTTGCAGCAACGGATCTACCGGCGCGCTCCAGGCCTGAGCGGCCGTTGTAGCTGCAGCTGCTGCAGCCACAGGCTCGGTCACCGAGTGGCCGTTAAGCAGTGGGTCAAGCTCGTCATATTCAGGCAGCGTCGCGCGATTGCCGGAAAACAGCACATCGTTAGGATCGGCAACCACGCCACGGGCGCTGTATTCAATTTCGTCTTCATCATCCATGCGTTTGCCGGAGAACAGCGCCGCATCGGTATGACGACCAAGCGGGTTGGTAAATTTCTCTGCCAGACGCTTACGGCGCGCTAACGCACCGCGCAGAATACGAGCCCGACGCGATTCATGGGGTTTGCCATCAGCGGCATCGACAGACTCTTCTTCATCTTCATATTCTTCGTCATCGACCCAGGTATCGTCGCGGCGGGTACGGTTGCTGGCAAACGTCAGGATATTGAGTAACCAGCCGCCCAGTTTTTCCGCAATGCTCACCCATGACCAACCGGTGAAAAGCGTTAATCCCGCCGCCCAAATGCACAACAACGTCAGCGTGCCGCCGCTGCTGTGCAGTAAGGGTTGTAGCGTAGTGCTGAGCAGACTGCCGATCACGCCGCCAGAGGCGAAATACCAGATGTCATCGGCGTTAATTGCGGCCAGCCCGCAGGAAGTGAGAATCAGCGCCAGGACGCCAATAATGCGCAGCGAGACGGCAAAATAATCGACGTATTCGTCGCTGGCCTGGTGTCGCCAGGCAAACCAACAACCGCCAACAATGATGACGGGAATGGTGTAGGCCATGACGCCAAAAATAAAGAACAGCGTGTCCGCCAACCATGCTCCGGGTATTCCCCCCAGATTATGGATAGGTTCATGCCATGCGGTTTGTGACCAACTGGGATCCGAAGGGTTAAAGCTGAGTAAGGCAGCCATCAACCAGACGGCAAAAAGGGCAATAAGGATCAGTAGCGCTTCCAGAAGTCGGCGCCCGCTGCTTAACTTCGTCAATGTGACGTCTTTGTCTTCAGTGTATTCCTGGCTCAAAAACGGCTCTCCAGGTTTCAGGCTTTTCCTGCCCGATGCTAAAACGGACAACAGCACCGGGTTACCCCGGCACTGTTGCTGTATGGATTAACAGGAGTGTAATCAAACTGCGTCGATTTTGCACCTGTTCCGTGTTAGCGCGTCTTAATTACCAGACGATTGCTCTGTTTGACTTCTTCCATGACTACATAAGTACGTGTGTCATTCACGCCAGGCAGACGCAGCAGGGTTTCCCCCAACAGCTTACGGTATGCCGACATATCCGGTACGCGTGTTTTCAGCAAATAGTCGAAATCACCGGAAACCAAATGACACTCTTGAATTTCTTCAAGTTTTTGTACTGCAGAGTTGAATTGTTCAAACACATCCGGGGCGCCACGATTCAGAGTAATCTCAACAAAAACCAGAAGTGATGCATCCAGATAATGCGGGTTTAACAGCGCTGTATAGCCCTGAATAAAACCCTGTCTTTCCAACCGACGCACACGCTCAAGGCAGGGCGTTGGTGAAAGTCCCACACGTTTAGAAAGCTCGACGTTAGAAATACGCCCATCCTTTTGCAGCTCATTAAGAATGTTACGATCGATACGGTCGAGATCTTTGCCAGGGCGCTTCTTACTATCTACCATTATTATTGTCTCTCTGTATTCCTTCCCTACTCCTGCCTGACTCTACCAACATCACTGTTCAGAGTCGCTACCCATCAAAATAAACCGCAACCCAGAGGGATTTTCGGTTCGCAATGTCTGGGTTTATGGTGAGAAGACCGTTGCCTGTCGGCGGCTATCGACATCACGAATGGCATCTGTCCACACCATGCGTAGATTTCGCTAACACGGTAAACATGGTATCTACATGCATGATTATGCAGCACATACATGACACAGTTTTTTTCTTCCTTGAATGTTTTCGCAAAACAGCAGGGGATTGTCAAAGCAAAACATCGATTTTTAGTACAACATGCCAGTTATTCATTCGCAGTGATGGAAAATCGTCATTTTATCACCTTATAACTGACCGATTTTAAGTAGAAATCGTTATAGTATTACGGCTGATCACCCCGTTCATTGGTTTCTGCTATTACACATATTGTTAACAAAATCGCCATACTCTTTTTTTACGTCTGTAAATTCCCTACAATCCTGCTCATTGCCTGCCAACAACTATGGGGATCTCATGGGCGCAACCAAACACAGTAAACTTCTTATTCTGGGCTCTGGCCCTGCGGGATATACCGCTGCGGTCTACGCTGCACGCGCGAACCTGCAACCGGTACTGATTACCGGTATGGAAAAAGGTGGTCAGTTGACCACAACAACAGAAGTGGAAAACTGGCCTGGCGATCCGCACGATCTTACTGGCCCGCTGCTGATGGAGCGTATGCACGAACATGCGTCCAAATTTGACACTGAAATCATTTTTGATCACATCCGCAAAGTTGATCTGCAAAACCGTCCTTTCCGTCTGACCGGCGACAGCGGTGAATACACCTGTGACGCACTGATCATCGCCACCGGCGCTTCAGCACGTTACCTGGGTCTGCCTTCAGAAGAAGCATTCAAAGGCCGTGGCGTTTCCGCCTGCGCGACCTGCGACGGTTTCTTCTACCGTAACCAAAAAGTTGCGGTGATCGGCGGCGGCAACACCGCTGTTGAAGAAGCGCTATATCTGGCGAATATCGCATCTGAAGTGCATTTGATTCACCGTCGCGACAGCTTCCGCGCGGAGAAAATTCTCATCAAACGTTTGATGGATAAAGTTGAAAACGGCAACATCGTGCTTCACACCCACCGCACGCTGGAAGAAGTGACCGGCGATCAAATGGGCGTAACCGGACTGCGTCTGCGCGATACGCAAAACACTGACAACGTGGAATCACTGGACGTTGCCGGGTTATTTGTCGCTATCGGTCACAGCCCGAATACCGCTATTTTCGACGGTCAGCTTGAACTGGAAAACGGCTACATCAAAGTTCAGTCCGGTATTCACGGCAATGCCACTCAAACCAGCATTCCGGGTGTCTTCGCAGCCGGTGACGTGATGGACCATATTTATCGCCAGGCGATTACCTCTGCGGGCACTGGCTGTATGGCCGCGCTTGATGCAGAACGTTATCTCGACGGTCTGGCGGACGCTTGCAAATAAGTTTTACAAATCAGTAACAAAAGTAAAAAAGGCGACTATAAGTCGCCTTTATTTTTGCCTCGTTGTAACATTGCCCTGCCCAAAAATTCCAATAACTCACCTGCTAAGCGTGCAATGAATAAAACCCGTCAAAAAGAGCTGACCCGCTGGTTAAAACAGCAAAGTGTAATTTCCCAACGATGGCTGAACATTTCGCGCCTGTTGGGGTTCGTGAGCGGCCTGTTAATTGTCGCTCAGGCCTGGCTCATGGCCCGAATTCTGGACCATATGATCATGGCCAATATTCCCCGAGAGGCGCTTCTGCTTCCTTTCATCGTGCTGGTATTGATTTTCATCCTGCGGGCATGGGTCGTCTGGTTACGCGAACGGGTCGGGTTTCACGCAGGGCAGCATATTCGCTTTGAAATTCGCCGCCAGGTGCTTGACCGTCTGCAACAGGCAGGTCCGGCCTGGATACAAGGCAAACCGGCCGGGAGTTGGGCCACGTTGATCCTGGAGCAGATTGACGATATGCATGATTACTATGCACGTTATCTGCCGCAAATGGCGTTGGCCGTATGCGTCCCCTTATTGATCGTGGCGGCGGTATTCCCGTCAAACTGGGTGGCCGCCCTTATTCTGCTTGGAACTGCCCCGCTGATCCCGTTGTTTATGGCGATGGTTGGTATGGGTGCTGCCGACGCTAACCGCCGCAATTTTCAGGCTCTTGCTCGCCTCAGCGGCCATTTCCTCGACCGCCTGCGGGGCATGGAGACGCTAAGAATCTTTGGTCGCGGTGAAGCCGAAACGGAAAGCATCCGCGCTGCGTCACAGGATTTCCGCCAGCGCACTATGGAAGTCCTGCGCCTGGCTTTCCTGTCATCCGGTGTCCTTGAGTTCTTTACCTCCCTGTCCATCGCACTGGTCGCGGTTTACTTCGGCTTTTCCTACCTTGGCGAACTCGATTTTGGACACTACGGCACAGGTGTCACATTAGCTGCCGGCTTCCTCGCGCTCATTCTGGCGCCGGAATTTTTCCAGCCCCTGCGCGATCTGGGCACTTTTTATCACGCCAAAGCACAAGCCGTTGGTGCAGCAGACAGTCTGAAAACCTTCATGGAAACCCCGCTTGCACATCCTGAGCGTGGCGACATTGAGCTGACAACAAAAGAAGCTGTTTCAATTGAAGCACGAGATCTGGTCATCACCTCGCCGGAAGGTAAAGTGCTTGCAGGCCCGCTCAACTTTACCCTGCCAGCGGGCCAACGCGCGGTGCTGGTTGGCCGCAGCGGCTCCGGCAAAAGTTCGTTGCTCAATGTCCTGTCCGGATTTCTCTCTTATCAGGGATCGCTGCGAATTAACGGCTTTGAACTACGCGACCTGTCGCCTGATTGCTGGCGCAAACAGCTGTCCTGGGTTGGACAAAATCCGCAGCTCCCTGCCGCCACGTTACGCGATAACGTGCTGCTCGCTCGCCCCGATGCCAGCGAAGAACAGCTGCAGGCCGCACTCGACAGCGCCTGGGTCAGTGAGTTTTTACCGCTACTGCCGCAGGGTGTAGATACACCAGTAGGCGATCAGGCGGCTCGACTTTCTGTCGGACAAGCGCAGCGCGTTGCCGTGGCTCGCGCCTTACTCAACCCGTGTCAGTTGCTGCTGCTTGATGAACCCGCCGCCAGCCTGGATGCACACAGCGAACAACGCGTGATGCAAGCGTTGAACGCAGCGTCACGCCGCCAGACTACGCTGATGGTGACACACCAACTTGAAGACCTTGCCGACTGGGATGCTATCTGGGTGATGCAGGACGGACAGATCGTTGAACAAGGCACTTATGCCGAACTTAGCGCAGCCAACGGGGCGTTTGCGACATTACTGGCTCATCGTCAGGAGGACATCTAAATGCGCGCTTTGCTACCTTATCTGACGCTGTATAAACGTCACAAATGGATGTTAACCCTGGGGATCGTTCTGGCGATCGTCACACTGTTGGCAAGTATTGGTTTGCTGACGCTTTCCGGTTGGTTCCTGTCGGCTTCTGCTGTGGTGGGTGTCACCGGGATTTACAGTTTTAACTATATGCTCCCTGCCGCCGGGGTACGCGGTGCGGCAATCACCCGCACCGCGGGCCGCTATTTCGAGCGACTGGTCAGCCACGACGCGACGTTCCGCGTGCTGCAACATTTGCGTATATATACCTTCAGCAAACTGCTGCCGCTCTCTCCTGCTGGCCTGTCCCGTTATGGACAAGGTGAATTGCTTAATCGCGTGGTGGCAGATGTCGACACGCTCGATCATCTCTATTTACGCGTGCTCTCCCCGCTTGTAGGCGCTTTTGTCGTCATCATGGTGGTCACGCTGGGGCTAAGCGTTCTCGATTTCACGCTAGCTATTACTCTCGGCGGTATTATGCTGCTGACCTTATTTATCTTGCCCCCACTCTTTTATCAGGCAGGTAAAAGCACCGGGCAAAGCTTGACGCATTTACGTGGGCAGTATCGTCAGCAGTTAACATCCTGGCTGCAGGGCCAGGCTGAACTGACCATCTTTGGTGCCAGTGAACGTTACCGCGCCCAAATGGAAGCCACCGAGTTGCAGTGGCATGAAGCTCAACGACGTCAGTCTGAATTAACGGCGCTATCACAGGCGGTCATGCTGTTAGTCGGCGCACTGGCAGTGGTTGTGATGTTATGGATGGCCTCAGGTGGCGTAGGTGGCAATACCCAGCCGGGTGCGCTGATCGCGCTGTTTGTCTTCTGTGCGTTGGCCGCATTTGAAGCATTAGCCCCCGTCACCGGCGCGTTTCAGCATCTCGGACAGGTTATTGCCTCTGCGCTGCGCATCACCGAACTGACTGAACAGCAGCCAGAAGTCACCTTCCCGGATGCCGGTTCCCCGGTTTCTGAGCGGGTCACTCTCACGCTACGCGATGTATCATTCAGTTATCCGGGACAAGCACAAAAAGCGCTCGACACCCTTTCCCTGCAGGCTCAGCCCGGTGAGCATATTGCGATTCTCGGTCGCACCGGATGCGGTAAGTCAACGTTACTGCAATTGCTCACCCGCGCATGGGATCCACAGCACGGTGAAATTCTGATTAATGAGCAGCCGATTTCAGCCCTCAGTGAAACCACGCTGCGCCAGAGCATCAGCGTCGTGCCACAGCGCGTGCACCTGTTCAGCGCGACGCTTCGCGACAATCTTCTGCTGGCGGCACCGCACGCCAGTGATGACACATTATCCGCAATGCTGTGCCGCGTCGGTCTGGACAAACTGCTTGAGGGTAATGGACTCAACGCCTGGTTAGGCGAAGGGGGTCGACAGCTTTCTGGTGGCGAACTTCGTCGTCTGGCTATCGCCCGTGCCTTATTGCACGATGCCCCACTGATGCTGCTGGACGAACCGACCGAAGGACTTGATGCAACAACAGAAAGCCAAATGCTTGAATTAATTGGCGATGCCATGCGTGATAAAACCGTACTGATGGTGACACATCGTCTGCGCGGCTTGTCACGTTTTGATCAAATAATAGTGATGGACAACGGACACATTATTGAGCAAGGTAATCACGCAGATTTGTTAGCCCGGCAGGGGCGTTATTACCAGTTTAAGCAACGTCTGTAAGCTATTATTGAACGATCAAACTCGCGTAGTGGAGTTTCGCAGTCATGCGCCTGGTGCAATTGTCCCGCCATTCTATAGCCTTCCCTTCACCGGAAGGCGCTTTACGCGAGCCTAACGGTTTGTTGGCGCTTGGCGGCGATCTCAGCCCAGCCCGACTGTTAATGGCCTATCAGCGCGGAATTTTCCCGTGGTTTTCGCCTGGCGACCCAATCCTTTGGTGGTCGCCCGATCCACGCGCCATTCTTTGGCCCGAGAAATTTCATCTCAGCCGCAGCATGAAACGCTTTCATAAAAACTCGCCTTATCGCGTGACGCTCAATTACGCGTTCGGTCAGGTGATTGAAGGCTGCGCGAACGACCGGGAAGAAGGCACCTGGATAACGCATGATGTAGTGGACGCCTACCATCGCCTGCACGAACTGGGCCATGCGCACTCCATTGAAGTGTGGCGAAAAAATGAATTAGTGGGCGGTATGTATGGCGTGGCGCAAGGTACACTATTTTGTGGCGAATCAATGTTCAGCCGTCAGGAAAATGCGTCCAAAACCGCACTGCTTGTTTTTTGCGCTGAATTTATCCGTCAGGGCGGAAAATTAATCGACTGCCAGGTATTAAATAGCCACACAGCTTCGCTGGGCGCCGTCGAAACCCCTCGTCGGGAGTACCTTGAACACCTGAGCAGACTGCGCCAGCAGCGGCTACCGAGCCATTTCTGGGTTCCCAGGACGTTATTTTCGCCTCAGGGGTGAATGTTTTCGGCACATTTTTTGTCGGGGTGTTATAATTGTCGCGCAGAGTTGGTTTAGCCCATTACCCCGCCGCCGTTAAGGAACAGTTCGCGTCAGGCAACGCCTATCGTTTATCTCCTCGTTCCCTTACACGTTGCGCTTTAAGTGCGGCTTTGCCGTGTGTGGTTAGAGTAATGCGCCAAACCCGATTTGCTGTGTTTTAAACGCACAAATCTTTACTTATTAAAAGAACTTCGGCATTATCTTGCCGGTTCAAATTACGGTAGTGATACCCCAGAGGATTAGATGGCCAAAGAAGACAATATTGAAATGCAGGGTACCGTTCTCGATACGTTACCTAATACCATGTTCCGCGTAGAGTTAGAAAACGGTCACGTGGTTACTGCACACATCTCCGGTAAAATGCGCAAAAACTATATCCGCATCCTGACGGGCGACAAAGTGACTGTTGAGCTGACCCCGTACGACCTGAGCAAAGGCCGCATTGTCTTCCGTAGTCGCTGATTGTTTTTAACGCCCGAATGGCGTCCAGATAATAAAAGGTCGGTTTAACCGGCCTTTTTTGTGGGCTGAGGATATGTATTTAATCCTCAATCATCCGCGCATATTCTTCCGTTAAGAAATCTACTAAAGCGCGCACTGACGGCAATAATCCCCTGCGTGATGGAAAGACTGCGTGAATAATTTCTCGCTTCGGTTCCCAACCGTCGAGCAACGCCACCAGTTCACCCGCGGCTAATTGATCTTTTACCATCAGTTGCGGAAGCTGCACTACCCCCACACCGGCAACTGCGGCTTCACGTAGCGCCAGCATATCGGTGGTAATCATTCGCGGCGTGAAATGCACCTCTGCCCGCGCGCCCTGCGGGCCAAATAACTCCCAACGATGTACATGTTTGCCCGAGGCGAGACTCAAACCAGGCCAGCGAGTCAGCTCCGCCGGAGAGTGTAGCGCCCCCATTTGCTCGATTAACTGCGGGCTGGCATACAAACGATGCCCCCTGTCCGCCAGCACACGCATCACCAGGTCGCTATCCTCAAATGGTCTGGGCCTGACGCGAATCGCCACGTCCAGACCTTCTCCAACGACGTCAACACGACGATTTGTCGCCTCCAGTTGCACTGATACGTCAGGATAACGCGCCATAAAACGAGCAAGCATCGGCCCGATATGCACATGCAGCAACGTGACCGGGCACGTCAACTTCACCACGCCACGCGGTTCAACCTGTAACGCGGCAATGGCATCCTGCGCCGCCTGCGCTTCCACCAGCATCGCCTTACAGTGTTCGTAAAAGGTTTGCCCCACTTCCGTCACGTTAAACTGGCGGGTGGTTCGCTGAATCAGTCGAACTCCCAGCCTCTCTTCCAGTTGCGCTATCCGTCGGCTTAGTTTTGATTTCGGTTCATCAAGCGCCCGACCCGCCGCCGCGAATCCTCCTTCCTCTACAACATGCACAAACCATGCAAAATCATTGAGATCTGGCTTCGTCATCTAATTGTCCTATTTATGAGACAGTGAGAACTATTTTAGCTACTACTCAGCTCGCTGTCATGAATATAAGCTTATTCACATCAAGATAACGCCACTGAGGAGACACAAATGAAACACGTAACAGGCGTCTACACCGCACCTCGCCCGCACTGGGTTGGCGATGGATTTCCGGTTCGCTCGATGTTTTCTTACCAGTCTCATGCTGAGCAACTAAGTCCGTTCCTGCTGCTGGATTACGCCGGTCCACATACGTTTACGCCGGGTAACGAAAAACGCGGCGTAGGCGAGCACCCTCACCGTGGTTTTGAGACGGTGACCATCGTTTACAGCGGCGAAGTTGAACACCGTGATTCAACCGGTCGCGGCGGCATTATCGGCCCCGGCGACGTGCAGTGGATGACCGCGGGTGCAGGAATATTACATGAAGAGTTCCATTCACCAGAATTTACCCGTCAGGGTGGCGAACTGGAAATGGTACAGCTGTGGGTCAATCTGCCAGCAAAAGACAAAATGGCCGTTCCGGGTTACCAGGGCATCAGCAGCGATGTGATCCCCTCTGTCGCCCTGCCTGATGAAGCAGGAAGCGTTCGGGTGATTGCGGGCAGCTATCAAGATACTAAAGGCCCGGCACATACCTTCTCGCCGCTGAACGTTTGGGATATGCGTTTACAACGTAATCATCAGCTCACGTTGTCCCAGCCGGAAGGATGGAGCACTGCGCTGGTGGTATTGAAAGGGAATATCACCGTAAACGGCACTACGTCTGCCAGCGAAGCGCAACTGGTGGTGCTGAGCCAGCAAGGGAAAACGCTGCATATTGAAGCCTCCAGCGACGCCAGCGTACTACTGCTTTCTGGAGAACCGTTGAACGAGCCGATTGTAGGTTACGGTCCGTTTGTAATGAACACGAAACAAGAAATCGCTGAAGCCGTACGCGATTTTAACTCCGGCCGCTTTGGCCAAATCTGAATCGAAGGAGAAGAATATGTCCAGTCCTGCAAACTTTAATGGTTCACGTCCGGTCATCGATGTAAATGATTCCGTCATGCTGCTTATCGATCATCAGAGCGGGTTGTTCCAGACCGTCGGCGACATGCCAATGCCAGAACTACGTGCGCGTGCCGCCGCACTGGCTAAAATGGCGACCCTGGCGAAGATACCGGTGATTACCACGGCATCCGTACCGCAGGGACCTAACGGCCCGCTGATCCCTGAGATCCACGCCAATGCGCCGCATGCCCAATACGTGGCGCGTAAAGGCGAAATCAACGCCTGGGATAACGAAGACTTCGTGAAGGCGGTCAAAGCAACAGGTCGTAAGACGCTGATTATCGCCGGTACGATTACCAGCGTGTGCATGGCTTTCCCTGCTATCAGCGCGGTTGCGGAAGGCTATAAGGTCTTCGCAGTGATTGACGCTTCCGGTACTTACAGCAAAATGGCGCAGGAAATCACCCTGGCTCGCGTTGTTCAGGCTGGCGTCGTGCCGATGGATACCGCCGCCGTCGCTTCTGAAATTCAGGGCACATGGAACCGTGAAGACGCCGCCGAATGGGCGGAAGTGTATACCAAAGTCTTCCCGGCTTATCAGTTGCTGATCGAGAGCTACAGTAAAGCCCAGGAAGTCGTGACCAACGGCGAAAAACTGGACTCTCAGCGCTAATCCTATCCTCCGCGCCTGCCTGGGCGGAGGAATATGTATATTGCGTAACCAAACGAGAGTTAACACGTAAATTCTGCTTGACCGTTTTAGCGCAACTCCCTATAGTAGCGCCCCGTTGCCCCCCAAGCGGTCAGGTAGCAATACAATATGGTGAGGTGTCCGAGTGGCTGAAGGAGCACGCCTGGAAAGTGTGTATACGGCAACGTATCCGGGGTTCGAATCCCCGCCTCACCGCCATATTTTAAGAAGAGCTCGTACGCAAGTACGGGCTTTTTTTTCGCATGTTGCACAGCCTGGCGGGGATGAGAAGCCCGGACCGGGGTTCGACTACTGGCGCAGCCAGTTGGACAGACTGAGAGCGCAGCGAACAGACTGCCCGCAGGGCGAGCGAAGCGAGTCAATCCCCGCCTCACCGCCATATTTTAAGAAGAGCTCGTACGCAAGTACGGGCTTTTTTTTCGCATATTGATTTGCCGGATGCGGTGCAAGCACCTTATCCGGCCTACGAATGACGAACAACCTGTAGGCCTGATAAGCGAAGCGCCATCAGGCATAGCAATTATTGTCGGCTGAGTAGCGTTAACACTTCATAATGCGAGGTGTGCGGGAACATATCGAAAAGCTGAACGCGTTCAATTCGATACCCAGGCAACTCACGAATATCCTTCGCCATGGTTTGCGCATTACAGCTGGAATAAACAATAAAACGCGGTGCCATGCGGGAAAGAAAATCGCACAGCGGTTTCCCAATCCCGCGACGCGGTGGATTCACCAGCACCAGATCCGGAACTTCGCCCTGAGCGGTAGCAAACTGAGTTGAATCCAACGCCTGAAAATGCAGATTCTGCAACCCAAGTTCCTGCGCCGACTGCTTCGCGCAGGTAATCGCCTCTGGCGCGATTTCAATCCCCGTCAGTTTCATTTGCGGCGTAGCGCAGTGCAGGCCAAAACCCCCAACGCCGCAAAACAGATCCCACATGTGATTAACCGGAAGCTGACGCACCCAGTCGCGCGCCGTGGCATACAACTGCCCCGCCACCACCGGGTTAGTCTGGAAGAAGCTCTGTGGGCGGATCCACAACGGTACATCGTTAAAGCGTTCCGCCAGCGCCTGTTGTTCCGTCAGGAAGATTTCTGTCTCCCCTTCCATAATCGCCATATGCACCGGCTGAATATTGGCAGTGATCACTTTTAACTGTGGGAGTTGTGCCTGCAGCCAGGGCAGCGCCGCGCGCAGCTGTGCCAGTTTTGCTTCAGAACGCAGGACAAAACGCAGCATCATGCCGCCATCGAACCGGCTTTCCGTTAACAGCAAATATTTCAGTTCCCCGCGTTTACGCGCAACGTTATAGGGCGTTAGCCCTGCTCGGGCGATAAACGGCTTAAGCGCGGAAAATACGGACGCAAAAGACTCAGGGTAGAGCGGACAGTCGCACAAATCTTCCGGCGTACCGTCACGATGCAACATCCCCAGTAACGGTTTTTCCACGCTGCCGCTGACCACCATTTTGGCTTTATTGCGAAACGCGCTTTCCGGACCACTGACCGGCGCGCACCATTCTCCGACCGGATAATCGGCCAGCAGATTCTGTAGATCGGCTGTTTTAGAGAAGAGTTGATCGGCGACAGGCTGTGTTATCCACTGACAGGAGCGACAGCGTTCGGCGTCATAAAGTGCGCACTGCATACAAAGACCTACAAATTAACCGGGGGCCAAGATTATACACGTTATTGCAAACGGAAGAACCGCCTGCTGGACGCAGGAACAAACAGTAGCAGCAATACCAGCATATCCGGCAGTTTTTGCATCACCAGCGTATGCAGGATTTCGCGTCTGGACTCCCCCGCAATACTGAACAGTTCGGGATATCCGTAGCCCAGCGAAGCTGCCCACAGATAGACGCTGGCGATAATCTGGGTCAACAGATAGATCCAGCGTGCCCAGTTCCGTCCTTTTACCAGCGAAAATGCACAGTAAATTTCGATAAATAGCAGCACCAGACTGCCCAGAAACACCAGCGTCAAATTCCAGGTCTGCACACTGCGATGAATAAACTCACTGGTTCCACGAAACCCAAGCGTATTAAAAATCATCAACAGATCGAGACAGCGGATCATAATAATAGCCAGCGCCGCCACCTGCACCAAAGCAGGGACGTTTAAGCGAGCATGTGATGTGGATGATTTCTTAAAAAATCCCAACGCGTCGTCTTCCATGAAAACGGCGCAACCACCACAGCTGCGCCGTATAGACAGGTTGGCAGATTTTAGTTTTTTCAGCCGCGTCTTGCACGTTGGATATCGCGGATCCGTTGTTTTTCTGTTCGCGCCATCAGATACCACGCGATAAATCCGATAATTCCTACCACACCAAGAATCAGCGTCGCCAGCGCGTTGATCTCCGGGTTCACCCCCATACGTACGCTGGAGAACACCAGCATCGGTAACGTTGTGGCACCAGGACCAGAGACAAAGCTGGCAATAACCAGATCATCGAGTGACAGCGTGAAGGCTAATAGCCAACCGGAAATCACCGCCGGCATAATCATCGGCAGCGTGATGACGAAAAAGACCTTCAGCGGCGTGGCGCCAAGATCCATCGCTGCTTCCTCAATGGAATGATCCAGTTCGCGCAAACGTGAAGAAATCACCACCGCTACGTACGCTGTACAGAAGGTGACGTGCGCCAGCCAGATGGTCAGCATTCCGCGATCAGCCGGCCAGCCGATGGCGTGAGCCAACGCTACAAACAGCAGCAGCAGCGACAAACCGGTAATGACATCTGGCATAACCAGCGGCGCGGTGATCATAAAGGCGAAACCATTCGAACCACGAAAACGACCAAAGCGCACCATTACCACGGCGGCAATGGTGCCAAGGATTGCCGCCATCGTAGCAGCGCCCGCGGCAATCGTTAGGCTCATGCCTACAGCGCTTATCATCGCGGTATCGTGAAAAAGCTCGCCATACCAACGCGTTGACCACCCCGCCCAAACCGTCACCAGCTTCGAGCTGTTAAACGAATAGATAACCAACATCAGCATCGGCGCGTACAGGAAGGTAAAGCCAACTACCAGGATAAAAATACGCCACGGCGAGCGAACGACCGGTAAGTTATTCATCCGTGTTCCCCCACGCTTTTTTGCTGATATTTGTGGAACCACATGATCGGCACAATCAGTAACAGCAGCATAATAATGGCGACAGCAGAAGCCACCGGCCAGTCGCGGTTATTGAAAAACTCCTGCCAAAGCACACGGCCAATCATGATGCTGTCCGGGCCGCCCAGCAGCTCAGGGATCACAAACTCGCCAACAGCCGGAATAAACACCAGCATTGACCCGGCAATAATCCCGCCCTTGGTCAATGGCACAATCACGCTAAAGAAAGTCTTCAGTGGTCGGGCACCTAAATCCAGCGCCGCTTCCACCAGCGAGTAATCAATACGGGTCAGCGCGGTATAAATCGGCAGCACCATAAAGGGCAAATAGGCGTAAACAATGCCGATATAGACCGCCAGATTGGTGTGCAAAATAGTCAACGGTTGGTCGATGACACCCAGCCACATCAGAAAGTTGTTCAGGACGCCGTTGTTTTTCAGGATCCCCATCCAGGCATACACGCGAATTAAAAACGAGGTCCAGGACGGTAGGATCACCAGCAACAGCAGAATATTACGCGTTGAGGGTTTACTGTGCGCGACTGCCCATGCCAGCGGGTATCCCAGCAGCAGACAACAGATTGTCGAAATTCCCGCCACCTGTAACGATTGCAGGTAGGCATCGAAATAGAGCGGATCGTCCGTCAGTTGCAGGAAGTTGCCTAAGTTGAGCGTGATGGATAACTGATCGTCAGCCCATGAAACGAGGTCGGTATAGGGTGGAATAGCGCGCGCCATTTCCGCCAAACTGATTTTGAAGACGATCAGAAACGGCAGCAGAAACAGAAGCAGCAGCCACACATACGGCAGCGCGATCACCAGCTTGCGCCCGTGCTTCATTTGCAGTCGCGACATAAACAGCGTGAATCGCCCTGCTTTATCCACACGCGCCGGAGGTTCAAGTGTACTCATCTTCGCTCCTTAAACCGTCAACACCACACAACTGTCTGCATCCCAGCACAAACGGACCTCGTCACCCCAGGTGGGTAATCCCTTGCGGTAACGATGTTCATTTTGTAGCTGAGCGCTCAACATCTGACCGCTTTTCAAACGTACGTGGTACACCGACAAATCGCCCAGATAGGCAATGTGCACCACTTCGCCTACCGCGAAGTTATAACCCTCTGGCGGAGGCGATTCGCAGAGCATGATTTTTTCCGGACGCAGCGCAACATACACCGGGACGTTATCGACAACAGACGCATCGGCGTCCACTTTCAGCGGATGCACCAGTCCTGGAGACTCAATCACCAGACCATCTTCCCGACGTTCTTTCAGCAGTCCCTCAAAAACGTTTACCGAACCGATAAACTCTGCGCTGTAACGCGTGGTCGGATGCTCGTAGATCTCTTCTGGCTCACCAATCTGGACAAATTTTCCACGATTCATGATCGCAATACGACCCGCCATCGTCATGGCTTCTTCCTGATCGTGCGTCACCATCACGCAGGTCACACCGACGCGTTCCAGGATATCCACTACCTCCAGTTGCATGCGGTCTCGGAGTTTTTTATCCAGCGCCCCCATTGGTTCATCCAGCAGCAGCAGTTTTGGACGTTTTGCCAGGCTGCGCGCCAATGCCACGCGCTGACGCTGGCCGCCAGAAAGCTGATGTGGTTTGCGTTTAGCGAACTCCTGCATATGCACGAGTCCCAGCATCTCATTCACCCGACTGGCGATTTCAGCCTTCGGCAGTTTGTCCTGCTTGAGACCAAAGGCAATGTTCTGCTCGACAGTCATATGCGGAAACAAGGCGTAGGACTGAAACATCATATTAATTGGACGCAGATAAGGCGGGACATGCGCTAAATCGACGCCATCAAGCATGATTTGCCCGGTAGTCGGCAGTTCAAATCCCGCCAGCATCCGCAGCAGTGTCGATTTGCCACAGCCGGACGCGCCGAGCAGAGCAAATATTTCACCTTTGTAGATAGTAAGATTGACGTCATCAACGGCGTGCTGACCGTCAAATGACTTGGTCAGATTGCGAATTTCAAGCAGCGGGGTCAGCGCCTTGCGGATTTTCGCTTGTGGGCGTGGGGTTGCATCATTCACTCAGGTGCTCTCCGGCATAAAACAAAGAAACGGTGCAAATAACGCACCATAACGGTGCGTATTGCCGGGTTATATGTGTCCGGGCTCAACGCTGCCCGGCAGGCACAAATCCTGCCGGGTCATGTCCCAAACATCGGTTTATTTCCCGCTTTTTACCTTCGTCCATGCGCGGGTACGTACACGATCGATCTTCGGATCCTGTACTTTCAGTGTGAATAACTTAGCTCGCACATCCGCAGGCGGGTAAATACCCGGGTTGTCACGAACTTCAGGGCTTACCAGAGCCGTCGCTTCTTTGTTGGCATTGGCATAAAACACGTGGTCGGAGATATGCGCAATCACATCAGGGCGCAGCAGGTAGTTGAGGAACTGATAGGCTTCGTCTTTGTTTTTCGCATCGGCAGGCATCGCGAATACGTCAAAGAACGCCATTGCACCTTCTTTAGGAATTGAGAAGGAGATATTGACGCCATTTTTCGCTTCTTTCGCACGGTTTGCGGCCTGCCATACGTCCCCAGCCCAGCCGATTGCGACGCAGGTATCACCGTTTGCCAGGTCGTTGATGTACTGCGAAGAGTGGAAATAGCGAATATTCGGTCGCAGTTTCAACAACAGATCCGTTGCCGGTCCGGTGTAATCATCCGCTTTGGTACTGTTTGGATCTTTACCCAAATAGTTCAGCACCGTGGCGAACACCTCTTCGGGGGCATCAAGGAAAGAGACGCCGCAGCTTTTGAGTTTTTCCAGATTTTCTGGCTTGAGGATCAAATCCCAGCTGTCAACCGGCGCATCCGGCCCCAGCACAGCTTTAACTTTATCCACGTTGTAACCAATACCGGTCGTAGCCCACATATACGGCATCGCAAACTTGTTGTCCGGATCGTGTTTGCCCACCAGCTTCAGCAGTTCAGGATCAAGGTTTTTCCAGCCCGGCAATTTGCTCTTATCCAGCGGTTGGAATACGCCCGCGGTCAGTTGACGCTCAAGGAAGCTGGCGGATGGAACGACAAGGTCAAAGCCGGTACTGCCAGCCATGAGCTTACCTTCCAGCACTTCATTGGAATCAAATACGTCATAGATGACTTTAATTCCGGTCTCTTTTTCAAAATTAGCCACCGTGTCCGGGGCAATATAATCAGACCAGTTATATATATGCAGCGTTTTTTGTTCAGCAGCGAGCGTGCCGGCAGAGACGGCCATCAGAACACCCGCAACCAGGCCTGATAACCATTTTTTATTTAAGGCGGTCATAATCTCTTTCCTTCTGAAATTTCGTTAACAAACGAACAAAAATGTCACACTCTAATGATATGCAAGAAACGTGCATATTCTTTCATGCGGCACCGATGTAAAGAGAGACCTCTCCTCACGCCGCTATTGCTCGCTGGCATCCGCCCAGGCATTCAACATACATTGTGGCCGTAGAACAGGTCACAAGGGGCTGTTTAAATGATGACGTTGGTAAGCTTCGCAAGAATAACTTTAGCCAGGAATTGTGGATATAGCCCAGATTAAAAAACGTCTTTTATCAATTTTTTATGCAGGAATTGTCTATGACGCAAAGCGGAAGGCGCTGAATAGAGGTGAATAATTCTTTAATAAAAGGTTAAATACAGAATAAAAACGGGCAATACGCAACCGCTCTGGCAGCGGCTGCGCAATATATGTCCAGATTCAGGAAGAATTAATGGAGGAAATGAATTTCAGCGGTGCTATTCTGCGCATCTTCTTCAGCATTAAATAACAGCTGATGCGCACCGGCTTCAAGGATCACCATCGATATCTGCTCTTCGCTCTGGCGAACAAAACATTCAAACTGCTCAAACGTCACGCCCGGCATAACGGATAAAGACTGGCAAACCACCAGTTTTGGCAGATTATCATCCTGCATATCCAGAAAAGCTTTCACCGTCAGTGAGCTGGCATTGATCGCGGACAGATCGGCGGCCAGCGGCAACAGTGCAGAAGGTCTGACTTCTGCCATCGCGGAAAACAGAATGACGTTATCGACCAAATCAACTTTTGCATCAAAGATGCCGTCAAAATTCTGCATGTGCGGTAAATGCAGCGCCTGACAGGTATCGCATTCAAAAAAACTCATGCCCAGGTCGTCGAGCCATTGACGCAACGTATCCAGAGTGGGAACGACCAGTGATGTCATAATAATGTGCGACCTCTATTGATGAAAAAAATACCGGCACAGCTTACGCAAAAAGAGCGTGTCATACCACGATCGCAATCGATATTGCGCTTAGCCGCCGATTTTAAGGCAAAATTCAGGCGTAGCGTGACGTTCGATCCACTGGATCATCTTGCCAGCTATGTCTATCCCGGTGGTTTTCTCCACTCCTTCCAGCCCCGGAGACGCGTTGACCTCCATGACCAGTGGCCCTCGATCAGCGCGCAGAATATCAACGCCTGCAACGTCCAGGCCCATAGTCCGGGCGGCTTTGAGCGCAATTTCTCTTTCGCGCGGCGTGATACTCGCAATAGTCGCCACACCACCGCGATGGAGATTAGAACGAAAATCGCCCTCTTTAGCCCGTCGTTCAATGGCGGCCACTACTTCGTCGCCCACCACGAAACAGCGGATATCGCGCCCCTTCGCTTCTTTGATATATTCCTGAACCAGGATATGGGCATTCAGCCCACGAAAGGCATCTACCACGCTTTCTGCAGCCTGCCGCGTTTCCGCCAACACCACGCCAATACCCTGGGTGCCTTCAACCAGTTTCACCACCAACGGCGCACCGCCAACCATGTCAATCATGTCGCTGGTATCGTCGGGAGAGTGGGCTATCCCGGTGATGGGTAAATCAATTCCCTGACGCGCCAGCAGCTGTAGCGAACGCAGCTTATCGCGCGCTCGTGTAATCGCTACCGACTCATTCAACGGATAGCTACCCAGCATCTCAAACTGGCGCAGCGCCGCCGTCCCATAAAAGGTAATCGCGGAACCAATCCGCGGGATCACCGCGTCGAAATGGGGAAGCTGACGGCCCTTGTAATGAATAGAAGATGCCGCCGGACTGATGTTCATATAGCAAGAAAGGGGATCGATAACTTCAACCAGGTGACCGCGCTGCATCGCCGCTTCACGCAGGCGTTTACAAGAATAGAGCGTTCCGTCCCGGGACAAAATGGCAATTTTCACCCTGCACCTCTCTGAATGACCTGGTAAAAGCTGGCGTATCATACACTGGGTTAAAATCTTTAGCGCGTGGCCCATCCCTGTTTATGCAAATATTCCAGGATAAAGGGGCGACTTTCTTTAATGATGGTACGGCGAATGTGATCGCTCCAGGTGTCACGACGCGTATTGCTGCCGCGGGTCAGATAGTACTGCGCAAGCTGTTCGTCATACTGCGACAAAACGTCTGTATCGAGCGGCTGATACTGGTTTTCGTGCACAACAAGTGACGCAGGCAGGCGCGGCTTGATATCCGGGTTATCCGCAGGCCAGCCAAGGCACAAACCAAACAGCGGCAGAACGTGCTGCGGCAGCTTCAGTAGTTCGGTGACCGGCTCAATATTGTTACGCAAACCGCCAATGAATACGCCGCCAAGTCCCAGCGACTCTGCCGCCGTCAACGCATTTTGCGCCATCATTGCAGTATCAACCACGCCCAGCAGCAGCTGTTCCGCCAGCCCAAGTTGCGCATCAGGGCAAATCTGCAAATGACGATTAAAATCAGCGCAAAACACCCAGAACTCAGCGGCCTGCGCCACATGCTTTTGGCCGCCAGATAAGGTAGCCAGCGATTCACGCAGAGATTTATCCGTTATACGAACGATCGTCGTGCACTGTAGAAAACTGGAGCTTGACGTTCCCTGAGCGGCGGCAATAATCGCCTCACGCTGTGCATCCGAAATATCATCATCGGTAAAATGGCGAATGGAACGGTGGCTGCGGAGTAAATCAATGGTTGGTGTCATCTCTTTTGTCTCTGTCTAAATCAGTTGAATCACCGGGTGCGCGTGACATCAGTTGCGGTGCCAGCAGTTGAGCAATACGCCACATCAACGCCACCGCAGCAGGGAGCATCAGCAGTACGCCCAAAAATATCATCATCACGCAGGCTAACGGGCTGTTAAGCGGTGCGGGCAAGGTGAGGTAATCGTTAAGCGATAGCAGCGCCAACGATAACAAAACCATCCCAATTATTTCCAGCATCAATACGCTTTTGGGTAATACACCAATTGTGCGCATACGCGGCCTCCCGGCGAAATGGCTTTCATTATAAAACGTTCCGGCTTGCCGTGTTTAACAGATATAGCTTGAGGATATCAAAGCAACAGGCTGAACCTGCTTTCCATCCGTCACAAATCGCGGCATCATAACAAGTATTGCCATCCGGCCTGATAAGTTCGAGGAGAAAGAGATGTTTGCCGTTATTTTTGGTCGCCCAGGGTGCCCGTATTGCGTGCGCGCAAAAGAATTAGCAGAAAAATTAAGCAGTGAGCATGACGATTTTAACTTCCGCTACATTGATATCCATGCTGAAGGAATTACCAAAGCAGATCTGGAAAAAACAGTAGGTAAGCCAGTTGAAACCGTTCCGCAGATTTTCGTCGATCAAAAACACATCGGCGGCTGCACGGATTTTGAAGCATGGGCAAAAGAGAATATGAATCTGTTCGCCTGATAGCTGTTTCTACGCCCTCAGCTTGAGGGCGTCATCAGTTCTTTTTCCGCCGTTGATGCTGATTGAATAAGCTACTGATAAATAAAAAACATAATGCGCCAAGCGCGCACCAAAACACCGCACTAAACAACCACGCCAGCTCTTGCCACAATGAACGCGTCGGCATAAAAACGAAACGCATCAGTAACAGGCAGCACGGCGCCGCCAACATTGCACCAAGAAGGGGTTTGAGTACTTCCCGACGATGGGAAAAAAAGCTTGCTGCAGCACCAGGTAAGATAAAAAACAACAATCCGACCTCAGGATGCCCTGCTGCTCTGAATGCCCCTTTCACGTTCAGCGTTAATGAAAGACACACCACAATAAAGAGCACAAAGCAGCAGACCGCACTCGCCCAACTTTGCTTATGTTTCAATCGTTCCTCCTGACACATTCTCTATCGAACACTCTTTTCGCCCGCAGGCGTCCAGTCAGATAAAGTAACTCGGCATTCCATGCCAAAAACACACCCACACGATTCTTATAGCCGTTGATACGTAATGAGATTAAACTAGCCGCATATATTGTTATGCTGCATTATTCGGGGCTGTGTACGATGCTATCGCCCCTTAATTTCTGGCAAAAACATTAGCGTAAATTGCCATTTCTTTCAATAGCTTACTAGTAAACAAGAAGTTAGTCTCCGTGAATATAAACGTCGCAGATTTGTTAAATGGGAATTACATCCTGTTATTATTTGTGGTCCTGGCTCTGGGCCTGTGTCTGGGCAAATTGCGTCTGGGTTCAGTCCAACTCGGTAATTCCATTGGCGTTTTAGTGGTCTCCCTATTATTAGGTCAGCAGCACTTTAGTATTAACACCGATGCATTAAATCTCGGCTTTATGCTGTTTATTTTTTGCGTCGGCGTCGAAGCCGGCCCCAACTTTTTTTCGATTTTTTTTCGCGATGGGAAAAATTATCTAATGCTTGCCCTGGTGATGGTCGGTAGCGCAATGCTGATCGCCCTGGGGCTGGGTAAGCTATTTGGCTGGGACATCGGCCTGACGGCGGGTATGCTGGCTGGCTCGATGACCTCAACGCCGGTGCTGGTCGGCGCAGGTGACACCTTGCGCCATTCAGGAATGTCAGGGACACAACTTTCAAGCGCTCTCGATAACCTGAGCTTGGGTTACGCCCTCACCTATTTGATTGGTCTGGTCAGTCTGATTGTTGGTGCGCGCTATTTGCCGAAACTTCAGCATCAGGATCTGCAAACCAGCGCCCAACAAATCGCGCGTGAACGGGGCCTGGATACTGATGCCAATCGTAAAGTTTACCTCCCGGTGATTCGCGCCTATCGCGTTGGCCCGGAGCTGGTGGCATGGGCCGATGGTAAAAATCTGCGCGAACTGGGTATTTATCGTCAGACCGGTTGTTACATTGAACGTATCCGTCGCAACGGCATTCTTGCCAACCCGGATGGTGACGCGGTGCTGCAAATGGGCGATGAGATAGCCCTGGTGGGTTATCCAGACGCCCATGCCCGCCTCGATCCCAGCTTCCGTAACGGTAAAGAGGTGTTCGATCGCGATCTGCTCGATATGCGCATCGTCACTGAAGAAATTGTAGTGAAAAACCACAATGCCGTTGGTCGTCGCCTGGCTCAGTTGAAACTGACCGACCACGGTTGTTTCCTGAACCGCGTGATCCGCAGCCAGATTGAAATGCCTATTGATGACAACGTCGTGCTCAACAAAGGTGACGTATTGCAGGTCAGCGGTGATGCTCGCCGCGTGAAAACCATTGCCGATCGTATCGGCTTCATTTCGATTCACAGTCAGGTGACCGATCTGCTGGCCTTCTGCGCCTTCTTTATCATCGGTCTGATGATCGGGATGATCACCTTCCAGTTCAGTAATTTCAGCTTCGGCATCGGGAATGCGGCTGGACTGCTGTTCGCCGGTATCATGCTGGGCTTCCTGCGAGCCAACCATCCAACGTTTGGCTACATCCCACAGGGTGCGCTGAACATGGTGAAAGAATTTGGCCTGATGGTATTCATGGCTGGCGTCGGTTTAAGCGCAGGCAGTGGCATTGGTAATGGGCTGGGGGCCGTCGGTGGTCAAATGTTGATTGCCGGTCTGGTAGTCAGCCTGGTTCCGGTTGTTATCTGTTTCTTGTTTGGTGCTTACGTATTGCGCATGAACCGCGCCCTGCTGTTTGGCGCCATGATGGGCGCACGTACCTGTGCTCCGGCAATGGAAATCATCAGCGACACCGCACGCAGCAACATCCCTGCGTTAGGCTATGCCGGGACCTACGCGATAGCCAACGTTCTGCTGACATTAGCGGGGACACTCATCGTCATTGTCTGGCCTGGCCTTGGTTAGCGCTGAAATTTACCCTTAAACGAAAATTTTTTGCAGGTAAGCAGAACTTTTCTTCAAGGCGTCAGTCATAACTATTGCCACTGCTTTTCTTTGATGTCCCCAATTTGTGGAGCCCATCAACCCCGCCGTTTTGGTTCAAGGTTGATGGGTTTTTTGTTGCCTGAAATTTACTACTGAAAAAATCAATCACGTACACCAACACCAACACCAACACCAACACCAACACCAACACCAGCAGTATGCCTGTATTCGAAGTCAGTGTACTTATGGTTCCTCGTGCTGCCTGGCAATCAAACACAATTAAATTTAACAGGAACCCTACCATCGAAAATTATGGCTATATACCTGTGACTCATATCTCAATTTTTTGAGTCAAAAGTTTGACAGTTCATTTCAACTCTGTTTTATTGCCTACACGATAATTATCCACAACATCTCTATTTAAATAGTGAACTTTTTCATGCTTTTAATTTACTCATGGTGATAAGTAATGAAGCTGCAAACTGTTATTCATAGAAAGAACATAATTTACTTTACTGTCGGCCTGGCCATGTTGACGATAATGGGAATTCTGGGAGTGGACACTTATTTACCTTCAATTCCCGACATCGCAAAAGAATTTGAAAAAAATGTCTCAACCACGCAGTTGTCGATTATGGTTTATACCCTATGCATTGGTTTTGGACAGCTAATTTTTGGTCCATTATCTGATGCTATTGGCCGGCGAAAAATTATGCTTACAGGTGCGGTTATTTATGGCGTGACAACATATTGTCTCACGCTCTCAACCGGTCTGGTTATGTTTCTGGCGATCCGTGTCATACAAGGTCTTTCTATATCAATAACGCTGGTTACAGCAATCAGCGCAGTTCGAGATGTAACTCGTGGTTCAGTGGCCGCGACGCTGTATGCCATCATCATCACTATCGAAGGTGTCGTTCCCATTGCTTCGCCCCTGCTGGGAGGGGTAATTAATGACTTATGGGGATGGCGCGCAATTTTTTTAATGATATGTGGCTATGCTATTATAACGTTAATATACGTTTATTTTAACTTCCCTGAAACACTCAGCCATGAGAGAAGGGTTGCCTATTCATTAAAATCATCATTTAATACGTATAAAGAGATCAGCAAACAACCTCGATTTTATCTACCTTGTCTGTCTCTTGGTCTGTCATTTTCGCTTATTTATTGCTATATCACAGCCTCCCCATTTATTTTTATGGTTACGTTTGGATACTCATCAACGCAATTTGGTGTGCTTTCATCAATTATTGGAGGCTTCCTACTGCTGGGGGCTGCATTATCAGGTAAACTTCTTAAGAAAAGGTCTGCGCCGCAAATTTTGAATTCGTGGCTGAAAATCATCGCCTCATTTATTGTACTGTGTATTCCATTAATAATACTTAGTTATCACGTCAATATTTTTATATTCTTCTTTATTATCCTGATGTTTGCTGGAGGGATGTTCGAATCACTCTATACCTACCTGACCATGTCCAGCCAGCGCACCAACCTGGGAGCGACCTCTGCGTTGATGGGAGCCGCCTCGCTGGTTATTCCGTCAGTCATCGGAGGTGTCGGTAGTTTTTTAATTGAGCTAAATACCAGCATCTGGATGATGTAATTGCTTTTGATAATTTTGATAATGATATACATGTTAAAGAAATATCAAACACTTACAGTAACTGATCGGCGTTAAAATGAGCTGATAGACATTGCTGCTATACGATCTATAGCAGCAATGGCCCCGACATAACCTGATTTTCATCGCTGAGTGAGGTTCCCCGGAAACGCTTTCTCAAATTTGCAGCATACCCGTTATGGCACATACTTTACTCGGTGCTAAATGGTGATGGGGTTGCTATGTTACTCTCAGGCAAAGTCGCAGTGATCTTCGGTGGCAGCGGCGCTATTGGTAGTGCGGTTGCGCATACTATGGCGCGCGAAGGAGCCCATGTGTATCTGGGCGCGCGCCGTCAGGAAAAGCTGGATTGGACCGCCAGTGGCATCCGAACGGCGGGTGGTACAGTCGAAACCTTTATCACCGATGTACTCGACGAGCACAACGCATCGAAGGACGTTACCCGCCTTGTACAGCAAACCGGTGGAATAGATGTGGTGGTTAACGCAACGGGATTTATGCACGAACAGGGCAAGCGCATCGATGCATTATCCCTCTCTGAGTTTATGAGCGGCATCACCCCTTTTCTTGCGGCGCAGTTCAATATCGCAAAAGCCGTAACGCCGCACATGGGCGGCAATCGAGCGGGCGTTATTCTCACCATCGTTGCGCCCGCAGCCCCGATGGAGATGCCCGGGCATCTCGGACATATCGTCGGCTGTGCAGGCACAGAGGCTTTTATTAAAGCGCTCGCCAGCGAGACGGGACCAATAAACATTCGTGTCGTCGGCGTGCGGTCGCATGCGATTGTGGATGCTGTAGCGGCTGGCTCCTATACCGGAGAAATTTTCACCGCTAAAGCACAGTCAATGGGTTTAACCGTCGATCAATGGTTAGGGGGGGCGGCGCAAAGTACCATGCTCGCGCGCCTGCCTACGCTTGCACAAATCGCTGAGGTTACAACCTTTCTCGCTTCAGACCATGCCAGCGCCATGACCGCCACAGTGGTAAATATTACCGGGGGCGCCACCATAAGCTAATTTACCCGCTTTTCACGCCACGCGCTGCTGCGAGCCTTTTTTTGCACTCGGACGGGAACACAATGCTATACCGCACATAATAACCAACGCGCTCACCAGATGATATGAATGCAAAGTGACGTGCAAAAACATCACGCTAAATAATCCGCCACTCAATGGGATCAAGTGTGAATAGATCTCTCCACGCGTTGCGCCAATGGCGCTAATCCCTTTGTTCCATAATAGATATGACAGCCACGAAGGAAAAATAACAAGGTATGCCAGCCCAGTCACAACGCCTGTATTGGCATAGCTATTCCATCCCGGCATACCATTGCGTATCAACTCCAAAGCCAGTACCGGAATAAGTACAATCGCACCTAACAGCGCGCTCACTGCGACAAAGGCGTTTCCCTTTACCTCACGCGGTTTAATGCGTAAAAAAGCACAATAGACGGCCCAACTTAACGCTGACCCCATGGTCCAGAAATCGCCCTGATTCAGATGTGCAAATACCCGCGCATTTATCATATCACCCTGCGACACCAGCCATATAACACCAACAGTACTCAGGATCACACCAGCTATATTTCGCGCAGAAATCCGCTCTTTAAAAAAAAACTTATTGATTAACAGTACGAGCGCCGGGGTGGTGGACATATAAATCGCGGCATTAAGCGAGGTTGTATATTGCAAGCCGATATACAACGTTAAGGGGAAAAGAACCTGACCACAAAGCGCAAGGAAGACGATAGTACCAAAGGATTTTTTCATCACCGGCCATTGCTCTGTGACCTGACGAAAATAGAGCGTCATCAATAATAACGCGGTAAATACCCAGCGTGCCGCTGATAAAACGATGGGATTAACTTCAGCGACCAAGAGATGACCAATCACATAATTTCCACCCCAAAAACAGGCAGCCAGACTGAGTAAAAGATAGGGCATATTTGCGCCTTATTGTCAGTTGTACGGTATGACCACAAGGCTACGGCGGCGTGAGAATGAATGCTAATATAACGTTTTTATCCATCTGCATAGATTAAAACTATGAAATTTACGCTAAGGCAACTTGAGTTTTACATCGCGCTTGCAGAAACATTACAAATTTCCAAAGCTGCTGCACGCTGTCATATTTCTCAGTCATCAATGACCATTGCCATGCGGAACCTGGAAGAAGCATTAGACGTGCAGCTATTTGTACGTTATCCCAAAGGTGTGAAGCTCACCGCTGAGGGCGAGCGCTTTCTGGCACATGCCTGCAACATCATCAACAGTAGCCACTCGGCTATTGACGCCCTGCATGACAGGAGCGAAATTCTCACCGGCACGGTGCGCATAGGCATTGCCGAAACGCTCTCTGCCTATCTTATCCCGGATATACTCAACGATATTGAACGACGTTTCCCTTTGCTGGAGATCGTGTTTTATGAAGCTACCGCACCGGAACTGGTACAGGCGCTACGGGAACAAAAGGTCGATTTTTGCCTGCTTCTGACCTCAAATATCAACCATGATAACGACCTGGAGATCGAAACATTTATTCGTTCACAGCGCCGCCTGTGGACGTCTATTGGGCATCCGCTACAGAGCCAGGCATCGATCCGTTTAATAGACGTCGAGAAACTACCATTTTTACTACTGGAAACCGATAAGTACCCTGACGTAATCATCGATTACTGGCAGCAGCGTGGCTATACGCCCAATATCAGTTTTCGCAGCAACTCTTTTGAAGCAATAAGAAGTCTGGTTGCAAAAGGTAGAGGGATAACCATTTTATCCGACCTGGTATATCGCCCGTGGTCACTGGATGGTCTGCGCGTCATGCACAGAACGATTGATGATTTTATTACTTATATGGATGTCGGGACGGTAAAAATAGCCGCCCGACCGTTGACGCCAGAGGCGGTAAAAGTCATTGATTTTTTACGTCAGGCCGTTACCCGCCTCGACAAACCATTTTGAGGATTTTATCTCTGCGGCAATTCGGCAATACGCTCCACCATCATCAGAATATCTTCTCGCTGCAGCGGTTTTTTATCCGTGACAAAATGCAGCGTCATTCCTTCAATAAACGCATCCAGCGCCCGCGCCGTAACCGGATCAAACCACTGCTCTAACGTTTGTTGGCTACGTAGCATCCAGTTCTGCATCACCGTTTTCAACGCTGGTTTACGGCTGGCGAAAGCATACAGCTGATACATAAGCTCCATATTATCAGGCGTTGTGACCTGGGAGCCGTAAATCATATCGGTAATCGCATGGCAGGCCGC
This sequence comes from Citrobacter sp. CF971, assembly GCF_006385635.1. Lineage (NCBI taxonomy): Bacteria > Pseudomonadati > Pseudomonadota > Gammaproteobacteria > Enterobacterales > Enterobacteriaceae > Citrobacter > Citrobacter sp. CF971. Next base: position 1,714,495 of record NZ_CP041051.1, on the reverse strand, counting down.
CTGCGCATCAGCAACGTCGGCAAAAAAATCCTGGTACTGCTGAGACATAGTATGCGTAAAACAGCTGAATGCCTCCAACAGCAGATCATCTATTCCTGCAAAATAATAGGTCATTGAGCCCAGTGGCACCTCGGCAATCATAGCGATTTTACGGTGTGTAACCCCATGAATACCATGGATTACTATCGCCTTAAGGGTGGCCTGAACTATTTTTTCCCGCCGCTGCGGATCGTTTGCACGTCGCACTGCATTTCCTCTTCTTGCATTTGTGTACAAATGTACACAACCTTGCTAATGTTGTCTTCTTTCCTCTTTTCTTTGGCTCGAATTCATGACTGGCATCTCATCACGCAAAGCCTTAAGACGTCGCACCTGGGCGCTGTTCACGTTCTTCTTTTTACCAGGATTATTAATGGCCTCCTGGGCAACGCGTACCCCTGCCATCAGAGATATCCTCTCCATCTCTACCGCCGAAATGGGCGCGGTGCTGTTTGGACTCTCTATTGGTTCGATGAGTGGCATTCTTTGTTCGGCCTGGCTGGTGAAACGATTTGGCACGCGCAAAGTGATCCGCACTACCATGTCATGTGCGGTCATTGGGATGGCTATCCTCAGCGTGGCGCTCTGGCTGCATTCCGCCTGGCTTTTCGCATTTGGTCTGGCCGTGTTTGGCGCCAGTTTTGGCGCAGCAGAAGTGGCCATCAACGTCGAAGGTGCGGCGGTTGAACGCGAAATGAATAAAACCGTGCTGCCGATGATGCATGGTTTTTACAGCCTGGGTACGCTGGCGGGCGCAGGAGTCGGGATGATGATTACCGCCTTCAGCGTCCCGGCAAACGCGCATATTCTGCTGGCGGCGCTGGTAGCTATCACTCCTATCTTTATCGCCATCAAAGCGATTCCTGACGGCACGGGTAAAAATGCCGCTGATGGTTCTCCCTCCGGTGAAAAAGGACTGCCTTTTTATCGCGATATCCAGTTATTGCTGATTGGCGTCGTGGTGCTCGCAATGGCATTTGCTGAAGGTTCCGCCAACGACTGGCTTCCGCTGCTGATGGTGGACGGTCATGGGTTTAGCCCAACATCAGGCTCTCTGATTTATGCCGGATTTACGCTGGGCATGACCGTTGGCCGCTTTACTGGCGGCTGGTTCATCGACCGCTACAGCCGCGTAACGGTGGTGCGCGCCAGTGCGCTGATGGGCGCTCTCGGGATTAGCCTGATTATTTTTGTCGACAGCTCTTGGGTGGCGGGTGTTTCCGTTATTTTGTGGGGACTCGGTGCATCACTCGGCTTCCCGCTGACCATTTCAGCCGCCAGCGACACCGGCCCCGATGCACCAACCCGCGTCAGCGTTGTCGCAACAACCGGCTATCTGGCGTTCCTGGTTGGACCGCCGCTGCTGGGCTACCTGGGTGAACACTACGGCCTGCGCAGCGCTATGCTGGTGGTGCTGGCGCTGGTGCTTGTCGCCGCCATCGTCGCGAAAGCGGTGGCGAAACCGGATCTCAAAAATACCACGGTGATGGAGAACAGCTAATGAGCATCAAATTAATTGCGGTCGACATGGATGGCACATTTTTAAGTGACCAAAAAACCTATAACCGTGAGCGCTTTATGGCGCAATACCGCCAGATGAAAGAACAAGGGATCCGCTTTGTGGTCGCCAGCGGCAATCAATATTATCAGTTGATTTCCTTTTTCCCCGAACTGGCCAGTGAGATCTCATTTGTTGCCGAAAACGGCGGTTGGGTAGTCAGTGAAGGTGAAGATGTTTTTAACGGCGAACTGGCAAAGGATGATTTCCAGGCCATCGTTGAACATCTGCTGACCCGTACAGACATTGATATCATTGCCTGTGGTAAAAGCAGCGCCTACACGCTGAAGCAGTACAGCGATGAACATAAAGCTGTTTCTGCCATGTATTATCATCGTCTCGAATTTGTAGATAATTTTGACAATCTTAACGACGTTTTCTTCAAGTTCGGGCTGAATATTTCCGACGACAGAATCCCCCAGGTGCAGGCCGATCTCCACGAGGCGATTGGCGACATTATGGTGCCGGTGCATACCGGCTACGGGAGCATCGATTTAATTATTCCTGGCGTGCATAAGGCAAATGGACTGCGGCTGCTGCAACAACGCTGGAATATTAACGACGATGAGGTTGTTGTGTTTGGCGATGGTGGAAATGATATTGAAATGCTGCGCCAGGCGGGATTTAGTTTTGCAATGGCCAACGCCCATGAGCCGGTTATCAAGGCAGCGAAATATCGCGCGGGATCGAACAACGAAGAGGGCGTCCTGGATATTATCGACCGCGTGTTAAAGAATGAAGCACCGTTTACGCATTAACGCCTCAGCACAGACGGCAACAAAATGATGGCATGATCTATTCATAATCCGCCTCAAATTAACCCACTGGATTATTACTTCCAGTGAATATTTCAGGTGAGCGGATTATGAAGAAAAGTGTACTGATGGCGACATTGTTGCTGGGTTTTGCAGGGTCAGTATTTGCACAAAGCGTTACCGTTGATGTACCAAGCGGTTATAAAGTGGTGATCGTGCCCTCTTCCGTCAGCGTGCCGCAGGCGGTCAACGTGACTACTGCGCCACAAACGGTGTATGTTGCCCCGGCACCTGCCCCGGCTCCTGTTTATCGCGCACATCCTTATGCGCGACATGTTGCCAGCGTCGGTGAAGGCATGATCATCGAACATCAGATTGACGATCACCACTAAGTTTCTGCCAGGCCCGGGCAACCGGGCTTTAGCCTTCCCGGGAATCCCCTACCCGTTTATCTTTCAGGAAGATCACCATCAGAATCAGCCACAGCACGCCGCTGGCCAGATTGAACAAGCTGAACAAGCCGTTGCCTCCCAGCAGATAAGCGTGTTTACTCAGCTCGATACCAACGGTAAAAATCAGCATCTGCAACATACCCATTGCGGCAGAAACTGTACCTTTACTCATTTCACTGGCAAACAGCGTCAGGCGCACCAGCCCCGCATTCGCCACGCCAATGCCAAACGCATAGATACTCAAACCCGCCGTCATCCATAAATATGCATGAGATGACACCACCGTGGCCGCAGCGGCAATAATCAGGCCAACGGCAATTGGCCAGCCGCCCATGATAATCAGCGAACGCACGGTTTTTCGCGAAGTCAGACGCGCCAGCACCAGGTTACCGGCAATCAGCGCACCAAAAATCGGCACCTGCAACAGGCCATATTCGTAACTACTGAGATGTTCTCCGCTGATGATAATAATCGGAGATTGCGCAATCCACGCCAGTAACGGCAGGCTGACAAAACCCAACGCCAGTGCGCCTGCAACGAAACGCACGTTCCTTAGCACCAACTTATAATCCTTGCCCAGCTCTTTAATCGACAGCTTTTCACCCAGCCGGGTTGCCGTTTCCGGCATCGCGCGTTGCAGACCAAAAAAGGAGATGGCCGCCAGAGCAGCAAACAGGATAAACATCCCTTCCCACGGCAGAACATGTACCCAGGCTGCGCCTACCAACGGACCCAGCAACGGCGCAATCAGCGCCACGTTTGCCATCAGCGCGGTAATTTTTATGCAGACCGCTTCTTCAAAGGATTCCTGAATGGCGGCGTAACCCACCGCACCAATAAAGCACAGGCTTATCCCCTGCAAAAAACGCAGGAAAGTAAATTGCTCAATATTCTGTGCAAGCAGGGTCGCAAGGCAGGTCACGATGAACCAGAGCACGCCGGTTAACATCACCGGACGACGCCCAACACGATCCGATAGCGGTCCTAACAACCACTGTAAAAACATGCCGCCAGCCAGATAGGCGGTCATGGATGTGGGTACCCAATCTAATCCGGCATTGTATTGCTCCACTACCGCCAACATTCCAGGCTGGATCATATCGTTGCCGATATAAGTAGAGAATTCGTAAAGCACCAGACAGAGAGGGAAAAGTAATGCCTGACGCCCCAAACGGGCGCCTGAAGATAAACGGTTCTGCATGCAGTCTCTTAGCTATAGAAAAATCGCGCAAAGTGTAATAAATGCGCCGTACTGGTGATAGTGAATTATGTGATTTGAAAGCAAAATGCGCACATTTTTACATTCATTTGCTCAAGAAGATTTTGCTTTAAGGTTAATTTAAGTTGAGACCGCTATCATGCTCAATAAGTCTCATTAATTGTCTTAAAAATAGTCATTTAGCAGACAAATAAGACAAGACCGCTTTTTATCCCGTGAAAGCAATTTTATGCTCTCGCTCCCATGGGCCTTTTCAACGATTACACTGAGTCTGGACGTTATGCTGGAAAATCTGAACAACTCACTTTTTTACCTGATCAATGCAACACCCGACTCTGCGCAATGGGCAATTTCGCTCGCCATTTTCATTGCCAAAGATCTGATCAGCATTGTGCCGCTGTTAGCTGTTGTGCTCTGGCTTTGGGGACCTCGCGGTCAGGTTACGCTCCAGCGCCAGTTGGTCATCAAAATGGCCATTGCGTTGATAGTTGGTCTGACGATTTCCTGGCTGATGGGACATCTGTTCCCTCACGATCGCCCGTTTGTAAACCACATTGGTTACAACTTCCTGCATCATGCGGCAGATGACTCTTTCCCGAGTGACCACGGTACGGTTATCTTTACCTTTGCACTGGCCTTCCTGTTCTGGCATCGCCTGTGGACGGGCGCTCTGCTGATGGTCGTTGCCGTGGCGATTGCCTGGTCGCGGGTTTACCTTGGAGTACACTGGCCGCTGGATATGCTGGGCGGATTACTGGCTGGGTTGATCGGCTGTCTGAGCGCCCAGATGATCTGGCAGCGCTTTGGCGCGACCCTGTACCTCGGCTTGCAAACTTGCTATCGCGCCTGCTTCGCCCTCCCCATCCGTAAAGGTTGGGTACGTGACTAACCCACGGTAAAAAGAGTAGTATTAAGCGCGAAACTGAGCACTTATTCTATTCTCCAGGGGAACTATGGAAACTCGACGCGACGAGCGTATTGGTCAATTACTGCAGGCGCTGAAACGCAGCGATAAATTACACCTCAAAGAAGCCGCAACGTTGCTGGGCGTGTCTGAGATGACCATTCGTCGCGACCTGAATAATCATGATGCTCCCGTCGTACTGCTCGGGGGCTATATTGTTCTGGAACCCCGCAGCGCTAACCATTATTTAATCAGCGATCAAAAATCCCGTCTGGTTGATGAAAAACGTCGCGCCGCCCAGTTGGCGGCGAGTCTCGTGCAGGCGCATCAGACCATCTTTTTCGATTGCGGTACTACCACGCCGTGGATCATTGAAGCGATCGACAATGAACTGCCCTTCACCGCAATCTGCTACTCGTTGAATACGTTTCTGGTGCTGCAGGAAAAACCGCAGTGCCGCGTCATTCTGTGTGGTGGCGAATTCCATGCCAGTAACGCGATTTTTAAACCGCTCGACTTCCAGGAAACGCTGAACAATCTGTGTCCGGATATCGCCTTTTATTCCGCGGCAGGCGTTCATATCGAGAAAGGCGCGACCTGTTTTAATCTGGAAGAACTGCCGGTGAAGCACTGGGCAATGTCGATGGCGCAGCATCACGTTTTGGTGGTCGATCACAGCAAGTTTGGCAAGGTGCGGCCTGCGAGGATGGGGGAATTAAAACGCTTTGATACCATCATCAGTGATAACCGCCCTGACGATGAGTTTGTTGAGTACGCTAAAGCGCAACGTATCACGCTGAAGTATTAAGAGATACTGCCGGACGGCGATTGCGCCATCCGGCATAGGTAAGGTTAAGAGAACCAACCACCAAACCACTGGTGGAATTTCATCATCACAAAGTCCCACATGCGGCTAAAGAAACCACCCTCTTGCACATCCTCCATCACCATCAACGGACGTTGCTCAATGGATTTTCCGTTCAACTGAAAGTCGATAGTGCCCACAACCTGACCTTTCTTCAGCGGTGCTGTTAGCTGTGGTTCAGTCAGGGTAAAGCTGGCCTTCAGGTTTTTGAGCTGGCCACGCGGGATGGTCACAGAACCACCTTCTCCGGCACCCAAATTCACTTCATTCTTATCGCCAAACCATACGCGCTGAGTAACGAAAGTCGCATCCGGCTTGATCGGCGTAACGGTTTCAAAGAAGCGGAAGCCCCAGGTCAGCAGCTTTTCTGACTCATTAAAACGAATGCGATCGGTTTTCGCCCCCAGCACCACGGAGATCAGGCGCATATCGCCCTGGGTCGCGGAAGCCACCAGGTTGTATCCCGCCCCGGCAGTGGTCCCGGTTTTCATACCATCCACGTTCAGGTTGGTGCTCCACAACAGACGGTTGCGGTTCGGTTGACGAATTTTATTGAAGGTAAATTCTTTCTCTTTGTGAATAGCATACTCTTCCGGCACATCGTGAATTAACGCCTTCCCGAGCAGCGCCATATCACGTGCGGTACTGAACTGTCCTGCCGCATCCAGACCGTGCACCGTCTGGAAAGTAGTGTTGGTCAGCCCCAGTTTTTTCGCATAGCCGTTCATCAGACCAATAAAGGATTCCTGGCTGCCGGCAACGTAATCAGCGAGTGCAATACACGCATCGTTACCTGACTGAATGATAACGCCTTTATTCAGATCTGACACCGCAACCTGATCGCCGGGCTTGAGGAACATGACCGACGAACCGCGCAGGGCTGGATTACCGGTCGCCCAGGCGTCTTTGCCCACGGTGACCATGTCGTTGAGGTTAATTTTTCCGGCCTTCAGCGCCTGCCCAACCACATAGCTGGTCATGATTTTGGTCAGACTGGCAGGATCCAGTTTCTCATCAGCATTACCTTCCGCCAGCACCTTGCCACTGGCGTAATCCATCAGAATCCACGCGCGCGCGTCCACGCTCGGCGGGGCCGTCGGTTGCTCCGCCGCCTGTACGGTCGGCGCCAAAAGGATTAAGAGTGCAGAACCTGCAGCAAAGCTGCGAAGTGAAGAGAAGTATTGCGTCATAAATGCCACCCGAGTATCCATTCCAAAAAACCACGTCATACCACACCGTGTTTACACAAAACCGGCCAAGCGACCTCGACCAACCCATGCAGAAAAAGTCTGATGGATGACGTGTAAAATAAGTGCGGTGAGTAATAACGCACTAACGAGCTTAAAGAAACCGTAAGTTGGTAAAGTTTTTAAAGTTTATGCAATAACGCCGCGCTGCGCTGCTCCTGGCACGATTTTTTTAGACTTTGTTGCGTAAATATTAGGTTTACCCCACCATGTGAGCTAGTCAGATGGCATCTGCAGCCATAAAGCTGCTCAATTAATTTGCGGGGTTACTATGATTACACTATGGGGTCGCAATAACTCGACCAACGTAAAAAAAGTATTGTGGACGCTCGAGGAACTGGAACTGCCGTATAACCAAATTCTGGCGGGCGGACAGCATGGCGGTAACCGCGATGCCGACTATCTGGCACTAAACCCGAACGGACTGGTCCCGTTGCTACGCGATGATGAAACGGACGTTGTTCTGTGGGAATCCAATACCATTGTCCGCTATCTGGCCGCTCAGTACGGACAAAAACGTTTGTGGATTGACGCTCCGGCCGCGCGCGCCGTCGGCGAAAAATGGATGGACTGGGCAAATCAGACGCTAAGCCCCGCGCATCGGGTTATCTTATTTGGCCTGGTCAGAACACCTGCCGATCAGCGCGATCTAGCGGCCATTGAGGCCAGTAAGCAAGTTTGCGATAACCTGTTTGCCATTCTGGATAACGCGCTGGCGGACCAGCCATGGTTCTCCGGCGCTGAATTTGGCACTGCCGATATCGCCGTTGCGCCGTTCATCTATAACCTGTTCAACGTTGGCCTGAGCTGGACCCCGCGCCCTCATCTGGAGCGCTGGTATCAACAACTGACCGAGCGCCCGGCGTTTCAAAAAATCGTGATGATCCCGGTCAGCTAATTCAATCAGGGACTCACTTTCAGTAATTCCCCGTCGGACTCGTCGGTTAGTACATACAAATAACCGTCTGGTCCGACGCGCACATCACGGATCCGTTGCCCCCTTTCCTGCAACAGACGACCATCCTCAGTGACCGTATTCCCTTTAACGCTCAGTACGATCACTTCTTTATCTTTCAACGCGCCGATGAACAACTTCTGCCGCCACTGTGGAAAGGTATCGCTATTATAAAAAGCCATTCCGCTGACCGCTGGCGACTTTTCCCAGTAAAAGATGGGTTGTTCCGTGCCAGCAACAATTTGACCTTTTGCTTCGGGAATTTTCAAACCACTGTAGTTAACACCCCAGGTCGCGACAGGCCAACCGTAGTTTTTCCCTTTCTCGGGGATATTAATTTCATCGCCTCCGCGTGGACCATGCTCATTGAGCCACAACACATCACTCCACGGATTCATCGCCATACCCTGCGGGTTGCGGATGCCATACGACCAAATCTCTGCCCGCGCTCCCGCCATGTTCACAAACGGATTATCCGGTGGAATTTTGCCCTCATCGGTCAGCCGTACGACCTTGCCCTGCAGCTTATCCAGATCCTGGGCGGTAGCGCGTTGATTATTCTCCCCCAGGCCAATAAACAGATAGCCGTTGCCATCAAATACCAGACGTCCACCAAAATGGTTTCCGGTAGAGAGCTTTGGCTGTTGGCGAAAAACGGTCTGAAATCCTTGCAGGTGTTTGAGATCGTCACTCAATCGCCCGTAGCCTACCGCGGTGCCCGCTTTGCCTTCGCGGTCGGTTTCAGCGAAGCTTAGCCACACCCGACGGGATCGTTCAAAGTCCGGAGCTAACACCACATCAAGCAATCCGCCCTGACCATTCGCCCAGACTTTTGGTACGCCGGTTAGCGGGTCGGAAAGCCCTTTATCAGGCTGCCAGAGTCGAAGCTGTCCACCTTTGAGCGTAATGAGCATACCGCGGTTATCGGGTAAAAAAGCCAGTGACCATGGGTGATCGAGTTTGGTTTGCAGCACTTCCACTTTTACCGCGACGGCATAAGAGGAAAATAGCGCAAGTGGGATAGCACAGAGAAAGAGTCGACGCATAACACCTCCTTAATGGCTCTGCATAAAGCGTAGCCAGCAAGGGGAATCACCCCGTCATATTTACATAATCTTAACGAAAAGGGGGAGCGCCCTCCCCCTGATTCAGACGTGTTCCAACGTTGGGTAAGATTGCAAACTCTGGATACTCAGCGTCAGCGTTGTCAGGCAGTTTTCCAGTTTCTCTGCGTTAACGGCGATAAACGTTGGACAATCATGGTGTCCACTCATAAGACAAACAGCGGCGGCGGCTAACGCCCCTTCAGCACGATGAAGGGCATTCCACTCTTCCTGATCAAGATGCATACCGTGAAGCTGTGATTGTTCGTGCAATTCGCGATTCAGTGCAAAAAAATTATCACGCAGACGATCGCTCTCGCTGACTGACATGTAGCCTTTCGCTTTTCTCAACTGCAGATAAGCGGCAAGTTCGATACGGGCGTTTATCAATTTGTTGAGAAGATCGGTTCTCAGTCTGTCAACAACCATACTTTGTTCCTCCTCTTTCCAACTATGGTGCAACTTAATAGTATGGTTGTTTTTTGAACAAAGTCGTGTCCAGGATCAATCCATCACTTAAAATTAACATAATTTACAAATAATCTTTAATTCCGCGCCCGGCAGGCCGCTGATGGTATGAGATTGCGATACAATTTTTGTTCAGAACTCTGTAGAATCCCTGCCCTGAATATTCCAATAACTGAACACTTTTTACGCTATGAGCAATGTAACCCACCAGCCGAAAATCGGCTTTGTCTCCCTCGGCTGCCCGAAAAACCTCGTCGATTCTGAGCGCATCCTGACCGAACTTCGTACCGAAGGCTATGATGTCGTGCCAAGCTACGACGACGCGGATATGGTTATCGTTAATACCTGCGGCTTTATCGACAGTGCGGTTCAGGAATCCCTGGAAGCAATCGGCGAAGCGCTGAACGAAAACGGCAAGGTGATCGTCACCGGTTGTCTGGGCGCGAAAGTCGATCAGATCCGTGAAGTCCACCCGAAGGTGCTGGAAATCACCGGGCCGCATAGCTACGAGCAGGTTCTGGAGCACGTTCATCATTACGTACCCAAACCAAAGCATAATCCGTTCCTGAGCCTGGTTCCTGAGCAGGGTGTCAAGCTGACTCCGCGCCACTACGCCTATCTGAAGATTTCTGAAGGCTGTAACCACCGCTGTACGTTCTGCATTATTCCATCCATGCGCGGCGATCTGGTGAGCCGTCCGATTGGCGACGTCCTCAGCGAAGCCAAACGTCTGGTCGATGCGGGCGTGAAAGAGATTCTGGTAATCTCTCAGGATACCTCTGCGTACGGTGTGGATGTGAAGCATCGTACCGGTTTCCATAACGGCGAGCCGGTCAAAACCAGCATGGTTGATCTGTGCGAACAGTTATCAAAACTGGGGATCTGGACGCGCCTGCATTACGTCTACCCCTACCCGCATGTTGATGACGTGATCCCGCTGATGGCAGAAGGGAAAATCCTGCCGTATCTGGACATCCCGTTACAGCATGCCAGCCCGCGTATTCTTAAACTGATGAAACGCCCAGGCTCCGTAGACAGACAGCTGGCGCGCATCAAGCAGTGGCGTGAAATCTGCCCTGAACTGACGCTGCGCTCCACCTTCATTGTTGGTTTCCCGGGAGAAACGGAAGAAGACTTCCAAATGTTGCTCGACTTCCTGAAGGAAGCACGTCTGGATCGCGTGGGCTGCTTTAAATACAGCCCGGTAGAAGGCGCTGGCGCTAATGACCTGCCGGATCAAATCCCGGAAGAGATAAAAGAAGAACGCTGGAACCGCTTTATGCAATTGCAACAGCAGATCTCTGCTGAACGTTTGCAAGAGAAAGTGGGCCGCGAGATTCTGGTTATCGTTGATGAAGTTGACGAAGAAGGCGCAATTGGTCGTAGCATGGCTGATGCTCCGGAAATCGACGGCGCGGTATACCTGAATGGTGAGACCAAGGTGAAACCTGGTGATATCATCCGCGTTAAGGTCGAAAACGCAGATGAATACGATCTGTGGGGTTCACGCGTTTAATAAGCGTAACTCAACCGTAGGCCGGATAAGCGTTACGTCTTATCCGGCCTGTAATTTATCCTTTTATCTTCGGGTCCAGCGCGTCGCGCAGACCATCTCCCAGTAAGTTAAACGCCAGCACCGTCAGGAATATCGCTACCGCCGGGAAAATCGCCACGTGCGGCGCGATCACCATGTCAGCACGCGCTTCATTAAGCATTGCCCCCCACTCCGGCGTCGGCGGCTGTGCGCCTAATCCCAGAAATGACAGGCTCGCGGCAGAGATGATCGACGTGCCAATTCGCATGGTAAAAAAGACCACGATCGATGAAACCGTACCCGGCAGGATATGGTTAAAAATGATGGTCGTATCGCTGGCACCAATACTGCGCGCAGACTCAATAAACGTCTGTTGCTTCAGCACCAGCGTATTTCCGCGCACCAGGCGCGCGAAAGCAGGAATGGAGAAAATGGCCACGGCGATAATCACGTTCGCAATGCCGCTGCCCAGCACGGCGACCACGGCTATCGCCAGCAGAATGCCGGGAAAGGCGAACAGCACATCGCAGATACGCATAATCAGCCGATCCCACCAACCTTCGTAGTATCCCGCCAGCAGACCCAGCACTGTGCCAATCGCCGCGCCAATAAACACGGCAAAGACTCCTGCCGCCAGCGAGATTTGGGCGCCAACCAGCACGCGGCTAAAGATATCTCGTCCCAGAGAATCGACACCAAACCAGTGCAGCATCGACGGCCCATCATTCAAACGGTCATAATCGAAGTAATTTTCGGCATCAAATGGCGTCAACCAGCGAGCAAAAATCGCCACCATGATCAGGAGCAATACAAACAGCCCAGCGAACATCGCCATGTGCTGTCGACGAAAACGACGCCAGAACTCATGCCACGGTGTGCGTATCTGCTCTGGCTTAACAAGAGGCATTGCATTCAAAATCGCCTGTCGGCGCCAGTTAAAAAATCGCATCCTTACTTGTACCTGATAGCCGGATTAATGGCGGCGTAAAGCACATCCACCACTAAGTTGATAAGAATAAACTCCAGAGAAAACAACAGCACCTCGGCCTGAATCACCGGGTAGTCGCGCATTTCGACGGAGTCCACCAGCAGTCGCCCAAGCCCAGGCCAGTTGAACACCTTCTCAACCACGATTGATCCACCAAGCAAAAAGCCAAACTGTAGTCCCATCATGGTGACCACTGGGATCATCGCGTTACGCAGACCATGTTTTAACACCACCCAGGTCTCACTCACCCCTTTAGCCCGCGCGGTACGCATATAGTCTTCGCTGAGCACATCGACGAACGAGGCGCGGGTAAACCTGGCCAGCACCGCAGCCACCGCCGCGCCCAGAGTAATAGACGGGAGGATATAGTGCAGCCAGGTATCAGCGCCAACGGTTGGCAACCAGCCAAGCTCAACGGAGAATATCTGCATGAGCAGCATGCCAAGCGCAAACGCCGGGAACGAGATCCCGGTGACCGCCAGCGTCATACTCAACCTGTCCGGCCAGCGATTGCGCCATACGGCTGCAATGATCCCCGCCGTCATACCAAATAACACAGCCCATGCCATACTCGCAATTGTCAGCCATAACGACGGCATAAAACGGCTGGCTATCTCTTCGGAAACCGGGCGACGAGAAACCATCGACGTGCCAAAATCGCCTTGCAACACGTTGGTCATGTAATGCCAGAACTGAATATGCAGCGGTTGGTCCAGACCCAACTGCTTGCGTACCAGTTCAATCACCTCGGCGTCAGCTTCCGGTCCGGCAATCAGCCGGGCCGGATCGCCGGGTAGCAGGTGAACAAATAAAAACACCAGCACCGCAACAATCAATAGCGTTGGGATCAACCCCAGCAGGCGCTTGAAAACATAGTTAAGCATCACGCTCCCTTCGCCGGCCCCTGGTTAGCGGGGCCGAATGAATAGCTTATTTTAAATCCGCATCATCAAAGCTAAATCCGGTATCCGGCATAATCCAGAACCCGGTCAATCTGGTGCTGTGCGCCGAAATCAGTTTTTCCACTACCAGTGGGATCCACGGCGACTCTTTCCAGATAATATCCTGCGCATCCTTGTACAGCTTCGCTTTCTGCGCCGGATCGTTGGTTTGCAACGCTGCCGCTAAATCACTGTCCACCTGCTTATTGCTATAGAACGCCGTATTAAACAGTGTTGGCGGCCAGTTTTGTGATGCAAATAGCGGTGACAGCGCCCAGTCAGCTTCCCCCGTAGAGGCAGACCAGCCGGTGTAGAACATCCGCACCCCGCTCTCTTTCTGCGCTTTACCCTCTACTTCCGCCGCGCGCTGGCCGGCATCCATCGCTGTTACCTGAGCCTTAACTCCCACCTGCGCCAGCTGCTGCTGGGTAAATTGCAGCACTTTCTGCGCGGTACTGTGATTATGCGAAGACCATAGCGTGGTGGTAAAACCGTTCGGATAACCTGCTTCTTTCAGCAGTTCGCGCGCTTTCGCCGGGTCGTATGGCCATGGCGTATAGCTTTGCGCATAGGCTATCGACGGAGGAAGAACGCCCGTTGCTGGCGTGGCATAACCCGCAAACGCAACTTTCACCAGCGCCTGGCGGTTGATGGCATAATTCAGCGCTTCACGCACCTTCGGGTTGTCGAATGGTTTTTGCGTGACGTTCATGCTGATATAACGTTGCATAATAGACGGACTGGCCACCAGTTCCAGGTTTTTGTTCTTCGCCAGTAACGCCGCCTGTTCGTAAGGGATCGGGAAGGCAAACTGCGCTTCCCCGGTCTGCAGCATGGCCGCACGCGTGTTGTTGTCGGTCACCGGACGCCAGGTAATCGTATCCAGCTTTGGCAGCCCTTGCTGCCAGTAACCCGCGAACTTCTTAACCTTCACAAAATCTATCTGATTCCAGGTATCAAGCTGGTACGGCCCGGTCCCCACAGGGTGGAAACCGATCTCCTTACCGTATTTCTCCAGCGCGGCGGGAGAAATCATTGCCGTTGCCGGATGTGCCAGAATATTGATAAAGGCAGAGAACGGCTGTTTCAGCGTAATCTTCACCGTCGACGGATCGACGACTTCGGTTTTATCGATATTCTTATACAGGTTGTAGCGTTTCAGACGGTTTTCCGGATTGCTGGCGCGGTCGAGGTTGGCTTTAACCGCATCGGCGTTGAAGTCGGTACCATCCTGAAATTTCACGCCCTGACGCAGCTTAAGAGTGTAAGTCAGACCGTCATCAGAAACCGTATAGCTCTCTGCCAGCACATTTTTCAGCTTCATCTCTTTATCAAGACCAAACAGTCCCTGATAAAACGACTTCGCTACCGCCTGCGACAATGTGTCATTCGCGTCATAGGGGTCAAGCGTGGTGAAATTGGATCCTACCGCCACCACCACGTCTTTGGCGGCCCAGCCAGGCGATGCGGCCAGCGCAGAGGCCACTCCCACAGCAACCAGCCATTTCCGAGCAACAATTTTTGTCATGTTATTCTCCTTAAACCCTGTCTGCCTGTTATAAACGTGAAAGCGCATTTTCTGGTTGCCCACGCGCAACATAATGTCCCGGGCCAACTAACTGTAACGACACGGGGGAAATCTCTTCGCCGCGCTTGCGGATATTGCTGGGGATATCATCCGACAACAGCACACGCTGTGGTCGGTGATGCGATGGATCGGCAACTGGTACTGCCGCCATCAGTTTGCGCGTATACGGATGTTGCGGATTTTCAAACACCGCGCGTCGGGGGCCAATCTCAACGATTTGCCCGAGATACATCACCGCCACACGGTGACTGATCCGTTCCACCACCGCCATATCGTGGGAAATAAACAGGTATGCAATTCCCATTTCCCGCTGCAGGTCGAGCAACAGGTTGATAATTTGCCCACGAATTGAAACATCCAGCGCCGAGACAGATTCATCGGCAATAATCACTTTGGGATTGAGTGCCAATGCCCGTGCAATACAGATACGCTGACGCTGACCGCCGGAAAACTCGTGCGGATAGCGCCAGGCATGCTCAGGCAGCAATCCTACGCGTTCCAGCAGCCATGCAACTCGTTTTGACCCCGCATCCCCCTGCAATAACCCATGCACCCGTAGAGGCTCCAGAATGGAATATCCCACCGTCTGACGTGGATCGAGCGAGGCATACGGATCCTGGAAGATAAACTGAATATCCCGACGCAGCGGCTGCAACTTGCTGGCAGCAAGGGTATCAATACGCTGTCCGTTGAAAATGATTTCCCCACGCTGAGACTCAACCAGGCGCAACAGCGCCCGCCCGGTGGTGGATTTCCCACAGCCCGACTCCCCCACCAGCGATAGCGTTTCTCCCGGCCACAGGTCAAAGCTGACGTTTTCCACTGCATGCACCTCGCGAGTTACGCGATTTAGAATGCCGCTACGCAGAGGAAAACGCGTCACCAGGTTACGTAACTGCAAAATTGGCTCGCCTTCAACCACGGTATCCTGTTCGGTCTGTGGCTCTACATGACTGGGATCGTGTAATGAAATAAGCGGGAAACGGCGCGGAAGTTCATGCCCGTTCATTGCCCCAAGCTGCGGCACGGCTGCCAGCAGCGCTTTAGTATAAGGATGCTGGGGAGCGTGAAAAATCTGCTCAACGCTGCCAGTTTCTACCGCCTCGCCCTGATACATCACCAGCACGCGGTCGGCAATATCCGCCACAACGCCCATATCGTGGGTAATAAAGATCACTCCCATCGACATATCCTGCTGCAACACTTTTATCAGTTGCAGGATCTGCGCCTGAATGGTGACATCCAGCGCGGTTGTCGGCTCATCAGCAATTAAAACCGCAGGGCGACACGACAGTGCCATGGCGATCATCACCCGCTGGCGCATACCGCCGGAAAGCTGGTGTGGATAACGCGATAAAATCGCCTTCGCCTCGGGGATACGCACTTGATCGAGCATTCGCTTCGCTTCTACCATCGCCTCTTCGTGACTGGCACCCTGGTGCAAGCGGATAGACTCGGCAATTTGCTCGCCCACGGTAAACACCGGATTAAGCGATGTCATAGGCTCCTGGAAGATCATCGCGATATCCGCACCGCGCACGTGACGCATTTGTGATGCGCTCTGTTCACCCAGCTCAATAACCTGTCGATTACGGCGTCGGAGGAGCATTTCATCGCAGCTCACCTCGCCGCCGGTCTGTTCAATCAGACGCATCAGCGACAAGGCGGTCACCGACTTACCAGAACCAGACTCGCCGACTATCGCCAGCGTTTCGCCACGCTTCAGGCGAAATGACAGATTGCGCACTGCGCTGACACGCTGCTGCTCCTGTTCAAAGGCAATATTCAGATTGCTGACTGCCAGCACATCGCTGGCATCAAGCTCATCACTGTGTGGCAACGCTATCTCCTTTTTCCCGATAAATACCGGTGGTTGGCGTATCACCTGCGTATCCCCAGGCGCGGTACATGCCTTCGCTGTTAAACGGCAAAGCGACATTGCCCTCATGATCGATAGCAATTAAACCGCCGCTGCCGCCAAGCGCCGGTAATTTTTCCATCACTACGCGTTCACACGCTTCGGATAAACTCAGACCGCCGTAGTCCATCAACGCCGCAATGTCATAGGCCGCCAAAGCACGAATAAAGACTTCTCCGGTTCCGGTGCAGGAGACTGCCACACTTGCATTATTGGCATAACAGCCTGCGCCAACCAACGGACTGTCACCCACCCGCCCCGGTAATTTATTGGTCATCCCGCCGGTCGATGTTGCTGCCGCCAGATTGCCAAACATATCTAACGCGACCGCACCCACGGTACCCATTTTGTTGTTTTCATCCAGCGGGCTCGCGCTATGGTCCAGCACCGTTTCACCCGCTGTTCGCGCCGCCAGAAGTTGAGCGTAGCGTTCTGGCGTCGAGAAAATATCCGCTGATACGCGCTCCATACCCTGCGCAATGGCAAAGTTTTCAGCCCCTTCACCTATCATCATGACGTGTGGGCTGTGTTCCATTACCAGCCGTGCCGCGAGAATCGGGTTTCGCAGATGGCTTACCCCGGCGACGGCGCCTGCGTTCAGCGTATTACCGTCCATCACACAGGCGTCCAGCTCATGGGTTTCATCACGGGTATACACCGCGCCAATTCCGGCATTAAACAATGGACACTCTTCCAGCAGGCGCACGGCCTCGGTAACGACATCCAGTGCGCTACGACCGTCTTCAAGCATCCGCTGGCCGGTTTCAACGATATCCGACAGCGCCTGTATATAACGCAACTCTTGCTCCTGGCTCAGCTGCGAACGGGTAATAGCCCCTGCGCCGCCGTGAATTGCAATGACTGCTTTACCCATTTTTTTCGTCCATTAGGTGGCAGGTACCGGGGTTATAAATATCAGAATTTCTGTGACTTATTGATTCGATTTTTGAATATAGAAAGATGCAGACGTCATGTAAAGGTTAAGGCCCGTACCTCACCCCCCATCCCATCAGGTTATTTAGATGAGTTAATCAGAAAGGGGATCTTCCAACATCGTTGAATATATTATTCAAGCCGATCGGCAATCTGTTTTTTTGCATAAAACACAAAGCGTTCAACAGACGGCATAGACGCAGCCCAGTTCTTTTTGGTTAACCCCAGGTATTCCGCACGCGCGGCTTGCAGCGTGTCAGCATACTCAACGGGTAATTGCGGTATAAGCCAGGCGGCGGCTTCATCTTTAGCGACAATATTGCCCGTAACCAGGCTGTACCAAATACGCGCCAGAGTAAGGATGATATTTCGCTCGTCACCCTCTAAATCGCCCGTTTTCTGCCACATATCAAGAATATGCCGAAATGTTTGCACGACATCGCTAAAAGGAATGACGTTGAATAACGTCTCAGCGGCTTCACCGAACAACGCTACGCTGGCGCGCCTGGCCTGGGTCAGCAGGATGGAGAGATCAGGATCCACCTGTGTCGGTTCAACAATTCCCGCGCGAATATCGTCACGCAACCATTCGCCAAATTGCATTTCTCTTGACGGTGGGAATTGCCAGGGTACAAGTTGTGAATAGATCACGATGGTCACTTCCAGCGCCCGATATCTATCAACGCTACCAGGCGGGGCTGATATTTCCAGAAAACCCTGCATCAGATCTTTTCTTTGCCGGGTATTAAGTGGCTGCCTAATGGTAACCAGTAAATCGATATCGCTTTGGGGCTTTAAGCCACCTTCAACAGCAGAGCCATACAAATGAACAGCAACCAGGTCGCCCTCGATAACCCGCGCAATCAGTGCACTGGCGGCATTCACCTGTCGTCGAATTGAATCCGGGATAGTCGCAGACATTTAGCCTCCTGGAGAAAAAGCAGAAATCATGAGTCTATACTGCATCTTTCCTGTAGCGCTAATCTCTGGCAGAAAACCTGTATCAGATCTGATCCTAAGCCTGAGGTAGCATACTGTCCGCGTCCATTTTCTGACATAATGAGTGGATTCGATTTTGCCCCGCAGGAGTCTTCTCATGGAATTTACCGCCGGACTGATGCCGCTTGAAACGGCTCTTTCTCAGATGCTTTCGCGTATCACCCCACTCACCGCCGTCGAAACGCTGCCGCTGGTTCAATGCTTTGGCCGCATTCTGGCCACCGACGTCGTCTCCCCGATTGATGTGCCGGGATTCGATAACTCGGCAATGGATGGCTATGCGGTGCGATTAGCCGATTTACAATCAGACCAGCCTCTTGCGGTGGCTGGCAAAGCCTTTGCTGGACAGCCATTTCACGGCGAGTGGCCTGCGGGAACCTGCATCCGTATTATGACCGGAGCCCCGGTGCCTGCCGGTTGTGAAGCCGTGGTAATGCAGGAGCAAACGGAACAAACTGACGACGGTGTGCGTTTTACCTCCGACGTCCGCAGCGGACAAAATATTCGTCTGCGCGGTGAAGATATTGCAAACGGCGCGGTGGTATTCCCCACAGGAACTCGTCTGACAACCGCCGAGCTTCCCGTGCTGGCTTCGCTCGGTATTGCCGAGGTCCCCGTTGTGCGTAAAGTCCGCGTGGCATTGTTCTCCACCGGTGATGAGCTGCAATTGCCGGGTCAGCCGCTGGGCGACGGGCAGATTTATGACACAAACCGTCTGACCGTTCACCTGATGCTGCAGCAGTTGGGCTGCGAGGTGATCAACTTAGGGATTATTCGCGACAATCCCAACGCGCTGCGGGCCGCATTTATCGAAGCCGACAGCCAGGCCGACGTTGTCATCAGCTCTGGTGGCGTTTCGGTAGGCGAAGCGGATTACACCAAAACCATTCTGGAAGAGCTGGGAGAAATTGCCTTCTGGAAGCTGGCTATCAAACCCGGTAAACCGTTCGCCTTTGGCAAACTGAGCAACAGCTGGTTTTGCGGCCTGCCGGGTAACCCGGTGTCTGCTGCCCTCACCTTTTATCAACTGGTACAACCGCTGCTGGCGAAACTCAGCGGCAACACCGCCTGTGGGTTACCTCCGCGCCAGCGCGTGCGCACCGCTTCACGCCTGAAGAAAACGCCAGGGCGTCTGGATTTTCAGCGTGGTGTATTGCAGCGTACCGCGGAAGGCGAACTGGAAGTCACTACCACCGGGCACCAGGGCTCGCATATTTTTAGCTCCTTTAGCCAGGGCAATTGCTTTATTGTGCTGGAGCGCGATCGCGGTAACGTTGAGGTCGGAGAATGGGTTGAAGTTGAGCCATTTAACGCACTGTTTGGAGGTCTGTAATGGCAGAACTCAGCGACCAGGAGATGATGCGCTATAACCGGCAAATCATTCTGCGCGGCTTCGATTTCGAAGGTCAGGAAGCGCTCAAAGATGCGCGGGTACTGGTCGTTGGTCTGGGGGGACTGGGATGTGCTGCAACCCAGTACCTTGCTGGTGCTGGCGTCGGGCATTTAACCCTGCTCGACTTTGACACGGTCTCCGTGTCGAACCTCCAACGCCAGACGCTGCACAGCGATGCAACCGTAGGGCAACCAAAAGTGATATCCGCTCGTGACGCGCTAACGCGGATTAACCCTTATATCGCCATTACGCCGGTGAATGCGCTGCTGGACGATAGCGAGATTCACGCGCTTATTACCGAACACGATTTGGTGCTGGACTGTACGGATAACGTCAGCATCCGCAATCAGCTGAATGCCGGATGCTTTGCCGCCAGAGTTCCGCTGGTTTCCGGTGCAGCAATTCGCATGGAAGGGCAAATTACCGTCTTTACGTATCAGGAAGGCGAGCCCTGCTACCGTTGCCTGAGCCGTTTGTTCGGTGAAAACGCCCTGACCTGCGTAGAAGCCGGAGTGATGGCCCCGCTGATCGGCGTGATCGGCTCGTTACAGGCGATGGAAGCCATTAAGCTGCTGGCAAACTACGGTAAACCGGCATCCGGAAAAATCGTCATGTACGATGCCATGACCTGCCAGTTTCGCGAAATGAAGCTGATGCGTAATCCGGGGTGCGAGGTCTGCGGGCAATAAACGAAAGCCCCGGCGGCGTTTGTTATCCGGGGCTGAATTAATATACGTTCAATACGTCAGTGATTTAACGTCATCTTCAGAAAGCCCAGTAATCCTCACGATGACCGCCCGTGGGAGACCATCGTCCAGCATTGAGTGAGCAATGCGTAACGCTTCCTCGCGGCGGCCTTCAACCAAGCCTTTTTGCATTCCTTCCCGCATCCCCTTTCGCTGTCCTGCCCTACGTATTTTTTCCACAATATTCATTGTACTCTCCTTGTGTTCGGGTACCCGCTGCGCCAGCTTGCGCATAAATCGTCCAAAGCGCGGTTTGTGACCGTGCTGGATTAGCAGGTAATTAAACAGCGCTTTTAGCTGGCTGTCATTAGCGCTTCCGGTAACCAACAGCGCGGCCAGCTTGTCCACCAACCCCATCAAATCGCGCTGACGAATATGCTTTTGAATCAGTTCCAGAAGAGCAATGCGTCGGTGCTGCATAATTTCTTCATCTGGAACAACGGTAATATCTACCAGCGGAAAAGCTGACAGGTAGAGCTGACGTGCAAGTGTTGGATTATCAAACTCATCCAGCCAGCATAGAGAGAAGGGATAAGGTGTATCGATTCCGTGATAAAACAGCATCGGCACAACTAAAGGTAACGTATTATGCCCGGCGTCGAGGTGACTTTGCATTGCCGCTATCGCATAACGCATCAGGCGAAATGCCATATGAACATCCGGGCGGCTTTGATGTTCGATTACGACATAAATATAGCCGTGCCCTTCACTGGTTTTCATCGACCAAAGTACATCGGAATAATATGCACGTAAGTTATCCTCGATAAAACTGGTCGGTTGCAGCTTTAATGTCGAAAAATCGCACAGCGTTCGTAGCGTGGAGGGAAGATGGATTTCAATGAAATCGCGCGCCGTTTCCGGGTATTTTAAAAACGTTTTAAATAGCGCATCGTGCGGCGTGTATGTGGGTGATTTTTTCATGGCGGTCCGTCACCTGATTAACATGATGACACGACTGTACCTGCCATGATGACGGGTCGCATGCCGACTTTGTCGGTTTTACGAGGGGGATTCGCAGATAAAAGCGTACAACTGCAACACATTCATTTTGACGGAATCATGTACGCAATAATGCCGGGACTACATCCCGGCACTCTCGTTTAAATAGATGTGCGACCGAATGCGCTCTGCCAGTCGTGCTCAAACTTCGCGACGGCAGCATCAACTGCCGGAGAGCTAATCATCTGCTGAGCAACGTCCAGCGGTAGCGTGATGGACTCGCAGCCTGCCAGCAGGCAATCCAGCGCCTGACGCGGCGTTTTAAAACTGGCTGCCAGTACTTTGGCGTGCGGGGCATGCATTTTCAGTAACGTCTGCAGGTCGGTCACCGTCTGAATGCCATCCCCTCCTTGCGCATCCACGCGGTTAATGTATGGCGCAACATATTCCGCACCTGCCAGTGCAGCCAATAACCCTTGAGCTGCACCGTATACCGCAGTACCCAACGTCGGGATCCCTTCTTCTTTCAGCAATTTTATAGCCGCCAGACCTTCTGCTGTTACCGGCACTTTGACCACGATATCAGCAATGATTGCCCGCAGCTTACGCGCATCGCTAACCATCCCTTCGGCGGTGGTCGCCATCACCTGAGCAAACAGACGGCCTTGTCCTCCCATCGCTTCCTGCAGTTGCGGCAGTAGTACTTCCAGCGTCTGATTCCCCGCCGCCACAATACTCGGGTTAGTGGTCACCCCTGCCAGCGGGAAAATGCGCGCCAGAGCTTTTACCGCATCAACGTCAGACGTATCTAAATAGAGTTCCATAACCTTTCCTCAAACGAATAATTAGCATGAATAAAAGGTAGCACGGCGAAACCTCACGGTTAGTTGACGCACGTCAATATAACTTTCATTCGAAAGTAATTTAATCTTTATACGAAAGAAAAGAGGTCGCTTATGATTTTCAATATCCAGCGCTATTCCACGCATGATGGTCCCGGGATCCGTACTGTGGTGTTCCTTAAGGGATGCTCCCTGGGCTGTCGGTGGTGCCAGAATCCGGAAAGTCGCGCCCGTACGCAGGATCTGCTCTATGACGCACGCCTGTGCCTTGATGGTTGCAATCTTTGTGCTCAGGCAGCACCCGCAGTAATTGAGCGGGCACTAAGCGGGTTGCTGATTCATCGCGAAAAACTGACCGATGACGATCTGACGGCGCTGACCCACTGCTGTCCAACGCAGGCACTAACCATCTGTGGAGAGGTAAAAAGCGTGGACGAAATCATGGCGACCGTATTGCGTGATAAACCGTTTTACGATCGCAGCGGAGGGGGCCTAACCCTGTCCGGTGGCGAACCGTTTATGCAGCCAGAGCTGGCGGCTTCTTTGCTCAAAGCCAGCCACGACGCCGGCATTCATACCGCAGTGGAAACCTGCCTGCATGTCCCGTGGAAGTATATTGAACCATCATTATCTGACGTCGATCTGTTTCTGGCCGATCTAAAACACGTGGCGGATGCGCCGTTTAAACAGTGGACCGATGGCAGCGCCTCTCGTGTGCTGGAAAATCTAAAAAAACTGGCCGCAGCTGGTAAAAAAATGATTATCCGCGTACCGCTGATTCAGGGGTTCAACGCTGACGAAGCCGCCATCCAGGCTATTACCGATTTTGCTGCCGACGAGCTTCACGTCGGGGAGATTCATTTTTTGCCCTACCACACCCTTGGTATCAACAAATACCACTTACTCAGTCAACCCTACAACGCACCGGATAAACCGCTTGATGCGCCTGCACTGCTCGAATTTGCCCAGCAGTATGCCAGCCTTAAAGGTTTAACCGCGACCCTACGAGGATAATCGCCATGACCACTCTGAAACTGGACACACTCAGCGATCGTATCAAAGCGCATAAAACAGCCCTGATCCATATCGTGAAACCGCCGGTTTGTACCGAGCGCGCCCAGCACTATACCGAGATGTATCAGCAACACCTGGATAAGCCGATCCCGGTACGCCGTGCGCTGGCGCTGGCCCATCATCTGGCGGAACGCACCATCTGGATCAAGCATGACGAACTGATTATCGGTAACCAGGCAAGCGAAGTGCGCGCCGCGCCGATCTTCCCGGAATACACCGTCTCCTGGATTGAAAAAGAGATCGACGACCTCGCCGACAGACCGGGTGCCGGCTTTGCGGTAAGCGAAGAGAATAAACGCGTATTACATGAGGTGTGTCCGTGGTGGCGTGGTCAGACCGTGCAGGATCGCTGCTACGGGATGTTCACTGACGAGCAGAAAGGGCTGCTGGAAACCGGCATTATCAAAGCCGAAGGTAATATGACCTCCGGCGACGCACACCTGGCGGTGAACTTCCCGCTACTACTGGAAAAAGGTCTCGACGGCCTGCGCCACAAGGTCGATGAACGTCGCTCCCGCATCAATCTGACGTGTCTGGACGATCTCCACGGCGATCAGTTCCTGAAAGCGATTGATATCGTGCTGGAGGCCGTCAGCCTGCACATTGAGCGCTTTGCCGCGCTGGCGCGTAAAATGGCGTCCACAGAAACGCGCACCAGCCGTCGCGATGAACTGCTGACCATGGCGGAAAACTGTGATGTGATTGCCCATGAGCCACCAAAAACATTTTGGCAGGCGTTGCAGTTGTGCTATTTCATCCAGTTGATTCTGCAAATTGAATCTAACGGTCACTCAGTGTCGTTTGGCCGTATGGATCAGTACCTCTACCCGTTCTACCGTCGCGACGTAGAACTGAATCAGAGCCTCGATCGTGAGCACGCCATTGAGCTGTTGCACAGCTGCTGGCTGAAACTGCTGGAAGTGAACAAAATCCGTTCCGGCTCCCATTCGAAAGCCTCAGCGGGCAGCCCGCTCTATCAGAACGTAACCATAGGAGGCCAGAACCTGGTCAGCGGTCAGGCGATGGATGCCGTCAACCCGCTCTCCTACGCCATTCTGGAATCATGTGGCCGCCTGCGTTCTACTCAGCCGAACCTGAGCGTGCGTTATCACGCGGGGATGAGTAATGACTTCCTTGATGCCTGCGTGCAGGTGATCCGCTGCGGCTTCGGGATGCCAGCCTTTAACAACGATGAAATCGTCATTCCGGAATTCATTAAGCTGGGCATTGAGCCGCAAGATGCCTATGACTATGCAGCGATTGGTTGCATCGAAACCGCCGTTGGCGGCAAATGGGGCTACCGCTGCACCGGCATGAGCTTTATTAACTTTGCCCGCGTGATGCTGGCGGCGCTGGAAGGCGGACGCGATGCCACCAGCGGCAAAGTCTTCCTGCCGCAGGAAAAAGCGCTCTCAGCTGGCAACTTCAACAATTTCGATGAAGTGATGGATGCCTGGGATACACAGATTCGCTACTACACGCGTAAATCCATTGAAATCGAGTATGTCGTTGACACCATGCTGGAAGAGAACGTACACGATATTCTGTGCTCCGCGCTGGTAGACGACTGTATCGAACGCGCGAAAAGCATTAAGCAAGGCGGCGCGAAGTATGACTGGGTATCAGGTTTGCAGGTGGGTATCGCCAACCTCGGCAACAGCCTGGCAGCAGTAAAGAAACTGGTCTTTGAACAGGGCACTATCGGTCAACAACAACTGGCCGCCGCGCTGGCCGATGATTTTGACGGTCTGACCCATGAGCAGTTACGCCAACGGCTAATCAACGGCGCACCAAAATACGGCAACGATGACGATAGCGTTGATACGCTGCTGGCCCGCGCTTATCAGACTTATATCGATGAACTGAAACAGTATCATAATCCGCGTTACGGACGTGGCCCGGTTGGCGGCAATTACTACGCCGGGACCTCGTCTATTTCTGCAAACGTGCCGTTTGGCGCAGCAACGATGGCAACGCCGGATGGCCGTAAAGCACACACTCCACTGGCAGAAGGCGCAAGCCCGGCTTCCGGTACGGACCATCTCGGCCCAACTGCGGTAATTGGCTCGGTGGGTAAACTGCCGACCGGTTCGATTCTCGGTGGCGTGCTGTTAAATCAGAAGCTGAACCCGGCCACGCTGGAAAATGAGTCTGACAAACAAAAGCTGATGATTCTGCTGCGTACCTTCTTTGAAGAGCACAAAGGTTGGCATATTCAGTACAACATCGTTTCTCGTGAAACGCTGCTGGAAGCCAAAAAACACCCGGATCAGTACCGTGATCTGGTGGTGCGTGTAGCGGGTTATTCCGCCTTCTTCACCGCGCTGTCTCCGGATGCACAGGACGATATCATCGCGCGCACTGAACATATGCTGTAACCCTCCCGCCCGGTGGCGCTGCGCTTACCGGGCTTACATACTCCCCTTTAGCCGGGTAAGGCGAAGTTGCCACCTGGCGTTTTACTTTCATTCGAAATTAAATTTGTGCTTTAGCTCACATTGTTATTAAAATGTTTCTGGTCGCAGTTATGAGCCAGGAGCATATATGACCATCAAAGTTATCGTCACAGACATGGACGGAACTTTTCTCGACGACGCCAAGCAATACGATCGTGCACGCTTTATGGCGCAGTATCAGGAACTGAAGAAACGAGATATTGAATTTGTCGTGGCAAGCGGCAACCAGTATTACCAGTTGATCTCCTTTTTCCCGCAGCTTAAAGACGAAATATCGTTTGTCGCTGAGAATGGCGCGCTGGTTTTTGAGCACGGCCAGCAGTTGTTTCATGGCGAGCTTACCCGTCACGAATCACGCATTGTTATTGGCGAACTCCTCAAAGACAAGCAGCTCAATTTTGTTGCCTGTGGTCTGCAAAGTGCCTACGTCAGTGAGAATGCCCCGGAGCCTTTCGTGACATTGATGTCGAAACACTATCATCGCCTGAAACCCGTAAAGGATTATCAGGACATTGATGATGTGCTGTTTAAGTTTTCGCTGAACTTACCCGACCAACAAATCCCGTTGGTTATCGATCACCTGCACACTGCTCTGGATGGCATAATGAAGCCCGTCACCAGTGGCTTTGGGTTTATCGATTTGATTATTCCGGGCTTACATAAAGCCAACGGTATCAGTCGCCTGCTGAAACGCTGGAACCTGTCTCCACAAAACGTCGTCGCCATTGGCGATAGCGGCAACGATGCAGAAATGCTGAAAATGGCGCATTACTCTTTCGCCATGGCCAATGCGGCAGAGAGCATCAAAGCGATTGCCCGCTATCAGACCGATGACAATAACCATCAAGGCGCGCTGAACGTAATTCAGGCAGTGCTGGATAACACTTCACCTTTTAACGCCTGATCCTGCCAACCGGGGTATCCCTCATCCCGGTTTTCACTCTTTTTCTATTTTGCTCACACCAGCAGGTTTTTAAACTTGCATTAACTAACTTTTAACTTATATTGTCACTTGTAATTAAATTTAGTTTCGAATGAAAGTTAATGCGAGGTGGTTATGGCTTTTACTTTTACCAGCGACACGTTGCCCGCCGATCACAAAGCGGCAATCCGTCAGATGAAACAGCAACTGCGGGCACAGCTTGGGGATGTTCAGTTGATCTTCAATCAGCTGAGCGATGCCATTGCCACCCGCGTGGCGGAAATCAACGCTCTCAAAGCGCAAGGCTCCCCGGTATGGCCTGTGTTGTCCTATGCGGATATCAAAGCGGGTCGCGTGAGTGCAGAGCAGCGTGAAGAAATTAAGCGTCGCGGATGCGCAGTCATTAAAGGGCATTTCCCCCGCGAACAGGCGCTGGCATGGGATCAGTCGATGCTTGATTACCTGGATCGCAACCATTTTGATGACGTCTACAAAGGGCCGGGCGATAACTTCTTCGGCACCCTGAGCGCATCGCGACCTGAAATCTACCCCATTTACTGGTCCCAGGCGCAGATGCAGGCCCGCCAAAGTGAAGAAATGGCCAATGCGCAGTCGTTCCTCAATCGTCTTTGGACATTTTCAAGCGAAGGTAAACAATGGTTTAACCCGGATGTCAGCGTTATCTACCCTGACCGTATACGCCGCCGTCCGCCGGGAACCACCTCCAAAGGGCTGGGCGCGCATACGGATTCCGGCGCGCTGGAACGCTGGCTGCTGCCTGCGTATCAGCAGGTATTTGCTCATGTTTTCAATGGAAAGCTGGCAGATTACGATCCGTGGCAGGCTGCGCATCGCACCGAAGTAGAAGAATACACGGTGGATAACACCACCAAATGTTCAGTGTTCCGTACCTTCCAGGGCTGGACTGCGTTGTCCGATATGCTGCCAGGTCAGGGATTGTTGCACGTGGTTCCGATTCCTGAAGCGATGGCGTATGTGCTGTTACGCCCATTGCTTGACGATGTGCCGGAAGATGAGCTTTGCGGCGTAGCGCCCGGCAGAGTCCTGCCGATTTCTGCGCAATGGCATCCGTTGCTGATTGAAGCGTTAACCAGCATTCCACAACTGGACGCCGGAGACTCCGTGTGGTGGCATTGCGATGTGATTCACTCCGTCGCGCCTGTCGAAAATCAGCAGGGCTGGGGTAACGTAATGTATATCCCTGCCGCCCCGATGTGCGAAAAAAATCTGGCCTACGCCCACAAAGTGAAAGCTGCGCTGGAAAAAGGCGCATCGCCGGGTGATTTCCCGCGAGAGGATTATGAAACTAACTGGGAAGGACGCTTCACGCTGGAGGATTTGAATATCCACGGTAAACGCGCGCTGGGGATTATTTAATATGTAGCTTACACAATTTTCCCTAGGTATTTCGCGTTACAGGAAGGCGACCAGCCTGTAAATCCCCGGGAGCTTACATAAGTAAGTGACCGGGGTGAACAGGTGCAGCCAACACACCTGTAACACGAAAGACGACGGGTGAATTAACCGTCAATACCTTTACTACGCAGGTAATCTTCGTAGTTGCCGGTGAAGTCGATCACGCGTTCCGGCGTAATCTCAATCACGCGGGTCGCCAGGGAACTGACGAACTCACGGTCGTGAGAAACAAAGATCAACGTGCCCTGATACATTTCCAGCGCCATGTTCAGCGACTCGATAGATTCCATATCCAGGTGGTTGGTCGGTTCATCCATGACCAGGATATTCGGTTTCTGCATCATCAGCTTACCGAACAGCATGCGTCCTTTTTCACCACCGGAGAGCACTTTTGCAGGTTTCTTGATATCGTCCTGGCTGAAAAGCAGACGGCCAAGGAAGCTGCGCACAACCTGCTCATCATCGCCTTCTTGTTTCCACTGGCTCATCCATTCGAAGACGGTCAGATCGTTTTCAAACTCGTATTCATGATCCTGCGCGTAGTAACCCACCTGGGCGTTTTCAGACCACTTAACGGTACCGTTGTCCGGCTGCAAATCGCCAACCAACGTTTTCAGCATGGTGGATTTACCCACGCCGTTGGCACCAATGATGGCAACCTTCTCCCCTACTTCCAGCAGCAGGTTGAAGTTTTTAAACAGCGGACCTTCATCAAAACCTTTCGCCAGCGCTTCCACTTCCAGCGCGTTACGGAACAGTTTCTTATCCTGTTCGAAGCGGATGAACGGGTTCTGACGGCTGGACGCTTTCACTTCGTCGAGCTTGATCTTATCAATCTGACGCGCACGAGAGGTCGCCTGTCGAGATTTAGAAGCGTTGGCGCTAAAGCGGCTGACGAAGGATTGCAGATCGGCAATCTGTGCTTTCTTCTTGGCGTTATCGGCCAGCAGACGTTCACGCGCCTGGGTTGCCGCCGTCATGTATTCGTCGTAGTTACCCGGATAAACACGCAGTTCGCCATAGTCCAGATCCGCCATGTGTGTACAGACCATGTTCAGGAAGTGACGGTCGTGCGAAATGATGATCATGGTGCTGTCACGCTCGTTCAGCGTCTGCTCCAGCCAGCGAATGGTGTCGATATCCAGGTTGTTCGTTGGTTCGTCGAGCAGCAGAATGTCCGGGTTAGAGAACAGCGCCTGCGCCAGAAGCACACGCAGCTTCCAGCCGGGCGCGACTTCGCTCATCGGGCCGTAATGCTGTTCTACCGGAATACCTACGCCCAGCAGCAGTTCACCCGCACGCGCTTCCGCAGAGTAGCCGTCCATTTCGCCATACTGAACTTCGAGATCAGCAACTTTATAGCCGTCTTCTTCGCTCATCTCAGCCAGGGCGTAAATGCGATCGCGCTCCTGCTTCACTTCCCACAGTTCAGCGTGACCCATGATCACGGTGTCAAGCACGGTGAATTCTTCAAAGGCGAATTGATCCTGACGCAGCTTACCGATGCGCTCGTTAGGATCGAGGGAAACGTTACCCAGCGTCGGTTCGAGGTCGCCGCCGAGAATTTTCATAAAAGTGGATTTACCGCTACCGTTCGCGCCAATCAGGCCGTAACGGTTGCCGCCGCCAAATTTGACGGAAATATTTTCAAACAGCGGCTTACTGCCGAACTGCATGGTGACGTTGCTGGAAACTAACACTGGCGTATCCTGAAAGAGAAAGAAATATGTGACAAACCGCTTATTATGCCATAAGTCTGCAAGAAGATCGCGTCTTCATGCGGAAGGGATAAAGTGAAACCAAAAGGAAAAAAATGTGATTTAGTACACATCCGAATTCCTTGTTGCTCAGATTGCACATATAATGCGTGCCCAACACTACATAAATCTCAACCCACTAGCCTGCCTGGCACTGAATCTCGCATACATGAATATGAATATGAAATTAACAACGCTTTTCGCGGCGGCACTTGCAATAGTTGGTTTTTGTAATACCGCTTCAGCCGTCACGTACCCGCTGCCGACCGATGGTAGCCGTTTGATTGGCCAAAACCAGGTCATTACTATTCCTGAAGGCAACACCCAACCGCTGGAGTATTTTGCGGCAGAGTATCAGATGGGTCTGTCTAACATGCTGGAAGCCAACCCGGGCGTGGATACCTTCCTGCCGAAAGGCGGCACCGTGCTGAACATTCCTCAGCAGTTAATCCTGCCGGATACCGTGCATGAAGGTATTGTTATCAACAGCGCTGAAATGCGTCTGTACTACTACCCGAAAGGCACCAACACCGTCATTGTTCTGCCGATCGGTATCGGCCAGTTGGGCAAAGACACGCCAATCAACTGGACCACCAAAGTAGAACGTAAAAAAGCAGGCCCAACCTGGACGCCAACGGCGAAAATGCATGCGGAATACCGCGCTGCAGGCGAGCCGCTGCCAGCCGTTGTTCCGGCTGGTCCGGATAACCCGATGGGACTGTACGCGCTGTATATCGGTCGCCTGTATGCTATCCACGGTACCAATGCTAACTTCGGCGTCGGCTTACGTGTCAGCCACGGTTGCGTACGTCTGCGTAACGACGACATCAAATTCTTGTTTGAAAATGTGCCGGTCGGCACCCGTGTACAGTTTATTGATGAGCCGGTAAAAGCCACTACCGAACCAGACGGTAGCCGTTACATCGAAGTACATAACCCGCTGTCTACGACTGAAGCACAGTTCGAAGGCGGAGAAATTGTACCGATTACCCTGACCAAGAGCATTACCAGCATCACCGGTCAGCCTGACGTCGATCAGGCCGTCGTTGAGCAGGCAGTACAGAACCGTTCTGGTATGCCGGTTCGCCTGAACTAATCTGCTATATATGCCCGATGGCGCTACGCTTATCGGGCCTACCAACACTGTAGGCCGGATTAGGCGCCAGCCGCCATCCGGCACACCACATCAATTACATCATTAGCAACAAACCATAACCCACCAGCGCCGCCCATATCAGCATCGGTACCGAATACCAATGAAAACGCCACCAGATCCGGCGGTCGTTTGCCATCCGTAACGCAATGAGATTCGCCAGCGATCCTGGTAACAGCCCAAAGCCGCCCACATTGACCGCCCAGGCCAGAAGCAGCGTTGGCGGGACGTAGTTCAGCAGCAAAATCGTACTGGGCACATTACTGATAAACTGCGACAGGCCAATGGCGGTCAGCCAAAGTCCCGGCGCTGAAAGCGCGCCAATCTGGTGGGTTATCCCCTGCAGGGCCGGAAGCTGCGTCAGCAAGTGCACATCAATGAACATCGCCATAAACACCAACAGCAGCGTCCAGTCTACGCTGAGGATCACGCGGCGAGCCAGCACCATGAACCCTGCCGCCACAATCGCCAGACCCCACAGCTCTTGTTTTAACTCCAGTGCTGCAAGGAAGATGATATACAACACCAGACAGCCCCACACCAGACGCGGTTGCCAGTCAGGTGCGCGCGTACCGGTATGATAATGCAACGCTTTATTCGGGAAACTGAACCAGCACAGCACCACCAGCGTCAGCATCATGGCCCCCGCAAGCGGCGCCATTTGCCAGGTAAACGCGGTAAACGATAAGCCTGAGCGTCCCCACATCAGAATGTTTTGTGGATTGCCTATTGGCGTTAGCAACGATCCGGCGTTAACCGCCAGCGCCTCAAAGATAATCAGGCGATTCACCGGAATAGCGCACAATTTTTTCAGAGTGATGGTCAGCGGAACAACAATAAACAGCGCAACATCGTTGGTCAGAAACGTCGACAACAACGCCGCTGCCAGCACCATAAATATCGCCAGCTGACGCTCTGTTTTGAAACGGCGGGTCATCTTGCGCCCTAACACATCGAAGTAACCGCTTAGCTCCACGCCTTTGGTCAGTAACATCAGGCCACTAAGCGTGATAATTGTGTGCCAGTCAATTGCTCCCGGCCACGACCGGGGTGTAAATGGCGTGAACAGGCTCAGTACAACCCCAACGATGATTAACAGCTGGAAAAAACGATCGCGCTGTAAGGCGCGTAATAAAGGAAAACTCATTCAGAGCCTGTTCCTTGCTGTTGCGTAAACCGGCTAAAAGCCTCCAGCGTTTCCTTACTGACGTGATGCTCCATCCCCTCCGCGTCGCGACGGGCAATTTCCGGACTGATACCTAACATCAACAGGAAATTCTCCACAATCTGATGACGCTCCCGACTTTCCTGAGCCAGTCGTTCACCTTCTGCGGTTAAAAACACGCCTCGCCAGGGGATCATTTCAATCAATCCGACTGAAGCAAGACGCTTAAGCATTTTAGCAACCGTCGGCTGGGAAACCCCAAGCCGTGCGGCCATATCCACCTGGCGCGCTTCACCTACCTCAATAATGAGATCGGAAATCAGCTCTACGTAGTCATCAATCAGCTCACGGCGATGCGCCTCCCGAACCTGACGAAACCCTTCAACGTGTTCTTCGACATTCACCAATTGCGTCACTTTTTTTGTTGTTGGCGTACCTGCGCGACGACTCATTCTGCTTCCTCGTTACTGTGACGCGTTAACGGCATCTGATTAGAGAGCACTCATTGTAAACCAGAGTTGCGCGGGCACAAAAAATTAACGTTTTAGCAATAGCTATATAATATAGCCTGTGCTATATCTGTATATAATAAAGACATCCCTCAAGGACTGATGGGATCGTGAAGTCAGGAGGTTTACATGAATGAATTTAAGAGGTGTATACGCGTGTTTAGCCACTCTCCCTTTAAAGTACGGTTGATGCTGATCTCTATGCTGTGTGACATGATTAACAGCAAACCTGAGAAGGATAAACCTTCAGAAAAATAATGCGGCGTCGCGGTACGCCGCTTCATTTTCCTGCCGTCATCCGGGTACGGTGGTGGTTTTCGTCTCAATAACCCTTCTTTTTGTCAGTTTTGCCACGTTCCTCGCAAAACAATTTCTTTGTAGTAGTTGACCTTCTCTTGCGCACACTCTATCTTTTCGCAGCCCTGCATATATTGCGGCTCGCGGATGCGGACCCTATCCCTCTTCTCGCTCTCTCAGGCAGGCAATGACCCTTAGCGCCAGGGTAAGCACATGGCGTTTTTGTAACAGTGGCATATGAATTTAACCCTCAAAGATTCAATCATTGCTCGCAGCCGGGCGATTAGTCCGTGGACTGGCCTCTATTTCTTACAGTCTCTGCTGATCAATCTTGCGCTGGGCTATCCGCTTAGCCTGCTCTATAGCGTTGCTTTCACCTGTATATTAATGCTGATGTGGCGCAGCGCGCCACGCGCGCAGAAAGTGCTGATTGGCATTTGCTCGCTGATTGCGGCAATGTATTTTCCGTTCGGCCAGGCTTACGGCTCACCGAACTTCAATACCTTGCTGGCGCTGCACTCAACCAATATGGAAGAGTCCACCGAAATCCTGACCATCTTCCCCTGGTACAGTTATCTGGTTGGGGTATTTATTTTCGCCCTCGGCGTTATCGCCGTACGTCGTAAAAAAGATGAACAAAAGCGTGGCTGGAACAAGTTCGACAGCGTTTGTTTGCTGTTCAGCGTTGTCGCATTCTTTGTTACCCCGGTACAAAACCTGGCCTGGGGCGGCGTGTTCAAGCTGAAAGACACTGGCTATCCGGTTTTCCGGTTTGCCAAGGACGTGATCGTCAATAACAACGAAGTGCTCGACGAACAAGAGCGTATGGCGAAGCTGTCGAGCGTGAAAGACAGTTGGACCGTAACCGCCGTGAAGCCGAAGTATCACACCTACGTCGTGGTGATCGGCGAAAGCGCCCGCCGCGATGCGTTAGGCGCGTTTGGCGGTCACTGGGATAACACCCCGTTTGCCAGCTCCGTTAACGGCTACATCTTTGCGGATTACATTGCTGCCAGCGGTTCAACGCAAAAATCACTCGGCCTGACGCTGAATCGGGTGGTCGACAATAAGCCCCAGTTCCAGGATAACTTTGTCACCCTGGCCAACCGAGCAGGTTTCCAGACATGGTGGTTTTCCAATCAGGGACAAATTGGTGAATACGACACGGCCATCGCCAGCATTGCAAAACGCGCTGATGAAGTTCAGTTCCTCAAGAACGGTGACTTCGAAGCGGATAAAAATACCCGTGACGAAGCGCTGTTGAAGATGACCGCTCAGGTGCTGGCAACCGAGCGCACTCAGCCGCAGCTTATTGTACTGCATTTAATGGGCTCACATCCGCAGGCCTGCGACCGTACGCAGGGTAAGTACGAGACTTTCGTCCAGTCAAAAGAGACGTCTTGCTACCTGTACACCATGACGCAAACGGATGACCTACTGCGCCAGCTATACGATCAGTTACGTAATAGCGGTAGCAGCTTCTCGATGGTCTATTTCTCCGATCATGGCCTCGCGTTTAAAGAACGGGGAAAAGAGGTGCAGTACCTGGCGCATGACGATCAGTTCCAGCAGAATTTCCAGGTACCTTTCATGGTGCTGTCGAGTGATGATAAAGCGCATCGGGTGATTAAGGCCCGTCGATCCGCCAATGATTTCCTCAGCTTTTTCTCGCAGTGGACAGGGATCAGCGCAAAAGAAATCACCAACAGCTACCGCTTTATCTCAGAGAAAAAAGCCGGGCCGGTGTACATCACCAACTTTAAGCTGCAGAAGGTGGACTACAACCACCTTTGTACCGACATCTTCGAGACCAAATCTCGTTAACAGCTCATATTGCAGGCAAAAAAAATCCGCCCCGAGAGGCGGATTTTTCATATCACCGAAGTGATTAGAAGCGGTAACCCACGCCAGCGATCCAGGTGCCAACGTCAACGCTACGAATACGGCTCTGCTCGTAGGAGAAGTCCAGAGCAACGTTTTCGATCGGGTTGAACTGCAGACCAGCACCGTAAGAGAAACCGTAGTCGCTGGTGGTGTGGTTGTCAGCCGGGGATGCTGCGTTCTGGAATTTACCGTAACCAACACCCACTACACCGTAGATGCTTGCCCAGTCGTTCAGACGGTAAGCCGGACCAGCAGTGATGCCGTAGTACTGGGTTTTGTTGTAGTCGCCAGAAGCATCGGTACGATCTTTTTCAGTGTAAGTGAAGGAACCGATAACACCCAGCGGGTTGTTGTCCTGCTCGTAGCGATACTTCAGGTTGAAACCGTTCATTTTGTTCGCTGCGCCCTGAGCATCGCTCTGAGCGTAACCACCGGTAACGGTAGAAGTAGCAGCTACAGCAGTACCTGCGGAGAAAGCCAGAACAGCGGCCAGTGCTGAAAGACATGCAATTTTTTTCATAACCACCTCAAATGTGCTTCAAGTAAATCTTAAGTTTTAAATATACCAAAAATTGATGGGAAACTCTTTGCGATTAGCGATGTCTAACGGGGTCTTTCATGTAACAGAACATTTCAGAAATCCGCTATCTCTTTCAATTAACATCACTTTTCTAAAGTAAAATGCCATTATTGCGCGCACAATATGGCACATTCATCCAGATTATTCCTAATCACGCAGATTATTAATCCATCAGTTTCATGCCATTGTACGGAACTGAGCAATTTTTTTTTCAACGAATACTCAACCGCATGTGTGTATTTCCATTACACTCGCTGTTTTACTTCTATTGACATAATTTGACAGGAGAAAGGATGCCGGGGTCGTCACGTAAAGCGCCAGTCTGGTTGCCTATTTTGGTTTTGCTAATTGCTATGTCCTCCATTCAAAGCGGAGCATCTCTGGCGAAATCGCTGTTCCCGCTCGTCGGCGCGCCGGGCGTTACCGCGTTGCGCCTTGCGTTGGGCACCCTCATCCTTATCGCCTTCTTTAAACCCTGGCGTTTGCGATTCGCCAAAGAACAGCGCCTGCCCCTTCTGTTTTATGGCCTGTCTCTGGGCGGGATGAACTATCTCTTCTATCTGTCAATCCAGACCGTGCCACTGGGAATTGCCGTGGCGCTGGAATTTACCGGCCCGCTGGCGGTAGCGCTGTTTTCATCCCGGCGCCCGGTGGATTTCATTTGGGTTGCACTGGCTGTACTCGGACTGTGGTTCCTGCTGCCATTAGGTCAGGACGTTTCTCACGTCGATTTAACCGGTGCTGCGCTAGCGCTGGGGGCTGGTGCCTGCTGGGCCATCTATATTCTTACCGGGCAGCGAGCCGGGGCGGAACACGGTCCGGCAACCGTCGCAGTAGGGTCATTAATTGCAGCACTGGTATTTGTGCCAATCGGCGCGATCCAGGCTGGTGATGCCCTGTGGCATTGGTCCATTCTGCCGTTAGGCCTGGCCATTGCAGTCCTCTCTACTGCACTTCCCTATTCACTGGAGATGATTGCATTGACGCGCCTGCCGACGCGTACTTTCGGTACATTGATGAGTATGGAACCTGCCCTGGCAGCGGTTTCCGGAATGATCTTCCTCGGTGAAACGCTGACGCTTATCCAGACACTCGCTCTGGGTGCCATTATCGTCGCATCAATGGGCTCTACGCTCACTATTCGTAAAGAGCCACAAATAAAACAAGTCGACGTGAATTAACCACGTAATATTCTGCATGGTTTGCATAATCATGCAGAATATCCAATTGTAAATCTGCGTGATAATAATTCTAAAAAATATAATTTTCTCATCCGCATATTTCATTCAATCTCAAAAATTAACATAAAAATAACACCACGTAAGAAACACAACACTCATTGCATTGATTTTATTTGATATTTTATATCTTCCCCCTTCTTCGCTATTAAAGTGATAGGCAACACCGGAAAAAAAAAATCCAAATTTAGCGCTATACTTAATTCCGTTGAAGAGTTGGGACATAACTATCAAGAGGATATGAAAATATGAGTACCGCGAAACTGGTAAAAACAAAAGCATCCGCCCTCCTTTATACCCGCAACGATGTGTCTGATAGCGAAAAGAAAGCGACCGTTGAACTGCTGAATCAGCAAGTAATCCAGTTCATTGACCTGTCATTGATCACCAAACAGGCTCACTGGAACATGCGCGGCGCAAACTTCATTGCGGTACATGAAATGCTGGATGGCTTCCGTACAGCCCTGACCGATCACCTCGACACAATGGCTGAACGCGCCGTACAGTTGGGCGGTGTGGCACTGGGCACAACTCAGGTTATTAATAGCAAAACGCCTCTGAAAAGTTACCCGCTGGATATCCATAGCGTACAGGACCACTTAAAAGAACTGGCTGAACGTTATGCCGTAGTTGCAAACAGCGTACGTAAGGCTATTAGCGAAGCAAAAGACGAAGATACCGCGGATATCTTTACCGCAGCTTCTCGCGACCTCGATAAATTCCTGTGGTTTATCGAAGCCAACATTGAGTAACAGCAGACATAAGAATTACCTATATAACCCTCGCTCCGGCGGGGGTTTTGCACATCTATGGTGCATAACATTGATCATTCGTCACTCCAAAGTAAATTATTTGTAATAATCACCTCACACAATCGTTAACGAAAGATTGTTTTATCAACAATTTTTACGCTAAATAGTCATACCGTTTGCACCGTGGCTGGTTCGCACCAAATGAGTGCCCCAAAACAGTGCAGATTACTCGCTTTGCCCTACTTATTGTGCAGAGAAACGAAACACCCTCTTGTTAAAACAATGAGTTGCAAAATTGGCACGATTCTTTCATTAAGCCATATGTTCTCGCAGGGGATCGCCCCGTGGATATAAAAGGAAATCCTATGAAGTCTGTATTAAAAGTTTCACTGGCTGCACTTACCCTGGCTTTTGCGGTGTCCTCCCATGCCGCAGATAAGAAACTGGTTGTCGCAACTGACACCGCGTTTGTACCGTTCGAATTCAAACAGGGTGACAAATACGTTGGATTTGATGTGGATCTTTGGGCTGCTGTCGCCAAAGAACTGAAGCTGGATTATGAACTGAAACCAATGGATTTCAGCGGCATCATCCCGGCTCTGCAAACCAAAAATATCGACCTGGCACTGGCGGGTATCACCATCACCGATGAGCGTAAAAAAGCGATCGACTTCTCTGACGGCTACTACAAAAGCGGTCTGTTAGTGATGGTGAAAGCGAATAACAACGACGTGAAAAGCGTGAAAGATCTGGATGGTAAAGTTGTCGCAGTGAAGAGCGGCACCGGTTCCGTTGATTACGCAAAAGCGAATATCAAAACTAAAGACCTGCGTCAGTTCCCGAACATCGATAACGCGTATATGGAACTGGGCACCAACCGCGCAGACGCCGTGCTGCACGACACACCAAACATTCTTTACTTCATCAAAACAGCTGGCAATGGTCAGTTCAAAGCTGTAGGCGAATCACTGG
This sequence comes from Citrobacter sp. CF971, assembly GCF_006385635.1. Lineage (NCBI taxonomy): Bacteria > Pseudomonadati > Pseudomonadota > Gammaproteobacteria > Enterobacterales > Enterobacteriaceae > Citrobacter > Citrobacter sp. CF971. The sequence continues at coordinate 1,675,913 of NZ_CP041051.1, read as the reverse complement.
AAGCCCAGCAGTACGGCATCGCCTTCCCGAAAGGCAGCGACGATCTGCGTGAGAAAGTGAACGGCGCGCTGAAAACGCTGAAAGAGAACGGTACTTACAACGAAATCTACAAAAAATGGTTCGGTACTGAACCTAAATAATAACCGGTAGCGTTGCCCGGTGGCGTGATGCTTACCGGGCCTACGCCTGGATTTTTGAGACCTGTAAGCCGGATAAGCACAGCACATCCGGCAAAACGGGCATTTGAATATTTACACCACGGTAACAGGAACGACATATGCAGTTTGACTGGAGTGCCATCTGGCCCGCCATCCCGCTTTTGATTGAAGGCGCCAAAATGACCCTGTGGATCTCGGTCCTCGGTCTGGCTGGCGGTCTGATAATCGGACTTGCAGCAGGGTTTGCGCGCACTTTCGGCGGTTGGATCGCCAACCACGTAGCGCTGGTGTTTATCGAAGTCATTCGCGGTACGCCAATCGTTGTGCAAGTAATGTTTATTTACTTCGCTCTACCAATGGCATTTAATGATTTACGCATTGACCCCTTTAGCGCCGCCGTTGTCACCATCATGATCAACTCCGGTGCCTATATTGCGGAAATCACCCGCGGTGCGGTGCTCTCAATCCATAAAGGATTCAGCGAAGCCGGACTTGCCCTTGGACTTTCACGCACAGAGACTATTCGCCACGTTATTTTGCCTCTCGCGCTGCGTCGTATGCTGCCGCCGCTGGGCAACCAGTGGATCATCAGCATTAAAGATACCTCGCTGTTTATTGTCATTGGCGTCGCTGAACTGACCCGTCAGGGCCAGGAAATCATTGCCGGTAACTTCCGCGCACTGGAAATCTGGAGCGCCGTTGCGGTGTTCTATCTGATCATAACGCTGGTGCTGAGCTTCATTCTGCGTCGTCTGGAAAGAAGGATGAAAATCCTGTGATTGAATTTAAAAACGTTTCTAAGCACTTTGGCCCAACCCAGGTGCTGCACAATATTGACCTGAACATTCAACAGGGTGAAGTAGTGGTGATTATCGGGCCGTCAGGATCCGGTAAATCTACCTTGCTACGCTGCATTAACAAACTGGAAGAGATAACCTCTGGCGATCTGATCGTCGACGGTCTGAAAGTGAACGATCCGAAGGTAGACGAACGGTTAATCCGCCAGGAAGCCGGGATGGTGTTTCAGCAGTTCTATCTGTTCCCACATCTGACGGCGCTGGAAAACGTCATGTTCGGGCCGCAGCGCGTACGCGGGGCGAATAAAGAACAGGCCGAGAAACTGGCGAAAGAACTGCTGGCGAAAGTGGGTCTGGCCGAGCGCGCCCATCACTACCCTTCTGAGCTGTCCGGCGGTCAACAACAGCGTGTGGCTATCGCCCGTGCGCTGGCGGTGAAGCCGAAAATGATGCTGTTTGATGAGCCAACCTCAGCGCTGGATCCAGAACTGCGCCACGAAGTTCTGAAAGTTATGCAGGATCTGGCGGAAGAAGGGATGACCATGGTGATTGTGACCCACGAAATCGGTTTTGCCGAGAAAGTGGCTTCACGCCTGATTTTCATTGATAAGGGAAGAATTGCCGAAGACGGTAATCCGCAGGCCCTGATTGAAAATCCGCCCAGCCAACGCTTACAGGAATTCTTGCAGCACGTATCCTGATCGCTCTGCCTCCCTTCGCCCGAAGGGAGGTTTTTCACCAGAATCCTCTCATTTCAATTCTCTCCCGCCCTGACATCTATACTTATCCTTTTGAATTTATTTTCTCATGGGAGGAGTCATGCGCGGGATCCTGTTCATTTTTGTTTGTCTGTTGAGTTTCCCGACTCAGGCGGTGACGATACCTGGCGTCACCACGCCAACATCAACCAACGCGCAAACCACAGCGGCGAAAGAGCCGGATATTGAACAGAAAAAAGCGGCTTACGGCGCACTGGCCGATGTGTTGGAAAATGACGCCTCGCGTCAGGAGCTGATCGGTCAGTTACGCAAAGTGGCCACTGCCCCTCCTGCCGAGCCGGTGCCAACCATTGTCCCGCCCACGTTAACGGAAGAAAAAACGGTACTGGAAAACGTCACGGACGTCACCCGCCACTACGGTGAGGCGCTCTCCAGCCGCTTTGCCCAGCTTTATCGCAATATTACCGATGCCCCGCATAAGACCTTTAATCCGCAAACGTTCACCAATGCTCTGACGCATTTTTTAATGCTGGCGGTGTCAGTGTTCGGTTTTTTCTGGCTGGTTCGCCTGTGCGCGCTACCGTTGTATCGCAAAATGGGACAATGGGCGCGGCGGAAAAACCGCGAACGCAGCAACTGGCTTCAGCTTCCGGCGATGATCGTTGGCGCATTCATTATTGATTTGCTTCTGCTGGCGCTGACATTATTTGTCGGGCAGATACTGAGCGACAAAATGAACGCTGGCAGTCGCACGATCGCCTTTCAGCAAAGCCTGTTTCTCAATGCCTTCGCCCTGATTGAATTCTTCAAGGCCATTTTGCGCCTGATATTTTGCCCAACGGTGGCCGAGCTGCGCCCGTTTAACATTCAGGATGCTGGCGCACGCTACTGGAATCGCCGTTTGAGTTCATTGAGCAGCCTGATTGGCTACGGGCTTATCGTTGCCGTACCCATTATCTCGAATCAGGTCAATGTGCAGGTCGGCGCGATGGCCAACGTCATCATCATGTTATGTATCACGCTATGGGCGCTGTACCTGATTTTCAGAAACAAGAAAGAGATAACGCAGCATTTGCTGAATCTGGCGGAAAGATCCCTCGCTTTTTTCAGTCTGTTTATTCGTGCTTTTGCGTTGGTATGGCATTGGCTGGCCAGCGCCTATTTCATTGTGCTGTTTTTCTTTTCGCTGTTTGATCCGGGCAACAGCCTGAAATTCATGATGGGCGCTACGCTGCGCAGCCTGGTAATCATTGGAATTGCCGCCTTTGTTTCCGGCATGTTTTCCCGCTGGATAGCCAAAACTATTACCCTTTCGCCACACACCCAGCGCAGCTATCCGGAACTACAAAAGCGGCTGAATGGCTGGCTGTCGACAGCGTTAAGCGTAGCCAGGATCCTGACGGTGTGCGTTGCGGTGATGCTGCTACTGAATGCCTGGGGGCTGTTCGACTTCTGGAACTGGCTGCATTACGGCGCAGGAGAAAAAACAGTGGATATCCTGATCCGTATCGCGCTGATTTTATTCTTCTCCGCCATCGGCTGGACGATTCTCGCCAGCCTGATTGAAAATCGTCTGGCTTCCGATATCCACGGTCGTCCGCTGCCCAGCGCGCGTACCCGCACCCTGCTGACACTGTTTCGTAACGCACTGGCGGTGATCATCAGCACGATCACCATCATGATTGTGTTGTCGGAAATCGGCGTCAATATCGCCCCCTTACTGGCCGGGGCCGGGGCGCTGGGGCTGGCTATCTCTTTCGGCTCGCAAACGCTGGTAAAAGATATTATTACCGGGATTTTTATTCAGTTTGAAAATGGCATGAACACCGGCGACCTGGTGACCATCGGTCCACTCACCGGTACGGTTGAACGGATGTCCATCCGTTCTGTGGGCGTGCGTCAGGACACCGGGGCGTACCATATCATTCCCTGGTCATCGATAACGACCTTCGCCAACTTTGTGCGGGGAATTGGATCGGTCGTCGCCAATTACGACGTAGACCGCCATGAGGATGCGGATAAAGCGAATCAGGCGTTGAAAGATGCGGTTGCTGCGGTGATGGAAAAAGATGATATTCGCGGGCTGATTATTGGCGAGCCGTCGTTTGCCGGGATTGTAGGATTAACCAATACAGCATTCACACTACGGGTCTCGTTTACCACCTTGCCGCTGAAGCAGTGGACGGTACGTTTTGCGCTCGACAGCCAGGTGAAGAAATACTTCGATCTGGCCAACATACGCGCCCCGGTACAGACCTATCAAGTGTTGCCTGCACCAGGGAATGGTCCAACGTCTGCGGCAAGCGAACCGCTGCCGCCAACCGAGCCAACGCTTTAGCGTTTACGCGCCATAAAACGACGACGCTGATCGTTATCCATAAAGGTCCAGGCAATAAAGCGACTCTGCTTTTGCCCCTGGGCCATCTCTTTCTTGACCACTTTCACCGCGCCCGCATCCGTTAATGCGTGGTACAGCGGAGGTAAGTTCTCGCCGCGCGAAACCAGCGTGGTAAACCACATAACCTGACGCCCAAAAGCCTGGCTTTCGACGATCATTTTTTTGATGAACGCTACTTCGCCGCCTTCACACCACAGCTCCTGCTGTTGTCCGCCAAAGTTCAGCGCATCATCTTTATCTTGCCCCAGATTACGACGTTTACGCTCGCTTCCTGCACGGGCTGAGGCCGCAGAATCATGGAATGGCGGGTTACACAATGTGGCTTCATACTGCTCATTTTTGTGAATGATACCGTTGAAGATTGCCGAAGCATCTTTCTGACGGCGCAGACGAATAGCACGGGTTAACCCCGGATTGCCGTTTATGATCGCCTGAGCGCTGTTAAACGCTTCGCTACTGCTCTCACTGCCCGTGAATCGCCAGCCGTATTCATGCACGCCGATCAGCGGATAAATACAGTTTGCCCCTACGCCTATGTCCAGGATGCTCGCATTTGCCGGAATGGTTCCGCTGGTTTCCCCCAACAGGTCGGCCAGATGGTGAATGTAGTCAGCGCGACCAGGAACCGGCGGGCACAGAAAACCGTCCGGAATATCCCAGTTTTTCACCGCATAAAAATGCGCCAGCAGTGCTTTATTGAGCGCCTTTACTGCCTGCGGATTGGCGAAATCAACACTCTGCTCCCCGCCGGGCGTGAGGGTGAGAAATTGCGTCAGCTCTGGGGTAACCTGGCATAAAGTCGCAAGATCATAACGGCCATTGTGGCGGTTGCGTGGGTGTAATCCCGGTTTCTGGGCGGACATAGCATTCTCCTTTTAACAGCGGCGTAAGATACCCGCATAACGCCACGTGGTAAACACTCACAACAAGGAAATTTGATTTTTTACGCCTGTTTGACGCTTTGCTGATTGTTCGAAAAACAGACAGTTCATCACCAGTTTTTTGCGGTAAATGTCATCCGCTGACGACCTAAACTTATCAGGCACACCTGTTGTTTTTCAGAGGATATCACCATGAAAAAATGCCTCACATTACTTGCCGCTACCGTACTTACCGGCATGACATTTGCCTCCTTTGCTGCACAGCCATACACCAGCCCAGCTACCGGTCAGCTACAAGCTTCCGGCACAGTATCCGCTACCGGCGCCTCTAACCTGAGCGACCTTGAAGACAAGCTGGCAGAGAAAGCGAAAGAGCAAGGAGCAAAAGGCTTTGTCGTTAATTCTGCTGGCGGTAAAAATCAGATGTACGGCACCGCAACTATCTATAAATAACTCCCCTTCCTTAGCCTAACTGCATTCATCCCGAATGCAGTTATGTGCGCGCTGTTCACTTCATTGCAGCTCAATTTGTAATCAATGTGTTGGCATTTTGAATCCAATGTAAATAAATGTATTTATTTTTGAATTAATGAATGTTAAAACGTCGCACTGATTAGAAATGATTATTAAAATCATTATCAATTACACATTCATTTTCGCGAGACCTGCAGGGTACAACATCCACAGAGATGTCCCTTCGCGTGAGTGAAACCGTCTACTCAAAAAATAATAAGTCATTAATTAAAATGGATAAAAATCGCAACTTGCCGTCCAGTAGTTTTCATTCACTGACTTTTTTTGCCGGTCTGTGCATTGGCCTGTCTCCGGTAGCCCAGGCTGTCGCAGCAGGCGATCAGGATAAAAAACAAGAAGATACGTTGGTCGTTGAAGCGGCCAAACCTTCGCTGTACGCCCCAACACAGTCTGCCGACCCTAAATTCTCCCGCCCGGTGGCGGATACCACCCGCACCATGACGGTGATTTCTGAGCAGGTGATTAAGGATCAAGGCGCAACAAATTTGACCGATGCGCTGAAAAACGTACCGGGCGTTGGCGCGTTTTTCGCTGGTGAAAACGGCAACTCCACTACCGGTGATGCGGTTTATATGCGTGGCGCGGATACTTCGAACAGTATTTATATCGACGGTGTTCGTGATATCGGCAGCGTCACGCGCGATACCTTCAATACCGAACAGGTCGAAGTGATTAAAGGTCCTTCCGGTACCGACTATGGACGTAGCGCACCGACTGGCTCTATCAATATGATCAGCAAACAGCCGCGTACCGACTCAGGAATCGATGCGTCGGCCAGCGTCGGTAGCGCCTGGTTCCGCCGTGGTACACTGGACATTAACCAGGTTATCGGCGAGACCACCGCCGCACGTTTAAACCTGATGGGTGAAAAAACACATGATGCCGGTCGCGATAATGTTAAGAATGAACGTTACGGCGTGGCCCCCTCACTTGCTTTTGGCTTAGGCACCGAGAACCGACTGTATCTGAACTATCTGCACGTTACTCAACACAACACACCGGATGGGGGTATTCCCACCATCGGCCTGCCGGGTTACTCCGCGCCTTCCGCAGGGACGTCTGCACTGAATCATTCAGGAAAAGTTGATACGCATAACTTCTACGGCACCAACTCGGATTACGACGATTCGACGACCGATACCGCGACGATGCGTTTTGAACATGACCTGAGCGACAGCACCACGATTCGCAACACCACTCGCTGGTCGCGTATTAAACAGGATTATCTGATGACGGCGGTGATGGGCGGTGCGTCTAATATTACGCAACCCACCAGCAGCACCGACACCTGGACCTGGTCACGCCTGGCAAATACCAAAGATGTCAGTAACAAAATCCTGACCAACCAGACCAACCTGACCTCAAAGTTTTACACGGGATCCATCGGTCACGACATCAGCACTGGCGTGGAGTTGACGCGCGAAACACAAACCAACTATGGCGTAGCCCCGATTACCCCGCCGCCGGTTAATATTTATCATCCCAACAGCGACGTGAATATCGGCGGATTATCGCGTAACGGCGCCAACGCTAACGGGCAAACCGATACCTTTGGCATATACGCTTTTGATACGCTACAAATTACCCGTGAGTTTGAGCTGAACGGTGGTATTCGCCTCGACAATTACCGCACTGAATATGACAGCGCCACCGCTTGCGGCGCTTCTGGCCGTGGTGCAGTGGCATGTCCGACAGGCGTCGCCAAAGGTTCCCCGGTCACCACTGTGGATACTGCCAAATCAGGCAATCTGGTGAACTGGAAAGCGGGCGCGCTGTATCACCTGACCGATAACGGCAATGTCTACATTAACTATGCCGTTTCTCAGCAACCGCCGGGCGGCAGCAACTTTGCCCTTGCTCAGGGCGGAAGCGGTAACAGCGCAAACCGTACCGACTTCAAACCGCAGAAAGCGAAAACCAGCGAGATTGGCACCAAATGGGAGGTGCTGGATAAGCGCCTGCTGTTAACCGCCGCAATTTTCCGCACGGATATTGAGAATGAGGTTGAGCAGAACGACGACGGAACCTGGTCCCAGTACGGGGAGAAACGCGTTGAAGGCTACGAGCTCTCGGTAGCAGGCAACATCACCCCCGCATGGCAGATTATTGGGGGTTACACCCAGCAACGCGCCACCATCCACAGCGGCAAAAACGTTGCTCAGGATGGCTCCTCATCCCTGCCGTATACGCCGGAACATGCGTTCACGCTGTGGAGCCAGTATCAAGCAACCGACGATGTTTCCGTTGGCGCAGGCGCTCGCTACGTGGGCAGTATGCATCGCGGTTCGGACGGCGCCGTGGGTACGCCATCCTACACTGAAGGTTACTGGGTCGCCGACGCCAAACTGGGCTATCGCGTGAATCGCAATCTCGATTTCCAGCTAAACGTCTATAACCTGTTCGACACCGATTATGTATCCTCCATAAACAAGAGTGGATACCGTTATCATCCAGGCGAGCCAAGAACCTTCCTGCTCACCGCCAATATGCATTTCTGATCCATCGCGTGGGGCGAAAGCCCCACTTTCAGGAGAAACACTGATGATGTACCACATTCCCGGCGTTCTGTCGGCGCAGGATGTCGCCTGGTTTCGCGAGCAACTGGACGCAGCCGACTGGGTTGATGGCCGCGCAACCACCGGCGCTCAGGGGGCGCAGGTTAAAAACAACCAGCAGGTAAATACGCAAAGTGAACGCTACGGCGTTTTACAACAGGCGGTACAGACTGCGGTAAATAACAGCGCGCTTTTCTTCGCCGCAGCACTACCGAAAACGCTCTCCACACCGCTGTTTAATCGCTACCAGGACAACGAGACCTATGGTTTTCACGTTGACGGTGCGGTGCGTAGCCATCCGGAAAACGGCTGGATGCGCACAGACCTTTCCGCAACCTTATTCCTGAGTAACCCGGATGATTATGAAGGAGGAGAACTGCTGGTCAATGATACCTACGGCCAGCATGCGGTGAAGCTTCCGGCAGGCGATCTGGTGCTTTACCCTTCCAGCAGCCTACACTGCGTAACGCCAGTGACCCATGGCGTTCGTGTGGCATCCTTTATGTGGATCCAGTCGATGATCCGTGACGACAAAAATCGCGCCATGCTTTTTGAACTGGATAAAAACATTCAATCCCTGAAGGCTCGTCATGGAGAGAGCAACGAGATCCTGTCATTACTCAATCTCTACCATAACCTGCTGCGCGAATGGTCTGAAATCTGATACTGTTGGCGCATGGTCGTTTTTCAGCCATCACCTTCGCTATACTTAGTCTGTAGACATCAGCAGCAGGAGGTACACATGGCATCCGGATGGGCAAATGACGACGCAGTTAACGAACAGATCAACAATACTATTGAAGATGCTGTTGCCCGCGCCCGCGGTGAGTTACCGACCGGGGAAAGTCTGTATGAATGCGAAGAATGTGGCAATCCTATCCCTCAGGCCAGACGTGAGGCCGTGCCAGGGGTACGCTTGTGCATCACTTGCCAACAGGATAAAGATTCACATAGCTCGGCATTTTCAGGATATAATCGCAGAGGTTCGAAAGACAGCCAGCTACGTTGACTCATCTTTACCAAAAGTTTCAGCACATACGATTTCCTTTACGAGCACGCTTTTTCGCACTCTGTGTGGCAAAATGTGCCGTTGTTGGTTTCTCTGTAAAGCGCAATGACAAGAACTGTAAATCCCTCGCCTGAATTTATTAATATTCAATAAGTTATTTGTCATTCAATTTTTTTGATTGATGTCGTCAATTCTATTCGATTTTCTCTCACCAAAAAAAACGTGATACTTATCACATCGACGGAACAACGTCTTCTTAAAGAACACTGACTACTAACAGAACAACCCTGCGAGAGATTAATCATGAAAAATATCAAATTTGCTGTTGCTGCCATCGCCCTGTCTACCCTGTCATTTGGCGTTTTCGCTGCCGAGCCGGTTTCCTCCACTCAGGCACAAAGCATGAATAAAATTGGTGTAGTTTCTGCTGATGGCGCCACCACACTGGATGGCCTGGAAGCCAAACTGGCTGAGAAAGCGGCTGCTGCTGGCGCAACTGGTTACAGCATCACTTCCGCTGTCGGTAAAGACAAAATGAGCGGCACCGCGGTTATCTATAAATAACCGAAAGATTACCTGTACGACCCAATGCTCCAACCCTCATTGACCCTGTTTGTTACCCTTTGTTTGCCCGTCCGCCACTGGACGGGCTTTTTTTTGCTTAGTGTTCCAGTCGTTGACGGAATTCCTGCAACATGGCGTCCGGCATGCCTATTTGCAGCGCCGCCTCGCAAATCGCCTGCCAGCTTCCTGCATCCAGCGGAATACCGTGTTTCAGCCGTTCCTCGCGAGTATTCACTTCCCACTCACCTGGCAACAGGATCGGGGCATCTTCAGCATGCGGGGACGCTTTCACCCACTCAGCAAATGCTGCGACCTGGTTGTCGCAGTCCGGCGCGCCGAACAGTTCCGGATTCATAATAATAGTGGTCATACAGTTGATGATGGCGTCCGGGCTGGTCTGCAGGCTCTCTTCATGTGTGGTTTTACCCCCTGAAAGCGCACCACCCATAATTTCGCACATCGCCGCCAGCGCATACCCCTTGTGCTCGGCAAAGGTTAGCAACGATCCCAGCGGAGAAACCTGCATTACCGCAGGATCGGTTGTAGGCATCCCCTCCACATCAATCAGACATCCAGGAGCTACCGGCTCGCCCTTATGCCATGCCACACGGGTTTTGCCAAACGCGATGGCACTGGTTGCATAGTCGAGCAATAGTGGGAAGGTATTTTTACGCGGAAAAACAACGCAGAAGGGGTTAGTGCCAAAACGACTATCGCGGCCATGAAACGGTGCAACCATCGGGATCCCGACCACACTCACAAAATGCACTGAGACAAAACCTGCAGCCGCGCATTGCTCCGCCCAGTAGCCAATACGTCCGATATGATGCGAATTATGTAATGCCACGGCGGCGATACCGTGCTGACGAGCTTTTTCAATCCCCAGCGTGATGGCTTCGTGAGCCGCCACCTGACCAAAGGCACAATCGCCATCAAGCGTAATCACCACCCCCGCATCTTTTACCACTTTGGCATGACGGTTGATTTGCAGATGCCCCAGCGAGAATGAACGAATATAGCTTGGGATCATACCGATGCCGTGGGAGTCGTGACCGGCGAGGTTAGAGGCTATCAGATGATCGGCCACCAGCCGCGCCTCCTGATCATTGCTTCCCATCTGGTGAAAAACGGCCTGGATAAAGGCGTGCAGCGTTGGCACATGGAAGCGATGTCCACTGTTCATTGTTATCTCCTGTTGTGTCGCGTGTTTGTTGTGTTTCTTATTTTTCAACAAACTATGCTGCGCCACGGCGCTCAGGAGGTCAATAAACGTGCAGAAATTTCACGTTGCCGAAAAGAGAAAACCGACAGACCAGGTAAAAGGCCCGTCGGGATAACAAATGAATCAGAAACTTTGCTCGACGCGGGCAAGTCCTTCGGCCAGCGAGGCGGATTCACCGGTTGCCACCAGGCAGCAGGCCATCTGAATTTTCAACGATGCCGGGACCGGCTCACTGCCAGCCAGACAACGCTCAATCCAGCGCGCGGTGGTTTCCGGATCTTTTGCCACCGGCAGCGGTACTGGCTCGTCAGGCATCTCGCTCTGTCGGTCCTGTAACACTCGCACACCGGATGAATCTATCAGGCTTATCTGCGGGCAGCGCTGCGGGTTGGCATACACTTCGCCCTCGGTACCATGCATCAACAGGCCGCGCCCACCGATATCGCCGAAGAACTTCGCCACACGCGAGACGTATTCCGGGTGGGACACGCTGGAAAGACGCAGCGCCGCATCTTCAGCAAACGGCGTGGCTAATTTAGCCAGCGTGTGCGCACTGTTACGCACGCCCATGCGCCAGCGCATCGCCAGCTGTTTCTCCAGCGGAGGGCACAGCGCACTCACCGGGATAAACACCGGCTGATGACCATCCAGCTTTGCCTGCGCCTGCCCGGCATGCAGCGTTGGCGTAATCCCCATCAGTTCAAAAATGGTTTCTGTCAGCACGCGGGTTGGATCCTCACTGACACCGTGCACGACTACCGGGAAACCGAGCTTATGCAGTAAAATCGCCAGCAGCGGCGTCAAATTCGCCTGCTTGCGTGCACCATTGTAGCTGGGAATGACAATCGGCATGGGTTTGGCAACCGGCGGAGTCAGGCGAATGGTGTGGTTTTGCATCGCTTCGTAAAAGCCCAGCATCTCCGCTTCGCCTTCGCCTTTAATACGTAGCGCAATCAGCACCCCGCCCATCTCAAGGTCAGGTACGTCGCCGTTCATCATATGGGTATACAGTCCGCGAGCAGTATCCTTGTCCAGGTCACGCGCGTGATTTTTTCCTCGCCCAATCTCTTTAATGATTTTGCGGTAATCCATCGATAACTCCTTGCCTGTTGCTCGCATCGTTAACGCCGACGGCGGCGCGTGGGTTTCGCTTTTTCTTTTGGTTTTACTATAACGTCTGGCACAGCAGGTTGCTCTATCGGAAATATGGGTAACGCGTTCAGTAAACGCTTGCCATAGTTTTTGGTCAATAAACGTTTGTCATAAATAACCACTTCTCCCCAGCAGCCATGGCTACGGATGAGTCGCCCAACCTGCTGGATCAAATTGAACGACGCCGCGGGCAGGCTCTGCACCTCGAAGGGGTAGCGGTTCAGGCTTTTCAACCACTCGCCCTCGGTGATCACCACCGGGCTGTCGATCGGTGGAAAAGCAATTTTGTGAATATGCACCTGGGTCAGCAGGTCGCCTTTCAAGTCCAGACCTTCAGCGAAAGATTGCAGCCCAACCAGCACGCTGCGCTCGCCGTTGGTCACCCGTTTGCGGTGCAACTCTACCAGACGATAGCGCGGCTGATCGCCCTGCACCAACAACAGCAGGCGCAGATCGGTAACATGCTCAAGAAAACGCTGCATCGCCCGACCGCTGGCAAAGAGTACCAGCATCCCCTGATGCTTTTTGCTTTCCAGTTGTTCGCGAAAATAGGCGGCCATTTCCGCGATATGCTGCTCTTCGTTATCAATTAACGGTTCGTAGCGCATCTGCGGAATGACGATTTTGCCCTGTTCAACGTGATTAAACGGTGAATCCAGCGCGACAAACCGATCCCCTGCTTTTTCCTTCAGACCACTCATCTCCTGCAAACGCGAGAAGCTGTTGAGCGAGCGCAGCGTTGCGGAAGTGACAATAATATGCGGGACGCTACGCCACAGCAGTCGTTCGAGCTGATCGCTCACACGGATCCCCACGCAGTGGAACCAGACGTGGATCTGCCCGTCACGCACCTCGCGCGTCGCCCATTTACTCACCGGCGCACCTGACGACTGCGCGAGCGATGCCAGCCGCCACAGTTTGCTTTGCGCCTCAAACATGCCCAGCGCCCGGTTCATCTGCAAAATAACCCGATGCAGACGCACAATATCGTGAGTGCCGGTTTTTTCGCTGAGATCGTTGAGGAACAGTTCCGCCAGCCCGCGTAGCATTTCCGTAAGCTTTGCCAGACGCTGACAAATCTCCATCACTTCTGCAGGCAGTTCGCCCATCGCAAAGCGGTGTTCCGCCTCCTGAGTAGCAGGCATATACAGATTAAGAATGTTATTGAGCGATGAAATCAGTTCATACAGCTCTTCACAGTGACCGTTCAGACGCTCGGCATTCGCCAGCGGCGGCGTGGTTTTCGGGCGAAACTGTTCAAGACAGGTCGCCACTAATTTGCAAAACAGATCCAGCTGGAGCCGGTACCAGGGGGCGCTGATTTCCGCGCTCATCTCCAGCGCATCGCGCGCGACATCCGGCAAATGGTGGCCTTCATCAAGTACCAGCAACAGGTTTTTCGGCTCCGGCAAAACAGCTTCGCTTTCCATCGCCGCCATCACCAGCGCATGATTAGCCACCACCACTTCAGCTTCCTGAATCTCCCGGCGGGCGACAAAAAAAGGGCATTCACGATAATAGTGACAGTTGCGATTCAGACAGCTAGCTTTATCGGTGCTCAGACGCTGCCAGAGTCCGTCGTCAATGGCGATATCGGTGTGATCGCGCAGCCCGTCCCACTTGTAGCTGTCGAGATCGCCTTTTAACCTGGCGCAGCGCTTTTGTTCTTCCTGGTTGTTGGGCGTCAGGTCATCGTCGAGAAAAGCCAGCAGATCCTGCTGATTGGGTTCAGTACTGGCCAGCGCCGCTAAGTTACGCGGGCAGACATAGCGTCCGCGACCAAACGCGGCGGTAAAACGCAGGTCGGGGATAATTTTGCGCAGCAGCGGTAAATCTTTGCTGTAGATCTGGTCCTGCAAAGCGACGTTGGCGGTGCTGACCACCAGCGTTTTTTGCTCTTCACGCGCGATGGCAATACCGGGAATCAGATACGACAGGGTTTTCCCCACTCCTGTCGGCGCTTCAATCGCCAGATGCCGCCCTTCTTCACCTGCCAGCGTTTTCGCGACGTCAGCAATCATCTGCCGCTGCGGCGCACGGGGGATAAAGTCGGGGATCTGTTCCTGAAGCGCCTTATACCAGGCGGCGATTTGCGCTTTTAACGCAGCCGTAAGTGCCATGAGAAAACCTGAAATACTGTATAAACAGCCACTATTGTGGCACTTTCTATCCCGTGTCGCAAAAAGAAAAGCCCGACCTTTCGGCCGGGCTCGCAATTACTGCGCTGAGGACGGTTTGCGCGGACGGCGCGGTGGACGAGGTTTATCACCTGCCGGTTTGCCTTCGCCATTACGCGGCTTCGCTTTTGGTGCACCGCCATCCTGACGACGCGGCTGCTGGCCACGCCCTGCTCCGCCCTGCCCGCGACCACCACCGCCGCCACGCTGCTGGCGACCATTCTGGATCGGCTCAGCTTTAATGGAGGGATCTGGCTCATAGCCTGGCGTTGCAATACGCGGGATCTCTTTTTTCAGCAGCTTCTCGATGTCACGCAACAACTTGTGTTCATCGACGCACACCAGAGACAACGCTTCGCCGGTAGCAGCGGCACGCCCGGTACGACCAATACGGTGCACATAATCTTCTGGGACGTTTGGCAGCTCGTAGTTCACCACGTGCGGTAACTCTTCAATGTCCAGACCACGCGCGGCAATATCGGTCGCTACCAGCACGCGTATATCACCGGATTTAAAATCAGCCAGCGCACGTGTACGCGCCCCCTGAGATTTATTACCGTGGATTGCCGCACTGCGGATGCCGTCTTTATTCAGCTGTTCTGCCAGATGGTTCGCGCCATGTTTGGTACGGGTAAACACCAGCACCTGCTGCCAGTTGCCCTGACCAATCATCTGTGACAACAGTTCACGTTTACGTTTTTTATCGACGAAATGAACATGCTGAGTTACCTGCTCGGACGCGGTATTACGACGCGCCACTTCGATTTCCAGCGGGTTATGCAGCAGTTTTTCGGCCAGCGACTTAATGTCATCAGAGAACGTTGCCGAGAACAGCAGGTTCTGACGTTTTGCCGGCAGTTTTGCCAGAACGCGACGAATATCGTGAATAAAGCCCATATCCAGCATGCGGTCAGCTTCATCCAGTACCAGGATCTCCACCTGATCCAGTTTTACCGCATTCTGGTGCTCCAGATCGAGTAAACGACCCGGGGTGGCAATCAGTACATCCACACCGCCACGCAGCTTCATCATCTGCGGGTTAATGCTGACGCCGCCGAAGACCACCAGCGAGCGAATATTCAGATACTTACTGTAATCACGTACGTTTTCGCCAATCTGGGCCGCCAGTTCACGGGTTGGCGTGAGGATCAGCGCACGAACCGGACGACGGCTTTTACCATGCGGCTGATTGGTGATCAGGTGCTGCAACAGCGGCAGGGTAAAACCTGCCGTTTTCCCCGTACCGGTCTGGGCGCTGGCCATCAGATCGCGGCCTTCCAGCACGGCAGGAATAGCCTGCTGCTGAATAGGGGTAGGTTCACGGTAACCCTGCTCGGCAACGGCACGTAAAATTTCAGGGTTTAAACCAAGGGAATCAAAAGACATAACAACTCCGAACCGCCCTGACCGTTACCGGTGTCGTTTTCAGGGAGATACATACAATAGAGATGACAAAAACCACAATGTCATGAAGGGGCGGAGTGTAGCAGTTTTTGTGATGTGCCGCATAAATTATCCCTTCACTGGAAAATAACCGTCCGGACTGGACAAGGCTGCACATCAGTCATATTCTTAATCAATCGATTGATTAAGATCAGAGTCGTGCCATGAATACACCCACCATGACAACCAAAGGTGAACAGGCGAAGAACCAGCTCATTGCCGCCGCATTGGCGCAATTCGGCGAGTATGGTCTGCACGCCACGACGCGCGATATCGCTGCACAGGCCGGGCAAAACATTGCGGCTATCACCTACTATTTTGGCTCAAAAGAGGATTTATATCTCGCCTGCGCTCAGTGGATTGCAGATTTTATCGGCTCACAGTTTCGTCCGCACGCTGAAGAGGCCGAGCGTTTATTCGCTCAGCCAGAACCGGATCGTGGCGCGATGCGTGAACTGATCCTGCGCGCCTGCAAAAATATGATCATGCTGTTAACCCAGGACGACACCGTTAACCTGAGTAAATTTATCTCGCGTGAACAGCTTTCCCCCACTGCGGCTTATCAACTGGTGCACGACCAGGTTATCAATCCGCTGCATACACACCTGACGCGCCTAATTGCCGCCTATACCGGCGGCGATGCCAACGATACCCAAATGATTCTGCATACCCACGCCATACTCGGCGAGGTACTGGCTTTTCGTCTGGGGAAAGAAACCATTCTGTTGCGTACGGGCTGGTCACAATTTGATGAGGATAAAACCGCGCTGATTGACCAAACGATCACCTGTCACATCGATCTTATTCTGCAAGGTTTAACGCAAAGGAGTCTGGAGTCATGAAAAAACCTGTCGTTCTCGGGCTGGTTATCGCGGCCCTCGTTGCCGTGATTGCCGGTGGAACGTGGTGGTATCAGAGTCGGCAAGATAACGGCCTGACGCTGTACGGCAATGTCGACATCCGTAGCGTCAACCTGAGTTTTCGCGTCGGCGGCAGGCTGGCCTCGCTGGCTGTTGACGAAGGCGATGCGATTACCGCCGGTCAGGTGCTGGGCGAACTGGATCGCGCGCCGTATGAAAACGCATTAATGCAGGCAAAAGCCAACGTTGCCGCCGCGCAGGCGCAATACGATCTGATGCTGGCAGGGTATCGCGAAGAAGAGATCGCGCAAACCGCGGCGGCAGTCAAACAGGCGCAGGCCGCCTATGATTACGCGCAGAATTTTTACAATCGGCAGGTAGGATTGTGGAAAAGCCGTACCATTTCTGCCAACGATCTGGAAAATGCGCGTTCATCTCGCGATCAGGCGTTAGCTTCATTGAAATCCGCACAGGATAAACTCACGCAATATCGCAGCGGTAATCGTGTGCAGGACATCGAACAGGCAAAAGCCACGCTCGAACAAGCTCAGGCAGAGCTGGCACAGGCAGAACTTAATTTGCATGATACCACGCTGACCTCGCCATCTGACGGCACGCTTCTCACCCGCGCGGTTGAACCCGGCAGCATGCTGAACGAAGGGAGCACGGTACTGACGCTGTCGCTCACGCGTCCGGTATGGGTCCGCGCCTACGTTGACGAACGCAATCTGAGCCAGGCGCAGCCAGGACGTGAGATCCTGCTCTATACCGACGGTCGCCCGGACAAACCGTATCACGGCAAAATCGGCTTTGTGTCACCAACCGCCGAATTTACGCCGAAAACGGTCGAGACTCCTGATCTGCGCACCGATCTGGTGTATCGCCTGCGAATTGTCGTAACCGACGCGGACGATGCGCTACGTCAGGGAATGCCGGTAACGATAAAATTTGGCGATGAGGCACGGCATGAATGACGCCGTCATTACGCTTAAAGGGCTGACGAAAAACTTTGCTGGAATGGAAAAACCGGCCGTCGCCCCGCTCGACTGTATCGTGCATGCGGGCTACGTGACCGGGCTTGTCGGGCCGGACGGCGCGGGCAAAACCACGCTGATGCGCATGCTGGCGGGATTATTAAAACCTGATGCCGGAAGTGCTGCGGTAATTGGTTTTGACCCCATCAAAGACGACAGCGCGCTGCACGCGGTGCTGGGCTATATGCCGCAGAAATTTGGTCTGTATGAAGATTTGACCGTCATGGAGAACCTCAATCTCTATGCCGATTTGCGCAGCGTCACCGGTGAGGCGCGAGAAAAAACCTTTGCCCGACTACTGGAGTTTACCTCTCTGGGGCCATTTACCGGACGACTGGCCGGCAAACTTTCCGGCGGCATGAAGCAGAAGCTCGGGCTAGCCTGTACGCTGGTCGGCGAACCCAAAGTGTTGCTGCTGGATGAGCCAGGTGTGGGTGTCGACCCAATTTCCCGTCGCGAACTGTGGCAAATGGTCCACGAACTGGCCGGAGACGGCATGCTGATCCTCTGGAGTACGTCGTATCTGGATGAAGCAGAGCAATGCCGTGATGTGCTGCTGATGAACGAAGGCGAATTGTTATACCAGGGCGATCCTACTCAGCTTACGCAAACCATGGCTGGTCGCAGCTTCCTGATGAGCAGTCCGCAGGAAAATAACCGCCGACTGCTGCAACGCGCGTTAAAACTACCGCTGGTCAGCGACGGAATGATTCAGGGGAAATCCGTCCGTTTAATCCTGAAAAAAGAGGCGACAGCTCAGCAGATCCAAAACGCTGACGGCATGCCGCAGATAACCATCAATGAAACTGCACCCCGCTTCGAAGATGCCTTTATCGATTTACTCGGCGGAGCCGGAACATCGGAATCCCCGCTGGGCGCTATCCTGCATACCGTAGAAGGCACGCCTGGCGAAACGGTGATCGAAGCCAAAGCTCTGACCAAGAAGTTTGGCGATTTTGCCGCGACCGACCACGTAGACTTTTCCGTACAGCGCGGCGAGATTTTTGGTCTGTTAGGACCCAACGGTGCCGGCAAATCCACCACCTTTAAAATGATGTGCGGCCTGCTGGTCCCCACCTCCGGTAAAGCGCTGGTGCTGGATATGGACCTGAAAGTCAGCTCCGGCAAAGCGCGTCAGCATCTGGGCTATATGGCGCAGAAATTCTCCCTGTACGGTAACCTGACGGTTGAACAAAATCTGCGTTTTTTCTCCGGCGTCTACGGCCTGCGTGGTCGGGCGCAGAAGGAGAAAATCGATCGAATGAGCGAGGCATTTGGCCTGAAGAGTATCGCTTCCCACGCCACCGACGAACTGCCGCTAGGGTTTAAGCAGCGTCTGGCGCTGGCCTGCTCGCTGATGCATGAACCCGACATTCTGTTCCTTGATGAACCCACTTCCGGGGTCGATCCCCTCACCCGTCGTGAGTTCTGGTTGCATATCAACAGCATGGTGGAAAAAGGCGTCACGGTGATGGTGACCACCCACTTTATGGACGAGGCGGAATACTGCGATCGCATCGGGTTGGTGTATCGCGGCAAACTGATTGCCAGCGGAACACCGGACGACCTGAAAGCTCAGGCTGCCGACAGCGACACGCCGGACCCGACCATGGAGCAGGCGTTCATTACGCTAATCAATGACTGGGATAAGGAGCACGCGCATGAGTAACTCCGCTCTCTCCTGGCGTCGCGTACGTGCGCTGTGCGTGAAAGAGACGCGCCAGATCGTTCGCGATCCCAGCAGTTGGCTGATTGCGGTGGTGATCCCGCTGCTGCTGCTGTTTATCTTCGGCTACGGGATAAACCTCGACTCCAGCAAACTGCGGGTCGGGATTTTGCTCGAACAGCAAAGCGAAGAGGCGCTGGATTTTACCCATACTATGACCGGTTCGCCGTATATTGACGCCACCATCAGCGATAACCGGCAGGAATTGATTGAGAAAATGCAGGCCGGGCGCATTCGCGGGCTGGTGGTGATCCCTGTGGATTTTGCCCAGCAGATGGCGCGGCCTAATGACGTGGCACCGATCCAGGTGATCACCGATGGCAGCGAACCCAATACCGCCAACTTTGTGCAGGGTTATGTCGAAGGCATCTGGCAGATTTGGCAGCAACAGCGGGCGGAAGATCGTGGGGGATCGTTCGAGCCTTTGATCGACGTGCAAACACGCTACTGGTTTAACCCGGCGGCCATCAGCCAGCACTTTATTATTCCCGGGGCGGTAACCATCATCATGACGGTGATTGGCGCGATCCTCACCTCATTAGTGGTGGCGCGCGAATGGGAACGCGGAACCATGGAGGCACTGCTTTCTACCGAAGTCACCCGCGTCGAATTACTGCTGTGCAAACTGATCCCCTATTATTTCCTCGGCATGCTGGCGATGCTGCTGTGTATGCTGGTGTCGGTATTTATTCTTGGCGTGCCCTATCGCGGCTCGTTGCTGATCCTGTTTTTCATTACCAGCCTGTTTCTGCTCAGTACGCTTGGCATGGGGTTGCTTATTTCCACCATCACCCGCAACCAGTTTAACGCCGCGCAGGTCGCGCTGAACGCCGCTTTCCTGCCCTCGATTATGCTGTCAGGTTTTATCTTCCAGATAGACAGCATGCCCGCGATTATCCGGGCGGTAACCTACATTATTCCGGCGCGTTATTTCGTCAGTACCCTGCAAAGCCTGTTTCTGGCGGGAAATATTCCGGTGGTGCTGATTATTAACGTGCTGTTTTTAATCGCTTCGGCGGTGATGTTTATTGGCCTGACGTGGCTTAAAACCAAACGTCGGCTGGATTAAGGGGACGGGCATGTTTCATCGCTTATGGACATTAATTCGCAAAGAGCTGCAATCGCTATTACGCGAACCGCAGACGCGAGCCATTCTGATTTTACCGGTGCTGATTCAGGTGATCCTGTTCCCGTTCGCGGCAACGCTGGAAGTCACCAACGCCACGATCGCTATCTATAACGAAGACAACGGTAAACATTCGGTTGAGCTTACCCAGCGCTTCGCCCGCGCCAGCGCTTTTACGCATGTTCTGCTGCTGAAAAGCCCGCAGGAGATTAAACCTACCATCGATACGCAAAAAGCCCTGCTGCTGGTGCGCTTCCCGGCCAATTTTTCGCGCAACCTGGACACCTTCCAGCAAGCTCCCATGCAGATTATCCTCGACGGGCGTAACTCCAACAGCGCGCAAATTGCCGCCAATTACCTGCAGCAAATCGTTAAGACGTATCAGCAGGAGCTGATGGACGGCAAGCTGAAACCAAACAACAGCGAGCTGGTCGTGCGTAACTGGTACAACCCGAATCTGGATTATAAATGGTTCGTGGTGCCGTCGCTGATCGCCATGATCACCACTATCGGCGTAATGATCGTCACCTCGCTCTCGGTTGCCCGTGAGCGCGAACAAGGCACGCTGGATCAGCTGCTGGTCTCCCCGCTTACCACCTGGCAGATTTTCATCGGCAAAGCAGTTCCCGCGCTGATTGTGGCCACCTTTCAGGCCACCATTGTGCTGGCAATTGGTATCTGGGCTTATGACATTCCATTTGCCGGTTCACTGGGGTTGTTCTATTTCACAATGGTAATTTACGGGCTGTCGCTGGTCGGCTTTGGTCTGCTGATTTCATCGCTGTGCGCCACCCAGCAGCAAGCGTTTATCGGCGTGTTTGTGTTTATGATGCCGGCGATTTTACTCTCGGGCTACGTCTCACCAGTCGAAAACATGCCGGTCTGGTTGCAGAATCTGACGTGGATAAACCCGATCCGCCATTTTACGGACATCACGAAACAGATTTACCTGAAGGATGCGAGTCTGCAGATTGTCTGGGGAAGTTTGTGGCCGCTGTTGGTGATAGCGGCCACAACCGGCTCAGCGGCGTATGCGATGTTTCGACGTAAGGTGATGTAGCTTTTTGTCTTTCGCCAGCAGCGAGACCACGGCGGGTCCGGCCAGGATCACCAGACCCGCCAGTGCCAGCAAGACGTTGTTTTGCAGCACGCGCGACAGCAACCACAGCACGATCATTGCGGCACCGAAATACCACGTGGTAGTCAGCTCTTCCAGCACATCAGCGACGTCACGCCAGCGTTGTTCATGGTGACGTTGCAAGGCCAGCATTAATAAAACCGTTACGCCGTAAACGACGCATAATCCCAGGCCGACGCGCACCAGCGTGCCGCTCATCCAGCCCATTACCAGCAACGCCACTACCAGTAAATGCAACACAATCTGCCAGCAACTTAGACCCGTTGCGACACGAACACGTTGTTGCCACCTCATGGCTTTTCTCCTGAAGGATTTTCAACTAATTGTTCAGAGTACCGGACTTTACGGAAAATTCCGCAACACTGCATCTTTTTGTGACGATGACTACACTATTTTATTTAGGAAGTGACGCCAACGGGAGGCTCATGAGCGGATCGGGAGTTCAATTTTCATTCAATGTGCTCACCATTAATACTCACAAAGGGTTCACCGCCTTCAACCGGCGTTTTATTTTACCTGAGCTAAGGGAGGCCGTCAGAACGGTCGGTGCAGACATTGTATGCCTACAGGAAGTGATGGGTGCGCACGAAGCTAATTCGCTGCACATTGAGAACTGGCCGGATACCAGCCACTACGAATTTCTGGCGGACACGATGTGGAGCGACTTCGCCTATGGGCGTAACGCCGTGTACCCGCAGGGACATCACGGAAATGCTGTGCTGTCGCGGTATCCCATTGAGCATTATGAAAATCGTGATGTGTCGGTCGGCGCGAGTGAAAAGCGCGGAGTCCTTTACTGCCGAATCGTACCGCCAATGCTCTCCCACCCCATCCATGTGATGTGTGTGCACCTCGGCCTGCGTGAAGCTCACCGCCAGGCCCAGCTCGCAATGCTGGCAGACTGGGTTAACGCCCTGCCCGACGCGGAGCCGGTGGTGATTGCCGGGGATTTTAACGACTGGCGGCAAACGGCCAATCGCCCGTTGAAAGCCAAAGCTGGCCTTGACGAAATTTTTACCCGCGCCCACGGCCGCCCGGCGCGAACATTTCCGGTGCAGTTTCCCCTGCTGCGTCTGGACAGGATCTATGTGAAAAACGCGAATGCCAGTACCCCAACGACGCTGGCGCTGCGTCACTGGCGACATTTGTCCGATCATGCCCCTCTGAGTGCGGAGATTCATTTATGAAATATGGCTGGCGTGAAGGCAATCAAATTCAACTACTGGAAAACGGCGATCAATTCTACCCCGCCGTCTTTGACGCCATTGAACAGGCGCAACAAAAAATAATCCTCGAGACCTTTATCTGGTTTGAAGATGCGGTAGGAAAACAGCTGCATGCCGCGTTGCTCGAAGCCGCCCGGCGAGGAATCAAAGCAGAGGTGTTACTGGATGGCTACGGCTCGCCTGATCTTAGCGACAGTTTTGTCGAAGAGCTCACCGTAGCCGGCGTTGTTTTCCGCTACTACGATCCGCGTCCGCGTCTGTTCGGGATGCGCACTAATCTCTTTCGTCGTATGCATCGCAAAATTGTGGTCATTGATGATCGTGTTGCCTTTGTTGGCGGCATCAATTACTCCGCTGAACACATGTCTGATTACGGTCCGGAGGCCAAGCAGGATTACGCCGTGCGCGTTGAAGGTCCAGTCGTTGCTGACATTCTGAAATTCGTGCTGGAAAACTTGCCCGGACAGAGCGCTGTACGACGCTGGTGGCGACGTCATCACCGGGCAATCGACAATCATCGCCCCGGCGAAGCGCAGGCGCTGTTTGTCTGGCGCGATAACGAAGAACATCGTGATGATATTGAACGCCACTATCTGAAAATGCTGACCCAGGCACGGCGGGAAGTGATCATCGCCAATGCCTACTTCTTTCCCGGCTATCGCTTTCTGCATGCCATGCGTAAAGCGGCCCGACGGGGCGTGCGGGTAAAACTCATCGTGCAAGGTGAACCGGATATGCCGATTGTGAAAGTGGGTGCCCGCCTGCTGTACAACTATCTGGTAAAAGGCGGCGTCCATGTCTATGAATACCGCCGTAAACCTCTGCATGGCAAAGTGGCGCTGATGGACGATCACTGGGCGACGGTGGGTTCCAGCAATCTTGATCCACTGAGCCTGTCACTGAATCTGGAGGCAAATCTGATTATTCATGACCGCACGTTTAATCAGACCCTGCGTGACAACCTGAACCCTATTATTGCGCAGGACTGCAAGCGGGTTGATGAATCCATGCTGCCAAAACGCACCTGGTGGAACCTGACCAAGAGCGTACTGGCCTTCCACTTTTTACGCCACTTCCCGGCGCTGGTCGGCTGGCTGCCGGCGCATACCCCGCATCTGGCCGAGGTAGAGCCGCCCGCGCAGCCTGCTCTGGAAACTCAAGACCGTATACAAACTGAGGATGCAGGAGGGAAAACCTGATGGCAAAAAGCCACCGACGCTGGCGGTTAGCGAAAAGGATCCTCACATGGCTGTTTTTTATTGCGGTGATCGTGCTGCTGGTTGTTTATGCCAGCAAGGTCAACTGGCAGGAAGTGTGGACGGTAATTCGCGATTACAATCGGATCGCCCTGCTCAGCGCCGTGGGGTTGGTGATCGTCAGTTATTTACTTTACGGCTGTTATGATCTGCTCGGGCGCTACTACTGCGGCCACAAACTGGCAAAACGCCAGGTCATGCTGGTGTCGTTTATCTGTTACGCCTTCAACCTGACATTGAGCACCTGGGTGGGTGGTATAGGGATGCGTTATCGCCTTTACTCGCGCCTCGGATTGCCGGGGGGCACAATAACGCGGATTTTTTCGCTGAGTATTACCACTAACTGGCTGGGCTATATTCTGCTGGGCGGTTTTATATTTACCTTCGGCGTCGTCGAACTGCCCGCACACTGGTATATCGATGAAGGCACATTGCGCATCTTAGGCATTGCGCTGCTGCTGATTATTGTTGTTTATCTGTGGTTTTGCGCCTTCGCTAAACATCGTCATATCACCATCAAGGGCCAAAAACTGGTGCTGCCCTCCTGGAAATTTGCCCTCGCGCAAATGACGATATCCAGTGCGAACTGGATGGTAATGGGGGCGATTATCTGGTTGTTGCTCGGTCAGAATATCGATTATTTCTTCGTGCTGGGCGTGCTGCTGGTGAGCAGTATTGCCGGCGTAATCGTGCATATTCCGGCGGGGATCGGCGTGCTGGAAGCGGTGTTTATGGCGCTGCTGGCAGGAGAAGACTCGTCTCAGGGAACGATCATTGCTGCCCTGCTCGCGTATCGCGTGTTGTACTATTTTATTCCGCTGCTTCTGGCACTGGTGTGTTATTTGCTGCTGGAGAGTCGGGCAAAAAAGTTGCGGGTAAAAAACGAGAAGGCGATGGCGAAATGATGGTGTATATAGTGCCGGCTGCGGCGTAACGCCTTATCCGGCCTACTTTCGATACCAAGCGGTAGGCCGGATAAGCGAAGCGCCATCCGGCAACAGAGAATTAACGACGATTACCGAAAATACGCAGCAGCATCAGGAACAGGTTGATGAAGTCCAGATACAGCGTTAAGGCCCCAAGAATCGCGTATTTACGCAGATTGGAGCTGTCGCGCAGGTCAATCTGCTCACCGATATTTTTCAACTTCTGCGTGTCATAGGCGGTCAGACCAACAAACACAATCACCCCGATATAGGTCACCGCCCACATCAGCGCTTCGCTCTTCAGCCAAAAGTTAACCAGTGAGGCCAGTACAATACCGATCAGCGCCATAAACAGCATATTGCCGAAGCCGCTCAGATCACGTTTGGTGGTGTAGCCATACAAACTCATGATCCCGAACATCCCTCCGGTAACCACAAAGGTGCTGGCGATAGACGAGTAGGTATAGACGATAAAAATGCTTGATAGCGTCAGCCCGGTTAATGCCGAGTAGAGCATAAACAGCGTGGTCGCCATACCCGCGCTCAGCCTTTGCACCATGCCGGACAGGACGAACACCAGCGCCAGTTGAGCGATGATCAGGCCAAAGAAGGTGATTTTGCTGGAGAAGACAAACATCATCACCGCGGGCGTATTTGCCGCATACCAGGCGATAAACGCCGTCAGCAACAGTCCGCAGGTCATCCAGCCGTATACCTGCGCCATATACGTTTGCAGGCCGGAACGGGCCTGTACAATAGAATCGGATCGTGGGAATCGGTCCATGACAATCTCCTGAATCAGTATGAGCCTACAACAATTGTACTCTACCAGCGTTTTGCTGCTAGCTTATCGCTGTCGCGGGCATCAACCCAGCGCTCACCTTCCGGCGTGGCCTCGCGTTTCCAGAACGGCGCGCGGGTTTTCAGGTAATCCATAATGAACTGCCCGGCATCAAACGCGCTGCTGCGATGCGCACTGGTCACGCCAACAAACACGATTTCGTCACCCGGCCACAGTTCGCCAATGCGATGAATCACCGTCACCCGACCCAGCGGCCAGCGCAAACGCGCTTCGTCGACAATCTCCGCCAGCGCTTTTTCGGTCATTCCCGGATAGTGTTCCAGCGTTAACGCCTTAACGCTGTCACCGAGATTGTGATTGCGCACTTTACCGGTGAAAGTGACTACCGCGCCGTCTTCATCGCGCTCTGCCAGCCAGGGATACTCATCCCCGACGCGAAACGGCGCAGGGCCAACAACAATTCGCGTTTCAGTCATTTTAGCCTCCGGTTACCGGCGGGAAGAAAGCGACTTCATCACCCGCGTTAAGAGGATGATCAAAACTGACCAACGTCTGATTTACCGCCGCCAGCAGCTTGCCGTCTTCCAGCGCCAACGCCCAGCGATCGCTTTTTGCCGCAAGATGCTTGCGCAGCGCTTCTACCGTTGCAAACTCGGCGGCAACCTCTAACGCATCGGTGTTTACCAGTTCGCGTACCTGAGCAAAGAAGAGAACCTTAATCATGCGCATCTACCTTAAAATCTCCGGACTTGCCGCCGCTTTTTGCCAGCAGACGCACCGGACCAATCACCATATCCTTTTGCACCGCTTTGCACATATCGTAGATGGTCAACGCCGCCACGGAGGCCGCCGTTAACGCTTCCATTTCAACGCCGGTTTTACCGGTCAGGCGACACAGCGTTTCAATCCGTACGCGGTTGTGCTCCGGTTCAGCGTGAAGATTGACTTCCACCTTACTCAGCATCAGCGGATGGCACAGCGGGATAAGATCCCAGGTACGTTTGGCAGCCTGAATACCCGCAATACGCGCCGTGGCGAATACATCACCTTTATGGTGGCTGCCATCGATAATCATCGCCAGCGTTTCGCTACGCATAGTCACGAATGCTTCAGCACGCGCCTCGCGTACAGTTTCCGCTTTGGCGGAGACATCCACCATATGCGCTTCGCCAGCGGCGTTAATATGAGTCAGTTGCGACATACTTATTTCTTCAAATGTGGGTGGAAATTACACGGACGCGTACGGGCATCAAGCTGCGGCGCAATGATATTTTCCCAGGCGGTACGACACGCTTTGGTCGAACCCGGCATGGCGAAAATCAGCGTTTTATTGGCCACTCCGGCAATCGCGCGGGATTGCAGCGTCGCGGTGCCAATCTCTTCAAACGACAGCATACGGAAGACTTCGCCAAACCCTTCAACTTCTCTGTCAAACAGCGGTTGCAGCGCTTCCGGTGCCTGGTCCCCTTCGGTTAACCCGGTACCGCCGGTAATGAGCACTACCTGTACATCATCACTGGCAATCCAGGCAGAAACCTGGGCGCGAATGGCGTAACGGTTTTCTTTGACAATCGCCTTATCGACAATCTGATGACCCGCTTCTTGCGCCGAGTCACGCAGATAATGGCCGGAGGTGTCATCTTCTTCGCCGCGACGGTTGGAAACAGTAAGAATAGCAATGCGTGTCGGGATAAATTCAGCGCTTACCTGACTCATGAAAAACTCCTTTTAGCGATCAGCCGCCAATGTAAGATAAGTTTTGCGTAATACCGGTATTGTTCTGATGCAGGAAATGGGTCTGCTTTTTCTCCAGCAGCGCGGCTGAAATACGTTCTTCCAGCGCCGGCTGCTGAGCGTCATCTTCCAGCAAATCACGCAGGCTTACGCCGCCTTCACCAAATAAACACAGATGAAGCTTGCCAACAGAGGAAACGCGCAGACGATTACAGGTGGCGCAGAAGTCTTTCTCATAAGGCATGATCAGACCAATTTCACCAACATAATCAGGATGACAGAAAACCTGAGCCGGGCCGTCGCTGCGCTGTCGGATCTGGTGAATCCAGCCGCGACGCAATAGCTCATCGCGAAGTACCTGTCCGGAGATATGGTGTTTACGGAAGAGAGAGCTGCCCTCGCCCGTTTCCATCAGTTCAATAAAACGCAGTTGGATTGGCCGAGGTTGGATCCACGCAAGGAAGGTGTCCAGCTGATGATGGTTTACATCGCGCATCAGCACGGTGTTGACTTTCACTTTTTCAAAACCCGCATCAAAGGCGGCGTCAATGCCTGCCATCACCTGTTGAAACTTGTCCTGCCCGGTAATGGCATGAAACTGACGGGCATCCAGGCTGTCGACGCTGACGTTGAGCGCGGTCAGTCCGGCATCGCGCCAGGCAGCAGCATCTCGCGCCAGACGATAACCATTGGTGGTTACCGCAATCTGACGGATGGCGTCGTTTTCGCGCACGGCGGCGATAATGTCAGTAAAGTCGCGACGCAGTGAAGGTTCGCCCCCCGTCAGACGCACTTTTTCCGTTCCCAGACTGGCGAACGCGCGCGTGACGCGACGAATTTCATCAACGGTCAGAAAGCCGTTATTGGTGACCCCACCGGGCTTATAGCCATCCGGCAAGCAGTAGGTGCAACGAAAGTTACACACATCGGTAATCGACAAACGTAAGTAGTAAAACTTACGTGCGAAAGCATCGGTAAGTTGAGAGCCCATGTACACCTTTCCAAATACGGGAGACGTAGTCATTTCTTCCTGCGCCCTGGTGACAAACTTTTTCAAGTCTTGTCACGGCCAAAGCACCGTATCATTTGACCCAGGTGCAGAGGCTAGAGTGTTTATACTCGTCATACTTCGTGTTGCAGATGCGTTGGCTTCCGGCAACTCAAATTATTAAGAGTACTTAGTGGTTATGCCGATACTAGCGTGTAAATGACGCTTTTGCCATGTACACTTTCGCTGTATAAATACATACATAACGACATGATCGTGCAATTTCGCTACAGAATAAGCAAAAACCACAGTTTTGCATTGATATACATCATCTTGCCATCAGGTGGATCTCGTCAGAAAGGAGTAGATCGCAGAAAATAATTACGGCAGATGCCGACTGGATAATTGCTGAAAACACGCTATTTACGTTACTGTAGCGCCGATCAATTGATATCAGGAAAATATATGCGCACTCGCACGCTGGCAGATCTGGACCGCGTTGTCGCTCTCGGCGGAGGGCATGGATTAGGACGCGTTCTCTCCTCTCTTTCCCCATTAGGTTCCCGCCTGACGGGTATCGTCACCACCACGGATAACGGCGGCTCGACAGGCCGTATTCGTCGCTCTGAAGGAGGGATAGCCTGGGGAGACATGCGTAACTGTCTGAACCAGTTAATTACCCAGCCCAGCGTCGCATCCGCGATGTTTGAGTACCGTTTTGGCGGTAATGGCGAGCTTTCCGGGCATAACCTCGGAAATTTGATGTTAAAGGCGTTGGATCACCTGAGCGTGCGGCCTCTGGAGGCGATAAATTTAATTCGTAGCCTACTGAAAGTCGACGCGCATTTAATTCCGATGTCTGAGCTGCCGGTCGATTTAATGGCTATCGACGATCAGGGGCATGAGGTGTATGGCGAAGTGAATATCGATCAGCTCACCATCCCGCCTCAGGAGCTGATGCTATCGCCAAAAGTGCCAACCACGCGCGAAGCGGTAGAGGCTATCGCCGAAGCGGATTTGATTCTGATAGGACCAGGCAGTTTTTACACCAGCCTGATGCCGATCCTGTTGCTGGACGAGCTGGCGCAGGCGTTACGTCGCACACCGGCCCCTATGGTCTATATAGGCAATCTTGGGCGCGAATTAAGCCTGCCAGCAGCCAGCCTGACGCTTAGCGATAAGCTGGCCATTATTGAACAGTACGTCGGGAAGAAAGTGATTGATGCGGTAGTTGTGGGGCCGAAAGTGGATGCTTCCGCCGTTACCGACCGCGTTGTCATTCAGGAAGTGCTGGAAGCCAGCGATATTCCCTACCGCCATGACCGCCAGCTATTGCATAGTGCGCTGGAGAAAGCGGTGCAGGCGCTAGGCTAAACGGATTTGCCTGATGCGCGGCGCTTATCAGGCCTACAAAACGCTCTGCTCCGGCATCCGACCTACGAACGCGATCTTTGCCGTAGGCCGGATAAGGGGTTTACCCCGCATCCGGCACACTCTTACGATGCTGCGATAAACAACTCGCGCAGTTGATGCAACTGGTCGCGGATCGTCGCTGCCTCTTCAAATTCAAGATTCTGCGCATGCTGCATCATCTGCCCTTCCAGCTCGTGAATCTTCT
Source organism: Citrobacter sp. CF971 (assembly GCF_006385635.1). Lineage (NCBI taxonomy): Bacteria > Pseudomonadati > Pseudomonadota > Gammaproteobacteria > Enterobacterales > Enterobacteriaceae > Citrobacter > Citrobacter sp. CF971. Next base: position 1,645,870 of record NZ_CP041051.1, on the reverse strand, counting down.
GCTGCAGCGCTTTTGGCGTCATATCCAGTTCCACAACTTCAGACTTCGCGCCTGCGCGTGACTTCCCTTTGCCTTTCGCCTTGGTCTTCGCAATATTCTGACCCAGCGCCAGAATATCGACTACTTTCTTATTCAGGCCCTGCGGCGTAATACCGTGCTCTTCGTTGTAGAGTTGCTGTTTCTCACGACGACGTTCGGTTTCACCAATCGCTTTAGCCATTGAGGCGGTAATTTTATCGCCGTAGAGAATAGCCTTACCGTTGATGTTACGCGCCGCACGACCGATGGTCTGGATAAGCGAACGTTCAGAACGCAGGAATCCTTCTTTGTCTGCGTCCAGAATCGCCACCAGGGAGACCTCAGGCATGTCCAGACCTTCACGTAAAAGGTTGATACCCACCAGCACGTCAAACTCGCCCAGACGCAGGTCACGAATGATTTCCATGCGTTCCACAGTATCGATGTCAGAGTGCAGATAACGCACCCGCTCGCCATGTTCTTCGAGGTATTCTGTGAGGTCTTCTGCCATCCGTTTGGTCAGCGTGGTGACCAGCACACGTTCGTTAATCGCCGCACGGGTGCGGATCTCCGACAGCAGATCGTCAACCTGCGTCGCCACCGGACGCACCTCAATGACCGGATCCAGCAGGCCGGTCGGTCGTACCACCTGATCGACCACTTCATCACCGGATTTCTCCAGCTCATAGTTGCCCGGCGTCGCCGAAACGTAGATAGTTTGCGGAGCCAGCGCCTCGAACTCTTCAAATTTGAGCGGACGGTTATCCAGCGCCGACGGCAGACGGAATCCGTATTCGACCAGGGTTTCTTTACGCGCCCGATCGCCGCGATACATGCCGCCAATTTGCGGGATAGTCACGTGGGATTCATCCACCACCAGCAGGCCATCGGCAGGCAGGTAATCAAACAGCGTCGGCGGCGGCTCGCCAGGGCCGCGCCCAGACAGATAGCGGGAGTAGTTTTCAATCCCCGAGCAGTAACCCAGCTCATTCATCATTTCCAAATCGAACTGGGTACGCTGACTTAAGCGCTGTTCTTCCAGCAGTTTGTTATTTGCCAACAGGACTTTACGCCGCTCTGCCAGCTCAACTTTGATTTCTTCCATCGCCTGCACGATACGTTCTCGCGGCGTCACGTAGTGCGTTTTAGGATAGATGGTGTAGCGCGAAATTGTGGATTCGACCTGTCCGGTCAGCGGGTCAAACAGCGATAAACGTTCGACCTCTTCATCAAACAGTTCCACGCGCAGCGCGATGTCATCGGATTCTGCCGGGAAAATGTCGATCACTTCACCGCGCACGCGGAAGGTCCCGCGCTGGAATGCCTGATCGTTGCGGGTATATTGCAGCTCCGCCAGACGACGCAGGATCGCACGCTGGTCGATAATCATCCCCACCGTCAGGTGCAGCATCATTTTCAGGTACAGATCCGGGTCACCCAGACCATAAATCGCCGAAACCGACGCCACGACAACGACATCGCGACGTTCCAGCAGCGCTTTGGTTGCCGACAGGCGCATCTGCTCAATATGTTCGTTGACCGAAGCATCTTTCTCGATGAAGGTGTCAGAACTGGGTACGTAGGCTTCCGGCTGATAATAGTCGTAGTAAGAGACGAAATACTCCACCGCATTATCCGGGAAAAACTCTTTCATCTCACCGTACAGCTGAGCAGCAAGTGTCTTATTGGGGGCCAGCACCATGGTAGGACGCTGCAAGTCCGCAATCACGTTAGCGATGGTGAATGTTTTCCCCGACCCTGTCACCCCCAGTAGCGTCTGATGCGCCAGACCATCCTCCAGACCTTCTTCCAGGCGACGAATCGCCTCAGGCTGATCGCCAGAGGGTTTAAAAGCGGAATTTAGTTTGAACGGTTTACTCATGAGCAGCTACCTGAAGCAATGGGCGGGCAGGTGTGTAATTTTACTCGCAGCCGTATATTTTGCCAGTAAAATATACTGGATGAAAAAACAGTAACGCGCCAGAATATTTCTGTTACCCCAGCAAAATGGCCATGACTACAGGCTAAAATTTGTCCGCAGGCAAGATAAAACACCAGCAAAAATGTGTTATCCCCAAACCAATGACTTTTTTAACATTTGTCAAGCTACTCGATGAAAGTTTTGTGGCAACGCATGACACTTCTGCGACAGCCATTGCATTTATCTAACATCCTGTAATTTAATGATTATTATCTCGAGCCGTCTTTCGCATCAATTTAGTCGCAGGCCGCGTCTTCTCTCGCTTACATTGTGTTTTCTAACCCTAATACACAAGGTTATCCACAGGAATAGTGGATAACTGCCTCCAGCCCGTATGGACTGTAGCCTGGCAAAAACGTCCTGATGGTCTTTTCTGGTGGGATAAAAAAAAATTATCGCTATTTTTTGATATTTATCAGCTAACGAAGCGACCTCGGATGGCCGAGATCTTGCTCGCATTTTCATCATTTTCCTGCCTGCACCATCACGACACCACCAGGCACTGCCAATGTGCACAAAACAACGTCAGGAATGCGGTCAGTAAGAATTTAGCGCCAGCGCTGCACGCCATCCTGCTGTATTTTTCCCCAATTCCGCTTCTGGCAAGAGATTTGCAGTTTTCTCCCGACCACCATTCCGCGAGGCGGATATCATCATGAGGGAGAAATCTATGTTGAGTCTTCGTGCAGTGAATCACTATTACGGTAATCAACACTCGCTTTGGGATGTCGATCTCGACCTGTTGCCCGGTAAATGTACCGCCGTGCTGGGTCTTCCAGGGATGGGAAAGACTACGCTTGCCAATTGCATCATCGGCAATTTACCGATTGAGAGCGGAACCATGTTCTGGCATCAGGCTGGCGCACCACCTTGCGATCTGCTTCAGATTCCGGCGGCAAAGCGCATTGCACTAGGTATTAACTGTGTATCACAGGAGCGGCGAATTTTTTCGCAGTTGACGGTAGAGGAAAATCTGCACATTGCGCGCCAGGCGGTTGAGGAAAGCGAAGCAATGAACAGCAGCGATATTTACCGCCTGTTTCCACAGCTGTTTGTACTGCGTCAGGCCAAAGGGGTAGCATTGTCGGAGGAAAATCAGCACCAGCTTGCACTCGCCAGTGCGTTGGTCACTCGCCCGCGTCTGCTGATCCTCGATGAGCCCACACGAGGAACAGGCCAGGCGTATATCCACAAACTGGGGAATTTGATTGTGAGGCTAAGCCAGGAGCTTGGCATCACCATTATGCTCGCGGAGCAAAGCCTGCCGTTCATTCGTCGGGTCGCCGACTGCTATTGCTTGTTACATCGTGGCCGCAACGTGGCTCAAGGGCAAATAACACAATTCAGCGACCCGCTAATCAACGACTGGTGGATGCCAGAGACAAAACGCTAAGATCGATATAACGACCTGTCGATGCTTGCTCCGGCTCTTCTGCCAGCCAGGGAATTTCCCCCAGCAGCGGAGCCGCAAGCGCACGCTTTAGCGTCGCCATATATTCAGCATGACGCTTGCCGGGTGGCGTCACATCATTGGCAACCCATCCGGCGAGCGTCAGCCCGGCCTGCTGCACCGCCTGGGCGGTCAAAATGGCATGATTGATACAACCGAGCTTAACGCCAACCACCAGAATCACTGGCAGTTGTTCCTCTTTTACCCAGTCAGAAAAACTCAGCGTTGGCGAAAGCGGCGTAAACCATCCGCCTGCACCTTCCACCAATACCCAGTCAGCCTGTTCTTCAAGCAAGCGTAAACCCGCAGACATCACGGAGGCCTGAATGGGGCGCCCTTCGTCAGCACTGATGATATGCGGTGAGGTAGGTTCCGCGAAGGTATACGGATTGATGGCTGCATAATCCACGGCTACAGCGCTGTTGCGCTGTAGCGCCAGCGCATCACTGTTTCGCAGACCTTCATCCGTCATTTCACTGCCTGACGCCACCGGCTTATAGCCGACGGTTCGCAATCCCAACTGTCCCGCCGCCTGAAGCAACGCACAGCTGGCGATAGTTTTACCTACTTCAGTGTCCGTCCCGGTGACAAAATACGTGTTAGTCACGTTGAATCACTCCCAAAAAAAGATGATAGGTCAGCGGATATTTCCCCTGCTGACAGGGCCAGGCGAGCTGTAGCTGACGCAGTTGCGAGCGGGTCAGCACACGCTGCTCGCGTCCATCATGCAAATGCGTCGCGCCAATACCCTTCAACGAGCGCATGGCGCTCAGCGCATCGTCAAACCACAGCGTGACGGCATGAGACTGGTATTCAACGTCCCAGCCGCACAGCGCGTTTTCCAGTTGCTCCACGGGCAAAAAACGGTTGGCATGCTCCCGGTCATCAACTGTTCGCCACGCCTGACGAAGTTCCGGCATCGAACCTTGCGCCAAGGTACTAAACGCCACCGTTCCGCCAGGACGCACCACCCGGTATAGCTCGCTTAACGCACCGCGTAGGTCGCTGCACCACTGCACGGCCAGATTGCTCCAGGCCAAGTCGAAAGTGGCAGCGGCCTGCGGAATGGCTTCGATATCCGCCAGCAGATAGTGATGGGCAACATCGTGACGCTGCGCTTCAGCCAGCATTTGCGCCGACAGATCCAACGCACAGACCTCGCTCCCCTGCTCCCGCCAGTAGCGACTTATACGCCCAGGCCCACAGCCCGCGTCCAAAACCCTTGAGAACGCCCGGCCATCGAGTTGTGCCAGTAACGCATCGGCACTCTGACGTTGTAGCTCTGCGTGTTGCTCATAGTGGGTGGCAGCGCGGCCAAACGCGGCGGCAATCGCCTGTTTATTGACCTGCGCCATGCAACACCTCCAGTAGACGATCGATATCCTGCACCTCATGCGCCTGGGTCAGCGTCAGCCGTAATCTGGCCGTACCAATGGGCACCGTTGGTGGGCGAATCGCCGTCACCCAGCATCCCTGTTGCCGTAATGTCTGTGCCAGTTGCAGGGCTTTATGATTGTCGCCAACGATCAGCGGTTGAATAGCGCTGTCTGAATGCGCCAGCGTCAAATCCGTAGTATTCACCCCAGCGCGAAAACGCTGGATCAGCATCGCTAACTTTTCCCGGCGTTCATCGCCTTCACGGCTGCGGATCACCGCCAGCGCGGCGCGTAAAGCCTGCGCCTGCGCCGGAGGCATGCTGGTGCTGTAGATCAGATGGCGGGCAAACTGCAACAGATAGTCGGCCACGCTATCAGAACACAGGATCGCCGCACCGCTGACGCCAAACCCTTTGCCAAACGTCACTACGAGCAGCTCAGGTTTCATCTGTTGTCGAGAGCACGAGCCGCGCCCTTCCTCACCGCTTACGCCAATCCCATGCGCATCATCCACCAGCAGCCACGCGCCCTGCCGTTTCGCCACCGCGTGGATTTCTGCCAGCGGCGCACTATCGCCATCCATGCTGAATACGCCTTCAGTGACCACCAGTTGCTGCCCCGGGCAGGGGGAAGTCAGCAGACGCTCCAGATGTTGCGGATCGTTATGGGTAAAGCGACGTAAAACAGCAGGGCTAAGGCTGGCGGCCTCCAACAGCGAGGCATGGCTAAGCCTGTCGGCGACAATGCGATCGTCTTTTTCTATCAATGCGGCTATCACTGCCTGATTAGCGGCAAAACCGGAGATGAACAACAGCGCCCGGGAATAGCCGAGCCACTGCGCCAGCTCTTCTTCCAGCGCCTGATGCGCAACGGAATAACCGCTGACATGGCCCGAGCCGCCACTGCCGACGCCAAAACGCTCAGCACCCTGCTGCCACGCGCAGATAATTTGCGGATGGTGGCTTAAGCCGAGATAGTCGTTGCTGGAGAAATTCAGATACTGACGACCGCCAGCCTGTAACCAGCGACCAGCACCCTGTGTCACTGCATAGCGCCGACGCCACGCATCAGCACGACGACGCGCCGTTAGCGCATCGTCGATTTTTTGCTGCCAGGTCATACGGTTGCCGCGTTGTAGTAATCGTCGGTATCCGGGGTACGCAGCGCCTGCTCCAGACGTTGTTGCTGTTCGTTATCACCCGCCAGTACCGCCGTTTGCTGCGGGTTAAGACCCAGCTTACGGAACAACAATAAATCTTTATCTTCGTTCGGGTTCGGCGTGGTCAGCAGTTTGCAGCCGTAGAAAATCGAGTTGGCCCCGGCCATAAAGCACATTGCCTGGGTTTGTTCGTTCATCTGCTCGCGCCCGGCAGAAAGACGTACGTATGAGGTCGGCATCATGATGCGCGCGACGGCGATAGTACGTATAAAATCAAAAGCATCTACGTCGTCGTTATCGGCAAGCGGCGTGCCCTTCACTTTCACCAACATGTTGATCGGCACGCTTTCCGGCGGCGTCGGCAGATTCGCTAATTGCAGCAGCAGACCCGCGCGGTCGGTCACTGTTTCACCCAGCCCCACAATCCCGCCGGAGCAAACTTTAATGCCCGCCTCACGCACTTTATCCAGCGTATCCAGGCGCTCCTGATACGAACGGGTGGTAATGATATTGCCGTAAAATTCCGGCGAGGTGTCGAGGTTGTGGTTGTAGTAGTCCAGACCCGCATTGGCCAGGCGCTGGGCCTGAGATTTGTCCAGCGTGCCCAGCGTCATACAGGCTTCCAGCCCCAGTTCTTTCACGCCCTGAACCATTTGTTCCAGGTACGGCATATCGCGTTCGTGAGGGTTCTTCCACGCCGCGCCCATGCAAAACCGCGTTGAACCGGCTTGTTTCGCCTTACGGGCAGAGTCCAGAACCTGTTCAACTTCCATCAAACGTTCCGTTTCCAGTCCGGTTTTATAGCGGGAACTTTGCGGGCAGTATTTGCAGTCTTCCGGGCAAGCACCGGTCTTAATCGACAACAGCGTACTAACTTGTACCTGCCGCGGATCGAAATGCTGACGATGAACCTGCTGCGCTTCAAACAACAGATCCAGCAGCGGTTTTTCAAATAATTCGGTGACTTGCGACATTGTCCAGCGAGAAGAATGAGCCATATTGGTATACGTTTCGTTGTTAGTTTGGTGTAGACTCGTAAACCTAAATCTTTTTAATTTGGTTTACAAGTCGATTATGACAACGGACGATCTTGCGTTTGACCAACGCCATATCTGGCACCCTTACACCTCCATGACCTCCCCGCTACCGGTTTATCCGGTGGCCAGTGCCGAAGGTTGTGAACTGATATTAGCCAGCGGTGAGAAGCTGGTTGACGGCATGTCATCCTGGTGGGCGGCGATCCACGGTTACAATCACCCGCAGCTGAATGCCGCGATGAAAACACAGATTGATGCCATGTCGCACGTGATGTTTGGCGGCATTACCCATGCCCCGGCTATTGCGCTATGTCGCCAGTTGGTGGCGATGACGCCCGAGGCGCTGGAGTGCGTTTTTCTCGCGGATTCTGGTTCGGTCGCCGTGGAAGTCGCGATGAAAATGGCGCTGCAATACTGGCAGGCCAAAGGTGAATCCCGTCAGCGTTTCCTGACATTTCGTAACGGTTATCACGGCGATACTTTCGGCGCGATGTCGGTCTGCGATCCTGACAACTCGATGCACAGTCTGTGGAAGGGTTATCTGCCTGATAACCTGTTTGCGCCCGCTCCGCAAAGCCGGATGGGCGGCGAATGGGCCGAACTGGATATGGTGCCTTTTGCCCGTCTGATGGCCGCACATCGCCACGAAATTGCGGCAGTGATCCTTGAGCCGATTGTGCAGGGCGCTGGCGGCATGCGCATGTACCATCCTGAGTGGTTAAAGCGCATCCGTAAGATGTGTGACCGGGAAGGCATTTTGTTGATTGCCGATGAAATCGCCACCGGATTTGGTCGCACGGGCAAGCTGTTTGCCTGTGAGCATGCCGATATCACTCCGGACATTTTGTGCCTTGGCAAAGCGTTAACCGGCGGAACGATGACCCTTTCCGCCACCCTGACCACGCGCCTGGTTGCGGAAACCATCAGTAACGGTGAAGCCGGATGTTTTATGCACGGCCCGACTTTCATGGGTAATCCACTGGCCTGCGCCGTCGCCTCTGCCAGCCTGTCGCTGCTCGAAACCGGCGAATGGCGCTCGCAGGTCGCGGCCATTGAAGCGCAGTTGCGTGAAGAACTCGCCCCAGCGGCAGATTCCCGTTGGGTTGCCGACGTGCGCGTGCTTGGTGCCATCGGCGTGATAGAAACCACGCATCCGGTGAATATGGCCGCGTTACAGAAGTTCTTTGTCGAACAGGGCGTGTGGGTAAGACCGTTTGGTAAGCTCATTTATCTGATGCCGCCGTACATCATCAAGCCCGAACAACTGCGTCGTCTGACCCAGGCCGTCAACGAGGCTGTGCGCAATGCAACATTTTTTAGCGATTAATCAGCGGTAAGCTCTACGGTTTCTGGCTACACTTTTTGGCTAACGAGAGGAGTCAGCATGAAACTAATCAGTAACGATCTGCGCGATGGCGAAAAGCTTCCTCATCGCCACGTCTTTAACGGCATGGGATATGACGGGGATAATATTTCCCCGCACCTGGCATGGGATGATGTGCCCGCCGGGACTAAAAGCTTTGTCGTGACCTGTTACGATCCTGATGCGCCAACCGGCTCCGGCTGGTGGCACTGGGTGGTGGTTAACCTGCCTGCAGATACCCGGGTTTTACCACAAGGTTACGGCTCGGGGCTGGTTGCGTTGCCGGAAGGCGTGCTGCAAACACGCACGGATTTTGGTAAAGCCGGTTATGGTGGCGCTGCGCCGCCGAAGGGGGAAAACCACCGCTATATCTTTACGGTTCACGCACTGGATGTGGAGCGTATTGATGTCGATGAGGACGCCAGCGGCGCGATGGTTGGATTTAACGTCCATTTCCACTCGCTCGCCAGCGCTTCTATTACCGCAATATTTAGCTAAGTTCTGTTATGCCGGATGTCGGCTTAGCCTCATCCGGCGTACAAAGCAGACCGTAAGCCTGATAAGACGCGTCAGCGTCGCCATCAGGCAATTTTCTACAGAAATTCAGGCAGCAATTTCAGCAACGTTCCTTGCGCTAACAGTTCGGTCGCGCACTCGATATCCGGTGCGAAAAAGCGATCCTGCGTGTAATGAGCAACCTGCTCGCGTAAAGCCTGGCGCGCCTGCTCCAGCAGCGGGCTTGAGGTTAACCCTTCACGCAGGTCAATCCCCTGACACGCCGCCAGCCACTCTACGGCAATCACGCCGCGCGTATTTGCTGCCATCTCCCACAGTCTGCGCCCCGCCGCCGGAGCCATAGATACGTGATCTTCCTGGTTGGCGGACGTCGGTAAACTGTCTACGCTATGCGGATGCGCCAGCGCTTTGTTCTCACTCGCCAGCGCGGCAGCCGTGACTTGAGCAATCATAAAGCCGGAGTTCACCCCACCGTTTTTCACCAAAAACGGCGGCAGTTGCGACATGTGTTTATCCATCATTAACGCAATGCGTCGCTCCGATAACGAGCCGATTTCCGCAATCGCCAGCGCCAGATTATCTGCCGCCATCGCCACCGGTTCAGCATGGAAGTTGCCGCCAGATATGACATCCCCCTCTTCGGCAAATACCAGCGGGTTGTCGGAAACCGCATTGGCTTCCACCAGCAGAACATCCATCACCTGGCGCATTTGCGTCAGACATGCCCCCATCACCTGTGGCTGACAGCGCAGAGAATACGGATCCTGCACTTTCTCACAGTTATGATGCGACTGCGAAAGCGAGCTGGTGTCGGTCAATACGTGACGATACAGCGTTGCGGCATCAATCTGCCCACGCTGCCCTCGCGCGGCGTGAATACGGGCGTCAAACGGACGACGGGAACCCAGCACGGCTTCGGTGGTCAGCGCCCCGCACACCGTTGCAGACGCAAACAGTTCCTGAGCTTCAATTAGCCCACGCAGCGCAAAGGCCGTCGAAGCCTGGGTACCGTTGAGCAACGCCAGCCCTTCTTTTGCCTCCAGCGTTATCGGCTCCAGCCCGGCCTTTTTCAGCGCTTCGGTCGCCGGGAGCCATTCACCCTGCCAGCGCGCCTTCCCTTCTCCCAACAGCGTCAAAGACATATGCGCCAGCGGCGCCAGGTCACCCGATGCCCCCACGGAGCCTTTCGCCGGGATCAGCGGATACACCTCGGCATTCACCAGTGCAATCAGCGCTTCAATCACGCTCAGGCGAATACCGGAAAAACCGCGCGCCAGGCTGTTGATTTTCAGCACCATAATCAGACGCACCATCGCGTCGTCCAGCGCCTCGCCGACACCTGCCGCATGGGAAAGCACCAGCGAACGCTGCAAATTCTGCAAATCTTCCGTGGCGATACGGGTCTGGGCCAGCAGGCCAAAGCCGGTATTAATGCCATACGCCGTACGGCCTTCAGCGACAATATTATTGACGCAGGCGACGCTGGCGTTAATAGCATCGATCGCCCCGGCATCCAGACTCAGTTTGACCGGCTGCTGCCAGATTTCACGTAGCTGGATAAAACTCAGATGGCCCGGCGTGAGTGTCATGGTGTTCATATCAGTGTTTCTCCTGCGTCGCGGCAACCATCGGCAAATTCAGCCCTTCTTCGACGGCGCATTCCACCGCAATGTCATATCCGGCGTCGGCGTGACGCATCACCCCGGTCGCCGGATCGTTATGTAAGACCCGGGCGATACGCGCCGCGGCTTCATCGGTGCCATCGCAAACAATCACCATCCCGGCATGCTGAGAGAAGCCCATACCGACCCCGCCACCGTGATGCAGCGACACCCAGGTCGCGCCGCTGGCGGTGTTAAGCAGCGCGTTCAGCAGCGGCCAGTCGGATACGGCGTCTGAGCCGTCGCGCATAGCTTCAGTTTCGCGGTTCGGGCTGGCAACAGAACCTGAGTCCAGATGGTCACGGCCAATAACAATCGGCGCGGATACTTCACCGCTGCGCACCATTTCATTAAACGCCAGCCCTAGTTTCTGACGCCACTCCAGGCCGACCCAGCAGATACGCGCCGGTAAACCCTGGAAATTAATCCGCTCACGCGCCATATCCAGCCAGTGATGAAGGTGCTTATCATCTGCCACGATCTCTTTCACTTTGGCATCTGTTTTATAAATATCCTGCGGATCGCCGGACAGCGCCACCCAACGGAACGGGCCAATGCCGCGACAGAACAACGGTCGAATATAAGCAGGTACGAAGCCGGGGAAATCAAAGGCATTTTCCACGCCCATCTCTTTGGCCATCTGGCGAATGTTGTTGCCGTAATCAAACGTTGGCACGCCCATTTTGCTAAACGCCAGCATCGCCTCAACGTGCGTTGCCATTGAACGTTTCGCCGCCTGCACCGTGCCCTGCGGATCGGACACCGCTTTTGCCTGATACTCTTCCCAGCTCCAGCCAGACGGCAGATAACCATGCAGCGGATCGTGGGCGCTGGTCTGGTCGGTGACCATATCCGGGCGCACACCGCGTTTCACCAGTTCCGGCACAACGTCGGCGGCGTTCGCACACAGCGCAATGGAGACCGCTTTACCCTCGCGAGTGTATTTGTCGATACGCGCCAGCGCATCGTCAAGCGATGTCGCCTGCTCGTCCACGTAACGGGTACGCAGACGGAAATCGATTCGGCTTTGCTGGCATTCAATGTTCAGCGAACACGCCCCCGCAAGCGTAGCGGCTAACGGCTGCGCCCCGCCCATACCGCCCAGTCCGGCGGTCAGTACCCAGCGCCCGCTCAGGTTACCCTGATAATGCTGACGCCCGGCCTCAACGAAGGTTTCATAAGTCCCCTGCACGATGCCCTGGCTGCCGATGTAGATCCAGCTCCCGGCGGTCATCTGGCCGTACATCGCCAGCCCTTTGGCGTCCAGTTCGTTGAAGTGTTCCCAGGTAGCCCAATGTGGCACCAGGTTGGAGTTGGCAATCAGCACGCGCGGTGCGTTGTCGTGAGTTTTGAATACGCCTACCGGTTTTCCGGACTGGACCAGCAGCGTCTCATCGGTCTCCAGTTTGGTCAGCGCGTTGACGATGGCGTCATAGCATTCCCAGTCCCGTGCGGCGCGGCCAATCCCGCCGTAAACCACCAGCTCATGCGGATTTTCCGCCACATCGGGATCCAGATTATTCATTAACATGCGCAGCGGCGCTTCGGTCAGCCAGCTTTTGGCCGTTAAGGTGGTGCCGCGTAGGGCACGAATATCCTGCTGACGATATTTGCTATGGGACATGACAGAAAACTCCTCGCGAACGTCGGATAGATAAGTAACATATACTTGTCTATACAAGTCACCGCAAGGATGATTTTAACAATTAAGATACATTTTTATTATATTGCGTCAGCAATCACGGTTTTCATCTCCTGTATCAGGACATAAACCGCCCTTGCAGTCGATAGCGGGAACCAGGGAACAGCAAACGGGCATGAGAGACAATGGATGACGCGGACCAGGTCTTGCGGCGGATCAGCAGGCAGGGATCGTGTTCTTTGATGTTCAGCAGCGCGCACTCTTCGGCGCTGGCACGTACCGCTTCAACAATATGCTCACCTTCGGTCAAGGGGGCTATCAGTGAAAGGTATGCGTGCGGCGTGGTCTGGCTGTAATCCTGCCCCAGATACTCGGGCACAATTTCGGCATTCACGCAGCGATCTTCAATCTGTACCGGCAGATCGTTCTCGTAGTGCACCATGACAGAGTGAAAAATAGAGGTGCCCTCTTTGACGTTTAATACCAAAGCCTGCTGCGCGTTTGCCTGGGTTCTTTCCAAGGTCAGCACCTCGCATCGGTGCTGATGCTGACGGGCGTTGATTTCATCCGCGATGCTGCGAATTTCAAACAGCGCGGACTGCCCTTTTGGCTCGGCAACAAACGTCCCTACGCCCTGCAAACGCACCAGTAAACCTTCATCCGTTAACTCACGCAGCGCCCGGTTGATGGTCATGCGGCTGAAACCATACTGCGCCACCAGCTCTGCCTCAGACGGAATGCGATCGTGAGGCTGCCAGATACCGCTGGCAATTTTTTCGCTGATCTCCTGTTTGACCTTTTCGTAAAAAGGAGCCGGAGCAGAACGGGATGGGAGCATGCGTGAGCCTTCCTTAAGCTGAAAATGTGAGTGGGTACAGTTTACAGGCATTACCCGAACCTGATAAGCGCAACGCCATCAGGTATGTCAGTGCCACCAGTGGGCGATTTGCCAGCCTAATCGCGCCGCAACCCGCGCCGCCCTGCCATCATCGTCAAAGCGTGGATTAAATTCAACCATATCCACCGCCTGTAGTTTACCGCTACGACACAGAGGCTCAATCAGTCTCAGCAGCGTCGCCAACGGTACGCCAAGCGCGGCGGGGGCCGACACACCGGGCATTTCCCACACCGGCAGCACGTCGAGGTCGATTGTCAGATAGATGACATCCAGATTGGCAATGAACTGCGCTAACTGCGCCTGCGCCGTATCACAATGCAGATCCTCCACTACGGTCACACCGAGCCGCTGGGCCTCATCCCAAAGCGCCTGGGTGTTTGCCGCCCGGCTGACGCCGATACAGGCATAGTGAAATTCACGCTGTTGTTCATCGCAAAGCTGCGCCAACTGGCGAAACGGCGTACCGGATGTAGCCTGCCTGGCATGGCGCAAATCGAGATGCGCATCGAAGTTGACTATCCCCACTTTCGCCTGCGGGAACGCGTCCAGCACACCTGCGCCATGGGCATATGCGGTTTCGTGTCCGCCACCCAAAACAAAGGTGCGCATATTTTCCTGCTGGCAACGCTGTACTGCATTGCGTAGCGCCTGCTGCGCGCCCTCAAGATCGGGGGCCTGCGCCACAATATTGCCCAGATCCACCAGTCGATGATGCCCATCGTGGCTGGCTAAATTCGCCAGCGCCTTGCGCAGCACATCGGGCGCTCCGGCAGCTCCCGTGCGCCCCTGATTACGTTTAACACCTTCGTCGCAGGCAAACCCGAGCAACGCTATCTGCTCGCGATACATTTCTGGGCTAAACGTCGGGCTCTGGGTGATAGTCTGAAACAGGCGCAGCGCATTCGGCGATTCGGCCCGGTCATCACGTCCCTGCCATAGCGCAGGTGAAGCAGGTTGCCAGTGAGTCATGCTATTTGTCCTTTGAATACGCGTTGGTAGAGCGGGTTGCGTCCTGGTTCATACAGGATCTCGACCGGAAGTGTGGCATCCCACACCACAAAATCGGCCACAAACCCGGCCTTCAATTGACCGTGGGTGGCGTGACGCCCCAGCGCCCGGGCCGCATGACGGGTTACGCCCGCCCATGCTTCTTCCGGCGTTAAGCCAAACTGAACGCAGGCCATATTCATCGCCCAGTGCAGGCTGATAAACGGGCTGGTACCGGGGTTAAAATCTGTCGCTACCGCCATCGGTACCTGATATTGACGCAGCAACGCTACCGGTGGGCGCTGCTGCTCTTTGAGGAAATAGAATGCGCCGGGCAGCAGCACGCCGACCGTACCGCTTTGGCTCATTGCCGCCACGCCTGCTTCATCGAGGTATTCAATATGATCGGCGGATAGCCCGTGGTAGCGGCTTACCAACTGTGCGCCGCCAAGCAATGACAGTTGTTCGACATGGCCTTTAATCGGGATGCCCAGCGCCTGCGCAGCCTGAAACACCCGCTCACTCTGCGCCAACGAAAAACCAACGCTTTCACAGAACAGATCAACGGTCTCAAACAGCCCTTGTTCCCACAGCTGCGGCAAAATGGTCTCGCACACCAGCGTAATATAGCCGTCAGGATCATCTCTGAATTCCGTTGGCGTCGCATGCGCAGCCAACAGCGTCGGGCTGATTTCAACGATATTCTCTGCCGCCAGCGCTGCCACCACGCGCAATATTTTCTCTTCTGTCGGCAAATCCAGGCCGTAGCCGGATTTTATTTCCAACAGCGTAACACCTTCTTTGATCAGCTGTTCCATCCGCTGATGGGCTACGTGTAAGAGTTGTTCATCCGTGGCGCTGCGGGTCGCCGATACGGTGGCATTGATCCCCCCACCCTGAGCGCTTATCTGCTGGTAGGAGACACCATTTAACCGCTGCTCCCATTCACCTGCGCGGTTTCCGCCAAAGACGAGATGCGTATGGCAATCAATCAGGCCAGGCGTAATCAGCCGGCCCTGCATATCAAAAGTATTGTCATGTGTGAGATATAACGATGATTCCGGGACGATATCGCGAATCTTGCCCTGGCGGACGATCAGCGCATGACCATCCACCAGCCCATATGGGGTACCACGTTCAGGATCCATAGTCGCCAGACGAACATTGCGCCAGATAACATCATCAGGGAAGAATTGCTGCATTCGACTCACCACTTGTCATAGGTTGTATAGACATTTATTTTTGATTATAGGGATGTTGTCAACCTGAAGAGCCATAATTGTTATCTATTTGTGATATAAAGACTCTCCGCGCCAGACATTGCTGCGATAAAAAACAACTTTTTACCTTTTCGCCTTCCCGTTTCGCTCAACTTAGTATAAAAAAGCAGGCTTTAATGGATAACTTTCAAAGCCCGGAGCAACCTGTGAATATATCATCAGTTTCCCGTCTGGCGCTGGCAATGGCTTTTGGCGTGACGCTGACCGCCTGTAGCTCTACGCCGCCCGATCAAATTCCTTCCGATCAGACCGCGCCAGGTACCTCTTCGCGCCCGATCTTGTCGGCCAATGAAGCGAAAAACTTCGTTGCAGCGCACTATTTTTCCGCGCTGACGCCAAACACCGCGCCATGGAGCCCTTCTTCAATTTCTCTGCCTGCACAACCTGACTTCGTCGTTGGCCCGGCAGGCACTCAGGGCGTAACCCATACCAGCATTCAGGCTGCGGTGGATGCGGCAATCATCAAACGTACGAACAAACGTCAGTACATCGCGATTATGCCGGGCGAGTATCAGGGCACGGTATACATCCCGGCAGCAACGGGTAGCCTGACGCTGTACGGTATGGGCGAAAAACCGCTGGATGTAAAAATTGGCCAGGCCATTGACGGTGACATGAGCACCGCAGACTGGCGTCGTACG
The DNA here is from genome assembly GCF_006385635.1 of Citrobacter sp. CF971. NCBI lineage: Bacteria > Pseudomonadati > Pseudomonadota > Gammaproteobacteria > Enterobacterales > Enterobacteriaceae > Citrobacter > Citrobacter sp. CF971. The sequence goes on along the minus strand of NZ_CP041051.1, from coordinate 1,629,861 downwards.
GTGAACCCAGGCGGTAAATATATGCCGGGTAAACCTGCGTGGTATATGTTTGATAATTGCCAGAACAAACGTGGCACAAATATTGGTGTGATGTGTTCTGCCGTCGTCTGGTCGCAAAACAACGGTCTGCAATTGCAGAACCTGACCATCGAAAACAACCTGGGTGATAGCGTTGATGCAGGCAACCACCCGGCCGTTGCGCTGCGTACCGATGGTGATAAAGTGCAGATCAACAAGGTCAATATTCTGGGTCGTCAGAATACGTTCTTTGTAACCAACAGCGGCGTACAAAACCGTCTGGAAAACGATCGTCAGCCTCGCACGCTGGTAACCAACAGCTACATTGAAGGTGATGTGGATATCGTTTCTGGTCGTGGCGCAGTGGTGTTCGAGAACACCGATTTCCGTGTTGTGAATTCCCGTACGCAGCAGGAAGGTTACGTGTTCGCACCGGCTACTCTGTCAAACATCTACTACGGTTTCCTGGCGATTAATAGCCGCTTCACGGCAAGCGGCGATGGCGTGGCGCAGTTAGGCCGATCGCTGGATGTCGATTCCAACACTAACGGTCAGGTCGTTATCCGTGACAGCGTGATTAACGAAGGCTTTAACATGGCAAAACCATGGGCTGACAGCGTTATCGCAAAACGCCCGTTTGCCGGTAATACCGGTGCGGAAGATGACAAAGGTGAAATCCAGCGCAACCTGAACGACACCAACTTCAACCGCATGTGGGAATACAACAACCGCGGTATCGGTAGCAAAGTGGTTGCCGAGCCGAAGCAGTAACAGCGAAAAGGGATGGCTTACCGCCATCCCTGAATATGTCACTCTTTTTATTGCGCCAGCACTGGCCGGTTGCTGAAAAGGCGGTTGAGTTCTTTTCTGCTGAGTCCGCGTTCTGGAGTCTTGCTTTGAAGTAAATCATCTGCAGGCTGTACAGCGGCAGTTTCAGTCGTTTTAGCTCTGAAGTTCTTATATTCATTCACCAGACTGAACAGTTTTCCAGAATGCGCTTTAAGATCTCCATTCTGCACCTGTCTAATTTCAACTTCATCATGAGCATTAAAAAAAGCATTAACAAACTCATCGAAATTTTCTTTCAGATGTAATTTTGTCATGGTATTGAGATTGGCACCATCTATTGTAGTATCATTTAACATCTTCGCCGCAGCATGAAAAAGACAGTTACCATCACCGCTGACCTGAACAGACTTCATTGATGATGGGCTAAAGCCATCATAATGTCCGTTTTTTAAAATAACGTAAATATCCTTGCTAGTTTCCAACTCTGACCCTATTTTTAATCCTCTACTTACAAATTCCGAATTAAAGTTAACACGACCAAGAAGTCCATTACCATGTCCTTCGTTAAAAACATGGAGACAAATGCCTTTACTTGCCAAATATGAGTAAAGAGCTAAAACAGCTATTTCGCCATCAATTTGTGAATGGAACTTCTTGAAATCAATCGTATCGAGAATTTTTGTCTTTAAATCTGTCATTTCACCTGTAATATCTACAACATCTTTAACTTGCTGAGGTTTGTTAACAGTATCTGCTGACGTCAAAGTTCCATTTTGAGATTCAATATTTACAGTATCTCGATTACTTACTGCTACACGTTCATTTTTTGAGTCGCCGCCTCCTGAGCCACATCAGTGATACTACTTGCATTAACACCCCTATCAGAAGACGTTAACGCGATGTCATGTTTAGTATTTCTTGATATTTTATAAGCAGCTTGCAATTTATTAGCAGAACTTTCTGTTGATGGCAATGTTGCAGACAACTCACCTAATATAGCATCCAGATCGGGTGCCACTTGCTTTTTCGGTACATTTGGATTGGGGATATCATCCAAATCCAACATTAGATTGAGTAAATTTGCATCTTGCGCTACACCAGTGGATATAGAATCTGAAGTCATAACCTGAGGAATATACTTCGCATTTTCAATTCGTCCTTCGCTATGGCTGTAAACTTGCGAAAGAATAGTATTACCACCATTAATACCAGCCGTTTGCAAAAAACCATCCTTAGTCATGCGAAAGGCGGTCCCTTCGGGTAAGCGTAAAATAAATTTATTAAAATGCCCTATGTTTATTATTTTTTCTTTTAAGGCATCCAGACTTTGTCTCTTGTTTAAGTACTCCTTATATTCAGAGCTATTTTCATCATTTGGCCTTCTGACATCTACTTGATTTACAATAATCTGTAGATCTGGAGAAAAAAGCATACCCTCTGCTTTATTTTTGATGAATTCTGAAGAAACAGAATCCTGTGCTATATCTCGTTTTTTACCGACCTTCACATCCAACTCATGACTAACAACATTAAAAATATCAGTTTCTTTTCTATGTATTTCATTTACTCCATTTTTTATAGTGACCAGTTGAGCCGAACCATCACTATGCCTGATGATGTTGATAGCTTTGGGATTAACATTAAAGTTTTTAGCGTCGACGATATTAATATCCTGGCCAAAAGCATCTTTCACATAGAATTTAAGAGCCTGCATAGTCACTTCATCTTTTATATCTGGAGTGATGATAGCTCTCGTAGCATGATCAATAATATTTTCAACAAACAAGTTGTGATTGGATTTATATTGATCATCCTTATTTTTTTCTGAAGGTACAACTCGCCAGGTAGACATATCAATCGCAGGCTGAACATCTCCATTACTGGCATACTGAATAATAACATCCTTACCTTTCTTTTTATAAGTAAGGCTTAGTCCCGTATCGTTGACTGCAATATCATACAACCCTTCATTTGCGCCCGCATCAATATAAATTTTTTTAATTTTCTCCCAATGTTTTTCATACGTCTTGCTGTCATTTCTGGTTTCATAAGATGCCCTAAGTAACGTCACATCTTTGGTATCCAACCGGACGTAAGAAGGGCCGCTTTCATCATGATTAGCGATTGCACTGGTACGCAAAAAAGCGCCATCTGGGGCCGTATTTGCACGCATTAATTGCTCTTTCAATTTATTAAATTGCGTTACTAATGTCTGAGCATAATTCAATAATTGTGATTTATTTCCACTTTTGTTAATTTGTGCTAACAGTTCCTGGGCTTGTACAATCACCAGCTCTGGTTCTGCCCCAACATCCTGTGGACGTTGCTCACCCGTTTCGAGATTATTTACCACCGTATTTAATTGTTCAGCCAAAGACTGGGCCATCAATAAAGCATTCGGCATATTGTCTTCTTTAAGCCGATTCACCATTATTTTTACCTGGCTTGCCAGTTCCTGTGCAATTTTAAGCACACTCTGTTGCCCACGCGATTGTTTATCATGACCCTTTAATGCTACAAATTTTTCTTTAATTTCTTCCGGTCTTATTGGTATTATCATGTGTAACGCATTTTGCGTTACAGGACGTAAATTATTTTCCAGTTTATTTATCCCTACTTTTTCCAAATGCGAAAGATAATAACTGAACCGACTGGTCATTTTTTTAGCTTCATGGGAATAAAGTTTAGCGAGGAATTTATCATTATCTGAAGCGGTTCCAGATTTGATCTTGTCCTGAAGAGTCTTGGACATAAAACTGAATTGTTTAATAAAATAGTCAAAGTAATACATTTTATCTTGTGCGCTGCTACCGGATATCATCTTAGTGATATTAGCGCGATAACCTTTTACCAAAGCATCTCTTATTTTTTTACCTTTATCCACTGATAAAGTATTGAAGTATTCGCGAATAGAATTAATGCTTAAAACGTTTTCATTTTCACCAATAAATTGGATAGTAGATTCACTTCCTGTATTGCAATAAGTAACGGCAATCTCTAATTTTTCTTTTAGCGTGGATAACTCTTTTAATTTATGCCGAATATCCTTTATCTCTTGACGCATTGATAACTTACCGACAGCCTCAAGTTTTATTTTATCAAACAACAAGCCATTAATTTCATGTTTTACTTGTTCGAGGTCTTTTGCGTATGAATGCGTTTTTTCCACTTCTAAAATCAATGGGTTGTGGCGTAATAAATTAGCATAGTTATTAATAATTTCATTTTCACGTCCTAAATCAACCTTAAAAAGGTGATCAGTTATCATATCTTCGCATTTGGCTATATCTGCTTTATTCTCTCTAATAATGCGCAGCAATGAATATAATTCCTCACTTGCCTTGTGTCTAAGGGAGTCATTAGAGGTGATTACTTTCCCATACTGATGATCCATTGAAAGTATATTTTTGCGATCTTTTGCTATTTCTTCAATAATGGGGAGATATTTACGTAACATCGTTGGCGAGAAACGCCTGAGGCTCATACCATCCTTTACGCACTGAATAATAACCATCATTTCTACCCGCTCAGATGCGGATAGCGCTTGCAAATCATGTCGTCCATACAAATATTCAAGGATACCGCGTTCTTCTTTGACAAGATCATTTAGACTGCGAGGAACTATGTTGCCTAAAGATCCTCGTATTTTATCCGCAGAACGAATTTGTGCAAACATCAACTCAGGGTGCAAAAAAGGTATGTGATGCTCTTTGGCAACATATTCGATGAAACGCCCCTCATTCTCTGTCCATACAGAGGCTGCTTGTAAAAGAATCATCCTGCTTGCATCATTCATATTCCCTTCGCGATCAATATGGAGTGTCTTGAGATCTCTATCAACCAGAACACGAATGATATAATCTTGTAGCATTCTTACGGCTGCCGTACCGTATTGCCTTTCCATTTCAAAATAAATAGTAATCATGCCCTCCCGTACACTGCGTAAAGCGGCTTGAGCGGCATCATTTTTACTCTGGGCTTTGTCTGCGTCTTTTCTTGCCTTTATTGCATAGGCCTTTTCTTTGTCAGTAGCATCACTCTTTTTAGCCGCGTCTTCAGCCTTGACAGCCATTTTTTCGGCCTTCTGAAGGTTACGGGCAGCATGATCAGCACTTTCCTTTCTTTTGTTTAACCTATTATCGATGTCATTTAAAGAAGGTGAAACCGTATCGCTAGCGCTAAATTTATTATATTTCCCTTTTTCATCATCTATATATATAGGAAAATCACTATCGGTATTCAGCGTTCGCCGCCCAATAATATTATTGAGTGGTATTATCGTTTCCTGTTTTACCTCCGCTAGATTTTTCCCTCCCCCTTGACTCTCATCGATAAATAAAATAAGTTCACCATTCTTAGCCATTGTTCCCTGATACTTATTGGCATTAGTGGTTTTTTCAGGGGCAGTAGCCAGAATATGATTCCATGGAATAAATTTCTTCTCACCTTTTGGAGAAGGGGGGAGTGTAATTCCGTTAACATCTACTGTATATAAAGTGTTATTATGTTTATTCTTTGCTTCTGAAAGAATGGTGATAATATCTTTTTTCGTCAATGTTCTGGCTATAACGTCTTCCTTGCCTCGTTTAGCAATGCAAAACTCAACCTGGCCAATTGAATCAAAAGAGGGCTTAACTATTACATTTTGGCCATTAACAGACATTTGTACCTCGCATCCAGCATATAACGGAAGAATGCGATTACCACGAGTGTTTATAACTCCATTATTATTTTTAATTTCATTGATAAATTCTTTATTAGTTTTATTTTCTAATTTTGCATATTCAATTTCGCCTTTGTTACTTTGATGACGTTGAACCTGAATCGATTTATGATGATGTTTGTGATGGACACTCGCTTTCTCTAATTCATAATATTTATTAATTTTGCTGAATCCATCAGATACATTTATATTTTTATCTGACTGTTTTACTGACTGGAGATTATCAGCAAGATGCCCCCTCCTCTCCACTGACGACCTATTTTTTACAGTACCTTTATCTACTAATGAATCGCAAAAAGATCTACTTGAAACACTGAAACTTAAATCAGACATATATATACCCCATATAGTAAAGATAATATTATTCATATTGATAGAATTAATAATTAATACCGTGAATGTTATAATAATAATCAATAATTACATTCTCGGAATTAATGTAAAAATACTCCTACGAGGCTATAGATATAATAAAAGCACATAAAAAGATTATAAAAAACGCTCCAATTTTTGGTAGAAAAGCATTTTTTTGCGAAAGTAGCCGCTGGTATTCAGTACTGAAGAAAAGAGGTACAGGCCGTCAGCAGAAACGCAAGTCCAGCCTACTGTAGAAGGGAATTAAACAAGCAGAAACAGCAAAAGTATTTGCAATCAATCTTAAAGATAGCGACGCCCGCTAACGGGCGTCGCTATTGTTAATACGCGTTAACCACCACCCACATCGGGCCTTGTCCTACCGCGTAACGACCGTTCTCTGTCAACAGTCCTTGTTCGCCTGCAATCTTATACACCGCGATATGTTGCGATTTTTGCCCGGCGGCAATCAGGTATTTTCCGCTGTGATCGATATTAAAACCACGCGGCTGAGTTTCGGTAGGCTGGAAACCCTCTTTAGTCAGTACGCTACCGTCTTCAGACACGCTAAAGACCGTAATCAGGCTGGCGGTACGATCACAGGCATACAGATGACGCCCATCAGGTGTGATATGAATATCTGCTGCCCAACGGGTATCAGCGAAATCTGCAGGCATCATATCCAGCGTCTGCACACACTCAATTTTGCCGTACGGATCTTTCAGCTCCCAGACATCAACAGAGCTGTTCAGCTCGTTCACACAGTAGGCATATTGCTTATTCGGATGGAACGCCATATGACGCGGGCCCGCGCCTTCCACGGTAGTCACTTCAGCCGGTTCCTGCGCGACCAGATGGCCATCATCGCTTACGTCAAACAGGCAGATACGATCCTGTTTCAACGCCGGAACCCACAAAGTACGGTTATCCGGAGAGATGTTGGCTGAGTGGCAACCATCCAGGCCCTCAACCACGTCAACCAGTTCCACCGGCAGGCCATCTTCCAGACGCGTGACGCTCACGCTGCCAGCGTTATAAGAACCCACGAACACGAAACGTCCCTGATGATCGGTAGAAATATGCGTCGGGCTACCCGGCAGCGCAGACTCTGCCGCGAAGGTCAGCGCACCGTCATCAGGCGCAATACGATAAGCCAACACGCGAAACTCCGGGCGCACGCCAACATAGAGGTAACGCTTATCCGGGCTGACGACCATCGGCTGTACCTGACCCGGCACATCAACCACCTGTGTCAGCGTCAGAGAACCATCGTGATTCAGGCTCCAGACGTGGATTTGCTGACTTTCAGGGCTGGCGGTATAAACGGTTTGCTTCATGAATACTCCTTTGCTTTTTGGCAGGTGGCTGCAATTGCCTGACACACGCCTAGGGTAGACGCTTTTAACGGTGAATGCTTAATTAAGGCTCAGAATTTTGTCCGGCTCCCGTCTCGGTGTACCATTCCAACAGACATAATTCTCAACCTTAATCTGGATAAACCTATGACCGCACGCGTGATTGCCCTGGATTTAGACGGTACCCTCTTGACCCCGAAAAAAACCTTGCTGCCATCCTCTCTCGAAGCGCTCTCGCGCGCCAGAGAAGCAGGCTACCAACTTATCATTGTCACAGGTCGCCATCACGTTGCTATTCATCCTTTTTATCAGGCACTGGCGCTGGATACACCTGCAATTTGCTGTAACGGTACCTATTTGTATGATTATCAAGCAAAAAAGGTGCTGGAATCCGATCCCCTTCCGGTAGACCAGGCATTACAGCTGATCGAAATGCTGGATGAACATCAGATCCACGGGCTGATGTATGTGGATGAGGCCATGCTGTATGAGCGCCCTACCGGGCATGTAGTGCGTACTGCTAACTGGGCACAAACGCTGCCGCCGGAACAGCGCCCGACCTTCACCCAGGTTCCTTCGCTGGCGCAGGCGGCGCATGACGTTAACGCCGTCTGGAAATTTGCTCTGACCGACGAAGATATTCCGAAACTGCAGCAGTTTGGCCGGTATGTCGAGCAACAACTGGGGCTGGAGTGTGAATGGTCCTGGCACGATCAGGTCGACATTGCCCGTAAAGGCAACAGTAAAGGACGACGCTTGACCCAGTGGATAGAAGCACAGGGCGGGTCAATGGAAAACGTGATTGCCTTTGGCGATAACTTTAACGATATCAGCATGCTGGAAGCCGCAGGCACTGGCGTGGCGATGGGCAACGCGGATGACGCGGTCAAAGCACGCGCCAACATCGTGATTGGTGATAACACCACCGACAGCATCGCGAAATTTATCTACTCTCACCTGCTGTAATCAGGCGGTAATCGATACGCTCTTAATTTGCGCGTACAGCCACAGGCCAGGTTTGATACCCAGTTCATCCCTGGCCCATGGGCTGATCTTCGCCCACAGCGTCTTACCGCCCACCTCAAGCTGAACTTCCACCTGACCGTTATCGTCATAGCATTGCGCGACTTTTGCCCGGAGAACATTACGAATACTGGTCTGTTGCGGCGGTTGCAGTACCAATGAAACATCAGAGGCCTGAATACGAATACGCAGCGCGGTTTGCAGCGGTTGTTCCAGCTTGTTGACCCACAGATGCTGATCGCCAAGCGCCAGCGCGGTCATCGCGTAGTGTGGATGATGTTCCAGCACGCTGACTTTCAGAATACTGCTTTGCTGTTCCTTAGGCAGCCAGGGGTGCATCACGCTGCTGCCCCAGACATCTTCCAACGAACCAAACGCTTTGACCTGCCCGTTTTCCAGCACCATCACTTTATCTGCCAGGTGCAAAATCTCATCAAGCGAGTGGCTGACGTACAGCATCGGAATATTAATTTCCCGCGCCAGGCGTTGCAGATAAGGCAGCAGTTCGCGTTTACGCGGTATATCCAGCGAGGCTAACGGCTCATCAAGAAGCAATAACTCAGGCGCTGTCAGCAGCGCCCGACCAATGGCGACACGCTGCTTTTCACCGCCAGAAAGACCGCCTGGCAGACGGTCAAGCAGCGGTTCAATGCCCAACAACGCCACCAGCTTATCAAACTGTCCGGCCATGCTTTTCGCCATTCCGTAACGCAGGTTGCCGCGCACTTTATAGTGTGGGAACAGGCGCGCATCCTGGAAAACATAGCCCACCCGGCGTTTTTCCGGCGTTAAACAGATACCGTTCTCGACGTCGTTTAACACCCGACCGTTGAGCACGATGCGCCCGGACTGCGGCTGCGTCAGACCACTGATGGCGTTAATCAGTGAGGTTTTGCCCGCACCGGAAACGCCAAAAATAGCGGTGATGCCGCTGGCTGGCAGCGTTTCGTTGAGCGTCAGACAATGCGTCCCCAGCGTCTGGGAGAAATTAAGTTCAAGCATGATTATCGCCCCGTCCGCTCACGGCTAATACGCGCCAGCCATTCAGAAATCAGCAGCGAAATCAGCGCCAACACAATGGAAATGATACATAACCTCGCCGCCGCGCTTTCGCCGCCCGGGGTTTGGATCAGGGTATACATCGCCGAAGGAATGGTGCGGGTTTCGCCAGGAATATTGGAAACAAAGGTAATGGTTGCACCAAATTCCCCAAGGGAACGCGCAAACGCCAGCACAGTACCAACAATAATGCCGGGCAGCATCAGCGGTAACGTAATGGTCATAAAGACGCGCCAGCGTCCGGCTCCCAGCGTGCGGGCCGCCTGCTCCAGCTTGACGTCGACACCTTCCAGCGCCAGACGAATAGCCCGCACCATGAGCGGGAAGGACATCACCGCAGCGGCCAGCACCGCCCCACGCCAGCTAAAGGCAAAAGTGATGCCAAACCAGTCGTACAGCCATTCGCCAATGAATCCGCGCCGTCCCATAGAGACCAACAGCAGATACCCCACCACCACAGGCGGCAGAACCAGCGGCAAATGCAGTACGCTGTCGAGCAGCGCTTTGCCCGGGAACTTGCATCGCACCAGTAGCCAGGCAAAGAAGATCCCAAATGGCAGACTAAACAACACGGCCAGGGAAGAAACTTTCAGGCTCAGTATAACGGCCTGCCATTCAGGATCGGTCAGTATCATTACTTGGTCGTAAATCCATAACGTTTAAAGATTTCAGCAGCCTGCGGTCCTTTCAGGTAATCATAGAACGCGCTAACCGTTGCGTTTTTGTGCCCATCAACAATCGCGATAGGGTATTCCACTTTTTTGTGCGAATCTTCCGGGAAGGTCGCCACAACTTTTACGCCCTTGCTGGCGACGGCATCAGAACCATAGACGATCCCCAGCGGCGCTTCGTTACGCTCTACCAGCGCCAGCGCACCGCGCACGTCTTCAGCAGGAGCCAGTTTCGGGGCCAGGGTATCCCATGCACCCAGTTTTTGCAGCGCTTCTTTGGCATAAATGCCTGCCGGAACATGTTCCGGATCGCCAACAGCCAGGCGTCCACCGTTCAACAGACTGGTCCAGTTGGTTTTGCTGTCGATGGTGAAGTCTTTCTGTGCGCTGGCTTTCGGCGCAACCACCACCAGGCTGTTACCCAACAGCGTTTCACGCGTTGCGGTATCAATCGACTTCTTGTCTACCGCGTAGTCCATCCATTTCTGATCGGCAGAAATAAACAGATCGGCCGGTGCGCCTGCTTCAATCTGACGCGCCAGTGTGGAAGAAGAAGCAAAAGAGGAGACAACATCAACGTTCTTCTCTTTTTTATATTGCGTTGCAATGTCCTGCATCGCGTTGGTCAGCGAAGCCGCTGCGAAAACGGTAATCTTTCCTTCATCCGCCAGCGCATGTCCGGCAACAGTAAGAGAAAGAGTTGCCCCTGCAAACAAGCGTAACCATGTACGTGCCATCTGTAACTCCTTTGCGTTTCGTTATGTAGGCGCAAATATAACGATTAAACCAGGATTTTCCCAGTGGTTATTGATACCAATTAGAGGTTACACAAAGAAAATATCGGCAGGGAAAGCAGGATCTTGAGAAACTGTAGCGAGAGAAAACGAGTAGGAAGGCTAAAAATATAAACGCCCGACTGAGCGGGCGTTTGGGGAATCAATGATTCTGTCTGGACTGGTCTTTCTGACCGATACCGGAGAAAATGTTGAACACTTCACCCAGTCCGTAAATCAGACCCAGAATGATGGCCATTACCACAGGTACCATGATTACGGCGAATACCAGACTTTTCAATAACTCTAACATGGTCAACTCCAGATATAGTCCTTAGTTGTATTCTAACCACATAACGCAGAAAAGCACTCCCCTTTTGTGCGGTCGGCTTTGCTCAGGCACGGTTTTCCGTCACAATACCCTTTTTTGCCAGGAGCTTGTGATGCAGGCCGAAATCCTTCTTACGCTGAAACTTCAGCAAAAACTGTTTGCTGATCCCCGTCGCATTTCTCTGCTTAAGCACATTGCGCTTTCCGGTTCCATCAGTCAGGGCGCGAAGGATGCAGGTATCAGCTACAAAAGCGCCTGGGATGCGATTAACGAAATGAACCAGCTCAGCGAGCAGACGCTGGTTGAACGTGCCACAGGCGGTAAAGGCGGCGGTGGCGCGGTGTTAACGCGCTATGGCCAACGTTTAATCCAGTTATATGATTTACTGGCGCAAATCCAACAAAAAGCTTTTGATGTTTTGAGCGATGACGATGCGCTACCGCTCAACAGCCTGCTGGCAGCTATCTCGCGTTTTTCACTGCAAACCAGCGCCCGTAACCAGTGGTTTGGCACCATTACCGCTCGCGACCACGATCAGGTCCAGCAGCATGTTGACGTCCTGCTGGCCGATGGCGAAACGCGCCTGAAAGTGGCAATCACTGCGCAAAGCGGCGAGCGTCTGGGTCTTGAGGAAGGCAAAGAAGTACTGATTTTGCTGAAAGCGCCGTGGGTGGGAATCACTCAGGACGACGCCATCGCTCAGGCTGCCGATAACCAGTTGCAGGGCACGATTAGCCATATTGAACGCGGTGCGGAACAGTGTGAAGTGCTGATGACGTTGCCAGATGGCCAGACGCTCTGCGCGACGTTGCCGATAGATCAGACCCACACATTAACTGAAGGCGCTAACGTCACAGCATATTTTAATGCTGATAGAGTGATTATCGCCACGCTGTGCTGAGTTGATTGACATCAGCCCGAAGAACACGTATCCCTGTTATTCATCGCTGCAAATAATGGGATACAAAATGTCATCGTTGCAAATTTCGCAAGGCATGTTTCGTCTTAGCGACACAAAAACGCTCCAGTTAGATGCGTTGACGTTAAACGCGGGTGATAGCTGGGCGTTTGTTGGCTCTAATGGTAGCGGGAAATCTGCGCTGGCCCGCGCGCTGGCGGGCGAGTTGCCGCTCCTGAAAGGCGAACGCCGCTGCCAGTTCACACGTATTACCCGACTCTCCTTTGAGCAGCTCCAAAAGCTGGTCAGCGACGAGTGGCAGCGGAACAACACCGATCTTCTTAGTCCCGGTGAAGACGACACAGGGCGCACCACCGCAGAAATCATTCAGGATGAGGTCAACGATCCCGCCCGCTGCGCTGCGCTGGCGCAGCAGTTTGGCATTTCAGCCCTACTCAACAGGCGTTTCAAATACCTTTCCACCGGTGAAACACGCAAAACTCTGCTCTGCCAGGCATTAATGTCCACGCCAGATTTGCTGATCCTTGATGAACCCTTTGACGGGCTGGACGTCGCGTCCCGCCGCCAGTTAGCAGAACTGCTCGATGAGCTACACCAGGCCGGTTTAACGCTGGTACTGGTGCTTAATCGCTTTGATGAAATTCCCGAATTCGTGCAGTTTGCCGGCGTGCTTGCCGATTGCACACTGACGGAAACCGGCGCAAAAATCGACCTTCTGCAACAAGCATTAATCGCTCAGCTTGCCCATAGCGAGCGGCTGGAAGGCATCCAGTTACCTGAGCCGGATGAGCCTTCAGTACGCCAAACATTGTCAGATAACGAGCCGCGCATTGTGCTTAACGATGGCACTGTCTCGTATAACGATCGCCCTATCCTGCATCATCTGAGCTGGCGGGTAAATCCGGGGGAACACTGGCAAATCGTCGGCCCCAACGGTGCGGGGAAATCAACCCTGCTCAGTTTAATCACCGGCGATCATCCCCAGGGATATAGCAACGACCTGACCCTGTTTGGCCGACGCCGGGGCAGCGGTGAAACTATCTGGGATATCAAAAAACACATTGGCTATGTCAGCAGCAGCCTGCATTTGGATTACCGGGTAAGTACAACAGTTCGCAACGTTATTCTCTCCGGTTATTTCGATTCAATCGGCATTTATCAGGCCGTCTCCGACAGGCAGCACAAGCTGGTACAGCAGTGGCTGGATATTCTTGGCATCGATAAACGTACCGCGGATGCGCCATTTCATAGTCTTTCCTGGGGACAACAGCGGCTGGCATTGATTGTTCGTGCTCTGGTGAAACATCCTACATTGCTGATCCTCGATGAACCCTTGCAAGGATTAGATCCGCTCAACCGCCAACTGATCCGTCGGTTTGTGGATGTCCTGATCGGTGAAGGCGAAACTCAGCTTTTGTTCGTCTCTCATCACGCCGAAGATGCCCCGGCCTGCATTACCCATCGGCTAGAGTTTGTACCCGAGGGAGATATCTACGGCTATCGACAAACTTCTCTGCGTTAATTTTCATGCCAGGGCGTTTATCACGCCCTTTTTTCTGCTTTTTTTTCAGACAATCGCTGTAATAACAACCTAACATAATGATTTATAATAAATTAACTAGCAGCGTCGAGTGAAAACCCTGGAGTGTAAACGATTCCACTAATTTATTCCGTGTCACACTTTTCGCATCTTTGTTATGCTATGGTTATTGCATACCATAGGCTTAACGGAGCGAATTATGAGAGTATTGGTTACAGGTGGTAGCGGTTACATTGGAAGCCACACTTGCGTGCAGTTGCTGAAAAACGGTCACGAGGTGGTGATCCTGGATAATCTCTGCAACAGCAAGCGCAGCGTACTGCCCGTCATTGAGCGTTTAGGCGGCAAGCATCCGACCTTCGTGGAAGGAGACATCCGTAACGAAGCGCTGATAACCGAAATTCTGCACGATCATGCCATTGATACGGTCATCCATTTTGCCGGTTTAAAAGCCGTTGGAGAATCCGTTGCCAAGCCGCTGGAGTACTATGACAACAACGTCAACGGCACTCTGCGTCTGGTGAATGCAATGCGCGCAGCCAACGTGAAAAACTTTATTTTCAGCTCCTCCGCGACCGTCTATGGCGATCAGCCGCAAATTCCTTACGTTGAAAGCTTCCCCACCGGCACGCCACAAAGTCCGTACGGCAAAAGCAAGCTGATGGTGGAACAGATCCTGACCGATCTGCAAAAAGCTCAGCCCGACTGGAGCATTGCCCTGCTGCGCTACTTTAACCCTGTTGGCGCTCATCCGTCAGGAGATATGGGGGAAGATCCGCAAGGTATTCCAAACAACCTGATGCCTTACATCGCGCAGGTTGCCGTTGGCCGCCGCGAGTCTCTTGCCATATTTGGCAATGACTACCCTACTGAAGATGGCACCGGCGTACGCGACTACATCCATGTGATGGATCTCGCCGACGGCCACGTTGCCGCCATGGAAAAACTGGCAGGCATTCAGGGTGTGCATATTTATAACCTCGGTGCAGGCATCGGCAGCAGCGTGCTGGACGTGGTCCACGCCTTCAGCAAAGCCTGTGGTAAACCGGTGAATTACCACTTCGCCCCGCGCCGTGAAGGCGATCTTCCAGCCTACTGGGCTGATGCCAGCAAAGCCGATCGCGAGCTCAACTGGCGCGTGACCCGCACATTGGATGAAATGGCACAAGATACCTGGCACTGGCAGTCACGCCACCCACAGGGATATTCGGATTAAGGACCAATCATGACGCAATTCAATCCTGTCGATCATCCACACCGCCGTTTTAACCCGCTCACCGGGCAGTGGATTCTCGTATCACCGCATCGCGCCAAACGCCCGTGGCAAGGGGCGCAGGAAACTCCGTCTAAGCAGGTACTACCTGCACATGACCCGGACTGCTTCCTGTGCGCTGGCAATACGCGCGTTACCGGCGACAAAAACCCGGATTACACCGGGACCTATGTCTTTACCAATGACTTTGCGGCGTTGATGTCCGATACCCCGGACGCGCCGGACAGTCACGATCCGTTGATGCGCTGCCAGAGCGCGCGCGGTACCAGCCGCGTGATTTGCTTCTCACCCGATCACAGCAAAACGTTGCCGGAACTCAGCGTCCCTGCACTGACAGAAATCGTAAAAACGTGGCAGGAGCAGACCGAAGACTTAGGGAAAACCTATCCCTGGGTGCAGGTATTTGAGAATAAAGGCGCAGCGATGGGGTGCTCGAACCCGCACCCACACGGACAAATTTGGGCCAACAGCTTTTTGCCTAACGAAGCCGAACGTGAAGATCGCCTGCAGAAAGCGTACTTCGCCGAACAAGGCGCGCCAATGCTCGTTGATTACGTCCAGCGCGAACTGGCGGACGGCAGTCGTACGGTCGTAGAAACCGAGCACTGGCTGGCGGTTGTGCCTTACTGGGCCGCGTGGCCGTTCGAAACGCTGCTGCTGCCGAAAGCGCATGTGCTGCGTATTACCGATTTGAGCGACGAACAGCGTGCTGACCTGGCGCTGGCGTTGAAAAAACTGACCAGTCGTTACGACAATCTGTTCCAGTGTTCATTCCCCTACTCCATGGGCTGGCACGGCGCACCGTTTAACGGTGAAGAAAACCAACACTGGCAGTTGCATGCACACTTTTATCCGCCGCTGCTGCGTTCCGCGACTGTGCGTAAATTTATGGTCGGATATGAAATGCTGGCAGAAACCCAGCGCGACCTGACGGCAGAACAAGCGGCTGAACGACTGCGTGCGGTCAGCGACATCCATTTTCGCGAATGCGGAGTTTAAATAATGAGTCTGAAAGAAAAAACACAATCTCTGTTTGCAGAAACATTTGGCTACCCTGCCACCCATACTATTCAGGCACCGGGTCGTGTAAACCTGATCGGCGAGCATACCGATTATAACGACGGCTTCGTTCTGCCTTGCGCCATCGACTATCAAACCGTTATCAGTTGTGCGGCACGCGACGATCGAAAAGTCCGCGTGATCGCCGCTGATTACGACAATCAGATTGATGAGTTCTCGCTTGATGCGCCGATTATCGCCCACGACAGCCAGCAGTGGTCAAACTACGTGCGTGGCGTAGTGAAACATCTGCAAAAGCGCAATAACACCTTTGGCGGTGCTGATCTGGTGATCAGCGGTAACGTCCCACAGGGCGCGGGGTTAAGTTCTTCTGCCTCGCTGGAAGTCGCTGTGGGTACGGTATTCCAGCAGCTCTATCATCTGCCGCTCGACGGCGCGCAGATTGCCCTGAACGGTCAGGAAGCTGAAAACCAGTTTGTCGGCTGTAACTGCGGCATTATGGATCAGTTGATCTCGGCACTTGGTAAGAAAGATCATGCGCTACTGATCGACTGCCGAACGCTTGGCACCAAAGCAGTTTCTATGCCTGAGGGCGTAGCGGTGGTGATCATCAACAGTAACTTTAAACGTACGTTGGTCGGTAGCGAATACAACACCCGTCGCGAACAGTGTGAAACCGGCGCTCGTTTCTTCCAGCAGCCAGCGCTGCGTGATGTTAACCTTGAAGCGTTTAACGCCGTCGCCCACGAATTGGATCCGATCGTCGCCAAACGCGTTCGCCACGTGATCACGGAAAATGCGCGTACCGTTGAAGCAGCACAGGCGCTGGAAAAAGGCGACCTGCTGCGTATGGGCCAACTGATGGCGGAATCTCACGCCTCAATGCGCGATGACTTTGAAATTACCGTGCCGCAAATTGATACGCTGGTTGAGATTGTCAAAGCGACCATTGGCGATAAAGGCGGTGTACGCATGACCGGCGGCGGCTTCGGCGGCTGTATCGTGGCGCTGATCCCGCAAGATTTGGTGCCTGCCGTACAGCAAGCTGTCGCTGAGCAGTACGAAGCAAAAACTGGAATTAAAGAAACATTCTACGTCTGCAAACCTTCTCAAGGAGCCGGACAATGTTAAACGAAATCCCCGTGCAGGCTCCGGACGGTCAGCCGTTTCGCCTGCTCACCCTGCGCAATGACGCAGGGATGGTGGTCACGCTGATGGACTGGGGCGCGACCCTACTCTCTGCGCGTATTCCGCTCAGCGATGATAGCGTGCGCGAAGCATTACTCGGTTGCGCCAGCCCGGAACAATACCCGGAACAGGCTGCATTTCTGGGGGCCTCGATTGGTCGCTACGCTAACCGTATCGCCAACAGCCGCTATACATTTGCTGGCGAAACCGTTGAATTAATACCAAGTCAGGGCGACAACCAGCTGCACGGCGGGCCGGACGGTTTTGACAAACGTCGCTGGCAGATAGTCAATCAAAATGACCGCCAAGTGCTGTTCGCCTTAACGTCTGACGATGGCGATCAGGGCTTCCCTGGCCATCTTTGCGCTACCGTGCAGTATCGCCTGACTGACGATAATCGTATTTCGATAACCTACCGCGCCACGGTCGATAAGCCCTGCCCGGTGAATCTGACGAATCACGTTTATTTCAACCTCGACGGTGACAAAACGGATGTGCGCCAACACAAGCTGCAAATCCTCGCCGACGAGTACTTGCCGGTTGATGAAATGGGCATCCCGCACGACGGACTGAAATCCGTCGCTGGTAGCACTTTCGATTTCCGTACGCCTAAGATCATCAGCAGTGAATTTCTTGCCGATGACGATCAGCGCAAGGTAAAAGGTTACGATCACGCCTTCCTGCTCCAGGCACAGGGCAATACGCATACGCCGGTCGCTCGACTGTGGTCCCAGGATGAAAAACTGCAGATGGAGGTCTACACCTCCGCCCCGGCATTACAGTTTTATTCCGGGAATTTCCTCGGCGGTACGCCATCCCGTGGTCCTGATGCCTACGCCGACTGGCAAGGTCTGGCACTGGAAAGCGAGTTCCTGCCGGACAGCCCGAACCATCCGGAATGGCCGCAGCCAGACTGCTTCCTGCGTCCTGGCGAAGAGTATGCCAGCGTGACGGAATACAGGTTTATTCCAGCCTAATCGTTCCCCCTCCCAGGCCCGATGACGTAACGTATCGGGCCTGTTGCTTGTTTATCACAGTAGAACCGCTCAAATCCCCACCGTTCAAAGACAAAATCGCAACCTTGAGTTCACAAGAACCTTACACTGTGGCGCTATTTTCGCTATGGTTATGCGTAAGGATTGCCGCTGACGCATTACGGCAATATAATGAGAATTATTATCATTAAATATGATTTATAGGAGTGAGTGTATGGCTGTAACTAAGCTGGTTCTGGTACGTCACGGTGAAAGTCAGTGGAACAACGAGAACCGTTTTACCGGTTGGTATGACGTTGATCTGTCCGAGAAAGGTGTGGGCGAAGCAAAAGCGGCAGGTAAACTGCTGAAAGAGGAAGGCTACAGCTTCGATTTTGCTTATACCTCTGTGCTGAAACGTGCCATCCACACCCTGTGGAACGTACTGGACGAACTGGATCAGGCCTGGCTGCCGGTTGAGAAATCCTGGAAACTGAACGAACGTCATTACGGCGCGCTGCAGGGTCTGAACAAAGCTGAAACCGCTGAAAAATACGGTGACGAGCAGGTTAAACAATGGCGTCGCGGCTTTGCGGTAACGCCACCAGAACTGACCAAAGATGACGAGCGTTATCCGGGTCATGATCCGCGTTATGCGAAGCTGACCGACAAAGAGTTACCGGTTACCGAAAGCCTGGCGCTGACCATCGACCGCGTTATCCCCTACTGGAACGAAACCATTCTGCCGCGCATGAAAAGCGGTGAGCGTGTGATTATCGCCGCTCACGGTAACTCTCTGCGTGCGCTGGTTAAATACCTGGATAATATGGGCGAAGATGAGATCCTTGAACTGAACATTCCGACCGGCGTACCGCTGGTATATGAGTTCGACGAAAACTTCAAACCGATCAAACACTACTATCTGGGTAACGCTGACGAGATCGCCGCAAAAGCTGCAGCCGTTGCGAACCAGGGTAAAGCGAAGTAATTTTCATCCCGGGTCAAACGAAAAAAGCGTGGAATGCTCCACGCTTTTTTATTTTTCTGGAAGGCTAACGTTTTAACCGCGACGCGCTTTTACCGCATCCGCCAACTGGCGCAGCACCGCATCGGTGTCTTCCCAGCCAATGCAGGCGTCGGTGATGCTCTTACCGTAGGTCAGCGGCTCGCCGCTATCCGGGTTCTGATTACCCTCGACCAGATGGCTTTCGATCATCACGCCAATAATCGCTTTTTCTCCACCAGCGACTTGTCCGCAAACGTCTTTCGCAACATCCATCTGCTTTTTGAACTGCTTGCAGGAATTGGCATGGCTAAAGTCGATCATCACTTGTGCAGAGAGCCCTGCTTTGATCAGACCTTCTTTCACATCGGCAACGTGCTGAGCGCTGTAGTTAGGTTCTTTGCCGCCGCGCAAAATAATATGGCAATCGCCGTTACCGCTGGTATTCACGATCGCCGAATGACCCCATTTGGTCACAGACAGGAAGCAGTGTGGCGCCCCTGCTGCGTTGATTGCATCTATCGCAACTTTGATCGTGCCATCGGTACCGTTTTTAAAACCAACCGGGCAAGACAGACCTGATGCCAGCTCGCGGTGTACCTGAGATTCAGTGGTACGAGCCCCAATCGCGCCCCAGCTCATCAGATCGGCAAGGTATTGCGGCGTGATCATATCGAGGAACTCACCCGCAGCCGGCAATCCGCTATCATTGATATCCAGCAGCAATTTACGTGCAATGCGCAGCCCATCGTTGATTTGGAAGCTGTTGTCCATATGCGGATCGTTGATAAGCCCTTTCCAGCCGACGGTGGTTCGCGGTTTTTCAAAATAGACGCGCATGACAATTTCAAGCTCGCCTTTTAACTCTTCGCGCAGCGCCAGCAGGCGGGCGGCGTACTCTTTAGCGGCTGCCGGATCATGAATAGAGCACGGCCCAATTACCACTAACAGGCGATCATCGCTTCCTTTCAGAATTTTATGAATCGCTTTACGGGCATGAGCCACCGTGTTTGCGGCATTTTCAGTAGCGGGGAATTTTTCCAGCAATGCGACTGGCGGTAATAACTCGTTGATCTCTTTAATGCGTAAATCGTCGTTCTGATAATTCATGATTATTCCAGCGTTGCCATACTTATATAAATGAATGCAATCCCTCCAATCTATATCTTCAGTCATAAAGTGTAAACGGGGTTTTACACTTTGGACGGATTAATCCTGGAATTGGCCAAAAAAACACAATAAAGTAGCGAAAAACGAGATCCAACCTACAATTTATAACTGTAACAGCTTTAATTTTCATAAATTTCAAGATTCTATGCTGGGTTTAATTTCTCAGGCAAAACTATTAACCACATATTGATGATGTAACTGGCACATGCACTGTTGGAAGACGTTATCCGACATATCGACCATAACAGGAGCATATTATGCATATGACAAAGCTGGCTTCACTCTTTCTTACCGCTACACTCAGCCTCGCCAGCGGCGCGGCGCTGGCTGCTGAAACCAATACGCAGTCCAATAACGGCCAGGCAAATTCCTCGGCGGACGCCGGTCAGGTCGCCCCAGACGCACGTGAAAACGTGGCACCAAATAACGTCGACAACAGTAACGTGAATTCGGGTGGCACAATGCTGCACCCGAACGGTTCATCAATGAACCATGAAGGGATGACCAAAGACGAGATGCACAAGAACACTATGTGTAAGGACGGTCGCTGCCCTGATGTGAATAAGAAGGTTGAGACCGGAAACGGCATTAATAATGATGCCGAGACAAAAACTGATGGCACAACGCAGTAACGCTGAAAATAAAGCTAATAACGGGAGAGCAATAGCTCTCCTTTTTAATTTTATCATCCCAAAAACGGTATGATGGCATACAGTAAAGATGAGAATAACAAAGGGATGGCATAATGGCGCACTCGCATACTCATAATTCCTCTGAGCAACCCAAGGACAATAATGCCCGCCGCTTGATGTTTGCATTCTGCATTACAGCCGGATTTATGTTGGTTGAAGTGGTAGGTGGAATACTTTCAGGTTCACTGGCCTTGCTGGCTGATGCCGGGCATATGCTCACTGATGCCGCAGCGCTCCTTTTCGCGCTGCTGGCCGTCCGGTTTTCCCATCGACCGCCCACAATACGACACACCTTCGGCTGGCTGAGGCTCACGACACTGGCCGCGTTTGTTAATGCCATCGCATTGGTCGTGATCACCATTTTAATCGTCTGGGAAGCCATTGAGCGCTTCCATACGCCCCGCCCCGTGGCAGGCGGCATGATGATGGTTATAGCTGTCGCGGGTTTACTCGCCAACGTGCTGGCTTTTTGGGTTCTACACCGCGGCAGTGAGGAGAAAAACCTGAACGTCCGTGCTGCGGCACTACATGTGATGGGCGATTTACTCGGCTCGGTCGGGGCGATCATCGCTGCGCTTATTATTATCTGGACGGGCTGGACGCCTGCGGACCCGATTCTCTCGATTCTGGTTTCCGTGCTGGTACTGCGCAGCGCCTGGCGACTGTTAAAGGATAGCGTTAATGAATTACTGGAAGGTGCCCCGCTGACGCTGGATATTGCCGCACTGCAGCGCCATCTCAGCCGGGATATCCCCGAAGTCCGCAATGTACACCATGTCCATGTCTGGATGGTGGGTGAAAAACCGGTAATGACGCTGCATGTGCAGGTGATCCCGCCGCACGATCATGATGCCCTGCTGGAACGTATTCAGCATTTCCTTATCCACCACTACCAGATTGAACACGCGACGATCCAGATGGAGTATCAGCCGTGCAATGGGCCGGACTGCCACCTGTACCAAGGCGTGTCCGGCCATTCACATCATCACCATTAATGGGAAAGCGCGCGGGAACCCCGCTCACGCGCGCTGTTAATCCACATCCTGCTACCATTCAGGGCGATAACCGTCAGGATCATATACTCCAGCGACATGGCATATACGCCTTGTAGGGCGAAAATCACTACGCTTATTACGTTAATGATCACCCACAGCAGCCAGTTTTCGACGTATTTGCGCGTCATCAGGATCATCGCCGCAATCGACAACACCATCATGCAGGAGTCCCAGAACGGGAATGCATCGGGTTGCAACTCAGGCACAACAACCTGTAATCCTAATGCCTGCATAATGTTCACCGCAATGCGGGTCAGGAATGCAAAGACCGGGTCGATATAGACCGACATCAGACCGATCGCTACCACGCAAGCCGCCAGCCAGCCGATCGCTTTTGGTAACGGCAGCCAGCGAATTTTCAGTTCCGCTTCATGCTGGTTATTTTGCCTGGACCAGGCATACCAGCCGTAGATGTTGGCGGCAAAGAAGAAAACTTGCAGCAACAGGCTTGCATAGAGCTGGATCTGAAAGAAGATAATCGCAAACAGCGTGACGTTTATCAGGCCGAAGAAGTAATTGCTTATTTTCTCAAGACTCGCCAGACCAATACACAGCAACCCGGCGATCGTCCCCACAGCTTCGATCCACGACAGATCGTAACCGCCAGCGCCGATCGGAATATGTACCAGAATGTTCTGCGTGCTAAAAAAGTCCATCTTTTCCCCCAGAGCAAAAAAATTAATTAAGCTCGAAGTGTAGCCGCAAATTCCAACATGCGGTTTAACGGCAACAACGCCCCTTCTCGCAGCGCAGCATCAACATGTATCTCATGAGCCGCTCCGCCTTGTTCCAGGCCCTCAGCAATAGCCTTGAGGCCGTTCATCGCCATCCACGGACAATGCGCACAGCTGCGGCAGGTTGCCCCCTCGCCAGCCGTCGGCGCTTCAAGCAATTCTTTATCCGGAACGGCCTGCTGCATTTTGTAAAAAATGCCCCGGTCAGTCGCCACAATCAGCTGTTGATGCGGTAACGATTTAGCTGCGTTGATTAACTGGCTGGTTGAGCCAACCGCATCAGCCATATCAACGATAGACTGAGGGGACTCCGGGTGCACCAACACCGCAGCATCAGGGTAAAGCCCCTTCATGCGTGTTAAAGCCTGAGTTTTAAATTCGTCGTGGACGATACAGGCCCCCTGCCAACAAAGAACATCTGCACCGGTCTGTTTTTGCACGTAGTTGCCCAGATGTCTGTCCGGAGCCCAGATGATTTTTTCACCTAAACTATCAAGGTGCTCAATAAGTTCTACCGCGATACTGGACGTGACGACCCAGTCCGCCCGCGCTTTAACGGCAGCGGAGGTATTGGCGTAAACCACCACGGTACGATCAGGATGCGCATCGCAAAACGCGCTGAAAGCATCAATCGGACAACCCAGATCTAATGAACATTCCGCCTGTAAGGTCGGCATCAGGATGGTCTTTTCCGGGCTGAGGATTTTGGCGGTTTCCCCCATAAACCTCACTCCTGCAACCAACAGCGTAGAGGCAGAATGTTTTGAGCCGAACCGCGCCATTTCCAGAGAATCAGAAATACAGCCACCGGTCTCTTCGGCCAATTGCTGAATTTCAGGATCGGTGTAATAGTGCGCGACCATAACGGCATCACGCTCTTTCAACAGGCGCTTGATTTTTTCACGATAAAATTGCTTTTCATCCACACTCAGCGGGGCTGGCTTCGGCGGAAACGGATAAATTGCTGCTTCTGGATCAAACATCACGCTCATCTTGCTTTCTCGTTTTACTAGCTTAACGAAATAACCGATTAAAAGCGTGACGCACGCCGTATTCGGTTAGATTTGTTTTATATGCTAAACAAGATAGCGGATTGGCGTAAGAAAGTCACAATAATTGCGTGTGATGAATGCCGGATGGCGACTGACGTCTTATCCGGCCTACGTGAATAGTGTCGTCTGTAGGACTGATAAGCGAAGCGCATCAGGCAAGCAGGTTCGAATCGTTGATTCTGCGCATAGCAAAAAAGCGCCTTTAGGGCGCTTTTTTACACTGGTGGGGCGTGCAGGATGACTCGCTACGCTCGCCCTTCGGGCCATCGCCGTAAACGGCTCCGTTGTCTCACTTCGTTCGACCCGAACCTGCTGCAGGTTCGAATCATGAAATCCTGCACATAGCAAAAAAGCGCCTTTAGGGCGCTTTTTTACACTGGTGGGGCGTGCAGGATTCGAACCTGCGACCAATTGATTAAAAGTCAACTGCTCTACCAACTGAGCTAACGCCCCCTTATGGGGTTCACTTCTTTATACTTTCAGGATGGTGGGTCGTGCAGGATGACTCGGCTTTGCCTCGCCCTACGGGCCGTTGCTTACGCAACGTTATCCTTCACGTTTTACAATCGCGTTCCACCTTAGCGATTGGTGGGTCGTGCAGGATTCGAACCTGCGACCAATTGATTAAAAGTCAACTGCTCTACCAACTGAGCTAACGACCCGCTCGGGTATAACCTGAAAATTTTTACTCGGTACCACCAATAAATTGGTGGGGCGTGCAGGATTCGAACCTGCGACCAATTGATTAAAAGTCAACTGCTCTACCAACTGAGCTAACGCCCCGAGTGGTGGGTGATGACGGGATCGAACCGCCGACCCCCTCCTTGTAAGGGAGGTGCTCTCCCAGCTGAGCTAATCACCCGATACTACGCTGGATACTACTTACTAACTGAGTTAGTGGTGGGTCGTGCAGGATGACTCGACTTCGTCTCGCCCTACGGGCCGTTGCTTACGCAACGTTATCCTTCACGTTTTACAATCGCGTTCCACCTTAGCGATTGGTGGGTCGTGCAGGATTCGAACCTGCGACCAATTGATTAAAAGTCAACTGCTCTACCAACTGAGCTAACGACCCACTTTTTTTGCCGCTTTCGGGCTGTTTGATATCCCTTGGCAACGGCGGCATATATTACTGATTTCAGATTTTAGCGCAACAAAAATTTCGATGTAAATAACTCAACTGCTTAGGAATCACACGACGCGACCAGAATTAACACGATTTCTGGTCGCATGGTGTTCATTACATCGCGCCAAGGCGTTTTTGCGCTTGTTTCGCACCATCAGTGCCAGGGTATTTAGTGATAACCTGCTGATAAACGGCTTTAGCTTTTGCTGTGTCACCTTTGTCCTGCATGATGACGCCGACTTTATACATCGCGTCTGCAGCCTTTGGTGATTTCGGGAAGTTTTTAACTACTGAAGCAAAATAGAACGCTGCATCATCTTTTTTCCCCTTGTTGTAATTCAACTGACCCAGCCAGTAATTCGCATTTGGCAGGTAAGTCGAGTCTGGGTACTTTTTGATGAAGTTCTGAAATGCTTCAATCGCATCATCCTGGCGGGATTTATCCTGCACCAGAGCAATGGCCGCATTGTAATCAGTGTTCGCATCGCCAGTCTGCGCCGGGGCTCCTGACGCTGCCGCTGCGCCCGCGTCAGGCGTAGGGGTTGCTGCTGCCCCACTCTGATCGCTACCTGCAGACTGCGCCGCAGGCGCACTACCGCTGCCAAGATTATTAATCTGCAACAATATTTGCTTCTGGCGTTCAACAACCTGGTTCAACTGATACTGATTTTCCTGAATTTGACCACGCAGGGAATCAATATCGGACTGATTATCGGAGAGTTGTTGCTGGAGTTGGGTTAAAAGCTGACTGTGAGCGTTAGAAATACGCTCGAGTTGAGTGACACGGTCTTCGACCGAGCCTGAGCCGACACTACTGATTGGCGCCTGAGCAAAAGCGGCCCAAGGGGCCGCTATGCCAACCAGTAACGACAGACTCAACAGATGATGTCTGAAGTTACTGCTCATGCAATTCTCTTAGTAAACCAGTACGGCGCGACGGTTTTTGGCATAAGCCGCTTCGTCATGACCCAGTACTGCAGGTTTTTCTTTACCGTAAGAAACGATGGAGATCTGGTCAGCAGAAACGCCTTTACCCTGCAGGTACATCTTAACGGCGTTCGCACGACGCTCACCCAGGGAGATGTTGTACTCAGGAGTACCACGTTCGTCCGCATGACCTTCTACGGTGACTTTGTAAGACGGGTTGCTACGCAGGAAGTTAGCGTGAGCATCCAGCATTGCAGCGAAATCAGAACGGATATCGTACTTGTCCAGATCGAAGTAAACGATGTTGTTCTGCTGCAGCTGTTGCATCTGAAGACGCGCTTGCTCTTCAGAAGACATGTTGCCGCTGCCGTTTGCATCCATACCAGTGCCGGCACCCAGCATGCCTTCGCTGCCGTCATTGCTGGCGTTCTTGTTAGAAGAACATGCTGCAATAGCCATAACAGGCAGAGCAATCATCAGCCCTTTCAGCACTTTGTTCAGTTGCATTTCAATGATTCCTTTATTAATCAATTATTTATTATCACAGATACGGCGACCAGGCAGGGAATTTAACCTGTCCATCAGTTGCCGGAAGACGCGCTTTGAAACGCCCATCTGTAGAAACCAAATTCAGCACGGATCCCATCCCCTGAGAAGAGCTGTAGATTACCATAGTGCCGTTAGGTGCCAGACTTGGCGTTTCGTCCAGGAACGTTGACGACAGAACTTGTACGCCACCCGCTACCAGATCTTGTTTGGCAATGTGCTGCTGACCGTTGGCCGAACTTACCATTACCATAAATTTACCGTCGCTGCTCACATCCGCATCCTGGTTTTGCGAACCTTCCCAGGTAATGCGCTGCGGAGCACCGCCGTTGACGTTAACTTTATATACCTGCGGACGACCGGCCTGGTCAGATGTAAAGGCCAGGTTTTGGCTGTCCGGGAACCAGGTCGGTTCCGTGTTGTTGCTACGACCATCCGTCACCTGACGGATCTGACCGGAACCAATGTCCATGACATACAGGTTCAGGCTACCGGTTTTAGACAGGGCAAACGCCAGTTTGCTGCCATCCGGAGAAAACGCAGGCGCACCGTTGTGACGTGGGAACGACGCTACCTGACGAACCGCGCCATTAGACAACGTCTGAATAACCAGTGCAGAACGACCACTCTCGAAGGTTACGTACGCCAGTTTTGAACCGTCCGGAGACCACGCCGGAGACATCAGCGGCTGCGGAGAACGGTGTACCACGAACTGGTTGTAACCATCGTAGTCGGACACACGTAATTCGTACGGGAACTGACCACCGTTGGTCTGAACAACATAAGCGATACGGGTACGGAATGCACCTTTAATGCCGGTCAGTTTTTCAAACACTTCGTCACTTGCAGTATGCCCCGCGTAACGCAGCCACTGCTTGTTCACTTTATAAGTGTTCTGTGCCAGTACGGTACCCGGTGCGCCACCGGTGTCAACCAGCTGATAGGCAACGCTGTAAGAACCATCCGGGTTCGGCGTAACCTGGCCGACGACTACGGCATCAATGCCCAGCGCAGACCAAGCGGCAGGTTGAACTTCCTGCGCGGTACCAGGCTGCTGAGGCAGACGAGAACGGTCTAACGGGTTAAATTTACCGCTGTTACGCAGGTCAGCACCTACGATACCACCGATATCTTCAGGTGCAGCACCCGGTCCTGCCCACTGGAAGGGGACAACACCAATCGGGCGCGCCGAGTCCACCCCCTGGGTGATCTCGATACGTACTTCTGCGTGCAGCACCGCTGCCCACAGCATCAGAAAACCAAATGCTACTCGTAATGCCTGCTTCATCATATCTCCCTTATCTGGACGGAAAGCCCACGATAATTTAGCAGAATGTTAACAAACTCAAATACACAAAACTACCACAACTCAGTATCAACCTTAGACCGTTTCCCCTGATTTCTCAGGGGTCGTTATTACAGTTTGAAGTCCAGTTTGGCATCTTTTACTTTTTCATAAACTGCCTGGCTAGGCGGTTTAGGAATTCTGGCAGTTTTCGCAGCCGTCAGCGCAGCCTGACACAATGCTGGATCCCCACCCTCTTCGGTCACATCCAGTAACAGACCATCGGGTGCTAACTTGATATGTAATACGCAAGATTTACCTGCATACAAATCTGCACCATACAGACGGCTCTGGATCGCATTACGAATTTGAGATGCGTAAGCACTGATATCAGCACCAGATGCACCGCCATTGGCACCACTTGTACCACTATCTTTCGCCGGTTGGCCGTTTCCTTTCGCTCCACCGCCCGATTTCGGTGCATTCTTACCGGAGCTCAGGTCACCCAACAAGTCGTCAACGCCAGAGGCTGCAGCGGCTTTTTCGGCCGCAGCCTTTTTAGCAGCTGCTGCTTTATCTGCCGCAGCTTTCTTATCGGCAGCGGCTTTCTCGGCAGCAGCTTTTTTGTCTGCTGCTGCTTTTTCCGCTGCGGCTTTCTTATCAGCCGCCGCTTTTTCAGCAGCGGCCGCTTTCGCGGCGGCGGCTTTTTCTGCTTTCTCAGCGGCAGCTTTCTCGGCTGCTGCTTGCTTAGCGGCTTCAGCCAGTGCTTTCTTCGCAGCGTCCGCGGCAGCCTTAGCAGCTTGTGCTTCGGCAACTTTCTTCGCATCAGCAGCGGCTTTAGCAGCTTCCGCCTCAGCTTTTTTCTGTGCGTCAGCAGCGGCTTTCTTCGCGGCATCTGCCGCTTGTTTCGCCTGTGCATCAGCTTTAGCCTTCGCGTCTGCAGCAGCCTTCGCCGCAGCTTCTTCAGCCTGTTTCTGTTGCTCTTGCGCTTTCGCGGCGGCGGCTTCAGCTTGCTTCTGCTGTTGCGCCTGTTCGCGCACTTTTTCCTGCGCGGCTAAGCGTTCTTTTTCCAGCTGCTTCAGTCGCTCTTGCTCAGCTGCCTGTTTCTCGCGAAGTTCTTCAGCTTGCTGCTGCGCCTGCTTTTCACGCTGCTCTTCAGCACGTTTCGCGCTTGCCTGCTGTTGCTGCTGCCTGTCGTACTGTTGCACAACGGCGCCAGGATCGACCATAACGGCGTCGATGGACGAACCGCCACCGCCGCCGGCTGAAGCATCAATGTGCTCATCGAACGAACTCCAGATCAGCGCTGCAAATAAAATGACATGCAGCACCGCTGAAATAATTATCGCCCTTTTGAGCTTGTCGTTTTGTTCGGTTGCCTTTGACACTCTCGGTTCCCAAAAAACTGTTCGCCTGTTACGTGCTATCTTTCAAGCCAGCAAAACGCCGTCATCAGATTGGCTGCGTCATCAAGCCAACCGATTTTACGCCTGCACTGTGTAACAAGTTCAGCGCTTTAATTATTTCATCATAAGGCACGTCTTTCGCACCACCGATTAAAAAGACCGTTTTCGGATTGGTCTGCAGACGACTTTTCGCTTCCGCGATAACCTGCTCCGGCGGCAGTTGATCCATACGATCTTTCTCAACCACCACGCTGTATTGCCCAATACCGGAAACTTCAATAATGACCGGGGGTTCGTCGTTACTGCTGACGGCTTGCGATTCGGTCGCATCCGGCAGGTCGACTTCCACACTCTGCGTAATGATCGGTGCGGTTGCCATAAAGATCAGCAACAGCACCAGCAGTACGTCGAGCAGCGGTACAATATTGATTTCGGACTTGAGTTCGCGACGACCTCGTCCACGCGTTCTGGCCATGGCTTACCCCTTGTTGCTCTCGCTAACGGTAAACGCCTGGCGGTGCAGAATCGCGGTGAACTCTTCCATAAAGTTGTCGTAATTCAGTTCCAGTTTGTTCACGCGCTGGTTCAGACGGTTGTAGGCCATAACCGCCGGGATTGCCGCAAACAGACCGATAGCCGTTGCAATCAACGCTTCCGCGATACCCGGTGCAACCATTTGCAGTGTCGCCTGTTTTACCGCGCCCAGCGCGATAAATGCGTGCATGATCCCCCAAACGGTACCGAACAGACCGATATACGGGCTGATGGAGCCAACGGTTCCGAGGAATGGAATATGCGTTTCCAGCGTTTCCAGCTCACGGTTCATCGAGATACGCATCGCACGGGAAGCCCCCTCAACGACCGCTTCCGGCGCGTGACTATTTGCCCGATGCAAACGGGCAAATTCTTTGAACCCGCTGTAGAAAATTTGTTCTGAGCCAGCCAAATTATCACGACGCCCCTGGCTTTCCTGGTACAGGCGCGACAATTCAATGCCGGACCAGAACTTGTCTTCAAATGCTTCGGCTTCACGTGAAGCAGCATTAAGAATACGGGTCCGCTGGATAATAATGGCCCAGGATGCGATTGAGAAACCAATCAAAATCAACATGATAAGTTTAACCAGAAGGCTTGCCTTCAGGAACAAATCAAGGATATTCATGTCAGTCACTGCTTAAACTCCGCGACAATAGACTTGGGAAGCGCACGAGGCTTCATTTTGAGTGGATCAACGCAAACAATCAGAACTTCGGCTTCATTCAGCACGGTGTTCTCTGCGTTGACAATGCGTTGCGTGAAAACCAAAGAGGTGCCACGCATTGACGTAATTTCGGTTTGAACTTCGAGCATATCGTCGAGCCGGGCAGGCGCAAAATACTCGAGGGTCATCTTGCGCACCACAAAGGCTACACGTTCAGCCAACAGGACCTGCTGACTGAAGTGATGATGACGCAGCATCTCTGTGCGCGCTCTTTCATAAAAAGCGACGTAGCTGGCGTGGTAAACCACCCCACCGGCATCGGTATCTTCATAGTAGACACGAACCGGCCATCGAAACAGCGTTGTATTCACTTTACATCCCGGTAATGCAACAAAAGGTTAGTGCTTTCAAACTTCGCTACTATACGCGCGGGAATGGTGCTTTGGAATGGGGGAAAGTAAACGGAGAGTAAAAAATTATGGGCTTATGCAAGCCCATAAATATTTAAGGATGTTTCTTATTCAAAAGAAGAAGAAAAACAGACCAACAACGAGGACGATATCCGCGATCAGCGGGCAGAAGATACCCTGCCAGTGTACGGCACGAGGACGAAAGCCAACGCCGTGAATGATGCCTGCGCAGACCGCCCACATCAGCAGAAAACCATGCCAGATTTCAAGCTCACTGGTTTTAGCCGCGAAACGTGACGGATCCCAGAATATGCAGCCGGCCAATACGATTGCCAGCACAAATGAAAGCGCCCGCAAGGGGCGCTTGTCCATCGCGTTGTATAACATCGCGATAATGTTGGTCATTAGCTATCTTCTTGTCCGGCTTTGCCTGATTCAACGTGCTCAAGCGCCAGCGCTGTGATTATCCCAAATGCACAGGCAAGAAGCGTTCCCAAAATCCATGCGAAATACCACATTTTAAGCTCCTTACTTAGTACAGAGAGTGGGTGTTGCTTTCAATATCTTCTTTAGTGATGCGACCAAACATCTTCCAGTAACACCAGCCGGTGTACAGCAGAATGATCGGTACAAACACACAAGCTACATACGTCATCAGATTCAGCGTCAGCTGGCTGGACGTTGCATCCCACATGGTCAAACTTGCGTTCATCATGGTGCTGGATGGCATCACAAACGGGAACATTGCGATACCGGCAGTCAAGATGATGCAGGCTAACGTCAGTGAAGAGAAGACGAATGCCCAGGCCCCTTTCTCCATACGAGAAGTCAGAATGGTCAACAGCGGCAGAACCACGCCCAGTGCAGGAACCAGCCACAGGATAGGTGCATTGTTAAAGTTCACCATCCATGCGCCAGCCACGCGAGCCACTTCTTTGGTCAGCGGGTTGGAGGCGGCATGATGATCCAGAGCTGAGGTCACAACATAACCGTCAATACCGTAAATCACCCATACACCGGCCAGCGCGAAGCAGACCAGAGTCACCAGCGCCGCAACCTGTGAAGTTGCACGAGCACGCAGATGCAGTTCACCTACCGTACGCATCTGCAGATAGGTCGCACCCTGGGTGATGATCATCCCAACGCTCACGACACCTGCCAGCAGACCAAACGGATTCAGCAACTGGAAGAAGTTACCGGTGTAGTACAAACGCATGTAGTCATCTACGTGGAACGGAACCCCTTGCAGCAGGTTGCCGAACGCCACGCCAATCACCAGCGGTGGCACGAAGCTACCAATGAAGATGCCCCAGTCCCACATGTTGCGCCAGCGCATGTCTTCAATCTTGGAGCGGTAATCAAAACCGACCGGACGGAAGAACAAAGACGCCAGTACCAGGATCATCGCCACATAGAAACCGGAGAACGCAGCGGCATACACCATCGGCCAGGCAGCGAACAGTGCGCCACCCGCGGTGATAAGCCAAACCTGGTTACCGTCCCAGTGCGGGGCGATGGAGTTAATCATAATTCGACGCTCGGTATCATTACGACCGAGGAAACGGGTGAGCATGCCCACCCCCATGTCGAAGCCATCAGTGACCGCGAAACCAATCAGCAGAATGCCAACCAGCAGCCACCAGATAAAACGCAATACTTCATAATCGATCATTTGACGACTCCTGTCTTAGCGTGCCGGCTGAGAAGTCACAGTGGACTGCTCGTAGTGATAACGACCGGTTTTCAGGCTACTCGGCCCAAGGCGTGCGAACTTGAACATCAGATAAAGTTCAGCCACCAGGAACAGGGTATACAGGCCGCAAATCAACAGCATCGAGAAGATGAGGTCGCCAGCAGTCAGCGAAGAGTTCGCTACGGCTGTCGGTAACACTTCACCAATCGCCCACGGTTGACGACCGTACTCTGCGACAAACCAACCGGATTCAATAGCAATCCACGGCAGAGGAATCGCGTACAGCGCTGTGCGCAGTAGCCATTTTTTCTCACCGATACGGTTACGAAGCACAGTCCAGAAGGACACCGCGATAATTGCCAGCATCAGAATGCCGCATGCCACCATGATACGGAAAGCGAAGTACAGCGGCGCAACGCGAGGGATAGAATCTTTCGTTGCCTGCTGAATTTGCGCTTCGGTCGCGTCGGTGACGTTATCCGTATAGCGTTTCAGCAGCAGACCATAACCCAGGTCTTTCTTCATGCTGTTGAACTGGTCGCGAACGGCCTGGTCGGTAGTACCAGCACGCAGTTCTTCCAGCAACTGATACGCTTTCATCCCGTTACGGATACGCTCTTCGTGCTGCACCATCAGGTCTTTCAGACCAATGACCGGTGTATCAACAGAGCGGGTGGCGATGATGCCCAGCGCATAAGGAATTTGAATCGCAAAATGGTTTTCCTGCGCATCCTGGTCCGGAATACCGAACAGCGTAAAGGAAGCCGGTGCAGGCTGAGTTTCCCATTCTGCTTCAATCGCTGCGAGTTTGGTTTTCTGCACGTCGCCCATTTCGTAACCAGATTCATCACCCAGAACGATAACAGACAGAATGGCAGCCATACCAAAGCTGGCCGCGATGGCAAAAGAACGTTTAGCAAACGCGAAGTCACGACCGCGCAGCATATAGTAGGAGCTGATACCCAGAACGAACATCGCGCCGCATACATAACCAGATGCCACAGTGTGAACAAATTTCACCTGTGCTACCGGGTTGAGCACCAGTTCAGAGAAGCTCAGCATCTCCATACGCATGGTTTCGAAGTTGAAATCCGCTGCGATTGGGTTCTGCATCCAGCCGTTCGCAACCAGAATCCACAGCGCGGACAGGTTAGAACCCAGGGCCACCAGCCAGGTGACACACATATGCTGGACTTTACCCAAACGGTCCCAGCCGAAGAAGAACAGACCTACAAAGGTGGATTCGAGGAAGAAGGCCATCAAACCTTCGATCGCCAGTGGCGCACCGAAAATATCCCCTACATAGTGGGAGTAGTAAGACCAGTTAGTCCCGAACTGGAACTCCATGGTCAGACCGGTAGCCACACCCAGAGCGAAGTTGATACCAAACAACTTGCCCCAGAACTTGGTCATATCTTTATAAATCTGTTTGCCGGAAAGGACGTAGACCGTTTCCATAATGGCCAGCAAGAACGCCATACCGAGCGTCAGTGGCACAAACAGGAAGTGGTACATCGCGGTCAAGGCAAACTGTAAGCGCGACAGTTCGACTATATCTAACATCATGACTCCTTGCTCATCGCATGAAGACTCCGAGAGTGAACCCCGTTAGAAAGGGTCACACGCATGCCCCAATACAAATTTATCTGCTTCCTTACGCCGCTACTCTTTCTTCTCTTGTGAAGAAAGGACAATGGAGAAAGGTTACAAACATGTTAATAAAACACTCAAATTGATCCCGCAATTATATTACGCCGTAAAATCCTTACAATAAACAGGTTTTTATCGAGACAAATTTGCATTTTTCGATAGTGATCAATTTATAGCTAATTTACCACTTTCAGACCAATTTGATCTGCAGCAATTTAACCTCTTTTGATGCTGTTTTCCAAGTTTTAAACATTGATTTAAATCAATTTTCAAATTTAATGTTAATAGTGTTTAACACTCGCATGACTAGTGAATGCGATGTTAACAACATGTTTTTCAATGAGTAATTGCCGT
The DNA here is from genome assembly GCF_006385635.1 of Citrobacter sp. CF971. NCBI lineage: Bacteria > Pseudomonadati > Pseudomonadota > Gammaproteobacteria > Enterobacterales > Enterobacteriaceae > Citrobacter > Citrobacter sp. CF971. The sequence goes on along the minus strand of NZ_CP041051.1, from coordinate 1,595,547 downwards.
TACTACAAATGATAGGATATTTATTTAAATGTACACGATCTTTTAACCAGCCCGGCTGACAAAATTGATAGCAGATAAAGAATCACTAATGCTAGGTAGCTCACAGTTTTTTGTTTAGCAAGTCATGGACTTGTTATTTCATACAAATTATTCATTTAAATTTTACTTATAATTAACACCGAGATGTAACTATCTCAGCTGGAAGAGAAAACGTTCCACATTGACCGATGCATTGCGTTTGGTGTTCTGCGAGAGAACGCTGGCGTTTCGCTTAAATCATCACTGAAAGTTATCTTTAACGCCCACTCTGCACTTATGTGGCAAAGATTAAATATGCCACAAACATTTCATTATCATTTTTATCCTAAAATTAACAAAAATGAATTGTGACATATAAGATTAAAAAATAAAAAACCGTTACGTCGTTCACAAGTTAATTAGTAATTGTGATTTTTGAAATTATTAAAAACACGACATAAATGGCGCGCATAACAAAATAAGATTTCGATCACAAACATGGCAAGTAATTTATTACCCATTTTTCTAATAAATTAAAACCGGCCAAGAAAATATGATACATCCTACTGATTATAAAGAAATTTTATAACAACCAAATATAACAATCATTTTTCTCAGGATATTTTGAAAATAGATCAATTGCTTCCTTTTTCGCTTCCACAGAAACTCCAACCCTATTAAGAGGTTGTCACAATCCATGTTCTAAATATTAGAAAATAATTTCACTTATTGACCATCAGCCCTACAGAGGATTACCCATGAAGAAATCTACACTTGTTATTGGCGTCATCGGTGCTGACTGCCATGCAGTAGGTAATAAAGTTCTGGATCGCGTTTTTACCGCTCATGATTTTCACGTAATCAACCTTGGGGTGATGGTGAGCCAGGATGAATATATTGATGCTGCGATTGAAACAGGCGCCGATGCCATCGTGGTGTCCTCTATCTACGGTCATGGCGACATTGATTGCCTCGGATTACGTGAGCGCTGCATCGAACGCGGCCTTGGCGACATTCTGCTGTACGTCGGCGGCAACCTGGTCGTCGGTAAACATGACTTCGCCGATGTGGAAGTGAAGTTTAAAGAGATGGGCTTTAACCGGGTCTTCGCCCCCAGTCACGATCTGGAAGATGTTTGCGCGCTTATCACTAATGATATTCACCAACACAATGGCCTCGAACAGCGTTGCCTGGAAGAGGCCATCTGATGCAAACAGTTTCTGTCGATATCGGCTCGACATGGACCAAGGCAGCCCTCTTCGCCCATGAAGGCGAGGATTTAACCCTGATAAACCATGTCCTGACCCCAACCACCACACATCATCTGGCAGACGGTTTTTTTGCCAGCCTGAATCAGGTGCTGAATGTTGCCGATGCTCGCCCGTTACTGAAAAGTGGTGAAGTGCAGTTGAAATACTCCTCCTCAGCGAAAGGTGGGCTTGCCGTTGCAGCAATGGGGCTGGTGCCTTCCATTACGTTGGAATCGGCAAAAGTTACCGCCCATTCGGCAGGAGCGAAAATCGCGCAATATTATTCGTACAAGCTGAACCGTCATGACATCCAGGAGCTGGAGTCATCCCCTCCAGATATTCTGCTGTTTACCGGCGGTACAGACGGTGGCGAAGAAAGTTACGGCCTGGCGAATGCGCATGCGCTGGCAGGCTCAAAGCTTGATTGCGCCATTATCTACGCCGGAAACCGGGACATTCAGGACGAAATACAAACGATTCTGGGACATAAGGATTTGACCACGGTAGACAACATTCTGCCTGACCTCGATCACCCGAATCCGTTTGCCGCACGCCAGGCGATTTGTGATGTGTTCTTGTCACGTATTGTCAAAGGCAAAGGTCTGGACGTCATTGTTGGCGAAACAGGCGAAGAGCCAATGCCGACGCCATGGACGGTCTATGAGTTAGTCAAAGCCATTAGCGATTACGACAGCGCATGGAAGGAATTCATGCTGATTGATATGGGCGGAGCCACCACGGATGTCTATTCGGCCAGCGCGAATACCCTCTCCCCCGATACCGTCCTGCATGGTGTTCCTGAACCGTTCGTCAAACGTACAGTAGAAGGCGACCTGGGCATGCGCGTTTCCGCCGTCGTGGTGGGAGAAAGCACGCAGGATATGGTGAAAGTCATCTTCGCCCAACAACCACAGCGCGAGGAAGCGTTTTATCGCTACCTGCGCCATCTGGTAGGGCAACCGGATTACCTGCCACTCAGTGAGGAAGAGAAATATTTCGACACCCTGCTGGCAGGTTTATGCGTGGGCTATGCCGCTGAGCGCCACGCGGGCACTAAAAAGCAGGTTTGCACCTGCGTGGGTAACGTGGATTTACAGATGGGTCGCGATCTCACCACCGTACGCAAAGTCGTCGGTTCAGGGGGATGGCTCTCTCGCGCCAGCCAGTTCGATATCCATAACTGGCTCAAATACCGGGAGCTGGACGACCAGGGGAAAAGAATTCTGTTACCGAATCAGTTTGAGTATTACCGCGATTCAAATGGCCTGCTCCCGCTTCTGGCAAACGTCGCCAGGCTGTACCCGCAAGCCGCTGCTCGCACCAGCATTCAGTGTTTAACCCTATAAAACTTAAGGCAGCTACGAATGGAACTTCGAAATAAAAAATTGACCCATGACGAATTCATGACCGAAAGGCATCAGGTATTACAAACCTGGGAAACCGGCAAAGACGTTGAGAACTTCGAAGATGGCGTGAAGTACCAGCAATCAATTCCAGATAAAAAACGCTTCTCCCTTGCCCTGCTGAAAGCCGATCAGGAAGGTAAAACCCTGAGCCAGCCGCGTGCAGGCGTAGCATTAATGGATGAGCATATTGCGCTGCTCAAAACATTGCAGGAAGAGTGCGACCTCCTGCCGAGTACTATCGATGCCTATACCCGTCTGAACCGCTATGAAGAAGCCGCTGTCGGGATCCAGAAATCCATCGAAGCAGGTACTTCCAAGCTGAATGGTTTACCAGTCGTCAATCACGGGGTTGCTGCCTGCCGCCGGATGACTGAATCGCTGGAAAAACCGATCCAGGTTCGCCACGGTACGCCGGATGCGCGCCTGCTGGCAGAAATCGCCATGGCCAGTGGCTTCACCAGCTACGAAGGCGGCGGTATCTCCTACAACATCCCTTACGCCAAACGCGTCACCCTGGAAAAATCCATTCGCGACTGGCAGTACTGCGACCGTCTGATGGGTCTGTACGAAGAGAACGGCATTCGCATCAACCGTGAGCCGTTTGGCCCGCTGACCGGTACCCTGATCCCGCCGTTTATGTCCCACTCGGTGGCGATTATTGAAGGTCTGCTGGCGCTGGAACAAGGCGTGAAATCCATTACCGTCGGCTACGGCCAGGTCGGTAGCCTGACGCAGGATATCGCCGCTATTCAGGCGCTGCGTGAACTGTCCCACGAATACTTCCATAACCATGGCTTCGACGATTACGAACTGAGCACCGTTTTCCACCAGTGGATGGGCGGATTCCCGGAAGATGAAGCGAAAGCCTTCTCCGTTATCGCCTGGGGTGCAGCGGTTGCTGGTATGTCGGGTGCCACAAAAGTGATCACCAAAAGCCCGCACGAAGCGTTCGGTATCCCAACTGCGGCAGCTAACGCCCAGGGTCTGAAAGCGTCACGCCAGATGCTCAACATGGTCAGCGACCAGAAATTCCCGCAGTGCGCTGCCGTGGAGCAGGAAGTTGACCTGATTAAGAGCGAAGTCCGCGCGGTGTTGAAGAAAGTCTTCGAACTGGGCAATGGCGACATTGCGCGCGGTACGGTGCTGGCCTTTGAAGCTGGCGTGCTGGATGTACCTTTCGCTCCTGCCGCCTGTAACGCCGGTAAGATCCTGCCTGTTCGCGATAACACAGGCGCAATCCGTATTCTTGAAGCCGGTGCCGTGCCGCTGCCGAAAGATATTCTCGCCCTGCACCACGACTATGTCGCAGAGCGCGCACATTTTGAAGGCCGCAAGCCTTCTTTCCAGATGGTCATTGATGACATCAACGCCGTATCCCACAGTAAATTAATAGGAAGACCATAATGAAAATCAAAAAGGCCCTTTTCACCGCTGGCTACTCCTCATTTTATTTTGACGATCAGCAGGCCATCAAAAATGGCGCCGGTCATGACGGGTTTATCTACACCGGCGATCCGGTCACGCCTGGATTTACCTCTGTTCGTCAGGCGGGTGAATGTGTTTCCGTACAACTGATTCTGGAAAACGGCGCGGTAGCTGTGGGCGATTGCGCAGCGGTGCAATATTCAGGTGCAGGCGGTCGTGACCCGCTGTTCCTGGCTGAAAACTTCATTCCGTTCCTCAACGACCACATCAAGCCGTTGCTGGAAGGTCGTGACGTTGATTCGTTCCTGACCAACGCCCGTTTCTTTGATGAATTGCGTATTGACGGCCATCTGCTGCATACCGCCGTACGTTATGGTCTGTCTCAGGCACTGCTCGACGCGGCGGCATTGGCTACCGGTCGTCTGAAAGCCGAAGTGGTTTGTGATGAATGGCAACTGCCATGCGTTCCGGAAGCCATTCCGTTATTTGGTCAGAGCGGCGACGACCGTTATATCGCCGTCGACAAGATGATCCTCAAAGGTGTGGATGTCCTGCCGCATGCCCTGATCAATAACGTTGAAGAGAAGCTGGGCTTTAAAGGTGAAAAACTGCGTGAGTACGTCCGCTGGTTGTCTAACCGCATCCTGAGCCTGCGCACCAACGAAAGCTATCACCCGACACTGCATATTGATGTCTACGGCACCATTGGTCTGATCTTCGATATGGATCCAGTGCGTTGCGCCGAATACATCGCCAGCCTGGAAGCCGAAGCTCAAGGTCTACCGCTGTACATTGAAGGCCCGGTTGATGCCGGTAACAAGCCGGATCAGATCCGCATGTTAACTGAGATCACTCAGGAGCTGACTCGTCTGGGTTCCGGCGTGAAAATCGTTGCGGATGAATGGTGTAACACCTATCAGGACATCGTGGACTTCACCGACGCGGGCAGCTGCCACATGGTGCAGATTAAAACCCCGGATCTGGGCGGTATTCACAACATCGTTGATGCAGTGCTGTATTGCAACAAACACGGAATGGAAGCCTATCAGGGCGGTACCTGTAACGAAACGGAAATCAGTGCTCGTACCTGCGTACACGTCGCGCTGGCCGCGCGTCCAATGCGCATGCTGATCAAACCGGGTATGGGTTTCGATGAAGGTCTCAACATCGTGTTTAACGAAATGAACCGCACCATCGCGCTGTTGCAAACTAAGGATTAAGAGATGGCACGCACATTTAAGATCTTATCGCCTACGGCTATCCTGGGTTATGGCTTCCCGGAAGAAAGTTTTCGTAAAGCCATGGAAGAGTCACCGGATCTTATTGCTGTTGACGCAGGTTCCTCCGATCCTGGCCCCCACTACCTGGGGGCAGGTAAACCCTTTACTGACAGGGCCGGTGTGAAACGCGATCTGCGCTATATGATTGTGGCAGGCGTTAAGAACAACATCCCGGTAGTGATCGGCACAGCCGGTGGTTCTGGCGCAGCTCCGCATCTGGAGTGGTGTCGCCAAATAATCCATGAGATCGCGCAGGAAGAAAAACTGTCTTTCTCAATGGCGCTAATTCCGTCTGATGTCGACAAAGAAATCGTTCATCAGGCACTGGATAACGGCAAAATCACCGCGCTCGATTTTGTGCCTGAACTGACTCACGAGGCCATTGAAGAGAGCACCTACATTGTCGCGCAGATGGGCGTCGAGCCTTTCCAGCGTGCGCTGAAAGCCGGTGCACAGGTGGTCCTGGGCGGACGAGCCTACGATCCGGCCTGCTTCGCCGCGCTGCCGATTATGCAGGGCTTTGATGAAGGTCTGGCGCTTCATTGCGGTAAGATCCTTGAGTGTGCTGCCATTGCCGCCACCCCTGGCTCCGGCTCCGATTGTGCGATGGGGATTATCGACGACAACGGCTTTACGCTGAAGGCGTTCAATCCCAAGCGTAAGTTCACTGAAACTTCTGCTGCGGCGCACACCCTGTACGAGAAGTCAGATCCTTACTTCCTGCCAGGGCCAGGCGGTGTGCTGAACCTGAAAGCATGCACTTTCACCCAGGTTAACGAGGGTGAAGTGTATGTCAGCGGTTCACGCCATGAAGAAACACCGTATGCGTTGAAACTGGAAGGTGCACGCCAGGTTGGCTTCCGTTGCCTGACCATCGCCGGAACACGCGACCCGATTATGATTGCCGGGATTGACACGATTCTTGAAGAGGTACAGGCAAGCGTTGCACGTAACCTCTCCCTGAATGACGACAGTATCCGCATGACGTTCCACTTGTACGGTAAGAACGGTGTGATGGGCAACCATGAGCCGATGAAAACAGCGGGCCATGAACTGGGAATTTTACTGGATGTCGTTGCGCCGACGCAGGACATCGCCAACAGCGTTTGCTCGCTGGTGCGCTCTACCCTGCTGCACTACGGCTATGAAAATCGCATTGCGACTGCGGGCAACCTCGCCTTCCCGTTCTCGCCATCTGATATTCAGAGTGGACCGGTGTATGAGTTCTCGATCTATCACCTGATTGAAGCGAGCGATGCGCTGCGTTTTGATTTCCACATTGAACAGGTGACGCCAGAAGGAGTTCAGGCATGAAACACTCAATTTGTTCACTGGCACAAGTTATTCGCTCGAAAAACGCCGGACCGTACGAACTGGTTTTAGATATTTTATTTAAAACCCGGGAAGATTATCAGCGCGTAAAACGCTCAGAGCAATTAACACCGCAGCTTATTGCCGGTTTATATAACGTTAAACCTGACTTTATTCACAATATTGTATGGTTCGATCCGGCGAATGCCGTAAAAATCGTCATGCCGCGCGATATTATTTCCGGTAACGTCGGTGACAATGATGTTTATGGTGCACAGCAACACGCACCATTATTAAGTATTGAGTTCGACTTGTAACAAAAAACACAATAACAACCATTGGGGCACAGAATTCAGCTGTATCACAGTGCTTCGAATTATTCATGCGGTTGGTCACAACAGGCGTGCGTCTAAGCTGCTGTCCAGGCTCAGGCGCACGCCACCCTACACAATTCCAATTACCAACCTTTATCCGATGGAGTACACATGAAGAAAATAAGTTTAACGAAGATGATCATATTAGGCCTGATACTCGGCATGATTGCCGGGGTGGCCATAAATAATATGGCCGCGGCTGAAACAGCAAAATCTTATGCAGCAGACATTTCCATTTTTACCACTATATTCTTACGTATGGTGAAAATGATTATCGCACCATTGGTTATTTCAACTCTGGTTGTGGGTATTGCCAAAATGGGCGATGCCAAAACGCTGGGACGTATATTTTCGAAAACCTTCTTCCTGTTTATTTGCGCGTCATTGCTGTCAATCGCGCTGGGTCTGGTTATCGTAAATATCTTCCAGCCAGGCGCAGGTATCAACTTTGTGCCACATGATGTCGGCGCTGTTGCCGCCGTTAAGTCAGAGCCATTCACGCTGAAAGTGTTCATCTCACACGCGGTACCGACCAGTATTGTCGATGCGATGGCGCGTAACGAAATTCTGCAGATCGTCGTGTTCTCAATCTTCCTTGGTTGCAGCCTCGCTGCGATTGGTGAAAAAGCCGACCCTATTGTGAAAGTGCTGGATTCACTGGTGCACGTGATGCTGAAGCTGACGGGTTACGTCATGCTGTTTGCGCCACTGACCGTTTTTGCCGCTATTTCAGGTCTGATTGCCGAACGTGGTCTGGGTGTGATGGTTAGCGCCGGGATCTTCATGGGTGAGTTCTACCTGACGCTGGGTATGCTGTGGGCGATCCTGATTGGCCTGTCTACTATGATCGTCGGGCCTTGCATCGCACGGTTAACTAAATCAATCCTCGAACCCGCTCTGCTGGCCTTTACCACTTCAAGCTCTGAAGCCGCCTTCCCGGGTACGCTGGACAAGCTGGAAAAATTCGGTGTTTCTTCAAAAATCGCCAGCTTCGTTCTGCCTATCGGTTACTCCTTTAACCTGGTCGGCTCCATGGCTTATTGCTCCTTTGCCACTGTCTTTATTGCTCAGGCGTGCAACATCGAACTGAGCATGGGCGAGCAAATTACCATGCTGTTAATTCTGATGCTGACTTCTAAAGGGATGGCGGGTGTACCGCGTGCCTCGATGGTCGTTATCGCCGCTACCCTGAACCAGTTCAACATTCCGGAAGCGGGTTTGATCCTTCTGATGGGCGTCGATCCGTTCCTCGATATGGGTCGTTCCGCTACCAACGTCATGAGTAACGCCATGGGCGCTGCCATTGTGGGCCGTTGGGAAGGCGAACACTTCGGCCAGGGTTGCCGTGGAACTGCGCCAGTGAAGTCACCGGAACAGGAACGCCCGGTTACCGAAACGGAAGTCGCTTTGTCCTGATACTACGTTATTGCCGGATGGCGCTTGCGCTTATCCGGCCTACATAACGTTTAACTATCCGTAGGCCGGATTAGGCGGTACGCCGCCATCCGGCATCAAGATGAGCACACCAACAGGAACGCACAATGAATAAAACAATTATCGGCGTGAGTCTCTTTTCTTTCAGCGTCTTGTTTAGCGCAACCACATTCGCGCAAACCACGCCCGACTACGCCAAGCTGATAGAACAGGCTCATCAGAAGTACAAAAGTAATAACGATGGAAAAGTCGCCGACTACATCCCTGCTCTGGCGACCTATAGCCCGAAAAATTTTGCCATCACCATTGCGACGGTGGACGGCAAGATCTACCAGGTTGGCGATGTTAACAAACCTTTCCCAATGGAATCCCTGAGTAAAGTGTTCACCATGGCGCTCGCCATGGAGCAGCACGGTCCACAGGTAGTGCTGGATAAACTTGGCGCCAATGCCACCGGCATGCCGTTCAACTCAGGTTTGGCCGTTGAACTGACCAAAGGCGCGCCTGAAAACCCACTGGTAAACGCCGGGGCCATGAGCACCGTTAGCCTGATTGAAGCCAAAGACAAAACCGATCGTTGGAACAAAATCCTCGACAACCTGAACGTCTGGGCCGACGCCACTCTCACCGTAAACGAACCGGTTTTCAAATCTGAAATGGAAACCAACCAGCACAATCAGGCGCTGGCCAAACTGATGGAATCCTATAACAGCTTCTATGGCAACACTGACGAAGCCGTTGAAATTTATACCCGCCAGTGCTCGGTGGATATCACCGTTGAGCAACTGGCCAAAATGGGTGCCGTACTGGCGAACAAAGGCAAATCTCCGTTCAACGGCAAACAGTTGCTGAATGAGAAATATGTTCCACAGGTACTGGCAGAAATGGCAATTGCCGGACTGTACGACGGCAGCGGTAAATGGCTGTACACCGTTGGCATTCCGGCGAAAAGCGGCGTCGGCGGCGGCATGGTTGCCGTCGTCCCAGGCGAATATGCGATTGCGGTCTATTCTCCGCCGCTTGATGAAGCCGGAAACAGCGTTCGTGCCCAAAAAACTATCGAATATGTCGCCGAAGCGACAAAAGCCAACGTCTTTTTAGCCAAATAACTTTACGCCGGATGGCACATTGCTTATCCGGCAAACAATACGAAGAGGTGAGAAGTAAACATGTCTAAACCATTTGTCTGGCAGGAACTCTTTGTTCAGAGTAAAGATAGTACCGAATATGAATTACTCAGTAACCAGCACGTTACGGTAACGGAGTTAGACGGACAGGAAGTTATCAAGGTTGCACCGGAAGCGTTAACCTTGTTAGCACAGCAGGCGTTTTATGAGGCTTCATTTTTCCTGCGCGCCGGACATTTAAAACAGATTGCCAGCATTTTGCACGACCCACAGGCCAGCGGTAACGATAAGTACGTCGCATTGCAACTGCTGCGCAATGCAGAGGTTTCAGCTAAAGGTGTACTGCCTAACTGCCAGGACACCGGGACGGCAACCATTGTGGCCTGCAAAGGACAACATGTCTGGACAGGCGGCGATGACGCCGAAGCCTTAAGCAAAGGCGTGTATACCACCTTCACCGAAAACAATCTGCGTTACTCGCAAAATGCCCCGCTGGACATGTATACCGAGGTCAATACTCAGACAAACCTGCCGGCACAAATCGACATCAGCGCCACGCCGGGCAATGAATATAAATTCCTGTTCGTCAACAAAGGCGGCGGTTCTGCCAATAAGGCGGCGTTATTCCAGGAAACCAAATCCATTCTGCAGCCGGAAAAGCTCACCGCGTTCCTGATCGAAAAAATGAAATCACTGGGTACAGCCGCTTGCCCGCCGTATCACATCGCTTTTGTGGTTGGGGGCTTATCCGCCGACCAGACGCTGAAAGTCGCCAAACTGGCTTCAACCAAATATTACGATAATCTGCCCACCAGCGGGAACGAGCTGGGCCAGGCGTTCCGTGATACGGCGCTGGAAGCCGAGTTGCTCAATGCCAGCCGTGAGTTTGGCATCGGGGCGCAGTTTGGCGGTAAATACTTTGCCCACGATATTCGCGTAATTCGCTTACCGCGCCACGGCGGCTCCTGCCCAATCGCGATGGCCCTCTCCTGCTCTGCCGACCGCAACATTAAAGCCAAAATTAATAAACACGGTATCTGGCTGGAAAAACTCGAGCATAATCCGGGCAAATTTATCCCCGATTCTCACCGGGTAGAAAACGGCGCCCAGACCGTACAACTGGATCTGAACCGTCCGCTGCACGAGATCCTGCATGATCTCTCCGCCTTGCCCATTGGTACACGTCTGTCGTTAAGCGGCCCGATTGTTGTGGCTCGCGATATCGCTCACGCGAACATCAAAGCGCGACTGGATAACGGTGAACCGATGCCGGAATACATGAAAAAGCATATCGTTTACTATGCTGGTCCAGCCAAAACCCCGGAAAATCAGGCCTGTGGCTCAATGGGACCCACCACCGGCGGGCGCATGGATGGGTATGTCGATGCTTTCCAGGCACAAGGCGGCAGCCTCATTATGCTCACCAAGGGTAACCGCAGCCAGCAGGTCACTGATGCCTGTCACAAACACGGTGGATTTAGCCTCGGCAGCATTGGCGGTGCCGCCGCCCTACTGGCGCAACAGTACGTGAAGAGTCTGCAGTGTCTTGAATATCCAGAACTGGGAATGGAAGCGGTGTGGATGATGGAAGTTAAAAATATGCCCGCCTTCGTATTAGTGGATGACAAAGGTAATAACTTCTTCAGCCAGTTCGAGCAGCAGCATCGCTGCGCAACTTGCCCGGCAGGGCATTAAGGAGTTTCCATGGAAGCGCGCGCCAATAACGACAGACACCGTCAGCGTCAGCAGAAGCTAAAAGAGCAGGTTGATACCCGCGTAGCGGCTGCAACGGAGAAGAAAGGGATCCTGATTGTCTTCACCGGCAACGGAAAAGGAAAATCCACCGCAGCCTTTGGCACGGCAACGCGCGCAGTGGGTCACGGAAAAACCGTTGGCATCGCGCAGTTTATTAAAGGTCAGTGGGATAATGGTGAGTACAACACACTGCAACCGCTCGGCGTCGAATTCCATATTATGGGTACCGGATTTACCTGGGAAACCCAAAATCGGCAAGCAGATATCGAAGCGGCAACGGTTGTCTGGCAGGAAAGTAAGCGCATGCTGGCTGATGCGCATTACGATCTAGTGGTGCTGGATGAACTCACCTACATGCTGGCTTACCACTATCTGGATACGCAAGAGGTTATCAACGCCATCGAAAATCGTCCTGCCGGTCAGAGCGTTATCGTCACAGGACGCGGATGCCATACGCTGTTACTGGAACTGGCCGATACGGTCAGTGAAATACGCCCGGTCAAACACGCGTTTGACCGCGGTATTCAGGCACAGATTGGGATCGACTGGTAGCCGTTCTTTTGCCGGATAACGATGCTAACGCGTCTTATCCGGCCTACCCATCGTTGTAGGCCTGATAAGACATAAGCCACCCTCAGGCAGCCGATACTACGGACTTACTGAGCAACCAGTTGCGGAAAATCTGTAAATGCTCGGATTCCGATTTTTCTTCACGCCATGTCATAATAAATCGATTCCCGGTACGCATCGGAACATCGCAAGGAATGACCATATCGCCACTGTCCAGATCGTGCTGAATGGCAAAACGCGGGAGCAGCGCAACGCCCAGATTAGAGCGGACCGCCGCGATCAGCATCGATAACAAATCAAATCTCGGACCTTTATTCACCAACGGACTGCTGACATCTGACAGCGCAAACCATTCCTGCCACCCTTTGATGCGCGTGCTTTGGTGCAATAGCGGGAATTCGTTTAGTAATTCGTTTACCGCCAGTTTTCGTTCCGGTTCGGCCAGCAAACAGCGACTGCATACCGGCAGAATCTCCTCTTCAAACAGGTACTCAACCCCTGACCATGGCGAATAAAAGTCTTCGCGCATGATTGCCGCGTCATACTCTCGATTGAGAAAATCACCAATATTCGCCAGGGAATGAATGTTCACGATAATATCAGGATTAAGTTTGTTAAATTCACGCAGGTTTGGGATCAGCCAGTGCGTGCTGAACGTCGGATTCACCGCCAGCTCAATAACCTGTACCGTCGGCTGCCAGGTCATTATCGTCGTCGTATCTCGTTCAAGCTTATTTAACGTTTCTTTAACGATGCTTAAATAGTGTTTGCCCGCCGCATTTAAAAAAATGCGTTTTTTGGCGTGATTAAATAGCGCGGTATTGAGAAAATCCTCCAGTGCATTTACCTGGCGGAAAACAGCACTTTGTGTTAAAGCCAGCTCTTCAGCTGCCCGGGTATAACTTTCGTGACGCGCAACCACTTCAAAAGTTACCAGCAACTCCGTCTTGGGTATTTTTCCTCTCATAACCTCTTCCATTTGCAGCGTACAAAAATAGTTTAATTTATAAAAAATAATTCAAGACACCCAGATAAGCATCGAGAGTTATATTTTATTTTATCCATTGATGTCATTGATCCAATCCATGATTTACTCACACTGATGACGGGTAAATATTAACCAATAATACTTAAGGGAAACAATAAACACAATTTAAATAAGGTTAAACTTAAGCAAATAGTGCCAATAAGTTCTTAATAATTTTTCAAGTCATCTTGTTTATTGCAGAAAAAACTTTGCGAGATTAATCAATATTATCAATGCGATAATTTTGGATAATTTCACGTTATAACTTACGGGCAAACGACTGCTTTTTATCATTCCTTGATGTAGTTTCTGCCTTTTTTTGTTAGACGTGATAAAGGACACAATGTGAAAACTTTCGGAAAGGTCTGGCTCGTTGGGGCAGGTCCCGGTGATATTTCATTACTTACCCTCAAAGCAATGATGTGCATTAAACAGGCTGATGTCATTATTTACGATCGGCTGGTCAATCCTAAAATTTTGGAATGGGCATTACCAGATTGCCTGCTTATCAATGTCGGCAAAAACCCAGGCTTCCATTGTGTACCCCAGGATGAAATCAATGCGCTGCTTGTCCAGTATGCCCAAACTCACAATAATATTGTACGCCTGAAAGGTGGCGATCCGTATGTTTTTGGACGCGGGGCTGAAGAAGTTGAGGATCTCGTCGAGACGGGCATCCCATTTGAAGTGGTGCCGGGTATCAGCTCAACCATTGGTGGCCTGACCTATGCCGGGATTCCGGTAACACACCGCGATTTCGCCTCGGGGTTTCACGTAGTTACCGGCCATACACGGGAGGGCAACCAACAGCAGGACTGGCGTCAACTGGCAAAACTGAATGGTACGCTGGTTATCGTCATGGGCATCGCCAATCTGGCGTTTATCTGTGAGGAATTATTGATGGGTGGAAAATCAGCAGATACGCCTGCAGCGCTAATTATGTCTGCCACCCGCGATAATCAGCGCCGACTGACCTGTACGCTCGGTTCACTACTGAGCAAGGCGCAGGAAGCTAACATCCTTCCCCCTGCACTGATAGTGATTGGTGATGTGGTAACCCTGAGCGATCGGCTCTCTTTTATCCCTGAAGCCTTCAAGCTGCCAGAAAACCTTTACTGTGAGAGTCTGGCATGACGAAAAGACTGGGGCGACGTTTGATGCGCCGCCCGGAAAACGCGGCAAAAGTAGCTGGTTTGTGCGTATTGGAGTTTCCGGGCAATGCTGTCTATGGAATGAACGGGATCGTGCAATAACTCTCCCGCTTTTTGCATTTTTTTCTGATTCACCCAGGTTTTAAAGTTAACGCCCTGCCGTTTCTTAAAAAAACGGCTGAAATAGTTTGCGCTTAAGCAGACGTGAGCTGCTACGGATTCAAGGGATAATTCACCATACAAATTCTCATCGATATAACGCAACGCTGCCAGTAGCTTTTTCTCGTGTCGGGAAGGTTCTGTAAAATAATGACGCATGTAACTGGTCGCTGGGATAACAATCTCATCAGATTGTTGTTCTGTCTCAAAATTATCAATAATAAAATTCAATAAATTTGCTGATGCCACCAGCGTATTATTATCGACTACCGCCACCTTACTCCATTCAGTTTTTATTTTTGGTTCATCCATCCATGAGTATTCATTATCAATAATGATAGTTTTATATTCCTGATATTTTGCCCGCACCTGCCCACAGAGCATAAAACCGTACAGATTCCCCTCGCGAATTAATGGCATAGAAAACAGACTTAGCCCCGCATGACAGCTGAGTATTCTGGGTTTAAGGTGTTTTAATCCTTCAAAAGCACAATACTTGTCACACTTTTGACAACTCACACAATAGCGTTCATCCGCCCGCATTAATGTGCAGAACGAATTAAAATTATGACAATCCGAGAGAATTTTTCCGGTAACATCAACCACGACGGTGGCTAATCCAGTCGCACTGGAAAATACCTTTGCTATTGAGAAAAAACGTTGTAGGTAATCATCCTGAATTTTCAACGACACGGTATCCTCCGGCATTAATCAAATTAAAGCCGGTAATATGCAGAATTTAATCAAGAGAAAGAATGATGTTCACCGCAAAAAATAATCTTATTTATGCAGATGATTATGAGTAATTTGCAAGATTCAGATAACTAAAAATAAAAAAAGGCCATCATCAGATGGCCAACCATGTCGAAACGGGACCAGCCCTTGACTACGCAGAGAGTCAGGGCTGTTTTTTATTTATTACTTAATAACGGTTTTCAGCGCTTCGCCGATATCGGCCAGGCTACGAACAGTTTTCACGCCTGCAGCTTCCAGCGCAGCGAATTTCTCATCCGCCGTACCTTTCCCACCTGCGATGATCGCACCCGCGTGACCCATACGCTTACCTTTCGGCGCAGTCACACCCGCGATGTAACCCACAACCGGCTTGGTTACATGATCTTTAATGTATGCCGCCGCTTCTTCTTCCGCGCTACCGCCGATCTCACCGATCATGACGATCGCTTCAGTCTGCGGATCTTCCTGGAACAGCTTCAGGATGTCGATGAAGTTAGAACCTGGGATCGGGTCGCCACCAATGCCCACACAGGTGGACTGGCCGAAACCGTAGTCGGTAGTCTGCTTAACCGCTTCATAGGTCAGGGTACCTGAACGGGAAACGATACCCACTTTACCCGGCTTGTGAATGTGGCCCGGCATGATGCCGATTTTGCACTCGCCCGGGGTAATAACACCTGGGCAGTTAGGGCCGATCATGCGCACGCCAGCTTCATCCAGCTTCACTTTCACGGTCAGCATATCCAGCGTCGGGATGCCTTCGGTGATGGTGATAATCAGTTTGATACCAGCATCAATCGCTTCCAGTATGGAGTCTTTGCAGAACGGTGCCGGAACGTAGATAACGGTGGCGGTAGCGCCCGTCGCTTCTACAGCTTCACGCACGGTGTTGAACACCGGCAGGCCCAGGTGCGTGGTGCCGCCTTTGCCCGGCGTAACGCCGCCAACCATCTGCGTACCGTAAGCAATCGCTTGTTCGGAGTGGAATGTCCCCTGGCTACCGGTGAAGCCCTGGCAGATAACCTTGGTATCTTTATTAATTAAAACTGACATTATTTCCCCTCCACTGCGGCAACAACCTGCTGAGCTGCATCCGTCAGACTTTTCGCTGCAATAATATTCAGGCCACTATCAGCCAGTTTTTTCGCGCCGAGTTCAGCGTTATTACCTTCCAGACGTACCACGACCGGAACGTTTACACCTACTTCTGCTACCGCGCCGATGATACCGTCGGCGATCAGGTCGCAACGTACGATACCGCCGAAGATGTTAACCAGTACGGCTTTAACATTGTCATCAGAGAGGATAATTTTGAACGCTTCGGTTACACGCTCTTTGGTCGCACCGCCACCAACGTCAAGGAAGTTAGCCGGTTCGCCGCCGTGCAGCTTAACGATGTCCATGGTGCCCATTGCCAGGCCCGCACCGTTAACCATACAACCGATGTTGCCGTCGAGCGCAACGTAGTTCAGTTCCCACTGCGCAGCCTGCGCTTCACGCGGATCTTCCTGAGACTGGTCGCGCATTTCGCGCAGGTCAGCCTGGCGGAACAGCGCGTTGCCGTCAGCGCCCAGTTTGCCGTCGAGGCAGATCAGGTCACCCTGTTTGGTGACAACCAGCGGGTTGATTTCGATCAGCGCCAGGTCGCGCTCCAGGAAGATAGTCGCCAGACCCATGAAGATCTTGGTGAACTGCTGAACCTGTTTACCTTCCAGACCCAGTTTGAACGCCAGCTCGCGCCCCTGGTAAGGCATCGGGCCTGCCAGCGGATCGAGCGCCACTTTGTGGATCAGGTGCGGGGTTTCTTCCGCTACTTTTTCGATTTCCACGCCACCTTCGGTAGAGGCCATGAAGACCACGCGACGGGAGCTACGGTCAACAACTGCGCCGAGGTAAAGTTCTTTACCAATGTCGGTCGCGGCTTCAACCAGAATCTGATTTACCGGTTGGCCATGAGCGTCTGTCTGGTAAGTCACCAGACGTTTACCCAGCCAGTGTTCAGCAAAAGCGCGAATGTCTTCTTTGCTGTTCACAACCTTCACACCGCCCGCTTTACCGCGGCCACCAGCGTGAACCTGACATTTCACTACCCACGGGCCAGCGCCGATTTTTGAAGCGGCTTCTTCTGCTTCACGCGGAGTAGTACAGGCATAACCCACCGGTGCCGGTAAGCCATAGCGGGCAAAAAGTTGTTTTGCCTGATATTCATGTAAGTTCATGTGTTCTGTCCATCCTTCAGGTAATCGTTATCTTTTACCCGTAGGTCTGATAGGCATCCAGACCTACGGGGCAGGTGATACTCTTATTAACTACACGTCCAGCAGCAGACGCGTTGGATCTTCCAGCAACTCTTTAATGGTTACCAGGAAGCCTACTGACTCACGACCATCGATCAGACGGTGGTCATAAGACAGCGCCAGATACATCATCGGCAGGATTTCAACCTTGCCGTCTACCGCCATCGGACGATCTTTGATGGCATGCATACCCAGGATGGCACTCTGCGGTGGGTTGATGATCGGCGTGGACATCAGGGAACCGAACACGCCACCGTTAGTGATGGTGAAGTTACCGCCCGTCAGATCTTCAACTGTCAACTTGCCGTCGCGACCTTTAACTGCCAGTTCTTTAATGTTCTTCTCGATGTCTGCCATACCCAGCAGATCCACATCACGCAGGACCGGCGTGACCAGGCCACGCGGCGTGGAGACCGCCATGCTGACATCAAAGTAGTTGTGATAAACCACGTCATCGCCGTCGATGGACGCGTTCACTTCCGGATAGCGTTTCAGCGCTTCAACAACCGCTTTCACGTAGAAAGACATAAAGCCCAGACGGATACCGTGGCGTTTCTCGAACGCATCACCGTATTGCTTACGCAGGTCCATGATTGGCTTCATGTTGACTTCGTTGAAGGTGGTCAGCATGGCGGTGGAATTTTTCGCTTCCAGCAGACGCTCGGCTACGCGTTTGCGCAGACGGGTCATCGGAACACGTTTTTCGCCACGCGCGCCCAGTTGAGCCTGTGGTGCAGGTGCTGCTGCCGGCGCTTTTGCTTCGGCTTTCGCAGCCGGGGCTTTCGCCAGATGTTTTTCAACATCTTCACGCGTGATACGACCGCCGACACCGGTGCCATTGATAGCGCTGGCTTCAAGGTTATGCTCACCCAGCAGGCGACGGATCGCCGGGCTCAGGGCATCGTTGTTCTGCTCAGCAAGAGACGCCTGCTGGCGCTGTGCCGGAGTAGAATCTTTCTCTTCAGACTTAGCGCTGGTTTCTTTACCGGTGCTGTTGCCTTCACGCAGGCGACCAAGGATCTGGCGAGAAGTGACGGTTGTCCCTTCATCTTCCAGAACCGCATCAAGAATACCGTCCGCTGATGCCGGTACTTCCAGTACCACTTTGTCAGTTTCGATTTCTACCAGTACTTCATCACGACGTACTGCATCGCCCGGTTTTTTGTGCCAGGTTGCAACCGTTGCATCCGCTACGGATTCAGGCAGGTCGGGAACAAGAATATCTACGCTACTCATTATTTATCCTTTATTTAATCGACGTTCAGCGCGTCATTTACCAGATCTTGTTGCTGCTTCTGGTGAACGGACATATACCCTACTGCCGGAGAGGCAGAGGCCGGGCGACCTGCATAACGCAGAGCTGACCCAAATGGAATTACTTCACGGAAATGATGCTGGCTGCAGTACCATGCGCCCTGGTTGAGCGGCTCTTCCTGGCACCAGACAAAATCATGTACATGAGCAAACGGTTTCAGCGCTTCCTGCACCGCTTTATGCGGGAACGGATAGAGCTGTTCGATGCGCACAATGGCAACATCTTTTTGGTCGTTCTTGCGGCGTTGCTCCAGCAGGTCGTAATAAACCTTACCAGAACACATCACGACACGCTTCACGCCTTTCGGATCAAGTTCATCGACTTCGCCAATGGCTGGCAGGAAGGTGCCATTTGCCAGTTCGTCCAGCGTAGACACCGCCAGCGGATGACGCAGCAGCGACTTCGGTGACATCACCACCAGCGGACGGCGCATACCGCGCAGCGCCTGACGACGCAGCATATGGTAAACCTGTGCCGGGGTGGACGGGACGCAAACCTGCATGTTTTGCTCAGCGCAAAGTTGCAGATAACGTTCCAGACGCGCGGAGGAGTGCTCCGGACCCTGACCTTCGTAGCCGTGCGGCAGCAGCATCACCAGACCGCACATACGGCCCCATTTCTGCTCGCCGGAAGAGATGAACTGGTCGATAACCACCTGCGCACCGTTGGCGAAGTCGCCGAACTGCGCTTCCCAGATGGTCAGCGTGCGCGGTTCTGCCGTGGCATAACCATACTCGAACGCCAGTACCGCTTCTTCAGACAGCACGGAGTCCCATACGCGGAACGTGCCCTGGCCGTTATGCACATGCTGCAGCGGCGTGTAGGTTGAACCGTTCGCCTGATTATGAATGACCGCGTGACGGTGGAAGAAGGTTCCGCGACCGGAGTCTTCACCCGACAGACGAACCGGAATGCCTTCGTCCACCAGCGTGGCGTAAGCCAGATTCTCTGCCCCACCCCAGTCGAATAGCTTCTCGCCTGCGGCCATGGCCTGACGGTCGCCGTAAATTTTGGCAACACGCGACTGCATTTCAACGGCTTCAGGCACGGTGCTGATGCGTTTTGCCAGCTCCTGCAGACGCTTCATCTCAACCTTGTTCGGGTAGCTTTCGTCCCACTCGTGGTTGAGGTACGGCGACCAGGTGAAGGAGTGCATGTTCATTGGACGCCACTCTTTCACCACGCATTCACCAGCATCCAGCGCATCACGGTACAGATTGACCATTTCGGTCGCATCTTCCAGCGTGGCGACTTTGTCCGCTTCCAGCTTGTCAGCGTAGATTTTACGCGGGGTCGGGTGCTTTTTGATTTTCTGATACATCAGCGGCTGGGTTGCGCTCGGCTCGTCGGCTTCGTTGTGGCCGTGACGGCGGTAGCACACCAGATCGATGAACACATCACGTTTGAAGGTATTACGGAAGTCCAGCGCCAGACGCGTCACGAAAGCGACCGCTTCCGGGTCATCCGCGTTAACGTGGAAGATTGGCGCCTGAACCATCTTACCGATGTCGGTGCAGTACGGAGTAGAACGCGCATCCAACGGGTTAGAGGTAGTAAAGCCCACCTGGTTGTTGATGACGATGCGAACGGTACCGCCCACTTCGTAACCACGCGCTTTCGACATGTTCAGGGTTTCCTGAACCACGCCCTGCCCGGTTACCGCCGCATCGCCGTGGATGGTGATTGGCAGTACTTTGTTGCTGCTCGGCTCGTCCAGACGATCCAGACGTGCACGTACGGAGCCGATAACCACCGGGCTAACGATTTCCAGGTGCGACGGGTTAAACGCCAGCGCCAGGTGTACCAGACCGCCTTCGGTTTCGATATCAGACGAGAAGCCCATGTGGTACTTCACGTCGCCAGTACCGAGGTGTTCTTTATGTTTGCCCGCAAATTCGTCGAACAGTTCCTGCGGGCGTTTGCCCAGTACGTTAACCAGAACGTTCAGACGACCACGGTGCGCCATGCCCAGTACCACTTCACGGGTACCGCTGTTACCTGCGTGGCGGATCATCTCTTTGAGCATTGGGATTAACGCATCACCGCCTTCCAGCGAGAAGCGTTTCGCGCCCGGGAACTTCGCGCCCAGATAACGTTCCAGACCTTCAGCTGCGGTCAGTTCGCTCAGGAAGCGTTTTTTCTCTTCGCTACTGAATGCGGCGCGGCCAGACTCGATGCGCTGTTGAAGCCAGCGTTTTTCTTCGGTGCTGGTGATGTGCATATACTCGGCGCCAATCGGGCCGCAGTAGGTTTGTTTCAGCGCAACAACCAGGTCGCTCAGCTTCATGGTGTCTTTGCCGCCGGCAAAAGAACCTACGTTAAAGCTTTCCTGGAAATCCGCATCGGTCAGATCGTGGAAAGACGGGTCCAGATCGGCCACATTTTCTTGCTGCCACAGTCCCAGCGGATCAAGATTCGCATGCTGATGACCGCGGAAACGGTAGGCGTTAATGAGCTGCAGGACTTTAACCTGCTTCACATTGGCATCAGGGTCGGAGATAGAAGAAGAGTAACGTGGAGTAATCAACGCCTGCCGACGGAAATAATCACGTGTTTTTGAGTGGAGTTGATCCGGTTTGACTCCGGTACCAGGTAACTGCTGGAACGTCGAACGCCAGTTAGCATCTACCGAGTCAGGGTCGGTTAAGAAGTCTTCATAGAGCTGTTCTATCCAGCTCTGGTTAGAACCAGAGAGGTAAGAAGAGTCCAACCAGGCTTTCAAAGCGCTGTTCTGCATCGTGATCCCTTAAGCATCTTTTCTGCTTATTTAATACTCTAAATAGATCGCGTTTCAGGAAGGTGGCAAGCTTGCGAATCCCTGGGAGCTTACATCCAGTAAGTGACCAGGGTGAGCAAGTGCAGCCAACGCACATGCAACGTGAACTATGACGAGTATTTCGCCGTGGATACTACCACGCACACCGATGTGCGTGCCGGGGTTCACTTGTTGCGGACTGTCGTGTCATCTGCGTCCGCTAAGGAACCTTTAAAAACTGTCTAATAATCTTCGCTGTTCAGGCTACGACTGCGTTGCGGTCTTGTCTCGCTCTGAACATCTCGATTATTACTACTCATATGGCAGTTTTTAGAGGTTTCCTGTACTACCGGGGAATCACTTCCCCGGCAACGACTACAAAAACTTACGCACTACGTTTGAGCAGCATCGACTTAATATGGCCGATGGCGCGCGTCGGGTTCAGTCCTTTAGGACATACGCTGACGCAGTTCATGATGCTATGACAGCGGAATACGCTGAAAGCGTCACTTAAACCTTCCAGGCGGCTGTCGGTCTCGGTATCGCGGCTATCAATTAAGAAGCGATACGCGGCCAGCAGGCCTGCCGGGCCAATAAACTTGTCCGGATTCCACCAGAATGATGGGCAGGACGTTGAGCAGCATGCACACAAAATACATTCATACAGCCCATCGAGCTTCTCACGCTGCTCAGGCATTTGTAAATGCTCACGAGCCGGCGGATTTTTCCCATTATTCAACAAGTAAGGCTTAATCTTCTCATACTGTGCGTAGAATTGCCCCATGTCTACCACCAAATCGCGCACAACCGGTAAACCCGGCAGCGGGCGAATGACAATTTTCTTGCCCGGCTGATTCAGCGCAGAAATAGGTGTGATACAGGCCAGTCCATTTTTGCCGTTCATATTCAGACCGTCGGAGCCGCAGACCCCTTCACGGCAGGAGCGGCGGAACGACAGAGACGGATCTTTTTCTTTCAGCTGCATCAATGCATCCAGCAGCATCATGTCGCGCCCTTCTTCCGCCTCCAGGGTGTAATCCTGCATACGCGGAGCGTCGTCAACATCCGGGTTATAGCGATAAACTGAAAACTCGAGTTTCATTGTCCTGTCTCCGCATTAATAAGTACGAATCTTCGGCGGGAATGCCGGGCGCAGCTTCGGTTCCATATTGACTTGACGTCGCGTCATGGATTCCGACTCTGGCAGGTACAGGGAATGGCACAGCCAGTTTTCATCATCACGTTCCGGGAAGTCGAAGCGGCTATGCGCGCCACGGCTTTCGGTACGGAAGTTTGCAGATACTGCAGTGGCGTACGCGGTCTCCATCAGGTTATCCAGCTCCAGACACTCAACGCGCTGGGTGTTGAACTCGCTGGAGGTATCGTCCAGACGGGCATTTTTCAGGCGTTCGCGAATCGCTTTCAGCTCTTCCAGACCTTTCGCCATCGCATCGCCTTCGCGGAAAACCGAGAAGTTATGCTGCATACATTCTTGCAGCGCTTTGCGAATCGCCACCGGGTCTTCACCGTTACGGTTACCGTTCCAGCGGTTCAGTCGTGCCAGAGAAGCATCGATTTCATCTTCGGTCGCATCCAGCAGGTCACCCTGCTCAGCGATAGATTCCTGCAGATGCAGACCCACCGCACGACCAAACACCACCAGGTCCAGCAGCGAGTTGCCGCCGAGACGGTTGGCGCCGTGAACCGATACGCAGGCGATTTCGCCTACCGCAAACAGTCCCGGGATCACCACATCTTCGCCCTGCTCATTCACAGTCAGCGCCTGGCCAGTAACTTTGGTCGGAATACCACCCATCATATAGTGGCAGGTTGGGATAACCGGAATCGGCTCTTTGACCGGGTCAACGTGAGCAAAGGTACGAGACAGTTCGAGAATGCCCGGCAGACGGGATTCCAGTACTTCTTTACCCAGGTGGTCGAGTTTCAGCTTAGCGTGCGGACCCCACGGGCCGTCACAGCCGCGACCTTCACGGATTTCGATCATGATGGAACGCGCCACCACGTCACGACCCGCCAGGTCTTTCGCATTCGGGGCATAACGCTCCATGAAGCGCTCACCGTGTTTGTTCAGCAGGTAGCCACCTTCACCACGGCAGCCTTCTGTGACCAGAACGCCCGCACCGGCGATACCGGTTGGGTGGAACTGCCACATTTCCATATCCTGCACCGGCACGCCAGCGCGGATAGCCATACCAACACCGTCACCAGTATTGATGTGGGCATTGGTGGTGGACTGATAAATACGGCCAGCACCACCGGTCGCCAGCACGGTCGCACGGGCTTTGAAGTAAACTACCTCACCGGTTTCAATACACAACGCGGTACAACCGACAATCGCGCCATCGGCATTTTTTACCAGATCCAGCGCATACCATTCTGAGAAGATGGTGGTATGGTTTTTCAAGTTCTGCTGATACAGCGTATGCAACAGCGCATGACCGGTACGGTCTGCCGCTGCCGCAGTACGTGCCGCTTGCTCACCGCCGAAGTTCTTCGACTGGCCGCCAAACGGACGTTGATAAATTGTGCCATTGTCGAGGCGAGAGAACGGCAGCCCCATGTGGTCCAGTTCCAGAATCGCTTCCGGACCGGTTTTACACATATATTCAATAGCGTCCTGGTCACCAATGTAGTCCGACCCTTTAACGGTGTCGTACATGTGCCATTCCCAGTTATCTTCATGGGTATTACCGAGCGCAACGGTGATGCCACCCTGCGCGGATACGGTATGGGAACGGGTTGGGAACACTTTAGAGAGCAGCGCACAGGTCTGACCGCTCTGGGAAATTTGCAGCGCCGCGCGCATACCTGCGCCGCCGGCACCAATCACAACAGCATCAAATTCTCTGACTGGCAGTTTCATTACACACCCCACACCACAACAAATCCATAAATGACGTAAACCACCAGCGCAACAACGATAGCCAGTTGCAGAATCAGGCGCACAGCCAGAGGTTTAACGTAGTCGGTCAACACCTGCCACATGCCGATCCAGGCATGAATCAAGATGGAGAAAAGTGCCAGCAGGGTGAAGACTTTGGTGAATGCCGATGAGAAGAAACCGGTCCAGACTTCATACGTCAGCTCGCCGCTGGTGGCGAAGAAACCGACCATAAAGATGATGTATAACGTCAGAACGATAGCGGTAGCACGGACCAGAATGAAGTCATGTACGCCGTTGCGTCCTAATGCGGAGGCGTTGCTTACCATACGAGGACTCCTGCGAGAAGTGAAAGCACGACAATAATAACGAAACAAATTTTGGCGGAGCGTGTCCCTGCTTCGAGGGTTTCTTCGATATAGCCAAAATCCATCAACAGATGGCGAATGCCCATTACGGCGTGATATGCCAGCGCAATCAGGATCCCCCACAGAATTAACTCCACAAAGAAGTTATTCATAATGGATGACGCGGTGAGGAAACCTTCAGGGGAGGAAAGGCTGGTACCCAATAACCACAACAGAATCCCGACCGCCACGAAGGTGATCACTCCGGATACGCGATGGAGAATGGACGCTATCGCCGTGATTGGGAACCGGATCGTTTGCAGATCCAGATTGACAGGTCTTTGTTTTTTCACATTTCTTATCATGAATAACGCCCACATGCTGTTCTTATTATTCCCTTTAGACTTCGGGTACAGAAGATGAAGACACCTGTAGCCTGAAAGACGACGGGATTTCCTTCCTCCGGTCTGCGTGCGGGTCAGACAGCGTCCTTACTATAACTACGCGTCATATAAAACACTGCTTCCAGATGCTAAAACGACACGTTACAACGCTGGTTGGCTCGGGATTGCAGGGTATTCCGGAGACCTGGCGGCAGTATAGGACGTTCACAAAATCATTACAATTAACCTACATATAGTTTGTCGGGTTTTATCCCGAACAGTGACATAGGTCACGATAACAACATTATTTTAATTTTTAATCATCTGATTTGACAATCATTAAACAAAGTTGTTACAAACGACACCAGAAAAAGCATATAATGCGTAAAAGTTATGGGGTCACTCTTTCACCGGAGATTTAGTTATGTAACAGTGTGGAAGTATTGACCAATACCTTCAGGACAGTTATTAGTGATAGACAGGTTAAATAATTCGGATTGCTAAGTTCTTGATTTGCAGTTTATTCGCCATAAAAAGACCGTTTTACCTGCAAGCGCCCATAGCTCTGTACCCAGGTCATCCCCTCTTTCGCAGAGCGGCGAGCCAAATAACAAACTGGTAACGGTTTATTGATGCACGAAGGCAAATTTGAGTTCCGGCAGTCTTAAGCAATAAGGCGCTAAGGAGACCGTAAATGGCTGATACTAAAGCAAAACTCACTCTAAATGGTGACGCTGCTATTGAACTGGATGTGCTGAAAGGTACGCTCGGTCAGGACGTTATTGATATTCGTAGTCTTGGCTCAAAAGGGATGTTTACTTTTGACCCAGGTTTTACCTCTACCGCATCCTGCGAATCCAAAATTACTTTCATCGACGGTGACGAAGGTGTTTTGCTGCATCGCGGCTTCCCGATTGACCAGTTGGCGACCGAGTCCAACTATCTGGAAGTGTGTTATATCCTGCTGTACGGCGAAAAACCGACGCAGGAAGAGTACGACGAGTTCAAAACCACAGTCACTCGCCATACCATGATCCACGAGCAGATCACGCGTCTGTTCCACGGTTTCCGCCGCGACTCTCACCCGATGGCCGTTATGTGCGGTGTCACCGGAGCGCTGGCAGCGTTTTATCATGACTCGCTGGATGTAAACAACGCACGTCACCGTGAAATCGCCGCTTTCCGTCTGCTGTCCAAAATGCCAACCATGGCAGCGATGTGCTACAAATATTCCATCGGGCAGCCGTTCGTGTACCCGCGTAACGATCTCTCCTACGCCGGTAACTTCCTGAACATGATGTTCTCTACGCCGTGCGAAAAATACGAAGTGAATCCGATTCTGGAACGCGCCATGGACCGTATCTTAATCCTGCACGCTGACCACGAACAGAACGCCTCAACCTCTACCGTACGTACCGCGGGCTCTTCTGGCGCTAACCCGTTTGCCTGCATCGCGGCTGGTATCGCTTCCCTGTGGGGACCGGCACACGGCGGCGCAAACGAAGCTGCGCTGAAAATGCTGGAAGAAATCAGCTCTGTTAAACACATTCCGGAATTTGTTCGCCGCGCGAAAGACAAGAATGATTCCTTCCGCCTGATGGGCTTTGGTCACCGTGTTTATAAAAACTATGACCCGCGCGCTACCGTCATGCGTGAAACTTGCCACGAAGTGCTGAAAGAACTGGGCACCAAAGATGATCTGCTGGAAGTGGCGATGGAACTTGAGCACATTGCGCTCAACGACCCATACTTCATCGAGAAGAAACTCTACCCGAACGTAGACTTCTACTCCGGCATAATTCTGAAAGCGATGGGGATTCCGTCCTCCATGTTCACCGTTATCTTCGCCATGGCGCGTACCGTTGGCTGGATTGCACACTGGAACGAAATGCACACCGACGGCATGAAAATCGCCCGTCCGCGTCAGCTGTACACCGGCTACGACAAGCGCGATTTTAAATCTGATATTAAGCGTTAATTGTTCAGGCCACCGGGTAATTCCGGTGGCTTTTCTCAGACCCTGCTCAAATTACCGCATTCATCTCATCAATATTATTCTCATCAGCTAATTCGTCCCAAAATACATTTCAGACATGCGCCCCTTTTATATAGCATTAATCGCCAACGCATAATTTGATTTTTAAATTTATTAGCTATTTAATTCGGCCTTATAAAATACATCTCTGGATTAAATGGCATGGGCGATCTTATTTACCTGAAGATAACAGGTGAACAACAAGGAAATATTTCTTCCGGCTGCGGCACTTCCGCGTCAGTAGGGAATCGCTGGCAGGAAAACCATCCTGATGAGATTTTTGTTTTTTCACTTTCGAATGGATTAGCTAATACTGATTCTGGTATTAATACCCAGCTACTGAACTTCACAAAACTAATTGATAAAAGCACACCATTATTGATTAACGCCATCAATAATAATGAACGTCTGTTTATTGAAATTGATTTATGGAGAATAAACAGATTTGGTAGATGGGAACGCTTCTATTATATTCAATTAAGAAATGCATCGGTAAAAAGCATACAAACCTATGTGGCCCTAAACGAGCTGGATACCGAAGAAATTGCAGTATCGTATGACTATATTCTTTGCAAACACCTGATTGCCAACACTGAGTTTGACTACCTGGCATTGCCTGCTGAGTACAACCGTTTGTTTATACCACCCTGCCCTCAGCCGGTCAGTACGATAAAACCCATAGTGAAACGCCCTTCTCCCCCTGCACCACACATTCCAGCAGTTACGCCGGTCTATGCTAAATCCTGTCTGAAAGAAAAAGGCTGTACAGACGCGGGGAGCCGTGAAGAATCGGCTGAAAACTTCGGACAGATGGCGGTTTTCGCACAATCTTCCGTCGATGATTGTTGCGGATATGCACAGCCCGCAGAAGCCTCAGCCGCGCTGCCGATCTTAGGTGGGCTGACGCAGGTGTGGGGCGAGTGGTCACTCAGTGGCATGCTCAGCGCCGCACGCGGCGTTCCTTATATCGGAGCGCTAGCTTCCGCGCTGTATATTCCGTCCGCGGGTACGGGCAGCGCACGCGTTCCCAGACGTGATGAGTTCTGGTATGAGGAAGAACTGCGGAAAAAGGCGCTGGTAGGTGGCACTGCCACCACCCGGGTTCGTTTTTTCTGGGGAACCGACATTCACGGTAAATCGCAAGTCTACGGCGTGCATACCGGCGAAGGTACTCCTTATGAAAACGTGCGCGTCGCGAATATGCTGTGGAACGATGAACATCATCGCTATGAATTTACGCCTGCCCACGACGCAGACGGGCCGTTAATCACATGGACGCCGGAAAATCCTGCGACGGGTGATGTACCTGAACATACTGGAAACGATGTTCCACCGCTGGATCAGCCAACCATTCTGGTAACACCCATCCCGGATGGCAAAAACGAATACACCACGCCACCGTTCCTTGTGCCGGATGTCGCCGATTTTAACGATTATATTCTGATTTTTCCGGCCGATTCAGGCATTCAGCCGATATATGTATACCTGAAAACAGCCCGGGACGACCCCGGTACAGCAACCGGCCACGGTGAAATTTTATCCGGAAATGGTCGTTGGCTTGAGGCCGCCAGTTCTGGGCTGGGAGCGCCGATACCTGCACAGGTGGCGGATAAGCTGCGAGGAAGAACATTTCGCAACTTTGACCATTTCAGAGAAGAATTCTGGCTTGCGGTGTCAGAATGCCCTGAGCTTATGAAGGATTTTAAACCATCTAACCAAACCCTGATAAGAATGGGGTTGGCACCATATCCTATTCCTTCAGAGCAGGTAGGCGGCAGAACGACTTTTGAACTTCATCACGTAGAAGAAATCCAGCATGGCGGAGAAGTTTTTAATATGGATAATATAAACATTACTACTCCTCGCTTACATATAGGAATACATAAAAATGCTAATAGATAATGAAAAAACCATAAGCGATTACACTGAGTCAGAGTTCATTGCTCTGCTATCTAACTTTTTTGAGAATAAACATGGGCTAAATGCCAAGGATTTTGGTAAATTTATCGATGATCTACAACTACATGTAGTCAAAGTCACCCAGCACCCACTTGGTAATGGACTGATTTTTAATACACCAGATGAGATTGAATGTTCACCCTTGGGAATATTCAAGGAAATAAAAAAATGGAGAGCATCTCATGGCTTAGAGTTATTTAAAGATTCTAAATAAGCTCTGCAAAGAAATTTATTAAAACAGTGAATATATGAATCATCTTAAGCAAAAACTCGAAGACTACACCGAAGCTGAATTCATATGAATTCTCCACAAACCCACGCTACCTAGGAGAAATAGACCGTGAATATTACATCGACTCATTAGTCGATCATTTCGATAAAATAGTGGATCATCCGGAAGGTAATGGTTTGATTTTTTATCCCCCAGATGACCGAGAAGACAGCCCGCAAGGAGTCATTGATGAAATCAAAAGATGGCGTAAGTCCCAGGGACGCTCATCATTTAAACAATCAACCTAAAAATTTTCAAATCAAACACTCGAATTATCAGTGTAAATTATATAACAACGAATATTTATACATGTGGGAATTTAAAATGACGATCACGGTTACGGTTCAAGCTCAACTCATTGTCGGTGAAGCACAGGTAATAGAAAGTTTGGCCCCAGAAGGTTCTTACACGGCTGTATTTGAAGATGATGGTCAAACCGGGTACTTCTATGCACTTGATGAATCTGCTGACGGAAATCCTATCAAAGATGCACTGCATATTTACAATGCAGAAGATGTTTCAGATGGGCATATCCCATCAGATGTGAAGATCGGTTGGTCAGAAGACAGTAAGAAATGTGTGTTGCTGATAAATGGTTACCCACACGGCGTCTTTAATTTTGAATCTAAAAATGGATACTGCCGGAGCGGTTTTCCACCTACAATCAGTCAGGAATGGTCTGTCTTTGGGCATGCATGGAATGATGCTGTCGATGATTTATTCAGATAACAGGCATCAATACCCGATCACCGGTTAGTCCGTTTTTATTGATACTTGATATTTTTTTCAGCGGACTTTTTCTCTATGCTGTATCAACACGTTAAACGCAACATATAACTCAGGAGCATGGGATGCCTGTTTTACAGTGGAGCCTGTTGTTTGTGCTATCGCTCCTGCTTTCCCTGCTCTTTCTGCTTATTCATCTTCCAGGACCCTTGCTGCTCGGTTCGATGATCGTCGGCATCATCTTCAGTCTGCGCGGCATCTCTCTGCATCCTCCCCGCTGCACATTTCTTGGCGCGCAGGCGATTCTCGGCTGCATGATTGCCCAAAATCTGACCGGTTCAATCTTCACAACCCTTGCAGCCCACTGGCCGATGGTGATTGTTATCCTGCTGGCAACCCTTATCAGCAGCGCGATAATCGGCTGGCTGCTGGTTCGCTACAGTACGCTACCGGGGAACACCGGCGCATGGGGCTCGTCACCAGGCGGCGCAGCGGCAATGGTGGCGATGGCGCAGGATTATGGTGCCGACATCCGACTGGTGGCGTTTATGCAGTATCTGCGCGTACTGTTGGTGGTCGGCGCGGCGGCGATGGTCACCCGTCTGGTGATGGGCGGCCAGGCGCAGGCGGTCAGTGAACAAATCATCTGGTCTCCGCCTCTAAGCGGCAATCTTTTCAGCACTCTGATGCTGGCCGCCGTTGCCGGCACGGCTGGACGCTTACTGCGTATTCCCTCTGGCGTCATGCTATTGCCGATGCTGGTGGGTGCCTTGCTGAATGCAAGCGGAGTGATGGTGATTGAACTGCCGGAATGGCTACTGGCGATAGCCTATATGGCCATCGGCTGGCAAATCGGCCTGGGCTTTGACAAGCAGATATTTTTAATGGCGCTGCGCCCTTTGCCGCAGATCCTGTTGTCCATTTTTTCACTGATGGCTATCTGCGCTGCTATGGCCTGGGGACTGGCGCATTACATGCAGATTGATTTTCTCACTGCCTATCTGGCGACCAGTCCAGGTGGCGTGGATTCTGTCGCGGTGATTGCCGCAGGAAGCCACGCTGATATGGCGCTCATCATGGCGATGCAAACCCTGCGACTGTTCAGCATTTTGTTAACTGGCCCCGCAGTCGCGCGGTTTATTTCGGTGCACGCGCCAAAACGGCCCGCTTAGTGCTGACATCCCGGACACCAGTAAAAAGGTCGCGAGGAGAGCATCGTTTTCTCGATAGTCCCACCACAACGCTCACAGGCTTCGCCGTCCCGATGAAAGACCTTGAAGCGAAACAACGCACCGTGATGTTTATTCTCATCGACCAGCCCGCGGGTATTATAAGACAGGCGCGGAATATCAAGCAGCGCATGTGCCAGTTGATCCAGTTGCTCATCACTAAGCTGCGACGCTTTATGCTGCCCGGTCAACCCTACCTGCCAGAGGATCTCTACCCGCAGGTAGTTACCTAATCCCGCCAGAAAAGCCTGGTCCAGTAGCAGACCAGAAAACTGGCGATTGCAAAAACGCGGAGATAACAGACGCGCTTTAACGTCATCGGGCGTTAAACGTAAATCCAGTACATCCGGCCCTACCCGTTGCAGGAACGGGTGGGTGGTTAGCTGTTCTGGCGTCAGCATTTCGATATCAGACGCGCTATAGAGCAGAATTGTCTTGTCATGTGTTTGCAGACTGACGCGCAGTACCCGCGAAGTTTGCGGAATTTCGCCGGTATCCACCACTCGCCACACGCCATAGAGCTGATTGTGACTGTACAGCGTCAGGCCATTGGAAAAATGGGTCAGTAATGCTTTCCCTCGCGTTTCAAGCTGGGTAACACTCTGCCCAATTAGTTGAGATTGATACGGTTTTAACTGCTCAAAGGCAAACCAGACTTCCGTCAGGGGTTTGCCTTTGACTGCCGCCTCCAGGTTATCCGCCGCGCGGCGGATCTCCGGGCCTTCAGGCATAATACTGTCCTTTGTTAATGTGTTGCGCCGCCCGTCACAGCGATATCGCTTTCCACCTGCAAGGCGGTGGCAATTGCGACTTCCAGCGCCCGGCGTACTGTTTCAGCCGCCATACTTGGCGCCCCGGGATGCTGTGCGGCCTGTTGCGGCAAATAAGGGATGTGAATAAAGCCGCCCTTCACCGCCGGTGCGTCGCGTAGTTTATGCAGCAGACCATACATCACATGATTACACACGAAAGTGCCAGCGGTCTGGGAAACCGAGGCCGGAATTCCCGCGTTGCGCATAGCCACAACCATCGCTTTGATCGGCAGCGAGCTAAACCACGCCGCTGGACCATCGGCTACAATCGGCACATCTACCGGCTGTTGCCCCTGATTATCCGCAATACGCGCATCGTCAACGTTAATCGCCACGCGTTCCACGGTGATATCCGTGCGGCCACCTGCCTGCCCCACCGCCAGGACCAGCGATGGCGACAGCGCGTCAATTGCGCCATTGAGTACGGTAAGAGACTCGCCAAAGACGCACGGCAGTTGGCGGGCAACGACGCGGCATCCACCGATGATAGCATTATCGAGTCCCGAGACCACTTCCCAGGAAGGGTTAACTGATTCGCCGCCAAAGGGTTCAAATCCCGTGATGAGTACTGTTTTCATCCTGTCACCTTACAAGAACATCAGGAAATACATCAGGAACACGTTGACCAATAGCAGCAGTATGCCGGTTGGCACCTGCGCTTTAATCACCGCGTTTTTGTCCGGTAGTTCCAGCAGCGCAGCAGGGACAATGTTAAAGTTCGCCGCCATCGGCGTCATCAGTGTCCCGCAATAACCGGAGAACATACCAATCGCCGCCATTACCGCCGGATTACCACCGTGTTGCAGTACAAGAATTGGAATACCAATCCCAGC
The DNA here is from genome assembly GCF_006385635.1 of Citrobacter sp. CF971. Taxonomy (NCBI): domain Bacteria; kingdom Pseudomonadati; phylum Pseudomonadota; class Gammaproteobacteria; order Enterobacterales; family Enterobacteriaceae; genus Citrobacter; species Citrobacter sp. CF971. The sequence continues at coordinate 1,562,661 of NZ_CP041051.1, read as the reverse complement.
GGTCACGATCGGGAAAGCAGCAAACGCATTGCCCATGACCATAGTCAGCAATGCCATGCCGATGGTGTACACCGCCACTGCGATAAAGCGACTGTCTACCGCCAGATATTCCTGCGTCAGATATGAAATGCCGCTGCCTACGCCCGCTGCCGTAAACAACAGCCCGAGCGTAGCCAGAATCTGTGGCAGGATGAACGCCCAGCCGATGGAGTCCAGCAGACGGCGCGCCTCCTGGATCGGTTGATGCACCCGCTCATGGGTCATTTTTATTGCCATCGCCAGACCAATCAACGAACCTGCGGTCATGGAAAAAAGCGTCACCAGCGTGGCGTGATTACCCGGCCCAAACAGCGCATCCTGTAAGCCCGGAATATGGTTGAACATCAGCACGCCAATAACCGTTACTACCGGGATCGCCAGCGCCGGGAAAAAAAGGCGGTTGCCCAAGCGACTGGCACTTTCTTCGCGCTGTTGCTGCGTCCGTTGATGATAGCTTCCCAGCTTTACGCCGCCGAAACCGGCGATCAGCGCCAGGACGACCACCGCAATACCGACGGCAATATGCACCGCGCGCTTGTCGCCAAACAGCGAGAATGTCCAGTCGCCAAGCAGAAACAGTACGCCGTATATGCCCCAAAACAGGCCAGTGGTGAAACGACGCGGGTTCGCTTTATCCTGCCAGGACATGACGGCCACAATCAGTAATACCGCGCCCGCCAGCCAGTAGAGATAGCTTTGTTGAAAATTCATTGCGCTTCCCCTTTCGCTGCGGCATTCGCTTTCGCCACCTCACGTTGCAAATAGCTATCCAGACGCCACAAACGTGTGCCGTGGATCAGGAAAGCACAAAATGCCGTTGGGATCCCCCATAGGGCGATATGCAGCGGTTCGGTCTGGATCCCACCAGACTCCAGCATAAAGTTATGCATGAAGATGATGGCGCCGAAAGCAACAAAGATATCTTCACCGAAAAACAGCCCGACGTTATCGGTCGCCGCTGACATTGCGCGCAGTCGATAGCGTACCGCCCCAGGTATCTCGCCGTGATTTTTCTCAGCGGCCCCTTCCGCCATCGGCGCCAGCAGCGGACGCACCATTTGCGGATGCCCCCCCAGACTGGTGAGTCCTAATGCAGCGGTCGCTTCGCGAATGAACAGATAGACAATCAGCAGGCGGCCGCTGGTAGCGCTGCGGATTTTTGCAATCCACGCCTGCGCACGCTCTTTCAGACCGTGACGTTCCAGCAGACCGATTACCGCCAGTGGGATCAGCAGGATAAACGGTAGGTTGCGGGTGTTAAGAAAACCTTCACCCAGTTTCTCGAGAATAGTGGCGATAGGCATATGCGCCGCCAGCCCCGTGACAATCCCGGCAATAATAACCACCAATACCGGGTTAAAACGTAAAAGAAATCCGACCACGATGACGGCGATCCCCGTCAATGGCCAGAGAGAAATAGCCTCTCCCATAATTCATTCCCGTATATGTTGTTGTGTAATATATTGTTGTTTTGTATGGTAAATCTTATGCGCTAATTTCGATATTGCATGCATTAAAGGCGCTACGCAAGCGACGGGCAAAAGCGAGTGCGTGCTCGCCATCCCCATGAATGCATACCGTCTGGGCAGTAACGCTCGCCCATGTCCCACTTTGGCTTTTTACTCTGCCGGATTGTACCATTTCTAACGTTTGCGCCAGCGCCTGCTCTTCATCCTCAATCAGTGCGCCCGGCTGACTACGCGGCACCAGGCTGCCATCGGCCTGATAACCCCGATCGGCAAACACCTCCTGACGCGTTACCAGGCCATAGTGTTCTCCAGCACGAATCAGTTCGCTTCCCGCCAGTCCCACTAAAATCAGCGACGGATCGCAGGCATGAACCGCTTTCGCAATCGCATCAGCCAGTTGAGGATCTTTCGCTGCCTGGTTATAGAGCATGCCATGCGGTTTGACATGATGCATCACACCGCCCTCCGCCCGCGTGATGGCAGCCAGCGCGCCAATTTGATACAGCGTCTGCGCATACACCGTTTGCGCAGGCAGGGTCATGGCGCTACGGCCAAAATTTTCCCGATCCGGAAAGCTGGGATGCGCACCTATCGCTACGCCATTTTTTAGCGCTTCGCGCACGCTTGAGAGCATGGTTTGCGCATCGCCTGCGTGAAACCCACAGGCGATGTTGGCCGATGACACCAATTGCAGCAACGCTGCATCGTTCGCACATCCCTCACCGAGGTCTGCATTGAGATCAATTTTCATTGTTAAGCCGCCATGCTAACTGTTCCAGGTAACGCTGCTGGTCGTACCGCGCCTTCAGGGCTTCCTCCAGCGAACACTGCACAAAATGAATCGGTTGACCGAGCGGGATCTGCGCCAGATGATACATATCTGCCTCAATAATACAGGCGATGCGCGGATAGCCGCCCGTCGTCTGAGCATCGTTCATCAGCACAATGGGTTGGCCATTATGTGGAACCTGCACCACACCGGGGAGCAAGCCATGCGACAGCAGCTCGCGATCGGTCGTGCGCGTCAGCGGCTGCCCCTGAAGACGATACCCCATACGGTTACTTTGTGGGCTAAGTTGCCACGGTGAGCGCCAGAACGAAGCCTGCGATACCTCATCAAACTCCTGATATTCAGGTCCGGGCAGCGCACGAATGAGATTACCCCACATCAGTTGCTTAACACCTTGCGGCTCGCTGAATTTCCGGGTAGATACGCCAATCGCCAGTCGATCGCCATCACGCAGTAGACGCCCTTCAAACCCACCAATGCCCACTTTCAGATCGGTACTACGCGAGCCCATCACTTCAGGAACATCAATACCGCCCGCTATCGCCAGATAACTGCGCATGCCATGAAGCGGACGTTTTAGCGTCAGGCGCTGCCCGGCTTTTACCGGTAACCGCCATCCGCTCCACACGGGCGTACGATCCAGATGCGCTTCGCATCCGGCACCGGTCAGGGCAAACCAGCCATCGGCTTCAAACTCCACCACCAGTTGCCCCAGCGTGATTTCCAGCGCTGCGGCATTCGCATCATTACCCACCAGCAGGTTAGCCACGTTCAGCGCCGGTTTATCCAGCGCCCCACAGTGACTGATTCCGGATTGACGAAAACTATGACGTCCCCCGTCCTGTACTGAGGTGTACATGCCAGCGCGGATGATGTTTAACATATCCCCTCCTTCTGCGGGACAAAACGCACGGTATCGCCAGCCCGCAACAGAATCGGCTCCTCCCGTTTTGGATCAAATAACGAAACGGAAGTACGCCCAATCAATTGCCACCCGCCAGGCGTGGAAAGCGGGTAGATCCCCGTTTGAGATCCACCGATACCGACAGAACCTGCCGGAACAAGCAAACGCGGTTCCGCACGTCTGGGAGTATGCAGTTGTTCAGGTAAGCTCCCGAGATAGGGGAATCCCGGCTGAAAACCGATAAACCACACCACGTAATCAACCGACGCATGAAGTTCCACAACTTGCTTTTCACTTAATCCGCTGTGCCGGGCGACCTCTGCCAGATCGGGGCCGGCCTCACCGCCATAGGTGACGGGAATTTCAATAAAGCGCGAATCCGGCTCCAGTGCTTCACTCTCTTCCCACCAGCGTTGCAGGCGCTCAATCGCATCCAGCGCCAGCGTTTGCGGGTCGCGCAAGGTCACCGTGATATTGTTCATGCCTGGAATAGCTTCCAGTACATTCGGGGCATCAACCAGACGCTGGGCCAGACGCCAGATGCGTTTCTGAGTCGCCAGCGTAATGGGCGGTTCCAGTTCAAGAACCACTGCCGTTTCACCTAACAGATAACAACGCGCTCGCTGCACTTTCGTCCCTCTTTATTACGCTGGATTAGGAATATCGATAAAAGTCACGTCCAGATCGGTATTTTCATTAAGCCAATCGCTTAATGCGCGAATGCCGCCGCGTTCGGTCGCATGGTGACCGGCAGCATAAAAATGCAGCCCCTGCTCGCGGGCTGAGTGAATGGTTTGCTCTGAAACTTCACCAGTGATAAAAGCGTCGACGCCAAACCGGGCTGCGCTATCAATAAAACTTTGACCGCCCCCGGTACACCAGGCGACGCGCTGAACTTTTTCCGGACCGGTATCACCACACCATAACGGTTTACGGCCTAAACGCGCTTCAATCCATGATGCCAACTCCAGTCCCGGAACCGGCATGGAGAGTTCTCCCCATGGCACCAGCGGTTCGATCTCACCCATCACGGTAATCCCCAACAGCGCGGCCAACTGCGCGTTATTCCCAAGTTCCGGGTGAGCATCCAGCGGCAGGTGCCAGCCATACAGGTTGATATCGTTTTCCAACAGCGTTTTCAGACGATGGCGCTTCATGCCGCGAATTACCGGAGATTCGCCTTTCCAGAAATAACCGTGATGAACGATAACCGCATCGGCCTGCAGGCGCACCGCCTCATCCAGCAGCGCCTGACTTGCGGTCACGCCGGTCACGATTTTATGCACCGTCTCTTTGCCCTCAACCTGCAAACCATTCGGCGCATAGTCGCTAATGGCGGCGCTGTTCAGTTTGTCGTTGATCAGTTGTTCCAGTTCGGTGTTTTTCATCATCGTCCTCGTAGTCATTAATTCTGCCTGCCTAATCAGCAACACAGCTTAGGTTAAAATAGCGTCCTCGCCTGCGTTCGTCGATAGCCATTTCACTGACACATCAAGAAACAATCACACCCGCTTTGAACATGATTTGCTTACCACTACGCGATCCAATTCATGTATATTTATGCAATCAGACAGCATATTGCAAAAATAATCAGATCTGTATCTAAGTTACAACTTTAAGGAAACACACTCGCGCAGTACGCTCAGCCTGTCGCGAGGCATTTACTTCGAGAAAATAATGAATAAACAAGCATCTCAACCACGGGCGATTTATTACGTCGTCGCGCTACAAATCTGGGAATATTTCAGTTTTTACGGCATGCGTGCGCTGCTGATCCTGTATCTCACTAACCAGCTCAAGTACGACGATAATCACGCATATGAACTGTTCAGCGCCTACTGTTCGCTGGTCTACGTCAGCCCCATTCTCGGGGGATACCTGGCAGATAAAGTGCTCGGTAATCGAATGGCGGTGATGATCGGCGCATTTTTAATGGCGGTGGGACATCTGGTATTGGGCGCAAGCGAAATGGCTCCGGCGTTCCTTTATTTGTCGCTGGCGATCATTGTCTGCGGCTACGGTCTGTTTAAATCCAACATTAGTTGCCTGCTGGGCGAGTTATATCAGCCTGAAGATCCGCGTCGCGACGGTGGATTCTCTCTGCTCTACGCAGCCGGTAACATCGGTTCGATCATCGCACCGATTGCCTGCGGATACGTGCAGGAAGAGTACAGCTGGGCGATGGGCTTTGCGCTGGCTGCGATTGGCATGCTGGCAGGGTTGGTGATTTTCTTATGCGGTAATCGCCATTTCGCTCATACCACTGGCGTCAACAAGGCTGTGCTGTGTGCGAAAAAGTATATGCTGCCAAACTGGGCCTGGCTGTTAGTTCTGCTGGTTGCAGCACCGTTACTGATTACCGTCCTGTTCTGGAAAGAGTGGTCCGTTTACGCACTGATTGTTGCCACGGTTATTGGTCTGGCGGTTCTGGCGAAGATTTACCGTCAGGCGCAAACCCAAAAGCAGCGCAAAGAATTGGGGCTTATCGTCACGCTGACCTTCTTCAGCTTGCTGTTCTGGGCCTTTGCTCAACAGGGCGGCAGCTCGATTAGCCTGTATATTGACCGCTTCGTAAATCGCGATATTTTGGGGTATTCCGTCCCGACCGCGATGTTCCAGTCGGTTAACGCCTTTGCCGTTATGCTGTGCGGTATCGTGCTGGCCTGGGTAATCAAAGAAAGCGTTGGCGGCAATCGTACCGTACGTATTTGGGGTAAATTCGCCCTTGGCCTCGGTTTAATGAGCGCAGGGTTCTGCATTCTGACCTTAAGCGCCCGCTGGTCCGCAGCTTACGGCCACTCTTCCATGCCGCTGATGGTATTGGGGCTGGCGGTCATGGGCTTTGCCGAACTGTTTATCGACCCGGTGGCGATGTCGCAAATTACGCGTATTGAGATCCCTGGGGTGACTGGCGTATTAACAGGCATTTATATGCTGCTGTCCGGCGCCATCGCCAACTATCTGGCAGGCGTTATCGCCGATCAGACGTCGCAAGGCTCGTTTGATGCAGCAGGCGCTATCAACTACTCCATCAATGCGTATATTGATGTCTTTAGCGAAATTACCTGGGGCGCGCTGGCCTGCGTGGTGTTGGTGCTGCTGATTTGGCTGTACCAGTCGCTTAAGTTCAGAAACCGTCCGCTGGCGGTAGAATCCTGAGTGTAAGGGCCCGATGATGTAATACTATTCGGGCCTGTTTTTTCGGGTAATTACGCATAACTTGCAGCGAGTTCCTCTTCAGTAAGCCCCGTCACTAGTAGTACCATTGCGCGATCTATTCCCTGCTCCAGCATAGTTTGCGCTATACGTAATGCAACTTCTCCTGTGTTGGGGGATCCGTTGTGCCATTTTTTGCATAAACTCATTAAAGCGAGATTAATCGCCGGATCGTAGGATGTAATTAAGCATCGCCTGCAGTTGCGTGTCATTAGCGCATCCAGTAAGTAGTAGCGTGGTCAGTTGTTCTATCAGCCCCATCAAATCCCGCTGACGGATATGCTTTTGCATTAGCTCCAGCAGCGCTATCCCTTGCGCGCCGCCTCATATGCCGCCAGCGTCGCCAGCCTTGCCTGTTTATGATCCACAATCGGGCGAGGATAACTTAGTGTTACCTGCGCTTTTTCTGCCCACGACCACGGGTCATGAATGGCTTTACCCGGCACGTCGCGCAGTTCCGGCACCCACTGGCGGATAAACTCACCGTCACAGTCGAATTTTTCGCCCTGCGTCGTGGGGTTAAAGATACGGAAATACGGTGCGGCGTCGGTTCCGGTTGAGGCTGCCCACTGCCAGCCGCCGTTATTGGCCGCGAGGTCACCATCAATCAGTTGCGACATGAAATATTGTTCGCCTTTACGCCAGTCAATCAGCAGGTCCTTCACCAAAAAACTGGCGGTAATCATGCGTAATCGATTATGCATCCAGCCCGTGGCGTTGAGCTGACGCATCGCCGCATCCACAATAGGGTAACCCGTACTACCCGTTTTCCAGGCCTGCAAATGCGTCGGATTATTCTGCCATTGCACGCGATCGGTCCAGTGGATAAAGGGTTGATACCGACACAGCGCCGGATGGTAAGTCATCAGATGACGATAAAATTCACGCCAGATAAGCTCGTTCAGCCAGACGCTACCCCTGCCGCCCTCAAGCGCCTGCGGCTGCTCCGCGAGCAGTCGATTCAGGCATTGGCGCGGCGATAACCCGCCTGTCGCCAGACTTGCGGATAATCGACTGGTCCCGTCAATCGCTGGAAAATCACGCTGCTGCTCGTATTCTCCCGCCGCCTGCTGGCAAAACTGACGTAATTGCGCGATGGCCAACTTTTCATCTGCCGAAAACCACTGCGCATCAAAATCTTGCTGCGGATAGCTCAGCGTTATTGCGCTTAACGACGTGGTGAGTGCGCCGCTGTCCCTCATTTTCGGCGCGCTAACGCATTCTGGAATACCGTCTTTAATCCGCTTCAGCCAGGCATTTTTAAACGGCGTGAACACTTTATACATCTCATGATTGCCGGTCATCACAGCCCCCGGGGGCAGGATCACGCTGTCGTCAAACCCTTCGCACACCACCTGAGGTAAGGACTTTTCGACGGCGGCATCACGCTGGCGTTCGTTTATTTCATATTGATAGTTATAAAATAATCGACTGACGTCATGCTGCAGGCAGACATTTTTGATGGTGTCCACGCTGGCCGCAAAATCAGCCACTTCGTAAAACAGTAAAGGGATGCCTTTTTCTGCCAGCGCTGTTTGTAACGCATTCAACTGCGCGCAGGTAAATGCCGCCTGGCGCGGGGCCATATCGTGGGCCTTCCACTGCTCGGGGGTAGCGATATATAACGCCAGCACCTGCGCAGAACGATCCCGACAAGCCGCCGCCAGCGCGAGGTTGTCGTGCAGGCGTAAATCACGCCGAAACCAGACCAAATGGGTGGTCATAACACTCCTGAAGAAAAAACTTAACGCCCGTAGCGCAAACGCAGAGCCTCTGGCCAGGGATTGAAATAGCGCTGCCCGGAGAGATAAGCATCCGGATATTCCGCCATATAGTGTTTGAGTAATGTTATTGGCGCAAGCAGCGGTTGAGTCGAACGTCGATACCCGTCAATGAGAGAGGCCAGCTCCTGCCGCTGACGAGAATTTAATTGCGTACGGAAATAGCCCTGGACATGCATCAGCACGTTGGTATGGTTGCGCCGGGAGGGAAGATGCGCCAGCAAACTCATCAGCCTTAAGCGATACTCGACAAAATAAGCCTGCAAATCTTGCCATTCGCCGATCGCCGCGACAAAACGCCCGAGTTCGCGATACTCCGGCTGGGAATGGGCCAACAGTAATAGCTTGTAACGGCTGTGATAATCGATTAGTGCTCCGCGCGTTAACCCTTGCTGACGGATACCGTTGAGCTCGTGCAAGGCATAAATGCGCTCAACAAAATTTTCCCGAATCTGCGGGTCGTGCAAACGCCCGTCCTCTTCCACGGGAAGCCAGGGTAACGTCGACATCAGCACAGATGTAAAGATCCCTCGTCCCGCTTTACGGTTGTTTTTGCCTTCCGCGTCGTAGACCCGCACCCGTTCCATACCGCAACTAGGCGATTTTGCACAGACAATATAGCCACACAAATGCTCCAGACGCTCGCTTTGTCGCTGACTAAAAGCCGTCATTACGTCTGTCAAATCACCCTCGCGCTTATCACTAAAACGCAGGGAGACAGCCTCGCCCTCTTTGACCAGATGCAGCGCAGGTCTCGGGACCGGTAACCCGATACCCATTTCAGGGCATACGGGTTCGAAAGCGACCCACGGCGACAGTTCTTCCACAGCAAAGGCCAGCCGCTTGTGCCCACCATCATAGCGAACCGCCTCCCCCAACAGACAGGCACTTATACCAACAGGGATTTTCTCGCTCATGATCGCTCCTTTCTCATTCCTGAGATAAGTGTAGCTATCATGAACAAAAAAGCCGCTGATATCAGCGGCTTTTGGGGATTTATTAGCTATCAGTAGAAATCGCAGGTGGCTTTTTCAGCCTGCTCCATCCACACCGGTTTATCACTGGTTTTAGACCAGACGCGGTGCAGGTAGCTGTAAAAACGGGCGCGGTCTTTCCAGAACAACATGACCGGCAGCGCCAACACGCCCGCCACAACGGCAAAGGTACGGCGCAAGAAAACAATGTGTGCTGGATATTCTTTATAAAAGTCCATAATCCTCTCCCATATATCTGTTCGGTGAATCGCACCGGAAAAATAAACTTGGTTAACTGATGAAAATAATACCGCCTTGTGTGTAATTTTGCTACTCATCCGACCACTTATTTTTATCTATTGATGCTCCGTTTAGCTAAAAACTGTAATTAAGTTACATAAAAGTTAAATTAATACTAATCATTAGTTAAATAATGGTCTTTGCCATTTTTATACTTTTTTTACACCCCACCCACTGATTTTTGCGAAATCTTTGCAAGCAAAAATCTACGCTCTGGTTATCACATTTATGCCACTGGAGGTGCACCGTGAGTGCAGGCGTGATAACCGGCATTGTGCTGGTCTTTTTATTATTAGGTTATCTGGTGTATGCCCTGATTAATGCGGAGGCGTTCTGATGGCGGCCCAAGGATTTTTACTCATTGTCAGTTTCTTGCTGGTGCTGTTTGTCATCGCCAGACCGCTGGGCTTTGGGCTGGCTCGACTGATCAATAATACGTCCCTGCCGGGCCTGACTGGCGTGGAACATATGCTGTGGCGCTCTCTGGGCATCTCGCAGCAGGAGATGAACTGGCGGCAGTATCTGTTGGCGATCCTCGCGCTCAATGTACTGGGCCTGCTGGTCCTGTTTTCGATGCTGATGGCGCAAAACCTGCTGCCGTTAAATCCCCAGCAACTGCCAGGGCTTTCGTGGGATCTGGCGCTTAACACCGCGGTGAGTTTTGTCACTAATACCAACTGGCAATCCTATGCTGGTGAAACCACCTTAAGCTACTTCAGCCAGATGATCGGGCTGACCGTACAAAACTTCCTGTCAGCGGCAACCGGGATTGCGGTGATTTTTGCCCTGACCCGCGCCTTCACGCGCCAGAGTATGAACACCTTGGGCAACGCCTGGGTCGATCTGATTCGCATTACGCTGTGGATCTTGCTCCCCATTGCATTGCTCATTGCGCTGTTCTTCATTCAGCAAGGTGTGCTGCAAAACGTGTTGCCCTATCAGCCCATCACCACCCTTGAAGGGGTGAAACAACTGCTGCCGATGGGGCCCGTCGCCTCACAGGAAGCGATTAAGATGCTTGGCACTAACGGGGGCGGTTTCTTTAACGCTAACTCATCACATCCGTTTGAAAACCCTACCGCGTTGACCAATCTGGTACAGATGCTGGCTATTTTCTTAATTCCTACCGCGCTGTGTTTTGCCTTTGGTGATGTGGTAGGCGAGCGTCGCCAGGGACGGACTCTGCTGTGGGCCATGTCACTGATTTTTGTGGTCTGCGTGGCCGTCGTGATGTGGGCTGAAGTTCAGGGCAACCCACACCTGATGGCATTCGGCGCAGACAGCAATATCAACATGGAAGGCAAAGAGAGCCGCTTTGGCGTGCTGGCCACGAGTCTGTTTTCCGTCGTGACGACAGCGGCATCCTGCGGCGCTGTCGATGCTATGCATGACTCCTTCACCGCACTGGGCGGCATGGTGCCGATGTGGTTAATGCAGATTGGTGAAGTGGTCTTCGGCGGCGTGGGTTCAGGTCTGTACGGCATGCTGCTGTTCGTGCTGCTGGCGGTATTTATCGCCGGGTTAATGATTGGCCGCACACCAGAGTATCTGGGTAAGAAAATCGACGTGCGCGAAATGAAAATGACCGCGTTGGCGATTCTGGTCACCCCTGCGCTGGTCCTGATCGGTACAGCAATCGCCATGATGACCGAAGCTGGCCGCAGCGCCATGCTAAACCCGGGTCCACACGGGTTTAGCGAAGTGCTGTATGCCGTGTCGTCCGCCTCGAACAACAACGGTAGCGCCTTCGCCGGGTTAAGCGCCAACAGCCCGTTCTGGAACTGCCTGCTGGCCTTATGCATGTTCTTCGGTCGCTTCGGCGTGATCATTCCCGTGATGGCGATTGCCGGATCGCTGGTCAGTAAAAAGATCCAGCCAGCCAGCTCCGGTACGCTACCTACCCACGGAGCGCTGTTTGTCGGGTTGTTGATCGGTACGGTGTTACTGGTTGGCGCTCTCACCTTTGTTCCTGCCCTGGCGCTTGGCCCGGTCGCAGAATACCTGTCATTACACTGAGTGATGCGGAGCACATTACTATGAGTCGCAAGCAACTGGCGCTGTTCGAACCCTCTCTGGTCGCACAGGCGCTGACGGACGCCGTGAAAAAATTAAGCCCACATACCCAGTGGCGTAATCCGGTGATGTTTATCGTCTGGTTGGGCAGTCTGTTAACGACCCTGTTAACCGTGGCGATGGCAACAGGCCATATGCCGGGTAATCCTTGGTTTACCGGCGCGATAAGTCTGTGGCTGTGGATTACCGTTCTGTTCGCCAACTTTGCTGAAGCGCTGGCGGAAGGACGCAGTAAAGCTCAGGCCAATAGCCTGAAAGGCGTCAAAAAAACCGCCTTTGCCCGCAAGCTTCGCGAACCGAAATACGGCGCGGCAATGGATCACGTCCCTGCCGATGATTTACGTAAAGGCGATATCGTGCTGGTGGAAGCTGGCGATATTATCCCGTGTGACGGCGAGGTGATCGAAGGCGGCGCGTCGGTAGATGAAAGCGCCATTACCGGTGAATCCGCGCCGGTGATTCGTGAATCCGGTGGTGATTTCGCCTCCGTCACCGGCGGGACTCGCATCCTCTCCGACTGGCTGGTTATCGAATGCAGCGTAAACCCTGGTGAAACGTTCCTCGACCGGATGATCGCCATGGTTGAAGGTGCACAGCGGCGTAAAACGCCCAATGAAATTGCCCTGACGATCCTGTTGATAGCCCTGACCATCGTCTTTCTACTGGCTACGGCCACGCTGTGGCCGTTTTCCGCCTGGGGCGGTAGCGCGGTCAGCGTCACGGTATTGGTTGCGCTGCTGGTGTGTTTAATTCCTACGACGATAGGCGGGCTGCTCTCCGCGATTGGCGTCGCCGGGATGAGCCGCATGTTGGGTGCGAACGTCATTGCCACCAGCGGACGTGCAGTAGAAGCGTCGGGTGACGTGGATGTACTGCTGCTGGATAAAACCGGCACCATTACGCTGGGTAACCGCCAGGCTTCAGATTTTCTGCCCGCCCACGGCGTGGACGAAAAAACGCTGGCCGATGCCGCGCAGCTTTCATCCCTGGCCGATGAAACGCCGGAAGGCCGCAGCATCGTGATTCTGGCTAAACAGCGCTTTAATCTGCGTATACGCGACGTGCAATCGCTACACGCCACCTTTGTACCGTTTACCGCCCAAAGTCGGATGAGCGGGATCAACATCGACAACCGTATGATCCGCAAAGGGTCGGTCGATGCTATTCGTCGTCACGTCGAAGCCAACGGCGGCCACTTCCCCGCCGACGTTGAGCAGAAGGTCGAAAACGTCGCACGCCTTGGCGCTACGCCGCTGGTGGTTGCTGAAGGCTCCCAAGTACTGGGCGTGATCGCCCTGAAAGATATCGTAAAAGGTGGGATTAAAGAACGTTTTGCCCAGCTGCGTAAAATGGGGATCAAAACGGTGATGATCACTGGCGACAACCGTTTGACCGCCGCCGCAATCGCCGCGGAAGCCGGAGTGGATGACTTCTTAGCCGAAGCCACACCGGAAGCCAAGCTGGCGTTGATTCGTCAGTATCAGGCGGAAGGTCGTCTGGTGGCGATGACCGGCGACGGAACTAACGACGCACCTGCCCTTGCGCAGGCCGATGTGGCCGTTGCCATGAACTCCGGAACCCAGGCAGCGAAAGAAGCGGGCAACATGGTGGACCTCGACTCCAACCCCACCAAACTGATTGAAGTGGTGCACATTGGTAAACAGATGCTGATGACGCGCGGTTCGCTGACCACCTTCAGTATCGCCAACGACGTAGCGAAGTATTTTGCCATTATCCCGGCCGCGTTCGCCGCCACCTACCCGCAGCTCAATGCGCTGAACGTGATGGGGCTGCATTCGCCGGACTCGGCGATCCTCAGCGCGGTTATCTTTAACGCACTGGTTATCGTCTTTCTGATCCCACTGGCGCTGAAAGGCGTGAGTTACAAACCGTTATCCGCTTCCGCGATGCTGCGCCGCAATTTGTGGATCTATGGCCTGGGTGGTCTGGTTGTGCCGTTTATCGGTATCAAAGCAATTGATTTACTGCTGACCCTGCTGGGTCTGGTGTGAGGTTTCAGATGAGTGGATTACGTCCTGCATTATCAACATTGATTTTCCTGATGCTTATCACCGGCGGGGCATACCCGCTGCTGACCACTGCGCTGGGGCAATGGTGGTTTCCCCACCAGGCTAACGGTTCGCTTCTCCGCGAAGGTCAGATTGTTCGCGGCTCCGAGCTCATTGGGCAACAGTTTACCGCTGCCGGTTATTTTCAGGGACGCCCCTCAGCCACAGCGGAAATGCCCTATAATCCAATGGCTTCAGGCGGCAGTAATCTGGCAGCCAGCAACCCGGAACTGGATAAACAGCTGCAAAGCCGGATTGCCGCGCTGCGTGCCGCTAACCCGCAGGCAAATCCTGCCGTTCCGGTAGAGCTGGTAACAGCTTCCGCCAGCGGGCTGGATAACAACCTGACGCCAGCTGCGGTGGCCTGGCAAATCCCCCGCGTGGCGCAGGCTCGCAACCTCAGCGTTGAAGAGGTCACACGCCTGGTTGCACAATACACGCAAAAGCCGTTGGTCAGTTTTATTGGCCAACCGGTGGTGAACCTGGTGGAACTTAATTTAGCGCTGGATAAGCACTGAGAAAAAGGACATGCATAACGAACCCTTACGCCCCGACCCCGATCGCCTGCTGGAGCAGACCACCGCTCCGCACCGGGGAAAACTAAAAATTTTCTTCGGCGCGTGTGCAGGCGTCGGTAAAACCTGGGCCATGCTGGCAGAGGCCCAGCGGCTGCGGGCGCAGGGATTAGATGTGCTGATTGGCGTGGTGGAAACCCACGGACGCAAAGAGACCGCCGCGCTGCTGGACGGTCTCAGCATCCTGCCGCTAAAGCGACAGGCGCGCCATGGTCGTCATATCAGCGAATTCGATCTCGACGCAGCGCTGGCCCGCCGCCCGGCACTCATTTTGATGGATGAACTGGCGCACAGTAATGCGCCAGGCTCACGCCACCCTAAACGCTGGCAAGATATTGAAGAGCTGCTGGAAGCGGGTATTGACGTTTTTACTACCGTCAACGTGCAGCATCTGGAAAGCCTCAATGATGTGGTCAGCGGCGTCACCGGCATTCAGGTTCGCGAAACCGTCCCCGATCCTTTTTTCGATGCCGCTGACGATGTGGTGCTGGTCGATCTTCCCCCCGACGATTTGCGCCAGCGCCTGAACGAAGGCAAGGTCTATATCGCCGGTCAGGCGGAAAGAGCCATCGAGCATTTCTTTCGCAAAGGTAACTTGATCGCGCTACGTGAGCTGGCCCTGCGCCGCACGGCCGATCGGGTTGACGATCAGATGCGTGCCTGGCGTGGACGTCCGGGAGAGGAGAAAGTCTGGCATACCCGCGACGCCATATTGCTGTGTATTGGACACAACACCGGCAGCGAAAAGCTCGTGCGTGCCGCCGCGCGTCTGGCAGCGCGCCTCGGCAGCGTATGGCATGCAGTGTATGTCGAAACGCCAGCGCTGCACCGACTGCCCGAAAAACAACGCCGCGCAATTTTAAGCGCCCTGCGATTAGCCCAGGAGCTGGGTGCAGAAACCGCCACCCTTTCCGATCCCGCTGAAGACAAAGCAGTAATCCGCTACGCCCGTGAGCATAATCTGGGAAAAATTGTCCTCGGACGTCCGACTACGCGACGCTGGTGGCGCAGTGATTCCTTTGCTGACAAACTGGCCCATCGCGCACCGGATCTCGACCTGATGATTGTTGCGCTCGACGAACCACCTTCGCGCCCTGTGCTGCAAACTGCAGATAGCCGCACCTTTAAGGATAAGTGGCGGGTTCAAATTCAGGGTTGCGTGGTTGCCGTCGCGCTGTGCGCCATCATTACGTTGATTGCCATGCAGTGGTTGATGGCCTTTGACGCCGCCAACCTGGTGATGATCTATTTATTGGGTGTGGTGGTTATCGCCCTCTTTTACGGACGCTGGCCGTCAGTGCTGGCAACCTTTATTAACGTTGCCAGCTTCGATCTCTTCTTTATTGCCCCACGCGGTACGCTGGCCGTTTCCGACGTCCAGTACCTGCTTACCTTTGCCGTGATGCTAACGGTAGGGTTGGTTATCGGTAATCTCACCGCTGGAGTGCGTTATCAAGCACGGGTAGCGCGTTATCGTGAACAGCGTACGCGTCATTTATATGAGATGTCGAAAGCGCTGGCCGTCGGACGGAGCCAGCAGGATATCGCCGCCACCAGCGAACAGTTTATTGCCTCAACGTTCCAGGCCCGCAGCCAGGTTTTACTGCCCGGTGAGAACGGGAAGCTGGCCCCTCTCACTCATCAACAGGGCATGACGCCGTGGGATGACGCCATTGCCCAATGGAGCTTTGATAAAGGGCAACCGGCCGGCGCAGGCACTGACACGTTACCGGGTGTGCCATATCAAATTTTACCGTTAAAAAGCGCCGACAAAACGCATGGGCTGCTGGTTGTGGAGCCAGGAAATTTACGCCAGCTGATGATCCCCGAACAGCAGCGCCTGCTGGAAACTTTCACTTTACTGGTCGCCAGTGCGCTGGAACGCCTGACGCTCACCGCCAGCGAAGAGCAGGCCCGGTTTGCCAGCGAGCGTGAAAGCATTCGCAATGCCCTGCTCGCCGCCCTTTCCCACGATTTGCGCACGCCGCTGACGGTGTTGTTTGGTCAGGCAGAGATCTTAACGCTGGATCTGGCAAGTGAAGGATCGCCGCACGCGCGCCAGGCCAGCGAAATTCGCCAGCACGTCCTGAATACGACCCGACTGGTTAATAACCTACTGGATATGGCGCGAATTCAGTCTGGCGGCTTTAATCTTAAGAAAGAGTGGTTAACGCTGGAAGAGGTGGTCGGTAGTGCCCTGCAGATGCTGGAGCCAGGACTCTCTGCTCCTATTAATTTGTCGCTACCCGCGCCGTTGACGCTGATCCACGTCGATGGCCCGCTATTTGAACGGGTGCTGATTAACCTGCTGGAAAACGCTGTTAAATACGCAGGTCCAGCGGCGCAAATCGGTATTGATGCCAGCGTCGATGGCGAACATCTGCAACTGGACGTCTGGGATAATGGCCCTGGCATTCCATCGGGAATGGAGCAACGAGTTTTTGACAAGTTCTCCCGGGGAAACAAAGAGTCATCTGTACCGGGCGTTGGGCTGGGGCTGGCAATCTGCCAGGCCATTGTGGACGTGCACGGCGGTACAATTTCCGTCCACAATCGCGCACAGGGAGGAGCATGTTTCCGTGTTACACTGCCCCAGGAAATCCCCCCTGAACTTGAAGATTTTCATGAGGATATGTGACGAACGTACTGATTGTTGAAGATGAACAGGCTATCCGTCGCTTTCTGCGCACCGCGCTGGAAGCCGATGGTCTGCGTGTATATGAAGCGGAAACGCTGCAACGTGGTCTGCTGGAAGCCGCCACGCGAAAACCCGATCTCATCATTCTCGATCTCGGTCTGCCGGACGGTGACGGCATTGATTTTATTCGTGACCTGCGACAATGGAGCGCGATACCGGTAATTGTGCTTTCAGCCCGCAGCGAAGAAAGTGATAAAATTGCCGCCCTGGATGCCGGTGCCGATGACTATCTCAGTAAACCCTTTGGTATTGGCGAGCTACAGGCGCGATTGCGCGTGGCATTGCGTCGCCACGCCAGCGGCACGTCTCCCGAGCCGGTGGTGCATTTTTCCAACGTAAAAGTAGATATCGCCGCCCGGCTAGTACATCGTGGTGATGAAGAGATTCATTTGACGCCGATTGAGTTTCGCCTGTTAGCGGTACTGCTGAATAATGCCGGAAAGGTACTGACGCAGCGCCAGTTGCTCAATCAGGTTTGGGGACCAAACGCCGTCGAACACAGCCACTATCTGCGAATTTACATGGGACACCTGCGCCAGAAACTGGAACTGGACCCGGCACGTCCGCGTCATTTTCTGACCGAAACCGGGATTGGTTATCGGTTCATGCCATGACGTTAAGTTGAATATAAAAAGCCGGACCAGCGTATTTGCTGTCCGGCTTTTTCATTATTCATGCCGAATAGCGACGCTAGCGTCTTATCCGGCCTACGGTTTACGCGTTCTTCAGCACTTCGCTGACGATCTCAACCGCTTCTTTTTCGATCTGCTTGCGATGTTCTTCACCGAGGAAGCTTTCGCAGTAGATCTTGTAAGCGTCTTCCGTACCAGAAGGACGCGCGGCAAACCAGCCGTTGTCAGTCATCACTTTCAGACCGCCGATAGAAGCGCCGTTGCCCGGTGCAGCCGTCAGACGCGCGGTGATCGGGTCGCCCGCAAGCGTACTGGCGCTCACCATTTCCGGAGACAGCTTAGACAGCGCCGCTTTCTGCGCGGAGGTCGCGCTTGCCTGCAGGCGGTTGTAGCTCGGTGCGCCAAAGCGAGCAGCCAGTTCGTTGTAGTGCTCCTGCGGGTTCTTACCGGTCACTGCGGTAATTTCTGCCGCCAGCAGGCACATGATGATGCCGTCTTTGTCGGTTGACCACGGTGTACCGTCGAAACGCAGGAAAGATGCCCCCGCGCTCTCTTCCCCACCAAAGCCAAAACTGCCGTCAAACAGACCGTCAACAAACCATTTAAAGCCAACCGGCACTTCAACCAGTTTACGCCCTAAATCATTCACTACACGGTCAATCATCGCCGATGACACCAGCGTCTTACCGACGGCAACATCTTTGCCCCACTGCGGACGATGCTGGAACAGGTAGTTGATCGCCACCGCCAGATAGTGGTTCGGATTCATCAGCCCTGCCGGGGTGACGATACCGTGACGGTCGTAGTCTGGGTCATTGGCAAAGGCCAGATCGAACTTGTCGCGCAGCGCCAACAGCCCCGCCATCGCACACTCGGAGGAGCAGTCCATGCGGATTGCGCCATCTTTGTCGAGATGCATAAAGCGGAAAGTCTGGTCAACGTGATCGTTAACGATAGTCAGGTTCAGGTTGTAGTGCTTTGCAATACGCTTCCAGTATTCGATACCGGAACCGCCCAGCGGATCGACACCCAGCGTCAGACCCGCTTTCTGGATCGCCGCCATGTCTACGATGTCAGCCAGTCCTTCAACAAACGGCTGAACCAGATCCTGCTCTTTCACATGACCAGATGCCAGCGCAGCGTCCAGCGACATACGCTTCACGCCTTGCAGACCGGCCGCCAGCAGCGCGTTGGCTCTGTCTTCCACAACTTTGGTGACATTGGTGTCTGCCGGACCACCGTTTGGCGGGTTGTATTTAATGCCGCCATCTTCCGGCGGGTTGTGGGACGGCGTGATCACAATGCCGTCAGCCAGCGGGCCGCCTTTTTTGTTGTGGACCAGGATAGCGTTCGATACAGCAGGGGTTGGCGTAAAGCCGTTATTTTCCTGCACGATGACGTCAACGCCGTTCGCCGCCAGCACTTCCAGTACAGAGATAAAAGCCGGTTCAGACAGCGCGTGGGTATCCTTGCCCACATAGCACGGGCCAGTAATCCCGTTTTTCGCACGTTCTTCAGCAATCGCCTGGGCGATAGCCAGAATATGCGGCTCGTTAAAACTATGACGACCTGCACTGCCGCGATGTCCGGACGTACCGAACTTAACAGCGTGCTCAGCGTTCCCTGCTGTTGGTTTCAGTACATAGTACTGTGCCGTCAGTTGGGCGACGTTAATCAAATCACTCTGTTGCGCAGGTTGACCTGCACGATTGTGGATTGCCATTGCCTGGTCCTTCTAATGCAAGGATTAAATTGTTCCGCAAACCTTTTCAATCAATTCCGCAGGGAATTGCATTGACTGCATGATGTGTTCAACCATGCTGCATTTACGGCCGGTATTGGTATTGGTGATCACCCAGTACGGCGTGCCTGGCACGTGCTTCGGTTTGGTTTGATTACCATTTTTCAGCAGCGTCTGTTCATCAGCTGCAAAATAAACACGCGTACGACCATGCAACGATTCCGTTGCTTCGGCGAACGCGTTTTGATCCAGTGAATAGAGTGTAGACAGCACCAGCATAAAGCGATTTACTGCTTTCTTCTGTTCCGCGTATTCGTCGGACAGCAGCAGTTCACGCATCGCGCGCACTTTATCTTTTACGGGGTTAACCGGCTTGGCTTCCACGACAGGTTGCACAGCGCGGACTTCTTTGACTATCGGAGTGACAGGCTGTGATGCGGCGGAAAATTTCAACATACGCCGTAAAATGTCGGATGCGCTCTCGCCAATATGCTTGGTGTGGCTGGCAATATAGCTATAGAGTTCATCATCAACTTCAATCGTTTTCATCTTAATCCAGTGCAGTGTTTAGCTGAATACAAGTTGTCGGGGTAAACACACGTAGTGTAAAGGCAAATCCCAACAGCGGATAGCGTCAAGCCTGGTGGCCAGCAAAACTCAGAGTAACCGTAGTTGTTGCAGCCATGTGGCAGAATGGTCAACATGATACCCTAACCCGTGAGTGTGAAAAAAAGAACTTTGCCATGAAATTGAATATCCGAGCGCAATCTGCGCAAAACCTGCACAATAATTCTCCCATCGTCCTGGTTCACGGCTTGTTTGGCAGTCTGGATAACCTGGGGATCCTGGCACGCGATCTAGTAACCGACTACGACATCATCCAGGTCGATATGCGAAACCATGGCCTCTCCCCTCGTTCACCTGAGATGAATTATCCGGCCATGGCGCAAGATCTGCTGGATACGCTGGACGATCGGCAGATCGAAAAAGCGATCTTTATTGGCCACTCGATGGGCGGTAAAGCTGTCATGGCGCTGACTGCGCAGGCTCCGGAACGTGTCGAACGGCTGGTCGCCATCGACATTGCTCCCGTTGACTACCATGTTCGCCGCCACGATGAGATTTTTGCGGCAATCAATGCCGTAACCGATGCACAAGCGTCCTCACGCCAGCAGGCGGCAAGCGTCATGCGCCAGCACCTGCAAGAGGAAGGTGTTATCCAGTTTCTGCTGAAATCTTTTGTTGACGGCGAGTGGCGCTTTAACGTTCCCGTATTGTGGGATCAATATCCGCATATCGTCGGTTGGGAAACCATTCCTGCGTGGGAGCACCCGGCGCTGTTTATCCCAGGCGGCAACTCACCGTATGTTACCGAAGCGTATCGCGAACAACTGCTGGCGCAATTCCCACAAGCTCGTGCGCACGTTATAGCAGGCGCCGGGCATTGGGTGCATGCCGAAAAACCGGAGGCGGTGCTGCGCGCCATCCGTCGTTATCTGAGCGAGCAGGCTAACTGATTAAAAACTCAGCGTCTGCGCGCGATTACGCGCGCGGGCGTTGGCGTGTCTCCCCTGCTGATGTATTATGGCGCGCTATCCATCCGGGCAGACGCCTGGCTGATTGTTTCCCCGAAGTCACCAAGATCATGGCCAAAGAACAAACGGACCGTACGACATTAGATCTGTTCGCGCAGGAGCGTCGCCCGGGACGACCCAAAACTAATCCGCTCTCGCGTGATGAACAGTTACGTATTAATAAACGTAATCAGCTTAAGCGTGACAAAGTTCGCGGGCTTAAGCGTGTCGAACTGAAACTGAACGCTGATGCCGTTGACGCTCTGAACGAGCTGGCTGAGGCACGCAACATGAGTCGCAGTGAACTCATCGAAGAGATGCTGATGAACCAACTCAGCGCATTGCGCGGTCAGGCATAGTCTGAATTTCTGCTCTAAATCATAAATCGTGTAGCACAGAGTGCAGTCCTGCGTGTTTGCTGTTTCCGCATGCCTGACTGTTCTGCTATGATTGCCCTTATCCGTGGGCAATGCGCCACCACCATTTCAATAAGTTTCAAGAGGTTATTTTACTCATGGCAATCACTGGCATCTTTTTCGGCAGCGACACCGGTAATACCGAAAACATCGCAAAAATGATTCAAAAACAGCTTGGTAAAGACGTTGCCGATGTTCATGACATTGCAAAAAGCAGCAAAGAAGACCTCGAAGGGTATGACATTCTGCTGCTCGGCATCCCAACCTGGTACTACGGTGAAGCGCAGTGCGACTGGGACGACTTCTTCCCTACCCTCGAAGACATTGATTTTAACGGCAAACTGGTTGCATTGTTCGGCTGTGGCGACCAGGAAGATTACGCAGAATATTTCTGCGATGCGTTAGGGACCATTCGCGACATCATCGAACCGCGCGGCGCAACCATCGTTGGTCACTGGCCAACGGCAGGTTATCACTTTGAAGCGTCCAAAGGTCTGGCTGACGACGACCATTTTGTCGGTCTGGCTATCGATGAAGATCGCCAACCTGAACTGACCGCAGAACGCGTAGAAAAATGGGTTAAGCAGATCTCTGAAGAGCTGCACCTCGACGAAATCATTAATGCCTGATTTCGTGTGGCGCAGATTTCCATCTGCGCCGCATCAATAGATAAAACCAATCAAAATAATTGCTACAAATTTGTAACTTTTTCGTCTGACCCTGTACAATGGCTGGATGCCAATCGGGTGTTGCACAGTGTGTTTGTCGGCGATACCACGTTTTGATTAACAATATATGCCAGAGACTTGCAGTTTTCATTTAGCCATGGCAGTTCTATAATGAATCGCATTATCTCAAGTGCAATTTCTGTCACTTCTGTTAATGAAGTGAATCGTTTAGCTACAGGACAGATTCCGCATGACTGACAACAATACCGCATTAAAGAAGGCTGGCCTGAAAGTAACGCTTCCTCGTTTAAAAATTCTGGAAGTTCTTCAGGAACCGGATAACCATCACGTCAGTGCGGAAGACTTATACAAACGCCTGATCGATATGGGTGAAGAAATTGGTCTGGCGACCGTGTATCGCGTGCTGAACCAGTTTGATGATGCCGGTATCGTGACCCGCCATAATTTTGAAGGTGGTAAATCCGTCTTCGAATTGACTCAACAGCATCATCACGATCACCTCATCTGCCTTGACTGCGGCAAAGTGGTCGAGTTCAGCGATGATTCCATCGAAGCCCGCCAACGTGAGATTGCGGCTAAACATGGCATTCGCTTAACTAACCATAGCCTCTATCTTTACGGTCACTGTGCCGAAGGCGATTGCCGCGAAGATGAGCACGCCCACGACGGCAAATAATGTAATGCTTTCTGAAAAGCCAACCATCCGGTTGGCTTTTTTTATGGGCGTTACCTGCCCTTTTCCCCTTCCCTCCGCTCCTGTGTTGCTTTAATGTAAAAATCAATTGCCCCTTCCGGAGAGTCGAAATGGAACTTCGCCAGCTACGCTATTTTGTGCGCATTGTAGAAACCGGCAGCATGGGTAGCGCGGCGCTCGATCTCAATATCGGGGTTTCGGCACTCAGCCAGCAAATGTCGCGTCTGGAAAACGAACTCGCTATTCGCCTGCTGCAGCGCACTTCGCGAGGCGTGACACCCACCAGCGCCGGACTG
Source organism: Citrobacter sp. CF971 (assembly GCF_006385635.1). NCBI lineage: Bacteria > Pseudomonadati > Pseudomonadota > Gammaproteobacteria > Enterobacterales > Enterobacteriaceae > Citrobacter > Citrobacter sp. CF971. The sequence continues at coordinate 1,539,731 of NZ_CP041051.1, read as the reverse complement.
GCTTTTTACTCCCAGGCGCAGCTGGCGCTCCGTCACGCAGACGATGCAATCCTCGCCGCGCGTGAATCCCGGCTTTCCGGGCACGTCAGCGTCGGCATGGCTCCCAGTACCGCTTCAGTTCTCGGTATGCCTTTTATTCACGCCATGCGGGAAAGCTATAGCGATGTTCGCCTGCATGTGGTGGAAAGTCTCTCTGGTAATCTGGAACGGATGATTAATACCCGCCAGATTGATCTGGCTGTGGTGTTTCAAAAAGAAAAGATCCTGCGCTGGAGTGCCAGACCGATTCTCGAAGAACGGCTGTTTTTGATTGGGACCCATGCCCTACTGGCTGATATTACCGACGACAATATTGCCCCAGCCCAGTTGGCGAGTATTCCATTGATAATGCCCAGCCCAGGCCACGGTCTGCGCGGCAGGCTGGAAGCAATTTGTCAGGAACACGCGCTGAACATTGAGATTGCTACAGAAATTGATGGTCTGGCGCTGCTGATGCGCGCCGTGCGCAGTGGCATTGGCGCCACTCTTCAACCCGGAGCGGCGATTTCCCATCTCGATAAAGAGACGCTAAGAGTGATCGGCGTCCATAATCCGATACTTAGCCGCCCCAACTTTCTGGTGAGCCTCTCTGACGATGAGCTCACCCCGGCGGGCCTCGCAGCCCGCGTGGTGCTGACGAAAGTGATGCATCAACTGGTGGAAGCAGGAAGCTGGCCAGGTGCCATCCTTTACAATAACTAAAGCCCTCTTTAGCACTACGTCATAGCGCCAGCACAAGCCGTTCGCATACATTTCAATTACAAATTTAACAATTAGTTAAATGGTAATGGAGTATACGATGGTTGATGTTCTGGTGATTGGCGGTGGCAATGCTGCCTTATGCGCTGCCCTTACCGCCCGGGAGCAAGGCGCTTCCGTTTTACTACTCGAAGCGGCTCCCCGGGAATGGCGTGGGGGAAATTCCCAACACACGCGTAACCTGCGCTGTATGCATGATGCACCGCAGGATGTGCTGGTGGAAAGCTATCCGGAAGAGGAGTTCTGGCAAGATCTGCAGCGCGTCACGGAAGGAAATACCAACGAAGCCCTGGCTCGTCTGGTGATCCGCACCTCTTCACAGTGTCGCGACTGGATGCGCCGACACGGCGTCAATTTTCAACCTCCTCTCTCTGGCGCTTTACACGTGGCGCGAACCAACGCCTTTTTTATGGGCGGTGGCAAGGCCCTGGTGAATGCCTATTATCGCAGCGCAGAAAAACTGGGAGTGCAGATCCGCTATAACACCCCCGTTCAGGCGCTTGAACTGCGTAATGGCGAGTTCGTGGCGGCGCTGGCAGGTGAAGAGCGCATCACAGCTAAATCCTGCGTGCTTGCCGCTGGCGGGTTTGAGTCAAACCGCGAATGGCTGCGAGAAGCGTGGGGAGAGAACGAGCGCGGCGAATGGCCTGCAGATAACTTTCTGATTCGCGGCACGCGCTTTAACCAGGGCGTACTGCTCAAATTTATGATCGATGCCGGAGCCGACATCATCGGCGAACCCTCCCAGTCACACTGCGTAGCCATTGACGCCAGAGCGCCATTATATGACGGCGGGATTTGTACCCGCGTGGACTGTGTTTCGCTCGGCATAGTCGTCAACCGTGACGCTGAGCGTTTTTATGATGAAGGCGAAGATTTCTGGCCCAAACGCTACGCCATTTGGGGACGACTGGTCGCCCAACAGCCCGGGCAGATTGGCTACTCCATTATCGACAGTAAAGCCATCGGCCACTTCATGCCTCCGGTCTTTCCTGGCGCACAGGCCAATACGCTGGCGGAACTGGCTCATCAGTTGGGGCTGAATGGCGAACACTTTACCCACACCGTGACGGAGTACAACAACGCCTGCCAGCCCGGCCAGTTCAACCATACCATTCTGGATAACTGCACGACAAAAGCGTTAACCCCCGCGAAGACACACTGGGCGCGACCACTGGACCAGCCGCCTTACTACGGCTATGCCCTGCGGCCAGGGATCACCTTCACCTATCTCGGGTTAAAAGTAAATGAACGCGCTGCCGTACACTTTGCCGGGCAGCCAAGCCGCAACCTGTTCGTCGCCGGAGAGATGATGGCGGGCAACGTGCTGGGCAAGGGCTACACCGCAGGCGTGGGCATGTCAATCGGTACCACTTTTGGCCGTATTGCCGGAAAAGAAGCCGCGCTGGCCGCACGTAAGGAGACTCGTCATGAGGCAGCTTGAGAAACTGATTATCGACGCGCAAATTATCACCGAACCGGAAGCGGAAGTTGAACGCGTGATGCAGGTCTGCAACGCCTGTCGCTATTGTGAAGGATTTTGCGCCGTGTTCCCGGCAATGACGCAGCGCCTGGAATTCGGTAAAGCGGATATCAATTATCTGGCAAACTTGTGCCATAACTGCGGTGCCTGCCTGCACGCCTGTCAGTATGCCCCGCCTCATGAGTTTGCCATCAACGTGCCGAAGGCGATGGCAGAAGTCCGGCTTGAAACCTATCAGCACTACGCGCAACCCGCGGCCTTTGGCGCGCTTTATCGTCGCGCAGGCGTCACCGTGACGCTGGCGCTGGTTTTCAGTCTGATCCTGTTTTTACTGCTCGCCATGGGGTTAAAAGGCTCGTTACTCCATCCACAGCTGGCCGGAGATTTCTACCAAATTTTCCCGCATAACCTGCTGGCCTGGATGTTTGGTTCGGTATTTATTCTGGCGATAGGTCTGCTGATGACGGGCGTTATCCGCTTCTGGCGCGAGATTTCTCCCGGTATGCCACGTTCCGTCGAAATTGCTGAAGCTTCACACGATGCGCTGACACTAAAGTATCTCGATGGTGGGCACGGTAAAGGTTGTAATGAAGCAGATGATGCCTTCACTCTGATGCGCCGCCGTTTTCATCACTTCACTTTCTACGGTTTTCTGCTCTGCTTTGCCGCCACCGTGGTGGCGACGGGCTATCACTATTTCGCAGGTATAGAAGCACCCTATCCGTTCTTCAGCGTTCCGGTCATGCTGGGCACGTTGGGTGGCATTGGCCTGGTTGTCGGCCCGGCTGGCTTGCTATGGCTCAATCTCAAGCGCTCACCGCTACATGGCGACGCACGGCAAAAACCGATGGATCGCGGTTTTATTTTGCTGCTGCTGCTGACCAGTCTGACCGGTTTAGCCCTGCTGGCAGGAAGAGACTCGTCCTGGATGGCTATTTTGCTCGCCATTCACCTCGGCGTGGTCATGGCGCTCTTTCTGACCATTCCTTACGGAAAATTTGCCCATGGATTTTACCGCTGCGCAGCCTTACTCAAGTGGGCGATTGAGAAACGGCGCGGCAAACAGGCGGGGGTCACAGACAACTAACCCGCACACTCTTACCTCTATAAATATTATGATAAGACAGTGGAGCAAACCCAATGACACAACAACCATCGCGCGCCGGAACTTTCGGCGCAATACTGCGGGTAACCAGCGGTAATTTTCTCGAACAGTTCGACTTTTTTCTGTTCGGGTTTTACGCCACCTATATTGCAAAGACCTTCTTTCCCGCGGAGAGTGAATTTGCCGGGCTAATGTTAACTTTCGCCGTTTTTGGCTCGGGTTTCTTAATGCGACCCGTTGGCGCCATTGTGCTGGGTGCTTACATCGACAGAATTGGTCGTCGTAAAGGCCTGATGGTGACGCTGGCGATTATGGGCTGCGGTACCCTGCTGATAGCCCTGGTACCTGGCTATCACAGTATTGGCCTGCTGGCTCCCGTGCTGGTATTGCTTGGACGATTATTACAGGGATTTTCTGCAGGCGTAGAGTTAGGCGGTGTCTCGGTTTATCTTTCGGAAATCGCCACGCCTGGCAATAAAGGCTTCTACACCAGTTGGCAGTCGGCCAGTCAACAGGTCGCCATTGTGGTAGCGGCGCTGATTGGTTACGGTCTGAACGCCACTTTGGGACACGATCAGATCTCGGAATGGGGCTGGCGCATTCCCTTCTTTATTGGTTGCATGATTATTCCTTTGATCTTCGTGCTCCGCCGCTCGCTGCAGGAAACAGACGCATTTTTACAACGCACGCACCGCCCCGACACTCGGGAAATTTTCACCACTATCGTCAAAAACTGGCGTCTTATCGCTGCAGGTACGCTGCTGGTGGCGATGACCACAACGACATTTTACTTCATCACCGTCTATACCCCGACCTACGGCAGGGCTGTACTCCACCTGAGCGCTCGCGACAGCCTGGTGGTCACCATGCTGGTCGGTATTTCTAACTTTATCTGGCTGCCCATTGGCGGGGCCATTTCTGACCGAATTGGTCGTCGTCCGGTGTTAATGGGGATTACCGTACTCGCTCTGATCACCACCTGGCCGGTAATGCACTGGCTCACCGCCGCACCAGATTTTACACGCATGACCTTGGTCCTGCTTTGGTTCTCATTCTTTTTTGGTATGTATAACGGGGCAATGGTAGCCGCACTCACCGAGGTGATGCCGGTCTATGTGCGTACGGTGGGCTTTTCACTGGCATTCAGTCTTGCCACGGCGATTTTTGGCGGCCTAACGCCGGTCATATCCACGGCACTGGTTCAGCTAACCGGGGATAAAAGCTCACCGGGATGGTGGCTGATGTGCGCGGCACTTTGCGGACTCGCCGCCACGGCAATGCTGTTTGTCCGGCTAAGTCGGGGTTATCAACCAGTGGAAAATAAGCTCTGAAATGCAAACGGGCGGAAAATTCTCCGCCCGTTGTCTTTTTCATTTTTTGAATTACTGTGCGGCATTCTTGCTGCGAATTTCCTGCCAGACTTTATCGCAATCAGCATTAACGGCCTGATCGTTACCCGTGCGCGTAGCCTGGATACACTGCTGATAATCCAGCACGCGTACGCTTTCTTCATTGGCAAACTGCTGGTGCTGTTTTTCTTTCTTCAGTACATTCAACACGCTTTGGCAGGCTTCTATTTTTTCCGGCGATCCTTGAGCGGTATTAATACACGCACTGTAGGCTTCTTTCAGACGGCTGTCTTCTTTCGGTGCAGGGGATTGCGTACAAGCCACCAGCCCTGATGCCATAACGGCGATGAGTATCAGTTTTTTCATAGCACGTTCCTCAACGAGGCGGCAGGCGCCCGGCCTGCCGCTATTGGCATTAGAAGATAGTGAACGGAGCAATAACGATGAATTTCACGTCACGCTCATCCTGGAAGATGTTGCCGTAACCACCACCCCAGCTCGGAATATCTGAATGGTTGTCGTACTGGGTGAAGTGCAGTTTAAACATAGTGCCCTTCGCACGACCATCCTGCAGGGTGTAGACCGCATCCAGGCTGTAAGAAGATTCTTCGATAGTGCGGTTTTTGTCGTAGTACGCATCCGGGTTGAGCTGCCAGGTAGCGGGTTTGGCATCCCATGCGTAAACGTAGGACGCGCCCACTGCCCAGCCCGGCAGGTTCCAGTTCTTCAGGTCATACATTGCGCCGAAGAAAACTGCCTTTTCGCCGTTGGCGTTGAAGTCAGAACGGTTATCCCACCACACGTCCAGGCGACCGTTTGATGAGGCGTAGGTCGGGGTCATACGCTGCAGGAAGTAGCCTTGCTGCCCATCTGCTTTAACCCATGTGCCTTCCAGACGCAGGTCAACCACTTCCGCTACTTTATAACCGAAGGTCAGCGCCTGCAGCCAGGCCGTGCCGTCATAAATATCGTTCACGGTGCGATCGTCAACTTTGTCACGTGCACCGTAGAATTGATAGCTGGTAGTAAACGGGTTACCGCCTAAATCGAATTTGTAGCTGGCTTTGGCGAAGTACTGATCGACGTAGCCTTCAGACTGACCAAATGCCGCTTCCAGCAACAGGTTATTTTTGAAGTCATATTTCGCGCCGATTGAATGCAGGTAATCAACGCTGGTCTTTTTATCAGCCTGATAGAATTTATCGACTTCGGTGTGCCACGGCGCTTTATATTCGTTAGCCCACATATAGGAGAAGCTTAGTGCGCCAGCATCACCATAGTCGAAGTTGGCACCGGCTTCAGCCCCCTGATAGGTACCTGGCATAAAGCTCCAGTGCGGTGCCAGCAAAGTCTGCCCGGTTGGTTGAATGTAACCGGCACGCGCCCAGGTTGGGCCGTATTTAAATTTAGCTGCTGCTTTATAAAGGCTAATCCCGCTCTTATCGCCGGAGTAATCCTCGTCATAGCCTTTATTTTTGGAAGAGAATGCGATTTCGTTTGGATGGCCGCTTTCGCTACTTTCGTTCATTTCAATAGCGGTAAATGCTGCGATATCAATACCAAACATATCAGCCGCATAACCGGACTGGAAGTCGAGGTTAGCGTTCCAGGTGGAGTGAGAAAGGTTGGTTTTGTATTTGTCATGATCGGTCACATCTTTACGGTCACGCTCACGCTGCCAGTAATAGATGCCGCCGGTTAAGGTTGAGTCATCAATAAATCCTTCGGCGTGTACCTGCGGAGCGACAACAAAACCCGACATTGCTGTGATACCGGCGATAGCCAGCGCCAGCGTACTACGTTTGCCACTAAACGTACGCATATGTTAATCCTCTTTGACATAAAAATGCTGCCGATATAAGCGGACAGCGAAAAAACAAAAATTAAAAAAGTAGCGCCAAGAAAACCTCAGTGACTACAATGAATAGACTATTTTTCGCGACGCGAATTATCAATCTCTTTCTGTAACGAGTATGTAATAGTATGAGCAACCGCACATATTTCATTGCTTTCTGTTACATTTTCATTGGGAGATAAAAAAGCGTTGATAAAATGAAAAAATCGCTTGTTTTCCATAGAGATGAAATCGGTTTCAGCCCATTTCACATTGAGGTAAGTTATTTAAACGTAAAAACATTCAGCCGATTTATTATTACAGACATGTAATTAATTCGCTGCGCAAACGGAGCCTGTCAAACGGTTTTTTTGCGAAAAAAAACGCCGCATGAAGCGGCGTTTAGAGAGGATGTGTTGCGACTTATTCGCCCGCTTTAGCCCACGTATCACGCAGACCAACGGTACGGTTAAACACCAGCTTGTCAGCCGTTGCATAACGGCTGTCCAGGCAGAAGTAACCTTCACGCTCAAACTGGAACGCTTTACCTGCAACCGCAGCCTGCAGCGACGGCTCACCGTAACCCTGCTTAATGACTAGCGATTCCGGGTTAATAACGGACAGGAAGTCTTCCGCCGCACCTGGGTTTGGCACGCTAAACAGACGGTCGTACAGACGGATTTCAATCGGTAGCGCATGGGACGCGCTCACCCAGTGAATAACGCCTTTAACTTTACGACCATCGGCCGGATCTTTGCTCAGGGTGTCAGCGTCGTAGGTGCAGAAAATGGTGGTAATCTTCCCTTCTGCATCTTTCTCAACACGTTCGGCCTTGATCACGTATGCATTACGCAGACGTACTTCTTTACCCATCACCAGACGCTTGTACTGCTTGTTCGCTTCTTCGCGGAAGTCTGCGCGATCGATCCAAATTTCACCGCTAAACGGTACTTCACGGCTGCCCATTTCCGGTTTATTCGGATGGTTAGGCATAGTGACCAGCTCGCTTTCGCCCTGCGGGTAGTTTTCGATAACCAGTTTCACCGGATCGATAACCGCCATCGCGCGCGGAGCATTTTCGTTCAGATCTTCGCGGATGCAGGATTCCAGAGAAGCGATCTCAATGGTGTTGTCCTGTTTGGTCACGCCAATGCGTTTGCAGAACTCACGGATCGCGGCAGCGGTGTAACCGCGACGACGCAGGCCAGAGATCGTCGGCATACGCGGATCGTCCCAGCCTTCAACGTGCTTGTCGGTCACCAGCAGGTTCAGCTTGCGCTTAGACATCACGGTGTATTCCAGATTCAGGCGCGAGAATTCGTACTGGCGCGGATGAACCGGAATGGTGATGTTGTCTAGCACCCAGTCGTACAGACGACGGTTATCCTGGAACTCCAGCGTACACAGTGAATGCGTAATGCCTTCCAGCGCATCGCTGATGCAGTGGGTAAAGTCGTACATCGGGTAGATGCACCACTTGTTGCCGGTCTGGTGGTGTTCGGCGAACTTAATGCGGTACAGCACCGGATCGCGCATCACGATAAACGGCGAAGCCATATCGATTTTCGCACGCAGGCAGGCCTTACCTTCTTCAAAGCCACCGGTACGCATTTTTTCGAACAGCGCCAGGTTCTCTTCAACGCTACGATCGCGGTACGGGCTGTTTTTGCCTGGCTGAGTCAGCGTGCCACGGTATTCGCGGATTTCGTCCGCTGACAGTTCGTCAACGTACGCCAGCCCTTTATTAATAAGCTCTACCGCATAGGCGTGAAGCTGATCGAAGTAATCCGAAGAGTAGCGAATGTCGCCAGTCCAGTGGAAACCTAACCATTCAACGTCGTTTTTAATCGACTCAACGTACTCGATATCTTCTTTAACCGGGTTCGTATCATCAAAACGCAGGTTGCACTGGCCCTGGTAATCTTGCGCAATGCCAAAGTTCAGACAAATGGATTTCGCGTGGCCAATGTGCAGATAGCCATTTGGCTCCGGCGGAAAACGGGTATGGATAGTGGTGTGCTTACCACTGGCCAGATCTTCATCGATGATCTGACGAATAAAGTTACTCGGGCGGGCTTCAGCCTCACTCATCGTGGATTCCTCAAAGCGTAAACAACGTATAACGGAGTATGATCTTATAAGCCAGGCAGACTGACAACCCTTAGTTACGTAAAATACGTATCAAACGAAAATATTGGGGCCGATTGCTGCAAAAAAAAGCGGCGGAGGACTATCCCCCGCCGCTTAAGGCACTTAACTCACTTTACTCAGGAGCAGTTACTTACCTTTAATCTCATACAGTGGTGTTTGACCGGCAACCACATGACCTTCGGCTTTAATGACCAGAGCGCCGAAATCATCGCTGTTGCTGCACACAACCGGGCTTATCATAGAACGTGCGTTAGCGTTCAGGAACTCCAGATCCATTTCCAGAATCGGTTGGCCTGCAGTAACTTCCGCACCTTCTTCAACCAGACGCTTAAAGCCTTTACCTTCCAGCGCGACGGTGTCGATGCCCATATGGACCACGATTTCCGCGCCTTTAACAGTTTCCAGGCAGAACGCATGGTTAGTGTTGAAGATTTTCACGATGGTGCCCGCAGCCGGAGCAACCACGATTTTATCCGTTGGTTTCACCGCCACGCCGTCACCTACAGCTTTGCTGGCGAAGGCTTCATCAGGAACCTGCTCCAGCGCAACTACGTCACCGGTAATCGGAGAAACCAGCGCTTCAACGGTGACTGCATTCGCTACCGCCTGCGGTTTTGCTACCGGAGCCGCTGCTGCTGGCGCACTTTCACCAGACGCTGCTGCCACCGGGCCACGCGCGACAACTTTCTTCATTTCGTCGCCGATGGATTCAGCTTTCGCACCCACGATGACCTGAATTGTTTGCTTATTCAGCTTAACGACACCCGATGCTCCTAAACGTTTACACATCGCATCGTTTACGCGACCGGAGTCGGCAACGGTCAGACGCAGACGAGTGATACAGGCATCAATCGCTTTCAGGTTATCAGTGCCGCCAACCGCTGCAATGTAGCTGGTTGCCAGTTGAGCCAAACCTTCTTCAGTGTTGCTGTTGGCTTCTTCAGTAACGATATCGTCTTCTTTATCTTCGCGGCCCGGCGTTTTCAGGTTAAACATACGAATAACCGCGCTGAACAACACAAAGTAGATAACGAAGAACACCAGACCCATCACTACCAGCATCCAGACGTTCTGGCTTGCTGCCGGCAGGTTGTACATCAACACATAGTCGATAGCACCTGCGGAGAAGGAGAAGCCTGCGTGGATCCCCAGCAGTGTTGCAACGAACAGGCTGATACCCGTTAACAGTGCGTGCAGGAGGTACAGCAGCGGAGCCAGGAACATGAACAGGAATTCCAACGGCTCGGTAACACCGGTCAGGAACGCGGTGATCGCAACGGACAGCAGCATACCGCCAACCATCGGACGACGTGCTTTCGGAGCCGCGAAGTACATCGCCAGCGCCGCACCCGGCAGACCAAACATCATGATCGGGAAGAAGCCAGACATGAACATACCCGCAGTGCCGTCACCCGCGTAGAAGCGGTTGATGTCACCGTGGAATACGGTACCTGCAGCATTAGTAAATTCGCCAATCTGGAACCAGGCGATAGTATTCAGCACCTGATGCAGACCGGTTGGGATCAGCAGACGGTTGATGAAACCAAAGATACCGGAACCCAGCGCGCCAGCGCCCACGATCCACTCACCACCCGCATGGATGGCATTCTGTACCGGTGGCCATACGTAACCGAAGATAGCAGCCAACACCAGACAGAAGAAGCCAGTGGCGATCGGCACGAAGCGTTTGCCGCCAAAGAAGCTCAGGAAGTCAGGCAGTTTGATACCAGACCAGCGGTTATACACGGCACCGCCGACCAGACCGGTGATGATACCAGCCAGCACGCCCATATTGATTGCAGGGTTAATGGTAACCATTGCTTTGGTCAATATGAAATAACCGACCGCACCTGCCAGCGCTGCTGCACCTGCGCTGTCTTTTGACCAGCTGGAAGCAACACCGATCGCAAATATTAACGCGAGGTTATCAAAGATAGCCCCACCCGCTTGCGCGATGAAGGGTACGTTAAGTAAATCTGGTTGGCCGAATCGCAGCAGCAGTGCCGCGACTGGCAGCACAGCGATGGGGAGCTGTAACGCCCTACCCAGCCGCTGGAAAAAACCTAAAATATTCATTTTATTCCCCCTACGAGACCCCGATTAGGCTTCTTTGAAGCCATATTTTTATTGTGTGACCATTCCTGACAGCAAGATTCTGGAACAACGATATTAACCATTCATCTACATTCAGAGTGTGTGAAAAATTAATTCGTATCGCAAATTAAACGCGTGTTTTTTGTGATTTCAGTCACCAAATATCGTTATCAACCCTCCCTTCCACTGGCTAACTACGAAAACTTATTTTATCATTCAAAAAATCGAAACGGATTGATCCTTACCGATGCAAAACCAGGTTACGCTTAATACTGCACAGAGACTCAATCCGCCAATTGCTTACATTTACTTTTGAGGTGAAGAATGAGACTGATCCCCCTGAATACCGCTGAACAAGTCGGCAAATGGGCTGCTCGCCATATCGTTAACCGTATTAACGCGTTCAAACCAACGGCAGATCGTCCGTTCGTTCTGGGCCTGCCGACTGGCGGTACTCCGCTGACAGCTTATAAAGCATTGGTTGAAATGCACAAAGCGGGCCAGGTGAGCTTCAAGCATGTTGTTACTTTCAATATGGACGAATATGTTGGCCTGCCGAAAGAGCATCCGGAAAGCTACCACAGCTTTATGCACCGCAATTTCTTTGATCACGTTGATATTCCAGCAGAAAACATCAACCTCCTCAATGGTAATGCGCCGGATATTGATGCAGAATGCCGTCAGTATGAAGAAAAAATCCGTTCTTACGGTAAAATCCACCTGTTTATGGGCGGTGTAGGCAACGATGGTCACATCGCGTTCAACGAACCGGCTTCCTCTTTGGCTTCCCGTACCCGTATCAAAACGTTGACTCACGACACACGTGTTGCTAACTCACGCTTCTTTGACGGCGACGTAAGCCAGGTGCCTAAATATGCGCTGACCGTTGGCGTGGGTACCCTGCTGGATGCCGAAGAGGTGATGATCCTGGTTCTGGGCCACCAGAAAGCACAGGCGCTGCAAGCCGCCGTTGAAGGCAACGTTAACCACATGTGGACCATCAGCTGCCTGCAGTTGCATCCAAAAGCCGTTGTGGTCTGCGATGAGCCTTCCACCATGGAACTGAAAGTGAAGACGCTGAAATACTTCAACGAGTTAGAAGCGGAAAATATTAAAGGTCTGTAATTGATGTCTCCGCCCTGTCGATGAGTTGCAGGGCGGCATTTTTTGAAATCGGGGGTCGGAATGTATGCTTTAACCCAGGGCCGGATCTTTACCGGTCACGAAATTCTTGATGACCATGCGATTGTTGTCGCCAATGGCCTGATTGACAGCGTTTGCCCACTGGCTGAGTTACCGTCAGGAATTGAACAGCGCTCACTGAATGGGGCCATTGTTTCCCCCGGTTTTATTGATGTACAGCTAAACGGCTGCGGCGGTGTACAGTTTAACGATACGGCAGAAGCCGTGACCGTTGAAACGCTGGAAATCATGCAGAAAGCCAATGAAAAATCTGGCTGCACCAACTATTTGCCAACGCTTATCACCACCAGCGATGACCTGATGAAACAGGGTGTTCGCGTGATGCGTGAATACCTGGCGAAACACCCGAATCAGGCATTAGGACTTCATCTTGAAGGCCCGTGGCTGAACCTTGTGAAAAAAGGTACCCATAATCCGGGATTTGTCCGTCAGCCGGACGCTGCGTTGGTTGATTTCCTGTGCGATAATGCGGATGTGATCACCAAAGTCACACTGGCACCAGAAATGGTCCCGGTAGAGGTCATCACCAAACTGGTTAATGCCGGTATCGTGGTTTCTGCGGGTCACTCCAATGCAACGGTCAAAGAAGCCAAAATCGGTTTCCGCGCAGGCATCAGCTTTGCGACCCATTTGTTCAACGCGATGCCGTACATTACCGGTCGTGAACCAGGTCTGGCGGGCGCAATTCTTGATGAAGCCGATATCTACTGCGGTATCATCGCCGATGGCCTGCACGTTGATTACGTTAACATTCGTAATGCTAAGCGCCTGAAAGGCGACAAGCTGTGCCTGGTCACTGACGCGACCGCGCCAGCAGGTGCAAACATTGAACAGTTCATTTTCGCTGGTAAAACAATATACTACCGCAATGGACTGTGTGTTGATGAGAACGGTACGTTGAGCGGTTCATCATTAACCATGATTGAAGGTGTACGCAATCTGGTCGAACATGCGAATATCGCTCTCGACGAAGTCCTGCGCATGGCAACGCTCTACCCTGCTCGCGCCATTGGCGTCGACAAACAACTCGGCAGCATCGCGCCAGGCAAAGTAGCCAACCTGACTGCGTTCACGCACGACTTTAAAATTATCAAGACCATCGTTAATGGCAACGAGGTCGTTACTGAGTAAGAGAAAGAATGACACCAGGCGGACAAGCTCAAATAGGTAATGTTGATCTCGTAAAACAGCTTAACAGCGCGGCGGTTTATCGCCTGATTGACCAGCATGGGCCAATCTCGCGAATTCAAATTGCCGAGCAAAGCCAGCTTGCCCCCGCCAGCGTAACCAAAATTACGCGTCAGTTGATCGAACGCGGGCTGATCAAAGAAGTCGATCAGCAGGCCTCCACCGGGGGCCGCCGCGCTATCTCTATCGTCACAGAAACCCGCAATTTCCACGCCATTGGCGTACGCCTGGGTCGCCACGATACGACGCTCACTCTCTATGATATGAGCAGTAAAGTGGTCGCCGAAGAGCATTACCCTCTCCCGGAGCGCACCCAGGAAACGCTGGAATATGCGCTGCTCAACACCATTGCCATCTTTATTGAGAGCTGTCAGCGGAAAATCCGCGAGCTGATCGCAATTTCTGTCATCCTGCCAGGCCTTGTCGATCCTGAAAGCGGTGTCATCCGCTATATGCCACACATTCAGGTCGAAAACTGGGGGCTGGTCGAAGCGCTCGAAAAACGCTTCAAAGTTACCTGCTTTGTTGGTCACGATATTCGCAGCCTGGCTCTGGCTGAGCACTATTTCGGGGCAAGCCAGGATTGCGAAGACTCCATTTTGGTGCGAGTGCACCGCGGAACCGGCGCGGGAATTATTTCCAATGGCCGCATTTTCATCGGTCGCAATGGCAACGTCGGTGAGATTGGTCATATTCAGGTTGAGCCGCTGGGTGAGCGCTGTCACTGCGGTAATTTCGGCTGTCTGGAAACCATTGCGGCCAACGCCTCTATCGAACACCGCGTACAAAACTTGCTAAAGCAAGGCTATCCAAGCCGGCTCACGCTGGATGATTGCAGTATCAAAGCCATCTGTAAGGCAGCGAATAAAGGCGATAATCTGGCAGCAGAAGTCATCGAGCATGTTGGCCGCCATCTGGGTAAAACCATCGCTATCGCCATCAACCTGTTTAATCCGCAGAAAATCGTCATTGCGGGCGAAATTACCGAGGCTGATAAAGTACTGCTGCCTGCAATAGAAAGCTGTATCAACACGCAGGCGTTGAAGGCGTTTCGCCATAATTTACCGGTGGTTCGGTCCACGCTGGATCACCGCTCCGCCATTGGCGCCTTTGCGCTGGTGAAACGCGCAATGCTTAACGGGACTTTGCTGCAACGTTTGCTGGAAAGCTAATACACGTCATCCTTCAAGCTGCCTCTGCGTTAGCTGCATCTGCTCACCCCGGTCACTTACTTCAGTAAGCTCCGGAGGTTCGCAGACTTGCCGCCTTGATGCGACTCGAATGATGTAGTGTATTTTGTGTATAGTAATGCCTTCTTTTTTTAATGTCGGATTGTCCATGGCCATTAAGAATGTAATTTGTGATATCGACGGCGTGCTGATGCACGACAATGTTGCTGTACCGGGTGCGGCAGAATTTCTGACTGGGATCCTGGAAAAAGGTCTGCCGTTAGTCCTGCTGACTAACTACCCTTCGCAGACCGGGCAAGATCTGGCAAACCGCTTCGCCACCGCAGGTGTGAATGTCCCTGATAGCGTCTTTTATACTTCCGCGATGGCTACCGCTGATTTTCTTCGTCGCCAGGAAGGAAAAAAGGCCTATGTGGTTGGTGAAGGCGCGTTAATTCACGAACTGTATAAAGCTGGATTTACCATTACCGACGTGAACCCCGATTTTGTGATTGTTGGCGAGACGCGTTCCTATAACTGGGACATGATGCATAAAGCGGCGTATTTTGTCGCCAACGGCGCTCGTTTTATCGCCACTAACCCGGATACCCACGGTCGCGGCTTTTATCCCGCCTGTGGAGCACTCTGTGCCGGTATTGAGAAGATCTCAGGTCGTAAACCATTTTATGTCGGCAAACCAAGCCCGTGGATTATTCGCGCGGCGCTCAACAAAATGCAGGCGCACTCAGAAGAAACCGTCATTGTTGGCGACAACCTGCGCACCGATATTTTGGCAGGTTTTCAGGCGGGTCTGGAAACTATCCTGGTACTGTCTGGCGTATCCAAGCTCGATGATATTGACAACATGCCGTTCAGACCAAGCTGGATTTACCCGTCTGTTGCTGAAATTGATGTGATTTGATTCGCAGGCCGGATAAGACATAAGTTCGTCTTATTCGGCAATTATGCAGCGTTATTGCCGGATGGCGGCGTCATCGTCTTATCCGCCCCACGAAGCCCCTCCATTCAATAAAACCGCCATAAAACTGTCGATTCATCAATAAACACGTCTATTCTGTAATCTTTTTTCACCAATCCACAATGACCATTGCATTTTTTATTTTCTGACCCGCAATTCGCTTGCGCCCTCTCCCGCTTTGCGGCATTTTCTTTATCAAGCAAACATAAAAAGCATCACGCAACAGGTTAACGGAGAAGGTTATGTGTTCTATTTTTGGCGTATTCGATATTAAAACTGACGCAGTTGAACTGCGTAAAAAAGCCCTGGAATTGTCTCGTCTGATGCGCCATCGCGGCCCGGACTGGTCGGGTATTTATGCCAGTGATAACGCCATTCTGGCACACGAACGTCTGTCCATCGTCGACGTCAACGCCGGTGCTCAGCCGCTGTACAACGTGAAGAAAACGCATATCCTGGCGGTTAACGGTGAAATTTATAACCACCAGGCGCTGCGCGCTGAGTACGGCGATCGCTATCAGTTCCAGACCGGTTCCGATTGCGAAGTTATCCTCGCGCTGTATCAGGAAAAAGGCCCAGAGTTTCTGGATGATCTGCAAGGCATGTTTGCTTTTGCCCTGTATGACAGCGAGCAGGACGCTTATCTGATCGGTCGCGATCATATTGGGATCATCCCGCTGTATATGGGTTACGACGAACACGGTAACTTCTATGTTGCGTCTGAAATGAAAGCGCTGGTTCCTGTCTGCCGCACAATCAAAGAATTCCCGGCCGGTAGTTATTTATGGAGTAAAGACGGCGAAATTCGTCAGTACTACCAGCGCGACTGGTTTGAATACGATGCAGTCAAAGACAACGTTACCGATAAAAACGAGCTGCGCCAGGCGCTGGAAGATGCGGTGAAAAGCCACCTGATGTCAGATGTTCCTTATGGAGTACTGCTGTCCGGCGGTCTGGATTCATCCGTCATTTCCGCGATCACTAAAAAATACGCGGCTCGCCGTGTTGAAGATCAGGAACGTAGCGAAGCCTGGTGGCCACAGCTGCACTCCTTCGCCGTCGGCCTGGAAGGCGCTCCGGATCTGAAAGCTGCGCAAGAGGTGGCAAACCATTTGGGTACCGTGCACCACGAGATCCACTTCACCGTGCAGGAAGGTCTGGATGCTATCCGCGACGTGATTTATCACATCGAAACTTACGATGTCACGACGATTCGCGCCTCGACGCCAATGTACTTAATGTCGCGTAAAATTAAAGCGATGGGCATTAAAATGGTGCTGTCGGGCGAAGGTTCGGACGAAGTATTTGGCGGTTATCTCTATTTCCACAAAGCACCAGATGCAAAAGAACTGCACGAAGAAACCGTGCGCAAGCTGCAGGCACTGCATATGTTCGACTGCGCCCGTGCCAACAAAGCGATGTCAGCCTGGGGCGTGGAGGCACGCGTGCCGTTTCTGGATAAGAAATTCCTTGATGTGGCGATGCGCATCAACCCGCAGGACAAAATGTGCGGCAACGGCAAAATGGAAAAACACGTTCTGCGCGAATGTTTTGAGTCCTACCTGCCAGCAAGCGTCGCATGGCGTCAGAAAGAGCAGTTCTCTGACGGTGTCGGTTACAGCTGGATTGATACACTGAAAGAAGTCGCTGCTGAACAAGTTTCTGACCAACAACTGGAAACCGCCAGCTTCCGTTTCCCATACAACACGCCATCATCTAAAGAAGCGTATTTGTACCGTGAGATTTTCGAAGAGTTGTTCCCGGTTGCGAGCGCTGCGGAATGCGTACCTGGCGGGCCGTCTGTAGCCTGTTCTTCCGCTAAAGCGATCGAATGGGATGAAGCGTTTAAAACCATGAACGATCCGTCTGGTCGTGCGGTTGGCGTACACCAGTCCGCTTATAAATAAGTTAATCCTTAGAAAAGGGCCCTGCGGGGCTCTTTTTTTATGTCTATTTTCTGTGCAAAAAAACAATTAATAACTAATAATTGCCGAATATTGCGTCATGCTGTTCGCAACCTAACCAAACAGTCACATTCCAGCTATTTTCAATGAAAAAGGGGTTGACGCTTCAAGGCTCAATACGCATAATGCGCCCCGCAACGCCGATAAGGTTACGCGAAAAAAAAGATGGCTACGTAGCTCAGCTGGTTAGAGCACATCACTCATAATGATGGGGTCACAGGTTCGAATCCCGTCGTAGCCACCATCTTTTTTTGCGGGAGTGGCGAAATTGGTAGACGCACCAGATTTAGGTTCTGGCGCCGCAAGGTGTGCGAGTTCAAGTCTCGCCTCCCGCACCATTCACCCGTAAGCGTTGCACGGATGGGGTATCGCCAAGCGGTAAGGCACCGGTTTTTGATACCGGCATTCCCTGGTTCGAATCCAGGTACCCCAGCCATTTTTTCTTCGATATAGCGGTTCACCGCAACGGTCATTGGGGTATCGCCAAGCGGTAAGGCACCGGTTTTTGATACCGGCATTCCCTGGTTCGAATCCAGGTACCCCAGCCATCGAAGAATATGATAGTATCTGGCTACGTAGCTCAGCTGGTTAGAGCACATCACTCATAATGATGGGGTCACAGGTTCGAATCCCGTCGTAGCCACCATATTAAGGACGTATCGACTCGTTCGGTAAATCCAAAAAATTGTTGGGGTATCGCCAAGCGGTAAGGCTCTGGTTTCTGATACCAGCATTCCGAGGTTCGAATCCTCGTACCCCAGCCAATTTCAAAAAGTCGTCCACTTTGTGGGTGCACCCGTTGGGGTATCGCCAAGCGGTAAGGCTCTGGTTTCTGATACCAGCATTCCGAGGTTCGAATCCTCGTACCCCAGCCATATTAAAAAAGCTCGCTTCGGCGAGCTTTTTGCTTTTCTAACGTCGGGTGATGGCAAGACTTACCAAGCCTACATGACTTGTAGGCCTGATAAGCGTAGCGCCATCAGGCACCACTCGAGCTACAACCCTAACGCATACTTCAGTGCCTGACGTTTCAGTACGCCAGCGCGCTCTGCGGCCATGAGCCCGAGATTACGCATGATGCGCAGCGGCTGCAGGTTATTGCTGAATCCGGCGTAGAACAGATCCATACCGCTTTGCATGATGAAATTGTCAGTCATACGGCGATTCTGATAACGCTTGAGCACCGGCTGACTGGCCCAGGATTCACCGTAGCTACGCGCATTCACCAGCACATCAATCAACGCATCGACATCACGAAAACCCAGATTAACGCCCTGCCCCGCCAGTGGGTGAATGGTATGCGCGGCATCACCTACCAGCGCCAGCCCCGGTTGCACATACTGCAGCGCATGACGACGCGTAAGTGGGAATGCCCCCGCCGCCACAGGCGTAACGTTACCGAGTCGTGAAGGGAAATGTTTAGCGATCTCCGCCTGCAGTTGCGGCATATTTAGCGCTTGCAATTGGCGGATGCGAGCTGGTGAGTCGTACCACACCAGCGAGGCCCAGTTATCGAACAACGGTAAAAACGCGCGCGGACCGTCAGGGGTAAATTGCTGCCAGGTGCTGTCCCCCGGCGAATGCTCGCATTGCACGGTAATCAACATACAGGACTGCGCATACTGCCAGGCATGAATGCCAATCCCGGCCATTTTCCGCACCTGAGAATTGGCACCATCCGCGCCGATGACCAGCTTCGCGCTGATTTTTTCACCGTCTGCCAGTTCAAGTTCATGCCGATCGTGATGTTGATGCAAAGAGAGAAGCGACGCCGGCACGCGCAGCGTAACTTTAGGGTGAACTTCCAGCGCCTGCCAGAGCGCCTGTTGCAGGACCGTGTTCTCCACCATATAGCCCAACAAAGGCAGCTTAAGCTCGGCGGCATCAAACATCACATGGGCATTTTCCCATTCCCATGTTTCCAGACGACGGTAAGGATGGCTACGCATTCCCTGAACCGTATCCCAGACGCCCAGCCCTTTCAGCAACGACACGGAGGCGGAGCTAATGGCCGAAATTCTGACATCAGGCTGTCCGCCAGTAACAAACGGCGCAGGAGCGGCATGTTCAATCACCGTTACCGAAAATCCATGCTGCGCCAGTCCCAGCGCCAGCGCGCCGCCGACCATCCCCCCGCCGACAATGGCAATTTCCGTTGGTTGATTTGTCATGGTCAATTTTCCAGTTACATGTATTGTGTAAGTTTACAGGATTTTTTACCCCTTGAGGCTGACATCCGTCATACTGGTCACAACCGCGCCAAAGCAGTACACTATGCGCCCTGCATTTCAGCCACAATTTCGCAAGAGCAAGTCGATGACCAAAAAACTCCATATTAAAACCTGGGGCTGTCAGATGAACGAATACGATTCATCGAAGATGGCCGATCTGCTGGATGCCACTCATGGGTATCAACTGACTGACGTGGCGGAAGAAGCGGATGTGCTGCTACTGAATACCTGCTCAATCCGTGAGAAGGCTCAGGAAAAAGTGTTCCATCAACTGGGCCGCTGGAAACTGTTAAAAGAGAAAAATCCCAAGCTCATCATTGGGGTCGGTGGCTGTGTTGCGTCTCAGGAAGGCGATCATATTCGCCAGCGCGCGCATTACGTCGATATTATTTTTGGGCCGCAAACGCTGCATCGCCTGCCGGAAATGATCAACAAAGTGCGTGGAAGCACGACCCGTAGCCCGGTGGTTGATATCAGTTTCCCGGAGATCGAAAAGTTCGACCGCCTGCCGGAACCGCGTGCTGAAGGTCCAAGCGCGTTTGTGTCCATCATGGAAGGTTGTAATAAATATTGTACTTACTGCGTGGTTCCCTACACCCGCGGTGAGGAAGTCAGCCGTCCGGCGGATGATATTCTGTTTGAAATCGCCCAGCTGGCAGCCCAAGGCGTGCGTGAAGTGAACCTGCTGGGGCAAAACGTGAACGCCTGGCGTGGTGAAAACTACGACGGCACGATCGGATCCTTTGCCGATCTGCTGCGTCTGGTAGCAGCGATCGACGGCATTGATCGTATCCGCTTCACCACCAGCCATCCGATCGAATTCACCGATGATATCGTTGAAGTTTATCGCGATACGCCAGAGCTGGTGAGCTTCCTGCACCTGCCGGTACAGAGCGGCTCAGACCGCGTACTGAACCTGATGGGACGTACCCACACGGCGCTGGAATACAAAGCGATCATCCGCAAACTGCGCGCTGCGCGTCCAGATATCCAGATTAGCTCCGACTTCATCGTTGGCTTCCCAGGTGAAACCACGCAGGATTTCGAGCAGACCATGAAGCTGATCGCTGACGTCAATTTTGACATGAGCTACAGCTTTATCTTCTCTGCGCGTCCTGGCACCCCTGCCGCCGATATGGTTGATGACGTACCAGAAGAAGAGAAGAAACAGCGTCTGTACATTCTACAGGAGCGTATTAACCAGCAAGCTATGGCCTGGAGCCGTCGTATGGTTGGTACGACCCAGCGCATCCTGGTTGAAGGCACATCGCGTAAGAGCATTATGGAACTGTCAGGGCGTACCGAAAATAACCGCGTGGTGAACTTTGAAGGTACCCCGGATATGGTCGGTAAGTTTGTGGATGTTGAAATTACCGATGTCTGGACGAACTCCCTGCGCGGAAAAGTGGTGCGTACCGAAGACGAAATGGGCCTGCGCATCGCAGAATCCCCTGAATCGGTCATTGCGCGTACCCGCAAAGAAAACGATCTGGGTGTTGGTATTTATCAGCCTTAATCCTGCTGAAAGACGTAAAAAAGGCCCGATACCGCTACACTTATCGTGCCTACACTTCTGGGCTCGCTGTCCCGGCGGGCCTTGTAATCAGCCCTGGCATCCCCATATTTATTGCAATGCTTGCGCCTTTCCCCCATGGCGTGAATAATTTCCTTAGATGCCGGTAAATGTTCAGCGTCCGGCGAGACATGCATAAGAGGAACAGTTTGAACATAGACACTCGCGAAATCACCCTTGAACCCGCAGACAACGCCCGCCTGTTGAGCCTTTGCGGCCCATTTGATGACAACATCAAACAGCTGGAACGTCGCCTCGGCATCGAAATTAACCGCCGTGATAACCACTTTAAACTGACCGGCCGCCCAATTTGCGTCACCGCTGCGGCAGATATTTTACGTAGTCTGTACGTCGATACCGCCCCAATGCGCGGTCAGACGCAGGACATCGAGCCTGAACAAATTCATCTGGCGATCAAAGAAGCGCGTGTGCTTGAGCAAAGCGCAGACAGCGTGCCTGAATTTGGCAAAGCGGTGAACATCAAAACCAAGCGCGGGGTAATTAAGCCGCGTACGCCGAACCAGGCACAGTACATTGCGAATATCCTCGATCACGACATCACCTTCGGCGTTGGCCCTGCGGGTACGGGTAAAACGTATCTCGCTGTTGCCGCTGCGGTTGATGCGCTTGAGCGTCAGGAGATCCGTCGTATTCTGCTGACCCGTCCGGCAGTGGAAGCGGGCGAAAAACTGGGATTCCTGCCGGGGGATCTCAGCCAGAAAGTCGATCCCTATTTACGACCGCTGTATGACGCGCTGTTCGAAATGCTCGGTTTTGAGAAGGTTGAAAAGCTGATTGAACGTAACGTCATTGAAGTTGCACCGCTGGCCTATATGCGCGGACGTACACTCAACGATGCGTTCATCATTCTTGATGAGAGCCAGAACACCACCATCGAACAGATGAAAATGTTCCTGACCCGTATCGGCTTTAACTCCAAAGCGGTTATCACCGGCGATATCACCCAGATTGACCTGCCGCGTAGCACCAAGTCCGGTCTGCGTCATGCCATTGAAGTGCTGGCTGAGGTCGACGAGATTAGTTTTAATTTCTTCCATAGCGAAGACGTGGTTCGCCATCCGGTGGTGGCTCGTATCGTCACGGCGTATGAAGCCTGGGAAGAAGCAGAACAGAAACGTAAAGCCGAGCAGGCTGCAGAACGCAAGCGCGAAGCTCAGGAGCAGGAACAAAAATGAGTCAGGTTATTCTCGATTTACAGCTGGCATGTGAAGACGAATCCGGTTTACCCACAGAAAGTCAGTTTCAGGGGTGGCTGGATGCGGTGATCCCGCAGTTTCAGGAAGAGTCTGAAGTAACCATTCGTCTGGTCGATGACGCGGAAAGCCATGAGCTCAACCTGACCTATCGCGGGAAAGATAAATCCACCAACGTGCTCTCTTTCCCGTTTGAAGCCCCGCCGGGCATTGAGATGCCGCTGCTGGGTGATTTGATCATCTGCCGTCAGGTCGTCGAGAAAGAAGCGCAGGAACAAGGTAAGCCGCTTGAGGCCCACTGGGCGCACATGGTGGTGCACGGAAGCTTGCATTTACTCGGCTACGACCATATTGAAGACGATGAAGCGGAAGAAATGGAATCCCTCGAAACAGAGATTATGCTTGCTCTGGGCTATGAGGATCCGTACATTGCCGAGAAGATTGCAGAATAGTAGCTTGCCGGATGGCGCCGCTTGCGCCTTATCCGGCCTACATTCATGCCTTTCGTAGGCCTGATAAGCGTTGCGCATCAGGCAAAACATGCCGTCAACAGCTGAGTATACGCATGACGCGCTTTGTATTAACTAACATGAGAACCCATACGACGCCATGAGCGACGACAATTCACACAGTAGTGACACCTTAAACAGCAAAAAGGGATTTTTTTCCCTGTTACTGAGCCAACTTTTCCACGGTGAACCGAAAAACCGCGACGAACTGTTGGAGCTGATCCGTGATTCCGGGCAAAACGACCTTATCGATGAAGATACGCGCGATATGCTCGAAGGGGTAATGGATATTGCGGACCAACGCGTGCGCGACATCATGATCCCTCGCTCTCAGATGATTACCCTGAAACGCAACCAGACCCTGGATGAATGTCTCGATGTCATTATCGAGTCTGCTCACTCGCGTTTCCCGGTGATTAGCGAAGACAAGGATCACATTGAAGGGATTCTGATGGCCAAAGATTTGCTGCCGTTTATGCGCAGCGATGCCGAAGCCTTCAGCATGGAGAAAGTGTTACGCCAGGCGGTTGTCGTACCTGAAAGCAAGCGGGTTGACCGCATGCTGAAAGAGTTCCGCTCCCAGCGTTATCATATGGCTATCGTCATCGACGAGTTTGGCGGTGTCTCAGGTCTGGTGACCATTGAGGACATCCTTGAACTGATTGTCGGTGAAATTGAAGATGAGTACGACGAAGAAGACGATATTGATTTCCGTCAGCTCAGTCGCCACACCTGGACTATTCGCGCGCTGGCGTCGATTGAAGACTTCAACGAAGCTTTCGGGACCCACTTTAGCGACGAAGAAGTCGATACCATTGGCGGGCTGGTCATGCAGGCCTTTGGTCATCTGCCCGCGCGTGGGGAAACTATCGACATTGATGGTTACCAGTTTAAAGTGGCAATGGCCGACAGCCGCCGTATTATTCAGGTTCATGTCAGAATTCCGGACGACTCACCCCAGCCAAAACTGGACGAATAAACCCGAAACTGGATCTAAGACTACATGGCATTTGCCCCATTAATTGAACGCCAGCGCATTCGCCTGCTGCTGGCGTTATTATTCGGTGCCTGCGGGACACTGGCTTTCTCACCGTATGACATCTGGCCCGCTGCGATTGTTTCGCTGATGGGCCTGCAGGCTCTCACCTTCAACCGCCGTCCGCTCCAGTCTGCCGCTATCGGCTATTTCTGGGGACTGGGACTATTTGGCTCAGGCATCAACTGGGTTTACGTCAGTATCGCGCAGTTTGGCGGTATGCCCGGCCCGGTTAACATTTTCCTCGTGGTTCTGCTTGCCGCATACCTTTCCCTCTACACCGGTCTGTTTGCCGGCGTGTTGGCGCGCTTGTGGCCGAAAACCACCTGGCTGCGGGTGGCAATTGCCGCGCCGGTAGTCTGGCAAATCACGGAATTCCTGCGCGGTTGGGTACTGACCGGCTTCCCGTGGCTGCAGTTCGGTTATAGCCAGATCGACGGTCCGTTAAAGGGGCTGGCGCCGGTAATGGGCGTTGAGGCGATTAACTTCCTGCTGATGATGGTTAGCGGCCTGTTGGCGCTGGCGCTGGTGACACGTAACTGGAAGCCGCTGGTTTTCGCATTCGTGCTCTTTGCTCTGCCTTTTCCACTGCGCTATATCCAGTGGTACACGCTTGAGCCGGAAAAAACCACCCAGGTCTCGATGGTGCAGGGCGACATTCCGCAGTCGCTTAAATGGGATGAAGGTCAGTTACTCAACACCCTGAAGATTTATCTCGACGCCACCCAACCCGAGATGGGCAAATCACAGCTAATCATCTGGCCAGAATCCGCTATTCCGGATCTGGAAATTAACCAGCAGCGTTTTCTGAGCATGATGGATGACCTGCTGAAATCGAAAAACAGCACACTGATTACCGGTATCGTGGACGCGCGTCTGAACAAGCAGAATCGTTACGACACCTACAACACCATCATCACACTGGGTAAAGATAGTCCATACAGCTACGACTCCAGCAACCGCTACAACAAAAACCATCTGGTACCGTTTGGCGAGTTTGTCCCGCTGGAATCAATCCTGCGCCCGCTGGCGCCGTTCTTTGACCTGCCAATGTCATCGTTCAGCCGTGGGCCTTATGTGCAGCCGCAGCTGCATGCGCACGGCTTTAAGCTGACGGCTGCCATTTGCTACGAAATCATTCTTGGCGAACAGGTTCGGGATAACTTCCGTCCGGATACGGACTACCTGCTGACTATCTCCAACGATGCCTGGTTTGGTAAGTCCATTGGACCGTGGCAGCACTTCCAGATGGCGCGGATGCGTTCCCTTGAGCTGGCGCGCCCCCTGTTGCGTAGCACCAACAATGGTATTACGGCGGTGATTGGTCCCCAGGGTGAGATTCAGGCGATGATCCCGCAGTTTACCCGTCAGGTTCTGACCACCAGCGTGACGCCAACCACTGGCCTGACCCCTTATGCCCGTACCGGTAACTGGCCGCTCTGGCTGCTGACCGCACTGTTTGGCTTTGGTGCGGTGGTAATGAGCCTGCGCCAACGTCGCAAATAAAACAGTGCCCCATCAACTTCATGCCGGATAAGGCGGTACGCCGCCATCCGGCAGTTGTGCAGCATCTTGCCTGATGGCGCTACGCTTATCAGGCCAACTCCCCTCCAAAAGACCATTCTGGCACGTCTATTGCTTTGTTCTACAAGGCAAACGCTGTTTTGGCTGAATGTGCAACCTGGTCGCACCAAAGTTGAGCGCCGGTAGCACCTGAAAAGTGCAACAAGATATTTTTGCCCCCAAATGGTGCGGCGCACTTCGCAAAAATAAACAATAACACAGCAAATTCTTTACATTCATCCAAACTAAATGTTAACAAACACATACAAGACTGCACGTTTTAGTAGCAAACAATAACAACATCACAATGGGTATCAATGCGTCCCTGGCGCAGACGATAAAGGAGTTGGATATGCAATTACGTAAGCTCGCCACTGCCATGCTGGTCATGGGAATGTCCGCCGGTCTGGCGCACGCAGAAGACGCAGCACCCGCGGCAGGCAGCACGCTGGATAAGATCGCCAAAAATGGCGTGATCGTTGTCGGTCACCGTGAATCATCGGTACCGTTTTCTTACTACGATAATCAGCAAAAAGTGGTCGGTTATTCACAGGATTACTCCAACGCGATCGTTGAAGCGGTGAAGAAAAAGCTGAACAAGCCCGATCTGCAGGTAAAACTGATCCCGATTACTTCACAAAACCGTATCCCGCTGCTGCAAAACGGCACCTTCGACTTTGAATGTGGATCCACCACCAACAACGTCGAGCGTCAGAAACAAGCAGCCTTCTCTGACACCATTTTCGTTGTCGGTACCCGTCTGCTGGCGAAAAAAGGCGGCGACGTCAAAGATTTCGCTGACCTGAAAGGCAAAGCCGTGGTCGTGACTTCAGGTACCACCTCAGAAGTGCTGCTGCACAAGCTGAACGAAGAACAAAAAATGGACATGCGCATTATCAGCGCGAAAGACCACGGTGACTCTTTCCGTACTCTGGAAAGCGGTCGCGCCGTTGCCTTTATGATGGATGACGCCCTGCTGGCTGGCGAACGCGCGAAAGCGAAGAAACCAGACAACTGGGAGATCGTTGGCAAGCCACAGTCTCAGGAAGCTTACGGCTGCATGCTGCGCAAAGATGACCCTGAGTTCAAAAAGCTGATGGATGACACTATCGCCAAGGCGCAGACCTCAGGCGAAGCTGAGAAATGGTTTGATAAGTGGTTTAAAAATCCAATTCCACCGAAGAACCTGAACATGAATTTCGAACTGTCAGATGAGATGAAAGCCCTGTTCAAAGAACCGAATGATAAAGCGCTTAACTAACTAAAATAAATGGGAGGCTTCCCCTCCCTCTCGATTGCTACTCGGCACGGACAGACTATAAGCCTGATGGTCGTTCCCCATCAGGCCTGAAAACCGCAAAACGCCGAATAACAATCTTCGAGGGTAGCGCTGCTACCCTTTTTTTTCTGGAGTAGATTTATGTCTATAGACTGGAACTGGGGTATTTTTTTACAACAGGCCCCGTTCGGCAACACCACCTATCTCGGCTGGCTCTGGAGTGGTTTCCAGGTCACGGTCGCGTTATCTATCACCGCCTGGATTATCGCTTTCCTCATAGGCTCTTTATTCGGCATCTTACGTACCGTCCCAAATCGTTTCCTTTCCGGGATCGGCACGCTATACGTTGAGCTGTTTCGTAACGTTCCGCTCATCGTTCAGTTCTTTACCTGGTATCTGGTCATTCCTGAACTGCTGCCGGAAAACATTGGCATGTGGTTCAAGTCGGAACTGGATCCCAACATTCAGTTCTTCCTCTCATCCATGCTTTGTCTGGGGCTGTTTACCGCCGCGCGCGTCTGTGAGCAGGTTCGCGCAGCGATTCAGTCCCTGCCTCGCGGGCAGAAAAACGCCGCGCTGGCGATGGGGCTGACTTTGCCGCAGGCCTACCGCTATGTGCTGCTGCCAAACGCATACCGCGTGATTGTTCCGCCAATGACCTCAGAGATGATGAACCTGGTGAAGAACTCCGCGATCGCCTCTACCATCGGCCTGGTCGATATGGCGGCGCAGGCGGGAAAACTATTGGATTACTCCGCCCACGCATGGGAGTCGTTTACCGCCATCACGCTGGCCTACGTCCTGATTAACGCCGTCATCATGCTGGTGATGAATCTCGTCGAACGCAAAATCCGCCTGCCTGGCAATTTGGGAGGCAAATAATGTACGAATTTGACTGGAGTTCTATCGTCCCTTCCCTGCCGTATCTGCTGGACGGGCTGATCATCACCCTGAAAATCACCGTTACGGCGGTCGTCATTGGTATTGTCTGGGGAACCATCCTTGCAGTAATGCGTCTGTCCAGCTTCGCGCCGATTGCCTGGTTTGCGAAAGGCTACGTCAACGTATTTCGTTCTATTCCGCTGGTCATGGTGCTGCTGTGGTTCTACCTGATTGTGCCCGGCTTTTTGCAAAACGTACTGGGTCTGTCGCCTAAAACCGATATTCGCCTGATCTCAGCGATGGTCGCGTTTTCGATGTTTGAAGCTGCGTACTATTCCGAGATTATCCGTGCCGGTATCCAGAGTATTTCTCGTGGGCAATCCAGCGCCGCGCTGGCGCTGGGGATGACACACTGGCAGTCGATGAAGCTGATCATTCTGCCACAGGCATTCCGCGCGATGGTACCACTGCTACTGACCCAGGGCATCGTACTGTTCCAGGATACCTCGCTGGTCTATGTATTGAGTCTGGCAGACTTCTTCCGTACCGCCTCCACCATTGGCGAGCGTGACGGCACACAGGTTGAAATGATCCTGTTTGCTGGCGCCGTTTATTTTGTATTCAGTCTGAGCGCATCGTTGTTGGTCAGCTATTTGAAGAAAAGGACAGTTTAATGATTACCCTGAAAAATGTTTCTAAATGGTATGGTCACTTTCAGGTGCTGACCGACTGCTCCACGGAAGTGAAAAAAGGTGAAGTGGTGGTGGTCTGCGGCCCGTCAGGTTCAGGTAAATCAACGCTTATCAAAACGGTGAACGGGTTGGAGCCGGTACAACAGGGCGTCATCACCGTTGATGGTACCGTGGTGAATGATAAAAAAACCGATCTGGCCAAACTGCGCTCTCGTGTTGGTATGGTGTTCCAGCACTTTGAACTGTTCCCACATCTGTCGATCATTGAGAACCTGACTCTGGCGCAGGTAAAAGTGCTTAAGCGCGATAAAAAGCCGGCCCGCGACAAAGCGCAAAAGTTACTGGAACGCGTTGGCCTGTCGGCACATGCCGAGAAGTTCCCGGCCCAACTCTCCGGGGGCCAGCAACAGCGTGTCGCTATCGCCCGGGCACTATGTATGGATCCTATTGCCATGCTGTTTGACGAACCGACATCGGCGCTTGATCCTGAAATGATCAACGAAGTACTGGACGTTATGGTTGAACTGGCCAATGAAGGGATGACCATGATGGTGGTGACCCATGAAATGGGCTTTGCGCGTAAAGTGGCGAACCGGGTGATCTTCATGGATGAAGGGAAAATTGTTGAAGACTCACCGAAAGAAGAGTTCTTCGCTAATCCGAAATCGGACCGCGCCAAAGACTTCCTCGCGAAAATCCTGCACTAATCTTGCTGGCGCGCATCTCCATGTGCGCGCCACCTCACGCTTTATCCCTTCGCCTCTCGAAACACATACAGCCCAGCGTTAACCTTGTCACAAAGTCCCACTTACAAGGAGCAACAATGGCACTTCCGATCCTGTTTGATTGCGATCCAGGTCATGACGACGCTATCGCAATTGTACTCGCCCTCGCCTCACCTGAACTGGATGTGAAAGCGATAACCTCGTCAGCCGGGAATCAGACTCCCGACAAAACGCTGCGTAACGTATTGCGCATGCTAACGTTGCTCAAGCGTACAGATATTCCCGTCGCCGGTGGCGCTGTGAAACCACTGATGCGCGATCTGATTATCGCCGATAACGTCCATGGCGAGAGTGGGCTGGATGGTCCGGCGCTGCCGGAACCCACTTTTGCTCCACAAGACTGTACCGCTGTGGAACTGATGGCGAAAACCCTGCGTGAAAGCCCGGAACAGATGACGATTGTCTCCACCGGCCCGCAAACTAACGTGGCATTGCTACTGAATAGCCATCCTGAGCTGCACGCCAAAATCGACCGTATCGTGATTATGGGTGGTGCAATGGGCCTCGGAAACTGGACACCCGCCGCCGAGTTCAACATCTTTGTGGATCCCGAAGCAGCGGAGATCGTATTCCAGTCGGGTATTCCGGTGGTGATGGCTGGTCTGGACGTGACGCACAAAGCGCAAATACATCGTGAAGATACCGAACGGTTCCGCGCTATTGGCAATCCTGTTTCAACGATCGTTGCTGAACTACTCGATTTCTTCTTTGAATATCACAAAGATGAAAAATGGGGATTCATCGGTGCACCGCTGCATGACCCATGCACCATTGCCTGGCTGCTGAAACCTGAACTGTTTACCACCGTCGAACGCTGGGTTGGCGTGGAAACTCAGGGGAAATATACCCAGGGAATGACCGTGGTGGACTACTACTTCCTGAGCGGCAATAAGCCAAACGCCACCGTGATGGTGGATGTTGATCGCCAGGGGTTTGTCGATTTGCTGGCAGAACGGCTGAAGTTTTACGCCTAATACACGCCGGATGCCGCTAACGCTTATCCGGCCTACAAAATCGTGCAATTTGCAGGCCGGATAAGACGCTTTGCGTCGCCATCCGGCAATAAGCAATTACGGTTCAAACGGTCGGCGCTGAAACTGATCGTGTCCGCATTTCGGACACAGCGGCAGCACATCCGGGGTGTAAACCGCTAAATGGAAGTGGCACTTCTCGCAGACCAGATTACCTAATCCGACCACCTCGCCGCTGTGATAAACACCGTGATGACTGAGGTCCTGGAACACTTCGCGCCATTCGAGCTGCGTTTTATCGGTAATATCGGCCAGTTCCTGCCAGATACTCTCCTTGATAACCCGCATAAAGACGCTGTCTGTCTCCTCATCGAGACTTTCTTCATAGCTCAGAGCAAACTCTTCCAGGTCACGTCTGACGGCCCGAGTGAGCTCTTCCACCTCGGTTCGCGTTAACTCCCCGGTCTGCATAACTCGTTGACGCGCCTGCTCCACCAACGCATCGATATCGCGTTCGCCATTACGCAGACGTTCGCTCAGTGAAGCTACCAGTTCACGGTAATATTGAGCAACCTTGTTCATCGCTTCGCCTCCTGGGTCGTTAACTGTCTATAATAATAGACGTTATTTACGCTACGCTTTGCAAGACTGTCCACAGAGTGTGTAAATTCGTGCAAGAATTATCCTTGCGGGAATTCAACGCTGAATGCGCGAAAGGCTGTTTTGGCGCGGGCGTTTGGGCTATGCTATGCGGATCTGAAACACCACATCTAGAGCTACGTTTGTAGCTGTATTGAAAACAGGACCACTGGCTGCCATGCAAGAGCAATACCGCCCGGAAGAGATAGAATCCAAAGTACAGCTTCACTGGGATGAGAAGCGCACATTTGAAGTTACCGAAGACGAGAGCAAAGAGAAGTATTACTGCCTGTCTATGCTTCCCTATCCTTCTGGTCGACTACACATGGGCCACGTACGTAACTACACCATCGGTGACGTGATCGCCCGCTACCAGCGCATGCTGGGCAAAAACGTACTGCAGCCAATTGGCTGGGATGCGTTCGGTCTGCCAGCAGAAGGTGCTGCGGTTAAAAACAACACCGCGCCGGCACCGTGGACGTACGACAACATCGCATACATGAAAAACCAGCTCAAAATGCTGGGTTTCGGTTACGACTGGAGCCGTGAGCTGGCGACCTGCACCCCGGAATATTACCGTTGGGAACAGAAATTCTTCACCGAGCTGTACAAAAAAGGCCTGGTGTACAAGAAAACGTCTGCGGTCAACTGGTGCCCGAATGACCAGACCGTACTGGCGAACGAACAGGTTATCGACGGATGCTGCTGGCGTTGTGATACCAAAGTCGAGCGTAAAGAGATCCCGCAGTGGTTCATCAAAATCACCGCTTACGCTGACGAACTGCTGCGTGACCTGGATAACCTGGATCACTGGCCTGACACCGTGAAAACGATGCAGCGCAACTGGATTGGCCGTTCTGAAGGCGTAGAAATCACCTTCGATGTGAACGATTACGACAACACGCTGACCGTTTACACCACCCGTCCGGACACCTTTATGGGTGCAACCTATCTGGCTGTTGCCGCAGGTCACCCGCTGGCGCAGAAAGCCGCTGCAAATAACCCGGAACTGGCCGCCTTCATTGACGAATGCCGCAACACCAAGGTTGCTGAAGCCGAAATGGCAACCATGGAGAAGAAAGGCGTCGACACGGGCTTTAAAGCCGTTCACCCGCTGACTGGCGAAGAGATCCCGGTTTGGGCAGCAAACTTCGTCCTGATGGAATACGGTACGGGCGCAGTCATGGCCGTTCCGGGGCACGATCAGCGCGATTACGAGTTTGCGACTAAATATGGCCTGACCATCAAGCCTGTAATTCTGACCGCTGAAGGCGCAGAGCCGGATCTGTCCGAACAAGCTCTGACCGAAAAAGGGGTGCTGTTTAACTCCGGTGAGTTTGACGGCCTCGACTTCGAAGCAGCCTTCAATGCCATTGCTGACAAGCTGGTGGCTCTTGGCGTGGGTGAGCGTAAAGTGAACTACCGTCTGCGTGACTGGGGTGTTTCCCGTCAGCGTTACTGGGGCGCGCCGATTCCGATGGTGACATTGGAAGACGGTACCGTACTGCCGACGCCAGAAGACCAGTTGCCGGTTATTCTGCCGGAAGACGTGGTTATGGATGGTATTACCAGCCCAATCAAAGCCGATCCGGAGTGGGCAAAAACCACCGTTAACGGCATGCCTGCACTGCGTGAAACCGACACTTTCGATACTTTTATGGAATCCTCCTGGTACTACGCGCGCTACACCTGCCCGCAGTACAACGAAGGGATGCTGGATCCAGAAGCTGCCAACTACTGGCTGCCGGTTGATATCTACATTGGTGGTATTGAACACGCCATCATGCACCTGCTCTACTTCCGCTTCTTCCACAAGCTGATGCGCGATGCGGGTATGGTCAACTCTGACGAACCGGCTAAACAGCTGCTGTGCCAGGGTATGGTGCTGGCCGATGCGTTCTATTACGTTGGTGCAAACGGTGAGCGTAACTGGGTTTCTCCGGTTGATGCCATCG
The DNA here is from genome assembly GCF_006385635.1 of Citrobacter sp. CF971. Classification (NCBI taxonomy): domain Bacteria; kingdom Pseudomonadati; phylum Pseudomonadota; class Gammaproteobacteria; order Enterobacterales; family Enterobacteriaceae; genus Citrobacter; species Citrobacter sp. CF971. The sequence continues at coordinate 1,507,085 of NZ_CP041051.1, read as the reverse complement.
TTGAGCGCGACGAGAAAGGTCGTATCGTCAAAGCTCAGGACGCAGAAGGCCATGAACTGGTGTATACCGGCATGAGCAAAATGTCCAAGTCGAAAAATAACGGTATCGACCCGCAGGTTATGGTTGAACGTTACGGCGCCGACACCGTACGTCTGTTCATGATGTTCGCTTCTCCGGCTGATATGACGCTGGAATGGCAAGAATCCGGCGTTGAAGGGGCGAACCGCTTCCTGAAACGTGTCTGGAAGCTGGTTTACGAACATACCTCCAAAGGTGATGTAGCTGAACTGAACGTTGATGTGTTGAGCGAAGACCAAAAAGCGTTGCGTCGCGACGTGCATAAAACCATTGCGAAAGTGACCGATGATATCGGTCGTCGTCAGACCTTTAACACCGCAATTGCGGCGATTATGGAGTTGATGAACAAGCTGGCGAAAGCACCGCAGGAAGACGAACAAGACAGAGCCCTGATGCAGGAAGCGTTACTGGCCGTCGTTCGCATGCTGAACCCGTTCACCCCACACGTTTGCTTCACGATGTGGCAGGCGCTGAAAGGTGAAGGCGATATCGACAACGCACCGTGGCCGGTAGCTGACGAAGCCGCAATGGTTGAAGACTCGACGTTGGTTGTTGTTCAGGTGAACGGTAAAGTCCGTGGCAAAATTACCGTTCCGGTAAATGCGACAGAAGAACAGGTTCGTGAACGTGCTGGCCAGGAGCATCTGGTGGCAAAATATCTTGATGGCGTTACCGTACGTAAAGTGATTTATGTACCGGGTAAACTCCTCAATCTGGTCGTTGGCTAAGCGCGGGAGGAAGCGTGCGACTTCTGACAACATTGTTGTTATCTCTGGCGGTGCTTGTCACCGCCGGGTGTGGCTGGCATCTGCGTAGTACTACGCAGGTTCCACCCTCAATGAAAACCATGATCCTGAACTCTGGCGATCCGAACGGCCCGTTAAGCCGTGCGGTACGTAACCAGCTGCGTCTGAACGGTGTGACGCTGCTTGAAGACGGTACAATGCGTAAAGACGTAACATCCTTACGTCTTGGCGCGGTCAGCATTTCGCAGGATACGGCGTCGGTATTCCAGAACGGTCAAACGGCTGAATACCAGATGGTGATGTCCGTTAGCGCTACTGTGCTGATTCCAGGTCATGATATATACCCAATCAGCGCCAAAGTTTATCGTTCGTTCTTTGACAACCCACAGGCTGCACTGGCGAAGGATAACGAGCAGGACATGATCATCAAAGAGATGTATGACAAAGCGGCTGAACAGTTAATTCGTAAGCTGCCAAGCGTACATCTGGCTGATACTCTGTCATCCAATGCTGATGATGATGCTAAGCCAGCTGCGACAAAAGCCGCAGAGCCTGCGTCATCTCCGGCGCGTGTCTCCACCACGCTGGGTAACTGATGCTCAAGTTGTACCCTGAACAACTCCGCGCACAGCTCAATGAAGGGCTGCGCGCGGCGTATTTGCTCTTAGGTAACGATCCCCTCTTATTGCAGGAAAGCCAGGATGCCATCCGTCAGGCTGCTGCCACACAAGGGTTCGAAGAACACCACGCCTTCACCCTGGACAACAGCACCGACTGGGGAGAGATTTTTTCACTCTGCCAGGCGATGAGCCTGTTTGCCAACCGTCAAACCCTGCTCCTGCAACTGCCTGAAAATGGCCCCAATGCCGCCATTAACGAACAGCTCGCTTCACTCGTCACACTGCTACATAACGACCTGCTGCTGATTGTTCGTGGCAACAAGCTGACTAAAGCGCAGGAAAACGCCGCATGGTATACCGGACTTGCCAATAATGCGGTGCAGGTCAGCTGCCAGACGCCGGAGCAAGCACAGCTCCCGCGTTGGGTCGCCGCGAGGGCTAAACTCAATAACCTGCAACTGGATGACGCAGCCAATCAGCTGTTGTGCTATTGCTATGAAGGTAACCTGTTAGCACTGGCGCAAGCGCTGGAACGGTTAGCATTGCTTTGGCCTGATGGCAAACTAACGCTGCCTCGCGTAGAAAAAGCCGTTAACGATGCGGCGCACTTTACCCCGTTCCACTGGGTGGATGCGCTGCTGATGGGCAAAAGCAAACGCGCGCTGCACATTCTGCAACAGCTACGTCTGGAAGGCAGTGAGCCGGTTATTTTGCTGCGTACGATACAGCGTGAATTGCTGTTGCTGGTCAACCTAAAACGGCAGTCGGCGAATACCCCCTTGCGCACGTTGTTTGATAAACACCGGGTGTGGCAAAATCGCCGAGGCATGATGGGTGATGCGCTAAACCGGCTGAACCCGGCACAGCTGCGTCAGGCGGTAACGCTGTTAACGCGTACGGAAATTACGCTTAAACAAGACTATGGTCAGTCAGTGTGGGCGGAACTTGAGGGTCTGTCCCTTTTGCTCTGCCATAAATCACTGGCCGATGTTTTTATTGATGGTTGATATGAAATCATTGCAGGCTCTGTTCGGCGGCACCTTTGATCCGGTGCATTATGGTCATCTTAAACCGGTTGAAATTCTGGCGAATCTGATTGGTCTTTCCCGGGTCATCATCATGCCCAATAATGTCCCGCCGCATCGTGCGCAGCCTGAAGCGTCCGGTGAGCAACGTAAGCGCATGGTTGAACTGGCCATTGCTGATAAACCGCTGTTTTCCCTGGATGAACGCGAACTGAAACGAGACACGGCCTCCTACACCGCGCAAACGCTAAAAGAGTGGCGCGAGGAACAAGGCCCGAACGTGCCGTTAGCGTTTATCATTGGTCAGGATTCGCTGCTGACCTTCCCTTCCTGGCACGACTACCACACGATTCTGGATAATACCCATCTCATCGTGTGCCGACGTCCAGGTTATCCTCTCGAAATGACGCAGGAAAAGCACCAGCAATGGCTGGAGGATCACCTGACTCATTCGCCGGATGACCTGCACAACCTGCCTTGCGGAAAAATCTACCTGGCCGAAACGCCGTGGTTCAACATCTCCGCCACGCTCATTCGCGAGCGCCTGGAAAAAGGCGAGCCGTGCGACGACCTGATGCCAGGCGCAGTGCTTGACTATATCAATCAGCAGGGGTTGTATCGCTAAGCGTGTTGTTTAATGCCGCCAGCAGGCGGTCATTTTCTTCCTGACTGCGAACAGCAACTCGGTAATAACGCGCGTCCAACCCAGGGTAATTGGCACAACTGCGAATCAAGACATGCTGTTCCAGCAACATCCGTTGCAAATCAATATCCGCGCGATCGCAGCGTAATAAACGATAATTTGCCTGGCCGGGATACACCGTCAGGCCAGGCAGGTTTTGTAGCTGTTGCTCAAACCGCGCCCCCTCTTGTTCCAGCCATTTCCACGTCGCCTGCTGATAAGCGCTGTCGCGTAAAATAATCTCGCCGGCCAGAGCAGCAAACGCATTAATTGACCACGGCATTTGTCGGCTGCGCATATGTACAACGGCCTGCTCGTTACTATTAACCAGATACCCCAGACGCAGCCCCGGTATCGCATAGAACTTAGTGAGCGAGCGCAGTACCCAAATATGCGGGTTATCCCGAAGTAGCGGAATAAACCCCGGCTCCCCGGCAATAAAATCGATAAACGCTTCATCAAGGATCAGATTGATCCCAAGCCGCTCACAACGTGAGGCAATCTCACGTAGCAGGCGGTTATCCGGTAGTAACCCGGTGGGGTTGTTGGGCGTGCAGAGAAACAGGCAGTCCAGCTCTGAGGTTAACGCATCGAGGATCGCATCGGTAAGCTGCCAGCCATCGTCTTCGCGCAGCGCAAACTCATGGATCGTACAGTCTCCCCATTGCAGCGCCCGACGATATTCAGCAAACCCAGGCGTCACGATCATCGCGTGACGTGGCTTCAGGCCATCTACCAGGGTAAAAATAGACTCGGTCTCACCGTTTCCGGCCAGGATCCACGAGGCCGGAATCTGATGATGCTCCGCCAGCGCTGCATGCAGTTGCGCGTAATCGACATCCGGGTAACGCTCCGCGCAGTCCATATTGTCGATAATTGCGCGTTTTAAACCTGCTGGCATACCCAGCGGATTAATATTCGCGCTAAAATCCAGCAATTGCTCAGGCGAGACGCCCAACAGTTCGGCGGCTTCTCGGGTATTACCACCATGCGCGCTCTTCAATAAAGACATCGTGCCGCTCCACGTAAAAAAAGGTATTTTAGTGAAAAATCTCTGCGTAATCAGGGCAAACATCATGTTTTGTGCGAATAACCCCAAGAGGAAAAAATGAGACTCTGGTTGGTACGTCATGGCGAAACCGAAGCCAACGTCGCGGGTTTATATAGCGGCCACGCTCCCACACCACTAACAGAACGGGGAATAGCTCAGGCGCAAACGCTGAGTACGCTGTTACGCAATGTGCCTGTCGACAACGTTCTGTGCAGCGAGCTGGAGCGCGCCCGCCATACAACGCAGTTGATCTTAGGCGATCGCGAGATTCCTGTGCGTAACATGCCTGAGCTCAATGAGATGTTTTTTGGCGACTGGGAAATGCGCCACCATCGCGATCTGGCGCACGAAGACGCCGAAAACTACGCCGTGTGGTGTAACGACTGGCAGAACGCGACGCCCACTAATGGCGAAGGTTTTCAGGCATTTTCCCTGCGCGTGGAACGCTTCATTGCTCAACTCGATGATTACAAAATGTGCCAAAACCTGCTGGTGGTGAGCCATCAGGGTGTACTGAGCGTGTTGATCGCCCGTTTGTTGTCCATGCCGGCAGCAGCAATGTGGCATTTTCGCGTCGAACAAGGTTGCTGGAGCGCGATTGATTTTTGCGACGACTTTGCGGTTCTGAAAGTACTTAACAGCCGGGCTGTATGGCACGACGGAGAGTGAAAGCACTGTTTTTTCTGCCGAAGGGCTTCTCTCCCATTGACACCCCATGACAGGCTGTTATTCTCCGCAACCTGACTTTTCCCGCCCTTCAGAGCTTTGCAGAAATTGTTTTACAAAAATGGCGATGCATTCTGCGGCGTGGGGTGGGATGATAGCGCACTTCACAAGCGCTTTCGGAGACATTTGTCCCGATATCGCCTCTGGTTCAGGTATACTAACAGACGTTTTTAACTATTTTCACCCAGGGGGAACACTTGCAGGGTAAAGCACTTCAGGATTTTGTAATCGACAAAATTGATGACCTGAAAGGTCAAGACATCATCGCCTTAGACGTTCAGGGCAAATCCAGCATCACTGATTGCATGATTATCTGTACTGGCACGTCCAGCCGTCATGTAATGTCTATCGCAGACTACGTTGTTCAGGAGTCCCGCACTGCTGGTCTGCTGCCGCTCGGCGTAGAAGGCGAGAACGTCGCAGACTGGATCGTCGTTGACCTCGGCGATGTGATTGTCCACGTGATGCAGGAAGAAAGCCGTCGCCTGTATGAACTGGAAAAACTCTGGAGTTAATGCGTGAAGCTGCAACTTGTCGCTGTGGGTACGAAAATGCCTGACTGGGTGCAAACCGGTTTTACGGAGTATCTCCGTCGGTTTCCGAAAGATATGCCCTTTGAGCTGATCGAAATCCCGGCAGGAAAACGCGGCAAGAACGCGGATATTAAACGCATTCTCGACAAAGAGGGTGAACAGATGCTGGCTGCAGCAGGCAAAAACCGCATCGTCACCCTTGATATCCCTGGCAAACCCTGGGACACGCCGCAGCTGGCGACCGAACTGGAACGCTGGAAACTGGACGGTCGTGACGTCAGTTTGTTGATTGGTGGGCCGGAAGGTCTTTCTCCTGCCTGTAAAGCAGCAGCAGAACAAAGCTGGTCACTCTCAGCGTTAACCCTTCCTCACCCTCTTGTTCGGGTTCTGGTTGCGGAGAGTCTGTACAGGGCGTGGAGCATTACCACCAACCATCCTTATCACCGTGAGTGATCATTGATTCTTGAGTAGATTAAGCAGCGGATGAAACTACAGAATTCTTTTCGCGACTATTCGGCTGAGTCCGCGCTATTTGTGCGCCGGGCGCTGGTCGCTTTTTTGGGGATTTTGCTGCTCACCGGCGTGCTGATCGCCAACCTTTATAATCTGCAAATCGTTCGCTTTACTGATTATCAGACCCGCTCGAACGAAAACCGCATCAAACTGGTGCCTATCGCCCCCAGTCGCGGCATCATTTATGACCGTAACGGAATTCCGCTCGCCCTTAACCGCACCATTTATCAGATAGAAATGATGCCAGAAAAGGTCGACAACGTTCAGGATACCCTCGACGCGCTGCGTAACGTCGTAGACCTGACGGACGATGACATTGCCGCCTTTAAAAAAGAGCGCGCCCGTTCACACCGTTTCACATCCATTCCGGTAAAAACTAACCTGAGTGAAGTTCAGGTCGCACGCTTTGCCGTTAATCAATATCGCTTTCCTGGCGTCGAAGTTAAAGGTTATAAACGCCGCTACTACCCCTACGGCTCTGCGCTGACCCATGTCATTGGCTACGTATCAAAAATCAACGATAAAGACGTAGACCGCCTGGACAAAGACGGCAAACTGGCTAACTACGCGGCGACGCACGACATCGGCAAGCTGGGTATTGAACGTTATTACGAAGATGTACTTCACGGCCAGACCGGTTATGAAGAGGTTGAGGTGAACAACCGCGGCCGCGTCATTCGCCAGCTGAAAGAAGTGGCGCCGCAGGCCGGGCACGATATCTATCTCACCCTCGATTTGAAACTCCAGCAGTACATTGAAACGCTGCTGGCGGGCAGTCGCGCCGCCGTGGTGGTTACCGACCCGCGTACCGGCGGCGTTCTCGCGCTGGTGTCCATGCCGAGCTACGACCCGAACCTGTTTGTCGATGGTATCTCCAGTAAAGATTACTCCGGGTTGCTCAATGACCCGAACACCCCATTGGTTAACCGCGCCACGCAGGGTGTTTACCCTCCTGCTTCGACAGTTAAACCTTACGTCGCGGTTTCTGCATTAAGTGCAGGTGTCATCACCCGCAATACTGGTCTGTTCGATCCAGGTTGGTGGCAATTACCGGGCTCTGAAAAACGTTACCGTGACTGGAAAAAATGGGGGCACGGCCATCTGAACATCACCCGTTCTCTGGAAGAGTCGGCGGATACGTTTTTCTATCAAATCGCCTATGATATGGGGATAGACCGACTTTCAGAGTGGATGAGCAAATTCGGCTACGGCAAATATACGGGTATCGATCTCGCTGAAGAACGCTCCGGCAATATGCCTACCCGCGAGTGGAAGCAAAAACGGTTTAAAAAGCCATGGTACCAGGGTGATACCATTCCGGTCGGCATCGGTCAGGGTTACTGGACTGCAACCCCAATCCAGATGAGTAAAGCGCTGATGATCCTTATCAACGACGGTTTGATAAAAGTTCCGCATCTGTTGATGAGCACGGCAGAAAATGGCAAGCAGGTTCCGTGGGTACAGCCGCACGAACCGCCCGTTGGTGATATTCATTCTGGATACTGGGAAATCGCGAAAGACGGCATGTACGGTGTAGCAAACCGCCCTAACGGTACTGCGCACAAGTATTTCGCTAGCGCGCCTTACAAAATTGCGGCGAAATCCGGTACTGCCCAGGTCTTTGGCCTGAAAGCCAATGAAACCTATAACGCGCACAAGATCGCCGAGCGCTTACGTGACCACAAGCTGATGACGGCCTTCGCACCCTATGATAAGCCCCAGGTTGCTGTCGCCATAATCCTTGAAAACGGTGGCGCGGGCCCGGCTGTGGGTACCATTATGCGCCAGATCCTTGACCACATTATGTTGGGCGACAACAACACCAATCTGCCTGCAGAAAACCCCGCGGTTGCAGCAGCGGAGGACCAATAATCGTGACGGATAATCCGAACAAAAAAACATTCTGGGACAAAATCCACATCGATCCCACGATGTTGCTTATTTTGCTGGCGCTGCTGGTTTACAGCTCGCTGGTCATCTGGAGTGCCAGCGGCCAGGATATCGGCATGATGGAGCGCAAGGTCGGCCAGATCGCAATGGGCCTGGTCATCATGGTGGTGATGGCGCAAATCCCGCCCCGGGTTTATGAAGGCTGGGCACCCTATCTCTATATTTTCTGCATCATCCTGTTGGTGGCGGTAGATGCCTTCGGCGCGATATCCAAAGGGGCACAGCGCTGGCTGGATTTGGGTATTGTGCGTTTTCAGCCTTCCGAAATTGCCAAGATTGCCGTGCCGCTGATGGTCGCACGCTTCATCAACCGTGATGTTTGCCCGCCATCGCTAAAAAATACCGCCATTGCACTGGTGCTGATATTTATGCCCACCCTGCTGGTGGCCGCTCAGCCTGACCTCGGTACCTCAATACTGGTCGCCCTTTCCGGTCTGTTTGTTCTGTTCCTTTCTGGTTTAAGCTGGCGTTTAATCGGTGTTGCGGTGGTTCTGGTTGCGGCGTTTATCCCGATACTGTGGTTCTTCCTGATGCATGATTACCAGCGTCAGCGCGTCATGATGTTGCTCGATCCGGAAACCGATCCACTGGGTGCGGGTTATCATATTATTCAGTCTAAAATTGCTATTGGCTCCGGCGGTCTACGCGGCAAGGGCTGGCTGCACGGTACGCAGTCGCAGCTTGAATTTTTACCCGAACGTCACACGGACTTTATCTTCGCGGTACTAGCAGAAGAGCTGGGTCTGGTAGGGATCTTAATTCTGCTTGCGCTGTACATTTTGCTGATTATGCGCGGATTATGGATCGCTGCCCACGCGCAAACCACCTTTGGTCGCGTCATGGCAGGTGGTTTAATGTTGATATTATTCGTTTATGTCTTCGTAAATATTGGTATGGTGAGCGGTATTCTGCCCGTGGTTGGCGTTCCTCTCCCACTGGTCAGTTACGGAGGCTCGGCACTTATCGTGCTGATGGCCGGGTTCGGGATTGTTATGTCGATCCACACCCATAGAAAAATGTTGTCGAAAAGCGTGTAAGGGGTACGCAATGCGTAAGCAGTGGCTTGGTATCTGCATCGCAGCAGGAATGCTCGCGGCGTGTTCGAGTGATGATGGTCAGCAACAGGGTGCTGTCGCGCCGCAGCCTGCGGTGTGCAATGGTCCGATTGTTGAAATCAGCGGGGCCGATCCGCGCTTTGAACCCCTGAACCCAACGGCGAATCAGGACTATCAGCGTGATGGTAAGAGCTACAAAATCGTCCAGGATCCTTCCCGCTTTAGCCAGGCAGGACTTGCCGCTATCTATGATGCGGAACCCGGAAGCAACTTAACCGCGTCTGGTGAAGCGTTCGACCCGATGCAACTGACCGCAGCGCATCCCACGCTGCCAGTCCCAAGCTATGCCAGAGTAACTAACCTGGCAAACGGCAGGATGATTGTCGTGCGCATAAACGATCGCGGCCCTTATGGCAACGATCGCGTGATTTCACTTTCACGTGCAGCAGCAGACCGTCTGAATACCTCCAACAACACCAAAGTGCGTATCGACCCGATCATCGTCGCCCAGGATGGTTCATTGTCCGGTCCGGGTATGGCGTGTACGACAGTCGCAAAGCAAACCTATGCCCTGCCCGCGCGTCCTGATTTAAGCGGTGGCGGTAATATGGGAAGTATGCCTTCGCCATCGGATGCGGGTCAGCCGCAAGGCGATATTCGTCCGATCAGCAATTCCACGCTGAAAAGCGATGATCCAACCGGTGCGCCAGTGAACAGCGGTGGATTCCTCGGTGCACCAACCACCCTCGCCGCAGGCGTGCTGGAAGGTAGCGAGCCGACTCCGGCTCCGCAACCGACCATCACCGCACCGGCAACACCAACCGCACCAGCAGCAACACCAGCCGCCGTCGCGGCACCTGCTCCAGCGGCAGTAGCCAACGGACGTTACGTGGTTCAGGTTGGCGCAGTCAGCGAGCAGTCGCGTGCGCAGCAGTATCAAAAACGTTTAAGCCAGCAGTTTGGCGTTCCTGGTCGGGTGGTACAAAATGGCGCAGTCTGGCGTATCCAGATGGGGCCGTTCGCCAGCAAAGCTGAAGCCTCCACATTGCAGCAGCGTCTTCAATCCGAGGCGCAATTACAGTCCTTCATCACCGGCGTGTAATAACGTAAATCAGGTATCTGAACTGTCAGTTTCTGTAAATGACATTAACAAAGTCACGCGGAAAGTCAGATGCCTGCCCGTTTTGCATTTGCTATAGTAGGGCACTTTTTTAAATTTCATCACGGACGTCGTAGTTCAGACCATGAAGACCACTTTTTCCGCTCGTTTCGTGCAGCGTATGGCGCTCACCGCGGCTCTCTGCGCAGCTTCTCTCTCTGCTGCCCATGCCGATGACCTGAATATTAAAACCATGATCCCGGGTGTTCCGCAGATCGATGCGGAGTCATATATCCTGATTGATTACAATTCAGGCAAAGTTCTGGCAGAACAGAACGCAGACACTCGCCGCGACCCCGCCAGTCTGACCAAAATGATGACCAGCTACGTCATCGGCCAGGCGATGAAAGCCGGCAAGTTCAAAGAAACCGATCTGGTCACTGTCGGCAATGACGCCTGGGCTACAGGTAACCCGGTGTTTAAAGGTTCATCGTTGATGTTCCTGAAACCTGGAATGCAGGTTCCTGTTTCCCAGCTAATCCGTGGTATCAACCTACAATCCGGGAATGACGCGTGTGTGGCAATGGCGGACTTCGCAGCCGGTAGCCAGGATGCTTTCGTCGGTCTGATGAACAGCTATGTGAACGCGCTGGGCCTGAAAAATACCCACTTCCAGACCGTTCATGGTCTCGATGCTGACGGTCAGTACAGCTCGGCTCGCGACATGGCGATGATTGGCCAGGCGCTGATTCGTGACGTACCTAACGAATACTCTATCTATAAAGAAAAAGAGTTCACCTTTAACGGCATTCGTCAGTTAAACCGCAACGGCTTGCTGTGGGATAACAGCCTGAATGTCGACGGTATCAAAACCGGTCATACCGACAAAGCTGGCTATAACCTCGTTGCATCCGCAACCGAAGGTCAGATGCGTCTGATCTCTGCCGTCATGGGTGGCCGCACCTATAAAGGTCGTGAAACCGAAAGTAAAAAACTGCTGACCTGGGGCTTCCGTTTCTTTGAAACCGTGAATCCACTGAAAGTCGGTAAAGAGTTTGCTTCAGAACCGGCCTGGTTTGGTAACACCGATCGCGCATCGTTAGGCGTAGATAAAGATGTCTACCTGACTATTCCGCGCGGCCGCATGAAAGATCTGAAAGCAAGCTATGTGCTGAACACCACAGAACTGCATGCACCGCTGCAGAAAAACCAGGTTGTTGGCACCATCAACTTCCAGTTGGATGGCAAAACCATCGAACAGCGCCCGCTGGTAGTCCTGCAGGAAATCCCTGAAGGCAACTTCTTTGGGAAAATCATTGATTACATTAAATTAATGTTCCATCACTGGTTTGGCTAAAAATCGAACACTTGAAAGTGTGATTTACGTCCCCATATACTAGGTATCCAGATAACTCCCACACGCTGTGGGAGTTATTATTTATTGATGTAACGCCGGAGCTGACATGAAAACCAAACTTAACGAACTGCTTGAATTCCCTACTCCATTTACTTACAAAGTAATGGGGCAGGCGTTGCCTGAGCTGGTTGATCAGGTGGTTGAAGTGGTACAGCGCCATGCGCCAGGTGATTACTCTCCGACGGTAAAACCGAGCAGCAAAGGCAACTACCACTCGGTCTCAATCACTATTACTGCTACACACATTGAGCAGGTTGAAACGCTGTACGAAGAATTAGGTAATATCGATATCGTACGCATGGTACTGTAAAAACCTGTTGGTTACCCGCTGCATCCCCGCTCGGGTAACCCCTCCCTCCTGTGATATACTTTTCCCCCTCTTTTATATTCTCTACTCTATGTGAGTATCTACGGAGATGCCGTTTTGTATCAGGATAAAATTCTGGTCCGCCAGCTCGGTCTTCAACCTTACGAGCCAGTTTCTCTGGCCATGCACGAATTCACCGATACCCGCGATGAAAACAGTTATGACGAAATCTGGCTGGTAGAGCATTATCCTGTTTTTACCCAGGGTCAGGCAGGTAAAGCAGAGCACGTACTGATGCCGGGCGATATTCCGGTGATCCAGAGCGATCGTGGCGGCCAGGTGACCTACCACGGGCCGGGCCAGCAGGTCATGTATGTGCTGTTGAATCTGAAGCGTCGCAAACTTGGCGTTCGTGAACTGGTTACGCTGCTGGAACAAACCGTCGTCAATACACTTGCGGAAATCGGCATTGATGCCCACCCGCGAGCCGATGCGCCTGGCGTATACGTCGGGGAGAAGAAAATCTGCTCTTTGGGATTACGTATTCGTAGAGGATGTTCGTTTCACGGCTTAGCGCTCAACGTGGATATGGATTTATCGCCTTTCCTGCGTATCAATCCTTGTGGTTACGCCGGAATGGAGATGGCGAAAGTATCGCAGTGGGATAGCGCAGCCACGACCGAGAGCGTTCGCCCACGCCTGCTGGCCAACATATTAGCGCTGTTGGGTAACCCACCGCACGAGTACGTTGCAGACTGAAAATACGGTCATACTTTGCCACGGCAAATGTTGTGGCAAATGGCACAAAACAACAACTATTTTACATTTTGCCAGCCTGTCAGGCTGCTTTCTGGCCCGTTTCAATGATATACTGCGTATCACTAATTCAAAAATAGTTGATAAATGCAACATTCCCTTGAATTGAAACGCTTTCCTTCGTAATTCGCAACTGGAACACGCAAGCTATGAGTAAACCCATTGTGATGGAACGCGGTGTTAAATACCGCGATGCCGATAAGATGGCTCTTATCCCGGTAAAAAATGTGGCAACAGAGCGTGAAGCCCTGCTGCGTAAACCGGAATGGATGAAAATAAAACTGCCAGCGGACTCCACTCGCATCCAGGGCATCAAAGCGGCAATGCGCAAAAATGGCCTGCACTCTGTCTGCGAAGAAGCTTCCTGCCCTAACCTGGCTGAATGTTTCAATCACGGAACCGCAACCTTTATGATCCTCGGCGCAATCTGTACCCGCCGTTGCCCATTCTGTGACGTTGCCCATGGCCGTCCGGTTGCTCCGGATGCTAACGAGCCGTTAAAACTTGCTCAGACGATTGCTGACATGGCGCTGCGCTATGTCGTCATTACCTCCGTTGACCGCGACGATCTGCGTGACGGCGGCGCTCAGCACTTTGCTGACTGTATCACCGCTATTCGTGAGAAAAGCCCGTCGATTAAAATCGAAACGCTGGTGCCTGACTTCCGTGGTCGTATGGATCGCGCGTTGGATATCCTCACCGCCACGCCGCCAGACGTGTTTAACCACAACCTCGAAAACGTACCGCGTATTTATCGCAATGTACGTCCGGGGGCAGACTACAACTGGTCACTGAAGCTTCTGGAACGTTTCAAGGAAGCGCACCCGGAGATTCCGACTAAATCAGGTCTGATGGTTGGTTTGGGCGAAACCAATGCAGAAATCATTGAGGTCATGCGTGACCTGCGCAGTCATGGCGTGACCATGCTGACGCTGGGGCAGTATTTACAGCCAAGCCGTCACCACCTGCCGGTTCAACGCTATGTAAGCCCGGATGAGTTCGATGAGATGAAAGCCGAAGCTATGGCCATGGGCTTTACCCATGCAGCCTGCGGTCCATTCGTTCGCTCTTCATACCATGCAGACATGCAGGCCAAAGGGCTGGAAGTGAAGTAATCGTGTAATACTCACTTACATATCAGTAATAAAAAAACCGGCAAATTGCCGGTTTTTTTTCATGCAGAGTATGCAGTATGAGCATCATGCTCCTGACATTACTCTTTATGAGAAAGCTTCTCAGCCTGAACGCTACCATCAGCATCTTTCTTAGCATCGGCATTATCGTCGTTCATTGCTTTCTTGAAGCCCTTGATTGCCGTTCCCAGGTCTCCACCCAGTGTACGTAACTTCTTGGTACCAAACAGCAGAACAACCAGTGCGGCAACCACCAGCAGTTTGGTAATACTAATCTCACCCATAGATACCTTCTTCACTTAAACCAGGCTGCATAAAGCGCCATATTAACCTGAGAATATTAACGGCCTTTCGACGCGCGCACACAATAGCAATCTGTAACAAGGTGAATCAAGCCTTGTTTAAAAAAACGTCATAATAATTGCGGTGGCGCAAAACGTCGGTTACTTAACACCGGAAGTTGTGCTCTGACCTGCCTTACCCGCTCTGCAGAAACCTCGGCCATAATTAGTGCAGGCGTTTCCGCCGCAGCAGCAATGGTCACACCAAAAGGGTCGATGACCCGGCTTTGGCCGATATTCTTATTACCGCACTCTCCCGCCGCAATCAGGTAACACGTTGCATCTAACGCTCTTGCAGCCAAAAGCGTAGACCAGTGATGCTCTTTAAGCGATCCCCGTACCCAGGCTGCGGGTAATACGAGAATTTCCGCTCCCTGCAATGCGTGCGCCAGCGCCAGCTCAGGGAAGCGCAGATCATAACAGGTCATTAACCCTACTTTTAACCCGCCTACGTCCAGCAGCGGCGCTATGGCGTCCCCTGCATCCACATTTCGTGACTCCTGAATCGAAAAGGCGTCGTAGAGATGTAATTTAGCGTAATGGGCAACTACCTGACCTGCCCGTAGCGCCACCAGCATGTTAAACGCCCGTCCAGGCACAGAGGGAACATGAATTGTCAGGATTGTCGTCATCTCGTTTTGCGCGCTTTCTCGCAGCAAGCGCGTCAAAAACCCGCCTTCCTGCAATTGAGCTGATTTCACTGACAGGTCAGGGTCCAGATCGTCACGGGCCAGAAGCGCTTCCGGTAATACCAGTAACGATGCCCCCTCTCCCGCAGCCTGAGACATCAGTAAAACGCAGGTTTCTGCATTTTTTTCCCATGAAGGTCCCACGGCAAATTGCCCTGCTGCAACGAACATATTCCCTCCAGAAAACGTTGTTAGGCTCGCCAACCACGATTATTCAGCGTTACACTCATCCTATATACAATCAAATAGCAGGATTACGCAGTGTTACAACTCCTTTTAGCGGTTTTTATCGGTGGTGGTACAGGTAGTGTAGCAAGATGGATGTTGAGCATGAGGTTTAACCCGCTCCATCAGGCCATTCCATTCGGTACGCTGGCTGCAAACTTACTTGGCGCATTTATCATTGGTATGGGTCTGGCATGGTTTAATCGCATGACAAACATTGATCCAATGTGGAAGGTACTGATTACAACTGGCTTTTGCGGGGGACTAACAACATTTTCCACTTTCTCGGCTGAGGTGGTGTTTTTGCTACAGGAAGGACGCTTTGGTTGGGCTATGGTGAATGTGCTGGTGAATCTGCTGGGATCATTTGCGATGACCGCCCTGGCATTCTGGCTGGTCTCGGCCTCTCCCGCACACTGAGGTGAAAAAAAACCCGCAATTAAGCGGGTTTTGAATGCTTGCTGTCGTATGCTTACAGAGCGATTACGTTTGCAGCAGAAGGGCCTTTGGCACCGTTAGTGATTTCGAACTCTACACGCTGACCTTCAGCCAGAGTTTTAAAACCATTGGTCTGGATTGCAGAGAAGTGTACGAACACGTCTTTGCTGCCATCTTCCGGAGTAATGAAACCGAATCCTTTGGACTCATTAAACCACTTAACGTTACCTTTAATCTTAGACATCAAAATTACCTTTACATGAAAAATAGACACAAATGCTGTGTCGGGTATCAGTACAACAATTGTGGTGCACTTTGTCCAGTCGAACTTTATCAAAAAGTGATAAATGTCGCGTTATTTTTCAGTTAACGTTGATATCACACTGTTTTAAAAAGACTTTTTAATAATCCACCTGACAATACAGGTAGTCCATCAAAACTGGAAACGCATCCACGCAAAGTAGACGTTACCGTTGTTGTACGTTCCCGGAATGTAGGTCATCTGGAACGTTGCCGGACCATACCCTATCGATGCCAGCGGTAACAGCACGGGTACCGGAATGTAGTTCCAGTTATCACGCGCGGTAAAACCGGCGGTAAAACCGAGACCTGTATGGAAATTTTCATCGGCCAGCGGTCGCCAGGTTTTTTCCCAGCCATAACCACCAATGGGTTCCCATTTATTGTAGGAATCCTTAAAGGCCATTATATAAAGTCCGTGCCAGTTACCTTTATCATCCCAACGGGATTGACCAAATCCTGCCCCCCACGGGCGTTCATTGTAGCGATCCGTTTTTTCTTTATCGTAGGCAAAGCGTGCATGCCAGGTAATAGCCGGTATATACAAATCATAATGTTCCGGCTGCTGCCAGGTTTCACTGACGTTGTCTTTAAAAGTAGCGAACCAGCCTTTATCTTCAGCAGCGCCCTGGGGAATGAAAGCTAACTGAATAAAAAGAAATGAAAAAATGAGAAAATATCGTTTAGCGACAATCACAACTTAATTACCATCCTGGGATTTATTATTAATTGTAGCAAACCCAACCTTAATGTTAGCTTAACAAAAATGCGCAGCTAAAAAATCAGAATATTCCTCAGCATGTAATTTTTAAGATAATTAGCCCTTAATTTATTGAGCCATCTCATAGGAACTATTTTCTCTTTATTGCCAATAAATTGTTCTTTCCTCCGGGAAAAGTTAAATAATATTACAATAAATTAACAATTAAGAATCAATATCACCACAAAACACACACACCGTCGCTGCACTTCACAGTTTTTTATTGTGAGATTCTTTTTTTAACCACGATGCTGAAAAAACGGCTAAGCCATCGCTTGAATCCGTATTTTTATTGATTTTAATCAGCAAGAGTAATCGGTTTATTAGGCACATTCTGTCACCACTTTTTACTTTTTTTAGTTTTTTTACTTTCTGGGCAGCAATGCGACAGGGGAAACGATGTTGACATTTATTGAACTCCTTATTGGAGTTGTGGTTATTGTGGGTGTAGCGCGCTACATCATTAAAGGTTATTCCGCGACAGGCGTACTGTTTGTTGGCGGTCTGGTTTTGCTGATTATCAGTGCGCTGATGGGGCATAAAGTGTTGCCATCCAGCGCGGCATCGACGGGCTATACGGCAACAGACATTGTTGAATATATTAAAATTTTGCTGATGAGCCGTGGTGGCGATCTCGGCATGATGATCATGATGCTGTGTGGTTTTGCCGCCTATATGACCCATATTGGCGCGAACGATATGGTCGTTAAGCTGGCCTCCAAGCCCCTGCAATACATCAACTCTCCTTACCTGCTAATGATTGCCGCCTATTTTGTCGCCTGCCTGATGTCACTGGCGGTTTCTTCAGCAACCGGTCTGGGCGTTTTGCTGATGGCAACACTGTTCCCGGTCATGGTTAACGTTGGAATCAGCCGTGGCGCTGCAGCGGCTATTTGTGCCTCCCCTGCTGCAATTATTCTTTCACCAACATCCGGTGATGTGGTGCTGGCGGCAAAAGCTGCGGAAATGCCGCTGATCGATTTCGCCTTTAAAACCACGCTGCCAATTTCCATTGCCGCCATCATTGCTATGGCGATTGCCCACTTTTTCTGGCAGCGTTATCTGGATAAAAAAGAGAACATTTCTCATGAAATGTTAGATGTGGCTGAAATCACCACGACTGCCCCGTCATTTTACGCCATTCTGCCGTTTACCCCGATCGTTGGCGTCCTGATTTTTGATGGTAAATGGGGCCCGCAGCTGCACATCATTACGATTCTGGTTCTGTGCATGCTCATCGCGGCTATTCTGGAGTTCGTACGTGGGTTCAACACCCAAAAGGTTTTCTCTGGTCTGGAAGTCGCTTACCGTGGCATGGCGGATGCCTTTGCTAACGTGGTGATGTTGTTAGTCGCTGCGGGTGTTTTTGCCCAGGGTCTGAGCACAATCGGCTTTATTCAGAGTCTGATTTCTATCGCCACCTCGTTTGGTTCAGCGAGCATTATCTTGATGATGGTGCTGGTGATCCTGACTATGCTGGCGGCAATGACTACGGGTTCCGGTAACGCCCCGTTCTACGCCTTCGTTGAAATGATCCCTAAGCTGGCGCATTCTTCCGGCATTAACCCGGCTTACCTTGTTATCCCGATGCTGCAGGCGTCAAACCTTGGGCGCACCATCTCCCCGGTCTCCGGCGTGGTTGTCGCTGTCGCAGGTATGGCAAAGATTTCTCCGTTCGAAGTGGTGAAACGTACCTCGGTTCCGGTTCTGGTTGGACTGCTGGTGGTGATTATCGCAACTGAAGTGATGGTACCAGGTTCTTCTTCAGCCGTCGTTGGCGGCTGATACTCAGTGAAATGTAGGCCGGATTAGGCATCTACGCCGCATCCGGCATTTAAACCGCACCATTGCCGGATGTCGATGCTAAAGCATCTTATCCGGCCTACGTCAGAAATCAGCATTTAGCCGCCATGATAAATACGCTGCGGCCTACCAACCTTACCGTGAATAATCTCCGCAATAATCAAATGACGGCTGGCACAGTACTCCAGGTAGCGTCTGGAAGTCGTTCGGCTGATGGTAAGCGCCTGGGCGATCGTTTCCGCAGTATGGTGTACCGTCGGGTCGGCGAATAATTTCAACACTGCATTCAGTGTTAACGCATCAATCCCGGTCGGTAAATCCCCTTTCGGTTCGCCCCGCGCGTAGGCATTAAACATTTCATCAATCTGCTTTTGGCTGGCGCTGTCATTCCCCGCCAACATGCGTCGACGTTGTTGATAACGCGTCAGGGTCTGCCCCAGCCGCTCGTAGGCAATGGGTTTGACCAGGTAATCAAACGCACCGCTGCGCACGGCCTCGGAGACCGTTTCCATATCGCTGGCCGCCGTGGTAAACACTACGCCGCCCGGATAGCGCGCCTGGGTCAGCTCATGCAGCAACGTAATTCCCTTGCCGTCCGGCAAGTAGTTATCGAGCAGTATCAGACCGGGCTTAAAACGCTCAATCATCATCCTCGCCTGCTCAAGATTACCCGCCAGCCATATCTGGCTGAAACCGGGTATATGGCGGATATATTCAGCATGCATTTCCGCCAGTAGCGTTTCATCCTCAACGATCAACAGCGTTAATGGTTCCGTCATTATTTTTTTTCACTTTCGGAAGAAATAAAGAAAATAAGGTACCGCAAGGGGAGTTATCTTCGAGCGTAACCACCCCGTCACAGCGCCTCACATAACTTGCAATTAGATACAAACCGATGCCATGTTCACCTGGTTCATCGGTACGGGTGCTCACACCCTGTTCAAATATTTTCTCACGCAATGCTTCCGGCACACCGCATCCCTGATCGGCAACTTCGATGATCACGTCATCCCCTTCATCGCTCAAATAGAGCTCTACGACCTTGTTGCCTTGCAGGGTGCGTAAGCTCGCTTCAAATGCATTATCAAGCAGATTGCCAACAATTGCTGCAAACTCTGTGCTATCCAACCCCTCGGGGAGTTGATGCAGTTGGCTCCCCGGAACGATAGTCATGGTGAGGCCCAGTTCCCGCGCGCGCTGCACCTTGCCAAACAACAGACCGGCGACCTGACGATCGGCAAACGCGCCACGCAGGCCGTCAATCAGTTGCTGTTGCGCCTGGGATTCTCCCTGCACCATGGCCAGAACCTTGTCATATTCTTTCATTTGCAGCAGGCCATTGATGGTCGACATCCAGTTCAGGTGCTCATGACGCAGCGTTCTCAGGCTCTCTACATACTGTTTGATCTGCGTTAATTGCGCATTAAGGGTAGCAATTTCATCTTTACTACGAAAACTGATGATTGCCCCAAGCAGTTCGTCACCGGAGCGAATCGCTTCACGGTTGGCGATAACGCTCAGGCCATTAAAGTTTACCATCGCATCCTGTCGTTTTTCCGCAATCTGTTGGGTGAAAAAGTCCGCTGGCTGAACCACCTCACTCACCGGTTTTCCAAGCCACTTTCGGCCTGGTGAAGACAGCCCCAGCATTTTCCTCGCACTGCGGTTTATTGCGGTGATATATCCATCAGGATCCACGGCAATCAATCCTTCATATACCGAGCTGAACAACGCTTCCTGCTGACGTACTACCCGCGCAATTTGTTTCGGTTCCATACCCAACATCTGCCGACGAATATGGGCAGCGAAAAACCAGGAGAGCAGCATAAGTACCAACAACAGCAAGATAAACACACCGGCCATCGGGAGTAAGAAATCCGATCGCCAGCTATCGATTTTGCTGATCAGATAACCAATTGAGACTACGCCAATGATTTTGCCATCGTCATCAAAGATGGGCGTTTTAGCGCGCATTGCCATCCCGATGGACCCTTTACCGGTAATAAAGTAGCTTTCCCCTTTTTCCAGCGCACCGGGTTTGGTGAACTGCATCGGGTAGCCAATCTTTTCCGGGTTCGGATGATATAGACGAATGGAGTTGGTATCCCCGATAACCACATAGTCGAAGTCAGTTCCGCTCTGCAGTTTGTCGGCAATCGTCGCCAAACGCTTGTAATCACGATGTTTAACCGCCGTAATGATACTCTCGTTAGAGGCGATGATTTTGGCCTGGTTCATTGCCATATCGCGGACATGCGCGGCCAGATAATCTTCGAAGCTGGCGGTAAAGTATTGTGCCAGGGCGGCGATGATAAAAACAGAAACGACCAAAATAAGCAGAAAGATGCGTAAAGGAAACGCCAGGCTGCGGAAAAAAGGAAACCGTGTTTTATTTTTCTGCTCAGCCATATATCTTCCTCATCCACGTTGCCCGAAACTTATTTCTCATTGTAGTTGTAATAGAAATGTTTTATTTACACGTTACGGTATAAAACAAGATCGTTGCAGATTCCCCACTTTAAATCAATTAAACAAATTAAAACCACACGCTATCTCGAGGTTAAATTAATTAAAAAACTTAAAACCATAAAACACATTAAAACCTTCTAACTTATTGTGAAATAAATCAAAAATTACCTCCAAAATACCCCTTACGATGTATGCAGCAGGGAAAAAAAGAAATACTCCGTAATAAAAAACCATTCCCTTCAATTGCAAACAAAACGTTATCAGGTTGCTAAGCAGAGCAACAAAAACAGAAACCCAGTAACAAATATAGCATCGGGGCTCTATTCACTATGTTCGGTAATAATATATTCACGCAAGTTAAACGCTCAGAAAATAAAAAGATGGCGGCTATCACGCAATTTCTGAAAGAGAATGATTTGAGCGTTGACACCACCGTCGAAGTATTTATCACCGTCACCCGTGACGACCGCCTGATTGCCTGCGGCGGTATCGCTGGGAATATTATTAAATGTGTCGCCATCTGCGAATCCGTACGGGGCGAAGGCTTAGCGCTGACGCTGGCGACCGAGTTAATCAACCTCGCCTATGAGCGCCACTGTACGCACCTCTTCATCTATACCAAAACCGAGTACGAATCGCTGTTTAAACAGTGTGGCTTTTCTACGCTGACCAGCGTTCCCGGCATTATGGTGCTGATGGAAAACAGCACCACGCGTCTGAAACGTTACGCTGAATCTCTGGCAAAACAGCGTCGTGAAGGGAAAAAAATTGGTTGTATCGTCATGAACGCCAACCCCTTCACCAACGGACATCGTTTTCTGATCCAACAGGCGGCCGCACAATGTGACTGGCTGCATCTGTTTTTGGTCAAAGAAGATACCTCACGGTTTCCGTATGAAGACCGGCTGGATCTGGTGCTTAAAGGGACAAAAGATATTCCACGTTTAACCGTGCATCGCGGTTCGGAATACATCATTTCCCGCGCCACGTTCCCGTGCTACTTCATCAAAGAGCAGAGCGTTATTAACCACTGCTACACCGAAATAGACCTGAAAATCTTCCGCCAGTACCTGGCACCGGCTCTCGGCGTTACACATCGTTTCGTCGGTACCGAGCCGTATTGCACCGTCACCTCCCAGTACAACAACGATATGCGCTACTGGCTGGAGACCCCAACGCTTCCCGCCCCACCAATTGAACTGGTGGAAATTGAGCGGCTGTGCTTCCAGGAGATGCCGATTTCCGCCTCCTGGGTGCGCAAGCTGCTGGTTAAAAAAGATCTCACGGCTATCGCATCCCTGGTCCCTGACGCCACGCTGCACTATCTGCAAAGCATGGTTGAACGAGCCTCATCGGGTGCGGCAGTCCGCCAAAATACCCCCGCATTAGCAACAGGTGAAAAATGAAAATAAACCAGGCAGCCGTCGCAGGCACACTCGAGTCCGGTGATGTGATGATTCGCATCGCCCCACTCGATTCGCAGGATATTGACCTGCAGGTTAACAGTAGCGTCGAAAAACAGTTCGGTGATGCCATCCGGACCACCATCCTGGACGTTCTGTCCCGCTACAACGTACGCGGCGTGCAATTAAATGTTGATGATAAAGGCGCACTGGACTGCATTTTACGTGCGCGACTGGAAGCACTACTGGCCCGCGCTGGCGGTATTCCGGCACTGCCATGGGAGGATTGCCAGTGATTTCCGCATCTTTGCAACAACGTAAAACCCGTACTCGCCGCAGCATGTTGTTCGTACCGGGTGCCAATGCCGCCATGGTCAGCAACTCGTTCATCTACCCGGCAGATGCACTGATGTTCGACCTGGAAGACTCCGTCGCGTTGCGTGAAAAAGATACCGCTCGCCGCATGGTGTACCACGCGCTGCAACATCCGTTGTATCACGACGTTGAAACCATCGTGCGTGTAAACGCCCTCGACTCCGAATGGGGCATCAACGACCTTGAAGCCGTGGTACGCGGCGGTGCTGACATCGTACGTTTACCGAAGACCGATACCGCGCAGGATGTCATCGACATCGAAAGTGAAATTCTGCGCATCGAGAACGCCTGTGGCCGTGAACCCGGCAGCACCGGCCTGTTAGCCGCCATTGAGTCGCCGTTAGGCATTACCCGTGCGGTAGAAATTGCCCACGCTTCCGAGCGCCTGATCGGTATTGCTCTGGGTGCGGAAGATTATGTGCGTAACCTGCGCACTGAACGCTCGCCAGAGGGTACTGAACTGCTGTTTGCCCGCTGCTCTATTTTGCAGGCTGCACGTTCTGCCGGTATTCAGGCGTTCGACACCGTGTATTCCGATGCCAACAACGAAGCAGGTTTCCTGCACGAAGCCGCACACATCAAGCAGTTGGGTTTTGACGGCAAGTCGCTCATCAACCCGCGCCAGATCGAACTCCTGCATAACTTGTACGCCCCGACGCGCAAAGAGCTGGCTCACGCCCGTTTGGTCGTAGAAGCCGCTGAAGCCGCTGCCCGCGAAGGTCGTGGAGTGGTTTCCCTGAACGGCAAAATGGTCGACAGCCCGGTTATCGAGCGCGCCCTTCTGGTTATCTCCCGTGCAGAACTTTCCGGCATTCGCGAAGAATAAGGCAAAAAAATGACGCAGAAAATCGAACAGTCTCAACGCCAGGATCGCGTGGCGACCTGGAGCCGTCATGCAGAAAGTGAGCTTTCCGCTTATCAGAGCACCGCAAAAGTAGAACTACAGGCGCAAAAACCGCGCGACAAAAAGCTGTGCGCTAACCTGGAAGACGCCATTCGTCGTTCAGGTTTACAGGATGGCATGACCATCTCTTTCCACCACGCTTTTCGCGGTGGCGATCTGACCATTAATCTGGTGATGGATGCCATCGCCAGTATGGGCTTTAAAAATCTGACGCTGGCCTCCAGCTCTCTGAGCGATTGCCATGCTCCGCTGGTTGAGCACATCCGTCAGGGCGTGGTCAGCCGTATTTATACCTCCGGGTTGCGTGGCCCGCTGGCGGAAGAGATCTCCCGTGGCCTGCTGGCCGAACCGGTACAGATTCACTCCCACGGTGGACGTGTACACTTGGTACAAAGCGGCGAACTCAGCATTGATGTGGCGTTCCTCGGCGTACCGTCCTGCGACCAGTTTGGTAACGCCAACGGTTATACCGGTAAAGCATGCTGCGGCTCACTGGGCTATGCCCGCGTAGACGCCGAAAACGCGAAACAGGTTGTCCTGCTGACTGAACAACTGCTGACCTATCCACATAACCCGGCCAGCATTACACAGGATCAGGTAGATCTGATCGTGCAGATCGATCAGGTCGGCGATGCGGACAAAATCGGTGCTGATGCGACCCGCATGACCACTAACCCGCGTGAACTGTTAATCGCCCGTAGCGCGGCAGAGGTCATTGCTAACTCCGGCTACTTCAATGAAGGCTTCTCACTGCAGACAGGCACCGGCGGCGCTTCTTTGGCCGTGACGCGTTTCCTGGAAGACAAAATGCGCAGCCGCGATATCCGAGCTGACTTCGCGCTGGGCGGCATCACCGCCACCATCGTGGATCTGCATGAAAAAGGCCTGATTCGCAAACTGCTGGACGTGCAGAGCTTCGACCGTAACGCCGCGGAATCTCTGGCCCGCAATCCAAACCATATCGAAATCAGTGCAAACCAGTATGCCAACTGGGGTTCAAAAGGCGCATCCGTTGACCGTCTGGATGTGGTGGTACTGAGCGCATTAGAAGTAGACACCAACTTCAATGTGAACGTACTGACCGGTTCTGACGGCGTACTGCGAGGCGCATCCGGCGGACACTGCGATACGGCTGTGGCCGCAGCGCTTTCCATCATCGTCGCACCGCTGGTTCGCGGACGCATCCCGACGCTGGTTGATAACGTGCTGACCTGCGTAACCCCTGGCTCCAGCGTTGACATTCTGGTCACTGACCACGGTATCGCCGTCAACCCTGCACGTCCGGAACTGGCAGAACGACTGAAAGAAGCCGGTATGAAAGTGGTGTCCATTGGATGGCTGCGCGAACGTGCACAGCAACTCACCGGTCAGCCACGCGCTATCGAATTCACTGACCGCGTGATTGCCGTTGTGCGTTATCGCGACGGTTCAGTGATTGACGTTGTGCATCAGGTGAAGGAATAAGCCATGCACCTGCTCCCTGAACTCGCCACCCAACACGCGGTTTCGATTCCCGAGCTGCTCGCCAGCCGCGATGAGAGACAAGCAAGGCAACAGGACTGGCTGACACGTCACTCTGCGCCGCTGGTCTCGTTCACCGTGGTTGCACCGGGTCCGATTAAAGACAGCGCATTAACCCGTCGCATCTTTAATCACGGCGTAACCGCCTTGCTCGCACTGGCGGAACAATCTGCCTGGATTGTCAGGGAGCAAACAGCGCTGGTTTCTGCCAGCGGTCCAGAAGGTCTTTTGTCTATTGAGGCTCCGGCCCACGACCTCAAGCTCGCCACGATTGAACTTGAGCATTCACACCCGCTGGGACGGCTATGGGACATCGATGTCCTGACCCCTGAAGGGGAAATTCTGTCCCGGCGTCATTTCGCACTCCCTGCCCGCCGCTGTCTGCTGTGCGAGCAAAGTGCTGCCGACTGTGCGCGGGGTAAAACCCACGCACTTTCCGACTTACTCACTCAGATGGAGGCACTGCTGCATGATGCCGATTCCCGCAACATCAACCAATAATGCAGTCCTTCCTCTGGATCTGCCTGATGCTTACGCAACGCTCGCGTGGCGCGCCATGCTGACTGAAGTCAACCTGTCACCCAAACCCGGTCTGGTAGATCGTATTAACAACGGCGCGCATAAAGATATGGCGCTGGAAGATTTTCATCGCAGCGCCGAGGCTATTCAGGCCTGGCTGCCACGTTTTATTGAATATGGGGCGTTTAGCGCACAGCTGTCGCCTGAGGATGTATTGAAAGGACTGCGCCCGCTGGGCATGGCCTGCGAAGCTGATATGTTTCGCGCCACCGCTGGGGTGAATACCCACAAAGGCAGCATATTTTCTCTGGGCCTGCTGTGCGCCGCCATTGGCCGCCTGCACCAGCTCCAACTAACTGTTACCGCTGAAACCATTTGCTCTACGGCAGCAACATTTTGCCGTGGTCTGACCGAGCGCGAACTGCGCCAGAACAATCAACAACTCACGGCAGGCCAACGTCTTTATCAGCAACTGGGATTAACCGGCGCACGGGGCGAAGCCGAAGCGGGATACCCGCTAGTCATCCAGCATGCCCTGCCGCACTACCGCGCACTGCTGACTCAGGGCCGCGACCCTGAACTGGCGTTACTCGACACTTTATTGCTGCTGATGTCTATCAACGGCGACACCAACGTGGCTTCACGTGGCGGCGCAGAAGGTCTGCGTTGGCTACAGCAGCAGGCCACCGCCCTGATGCAGCAAGGGGGGATTCGTACCCCTGCCGATCTCGAATACCTACACCAGTTCGACCAACAGTGCATTGAACGCAACCTCAGTCCCGGAGGCTGCGCCGATCTGCTGATCGTCACCTGGTTCTTAGCTCAGATTTCACAAGTTCATCATTATCACAATTAAAGATCCTTTCCGGAGAATCACACACATGTCTTTAGCAAAAGATAAAATATGGAAGTTACTGGCCCCATTGGTCGTAATGGGCGTCATGTTTCTTATCCCCGTCCCTGATGGAATGCCTCCACAGGCCTGGCACTACTTTGCCGTGTTTGTGGCGATGATCGTCGGTATGATCCTCGAGCCAATTCCGGCAACAGCGATCAGCTTTATCGCCGTAACGATCTGCGTTATCGGCAGCAACTATCTGCTGTTTGATGCTTCAGAACTGGCCGACCCGGCATTTAAAGCGGGTAAGCAAGCGCTGAAATGGGGTCTGGCGGGCTTCTCCAGCACCACCGTGTGGTTGGTGTTTGGTGCGTTTATCTTCGCACTGGGTTATGAAGTCACCGGTCTGGGTCGTCGTATCGCGCTGTTCCTGGTGAAATTTATGGGTAAACGCACCCTGACGCTGGGCTATGCGATTGTTATCATCGACATTCTGCTGGCACCGTTTACACCGTCTAACACCGCGCGTACCGGTGGTACCGTATTCCCGGTTATCAAAAACCTGCCACCGCTGTTTAAATCATTCCCGAACGATCCTTCCGCGCGCCGTATCGGCGGATATCTGATGTGGATGATGGTAATCAGTACCAGCCTGAGCTCCTCTATGTTCGTGACCGGTGCTGCGCCAAACGTACTGGGTCTGGAATTCGTCAACAAAATTGCCGGTATTCAAATCAGCTGGCTGCAATGGTTCCTCAGCTTCCTGCCGGTTGGTATTATTTTGCTGATCGTTGCTCCGTGGTTGTCATACGTTCTGTACAAACCAGAAGTCACTCACAGTGCTGAAGTTGCCGCATGGGCCGGTGATGAACTGAAAGGCATGGGTAAACTGACCCGTAAAGAGATAACGCTGATCGGTCTGGTTCTGCTCAGCCTGGGCCTGTGGGTCTTCGGTGGTAAACTGATTGATGCAACCGCAGTGGGTTTGCTTGCTGTCTCCCTGATGCTGGCGCTGCATGTGGTACCGTGGAAAGACATTACCCGCTATAACAGCGCATGGAACACCCTGGTTAACCTCGCCACGCTGGTCGTTATGGCGAATGGTTTAACCCGTTCAGGCTTCATCGACTGGTTCGCCAACACCATGAGCACGCACCTGGAAGGCTTCTCGCCTAACGCGACCGTAATCGTGCTGGTGCTGGTGTTCTACTTTGCTCACTACCTGTTTGCCAGCCTTTCTGCACACACTGCCACCATGCTGCCGGTTATTCTGGCTGTCGGTAAAGGTATCCCGGGCGTGCCGATGGAACATCTGTGTATCCTGCTGGTACTGTCCATCGGTATCATGGGCTGTCTGACTCCATATGCAACAGGCCCTGGCGTTATCATCTACGGATGTGGTTATGTGAAGTCCAAAGACTACTGGCGTCTGGGTGCTATCTTCGGCGTTATCTACATCTCTATGCTTCTGCTGGTCGGCTGGCCGATTCTGGCAATGTGGAGCTAATCATTTCGGTTCACACCTGATGAAAATGATGCCAGTCAGCTAAACCTGACTGGCATTTTTTATGATTAAATAGATGATATTCAGAATTTATATAAGTATCCGAAATCATCATGACATCAACATGGCGTTATTCTTCGTTGCTGGCAGCACTCCTGCTGCCAGTTTCTGCAGCTCAGGCCGATGAACTTCAGGCAAAACAGTACGCTGATTTTGACAGCTACGTGTTGGCCCTCTCCTGGCAAACTGGATTTTGTCAGAGCCAACACGAGCGTAATCGTCAGGAGCCTGACGAATGTCGTTTACAAAAAGAGAGCGCAGACAAAGCGGATTTCCTGACCGTTCACGGTTTATGGCCCAGCCTGCCTAAATCCATTGCCGCCCGTGGAGTCGACAACCGCCGCTGGATGCGTTTTGGCTGCGCGACTCGCCCTATTCCCAACCTGCCTGAAGCACGTGCCAGCCGTAAATGCGCGGCCCCCGAAACCGGGCTGTCGCTGGAAAGCGCAGCAAAACTCAGCGCCGTAATGCCCGGCGCTGGAGGGAGATCCTGTCTGGAACGTTACGAGTATGCCAAACATGGCGCGTGTTTCGGTTTTGATCCCGACGCGTACTTTGGCACGATGGTACGGCTGAATAATGAGGTTAAGAACAGCGAGGTGGGCAAATTCCTGGCGGAAAACTACGGCAAAAATGTCAGCCGTAACGCATTTGACGCCGCAGTTGCCAAAAGCTGGGGCAAAGAGAACGTCAAAGCTGTGAAGCTAAGCTGCCACGGCAATCCGGCGTATCTCACTGAGATCCAGTTATCCCTGAAAGCCGACAACATCAACCAGACGTTATCTGCACAGTCATTCTTACCGCAACCGCATCCGGGTAGCTGCGGTAAACAGTTTATTATCGACAAAGTGGGATATTGAAACTTGCGACCGACGCTGCAAGCTGGCGTCGGTCCGTAAGCTCAGCGTTTTGCTCGTGCATCCGGGCGAACTAAATCAAAACGGTGTGTTTCACTGATCGAATAATACGCCGTTGGCCCACCTGCACGCAGTACCGGCTTCGCTTTCGCCGTCTGATAGATGCCGTCTTCCAGGAGCGTTTCATCAATGTGGATGCCCACCACTTCCCCCAATACCAGCCAGGTATCAACCGGTGAGCCATCAGCGGTAGTCAGTTGCAGGCTTTGCGATAAGCGACACTCAAAATTGACCGGGCTTTGCGCCACGCGCGGCACGTTGACTATCCGGCTATCTGCTTTACTAAGCCCGGCGGCAAAAAACTCGTCCTCACCGTGCGGCAAGCTGGCTGACGTTTCGTTCATCGCAGTGGCCAGCTCAAGAGTCGTCAGGTTCCAGACAAATTCACCGGTT
Organism: Citrobacter sp. CF971; assembly: GCF_006385635.1. Taxonomy (NCBI): domain Bacteria; kingdom Pseudomonadati; phylum Pseudomonadota; class Gammaproteobacteria; order Enterobacterales; family Enterobacteriaceae; genus Citrobacter; species Citrobacter sp. CF971. The sequence goes on along the minus strand of NZ_CP041051.1, from coordinate 1,477,875 downwards.
TCGATAATATTCTGCACGCTGTCTTTCCAGCCGCTGCTAGCGAAACCGATAATCGGCGGATGATAGTTAAAACAGTTAAAGAAACTGTATGGTGCCAGATTGTGCCGACCATTGCCGTCACGCGACGCAATCCAGCCAATCGGGCGCGGTCCAATGATGGCATTTAGCGGGTCATGCGGTAAGCCGTGTCCCTGTGACGGTTGATAGAAATACATAGCGTTCCCTGTTGAAGTTAACGTCAGCGCAGCACAAATTATGCTTCGCTCATCCCCCTGGAAAAAGAAGATCAGCGTAGAACAATCTGCCAACGATTACGACTGAATAAAGTTGAGCAGGTCACCGTTGATCTGTTGTTTATGGGTGGTGCAAATGCCATGCGAGCCGCCGACATATACCTTCAACTGCGAATCAGGCAGTATTTCCGCCGCGACCTTTCCGCAGGTTTCAAACGGGACAATCTGATCGTCATCACCGTGGATCACCAGCGTCGGGATGGTCATCTTTTTGAGGTCCTCACGCAGATCTGTTTCCGAAAACGCGTGGATACAGTCGTACAACGCTTTGATGGAACCTTGTAAACCCTGTTCAACAAAACTTTCCCTGACGGCTTTCGACTCTTTTGTGCCAGGACGGTTGTAGCCATAGAATGCAGCGGTTAATTCATAGAAAAAGGCGGCGCGATCGTTCACAACCCCCTCACGGATGCCATCGAATACCTCTTTCGGCACGCCATTTGGATTAAAGTCAGTCTTGATCATGATGGGCGTCACCGCGCCAATTAACACCGCTTTTGCCACCCGCTGCGTCCCATGCCGGCCAATATAACGAGCCACTTCCCCACCGCCGGTAGAGTGTCCGACATGGACGGCATCTTTAAGATTGAGATGCGCGGTAAGTTCAGCCAGATCGTCAGCATACTGATCCATATTGTGACCATCCCAGGGTTGGGCCGAACGCCCATGGCCACGCCTGTCATGGGCGATCACACGAAATCCTTTCGACCCGAGGAACAACATCTGATCCTCAAACGCATCTGCCGTCAGCGGCCAACCATGACTGAAGACAATGGGCTGTCCACTTCCCCAGTCTTTAAAATGCAAATAGCTGCCGTCTTTCAAGGTAAGTTTGTCGTACTGGCTCATGAGATCTCCTGTCGCGGAACACTGAGTTGTTTGACGCGCCCGCAGCGAGCGCTTAAAAAGCATAATGCAAATTGGAGAACGATCACGTTTTTCGGTTAAAATCACACCATACGCGACAATATTGATGATTTGCCTGAATGTGAACTAAATCACTTCAAACATGGGGTAAGTCTCAGTATCATCATAAAAGCTAAACCCTTGCCGCCTGACGGTGAGGGTTTTCTTTTGGGATTATTTACCTGCGCACCCGCAGTATCGACGACATGGAGTAATAAATGTCCAGACCAACTATCATCATTAACGACCTCGATGCGGAACGCATTGACCGCCTGTTGGAGCAACCTGCGTTTGCTGGTTTACCGATTGCCGACGCCCTTAACGCCGAGCTGGATCGTGCCCAAATGTGTTCTCCAGAAACCATGCCGCACGATGTCGTGACCATGAACAGCCGCGTGAAATTCCGCAATCTGAGTGATGGCGAAGTCCGTGTGCGTACCCTGGTGTATCCGGCTACTATGACTGACAGCAGCACACAGCTTTCGGTAATGGCACCTGTCGGCGCTGCACTTTTGGGGCTGCGCGTTGGTGATACCATTCACTGGGAACTGCCAGGCGGGACCTCAACGCACCTCGAAGTTATTGAGCTTGAGTACCAGCCTGAAGCTGCAGGCGACTACCTGCGCTAACTCTGTCTTATCAAAGCCACTCGCTTTATCTTACAGGGGATGCATCCGCATCCTCTTTCCGGTTAGATCTCCCTGCTCCTCACTTTCTTTCCTGTTCGCAAAACATAAATCTGTGTCGTGACTGACAGAATCATTTTTAATACTATGCTGTTATGTGTTCATGTAATGACAAGGAGAATGTTTATGTACAACACAATCATAATGCCTGTTGATGTATTCGAAATGGAACTGAGCGACAAGGCTATTCGCCATGCAGAATTTCTGGCCCAGGATAAAGGGGTTATCCATCTGCTGCATGTGCTGCCAGGCTCAGCGAGCCTAAGTCTGCATCGCTTTGCCGCTGACGTTCGTCGTTTTGAAGAGCATCTGCAACACGAAGCGGAAACCCGTCTGCAAACGATGGTCGGTCACTTCAGCATCGATCCTTCCCGTATTAAGCAACACGTCCGCTTTGGCAGCGTCCGTGACGTGGTCAACGAGTTGGGTGAAGAGTTGAATGCAGATGTCGTTGTTATTGGGTCGCGTAACCCATCAATCAGCACCCATCTGCTCGGCTCAAACGCTTCCAGCGTTGTCCGTCACGCGACTTTGCCAGTGCTGGTTGTTCGTTAACTGCCACTGATTCGCTAAAGAAAACCCCTGCCAGGTTAACGCCTGACAGGGGTTTTTATTACCTCACGATCAATACAAATGACCGATATTCACGATGGTGCTGATCGTATCGCCAAAGAACGTCAGACGACTCAGGAATATGCCAACAAACAGCAGGACAAAAATCGCTTTTGCGCGACGCTCTCCCTGACGGCTTAGCACAAAGGCCACCGCCAGACAGACCAGACTCGCCAGATAAAGCGGCGACGTCAGCCAGGCATGCGCCGTCATCTGCATGATAGTGCCGCCGCTTAGCCAGATAATGGGCGCGGCGATCATGACCGCCATACACACAACAATCCCCTGGCGCAATGCGGCAACGGCAGGTGCAAGGTTAAGCAGTGGAATCGCCGCACACCCCATCACCCACACCGTGATAAAGAACAACAGCATTGTCAGACCGTTGGCTATCGCCACCATTGCCGGGGCAGCATAGGTCATCCCCTGCACCGCCACCAGCGCGATACCGAGAACAGAGGCCAGAACAGCTGGCACTTTGTGCCCTTTTGCCAAAAACGTCATCCCGACCGCCGCACCGTATAAGGTTGCGCCAAGAATTTCACGGCTCAGCCAGGCGTGCTGCAGGTTAATCAGGGCATCGTAGGCGCGATCCGGATGTGCAAGGTGCAGGATCGCTGCAACGGACGCCACCGCCAGAACCAGCCCACTTACCAGCCAGTACAGGCGTTTGCTTTCCAGTTTTCCTTGCAGCGTGCGTAGCGTCAGAATGAGCGTGATCCCAACCGACATCTGGCTCAATACGGTAAAAATAACCAGCGGAAGTTCATACTTTTCCATTACTTGCCCTCCGGCTGCTTCGGCTGACGCGCAAGGATAAAACGCGTGCCAGGATTAAGCTGCGGCATACGCGGGAATCCCGGCGGATACTGTACGGCATTGTCAGGTATAGGATCGGCATCCAGATCGATAAGCGTCAGCGCACCTACCGGACAGGCATTCACGCAAGCCGGTTGCATACCAACATCAAGACGCTCGTAGCACATGCTGCATTTTTCCGCTTTCTTCGTCTCCTCATTAAAACGCGGCGCACCGTATGGGCAGTTGCGGATACAGTTTTTGCATCCAATACAGCGCTCCGGGTTATGCACCACGACACCATCTTCACGCTTGGTGTAGGCCTCTACCGGACACGCCGCCAGACAGGCCGGGTTTTCGCAGTGGTTACAGGCCAGCGAATAGAACGCCCGCTCTTCATGCGGATAAATTTCTTTATCCAGCGGGTAGACATAGCGCCAGAAACGTTCAGGTTCCAACTGGTTAAAACTCTTACACGCCATTGCACAGCCACGGCAGCCGATGCATTTATCGCTATTAACTAAAAACGCGCGTCTCATGCCGCTGCTCCTTTACTGATCAAAATGATGTCCGCAAACTGACTGTGGATAGCCGCACCTGGCGCACCGGTTTTCATCAACCCCATATCGGCTGGGGTATCCGCCACCACGTTTTGAACGTTGTATTTCCGTTTCGGGAACCACGCCTCGTACATCACCAGGAAATCTTCCGGAACGTTAGCGGTTACCTTCGCACGCAGTTCTACTTCACCTACGGTGTTAAACACTTTCACCAGGTCGTTTTCGGCAATGCCTCTTTTTTCTGCGGAAATCGGATGCATATAGACAAACGGCTCCGGATAGAAGACCTGCATCCAGTCAAGGTTGATAAATTGGGAATGGATACCGAACTGCACATGCGGTGTAAACAGGTGGAATGGCAGCGTGCTTTTCGCCTCCGGTTTGTATTCCGGCAGCGCCGTATGGCCATTTTTCTCACACAGCTCAGATCTGAACTCAAACTTTCCTGAGGGGGTTTTAAATTTGCGGTCATACCAGGCCGCAGAACTCGGCAAAATGGCTTTTTTCGGGCCATCCAGTAAGTCATCCCAGGAGGAGATGCCAAACATTTTGGCCATTCCGTCATTGAATTCCTGGTCCAGCCAACGCTTATGATTGAACTCCTGCGGGAATGTGCAAGAACCCGGCTCCAGCTTGTTGATTGTGCGGGAAAGTAAAACGGCGATTTCCAGATCGCATTTTGCCTCGTACATTGGCTTAATTGCAGGCTGGTTGATTGAGAGCCAGTAGTGCCAATATGAGGCGTCTACGTTCCACTCTTCAAAGGCCGTGGTGACAGGCAAAACGATATCGGCATGCTGGACGGTCTCGTTAAAGAACTGATCGGCACAGACCACCATTTCCAGTTTTTCGAATGCTTTTTCCATCTTGCTGCGATCAAAATCCTGAGCAAACGGGTTCTTACAGGCAACCCAAAGCATTCGGACAGGCGGCTCGTTGGCTTCCAGAATTCCCTTGGCGGTCTGGTTGATATTCAATGAGCGATCGGAATACTGTGCGACTTCCCCCGCAGAACCAAACTCGCTGGTAGTTCCCGCTGCACCTGGCATACCGATGGAGCCTACCGGTGGCTTCTGCAGCATGGCATTGTAGTTAAAGCCCCAGGTATGCAGGTGGCCGTAGCGAGCGCCACCGCCTTCAATGCCAATATTGCCGGTCATTGCCACAAAGGCATCGATCGCCCGTACGTTAGCGCCGCCGTTAACATGACGCTGCATGCCGTAGCCAATCCACACGGTAGCAGGGTTAACCGCGGTAAATTCTTCCGCCAACTGGCGAATAACATCCGCCGACAGCCCGCAAATCTCAGACGCCCACTCTACGGTAACGCTGTTGCGCAGATAGGCTTCGAATTCCGGGTAACCATGGGAATAGTTGTTGACGAAATCCTGGTCCACCAGACCTTTATCCACCAAATGACGTGCCATACCCAGCGCCAGCGCACCATCAGAACCAGGACGAACGCGTAAATAGAGATCGGCTTTCGCAGCGGTCTGGGTTAACAGCGGATCGATAACGACCACTTTCGCCCCTTTCTCCCGCGCCTGGTAGATATACTTCATGGTGTGCATAGAGCACCAGGCCGGGTTAGCGCCCCAGATAATGATGTATTTTGCTTTCACAAAATCTTCCGGGTCGTTACACCACATATCACCCATATCGTAGTTCTGGGCATCGATACCGGCTGGCCAGCAAGGTGTTCCGGCAAAACGCGTGGTGTAACCCAGCGAAGACATCATCCCTTCAACCGCATAGTTCAATACCCCAAATTTGCCGGAATATTTGGTCATCGCCAGACCCAGCATTGAACCGTCTTTCTTTTTAATTTCCAGCATCTTGGTCGCAATGCGCTGCATTGCTTCGTCCCAGGAAATACGACGCCAGTTCCCACTGCCGCGAACATCCTGAACCATCGGATATTTAATGCGGTCCGGGCTGTATACCCTGCGTGGATAGCTCAGTCCCTTCACACACGGAGTTCCATGCGTAAACGTTGACTCAGGCGCCCCCTCCACAAAGGTGATGACGTCATCCTTCACCCAAGTTTTCAGGCTACAAGTGTCATAGCAGTTACGCGGACAGGCGTTACGATAGATTTTGTAGGTTTTGGGGTTAAATGGAATGGGCGGTTGCGCCAATGCACAGCGTGAAGTCAGCAATCCCCCTGGCAGGGCTGCGACCGTGCCAAGGGCAATCAACCCTTTCAAAAATGAACGTCTGTTCAGAACTCCCGGTTCATTACTCATATTGATACTCTCGTTTTTAATTCATCAAGCCAAGAAGACAATCTTCCAGCAACGTTTTTCAACGTGGCGGTTTGTGCATTTATATTTATTTTTTCTATATACTCGGGCACCCACACCGCGACATACTCAGAGGCATATCGAGTAAGGGTCACCTGGTATTCTGACGATGCTCTGGCATTAGCTGATAATAAAACCGCCAATTCCAATACACAGGAAATATGATCATCCGGAATATTATTCACGGCACTTATAGATAACCCTATATTTGCCATGAATTCCCGAATGCTAAGGGTTGATTTACCCATTACAAGGGCATCTTCTTCAAGATAAACCGAGGCAAACGGCGCGGCCTTTAGCTTCTGCGGTCCGACAAACAGCGCATTGAAGTCGTACTCCGCTTCCAACCACTCCTGCTCTGTTAGCGCCGAGGCATTTGTATCTAAAGCTGAATAAGCCGCTTTCAGCGTGCAACTATCGTGAGAGATAAAAAAATCACGTAACAATAACCCTGTCGATTCAAAGATCGTCAGGGTTTCATATACTTCACCCATGAATTAACCAACCATTTATTCACACAACAAATGAAAAAATAATGCAGGTTAATATAATAAAGATAACGCCCTCTCTTTCTTTGATGAAAATAATGATCAGGCTAATTAAGTGAATGTTTTATACGGTTTATTGTTTCAAGAATTGACAATGTGAGTATATGGAAATAAAAAACCGCCAGCGGATGACTGGCGGTTTTGGCATTGCAGGTGAGTCTTACTCTTTTTATGCTACTGTCGTGCGAATCAGATAATCAAACGAACTCAACGAGGCCTTCGCGCCTTCACCGGTCGCGATGATAATCTGCTTATACGGTACGGTGGTGCAGTCACCGGCAGCGAAAACACCTTTCACGCTGGTTTCGCACTTGGCATCGATGATGATTTCACCCATGCGATTACGTTCAACGGCGCCTTCCAGCCAGTTGGTGTTCGGCAGCAGACCAATCTGTACAAAGATACCGGCCAGTTCCACATTGTGAACATCCCCGCTCACGCGGTCACGATACTCCAGGCCAGTGACCTTGCTGCCATCGCCTTTCACTTCTGTCGTTTGCGCGTTCAGAATGATGTCGATATTTTTCAGGCTGCGAAGCTTATTCTGCAACACCTGGTCTGCCTTCATTTCAGGAGCAAACTCCAGCAGCGTCACATGTTCAACAATACCTGCCAGGTCGATAGCCGCTTCAACGCCGGAGTTACCGCCGCCAATTACCGCAACACGCTTACCTTTAAACAGCGGACCATCACAGTGCGGGCAATAGGTTACACCTTTGGTGCGATACTGATCTTCACCCGGAACGTTCATGTTGCGCCATTTCGCGCCGGTGGCGATGATAATGCTACGTGCTTTCAGCACCGCGCCGGAGGCTGTTTCAATCTGATGCAAACCGCCTTCCTGCGCTGCCGGGATCAGTTTGCTTGCGCTCTGGCTGTCGATCACATCGACATCATAATCATCAACGTGTGCTTTCAGTGCACCTGCCAGTTTCTGACCTTCAGTTTTCGGTACTGAGATGTAGTTTTCAATATCAACGGTATCAAGAACCTGACCGCCAAAACGTTCGCCCATCAGACCGGTGCGAATGCCTTTACGTGCAGAGTACACCGCTGCCGCTGCCCCCGCAGGACCAGAACCGACAATCAACACGTCATAAGCATCGCGCTTATTCAGTTCTTCAGCCGCACGTTTTTCTGCGCCGGTATCCACTTTCGCCACGATCTCAGTCAGCGTCATACGACCCTGGCCGAACTCTTTGCCGTTCATAAACACCGCCGGAACGCCCATCACGTTACGATCGGTGATTTCGTTCTGGAATGTACCGCCGTCAATCGCCGTATGTTTGATACGTGGGTTCAGTACCGACATCAAGTTCAACGCCTGCACCACGTCCGGGCAGTTGTGGCAGGAGAGCGAATAATAGGTTTCAAATTCAAAATCACCGTCGAGATCGCGGATCTGCTCCAGCAACGCCTGCGCCTCTTTTGACGGGTGACCGCCGGTCCACAGCAGAGCCAGCACCAGAGAGGTAAACTCATGACCCAGCGGAGAACCGGCAAAACGCGGTCCCTGGTGAGAACCGGGATTGGTAATCAGGAACGATGGCTTACGCACCGCCAGAGTATTGTCTTCTTTAAAGGTGACTTTTTCTGACAGTTCAGCAATTTCAGTCAGCAGTTCCTTGATTTCTGCCGATTTAGCGCTGTCATCCAGCGTAGCAATCAGCTCAACAGGTTTGGTCAGTTTCTCAAGATAAGCCCTGAGCTGGGTTTTCATATTTGTGTCGAGCATTATTCTTCCCTCTCTGAAAACATCATCATGCAAGCCGATTTTGCGGGACTGCATTAATGCAACTTGCGTCATGGTGCTGGAATAAAACAGGCGCAGATTTGCGCCTGTGGAATGCCGGATGCACTACGTTTATCCGGCCTACAAATTATGCGACTTAAATCTTACCAACCAGGTCCAGAGATGGAGCTAAGGTTGCTTCACCTTCTTTCCATTTCGCCGGGCAAACTTCACCTGGGTGAGAAGCGACATACTGTGCAGCTTTAATTTTACGCAGCAGGTCAGATGCATCACGGCCGATACCTTCAGCAGTAACTTCGATTGCCTGGATGATACCCTGCGGGTCAACAACGAAGGTTGCGCGGTCAGCCAGACCTTCATCTTCACGCATGTTGTCGAAGTTACGGGTCAGGGCGCCAGTCGGGTCGCCGATCATCGCGTATTTGATTTTAGCGATGGTCTCAGAGCTGCTGTGCCATGCTTTGTGGGTGAAGTGGGTATCAGTAGATACGGAATACACATCTACGCCCAGTTTCTGCAGTTCTTCGTAATGGTCTGCAACGTCACCCAGTTCGGTCGGGCATACGAAAGTAAAGTCAGCCGGGTAGAAGAAGAAGACGCTCCAGCGACCTTCGGTATCTTTCTCGGTTACTTCGATGAACTCACCGTTTTTGAACGCCTGGTTTTTGAAAGGTTTAATTTTGGTATTAATCAAAGACATCTGTACTTCCTCCGTGTTTTCGTTGAGAGATAAGTTAACGAAAATCTCTTAGCAGGGCTAATGCGTTTCCTTTATCAAATCAATAAGCGTTAACTAACAACTTACTCAATCGAACCTAAAAGACAAAAGTAAAAAAGGCCCCCTATGCAGGGAGCCTCATTACCCGAGCTACCCGCAGGTAACGTCAGTGCCAGCAGGGCTGGCTATGTGTTGCGCTCTACATTACCTTAACAAAGGTCGTAACAGCGATTGGGATTACATCACCCAACTCAAGAAAGGGCAATCGATGGACCGTCGATCTTACCTATGGCTGCGATAGGTTTTGCAATTAAGCCCCCTTTCCTGCTGATTTTATAAGGAAAATCAATGTTTAAACGTACCTTACTTTTAACCCTGCTCCCTGCCGTGGTGCATGCCGAAGAACTGCCTGCTCCCGTTAAAGCTATTGAGAAACAGGGCATTACCATCCTGAAGCCTTTCGATGCACCGGGTGGAATGAAAGGCTATCTGGGAAAATACCAGGACATGGGGGTCACTATCTATGTCACGCCTGACGGTAAACATGCCATCTCCGGCTACATGTATAATGAAAAAGGCGAAAACCTCAGTAATTCGCTCATAGAAAAAGAGATCTATGCCCCTGCCGGACGTGAAATGTGGCAGCGAATGGAAAAAGCGTCGTGGATTCTGGACGGGAAAAAAGAGGCACCGGTTATTGTGTACGTGTTTGCCGATCCCTTCTGTCCCTATTGTAAACAGTTCTGGCAGCAGGCGCGTCCGTGGGTAGAATCCGGTAAAGTTCAGTTGCGTACATTATTGGTTGGCGTAATTAAACCTGAAAGTCCGGCCACCGCCGCTGCAATTCTGGCAACCAAAGATCCGGGCAAAACCTGGCATGACTATGAGGCATCCGGTGGGAAAATGAAGCTGGAAATCCCGGTTTCGGTCCCTGCGGAGCAAATGAAGTTACTGAATATCAACCAAAAGTTGATGGATGATTTGGGGGCCAACGTAACGCCGGCTATCTATTACATGAGTAAAGACGATACGTTACAACAGGAAGTAGGCTTACCGGATAAAGAAAAATTAAAAATTATCATGGGAAATAAATAAAAGTAACAAGATGAGTGATTGTTATCGTTCTCATATCAATCACTCATTTAAATTAACTTCCCTGCTGAAAATTACGCAACTTGTGCTATTTTAGCTAAAGTTAATTATTCATTAAGCACACAAACATAAATTTCAAGAATAACTACCCTTTAAACTATTCAACAATTGAATTTTTCAATACATTACCATCACAGGAAGGTACGCATGGCTAACCTCTATGACCTCAAAAAGTTCGATCTCAACCTGTTGATTATATTTGAATGCATATATCAACATTTGAGCATCAGCAAGGCTGCAGAAACGCTGTACATCACGCCATCAGCTGTAAGTCAGTCATTGCAACGACTGCGTACGCAGTTTAACGACCCGCTGTTTATTCGCTCAGGTAAAGGAATCACCCCAACGACGGCTGGAATTAACCTACATCAGCATCTTGAGAAAAATCTCAACAGTCTGGAGCAGACAATCAACATTATGCATAACTCCAGCCTGAAGAAAAAATTTATTATTTACTGCCCACAACTAACAACAACTATTAATATCGCGGAAGTTATTCATTTTCTCAGAGAAGACTCACATGTCGAAATTGAGCACCATGACATACTCATCACTGCTGAAAGTGCGGAAAACCTGTTGGCTTACAGAAAGGCAGATTTAGTCATTACTACCGCTCCAGTGAGTAATCGCTCGATCATATGCTCGCCATTTAAAACCATCGAAACAGTATTAGTCTGTAACAAAAACCATCCCAGAATTAATGGAAAAACCACGCTTGAAAAAATATTAAAAGAACAGTTTACGCAGCTTCTTTCTGAAGACCCAGGCATTAAAGAATACAGGCAACAAACCAAATTTTTTCTGGAAAATTGTGATGTTGGTTTCCGTAGCGACTCATTGATAACGCTTGCCAACATCATTTCAAATACAGATATCATTGGTTTACTACCAACAGCGATTTATGAGCAATATGCCGGCACATTTAATTTAAAAGAAATTAAAACCGAGTTCCCCTCACCTAAAATAAATTTATTTTTGATGTATAACAGAGCGTCACTCAATAATAATGGGTTTGACGATTTCATTAAAAAAATAAACAACAAGCACAACCTAAAAAACTAACAAGTAGACCTTTATCAATTCATTTTGAATTTGTATGAATAAATGCAATCCAAAATAATTGTGAATATATTAAAAAAGTTGCACCCAACAAAAATTAGCATATCTTATTGTCAGTATTTGTTATTATTTTGAATAATGATTCTGATATGAGTTCAATATGTCTATTTATAAAATCCCGCTTGGTCAAAACGTGCTGGAAGCCGCTCTGGAGCGCATAACCTGGACACTTGAAACCCTACCTCGTGTTTGTGTCTCCTTTTCCGGCGGGAAGGATTCAGGACTAATGCTACATCTGACAGCCATGCTTGCACGCCAACTGCATAAAAAAATAAATGTGTTGTTTATCGATTGGGAAGCACAATTCTCCTGCACTATCGACTATGTAGGAGCTCTACGTGAACATTATGCCGATGTCATCGAACGATTTTATTGGGTGGCATTACCGCTGACGACGCAGAATTCACTGTCACAATTTCAACCCGAATGGCAGTGTTGGGAGCCGGGTACGAAATGGGTTCGCCAGCCGCCCGCAGATGCCATAACCGATCCTGAATATTTCTCCTTCTATCAACCCGGCATGACCTTTGAACAATTTGTTCGTGAGTTCGCTGACTGGTTTTCGCAGAAACGACCGGCTGCCATGATGGTGGGCATCCGCGCCGATGAGTCATATAACCGCTTTGTTGCCATTGCCAACTCGCAAAAGCAGCGTTTTGCCGATGACAAGCCGTGGACGACTGCAGCACCTGGTGGACACACCTGGTATATTTACCCGCTGTATGACTGGAAAACAGCCGACATCTGGACGTGGTTTGCGAAGTCAAAATTGCCGTGTAACCCCCTGTATAATCTGATGTACCAGGCCGGGGTCCCGACACGATATATGCGCATTTGCGAACCCTTTGGCCCGGAACAGCGTCAGGGATTATGGCTATATCATGTCATTGAACCCGAGCGCTGGGCGGCTATGTGCGCCCGTGTCAGCGGTGTTAAAAGCGGGGGGATTTATGCCGGTCATGACAACCATTTTTACGGTCATCGGAAAATACTTAAACCAGAGCATTTAAGCTGGCAGGAATATGCCATGCTGCTATTGAACAGCATGCCGGAGACTACCGCAGAGCATTACCGCAATAAAATCGCCGTCTATTTGCAGTGGTATAAGAAAAAAGGCATGGATAATATCCCACAAAATCAGGAAGGCGATATTGGTTCGAAAGATATTCCTTCATGGCGACGTATCTGCAAAGTCCTGTTGAATAATGATTACTGGTGTCGGGCACTTTCATTCAGTCCAACGAAACCCAAAAACTACCAACGCTATAACGAACGTATGAAAACAAAACGCCAGGAATGGGGAATCTTATGCAACACCGACTAACTCACGAACTCCTCGGCTTTCTTTCTGGCCTGTCAGAAGAAGAACGAATTGAAGCCATCAATGAATTCAGGCGGGCGATACACAGCGTCAGTCCCTTTCGCGAGGAACCCGTAGATTGCGTACTTTGGGTTAAAAATGATCACATTTCACCCAATGACTACAACCCCAATAACGTTGCGCCACCGGAGAAAAAGCTGCTGCTGAAATCCCTTGAAGCAGACGGGTTTACACAGCCCATTGTGGTGGTTCACTCAACGGCAGAGGAATACGAAATTGTCGACGGTTTCCACCGCCACGAGTTAGGTAAAGCCAAAGCCTCACTGAGGCCCAGGCTTAAAGGATACCTGCCGGTTGCCTGTTTAGAACGAGAACGCCAAGAGCGTATGGCGGCGACCATTCGCCACAACCGCGCCCGTGGGCGTCATCAAATCCACGCCATGTCCGAGATTGTCCGCGAGCTATCGCAACTGGGATGGAGTGAAGAAAGAATTAGCAAGGATCTCGGCATGGACAACGACGAGGTGTTACGCCTGAAGCAAATCAACGGTCTGCAAGAGTTGTTCGCCGACCGTCGATTCTCCAAAGCCTGGACGGTGAAATAGCTACAGCGACACCAGACGTTCAGCTGCTGTTAACAGCGTCGATTCTTGCTTGGCAAAACAGAGACGAATCAGTTTATGCGGGAAAGGATCGGCGCAAAACACCGACAGCGGTATCGCCGCAACGCCCACTTCAGTGGTCAGCCACTGGCAAAATTCCACGTCGTTAAGCGTGGAAACGGCGCTGTAATCGACCAGCAGAAAATACGTGCCTTCACACGGCAGAATTTCCAGTCGGCTGTCACGCAGCGCGTTCACCAACACGTCGCGTTTTTTCTGATAAAACGCAGGCAGCTCGCGATAGTGTGCAGGATCTTCTCGTAGCATATCCGCCAGGGCCAACTGAGCCGGCGTGTTGACGGAAAACGTCAGATACTGGTGTACCTTGCGTAACTCAGCGCTAATGGCTGCTGGCGCAACGCAGTAGCCAATCTTCCAGCCGGTCATATGGTAGGTCTTACCAAACGATGAAACAGCAACAGCGCGTTCCCGCAGCTCTGAATGTGCCAGCACACTGGCATGCCCTTGCCTGGCGAAACAGATATGCTCATAAACTTCGTCGCTGATGACAAAGATCTCGCGTTCTTTAATTGCTTGCCACAGCGCGTCAAAATCGGCGTGATGCCACACGGTGGCAGAAGGATTATGTGGCGTGTTCAGGATAACCAATCGGGTACGGTCGCTGAGTAAGGCACTAAAAGCCTGCCAGTCGACGCGAAAAGACGGTGGTTGCAGCGCGATACGTTTAACCACCCCGCCGGATAATTCAACCGCAGGCGCATAGCTGTCGTAGCTCGGGTCAAAACAAATCACCTCATCACCTGGGCGCACCAGCGCAGTGATCGCGGCATACAGCGCTTCTGTGGCCCCCGCAGTGATGGTCACTTCACTATTCGCGTCGGGTTTGTAGCCGTACAGGTCTGCCGTTTTATCCGCGATGGCTTCGCGCAGCGGCTGCACGCCCGTCATCGGTGCATACTGGTTTGCACCGTGCGCGACGTGATACGCCAGACGCTCCTGCAAAAAGAGCGGACCGTCAAAATCAGGAAATCCCTGCGAGAGATTAATGGCCTGATGCTGCTGCGCCAGCGCACTCATTTGCGTGAAGATAGTAGTGCCCAGGTTAGGCAGTTTGCTTTGCGGAATCAGCGGGTTATTACTCATTATTGTTATCCCAGCGTGTGATGTTGTGGTTGAAGCCACTATAACACGATGCTAGTATTTGGCAATCAAGACGTTCAGACGTCTATATAAAAATAACCTGCCTGGACAGGACAGCCAAAGGACAACACAACATGAGTAATACAGAGATTCGCGTCGTCACCGGCCCGGCCAACTATTTTTCCCATCCCGGCAGCCTGTCGAGACTCAACGATTTTTTCACTACCGACCAACTTTCACGCGCCGTGTGGGTTTATGGTGAGCGCGCTATCGATGCGGCCCGCCCTTATCTGCCAGAGACATTTCATCTCGCCGAGGCTAAGCGCCTGCTGTTTACGGGACATTGCAGCGAAACCGATGTTGCTCAACTGGCAAAAGAGTCGGGAGATAATCGCAGCGTGGTGATTGGCGTGGGCGGAGGAACATTGCTCGACACCGCTAAAGCGTTGGCCCGTCGTCTGGATCTGCCGTTTGTCGGTATTCCTACGATTGCGGCGACCTGCGCCGCCTGGACGCCGCTTTCCGTCTGGTATAACGATGCAGGCCAGGCGCTGCATTTTGAAATTTTCCCTGATGCCAATTTCCTCGTTCTGGTCGAACCCGAGATCGTTCTCAATGCGCCAGAGGAATATCTACTGGCGGGGATCGGCGACACGCTGGCGAAGTGGTACGAGGCCGTCGTGCTTGCGCCTCAGCCAGAAAACCTGCCATTAACTGTTCGTCTGGGTATCGATGCCGCGCAGACGATCCGCGACGTCCTGCTGGAAAGCAGCGAGCAGGCGCTGACAGATAAACAACAAGGCTCGTTAAGCCGCACGTTTTGCGATGTAGTGGATGCGATTATTGCCGGAGGCGGCATGGTTGGTGGTCTGGGCGAGCGCTACACCCGCGTGGCGGCGGCGCATTCTGTTCACAATGGCCTGACCGTCCTCCCACAAACAGAGAAGTTTTTACATGGCACTAAAGTGGCGTACGGCATCCTGGTGCAGAGTGCGTTGTTGGGTCAAGATGCCGTGCTGGCGCAGTTAATTACCGCCTATCAGCGCTTCAACCTGCCCACCCGATTAGCTCAACTGGACGTGGACATCAATAATCGCGCAGAAATCGACAAAGTGATTACGCACACCCTGCGCCCGGTGGAGTCCATTCACGCCCTGCCGGTAACGTTAACGCCGGAGACACTGCGCGCAGCATTCGAAAAGGTAGAATCGTTTACGGTATGATTAGGGTATGGGATGCCTGATAGCGGCTTCGCCTTATCAGGCCTACGACGACTAATTATAACGGCAAATGCGATGTTGTAGGCCGGATAAGCGTCAGTGCCATCCGGCAAAAAATCAACAGCACTTCGCGCCGCCTTTCCCCCCATATCGCGCATCCTGGCGCTCGCGGAAAAATTCTTCGTAGGTCATTGGCGTTTGGTCCGGATGCGTGACGCGCATATGTTCAACATAGTTGTCGTAATCCGGCACACCTATCATTAATCGGGCGGTTTGACCTAAATACTTCCCGGCTTTGGAGAGTGTTTCAAACATAGTGATTCCCTGTCGTACAAACGCCCTCCCCATTCAGGAGAGGGCTCATTGGTTAAGAGAATATTAGTGCGCGCCTTTCGCCTGCGCCACGATCTCTTCGACATTCTCAGGCATCGGCTCGTACGGCGTCTCTTTCGAAGTTGGTTTGTCCTCTTTCAATGCTGCCAGCGCAGTTTTGATGGAGAACAGACCCAGCACCACAACGACTACCATGAAGAAGATGGTGAGACCCGCATCCAGGCGGTTGTTAAACACCAGCTGCGTCAGCTGCGACTGGGTGTACTGCGCCGGAATGTTACCGCTGTCGATCATCGCCTGGAATTTGTTGGCGATAGCCAGGAAGCCGATTTTTGCATCCGGGCTAAACGCTTTCTGCCAGCCAGCGGTCAGGGTACAAATCAGCAGCCAGGCGGTTGGGACCAGTGCCACCCACGCGTAGCGCTGGCGTTTCATCTTGAACAGCACCACAGCACAGAGCATCAACGCCATACCTGCCAGCATCTGGTTGGCGATACCAAACAGCGGCCACAGGGTATTAATACCACCCAGAGGATCCACCACACCCTGGTGTAAGAAGTAACCCCAGGCCAGCACGCACAGCGCCGTCGCAAGCAGGTTCGCTGGCAGCGAATCGGTACGTTTCAGGCCCGGTGACACCACGCCCAGCAAGTCCTGCAGCATAAAGCGCGCAGCGCGTGTACCGGCATCAACCGCCGTCAAAATAAACAAAGCTTCAAACAGAATGGCGAAGTGATACCAGAACGCCACATCCATCATGCCACCCAGTGCGCCATGCAGAATGTACGCCATCCCGACGGCCAGCGTCGGCGCACCACCTGCGCGGGAGATAATGGATTGCTCACCCACTTCATTGGCGATTTGGTGCAGAGTATCTGGCGTAATAGCAAAGCCCCAACTACTGACTACCTGTGCCGCAGAAGCCACTACATCAACCGTGCCCGCAGGAGCCAGCACCGCCATCGGGCTGTTCATCGCAAAGTACACGCCCGGATCGATGATGCACGCGGAAACCAGCGCCATAATGGCGACAAAGGATTCCATCAGCATTCCGCCGTAGCCGATAAAGCAAGCCTGCCCTTCATTCGCCAGCATCTTCGGCGTGGTTCCGGAGGAGATCAGCGCATGGAAGCCAGATACCGCACCGCATGCAATGGTGATAAACAGGAACGGGAACAGGTTACCGGTCCAGACCGGGCCAGTACCGTCAACAAACTTGGTCAGAGCTGGCATGGTCAGCGTCGGACGCATGATCAGAATCCCTACCGCCAGACCAACAATGGTGCCGATTTTCAGGAAGGTAGAGAGGTAATCACGCGGGGCCAGCAGCAGCCACACCGGCAGCACGGCGGCGACAAAACCGTAGCCCACCAGCATCCAGGTCAGCTGTACGCCGGTAAAGTCAAAGTACGGTGCCCAGGTCGGGCTTTCCGCTACCCAGCCGCCGGAAATAATGGCAAACACCAGGAATACCAGACCGATGACCGACACTTCACCAATGCGGCCCGGGCGCAGATAGCGCAGGTAAATCCCCATAAAAATCGCCAGCGGGATAGTGAACGCTACGGTGTAAGTTCCCCACGGGCTGTGGGTCAGCGCTTTCACGACAATCATCGCCAGTACCGCGAGGATAATCACCATGATCATAAAACAGGCTACCAGCGCAATAACACCCGCCGTTGGGCCCATCTCTTCTTTCACCAGTTCGCCAAGGGAACGACCATCGCGACGGGTAGAAACAAACAGCACCATGAAGTCCTGCACCGCCCCTGCCAGTACCACCCCGGCGAGCAGCCAGATCATACCCGGCAGATAGCCCATTTGCGCCGCCAGCACCGGTCCAACTAACGGACCCGCTCCGGCAATCGCTGCAAAATGGTGACCAAACAGTACTTTTTTATCGGTGGGTACATAATCCAGACCATCGTTATGACGCACGGCTGGCGTCATACGCGTCGGGTCCAGCGCCAGTACATTTTTCGCGATGTACAGGCCATAGAAACGGTAAGCGATAAGGTAGACACAGACTGACGCCACGACTATCCACAACGCGTTGATCTGTTCACCACGATTTAACGCAATATATCCCAGGGCAAATGCTCCGATAACGGAGAGCAATGTCCAGAGGAGGTATTTCCCTGATTTATTCATAGTTGTTGTCCGTTTGCGTGATCCAGAAAGATGTTACATTTTGTTTCTATAACATCTTTCCTGATTTTAACAACCTGACAACCACATAAACCTGAGACATAACTGACTATTTACATTGCATTGTTAACTGGATCACTTCATTTACCTGTTAACTCTGCAATTTCATTTTACTTTGCCGGGTAACCTCACCCCATCACCGCCGTGCCTAAACGGCAGGTGCAGCAGCGTCGTCCCTGCTCATCAAAGATGACGATTTCCCAGCTTTGATTTTGACGCCCAAGATGCAACGGCTGACAAACGCCGCGTACTTTCCCCTGCGATACCGCCCGATGATGCGTGGCGTTTAGTTCCGTCCCCACCACACACTGCCCGTCGCGCGTCATCAGATAACCCGCCATCGAACCCAACGTTTCCGCCAGGGCCGCCGACGCGCCGCCATGCAGCAGGCCAAACGGCTGATGCGTTCGGCTATCCACCGGCATTTCGGCTTCCAGCACATCATCACCCAGTCGTGTATAGACCATTCCCAGATGCGCCACCATCGTGTTCTGACTGGTGGCATTGAGTTCATCCAGCGTCAAATGACGTTTCCAGATCATCGTCATGCCCCCAGCGTGGAACCGCCGTCCACCACGATATCCTGTAATGTAATGTGGCTGGCCAGATCGGAAGCGAGGAATAAAATAGTGTTGGTGATCTCTTGCGGCCGGGCGATTTTCCCCAGCGGAATCCCAAGCTTAAACTGCTCGCCAAATCCACGAATGCGCTGTTGCTCCGCGTCATCGCTGACCCACAGCGTACGCTGCATGTCGGTATCGGTCGAACCCGGAGAAACCACGTTACAACGCACACCGCTGCCTGCCAGTTCAAGTCCGACGGTCAGCGCCAGGCTTTTCAACGCGGCCTTTGAGGCACCGTAAGCACTCATGCCGATACGCGGCGTGTGCGCCGCATCCGACGCGACGGTCACGATCGCCCCGCCCTGCTGGCGACGAAACTGCGCCATCGTCTGCTGAAACAGATTGAACGCCCCGCCAACGTTAACCGCAAACGTCTGCTGCCACTCCTCAGCGCTTAGCGCATCGGTGGCACCCATACGCAAAATACCTGCGGCATTGACCAACACATCCAAACGCTCGCGCGCTTTGAGGACGCGCTGGCACACCTCAGCTACCTGTCCGGCATTCGCCACATCCAGCACTTCGGTCGTAAACGGGTAGTTATCCTGAGGAAATTCGCGATCGAATCCAGTCACCTCAGCACCTGCATTCGCAAACGCCAGCGCCGTGGTGTAGCCAATCCCTTTTCCCGCCCCGGTTACCCAGACGGTTTTCCCGGCAAAATCAAATCCGGCCATTACTTCACCTCGCGGGAGAGCAGCGCCCACCATGCGTCAATGGTCGGTTTTTTCGCCAACATCACGAAATCAATGTCACCATGAACCTTACGCCAGCGCGCCGCCAGCGCCATCATGCGCACGGAATCCAGCCCATAGTCGATCAGGTTTTCGTCATCCATCGGCTCTTCGGACTCATCCAGCAGCGGTAGAATAATGCTGCGCAACGCATCTTTACTGACCGGAACCGGCGTCGGTAATAATTCCTGGGTCATAACCACACGCCCGGAACGTCCCGCCACGTATTTCAGCGACATCAAGTGTTCGTCACGGCTAAAATCCGCCAGCGCATCGGCAACCATAAACGGCTTGATGTCACGCATGAAAGCGTCCGTTGCGGTGGTCATACAGCCAATATGCGCATACACCCCGGTAATGATCAGTTGATTACGCCCGGTTTCCTTGAGCATCTGTTCCAGCGGGGAGCGATGGAATGCGCTATAACGCCATTTCACAAGAATGGTATCCGCTTCATCCGGCGCCAGCGCCTCAACAATCTTTTGTTGTTCCGGCGAACGCGTCAGGCCCGGTCCCCACATATCATTGAGCAGAGCGCGGTCTTCATCACTCTGCTCTTTCGGTTGAGCGGTGTAATAAACCGGAATATTATGCTCTTTGCAGTATTGGCGCAGAGCGGCGATGTTCGCGACGACCTGCTCCATCATCGGACAGTTATCGCCCCAAAAGCCGATAAAATAATCCTGCATGTCGTGGATCAGCAGCGCAGCGCGTTCAGGGTCAAATGCCCAGTCGACTTTGTTCACCGGAACATCAAGCGCCGTTGGTAGCGCATAAGCCTGCAGTTTAGGAATTGCCATTTCTATTTCTCCTTCAGGCCAGTGAACGTGATGCCAGCCACTGACGTAATTGTTTTTTATCTACCTTCCCCACTGGAGTCAGCGGTAATGACTCAACGCACTCAACACGATCGGGTAATTTGAATTCCGCCACACCCTGTTCGCGCAGAAAACGGCGCACCTGAACCGCGCGCAGCGGCTCTTTTACCACTAGCCAGGCACAGCTTTTCTCGCCCATCAGTTCGTCATCCATACTGACCAGCGCGGCATGGATAACCATTGGATGGCGCAGCAGCAGGTTTTCAATCTCTTCAGCAGCGATCTTCTCCCCGCCGCGGTTGATCTGATCCTTTTCGCGTCCCTGAACGGTGATGTAGCCATCCGGGTCGATAGCGATCAGATCGCCGGAACAGTAAAAGCCGTTGGCGTCAAAGGCGCTGGCATTATGCTCAGGGCTTTTGAAATAACCACGGAAGGTGTACGGACCACGTGTCATCAAGCGTCCGGTCTCTCCCTGGGCTAAGGGGTTGCCGTCAGCGTCTGCTACCCAGACTTCATCATCAGGACACATCGGGCGCCCCTGGGTATTGATGATGCGCTCAGGACTGTCGTCCAGACGGGTGTAGTTCACCAGCCCTTCCGCCATGCCGAAGACCTGCTGCAACTGGCAGCCAATCTCAGCCGGAATACGCGCCGCAAGCGTGGCGGAAAGTCTCGCTCCACCGACCTGTAGCAGTTTCAGCGAAGCCAGTTGCGCATTGCTGCCCCACTCCGCAATCGCCTGCAACCACAGGCTCACCGCAGGTGGCACCAGCGCCGTGACGTTAACCTGATGCTGTTCAATCAGCGGGAAACACAGGGTAGCGCTAGGGTCGGCCGCCAGCACGACGGTGCCGCCGGCCAGGAACACACCCAGCGCGCCTGGCGAACTCATGGCGTAGTTATGCGCCGCCGGGATTGCGCATAAATAACGCGTTTCCCCGGTGAAGCGGCAAATCTCATTGCTGCGACGCACGCTGTAGTAGTAATCGTTATGAGTGCGAGGAATCAGCTTTGGCGTCCCGGTCGTCCCGCCGGAAAGCTGGAAGTACGCCACCTCATCAGCGGGCGACGGTGTAGCCGTAAAATCAGTCGCAGGTTGGCTTATCGCCGTTTGCAGATTGTGTTCACCTTCGTCGTTGTGCAGTTGCACCACGCGCACTGAATTGTGTTCGGCCACAAAAGCGTTTAGAAAATCGTCCCCGCTAAACAGCGTATGCTGGCGATCGGCAATCAGCAGCGCCGGTTCAATCTGTTTGGCATAGGCATTGAGTTCGTTACGCTGATGGCTGAACAGGGCCAGCACCGGAGCTACGCCCAGCTTGAGTAACGCAAAGAAGGTGATATATAGCTCAGCCACATTGCCCAGTTGTACCAGCGCGGTTTCACCGGGTTTAATCCCTTGGCGACGCAAACTGCAGGCTAGATTGTCAGCGGCCTGATTCAGCTGGCGATAGCTCAGATGGCGTTCACCATCAATAACCGCCGTATGGTCGCTGTCGGCGTGACGGGTCAGAATGTCGGTCAGCGGCAAATCCTGCCAGTAACCTTTTTCACGATACCTGCGGGCAAACTCTTCCGGCCAGCGGGTGAATGGAATACTCATTATTGCTCCTTAAAACCAGTCCACAAGGCTCTTAATGCAGTCCAAAAACATTCAACATCGTGGAGAGCTTGGCCCCCGTTTCACGCCATTCCGCAACCGGGGAAGAGGCTGGAACAATTCCTGCTCCGGCAAAGAAACGCACCTGATTGCGCAACAGCTTCGCACAGCGGATCGTCACCACCCACTCACCGTTACCTTCGGCATCACACCAGCCGACAATACCGCCGAACAGTTCGCGATCGAACGGCTCCAGCTCGGCGATAAGTTTGCGCGCAACCTGATGTGGGAAGCCGCTCAGCGCAGGCGTCGGGTGCAGCAGGCACGCCAGCGTCAGGGCGTTTTCCTGCGCGTTGGCTTTACCTTCAAACGGCGTGCCGAGGTGCCAGAGCGTCGGCGTAGTAACCAGCTGCGGAGAAGAAGGCAGTTGCAGTTCACGGCTGCGATCGCGCAATATCGTTTTCATAGCTTGCGTCACCAGTTCGTGCTCATGGCGGTCCTTCTCAGATGCCAGCAGGCGGATCCCTGCTTCGCGATCCAGCACATCATCAGGCTGACGACGTGCAGAGCCCGCCAGCGGCAGAGAACTGAAACGCTCGCCTTCTTTGCGCAGAAGCAATTCCGGGCTGGCACCAATCAATACGCCGCCGTCTTCAATCGGCACATGGAAGTTGTAGCTCGCTGGATTTTGCGCCACCAGACGCTCCAGCAGCGCACCGCTGTCAATGTTGGCATCGGTGGTGATATCGATCAGGCGTGACAACACCACTTTGTCGACTTCCGGAGTAGACGTCAGCGCAGCCGCCCGGGCGACCATATCTTCAAAAAAGTCCTGTTCCGGGATCGATTTACGTTCCACGACGTTCAGCGACTGATGCGCGGTAAAGTAACGTGATGATTGCTGCTTCGCCGTACGAGAAAAGCTCTGCCACGATTGGGGAATAAACAGCGATGATGGCTGGCGGGTATCAAAGGGAATCGCCCCGACCATGACAGGATTCGCGATACCCTGTGATTTGGCATCAGCAAACAGTGCGTTCATTTTTTGTTGGAAAGGGCTGTCTGGCGAATCGCCATCAATTGCCGGTTCCGCATAGCGGGCGAAGCATCCTGACGTCGTAAAACTACGGTACGGCGACATAAAGAAAAAACTGTCGGGAGCGAGCGTCGGCATAGTCTGCGTTTTTTCCTCGGCCAGTGACGTATCCATATCATCCTCCAAAAATGATAAAGGCTCTAATAATGATTATCATTTATATTTTCGGTCGCTAACCTAAAAGTAAAGCGGCGGTATGTCAACTCTTGTGGTAGCACAATGTGCGACTTTGGCTTGCATCCTTGCTCGCTAACAATGAAAATGAGAAGCATTACTCATACTGATAACAGGAAGCTGATTCGTGAGTCTCCCCTATTTTTGCCGCACCGTGCTCTTACTGGCAGGTTTATCTCTTTCAGGAATTTCTTCAGGTCACGCCGCCGACTGGCCGCGTCAGGTTACTGACAGCCGCGGCACGCATACGCTGGAGCATAAACCGCAGCGAATTGTCTCCACCAGCGTGACCCTCACCGGTTCGCTGCTGGCGATTGATGCCCCGGTCATCGCCAGCGGTGCCACTACGCCGAACAATCGCATCGGCGATGCGCAGGGCTTTTTACGCCAGTGGAGCGAAGTGGCAAAAGAACGCAAACTGAGCCGCCTGTATATCGGCGAACCGAGCGCCGAGGCCGTCGCAGCTCAAATGCCGGATTTGATTCTGGTAAGCGCCACCGGGGGCGATTCTGCCCTCGCGCTGTACGATCAGCTGTCCACCATTGCGCCAACGCTCATCATTAATTACGACGATAAAAGCTGGCAGTCGCTGCTGACCCAGTTAGGTGAAATTACCGGTCAGGAGCAACAGGCTGCTGCGCGTATTGCCGAGTTTGATAAGCAACTACAGGCAGTTAAGCAACGTATTACCCTGCCACCACAGCCGGTCAGCGCGCTGGTATATACCGCCGCGGCGCACAGCGCCAACCTGTGGACGCCTGAGTCAGCGCAAGGCAAGCTGATGGAGCAGTTAGGGTTCACGCTGGCAACGCTGCCTGCCAACTTGCATACCAGCCAGAGTCAGGGCAAACGCCACGATATCATCCAGCTTGGCGGTGAGAACCTGGCGGCAGGCCTGAACGGCGAAGCGCTGTTCCTGTTTGCTGGCGACAGCAAAGATGCCGATGCTATTTACGCTAATCCGCTTCTGGCGCATCTGCCAGCCGTGCAAAATAAACGTGTTTACGCCCTGGGTACGGAAACCTTCCGTCTCGACTACTACAGCGCAATGCTGCTGCTGCAACGTCTGTCGGCTCTGTTTTAATTGCCAGCGCCGGATGCGGCTAACGCCTTATCCGGCCTACAATCCGTAGAGCACAACGCGATCAGACATTCACGGGGACTTGCCGGAATCGGCGCACTTCTCCCAACAACAGCAGCAGTAAAAGACCGACAATCACCAGCCCAAACCCACTCACGCTTGCCGAAGCAACCGGCGTCATCATCGCGCCCAGACCACCTAACAACGCCGCGCCAATCGCATCACCGGTGACGTTCTGTGCGGTCCACAAACCATTAATTCGCCCGAGCATCGCTTCCGGCGTCTGCGTCTGTAACAGGGTGTACTGCAACAAAGAGCTGACCGCACTCAACCAGCCGAACAGCGCCAGACAAACCACACCAAGCTGCCAAACGGGCATCAAGCCAAACAGACCGATAGCCAGAAATGAAGCCACGGTCGATGCCAGCATAATCAGTCCCGGACGAAGACTGTGCGCCAGTTGTCCGCTGGTCAATGCACCCACGGCTGCCCCCAGCGGAATAGCCGCATACAGCAGGCCAATTTGCGCACTCGA
Source organism: Citrobacter sp. CF971 (assembly GCF_006385635.1). Classification (NCBI taxonomy): domain Bacteria; kingdom Pseudomonadati; phylum Pseudomonadota; class Gammaproteobacteria; order Enterobacterales; family Enterobacteriaceae; genus Citrobacter; species Citrobacter sp. CF971. The sequence continues at coordinate 1,452,918 of NZ_CP041051.1, read as the reverse complement.
CATGTGCCAGTTAATCGCCAACGCCGGATACAGCACGCGCACGGCGCTCGCCATGGTTAACAGACCACCGAGCAGTGCAATGCCGCCAATCAGTGGGCTGGCAAGCAGAAAGCGGAATGCTGCCAGCAGCGATTTCAGCGGATGCTCACGCGGCTGCGGCGGAGGCGGCAACGCGGGAAGACTCAGCAACGGTAGTAAGGTAATGAAGGTCCCCGCCGCCGCCAGTCCGTAGTTCCAGGCCACGCCGCCGGTCGCGAGCAACACCCCGCCAAGCATCGGCGAAATTACCGATCCCAGACGTACCGTCAGCATGGTAATCGCCCCGGCCTGCATCAGATTCTCCCGCCCGACCAGCGCTGGCGTCGCTGCCAGTAAAGCAGTCACGCCCAGCGAAGCAAAGAAACCGTCCCATAAGCCAAGCAGATAAATTGCCAGTAACGACGGTTCGGGAAGTAACGCATTCAAACACAGGCCAATAAAGCCAATGCCACAGGTACCACGCGCCAGCAGGATCACTTTTTTACGCTCATAGCGGTCGGCCAGCACACCGCCCACCATCAGGCCAATAAACATTGCACTGCCGGTCAGCGTCACCGACAAACCGACCTGCCAGGTCGACTGGGTCATCATCTGGATTTGAACCGGAACCGCGACGCCGAGTAGCCCCAGAGAGACAATGGAAATAAAACGGGCGAGGAAGACTGCACGAAATGCAGGGTGGGTCTTTAACAGGCTGAGATTGAGCAGCCATGATTGTCGATTCATTACAGAGCCTTACCAGGTACTTTTTCAATATCCATTCGATGGCTGCACATGCTAACATATCCAAATAAGATCGATAACGATAATTACTATCATTATCAGGGAAGTTGATATGTCATGCTCTGTTTCCGCGACACGCGCCTTCGCCGTGCCCGGACTATTGTTATTACTTGTTCTGACCACGGTATTAAGTCTGGTTATTGGCGCCAAGTCGCTACCTGCCTCCGTGGTGCTGGATGCGCTCACCGGCAGTTGTCAAAGCGCTGATTGCACCATCGTGCTTGACGCGCGACTCCCACGCACGCTGGCGGGGCTGCTCGCCGGTGGTGCGCTGGGCCTGGCTGGCGCATTAATGCAAACGCTCACGCGTAATCCTCTCGCCGATCCCGGCATTCTGGGTGTCAACTCCGGTGCCAGCTTCGCTATTGTGCTGGGCGCCGCGCTGTTCGGCTTTTCCTCTGCGCAAGAGCAACTGCTGATGGCCTTTTGCGGTGCGCTGGCTGCGTCACTGATCGTAGCTTTTACCGGTAGTCAGGGCGGTGGGCAGTTAAGCCCGGTACGTTTGACGCTGGCGGGCGTTGCCCTGGGCGCGGTGCTGGAAGGATTATCCACCGGCATCGCCCTGCTCAACCCGGACGTTTACGATCAGTTGCGTTTCTGGCAAGCTGGCTCACTGGATATCCGCAGCCTGCAAACGCTGAAGGTTGTATTGGTACCAGTACTGATTGCCGCGGCTGTCGCACTGTTCCTCAGTCGCGCCCTGAATAGCCTGAGCCTCGGGAGCGACACTGCTACTGCGCTTGGTAGTAAAGTCGCTCGCACACAGTTTATTGGCCTGCTGGTGATTACTGTACTGTGCGGCAGCGCGACCGCGATTGTCGGTCCTATCGCCTTTATCGGCCTGATGATACCTCACATGGCGCGCTGGCTAGTGGGGGCGGATCACCGCTGGTCACTGCCCGTCACCCTGTTGGCAACCCCTTCTCTGTTACTGATTGCCGATATCATCGGTCGCCTGATTGTTCCCGGCGAGCTGCGCGTGTCGGTGGTCAGCGCTTTCATCGGCGCGCCGGTGCTTATCTTTCTGGTACGCCGTAAATCGCGCGGGGGTGGCGCATGATGCACCTCTCCCGCCGCCTGATAATCAGCAGCCTGCTGCTGGTTGCAGGTTGTCTCGTCATTGGTTTATGGAGCCTGCGTAGCGGCGTTGTTACGCTGGAAACCCAGCAAATTATTGCCGCCCTGCTCGGCGATGCGCCGCGCAGTATTACCCTGGTGGTGACCGAATGGCGTTTGCCACGCGTGCTCATGGCGCTATTGATTGGCGCAGCGCTCGGCGTGAGCGGCGCAATATTCCAGTCGCTGATGCGTAACCCGCTGGGTAGCCCGGATGTGATGGGCTTTAATACCGGTGCCTGGAGCGGTGTGCTGGTGGCAATGGTGCTGTTCGGACAGCATCTTACCGCGATCGCGCTGGCGGCCATGCTCGGTGGGATCCTGACTTCTCTGGTGGTCTGGGCGCTCGCCTGGCGCAATGGGATCGACACCTTCCGGCTAATTATTATTGGTATCGGCATACGCGCCATGCTGGTGGCGTTCAACACCTGGCTACTGCTGAAAGCATCATTAGAAACCGCGCTAACGGCCGGACTGTGGAACGCTGGATCGCTCAATGGCCTGACCTGGGCCAAAACCTGGCCGTCTGCCCCGCTGATTATTATCATGCTGGTATGCGCCACATTGCTGGTACGCCGGATGCGCTTACTGGAAATGGGTGATGACAGCGCCTGTGCGCTTGGTGTCAGCGTTGAGCGCTCGCGTCTGATGATGATGCTGGTTGCGGTTGTACTGACCGCTGCCGCCACCGCGCTGGCGGGTCCTATCTCGTTTATTGCCCTTGTCGCGCCGCATATCGCACGACGTATAAGCGGCACATCGCGCTGGGGATTAACCCTGTCAGCGCTGTGCGGCGCGTTGCTGCTGCTGATGGCGGATTTATGCGCCCAACAGCTGTTTATGCCTTATCAGCTTCCGGTGGGCGTTGTCACCGTAAGCCTCGGCGGTATTTATCTTATCGTCTTGTTAATTCAGGAGTCCCGCAAAAAATGACCGAATCAGTAGCCCGTTTGCGTGGCGACCAGTTAACGCTGGGTTATGGCAAGTTTACCGTGGCGGAAAACCTCAATGTGTCGATTCCCGACGGTCACTTCACCGCGATTATCGGGCCAAATGGCTGCGGGAAATCGACATTGCTGCGCACGCTTAGTCGCCTGATGACGCCCGCGAACGGCAAGGTCTGGCTCGACGGCGAACATATTCAACACTATGCCAGCAAGGAAGTCGCCCGAAGAATAGGTTTGCTGGCGCAAAACGCCACCACGCCGGGAGATATTACGGTACAGGAGCTGGTTGCCCGCGGGCGCTATCCGCACCAGCCACTGTTTACCCGCTGGCGGCAAGAGGATGAAATTGCGGTCTCAAACGCCATGCAGGCGACGGGTATCACCCACCTGGCATCACAAAGTGTGGATACCCTTTCCGGCGGACAACGTCAACGCGCATGGATTGCGATGGTGCTGGCGCAGGAAACGTCGATTATGCTGCTTGATGAACCCACCACCTGGCTGGATATCAGTCATCAGATCGATCTGCTGGAACTGCTGAGTGAGTTAAACCGAGAAAAAGGCTACACGCTGGCCGCCGTTTTGCACGACCTGAATCAGGCCTGTCGCTATGCGACGCATCTGATTGCGCTGCGAGATGGAAAAATTATTGCCGAGGGTGCACCGAAGGAGATCGTCACCGCGCAGCTTATTGAAAAAATCTATGGACTGCGCTGTATGATTATCGACGATCCAGTTGCCGGAACGCCGTTAGTAGTGCCGCTTGGACGCAGCAAATAACACGCGTTATCGTAAGGCGGCTGGCTTGCCGCCATACGATAATTCATCACACCAGTTGCTGATCAATAAACGTCATTTTTTGCTTACGCGACACCATGGCATAGTTCAGCAGAACGCCACCACACGCCACCATTCCACCCAGTAATGCGGCCAGAATAACGATCATTGATTTAGCCGGGCCATCTTTTTTCACCGGCAGCGAAGGCGTAAGTTGATATTTAAACGGTGTGAATTTTACGTCGCTCACATTCATCGCTAACAGTTGCTCAACGTGATACTGCCGATTACGTAATTCACCGTTAATTTCAGCAACATCCGTTACTGATTTTTCTATTTCTAATTTACGTTCGATGCCGTCAGCACCCAGTGAAATAGAGAAATCGGGGTCATCTTTCACCGCCTGACCGTTACTGTAGACCGGCTTTTTAATCCCGGCGGCATTGGCAATCTCCAGCGAGTAGTTCAGTCGTTGGATATTTGCTTCCAGTTGATTCTTGAGTCTGACGCGATCCATCTCCAGCCTTTCTTTCTCGAAGCTGGTTTTGATGGATAGTTTATTGCGAATATCTTCCAGCGTTTCTTTCACTACAATATCAGAAATATACTGGATATATCCCTTCAGCACAGACTGGGCTTCTTCGGCTAGCGGCGCGGTAAAACTCAGCGTCCATGCGGTATACAGCGAAGTTTCGTTCTTCTTACCCAGGTTAGTATCAACCGCTTTCATTTTCTCACTAAGCCTGACAATTGCCTGATGCAACTCCATTTCGTCGATATCAGCGCCTTTCAATTGATCCATCACGTAAGGTGAAGAGCGCAGATACTCTTCTAACAATGAAGGCGACTGGAATTTTTTGATAAACAGGTTAAACACATCACCACGGCTAACGCTAATATCCATATCCAGCACGCGCAATTTGGTCAACATATTCTCGAGACTCTGCCACTGAACCGGTTCTGCGGGGGTCACGATTGCCTGACTGGTCCATTTTTGCGGAAGCAGGAAAGATACCAGAATACCCACACAAGCAAAGGCGAAAACGGTCGCTATAATTTTCGTTCTTGCTCGCCATAAGATTTCGATTAGGTTCACTAAATCGATTTCATTTGCGTTTGCCGCTGGCTGAGGATAGCCAGTAAATTCCGAAACGTTATCTTGCTTAATATTTAATGATGACATGTTGCGTGACCTGAAAACTTTCCTAAAAGAAAAACATTCCTGTGGGAGAAGTCTACCAGCTAAATAGCTGCGCCTAATACCGCTACACTTTTGCCTGACCATGTTTTCCTCCGGGGAATGGGCTGGCGGTTTCCATAAAATGGCGGACCTTTTTCAGTAACTGCCACATTGAGCGGCACTGATGATTACGGGTTATCGTGTCATGAAGTGCCTGCCATAGCCGTTCCACATGATTCACCCACGGCGAGTAAACCGGCTGGTAAATTACCCTGAACTTGGGATTTGCTTTCAACCAGCGCTGTGTTTCGCGGCTTTTATGGATAATGTAGTTATCAACGATCAGCGTGATTGTTTTCGCCCGCCGGTAAGTGGCTTTCAGGTGCTTCAGCAGAGCGATAAACAGCGCTGAACTTTTGCTGTTGCCGCCCACGTAGCTGACTTTACCCGTGCCACTGTGCAGTGCGCCGGCCAGATAGTATTTTTCGTTCTGCCCCGGCGTCACTACCCGTTTCTGCTGTCCGCGCAACTGCCAGTCCGCACCGATTTTAGGATTAAGGTGGATATCCACTTCATCTTCATAAAATACCGGATGCTCTGCGCTGCATTCATCCAGCGCTTTGTGGATTACCGCCATCTTTTCATCTTTATGTGGGTCACGGATACGCAGAGTTGGCGCGGCCCTGCGCCATACAAGCCCCGCAGATGGCAACCAGCGGCGAACGGTTCCTGCATGTAACTGGCAACCGGTTATCTCATTGATTTTTAATGCCAGTAATTCGGTGCTCCAGCGTGAACGTTGATAACCAAAATCGCCGGGAGAATGCTTTATCAGCTCACGTAACAGGGTGCAGATATGTTCAAAAGGCCAGCGTCGGGAGCGCCCTGCGGGTAAGGATTTCAGGCCTTCAATACCTGAGTGCGTAAACCAGTTAATCCAGCGACCAACGGATGAACGAGCACAACAGAGAGTTCTGGCAACATCGCTGACCCGTTCACCCCGATGAAGCATCAGCATGGCCGTGAGTCTGCGGGCATGATTTTTATCGCGCGTTTTATGAATAGCTTTCTGCATCAGGCGTCGTTCGCCACGGGGTATTGGTGCTATGATCGGCATCGCTCAGTCCGGTTGGTGGTTTTGGTTGGTTTGGCGATTGATCAGATCGCACAATCCGGGCTGAGTTCCCTTTCAGTGATCTACTATTCCGCGCATCTATTTAGTCAGAATTATCCGAAACACTCTTTGCGCTTATCGCCCTACCAAAAATTATATTCGGAATTTATTCACCCCTTTCATCACCTTGCACCGCATAAAAATAACATCTCCACAACATATATTTTACATTGTGGAGCTGTTCGATCATCGCGATTGCAATATTCGTCTGGTTACACAGATTTATTAATCAGTGTATTTATTACAGGTCCTATCGCCTCAAACGCGGTGGGGGAAATAATATCAACATGCGCGCAGTCGTAGCGGTATACATCCAGGCTGGATATCCACGACGACCAACTGCGCTCAGGGCTCACACCCGGTGCTAACGTGCGCTCAGCAACGAACAGCGTGGCGTGACCTGCAAACGGCACGCTGTGCGCCGTGGTGAGCAGGCGAACCGCATCGGCGTAGTTGCCTTCGATAGCGTTAAATAAGGCCTCTGACGCATTCCCCTGCTGCGCCGCCAGAAAGGCTTCGCGTTCACGCTCGATCTCCGCCAGCACCGCTGGATCCAGCCCATTGGCCTCTTTTTCTTGCCAGTTTTGCGTCTCTGGCGGCCAGGTATCCAACAGCCCGAGGAATGCAACCGTCTCTCCTCTGGCATGTAAGCGCGCGGCGATCCCCTGTGCCAGCGTGCCGCCCAGCGAATAACCTAATAAATAGTAAGGTCCGTGAGGTTGTTGACTGAGCAGCGTTGCCAGGTGATGTTCGCATACCGAGTCGAGATTTTCCGCCGTTTGCATCGGGCCATCCGGTCGTGGCGACTGAATACCCATAATCGACCACTGAGGGCTGAGATAACGCGACAGCACGCTAAACTGCCAGGCAAAACCCGACGCCGGATGGAAGCAGAACAACGTTGGGCCGTAACTTTCACGCAGTGGCAATAGCGTCTCAAATCCCAGACGCTGCGACTGTTCATCATCATTGCTCTCCAGCAATGCGCTCAGTTGTTCCACGGTGGAAGCCACCATAATCTGCCCGGGCGTCACCTGACGCTCAAAAATGCGGCTCAACTGCGCTGCCAGCTTCATCGCCAGCAGCGAATGCCCACCAAGCGCAAAGAAATCAGCCTCTACATCATTCACCTCACAATCCAGCAAGGCCGCAAAAGACTGCGCGATGGTGGTCTCAGTCCCTGTTCGCGGTGCGCGCCCGGAAACACGCGACATCAACTGCGGCATCGGTAGCGCTTTACGATCCAGTTTGCCGTTCGCACTAAGCGGCAACTCCGCCAGTTGTAACAATACCGTCGGTACCATGTGCGCAGGCAGTTTTTCGCGCAGACGTTCCCGCAACACAGTCGTATCCAGCGGCAAACCCGATTGCGACACCAGATACCCCACCAGTTGGCGCGCATCGCCGCCTGTCGCCGCAGCCTGGTTGAATACGCAGGCATGGGCAACGGCATGCTCGACATCAGGCAACTGCTGCATCACCCGGTCAATCTCGCCGAGCTCAATGCGCTGTCCACGAATTTTAAGCTGGTCATCGCTGCGCCCGAGGTATTCCACCGCGCCATTTTCCAGCCAGCGCGCCACATCTCCGGTACGGTACATACGCTCATCGACGTTAAACGGATCGGCGATAAAGCGGCTCGCCGTCAGATCCGGACGCCCCAGATAGCCTTGCGCCAGTTGGATCCCCGTCAGATACAGGTCACCCGCTACGCCGAAAGGCACCGGGCGCATCATGGCATCCAGAATGCGTAAACCGGTATTCCATACCGGATAGCCAATCGGTACGCTGTTGCCGGTTACGGCAGCGAGATCTTCTCCCCAGGCCGGATACCAGCTCACATCGACCGCAGCTTCCGTTGGTCCGTACAAATTGTGCAGTGGCGCATGAGTCAACTGCTCCCACTCACGGCATAAATCGGCTGGCAAGGCTTCGCCGCTGCAAAATACCCGTTTCAGAGAAGCACAACTCTCCCGCGCGGTTTCCGGCGTCAGTGAAGCGACAAAAGCGGCCAACATAGAGGGGACAAAGTGCGTGGTCGTCACCCCATAACGGGCAAAGAACTGCTGCATCGCCAGCGGATCGCGGTGCGCTTCAGGTTCTGCCATGACCAGTTTTGCCCCGGCAATAAACGGCCAGAAAAACTCCCATACCGAGACGTCAAAACTGCATGGCGTTTTTTGCGCCACCACATCATCTGCGGTCAGCGGATAGTGATTTTGCATCCACAGCAGACGGTTAACGATGGCGGTTTGCCCAACCATCACCCCTTTTGGTCTACCGGTAGAACCGGAAGTAAAAATGATATAGGCCGTATGATTGGGTTGAGATAGCGCCAACGGAGCAGCATCTTCTGCTGGCAGCGGCGAGTCATAGCACAGACTTTCCAGCCCTGGGATATCGCTAAAACGCGCCAGTTGCCCTTCAGTCGCTATCAACAATTTTGGCTTCGCGTCTTCGAGCATCATCCGCAGGCGATCGTCCGGGTATCCGGTATCCAACGGCAGCCAGGCAGCTCCGGCTTCCACAATACCGTGCAGCGCCAGCGTCAGGAACACAGAACGCGGTAATGCCACAGCTACGCTGTCGCCAGGACGGACGCCGCGTTCGCGCAGAAGGCTCGCCAGCGCCACGACCTGCTGGCGCATTTCGCGATAGCTAAACTGATAACGGGCATCGGCCAGCGCCGGGGCATCCGGCGTTTTATCGGCCTGCTGTGTCACCAGTGCGCTAAGCGTAGTGAACGGGATCTCCACGGTCGTGTCGTTAATCTTCGCCAGCCGCTCATGTTCTGTAGGCAACAGCATCCCGGCGTCGCCGCAGCATAGCGACGGATTGTCAGCAAACTGCTCGATAAGCCCGATTAAACGCGAGGCATGCTGCGCCAGCGTTTCTGCATCGTAGCGCTGTTTATTGGCCAGGATTTCAATACTCAGCCCGCCGTTTTCATCCGGGAACAACGCCAGTTCAAGATCGTTCACCGGTCCTGTCGCCAGCGTATGAGTTTGCGCCTGAACGCCGGGAATATTCAGATGATAGTCGAATATTTTCACATTCAGCACCGGGCCAAACAGCGGCTCAGCACCGGCGGCACGCCCGCTGTCGCGAACGATTTGTTCGGCATCATAACGTTGATGCCGACGCATTTTCTTCAACTGCCCGGCCAGTCGTTGTGCAAGCGCAGGCAAGCTTTCTGCCGCATCCAGCCTCACACCAAATGGCAGAACGTTTAAAACCGGTCCAGTGGACGTCAACGCCGCCGAGCCCATGCGCCGCATAAAGATAAACCCGGCGGCATAATCCATTCGGCTGCATAAACGTCCCAGCCACAATGCCACCAGCGCGAGGGCCAGATCCGCACGCTGAACGTCAGGCATGCGTGCCGCAAGCCGGCGAAACGCTCCTTCAGGCGCGGTTAACTTCATACGAATAATATCCGCGCTGGCCGAGCGTCCCGGCAACGGATTGTTCGACAGCGAAGCAGGAGGTGGCAGTTGCTTTCGTTGCTCGCGCCAGAAGGCGCCGTCGCGTTGCCAGGCATCACTTTGACGGTACTGTTGATACTCTTCCACCACCTCGGCGAACGGCGTAAAAGGTGAGTCTGGCGTAGACTCGCCATCTAGCCATGCGCGATAGATTGCGGCTATCTGGCGGGTAATAGCCGGGAAGCTGAAGCCATCGACCAGCAAATGATGGTAACGCTGATACCAATACCAACGTTTATCTCCCACCTGTAAAAGCTGGTGAAAAACCAGCGGCTTATTGCCGTCAGCACGTATGTCCTGCTGCAGGTCTGCCTGCATCAACGCACGCGCCGCCTCATGTGGGTTGGATTTTTCGCGCAGATCGATGATTTCGGGTTGCGCAAAAGTGAGCGCAGGATCCACCCATTGCCAGACCTCGCCGTTATCTTCGCTAAACTGCATTCGCAAGGTATCGGCCTGCTCCAGGCCCGCCACAACCGCTTTCGCCAGCAACAACGCGTCCAGTTCGCCGGTTAATTCTACGTAGTGCGCCACGCTCCACGCCGAGGGCAATGTGGAGAGTTTTTCCGCCATCCAGATCCCCGGCTGAGCCGCCACTAACGGTAAACGCTGAGTCATGGAGCCTCCTGCACATCGACATAGTTCGCGGGCGTCAGCGTGGTCCAGTTTGCATCCAGCCATTGCTGGCAGGCTTCCTGGGATTGGGGCTCGCAAGCAATTTGCCAACCAGCAGGAAGTGAACACTGCTGCGGCCAAAGGCTAAACTGACGTTGGGGATTTTGCAGAATGTAAAACTGGCCCTGCGGATTATCGAAGGGGTTACTGAATTCCATACTCAACTCCTGTCGTGGAACGTCGTCCGGTTAAATCGTGTCGGTAAGCGGTTGCCAGAGCGTCATTAGCCCTTGCATCAGACCGCCGCGCCAGCAAAGCGCATCGTGTCCACCATCAACCTGACGCCAGAAAATAGACTGTGGTGCAGAAGGTAACTGGGCATATAACGCCTGATTAGCGCGATAAATAATAGGCTCGCGGATCCCCGCTTCCAGGACAATACGCAGTCCCTGAGCGCTGATGGTCCCGGTCTTCAGTTGCTCGACGATCGCTCCGTCCTGACCACCACCACGATGCGGCCACCAGTAAGAGCCCGACTGGCTAAGAACACAGCCAAAGCGCGCGGGCCAGTTCAGCCCGGCATACAGCGATGACAACCCGCCAAAACTTTGCCCGGCGACGACAGTACGCTGCGGATCGTCACTGAATGCGGTTGTCGTCTTCACCAGCGGCAACAGCTCCTCTTGTACCGCCAACCAAAAATCCGCGTTACACGGCAGTTCGCGGCTACGGTGAGCCGTGTCGATGGCATCAATCAGGAGATAAACGGCAGGAGGAAGGTGTCCACGATGCGTAAGTGAAGTTAGCGCAGGCCAGACCGGCATACTCTGTGCCCAAAACTGCCCATCCAGCAGGATAGCCAGCGGACGAGATTCCGCTTGGGCCACTCCGGTGGTAAGTACCCATACGCGACGCGTATTACCAAGCCTGGCGCTACGCCATTGCAGACACACTGCGGGTGAATCGGGGTTTTCAGGTCGATCCCATCCTGGTTGTACGGGTGCATCAGGCATTTCCAGCGCAGACACCGCGTGGCCACGACCGCCCTGCCAGCTCTGCGAATTAAGGGGGTCAGCAATAGCCTGCGGCAGTAATTGCCGCCAGCCTTCACGCAGCGCGGTTCGGTCAGGCGTTTCGCCCAGCGCCTGCGGCGCAAAAATATCGTTGCGCGCTGTTGGAATAAAACAGTAACTGCCACGCCAGTTGGCGCTGAGGGAAACACTCCAGCACCAAATATTCGTTCCATCAATGCGTCGCATCGACTGAGGGGTAGCATTTTGATGGTGGTCGGTGACGCCGGTGATATAAACCCAAACGTGATGAATGGCTGACTCTTTCTCCGTTCCCTGCGGGTCACGCCACCAGAAGGTTACCCGATAATTTCCGTTGTCTTCACGCTCCCACTCCGGGCCTTTTTTTGACTGCCACCACGCCTCGCTTCCCATCTTTAACGTCGTCACCGCCATAACCCCATGTTTATTGTGAAATTTTATGATTTAGCGTGAAATATATTGATAATATTATTGATAACTATTTGCATTTGCAATAGCATATTGTCGCGCTGTGGGAAGCGCGCACAGTTTTTCACCACTTATAAACCGACCTGGCGCTGCGTACTTTTTCTGGAATGGATAGTTTACGCAGATGCGGGCGACATCAGACCAAATGCCGCACCGAGGCACATTGGTACTCGTGGCTAAAAGAACAGCAGGACATACAATGAACAACAAGATTCATTCACTGGCCTTATTGGTCAATTTAGGGATTTACGGGGTAGCCCTGCCAGCAATGGCAGAAGATCAAACCGATAGCGTAGCTGTCTCTCATGAAGACACCATCGTCGTTACCGCCGCCCAGCAGAACCTACAGGCGCCGGGCGTTTCAACCATTACCGCTGATGAAATTCGTAAGAACCCTCCCGCTCGCGATGTGTCGGAAATCATCCGTACCATGCCTGGCGTTAACCTGACCGGTAACTCAACCAGCGGTCAGCGCGGCAACAACCGCCAGATCGATATTCGCGGCATGGGGCCAGAAAACACCCTGATTTTGATCGACGGTAAACCGGTTACCAGCCGTAACTCCGTGCGCCAGGGCTGGCGCGGCGAGCGCGATACCCGCGGCGATACCGCATGGGTTGCTCCGGAAATGATTGAACGTATTGAAGTGCTGCGCGGTCCTGCCGCAGCACGCTATGGCAATGGCGCAGCTGGCGGTGTGGTGAATATCATCACCAAGAAAGGCGGCGATGAGTGGCATGGTTCCTGGAATACCTATTTCAACGCCCCGGAACACAAAGAAGAAGGTTCAACCAAGCGTACCAACTTTAGTCTGAATGGCCCGCTGGGCGGAGATTTCAGCTTCCGCCTGAACGGTAACCTCGACAAAACCCAGGCCGATGCCTGGGACATCAACGACGGTCACCAGTCAGCACGTACAGGGTCATATGCCGATACGATGCCTGCGGGTCGTGAAGGGGTAAAAAACAAAGATATCAACGGTCTGCTGCGTTGGGATTTTGCCCCAATGCAATCGCTGGAGTTTGAAGCCGGCTACAGCCGTCAGGGCAACCTGTATGCGGGTGACACTCAAAACACCAACAACGATAACAAAACTAACGGGCTGGTAAAAAAATACTACGGTAAAGAAACTAACCGTATGTACCGCCAGAACTATGCGCTGACGTGGAACGGCGGCTGGGACAACGGCATTACCACCAGCAACTGGGCGCAATACGAACACACCCGTAACTCCCGTTTGGGTGAAGGTCTGGCAGGTGGCCTTGAAGGGTTATTTAACAGTAATCAATTTACCGACACTGACCTGGCGGATGTCACCCTGCACAGCGAAATTAGCATTCCATTCGACCTGTTGGTGAACCAGAACCTGACGCTCGGTACCGAATGGAACCAGCAGCGTATGAAAGACATGAGTTCCAATACCCAGACCTTTATGGGCGGGAACATACCTGGTGCCAGCAGCACCGATCGTAGCCCGTATTCACAGGCTGAAATTTTCTCCCTGTTTGCAGAAAATAACATGGAGCTGACCGACAGCACCATGTTGACGCCGGGTCTGCGCTTCGACCACCACAGCGTCGTTGGTGACAACTGGAGCCCGTCCCTGAACCTGTCCCAAGGTCTGGGCGACGACTTTACGCTGAAGATGGGTATCGCACGGGCCTATAAAGCACCTAGCCTGTACCAGACTAACCCGAACTATATTCTGTACAGCAAAGGCCAGGGCTGCTATGCCACCGGTTCTGCGACGGGCATTGGTTGCTACATGATGGGCAATGATGACCTGAAGGCCGAAACCAGTATCAACAAAGAGATTGGTCTGGAGTTCAAACGTGACGGTTGGCTGGCCGGCGTAACCTGGTTCCGCAACGATTACCGTAACAAGATCGAAGCGGGGACTGTACCGCTAAGCAGAACGTCAATTACCCAGAGAAACCCGACTACGGGTAAAGAAACAACAACCTACACCGATATCTATCAGTGGGAAAACGTACCTAAAGCGGTGGTGGAAGGCCTGGAAGGGACGTTGAACGTACCGGTTAGCGAAACAGTTACCTGGACCAACAACATCACTTACATGCTGCAAAGTAAGAATAAAGAGACCGGCGAACGCTTGTCGATTATTCCTGAATACACTCTGAACTCAACGCTAAGCTGGCAGGCGCGTGAAGATTTGTCACTGCAATCCACCTTTACCTGGTACGGCAAACAACAGCCGAAGAAATATGATTACCAGGGTAAACCGGTGACCGGCAGTTCAGCCCAGGAAGTGAGCCCGTACAGCATCGTCGGCCTGAGCGCGACCTGGGATGTGACGAAAAACGTCAGCCTGACCGGCGGCGTGGATAACGTCTTCGACAAACGTCTGTGGCGTGAAGGTAATGCCCAAACAACCAGTGATATCAAAACTGGCGACTATATGGCGGGCGCTGGCGCGTACACCTATAACGAACCGGGCCGGACGTGGTTCATGAGCGTTAACACACACTTCTGATAACGCTTTCCCTCTCCTCGCTGCGGGGAGAGGGAAATCATAACTATGATGCACACAACGCACACACCACTCACTTTCGCAGAGCACACGCTGCACATTGTCGAGTTCGATCCCGACAGCTTCCATGAGCACGACCTGCTCTGGCTCCCCCACCATACTCAGCTTCAATCCTGTGGGCGTAAGCGTAAAGCTGAGCACTTAGCGGGGCGTATTGCCGCAGTACATGCATTACGTGAATACGGTATCAAAACTGTGCCTGGCATCGGCGGGCAGCGACAACCGCTGTGGCCACAAAAGTTGTTTGGCAGCATCAGCCACAGTACGTCAACTGCGCTGGCGGTGGTATCGACGCATCCCGTCGGACTGGATATAGAAGCTATTTTTACACCACAAACCGCAGTTGAGCTGACTGGCGGTATTATCGATAACCAGGAACATCAGGTTTTGCATCACGCCAGCCTCCCCTTTCCACTCGCCTTAACCCTGGCATTCAGCGCAAAAGAGAGTCTGTATAAGGCGTTTGCAGCACACTTGACGCACCTTCCGGGCTTCTCCAGCGCCAACGTTATCGCTCTCAACACGACGCAGATCACCTTGCAAATCACGCCGTCATTTTCGCAAAACCTCGCCGGGCAGAGCGTTAACATTAGCTGGTTTCAGCGTGAAGAAAACATCATTACCCTGTGTGCGATCTGTCCGTAAGGGAGGTTTTTCTAATCTTATTGATGCTTGCTCAGTGAAGGCGATTAGGTCTGGCTCTCTGTCCTAACGGATTATCCAGGGAATCGTCTTCGACAATCTTTTTTTTGCTCAAGACCTCTGCACTGCTCAAACTTTCACTGGTAGATTCTTTTTTCACCATCTGGCTCTTGATAGCTTTAATTTCAGTTTTTAGCTCTGTAATCTCATTCATAAATTTAAGGTTTGCTTCTTCCCACTCCCCCACCATTTTATGCCGGGCTTTATCGTAATCATCCTGGAGTAGCCGCTTAAGATCGTGAGTTTTTAACTGCACAACAATATTGGCAGCGCAAAAAATGAACACGCAAGCAGCGATAAACGTGAATATCAACACGGCAATAT
The DNA here is from genome assembly GCF_006385635.1 of Citrobacter sp. CF971. Taxonomy (NCBI): domain Bacteria; kingdom Pseudomonadati; phylum Pseudomonadota; class Gammaproteobacteria; order Enterobacterales; family Enterobacteriaceae; genus Citrobacter; species Citrobacter sp. CF971. The sequence continues at coordinate 1,437,705 of NZ_CP041051.1, read as the reverse complement.
CGTTAACTGGCATACCGTTTTTATCCTTTTAAAAATGAGAGTTATCGCGTTACGCTCTATCTCAAAAGTTTCACCATGTAACACGTCACTCAGCGAGTAAATCGTACTCTTCCTTTATATTTCTTGCGCAACTTCCTGGCATGACATTGCGCAAAAAATATATCCAACATATGTCACGGAGCCCATAAATGCTAAGCCCTGCTCTTGCGTTTAGCGCCGGCTTCCGCATTAACATTTAAAGGCGACAAATCCAAAAATAGACTTAAATTTCCATTGATTACGTAGCGATGTTTTTCTTTATCAAATGTAACATAAAGTTTACAGACTTGTCTTCCTGAGCATGAATCTTGAGCGTCCAGCAAGAACCTACACTCAATATTGGAACTACAGGAATCTTGAGTATTCTCTGCTAGCAGAATACAGAAATTCAGTCAGAACGAATAAAGAGAACCCCCTTTAGTCATTAGGGCTCTCGCTATTTTTTAGTCATATTTTATCTAAAATCTGGAAATTATTCGCGAATATATTTGTTAATCTAAATCCATGTTACTGAACCAGTAACATTATAACCATCATATTTGAACTGGAGATTAAAAATGATTACTAACATTATCTACGACGGCGATTTCAACCCCGGCCAACTCAATTCCTGGTCTTTTTCTGATAGCGCCGCTGGCGTGCAGAATGAATCTGAAACAGTAGAAAATTACTTTGCCCACATAAATGCCACTGAATCTGCGTGGCAGCAAATCGGTATGAGTACTGGGCAACAAGGTCTGTTGACGTTCAAATGCCGTGGACAAAACAGTGGCACTGTTTCTGTAATGATGCTGAATACCAATACAACTTACTGGCAACAAACATTCAATTCGGGAATGAGCTCCGATTGGACAACTGAGTCTTTTTCTTTCACCATCGATCCTTCCTGGACTGGTCCTCTCATGCTCCATTTCCAGGCTGCATATAATACGGACATGACCGATGCCGTTGATATTGACGATGTACGTCTGCTAGTCAACGAATAATAACCTCAATCGATTTAATCCAAGGCCAGGTTTCGCACCTGGCCTATCAGGAGAAATCATGCCTTCGAAATTAACATTCAGCGGGCTGCTATTAGCATTATTCTCAGAGCCCATAGATACCATTAAGATGTTTTTTATTATTACATTAGGAGAAATTGGTCGCTGGCTATATGGTGGCGGAAAATTAAGGGAAAGATGCGGAGACCTAATAATCTGCCTGTTACTTTTTTATCTGGTAAAACCTCACCTTGTCAGTTTACCCCCCTTGCATGGCGTAAAAATCTCATCAGGAGCTGTAGCAATTATAATATCGCTACTGGGTACACACGGTATTAGTAGGATTTTCTTCTTCGCTCTAAAGAAAAAAACAGGGATCGATCTGAATATGAAATAAAGCCCTCAGTAAAGAGGGCTTTCATTGCACATTAAAAACTAGAAAAATGTTAAAAGAACTTGTTTAGTTTTGTCAAACCCATCTTTATACAACAAGTTATCATTGTGATACATATACACCGAAGTATATTTAGCTGCAATAGATTTAGTACCTAAACCTTCACTTTTATAAATTAATGCGGTTTTTAGCGGCATAACGCACGCACCGTGACCTCGATATATTCTATGTAAGATAGTCGAAAAATCAAAGTTATGATAAATATAATTTATCGTTTTATATTTATCTTTCAATGCGGTTTCAATCCGTGTTTTGAAGTGGTTTGTATAGCCATCATTCCACACAAATATGTCAATAAAATCGGTAATATCCACCTTACCTTTTGACATTAGAATCGTAACCTCACCACCATGCCACATCACTTCTTTAAATGGGTGACAGAGCGTTAATGCTCTGAGCGATATAAAGAAAACATTTGGCGCATGAGCATGCTCATGAAGTAATCTCTCAGTAATAACAACTCTTTCAGACTTTATTTTAATCGTCGTGATTTCTCCCATTATGGAAGAGGATATGGCACGATACATAAGCTCAGGGACTGTGACATCAAAAAATATTTTTAGTATGCTATTACCTCCCTTATTATTTAACCTGTTATCAATTCTTGATTGAGCCTCATAGATTGGCATTAACTCCTTATGTAACGAAATAGCATATTCTGTAGGAACTAACTCATTATATTTCCTGATAAATAAGGTTTCTCCCAGCGTGCTTTCTAGATCTGCAAGCTTTTTGCATAGAGGTGTTCTTGTTAAATAAAGCTCATCTGCGGCCTTAGATATACACTTTTTTTCCATTGCAACCATAAAGTATTTAAGTTGTTTTGATATGAAAATAGACATCACAGACCTCCCCCACTCAAGAGTCTAAATACTAAACTAATAGAGTATTTTTAGGTTACTTGAAATGATCATTATTTGTTCGTTCAAAACCTAAAAAATAGACATTCTCTAATCAAACGTCTGATAAATTTTTTGTGAGGGATCGCCAAAAAAACATTGTAACGATTTTAACGTATTAACCTAACATTTTCGTCAATATTCTTTAAACAGCAGGTACACGATGAAAGAAAAATCATTTAGTGAACGAAGCATTCTGATGCTTAAAAATGTTCATACCGATCTATCAAAATTAGCCTTTACCGCTCTTGAATTATCCGTAGTCAACTTCGGTATAACTGAAGGTCTGCGCTCTGCTGAGCGACAGCAACAACTTTTTAATGAAGGAAAATCTAAAACTCTTAATAGCCGGCATTTGTCTGGTCATGCAATTGATGTTCTGGCATATCCCACATCTTCGGGATCGTGGGAATTCAAATATTACCAAGAAATTGCCGTTGCCTTTAAAAAAGCATCTTCAATATTAGACATTCCTATTGAGTGGGGTGGCGACTGGAAATCATTTTGTGACGGACCACACTTTCAATTACCGTGGCAGCAATACCCAGCAAATTAATCACTGCGCATATAAACGCAACAAAACGAGGTTAAGTATGAAAAATAATATTATCTATTTCCAGGACTATATTGAGACTAATACTGATGTTCAACTAACATCCGTTGATAACTACAGCCTGACTCACTTTGACAAGTCACCAAGATTAAACACCGATCAGTCTGTCATGGACCTTCCTGCTGGCTCATGGCTAAAATTTAACACCATTATTCCTGACGGGATGTTCGCCAACTGTATGTTATTTGCTTCTACACAAACATCTAATCAAAAAATTCAGATATTTAGAGATTCGCTCGAAAGTGAACCGCTCTGGACGCTAACGGCCAAAGCATCTGGAGTCGATAAATTTTTTACTGAATCAGTCAGTAATAACATTAACTGTGATACGACTGAACCCGCAGACATTTATATTTTATTCCCCGATGGTTTTACAGGATATCTGAACTGGTTTGTTTTTTCTCAATACTCAGGTACAGAGACCGAAGAAGCAAAGCTCCGCCGGATGAAATGGTTCGATGATTCCCGATTCGGGCATATGATGCACTGGGGCGCTTATTCTGTTCTCGGTGAAGGTGAGTGGGTAATGAACACCAATCAGATACCGAAAAGTGACTACATCACAGAAGCCTGTGCGCCCTTTAACCCTGATAAGTACAGCCCGGATGAATGGGCCTATATCATTCAAAGCACGGGTCAGAAATATCTCACTATCACGACTAAACATCATGACGGCTTTGCCATGTTCGATACCAACGTGACTGAATTTGCGCCTTATGATGTGGAGAACACAGCGGCAATTCACCAATCTGTTCTTCGACCACTGGCCACAGCTTGTCGCGAGCGAGGGATCATTTTTTGTTGTTATTACTCGTTACTAGATTGGGGCAATGTTAACGAGGTTGCTATTGAAGATGATGCTGCTGTTCCAACCACAATTAACCCTGCAGATGTCACTCGTTATCTTTCCGAAATGAAAGAACATCTTAAAGAGCTCATTGAAATTTTTGACCCCGCTTTAATTTGGTTTGATGGTGCATGGGCTGCATTTTTGAACAAAGATGTATCTACTAACATCAGAGATTTCTTACACCGTTTATCTCCCGACATTATTATAAACGATCGTATTGGTAATGGTGCTGGCGATTATTCCACACCTGAGCAGAGTATTCCCACAGATTCCCAGACTGGCCCATGGGAAGCTTGTATGACGATAAACAATTCGTGGGGATATAATACGAGTGACACCAACTGGAAAGATGCTCAGGTGCTTCTCAACGATCTCCTGGACTGCGCCAGTAAAGGTGGAAATCTGCTACTCAATACAGGTCCAGACGCAGAAGGGGTTATTCCGCAACCCTGTGTGGACAGATTGAGCGAAATAGGTAGATGGATGCAGACATGGGGTGAAGCCATTTATGAGACACGGGCAGGTACGCTTAATGTTTCCATGCAGCCAAGCGTTTTTTGTACTCTGAGTAAAACGAAGAAACTACAAAAGGAAAAGCTTTATGTAACAATAACAAACCTACCTGAAGATAAAAAACTCAGAGTTGGGCAACCCATTACTCTTCCATCAAAGGTTTACTGGCTCACCACGCCACAGACTCTCCTGGATTTCGAGATACTCAGTGGATGCATGCTTTTCACTCTTCCTGATTCTCTAAGCGATCCATTAGGTATGGTTCTGGTGATGGAGTTTGAAGAAATACCACAGCCCAAAATTTATCCTGATGTTGCAATTTTTAGTCATGCAGAAGCCAGCAACGTCTGGTACGGTGATAATGAAGATTATTCGCCACAAAATATGGTCGACAACGATCCTCAAACGCGATGGGCGGCCGATCAGGCAAATAATGTGACACTGACGCTAACTTTTGCTATGCCAACATCAATTGATCTTATTGGCTTTAATCAATACGAACAACGCATTGCTGATTTCAGTATTGATATCTATTCAGCCACTGAGTTGGTCACAACATTGAAAGGAAATAACCCCGCCAGGAACTACCTGGCCTCCCTGCCAATGTTAGTCAGTGCTGATAAGATCGTCCTGACAATCCATTCCTGTATTGATTCTACCAAACCAGCAAGCCTGTACACATTCTCAGCATTTAATTCAACATCATCACTGTTACCGGTTATTCAACCCGTTAATCTTGCCAAAGGAGCGGTGACTGCCGCAAGCGATGTCTGGTATGACGAAAGAACGGAATATAAAGCAGCCTTTGCTACAGATGGCAATCCAAATACGCGTTGGGCAGCCAATGACAATACAGAGCTGCCTGTGACTTTCACTATTACGTTTTTAAAAGATGAATTTTTTGATCGTATATCAGTGAAAGAATTTCTTAACGCCGACGAATTATCAAGGATTAAAAATTTTACCTTGCAAATTCTGGATGATACAGGCGTTGACTGGAAAAATGTTTATCAGAGCAATGATATCAGTAAGGGGATCGTGCTGCCCTACCTGACGCGCAGCAAAGCCATTCGGTTTGAGATTACAGAACTTGTCAGTAACAAGGGACCGTCATTTTATGAAGTTGGTGTATACCAGACAGCCAGAACGCCTGTCACGCTGACAGAGGAAGAACTGCTGGAGGCGGAAGCGCGGCTCTGCTTTGAATATTTCTGGAAGGAAGCCAATATCACCGATGGTTCTGCTGGCTACGGATTAATTTCTGATATGGCCAATTCTCGCCGGTCAACTATCGCGGGTTCCGGATTTGCATTCAGCGCCTTCGTTATTGCCGTAGAGCGCGGCTGGATCAGCAAGGCTGAAGCTGAAAATCGGCTCATTAAATCACTTCAGACGTTGAAAAATCCAGCGCTGCGCTATAAAGGTTTCTATTATCACTTTATCAATATGGACAGTCTGGATACGCTCGACTCTGAGGTTTCAACAGTCGATACCATGCTGGCATTGAATGGTATTTTGACAGCTGGACAATATTTTGGCGAGACAGTGGGCGCGCTCGCTCAGCAGATTTTTGATGATGTGGAATGGGATGCTGCTGTTGCACCGAATGGACACTTTACCATGGGATGGGATTCTAATCTGGTTCAACTCTCCGCAACCTGGGGAGGATATGCTGAGCAATTCTGCATGTATCCGATGGCAACAGGCTCCACAACCCACGCACCAACAAACGCAGCTGATATGTTCTATAAACTTGAACGCAAATATGGGCATTATGGTAACAGCGGAGACCTGATTTATGTCTGGGGTGGTCAGCTTTTTACATACCAGTTTTCACATGCCTGGCTTGATTTCCGTCGTTTATGGGACAAAAAAGGAGCTGACTGGTGGCAAAATAGCATTAATGCCAGCAAAGCAAACAGAGAGTTTTGTATCGCAAATCATGATGTTCTTCCTTCATTGGATGCCGACAACTGGGGCTTGACTGCTTGCAATGGGCCAAATGGATATGCCGCATATGGAGCACCACCGTCAGGTGATATCGGCGCGAATAACATGCATTTCACCGATGGCACAGTCACGCCAAGCGGCCCGATTGGCAGTTTACCCTTCATGCCTCAGGAAGTCCTGCAGGCAATGATGAAATGGTTTAATAATCCACAACTTTGGACTGGATATGGCTTCAGCGAAGCATTTAATTCGTCACTACCAGCATCATGGTACTGTAGCAACAATTCAGCTCTGATAAAGGGCCTGTCTCTTATTATGATCGAAAACTACCGTAGTGGCCTGATATGGGATACCTATATGAAGCACCCAGTAGTTGCGGCAGGAAATCAGCAAATTTTCGGCCAGCAGGAGCCGGAATTATTGGTTCAGGAAAGCAGTGATTCAATCATCTATACAGGTTCTGGTTGGTGGTTAGCTGATGGACGGCCAGACAGTTCTGATGGCAAGAGTCAGGTAACACAAAATAATGGCGACTATTTTGAATTTACCTTCAATGGTCGCAATGCCTCAGTATATTGCGAAAAAAATAGCGATCAGGGGGATATTGATTTCTATCTCGATGATGTTTTTGTCGGTACCACAAGCACCTGGAGTGAGTCTCTCGAATTTAGCGATATTATATACAGTGTTAATAATCTGTCACCTGACACCCACATATTAAAAGGTGTAAAGCGAAGCGGTAAATGGCTAACGGTAGATGCCATGAAAGTTTATGCCAGCAACAGTTTCGATGTTATTAAATCAACCTTCGATGCCACAACCAACTCACTTAATATACAGGTGAGTCAGGCTACAGACAGAACAAGCGCGATGAATATAAAATCATATACTATCAACCAACCAGCCAGCATCAGTAATATCGCACTAAGCTCCGATAAAAAAACTATCACTCTCACCCTGACCGGTATTAGTAGCAATATCGGATACGTTATTACGACACAAGGTGTAATGAATGAAATTGTAAGTGAAAAACTAAACAAGCGAAATATTAATATCATTGGCTAATCAATGTTCCGCCCTTTACAGGGCGGAACATTATGAAACTGAACATCTCTACCGAGAGTCCAATGTTAGAATACCGAGTAAAAGAGTTATACCTGCTGAAACGCCGCCAGCGATCGACGTTGCCGCCCGTTTTTATCAAAGTTGTCGACAGCCAGCCAGCGCTGTAACACGGCGTCACACCGGGGCCATTCGCCGTCAATCATCGATAACCAGTCGCTGTCGCGATTGCGACCCTTGCGCACAATCTTCTGGCGAAAGCGTCCTTCGAAGATAAACCCAAGGCGTTCCGCCGCCCGTCGAGAAGCAGTGTTCAGAGAATCGCATTTCCACTCCACGCGACGATAACCCAACGCAAACGCCTGGCGCAGCAACAGCCAGATGCTTTCGGTGCCAAGTACCGTATTTTTCATGCGCGGTGACCAGGTCACATGTCCAATTTCGACTGAACCGTGCTCGCGTTCGATCGCCATAAAGCACACCAGTCCGACGGCACGTCCGGAACGCTGTTCAATGACGGCATAGGGAACCAAAGAGGCATCCGTGGATTTCCCCTGGACCCAGCACGCTGCGGCCTCAACACTCGTGGGCCGGGAGCTTGCAAGCCAGGTCCAGTCGCGATCGTCCGGTGCCTGCGCGTAGGCATCAAACAGATCGGCAGCATGGCTGTCGGCATCCAGAGGAACCAGTCGACAATATTGCCCTGCAAGTTCTTCCCGCGGCAGTACGGCGGCCCCCTTCCAGTCCGGCACAATATCGCCGACGGTCTGCCCATAAAGATTTATTTCCGGCACGATTCAACCCCAGTTGCGAAGTAAAAAATAGTTATAACACCAGCTATTTCACCTTCAAAGCGTCACCAGGGAATATCTGACAACGAACAGAAAATCAGCCGCCCTTCTATACTGATTAAAAATCAACGCTGAAGAGAGTCTTATGCCACTTCCCGATTTTCATGTTTCTGACCCTTTCACGTTAGGCATTGAACTGGAAATGCAGGTGGTCAATCCTCCAGGCTACGACCTGAGCCAGGATTCTTCCCGGCTGATTGACGCCGTAAAGCCGCTGCTTACCGCCGGAGAAGTCAAGCACGATATCACGGAAAGTATGCTGGAGATGGCGACCGGAGTTTGTCGCAATATCGACCAGGCGAGTGCTGAATTATCCGCCATGCAGCAGATAATCACGCGGGTTGCTGCAGAGCAGCACCTCGCCATTTGTGGCGGGGGTACGCATCCATTTCAAAAATGGCAACGTCAGGAAGTCTGCGATGACGAACGCTATCGGCGTAACCTGGAAAATTTCGGTTATCTCATTCAGCAGGCGACGGTATTCGGTCAGCATGTGCATATCGGCTGCGCAAACGGCGATGATGCCATTTACCTGCTGCACGGCCTGTCGCGATTTGTTCCGCATTTTATTGCGCTCTCTGCCGCTTCACCTTATATGCAGACGTCCGACACGCGGTTTGCCTGCGCGCGACTGAATATATTCTCCGGATTTCCCGATAATGGCCCGATGCCATGGGTGAATAACTGGCAAGAATTCGAGGGGCTATTCCGTCGACTGGCTTACACCAGCATGATTGATAGTATTAAAGATTTACACTGGGATATCCGTCCCAGCCCGCACTTTGGCACGGTAGAGGTTCGGGTAATGGATACGCCACTGACCCTTGATCATGCGGTCAATATGGCAGGGCTTATTCAGGCTACCGCCCACTGGTTACTCACCAAACGGCCGTTCAAGCACCAGGAGCGTGATTACCTGTTGTATAAATTCAATCGTTTTCAGGCCTGTCGCTTTGGTATGGCGGGAATCATCACCGACGTCAATACCGGCGACGGTTGTCGCTTGTCAGATGACACATTGCGACTACTGGAGAATGTTGCGGTCTCTGCGGATAAAGTGGGCGCGGCCAGCGCGATTGAAGCTATACACCTGCAGGTTAAAAATGATCATGATGAAGCACAAAACATGCGTGACTTCGTCGCCGAAGGCGGGTCACTGAGTGGTCTGGTGAAAAAACATTGTGAGATTTGGACCGGGCTTTGAGCGTGGGAATTTGCGTTGCCCGCAGAGATCCCGGACAATGGCTTTTTAACTCGAGTTTAACAATACCATGAAACACCCGCTTGAATCACTGATGACCGCCGCCGGGATCCTGTTGCTGGCATTTTTGTCCTGTCTGCTGCTGCCCGCCCCCTCAGTTGGCCTGGTACTGGCGCAAAAATTCGTGGCCACCTTTCATTTGATGGATCTCAACCAGTTTTATACTTTGCTGTTTTGTCTATGGTTTTTACTGCTGGGGGTGATTGAGTATTTCGTTTTGCGCTTCATATGGCGGCGCTGGTTCTCGCTGGCGGATTAGGCCCGCGAGAACCCTTAGCTGTTAATGCGTTCGGCTATGATTTTCTTTGCGATAAGCGCCCGGCGGCTGGCTGAACGTACGGGTGAAAATACGCGTAAAGGTCTGCTGCGAATCGAATCCGTATTTCAAACAGATGTCGTACACTTTCTGGTCGGTATCGCGTAGATCGCGCGCGGCCAGTAGCAGCTTGCGTTCCCGAATGTAACGCCCGAGGCTTTCGCCTTTATACTGCATAAAAAGACGCTGCAGGTGCCATTTTGAATATCCCGCATGGCGTGCAATATCATCAATGCGCAATGGTTGATTCAAATTATCATCAATCCATTCAACAATCGTATCAATTACCTGAGCAGAAATCGTCATCATGCTCTCCCCTGTATTCATTGAGTCACCTGTTGCCACCAGGCCGTAAACAGTTGGTCCGGTGCGGACAGTATTACCGGTTCACCCAGCATTGGCGTCAGCAATCGGTAATCGTAACGACGGCTGGCAAGCGCCAGTCGTTTGTAAGGATCATCCCAGGTATGTTTCGCCAGAACGAAACGACCTGCATGCCCTGGTAGAACGGCTTTCGCATGCAGATCGACCGCAGCCTGTGCCGTCTCTTCCGGCATCATGTGAATAAACTTCCAGTCATGGTCATACTGGCCGTTCTCCATAATCGCCAAATCAACCGAGCCAAACTGCTCGCCGATGGCTTTAAAATGCGGTCCATAGCCGGAATCACCGCTGTAATAAACGTTCTGCTCCGGCGTTTCAAACATGAAACTCGCCCATAGCGTCTGATTGCGCTTGATGCCTCTCCCCGAAAAATGACGGGCTGGCAACGCATGAACGATCAGCGAATCCGTTACTCTGATGGATTGATTCCAGTCCATCTCGTCGATTATCTCGCCGCGCATTCCCCAATAACGTAGATGTGACCCTACGCCAAGCGGCGTAATCACCCGCTTAATTTTCGGCATTAACGCCTTGATCGTAGCGAGATCCAGATGGTCATAGTGATCGTGCGAGATAATGAGCAGATCGATCTCCGGCATCGTCTGTGCGGACCACGGATAATCACCGGCAAAGGCTTTGTTCAGGAATGAAAGCGGTGCGGCATAGTTGCTAAACACGGGATCGATCAGGATACGTTGACCCGCCAGCTGCAAATACCACGAAGAGTGACCCAGCCAGACAAGCGTGTCCTGCTCTGGAGATAACCCGGCGAGATCGGTCGCCACCAATGGCAACGGATGTGCTGGCCGCGCATTTTCGCGCTTAGCGACCAAAAACTCCCACCAGGCAGCCAGCATACTTTTGTTGCCGGTATAGCCCGGTGTTGGTACCTGGTTATGAAACTGTCCATCACGATAGTGCGGTGACTGTTCAACCTGACTCAGCTGTGCCCCTTTCGGTGCCTGACCAAACCCGGCATTGAGTAAAAACGGTAAACTTGCAGCTGCGCCAATGAGCATAATAACAACCACACAAACTGTGAGACGCTTCATATCCTGACCTTAAACACGCCCCCTTTCCGCTGGTTTGCGTGACTGACTCTTGATTATGAGTGAGTAAGCACTCATTATAGAAATCGAAAGTTCGCCGTCAAGATGATTTTCAATCTTTGACATTCACCGTTGCGGTGCTGCAAAGGCCGTGATTCAATCATGCTTTTTACAACTTAAGGGTAAAGTGTAGTGGCTCGTCCGAAGAGTGAAGACAAAAAATTGGCATTACTGGAAGCTGCAACCACAGCATTTGCACAATCAGGTATTGCGGCGTCTACCGCCGTAATCGCCCGCAATGCAGGTGTTGCGGAGGGAACGTTGTTTCGCTATTTCGCGACCAAAGATGATTTGATCAACGAGCTTTACCTCTTTTTAAAGCACGATCTCTGTCAGTCGATGATGGCAAATCTGGATCGCTCAGTGACCGATGCCAAAACCATGACTCACTATATCTGGAACAGCTACATTAGCTGGGGCCTGAACCATACCTGTGGGCATCGCACGATTCGCCAGTTAGCCGTTAGCGAGAAAATCAGCAAAGAAACAGAACAGCAGGCCGACGATATGTTCCCGGAACTGCGCGATCTTTGTCATCGCTCCGTGCGACCTGAGTTTATGTCTGACGAATATCGCGCATTCGGCGATGGCCTTTTTCTCTCTTTGGCGGAAACCACCATGGAGTTCGCAGCCCGCGACTCTGCCCGGGCCAAGGAATACATATCGATGGGATTTGAAGCGATGTGGCGCGCACTAACCCGCGAGGAACAATAATGGACGGCCAGACACTGCATACCTGTGCGAAACGCCTTGCGCTCGAACTGCCTTTTACCGAACACTGCTGGCCATTCGGCCCGGAATACGATGTATTCAAGGTTGGCGGAAAAATTTTTATGCTGGTCTCAGAGCTACGCGGACGCCCGCTGGTTAACCTGAAATCAGACCCGCAAAAATCACTGTTAAACCAGCAGATTTACCCCAGCATTGAACCCGGCTATCACATGAATAAAAAGCACTGGATCTCGGTCTATCCGGGCGACGACATTACCGAGTCATTACTGGCAGAGCTGGTGAATGATTCCTGGCACCGCGTCGTTGACGGCTTGCCGAAGCGGGATCAAAAACGCCTGCGTCCAGACTGATTTATCGTTAACCCCGATAAGTGTTTTTGCATTTTCCTGTCTTATCTTTTTCCTGCTAACCCTGTACCCTGCTGAAACAAAACGTACCCGCAGGGTATAAAAAACCACCAGGAGTAGTTATGGATATTGTTTCTGTCGCCTTAAAACGTTACTCCACTAAGGCATTCGATCCGACTAAAAAACTGACCGCTGAGCAGGCCGAAAAATTAAAAACGCTGCTGCAGTTTAGCCCATCCAGCACCAACTCTCAGCCATGGCATTTTATCGTTGCCAGTACTGATGAAGGTAAAGCGCGTGTGGCCAAATCCGCAGCCGGCGGCTTTGTGTTCAACGAACGTAAAATGCTGGATGCTTCCCACGTAGTAGTGTTCTGCGCCAAAACGGCGATGGACGACGCGTGGCTGGAGCGCGTGGTGGATCAGGAAGAGAGCGATGGCCGCTTCGCCACCCCTGAAGCTAAAGCTGCAAACCACAAAGGTCGTACCTTCTTTGCTGATATGCATCGCAAAGAACTGAAAGATGACAACCACTGGATGGCAAAACAGGTGTACCTGAACGTTGGTAACTTCCTGCTGGGCGTTGCAGCAATGGGTCTGGATGCAGTGCCGATCGAAGGCTTTGATGCGGCGGTGATGGATGTAGAGTTTGGTCTGAAAGAAAAAGGTTTCACCAGCGTAGTGGTGGTCCCGGTGGGTCATCACAGCGTAGAAGATTTCAACGCCGCGCTGCCGAAATCCCGCCTGCCGCTGGAAACAACGCTGACAGAAGTCTAATCCCCGCATTTGCATAAGCTCCACACAGCGGTCATCATAGACCGCTGTTTATTAAGGAGACGTTATGCAGGAATTGATATCTCAGGTAGAAGAACTCGGCATTGAAATAAATCACACCACTTCGCTGGTGATGATTTTTGGCATTATTTTTATCACCGCCATTATTGTTCACGTTATTTTGCACTGGGTGGTATTACGCGCATTTGAAAAACGCGCCAGCACCAGTTCCCGTCTGTGGTTGCAAATTATCACGCAGAACAAATTATTCCACCGCCTGGCGTTTACGCTGCAAGGTATCATCGTCAATATACAGGCCACACTCTGGCTACAAAAAGGCAGTGAAGCGGCCGATATATTAGTGACTTGCGCACAGCTGTGGATCATGATGTACGCCCTGCTGTCCCTGTTTTCTCTGCTGGACGTTATTCTTAACCTGTCACAAAAGCTCCCAGCCGCATCCCAATTACCCTTAAAAGGTATATTTCAGGGTATCAAACTGATCGCCGCCATCCTGGTCGGGATCCTGATGATTTCCCTGCTGATAGGTCAATCGCCGGCAATACTGATAAGCGGCCTGGGTGCCATGGCAGCCGTGCTAATGCTGGTATTTAAAGACCCGATACTCGGTCTGGTGGCCGGAATACAGCTCTCGGCCAACGACATGCTTAAGCTTGGCGACTGGCTGGAAATGCCGAAATACGGTGCAGACGGTGCTGTTATCGATATTGGTTTAACCACCGTCAAAGTGCGCAACTGGGATAACACCATCACCACGATCCCCACCTGGTCACTGGTATCAGACTCTTTTAAAAACTGGAGCGGAATGTCGGCTTCAGGCGGTCGGAGAATTAAACGCAGCATCAGCATTGATGCCACCAGCATCCATTTTCTTGATGAGGATGAGCGTCAGCGACTGCATAAAGCACACCTGCTGAAACCGTATTTGACCACGCGTCACCAGGAAATCGACGCGTGGAATCAGCAATTAGATGCGCCTGAATCGGTATTGAATCACCGCCAAATGACCAATATTGGCACCTTCCGCGCTTATCTGAACGAATATTTGCGTCATCACCCGCGTATTCGCAAAGATATGACGTTAATGGTGCGCCAGCTTGCGCCAGACGATCACGGATTACCAATCGAAATTTATGCTTTTACCAATACGGTGGTCTGGCTGGAATATGAAAGTATTCAGGCTGATATCTTCGACCATATCTTTGCCGTGGTCGAAGAGTTTGGCCTGCGCATTCATCAGTCGCCTACCGGAAACGATATTCGCGCACTGTCTGGCGCATTTCAGCGTTAATCTGCAGAATAGATAAATCACCGATCTCATCACCAGGATGAGATCGGTAGAAACTTAGCGGGACTTACGACGCAGCAGTTTGAAGGCCACAAACAAGAAAATGATCCACACTGGCAGCAGGATAGCTGACAGGCGCATCTCATCCATCGTACACATCAGCACCAGGATCATGCCAAGGAAAGCAATACACAGGTAGTTCCCTGCTGGATACAGCAGCGCTTTAAACTGTGTGTCACGTCCCTTGCGACGCATCGCCGCCCGGAATCGCAGATGTGCCAGGCAGATCATAATCCAGTTCAGCAGCAGCGTCGCGACCACCAGCGCCATCAGCAGGCTAAAGGCCTTTTGCGGCAGCACATAGTTGATCAGTACCACCAGCGACGTAATAGCACCGGAAAGGATCAGTGAATTCGCCGGTACGCCGCGACGGCTGACGCGGGTTAAGAACTTCGGCGCGTTCCCCTGAACCGAGAGACCAAATAGCATACGACTGTTAGAGTAGACGCCACTGTTATACACCGACAGCGAAGCCACCAGGATGACAAAGTTCAGCGCAGAAGCCACCACGTTGCTATCAAGATTATGGAAAATCATCACAAACGGGCTGCTGTTGGATTTCACTTCCACCCACGGGTATAGCGCCAACAGCACCACCAGAGAACCGATGTAAAACAGCAGAATACGGTACACCACCTGGTTTACCGCCTTTGGAATGCTTTTCTGCGGATCCTGCGCTTCCGCGGCGGTAATCCCGATAAGCTCCAGCCCGCCAAAGGAGAACATAATCACTGCCAGCGACAGAATTAATCCGTTCCAACCGGTAGCAAAAAAGCCGTTGTAACGCCACAGGTTATCGATGCTTGCATGTTCCCCGCCGTTACCGGAAAACAGCATCCACACACCAAAACCTATCATGCCGATAATGGCCAGCACTTTAATCAGTGCGAACCAGAATTCCGTTTCGCCATACAGACGTACGTTGACCAGATTGACGGCGTTGATGATCACGAAGAATGCCGCGGCCCAAATCCAGGTCGGGACATCGGGCAGCCAGTACTGCATGTAGATCCCGGCCGCTGTCAGTTCCGCCATACCGACCAGCACAAACATCACCCAGTAGTTCCAACCGGACAGAAAACCCGCGAACGGTCCCCAGTATTTATAGGCAAAGTGGGCAAAGGATCCGGAAACGGGTTCTTCCACTACCATTTCGCCCAGTTGACGCATAATCAAAAAAGCGATGATCCCGGCCACACCGTAACCCAGTAACACCGCAGGTCCCGCCATCTGAATAGCCGGGCCAATGCCCAAAAACAGGCCCGTACCAATTGCACCGCCCAGTGCAATTAACTGAATATGGCGGTTTTGCAACCCTCGTTGAAGCGTCGGCTCATTTGTTGACGCGGCATCAGACACGCTGGTGTCAGATGCAGTTGACGCGTTTTTCACGCCCTTCCCCTGTGTCGTTTTTATTGAAGGGGCTTCTTTTAACATTTCAACCTGGTTGTCGCAAGGCGCAATAAGGACCGGCCGTGCCTGTAGCATTGCGTTTGTTCATAATTACGGTGAATTATTCTGGACGAAAAGGCATGACAGGCCACAGAATGCGCTTTACTGTTTTTCTAACATTTTCAAACGGGTGAACCAGCTGTGTTTCAGCCACTCGTTTTTTAGCCAGGCCAGGCAACGACTGTCATGAATAAGATCATCAAACGACTGGAAATCGTCAAAAGCGCTATTGAACTGGAAGATGAGGAGATTATTTTCCAGCAGGTGGCGCATCTTAAAAATGAGCCGTTATCCGTCGTGCCAGGCACCATTGTGCAGGCGATCGAAGAACGACGCTTTAGTGATGCCCTGCGTGAAATCTCGGCCTGGCTGCAATCTCAACGGGCAGTCTCTACGTGGCAGGATCCAGCCATTGCCGCCAGTAAGCTGGAACTCAAAGCGCTCGAAACACAGCTGCGTGACCTGATCGATAAGCGCAACACGCGCATTCAAATCCTCGATGATTTCAACGATCTGTATCACCTCCGTCTTGGACCGCTGATGAGCCGCATTCTCGAACTGCGTAAACAGCTCGCCGCCAGCGCCCAGCGCAAACAGGAAGCGGAGCGAAAACGCCGGGAAAAAGACTATCAATCCTGCCAGCACTATATTTCCCAGGCTGTTGATCAACTGGCAAGGCTCAAGCAGCACTGGATGAACCAGAATTCAGATTCGCGCGAATCGGTGGAAACACGCCAACGTATTCAGCAACAAACGGAACTGATTACCGCCCTTCTGGCGGAGATTCGTGAGTTGGAAAACGACTTTTCTCGCCAGGACGACAGCGCAACCCGTCAGGCACAGGAAGAGGCCAGCCATGAATATGATGAATATCAGGAGCAGCAGCAGGATGCGCAGCATCGTTTTAGTCGTGACCAGCGGCTTTCCTCTGATGAACGTAATGAGCTAAAACGCCTGTGGCGTCAGGCCAGCCGTCTTTGCCACCCGGACGTGGTAGCCGATGATCTGAAAGAGAAAGCGCATCAGATGATGGTGCAGCTTAACCAGGCACGCCAAAATGCCGATCTTGCCGCCGTCCGGGCGCTACTGACTCAATTGCAAAGCGGCCTCGAACCGATGATGGCGAGTGACCGATTGAACGATTTGCAGCATTTACGCAGCAAAATACAACAGCTCAGAGAACACATTAACGCGCTGCTGAAAGAGATTACCGAACTGGAAGCGGAGAACGCCTGGCGGCTTGCCACCTCCGTGACAGATAAAGAGGCCTACTTCTCCGATCAACAACGGGCGCTTACGGAAATCCGCAATACGCTGGAACAACAGGTGCAACAGGTTGAGCAGGAGCTGTTGGCGGGCTAAGCGCTATCGCTAGCGCATTAAGACAAAATGACACCTGCAAGCCAGATTTCAACATTAGGCACAAAAAGACCAAAAAAGGATAAAGCACTAATAAATTGCTTTAACGTAGAAATATAATCTGGAATAATCCTATTTTTAGCCGATAGGTGTAAATTCGGCAATATTTCCCTCTTCTCCTGACCTTCCACCTCCTACGTCCTGGCCAGGATTAAGAATTCTCCTACCCTCAATTAATCCCATGAAGAAAAATGAGTATCTTATTGAAATTAAAGCCATTACATATAAATACCTTTTTTTAACCCTAGGAATACCCTGCCTTTATACAAACCTCCTTCTTATTATTATCCCGATCCATAAGCGAAATCTATCAATCATTTACTCAGAGCTGAAATAAACGATTTATCTTAAATTTTAACAAAGTGTAATATCCACTTTAAGGATAGTTAATGATTCTAATTAATACAGAGAATTTCTGTTTGATCTGGAATTAATAAGGATACGTTCACAGCACAGAACGTTATACGAGATTTAATTAACATTTCACGCGTCGCAAGAAACTCTTTTTTAACCTAAAAAAAGAGGCGACTGCTTGCACCAAAATTTCAAGGAGATCGTTATGTCAAAAGCTATTTTTTTGGGTGACTCAATTTACCCTTGGCTAGGCATGCGAGAAATCCTACGTGGCTCATCATTATTTATTGATATCACGTACTACTCCTCCCAGACACTTTCTGCTGTCAAAATGCTCCCTTATGAAACGGATTGCATCATCATTAATCCTGACAAATCAGATTTTTTAAAATATGCCAGGATTATCCGCAACATGGCTTTACGACCTATCACCAAAATTATTGTTTTGGCAGATGAAGCTACCTTTGCCATTTTTCAAACCGTTTGCGAGAAGAACATGCAATTTCTCGATCAAGACACCAGCCTTGATCAGCTATTACAGACCGTCACACGTATCACGCAAAACAAAAAACAACAAAGTATCAAAGAACTACACACAAAAATTACAGCTAACGAATTTAACGTAATGATGATGCTTGCCCGAGGATGGTCACTGACACAAATCGCCGGGGCATCACAAAAAAGTGAAAAAACCATCGGGGCGTACAAAAGCAATATTGCCAGAAAACTCGGCAAAAATAACACCCGGCTCAAGTACACCATTTCCCACTATAGCCAGCCGTAACTGACTTATTTAAGGACAATTATCACGGTTATTATTTAAAGAGGTTTTCTTTCGACTCGCTTTTTTAATTCCGCATCGCACGGAAGGGAACCCTATTTCCAAAATCCATTACCGGGTAGCACATCCGCGTGCCAACCATAGCCAACAACTCAACGTATTAACACATACATAACAGGAATGTAGACAAGGGTTATATATGAACAAAGTTTACAGCATTATTTGGAACGCGGCGCTCGGTATCTGGGTGGTCGTTTCTGAATTAACGAAAGGAAAGAAAAAAAGCAGCTCGCGTAAAACTGTCGCCGTACTGGCAGCTGGCGCATTAAGCGGTGCTTCATTGCTGGCTTCTGCAGCCCAGATTACCGCAACGGGTGAACACGATATTCATGAAGACTTCAAGACAGGTATTTCCGCTGGGGTTTATGAGGGTATCCACGACTACGGCTTCTTATATGAAGATAACACAACTGGTCAGGCACTGAATATCAGTGGTGCAATCCCAACATTTAGCCCGGGTCAAAGCGGCGTTGTTGAATCAACCACTATCCGGGAACTGCTGGAAAGCGGCAAAATCACCCTGCTGGCGACCAGCCCTGACCAGAGCGTAAAAACCATTACCAACTCTGAAGAACTGGCGGAATACCTGACTTACAACCAGTCGTCAACGCCTTCGCAGAGCACAGAATTTGATATCAACGATCCGGCGTTTCCCGGTGAAAAAACGACCATCAAAGTCTTTGATACCAATGAGTTAAATGGTTTTCTTACCGAAGCGCAAGTCGGCGATGCGGTATTAAACACCTTTGATGCTCAGAAATCAGAAATCTATAAGCAATTTGGTATCGCACTGGCGACAAATGGCTCCATTGCCAATCTGAATATTGGCAACGACACCCTCAATGTGCGTGACAAAGCCAATACCATTGAAATGCTGGCAAAAGATTCCTCGCTGCTGGAAGCACAAGGTACTGCAAGCCAGGTGAACTGGCAGTCAGATAACTATATAAAATTTAACGCAGCCCCGGTGATCCCTGAAAAAACGTTCACCGGTTCAGCGCAAACCTCCGTGTTTGGCGATGATGTGACGCTGATGACCTATGGCTATGACGAGGATGGTCAGGTCGTCAAAACCGGGGAGCGCACATTTACCATTACCAACACACAAGAACTGGCCGAATTCAATGACTGGCTGTTGGGCAAAAGCGACGACGCGGCACTCAACCCTGATGGTGAAAAAGTCAGCCAAATCCAGCTGTGGATAGATGCGGAGGAAGTCACAACCGTCACCGCAGCACAAACAAAGTACGCCGGGCTGATTGAAAATCTGCTCACCTCCGGTAAGCCAGCTGACATACTCAGCTGGGATTACGACGTCTGGACCGACGGTTTGTCACATACCAACAACGCGACCGCTGGCCGTGGTGAGTTACATGCCATCTACGCCAACGGCGCAGGCACCTCAGGCACCTTGAACAAAGACGCGATTATTGCCGTTGACGGCAGTATTAATGGCGTGATGAAAGCCATTAATGGTGGGGTTATCACTAACCTTGGTGAGCTGAACGCATTACGCACATCTACCGGGCAAAGCCTGGCGATTGGCATGCTGGCAAAAGACGCGACGGCAACCAACAACGGGATCATCAACTCCGGGCTGTTTATTGATAAAGACGGCAACCAAAACGTCAACAGCTATGGCGCATTTGGTATGCAGGGGCAAGGCGCCAGTCAAATCACCAACGAAGGCACCATCAACCAGGCGATCACCACCGATAACTTCGGTACCGCTTCTGCCGCCGATCCCTGGAGTAAGGACAAACCCGCTGGCGAGCTGACGCTGGCCATTGGTATGCAACTGTCTGACAATGCTCAAGGGGTCAACAACGGCGATATCAACGTCGTGGACGGGCGCAAAAACGGTGCATCCTACGGCAGCGGCATCGCCTATGGCGTAGAAGTCGCCGACAACGCCACCTTTACCAACAGCGCAGGTGCCTCTATTTATCTTGGCCGTAACGCAAGTGATCCGTCTAAAGATGTCACCATGGCAGGCGGTTCAAGTCTGAGCGCCGGGATCATGACCAAGAGCGCCAAAGAGGTGATTAACAACGGCCTTATCACGCTGGGAACCGGCGTACGTAACGCCGCGGGTATGCTGATTGGTAACGCGACCGGCAACGTCATCAATACCGGTAATATCGTGATCAATGGCGATTCCAGCGCGGGGAGTAGCAGGAACTACGGTATCACCGTGCGTGACAGCGGCGCGGAAAATAATCAGGAAATCCGCAACGACGGCAAGATTAACGTCAACGGCACCAACAACGTCGGCATCCACGTCAGCGCAACTAACAAAAATGCCGAAGCCACGACCAGCGCTTCAGGCTCTATCGTAGTTGATGGTGAAGGTAGTGTCGGTAACCGTAACTATGCCGTCTGGGCTGAAGGTGGCAAAGTTGGAAAGGCAGTGGTCAACGTCTATTCCAACATCACGCTAAACAAAGCCGGGAACATCGGCGTACACGTGCGTGATAACGCCGTCGCTAACGTCGACAGCCTGAGTAGCCCGGCATTCAACAGCACCGATCAGATTGGCTATTACCTGTATGGTCAAGGCGCGACCGCCAATATTGGTCAGGCGGTAATGAATGACAACGGGCAAGATCGCACCACCATTTTCCGTATTGCCAATGGTGCAATGCTGGCCGGTAACACCACCACTCCTGACGGTCAGGCCAGCTCTAACCTTGACCTGACCTTAAGCGGCGAACAGTCCGTTGGCGTATTAGCGACGGGCACAGGCAGTAGTGTGGATACCGGCGAAGCCACGTTCACCGTGCAGGGCACCGACTCCGCAGCGCTGCTGGTTGAAGGCGGCGCCACAGGTAACATCAGCGATAAAACCACCATCAATTTAACCGGTGAAAGAACCATTGCCGGGGTAGTGGACGGTCAGGCTCACCAGTTGAATGGCAACGCAGAAGGTAGCGCCACTCCGACCATCCTCACCTCAAACGCAAAAATCACTTCAGAAGCCAGCGGCAACAAGGTTATTGCCTATGTGGCAAGGAACCAGGGCAGCCTGATCCTCGATACCCAGGCAATTATCGATCTTGCCAGCACCGACAGCATTGGTGTTAACGTGCAACAAGGCGGGAGTTTAACCAATAACGCGACCGCTGCCTTACATGTGAGTAACGGCATTGGCGTACAAGCTTCGGGTTCGAACGCACAGATTAAAAAACTGGGTCAGATTCAAGTCGATGATGGAACCGCAGGAGTTCTGCTGACCAACGGCGCCAGCCTGAATATTACTGGTAATACTGGCGATGCCATCACCACCAATGGCACTGCTGACGGTATTCGCCTGGACACAGGGGCCGGTAAGCTGGCTGCCAAAGGGGTGATTATTAGTGCCAAAGGTACTGGCGCGGGCATTCAAAACGATGCCAACAATACCGATATCACACTCAATGATGTCACCATCAATGCCAACGACGGTCCGGGGATCCGTACCAGCGTCGCGTTAAACATGAAAGATGGCCTGAATAACATTCTGAACGTTAACGGTAAAGGTACCGGCTTCGCCTTTGAGCAGCGCAATGGTGACGCAGTGACAGGCAATCTGACCATCGGTAAAGGCTATACCGTTGAGGTGCATAACAGCGAAGGCAGCGGTATCCGCGCCAATACGGACGGTAAGGTCACCACCAATGCCGATATCAACGTCTACGACAGCGCAGGTGGTTCTGCAATCATCGCTAAAAATGTTAGCGCAATAGCCAATAGCGGAAAAATTATCTCTGCCAGCACCACCGCACCCGTTATTGATGCCAGCGGTGACAGCAATAAAAAAATCACCAATACTGGTACCCTTCAGGCTATCAACGATACGGCAGTGGCGATTCAATCTGGCAAGGGCAATGACACCATTGATATCAGCCAGGGTATCACCAGTGGCGTGATCAACACCGGTGAAGGCAAGGACACCTTTAACTGGCAAAGCGGAACCTTTGCCGGCGAGGTGAATTTCGCCGGAACCGGCGGCAACAATAAAGCCAACATCGGCAATGTGACGCTGGATAAAACGCGCCATATCACTACCGAAGCCGGCAGTGGCAACGCCCTCACCTTCACCAATACACACGGTAACAGTGCGAAAATTGGCAGTCTGAGCAGCGATAACCTGACCACCGGTACCAACATCGGCACGGGTTGGGACTCACTGACCATTAGCGGTTCAAGTGCAGATATGCGCATCGTCGATCGTCTGCAACTGGCAAGTAAAACCATTGCGGTTACCAATGGCGCAACGCTGCGTACCGGCGATCACGGCGAGTCCACCAGCACTGCCGCGACCATCGCTGACTACAATGTGACGACTCAGGGTGCAGGCAGCCGGGTCATCTTTGACACGCAGGGCGACACGACGGCTGCGCAGATCTATAACGGCGTCATCAGCGGTGATGGGAAGTTTGAACGCGCGGCAGGCGGCACCACTGTCTTTACCGCCAACAACACCTATACCGGCTCCACCACTATTGATCAAACCGGTACTCTGCAGTTGGGTGACGGCGGAAATACAGGCGGAGTCAACGCCGTGTCTGACATCATCGACAATGGCGTGCTGGCGATTAATCGGGCCGATGATGTGCTGCTTGGCGGCGTAATCTCCGGGATCGGTGCTTTACAGCAGATTGGTAACGGTATTACTCGCCTGACGGGCAATAACACCTATACCGGCGACACGACCGTCACCAGCGGTACGCTACTGGTGAAAGGTAATCAGAGTGCCGCGACGGGTGTGACCAACGTAAGCGGTACGGCGACGCTGGGGGGTAACGGGGTGATCGGCGGCGACGTGCTGATGAACGATGCCTCTACCCTCAGCGCCGGTGACGGCGGTGCGGGTACGTTATCCATTAACGGTAATCTACAGCTTGGCAGCAAAACGACCTCCGCTTTCGAACTGGGTCAAGCCTATACGCCAGGCGGCGCGCTAAACGATCTGATTAACGTCGCAGGCGATCTGCAACTGGACGGGACTCTGGACGTCACCACTTCACAGGGCGGTAACTTCGGACCGGGCGTGTACCGTATCTATAACTACGGTGGCACGCTGGATAACCAGACGCTGGAATTAGGCGCGATACCGAATAGCCAGGATAAGAGCAATATTTTTGTTCAGACCTCCATCGACAAACAGGTCAACCTGGTGAATGCCAACGGCGTTACCTTGCAGTTCTGGGACGGCGCAACCGTTAATCAGAGCCACGGCGCGTCCGGCATTGAAGGCGACAGCAAAATTGACGGTGGCGATGGCAAATGGATGGCAATCGGCAGTCAGGGTGATAACAACTGGACCACCGCAACCGGTGAAGGTAACGCCCCTTGGGCACAGAAGTCCTTCGCCGTCTTCACCACCAAAGGCGGTACCGTTACCGTGGATAACGCCGCGGGAGAAGTTAACTTCTCCGGAGCACAGTTTGATGCCGATGGCTATGTCGTTAAAGGCGATGCGCTTAACGCGTATGCCACCACGGAAAACGCGACCCACGCAGGCCAGACGCCGGGGACTGGCGAACTACTGGTGCGCGTTGGCGCTGGTGGCGCGGGGCAAAACTATACCGCGACCATTGAGTCCGTTATCCGCGAGGCCAGTACTGCTGACAAGCTGACACTGGTGAAAACCGACCTTGGCCGTCTGATCCTCAGCGGTGACAACGAGTATCGCGGCGGCACGCGCATTGATGGCGGCACGTTGCAGATCTCCTCCGACAGCAATCTCGGCCAGAGCGGAACTGACCTGGCCATCAATAACGGTTCAACGCTGCAACTGGGCGCGAACCTGACCAGCAATCGCACCATTGAGCTGGGAGCGAATGAGAATGCTGCGGTGTTTGACCTTAATTCGCACCACTTCACGCCAACCGGTGAGATTACCGGCGAGGGTAAACTGAAAGTCACCAGCAGCTCTAGTGATGCGGGCAGCACCTTGTCGCTCGACCGCGCAAACAGCTACAAAGGCGACACCGAAATTGCCGGTACCGGAAACGCCAACAATGTGACGGTCAACGTCAGCAAAACCGGAGCCTTTGGCAGTAATGAAAGCAGCACCGTGAACGTCAATAAGGGTGCGACGCTCAATGTCAGCGGGACAGATACCAGCCTGAAATCCCTGACTATGAACATCGCCGACAGCCTGTTAACGCTGGCGGATAACGTCACCGCCGCAAGCGCAATGCTGAACCTGACGGGCACGGCGAAAGCGGTGTTAACCAACAACGCCAGTGCGGGCAACGCGACGGTTAACGTGTCAAAAGACAGTACCCTGGCGCTGGAAGAAAATGCCAGCGGGGGCAATGCCACCGTGAATAACAGCGGACTGATGACCTTTGCTGACTATGCGATGGCAGAGAACACCGTCGTTAAAAACCTGGTGGGCGGTAAGGTCGATATCAGCGCAGTCGACAGCGCAACGTCTATCGGCTCGTTGTCCGGCGCGGGTAATGTCGAACTGGGCAATAAAGAACTGTCGCTGGGTAATCTGCATCTTGATGACACCATCAGCGGTATTATCAGCGGCAACGACGGCAGCCTGGTGAAAATCGGTGACGGTACGTTGACGCTGACCGGCGATAACACTTACACCGGCACCACGGACGTCAATGAAGGCGTGCTGCTGGTCAACGGTAATCAGTCTGCGGCTACCGGCCAGGTGACGGTGAAATCCGGGGCAACGCTCGGCGGTAACGGTATTATCGGCGGCGCGGTTGATGTGCTGGACGACGCGCATATTACCGCGGGTGCAGCTATCAACAGTGTGGGTAAACTGACTACCGGTTCTCTGACGCTCAGTGATAACGCCCAACTGGATTATCAGTTTGGTCAGGCTTATACCCCGGGCGGTGCCTTCAACGACTTGATTGACGTAAATGGCGATCTGACGCTCGACGGTAAGCTCAACATTGAAACCTCACCAGGCGGAAGCTTTGATGTGGGCGTTTACCGCGTCATCAACTACACTGGCACATTGACCAACAATGTGATGGATATTGCTAACGCACCGGAAGCAGCTGACAGCCTGTACGTGCAGACATCGGTGAAAAATCAGGTCAACCTGGTCAACCACGCCGGACTGACGCTGCGCTTCTGGGACGGCACCGGCGGTGAGAATGGCGAGCTGAAAAATAACGGCGTCATTAACGGCGGCGACGGTATCTGGCAATCCAGCCAGGGTAACGACAACTGGACTACCGATGAATCGACGCCAGAAGGCGCGTTGAACGCACCGTTTACCGATGCCGCATTCGCCGTCTTCCAGGGTGAAGCGGGCAACGTAACCGTCGATAACAGCAAAGGCGATGTCATCATCAGCGGCGCGCAGTTCGCCACCGATGGTTATCGTGTGGGCGGAGAAGCCATTACCACCGACACGGCAAACACCCTGATTCGTGTCGGCGATGGCACAGTAGACGGCGCCAGTTACACCGCCACTATCGACAGCGTTATCCGTGGTACCGGCGGCCTGAATAAAGGCGATCTCGGTACGCTGATTCTCACCGGCGACAATACTTACAGCGGTGGCACCACCATCACCTCAGGGACGCTGCAGGTGGCGGGTGATACCAACCTGGGTGCGGCAGATACGGGAATTACCTTTAATGGCGGTACGCTGAAGTATGGCGAAGCGTTTGATACTGCCCGTCAGGTGACGCTGGAATCCGGCGGCGGGACATTCGACACCAACGGTCATGACGTTTCTCTGCTGACGGAAGTCGAAGGTAACGGTCAACTGACCAAAACCGGTATAGGCTCCCTCACCCTGACGCTGGATAACACCTACACCGGTGGCACCACCATCGAACAAGGCGTTTTACAACTGGGTAACGGCGGTGATATTGGCAGCATTCAGGGGGATATCATTGATAACGGCGTACTCAACGTCAATCGTGGCGATACCCTGGCGCTGACCGGCAATATCAGTGGTAAAGGCCAGTTGCATCAGACCGGTAGCGGCATTACCGAGCTGCAAGGTGAAAACAGCTACAGCGGCGCTACGTTGATCGCCAACGGCGTGCTGCAAGCGGGTAATACCAACACCCTGAGTAGCGCATCACACCACTATGTAGTCGCAGACACCACGTTGAACACGCAGGGCTATAACCAGACGGTAGCGGGCCTGAGCAACGGTGGCGATGTCTCGCTCATCGGTCAGCAGACTGGCACAACCTTAACCGTCAAAGGGGATTACACCGGCGAAAAAGGGACTATCAACATGGCAGCTATCCAGAATAGTAGCGGAGCAGGCATTGCCGACCGTCTGATTATCGATGGCGGTAAAGCCAGCGGTAGCACATTGCTGGATATCGATGGTTCTGGTCTTGGCGCGCCGACCATTGGGGATGGTATCGAAGTGGTGACTGCGCTCAATGGCGCAACCACAACCGCGCAAACGTCGCGGGATGCCTTCCATCTTGCCGCCGATCGTATGGCTGCAGGTGCGTTTGAGTACCAACTACATGCGGGTAATGCTCAGGGCCAGGGTGAAAACTGGTATCTGAGAAGTGAATACCGTCCAGAAACCATGCTGTATTCTGGCCTCGCCAGCGTAGTACGTCAGGGTGATATTAGCCTGTTAGGTAACATGCACCAACGTATGGGGGACGAGGTTAAACCGGGCATTGATGAAGACAATCGCGCCTGGGCAAGAATGATTGGCTACTCCGGTAAAACCAAACTGGATGATGCTGCCGGTACGCAAACCAGCTCCCATACCATGGGTATCCAGGTCGGCGTTGATATGTATGCTAACGAAAGCTGGAAAGCCGGGATGTATACCAGCATCCTTGATATCGACAGCAATGTGAAAGGCACGAAGACAGGCAGCGATGGCAAAGGCGGTAACATCGACGACAACGCATTTTACGTCGGTGGCTATGCGACCTGGTTCTCGGGTGACGGTATGTATGTTGATAACGTCCTGCAGTACGGTAACCATAAATCCCGCCTGGCGGCGACCGGTAACAACAGCTCGTATACCGTCAGAGGCAACACGCTGACGGCGTCGACAGAGGTGGGTAAATCGTTCCGTTTAGGCGCCAGCGCATGGAGTCTGGAGCCTCAGGCTCAGTTGATCTACCAATACAGCGACTTTGAT
The DNA here is from genome assembly GCF_006385635.1 of Citrobacter sp. CF971. Classification (NCBI taxonomy): domain Bacteria; kingdom Pseudomonadati; phylum Pseudomonadota; class Gammaproteobacteria; order Enterobacterales; family Enterobacteriaceae; genus Citrobacter; species Citrobacter sp. CF971. The sequence continues at coordinate 1,410,031 of NZ_CP041051.1, read as the reverse complement.
AACAGCACGCTGGATGGTGTGACCCCAACGAAAGTGAAAATGGATACCGCAGACTCCTTTACCGCGCGTCTGGGCGTGCGTCTGGTCGCTGACTATGACACCAACCATGGCAAATTCCAGCCGTACGGCAGGGTTAACGTCTGGCAGGGTCTGGGTTCAAAAGACAAAACGCACTTTAGCAATGCGGTAGCCACCACTACGCTGGAATCTTCACAGCAGTACTCCAGCACTGAAGTTGCAGCCGGCCTGTCATGGTCTATCGACAGAAACCTGCAGGTCTACGGTGAGCTGGGTACGCAATTCAGCAACGGCGGCAGTAAGTCGCAGGTCGAAGCGCCGGTCAATGCCTCTATCGGCTTTAAGAAATCGTTCTAAGCTGACATAAACTCGCCAGCCTCCTGTTCAGCAGGGGGCTTTTTTTTGCTTATAGTATTACAGGGGTGGCTGATGCGCGACGCGTATCAGGCCTACAGACTTACCAGCAACGTGGAACAATCAAGGGATTGGGAAACGTAAATACGGAAGGATTAACGATTATATTGCGCTAAGAGTGAAGGGATCTCTTGTGCCTGCACCGGGGGAGAAATGAAAAAGCCTTGAATTTTGTCACAACCAATCTGCATCAACCGGTCCAGTTGGGACTGGGTTTCCACCCCTTCGGCAAGAACTTCGATACCAAAATTATGCGCCAGTGAAATAATACCCTCAACAATCTTTGTCGATCGGGTGTCGGGTTCAATGCCAGTGACAAATTCTTTATCAATTTTTAAGGTATCAAAAGGATATTTCAACAGGTAATTAAGATTAGCATGACCGGTTCCAAAATCATCAAGCGCAAGCTTGACCCCTATCGCCTTTAATTCCGTCATATTTTTAGCCGCAATCTGACTGTCGTACAGCGGTGACGTTTCGGTGACCTCTATTTGGCATCGATGGACCGGCAATCCGGAGGTGGCAAGATTTTGTCTGACGCGTTGGGGTAACAGAGGATCGCAGAATTCAAGCGCGGAAATATTGACGGATAATACAATGGGGTCAGGCCAGGAAGTTGCAACATCCCACGGAGAGTGAGTAACCATATCTTCAATTGAAATAATATTGCCGCTATCTTCCAGTAACGTAATAAAAACATCGGGAGAGATCATACCCATCTGAGGACTATTCCAACGCATTAATGCTTCAAATCCGCTTATACACTGGGCATGTAAATTGAAAATAGGCTGATAAACCATATAAAGTTGACTGGTATTCAAAGCCTTTTCAAGCGCAGTTAGCACCTCATTGGAATTAAACATTCCCCTCTCCCTCTACAAATCATAACATTAAAAACCAGTCAAAATCACTCCCGAATTGTATCTACTATTAGGTGTATTACATCAGAATGATCTTGACCCTCCATCTCCGAACAGCTTTTGTATCTTAAGTTAACGATGTCCGCTGCCGCCGGTATTCCCTCGGGGAGTGATATCCCAGCGCGCTGTGCGGGTGGTTTTCATTGTAATGCGTGAACGCTACTGCAAGGTTTCGCAGTGCTGTTCTCACATCCGGTTTTGGCATGAACGCGATATAGTCTTCTTTCATCGTTTTCACGAACCGTTCGGCCATGCCATTACTCTGCGGGCTGCTCACCGCTGTTGTGCAGGGCTCCAGATTCAGCTCTCTCGCGAACCTCCGCGTTTCATACGCGGTATACGCTGAACCGTTATCCGTCAGCCACTGCACCGCTGTGTCGGGCAACCTGTCGCCGAAGCGCTTTTCCACCGACCTCAGCATCACATCCTGCACGGTCGAACTGTCATAGCCTCCCGTGCTTGCTGCCCAGTCTATGGCCTCACGGTCGCAGCAGTCCAGCGCGAACGTTACCCGCAGTTTTTCGCCGTTGTCGCAGCCGAACTCGAAGCCATCTGAACACCAGCGCATATCGCTTTCTGCCACCGCTATCTTGCCCTTATGTTCACGCTTCGGTCGCTCTGGTTTGTGATGCAACAACAACAGGTTATGCTCGCTCATTATCCTGTAAAGCCGTTTGGCATTCACAGGTGGCTGTCCCTCTGTGCGACGTTGCTTGCGCAGGATGCCCCACACGCGTCGATAACCATAACTCGGCATATCGCTGATAATGTTGAGGATAGCCGACAGTATTTCTGCGTCTGCTTCTTCATTACGCCGGTTACAGCGCCTGTCCTGCCAGTCGGCAGAACGGTTAATCCGCAGTGACAGTTGCGCACGCGACACGCCCATGGTCCGGCTGACCATGGCTATTCCCCGTCCTTTGGCAACAAGGGCGCGTGCGCTATCCATTTTCGCGACTGACCGTACTCCACGGCTTCTTTCAGGATCTCAACTTCCATCGTTTTCTTGCCCAGAAGGCGCTGAAGCTCCCGGACCTGCTTCAGAGCAGCAGTAAGCTCAGAAGCAGGAACGACTTCCTCTCCAGCCGCAACGGCGGTGAGGCTGCCTTCCTGATATTGCTTCTTCCACTTAAACAGCAGGCTGGGCTGGATACCATGCAGGCGGGCGACATGGGAGACATTCATACCCGGCTCCATCGTCTGCTGGATAATGGCGATCTTCTCCTGAGGAGTTTTACGTTTACGGACTTCTTGCCCTAACAGGATCCCGGTCATCTCAAAATTGGCGTTAGTGTTAGACATATATTCAAGCCTATCTCTTATCTGGAGATACAGCTACTGTCCGGTGTTTCAGGGGGCTACATCATGTATTACATCAGAAAAGAATGGTCAGGTTAGGGTAAAAAAGACATACGATGGGTAAATCTGACAATTAACTTATTTAAATCAGAGGTATTGGTCAGGCCAAGCTTGGCGACGACTCTCATCTTATGTGCCTGAATCGTTTTATAGTTCAGGCTAACTAAATCAGAAATTTCTTTGGCTGTATAACCACTTACCAGTAAGTTCAGGATCTGCTGCTCTCTTTCGGTTAATCTTTTCTGCGAACGATACAGTCGGGGGTTCCATTTCCCGACTGATAATGTCGCCAATTGACCAAAATCACGCAATGAAGATTTTTCAGTCAAAACTATTATTTTTTCGACATATAATAACTCTACGCATAATTTCGCCACCAAACTATCAGCAACAATCACCACGACGTTATTATAAAATTTGAATCGGTTTTTATTCAAAAACTGAACAATGTCCGAACACGCATGTTCATTATCGATGATATTAAAAACCATGGTTTGATGCTGGCATAATGATGACTGATGCAACATATCCTCAAACTGGAATGTTTGTATCGGTACATGTTTGCTGGTGAGGTAGGCAAACATACCATTGCCCACAAAATTATCACTGCCACACATCAACATCCTGTTCACCGTTCCTTATAAGCTTCTAATCTTGTTACTCATTAAAAATTTAATAATAATTTTCTCGACTTCAGTCTCTTCACGACGATTTTTAAAATCAAATTCACACGAGATCTGATGACAGGAATACAACTGGTTATCCTCATCAAACTCATTGATCAGGACGACATCGATCACTTTTAAGTCCAGTTGTAAACTGCCAAATGTATCGAAATCCAGAGATGCATTTTTAATCACCGCATCTTTATAAAGAAAACGGGCGTTTACATCTTTAACGATTAACGCACAACCACCCTGCGAGATATTTTTAATCTTGAGAGAGTAGTTTTCTCCATTTTTGTAACGACCAAAACAGAAAAAGTCATACCCCTTCATGAAAGAAAAACGCTGATTTTGTCTCTGCTGGGCAAAGAAAATCAAATCCGGTATGAGGTAGGATAATCCTACTTCTGCACCTGCTGATGGGGTTTGCTCGAATCTGGCACTAAATTTCACAATCCCGCTTTCGCTGTGCAGGATAAAGTATTGGACCTTTTCAGGAACAATGTCTTCGTGCCAGGAGATAACAAACCGCTCGAAATCAACCTTCTCTAACTGCGTGATAACGCTACTGTTTTCACATAACACTTCCAGTTTCGTTTTCTTGTGCAGCTCTTCACGAAGGGTAGCTATGATTTCAAACTTATCTTCCTTTGCTAATCCAAAGCTCATTCTAAAACCCTTATTTCCATATTTAAGATATGTCCCGCGTTTGGTTACTCACAAAACGCGAGATCAGCATCCACCCCTGGTGCTTAATTACCATAGTGGATTCCATGTCGAACAGTTGATTAAAAATTAAGTTTTTAACTATCTTTAGCCATTTATTGATACGTAAAAACATTTAATCAAAGTTAATTCTAGCTGAAGTCATGCCTAAAACCATGCGAACGTGTTGTTTAATTATAACAAAAGTGAATAACAATCTTTTTTAAAGTGTCATTTTGAGATAACAAATAGCAAGAATTGTACAGAAAAAAACAGAGAAAAATGAATGGGTTTTGATGGAGGAACTACGCAATATGCGAACTGGTGCTCTATCGAAAGAAGAAAGAAGATGCTTACGTAACTATATTATTAATCAGTAATATAAGTCCGACTGGTTATTGTGGCAAAGCGAATCATTGTATTTCATGTATAACATAAATTTCCCTTAGGGCAGAAAAAAAGGCCAGCGTCCTGCTGGCCCGGTAATTACCGAATCGAACTATAGTGGCTTACTGTCTTGCAGAGGGTACAACGTTAAAAATTCAATACTTTTGCTTAATAATTGATCGGGAAGAATCCGCGATGATCATCACCGCTCCCGCCAACATTAACGTATCTTTTAGCACCAACCGTCCAGCGCCTGACAAGTACGGAAATCCGTGGTGTAAATCACCCAGCGGCATCACCCATGCTTCTGGTGTGGTTATTAAAAATGATAAAGTTACAATTGGTGTGGCAAATGCCAGAACGCCGCCAATTAATCCCAGCCAACGGCTAACAGGATTAGCCAGCACCAGCAAAGCGATAAGAACTTCGACTACGCCCAGGCCATTTGAGAACGTATACGTGTTATTCGCCGTCTGCCATTCACGAGCCTGCGGTTTGAATTCACCTTCGTGGGTTAAATGTTGTTTGTATTCTTCTGGATGCTCATAAAAAAATGACATTACCGGACTATTGGCGACAAACGGCGTAATGCTGTCGGCTTCGTAAGGTACAAATTTTAATAACCCAATCCAGATAAAAACAATCGCGATACTCAGGCGAATCAAGGTTAATCCAACCCTATCACCTTTGCCCAATATACGAAGATATTTTTCCATTCCGGCTCGCCTCACTTGTACAAAATTGCCGTTGCGTGAGTGCTGCTATCAATGCGCATTGAGGTAATTTTCCAGGAAGTCGCTTTCTTTTCCTGTGCCAGTTTCGCAATGGCATCTTCCACCACGGAAGGAGTGCCAGACACAGCTGATACGCTAACGTGGGCAACCTCGGTTTGCGCTAACACGGAAAATGTCACCGGAGCAGTCAGTAATGCAGTCATTAGTAACGTAGTTTTAAACATGTTCATTTCTATTCCCATTAACAAGTTATTTCAGTGGAAATATAATAAAAGATGTCACCTTATTTTATTTCATCCGTAACGCCAAAATAACTGTCAATTAGTATCAGAAAGTATAAAAACAAATAAAAAAGCCCCACACGGGTGGGGCAAATATGTAGACTACGCTATTATTATTTAATGAGAGAAAAGAGATCGTTTAGTGATTCGCTCATGCTTGGATGGGTAAATATTTGGTCACGCAATGTGGTATAAGGTAACCCCGCATCCATAACCGTCTTGATGATATTAATCATTTCATGAGAATCCACGCACAGCAGCGACACACCTAATATTTGTTTCGTTTCGCTATCCACCACCGCTTTAAGTACGCCACGGGTATCATTCATCACCCGCGCACGCGGGATAGCCGCTACCGGCAACGTCACGACCTGCACCGCCGCACCGCTGGCGCGGGCCTGTTCTTCAGTCATTCCGACGCGGGAAAGCGGCGGCGTCATAAAGACGGAATATGGTACATTTTGACGATCGCCCGTGTTACGTACCCCCTCGCCTAGCAGGTTGTCGCGCACAATACGGAAGTCATCCAGCGAGATATAGGTAAATTGTAATCCACCAGTGACATCGCCCATTGCCCATATGTTATCTGCCGAGGTACGTAGATATTTATTTACAATAATGGCACCACGGTCGTTTACATCTACACCCGCATTCTGCAGCTGCAGATTTTCAGTCGCCGGTTTGCGACCCGATGCCACCAGCAGCACATCCACCGTCTGGGTACCTTCCGGCATGTGCAGCTGTACTGCACCATCGTGAGAGGAGACAGACTGCACGTTGGCATTGAGGATCAGCTCAACGCCTTGGTCGCGTAAAATGTTGGCGATAGTGTCAGCAATATCCCGGTCTTCACGAGGCAAAAACTGCGGAGCTGCTTCATAAATAGTGACTTTGCTACCAAAGTTGGCAAACATCGATGCGAATTCAACGCCGATATACCCACCGCCCAAAATGCCCAGACGCTCGGGACGTTGCGTCAAATTCAACAACCCGGTGCTGTCAAATACGCCAGGCGTCGTGGTTAATCCCTCAACGTTCGGAATCGTTGACTGGGCACCAGTATTAATAAAGATTTTCTCGCCGCTCAGTTCAACCTCACCTGTTGGCTGTACGACCCGCACTGTATGGTTATCAATGAATTCAGCACGACCTTCAATCACATCCACGTTTTCCAGATCGGCAAGATTGTGGAAGTTTTTATCGCGCAGAAAACTGACAACGGAGGTCTTGCGCTGCATCGCTGCGGCAAAGTCATGCTGAAGTTCAGCATCGTGTACCAGGGTTTTGGTGGGAATGCAGCCGATATTGATGCATGTCCCACCATACATGGTGTTTGACTGTTCAATAATCGCTACCCGCCAACCCGTTTTGGCCAGTGTTGCCGCCAGCGTTTTACCCGCTTTACCAAATCCGATAACAATCGCCTGATACTGATTCATGCTGTCTCTCCGCCATGTCACTGTTCATTTGTTGAACTGAATTATAGGTTTAGCGATGCAAGACCAATGTATCCATAACGCGCCAATTACTGTCAGATCGTCTAAAAAACCACTCTCCCCCTTCCACTCAACTTATTGAGTAATTAAACTAATACCATAAAATTATTAATAAAATTATGTGTAATAGCATTGTTTTCATCTCAATTAGCATTAGCAAAAACTGCCCAGGAGTCTTCATGGACGCACTTAGCCGATTACTTATGCTTAACGACCCGCAGGGCTCGATTGATCAAAACTGCCTGTTGAGCAGGGACTGGCAACTACCGCATGCGGCGGGTGAACTGTCCGTTATTCGCTGGCATACGGTAACCCAGGGATTCGCTCAACTGGATATGCCTGACGGAACATCTTCCACATTACGCCCTGGAACAATAGTCATTCTGCCGCAAAACTCCGCGCATCGTCTGTGCCAGACAGGGGAAGAACAAACGCATATTGTCTGCGGGAGCCTGCGATTACAGGCATCTTCACGCTATTTTTTAACCGCGCTTCCGGAAGTATTATTACTGGCGCCTGAGGAGAACAGCCCCGTCAGCCATTGGCTGAAGGCCATGATTGCGCTAATGCAGGAGGAATACATCAACGACCTGCCTGGCTCCAGCATCGTTTGCAGCCAGCAATGCGCTACGCTGTTCGCGTTAACCGTTCGCGAGTGGCTCGCCCAGTCGACACCCGCTAAAAATGTGCTGAATTTACTGCTGCACCCCAGGCTTGGATCCGTTGTATTCATGATGCTGGAGTCACCGGCTTTTGCCTGGACCGTCGAAGAACTGGCAAAACGAGCACATATGTCGCGGGCCAGTTTCGCACAGCTATTCCGTGAAGTATCAAACTCCACGCCGCTGGCGGTGTTAACCGCGCTGCGCCTGCAGTTCGCAGCCCAGATGCTATCGCGCGGTACACAGCCGTTAATCGTTATTGCCGAGTCGGTGGGTTACGCCAGCGAATCGTCGTTTCATAAAGTCTTTTTACGAGAATTTGGCTGCACGCCGGGCGAGTACCGCAAACGCGTGAAAGCGTTGGCGGTATAACGCAACGCCTGCTTCGGCAGTAAAACCGAGGCAGACGAGCGCTTCAGGGCATTACTTTTGGTGGCGATGCCTGTGCAGCCACATCAGCTTATAAGCGGCCGGAATAATGAACAGAGAGAGCAATGGTGCGGTGATCATGCCGCCAATCATCGGCGCGGCTATGCGGCTCATGACTTCTGAGCCAGCTCCCGTCCCCCACAATATAGGTAACAGACCTGCAATAATCACCGCCACGGTCATCGCTTTCGGGCGCACGCGCAGCACAGCACCGTGATATAACGCTTCATCCAGCTTATCCGCCGTAAAGGTTTGCGGATTTTCCAACGCAGGTTCGGCTTCAATAGCGTGGCGCAAGTACATCAGCATCACCACGCCAAACTCCGCAGCAACACCTGCCAGGGCGATAAATCCGGTTCCAGTTGCAACCGACATATGGAACCCCATCCAGTAAAGGAACCAGATGCCGCCCACCAGCGCAAAAGGCACACTGGTGATAATCAGCAGCGCTTCACCAAAGCGACGGAAGGCCAGATAAAGCAGAACGAAGATTATCATCAGCGTCATCGGCACCATCAGTTTGAGCTTATGACTGGCGCGCTCAAGCAGCTCGAACTGCCCGGAAAACGCCACGCTGGTCCCCGGCTTTAACTGTACGTTTTCAGCGATCGCTTTTTTCAGATCGTTCACCACTGAGACCATGTCACGATCGCGGGCGTCGATGTAAATCCAGCTGGTTGGTCGCGCATCTTCGGTTTTCAGCATCGAAGGCCCCGAAACCACCGTCACGTCGGCGACATCCGCCAGCGTGATTTGCTGTTTCATGGGCGTCAGAATGGGCAGATTACGCAGCGCTTCCGGGCTATCACGATAGCTCTGCGCATAGCGAAGGTTAATCGGATAACGTGCAATCCCTTCCACCGTTTCGCCGACCATTGCGCCTCCGACCGCAGAGGTGACAAACAGTTGCACCGCGCCGACGGTCATTCCGTACCGGGCCGCTTTCTCCCGATTAATATCCACATTGATATAGCGCCCCCCGACCAGGCGCTCAGCCAGTGCCGAAGAGACGCCCGGCACGGTTCTGGCCACCTCTTCAATTTGCTCCGCCGTGGCGTCGATATCTGCCAGAACGTTACCTGACACCTTAATGCCAATTGGGCTTTTGATCCCCGTAGAGAGCATGTCGATACGGTTACGAATCGGCGGAACCCACAGATTCGCCAGTCCCGGCAAGCGTACGGTTTTATCCAGCTCGGCAATGATTTTGTCCATCGTCATCCCCGGACGCCACTGGTCCTGCGGCTTCAGTTGGATCGTCGTTTCAACCATTTCCAGCGGTGCAGAGTCTGTTGCGGTTTCTGCCTTACCGGTTTTACCAAACACGCGCGCCACTTCCGGAACGGTCATGATCAGCTTGTCGGTTTTTTGCAGCATGTCCGCTGCCTGCGCCGCTGAGATCCCCGGCAATGTCGAAGGCATATACAGCAGGTCACCTTCGTTAATCTGCGGTAGGAATTCACCACCGACTTTATTCAGCGGGTAGATAACCGTCAGTATTGAAAGCACCGCCACCAGAATGGTGGTCTTGGGCCAGTGCAATACCTTCAGCAATAGCGGATGGTAAATACGGATCAGGAAACGGTTAAGCGGGTTGCTGCTTTCTGCAGGTATTTTCCCGCGGATCCAGAATCCCATCAGGATTGGAATAACCACGATGGCCAGAAACGCCGCACCTGCCATGGCATACGTTTTGGTGAACGCCAGCGGCCCGAACAGTCGCCCCTCTTGCCCCTCAAGCGTGAAAATAGGGATAAACGACAATGTGATAATCAGCAGGCTGATGAACAATGCCGGGCCGACTTCTACCGAGGCGTCAGTAATGACCTTCCAGCGCGTTGCGTTATCCAGCTTTTCATGCGGATGCTGATGCCCCCACTCTTCCAGCCGCTTATGGGCGTTTTCAATCATCACGATGGCGGCATCGACCATCGCCCCGACGGCAATGGCAATGCCCCCCAGCGACATGATATTGGCGTTCAGCCCCTGGAAATGCATCACGATGAACGCGATACACAGCCCCAGCGGCAGGGAAATAATCGCCACCAGCGCAGAACGCAGATGCCACAGGAACAATGCACACACCAGCGCAACAACGATAAACTCTTCCAGCAGCTTGTAGCTCAGGTTATCAATGGCGCGGTCAATGAGCTGACTGCGATCGTATGTTGTAACTATTTCTACGCCTTCCGGCAGGCTACTTTTCAGCGTATCGAGCTTGGCTTTAACCGCGGAGATCACTTCACGCGCATTTTTACCGGACCGCAGAATAACCACCCCGCCCGCCACTTCGCCTTCGCCATTCAGTTCGGCGATCCCACGGCGCATTTCCGGCCCAATCTGTACGCGCGCCACATCGCGCAGGTAAACAGGTACACCGTCGGCCCCTGTTTTCAGGACGATGTTATTGAAATCATCGAGCGTTTGCAGATATCCACTGGCGCGGACCATATATTCCGCTTCAGCCATCTCAACAGATGAGCCGCCCGCTTCCTGATTTGACGTATCCAGCGCCGATTTCACATCCGCCAGACTGATGCCATATTGCGTCAGCTTCATCGGATCGATAACGACCTGATACTGTTTAACCACGCCGCCTACCGAGGCGACTTCCGCCACATTGGGAATCGTTTTTAACTCATACTTTAAAAACCAGTCCTGAAGAGAACGTAATTCCGCCAGATCGTGTTTCCCGCTGCGATCCACCAGAGCGTACTCAAATATCCAGCCGACACCCGTAGCGTCCGGTCCCATTTCCGCGCTAACGCCAGCCGGCAATTTTCCCTGAACCTGGTTGAGGTACTCCAGTACGCGCGAGCGCGCCCAGTAAGGATCGGTACCATCTTCGAAAATGACGTACACGTAGGAATCGCCAAACTGCGAGAAACCACGCACAGTTTTCGCGCCCGGTACCGACAGCATGGTGGTGGTCAGCGGGTAGGTCACCTGATTTTCAACAATTTGCGGCGCCTGACCCGGATAGCTGGTTTTGACGATCACCTGAACATCAGAGAGATCGGGCAGCGCATCAACCGGGGTATTGATGATGGTCCAGGTTCCCCAAATACTGAGAAACAGCGCCCCCATCATCACCAGAAAACGGTTTGCCACCGAGCGGCGGATAATCCATTCAATCATTTATCATATCCTCAGTGTGAATGGGTCGCCTGGGCTGGCATGGCGGCTGCGTCTTGCGCCTTACTGTTCTGGGCGCGCATACGGTCCAGTGCGCCAGAGATATTCGCTTCGGAATCAATCAGGAACAGACCGCTGGAAACCACTTTTTCGCCTTCGGTCAGGCCGGAGCGGATAGCCGTCAGTCCTTGAGATTCATGGAATACCGCAACCTGTTTCGGCACAAATCGGCCTTCGTTATCAACGGTGATTACCCGCTGCTCGGTACCCGTATTAATTAGCGCTTTAGACGGGATCAGCAGCATTGGCTCGCTTTGTGTTTTCAGTTGCAGGTAAGCATTCATCCCGGGCTTGAGCGCCTCGTCAGGATTATCGACCTGTAAACGGAGCTGGAGCGTACGCGTGGTAGCATCAACGCTGGGTAAGATACTCCACTTGCTGATGGTGAAAGGCTTATCCGGCCAGGCGGGCACGGTGATGGTAAATTGCGAGGCATCTTTAATCAGCCAGGCGATAGATTCCGGGACCGACGCGCTGACCCATACCGGGTCCATACCCTGAATTTTCGCGACCACATTGTCTTTGGAAATGTTCATACCAGTACGCAAATCGAATGCGGTGATCACCCCATCAATAGGCGCTTTCAGGGTAAAGCGGGTCTGAATTTTACGCGTCGATTTTAAACGCTGAATATCCGCTTCAGGCATTCCAGCCAGACGTAATCTCTCCAGAATTCCTTCCACCTGCGTCGCGCTGCCGCCAGTTTCTCGCAGCAATAAATATTCGCTCTGCGCCTCAACCCAATCGGGGATAGTCAGGTCGATCAGCGGCGCGCCTTGCTTAATTTTGTCCCCCACGGTCAGTGGGTAAACCTTCTCGATAAAGCCCGCTGAGCGTGCCTGGACAATAACAAACTGGTATTCGTTATAACTAACGTTGGCCGGGAAAGTTTGCGCGTAGTGCAGTGGTCCACGACGCACTGGCTCTGTTTTCAGCCCCAAGTTCTGGGTTTGTGTAGGATCGATGCGCACGCCTGGTGATGACGCGTTCGCGGTCTCTTCATCGGCATATTTCGGGATCAGATCCATATCCATAAATGGCGATTTACCCGGTTTATCAAAACGCGTGTTTGGGTACATGGGGTCGTACCAGAACAACACTTTTCTGGCTTCTTTTGGCGAAGCCTGACCGGTTTCAGCCGTTGCTTTTGCGGATGAATAATAAGTATAAATACCGACAGAAATAACCCCACCGGCAATCATGCCAGCGAGAATGAGCGCGGTATTTTTAATATTTAAAGACGCCATAGTGATTTCCATTGCGCGATAGTCTCACCCGCGTTCGCAAAAACCCGGGCAAGAATAAAAGAGACCAACGAGAACGTTATTTACTAATGTGAATATCGCGTAACACAGAGAGATTTCCCTGCTGAACAAACGTAAACGCGACCTTATCGCCTGGCGTAATATCATCAGCCTTCGTATCGGCAACCAGTGTAAAACGCATAGTCATGGCTGGCCAGTTCACCGCAGGAATAGGGTCATGCTTGATCGTGATTTTTTTACTTTCCATATCAACAGCTTCAATCACCCCGGTAGCGCTAATGAGTTGTTCCTGTTGAGCCGCTGGCTGCATATTCATCATCTCACCATGCTGATGCTCATTGGCCTGAGCGTTAAACATGATCATAGAGAAAAGACTAAGGAAGGTGCGAATAAGCAGGTCATTTCTTCCCAAGCTGACTCGCTGATTAAAATTTCGCGGATCTGGGCCGATTTTTTTCCCGCAAACACATCGAATCAGCCTATTTAGGCTATTTTTTCCACCATTTCTGGCGTTATTTCCGGTTTTTACTGAGATCTCTCCCACTGACGTATCATTTGGTCCACCCGAAACAGGTTGGCCAGGGTGAATAACATCGCCAGTTGGTTATCGTTTTTCAGCAGCCCCTTGTATCTGGCTTTCACGAAGCCGAACTGCCGCTTGATGATGCGAAACGGGTGCTCCACCCTGGCACGGATGCTGGCTTTCATGTATTCGATGTTGATGGCCGTTTTGTTCTTGCGCGGATGCTGCTTCAAGGTTTTTACCCTGCCGGGACGCTCGGCGATCAGCCAGTCCACATCCACCTCGGCCAGCTCCTCGCGCTGTGGCGCTCCTTGGTAGCCGGCATCGGCTGAGACAAATTGCTCCTCTCCATGAAGCAGATTACCCAGCTGATTGAGGTCATGCTCGTTGGCCGCGGTGGTGACCAGGCTGTGGGTCAGGCCACTCTTGGCATCGACACCAATGTGGGCCTTCATGCCAAAGTGCCACTGATTGCCTTTCTTGGTCTGATGCATCTCCGGATCGCGTTGCTGCTCATTGTTCTTGGTCGAGCTGGGTGCCTCAATGATGGTGGCATCCACCAAAGTGCCTTGGGTCATCATGACGCCTGCTTCGGCCAGCCAGCGATTGATGGTCTTGAACAATTGACGGGCCAGTTGATGCTGCTCGAGCAGGTGGCGGAAATTCATGATGGTGGTGCGATCCGGCAGGGCGCTATCCAGGGATAATCGGGCAAACAGGCGCATGGAGGCGATTTCGTACAGGGCATCTTCCATGGCACCGTCGCTCAGGTTGTACCAATGCTGCATGCAGTGAATACGCAGCATGGTCTCCAGCGGATAGGGCCGTCGGCCATTGCCCGCCTTGGGATAAAACGGCTCGATGACAGCGGTCATATTCTGCCATGGCAGAATCTGCTCCATGCGGGAGAGGAAAATCTCTTTTCGGGTCTGACGGCGCTTAGTGCTGAATTCACTATCGGCGAAGGTGAGTTGATGGCTCATGATGTCCCTCTGGGATGCGCTCCGGATGAATATGATGATCTCATATCAGGAACTTGTTCGCACCTTCCCTAAACAGCACAGCTTTGGCGGTCGTATTCATAATTGATGCTCCTGAAAGGTTAATATTAAGGATTACTCCACCCAACCGCCGCCTAAGGCAGCAAACAGCTTAATTTCATTAACCTGTTGGGCGTAATTAAGATCCAGCAGCGATTGCCGCGTAGCGAATAAAGAACGTTCTGCGTCTAATACTTCGATATAGCTAACTGCACCATTCTGATAAAGCGCTCTGGCGCGTTGTAGTGTGATTTGCAATGAATCCAGATAACGCTGCTGCCCGCTAATTTGATCGGCAATGCTTTGGCGCAACACCAGTGCATCCGCCACTTCTTTAACCGCGTTCTGAATTTTTTGTTCGTAATTCACTACCGACTGTTGCTGGCGAATTTCTGCCAGGTCGAGATTGGACTGATTACGTCCGGCGTTAAATATTGGAATATCTATTTTGGGGACAAAATTCCACATGCCGCTGGCGGCATTAAATAAACTGGAAAGATCGCTGCTGCTACTGGACACGGAACTGGTTAACGTTATAGACGGAAAAAATGCCGCCCGCGCAGCACCGATATTGGCATTTGCCGCCAATAATCCGTGCTCAGCTTCCATAATATCCGGGCGCTGCAACAGTATTTGCGACGAGAGCGATGGCGGCAGCGTTACCGGTTTAATATCCCCACGGCTGCGCGCGTGGTCATCGGGTAATTTCCCGTATGTACCCAGCAACAACTGCAGCGCGTTATTGGCCTGCGCCAGATCACCTTTACGCTTGGCAATTTCGCTACGCGTACTTTCGATCACACCGCGCGCTTGTTCCAACGCCAGTACGTTGGTGCTACCGGTTACCAGTTGCTTCTCTACAAAAGCGTAAGAGCGCTGGTAGTTTTGCAGCGTTTCTTCAGCAACTTGCAACTGCGCGTAAGCCAGACGCTGATTAAAATAACTTTGCGACACGTTGGAGATTAATGAGATGTGCACCGCCCGACGCGCTTCTTCGCTGGCAAAGAAATTCTGTCGCTCAGCTTCACTCATATTTTTTAGCCGCCCAAAGAAATCCAGGTCGAAACTAAGATTGAGTCCAGCTTCGAATTCACGATCGGTGCTGCTATCACCTTTTAATTTACCGCTGTAAGTACCACTGGAGCCTGCCGTGAGTTGCGGGTAGCGGTCGGCGTCCGTGACGCCATATTGCGCTCTCGCTTCCTGAACTTTTAGCACAGCCATACGTAAATCGCGGTTATTAACCAATGCCTCGCCAATCAGCGCCTTTACCTGGGAGTCAACGAAGAAGCTCCGCCAGCCCGTGTCCTGATATTCACCTGGAGCCGCTACCAGGGCATTCTGTTTTAAAGAAAATTGCTGCGGCACCGGCAAAGCCGGGCGCTGATAGTCCGGCGCCAATGAACAACCGGCGAGCACGAATATAGCGCTGAGAGTAAGAAGCTTAAATTTGCTCATAGTTCTTTTCGTCCTGACCGGACTGATGTCCCTAAAATGTGTAGGAATTTATAGTGCTGTACTTTAACTAAGTGACTCTGTTTAACCGGTGACAGGAAAATGACAAAACTGTCATTTTCCCAATAACCGATTGCTATCCGATCCCGCTTCCCTAGAATTGAAAGTCCGCACAACCCGTGCGTGAAGGAGAATGCGATGAAGGTTTTGATAGTCGAAGATGAGAAAAAAACCGGTGAATATCTGACAAAAGGCCTGACGGAAGCGGGTTTTGTCGTGGATTTAGCGGATAACGGCCTGAACGGGTATCACCTGGCGATGACCGGCGATTACGACCTGCTCATACTCGACATCATGCTGCCGGATGTAAACGGCTGGGATATCGTGCGGATGCTGCGTTCCGCCAACAAAGGAATGCCCATTCTTCTCCTCACCGCACTGGGTACCATTGAACATCGGGTTAAAGGTCTGGAATTGGGTGCTGATGATTACCTGGTTAAACCGTTTGCCTTCGCCGAACTGCTGGCACGGGTCAGAACGCTGTTGCGTCGAGGCGCGGCGGTGATTGTCGAAAGCCAGTTTCAGGTCGCGGATTTAATGGTCGATCTGGTCAGCAGAAAAGTTACCCGCAGCGGTACGCGCATCACTCTGACCAGCAAAGAGTTTACGCTGCTTGAGTTTTTCCTGCGCCATCAGGGGGAAGTTTTACCCCGCTCGCTGATCGCCTCCCAGGTCTGGGATATGAATTTTGACAGCGATACTAATGCCATCGACGTCGCCGTTAAGCGTCTGCGCGCCAAAATTGATAACGATTATGAGCCGAAACTGATTCAGACCGTGCGCGGCGTGGGATATATGCTTGAGGTTCCTGATGGCCAGTAAACGATGGCGGCGCCCTTTTTCACTGGCGACACGACTAACCTTTTTTATCAGTCTGGCGACAATTGCGTCATTTTTCGCCTTTGCATGGATAATGATCCACTCCGTGAAAGTCCACTTCGCCGAGCAGGACATCAATGATTTACAAGAGATTAGCACCACGCTGGAGCGGATTATTAACCAACCTAACGAGCCAGAATCACGCCGTCTGGAAACGCTAAAAAATGTGGTGGCGGGTTACTCGAACGTCATTATTTCTCTGGTAGATAGCAACCAGAAGGCCATTTTTCATTCGCCCAATGCGCCGGATCTCCGGCAATTTATCGCCAGCGCAAGGCCGGATAAAAATGCTCATGCCAGCGACGTTTTTATTATCTCAGGCCCTACACTGCAAACCTCCAGACATATCCACGGACAGAAAACATCGTCTAACTGGCGAATGATTCGCCTGCCGGTAGGAAAGCTTGCCGATGGAAAACCAGCGTATACGCTGTATCTGGCGTTATCGATCGATTTTCACCTGCACTATATTAACGATCTGAAAAACAAGTTAATTATGACGGCTTCGCTGATTAGCATCATGATTGTTTTTATCGTGCTGTTCGCCGTATACAAAGGCCATGAACCGATCCGTAATGTTAGTCGTCGCATCCAAAATATCACCTCGAAAGATCTCGATGTCCGTCTCGATCCGCAGGCTGTGCCTATTGAACTGGAACAACTGGTTAGTTCGTTTAATCACATGCTCGAACGCATCGAGGACGTATTTAAACGTCAGTCGAACTTCTCGGCGGATATTGCCCATGAGATCCGCACGCCAATAACTAACCTCGTCACCCAAACGGAAATTGCGCTCAGCCAGACCCGCACCCAAAAAGAACTGGAAGATGTGCTGTATTCCAATCTCGAAGAGTTTGGCCGTATGTCGAAAATGGTGAGTGATATGCTGTTTCTGGCGCAGGCAGATAACAATCAGCTGATCCCAGAAAAAAAAGCGCTCAATCTGGCTGATGAGGTCGGTAAAGTGTTCGACTTTTTCGAAGCCTGGGCAGAGGAGCGTGAGGTTGGTTTACGGTTTGAAGGACGTGCATGCTGGGTTTCAGGCGACCCATTAATGTTACGCCGGGCAATGAGTAACCTGCTGTCAAATGCCATGCGCTATACGCCAAAAGGTGAGTCGGTAACCGTGCGGGTGAAAGAGGCGGATGACCTGGTCCAGATAGTCGTTGAGAATCCCGGACCCCCCATTCCCCCGCAACATCTTCCGCGACTCTTTGACCGCTTTTATCGAGTGGACCCTTCACGGCAGCGTAAAGGCGAAGGCAGCGGTATTGGTCTGGCGATTGTGAAATCGATTGTGATTGCCCATCACGGAAAAGTCTCGGTAACTTCCGATCCTTATGTCACTCGCTTTATTCTGACGCTTCCCAAGCACGCGATGTAATTTATGGTGATGACGCTTATACCTGTCATCACCTATTCTCTGACACAACCGTCATAATCCTTTCACGCCACTGACAGTCCCCATTAATTATACTTTCTTCCGTAAACCCAAACAGGAGAAATATGATGAATAAGATGTCCTCTTTTTTAGCTATCGCGTTTTTTATTTCAGTTGGCGTTAATGCGGCAGAAACACCTAAAGTGCATCAACAGGCAGCAATGGCTCATGAAATGATGAATAACAGTGATGCCTCTGCACATCAACAAATGGCGCAGGCACACGCCTCGCAGGCAAATAATTCATCGTCAACACCAACCAATGCGCAATCATTTTCACAAATGAATAAACATGAAAAAGCAATGGTTGTTCACCAATCAGTAAATAACGGCCATTCATTTGCTCATGAGATACAGGCCGAGCAGCACCGCGCACAGATCTCAACTCAAGGGTAAAGACGAGCTGTATTGACGACAATATCCATAAATACGCTAAGTTTGAATATTGTGGACTACTCTCCCCGTGCAGGCCTGTTTATATACAAGCCTGCATCCTTGTTCATCGTTAATGTCAATATTAATAATTCATTAAATCTCCCATTAAAAAGTAAAAACTTTTTAACTCTTTATTCAGATTGTGTGAAAATCGTAAATCAACTACTTATTATGTTGCGTATCACAACATTTATCACCTCACCCTAATTATAAATTAGGATTCCCCCTGGTATGCGTCTTTAATATTTAATGGGAGACTGCCATCGTCGTAAAAATGACAGCCAAAAAGCTCGTGTTCCTATAAATAAACTTAATGATGATAGTGAGTGAAAAATGAATAAACGTCTGCTGACCCTCCTGGTCCTTGGTCTGACAACGGCCACAACGGCATATGCAATTACCCCGGCAATGCAGAAAAAATATGAACGTTCAGGTTGTACGCAAATGAGCGAACTCAATGGTTGTGATGTGAACAAATCCTATCAGTGGAACCACGATCATGGCTTTATCGAGAGCGATAACAGCCAGCAAAATCGTCATCATCGCCATGGTGAAGAGCAGCAAAATACCACAGGCCGGGATAACCACGATAATGCGGGTATTGATGGCAAATTCAGCGGAAATTACGTGGCCAAATTTGCCAATGGTCAACGCAGCGTTGATATTCACGTCGAAGATTCCGGCGTTTACGTCAATGGTAAGGAAGTGCGTGACGTAAATACCTATAAGGATACGATGACCTTCCGCGTCGGTTATGCCACTTACACCATTAAAACAAATGGTCGCGGTAGCTGGAATGACAGCGATGCAGGAAACGCTGGCAAAATTGTGCGTGAATAACAGATACTGTAGTGGCACAGTAAATTTGGCCACCTGATTAAAGGTGATATTCTCACCTCACCACAAAACAGGTGACTTAATGAACAAGAAAACCAAACGTACTTTCACCCCGGAGTTCAGGCTGGAATGTGCACAGCTGATTGTTGATAAGGGCTACTCATATCGACAAGCCAGTGAAGCGATGAATGTCGGTTCTTCCACGCTCTTGATGTCCAACTCGCTGAACGGTTCACGATAGCCACCAGACTGAGTGACAGCCACATGGTTGTAAGCCTTTGTTCAGCAATGGAAATACACCGTAGCAGTTACCGGTACTGGCGAAAACGACGCGATATGGTTAATCCTGTGCGAGTCAGGTTGTGCAGCGAAATACGCCGGGCGTGGAACCTGAGTCGGGGCTCTGCAGGGGCGCGCACTCTGGCTGAAAATGCTGACTCAAAACGGCGTCCCGATGAGCCGTTACCGTGCAGGGCGTCTGATGAAATATCTGAACCTGAGCAGCTGCCAGCCCGGAAAACATCAGTACAAAAATGCTCGTCAGGAGCATACCTGCCTGCCGAATCTGCTTGAGCGCCAGTTCGCTGTGCCCGAGCCAGATCGGGTATGGTGCGGAGATATTACGTATATCTGGACAGGAAATCGCTGGTGCTATCTGGCGATCGTTATGGATCTTTTTGCCCGCAAGGTTATCGGCTGGAGTCTGTCAGCGAATGCCGATACCGCACTGATAAGCAGTGCCCTGCGGATGGCCTATGAGACGCGTGGCCAGCCGCGTGATGTCATGTTTCATAGCGACCAGGGAAGCCAGTATACCGGCCTGAAATATCAACAAGTTCTCTGGCGTTACAGAATAAAACAAAGCGTCAGTCGACGGGGAAACTGCTGGGATAATAGCCCCATGGAACGCTTCTTCCGCAGTCTGAAAACAGAATGGGTGCCGGTGGAAGGTTATGCAGGCAAGGAGGAGGCCCGACAGCAAATTAATGGTTGCATATTGAACTACTACAACAGCGTCAGACCTCACCATTATAACGATGGGCTGACGCCAGAAGAGTCAGAGAACAGATACCATTTTTACTGTAAAACCGTGGCCAGTATTTCTTGATCACTACAACCACTGAAACAGAGCAGCAGCACGTCATCATATCCAGGCAGGGAACCAGGCCGAAATGGTCTGGTGGCAATAAGGCTGTCCTTTAACAGATGTATAACTCCGGTTATTTCATAACTGCTACCTCCGGCAACCCATAATTAAATCATGATTGCAACTACTTAATCCTGAACAGTGCCTGTTTGGTCGAACCAGGCAGACATAATTTGCATGTATTAGTTTTTCGTATACGTCATTTACACTATCGAGGCAAAAACCGTTGTAGTGGTCTTCGCAAGTTCGTGTCCGAATCCGAATACTACATCTTTAGATATTTATTTTTACGTCTATATGTACGGGGACCTCATCTCATACCATTATATATGATTCATTCGTGGGTTTTATATTAATTGAATCCAAATAGGACCTCGACCAATTTTTCCTCGATCAAGGCAATCCTTAGTGAATGTCAATTTTCTTTAAATACCCTCCCCCCAATAGATGTTGATTATCATTTGCTAGTATACAGTTACACTTGACTGCTGGAGTCATTGTTATAGCCTATTTTTATCGATTTATTTGCTACACTCAGTTCTATGCCAAGTTTTATACGCACATATCCATTTGTCACAACGCCATAAGTGGTTATCTTTGTTTACATTAAAGTATCCAACAATGCTTCTTAATTTTTTATTGAAAAAAAACCTCCATTACAGCAGCGCCGTTTAAACTGCCTGGCTGACTGTTATTTGTTTTTTTCAAAACAGATTTAATATTAAATTTACTATTAGCAGGCATGGTTATATTCGAAGTTATGGGGGTTATGTTGCTGTTATCTATTTTCAATATAGAATCCCAACCATTGCCTAATCCTACTCCCACCCCTTCAGCATATGAAGTTGATGGACTATTTATAGCCTTTATTGATAATTTGATATCTATATTCCCCTCCTTAACACACCTAACATAAATATCTTGACTCGTTGTATGACCATCAGCCATTGTTATCACATGAGCACCGTGATCTAAATTTATATCATTTGGACTGACAGTACAAATATTCCGAATATTTATATCAAACGGAATATTTACCGTCCCTAAATTTTGTCTGGCGTCAGCCAAACTCCATCTTTGTATTGGATTGCTGTTTGCCCCAGTGGAACCAGATGTTGCTTTAAAATATTCAGCAAAAGCTATTTTTACAGGTATATTTCCTGTGTATTGACCAATATTGAGAGATTTTGTTTCTAAACGCAAAATAAAAGAACTATTCCATGAACCAGTGAAGTTATAAGTATTACCAATTTTATAACAAGTTTTATATTGCCTGTTGTCGGCTTCTGGAATTTTTTTATACAATATATATTGATTTGAATCCTCTTCTACTATAGAAAAATCCTTCGGTAATTGATGAATATGAACTATAATATTTTCACCATTGTTTGCAGTTACTGACTTCGGGACAAAAATCCAATAATCATATGCGGCTCGATGTGTCCACACACTACCCCACATAGATTTACACTGATGTTTTGTCACGCTTAAAACCCCTGGGATAATATCGCTAACGTTAACGACAATACTTGATAGCGCACCTCCATCATATGTTACATTACCAACATTATGTATGGTGTTTGAAGACCAAAAAAATGAATATGTATTATCAGAAACAGCATATACAGGTGTTATTACTTGCCAGCATATGAATGCTAAAAAGGTGAAAAATCGCACTTGTACCTCCACTTTAACTAGTGTGCATACTAATATAATATTAGTAATTTTATTTGAATGGCTTAGTTCAAGAAGATATAAAAACAACAAAAATCGATAATGCAGCATCTCTTCATTATGATCAATGTCGTTATTGAGCAAGCAAAACGATATAATAATTATTAGTAGCTATAATTTTTGTTTAAACAATAGATGGTTATTTATGGGGTAATACAAACGACTATGTAATTAATCTTCTGATATTTTCGCGCTAGTATTGTATGATAATCGGCCATATATCAGAAGGTGTCTTTATAATTTTTACATTCAGTAAAAAACATGAAGGCTAACTGCGCGCCTCTTGCCCATATTTAACTTTGACCTATATTCTTCCTCATATCAGGTTCCTTTATGTATATCCTGGTCTAGTTTCAGCACCACATAGTTTGTTATCAACAATAGTTTGGAGAGAAATCGACCGACTGTCTTAATATTTTCGCCATTATTGACCATGAGCTTACGGCATAAACCAATTCTGTTCACAATGACAATGAATCCGCGACAACTCTTCACGTTCTCTATATCGCTCAAGAAAAAGCGGTAGCGTCTATCAGAGAGACGGTAATATCCAAGTTCTCCACGACGAAGGTTGATAACTTCTGCGGCCCAAAACTCATTAAAATGGTTTATAAGTAGCTGAGATTGTAGATCCGTCAATCTCTTTACGGTCGAGGCCCAAAGGTTACTGCCGAAGCATCGTTTCACCAACCCGGTATGACGTCCTGTACGGTTTTACCCACATATCCACCGGTACGGCTACCCAGTGCAATGCCTCACGATGGCAGCGGATTAGCGCGAATGTGACTCTCAGCATTTTGCCATTGCCACAATTGAACACGAAGCAGTCAGAACACTACCGCTGATTACTTCTCCCGGTTGTTCCACGGGCGGTATTGCCGGTTTACACTTAAGCACCAGCGCATTCTTACGCTGATGAGGTTTACGCGTTTAGCATTAATAACAGTTGTTTTGCAGTTTCTGATTTTTTGTGCAGCAGTGGCCACAATCGAGGATACCGTACGTAGGCATATCTCAAATAACGGAATGAATACGGTCCGGTATTTCAGTATCATCAGGCTTGCGCTTACGTCGACGATCCTGCCAATTCTTCGACTGACGGGCCATATCATGCGGTTGCAAAACGCCTGACAAGACTGATTAGCCATCCTTAGGCAACATGTCCCCTTTTTGTCGACAGTATTCAACGACTTCTTTCAGCCGCTCGTTTTGCAAGATTTTTCTTGCCCAACAGGTGCTGCACCTCTTTGATTTGATTCATCACAGATGCAGCTCAACTTCTTCATCAGGGGTAACAGCGGTGAGACTACCTGCCCGATACTACTTACGCCACAGGAAAAACCGACTAGCTGCAACCTTATGCTATCGACACAGCCACACAAGGTGATGCTTAAATAACAAAAAACAAAGCGATGTACACTTTTTGGTAAAAAATTATCATGCATGGCATTCAAAATAAAACAGAATAGAAAATTACCACCATCAGAAGAAAAATAATTGCAAGCATATTGTTCTGATGGCTTCAGGAGGCAAAATGAATACAGTTAATATGCAGGATAAGTTGAATATTGCTAATGCGTCTATTATTGCGATAGATAGCATAATTACTAATAAGTACTTAATTATTCATACTGATAACTGTGATTTGACCATACATAAAGATAATAAAGATTTGTTTTTCCCACAAGGAAGTTTTGTATTTATGGAACGAGGAATAAAATTTTCCTGCAAAATAAAAAAGGAAAACGCAGAAAAAAGACCTTACAGAGCCATACGGCTTAATAAAGAAGAATTAATCATGCTAAAAGACATATTTAAATCAACACACAACTACTATCTTGACGAAAAGATAATTAAAAGAAAACAGCGAAATAAGATAATTGGAGTTGATGGATGTTATGAATATGTTAAAATATTCGATCGTATCGAATCTGCCAGCGACAGAACACTGAAACTGCTCAAGTTAGCGTATGTTATTTCTCGAATGGGGATAGCTCAAGAAATAGTTCACTCATTAATTGCATCAGCCGCTATTACTTTTACCGATAAGGTCAGATGTATGATTGAAAAAAATACATCCAGAAAATGGCGTATGAATATGATAGCTGATGAATTCAACATTTCGGAAATATCTGTTAGGAAACGACTTGAGTCAGAGGGGGGATCATTTAATAATTTATTAGTTGAGGTAAGAATGAACAGAGCAATGCAATTATTACTTGAGAATGAACTACAAATACATCAAATATCAAAGGCTGTTGGAATCCTTAGTCCATCTTATTTTATAAAGAGTTTTAAAAATCATTTTGGAATTACACCAAAACAATTTATCATTTACTTTAGAGGTTAACACCCCTACTCACTTAGCTTTATATAATACCGACTTATATAAATTAACCGATTAATCGCCGTCTGGTATGTTATATGGGGAGGGCAGGTATAACTTAACGTGGTATAATTGCCTCCCATCCCCTGACTTACCGTTCAAACGTATTATTTCCATTACTAACAAATCAACTTTAACATCAATAAAAAAAAGAAAGAAACGACCAAAAATAAAATACTCCTCCCATGTCCCATTATATTCAATCTCCCAATAGGGTCTTTCATCAGTTATATAGTTATAATTAATTATATCGCTATAACCAATCATAGCTATTAAATCAATTTCAAACTCAAACGAATTACCAGGATACAAGGTCGTTACAATTACAGCTTCATCTTGCATGGAGAGAATCGACGTTACCTTTTCCAGCCTTATCCTGTTGCTTCTGAAAGAAGGTTCACTTAATACCCCATCTCGATACTTAAATTTGCTGACTTTTAATTTTAAAGGTTTGATTATTTTCTTGACTGGATTCTTAAAATTTAATTTATAAGCATATCCAAAAAACAAACTGGAACAATCAATGCCTGTTTCATTCCTGTACATCAAAGGTGTAACTTTAAACTCTCGTTGAAAAGCACGAGTAAATGTTTGTTGTGTCGAAAAATTCAAATCCATTGAAATATGACTAATTTTTTTCTTAGTCAGTTTTAAAAGAATAGCTGCTTGAGTTAACCTTCTTTTTTTATATATGTACTTATATTCATCCCTGTAATATTTTTGAATATTTTTTGTATGTATCTTTTACTATAACCTGATATTTTCTCCACATCAGAAACACTGATATTTATTTTATTGTTAAGCATTGCCTCTACCCTATTTATAATACTATCCACAATATCTTTAGGGTTCATACAGGAATCTCATAAAGTTAATATTTTATCCATACTAGCATTCAATTTATTATGTGTCTAATGATATAATAATGATTCTTACTAAAGAGTCAGAAGAATAAAAATGAACAAGGGAAATAATATGCTACCTAAGAGAGTATCTAACAAATTTAGAAGTTTAGCACATCTTGCTTCTAATGCCGAAAGAAAGAAAAGATACGACCTTGCTGCCCAATATTGGAACAAGGCATTAGTATACACCGAAAAGGAAGAAAATATTGAGTGGGTTCTCCGAAGAAGAGATTTTTGTTTAACACAGAATAAGTTTCTTAAATAGATCGCAACAACCCAATAATATATATTTTAAAAGAGGCCTTGAGATGCGAGATGGTAACAAAGTTTTAAATTATTAGGATGGTAGCATTTAATTTGGTAACTAATGATGAGTGAGCGATATATTTACTTATGCAAAAAAATAAATATGCTAAACACATGATAACAAAATCAAGAAAACAACATCGCAGTAAATTTGTAAGAAGCACTCACTCTAAAGTCATTGACATCTACCAGATGTGATAAATTACAAAAAAGAAGTCTGTGCTTATCTTCACGGAGAAGGCTCAGTTTGAGAAAGAAGTAATTATAGTGAATACCACAAATATTCCTGGAACCAGAGAAACTGGAATAGCTTAAGAAAATCACCCCTGGTTGACGTTTGTAATATTATAATAACAGATTCGTCACGAAAGGTATCCGGTGGGTATACTCAACTTTTAGCAAACTTAACTAGCTCGTTATCAGCTCTGTTTCCTCTTCATGCTTAAACACCCGTTTTAAGCTCTTTTTGATAACAGTTTTCAACGCCAAATTATCGAGACAGTGATCAGAACCTCCAAACTTTGCACATAGCGCCCCCCCTTTATTAGCATATTAGATATAAAAAATATTCATAGTAACTGTTGCACTGAATTTTCCTGCAGTTAGCGCACCAGCCCCATGTTTATAAGGCACTGCTGTGAATGTGAAATTGCTTTTGTGAACATTTTTCTGAGATAACCCTTTTTTTATCTCTTCCTTATCGCGGTTTATTTTTAAAGGATAATTAAGGTCCACAGCGTCCCCTTGATATAAGGCGATACCCAGAGATGAAGTATTTACACCTGTTGTATTCAAAATATTTTCACCTAAATAGCTGCGCCTAATACCGCTACACTTTTGCCTGACCATGTTTTCCTCCGGGGAATGGGCTGGCGGTTTCCATAAAATGGCGGACCTTTTTCAGTAACTGCCACATTGAGCGGCACTGATGATTACGGGTTATCGTGTCATGAAGTGCCTGCCATAGCCGTTCCACATGATTCACCCACGGCGAGTAAACCGGCTGGTAAATTACCCTGAACTTGGGATTTGCTTTCAACCAGCGCTGTGTTTCGCGGCTTTTATGGATAATGTAGTTATCAACGATCAGCGTGATTGTTTTCGCCCGCCGGTAAGTGGCTTTCAGGTGCTTCAGCAGAGCGATAAACAGCGCTGAACTTTTGCTGTTGCCGCCCACGTAGCTGACTTTACCCGTGCCACTGTGCAGTGCGCCGGCCAGATAGTATTTTTCGTTCTGCCCCGGCGTCACTACCCGTTTCTGCTGTCCGCGCAACTGCCAGTCCGCACCGATTTTAGGATTAAGGTGGATATCCACTTCATCTTCATAAAATACCGGATGCTCTGCGCTGCATTCATCCAGCGCTTTGTGGATTACCGCCATCTTTTCATCTTTATGTGGGTCACGGATACGCAGAGTTGGCGCGGCCCTGCGCCATACAAGCCCCGCAGATGGCAACCAGCGGCGAACGGTTCCTGCATGTAACTGGCAACCGGTTATCTCATTGATTTTTAATGCCAGTAATTCGGTGCTCCAGCGTGAACGTTGATAACCAAAATCGCCGGGAGAATGCTTTATCAGCTCACGTAACAGGGTGCAGATATGTTCAAAAGGCCAGCGTCGGGAGCGCCCTGCGGGTAAGGATTTCAGGCCTTCAATACCTGAGTGCGTAAACCAGTTAATCCAGCGACCAACGGATGAACGAGCACAACAGAGAGTTCTGGCAACATCGCTGACCCGTTCACCCCGATGAAGCATCAGCATGGCCGTGAGTCTGCGGGCATGATTTTTATCGCGCGTTTTATGAATAGCTTTCTGCATCAGGCGTCGTTCGCCACGGGGTATTGGTGCTATGATCGGCATCGCTCAGTCCGGTTGGTGGTTTTGGTTGGTTTGGCGATTGATCAGATCGCACAATCCGGGCTGAGTTCCCTTTCAGTGATCTACTATTCCGCGCATCTATTTAGTATACCGGCACTTGACACCAAAGTTATATATGGAATGCCTGAGTAATTTGTACATTCAATTTCGACTGTTTTTGTTTGTTTATATTTTTTACCATCAATATCTTGTATAGATACCCTTCCAAAATCAATATCAAAACTCACATCATTATTTATCTTACACGGCGCGTCATAAATCTGACCCGTTATATTTATATTTATTTCATCAGCTATAGCATTACCGATATATAAAGAAAGGCATAAAATAAAAAAACGAATTCTATTTTTCATTGTCATAAATATTTTTTCAAAAGATAGTAATACCGTCATTCATATACCAGTTCAAATCTGGCCAGGGATTCATAGTCACCAGGTTGTACACTTTTATTCGAAATGGCATCTGGCGTCGCTTGGACAAATGCAAAAAAGTCAAAACTCATGCTACCATCAATTAAAGGCGTACCATTCGAATGATTATGATCCTCACCTAACTTAAGTGGAGTTTTCCCATCCATATCAAGTAGCCCTATAGCCAGCTTTCCTTCATTTCCCGAACCAGTGACACTAAGAAAATAATCAGTCCTTTCCTTCATTTGAGATTCCTTATTACCAGAAAATCTAAACTTCACTATTTTCCATGAAGAGTTCGCATCACAATCACGCAAACGAATACTAAATTTCTGAGGAGGTGTATTACCAGGACTTATATGGAAATTCTTTACAGGATATTTTAAAAAATGAACAGTTTGATGATCACTACCGGTGTCAATCTTACATGGGTAGTCTGTTAGATCACCATTGAATGATATGTCCACTGCTTTTGCTGAAAAAGCAATACTCCCAATCAAATGTAAAAAAACAATTCCTAGGGCCATACTTCTCATTATTCCCCCTCTTTTATTCATACCCCAGCAGTAGATGCAACAATGAGCTACTCGCAAGTGGTGCCATATGCGTGTGGTCTGATCTATGCTGGCTGACCAGGGCTTGTCGCTGATTTTTTTTCATGTAGTATATGAGATGGTTTTCCCCATTCTCCAGTGCTACTTTTCCATCACTGAGTATCTTTTGCTCTGCTGTCTGCCCTCCCTTTCGGTTGTATAACAGGGCACTTTGTGTCGCTATGGTCTTATTACGACTTGCCTGCATTTTTGCATCACCTTCACCACACCCTACAAGCTTTAGCTTAAACACGTACCGTTCAAGCATTCCTTGAGGTTGCATGTCCTTATGCAAATCAATTTCATTTGTTTCCAGGGTACAGGGAGAAGACAACAACGCCCCACTGACTATCAGCATGCCGGTGCGACCATTCCTTTCATTCACCCATTGATGACGCGTCTCATCCACATGCAAAAATTCTTCTTGCTTCACCCACTCATTTGCATATAACACGTTATTTACGATATAGCCTGCCATTAGAACTGCCAGAAAAACTCTGGCCGCGACCAGTTTCATCACTTCGCTCCGGGCTTATTACCATTACTTTTTCACCGCCGTACAACGATCCCCACTGCAGCTAAATTGTAAGACTGGGCGTCCACCGTAATCGTTTATGTAACTCAGATACGGTGTAGTGTAGCTACCTGATTTAACTGTTTTTGAAGACTTAGGAGCCAGCATAACCGGTTCAAACTCACCTTCTTCTGCCTGTTTTTTGCTGCCGCCCAGGCCAATAACAGTTACATAGTATGGTGTTGGATTATCAATTGTGTAACCACCACTGGTTTTATTGAGTACTAACTGATCCTGCCATACAGCATTAGGCTCCGCTTTAATAGGATCAGGTCGATAAAACAGTTTTATCTTCGTTTGTAGTGCTATTTGCAAAACATTCGCTTTGTCACTCTTAGGCGGAATTTCACGAAGATTGAAATAGAAAATAGACTCCCTATCCTGAGGGAGTTTATTTATTTCCGGGGTACTGGAAAGGCGCACCATACTTTTTTCACCAGGTTCAAGGCGTTGTACTGGTGGTGTAACAACAATCGGTCCCGTTGTGATTTTTTCTTGCTTTTCATTTTCTATCCATGCCTGAGCAAGATATGGTAATTGATTGTTGTCATTAGAAATATTGAGAGTCATTGTTTTTTCCCCACCGTTAAAAACGGCCCGGGTACGGTCAAGGGAAATGGCCGCATTAGTAACAGGTGCTGCAGTCAAACATGCTGCAGTCAGCAATAAATTCTTAAATACGGGTGTAACCTTCAACATATTAAACCTCTCTCATTTTATGCATTGATAAATCGCACATAAATAATCGGATAGAGAATATATCTCCATACTCTGAGTGAATAACAACCTTCTATACCTTTATGCATGGCAACAGTAATTGTTGGTCTGGATTTAGCTTCTCTGTAATATCTACGACGCACTGTATTTTACCATCCCAACTCACATTCAATCTTTCTCCGGGAGTTACCCCACTCAGCCACGAAAGTCCACTGTCCGCGACCATTCCCAGTTCACGACCTTTACCATTCACCACGCTTGCACCAAAGGGTGGATAACTGTTATCAGCCATACGCAATACGGCAAATAAGCGATAACCCTTTAGAACTTCAAATTTACGATATCCTATTGCACCCTCGGTCAGGACGGATTCCACCACAGAACGACGAGCCTCGATGTCTGCTGGCAATTTCTTTATATCAACTGAAGTAGAGTTACGATAATAACTGCTCACATTTGTCACAACACCAATACCCCAATCGTTGGTCGAAACTCGACCACCATCGACAGGTACTCCTCCAACACCGTCAGTATCGACCAGTAAGCGGGTACTACCATTCATACCCCCCGCATGCAGAGCTGCTCCCTGTGCTGTAATGGTTGCACCACCTGAAGCACTCACCCCAAATGAGGTGTAGCCGTTCTGCACTGTTGAAAAATTGGCTGCAATATTAGCCAGTGGGCTGCTGTGGCTGAAGAACCCACTCACCTGTGTTTGAGATGGCAAGCTGTTGCCATTGCTTATACCTGCGTTCAACGAGTAGCTACTTAACCCACCATCAAGGGTACCGCTGTACCCAACGGTGTTAGTGTAACGATCGTTACTCATGCTGCTGCTATAATTAAGTGTTGTGCTTCCCCAAGGAACTGACAACCGCAGAAATACCGAATCGTTATCGTAGTTCTGGTATTTCGAACGGGAGGCAGACAGTCCTAAAGAAACATTTTTCAAGCCAGCAGCATCGAAATATCTGTTCACTGACACCATGTAATAATCAGACATTTTCTGATCCCAGTATGTCTGATGGCTGTACTGCAGGTTAACGGATGTATTTGAGTCTACGAAATTCTTATTAAACGTAACGGTATACATCTCCTTTTCACGTCTCGTGAAATCATTGCGATAACGGGCGTCAAGGTACTGTTCCATGGTCATATAGTTACGCTCAGAGAAACGATACCCTGCAAATGTGATATCTGCATTTACATCATCAAAACGTTTTGAATAACTTAAACGCCAGGACTTACCTTGTTTTGTTTCGTCCTCAAGTCGAGCTACGGATTGGGTAACATCCGTAGATACAGTACCAAATTCATTAAGATCACGGCCGAGACCAACAGCCAGGGCGTTATAATCTTCTGAAAAAATGCTGCCGCCATAGAGAGACCATTTATTACCGATCCCCCATGATGCTTCGCCGGATATAAAAACCGGGCCTTCCATAGTGTGTTCATAATTACGCGCACGGCCTGAGACAAGTTTATAGCGAATTTGACCTGGTCGGGTAAGATAGGGTACATACGCCGTATCAACCTGAAATGTTTGCTTCCGTCCATCCTGTTCAATAACTTCTACATCAAGGCGTCCACGAACAGAACTATCCAGATCCTGGATCGAAAATGGTCCGGCTGGAACAGTTGAATCATAAAGAATTCGATTCTGTTGCGAGATCACAACACGGGCATTCGTATTGGCAACCCCCGTAATCTGCGGTGCATAACCACGTAGTTTTGGCGGCAACATGCGATCATCGCTCTCCAGACTGGCACCAATGTATCGCCAGGGACTGAAGATTTCTGAATTAATGTAATTTTCACCCAACGTCAAGTTAGCACGCCAACGCGGGAATGCACGATACATGTAAAATCGATTCCAGGTGAACTGACTCTCCGTCCCCCCTGCATTGCCGGTGGTATGGTTAAGATTACCCTGGTAATCTCCACGTAAACGCCATGCCCCTGCGTTGATACCTGTTGTACCGTAATAACTGAGTGACTGAGATTGTCCTCCCTTGTGCGGCTTGTTTACAGCTCCGTTAATGTTATAGTCAAACAACAATCCTGGAATACCATCATCCCATTGTGACGGTGGTAGCCAGGATGCATCAGAGTACTCCAGCCACGCTTGTGGCATGTTAATGTGAAGCATACCTTGTGCCGTATTTGGGCGAATTTCGACCCCCGGCAAAAGGCTTAAATCAGCACACTCTTCATTGTTCCAGTAGGTAACTTTCTCATGAGATTCTTCAGTTAACCCCATTCTGTTAACCATTTCAGGCGTCAGGCATGGCTGCGGTAATGACTGTTCTTCGCCTTTTCCTTGTGTTGGACGCTCCAGAAATGTTACAGAAAACGCAGTGGGTGAAACGTCTTGCCCATTTACTATTAATTCCATTTGATACTGTCCGGGCATGATATATCCCACTTGCGAGAATCGGGAAATATCAATATTTTTTCTGTCTATCGCATCCAGAACATCAGTATTAAAGTCCACAGCGTAAGCCGGCACACCCGATAGTGAAAGCATCAACACATAGGTAATGTTATTAACGGTAAAATAATTATTCTTTTCCATTATCAATCATCACTTTCAACACGAATAAGAGTGATTCCGACAAACGAAAGCTATATTCATCCAACAGCAAGGAAAAAAACCATCATGTATGATGGATATGCTTTATTAAATACAATTTGGCTATTATTCGTAATCGACCTTATACCGCAACACGGAATAATAACTCCCGGATTTTAGTGGATATTCGTTACGGACAAGTCGTAAGGTATAATTAAATTCATCTTCATTCCCATTCAATAATAATGGGGGCATTACCTTTCCAGGCTTAGCCGGATAACCCTGCTTGTCCAGTATTTGTAAGCTTACGCCCTGAGAACTCCCAAGTAATAAGAATTTATCGGGAGTATCACCGTGCCCCCCCTCAAAAGTTACACGCACACGACTTGCCGTATAAACTCGTTTCCCTGTACCCGCCAGTTCGCAATTACGCAATCTCAGGCGAAATTTTTTTTCCGCTCCAATACTACTGTTCTGTAAATCCCGTACAGGTGTTTCTCCCATGTCGATTACCTGATACGTATCTTCCATCGCTAACGTACAGGCAGGCATAATGACCTGACCTTTAAAATTTGCACGGCCATGCCACCACACATGCTCTTCTCCCCAATATTCTGGCAGTGTCATCCCCGGAGGAGGGAAAGGTACTGAGGAGGTAGCATACAATACAGAACTCCAGAATATCGTTACAATAAAAGCAAAGCGCCTGTTCATTTTGATATTCCATTCCGGGTAAAAGCAGAACTATAAATAGTTCTGCTTTTTTATTACATAAGAAGCAAGCGCTAATTATTGATAGGTCAGATTAAAATTCGCAATGGCGGTGAAGGCACCTTCACTCAGCGTCCCACCAGTTGCTTTTTTAACCCAGGCGCTATAGCGTAGGGTATTGTCACCGTTCTGAAGATTGCTGGCAGCGCCGGCAGCTCCAGTAAAGTCAACCAGAACGTCACCGGCCCCAGACACCACAATGGCTGTACCAGTTTTACCAGAAGTACCTAATTCAGTATTTTGACCAGTAGTTGTGCCAGTGAAAGCAACGTTTACGGTTTTAAAGTTCCCGGCGCCTGCTGGCTTAGCCAGAGTACAATTAACAAGTTTAATATCCAGATTTTTCTTAACCGAAATACCATCAGCATCTAAATGTGCCTTAGAAATCTGGCCGAAATCAATAGTTTGATCTGCTGATTCAGATGCAATGCCGCATGGAGCATCAATTACAGTACCTTTGAAGTTAACAACACCCTGACCATTAGCCTGGGCACCAAAAGAAAACATCGCCATAGCTACAATACCAGCTACTAAACTTTCCTTCATAAAATTAAACCTCAATCCTTACTTTAACTAGTACATAACAAAAAAAACGCTGAGGGTTAAGGTACGTCAGAAATAAAATCAACAACTCAGCGCCCTTCATATTATTGTAGAAGTGATTACGAATGACAATATTTAATCTTAACACTGTTATAATTATATCATTACGTGCTTCTTGTAAAAAGAACTCCGAACTCGCGACCAATCAACACTCAAAAAAAAATAGATACTTACATATCATTTCTTATTGAATCTTTAAAAACATTATCATACATATAAAAGATGATTTTTCGTTAACCAAACAGGACAATATGAATAAGTTCAAATTAGTTATTCATAACGCCAACGACAATACAGCAACCTAAAGGAATATTAATATAACAGTAATACTATTCAGAGCCTCAATATGGCATTTCATATTTCAGTTCAAAATACAGGCATAAATATGGACATAAGTATTAAACCGACTTTCTATTCATTTATGATGGCTGATACAAGAAAAGCTCACAAGGTTTCTCTATTCGGGTAAAATACACCATGAAGGTGCTGATAAAACAGCCCCCGTCACACATATTCTATGCAACGGGTTCTGATATAGAAATCCCTTGCTGCCTTATCACATTTAAATGAGACAAGACAGATAATTCTCATCACTTAAAAATGCAAGTTGAAATCTACACACAAGTAATTACTCGATGAGTACAACTATCCATAGAGCCATCCAGGTCTGAAACAGTTTATGGTATGAGATTTGAGAAATATCACATGGTAGCGAAGCTACTGTTTACAACAAGGATCTGTACAGAGATTCGACTATGAGAAATGTGATAAAAGACACTAGCCTGGTAAACAGGGGCTGGAAGAAAAGCCCCTATGAATTTTTAAGATTATGCAGCAGCATTATAATTGCTACATAGTCCATTGACATTATTGTAGATAATAGTAGTTTAATTGCTACAATGAAAGTAGTTCTGGTATCCAGTCCTGTTGATAACACTCCATAAATTCCTGTCACAAATGAACCAGATACTTTTGTGGATAATACCATTTAGTACACAATTGATCACAAATAGCGAATAACTTCACCAATCCAATTAATAGAACAGGTAGCATACAGAGTTCAATCCTGGAATCAGTTGCCAGGAGAAATAAATATCTGTAACACAGGACAACCAGGATATTAATTTACCTCCTTCATAGTACAAAATTTTACTATTGAACCTCACATCGTAAACACTATTTAAGTGGATTAGTTAGTAACAAAAAAGCCACCAGGCCCCTCATAATGGAATAGTCAGAACTTCCAGGAAAGATGGGCTGCAACCTGGAATCCACTGTATTCACTGGTTGGTGTGTCGTACCAACTTTTACCTGCCGTCAATCCCAGATTAAGATGCTCTGTAAGTGGCTGGATACGTTGGAGGGTTATGTGCTTCATACTTCCGTTCAGGGTCTCAGGAGACCAGTCATAGACATAAGCACCTGTGCCACGACTCAGCCATAATTGAGTATAACCATCACCACGTGAGTCCTTCAGACGAAGGGAGACCATATTACTATAACTGCCTCCCGTATGACTTGAATCATAATGAGTGTAACGGTAGTTAGCTATAAATTGACCCATATAGAGGCCAATACCACCCTGCCAGGCATTAACCTCAGCATCATCATAATATTTTGTATAACGATATCCAGTGGTGAACACAGTTTTTGGCATCAGCCTTAAATTAATATCCTGACGAAAATCCTGCCGCGCAAAGACAGGGGTATTATCAGCAAAGGCTATACCTGTACGTGTTGTCAGCCAATTATTCCATTTATACCACACAGAACTGTGGCCTTTCGTAGCATTGAAACTCTCAGTTCCATAATCGCGATGCCCCTGAGAAATATTCAAAAGTAATGTTGATCTTTCAATGTTTGTGACCATTTCAGCATATGCTACATTTCGCGTGCCATGGTTACCGGAATAATCGATAAAGTCATAACCTGTTGTAATAGATGTTACTCCGGCATAAGCTGGTAATGAGCTAAAAATACTTACCGTTAAAAAGACTTGTTTTCTCATTTTAATCACCTGTACGAATAAGCTCTTGCCGGAGGGAATAATTTCCGGAAGCTAAGTTACGTTCCACTATAATACGTGGGCCAAGTTGAGTATCCGGAGCAATAACCCTACCAGGCAAAATAATTACCTGTACTCCAAGTCGTGAGCGCTGACCGATATAGCACCCCAGTTTATTGCATCCAGTAATAATAGTTTTCTCCCGAGAGTGAACAGATACTGGTTGACCATCCAGACGATGATTACTGGTACGTACCTGCGCACCTAAATAAACATGATCTCTAACAACAGAGTCAGCAATAAAGCATTGCGGCCCAATTGTTACTTCGGATTCAATAACCGAGTTTTTAATTTCGGTTGCAAACCCAACTTTTACACCATTGCTAATCACTGAACCAGGGCGAATGAATGCATAATTACCAATCAGACAGTTAGCACCAACCACAACAGGCCCTTGAATAACAGCACCGTGGCAAATTCGTGTATTGGCACCAATAATAACATCTCCTGCACTTTGATCGATAATTACATTATCAGCAATTTGAATGTTATTCTCTTCGGTATCAACTTTCAGAAAAACTTTCACGTCTTGTGGAAGTTGAGCTGGAATTAACTTCTGACGTTTCCACCAGGGCTGAATAGCGTGTGGGTTTATCTCTTTGGGGTTCACGTCCAGTAAAAAAGGCAACAGGTCCATAAACAATCCAGATAGAATAGGCTAATAATACATATAAAACAGAAAGTGGAGCTAATGGCACTAATAACCAACAGCGATGAAACCAGGCGCTAAAAGCGCTAATCAGGCAAACCACACCAACCCAAACAAATGGAAATATAGCTTGCACGATTCCATATGCTCCGTCAGCGTAAAACTCATTAATCCAGGTAACCAGATAAACGCCCACGCAATAAAGTACTACCATAACCATAGGAAAAATACTGAATATACCGAAGCGGCTTAACAGGAGTGATTTATGCAACCTCATGCATACGGCATAACCAATAATCCAGCGTCTCCAGCGGCGCCACTCATCACCTATGTTGTTGCACTCTTGAGGATATACAACACAGCGATTAACCTGACGTACACGATAACCATTGGCAACCAGCGTCCAGGTGAGATCCAAATCCTCAACTTTTGTCCGATCAGAGAAGCCAAACTTACGCAAAACATCCGTTCGGAACATACCGCATGCACCACTGATAATAAATGGGGCTCCTCCAAGAATCTGCTGCAATGTTCGCTTCATTACAATCATCGGTAATTTAACAGTGGCTCTGATATAGGGTAGCAAACCCGCACCTTTTAATGTTGTAGAGGGAACACCACCAACAGCATCTGCGCCGCGCTCAATTTCTGCCAGCATATACCCTATACCATCATTATCAGGCGGAACGTAAGTATCGGCATCACTTAAAAAAACCTGATCGCAGGTGACATAATTAAGGCCATTCATCAATGCCCCACCTTTACCTGTATTTTTTTGAGTAATAGCAATAAAACGCGCACCCCATTTTTGTTTTACGGCTTCCATTACTTCTGCGGTGTTATCAGTAGAGCCATCATTTACACAAATTACCTTGTTAAAATAAGGATTTCGTAAAAGGTTTTCTAATGATTGCTCTAAACAAGGTCCTTCGTTATAAGCAGGGATAATAGCATCAACACATCCTTTTTTTTGACTTGGTTTTTGTCTTAATGTACTAAGAAACCATAGCAATATCGCTATAGCCATTGATATAAAAATGATAGTTTTCATTAATTATACTCATAGGATCATTTTGTGAATAACAAAACCTTCCCCATAATTACTATTAATCTGTTGTCCACGAAACTGCGCGACAGCGCGTAGACGTTCAGAACGCATATAATCACGTTTGCTTTGACTTTTATGTTTACTTAAGGCTTTAAGTTTTAAATTAAAATCATCTTCTCCTACTAACTCAAAAACCTGAGGCATAAATGACAGCCATGTGCTTGGTGTTTCATAACCGAGAATTTGTGGAATCGAGCGGCAAGCAACCATTGAAGCCTGATAGACCGCTGAGTGATCCTGATGACGATCAGCATTGTGCATGGTATATACTCGCATAATTTCAACCTCCGATGGAATATCATAATGAATGATGTCTTCCAGCGCGCGAATCATACCATCGAGTTGCAAATAGGTACGAGTATCATCAAAATCAAGATGAATGGTTTGCTTGCAAC
This sequence comes from Citrobacter sp. CF971, assembly GCF_006385635.1. Classification (NCBI taxonomy): domain Bacteria; kingdom Pseudomonadati; phylum Pseudomonadota; class Gammaproteobacteria; order Enterobacterales; family Enterobacteriaceae; genus Citrobacter; species Citrobacter sp. CF971. The sequence continues at coordinate 1,372,018 of NZ_CP041051.1, read as the reverse complement.
CTAAAATTTTTAATGCCTCACGTGATTCCTGATGACGATCAATAAGTTTATCTGCGCCTGATTTGCCAGAAGTCATTACTACAGCAATAATGTAAACTCCATCCCGCGCAAGACGAGCGAGGGACGCTCCACATCCCAGTTCGATATCATCAGGATGTGCACCAATAGCAAGAACACCTTTTCTTTTTTTGACTGATTGAGGAATTAACACAGACTTTAACACCTTGTCTAATAGTTTTACATTTTATAGATGTTTATTGATGAGAGCAGAATGCCATAATCACTAAACAGCAAAAAATATAACTCTGGAATATGCTTTAAATATAACCAGAACACACAAACCACAATCGATAATAAAATATCAACTTTAGAACTGAAACCTGAAATGATCCATATAAAGCACACCAAATATAATAAAAATGAGTGGTGATATTTCATTAAAAAATGCACTACTTAAGAGTAAATTTAAAGTATTATCCATCCAGATAATTTACTCAAAACACTGAGTAACTACAGCACCCTGCGTGAAGACTGACAAGATTACATGGGGCCTCTGGCCAGAAATTCACGTAGCGCCCCTTCCCTCTTCTGCCCAGATATTACCCAATTCTCCCAAATGTTCAGTACGGAATACTCCCTTGAGTATCGAATAAACTGAATGTAAGATTTAAATTTACAATCGTGAGGCTTGATATGGCCAGAACAATGACAGTGGATCATCGGAGATGAACTCCGGGAGTTCATCGAATCTCTCATAGAATCAGGTGATTATCGTACACAGGGTGAGGTAATCCGCGAGTCACTTCGTCTCCTGCGTTAGAAACAGGCGGAGTCACGTCTCCAGGCCCTGCGGGATTTGTTGGCAGAAGGCCTGAGCAGCGGCGAACCTGTGGCGTGGGAAAAGGATGTGTTTCTGAAAAAAGTGAAAGCAGGCACGAGGGGTGCCGGTGAAAACCATTTAACTCACACCTGAAGTCGCCTGGATCCGGAGGATATCTGGTATTACAGGTACCCCCATTTCGGTGAAGAGCAGGCCGACAAATATATTAATCAGATATCTGACATTTTACTGTGCCACTACATACCGCTAAAGAGCGCTGCGATCACAGCACCCTCAACAGCCATGCATTACAGTATGCCGTTTTAATACTGGAGTCAGACATGGCTTTGACCCTCACGGTGCTGCTTGAAAACCGACGTGCTGCTGGCGCTGGAAAAACATTACTGGCAAAGCCTGGATTAAGTCTGTTAGTTCAGGATGAAACGACCACAATATTGTTTGATACCGGGCCGGATGGCAGCTTCATGCATAACGCTGCACAAATGGGCGTGGACCTAACGCACTTAACCGCCGTGGTGCTGTCGCACGGCCATTACGATCACTGCGGCGGCGTGCCGTGGCTTGCGGATAACAGCCGTATCATTTGCCATCCCCAAATAGCCTGTGAACGATACGCCTCAGTTACGGTTGCGGGAACACCACGAAAAATTAAAAAACTCTCGCATGATAACAACTACTCTCGATTCATCATGGAATACACCCGCGAGCCGCTGGCTATCAGCGATCGCTTTTTGTGGTCCGGGGAAATTAGCGTTCCCACGCCACAATCCTATGGTGTGATTAGCGAGAAAACACTCCAACCAGATTACATCAGTGACGAAGGCGTGTTGATCTATAAATCTGAACGCGGGTTAGTCATCATTACTGGTTGCGGGCATCGGGGAATAGAGAACATCGTACGCCATTGCCAGAAAATCACAGGGGTTAACCAAATTTATGCCCTGGTCGGTGGGTTTCATTTACGTGCTGCCTCCCCCGCTAAGCTATGGCGGACCCGACAATTTATTAAGCAACAACAACCCGAAAAACTACTCGGCTGTCATTGCACTGGTTCATGGGGTCGATTGTGGCTACCGGGAACTGACGCACCGGCAACGGGAGATGTGATTGAACTGGCTGAGTAACAACAGTAAAACGTTGCCCAAACAGTAATAAAAAACGGGAGCCTTACGGCCCCCGTTTATCAGCCATCATCATTACATGGTGACAATTGCTGGCTCATCAAAGACGGTGAGTTTTGGCGCTTCACCGGTGAATTTTTCTGCATATACAAGGCTGGTATTCCCCGCACAGCCATTCGCCAGCCGTGAGGTTGGGATATCCGCCGTCAGCACGTTCGCGCCGCCATTTTTACAGATACCGTTTTCAATATCCGGCCATGCGCCTTCATGGATACAGATGATTCCCGGTTTGATACCGTCGCTGACGTGCGCCCCCACCAGAACCTGTCCGCGAGCATTCCATACACGAACCAGATCGCCCTCGACAATCCCTCTGGCTTTCGCGTCATCCGGATGAATCGTCACCGGTTCACGATTGGCAATCGCGTATTCTTTACGCAGCGACGCGTAGTTCAGCTGGCTATGCAGACGATGTGCCGGGTGCGCCGTCAGTAGCTGCAGCTGATCTTTATCCGCAGTTCCTTTCCATTCATCCGGTTCAATCCAGGACGCATGCGGCGGACAGTCTTTATACTGATAGCCTTCAATCGTTTTCGAGTAGATTTCTATCTTGCCGCTCGGCGTTCCCAGCGCATTCATCACCGGATCGCTGCGGAAATCCGCGTAGCGCACATATTTGTTATTCTTTTCATTCTCACGCATTTCGATCAGTTTATTCTGCTGCCAGAACGCGTTGAACTGAGGCATGGCGACACGCTGGGCGCGGGCGGCTTTTTGCGCGACGTCATAGAACTGCTTCAGCCACGCCATTTCGTCTTTGCCTTCGGTGTAGACCGCCTTACCACCCGGCTTGAGCATCTCAGCCAGATCGGCAAATACGTCAAAATCACTACGCGCTTCAAACTGCGGCGCGATGACCTGCTTCATAGGCACCAGATGCTGGTTACTGTAATCACCGGTCATGGTCAGATCATTACGCTCAAACGAGGTGGTGATTGGCAGAACGATATCGGCGTGTTTGGCCGCTGCGGTCCAGTAACACTCAGAGATGACAACCAGTTCAGGCTTCTGCCAGGCTTTGATTAAGCGGTTGGTATCCTGATGATGGGTAAAGTTAGCGCCACCCGCCCACCAGATCATTTTGATATCCGGGAAGGTTTGCTCTTTACCGTTATGCTGATATTTGCCGCCTGGGTTTTCCAGCGCCTCGACAATTCGCGCTACCGGCAGGCTGGTCACCGCATCGGAAACCGCCCAGTCGTTGCCCGCAGATGATCCCCCCTCAATTTTGGCGGAAATTGCTGGCAATACCCCACCGGTGCGTGTTGGGTTACCGCCGTTAGAATAGTGATAAGAGAACCCGAAACCACCGCCTTCGGTACCAATTTGCCCCAGCATCGCCGCCAGAGTCACCAGCATCCAGTGTTTTTGCTCACCGTATTGCTGACGCTGAATCCCCCAGCCTGCCATGAGCATGGTTTTGTTGCTGGAGAAAATTTCCGCCAGCTTTTCCAGTTGCTCAGCAGGCACGCCACACACGCCAGATGCCCACTCGGCGGTTGCCGTATTTACACAGCGCTCCGGTTTCTCCACCGTTATCAGGATCGTACCAGGCCCCTTCATGGATGCGCGCCACGCCCGGCGAGTAGAGATCGGAGACAACCGCCCCGGCCAGCACTTGTCCACGCGCGTTAAATACACGAACTATATCGCCGTTGCGAATGCCCCTGGCGTTGGCATCCTGTGGGTTAATAAACACCGGCTCTTTGCCACCTACCGCGTAATGCTTACGCAACGCTTCGGACTCGCAGAGCTGTGAATGCAGACGGAAATCCGGGTGGACGGATTGCAGATGCAGCGGCCAACGTTGCGACCCTGGCCCACCGTGTGAACGTTCGATTTTCTCGAACCACATCGGATGCCCCTGGCAATCGTCATATTGCATATCGGCAATGGTTTTCGAATATATCTCGATCAAACCGCTTGGCGTCCCCAACGGTTCAAGGTCGGGATCTTCGCGGAAGGCCTGATGACGAACAAACATCTGCGGATGTTCGAATTCAACGTACTCTTGCTGATTCCAGAAAACGTCGAAGGCCGGAAGATGAACACCGCGTCCCTTCCCTTGCTGGCTTCCTTCCTGCCAGATGCGCTTCAACCATCCCATCTCATCCAGCCCTTCAGTGAACGCTTCTTCACGGTTAAAGCGGCGGCAAAGATCGCGGAAAATATCGAAATCATTACGCGCTTCAAACTGCGGCTGCACCAACTGCTTCATGGCGATAATTCCGCGGTTGGAGTGGTTGCCATATTGGTCAAGATCGTTACGTTCAAACTGAGTCGTCGCTGGCAATACGATGTCGGCGAATCGACAGGTCGACGTCCACTGATTATCGATGGCGATGACGGTTTCCAGCTTACGCCATCCCTCAATAATGCGATTAATCTGCTGGTGACGATGAAAAGGGTTGGTCCCGGCAAAAACACACATCTTCAACGGCGGTAACTTAACGGTTTTGCCGTTCCAGTTAATGATTTTGCCCGGCTCCAGAATCGCATCGATAAAACGCGCGATCGGAATAGTACTGCTGTAGCCCTTATAATCGGTGCTGTCATGCACAGGAGGTACGGTGGTGGAGCCAGAAAAACCGCTCAGGATAATCCCTTTACGCCCCGGGGTGCCCGCACCGTTGTAATGCCAGCCAAAGCCAAAGCCGCCGCCGGGTAAACCGATTTGTCCGAGCATCGAGGCCAGCACCACAATCATCCACGCCCACTGTTCCCCATGCTGCATACGCTGGACGCACCAGCCGGCAATAATTTGCGTTCTGCCGCCCGCCATCTGCCGCGCCAGTTCACGAATCGTATCTGCATCAATTCCGCAGATTTTTTCCGCCCACTGGGCATCTTTAGGCTGTCCGTCACTTTCGCCCAGCAGATAAGGCAGAAATTGCTCAAACCCAACGCAGTAGTTATCGAGGAAATGCTTATCGTAGAGCTTCTCGGTATACAGCGTGTGTGCCAACGCCAGCTGTAGCGGCACATCAGCCTGCGGGTTCACGGCGATGTGCTTAACCTTGTCGCGGCCCAGATAGTCATGCGTTGAGGTGACGACCGGGTCAACGCTGATGACCGAAATCTCACCCCGCGCCACTTTATCCTTCAGTTGCTCGTAGTATTCGTAGACATCATGATCCGGACACCACCAGTTCGCCTGCTGGTTTTTAATCAGGTCGGAGCCCCACAGCACAATGGTTTTGCTGTTTTCTAGTACCAGTGGCCAGGAGGTCTGCTGCTCATATACCTCCATTGACCCTACCACGCGCGGCAGAATGACCTGAGCGGCGCCGGTGGAATAGTCTCCCCCGGTACTCACGCTGTTGCCATGCAGCGCAATGGCACGTGCCAGCATCCCGGAAGCATTATGGAACATCCCGGTCGATTGCCAGCCGCTGGCAGTCAGCAGCGCGCTCGGACCATAGGTCTTCTGAATGCGTTCCAGCTCCTGGTAGAAGAAGTCCAGCGCTTCATCCCACGAAACACGTACAAAGCGGTTATCTCCGCGCTGAGTGGTATCGCTCTGATGGCGCTTACGCAACCAGTCCACGCGGACCATCGGGTAGCGAATACGCGCCCCACCGTGTACGTGATCCGGGAGTCCGGCGATCATTTTTGACGGGTATTTATCATGCTCAAACGGTTTGGCCTCAATAAAACGACCATCAACCACGGTGGCACGGATAGCCCCCCAGTGAGAACCGGTCAGAATCCCCTCTTTGACGCCAGTGCCCTGGACTTCTGCGGCGTTGGCGCTACGCGGCGTGAGCAGCGAAGGCCCTAACATACCAGCTACGGTCAAGCCCCCCAACTGCATTAGAAAACGTCGGCGAGATGCCTGAAAGAGATCGTTATTTTTCATTGCTTTCTCCCTTATCGCCATGCGGCTTATCCGTAGTGTCAGAGGCATTCATCTGCAAATATTTCAGTAAGGTACGTTCTTCACGTTTATCCAGACTGGTAAAGCCAATCATGCCGTTCAACGTGCCAATCCAACCGTTAGCATCAAAGTGTTCTTTCTCTGGCGCGCCGTGGCATTGGTTACAGGTTCCGTTATAGAGCGAGTCGGCATAAGCCCAGATAGGTTTGATGTCGTTGACCATATCGCCCTTCTGCATCCAGGCGGTGGCCTGCAATTTACTCCATGGTGTATTCGTTTCCGCAACGGTGGTTTGCTCCAGCGTCTTCACGTGCTGCTGGATGTCGCCACGAATGGAAGCCACAAAAATGCGCTTGCCCGGCAGTTGCGCCAACACGCGCTGACGCCCATTACTCTCGGTCCAGCCCACAATTTCAATTTGCAGCCAGTCACCGTCACGCTTTAACACTTTCACTTCAGAAGCGGGCAGCAGTGAGCCTGCAGGTTCTTTATCACCTTTGGCGGCATAAATAGGTTTGATGTCCAGAGAGTAGAGCGTCTCGCCATCGTCGTTTGCATTGGCGCGTAACTGGTCAAACTGCTTACGGAAACCGCTACTCATATCGGGAAGCTGGTGCGCGATTCCTTTATGGCAGTCGATACAGGATTGGTTGTCCTTGGCCGCAATCTTCATCTGGCGCGCAGCTTCAGGATGCTGTTTAGCGTGGTCCATCGCATCATAGTCATGACAAGAACGACAGGTCGCGGAGTTGTTCTCCTTCATTCGCGTCCATTCGCGCTCCGCCAGCTCAGCGCGTTTGGCTTCGAATTTCTCTGGAGTATCAATAGAGTGGGCAACAAAGGTTTGGTAAATATCGTTGCTGGCCTCCAGCTTACGTTTCACCATGCCTGGAATATCGGATGGAATGTGGCAGTCATGACATTCTGCGCGTACCCCGGAGGCATTCTGAAAATGCGCAGACTGTTTATATTCTTCGTAAACCGGCTGCATACTGTGGCAGCTCACGCAAAACTCGGTAGAACTGGTTAATTTAATACCAACGTGCGGCAAGACGATCAGCGCAATACCGACCACAATCCCGATAACGACCAGCGCCAACACTGACCAACGTGCGCTCGGTCTGAGCAGCGCCCTCCATAGTTTCCGCATAATAGCCCCTGTAATCTTATGGTTTAGTTACAGAGGATCTTATTTCTCAAATGTGAACAGCAACACTGGTCAGGATGAATGACTTACGGCACAATGTGAACAGATATGAACAGAAAGAGCACGCCATCAGGATGTCGCATCACATTGTAATTGTTGAAGATGAACCCGTCACCCAGGCGAGGTTACAGGCATACTTTGAACAGGAGGGTTACCACGTCTCGGTCACCGCCAGCGCTACAGGCCTACGTGAAATCATGTCACAACATCCTGTCGATCTTATTCTGTTGGATATCAATCTCCCGGACGAAAATGGCTTAATGCTGACCCGTGCCCTGCGCGAACGCTCAACGGTAGGGATCATTCTGGTGACGGGTCGTAGCGATCAAATTGACCGGATCGTTGGCCTGGAAATGGGTGCTGATGATTATGTCACCAAGCCGCTGGAGCTACGTGAACTGGTGGTTCGGGTTAAAAATTTGCTCTGGCGTATCGATCTTGCCCGCCAGGCACAGCCGGAGACCAAAGATAACTGCTATCAGTTTGCCGGATACTGTCTGAATGTCTCCCGGCATACCCTGGAGTTGGGCGATGAGACGATCAAACTCACCCGCGCCGAGTATGAAATGCTGGTCGCCTTTGTCACCAATCCGGGGGAAATTCTCAGCCGCGAACGTTTACTGCGTATGCTTTCGGCACGACGGGTAGACAATCCAGACTTACGCACCGTGGATGTATTGATCCGCCGTTTGCGCCATAAGCTACGGGCTGATTTACTGGTGACGCAGCACGGCGAAGGTTATTTTTTAGCAGCCGACGTGTACTGATACAGATAAACCGGACGGAACCCGCCAGGAGAAAGTGAGCGCTGAACATGCTGGCTGTCGGCATTTTTCGGGGTGAGCACCAGGATCGGCGGACTGATATTTTCCGGCACCGGTTGCCCTTGTAATACTCTGATAGCCTGTTGAATCGCCAGTTCACCTTGCCAGACCATTTGATCGCTGGCAGCCATAATGATTCTTTCGCGTTTAAGTCCGCGATAAACCTGATGCGACAGGTAAAAAGAGACAACGGTTAGCGGCGTCCCCTGATTCCGCTTCTCTCCCATCGCTGCCTCCGCAGCAATTGCTGTACCGGCAACCACATCGACATCCGGGTGACGTTCAAGCATCTCTTGTAACAGGTTGCGCTGAACTTCAATATCATTATCCCCCAACGCCACATCCACGATGTGCACCTGACTACCGGCAATCGCCTGACGGAATCCTGCCACCATTTCGCGGCTGCCTCCGGCGTCATCAGGCCCGGGCAATAATAAAACCTTTAACGGTTTTCCCGCGCTCCACTTAACCAGATAGCGGCCTGGCTGGTAACCCATCTGGAACCATGGAACTCCAACCCGTGCTTTCACCGTCGGATCGTGTATCGCATTCACTACCTCAATGACCGGCAACGTACCAACCTGCGCCTGCAAATCCGGAAAAGTCGTTGTGCTGCTGCCCAATAAAATGGCATCCGCGCCCCACTGCTGGCACTGGGCGATTTGTGTTTTTTGCGTGGTGAACTGACGATACCCTCCCGCCTCAAACACCTTCAGGCTTACTCCATATTTTTTTGCCGCCTCAAGCATGCCGTAATTCACGGAGAGCCAATAGGAATCCTTCAGGCTGGGATACAACGCGCACAGTTTCCAGACTTTGCTTGCAGTAACGTCCGTCTGCGGCACCGAGACTGACTGCCGGGTATCCTGCCAGCGCAGCAGTGCAGACCCGGCCGCGTGACTTAAGCCGGGAAAAAGTGTGATAAGCAGGAAAACCAATACGCGCATGATAGCCTCAACATTGATAAGGCTTTATCCTAGTTGCTTTCCTCTTTAGGACTCAACCTTTTTAATCTGTGGCGACCAGACAGTGAATTTATCTCTGACCAAACGACTGTGGATAGGCTTTGCGCTGATGGCGGCACTGACTCTTATCAGTACGCTGACAGGCTGGTATAACCTGCGTTTTGTCAGCCAGGTTGAGCAGGCCAATACCCAGGCGCTAATTCCAACCATGGATATGGCGCGCCAGCTCAGCGAGGCCAGTGCCTGGGAACTGTTTTCCGCACAAAATCTGACCACCGCAGACAATGAAAATATGTGGCTGGCTCAGGGGAGAATGCTAACCGCCCAGAGTCTGAAAATAACCACATTACTCAAAACTCTTCGTGAACAGGGCTTTGATACCTCGGCCATTGAACAACAGGAAAATGAGATCGCCCAGTCGTTAAGCCATCAGGGGGAGATGGTTGGCGAACGCCTGAAATTACGCGCTCAACAGCAACAACTTAGCCAGAAAATTATTGAGGCCACCGCTGACGTTGCCGAAATGGCGCGCGGCCAGGCCAGCAATGCAGCTACTTCGGCGGGCGCCACGCAGGCAAGCATTTATGATTTAATTGAGAGTCATCAGGGGCAAGCGGCTGAACACGCGTTGGACAGGCTCATCGATATCGATCTGGAATATTATAACCAGATGAATGAGCTGCGCCTGAGCGCGCTACGCGTGCAGCAAATGGTGATGAATCTGGGGAATAACCAGGCGCAGAATAACCTGGCGGCGCTGGAAACTCAGTTGAATGCCGCCGTCAGAGTGCTTCACCGCCGACAAATACGTATTGAAGATCCGGTGGTGCGCACTCAGGTGGCCGACACCGTCAATACGATTAGCCGTTATATTGAGCTGCTGTCCCTGTATCGCCAGGATAATGACATCACGACCCAATTGCAGATCTTATCGCAGAATAATATCGAACAATTTACCCGTTTCAGTAGCGAAGTCAGCCAGTTGGTGGAAATCATCGGCCAACGCAATCAAAGCGGACTGGCACATCTCAAACAGGCCAGCCAGCGCGGGCAACACTTGCTGCTGCTGTTAGGTGGCGTGTCATTATGTTTGTTGATTCTTATACTTTGGCGTGTGGTTTATCGTTCAGTCACACGCCCACTGGCACAGCAAACCCAGGCGTTGCAGCGTCTACTTGAGGGGGATATTGACTCCCCATTTCCGGAAACCGCAGGCGTTCGTGAACTGGATACCATCGGGCGGTTGATGGATGCCTTTCGCAGCAGCGTTCACGCCCTCAATAACCATCGCAAACATCTGGCCGCACAGGTTAAAGCTCGCACCGCCGAGCTGCATTCTATGGTATCTGAACACCGGCAGGCCCGTGCAGAAGCCGAGAAAGCCAACCAGGCAAAATCGGCGTTTCTTGCCGCCATGAGCCATGAAATACGCACCCCGTTGTATGGTATCCTCGGCACTGCGCAGTTGCTCTCAGACAATCCCGCCCTGACACAGCATCGGGAAAATCTACGCGCAATCACCGACTCGGGCGAGTCTCTGCTGACCATCCTCAACGATATCCTCGACTATTCCGCCATCGAAGCCGGTGGAAAAAATGTTGCGATAGGCGATGAGCCTTTTGAACCCAAACCCTTGCTGGAAAGTACGCTTCAACTCATGAACAGCCGCGTTGCCGGTCGTCCGGTCGTGCTGGTTGCGGATTTTGCCGATAACGTTCCCGCTTCCCTACGTGGCGATCCGCGCCGCATCCGGCAAATCATTACTAACTTATTAAACAACGCACTACGCTTTACCGATCGAGGACACATTATCCTGCGTAGTCGGCGTGAAGATCAGGACTGGTATGTTGAGGTTGAGGATACGGGATGCGGAATTGACCCTGCCCGTCAGCACGATATTTTTCAGCCGTTCGTTCAGGTAAGCGGTAAACGCGGTGGAACCGGACTCGGACTCACCATCAGCGCCAGTCTCGCCAAGGCAATGCAGGGAGAGCTAAGCGTCACCAGCACACCCGGCGTCGGGAGTTGTTTCCAGCTGCGTCTGCCATTGCGGGCAACCACGATGCCCATCATTAAACCCGCACAACGTTCCATATCATTACAGGGCTTACGCTTATTGCTTATCGAGGATAATCCTCTTACGCAGCGCATCAGCACAGAAATGCTCACTCTCAATGGCGCACAGGTCACCGCTGTCGACTGTGCCGAGGAGGCGTTAAGCCTGTTGCGGGAAGATGCCAGCTTTAATGCTGCTCTGGTTGATTTCGATCTTCCGGATATCGACGGGATCACGCTGGCACAGCAGTTAGCCCACGACTATCCGGCACTTAACCTGATCGGCTTTAGCGCACACGTCATCGACGAAACGCTAAACCAAAGAACCAGTACCCTGTTTCTCGGCATTATTCAAAAACCGGTTCCCCGGGATGAACTCAGTCGACTTATTACGCATTATCTGCACGCCAACGAGTCTCTCCCGCTTGCATCAGACAATGACAACAAACGGTTAGATTTTCAGCAATTGGCTGGGGATATCCAGGTCATGGGATGGCAAAAGGTGCACGAATGGTTAGCGCTCTTTAAGCAACACACCCTTCCTTTATTAGATGAAATTGACACGGCGCGAGATTTAAATGAGCGCGAGCAGATAAAACGTCTGGCACATCAGCTCAAAAGCAGCTGCGCCAGCATGGGAATGCACTCAGCCAGTACGATGTGTGCAGCACTTGAACAGCAGCCGTTGGGTGATTTTTCACTCAGAGAGGAGATCCAACAAAGTCTTTATGAGGTAGAACATTGGCTGGAAGCAGAAAAACCGTCCCGCGCGTAACGGTGCGTTGAAGCTGAGCATAGGGACTAACTTTGAATGGTACGCCCTGTAGGATTCGAACCTACGACCTACGGCTTAGAAGGCCGTTGCTCTATCCAACTGAGCTAAGGGCGCATTGCGAAGTGATTACTTCATGCAGATGAAACGCGTGAATTATACGGTCAGCGCCTGCTGAGTCAATGCCTTTTATTTCAGTTGCTGGCGAAGTGTACGAATGTTGATTTTTTCTGCTTGTTCAAGGGTATCCAGGAAATCACCTGGTAACAACTCAGCCCACGAAACGCCAGATTTAAGGATACATGTATTTAGAATATTTATGATTTTGCTTAACATTCCCTTACCCCTCCAGTGGTTCAGGAACTCTTTAATGTTAAGTATCGCCATCAAGGAAGAAAACAGTCACTTCGAACATGGACTGAAAATCATCATCTCCCATCTGGCAAATCAGTGGCATCAGGAGATCTGCTTTTTACCTGTCGAGAATATCGATCGCGCTGACATCGCGTTTATCTCCCTGGATGAAGATTGGCTCAGCGCCGATTGCTATCAGATTCCGATCCATACCCGCCGCCAACACCGGGTTGTCATCTGCAACAGAAACGATAAAGATAAGCTGATGTTCCGGCCCTGCCTGTACATGTTGCCGCTGATCTATCGGGAAGATGACGTTGAGGAAATGACTAAAAAATTAGTCCCCATCCTGCAAAAACGTGCGCTGCGCAACAACGTGCCTGCAACTATCTGCCATTACTGCACTACCCGCAACTTTTCTGTCGACGAACGCAAGTTCTTAATGTTTCTCGCCAGCGGATATACCTTAGCCGAAACGGCTCACCTACTCTCAATAAGCGATCTTCAGGCCAAAGCGACCCGCCGCGGCATAATGAAAAAGCTGCATGTGAAAAACGATCAGCAATTCTTAAGATACATCCGCGCCCATCTGAATTTTCTACAAAATTAGACGGGGTATCTCTGCCTAATTTTTATTGAGAAATATCTCATCCTCGATTAAGTATCGACTCCTACTGTACCTATCCGCAGACTGCCAGAATAATCCAGCCATACTATTTCCGGGGTAACAGAAAGACACACCCGGTAATATTTTATCTAATATCAGAGAGAGGTTGAACTGGATAAAACGATCTTTTGGGCATTGAGTAAGACATCAGAAAACTTCCGGCAGATTATTCTGATGGGATACGCAATTGCCAGTCTGATGATTGTTGAAGTACTGAAACCCAACGGCACAAGGACATTGACCTTTACGCTGGCAAAAATTTGGGTCAGGGATGTTTATAGTCAGCAATTTATCCAGACCTGCCGCAACAGAAATGGAATGGAAAAGGATGCACAGCGCAAAACGCCGGGACCGCTATCGCCGCATACGAAACACTAACTGTACCTGGCAATATCCCCACTGTACCTCACAAGTATTTGACCGGCTCGAGTATCTGGCGCAAAAACTCGAATACACATTACCGGACGACACTATATCTCAGGCGATAATTACAACAGACTACTACCTGGCCTACGCGTTAAGTCGACATTTATTCTCAGGCACACGTACGGCGGTCTTCCAGAGCGTTGAGTCGGCCTTACCCAGCATGCAAGAACCAGTAATTAGCCAGTTAGTGATTGACATAGAAAGCTTAACACTCCCCTATTTCGATATACTTGAACGTTTGCGCCAGCTAATTAAGCAGCGTAATGACATCCAGATCTTCATAATGCTTTCAAGTCGTGATGAAGACCTGACTACCTTTATTTCACTATCCGGTCCATTTTATATCTTATCACGTAATTTACGCCTTCCTGAGGTGCGTCATGCCTTATTATCGCCGGTTCCTGACTATATTCATTCCAGACGCATAAATCAGCTCGATTGGGAGATGATTGCCTTACTTTTACAAGGTAACTCCTTAAAAAAGATTGCATTGTTACAAACACAACCCTACCACCGTATCATCTATCGCCTGAACCAATTGATTACGCGCCTGGGGTTACCCAGCAGACAACGCTTTTTGCATCTGATACACCGCCTCAACGTTACCTCTCTTCATTTAATTTAACACCATAACCCTATGTACGATAAGATTTTTTAGGAAACTACTTATTTTTGAATAAGAAAAAAGATCTAATTTTTACAAATATTTAATATTTACAACTATTCCTGGTATTATGACTGGTGCCACTGTCACACTTAACCTTACTGATTCTGTGCATTTCAATATAAAAAAGCCTAATTGCAGTCTTAACAAAACCTAAACAATTGGTTTATTGTATCGTTTTTACTATTTAAAAAAAATTTTCAATCTGCCATAATTCGAACTGCAGATAAATAATACCAATAGTCATTAACACATCTGGGTCTTTCAGAATATCCTAACTGACATTAACAACCGGGATGTTGTAAGTCTTTTCCGAAAGAACAGAGCAGGTATAATCCCCACAGCTTCCTGATTAATTGTTAGTTTTCCCGGTGTGAAATGGATTTTCCACAAATTCATTGTTCTGCAGAAGAACAACCGAATAAACAAGGATGAAATAATATTTATTCGGTTTTCCCGCAGAACAATTCTTGGCTATTTGACAATATTATAACGCCTGATGTTTTATCAAATTCGCAAGATACGCAAACAGTTTGAGGCATACAACAATGAAACCAGCATCCGTTATCATTATGGACGAACACCCTATTGTCAGAATGTCGATAGAAGTACTACTCGAGAAAAACAGTAATATTCAGGTAGTATTGAAAACCGACGACAGCCGTACGGCAATAGAACACCTGCGCACATACCCGGTCGATCTTGTCATCCTGGATATTGAACTACCTGGTTCGGATGGATTTACATTACTCAAGAGAATAAAGTCTCTGCAGGAGAAAACTCGGGTGCTGTTTCTCTCTTCCAAATCGGAGTCTTTTTATGCCGGGCGTGCTATCCGGGCCGGTGCAAATGGTTTTGTCAGTAAACGAAAGGATCTCAATGATATCTACAATGCAGTAAAAATGATTTTATCGGGATATTCTTTTTTCCCGTCGGACACCCTTAATTTCATTAACAATATAAACGCACAAAAAGGTGTGCTGAATGACATGCCGCTCTCTAACCGCGAGGTTACGGTTTTGCGTTATCTGGCAAACGGTCTGTCCAATAAGGAAATTGCTGAACAGTTGTTACTCAGCAATAAAACGATTAGCGCTCACAAGGCGAATATCTACTCCAAGCTCGGGTTGCACACCATCGTTGAGCTGATCGATTATGCAAAAATGCATGAGTTAATGTAATAACACTCCCGGCGAGATGTCGTTCGGGAGCATTTTATCAGCTTATTGATTAGTTATAGTTAATCATAAACGTGGCATCAGCCCTGGCGACGCCAGGCTGAACTCCATCGGCTAACGCGATATAGTTGGCGAAAAAGGTCAGCGTGGCATTGCCGTTCTCATCAATCCCCACGGCCTGGCTCGCCTGTTCGAGCGGTAATCGCGTACGATCGCTGTCGTGCAGTTCAATCGCCACCTTTTGTGCCATGACCGCATCATCAAGCGCCAACAGCGTCGTGCCCGGAGCCGGAGTACCGGAAAACGTTATCGATGCGGATCCCGGCGGGCAACCTTCAAGCTTCAGCGTAAACGCGACCGGTTGAGTGGTATCTCCGCTGGTCTGAAGCTGCTTTGTCGGCCAGGTCCCCAACTCCACCGACTTATTGCTGTCGCTGGCAATCACCGCACAGGTAAAGTCCACCACGTTGCCACGCAGCTCAATATTGATTTCCCCCAGCGACGAGGAGGCATGGCCCAACGAACTGAATGTTAGCAGGGACACCATCGCCAGAAGCGCCCCTGCGAATGGCGTTTGCTTGTTAGTCATAATCCACTCGCAGATAACCACGAGCCGTAAAAGGCCCTTCGGTAGGTTTATTCCCCGTCACGCTGACCGGCCATGCCCGAATACCGACCCTGGCTGCGGCGTTATCATCCAATTGAAATGGGATATTGCTGGACAAATTGTTAGGCGTCAGCGGGTTACCACTGCTATCGGCGACGATAAAACCTAAATCCGGGTTGTCAGAAACCATCATTTGTCCGGTGGCTTTCTCAGCCTCTACACGCATGGTCAAGTAGGCCTGTGCGGCGACGTTGGTGCATTTTATCGCCACGGTTTTGGTCTGCGGATTAATGCCTTCGGGCCTGTTTCCTGCCCCCGCCTTGCTAAACAACGATGCGCCAATATCGCCAAAATCAAACTCAACAATCTGCCCGGCGTTCACCTCACAGTTTTGTGGAACCTCCACCTTACCGCTGTAGCTGATAGTGTACACCGGCGTGCTTAGCGCATCTCCGGTACTGGTCGTGACATAGACGCTGAACATCGTCTGCCGCGGAATCGGAACCATGTTAATAAACGAGCGGATCACTTTGAGTTTAAACACCAGTTTTGAATCCATTACGCCAAAAGGCTGCTGTTTCGATACGTTGGGGTGAGTCCCCATGCGGATATAATTACGCGGAGGATAAAACAACCCGGCATAGCTGTCGGTGATGCTCATGGCTCCCAGCAGGTAGTCATTGAGCTTCAGATACTGAAAACCGCCCTCGGTACTTTGCACCGGAAGTTCAGTGACATAGCTTCGGTAGGTGTAATTCACCGACGTTCCGGCCGGACAGGTGGCATTCACGCCAATCCAGCCCGATTTTTCCGGTAACGTTACAACCTGTCCCGGCTGGTTGTTGCTGCTGTTAAAGACATTCGACAAATCGTAAAAAACATCCGTTGGCGTGCCATTCGAGTTATGGCAGACCGTCGCCCATGACGAATGTGCCATCAGCAGTAAAGCGCTTCCCAGTAACAAACCCGTTTGTCTTTTCATCGTATTATTCCTGTCGTGCCGTTGGAGATTCGCACGTCACGTTCGTGAGCGTCACCGCCTGTTTCAGACTCTCCTCAGGCAAGGCATAGCGCGCCACGCAGCGAGCGTTTGCGCCTTCCCCCCATTGGATCAGCAACTCGCCTTTTAGCGGCAGACCACTGAGATAAATTTGCCCGTCTTCGCCCACCATACTGGTCACGCCACTGGTGTTTTCCCGCACAATAGAGCCAAACGGCACGGGTTTACCGGCATGTTTGGCGGTAATCAGCGCCCGCACACCGATTCGTGTATCAAACGCAGCTCGCACCAGCGCCCCTTGCGTTGGTACTACGCTGCTGACGTTATTTTCCACATCGGTATTGTTGTTCATGGAATTGGTGTCTAACGCGACACGGTTATAGCGATAGACGGTGGCATACGGCATCACCGCGTATCCACGCCAGTCGGTTTGAACGCCGGTCTGGTTTTCTATCCGCACACCCTGTGCGCCAGGCGCTTTAATCAGCACGTTGGTATCACCCAGAGGCTGACTGAGCGTAATGCCATCCGCATGCCCCACCACGCCGCCAGAGAGTTGCCAGTTGTAGTCATGCTGATCGCGATCGTAGTTGTATCCCACGCCCAGCGTGCCATAGGCCGCCTGCCAGTTGGCACTGGCGTTTCCGCTGTAGCCATTGGTGCTGCTGTGCCCCTGATTCACGCTGTAGCTCAGGTTGCGTCCATCCAGCAACGTACCGCCGATCCCGCTCTGCCAACTGTTTTGTCCATTGCTATTACGGTTAGCATTAAAGGTGGCGTAGGTGCGATCGAAGGCGCTATCTCGCGAGTAGCGCCGTCCGCTCAGCAGGCTGAACGGTATTGACATATTGAACGCGACAATACGGTCGGTGTCGGAGATGCCAACCGATTCATTCCACGACCAGGAGAGTGAATAGCTAATACCTTGCCAGCCGCTGGCATAGCCCAGTTGATACCAGGTATTGGTGTCTGAGGTATTCCAGTACGTTTGCTGACTACCCGAGACATACAGCGATCCGTAATCCCCCAGATTCTGCGAAATGTTTATCTGGAAACGGCCCTTTTTGCTGTAGCTCAGGTTGTGGTAACTCTTCACATCGGGCACATCGTGGCGATTGCCCTCGCTGTCGTATTCGTACTCATAGCCTTCCATACTGCGATACGCCACATCGTCGAGGGTATAGAAACCACGCGTAGAGTAGCGATATCCCAACAACTGAAAGTTGGTGCCAAAATTGTTCAGCGATTTCGCATATAGAAAACGCAATGACTGCCCCTGGTGTGTACTGTCATCCGCCAGTTGGCTGCGGGCATGGGTCAGATCGACAGAAACCGCCCCCCAGTCCCCCAGGTTTCGGCCGGTGCCTAAAACCACCGCCGTGTAGCGTGAGGCCAACTGCGTACCGCCGTAAGCGGTGTAGCCTTCTGGTAACCCAGCAATTAATGTTCCCTGGAAAAAGAATGGAGAAGATTGTTGGCTATTGCCGCTGCGAAAATCCCCTGCGACCACGTCATATTTGAAACGCCCTTCTCGTTGTAACAAGGGAACCGTGGAGTACGGCACCGTATAGCGCTGTTGGCTGCCGTCCTTTTCGTCCACCGTCACCTCAAGGTCACCGCTGGATGACGTCGGGTTGAGATCGGTTATCGAGAAAGCGCCCGGTGAAACATAGCTTTGATAAATCACATAGCCATTCTGACGAATGGTTAGCTTTGCCGCTGTTCGCGCAATACCGCGAACGGTAGGCGCGTAACCCTGTAAGCTGTCGGGATACATACTGTCTGAGGAATAGAGCCGCGCCCCGCGAAATCCGACGCTGTCAAAAACGTCGTTGCCGGTGTTGCTGTCACCCATCACCAGCTCGCCCTTCAGCGGGATAATCGCGCGCTGAAGCCATGTGCCGATGTTTTTCCAGCTTTGTGAGTGATATCCGTCACCTTTGGAATAGCTCCATGCACCGTTATTTCTCAAGCGCCAGGGGCCATAGTTCAGGCCACTGAGCATACTTAAGAAATAGCTGTCCGTATCACTCCCGCGACTGCCGGTGAAACTGTAGTTAACCAGCGCAGCCGGGATGCCTTCATCCCACTCTTCCGGTGGAATATAGCCACGCGCGCTGTTTAACATCGACGCCTGCGGCAGGCTGACGTTTAGTCGCAGGGTAGAAAAATCAAACGCAATCTCGCTGCCTGGAATCGCCTCAGGTAGATTGATGCAGGTATCGTTCGCATCCTTACTGAGTGCCGGAAACGCGGCGATATTGACGCCAAGGCGCTTCACCCAGTCGAGCCCAAAGCACGGCATCAGCCCACCGGACTTCTCCCCGGATTTTCCCGCGCTGGTCGTAAAACGAATATCCTGAGTAGCCACAAACTCATCGTTGCGCCAGATATCCACGCGATAAACACCTTCAGGCTGGTGATTACCTTTTTCAAAACGTGATAAATCCGCCACGGTTGCCGTATCCGCAGATAAAAAGGCCGGATTAAAATAGCTTTCACCATGGCTTAAAGAGGGAAAGAGCGCCGCCAGCGTGGACAACGCCACCCCCGCCAGCGGTGGCGTAACCCCCGGAAACAGGCCAGGAAAATACGTTGTCTTATTCATCGTTATCTCAACGCACGCTGACCGTTTGGGCCGGGGTCACAGCACCATAATCATTGACCGTCTGGAACGTAACGTTGCCCTGCACGCCTGTTGGCAACAGAACCTGCGCATCGCTTTTCGGTGCAACCATCACGTTATCGACCTTCGTTTTCCCCACGTTGAGATTGACCAACGTGACGTAATACGCTGACGGATTGTTAATTTTCAGGTGGTTGCCGGAACGGGAAAACGTCAGCATCCCCGGGGCATCTTCCGGGATTTGCGGCAAATTATTCGGACGGACGAAAAGCTTGATGCGGGACAGAATCGCCAGTTGCAGAACGTTTTTGCCCTCAAGGCTGTTTTTATTGACTGACGGAATGGCTTTTACGTTCATCCAGAACAGCGACTCACGATCTTTGGGCAACGGAACACCTGCATAGATAATACGCAACGTGTTTTCGCTTTTGGGCTCGCTGACAAACAACGGAGGTGTAACCACAAACGATTTTTCTTTAACACCTGCGCTATTCTCAATCCATGAATTGACCAGGTAACGTTCTTTGGTATCACTATTGCTAATAGACAGTGACGTTTGTTTGGCATCGGCTGGATAAATAACACGGGTAGCGCCTAATGCAATGCCTCCGGCAGCCTGAACACTGGCAACAGGAAATAAGAACAGTAAAAGGATAAAACCTGATTTTAGATAATTAAACATAGCTACAAATACCTTTGGTGTGATTATCGTTGGGAAATAAATCAGGGATAAACCAACGTAAACCACACGTCTGAACGAAGCGTTCCCGGCGTTATATTTTCCGAGACAGCCCGATAACGAGCAGTGAAATGAAACGTCATCTCTTGCGTTATAATCGGCGCATAATGAAGCGGCAGCGCGTTCGGAATAATTTGCCGTTGGCGCTGGTCAAATAACGCCAGGCCGATCCCCGAAGCCGCAGACGCATCTCCACTGGCAAGGAACACCTGCGGATCTTCCGCTGGCGTCACGCCTGCAAACGCAATCCCAACGTGGTCATAAACATCGGAGCTGCATGACGTTAAGCGCAGTGAAAACGGCACGCTGGTAGAGGCAAAGCTCCCCGTCCCGGAGAAAGCATTGGTGCGATACTGCCCCATTTGCACCCGCAAATTTTGGCTGTCAGTAGCGACCGTGCAGGCACCATTGACGAGCTGCCCCCGTAAGTGAAGGCGGCCACTTTCCAGTATTACCGTATGTGCAAACACAGGCAGTACGCACAGCATTCCCGCCAGCGCCACGCCTTTCCCTATCATCTGCCGCATCCTTCATCATCCCCGGAAATTGCCTCATCCAGTGAGGCGAACGTCATCCTTGCGCAAATCAAAACGGCTTATTCGTACTTCATGATGAACGTCGCGTCGGCATTTGCCTGACCCGGCGTAGCGCTGGTGGCAGTGGCTTTGTAACGCGCAGAGAAACGCAGGGTGTTGGTCCCTTCTACCAGAGCCTGAGCGGTAGAGAAGGTGGCACCATCCGGCTTCAGCGCGGTGGACGTATTGTCCAGAATTTCAATCCCGACACCGCTGGCAGTGGTACCGTTATCTGCAGAAGTGACAGCCAGCAGGTTGTTGTTGGTAATATCGGATTGACCAGAGAAAGCCACAGCTGCGGTTGCGGCAACTTTCGGGTCACAGTCGTTCAGCACGATGGAGAACGGAATTTGTGCCGTTGTATCACCTACTGCGGCAAAACTGGCAGTACGATACTGGCCTAAGGTAACAACCTGATCGGATGACTGAGTACTGACTGCACAGGCTGCATTGACCAGTTCACCTTCAAAATGCACAGTACCGCCGCTCACGCTTACCGGATCGGCTGCAACCGCAGCACCTGCGACTAACATCAGGCTGGCAATAACAGAAGAGGTCATTAATTTACGTTTCATGGATTTCCCTTGAATTACACACATCCGGCTCCAGCATCCTGCGGGATCCGTTTTCATTATCGACATTAAATGTCAGGCTAATTATCTCTGCATCCTGTAAAGATATATATCGCAAGAGAATTAGCTAACCTTTTACCCCGACTCTCCTGAGTATTTGATTTACTAATTATCCTTCGCGAATATGACTATTCGTCACAGCGATAAATTAAACATTTCAATTAATGAAAAATACCTGCAAATCCTTTTAATAGCCCTGGCTAATTCTTAATGGGATCTAAGAAAAGTCTTGGTTAATATTACCTAAATGCCGCCGTAATAGTACGTAACAGTCTGGTTTATGAAGCATTACCCATAAAGAACCCAGGGTGATGAGATGTTTCATTCACGTTAATTTTAATTAGCATGCTTACTATTTATTCGTAAGGCTTCAGCCTTTGTGCTGACACCATTTGCAGCCCGTGACGGCCCTGGCGCACATAAAAACGCAAACGAAAACTGACAGCACGTCCCGCTTCTGACAAAATAGTGGCATCCCCTTCGATTTAACGTAACAGACGGAATCCTCTCTCTGATGGCAGCAAAGATTATTGACGGTAAAACGATTGCGCAGCAGGTGCGCTCTGAGGTTGCTCAAAAAGTTCAGGCGCGTTTAGCGGCTGGATTACGCGCCCCAGGCCTGGCTGTTGTGCTGGTAGGCAGCAATCCGGCTTCGCAAATTTACGTCGCGAGTAAACGCAAAGCCTGCGACGAAGTGGGGTTCGTCTCCCGCTCCTATGACCTGCCCGAAACCACCAGCGAGGCGGAGCTTCTTGAGCTGATCGATACGCTCAATGCAGATACCACCATTGACGGTATTCTGGTACAGCTGCCGTTACCTGCCGGTATCGACAACGTTAAAGTGCTGGAGCGCATTGCACCGGATAAAGACGTTGACGGTTTTCATCCGTATAACGTCGGTCGCCTGTGCCAGCGTGCGCCGCGCCTGCGTCCTTGTACCCCGCGCGGTATCGTGACCCTGCTTGAGCGTTACAACATCGACACCTACGGCCTGAATGCGGTCGTCATTGGCGCTTCAAACATCGTCGGTCGCCCAATGAGCATGGAACTGCTGCTGGCTGGCTGCACCACCACCGTCACCCATCGCTTCACCAAAGATCTGCGTCGCCACGTTGAGCATGCTGACCTGCTAATTGTTGCCGTCGGTAAACCGGGCTTTATTCCTGGCGAGTGGATCAAAGAAGGTGCGATTGTGATTGATGTCGGCATCAACCGTCTGGAGAATGGTAAGGTTGTTGGCGATGTGGTCTTTGAAGATGCTGCCGCACGCGCGTCATATATCACGCCGGTCCCCGGCGGCGTAGGCCCAATGACGGTCGCCACACTTATCGAAAACACGCTGCAGGCGTGTGTTGAATATCATGATGTAAAGGACGTTTAAGATGGCCACATTTTCACTGGGTAAACACCCACATGTTGAACTCTGCGATCTGCTGAAGCTGGAAGGCTGGAGCGAAAGCGGCGCCCAGGCAAAAATTGCTATTGGCGAAGGGTTAGTGAAGGTCGATGGTGTTGTTGAAACGCGTAAACGCTGCAAAATCGTTGCCGGACAGACCGTGAGCTTTGAAGGTCACAGCATTAGCGTCGTGGCATGACCCTAAGTGCCGGATGAGGTAAACACCGTATCCGGCCACTTCTCCCTCTCGTTTTCAGATAATGACTTCATCCCCGCTTCACAGTGAACTGTTAGCATGTTGTTTTTCCACACGAAGCGATCATCATGCCCACTATTGTTACCCACGCAGCCGTTCCGCTCTGTTTAGGGTTAGGTCTCGGACTTAAAGTCATCCCCCCACGATTACTGTTTGCTGGCGTCGTTCTGGCTATGCTGCCAGATGCCGATGTGTTGTCATTTAAGTTCGGTGTCGCCTATGGCAATGTGTTTGGCCACCGGGGATTTACCCACTCACTGCTGTTCGCCTTCGTGGTACCGCTGCTCTGCGTATTGATTGGCCGACGATGGTTTAAGGCGGGATTGATTCGCTGCTGGCTATTCCTGACGGTTTCACTGCTGTCACACAGTCTGCTGGATTCCGTTACGACAGGCGGCAAAGGCGTCGGCTGGCTGTGGCCATGGTCGGATGAACGCTTCTTTGCACCGTGGCAGGTGATTAAAGTCGCCCCGTTTGCGCTATCACGCTACGCCACACCGTATGGTCATCAGGTAATAACTTCGGAGTTGATGTGGGTATGGCTGCCGGCCGTTATGATGATGGGTGTGCTGTGGTGGTACAAACGTCATTAATAGTGCCTGATGGCGCTACGCTTATCAGGCCTACCGATCATTCCATCGTAGGCCGGATAAGGCGTAAGCAGCCATCCGGCAATATAGAGCGTTACTTACGACGCCAGGTGGTGCCCTGCGGGCCGTCTTCCAGCACGATGCCCATCTCATTGAGACGGTCACGCGCGGCATCAGCCGCCGCCCAGTCTTTCGCTTTACGCGCATCTAAGCGCTGTTGGATTAACGCTTCAATTTCAGCAACTTCACCGTCATCCGCCTGCGCCCCGCTTTGCAGGAACGCTTCCGGATCCTGTTCCAGCAGTCCCAGCACGCTGGAAAGCTTGCGCAGATGCGCAGCCATACCGTTAGCCGCCGCCATATCTTCACCCTTCAGGCGGTTAACTTCACGCGCCATATCAAACAGCACGGAGTAAGCTTCCGGCGTGTTGAAGTCATCGTCCATCGCTTCAATGAAACGTGCTTCAAAGGCCTCGCCACCCGCAGGGGCAACGGATTTGTCGGTACCGCGCAGTGCAGTGTACAGACGCTCCAGCGCAGAACGCGCCTGTTTCAGGTTCTCTTCGCTGTAGTTGAGCTGGCTACGATAGTGACCCGACATCAGGAAGTAGCGAATGGTTTCGGCGTCGTAGTATTTCAGCACATCGCGCACGGTAAAGAAGTTGCCCAGCGATTTAGACATTTTCTCGCGGTCAACCATCACCATCCCGGAGTGCATCCAGTAGTTAACGTACTCACCGTCATGCGCACAGGTGGACTGCGCGATTTCGTTTTCATGATGCGGGAACATCAGGTCCGAACCGCCGCCGTGAATATCGAAATGGTTACCCAGTTGTTTGCAGTTCATCGCCGAACATTCGATGTGCCAGCCCGGACGACCTGCGCCCCATGGAGACGGCCAGCTCGGCTCGCCTTCTTTGGACATTTTCCACAGCACGAAGTCCATCGGGTTACGCTTCACATCAACCACGTCAACGCGAGCACCCGCCTGCAGCTGATCCAGATCCTGGCGTGACAGCTGACCGTAGTTCGGGTCAGTCGGCACGTCGAACATCACGTCGCCGTTATCAGCAACGTAAGCGTGACCTTTGGCAATCAGCTGCTCAGTGATTTCGATAATTTCAGCGATATGGTGCGTAGCGCGCGGCTCCAGATCCGGGCGCAGAATATTCAGCGCATCGAAATCGCTATGCATTTCCGCGATCATTCTGTCGACCAATGCGACAAAGCTTTCACCGTTTTCATTCGCGCGCTTGATGATTTTGTCATCAATATCGGTAATGTTGCGTACATACTTCAGCTTATAGCCGAGGAAGCGCAGGTAGCGCGCGACGACGTCGAAAGAAACAAAGGTACGTCCGTGGCCAATATGACAGAGATCGTAAACGGTAATACCACACACGTACATGCCGACTTCCCCGGCATGAATAGGTTTGAATTCCTCTTTTTGGCGCGTCAGTGTATTAAAGATTTTTAACATCGAAGATTCCGTGTAGACGTGTGTGGATAGTAAAGTCTGTATAATACCCATAATTTAGACCGGAAGCAGCACACTTTGCGAGGTGATCACAGCTTGCGGTTATGCTATAACACACCCCTAACTCTGACCCTTGACGGGGTCGAAGCACCAATCTATCGGAACAGGATGCAAAAATGGTTACTTTCCACACTAATCACGGCGATATCGTAATCAAAACGTTTGATGATAAAGCGCCTGAAACAGTTAAAAACTTCCTGGACTACTGCCGCGAAGGTTTTTATAACAACACCATTTTCCACCGTGTTATTAACGGTTTCATGATCCAGGGCGGCGGTTTCGAGCCAGGCATGAAGCAAAAAGCCACGAAAGAAGCGATCAAAAACGAAGCGAACAACGGTCTGAAAAACACCCGTGGTACGCTGGCAATGGCGCGTACTCAGGCTCCGCACTCCGCAACCGCACAGTTCTTTATCAACGTTGCTGACAACGACTTCCTGAACTTCTCCGGTGAAAGCATGCAGGGTTGGGGTTACTGCGTGTTCGCTGAAGTTGTTGAAGGCATGGACGTGGTTGATAAAATCAAAGGCGTTTCCACCGGTCGCAGCGGTATGCACCAGGATGTGCCAAAAGAAGACGTTATCATCGAAAACGTGACCGTCAGCGAGTAATCGTGGCGACACTGTTTATTGCAGATCTTCATCTCTGCACAGAAGAACCGGCGATCACCGCCGGTTTTCTGCGTTTTTTAGCCGGCGATGCACGCAATGCCGATGCGCTATACATTCTCGGCGACCTGTTTGAAGCCTGGATTGGCGACGACGACCCGAATCCACTGCATCATGAAATGGCCGCAGCGATAAAATCACTGGCTGATTCCGGCGTTCCCTGCTTTTTTATTCACGGCAACCGTGATTTTCTGCTCGGTAAACGTTTTGCCCGTGCGAGCGGCATGACCTTGCTTCCCGAAGAAAAAGTGCTCGACTTGTATGGCCGCAAGGTTCTGATCATGCATGGCGACACCTTATGCACCGACGACGCAGGCTATCAGGCGTTTCGCGCCAAAGTACATCAACCCTGGCTACAGAAGCTGTTTCTCGCCCTGCCCCTGTTTGTTCGCCAGCGCATTGCCGCAAAAATGCGCGCCAACAGTAAAGCCGCCAACAGCAGTAAATCGCTGGAAATCATGGATGTGAATCCGCAGGCCGTGATTAACGAGATGGAAAAACATCAGGTCCAGTGGTTAATTCACGGACATACACACCGTCCGGCTGTCCACGAACTCACGGCCAATGAGCAACCCGCTTTCCGCATGGTATTAGGCGCATGGCATACCGAAGGCTCAATGGTGAAAGTCACGCCCAGCGACGTTGAGCTAATCGCGTTTCCGTTTTAATTCTGCAGATATCCAGTTCCTCTTTACACAAAACTATCCGAGTTGCATCGAGGCGGCAAATCTGTGAGTCCCCGGGAGCTTACAAAAGTAAGTGACTGGGGTGAGCAGATGCAGCCAACAAAGAGGCAGCTTGAAGAGTGAAGTGTAAAGCGCGCAATCGTTTTCCTTGAAGGTTAATTATGCTATTCTCTGTGGCCTCAAAAGTCGAGTGTAGTGCACCACAGGAGTTTTCAGACGCATGTCTTCCCGCAATAATCCGGCGCGTGTCGCCATCGTGATGGGGTCCAAAAGCGACTGGGCTACCATGCAGTTCGCCGCCGAAATCTTCGAAATCCTGGACGTTCCGCATCATGTTGAAGTCGTCTCCGCCCACCGCACCCCAGACAAATTGTTCAGCTTCGCCGAAAGCGCTGAAGAGAACGGTTATCAGGTGATTATTGCCGGAGCCGGTGGCGCAGCGCATTTGCCTGGCATGATTGCGGCGAAAACGCTGGTGCCAGTTCTCGGCGTTCCGGTGCAAAGCGCAGCGTTGAGCGGCGTAGATAGCCTCTACTCCATTGTTCAAATGCCTCGCGGTATTCCCGTTGGAACACTGGCGATCGGCAAAGCGGGTGCGGCCAATGCGGCCCTACTGGCAGCGCAAATTCTGGCTACACACGACAAAGAATTACACCAGCGTCTGGACGACTGGCGCAAAGCACAAACCGATGAGGTACTGGAAAACCCGGACCCGCGAGGTGCGGCATGAAGCAGGTCTGCGTACTCGGTAACGGTCAGCTAGGACGCATGCTGCGTCAGGCCGGCGAGCCGCTGGGCATTGCGGTCTGGCCCGTCGGGCTGGACGCTGAACCGGCTGCTGTCCCTTTTCAGCAAAGCGTGATCACCGCTGAGATTGAGCGCTGGCCGGAAACGGCACTCACCCGCGAACTGGCGCGCCACCCGGCATTTGTTAACCGCGACGTCTTCCCGATTATTGCCGACCGTCTGACGCAAAAGCAGCTTTTTGACAAGCTCGGTCTGGCGACTGCGCCGTGGCAACTGCTGGCAGATAAAAGCGAATGGTCTGCGGTATTCGACAAACTCGGCGAGCTGGCGATCGTCAAACGTCGCGTCGGCGGCTACGACGGTCGTGGGCAGTGGCGTTTGCGCGCAAATGAAACCGCACCACTGCCGGATGATTGCTATGGCGAGTGCATCGTCGAGCGGGGAATCAACTTCTCTGGCGAAGTCTCACTGGTTGGCGCTCGGGCGCATGACGGCAGCACCGTTTTCTATCCGCTAACCCATAACCTGCATCAGGAGGGCATTCTGCGCACCAGCGTGGCGTTCCCGCAGGCTAACGCCAGACAGCAGGCACAGGCTGAAGCGATGCTCTCCGCCATCATGCAGGAGCTGGGCTATGTCGGCGTGATGGCGATGGAATGTTTCATCACTCCGGAAGGTCTGCTGATCAACGAACTGGCTCCGCGCGTGCACAACAGCGGACACTGGACGCAAAACGGCGCCAGCATCAGCCAGTTTGAGCTGCACCTGCGCGCCATTACCAACCTGCCGTTACCTACGCCGGTGGTGAATAATCCTTCGGTGATGGTAAACCTGATTGGTAGCGACCTGAACTACGACTGGCTGAAGCTACCGCTGGTACACCTGCACTGGTATGACAAAGAAGTGCGTGAAGGGCGTAAGGTGGGTCACCTGAACCTGAGCGACAGCGATACCGCGCGCCTTAGCGCGACACTGGAAGCGCTTATCCCCCTGCTGCCGCCGGAATATGCCAGCGGTATTATCTGGGCGCAGTCAAAGCTGAAATAAGCCATTAATGCCGGGGAATGGATTTTATCCTTCCCCGGCCCCTCCCCTGGCGCGTAAAATCCCCTCCATTGCTGTTTTGTATTTTCAGGATCAAACATGAACGATGGAACGGACTATCGCGCAATTCTGCTCGCCGGTACGCCTTTAATCGATGTACGCGCCCCCGTCGAATTTCAGCAGGGCGCCATGCCGGGCGCAATAAACCTTCCCTTAATGAACGATGACGAACGTGCTGCCGTGGGTACCTGTTATAAACGTCAGGGGCCTGAGGCCGCCCTCGCGCTCGGCCATCAACTGGTCTGTGGCGAGACTCGCCAGCAACGCATGAAGGCCTGGCTTAATGCCTGTCGTCAAAATCCTGCGGGCTACTTATGCTGCGCGCGCGGCGGCCAGCGTTCGCACATTGTGCAGCAATGGTTGCACGAGTCCGGTACTGACTACCCGCTAATACAAGGCGGTTATAAAGCATTGCGTCAGGCGGTGATTCAACTGACTGAAGAGTTGGTGCAAAAACCGATCGTCTTAATTGGCGGCTGTACCGGGAACGGTAAAACGCAGCTGGTGCAACAGCAGCCAAACGGTGTGGATCTCGAAGGTCTGGCGCACCATCGCGGTTCCTCGTTTGGTCGCACCGTTGAGCCGCAGCTGAGCCAGGCAAGCTTTGAAAACCTGCTGGCGGTCGAAATGCTGAAAACCGACAGCCGTCAGGATCTGCGTCTGTGGGTACTTGAGGACGAAGGCCGCATGATCGGCGCTAATCATCTGCCCGAATGTTTGCGCGAACGCATGAGCCAGGCCGCTATTGCGGTGGTGGACGATCCTTTTGAGCTACGGCTGGAGCGGCTGCGCGCAGAGTATTTTGTGCGCATGCACCACGATTTCACTCACGCTTATGGCGAGAGTCAGGGCTGGCAGGAGTACAGCGAGTATCTGCACCACGGTCTGTTTGCTATCCGCCGTCGTCTTGGTTTGCAACGTTTTGCCGAGCTGACCACCCTGCTCGACGTGGCTCTGCGCGAACAGCAGGCAACGGGCAGCACCGACGCGCATATGAGCTGGCTGGTACCGTTGCTCAACGAGTATTACGACCCGATGTATCGCTATCAGCTGGAAAAGAAAGCCGCGAAAATCGTCTTTCGCGGCTCATGGCCGGAGGTGGCTGACTGGCTTAGCGTACAGTAATCAATGTCTGTCGCGCTTGTCTGCGCGTTTCGCCAACCAGTCGCCCAGCACCTGAACGACCTGCACCAGAATAATCAGCGCCACCACGGTGACGATCATGACCTGGGTTTCGTAGCGGTAATAACCAAAGCGAATCGCCAGGTCGCCGACTCCACCGCCGCCAACGATACCGGCCATTGCGGAGTAACCGATCAGACTCACCAGCGTTATCGTCAGCCCACGCAGCAGACCCGCGCTCGCCTCCGGTAACAGAACGGTGCAGATGATGCGCATCGGGCTGGCGCCAAACGCTTCCGCCGCCTCGATAATGCCTTTATCGACTTCACGTAACGCGCTATCAACCAGACGGGCATAGAAAGCAATTGCTGCTACCGACAGCGGAACCGACGCCGCGATGGGTCCAATGGTATTGCCGAGCAAAAACTGGGTTAGCGGCAACAACAGAACCAGCAGGATCACAAACGGCACCGAGCGGATAATATTCACCAGCACGGAGCTGAGCAGATACACAAAACGGTTCTGCCAGAATAAATGCCGGTCGGTAACGAAAATAAGAAAACCGAGCGGCAGACCGCCAATAATCGCCAACAGCGTAGAGATGCTCAGCATCTGGAAGGTTTCATTAAACGCCAGCGTCAAATCAGGCAATAAATCATCCACGAATCACCTCCACCTGTGCAGTACGTTGACGAATATGTTCCACGGCGACATCCACCGCAGAAGGGTTATGCGGCGCGGTCAGTTGCACCACCAGAATCCCCAGCGCACGTTCGCCGATATATTCAATTTTGCCGTGCAGAATGTTCACCGCCACGCCAAATTTAACCGCCACTTCTGACAACACCGGCTGTTCTGCCGAATCACCGATGAACAGAATTTTTAGCAACTGGCCAGGCAGATGCTGGCGCAGACGGTCGGGTAACGTCAGATTGAGGGTATGCGACACCAGTTGCTGAGTGAAAGCGTGCTGCGGGTGAGCAAAAACATCAAACACCTCGCCAGACTCCACTACCTTGCCACCGGACATCACCGCCACGCGATCGCAAATGGATTTGATCACGTTCATCTCATGGGTGATCAGCACGATCGTGATCCCTAACTGTTGGTTGATCTGCTTTAGCAACGTCAGAATCGTGGCCGAGGTTTCCAGATCCAGCGCGGAAGTGGGTTCATCACACAGCAGCACATCCGGGTGATTGGCAATTGCGCGGGCAATACCCACACGCTGCTTTTGCCCACCACTGAGCTGAACCGGGAAGCGGTTCGCCTTGTCTGACAGCCCCACCAGCGACAGGATTTCGCTCACGCGCGGGCCAATTTTACTGCGTTCCCATCCGGCAGCCTTCAGGCTAAAGGCGACGTTTTGCGCCACGGTACGGGTATGCATCAGATTAAAATGTTGAAAAATCATCCCGATACGCTGACGGGCTTTACGTAGATGCGCGCCTTCCAGTGCGGAAATTTCTACGCCGTTCACCTTAACGCTTCCCTGGCTCGGACGCGTTAAGGCGTTCAGGGTGCGCAGCAGCGTACTTTTTCCCGCGCCGCTGGTCCCGACAATGCCAAATATCTCACCTGCGCCAATGCGCAAGCTAACGTCATCAACCGCCCGGGTTGATGCTCCACGGCCTGCGCTAAAATCCACGCAAACTTTCTCAATCTCAATCATAGCCACCTCAGAAATGCGAAAAGGGCAGTCGTCGCTGCCCCTGTTAACCCTTGTGCGCAGCGATTATTGGGCTGCCGACATCCATTCCGGTTTCTGGAAGGCGCTGTAGATATTTTGCGGATCGTCGATCACCGCACGATACGCCGGAGATTTCACCGCCTCGACAATATCTTTCGCAAATGGTTTATCCGCATCTTCACTGCGTACCGCGATGATATTTTTCAGATTTTCGTCCAGGTGTTCCTGCTTGATGGCGCTGGCGAGATCCAGTTTCGCCGCTACGGCAAAGTTGCCGTTGACCAGCGCACCGGTCACACCGTCCAGCGTACGCGGCAGCTGTGCCGCTTCCAGCGGTTTAAACACCAGCCCTTTCGGGTTGCTGGCAATATCGCGCTCGGAGGCTTTAGTTGGATCGATGTTATCTTTGATGGTGATAAGGCCAATAGACTGCAGGAAACGCAGACCGCGAGCCAGGTTGGTGGGATCGTTGGAAAGCGTGATCACATCCCCTTTTTTCAACTCATCCAGGCTTTTGATTTTATGTGAGTAAAAACCCATCCCGGCCGTCGGGACCACAATCAGCTTGCTCAGCTTCAGGCCTTTATCGGCGGTGAATTTGTCAAAGTAGAGTGAATGCTGGAACAGGTTAGCATCGATGCTGCCATTGGAGAGCGCCATGTTAGGCTGCACGTAGTCGCTGAATTCGCGCACTACTACCTTATAGCCTTTCTCTTTCAGCGTAGGGGCAATGGCTTGTTTTACCATATCGCCGTACGGCCCAGGTGCGACGCCAAATACGATGGTGTGCGGATCACTGTTCGCATGAGCAAATTGTAATCCACAGGCCAGTAACAGCGCCCCGGTCGCGACGCGTAAACTCTGACGCAATCCCATAATCTCTCCATTTTAACGTTGTGGTGTCATGTCTCACGCCGTTCTTGCGGCGTTGTTCTTGTTGGCCTGTTAACAGGCTGATTGTTAACATGACACAGATCACAACCTGCTGTCCTTGAAATTATTTCATGATGTTGCAGAGTGTGTTTTTAAATGTGAGAAGGCATGAAAAAGCCGGATGTCGGCACAAGTGCCTTATCCGGCCTACAAATAACGCGATCCCCCTGCTCTCGTAGGCCCGATAAGCGCAAGCGCATCGGGCGGCAGGCGTTCGATTAGAAGTCGTAACGCAGACGCACCAGGTTCATGTCGCCCAGATTGTCGGTGCTGGAGGTGAAGACGTGTTCGTAATCCACACGGAAACCGTAATCCAGCTGGAAGCTGATACCCACACCGTTGTCGGTACGCAGGTAGTTACGGCCATTCACGTATTCAATACGATCGCCCATAAAGTATGGCTGCACGGATTTCAGCGCATACTGGCCAACCGGGAAGGTGTATCCCGCAAAGTATTCCAGACCCCAGGCGTCACCGGCAAAATAATCATTAACAGAGACTTTTTTGGTGGTCATGAAGTTTTGATACCAACCGCCGCCCAGCGAGAAAGTCCAGTTGTCCGGTTTCCAGCTCAGCGCAGTACCGACGATGTTTTGATCGTAGGTTTTGCTGGTGTTGCCACGCATTTCCGCGCGGGTGTAGTTCCACGCCGTACCCCAGGTCAGGTCATCGGTGATGTGATAATCCACACCCAGGGAGCCGCCGCCTTTACGTTTGTAGCGCAAACCGTTGTTCGGGTTGTAGTCATCGCTGAACAGATAAGACGCGTAAAGATCAACATCGCCTACCGTATTTTTATACTTCAGTGACTTACGTGTACGATAGGAACCGTCGTAGTCGCCATTGATACCGTTACCTGGCGCCTGGCCGATCATGTCGTAGTCCCAGATATCCGTTTTCGCGCCCACCACATCATAGTAAATGCTGTTCTGTTGACCGAAGGTCAGCGTACCCCAGGTCGCGCTCTTCAAACCGGTGTACAGCATACGACGCGTAGTATCGTTGGCGCCGTTAGCATAGTGATTGTCCCAGTTGAACATCGCCGGGAAGTTAACGCCCAGCTCGTAATAGCTCACCCAACTGATGTCATCAAACAGATAGTAGTCAGCAGCGAAGCGGAAACGCGTTCCACCGTCGAAGCCATTACGTTTGTAGCCATTCTTACCATCGTCACCGGCCATATTCTGGAACTGCGGACGAATACTCCCGCCGACGGTGAAATTAAGACGGCTCAGCGGGTTGCCCGCCTGCGGATCTTGTTTCAGGACCGTGATTTCCGCCTGGGAGGCGAAAGTCGTTAATGCCACTGCTGCGCCGATCGATACCGCCAGCGCCGTTTTTTTTATAGTCATTATTTGTACCTTGATAGATAGCCTGCCAATTATTCAGCATACAAATATTAACGTTTATTAATACACTCGTGTTGTCGGGTTTTTATTGTTCTGTGCTGTTAAATATCAATGAGTTATCATTTTGTGCTACATAGATAAAAAACGCACCGATTTAAAAAAACCGGTGCGTAATCATCACGAATATGAATTAACTGCTGAACTGACGGAACAGCGCTTTGCCTTTAAGAAGACGTGAACCGAGCCATCCGCCGCAGAGAGAGAGCAGCAATGCCCCACAAAGCGGCAACACAACCCACAGCCGCCAGTCTGGCTCCCAGGGGAAATCAAACACGCGGGTTTGCAGCACCGCCAGCGCAGTTTCCGCCCCGATGGCCGCCACCAGTCCGGCGACCATCCCGAGCATCGCGAACTCGCACCACAGCGTGGTACGCAGCAGCTTCTTACCCGCTCCCAGCGTGCGCCAGACCACCAGTTCCTGATGACGCTGACGCATCCCGACCTGCACCTGCGCCAATAGCAGCAACATACCGCAAGCGGTGACCAGCACTACCATCACCTCCAGCGCGCGGCTCACCTGCTCCAGCACCTGACTCACCTGTTTGAGAATGGCACCAATATCCAGCAGGCTGATAGTCGGGAATTCGCGGTTAAGCTGCGTCAGCATGCCGTTGCCGTTCTCCCAGCGAAAGCTGGTTAACCAGCTTTGTGGCTGAGCATCCAGCGCGCCAGAAGGGAAGATAAAGAAAAAGTTTGGTCGCAGGCTTTCCCAGTCCACTTTGCGCAGACTGCTGACCGTGGCGCTGAAATCCTGGGTATCCCCCATAAAGGTCACCCGATCGCCAAGCTTAACGCTCAGTCGTTTCGCCAGCCCCTCTTCCATCGACACTTCGCCCGCTTTTGGCGGCCAGCTCCCGGCAACGATCGGGTTATGATCCGGGCGGGTATCCTGCCAGGTCAGATTAAGCTCGCGGTTCAGCGCTTCATCCTGATTGCCTTCGGTCGATTTATCATTGATCGCCGTCAGACGGGCCCGCACTATCGGGTAGAACGACTCTGGGATCACCTGATGCTCAGCAAGGAAAGCCTTCAGCGGAGCCACCTGCTCAGTGGCAATGTTGATCAGAAAATAGTTTGGACTTTCCGGCGGCATTTGCTGCTGCCAGCGGTCGAGGAGATCGCCGCGCAGCACCAGCAACAGCGCCAGCAGCATAAAGGACAGCGAAAATGCCGACAGTTGACTCAGCGTTGACCACGGCTGGCGCAACAGCCGGCTGACCGCCAAACGCAGCGGCAGCGAGGTCAGCGTCAGACCACGCAGCAGGTTAAGCAACATCCAGCCCAACACGCCGCACAGCAGCGCCAGCACCACAGCCCCGGCCAGTACCGCCCACAGCAGCATACTTCCGCCCATCAATCCGGCCAGCAGCGCAACCACAACTATCGTTGCTACGGGCAGATAGACCTTAAGCGGCCAGACGTTTGCCACCACGTCGCGACGCAGTACCCGCAGCGGCTGCGTCGCCAGCAGCAGGCGATAAGGGCGTAGCCCCACCAGCAGAGAAATGACGGTCATCGTACCGAGTGCCCACAGCCACGGCCACAGGCTGGCGGGCGGCAGCTCACCGGGCAGAACTGGCTTCAGTAATACCACCAGCACCCGCTCAAATAACAGCCCGAACAGCCCGCCGGTCACGCCAGAAAGCGTCAGCACCATCAGCCACTGGCCGATAATCAGCTTGCGCAGCTGCGCCCTGCCCGCGCCGAGCGTTTTTAATATCGCCACCAAATCGTAACGACTGCGACAGTAATGATTCATCGCCACGGCAACGGCAGCAACCGCCAGCAGTAGCGTTAACAGTGCCGACAGCAGCAGGAACTGTTGCGAACGCTCCAGTGATTTCCCCAACGCCCCTTCATCCTGCTCCAGCCCATACCAACGCTGTTCTGGCTTTAACTGCGGAAGCAGCCATTTTTCATAGGCTTCCAGTTGCTGTGGCGTACCACCAAATTTATAGCGCCAGGTCACACGACTTCCCGGCTGGACCGCCGCCGTTTTTTCGACATCCGCCATGTTCATCATCAGGCGCGGCGCTATCTGGAAGGGATTAAAACCGGAATCCGGTTCCTGCACCACTTCTCCGGCGATGCGCAGGGTGGCATCGCCAACGTCGATGGAATCACCGATTTTTAAGTTGAGTAGCGCCATCAGACGCGGGGCCAACAGCACTGAGCCCGGCTGCGGTTTCAGCCCCGGCGGATTGGTTTGCAGCGTGCCGTACATCGGATACACATCATCCACTGCCTTGACGTTCGCCAGTTGAGGCGTATCCCGGGCAAAGGTCATGGTGGCAAAGGTTAGCTGTTCACCCACCTTCAGACCACGCTGTCGCGCCTCGTCAATCCACGCTTTCGGCACAGCGCGCGAACTTTGCAGCGACCGGTCCCCCGCCATAAACTCACGGCTTTGCTGGCTCAGCCCTTTTTCCATGCGATCGCTGATATTGCCCAGCGCCAGTACACAGGCCACCGCCAGGCTTAACGCCAGCCAGACAATCAGTAATGAAGGCGAGCGCCATTCGCGCCAGAACCAGCGTGCAATCATGCCTCCTCCTGCAACTGTCCGTTCACCAGGCGTAAACGCCTATCGCAACGCGCCGCCAGCTGCGGGTCATGGGTCACCAGAATCAGGGTGGTACCGTGTTCCCGGTTCAGAGAAAACAGCAGGTCGGCGATTTTGTCTCCGGTCTGGCGGTCCAGATTGCCCGTTGGTTCATCGGCAAACAGCACGTCAGGGCGTCCGTTAAACGCCCGTGCCAGCGCTACGCGTTGCTGCTCCCCGCCGGAAAGCTGGGCCGGAAGATGATCAAGACGTTTTCCCAACCCCAGTTGCTCCAGCAGCGTTTTTGCCCCGTCACGACTTTTTCCGCTATTTTCGCCGCGTAGCAGCGCGGGCAGTTCGACGTTTTCCAGCGCGTTGAGGGTTGGAATTAACATGAATGACTGGAAGACAAAACCCACGTGCCGCGCCCGCAGCTGCGCCCGGGCTTCTTCGTCCATAGTGTGCAGTGCCTGCCCCACCAGGCTGACTTCACCACTGGTGCCATCGTCCAGCCCGGCGAGGATCGCCAGCAGCGTGGATTTCCCCGATCCCGACTCGCCAATCAACGCAATGGTCTCGGCGCGTTTGACAACCAGTTCAACTCCGGTAAGGATGGATAGCTCTTGATCACCCTGACCGACGGATTTCTTAAGATGATGAACTTCAACAATGTTTTCCGCTGGCATTGGCCTTTCCTGTTCCTGGTCCTGTTAACATTCCGCGCCGCCGCTGCGGACACGTTATTAATTCTGGGTGACAGCCTGAGCGCCGGATACCGTATGTCCGCCAGCGCCGCGTGGCCTGCGCTACTTAATGATAAATGGCAAACCAAAACGCCAGTGGTGAATGCCAGCATTAGCGGCGACACCTCGCAGCAAGGTCTGGCCCGTCTGCCTGCATTACTCAAGCAGCACCAGCCGCGCTGGGTACTGGTCGAACTTGGCGGTAACGATGGCCTGCGCGGATTTGCGCCTGCGCAAACCGAACAAACCCTGCGCACGATTCTGCAGGATGTGAAAGCGGCAAATGCCGAACCGCTGCTGATGCAAATTCGTCTGCCAGCAAACTATGGTCGCCGTTATAATGAAACCTTTAGCGCGATTTATCCAAAACTCGCCAAAGAGTTTGATATTCCTCTGCTGCCATTTTTTATGGAAGAGGTTTATCTGAAACCCCAGTGGATGCAGGATGATGGTATTCATCCTAACCGTGACGCTCAGCCGTTTATTGCCGACTGGATGGCGCAACATCTCACACCTCTAGTAAATCATGAGTCGTAATGCTACGGAGATCCTGACAGGTAAAGTTATGCAAAAATCGGTCTTAATAACAGGATGTTCCAGCGGAATCGGTCTGGAAAGCGCGCTTGAACTAAAGCGCCAGGGTTTTCAAATTCTGGCAGGATGTCGCAAACCTGACGATGTCGCGCGTATGAACAGTATGGGATTCACTGGCATATTGCTGGATCTGGATTCCCCCGAAAGCGTGGATCGTGCCGCCGATGAAGTGATCGCCCTGACCGATAATCGTTTATATGGGATCTTTAACAACGCCGGATACGGTGTCTATGGTCCCCTGCCCACCATCAGCCGTGAACAGATGGAACAGCAATTTTCCGCCAACTTCTTTGGCGCACATCAGCTTACCATGCGCCTGTTGCCCGCTATGCTCCCTCACGGCGAAGGACGTATCGTGATGACTTCATCAGTGATGGGATTGATCTCAACGCCAGGACGCGGCGCCTATGCCGCCAGCAAATATGCGCTGGAAGCCTGGTCCGACGCGCTGCGTATGGAACTGCGCCACAGCGGGATTAAGGTCAGCCTGATTGAGCCCGGCCCCATCCGTACCCGCTTTACCGAAAACGTCAACCAGACCCAGAGCGATAAGCCCGTCGAGAACCCCGGCATTGCCGCGCGTTTTACGCTGGGACCAGAAGCGGTTGTCGCCAAAGTACGTCATGCATTTGAGAGCGATAAACCGAAGCTACGTTATCCGGTAACGCTGGTGACCTGGGCAGTGATGCTACTTAAACGCCTGTTGCCAGGCCGCATAATGGACAAAATTTTACAGGGTTGAGTTGAAGCACGCGCGTCAGCCCCCATGTAACAAGAAATCGACAAAAGAGAGTAACTCCATGTCCACACAGAATATTGTTAACATTAACGAATCGAACCTGCAGCAGACCCTTGAACAGTCGATGACCACGCCGGTCCTGTTCTATTTTTGGTCTGAGCGCAGCCAGCACTGCCTGCAATTGACGCCGGTACTGGAGAGCCTTGCCGCCCAGTACAACGGCCAGTTTATTCTCGCCAAGCTCGACTGCGACGCCGAGCAGATGATCGCTTCTCAGTTTGGCCTGCGCGCCATCCCTACCGTTTATCTGTTCCAGAACGGTCAGCCAGTAGACGGATTCCAGGGCCCGCAGCCGGAAGAGGTTATCCGCGCGCTGCTGGAAAAAGTGTTGCCGAGCGAAGAAGAGCTGAAAGCGCGTCAGGCTATCGAGTTCATCGAAGCCGGTAATCACGCGGATGCACTGCCGCTGCTGAAAGAAGCCTGGCAGATCTCCAACCAGAGCAGCGAAATTGGCCTGCTGCTGGCGGAAACGCAAATCGCCCTCAATCGTTCTGACGATGCCGAAGCGGTGCTGAAAACCATTCCGTTGCAGGATCAGGACACCCGCTATCAGGGACTGGTGGCGCAGATAGAACTGCTGAAGCAGGCGGCGGATACGCCGGAAATCCAACAACTGCAGCAGCAAGTCGCCAGCAATCCGCAGGATGCGGCGCTGGCAACTCAACTAGCCATCCAGTTACATCAGGTCGGACGTAACGAGGAATCACTGGAACTGCTGTTCAGCCACCTGAAGAAAGATCTCACTGCTGCCGACGGTCAGGCACGTAAGACCTTCCAGGAGATCCTTGCCGCACTCGGAACCGGCGATGCGCTGGCCTCAAAATACCGCCGCCAACTGTACGCACTGTTGTACTAATCCGTTTGATTTTGCCCGATAGCGCTTGCGCTTATCGGGCATACAAATTCTACCAATACCGATCCCTACGGCATCACATCACGTCTTCTTCAAATTCGTTACGACTAATTGGTGGCGCGAATTATAGAACTTCCGATAGGTCAGGTAGCAGGCAATAATGGTCGACAGGCTGGCGGTAGAAAGCAGCATAAACGTCACCATAATCTGATACTTAATCGCTTTTACTGGATCAATACCCGCGAAGATCAACCCGGACATCATCCCCGGTAAACTCACCAGCCCTACCGTTTTTGCAGAGTCGATCGTTGGGATCAGCGAGGCGCGAATGCTGTCGCGAATCAGCGGCGCGGAGGCCACTTTCGGCGTCGCACCGAGGCTGAGTTTTTCCTGAATTTGCTGTTGTTCGCTGTTAAACCGCTGCCCCAGATTGTTGTAACACAGTCCCACTGCCACCATCGCATTGCCTGCAATCATGCCGGAGATCGGGATGACCTGCATCGGCGTGAACTCGATAGAGCCAGACAAAACCAGCACCGCCAGCGTTAATCCCGCCCCCACCGTGATAGCGATAAACGACGAGAGGAAAGCTTTATCAATATATTTACTGCGCTTTTGCGCGTTATAAGCCGCGTTAAAGCAGATAAACAGCACCATCAGTAAGGTCAGAATACTGTGGTTAACGCCAAAAATATATTTCAGCACATAGCCGACGATAATCAGTTGAACCACTGCCCGGCAAACGCTCCAGAGAATATCTTTCTCCAGCGCCAGTTTTTCTTTGTGGCTAATCAGGATCGCCACCACCACCAGCATCATCGCTAATGCCAGGGACTCATTGGTAATATTATGCTCGTTCATTGCGTGCTTCCTGCATTTCTCCGGCGTGCGGTTGAAGGGTTATGACATTATCCGCATGCGTAATTTCATCTTTGTCGTGCGTCACCCACAGCACCGCAATATTCTTATCGCGAACATAGTGGTGAATTAATTCGTTCACATTACGTTTATTAGACTCATCCAGCGCGCTGGTGATTTCATCAAGCAGCAGAATTTTGGGCAGAAACTGCAAATTACGAATTAGCGAGATGCGCTGCTTCTCGCCACCGGACAGCTCATTTATGCTTTTTCTGAGGATCGTCTCGGGGAGATCAAAACGGGCCAGATCGCTCAGAAACGCATCCGGCTCCGGACGTTTGTTACGGATTTGCCAGGGGAAAATGAGGTTGTCGTAAACGGTGTCACCAAACAAAGCAGGCGTTTGCGCACAATAGGAGACCTGCTGGCGATACGTTTCCGGCTTGAGGGTATTGATCTCCTTGCCTTCAAAGAGAATTTCACCGGCAGTCGGACTCATTAATGACGCCACAATCTTGAGTAACGTACTTTTCCCACAGCCGGACTGGCCGGTAATCAACTTAAATTCTCCGGCGCGGAGATCAAAACAGATGTTATTGAGAACCTGCGTCTCACCTGCCTGCCATGCGACATTTTTTAACTGAAGCAAAATACTGCTTTCTTCCATTACCCATTCCTTTTTTACATCTTTCGTGCAGACAGTCTATCCCTGTAATTTATTATAAGGGAGCCCACCTTGATAAATCGGGTATAATTTGATTAATGAGGCAGTAAAGGACAGCACAACAGGAGGTTTCATCAATGCTCATTTTTATTCCTATTCTTATTTTTGTCGCGCTGGTGATCGTCGGCGCTGGCGTCAAAATCGTCCCGCAGGGATATCAGTGGACGGTAGAGCGTTTTGGCCGTTACACCAAAACCCTGCAACCGGGTTTAAGCCTTGTTGTGCCGTTCATGGACCGCATTGGTCGTAAGATCAACATGATGGAACAGGTGCTTGATATCCCTTCTCAGGAAGTCATCTCCAAAGATAACGCCAACGTCGCAATTGATGCCGTGTGCTTTATTCAGGTGATCGACGCGCCGAAAGCGGCCTATGAAGTCAGCAACCTGGAACTGGCGATTATCAACCTGACCATGACCAACATTCGTACCGTTCTCGGTTCGATGGAACTCGATGAAATGCTTTCCCAACGCGACAACATCAACACGCGCCTGCTGCATATTGTTGATGAAGCCACGAATCCCTGGGGCATCAAAATCACCCGTATCGAGATCCGCGACGTGCGTCCTCCGGCAGAACTTATCGACGCGATGAACGCGCAGATGAAAGCCGAACGTACCAAGCGTGCCTACATTCTTGAGGCCGAGGGGATCCGTCAGGCAGAAATCGTCAAGGCCGAAGGTGAGAAACAGTCGAAGATCCTTAAAGCGGAAGGTGAACGCCAGTCCGCGTTTTTACAGGCTGAAGCGCGTGAACGTTCAGCAGAAGCCGAAGCTCGCGCAACGCAGATGGTGTCTGAGGCCATTGCCGCTGGGGATATTCAGGCAGTGAACTACTTCGTGGCGCAGAAATACACTGAAGCGCTGCAGCATATCGGCTCGTCGAATAACAGCAAAGTGGTGATGATGCCGCTGGATGCCAGCAGCC
The DNA here is from genome assembly GCF_006385635.1 of Citrobacter sp. CF971. NCBI lineage: Bacteria > Pseudomonadati > Pseudomonadota > Gammaproteobacteria > Enterobacterales > Enterobacteriaceae > Citrobacter > Citrobacter sp. CF971. The sequence continues at coordinate 1,330,650 of NZ_CP041051.1, read as the reverse complement.
TGATGGGCTCTATTGCCGGGATCGCCGAACTGGTTAAGGACAGCGCCAGCGAGCGGAAAAAATCATGATAGCGATGATTCTGGTGCATCCGCACATCTTCTGGCTCAGCCTCGGCGGTTTGCTACTCGCCGCCGAGATGCTGGGCGGTAACGGCTATCTGCTGTGGAGCGGCGTAGCGGCGGTAATTACCGGTCTGGTCGTCTGGCTCGCTCCGCTAGACTGGGCGTGGCAGGGGGCGATGTTCGCCGTCCTCACCCTGCTGGCGGCGTGGCTGTGGTGGAAATGGCTGGCAAGGCGCGTTCAGGAGCAGAAACCCGCCGACAGCCATCTTAACCAGCGCGGACAGCAGCTGGTTGGCCGACGATTTATTCTGGAAACCGCCCTGGTCAATGGTCGCGGACACATGCGCGTCGGCGACAGTTCCTGGCCCGTTAGCGCCAGCGACGATTTGAGCGCCGATACGCAGGTTGAAGTCATTGCCGTTGAAGGGATAACCCTGATTATTAAAGCGGTATCACATTAAAAAGACAGGAAATAAGACTATGGTCAGGAAGACACCCCTTGCCTTTGCCCTTTGCACATTACTGACCGCCGCCCCGCAGGCATTCGCCTCTTTCGATATGGAAGACTGCAAATGGAGCGACGACAGCTGCCTGCTGAAAGGCACGCCGACCTTCAACCCTGAAAACGACAGTCGCGACAACCTGCTGCGGCTGCTGAGCCAGGAAAAATCATTTGCTCTGCCGGTGCAATCAATGCCAGCGGATATCACCCGCTCCCGGGATTTCTATTTTGCCTATCACCCGCAATGGGATGAGGCAACCTCGCAGCCAGCCGCTGCTCCGGCATCCGCCGCAGACAGCCCACTCTCCCGACAGATGGCCGAACTGAACATTAGCGCAGACGAAATAAACGTCAACGACGCTGAGCTTGAGAACCGTCATGTTTCGAATAACACCGAGAGCGTCAGCGCATTTTTTGCCGCACTGCTGGCCGACTCGACGTTAACGGCGGAACAGCGCCAGGCCTTAGCCCAGGCGCGTACAGGGCTGCTATCCGGGGCAACCCGCGAGCAAATTGAGTCTTCACTTGCCACCCTCCCGGCTGATTCACCGGCTCAGTCCTATAAAAATTATCTGGCCGCAGCTGCCAGTTTCTATGCCGGTGATTATGCCAGCGCCGAACGGGATTTCACTCAGCTTGCCAAAAGTGAGCGCCCGTGGCTGGCAGAGACCGCGCAATACATGCTGATGCGTGCGGCCTTGAACAAGAGCAGCCAGAACAGCGTAGGCGAGTACGGCGATTTTGATATTGCAAAAATTAACCGCGAGGACGCGACTCAGGCTCAGACGCAGGCACAAGCCTACCTGCAACGCTTCCCGCAAGGCCTGTATGCCGACTCCGCGCGCGGTATGCTGCGTCGCATCAACTGGTATTTACAGGCGTGGCCGCAGCTGGCCGGGTTGTATGAGCAGACGCTCCAGCAGTCGGCTGACGCTCGGCAACTGCGAGAAATAGTCATCGAATACGATAATGTCTACGGTATGGCGTTCTACGAACAGTCCGTGGTGGAAGCATTCCCCGATGCGCCGCTTGTCAGCTATATCGAACTGCTGCGCGCGCTGCGTCTGGATAACAACAGTAAACCCACGCTGACCCAGGCGCAGCTCGATGCCAGCAAACCGGTGTTTGAGCAGAGCCAAAAATTGCCGCTATGGCGCGATCTGCAACTGAATCTGTGGCTGGCGACGGAGAACTACGCGGCGATTATTCAGGCAGTTACGCCAGCGCAGAAACTCGCCATTCACGATACCCTCGCCTTCAGCGAACAAGTGCTGTACGGCGAAGCGCTGATGGGCCAGAAGAACTGGAGCGCGGCGCGTGATTTCTGGCTGCAGTTGCTAAAACTCAGCCAGGACAACGAACAGCAGCAGTATGTACAGGCTAAGCTCGCCGCAACGCTGGTTTATAGCGGCGACGTAGCGGCGGTATTTGCCCCAGAAAGCGCAGTAACCAACCTGCGTTTTCGCTCGCAGATACTGAAAACAAAGGCCTCGCCTGAACTGCTGCACCAGCAGGCCGTCCATGGACCTAACAATGAAGAGCGTACCATCGCCCTGCATACGCTGCTGGTACGCGATCTTACCGAAAACCGCTTTGGCGACTGGTTGAATGACAGAAAACTGGCCAGCGCCATTACTCCGCCGGTTATTGGCGACGCGTTTGATGACGTTAATCTGAGTATTTTCGACTGGAACGGCGACGCTGCCGAGCGCGGTTACACCTGTCGCAGCCTCAATGAAACGGTAACGGTATTGAGCAAAAAAGCGGATGATGCCCACGCGCTGAACTGCTTAGGCGAATTCTTCCGCACCACGCAAACCCACGTCGATTTGTGGAAAAACAGTGCTGGCAACGACGTTCTTGAATCAGCAATATCGCGCAAGGAGCCGTTCGGTCAGTTCGACAGGCAACGCTACTATCAGCAGGTGATCACTTCGCCGAAAGCAGAGGTTGAAGACAAGAGCTTCGCGCTGTATCGCGCCATCATGTGCTATGCGCCGTCAGGCTCTAACGAGTGCGGCGGTGAGGAAGTGGATAAACTGCAGCGTAAAGGCTGGTTCACCCAACTGAAAACGCAGTATCCGGGAAGTCCGTGGGCGCAAAAACTCAAATACTACTGGTAACCGCGCTGCTGACAGGCCAGCCGCAGGCGGCGGATATCGTCGCCGCCCGTGAGCATCCGGCCTTCTGGCTGTGGTCCGGCGTGAAGGCCAGTGACGAACTGAAAGACGCGCAAACGGTCTATCTGCATCAGGGTGAGGTGCTGGTTCGTTCGGGTAACGTGGTTTTCCAGCGTCTCGGGCTGCCGGTCAGCCGCCTGTCTTTTCCCTCGATCTGGCTGACCGTGCGCTTTACCACGCTCGACGTACCGGAGGCGATCCCGGCTCGCATCATAAGATTGATGCAACGCTGGCAGGCCGCCGGGAATCATGTAGTCGGCCTGCAGGTTGATTTTGACGCGGCGACCCATCAGCTTGCCGATTACGCCCACTTTCTGCAGCAATTACGCCAACAGTTACCGGCCGAGTTTGCACTTGGCGTGACTGGACTGCTGGATTGGGCAAAAACGGGCGACGTCGCCACGCTGAATGCGCTGGCGGTCGATGAACTGGTGGTCCAGAGCTATCAGGGCCGTCATACGGTAACGAATTATCAGGCGTATCTGCCCGCACTCAGTCGTCTGCGCATTCCGTTTAAGCTGGGGCTGGTGCAAAACGGTAGCCGGGACCCGCAGGCTGAAGCGCAGCTTGAGAAATCCCCGTGGTACCGCGGGACGGTGGTATTTATGCTTAATCCCCCTCGCCGTTAAGCCTTCGCTTTATGGTGGCAGCAGCCGGAGAGGTTATCAATGATCGGGCATTCGGCGCTGTCATCGCCAGGGCAACTCTCCGCCAGTGCCAGCAAATGCAAGCGCATGGCCTGCAGCTCGCTGATATGCCGCTCAATGTCCGCGACCTTTTCTAAGGTACGCTTTTTCACATCTGCGCTATGACGCGCCGGATCGTTAAACAGATTCACCAGTTCGCCGCACTCTTCGAGATTAAAACCCACCTGGCGTGCCTGGCGCAGCAGCGTAAGTTCATTCAGATGCTGTTGGTTGTATGTGCGATAGCCATTTTCGCTACGCAGCGGCGGCGTCACTAAGCCTTTTTCTTCATAAAAGCGTATCGCTTTGCTGGTCAAACCGGTTCTTTTCGCAACATCGCTAATATTCACATTTCCCCCGCGGATCTTGTTGGTACTGAGCCCATTATAACCCAGATTGTCCTAATGATTTACCCGTGAACCCTGCACATTCCCCACCCTCACCACGATGCACAAATCCTTTTAATTCACATTGTTATATCCGATTTAGATCACATTTATGCATTTAATGACTGCACGAAATTGACTCAAATCAAAAGATATATTGGTTCTACATCTTTCATCTTGAACAAAGGGAAACAATTTTATATATAAACGCGAATGATAATGATGATCATTTACATTCAATAAAGGTTCTCTTATGTTGCCACGGAATAACCAAAGGCCATTTATTCTTTCAGCCCTGACATTATGCATGTCCGGCGCCGCTTTTGCCGCTACCTCTCCAACACACGCTTCTACGTCCGACGAAGACACGGTTATCGTCACGGCTAACCGCACAGAAAGTAGCCTTTGGGATAGCCCTGCAACCATCCAGGTTATCGATCGCCAGACGCTGCAAAACTCCACCAGCGTTTCTATTGCTGATGATTTACAAGATATTCCCGGCGTCGAAGTCACCGATAACGCCCTCGCAGGGCGGAAACAAATTCGTATCCGTGGCGAAGCGTCTTCGCGGGTGCTAATTTTGATCGACGGCCAGGTCGTCAGTTACCAACGTGCCGGACAAAACTACGGAGCCGGTTTGCTGATTGACGAATCCGCGCTGGAACGGATTGAAGTGGTCAAAGGCCCTTATTCTGTCCTCTACGGTTCGCAGGCGATTGGCGGCGTCGTAAACTTTATTACCAAAAAAGGCGGTGATAAGCCTCTCGGCGGCAGCGTTAAGGCTGTTTATAACTCCGCAACGGCAGGATGGGAAGAGTCGGCAGCGGCCTGGGGTAGCATCGGAAACTTTGACTACCGCATCAATGGCAGCTATTCCGACCAGGGGGACCGCGATACGCCTGACGGAAGATTGCCCAACACCAACTTCCGTAATAACGGCCAGGGCGTATGGCTGGGTTACAACTTCGATCGCCACAAAATTGGGCTCTCCCTCGATCGTTACAAACTGTCTACTCAAACCTGGTTTGACGATCCAGAGGGCCAGTTCGACGACTTTAGCGTCAAAATACCTAAGCTGGAACGCGAGAAAATCGGTCTTTTCTACGACTACGCGGCCGATGGGGATTACCTGAAGAACATCCATGTTGATGCATACAGCCAGACAATAGAGCGCAAATTTGAAAACCGGGTCAAAACGACCCAGGTGATCCCCAGCCCGATGATTAAAGCGCTGACGGTCAGCAATCAGACCAATACCAACGACAAACAGTATACCCAAGGGGTAACGCTACAGAGCAACTTCTCCCTGCCTGCTAACAACGAGCTGGTGATTGGCACTCAATATCAGCATGACAAAATAAAACAGGACACGGACGGCAGTACGCGCCAGACCGCAGCTACCGGCTTCTTCGATACGCAAACACGTACCCTGTCATACAACGAAGCGGAGCAAAGCAACACCTCATTGTTCGCGCAAAACGACTGGCGCTTTGCCGATGACTGGACGTGGACCGTAGGCGCACGCCAGTACTGGCTGTCTTCGAAGCTCAAGCGCAACGATACGCAAACCCTGCAAAGCAGCGGCAGCACCTGGCAATCCACCGGAGGAAATTCCGTTCACGATGATGAACTGGTGACCTCAACCAGCCTACGCTATTCCGGTTTTAAAGATCTTGAACTCCGGGCTGCATATGCCCAGGGCTATGTCTTCCCCACGCTGACTCAGCTGTTTATGCAGACGTCCGCAGGCGGCAGCGTAACCTACGGCAATCCAAACCTGAAGGCGGAACACTCGAATAACTATGAGCTGGGTGCACGGTATAAAGGGAATATGTGGCTGATTGACGGCGCCATTTATTACTCCGAAGCCAAAGACTATATCGCCAGCCTGGCCTGTTCAGGTCAACCCGTATGCAGCGGTAATACCACCTCTTCACGGGGCGGCTATTACTACTACGACAACATCGATCGGGCCAAAACCTGGGGCATGGAACTCACCGCAGAATACAACGGCTGGGCAGTTTCACCTTACCTGAGCGGTAATCTCATTCGCCGTCAGTACGAAGGCAATACCCTTAAAACCTGGGATACCGGCGAACCCACTCTGACCGGGCGCGTCGGCCTGAAACATACCTGGTTGATGAACGCCGCTAACCTGACGTCCGATGTCTTTATCCGCGCGGCGTCCAGCGCCAAAGATAATACCGGCACCACGGAAATCAACTACCCAGGCTGGGCCACGCTTAACCTTGCATTCAACACCGAGTTCGGTCCGCAGGATCAGTATCAGGTCAACCTCGCGCTCAACAACCTGACCGACAAGCGTTACAGAACCGCGCATGAATCTATTCCAGACGCTGGTTTCAATGCCGCCGTTGGCTTTGCGTGGAATTTCTGACGATGAAAAAACTCTTGATTGGCTTACTGAGCCTCGCCTGCGTTTTCAGTGCCCAGTCCGCCGACCGCCTGGTGGTGGCGGGCGGCTCTCTTAGCGAACTGATATACGCCATGGGCATCGGCAACCGGGTGGTCGGCGTTGATGAAACCACCTCGTATCCACCCGAAACTGCCGCACTCCCGCATATCGGCTACTGGAAGCAGTTAAGCAGCGAGGGCATTTTATCGCTGCATCCGGACAGCTTTATCACCTGGCAGGATGCTGGTCCTCAAATCGTGTTGGATCAGTTGCGGGCGCAAAAAGTTAACGTCGTGACGTTGCCGCGCGTACCGGCCACCGTCGAACAGATGTACGCCAACATTCGGGAACTGGCTCAAACCCTGCGCATTCCCGAACAAGGTGAGACGTTGATCGATCGCATACGTCAACGTCTGGATCGCGTTCAGCACAACGTGGCAGCGAAAAACGCGCCGGTCAAAGCCATGTTCATTCTCTCCGCTGGCGGCAGCGCGCCACAGGTCGCCGGAAAAGGCAGCGTTGCCGATGCCATTATGACCCTCGCAGGCGCACAAAATGTCGCCACCCATGCGCAGTATAAAAGCTACAGCGCGGAATCGCTGATCGCCGCCAACCCAGAGGTGATCGTGGTGACGTCGCAAATGGTGGATGGCGGTCTGGCTCGTCTGAGCGCGATTGCCGGGATTACCCACACTGCGGCCTGGAAAAACCAGCGCATTGTGGCGATTGACCAGGCGCTGATTCTGGGTATGGGGCCGCGCGTCGCCGATGCGGTTGAAGCCATGCACCAGCAATTCTGGCCTCACTAACTGGATTTATAAAGAACAATGAAAACTGAACACTCGCTGGATCTCACTGCGCATTTTGCGCTCGAGGGAAGTCAGCCATTTAAGGATCGCCGCGCCACGATGCCCTGGCGTGGGGCGATCCCGGTTGCCAAAGAGCTATTGTCACAAACCTGGCAGGAGGTCATCAGCCAGCCAACCCCACCGCGGAAACGGTTGGTGTACTTGCATATCCCTTTCTGCGCAACACATTGTACTTTCTGCGGTTTTTATCAAAACCGCTTTGAAGAGGATCACTGCGCCCGCTACACCAACGCGCTATTACGCGAAATAGAGATGGAAGCCGATAGCGCATTGCATCAGTCGGCCCCGATTCACGCCGTCTATTTTGGCGGCGGTACACCGTCTGCGCTGTCGGCACGGGATCTGGCCAGAATCATCACCGCACTACGTGACAAGCTACCGCTGGCGCCGGACTGCGAAATCACCATTGAGGGGCGGGTACTCAATTTTGACGATGCGCGAATAGATGCCTGCCTTGACGCTGGCGCCAATCGATTTTCGATCGGCATTCAGTCATTTAACAGCCGGATCCGCAAGAAAATGGCGCGCACTTCGGACGGCCCGACCGCGATGGCCTTTATGCAGGGGTTGGTAAAACGGGATCGAGCCGCCGTGGTCTGCGATCTGCTGTTTGGTCTGCCAGGACAGGACGCAAAGGTGTGGAGCGAGGATCTGGCGATTGCCCGCGACATCGGCCTCGACGGCGTAGATCTTTATGCTCTGAACCTGCTCCCTAATACACCGCTTGGCAAAGCGGTTGAAACCGGGCGCACAACGGTTCCCTCTCCTGCCGAACGTCGCGACCTCTATCTTCAGGGCTGCGATTTTATGGACAGCGCGGGCTGGCGCTGCATCAGCAACAGCCACTGGGCGCGCACCACACGGGAACGCAATCTGTACAACCTGCTGATTAAACAGGGCGCAGACTGCCTGGCATTCGGCTCTGGCGCAGGAGGGTCAGTCAATGGCTATTCCTGGATGGTCGAGCGCAATCTGACCACATGGCATGAATCCATCGCCGCCGGAAAAAAACCGCTCATGATGATGATGCGCACCGCCGAGCGTGGTTTCCAGTGGCGACACACCCTCCAGGCCGGTATTGAAACGGCCCGCGTCCCGCTGGATGAACTGACACCTCATGCACAAAAACTGACCCCGCTACTGACCCAGTGGCATCACGCAGGACTGACGCGAGATGCCAGCACCTGTGTACGCCTGACCAATGAAGGGCGTTTTTGGGCGAGCAATATTTTGCAGTCTCTTGATGAACTGATTCAGGCACTTAACGCGCCGCGCATTGCGGTAGAGCAACCATAAAAGGAGTGAAGTATGAGCCATGTCTCTTTACAGGATTTTTTGAAAACTGAGCCGGACGGTACGCTGGAAGCTATCGCAGCCCAGTACAACACCACGCTGCTGGAGGTGGTGAAAAACCTCCCCTCCCCGACGCTGGTTTCCGGCGATCAATTTGATACCGTCTGGGAAACCGTCAGCGAATGGGGCAAAGTCACCACCCTGGTCCATACTGCTGATGTCATACTGGAATTCACGGGTGAATTACCTTCAGGATTCCACCGCCACGGTTACTTCAACCTGCGCGGCAAAAAAGGCATGACCGGTCATATCAAGGCAGAAAACTGCACACATATCGCCCTGATTGAACGCAAATTTATGGGCATGGACACCGCGTCCATTCTCTTCTTTAACCAGGCGGGTAGCGCTATGTTCAAAATTTTCCTCGGTCGGGATGAGCATCGTCAGCTACTGGCCGACCAGGTCAGCGCCTTTCACGCGCTGTCTTCATCCTTAAAGGAACATGCCTGATGGCTCCATGGCTCATTTTTGGTGCAGGTGGTAGCGGCGTCGGCGCGAAAACACTGGCACTCGCACTGGCGGAACAACGTCCGGTGATTGCCGTCGTTCGCAACGCGCAGGTCGCTGCCGGGTTGCAGGAAAAAGGTGTGCAGGTCTTCATTGGCGACGCCTGCGACAGCCAGGTCACCGCCTGTGCCTGTCGCGCAGCGGGTCAACATGCCACGGTGATCTCCTCCATGGGCGGTGCCCAGGATTATCTGGCGCACAGAACCGTCATTGATGAAGCAGAAAAAGCGGAGATCAAACGCATGATTCTGGTGACTTCGCTTGGCTGTGGCGACAGTTGGCCCTTTTTGTCCCCACGCGCCAGGGCCGCATTTGGTCAGGCGGTACGCGAAAAATCGTTGGCTGAAAGCTGGCTACAAACCAGTCAACTGGACTACGCCATTCTCCGCCCCGGCGGTTTGCTGAACGGTGCAGCCACAGGTCAGGCGCAACGGATACAGGCCGAGGAGTGCCATGGTTTTGTGATGCGTGCAGATGTTGCAAGGCACATTCACGAACTGGCTACAGCCCCGTCACTCAATAACCAGATTTACAGTTTGGTTGAGCCAGGACTGAAACCCGCGTAAACCCCTCGCGGCGCGGGAACTTCGCGCCGCAAAGACGTTATGGAGCGTTGCGTGCTTAAGGACTCGCTTTCTTCCGTCAGCATTCTGACGGGTCTTTCTCTGTTGTTGGTCGCTCTGATGCTCTTCGGAGCCAGCCAGGGGGCGCTGAACATTAGCTTCAGCGCGCTGTTCAACGACGAATACCGTGACATCTGGTTGAACATCCGTTTGCCCCGTGTGTTGCTGGCCGTTCTGGTAGGCGCAGCGCTGGCAACGGCAGGGGTTATCATGCAGGGGCTTTTTCGCAATCCGATGGCCGATCCTGGCCTGCTTGGTGTCAGTAGCGGCTCCGCGCTGATGGTCGGTATCGCGATAGTTATCCCCTTTTCGTTTCCCGTGGTGCTGGTGCTGTATGAGCAGATGATTTTTGCCGTCGCGGGCAGCATGGTGGTCTGCACGATTATTTTCCTGATAAGCCAGCGTCATAGCCACGGCGGAATGATGCAACTGCTGTTAGCCGGTATCGCTATCAATGCTTTGTGCGGTTCGGCTATTGGCGTACTGAGCTATGTGGGCGATGAGCAACAGCTACGTCAACTTACGCTGTGGATGATGGGCAATCTCGGCCAGGCCCAGTGGCCAACGCTGCTGGTTGCCAGTACCTTTGTTCTTCCAGCCATTGCTGTCACCGTCTGTATGGCGGGCACGCTTAATTTGCTGCAATTGGGTGATGAAGAGGCGCATTACCTCGGCGTGAACGTCAAACGTAAGCGCCAGCAGTTACTGTTGCTCAGCTCGCTACTGGTTGGTGCTGCCGTTTCCGTCAGCGGCGTAATTGGTTTTATTGGCCTGGTGATCCCACATCTGATCAGAATGACTACTGGCGCCGATCATCGCTGGTTGATTCCCTGCTCGACGCTGGCGGGCGCCTGTCTACTCCTGATTGCCGATACGCTGGCCCGCACTCTGGTGCAGCCTGCCGAAATGCCCGTTGGTCTGTTAACCAGCCTGATCGGAGGACCGTATTTTCTGTGGTTAATACTGCGTAGCCGGAGGGTGTCATGATCGTTGCTGAAAATCTGGTTTACCACATTCAGGGCAGACGATTGACCGACGATGTTTCCCTGATGCTACCTGAAGGAGAGATTATCGCGATTCTTGGCCCGAATGGCGCCGGGAAATCAACGCTGCTCCGCCAGCTCACGGGTTATCTGCAACCTCACAGTGGGCGCTGTAGCTTATTCGGCAAGCCGCTGAACGAATGGTCAATCACCGAGCTGGCAAAAACCCGTGCCGTGATGCGCCAGAACAGTCATATGGCCTTCCCGTTTAGCGTGCAGGAAGTCATTCGCATGGGCAGGCATCCGTATCGCACGCGCAATACGGGCGATGAAACGGAACACATCATGACGTTGTGCGACTGCCAGGCGCTGGCCGCGCGCGATTACCGGCATCTGTCGGGAGGAGAACAACAGCGAGTACAGCTGGCACGTCTGCTGGTTCAGCTTTGGGAGCCCGTGCCTCGGCCCAAATGGTTATTTCTCGATGAACCTACCTCCGCCCTGGATATTCACCACCAGCAGCACCTTTTTCGTCTGCTGCGTCGCCTGGTGCGTGAACGGCAGTTTAGCGTCTGCTGCGTCCTGCACGATCTCAACCTCGCAGCGCGTTATGCCGACCGCGTGGTATTGATGGAACGCGGCAGGATTGTTGATAACGGGTATCCGCAGGATGTCCTGAAGCAACGGGCGCTGAACGCGCTGTACGGTGCCGATCTCACGGTCATAAATGAACCGGAGCATCGAACGCCGCTTATCGTTCTCAATCAATAACAGACCGGGAACGCTCTGAGGTGACGTTCCCGTTTTTTTCCCCCTTCGCCCCTTTTTTCATCTTTTCTAAAAACACCCTTGACCTTCCCCTTGCTGGAAGGTTTAACCTTTATCACAGTCAGTTAAACCTGCAATGAAGGAGTTGGTTATGTCTCAAACAATCGATCTAACCCTGGACGGTTTGTCCTGTGGTCACTGCGTAAAACGCGTTAAAGAAAGTCTGGAACAACGTCCGGATGTTGAGCAAGCGGATGTTACCGTGACAGAGGCCCATGTTACCGGGAGCGCCAGCGCAGAAGCGCTGATTGAAACCATCAAACAAGCCGGTTACGGCGCGGAGTTAAGCCACCCAAAGGCTAAACCGCTGACGGAGTCATCAATCCCGTCGGAAGCACTGGCAGCGGTCCCTTCCGAGCTTCCGGCAGCTACGGCTGATGATGACAGCCAACAGTTGCTGTTAAACGGCATGAGCTGCGCCAGTTGTGTGACCCGTGTACAAAATGCATTGCAAAGCGTACCGGGTGTCACCCAGGCACGGGTAAACCTGGCGGAACGCACTGCGCTGGTAATGGGCAGTGCCTCCGCCGCAGATTTAGTGCAGGCGGTGGAAAAAGCAGGCTACGGCGCAGAAGCCATTGAAGATGATGCTAAGCGCCGCGAGCGTCAGCAAGAAACCGCCGTGGCAACCATGAAACGTTTTCGCTGGCAGGCAGCCGTCGCGCTGCTGCTGGGTATCCCTGTCATGGTATGGGGAATGATTGGCGACAACATGATGGTGAGTGATGACAACCGCAGCCTGTGGCTGGCGATTGGTCTGGCAACGCTTGCGGTGATGGTTTTCGCGGGCGGTCACTTTTACCGCAATGCGTGGAAAAGCCTGATGAACGGCACCGCGACTATGGATACGTTGGTCGCGCTGGGTACAGGGGTGGCCTGGCTCTATTCCATGAGCGTCAACCTCTGGCCGCAATGGTTCCCGATGGAAGCGCGACACCTCTATTATGAAGCCAGCGCCATGATTATTGGTCTGATTAACCTCGGACACATGCTGGAAGCGCGGGCTCGCCAGCGCTCGTCCAAAGCGCTGGAAAAACTGCTTGATCTGACGCCACCGACCGCACGCGTCGTTACTGACGAAGGTGAAAAGAACGTGCCGCTGGCAGACGTTCAGGCGGGAATGTTACTGCGCCTGACCACCGGCGACCGCGTGCCGGTCGATGGCGAAATCACCCAGGGCGAAGCCTGGCTGGATGAAGCTATGCTCACCGGTGAGCCGATTCCTCAGCAAAAAGGTGAAGGCGATAGCGTCCACGCCGGTACGGTCGTACAGGACGGCAGCGTGCTGTTCCGCGCCAGCGCCGTTGGCAGTCACACCACGCTGTCACGCATTATTCGTATGGTGCGTCAAGCGCAAAGCAGCAAACCGGAAATTGGCAAACTGGCCGACCGTATCTCCTCGGTGTTCGTTCCGGTCGTGGTCGCCATTGCGCTGGTCAGTGCGGCTATCTGGTATTTCTTTGGACCAGCACCGCAGATTGTCTATACGCTGGTCATTGCCACCACCGTTCTGATTATCGCCTGCCCTTGTGCGCTGGGTCTGGCAACGCCGATGTCGATTATTTCCGGCGTGGGGCGTGCCGCTGAGTTTGGGGTACTGGTACGCGATGCCGATGCGCTGCAGCGCGCCAGCACGCTCGATACTCTCGTCTTTGATAAGACCGGGACGCTGACTGAAGGCAAACCGCAGGTTGTCGCCATCAAAACGTTTGGCAACACCGATGAAGCGCGGGCAATTCGTCTGGCTGCAGCCCTTGAACAGGGTTCCAGCCACCCGCTGGCCAGGGCGATTCTGGACAAAGCAGGCGATGTCTCGCTGCCGCAGGTCAACGGTTTCCGTACGCTGCGCGGGTTAGGCGTCAGCGGCGAGACCGAAGGTCATACGTTGCTGCTGGGAAATCAGGCACTGCTCAATGAACAGCAGGTAGATACCACTGAAATGGAGTCTGAAATCACCGCTCAGGCCTCCCAGGGTTCAACTCCGGTCCTGTTGGCGATTGATGGTAAAGCAGCGGCGCTGTTAGCGGTGCGAGATCCACTGCGTAGCGACAGCGTGGCAGCGCTCCAGCGCCTGCACCGCGCCGGGTATCGTTTGGTGATGCTGACCGGCGACAACCCAACGACCGCCAACGCCATTGCCAAAGAGGCGGGTATTGACGAGGTGATTGCGGGTGTTCTGCCGGACGGTAAGGCCGAGGCGATCAAGCGTCTGCAGAGCCAGGGGCGTCAGGTCGCCATGGTCGGTGACGGTATCAACGATGCGCCTGCGCTGGCTCAGGCCGATGTAGGGATCGCCATGGGTGGCGGCAGCGATGTGGCGATTGAAACAGCCGCGATTACGCTGATGCGTCATAGCCTGATGGGCGTTGCGGATGCGCTGTCTATCTCCCGGGCAACGCTACGCAATATGAAGCAGAACCTGCTCGGCGCGTTTATCTACAACAGCATCGGCATCCCGGTTGCCGCTGGGATTCTGTGGCCGTTCACCGGCACGCTGCTCAACCCGGTAGTAGCCGGGGCGGCGATGGCGCTTTCTTCCATCACCGTGGTGAGCAACGCGAACCGACTGCTGCGCTTCAAACCTAAAGAGTAACCCTTTGCCGGATGGCGCTATCAACTGCGCCATCCGGCAATTCACACATTGCGACTTTTCCGGCCACGCGCTAGCATGGTTCTCCACTTAGGGAGGTCGTATGGATTTGTTATACCGGGTAAAAGCATTATGGTCTGCACTGCGCGGCAACCACTATACCTGGCCTGCCATCGACATCTCTTTGCCCGGCAACCGCCATTTTCATCTGATTGGCAGCATTCACATGGGCAGCCGCGATATGGCGCCTCTGCCTGCCAAATTACTCAAAAAGCTCAAGCATGCCGATGCGCTGATTGTCGAAGCGGATGTTTCCGGTGACGACGCGCCGTTTGCCAACCTTCCGACCTTTGCCGCACTCGAAGAACGTCTCAGCCCGGAGCAGTTAGAAAACCTGCGTAAAGTCACCAACGAACTGGGCATTTCCCCATCCCTGTTATCTACTCAGCCGTTGTGGCAAATCGCCATGGTATTACAGGCAACGCAGGCACAGCAGCTAGGGCTGCGAGCGGAATACGGGATTGATTATCAACTGTTGAATGCGGCTAAACAGGCGCATAAACCGATAATCGAACTGGAAGGCGCATCCAGTCAAATCGAGCTGTTATGTCAGTTGCCTGATAACGGACTGGCCCTGTTGGACGATACTCTGACGCATTGGCATACCAATGCCAGACTGCTCCAGCAGATGATGGGCTGGTGGCTTGAAACGCCGCCGCACAATAGCGAACTGACGCTTCCCAATACCTTTAGCCAGTCGTTGTATGACGTATTGATGCATCAACGCAACACAGCCTGGCGCGATCGGCTCAGAGCGATGCCTGCTGGTCACTACGTCGTGGCCGTTGGCGCACTGCATTTATACGGAGAAGGAAATTTGCCGGAGATGTTACGGTAAAAAAAATGGCCAATATCTCTATTGGCCCGTCAAAGAGGAATTTCATCATTATTATGATCCCGGCGCTTAAAGCGTCGGTGTAGTTCGATTGTCGCTCAAAGTCATCATCCTGCCAATACTATTGCGCAAGATGGTACTATTTTTTAGACAGACATCAGGCGTATGCTTGAGTCGTATTTTGTCTGGGCCAGGAAAATTGCTATGACACCCGCCGTTAAATTACTCGAAAAAAACAAAATTTCTTTCCAGATCCACACCTACGATCACGATCCGTCCGAGACGAACTTTGGTGATGAAGTGGTGCGAAAGTTAGGTCTGAACGCGGACCAGGTTTACAAAACGCTGCTGGTTGCCGTGAATGGCGACATGAAGCATCTGGCGGTCGCCGTCACACCGGTAGCAGGTCAACTGGATCTCAAAAAGGTTGCCAAAGCATTGGGTGCCAAAAAGGTCGATATGGCCGATCCCATGGTCGCGCAACGCACTACCGGCTATCTGGTAGGCGGTATTAGCCCGCTGGGGCAGAAAAAAAGATTGCCGACGCTTATCGATGCGCCTGCCCAAACGTTTGACACCATTTATGTTTCCGGCGGCAAACGCGGGCTGGATATCGAACTGGCAGCGAGCGATCTGGCGAAAATTCTGGATGCGAAATTCGCCGATATCGCCCGCCGGGATTAAGCGGTTATAGAATGAATGCCTGATGGCGCGCAGCTTTAAGGCCTACAAATCGCACTGACCTGTAGGCCGGATAAGGTGCCAGCACCGCCATCCGGCACTCCGCCCTGTTACTGCCAGCTCACCTCACCCTTCGGCTCATACGCACTGGCATCCAGCGGTGAGTTCTTCTGCACGTACTCTTTCAGCACTTCCGCATCAATAAACCCGGTATTCACATAGCCTGGTTTGTTATCAATGCGCGGATAGCCATCACCGCCGGTGGCGTTGAAGCTCAGCGTTGCCATACGATAGGTTTTGGCTGGGTCAACAGGTTCGCCTTTGATTTTCAAATCGTTAAGTTTGCCGTCTTTCGCTACAAAGCTGACGTTGGCAAACTGCGGGTAGGCTCCGGAGTCCGGCTTCATTTGCGCCACCGCGGTCAGATAATCAATCACTTCTTTCCCGCTCATATCGGCATACACCACGATGTTGCCAAACGGCTGTACCTTCAGCACGCTCTTATAGGTGATATCGCCACCTTCGATGGAGTCACGGATACCGCCGCCGCTCATCACGCCAAAATCAGCGCTGGTTCGCGCCATTTGCGCAGCCAGCAGCAAGTGCCCCATATTGGTTTGCACGAAACGGACTTTGCTACGGTCGCCTTCGAGGCGCGCATTGACGCTACCGATTTTCACGTCGAGCTGCGCTTTACCTTTATTCTGGAACGGCGTCAGCATCGAAAGCATTTGCTGATTTTCAACAATCTCCGGGGTGTAGAGTACGCGCTCACTTTTACCGTTGTCCCAGGTCACTTTTTTCTTCAGATTAACGGGAATGAGCTGGTAGTTAACCATTTTCATTTCGCCGTTACGGAACTCAAAGTCCGCCCGGCCCACGTATTTGCCCCACTCGTGTGCCTGTACAATCCAGATCCCATTTTGCTTATCTGGCGCACACGGCGTACCCGGTACGTAATCAACCTGCTTCTTATTTTCCGCAGCCATACACACCGGATCCTGCGAGTGGCCACCGACAATCATCGCCAGCGAACCTGCTGGCAGGCTGCGCGCCATTTCGACATCGCCAGGGGCGTTCGAGCCGTGGTTGCCGTTGTCATAATGTCCCATATGGGTGGTCGCGATAATGATGTCTGGCTTTTCACCCATATTCAGTTCCTGAATAACCAGTTTGGCTTCATCAGCAGGTTTACGGAATTCGATATCGGTAAAGAACTCGGGGTTGCCAATTTTCGCCGTATCGTCAGTGGTTAAACCAAGTACGGCAATTTTTAAATCCTGGCGCTTAAAGATGGCCCACGGTTTAAATAAACGCTCGCCGGAGCTTTTCTGATAAATGTTGGCCGAGAGAAACGGAAATTTGGACCATTTTTCCTGCTGGCGCAATACGCTAAGCGGATTATCAAACTCGTGGTTTCCGACCGCCATCGCGTCATAGCCAATCAGGTTCATACCGCGGAAATCAGGTTCCGCATCCTGCAGATCGGACTCCGGTACGCCGGTATTAATATCACCACCAGAAAGCAACAGTACGCTGCCCCCTTCCTCAGCCACCTCTTTACGAATACCGTCCACCAGCGTTTTTTGCGCCGCCAGTCCGTATTCCCCATATTCGCTACGCCAGAAGTGACCGTGATGATCGTTGGTATGCAGAATGGTAATTTTGTAGGTTTTATCTTTTTCGTACGCCTGAGCTGGCTGACCTGCCAGCGTAAATGCGGCTAATAACGCCAGCGCCACGCCCCGTTTTAAAAACTTCATATTTCTCTCCCTGAGCCAAAATCAACGACTGAAATTACAATGATATGAAATAATAGTCGAAAATGTTTTCAGAAATGAGACTTCCTTCAAACACCTTCCGCAGGTATGTTAGTCAGGTAATAATAACAAATTAGATTACCCTCATAATCGCAACCCAAACAGAAGTGACTTTCTATGGCAATAAGTGAACCAACCCAGCCTGTGGCTGGCGCGTCAGCGTCGGTTGCTAAAGCACGCACCTCATTTGGCATTTTAGGAGCGATCAGCCTCTCCCATTTGCTAAACGATATGATTCAGTCGCTGATCCTGGCGATTTATCCGCTATTGCAGTCAGAGTTCTCGCTGACGTTTATGCAGATCGGGATGATCACTCTAACCTTCCAGCTAGCTTCTTCGCTGCTGCAACCGGTGGTGGGTTACTGGACGGACAAATACCCGATGCCGTGGTCGCTGCCCATAGGAATGTGCTTCACGCTGAGCGGGCTTGTTTTGCTGGCCATGGCCGGCAGCTTCCATATGGTGCTGCTCGCCGCGGCGCTGGTTGGCACCGGCTCTTCGGTATTTCACCCGGAATCGTCCCGTGTGGCGCGTATGGCCTCCGGCGGTCGCCACGGCCTTGCCCAATCGATTTTCCAGGTTGGCGGCAACTTCGGCAGCTCACTGGGACCGTTGCTGGCGGCTGTCATCATTGCGCCATATGGTAAGGGTAATGTGGCCTGGTTTGTTCTGGCTGCGCTATTAGCGATTGTCGTCCTGGCACAAATCAGCCGTTGGTATGCCGCGCAGCATCGGATGAGTAAAGGAAAGCCGAAGGTCGCTATCGTTAATCCGTTGCCGCGTAATAAAGTGGTGCTGGCTGTAAGCATCCTGCTGGTACTGATTTTCTCCAAATACTTCTATATGGCGAGCATCAGCAGCTATTACACCTTTTATCTGATGCAAAAATTCGGATTATCGGTACAAAACGCCCAGTTTCACCTATTTGCCTTCCTGTTTGCCGTCGCGGCCGGGACGGTGATTGGCGGACCATTAGGCGATAAAATTGGCAGAAAATATGTTATTTGGGGGTCTATCCTCGGCGTTGCGCCATTTACCCTCGTTTTACCCTACGCAACGCTGGAATGGACCGGGATTTTAACCGTGATCATTGGTTTTATCCTCGCATCGGCGTTTTCTGCCATTCTGGTTTACGCACAGGAGCTGCTTCCTGGGCGTATCGGCATGGTTTCTGGGTTATTTTTCGGTTTTGCCTTCGGCATGGGTGGCTTGGGAGCCGCGGTGTTAGGGCTGATTGCCGACCATACCAGTATCGATTTGGTCTACAAAATATGTGCTTTCCTGCCACTTCTGGGGATACTGACCATATTCTTACCTGATAACCGACATAAAGCCTGATTTTCTGACGGCCAAAGGTAAACTTTGGTCGTCATCACTTACAGTGACCATCAGCGTTTGCCTCAAACATCCCCTCGTAGTTTTCCGATCCGTGCTTTTTTACGCTTAAAATCCCGTTTTCTTCAAAATTCAATAATTATTCATAAACATAAACATTAAAATTGTCATAAACTATTACTCGTAGTTTGGGTTTTTAGGATCATCACAGCAACCAAAGGAGACGGAATGCATCACGCCACCCCGCTTATCACCACCATTGTCGGCGGCCTTGTGCTCGCTTTTATATTAGGCATGATTGCCAATAAACTACGTATTTCTCCTCTGGTGGGATATCTGTTAGCGGGCGTTCTGGCCGGTCCATTTACACCTGGTTTTGTTGCTGATACTAAGCTCGCGCCTGAACTGGCCGAGCTTGGCGTTATTCTGCTGATGTTCGGCGTCGGGCTGCACTTTTCCCTGAAGGATTTGATGGCGGTAAAGTCAATCGCCATTCCCGGCGCGATTGCCCAGATAGCAGTGGCAACGCTGCTGGGTATGGCGCTTTCAGCTGTATTAGGCTGGTCGCTGATGGTGGGGATCGTGTTTGGTCTGTGTCTTTCAACCGCCAGCACCGTGGTGCTACTGCGTGCGCTTGAAGAACGACAGCTCATTGACAGCCAGCGCGGGCAAATTGCCATTGGCTGGCTGATTGTCGAAGATCTGATGATGGTGCTGACGCTGGTTCTCCTGCCAGCCGTCGCCGGAATGTTGGAAAAAGAAGATGTCGGCTTCGCTTCGCTGGCTGTCGATATGGGCATTACCATCGGTAAGGTGGTGGCGTTTATCGCGATTATGATGCTGGTGGGTCGTCGCCTGGTACCGTGGATTATGGCCCGCAGCGCCGCAACCGGTTCACGCGAACTGTTTACCCTCTCAGTCCTCGCCCTCGCCTTAGGTATCGCCTTCGGCGCAGTAGAGCTGTTCGATGTCTCCTTTGCACTGGGCGCGTTCTTCGCCGGTATGGTGCTGAATGAATCTGAGCTGAGCCACCGTGCGGCGCATGACACCCTGCCGCTGCGCGATGCGTTCGCCGTGCTGTTCTTCGTTTCCGTCGGAATGCTGTTCGATCCGTTAGTCCTGATCCAGCAGCCGTTGGCAGTACTGGGCACGCTGGCGATTATCATCTTTGGTAAATCCCTTGCCGCCTATTTACTGGTGCGCATGTTTGGTCACTCTCAACGCACGGCGCTCACCATTGCCACCAGTCTGGCGCAGATTGGTGAATTTGCCTTTATCCTGGCGGGTCTGGGAATGGCGTTAAACCTGCTGCCGCAGGCCGGACAGAATCTGGTGCTGGCAGGGGCAATCCTGTCCATAATGCTCAACCCGGTGCTGTTCGCGGTGTTAGAAAAATATCTCGCCAAAACAGAAACGCTGGAAGAGCAGACTCTGGAAGAGGCTATCGAAGAAGAGAAGCAAATTCCGGTGGATATCTGCAATCACGCCCTGCTGGTTGGCTTTGGTCGCGTCGGCAGCCTGCTGGGTGAGAAATTGATGGCTGCCGGGATCCCGCTGGTGGTTATCGAAACCTCACGTACCCGGGTGGATGAACTGCGCGAGCGTGGGATCCGCGCGGTGCTGGGAAATGCCGCTAACGAAGAGATTATGAATCTGGCGCATCTGGATTGCGCACGCTGGCTGTTGCTAACCATTCCGAATGGCTATGAAGCGGGTGAAATTGTCGCTTCCGCTCGTGAGAAGTGCCCGTCGATTGAGATTATCGCCCGCGCACATTATGACGATGAGGTGGAATATATTACCGAGCGCGGAGCCAATCAGGTCGTCATGGGCGAGCGTGAAATCGCCCGTACCATGCTGGAGCTAATTGAAACGCCGCCTGCCGGTGAAGTTGCTACCGCCAGTTAATGTTACGTGCCGGATGGCGGCGTAAAACGCCTTATCCGGCCTGCTATTGCTACGCGTAGGCCCGATAAGCGTAGCGCCATCGGGCAAGAACTCAGCGATCCCAGTACGACTCTTCGAGACTGTCTTCACGTTCCGGCAAACCGCGCGTCAGGCGCGGTGAATGCTGGTTCAGCACCTGGTAACTCACGCGGTTAGCATATTTACACACCTGGGCTAGAGACGAATAGGTCAGCCAGTTGAACTTGTGCTTGCTGGAGTTAGGCACGTTACTGCGGTGATAGCTGTTGGCAGTAATATCATGCAGCAATGCCGCCAGCGCGCCGTCGCCAGCACCGTTGGTATTCATTATCTTTTCTGGCCCGCCCATATACGGTGCAATGTGCGAATACACACGCAGCGGATTGGTACAGTCTTTATGGCGCATGGCGCGGCTGAATTCGTACTGATTGAATTCGGCAATCGCTCCAGGCAGCAGCGGATGCTGGGTTTTACGTTTGACTTCTTCTTCCGTAAAGCCCGCCATATACAGACCCGCCGGACCCGCAGTGCACAGCACCAGATCCACCCAGTCCAGCGCCTTGTCAGACGCCAGCAGCGGATCGTTCTCGCCGGTCAGCGCTTCAGCCTCTTCTTCATTCATCGCCAGAATAGAGACATGCTCTTTGAGGAATGCCTGCCACCATTGCGGGTTATCGGCAATGACGAATTTGGTGCCCAGCGTCAGTACCACCGGCACATTGTGTTTTTTAGCGTATTCAATCGCCTTCATGGTCGCTTCCGGCATCGGCTCGCCCGGCTCGCAGCGCACCAGATAGGACGTCAGCACCAACGCGGACGCTCCGGCAATTACCGATTCAGGGATGCTATCCGCCCGTAGCTTATTCATATGCCCAGGGCTGATTGCGAAGGTACGCTCTCCGGATTCACCAATCAGCGTAAAGCAACGACCAATCGGTCCATTAACGCCTTGCAGGTAGTTCAGATCGGTACGGCTGGAGGTATTGCATAAATAACGGTACGCATAGCTGCCAATCTCGATATTGCTGCACATCACGCCCAGCAGCACCGAGCGGTCATCCGCCAGCACGGAGTAGTTGTGCATCGTGTTACCGATCGTACCGCCCGCAAACTGATGGGTGATCAAATTTTCACGCACCAGCTCCTGATAGAGCGCTTCTGCGACATCATCGGCAATCACCAGAGAATGCCCGGCGCTTAATCCATAACGTTTTACAAAGTCATCATCCACTTTGGCTTCAATATCCACCAGCGTCTGGTCGATGCCCACCACCCAGGCTGCGCTGGTTTCATTTTCTGGCTGAATTTGTTGCAACAACGGATCGCGCGCGCTGACGGGAAAATAGTGTTTGGATTTACGTTTACCGGGAAATTTCATGGTCGATTTTACGGGTGGTTAACTGAGCGATGCATGGTAGCACATTCCCTGCTGCGCATGCGATGCGACGCTGAGTTTCAATATCGGACGGTGAGATCGCAGTTTATCCGGGATTAATTTCTACAATAACTCACCTTCACAAGGAGCGTTTTATGAAGCCGGAAAACAAAATCCCCGTACTCGACAAAATTTCGGATGAAATGAAAAGCGTGGTGAATTTTCATCGCGACGATTTGCCGCCGTGGCCCGCTGCCGATGACTTCCTGGCCCAGCGCCAACACTACATTCATGAGCGGCGACTGTGGAATGCCGATGCCCCGCAGATGCATTCCCGAGAATGCGTGATTTCTACCGCGTGCGGCCCCGTTGCCACACGCATCTACGCTCCGCAGCCCCAAAGCCAGGCCACGCTGTATTACCTGCACGGCGGCGGTTTTATTCTCGGTAATCTGGATACCCATGACCGTATTATGCGTTTACTTGCGCATTACACCCAGTGCACGGTGATCGGCATCGACTATTCGCTGGCGCCGGAGGCCCGCTACCCACAAGCCATCGAAGAGATCGTCGCCGTTTGCCAGTACTATCATCAACATGCTGGCGACTATTCCCTCAATATCAATACGATTGGTTTTGCGGGCGATTCCGCCGGAGCCATGCTGGCGCTTGCCAGTGCGCTGTGGCTGCGGGATAAACGCATTGCCTGCGGCAAGGTGGCTGGCGTGCTGTTGTGGTATGGGCTTTACGGGCTACAGGATTCACTGAGCCGACGGCTGATGGGCGGAGAGTGGGATGGGTTAACCCGCGAGGACTTGCAGATGTATGAAAACGCGTACCTACGTAGCGCTGATGATCGCGAGTCACCGTACTATTGCCTGTTTAATAACGACCTAACGCGTGACGTGCCGCCGTGTTTTATCGCCGGCGCGGAGTTCGATCCACTGATTGACGATAGCCGCTTATTATTCCAGACGTTACAGGCGCATCAGCAGCCCTGCCAGTACAAAATGTATCCCGGTACGCTGCACGCCTTCCTGCACTATTCGCGGGTGATGAAAACCGCCGATGAAGCTCTGCAGGACGGCGCGCGTTTCTTTAAGCAACAGCTTTAGCGGTAGGCGGCGGTCAGTTTAACCATCATTTCGATATGTTCCGGTGTGGCATTCAACGCCGGAATATACTCATATTGCTTACCGCCAGCCTCAAGGAAAATCTCCCGGTTTTGCACCGCTATCTCTTCCAGCGTTTCGAGGCAATCAGCCGCGAAGCCCGGACACATAACCTGGATATGTCGGGTTCCTTTCTCCGCCAGCATTTTTAACGTTTCGTCGGTATACGGCGTCAGCCAGGGTTCGCGGCCAAAGCGAGACTGGAAGGTCATCATGACTTTTTCCGGCGGCAGACCAAGCGCTGAAACCAGCTCACGCGTCGTATCGCGACAGCGCTGCGGGTAGTCATCGCCTTCATCGGCGTAGCGCTGCGGAATGCCGTGGTAGGAGAGCAGCAGTAAATCAGGTTCGCCATGTTGAGCGAATGAATCCCGGGCACTCTTGGCCAGCGCATCAATGTAGCTGCTGTCATCGGCGTAATCACGAATAAAAGAGACGCCGGGAATACCGCGTTTACGCGCTAAGATGCGCGCTAGCTCGTCCCAGACTGCTGCAACCGTCGAACAGGAATATTGCGGGTACAGCGGTAACACCACCATGTGTTCCACTCCGCTTGCCAACAGTTCATCGACCGCGCTTTCGAGCGATGGCGAACCGTAGCTCATCCCCAGCGCGACAGGGGTATCAGGCAGACGTTGTGCCAGCGCCTGCTGTTGCGCCTTGCTGTAGACCATCAGCGGGGAACCGTCTTCCATCCAGATTGACTGGTACAGCTTTGCCACACGCGGCGCTCGCAGCGGCAAAATCACACCGCGCAGCAGCGGCCACCACAGTGTAGGGGACGTATCAACTACGCGTGGATCGCTTAAAAACTGGCGCAGGTAGCGCTTAACGGCTTCGGGAGTTGGGGCATCGGGAGTGCCGAGGTTTGCCAGCAGGATACCGGTTTTCGTCTGACGCATTACCGCCTCTTATCGATTCAAATTGTTGATAATTGTAGCGGAAAAGCGGTAAAGAAGAACTAATTGCTGTGAAAGGTAAGACGAGAATTTGCCTGATGGCGATGCGCTTATCAGGCCTACGAGATAATGGCAGACCTGATAAGAGGTTTATTACGCGAAAAAATTAGCCGAGGATTTTTTCCAGCGCTGCGCGCACGTCAGCAACTGCCTGAGTGCCATCAACTTTCGCGTATTTGGTGTTACCCGCCTGCGCTTCTTTAGAGTAGTAGCCAATCAGCGGTGCGGTCATCTGATGGTATTCCACCAGGCGCTTACGTACGGTCTCTTCCTGATCGTCTTTACGGGTGGTCAGCTCTTCGCCGGTCACGTCGTCTTTGCCTTCAACCTTAGGCGGGTTGAATTTGATGTGGTAAACGCGGCCAGAAGCAGCGTGTACGCGGCGACCGACGATACGGTCAACGATCAGTTCGTCAGGTACGTCAAACTCCAGAACGTAGTCCACGTTGATGCCCGCTTCTTTCATGGCGTCTGCCTGCGGAATAGTACGCGGGAAGCCATCAAGCAGGAAACCATTACGGCAGTCTTCCTGAGCAATACGCTCTTTTACCAGCGCGATCACCAGCTCATCAGTCACCAGCTTACCGGCGTCCATGATGTCTTTCGCTTGTTTGCCCAGCTCGGAGCCAGATTTCACGGCGGCACGCAGCATATCACCGGTGGAGATTTGCGGAATACCATACTTCTCCATGATGAACTGAGCCTGAGTTCCTTTACCCGCGCCCGGAGCGCCAAGCAGAATGATACGCATTACGAAAATCCCCTTAAAGGTTGTCGATATTTTTTAAAAAGCGCTAAACGATACCACCATCACGCAATTGGCTCAAGGAAGGTAGTCTGCGCTGAAACGGTTAATGGCGGGAAAATTGAAAATAAGGAAAGAAATTGCCGGATGGCGGTGTAAACACCTTATCCGGCCTACGATCAAAAAGATGTTGTAGGCCGGATAGGCGTTAGCGCCATCCGGCATTACATTACAGGTATCAGGATACCAGCAACTGGTTCATACGACGGATGAACTGGTTCGGGTCTTCCAGCGTGCCGCGCTCAGCAAACAGCGCCTGATCCAGCAGCAGCTCAACCCACTCTTTGAACTGTGCTTCGTCCTGAGTATCCGCCGTGCGTTTTACCAGCACGTGGTCCGGGTTCAGTTCAAAGATATATTTCACTTCCGGTACGGCCTGGCCCGCAGCGGCAAAGAGTTTCGCCATCTGGGTGCTCATTTCATCCGCATCGGTGGTAACGATGGCTGGCGTGTCGGTCAGACGGTGAGTCAGACGCACTTCTTTCACGCGGTCACCCAGCAGGGTTTTCACACGCTCAACGAACGGCGTCAGCGCTTTTTCCGCTTCTTTTGCCGATTCGTCAACTTCATCCGCCAGCTTGTCGATGGACTCGTCAGCTTTAGCAACGGACTGGAATGCCTTACCGTCGAACTCGGTCAGGTAGTTCATCATCCACTCATCGATGCGGTCAGAAAGCAGCAGCACTTCGATGCCTTTCTTACGCAGCAGTTCCAGGTGCGGGCTGCTCTTCGCCGCCGCATAGCTGTCTGCAGTGATGTAGTAGATTTTCTCCTGCCCTTCTTTCATTCGCGACACGTAATCTTCCAGCGACACGGTTTGCGCGGAGGAGTCAGTGTGCGTAGACGCGAAACGCATCAGTTTAGCGATCGTTTCCTGGTTGGCGTGGTCTTCCGCCGGGCCTTCTTTCAGCACCAGGCCGAACTGCTTCCAGAAGGTCTGGTATTTTTCCGCGTCGTCTTTCGCCAGTTTTTCCAGCATCTGCAGTACGCGTTTGGTCAGCGCGCTGCGCAGGTTACGGGTGACGGTGCTGTCCTGCAGGATCTCGCGAGAAACGTTCAGCGGTAGATCGTTAGAATCTATCAGACCACGGACAAAGCGCAGGTAGTTCGGCATGAACTGCTCGGCATCGTCCATGATGAAGACACGCTGGACGTACAGTTTCAGACCATGCTTGTGATCGCGGTTCCACATATCCCACGGCGCCTGCGACGGGATATACAGCAGGCTGGTGTACTCCTGCTTACCTTCCACACGGTTGTGGCTCCAGGTCAGCGGGTCAGTGAAGTCGTGGGCGATGTGCTTGTAGAATTCGTTGTACTCGTCGTCTTTGATTTCCGACTTGTTACGCGTCCACAGCGCCTGTGCCTTGTTGATTTTTTCCCAGGAAACCACGGTCTCGCCGTCTTTCTCTTCGGATTTTTCGATCTCTACCGGCAGCGCAATATGGTCGGAATATTTGCTGATGATGGAACGTACGCGCCAGTCATCGAGGAACTCGTCTTCGCCTTCACGCAGATGCAGAGTAATTTCGGTACCACGGTCTTCTTTGGTAATATCAGCAACGGTGTACTCACCCTCGCCCGCGGACTCCCAGAACACGCCGTTTTCCGGCTTATCACCCGCAGCACGGGTACGCACGGTGACTTTGTCCGCCACGATGAAGGCAGAGTAGAAACCAACCCCGAACTGACCAATCAACTGGCTGTCTTTCGCCTGATCGGAGCCCATGGATTCGAGGAAAGATTTGGTGCCGGATTTCGCAATGGTCCCCAGATGATCGATAACGTCATCACGATTCATCCCCACGCCGTTATCGGCAATGGTCAACGTACGCTTATCTTTATCGAAGGAAACACGCACACGCAGCTCACCGTCACCTTCATACAGGTCCGGGTTAGACAGTGCGCGGAAACGCAGCTTGTCTGCCGCATCCGAGGCGTTAGAGATAAGCTCACGCAGGAAGATTTCTTTATTGGAATACAGAGAATGGATCATCAGGTGCAGAAGCTGTTTTACTTCTGACTGAAAACCACGAGTTTCTTGTCCTTTCATGTAGATCTACCTCAACAATGCCATATTCAATGGTAAAAACACGTTGAGGGTGAAATGGGGACAAGCGGGAAGGATTTCAAGCGGAAGCCGCCGTCGCGGCCTCCGTTTGTTCAGAATTTAATCTTGTGTCGTCCTGCCAGAGAGTGCGACAGCGTGGTGCCATCGACCATTTCCAGCTCGCCGCCTACCGGAACGCCATGGGCGATACGGCTGGCTTCAACGCCATATTGCATGCAAAGCTCAGCAATATAGTTGGCGGTCGCCTCTCCTTCGACCGTGGGATTGGTCGCCAGAATCAGTTCGTTGATTTGCTCAGACGCCAGTCGCTGTTCAAGACGATCCAGCCCGATATCATCAGGCCCGATACCGTCCAGCGGCGACAGGTGTCCCATCAGCACGAAGTAACGTCCGGAAAATTGCCCGGTTTGCTCAATGGCGTAGATGTCCGCCGGACTCTCCACCACGCAAATCTGACCGTTTTCCTGGCGACGCGGGTTCGAACAGATGTTGCAGACGTCCTGCTCTGTGAAGGTGCGGCAATCGGCACAGTGGCCGATTTCCGACATCGCCTTCGTTAACGCCTGCGCCAGACGCATCCCGCCGCTGCGATCGCGCTGAAGCAGCGTGAACGCCATGCGCTGCGCCGACTTCGGGCCAACGCCCGGCAGACAGCGCAGTGCTTCCATAAGCTGAGTTAACAGCGGGCTGGTTTGCATCAGAACGGCATCTTAAAGCCAGGCGGCAGCTGCATTCCGGAAGAAACAGAGGCCATCTTCTCTTTCTGCGTCTCTTCAATGCGACGCGCCGCGTCGTTGAATGCCGCAGCAACCAGGTCTTCCAGCATCTCTTTGTCGTCTTCCAGCAGGCTTGGATCGATCTCCACGCGACGGCAGTTATGCGCGCCGTTGATGGTCACTTTTACCAGACCCGCGCCAGATTCGCCGGTCACTTCCAGCTTGGCGACTTCTTCCTGCATCTGCTGCATTTTTTCTTGCATCTGCTGGGCCTGTTTCATCAGGTTACCCAGACCGCCTTTACCAAACATAGGCTTCTCTCTCAATCACGTTAAGGGATGACGACCGTCAAACCATTAGGCTGACGATCAAATGGGGCGAATACTCTCTTCGTCCAGCTCCGCATCGAAAAAACGACGCAGCGTCTGGATGTTATTATCCGCAATAATCGACTCACGCGCCTGCGCGAGCTTCTCTTCATAAATGGCCTGACGCCACTCCAGCGGCGTGCGCACCGCAGGATTATCATCTTCAACGATGGTCAATTCAACCGTTGACCCCGTTAAGGAACTCAGTGCTTCGGCCAGTTTTTGCTGCGCGCCGCTGGAATTAAGGTGTCGCTGCGTGGAACGCAGGTGCAGGCAAACCACGTTGCCATTCTCTTCTTTCCAGGCATTAAGCGCCACCTGCTCCACCAGTTTAGGCAGCGAGAGCTGGCTCACCTGGGCAGCCCACGGGTCGCGTTCAATGGCTTCAGCCGCAAGCTTTGCCGCCAGTTCCGGCGTTTTTTCATGCTCAAGCGCTTTTTTCAGCGCTTTCGGCGTGGCGACGACTTCTTTGACTTCTGCAACAGGATTGGTCGCTTTCCAGCGATACACTTCTTTCTTCGCCGGTGCTTTTTCCAGCGCAGAGACTGCCGGACGCGCCTGAACACGTTCCGACACCGAAGCCAGTCTTTCCAGCGCAGCATTATTCACCGGCCGCGCGCGGGAAGCGGCTGCCGGTTCACTCTTTTTTGCTTTGGTTGCTCCCTGAGCACGTTGCAGTTGACTGCGCGCCGCCAGCACCTGACTGGTGGCATCGGAAAGCGGCACATTCTGTTGCTGTTGCGCTGGCGCAGGTTGCTGCTGTGGCACCTGCGTCGGGGTCATTACCGCTGTGGGTGCGACCGGGGCAAACGACTGGCGCGGGACTTCAGGTTCCGGGAGTGGCATGCGCGGATGAAAAGCCAGCGCACGCAGCAGCGTCATTTCGACGCCCATTCGCCTGTCCGGCGCATACGGCAGTTCTTTGCGCCCGATTAACAGGGTCTGGTAGTAAAGCTGCACATCGGTAGGCGGTACAATTCGCGCCAGTTCACGCATACGCTGTTCAATGGCGGCCATATCGCTACCGAGCGCAGCAGGTGAAAGCTGAACCATGGCAATACGATGCAGCAAAGCCGACATCTCAACCAGCAGCGCTTCCCATTCGATACCACGCGCGGCAGCGTCGTTCACCAGCGTCATCACGCGTTCGCCGTCCGCAGCCACAACCGCTTCAACAAGCGAGAGCGCCTGGTCGTCGTCCAGCGTGCCGAGCATGGTGCTGACCGCGTCGGTCGAGACCTGACCATCACCGCTGGCAATCGCCTGATCGGTCAAACTCAGCGCATCGCGCAGGCTGCCGTCTGCGGCGCGAGCCAGCAGTTGCAGCGCACGTGGCTCATGGGCGATATGCTCTTCTTTGAGAATATGCTCAAGCTGATGGCGAATCTGTTCGACATCCAGCGCTTTAAGATGGAATTGCAGACAGCGCGACAGGATGGTCACCGGCAGCTTCTGCGGATCGGTGGTCGCCAGCAGGAATTTGACGTGCGCGGGCGGCTCTTCGAGCGTTTTCAGCAAGGCGTTAAAACTGTGGCGCGACAGCATGTGCACTTCGTCGATCAAATAGACCTTAAAGCGGCCGCGCGCAGGCGCATACTGGACGTTATCCAGCAGATCGCGAGTATCTTCGACTTTGGTGCGTGAGGCGGCATCGATTTCAATCAAATCGACAAAACGCCCCTGCTCAATTTCCCGGCAGTTATCGCACACGCCGCACGGCGTAGCGGTGATGCCAGTTTCACAGTTTAATCCCTTCGCCAGCAAGCGGGCGATAGAGGTTTTTCCGACGCCACGGGTGCCGGAAAACAAATAAGCATGATGAATACGCCCTAACGACAAGCCGTTCGCCAGTGCCGTCAGCACATGTTCCTGGCCGACGACGTCAGCAAAGGTTTGTGGGCGCCATTTTCGGGCTAAGACCTGATAACTCATTGGCAGGCTCTGAAAGGCTGGAGGGTGGATTCACAGGAGGGTAATGCTAACACAACCTCGCAGCAACGGCGAGGTTGACACGTTATATTCGGGCGTTATCGTTGCAGTCAGTTTGGTTTCGGGCAGCGCACAGAAACCGGAGCGTACACGCAGTACGTGAGGATTTCGAGCACTGACCGGGGCCAAAATGGCAAAAAAGATAGCCCTAAATTAGTGGCCCGGGAATGGAACCA
The DNA here is from genome assembly GCF_006385635.1 of Citrobacter sp. CF971. Taxonomy (NCBI): domain Bacteria; kingdom Pseudomonadati; phylum Pseudomonadota; class Gammaproteobacteria; order Enterobacterales; family Enterobacteriaceae; genus Citrobacter; species Citrobacter sp. CF971. The sequence goes on along the minus strand of NZ_CP041051.1, from coordinate 1,300,377 downwards.
GGCTATAACAGGTCAGCCCCTGCTTTTCCAGACGCTGCTCGCCGCCCAGATCAAACAGGTTAATGATAAAGGCAGCATCGGTCACTTCGCCACCCAGGCGGCGGATCAGCTTCACGGTCGCTTCAATCGTGCCGCCAGTTGCCAGAAGATCGTCCACAACCAGGACTTTATCACCCGGTTTGATGGCATCAACGTGGATTTCCAGCTGATCGGTGCCGTACTCCAGCTCATAGGTCTCAGCAATAACTTCACGCGGAAGCTTACGCGGTTTGCGTACCGGAACAAAGCCGACGCCCAGCCCCAACGCTACCGGCGCGCCAAACAGGAAGCCACGCGCTTCGGTGCCAACCACTTTAGTGATCCCCGCATTTTTGTAGCGCTCAACCAGCAATTCAATGCTGAGGGCGTAGGCTTTCGGATCTTCCAGTAAACTGGTGACATCACGGAAAAGAATGCCCGGTTTTGGGTAGTCGTGGATGCTTTTGATGCTATTTTTGAGAAACTCAAGCTGCTGTGCAGTCGCGGTCATAAGTTTGTGCCTGATTAATACAGTATTACTTCACGGCGCACTATACACTTCATCCTCGACGTATCTTGAATGATTTTGTGTCTATATTAGGGCCAAGGTTACACTTGGTTAACCTTTGACCATCTGCGCCTGTGCTCGAAAACGGTCGAATTTACTGGCTGCGAGAGACAATTGCAACAGCGATTATTGCGCTTTACTGCTTTTGTTGTTTTTCATCAATCACCGGGATCCGCCACATAAAAATCAGTAAACAGGCGAGAATAACCAGCAGCAGGCCGCGTACCCACATCATATTGACCAGCCAGAGGGAAATAGCAAACGTCACCAGAATCAACAAAATAGCGCGCGGTTTTGCTCCCGGCGGCATCGCGCGATGTTTTTGCCAGTGACGCAGATACCCGCCGAACCACGAACGGTAAAGCAACCAGTCGTGAAAACGCGGCGATGAGCGGGCAAAACACCAGGCGGCCAGCAGTATAAACGGCGTCGTCGGCAACAGAGGCAATACTACGCCCAGCGTACCTAGCACTACCGCTATCCAGCCAATGATGATTAGAATAATGCGTTGCATAATATCAGTACTTAACACAGAGAATCGCTACTTTAGCATAACAGTTCTCATTTTCATCGGAGTGTTGTTGTGAAAACCGCCATGCTGTTACAGACGCTCGAAAACCAGCTTAACCGCCTGCGACAGCGTTGTGCTCCGCTGGCGCACCACACAACGCTTAGCGCCCGCTTTGACAGGCATCTGTTTCACACGCGCAGCACATTGCTGCAGGCCTGCCTGGATGAAGCTGACGATAATCTTACTGCCCTACGTCGCGCCGTTGAGCAGCAACAACTACCACAAATCACCTGGCTTGCGGAACACCTTGCCTCACAGTTAGAGGCGATTTCACGTGAAACTGCCAGTTGGTCGCTACGCGAGTGGGACAGCGCATCTCCAGGTCTGGCGCGCTGGCAGCGCAAGCGGGTCCAACATCAGGAGTTTGAACGCCGTCTGGTTGAAATGACGCGTGAACGCAAAGAGCGTCTGGCTCAGGCTACCGGCTTTGCAGAACAGCAAAAACTGCATCGTGAAGTAGAAGCATTCGAGGCGCGACTGGCGCGCTGCCGTCATGCTCTGGCAAGAATAGAAAACGTGCTGGCGCGTTTAACCCGTTAATCCCCGGAGAATTTATGTCATTAGAGAACGCCCCGGACGAGGTCAAACTGGCCGTCGATTTGATTGTTTTACTTGAGGAAAATCAGGTTGCACCTGAAACCGTACTGAAGGCGCTGGAGATTGTTAAACGGGATTACGAAAAGAAACAGCTCTCTTCTTCAAAAAACGCGCTATAGCTGAAATGCCTGATAGCGTTGCACTTACCAGGCCTACGAATGAATCGAAGCTCGCAGGCCTGATGAGTTTTTCTATTAACCTACCGAAGGCGTCGGATCATCACCTTTAATGATGTCACGCTTAACCTCGGTCACGGTGTCGCCCTTCGCGTTGTGCAGGTGCACTTCAAGCTGGTTAAAGGCGATATCAATGTCGTTTTCACGGCACAAACGATCGACCGCACGGTTCAGTTCATCAACCGTGTGACTACGATCGCGCAGTTCACGCACGTATAAACGCAGTTCATGATCCAGCGTGCTGGCGCCGAAGGCGGTAAAGAACACAGCAGGCTCCGGATCGTGCATCACTTTCGGGTGTTCCATCGCCGCCTGCAGCAGCACTTTCTTCACTTTGTCCAGATCCGAACCGTAGGCCACGCCGATGCGGATCACCAGACGCGTGGTGGTATCGGAAAGCGACCAGTTGATCAAACGCTCCGTCACAAAGGCTTTGTTCGGGATGATCACCTCTTTGCGATCGAAGTCGGTAATGGTGGTGGCACGGATACGGATCTTGCTGACCGTTCCTGAGAACGTACCGATAGTCACGGTATCGCCGATGCGGACCGGGCGTTCAAACAAAATAATCAGACCCGAAACAAAGTTACCGAAGATTTCCTGCAAACCAAAACCAAGACCAACCGACAGGGCTGCTGCCAGCCACTGTAGCTTATCCCACGAAACACCGAGCGATCCGAAGACCGTCATCGCGCCGATGGCGATGATCGCGTAGTTAAGGATCGTGGTGATCGCATACGAAGCGCCCTGACGCATCTTCAGTCGCGAGAGCACCAGCACTTCCAACAGGCCGGGTAAGTTACGGATCAGCGCCCACGCGACCATTGAGGCAATAATCGCAAACAGCAGGCTACCCATGGTGACGTCTTTCACCACTGCCGCACCCGCTTCGGTACCGTTGTAATGCCAGAGCGTAATGCTGTCGAGATAGCTGAACACGGTGATCAAATCAGACCAAATGGCCCAGAACAAGACACCAAACAGGGCAACCATCACCAGCATAGTTATACGCAGCGTTTGCTGGTTAACCTGCTCAAGCGCGATGGTCGGTTCTTCCTGCGGTTCGGCACCTTCCGCACCTTCTTTCACCAGGTTCTGACGACGCGCCAGCGCACGACGCCAGGCGATACGGCGTGCCGCGACGCTCAATCCACGCAGTACGGTCTGGTACAGCAGGTTCCAGAGAATGACCAGATAAACCGTTTCAATCCAGCGTCCCGCCAGACGCAGCGTGGTGTAGAAATAGCCGGTCGCCGTCAGCACCATTAATGCTATCGGGATAATAGACAGCACGGTAATCGTCACCAGACGCAGACCATGCGACTCTTTATCACGCCAGCTTTCGCGGCACATTGGCCATACCAGGAAGGCGATCAGCAGCAGGTTGAGGAAAATCACCACCTGACCCAGCACATCGTCCATCAGATTGAGCGGTGACAGTTCAGCAATGACCGACCAAAAATTAAGCGGCAACAGCGCCAGGCTAATACGCACGATTTGGCGGCGCCAATGGCTAGTTTGTTTTGCTGGCATACCAAAATGACGAATTGCCACGCCATCTTTTTCCAGCACCTTCCAGCACAAACCAAACACCAGCCAGAAGACTGTCATCTTCTTACTGAACGCCCACAGTAGGTCGCTGATATTCAACTGCATGGTAAGCAGAATCAGACCTACCGCGAGGATAATCAGGCACGCCGGCAAGGCTCTGATGAGATCGATCAGAATCGCTTTTGGCGTGTTGAGCTGACTGTCATTACGCAGGTTACCCACCGCAGCGGCTAATTTCGCCTGATACTCTTTCAACCATTTCAGACGCCAGCGGATTAACCCGGCAATGAGCAGCAGCGGCAATCCCGCCAGGAACGCAATAAATACTGCGGGCCACGCTTTTTCCCAGTTCACCGTGATTTTCATCGACTTAAACTGGTCTTTAAGCGTTTGCGGGAAAGCTTTGATCCAGTCCCAGTCCATCGGACGGTTACTGTTAACCCAGAAAATCTGCTGCGTGAGGATCCCTTTCAGGTTTTTCGACACGCTCATTAACTGCTGCTGGTTAATTTGCAGATTAATCGCCATCATCAGCTGGTTGCCCAGTTGCTTATTGAGCTGATCCAACAGTTCACGACGCATATCCACAACCTGCAGTAAGGCATCATGGACTTCGCCGTTAACTTCGTTGCTGTGCCCTTCTTCCAGTTTGGCGACAAACGCATCATTCTGGAACAGCGCGTCGCGCTGCTGGTTGACCTCGAACTGCTCCAGACGCAAGTCGGCGATCCGGTTGGTCATATCGGCAAGTTCATCCGCCGACGGCAGCGTTTGTTGTTGCTGATACAGAATACGCGACAGCAGCAGACTGCCTTTCAGAACGGCGATCTGTTCTTTAATGTTGCGTTCGGATTGCAGCGCGCGGTCAAGCCAGTTTTTGACTTTGATATTTTGCTGCATCAGGCTGTTGCCGTTTTCGGTCGCGGCAATCAGACGCTGGCTGAGCTGATGGTTAACATCAAGCTCCTGCTTCACTAACGGATTGGACTGAATACGCTCGGCTTCATCCGGCGTGACTGCTTCCTGCGCCGTTTTTTCGGTTAACGTCAGTCGCTTGCTGTTCACCGCTTCCTGCAGGAGCTGGAGCTGATGCTCAAGGCGGTTACTGTTCGCCGTCACGTAATCACGTTGTTTTTGCAAGGTATCTTGCAAAATCGTATTACCTTCAAGGCTCTTACGCTGTTGGTCGATCTGCGCATTCAGCAGCGCCTGCTGCGCCTGTAACAGCACCTGCTGGCTGGGGCGTAAAGCACCTTCGCCTACATTAGTACCATCAAGTCGGTTGCGGATTTGCTGCATCTGCTGCGACGCGGTGTACATCGCATTTTGTACGCGCTCTGGCTGAGTCTGGAGCGACACCAGCTGGCTGTTATACGTGGCCAGATCGTTTTGCGAGCTTTGCAGGTCATCGAGCACCTGCGCGACGCGTGACTCAAGCTGTCGTAAGGAAAGCGTGCTCAGCGTTTTTCGCGTTTCGTCGTCATTGTCGACATCGCTGAGCGAATTTAGCGCATCCGTCGCCTGGCGCATTTTCTCCGGCGCCTGGGCCACTTTCTGGCGAAGCTGTACGGTCTCATCTTTCACGCGATCGATTTTATCCAGCGTGGCGATAGTATCGATGAGATCCTGTTGGACCAGCTTATCCTGCGCGGAGAGATCTTTTTGTTTACTCAGTGCGTCCAGTTGGCTCTGAATATCTGCTTTCGTCGGCAGTTCACCACTCTGTTGCGCCCGCGCAAATGCAGATGACTGGCAGGATAACAATAGAATGAAGAAAAGTATGCTAATAGCAATTACATGCTGTGAACGTTTATAGAGCTGCAACATAGTCATGAGAATGAATGTTTCTGAACCGGGAAAGTGACCGGAAATAGTCAAGCGGCAAGAATATCACGGCTGTGACCGGCAGAATAGCAGCAGGCAAAACGACCAGGAGAATTCCTGGTGCAGAATGGCAAACTAGCTTGTCTCTCCTGCCTGCAGGCGCAAGCTTGGGCAAAGCAGACACATCTCCAGCAGCACCGCCACGTACTGACGAGCCTCATTCTTCAGATCAAACGATTCGGGAGCAAATAACCAGTTCTCCATGATCCCGGAAATATAGCTACGCATTAACACCGCTACACGACGTGTGTTCAGGTTTTCCGGCAACATGTTGACATCCATACAGTGGCGTAACGTTTTTTCTATACGGTCATAGTTTTCCAGACACAGGCTACGTTCGACTAACTGAACTGATGCTATTTCCCCGACAAATTCGCATTTGTGGAATATAATCTCCATCAATAAACGTCGGCGTTCTTCTGTCACGGTAGTTTCAAGAACGTAAATTAAAATTTCTCTTAATACTGATAGTGGATCGTCAGGGAATTTTGCCTGATACTCAGTCTCTAACTCATCAATGTTAGGTTTTGCTAGCTCCCAGATTTCACTGAATAAATCCGATTTGTTTTTGAAATGCCAATAGATTGCACCGCGCGTCACACCAGCGGCTTTTGCGATCTCAGCCAGCGAGGTGGATGAGACCCCTTGTTGCGAAAACATACGCAGAGCGACATCAAGAATGTGTTGTCGTGTTTCCTGTGCTTGTTGTTTGGTTTTTCGTGCCATAGGTCAGTGAATTTACAGGCGTTAGATTTACATACATTTGTGAATGTATGTACCATAGCACGACGATAATATAAACGCAGCAATGGGTTTATGGGCTTTAAGCCATTGATCAATTTGAAATCGGACACTCGAGGTTTACATATGAACAAAAACAGAGGGTTAACGCCTCTGGCAGTCGTTCTGATGCTCTCAGGCAGCTTAGCGCTAACAGGATGTGACGACAAACAGGCCCAACAAGGGGGCCAGCAAATGCCAGAGGTTGGAGTTGTTACGCTCAAAACTGAACCTCTACAGATCACAACCGAACTTCCGGGTCGCACCAGTGCGTTTCGTATTGCTGAAGTTCGTCCTCAGGTTAGCGGGATTATCCTGAAACGTAATTTCACGGAAGGTGGTGACATCGAAGCGGGTGTATCTCTCTATCAGATTGATCCTGCTACTTACCAGGCCGCTTATGAAAGTGCAAAAGGCGATCTGGCTAAAGCACAAGCCGCAGCAAACATTGCTCAACTGACGGTGAAACGTTATCAGAAACTGTTGGGTACTAAGTACATCAGCCAACAGGACTACGATAGCGCGTTGGCTGACGCACAGCAGGCAAACGCCGCCGTTGTTGCCGCGAAAGCCGCGGTAGAAACTGCACGCATCAATCTGGCTTACACCAAAGTGACGTCACCGATCAGCGGTCGCATTGGTAAATCATCCGTTACGGAAGGCGCTCTGGTGCAAAACGGTCAGGCGACCGCACTGGCGACCGTTCAGCAGTTGGATCCCATCTATGTAGACGTGACGCAGTCAAGCAACGACTTCCTGCGCCTGAAACAAGAGCTGGCCAACGGCACGCTGAAGCAAGAAAACGGTAAAGCGAAAGTCGAACTGGTGACCAATGACGGCATTAAATACCCGCAGTCCGGTACGCTGGAATTTTCTGATGTGACGGTAGATCAAACCACTGGGTCGATTACGTTACGCGCAATTTTCCCGAACCCGGATCATACCTTACTGCCGGGTATGTTCGTCCGCGCACGTCTGGAAGAAGGGATTAACCCAACAGCATTACTGGTTCCACAGCAAGGCGTTACCCGCACACCGCGTGGCGATGCCAGTGCATTGGTTATCGGTGCAGACAACAAAGTTGAAACTCGTCAAATTGTCGCCGCACAAGCGATTGGCGACAAATGGTTAGTCACTGATGGACTTAAGCCGGGCGACCGCGTGATTGTTACTGGGCTGCAGAAAGTACGTCCTGGCGCGCAGGTAAAAGCGCAGGAAATCACCGCTGATAACAACCAGCAAGGCCAAAGCGGTAGCCAGCCTGAACAGTCCAAGTCTTAACTTAAACAGGAGCCGTTAAGACATGCCTAATTTCTTTATCGATCGCCCAATATTTGCGTGGGTGATCGCCATTATCATCATGTTGGCAGGGGGGCTCGCGATCCTCAAATTGCCGGTAGCGCAATATCCGACTATTGCACCGCCAGCAGTGACGATCTCCGCGACCTATCCTGGCGCTGATGCCAAAACAGTACAGGATACTGTTACGCAGGTTATCGAACAGAATATGAACGGTATCGATAACCTGATGTACATGTCCTCAAACAGTGACTCCACGGGTACCGTGCAGATCACCCTGACCTTCCAGTCTGGTACTGATGCGGATATCGCACAGGTACAGGTGCAGAACAAACTGCAGCTGGCCATGCCGTTGCTGCCTCAGGAAGTACAGCAGCAAGGGGTTAGCGTTGAGAAGTCATCCAGCAGCTTCCTGATGGTTGTCGGTGTTATCAACACCAACGGCACCATGACGCAGGAGGATATTTCCGACTACGTTGGCGCCAACATGAAGGATGCCATTAGCCGTACTTCAGGCGTGGGCGACGTTCAGCTGTTTGGTTCTCAGTATGCGATGCGTATCTGGATGGATCCGAACAAACTGAACAACTTCCAGCTGACACCGGTTGATGTAATCAGCGCCATCAAAGCGCAGAACGCCCAGGTTGCAGCCGGTCAGTTAGGTGGTACGCCGCCGGTGAAAGGTCAGCAGCTTAACGCATCGATCATTGCGCAAACCCGTCTGACCTCCGCTGATGAGTTCGGCAAAATCCTGCTGAAAGTGAATCAGGATGGTTCCCAGGTTCGTCTGCGTGACGTAGCGAAAGTGGAACTGGGCGGTGAGAACTACGACATCATTGCGAAGTTCAACGGTAAACCGGCATCCGGTCTGGGTATCAAGCTGGCAACAGGTGCTAACGCCCTGGACACCGCAAACGCTATCCGCGAAGAACTGAAGAAGATGGAGCCGTTCTTCCCGTCAGGTCTGAAGATCGTTTACCCGTATGACACCACGCCGTTCGTGAAAATTTCTATTCACGAAGTTGTGAAAACGCTGGCAGAAGCAATCATCCTCGTGTTCCTGGTAATGTATCTGTTCCTGCAGAACTTCCGCGCGACGCTGATTCCGACTATCGCCGTGCCGGTGGTACTCTTGGGTACATTTGCCGTCCTGGCGATTTTCGGCTTCTCAATAAATACCCTGACGATGTTCGGGATGGTGCTCGCCATCGGCCTGCTGGTGGATGACGCCATCGTGGTGGTCGAGAACGTTGAACGTGTAATGGCTGAGGAAGGACTACCGCCGAAGGAAGCAACGCGAAAATCGATGGGCCAGATTCAGGGCGCATTGGTGGGTATCGCGATGGTGCTGTCAGCGGTATTTATCCCAATGGCGTTCTTCGGGGGGTCGACCGGTGCAATTTACCGTCAGTTCTCCATCACCATTGTTTCCGCGATGGCGCTGTCTGTACTGGTAGCATTGATTCTGACCCCTGCCCTGTGTGCGACCATGCTCAAACCGATTGCTAAAGGCGATCACGGAGAAGGCAAAAAAGGCTTCTTCGGCTGGTTTAACCGCATGTTCGATAAGAGCACGCATCATTACACCGATAGCGTGGGCGGTATTCTGCGCAGCACCGGTCGTTATCTGGCGCTGTATCTGATTATCGTTGTGGGCATGGCCTATCTGTTCGTTCGTCTGCCAAGTTCGTTCCTGCCAGATGAAGACCAGGGGGTATTCCTGTCTATGGCTCAGCTGCCAGCGGGTGCGACGCAAGAGCGTACCCAGAAGGTACTGGACGAAATGACGGATTACTACCTGACCAAGGAAAAAGCGAACGTTGAATCGGTGTTTGCCGTTAACGGTTTCGGTTTTGCTGGTCGTGGTCAGAACACCGGCATCGCGTTCGTTTCTCTGAAAGACTGGAGTGAACGTCCTGGCGAAGAGAACAAGGTTGAAGCGATTACTCAGCGTGCAATGGGCGCATTCTCGCAGATTAAAGACGCGATGGTCTTTGCCTTTAACCTGCCAGCGATTGTGGAGTTAGGGACCGCAACCGGTTTTGACTTCCAGTTGATTGACCAGGCGGGTCTGGGCCATGAGAAGCTGACTCAGGCGCGTAACCAACTGTTTGGTGAAGTCGCGAAGCATCCTGATCTGTTGGTCGGTGTTCGTCCTAACGGTCTGGAAGATACGCCGCAGTTCAAGATCGATATCGATCAGGAAAAAGCGCAGGCTCTGGGCGTTTCCATTAGTGATATTAATACAACGCTGGGTGCAGCATGGGGCGGAAGCTACGTGAATGACTTCATCGACCGTGGTCGTGTGAAGAAAGTTTACGTCATGTCTGAAGCGAAATACCGTATGTTGCCGGAAGATATTGGAAACTGGTATGTCCGCGGTAGCGATGGACAGATGGTACCGTTCTCCGCCTTCTCTACCTCACGTTGGGAATACGGTTCGCCGCGTCTGGAACGCTATAACGGTTTGCCTTCCATGGAAATCTTAGGCCAGGCCGCTCCGGGTAAAAGTACCGGTGAAGCCATGGCGATGATGGAGCAACTGGCCAGCAAACTGCCATCCGGTATCGGTTATGACTGGACCGGTATGTCCTACCAGGAACGACTGTCCGGCAACCAGGCTCCTGCCCTGTATGCCATTTCACTGATCGTCGTATTCTTGTGTCTGGCAGCGTTGTACGAGAGCTGGTCAATTCCGTTCTCCGTAATGCTGGTTGTACCACTGGGTGTTATCGGTGCATTGCTGGCAGCAACGTTCCGCGGCCTGACCAACGACGTTTACTTCCAGGTAGGCCTGCTCACAACCATTGGGTTGTCGGCGAAGAACGCGATACTTATCGTCGAATTCGCCAAAGACTTGATGGATAAAGAGGGTAAAGGTCTGATAGAGGCGACGCTGGACGCAGTACGCATGCGTTTACGTCCAATCCTGATGACGTCACTGGCCTTTATTCTGGGCGTAATGCCGCTGGTCATCAGCTCCGGCGCAGGCTCCGGTGCGCAGAACGCCGTTGGTACTGGCGTAATGGGTGGGATGGTGACGGCAACCGTGTTGGCGATCTTCTTTGTTCCGGTGTTCTTTGTGGTGGTACGCCGCCGCTTTAGCCGCAAAAATGAAGATATTGAGCATAGCCACTCAGTAGAGCATCATTGATACATCTCTAAAGATAAGGCCGCGCAAGCGGCCTTTTTTCTGGAAAAATCATAAAAATCACTTATTGCCATTCCGTTTATTTTCTATCGGGTAAATAAGCGATATAATCCTTGCGGCCTTAAAGGCTATTCTTAAAAAAACAGCGAGAGTTCTTATTTACTTTAATAAATATTAAGATTAATCCTATCCACTGGTTTTCATTGTCGGTTGTTGCCTTTCGTTGCTAAACCTAAACAAGATAACCCGATGATTGCCCGAAGAATAAAGAAATTGTCCCATTTCGAATTGCGGCATTTATCTGTTAAAATGTAAAAATGACGTAGCATCATAATTTTACATAATTGTAATTTTTCGTGATATGACGATGAAATCTTTTTTAGAGTAGATTATAGTTAAATCATCAGGAGTCGCGGGCAAGTTCCAGGTAGTTGTTGTATCCATCCCGAAAGGTGTTCGGTTAGTTTAAGCCACTAAGAAGGGGATGCGTTATGGATGAATACTCACCCAAAAGACATGATATCGCGCAGCTTAAATTTCTCTGCGAAACTCTGTATCATGACTGTCTTGCAAACCTTGAACAAAGTAACCATGGCTGGGTTAATGACCCTACCTCTGCAACCAGCTTGCAGCTCAATGAACTGATAGAGCATATTGCAACCTTCGCACTTAATTATAAAATTAAGTACAATGAGGACAATAAGCTGATCGCGCAGATAGATGAATACCTGGATGACACTTTTATGTTGTTCAGCAGTTATGGTATTAATACGCAGGATCTGCAGAAATGGCGGAAGTCAGGTAATCGACTGTTTCGCTGTTTTGTCAATGCCACCAGGGCTAATCCTGTTAGTTTGTCTTGTTAAAAATTATTACAATCATAGGTAAGAGTTATGTCCGATAAACCATTAACTAAAACAGATTATTTGATGCGCCTGCGACGTTGCCAGACAATTGATACGCTAGAGCGCGTTATTGAAAAAAATAAATATGAATTGTCCGACAACGAACTGGCTGTATTTTACTCAGCAGCAGATCATCGCCTTGCTGAATTGACCATGAATAAGCTTTACGACAAGATTCCAACTTCTGTTTGGAAATTCATTCGCTAATTGCACTCAAGGTTAAGTCAGGTATAGCGGCACAGTTGTCTGGCTGACCATTTTCGTATTTATACCTGTCATACTTCAAGTTGCATGTGCGTTGGCTTTCCTCGCTCACCCTAGTCACGTACTAATGTACGCTCCCAGGGATTCGCTGCGTCGCCGCCTTCCTGCAACTCGAATTATTTAAGGTATACAATGGTTATTTAATTCAAATCACGTGACAATGATCACAGCAAAGAAGCGGGAACGTTCCCCTTGCTTGCATTACGTTTTACTGTGCTGAAATAACCTTCAGTACACAGGGAAATCGTAATGCGTAATGAAAAGCAAAAAATGATCGCCGGCGAATACTATCGCCCGGCAGATGAAACGCTGCGCAGTGACCGACTACGCGCTCGTCAGTTGATCCATCGCTACAATCTCACCGCTCCCGATGAAAAAAATGAGCGTCAGGCAATCCTGCATGATCTGTTAGGTCAGAGTGAGGGTGCCTATATTGAACCCTCTTTCCGGTGTGATTACGGTTATAACATCTATCTTGGTAAAGACTTTTACGCTAATTTCGACTGCGTTATGCTCGACGTCTGTCCAATTCATATTGGCGACAACTGCATGCTGGCACCTGGCGTTCATATCTATACCGCGACCCATCCGCTGGATGCTACCGAGCGCAACAGTGGCCTTGAGTTCGGAAAGCCCGTGACTATCGGCAATAATGTCTGGATAGGTGGCCGTGCAGTGATCAATCCAGGCGTCACGCTGGGCGATAACGTGGTTGTGGCATCAGGCGCAGTAGTCACTAAAAGCGTTCCAGCAAACACCGTGGTTGGGGGCAATCCCGCAAGGATCATCAAAACGCTGTGATCTTAAATGTAACTGTTATGCTAAATTGCGGTTAATCTGTTACTTTCTTAAAAGGGTATCCCCTTTTAAAATAGGGCGATCCCTCCTGAATTTTGCAGATATCATGAAGGCAAGAGATGACAGAAATACAGCGCCTGCTTACTGAAACAATCGACGACTTAAATATTCGCGAGAAGCGCGACAACAAACCGCGCTTTAGCATCAGCTTTATTCGCAAACACCCTGGGCTGTTTATCGGCATGTATGTTGCCTGGTTTGCCACGCTGGCGGTGATGCTACAGTCAGAAACGTTAGTCGATTCAGTATGGCTGCTGGTGGTACTGTTCGTTGTACTCAACGGCTTTTTCTTTTTCGACGTTGCGCCACGGTACCGCTTTGAAGATATCGACGTTCTGGATTTTAGAGTTTGCTATAACGGAGAATGGTACAACACGCGCTTTGTCCCCTCCTCGCTCATCGATACTATCCTGCACTCACCGTCCGTGGATAGCGAACATAAAGCACAGCTGCAAAAGATGATATCGCGCAAAGGCGAACTCTCGTTTTACGATGTCTTTACGCTTACCCGCGCCCAGACCACCCAGTAACGGCATCTCAGCGCAGATAAAAAAAGTGCGTTCCTGCCCAGGCAACGCACTTTAATCCCTGAAATGCTGGCAAAGAAACTAACGTCTCTTTTTACGCCCCTGTACTGCTTTAAAGCGCGGATTCGTTTTGCAGATAACGTACAAACGCCCTTTGCGTTTTACTATCTGGCAGTCAGGATGGCGCTGTTTTGCGCTGCGAAGTGAATTGAGTACCTGCATTTTAACTCCGCTTAACGCCAATAAAATGACCAAAACGTTTTTGGAAACGTGCTGCACTACCTTCATTATCAAAGGTTTTTTGTTTCCCGGTATAATACGGATGCGATTTAGAAGAGATATCGAGGGTCACGTACGGGTACATTTCCCCCTCAAACTCAATTTCACGCTCAGTCTTAATGGTCGAACCGACCTTAAAGAATTCATTGGCACTGGTATCGTGAAACACCACGGTACGGTAAAAAGGATGAATATCCGGTTTCATGGCAACCTCGATTTGTTACGTTATAACATAACTGACAAAATACACCACTCTTGTACAAACCACAACCTGATTTACGCTACAGGGAGTTAAACGGGATGATAAGTGGCCGTAAATATATGATGTCAATCGAATAGCTTTTCGGGGTTTCAGATATACTTTCCCTACGCTGTGTAAATAAGGATATCACTGTGACAACACGACATCTGATAAGCCTGGTGACTGGGGTACTGTTCCTTTCCATCCTCGCGCCTGTAGGTTTAAGCCTGTGGCTGGCACATCGTCAGGTCGAAACGAAATTTATCGATGAACTCGACATGTTCTCAACACGAGTCGCATTACGTACGGAACGCGTAGGCGAGCAGGCGAAAAAAGCATTACGCCATATTGAAGCATTTCAGGGGGTGCCTTGTAGTGATGAGCATCTGCTGGAAATGCGTCGTTTGTCATATAGCTATCGCTATATTCAGGAAGTGCTGTACCTCAAAGATAACGTTCCGCAATGCTCATCCCTGGAAAAAAGAAGCCAGGCAGACGCATTTCCACCCGCAATGAAAGTCACTCCTGATGGATATCGCGCATGGCTTACCACGCAAAATGATTTGGGCATCAAGCGCTTTATGGCAGCATTAGGGAGCGAACATTATATTGTGATGGTCGATCCGGGTTCTTTCATTGACGTCATCCCGTTTGGCTCATGGCCGATTGAAGTGACTATCATTGGCACCATGCGCAACGTCGTGGTTGCCAGTAGCGCCGATCTGCCATCGGACGTTTTGCAGCATATACAGCAAGAACGATCTATTACTCATTTTAACAAAGATGGCAGCATTTATAACGCCCGCCCCTTTCCTGAGTTGGGCATCACGATCGTAACCTGGGCGTCTACCCTGCCATTGCAAAAAACCTGGCACCGGCAGGCACTGATCTGGCTCCCGGCAGGTATTCTTATCGGTTTGCTCACCGCCGCCTTTGTTTTGCGTATTTTGCGCCGCTTACAGTCGCCCCATCACCAGTTGCAGGACGCTATCCAGCATCGGGACATCAAAGTCCACTATCAACCAATTATCTCGCTCAAAACGGGGAAAGTGGTTGGGGCAGAGGCGCTGGCTCGCTGGCAGCAGGCCGATGGGAGTTATCTGTCACCTGAAATTTTCGTCGCGCTGGCGCATGAAACCGGGCTGACAGAGTCCCTCACCCGGTTGATTATTGAAAGCGTATTTGAAGATTTAGGCAAATGGCTGCGTCAGCATCCTGAGCAGCATATATCAATCAACCTTGAGTCAGCCGATCTGTCCTCCGAAACGCTTCCTGCCCTGTTAAGCAAGAAGGTGAACCACTGGCAACTTAAGCCTGCGCAAATCGCGCTGGAGCTAACTGAACGCGAATTTGCTGACCCAAAAAACAGCGCGCCGTTTATTGCCAAATACCATCAGGCGGGTCATTCAATCTATATTGATGACTTTGGTACCGGCTATTCCAGCCTGAGTTATTTGCAGGATCTGGATGTAGACATCCTGAAGATAGACAAATCGTTCGTCGATGCACTGGAGTACAACAACGTCACACCGCATATCATCGAGATAGCAAAAGCGCTGAAACTTGAGATGGTAGCGGAAGGTATCGAAACCGAGAATCAGGAAACCTGGCTACGCAAGCACGGAGTGCAGTACGGTCAGGGCTGGCTTTACAGCAATGCGCTGCCGAAAACGGAATTTATACTGTGGGCAGAAAAACGGCTTTAACATGGCTGTTGATGTTGAGATGGCTGGCGGCACGCCGCACAGCCAGTCACATCACTCTTCCATAATGGGCGCAAATCCACCGTAGATCATTCGCTTGCCATCAAATGGCATAGATTCACCGAATTCCTTCATACGGGGATCGGACATCATCTTCTGATTCGCCGCGTCGCGGACCTCTTTGGAAGGGTATTCAATCCAGCTGAATACCACTTCTTCATGATCCTGCGCTTTCACAGCCATGCGAAAATCGGTCAATTTGCCGTCGGGGACATCATCTGCCCAGCACTCCACCACGCGCAATGCACCGAACTCCTTGAAAAGCGGAGCTGCTTTTGCCGCCATCGCAATGTACGCCTCCTTGTTTTCAGCGGGTACGGCAACCACAAAGCCATCAACATACTTCATGAGAAAAACCTCCGAAGTGTACTGCGCGGCAAGCCGATTCCGGCCGCGTCAGTCGAGGTTAAGTTTAGTCGCCAGCAGTCGATCGCGCCCCAGGCGTATTCTTGATGCGAATACGTGCCTGCGGCTGATGGCGAAACCACGGCAAGCAAAGCTGAATGAGCGGTCCGATAGCCAAGGCATACAGCACCGTACCAACCCCCACTGTTCCTCCCAGCAACCAACCGATAAGCAGCACCGACACTTCAATTGCGGTTCGAATTCGTCGTACTGGCCAGCCGGTACGTGCGTGGATACCGGTCATCAGACCATCACGCGGACCGGCGCCAAAACCGGCACCAATGTACAGGCTGGTTGCTAACGCATTCAGGATCACCGCTGACACCAACAGCCCGCTGCGCGCCAGCAGGGATTCAAATCCCGGAATCACCAGCAGCGCGGCATCTGCCGCCAGCCCGATCATAATCACGTTGCTCAACGTGCCAAACCCTGGACGCTGGCGCAGCGGTATCCACGCCAGCAGTACCAACACACCCACGGCAATAATCACCACGCCGATATTCATCGACAATAAATTGGCCACGCCCAGGTGAAACACGTTCCACGGATCGGCCCCTAAATCGGCACGGACAAACATCGCCGTCGACACACCGTACAGCGTCAGCCCGATAAACAGCTGAAGTAAACGACGCAGCATGCTTTTCCCCTCTCACTCTCAGATAACTTTCATCATCACCGCAATTGGCACTATGATTAATGTCCAGTTTTCAAAAAGTGGACTGCTATGTCATCACGCCGTTACGGAAGCCAGTCTTTGCAGCGCCTGCTCGGACACTGGCAGGAAAACCCCTCACGAACGCCCATCTGGCGACAGCTGGCAGAAGCGTTACGTCTGCTGATCCTTGATGGTCGACTGGCGCTGGATAGTCGCTTACCCGGCGAACGCGAGCTCGCTGCCGTTCTGCAAGTGAGCCGAACCACCGTCGCCAGCGCCATGGCGCAACTGCGTGAAGAGGGATATCTGGAAAGCCGTCATGGGAGCGGCTCACGGGTGATCCTGCCGGAACACATTCGTCATGTGCCTACACGAACCAGTACAGGTACAGCGCTGGATTTGTCCACGGCGGCGCTGAGTGCCGGTCCCGAAATTCACCATGCTTACCAACAAGCGCTGTTTGCGATGCCGCAGCATTTGCTGAGTTCCGGGTATCTACCACAGGGACTGGCGGTTTTGCGTGAATCCATCGCCCGGCATTATTGCGAACGCGGACTCCCGACGCAGCCCGATGAGATTATGGTCGTGAACGGCGCGGTCAGTGGCCTGGCGCTGATCCTGCGTTTACTCACCGGCCCTGGCGATCGCGTGGTGGTCGATCATCCCACGTATCCGCTGGCGATTGCCGCGATTCAAGGTGCATCATGTCGTCCCGTCGGTGTGTCGCTGCCCGAACACGGTTGGGATACGGCAGGTCTGGTCGCCACCATCGCGCAAACCGCACCGAGAATGGCCTATCTGATGCCGGACTTTCACAATCCGACCGGGCGTTGCATGGACGCTGCAACTCGCCAGGTCGTGGCAGATATTGCTGAAAGGACCCGCACCACGTTGGTGATTGATGAGACCATGGTGAACCTGTGGTATGACACCCCGCCACCACCGCCGCTTGCCACATTCAACCGCAATGCACCGATCATCCTGCTGGGATCTGCCGGGAAAAGCTTTTGGGGAGGATTGCGTCTGGGCTGGATTCGGGCGTCGGCGCGAACCATCGCGGCGCTGGTACAAACTCGCGACACCTTCGATTTAGGCTCCCCGGTGCTTGAACAACTCGCCACCAGCTGGCTGCTGGATAATGCCGCCGACTTTCTTCCTGACAGAAGACGGCTACTCACATCGCAGCGAGATCTGTGCTCGGACCTGATGAACGCACATTTCCCGGAGTGGCAGTTTACCCAGCCACAGGGAGGACTCTCTTTTTGGGTTGAACTGCCCGATACGCTGGCAACGCTATTCGCTACGCGCGCCGAAATCGCAGGCATTCAGTTGGGAACCGGTACGCGTTTCGGTCTTGATGGTGCATTTGACCGCTTTTTGCGTATGCCCTTCACATTACCGGATGACACAACGCGTGCCGCCTTCCGGGTGTTGCAACCCATTTGGGATAACCTGCGTTTGCAGGCCAGCAGCGGGAAAATACGTAAAATAATCTAAACGACGAGTCAAAGGACTCGTCCTTGAATGCCGTGATGGACGAGGATGTCCCGGCAATATTAACGCTGAGGAGGAACCGGAAACCCCTTCAGAGAAATCACGAAATTCTCACCGTCTTTCTTAATTTTTGCCCCGGCATCACACCAGTCGGAGGCAATACGGAAGAACTCATCGCTGCCGACGTTCCAGCTCAGACGAACATGTTTCACATAACCGGAACGCAGCATTTCACAGGCTTCGCCATAATTACAGGCGGTTGAGAGCGGTTGTTGTTTCATTTTTTCTTCTTCAGTAGTCTTCGCAATGCTTTGATTTCTTTAGGAGTCAGTGCTTCAACCACGGATTCTTCCGTATGCTGGCTATCGATATCCTCAGCGGAGACTCCCGCCTCTTCAACGGCGGAAAACGCGATCAGCAGTAGTTTTTCCGTCGCGATACTTAAATTTTCACTATGCACTTCAGCGTAATGGCGAAGCTTTTCTTTTAGCGCCTCATCAATTTTGACATTCAATACAGCGGTCGACATCGTAGAAAATCCTTGTGGTCAGCCAAAACACACCGAATGTAAGACCCTGTCGTTACAGTGCGATGGCGGCGGCAAAAGCATCAAATAACATCCCCGAAACACATTGACAGCATTTGATGACATTAAAATGACAATACGATGACAAAGAAAAGAAGATAAGCAGAAGGAAAATTGCCGGACGGCAGAATTGGGTGGGGGCCCTGCCAGCTACATCCCGGCACACACGTCATCTGCCTTGGCTGCTTCCTTCCGGACCTGACCTGGTAAACAGAGTAGTGTTGCGGGAGAACCAACAGAGCCCCCATTGAGAGCGTTGTTAACCAACGCGCAGGCGCATTATCACTGCTGCACCCTGTAATTGCAACCCATCCAGCATCGGATGCTGTTTTCTTGTGCAATGCGGCTTCACTCCTTCGCCGTTCAGCATTATGCTGGAGGATTAGCGCAGGAATAAATGATGGATATACAAGACACTTTCCCCCAACGCGTCTGGCAAATCGTCGCGTCAATCCCCGAAGGTTTCGTCACCACCTATGGCGATGTTGCCAGGCTTGCCGGTTCGCCGCGTGCTGCGCGCCAGGTAGGCGGCGTGCTTAAGCGTCTCCCCGAAGGCAGCACTTTGCCCTGGCATCGGGTGGTTAATCGTCATGGTGCCATTTCGCTGACAGGCCCCGACCTGCAACGGCAGCGCCAGGCGTTGCTGGCTGAAGGAGTAGTGGTTTCAGGAAGCGGACAGATCGATTTACAGCGCTATCGCTGGGTGTACTAACCCTCTCTGGGCGGAGAGGGTTACGACTGCCTTAGTACTGTGTGGGAGCAGGGACGGCAGAAGACGGATTCACCTGGGTTGGTGACGTTGACGGCACCGTGGTGGCAGCCCCACCGCTCGCCTGAACCGGTACTGCCGTTTGCTGTACAGGGACCAGCGTCAGGTCAGCTTTTGTCCCCCCCTGATTAATGACCGTCTGCACGGTATCAGTAATGAAGACCAGTTTGTCATTAACCGTAATTGCCGCACTTAGCAGAATACGGGCGTTAGGTTGAATATCAGCCGGGTTAAACGGTAATACGAAGCTGAATGGCGCCTGTTTACCCTCAGTACGGACCGCTTTTTGCGACAGCACTTTTGACGGTGCATCGGCCAGTGAAGCATCTGACAGCGTTACGGTCAGCACCGCATCAGGTGGCAAGGCCACTTTCTGGCGGATCCATACTGTACCGGAGACATTAGGCTGCTGAATTTTAGACTGTGTGTCAGCAATTGACGTATTAGGGCTTGGCGCAGGTGTCTGAATATCCGCGCTTTTATCGGCGCAGGCTGCCAGAGCGACCGCAACCGCTAAACCACTTACCATGTGCACGAGTTTCATTAAATTCTCCTTTTCATCTATGCACCAGCGAGAACTTTCCTCGCCAGAAGAGTGGTTAACAAAAACATAACGTGACTAAGTGTGGCACAAGATAGCTGTTTTTGCCTGTAATAGGCCTTTAATTCAGACAATTGCACCCATCGGACCACTTTCAAAATTGCGTTATACTCTGCCTACCTCGCTGCGAGAACGATATAACCTGGAGAGCACGTATGAGTCTGGCGCTGAAAAATTTGCTGACATTGTTAAATCTGGAAAAAATTGAAGAAGGACTCTTTCGGGGCCAAAGTGAAGACTTAGGGTTACGTCAGGTTTTTGGGGGACAGGTTGTCGGTCAGGCGCTATATGCCGCAAAGGAAACCGTACCAGAAGAGCGTCTGGTCCACTCCTTTCACAGCTACTTTTTACGCCCCGGCGATAGCCAAAAGCCCATCATCTATGATGTAGAAGTCCTGCGTGATGGTAACAGCTTCAGCGCGCGCCGCGTTGCCGCAATCCAGAATGGTAAACCTATTTTTTACATGACAGCCTCTTTCCAGGCGCCGGAAGACGGATTTGAACATCAGAAAACCATGCCGGATGCGCCGAGTCCCGATGAGCTTAAATCAGAAACAGAAATTGCCCGCTCAGTGGCGCATTTGCTGCCGCCGCTGTTGAAAGAAAAATTTATCAACGATCGTCCATTGGAAGTGCGTCCGGTTGAATTTCATAACCCCTTAAAAGGTCACGTCGCACCTCCGGCGCGCCAGGTTTGGATCCGCGCAAACGGCGAGCTGCAGGACGATCTGCGCGTCCATCAATATCTGCTGGGTTATGCTTCAGACCTGAACTTCCTGCCTGTTGCGCTGCAGCCGTACGGAATTGGTTTCCTGGAAAAAGGGATTCAGATCGCCACCATTGACCACTCCATGTGGTTCCATCGTCCGTTCAATATCAATGAGTGGTTGTTGTATAACGTCGAGAGTACTTCGGCCTCCGGTGCCCGGGGTTTTGTACGCGGGGAGTTTTATACGCAGGACGGCGTGCTGGTCGCCTCTACCGTGCAGGAAGGGGTAATGCGTAATCGTAATTGAGAATTACCGGATGGCGGCGCAAAAGCGTTGCCATCCGGCAGATTGAAACATCAAGCGTTGTAAGCGTTCTCGCCGTGGCTGTTCACATCCAGACCTTCGCGTTCCTGCTCTTCCGGTACACGCAGACCCACCGTCATATCCGCCAGCTTATAGCCAATGAAAGCCACCACACCGGACCAGACGATGGTAATCGCCACGCTTTCCAGTTGCACCAGCAGCTGATGCCCCATGGTCACGCCCTCGGCAAAGCCCACGCCGCCCAGAGAGCTGGCAGCGAACACCCCGGTCAGGATGCAGCCGACAATGCCGCACACGCCGTGCACGCCAAACACATCACACGGATCGTCCACGCGCAGAATACGCTTCAGGATGGTCACACCCCACAGGCCAGCCAGTCCCGCAACGACACCAATAATCAGCGCGCCGCCGACACCAATATAACCACATGCCGGTGTTACCCCCACCAGACCCGCAATAGCGCCAGAACACGCGCCCAGCAGGGACGGTTTGCCACGCAGCGCCCATTCACCGAAGATCCATCCGAGGATGGCTGCGGCGGTGGCAACCACGGTATTGACGAAGGCCAGTGCGGCAATCTCATTCGCCGTTCCCGCTGAACCGGCGTTAAAGCCAAACCAACCAATATAGAGAATAGCGGTACCGGTGAAGACCATCGGCAGGTTATGCGGTTTAAAGGCTTCTTTGCCAAAACCGACGCGTTTGCCAATCAGATACGCCCCAACCAGACCGGCAATCGCCGCGTTGATATGCACGACTGTTCCGCCGGCAAAATCCAACGCACCGTGGGAAGCCAGCAAGCCGCCGCCCCAGACCATATGGGCAATGGGGATGTACGACAACGTTAACCATACCACTACAAAAATCAGCACCGCAGAGAAGCGAATACGTTCAGCCAGCGCCCCAACAATCAGCCCAACGGTGATGCAGGCGAAAGAACCCTGAAAAGCAACGTGAATGTACTGGTAGAAGCTCCCCGTGACCGCCGTCAGCGCGATGTTCTTCAGCAATACCCAGTTGAAGTTGCCGAAGAAATTATTCCCTTCGCCAAAGGCCAGTGAGTAGCCATAAACCACCCATAGAATACAAACCAGAGCGAATGTCACCGTCACCTGAGTCAGCATCGACAGCACGTTCTTACCGCGAATCAAACCGCCGTAGAACAACGCAATGCCAGGGATAGTCATAAACAGCACCAGCGCGGTACAGATCATCATAAAAGCGTTATCTGCTTTATCCGCAACCGCCGGTGCCGCCATTGCCAGTCCCGGCAGTAGCGCCAGTGAAGCAATACCTGTTTTCATCGTTGCTATCTTCATTTTTTGGTTTCCTATCACTGTGTGCCAGAAGTTACAGTGCAGCTTCGTCGGCTTCGCCGGTACGAATACGAATCACACGTTGCAGCTCGGCGACGAAGATTTTGCCGTCGCCAATTTTTCCGGTGTATGCCGCTTTACTGATGACATCAATCACGCCATCCAGTTGGTCGTCGGCAATCGCCACATCAATCTTCACCTTTGGCAGAAAATTGACGCTATATTCAGCCCCACGGTACAGCTCAGCATGACCTTTCTGTCGGCCAAAGCCCTTCACTTCGGTGACGGTCAGCCCCTGAATACCAATAGACGACAGTGCTTCACGGACGTCTTCCAGTTTGAACGGTTTGATTACCACGGTAACCAGCTTCATAGATCCCCTCCAGTCAGAATTCAGTAGTGGCTGCAGATACACGAGAGGAATATTGCAAGGGGTGTGCCAGGAATGAAAAACGCGGAATAATTCAGGCTTGCAGGGTATTGCCGGGGGAGAAAAAGAAAAAACGCACTATGACGGTGCATAGTGCGTTACATTTTTGCACCAGATTGTTGATTGCCGGATGGCGGTGTAAACGCCTTATCCGGCCTACAAAACCGCGTTGACCGTAGGCCTGATAAGCGCAGCACCATCAGGCGATAACCGAATCCTCATGTGCGCTGGCCGCCAGCTCTTCACCCGCCAGTTGAAGCTGATACATCTGCCAGTAACGGCCTTGCGCCGCCAGTAGTTGCTGGTGCGTACCACGCTCAACCGCCTGCCCGCGATGCAGCACCAGAATGGTATCCGCATCGACAATCGTCGATAACCGATGTGCAATCACTACCAACGTGGTGTGTTCACGTACCGCCGCCAGCGCGTGCTGAATGGCCTGTTCAGTACCGGAATCAATACTGGCCGTGGCTTCATCGAGGATCAGTACCTGCGGCGTTTCCACCAATACCCGCGCCAGCGCCAGCAGCTGTTTCTGCCCAACGGAGAGATTATTGCCCTGCTCGCCCAGCCGGGTATGGATCCCCTCGCTCAGCCCCCGCGCCAGTGCTGCCAGTTGCACAGTCTCCAGAGCCTGCCATACCCGCTCTTCTGAGATATCACGACCCAGCGTGACGTTTGCCAGGAAGGTATCCGCCATCACCACCGGATCCTGCTGCACCATCGCGATGCCCTGACGTAACGCACTGTGGCTCAGAGAAGACAGCGGACGTCCGTCAAGGCGGATTTCGCCCTGCGTCAACGGGTAGTAACCCATCAGCAGACTGGCCAGCGTACTTTTGCCGCTACCGGTGTGTCCGACCAAGGCTACAAAGCTGCGCGAAGGCACGGACAGACTGATGTTTTGCAGCACCAGATTGTCGTCACGATAGGCAAATGAAACGTTATCCACCTCAATGTCCCCGCTCTTCAGCGGTCGATCATCGTCACCATAGCGCTGACGAGGCCCGTCCATCAGTTCGAACACTCGCTCGCCGGCGACAACCGCCTGCTGCAGCATGGATTGCTGGGTGGTCAGCTCGATCAGCGGCTCGTTCAAACGACCGAGGTAGCTGATAAACGCGTACAGCACGCCAACCTCAATGGAGCTGCCAGAGGCAAAGCTGAACAGCATCAGCAAACCGCAGAGGATCAGCGCCGAGAAAAGGCTCAGCAGCGGGCGCAGCAAAAAGCCATCCAGTCGTAGGGTTTGCATACGCGCCATATAGTGCGAGCGGCTGGCCTCCCCCATTCTCTCGCCAAATCGCGCCTGCTGGCGGAACTGCTGGATAACGCTCATGCCGTTGATGACTTCGTTAAAGCCATCGTTAATATCCGCCAGATAAGCGCGCACCCGACGCACAATCGGGGTGCTGTAGCGTTGATAAATCACCATCACCACCATCACCGCCGGGAAAATGGCCATCGCCACCAGCGCCATACGCCACTCGAGGCTGAACATCGCCACCAGCATGGCACCGATTAAGGCCGCGCTGCGCAGAACCGTTGCGACCACCGTCACGTACAGGTCGCGAATAACTTCGGTGTCATTGGTCACACGTGAGATAAGCTGCCCGACGGGCTGAGTATCAAAGGCGCTGAGCGGCTGGCGCAGCGCAGCGTCCATTACGTCAGTGCGTAACTGTTGTACGACGCCAACCGCCGCCTGGTTAAACAACAACGACTGCGCGTAATGCAGGCCTGCCGCCAGCAGTTGCAGACCGACATAGGCCGCAACCAGCCCGACAACCATCGCCAACGGCAGATTGTTCTTCGCCACCATGTTATCGATAAAATAGCTAATCAACAGCGGACCGCTGACTTCCGCCGCAGCCGCCACCCACAGCATAACTACCGCAATCGCCAACTGTTTTCGCCATGGTGAACCATACGCCAGCAATCTTTTCAGGGTCGGCCATAGTTGCCCAAAACTACGCATTAGCCGCCTCCTCGTTTATTTCTGGCGCATCAGACAGCGCCGCTTCCAGTTGCTGATAGCGGTACATATCGCGATACCAGCCGGGCTGTTGCACTAAAGATTCATGCTCACCGCGCTGGGCAATATGCCCATGCTGCATCACGATAATCTCGTTAGCTTCCGTCAGAGCCGATAAACGGTGGGCGCTGATAATCACGGTTCTGCCTTCGCCCCACTGACGCAGGTTATGCAGGATCTGATGCTCGGTACGACCATCTACCGCCGATAACGCATCATCCAGAATCAGGATTTCAGCGTTCAGCAGTAGCGCTCGGGCGATAGAAATACGCTGTTTTTGTCCACCAGACAGCATCACCCCACGTTCGCCCACTTCGGTGTCATAGCCCTGAGGAAGACGTAAAATATCTTCATGAACGCTGGCAAGGCGCGCCACATGCTCGATCTCTGCCTGGGTGGCCTGCGGGCGTCCTAAGGCGATGTTATTGCCGACGGTATCGGAAAACAGGAATGGCGTCTGGCTGACAACCGCCAGTCGGCTGCGCCAGCTATCCAGCTGTAAGCGCGTTAATGGGATATCATGAAAGCGTACATCGCCTTGGGTGATATCAAAATGACGCTGGATCAGCGACAGCACCGTACTTTTCCCCGCGCCGGTCGGACCACAGATGCCCAGCATCTGCCCTGGTTTAAGCTGAAAATTCACATTTTCCAGCGCCGGGTGGGTGGTTTGCGGGTAACAAAATTCGCGAATCGCTACCGCCAGCTCGCCGCGTCCTTCCGGCACCAGTTCAGTACCGTCATCCACTACCGGCGCTTCTGCCAGCATGGCGCGAATTCGGCTATACGCGGCGCTGCCGCGCTCGACGATGTTAAACATCCATGCCAGCGCCAGCATCGGCCAAATCATCAGACCGAGATACATCATAAAGCTGGTGAGCTGGCCGAGCGTCAGCGAACCGTGAACCACCATCCAGCTTCCCCCGGCAATCGCCAGCAGGTTAGCCATCCCAATGGCGATATAAATCGTGGGATCAAAGCGGGCGTCAATGCGCGCCACGCGCAGGTTTTTCTTACCTGTATCTTCAGCATCAGCGGCAAATAATGCCGACTGCCGATCCTCCAGACCAAAGGCCTTGATCATACGAATACTGGTCAGGCTTTCCTGAGTACGATCGTTGAGGCTGGAAAACGCCGCCTGTGCCAGCTTAAAGCGGTTATGGAGTCGATCACCGTAACGTTTGATCATTATCGCCATCACCGGCATCGGCAGCAGCGCAATCAACGTTAGTTGCCAGCTTATCTGCGTTGACATCACGATCAGCACCGCACATCCCATGACCAGCGAATCTACAAGCGTCAGTACGCCTTCCCCGGCGGCGAATACCACGCGGTCAACATCGTTAGTTGCACGCGCCATCAGATCGCCCGTGCGGTGACGCAGATAAAACTCTGGATGCTGACGACTCAACTGACGGTAATAATCTTCCCGCAGCTCAACTGCCAGTTGGTAGGATGCGCCAAACAGCAGCACGCGCCAGACATAGCGCAGTAAATAAACTACCACGGCGATCAGAGCAATGGTTCCCACCCACATCAGCAGCCGCTCGGTGGTGAAGCGTTGTGTCGTTACGCCATCCACAATGATCCCCACCACTTTCGGCGGAATAAGCTGAAGGATAGCGATGATGATAAGCAGGGCCACCGCCCCGAGGTAGCGACGCCACTCCCGGCGGAAGTACCAGCTTAATTGAGCAAATAATCGCACGCGTTATGTCCTGACAAAATTTCCGGCAATAAGCGCCGGGAGAATTATTCAATAGGGAGAGCAGTTGTGTATTTAATCTGTTCCATGGCAAAGCTGGAGGTGACGTCAGACAGGCCCGGTACGCTGTTCACCAGGCGCTTATAAAATTCATCGTAGCTTTTCATATCAGCGACCTGCACTCGCATCAGGTAATCATACTCCCCTGCCATACGCCAGAACCCCAGAACCTCGGGCATTCCGGTCACTTCAGTGACAAAGCGGCAATACCATTCGCTGCTGTGATGCTGAGTTTTGATCAGCACAAACGCGGTTAAGCCCAGCCCCAGTTTTTCCGGATCCAGCAAGGCGACTCTGCCCAGCAGAACACCGTCATCCTCGAGCCGTTTGAGGCGTTTCCAACAGGGAGTGGTAGTCAGATTAACGGCATCTGCTAACGCCTGCAAAGAAAGGGTGCAGTCCTGTTGCAGTAAGCCAAGCAGCTTACGGTCAATTTTGTCTAGCATATCCACTCCACAGAGAAGAATTTTCTACTTACATTCTATTTTAAAGGCTAAATGGCAACAATTTTTTCCGTGCTTTTCGCTATTCTGGGCACAAAATGACAAATGGATATTTATTAATGATGAATAGCTCCTGGGTTAAAAACGCCATCAATGAAATCAACGCGGATTATCAGCGTTCTGCAGATACACATCTCATTCGTCTGTCGCTACCGGCGTTTCCGGGCATTCAGATCTATTTAAAAGATGAGAGCACGCATCCGACCGGGAGCCTGAAGCATCGTCTGGCGCGCTCACTGTTTCTGTACGGGTTGTGCAATGGCTGGATCAAAGAAGGCACCACCATCATTGAATCATCGTCCGGTTCAACGGCGGTATCTGAGGCTTATTTCGCTCGACTGTTAGGGCTGCCGTTTATTGCCGTCATGCCTTCCTGTACGGCGAAACGTAAAGTTGAACAGATTGAATTTTACGGCGGTCGCTGTCATTTCGTGCAAAGCGCCTGCGAAATCTACGCGGCCTCTGAACAATTGGCGCGTGAACTGAACGGTCATTACATGGACCAGTTCACTTATGCTGAGCGCGCCACCGACTGGCGTGGCAATAATAATATTGCCGACAGCATCTTTCGTCAGATGCAGTGCGAGCCCAATCCCGTTCCCCGCCATATCGTGATGAGCGCTGGCACCGGCGGCACCTCAGCAACCATTGGCCGCTATATCCGCTGTCAGGGCTACGATACTCGCCTGATGGTAGTGGATCCGGAGAATTCGGTTTTTCTGCCCTTCTGGCAGGATCGCGATGCGACATTGCGCAGCCCGGTAGGAAGCAAAATTGAAGGTATCGGGCGTCCGCGCGTAGAACCCTCTTTCATTCCTGACGTGGTCGATGAAATGCTGCGCGTGCCGGATGCCGCCAGCGTGGCTACCGCGCACTGGCTGGAAACGCAGTTGGGTCGTAAAGTCGGTGCCTCAACCGGCACTAACATGTGGGGAACGCTGCAACTTGCCGCGCGCATGCGCAACGCCGGAGAAACCGGTTCACTGGTGACGCTGCTCTGCGACAGCGGTGAACGCTATCTGGAAACCTACTACAACCCGCAATGGGTTGACGCGCACATCGGTGATTTAACGCCGTGGAAAGCGGAACTTGCCCAGTTGCTGAATACACACTAAGCAGACAAAAAAAAGCCAGACGCGAAGTCTGGCTTGCTGGAAGGGATCTCTCATTCGGGGGAATAAGGTAGATGCGGATTGTCCAGCCAATGCGTCAAAAAGTGTGACACCGCCTGATTACGGCAATGTCCAATCACCGATAAATGAGGCAGTTCAGCCATCAGTTGCGGCATTGCGTTACCCATAATCAGGCCGCGCCCAACGCTGCCTAACATTTCGCGATCGTTCATAGCATCGCCAAACGCCATACACTCGGACATTGAATATCCTAAGTGGTCACTCAACACCGCCAGCGCGGATCCTTTGTTACAGCCCAGCGGCAGTACCTCAAGGCAATCAACCGCGGAGAAACAGAGATTCGCCTGTTCTCCCAGCGCTTCATTCAGTTGAATGCGCAACTGGATCAGAGACTCATGATCGCCGCAGAAACAGATCTTCGTTACCTGATGAGCCGGAATACGTTTCACATCGACGATCTGGTAGCGAAATCCGCTATACACATGCGCCTGTAGCAGCGAGGGGATCTCTTGTCCGGTAAACCAACCGTTGTCATTAAAGACATGCATGCTGGCGGTGGTATCCCATTTCTGATGTAACACGATATCCGCAACATTCGGATCCAGATCCTGACGGTGCAACACATCGCCCTCAAGAGAGTGAATGCGCGTGCCGTTACCGGTGATCAAAAAGGCGTCCAGTGAGATAGAACCCAAAATGTGGCGCATTTCCAGCACATGGCGGCCAGTGGCAAATGTCAGGGTGATATCGCGTTCACGCAGGCGCGCCAGCGTTGAAAGCGTTTCGTCACCTAAATGGTGATTCGGCATCAAAAGGGTGCCATCCATATCAAATGCAGCCAGACGAGCCATTTCTTTCTCCACACTGTGACGCGGTTAACTTGTGATTCAGTATCACCTGAGATATACGGAAGTAATAGTGAATAGATAAAATGAATTGTTCCGGGTTTATATGAGATTGTTGAATCGCCTGAACCAGTACCAACGCCTGTGGCAGCCTTCGAACGGCGAACCGCAGTCGGTGACCGTCGGGGAGCTGGCCGAACGCTGTTTTTGCAGTGAGCGCCACGTGCGTACCCTGCTGAAGCAAGCGCAGGATGCTGGCTGGCTGGAGTGGCACGCCCAGTCTGGGCGTGGGAAACGCGGGCAATTACGCTTTTTGGTGACGCCGGATTCCCTACGCAACACCATGATGGAACAGGCGCTGCAAAAGGGAGAACAGCTTAGCGTGCTGGAACTCGCTCAGTTAGCACCGGGAGAATTAAGAACGTTGCTACAACCGTTTATGGGCGGCCAATGGCAAAATGACACGCCAACCCTGCGTATCCCCTATTACCGCCCGCTTGACCCTTTGCACCCTGGATTTCTCCCCGGTCGCGCGGAGCAACACCTCGCTGGACAAGTTTTCTCTGGCCTGACCCGATTTGACAGCACTACGCAACGTCCCTGTGGAGACTTAGCCCACCACTGGAATATCTCCGCTGACGGCCTGCGCTGGGATTTCTATATTCGTTCCACCCTGCATTGGCATAACGGCGATACGGTAAGCAGTACGCAGCTACATCAACAGTTGCTGAAGCTGTTAGAGTTACCTGCGCTGAATAAGCTGTTTATCAGCGTAAAGCGCATTGAGGTGGCGCATCCCCAGTGTCTGACCTTTATTCTGCATCGTCCCGACTTCTGGCTGGCACACCGTCTGGCGAGCTACAGCAGTCACCTGGCGCATCCTGAGCACCCGTTTGTGGGTACCGGCCCGTTCCGGTTGACACTGTTTACTCCTGAGCTGGTGCGTATCGAGAGTCACGATCACTACCATCTGAGTCATCCGCTGCTAAAAGCCATTGAATACTGGATAACCCCGCAGCTCTTCTCCCAGGATTTGGGCACCAGCTGCCGCCATCCGGTGCAAATTGCGATTGGTAAACCCGAAGAGTTACCTATGCTAAGCCAGGTAAGCAGCGGGATCAGCCTTGGTTTTTGCTATCTCACACTCAGAAAAAGCGCGCGCCTGAATACGCAGCAGGCTCGTCGACTGGTCGATATTATCCACCGTTCTTCCCTGCTACAAACGCTTGAAGTGGATGAAAATCTGATCACGCCAAGCAATGCACTGCTGCCCGGATGGAGTATCCCGCAATGGGATGAACTCGACGAGGTAGCATTACCGGAAAAGCTGACGCTGGCTTATCATCTGCCGGTAGAACTTCACGCTATGGCTGAACAGCTTTGCCATGCGTTGGCTCTGCTCGGCTGTGAATTAACGCTTATTTTTCATAATGCTAAAAACTGGGATGGCAATCATCCCCTAGCCCAGGCCGACCTGATGATGGGCGACAGGCTGATTGGTGAAGCACCTGAATATACTCTCGAACAGTGGTTGCGCTGCGATCAGCTCTGGTCACATGTATTGAATGCGCCAGCATACACACATCTGCAAACGACCCTGGATGCCCTGCAAATCCAGGCCGATGAGGACGATCGCCACGCGGCTTTACAACAAGTTTTCGCCACGCTAATGCATGACGCTACCCTGACGCCACTGTTCAATTATCACTATCGCATCAGCGCGCCACCAGGGGTGAACGGCGTACGCCTGAATCCTCGTGGCTGGTTCGAATTTACCGAAGCCTGGTTGCCACCTCCTTCAGCGTGAAGAAGCTGGTCGGCGACACGCCCAGGCGCTACCATAAGGGCTTCGTTATTTTGTCAGGAAAAGCCATGAAACGTGCCGTTGTTGTATTCAGTGGAGGTCAGGACTCCACGACTTGTCTGGCGCAAGCGCTGCATCAGTATGATGAAGTGCACTGCGTGACCTTTGATTATGGTCAGCGCCATCGCGCTGAGATTGATGTCGCACGTGACCTGGCCTTAAAACTTGGCGCACGCGCGCACAAAGTGCTTGATGTCACACTGCTCAGTGAACTGGCTGTCAGCAGCCTGACCCGCGATAATATTCCGGTACCCGATTACGAACCGGATGCGAACGGCATTCCCAATACCTTTGTGCCAGGACGCAATATTCTGTTCTTAACGCTGGCAGCAATTTACGCGTACCAGGTACAGGCAGAGGCTGTCATTACCGGCGTTTGTGAAACGGATTTCTCTGGATACCCGGACTGTCGCGATGAGTTCGTCAAAGCCCTGAACCATGCCGTAAGCCTGGGGATGGCGAAAGATATTCGCTTTGAAACCCCACTGATGTGGATCGATAAAGCCGAAACCTGGGCGCTGGCTGATTACTGGGGCAAGCTGGACCTGGTACGCGAAGAAACACTAACTTGCTATAACGGCATCAAAGGTGACGGTTGCGGTCACTGTGCGGCGTGTAATCTGCGTGCCAACGGCCTGAACCATTATCTGGCGGATAAACCGGGAGTGATGGCGGCAATGAAGCAGAAAACCGGCCTGAAATAATTGAGCGAATAGTGCCGGATGGCGGCGTAAACGCCTTATCCGGCCTACCGACAGCATTCATCGTACACAATATCGCCCGTAGGCCTGATAAGCGAAGCGCCATCAGGCAACGTTGAGCTACTGCACCATCTGCTCCAGTTTTTCGCGTAACTCCCCTTCCAGCGGCAGCGCTTTTTGCGTTTTCAAATCAATACAGACGAAGGTAATCAACGCGTCGGCCACTACCTGCCCTTCCGGCTCCAGGGTAATTGTCTGGTTTAACACCCCGCTTTTGCCATTTAGCTGTTGCACCTGACTAGTGATGGTCAGCAGGTCGCTTAGCACCGCTGGACGACGGTAGTTAATATTTATATTCACGACCACAAAAGCGATGTTGTGTGCAGTCATCCATTGAAAGCTGTCGCTGTTTTCCAGACCATCCCAGCGGGCTTCTTCCAAAAACTCGAGATAGCGGGCGTTGTTGACGTGCTGATAGACATCAAGATGAAAACCACGGACTTTGATTTGTGTTTGCATAGCGCAGGAACCTTACGTTTTTATAAGAATATATTCAGGGTAGTGAGGCCATAACTGGTATGACCTCTCTAGTCTGGCAAATTTTCAGCGCTGTGCAAGTTATTAAAGTGTTAAAACTGCCAAATTACGCTCCACCAGCGAACTGCCCATACCCGGCACCTGCTTTAAGTCCTCCACCGTTTTAAACGGTCCGTACTCCTCACGATAGCTCACAATCGCCTGCGCTTTCTTCAGACCTACGCCATTCATGACTCGCGCTAAATCCTCCGCAGAAGCGCTGTTGATGCTTACCCTGGTGCCTTCATCGTCGCTTGCTTTAGCGGGCAGTGTGGCTTTGCTTTGTGCCGCCCCTGAGTTTTCCGCTTTGGTTTGAGTCGCCTGGCTTTTGGCGACAGGCTCAGCCGCCAATGCAGTTTGGGCCATACCAGCGCAGGTCAATGAAAGAGTGATAAGCAGGGCTTTGATTCCATGTTTCATACTGTTTTCTCCTTGTTTGTTAACAGTGGAATCACGATAGCGAGGTGCAGAACGGCAGACAAACGGCAAATATCAGAAATGGAAAAGGCCGCGAAAGCGGCCTTTGGTAGATACAACTTTTTGCAATTTTTTGCGAACTGCCTCGGTTATTGCTGCTGTTCCAGCGCATCACCGATTTTAATTTTTGCGGCTTTACGCAGGTTGCTCATCAGCGCTTCGAAGACAATCTGCGCGTTGTTCTGAGTGATCCCCTGAACCATCGCTTTCTTCTGCGCTTCAGGCATAGAACCGGCTTTCACCTCGTCCAGCGCCAACAGAACAACGTTACCCTGCATGTCGTTCGCTACGCCGTAGCTCGGCTTGTCTTTCGCCGGCAGGCTCAGACCAAAGGCAGCCTGGCTCAACGGATCCTGACCCGTACGGCTCAGCGTTTTTGCCTCGCCAAAGCTCAGACCCGCAGCTTTCATCGCTTCATCGCCTTTACCGGCTTTCAGATCCGCCAGCAGTTTATCGGCATCAAGCTTAGCCTGCTGCTCTGCTTTATTGTGCTTAACGAGCGCAGTTACCTGCTCTTTCACTTCAGCCAGTGGCTTCACGGCTTCGGCTTTGTGCTCTGCAATACGCAGCACGAACGCGCGATCGCCATCCACGGTGATGATATCGGAGTTACTGCCAGGTGTACCGTTCTCGCCAACCAGACCACCATTGAAAATGATGTCAGCGACTGGTTTGAAATTCAGTTCTTCCGGCAGGCTGTCACGGCTAAACCAGCCCGTTTCAACCGCTTTCATACCTGCTGCCTGCTCTGCACCCGCCAGAGATTCGTTATCGTTGCTGGCCGCATCGCTGACTTTCTGTTGCAGCGCATAGTAGGCATCCAGCGCTTTTTCCTGCTTCACTTTTGCCGCAATGTCGTCACGGGCTTCGCTCAGCGGTTTAACCTGTGCAGGCTGTACGTCGTCAAGACGCGCAACGAGGAAACCAACGGAAGACTTAATTACGCCAGACAGTTGGCCTTTTTCTTTCAGACCGGCATTTTTCAGCTCATCCGGGGTGGTGGAATCTTCCAACCATCCCATATCGCCGCCTTTACGGGCAGAGATGATATCAGCAGATTTTTCTTTCGCCAGCGCAGCAAAGTCACCGCCTTTATTCAGCTCGTCCAGTACCGCTTTGGCTTCATCTTCAGTTTTGGTCTGAATGATGCTATAGCGGTTACGCTGCGGCTGAGTGAACTGATCCTGATGCTGGTCATAGTAAGACTGAATATCAGCATCGCTGGCCGTCTCCTGCATAGCAGCAGCATCCAGCTTGATGTAGCTCACGCGGAACTGTTCCGGCGTCATAAAGTTGTTTTTATTCTGCTCGTAGTAGCTGGCAACTTCCTGCTCGGTAACAGACTGCTTCGCGGCCAGTGCGTTAACGTCAATCGTCGCCTCGCGCACGATCCGCTGCTGTGCGACCAGCGCCGCCAGTTCGTCCGTTTCGCCTTTCAGCATAAAGTCCGTACCGGCAACACCGTTAATCAGCTGCTGGGTAGTAAGCTGATTACGTAATGCCTGAGCGTACTGGTCTGCAGTCATGCCCATCTGATTAACAATTGCGTTATAGCGGTTGTTATCAAATTTACCGTCGACCTGGAAAGCAGGCGTGGCAAAAATAGCCTGTTTAATCTGATCGTCGCTGATGTTGAGCTTAAGCTCGCGGGAATACTGATCCAGCAGCGCTTCGTCAACAAGACGATTCAGCACCTGCTGACGCAGCGTTTTCATGTAACCTTCGTTCGCGGCCAGCTCGGAGTATTGATCGCCCAGCTGTTGCTGCATGCGGTTACGTTCGCTGTTGAACGCATTCTCGAACTGCCCGCGGCTGATCTCCTGGCCATTCACTTTGGCGGCGAAGTTATTGCCCCCGCCAATCAGGTAACCACTCACGCCGGTCAAAATGAACGACACGATAATGATACCGAAAATAATCTTGAGCACGAGACTGTTAGCAGCCGTGCGTAAGCTGTCCATCATGGTGTAACCACACTCCGCTGTAGATGACTATACGCGTTATCTCTAAAGCCGCCTGCGCATTGACACAACAACGGCGGCAAGGATTTTGAGTATATATGCTTCACGCAGCATAGCGTTTCCTGAACGCTGCGCACAAAGGCCTATTGTGACAAGAAACAGGGGTAATTGTCAGCCCACAACACGTAGAAAGTACCGGAATTACAAATAAAAAAGGCACATCAGTCGATGCGCCCTTGTACTTCGTCACATCCCCAAAGGGGAAATCACTTAGTTTACCGCGTCTTTCAGTGCTTTACCTGCACGGAAGCCCGGTACTTTAGCCGCGGCAATGGTGATCTCTTTACCTGTTTGCGGGTTGCGACCAGTACGGGCAGCACGCTCTTTAACGGCAAAAGTACCAAAACCTACCAGCGCTACGTCATCACCTTCTTTCAGAGATTCGGTAACAGAAGCAATAATTGCATCTAACGCACGTCCAGCCGCAGCTTTAGAGATATCAGCCCCTGCAGCAATTTTGTCGATCAGTTGAGATTTATTCACTCTTCTCTTCCTCTTTATAATTTATATCGCACCTGAATCCTTCAAAGTGCGACCGCGCAGCAGTTATATCAGGCCTGCCATGCCCTTACAACACCCGTTAATGATGGCAAGCCTAATCCGTCATCTAAATTAGCTATACAAAAAAAGGCTGGCAAGCCCGAAATGGCCTGCCAGCCCTGTTTTTATTAATGCTCTTTGCGCGAGGTCACTATTTTGCCGTCACAACCTGCATTCCAGAGGGTTCATTTTGCAACGCAAGAGCCAGAACTTCCTCAATGCGTTTCACCGGATGGATGTCCAGATCGGCAATTACGTTATCCGGAATCTCTTCCAGGTCACGTTTGTTCTCATCAGGAATTAAGACCGTTTTAATACCGCCACGGTGTGCCGCCAGCAGTTTTTCTTTCAAACCACCGATTGGCAGAACCTGACCACGCAGGGTGATCTCGCCGGTCATCGCCACGTCGGCGCGAACCGGGTTACCGGTAAGACAAGAAACCAGCGCGGTACACATGGCAATACCCGCACTTGGGCCATCTTTCGGCGTCGCTCCTTCAGGTACGTGAACGTGAATGTCGCGTTTTTCGTAAAAGTCCGGATTAATACCCAGTTTTTCCGCACGCGCACGTACCACGGTCAGTGCAGCCTGAATAGATTCCTGCATGACTTCACCCAGAGAACCGGTGTAGGTCAGTTTACCTTTACCCGGTACGCAGGCGGTTTCGATGGTCAACAGATCGCCGCCCACTTCCGTCCACGCCAGGCCGGTTACCTGACCAACGCGGTTTTCGTTGTCCGCGCGGCCATAATCAAAGCGCTGTACGCCCAGATAGTCGTGCAGATTATCGCCATTGATCTCGATATGTTTCAGCGACTTGTCGAGCAACAGCTGTTTCACCGCTTTACGGCACAGTTTGGAGATTTCGCGCTCCAGACTACGCACGCCCGCTTCACGGGTGTAGTAACGAATAATGCCTACAATGGCGCTATCGTCGACCGTCAGCTCACCTTTTTTCAGCGCGTTACGCTCAATCTGTTTCGGCAACAAGTGACGTTTTGCAATATTCAGCTTCTCGTCTTCGGTATAACCGGACAGACGGATCACTTCCATACGATCCAGCAACGGCGCCGGAATATTCATGGAGTTAGAGGTCGCAACGAACATCACGTCGCTGAGATCGTAGTCCACTTCCAGGTAGTGATCGCTGAACGCCACGTTCTGCTCTGGATCCAGCACCTCAAGCAGTGCGGAAGCCGGATCGCCACGCATGTCGGAAGACATTTTGTCGATCTCATCAAGCAGGAACAGCGGGTTTTTAACACCCACTTTAGCCATTTTCTGGATCAGTTTACCCGGCATAGAACCGATATAGGTCCGGCGGTGACCGCGAATTTCAGCCTCATCACGCACGCCGCCCAGCGCCATACGGATGTATTTACGCCCGGTCGCCTTGGCGATGGACTGCCCCAGAGAAGTTTTACCTACCCCCGGCGGCCCAACCAGACACAGGATCGGCCCCTTGATTTTATTCACACGGCTTTGGACCGCGAGATACTCAAGGATACGATCTTTGACGCGTTCCAGACCGTAATGGTCGGTATCGAGGATTTCCTGCGCCTGACGCAGGTCTTTTTTGACCTTGCTACGCGCATTCCACGGTACCTGAACCATCCAGTCGATGTAGCCACGCACTACGGTCGCTTCCGCCGACATCGGAGACATCATTTTCAGCTTCTGCAGTTCCGCTTCCGCTTTCTCTTTTGCCTCTTTCGGCATTTTCGCCGCGTCGATCTTACGCTTCAGCGCTTCGTTTTCGTCCGGCGCATCGTCCATCTCGCCGAGCTCTTTCTGAATAGCTTTCATCTGCTCGTTCAGATAGTACTCACGCTGGGATTTTTCCATCTGCTTTTTCACGCGGTTGCGAATGCGTTTCTCAACCTGCAGCAGATCGATTTCAGACTCCATCATCGCCATCAGATATTCCAGACGTTCGTTAACGTCGGACATCTCCAGCACGGACTGTTTGTCAGCCAGCTTAAGCGGCATGTGCGCTGCGATGGTGTCCGCCAGACGTGCAGGATCGTCGATGCTGTTCAGCGACGTCAGCACTTCTGGTGGGATTTTCTTGTTCAGCTTGATGTAGCCTTCGAACTGGCTGATAGCAGTACGCACCAGCACTTCCTGTTCGCGCTCATCAATAGCAGGCGAGTCAAGGTACTCTGCTTTCGCAGAGAAATGCTCGCCGTTGTCAGACAGCGCTGAAATACGCGCGCGCTGTAACCCCTCGACCAGCACTTTTACGGTGCCGTCAGGCAGTTTCAGCATCTGCAGAATAGAGGCCACGGTCCCGACGGTGAAAAGATCGTTTACACCCGGCTCATCCGTTGACGCTTCTTTCTGTGCGACCAGCATGATTTTTTTATCATGGTCCATAGCCGCTTCCAGACAACGGATAGATTTTTCCCGCCCTACAAATAAGGGTATGACCATGTGCGGATAAACCACCACATCGCGCAACGGCAATACGGGGATTTCAATGCGTTCAGAACGCTCAGGATTCATAGAGCTCTCTCTTAGTTTAGTTTCCGCCAGGTAATCAGGTGGTACGACTGTGCTTCACACCACCTTTAACATGTATGTCAGTATATGGGGATGTTTCCCACACATTCAACGCCATGTTTACGGAAAAATAAAAGGGGAGATAAAATCCCCCCTTTTTAATTAAATGTCTGTATGAATTGATGAATTATTCGCCAGATGCCTGTTGTGCTTCCGGCTTACCGTAAATCAGCAATGGCTTGCTCTGGCCGCCAATCACCGACTCGTCGATCACCACTTTTTCGACGTCTTCCATAGAAGGCAGATCGTACATGGTGTCGAGCAGCGCGGCTTCGACGATAGAACGCAGACCACGGGCACCGGTTTTACGCGCCATCGCTTTCTTGGCGATCGCATCCAGCGCTTCCTCACGGAACTCCAGATCAACACCTTCAAGATTGAACAACGCCTGATACTGCTTGGTCAGGGCATTTTTCGGCTCTTTGAGGATCTGAATCAGCGCTTCTTCACTCAGTTCGCTCAGGGTTGCCACAACCGGCAGACGACCGATGAACTCAGGGATCAGACCAAATTTGATCAGATCTTCCGGTTCGACCTGCGACAGCAGTTCACCTTCGCTGGCTTTATCAGACTGTGCTTTTACCGTTGCGCCAAAACCAATGCCGGAGCCAGTTTCAACACGGTTAGCAATCACTTTATCCAGACCGGCAAAGGCACCACCGCAGATAAACAGGATCTTGGAGGTATCAACCTGCAGGAATTCCTGCTGAGGATGTTTACGACCACCCTGCGGCGGAACGGCAGCAACCGTACCTTCGATCAGTTTCAACAGCGCCTGCTGTACGCCTTCGCCAGAAACGTCACGGGTAATGGACGGGTTATCAGACTTACGAGATATCTTGTCGATTTCATCGATATAGACGATCCCACGCTGTGCTTTCTGCACGTCGTAATCGCACTTCTGCAACAGTTTCTGAATAATATTTTCAACATCTTCACCCACATAACCGGCTTCGGTCAGCGTGGTGGCGTCGGCCATAGTGAACGGAACGTCCAGCAGGCGCGCCAGCGTTTCAGCCAGCAGCGTTTTACCGGAACCCGTCGGGCCAATCAGCAGGATGTTACTTTTGCCCAACTCAACCCCATTGCTGGTGTCGCCGTTGCGCAGACGTTTGTAATGGTTGTATACCGCGACCGCCAGCACTTTCTTCGCCTGCTCCTGACCGATAACGTAATCGTCCAGGTGGTTGCGAATTTCATGTGGCGTCGGCAGCGCACTGCGTTCACGGTGCGGTGCTACTTCCTTAATCTCTTCGCGAATGATGTCGTTGCATAAATCAACACATTCGTCGCAGATATACACGGATGGACCGGCAATCAGCTTACGCACTTCATGCTGGCTTTTGCCGCAAAAAGAGCAGTACAACAATTTGCCCGAGCCATCTTTGCGTTTATCTGTCATGGGTCAAAACCTCTTCTTTGTTCTTTGTGCCGCACACGACGACGCAAATGCCATTCTCAGGCGCAAGACGCTAGTCAGCGTTGTGCCGCTCCAGGTAATTATAGCGGCACACCTGCGCACTGGGCATTAATTACGATGGGTCAAAATCGAGTCGACCAGACCGTACTCTACCGCTTCAGAAGCGGAGAGGAAGCGATCGCGCTCGGTATCACGTTCAATCTGCTCAAGAGATTGACCCGTATGATGCGCCATAAGTTCGTTCATGCGCCCTTTTACCTTCAGGATTTCACGGGCATGAATTTCAATATCCGTTGCCTGGCCCTGGTAACCGCCCAGAGGCTGGTGGATCATGACGCGAGAGTTAGGCAGGCAAAAACGTTTGCCTTTCGCCCCGGCGGTCAGCAGGAACGCCCCCATTGAGGCCGCCTGGCCCATACAAATGGTGCTGACGTCCGGCTTAATAAACTGCATGGTGTCATAGATAGACATCCCGGCAGTGATCACTCCACCAGGGGAGTTGATGTACAGGTAGATATCTTTTTCTGGGTTTTCTGCTTCCAGGAACAGCATCTGCGCCACGATCAGGTTAGCCATATGGTCTTCGACCTGGCCGGTCAGAAAAATGACGCGTTCCTTAAGTAGACGAGAATAGATATCAAAAGAGCGCTCACCACGTGAGGTCTGTTCAATGACCATCGGCACCAGCGCCATATGGGGTGCAAAGTTATCTCGTTCGCCGCTGTATGACATTTCCGTCTCCTGGATAAAATTTGAAAAAACCTGCTGTGCTGATTGTAACCTTATGGACGGATTATCAGCTAGTCCCTCAGTAATGGGTACGACATCGCCATAATTCAAGCATAACAATCTTTTGTTGTAACGCTAACACTGAAACGCTGTTTTCGCACTCTTCCCATGCAAAATGCGTGACAAAAAAAAACCCGCCACCAAAAGGTGACGGGCTTGCGTACGAAATTCGAGCTAAAAAAGCGACGAATTACGCCTGCTGGTTCATCAGCTCGTTGAAGGAAGTGGCTTTTTCAGTCACTTTCGCTTTCGCCAGAACGGCTTCAACAGCCTGCTCTTCCAGAGCGACGTTACGCATGTTGTCCATCAGCTCTTTATTTTTGCTGTAGAACTCAACCACTTCTTTCGGATCTTCGTAAGCAGAAGCCATCTCTTCGATCAGGCCTTTAACGCGATCTTCGTCAGCTTTCAGTTCGTTGGTGCGAATCACTTCGCCCAGCAGCAGACCAACAACTACGCGACGCTTAGCCTGTTCTTCGAACAGTTCACGCGGCAGTTCCAGAGCTTGTTTCTCGTTGCCGCCGAAACGCTGTGCAGCCTGACGACGCAGAACGTCGATTTCGCTGTCGATCAGCGCAGCCGGAACGTCGATGTCGTTAGCTTTTACCAGACCTTCGATCGCCTGAGACTTAACGCGGTTACGCACAGCGCCTTTCAGCTCGCGTTCCATGTTTTTGCGTACTTCAGCGCGCAGACCTGCTACGGAACCATCTTCAACGCCGAAACGTTTGATGAATTCTTCAGTCAGTTCCGGCAGTTCGCGTTCTTCAACTTTCTTCAGGTTGATAACGAACTTAGCGGCTTTACCTTTCAGGTTTTCAGCGTGGTACTCTTCCGGGAAAGTCACGTCGATAGTGAACTCTTCGCCAGCTTTGTGGCCTTTAACGCCTTCTTCAAAGCCTGGGATCATACGACCCTGGCCCATCGCCAGTACGAAGTCAGACGCTTTGCCGCCTTCGAACTCTTCGCCGTCTACAGAACCGGTGAAGTCGATGGTTACACGGTCTTCTGCATCAGCAGCGCCGTCTTTGTCTTTCCAGGTAGCCTGCTGCTTACGCAGGGTATCCAGCATCACGTCAACGTCAGCGTCGGTGACTTCAACAACCGGTTTTTCAACTTCGATTGCTTCCAGACCAGTCAGCTCAACTTCCGGGTAAACTTCGAACTCTACCGCGTAAGTAAAATCTTCACCCAGTTTGTATTCGCCCGGAACGTAGTTCGGTGCGCCAGCCGGATTGATTTTTTCTTTGATGATCGCGTCAACGAAGTTGCGGCTCATCAGGTCGCCCAGAACGTCCTGGCGAACAGATGCGCCATAACGCTGAGCAACAACATTCATCGGTACTTTTCCTTTGCGGAAACCGTCAATACGCACTTTCTTCGCTACGTTGACCAGCTCGCTTTTCACAGCGGTCTCGATGCTGTCAGCAGCGATAGTAATCGTTACACGGCGGCCAAGGCCTTGAGTGGTTTCAACTGAAACTTGCATCTTGTTACCTCAAAAAATCACAGTGCTCGGTCAACTCTTCTCCGCAAGCACAGGTTGTTGGCTTCGCGGAACTGGGATGTTCTCATAAGCAATCACATTCCCTGTCGTCAGAATCATCCCGAAGACATTCCGAAAAATAAGACGCGCATTATAGCGGCATCACTTTTATGAGTCGAGAACGGTTATCGCGCGTTGCTGCGGCTTTTTTCACAATTCCCGGCTAATTTTTGTCTGAATACTGTACGACTGCCCCAGAATTCAGACAAAACAAAACGGCCCGCAGGCCGTTTTCACATAATCTGTAGCAACATACTGGAAAAGCGTCGGTTGTTGCAAATCCGTTTTACGCGATGCTTCCCGCCCCACGACACGGAGGCGATGCAAAAATCGTATCCTGCAACGCTTCCCACTCCTTAATGGTGTAGGTATGCAGGGCAAGAGCATGAACGGTTGTGGAAAGCTCCGCCGTTAACGTGCTGTAAATCATCCGATGACGATTAAGAAAACGTTCACCTGTAAAGCGATCGCTAACCAGCACAACCTTAAAGTGGCTTTCAGAACCAGCCGGGACATTGTGACGATAGCTTTCATCCACAACTTCGAGGAACACGGGTTCGAACGCTGCCCTTAATTTTTCTTCTATTTGCTCACGAATCATCATGAAATTTTCCTCCGACAACGCTGAGATGTCACCCATCCCTTTAAATACTAGCCGCTTTTACCGTTTTCATTACACCTTAGCAACAAAAAATTAGCGCTTGTCTGATTTTCTCAGCCAAACGGATGAAGTTCACTGAATCCTCACTTCGATTTATTGCAAAAAGTCCGTTTATGGTCTCCACAAAGTCATAAAACGGACAACACAATGAATTTACATGCGTTACCCACTTCCCCTCATCGTTGGCGATGTTATGATGGCGGGAATTTTCTCTAACCATACAATTTAGATTCGCTGAGAGCCCTGGCATGTTTAAAAAAATCCTCTTCCCGTTAGTCGCGATGTTCATGTTAGCTGGATGCGCAACGCCGCCGACCACTATTGAAGTCTCCCCGAAAATTACCCTGCCACAGCAGGATCCAAGCCTGATGGGCGTGACCGTTAGCATCAACGGTGCCGACCAGCGTCAGGATCAAGCGCTGGCAAAAGTCACCCGCGACAACCAGTTGGTTACGCTGACTGCGTCCCGCGATCTGCGCTTCCTGCTGCAAGAAGTACTGGAAAA
Organism: Citrobacter sp. CF971; assembly: GCF_006385635.1. NCBI lineage: Bacteria > Pseudomonadati > Pseudomonadota > Gammaproteobacteria > Enterobacterales > Enterobacteriaceae > Citrobacter > Citrobacter sp. CF971. The sequence goes on along the minus strand of NZ_CP041051.1, from coordinate 1,257,711 downwards.
ACAGATGACCGCACGCGGTTATATGATTGGACCAAACGGCGCTGTAAACCTGCAAATCATTGTTAGCCAGCTGTACGCTGACGTGTCTCAGGGTAGCGTGCGCTATAACATTGCCACCAAAGCAGATATCGCCATCATTGCGACCGCTGCTAACGGCAACAAAATGACCAAAAACTACCGCGCAAGCTATTCTGTTGAAGGCGCACTGCAGGCCTCTAACAAAAATATCGCTGACGCCGTTAACAGCGTGCTGACCGACACCATCGCTGATATGTCTCAGGACACCAGCGTTCACGATTTCATCAAGCAGAACGCTCGTTAATTTCTGCCCATATGGCCCGGCGTTCGTCGGGCCTATAGAAGCCCATGTCCAGTCATTACTTACGTATTTTTCAGCAACCACGCTCAGCTATCCTGCTTATTCTGGGGTTCGCCTCCGGTTTACCGCTCGCACTCACCTCCGGTACGCTTCAGGCGTGGATGACGGTCGAGAATATCGATCTTAAAACCATCGGTTTCTTTTCCCTGGTAGGTCAGGCCTACGTATTTAAGTTTCTCTGGTCCCCGTTGATGGACCGTTACACGCCACCGTTTTTAGGTCGACGTCGCGGCTGGCTGCTGGCGACCCAGGTGCTGTTGTTAATTTCTATCGCCGCGATGGGCTTTCTGGAGCCTGGCACACAGTTACGCTGGATGGCCGCACTCGCAGTGGTGATCGCTTTTTGCTCGGCCTCGCAGGATATCGTCTTTGATGCCTGGAAAACCGACGTGTTGCCCGCAGAAGAGCGCGGCACCGGCGCTGCTATCAGCGTGCTGGGCTATCGATTAGGGATGCTGGTTTCAGGCGGACTGGCCCTGTGGATGGCCGATCGCTGGCTGGGCTGGCAAGGGATGTACTGGCTGATGGCAGCGCTGTTGATTCCTTGTATCATCGCCACCCTGTTAGCACCTGAACCGACTGACACCATTCCGGTACCTAAAACGCTGGAACAGGCGGTTGCGGCTCCGCTGCGCGACTTCTTTGGTCGTAACAACGCCTGGCTTATCCTGCTGCTTATTGTGCTGTATAAGCTCGGGGATGCCTTCGCCATGAGCCTGACCACCACCTTTTTGATCCGCGGCGTTGGATTTGATGCGGGTGAGGTTGGTGTGGTGAATAAAACGCTCGGGCTTCTGGCAACCATCGTTGGTGCATTGTACGGCGGGATCCTGATGCAGCGCCTTTCGCTGTTCCGCGCATTGCTGATATTTGGCATTCTGCAAGGGGCGTCAAATGCAGGCTACTGGCTATTGTCCATCACTGACAAACACATGTTCAGTATGGCGGCTGCCGTCTTCTTTGAAAACCTGTGTGGCGGAATGGGCACAGCGGCGTTTGTCGCTTTATTAATGACGCTGTGCAATAAGTCCTTCTCAGCGACCCAGTTCGCCCTGCTATCCGCGCTTTCAGCCGTTGGTCGCGTTTATGTTGGCCCGGTGGCGGGTTGGTTTGTCGAAGCACACGGCTGGCCGACGTTTTATCTGTTCTCCGTGTTTGCCGCGATCCCCGGCCTCATACTGCTGCTGGTATGTCGCCAGACCCTGGAACATAGCTGGCAAAATGAAAGCTTTATTCCGCGTACGGAATTTCGTGGAGCGTACAGTCTGGCATTAATGACGTTGGTAGTAGGCTGCTGCCTGCTGCTGGCTTGGCTGCTGCTGTTAACCATGAATGCGCTGGATTACACCAACTTCTCCTTCCTGCCGGAACTGCTTGAAGTCTCGGTGGCGGTCGCGGTCTGCGGGGTGATTTTTGGCGGATTGCTGGATTATCTGGCTCTGCGCAAAAACCGTCTGGCATAAAAAACCGTATTAATAAGCCGTTGTAATCACCTTGCGTAATTATAACGGCTAAATAAACAACAATTGATAAAAATAATATTTGTTATTTTGTGCGCCAAAGAATTTGGAAATTATTGACGCCTTTTATATATTTTATTTTCCTTACTCGATTCAGCCACTACAGATTTATTTTTTGTTCCCAAATTGTCTTTTTATTGATAATCAATTGTTAAACAATTGTTTTATTTTCGTATTGGTTATACCAATTGCCCTCAGCCTGTCCCCTACCTGCCTGCTTTCGTTATAACGTGATGTTGCAACAGGTTCTTAAAGTCAAAGCGACATATATTGCAACATATGTGACATGCACGGCAGAACCCAGTAACACAGATCCAAGGATGTTTACAGTAATGTAACCTTCCCGTAAAATGCCCTCACACTTTAAACGCCACCCGGTCCCGTGGAATTGAGGTCGTTAAATGAGACTCAGGAAATACAATAAAAGTTTGGGATGGTTGTCATTAATTGCAGGCACTGCGTTACTCAGTGGCTGTAATTCTGCGCTGCTTGACCCTAAAGGACAGATTGGACTGGAACAACGTTCACTGATACTGACGGCATTTGGCCTGATGTTGATTGTCGTTATTCCTGCCATCTTGATGGCTGTTGGTTTTGCCTGGAAGTATCGTGCAAGCAATAAAGATGCGAAGTACAGCCCGAACTGGTCACACTCCAATAAAGTGGAAGCTGTGGTCTGGACGGTGCCGATCTTAATCATCATTTTCCTTGCCGTTCTGACCTGGAAAACCACTCACGCTCTTGAGCCAAGCAAACCGCTGGCGCATGACGAGAAGCCCATTACCATCGAAGTGGTTTCCATGGACTGGAAATGGTTCTTCATCTATCCGGAACAAGGTATCGCTACCGTGAATGAAATCGCCTTCCCGGCGAATACTCCGGTTGAGTTCAAAGTGACATCCAACTCCGTGATGAACTCCTTCTTTATCCCGCGTCTGGGTAGCCAAATTTATGCCATGGCCGGTATGCAGACTCGACTGCATCTGATCGCCAACGAAGTCGGTACTTATGATGGTATCTCCGCAAGCTATAGCGGACCAGGCTTCTCCGGTATGAAGTTCAAGGCTATCGCAACAAAGGACCGCGCCGAATTCGACCAATGGGTTGCTAAAGCTAAACAGTCCACGAACACCATGAGCGACATGGCTGCGTTCGAGAAAGTGGCTGTGCCAAGCGAATACAACCAGGTGGAATACTTCTCCAACGTGAAACCCGATTTGTTTAAAGATGTTATTAACAAATTTATGGCTCACGGTAAGAGCATGGACATGACCCAACCCGAAGGTGAGCACAACGCACACGAAGGCATGGAAGGCATGGACATGAGCCACGCGGAATCCGCTCACTAAGGGGCCGAGGAAGAATACGATGTTCGGAAAATTGACGCTGGATGCAGTGCCGTTCCATGAACCCATTGTCATGGTTACGATCGCTGCCATTATCATCGGTGGTGCGGCCTTACTGGGCCTAATCACTTACTTCGGTAAGTGGACCTACCTGTGGAAAGAGTGGCTGACTTCGGTTGACCACAAACGCCTTGGCATCATGTATGTCATTGTTGCAATCGTCATGTTGATTCGTGGCTTTGCCGACGCCATCATGATGCGTAGTCAGCAAGCGCTGGCTTCTGCAGGTGAAGCGGGCTTCTTGCCACCTCACCACTACGACCAGATCTTCACGGCTCACGGCGTGATTATGATCTTCTTCGTGGCAATGCCATTTGTTATCGGTCTGATGAACCTGGTGGTTCCACTGCAGATCGGTGCACGTGACGTTGCATTCCCGTTCCTGAACAACCTGAGCTTCTGGTTCACCGTTGTCGGCGTAATCCTGGTTAACCTGTCTCTGGGCGTGGGTGAATTCGCGCAGACCGGTTGGCTGGCGTATCCGCCGCTCTCGGGAATAGAGTACAGTCCAAGCGTCGGGGTCGATTATTGGATATGGGCAGTCCAGTTGTCCGGTATTGGTACAACCCTGACCGGTATCAACTTCTTTGTGACCATCATTAAGATGCGTGCACCAGGAATGACCATGTTCAAGATGCCGGTATTCAGCTGGGCGTCTCTGTGCGCGAACATCCTGATTATCGCCTCTTTCCCAATCCTGACGGTTACCGTCGCGTTGCTGACCCTGGATCGCTATCTGGGTACCCATTTCTTTACCAACGATATGGGCGGCAACATGATGATGTACATCAACCTGATTTGGGCCTGGGGCCATCCGGAAGTGTATATCCTGGTTCTGCCGGTCTTCGGGGTGTTCTCCGAAATCGCAGCAACCTTCTCACGTAAACGTCTGTTTGGTTACACCTCGCTGGTGTGGGCAACCGTGTGTATCACCGTTCTGTCGTTCGTTGTTTGGCTGCACCACTTCTTCACCATGGGTGCAGGCGCTAACGTAAACGCCTTCTTCGGTATTACCACCATGATTATCGCCATCCCGACAGGGGTGAAGATCTTCAACTGGCTGTTCACCATGTATCAGGGCCGTATCGTATTCCACTCAGCGATGCTGTGGACGATTGGCTTTATCGTGACCTTCTCAGTTGGCGGCATGACCGGCGTACTGTTGGCGGTTCCGGGTGCAGACTTCGTACTGCACAACAGTCTGTTCCTGATTGCGCACTTCCATAACGTTATCATCGGCGGCGTCGTATTTGGCTGCTTCGCAGGTATGACCTACTGGTGGCCAAAAGCGTTTGGCTTCACGCTGAACGAAACCTGGGGTAAGCGCGCATTCTGGTTCTGGATCATCGGCTTCTTCGTGGCATTTATGCCGCTGTACGTGCTGGGCTTCATGGGTATGACCCGTCGTCTCAGCCAGCAGATTGACCCACAGTTCCATCCGATGCTGGTCGTTGCCGCCTGCGGTGCCGCGCTGATTGCATTGGGTATCCTGTGCCAGCTGATTCAGATCTACGTTTCTATTCGCGACCGCGAGCAGAACCGTGACCTGACCGGTGACCCATGGGGTGGTCGTACGCTGGAGTGGGCAACCTCTTCCCCGCCTCCGTTCTATAACTTTGCCGTTGTGCCGCACGTTCACGAGCGTGATGCCTTCTGGGAAATGAAAGAAAAAGGTGAAGCGTACAAGCAGCCTGCGCACTATGAAGAAATTCATATGCCGAAGAACAGCGGTGCCGGTATCGTCATTACCGCCTTCGCAACACTGTTTGGTTTCGCCATGATCTGGCATATCTGGTGGCTGGCGATTGCAAGCTTCGCAGGCATGATCATCAGCTGGATTGTGAAAAGCTTTGATGAAGACGTCGATTACTACGTGCCGGTCCCGGAAGTCGAAAAACTGGAAAACCAGCATTTCGATGAGATTACTAAGGCAGGGCTGAAAAATGGCAACTGATACTTTAACGCACGCGACTGCCCACGCGCACGAACACGGGCACCACGATGCAGGCCAGACCAAGATCTTCGGATTCTGGGTCTACCTGATGAGCGACTGCATTCTGTTCTCTATTCTGTTTGCAACCTATGCCGTTCTGGTGAACGGCACCGCAGGTGGCCCAACAGGTAAAGACATTTTTGAACTGCCGTTCGTTCTGGTTGAAACATTCCTGCTGTTATTCAGCTCCATTACTTACGGCATGGCAGCGATTGCCATGTACAAGAACAACAAGAGCCAGGTTATCTCCTGGCTGGCGTTGACCTTCTTGTTCGGTGCCGGATTCATCGGGATGGAACTCTATGAATTCCATCACCTGATTGTTAACGGCATGGGCCCGGATCGTAGCGGTTTCCTGTCTGCGTTCTTCGCGCTGGTCGGCACGCACGGTCTGCACGTCACCTCCGGTCTTATCTGGATGGCGGTTCTGATGGTGCAAGTCGCTCGTCGCGGCCTGACCAGTACTAACCGTACCCGCATCATGTGCCTGAGCCTGTTCTGGCACTTCCTGGATGTGGTATGGATCTGTGTGTTCACTGTTGTTTATCTGATGGGGGCGATGTAATGAGTCATGCTAACGAGAGCGGCGGCGCATCCCATGGCAGCGTAAAAACCTACATGACAGGTTTTATCCTGTCGATCATCCTGACGGTCATTCCGTTCTGGATGGTGATGACAGGTTCTGCCTCTCCGGCCGTCATTCTGGGAACTATTCTGGCAATGGCAGTGGTACAGATTCTGGTGCACCTGGTGTGCTTCCTGCACATGAATAGCAAATCTGATGAAGGTTGGAACATGACGGCCTTTGTCTTTACTGTGCTAATCATCGCCATCCTGGTTGTGGGCTCCATCTGGATTATGTGGAACCTTAACTACAACATGATGATGCACTAAGAGCGGCGATTATGATGTTTAAGCAATACCTGCAAGTAACGAAACCAGGCATCATCTTTGGCAACCTGATCTCGGTGATTGGGGGGTTCCTGCTGGCCTCGAAAGGCAGCATTGATTATCCCCTGTTTATCTACACGCTGGTTGGGGTGTCACTGGTTGTGGCGTCGGGTTGTGTATTTAACAACTACATCGACAGGGATATCGACAGGAAGATGGAGAGGACCAAAAACCGCGTGCTGGTTAAAGGTCTGATTTCCCCTGCGGTCTCACTGGTATACGCCACCCTGCTGGGTATTGCTGGCTTTATGCTGCTGTGGTTTGGCGCGAACCCTCTGGCCTGCTGGCTGGGGGTAATGGGCTTCGTGGTCTATGTGGGCGTCTATAGCCTGTACATGAAGCGCCATTCCGTTTATGGCACGCTGATTGGCTCACTCTCCGGCGCTGCGCCGCCGGTGATTGGCTACTGCGCCGTAACCGGTGAGTTCGATAGCGGTGCGCTGATTCTGCTGGCTATTTTCAGCCTGTGGCAGATGCCGCACTCTTACGCGATTGCGATTTTCCGCTTTAAGGATTATCAGGCTGCCAACATCCCAGTACTGCCGGTGGTGAAAGGCATTTCAGTCGCGAAAAACCATATCACGCTGTATATCATCGCATTTGCTATCGCCACGCTGATGCTAACCCTGGGCGGCTATGCAGGTTATAAATACCTGATTGTTGCTGCGGCGGTGAGCGTCTGGTGGTTGGGCATGGCGCTGCGCGGTTATAAAGTGGAAGATGACAAAGTCTGGGCGCGCAAGCTGTTCGGTTTCTCCATCATCGCCATTACCGCGCTTTCCGTGATGATGTCCGTCGACTTTATGGTGCCAAACTCGCAGAACCTGCTGACTTACGTCTGGTAAGTTAATCGTCACATCTTCTATGCCGGATGGCGGCTGACGCCTTATCCGGCCTACAAAAAAGCACATTGCTTGTAGGCCGGATAAGATACGTGAGTATCGTCATCCGGCATTTTCGTTTCCAGCCGACTCCCCTCACAACCCCAACATTTGTTAATAAAGCGCATATTTACCCAGCCTGCTTAGCGCTTTACACTAGGCGCGAAATTAATACAGAGGTGGGAATGAACGATTACAAAATGACGCCCGGTGAGTTGCGCGCCACCTGGGGTTTAGGGACCGTATTCTCGTTGCGCATGCTTGGCATGTTTATGGTTCTACCGGTTCTGACCACGTACGGTATGGCGCTACAGGGCGCCAGCGAAGCGTTGATTGGCCTTGCCATCGGCATTTACGGCCTGGCGCAAGCCGTCTTCCAGATCCCCTTTGGTCTGCTCTCTGACCGCATTGGTCGTAAGCCGCTTATTGTCGGCGGACTGGCGGTATTCGTTCTCGGCAGCGTGATTGCTGCCCTCTCCGATTCAATCTGGGGCATTATTCTTGGTCGCGCATTGCAAGGTTCCGGAGCAATTGCCGCGGCCGTGATGGCGCTGCTTTCCGACTTAACCCGCGAGCAAAACCGCACCAAAGCGATGGCGTTTATCGGCGTCAGCTTTGGTATCACCTTTGCCATTGCGATGGTGCTGGGGCCAATCGTTACCCATGCGCTGGGGCTCCACGCGCTGTTCTGGATGATTGCCGCCCTTGCTACCACGGGTATCGTGCTGACCATTTGGGTCGTTCCCAATAGCACCAGCCACGTACTAAACCGTGAATCGGGCATGGTAAAAGATAGCTTCAGCAAAGTGCTGGCGGAGCCCAAACTGCTGAAGCTCAATTTCGGCATTATGTGCCTGCACATTTTGCTGATGTCCACTTTCGTCGCGTTACCAGGACAACTGGCGAAAGCCGGTTTCCCCGCCGCAGAACACTGGAAAATTTATCTGGTGACGATGCTGCTATCCTTTGTTTCCGTGGTGCCGTTCATCATTTACGCCGAAGTGAAGCGCAAGATGAAACGCGTGTTCCTCGCCTGCGTGTTACTGATCCTTATTGCAGAGATTGTATTGTGGAGCGCTAACGTGCGTTTCTGGGGCCTGATTGCGGGGGTGCAGATTTTCTTCCTCGCCTTCAACCTGATGGAAGCTCTCCTCCCCTCGCTTATCAGCAAAGAATCGCCTGCGGGTTACAAAGGCACGGCAATGGGTGTTTACTCCACCAGCCAGTTTCTTGGCGTGGCGATTGGCGGTTCGCTCGGCGGTTGGGTGGTTGAAATGTTTGATGGTCAGGCCGTATTTCTGGCCGGTGCGCTGCTGGCGGCAGTTTGGTTGATTGTGGCAAGCACAATGAAAGAGCCGCCGTATGTCAGCAGCCTGCGTGTGGAAATTCCACCAGAAATTGCCGCAGATGACACGCTAAAGCAGCGTCTGCTGGCGAAAGAAGGGATAAGCGAAGTGTTAATTGTGGCGAAAGAGCATTCGGCCTACGTGAAAATCGACAGCAAAGTCACCAATCGATTTGAGGTTGAGCAGACCATCAGCCAGACGTGATGATTACCGGATGGTAACTAACGTCTCGTCCGGCCTACAAATAGCGTGTGCGACCTGTAGGCCGGATCAGGCATTACGACTTAATCACGGAAGTTTTTAAACTGGAACGGCTGGCCGAGATCACCACCGCGAACCAGCGCCATGACGGATTGCAGATCGTCACGCGCCTTACCGGTCACACGAATTTCTTCACCCTGAATCTGCGCCTGCACCTTCAGCTTGCTGTCTTTGATCAGCTTAACGATTTTCTTTTGCACCGCGCTTTCAATGCCCTGCTTCAGCTTAGCTTCAACAAACCAGGTTTTACCGCTGTGCACGAAAGTTTCTGGTACGTCCAGCGAGGTGCCTTCAATACCGCGTTTCAGCAGCTTGGCACGCAAAATATCCAGCAGCTGATTAACCTGAAAATCAGACTCGCTCAGCACCTTAATCGTCTTATTTGACTCATTCAGCTCAAAAGTGGCTTCAACGCCACGAAAATCAAAGCGTGACTCGACTTCACGGCTGGCGTTATCCACCGCGTTACGGGCTTCCTGAAGATCAACTTCAGAGACAATATCGAAAGATGGCATCTTTTCCTCTCCCTTCATTTTTGATGCGAAGCATAATACCTGCAAAGTTACTCAACAGACAGCGCTATACTAGGCTGTATCCTTTCATTGTACGTGGTAGCGACATCTGCGAACAATAATAGGGTGCGGTCGATATGGATTAACACCTGGTGCTGTTGCAGGTGAGGAGGAAGAATGAAAATTACCGTACTGGGATGTGGAGCGTTAGGACAGCTATGGCTTACAGCGCTGTGCAAACATGGACATGAGGTGCAAGGGTGGCTGCGCGTACCGCAACCCTACTGCAGCGTAAACCTGATCGACACGGATGGCTCAGTTTTTAATGAATCCCTGACGGCAAACGACCCCGACTTTTTGGCAAAAAGCGACCTGCTGCTTGTCACCCTGAAGGCCTGGCAAGTTTCTGATGCGGTAAAAGGCCTGTCTGCAATTCTGCCTGAAACCACGCCCATTCTGCTTATTCACAACGGCATGGGAACGATTGAAGAGTTACATAACATTAAGCAACCCTTGCTGATGGGTACCACCACCCACGCAGCACGCCGTGACGGGAACGTCATCATTCATGTCGCTCAGGGAACAACGCGTATTGGGCCGGCGCGTGAGCAAGACGGCGATTTCAGCTATCTGGCTGAAACCCTGCAAGAGGTGCTGCCGGACGTCGCCTGGCACAACACCATTCGCGCCGAGCTGTGGCGCAAGCTGGCCGTCAACTGCGTCATTAACCCGCTGACCGCATTATGGGATTGCCCAAACGGTGAGCTACGCCATCATCCTGAAAAAATAGCGCTCATCTGTGAGGAAGTGGCAGCGGTGATCGAACGCGAAGGCCACCACACATCAGCGGATGATTTACGCTATTATGTCGAGCAAGTGATTGACAGTACGGCGGAAAATATCTCATCTATGCTGCAGGACATTCGCGCCATGCGTCATACCGAGATCGACTACATTACCGGTTATTTGTTAAAACGTGCACGCGCGCACGGCATCGCCGTTCCGGAAAATGCCCGCCTGTTTGAAATGGTTAAAAGAAAGGAAAGTGAGTATGAGCGCTCAAGCACTGGTATGTCTCGCCCCTGGTAGTGAAGAAACCGAAGCGGTTACTACTATCGATCTACTGGTTCGCGGCGGAATTAAGGTCACAACCGCCAGCGTCGCCAGCGATGGCAACCTGACGATCGTGTGCTCGCGCGGTGTGAAACTGCTGGCGGATGCGCCATTAGTCGAAGTTGCTGACGGCGATTTCGACATTATCGTACTGCCGGGCGGTATTAAAGGCGCCGAGTGTTTTCGCGACAGCCCTCTGCTGGTCGAAACCGTGAAGCAGTTTCATCGCTCCGGACGCATTGTCGCGGCAATCTGTGCCGCGGCTGCCACCGTCCTCGTCCCACACGACATTTTTCCCATCGGCAACATGACCGGCTACCCGGCGCTGAAAGACCAAATCCCCGCTGATCAATGGCAGGACAAGCGCGTCGTATGGGATCCGCGCGTCAACCTGTTAACCAGCCAGGGACCGGGAACCTCAATCGATTTCGGTTTGAAAATCATTGATCTTCTGGTCAGTCGTGAAAAGGCTTACGAAGTTGCATCACAACTGGTGATGGCAGCGGGAATCTATAACTACTACGAGTAAATCTTCAGGCCACTCCCTTATAAGGAATCATAATGAAAGGATATCTGAGTGGAGTGGCTTTATTGCTCCTTTCCGGTTATGCCACAGCGACGCAACTCGACATAAAGAGTATTGAGTATCGCTATCCCGGAAGCACTGAAATGCAATATCGCGTGCCATGGTTTTCCTCGACGGATAACCCCAAGGTTGCGAAACGTATTAACGATTATATTTTCGCAACCTTTATCAATCAGCTACCGGGTAATACTCCGCAGGCCACAGTAAACCAGTTTGCGAAATCAGCCATGAATCCCACCGCAAACCTTAACTACACGGTTGAATTTCGCGACGAAAAAATCCTGACCATGAATATGTTTGTCGAAGGCTGCGGAGCGTATTGCGAATCGTACAATGTACCGCTCAGCTTCGATTTAGCCAACGGCGCGGCAATTACCCTCAACGACCTCTTTTCCCGTTCTACGATGGCCGAATTAAATACTCGCATCAGAAAAGATATCCGTGGCCAAATCGACACATTTGTTGATGCGCATAAATCGCAAACACCAGAACAAATAAAAGAAGAGAAAGGTGAAGTTTTTAACTACGCCGAATTCTACGCATCGTGCGCAACCTACACCGACGGTTTGTACTACATCGACAAATTCTCCCTGCAAAAAGACCATCTGGCCTTCCTGAACGGACGCTGTAGCAACCACGCCAGCCGCGCACTCGACGAGTTGGGTGATTTCACCACGAAAATTCCAACCGCGGAACTGCAAAATCGGCTCACGCCGTACGGCCAGTATCTGACTGGAGCAAAGAGTACAACACAGGTTTCGCCAGCGCCCGGCATTGACGGCAAAGTCATGTACGGCACGCTGGGAAAAAGCATGCGTATTGTGTTGAAGGTGGACTGCAAATACGGTGATTTTTTTGAAGGGGCTTACTTTTACCAGAAATTTGGCGCACCGATTGAATTAACCGGCAAATGCGATACAGCCGACAATCAACATTATGAACTGAAGACATCTGCTGCTGAACAAGCGCAAGAGAAGATAACGCTGGAGTTAAAAGACGGTGTCTATCAAGGCGTCTGGGAGTCGAACGGGAAGACGCTTCCTGTGCGTTTTGAATAATATCGTTGCATTGCCGGATGGCGGCGTAACCGCCTTATCCGGCCTACAACACGGTGTTTACTCAATTACGGGCGATACACCTTCACGTTCTCAAAGCCCTGCTCGCGCAGATAAAGCGCCTGCAGGCGGCTCATCACCCCGCGTTCACACCACAGCAGCCAGGTTTTGCTCTGGTCCAGATCGCCGAATTTGGTGCTCAGCTTGTAGAACGGCAGAGAAACGACGTCCACGCCGTCAACCTTCAGCGGTTTATCATCCTGTTCATCCACAGAACGGATATCCAGGATCACATCGTTCGGGCCGAAACCGCTCACGGTTTCCACTTCTACCACGGTTTGCTGCGTCTGCTGGGCGATATCGCGAATATCAATATTATTCGCTTCTTCAACCACTTTATCGAGGATAGAGAAATCGAAGTTTTCTTCTTCGGCCTCAATCTTCGATTTGATCGCTTTCACCGTCGGGCTTTTTGAAATTACACCGCAGTATTCCGGCATGGTACGAGCAAAATCCTCGGTGCCAATTTCACGCGCCAGATTGATGATGTGCTCTTTATCATGGGAGATAAGTGGGCGCAGGATCAGGGTGTCTGATACGTTATCGATCAAACGCAGGTTGGTCAGCGTCTGACTGGACACCTGGCCCAGTGCTTCACCGGTTACCAGCGCCTGTACGCCGTAGCGCTCAGCGACTTTCGACGCCGCGCGAACCATCATACGCTTGAGAACCACGCCCATCTGGCCGTCATCAACTTTCTCCAGGATCTCACCGACCACCGGTTCAAAGTTGATAGCAACAAAACGCACGCGATGCGAACTACCGAAGCGATTCCACAGGTAATGCGCCACCTGGCGAACACCGATTTCATGCGCTGCCCCGCCAAGGTTGAAGAAGCAGTAGTGCACGCGGCAGCCGCGACGCATCAGCATGTAGCTGGACACGCCGGAGTCGAAACCACCGGAGATCAGCGACAGTACGTCTTCCTGCGTACCAATCGGGAAACCGCCAATACCTTCATAGCGGCCTTTAACCAGCAACAGACGGTCGTTTTCGATTTCAAGATTAACCGTCACGTCCGGCTTCGTCAGCTTCACGCGCGCGGATTCAATATGCTGGTTCAGTCCACCGCCAACATAACGTTCCACCTCAATGGAGCTAAACTCATGCTTACCACGACGCTTAACGCGTACGCAGAAGGTTTTACCTTCCAGTTGATCGCGATACTGCACCAGTGCTTTCTCGAAAATATCGTGCATATCGGTAAACGGCACGTCTTCTACTTCGAGAATGTGGTGGATCCCCGGAATACGGGTCAGCGCGTCGCGAATGTCCAGACGCTGGCTTTCATCTTTAGCGCGAACCTCAACGTGATCCCAGTGACGGACAACGGCAAGGTCTTCATCATAGTGCTTTAAAACGTTACGAATGTTCCCTGTCAGAATTTTTATAAAGCGCAAACGCACAGATTGGCTTTTGATGGTGATTTCTGGGAACAATTTAATGATAAACTTCATGGCGGCAATGGTTCTTAGGCAAGTCTGAATGACTTGTAATGGAAAAAAATACAGCAGCCCATACCCGCGACTGCATCCAGGCGCGCAAGTATATCACCATCACGCGGCTACTGTGCACATTGCGCGTTATTTGCTTATCAGTGCGAGTCCGTTACCATAGTCTTGTGCTGCCAATACAGAGAGTCAGACATTCATTATGCCGAAGAAAAATGAAGCGCCCGCCAGTTTTGAAACCGCGCTGAGCGAGCTGGAACAAATTGTTACCCGTCTGGAAGGCGGCGACCTGCCGTTAGAAGAAGCGTTGAACGAATTCGAACGCGGCGTACAGTTGGCGCGTCAAGGACAGGTCAAATTGCAACAGGCTGAACAGCGCGTACAAATCCTGCTGTCAGATACTGAAGACGCGGCCCTTACGCCTTTTACACCGGATAATGAGTAAATGGATTTTACGCAGCAGCTACAGGCTTGCGTTGAGCAGGCCAACCAGGCACTGAGCCGTTTTATCGCGCCACTGCCCTTTCAGAACACTCCCGTGGTCGAAACCATGCAATATGGCGCATTATTAGGCGGTAAACGCCTGCGCCCGTTCCTGGTGTATGCGACCGGTCAGATGTTTGGTGTCAGCCTGAGTACGCTTGATGCTCCCGCTGCCGCCGTCGAATGCATTCACGCCTATTCGCTGATGCACGATGATTTACCCGCGATGGACGACGATGACCTGCGCCGCGGTCTGCCGACTTGCCACGTAAAATTTGGTGAGGCAAACGCGATCCTGGCCGGAGATGCGCTGCAAACGCTGGCATTCTCCATTATCAGCGACGTTCCAATGCCGGAAGTATCTGACCGTGACCGCATCGCGATGATCTCTGAACTGGCTCAGGCCAGCGGTATCGCCGGTATGTGCGGCGGTCAGGCGCTGGATCTGGAAGCTGAAGGTCATCAGGTTGAGCTGGATGCGCTGGAGCGTATTCACCGCCATAAAACCGGGGCATTGATTCGCGCCGCCGTACGTCTGGGAGCATTAAGCGCAGGCGATAAAGGGCGAGAATGCCTGGCAATACTCGACAAATACGCAGAAAGCATCGGTCTGGCCTTCCAGGTTCAGGATGACATCCTGGATGTGGTAGGCGATACTGCAACATTGGGTAAACGTCAGGGTGCTGACCAGCAGCTTGGCAAAAGTACCTATCCTGCACTTCTGGGTCTTGAGCAAGCCCAGAATAAAGCCCGGGATTTAATCGAGGATGCCCGCCAGTCGCTAAGTTTGCTGGCCGCACAGTCACTCGATACCTCGGCACTGGAAGCGCTAGCGGACTACATAATCCAGCGTGATAAATAAACCAACATATCCCATGAGCTTGCGATGAGTTTTGATATAGCCAAATACCCGACCCTGGCGCTGGTCGACTCCACCCAGGAGTTACGTCTGCTGCCAAAAGAGAGCCTGCCAAAGCTTTGCGACGAACTGCGCCGCTATTTGCTCGACAGCGTAAGCCGTTCCAGCGGGCACTTCGCCTCTGGTCTGGGCACGGTGGAACTCACCGTCGCGCTGCACTATGTCTACAATACCCCGTTTGACCAGTTAATCTGGGATGTAGGACATCAGGCTTACCCGCACAAAATACTGACCGGACGCCGTGATAAAATCGGCACCATTCGTCAGAAAGGCGGTTTGCATCCGTTCCCGTGGCGCGGTGAGAGCGAGTATGACGTACTGAGCGTTGGGCACTCTTCAACCTCCATCAGCGCAGGTATCGGTATTGCGGTTGCCGCTGAGAAAGAAGGCAAAGAACGTCGTACCGTATGTGTGATTGGCGACGGCGCTATCACCGCCGGGATGGCGTTTGAAGCGATGAACCACGCAGGCGATATTAAGCCCGACATGCTGGTTATCCTCAACGACAATGAAATGTCGATTTCAGAGAACGTTGGCGCGCTGAACAATCATCTGGCGCAACTACTCTCTGGCAAACTCTACTCCTCGCTACGCGAAGGAGGGAAAAAAGTCTTCTCCGGCGTACCGCCGATTAAAGAGCTGCTCAAACGTACCGAAGAACACATCAAAGGCATGGTTGTGCCGGGTACGCTGTTTGAAGAACTGGGATTTAACTATATCGGTCCGGTGGACGGTCACGACGTGCTGGGGCTTATCACCACACTGAAGAACATGCGCGATCTGAAAGGCCCGCAGTTCCTGCACATCATGACCAAAAAAGGTCGTGGTTACGAGCCAGCAGAAAAAGATCCAATCACCTTCCACGCGGTACCAAAATTCGATCCGTCCAGCGGATGCCTGCCGAAAAGCAGCGGCGGCCTGCCGAGCTATTCAAAAATCTTCGGTGACTGGCTGTGCGAAACCGCGGCGAAAGACAATAAGCTGATGGCAATCACCCCGGCGATGCGCGAAGGCTCCGGTATGGTGGAATTTTCACGTAAGTTTCCGGACCGCTACTTCGATGTGGCGATCGCCGAACAGCACGCGGTGACGTTTGCTGCCGGTCTGGCGATTGGCGGCTATAAGCCGGTCGTGGCTATTTACTCGACCTTCCTGCAGCGCGCCTACGATCAGGTGCTGCATGATGTCGCCATCCAGAAACTGCCTGTTCTGTTCGCCGTTGACCGGGCAGGAATTGTTGGCGCAGATGGACAAACCCATCAAGGGGCGTTCGATCTTTCCTTCCTGCGCTGCATCCCGGAAATGGTCATTATGACCCCGAGTGATGAAAACGAATGCCGTCAGATGCTGTTCACCGGCTATCACTACAACGACGGTCCAACGGTCGTGCGTTATCCGCGAGGTAACGCGGTGGGCGTAGAGTTGACCCCGCTGGAACAACTGCCTATCGGGAAAGGTATAGTGAAACGTCACGGGGAGAAAGTGGCAATTCTCAACTTCGGTACCCTGATGCCGGAAGCCGCTCAGGTCGCAGAGTCGATGAACGCCACGCTGGTCGATATGCGTTTTGTGAAACCCCTGGATGAAACGTTGATCCTTGAAATGGCTGCCCAACACGAGGTGCTGGTTACCATTGAAGAGAACGCCATTATGGGTGGTGCTGGCAGCGGTGTAAACGAAGTGCTGATGGCCCATCGTAAGCCCGTCCCGGTGCTGAACATTGGCCTGCCAGACTTCTTCATCCCGCAGGGAACTCAGGATGAAGCTCGCGCCGATCTGGGTCTGAATGCCGTCGGAATTGAGGCCAAAATCAAGGCCTGGCTGGCATAAACCCCTCCCCGCTCCTGCTATGCTTAATTCATCACGAGCTAAGTAGGAGTGGATTGATGAAATACAACATCTTAGGAAAAACCGACCTACGGGTCTCCCGCCTTTGCCTGGGCTGCATGACGTTTGGCGAGCCTAATCGCGGCAATCACGCCTGGACGCTACCTGAAGAAAGCAGCCGCCCGATAATCAAACACGCCCTTGAGGGCGGCATTAACTTTTTCGATACCGCCAACAGCTACTCCGCTGGCAGTAGCGAAGAGATTGTCGGTCGCGCGCTGCGTGATTTCGCCCGCCGCGAAGATGTCGTGGTCGCTACCAAGGTTTTTCACCAGGTTGATGATTTAGCAGAAGGATTATCCCGCGCACAAATCCTGCGCTCAATCGACGACAGCCTCAGACGTCTGGGTATGGACTATGTCGACATCCTGCAAATTCACCGCTGGGATTACAACACACCTATTGAAGAAACCCTGGAAGCGCTGAACGACGTCGTGAAAGCCGGTAAAGCGCGCTATATCGGCGCCTCCTCCATGCACGCTTCGCAGTTTGCTCAGGCGCTGGCCTTACAGAAGCAACACGGCTGGGCGCAGTTCGTTAGCATGCAGGATCACTACAATCTGATCTACCGCGAAGAAGAACGCGAAATGCTGCCACTGTGCTATCAGGAAGGCGTGGCAGTGATCCCCTGGAGTCCGCTGGCACGTGGACGCCTGACGCGCCCATGGGGAGAAACGACAGCACGCCTGGTTTCCGATGAAGTCGGTAAAAATTTGTACAACGAGAGCGATGAAAACGACGCGCAAATTGCCGCACGACTGACCGGTGTCAGTGAGGAACTGGGCGTAACGCGCGCGCAGGTTGCGCTGGCCTGGCTGCTGAGCAAACCGGGGGTGGCAGCGCCGATTATCGGCACATCGCGCGAGGAACAGCTGGATGAGTTGCTCAATGCGGTGGATTTAACGCTGAAGCCGGAGCAGATTGCCGAGCTGGAAACGCCGTACAAACAGCATCCTGTGGTGGGATTTAAATAAGTATTGGCGATGGCTAATTGTAGGCCGGATAAGCATAGCGCATCCGGCACTGATTGCCCGATGGCGCGACGCTTATCGGGCCTACAACAGCCCCCCAAAAGGGTTAAATGATACCTACCGGCCAGTGATGACCGATAAAATACAAAATTCCGGCAGAGAGTATTCCGGCCACAATATCGTCGATCATGATCCCCGTCCCGCCATGCACGTTGCGATCGAACCAACGAATCGGCCACGGCTTCCACATATCCAGAATACGGAAAATCACAAATCCGGCGGCAACCCACTGCCAGTCATTGGTCGGCAGCGCCATCAGGGTAATCCACATCCCGACAAACTCGTCCCAGACAATGCTACCGTGATCGTGCACACCCATATCTTTCGCCGTTTGATGGCACAGATAAACGCCGATACAGATAGATAACATCACCACCAGTGAATACAGCTGCCACGGTAGAAAGGTCATTAAATACCAAAAAGGGATCGCCGCCAGCGATCCCATCGTGCCAGGAACAATTGGGCTCAACCCGCTGCCAAAACCGGTGGCTAACAGGTGCCACGGATTGCGCATACTCAGGCGGCTTTTGGCGACATCTTTTTTAAGGCGCGGCAAAATGGTCATATCCTTTCCAGTCAAACGTGACGGATTTTCCATCGCGCGTAAAGTGAATGCCTTCCACGTCTGCGCTCATCTGCCCAATGCAGGTAAACGCTGCGCCGAGATTTCCCAGCGCCACGTCCAGCGCACCACGGTTAATTTCCGGTACGGTAAAGCATAACTCATAATCTTCACCGCCCGAGAGCGCCCAGCGTAGGGCCTGTTCCGGCTCAACGTGCCGGGCGAATGCCGTGGAGTAAGGCAGCGCATCGACGTTAACCCGCGCGCCACAGCCGCTGGCATTAACGATATGCCCCAGATCAGAAATCAGGCCATCGGAGATATCGATAGCCGCACTGGCCAGATCGCGCAGGGCTTGTCCCTGCAAAATACGCGGCGTGGGACGCAGATGGCGTTTAAGCAGATAGTCTGCGTCTTTTGCATCTCCAACCTGCAACCGATTCTGTAAAATCGCCAGCCCCGCCGCGCTGTCTCCCGGCGTACCGGTAACATAAATCCAGTCCCCCGGCTTCGCACCAGAGCGTTTTAAGGCCCGTCCTACAGGAACGTAGCCATGGATACCCAACGTCATCGACAGTGGCCCACGCGTGGTGTCACCGCCAATCAGCTGCATATCATAGTAATTAAGCAGTTCAAACAGGCCATCACTGAAGGCTTCAAGCCAGGCTTCATCAACGTCAGGTAACGTGAGTGCCAGCGTCAACCACGCAGGATCGGCCCCCATCGCCGCCAGATCGCTCAAATTCACCGCCAGTGCTTTCCAGGCGAGATCGGTGGGATCAATGTCGGGGAGGAAGTGATTGCCTGCCACCAGCGTATCGGTACTGATCGCCAGCGTCTGTTTTTCAGGGATATTCAGGAGTGCGCAGTCGTCACCAATACCGGTTTCGACATCAAGACGAGACGTTCTTACGCGGTCAAAATAACGGGCAATCAGGGAAAACTCGCCGCATGCCATACGTTATGCCTCAGCAGAAAAAAAAGAAAAAGCCGGGGACAGCGGAAACAGGTTCCACCATCCAGCCGGCCTCGGGATTACTTTTTGTTGGGGCGAATCACAGGTGCTGCTTTATCCAGTACGCCGTTCACGAATTTATGGCTATCTTCAGCGCCGAAGGTTTTCGCCAGTTCAATCGCTTCGTTGATGGCCACTTTGTACGGCACATCACTACGTTTAGACAGTTCAAACAGCGCAATACGCAGTACGGCTTTTTCTACCTGACCCAGCTCTTCTAACAGACGAGACAGGTAAGGCTTCATTAATCCATCCAGGTACGCGCTGTTAGTCGCCACCCCGGACAGCAGTTCACGGAAATACAGAACGTCGACATCTTTAACGTCCTGTTCCGCCAGGAACTGGTATTCAACATCAGCGATGTCGTTCTGGGACAACTGCCAGGAGTAGAGCGCCTGGACGGCACACTCACGGGCGCGGCGACGAGCAGCAGGTTTCACGGATTTCCCCTTACAAAAATCAGGCCTTAATGGCTTTCAATACATTAATCATTTCAAGCGCAGTCAGTGCAGCTTCTGCGCCTTTGTTGCCGGCTTTAGTGCCAGCACGTTCGATGGCTTGTTCAATACTTTCGGTGGTCAGAACACCGAAGGCTACCGGAATGCCACTGTCCTGAGCGACATGCGCCAGGCCATTGCTTGCACCGCCAGCCACATATTCGAAGTGCGCGGTACCGCCACGGATCACCGTACCAAGCGCAATTACCGCGTCGTATTTACCGGTTTTTGCCAGTGCGTCAGCGGCCAGCGGCAGCTCATATGCACCTGGAACCCAAACAACGGTAATGTTTTCATCTTTAACCTGGCCAATACGTTTCAGGGCGTCGATAGCCCCTTCCAGCAGGCTGTCATTGATAAAGTTGTTGAAACGCGCAATGGTGATGGCGACGCGAGCGTCCGGGGTAGCAACGTTAGCTTCAATAATGTTCATATTCTTCCTTCGGGTTCGATTTATGGCCCCGTAAGGGGGGCGGATTTTATCATAATATTCTGTGCGCTGCTTCCTCTAAATCAGAAAGCCTCACGCAGTCGTTAAATGCAGGCAAACGTCCGGGCCCACCTGGCGTATCTCATTGAATTTAAAATGGGGTGCGTCAGCCAGTTTCTCAAGGCCTGGAAGCACACATAATCCTCGCGCATCGCTGCCTAACAGTTTAGGCGCAACATACACGATTAGCTCATCGACCAAACCGGCCTGTAATAATGCCCCCGCGAGCGTTGGGCCTGCTTCAACCCAAATACTGTTAATTTGCTGTTTGCCCAGTTGCATCATCAGCACCACCAGATCCAGATGCCCGTTATGTTCCGGCACCTTCAGGCTACGAACCGTCTCCGGCCAGCTACGAGGGTCGTCTTCAGTCCGGACAATCCAGGTTTCTCCAGGCTGTTGCACAATACGATGCTCCGGCGTGACCTGATTCTGGCTATCCAGAACAATGCGGATTGGCTGGCGCAGCTCTTCCTGCGGGTAACTCGCCTGAGTTGACTCCCCAAGCTCCGACCAACGCACGGTAAGCTGAGGGTCGTCTGCCAGCACCGTAGCACTGCTGGTTAAAATGGCATGGCTTTGCGCGCGCAAGCGTTGCACATCGCGGCGCGCCTGTGGTGAGGTAATCCACTGGCTTTCACCGCTGGCCATCGCCGTACGGCCATCAAGCGACGCGCCAAGCTTAAGCTGCAGATACGGGAATCCCGTACGCATGCGCTTGAGAAAGCCTTTATTCAGTTGCTCAACTTCGCTCATCATCAGCCCGTGGCTGACGTCGATGCCCGCCTGCTGCAAACGGTAGAGCCCACGTCCTGCGACCTGCGGATTGGGATCCTGCATCGCCGCAACCACTCGCGATACCCCCGCCGCAATCAGCGCATCGCAACACGGCGGCGTGCGACCATGATGACTACAGGGTTCAAGCGTCACATAGGCCGTTGCCCCTTGCGCTTTTTCTCCAGCCATCCGCAGAGCATGAACTTCGGCATGCGGTTCGCCCGCACGGTGATGATATCCTTCACCGACGATCTCCCCATCCTTCACAATCACGCAGCCTACGTTGGGGTTGGGGTGAGTGGTAAAACGTCCGCGCGCAGCAAGCTTCAGCGCACGCGCCATGTACAATTCATCCTGCATGGCTTAGTCCTGTAGGCGAGCAATCTCTTCGCCAAATTCTTTGATATCTTCGAAACTCCGGTAGACAGAGGCAAAGCGGATGTAGGCGACTTTATCGAGCTTTTTCAACTGCTCCATCACCAGGTTGCCAATCATCTTGCTCGGCACCTCACGCTCACCAGTCGCACGCAGCTGTGATTTGATATGGTTTAACGCCATTTCGACGTCATCCGCGCTCACAGGCCGTTTCTCAAGCGCTCTGAGCATGCCGCTACGCAGCTTTTCTTCATTAAAGGGTTCACGCACGTCGTTGCTTTTCACAACGCGCGGCATGACAAGTTCAGCCACTTCAAAAGTGGTGAAACGTTCGTTACAGACCAGACACTGCCGACGGCGGCGTACCGAGGAGCCCTCGCCTACAAGACGAGAGTCAATTACCTTAGTGTCTACGGCGAAACAGAATGGGCAATGCATACGGCGTCCTGTACCTCAGTGGTTAACAGAATCTATTTTACCCTGAACTGCCGTGACAACAAAGGCACTGCGCTTTTGAGACAAAGGATCGATGCCTTCGTGCTCAGTCCACACTACCATTACGCTATCGCGACAATGAAGGAAGTAATCACAATGACAAGACGTTACCTAAGAATTCTCCTGGTGGGAAGTCTCTTTAGTCTTAGTGCCTGCGCACAGCAAAGCGAAGTACGCCAGATGCATCAAAGCGTTAGCACATTGAATAAAGAGATGGCGCAGCTTAATCAGGAAACAGTAAAAATTACGCAACAAAATATGTTGAATGCAAAATCAACCAGCGGCGTCTATCTGCTACCGGGTTCCAAAACCCCGGCACGACTGGACAGCCAGATTGGCACTTTACGCATGTCGCTGGTAAACATTGCACCGAACGCGGATGGTATGCGCCTGACGCTACGGATTCAGGGTGAATCCAACACGCCTTTACCCGCCTTTAGCGCCACCGTCGAGTACGGGCAAATTCAGGGCACCACGGACAACTATCAGGAAGTGAACGTTCACAACCAGTTGGTCAACGCTCCGGCGAGTATTCTTGCTCCCAGCGACGTAGACATTCCGTTGCAGATAAATGGCCTCACTCCAGATCAGTTAGGATTTGTTCGCATCCACGACATCCAGCCTGTTAGCCAATAAACTTTTTTGCGGAACGTTTTGTGCGTTCCGCAACATCACTCCGCTCCATTTTGTTACTCCCCTGACATAACCGATATTTCTGGTAAAACTTGGCAACATTCATGAGAGCCAGTACAATTCGCCGCCTAAAGTACGCAAACGTGAACGCAATCGATTACGCAAATGATAGAACTGTGAAACAAGACATATTTTTGTGAACAATGATTTTTATAATAGGCTCCGAAGAATTACGAAATATTTAGAAACGCAAATTGCGCATTTTTCACTCCCGAAAGGGATTTCAAACAGTGGCATACATATGAAAAAAACATTACTTGCAGCCGGTGCAGTGCTGGCGCTCTCCTCGTCTTTTACTGCCAACGCAGCAGAAAATGACAAACCGCAATATCTGTCCGACTGGTGGCACCAGAGCGTTAACGTGGTGGGTAGCTATCACACCCGTTTCTCTCCGAAACTGAACAACGACGTGTATCTGGAATACGAAGCATTTGCCAAAAAAGACTGGTTTGATTTCTATGGCTACATCGATATTCCGAAAACCTTCGACTGGGGTAACGGCAACGATAAAGGTATCTGGTCTGACGGTTCCCCGTTGTTTATGGAAATCGAACCGCGTTTCTCCATCGACAAACTGACCGGCGCTGACCTGAGCTTTGGTCCGTTCAAAGAATGGTATTTCGCCAACAACTACATCTACGACATGGGTGATAACAAAGCCAGCCGCCAGAGCACCTGGTATATGGGTCTGGGTACCGATATCGATACCGGTCTGCCGATGGGTCTGTCCCTGAACGTCTATGCTAAATACCAGTGGCAGAACTATGGCGCATCCAACGAAAACGAGTGGGATGGCTACCGTTTCAAAGTGAAATACTTTGTGCCGATCACCCAGGTTTGGGGCGGCCAACTGACCTACATCGGCTTCACCAACTTCGACTGGGGCTCAGATTTGGGTGATGACCCGAACCGCACCAGCAACTCTATCGCTTCCAGCCACGTCCTGGCGCTGAACTACGATCACTGGCACTACTCTGTCGTAGCGCGTTACTTCCATAACGGCGGTCAGTGGAAAGGTGGGGATACTCTGAACTGGGGCGAAGGCGATTTCAGCGCGAAATCTACCGGTTGGGGTGGTTACCTGGTCGTAGGTTACAACTTCTAATCCAGACAATTTATCGCAAACAAGCCAGCTTAACCGCTGGCTTTTTTATGGCTGGTCTTCACAGCGTACTTTACGTAAAAAGTCACTTAGCGAACGCTCCGCAGATTCGCGAAAGTGCCTGTCGAGTGGCGTGATCTTCAGACATCGATCAACGCGAAAGCAACGATAATCATCACGCTTCTCGCACCAGCCAACCAGCAGCCAGTGCTCGCCCCAGAAAAATAATCCCAGCGGCTGAACGTCGCGCCACGAGAGGTTCCCGGACTCATCGCGATAATGCAGCGCCAGCACCTGCTGAGCAGAAACCGCGCGATGTATGAGATCGAACGCACTGCGTGAATGCGGCTGATTACCAAAATCTGGCGCGAAAATCCGCGTTTGCTCGGCTCTGCGCCGACTCTCTGGCGGCAATATCGCCAACACTTTTTCCTGTGCTGATTCCAGCGCCTGTGAGAGTGAATCCCCGCCCCATGTTTTCAGCAACCGAATCGCTACCATCAACGCTTCTGATTCGTGCTGAGTTAACATCAACGGCGGCAGATCAAACCCCGCCATTAAGCGGTATCCACTGCCCACTTCGCCTTCAATGGGCACGCCGGATAAAGAGAGATCGCGGATATCGCGATAAATCGTCCGTTCAGAAACTTCAAGACGTTCTGCCAGCAGCGCCGCCGTTGTCACTCGCCTGCCACGCAGGATTTGTACAATCTGAAACAAGCGGTCGGCGCGTCTGCTCATTTTAATCCTCAGTGCTGAAAATATTACGCGGGTTGATGTAAACCAACACGATTGCCTTCGCTGTCAGTAAATAGCGCAATCGTACCAATGTCCTGCCCCAGTTCGAGTGGGCCAAACACACACTGACCGCCAGCAGTGGCGACGCGTTCAAGCGTTGCAGTCAAATCGTCCGTATGCAGATAAATAATAGCGCCCTGCGCTGAAGGAGTAATACTTTCAAATTTAGCCAGCGCCCCGCCGGGAGCGGGATCCTGATGCGGAAATACGGCCAGCTCAGCGCAGTCCATATTTTCCCGACGCAAAGAAACCTGCATCACTGGTTCATAAAAAGCGATGGCGCGATCCATTTGTGCTACAGGGATTTCAAACCAATTAATTACGTTGCTCATACTTCCTCCTGCCTGTGTGGGTAATCTCAGAAGGACTATAAGACAGGGCTACTGACAGCATACTGTCAGTAGTGTGGCGACAGGAAAAGATAATTGCCTGTCGCTAATTCACAGGCAAAAAAAAATCCCGACCTTACGATCGGGATTCCAGTATCTTCACTCTTAATGGTTAAGGAAGAATCGACGGTTGATCCGCCCCTTCTTTCTCGACCTTCTGCTGCAGCATGTGCTCACGCTTCATACCCAGCTTCAGCGCCAGCGCCGATGCCACGTAGATAGAAGATGCGGTACCGATGGAAACACCGATCAGCATCGTCAGCGAGAAGCCTTCCAGTACCGGACCACCGAACAGGAACAGCATCAGAATAACCATCAACGTTGTACCGGACGTAATCAACGTACGGTGCAGCGTTTGAGTCAGTGACACGTTAAAGATTTCGTAAGGCGTACCGCGACGAATTTTGCGGAAGTTTTCACGAATACGGTCAGATACAACGATACTATCGTTCAGCGAGTAACCGATTACCGACATCAGTGATGCGACGATAGTCAGGTCAATCTCGATATGGAACAACGACAGGATCCCAAGTGTGATAATCACGTCGTGCGCCAGAGCGATAACCACCCCCGCCGCCAGTCGCCACTCAAAGCGGAAACCGACGTACACCAGGATGGAGATCAGCGCCGCCATCAGCGCCATCGCACCGGTTTGCGCCAGATCAGCCCCCACGCTCGGACCCACGAATTCAATTCGCTTCACCGCGGCGTTTTGATTGGTGGATTCGTTAATCACACTCAACACTTTGCTGCCCAGCACCTGACCGCCGTCTGCACCTTCAGTTGGCGGCATACGTACCATAATGTCGTGGCTGCTGCCGAAGTTCTGCAGAAGCGGATCAACGAAGCCCGCTTTCTCCAGCGCATCGCGCATCACGTCCATATCGGCCGGTTTTTCCAGCGTGATTTCAATAACCGTACCACCGGTGAAATCGAGACCCCAGTTAAACCCGCGTACGCCCATCACCACGATGGCCGCAATCAGCAGGAAACCTGAAATGCCGAAAGCCCAGTAGTCCCAGCGCATAAAGTCCCAGACTTTACGGCCGTGGTTTAATTGTTCAACAGTATATTCCTGTGCCACTTCGCACTCCTCAGATTGACAGCTTTTTGACGCGCTTGCCGCCATACAACAGGTTTACGATGGCACGTGTACCGACAATCGCGGTAAACATCGACGTCGCCACACCAATACCGGTAGTAATCGCGAACCCTTTAATTGCCCCGGTGCCAACTGCGTACAGGATGATGACCTTGATCAGCGTCGTAATGTTCGCATCAAAGATGGAGCTAAATGCGCCCGCATAACCTTCGTTGATGGCCTGCTGCACCGAACGCCCGTTACTCAACTCTTCTTTGATACGTTCGTTGATCAGTACGTTCGCATCGACCGCGACGGCAAGGGTTAAGACAATCCCCGCAATCCCCGGCATACTTAGCGTAGCGCCCGGCAGCAACGACATAATACCGACAATCAATACCAGGTTAGCAATCAGCGCACTGGTCGCAATCAGACCGAACTTCTTATAGAAGAAGATCATGAACAGGATAGACACCACCAGACCGGCCAGACACGCTTCCAGACCCTGTTTAATGTTCTGCATACCCAGGGTTGGACCGATGGTACGTTCTTCCACAATCTGAATCGGCGCAATCAACGCACCGGCACGTAACAGCAGAGAAAGCTGACGCGCTTCGTTCGGGTTGTTGATACCGGTGATACGGAAGCTGTTACCCAGGCGAGACTGGATATTGGCAATGTTAATCACCTCTTCCTGTTTCACCAGTACTGCACGACCGTTAGCATCTTTCTTACCGCTGTCTTTGTACTCCACGAACAGGGTCGCCATCGGCTTACCGATGTTATCCTTGGTGAAGTTGGACATGATGTTACCACCCGCGCTATCCAGCGAGATGTTAACCTGCGGCTGATTGTATTCGTCCTGGCTGGAAGTGGAGTCGGTGATATGGTCACCGGTCAGGATCACGCGCTTGTACAGCACAACAGGCTGACCTTCACGAGACTGTTTCACTTCCGAATCACCCGGAACACGACCCGATGCTGCAGCGGACTGGTCAACGTTGGTGTTTACCAGACGGAACTCCAGCGTCGCGGTTGCGCCCAGAATTTCTTTCGCACGCGCGGTATCCTGAATACCCGGCAGTTCAACCACGATGCGGTCAGCGCCCTGACGTTGTACCACCGGCTCAGCAACACCCAGTTGGTTAACACGATTACGCAGAATGTTGATGTTCTGCTGTACCGCGTACTCACGGGCTTCGCTCAGGCGCGCATCGGTCATTACAGCGCGCAGTGCATTGCTGCCCTGGCTGGAAATAACCAGATCCTGGTGACGTTTGCTCAAGTAAGAGATAGCTTCATCACGGGCGCTGCTATCACGGAAAGTGATGCTCAGACCGTAGTTATCTTCTTTGCGAACGGTAGTATAAGGAATGCCTTTTTCACGCAGATCGCTGCGCAGGCTATCGATATTTTGTTCCTGCAACTTACTCAGCGCGGTATCCATATCCACTTCCATCAGGAAGTGAACGCCGCCACGCAGGTCAAGACCGAGTTTCATCGGTTCTGCATGAATGGCAGCCAGCCAGCGCGGGGTTGCCGGAGCAAGGTTAAGCGCCACGACGTACTGATCGCCCAGTACGCCCATTAATACTTCACGTGCGCGCAGTTGGGTATCAGTGGAGTCGAAGCGCGCGAGAATAGCACCCTCTTCCAGAGCCACAGACTTAGGTGTGATTTTATCTTCTTGTAACGTTTTCTGGACCTGGATCAGCGTTTGCTCACTGGCGGCGGCACCGCGCACGCCAGTGATTTGAACAGCCGGATCCTCACCATACAGGTTGGGAAGCGCATAGAGCAGACCGACGACAATAACGACGATCAGCATGACATACTTCCACAAAGGATAACGGTTTAACACGGCAGTTCCCTTTGGGAAAACAATAAATTACAGCGCCTTCATG
This sequence comes from Citrobacter sp. CF971, assembly GCF_006385635.1. Taxonomy (NCBI): domain Bacteria; kingdom Pseudomonadati; phylum Pseudomonadota; class Gammaproteobacteria; order Enterobacterales; family Enterobacteriaceae; genus Citrobacter; species Citrobacter sp. CF971. The sequence continues at coordinate 1,229,699 of NZ_CP041051.1, read as the reverse complement.
GTGCCTTTCGGCAGAACGGCAGCTACGAAATCACGTTTAATAACCACTTCAGTGGTGTCGTTCAGCGCGATAGCGATGTAGCCAGATTCTGCTACTTTGGTCACGCGACCCACCAGACCACCGTTAGTCAGCACTTCATCGCCTTTCGCAATGGAGTTCATCAGATTTTTGTGTTCTTTGGTACGCTTTTGCTGCGGGCGCAGGATCATGAAGTAGAAAATCAGACCAAACACCACCAGCATCAGAATCAGAGACATCGGGCTGCCCTGCGCCGGAGCACCTGTTGCCGCTACCGCATCAGAAATAAAAAAGCTCATTCAAATTCCCTCATTATTAAAATTAATCAACGTTCACAGGTGGAACTGGTCTACCCTGACGTTGGTAAAAATCGGTCACGAAGCTCTCTAATTTACCCTCTTCAATAGCCTTGCGTAAACCCGCCATCAAACGCTGGTAGTAGCGAAGGTTATGAATCGTGTTGAGACGCGCGCCCAATATTTCGTTGCAACGGTCGAGATGATGCAAGTAAGCGCGCGAATAATTGCGACAGGTGTAGCAATCACACTCAGCATCGAGCGGACTGGTGTCGCTTTTATGTTTCGCGTTACGAATTTTTACCACGCCGTCAGTCACAAACAAATGACCATTACGGGCATTTCGCGTTGGCATCACACAGTCAAACATATCGATACCGCGACGCACGCCTTCAACCAGATCTTCTGGTTTACCGACGCCCATCAGGTAACGCGGTTTATCTGCCGGAATCTGCGGGCAAACATGTTCCAGAATGCGGTGCATATCTTCCTTCGGCTCACCGACAGCCAAACCGCCGACAGCGTAGCCATCAAAGCCGATATCTACCAGACCTTTGACGGAGATATCACGTAAATCTTCGTAAACACTGCCCTGAATGATGCCAAAAAGCGCATTTTTGTTGCCGAGGCTATCAAAACGGTCACGGCTGCGCTTCGCCCAACGCAGAGACATCTCCATCGAGCGTTTAGCATAGTCCCAGTCGGCCGGATATGGTGTACATTCGTCGAAGATCATCACGATATCGGAACCGAGATCGTATTGAATCTCCATCGACTTCTCGGGATCGAGGAAAATCGGATCGCCGTTGATCGGGTTACGGAAATGCACGCCTTGTTCGGTTATCTTCCGGATATCGCCCAGGCTGAACACCTGGAAGCCGCCGGAATCGGTGAGGATCGGCCCTTTCCACTGCATAAAATCGTGCAGATCGCCGTGCAGTTTCATGATTTCCTGCCCCGGGCGTAGCCACAGGTGGAAAGTGTTGCCGAGGATGATCTGTGCGCCGGTCGCTTCAACTTCTTCCGGCGTCATGCCTTTTACTGTGCCGTAAGTACCGACCGGCATAAAAGCAGGCGTTTCTACTACGCCACGATCAAAAACCAGGCGGCCGCGGCGAGCGCGACCGTCTGTGGTATCCAGTTCAAATTTCATCTTCACTCCTGCGTCAGAAAAACAGTCCGACGTTTTAAACACTCATGCCGGAAACTTATTCCCCGACACGCTCAGAAATAGCCTGCGGATTGTACGTGATAAACATCGCATCCCCGTAACTAAAAAAGCGATATTCCGCTTTTACCGCTTCATGATAGGCGTGCATGGTGTTTTTATAACCAGCAAATGCGGAAACCAGCATAATCAGTGTCGATTCCGGCAGGTGGAAGTTGGTGACCAGAGCATCAATCACCTGATATTTATAGCCTGGATAAATAAAGATTTGTGTATCGCCGAAGAACGGCTCGATTAGATCGTTTTTGGCCGCCTGCGCCGCACTTTCCAGTGAACGTACGGAGGTGGTGCCCACCGCAATCACGCGGTTACCGCGCGCTTTCGCCGCCAGCACCGCGTCCACCACATCCTGCGGCACTTCCGCATATTCGGAGTGCATAATGTGGTCTTCAATAGTGTCTACGCGCACCGGCTGGAAAGTGCCCGCTCCAACGTGCAGGGTGACGAACGCCATTTCAATGCCTTTATCGCGCAGTTTAGCCAGCAGCGGATCGTCAAAATGCAGACCCGCGGTCGGCGCAGCGACGGCACCCGGTTTTTCGCTGTACACGGTCTGGTACAGCTCGCGGTCGGCGTCTTCATCCGGACGGTCGATATACGGCGGCAACGGCATATGGCCAATCGCGTTGAGGATATCCAGCACGCTGCGTTCGTCGTTAAACTCAACTTCAAACAGCGCGTCATGGCGCGCCACCATCGTTGCTTTAATGCTTTCGTCATCGCCCAGCAGCAGCTCGGCGCCCGGTTTCGGCGCTTTCGAGGCACGAATATGCGCCAGAATACGTTTGTCATCCAGCATACGCTCGACCAGCACTTCAATTTTACCGCCGCTGGCTTTACGACCAAACAGACGCGCAGGAATGACGCGGGTGTTGTTAAAGACCAGCAAATCGCCAGGGTTGAGCTTATCGAGCAAATCGGTGAAAGTACCGTGCGTCAGCGCGCCCGTCGGCCCGTCCAAAGACAGCAAGCGACAGCTACTGCGCTCAGCTTGCGGATAGTGGGCAATCAGGGATTCGGGTAGTTCAAAGGTGAAATCGGTAACGCGCATGACACTGACTCAGACTAAAATAAGAGGCGGGTAGTCTAGTGCCGGGGCGTTCTCCCTGCAACCTTTACCCCTCTGGATAAACATTTAACGATGAATTTTCTTGCACATTTGCATCTCGCTCACCTTGCCGACAGCTCGCTTTCCGGCAATCTGCTGGCCGATTTTGTCCGGGGTAATCCGGAAACGCACTACTCGCCTGATGTGGTAGAAGGCATCTTCATGCATCGTCGTATCGACGTGATGACAGATAACCTGCCGCAGGTGCGTGAAGCCAAAGAATGGTTTCGTAGCGAAACGCGCCGCGTCGCGCCGATTACGCTGGATGTCATGTGGGATCATTTTCTGTCGCGCCACTGGTCGGAGATCTCCCCTGACTTCCCGCTTACGGACTTTGTGCGCTATGCCCGTACCCAGGTAACCACTATTTTGCCGGAATCGCCGCCACGCTTTATCAATCTGAATAACTATATATGGTCAGAGAAATGGCTTGAGCGCTACCGGGACATGGATTTTATCCAGAACGTCCTGAACGGCATGGCCAGCCGCCGTCCACGGCTCGATGCCCTACGCGACTCATGGTATGACCTCAATACGCATTACGATGCGTTAGAAGAACGATTCTGGCAGTTTTATCCGCAAATGATGGACCAGGCGCGGCGTAAAACCCTTTGATTGCAACCCGCATTCCCCGCCGGATAAGCCGTAGCCGTCATCCGGCAAAAGATTGATAGACAAAACCTGTCTCATTGATTGCCAGCGCCTCTTTGTCTTATTCACGAACACTCTCTATACTGGCCCGCGTTGCGTTCCAAAAACCCCTTAACATTGCAGGAGAATTATATGGTACTGGTAACTCGTCAGGCTCCGGATTTCACAGCAGCTGCGGTACTGGGTAGCGGTGAGATCGTTGAAAACTTCAACTTCAAACAGCATACCAACGGTAAAACTACCGTTCTGTTCTTCTGGCCGATGGACTTCACCTTCGTTTGCCCGTCTGAACTGATCGCATTCGACAAACGTTACGAAGAATTCCAGAAGCGCGGCGTTGAAGTTGTTGGCGTTTCCTTCGACTCTGAATTTGTCCACAACGCATGGCGTAACACCCCTGTCGACAAAGGCGGCATCGGTGCAGTGAAATACGCAATGGTTGCTGACATTAAACGCGAAATCCAGAAAGCCTACGGCATCGAGCACCCGGAAGCTGGCGTTGCTCTGCGCGGTTCTTTCCTGATCGACGCTAACGGCGTTGTTCGCCACCAGGTGGTTAACGATCTGCCGCTGGGCCGTAACATCGACGAAATGCTGCGCATGGTTGACGCGCTGCAGTTCCACGAAGAGCACGGCGACGTATGCCCGGCACAGTGGGAAAAAGGTAAAGAAGGTATGAACGCGTCTCCGGACGGCGTAGCAAAATACCTGACCGAGAACGTTTCCAGCCTGTAATTGGCATGAATCGACAAAAGGCCCGCTAGTGCGGGCCTTTTTTATTGTTCGTAGGTCAGGTAGGTGATTGCGTCACTCTCTGTAAGTATCACCAGCGACAATACGCTTATCCAAACCACAATTAAAACGCGAAGCAGGAACAGCCAAGCGCGCCCCAGAAAGCCCGGTCATCTGACACCGGAATGCCTGATTGACGCGCAATATCATGCTGATGACCGTGTACGCCACAGCTACCACAGCACTGATGCATCTGCACCATTGCGCCAATTTTTGCCGCAGCAGGCGGCGCTGAGCGATAGTGCCCCGGCACCTTCACCACCGGCGACCAGTCCGGCGCAACCGGGATGGCTGGCGGTGCCAGCGGGGTGAAATGCCCTGCCGCATACACGACTTTGCCATCGACAATGGTCATCACTGACTCAATGCCTTTGATCTCTTCTTCCGCCACGTTGAAGTAATCTTTAGACAGCACCACCAGGTCGGCCAGTTGATCTTTCTCGATTCGCCCTTTCTTACCCTGCTCGCTGGAGAACCAGGCGCTGCCAGCGGTCCACAGTTCCAGCGCCACGTCGCGCGGCAAGCGGTTGTTATCATCGTACATCGCCATACCGCCAACGGTGCGGCCCGAAACCAGCCAGTAGAGCGCTGTCCACGGATTGTAGCTGGCCACACGGGTGGCGTCAGTCCCCAGCCCTACCGGAACTTCAGCCGCCAGCATTTTCGCCACCGGCGGCGTGTGTTTGACCGCATCTTTGCCATAACGATCGACAAAATATTCGCCCTGGAACGCCATTCGGTGCTGAACAGCAATCCCGCCGCCCAGCGCTTTAACGCGCTCGATATTCCGTTCAGTAATGGTTTCGGCATGATCGAAGAACCAGTGCAGGCCATTGAACGGGATATCACGATTCACCTTCTCAAACACGTCCAACATGCGGCTGATAGATTCATCGTAGGTGGCGTGCAGGCGGAACGGCCAGCGGTGCTCCACCAGATGTCGCACCACGCGCTCCAGCTCATCTTCCATACCCTCCGGCAAGTCCGGGCGCGGCTGGAGAAAATCTTCAAAATCCGCTGCCGAAAAAACCAGCATTTCCCCGGCCCCATTGGCGCGGTAGAAGTCGGTCCCCTGCCCCGGTTTGAGCATATCGGTCCAACGTTCAAAGTCTTCCAGTTCCTGTTTTGGACGCTGGGTAAACAGGTTGTAGGCAATACGCACCGTCATCTGCTTGTTGGCGTGTAACTGCTCAATGATCTCGTAATCTTCCGGATAGTTCTGGAAGCCGCCGCCCGCATCGATGGCGCTGGTCAGCCCCAGGCGGTTCAGTTCACGCATAAACTGGCGGGTCGAGTTAACCTGCATTTCCAGCGGCAGTTTGGGTCCTTTTGCCAGCGTCGAATAAAGTATCATGGCGTTTGGTTTAGCGATCAACATCCCGGTCGGGTTGCCGTTGCTATCACGCACAATCTCACCGCCCGCCGGATCCGGCGTCGCTTTGGTGTAGCCAACGGCTTTCAGCGCAGCGCGGTTCAGCAAAGCCCGGTCGTAGAGATGCAGAACAAAAACCGGGGTATCCGGAGCAGCTTCATTCAGTTCTTCCAGGGTTGGCATGCGACGTTCGGCAAACTGGAATTCGCTCCAGCCGCCCACCACGCGTACCCATTGCGGCGACGGCGTTCTGTCCGCCTGGTCTTTGAGCATACGTAGGGCGTCCGCCAGCGACGGCACGCCTTCCCAACGTAATTCCAGGTTGTAATTCAGTCCACCACGAATAAGGTGCAGGTGCGAATCGTTCAGGCCCGGGATCACCGTATGTCCTTGCAGATCGACAACCTGCGTCCCTTCGGCAGCAAAGCTCATTACCCGCTCGTGGCTACCAGTCGCCAGGATCTTTCCGTTGGCAATCGCCACCGCCTCGACCTGCGGGCGTTGCCTATCGAGAGTATGAATTTTTCCGTGAGTCAGAATCAGTGTGGCAGTTTGAGACATAACAATCTCCTGAGATACCGGTCAGGCTTTTTTCAGCCATCCGGCAAACAGACGGGTTACGATGGGCATCCAGAACCAGACCACCAGCGCAACCACACAGGCATCATTGATGAGATGCAGGAGTAACGAGCCCTTCATTGCAGGCAGCACAATGCCGGTCAACCACGGCACCAGATTGGTGCTAGGAAATATCACCAGCAGGGTTATCAGAAACTGTTTCCAGCGTTTGGGCTGGCGTACATGGGGCGCTGGTGGCGTAAACCAGAATGCCGCTTCGGTACGAATTTCGGTTTTATCACCTTCCGCCAGCAGTGGGGCAATCTCTTCCACCAGCACACGGCGCGTATCGGACTGGGTCCAGTTATACAGATGCTCAAGCGTGTCGAAGCGAATAATGATATTCCACAGGTTGTCGCCATCCGCAGGGCGAATCACGTTCGCCCCGAGATGACCGGGAAACTCAGCCGCCACCGGCATAATTTTCCCCAGCCATTGCTCATACCGCTGCGCCTGCTCAGGCAGCAGGGTGTGGGTAATCACCAACGTCACATGTTTGTTCTGCGCCATGAAGGATTCCTTGTTGAGAGGAAACAGGCCGCTTAGGCCAGGAAAGCAATACACAAAATCATTCATGGTGCATCGAGGCGGCAAGGTTGTGGATCCCCGGGAGCTTACATAAGTCAGTGACTGGGGTACGCAAGCAAAGCCAACAAAGATGCAACATGAAGGATGACGTGTATTTAGGCTTTACGTTCTGGCGCGCCATGCACCATGGTATAGGCATAATCCACGCCCATACCGTAGGCACCGCTGTGCTCGCGTACCAGATCCATGACGGCGTCGTAGGTTTCTTTGCGAGACCAGTCGCGCTGATACTCAAGAAGAACCTGTTGCCAGGTTACGGGTACGGCACCAGCCTGTACCATGCGGTCGATAGAACGCTCATGGGCATCCACGGACGTGCCGCCGGAAGTGTCGGTCACCACATATACTTCATAACCCGCTTCCAGCGCCATCAGTGCCGGGAAAGTCAGGCAGACTTCGGTCCACAGCGCGGAGATAATCAGTTTTTTACGTCCAGTCGCTTCCACGGCCTTCACAAACGCCGCATCTTCCCAGGAGTTCATTGAGGTGCGTTCAATGGGTTTTACATCAGGATGAACCGCTAACAGTTCTGGCCAGATATATCCGCTAAAACTTTTCGTTTCTACAGAAGTATAAATCACCGGGACATTGAATATTTTCCCGGCTTTCGCTAATGCCACGGTATTATTTTTTAAAGTCTGGCGATCGATATTCGCTACACCAAATGACATTTGCGGCTGATGATCAATAAAAATAAGCGTAGAGTTTTGAGGGTCAATCAGTTCCCGAATAGACATATCATACCTTCTTAATCAATAAGTTAAAAGGCAACGGTCTGTATCTGCCGTCAGCAGTAGGATCCTGAATCAGAAAGCTTGTTGAGTATAGCGGGAAAATTCTAACGAGTTATTAAAGAAAACTTACCATCCTGTGAAACTATTAATTCTGTGTTGCGATATATCCTAAACAACATCAAAAAAATGCGCATGATTCATCTAATTTATTCACTGGCATTGTTTTTCTCCATTCGGTACAACAGAAGGGTTTAATTTTCAGGATCTTTTCTGCTTATGCGCATTAATCTGGATGTTTTGCTTATTCTCGACGCACTCGACAAACAGGGTTCATTTGCCGCGGCGGCCGAATCGCTGTTTAAAACGCCTGCGGCACTCAGCTATATGATTCAAAAGCTGGAAAGCGACCTGAATATCGAGTTGCTTGACCGTTCCGGACACCGGGCTAAATTTACCGACACCGGACAGATGATGCTGGAAAAGGGACGTTTATTGCTAAGTGCGGCAAAAGATCTCGAAAAACAGGCGGTACAGCTGAGTTCAGGCTGGGAAAAAGAGCTGGCGATTGCGCTGGACGACTCCTTTCCTTTCGCCTCGCTGTTACCCATTATCGATGAATTTCACGCGCTGAATAAGCAAACCCGCCTCAGTTTTACCCATCATACGCTGGCGGGTTCCTGGGAGGAGCTGACCCATAATGGAGCAGATATTATTCTGGGGGCGATTAATGAACCACCAACGTCAGCGGCCTGGTCCTACAAAATGCTCGGTACATTGGACAATGTATTTGTCGTGGCACCTGAGCATCCGCTGGCCGCATCACCTGATGGCCTGACCAACGAACAGTTGTGCCTGCATCGGGCGATTGTTATCAGCGACAGCGCCCGCTTCTGCCATCCGTTACAAACCAATCTGATGGAGGAGCAGGCGCAGATCCGTGTCGATGACTTCCACAGTAAAGTGATGCTACTGCGAGCCGGCATGGGCTGCGGATTTCTCCCCCGCCATATTGCCAGCCCGTGGCTTGCTACGGGCGAGCTGGTGGAAAAAGCGGTTATCTCATTTCGCCAAAAAGACGTGGCCTATATGGCATGGCGCAATAACCGTGATGGGCTGGCGCAGCGCTGGTGGCGAGACGCGCTGCTGGCAAGCCCGGCGATTGCGCACTTATATCAATGACCTGACCATACAGAGGCGGAAATCGCCGGCAACGTCAGGATATCGTCGGCAAGCACACCTTTGCCCTCTTTGTGCTGCCAATGACTCACGCTCAGTAATGGCGAGGCTGGCAGGACCACTTCACAAGCCTGGCCACGGTTAATCGCCACTAACACGCGCTGGCGGTTTAGCACCCGTACAAACACCACCACGTTATCCTCGGCGTAAATCACCTGACAACCACCGTGGCGTAGCGCCTGGCTCTGGTGGCGTAATTTTGCCAGCCGCTGGTACAACGCCAGCAGGTTAGCGTCCTGTTTTTCAGGCTGCCATGGGAAAGGTTTGCGGCAAAACGGATCGTTGTTGCCATCCAGCCCCACTTCGTCGCCGTAGTAAATACAGGGCACGCCAGGCCAGGTAAATAGCCACACCACCGCCAGCGGTAAACGTGCGACGTCTTTACCGAGCAGAGACTTAAAGCGAGCGGTATCGTGGCTGTCGAGCTGGTTAAACATGCGCAATTGCTGTTGATGCGACAACCCCGCACGGTAGTTATCCATCCACGCCATACAGGTCTGGGCGTCAATGGATTGTGGGTCGTATGAAATATCGGTATTGGCGAGGAATCCCCAGAGAGGGAAAGTAAAGCCGCGATAGTTCATGGCGGCATCTTCCGCGTCGGCCTGCAACCACTGGCGAGCATCGCCAAAATGTTCACCCACCACATACGCCTCTGGCTGGGTTTCTTTTGCCGCCTGCGTAATGCCGGCCACGTGTTGTAGGTTGTTACGTGCGCCTCCTGCTTCTCCCAGCATGTGCACCACATCAAGACGCCAGCCGTCCATACTCCACGGCGCTTTCAGCCAGTGACGGACGATACTGTCTTCGCCGCGATAAATTTCATTTACCAGGCTTTCCGAAGAAAAGTCCAGCTTGGGCAGGCTGGAATACCCCAGCCAGTCGAGCGCAACGCCGTCGGCTGAGAAATGATACCAGTCGCGCCAGGGGGATTCTGAGTTATGGCACGCCCCATCCGTTCCCCTACTATGCCGGTCAAACCAGGCGTGCGAATCGCCGCTATGGTTAAAAACACCGTCCAGAATCAAGCGCATGCCCTGCTGTTGGGTGTTGTGCCGCAGGCGTAGCAGCGCCGTGTCGCCGCCAAATTGCGGATCAACATGACGGTAATCTTCGGTATCGTATTTATGCACGCTCGGCGCGGTAAACACAGGATTCAGGTACAGCGCCGTGACCCCTAACGTTTTCAGGTACGGTAGCTTTTCGCTGATGCCGTCCAAATCACCACCATAGAACGTGGAGCCACCGGCCTGAGCCGTAAGCGGTTCGTCCCATTCGCGCCGCACGATGTCGTGCCCGGCCGCGTGGTGATAATAGACGTTATCCTGGCCCGCTTCACGCGACTGGCTGCGGGCAAAACGGTCCGGGAAAATTTGGTAAAAGACCTGGTCAGCAACCCACTGCGGACCGTTATCCGGCACATCGACGGCAAACTGCTCCAGACGCGCAGGCGGAAAACGGCTGAATCCCTGTGGGGTGAACCACAACTGACGATCGAGCCAAAGTAATTTAAAGCTATAGCGTCGACGAGGCTGCCCGCTGGAGAGATCGATCGCCGCTCGCCACGCGGTCACACCCGGCTGCGGCTGGCTGCGCTGCTTGTGCATAGCTAGCGAAATCTCTTCGTTATCGTTTTCTGCGCGTAGCGTCACCCGCTGGGGGGGATTTTCCCCCGCCAGCCATAATGTAATCGTCAGTTGATCTTTGTTTTGCTTAACAAATGGGGCAACCGGAAGGTGCCAGGCGTTCAACATCACGTATCCCCTTTGATGATAATGACGTCACCTTGCCATAGCGAAGTGCAGGATCACTCATCATCTTAACGTTTATTGGGGGAGGAGTTCGGGGGAGGAGAAAATTGCCGGGTAACGCAAAGCTACCCGGCAAAAATATTACTGTGCTTCAGCCAGTTGGCGCTCTCGACGGCGCTTGAATCCCCAGCCGACCAGCAGCAGGACAATCCACGCAAAGCCGACGTACAGCGAAATGCGGGTATCCGGATGATAGCCGATAAGCGCGATGATAAAGACCAGGAAAATCAGGCCAACAATGGTCGTCGTTACCCCACCCGGTACTTTAAATTTCAGCGCTTTGACCTCTTCTGGCGGCAGACGACGACGGAAAGCAATCTGTGACAGCAGGATCATAATCCACACCCAAACCGTGGCGAACGTTGCCAAAGAGGCGATCACCAGGAAGACGTTTTCCGGCATGATGTAGTTAAGATAAACCGCAAACAGCAGCGCGATGGTCATCACCATCACCGTAACCCACGGCACGCCACGACGCGACGTCTTGGCAAACATTTTTGGGGCACTGCCCTGTTCCGCCATGCCGTGTAGCATACGTCCCACACCGAAGACGTCAGAGTTAATTGCCGACAGCGACGCAGTCAGAACCACAAAGTTGAGGATCCCGGCAGCAAAGGTAATGCCCATATGCTGGAACGTCATAACGAACGGGCTACCGTCGGTACCCACCTGGTTCCACGGGTAGATAGACATAATGACGAACAACGTCCCCACATAAAACACCAGGATACGCATTGGTACGGAATTGATAGCGCGCGGAATAGATTTTTCCGGGTCTTTGGCTTCGCCTGCGGTAATCCCGATAATCTCAATCCCGCCATAAGCGAACATCACCATTTGCAGCGACATCACCATGCCGAGCCAGCCGTTGCTGAAGAAGCCACCGTTGCTCCATAAGTTATGGATACCGGTCGGTTGCCCGCCGTTGCCAATCCCCCAAATGATGATACCGAAACCGGCGACAATCATGATGATAATGGTGGCGACTTTAAAGAACGAGAACCAGAACTCCAGCTCGCCAAACACCTTCACGCTCATCAGGTTGATGGCGCAGATAATCAGCACTACGCTGAGTACCCAAATCCAGTGCGGTACGGCCGGGAACCAGACGCCCATGTAAATACCAAAGGCAGTCACATCGGCAATGGCGACAATCAGGATTTCAAAACAATAGGTCCAGCCGGTGATATAGCCTGCCAGCGGTCCGAGGTTTTCCTGCGCATAGCGCGAGAAGGAGCTGGCTGCAGGGTTATGAACAGACATTTCGCCCAGCGCGCGCATAATAATATACGCCGCTACGCCGCCGATAATATAGGCCAGCAACACGCTTGGCCCCGCCATTTTGATGGCATCGGCCGAGCCATAGAACAGCCCGGTACCAATTGCTGAACCTAATGCCATAAAGCGGATGTGCCGGGTGCTCAGCCCACGCTTTAGCTTGTTATTACTTTCCATCGATTCCTAACCTGTTAACACAATAAAAAAACCACGGGGCCATGTTAATAGCCCCGTGGTTAAAACTTATTGTCAGTGATATTAGTGTGCGCTGGAGGTCACTTGTCGACCCGCGGCGCGATCCCAGATAACTGCCAGGACCACCATCACGACTGTTGGCATCAACCACGCCAGCCCCTGCTCCGCCAGCGGTAAACGCTGGGTCCAGGCCGGTAACACGTCGCCAATTGCAGAAGCTTTAATGCCATCAAGGATACCAAAAATCAGGCTGATAAACATCGCAGGTGCAATGACGCGGGAAGAATTATGCCACCATGAGCGGGTAAAGCTTAATACAACCAGTGCGATACATGGCGGATAGATAGCCGTCAGCACCGGAATAGAGATCTGAATCAGATGGCTCAGACCCAGGTTAGAAACCACCATCGAGAAGCCGCCGAGGATAAATACCAGCGTACGATAAGACAGTGGAACGTACTGGGCAAAGAACTCTGCGCACGCACAGGTCAAGCCAACCGCGGTGACCAGACAGGCGATGAAAATCAGCGCCGCCAGCAGGAAGCTTCCTGCACCGCCAAAGGTGTGCTGAACATACGCATGCAGAATCGCCGCGCCGTTAGCAGACTGATCGACCAGAATCGCGCTATCTGAACCCAGACGGAACAGCGCGAGATACAGCAGCGTTAAGCCCACACCCGCCATTAAACCCGCCCAAACGGTGTAACGGGTCAGCAGACGTGCTTCAGTAACACCACGCGAACGAGCGGCGTTAACGATAACAATACCAAACACCATCGCGCCCAGCGTATCCATGGTCAGATACCCGTTCACGAAACCATTAGAAAATGCCGCAGTTTGGTAGGCTTCCATCGCATTACTGATCGGGCCTGCTGGCCAGACGATTGCGGCGACAGACAGAACAACCAGCGCCAGGATTTTCAGCGGCGCCAGGAAATTACCCACCGTATCCAGCAGTTTGCCCGGATACAGCGAAACCAGAATCACAATCGCGAAATAGATAACGCTATAGATAAACAGCGGCAGCGCAGAGTCACCGGTCAGCGGTGCAATCCCGACTTCGAAAGAGACCGTCGCGGTACGCGGGGTAGCAAATAACGGCCCAACGGCCAGATAGCAAACAGTCGCCAGTAGCAGACCAGCAACTTTACCGATAGGTGTGCTCAGTCGGTCCACACCACCACCGACTTTCGCCAGCGCGACAACGGTAAGTACCGGCAGGCCAACGGCGGTAATCAAAAAGCCAAAAGCCGCAGTCCAGACGTGTTCACCTGCCTGCAAACCAACCATTGGGGGGAAGATGATGTTTCCTGCACCAACGAACAGTGCAAATGTCATAAATCCCAAAGCGATAATATCGCGCGATTTTAACTGATGGGTCATAAAGTCTTACTGCCTGTGGATGTGGTGTTGAAAATAGTAAATTTTTGCCTTTCCCTGGGGGACAATACAGCGGCATTTTTGCTCAATTCCAGCGGGAAACACTCCCGACCTGGCGCGGCGAAGAATAGTTTTTCGATTTACCGCGTAAATGCAGTCGGTATGACAGCACCTGGAGCGCAATTTAAACGCTTATAACGTTTTAAAGCAAGGTGGGATCCAAAAACCAGAACAATATAACGATATGAAAAATGGGGTTAGCACAAAACACCATTTCATGGAAAAAGGTATGGGTAATAGTTCGAACAAAAAACAATCAAACGTCGTAAAATTCAGGAGTCATATATTGACCGCATAGAAAAAGCCAGCTTGTGCTGGCTTTTGGAAAGATAATCTTACGAATGTGCTTTAACCGTTACTTTTGGCAATCAAACGTTCCGGGATCACGAAACTAAATCGCGTCCCTTTGCCTGGTTCGCTTTCGATATTCAAACGGCTGTCGTGATGATGCAGCGCATGTTTCACGATGGCAAGGCCCAACCCGCTACCGCCCGTTTGCCGCGATCGCGCCTTATCTACCCGATAAAAACGCTCGGTCAGGCGTGGAATATGCTCGGCGGCAATGCCTGGACCGTTGTCTTCCACGCAAAACTCCGCCCCCGACGCCACATGCCGCCAGCCAACGGTAATGTGCGTTCCCGCTGGTGTGTGGTTCACCGCGTTGTACACGAGATTCGAGATAGCGCTACGCAACTGCTCCTCGTTGCCCCGCACGCTCAGGCTGTTATCGACATCAAAGGTAAACGTATGTTTATGCTGGCTCAGGGTTTGCGCTTCGTGCTCGATCACCCGCAGCATCATGGGCACATCGACTTTCTCATTCAGTTGCAACGTCGGAGCAGCTTCAATTTTTGACAGCGTCAGCAGCTGTTTCACCAGGCCTTCCATACGGTACGTTTGTTCGCGCATGGTATGCAGTGCTTTTTCGCGAGTTGTCCCTTCCAGCGGATGCTCCTGCATCATTTCCAGATAACCTTGCAGCACCGTCAGCGGTGTGCGCAGCTCATGGCTGGCGTTGGCGAAAAAGTTTCGCCGTGAACCTTCCAGTTGGTGCATCTGGGTAACGTCGCGCGCCACCATCAGCAGTTGCTTATCCGTGTAGGGCATCACGCGAATTTCCAGATGCCGTCCGGTATTGAGTACCAGATTGATAGGCCGGCTAAAGTCGCGCGTTTTCAGATATTGAGTGAATTCCGGGTATCGCAGCAGGTTAAGAATATTTTGCCCGCTATCGTCCGGCCAGCGCAGTCCCAGAACCTGCTGAGCCAGTCCGTTACACCAGAAGATACCGCCTTCTTCGGTGGTCAACACCACCGCGTCGGGTAGTGATTCCGCCCCGCTGCGAAAACGTTTGATCAGGTTACCCAGTTCTCGACGGCGCTTTTTGTTGCGCAGCTGCATTTGATGCAGCCCATATAACAACGGCTCCCAACTGCCTCGCCCCGGCGGCGGCGTCATGCTTCTGTCAACCCATAGCCACCAGGACAAACGCAATAGATTCCAGAAATGCCAGATAAGCAGGCCCGTTACCGACGCCAGTAAAAACCAGGGCAGGTAACCGAAAAAAGCGCTAAGGATAAATGCCGGTATGCAGCACAGGATCAGCTCCAGTACCAACCTTTTCCATGACAATCGTTCTAGCAAACGTCTTACTCCATAAACGGCCTAATCCATCAGGCCCTGATTCTTGTCAGTCAGAAGCGGGTCGAAAAACGATATCCCGTCCCGCGAACTGTCTGCACCATTCGATCATGTCCGCTGTGCTCCAGCGCTTTACGTAAGCGGCGGATATGCACATCCACTGTCCGGTCTTCCACGTAGACATTGGTTCCCCAGACATGATTGAGGAGTTGTTCACGGCTGTAGACGCGCTCAGGGTGGGTCATAAAGAAGTGCAACAGTTTGAATTCGGTCGGCCCCATATCCAGCGGATCCTCGCCGGTCATCACGCGATGCGAGGTCGGATCAAGGCTTAGCCCCTGCATCTCAATAACCTCTTCCACCGCCATCGGTGAAATACGACGCAGAACCGCTTTAATACGCGCCACCAGCTCCTTGGGAGAAAACGGCTTGGTAATATAATCATCCGCACCGGTTTCCAGACCCCGGACGCGGTCTTCCTCTTCACCTCTCGCCGTCAGCATCATCACGGGGATATCCCGCGTCATAGCTTCGCGCTTGAGATGTTTAATAAACTGCAGACCCGAGCCGCCGGGAAGCATCCAGTCAAGCAGGACGAGATCCGGCCAGGGTTCATTGAGTTGGTTCACAGCACTGTCATAGTCTTCGGCTTCTACGGGTTGAAAACCGTTTTGCTCGAGCACGAAGCAGACCATTTCACGAATTGGAGCTTCATCTTCTACGACCAGAATACGTCTCGCCATGATTTGCCCTGTTTATAATTAAATCGTTTGCCATCAATACGGTGCCATTATGCGTCAGTTTTATGACAGATTTATGAAAAGATAGCCCAGGTTTAACGCAGCCCGGCGAATTATGACAGCCCGGAGACAAGATATTACCGTCCTTGAAAGGTTATAATCCCCACCACTGTTTTATCGTCATGGAACTCTTATGCGCATCCTTCACACGTCTGACTGGCATCTGGGCCAAAATTTCTACAGCAAGAGCCGCGCCGCTGAACATCAGGCCTTTCTCGACTGGCTGCTGGAAACGGCACAATCCCACCAGGTGGATGCCATTATTGTGGCGGGTGATATTTTCGATACCGGCTCACCGCCAAGCTACGCTCGTGAGCTGTATAACCGTTTTGTCGTTAATTTACAGCAAACCGGGTGTCATCTGGTGGTGCTGGCAGGCAACCACGACTCCGTCGCCACACTCAATGAATCCCGCGATATACTGGCGTTTCTCAACACCACGGTCGTTGCCAGCGCCGGCCATGCGCCGCAGGTACTGCCGCAACGCGACGGCACGCCGGGGGCGATTCTGTGCCCAGTTCCTTTTTTACGTCCACGCGACATCATTACCAGCCAGGCCGGGCTAACCGGGCAAGAAAAACAGCAACATTTGCTGTCAGCCATCACCGACTATTACCAGCAGCAGTATCAGGATGCCTGCACGCTGCGTGGTGATCAGAATCTGCCCATCATCGCGACCGGGCATTTGACCACCGTCGGCGCCAGTAAAAGTGACGCCGTCCGAGACATTTATATCGGTACGCTGGACGCCTTCCCTGCACAAAACTTCCCTCCGGCGGACTACATCGCGCTGGGCCATATTCACCGGGCGCAGGTTATCGGCGGCACGGAGCATATTCGCTACTGCGGCTCGCCGATCGCTCTCAGTTTTGACGAGTGCGGCAAAAACAAATGCGTGCATCTGGTGAGCTTTGAAGCAGGGAAACTCAACGCCGTCGAGAATCTCGCCGTACCGGTCACCCAGCCGCTTGCAGTACTGAAAGGCGATCTCGCCGCCATTACCGCCCAGCTTGAGCAGTGGCGCAACGTACAGCAAGAGCCGCCGGTGTGGCTGGATATTGAAATTACCACCGATGACTATCTGCATGATATGCAGCGTAAAATCCAGGCCTTGACCGAAGATTTACCGGTAGAGGTGTTATTGGTGCGCCGCAGTCGGGAACAGCGCGAACGTATTATGGCCAATGAACGTCGTGAAACATTAAGCGAGCTGAGCGTGGCGGAGGTTTTTGACCGCCGCCTGGCGCTGGAAGAACTCGAAGAACCGCAGCGCGAGCGGCTTAATCAGCTGTTTAGCGCAACCGTACAGACGCTTGCCGGGGAGGCTGAAGCATGAAAATTCTCAGCCTGCGCCTGAAAAACCTCAACTCCCTGAAGGGAGAATGGAAAGTCGATTTCACGGCAGAACCTTTTGCCAGCAACGGGCTGTTCGCCATAACCGGGCCCACAGGCGCGGGGAAAACCACCCTGCTGGACGCAATTTGCCTTGCGCTGTACCACGAAACGCCGCGCCTGAATACTGTGTCACAGTCGCAAAACGACCTGATGACCCGCGACACAGCGGAGTGTCTGGCCGAGGTGGAGTTTGAGGTGCGGGGCGAAGCCTACCGCGCATTCTGGAGCCAGAACCGGGCACGCAACCAGCCTGAGGGCAACCTGCAGGTCCCGCGCGTAGAGCTGGCCCGCTGCGCCGACGGTAAAATCCTCGCCGATAAAGTCAAAGACAAGCTGGAGATGACCGCCGAGCTTACCGGGCTGGATTACGGTCGTTTTACCCGTTCCATGCTGCTCTCTCAGGGCCAGTTTGCCGCATTTCTTAATGCCAAACCAAAAGAGCGCGCCGAACTGCTGGAAGAGCTGACCGGCACAGAGATTTACGGTCAAATCTCCGCTATGGTGTTTGAAAAGCACAAATCAGCGCGTACGGAGCTGGAAAAACTGCAGGCCCAGGCCAGCGGCGTGGCGCTGTTAGCGCCAGAGCAGGTGCAATCCCTGACGGAAAGTTTGCAGGTACTTACTGACGAAGAAAAACAATACCTTACCAGCCAACAAACCCAGCAACAGCACCTCAACTGGCTCATTCGGCAAAATGAGCTACAAACGGATATAAACCGTCACCAGCAGGCATTACAGGCAGCGCTTCAGGCGCAAGAAGACGCGCAGCCGCAGTTGGCGGCACTGAGTCTGGCACTGCCGGCCAGGGCGTTACGCCCGCACTGGGAGCGAATTCAGGAACAAACGGCTACTATCGAGCGTACACGCCAGAAGATTCAGGAAGTGAATGCTCGCTTACAAAGCAGCTTAACGCTGCGCGGGCGTATTCGTCAGCAGGCGCAAATGCAGTCGACCTTGATACTAGCCGAACAACAGACGTTAACCGACTGGCTTAATGAGCATGATCGCTTCCGCTTATGGAGTAGCGAACTGGCAGGATGGAAAGCGCTGCTGGCCCAACAGTCCGACGCCAGCGCCCAGCTACGCCAATGGCAGCAGCTGCGAGAGAACGACACGCGTAAGCTCAATGCACTAACGCTTCCCGCGCTGACCCTTTCACCGCAGGAGGTAACGGATGCGCTGGCGCAACATGTGCAGCTTCGTCCGTTACGCCAGCGACTGAGCAATTTACACGGGCAAATCACCCCGAAGCAAAAACAACTGGCACAGTTACGCGCCACGCTTGTACAGCATCAACAAGAGTTGACCCAGCGCAACGCGGTGCTTGCCGAAAAACGTCAGCGCTATAAAGATAAAAATCAGCAGCTTACTGATGTGAGAGTCATTTGCGAGCAAGAAGCCCGCATCAAAGATCTGGAAAGCCAACGGGCATTGTTGCAATCCGGCATGCCTTGCCCGCTATGCGGCTCCATCGCACATCCGGCGATTGAACGCTATCAAACGCTCGAACTGAGCGTGAATCAGACGCGGCGTGAGGCACTGGAAAAAGAGGTCAAAACGCTGGCCGATGAGGGTTCAACGTTACGCGGCCAGCTTGAGGCGATAACCCAGCAACTTCAGCGGGATGAACGCGAAGCACAGACGCTTTCTCAGGAGGAGCAAGCACTTACTCAAGAGTGGCTGACCGTCACCGCCAGCCTCAACGTCACGCTACAACCGCAGGATGACATTGCCCCGTGGCTGGCCGCTCAGGAAGAGCACGAACAACAGCTTCACCAGTTGAGCCTGCGTCATACCCTGCAGGCGCAAATCACCGCGCATACCGAGCAGATTACCCAGCTCCAGCTGCATATTGACCAGCGCCAGGCGACGCTAACCGCCGAGCTTTCCCGCTATGGTCTGGCCCTTCCACCCGAGGATGACGTCGCCTCATGGCTAAGCGAACGGGCGAACGAAGCACAAATGTGGCAACAGCGTCAGAATGAACTGACCGAGTTACAGGCCCGGATTGCCCAGCTTGCGCCGCTGCTGGAAACGTTGCCTGAAACCGAGGCGCTTTCTGAAAACATTGAGGATTTGTCGCTGGAAAACTGGCGGCAGGTGCACGACGATTGCCTCTCTTTACAGGGACAGTGGCAAACCTTGCAACAGCAGGAGGCGCAGGACGTTCAGCGCGCCGCGGAAATCCAGGCGCAGTTTGATGCCGCATTGCAGGCCAGCATCTTTGCCGATCGCGACGCCTTTATTGCCGCCCTGCTGGACGAAGAGACCTTTAATCGCCTGGAGCAGTTGAAGCAATCACTGGAAGGCCAGCGACAGCAGGCGCAAACGCTGGTTAATCAGGCCCAGCAGGCACTGGCGGCTCATCAACAGCAGCAACCAACAGAAGTGGATCTCACGCTGACGGCGCAGCATCTGCACGACGCGCTGGCGCAGCTCACCCAACTGCTACGCGATAACACTACTCGTCAGGGCGAAATTCGCCAGCAGCTCAAACAAGATGCTGAAAACCGCCAGCAGCAGCAGGCGCTGATGCAGGAGATTGAAAAAGTCGCGCAGCAGGTCGAAGACTGGGGGTATTTGAATGCGCTGATCGGCTCGAAAGAGGGAGATAAGTTCCGCAAATTTGCCCAGGGGCTGACGCTGGATAACCTCGTCTGGCTTGCCAACAACCAGTTAACCCGTCTGCACGGTCGCTATTTGTTGCAGCGCAAGGCCAGCGAAGCGTTAGAGCTGGAAGTGGTTGATACCTGGCAGGCCGATGCCGTACGTGATACGCGTACGCTTTCCGGCGGCGAGAGCTTCCTCGTGAGTCTGGCGCTGGCGCTGGCGTTGTCCGATCTGGTCAGCCACAAAACCCGAATTGACTCCCTGTTCCTCGACGAAGGTTTCGGCACGCTGGACAGTGAAACGTTGGATACCGCCCTGGACGCGCTTGATGCGCTCAACGCTACCGGTAAAACCATTGGCGTGATCAGCCACGTCGAAGCAATGAAAGAACGCATTCCGGTGCAGATCAAAGTGAAAAAAATCAACGGTCTGGGCTACAGCAAACTCGACAAAATGTTTGCGGTGGAGTAATCGGCCAGCGGATATGGTGTCACAGGCCGGATAAGCGCTAACGCTATCCGGCACGCTATGTAGCACAATATTGCATACTCAGGGACGGATATGAAATGGCATTCCACTTCGCTTATCCGCAAGCTATCGCTATTGGCGGCGAACGTTCGTCGCTATGACGCATATCCTGCGTCTTTCTTGTTGGCAGGTGGTATGAAAAAAGTCATTTTCTCTTTAGCGCTCGGAACATTTGGGCTGGGCATGGCCGAGTTTGGCATCATGGGTGTCCTCACGGAGCTGGCACGGGACGTGGGAATTTCCATTCCTGCCGCTGGCCATATGATTTCGTTTTACGCCTTTGGCGTAGTGCTTGGCGCGCCCATT
Source organism: Citrobacter sp. CF971 (assembly GCF_006385635.1). Lineage (NCBI taxonomy): Bacteria > Pseudomonadati > Pseudomonadota > Gammaproteobacteria > Enterobacterales > Enterobacteriaceae > Citrobacter > Citrobacter sp. CF971. The sequence goes on along the minus strand of NZ_CP041051.1, from coordinate 1,209,054 downwards.
ATTGCGCTCTTTTCCAATCGCTTTTCGCTCAAACATATTTTGCTGTTTCTGGTCACCCTGTGCGTGATTGGCAACGCCATCTTCACCCTCTCTTCCTCGTATTTTATGCTGGCGGTGGGCAGGCTGGTTTCCGGCTTCCCTCATGGCGCATTTTTCGGCGTGGGCGCGATTATCCTGTCGAAGCTAGCCCGTCCAGGAAAAGTCACCGCCGCCGTCGCGGGCATGATTTCGGGGATGACCGTTGCCAATCTGGTTGGCATTCCCGTCGGCACCTGGCTGAGCCAGGAATTTAGCTGGCGCTACACGTTTCTGCTGATAGCCGTCTTTAATATCGCCGTAATGGTCTCGGTCGCTTTTTGGGTCCCCAACATTAGCGATGAGGTAAAAGGGAAACTGCGCGAACAATTTCACTTTTTGAAAAGCCCCGCCCCGTGGTTCATTTTTTCCGCCACCATGTTTGGGAACGCCGGGGTTTTCGCCTGGTTCAGCTACGTCAAACCGTACATGATGTATATCTCCGGCTTCTCTGAGGCGCTAATGACCTTCATCATGATGCTGGTGGGATTGGGAATGGTGTTGGGAAATCTGCTAAGCGGTAGGCTGTCAGGCCGTTATACGCCGCTGCGAATTGCGGTAATAACCGACTTCGTGATTGTGCTGGCTCTGCTGCTGCTCTTTGCCTTTGGCGGCATCAAAGCCGCGTCGCTGACCTTCGCTTTCATTTGCTGCGCGGGTCTGTTTGCTCTGTCGGCGCCGTTGCAAATTTTGCTGCTGCAAAATGCTAAAGGGGGAGAACTACTGGGCGCGGCTGGCGGGCAAATTGCCTTCAATCTCGGCAGCGCGATTGGCGCGTACTGCGGTGGCATGATGCTGACGCTGGGATTTGCCTACAACTACGTGACGCTGCCGGCTGCGCTGCTGTCGTTTTCTGCGATGTCCTCGCTGCTGCTCTATGGTCGCCTGAAGCGCGGCGTGCAACAACAGGTTGCACCCGCGACATAACAACCGTTTATACGTGCGGCCACAGCCAGGCCGCGCCGCGCACGCCGCTGGAGTCACCATGCAACGCCTTGCGTAGAGGCGTTTCACACTCGCCGCCAAAAACAAATTGCTTCATCAACGTCGGAACGTTTTGATACAGTCGGTCGACATTGCTCATTCCGCCACCCAGCACAATGACGTCCGGATCGAGAATATTCACCACATGTGCCAGTGATTTCGCCAGACGAAGCTCATAGCGGCTCAACGCTTGCTCCGCAAGAGTATCCTGCGCATTAACAAGGCTGATAATTTCACTGCCTTTGAGCGGCTTACCGCTCAGGCGCTGGTAGTCGGTGGCAAAACCGGTCCCGGAAATGAAGGTTTCAATGCAGCCTTGTTTGCCGCAATAACAAGGTACTTCCTGCCGATAACGCAGCTCATCTTCGTCCATCCACGGCAGCGGATTATGCCCCCACTCCCCTGCGGTACCGTTACCGCCCGTGTGCGCCCGACCATTCAGCGCCACGCCTGCGCCACATCCGGTGCCGATAATCACCGCAAACACGGTTTGCGCCCCCGCCGCCGCACCATCCACCGCTTCAGAAACCGCCAGACAGTTGGCATCATTTGCCAACCGCACTTCGCGATTCAGACGCGAACTCAGGTCTTTGTCAAAAGGTTGCCCGTTAAGCCAGGTCGAGTTGGCATTCTTTACTACCCCGGTGTAGGGCGAGATTGAACCGGGAATGCCCATTCCCACGGTTCCCGTCTGCCCGGTAGCGTTTTCCGCCATCTCCACCAGCATGGCGATGGTTTCTATCGTTTGCCAATAATCATCACGCGGCGTGGGCAGGCGATGGCGAAAAAGCTGTTCGCCCGCATCGCCAAGCGCAATAACTTCCGTTTTCGTACCGCCCAAATCGATACCTATACGCACTGTTTGCTCCTCTTCCCGATTAACAATGCAAGCATAGCGACAATTCGCTATCATGCCCGCTGGATTTAACGACAAGGCCGTGGAAATTATCATGCTGTGGTTCAAAAATTTAATGGTTTACCGTCTTAGCCGCGATGTTTCTTTGCGTGCCGAAGAGATGGAAAAACAGCTGGCATCAATGACGTTCACCCCTTGCGGTAGCCAGGATATGGCAAAAATGGGCTGGGTTCCGCCGATGGGATCGCACAGCGATGCATTAACGCATACCGCCAATGGCCAAATTATTATCTGCGCCCGCAAAGAAGAAAAAATTCTGCCGTCGCCGGTTATCAAACAGGCGCTGGAAGCCAAAATATTCAAACTGGAAGCTGAGCAAGGTCGCAAACTCAAGAAGACCGAAAAAGACTCACTGAAAGATGAAGTTCTGCACTCATTGCTGCCGCGCGCCTTTAGCCGCTTCAGCCAGACAATGATGTGGATCGACACCGTCAACGATCTGATCATGGTCGACTGTGCAAGCGCGAAAAAAGCGGAAGATACGCTGGCGCTGCTGCGTAAAAGCCTCGGTTCGCTGCCGGTCGTTCCGCTGACGATGGAAAACCCTATTGAGCTGACGCTGACCGAATGGGTTCGCTCCGGCACAACAGCACAAGGGTTCCAGTTACTGGATGAAGCTGAACTGAAAGCGATCCTTGAAGACGGCGGTGTGATCCGCGCGAAAAAGCAGGATCTGGTCTGCGACGAAATCGCCGTGCATATCGAGGCGGGCAAACTGGTCACCAAGTTGGCCCTCGACTGGCAGCAGCGTATTCAGTTCGTTATGTGTGACGACGGCTCCATTAAGCGTCTGAAGTTCAGCGACGAGCTGCGCGATCAGAACGAAGATATCGACCGTGAAGATTATGCTCAGCGTTTTGATGCCGATTTCATCCTGATGACAGGTGAACTGGCGGCGCTGATTAAAAGTCTGGTGGAAGGATTAGGCGGCGAAGCGCAACGTTAGCCCTGTTTAGCGAATGGCGACACAATATCGCCATTCGTCATTTTTACGCTTACAAATAGCGGCAAAGATAGGATGTTGGCTCTGCTACCTGCAGATGAAACTCACTGTTGCCCGGTACGTTAAACACGTCTCCTGCGGCATAGACTTTCCACTCGGTTTCCCCTGGCAGCAGCACGTTCAGTGCGCCACTAACCACCGTCATCTCTTCAGGCGCCGCAGTACCAAAGGTATATTCACCTTCAGCCATCACGCCTACACTGGCGCGGCCAGTACTGCTGCTGGTAAAACCGATCGATTTTACTTTGCCGGAAAAGTATTCATTACTTTGAAGCATACAACTGGCCCTATCTCGTGATTAAGTTAGGAACCAATATAGGGGGCTGACGTTCCACCTGTCACGCAAAATTACGCCAGCAATTCCGAAGCTAGCCGGGCAATCAACACATTGGACAGCAGAACCGGGACATCCAGCGACTTTTGCAGTAAATCACGATGGCGTTGATGAAAACCCAGGCAGTCCAGCATGAGAACATCAGCGCCTTGCTCAAGGAGATATTTCCCGGCATCAATCAGCTGTTGTTCAGAACCTTCTACTGGATTAGCTACGGCATACACTGGTGGCGTTTGTAACACCTGCCACTTTTGTGTCTGGGCTTTGAGCAATTCAGCAACAGGTACTATGACCCCAACCTGATGCCCTTCGACAATCGAAGCCACTAACGGGGGAATAATGCGTATGGGTTCCAACAAGATGCTATTGCGGGCGGTCAGACGGGTGATTGAGGCGGTACTCATCAGCAGGATCACATCAAATCCCTGATTATCGAGAACCTCCACAATGCTTTGCAGCGAGCGTTCCACTTTCTGACGTGAGACATGAGCAAGTTGGTGGTCGCTAAGCAGTGTTAATAACAGCTCGTCACCGGGTGAAGCCCCGTACTCGGCCATCACATCTTCTCGCTGCATCTGCCCCAGCAGACTGTGGTGAGTAATGTGCTGTTCATCAATATATTCCGTCAGGAGCGGTAACATCTCACACATCGGCACAACGCCAATTGTGAGGATAGCCAACGACGTACTCATTTGTTGCTCCACCGTCTTCTTACTTTGCTGTGAAATCCCGGATAAGTGCCGGGCGCTGACCTGTACTACAAATGCTCAAAAGCGTAGCAGTAGATCGGCGGTGTATTGTGTAAAGATTCCAGATCATTCCAGTACTGGATTGTTATTGTTTAATTTTCAATTTTTACTGTATACAGCGAAATTTAAAAAAATGTGATGCACGCCCGGACTGGCACTTTTAAGACTCGTGCCAGGGCGGTCTTCGTATCAGGTTTTATCGGGGTCTTCGTAGCGTTTTTTAGCATCCATCGCTTCCTGAGCCGAAGGATGCTCACTGATCAACGAATTCGGTTTAGGGTGATCGGCACGAAGTTGATACCAGGTTACCGTCTGGCCTGGCGTCCCTTTTTCAACCGTAACAATGGTCGCTTGACGTGGGTAAGGTGGTTGTGTCGGCATAGTTCTTCCTTTTCACTGGATGAACATTAAGTATAGACACCGCCCTGCAACCGTGGCGCTGCCTGCGCCAGTATCCCAAGAATGTCTTCCACCACCTGCGCAGGCGCATTAGTGGCATCAACGATATAGTGCGCGGCTTCGCGATACAAAACATCTCGCTGGGCGAGCACTTCCTGCACTTCTTCAGTCAACGGCTTGCCGGTTAAGGTCGGTCGTAATCCTTCTTCAGGCGTCGCCTCCAGACGATCAACCAGTACCGATACCGGTGCGCTTAAATAGATAACCACGCCGTGGCTGCGCATGTAGTGACGGTTAAATTCGGTAAGAATAATACCGCCGCCGGTCGCAACAACCGTTGCTGGTGCTGTGACAGCCTGCAGAGCGGTCGTTTCCTGGGCACGAAACCCTTCCCACCCTTCTCTTTCGACGATTTCCGCCACGGTCATTTGCACGTGCGATTGCAACCAGCGATCGGTATCAACGAACTGGAAATCAATAGCCTTTGCCAGCGCCATACCGGTTGTCGTCTTACCACACCCCCGGGGGCCAACAAGAAAAAGAGGTTGCGTCATCACAGAATTTCCCCAGAGAGCCGCCAACAAGCGGGATCTGATGCGGTTAAAAATATAATCATATCATCAAACTAGTACACAGCCAAAACCGTAAAGAAAAAATTACATAAAGAATGGCGAGATGAGTCAACCCCTACTATAACAAGAATTCACAACGAATAAAGTGTAAATAATAAATTACACACACTATTTTCTACGCTGAACTTCCAGCCACCACTTATCCAGTTCAGCTGCAAAATGCTGTCTGTCGCGGGACGAAAGGCTGTCCGGCCCCCCGGTCTGAATACCGCTAGCGCGTAGCGTATCCATAAAATCACGCATCATCAGACGCTCGCGGATCGTGGCTTCGGTATAACGTTCGCCACGCGGGTTAAGCGCCGCCGCACCTTTTTCAATCACTTCAGCCGCCAGCGGAATATCTGCCGTTATCACTAAATCACCAGCACTGCACTGACGCACAATCTCGTTATCAGCCACGTCAAAGCCCGCAGGCACACGTAATGTGCTGATGAAACGCGAAGGCGGGACGCGCAGGCTTTGGTTGGCCACCAAAACAAGCGGCATTTGCATGCGCTCAGAAGCGCGGTACAAAATGTCTTTAATCACATTCGGACACGCATCGGCATCCACCCATATTGTCATAACTTCTCCCCACTGTTGTGCTGCCGCACATTGTCGCGTGCTTTTACTTTCAGGCAAAGTGCTGTTTCTCCTTCTGAACATATTCATTCCGCGCTAAGCTTAGCTTTCCCAGGTTTACCCCAAATAATTCAAGTTACTTGAAGTAATTAGGGTATAAAACAATGAATATCATCCATAGGGAGTGACAAGATGGACAAGAAAATTGGTTTTATCGGCTGCGGTAATATGGGCAAAGCCATTCTTGGCGGCATGATCGCCAGCGGTCAGGTTCTCCCCGGACAAATCTGGGTCTATACCCCTTCCCCCGATAAGGTCGCCGCGCTACACGACCAGTACGGCATTAATGCGGCGCAGTCTGCACAAGAAGTCGCGCAGATCGCTGATATTGTTTTTGGGGCCGTAAAGCCAGGCATTATGATTAAGGTGCTGAGCGAAATTACCTCCAGCCTGAACAAAGACTCCCTGGTCGTCTCAATTGCCGCAGGCGTCACCCTCGATCAGCTTGCCCGCGCGCTGGGTCACGACCGTAAAATCATTCGCGCGATGCCAAACACGCCGTCGCTGGTGAACGCCGGAATGACCTCCGTCACGCCAAACGCCTTAGTCACGCCGGAAGATACGGCTGACGTGCTGAATATCTTCCGCTGCTTTGGCGAAGCTGAAGTCATTGCGGAGGCAATGATTCATCCGGTCGTTGGTGTCAGCGGTTCAGCACCGGCCTATGTATTTATGTTTATCGAAGCAATGGCAGATGCCGCCGTTCAGGGGGGAATGCCCCGCGCGCAGGCTTATAAATTTGCGGCACAAGCGGTAATGGGTTCGGCGAAGATGGTGCTGGAAACGGGTAAACATCCTGGCGAATTAAAGGATATGGTGTGCTCGCCAGGTGGAACCACCATTGAGGCGGTACGCGTCCTGGAAGAACGCGGTTTCCGTTCATCAGTAATTGAAGCGATGATTAAGTGCATGGAGCAATCGGAAAAACTCAGCCGCTCCTGAGTTAACACCGCCGGACGTCATGCCGCCGCTTCAGTGCGGTTACGTCCGGAATTCTTTGCTTTATAGAGCGCCATATCTGCTGATTTTAACCATTCTCTATAGTGTTCAGTTTCAGATGTCAGCGGCGCAACGCCCACGCTAATGCGCAGGTCAACCTGCGGCGCGCAAGATAAACGCAGTTGGGTAAGCCGTTCGTGAACACGAGACATCGCTGCAATCGCGCTGCTCGCCGACGTGCCACACATGATTACCGCAAACTCATCACCGCCAAAACGCCCAATCACATCGCTACCGCGTAAGGTCATCTGTAACTGGCGGGTCAGTGCAACAATGGCCTGATCCCCTACGTCATGGCCCCAGGTATCATTGATACTCTTAAAATGGTCGATATCGATGATAAGGAGCGTGGCATCACGCTGATGGCGACGACAATTATCAAACTCATTACGCAGCAACAGTTCCCAATGACGTCGGTTATACACCCCGGTCATCCCATCTCGCGTACTCATAACCTGTAAGCGACGTTTATGTTCTGCCAGCCGGATGAGCGTCTTATAACTCACCCAGGCAAACAGCAACGGGTAAACCACTAACACTGGCAGTGACAGCAGCACGCTCAGCTGCGTACTGCTAAAAGCCATGGGGATATCCGTTAACTGTAACGTCACCAGGCAGGAAACCACCATCAACACGGCGCCTGCGATGAAGACTCGCATACCTCCTGCGCCCATCAGGTTGATACAGATAATCATCAACAGCGCCGTGGATGGCAGCAAGTTTATCCCCATAATCCCCATCCACATCCCGGCGAGGATGGCATCGGCTTTTAAGTTGGTATATTCGCTATGCAGTGGATCGACAGCTTTACTTGCCATTTGCCATGCCAGATGTGGCCAGACAAATGCCCATCCCACCAGCAAAAGCCACCAGCCTCCGGTTATTGGCTGAGAAACTAATACCGACGCGATAGGGAAAAACATTCCCCCCAGTCCCACCGCTCGCGGCAGCCTGATTCGTCGGGCAAATCGCAGACCGGAACGTTGGTGGTCATTTTGATGAAGCAATATAAATGCTTCATTTGAGACGACCTTCTTTTGATAAAAATTTTCATCATTCATCGTATTTGGGAATATTCTGAAACAAATTTCCCAAATTATAGGAAGGGGTCTGGCGGCGGAAGTATGATATTTCGGGTGAGCGATTTTATCTGCTCACCCGGAAGTGCTAAGCAGATTTTTTCAGGCAAGCACTCATAAACTTATTACGATCATCGCCTTTCAGAGACTGCTCCGTCGCCTTGACGTTGCATTCACGCATTTTCTGCTGCTGCGGCGTCAGACTCTTTTCCTCAGGCCCAGATTTACTGTTTTTCAGGCAATCACTCATATACGTCTTACGCGCATCCCCTTTTAAGGTCTGCGCCGTTGCCTGCTGATTGCAGGTGGTCATACGTTGTTGTTGCGGGGTTAATGTCTTCTCGGCAGCACCGACGGTAGTTAAAAAAATAAGACCAAAAAGCAACGTCATTAATAATGTAATTTTCATAGCACCATCCTTTTCTGAACGACGACACACAGGTAAGTTTGGCTGCTAACGATAAAAATACCACCCGACGGCAAAAGTATTGCCGCCGGGCGTCGGGTTATTTCAGTCCTAACGCCGCTTTCATGGTGTAGAACAGGTCGGTTTGATCGGTCAGGCCAACCACATTCGCCGCATGAGGGCCATAGGCTGCAATACGCAGTTGGCTGCCGGTGTGCTCCTGGGACTCTTCTTCAGAGTTGCCATAGCTAATGACCATCACCGCACCATCTTTGGTGTTCAGCGCTTGCGTTAAACCGGGTGCTTTAGTATCTGGTGCGACTATCTGGCTGGCATGCGCGTGGTCAGCGGTTACCACGACCAGGGTGTTGCCATCTTTCTTCGCAAAAGCAAGCGCACGCTGCACCGCTTCATCCAGATCGACAGTTTCACCAATTTGTCCACACGGGTTAGCGGCGTGATCTTGTTTGTCGATTGACGCGCCTTCCACTTGCAGGAAGAAGCCTTTCTCATTTTTGCTTAACAGCTCAATCGCTTTATCCGTCATCTGTGCCAGAGTCGGCACGCTGTCGTTACGTTTTGGATTTGGCGTGCAGGTCACTACCGGCTTATCCAGATTTCCGTGATAAGACGCTTTCGGGCCTTCCCAACGCACTGGCATATTACCGTCAGAGAACAGACCCAACAGCGGTTTATCCTGATTCGCTTCGGTAATCGCCGCCAGCGTCGCGGTATCACTCACCATCTGGTAACCACGGGCCTGTGCTTGTTCACGCAGCGTTTTACCCTGCCACTCACCTGCCGTAGCTGTTTCAGTAAAAGTTTTTGCCCCGCCACCTAACGTAACATCCGCACGGGCCTTTAATAATTGTTCGGTAATCGACCCTTTACCGCCTTTTTCCAGCGCGTTCGTCGGGCATTTTTCAGCCGTCACGCTCGGGCCATAGCATTTACGCGAAGTGACATGGGCAACCAGTGCGGCAGGCGTGGCATCCTGCAATTCAGCCGTGGAAACGTTACCTGTCGCCAGACCCGCCGCTTTGGCCATTTCCAGAATAGTAGCGTGATCTTTCTCATGAATATCAACGCCCAGAGCACCATTGTAAGTTTTAACACCGGTCGTCCACGCCGTCGCCGATGCTGCAGAATCTGTCACATAATCGGGCTTGCCGGTTTTCTTATCCAACGCATAATGTGTGTATTGTCCGGTCAACGGTAAAGCATCAATACCTTTAAAAAAGCCGCCCGCGCCTTCAGCATAATTTCGCGCTGCCGTTATTTCGGAATCCCCCATCCCATCGCCAATCAGTAAAATAATATTTTTGGCCGGTTTGTCGTTCAGCGATTCGCGCAGAGCCGCGGTTTGGTCGGCAGACAATCGGCGAGCGCCACCCGGCGTGGAGATATCACCTTGAGCGGCACGATTATCCAAAACCGCTACAGTAGATGTTTCTGCATTAATAACCGGGGTAAACAGCAAAGGTAACAGGGCAATAGCGAGTGCGCTTTGTTTCACTTTATATTCTCCATGTATAAATACGGTAAAATTAAAACAAAGCGACTATAAGTATTTGATGTGACACTTTTATGATAATTTGTGGGTGCCCCGCCACAGATGGTTCAAAACGCTTTTGGTACGATCTCGCAAGCGTTATGTATGTTCGTCAGAAACGCGGGCATGCGGTTTACATCAGCCAGCGCCCCCTCAATTTGACGAATAAATATTTGCCGATCGTTCCACGCCATATTGCGCAGCATTTCGATGATTACTCGCTCTAACGTTTCGACCTGTACCGCCAGATCTTGCGACTCTTCTTCTTTTTGCGCGAGTTTAAGTAACAACTCAGTGACGAGGTTTTTCATTTGCCTATTCCCTTAACAAAATATGGGTCACGTTATCATTAAGGCTCACGACTGCCTAGAGGATGAAAGTTGTATTTTTATAAGTAATAAAACGATTTGCGAAAACAATCACAACACAAAATAAGGGTAAATGCGTCTTGACGCAGAATGATTCAATATAAAAAGGTAAGAAAATTAATAATCACACAAATATACAATACACAATTATGGATTAACAACGCTGACAGGCAGCGTTGTTAATCAGGAGCTCAACGCCCCCCGCGCCGACGTCGCAACGCAATAGCCAATTGCCAGATATTGATAAGCACAATGCTTGCTGTAGCAATGAACACCCAACGGAACCCCGCCATTGCCGAAACCGTCGCCCCCATTAATGGCCCGGCGACGTTGCCGAGATACATAAATGACTGGTTATAACCAAAGATGCGCCCGGTTATCTGATCGCTGGAGTATTTCACTAACAGCGTCTGCACCGCCGGCAACATCGCACCGTCGGCAAAGCCAAGCAGAAAACGGAGAACTCCCAACTGCAACGGCGTGGTGACCCACGACATAGCGAAAAACAGCACCACCGCGAAGATTAACGTCGCCATTAAAATCCGCTCAGTACCAATACGGTCGCCTAATTTACCAAGTCGAGGCGCGGAAATCAGAGCAGAAATGCCCGGTACTGAGGCTATCAGCCCGCTGAGAAAGGCAATATTCGAACTATCTGGGACCATTGATTTAATAAACAGCGCCAGAATTGGCCCAATTGAACCGTTACAAAGTTGAATCACCATGGTGGTAAAAAACAGGCTGATCACCAGCGCCGGATGTGAAAGCGAGGCAAATACGGCCTTCCCACTCAGACGTTCGCTTTTTTTAATCGTCGGACGAACGCCCTCTTTGATCAAAAACAGTGTGACCAGAAAACTCACCACCAGCAAAGCGGCGGTAATACAGAATACCGCCCGTAAGCCAACGTGATCGGCAATAAAGCCCCCCATTAACGGTCCACCAATGACACCGCTAATTTGCGCCGTCGACAGCGTACTCAGCGCCCAGCCGCTGCGTTCACGCGGAACCTGTGACGCGACCAGCGCCATCGCATTAGGAATATAACCGGAGGTTAACCCCATCACCCCGCGCAGCAGAAAAAGCTGCCAGACGTTAGTAGCAAATGCCTGTAGCAAAATCGCAATGGCCATACCCAGTGAGGCCCGCAGCAGCATTAGCTTGCGTCCTTTGCGGTCGGCTAAACTGCCCCACATTGGAGAGACAATAGCTGAAATCAGGAAGGTGACGCTGAACGTTAATCCGGACCACATTGAGAGCGCTTCATGCGAGGTCACGCCCAGTTGGGAGATATAGAGTGGTAAAAAAGGCAAGATTTGGCTAATCGCCAGTCCGGTAAAAAAGCACCCGAACCAAACGGAAATAAGGTTAACTCTCCAGGATTCCATAAGGACTCATAACGATAAGTAGCTGAAAACTGCGAGCAGCTTAACAAATTACTTAGCTGAATAAGGGTCCACAGGTGCGATAAATCACAGTTTAGTATTTTATCTTCCCGCTCATCATATTTGTGATACAGCTCACATCAAACCCATAATATAAGCAGGGGATTATGCTTCGCGTGCGAGCCGCTTGTTTGTTGTGTTCTATTCCCCTGTCGTCAGCCAAAACAATCTGCCAGAAGCCGAGGAAACCTGCGTTTTGTCGTGGTAATGTATGTGCTTTGCATTCATGGAATGGGTTTTTAAGATGGCAAAGTTGCGGGTAGGAATCGTATTTGGTGGTAAATCAGCGGAACATGAAGTGTCATTGCAATCGGCAAAAAATATTGTCGATGCCATCGACAAGACTCGCTTTGACGTTGTGCTGTTAGGTATTGATAAACAAGGGCAATGGCACGTCAGCGATGCCAGTAATTATCTGCTCAATTCAGACGACCCGGCGCATATTGCGTTGCGACCTTCTGAGACCAGCCTGGCGCAGGTACCGGGTAAACAAGCGCACCAGTTGATCGATGCACAAAACGGTCAACCGCTGCCGACGGTCGATGTTATTTTCCCGATCGTACATGGCACTCTGGGTGAAGATGGCTCTCTGCAGGGCATGCTGCGCGTGGCAAACCTACCGTTCGTAGGTTCTGATGTGCTGGGTTCTGCGGCCTGTATGGATAAAGACGTGACCAAACGTCTGCTGCGTGATGCCGGATTAAACATCGCGCCATTTATTACGCTAACTCGCGCCAATCGCAACAGCATCAGCTTTAGCGAAGTGGAATCCCGCCTGGGTCTGCCGTTGTTTGTAAAACCGGCCAACCAGGGATCGTCCGTTGGCGTCAGCAAAGTAACCAGCGAAGCCCAATACGATCAGGCCGTTGCGCTGGCATTTGAATTCGATCATAAAGTCGTGGTGGAGCAAGGGATCAAAGGCCGCGAGATCGAATGTGCGGTACTGGGCAACGATCATCCGCAGGCCAGTACTTGTGGAGAGATTGTGCTGAACAGCGATTTTTACGCTTACGACACTAAATACATTGACGATAACGGTGCCACAGTTGTCGTTCCGGCAGCAATTGCACCAGAGATTAACGACAAGATCCGCGAAATCGCCATTCAGGCCTACCAGACACTGGGCTGTGCCGGCATGGCGCGCGTGGACGTTTTCTTAACTGCTGAAAACGACGTTGTGATCAATGAGATCAACACGCTGCCAGGCTTTACCAACATCAGTATGTATCCGAAGCTGTGGCAGGCGAGCGGTTTAGGCTATACCGATTTGATCACTCGCCTGATCGAACTGGCGCTGGAACGCCATGCTGCGGATAGCGCGCTGAAAACCAGTATGTAAACCCGCGAGGATGCCTGATATAGCTATTGGGCATCCTTTACTTCATCATCTTCAACGCGGCGACGGATGATTAATCCGGCCAGCCAAAAGCTAATCACCCAGGTGACCAGCCCTACCGCATAGGTTTGCCACCCCTGCGCTTCAAAACCGAGTAAGCCCACCACGCCATTCAGAATAAAGATAAGCCCAATAGCGAAGGCATAATAGTGCCAGTCTCGGCGGATTTTTACAGGCAGATTCATAACAGCTCCGGTGGAAATACAACACAGGGAGGCATCCTCGCACATTTCCCCGTGGGCGTCTGTGGCCTGTGCGGAATTTCTTAAATGTAACTCAATTTCACTTAAGGTTACATAATTGTGACCACCAACAAAAAACCGAAATCCAGGAATAATCTCTACCTGAAATTACCATCATTCTGATATTGACATTGCCGATCACCTGTCAGACTCACTTTCAGTTACAGGCATTACGTCAAAAAAAGCAGGTTATTTCCGGAGGTCTTTATGGCTGATTTTACGCTCTCAAAATCCCTGTTTAAGGGCAAGCATCGGGATCCCTCCTCCCTGCCCGGCAACATTGCGTATGCCGTATTTGTGCTGTTTTGCTTCTGGGCGGGCGCGCAGATTTTAAATCTGTTGGTCCACGCTCCCGGCATCTATGAGCAGTTGATGCAGTTGCAAATGCAAGAGACAGGGCGCCCGCGAGTTGAAATCGGCCTGGGCGTCGGAACCCTTTTTGGACTGGTCCCTTTTCTCGCCGGAAGCCTGATTCTTGGCGCCATCGCGGCATTCGCGCGTTGGCGCCGCCGTCATCATAACGATGACTGACCCATACATTTCGCCCGACGATCGTCCACGCGTTTAGCAAACCACGCGGTAGTCAGGTTACGTGTGATCTTCGGGCTTTCCAGTTGAATGCCAGGCAGCATTTCACGGGGAAGCGTTTTCCCCGCCTTCGCTTCCGCCAGCTTATAGACTTTCTCGTACAGCGCGGTCTCTTCAAAGGCCAGGCTGTCGCCTTTTTGCAGCTGACGGCGGATCTCACTCTCGCTCATGTCCAGCTTCCCGGCCAGTTTACGTACCGCCAGCTCCGTTTTGCCCGGCTCGCTGCTGCCATAGAGAATTAAATCACCGTCCATCGCCAGCTTCACGCCGCTGGCTTTACTGACCGCATTCTGGAAAGCTGCATTGCGGCTGGCATACCACCCGGCATTGAAATCGGCGAAGCGGAAAATTGGCGCACTGTAATTCGCCGGGTAGTTAAGCAGATGATACGTACCGAACCACAGCCCACCGCGGCGGCTAAATACTTCCTGGCGCACGGTTCCCGCCATTTTCCACGGGTAGCCGCTGGCATGCTGCTCAGCAAAGGCGATGCTAACCTGCATCGGCCCACCGGTATGCACCGGATTAAGCGAACCAAATAACGTCTGCCCCATCGGTACCATGTTGATAAAATCATCAAAGATCGCGCTAAGCTGTTTTTCGGTTTTCACCGTATCCAGGCGCTCGCTGTAGCTTTTCCCCGTTGGCGAGTTAATCTTCAGCGCGGTATGCACCACAAATAGCGGGATGTGCATACGCTCGGCACGACGATCGATCTCTTTCCAGGCGATTTTACTTAAGTTCGGCACGGCTGGATCCGCCTGGTAATTTGACTCCTGTTGCGCGACCGCCAGCACCGAACAGATATTTTCAACCGTCGGCGCCAGCTTCTGGCTTTCAAAAGTCTTTGCCAAATCCTGCGCCCATGCGTCCCGGTCTTTCACGCTGGCGGGCATTTTCTGGCGCACCACGCTCGCCACATCGACGGCTTTCTCCCCCTTTTTTAGCGGCTGCGCGGGTTGGCTACTACATCCCACCAGCACCAGAGCTGCCAGACCAGACAAGGGGTAAAGACGGGAAACCGTCGACATAACATCTCCTTATTATTAACTCAGTGTATGGGTAACTTCCTGAATATCCTGACCATCAAGCTCTCGTTCAAAGCTGCGCAGACGCTTATAAATAGACATCAGTTCCACTAACGTTGTCCAGGAGTTAATCAGATACTGGAACGAGCCGCGCACCTGGCCAAACACGTTGGTGATTTGCGTCATCAGGCCGAGCGTAATCGTACCGGCAACAATCGATGGAAACAGCAGGAACAAACCGAAAACGTTATCAACCTGCAGGTAAAGAATACGGGCGATATTGAAGTACATATAGTGAAAATAGAGACGGAAGTAATTTTGGCGTACCGCATGAAACAGTTCACGCACCGTCGGTGGCGTCGCACGGTTGCCATCATCTTCGCCATAGACCAGTTCTTTACGATAGGCCGCTTCCACGCGCTGGTTTTTAAACTCCAGCCCAGGAAGTTTTATCCCAACCACGGCCAGCAAACCGGTTCCCATCAGCGACCAGACAATCGCGGCAATCACCAGGCCATAAGGCACATGTCCAACAATCGGCAGGTCAGGAACATGGGCAGAGAGCGTAACCAGTACAGGCAGGAAGGCAATCAGCGTCATAATCGCGTTGATAAAGCTGACGCCCATATCTTCCAGCGTAGAAGCAAAACGCATGGTGTCTTCCTGCACACGCTGCGCTGCGCCTTCGATGTGACGCAAATGCTGCCAGTGCGCCATATAGTGTTCGTTCATCGCGGTACGCCAGCGGAATACGTAGTGGCTGACGAAGAAGTTGTTCATCACACCAATGACCACGGCTATCAGCGCAATGCCGAGAAAAATGCCAACTTCATGATAGAACTGCTCAATCTTCACCTTGTGTGGTGTGCTGAGCGCAGTTTGAATTAGGTCATAAAATGGCGCGTACCAGGCGTTGACAGCGACGCCGACTTCAACCAGAAACCAGGTCACAAAAATAATCAGCGATGTGCCCAGAATAGACCAGTACTGCCAGCGGTGTGGGCTGTAGAGAAACCAGAACAGCGCGAACACCCCGACACAAAGAATGTAGTACGCATAAAAAATCAGATAATCCAACGACCAGAAACGCGCTGCGCTAATCGGTACGTCTCCCGACGCGCCGGTAATGTGTGCAACCCAGGCTCCCCCACCTGCTTGCCAGAATACAACGGCGACTAGTGCCCAAATAAATGCCGAAATAAAGAACGGCCCCGGCTTTGGGAAAAAAGACTTAAACATAGTGCTCTCCTGCTAACTTCTTATCGTTATGACGACTGCTGTGCATTTGCCACCGTGGAGTGCGGAGGCCAGACGGCTTACGCCCAAAAACACAAGCTGAAACCGACAATTGTGACCAAAACCGAGGCACTTAGTTCGCACCTCGGTTATGAAGAATTGTTTCTGTGGTTTTCACACTCGACAACGTTCCAGTATGTGCAGATTATCACAGCGTAAGATCACAAAAGCGAACATCCGTAATCCAGGAAACTCCTACGTTTACTCATCGTTACGTTTTTCCCACTATCATTGGTTGATAAGCGCTTTGCAATACGCCGATGAGTAGTATAAATACGCATACGCACGACATCCTTTTTCACTTTCTCTAACTCATGGACACCACCGTTGAAACGTAGTCTGCTTTTTTCTGCCGCGCTGTGTGCGGCGTCATTGACATCAGTCCAGGCGGCACAGCCTATAACCGATCCGGTTTTCGCCTCCGATATCGTCGATCGTTATGCCGACCATATATTTTACGGCAGTGGTGCTACGGGGATGGCGCTCGTGGTGATTGATGGTAATCAGCGCGTATTTCGCAGCTTTGGCGAAACGCGTCCCGGTAACAACGTCCATCCACAGCTTGATTCCGTGATTCGAATTGCCTCAATCACTAAATTAATGACCAGCGAAATGCTGGTGAAATTGCTCGATCAGGGCACAGTCAAACTCAACGATCCATTGAGTAAATATGCACCTCCAGGTGCACGCGTGCCGACTTATCAGGGCACGCCGATTACGCTGGTGAATCTGGCGACGCATACCAGCGCGCTGCCGCGCGAGCAGCCTGGCGGCGCGGCAAAGCGCCCGGTGTTTGTCTGGCCAACCCGCGAGCAGCGCTGGAGCTATCTCTCTACTGCCACGTTGAAAGCCGCACCGGGTTCACAGGCATCTTATTCCAACCTGGCGTTTGACCTGCTGGCCGATGCGCTGGGAGCGGCCTCTGGTAAGCCTTATCCGCAGCTGTTTGAAGAAAAAATCACCCGTCCGCTGGGGATGAAAGACACCACCTTTACCCCGTCCCCCGATCAATGCCGACGCCTGATGGTCGCGGAAAAAGGCGCCAGCCCCTGTAACAATACGCTGGCGGCAATGGGCAGCGGCGGTGTCTATTCTACGCCCGGCGATATGATGCGCTGGATGCAGCAGTATCTCTCTTCTGACTTTTATCATCGTAGCCAGCAGGCCGACCGGATGCAGACGCTGATTTATCAGCGTACGCAGTTAACTAAAGTGGTGGGAATGGATGTTCCAGGCAGAGCCGATGCGCTTGGTTTGGGCTGGGTCTACATGGCGCCGAAGAATGGCCGGCCGGGAATTATTCAAAAAACCGGCGGCGGTGGTGGTTTCATCACCTATATGGCGATGATCCCACAACAAAACGTCGGGGCGTTTATCGTGGTGACCCGTTCTCCGCTAACCCGTT
Organism: Citrobacter sp. CF971; assembly: GCF_006385635.1. Taxonomy (NCBI): domain Bacteria; kingdom Pseudomonadati; phylum Pseudomonadota; class Gammaproteobacteria; order Enterobacterales; family Enterobacteriaceae; genus Citrobacter; species Citrobacter sp. CF971. Next base: position 1,191,537 of record NZ_CP041051.1, on the reverse strand, counting down.
TTACCAATATGAGTGACGGTATCAATGATCTGGTTGCAGAGTTGAGCGGGAACAAACCGCAGGTTATTCCCGCATCCTGAGTTAATACTCAAAAGGCAAACGGTTAATGCTCACCAGTTTGCCTTTATTCATTTCAATGTAACGACCTTTACGCAAAGCCGCGAGAACCTCAGCGACAACCGAGCGGGAAATTCGCGTGCGTTGGTGAATATAGTTCATGACGCCGATACGCGAACGCAGTACGTCGTCCCATTTCATCATGGATATCAGCGTCGCGCGAATCTGATCGTAGGAGTTATTGCCGATCAACTGCAGATCTCGCAATTCAAGCATGGAATTTTGCCATGCCAACCAACAAAAAGCTTCACGCCAAAGCTGGCACTCTTCAATTATATTAATTGTTTGTGAGGCAGGTAGATGGTATCCCGTACAATCGCTTTCCGTGATTAATCTGTATTGTATATCTGTTTTCATCACGCCATCTGAAAGCCCCATAATAAACGGCGCCTGTGCAATACCGACCAGCACATTTTCTCCTCGACGCAGGGAAATTACGCCGCTTAAAATAATAAAGGTATCGTCAGCATTTATATCACTGGAATATATGATTTGCTTTTCGTTATCACATTTGAAATGTTTACCATATTTTGATAAACATTTATCAAGCCTACCAAATTCTAAAAGAGGTTTATTCGTAGATAACATTTTTGCATTCCTTGCAATAAATGCCCGTCAAATCCGTGACGGGCATTTTTCTGGATTAAATCACCTTATACTTCTATAAAAGAAAATTCTTACCAAGTATATTTAACACCAACGTTTGCAGCCCAGTCTTGATCTACATCACCACCACCGAGGTAGTTAGCATCGGTGTAAGCGCTGAAGTTTTTGGTAAAGCTGAACTGAGTACCCAGTCCAACACGTACCGCAGAACCTTCTACACCGTTGTCGATAGAATCGCCGTTTACGTCAGAATCGTTGTTAGAATCGTCGTAAACGTAGGCCAGTTTGAAGTACGGGGTCAGCGCCTGATCTTCACTGTAGGCGAAGGTATAACCTGCATCTACACCGAGTTCATAGCGCATGCTGTCATAAGACTGACCGTCAACTTTCATGTCGTTGCTCAGCTTATAATCATCACCAGACTGGAACAGACCGGATACGCTGCCGTATGGCGTTACGTAGCCTGCGTCACCCAGCTTCAGGTCATAACCCAGTTTCAAGCCAAAGCCCCAGGCATCAGAAGAGGTGCTGCCATCAACATACTGACCGTTGCTCATGTTGGCAGACAGATCGTTGTTGAAGTGGGAGTAGCTTAAGTTACCGTCAACAAAGATGTTGTTGTCAAAGCGAGCAGAAGAGTAGATGTAGGCAGTCTGGCTATCCTGATCCACCTGACCGGTACGGTCGCTCATATCACCTTTCGCGAAGCCTGCTGCAGCACCGACAATCCACTTAGCGTTGTTACCATCAATTTTGGAATCAACACCAACCATGATGCCGTTAACATCCTGATCGTAGTTAATGGTGCCGTTATCTGCATCGAAGCTACCACCGAAGTAGCTTACCCATGCACCACCGTTATCAACCAGACCATGACGTGCGTTAGTCAGACGAGTACCAACGGTGTCTTGTTCCAGGTTCCAGATATTGGTGTTAGCAGACGGGATGCTCAGCGCCATGTTCGCGTAGTCTGTCAGTTCCATCTGCTGCAGAACAACGGTGTTACCCTGCTGCTGTGCCTGATAGGTGTAAGCACCGAGGTCAGCTTTGTTGGCTGCAGAGAAGGTGGCAGTGGTATTCACATCGTTAACGTAGATCAGCTCTTTGCCTTTGTAATCAGCAACGGAGCCAGCGCCGGTCGCATTGTCGACACGCACTTTGTAGTTACCGGATGCCGCAACAACGTTGTCAACAGAGCTGTTATCCAGTTCGTCGCCATTGTTGATATCGCCGTTACCGTTAACGGTCAGGTGACCGTCAGAGTTCATTGCGATAGTACCGTAACCGTAGTTAGCCTGAGTGGTATCCCAGGTACGATCGTTCACCAGATCGGCATTCAGAACATAGTCGCTGCTGTGGATGTTGAATACACCAGAAACAACATGGTTGCTGTTATCAGCATAATTGCCGCTGGTCAGTTCCAGTTTATCGGTGTTGAATACTTCAGTATCAAATTGATCAACATTAACATCCAACACACCACCATTAGTTACAGTGATGGTATTGGCATACAAGTTAGAACCCGTCGCCCATCCAGTGGACTCGGTCAAATTCACAGTACTATAGCTGTTAATTGTCAGATGATCTGTATCAACTTGACCACCTTCACCAATATTCAATGAAGAGCTATTGGTTAAATCAATAGTATCTGAAGTCAGCATTGAATCAGAGACGTTAACCTGAGAACCATTGTTCACAGTCAGAGTATCAACTAATGAATCCCCAACGGTATCCCACTCAGAACCGTTGTTCAGCGCTACGTTGAACACACCGCTCTGGAAGACTTTATTATCAACAACACGTCCCCAACCATTGGCTTCAGCGGTTCCACCCGGAGTCAGGCTATTGGTTGCAACATCAAACATATTTGCTGGGTAGATAGTCTCAGCATCGAAAGTAGCCTGGCCAACCCACTTACTACCATTATCAAGAGTCAGGTTCAGTTCATCGACATGAATCGCCACGGGTTTAACAGACACCTCAGAGTCATTTAAGATGACTTAAAGAGAGGTGCCCATGAGCGGTAAACGTTATCCCGAAGAGTTTAAAATTGAAGCAGTCAAACAGGTTATTGATCGCGGTCATTCTGTTTCCAGCGTTGCAACACGTCTCGATATCACCACCCACAGCCTTTACGCCTGGATAAAGAAGTACGGTCCGGACTCATCCACTAACAAAGAACAGTCAGATGCTCAGGCCGAGATCCGCCGACTCCAGAAGGAGTTGAAGCGGGTTACTGACGAACGGGACATATTAAAAAAAGCCGCGGCGTACTTCGCAAAGCTGTCCGACTGAGGTACGCCTTTATTCGTGACAACTCCCTTTGCTGGCCTGTTCGTCTGCTCTGCAGGGTGCTGGATGTTCATCCCAGTGGGTTTTACGCCTGGTTTAAGCAACCGTATTCTCAGCGCCACCAGATAGATCTGAGACTGACGGGACAGATCAAACAGTTCTGGCTGGAGTCCGGTTGCGTTTATGGTTATCGCAAGATCCATCTGGACTTGCGGGATAGCGGGCAACAGTGCGGAGTGAACAGAGTCTGGCGACTGATGAATCGTGCCGGGATAAAGGCTCAGGTCGGGTACCGGAGCCCGCGGGCACACAAAGGCGAGGTCAGTATCGTATCGCCCAACAGGCTTCAGCGACAGTTCAATCCGGATGCTCCGGATGAGCGTTGGGTAACGGACATAACTTACATCAGGACCCACGAAGGCTGGCTGTATCTTGCCGTGGTTGTTGATCTGTTCTCACGCAAAATTATCGGCTGGTCAATGCAATCCCGGATGACAAAGGACATTGTCCTGAATGCGCTTCTGATGGCCATATGGCGACGTAATCCTCTAAAACAGGTGATGGTTCATTCAGATCAGGGCAGTCAGTACACAAGCCATGAGTGGCAGTCGTTCCTGAAATCACATGGTCTGGAGGGCAGCATGAGCCGTCGCGGTAACTGTCACGATAATGCGGTTGCAGAAAGCTTTTTCCAGTTGCTGAAACGCGAACGGATAAAGAAAAAGATCTACGGAACACGGGAAGAAGCCCGCAGCGATATTTTTGATTACATCGAAATGTTTTATAACAGTAAGCGTCGGCATGGTTCGAGCAATCAGATGTCACCGACAGAATATGAAAACCAGTATTATCAACGGCTCAGAAGTGTCCAGATTATCCGTGGCGATTCAACATTCAGGCTATCGTCAGCCCAACCAAGGTTGGTATCCGCCACACCGTCACCGTTGGAATCATGACCAATAGTGTCAAAATTGGCATTCCAGTTACTGGTAAATGCAACATCACCAATCAGCGTTGAATTGCTGAAGTACACATTGTTTTTCATTGCATAGTCTGAAGAAGAGCTATCGGTGAAAGACAATGCAACATCGCCCGGACCAGTGTAATCACTTGGCTCATTGGAATTACCAAAGAAGGCAGTATTCGATTCCAGAATGGAATCTGAACCAGAAGTTACAGTAGAGTTGTAGACGTTGATGTTGTTATCCCAGGTATGGGATTCCGTCGTATAGGTGTTGTTGTAAGTATTCCCTTGAGACAGAGCAATGCCAGCAACACGTGAGTTGTTGGAAATATTGATATTGCTTTCTACATCAAGATTAACCGCAACACCTTCGCTGGTATCAAACGTTTCATTGGTATATTTAGTCACATCAACAGATAAATAAGAATCGGTGAAATACAACGCTTCATAATCATCATCAATGGTGGAATTAGCAATATTCAGAGTGAAAATATCACCGTCATACCAGTTTCCGTCAACAACGGTAGTGTTGTTAAATTCATATCCACCAAAGCCATTGCCATCAACATCAAAACGATCGTAGTAACCGCTTGGCAACATAGATGTAATTGAACCATGAATAACAGAGTTACTGATATTCAGCTGATTCACTGCGCCATCAGTGTAGTCATGATTCAGATAATAGGTGATGTAGCCCCCTGAAACACCGGACAGTAGCTGTATCTCCAGATAAGAGATAGGCTTGAATATATGTCTAACACTAACGCCAATTTTGAGATGACCGGGATCCTGTTAGGGCAAGAAGTCCGTAAACGTAAAACTCCTCAGGAGAAGATCGCCATTATCCAGCAGACGATGGAGCCGGGTATGAATGTCTCCCATGTCGCCCGCCTGCATGGTATCCAGCCCAGCCTGCTGTTTAAGTGGAAGAAGCAATATCAGGAAGGCAGCCTCACCGCCGTTGCGGCTGGAGAGGAAGTCGTTCCTGCTTCTGAGCTTACTGCTGCTCTGAAGCAGGTCCGGGAGCTTCAGCGCCTTCTGGGCAAGAAAACGATGGAAGTTGAGATCCTGAAAGAAGCCGTGGAGTACGGTCAGTCGCGAAAATGGATAGCGCACGCGCCCTTGTTGCCAAAGGACGGGGAATAGCCATGGTCAGCCGGACCATGGGCGTGTCGCGTGCGCAACTGTCACTGCGGATTAACCGTTCTGCCGACTGGCAGGACAGGCGCTGTAACCGGCGTAATGAAGAAGCAGACGCAGAAATACTGTCGGCTATCCTCAACATTATCAGCGATATGCCGAGTTATGGTTATCGACGCGTGTGGGGCATCCTGCGCAAGCAACGTCGCACAGAGGGACAGCCACCTGTGAATGCCAAACGGCTTTACAGGATAATGAGCGAGCATAACCTGTTGTTGTTGCATCACAAACCAGAGCGACCGAAGCGTGAACATAAGGGCAAGATAGCGGTGGCAGAAAGCGATATGCGCTGGTGTTCAGATGGCTTCGAGTTCGGCTGCGACAACGGCGAAAAACTGCGGGTAACGTTCGCGCTGGACTGCTGCGACCGTGAGGCCATAGACTGGGCAGCAAGCACGGGAGGCTATGACAGTTCGACCGTGCAGGATGTGATGCTGAGGTCGGTGGAAAAGCGCTTCGGCGACAGGTTGCCCGACACAGCGGTGCAGTGGCTGACGGATAACGGTTCAGCGTATACCGCGTATGAAACGCGGAGGTTCGCGAGAGAGCTGAATCTGGAGCCCTGCACAACAGCGGTGAGCAGCCCGCAGAGTAATGGCATGGCCGAACGGTTCGTGAAAACGATGAAAGAAGACTATATCGCGTTCATGCCAAAACCGGATGTGAGAACAGCACTGCGAAACCTTGCAGTAGCGTTCACGCATTACAATGAAAACCACCCGCACAGCGCGCTGGGATATCACTCCCCGAGGGAATACCGGCGGCAGCGGACATCGTTAACTTAAGATACAAAAGCTGTTCGGAGATGGAGGGTCAAGATCATGATTCAGATAATAGGTAGAAATCGTGCCGTTAACGGTATCGCCGTTAAAAGACTGATCAAAATCACCAGCCGCATTATTATAGTAAACAAAGCCACTATAATTCACGTAGTTACCATCTACAGTTCCGGCTGCATCCATATTGTCCCAGTTCAGGGCCGTAGTTGGATTGTCGTAGTAGGTCCAGGTATCGTAAGTAGAAGCATTCGCCTGAGAAGTGATTGCCAGAGTGCAGGCTAATGCTAATTGTGAGACTACGAGTTTCTTTTTCCAAGTGTGCATTTGTCATCCCTCCTCAGGGACGTAATATAGTTGATCCATCAATTATCAATGCAAAGAAAACATTTTATGTTTCGCAGGGACGATTATGCGGTTTCATTAAGGAAAGGTTCAATTATTCTTTGCCCGTTGTCCGAAACCGGACAACGTAATAAATTCAATTCACGCCATTTAAGAAATATAAAAACCAATATTTTCAATCAATTAAAAATAATCAATATTCAAAATATACAATTTACCAATGAATCAGAACGCAAACAAATAAATAACCAATAAATAAACCCAATCTATACGCCACGCTATAAAAGCAAACATATAGATATTTAAAATAATAAAAAAACAATAAACAAAATAATGAATATGAATAAATTGCTATGCTTGTGAATAAATTGCGCTAATGATTCATCCCTTCGTTACAGGAAATCCTGATATAACGCCAACTTTCGTAAACCACACGCCCTCAGGTTCGGGTATACTACGGCCTTCGATTCCACAAACATCAGGCATACCATGACAGACCTAATCCAACGCCCTCGCCGCCTGCGCAAATCTCCCGCGCTGCGCGCTATGTTTGAAGAGACAACACTCAGCTTAAATGACCTGGTGTTGCCGATCTTTGTTGAAGAAGAACTCGACGATTACAAAGCTATCGACGCCATGCCAGGCGTGATGCGTATTCCAGAGAAACACCTGGCGCGCGAAATTGAACGCATTGCTAATGCTGGCATCCGCTCGGTGATGACTTTCGGCATTTCCCACCATACGGATGACACCGGTAGCGATGCCTGGAAAGAAGACGGTCTGGTGGCGCGCATGTCGCGTATCTGCAAACAGACCGTGCCGGAAATGATCGTCATGTCCGACACCTGCTTCTGCGAATACACCTCACACGGCCACTGCGGCGTGTTATGCGATCACGGCGTGGATAACGATTTAACCCTTACCAACCTCGGCAAGCAGGCGGTGGTTGCCGCCGCAGCGGGTGCGGACTTCATCGCACCTTCCGCCGCAATGGATGGTCAGGTACAGGCGATTCGCCAGGCGCTGGACGCCGCGGGCTTCACCGATACCGCTATCATGTCCTACTCCACTAAGTTTGCCTCATCTTTTTACGGCCCATTCCGTGAAGCCGCGGGCACCGCGCTGAAAGGCGATCGTAAAACCTATCAGATGAACCCGATGAACCGTCGGGAAGCGATTCGCGAATCGCTGCTGGATGAAGCCCAGGGCGCAGACTGCCTGATGGTCAAACCGGCTGGCGCGTACCTCGATATTCTGCGCGATATCCGCGAACGCACCGAGCTGCCGATTGGCGCTTATCAGGTCAGCGGTGAATACGCGATGATCAAATTCGCGGCGCTGGCGGGGGCTATAGATGAAGAGAAAGTGGTGCTGGAAAGCTTAGGGTCGATCAAACGCGCTGGCGCGGATCTGATCTTCAGCTACTTCGCACTGGATCTGGCTGAGAAAAAAATTCTGCGTTAATAACGCCTAACCGGGCCTACAGGTCGTAGGCCCGGCAAGTAAAGCGTCTCCGGTAATCATCACGCCCGATAAAATGGCTTATCTCCCAGAATCGTTGCCCGATGCATAATGCGCCGCTGCGGCAGATAATCCGCATTCGCATAATGCTGCGTCACGCGATTATCCCAAATCGCCACATCGTTGGGCTGCCAGCGCCAGCGCACCTGAAACTCCGGTTTGGTGATATGCGCGAACAAAAAGCTCAGTAACGCCTCGCTCTCTTTTTCCGTGACATCAACAATTCGCGTGGTAAATCCTTCATTCACGAACAGCGCCTGCTTCCCGCTCACCGGATGCGTGCGCACCACCGGATGCAGCAACGGTGGATGTTTAGCGACGGCCTCCAGCCAGCGCAGGTGCTCCTCTGGGGTCTTGCGATATTTATATTCCTGAAATGATTTACGGAAATCATGCTCTGCCCGCAGGCCACTCAGCAACTGACGGAACGGCTCAGACAATGCTTCATAAGCGGCAATCCCACTGGTCCACAGAGTGTCGCCCCCGGTTGATGGCAGCTCTTTCGCCGCTAAAATCGCCCCGGCAGGCGGCGTGTCGATAAAGGTGACATCGGTGTGCCAGTTGTCGTTATCCGGCGGATTATCGTTATGGGTATCCAGCACGATAATTTCTTCTACTCCTTCGGCATGCGGATAGACCGGGTGAATATGCAGATCGCCAAAACGCAGCGCCAGCGCCCGCTGTTGTTGCGGCGTAATAACCTGCTCGCGCAGAAACACCACCTGGTGGCGCAATACCGCATGATAAAGCTGTTCAAACTGATTATCGCTCAGCGGACGCGCCAAATCCGCACCAGAAATTTGTGCGCCAATATACGGCCCCAGCGGGGTTATGCTCAGACGTTCACTCATTGTACTTCTCCATGCCAGGGCGTCAGACGGCGCTGAAGCGCACGCAGACCCAGTTCTAAAATAAACGCGATAACGGCAATCACCGCGATCCCCGCCAGCACCACATCCGTTGCCAGAAACTCACCGGCAGACTGGACCATAAATCCTAAGCCTCGCGTGGCGGCAATCAGCTCTGCGGCCACCAGCGTCGACCAGCCCACCCCAAGTCCGATACGTAATCCGGTGAGGATCTCAGGTAATGCCCCCGGCAAAATAACAAACCACAGCACCTGCGCACGGCTGGCTCCCAGCGATTGCGCGGCGCGCACTCTCACCTGCTGCGCACTTTTCACTCCCGCCAGCGCCGACATCGCTACAGGGGCAAAAATCGCCAGATAGATAAGCAAGATCTTGGACGTTTCACCGATGCCAAACCAAATGACCATCAGCGGTAGATAGGCCAGGGGCGGAACCGGACGATACAGCTCAATGATCGGATCGAGAATGCCGCGCATCGTCGGACTCAGCCCCATAGCGATTCCAACCGGAACGCCCAGCAGCACCGCCGCCAGCAGCGCGATAACAATACGTGTCAGACTCGCCGCCAGATGCTGCCACAGCGTGGCGTCCATAAATCCCTGCGGACCGGCAATAACGATCAGCTTTTGTAAAACCTGTCCCGGTGGCGGTAAAAACAGCGGACTGACTAACTGCAGCGCCGCCACCGTCCACCACAACGCCAAAATGACGGCCAACGTACCAAGGCTTAAGGTAATCTGCCGCGAGAACGGCCAGCGCCAGTTGAGCGCGCGCTGGCGACGGGGTTTATCATTAATCACCACGCTCATGAAAATGCCTCCCGTTGTTCAAAGACTCGACCTAACACGTACTCGCGCATGGCGATAAACTGCGGATCGGACTTAATGCTGCGACTCGACTCTCCAGCCACAAAGCGACGGGCGAAATTCAGCGGCAGACGCTCCAGTACCCGGCCTGGGCCTGGCGACAGCAATACCAGCTCTGTCGCCATAAACACCGCTTCTTCAATATCGTGCGTAATCAACAGCACCTGTTTGCCAGCCTCATGCCACAGCTTCAGCAGCAGGGTTTGCATCTGCTCACGAGTAAAGGCGTCGAGCGCGCCAAAAGGCTCATCCAGCAACAACAACTGTGGATTGGCCGCCAGCGCCCGCGCAATGCCGACGCGCTGCCGCTGTCCACCGGAAAGCTGCCAGATAAAGCGTTTGCCCGCGTCCTCCAGCCCGACTTTCTGCAACATCTCCAGGGCAATACGCTGACGCTGTGGTTTATCCACCCCCGCCAGCTGCAGACCAAAAGCCACGTTGTCCTGCACGTTACGCCAGGGCAGCAGACCTTCATTCTGGAACACGACCCCGCGATCTGCCCCCGGACCATCAACCCTGTTACCCGCCAGCGTGATGCTGCCATGCTGATACGGCACAAATCCGGCAATCAGATTTAACAATGTGGTTTTCCCGCAACCGGAAGGTCCGAGTACCACCAGCAGCTCACCGCTATCGAGCGTCAGGTTGATATCCTCCAGCGCCGGTTTTCCACCGTAGCTGGCGGCAAGATGAGAGATTTGCAGCATCAGCGCCTCCTTATTTATTGCACGAAGCGATCGGTCACATACTGGCTGTAATCCGTCGCAACAGCGGGGACTTTGCCCTGCTCTTTGAGGAACTGCGCGGTGTCGATAATGGCTTTGTTCACCGGTCCGGTCAGTTCGGCAGTCTGCTGTTGCGGCGTCAGGTAAGTGTTACCTTTCACCAGTCCCGGCACATCCGCTTCCGGCACGCCGCTTAAACGCGACAATTTGCTGATATTCTCAGGCTGCTTCAGCCACTCATCGGGATTAGCGATATAAGGTTGCTGCGCATCGATAGCGCTTTTGGCAAAGGCTTTCACCACCTCAGGATGCTTCTCGGCAAAATCTTTGCGTACCACCCACACGTCCAGCGTCGGTGCGCCCCACTCACCAACCTGCGATGAGTCGGTTAACACCTTGCCGTCTTTTTCCAGCGCATTGACCGCAGGAGCCCAGACGTACGCGCCGTCAATATCCCCGCGCTGCCATGCGGCAATAATCGCAGGTGGTTGCAGGTTCACAATCTCCACCTGACCGGGTTTAATCCCCCAGTGTTTCAACGCCGCCAGCAGGCTGTAATGGGTGGTGGAGATAAACGGCACCGCAATGCGTTTGCCAATCAAATCTTCCGGTTTACTGATGTTTTTCTTCACCACTAGTGCCTCGGAGTTACCAAGCTTTGACGCCAGCAGAAAAACTTCAATGGGTACTTGCTGACTGGCGGCGACCGCCAGCGGGCTGGAGCCAAGATTACCGATCTGCACGTCGCCGGAGGCTAGCGCCCGGACGATGCTCGCGCCGCTGTCGAATTTGCGCCAGTCAACGGTAGCGCCGCTCTCTTTGGCAAAAGTATTATCCGCCTGCGCCACTTTGGCGGGTTCGGCGGAGGTCTGATAAGCGACGGTGACGTTCACCGCCTGCGCCTGAAATGCGATGAATGCCAGTGCACCGAGAAGTGCGTTACGCGATGAAATAGCCATGATTGTCTGCTCCCCTGTCTTGTTATGGAGGCAGTATTTCGTTGCGGCACAATTTGATAAAGGAATTAAAAATTCTGGCTAAGAACAAAGCGTTTTTAGAAAAAAAGCGGCAATAGTTAGCGATTTTGCTCATTACAGATGGAATTCGTAGGCCTGATAAGCGCAGCGCCATCAGGCACTGTTGCCGGATGGCGGCGCAAGCGCCTTATCCGGCCTACAACACCCGGCAAATTATTGCGATTTTGTTACATTCGTTACATAACTACACCTGGATGATTGCCAGCGCGGCGCTGACCGGCATCATAGACGCCATTATCAGGCAAGAGAGTAAAATCATGATTCATGTTGTGCTGGTGGATGACCATGTGGTGGTGCGTTCCGGCTTTGCGCAATTACTCAGTCTCGAAGACGATCTCAACGTTACCGGTCAGTACAGCAGCGCAGCGGAGGCCTGGCCTGCACTTCTGCATGATGACGTCAACGTTGCGGTGATGGATATCGCCATGCCGGATGAAAATGGTCTGCGCCTGTTAAAACGACTGCGGGCACAGAAGCCCGGTTTTCGCGCCATCATTCTCAGCATCTATGACTCACCCACGTTTGTGCAAAGTGCGCTGGATGCCGGCGCCAGTGGCTACCTGACCAAACGCTGCGGACCAGAGGAGCTGGTGCAGGCGGTACGATCGGTCGGTATGGGCGGGCATTACCTGTGCGCCGATGCGCTGCGGGCGCTACGCGGCGGCGAACAGCCCGCGCAGGTACTGGAAGTACTGACCCCACGCGAGCGCGAAGTGTTTGAGCTGTTGGTCAAAGGCGACAGCGTAAAAGAGATCGCCTTCAAGCTCGACCTCAGCCACAAGACGGTACACGTTCATCGGGCGAACGTGCTGGGCAAACTGCAATGCCACAGCACCATCGATCTGGTGCATTTTGCCCTCGACCACCAGCTATTAACGGGGCATTAATGTCGCGTAGCCTTCGGCATTGGGTTATTTCTCTGTTTATTCTGCTGGCCTGGGGATCAGGCTGGTTGATGCTGTGGACGCTGGGGTTTTACCTGACCCACAACGGCCAGCAGGCGGCGCTGTTCCTGCCACACGGCGTCTATCTCGCGCTGCTCATCCTGCTTTCTCGCCGTTACTGGCCCGCGCTGGTATTGCCGCCTGTGCTGATGTTGTTCTGGCTGCACAGTGAGCAATTATTGAATGGCTATATCCTGCTGGCTGCGCCGTTAATTAGCCTGATTCCGGCGAGCATCGGCCAGTCATACTGGCACCGCTTCCCCCTTTACTGGCAGCGCTTAACGCTGCTGCTGGCCGGGGTGACGATCACCTCATTGCTCAATACCGCCCTGCTTTCACCGTTTATCCAAAGTCCGGCAACGTTAATTGGCCTGGCGTCATTTACCGGCGGCGTGCTGCTGACGCCGTTTGTCTATCTGATCTATGAATTTCTGCGCCAGCAGCACCGCTATCATTTGCTCGGATTGGATACCACCAATCCCCCGCTGCGCACCTCGCTTATCATCTGGTGCAGCCTGTTTTTTATTATTGGCATCGGCACCCAGATGGTGTTGTCGCCGGAGATCGAGCGCCTGTTGCTGATCGTGGTGTTTTTACCGAACGTGGTGATGGCGTGGAAATTTGGCTGGCAGGGCGGCGTGTTGTCCGGATTGCTCGGCAGTATGATGATCACCATCGCCCGGCAAATCGGCGTCGGGTTCAGTAATTTACTGGAGCTGGAGATTTTCCTCGCCACCCAGGCGCTGCTCGGCATAGGGCTGGGGATCGCCATCAGCCGCCAGCAGCATCTGGCGCAAAACCTGCACCATTATCGCCAGCGTCTGGAAACTGAACTGGCGGCGCGTCGCGCGCTGACCGAACAGCTGATCCGCACCGAAGAAAACACGCGCAAAAGCCTGGCGCGGGAACTGCACGACGAAATTGGTCAGAACATCACCGCCATTCAAATTCAATCACAACTGGTCAAACGCGCACCGGGTCGCGAGCAAACGCTTGAGGCGGCAAATCAGATCAACGACCTGGCCCGGCGTATTCACCACTCCACCCGCCAGCTGTTGCGCCAGCTGCGCCCACCCGCGCTCGATGAACTGTCTTTTAAAGATGCACTACATCATCTGGTGAATGAATTTGCTTTTGCTGAACGGGGTATTCGCTGTCGCTTTGATTATCAGCTAGAGAATACGCCAGAAAACGAAACGGTGCGCTTCACGCTGTATCGCCTGTTGCAGGAGTTACTCAATAACGTCTGTAAACATGCCGATGCCAGCGATGTGTCGATTACGCTGCGCCAGCAGGAACAGCGCTTGTTTCTGGACGTCGCTGACAATGGCGTGGGTATTCTGCCAGAAAAAATTCCCGGTTTCGGTATCCAGGGAATGCGTGAGCGGGTGAGCGCCCTTGGCGGTGAACTGACGATCGAATCAAACAACGGCACACGGGTAATTGTTAACCTGCCCACAAATTTGCAACAAATCAGCCGCTAACCAGGAAAAAGTCTTAGCCACTCTGGACTTTCTCTCATCCCCTTTTGCTTTCACTTTCCTATAGTCAGCACAAACGGAGACTGCCATGCATACACGCTCAGCCAGCGAAACAGATCAACAATACCGGGCGCTACGCCCCCGACTGCTGATGTGTATGGTCATTGGCTATGCCGCGTTTTATCTGACGCGCAAAAGCGTTAACTACGTCCTCCCGGCGCTACAAACGGACCTCGGTCTGGATAAAGGCGATATCGGTCTGTTGGGGTCGCTGTTTTACCTGACCTATGGCCTGTCGAAATTTACCGCCGGACTGTGGCACGACAGCCACGGACAACGCGCATTTATGGGCATTGGCCTTTTTGCCACCGGTGTTTTGAATGTGCTGTTCACCTTTGGTGAATCGCTGACGCTGCTGCTGGTGGTCTGGACGCTGAACGGTTTTTTTCAGGGTTGGGGCTGGCCGCCCTGCGCCCGACTACTGACCCACTGGTACTCGCGCAACGAACGCGGATTCTGGTGGGGCTGCTGGAATATGTCGATCAACATTGGTGGGGCAGTTATCCCGCTGATTAGCGCCTTTGCCGCCCACTGGTGGGGCTGGCAGGCAGCGATGCTGGCACCGGGGATTATCAGCATGGCGTTAGGCATTTGGCTCACTCTGCAACTGAAAGGCACGCCCCGGGAAGAGGGATTACCGACGGTTGGGGAATGGCGGCATGACCCGCTGGAGCTGCGTCAGGAACAGCAAAGTCCGCCGATGGGGCTGTGGCAAATGTTACGTACCACCATGCTGAAAAACCCGATGATCTGGCTGCTCGGCGTGTCGTATGTATTGGTCTATTTGATCCGCATTGCGCTCAACGACTGGGGCAACATCTGGCTGACGGAAAGCCACGGCGTGAATCTGCTCAGCGCCAATGCCACGGTGATGCTGTTTGAAGTTGGCGGTTTGCTGGGGGCGCTGTTTGCCGGATGGGGCTCGGATCTGCTGTTCAGCGGTCAGCGTGCGCCGATGATTTTGCTGTTCACGCTGGGGCTGATGGTCTCCGTCGCCGCGCTGTGGCTGGCGCCAGTGCACCACTACGCGCTACTGGCAATGTGTTTCTTTACGGTGGGCTTTTTTGTGTTTGGCCCACAGATGCTGATTGGCCTCGCGGCAGTGGAGTGCGGACACAAAGCGGCAGCAGGTTCAATTACCGGTTTTCTCGGGCTGTTTGCCTATCTGGGGGCCGCGCTGGCGGGTTGGCCGCTGTCGCTGGTCATAGAACACTACGGCTGGTCGGGAATGTTCAGTTTGCTCTCGGTCGCCGCTGTCTTTATGGGTTTATTGCTGATGCCACTGCTCATTGCAGGCATTACCCCTTCTCTCAGTCAAAGGATAAAACAATGAAACTGACGCTTACCTCTACACTAATTGCCTCCGCTCTTACGCTGGCAGCCTTCAGTAACGCAGCTCAGCCGCAGGGCCGTCTGGTGGTGTATTGCAGCGCCACTAACGAGATGTGCGAAACCGAAACCAAAGCCTTCGGTGAAAAATATGATGTGAAAACCTCATTCATTCGCAACGGTTCGGGCAGTACGCTGGCGAAAGTGGATGCCGAGAAGAAAAATCCACAGGCGGATGTCTGGTACGGCGGTACGCTGGATCCGCAGTCCCAGGCCGGGGAAATGGGCCTGCTGCAGCCGTATAAATCACCCAATCTCGAACAGATCATGGAGAAATTCCGCGATCCCGCGAAGGTGAAAGGCAATCTCTCCTCGGCGGTTTACGTCGGTATTCTGGGCTTTGGCGTCAATACCCAGCGCCTGAAAGAGAAAAAACTGCCGGTGCCAAAATGCTGGAAGGATCTGACCAAACCGGAATACAAAGGTGAAATCCAGATTGCTGACCCGCAAAGCTCCGGTACCGCCTATACCGCGCTGGCGACTTTTGCCCAGTTGTGGGGTGAAGATCAGGCCTTTGACTACCTGAAACAGCTCAACGCCAACGTCTCTCAATACACTAAATCAGGCATTGCCCCAGCGCGTAACGCCGCCCGTGGCGAAACGGCGATTGGCATTGGCTTCCTGCACGACTACTCGCTGGAAAAAGAACAGGGCGCACCGCTGGAGCTAATTTCACCGTGCGAAGGTACTGGCTATGAGATCGGCGGCGTTAGCATTCTGAAAGGCGCGCGCAACCTCGATAACGCCAAACTGTTCGTTGACTGGGTACTGTCAAAAGATGCCCAGGAACTGGCGTGGAAGAAAGGTAAGTCCTATCAGATCCTGACCAACACCACCGCCGAGACGTCTCCTAACTCGCTGAAGCTCGACGACCTGAAACTTATCAATTACGACATGGATAAGTACGGCTCGACCGACGTGCGTAAAGCGTTGATCAATAAGTGGGTCAGCGAAGTGAAGATGGGTAAATAAGCCTACATCGGCGATCATTTGCCGGGTGCGGCGTAAATACCGCATCCGGCCTGGAATACCGGAACCGCTATGTCACACACACTTGCACTCCATCCCGTGAAAAAACGGGATGCGATATTTCTTTGGGTTTTGCTTGGCTGGCTGGCGTTTGCCCTGTTGCCAAGCTGGAGCCTGGACTACGGTCTGCTGGAGTCGACAGGAGAGGAAATACTCGCTGCCTACGGCTGGTCACAGTTCAATATCAGTTGGTTATGGTATCTGCTGCCGAGCCTGCTACTGGTGCGCCCGTTCCATGAGGCCAGGCGCGAACAGCGCGGCCGCCATTATCTTGATGCGGGCTGGGCTTTTTTCTGTATGGCGTTTATCGTCGCCAGCGCGACTCTTGAGGGGCGCGGCTTAGGCTATGCCACCATAGTGTTGTTTGTGGCACTTGGCGCGATCATGACCCTGGCGCTCACCCGTCTGGAATGGCTGGGCGGCGACCGTTTCGTCATCGGCTCGCTCACCGCGATTGTCGCCTTGATCGGTATTTTTATCGTCTGGCCAAGTATCGCTATTTTTATTCCGATGTTCACCAACGACGCCGGGGAATTTGCCCCGCTGGCGTTTATGAATGTGCTGTCGCAGGCACATATCATTCAGGTGATCCTCAACTCGATTATGCTGTCGATCGCCGTCGGCGTCGGCTGTACCTTCTTTGGTCTGGTACTGGCTATCTATACCACCCGTATCGCCAGACGCAGCGCTATTATCGGACGAATTTTCTCGATTCTGCCGATCGTCACCCCGCCGTTTGTCGTGGGTTTAGGCGTCACGCTGATGATGGGACGCTCCGGCTACATCACCGAATTTATGGTCGAATGGTTTGGCTTAACCAACACCAACTGGCTGTACGGTTTTACCGGCATCTGGCTGGCGCAGGTGCTGGCCTTCACCCCGATGGCGTTTATGATCCTCGACGGAGCAATCAAAACCATTCATCCATCGCTGGAAGAAGCGTCATACACCCTGCGTGCCAGCCGCTGGCAGACCTTTAACGGCGTGTTTGTCCCGCTGCTGAAACCAGCGCTGGCGAACGCCTTTTTGATTGTGGTTGTGCAGTCGCTGGCTGACTTTAGTAACCCGCTGGTGCTCGGCGGTAACTTCGACGTGCTGGCAACGCAAATCTACTTCTACATCACTGGTTCGCAGCTCGACTACCAGGCCGCCAGTACGCTGGGTGCCTTCCTGCTGCTGTTCTCGCTGCTGGTGTTCTGCGTGCAATATATGTGGATTGGTAAACGCTCATACGTCACCGTTTCCGGTAAATCCTACCGGGGCGATGTGCAGCCGTTACCTGTGACGCTGGTATGGAGCGTGGTCGCGCTGCTGTCGGTGTGGATTGCCTTTAACGCCCTGTTGTACGGCAGCATTTTCTACGGCAGTTTCACCGTTAACTGGGGCGTGGACTACACCCTGACGTTAGCGAACTTTACCAAACTGTTCGGTCAGGGGATGAGCGACGGCGCATGGCCTTCACTGCTCGACACCCTGCTCTACGCCGGTATTGCCGCGCCGATCACCGCCATCTTCGGCCTGCTGATCGCCTGGGTAGTCGTGCGCCAACAGTTTAAGGGCAAGAAGACCATCGAGTTCACCACCATGCTGTGCTTTGCCGTCCCGGGCACCGTCGCGGGCGTATCGTACATTCTGGCCTTTAACAGCGCCCCGGTGTACCTCACTGGTACGGCGGCGATTGTCATTATCTCGATGGTAATGCGTAACGTCCCGGTCGGCATTCGCGCGGGTATCGCGGGCTTAGGCCAGATCGATAAATCACTGGATGAAGCCTCGCTCAGCCTGCGTGCCGGTTCGCTGCGTACCATTACGCATATCCTGCTGCCGCTGCTACGCCCGGCGATCCTTTCGGCGCTGATTTACAGCTTTGTGCGCGCCATTACCACCGTCAGCGCCATTGTGTTCCTCGTCACGCCGGATACCCGCGTAGCGACGGCCTACATCCTTAACCGAGTGGAAGACGGCGAATACGGTGTGGCGATTGCCTACGGTTCCATTCTGATCGTGGTGATGCTGGCGATTATTTTCATCTTTGACTGGCTGATCGGTGAATCACGTACCTCCCGTTCAAAAGCCAAAAACCAGGCGTAATGGAGCGCACTATGACTCAGAAAAATTTCGTTGAACTGCGCAACGTCACCAAACGATTTGGCAGTAATACGGTAATCGACAATATCAACCTCACCATCCCGCAGGGGCAAATGGTGACGCTGCTCGGCCCATCCGGTTGTGGCAAAACCACCATTTTGCGCCTGGTCGCCGGGCTGGAAAAACCGAGCGAAGGGCAGATTTTCATTGATGGCGAAGACGTCACCCATCGCTCAATTCAGCAGCGTGATATCTGTATGGTGTTTCAGTCCTATGCCCTGTTCCCGCATATGTCGCTGGGAGAGAACGTTGGTTACGGCCTGAAGATGCTCGGCGTATCCCGCGCTGAGGTGAAAGCCCGTGTCAAAGAGGCACTGGCGATGGTCGATCTGGAAGGATTCGAAGAGCGCTATGTTGATCAGATCTCCGGCGGTCAGCAGCAGCGCGTAGCGCTGGCCCGCGCGTTGATCCTCAAGCCGAAAGTGCTGCTGTTTGATGAGCCGTTGAGTAACCTCGACGCCAACCTGCGTCGCAGCATGCGCGACAAGATCCGCGAACTGCAAAAGCAGTTTGATATCACCTCGCTGTACGTCACCCACGATCAGAGCGAAGCCTTTGCGGTTTCCGATACCGTGCTGGTGATGAACAAGGGGCACATCATGCAGATCGGTTCACCGCAGGATCTTTACCGCCAGCCCGCCTCGCGCTTTATGGCAAGTTTTATGGGTGACGCCAACCTGTTCCCGGCCACCTTCGGTGACCAATACGTTGATATCTACGGCTACCACCTGCCGCGCCCGCTGCACTTTGATACGCAAGGCGAAGGCATGGTCGGCGTGCGCCCGGAAGCGATCACGCTTAGCGATCGCGGCGAAGAGAGTCAGCGCTGCGTGATCCGCCACGTGGCCTATATGGGCCCCCAGTATGAAGTCACGGTGGAATGGCACGGGCAGGAGATCTTATTGCAGGTCAACGCTACGCGTTTACAGCCAGACGTCGGCGAGCAGTATTATCTCGAAATCCATCCGTACGGCATGTTTGTTCTGGCGGATGCAGCATAACGTTTTGTGGCTTTGTAGGCCGGATAAGGCGCTTATGCCACCATCCGGCAATGCCTGATGCGCTGCGCTTATCAGGCCTACATTGAACGATGCAGGCCCGATAAACTCTCAGCTTCGCGCTTTTAGCACGGCAATATCCGCAGGCGTGGTGCGACAGCACCCGCCAATCAACCGTGCGCCAGTGGCCTGCCACTGCGGCAGATAATCCGCCAGATGCGCACAATGCTCACCGTGATGATGCCAGGTTTTGCTCACGGCATCATACTGCTCGCCCGAGTTCGGATACACTACCAGCGGCAGCGCCGTTAAACTGTGTAAATGCTGCAACGCAGCGGTGGTGTTTTCCAGCGCAATGCAGTTAATACCTAGCGCCACCACCAGCGGATAATCCGCCAGCAACGCAACCACGTCACGCAGCGGCGTACCGTCGCTCAGGTGCTCGCTGTCGCGCAGGGTAAATGAGAACCACGCCCGCGCACGCGGATATGCAGTCAATAACTCAGCCAGCGCGCTAATTTCGGCAAAATTTGGCAGGGTTTCACAGGCCAGAAGATCGGCCCCGGCATCCAGCAAGGCTTCCACGCGCGGGCGGTGAAACGCCTGAAACTCTTCAGCGCTACGTTGGTAATCACCACGGTATTCAGAACCATCCGCCAGATACGCGCCGTAAGGCCCGACCGATCCTGCTACCAGCAGCGTACCCGCCTGCGGGTTCTCGGCCAGATACGCTTCACGGGCTTTACGCGCCAGCTCCACGCTTTTGCCAATCAGCGCTTTCGACTGCGCTTCATCCAGATCTCGCGCGGCAAAGCCCGCCGGCGTCGCCTGATAGCTGGCGGTGATCGCGCACTGCGCCCCCGCCCGGTAGTAATCGAGATGGACTTCGCGGATAAGCTCCGGATTTTCGACCAGCACTTTGGCTGACCACAGACTATCGGCTAAGTTACAGCCACGCGCTTCCAGCTCCGTCGCCATCGCACCATCGAGCAGCAGGAAATCCTGTTTATCGAGGATGGCGCTTAACGGATTATTCTGCGACATGTTCGGGCTCCTGTTTGGTTTTACGCGGTTGAGTAAGGAAATAAGCACCATAACACACTGCCACAAACGGTAACCCGCACCACAGCGCAATTCTCTGCGCTGGATCGAATGCCAGCCCGACACAAGCCACCAGGCACAGCACAAATCCCAGTACCGGCACCAGCGGATACCACGGCGCGCGATAATGCAATTCACTCAATGCCTTACCCTGCTGCAGATGACGGCGGCGAAAGACGAAGTGTGAAGCGCAAATACTCAGCCACACCGCCACCACCGCAAACCCGGAGATTGCCGACAGCGCGACAAATACCGTATCCGGGGCCACCACGCTGGAAAACAGCGCCAGTACACCACCGAGCATACTGACCGACAGCGCCGTCAGCGGCACGCCGTTTTTCGTTACTCGCGCAAAACAGGCCGGTAGCGTACGTTCATTCGACAGCGACCACAGCATGCGCCCGGAGGCATACAGCCCAGAGTTCGCCGCGGATAGAATAGCCGTCAGGATCACGAAGTTAAAAATATCGGCGGCGTAAGGAATCCCCACCTTCTCAAATACCAATACAAACGGGCTTTTCTCCACGCCCGCCTGCTGCATCGGGATCAGCGCCGCCAGCACAAACACGGTGCCGATAAAGAAAATAATCAGTCGCGCGATAGTGGTACGAATCGCTACCGGAATGACCTTGCGCGGGTTTTCTGTTTCTCCGGCGGCAATGCCGATAAGCTCGGTTCCCGAAAAAGCAAAATTCACCGCCACCATCGTCATCAGGATCGGTAAGCCACCGTGTGGGAACCAGCCTTCCGCCGTGATATTACTCAGTCCAGGCGCGGGTGAGCCATCCTGCATCGGGATAAAACCAAAAATCGCCGCCCCGCCGAGGATGATAAAGGCGATGATAGTGACCACTTTTACCAGCGAGAACCAGAACTCCCCTTCGGCAAAAAAGCGCGTGGAGATGACGTTCAGACCAAAAATAATCGCGCAGAACACCACACACCAGACCCAAACCGGCACCTGTGGAAACCAGTACTGCATACAGAATCCGGCGGCGGTAAAGCTCGACCCCAGCGCCACAGTCCAGGTCAGCCAGTAGAGCCAGGCTACGGTATATCCCGTTGCGGGGCCGAGATAACGCGCAGCATAGACGTGAAACGCCCCAGTCTCCGGCATCGCGACCGAAAGCTCGCCCAGACACTGCATAACCAACCAGACCACCAGCGCGCCAATCAGATAAGCCAGCAGCGTTCCCGCCGCCCCGGTAGTGGAGATGATGTACCCGGTATTGAAGAATAACCCTGTGCCAATCACGCCGCCTAAGGAGAGCATTATCAGGTGACGCGTTTTCATTGTGCGCTTCAGTGGCGCATTTTGTTGTGTTGTTTGCATATAACCTTCTAAACGTATGGACATCTAAACATCCAAAGAAGGTTTGTTATACCGTGTTTGTTAACAGAATGCAAAGTCAACCCTGCACCAGGCGCAAATGCCCGCGCCGGGCGCTTAATATCGGGTGGGGATTAATAATCAAATACAAAAAGGGCCGCCAGCTCATAACGCCTCCGTTGCCAGGCTTTATGTAAACTCTGGCAACGTCCTCATCGACTGGCGTTCACCCGGAAGTGGGAACCGTATCTCCCTGCTCATACTACCGAATGAGCGCTTAAGCACCGCTGGCAGGGATCGGCATCTGCGATTTGCGGCTCATCAGGATAAATACCGCCAGCCCTGCCAGCAATATCCCCGGCGCAGAAGCCGCCATCACCCCTACCGTTCCGGTGCCGAGCGCTAACATTTTCCCTGCCAACAACGGACCGCTCATTGCACCCAGACGCCCGACGGCGACAGCGGTACCCACGCCGGTGGCGCGGATCTGCGTGCTGTAAAACAACGGTGCCAGCGCATACAACACGCTTTGCCCACCGGTGGCAAACATCCCCGCCACAAATCCCGCCATCAGCATGCCGCTCAATGACGATACCGTGCCCAGCGCCAGCAGTGATGCCAGCATCCCGGTGTAGATCAAAAGTGACATCACCACCGGACGCAGTTTGTCCATCAACGCCCCGAGAATTAACGTCCCGCTGGCCGCACCGATTTGCAGGGCAAACATCACGCCTGCCGCCTGCGAGGGCTGAAAACCCTGCTCGACCAGCAGCATCGGCAGCCAGTTGATCAGCATATACACCACCAGCAGGGTAAAGAAATAGCACAGCCACAGCAGCAGCGTGGCTGTCGCGGTGGTTGGCGCAAACAGAGCCCGCAGCGGCGCGGCAGCCACCTGCGTTTGTTGGGTATAAACCTGTGATTCCGGCAGCCAGCGTATTAACAGCGGAACCAGCAGCAGCGGGATCACCCCGCCGACCCAGAACACGGTTTGCCAGGCAGAGGCCAGACCGCTAAACCCGAGCGCTGCCGCCAGCGCCGCGCCAATCGGCACACCGCAGTACATCAGGCTCACCGCCGTACCACGAAAACGCGGGCCCGCCGCCTCAGAAGTCAGCGCGATCAGATTCGGCAACGCCGCACCCAACCCAACACCGGTCATCAGGCGAGCAAACACCAGCGATGAGAAATCCCAGGATATCGCCGTCGCCAGTGAGAACAGGCCGAACAGCGCCACGGAGGCAATAAGAATGCGTTTGCGGCCATAGCGATCGGCCAGCATGCCGCCCACCAGCGCGCCGGGCAGCAGCCCAAGAATGCCCGCGCTGAAGATCCAGCCCATCTGCATTTTATCCAATGCAAACGCATTGGCGATACCGACGGCAGCGATCCCGGCGGCCTGTAAATCCAGCCCTTCCATCAGGGCGACTAAAAAACACAGCCCGACGGTCAACGTCAGGCGGGATGAGGATGCGGGGGTACGGGTAGTCATAAGATGTACCTCTGAGGTCACGATGCAGGTGAATCGCGGCTGATACGTTGCCAGCCGCGTAATCATTTTTATTTTCTGTTGCGCAGATCCAACGCCACGTCGACGATCATATCTTCCTGGCCGCCCACCATCCGGCGTTTGCCCAGTTCAACCAGAATATCTACCGCGCTCAGGCCATAACGCGCCGCCGCCACTTCGCAGTGGCGCAGGAAGCTGGAGTACACGCCGGCATAGCCCAGCGCCAGCGTTTCGCGGTCCACCCGCACCGGGCGGTCCTGCAGCGGACGCACCTGATCGTCGGCGGCGTCCATCAGCGCATACAGATCGGTGCCGTGCTGCCAGCCAAGCTTATCCGCCGCGGCGATAAACACCTCCAGCGGCGCGTTGCCTGCGCCTGCGCCCATACCGGCCAGGCTGGCATCGATACGATCACAACCCTCTTCTACCGCAGCAATCGAGTTCGCCACGCCAAGGCTCAGGTTGTGGTGGGCGTGCATCCCGGTTTCTGTTTCCGGCTTCAGCACCGCTTTCAGGGCGCGGAAGCGGTCACGGATATCAGACATGTTCATCGCCCCGCCTGAATCGACCACATAGATACAGGTCGCACCGTAGTTTTCCATCAGTTTCGCCTGCTGTGCGAGGTTTTCCGGCGTGGTCATATGACTCATCATCAGAAAGCCGACGGTGTCCATGCCCAGTTCACGCGCATACTGAATATGCTGGGCCGACACGTCCGCTTCGGTGCAGTGGGTCGCCACGCGTACGACGCGCGCCCCAGCCTGATACGCATTTTTCAGGTCATGAATCGTGCCGATGCCCGGCAACAGCAGCGTGGCGATCTTGGCGTGCTTGACCACGTCCGCCGCCGCTTCAATCCACTCCAGGTCGCTGTGCGCGCCAAAGCCATAGTTAAAACTGGAACCCTGCAGACCGTCGCCGTGCGCCACCTCAATGGAATCCACCCTCGCATCGTCCAGCGCTTTGGCAATCTGGCGCACGTTTTCCAGCGAATATTGATGACGAATGGCGTGCATGCCGTCGCGCAGGGTCACGTCAGAGATATAGAGTTTTTTACCGTTCATGCTGCTTCTCCTGCCTGACGAGTGAGTGACTGCGCCATTTTCTCAGCGGTCGCCAGCGCGCTGGAGGTCATAATGTCGAGGTTGCCCGCATAGGCAGGTAAATAGTGCGCCGCGCCTTCCACTTCCAGATACACCGCGGTTTTCAGCCCGGAGAACTGGCCGATGCCCGGCAGATTGACCGGTTTATCCTGCGGGATGACTTCAAACTGGACACGCTGTTTCAGACGATAGCCCGGCACGTACGCCTGCACCGCCGCCGCCATCTCATTAATCGATGCTTCAACTTCAACCTCAGAGGCCGCTTCGCTCAGCACATACACCGTGTCGCGCATCATCAGCGGCGGCTCGGCTGGATTAAGGACGATAATCGCTTTACCTTTTGCCGCGCCGCCAACCACTTCAATCGCCTTCGAGGTGGTTTCGGTAAACTCATCGATATTAGCGCGCGTGCCTGGACCCGCAGATTTACTGGCTATCGAGGCGATAATTTCGGCGTAATGGACTTTTGCCACGCGAGAAACTGCCGCCACCATCGGGATAGTCGCCTGCCCGCCGCAGGTCACCATATTAACGTTCTGCTGATCAACGTTGGCCTCCAGATTCACCACAGGCACGCAGTACGGGCCGATTGCCGCGGGCGTCAGGTCGATCAGGCGGATCGCTGGTTTAACGGCGCGCAGCGCGGCGTCGTTCTTCACATGCGCGCCTGCGCTGGTGGCATCAAAAACAATGTCGATGTCGGCGAATTCCGGCATGGCGATAAGCCCTGTCACCCCTTCATGGGTGGTGGCAACGCCCATGCGTCGGGCACGCGCCAGACCATCAGAATCTGGATCGATACCGACCATCACCGCCATTTCCAGATGCTTCCCGTGACGCAGAATTTTTATCATCAAATCGGTACCGATGTTGCCGGAGCCGATAATGGCGACTTTACGCTTACTCATGACTGACTTCCTCTTGTAACCGCCGCTGAAAAAGTGGCGGCAACTGAACCAATACCGTCGATATGGGCCTCGAAACGATCGCCCGCATTCACCGCCACCATCGGGCCTAACGCACCGGTGAGAATGATATCTCCGGCACGTAGCGGCTCGCCGAGGCTGGCCATTTTGCGCGCCAGCCAGACGGCGGCGTTGATCGGATGTCCCAGGCATTCGCTGCCGCGTCCGCTGGAAACCTCTTCGTTGTTGCGCGTCATTTTCATCGCGCAGTTTTTCAGATCTAATCCTGCCGGACGCTGTGCCGGGCCGCCGACCACATACACCCCGCAGGAGGCGTTATCCGCCACGGTATCAACAAACTTGATTGACCAGTCACGGATACGGCTGCCGACCACTTCCAGCGCGGGCAGCACCCACTCGATGGCGTTATACAGCTCGTCAAAAGTAGTGTCGGCATTGGGCAGATCGCGGTTCAGCACCAGCGCGATTTCCGCTTCAATACGCGGTTGCAGCACGCGCTCAAACGCAATGGTGTCGTTATCGCCGTAGCACATGTCGGCAAACAGCGTACCGAAGTCCGGCTGATCGACGCCAAGCTGCTGCTGCACTTTCGGGTGTGTCAGCCCTACTTTGCGCCCGACCACGCGACGCCCGCGCGCCACTTCATACTGCACGTTGATGCGTTGAATGGCGTAGGCCGCTTCGCCGTTGTCCACACCAATCAATTCACGCAGTGGGGCGATAGCTTCCCCTTTTTCTTCAGCCTGACGTAAATCGGCGGCCAGCTGCTCAAGATTATGATTCGTCATATCCGTTCCTTAAGGGCGTGCGAGGAAATTCAGCACCAGCTGGTTAAAGGCATCCGCATGCTCCCACTGCGCCCAGTGCCCGCAGTCGCGGTAGATATGCAGCTCAGAACCGGCAATTCCGGAGAGCAGGCGCAGACCGGCATCCATCGGCACAAAGCGATCATTGCGTCCCCAGACAATCAGGGTCTGGGCTTTGATTTCACCCAGACGCGGGCTGAAATCCGGGAACTGTTTCGGGTTGGCCTCCAAACTCTGGACAAAGTTTTCCAGGTGATCGCGACGCGACAGCATGTTATTCAGGCGTGCCTCAAACAACGCCTCGGTCAGGTCGCTGGTGTCGAAGACAAAGATCTCCATCATCAGCTTCAGGTTCTCGATGGTCGGCTCGCGGTATAGCTGATTCAGGCGCTTGATACCTTCGGTCGGCATCGGGGTAAACAGACTCATGCCGCCCGTTCCGCCGCCCATTAGCACCAGTTTGCCCACGCGCTCCGGCCAGCTCAGGGTAAACGCGACAGCACTGTGACCGCCCATCGAGTTACCCAGCAAGTGGACTGTTTGAATATCCAATTGATCGACTACGCTTTTCAGAATGCGAGCGTTGAGATCAGATCGCGAACCGCGGTTAACGATCCCATCGCTTTTGCCCCAGCCAAGACAATCCAGCAGGATCACCCGGTATCCGGCCTGTACCAGCGGATCAATATTGCGGCTGAAGTTTGCCCAGCCCGTCGCGCCAGGACCGGAGCCGTGCAGCAGCACGACGGTCTCTTCGCCCTGTCCACAGTCATTGAAATGCACGCGTAGTGTTTCGCCTGCTTCCTGCACCTCCAGAAAACGACTGGTAGCGGCTTCGGTTTGCGGTTGATAAGTCATGATGTTCTCCTGCATATTCAGTTCTGTTTTAGTTCTGCGTAGTGGCACTCAGAGAGCCGAATCCGGCGATCCACTCCGGGATCGGGCGGTAATAACGACCTTCGCTGCGCCAACTGCCAAAGGCAGAAATGGCGGCAAAGGCGGCAACCCAGGTTTTAACTTCGTGCGTTGATTTGCCCGCCATCGCGGACAGCTCTTCGTTACTGACCGCGTCCAGCTCCTGCAAACGCCCCTGCTCAAGCAGGCTCATAAAGCGGTTATCCCAGACGGGGTTAAGCGGGTGCAGCGTGTTTTGATCGACCACGAACTTCTCGGCGGCGCTGATCACCCGCTGCTGGCGCAGCTCGCGCTCGTTTTCAGGTAACTGTTTGCCGCTGCCGAGCAGGCGTTCACGCATATGGGCATCAGCCTTCGCCAGCTCCGGGACCGGCGGTTGATGCGATAGACCACCGGAGCCTAAAAACAGCACGCGCTTATTCAGCGAGCTGGCGAAACGGCCAATCGCTTCCCCGAGCATACGGGTACGCTGAAAGCCCGGTAGCGGCGTGGCGACGCCGTTAATAAACACCGGCAGCACCGGCACCTTATCCAGACCGCCGAGCAAAAACTCCAGCGGCTGCGCGAAGCCGTGATCGACCTGCATGTTGTAGGACACGGCAAGATCGATGCCGCTTTTCATCACCGCGTGGGCGCAGGCTTCAGCGAGATCTGTCGGCACCGGCAGTTCCCCCGCCGCGCTGCCGAAATCGCCGATCGCCGTGGCTCCCACGCCTAAACAGAACGGCGGCATCACGTCGTAGAAAAAACCGTTGTAGTGATCGGGGGCAAACAGAACTACAAGTTCCGGGTCGAACGCCGCAATACGTGCCCGGGCGCTGGCGATCACGCCGTTAACCTCATCAAGCACAGCCTGAGCCGGGTCGACATAGCCCACCAACGGCGAGTGGGAAAGACAGTGAAGATAAGCGTGCATATCAGGCAACCTTTTCAACAGGAATATCGGCAGTAGCGCGGGTAAGTGTCATCACCGACGCCAGTTTATTCAGGGTGCTGCCCAGGGTTTGCGGAATGGCGATGGCGGCCACGAAGCGGTCCGGGCGCATGACCACCAGCGCGGCGTTGTGCTGGGCAAACCACGCGCGCAGGCGGTTTTGCGTATCACCAATGCGGGTAACGCCGTCGTGGTTATCCTGATCGGTATGTATCTGCGTATCCGGCACGACCTGGATAAAACGCGTCCCCAGCGCCTGCCACTGTTGGATCTGCGACTCGCTCATGCCCCATAGCGGGTTACAGCCCCAGCCAATCACCGCGAAATTCGGTCCAATAACGTTGTCGAGCAGCGTCACTTCGCCCGATTCCAGCGTCACCTTCGGCTGGATAAACATCTTGCCGACCGGAGACGTTCTCGCCTCACCCTCACGCACCAGTGCTCCAACATGGTATTGCGGCATCGGCTTAAAGCGCATTTCGAGGAAGTAGCGTTTGACCGGCGGAATATAATTCAGCAGCCAGGAAACCCCGTCGCGCACCGCACCGTGCCAGCGTTTTGGCGGCGCCAGCACGTTGCCAGCGGTCACGGAGAGATCGATCATTGCTTTGGCGTGGTCGCGGCGTTCCTGCTGGTAGGTATCCAGCAGCGCATCACCGGCTTTGCCCTTAATGACCAGCGCCAGTTTCCACGCCAGATTGAAAGCATCGCGCATGCCGCTGTTGTACCCCTGCCCCTGCCAGACCGGCATAATGTGCGCCGCATCGCCCGCCAGCAGCACGCGGTCAATGCGAAAACGTTCGGCCAGACGGGCGTTATGGGTATACACGCGCTGGCGGATCAGCTCGACGTTGTCCGGGTTCGGCAGCACTTTGCTCAAAAGCTGACGCATATTCTGCGGTTCACTGAGCTGCGCTTCGGTTTCCCCCGGCATCACCATAAATTCAAAGCGACGCACCGCGTGCGGCAGCGCAGCGGAGACATACGGGCGCACCGGATCGCAGCACAGATACACATGCGGTGTGCTGAGCGGATCGTTGGCAATATCCACCACAATCCACTGATTCGGCGCGGTTTTGCCTTCAAACGGCACATTCAGCGAGCGTCTGACGTTGCTACCGCCGCCGTCGCATGCCACCAGCCACTGGGCCTTCACCGTTTCGCGCTGGCCGTCCGGAGCTTTCAGATTCAGCGTTACTTCACCGTTCTGTTGGCTAAAGGCTTCCAGTTCGCGGGAGAACAGGCAGCGCACGTTGGGAAAACGCGACAGCCCTTCCAACATCACCGCATCCACCTGTGGTTGAATAAACGCATTGCGGCGCGACCAGCCAAATTCGTCGGTTATCGGCTGGATATCAGCAAAGCAGCGGCCTTTCGGCGTGAGAAAGCGCATCGCGTGCCACGGCGTGGTGTGCGGCAAAACGCGCTCGACCAGCCCCACAGACTGCATGGTGCGCAACGCTTCATCGTCAATGCCGATGGCTCGGGGATAGTCGATCAGCGTGTCGAGCTTCTCCACCACCAGCACGTCAATGCCCATCTGGCCAAGATAGTTGGCCATCATTAGCCCCACCGGGCCGGCACCAGCAATCGCGACCTGAACGGTGTGCTGCACAGCGGGTTGGATATCCGGGTTTTTTGTTGTCATTTCAGAACCTCACGACTCGGACAAAACGCAATTGCGGACCCTGGTGAGGCGCAATTTGTTTTGTTAAAAATATGTGAATAATTTTTTGTTGTGCAGTCAGTATAGGAGTGAGTTTTTGCGCTACAATCAAAACATGCCTGGATGTGCACTAAGTGCACAACGTTGTTTTACCTGTAGATTTGTCAATGAATATGAAAAATGACGAGAGCACTGAGTACAAAACCGTACGCGGATTAACGCGCGGATTAATGTTATTAAATATGTTAAACCGGCTCGATGGTGGGGCCAGTGTTGGCTTACTTGCTGAGTTAAGCGGCCTGCATCGCACCACGGTCAGACGGCTGCTGGAAACCCTGCAGGATGAGGGTTATGTTCGGCGCAGCCTGTCCGATGACAGCTTTCGCTTAACCATTAAAGTCCGCCAGCTCAGCGAGGGATTTCGTGACGAGCAGTGGATTTCCGCACTCGCCGCCCCGCTGCTGGGGGATTTGCTGCGCGAGGTCATCTGGCCGACCGACGTTTCCACGCTGGATGTGGACGCGATGGTGGTACGTGAAACAACCCACCGCTTCAGCCGCCTGTCGTTTCACCGGGCGATGGTCGGGCGTCGTTTGCCATTGCTGAAAACCGCATCCGGCCTGACCTGGCTGGCATTCTGTCCGGAGAATGAACGTCAGGAACTGATTGAAATGCTGGCCTCCCGACCAGGAGAAGCGTTCCAGCTTGCGCGCGAACCGCTGAAGCTCAATGCCATTTTAACCCGGGCGCGAAAAGACGGTTTTGGTCAGAACTTTCGCGGCTGGGACCAGGAGGAAAAAATCGCCTCCATCGCCGTCCCCATCCGTAGCGAACAGCGGGTGATCGGCTGCCTGAATCTGGTGTATATGGCCAGCGCCATGACCATCGAACAGGCTGCGGAAAAGCATCTTCCGGCCTTACAAAAGGTGGCGAAACAGATAGAGGACGGCGTCGAGTCGCAGGAGATTTTGGTGGCCGGGAGGTGAGATGGATCACAGTTATGCGGATCATCTGATTGATAGCTGGGATGACTCACTCACCTGCCGATATAACATTGTGGTGTCTTGCCCAAGTGATATCTACATTACATAGTGTGCATTCGTTTTCTGCCAGGAGGCTGCATGTTAAAGGTCATTGCTGAGGATTTCATCAAACCTGAGTTTATTGAAACCGTTCTCCCGTTGTATCGTGAGCTAATATCGGCAACGAAGAAAGAACCGCATTGTATTGCTTACGACCTCTATATTGATGAAAAAGATCTGGGTCATTTTATTTTTATCGAAGAATGGCCAAACCATGCGGCTCTCGATGAACATTGTGCCAGTGAGCATTTCCGACGACTTGTACCGTTAATTGATCAATACACGCGACAGGAAGCACGTTACATATTGATGGATGGCGTGGTAAATCCAACGGTCACATCATAATTAAGAAATAGGATAGGTAATGAAGAAAGTACTTGGTTTACTATTAATTATGTTTTTAACAGGATGCTCCACACCAGGCAAACCAGCCTTTTACTACCCCTGGACACAGTACAAAACGGGCATCGATATTCAGCTGCCAAAAGATCCTAAATATAATGATGCTTTCCATGGGACTTTACGCCTCGACGACGATGGCGATTATGCAATGATCGTTATTTATAACGGCGGTAATGTGGTTACCCAATTCGGCTATGTCACGAAAAGCAATCTTGAAAACTGGATCACACTTTATTCTGGCTTCTTAAAATGGGATCCAAATGATTCAGGTGTAACAACAACGTTCACCATTCCTGATACAGGCTCAACGTTTAACAAAGAATACGATGTTGAGTATCGTGTTGTTCAGAGCAAAAAGCTCTTTGTCATTAATAAACATAGCTCCGGTACCTGGTTTATCGACTTCTCAGAGATATCGATGGACGAGGCAAATGTGCAGAAAGCACTGGATGTCTATGAAGGATTACGAGGCAAGCTTAAGTAGCCAAATGCTGAACCTGGTCTCTTGTAAAGAGGCCAGGGCCATATCAATAAAGAGTGGCGTCAATAGTCTCTCCTTCTGCTTTTCATAATCGCAACATCAATTTTAATTTTTTAATATTTTCATCATCCGGAACCTGGTGTATGTCAACACAGTAGCTCTCTTCATACTCTTCAATTATTCTTTGGGCCTCTCCTCTACGGTTTCGGCCATTCATCCATAACTCATCTCTGGCATCCTGACCTATTCTCATCATGTCATAAGAGCTAATATGCGGTGGTGAGCGGCCAAATATAGCCGTGACACCGTTTTTTTCGTAATTTTCTTGTGCCAGGGAATTACCTATCTCATTAACTGCCAAACCACACTTTAGTAATTTTTTAACTTTCGTTTCCTGACTATCACAACCCTGCAAAACAAACAAACCCGCTATAATGATCACTATTTTATATATTTTCATCTTTCGCCCGAAAAATTCATATAAACTCATTACGAAGTGATCAATTCCGACAGACATTTATGTCCTCATAATGAGGTAAGCATCAGACCTCGGTTTAGTCACTTTCGGGATAACTGTATCATCTGGAATGCTTACAAAACAATTCAATATAATCAAAAGCATTCTTATGCTGCTGCAAGTGTGATTAGGGTTGTCAAAGAAAGCTATTCTTATTTCAACCCATTCACACAATACTAAACCGAAACCCGCTCTGAAAAGAGCAGCGTTCCGGTTTTTATTCAGTCTGAAGGGCTTCAGACCTTAAGCAGTTTCACCGTCTCGTCAATGTCGATTTCATCTTCAGAGAAAATCAGCGTCGTGCCCTGAAAGGTGGTGATAGCCAGCTTTTTCAGCGTGCGCATTTCACCAGGCTTCACGTCTGATTTTGGTCGGATGCTGTTCATCAGCACGCCGACAGACAGCACTGCATTTTCTTTGTCGATACGGGTCTCTACAGGGACTTCTTCGCTGTAGACCAGGAATGACTTGATCGAGGTGAGCTTCAGACGCTCGCCTGCGATATAGATGTACTTGCTGTCTGGTATGACTTTTACCGCGTAGGCAGACAAGCCTTTGTTATTGGTGGTGGGCTCAAAAGTCACCGCCGCGTCTTTCTTGATCAGCTCAGGATTAGCAACCTTAATCACATGAAAATAGCGATTGTCGCCGTTTTCATCTTTGATAAATCCAAAGCCTTTATCTTTAAACCACGTTGTGATTGTTCCGTTCATTGCTGTTTCCGCCTGATTAAACCTATTACTCGTAGAGTATACCTACTCAATTTGCGCGCAGTGTAAAACACAGGCCATACCTTTGGCTACTCGTTACCCCAACGATTGAGGAACTCCGCGATATCATCGATACGCTGAGCGTCGACACCGGCCACGGTTGCCATCTCCTGCTGCGCTTCTTCGCTGATCTCTTCGTTGTTCATCAAACGGGTAATCAACTGCTGGAAGTAGTGCGCCAGCGCGTCACGTTCTGTGTCGCTCACCGGCTTTGCGGCCTCGGTCGCGTACTCGTCGGCGATATCATAATATTTAAGCGGAATGTCGTTGTTCATCAGTTGCTCCGGGGGGATATGCGTGTGCCAGCAGTTGCCTGCCGCGTCTGATGTGAATGATAGCATTCTTATTTCATGGTTCGCGATCTGTTTTATTGGTCACTATGCATTACATATATCAATAATGTTTTCTGGCACTGCTTCGTATTTAATAAAATTTTCCGTATTTAAGTAACAGCACTCTTATTCATTTCGATATAATGGCAGCAAATTAAATAACGAGTTACAAAGGAAATATTAAATTACTTTAATTACATAATTGATATATGTAATCTGTTATTGGCCCAATCCCATCGCTAGTCGCCCATTTGCCCACATTCATCTTCTGGACAACACTCTACGATGACACCACTGATCCAACACGTGGAGCAAACATCATGAACATCACGCAAATCCGTAACGCCACGCAGCACATCACCTTTGGCGGTAAAACTTTTCTGATTGATCCGATGCTAGCGGATAAAGGTACTTATCCGGGCTTTGCCGGAACGGCTCGCGCCGAGATCCGCAACCCGACCGTTGATCTGCCTGTCGATATCGACAGGCTGCTCAACGTTGATGCGCTGATCGTGACCCATCTGCATGAAGACCACTGGGATGAAGCAGCGGCTCGTGTCGTGCCGAAAGACAAACCGATTTATGTGCAAAACGATCGCGATGCGCAGGTACTGCGGGAACAAGGTTTCACGCAACTGACCGTACTGACGCAAAACACCGCGCTTGGTGATATCACCCTGCGTAAAACCGGCGGCCAGCACGGTTCGGATCGCGCTTACGCCATCCCGCAAATGGCTGAGCGTCTGGGTGATGCCTGCGGGGTTATCTTCCAGCATCCGGCGGAAAAAACGCTGTATCTGGTCGGGGACACCATTTGGCGCGACGAGGTGGAAACCAACATGCGGACTTTTCAACCAGGCGTGGTCATTCTGAACGCAGGCTTTGCCCACGTTATCGGGTTTGGCCCAATTATCATGGGCGCGGAAGATGTGCTAAAAACCCACTTCGTACTACCTGAGGCACAAATTGTGGCGACCCACATGGAGGCGATTAACCACTGTCTGCTGACCCGCGCGGCCTTGAAAGAGTACGCCCGCGACAACCAGATTGCGCAATTCATTAACGTGCCGGAAGATGGCGAAACCCTGACGTTTTAAACTCCACAGAGGAATCGTATGCAACCGCTTAACGTCGCCATTGTCGCCGTGGAAGATTTCAGCCCGTTTCACTTCTCAGTGCCGTGCATTATTTTCAGTGACAAAGTGGCGTCGAAAAAGCGCTTTGAGGTGCAACTGTGCGCCGAACAGCCGGGCATAGTTTCCTCGCAGGATGGCTTCGCCATTACCGCAGCCTACGGCTATGAAGCAGTTGAGGCCGCCGACATTGTAGTGATCCCCTGGTGGGGTACCACGGCACATCGACCACCACAAAGCCTGCTTGATGCGCTCAACCGCGCACGACAAAACGGCGCGCAAATTGTTGGGTTATGTCTGGGCGCGTTTGTTCTCGGCTATGCCGGTCTGCTGGATGGCAAACGGGCAGCTACGCACTGGGAGTTCGAGCAGGATTTTCAGGCGC
Organism: Citrobacter sp. CF971; assembly: GCF_006385635.1. Classification (NCBI taxonomy): domain Bacteria; kingdom Pseudomonadati; phylum Pseudomonadota; class Gammaproteobacteria; order Enterobacterales; family Enterobacteriaceae; genus Citrobacter; species Citrobacter sp. CF971. The sequence continues at coordinate 1,156,777 of NZ_CP041051.1, read as the reverse complement.
GCTTTCCGGCGGCCCGTCTGGATATCAACGCGCTATACGTGGATGACGACGGTATTATTACCTCGGCAGGGACCGCCGCCGCGCTGGATTGCTGCCTGTACGTCATCCGCCAGCGTTTTGGCAGCACGGTGGCGAATCAGATTGCCCGACGGATGATTGTGCCGCCACATCGCGAGGGCGGCCAGGCACAGTTTATCGAACAACCGGTAGCGAAAAATACCCAGGATCAGCGCATCAACGCCCTGCTCGACTATTTGCGCCAGCATCTCCACGAACCGCATAATCTCGACGAGCTGGCGCAGCGAGTGATGATGAGCCGTCGTACCCTCACTCGTCATTTTATGAAGGCCACCGGGTCAAGCGTAGCCGAATGGTTGATTGCCGAGCGCCTGCGCCGTAGCCAGACGTTGCTGGAGTCCAGCAAGTTACCCGTTGAACGCATTGCAGAACAGGTTGGTTTTCAGTCGCCTGTCACCTGGCGTCAGCATTTTAAATCCCACTTTGGTGTTAGCCCGGCTGAATGGCGTAAAACCTTTCGCGGCGATTAGCCTCTTTTTTGCGCCAACCAGACGGTGTGCCCGGCGCAGTGCGGATCTTCCATCACCATCTCGACTACCGCAAAACCATGCGCTGACAGCAATGCGCGGTATTCGTCCGGCGCGAGGCTGGCGTGAAACAGCGGCTCACCCTCAAATTGCCCCATCGCGATGCCATTGTCCGTACCGCTGGTAAACATCAGCGCGCTGCCTGGATGACTGAGCCGGTCAAATATCGGGAACATCTTTTGCTGGTCCTTCTGGGTTAAATGAAAAAAGCTGTCCCAAGCGATCAGGCCGTCGAATGTCTCGTTAAGTGCCAGCTCGCGCATATCCTGCTCCAGCCAGCGTTGTGCGGGAAAAGAGTGCTGCGCCCGCGCCAGCATTTCCGGGGAACCATCAACTCCCGTCAGTTGAAAACCTTGCTGGATAAAATAACCCGCAATCGGCTGACCGTTACCGCAGCCAATATCCACAATGCTGCCCTGCCCGCCCATCACGGTAATGAACTTGTCCAGCCAGCTTTTCTCAAACAAGGCGCGTGAGCGCTGGCTGGCAAAAGCCTCCGCATGGCGTCGGTAAATGGACAGGATATTATTTGCCGCAGAGTCGCTCACAATGTCCTCACTTTTTTCTTCTGTTAAGAAGAACGACGATAAATGCTCCAGCACACGATCCGCAACCCTGGAATGCGCCTCGCAGAACCTATGCGTAAATCCCCCAAAACCGTCCCGCTGTGGCATCATAGCGCGCAGATAACGTCATGACAGGGGTGATAAACGTGAAACCGGTAACGCTATACGATGTGGCAGACCATGCAGGTGTCTCTTACCAGACCGTCTCGCGCGTCGTTAATCAGGCCAGCCACGTTTCCGCAAAAACCCGACAAAAAGTTGAGGCCGCGATGGCGGAACTCAATTACATCCCTAACCGCGTCGCACAGCAGCTGGCTGGCAAACAGACGCCGCTGATTGGCGTTGTGACGGCGAACCTTGCCCTGCATGCCCCCTCACAAATCGTTGCCGCCATAAAATCCCGTGCCGACCAGTCCGGTGCCAGCGTGGTGATCGCCATGGTCGAGCGCAGCGGCGTTGAGGCATGTAAAGCCGCGGTCCACAACCTGCTTTCTCAGCGCGTAACCGGGCTTATCATCAACTATCCACTGGATGAAGAAGACGCCATTGCCGTGGCCGCCGCCTGCGGTACGGTGCCGGTGCTGTTTCTCGATGTCTCTGACCTGACGCCAATTAACAGCGTGATTTTCTCGCATGACGACGGCGCGCGCCTCGGCGTTGAACATCTGGTGCAGTACGGACATCAGCGTATCGCCCTGCTGAGCGGACCGCACACTTCCGTTTCGGCAAGGCTTCGCCGTTCGGGCTGGCACAAGTATCTGGCACATTACCAGCTACAACCCGTTGTGGAGCTGGAAGGCGACTGGAGCGCGATGTCTGGTTTTCAGCAAACGATGCATATGCTGAATAACGGTAACCTCCCTACCGCCATGCTGGTCGCTAACGATCAAATGGCGCTGGGCGCGATGCGCGCAATCAGCGAGTTCGGTCTGCGGGTGGCGGTAGATATCTCGGTGATTGGCTACGATGATACCGAAGACAGCGCCTGCTACATTCCACCGCTGACCACCATCAGGCAGGATTTTCCGTTATTGGGTGAAACCAGCGTCGACAGGCTGCTGCAACTTCCCCGTGGCGAATCAACCGTGGGCAACCAACTGCTGCCCGTCACCCTGGTTAAGCGCAAAACGGTTCTGCCACCCAATACGCAAACTATCTCTCCCCAGGCGCTGGCCGATTCATTGATCCAGCTCGCGCGGCAAGCTTCTCAGCTCGCCCCCAAATTGTGAACGCACAACAATTGTGTGAGTGAGTTCACTCATTGAACGCCCCAGCCTTTACAGTTGGGATCGCTTATCCTTATTTTGATTGAAATTGTGAGCGAATAACAAATTCAAACAGGATACCGTTATGAACCTGAACACAGATTCACTCTCCGCTGTTCTGGCCCGCCGTGACTGGGAAAATCCCGGCGTCACGCAGCTCAACCGCCTGGAGGCGCATCCACCGTTCTGTAGCTGGCGTTCAGCAGATGACGCACGTACGAATCAGCGTTCAAGTCAGTTACGCTCGCTTAATGGCCAGTGGCAATTTGCCTGGTTTGCCGCGCCGGAGGCTGTGCCGGAAAGCTGGCTGACAAGCGATCTGCCACAAGCTGATACTGTCAACGTCCCCTCGAACTGGCAGATGGACGGTTACGATGCGCCAATTTATACCAACGTCACCTACCCAATCCCGGTTAACCCTCCGTACGTTCCGGCACAGAACCCGACGGGATGTTACTCGCTCACATTTCATATTGACGATGCCTGGTTAGATGAGGGTCAGACGCGCATTATTTTTGACGGCGTGAACTCCGCATTTCATTTGTGGTGCAACGGCCGCTGGGTCGGCTACGGACAGGACAGCCGCCTGCCATCTGAATTCGATCTTAGCGATTATCTGCAGCATGGCGAAAACCGTCTGGCGGTGATGGTGCTGCGCTGGAGCGATGGCAGCTATCTGGAAGACCAGGATATGTGGCGCATGAGCGGTATTTTTCGCGACGTATCTTTGCTGCATAAGCCCACAACGCAAATTCGCGACCTGCGCATTAATACCCGGTTTAACGACGACTTCAGCCGCGCCATGCTGGCAGTGGAAGTCAGAGTAGCGGGCAACGCGAGCGAAGATTTACGCGTAGCCCTGCAATTGTGGAAGGGAGAAACGCTCACAGCCGAAACGAATTCCCCACTCGGCAGTGAGATTATTGATGAACGCGGTGCTTATCATGACCGGGTGACTCTGTGTCTGAACGTCGAAAAACCGGCTCTGTGGAGTGCCGAAACGCCCAATCTGTACCGCGCCGTTGTGCAGCTGCGCACCGCGGACGGAGCGCTGATAGAAGCGGAGGCCTGTGACGTCGGCTTTCGTCAGGTTTGCATTGAAAACGGACTGCTGTTACTCAATGGTAAGCCGCTGTTGATTCGCGGTACCAACCGCCATGAGCACCATCCGATCAACGGTCAGGTGATGGATGAGGCGACGATGGTGCAAGACATCATCCTGATGAAGCAGAATAACTTCAATGCCGTGCGCTGCTCCCATTACCCAAATCACTCGCTGTGGTACACCCTGTGCGATCGTTACGGCCTGTATGTCGTCGACGAAGCCAATATTGAAACCCACGGCATGGTGCCGATGAATCGCCTCACCGACGATCCCGCATGGTTGCCTGCCATGAGCCAGCGCGTCACGCGCATGGTGCAGCGCGATCGCAACCATCCGAGCATTATTATCTGGTCTCTGGGCAATGAATCCGGCCATGGCGTCAATCACGACGCGCTCTACCGCTGGATAAAATCAGAAGACCCGTCACGCCCGGTACAATATGAAGGCGGCGGCGCAAATACCGCAGCGACCGATATTATTTGCCCGATGTACGCCCGCGTCGATCAAGATCAGCCCTTCCCCGCCGTCCCCAAATGGTCGATTAAAAAGTGGCTGTCGATGCCCGGCGAGCACCGTCCGCTGATCCTTTGTGAATATGCCCACGCCATGGGCAACAGTTTCGGTGGCTTCGCCAAATACTGGCAAGCGTTCCGTCAGTATCCGCGCCTGCAGGGCGGATTTGTCTGGGACTGGGTGGATCAGTCGCTGACCAAATATGATGAGAACGGCAAAGCATGGTCAGCCTACGGTGGCGATTTTGGCGACACACCTAACGATCGTCAGTTTTGCATGAACGGGCTGGTGTTCGCCGATCGCACCCCACACCCGGCGTTATACGAGGCCAAACATGAACAGCAGTTTTTCCAGTTCACGTTACTGCCGGGCGCTGAACGCCAGATTGAAGTGACCAGCGAATATCTGTTCCGCCGCAGCGATAACGAAGTTCTGCACTGGTCTATTGCCCTGGACGGCAACCCGCTGGCCGCCGGAGAAATCGTTCTGGATATCGCTCCACAGGGTCGCCAGGTGATTACCCTGCCAGATGTCCCGATGCAGGAAACCGCAGGTCAGCTGTGGCTGACGGTACGCGTAGAACAACCTCAGGCAACCGCGTGGTCAGACGCCGGGCACATCAGCGCCTGGCAGCAATGGAAGCTTCAAGAGAAGCTCAGCCTGACGCAACTGCCGTCTGCCCGCACCGCGCCACAGCTCAATGTGAGCGAAAACGTCTTTACCGTTGAGAACGACAACAAGCGCTGGCAATTCGACCGTCAGTCTGGCCTGCTGACACAGTACTGGATTGGCGATTCAGCCCAACTGTTGACTCCGCTTACTGACCAGTTCACCCGCGCCCCGCTGGACAACGACATCGGCGTGAGCGAGTCAACCCGCATCGACCCTAACGCCTGGGTCGAACGCTGGAAGGCCGCCGGTCACTATCAGGCTGAAGCAACGTTACTACACTGTGCTGCCGACACGCTGAGCGATGCGGTACTGATCACCACTGAACATGCGTGGCAGTATCAGGGCGAAACGCTGTTCATTAGCCGAAAAAGCTACCGCATTGACGGCAAGGGTGAAATGCAGATAACGGTGGATGTCGACGTTGCCAGTGGTACGCCGCATCCGGCCCGCATCGGCCTGAGCTGCCAGTTAGTGCAGATCGCAGAGCGAGTGAACTGGTTAGGTCTCGGTCCACATGAGAACTACCCGGACCGTCTGGGCGCCGCCTGTTTTGATCGCTGGGATCTGTCGCTTGATGAGATGTACACCCCGTATGTTTTCCCAAGTGAAAACGGTCTGCGCTGCGGCACGCGCGAACTGCACTACGGCGCGCACCAGTGGCGTGGGGACTTCCTGTTCAACATCAGCCGCTTTAGCCAGCAGCAACTGATGGCAACCAGCCACCGCCATTTGCTGCAACCTGAGGCGGGCACCTGGCTCAATATTGATGGCTTCCATATGGGCGTTGGCGGCGATGATTCGTGGAGCCCTTCCGTGTCGCCGGAATTTCTGCTGAGCGCCGGACGCTACCACTTCCAGTTCGTCTGGGGCCAAAAATAATAATATAAGTTGGGCAGGCCCAAACCTGCCCGCATTTATAGGAAGTCTGTTATGTATTATTTAAAAAACACTAACTTTTGGATGTTCGGCTTTTTCTTCTTCTTTTACTTTTTTATTATGGGCGCGTATTTCCCCTTCTTCCCTATCTGGTTACACGAGGTAAACCATATAAGCAAAGGCGATACCGGCATCATCTTCGCCTGTATCTCACTGTTTTCTTTGTTATTCCAACCAATTTTCGGACTACTATCCGACAAGCTTGGCCTGCGTAAACATCTGCTGTGGGTAATTACCGGCATGCTGGTAATGTTTGCCCCGTTCTTTATTTACGTTTTTGGTCCGTTATTACAAGTTAATATTTTACTGGGTTCAATTGTCGGTGGGATTTACCTTGGCTTTATTTACAATGCCGGCGCTCCGGCGATTGAAGCCTATATTGAAAAAGCCAGCCGCCGAAGCAACTTTGAATTTGGTCGCGCGCGCATGTTTGGTTGCGTAGGCTGGGCGCTGTGCGCCTCGATTGCCGGCATTATGTTCACCATCAATAACCAATTTGTCTTTTGGTTAGGCTCCGGATGCGCGGTCATTTTGGCATTGCTGCTGTTATTTTCAAAAACAGATGCCCCCTCTTCTGCAAAAGTCGCGGATGCGGTAGGCGCCAATAACTCGGCATTCAGCCTGAAGCTGGCGCTGGAGTTATTTAAACAACCAAAACTTTGGTTCCTTTCCCTGTACGTAGTTGGCGTTTCCTGTACTTACGATGTGTTTGACCAGCAGTTCGCCAACTTCTTTACCTCGTTCTTTGCCACCGGCGAACAGGGTACCCGCGTGTTTGGCTACGTCACGACGATGGGAGAATTACTCAACGCCTCAATCATGTTCTTTGCGCCGCTGATTGTGAATCGCATCGGCGGGAAGAACGCCCTGCTGCTGGCAGGTACGATTATGTCGGTAAGGATTATTGGCTCCTCATTCGCCACTACTGCGCTGGAAGTCGTTATTCTCAAAACGTTGCATATGTTTGAGATACCGTTCCTGATCGTCGGTTGCTTCAAATACATCACCAGTCAGTTTGAAGTGCGTTTCTCGGCGACGATTTATCTGGTGTGTTTCTGCTTCTTCAAACAGTTAGCAATGATTTTCATGTCAGTTCTGGCCGGGAAAATGTATGAAAGTATTGGTTTCCAGGGAGCTTATCTGGTGCTGGGGATCATTGCGCTGAGCTTCACGCTGATTTCCGTATTTACCCTAAGTGGGCCGGGGCCGTTTTCCCTGCTGCGTCGTCGCGAAAGCGTCGCGCTGTAAAAGCATCTTTGCCGGATGCCCCAATCACGTGGTTTATCCGGCATACAACGCGTCATCTTCACACGACCATCCTGACCTGGAGGTTTAAGTTCTGCGGGCAACAAACCGCTTTTTTACCGTTATGGTAAAACGGGGTGAGAAGCCAGGTCATAGCATGAGCAGAAAGACAATTGCGGTAACGGCGCTCTTTATCAGCGCACTACTTTCAGGATGTGGCAGCATTGATGCACGCACGGCAGGCGAGAATTCAGATACCTATTACGTGGGTATGCATCATGATATTGATAAACTAAAAAACCCAGGCGCTTACGATTATAACTATTTCGATTTAGCGCTGTTGTTTGTTGATGTGCCGTTATCGTTCGTGGCCGATACGGTTTATGCGCCGTTTGATTACTATCACGGGCCGTATAAGAAAGTGGATTAGAACGTAGGCCCGGTAAGCATTGCGCCACCGGGCATCACACGATGTTACTCCTCGATCGCCTGACGGATTTGCAGCAGCGACGCGGGATCGTCAATGGTCGTCAGATCGCCGGGATCGCGGCCTTCGCAGATCGCCTGGATCGTCCGTCTGAGCATTTTACCGGAACGTGTTTTCGGCAACTGCGACACAAACCAGACGTGTGCCGGACGGCCAAAGTTGCCAATCTGGCTGTCCACCAGCGCCATAATCGCCTTCTCTTCCGAATGTGCGATGTCGCGATCTTCAAGGCTGTCGCTCTGTTTCGGAATAACAAACGCGACCGCTACCTGCCCCTTCAGCGCGTCCTTCACGCCGACTACCGCCACTTCGGCAACGTTCGGATAGCTGGAAATACTCTCCTCGATCTCGCGCGTCCCCAACCGGTGTCCTGCCACGTTTATCACGTCATCCGTACGGCCAAGTATGAAGTAATAGCCGTCAGCGTCACGAATGCCCCAGTCAAAGGTGGCGTACACCTGGCGAGAAAACAGCGACCAGTAGGTATTCACAAACCGCGCATCATCCCCCCAGATAGTCTGGATACAGCCCGGCGGCAGCGGCCCTTCAATCACCAGCATACCCTTCTCATTCGCCGCACAAGGTTCACCGGTCACCTCATTGAGCAGTTGTACGTTGTAGCCGTACATCGGCACGCCGGGACTGCCCAGACGCGACGGCCTGTCGTCCAGCCCGCGGGCAATTGCCATAATCGGCCAGCCGGATTCGGTCTGCCAGTAGTTATCGATAACCGGGACGCCCAGCGTTTCTGTTACCCAACTGGCGGTTGGTTCGTCCAGCGGTTCCCCCGCCAGATACAACACCTCCAGCGAGGAGAGATCGTGATTACGGATTTGCGCGGTCGGGAATTTCTTCAGCACGCGGATGGCGGTCGGGGCGGAGAACATCCGGCAGACCTGATATTTCTCAACAATTTTCCACCATACACCACAGTCCGGATACGTTGGCAGACCTTCGTAAACCACCGTCGCCATCCCCGCCAGCAGCGGGGCATACACGATATACGAATGCCCAACTACCCAGCCGATATCCGACGCGCAGAAGAACACGCCGCCCGCTTTACCGCCGAAAATGGTGTCCATCGAGGTCGCCAGCGCGACCGCATAGCCGCCAACGTCGCGCTGGACGCCTTTCGGTTTACCGGTTGTCCCGGAGGTGTAGAGAATGCAGGATGTTTCGTTTGATTCCAGCCAGACAACTGGTACCCGCGCGCCGAGATGCTGTTGGCGCAGGGCGGCAAAGTCGAGGTCACGTCCCTCGACCCGCGCCATTTTCGCCAGACCGCGATCGACCAGCACCACATGACGCGGTCGGTGCTGCGCCTGTTCGATCGCATCATCGAGCAGCTTTTTATACGGCAGGATCTTGCCCCCGCGCGCCCCGGCATCCGCCGAGACGATAACCACCGGTCTGGCGTCGTCGATGCGCGCCGCCACGCTGTGCGAGGCGAAACCACCGAACACCACCGAATGAATTGCCCCAATGCGTGCGCAGGCCAGCAGCGTAATGTGCGCCTCGGCGATCATCGGCATATACACCAGCACCCGCTCGCCACGCTGTACGCCCAGCGACAATAGCATCGCCGCCGCGACGTTCACTTCGTCATACAACTGACGAAAGGTAAAAGTGCGTTCTTCTTCAGTTTCTGATGACACAGCAATCAGCGCCAGCGCGTCAGGCTGTTTCTCCAGCCAGCGGTCGATGGCGTTATGGCACAGATTGGTCGTGCCGCCGCAAAACCAGCGGGCAAACGGCGGGTTGCTGTGGTCCAGTGCCTTCGTATACGGCTGCTGCCAGTCAATACGCTGGGCCTGCTCGGCCCAGAACGACTCCGGTTGCGTTATGGAACGTTGATAAAACTCGCTATAAGACATAATGCTCTCCTGTTGAACCTACGCCTTGCTGCACGCTGGTTTAAATAATGAAGAGATCCATATACTCATTGACCGGCATCTGCTCCAGGCGAGTTCTGTCCAGGGAGACATCCAGGATGCGCTGCTGCTGACGGGTCGGGAACTGACGCGCCAGGTTGATTTTGAACTTCTCGACCAGCTTCGGCATGCCGTCAGTACGACGACGCGCATGGCCGATTGGGTATTCCACAACCACTTCTTCAAAGCGTGAGCCGTCGGTGAATTCCAGAGTGATGGCGTTGGCGATGGCGCGTTTTTCAGGGTCGTGGTAATCGGCGGTAAAGGCCGGATCTTCGAAGCAGTTGATCTTCTCGCGCAGTGCATCAATGCGTTTGTCCTGCGCCACGCCGTCTTCGTAATCTGCCGCCGTTAAGCGCCCGAACAGCAGCGGAATGGCCACCATATACTGGATACAGTGATCCCTGTCCGCTGGGTTATTCAGCGGGCCTTTTTTATCGATGATGCGGATACAGGCTTCGTGCGTACGAATGGTCACTTTTTCGATATCGGCAGCAGTCTTACCTGCGGCCTGTAACTGCTCGTACAGCGTCATGGCCGCTTCTACCGCGGTCTGAGAGTGGAACTCGGCCGGGAAGGAGATTTTAAACAGCACGTTTTCCATCACATAAGAGCCGTACGGGCGCTGGAAGCGGAAAGATTCGCCTTTGAAAGAGACGTCATAGAAGCCCCAGGTTTTCGCCGTCAGCGCAGACGGATACCCCATCTCACCGGTTTTAGCCATCAATGCCAGACGTACCGCGCGCGAGGTCGCATCGCCTGCGGCCCAGGATTTACGCGTGCCGGTATTTGGCGCATGGCGATAAGTACGCAGCGACTGGCCGTCGACCCACGCCAGCGACACGGCGTTGAGAATTTCATCCCGGTTCAGGCCAAGCATCTCAGCGATCACCGCCGTGGAAGCCACTTTTACCAGCAGGACGTGATCGAGACCAACACGGTTAAACGAGTTTTCCAGCGCGATACAGCCCTGAATCTCATGAGCTTTGATCATCCCGGTCAGCACCGTTTTCATGGTCAACGGCGCTTTCCCCACCGCCACCGCATTACGCGACAGCCAGTCAGCCGTGGCCAGAATACCGCCGAGGTTATCAGAAGGATGACCCCACTCAGCAGCAAGCCAGGTATCGTTGAAGTCCAGCCAGCGGATCATCGCACCGATGTTAAACGCCGCCTGCACCGGGTCGAGCTGGAACTGGGTGCCTGGTACGCGTACGCCGTTCGGTACCACTGTGCCTGGGACGACCGGCCCCAGCAGTTTTTTACAGGCCGGATATTCCAGCGCTTCCAGGCCGCAGCCTAAGGTATCAAGCAGGCAATAATGCGCGGTGTCATACGCCACCTTCGAGGTGATCTCGTAGTTCATGACGTAATCAACGATATCAACGATTTCACGGTCAAATTCGGGGCGGACGTTCGAAATATGTGCGGACATAGGGTACATTTCCTGTTTTTTATCTTTATACCCGTCATACTTCAAGCTGCATGCGCGTTGGCTACGCTCGCTCCCCCCAGTCACATAGTTCGCTATGCTCCTGGGGATTCACTCACTTGCCGCCTTCATGCAACTCGAATTATTTAGGGTATGAGGTTTTGAATTAGCAACGTTTTTCAATCGGGACAAATTCGCGATCTTCCGGGCCGGTATAGTTGGCGGAAGGACGGATAATTTTATTGTCCTGGCGCTGTTCGATGATGTGCGCCGCCCAGCCGGTGACGCGGGCGATGACAAACAGCGGGGTGAACATTTCGGTGGGAACGCCCATCATGTTGTAAGAGACCGCCGAGAACCAGTCGAGGTTGGGGAACATCTTTTTCGTTTCCCACATTACGTCTTCCAGACGGTCGGCGATGTTGTACATTTTCAGCGAACCACCTTCCTGAGAAAGCTGTTTCGCCACGCGCTTGATCACCTGATGGCGCGGGTCGGCGATGGTGTAAACCGGATGACCAAAGCCAATCACCACTTCTTTGTTTTCCACGCGTTTACGGATATCCGCTTCGGCTTCGTCCGGCGTTTCGTAGCGCTGCTGGATCTCCAGCGACACTTCATTCGCCCCGCCGTGTTTCGGTCCACGCAGTGCGCCAATCGCGCCGATAATCGCGGAATACATATCGGAGCCGGTCCCGGCAATCACGCGGCTGGTAAAGGTGGAGGCGTTAAATTCGTGCTCGGCGTACAGCACCAGCGAAATATGCATCGCTTTTTCCCAGCTTCGCGACGGTTTTTCGCCATGCAGCAGGTGCAGGAAGTGACCGCCAATGGAATCATCGTCAGTTTCCGGCTGAATACGCTCGCCGTTATGGCTGTAGTGATACCAGTACAAAAGGATTGAACTGAGCGATGCCAGTAGCTTGTCGGCAATATCGCGCGCGCCGGAGACGGTATGACCTTCTTTTTCCGGCAGCGTACAGCCCAGCGCGGAGACGCCGGTGCGCATCACATCCATCGGATGCGAGGCAGCAGGCAGCGCTTCCAGCACGGTGCGTACGTTAGCGGGCAGTCCGCGCAGCGCTTTGAGTTTGCTTTTATAGGCGGTGAGTTCATCGCGGGTGGGTAATTTCCCGTGGATCAGCAGATGCGCGACTTCTTCAAATTCGCACTGCTGCGCCAGGTCGAGAATATCGTAGCCACGATAGTGCAGGTCGTTACCGCTTTTGCCTACGGTACACAGCGCGGTATTTCCGGCGGCAACGCCTGACAGCGCAACCGATTTTTTAGGTTTAATGACATGGGTACTATTTTGCAGGATCGTTGTGTCGCTCATGTTGTCCTCGTCATTTTTATAATATGTAGGGTACAAATTTATTGCCGGATGGCGGCTGTGCCTTATCCGGCCTACGACGGTTACTTTTTGCTATACAGCGCGTCGAGTTTCTCTTCGAACTGGTAGTAATTGATGCTTTCGTACAGCTCGTTACGCGTCTGCATAATGTCGATCACGCTCTTTTGCGTTCCTTCCTGACGCAGCACGTTGTAAACCTTTTCCGCAGCGCGGTTCATAGCGCGGAAAGCCGACAGCGGATACAGCGCCATCGCGACGTTTGCGCTGCGCAGTTCATCGGTGGTGAACAGCGGCGTAGCGCCAAATTCGGTAATGTTGGCGAGGATCGGCACCTGCACCGCGTCGGCAAACTGGCGGTACATCGCAAGCTCGGTGATAGCTTCCGGAAACAGCATGTCCGCGCCTGCTTCGACGTACGCCTGGGCACGATCGATGGCTGCCTCTAACCCTTCTACCGCCAGCGCATCGGTCCGCGCCATGATGACAAAGTTGGGATCGGTACGTGCATCCACCGCGGCGCGGATCCTGTCAACCATCTCTTCTTTAGAGACGATCGCTTTGTTCGGGCGATGGCCGCAGCGCTTAGCGCCGATCTGATCTTCAATATGCAGCGCTGCAGCACCCGCTTTGGAAATCGACTTCACGGTACGCGCCACGTTGAACGCTGACGATCCAAACCCGATATCCGCATCCACCAGCAAGGGCAGCGGGCAAACATCAGTAATGCGACGAATATCGGTCAGCACATCATCAAGGGTAGAAATACCGAGATCCGGCAGCCCCAGCGACCCCGCAGCGACGCCGCCGCCGGAGAGATAAATCGCCTGATACCCGGCGCGTTGGGCCAGCAGAGCGTGATTGGCGTTGATGGTGCCCACGATTTGTAATGGATTTTCTTTGCTGAGCGCAGCGCGAAACGCCAGCCCTGGGGAGTGTAGAGACATATCCCGTCCTCTTGTTATCAACTTGTTAGCATTCGTTGATTTACTTAAAGCAAGGGGGATGCCAAAGACCTTAATTTTTAATTAATTTATATATTTCCCTTAAAAAACAATACATTAATATAAGTTACTGTATCTTTATTGCACAAAAGCGTGTCAGCTATCGTTTCATGAAACGTTCCTTCATGTTTCATTGCAACATTTATGAAACACAACTAAACCCTAATACTCGGTTCCTTACTTTTTGGGTTAGTTATGGCTGATACGCATCTTCCACCGCGGGTGAACGACGACAAACCGGTTATCTGGACGGTTTCTGTCACGCGCCTGTTCGAACTGTTTCGCGACATCAGCCTGGAGTTCGACCACCTGGCGACCATCACCCCCATTCAGCTTGGTTTCGAAAAAGCGGTGGCGTATATCCGCAAAAAACTGGCTACCGAGCGTTGTGATGCCATTATTGCGGCTGGCTCCAACGGGGCGTATCTGAAAAGCCGTTTATCGATCCCGGTGATCCTGATTAAACCCAGCGGATTTGACGTGCTACAGGCGCTGGCAAAAGCAGGAAAGCTCACCTCGTCGATTGGCGTCATTACCTATCAGGAAACCATTCCTGCGCTTCTCGCCTTTCAAAAAACCTTCAATTTGCAGCTTGAACAGCGCAGCTATATCACCGAGGAAGATGCCCGCGGGCAAATCAACGAGCTGAAGGCTGGCGGCACGCAGGCGGTAGTTGGTGCGGGATTGATTACCGATCTGGCAGAAGAAGCAGGTATGACCGGCATCTTTATCTATTCGGCGGCCACCGTGCGCCAGGCCTTTGTCGATGCGCTTGATATGACCCGCCTGACGCTGCGTAGAAACGGTCAGTACGCTTCTGGCGATACGTTACGCACCCGCTACGCGCTCGGTGATATGCGCGGTCATTCTGCGCAGATGGAACAGGTGCGACACACCATTATGCTCTACGCCCGCTCGCGTGCGCCGGTGCTAATTCAGGGTGAAACCGGTACGGGCAAAGAGCTGGCGGCACAGGCCATTCACCGTGAGTTTTTCACTCGTCAGGAGAATCGGCGCGGTAAACCCTCGCCGCCGTTTGTTGCCGTCAACTGCGGAGCAATCACCGAATCATTGCTGGAAGCGGAGCTGTTCGGCTATGAAGATGGCGCCTTTACCGGCTCTCGTCGGGGAGGACGCGCGGGCCTGTTTGAAATTGCTCATGGCGGAACCCTTTTTCTTGATGAGATAGGCGAGATGCCGCTGCCGTTACAAACCCGGCTGCTGCGCGTACTGGAAGAAAAAGAGGTCACCCGAGTCGGTGGGCATCAGCCTATTCCGGTCGATGTCAGGGTGATTAGCGCCACACACTGTAATCTGGAGCAGGAGATGAAACAGGGGGAGTTTCGTACCGATCTGTTTTATCGCCTGAGCATTTTACGCCTCAAGCTGCCGCCGCTACGCGAGCGGTTGCCCGATATCCTGCCGCTGGCAGAAGGTTTTTTAAAACAGTCGCTGGCGGAACTGGATGTGCCGTTTTCTGAGCCAGTACGCAAGGGGCTGGGTTTAAGTCAGCCGACGTTACTGAATTATGGCTGGCCGGGGAATATCCGCGAACTGCGTAATATGATGGAGCGCCTGGCGCTATTTTTAAGCGTCGAGCCGCAGCCGGAGCTGAATGTTGATTTTTTACAACAGCTATTACCGGAACTGGCCATTGTTGCAGACTCACCACAATCATCGTCATTGCTGACGCCGCAGCAGGTGTTGGCACAATTCAATGGTGATAAAACCGCGGCTGCACGCTATCTCGGAATTAGCAGAACCACGTTCTGGCGCAGATTAAAAGAAAACCCGCCGGTACAATGACCGGCGGGAATCGTGATTTTTACAGCAGCGTATTATTTTTTCTTGTAGATATTGGCTGTGCCATGGATTTTATTATCCGTTTGACCGGAAGTTAATACCACAACATCGGCACCTTTCTCTTCGGCTTTCTTCAGCAGTTCTTCTTTGGCATCTGCGACAGAAACTTCATTACTCGTTGAGATATCACCGATTTTTGTGTACTGCGACTCAACCTTTTCAAACTCAAGCTTTGTCATAAACTCCGCGGCATATGCGTTGGTCACGACAAAAGCTAACGCACCAATAAGTACTTTAATTCCAGTTTTCATAGACCAGCTCCAGGTTTTGTTATGACGCCATCATCGATCCCTGAACATGAGATAACGCGATTCAAGGATGATTAATAACTAGTCCAGCCTGGATAAAAAATCCACACTCAGCAGAAATATATAGAAATTTTGCAGCGCAGAAAAACCGGCCGTCGAGTATCAGCACATCAACCAGATCAAAGTTTCAATAGCCAGTGTGAGTTGATCCTCAGAACAGCCAGCTCGCTGAAATTATAGTGTTAACTTTATGAATATTTGAGGAATGGTTGTCTATGGAACCGCTACACGCCGTCATGCTCACCGTCAGCCTGTTTGTTTTAACCTTTTTTAACCCCGGCGCAAATCTGTTCGTAGTGGTACAAACTAGCCTGGCATCCGGACGACGCGCAGGTGTGATGACCGGTCTGGGGGTCGCCTTAGGTGATGCGTTTTACTCCGGCCTTGGGCTTTGTGGTATGGCAACGCTAATCACCCAGTGTGAAGAGATATTTTCATTGATTAAGATTGTCGGCGGCGTCTATCTGCTGTGGTTTGCCTGGAACAGCATCCGCCATCAGGCCACGCCGCAAATGCCCACGCTACAGCAGCCGATTTCCGCCCCCTGGTATGTATTTTTCCGCCGAGGATTACTAACGGATTTATCGAACCCGCAAACCGTACTGTTTTTTATTAGTATCTTCTCGGTCACCTTAAGCGCAGACACACCTACGTGGGCCAGAGTGATGGCCTGGGCAGGTATTGTGTTGTCTTCCGTTATCTGGCGTATTTTTCTCAGCCAGGCATTTTCTTTGCCTGCAGTGCGACGGGCGTATGGTCGCATCCAATGCGTTGCCAGCCGAGTCATTGGCGCAATAATAGGTGTCTTCGCGCTCAGGCTTATTTATGAGGGTATTAGCCATCGATAAGAGAGTTTAACTTGACCATCGTGAGGTAATTGTCCGTAATACTGCCTGAATTTTTAATCGCATGTTGAGTGGCAGCGAGATGGAACAGATTGAACCGGTAAACGACACATTACTCCTTACAGAATGGCAGGCGCTGATACGACAAACATCGTCTGACGTTCACACGCTCCTCACATCGTTAAGCGATGAAGAGATCCACCATTTAGTGACCGTTTTTTATGACTATATGCTCTCACATGCCCAGAGTGCATTGTTCCTCAATACAGAACAGGTCAGTACCCGCCTCAGCGGCAGTATGTTTGACTGGTTACGCAGCGTGCTCGGCAGCGCGCACGAAGATCTCTCACAGCTGCTGGCCAAACAACGCAAAATTGGCGTAGTGCATGCCCGTATCGGTCTGCCCATCGATCTGGTGAACCGCGGCGCGCGTAAGCTCAAAGATGAGCTGTATCGGGTGTTGAAAACCAAAGCTGACGACTCGTCTTCCCTGCTGAGCAGGGCTATCTGTTTTAGCAGTCTGGCAATGGATACTGCGCTGGAGGCCATGACCGTCTCCTATTCCCCAAGCTACCAAAACTCCCTGCATACACAGGAGCAGTATCGTCTGCAGACTATTTACGATGACGTTAACGTCGAGCGCGAACGGCAAATCCGTTCGTTTACCGACTGGGAAAACCAGTTTATCTATAACATTGCCACCGGAATGCCTTTCGGTGAAATGGTGTTTCTTGCGAACTCTGATTTTGGTATGTGGTTCTCACATAAGGGAAAACATATTCTTGGCAACAGCAATTTGCTCAAAGAAATGGAATCACTGATTGCAGAGATCGACACCCGTCTGACGACAACCCTGTCACCTCAGCATCAGCCGACAGAACCCGAGCGGATGAGCTTATTACAGGATGTTCGCCAGCTGTCGGCAAAAATCCATTTCCTGCTCGCTTCAATGTTTGAGGCGCTGGTTAAGCAGGAAAATGGTAAAGATTCGTTGACCCAGTTGCTTAATCGCCGCTTTATTCCGACCATCATGCGACGTGAAATCTCGCTGGCGTTACATGCGCGTAAGCCTTTTAGCCTGGCGATGCTGGATATCGACTACTTCAAGCAAATTAACGATAACTTCGGGCATAATATCGGCGATCTGACGCTCAAAAATGTCGCAGCGGTCATTTATGATCATATCCGTAGCAGCGATTATGTGTTCCGCTACGGTGGTGAAGAATTTATGATTCTGCTCGTCGAGTCAGATGAATCGCAGGCCAGTATTATTCTGGAAACGCTGCGCATGAAAATTGCTGGGATGCGCATGGCAGCCTCTGCGACAGAAACGTTTTCTATTACCGTCAGTATCGGTATTGCCGAATATGATTATCATCCCGACTACAAACAGCTGGTTGATAAAGCCGATCGCGCACTTTATCTGGCAAAAAGTAATGGTCGCGACCGCGTTGAGGTTTATCAGGAATAACCATTGCCCTGCAGAGAAATAAATACCCCGTTCAGGGTATTTATCTGGCTTGCGATAAATATCGAGCTGTTATTTTTATTCAGGCATATTTGCATGATGAAAATAACAGCCACGTAATAAGATGCAAATCAAATACACCAAATCTAAATAGCGCTAGGGAAGGTGCGAACAAGTTCCTGATATGAGATCATCATATTCATCCGGAGCGCATCCCAGAGGGACATCATGAGCCATCAACTCACCTTCGCCGATAGTGAATTCAGCACTAAGCGCCGTCAGACCCGAAAAGAGATTTTCCTCTCCCGCATGGAGCAGATTCTGCCATGGCAGAATATGACCGCTGTCATCGAGCCGTTTTATCCCAAGGCGGGCAATGGCCGACGGCCCTATCCGCTGGAGACCATGCTGCGTATTCACTGCATGCAGCATTGGTACAACCTGAGCGACGGTGCCATGGAAGATGCCCTGTACGAAATCGCCTCCATGCGCCTGTTTGCCCGATTATCCCTGGATAGCGCCCTGCCGGATCGCACCACCATCATGAATTTCCGCCACCTGCTCGAGCAGCATCAACTGGCCCGTCAATTGTTCAAGACCATCAATCGCTGGCTGGCCGAAGCAGGCGTCATGATGACCCAAGGCACTTTGGTGGATGCCACCATCATTGAGGCACCCAGCTCTACCAAGAACAAAGAGCAGCAACGCGATCCGGAGATGCATCAGACCAAGAAAGGCAATCAGTGGCACTTTGGCATGAAGGCCCACATTGGTGTCGATGCCAAGAGTGGCCTGACCCACAGCCTGGTCACCACCGCGGCCAACGAGCATGACCTCAATCAGCTGGGTAATCTGCTTCATGGAGAGGAGCAATTTGTCTCAGCCGATGCCGGCTACCAAGGAGCGCCACAGCGCGAGGAGCTGGCCGAGGTGGATGTGGACTGGCTGATCGCCGAGCGTCCCGGCAAGGTAAAAACCTTGAAGCAGCATCCGCGCAAGAACAAAACGGCCATCAACATCGAATACATGAAAGCCAGCATCCGTGCCAGGGTGGAGCACCCGTTTCGCATCATCAAGCGGCAGTTCGGCTTCGTGAAAGCCAGATACAAGGGGCTGCTGAAAAACGATAACCAACTGGCGATGTTATTCACCCTGGCCAACCTGTTTCGGGTGGACCAAATGATACGTCAGTGGGAGAGATCTCAGTAAAAACCGGAAATAACGCCAGAAATGGTGGAAAAAATAGCCTAAATAGGCTGATTCGATGTGTTTGCGGGAAAAAAATCGGCCCAGATCCGCGAAATTTTAATCAGCGAGTCAGCTTGGGAAGAAATGACCTGCTTATTCGCACCTTCCCTAAGAAAAACTGAAAATATAAATTTTATTAATACATTTAGAGACTATTTTTGTGTAGGCATCGCGTTTTTTGCATTACAGCTGATCGCTGGTCATCTCAGTAAGCAAGAGGATGTTGCGGGTATAACACTGCATTTTTACGATCTCACTTTACCTCTTATTTCTGCACTGCTGGTTTTATACCGGCAAAAGGCGCTGCCAATTTTGGGTGCCTTTTTCTTGTATGCCCTTTACTCTTACTCTTTATCTTCGGTATTCACGCTAACGGCTCAGCTACTGGCTGCTCTCATTAGCCAGACACTCTACTTTTTCTCGACAGGTAAACGAGGCGCGGTTAGCTTTGGTCGTAGCCAGCTTACAACCCTGCGTATTGTCTGGCTCGTGTGTTGCAACGCCTTACTATTCATCTCGATTGATCACTGGCTCCAGTCAAACACTGCCTCAGCACCGATCACAAACCTTTTTACACTACAAACACTAATTAACTTACAGTGGTTGATGAACTCTTGCCTGACTGGCATCCCTTTTTGTTATCTGTTGCTTAGAAGCGTTCAAAACCCTGCATGGTGCATTTTATACATCAGACAAGTGAAGACGCTGATAAAATCCGGCCCTCCTATTCTGTATCAAGTATTATGGCTGGTGCTGTTACTCTGCATTATGTCCGCTTTGATCGTCATCAGAGAAGATATTCTTATATTTACAGACTATTCATTACTGTGGTTACTTCCAGTAATGCTGTGGGGAGTGATCTGCATTGGCCATGCTTTTATATCCCCTGTATGGGTAACAATGCTCATCCTGTTGGGATATTATATAAACAGTTATATTTCACCGGATAACTATAATAATTATTTACATAGTCTCGTGATTTCCTCCACGATAGTGTTTGTCTTTTCTCTTACGATTGTTGTTACCGGTGTACTTGTGGTCCGTAACCGAAAATATCTCCGCCGCCTCAAACAACTTTTTAGATCAGAGCCTAATACCGGACTGCCTAACTTTCAGGCCCTGCAAATGGACATCCGTAAACACGCAACAGAGTGCTTGTGTTACATCCGTTGTACAGAGTTGAATACGCTGGAGCAAACTCATGGAATAGAATTCCGTTTTGAATTTGTAAAAGCGCTAAGGAAGGTGCGAATAAGCAGGTCATTTCTTCCCAAGCTGACTCGCTGATTAAAATTTCGCGGATCTGGGCCGATTTTTTTCCCGCAAACACATCGAATCAGCCTATTTAGGCTATTTTTTCCACCATTTCTGGCGTTATTTCCGGTTTTTACTGAGATCTCTCCCACTGACGTATCATTTGGTCCACCCGAAACAGGTTGGCCAGGGTGAATAACATCGCCAGTTGGTTATCGTTTTTCAGCAGCCCCTTGTATCTGGCTTTCACGAAGCCGAACTGCCGCTTGATGATGCGAAACGGGTGCTCCACCCTGGCACGGATGCTGGCTTTCATGTATTCGATGTTGATGGCCGTTTTGTTCTTGCGCGGATGCTGCTTCAAGGTTTTTACCTTGCCGGGACGCTCGGCGATCAGCCAGTCCACATCCACCTCGGCCAGCTCCTCGCGCTGTGGCGCTCCTTGGTAGCCGGCATCGGCTGAGACAAATTGCTCCTCTCCATGAAGCAGATTACCCAGCTGATTGAGGTCATGCTCGTTGGCCGCGGTGGTGACCAGGCTGTGGGTCAGGCCACTCTTGGCATCGACACCAATGTGGGCCTTCATGCCAAAGTGCCACTGATTGCCTTTCTTGGTCTGATGCATCTCCGGATCGCGTTGCTGCTCTTTGTTCTTGGTAGAGCTGGGTGCCTCAATGATGGTGGCATCCACCAAAGTGCCTTGGGTCATCATGACGCCTGCTTCGGCCAGCCAGCGATTGATGGTCTTGAACAATTGACGGGCCAGTTGATGCTGCTCGAGCAGGTGGCGGAAATTCATGATGGTGGTGCGATCCGGCAGGGCGCTATCCAGGGATAATCGGGCAAACAGGCGCATGGAGGCGATTTCGTACAGGGCATCTTCCATGGCACCGTCGCTCAGGTTGTACCAATGCTGCATGCAGTGAATACGCAGCATGGTCTCCAGCGGATAGGGCCGTCGGCCATTGCCCGCCTTGGGATAAAACGGCTCGATGACAGCGGTCATATTCTGCCATGGCAGAATCTGCTCCATGCGGGAGAGGAAAATCTCTTTTCGGGTCTGACGGCGCTTAGTGCTGAATTCACTATCGGCGAAGGTGAGTTGATGGCTCATGATGTCCCTCTGGGATGCGCTCCGGATGAATATGATGATCTCATATCAGGAACTTGTTCGCACCTTCCCTAAGCGCATATGTACGTAAATTGATTAAGGATACAGGTAACATTTATTACGCACCAGGTCATGGAATAATTCTTCGCCTTAATACTGTCCCTGACATTCCTGCTCTTTACAAAGACCTAAACTCTTTTCGTTTTATCTGGAAGGATTACCAATTGGGACTATCTTGTGGTGTGGCATATACCACCGAGAAAAACCTGATTAAAAATTTATCACAAGCAATTAAACATCTTAATACCCAAAGCTACATCTCGTTAATGCAGGGACAACCGTTGTTACTCAGCCCGCAGGTGCCAGGTGATAAAATTGTCAGTCAGGCTGTCATTCGTCATATGTTGCAAAAAGCAATTGACAGAAAATCGTTTGAGCTTATGGCTCAACCCATCGTATCAACGATGCTGGTTGTTCAGCCTATCGTTTCAACTACGGGACTGACACGTTATCACGAGATACTTATTCGTATAAAAATGGTTGATGGTAAGTTAATCTTTCCAGACACCATCCTACCGGTTGCTCGCGAGGCAGGATTACTTCCTGCACTGGATATCACTGTTATTGAGCAAACATTTCGTTTTATACAGTC
Source organism: Citrobacter sp. CF971 (assembly GCF_006385635.1). Taxonomy (NCBI): domain Bacteria; kingdom Pseudomonadati; phylum Pseudomonadota; class Gammaproteobacteria; order Enterobacterales; family Enterobacteriaceae; genus Citrobacter; species Citrobacter sp. CF971. Next base: position 1,134,916 of record NZ_CP041051.1, on the reverse strand, counting down.
ACGGCAGAAATCTGACCCGAGCAGTCATTTCTCCATTAATCTGACACCTGACTCGCTTAATAAAATTGATTTCCTTGATAATGTTTTCACATTGTTTAGAAAATATTCCATCGCACCTAAACGTATAATTTTTGAAATCATTGAATCAGATATCATTGACAACGCTAATGTCACTGATGTTCTGAGAGCATTACGTAAAGCCGGTTCTAAAATTGCTATTGATGATTTTGGCACAGGGGCGTCAAGCTATTCACGACTCAGAACATTAGACGCAGATATTCTGAAAATTGATGGCTCCTTCATCCGTAATATACTGACCGATGAATTTAGTCGATGCGCCGTCAGATCCTTCTGCGAAGTAGCAAAACTCAAAAATATGGAAGTGGTAGCTGAGTTTGTTGAAAATGAGGAAATTGAAAAGATGCTAATTACCATGGGTATTGGTTGGTTACAGGGATACCATATAGGGAAACCCGTTCCTATTGAGTTGGCTGAATTATAATAATAATTATATTCCTACATTGTTCCACTTACCGGCTCCCGTGCCGGTTTTTTTATTCCCTTAACTAAAACTGCACATTAATTAAGCAAAACACCATACAACTTAACGTCATAACATCGTGTTGTTGCTACCTATCAGTCTACAGATATTGCCATACAGCCATGAGTTGTAGAGCCTCCCCCCCTCCTAAAAATAAGGTTTTTTTTAGAGAATCTTTGAAATTTATATGGAGATTAACGCTCCTCCATATGGAGGTTTTGTATTGTGCAAAAAAAACGGCGAGAAGGATTTTCCTGCATGATAGGCTGGTTTAGCCTTAAAAACGTGGCATTTCCCCGAAATTAATCCCTAATGAGAAACTGACCAAGAAGCTTTAAATCGGGTGGCAACCTGAAGATTTTGGCTACCTCAGTCATAGAGTTCATAATCAATATTAGTGATCGCTGCGCTAGTCTGCATTTAGCATTACGGCTAATATCATTTGCGTCAATTATCATAGTCATTTGATGATATATCACACAGCAGATTTAACGGTAAAAATGATGACACAACAAAATAATAATCTCGCTCAGAATATTAACGATGATGAATTTTCCTCCATCACACAGGTAGAATTGCAAGTTGTAGAGGAGATTAATGCTCCCGAGCAGACCGCATCCATTATTAGCTCTTTCGTAACCTCCTGCCAGGCTCGCGGCGATCAGCCATTGGGGCAATGGTTGGATGATGAATTTCGTAAATATCCACAGATCTGGAAAAACGAAGAAGAGTTACTAAACACTCGTCGGCAGATAATACGGTCTACGGAAGCCTTTAATCAGTCTCGCGATTCATTACAGCAGCATATGGATAAAGGTCGTAGCCGTGCCTCCTGGTTGGCTGGCGAGATAGAAAAAAATGCAGCAGTTTCCGGTTCGGTACACGTAGGCCAATACGCCAGCCTTATCGATAGCGCCTTGGTAGACGCTAACGAAAATGCGCGCAAAACAATCACCACGCTGGCCGGGAATATCAACCAAAACCCCAATCTAGATGGTCTTGTTGCGGAACAGCATCACGTCGATACATTTAATATCGATGCAACCACCAAAGGCAGTCCGTATCGTGCACGGGTTGTTGGTTCACAGGAGCTAAACTCCGTTGATATTGAGATTGTTGACGGCAACGGCAATGTGGTCTGCAAATATCAGTCGAAATATGGTGCTGACTCAAACGCCACAAATACACAGCTCAATCGGGGCGACTATAACGATCAACAAGCGCTAGTTCCCGAGGGGCAAGGCGCAGATGTGGTCAACAGCACAGAGGTTATTGAAGCTGACGGAGTGTCTTCTCAGCCACTTTCTAAAGAGAAAGCAAAAGAATTACAGAAAAAAGCTCAACAAGATGCCGAAGCACGTCAGTACGACTGGAATGACACTAATCGTATTGATATTGCCAAGCAAATTGGTAAACAGGCTGTGCTCGGTGCCTGTATTGCGGTGGGTATGCAGGGAACCAGAATCCTTGCAAGGCGTGCCTGGAATCGCCTGAACGGTCGTGAAAATCCATCCACTAGTGAAGACCTCAACGATTTTTTCGAAAGCTCGCTGCGTACCGGTACGCAAACAGCTATACAGGTTGCTGTTTCCGGAGCGGTCGTAGTCGCTGTCAAGAACGGCTTTCTTGGCGCAGCCTTACGCAGTACACCTGCGGGCCTAATTACCAATATCGTCTGCGTGGGCATACAGAATGCAAAGGTACTTTATAAACTGGGCAAAGGTGAACTGACTGGAGAGGAAGCACTCGATGCCATCGGTAACACCACTATAACCACGACAATGGCTATTGCTGGTGCAACGGAGGGGGCCACGTTGGGCGCAGCGATTGGTACCGTATTTGGTCCAGTCGGTACAGCCGTTGGAGGGTTTGTTGGCGGTGTCGCAGGTGGTATAGCGGGTGGGCAAATTGGTGAAATAGTCTATAACGCGGGCAAGGTTGTTGCCAAAACAGCTGCCAAAGTCATTGCCAGTGTTACTGAAAATGCGAGTCATGTCATTAAGTCCTTTAGCCGGGGTATCAGTAACTTTGCCTCAAACCTTTTCTCATTCTGGTAAATACTGATGAATCTGCTCGAACTTAAGACCAAGATAAAATCCCATATCCTCGCTGGATATCCAGGGCTTTACATCCACTCCGGCGAAGAAAGCCGAGTTGATACGCTATTGCAGGAAATAAGTACAGAACTGACACTGTCTCCCAAAGAGTGGAACCTTGGATATGGCTGGGTTGATTTCCATAACAAGCAGCCTCGGAACACGCAGAGTCAGGCCACCGAACTAGCAGAAAGTTTACCTTCGCTGCTCGATGACGATTTGGACGGAAAACTCCTCATCATTAAAGATGCCCGCAGTGCACTGGAAAACCAGCCACTCGCCGTTGCACGGTTAAAGCAATTGCTCAACCGCATTCAGCGCCACCACCGGAGCAAAACGGCTGTAGTACTTGTTTCAGAAACTTTGCACATCCCAGTACAAATCGAGTCGCAAATCACCTTGCTCCCGCTGTCACTGCCCCAGGGTGAGGAAATTAACCAGCAGCTCAGCAGTTTTTGCCAGATGCTTGATCTGTTTGTCCCGGAAAATATGCATCAGCGTCTGCATACTGCGTGTTGCGGACTGAACCAGGAAGAGATCCGATCAGTATTAGCAGTAGTTCGTCAACAGCATGAACAAATTAATGACGAGGCGTTGGCTCTTATCCAGCGGTGATGCTGCCAACTTACTGATTTAGTGTATGATGGTGTTTTTGAGGTGCTCCAGTGGCTTCTGTTTCTATCAGCTGTCCCTCCTGTTCAGCTACTGACGGGGTGGTGCGTAACGGCAAAAGCACCGCCGGACATCAGCGCTATCTCTGCTCTCACTGCCGTAAAACATGGCAACTGCAGTTCACTTACACCGCTTCTCAACCCGGTACGCACCAGAAAATCATTGATATGGCCATGAATGGCGTTGGATGCCGGGCAACTGCCCGCATTATGGGCGTTGGCCTCAACACGATTTTACGTCACTTAAAAAACTCAGGCCGCAGTCGGTAACCTCGCGCATACAGCCGGGCAGTGACGTCATCGTCTGCGCGGAAATGGACGAACAGTGGGGATACGTCGGGGCTAAATCGCGCCAGCGCTGGCTGTTTTACGCGTATGACAGGCTCCGGAAGACGGTTGTTGCGCACGTATTCGGTGAACGCACTATGGCGACGCTGGGGCGTCTTATGAGCCTGCTGTCACCCTTTGACGTGGTGATATGGATGACGGATGGCTGGCCGCTGTATGAATCCCGCCTGAAGGGAAAGCTGCACGTAATCAGCAAGCGATATACGCAGCGAATTGAGCGGCATAACCTGAATCTGAGGCAGCACCTGGCACGGCTGGGACGGAAGTCGCTGTCGTTCTCAAAATCGGTGGAGCTGCATGACAAAGTCATCGGGCATTATCTGAACATAAAACACTATCAACAAGTTGGAGTCATTACCAGCGAAACGCAGCGGTGACATGCTCGGGTTATTGACCGGCAATCTTGCCGATCCCTTTTTTGCCAGGCTTGCACGAGGCGTGGAAGAAGTATCACGCCAGCAGCAGTTTCGGCTGATGGTATGCAGCGGCGGTCACGATGAAGGAATGGAGAAATCAGGACTCGATTTCCTGATAAACCAGGGCTGCGAAGCTATTGTGGTCCATGCCAGTAGACTGTCTGAAAAGGAACTGTTGCGATATGCCGCTCATTTTCCTGCCATGGTGGTCGTAAATCGCTATATTGCCGGGATGGCCAATCGCTGCGTGTGGCTGGAAAATAGTCAAGCAGCTAAAACAGCCACGCTACATCTCCTGGAGCAAGGACACCGTTGTATTGCCTGCGTGACAAGTGACTTACCGATTATCGATCGCCGTGAGCGGCTGGAAGGTTATCGCCAGGCGCTGGCTGAATATGGTATTACGCCAGATAAAAATTGGGTGATTAGCGTACCCTTTAATGAAGAAGGTGGCGAACGCGCTGCACATCAGCTGCTTAATTGCGGCATTCCTTTCACCGCAGCGGTGACGTTTAATGATGTGATGGCCGCCGGGATTATGCGCATCCTCCATCAGCAGGGAATTACACTTCCTCAACAGCTTTCGATCGTTGGATTTGATGATGTGGTGATGGCCCGCTATCTCTACCCAGCACTCACAACAATGCATTATCCCGTTGAGCGCATGGCTCGCTGCGCTTCGCAGCTGGCGATACAGCTTTTTAAGGGCGCAACTCAGCGTCCCAGCGTGAATAGTTTCACTGCAGAGCTGGTGATCCGCGATTCTGTTCTTCCCCCCTCTCTCTGAAATCAATGCGTAAATCGTCAAGCCCCTGAGTTGTGATCAACTTCAAATTTAGCGCCCTCATGTAATCGCTTACATGAGGGCCAATGAACGATCACAGTCAGACAAAAGAGTGTTCTCTACTCTTGAGCGACCTTACAGACTGGAGATTCATGAATGAATGCCTCTCAAAATCAGAAAAAAGCACTCTCATTTGGACTGGCAGTGATCCCTATTTTAGCCATGCTACTGCTGTTAATTATTGGCTACGGCATCATGGGGCTACGTATTGAGCCTTTATTGCTTTGTTCTGCTGCAGTCGCCGCGGGCATGGCCTGGTGGCAAGGGTATTGCTGGGAAGACATCATTAATTCGGTGGTGGATAAACTCGCCAAAGCAATGCCGGTTATCATGATTCTTATCTGTGTTGGCGGCCTGATTGGTACATGGATGTTCAGCGGCACCATCCCTTACATGGTGTACTGGGGACTTAAACTCATCAGCCCCGAATACATTCTCATCGCTGCGTTCTTTTTGACCAGCGTCGTATCGGTGTGTACCGGAACCTCCTGGGGTTCCGCCGGAACGGTTGGCGTAGCGCTGATGGGGGTTGCCGCCGGACTGGATGTCTCATTGGCAGCAGCGGCAGGTGCCGTTGTTTCTGGCGCTTACTTCGGTGACAAGATATCGCCGCTGTCAGACTCCACCAACTTTGCGGCTATTGTCGCAGATACCACCCTTTTCGAGCATATCCAGCACTTATTGTGGACCACTATTCCCAGCTTTCTGCTTGCTGCCGTGGTTTATCTTATTGCGGGCCACAGCAATATGCTCGGCGAGGTCGCCACGCCGCAACGGGTTACCGATATTGTCAACGCTCTGGAGTCGCTATACCACTTCAATATCATTCTGATTTTGCCACCGGTTATTGTGTTGTGGGGCGCGGTTCGTAAAAAGCCGGTCATTCCTTTAATGCTGAGCGCATGCGTATTAGCCCTGATTCTGGGCGTTGTCATGCAAGGACTCAGCATCAAGCAGGGGCTGGATGCCTTTATAGATGGGTTCAACATTACTATGTTCCCGCAAGGGAGTGAGGGCATTATTGCTGATGTTCCGCGCCTGCTGAACCGTGGCGGAATGTTCTCAATGATGAGCACTATTCTTCTGGTATTTTGCGCATTTTCTTTTGCCGGTGCCTTAACGTTAACGGGCGCACTCAACATTATCATTAACCGCTTACTGACGGTCATTCACAGCGTCGGTCAGTTAATTGCGGCAACCATTGGTACCACCCTTCTTGTTACCGGAGCGACAAGCGACGGCAAGCTGGCTCTTCTGGTTCCAGCTGAATTATTTAAAGACGCATACCGCCGCATGGGACTGGATACCAAAAATCTGTCCCGCACAATTGAAGACGCTGGCACCGTCATTGAGCCGTTGTTGCCATGGACCGCCGCCGGAGTTTATATGGCCACAACATTAGGAGTGAGCACACTGGATTTATTGCCATGGGCGATTCAGTGCTATGCCGCAATCTTCTTCGCCTTGATTTACGGCTTCACGGGAATCGGTATTGCGAAGGCGCCATCAGTGACAGAAACAGAAAAAAATATTACGGCAACAGAATAGGGAGAGCATGTAATGGATTTTAATAAGATTATCGATCGCCACGATACCGCCTCGCTGAAATGGGACTTTATGGCGCGATATTTCGGCGAGGATACACATCAACTGTTGCCAATGTGGGTGTCTGATTTTGACTTTACTTGCCCGCCCGCTGTTCAGGAGGCTTTAACTCACCGCGTCGGGCACGGTATTTTTGGTTACAGCGAACGGCCACAAAGCTACTTTGATTCATTAATCTCATGGCTCTCAACCCGGCATCAGCTGGAAATCAAGCAAGAATGGATCTGCAGTATTGAAGGTGTTGTTCCGGGATTATCGCTACTCGTACAAATGCTGAGCCAACCCGGTGAAGGCGTAGTCGTTCAGGGGCCTTATTATGGCTCATTCGCTAAAATTATCTCTTTGAACGGCAGACAGTTGCTGGAAAATCCGTTGTATGAGGACCCGGCTACCGGTTATCAAATGGATTTTGCTCACCTGGAAATGTTATTCCGGACTGAACGTCCACCGTTGATGATTTTATGTAATCCGCATAATCCAACCGGCCGTTGTTGGTCTGTACAGGAGCTGGAACAGCTACTTACGCTGTGCGAAACCTATGATGTGACGTTGCTGTCTGATGAAATATGGGCAGATTTATTGCTTCCTGGAGAACAATTTACTTCAGTTCTGCATCTGGGAGAACGCTGGCATTCGCGTGTAATTTCAGCCACTTCAGCCAGTAAAACGTTTGGTTTGTCGACATTGCGTATTGCTAATTTTCTGATACCGGCACCGGCATTGCGTGAACACTTTTTACACCGTCTGGATGCACATGGGCTGGATGTATTCAATGCGCTATCCGTCGAAGCGAGTACGGCAGCATGGCAACATGGTGCACCATGGTTAGACGAGTTACTTGGCTATCTGGCTGAAAATCGACGCTGGTTTATTCAACAAATTGATGAACATCTCCCGTGGGCTCGGGTTGTTCCTTCCCAGGCAACTTATCTACTGTGGATAGATTGCAAAGCGCTTGGACTGGATGATGAGCAGCTCAAATGGGTAATGCTTGATGTTACCGGTATTGCGCCTTCAATGGGAAATAGCTTTGGTCCTGCTGGAAAAGGTTTTATCCGCCTGAACATGGGATGTCCACGCGCCTACCTCGAAAAAGCGGTAGAGGGGTTGAAGCGTATTGCATTTACATCTTGCTAAATCTGCTCAGTAAACGAATCGGCCCTGGCGCAGGGCCGCTCGATATTATCAGCCATTTTAATGAAAAACCAAGTGATATAGTACCAGTTAGCCACCAACAGACAGGGGCGTCTAAGCGCGTTTTTGCTATTACAAGCTAAAACGAGGATTCAGGCACTATTATTTTCATTCACTATCTTCTTGTTTCATTTTTATTAAAAAATGCAACACATTAGGATTATTATCCACAATATTTGTGAATTTTCTCAATAACCTTGAAGCATCTTTTTTTCGATTGTGATTAACATACCAGGTATGGCATACACCGTATAACAATGCGCTTTTTAACTCAATGAATTCATCATCCATGCCAGGATGTTGATAAAGAAAATTATCCGTATAATCTTCTATTTCTTTAATTTCATGAATTTGTTTAACTGGTATATCAAGCAGTGAATTACTGGTTTTGATCATTTCTAACATTGAATAAAAAATCGTAGGCAATTGGTTTTGAAGAAAAACCTGATTTTTAAAGTCATCAATGATCTTTTCTTTTTCCTTAGTATCTTCGATAAAAGATGTCAACTGCGCCAGGTGGCTCAATAAAGTCACATCATTTTCAGCGTCATTAGTTAGTTTCCATTTATCATAACTATTTTTGACATAAGCGCGTTGAAAACTCTCCTTATCTGGATAAGGATAATAAGGATGAAAGCTGAGTGCCTGCACTAAAAACCCAGCAGCGACGTCATCAGATAGTTCTGCACTATAAACATCTACGAAAGAAGCTGTCAGACCAGCCATCAAAAAGTTGAGCTCATCGTCTATAAAAGGATATCTCCCTTTTAAATCAATGACCTCACTCCTTATCTTAACGACCAGGTTAGCCATACCAATAGCGTCCATTTCATCTTTTCGGGCACTTAGTGTACGGGCATTTATATCAATGAAGAGGATCTTAGCTATTATCTCTCGCTTTTGAGCATCAGTTAACTGTGATTGCGAAATAATTTTATCAAAAATCTGATTAAACCATCTACTCTCTAAATTAATGCTATGCGCATTGGGTGATAACAACTTCCCGTTCAAACCATAGTGGATTTTCTCTATTTTATTATCACGTGTAAACCCTACCAACGTTACGACTGAGCGAGAATTCGCTTCAGCCAAATTAATTATTTGCTGTTTAGAACGATGAGTCAAAAACAATGTCGGAAATTGCCAGTTCTCAACCGCAAACGGGGGCACAAATTGGAATGAAGGATTCTCTTTAGATGTGGCCCTTTTCCACGTCTCCTCCATCTGGTGAGTGATGTCATAAGCATTTTCATCTGTATTACTACTGTTCCACCCCCCATCTTTTTCATTATAGAAGCCAGAAATGCTTATCTGTGCAAATTCAGGGTATGGTTGGTAGAAAATCGCACAACCCATTGCAAAAAACAACACAAGCAATGAGAAACAACTCGACTTGTTGGGATAACGTCTTTTTTTTCGATGATAAATTAATGTAGTTATTAGAATGACAACAGAACCACATATGAAAGGAATCTTCCATTCATTCAGAAAAAACAAAAAAGAGGAAAAATTAAAAAAAATCAGTGCTGGCAATCCCAAAAAGGTGAGAATATTTCCGGAAAAAGTAGCAATGTCCTGGAATTTCATGAGGGGCCTATCTTCTGGTAGATATTGAAGATAGATTAAAAAATACAGCGCAAGATGACAAGGATTTCTGCCAATAAGTTTATGTTAGTCGCTTGTTTTTTCTAGGTAAATGTTCTTATTCATGTAAAATTACCCCATCCCTAAGTAAAATTGTGGTTTTCATGTAATTCGGAGCTAAAATCTCCGCTCACAGAATGGCGAGGACCTGCGATTGCACGTCTTACAAAACTCCCACGTTGCATTGTTCAACTCATTGAAACAAATATATTGATCATCAGTTGCCTCCATTTTGTCACATCCGCAACGCGCAAAATGCACATTAGTGCTGAACAAAGCAAAACACTGCAATAGTAACTTGATGATTTTACGAGAAAAGGTGGTGCCGATAATAGGAGTCGAACCTACGACCTTCGCATTACGAATGCGCTGCTCTACCAACTGAGCTATATCGGCCCTGAAAAGGACATGTCCACGAATGTGAGCACGGGGTAGAAGGTTAAAACTAACCGGGCGACGCGTCAATGGCCTTGCGAATCAAACGCCTATTTTTGCATCATCCGGATTCAATTACGCACGAATCGTGTCGTCACAGGCATCCTGTACGCGGCAAGGGAACGCTATAACCAGCGGCGAACACGCTGCTCATAGTGTTTCCATTCCAGCCCGAAATGTTTTCGCAGTTGTTCCTCTTCAAAATCAATGTGCAATCTGGCAACCGCCAGCATAAACAGTGGTGCAGCCAATATTCCAATCAGGCTACCGACGTAGAGAGCAAAAGCTAACTGGAGTCCACTCATTCCAAGATAGATTGGATTGCGGCTCCAGGCATAACATCCGCCAGTAACAAGCGTGGTCGATTTCTCTGCATGCAGTGGGTTTAGCGTCGTACGTTTCTTCCGCATCTGCCACGCGGTATGCAGTATCATCGCCAAACTGGCGCTAGCCAACAATGCACTTATTACGATAGTCGCCGCGCCAAATGTGAAACGCGGGATCGCCGTCAACGCGTCCGCGATGAGGAATAATATTAAGATGAGTGGTGGTGGAAGCCAGACTCTTAATTTTGTCAGGAAATGACGCATGGCTATAGACTAACCTCGGAAGCGGTTTGATTAACGCTGATACCGCTATAAATACCTTGTAAAAGACACATAAACAAACAATGTTTCACTCAGAACTGGCTATCGTCTTCACCAGACAGGCAGGATCTGTAGTACTAACCTCGGCAAAAAACCGGCACCAGAGGCATCCGCCCCTGATGTTCCCGACAGGTTTACGCTGAAAAAGTTGAATCCGACGCTGATTCAAACAGCCCTACAGACTGCTTGTAAAAACGCATAAAATCATCAAACATCACTGGCGGTAAAAATTGATAACCCTGCAGGTAATCCACATTATTTTTCCGCAACCATTGCTGCTGATAGCCATATTCAACGCCTTCCGCCACCATGCGTAACCCCAGGAGTCCGGAAAGATGAATGATTGACTCGAGCATAGGGATATGTTGCTCAACTTCTTTAATAGCCTTGATGAACGTTTTATCAATTTTGATTACATCCAGGTCTAACTCATTGAGATAGCAGAGATTAGCGTATCCCGTTCCAAAATCATCTAAAGCAAACAGCACCCCTCTGTTTCGCAACGATCGTATCAGCTCTTTGAGAGCTGGAGTGATAGTTAGAGTCTGATTTTCGGTTATTTCAATCATTAATTTTATCGGTAGTCTTTGCGTTATCTCCATAAAGTTAAGGCATTCCCAATAAAAAACAGGATTACTTAAACCTGATGGACTGACATTAAAGGAGACGAATAGCGTTTTATTAATATCCTCGCTTCCGTCGACCAGATTACGCGCGACGGTGGTCATTAAATAGCTCGTTAACTCATTCATTAAGCCACTTTTTTCAGCCAGAGGTATAAACTCACGCTGAGAAATCGCATAATTATGGCCCTGTGGCCACCGAGCCAAAACCTCAACACCACAGACGTCCCCATGGATATTTACGATGGGCTGAAAATAAGGAATGATTTCTTCATTCCTTATTGCCATACTCAGTCGGCCAGAATCTGAAACATCATATGCATCGCCATAAATTACATTCTCACCAGAATGACTGTTTGTCGGGTAGCCTTCATGCAATAAATTATTCCTGGTTAAAAAAATGATAGTTTCATTAAAATGAGAAAATCCCAGACGAGCGGTTATCCGCTCCCGATATCGATAAACTGACTTAGTTGTTAGTGAGTTAGCAATACAAAAGTCGTGCAATTTTTCTTTTGTGAATGATGAATACAACATTTCCTCTTCAAATTCAGTCAAATGAAAATTAAAAATCGTCGAACCTTTAGTGACTTCCACAACCTCATTGGGTGCCATTAAATTGGCTCTTAGCTGAGAAATCAATTGATCAGATAATTCTCGTCCATTAATGAAAGCATACTCCTCGTATCCTCGATTAACAGAACGAGTTTCATTCATCCGAAGAACAATACAGTTGATGTTGATAAACTGCGTGCTATTTCTCTGAAACCATTTCCTGACCAGTAGCAATGGTAACCGGTTATCGATCACCAGCAAACAGGACGGGTATCGTGGAATAACTGACTGTGTACCAGAAATAAATGATCGCGCATCAACCAGTACCAGATTTGGCAGCCACGCTTTTATCCCTGAGAAAAGAAAAATATCATAACTGAGCAGAAAAACCTTTTTCGTATTCATAGTTACCACCAACTTAAATTTATGGCATAGCAGGTCCCTCGTTATATACACGAGAGAATATACAACACCTTCAGCCTCCAGTAATTATAAGGCGGTTCGTGAATTAACTTTATCCATAAGCCATATCACGTAATTTCAGAGTTTATAATCACAATTATCCATATGCGTATTCCCATTAAATGGTAAATCCATTTTAAATATCAAAAAAGGAAAATCCCTAATTTTCATCAGTACAAATCCTTTTACTCATTTTCACTACAAGACAAAACAAAAAACCACGAATGCAAGCAACGACAAAATATACAACCACAAAAATCAAAATACTAACACATTACCTTGATTTATGCTGCCCGACAAACCATGAGCGTACGTCGCAGATCTCTTATTGCATAGACATTTCCTGCGATACGGATGACCTTATAATAGAAAATATCCTGTTGAGACATAAGCAGTTCGGTAATGTCATCGGGAACATTGTCATTTTTATTTTTGACAATAGCCAAGCGACGAGTCTGCAGATATCCGTCACGGTCTTTGCCAATAAAATTCAGGACAACATTACGATCTACAGCATAGTGCTTACCCTGAATATTAAGGCTCCCTATCTGGGATACCCGCCCTTCGGTAGCGGAAGAAATACGAAAAACCAACAGAACTTCACCTTCAATTTTTACGCCCTGAGTTTGCGCCTCCAGATGCAGGTAATTCTTGGCAGAGCAGGTCAGCGTCTCAGGTTCTTGATGGCGATAAAAAAAGTATGCTGTTATCACCGCAAGAAAGATCGCCCCGCTAATAAAGATAATTTTCGCATTCACGGGCAGCCCCTCCTTTATCCAGCGTACATATCCCCAAAAAATTCTCTTTAAGATCATTACCTGCCGATAAATTATTATCATCATAAAAAACAATTGTTTTCTTGCCATCATGACAAGTCGCATTTATTTTTCGCCACATATCAGAAGATAAAAACGCTTTCGTTTTATCAGCATTATTGTCATCGGCAGTATAAAGTTCACAATCACCTATTGCCCTGATATAGATAAAATTCGTGGCACCTGAATTAAGAGCTGGCAATATCAAAACAGAGCTCCCAAGAAAGGCAAACAATAAAATGAATAGAACAATATTTTTGCGTTTCGGTGTTGCGGGTGAGTTCACCGTTTCTGTTACCGAACGAACAGGTACATCTCCACTGAAAGATGACTGTTCATCATTGACCGAAGCATGGAACAAAAATCCCTGCCGGGGCAATGTTTCAATGGGATTATCGGCCCCCAACTCACTAAATGCTTTTCGCAATATACTGATACTTTTATTAAGGCTATGACCCGATGGGGCCATGCCATACTTTTTCCATACTTCTTCAATGATAAACTCACGATGGAGTTGTTGATTTTTATGGGCAATGAATAGCTCAAGTAGTCTCGCTGTAGATGCCGAAAGGATTATTGTAGTATCGCGATGTTGCAGGCTTTTTCTGGTGGAATCGTACTCAACCTGATCATTAATTATACTTTTCATACTACCTGACTCTTGAATACCGTGACATGGAGTACAAATGACCAAAGTTTCATCTGTGCTGAGCTGAATACTGCATTGTATAAAGATAGTTACAGTATAGGTTCGATATCTAACCATGACATATCGGATCAGACTCAATGCTTACTATTGATTGAGTTTGAAGCACCCCTGACCTACTGGGATGTATTTCTGCAACGCTACGATAAACTTTCGGTTTTTTGTTTTGAGCTCACTACTACGCCAGGTTTCACCCGGCAACACATAACGCATGGTGGCTTCATCATCGGTTGAATTGCACCCTTGGTGTACGATGATTTTAAAAAAAGTATTCCCAGTGTTTTTCAGTGTTCCGTTAGCCTCATCGATGGTGTAGGCCAGATTTATGTTTCTCGGGCGAACAACCAATATGGTGTCCATAGCGATCACCGGGAGAGCCTGCCCGCCTTTCCCTTGATTACGTTCGGTAAACAGCGTGATCGGCATTTCACGAAACAGAATTCGGTAATAGCGTTCTTTATCATCCTGCGGCCCGCGGTAGAAAATCTTAAAAAACTCACTCGCCTGCGGAGCCAGTGAAAAATTCAGCGGAGTAAACAGAAGTTCGCCTTCAGCAATAGCACTTCTGTTTTCACCTCCCGGTCCCGGCTTATCAATTTTTACTGCGCCGATACTGTATAAATTCTGTTTCTGGCTATCGTTATAGATTCGTTTACTGATAAATGCTTTATCCGATGGCATCTCATAAATGGTCGACTCCAGGTAGACTGCCTGTGTAGAGAATGCTGTCAGACCGGAAAGTAGAATAAATACCCATCTAAGCGCCAGACGACGGCGGTTCATGGCGTCACTCCCACCCAATTCGCCGTGACTTTTATCTCTCCACTGGCGCTGACGACACCTTCCCAGTCAACGCCGGAAACGGTTAACATCGAACGCGAATCATTCATTGGGAAAAGCAATTTCAAATCAGTAGCATAATAGCTTCCATCGTCATTGTTATTTGCGTCCCAGGGCGTCTGTTGCCACTGCGCATCTCTCATACTGACTGCCGCTTCACTGCAGCTATTTCGTTTTTGCACCACGCCCCCCGACTGACTGTTGTACTGCAGAAAAGCGGGAATGGGGACGGACAGCCCGCCTTGCGCAGACGTAAACAGACAGTAAGGGACACTGTTTATCGTCGTACTTTCCCCAATAACTTGCGCGGTGATACTGTCTGCCTGACGGGGGCCTGAGACGGTTACGGTGTACTCCATTTCTATAGGAGCGGCATCGCCAATCGTGCCACTACCGCTCGCAGAAGCTGTGTTGTCCGAAGAGACGATACTGATCCCATACTCCTTCGGCACAATATTGAGCTGTAGCGAAGGGGTAAACTGGTAGTGTCCTGACTCTGGTGTTAAGCCATTATAAAAGCCGAAGGTAAAGGGCTGACTGTTAGTAATGCTGATCCCTGAATCGACAAGATTCTTCAAAAATGCTTTTGACAGAAAAATATAAATGTATTCTCCGGAGGTCGTAAAAACGTTGTAATAAGCAGTTGAAGTACCATAGTTATACCAGTTTGAACCATTTCCGGAGTATCTCACGGTGGCCGCTCCGGGCGTAAAACCAAGCATCGCCGTATCGACAAAAGCGCGAAACGTCAAGGAGGCGGTCAGATTGGCCGTTTGTTGCAGGTTATAACTCACCATTTTGCAAATCACACCGTCAGTACCGCCTACCACGCCAAGTTCGCAATAACCAGAGTCTTTGGTGATGCTCGGCGTACCGTCGCTGGCAACCCAAAGCTCCTGAAATGCGTTAGTCGAGACAAGTGACAGATGACCGCGTTTAGTTAACGTGTAATTGACGTAATTCCATGATCCTGTCGATTGGTCTTTGCACCGTTGCCCGGAAGAATAATCATAATTTACAGAAGTATAACAGCGGTTGAACACGTAGGTTTCGCTGCTACCGGTAGGCACATTGCGAAAGTACTCATAAGCAGTATCGGTCAGGGAAGCGAATCCGTAGGCGCCACCAATAACGCCTGCGACAGAGCCGACCTGCGCATGATAAAAACCGTTTTTGTCAGTGCCCAATCCGGCAATAAACCCGGTTGATGGGCATTGGGTGCCACTATAACAACGGATTCCCCGGAAAGGCCCGTTAATCGGGGAGTTATCAATCCACATGTCCTGATAATAATTTCCAGGCGCAGTCCAGCCGACAAAACCTAAATACCCGAGACTCACCTGAGAGGTACCGTATTTTATCCACGTGTTTGACCCGCTGAAACGCGGATCAAGTGCCGATGGGGTAATAAAATATTCACTATCAATGGCATTTTCGATAAACAAATAGTTATTGCTGACTGAGCCGGAAGAGATTGCATTCAACGCCAAAGCAGGCACAGGTGAAAAACTCCCTACGGCACAGATTACAGTAGCTAATTTAATTAATACTTTCATTTTATTACCTCTGCGCCATCGTGGTTTGCGTTGCACATTTCACATCGCCAACCCACGCTGCGCCGCGTGCTTTTTCCAAATCAAGATCGGCTTCGCATATGCTGCCATTGGCTGAAATTAACGTGATGACCGGATACTTTTTATCGATATCGATAGCAAACTCACCCTTTTCATCCGTACGCGTTTTACCGATGTGGTTATGGATATCGGTATTTGCAGCCAATTGTCCATCGGGATAACGAATGCGCCCGAATACGGTGACCATGCTTTTCACTTCAGGGTTGATAACACCCACGTTACCCGGATATAGCGTCAGCTCCTGTTTGCGTCCTGAAACAATATCGAAGCTGTCCTCAGAGTTTTTATCATTGAGGATTTCCAGCTTGTACTGAGCATAGGGCGGCAGTGCAATGAAATTTGATTTACCGCTGAGAAGATAATTGCGGTTATTAATCTTCGCAGCCAGTTTCCCTTCACCGGTCAAATCTGTTTTCACAATGATGCCGGACCGCTGCCGCTCTTTACTCAGGCCAAAATCTTTACCTGCCCACGCCAGAGAACCTTGGGAAGAGAAGTTCATATTGGTGGAGTTGTCAGCAGAACGCGTTACCGATACGGTGCCGGCGTTATATTTCGTGTCATAACTCAAATTGCCGTTTACCGAATAATTATTGTCGTAATACTGTTCGCCACTCAGACGCGTTGATGCCGACAATCCGACCGATTTAATCGGGCCCTCAGCATACTGCTTACGCGCGCTGAGATTACCCTGAGTACTGCCATAACGATCCCGGGAGACGCCCATGCTCAACCAGGTCGCCAACGGCAATGATAAATCCAGACTGACATAACGTTCCTGTCGCCCATCGTCATTCCGATTGTTGTAGTAATAACGCTGAATACCTGCACGCAACCCAACCGTGGCATACCTGCCTGAATAAAGGGTCGTGCTGTAGTCCAGATTACGATATTTATTTCCCGAGTAGCGATTCTCCGTCTGACTCACGGTGAGCGAGCCGCCATGAGGAATAAACTTTCCGAGGTTAAGAGTCCCGCCAATGGAATAATTATCACGCTCCTGTAAAGGCAGACGATCGCCAATTTTACTGTCTTCACGAGATGCCCATAGGGAACCGTATCCCTCAGGGACATTAAGGTTGATGTTACTGATATTTCGCCATGACGAATCGTTCGCCACTAGCGTCTGATTGCCAATACTTACGTATTCATTCACATTGAGCGTGACATCCGTTTCATTAACCGCATTGTTGTCAAAACCGTAGAGCGTGGATTTCAGGCCCAGCCCCGACAATATCGCCAGCGTCACCGATGCGGCCCCCCCGGCAATCCAGGTCTGCTCGTTGCCCAAATCTTGATAATGATTTCGCTTGTAACTCACACGGTCATAATCCAGTGAGCCACCAAACAGTTGCCACGAAAGCTGATCAATCCCGGCGGCTTGTTGGCGGGCAAAGATTTTATTAACCCTGCTAATACGACTATTAATTGTCCGGCCATTGACCACGATATCTACCGTGACGTCATAAACACCATACGGAAAGCGACTGGTATCAATTTCATAGCTGCCCATATTAAAGTTCTGCACGCTGAGCAAACGCCCATCACGGAAGACATGAACCTCGCCAGCGGCTGGCAAAAATACGGTAATCGGCGTGAGTGAAAGCGCGGTATTCTCAACAACCGTACTTCCTTTGTTTCCGTAGCTCACACCGTAAATTTTCCCACCATTCAACGCATTCAAACTAGCAATAGACTGCACGTTCCAGGTGTCGAGCATCCCGAGCGCCAGTCGATACCCGTCATAATCACGCTCATACATCGCACGATAGAGTTTACTGGTGCCGTTGCTGTCGCCGATGCCGTAAAACGAACCGTTAATATTGATATGGTGCTCACGCAGCGATGTTGTATTGTCCACCGTCAGATAGCTGCGGGTACTGCTGCCATTATGATAATCGTTGTAGTAGGTACCAAAGTTATAGTTCAGGACGTTAGAGAGAGACTCCACGCTGGAAGGTCCAAGCAGGCTACTGCGTGCGACAATCGCTTCAGTTAACGCATCTTTGCTGACTATCATCTCCAGGTGAAATGAAGAGACGTTGAGTTGCAGGCGTGCATTGTCCGATAGCTCGATATTGGTGTTATCGTGAAATTTCACATCACGAATTTTTTCTACCAACGCACGAGTTTTTCCAGATAACACGGCATTATTAGGCAATTCAGCAAGAGTCAGGGCTTTAACTGTAATATTGCCATCAACAAGCGAAATCATCGCATCGGCAATTTTTTGCTGACTTTTCTCGTCAGTCTCGTTGTAACGAATATATACCGGCACCGTCATTCCCTGCTCCAGTGAACGGGCGAAAGCGCTGGGAATAACGTAATTACCCACTTTTACTGGGGCTGCATGTGAAGTTCCTGGTGTCAGCGCAAGAAAAAGACAAATGCTACCGCCGACAATATATTTTGTTGTCATATGCATCCTTACAATCCGGTATTTTTATTTATCCCGTACAGATGGCTGCTATTGACCATCACTTCACTGTAATAAACTGCTTACCGTGCCAGATACCAATGCGTGAGCGGCTATTACTAATGTCGGTGAACTGCAGTTTTATTTTTGTACCTGGCATAATGTAATAGCGTTCGCGACAACCTCGTCCCTGATCGCGAGCCTTATCCTTACAGGCGCCATAGGCGATCACACGAAACGAAACATTGCCAGTATTGGTAATAACATCGCCATTTCGGCTATATTCAAAACGTTCTTTTCGCGGCGCGACCACCAGAATAGTGCCAATTTCTGCCGACGCTGTTGCTACCGCCATTTTATTCGCCCGGGTTTCCGCGCTCTCGGTGACCGGCTCATCTATCCATTGCAGACGATAATAACGTTCGAGATCATCTGCTGGTCCTTTATAAAAGAAGCGGAAAACATCCTTTGCCTGACCAGGAAGAATAAGATTGGCAGGTGTAGAAAGTAACTCTCCGGAATTGACAGGCTTTATTTCGACTCCACCCACCAAAGGTGATGACAATTGTTTTACCGAAACACTGACATAACGCGCCGCATCAGTTGTATTAGTAATTTCTTTCGATAATGAACTCTCAGCAGAAGTCATTATCGATGTGATTTCACCCACATTAATTGCCCATCCGGGAAAAGATGCTACTAACCCTACCAACATCACTGCCGGTAAATATTTTTTCATGACGCCATTCCTGATAAATTCGGGAGAAAAAATTCTCCCGAATTTTTATTACTTAGGCAGACGGAGTCGTCCAGGTTGCATTAAACTGTACTTTTACATCGCCAGTCCAATAGCCGTCTGGCAGAGCAGAGTAATCCGTTACTGCCTGGCTACCATCAGAAGTCGCTGACGCGATGGTGAATTTGAAGTTGGATTGATCGCTGACACGAGCAGCACCGTTATAAGCGCCATCAGCCATCAGGCTTTCAAGACCAGAAGTCGAGCTGGAGTTAACCAGGACAGTATCTGATGAGTTAGTCAGCGCGGTGCCATTCCATGCCACCCCTACGTTCAGGGTAGACGCATCGCCACTGGCGTTGGTCAGCGTGTTACTAATGATCTGAGCAGTCAGCTCAAAATCAGTTGCCGTTTCCTGACCCTGAATAGTCACATCAAAAGCACCGTCCTGAGAGTTGAAGGCTTTCAGTCCTTCAGCATACTGGAAAGTCAAAGAGTTCAGCGGGGTGACAACCAACATACTGGTGGTATCTTTTGTTGCCGTCGCGTCCCACGAGGCAGTTGCAGAAGCAGTAACGTCTGCCATTGCATTTGCTGCAACAAATACAGAAGCCAGAGAGGTTACTAATAATAATTTTTTCATTTTTATCTTCTCCTAAGAACAAACTCACCACCGAGTCTTATTTTTAAGTCACTCCAGCGGTTCCATTAGTTGCGAGCCAGAATTGCCGCGCCAAAAAATTATCATTTGAATTAAGTAACATCTCAACAAACCCTGAAACGCAAAAAATACAAAAAACTAAGAATTTTCCCACAAAAAAATTTATCTAAGAAGTCTCCTAAGACAGAATTACTTGAAATGCGCCTTGTTTCAGAATTATCACCCACACAAATAAGCAATACCAAACAATTCATCTTTTTTATGTTTTTGATAAATATCAAAAAGATCATACAAATACCACCTAAGCAAAATCCTTACAAAACATAAAGATAATTAACGCCTCCATATTTTCTCTATAATGCTTATTATTTGTTGCAATTATGCTAATTCTTTAACTTCACAAGAAAATTCTCATGAAATATTCATATGAGGGGGAATATTCTTATAAAATAATCGCTAAGCTGGAGGATTAGTATTCGAATTGATAATTATTTCACATAAATAAAACCAGGAATTTTCCATATAAAAAGAATATTCCTGGAATATCAAGAGTTATATAACGCTCAACAGGAGAGATTTAGCTGAAACCTTTTAATCCCAAATAACTATTAAGTGTTACCGTTCGCACCCGATGTAGGGTAATCAAATTTTGTTGTTCGAGGGATTTAAATGACCGGCTAACGGTTTCAATTTTAAGGTCGAGATAACTGGCAATTTCCTCCCGGGAGAATGGCAAGTGAAGCGTCGTTTCTGGCCTGCCAATACGTAAATGCATCTCGTAAAACTCCACCAGAAAAGCAGCGATCCTGGCCTCAGCATGTTTATTCGCATAGCGCCGCAGTTTTTCAACAATGAATCCATTGTCCCTGCAGAGAAACTTGATGACTGCGGCAGCAACCGACGGATCCTTTTCTGCTACTTTGAACAACCGCGCAATATCGATATGACATACCTCCGCAGCCGTTGCCGCCTTAATCGTTGTCAGGTACTTCCCCCCTTCGACAGCATCCAGCGCCATGATATCTCCCGGAACATAAAATCGACTGATAAAATCGTTATCACCGCATTCCACGCTGGACTTGCAGTATCCCTCGTGAATAACAAAAAGCATGTTTGCGGCTTCATCCTGCCGGGCGAGTATCTCCCCTGCTTTAAACCTTCTTCTTTTGTCTATTAATCGGTGTTGATTATCACGATCAATTGCCGCTCCCTTTGGACACAGCGAACAATGGCGGGGGGGAAACGGGTTGCCGAGCGGCACTACAGGAATGCGATGTTTGTGAATATCCGATTTCACGCAACAACTCCTCATAAAAATGAGACTGATTCTAATAGATCGGGCCATGGGAACAATACATGAACTGAAGACCAGGAAAATTCATGCTGGCAGGGAAAATTCTGTGATACATCGCCTTTCTGGCACAGGGACGCATGGGTCAAAACCAGACTGATGATGTTAAAACGCAGGATAGAAAAATGTGGCAGTGGAGTGAAGGTTAGAATTAACAGGGCGACGCCTTAATAGCCTTGAAAATCAGAGTGCTATTATGGAATCGCCCGTTTTCAATTACGCACGGATCGTGTCGTCGCCGAAGCCAACCCATTTGTATGTAGTCAGTGCTTCCAGCCCCATTGGGCCACGCGCGTGCAGTTTTTGCGTACTTACCGCCACTTCCGCGCCCAGTCCAAACTGGCCGCCATCGGTAAAACGAGTAGAGGCGTTAACGTACACAGCTGAAGAATCGACTTCATTCACAAAACGATCGGCGTTGCGTAGCGTACGCGTCAGGATCGCATCGGAATGCTGGGTACCATGCTCGCGGATGTGGGCGATGGCATCATCCAGACTGGTGACGATTTTCACGTTCAAATCCAGCGACAGAAACTCGTCGTCATACTCTTCAGCTTTCACCGCAACCACATTAGCAGGTCCAGCCTTCAATGTAGCCAGCGCCATTTCGTCTCCGTGCAGAGTTACGCCGCTTTGTGCCATCTGCTGGCTCAATGCTGGCAGAAAACGCGCGGCGATATCCTGATGCACCAGCAGAGTTTCTACGGTGTTGCAGGTACTCGGACGCTGGGTTTTGGCATTGACGATAATCTTCAGGGCCGGGGCGATCTCCGCGGTATCATCAACATAGATATGACATACGCCAATGCCGCCGGTGATGACCGGGATAGTCGACTGCTCACGACACAGCTTATGCAGGCCCGCGCCACCGCGAGGGATCAGCATATCGATGTACTTATCCATCCGTAGCATCTCAGCGACCAGTGCGCGGTCCGGGTTATCAATCGACTGTACGGCAGCCGCGGGTAAACCGCAGGCTTCCAGCGCCTTTTGGATAACCGCCACGGTGGCGGCGTTCGTCCGGTAGGTCTCTTTCCCACCACGCAGGATCGCGGCATTGCCGGTTTTCAGGCACAGGGAGGCAACGTCAACGGTGACGTTTGGGCGCGCTTCATAAATTACGCCAATCACGCCCAGCGGGACGCGACGACGCTCCAGACGCAGACCGCTGTCCAGCAGCCCACCGTCAATCACCTGCCCGACCGGGTCGGCGAGATTACACACCTGGCGTACATCGTCAGCAATCGCTTTCAGACGCGCTGGCGTCAGGGCCAGGCGGTCGAGCATCGCATCGCTCAGGCCATTGGCTCGCGCCTGCTCAACATCTTGTACGTTCGCGCTGAGGATGCTTTCGGTTTGCGCTTCCAGCTCATCAGCAATGGTTTCCAGTACGCGATTTTTTTCGCGACTGGAGAGCAGCGCCAGCTTATATGACGCGGCTTTGGCAGCAATGCCCATTTTTTCCAGCATATGCCTGTTCCTTAACGGGTGATCATGTCATCACGATGGACAGCGACCGGGCCGTATTCGTAGCCCAGGATGGTGTCGATCTGTTGTGAGTGATGTCCGGCAATACGGCGCAGCGCATCGCTGTTATAGCGGGTGACGCCGTGGGCAATATCGCGCCCTTCGAGATTGCAGATGCGGATCACTTCACCACGAGAGAAGTTGCCTGTCACGCTTTTAATGCCTTTTGGCAATAATGAGCTGCCGCGTTCCAGAATCGCTGCGGTAGCGCCCTCATCAACAGTAATTTCTCCGGCAGGCGGCGCGCCGAAGATCCAGCGTTTACGGTTCTCCAGTGGAGATGCCTGAGCATGAAAACGCGTCCCAACGGAAACGCCTTCCATCACGTCGCCAATGACGCCCGGTTTGCTGCCTGCGGCAATTATGGTGTCGATCCCAGCGCGGCACGCGACATCGGCGGCCTGCAGTTTAGTCCCCATGCCGCCGGTTCCCAGACCCGAGACGCTGTCTCCGGCAATGGCGCGCAGCGCATCATCAATACCGTGCACGTCTTTAATCAGCTCCGCCTGCGGATTGGTGCGCGGATCGGCGGTGAACAGCCCCTGCTGATCGGTCAACAGCAACAGCTTATCGGCTCCAGCCAGAATTGCCGCCAGCGCTGAGAGGTTGTCGTTATCACCCACTTTAATTTCAGCGGTCGCCACCGCATCGTTCTCATTAATGACCGGAACGATGTTGTTATCCAGCAGCGCGCGCAGCGTATCGCGGGCATTGAGGAAGCGCTCTCTGTCTTCCATATCCGCACGCGTCAGCAGCATCTGCCCGATATGAATACCGTAAATCGAGAAAAGCTGTTCCCATAGTTGAATCAGTCGGCTCTGCCCTACCGCTGCCAACAGCTGTTTCGAGGCTATCGTTGCCGGGAGTTCAGGGTAACCAAGATGCTCACGTCCGGCGGCAATCGCGCCTGAGGTAACAATAACAATACGATGCCCTGCGGCATGGAGCTGCGCGCACTGGCGAACCAGTTCTACGATGTGGGCGCGGTTCAGGCGGCGGGATCCGCCCGTTAACACACTGGTGCCAAGTTTTACCACCAGCGTCTGGCTGTCACTCATGATTCTCTGCCATTCAAAATTGGGGAAAATGATATCAAACGAACGTTTTAGCAGGACTGGCCCCGGTTGCCAACAACCAGCGCACAAAGCATGAAATTTTATTGCGCAGGATCAGCAAGCGTAGCGGCAGATTTTGACGCATTTATTACAGAAACAAAAAAACATCCTTTTTTAAAAATATTCTTACTTTGTCATAAAACGTTCATTGCCAGACGTTAAAAACCCTCCTGTCTTTTAACGGGGATCACACCCAGTGAATATTAGCGCGTACTTTTAATCAGGAATGAAAATGAAAAAGAGCACTCTGGCATTAGTGGTGATGGGAATTGTTACGTCGGCATCCGTACAGGCAGCGGAAGTGTATAACAAGAACGGTAATAAGCTGGACTTATACGGCAAAGTAAAAGCCATGCATTACATGACGGATTATGACAGCAAAGATGGTGACCAAAGCTATATCCGTTTAGGTTTTAAAGGCGAAACGCAAATTAACGATCAACTGACCGGTTATGGTCGTTGGGAGGCTGAATTCGCCGGCAATAAAGCTGAAAGCGATTCTAACCAACAAAAAACACGTCTGGCCTTCGCCGGTGTGAAATTAAAAGATTTTGGCTCGTTTGATTATGGTCGTAACCTGGGTGCGCTGTATGACGTGGAAGCATGGACCGATATGTTCCCGGAATTCGGCGGCGACTCCTCCGCACAAACCGATAACTTTATGACCAAACGTGCCAGCGGCCTGGCAACTTACCGTAACACCGACTTCTTCGGCGTCGTGGATGGCCTGGATCTGACCCTGCAATATCAGGGTAAAAACCAGGACCGCGATGTGAAAAAGCAGAATGGCGACGGTTTTGGTACTTCTGTTACCTATGACTTTGGCGGCAGCGATTTTGCGGTGAGCGGCGCTTATACCAACTCCGATCGTACTAACCAGCAGAATCTGCAAACTCGCGGTACAGGCGATAAAGCAGAAGCTTGGGCAACTGGCTTAAAATATGATGCTAACGATATTTATATTGCAACGTTCTATTCTGAAACGCGCAATATGACGCCAATTTCCGGTGGCTTTGCTAATAAAACACAGAACTTCGAAGCGGTAGTTCAGTACCAGTTTGACTTTGGTCTGCGTCCGTCACTGGGTTATGTGCTGTCTAAAGGGAAAGATATTGAAGGCGTCGGCAATGAAGATCTGGTGAATTATATTGATCTCGGCGCAACGTACTATTTCAACAAAAATATGTCCGCGTTTGTCGATTATAAAATCAACCAGCTCGATAGCGATAATAAGCTGGGCATCAACGATGATAATATCGTTGCCGTCGGTATGGTCTACCAGTTTTGATATAGCATAAAAAAAGCCGGATGGGGTTGCGCCGCCATCCGGCTTTTCACTGTTCATTATGCCGTTAACTTAACCGGTTCATCCTTAAAGTCGTCAGCAGGTTCCAGCGCCAGATTCAGCGTCGTTAACAAGCCAAGTAATTTTTCATGGAATTCACGTAAGGTGTATTCCAGTCGCTCTACCACTTCAGTCTCTTTCACCGGCACCGCAGTCCAGTTACCGTCTTTATCAAACAAACCAAACTGATAACTATACGTGAAGCGTTTTTCCTGCGCCTCCAGTTCCATCCACCAGCCCCAGAACTCGCGTTTCTCAGGGGCCGGTTTCACGTTGACGCAAACAGCCAGACAATCGAAAAAAAATCGATTATCTTCGCACTGCCCTTCCCGGATGTACGGGCCAAGCGCGGTGAATTTCTTGATCAATCTACTTTTCGGATGCCCACTCGGTAACGTCATTACGATCTCCTTAGGTGAAGCACCTGTTTTACCAAATCGATAAAATTTAGCAAACTTTTAACACAATCTCTGATTGATCCAACTGGTTATTTCCTGCAACCCTTTGTCAAAATTGCGATACACCGGATTGAAGGGGATCTCCAGTAGCTTACCGTCTGAAGATGAAGATGTGATTAAACGTGACTCTTCTTCCGGGCTAAACGGGTCGTTCTTCCAGAACCCCGAAAGCATTGGCGTCGGGCAGCGTCGCCCCAGCAGGCCCTGCACTTTTAATGAATAGCGATTAAGCTCAACGCGCAGCGCTTCATCGGAGGCGTCATGCATCCCCAGGCGGCTAGCCAGTACATCAAGATACATTTCCGGGACGCTCGCCTGACGCTGCGGGTCACTAAGCAGCGCATGAACCACTGGTCCCAGACAGGCCACCGCCTTCAGACGTGATGATTCCAGATATGCCAGACGTACCGCTACGTTAGCGCCAAAGCGGAAACCGAAGGCCGCCACGCGAGTGTGATCCACCCAGGGAACATTAGGCAGCGCTTTTAATACATGCTGATGCAGCAGGCTGGAATCCTGAGTCAGTTTCCATTTTGATGAGAACCCAACTGACGGCATATCCAGCGTCAGCATGGCAATGCCACGCGGAGCAAAGTAGCGCTCATACAGACTGTAATAATCCGTTTGCATGGAATCGAGGCCACCGCACATCAGCACCGTCGGGAACAGACCGTCGCCTTTTGGCATATGCAGGAATCCAGTGATTGGTGCGCCGCCGGTAACGGCAAATTCCATCTCGCGCAATGTCCCCGGCAGTCGCTGCGCGGCCTCTTCATAGGCGCGATTGGCCAAAGCCTGTGCCTGTTCTGCCAGCTCATCGCCTTTCAGGTGTGGGTAAGCGGCAATGTTGTACAACGTAGACGCATGCAGCCAGTGGCGTCCGCTCACCTGCGGATCCTCTTCCATAGACGCTTTCTGTTGCCAGTCCATCGCCTGCTTCGCCCACTCATAGATCCAGTTCCCACCGCGATAGCCGATAACCGTATCGTAGAGTTCTTTATCCGTACGTTCGGCTTCGCTCATCACGATACGTGCCTGCACCTCAAGGATTTCACGCGGGTCGACGCCACGCCAGATCCACATCAGACGATTCACCATGCGATACCAGTGGGGAATGGTTTTACCATCCAGGGCAGATTGTACGGACGGCTGCGCGCCGTGATTAAAACGACGAACCAGCGTTGACGTTTCAGGGTGTTTGAAGCGGGGTTTAAACAGGACTTCGCTGAGGTTAGCCTGTGACATGATTGCAGCCTCCATGAGTACTCACTAAGGCATAGTGTAACCTGACACTGCACAAAAAGAACAACGCCCGGCAGTTGCCAGGCGTTGAAAACTTTTTAGATTAGCGACCAGAGATCGGCGGGACGAACACCACGCCCATATCCCACGGCTGTTCAATCCAGGTATCCTGAGGGATATCAACAACATAATCATTCACCAGCGGGCGACCTGCCGGCTTAGCGAAGATAGTAACGAAATGCGCTTTAGGATACATTTCGCGGATCGCAACGGCGGTACCACCGGTGTCAACCAGATCATCGATTACGATGAAACCTTCACCGTCGCCTTCGGCACGTTTCAGCACTTTCAGTTCGCGCTGGTTGTCGTGATCGTAGCTGGAGATGCATACGGTATCGACATGACGAATACCCAATTCACGCGCCAGCAATGCGCCCGGTACCAGACCACCACGGCTAACGGCAATAATGCCTTTCCATTGTTCAGAAGGCATCAGGCGGCTTGCCAGTTTACGTGCATGGATCTGCAACATGTCCCAGGTGACGACGTATTTTTCGCTCATGTGAAGTGTCCCAGCCTGTTTATCTACGGCTTAAAAAGTGTTCGAGGGGGAAATAGGTTGCGCGAGATTATAGAGATCTGACGCACTAAAAACCAGTGTTTCGCGGAATCCGCGCCTCTTTTTGCATGCTTTATGCTAGCCGTCAGCGGAGAAAGTGGTATTCTCAATCGCATCGCGCAAGCCTGACTTGTGGTGTTTTTAATTCTGCTAACCCCGTGGCCTGCAAGCAAGTTTTGTAGGACATCGCCAAGGAGACTCAACGTGTCTGAACTGTCTCAATTATCCCCGCAACCGCTATGGGATATTTTTGCCAAAATCTGTTCTATTCCTCATCCGTCCTATCATGAAGAGCAGCTCGCTGAACACATTCTGAGCTGGGCCCAGGAAAAAGGTTTCCACGTCGAGCGCGATCAAGTCGGTAATATCCTGATTCGCAAACCCGCTACCGCAGGCATGGAAAACCGCAAACCGGTCGTTCTGCAGGCGCACCTGGATATGGTCCCGCAGAAAAACAACGACACCGTGCACGACTTCACCAAAGATCCTATCCAACCTTATATTGATGGCGAATGGGTAAAAGCCCGTGGCACCACGCTGGGTGCGGATAACGGTATCGGTATGGCGTCCGCGCTGGCCGTTCTGGCTGATGACAGCGTGGTACATGGTCCTCTGGAAGTGCTGCTGACCATGACCGAAGAAGCAGGTATGGATGGCGCGTTTGGTCTGCAGGCTAACTGGCTGCAGGCAGATATCCTGATCAACACCGACTCAGAAGAAGAAGGTGAGATCTACATGGGTTGCGCAGGCGGTATCGACTTTACCTCTAACCTGCCGCTGTCCCGTGAAGCAATCCCTGCTGGCTTCCAGAGCTTTAAGCTGACGTTAAAAGGCCTGAAAGGCGGCCACTCCGGCGGCGAAATCCACGTGGGTCTCGGTAACGCGAACAAGCTGCTGGTACGCTTCCTGGCGGGCCACGCTGAAGAGCTGGATCTGCGTCTGGTTGATTTCAACGGCGGTACGCTGCGTAACGCAATTCCGCGTGAAGCCTTTGCCACCCTGGCCGTGGCTGCAGATAAAGTTGATGCGTTAAAAGCGCTGGTCACCACCTATCAGGAAATCCTGAAAAACGAACTGGAAGCCAAAGAGAAGAACCTGGCTCTGCTGCTGGATGCCGTTACTCAAGACAAAGCCGCGCTGACCGCTGAGTCTCGCGACAGCTTTGTGCGTCTGCTAAACGCCACCCCGAACGGTGTTATCCGCAACTCCGACGTCGCCAAAGGCGTGGTAGAAACTTCCCTGAACGTCGGCGTTGTAACGATGACTGACGACAACGTTGAAATTCACTGCCTCATCCGTTCTCTGATCGACAGCGGTAAAGACTACGTGGTGAGCATGCTGGATTCACTGGGTAAACTGGCTGGCGCGAAAACCCAGGCAAAAGGCGGATATCCAGGCTGGCAGCCGGATGCCAACTCTCCGGTTATGCACCTGGTTCGTGAAACCTATCAGCGTCTGTTCAACAAAACGCCTAACATCCAAATCATCCACGCCGGTCTGGAATGTGGTCTGTTCAAGAAACCGTATCCAGATATGGACATGGTTTCCATCGGGCCAACCATCACCGGTCCGCACTCTCCGGATGAGCAGGTTCATATTGAAAGCGTCGGCCATTACTGGACGCTGCTGACTGAACTGCTGAAGTCTATTCCGGCGAAGTAAGTCTGCGCTAAACGCCGGATGGCGCTGTGCTTATCCGGCCTACATGCTGATTTGTAGGCCGGATATAGTTTTTACGCAGCCATCCGGCAATACATCAACATCACAGCCCCAACAGTAGTTGCCTTTCCAGCTGTGGATCCAGCAGCGTGACGTGTAATCCCACCAGCCTTACGCCCCGGCCTCCCCGGCGTTCATTCCAGGTTTTGCGCGCCGTCGCAATTAAGTCATCTTTACTTAAGCGCGGCCAGACGTGCTCCTGCGTGGTTTGCTGAAAATCATTAAACTTGAGTTTTACTCCCTGCCGGGCGATCAACAGATCCGGTTTTACCTTGGCCAGACGTCGTTCCAGTTCGGGATATAGCCGCTCAATAATCTCCTCACATTCAGCCCACTCATGAATATCTTCTGCCAAAGTACGCTCGACGCCGACTGATTTGCGCAGTCTGTCATTGTTGACGTCGCGTTCATCAATGCCCTGGCTGCGTTCCCACAACACGCGACCAAACTTACCAAAACGTTTGAGCAACATGGCCAGGTCGTATTTCTGAACATCCTCGCAGGTTCGCAACCCCATCGCTTCCAGCTTAGCGGCAGAGACTTTGCCAACGCCGGGAATTTTGCCTAACGGTAATGTTCTGAGAAATTCAGGAACATCGGCAGGGGTAATCACATATTGCCCATTGGGTTTGTTGAGATCGGAAGCTATTTTTGCCAGAAATTTGACCGGCGCAATTCCGGCAGAGGCGGTTAACTGTAGCTCGGTAAAAATTGTCTGGCGGATCTCCTGAGCGATCAGCGTAGCTGATCCATGGCAGTGAGTGCTGTCAGTCACATCCAGATAGGCTTCATCCAGCGAAAGCGGTTCTATCAGCGAGGTATAACGGGAGAAAATAGCCTGAATCTGGCGGGAGGCTTCTTTATAGGCCTCGTAACGACCAGGTAATAACGTGAGATGCGGGCACAGTTTTAACGCCATTCCGGTCGGCATTGCGCTACGCACACCAAATTTGCGCGCCGGGTAATTGGCCGTGCTGATGACTCCCCGACGTTCACGACTGCCGCCAATAGCAATGGGAATATCACGCAAGGCGGGGTTGTCGCGCATTTCCACCGCCGCGAAAAAGCAGTCCATATCGACATGTATGATTTTGCGCATCGCTCGCCTCCCACAATACTGTTTAAGTATACAGTATTTTTATATTGTGAGAAGTCTGTTTATGCCTTACGCCGGACCATTCATGACGAAGCGTGCATCGCACAGGTAACGCACGATGTCCGTGATCTTATGTTCTGCGGGATTACCCGCCGTACTGACAAAAAGTTTATTCACTTTGCGAATCTTTGCCCGCAGCAATTTTTCGATGGTCATCAGGCGAAATGCATCATTTTCCACGCAGAAAAGCTCATAGTCGCCCAGACGTTCTCCACAAATTTCACAATGATTCATCCAGTAACGTAGCCCGGTAGTTTTACTTTTATCCAGATAGTAATTGCTGGCTTTGATGTTCTTTTGTATCTCTTCAGGCAGAGAATTAATGTGGAACAGAAAGGTATTCCGTCGAATAGATTGCCAGCCTTTGCCATCCTGATCTTTTCTGATAAAGCGGGTAAACATCACCCCGTGAATATGGGTGAGCTGGTGGCAGCTCCAGCAGTGCATCTTCGAGGTAATCACCAGATAGTACGGCGCAACGATGTTAAAACTGTCGGTGTTGTAGACATAGTCACGAAGCCCCTCATTTAACACATGAGGTTCGGTGTACCAGATACCTGAAACCGGGTCGAAATGCGCGCCCTGACAAGCCCCATCAGTGACATTATCAGTATGAATATCCAATGGAATAATATGGGTTACATCTATCACATTACCTTCCTGAGGGATAATTTGCCCCCACGTTGCGTGGGGGGCGGAAAACAGAATTAATGAGTGACGGGAACAGAGGGCTGACGTAAAGAAGTCACCTGCTTTTGTTTGTCCAGCTTATCAACCAGTGGCTGAACCACTTTCTCGCCGTGCTGACCAAAATATTGATACAGCGTATCGGAAGCACTTTGCGTTAACACCATGATCTCAATACGGCGGTTGCCTGCGCTTTCCGGGTTTTTCGCATCCAGCAGCATTTGGTCCGCCATGGCGCTAACCTGCATGACTTTATCCTGCGGCATGCCGGCATCTTCCAGCACGCGTCGTGCTGACAAAGCACGGTCGCCGGAGAGATTCCAGTTGTTGTAAATGTTGCTCTTATAGCTCATCGCATCCGTATGTCCGGTAATGATGAGCTTGTTGTCCAGCGAGTCAAACACGGGGGTCAGCTCAACCAGCAGCGATTTAAAGAACGGCATAATTTTGGCGCTGCCGCGTTCAAACATATTCCGGTTCTGGTCATCTTTAATCAGTACGCGCAACCCCTGAGGAACAATCTCCATCTCGAGGTTGGTTTCCATATGTGCGTTGCGGGCAATGACGTTAATATCGGTCGCCAGCTCGCCCAATTCACGCGCTGATTTTTGCTTCAGCAACACCGCTTTTTCATTTACATCCAGCGCTTTTTTGGCGTTATCTTCTGTTATCTTCGCCGTCTCTTGCGGGGTAACCGTTTTATCCAGCTTGTTGCGCGTGACGTTTTTCTTCTGCGCACCCGGCGCTATCGGCTGCTTGCCCAGCTTGTTTAAAGGTGCCATACCGCCACCGTTAAAGATTGACTGGCCGTGCAGCGCCGCCACAATATTTTCTCGGTCAGCCTTGCTGACGCTGTTCACAATCCACAGCGTCATAAACAGCGCCATCATCGCCAGCGTAAAGTCAGCAAAGGCGACCTTCCACGCCCCGCCATGATGACCTGCATGATGCTTTTTAATTTGTCGGCGGATAATGGTGGTTTTCGCGCCGCGATCGCGACGATTTGGCCCCTTCCTCATGCTTATTCCTGCTCCAGCATCGCATTAACCCATGCATCCAGATTGGCGAAAGTGGGTTTAGAGGCCAGATGGAGAAGCTTACGGCCAGCATCGACCGCCAGTAGCGTCGGTTTACCGCCCGCTTGCGCCACCAGCACGGTACGTACGCATTCGAGCAGCGAATGCTCTGCCCGCGCCTGCTGTTCCATGGCGTTTGCCAGCGGGTCCATCAGACAATAACAGATAAATACCCCTAAGAATGTCCCCACCAACGCCGCCGCCACTTTCAAACCGATAAGCGCAATGGAGCCATCGATGGACTGCATGGTGATGATAATGCCCAATACCGCAGCACAAATGCCGAATCCAGGCATCGCCTCTGCGGTACGCTGCAAGGAGCGCGAAGGGGTTAACAAAGATTCTTCCGCGGTATCCAGTTCCTGATCGAGGATCCCTTCCAGTTCATGGGCATCGATTTTACCCATCGCCATTAGACGGAAGTTAACCATCCTGCGTGTCGTACATATTGACTCTCTATTCTTTTACTAAACCGGTCGCTTACATAAACGCGGCCATACTCACTTTCATGGTGTACGTTTCAATCAGCGTATTGGTGTACTCTTCCAGGTAGCGTTCGTAATTGGTGTTATAGGTTTCAGTAAGCTGATCGCTTTCGTCCTGGATTTTGCTCTGCTGATCCTCAATGTTGTCTTCACGCATAGTGATGATGCCGGTACTGGAGTCCAGATAGCTGTCCATCAGGTCATCCATCTGCGCGACCATGCTGTCATCACCGACAAAAATTGACGTCAGACCATCCGGGTTCGCTTCCATCGCTTCGTTAAACTTATCGGAGTCAATTTCTAAATGGCCGTCGGAATCGAGCGAGATGCCATAATCAACAATCGATACGCCGTCGTAGTAAGAGTGGGCGATATCGTCAAGTTGGTTGGTTAATGAACTGAGCCCGGCGTCACCCGCAAAAACACCAGGATTAGAACCATCACCGCCATTGCTGGTTAATGAATCTACTGTGTCGACAAGGGTGTTATAGGCATCAACAAAGGTTTGTACTTTTGCCTGTGAGGCGCTGGAGTCTTCTGCCACGGTAATCGTCGTGACATCGCTGGTATCGTCTGGATCGCTGACCTCCGTAAAGGTCATGGTCACACCGGGAATCACATCATCGAAGGTATTACTGCTGCTGGTGATGGCCGGCCCATCCTTACCTCCCAGATTAATTACAGCATCTTGTGGAGTCGTCATCGCAGTTTCCGGACTGGCAATGACCGTGCCATTAACTGTCGCCGTGAATCCCCGTTTCGATGAATGGCATAACCATACTTACGATACCGCACTGCCAAAAAGCGTGAAGCTAAATGCGAAAAAGCAGACCATCCTGTATGCGCCAACCTATGGCGCGCTAAGCTCGCTCCCCCATTGGGCACAACAGCTCAGCCGATTAAGCCATGAATACAACGTCGTCACCAAACTGCACCATGGCACTCTGCACAGGCCGGAAGAAAGTGCCTCGCTGGTGCTGGCGCAGCGCTACTTAAAAAACCGAATTGACGATCCGCTGCACCTGCTGGCGCTTATGGCGCAGGCAGATTACGTCCTGACGGACAGCAGCGGCTTTATTTTTGATGCCATTCATATGAATAAACGCGTCATTTTACTGAGCTGGCCAGAGATGACCTCGCTGCTGGATGGCCAACAAAGTTTTCCACAAGCTTGGGGATCATGCCAAACGCCGATGGCGGATAGCCTTTCGTCGCCGGAGGTTCCCCCAGCGACAGCGCAATCTCGCGCTGCGCCATGGCATAACGGGTTAACGAATCCACCAGCAGTAAAACGTGATGTCCGCGATCGCGAAACCAGGCCGCGATAGAGTGGCACAGCTCGGTGGCTTTCAAACGCATCAATGGCGACTCATCCGCCGGAGCCGCGACAACGATAGATTTTGCCAACCCTTCCGCGCCCAGCGAGTGATCGATAAATTCCTTCACCTCACGGCCACGCTCACCAATTAACCCCACCACCACGATGTCGGCCTTGGTCTGGCGGGTGATCATCCCCAACAACACGCTTTTTCCCACGCCGCTGCCGGCCATCAAGCCCACGCGCTGGCCTTTGCCGATAGTTAACAACCCGTTGATTGCTTTTACACCTACATCCAGCGGTTGGTTCACCGACCGACGCGTGAGGGGATTGATAGACGGTGCCTGCGGCGGCAGCACATCATTGCCGGTCAGACGGCCTTTGGCATCCAGCGGTTCGCCCAGGCCATTGACCACCCGCCCCAGCCAGCTTTCGCTAATCAGGATCTCCTGAGCTTTTTCTTCGGGGAATACGCGCGCGCCCGCCATCAGTCCGACGGGGTGTTTGAAGGGCATCAGGTAGGTGATATCACGATTAAATCCCACCGCCTGCGCGTCGATCAGCGTATGGTTGGCGCTTTCAACGCGGCATAACTGGCCCGTTACCAACGGGCAACCCACGCTCTCCAGCAAAATACCGTTCACGCGCACCAGTCGCCCGGCTACCCGAGCTAAAGGGATCGACTCAATGGAACGCAGCGCGTTGTCGAAGCTAGAAAGATCACTCACCCGTCGGCTCCGGCAGCAGCGACTCTTTGAGTGCCGACATACATTGCTCGAGTCGATGCTCGCAGCCAATATCCAGCTCGGATTTATCGGTAATCACCCGGCATTCGCCCGCCTGCAGTTCGGGAGATGGCGTCAGTCCCCATGCAGCGACCTTCTCAGGAGCGGCATCTTTAATGCGGTTAAATTCTTCGTTACTCAGCAGCACCTGTAGCGACTCAGGCATCGCCGGAAAGGCCGAAATAGCCTCTTCGACCAGCGATAATAGCTGCGTCGGTTGCAGCGCCAGCTCACAACGAATCACCTGGCGGGTAACCTTTTCAACCAGCTGCAACAGGTCTTCCCGCTGTTTGCGCTGAACGTGCGCCAGATAGTCATTCACTTTGCCGGAGATAGCCTCCAGCGGCTGGGCGGCTCGTTCAAACTGCTTGCGCCCTTCCTGCTGACCCGCAAGGCTACCTTCGGTATATCCCTGCCGCGTCCCCTCCTCGTGGCCCTTTTGATGACCTTCCTGAAAGCCCTGCTCCTGGCCTTCTGTCATCCCTTGTTCAAAACCTTTTTGCAGCCCTTCCTGGAAACCGTCCATCAGTTGACGCTGATAATCCGCCGGTGTGATCCCCGGCGTAAGCTGTTCAGCCTGCAGATGGCGCTGGCGAGGAGGAAAGCGGTGCAGCCGGTAACGACCACGAATGGTTTCAATTGCCATGTGTTACTCCGCCGTCTGTTCAGCAAACAGCTGTAGCTGAATTTCACCCGCTTCCTCAAGCTCGCGGGCAATTCCCATGATTTCACGGCGTATCTGTTCAATACGACTCACCGGAACCGGACCAAGACGTGAGGTTATCGCCTCCAGTTGTTGTACCTGACGCTTAGGCATCACGGCATAAATCGAACGGCGTAACAGCGCTTCGGTACCTTTCAGCGCCACTGCCCAGTCTTCCATCGGCACTTCGTCGAGCAGACGACGGCGCACTTCGTCACTTTGGCGGCTCAGAATAAAGAAGTCGTACATTTCGTCCTGCAACTGTTCGAGAACATCTTCATCGCGTTCGCGCAGCTGATCGAGGATCACCTGTTGGTTCCCCTGGAAGCGGTTAACGATATCCGCGGCCTGCTTGATCCCTTTCACTTTCGAACCATGTTCGGAAAGCACCGACAGCCCACGCTCGATCAAACGATCCAGCTCATCCACGACGTCGCGGTTTACATCGTTGAGTTTGGCAACCCGGTAGAGGATCTCGTTTTGCACCGACTCATTCATGTAAGACAGTACCGTGGCCGAGATCTCTGGCGTCAGGAAGGCAAGGAATACGGCCTGTAACTGCAAATGCTCTTCTGAGATCAGTATCGCCAGTTGGCGCGGTTCCACCCACTGTAAACGCGCCATCCGCGAACGGATCTCATCACCGTAAATCCCGTTGATCACGCTACTGGCGATTTCTGTGCCCAGCGCTTTATTGAGGATCCCTTGCAGCATGGAACGCGATGCGCCGTTGATACCACTCTGCTCACGGAATTCATCAAAAAAGTTATTGATCACTTTTTTGGCCATGCTGGTTTTTACCCCAGACAGACGCGCCATGTTTTCACTCAGGCGAACCACCTCTTCGCGGCTGAGTTTTTGCATCACCGTGGCTGCCGCCTCCTCGCCCAGACACAGCAATAAAATTGCGGCCTGTTCCAGGTAGCTGTTGTTGCTGCCGTTATTTATTGTCAATTCGCTCATTGCTGGTAATCCATTGTCTGAGAACTTCAGCTACGCGATCGGTGTCGCTCATCGCCAGTTTTTGCAGGAACTCCAGCTTCACTTCCAGACCGGAGCTCTGCGAAGGCAGGCTGTCGTCACCAGGGAAAGAAGGCAGTTCGATATTTTTGCGTTCGTCTTCAGCGGCCGCAAAATGGGGCTTATCCGCAGGAATCGCCATCGGTGCAGCGTCCAGTGCCAGCTCTGGTGCTATGGTGCGGCGACGTTCGGCGGTCAACCGTTTCATAACCGGACGTACAACAAACAGCAGCAACAGCAACGCCAGCACGCCGCAGCCAATTAAACGTACCCAGGCCAGAACGCTGTCATCCTTCCATAAGGGGACCTCCGGCTCGACGGGAATCGACTGCGGCACAAAATTAAGCAGCGATAAGGACAGATTGTCGCCACGCCTGGTATCAATCCCGGCGGCGTTATTCAACAGCGCCGTCAATTGCGTGGTTTGTTCCGATTTCCAGTTCTTCAACGCAGGCGCGCTCTGGTTAAGTACCACGGCCACATTTAAACGTTTAATGTCGAAACCGGGATGCTGGATATGTTCAATGCTGCGGTCCCAGGAGTAGTCGCGTTTGTTCTCACTATGCTTTGACAACGCAGCGGGCTGGCGAGGCTCCTCTGGCGCGGTTCCATTGGCGCCATTCGTCACCTGATTTGCCGCCAATGGAGGACGGTTACTCAGCGAGCCGGGGATCCCCATAGCGATCTGGTTGGTATCGCTATCCAGCACCGTTTCTTCACGGTTCACCTTCGGTGTGTCACCGTAATGCTCCTGGGTTTCGTCGATATTGCTCAGATCGAGATCCGGCATCACGCTTACCCGGTAGTTACCGGTTCCGACCAGCGAGTCGAGAACATTTGCGAGACTGGCGCGGGTCTTATCCTGGATATCTTTGAGGATCTGGTCGCGCTTACGCGTCGCCGCAGAAACCGCTTCACCCGCGCCAATACCATCGGACAGCAAATTCCCCGCCTGGTCGACAACGCTGACCTGCGCAGCTTTCAAATCAGGCACGCTGCCGGATACCAGGTGCACGATGGCATTCACCTGGTCGAGATCCAGCTTGCTGCCATAATGCAGACGCACCACCACCGAGGCGCTGTTTTGCGGCTCGTCGCTGACGACAAAGGAACTCTCTTCATTGAGCGCCAGATGCACTCGGGCGCTCTCTACAGCATCCAGCGTCATGATGCTTTGCGCCAGTTCGCCTTCCAGGCTCCGCTTATAGCGAATGTTCTGCACAAACTGGCTGGCGCCCAGCACTTCGTCTTTGTCCATCAGCTCATAGCCGCTGGGCAGCATGGCCTGAACGCCTTTCGCCGCCAGCGTCATTCGCGTTTTAGACAAAGTCTCTTCCGGAACCAGAATTTGTCCGCTTTGCGGATCGATGCGGTATTCCAGTTTTTCACCATCCAGCACAGTGACTATCTGCGAAACCGGGATATTCTCCTGGCTACCGTACAGCGAAACATAGCCGTGGTTGCCATTCCACAACACGCTGACAATAATGGTGGTGGCCGCAATAGCCGCTGCCGCCAGTAATGCCAGGCGTTTATTACCATCCAGCCTGAAAGAGAACGAGGGTAAAAACTGAGTTACTTTTTTTATTAGTTCATTCATAGCGTTAGACTGACATGCTCATCAGGTCGTTGAATCCGGAAGCGACTTTATTACGTACCTGCACCAGCGCGGAAAACGATAACGATGCCTGCTGACTGGCGATCATCGCCCCCGCCAGGTCATCGCTTTTCCCCATCTCGATGGCCGTTTGTTTTTGCTCTGCGACCTGCTGAAATTGATCAACATGGTTGAGCGCGCCCTGCATAACACGGTCAAACGAAACCGGAGATGATGCAGACTGCGCACCTACGGCGTTAATCTGCATCGGCGAAAGGACTGGGGCTTGTGCGACCGCTTTCATCTGCTGCATGTCCTGCATCATTTGCGTCTGCATCGTACTGGCTGGGGCTATCGTATTTATGCTCATGACTTACTCTTAAAATTAGAAAAGCGTTCTCGGTACCACAGACTGATTCAGGAAAAGATTTCTATTCCCTGTTTTCGCATTGATGCCAGACGATAACGAAGCGCACGTGGGGTAATTCCTAATAAATCAGCGATTTTGGTTTTATTACCCTGATATTTGCGCATCAGGTCAGCGATATATTGATATTGCGCGCTGCGACCATGCTGGCCCAGATTGTCGCTGGTGGTGATTTGCGCAGTGGGTTTTGGCTGCCATTGCGGCTCGCTCCAGGAATCGGACTCAATGGATGGCAGGCCTAACGTATCGGGATAAATGACGCCATCACGATTAAGGATCATTCCTCGTTGAATGGCGTTCTCCAGTTGGCGCACATTACCCGGCCACGCATAGCTCAGTAACGCCCGGCGTGACGATTCAGAAAGCTTGATATTTTTTACCAGCACCGTGGAGTATTTTTTAATAAAGGATTCCGCCAGCGGAATAATGTCTTCCATACGCTCGCGCAAAGGCGGCATGGTCAACGGAATCACTGACATGCGATAATAGAGATCTTCTCTGAAGCGTCCTGCGGCCACCTCTTCTTCAAGATTCTTATTGGTGCAGGCGATTAAACGAAAATTTAATTTGATTAGACGGTTACTGCCTAAACGCTCAACCTGTTGTTCCTGTAATACACGCAGTATTTTGGCCTGTAGCGCCAAAGGCATGTCACCGATCTCATCCAGCAATAATGTACCATTATTGGCTAATTCCATCTTTCCCGGTACGGTGGCCACCGCCCCGGTAAACGCCCCTTTATCATAACCAAAGAGCGTTGCTTCAAGCATATTTTCAGGAATAGCGGCGCAGTTAACGCCGATATAAGGCGCTGAAGCCTCCTGCTCAAATGCAATCGAGTGGATAAATTTGGCGATACATTCTTTACCCGTACCGGTTTCGCCATGGATAAGTACAGGAACATTAAAAGCAGCAATACGCCTTGCCATTGAAAAAACATTAATGCTTGAGGCTGCTTCGGCAATAAGTTCAAACATGATCATTTACACTTAGAAGTAAAGTTAACATCCGTTACGAGAAATATACAAATCATTCCAAAGCACAATCATCGAATAATAGATATCGCCCGTGCCATGTCTTAATCCCATCCTTGCTCATGTTTTACCACCCCATCAAAGGGCAGCCCTATCGAAGACTATTTTCAAATAGGGTTTTTCCTAAAAAAATACTAACACCAGTACCATTAACAATCTCAAATTAAAAGATAATAAAAATATTATTCATTTAAAAACAATGACTTGCGGTAAATATAGCATAAAAAATAGACATGAGAAGGAAGCCTAATCTGTGACAAGCAGTAAGCGAGAAACATCACGTATATGTAATTAATTATTTTTTAATTACAACCTAACGCCATTAATAACTTGCAGAGGAGAGGGGTAAAATATCTAATATCCAGCCCTACTCCATAGACGTGAGTAGGTACGGTATTTCGTATCTAATGGACTTCAACACTATGAGAATAGCGTCAAGGATGAACAATAAATTAAGCGAATTTGTATTTCTTTTGATAACCGCGGGATTTGATATCAATTCAACCGCCCCAGAAATTACAGCTGAGAAAGCGTACCATGCTGAAATATAGTCAAACGCCCGGAATCTTTAAACTTGAAGGAAACCGGCTTGGACGTCCATATCATCGTCTGCCGACTATGTTTACGGGAAGTTTTGATACAATTGAATCACATCTTGGAAACTACTTCCTGAAAAAACATCGCACAAATATAACACTTAAAAAAATACACTGTGAGATGGATGTTATCAATAAAAGTGCGGAATTATTAGTTTCTCAGGTTGGGCATCTGGCCTTTGATATCGACCGCGCATTATTGTTAATGTTATTAGGTAACTTTTATGGTTTGGCATCATCTCTCGCCGACGAGAAGCCACAGGATGATTTACCAACCAAAACAGAAATCCGGTTGCGAAGCAGACTGGCGCTGGATATTTGTAATACCATTTTTAATAAAAATATATCCGGTATTCCACTGACACTCAAACCCGACAGCAGCACCATACAAACCCACTGGGCTTATCAGCTTACATTTGTATTAGGTGATGATGAGAATTGCAGTTTCCGCATCTTACTGGACGATTCGCATACCGATTACATTCTGAATTTAATCCGCCATAGCGAGCACGGCGAGAAAAAAAAGCAGATTGATAAAGCCAGCGCTGAGACGCGTAAAAAAACGCTGATCAAAGAAATTATCCATACGCTACCGCTGACCATGAACGTGAAGATTGCAGAAATTCCGCTGAATGTTGCCGACCTCACGACGATTAAACCCGGCGATATTTTACCGATTGCGATGCCTGATACTTTCCCTGTGTATATCGGGAAATCCGAATTATTTAATGCCCTGATCGTAGAGGATAAAGACAAACTGTTTTTGTCCGAATTAACGAGCAAGACGGAGAAATCCTATGAGTAAGCCAGAAGATATTTTAGAGCAAGGTTTCGAGTTAGCCCCCGAAGCGACTACGCCACCCGCGCCGTCTGTTACAGAAAAGCTGGTGGCGCGTTTAGAAGACCGTTTTTCCGAGTCGATGTCATTACTCAAACGTATTCCGGTCACGCTAACGCTGGAAGTTTCGTCCGTGGAGGTGATGCTGGCCGACCTCCTGAACATTGATGACGACACCGTCATTGAGATGGATAAACTCGCCGGTGAACCGCTGGATATCAAGGTCAATAATATCCTGCTAGGTAAGGCTGAAGTGGTTGTGGTTAACGAAAAATATGGCCTGCGCGTCCTTGAATTCAACACGCATGAAATCAACGACCTTGCACCATGAAACGCGCGCCAACACTCACGCTCTTACTGGGTATCTCGTTACTCATCCTTTCTCCCTTTGCCTGCGCGCAAGGGGGAGATATCCCGTTGCTGAATGTGATTTCGCACGGAAATAGCCAGGAGTACAGCGTAAAAATCCAGGTCCTGATCCTGATGACCCTGGTGGGCATTCTGCCTACCCTGGTGCTGATGATGACCTGTTTTACCCGTTTTATTATTGTTCTTTCCCTGCTGCGTCAGGCGTTAGGGCTGCAACAAACGCCGCCGAACCGCATATTGATTGGCATTGCGCTGTCGTTAACCATGCTGGTGATGCGCCCAATCTGGCTCAATATTTACGATCATGCCGTTGTCCCTTTTGAAAACGATCAAATCACGCTCCCCGACGCGCTAAGCACGGCCGCCTCGCCATTGAAGCGCTTTATGCTGGCGCAGACTAACAAAAAAGCGATAGCGCAGATCATGGAGATCGCCAACGCGAAAGGGAATGCAGTCGATCAGGATCTCTCCATTATCGTTCCCGCCTATGTGCTAAGCGAACTCAAAACCGCCTTCCAGATAGGTTTTATGATTTACATTCCGTTCCTGGTGATCGACCTGATCGTCGCCAGCGTACTGATGGCGATGGGGATGATGATGCTGTCACCGCTGATCGTTTCGCTGCCCTTTAAGCTGATGCTGTTTGTGCTTATTGATGGCTGGGCGCTGACCGTTGGGACGCTGACCTCCAGCATTCGCGGTCTGGGACTGGGCTAACGGAGATCAGACATGCTAACCATTGATGTAGCCGCAGACATCGTTGCCAGCGGTATAAAAGTTGTGATCATTTTAGTCTGTGTGTTGGTCGTTCCCAGCCTGCTGGTCGGTATGTTGGTCAGCATTTTTCAGGCTGTGACGCAGATTAACGAACAAACGCTTAGTTTTTTACCCAGGCTAATCGTCACCCTCGCGGTATTGGGTATTTGCGGAAAATGGATGATCGTCCAGTTGAGCGATCTCTGCGTGCATCTGTTCACTCAGGCCGCCATTCTGGTGCACTAACATGCGCGAAACCGATATTACACAGTTAAGTAATCTGATACTGGGAATGTGGTTTCCCTTCGTACGCATTATGGCGTTTATTCACTACGCACCAGTACTGGATAATGCCGCGCTGACCATACGTATACGCATTATTTTGTCACTGGCGTTGGCCTTTATCATTACGCCGCTTATCCCCCACCCGGTGCCCACCAGCCTGCTGTCGATGAACAGTATTATTTTGACCACGGAGCAGTTTCTGTGGGGAATGCTTTTCGGCCTGATGCTGCAGTTTTTATTTTTAGCGCTACAACTGGCGGGCCAAATCCTCTCTTTTAATATGGGGATGAGCATG
Organism: Citrobacter sp. CF971; assembly: GCF_006385635.1. NCBI lineage: Bacteria > Pseudomonadati > Pseudomonadota > Gammaproteobacteria > Enterobacterales > Enterobacteriaceae > Citrobacter > Citrobacter sp. CF971. Next base: position 1,092,224 of record NZ_CP041051.1, on the reverse strand, counting down.
GCGGTGATGAACGACCCCAGCAGCGGCGCGTCAACGACGGTACTGGCGGAAATGATCAACATCTACGCGGTGATACTGTTTTTTGCCATGGACGGGCATCTGCTGCTGGTGAGCATTTTATTCAAAGGCTTTACTTACTGGCCGATTGGCAATGCGTTGCATCCGCAATCTCTGCGCACGATTTCTCTGGCGCTGGGCTGGGTATTCGCTGCCGCCACGCTGCTGGCGCTGCCGACAACCTTTATCATGCTGATTGTTCAGGGCTGCTTTGGTCTGCTAAACCGTATTGCGCCGCCGCTCAATCTGTACTCATTAGGTTTTCCCATTAACATGCTGGCGGGCCTGATCTGCTTTGCGACTCTGCTTTACAACCTGCCCGACCACTATTTGCACCTGGCGAATTTCGTCTTACAGCAGCTTGACGCGCTGAAGGGGCACTATGGCGGATAACAGTAGCGAAGAAAAAACAGAAAAACCCTCGGCGCAAAAACTTCGCAAGGCCAGACAAGAGGGACAAATTCCGCGTTCAAAAGATATGGGGCTTGCCGCCAGTCTGTTTGCCGCGTTTATGGTGATCTCCAGCAGCTTTCCCTGGTACGAAGATTTCGTGCGTGAAAGCTTTATCAGCGTGCATCAGTACGCGCAGAACATTAATGACCCGGACATCATCGGTCAGTTCCTTGAACACCATCTGCTGATTCTGGGGAAATTCATCCTGACGCTGTTACCCATGCCGGTTGCCGCGCTGTTTGCCTCACTGGTTCCGGGAGGCTGGCTATTCCTGCCGAAGAAAATTTTGCCGGACTTTAGCAAATTAAGCCCGATAAAAGGGATTGGTCGCCTGTTTTCCACCGATCATCTGGTGGATACCGGCAAGATGACGCTCAAAGCGATAGTGCTGCTGGTGATGCTATGGATCAGCGTACGCAATAACGTTGCCGCGTTTCTCGGCTTACAAGAGCTTCATTTCAAACAGGCCATCAGCGATGGTCTGGCGCTGTACAGCAGCATCATGCGCAACTTTGTCATCCTGTTTGTTTTCTTTGCGGTGATCGATGTCCCTCTGGCGAAAAAAATGTTCACCAAAGGGCTGAAGATGACGAAACAGGAAGTGAAAGAAGAGTATAAAAATCAAGAAGGTAAACCCGAGGTTAAGGCCAGGATCCGTCGCCTGCAACGGCAAATGGCGATGGGGCAAATTCGCAAAGTTGTGCCAAAAGCCGATGTGGTGATCACCAACCCAACCCACTATGCCGTGGCGCTACAGTACGACCAGTCACGCGCCGCAGCGCCTTTCGTGGTTGCCAAAGGCACCGATGAAATCGCGCTGTATATCAGGCAGGTAGCGGCAGAAAGCAATATTGAAATCGTTGAGTTTCCTAAGCTGGCACGCTCCGTTTATTACACCACCCAGGTGAATCAACAGATCCCATTTCAACTGTATCGGGCGATTGCACACGTCCTGACCTATGTACTGCAAATGAAACACTGGCGTGATGGTTCCCAAACCCGCCCTTCTCTGAACAGACATATTTCCATTCCAAAAGAGGTTCTTAAACTGGATGCCGAAAACAACTAAACAATTCCTCGCGCTGCTGCGTAACGGTAACATCGGCATTCCGCTGGTCATACTGTGTATCCTGGCGATGGTGATCCTGCCGTTACCACCGGCCCTGCTGGATATTCTGTTCACCTTTAACATCGTGCTGGCGGTGATGGTGCTGCTGGTGGCCGTTTCCGCAAAACGCCCGCTCGAATTCAGTCTGTTCCCGACCATTTTGCTGATCACCACCTTAATGCGCTTGACCCTGAACGTGGCGTCAACACGCGTGGTGTTACTGCATGGGCATATGGGTGCAGGCGCTGCCGGTAAGGTGATTGAGTCCTTCGGTCAGGTGGTGATCGGCGGTAACTTTGTCGTCGGTTTTGTGGTGTTCATCATTCTGATGATCATTAACTTTATCGTGGTGACCAAAGGTGCGGAGCGTATCTCCGAAGTTTCTGCCCGCTTTACGCTGGACGCCATGCCCGGTAAGCAGATGGCGATCGACGCCGATCTGAACGCAGGACTGATTAATCAGGCGCAGGCGCAAGCGCGACGTAAAGATGTGGCGGGCGAAGCGGATTTCTATGGCGCGATGGATGGTGCGTCAAAGTTCGTGCGCGGCGATGCCATCGCCGGGATGATGATCCTGGCTATCAACCTAATCGGCGGTGTCTGTATCGGGATCTTTAAATACGATTTAAGCGCCGAAGCCGCCTTCCAGCAATACGTACTGATGACCATCGGTGACGGCCTGGTCGCCCAGATCCCTTCTCTGCTGTTGTCGACAGCTGCAGCGATCATCGTCACCCGCGTAAGCGACAGCGGCGATATTGCCACGGACGTGCGTAGCCAACTGCTGGCCAGCCCCTCCGTGCTGTATACCGCCACCAGCATTATGTTTGTGCTGGCAGTGGTGCCGGGGATGCCGCATTTCCCCTTCCTGATTTTCAGCGCCCTGCTGGGATTCACCGCCTGGCGCATGAGCAAGCGACCGAAGGTGGCTGAGACCGAAGAGAAAAATCTCGAAACGCTGACCAAAACCATCGCTGAAACCACCGAGCAGCAGGTCAGTTGGGAAACTATCCCCTTAATAGAACCTATCAGCCTGAGCCTGGGATATAAGCTGGTGTCGTTGGTCGATAAATCCAAAGGGAATCCGCTCACTCAACGCATTCGCGGTGTGCGACAGGTGATCTCAGACAGCAACGGCGTGTTGTTACCGGAAATTCGCATTCGCGAAAACTTCCGCCTTAAACCCACCCAGTACGCCATTTTTATCAATGGGATCAAGGCCGATGAAGCCGATATTCCCGCAGATAAGCTGATGGCGCTGCCCTCCAGTGAAACCTATGGCGAGATCGACGGTGTTTTAGGCCACGATCCGGCCTATGGTATGCCGGTCACCTGGATTGTTCCGGCGCAAAAAGCTAAAGCGTTAAATATGGGGTACCAGGTTATTGATAGTGCCAGCGTCATTGCGACGCATGTGAATAAGATCATTCGTAACTATATTCCAGAGCTGTTTAATTACGATGATATTACGCAGTTGCATAACCGCCTCTCTTCTATGGCGCCACGTCTGGCGGAAGATTTGAGCGCAGCGCTGAATTACAGCCAGCTCTTGAAAGTGTACCGGGCGCTGCTTATCGAAGGTGTGTCATTGCGCGATATCGTCACCATAGCCACCGTACTTGTCGCCAGTAGCACCGTGACCAAAGATCATATTTTGTTAACGGCAGATGTGCGTCTGGCGCTACGTCGCAGCATTACCCACCCGTTTGTGCGCAAAGATGAGCTGGCCGTATATACGCTGAACAGTGAACTGGAGAATCTGCTGGCGAATGTGGTGAATCAGGCTCAGCAAAGTGGAAAAGTGGTGCTGGATAGCGTGCCGGTCGATCCCAATATGCTGAATCAGTTTCAGACCAATATGCCGCAGATAAAAGAACAGATGAAAGCGGCGGGGAAAGAGCCTGTGCTGCTGGTCGCGCCGCAGTTACGTCCTTTGCTCGCGCGCTATGCGCGCCTGTTTGCCCCGGGCCTACAGGTGTTGTCTTATAACGAAGTTCCGGATGAACTGGAATTAAAGATCATGGGGGCGTTAAGTTAACGCCTGCCGAGGCGGTGTCATTACACCGCCTTTTTGATTACAGAATCGTATTTTCCGTAAGAATACGACGAGCGCCTAGATAATGATCCTGCCAGAAGTCATCGGATAAATTGCTCACCCGAATTGTTTCTCCCGTCCGCGGTGATTCAATAAATTGTCCCTGCCCCAAATAGACGCCCATATGATCGGCAATATCCCGGCTGTGAATATGAAAGAACACTAAATCACCACGGCGAAGATCGCGGTTAGCGACAATAGTAGCCCGTCGATAGTGATACATTTCATTCGCTGTCCGGGGCAATTTTGCCGCCAGGATTTTGTTGTAGGCATAAAAAATCAGCCCGCTACAGTCAAACCCTTCATCCGGATCGGTACCGCCCCACAAATAGGGTTTACCGAGCTGTTGCTCAAGTCGGTGGATGGCCACTTCAGTGATATTGTGTAGATGATTGCTACTGAGAAAATGGTCATTCTCAGCCAGTTCCTGCCAGCGATGGTCGCTGGCTTTTAGTGGGCCAGGGAACCACTCCGGGTGCTGTTTAACCAGCGCTCGGTTCTGCTGGCGCAGCGCGCTTTTACTTTCTGCGTTGCCTTCCACCACGTAGCTTGCCTGCTTTTTTACCTGTGCGTGATACTGCTTCAGCAGCCGGGCGCGGTTACGCATCCGCAAGTGCGCCGCATAGCTTACATGGGCGTCAGATAAATGGGGCTGAACTTTGGCGACAGACGGTAAAGACAGCACAACACACAAAGACAGCAGACCCGGCAAAAAGCGTCGGGGTGCAGAGACAAAAAACATGAAAAGAAGAATACCTGGTCAAACACGTTCGCCGCAGTCTACCGCTATTGCCCATCATTCCTTTTTAATATTCGATTATTAAATAATTAATTTTTTAAATTCAATAGAATAGACATTCTTCACTAATAAGACGAAATGCAGTGTGCTAACCAGCAAAACAAGCCAGTGTCTGACTGCCTTTAAGCACAATTTTCCGTATAAAGGAAAACTAAAGTGTAAACGCCGCACGAGAGACTTGCGAAAAACTCTCTTGGTGCTAATGTGAGCGCTCCAGATCCAGATTTATCCGATTTGGGGACTCTTTTTGCCGTCCTGGCGTGTGTAATCGTTTTATCAAGGAATAAGCAGTATGCGTAAAATCGCATTTTTTCTTGCGATGCTTTTATTGCCGTGCGTTTCATTTGCCGGTTTGCTGAGCAGCAGCAGCCCGACTACGCCTGTCAGCAAAGAATATAAGCAGCAATTAATGGGCTCCCCCGTTTATATCCAGATCTTCAAAGAAGAGCGAACGTTGGATCTGTACGTCAAGATGGGCGAACAGTATCAATTGCTCGACAGTTATAAGATCTGTAATTATTCCGGTGGCTTAGGGCCGAAACAGCGTCAGGGTGATTTCAAAAGTCCGGAAGGGTTTTACAGCGTTCAGCGTGGACAGCTGAAACCGGATAGCCGCTTCTATAAAGCGATTAACATTGGTTTCCCTAATGCCTACGATCGCGCACACGGTTATGAAGGTAAATACCTGATGATCCACGGCGCCTGTGTTTCCGTCGGCTGCTACGCAATGACCGACAACGGCATTGATGAGATTTTCCAGTTTGTGACCGGCGCTCTGGTGTTCGGACAATCCAGCGTACAGGTGAGCATTTACCCGTTCCGCATGACCGATGCCAACATGCAGCGCCATAAGTTCTCGTATTACAAAGAGTTCTGGTCGCAGCTAAAACCGGGATACGATTACTTTGAACAAACGCGTAAGCCACCGACCGTTTCCGTCGTCGATGGTCGTTACGTCGTCAGCAAGCCGTTGAGCCACGAAGTCGTTCAGCCGCAACTGGCATCAAACTACACGCTCCCCGAGACAAAATAATGCCCACTCGCCTGGCATAATCTTTTGCCAGGTTTCATTGCCGGTTAACGGTTGAGTGGCAATCACGGTGACCACATCATTGGGTGTGGTCTCTGAGCTAAAATCAATCTCCACATCCTGATCCAGCAATGTCGCCACGCCAAACGGCGCACGACGCGTGATCCAAAACAAATTGGTCGAGCAGAAGGCCATCACATAACGTCCGTCAGACAACAGCATGTTGAAGACGCCCTTCTCCCGCAGTTCTCCTGCCAGCATCGCGATATATTTAAACACCGCCGTCATATTGCCAGGCGTGCGCGGATAACGCTCCGTCAGCTTGTGGAGCAGCCAGCAGAAGGCTTTTTCGCTGTCGGTTTCACCGACCGGGCGGAAATTACCGGTCTCCAGTGATTTATAACCGCTGAGTTGCCCGTTATGGGCATACGTCCAGTTACGTCCCCATAGTTCACGGGTAAATGGATGGGTATTTTCCAGCGCTACTTCTCCACGATTCGCCTGACGAATATGGGCAATCACGGAACAGGATTTGATGGGATAGTCTTGTACCAATTTGGCGATAGGCGAATTAAAGCTGGGTTGCGGATCTTTAAACGTACGGCAGCCCTTACCTTCATAAAACGTAATACCCCAGCCGTCTTTGTGCGGCCCGGTACCTCCGCCGCGCTGGACCAGCCCGGTGAAGCTAAAGCAGATATCGGTTGGCACATTGGCGCTCATCCCGAGCAGTTCGCACATACATCACCTACCTTAAAACCGTGAACTGCCTGATGGCGCTGCGCTTATCAGGCCTACGTGGCGCTCATGTAGGCCGGATACGGCTTCAGCCACCATCCGGCAATCGTCTTCTTATGATTTAACCATCTCTTTTTCGATCAACTGGATCAGGATATGGATCACTTTGATATGAATTTCCTGAATACGATCAGCGTAGCCAAAGTGCGGCACGCGAATTTCGATATCCGCGCTGCCCGCCATTTTGCCGCCATCTTTACCGGTCAGGGTGATAACTTTCATCCCTTTCTCACGCGCTGCGGCAATCGCTTTAATTACGTTACCGGAATTACCCGAAGTCGAGATGCCTAACAGGACATCTCCCTCACGACCCACGGCTTCTACGTAGCGAGAGAACACATAATCGTAACCGAAATCGTTGCTGACGCAGGAGATATGGCTGACGTCAGAGATAGCGATAGCAGGGTAACCAGGACGGTTTTCACGATAGCGTCCGGTCAGCTCTTCGGCAAAGTGCATCGCGTCGCAATGGGAACCGCCGTTACCGCAAGAGAGTACCTTACCGCCGGCTTTAAAGCTGTCTGCCAACAGGACCGCCGCGCGCTGAATGGCGTGAATATTGGCGTCATCTTTAAGAAAATTAGCCAGCGTTTCCGCCGCTTCGCTCAGTTCGTTACGAATAAGATCCTGGTACATGAGGATATCCTTCAGCATGAATGTAAATGACAAGGTGCAGTGTACCGGATAGCGCTACCAGCGAGAAGTACAAGCCACAGGAATGGTTACGGCTTTTGATTTTTTGTGCCGGTTAAAACAGCAACAATGTGAGCTTTGTTGTAATTATTTTGTAAACACATTGCTAAAAGAATTTACATCCACTACAACCATATCATCACAAGTGGTCAGACCTCCTACAAGCAAGGGAGCTTTTCGTTATGATGATTTTGAGTATTATCGCTACGGTTGTTCTGCTCAGCGTTCTGTTTTATCACCGCGTGAGCTTATTCCTCAGCAGCTTAATTTTGCTCGCCTGGACGGCCGCGCTTGGCGTGGCTGGCCTGTGGTCAGTCTGGCTGCTGGTTCCTCTGGCCATTATTCTCGTACCGTTTAACTTTACGCCGATGCGCAAATCTATGATCTCTGCACCGGTGTTCCGCGGTTTCCGTAAAGTCATGCCGCCGATGTCGCGTACTGAGAAAGAAGCGATTGATGCCGGTACGACCTGGTGGGAAGGTGACCTGTTCCAGGGCAAGCCTGACTGGAAAAAACTGCATAACTATCCTCAGCCGCATCTGACTGCTGAAGAGCAAGCGTTTATTGATGGTCCAGTGGAAGAAGCGTGCCGCATGGCGAACGACTTCCAGATCACTCACGAGCTCGCGGATCTGCCGCCGGAACTGTGGGCATATCTGAAAGAACACCGCTTCTTCGCGATGATCATTAAGAAAGAGTACGGCGGGCTGGAATTCTCAGCATATGCTCAGGCTCGCGTTCTACAGAAACTCTCCGGCGTTTCCGGGATCCTGGCAATCACCGTTGGCGTGCCTAACTCATTAGGCCCAGGCGAACTGCTGCAACATTACGGCACCGAAGAGCAGAAAAATCATTACCTGCCGCGTCTGGCTCGCGGTCAGGAGATCCCATGCTTTGCTCTGACCAGCCCGGAAGCCGGCTCCGACGCAGGCGCGATCCCTGATACCGGCGTAGTTTGTATGGGCGACTGGCAGGGCCAGCAGGTGCTGGGTATGCGCCTGACCTGGAACAAACGCTATATCACGCTGGCGCCTATCGCTACCGTGCTGGGTCTGGCATTTAAACTCTCCGACCCGGAAAAACTGCTGGGTGGCGAAGAAGATCTTGGCATTACCTGTGCGCTGATCCCAACCTCAACGCCAGGTGTACAAATTGGGCGTCGTCACTTCCCGCTGAACGTGCCGTTCCAGAACGGTCCGACACTGGGCAAAGATGTGTTTGTACCAATTGATTACATCATCGGTGGTCCGAAAATGGCCGGTCAGGGCTGGCGCATGCTGGTGGAATGCCTGTCTGTGGGACGTGGTATTACCCTGCCATCTAACTCGACGGGCGGCGTGAAATCGGTCGCGATGGCCACCGGCGCGTATGCGCACATTCGTCGCCAGTTCAAAATCTCTATCGGCAAGATGGAAGGTATTGAAGAGCCGTTGGCACGTATTGCCGGTAACGCCTACGTGATGGACGCTGCGGCATCACTGATTACCTACGGCATTATGCTGGGTGAAAAACCGGCGGTGTTGTCGGCCATCGTGAAATATCACTGTACCCACCGCGGGCAGCAGTCAATCATCGATGCGATGGATATCACTGGCGGTAAAGGCATTATGCTTGGCGAAAGCAACTTCCTCGCCCGTGCTTATCAAGGTGCGCCAATCGCTATTACCGTTGAAGGTGCCAACATTCTGACCCGTAGCATGATGATCTTCGGTCAGGGTGCGATTCGCTGCCATCCGTATGTTCTGGAAGAGATGGCTGCGGCACAGAGTAACGATGTGAATGCGTTCGACAAGCTGCTGTTCAAACACATCGGTCACGTCGGCAGTAACAAAGTGCGTAGCTTCTGGCTTGGCCTGACGCGTGGTTTAACCAGCAGCACGCCAACCGGCGATGCGACCAAACGTTACTACCAGCACCTGAACCGTCTGAGTGCCAACCTGGCCCTGCTTTCAGATATATCTATGGCTGTACTGGGCGGTAGTCTGAAGCGTCGTGAACGTATCTCCGCACGTCTGGGCGATGTGTTAAGTCAGCTGTATCTGGCCTCCGCGGTGCTGAAGCGTTATGACGACGAAGGCCGTCATGAAGCGGACCTGCCGTTGGTTCACTGGGGCGTTCAGGATGCGTTGTACAAAGCGGAACAGGCGATGGACGATCTGCTGAAGAACTTCCCGAACCGTCTGGTCGCGGGCTTGCTGAATGTGGTTATCTTCCCTACCGGTCGCCACTACCATGCACCGTCTGACAAATTGGATCATAAAGTCGCGAAGATTTTGCAGGTTCCGAGCGCTACTCGTTCTCGTATTGGTCGCGGTCAATATCTGACGCCAAGCGAGCATAACCCGGTTGGTTTGCTGGAAGAGGCGCTGCTGGACGTGATTGCAGCCGACCCAATCCACCAGCGGATCTGTAAAGAGTTGGGTAAAAACCTGCCATTTACCCGTCTCGACGAACTGGCGCACAATGCGCTGGCGAAAGGGCTGATTGATAAAGATGAAGCCGCGATTCTGGTGAAAGCCGAAGCGAGCCGCCTGCGCAGTATCAACGTGGATGACTTTGAACCCGAGGAGCTGGCGACTCAGCCGGTAAAGCTGCCAGAGAAAGTGCGTAAAGTCGAAGCCGCATAACGACACTCGCACGACGTTTAGCCCCGCTTAATGCGGGGCTTTTTATTGCCACATTTTCATTAATGCTCATGCTACAGTGTCAAAATGTTGTTCAACGAGGAGCCTCGATCGTGCCTGGTTTGAAAATTACTCTGCTGCAACAACCATTGATCTGGATGGATGGCCCGGCCAACCTGCGCCATTTTGACCGACAACTGGAAACCGTCGCCGGACGTGATGTCATTGTATTGCCTGAGATGTTTACCAGCGGATTTGCCATGGAAGCGGCAAATAAATCGTTGCCGCAAGAAGAAGTTGTAAGCTGGATGCGTAGCAAAGCGCAGCAGACAAATGCCCTGATAGCAGGTAGCGCGGCGATACAGTCTGAACGGGGGCCGGTGAATCGTTTTTTGCTGGTTGAACCCGAAGGTAATGTGCATTTCTACGACAAGCGCCATCTGTTCCGCATGGCGGATGAGCACCAGCATTACCAGGCGGGTGACGCGCGCGTTATTGTTGTATGGCGCGGCTGGCGCATTCTGCCGTTGGTCTGTTATGACCTGCGTTTTCCGGTATGGTCGCGCAATCGCAACGATTACGACCTTGCGTTGTATGTTGCCAATTGGCCTGCGCCGCGTTCGCTACACTGGCAGGTTTTGCTCGCCGCACGAGCGATTGAGAACCAGGCTTATGTAGCAGGATGTAACCGCGTGGGCACTGACGGTAACGGGCATCATTATCGCGGTGACAGCCGGGTGATTAATCCGCAGGGTGAGATTATCGCCACCGCCGAGCCGCATCAGGCCACACGCATTGACGCAGAACTGTCTCTCTCAGCGCTGCGTGAATATCGCGAGAAATTTCCCGCCTGGCAGGACGCCGACCCCTTCACGCTATAACTATCGCCTTAACTCCCGCTGCACAACGTTTTTCCGTGGCGGGATTGTTTCACTCCGTAACCAACCGCAAAACAAATTCGCGTGGCGACATGCGGTGGGCATCGTATCCTGCAAAAGATAATCACTCGTAACCAGCGAGTGACTGACAATGTTAATAATTCCCTTATCAGGATCTCGACATGAAGAACTTCTTACGCATGACTTTGCTGGCAGTTACCGTGGCTGGCGCTTCTTTTAGCACGCTTGCAGCAACCACATCTAATGTTCCGGCTCCAGCCCAGGATCCGATAGTACAACATCTTAAGTTGAGCACTGACCAGGTTGCGCAGATTAAAAAACTGCACCAGCAGCTTGAAACCAACGTAAGCCAGATTTCGGTGAAGGATGTTAAAGACGGCGCGTTGATTGACGTCATCAAGTCCGGGAAGTGGGATGAAGCAGCCGTCAAAAAACAGCTTTCGGCATTCAGCAACATCGAACAGCAGGCGCGTTATTATCGCGTGAAATACTATTTTGACCTGAACAAAGTGCTGACTCCAGAACAGCGCCAGCAGGTGCAAAAAGACATCGCACAGACGCTAAGCGAGTAATTGCCTACACACTGCTGAAGGAAGGACGAACAACACTATACATAGGAAAATATTATATATCCCACCCATGAATTCACCACATGAATTATTAGTGTGTTGTATGTGTGGCTGGCATCTTAAATTTGTCATGCTAATCCCAAAACAGGACATGCATCTCATTTATTTAAGATAATCCTGTGTAGGGTATACACATCAGTGAGTAATCTTGTAACTGTTAAATCAGGCAAGACAACGTTTGAAGTGATTATTACTTCTTACTTGTCTTGCCTTTTTTTTTGGAGCCATGAAATGATCATCGAAAAAGTCATGAACAATAATTGTGTGCTGGCATCGATGAATGGTCAGGAAGTCATCATTTCTGGCCCTGGCGTAGGTTACAACAGAAAAAATGGCATGTCTGTTCCACCACATCCTGCTAATCGATTTTTTTATGTCAGAAATGAAGAAAAAGGAAAATTATACAAACTGATAGAGAGAGTAGATATTGATTATATTTTTGTATCTGAAAACATAGTCCGTTATGCGGAGATAAATCTTGACAAAAAGTTGAACCCATCGCTTTTACTCATTCTTGCCGATCACATTTCGAATGCAGTCTCTCGATGCGCTGCTGGCATCCAAATCAATAATATATTCCTTGATGAGATAAAAGCATTATACAAGTCAGAGTATGCTATTAGTCGGGATGCTTTATCCATCGTCAATGAGCATTTTAACATCCGACTTCCGGATGATGAGATTGGTTTCATCGCTCTACATATTTTGAATAACTATGAAAACACCTCCAACTATGAATCTCTCAGGACTATAGAGTTCTCACAAAAAATCACAGATATTATTGAAAAAGTTTACGAGAAAAGAGTAGATCGTAACGCATTCAACTACTCACGTTTCATGACCCATTTAAAATATTTCTCCTGTCGGGTGCTATGCAACGAAAAGATAAAGAATAAAGACATCGGTGATATCTATGAACATTTTCTGGAGAAAGATTTAATCTTGCAACATTCTATTATAAAAATAGAAGAGTATTTAAAATCAGAGTTTAACTATGAACTGGCGATGGAAGAAAAGTTGTATCTTTCAATTCGCATTAAGGTATTGATGGACTGATTGTATTTCACCTTATCACGAGACAGTTAATATGAAACAGAAAAAAGCCTGGAGTTTTTTTCAGAGCCTGGGTAAGGCATTTATGTATCCAATCGCTCTGCTAAGCGTATGCGGCATGATGTTAGGCCTGGGAAGTGGATTAGCCAGCGAGGAAATGGCTAAATTAATTCCTGTATTAGGGTACCCTGTTGTTAAATCATTTTTAGATTTTATTGTTAGCCTGGGTTTATTCGCTTTTGTTAATTTACCGGTATTATTTGCAATCGCCATCCCACTGGGTCTGTTGAAAGAAAAAGAAGATAAAGCATATGGCGCATTTTCCGGCCTGGGCGGGTTTATGGCAATGCATTTGGGAACAAATTTTTATCTTAAAAGTCACGGTCTGCTCGTCCCCACAGATCAGATGTCCACACATGGACAAACTATTATTCTGGGAATTCAGTCATACAATACCAGCGTATTGGGGGGAATCGTTGCAGGGTTGATGGTATTCGCCATGTACAAACGGATCGTCAATCTGCGTATCCCAGAGTCGTTGGGATTCTATAGTGGCCCACGCCTTGTTCCTATCATTACGTTAGTTGTCATGAGTGTTTTCGGCATCATAATCCCTTTTGTCTGGCCTCCTTTCTTTAACATGTTTATGTTAATCGGCCATTGGATATCCACCTCTGGTCCGGTAGGTTATTTCTTCTATGCCGTTGCAGAGCGCGTAACGATTCCCTTCGGACTAAATCATTTAGTCACATCTGTATTCAGATTTACGCCGATTGGCGGATCAGCAATCATCAACGGCGAGGAGTACTACGGCACTCTCAATATGTTTATGGCCTATGTCAAAGAAAACGCCGTCATTCCCTTAGACCTTGCCGGAAAAATGGAACAAGGTAAGCTAATGATCCAGTATGGTTTAGCAGGTGCGGCTCTTGCTATGTATCAGACTGCTCATGTACAAAATCGCAAGGCTATTAAAGCATTATTAATCTCTGCGGTACTGACTGTGATTATTGGCGGTGTTAGCGAACCGATTGAATTTTTATTCCTGTTTGTCAGCCCTGTCTTATTTGTATTCCATGCTTTTATGAATGGCTTCGCAAATATGTTTTTACCGTATCTCGGCGTGAAAATGGGATTCACCGGAGATTTGATTCAGTTTATAAGCTTTGGCGTATTACGGGGTGCAAGAACTGGATGGCAAGTGGCTGTTTGTGTAGAAATCGCCTATTTTTTCATTTATTACATGGTATTTAAATGGGCCATTCTAAAATACAACTTAATGACTGTTGGCAGAGAAGACAGTGACATGGTTCCAGCTGCAACAACAGCTGATGTGATAACACCGACTGTCCAACCAGTGGCAAATAGAAATACAGACGCCAGCACCGCTGAGAATATGATTGCGGCTCTCGGAGGAAAAGAAAACATTACCTCTCTGGATAACTGTGTTACACGTTTACGGCTAACAATCAAAGATATAGAAGCAATTGATGAAGCTGCCATTAAAAAGCAGGGAGGGATCGCAATTGTCAAACTCGATAAAAATACCTTACAGGTCATTATTGGTACAAAAGTCATCGCCTTGCGTAAAGATATGGATAAATGTATGGGGTTATGTTGATGGATATTTTTAACACGCCTATTTCGCGAAAAGGAACTTACTGCACGCAGTGGGACTTCTGCGAAGACAGATTTGGTGTACACGATATTATTCCTTTTTCCATATCTGATATGGATCTACCCATACCACAAGCAATTACCAAAGCGCTACAGAAAAGACTGGAACATCCTGTCCTCGGGTATAGTCGCTGGCAACATAGCGAATATCTCAACGCGATATGCCATTGGTATGGTGATGTAGCCCCCTGAAACACCGGACAGTAGCTGTATCTCCAGATAAGAGATAGGCTTGAATATATGTCTAACACTAACGCCAATTTTGAGATGACCGGGATCCTGTTAGGGCAAGAAGTCCGTAAACGTAAAACTCCTCAGGAGAAGATCGCCATTATCCAGCAGACGATGGAGCCGGGTATGAATGTCTCCCATGTCGCCCGCCTGCATGGTATCCAGCCCAGCCTGCTGTTTAAGTGGAAGAAGCAATATCAGGAAGGCAGCCTCACCGCCGTTGCGGCTGGAGAGGAAGTCGTTCCTGCTTCTGAGCTTACTGCTGCTCTGAAGCAGGTCCGGGAGCTTCAGCGCCTTCTGGGCAAGAAAACGATGGAAGTTGAGATCCTGAAAGAAGCCGTGGAGTACGGTCAGTCGCGAAAATGGATAGCGCACGCGCCCTTGTTGCCAAAGGACGGGGAATAGCCATGGTCAGCCGGACCATGGGCGTGTCGCGTGCGCAACTGTCACTGCGGATTAACCGTTCTGCCGACTGGCAGGACAGGCGCTGTAACCGGCGTAATGAAGAAGCAGACGCAGAAATACTGTCGGCTATCCTCAACATTATCAGCGATATGCCGAGTTATGGTTATCGACGCGTGTGGGGCATCCTGCGCAAGCAACGTCGCACAGAGGGACAGCCACCTGTGAATGCCAAACGGCTTTACAGGATAATGAGCGAGCATAACCTGTTGTTGTTGCATCACAAACCAGAGCGACCGAAGCGTGAACATAAGGGCAAGATAGCGGTGGCAGAAAGCGATATGCGCTGGTGTTCAGATGGCTTCGAGTTCGGCTGCGACAACGGCGAAAAACTGCGGGTAACGTTCGCGCTGGACTGCTGCGACCGTGAGGCCATAGACTGGGCAGCAAGCACGGGAGGCTATGACAGTTCGACCGTGCAGGATGTGATGCTGAGGTCGGTGGAAAAGCGCTTCGGCGACAGGTTGCCCGACACAGCGGTGCAGTGGCTGACGGATAACGGTTCAGCGTATACCGCGTATGAAACGCGGAGGTTCGCGAGAGAGCTGAATCTGGAGCCCTGCACAACAGCGGTGAGCAGCCCGCAGAGTAATGGCATGGCCGAACGGTTCGTGAAAACGATGAAAGAAGACTATATCGCGTTCATGCCAAAACCGGATGTGAGAACAGCACTGCGAAACCTTGCAGTAGCGTTCACGCATTACAATGAAAACCACCCGCACAGCGCGCTGGGATATCACTCCCCGAGGGAATACCGGCGGCAGCGGACATCGTTAACTTAAGATACAAAAGCTGTTCGGAGATGGAGGGTCAAGATCACACCTTCAGTCAAACATTGATTTTGCTGTTCATTATGTTCAAGAAAATCTTTCACCTCTGAAACTCAGAGAATCTGAAGGTTGCTATTTTGCATGGATAGACTGTTCACACATCAGTTGTTCATTCGAAAAATTCTACGCCATGTTAATTCATGAAGGAAAAGTGGGGATCATGGCAGGCAACGTATATGGACCAGGTGGGGAAAACTATTTACGGTTAAATCTGGCTTGCAGCAGGAAAAAACTATACCAGGGCTTATCTCGGGTGGCTTACGTTATTGATAAAATTAATCAGGAAAACAGACATGAATAATACTGAGGTCATCTCACTCATTAAAGGATTTATGCGAAATGAGCAAAAAGCAGTTGAGGAAATTATTAATGCACCGCTTTCAGAAACCGCAAATCTTGTAAAAATACTGCAATCCTGTAGCGGGAAAGTTGTCTTTATCGGCGTAGGAAAATCAGGAATTATTGCAAAAAAATTGGCAGCGACATTTTCCAGCACCGGTACCCCCTCTTTTTTTATTCATGGAACAGAGGCTGTTCATGGCGATCTGGGCATGGTTACCAGTGAAGATGTTGTTATTTTGATATCCAATAGTGGTGAGACAGCAGAACTGTTAGCTACGCTACCAAGTCTGAAAAAAATGAAAAATTTTCTGGTCTCATTTACCCGAAGCCACAATTCGTCGCTGGCTATCTGCTGTGATTTATCGATTGAAATACCCGTAAAAAGTGAAGCCGACACCTTAGGTCTTGCTCCATCCTGCTCTTCTACGGCTGTTCTTGTCGTGGGAGATGCGGTAGCCCTCACGCTGTCAGAACTCAAGCAGTTTACCCGAACCGATTTTGGTTTATTTCATCCAGGAGGTGCTCTCGGCGTTAAAGTAAATTCATAACTTGTGTCATTTTTATTGTAACCGGTCTACGCCATCACAACCTGATGGCGTTCTCAGGTACGAGGTAACAGATATGAAAAATGTATTAATCACCGTTTCCAGTTTTTCGGCTCGTTGTGTAACCGGTTGCAAATTATTGCGCGATAACCAATATAATCTCATTTTCAAGAACAGTGTGAATCATCTTATCGCATCAGAATCAGATGCGTTGAGGGCATCTATTGATGCTGTCATTGCCGGAACGGATTGCTATGACGCCAGTGTGTTTTCTCTTCTACCAAAACTGAAAATCATCTCAAGATTTGGTACCGGCGTTGATAATATAGATACTGACGCGGCAAAAAAATCAGGCATTGTGGTTAATAATGCACGAGGCATCAATGCCAACGCTGTCGCCGAATTTATCATTGGCCTTATCTTTTCTGGTCTGAGAAATATTCCCGGTAATCATATGGACATGCAAAACGGCTATTGGGGATACTCGCTGGGAAATGAATTAAATGGTAAACGGGTAGGATTATTAGGTTTTGGGAATATTGCCAAAACGTTGGTTAAGAGGTTGTCCGGCTTCGAGATTGAAATTCTCGCGTACGACAAAAACCCGGATCATGAGATAGCTGAAAAAATGGCTGTTAAGTTTGTGTCGGTTGACGACATCTTCATGCAGTCCAACGTCATTGTCGTGCTTCTCCCTTATACATCATCCTTAGAGAATTTTATCAGTCACAAATACCTTTCTATGATGAGAAATGGTGCCCTGCTCATCAATGCGGCTCGTGGGAAATTAATCGATGAACGCGCTTTGTTGCAGGTGATTGATGAAAGGAATGTGTTTTCCGCCCTCGACGTATTTCAGCATGAACCTTTGCCACAATTCAGCCCTCTGCTACATTCCAGAAATATTATCACGACCCCACACATCGCCGCTGCGACGGTTGAATCTTACCACCAGACAGGTATCCATACCGCGCGGTCAGTTATTGATTTTTTTGATGGTAAAACGATAGATAATATTTTGCAGTGATTAAAACGACGAAAGCCTGAATCATTTCTGATTCAGGCTTTCTGAATAGTGGCGGAATGGACGGGACTCGAACCCGCGACCCCCTGCGTGACAGGCAGGTATTCTAACCAACTGAACTACCACTCCGCGTTGTGTTCCGCTTGGGAACGAAGCGAATATTACGGATTGCCTCGCACCTCGTCAACGCTTTTTCTCACGTTTTTTAATCGTTTGCTGCAAAAATCACCCGAATGGCCATTTTCATACGGTAAATGTACAAACTATGCCCGCCAGAGGCAACTTCCGCCTTTCTTCTGCACCAGGTCAAGGCGTGACTCATGGGCCGCTAACTCTTCATCAGTGGCGAAAACAACACGTAGTTTGCTGGACTGGCGCACAATACGCTGGATCCCTGTGTCATTCCTCTGCTGGCTGTCGCCTTCCATTGAGAACGCCATCGTGGTCTGCCCGCCGGTCATCATCAGATAAACGTCGGCCAGAATCTGGGCATCAAGCAATGCGCCGTGCAGGGTTCGTTTACTGTTGTCTATCTCATAGCGCGAGCACAACGCATCAAGACTGTTTCGCTTGCCAGGAAACATTTTCCTCGCCAGCGCCAGGCTATCGGTTATTTTGCAGAATTCGTTCGTCTTCGGAATATCCCGCTTGAGCTTCGCGAATTCGTAATCCATAAAACCGATATCGAACGATGCGTTATGGATGACCAGCTCCGCGCCACGAATGTAGTCGAGAAATTCGTCGGCTACATCAGCAAACGTGGGTTTATCAAGCAGGAATTCGTCTGCGATTCCGTGTACGCCGAACGCTTCCGGGTCCACCAGCCGATCCGGCTTCAGGTAAACATGGAAGTTATTGCCGGTCAGGCGGCGGTTCACCACTTCAACCGCACCGATCTCAATGATCTTGTGGCCTTCATAGTGGGCGCCAATCTGGTTCATACCGGTGGTTTCGGTATCGAGGACGATCTGTCGTGTAATTCCAGTGCTCATAACGGTCATTTATGTCAGACTTATCGTTTGATTTCGATTTGCTAAAACAGGAAGTCTACCAGAGATGCTTAAACAGGTAGAAATTTTCACCGATGGTTCTTGCCTGGGAAATCCCGGACCGGGTGGTTATGGGGCGATTTTACGCTATCGCGGGCGCGAAAAAACCTTTAGCGAAGGCTACAACCTTACAACTAATAATCGCATGGAGCTGATGGCAGCAATCGTTGCGCTGGAAGCCCTGAAAGAACAGTGTGAAGTGATACTCAGCACGGACAGCCAGTATGTGCGCCAGGGCATTACGCAGTGGATCCACAACTGGAAGAAGCGTGGCTGGAAAAC
Source organism: Citrobacter sp. CF971 (assembly GCF_006385635.1). NCBI lineage: Bacteria > Pseudomonadati > Pseudomonadota > Gammaproteobacteria > Enterobacterales > Enterobacteriaceae > Citrobacter > Citrobacter sp. CF971. The sequence goes on along the minus strand of NZ_CP041051.1, from coordinate 1,073,544 downwards.
AGCAGATAAAAAACCAGTGAAGAACGTCGATCTGTGGAAGCGTCTCGATGCCGCTTTAGGCCCTCATCAAATCAAATGGGAATGGGTTAAAGGCCATGCGGGCCATCCGGAAAACGAACGCTGCGATGAGCTTGCGCGCACCGCGGCCATGAGCCCGACTCAGGATGATATTGGGTATCAGACTGAGGCTTAAGCGTCCGGTTTACGGTATTGCCGGGTCGCGCCAACGGCATGACGGATAGGCGTTTTGCTTTTATTTTGTTTCATCGGGTTGAGTGTAAGCGGAATGGTTCGCTTGCGCGCAACCACCAGCTGTAAACAGCCCAGCGCGGGGATATGGGTGCTTAACATTTTCCCGCCCTTCTTATTCCAGGGCAGAACATGAAAACGACTATAGTGCAGCACTTCAAAATTCAGTAATGATAGCCAGTCCAATTGACGCATGAGGGTAAACATCCGACTGTTATAGGGCGATGTCTTACGCAATACGGGCACCAGTTTACGCAACCCCATCAGGCTTACCGGGTTAAAGCCGCTCAAAATCAACCAACCGTCATCAATCAACACGCGATCGGCTTCACGCAGTAGGCGATGCGGATCGGAACACCACGGTAACGTATGGGCCAATAAACAGACATCCACGGACTTATCGGCAAAGGGAAGATGCAAAGGATCGGCCGTCACCTGCATGGGAGAACCCTGCAAAGAAACATTTACCTGATGAGAAACCGCGCACGCTTCGGAATCGATTTCTGCGCTTAAATTACCAACCTTAAGCAGATGAAAACCGTACATTTTTGCGAACCACGGGTTAAGCTGATACTCCAGCGCCTCACGATAGTGTTCGCCCCAGGGCAGATCATCCCAGCTTACGGGCGCTACGACAGTATGAGGGATCCTTGCCGGTTTCATCACAACCTTCCGTTACGCATTGAGAGGCAATATATGAATCTTAACAGTATTCCTGCATTTCAGGACAATTACATCTGGGTCTTGTCAAATAATGACCAGCATTGTCTGATTGTGGACCCGGGTGAAGCGGCTCCTGTTCTGAAAGCCATTGCAGAGCATAACTGGGTGCCTGAAGCCATTCTGCTAACCCATCATCATCAGGATCACGTGGGCGGAGTGAAAGAACTTCTGCAGCATTTCCCACAAATAGTGGTATACGGACCGGCTGAAACGCAAGATAAGGGAACGACACACATAGTCGAAGATGGCGATATTGCACTCGTTTTGGGGCATGAATTTAGGGTAATTGCTACTCCGGGTCACACTTTAGGACATATCTGTTACTTTAGCCATCCTTACTTATTTTGTGGTGACACACTCTTTTCTGGCGGTTGCGGTCGACTTTTTGAAGGCACCGCAACCCAAATGTATCAATCACTTAAAAAAATCAACGCCCTTCCTGACGATACATTAATTTGTTGCGCACATGAGTACACATTAGCAAACATGAAGTTTGCCTTAAGCATTCTCCCGCACGATTCGTTCATAAATGAATATTATCGTAAAGTTAATGAGTTACGCGTAAAAAAACAAATGACACTACCCGTAATTCTGAAAAATGAGCGGCGAAATAATCTTTTTTTAAGAACAAAAGATATTGATTTAATTAATGAAATTAACAAAGAAACAATATTGCAACAACCTGAGGAGCGTTTTGCCTGGTTAAGGTCAAAGAAAGATACGTTCTGACAATTCCGGGTTGCCTTTTGAAAACTTCGCCGTTATGATCGGTCGTCTTTTAAGCAACTATTGACACACACATGAAGGCAAAAGCGATATTACTCGCCTCTGTCCTGCTTGTTGGGTGCCAGAATACTGGTAACGTCCAACAACACGCACAGAGCCTTTCTGCAGCTGGTCAAGGGGAAGCAGGAAAGTTTACAAGTCAGGCGCGATGGATGGACGACGGAACATCTATCGCTGCTGATCAAGATTTGTGGGCTTTCATTGGTGACGAGCTAAAGATGGGAATTCCGGAAAACAGCCGGATTCGCGAACAGAAACAGAAGTATTTACGCAATAAGAGCTATCTCCACGATGTAACTTTACGGGCAGAGCCGTATATGTACTGGATAGCCGGGCAAGTTAAGAAACGTAACATGCCTATGGAACTGGTACTACTACCCATAGTGGAGAGCGCTTTTGATCCTCACGCAACGTCTGGCGCCAATGCCGCAGGTATTTGGCAGATCATTCCGAGCACGGGGCGCAATTATGGTTTAAAACAGACCCGCAGTTATGATGCACGTCGCGACGTTGTGGCTTCCACCACCGCCGCGCTGGACATGATGCAGCGTCTGAACAAGATGTTTGATGGCGACTGGCTGCTGACCGTTGCTGCTTATAATAGCGGTGAAGGTCGTGTCATGAAGGCAATCAAAACGAACAAAGCTCGTGGTAAACCCACTGACTTCTGGTCGTTGCCATTGCCTCAGGAAACGAAGCTATACGTGCCCAAAATGCTGGCATTGAGCGATATACTCAAAAACAGCAAACGCTATGGCGTACGTCTGCCAACAACAGACGAAAGCCGCGCGTTGGCACGTGTTCGCCTGAGTAGCCCGGTTGAGATGGCTCAGGTTGCCGATATGGCGGGTATTTCCGTCAGCAAGCTGAAGACCTTCAATGCAGGCGTGAAAGGTTCCACGTTGGGTGCCAGCGGCCCGCAATATGTGATGGTGCCAAAGAAGCATGCAGAGAAGCTGCGTGAGTCTCTGGCTTCAGGCGAAATTGCAGCCGTGCAGTCAACGCTGGTCGCGGATAACACGCCGCTGAACAGCCGTAGCTACAAAGTTCGCTCTGGCGATACGCTTTCTGGCGTCGCTTCACGTCTTGGCGTGAGCATCAATGACCTTAAGCAGTGGAATAATCTGCGCGGGTCGTCGCTGAAAGTAGGCCAGAATCTGACGGTGGGCGCTGGTAGCAGCGCACAGCGACTGGCGAACAACAGCGATAGCATCACCTATCGTGTGCGTAAAGGCGACTCGCTCTCGAGTATTGCCAAACGCCACGGGGTTAACATCAAGGATGTGATGCGCTGGAACAGCGATACGAATAATCTACAGCCAGGCGATCAGCTAACGTTGTTTGTGAAAAACAACGACATGCCGGACTCCTGATAGCATTGTAGAAATGAAGGCACTGGTTTCCCCCCAGTGCCTTTTTTATTTATCCCGCTTTATGTGCCTCAACCATTATCGTGTCGCTGGTAAACGAGCCATCTTCCTGTAACGCAAAGTAGTCTTTCACTTGTGCAGAAGCACTTTGTTGGTAGGCACGAATCGCGTCGCTCAACGCTGCAGGCGTACGCATCCGCGCCACCCACGAACTGAATTCCAGCGCCAGACGATCGGTTAACAAGGTATCGGCAATCAGATTGGCGTCATTGATTAACGACAACCACTCTCCGCTGGAATAGTTGCGTACGTGTGAGGTATCGCGTAACGCCTCCACGGTTTGCAACCAGATATCACGTACTGGGTGGCCAGGCGACATCACATCCATCACAATCAGTACACCACCGGGCTTCAGAACGCGGTTCACTTCCCGCAGCGCGCGCCCGACATCATGCCAGTGATGCGCGGAATAGCGGCTAATCACCACATCAAATACGTTACCTTCAAATGGCAGGCTTTCAGCATACCCCTGCCGTGTGGCGATATTATCCAGACCTCGGTCTTTTGCCGCCTTAGCAACCACTTCAAGCATCTGCGACGATAAATCATAAGCCATGACCTGCTTTACGTGTTGCGCGGCCACAAAGCTGGCGTGCCCTGCTCCGCATCCCATATCCAATACGCGAGCCTGTGGAAATGCCGACAACCTTTCCCCCAGACGTTGCAAGTCACGGCCAGAGGCGTGCACCGTACTGGTTAAATAGGCATTAGCCTGAGAGCCAAACTGTTTTTCGACGTTGTCATGGTGAGAGCGTGTTGTCATTGTGTTGTCCTTCGGTTGTTGAGAAATATGAAGGGCAACCGTCACAGGCCTGCCCTATGGCAGACCTGACACACCGTTATTGTTCAGGTTTGCCGGGACTGAATTCAACGAGTAGCGGGTTGTGATCGGATGCGCGGGTGACCAGCACAGAGGCTTCACTCACGTTCAGACCGCGATAGAACACAAAATCGAGAGGGCGACCAAACGCACGGCGGCGCTGATCGTCAGTAAAGCGAACCTGGCGCAGCGACATTTCACGCGCAAAGCGGTACAGCGCATTCATCCGTCGACGGCTCCAGGCATTAAAATCGCCGGCCATGATCACCGGACCGCTGTGATGAGCAATCTGATCGCCAATGGGAAGTAACTGCTTACTATAGACATCAACGCCAAGGCTAAAGTTAACCGCGTGGATATTCACCACCATTAACAGCCGAGTGTCAGGCAACGGGTACACCGTCACCAGCGCCGATTTCGCCAGCCGTAAAATAGGCTCACGCTCGCGCAATGGACAGCAGTAAACAGGATGAGCAGCAGAGAGCGTCATGACGCCAGAGGGATGCTGAGGCAGCACAAAGGCCGGAACCTGATCGGAAGCAAGATAGTTAGCGGTCGCAAACTGCACCAGTTCTGGCGTGGTTTGTGCTTCCTGCAATAACACCAGATGCGCATCTTTGCCAAAATTCTTCAGCACCGACTGCCATTCTGCGCGCTGCTGTTTAAAAATATTCCATACCAGCACGCGAATGCGATCTTCACTGCTTAACGGAACGCCTGCGGGTAATGCCTGGCCAATATGCGCAAACGACCCCGGCGGTAAAATCCGCTCGGCGGGTTGTCCGGCAACATAACGCATGGCATAGGTGTTTTTTCGCACTTTAGACTTTCAAACCTCTGTAACGTCAACCAGTCCGCAGCCGGACTGGTTCTTCTGTTATAGGGATTTTAGCACTCACTTTCAACGAACAATTGCAGTTTGTTTTGTAAGTGGGCGCTTACATCAATGATTTACCCCAAAGCAACGCGCGCGGGCTTATCAAGACGACCGCTGAGTCCCATCAGCAGGAAAGCAACCAGGACAATAAGTGCGCCAATCCACGGCGTCTGCGCCAGACCATAATGCTCGACTGTTTGTCCACCAATCACTGAACCCAGTGCAATGCCAATGTTAAACGCCGCAATGTTCAACCCTGACGCCACATCTACAGCATTAGGCGTAAATTGTTCCGCTTTCTGTACCACGTAGACCTGCAACCCCGGTACGTTACCAAAGGCAAAGATCCCCATTACCAGGATGGTAGCCAGCGCGGCATACTGCGTAGAAGCCGTCACCTGGAAGACCATCAGCAAAACAAACAACGCGGCGAAAATGAATTTCAGCGCAGGAACCGCACCATGCTTATCCGCCAGCTTACCGCCCCAGATATTGCCGATAGCCACTGATACGCCGTAACCCAGTAAGATCCAGCTTACTGCTGCCGGAGAGAATCCCGCCAGATCCTGCATCATCGGTGCCAGGAAGGTGAATGCCGTGAATACACCGCCGTAGCCCAGTGCCGTAACGGCATAAATCAGCAGCAGACGGGGATGAGTCAGCACCTTCACCTGGTCGCGAATGCTGGCGGCTGCACGACCGGGAATGTTGGCGGGGATCAACAGCTGGCTACTGATCAGTGCAATCACGCCTAACATTGATACCGCAAGGAAAGTCTCGCGCCAGCCAAAGTGTTGACCAATAAACGTACCCAGCGGCACGCCGGTTACCAGCGCCACCGTTAAGCCACCAAACATAATAGCGATGGCGGAGGCCGCTTTCTCTTTTGGCACCAGACTTGTCGCGATGGTAGAACCAATCGAGAAGAATACGCCGTGTGCCAGCCCAGTCAGCAGACGAGCGACAATGAGTGTCATATACCCGGGAGCCTGCCATGCCAGCAAATTCCCCGCCGTAAACAGAACCATCAGCGCAACCAGTAACTGTTTACGTGGCAGGCGTCCGGTCAAAGCGGTCAGTACCGGTGCGCCAATCGCCACACCCAGCGCATAGATGGAAACCAGCATCCCGGCGGAAGGTAACGAGATCGCCAGTTGTTGAGCGATGGTCGGCACCAGACCAACAATCACAAACTCAGTAGTGCCTATAGCGAAGGCACTAATTGTTAGTGCAAATAAAGCGAGAGGCATAAATAACTCCGTAACATCAGTAATCAGATGACACGCAGTATGCCTGGATGTTTTAATGACAAAAATATTCAAAATCTCAATATAATTTTGCGTCAGGTGCAAAAATGAAAGCAACCTCTGAAGAACTTGCGATTTTTGTAGCGGTAGTGGAAAGCGGCAGCTTTAGCCGGGCGGCAGAACAGCTTGGACAAGCCAATTCCGCGGTCAGTCGGGCAGTAAAAAAGCTGGAGATGAAACTGGGCGTCAGTTTGCTTAATCGAACGACCCGACAGCTAAGTCTCACTGAGGAAGGAGAGCGCTACTTCAGGCGGGTGCAGCAGATACTGCAAGAGATGGCTGCAGCAGAAACAGAAATCATGGAGTCGCGTAATACTCCGCGCGGCCTGCTGCGCATCGACGCAGCAACACCGGTGATGTTGCATTTCCTGATGCCGCTAATCAAACCGTTCCGGGAGCGGTATCCCGAGATGACGTTGTCTCTCGTCTCCTCGGAAACATTCATCAATCTTATTGAACGAAAAGTGGATGTTGCTATACGAGCGGGTACACTGACTGACTCGAGTCTACGTGCGCGTCCGTTATTTACCAGCTATCGCAAGATTATTGCCTCACCGGAGTACATTGCCCGTTTTGGTAGACCAGAGACCGTCGAGGAGTTAAAACAGCATCTGTGTCTGGGGTTTTCCGAACCGGTTTCGCTCAATACCTGGCCAATTGCCTGTAGCGACGGACAGCTGCATGAGGTCGAGTGTGGAATTTCTTCCAACAGTGGGGAAACGCTAAAACAGCTTTGCCTGAACGGCAACGGCATCGCCTGTCTTTCAGATTATATGATAGATAAAGAGATCGCGCAGGGAGAGCTAGTGGAACTGCTGGCCGATAAACGTCTGCCGGTAAAAATGCCTTTCAGCGCCGTTTACTACAGCGATCGTGCGGTCAGTACACGTATTCGTGCATTTATAGACTTTTTAAGTGAATATATAAGAACAGCTCCCGAAGGAGCTGTAAAAGAGGGGTAAGGGATACACAGGATCGGGCAATTAATCCCAGGCAGGAGCCAGACCTTCCGGGCTGACCAGACGATCTTTGCAGTCCAGTGCCGCGATCATTTTTTTATCTTCGGCATCCAGATGCAGTTCCAGCGCCAGCAGGTTGCTTGCCAGGTTTTCACGTTTGGTAGAAGAAGGAATTACGGAGTAACCTTCCCCCATTGCCCATGCCAGAATAACCTGCGCCGGGGTCGCGTTATGTTTAGCGGCAATGTGCGCAATCACTTCATCTTTCAGCGCGTTACCGTAAGCCAGCGTCATGTAAGAGGTGATGTGGATACCGTGTGCTTTCGCCCAGTCAACCACCTTACGGCTCTGAAGATACGGAGAAAGCTCAATCTGGTTGGTCGCAATATTGTCTGCGCCTACTGCGGCAATGGCTTTTTCCATCAGCGCAATGGTGAAGTTTGAGATACCAATTTCACGAGTCAGTCCCTGCTGTTTTGCTTCGAGCAGCGCCAGCATGAATTCCTCAACAGATACAGCATCTCCTGGAGATGGCCAGTGGATCAGCACCAAATCAACATAATCTGTACGCAGTTTCTTCAGGCTTTCTTTCAGACTTGGGATCAGTTTTTCTTTGCTGAGATTTTCAATCCAGATCTTGGTGGTGATGTACAGTTCGTTACGCGGTAGGCCACTTTCAGCAATCGCCTGACCAACAGCCGCTTCATTATCATAGATTTGCGCAGTGTCGACAGCACGGTAGCCCAGCTCAAGCGCCGTTTTAACAGAAGCGATAACCACGTCGTCTTTCAGGCGGAAAGTACCCAAACCAAATGCAGGGATAGCCATAGAATTCCTCTTTTTAATCACTATGTTCATCAACTAAGAGGATTATGACTTCCAGCTCTTTATAGAAAAATAGTGATAAATGCAGAGGATTTTTGCGGATTCAGCAATAATAAAATTGCAGGCAAAGAAAAAGCCCCTGGATCAGACGACCGTAAACATCATAAACGCAGGCTTTCTGCCGGAGCTGATGCTGCTGATTATGCTTCAGCGCCTGCCCTGACTGCGAGGCCTCCAGTTGGTTCCCCGCCGCGTCATACTGCCAGCGAACCGGAATGCTGAACCCCTCCCGGTAACTTTCTGGTTGCCCCTGTGGCGTCCAGCTCAGGCTGGTTACATGGCCTTCAGCGCGGAGTACCTTCACCAGTCGCCCGGCCGGGCTGTATTCATAATGCGTACTCTCTCCCGCGGCATCCGTCTCTTCCGCCAGTCGGTAAGCCTCATCATAGCGGTACTGCGTCGTTTTACCTGAACAGTCCTGCGCACTGCTGACCTGCCCGCGTGCATTATAAGTCAACCGTTGCACACCGCCTTTCTCATCCGTGAACGCCATAACCTGTCCCCAGGCATCACGCTGGTAGTAACAGCACTGTCCCAGCGCATCAATCACCGCGCATAGCCCAAAATGCTCATCATAAAAATACTGATACGTGCTCCCGTCAGGCCCGGTGACTTGTGCAGGCAGCGCCCGCTCTTCGTGCCAGCGGGTAAAAAAGCAGCTAAAGAGAAGGATTGAAATGAACGCGGCGCTGATGTGTTACGAGCACACCAACGCCGCTCACCACAACTAGCTATTAGGGAGTTAATCATGGCTGAACGCGATTCTACGCCAGAAGTGACTCTTTCCAAAACCCAGCGCCGGGTAAAAATCGGCGCTGTCGGCATCTGCCACACCAACCGTAAAACCAAAGTCCCCACCCATTACTCCCATAGCCCCGGCATCCACCTTAAAGGCAACTGGCTGGCTGAGGCGGATTTTGACACCGGGCGCGGCGTGACGGTGCGGATTTCGCAGGGGGTGCATCGTGCTGATTGCCGACTGCGATGAGGTGCAGGTGTAAGTAGCCCGCATAATCGTGCCATTCACATTTAGAGATCATCCGGCATAATCAATCTGCCAACGAAGGAGATCGCTATGCGTAAAGCCCGTTTTCAGGGCCAACGGCGTGGATTTACATACCGCGACGTACTACACCCTGGCGCGTACCCGCACACAGGGGCTGACCGGGTTCTGCGAAGGAGCCGAATTACTGGCTGCGATGGTAAGCCATGACTGGGATAAATTCTGGCCGCAGGATAATCATGCCCGTACCGGGATGCTGGACTGGTTCAATACCCGTACCGGCAATATTCTGCGCCAGCAAATGTCCTTCTCGGATGCCGACCTGCCGGTGCTGTACCGCACGGAACGGGCGTTACAGCTTATCTGCGACAAGCTCCAGCAGGTGGAGCTAAAGCAGAAGCCGCATGTGGAAAATTTGCTTTATTTTGTGCAGAACACACGCAAACGCTTTGAACCACAGCCAAAACGTCAGGCGGGTGAGCAATCGCAGACAACGGTACGAACTCTGGTCTATGCCCCGGAAGGCGCTCCGGCAGCGGCGGAAGTCACCCCTCCCCTGCCTGACCTTCCTGACATCAGGGTGGAAGTTCACCAGGACAGCACGAACGATGCGGAGCCGACCGTCAGAGCCACACCCGGTTATAGCGTCAGGAGCTTTATGGCGGGTGTTGTCTGTATGGCGGCTATCACTGCCGTACTGTGGTGGTGGCAGGTATACCCAATGCAGCAGCAACTGGCGCAGGTCAGGGATACCGCACAGGGTGCCGCCACCGTCTGGCTGACCACCCCGGACCTGGACAGCTACGGGCAACGGCTGCAACAGATTTCAGATGCGTCTCCACTACAGCCGCTGGAGACCGGTACGCTGATGACGCGCACGGCGGACAGCCGCTGGCCGGAGAGCCTGCAACAGCAGCAGGCAACCGCGCAGTGGAACACCGTCCTGAAAACCCACGCGCAGAGCAGCCCGCAAATGAAAGGATGGCAGCAGGCGCGCCAGAATCTGCGGGAATTTGCTGACCTGATGATGCAACGCGAGACCGAACAAAAGGGCTTCACGCTGTCCTATATCAAAACGGTGACCTGGCAGGCCGAGCGGTTGCTGAATCAGGAAACGCCACTGGAATATTTGTTGACGCAATACCAGGATGCTCGCGCCCGGAAACAAAATACAGATGCACTGGAAAAAGAGATTAATGAACGACTGGATGGGTAATGACTCCAACTTGTTGATAGTGTTTTATGTTCAGATAATGCCCGATGACTTTGTCATGCAGCTCCACCGATTTTGAGAACGACAGCGACTTCCGTCCCAGCCGTGCCAGGTGCTGCCTCAGATTCAGGTTATGCCGCTCAATTCGCTGCGTATATCGCTTGCTGATTACGTGCAGCTTTCCCTTCAGGCGGGATTCATACAGCGGCCAGCCATCCGTCATCCATATCACCACGTCAAAGGGTGACAGCAGGCTCATAAGACGCCCCAGCGTCGCCATAGTGCGTTCACCGAATACGTGCGCAACAACCGTCTTCCGGAGCCTGTCATACGCGTAAAACAGCCAGCGCTGGCGCGATTTAGCCCCGACGTATCCCCACTGTTCGTCCATTTCCGCGCAGACGATGACGTCACTGCCCGGCTGTATGCGCGAGGTTACCGACTGCGGCCTGAGTTTTTTAAGTGACGTAAAATCGTGTTGAGGCCAACGCCCATAATGCGGGCAGTTGCCCGGCATCCAACGCCATTCATGGCCATATCAATGATTTTCTGGTGCGTACCGGGTTGAGAAGCGGTGTAAGTGAACTGCAGTTGCCATGTTTTACGGCAGTGAGAGCAGAGATAGCGCTGATGTCCGGCGGTGCTTTTGCCGTTACGCACCACCCCGTCAGTAGCTGAACAGGAGGGACAGCTGATAGAAACAGAAGCCACTGGAGCACCTCAAAAACACCATCATACACTAAATCAGTAAGTTGGCAGCATCACCCACGCTTCAGTAGCTGGAAAAAGCTTTCTGCAACTGCGTTGTCGTGACAGTTACCACGATGGCTCATACTGCCCTCCAGACCGTGTGATTTCAGGAACGACTGCCACTCATGGCTTGTGTACTGACTACCTTGGTCAGAATGAACCAGCACCTGTTTTTGGGGATTACGTCGCCACACGGCCATCAAAAGTGCATTCAGAACAATATCTTTTGTCATCCGGGGTTGCATTGACCATGCCGATAACTTTGTGCGAGAACAGGTCAACAACTATGGCCAGATACAGCCAGCCTTCGTGGGTTCGGATGTAAGTTATGTCCGTTACCCAACGTTCATCCGGAGCTTCCGGGTTGAACTGTCGCTGGAGCCTGTTGGGTGTCACGATACTGACTTCACCTTTACGCGCTCGTGGGCTTCGATATCCGACCTGAGCCTTTATCCCGGCACGCTTCATCAGCCTCCAGACCCGGTTAATCCCACATTGTTGCCCGCTATCTCGCAGATCGAGATGGATTTTGCGATAGCCATAAACGCAACCGGACTCCAGCCAGAACTGTTTGATTTGTCCTGTCAGTCTGGCTGCTCTCTGTTGGTGGAAGAGTCCGGCCCGTATTTCTTTATCCAGGCATAAAGACTGTGGGTAGTGATATCGAGACGTGTTGCGACACTGGAAACAGAATAGCCACGATCAACAACCTGTTTGATTGCTTCAATTTTAAACTCTTCAGGATAACGCTTACTGCTCATGTCCACCTCCCTTTAAGCCATTTTAAATGACTCCGAGGTGTCTGTTAAACCTGTGGCGATTCACTTATTATCTTTTGCTTCCCCGGAATGCCGGAGGAAAACATAAGACGAAAAAAACCGCAAGTCTTTGTATGACTTGCGGTTTCTCAACTTATAAGGACGTATAAAATCATCCTTAAACAATAAGTGGCGGAACGGACGGGACTCGAACCCGCGACCCCCTGCGTGACAGGCAGGTATTCTAACCAACTGAACTACCGCTCCACCGAATTTTTTTGTCACTACCCGGATTCTTCATCCCGGTTTACTGCAATTTGATTGCCTGGCAGTTCCCTACTCTCGCATGGGGAGACCCCACACTACCATCGGCGCTACGGCGTTTCACTTCTGAGTTCGGCATGGGGTCAGGTGGGACCACCGCGCTACAGCCGCCAGGCAAATTCTGTTTATCAACACGCTTTTGCATGTCGATATAATCTGTAATCAAGCTGAATATGATGTCTGTCTTTCGCCAAAACATCTTCGGCGTTGTAAGGTTAAGCCTCACGGTTCATTAGTATCGGTTAGCTCAACGTATCGCTACGCTTACACACCCGACCTATCAACGTCGTCGTCTTCAACGTTCCTTCAGGAGACTTTAAGTCTCAGGGAGAACTCATCTCGGGGCAAGTTTCGTGCTTAGATGCTTTCAGCACTTATCTCTTCCGCATTTAGCTACCGGGCAATGCCATTGGCATGACAACCCGAACACCAGTGATGCGTCCACTCCGGTCCTCTCGTACTAGGAGCAGCCCCCCTCAATTCTCCAGCGCCCACGGCAGATAGGGACCGAACTGTCTCACGACGTTCTAAACCCAGCTCGCGTACCACTTTAAATGGCGAACAGCCATACCCTTGGGACCTACTTCAGCCCCAGGATGTGATGAGCCGACATCGAGGTGCCAAACACCGCCGTCGATATGAACTCTTGGGCGGTATCAGCCTGTTATCCCCGGAGTACCTTTTATCCGTTGAGCGATGGCCCTTCCATTCAGAACCACCGGATCACTAAGACCTGCTTTCGCACCTGCTCGAGCCGTCACTCTCGCAGTCAAGCTAGCTTATGCCTTTGCACTAACCTCCTGATGTCCGACCAGGATTAGCTAACCTTCGTGCTCCTCCGTTACTCTTTAGGAGGAGACCGCCCCAGTCAAACTACCCACCAGACACTGTCCGCAACCCGGATTACGGGTCCACGTTAGAACACCAGCCATTAAAGGGTGGTATTTCAAGGATGGCTCCATGCAGACTGGCGTCCACACTTCAAAGCCTCCCACCTATCCTACACATCAAGGACCAGTGTTCAGTGTCAAGCTATAGTAAAGGTTCACGGGGTCTTTCCGTCTTGCCGCGGGTACACTGCATCTTCACAGCGAGTTCAATTTCACTGAGTCTCGGGTGGAGACAGCCTGGCCATCATTACGCCATTCGTGCAGGTCGGAACTTACCCGACAAGGAATTTCGCTACCTTAGGACCGTTATAGTTACGGCCGCCGTTTACCGGGGCTTCGATCAAGAGCTTCTCCTTACGGATAACCCCATCAATTAACCTTCCGGCACCGGGCAGGCGTCACACCGTATACGTCCACTTTCGTGTTTGCACAGTGCTGTGTTTTTAATAAACAGTTGCAGCCAGCTGGTATCTTCGACTGATTTCAGCTCCATGAGTAAATCACTTCACCTACATATCAGCGTGCCTTCTCCCGAAGTTACGGCACCATTTTGCCTAGTTCCTTCACCCGAGTTCTCTCAAGCGCCTTGGTATTCTCTACCTGACCACCTGTGTCGGTTTGGGGTACGATTTCGTGTTACCTGATGCTTAGAGGCTTTTCCTGGAAGCAGGGCATTTGTTACTTCAGCACCGTAGTGCCTCGTCATCACACCTCAGCGTTAAAAAGGTACCGGATTTACCTGGAACCTCCGCCTACATGCTTAAACCGGGACAACCGTCGCCCGGCTAACATAGCCTTCTCCGTCCCCCCTTCGCAGTAACACCAAGTACAGGAATATTAACCTGTTTCCCATCGACTACGCCTTTCGGCCTCGCCTTAGGGGTCGACTCACCCTGCCCCGATTAACGTTGGACAGGAACCCTTGGTCTTCCGGCGTGCGGGTTTTTCACCCGCATTATCGTTACTTATGTCAGCATTCGCACTTCTGATACCTCCAGCATGCCTCACAGCACACCTTCAACGGCTTACAGAACGCTCCCCTACCCAACAACACATAGTGTCGCTGCCGCAGCTTCGGTGCATGGTTTAGCCCCGTTACATCTTCCGCGCAGGCCGACTCGACCAGTGAGCTATTACGCTTTCTTTAAATGATGGCTGCTTCTAAGCCAACATCCTGGCTGTCTGTGCCTTCCCACATCGTTTCCCACTTAACCATGACTTTGGGACCTTAGCTGGCGGTCTGGGTTGTTTCCCTCTTCACGACGGACGTTAGCACCCGCCGTGTGTCTCCCGTGATAACATTCTTCGGTATTCGCAGTTTGCATCGGGTTGGTAAGTCGGGATGACCCCCTAGCCGAAACAGTGCTCTACCCCCGAAGATGAATTCACGAGGCGCTACCTAAATAGCTTTCGGGGAGAACCAGCTATCTCCCGGTTTGATTGGCCTTTCACCCCCAGCCACAAGTCATCCGCTAATTTTTCAACATTAGTCGGTTCGGTCCTCCAGTTAGTGTTACCCAACCTTCAACCTGCCCATGGCTAGATCACCGGGTTTCGGGTCTATACCCTGCAACTTAACGCCCAGTTAAGACTCGGTTTCCCTTCGGCTCCCCTATACGGTTAACCTTGCTACAGAATATAAGTCGCTGACCCATTATACAAAAGGTACGCAGTCACCCCATAAAGAGGCTCCCACTGCTTGTACGTACACGGTTTCAGGTTCTTTTTCACTCCCCTCGCCGGGGTTCTTTTCGCCTTTCCCTCACGGTACTGGTTCACTATCGGTCAGTCAGGAGTATTTAGCCTTGGAGGATGGTCCCCCCATATTCAGACAGGATACCACGTGTCCCGCCCTACTCTTCGAGTTCACAACCTGTGCATTTTGGTGTACGGGACTATCACCCTGTACCGTCGGACTTTCCAGACCGTTCCACTAACACACAAGCTGATTCAGACTCTGGGCTGCTCCCCGTTCGCTCGCCGCTACTGGGGGAATCTCGGTTGATTTCTTTTCCTCGGGGTACTTAGATGTTTCAGTTCCCCCGGTTCGCTTCATTACGCTATGTATTCACGTAATGATAGTGTGTCGGAACACACTGGGTTTCCCCATTCGGAAATCGCCGGTTATAACGGTTCATATCACCTTACCGACGCTTATCGCAGATTAGCACGTCCTTCATCGCCTCTGACTGCCAGGGCATCCACCGTGTACGCTTAGTCGCTTAACCTCACAACCCGAAGATGTTTCTTTCGATTCATCATCGTGTTGCGAAAATTTGAGAGACTCGAACACACCATTTTTCATTTCTTATTACGGAGAAATGAAACAGTGTGTCGTTTCAATTTTCAGCTTGATCCAGATTTTTAAAGAGCAAATATCTCAAACGTCACCCGAAGGTAAGTTTTGAGATATTGGGGTCGGCGACTTTCACTCACACATACCAGCAAGTGGCGTCCCCTAGGGGATTCGAACCCCTGTTACCGCCGTGAAAGGGCGGTGTCCTGGGCCTCTAGACGAAGGGGACGTGTAAGTCTCAATCGCAAGACGCCTTGCTATTTACTTTTCATCAGACAATCTGTGTGAGCACTACAAAGGCAGGTTCTTTAAGGTAAGGAGGTGATCCAACCGCAGGTTCCCCTACGGTTACCTTGTTACGACTTCACCCCAGTCATGAATCACAAAGTGGTAAGCGCCCTCCGAAGGTTAAGCTACCTACTTCTTTTGCAACCCACTCCCATGGTGTGACGGGCGGTGTGTACAAGGCCCGGGAACGTATTCACCGTGGCATTCTGATCCACGATTACTAGCGATTCCGACTTCATGGAGTCGAGTTGCAGACTCCAATCCGGACTACGACATACTTTATGAGGTCCGCTTGCTCTCGCGAGGTCGCTTCTCTTTGTATATGCCATTGTAGCACGTGTGTAGCCCTACTCGTAA
Source organism: Citrobacter sp. CF971 (assembly GCF_006385635.1). Taxonomy (NCBI): domain Bacteria; kingdom Pseudomonadati; phylum Pseudomonadota; class Gammaproteobacteria; order Enterobacterales; family Enterobacteriaceae; genus Citrobacter; species Citrobacter sp. CF971. Next base: position 1,057,629 of record NZ_CP041051.1, on the reverse strand, counting down.
GGGCCATGATGACTTGACGTCATCCCCACCTTCCTCCAGTTTATCACTGGCAGTCTCCTTTGAGTTCCCGACCGAATCGCTGGCAACAAAGGATAAGGGTTGCGCTCGTTGCGGGACTTAACCCAACATTTCACAACACGAGCTGACGACAGCCATGCAGCACCTGTCTCAGAGTTCCCGAAGGCACCAAAGCATCTCTGCTAAGTTCTCTGGATGTCAAGAGTAGGTAAGGTTCTTCGCGTTGCATCGAATTAAACCACATGCTCCACCGCTTGTGCGGGCCCCCGTCAATTCATTTGAGTTTTAACCTTGCGGCCGTACTCCCCAGGCGGTCGACTTAACGCGTTAGCTCCGGAAGCCACGCCTCAAGGGCACAACCTCCAAGTCGACATCGTTTACGGCGTGGACTACCAGGGTATCTAATCCTGTTTGCTCCCCACGCTTTCGCACCTGAGCGTCAGTCTTTGTCCAGGGGGCCGCCTTCGCCACCGGTATTCCTCCAGATCTCTACGCATTTCACCGCTACACCTGGAATTCTACCCCCCTCTACAAGACTCTAGCCTGCCAGTTTCGGATGCAGTTCCCAGGTTGAGCCCGGGGATTTCACATCCGACTTGACAGACCGCCTGCGTGCGCTTTACGCCCAGTAATTCCGATTAACGCTTGCACCCTCCGTATTACCGCGGCTGCTGGCACGGAGTTAGCCGGTGCTTCTTCTGCGAGTAACGTCAATCGTTGCGGTTATTAACCACAACGCCTTCCTCCTCGCTGAAAGTACTTTACAACCCGAAGGCCTTCTTCATACACGCGGCATGGCTGCATCAGGCTTGCGCCCATTGTGCAATATTCCCCACTGCTGCCTCCCGTAGGAGTCTGGACCGTGTCTCAGTTCCAGTGTGGCTGGTCATCCTCTCAGACCAGCTAGGGATCGTCGCCTAGGTGAGCCGTTACCCCACCTACTAGCTAATCCCATCTGGGCACATCCGATGGCAAGAGGCCCGAAGGTCCCCCTCTTTGGTCTTGCGACGTTATGCGGTATTAGCTACCGTTTCCAGTAGTTATCCCCCTCCATCGGGCAGTTTCCCAGACATTACTCACCCGTCCGCCACTCGTCACCCAAGGAGCAAGCTCCTCTGTGCTACCGTTCGACTTGCATGTGTTAGGCCTGCCGCCAGCGTTCAATCTGAGCCATGATCAAACTCTTCAATTTAAGTTTGATGCTCGTGAATTAAACTTCGTAATGAATTACGTATGTTCACTCAGAGACTTGGTATTCATTTTTCGTCTTGCGACGTTAAGAATCCGTATCTTCGAGTGCCCACACAGATTGTCTGATAAATTGTTAAAGAGCAGTTGCGACGCGCTTTAGCGCTCTGTCGCGAGGTGGCGTATATTACGCTTTCCTCTTTCAGAGTCAACCCTCATTTTCAGGTTTTTCTCTTCAACCGAACCGGCTGTTTGTGTGAAGTGATTCACATCCGCCGTGTCGATGGAGGCGCATTATAGGGAGTCGACTCAGGAAGACAAGCGGAAAAATGCATTTTTGTTTCAACCGCTCACCTTTTGCCCATAACGCTTACTTTTGCTGCTTTTTTATCGCCATTGGCAGGTCTGCCAGACTATTTATGACCAAATCTGCCGCATTTTCTGCTTCCGGTGTGACGGGTTTGCCTGTGCGCACCAATACCTTCGTGCCAACATTCGCAGCTGCCGCCGCCTGCATATCTTCAATTTTGTCGCCTACCATATAAGAAGCGGCCATATCGATGTGCAAGAAGTCTCGGGCGGAGATAAACATGCCAGGATGCGGTTTACGACAGTCGCAGACCTGACGATACTCTTCCACGGTACCCTGTGGGTGATGCGGGCAGTAGTAGATGCCATCCAGCTCAACATCGCGATCGGCCAGCGACCAGTCCATCCATTCGGTCAACGTTTCAAACTGCGCCTCAGTAAATTTACCACGCGCGATACCAGACTGGTTCGTCACAATAATGAGCGCGTAACCCATCTTTTTAAGTTCACGCATGGCATCAATAACGCCGTCGATAAACTCAAACTCATCGATCTCATGTACATAACCGTGGTCCACATTAATGGTACCGTCACGGTCGAGAAAAATTGCGGGTACAGACTTTGCCACCTTTTATAGCTCCTGAATAAGGCATGTGGCTCTAGTATCGCATGTTTCAGCGGGCAAGAAAGTGCTCATCGCGCAAAGCCTGATTGATTTAGACGTCTGGATGCCTTAACATCCATCTTGTTGACGGCTTCGACCGTACCTGACAGACGAAAATGCCACGGCTAACTTAATTACGATAATAAATAACCAATGATTAAACTTTCGAATATCACCAAAGTGTTCCAGCAGGGGACTCGCACCATTCAGGCGTTAAATAACGTCAGCCTGCATGTTCCTGCAGGGCAGATTTATGGCGTTATTGGCGCCTCCGGTGCCGGTAAAAGTACGCTCATCCGCTGCGTTAACTTACTTGAACGCCCAACCGAAGGCAGCGTTCAGGTCGGCGGTCAGGAACTCACGACGCTTTCTGAGTCAGAGCTGACCAAAGCTCGCCGTCAAATCGGCATGATTTTCCAACACTTTAACCTGCTCTCTTCCCGCACCGTGTTTGGCAACGTCGCGCTGCCGCTGGAACTGGATAACACGCCAAAAGAAGAGATCAAACGCCGTGTAACAGAACTGTTGGATTTGGTTGGTCTTGGTGACAAGCACGATAGCTACCCGGCCAATCTTTCCGGTGGACAAAAACAGCGCGTGGCGATCGCCCGTGCGCTGGCAAGCAATCCCAAAGTGCTGCTGTGTGATGAAGCCACCAGCGCACTCGATCCGGCAACGACCCGCTCGATTCTGGAATTATTGAAAGACATTAACCGTCGTCTGGGACTTACCATTCTGCTGATAACCCATGAGATGGACGTTGTAAAACGCATTTGTGACTGCGTGGCGGTCATCAGTGATGGTGAACTGATCGAACAGGACACCGTTAGCGAAGTGTTCTCACACCCGAAAACGCCGCTGGCACAGAAATTTATTCAGTCCACGCTGCACCTGGATATCCCGGAAGATTACCTGGAACGGTTAAAAGCCGAGCCAGAAGCAGACAGTGTGCCGATGCTGCGTATGGAATTCACCGGTCATTCGGTCGATGCGCCGCTACTTTCTGAGACGGCCCGCCGTTTTAACGTTAATAACAACATTATAAGCGCGCAGATGGATTACGCCGGCGGTGTGAAATTCGGCATCATGCTGACTGAAATGCACGGCACACAGGAAGATACACAAGCAGCCATCAACTGGTTGCAGGAACACCATGTAAAAGTAGAGGTACTAGGTTATGTCTGAGCCGATGATGTGGCTGCTGGTTCGCGGCGTATGGGAAACGCTGGCAATGACCTTTGTGTCCGGTTTTTTTGGTTTTGTGATCGGTCTGCCGGTTGGCGTGTTGCTGTACGTAACGCGTCCGGGGCAAATCATTGAGAACGCGAAGCTCTACCGTACGCTCTCTGCGCTGGTGAACATTTTCCGTTCCATCCCGTTCATCATCTTATTGGTGTGGATGATTCCGTTCACCCGCATGATCGTAGGCACCTCTATCGGACTGCAGGCCGCTATCGTCCCGCTGACCGTCGGCGCCGCGCCGTTTATCGCCCGTATGGTGGAAAACGCGCTGCTCGAAATCCCGACCGGGCTAATAGAAGCCTCTCGTGCGATGGGCGCCACGCCGCTGCAAATTGTACGTAAGGTATTACTGCCAGAAGCGCTGCCAGGACTGGTCAATGCGGCCACCATCACTCTTATCACGCTGGTTGGTTACTCCGCGATGGGCGGTGCCGTCGGTGCCGGTGGTCTTGGACAGATTGGTTATCAGTACGGCTATATTGGTTACAACGCTACAGTAATGAATACAGTACTGGTATTGCTCGTCGTTCTGGTTTATTTAATTCAGTTATCCGGCGATCGCATCGTCCGGGCTGTCACGCACAAATAACGTTGCACACAACACTAAAAACTCATTAAGAAAAGGAAATAAGCATGGCGTTCAAATTCAAAACCTTTGCGGCAGTTGGAGCCCTGATCGGTTCTCTGGCACTTGTGGGTTGCGGTCAGGATGAAAAAGATCCTAATCACATCAAAGTGGGCGTTATTGTTGGCGCAGAGCAGCAGGTTGCAGAAGTCGCGCAGAAAGTAGCTAAAGAAAAATACGGTCTGGACGTTGAGCTGGTCACGTTTAACGATTACGTTCTGCCTAACGAAGCGCTGAGCAAAGGCGATATCGATGCTAACGCCTTCCAGCACAAACCGTACCTGGATCAGCAGATCAAAGATCGCGGTTACAAGCTGGTTGCTGTAGGCAATACTTTTGTTTACCCGATTGCGGGCTATTCCAAAAAAATCAAATCACTGGATGAGCTGCAGGACGGTTCACAGGTCGCGATTCCAAACGACCCGACTAACCTTGGCCGTTCCTTGCTGCTGCTGCAAAAAGTGGGCTTAATCAAGCTGAAAGACGGTGTTGGCCTGCTGCCGACCGCGCTGGACGTGATTGAAAACCCGAAAAACCTGAAGCTGGTTGAACTGGAAGCGCCGCAGCTGCCGCGTTCTCTGGACGATGCTCAAATCGCACTGGCGGTCATCAACACCACCTACGCCAGCCAGATCGGCCTGACCCCGGCAAAAGACGGTATCTTTGTTGAAGATAAAGATTCTCCGTACGTAAACCTGATCGTGACTCGTGAAGACAACAAAGATGCTGAGAACGTGAAGAAATTCGTTCAGGCATACCAGTCTGATGAAGTGTACGAAGCAGCAAACAAAGTCTTCAACGGCGGTGCTGTTAAGGGCTGGTAATTTTAGGCTGTTTACAGAATATGTAATATCATCAGGACGGGCGCTTGCCCGTCTTGTCATTTATGCAAGCACCTGATTCAATATCTGACGTTTAGATCATTCATTGAGGAAATATTATGCGTGCTTTACCGATCTGTTTAGTAGCACTCTTGCTGAGCGGCTGTTCTATGTTAAGCAGATCCCCTGTTGAACCCGTTCAAAGCACCGCAACCCCGCCGAAAGCGGAGCCGGAAAAACCGAAAGCACCGCGCGCGACGCCGGTAAGAATCATTACTAACGCTGAAGATTTAGTAGGCAAGCCGTTCCGCGATCTTGGCGAAGTTAGCGGTGAATCCTGCCAGGCATCCAACCAGGATTCCCCTCCGAGCATTCCAACCGCGCGCAAACGCATGCAGATTAACGCATCAAAAATGAAAGCTAATGCGGTATTGCTGCACAGTTGCGAAGTGACCAGCGGAACGCCGGGTTGCTATCGTCAGGCGGTTTGCATCGGTTCTGCACTGAACATTTCGGCGAAATGAGCCATTTTCAGTTCGAGCAAATAGGCGTTATCCGCTCACCATATAAAGAAAAGTTCGCCGTTCCACGCCAGCCAGGTCTGGTGAAAAGCGCCTGCGGTGAACTGCATTTGCTCGCACCTTACAACCAGGCCGATGCTATTCGCGGCCTGGAAGCCTTCAGTCATTTGTGGGTGATTTTTGTTTTTCACCAGACAATGGAAGGTGGATGGCGTCCGACCGTGCGCCCTCCCCGTCTTGGTGGCAACGCCAGAATGGGTGTCTTTGCCACACGTTCAACGTTTCGTCCTAACCCTGTTGGCATGTCGTTGGTTGAGCTGCGGGGCACCCGCTGCCATAAAGAGCACGTAATCCTCGAACTCGGTGGACTGGACCTTGTTGACGGAACGCCAGTAGTGGATATTAAGCCGTATCTGCCGTTTGCCGAATCGCTGCCTGATGCTCGTGCCAGCTATGCCCAGGACGCCCCTCAGGCCAGCGTCGAGGTGACGTTCAGTGAAGATCTCGCGGAGCAGCTACTGAAGCTCGAACAACGTTACCCGCGTCTTCGTCAGTTTATTACCGAAGTGCTGGCGCAGGATCCGCGTCCTGCCTACCGTAAAAATGAGGAAGAAGGCAAAACCTACGCCGTCTGGCTGCTGGACTTTAACGTCCGCTGGCGCGTCACACCGTCAGGATTTGAGGTCTTTGCTCTGGAGGCCCGCTAATTTGCGTCGCGTACTCTTTTGACATCCCTTTCTCGCTGGTAAACTAAACCACTTTTGTTTTGTGCCAGGCTCGTTTTGAGCCTGTTCGATCGTTCAACTGGAACCGTAACAACATGCGTACTAGCCAATATCTGCTCTCCACTCTGAAGGAGACACCTGCCGACGCCGAAGTCATCAGCCACCAGCTGATGCTGCGCGCCGGGATGATCCGCAAGCTGGCCTCCGGGTTATATACCTGGCTGCCGACCGGCGTGCGCGTCCTGAAAAAAGTCGAAAATATCGTGCGTGAAGAGATGAACAACGCCGGTGCGATCGAGGTGTTGATGCCGGTCGTTCAGCCTTCTGAACTGTGGGAAGAGAGTGGCCGTTGGGAACAATACGGCCCGGAACTGCTGCGTATTGCTGACCGTGGCGATCGTTCGTTCGTCCTCGGCCCAACGCATGAAGAAGTGATCACCGACCTGATCCGTAACGAGCTGAGCTCTTACAAACAGCTGCCGCTGAACTTCTATCAGATCCAGACCAAATTCCGTGACGAAGTCCGTCCGCGCTTCGGCGTGATGCGTTCCCGCGAATTCCTGATGAAAGATGCCTACTCTTTCCACACATCTCAGGAATCCCTGCAGGAAACCTACGATGCGATGTACGCTGCGTACAGCAAAATTTTCAGCCGTATGGGGCTGGATTTCCGTGCAGTACAAGCGGATACCGGTTCTATTGGCGGCAGCGCCTCTCACGAATTCCAGGTCCTGGCACAGAGCGGCGAAGACGATGTGATCTTCTCCGACTCCTCCGATTATGCGGCGAACATCGAATTCGCCGAAGCCGTTGCGCCGAAAGAGCCGCGCGCAGCAGCAACTCAGGAAATGACGCTGGTTGATACTCCGAACGCCAAAACCATCGCCGAACTAGTTGAGCAGTTCAACCTGCCTATCGAAAAAACCGTGAAAACCCTGCTGGTGAAAGCGGTTGAAGGCAGCAGCTACCCGCTGGTCGCCCTGCTGGTTCGTGGCGATCACGAGCTGAACGAAGTCAAAGCGGAAAAACTGCCGCAGGTTGCCAGCCCGCTGACCTTTGCCACCGAAGAAGAAATTCGTGCGTTGGTAAAAGCAGGTCCAGGCTCGCTCGGTCCGGTGAATATGCCGATTCCGGTGGTTATCGACCGTACCGTCGCAGTAATGAGCGATTTCGCTGCCGGTGCCAACATCGACGGTAAACACTATTTCGGTATCAACTGGGATCGCGACGTAGTTACCCCGGAAGTTGCAGATATCCGTAACGTGGTCGCCGGCGACCCGAGCCCGGACGGCAAAGGTACGCTGATGATCAAACGCGGTATCGAAGTCGGCCACATCTTCCAGTTGGGTACCAAGTACTCTGAAGCGATGAAAGCCGCCGTACAGGGCGAAGATGGTCGTAACCAGATCCTGACCATGGGTTGCTACGGTATCGGGGTCACTCGCGTGGTTGCTGCTGCTATCGAACAGAACTATGACGATCGCGGCATCGTATGGCCAGACGCCATTGCCCCGTTCCAGGTCGCGATTTTGCCGATGAACATGCACAAGTCCTACCGCGTGCAGGAACTGGCGGAAAAACTGTACGCTGAGCTGCGCGCTCAGGGCATTGAAGTGCTGATGGACGACCGTAAAGAGCGTCCGGGCGTGATGTTTGCCGATATGGAACTGATCGGTATTCCGCACACTATCGTGCTGGGCGACCGTAACCTCGACAACGACGATATCGAATACAAATACCGTCGTAACGGCGAGAAAGAGCTGATTAAAACCGGCGACATCGTCGACTTCCTGGTCAAAGCCATTAAAGGCTAATACCAACAAAAAGGCCCTGATTATCAGGGCCTTTTTTCTATCGATTAATTACACGCTTTACCGGGGATAAATTTCGCGTCTTTATCCGCCATCAACGTTTTCACTTTCTCACCCGTATCCGGGTTTGACTCCAGCGTGAAATGCGCCTCAAGCGTCAGCAATACGGACTGTCCGTTTTCTGCACGCGCAGCTAAATAGTCACGTTCAAGCTGAGCATTATTCGCCACCGGCATCCGTTTACCCGTTGCGCAGTCGGTAAAGATTGCCGCGTCAGCCATATAGAAATACATGCCTCGCATCGGCATTGGCGTCACCGGTAAGCTGGCGGAAACTGGCTGGAGCGTGTAGTTAAACTGTGACTCAATCGGGTTACCTTCACGATCGAGCATTTCCAGCGCCTCGCCTTTAGCCCGGTAGTACGACTTTTCACCTTTGCTGTCGGTCAGCACCAGCTTGTCGGCAGTGCGCGCCCATGTGCCATAAGAGGCAAACGAAGACGGTTCATCCCGCACGCCCTGATAACGTTCGTTCATCACCCATGTACCGTCTTTTTCCAGAAACAGAGAGGTTTCAATCCCTTCACAGTCCGCGCAAGGTAAGATGCCACGCCAGCTTTGCTGCATCGGTTTTAATTCTGCCGCCCGCGTCGGCTGTAGTACTTCAACTTCAGTACGGTTATTACAGCCGATCAAGGAAAAAAGCGTGCATGCAGCGACTACGGACAATATTGCTGTTTTCACTATCAATTCCTTATAAATTTTTATTCCCGCTCGTCAGTCTTGCGTTCGACGAACTCTCCCACGCAGTGCTTTCACTGTGGATTTTTGCGCCTTTGATGACAACCTGCGCTCTTTCGAGGCGCGTGTAGGGCGAGTTGCCTGTCGGCTTTTTTGCACTGCGGTTAATTCTTTTATCACCGCTACCAGCCGGGAGATTGCCGCTTCCCGATTAAGTTCCTGGCTACGGTATTCCTGCGCCTTAATGATAATAACGCCATCACCGCTAATCAGATGATGGCTGGCGGCAAGCAAACGTTCCTTGTAATACTCTGGCAGGCCAGAGGCCCGAATGTCAAAGCGCAAATGGATAGCCGTCGAGGTCTTGTTAACGTGCTGACCGCCCGCGCCCTGCGCCCGAATCGCCGTGATTTCCAGCTCATTATCAGGGATAGAGACGTTTCGGGAGATAACAATCATGAACGCGGCTGCCACGCGGTCAGATGAATTTCCAGATTGTTCTGAGAGTCAGACAGCCAGATAGCACCGTCCTGGATAGTTGCCTGCAGCGCCATTGTACGACCTGCAAAATCACTCAGTTGCGCCAGTTGTTCATCATCCAGATACCACACGGTCAGATTTTTAAACTGCGCGCACTTGTTCTGATTTTGCTGCCACCAGATCTGAGCCGCACGGCTGTTGTAAGCAAACAGGGCAACCTCTCTAGACTGGATACAGGCTTTTTTAATACGGCGCTCATCCGGCAGACCCAGCTCAATCCAGAGATCGATACCCAGATGGTCGTTACGCAGCCATGCTTCAGGCTCGTCTTCCGCACTCAGACCACGCGTGAACTGCAGCCGTTCATCGGCATATTTGATCCAGGCCAGCAGGCGCAACATCATGCGCTCCTGGGTTTCAGAGGGGTGACGCGCCAGCGTCAAGGCCGCGTCAAGGAACTGGTTGCGGTCAAGATCCGCTACGTTGACGACGGCTTTATAAATTGTCGCTTTAAGCGCCATGAGAGAACTCCTTTCGATTCAGGCGCACATTGTAGCGAAAACTGCGGCAAAAGGCTGCTAACTGCTCCTCTATCAAGGCGCTGATATTGCTTGAATGAGTATGGTATAGTCACCTTGCTAAACAGAGTTTATCTTCGTAGGCTTAGACTTGCATCCACGGTTAAGTCAGAGTGCTGACAGGAGGGCATGTGGAAAAATATTGTGAGTTAATACGCAAGCGGTACGCGGAAATCGCCAGCGGAGACTTAGGGTATATCCCGGATGCGCTGGGTTGCGTATTGAAGGTGCTTAATGAAGTGGCGGCAGACAGCGCCCTTCCAGAGTCGGTCAGGGAAAAAGCGGCGTATGCTGCCGCGAACTTACTGGTGAGCGATTATGTCAATGAATGAAACGTATCAACCCATCAACTGCGATGATTACGACAATCTTGAACTCGCCTGCCAGCACCATTTGTTACTGACGCTGGCGCTAAAAGATGGCGAAGTTTTGCAGGCGAAAGCGAACGACCTGGTTTCACGCAAAAACGTGGAGTATCTGGTCGCAGATGTCGCAGGTGAAACCCGGGAGCTTCGTCTCGACAAAATTGCCAGCTTCAGCCACCCGCAGATCGGTACCGTGGTGGTCAGCGAATCTTAACTTTTTTTCGCCTTATCCGGCCTACTTTCCATGTGAAACGTAGGCCTGATAAGCGCAGCACCATCAGGCATGCCATACCAGCCTCACGCCTTCTTCACCTTCCGCCGTCCCCTCACGCGTCACGAAAACACCCGCAGCCGCAATCAACGTTTCGCCGTAAAACAGCAGCGGTGTGGTATCTCGTCGCCAGGGCGGGATCCCCTGCTCCTGCCAGATTTTTTTTAATTTCCGTCCGCCGTTACGCCCGACAATATGCAATAACCCTGGCGCTTTAAAACGGATACTGACGACTTCATCCGCTTGCGGCAAGCGCAAATCACCCGCAGAGATTAACTGAACCGAACCCAATCCGGCAGGCAGCGTCAACGGTGTTTTCCACTCTAACCACGGGATAACAGTTTCGCTTTGCCCATCGACTGACTTCACCCACCACAGCTGTGACTGATAACGACGGACCTCGAACTCCCCGAGGCGAAAACTTGGTGACGCGTCTTCCCGCGCCAGCGCCACTTCCTGCCAGATACGTTCCAGCCCATCACGGGAAGGCATCGGCGCATTTAACCCCGCCAGCCAGCGACGAAGCAGCGCGGCACGACGCACGCCGCTCATCATCATTAATGGCGTCAGTAACAGTGTTCCGCGGGATGTGATGCAATCGGCTAAATCGCTGGCCAGCAGTTCATCCAATAAACTCTCCTGCTCAGCGCACAGCGCAGCGCTGCGGGCAACGGCTTGCGCGAAGTGCGGCCAGCGCTGTTGGAGCAATGGGGTAACGCGCAATCTGAGGAAATTGCGATCGTAGGTATCATCCTGATTACTTTCATCTTCAATCCAGCATAATTCATGCTGCCGTGCCCATGCTTCAAGCGCCTCTCGCGTTTGCGCCAGCAGCGGTCGAATCAGCTGGGTTCCGGCAAACGGAGAGCTTTCCCCCATGGCGGAAAGTCCGGCAGGACCACTGCCGCGTTTAAGCGCCAGCAGAAAGGTTTCACACTGGTCATCGAGATGCTGTGCGGTCATCAGCACCTCGCCCGGTAGTAAGGTCTGCGCAAACGCCTGATAGCGCGCGCGTCGCGCCTGGGCTTCGATGCCCAGACCATCATCCTCAAGGTGTACCCGCTCAACCACCAGCGACACCTGCCACTGCGCGCATACCGACTCACAGTGCTGTACCCAACTGTCTGCGTGTGGGCTTAATCCGTGATGAATGTGGATTGCGCGTAAAGCAACATCAGGATGCAGCGCTCGCCACTGCACCAACTGATGCAGCAATACGGTGGAATCCAGCCCGCCGCTAAAGGCGACCAGAATCGATTGAGAATTCAGCAGCGAAGTGTTCAGCGTGAGTGTCGTCATGATGGTTACTTACAATGGCATTGCCCGGCACGTTACCGGGCTAACGCCACAATGACAAGCCTTACAGCTCGTACAGTTCGAGGGGTAATCCGTCCGGATCGTTAAAAAACGTAAAACGTTTGCCGGTAAACGGATCGATTCGTACCGGCTCGCATTTCACATCATGGCTTTCCAGATGAATTATCGCCTTTTCCACGTCATCTACGCTGAACGCCAGATGACGCAAACCACAGGCTTCCGGTCGGCTCGGACGGCAAGGTGGAAACGGGAAAGAAAAAAGCTCAATCACATACTGGCCGTTCAATGCCAGATCGCCTTTCCACGAGTCTCTCTCTTCCCGATAGGCTTCGCTCATCAGTGTAAAGCCAAGCACATCGCAGTAAAATGCCTTACTCGCCGCGTAGTCTGTCGCAATAATGGCAATATGGTGAACCTGTTTTAATCCCAGCATAGCGTCATCGCCTCTTTCATTTTTCTGTCAGAACGTTACTCGAACGTCTTGGGGTCAGGCAAGTCGTTATGCCATTTTTAAGACTCTCACGCGATACAGGCCATCCTCGCCCAGTTTAGCGCCATGGATATCGGTTTCAAATCCAGGGTAGCGCTGCCCTACCGAGCACAGCATCAGAAGAAAATCGAGGACAGCCCGGCTTTTGGCAGTGATCATTTCCCCGGGCATCAAAAGCGGCACACCGGGAGGATAAGGCAGGATCATATTGGCAGAAACGCGCCCCACCAGTTGATCAAGTGCTACCGTTTCGACCTCACCTTTGATCTGCCGCTGCCAGGCCTGGTGCGGCGTCATTTTCATTTCCGGCAAGGTATCAAATGCCCGCAGCATCAACCCGGAGAGATCATGCTGGCGGATCAACTGATGGATCCCCTGCGCCAGATCCTGAATACGCATATTGCGATAGAAATCGGGATCTTCAGCATATAGATCCGGCAGCATATTTTTCACACGTAAATTCAGATCGTACGAGCGCTTAAATTCCGTCAGGCCACGTAGCAGCCCCATCGCCCGGGTTTTATCAATACCAATGCTGAACAGGAACAACAGGTTATACGGTCCCGTCTTCTCGACTACGACACCGCGTTCATCAAGGAATTTCGCCACCAGCGCCGCGGGGATCCCCTCTTCGCTCATATTTCCCTGTTCATCCATTCCCGGCGTCAAAATCGTGACCTTCACCGGGTCAAGGAACATGTGGTCGGCATCAGCATCAACAAATCCGTGCCAGTCTTCACCTGGCGCTACCGGCCAGCACTCTGCTTCATCTACCTTTTCCGGCTGCCAGATATCAAAGAACCAGCCATCCGACTCTTCACGCAGACGTTGCACTTCTTTACGGAAATGCAGCGCCCGTTCCACCGAACGATTGATTAACCGCTTGCCTGAATTGCCACGCAGCATTGCCGCCGCCGTTTCTATCGACGCCACTATCGGATAGCTCGGAGACGTAGAGGTGTGCATCATAAAGGCTTCGTTGAACGTGTCTTCATCATAGTCGCCCTTAATGTGGATCAGCGAAGCCTGTGACAACGCCGCCAGCATCTTGTGGGTAGACTGGGTTTCAAAAATCACCTTTCCCGGTACCCGTTCGCCGCTCATCCCGCTTTTCCCCTGATAGATCGGATGAAAATGGGTATACGGCACCCAGGCTGAATCAAAATGGATGGAGGGCACATCCAGCGTTTGTTTGATCCAGTTGGTGTTATACAACAGGCCATCATAGGTGGAGTTGGTGATCACCGCGTGGACCGGCCATTGCGCCTGATTGGTTTCCTCAACTTTGCGTTCAATGCTTGCGTGGGTAAATTCCCGACGGGGTATACCGCCGAGGATCCCCAGCGCGTTACGCGTAGGCTTCAGCCAGATTGGCACCACATCGCTCATCATCAGCAAATGCGCCAGTGACTTATGGCAGTTGCGGTCAATCAGGAGCGTACTGCCTGCAGGTGCAGCATACATACCGACAATCTTGTTCGATGTCGAGGTGCCGTTGGTCACCATATAGCTCTGCTCGGCACCAAAAGTACGCGCGATATACTCCTCCGCTTCCAGGTGCGGACCGGTATGATCAAGCAATGAGCCCAGTTCGGTTACGGAAATGGACACGTCGGCTTTCACCGTATTGCCGCCAAAGAAATCATAGAACAGGCAGCCGACCGGACTTTTCTGGTACGCCGTTCCCGCCATGTGCCCAGGCGTGCAGAAGGTATACTTCCCTTCCTTCACATAGGTAAACAGCGCTTTGGTAAAAGGAGGCGTGATGTTATCGAGGTATTCGCTGGTGTACTGGCGGATACGGGTGGCAATGTCTTCAGACTGACCCAGCGCATACTCAAAAAACCACAGCGCCATGCGCAGGTCGTGCGCACTGACATCCATCGTCGAATGGGTATTAATAAAGGCGTAGAGCGGGAGATACTCGTTGAGCTGGTTGATGTCGCTGCACAGTTCCAGACTGTATTCATCCCAGTCAAAAATGACGCCGCAAATTCGCGGGTTATGTTCGATAAACTTCAGCAGATCGACGCTATTCTGCGGCCAGATAATCTGAAACCCCTGCTGCTGCAGCGCACGTTCAAGTTCCTTGATGGGCTCATCTTTATAAAAGACGCCATGCGGTCCCATGATGGCAATGATATTCATGCGTTCCTCCTGGAAAAACCTTAGTTAATCATAGCCTGGCCAAACCACAGGTAAAAAAAAGGGCCACAGCATTGTGGCCCTTTTCAGAATTAATGCAGTTTACGCGTAACCGTAGCTCATCAGACGCTGGTAACGACGGTTTTTCAGATCATCTTTGCTTAACACGTCGAGATCGGCGAGATCGGCCAGCAGCTGTGCCTTCAGGGACGCAGCCATTACTTCAGGGTTGCGGTGCGCGCCGCCCAGCGGTTCCGGGATGATAGAGTCAATCAGCTTCAGCTCTTTCAGACGCGGCGCGATAATTCCCATTGCTTCTGCGGCCAGTGGCGCTTTGTCGGCGCTTTTCCACAGAATGGAAGCACAACCTTCCGGGGAGATAACGGAATAGGTGCTGTATTGCAGCATATTCACTTTATCGCCTACGCCGATCGCCAGCGCGCCGCCGGAACCACCTTCACCGATAACGGTGCAGATTACCGGTACGCTCAGACGCGACATTTCACGCAGGTTGCGCGCAATCGCTTCTGACTGACCACGTTCTTCCGCGCCCACACCCGGGTAAGCCCCTGGGGTGTCGATGAAGGTAATGATCGGCATGTTGAAGCGCTCGGCCATTTCCATCAGGCGCAGCGCTTTGCGATAGCCTTCCGGCGCTGGCATGCCGAAATTACGGCGAATCTTTTCTTTGGTCTCACGGCCTTTCTGATGACCAATGATCATCACCGGACGGCCATCCAGACGCGCGATACCGCCGACAATAGCTTTATCATCCGCATAGGCTCGATCGCCCGCCAGCTCATCAAATTCATCAAACGCCAGGCGGACATAATCCAGGGTGTACGGACGCTGTGGATGGCGCGCCAGTTGGGCTACCTGCCATGCGCCAAGATCGGCGAAGATTTTACGCGTCAGTTCTACGCTTTTTTCACGCAGACGATGCACTTCTTCATCGATGTTAATATCCAGTTTCTCATCCTGACGGCTAACCGCAGTCAAAGAATCGATTTTTGCTTCCAGCTCTGCAATCGGCTGTTCAAAATCAAGGAAATTCAGACTCATAGTATTCCTGTATTAGTCAAACTCCAGTTCCACCTGCTCCGAACCAATAAGGCCACGGAGATCGTTTAGCAAACGATCGCTCGGAGAGACACGCCACGTCGCGCCAAAACGCAACCGCGCACGTGCATCCGCCCTCTGATAGTAGAGATGTACTGGAATTGTCCCCGAGCGGTGGGGTTCCAGAGACTGACGTAGTCGGTTTAAAAGCTGGTCATCAATTTGCCTGTCCGTCAGCGAGATAGCAAGCCCGCGAGCATATTTTTCCCGGGCTTCGTCAATATCCATGACTTCACGGGCCATCATTTTAAGCCCGCCACTGAAGTCATCAAAGCTGACCTGTCCGCTGACGATAAGTATGCGGTCTTTTTCCAGCAATTGCTGGTATTTATCCAGAGCATCGGTAAACAACATAACCTCCAGACGTCCGGAACGGTCATCCAGTGTACAGATGCCGATACGATTGCCGCGCTTGGTGACCATTACCCGCGCAGCAATGACGAGCCCCGCAGCCGTGGTGACTTTACCACGTTCTGTCGGATGCATGTCTTTCAGCCTGTAGCCTCCGACATAGCGCTCAATTTCTTTTAAATACTGGTTGATGGGGTGTCCCGTCAGGTAAAGCCCCAACGTTTCACGCTCACCGTCTAATACCACCTGCTCCGGCCACGGTTGGCAGCTGGCATAGGATTGTTCAATTTGCTCCGGTTCTTCCGCCAGCACGCCAAACATATCGGCCTGACCAATAGCTTCGGCTTTTGCATGCTGATCGGCGGCTTTTAGTGCGTCGTTGAGCGAATTCATCAACGCTGCACGATGCGGGCCAAGGCGATCAAACGCCCCGGACATGATTAGCTTTTCCAGCACCCGGCGGTTAAGTTTTTTGATATCCGTGCGCGCGCAGAGATCAAACAGCTCACGGAAGTAGCCGCCTTCGTTACGCGCCTCAATAATAGCTTCAATTGGCCCTTCACCCACGCCTTTTATCGCGCCGATGCCATAAACAATCTCGCCATCATCATTCACGTGAAAATGGTAAAGCCCGGAGTTGATATCCGGCGGCAGGATTTTGAGCCCCATGCGCCAGCATTCATCCACCAGTCCGACGACTTTCTCGGTGTTATCCATATCGGCGGTCATTACCGCCGCCATAAACTCGGCAGGATAATGCGCCTTCAGCCACAGAGTCTGGTAAGAAACCAGCGCATAGGCAGCGGAGTGCGATTTGTTAAATCCGTAACCGGCGAATTTCTCCACCAGGTCAAAGATTTTCATCGCCAGTTCGCCGTCTACGCCGCGCTTTTTCGCCCCTTCTTCAAAGGTGCCGCGCTGCTTGGCCATTTCTTCCGGCTTTTTCTTACCCATCGCACGGCGCAGCATATCCGCGCCGCCAAGGGTATACCCGGACAACTCCTGGGCAATCTGCATAACCTGTTCCTGATACAGGATAATGCCGTAGGTCGGCTCCAGTACCGGTTTCAGACACTCATGCTGCCATTGTACATCCGGATAGGAAATCTCTTCGCGACCATGCTTACGGTCGATAAAGTTATCTACCATCCCCGACTGTAGCGGGCCAGGGCGGAACAGAGCCACCAGTGCGATCATATCTTCGAAGCAGTCAGGCTGCAGACGTTTGATCAGGTCTTTCATGCCGCGGGATTCAAGCTGGAAGACCGCCGTGGTCTCCGAGCGTTGCAGCATATCGAAGCTTTTCTTGTCATCCAGCGGGATAGCCGCAATATCCAGCGGTGGCTCACCGTTCTTTTCACGGCGCGCGTTGATCATTTCCAGCGCCCAGTTGATGATGGTGAGCGTACGCAGGCCGAGGAAGTCGAACTTCACAAGACCGGCATATTCCACATCGTTCTTATCAAACTGAGTAACCGGGTGCAGCCCCTGTTCATCGCAGTACAGCGGAGCAAAATCAGTAATTTTGGTCGGTGCGATAACCACACCACCGGCGTGCTTACCGGCGTTACGCGTGACGCCTTCCAGCTTACGCGCCATATCGATCAGCGCTTTAACCTCTTCATCTGCCTCATAGATTTCCGGCAGTTGGGGTTCGGCTTCAAAGGCTTTTGCCAGCGTCATGCCCGGATCGGGCGGCACCAGCTTCGAAATACGGTCAACGAAGCCGTACGGATGCCCCAGTACGCGGCCCACGTCGCGGATAACCGCTTTTGCTGCCATCGTACCGAAGGTAATAATCTGCGAAACCGCATCACGACCGTACATTTCCGCCACGTGCTCGATGACCTGGTCGCGTTTCTCCATACAGAAGTCAACGTCGAAGTCGGGCATTGAGACACGTTCCGGGTTAAGGAAACGTTCGAACAGCAGGTCAAATTCCAGCGGGTCGAGATCGGTAATTTTCAGCGCATAGGCAACAAGTGAGCCAGCACCGGAACCACGTCCCGGGCCTACCGGTACGCCGTTATCCTTCGACCACTGGATAAATTCCATAACGATCAGGAAGTAGCCCGGGAATCCCATCTGGTTGATAACTTTAAGTTCAACTTCCAGACGTTCATCGTAAGGTGGGCGCTTCTGCGCACGAACTTCAGGGTCAGGGAACAAAAATTCGAGACGTTCTTCCAGCCCTTCGCGTGATTTCGCCACAAGGAAATCTTCGGTGGTCATATCGCCGGTCGGGAACTGCGGCAGGAAATATTCGCCCAGACGCACCGTCACGTTGCAGCGTTTAGCTATCTCGACGGTGTTTTGCAGTGCTTCCGGAATATCGGAGAACAGCTCGCACATCTCATCTTCGCTGCGCATGTACTGCTGCGGCGAATAGTTACGCGGGCGTTTCGGGTCATCAAGGGTAAAGCCGTCGTGGATCGCTACGCGGATTTCATGCGCATCGAAATCTCCGGTTTCAAGGAAGCGGACATCGTTAGTCGCCACCACCGGTAGACCACGCGTTTCGGCCAGTGCTACGGCTGCGTGCAGATAATTTTCTTCATCTTGCCTGCCGGTGCGAATCAGTTCGAGGAAATAGCAATTGGGAAAATGTTCTTCGTAAAACGCCACGCACTCGTCAACCAGTGCGTTATTGCCGCGCAGCAGACTTCGTCCGACATCCCCCATGCGACCGCCGGAGAGCAAAATCAAACCTTCTTTTAACTCGACCAACCAGTCCCGGTCGATAACCGGTCCTTCTGCGCCATAGCCGCGCTGATAGGCTTTCGAAATCAACAACGTCAGGTTCTGATAGCCGGTATTATTTGCGGCCAGCACGGTGAGCTGCGTGAGTTCATCGCCCAACAGCTCACTGCGGACATGAAAATCTGCGCCAACTATCGGCTTGATACCCGCGCCATGGCCCGCTCCGTAAAACTTCACCAGACCACACAGGTTGGTAAAATCGGTGATCGCCAGCGCAGGCATGCCTAACGCGGCCGCCTTTTTTACCAGCGGTCCGGTTTTCGCCAGCCCATCGATCATGGAGTAGTCGCTGTGCACCCGTAGGTGGACGAAACGTGGTTCAGACATCTTCAGATTCCTTCAACACAAGAATCAGGACGAGAGTCCCAGTGCGCGTTTGACGGGGCCAAAGCTGCGGCGATGGTGCTCAGTCGCACCATGCAGTGCCAATTTTTCCAGATGAAATGCGGTTGGATAACCTTTGTGCTGTGCAAAACCATACTGTGGAAAAACCGTATCCAGCGCCGCCATTTCAGCGTCACGGGTCACTTTTGCCAGAATCGATGCGGCGCTAATCTCCGCCACGCGGCTATCACCTTTGACCACCGCCATCGACGGTACCGGTAATGCCGGGCAACGATTGCCGTCAATTAGCACGTATTCAGGCGCAATATGCAGACCCGCAACCGCACGCTGCATGGCCAGCATGGTAGCATGTAAAATGTTCAGTTCGTCGATTTCATGCGGTTCCGCCCGACCCAGGCTCCAGCTTAACGCCTTTTCTTTAATTTCATCAAACAGCGCCAGGCGACGTTTTTCTGACAGTTTTTTTGAGTCGTTAAGACCGATAATAGGGCGAGCCGGATCCAGAATGACGGCCGCAGTGACGACCGCGCCGACCAAAGGGCCGCGTCCGACTTCATCCACACCCGCCACTAAATGCGTATGCGGATACACAAATTCAATCATTGCGCTAACTCCAGGACCGCATCCGCTGCCTGCTCATCAGCATTGCAACGGATCTGCTGGTGCAGTTCACGGAATGTGTCGTGCATCGCATGGCTGGTTTTACCCTTCGCCAGCAACGGCAACAGCGCTTGCGACAGCGCCTGCGGTTCACACTCTTCCTGCAACAGCTCTTTAACCAGTTCTCTTCCCGCCAACAGGTTAGGTAGCGAAACGTAATCAGTCTTCACCAGACGCTTCGCCAGCCAGAAGGTGAAGGGTTTCATACGGTAGCCAACCACCATCGGGCATTTTGCCAGCATACATTCCAGCGCGGCGGTACCTGAAGCCAGCAGTGCGGCGTCGCTGGCCACCATTGCTTCACGTCCCATACCATTGAGCAGATGTACGGAAAGCTCCGGTGCAACTTCCGCTTTAATGCGTTCAAACTGCTCACGACGTTTGGCATTCACCAACGGCACCACCACTTCGAGATCCGGATAATGCTGGCGTAATAGCTGCGCCGTTTTCAGAAAATCGGCGCTGAGCATCTCCACTTCTGCACCACGGCTTCCTGGCAGTAGCGCCAGGCAGTGTGCGTCATGAGGAATGCCCAGAATATCACGTGCCGCGTTTTTATCCGGGTCCAACGGCATGGCATCCGCCATGGTATGACCTATAAAGCGGCACGGGACGTTAAATTTGTCATAAAACGCTTTTTCGAAAGGCAGAAAGGCCAGCACCATGTTGGTGGATCTGCCTATTTTGAAAACGCGTTTCTGTCGCCACGCCCAGACGGACGGACTGACATAATGAATGGTTTTAATGCCCTGTTTTTTCAAGTTCCCTTCGAGGGTAATGTTGAAATCAGGTGCATCAATGCCAACGAAAACATCCGGCTTTAAGTCGGTGAATCGGCGAGTGAGGTCGGCACGAATATGCAGTAAACGGCGCAGACGTCCGAGCACTTCAACAATGCCCATGACCGCCAGCTCTTCCATTTCGTACCAGGCTTCACAGCCTTCGGCCTGCATCAGCGGACCCGCCACACCAACAAAACGCGCATTGGGAACGCGAGCCTTGAGTGCACGGATTAACCCTGCACCAAGAATATCGCCGGAGGTTTCTCCGGCGACGAGGGCAATCGTTAAAGGACGCTGTTCAGTCATTAACGAATCAGGCCACGCGTTGAGCGCTCAAAGAAGTCGCTGAAAGCCTGAACTTCGGGGTACTGTTTCGCCAGTTCCGCGATTTCTGGTTTCACTTCTTCCAGCGTTTTACCACTACGGTACAACGCTTTGTAGGCGTTACGAATCGCGGTAATCGCTTCGCGGGTGAATCCACGACGCTTCAGACCTTCGATATTGACGCCAAACGGCGTCGCGTGGTTGCCCTGGGCGATAACGTACGGAGGCACGTCCTGGGCTACACCAGAACAGCCGCCAACCATCACATGAGCACCGATGATGCAGAACTGATGCACCGCAGTCATGCCGCCGATGATAACAAAATCATCCAGCGAAACATGTCCGGCAAGCGTGGCGTTATTCGCCAGAATACAGCGGTTTCCTACCGTACAATCATGCGCGACGTGCGCATTAATCATCAGTAAGTTATCGCTGCCCACCTTCGTCACTCCACCGCCCTGCACTGTGCCACGATGAATGGTGACGCTTTCGCGGATGCGGTTGCGATCGCCAATTTCCACACGGGTCGGTTCGCCAGCATATTTAAGATCCTGGTTAACTTCACCGATGGAGGCAAACTGATAGATCTCGTTATCGCGACCAATTTTTGTATGGCCATTCACGACAACGTGAGACTTCAGTACGGTACCCTCACCAATTTCAACATGGGGTCCAACAATACAAAATGGGCCAATGTGAGCATTGGCACCAATGCTGGCACCCTCTTCTACAATGGCGGTCGGGTGAATAAAGGCGGATTTATCAATCACGTATCAGGCCTCCCGGCTACGGGCACACATCATCGTTGCTTCGCACACAACTTTACCGTCGACCAGCGCAACCCCTTTAAAACGGGTCAGGCCACGGCGCGTTTTCTCGAAAGTCACTTCCATGATCATCTGATCGCCAGGCACGACAGGACGCTTAAAGCGTGCTTCGTCAATACCCGCGAAATAATACAGTTCGCCTGGTTCCAGTTTTCCTACGCTTTTAAACGCAAGGATACCAGTAGCCTGTGCCATCGCTTCCAGAATCAATACGCCAGGGAAAATAGGTTTACCCGGGAAGTGGCCCTGAAAGAAAGGCTCGTTAACGGATACATTTTTCACTGCGCGCAGAAAACGACCTTCTTCAAAATCCAGCACGCGATCAACCAGCAGAAACGGAAAACGGTGCGGCAGAAGTTCTAAAATCTCTTCAATATGCAGAGTATGAGTGTTAGTAGTCAAAATACTCTTCCTGTCAAAATATACTAAAAGGCAATAATAACACGGCCTGTCGCAATCGTATGAATGGGACAGGCCGAAAAGTCAGACATGCAAAAACGGTGCTTTAGTCTTGTTGATTAACCTTGCGCTCAATCGCTTTGAGGCGCTTGCTCATATCATCAATATTCATCACCAGTGCAGCTGTTTTACGCCATACCTTATTGGGTTGTAGCGGAATGCCTGAGGAATAGACGCCAGGTTCGGTGATAGGACGCATCACCATACCCATGCCAGTCACCGTGACTTTGTCGCATATTTCCATATGCCCATTGATCACGCTGGCGCCGCCAATCATGCAGTAACGGCCAATCTTCAGGCTTCCCGCCATAATGACGCCACCGGCTACTGCCGTATTGTCGCCAATCACAACGTTATGCGCAATCTGGCACTGGTTATCAATGATAACACCATTACCGATCACAGTATCGTCCAGAGCACCACGGTCAATGGTGGTACAAGCGCCGATCTCGACGCGATCGCCGATAATCACGCGACCAAGCTGCGGGATCTTTACCCAGTTACCGCGATCGTTCGCGTAACCAAATCCATCAGATCCAACGACAGTGCTTGACTGGATCAGGCAATTCTCACCGATCTGAATGTCGTGGTAAATCGTCACATTCGCCCACAAGCGTGAACCTGCACCGATTTTAGTATTTTTTCCGACGAAGCAGCCTGCGCCGATAACGACGTTATCACCCAGTTCTACGCCAGACTCAATGACCGCATTTGCGCCCACAGAGACATTACTACCCAGCTTCGCCGTTGCATCGATCACTGCACTCGGTGCAATGTTCTGTGCAGGCTGAGGCGTGGTATCTAAAATTTGCGCCATACGTGCATAGGTCAGGTAGGGATTCTTCACTACCAACGCGGCACTTTTAGCAAAAGGAAGATCGTCCTGCGTCATTACTACGGCAGAAGCCTGGCATACGCCTAAGTGTTCACGGTACTTAGGATTCACCATGAACGTGATATTGCCAGTTTGCGCAGATTGCATGGACGCTACGCCGGTGATGACGATATCGCCATCACCGTGTAATTCTGCATCCAACTGCTCTGCTAAATCAGCCAGTCGAATTGAAGGCATTACTTATTTAACCTGTTTCAGTACGTCAGCGGTGATGTCTTTTACATCGCTGCTGTTGTATGCAACGGTGTTTGCGTCAACGACCAGATCGATGCTCTGGCTGCTGGCAACAGATTTCACAGCAGTCTGGATACGAGTAACCAGTTTGCCACGTTCTTCGTTGGAGCGACGCGCACGATCCTGCTCAAAAGCCTGAGCTTTCTGAGAGAAAGTCTGGCGCTGAGCCATAACGTCTTTTTCCAGCTTGGTACGATCGCTACCTGCTTTCATTGATTGCAGACGCTGCATCTTAGATTGCAGATCGGATTCCATACGCTGCAGTTCGCTGGCACGGCCTTTGAACTCGTTTTCCAGCGTAGCAGAAACGCCTGTCTTCTGTGCAACCTGTTGGAACAGGCTACCCATGTTGACGATTGCAATTTTGTCAGCCGCTTGTGCGGACGTTGCCATCGCTAAACCGAGACCTGCAGCTAATAACCACTTTTTCACAATTAACTCCTTACCATCCCATTTGCACCCGAAGGTGCAGTTCTTTGCGTGGCCAGGCGATCCCATGCAAGATCGCCTAAAGTCATCGCTACACTACCACTACATTCCTTTGCGAAGAACAATTACCAGGTTTTACCAATGTTAAACTGGAACTGTTCCGCTTTGTCTCCATCGTACTTCTTGAACGGCTGGGCGTAGGAGAAAACCAACGGCCCCAATGGGGACATCCATTGTAAAGCGATACCCGCTGACATACGGATATTACTTGGATCACTGTAGTCCGGCACACCTATAGCACGTGTTTGAGCGCTATCCTGCCAGTTAGTATCCCAAACGGTACCCATATCCCAGAAGAACGAGGTACGAACCGAGTTGGCATACTTGTCGCTAATGAACGGCGTTGGGGTAATAAACTCCAGGCTGGCGACAGCCATGGCGTTACCGCCCACTGCGTCATCCGATTTACAGTCCTTACCGTCCGCGTTGGAACACTCTTCGTAGTCACTATTATCAGAACCACTGGCGTAAGCACCGTTTTTGTAGACTGCTTTTGGACCGATAGTATTCGACTGGAAGCCACGCACGGTGCTGGAACCACCTGCATAGAAGTTCTCATAGAACGGCATTTCTTTGCTGCCAATGCCGTCGCCATAGCCTACCTTCGTACGTCCTAAAACCACCCACTTGTGATCGTCATCGATCGGCACATAGGTCGCGGTATCCATCGACACTTTGTAGTATTCGTTATCAGAACCCGGAATGGTCACTTTACCGTTCAGGTTGACGCGTGTACCGTCCGTTGGGAAATACCCACGGTCCAGTTTGTTGTACGTCCAACCGTAGTTAAAGGTGAAGTCATCAGCGGCAAAGCTGTTGGTATTGGTCTCGCCCATTGACTCAAGATAACGATCCATCGCAACCTGCGGCTGCATGTTGGACAGTTTGTTATGTACATAACCCAGGCCGGCACGCAACGTGTTGTATTCGTTTACCGGGAAGCCAAGCGTTACGTCTGTACCATAACTTTTGTTGGTATGGTCGGACAAATCCGCATCATTCGCTTCAAAGTCGTTATAGAAGACACGGCCACCCAGGCTCACACCATCAACGGTGAAGTACGGGTTAGTCACAGACAACTCAGTATAGGTCTGGTAGTCGTTTTTGGTGCCGTTGATACCAACAGAATAACCGGTACCTAACCAGTTATCTTGCTGAACGCCAGCCTGGAAGCTCACGCCGCTCTCGGTACCGTAACCGACGCCGAAGTTAAAGCTACCGGTGTTACGCTCTTTGACCTTGTAGACTACATCAACCTGATCCGGTCTGCCCGGAACACGCTGAGTATCGGTATCAACTGTTTCAAAGTAACCCAGACGGTTCAGACGCTCTTTACCCTGGTCGACCAGATCGCTGCCCAACCATGCACCTTCCATCTGACGCATTTCGCGACGCAGAACGGAATCTTTAGAGGTGTCGTTACCTTCAAAACGAATCTTACGCACATAGAAACGGTTACCCGCATCCACGTTTACGCGTAATTTAACGGTTTTGTCAGCGTCGTTGATTTCAGGCTGCGACTGTACGCGCGGATAGGCATAGCCATAGCGACCCAGGAGCTTCTTGATATCATCTTCCATTTTGGTCACTTTAGTGCCGTTATAGAGTTCACCTGGCTCGATCTTCGTCAGGGTCTCAATTTCGGCGGAGTGCCCGGCTAGGTTACCGCTCACCTGAACACCAGAAAGCTTGTACTGCTCGCCTTCTGTGATGTTAACGGTGATGTAGATACCTTTTTTATCCGGCGTCAGGCTGACCTGAGTGGAGTCGATATTGAAGCGGGCATAACCGCGATCCAGATAGTAACTGCGCAGGGTTTCAAGGTCGCCCGCCAGTTTCTGTTTCTGGTATTTGCGATCGCCCACCACGTTCCACCACGGTACTTCATCACGCAACTGGAAGTGAGAGATAAGTTCGTCAGTCGTGAAGGCATGGTTGCCGACGATATTGATCTGTTGGATCTTCGCCGAAACACCTTCCTGGAAGACCAGCTTGAGGTCAACGCGGTTACGCGGCAACGGCGTCACCACCGCTTTCACACTGGCGCTGTACTTACCGACGCTATAGTAGAAATCTTCCAGGCCTTTTTCGATATCGGCAAGCGTGGTGCGATCCAGAGACTCGCCAACACGCACGCCAGACGCCTCGAGGTTTTGCTTGAGCATGTCATCTTTCACCGATTTATTACCGGAGAAAGTGATGCTGGCAATCGTCGGACGCTCTTTTACCTGAACCAGAAGGGTATCACCATCGCGCAGGACGCGGACATCCTCAAAGTTACCGGTGGCGAACAGAGCACGAATGGTATTACTGATGTCTTCATCATTAACCGTGTCGCCTGTGCGCACCGGCATACTGAGGAGAGCCGCACCAACGGCGACTCGCTGTAGGCCTTCGAAATGAATGTCCTTCACTACGAACCCTTCAGCACCGTATACGGTGGCGCTGCTAAACAGCAGCGACGCTATGAGCAACTTTTTCATCGCCATCGTTATTATGCGTTCTTCCTAACACTCTCTTACAACCGAGAGAAATCATTGAAAAGTGCAAGCCCCATTAACAACACCAGCAAGATAGAGCCAATGCGATAACTAAAGTCTTGAACCCGCTCGGATACCGGACCGCCCTTCAGCTTTTCAATCGCCAGGAACAGCAGATGCCCCCCGTCAAGAACGGGCAACGGAAACAGGTTGATTATCCCTAAGTTCACGCTGATAAGCGCAAGGAACATCAGGTAATAAATAATCCCGAATTCCGCTGACATCCCAGCCCCCTGGGCGATAGAAATCGGCCCACTGAGGTTGTTCAGTTTTACATCACCGGTAATCAATTTTCCCAGCATACTGACCGTCAGCTTCATCAACTGCCACGTTTTATCCGAGGCTTCGAGGACGGCGCTGAATGGCCCATACTGGCGTACAGTCTTATACTCATCAGGCAGAGGAATAACTTTAGGCACCACGCCCGCAAAACCTTCTGCCTTCCCGTTAACCTGTTTTGAATCTGGGGTTAACGTTAAAGACAAGGAACTTCCTTGTCTTTCAATATCTAGCGCTAACGGCTTATCCGGATTATCGCGCACCAGCGTCACAAACGTCATCCATTGCGTCAGCGGCTGACCATTGACTTTAACGATCCTGTCGCCTGCTTGCAAACCTGCCTTACTTGCAGCGGAGTTAACCTGCACTTCTGACAGCACCGGTTCAATCTGCGGACCGCGCGGACGAATCCCTAAACTGGAGACGGGATCCTCTTTGTCTGGCTCAAATGCCCACTGGCGTAAATCCAGCGTTTTGTCCTGACGCTGGTTACTGCCAAACTGCGCTACGCTGAGAGTCGTATGCTCATCGCCAATTTTGGCTACCAGTTGCAATCTCACGGCATCCCAATCAGGGGTTTCGATACCATCAACCGCTTTTAGTTCCGTACCCGGCTGAATTTGCGCCTGCGCGGCAATCGAGTTGGGTGTTATTTCACCAACAACCGGACGAACGCCAGGGACACCGATGATAAACACCAGCCAGTAAGCGAAAATAGCAAAAAGGAAGTTTGCAATCGGACCTGCGGCGATGATGGCTGCGCGTTGTCCAACCGTTTTATTGTTGAAAGCGTAATGGCGCAGCTCCGGTGCGACTGGTTCAGCGCGCTCATCCAGCATTTTGACGTAACCGCCGAGGGGAATCAGGGCGATAACGTATTCCGTACCTAATTTATCGGTACGCCGCCAAAGCGCTTTTCCAAAACCAATGGAAAAGCGTTCGACGCGGACTCCGCAGCGCCGCGCAACCCAGAAATGACCAAATTCATGCACGGTGATAAGCACACCAAGTGCGACAATGAATGCAGCCAGATTCCAGAGAATACTCAGCATAAGACCATCCGTTAGAGCGTCCTGAATACCAGTAACAACAGGCAGGCAAAGACCGGTACCGCAGCCGTCAGGCTATCAATACGGTCCAGAATACCACCGTGTCCTGGAATTAAGTGACCACTATCCTTAATACCTGCTTCACGCTTAAACATACTCTCGGTCAGGTCACCCAGCACGGAGGCCAGGGCTGCAACGATGGAGCAAATGAGCAAGGTGACAGGCGCAACTTCAAGATTCGCCCACATGCCATAACCCCATGAGATCACGGCCGCAGTGGCGAGTCCGCCAATAAAACCCTGCCAGGTTTTACCAGGAGAAACCTTCGGTGCCAGCTTATGTTTGCCAAACAGCTTACCAAACATATACGCACCAGAGTCCGCTCCCCAAACGAGGATCATGACATACAGCAGCCATAGCGCGCCACTATAATGATTCTCATCATAGTGCCATGCACGTAGCGCCAGCATTCCCCAAAAAAACGGAACAATGGTTAACACGCCGAAAATTATGCGTAATGTTTTGGAATTACGCCAGACCGACGCAGAGCCGGGATAAAACAATACCAGCAACAGCGCCACGACCCACCAGCCCAGCGACGCCCACAGCGATACTTCAACCAGCGGCTGATGAATATTGCGATGGTATTCCGGCAGTAAGAACAGCATTAGCGCCAGCAATAGCCCGCACAAAACCGCCAGCCAGACTCGCTGTGTACGCGTGGTAAAACCGCTTAACTGTCCCCATTCCCAGGCGGCCAGCATACAAACGACCAGCGTGACAATGGCGAACCCCACCGGCGGCAGCAAAAACAGCGCCGCGATGACAACGGGTATTAAAACAAAAGCAGAAATCAGGCGATACTTCAGCAAAAGCGACCCCCATCAGGCTTTTTCATCACCGGGCTCGGTGCCGCCGAAACGACGCTCACGATTAGCAAAGGCATGCAGCGCACCTTCAAAGTCTTGTTCATCGAAATCGGGCCAGAGAACATCCGTAAAGTAAAGTTCGGCATAGGCAATTTGCCACAACAGAAAATTACTAATTCGATGCTCTCCCCCAGTCCTTATCACTAAATCCACAGGAGCCAGTTCATGCATACAAATTTGCTGCCCAAGCATCTCTTCATCGATTTGCTCTGGACGCAGCAGACCATCCTGCACCTGTTGTGCCAGTTGCCTGACCCCCTGGACTATATCCCACCGTCCACCGTAATTCGCTGCAATATTCAGCGTCAACCCGGTATTCTGGGCAGTAATCGCTTCTGATTTGCGAATCCGTTCTTGCAAACGAGAGTTAAATCGACTGATATCCCCGATAATACGCAGACGTACGTTATGGCGGTGCAGGTTTTTCACTTCACTATCAAGTGCCCACACAAACAGTTCCATTAACGCGCTCACTTCCTGCGCAGGTCGGTTCCAGTTCTCACTGCTAAAGGCATACAGCGTTAACGCATCAATACCGTTATTGGCAGCAAAAGAGACAGCCCGGCGGACGGATTTTGCTCCGGCCTTATGCCCAAAGGCGCGAATCTTCCCTTGCTTTTTCGCCCAGCGGCCATTGCCATCCATGATAATTGCGACATGGCGACAACCATGTGCTGGCAAATTTTCGCTTAATGGTTTAGTTGCAGACAACATAACGCGTTATTAGTCCCTGAAAGGATTTACGGTACTCAGGAATACTGAAGCCCATCCACAAAAAAGCCGTGTCAAACCACGGCTTACCCGACCGAAAAAAAGCAAATACCCGCGATCGGGTGGCGCAGACTATATCACTGAAGCCCAACGCTAACAAATAGCACGATTCTCCGTAGAGGGATTATCATCAGCTTGAGAGTCGCATCACTTCTTTTCTGGCGACGTCCCGCGCGATGGCATCAACCTTCAGCACGTCATCAACGCTCTGCGGCTCCTGCAAATCCATCTTATCCAGCACGGATAAATTCAGGTCAGCAATATCGGTAAATCGGATCTGCTGCGCCAGAAACGCGGCAACGGTTATTTCATTCGCGGCATTAAGTGCAGTCGTCGCCGCCTGCCCTTGCTCAAACGCGTCCATCGCCAGCTTCAGGCACGGATAACGCTGGTAATCAGGTGCTGAAAACGTCAGCGCACTGAGTTTGCAAAAATCGACAGGCTTAACACCGGACGTCACTCGTTCTGGCCATGCCATGGTATGGGCAATAGGTGTACGCATGTCCGGTTCACCCAACTGCGCCAGAACACTACCATCCTGATAACGGACCATCGAATGAATAACCGACTGCGGGTGAATCAGCACTTCCATCTGGCTTGCACTGGCATTAAATAACCAACGCGCTTCAATGTATTCCAGACCTTTGTTCATCATGGTGGCGGAATCGACAGAGATTTTTCGTCCCATCGACCAATTCGGATGACGACATGCCTGATCGGGGGTCATAGAGACCAGATCGCGCAATGGCGTTTCACGGAATGGGCCACCAGACCCGGTAAGCAGAACTGACATAACGCCGTTTTGCTCAAGGTCAGCGTATCCCAGATTGTGTTGGATAGGTTGCGGTAAACTCTGAAAAATCGCGTTATGCTCGCTATCTACCGGCAAAAGCTGCGCTTTGTGGCGTTTCACGTCGTCCATAAACAGACGACCGCAGGTCACCAGAGACTCTTTGTTCGCCAGTAAAATACTTTTGCTCGCACGAATTGCCGCCAGCGTTGGCAATAAGCCCGCTGCGCCGACAATTGCCGCCATGACCTGATCAACATCATCCAGCGCAGCCATATCACAGGCAGCCTGCTGACCGCTCATGACCTCAGTGCGACTGCCCTGCTCCAGCAGAGCTGCTTTTACCAACGCAGCGCTTTTTTCATCGTCCATTACCGCATAGCGAGGAGAAAACTCCAGGCATTGCTCTACCATGCGGGCGACATTTTTACCCGCCACCAACGCAGTAACACGAAATTTTTCCGGGTTATGGCGTACTACATCCAGCGTACTGCAACCAATGGAACCGGTTGATCCCAGGATGGTTAATTGCTTCATGAGACATCCAGAAGAATTTTACCCTTTAAGGTATATAGACAGAAAAAAGCAAAACGCCGCCATCCAGCCTTCTCAGGCCTTCTAAGCGGCGTTTTTAGCGTACAGGCGAATCAGAACTGCATCAGTTCCGCTTCTTTCTCTGCCAGCGCCGCATCAACTTTCTTGATTGCAGCGTCAGTCAGTTTCTGTACGTCGTCCTGAGAACGGCGATCGTCATCTTCGCTGATCTCTTTTTCTTTCAACAACGCTTTCACTTTGTCGTTTGCATCGCGGCGTACATTACGTACCGCAACACGCGCGCCTTCAGCTTCGCCACGCACGATCTTGGTCAGATCTTTACGACGTTCTTCGGTCAGCGGCGGCAGCGGAACGCGGATGTCGGAACCCGCAGAGCTTGGATTCAGACCGAGGTCGGAAGCCATGATGGCTTTCTCAACGGCTGGCCCCATAGAACGGTCAAACACGTTGATTTTCAGGGTACGGGAATCTTCAACCGTTACGCTTGCCAGCTGGCGCAGCGGAGTCGGTGTGCCGTAATATTCCACGACAATACCATCCAGCAGGCTAGGAGAAGCACGACCCGTGCGAATTTTGCTGATTTGGTTTTTGAACGCTTCGACGCATTTGTCCATGCGTACTTCAGCATCTTTTCTGATATCGTTGATCACGTTACGAATCCTTGAAAGCTTGTTTCAGTCAGACCATACCCGCCGCGCAAGATGTGACAAGTATAGTCTTGATTAATTTTGAGGGACGTATCCCGCGACATTAAAGCGGAATATTACCTGCATTTAGCCGCAACGGGAATTATTCCGTGATTAACGTGCCTTCTTTTTCACCCATAACAACACGGCGCAGTGCACCTGGTTTGTTCATGTTAAAGACACGAATCGGTAATTTGTGGTCACGAGCCAGCGTGAACGCAGCCAGATCCATGACTTTCAGCTCTTTATCCAGTACTTCAGTGTAGGTCAACTGTTCGTACATGGTCGCCGTTGGATCTTTAGCCGGGTCGGCAGTAAATACGCCATCGACTTTGGTGGCTTTCAGTACCACATCCGCTTCAATTTCAATACCACGCAGGCAGGCTGCTGAATCGGTGGTGAAGAACGGATTGCCGGTACCCGCAGACAAAATAACAACGCGGTTGTTACGCAGCAGGCTGATAGCTTCAGCCCAACTGTAGTTATCACACACGCCGTTCAGAGGAATTGCGGACATCAAGCGAGCGTTCACATAGGCGCGGTGAAGCGCATCGCGCATCGCCAGACCGTTCATTACGGTGGCTAACATGCCCATGTGGTCGCCCACAACGCGGTTCATCCCTGCTTTCGCCAGACCAGCGCCACGGAACAGGTTACCACCACCAATCACTACGCCAACCTGAATACCCAGCTCAACCAGCTCTTTGATTTCCTGAGCCATGCGGTCAAGG
This sequence comes from Citrobacter sp. CF971, assembly GCF_006385635.1. Lineage (NCBI taxonomy): Bacteria > Pseudomonadati > Pseudomonadota > Gammaproteobacteria > Enterobacterales > Enterobacteriaceae > Citrobacter > Citrobacter sp. CF971. The sequence goes on along the minus strand of NZ_CP041051.1, from coordinate 1,025,744 downwards.
ATGCTTGCATCAATACCGAAGCCTTCCGAACCTTGCAGAGCTTCGCCACTTAACTTAAGCAGAATACGTTTGTAGACGGGTTTTGCATTGGTAGCCATGTTTCTTTCCTGAGACTGTCAACGAATGAGATGAGTTAATTCCAGCGACATTGTATGTCGCTTTTCAGCAGGACCACTATAGCGGTTCGCTGAATTTACAAGCCAGACACAAAAAGAAGCCGCCCTCAGGCGGCTCCTTTCAAAATTAAGACTGCTTGGACATCGCAGCAACTTCTGCTGCAAAGTCAGTCTCAACTTTCTCGATGCCTTCACCCACTTCAAAGCGGATGAAGCCTGTTACGTCAGCGTTATGCTCTTTCAGCAGCTGACCAACAGATTTGCTCGGTTCCATGACGAAAGGCTGACCGGTCAGAGAAACTTCGCCGGTGAATTTCTTCATGCGGCCTTCAACCATTTTCTCTGCGATTTCTTTCGGCTTGCCAGACTGCATAGCGATGTCCAGCTGAACCTGGTATTCTTTTTCTACCACTTCAGCGGATACGTCTTCCGGCTTAACGAATTCTGGTTTGCTTGCAGCAACGTGCATTGCCAGCTGTTTAACCAGTTCTTCGTCAGCGCCAGTTGCAGCAACCAGAACACCGATACGAGCACCATGCTGGTAGTTACCCAGAACTTCGCCTTCCAGGGAAGCAACGCGACGGATGTTGATGTTCTCACCGATTTTAGCAACCAGAGCAACACGTTCTTCTTCGAACTGTGCTTTCAGAACTTCAACGTCAGTGATTTTGCCAGCAACGGCAGCGTCCAGTACTTTGTCAGCAAATGCCTGGAAACCAGCATCTTTAGCAACGAAGTCAGTCTGGCAGTTAACTTCCAGAATGAAAGCGATGTTGCCGTCGATTTTGGTTTTGATTACGCCGTCAGCAGCAACGTTGCCTGCTTTTTTCGCCGCTTTGATTGCACCGGACTTACGCATGTTTTCGATTGCCAGCTCAATGTCGCCATTAGCTTCAGTCAGTGCTTTTTTGCAATCCATCATGCCTGCGCCAGTACGCTCACGCAGCTCTTTTACCAGGGATGCGGTAATTTCAGCCATTCTAAAATCCTCGGAAGATTTGATCTGCCCGGCATGAAACCGCACAGATTTAAAAGTGAAAAAGGGGGCCATATACAGGCCCCCTAACCAAACGTGATACTACCTGGTCTATAAGGGCTCTAACGAGCGTGCCTTATTATTCAGCTTCTACGAAGCTTTCTTCCGCCTGGGAAGCCAGATCCTGAGAACGGCCTTCACGAACGGTAGTAGCTACAGCGCCCAGGTACAGGGTCACAGCACGGATTGCGTCGTCGTTACCCGGGATAACGAAGTCAACACCGTCCGGATCAGAGTTGGTATCAACGATTGCAAATACTGGGATACCCAGGTTGTTTGCTTCTTTGATAGCAATGTGCTCGTGGTCAGCATCGATTACGAACAGAGCGTCCGGCAGACCGCCCATGTCTTTGATACCGCCCAGGCTGTTTTCCAGTTTCTCAAGCTCACGAGTACGCATCAGCGCTTCTTTCTTGGTCAGCTTTTCGAAAGTACCGTCCTGAGACTGAGTTTCCAGATCTTTCAGACGTTTGATGGACTGACGAACGGTTTTCCAGTTAGTCAGCATACCGCCCAGCCAGCGATGGTTCACGAAGAACTGGTCGCAGCTGTTAGCAGCTTCTTTCACCGCTTCGCTTGCAGCGCGTTTAGTACCAACGAAAAGGATTTTACCTTTACGAGCAGAGATCTTGTTCAGTTCAGCCAGAGCTTCGTTGAACATCGGTACAGTTTTCTCAAGGTTGATGATGTGAACTTTGTTACGCGCACCGAAGATGAACGGCTTCATTTTCGGGTTCCAGTAACGGGTCTGGTGACCGAAGTGAACACCAGCCTTGAGCATGTCGCGCATGGAAACAGTTGCCATGATTAAAACCTCTATATATAAAAGTTGGGGTTAAGCCTCCACGCATCCCATATTACCGACCCCAAAGGGCACCCCGGAATATGTGCCGATACGTGTGTGTTGTTACACAAAGTGAGATTTGTCGCTCCCGTCCATCGTGTGTAGTCTTCGAATGGATCGGAAGTCCGGCGCGCTTTATACCACAAATACGCCATAGACACCAATAATTGTTGGCACTGTGTGCTGTTAATGATTCTCAATTTGGCAGCACGTATGCGGGACTGATACCATTGGCAGCACTTAAACAATTATTGCCGATATCATCGGCACTGATGGACAGAATTCATGGCTATCTCAATCAAGACCCCTGAAGAAATCGAAAAAATGCGCGTCGCTGGCCGCCTGGCCGCTGATGTACTGGAAATCATCGAACCGTTTGTTAAACCGGGCGTCAGCACCGGCGAGCTGGATCGTATCTGTAATGACTATATCGTGAATGAGCAGCAGGCCATTTCCGCCTGCCTGGGTTACCACGGCTATCCGAAGTCCGTATGTATCTCTATTAATGAAGTGGTGTGCCACGGGATCCCGGACGACGCCAAACTTCTGAAAGACGGCGATATCGTCAACATCGATGTGACTGTGATTAAAGACGAGTACCACGGCGACACCTCGAAAATGTTTATCGTCGGCAAACCTACTATTCTGGGCGAGCGTCTGTGCCGCGTCACGCAGGAAAGCCTGTATCTGGCGCTGCGGATGGTGAAACCGGGCATTCGCCTGCGCACGCTGGGCGCTGCAATTCAGAAATACGCGGAAGGTGAAGGTTTCTCTGTCGTTCGTGAATACTGCGGTCACGGTATCGGTCGCGGCTTCCATGAAGAGCCGCAGGTTCTGCACTACGATGCAGACGACGGCGGTGTGGTACTGCAGCCGGGCATGACGTTCACCGTAGAACCGATGCTGAATGCCGGTGATTACCGCATCCGCACCATGAAAGACGGCTGGACGGTGAAAACCAAAGACCGGAGCTTGTCTGCACAGTACGAGCATACTATTGTAGTGACGGAAAACGGCTGTGAGATTCTGACGTTACGCAAGGATGACACCATCCCGGCGATCATCACACACGGCGAATAATGTTTTGCCTGATGGCGATGCATTCGCATCTTATCAGGCCTACAAATTGTACTACTTAGTAGGCCGGGTAAGGCGTTCACGCCATCATCCGGCTTTTTAATGGGTGGCGCATAATGAATACTCTTCCTGAACAGCACGCAAATACTGCCCTCCCCACCCTGCCTGGCCAGCCACAAAACCCAGGGACATGGCCACAACACGACCTCAACTGCACCGGTATTAAAGCGCATATCGACACCTTCCAGAGCTGGTTAGGCGAAGCGTTTGACAGTGGAATTTCCGCAGAACAGCTCATTGAGGCCCGCACCGAATTTATTGATCAGTTGCTTCAGCGCCTGTGGATTGAAGCCGGTTTCGGTCAAATTGCCGACCTGGCGCTGGTTGCCGTTGGCGGCTACGGGCGCGGCGAACTGCATCCGCTCTCCGATATTGACCTGCTGATCCTCAGTCGTAAAAAGCTACCTGATTCGCAGGCAGAAAAAGTCGGTGAGCTGTTAACGCTGCTATGGGACGTGAGGCTGGAGGTTGGGCACAGCGTGCGTACGCTGGAAGAGTGTCTGCTGGAAGGATTGTCAGATTTAACCGTCGCCACTAACCTGATTGAAACACGCCTGCTTATCGGCGATGTCGCGCTGTTTCTTGAGCTGCAAAAGCATATTTTTAGCGAAGGTTTCTGGCCGTCCGATAAATTTTACGCCGCCAAAGTGGAAGAGCAAAATCAGCGCCACCAGCGTTATCACGGCACCAGCTACAACCTGGAGCCGGATATCAAAAGCAGTCCCGGCGGCCTGCGCGATATCCATACTCTGCAATGGGTGGCCCGTCGCCATTTTGGCGCCACCTCGCTGGACGAAATGGTCGGCTTCGGTTTTTTGACGCTGGCAGAACGCGCCGAACTGAATGAATGTTTGCATATCCTGTGGCGGATTCGCTTCGCCCTGCATCTGGTCGTTAGTCGTTACGACAACCGCCTGCTGTTTGACCGCCAGCTCAGCGTGGCGCAACGGCTAAACTACGGTGGCGAAGGCAATGAGCCGATCGAGCGGATGATGAAAGACTATTTCCGGGTCACGCGACGGGTCAGCGAACTGAACCATATGCTGTTGCAACTGTTCGACGAGGCGATCCTCGCCCTGCCAGCCGATGAAAAACCGCGCCCGATTGATGACGACTTTCAACTGCGCGGCACATTGATCGATCTGCGCAACGACGACCTGTTTATCCGTAAACCCGAAGCGATATTGCGGATGTTCTACATCATGGTACGTAACAGTGCGATCAGCGGGATTTACTCCACCACGCTGCGCCATTTGCGTCATGCCCGCCGTCATTTAACCCAGCCGCTATGCTACATTCCGGAAGCGCGTTCGCTGTTTCTCAGTATGTTGCGCCATCCGGGCGCGGTGAGTCGCGGCCTGCTGCCGATGCATCGGCACAGCGTTTTGTGGGCTTATATGCCGCAATGGTCGCACATTGTCGGCCAAATGCAGTTTGACCTGTTTCATGCCTATACGGTGGATGAGCACACTATCCGTGTGATGCTCAAGCTGGAGAGTTTTGCTAACGAAGAGACCCGCCCGCGCCATCCGCTGTGCGTAGATCTGTGGCCGCGCTTGCGACAGCCGGAGCTAATTCTGATTGCCGCGCTGTTCCACGATATCGCCAAAGGTCGCGGCGGCGATCACTCGGTTCTCGGCGCCCAGGACGTGCTCAAATTCGCCGAACTGCATGGTCTGAACTCACGTGAAACGCAGCTGATCGTCTGGCTGGTGCGTCAGCATTTGCTGATGTCGGTGACCGCTCAGCGCCGTGATATTCAGGATCCGGAAGTGATCAAGCAATTCGCTGAAGAAGTACAAACGGAACATCGTCTGCGCTTTTTAGTGTGCCTGACCGTCGCGGATATTTGCGCTACTAACGAAACGCTGTGGAATAGCTGGAAGCAAAGTCTGCTGCGCGAGCTGTACTTTGCGACGGAAAAACAGCTACGTCGTGGGATGCAAAACACGCCAGATATGCGCGAACGCGTTCGCCATCATCAGCTTCAGGCACTGGCGCTACTGCGTATGGACAACATTGATGAAGAAGCGCTGCACCACATCTGGTCGCGCTGTCGCGCCAACTATTTCGTGCGCCACAGCCCAAATCAACTGGCCTGGCATGCGCGTCATCTGCTGCAGCACGATCTCAGTAAGCCGCTAATCCTGCTCAGCCCGCAGGCCACGCGCGGCGGAACGGAAATTTTTATCTGGAGCCCCGATCGCCCTTACCTGTTTGCCGCCGTCTGCGCCGAACTGGACAGGCGCAATCTAAGCGTCCACGATGCGCAGATTTTCACTACCCGCGATGGGATGGCGATGGATACGTTCATCGTGCTGGAACCGGACGGCAGCCCGCTGTCTTCAGACCGACACGAAGCGATCCGTTTTGGACTGGAACAGGCCATCACGCAGCGCAGCTGGCAGCCACCGCAACCACGTCGTCAGCCGGCAAAATTACGCCACTTTACCGTCGATACCGAGGTCACTTTCCTGCCGACCCACACCGACCGAAAATCATTCCTTGAGCTTATCGCTCTCGACCAGCCTGGACTGCTGGCGCGGGTCGGGCAGATTTTTGCCGATCTGGGAATTTCGCTGCATGGCGCCCGAATTACAACCATTGGCGAGCGAGTAGAAGATTTATTCATAATCGCCACCGCCGACCGGCGCGCCCTTAATAATGAGCTGCAGCAGGAAGTGCATCAACGGTTGACAGAGGCCCTCAATCCAAACGATAAAGGGTGATGTTTTTATTTATTATGGAAAGAGTTTAACAATGCAGCAGTTACAGAACGTTATTGAGTCCGCTTTCGAGCGCCGTGCCGACATTACTCCGGCAAATGTAGATACCGTAACCCGCGAAGCGGTGAATCAGGTTATTGCTTTACTGGATTCCGGTGCACTGCGCGTCGCAGAAAAGATTGAGGGTCAGTGGGTCACGCATCAGTGGCTGAAAAAGGCGGTCCTGCTCTCTTTCCGTATTAACGATAATCAGGTTATCGAGGGTGCGGAAAGTCGTTACTTCGATAAAGTGCCGATGAAATTCGCCAACTACGACGAAGCACGCTTCCAGAAAGAAGGTTTCCGCGTGGTTCCGCCAGCGGCCGTACGCCAGGGTGCGTTTATCGCCCGTAACACCGTGCTGATGCCGTCTTACGTGAACATCGGCGCTTATGTGGATGAAGGTACGATGGTTGATACCTGGGCGACCGTGGGTTCCTGCGCGCAAATTGGTAAAAACGTTCACCTGTCCGGCGGCGTTGGCATCGGTGGCGTACTGGAGCCGTTACAGGCTAACCCGACCATCATCGAAGACAACTGCTTCATCGGCGCACGTTCTGAAGTGGTTGAAGGCGTGATCGTCGAAGAAGGCTCTGTTATCTCTATGGGCGTGTACATTGGTCAGAGCACCCGTATTTACGATCGTGAAACCGGCGAAGTGCATTATGGCCGCGTTCCGGCGGGCTCTGTGGTTGTCTCCGGCAACCTGCCGTCGAAAGATGGCAAATACAGCCTGTACTGCGCGGTGATTGTGAAGAAAGTCGATGCCAAAACGCGTGGAAAAGTAGGAATCAACGAACTGTTACGCACCATCGACTAACAGTGATTTGAAAAAGCGGGCTTAGCCCGCTTTTTTTACATCTGCGAGTGGCATAAACAAGGCTTTTCGTTAATTATTCAATGGTTATGGTGAGCTTAAGGGTACCGCTATGTATGACAATCTGAAAAGTCTGGGCATTACTAATCCTGAAGAAATCGATCGTTACAGCCTGCGGCAAGAAGCCAACAACGATATCCTGAAAATCTATTTCCAGAAGGATAAAGGCGAGTTTTTTGCCAAGAGCGTGAAGTTCAAATATCCCCGTCAGCGTAAAACGGTTGTCGCCGATGGCGTCGGCCAGGGTTACAAAGAAGTGCAGGAGATCAGTCCCAACCTGCGCTATGTGATCGACGAACTGGATCAGATCTGCCTGCGCGATCGCAGCGAAGTCGATCTTAAACGCAAGATCCTTGATGATTTACGTCATCTGGAAAGCGTCGTGACCAACAAGATCAGCGAAATTGAAGCCGATCTGGAAAAACTAACGCGTAAATAACCGCATGTGAATCTATTCGTAGGCCGGGTAAGGCGAAGCCGCCCCCCGGCATTTTGCCTGATAAGCGTAGCGCCAACAGGCAAGGAATTAATGCTGCTCATCCAGTTGTAGCGCGACATACAGCAGCAATCGGTCGTCAAAATTCCCTAAATCCAGCCCGGTCAGCTCTGAAATTCGGTTCAGGCGATATTCCAGCGTATTACGGTGGATAAATAACGCTTTTGAGGTCGCCAGCGGCTGAACGTTATGCCGAAACCACGCCGCTAATGTTCGACGCAGTAAGCCGTTGTTATCCATTGCTTTCAGCCGTACCAACGGACGCGCCAGCTCGTTGGCCTGCCAGCCGCCGCGCAGGCTGTCCAGCAGAACTGGCAGCATCAAATCCTGGTAGAAATAGCTACGACTTTCCGGCATCCGTTGCTTGCCGACCATCATGGTCGTGCGCGCCGTACGATACGAACGGGCAATACTGCCTGGCCCGGTAAAATAGTTGCCCAGCGACACGCGAAAACGCAGCTGTCCGTTCTCTTTCATGCGAGCAATGAGCTGCTCAACACGCTTGCGGTGATCTTCCGCGTCCCAGCGACCAAACTGATTGAGCGCCGGTTTCAGCACCACCATCTCGGTCAGGGAAACAATCGCAATCAGATTATTACGTTCAGGCGTAGTCAACGCGTTCTGCAATTGCTGTAGCTCCGCCATCGCGCTGTCAACGCCAAGCTGGCCACTATCAACCTCTACCACTGCCACCACGCGCGGCTGGTTCAAATCAATACCTAAACGTTGCGCCCACTCCATCAGCGCCGGGGTATTCTCTTCCGCCTGAATCAGATTCATCACCAGCTCTTCACGCAGGCGGCTATCCTGCGCTAACAGATGCATCAGGCGCGACTGCTCCAGCATCATTTCGGCTGTCATGCACACCAGCTCGCCGTATTTACGTAGATGTTCCGGTTCACCGGTAAGCCCGATAACGCCAACGATTTCGCCTTCCAGACGCAACGGCAGGTTTATACCCTGACGCACGCCGTGCAAATGCCTCGCCACTGCATCGTCAATGTCTACCACCCGGCCCTGCGAAAGTACCAACAGCGCACCTTCGTGCAATTCACCAATGCGTTCGCGATCGCCACTGCCAATGATCCGCCCACGGGCATCCATTACGTTGATATTGGTATCAATGATGCGCATGGTTCGCGCCACGATATCCTGCGCCATTTTGGTATCAAGATGCCAGCCAGCCATAAACCCCTCCTGTGAGCAGAGCTCAAGCATAGGGAAGATAATAAGCGGCGACATTGTGCAAATGCACAAAGCGGAAGGGAGAAATATGGAGTTGTGGGAGGTATCACAAAAAGAACCCCTTCCTGTACAGGAAGGGGTTGAGGGAGATTACTGCATCAACAGATAGATGGAGCTGTCGCCACGCTGAATGTTCAGCGCCAGCACAGCGGGTTTGCTGTCGAGGATTTTGCGCAATTCGGCGATGTTTTTCACCGGCTGCTGATTCGCACCGATAATCACATCCCCTTTCTTCAGGCCGATCTGTGCAGCCGGAGAATTCGGTTTCACGTCGCTTACCACGACACCTTTATCCTGGCCTTTGTTGCTCATATCGGCACCTTCAATGCCTTTGAAGATAGAGCTGGAATCAACCTGAGTCTGGCTGCTCTGCTGCAATTCCAGGTTCACGGTGACCGGCTTACCGTCACGCAGCAGACCCAGGGTGATTTTGCTGCCGACCGGCATCGTACCCACCTGCGCACGCAGGGCGGCGAAGCTGCTGATAGGTTTGCCGTTCAGGGAGGTAATCACATCCCCGGCTTTAATACCGGCTTTCGCTGCGGAAGAGTTCGGCATTACCTGGCTGACGAATGCGCCACGCTGAGCGTCAACTTTCATCGCTTTCGCCAGCTCGGAGCTCAGTTCGGTCCCCATAATACCCAGCTCACCACGTTTAACCTGACCAAACTCAACCATCTGCGAAGTCAGGTTTTTCACCATGTTGCTTGGGATTGCAAAACCGATACCGATGTTACCGCCGTCCGGCGCGAGGATCGCGGTGTTAATGCCGATCAGCTCACCGTTCAGATTGACCAGCGCGCCACCGGAGTTACCCCGGTTGATCGCAGCATCCGTCTGAATAAAGTTTTCATAGTTCTCCGCATTCAGGCCGCTACGGCCCAGAGCAGAAACGATGCCGGAGGTCACGGTCTCACCGAGGCCAAACGGGTTACCGATTGCTACGGTGTAATCCCCCACGCGCAGCGCGTCGGAGTCTGCCAGCTTAATCGCCGTCAGGTTTTTCGGATCCTGAATTTGGATCAGCGCGATATCGGAGCGTGGATCTTTGCCCACGATCTTCGCGTCAAATTTGCGACCATCGCTCAACTGAACCTTAATTACCGTAGCGTTATCCACCACGTGGTTGTTGGTCACGACATACCCTTTCGCAGCATCAATAATTACGCCGGAACCCAGCGCCATAAATTTCTGCTGCTGGCCGCCGCCATTACCAGAGCCCGGTGCGCCGCCCTGGCAGAACGGTGAACTCTGGAACGGAGATCCGTCCTGGCAGAACGGTGAATTATCACCAAAGAACTGCTGGAAATTACGCGGCATACGCGGCGTATTCACCGTCGTGCTCCCCTCGACGTTAATACTTACCACCGATGGCATCACTTTTTCGAGCATCGGGGCCAGGCTTGGCATCTGTTGGGCGGTCATTGCTGAAGACGACGTCTCAGCCGCAGTTGCAGACAGGGGGGACAACGCCAAACCTAAACTCAGAGCCAGTGCACTCATTGCTAATGTGGTTTTTTTCATGTGTTTCGTTCTCGATTAACAGGTAACGCAAAATTGCTGTATACGTCAGAGTCGTTTTATAACGCTAAGTTCCAGAATTGAGTTTAAGGAAAAAGTAAAATTTTATTGGCCGTCTTTACAAATGAGTATTTATTGTTCTACGGCCATCAAGCGACGATATTCATCCCAGGCATACAAATCTGTCATCCCGCTGATATAATCCTGGATCAACCGGCAGCGATAATAATATTCCAGAACCGAATACTCAGCGCACTCCGTCGATATTTTACTAACCGCCTCAACATACGCAAGACGATGGCGGGTAGACAACTTCTGAAATAAACGGGACTCGATAGGAAAACGTTTTACTCTTTCATTGTCGACCAGTTCAGTAAAATCTGACTGAGACATTTTCAATAACGGTTGATAGATCTCCAGCAACCCGCTGATCACCCGATAGCCCTGTAATTCCAGTTGCTCAACATCCGGATGGCTAAACACATGTTTTACCGCCACATTCTTATAAACGCCCAGTAACTGGCTGAAGCTACTGGCATCTTCTAACAGCGCATGATTAAAGCTGCCTTCATAAATCTGCGGCAAATTATCAATAAATCGCTGGGCCGCATACGGAACCAGTTTATTCAGCGTATTGACGCGTAAATACATAAAGAACTGATCTTCGGTGCTGCGGCTTAATGTATTTGAACGTGATTTTTCCCAGGCGTTTTCAACAACCTGACTAAACAGAGAGCCTTTTTCGTGATGCCCCCACGCTTCATGCAGATGATGGTAAAGTTGCTCGACGCTAAAGATTCTTTTCTCAACGGCATCTTCCAGGTCGGCCACGCAATATGAGATATCATCGGCAGCTTCCATAATCCAGGTTAATGGAAAACGACTGTAAGGTGCTAATGATAATTCTTTACGTAACCGCTCAATATACGGTTCCTCGGAAAGGTAATAACCAGGCTTCTTCATTAAATAGTTGTGCGTCTCGGGTGCACTGCCGCGCCACCATGCCGGACGGGTATATTTTAAAATACCGCCAACCTGCGCCCAGGTAAGGTTCATACGCATCAAAGTATGTACCAGACGAATACCCTGCGCATTGCCTTCAAAATGACACAAGTCCTGGCGCACCTTGCGGCGAATATCATTCAGCGACTCTTCACCTTCACGCAAACGTAATGCCGTCACCTGGCAGCGGTCATCACTCAGGGGCTGACTCTCCGCGTCGGCGGGATACAACCGCTGGCGAAACCAGTCATTAATCGCCGCTTCCCCAAAATGGCCAAACGGAGGATTACCAATGTCATGCATCAGGCACGACATTTCGACAATACTCTCAAACGGTCCCGTCAGTTCATCCAGACCATACTGCTCCAGCAGCTTTAGCTCTTTCAGTCGGCTGAGGATCTCTTTCGCGATATAGCGCCCAACCTGCTGCACTTCCATCGAGTGCGTCAGACGCGTACGCACCGCTGCATTACGCTCCAGCGGAAAGACCTGGGTTTTTTGTTGCAGCCGGCGAATAGCCGGAGAATTGATAATACGTCCACGATCGCTTTCAAAAATTCGCAGGATCTCATGCTCCGTCTTCACGCCCTGCGGCGAACGGTAACGGCGATGCCAGTTTATTTTTTTTCGGAAATCGATCTGTACCATATCCTCTCCCGCCTGAGAAATGCGCTACCCCTTAAGCGCATGATAGACTATGCCCTCAAATCTGGCTTATCGCGAGTAAATCTATGAAAATCGGCATCATTGGTGCAATGGAAGAAGAAGTTACGCTGCTGCGTGACAAAATCGAAAACCGTCAGACCATCACGCTCGGCGGTTGTGAAATTTACACCGGCCAACTGAACGGTACTGAGGTTGCGCTTCTGAAATCAGGTATCGGTAAAGTAGCTGCGGCGCTCGGCGCTACGCTGCTGCTTGAACGCTGCAAGCCGGACGCCATCATTAATACCGGTTCCGCGGGCGGCCTGGCCTCTACGCTGAAAGTCGGCGATATCGTAGTTTCTGATGAAGCGCGCTATCACGACGCCGACGTCACTGCCTTTGGTTATGAATTTGGTCAGCTACCGGGTTGCCCGGCTGGTTTTAAAGCCGATCCTGCGTTGATTGCAGCCGCAGAATCTTGCATCGCCAAACTCAATCTGAACGCTGTTCGCGGACTTATCGTCAGCGGCGATGCATTCATTAATGGTTCCGTGGGGCTGGCTAAAATTAAGCATAACTTCCCGCAGGCGATTGCCGTTGAGATGGAAGCGACCGCAATTGCGCACGTTTGCCACAACTTTAAGGTGCCATTTGTCGTGGTTCGCGCTATCTCTGACGTTGCCGATCAGCAGTCCCATCTCAGCTTTGACGAATTCCTGGTGGTTGCCGCGAAGCAGTCAAGCCTGATGGTTGAAACGCTGGTGCAGAAACTGGCGCATGGCTAAATTATTCTCCAGGGCGCTGGTCGCCCTGCTTTTCACTCTCCCGGCGTTCCTTTACGCCGCACCGCGTGTTGTAACGCTTTCTCCTGCCAATACCGAACTCGCTTTTGCCGCAGGCATTACCCCCGTTGGCGTCAGCAGCTACTCAAACTACCCGCCAGAAGCCAAAAATATTGAAGAGGTCTCAACATGGCAAGGTATGAATCTTGAGCGTATTGTGGCGCTGAAACCTGATTTGGTCGTCGCCTGGCGCGGGGGAAATGCTGAGCGGCAGGTGAATCAACTGACCTCCCTGGGAATTAAGGTCATCTGGGTGGACGCCGTTACCATTGAGCAGGTTGCCGATGCGCTACGCCAGTTGGCTGCGTGGAGCCCCAAGCCTGAACAAGCTAAACAGGCGGCGCAAACCATGCTTGATGACTATGCTTTACTTAAATCTCAGTATGCCAACAAACCGAAAAAACGCGTGTTTCTCCAGTTTGGTGCCAATCCTCTGTTTACCAGTGGAAAAGGTTCTATTCAGCACGAAGTTCTTGAGGTATGCGGCGGAGAAAACATCTTTGCCGGTAGTCGGGTTCCCTGGCCGCAGGTTAGCCGTGAGCAGGTCCTGGCACGAGCCCCCCAGGCTATTGTTGCAACCGGCGGTCCGGGCGAAACTCTGAAAATTGAGCAATACTGGGGAAACCAGCTAAAAATACCCGTTATTACACTTAATAGTGACTGGTTCGAACGCGCGAGCCCGCGTATTATCCTCGCCGCAAAACAACTCTGTAATGCGCTTTCACAGATAAATTAGCGCCTGCCCCCACCAGGTCTGTTGTGAGGATTTAAAAATGCTCGTCTATTGGCTTGATATTGTCGGCACCGCGGTATTTGCAATCTCTGGCGTATTACTGGCCGGAAAATTACGTATGGATCCGTTTGGCGTCCTGGTCCTCGGCGTGGTTACCGCCGTCGGAGGTGGCACGATCCGCGATATGGCGCTGGATAATGGACCGGTTTTTTGGGTTAAAGATCCAACCGATCTGGTCGTGGCGATGATCACCAGCATGCTGACGATCCTGTTGGTACGGCAGCCAAGACGCCTGCCGAAATGGATCCTTCCGGTACTCGATGCCGTTGGCCTGGCGGTGTTCGTGGGTATTGGCGTCAACAAGGCCTTTCTCGCAGGAACAGGCCCCTTGGTGGCGATTTGTATGGGGGTGATTACCGGCGTCGGCGGTGGGATCATTCGCGATGTATTAGCACGTGAAGTCCCGATGATTTTGCGTACCGAGATCTACGCCACAGCCTGTATTATCGGCGGGATCGTGCATGCGACGGCGTTTTATACCTTTGATGTTTCACTGGAAAACGCCAGTATGATGGGGATGATTGTCACCCTGCTGATTCGGCTTGCCGCCATTCGCTGGCATTTGAAATTACCGACGTTTGCGCTGGATGATAACGGACGTTGACATGATGATGCAGAATATGTAGGCCGGATAAGGCGTTTACGCCGCCATCCGGCACATTGCCCGGTGGTGCTACGCTTACCGGGCCTACACCATCAGACCACTGGTATTACAGACAGCAATCAGATGCTGAAAGAAGAACCACACCCGCAGGTGCTTTTCGCATTCGGGTTAGTCACAACGAAGCGGGAACCTTCCAGACCTTCGGTATAGTCAACCGCGCCACCCACTAGATATTGCAGGCTCATCGGGTCAACCACCAGACCAACACCTTGTTTCTCAATGGTCATATCACCATCGTTCACCTGATCGTCAAAGGTGAAACCGTACTGGAAACCGCTGCAACCACCGCCGGTGATATACACACGTAATTTCAGATTCGGGTTATCTTCGTCAGCGATCAGGCTTTTTACTTTATTGGCTGCTGCTTCAGTAAATTGCAGTGGCAGCGCTACGTCATCACTCATATTTTGCTCCAAACGACATTGGCAATTGGGCAAATTATAACCCAATGGTTAAGGCCATTATCTAATACCCTGGTATTTCGTTCAAGTATTCTCGCCAGCGGCTGTACCCTGGCTTTTAGCCGCCTGCTCCGCTTCCTGTTTTGCCAGCGTACGGGCAAGGATAGTCGAGTATAGCGGCTTTCCGCCCATAAATTGGGCTAATAGTGTTGCGCCAAGACAGGTAATAATCATTGGCAAAATGAGCTGATAGTTATCGGTCATCTCCAGCACCAGCACAATACCGGTGAGCGGCGCCCTTACCGACGCCGCCAACAATGCTCCCATTCCGGCGATGGCGAAGGTCCCGGCCTCCAGATGATAATGCGGAAAAGAGGCCGCTGCCGCCATACCGAACGCGGTGCCAAGCAACGTGCCTAATGCCAGCATCGGGGCAAATATCCCGCCGGGCGCGCCGGACGAGAAGCACAGCAGCGTGGTAATGACGCGGGCAATAAAGATAAACAGCAGTAAACCAACGCTGAAATTCCCTGCCGCAGCGATAGGTATCAGGTTAAACCCGCCTCCAGCCGCTTCAGGTGTAATTAAGCCAAGAATCCCGCACAGACCGCCGATCGCACCGCCCATCAGCACCCATTTTTTGAGATCGCCGCCATGGAAACGCTGGAACATATCCTGAGTCCGCAACACCATAGTGTTGAAAAATGGCCCGACACAGCCAAAAATAATCCCCAGGACCATATACAACCACAGCGTGTTCACCGGCGCATTGGAGAGCTTCCCAACTTCAATAAGCGGTGCCTCGCCGTTGAAAACACGAAACACAATGCTCGACATGATGACGCCGGTAAACACGGCTTTGATCGAGACAAGGTTATAGCGAAACTGCGGGCGCATCTCTTCAATAATGAACAGGATCCCCGCCAGCGGAGCGTTAAACGCCGCCGAAAGGCCCGCTGCCGCACCGGTCGCCAATAAGGTATGTCGCGCTTCTGCGCTACGCATGCGGAAAATATCCAGCACCATGCGCCCGAGGTTACCACCGATCTGCACGGTCGGTCCTTCTCGCCCGAGCACCATACCGGCACCCAGCGTGCCCATACCGCCGAAAAATTTCACCGGCAGTACGCGCCACCAGCGCACAGGCCGCAGCTCTTCCAGCGCGCCTTCAATCTCTGGGATCCCCGAACCACCGGCTTCCGGCGCAAACTTACGCACCAGGAAATAGCCGACCATCGCCAGCAACGCAGAGAGAATAAATGCCAGCGGCCACAGCAGAATGGCATGGTCCGCAACCTGAGCCAGCGCGCCAATGCGCTGATTCTGCACCCAGGTCACCGCTTTCTCAAATGCCACGCCAACAAACCCTGTCACTGTACCCACTACGGCAGCCATCAACAGGATCGCCAACGGCGTTTTGTCTCGTTCCAGGAGTCGACGGATTTGATCCCTGCGGCGTAAACGCACAATTTGTTGTGCTTCAAAAGAGGGAGTGTCTGTCTTCATCAGATGATCATTAATTGGTAATACAAATACGGAATCGGCATTCTACTCGCACATTTCACGAAAATCCCCTGCAAATCGTATTGTTTCAAATGCGTAAAACTTTCATAACCTTCTCTGAATAACTAGAATAGCGGGCATTTACTTTTTCTACGAACCAGGACCCCATCCATGAGTAAGTCTGAAAATCTCTACAGCGCAGCACGCGAACTTATCCCTGGCGGCGTTAACTCCCCCGTTCGCGCCTTTACTGGCGTGGGTGGTACTCCGCTGTTTATCGAAAAAGCCGACGGCGCGTATCTGTACGATGTCGATGGTAAAGCCTATGTTGACTACGTCGGTTCCTGGGGACCGATGGTGCTGGGCCATAATCACCCGGCAATCCGTAATGCGGTGATTGAAGCTGCGGAGCGCGGTTTAAGCTTTGGCGCACCGACCGAAATGGAAGTGAAAATGGCGGAGCTGGTCACTGAACTCGTGCCGACCATGGACATGGTGCGCATGGTGAACTCTGGCACGGAAGCGACTATGAGCGCAATCCGTCTGGCGCGCGGTTTCACCGGTCGCGATAAGATCATCAAATTTGAAGGCTGCTACCACGGTCATGCTGACTGTCTGCTGGTCAAAGCGGGTTCCGGCGCGTTAACGCTGGGTCAGCCGAACTCCCCGGGCGTTCCGGCTGATTTCGCGAAACACACCCTAACCTGCACCTATAACGATCTCGCTTCAGTACGTGCGGCATTTGAACAATATCCGCAGGAGATCGCCTGCATCATTGTTGAGCCGGTCGCAGGCAACATGAACTGCATCCCACCGCTGCCGGAATTCCTGCCGGGCCTGCGTGCGCTATGCGATGAGTTTGGCGCGCTGTTGATCATCGATGAAGTGATGACCGGCTTCCGCGTGGCGCTGGCCGGTGCACAGGATTATTACGGCGTCGTGCCGGATCTGACTTGTCTTGGCAAAATCATCGGTGGCGGAATGCCCGTTGGCGCATTCGGTGGACGTCGCGATGTGATGGACGCACTGGCGCCGACTGGACCGGTTTACCAGGCGGGGACGCTTTCCGGTAACCCAATCGCGATGGCGGCAGGTTATGCCTGTCTGACCGAAGTCGCCCAGCCGGGTATTCATGAAACGCTGAACGAACTGACGACGCGTCTGGCGGAAGGTCTGCTGGAAGCTGCTGAAGAAGCGAATATTCCGCTGGTAGTTAATCATGTAGGCGGGATGTTCGGGATTTTCTTCACCGATGCAGAAACCGTAACCTGCTATCAGGATGTGATGGCATGCGACGTTGAACGCTTCAAGCGTTTCTTCCACATGATGCTGGATGAAGGAATTTATCTGGCGCCGTCCGCGTTCGAAGCAGGCTTTATGTCCGTGGCGCACAGTGAAGAAGATATCAATAACACCATCGACGCCGCGCGCCGGGTGTTTGCGAAACTGTAAAGGAGAACGTCCAGAAGCAACGTAGGCCGGGTAAGGCGAAGCCGCCACCCGGCTTTTTTATTGCCGGATGGCGACGCAAAGCGTCTTATCCGGCCTACATGAAAAGAATCAGCCTCAGCGGCTCTGCTTTCTCAACAAATAGATAAAGTACGGCGCGCCAATAAACGTCGACAGTAATCCCGCCGGGATCTGATACGGAAACAACACCATCCTGCCGCACCAGTCAGCAAAAACCAGCAACACGCCACCCGCCAGCGCCGAAATCAGCATATGCGGCATCGCCCGACGAAAACCCATCATCCGGGCAATATGCGGCGCCATCAGCCCGACAAAGCTCAACGGTCCAATGGTCATGGTGGCTGTCGCCGTCAGCCCTGCCGCCAGCAGCAGTAACCCCACGCGTGATGGCGTAATAGCCATACCGACAGCCCGCGCCGTATCGCCGCCAAGCGGTAAAATTGTCAGCCAACGGCGGCACAGCGGCGTCATCGCCAGCAGGATGACCATTACAATCCCGGTGCGCAGGACCTGTTCGCCACTCGCGTTATAAGTTGAGCCGGAGATCCAGGTTAGCACCCCCGCCATACGCGGATCGCCGCTGGCCTGCAGCATCATCAGCAGCATTGTAAACGCCGTGCTGAGCGCCATCCCTGCCAGCAACATGCGGTGCGGTGAAAAGCCCCCGCGCCCGGCGGCAATCATAATGATAAGCAAGGTGGCTGCCGCACCGAGGCTCCCGGCCGGCAGCAGCCAGCCAAAGGCATTGCCGGGGACCAGAAATAACATTAGCACCACGCCAAATGCCGCCCCGGAGCTAATTCCTAATACTTCCGGACTGGCCATTGGATTTCCGGTCAGACGCTGAATAATACAGCCAGCTACCGCTAACATTACCCCGGCAATCAGCGCTGCCAGAACACGCGGCCAGCGCCAGGGCATGAGCTCATCCAGCATCGCGCCGCTGGCCCATGTCCAGCCGTGCGCATCGCGGCCAAACGCGAGCGCCACAATAACGGTAAGCAGCAATATCGCCCCGCCCGCCAGGGCAAACATCAGTACATTCTGCCGCTCAGCAGCGATGCGGTTACTGGCATTCATATCCGGCGCGCTCATACTTCTAAGGCGCGGCAACAGCCACAGCAGCAATGGCGCGCCAATCAGCGCCGTCACCGAACCAGTGGAAACTTCCATCCATACGCGGGTCAGCCACAGAATGATTTGGTCGGAGAGCCAGAGGATCAACGCACCAATCAGCGGGGCCAACATCAGACGCGCCAGCAGACGACGCGCGCCGAGCATTTTCGCCAGCAGCGGTGCAAACAGGCCAATAAAGCCGATAATCCCAACCGCGTTAACCAGTAAGGCGCTGATAACAATGGCCAGCGATAACGCCGCCAGACGTGCCAGCGACAGCGCCAGACCGAGGTTACGCGCCACACCGTCATCCAGTCCCATCAGCGTCATTGGGCGTAATAACAACAGCGTCAGCATCACACCGCCCAGCAGTTGCGGCCACAGACGCTGTACGCCGCTCCAGTCGGTCTGCGTTAGCGTACCGCTGCTCCATAAAAACATGCTTTGCAGTTGATCGTGATGGAAGATAACCATCAACTGGTTAATTGCCCCGCAGTACAGGCTGACCACCAGCCCGGCAAGGATTAACGTCACCGGAGAAAGACGTTTGCCCCAGGCAACGCCAAACACCAGAGCCCCAACAACACATGCTCCCGCCAGCGCCGCAAATTGCGTGGTCAGCGCACCGGGAATAGCCCACAGCGTGGTAACCGTAATGCCCAACTGCGCCCCGGTTGCAACACCTAACGTAGTGGGTTCTGCCAGTGGGTTACGCAGCACCTGCTGAAACAAGACACCGACCAGCCCCAGCCCGGCACCGACCAACAGCGAAATCGCCAGCCTCGGCAGCAGACTGTAGTGGAAAACCATCTGCTCAATAGCATTGATATCCGGTGACCAGATAGCCTGTTGCCACTGACTGCGCGGTAGCGCAACAGAGAAGTTAACCCAGGTCAGCCAACAGGCAGCGACAAACAGAACCGCCAGAAGAAGCGTTGGGAACAGCGCAATTCGTTTACTCACGCTTTGCCTCCCAGCGCATTATCCAGAATGCGGGCAAAATGCATCGCCGAGAGCGTGGCACCATAGAACCAGACGGCAGGCACACGCTGAAAACGTCCGCTGCGGACAAACGGCATCGCCTGCCATAATGGCGTAGACATCAGTGCAGTCATCTCTTTATCGTTGCCGTGGTCAAAACACAGCACATCGACATCCTTATAAGCAGCCAGACGGTCAATACTCACGGCAGTGCTGCCCCAAAAGTTTGTCTCGCCCTGCCAGGCGTTGGGGATCCCATAATCATCCAGCACGTCCTGAAACAGGCTGTTTGGGCCAAACACCAGCATATGTCGTGAATCAAGCAGGGAAGTGAGAAGTACAGGGCGTGCGCCGCGTTGAATGAAGCGCGGTTTCAGGCTGGCGATAAAACGATCGTACTCGGTCAGATGGCGTTCAGCAGAGGCTTGCAGATTGAACAATTGCGCCATTTCCTGCAGCGATTGTCGCGCAACGGCCAGCGGCTTTTTACCGTCACTGAAGTTAAATCCCCGGCCAGGCGCAATCCGCGCCAGCTTTTCAGGGGAAGGACCATAGCCTGCCGACCACAGCAAAAACGAGGGTTTCATTTCGGTCAACAGTTCGAGATTGGGCTCCGTACGTAGCCCGACATCAATCACAGAATCCGGCAACGGGGGCTCACTGACCCACAGCTTGTAGTTAGGGATATCGGCAATGCCATACGGCGTAATACCCAGCGCCAGCAATAGCTCTACCGGTAGCCATTCCAGCGCCACAATGCGCTGCGTATCAACCGCCGCAGCGTGCGCCGTATTCATCCGCCACAGCAGCGGCGACAGCGCCATCGCCGCAAGCAGCCGCCGACGGGTAATATGATGTAATTCAATCATTAATAGACAAAACTCACGGGTGCGGCACCGGCCGGATGCGGCAAAATGCCCATCGGGATACCGTAAATCTGTTCCAGAGTTTCACTGCGCATCAGTTCAGCAGGCGTCCCTTGTGCAATCATTTCACCACCGCGCAGCGCAACTAAGTAATCACAGTAGCGGGCCGCCATGTTGATATCATGCAGCACCGCAATCACCGTCAGCCCGCGCTGCTGACTTAAGCGATGCACCAGCGCCAGTACGTCAACCTGATGAGCGATATCCAGCGCGGAAGTCGGTTCATCAAGCAGCAGACAGCGGCTGTCCTGCGCTACCAGCATGGCAATCCACGCGCGCTGGCGTTCTCCGCCGGACAGACTATCAACCAAACGGTGCGCCAGCGGTTTTAAGCCAACCAGCGAAATCGCCTCTTCTACTTTCTCTCTGTCGGCAACGCCAAAACGTCCCAGCGCCCCGTGCCACGGATAGCGGCCAATCGCCACCAGTTCGCGCACCGTCATCCCTTCGGCCTGCGGCAACTGCTGCGGCAGATAGGCGACCTTGCGGGCAAACGCTTTACTGCTCCAGTTCTCCAGCGGCTGTTCGTCGAGCAGGATTTCACCTTCTGACGGCGGCTGATGACGTCCCAGCATTTTCAATAACGTCGATTTTCCGGAACCGTTGTGGCCGATAAGGCCGGTCACTTTACCCACAGGAAAAGTTAATGAGAGAGGATGCAAAAGCGTGCGGCCAGGCACACGAAAGGAGACATTACGCAACGCAAAAGTAGTGTCGGGATGGGATCTGTTTTCCTGCATAGCAGCCAACTTGTAAAACGGGCACGCAAAGCGTGCCCAATAGAAATTAGAAACGGAAGGTTGCGGTTGCAACGACCTGACGTTCTGCGCCCCAGAAGCAGCCATAGGTCTGGAAGCAGCTGGCGACGTATTCACGATCAAGCAAGTTATTAACGTTAACCGCAATACTGGAGCCAGCCATACCGAAACGCGCTAAATCGTATTTTACAACAGCATCCATGACTGCTGCGCTACCCACCTTAAAGGTATTTGCTGGATCGCCATAGCTTGAACCAATAAAGCGCCCACCGGTACCCAGCGTCAGGCCAGATAACGGACCTTCATAGAAGGTGTAATCACCCCACAGAGAAGCCATTTGTTCTGGCACCTGCTCAGGTGTATTTCCCTTAAGATTGGTGTCTTTCGTGTATTCCGCATCGGTATAGGTATAAGACGCAGTCATGTTGATATTCGCGGTAAGCGCCGCTTTAGCTTCCAGTTCAACACCACGAGCACGGATTTCACCGGCAGGAACCTGAGCCAGTGGATTCGTTGGATCAGCAGTCAGATTATTGGTTTTCGTCAACTGATAAACCGCACCGGTGACGACAATCGGCAGATCTTTCGGTACATACTTAATCCCGGCTTCATACTGCTCGCCTTTGGACGGCTCATAGGAAACGCGTGGCACGCTCCACAAGTCAAATGAACTCGGTTCAAACGACTGACTGTAGCTGATATAGGGCGTAATCCCATTATCAAACAGGTAGTTTACACCACCACGCCAGGTGAACTGGTGATCATTACGCTCAATATATCCTTCCGTTGGCGTATAAGAGTTCTGGCGTATTGTTGTAGCTTGCTGAGACCAGTCGTAGCGACCGCCGACGGTAAACACCCACTTATTCCACTCAGCCTGATCCTGAACGTAGATACCAGTCTGTTTGGTTTCATTCATCTGATACGGTTCGGTATCACCAAATGCAAAATACTCAGGGTCATAGTTGCCGTTAAGATCAATGGGTGGCGCACTACCAAACGCAGCATTGATATCATTACGCATGCGCATGAAATCAACACCAGTTAACAAAGTATGTTCCACAGCACCGGTAGCAAATTTGCTTTCCAGTTGCGTATCGACGCTAAAGTTTTGCAGGCGCTCATCATCCACGACCGTTCCACGGTTCAATGTATGGCCATCGGAAGCGATCCCGGTGCCGTATACACTCTGCTGCGACGTCTTCATTTCAGTAAAGCGCAGGTTCTGGCGAACGGTAAATGTATCGTTAAAGCCATGCTCAAAGCTGTATCCCACCATTTTCTGATTGCGGGAATAAGTATTGTTTGAGGCACCTTCATTGAAATCAGTCGGCAAACGCTTGCCGTTTGGCAGCGGTTCAACGGTGCCTTCTTTTGGTAACCAACCGTAGTAACCTGTTTCCGGTTCGTTCTGGAAATAGGACAGGAACGTAAAGTTGGTTTTGTCATCAGGACGCCATGAGAAGGAAGGCGCGATCGTATAACGCTGTGATTCAGAACCCTGCTGCTGCTCATTTGTTGAGCGCGCCAGCCCGGTTAAACGGTAGGAAAATTCCCCGTTGTCATCCAGCGCATCACTAAAATCAAAACCGGTCTGGAACAAATTGTCCGACCCCATTTTGAACTGAATTTCTTTTAACGGCTCTGTGGTCGGGCGCTTGCTGACCATAGAGATGATGCCGCCAGGATTGCTCTTACCATAGAGTACAGACGTTGGGCCACGCATCAACTCAACACGTTCAAGCATGTAGGGATCAATAACCGCATCGTTATAGAAGTTACCCTGCAATTTCAGTCCATCCAGATAGTTATTCTGGCTCAGGCCGACGGAAGAGAAACCACGGATAATCACAAAATCATAGGTGTTAGATGCGCCACGACTGTTAACAGTCACACCAGGCGTATATCCCAGAGCCTCTTTCACCGACTGGAATTGATGCATTTGCATCTCTTCGTTGGTCACTACCGAAACAGACTGTGGTGTCTTTTCTATAGGCGTATCAGTCTTGGTCGCAGTGGCGGAACGCTTAGCAGCAATAGTCGGAGCTGGCCCCCATGCGCTTTCTTGTGTGGCAGGTGCTGCAGTTACGGTGATGGTTTCTTCTTTCGGGTCAACCGCCGCCTGTGCATAGACAGACATGCCGCTAACCGCTGTGGCTACCACTACTGCGATTTTACGCAGTGATGAACTTGGCTGAGCAGTTTTAAGACGCGCCATTGGTATTTCTCTGATGAAAGTGAATGATAACGTAAACGAGAATTATTATTATAACGGCAGCATAATATTCGAAACTCTGGCGAGATAGCAAGCAATACGCGCCCCTACTAAAACTGAGGGGTTAAGAAATAACCAGATGAAAAGAAAGGGTTAATAAATTAGGCTGGAATGTTAGAGCGCTGACAACCCGCCGCAGCGGGTCGCAAGGCGTTAGCGGTAAAAGACCTCAAAAGTCGCGACGGCGTCCACTTTCCCGGCTTTGACATTGCCGGTTTTGGCATAGCGTGCCTTCAGCGGAATTTCTGCCACTTCGTTAGCGCTGGTGCTGCTCACAGCGGTATAGGTTTGATCAAAACTCAGCACATTATTGTTCGTGTCCAGAATCTGGATACCGACACCGCTGGCAGAGCTGTCTCCACTGGCGATAGCCAAAATATTGCCATCCGTAACACCTGTCGAACCAGCACTGTTGAACTTATAATCGATTTGGGTACCTGCCCGACAATCAGAAATCTCGATTTTGAAACTGTTATCGGTGAGTACTTCTGAAAATTGACTGTCAAAGTTATCGACATTAATCGTCTTCAGCGGCACGTAGATATTTTTATCCTCCAGGTTACAGGTATTAGTCTGGATATGAATGCTGGTGGGAGATACCAATATCTGAGCTATCACATCATTACCCCACTTCTCTTGCGCTGTCAGCCGGGAGGTATCAAGATAACCATCCTCGACGTCGCCCGTCACAACCAACTGCATTGACGCATGGTACTTTGTATGAATACTGTTCCATCCGCTTGCTCCATAGCTATAAAAATGCATGGGTGTGACGATATCCTCAGAGGTAAAGGTAGGCGTTCGTTCTTCCGCTTCAGCCATGCGGATACCTATACCTGGAACGCTAGTCTGGTAAACGCCTTCCAGCACTCCATTGCGGGCATCGGCATCCGTTAACACCGCGTAACCTTTGTATTTGTTGCCAGTATTCTGGCAATCCATATCGATTTGGCCGCTCTCAATGCTTCCCTCATAAATAATCGTACCAACTGATACGTCAGGCTCCACAGTGATGCTTGCCGGTAGCTGAAAGGTCATTGCGCCATTTTCCGGGTGATTTCCGGTGCATGTGGCGGCATAAACAGGTGCCGCCGCTCCAGCTAAAATCAATATGATCAACATAGCCCTGAAAATGTTTTTGTTCCTTTTACTCATATCTGACAATTTCCGTATTCATAAGCCATCTTCCATTATTGGCAATTAACCGTAGCTGAGAGAATTCCCGTACCCATGTTCTCAGGTACGCTAACGCTGCCCGTACATTTCGTCTGTGCGGTATTTCCCCATTGCACCTCAATGCGCTGTGTTCCTTTTAGCCCAGTGACATACACTTCACCGTCGTCACCCACGATCGATGTCGTACCGTCCATACTTAACAGAGCACCAAAAGGAACCACGCTCTGACCATGTTTTAAGGTAAGTAATGCACGCTTACCTGAACGCGCCGTGAAGTCAGCCTTCAGGACGGCCCCTTTTGTCGGAACCACATCCAGAGAAGCATCCTGAATATCAATATCATCACGTCCCTGAGTATTCACAGTAATAGTATTACGGCGATAATTGGTTAAAGTTGGCACAATGGCATTGCCCCAATAATCGGTGTAAACCCCCCGGGAATTTTGTATTTTTACATTATCGCCATCGGTAATGTGCACAATGGCAAAAGCATCCTGAATGGATTGTACAAACGTTATTCCCTGCGAATGCGCAACAACGGAACCCTGGGCGCCATAGCCCCACTGTTTACTGTCTTTTTGATAACTGTAATTGGCGCTGAACTCGCCAACCGATGTCCGATACCGGGAAGAGAGATAGGCACCATAACCGACATCGTTATCGGTGTAGGTTTGCTGAAGGTTATAATTTAAATTGTTATCTTCCAGTAGCGTTCCACTGACGCCAACCTGATGTGCACTATTACCATTTTTTGAACTTGTCAGAGTATATGTTCCCCAGGCATTCGCCAGCCAACGCGAAAGAGGGACATTCATTGAGATAGAAAACTGCTGATCGTTAGTGGTTGATGGCGTTTTTGTCATGCTGTAATTCAGCGACCAGTTAACGCCCTGCCAACTGCTGCTGTAACCGAGACTCACGCTTCGTTCATGGCCTTCCATTCCCCAGTAATCTTGCTGATAAGCGTTGGCGTATACAGATCCCCAGCTCTGTAACGACTGAGAAAGATTAAGTTGCAGGCGGCTGCGACGGTTATAGCTATCGCGATAGCTATAGATGCTGTCATCGTCGTAGCTGTTATTACGCTGATCGAGAGCCTCCTGAAAGGTATAAAACCCGGAGGTGGAATAACGATAGCTGGCCAGCGTGACCGTGGTATTGGTTAACGGAAAATCTTTTGCGTACTGCGCGCGCCACGACTGGCCATTCGCATCCGCGCGTTCGTCGTCAAACGCGGTTCTCGCCGCCGTCAGATCCATCGACAGCGAACCAAAATCGCGTAAATCAGCTCCGATGCCGACCAGTCCGGCGCGATACATCGACGCGCCCTGCAGACCGCCGTAAGCGGTAATTCCGAAAGGTAAGCCATAAATTGCCGTAGCCTGGCTGAATTCCGGCTCCTCACCGTTATCAACATCGCGATATTTCCCGGCTGCCAGGCTGTACTTCAGCGCGCCTTCACGTTGCATAATCGGCACCGAGGAGCTGGCCTGAATAAAGCTGCGCTCTGTACCGTCGGCCTCCGTCACGGTGACTTCCAGATCCGCTCCTGCCGTCACCTGCGTTAAATCACGAATTTCAAACGGGCCAGGCGAGACGTTGGTCTGGTAGATGGTGTAACCGTTTTGCTTAATGGTGACTTTGGCATCGCTATTAGCAATCCCACGAACGACCGGGGCAAAGCCCTGTAATCCACTGGGCTGCATACTGGTATCGGTCTCCAGCTTAACGCCCGTCATCTGCACGCTATCGAACAGTTCGCCGTTAGTGTAGGTTTGCCCTATCTGAAGCTGGCTACGCAATGCTTTGACATCGCGTCCAAGCGTCGTATTAATAGATTGCCAACCATTATCACTCCCCCAATTGCTGGTGTTACGCAAACGCCAGGGGCCGATATTCATCCCTGAATTCAAACTTGCCCAGTTCGAAGCATTATTTTGACCTCTGGATTGTTGGTGCGATCCCGAAATATAGTAACTGGTCCATAGAGCCGGAATGCCGTCATCCCAGAAAGTGGGATTGCTTTCGCCCGAAATTTTGCGGTCGCGGTAGATCTGCGGAATACGTAATTGCAGCACCTGTGTTTCCGGATTGAAGTCATAGCGTCCATCCGCGATATATTCGCTAATATCACCCAGCCACGTATCTTCGTTAACATTATTTAATGCCGGAACCGTATCAACTTTAACGCCCAGTTCGCGCAGCTCCGCTTTGGTAAATTGCGGAATCAGTTTGCTGTTATCTTTTGAAAGGAGGTAATTTAAATTTCGTTTATCAATGCGATCCTGATCCCAAACAATCGACGTTAAATAACGCCCGGGGGATAAACCATTATGCTGTAAAAAAGCTTCAAGCGCCCCGGTATTCTCAAGTGGGGTTCCCGTTTCAAGTACACTGAGATTGAAATAATCATCAGCACAAACGGAACCACTCGCAGTCAATATAGCGAATGTCAGCGTATTGAGAGCAAAAAGCCGGGCAGTACGATGTGAAGGCATAAATGTCACCCCATAACTCATCGATAGCTGATTTACAGCGACTGTTTACGCTGTTCGGTTTCTGAGCCAAAATCATTAATTGCGGTCCAGACAACGTTGCCTTTTACTGCCGATGGCAGCGGAAAACGCTGCTCACCAAATGGAGCGACCATCATCGTTAATGCCGTCGGAGAGGACTGGTTTGTAGCCGGTTTAATCGCTTTTCCCGCCACAGAGATCTGTCCGAAGGTGACATAGAAGGGTGTGGGGTTTTTCACCACCAGTTGATTTTGATGGCGGCTAAATTGCAACGATTGCCAGGCCATTTTTGCCTCGTCTTCTGTCAATGAGGCCGGTCGATAAAACAGTTTTAATTTAGGGAAGGTGCGAATAAGCAGGTCATTTCTTCCCAAGCTGACTCGCTGATTAAAATTTCGCGGATCTGGGCCGATTTTTTTCCCGCAAACACATCGAATCAGCCTATTTAGGCTATTTTTTCCACCATTTCTGGCGTTATTTCCGGTTTTTACTGAGATCTCTCCCACTGACGTATCATTTGGTCCACCCGAAACAGGTTGGCCAGGGTGAATAACATCGCCAGTTGGTTATCGTTTTTCAGCAGCCCCTTGTATCTGGCTTTCACGAAGCCGAACTGCCGCTTGATGATGCGAAACGGGTGCTCCACCCTGGCACGGATGCTGGCTTTCATGTATTCGATGTTGATGGCCGTTTTGTTCTTGCGCGGATGCTGCTTCAAGGTTTTTACCTTGCCGGGACGCTCGGCGATCAGCCAGTCCACATCCACCTCGGCCAGCTCCTCGCGCTGTGGCGCTCCTTGGTAGCCGGCATCGGCTGAGACAAATTGCTCCTCTCCATGAAGCAGATTACCCAGCTGATTGAGGTCATGCTCGTTGGCCGCGGTGGTGACCAGGCTGTGGGTCAGGCCACTCTTGGCATCGACACCAATGTGGGCCTTCATGCCAAAGTGCCACTGATTGCCTTTCTTGGTCTGATGCATCTCCGGATCGCGTTGCTGCTCTTTGTTCTTGGTAGAGCTGGGTGCCTCAATGATGGTGGCATCCACCAAAGTGCCTTGGGTCATCATGACGCCTGCTTCGGCCAGCCAGCGATTGATGGTCTTGAACAATTGACGGGCCAGTTGATGCTGCTCGAGCAGGTGGCGGAAATTCATGATGGTGGTGCGATCCGGCAGGGCGCTATCCAGGGATAATCGGGCAAACAGGCGCATGGAGGCGATTTCGTACAGGGCATCTTCCATGGCACCGTCGCTCAGGTTGTACCAATGCTGCATGCAGTGAATACGCAGCATGGTCTCCAGCGGATAGGGCCGTCGGCCATTGCCCGCCTTGGGATAAAACGGCTCGATGACAGCGGTCATATTCTGCCATGGCAGAATCTGCTCCATGCGGGAGAGGAAAATCTCTTTTCGGGTCTGACGGCGCTTAGTGCTGAATTCACTATCGGCGAAGGTGAGTTGATGGCTCATGATGTCCCTCTGGGATGCGCTCCGGATGAATATGATGATCTCATATCAGGAACTTGTTCGCACCTTCCTTAGTTTTAATGGCAAATTGTAACGTGTTCTTGTCATGCAATTCTTCTGGGATCGCTGCAACAGATTTGATGTTCGCCATAAATAATGACTCACGATCCTGAGGCAGCGCCGATTTATTTCCGGTATAAACCACGTGTAGCAGCGTCTGGCGGTTTTCGTCCAATTTGTAAATTGGCGGTGTCATAATAAATGGCGCTTTGCTGTCATCAATATTACTGACCCAGCTCTGCACCAGATAACGTTTATCATTATCTTTATTTTTTAAAGCAATCTGTACTTCAGATTGGTTAGCCGGATATATAGTTCGTGTGCCACCCACTACTACGCCAGCTTGAACCGAATTTAATCCCGAGGTTAATATAAGTATTAATGCTGTGATAAGTCGTTTCATCTTTCCATTCCATTGAAATACTGGCCCTGCCTGGGCCAGGTTTATGATGATTAACGATAAAGCAGAGTATAGGTCGCTTGTGCGGTATAATCACCGGTAGTTGGTAAAGTGCTACCAACCTGGATAACCTCAGCTTTATAATTAAAAACCACGCTCTCGCCGTTAGTCTTATTCAGTGCCGCTTCAGGATCTGAGCCATCAAATTTCACGTAGTTGCTGCTCCCTTCAGGAAGCATACGTACCCCGAGGTTCTGCGCAGTCCCTGTCGCCTGCAAGACTTCATCGTCGTATCCGGCAATACGCGTCCCATCAAATTTGATATTGAGGTTGGCAACCGCAGCATCACATTCTGTCAGCGTAATCGCAAAAGATTGCGTGTCGCCGACTTTTTTATCTTCGCCAAACGCAGTTTGAGAAAGGTTGTTAAACGTCACAGTACCGTTTGTCGCTGTACCATTTACATCAACCACGCAACTATCGGGAAGAATTTTCCCATTAAACGTTACCGTCCCGGTATCAACGGCAAAAGCAGATGTTGCTACAGTTGCCATTGCACTACTGACAAGCAACGAGATGATAATTTTTTTGCACATAACGTATTCCTTACATATGTTCACAAAAATCAATGAAGAGAAAAGTTAACACAGAGGGGAAATAGACAATGGCTGGAGAAGTGCTGGAATATAAATCCAACAACATCATAGATATAATATATCTTTATCAACTCATTCAGTTTTAAACATTCCCTTGTGTCATCTATTCTACGTACCATAATGAATAAAAGCTAATCAACGCATTCACCAAAATTAAAGAAACAACACACAACATCTTGTTTTAGCAGAACAATTTATGAAAACAATATTTTCTTAATGGTGATTTAAGCCAGCATGAACATATTCATAAAAACAATATTACTCACATATGAATACGGGCAGACAATAAAAAAATGCAGAAAAAATAGAATAAAATCAACCAACCGATGATATATACACAAAAATAATATATTGAATTTATGATTAAACGGAAAATATAGGCAGGAAACACCATCACTGTTCACCCTATCCTGAGCTTACAATACAGACCGCAATGCGAATACCACAAGAGGGAGAATTCCCCCACATCAGCAGGCACCGATGCGGGGGAGGACAGCTAAAAAATCAGTTACCGCCAAACATATCTTTTATCCAACCAGCCACGCCATCGCTGTCTTTCTTCTCTTGCTGCGGCGGTTGCTGCTGTTGAGGCTGCTGCTGCGGCTGTTGAGAAGATTGATCGAACGGATTCCCCGACTGCTGCAGCATTTCACCCTGCTGACACAGCGAATCAGGATCGGTGGTCCATACCGGAAGCGTGCGCATCCCGCCACTACAAACGAAGTTACCGTCGTAGTCTACGCCCATATCCACCACATCCTCCGGTGGCGTCAGCACCAGCGGTGTTGGCGTCTGGTTAGCCAGATAACGCTGATAAATCGACATCGCGCCGCTGGCACCGTACAGCTTGGTTGGCTGGTTGTTATCGCGGCCCACCCAGGTGATGGTCACCTGGCTGCCGTCGATCCCGGCAAACCAGGTATCCACGTTGTTGTTGGTGGTCCCGGTTTTCCCTGCCAGATGCAAGCCAGGATATTTCGCGCCAAGCTGACGACCCGTACCACGCTGAACCACCTGCTGCATGGTCCACAGCGTCATATACGCCGCCTGCGCCGGAACGGCACGCTCAGCCTGCGGGAAGC
The DNA here is from genome assembly GCF_006385635.1 of Citrobacter sp. CF971. Taxonomy (NCBI): domain Bacteria; kingdom Pseudomonadati; phylum Pseudomonadota; class Gammaproteobacteria; order Enterobacterales; family Enterobacteriaceae; genus Citrobacter; species Citrobacter sp. CF971. The sequence goes on along the minus strand of NZ_CP041051.1, from coordinate 994,976 downwards.
TCTGGTACAGCACGGTACCATCTTCGGCAATCACCGAACGCAGCGCCGACAACGGCGCACGGTTCCCGCCGCTGGCGATAGTCTGGAACGCCTGTGCTACTTCGATTGGCGTCAGGTTCAACGCCCCCAGCAGCATGGCCGGAACCGGGTTAAGCTGATCTTTCGGCGCGCCCAGTTTCAACCAGGTATCGGTTACCGCAGGCAAGCCCAGCGCCATCCCCAGATTTACCGTCGGTACGTTCATGGAGCGGGTTAACGCATCCACCAGCATCACTCTTCCGCTTTCGCTATAGCGACGGTCATCGTTCTGCGGTGACCACACCTGGCCGTTCGGCTGGCGCAGCGCAATCGGCGCATCAGCAATCCAGGTATTCAGGCGGTAAAGCTTCGGCTGGCTGAGCGCAGTCAGATAGGTCGCCGGCTTCGCCAGAGAACCAATCGAACGACGCGCCTGCATCGCACGGTTATAGCCCGCGAACTGCGGCTCTGCCCCGCCAACCATGGCGCGAACTTCGCCACTGAATCGGTCAACCACCACAATCGCGGTTTCCAGATCGCTCAGCTTACGCTGTTTCTTCAGCACCGGAATGCCTTCCACCGCCGCTTTTTCCGCAGCGTCCTGCGCCACGGAATCAAAGGTGGTGAAAATTTTCACGCCGGAGAGATCTTTAACTTTATCGCCGAGTTTCGCCTGTAGCTCCTGACGCACCATCTGCATAAAGGCAGGCTGTGGCGAGATCACTCCACCACGCGGCTGTACGCCTAAAGGACGCGCGCTCAGCATGTCATACAGATCCTGATCGATGATCTGCTGCTGTTGCAGCAAACGCAGCACGAGGTTACGACGCTCCAGCGCCAGCTTCGGGTTACGCCATGGGTTATAGATTGACGCCCCTTTAACCATCCCCACCAGCAACGCCTGCTGGTCGAGACTCAGTTCTTCCACCGGACGACCGAAATAATAGAGGCTTGCCAGCGGGAAGCCGCGAATTTCATTATCGCCGCTTTGACCGAGATAGACTTCGTTCATGTACAGCTCAAGAATGCGATCTTTGCTGTAACGCGCATCCATCAGCAGCGCCATGTAGGCTTCGTTGGCCTTACGCCAGTAAGAACGTTCGCTGGACAGGAACAGGTTCTTCACCAGTTGCTGAGTCAGCGTACTCGCCCCCTGCACCGTGCGACCGGCCGTCAGGTTGGCCAGCACCGCACGACCAATCGAGTAGAGGCTGACGCCATCATGCTCATAGAAGTGACGGTCTTCGGTTGCCAGCAGCGTATCTACCAGCAGATCCGGGAATCCACTGCGCGGGACAAACAGGCGCTGCTCGCCGTTAGGTGAAGAGAGCATGGTAATCAGGCGTGGATCGAGACGGAAGAAACCGAACTGGCGGTTGTTATCCATATTCTCGATAGTGTCCAGATGATCGCCATCAAAGGTCAGACGTGCGCGCACCTGCCCTTCTTTACTGTCCGGGAAGTCAAACGGACGACGAATCATCTCAATGCTCTTCGCCTGTACGGTGAATTCGCCCGGACGCGTCATCTTCGAGACCTGACGATACTGCGTGGCCTCCAGCAGCTTCACCATCTCGTTCTTGCCGATGGGCATTTCTGGCTCAAGGTTAACCATGCGGCCATATACTGCCGCCGGAAGCTGCCAGACTTTACCGTCGATACGGCTACGGATTTTTTGGTCCAGATAGACGCCGTAAATGGCGATCAGCACCAAAAAAACAATCGACAGTTTTACCAGCAGCCAGAACCAGCCGCGTTTACCACGAGGCTTACGCCCTTTGCCTTTACCCTTACGCGGCATCGGTTCTTCATCCTCATAGTCATCATCATCATAATCGTCGTCATACTCTTCATCTCTGAGTTGACGACGGCTCACCTTTTGTTTCACCGGACGTGAGGGTTTCCCTTTACGTCCAATTGGCTCGCGGTCATTCCCCGCCATGCTTTTTCTCCGCAACATTCAGGCGCAAAGGCCCGATTCTCTGTTCTTCCGTCCTGCGACAGAAGAAGAAATCTCTCAATTTTCAGCTATATTTATGCCGGATGGCGGCGTAAAACGCCTTATCCGGCCTACGTTCGCCCTGATAAGCGCAGCGCCATCAGGCAACCACGCATACAGCTATGAATACTTTTTGGTGCGCCGCGTTGGCGCGGTATTCGCCGGATCGTCCGGCCAGACATGTTTGGGGTAACGCCCTTTCATCTCTTTTTGCACCTCGCGGTACGATCCCTGCCAGAACGCACTCAAATCACTCGTCACCTGTAGCGGTCTTTGGGCCGGAGACAACAGCTCGAGTACCAGCGGCACGCGTCCCTGGGCGATAGTCGGGGTGTTTGCTTCACCAAACATTTCCTGCATCCGAACGGCCAATACCGGAGGATTATCCTCATGATAGCGAATAGCAATCCGGCTTCCCGTCGGCACAGTGTAATGCGCCGGCAGTTCACTATCCAGACGTTGCAGCATTGACCAGTCCAGCAAACCGCGCAATGCCTGACCCACATTGAGTGCTTTTAACGCGCGTAAAGAGTGCACACCGCTCATGTGTGGCAACAGCCAGCGCTCCAGCGTCTTCAGCAGAGAATCCTCATCTACCGCAGGCCAGTCGTACTCCGGTAACCAGTTTGCTGCACATTGCAAACGCAGCCGAAACTGCTCGGCCTCCGGCGTCCAGTTGAGCACACTTAGCCCTTTATCGCGAATACCATTCAGCATGGCCTGGTGTAGTTCCTCTTCCGAGGGCTTGGCCAGCGGCTGTACTTTTACCGTCAACTGGCCGATACGCGACCGACGCAGTGCCTTTAATGTTCCCTGGGCTTCATCCCATTCGATGGTGTCGGACTGTTGCAGCAGTTCAGGACACGTCTGCATCAACGCTTCAATATCCAGCGGCAACGCTAACAAAATACGCGCATCTGGCGATGCGCTACCCTGCAGTAACAGCGGCGCTATCAGCCACTCATGGCGCCCCAGGGCGTCATCGGCATCCAGCATCGCGCCCATGCCGTTGGCCAGTTGATAGCGCCCTTCTTGTCCACGTCGACGGGCGACCCGATCGGCAAACGCCTGTGCCAGCAACGAGGGGAGCAACGCGCTGTCGGGCTGCCCACTGCGAACGTTAAGCCGTTTCAGCAACTGTTGACTACGCTGTTGCCAGGCGGGCTGATTTCGTGAAAACGCCACAGCCAAATCGGTACTGCCCCCGCGCGGCGGCTCCTCCAGAATTGCGGCCAGTTTTGCCGCCGATGCCGCTTCATCGTCACTGTTGGCGCTAACCAGCATAGCCGCTAAACGGGGGTCGTTACTCAACGCCGCCATTTTCTGCCCCGTGACGCTGAGCCTGTCGCCCTCAAGCGCACCCAGCATCTGCAACAGCCGTTTTGCCGCCTGCAGGTTAATAGCGGGCGGCGTATCCAGCCAGTTCAGTTGCTCAGGATCGGTACATCCCCATTGCAGCAGCTCCATCAGTAGTCCGGACAGATCGCTCTGTAATATCTCAGGCTCTCCCTGCGCCGCCGCTCTTTCCGCCTGCTCTTTGGCAAGCAAATGTAGGCAGATACCTGGCTCCAGACGACCAGCTCGCCCGGCTCGCTGTGTCATCGATGCCTGGCTAATGCGCTGGGTAATCAACCGCGTTAAACCGGTACGCGCGTCATAGCGCGCCACGCGCTCCTGGGCGCAATCCACCACCAACCGGATGCCTTCAATCGTTAAGCTGGTTTCGGCAATATTGGTCGCCAGCACCACTTTGCGCTTACCTTGCGGCGCGGGCAAAATCGCCTGACGCTGCTCAGCCAGCGTCAACGCGCCGTACAACGGACATAACACAACATCGCCGCCCACACGCGTTGCCAGTTGTTCCTGCACACGCAGGATTTCCCCAACGCCCGGTAAAAACAGCAGCAGCGACCCGCTTTCATGGCGCAGTAGCTCCGCCGTGGCTATCGCCACCGCTTCGTCAAAACGCAGATGTGCCGCCAGCGGCTGATACCGTCGCTCGACGGGGAATGTGCGGCCTTCAGAGATAATCATGGGCGCATCGGGCAATAACTGCTGCAAGCGCCCGCTATCGAGCGTTGCGGACATGATCAATAGTTTCAGATCGTCACGCAGCCCTTGCTGCACATCCAGTAACAGCGCCAGCGCCAGGTCGGCCTGTAAACTCCGCTCGTGAAATTCGTCGAGGATCACCAACCCAACGCCAGCCAGCTCAGGATCGCGCTGGATCATGCGCGTCAGGACGCCTTCCGTCACCACTTCCAGCCGGGTCTGCGACCCCACGCAGCTTTGCGCGCGCATGCGATAACCCACGGTCTCACCGGGCTTTTCGTTCAGCAACTCCGCCAACCGCTGCGCCACGTTGCGTGCCGCCAGACGACGCGGCTCCAGCAAAATAATCCGCCCCTTAATGCCACCATGTTCAAGCAGTCGCAACGGCAGCCAGGTCGATTTCCCGGCACCGGTCGGCGCGGTCAGCAGCACCTGCGTCGAGGCATCAAGGGCGGTAAGCAGTTCAGGCACTACGGCGGCAACGGGCAACGACGTCACAAATAGCTCCAGAGGGTTAACATTCTTCGCGCTGCATTGTAGCATCGCGTTAATTCATAACCGAGTATCCATCATGTCTGAGCCAAAAAGGCTGTTCTTTGCGATTGAATTGCCAGGCGGGGTTCGGGAGCAGTTAATCCACTGGCGAGCCGCGCAGTTCCCTCCTGAAACAGGCCGTCCCGTCGCCGCCGAGAATCTGCATCTGACGCTGGCCTTTTTAGGTGATGTCAGCGCAGAGAAGCAACAGGCGTTGTCGCAACTAGCCGGACGCATTCGCCAGCCAGGTTTTACGCTCAAACTGGATGATGCCGGGCAATGGCTGCGCTCGCGGGTCGTGTGGCTGGGGATGCGTCAGCCACCGCGCGGACTGTTACAACTGGCGAATATGCTACGGGCACAGGCCGCGCGCAGCGGGTGTTATCAAAGCCCGCAGCCGTTTCACCCACATATCACGCTGCTGCGCGATGTCGGACACGCGGTTCCCATCCCCCCACCGGGCTTTGGCTGGTCATTTCCGGTCACGGAGTTCGCTCTTTACTCCTCTTCATTCGCACGAGGACGCACGCGTTATACGCAGCTGCAACGCTGGACGCTGACTGAATAATTAAAGGGACTGTTTATGCAATTTTCTCCACCTTTACAACCCGCAACGCTCATCCAGCGCTACAAGCGTTTCTTAGCGGATGTGATCACACCGGATGGCTCAACGTTAACGTTACACTGCCCAAATACTGGCGCGATGACCGGATGCGCCACCCCGGGTGATACCGTCTGGTATTCGACATCAGAAAATACTAAACGGAAATATCCACATACCTGGGAATTAACGCAAACCCAATCCGGGGCATTTATTTGTGTTAACACGCTGTGGGCCAATAGATTAACGAAAGAGGCGATTCAGCAGTCGCTAATTTCAGAAGTTTCAGGCTACAGCGTCTTGAAAAGTGAAGTAAAATACGGCGCCGAAGGGAGCCGTATCGACTTTTTGTTACAGGCAGATTCCCGACCTGACTGCTATATTGAAGTGAAATCAGTCACGTTGGCGGAAAAAGAGCAGGGTTATTTTCCCGATGCCATCACTGAACGAGGTCAGAAGCATCTTCGGGAATTGATGAGCGTAGCGGCTGAAGGCAAGCGGGCAGTGATATTTTTCGCCGTGCTGCATTCAGCTATTACACGGTTTTCACCCGCGCACCATATCGATGCAAAATATGCGCAATTATTAGTTGAAGCACAGCTTAAGGGGGTAGAAATTCTGGTTTATAAAGCGGAACTTTCTGCCCATGGCATGACTCTTAAAGAGCCGTTGCCCATTACCTTGTAATGGTGTAAACATTTGGTTAATTAGTATTCTGGGCGCGTGGGCAAATACGCTTTTCCTCACAGGGTTGTCAAGTGTTACGTTTAGATAATTGCTATCCGGAAAAGCATCTGCTATTTATAGCGACCTGATTTTTCCCCCGAACATGGGGATCGATAGTGCGTGTTAAGGAGAAGCAACATGCAAGAAGGGCAAAACCGTAAAACATCGTCCCTGAGTATTCTCGCCATCGCTGGGGTGGAGCCGTACCAGGAGAAACCGGGCGAAGAGTATATGAACGAAGCCCAGCTGTCGCACTTCAGGCGTATTCTTGAGGCATGGCGTAATCAACTTAGGGATGAAGTTGATCGCACCGTATCTCATATGCAAGACGAAGCGGCTAACTTCCCTGATCCGGTGGACCGCGCCGCGCAGGAAGAAGAATTCAGCCTTGAGCTGCGTAACCGTGACCGTGAGCGCAAACTGATCAAAAAGATCGAGAAGACGCTGAAGAAGGTAGAAGACGAAGATTTCGGCTACTGCGAATCGTGCGGCGTAGAAATTGGTATTCGCCGTCTGGAAGCGCGTCCGACAGCCGATCTGTGTATCGACTGCAAAACGCTGGCAGAAATCCGCGAAAAGCAGATGGCAGGTTAATTCCGGTCATTTTTACCACGTTTACTACAGGCGGGAGTTTCTCCCGCCTTATTATTTGTCAGTCCGTAAAATGAGAGATTCACACTATATTGGCCGCTTCGCCCCTTCCCCCTCCGGCGAACTGCACTTCGGTTCACTGATTGCCGCCCTCGGCAGTTACCTGCAGGCTCGTGCCCGGCGCGGAATCTGGCGAGTACGCATTGAAAATATTGATCCCCCTCGTGAAGTTCCCGGTGCCGCAGATACGATCCTGCGTCAGCTGGAACATTACGGCCTGCACTGGGATGGCGATATTTTATGGCAATCCCAACGCCACGAAGCCTACCGCGAGGCGCTTACCTGGCTGCATCAGCAGGATCTGAGCTATTACTGCACCTGTACGCGAGCGCGTATTCAAAGCGTCGGCGGTATTTACGACGGTCACTGCCGTGAGTTACGCCTCGGGCCAGAACAGGCGGCCGTCCGTATTAAACAACGCCATCCCGTGATGCAGTTTACTGACCGGCTACGCGGTGTGATTCAGGCTGACCCGCAACTTGCTGGTGAAGATTTTATCATCCACCGCCGCGACGGGCTGTTTGCCTATAACCTCGCCGTGGTAGTTGATGACCACTTTCAGGGCGTAACGGAGATTGTTCGCGGCGCCGATCTCATCGAACCCACGGTGCGGCAAATCTCTTTGTATCAGCAGTTTGGCTGGCAAGCGCCTGACTATATTCATCTTCCGCTGGCGCTCAACGAACAAGGCGCTAAACTTTCAAAACAAAATCATGCACCTGCGCTACCACAAGGCGATCCGCGCCCGGTGATTATTGCCGCGCTACGCTTTCTCGGCCAGCGTGCCGATATCCCGTGGCAGGAGATGCGTGTGGACCAGATCCTGGCGTTTGCCGTTGAGAACTGGCGTCTGACAACAGTGCCTGAATCAGCGATCTTAAATCCGGCATTCTCAAATGCGCCACGCTGAGCTATGATTAGCCGCTATTTTTACACAGCAACACTTGTTCTGATTGAAGTTTGACACTACCGAGGTGCACTATTTTTACCCGAGTCGCTAATTTTTGCCGCAAGGTGCTAAGCCGCGAGGAGCGCGAGGCTGAGCTCGCCGTCGCCCGTCCACATATGACGGTAATTCCGCGTGAGCAGCACTCTATCTCCCGCAAAGATATCAGTGAAAATGCCCTGAAGGTAATGTACAGGCTCAATAAGGCCGGATACGAGGCATGGCTGGTTGGCGGTGGTGTACGCGATCTTTTGCTGGGCAAAAAGCCGAAAGATTTTGATGTCACTACTAACGCAACGCCGGATCAGGTGCGTAAACTGTTTCGTAACTGTCGCCTGGTCGGTCGCCGTTTCCGTCTGGCTCATGTCATGTTCGGCCCAGAAATTATCGAAGTGGCGACGTTCCGCGGCCATCATGAAGGCAGCGAAGCCGATCGTACCACGTCGCAACGCGGGCAAAACGGTATGTTGCTGCGCGACAACATCTTCGGCTCCATTGAAGAAGATGCCCAACGTCGCGATTTCACGATAAACAGCCTGTATTACAGCGTGGCCGATTTCACCGTGCGTGATTACGTCGGCGGTATGCAGGACCTCGAAGAGGGCATCATTCGCCTGATCGGTAATCCGGAAACGCGCTATCGCGAAGATCCCGTGCGTATGCTGCGCGCCGTGCGCTTTGCCGCCAAGCTCGACATGCGTATCAGCCCGGAAACCGCAGAGCCGATCCCGCGTATGGCAACGCTGCTGAACGACATTCCTCCCGCACGCCTGTTTGAAGAAGCACTTAAGCTGTTACAGGCGGGCTATGGGTATGAAACCTATAAAAAACTGCGTGAGTACAGCCTGTTCCAGCCGCTGTTCCCAACCATTACACGCTACTTCACCGAAGACGGTGACAGCCCGATGGAACGCATTATCGCTCAGGTGCTGAAGAATACCGATAACCGCATTAACAATGATATGCGCGTTAACCCGGCGTTCTTGTTCGCCGCGATGTTCTGGTATCCGTTACTGGAAGCCGCGCAGAAAATTGCGCAAGAAAGCGGTTTGGCCTACTACGACGCTTTCGCGCTGGCAATGAACGACGTGCTGGACGAAGCCTGCCGCTCGCTGGCGATCCCGAAACGTCTGACCTCGCTAACCCGCGATATCTGGCAGTTGCAATTACGTATGTCCCGTCGTCAGGGTAAACGCGCCTGGAAGCTGATGGAACATCCAAAGTTCCGCGCAGCTTATGACCTGTTAGCACTGCGTGCCGAAGTAGAACACAACGCTGAACTGCAACGACTGGCGAAATGGTGGGGTGAATTCCAGGTTTCCGCGCCGCCGGAACAAAAAGGCATGCTGAACGAACTGGATGAAGAGCCTGACGTACGCCGTCGCCATCGCCGCCCGCGTAAGCGTGCGCCGCGTCGCGAAGGTAGCGCGTGACCGTCGTTTATATCGCCATCGGCAGTAATTTAGCTTCTCCCCTGGAGCAGGTGAATGCTGCCGTGCAAGCGATCGGCGAAATCCCTGACAGCCGTATCGTTGCGGTTTCTTCGTTTTATCGTACCCCCCCGTTGGGTCCACAGGATCAGCCCGACTATCTGAACGCCGCCGTGGCTCTGGATACCGCTCTCGCCCCCGAAGCGTTGCTGGATCATACCCAGCGAATTGAACTGCAACAGGGCCGGGTGCGCAAAGCTGAACGCTGGGGACCGCGAACGCTGGATCTGGATATTATGTTGTTCGGCGATGAAGTGATTAACACGGAACGTTTAACCGTGCCGCACTACGACATGAAAAATCGTGGTTTTATGCTGTGGCCGTTATTCGAAATTGCGCCTGAGCTTATTTTTCCGGATGGAATCAGACTGCATCAGCACCTCACCCATCTTGGTACTGCAAAACCTGCACACTGGTAAAGTATCTCCTCCCCTTTAGCGTTTACTGCTTTAGCGCCAAACGATTGCTTAAAACAATTGCCCCCCTGAATGTGACTGTTAGAATGCCGATAAATATGACTTTCATCATCAGGAAATGTTATGAAACCCACTACCATTTCACTGCTGCAGAAATGCAAGCAAGAGAAAAAACGCTTCGCGACAATTACCGCCTACGACTACAGCTTTGCCAAACTATTTGCTGACGAGGGCATTAACGTGATGCTGGTTGGCGACTCGCTGGGCATGACGATCCAGGGACATGACTCCACCCTACCCGTTACCGTTGAAGATATCGCTTATCATACCCGTGCCGTGCGCCGTGGCGCTCCGTGCTGTCTCCTGCTCGCCGACCTGCCGTTTATGGCTTATGCCACACCGGAACAGACGTTTGAAAACGCCGCGGTGGTTATGCGTGCGGGCGCCAACATGGTCAAAATTGAAGGCGGCGCGTGGCTGGTTGATACGGTGAAAATGCTCACCGAACGCGCCGTACCGGTTTGCGGCCATCTGGGGTTAACCCCGCAGTCGGTGAACGTGTTTGGCGGCTATAAAATTCAGGGCCGCGGCGATGCCGGACAAGTGCTGCTGGATGACGCGCTGGCCTTAGAAGCCGCTGGCGCTCAGCTGTTGGTGCTGGAGTGCGTGCCGGTTGAGTTGGCGAAGCGCGTCACTGAAGCACTTTCTATTCCGGTTATCGGTATTGGCGCAGGTAACGTCACGGACGGGCAAATTCTCGTCATGCACGATGCGTTTGGCATTACCGGTGGTCATATCCCGAAATTTGCGAAGAATTTCCTCAATGAAGCAGGCGACATGCGCGCCGCAGTGCGGCAGTATATGACTGAAGTGGAGTCCGGCGTTTACCCGGGCGAAGAACACAGCTTCCATTAATTTATCCGCCAGCACGCCATTACGCCGGATGGTGACGCTACGCGCCTTATCCGGCCTACATCTTCACGCGTAGGCCTGATAAGCGAAGCGCCATCAGGCATCGTATTTAAGGAGTCTTGTTGTGTTAATTATTGAAACCCTGCCGCTGCTGCGCCAGCATATTCGTCGTCTGCGTCAGGAAGGTAAACGCATCGCACTGGTTCCCACCATGGGAAATCTGCACGACGGCCATATGAAGCTGGTCGATGAGGCAAAAGCCCGGGCTGATGTGGTAATCGCCAGCATTTTCGTCAACCCGATGCAGTTTGACCGACCGGACGATCTGGTGCGTTATCCGCGCACACTGCAGGAAGATTGTGAAAAGCTGAACAAGCGCAAAGTCGATTATGTTTTTGCACCAGCCGTTGAGGAAATCTATCCACAGGGTCTGGAAGGCCAGACTTTTGTTGAGGTTCCCGGTCTCTCCACCATGCTGGAAGGTGCCAGCCGTCCGGGCCATTTCCGTGGCGTTTCCACTATCGTCAGCAAGCTGTTCAACCTTATCCAGCCTGACCTCGCCTGCTTCGGCGAGAAAGATTTCCAACAGTTGGCGCTGATCCGCAAAATGGTGGCGGATATGGGTTATGACATTGAGATCGTTGGCGTGCCGATTATTCGCGCCAAAGACGGCCTGGCGCTTAGCTCACGTAACGGTTATCTGACCGCAGAACAGCGTAAAATTGCGCCGGGTCTGCACAAAGTGATGAATAGCATCGCAGAAAAACTGATTGCGGGTAATCGTGAGTTGCAGGAGATTATTGCTATTGCCGAGCAGGAGCTGAATGAAAAAGGCTTCCGCGCCGACGATATTCAGATTCGTGATGCCGACACGCTGCTGGAGCTGACGGAAACCAGCAAACGCGCGGTGATTCTGGCTGCCGCCTGGCTGGGTCAGGCGCGTCTGATCGATAATCAAAGCGTTACATTAGCCCAGTAGACAGGGGTTAAAAATCGGGCAATACTGCCTGAGAATTTCTCAAAGCAGGCCAGTTTCGTCTGCTTAGCCAAGGTAAACGACAGGGTATAGAAGTTATGATTCGCACCATGCTGCAAGGCAAGCTCCACCGCGTAAAAGTCACGCAGGCGGACCTGCATTACGAAGGCTCCTGCGCCATCGACCAGGATTTCCTCGATGCCTCAGGTATTCTGGAAAACGAAGCTATTGATATCTGGAACGTAACCAACGGTAAACGTTTCTCAACCTATGCAATTGCGGCTGAACGCGGCTCCAGAATCATCTCGGTGAACGGAGCAGCGGCGCATTGCGCTGATGTTGGCGATATTGTAATTATCGCCAGCTTCGTCACCATGTCTGACGAAGAAGCCCGCACCTGGCGTCCGAAAGTGGCCTATTTTGAAGGCGACAACGAGATGAAGCGCACCGCGAAAGCTATTCCGGTACAGGTTGCCTGACAGTACTTACCCCTGCGGCTGATTGACTATCAGCCGCGACATCGTCTCCAGCGAATCCGTCCTTAAAATATAAAGCCTTTTCAATAAGAACTGATTATCTCCCGGCTTAACCTTCCCTCTCACCGTGGTGACCGCCATGTGGAATCCCGCGTCGCCTGCTGCTTTTACCGCCGTGGCGTTATAACCCCCAAACGGATACGAAAGATACAGAACATGAGGATTAAACTGGGACAATGCCCGGCGCGAACGGGCGAAATCGAACAGAATATTATGATAGCTGCGACTCAATAGGATCGGCCGGCGATTCGCATCAACCCGATGCAAAAAATGGGTATGCGACTGGAAGTCGAACACGTCGCGGATCTCGTTCAGTTCAGAAAGACTCATAAACTGCAGCGATTTCGGATCCCACTTCTGCGGGTGGCGCTTGATGCGTGAGGAGATGATAAACGCCGTGGCCTTCATGCCGTGCTGCTTCAAAATGGGGTAAGCATAACGGCTCACTGACTTGAGACCATCATCAAAAGTCAGCACCACCGCCCGCGCCGGGAGATTCATTTTATTCTGCACGTAGCCTTCCAGTTGATACATCGTCAACGTGGTGTAGCCGCGATCCTGAAGCCAGGCCATCTGGTTGCTGAAAGCGCGAACGGAGGTTGTGGTGGAGGTATGGCGAAAGCGGGTATTCTCTTCATCGCGCAAAATATGATGGTAGGTTAACACAGGGATACCGTTGTCTTCCTGCGCATCCAGCGCGCTAACATAGGCCAGTCGGCCACCAATGCGAATCTGGTACCAGGTCTGGTTGAGTCGGTCTTTAAGCTTGCTGATAATCGGATAACGCAGATTATCCGCCAGCACGCCAAACGGGGCGCTACCGACATCCGGAGCGTTATAAACCGATGTATCTTTCCAGGTTATCAGACTTTGGTTACTGAGCGGTTTATTGAGATCGCCCAGACCATCATCGACTTTCTGCCGCCCCTGAACGGGCTCCAGATGCCCCTTATCAATAAACCCGGTGCCAAAGCCGAAGGTAAATTCGTAATAGTCTGCGGCAATTGGCTCAACGGCGAGGATCTGCCCGGCGCGAATATTCCCAACCGTCACCATTTTATTGCCAATCTGCGCCCATACGGCGGCGGCTTCGGTGGTTTGCATATAACGAGCAGGCAAAGCCGCAGCGACGCTGCCAGAAAACAGGAGCAATAAAACAAGCAGAACGCGCATAACCATATGAGATAACCGAGGCGAGAAACCTCGGCTATTGTAGCAAAAGCGCCATCAATACCAATGATTAATACTCATACAAATCATGCTTCAACACGAAGGGGGGATTTTTTTGTTGCTGATGCCAGAGACTGGAGACTTCGGGGCCGCCAAGTGCGACGATGCAATCCCGAAACGCAGAACTGCTCAGCGATTCCCGTGACGAAATCATTCGCTCAAGCAATGGATAGCTGATACCTGAAATCACTTCACACTGGGGGTGTTTATGACTCATTAACGACGCTACACGGTAAGGCGCAGCCCCAGCCATATCCGTCAGAAATACCACACCCTCACCTGAATCTGTAGCATGCAGAGCATGGCACATCATGCGGCTTAGCATATTCGAGCTGAGTCCACGCCAAAAACTTACCGCCTGACATTGGGCCAACGGGCCGTACTTTTTCTCCAGACGATGCAGCATATCCTGTGCCTTATCGTCATGACAGGTAATTACCCAACCTAACATTGCCTACCTCCTTAGCAGGCAAGTAGTTTATCAGTGTGATAAATCCATAATGGTGACAAGCATCAAAAGTCTTCCTCTCCCAGGCAAGGAGAGGAAGAAAGAATTAGCTGCGCAGGCCGCGTCCGCGCTGAATCAGGTACCAGCACAGCAAATAAAACGCAGCGATAAACACCACCAGCACACCAAACGTGGTGGCCAGCGGAACATCATGAATCCCCAGAAAGCCGTAGCGGAAACCGCTAATCATGTAGACAATCGGGTTCAGATGCGACAGCCCCTGCCAGAACGGTGGCAGCAGCGTTAGCGAATAGAACACGCCACCCAGATAGGTCAGTGGTGTCAGTACGAAGGTTGGGATCAGGCTGATATCGTCAAAGGTTTTAGCAAAGACTGCATTCAGCAAACCGGCCAGCGAGAACAGTACCGCCGTTAACATCAGCGTAAGCGCCACAAAGACCCAGGAATGCACCTGGAAAGGCACGAAGAACAGTGAAATAGCCGTTACCAGAATGCCTACGCACAAGCCACGTGCCACGCCGCCGCCAACGAAGCCGGCGATGATCACGTGCGTTGGTACCGGGGCGACCAGCAGCTCTTCAATATTGCGTTGAAACTTAGCGCTGAAGAATGACGATGCCACGTTCGCGTACGAGTTGGTGATCACCGCCATCATAATCAGCCCTGGCACGATAAACTGCATGTAGCTAAAACCATGCATTTCGCCGATACGCGAGCCGATCAGGTTACCAAAGATAATAAAATAGAGCGTCATGGTGATGACGGGGGGAACCAGAGTCTGAACCCAGATACGCATAAAGCGGTGGATCTCTTTCGCCCAGATGCTTTTCAGCGCCACCCAATAAAGCTGCATCATGCGCGATCTCCTTGTTTTTCATGAACCAGAGAAACAAACAGTTCTTCCAGTCGGTTCGCTTTGTTACGCATACTCAATACCTGAATGCCCTGCGCGCTCAGCTGAGAGAAGACGCTGTTAACCCCCTGTTCACGCAGCACCTCCACTTCCAGCGTGGAAGTGTCGACCAGCCGGTACTGATAACCGTCCAGTTTCGGCAGCGGGCTTTTCGGCGCCAGATCGAGGATAAAGGTCTCGGATTTCAGCTTGGAGAGCAGCCCCTTCATCGAGGTGTTTTCCACCAACTCGCCGTGCTGAATAATGCCGATATTGCGACACAGCATTTCTGCTTCTTCGAGGTAGTGAGTGGTCAGAATAATGGTGGTGCCTTTGTCGTTTAAATCCTTTAAAAAGCCCCACATTGAACGACGCAGTTCAATGTCGACACCCGCCGTTGGTTCATCCAGGATGAGTAATTTTGGTTCGTGCATCAGAGCACGAGCAATCATCAGACGGCGTTTCATCCCGCCGGAAAGCATGCGCGCACGCTCGTTACGTTTTTCCCATAAATCGAGCTGCTTTAAATATAATTCGCTGCGTTTGACCGCCTCTTTATGCTCAACGCCGTAGTAACCCGCCTGGTTGACCACGATCTGCTGCACGGTTTCAAACGGGTTAAAGTTAAACTCCTGCGGTACCAGACCAAGCTGGCGTTTCGCGTTAACCGTATCTTTTTCGAGATCGTATCCGAAGACGCTCACCCGCCCGGAGGTTTTGTTCACTAGCGAGCTGATTATTCCAATGGTGGTGGACTTTCCTGCGCCATTCGGTCCCAAAAGCGCATAAAAATCACCCGCTTCGACTTGCAAATCTATCCCGCGTAACGCTTGAACGCCACCGGGATAGGTTTTTTTAAGTTGTTGAAGTTCCAGAGCAATGGTCATGGTTTTTTACTTACCTTACGTTCTGACATTTTATATATAGTTTAATTAATGCTGGAGTTACCCTATATTAGCCCATCGAATTTATCTGGCTTCGGGTCGTACAACTCCATGAAAGACATAGATACACTCATCAGCAACAATGCACTATGGTCAAAGATGCTGGTAGAAGAGGATCCCGGATTTTTTGAAACGCTGACGCATGCACAGAATCCGCGTTTTCTATGGATTGGATGTTCCGATAGCCGCGTTCCCGCTGAACGATTAACCGGTCTTGAACCGGGCGAATTATTTGTTCACCGCAATGTTGCCAATCTGGTTATTCACACTGACCTGAACTGTCTCTCAGTCGTTCAGTATGCGGTGGATGTGCTGGAAGTGGAACATATTATTATATGCGGCCACTACGGATGCGGCGGCGTCCAGGCGGCGATTGAAAATAAAGAACAAGGGCTGATTGATAACTGGTTACTGCACATCCGCGATATCTGGTTCAAACACAGCTCACTGCTGGGCGAAATGCCGCAGGAACGTCGCATGGACACCCTATGCGAACTGAATGTCATGGAGCAGGTCTACAACCTCGGCCACTCAACCATTATGCGTTCAGCCTGGAAGCGCGGTCAGAAAGTTACCATTCACGGCTGGGCTTACGGTATTCATGACGGTCTATTGCGCGATCTCGACGTCACCGCCACCAGCCGCGAAACGCTGGAGCAGCGCTATCGCCAGGGGTTGTCTAACCTGAGTCAGAAACACAGCAACCATAAATAATGTGACATTGCCGGGAGGCGGAGACGCCTTACCCGGCCTACAAACCTACGCCGTAGGTCTGATAAGCGAAGCGCCATCAGGCGCTCCCGCCAATTACTCGTCCAGCAGCACCACTTTGCCAACATACGGCAGATGGCGATAACGCTGGGCATAGTCAATGCCGTAACCGACCACAAACTCATCTGGAATAGAGAATCCGATAAACTCGACCGGAACATTCACTTCACGACGAGAAGGTTTGTCCAGCAGCGTGCAGATAGCCAGGGATTTCGGCTCGCGCAGGCTCAGAATTTCACGCACTTTGGACAGCGTATTGCCGGAGTCGATGATGTCTTCGACAATCAGCACGTCTTTGCCACGAATGTCTTCATCCAGGTCTTTCAGGATTTTAACATCACGCGTAGTAGACATTCCGCTGCCATAGCTGGATGCCGTCATGAAATCGACTTCGTGGGAGACATGCACTTCACGGCACAGATCCGCCATAAACATAAATGAGCCACGTAACAGACCAACCAGCACCATATCGCTGCCGCTGTCTTTGTAACGTTCGTTAATCTGGCGCCCCAGTTCAGCAATACGCGCTTTGATCTCCGCTTCCGGGATCATCACTTCAACAGTATGTTTCATAAACCCTATAACTCACTGATTTTTATCAGTTGACACATCATGCAGATCGAAAGAAAGCGCTTACGTTGATACACCGACTGACAGACGGCGACCCGCTCTAACCACAAAACTTGCGACAGCATACAAACAATTCAGTTGATGAAGTATACCAGTAAAGAGAGCGGGTTCCTCTGATAGTTCACAGGAGAACCCGTTTGCGTCGTTTTTTGTATGCTTATTAAGCAAAACCTGGTTCGCACGACAGCATGTGGCTAAAACGTTTCCCAATGCGGGTCTTGTGTCGTACTCCCCGCAGAGGTTGCTTGTGGAGCATCCTTAGGCGGTTTCCGATGCTCACTGTTGGAGGTATCGCGAGTGATGCGAAATGCTGCCGCGGCCAGGCGTAACTGTTCAGCTTGTTGTTCCAACGAAGCGGCGGCGGCGGCAGACTCTTCTACCAGCGCGGCGTTTTGTTGTGTAACACTGTCCATCTGCGAGACCGCGAGACTCACCTGCTCAATCCCCCGACTCTGTTCCTCTGAGGCTGAAGCGATTTCCCCCATGATGTCCGTCACGCGGGTGACCGCAGCGACAATCTCTTTCATCGTTTTACCCGCGTCCGACACCTGCTGAGATCCCATCCCCACGCTGTGAGTTGAGTTATCAATCAACGCTTTGATCTCTTTGGCTGCCTGAGCGCTACGGCTTGCCAGAGTACGGACTTCACCCGCTACAACAGCAAATCCTCGTCCCTGCTCTCCTGCTCTGGCTGCCTCAACCGCCGCGTTGAGCGCCAGGATATTGGTCTGGAAAGCAATACTGTCGATGACGCTGGTGATCTGCGCAATTTGCTGTGAACTACCGGCAATTTCACTCATAGTGTGCACGACAGTATCAACAACCCGTCCACCACGCGCGGCAGTATCAGACGCATTCTTAGCCAGTTGAGTCGCCTGTTTCGCATTGTCCGTATTTTGCTTCACGGTTGCAGTAAGCTGTTCCATGCTGGCGGCAGTCTCTTCAAGTGAAGCAGCCTGCTGCTCGGTACGCGAAGACAGATCGTTGTTACCTGACGAGATTTCCGCTGCACCGCTATGAATCGTTTCTGAGCTGTTACGCACCGACGTGACTGTCGAAATCAGCGACTGTCGCATTTCATCTAACCCCGTCGCCAAACGCCCCATTTCATTACGTCCCTGGACGTCGAGTTGATGGGTCAAATCACCACGGGTAATAATGCGAATATGCTCCATAATCTGCGCCAGGGGTTTAAGCAGCATATGCTGCAACCCACTCCAGATCATGCCCAGAACGATGAGCACAGCGACGACAATTGCCCCTAATGTCCATTGCATGCGGGTAAAGCTGTGCTGATTCTCCGCCGCCGCGTGCTGAAGCAACGCGTTATTTTCGTTACGCCACTGGTCATAACTGGCTTCCATTTCATCTTGCGCCTTCTGAGCATCAAGATCGCCATAGGCCTGATAGTTATTCGCGCGCAGATACTCTATCGATAACGCCATCACGTCGTGCATCTGCCGATACTGTTTTTCCATTTCAGATGCAATTTGCGGATTCTGCCCCGACACCTGCGGCAATGACTGATAATGCGCGAAGTATCCCTCAGCCTTCTTCATCGACTCACTCGCCGTTTTTAGCAAAGTATCAATTGCCGCCAGTGAGGCCGGATCGCGTTGGTTCTTTAAGAAACGAATTGCTACGCGGGTTACCGTTACCCGGGTTTTAATCAGCGTATTGACGCTATCACTCAGATTTTCCTGTTGGGCATTCAGGGTGCCTGAGTTCTGGAAATTATGGCGATCATTGTTTACTGCAGAATAAAAAAAACTTCCTGTCACGGCCTGTAGCAAACAGAAAATGGCGAGAACCAGAAGAATGCCGGTAATAACGCGCACATTTTTAATCATAGTATTTCATCCATTGAACTCACATTGGGTACCCAATGATTATCGGCTCTAAAGGCGATTACTTTATGTGCAATAGCAGAATTAGCAGGAGGAGGGAGTCGTGCGATGAAACGCTGTAAAGAGACTGTGTCTCATCCGGCTTACGAGAGATTTCTGTAGGCCGGATAAGCACAGCGCGATTTTTTTAGACGGTGAAGCCGAGCATCATCCCGGTATCTTCATGCTCTAACAGATGGCAGTGCGCCATATAGGCATGCTCTTTTGGCGCGTCATGGTCAAACTTAACCAATACCTCGCTCACGCCGCCTTCTACCCGCACCGTGTCCTTCCATCCCGCACGGTGTGCGGCAGGCGCTTTGCCATTCTCAGACAGAATGCGGAACTGCGTGCCGTGAATGTGGAACGGATGCAGCATCATGTCGCCCTGACCAGAAATCACCCAGCGTTCATGCTGCCCTTTTGCCGCGGCAAACATCGGTTTATTCATATCAAACGCCTGACCATTAATCCGGTTGGCATTATGGAAATCAAACGATCCGCCATGCTTCATGTTGCCCATGTTGCCATGCTGCATATTCCCCATCTCACCGTGGTTCATATTGCCATGATTCATATTGCCGTGGTCCATATTGTCATTATTCATATGGCCCATCATCTTTCCATGATCCATACCCGCCATGGCCTGACCGCCGAATTTCTTCATCAGCATTTGCATGCCCATCATATCGAGCATCGGATCCATCGACAGCTGCAGCTTGCGCACCGTCAGACCTTCCAGTGACGGCAGCGATGGCATGGATGTCAGCGTATCCAGCAGCGTGCCGGAAGCGGTAATCAGCAGCGGCTGAACACGCATCACCGGGTGCGGCTTATCAAATGGCGCAATTGCCATCCCCATCTGGCTGACTGGCAGAGTTACCAGATCAAAAGCTTTGCCGTCACTAACATCCACCAGCACTTCAAAGCGCTCGCCCATCAGCATAGGAAGCTCGGTCACTTTTACCGGTTCCGCCAACAGTCCACCGTCGCTGGCAATGACGTACAAAGGACGATTGTCGCTGGCCGCAATGTTCAGCGAGCGCGCGTTACAACCATTCAACAGACGCAGGCGCAGCCAGCCGCGCGGTGCGGCATGCTGAGGATAAATCGCCCCGTTGGTCAGCAGCGTATCGCCAAACCAGCCGACTGCGGCGGTCATGATGTCCAGTTGATAATCAACCTGCCCATCAGCAGAGAACTGTTTGTCCTGAATAATTACCGGCACATCATCAATTCCCCACTGCTTAGGCAGCATCAGCTTGCGAATCTCTTCGTCTTCAATCAGCACCAGTCCGGCCAGCCCCATCGCTACCTGATGACCGGTCTTTCCATGCTGATGAGGGTGGAACCAGCAGGTTGCCGCGCGCTGATCCGGCGTGAAGGTCACTGAACGTTTCCCGCCCGCCGGGATTATGCCTTGCGGCCCACCGTCGACTTCACCAGGGATTTCCAGCCCGTGCCAGTGCAACGTCGTCTCTTCGGCAAGCTGGTTATGGATATCCACGTTCACCGATTGCCCTTTGTTCAGCTTGACCGCAGGTCCGAGCAGATTGCCGTTATATCCCCAGGTCGTGGCCGTCTTACCGGCAAAGTTTGACTGCCCGGCTTGCACGATCAGCTGGATGCGATTCGAAGCATCGGCGGTTAACAGATCAGGAATGGGTAAGGCGGGACGGTCGGCGGCAAATACGCTCCGGCTCCACAAAGGTAACGATGACGCGACGCCCAGCGCCACGGAGTACTTTAAAAAGTCACGACGTTGCATTCTCACTTCCTTATATTCAGCAGCTTAAGCAGGCTATCTTTTAAGCATAAGCCTTCCCCTTACGGGAAGGTCAAGTGAACGGCTAATAATAAAGGTCGTCGCTTCGCTCGCAGTATGCTAACGTTTAAATTCCGTGATGCAGTGGTAGAAGCAATGAATACGTTTTTCAGAACAGTTTTGTTCGGTAGCCTGATGGCCGTATGCGCAAACAGCTACGCGCTTAGCGAGTCCGAAGCCGAAGATATGGCCGATTTAACGGCAGTTTTTGTTTTTCTGAAAAATGACTGTGGATACCAGAATTTGCCTAATGGGCAGATCCGCCGCGCACTGGTCTTTTTTGCCCAGCAAAACCAGTGGGACCTGAGTAATTACGATACCTTCAATATGAAAGCGCTGGGTGAAGACAGCTACCGCGATCTCAGCGGTATCGGCATCCCCACGGCAAAGAAATGCAAAGCACTGGCGCGTGATTCTCTGAGCCTGTTGGCCTACGTGAAGTAACAGACATAGCGGAGCCCGCTGGCTCCGCATGAATTAACGCTGTTGCACAAATTCGCGGTATGCCGCCACAACCTGAAGAAAGTCCTCTACACCACAAAGCGAAAAACTTTCTTCGTCGTAATAGCTCATCCCCTCTTCCATCTCATCTCCAGAGAACTCCAACTGATTAGCGCGAACCATCACTTCTTCGCCATCCAGCCAGAGCGTGTATTCATGCCCTGCTCGCTGCCAGGAGCGCTCACTGCCCTTAACCGCACGCGCCGCCTGTTCCACTTCATCAAGTAAGGCCAGGTTTTCTTTCACTTCTTCATTAAACCAGTGCCCCACCACCTCGTGGCCCATGGACATACGCACTTTTACCACCCCGGTAATATCGCGCAGAAATTCGTAATCCATAATGTCTTCCTCTACTCCCGGCAATGCGCCAATACCGCATCGCGCCTTGCTGTAATTATCGCAGCAGCGCGGCAGAAAAAAAGCGTAGTGGGTATAAGGAATAGAAATAAAAATGCCCGGAGAAGCAGACTTCTCCGGGCATTGATGTGTTTTTACACAAAACGCGTT
Organism: Citrobacter sp. CF971; assembly: GCF_006385635.1. Classification (NCBI taxonomy): domain Bacteria; kingdom Pseudomonadati; phylum Pseudomonadota; class Gammaproteobacteria; order Enterobacterales; family Enterobacteriaceae; genus Citrobacter; species Citrobacter sp. CF971. Next base: position 973,464 of record NZ_CP041051.1, on the reverse strand, counting down.
AGCGCATTACACCGCGGTCTGGAAAATCACACCATCGGCTTTCTCCGTATACTGAGACAGCTGGTCGAAGTTCAGATAACGGTAAGTATCCACGGCAGTTTTATCCACCTGCGCCACATAGGTCTGGTACTCTTCCGCCGTCGGCAGTTTGCCGATCAGCGCCGCAACCGCCGCCAGCTCCGCAGAAGCTAGGTAGACGTTTGCCCCGGTACCTAAACGGTTCGGGAAGTTACGAGTAGAGGTCGAGACCACCGTTGCGCCGTCAGCGACACGCGCCTGGTTACCCATGCACAGAGAGCAGCCTGGAATTTCGATACGCGCACCGCTCTTACCGAACACGCTGTAATAACCTTCTTCGGTCAGCTGTGCCGCATCCATACGGGTTGGCGGAGCCACCCACAGACGTGTCGGCAGTTGGCCTTTGTGCGCATCCAGCAGCTTACCTGCGGCACGGAAGTGGCCGATGTTAGTCATGCAGGAGCCGATGAACACTTCGTCGATCTTCTCACCCTGTACGTCAGACAGCAGACGCGCGTCGTCCGGATCGTTCGGTGCACACAGGATTGGTTCTTTGATGTCAGCCAGGTCAATGTCGATCACCGCCGCGTATTCTGCGTCAGCGTCGGCTTCCAGCAACTGCGGATCCGCCAGCCATTTTTCCATGCCCTGCACACGACGTTCCATCGTACGACGGTCGCCGTAGCCTTCCGCGATCATCCACTTCAGCAGAACGATGTTAGAGTTCAGATACTCAATGATCGGCTCTTTGTTCAGCTTGATGGTACAGCCCGCAGCAGAACGCTCTGCGGAAGCATCGGTCAGTTCGAACGCCTGCTCCACTTTGAGATCCGGCAGACCTTCGATTTCAAGGATGCGGCCAGAGAAGATGTTCTTCTTACCTTTCTTCTCAACGGTCAGCAGACCCTGTTTGATCGCGTACAACGGAATGGCGTGAACCAGGTCACGCAGAGTGATACCCGGCTGCATTTTACCCTTGAAGCGCACCAGTACCGATTCCGGCATATCCAGCGGCATCACGCCGGTCGCTGCAGCAAACGCCACCAGGCCAGAACCTGCCGGGAAGGAGATCCCAATAGGGAAACGGGTATGGGAGTCACCACCGGTACCTACGGTATCCGGCAGCAGCATACGGTTCAGCCAGGAGTGGATAACACCATCGCCCGGACGCAGGGAAACACCACCACGGTTCATGATGAAGTCTGGCAGCGTGTGGTGCGTGGTCACGTCAACCGGCTTCGGATAGGCGGCAGTGTGACAGAAGGACTGCATCACCAGGTCAGCTGAGAAGCCCAGGCATGCCAGGTCTTTCAGTTCGTCACGGGTCATTGGACCGGTGGTATCCTGAGATCCCACGGAGGTCATCTTCGGTTCGCAGTACGCGCCCGGACGGATACCTTTCACGCCGCAGGCGCGGCCAACCATTTTCTGTGCCAGGGAGAAGCCACGGCTGCTTTCCGCCACGTCTTTCGCCTGACGGAAGACGTCTGAGTGCGGCAGACCCAGCGCTTCGCGCGCTTTGGTGGTCAGGCCACGACCGATGATCAGCGGAATACGACCACCGGCACGTACTTCGTCGATCAGGACTTCGGTTTTCAGCTCAAAGCTGGCCAGCAGTTCGCCTGTTTCGTGGTTGCGTACTTCGCCTTTGAACGGGTAAACGTCAATCACGTCACCCATGTTCATGTTCGACACGTCCACTTCAATCGGCAGTGCGCCCGCATCTTCCATGGTGTTGAAGAAGATAGGTGCAATTTTGCCGCCGAGGCACAGGCCGCCGCCGCGCTTGTTCGGCACATGAGGAATGTCGTCACCCATGAACCACAGCACGGAGTTGGTCGCGGATTTACGCGAAGAACCGGTACCGACAACATCACCCACATAAGCAAGCGGGTAACCTTTTTTCTGCAATTCTTCGATCTGTTTGATCGGGCCAACTACGCCCGGCTGATCCGGTTCGATACCTTCACGGGCGTTTTTCAGCATCGCCAGCGCGTGCAGCGGGATATCTGGGCGGGACCATGCGTCCGGTGCCGGAGAGAGGTCATCGGTGTTGGTTTCACCGGTAACTTTAAAGACGGTAACGGTGATTTTTTCAGCCAGAGCCGGACGGTTCAGGAACCATTCGGCATCGGCCCAGGATTGCATTACCTGCTTCGCATATTCGTTGCCCGCTTTGGCTTTTTCTTCCACATCGTAGAAGTTATCGAACATCAGCAGCGTTGAAGAGAGCGCTTTGGCGGCAATCGGTGCCAGTTTGGCGTCATCCAGCGCGTCGATCAGCGGATGAATGTTGTAACCACCCTGCATGGTGCCCAGCAGTTCAATGGCTTTTTCTGGGGTAACCAGCGGGGAGGTGGTGTCGCCTTTCGCGACGGCAGCGAGAAAACCAGCTTTAACATAAGCGGCTTCATCTACGCCAGGAGGAACACGGTTGATCAACAGGTCTAACAGGAATTCTTCTTCGCCCACAGGCGGGGTCTTCAGCAGCTCGACAAGTGCGGCCATTTGGGTTGCGTCTAAAGGTTTTGGCACAATCCCCTGGGCAGCACGCTCAGCTACGTGCTTACGGTATTCTTCTAGCACGACGATATCTCCTCGCTCTCATTGTCATAATGCGGCGCTTTTGTAGATGGGCGATTCTCTTCACGCTCCTGTGAGACAGTAGTTAGTAGGGTAAATGCCCGGTACCGCATAAGGCACAATAACAGGATTTTCATTAAGTGTTAATCCGTTTACAAAAAAGCAACATAAAAAATTGGCTGAATCGTTAAGAATGGTGTAGCGGCAAGGAGGAACGCAATTCAGGCTACCTAAAACCACCCTGAAACAGTTGATTTTCAAGCGCGAGATGCTGAATTTTCCAGCGACTTTTCAGCCATCAGATATAATTGTGTAATAAATCCTCACACTCTTTTTCCGGACCTACCGGGTGAATCCCCAATAAAAGTCAAAACTGTCTAACACGGGTGAATAATACTCGCGGCAACAGGAACGCCTCACGGCACAGCGCTTGTCTCGTTGGAGTCATTTTATGAAGTTGCCCCTTAAGCCACATCTGCTTGTCCTTTTGTGCAGTGTCGGGCTGTTTGCCGCCTCAGGCGTGATGTTCGTTAAAAGTCGTGCTACGGAGCCTGCGGCTCCGGCCCCCGTTGCACAGCAACCGTCAGCACCGGCTCCAGCGCCAATAGCGGCCCCTGCCCCGGCCGACCAAACAGCGCCCGTCGTGGCACCAACCTACTCGGCAGCACAAATCGATCAGTGGGTTGCACCTATCGCACTCTATCCAGACTCGCTGCTGTCGCAAATTTTGATGGCCTCAACCTATCCGGCTAACGTCATCCAGGCCGCACAGTGGTCAAAAGACAATCCCAAAATGCAGGGCGATGCCGCCATTCAGGCCGTTGCCAGCCAGCCCTGGGATCCCAGCGTGAAATCGCTGGTCGCCTTTCCCCAGTTGATGTCGCTGATGGGTGAAAATCCGCCGTGGGTACAAAGTCTGGGCGATGCTTTCCTTGCGCAGCCAAAAGATGTTATGGATTCCGTTCAACGCCTGCGTGCACTGGCGCAACAGACCGGTGCGTTGCAATCGACACCGCAGCAGACAGTCACTACGAGTGTGAAAAATGTGCCTCCTCCTCGTACCCAAACTCAAGAAGGAGTAACAGTTCAATCGACGGCCCCACCGGCTCCAACGGTAATCAAAATTGAATCCGCCGATCCGCAGGTGGTGTACGTTCCTACCTATAACCCGAATACGGTTTACGGTACCTGGCCGAACACCGCCTATCCGCCAACCTATCTGCCGCCAACGCCCGGTGAGCAGTTTGGTAACAGCTTCGTTAATGGTTTAGGCTTCAGCCTCGGTGTTGCCACAACCTATGCCATCTTCAGCAACATCGACTGGGATGACGACGACGATCACCATCATAATGATGACTGGGATAACCATGGCGGCTATAACCGTAATGGTGATAACAACATCAATATTAACGTTGATAACTTTAATAAAATCAGTGGACAACGACTGACAGACGCCAACCGTACCTGGCAGCACAACCCGGCCTATCGTGAGGGTGTGCCATACCCAAATAACCAGCTCAATAACCGCTTCCACTCCACTAACACGGCTACAGGTTTAAGTTCAACCCAGCAAAGACCGGTCAACCGTGATAGCCAACGCCAGGCTGCGATGAGCCAAATGGAAAAATCAACGGGAAAAACATTCCCGCAGACGGCGCGTACGGGCACGAAAGACGCCCAGCGTCAGGCATCCAGCCAACAGCTGAAGCAAATTTCCCAACGTAATAACTACCGTGGTTACGATACCAAACCGCAAACCGCGAAACGGACAAGCATACAGCAACGTGAAAATCGTCAGGCAGTCGCCCTGCGACAGGAGAAACGGGTCACGCAACCGGCGCAGCAACGCAATGTGCAACAGCGCAATCTTCAACAACGGACCAGCCAGCCACGCGCCAATGCGCTGAGCGGGAACGACAGTCGCTCCGCCAACTGGCAGGCGCAGCAACAGCGAGGGGCACAGAGCCGGCAGGTCGCCCGTAATCAGCCATCGCGCCAGCCTTCTGGCGGGTGTGCTGAACACCGTGAATTCCGTCATCGTTAAGGGAGCCGACATGAAAAATAAACTACTCAGTGGAATGGTGTTGTTCATGGTTTCGGCTGCCGCGATGGCACAACAATCCTTCAGCACACCAGACCAGGCGACCGATGCGCTGGCAAACGCGATTAGTGAGCAAAATGAAAGTGCAATGAGCAACCTGCTCGGGGAAAACTGGCGTGATTTTCTACCGCCAGAAGGCGTCGATCCTGATGCGGTTGATCGTTTCCTGCGCGACTGGAAGGTTCGCCATAATACCGTTGTCGACGGCAATACCGCGCATCTGGTGGTCGGGGATAGCGACTGGCAATTGCCAATCCCGGTCGTCAAAAACGCTTCAGGCTGGCAATTTGATATCAAGGAAGCGGCCGAAGAGATCCTGACCCGTGAGATTGGACGAAACGAACTCGCGGCTATCGAGGCGTTACACGCTTATGTAGATGCCCAGCAGAGCTATTTTGCGATGAACCAGAAATACGCGCAAAAGATTGTCAGTTCTGAAGGGAAAAAAGATGGTCTGTACTGGCCTGTTTCACCCGGCGAAGCGCCAAGCCCGCTCGGCCCGGCCTTTAGTCCACAGGAACCTGGCACGGGCTATCACGGCTATCATTTTCGTATCCTTCCCGACAAAACCAGCGGTTTTGCCATGGTGGCCTGGCCTGTTAGCTATGATCACACCGGCGTGATGAGTTTTATGATTAACGGTGATGATAAAGTCTATCAGGCCGATCTCGGCGTTGATTCTCAGCAAAAAGCACAGGCGTTAACCACATTCCATCCGGATAAAACCTGGCAGCCCGTAGCGCCCTGATACCAATTCGAAAGATTAGTTGGCCGGGTAAGGCGTAGCCGCCCCCCGGCAACCCACAGCAAATTACAGGATGTTAGCGACAGATTTCGCCAACTGAGCTTCCAGAACCGGCTTCGCTTCTTCGAACTTCAGATTCACTTTGTTAGCATTAGACACGACGCGAGTCTGATATTTTGCACGATCGCCTTGCGCGCTGCTGGTTTGCAACTTGATACCGGATGTCCCTTGACGCAACGCCGCAACGTTATCCGTTGTCACTTTCGCTTTGCTGCGTTCAGAGATCTGCAGGTCAGTGACCATGGTGTAGTTTACGTCTTCCACCATCGCATCCGCAGCCATGCCGATCAACCCCGCCGCGATACCAACACCCAGCGCCGCACCAGAGGAGTTGCTATTATAGGCGGTAATCCCCGCACCCAACGCTGCGCCCATCGCGGCTCCTTCATAACCCGTTTTCAGGAAGCCCTGAGCTTCACGCAGATCCATTTTGTCCGCTTTCAATACGTTCGCCTGTACCCAGTAATAAGCGCTGTCTGGTGAGCTGGTCACTTTATAACCTTTCGCGGACAGGTCATTTGCCAGCAGAGTTTGCAGGTTACTCATGTCTTTGTCAGAGGTATTTTTTACCTGAATGTAGACGGTCTTCTCGCTGGAAGGCTCCAGCCAGATGGTTTCACTCATCTGCGTTTTCACTTCAAGGTTACGTTTTTTAACGGCAGTGGTCATCGCGCCACAACCGGTCAGTGTCATTGTCGCGACAATCATGCCAACAACCGCGATTTTTTTTAAAGACATGTATTTTCCTTTTTTCGTGTAATAGAGAGTCCAGAGCCTCTTAACCGCGCGGCCAGTAGCCACACAATGGCGAAAAAAGTATCGGCAGTTGCGCAATTTTTTTTAGTGGAGATATCAATAAGATGACTACCAGAACTGGTAGCTTTCGGGAAAAAAAACGCCTCCGAAGAGGCGTTTTCACAAAAGCGGGAAGATTACTTTTTCTTCGCTTTCGGGTTCGGCAGGTCGGTGATGCTACCTTCGAACACTTCAGCTGCCAGACCAACGGACTCGTGCAGAGTCGGGTGAGCGTGGATGGTCAGCGCGATGTCTTCAGCGTCACAGCCCATTTCGATCGCCAGACCAATTTCACCCAGCAGCTCGCCGCCGTTGGTACCGACAATCGCACCACCGATCACACGGTGAGATTCTTTGTCGAAAATCAGTTTGGTCATACCGTCTGCGCAGTCAGAAGCGATAGCACGGCCAGAAGCAGCCCACGGGAAGGTGGCGGTTTCGTAGCTGATGCCTTTTTCTTTCGCTTCTTTCTCAGTCAGGCCAACCCATGCAACTTCTGGTTCAGTGTACGCGATGGATGGAATAACTTTCGGATCGAAGTAGTGTTTCTTACCGGCGATAACTTCAGCGGCAACGTGACCTTCGTGAACACCTTTGTGCGCCAGCATCGGCTGACCGACGATATCGCCGATAGCAAAGATGTGCGGCACGTTGGTGCGCAACTGTTTGTCAACGCGGATGAAGCCACGGTCATCAACTTCAACGCCAGCTTTGCCCGCGTCGAGGTTTTTACCGTTCGGTACACGACCGATAGCTACCAGCACAGCATCGTAACGCTGAGCTTCGGCAGGGGCTTTTTTGCCTTCCATGGAAACGTAGATACCGTCTTCTTTCGCTTCAACGGCGGTCACTTTGGTTTCCAGCATCAGGTTGAATTTCTTGCTGATGCGCTTGGTGAAAACTTTAACCACGTCTTTGTCGGCAGCTGGGATAACCTGGTCGAACATTTCAACCACGTCGATCTCTGAACCCAGTGCATGGTACACGGTACCCATTTCCAGACCGATAATACCGCCGCCCATAACCAGCAGGCGCTTAGGAACAGTTTTCAGTTCCAGCGCGTCAGTGGAGTCCCACACGCGCGGATCTTCGTGCGGAATGAACGGCAGTTCGATCGGACGGGAACCCGCCGCGATGATCGCGTTGTCGAAGTTGATTACGGTTTTGCCGTTTTCGCCTTCAACTTCCAGGGTGTTCGCCCCGGTAAATTTACCCAGACCGTTAACCACTTTCACTTTACGGCCTTTGGCCATACCAGCCAGACCGCCAGTCAGTTGAGTGATAACTTTTTCTTTCCAGGTACGAATCTTGTCGATATCGGTTTTCGGCTCGCCAAAAACGATACCGTGTTCAGCCAGCGCTTTGGCTTCTTCGATAACTTTTGCTACGTGCAGCAGCGCTTTAGAAGGGATACAGCCGACGTTCAGACAAACACCACCGAGGGTGCTGTAACGTTCTACGATGACGGTCTCCAGACCTAAATCTGCGCAACGGAAGGCAGCAGAGTAACCTGCAGGGCCTGCCCCAAGTACCACGACCTGAGTTTTGATTTCAGTGCTCATCATGACCTCTTAATTTATACCCGTCGTCCACCGGGTCGTTCTATCCGCCCGTATTTTACAAAATTGTTAACAATTTTGAAACAACAAACGGCAACCGATTTGTCTTTCGCACAATAACCTCACTGACTTCATGAGATTACCAGAAAAAAGCCGGCCGTCGGGCCGGCTTTTTCGCTTACATCACCAGGCGGCGAATGTCAGACAGCATGTTGTTGATGATGGTGATAAAGCGCGCACCATCCGCACCGTCAATTACACGGTGGTCGAAGGAGAGCGAAATCGGCATCATCAGACGCGGCATAAACTCTTTACCGTTCCACACTGGCTCCATAGAGGACTTGGAGACACCGAGGATAGCCACTTCCGGCGCGTTCACAATCGGCGCGAAGTGGGTAGTACCCAGGCCACCGATGCTGGAGATGGTGAAGCAACCGCCCTGCATTTCGCCAGCAGTCAGCTTGCCATCACGCGCTTTCTTGGAGATCACGGTCAGTTCACGAGACAGCTCGGTAATGCTCTTCTTGTTCACGTCTTTGAAGACCGGAACAACCAGACCATTCGGAGTATCAACCGCTACACCGATGTTGATGTATTTCTTCAGGGTCAGGCGCTGACCGTCTTCAGACAGGGAGCTGTTGAAGCGCGGCATCTGTTCCAGAGCTGCGGCAACGGCTTTCATGATGAAGACTACTGGGGTGAATTTCACGTCCAGTTTACGTTTTTCAGCTTCGGCGTTCTGCTGTTTACGGAACGCTTCCAGATCGGTGATATCGGTCTTATCGAAGTGAGTAACGTGCGGGATCATCACCCAGTTACGGCTCAGGTTAGCACCAGAGATTTTCTGGATACGGCCCAGTTCCACTTCTTCGATTTCACCAAACTTGCTGAAGTCCACTTTCGGCCAAGGCAGCATGCCCGGGATACCGCCGCCTGCTGCTGCAGCCGGAGCCGCTTCAGCACGCTTGATAGCGTCTTTCACGTAAGCCTGAACGTCTTCACGCAGGATACGACCTTTACGGCCAGAACCTTTCACTTTCGCCAGGTTCACACCGAATTCGCGCGCCAGGCGACGAATCAGCGGTGTTGCATGAACGTAAGCGTCGTTTTCAGCAAACTCAGATTTGCCTTCCGCTTTCGCGGCCGGAGCTGCGGCTTGCGCAGGCGCTGGTGCTGCGGCCGGAGCCGGAGCTGCAGCTTGTGCTGGAGCGGCTGCAGGTGCTGCGCCTTCGACTTCGAAGACCATAATCAGAGAACCGGTTTTAACTTTGTCACCGGTGCTGATTTTGATTTCTTTCACGGTGCCCGCGAACGGTGCCGGAACTTCCATTGACGCTTTATCGCCTTCAACGGTGATCAGTGACTGCTCAGCGGCAATTTTATCGCCCACTTTAACCATCACTTCAGTGACTTCGACTTCGTCACCGCCGATATCCGGTACGTTAACTTCTTTCGAGCCGGAAGCAGCCGGAGCCGCTGCTGCTGCTGGAGCAGCCGCCTGAGCCGGTGCTGCAGCAGGCGCTGCGCCCGCTACTTCGAAGACCATAATCAGGGAACCGGTAGACACTTTGTCGCCGGTGTTGATTTTGATCTCTTTAACGGTACCTGCGAACGGTGCCGGAACTTCCATTGACGCTTTGTCACCTTCAACGGTGATCAGAGACTGTTCAGCCGCAACGGTGTCGCCCACTTTAACCATGATCTCGGTAACTTCAACTTCGTCGCCGCCGATGTCCGGTACGTGTACGTCTTTCGCCGCCGCAGCAGCAGGTGCTGCTGCCGGAGCCGCTTCTTTCTTCTCTTCTGCCGGAGCAGGTGCAGCTGCTGCTGCACCGTCGGCGGAATCGAAAATCATGATCAGTTTGCCGGTCTCAGTTTTATCGCCAACAGAGACTTTAATCTCTTTAACGATACCAGCCTGAGGAGACGGAACTTCCATAGAGGCTTTGTCGCCTTCTACGGTGATCAGCGACTGTTCAGCTTCAACTTTGTCGCCCACTTTGACCAGGATCTCGGTGATTTCAACTTCATCAGCCCCGATGTCCGGTACATTGATTTCGATAGCCATTATTCTTTTACCTCTTACGCCAGACGCGGGTTAACTTTATCTGCATCGATGTTGAATTTGGTGATTGCGTCTGCAACCACTTTCTTATCGATTTCGCCACGTTTAGCCAGTTCGCCCAGGGCCGCTACAACCACGTAGGAAGCATCAACTTCGAAGTGGTGACGCAGGTTTTCACGGCTGTCAGAGCGACCGAAACCGTCAGTACCCAGTACGCGATAATCATCAGCCGGTACATAAGTACGAACCTGTTCGGCAAACAGTTTCATATAGTCAGTAGATGCTACTGCCGGAGCGTCGTTCATCACCTGAGCGATGTACGGAACGCGCGGAGTTTCCATCGGGTGCAGCATGTTCCAGCGCTCACAATCCTGGCCATCACGCGCCAGTTCAGTGAAGGAGGTTACGCTGTAAACGTCAGAACCTACACCGTAGTCGTTCGCCAGGATCTGTGCTGCTTCACGGACGTGACGCAGGATAGAACCGGAGCCCAGCAGCTGAACTTTACCTTTCTTACCTTCGAGGGTTTCGAGTTTGTAGATACCTTTACGGATACCTTCCTCGGCACCTGCTGGCATTGCCGGCATGTGGTAGTTTTCGTTCAGCGTGGTGATGTAGTAGTAAACGTTCTCTTGTTTCTCACCGTACATACGCTCCAGACCATCGTGCATGATGACCGCAACTTCGTACGCGTAAGACGGATCGTAAGAGATACAGTTCGGGATAGTCAGAGACTGAATATGGCTGTGACCATCTTCGTGCTGCAGACCTTCACCGTTCAGCGTCGTACGACCGGAAGTACCACCAATCAGGAAGCCACGAGCCTGTTGGTCGCCTGCCTGCCAGCACAGGTCACCGATACGCTGGAACCCGAACATGGAGTAGTAGATGTAGAACGGAATCATCGGCAGATCGTTGGTGCTGTAAGAGGTCGCAGCAGCCAGCCAGGATGCGCCAGCACCCAGTTCGTTGATACCTTCCTGCAGGATCTGACCTTTCTCGTCTTCTTTATAGTAAGCAACCTGCTCACGGTCCTGCGGAGTGTACTGCTGACCGTTCGGGCTGTAGATACCGATCTGACGGAACAGACCTTCCATACCGAAAGTACGTGCTTCATCAGCGATGATCGGAACCAGACGATCTTTGATCGACTTGTTCTTCAGCATCACGTTCAGGGCACGAACGAAAGCGATAGTGGTGGAGATTTCTTTGTTCTGCTCTTCCAGCAGCGCACCGAAGTCTTCCAGAGCCGGCAGTTCCAGCTTCTCAGTGAAGTTCGGCTGACGAGCTGGCAGGTAGCCATGCAGTTTCTGACGCTGAGCGTGCAGATAAGTGTGCTCTTCAGAACCTTCCGGGAAGGTGATGTAAGACAGGTTTTCAACCTGCTCATCGGTCACAGGAACGTTGAAACGGTCGCGGATATAACGCACGCCGTCCATGTTCATTTTCTTAACCTGGTGAGCGATGTTTTTACCTTCAGCGGTGTCACCCATGCCGTAACCTTTAATGGTATGGGCCAGGATTACAGTTGCTCTGCCTTTGGTTTCCTGCGCTTTTTTCAGGGCAGCGTAAACTTTCTTCGGATCGTGACCACCGCGGTTCAGAGACCAAATCTGCTCATCAGTCCAGTCAGCAACCAGTGCTGCGGTTTCCGGGTATTTACCGAAGAAGTGCTCACGTACGTATGCGCCATCTTTGGATTTGAAGGTCTGGTAGTCGCCGTCAACGGTTTCGTTCATCAGCTGGATCAGTTTACCGCTGGTGTCTTTACGCAGCAGCTCATCCCAACGACCGCCCCACATGACTTTGATAACGTTCCAGCCAGCACCCGCGAAGATGCCTTCCAGTTCGTTAACAATCTTGCCGTTACCGGTTACCGGGCCGTCAAGACGCTGCAGGTTACAGTTGATCACAAAGACCAGGTTGTCCAGTTTTTCACGGGTCGCGATGGTGATCGCACCTTTTGATTCTGGCTCATCCATCTCGCCGTCGCCCAGGAAGGCGTAAACGGTTTGTTTAGAGGTATCTTTCAGACCACGGTGTTCCAGATATTTCAGGAATTTAGCCTGGTAGATAGCACCGATTGGGCCCAGACCCATAGATACGGTCGGGAACTGCCAGAATTCTGGCATCAGTTTCGGGTGCGGGTAGGAAGACAGGCCTTTGCCATGTACTTCCTGACGGAAGTTGTTCATCTGCTCTTCAGTCAGACGACCTTCCAGGAATGCGCGTGCGTAGATGCCCGGAGAGATGTGGCCCTGGAAGTACACCAGATCGCCGCCATCTTGCTCGTTGCGTGCACGGAAGAAGTGGTTGAAGCAAACATCATATACCGTTGCGGAGGACTGGAAGGATGCCATGTGGCCACCCAGCTCGAGGTCCTTTTTAGACGCGCGCAGTACGGTCATGATGGCGTTCCAACGGATAGCAGAACGAATACGACGTTCCAGCTCCAGATTGCCCGGGTATTCCGGTTCATCTTCAACGGCAATAGTGTTTACATAATTGCTGGCCCCTGCACCTGCCGCTACTTTCACGCCGCCTTTGCGGGCTTCTGAAAGCAGTTGGTCGATCAGATACTGAGCACGCTCAACACCTTCTTCACGGATGACCGATTCGATCGCCTGTAGCCAGTCGCGAGTTTCGATCGGATCCACGTCATTTGGGAAACGTTCTGACATGGGGGTATTCCTTATCTATCTAATACGTTGAGTTATCTGGAACCTGTCCCATTACGTTCTCGCCAGAGAGCGTAATAAGACAGGTTCTGCGTTTAGTTGCCGCGCACTTTATATGGCGCTTGATTTACAACATCTTCTGGTTAACGTTCTGCCAGAAAAATCACTAATTCTTTCGTTGCTCCAGACGGCGTAAGGCGCGTTCACGACGGCTTTCCTCACGGCTTCTGTCCAGCAGAATCTCTTCGATAAACGCCAGGTGACGGTGGGACGCTTCACGCGCCTCTTCCGGCTTCCCGGCAATAATTGCTTCAAAAATACGGGTACGGTGACTGCTAACCAGTGGCAGCATTTCACGACGCGCATACAGCAATTCGAAGTTTTGCCGAACGTTCTGGGCCAGCATCGGCTCCATACACCTTAGCAAATGGAGCAGCACCACATTATGTGCCGCTTCGGTGACAGCAATTTGATACTGGAGTACCGCATCAGATTCACCGTCAAGATCGCCGGACTGTTGAGCAAGCTCGATCGCATGGTGGAGTTCACGGATACGCGTTTTGTCTTCATCCGTGCTGCGCAGTGCAGCGTAATAAGCTGCAATACCTTCCAGCGCATGGCGCGTCTCAAGCAGGTCAAACTGGGATTCAGGATGGTCGGAGAGCAGCTCTACCAGTGGGTCGCTAAAGCTCTGCCACAGGCTGCTCTGAACAAAAGTGCCACCGCCCTGACGACGAAGCAGTAACCCCTTCGCTTCAAGGCGTTGGATCGCCTCGCGTAAGGAGGGGCGGGAGACGTCGAACTGTTTTGCCAGCTCGCGTTCCGGTGGGAGTTTTTCTCCGGGGCGAAGTGTCCCCTCAAGAATTAAAAACTCCAGCTGCTGCTCAATCACATCGGAGAGTTTTGGTTGGCGGATTTTGCTGTAGGCCATGATTTCCTGTCTTAAGCCATTTGCCCGGAGTCAATTGGTCTTACCAATTTCATGTTCTTGACGCTAAAGTAACAAAGTATTCACCTTCTGTCCATACAGGTTTTGATTGAAATCAGTAAAGGAGGCATATTTTAACAACATTACAGAAATAACGTTTCAAACATGTAACTATGCACAAATGTTAAATTTACCCACCTCGAGGTAGTTTTAACGGAATTGAAACGAAAAATTATCTCATCTGAACCGATTCACCTGCTTATTTATCGATACTTAAATCACTATTAATGAATAGAAATTCAAAATGGAAATTTTGTGGTAGATAAACTCGCATTTACAAATGGTTTCTTTTTATTCAACTCTTCATCTTCCCCGCATAAAGCAGGTGCATTCGCGCTCGCATATCATTATTCTGATCAAGACAAAAGTATTAAGGCAACATTTTATCAAAAGCATCTGTAAACAAATTAATACAACAAACGGAATTGCAAACTTACACACGCATTGCTGCGTAGTTCAAAAAATAAGTACTCGAAATATGAAGAGTAAAACCACACACGAGGTTTCATGATGGAAAGTCAACAGCATGGCGATCAGCTCAAGCGCGGTCTTAAGAACCGCCATATACAGCTAATCGCGCTGGGTGGCGCGATTGGTACCGGGTTATTCCTCGGTAGCGCATCCGTTATCCAGTCTGCAGGACCGGGTATTATTCTGGGTTACGCTATTGCCGGCTTTATCGCCTTTTTGATTATGCGTCAGTTAGGTGAAATGGTGGTTGAAGAGCCGGTAGCAGGCTCCTTTAGCCACTTTGCTTATAAATACTGGGGCAGTTTCGCAGGTTTCGCCTCTGGCTGGAACTACTGGGTACTGTACGTGCTGGTTGCCATGGCTGAGCTGACTGCAGTCGGTAAATATATCCAGTTCTGGTACCCGGAGATCCCAACCTGGGCCTCTGCTGCAGCCTTCTTCGTGATTATCAACGCCATTAACCTGACCAACGTGAAAGTGTTTGGTGAGATGGAGTTCTGGTTCGCCATTATTAAAGTCATTGCTGTCGTCGCGATGATCATCTTCGGCGGCTGGCTGCTGTTCAGCGGCAACGGCGGGCCGCAGGCCAGCGTCAGCAACTTGTGGAACCAGGGGGGCTTCCTGCCGCATGGCTTCACCGGTCTGGTGATGATGATGGCGATTATCATGTTCTCTTTCGGCGGACTGGAGCTGGTTGGGATCACCGCAGCAGAAGCGGATAACCCGGAACAAAGCATTCCCAAAGCAACCAACCAGGTTATCTACCGTATCCTGATTTTCTATGTGGGTTCGCTGGCGGTTCTGCTTTCCCTGATGCCGTGGACGCGCGTTACGGCTGATACCAGCCCGTTTGTCCTTATTTTCCACGAGCTGGGCGACACGTTTGTTGCTAATGCCCTGAACATCGTGGTGCTGACTGCTGCCCTTTCTGTCTATAACAGCTGTGTGTACTGCAACAGCCGTATGCTGTTCGGTCTGGCACAGCAGGGCAATGCGCCGAAAGCGCTGATGAACGTCGACAAACGCGGCGTGCCGGTGAACACCATTCTGGTTTCCGCACTGGTGACGGCTCTGTGCGTGCTGATCAACTACCTGGCGCCAGAATCTGCCTTTGGCCTGTTGATGGCGCTGGTAGTTTCCGCACTGGTGATCAACTGGGCAATGATTAGCCTTGCGCACATGAAGTTCCGCAAAGCCAAACAGCAGCAGGGCGTTACCACCCGCTTCCCGGCGCTGCTCTATCCGCTGGGTAACTGGGTGTGCCTGATTTTCATGGCTGCAGTACTGGTGATTATGCTGATGACGCCGGGCATGGCGATCTCGGTGTACTTAATCCCGGTATGGATTGCTATTCTTGGCATTGGTTACCTGTTCAAACAGAAAACGGCCGGCACGGTTAAAGCACATTAATTTTTCCTCCCCCACCTGCGCCAGGTGGGGGTTGTTACCTGCCTCACACTTTCCCACTCACGACTGTTTAGTCCATATCAGCGGCGTTATCCTGCAACGCAAAAACACCGGTACCAGACAATAATTCTCTCCATATCTCATTCATGGAGTGCAGTTGATGGAAACCAGTAAGCTCACGGTGAAAGAAAAGATTGGCTATGGAATGGGCGACGCCGGATGCAACATCATCTTTGGCGCCATCATGTTGTTTGTTAACTATTTTTACACAGACATTTTTGGACTCGCGCCTGCACTGGTCGGCGTGTTACTGCTCTCAGTACGCGTTATCGATGCCGTTACCGACCCTATAATGGGCGCAATGGCCGACCGCACCCGCAGCAAATATGGTAGATTTCGTCCATGGCTTTTGTGGATGGCTTTCCCGTACGCATTATTCAGCGTACTGATGTTTACCACCCCTGAGTGGACATATAACAGCAAAGTTATCTATGCCTTTGTTACCTATTTCCTGCTCTCAATTACCTATACGGCGATCAATATCCCCTATTGCTCTCTCGGCAGCGTCATCACCAACGATCCGCAAGAACGCGTCGCCTGCCAGTCATATCGCTTTGTATTGGTAGGAATTGCAACTCTGCTGCTCTCCCTTACCCTGCTCCCCATGGCCGACTGGTTCGGCGGGGAAGACAAAGCCAAAGGGTATCAAATGGCGATGGCGGTACTGGCCTTCATCGGCATGTGTATGTTCCTGTTTTGCTTTGCAACCGTCCGTGAACGTGTACGCCCTGCTGTCCAGACCAATGACGATTTAAAAGCCGATCTGAAAGACGTATGGAAGAACGATCAGTGGGTAAAAATCCTGCTGTTAACCCTGTGCAACGTCTGTCCGGGTTTTATTCGCATGGCTGCCACCATGTACTACGTGACCTGGGTTATGCAGCAGAGTACACAATTTGCGACGTTGTTTATCAGCCTTGGCGTTGTAGGCATGATGATCGGCAGCATGTTGGCGAAGGTGTTAACCGATCGCTGGTGCAAACTGAAAGTGTTCTTCTGGACCAATATCATCCTGGCGATTTTCTCCGCCGCGTTTTACTTCTTCGATCCGAAAGCCACCATGATGATTATGGTGCTCTACTTCCTGCTCAACATCCTGCATCAGATCCCATCCCCGCTGCACTGGTCGCTGATGGCGGATGTCGATGACTACGGCGAGTGGAAAACCGGTAAACGTATCACCGGAATCAGCTTCTCCGGCAACCTGTTCTTCCTGAAACTGGGCCTGGCGATTGCCGGAGCGATGGTTGGCTTCCTGCTCTCCTGGTACGGCTACGACGCTGGGGCGAAAACGCAAAGCGACTCCGCCATTAACGGTATTATGCTGCTGTTTACCATCATACCGAGCGCAGGCTACCTGATTACTGCTGGCGTGGTTCGTCTGCTGAAAGTTGACCGCGAGTTTATGCAGCAAATCCAGACAGATTTAGAAAAGCGCCGCGCCAACTACCGTGAACTGAATGAATACCACGATATAAAAACGACTGAAACCGTAAGGAAAGCCTAATGAATCAGTGGCCAAATCCCTTTATTGAACAGCGTGCCGATCCGTTTATCTTACGTGACGGTAGCCACTACTATTTCATTGCTTCAGTACCTGAATATGACCGGCTGGAGATACGCCGGGCCGACTCGCTGGAAGGGTTGCGCACCGCCGCCCCGGTTATCATCTGGCGCAAGCCAGAAAGCGGCCCCATGAGCCAACTCATCTGGGCGCCCGAAATCCATCATCTGGCAGGCAAGTGGTACATCTATTTTGCCGCCACCCACACACAGTCGCTCGACAAGCTGGGGATGTTCCAGCATCGCATGTTTGCGCTCGAATGTGCCGACGCCGATCCGCTGACCGGAAAGTGGACGGAGAAAGGTCAGATTAAAACGCAGTTTGATACCTTTGCGCTCGATGCCACCACCTTTAACCATCAGGGAAAACAGTGGTATCTATGGGCGCAGAAATCGCCCGATATCGCCGGAAACTCCAATATCTATCTCGCAGAACTGGAAAATCCATGGACGATTAAAGGCGAGCCGGTCATGCTAAGCCATCCTGAATATGACTGGGAATGCCGGGGTTTTTGGGTCAACGAAGGTCCTGCCGTCATGGTTCACGGCGACAAGTTGTTTATCAGCTATTCCGCCAGCGCTACCGATGAGAACTACTGTATGGGATTATTGTGGATTGACTTAGACGCAGATCCGCTCAACCCGCAGAACTGGCACAAATCACCGCGCCCGGTCTTTACCACCAGCTATGAAAACCGCCAGTTTGGGCCGGGACACAACAGCTTTACGCAAACGCCAGAAGGTGAAGATGTGCTGGTGTATCACGCGAGAAATTACACCGAAATCGAGGGCGATCCGCTGTACGACCCAAACCGCCACACTCGTCTGAAGCTCGTGCGTTGGGACGAAAACGGCATGCCAGATTTTGGCATCCCGCCTGCTGATACGAACTAAACCGTTGCACTGCCCGGTGGCGCTAACGCTTACCGGGCCTACACGTTTTTCCATTGTAGGCCGGATAAGCGTTAGCGCCATCCGGCACAACGCTATACTAATGCCCCATAAATGGTCAGCAACGCAATAATCACCACCACCACAAATGAGGTCTTCTTCGCCATCGAAACAGCCGCTTTTGGCGTTTCGACTTTATCGGTATGAGGTTCGCGCGCCAGCGAGAACTGCGCCAGACGCGTAAGCACCTGATATTGCGAAGTATGCAGATCAGCAAGCGACGCAAACCAGGCTGGCAACGCCTTCTCGCCGTGTCCCAGCAGCGCATAGACCACGCCCGCCAGACGCACCGGGATCCAGTCCAGCACATGCAGGATCGCATCAATACCCGATTGCAGACGCTGGTGCGGTGTCTGATAGCGCGCCAGCCAGGACTGCCAGGCACGTAAAAAGGCATAACCAACCAGCGTCACAGGTCCCCACGGGCCACCGACAATCAGCCAGAATAACGGCGCCAGGTAAAAGCGAAAGTTGTTCCATAACAGCGCGTTCTGCAGTTCACGCAGGAACTCACGCTCGTCACAGTCCGGCGGAACACCATGGATAAGCGTCAGCTCGCTGGCCATCGCCTCACGAGCGTGAGCGTCATCGCGAGCGGCCGCGTTCAGGTAAGCGTGATAGTGAAGGCGCGCCTTGCCTGCGCCGATGCACAGCAAGCCAATTAAGATCCACGCCACCAGCAACGGAACGTTAAACAGCAGCCCATGAAGTGCGCGCAGTAGCAGAAACGTCACTCCCATCGCAATAAGAGTCATGCCTACCGTACGCATCATCGAGAAATGCTTAATCCGGCGGAAAAAAGCTTCAACCCGGTGATCAAGCTGCCAGTGCTCACCCAGCTTAAACAGGCGTTCAACAATCAACACCAGTAATGTTGTAAACAGCGTCATGTCATCTCCTTGTGCGACGAGGGGGTGACCAGGGCGCGAAACCTTGCCCAGTCAAATGAGGGCCCGGGATCGGTCTTACGCTCGGGCGCAATATTGCAATGTCCTGTCATATTGTTAGCGATAGCCGGATAACGCGTAATCAGGGCATTGGTCACGGCTGCCAGTTGCTGGTACTGCGCGTCGGTATAGGCCAGCGTATCCGTCCCTTCCAGCTCAATACCAATTGAGAAATCATTACAGCGTTCACGGCCCTGATAGCTCGAGACGCCGGCATGCCAGGCGCGTTTATCAAAGGGGACATACTGCACGATTTCACCATCACGGCGAATTAAACAATGGGCCGAAACGCGCAAATGGGCGATTCCGGCAAAATAAGGATGGGCGTTGGGATCAATCGTGCCAGTGAACAGCGCGTCTATCCACGGGCCGCCAAACTCGCCGGGCGGCAGGCTGATATTATGCACCACCAGCAGAGAAGGGTTTTCGTCATCCGGGCGGCAATCGTAATGCGGAGAGGGAACGCGTCGCGCCTCTGCCAGCCAGCCCTCGTCTAACAACATGCAGAATCTCCTTATTGGTGGTGCTCATATCAGGTTCAGGGTAGCATGTTTCCACCTTATGATTCGTTAGCAATTTGGAGTTTTATCATGCCGCCTCGCCGCTATAACCCTGACTACCGACGTGACGCGCTGTTGGAACGCATAAATCTCGATATCCCTGCCGCTGTCGCTCAGGCGCTGCGTGAAGATTTAGGCGGAGAAGTTGATGCCAATAACGATATCACCGCACAGCTTTTACCCGAAGACATGCGCTCCCACGCTACCGTAATTACCCGAGAAGATGGCGTTTTTTGTGGGAAACGTTGGGTGGAAGAGGTCTTTATTCAACTGGCTGGCGATGATGTAAACATCACCTGGCATGTCGAAGATGGCGACAGCATTAAGGCTAATCAGCCACTGTTTGAACTGGACGGCCCTTCCCGCGTGTTACTGACCGGTGAACGTACCGCGCTTAATTTTGTGCAGACGCTTTCAGGTGTAGCAAGCGAGGTGCGTAAATACGTCGACCTGTTAGCTGGGACCAAGACCCAACTGCTGGATACGCGTAAAACCCTGCCAGGACTGCGTACCGCGCTAAAATACGCCGTATTGTGCGGCGGCGGCGCGAATCATCGTTTGGGGCTGTCCGACGCTTTCCTGATTAAAGAAAACCACATTATTGCTTCCGGCTCGGTACGTCAGGCCGTAGAAAAAGCATTCTGGTTGCACCCGGATGTGCCGGTTGAAGTCGAAGTAGAAAGCCTGGATGAGCTGGACGACGCGCTGAAAGCCGGGGCCGACATCATCATGCTCGATAACTTCGAAACCGACCAAATGCGCGAAGCGGTAAAACGCACCAACGGCCAGGCGCGTCTGGAAGTCTCGGGCAATGTCACCCATGAAACGCTGCGCGAATTTGCCGAAACCGGCGTGGATTTCATCTCTGTTGGCGCGCTGACCAAACATGTTCGCGCTCTCGATCTCTCCATGCGTTTTCGCTAATTGCTGATTGTATTGCCCGATGATGCTTCGCTTATCGGGCCTCCTACACAGGTTTATTCTGTAAGCCGAATACGGCATTTACGCCGCCATCCGGCAGTTTCTGCGAGCCTCTTAGCAAATACATTGTCTGATTCTGTAATTTCGTAAAAGTCCTCGGAATCCGCCTTCCCATTCTGTTTTTTGTCTCTCGCCGTCCTCCCGTCGGTTTGCCAAAGTAGCGCCAGCAAACTCAAGGAGTAAACAATGAACAAGCAACGAGGCTTTACGCTTATCGAACTCATGGTGGTGATTGGCATTATTGCCATTCTTAGCGCCATCGGTATTCCGGCATATCAAAACTATCTGCGCAAGGCCGCGCTGACAGACATGCTGCAAACCTTTGTCCCCTATCGCACAGCGGTTGAGCTCTGTGCACTGGAGCATGGAGGAACAGATACCTGCGATGCCGGAACGAATGGTATTCCCACGCCAACAACTACCCGTTACGTCTCAGCCATGAGCATTGAAAAAGGCGTTGTCAGCCTTAGTGGGCAGGAAAGCCTGAACGGGTTAAGCATCACCATGACGCCGGCTTGGGACAATGCCAACGGCATTACCGGTTGGAACCGTAACTGCATCATCCAGAACGACAGCGCATTGCAGCAGGCCTGTGAAGATGTTTTCCGCTTCGATACCCACTAAGGAACAGAGATGAATACCACCCAGCTTACAGCGCTATGCCAACGTTATCAGGGAATATTACTGGATGCAGACAATGAAGTGGTGCATATCGCCGTCGTAGACGCCCCATCACACGAACTGCTGGATGCACTGCATTTTGCCACCACCCGGCGCATCGACATTGTCTGCTGGACACGTCAGCAAATGGAAGGCCACACGCATACACCGCAGAAAATGCTCCCGGCAGTAGTCACAAAAAGCAGCGCCAGCGCAGCAGACTTGCTGAATCAGACGTTTCATTCCGCTCTGGAGAAACGGGCTTCTGATATTCATTTTGAGCCAGCGGAAAATTACTATCGGATCAGATTACGTGTGGATGGAGTACTCCACGCTTTACCGGAAGTCACGACCGAGATGGGCATTGCCATCACCGCGAGGTTAAAAGTATTGGGCAGTCTGGATATTGCCGAGCATCGGCTTCCACAAGACGGACAATTTACCGTTGAGATTTCAGGAGAACCTATCTCGTTTCGCATCGCCACCCTGCCCTGTCGCTACGGCGAAAAAGTCGTGTTGCGGCTACTTCATCAGGTCGAGCAGTCACTGGAGATCGCCGCACTGGGAATGCAAGACGCGCAGCTGGCCGCATTTTCGCAAGCCTTGCAGCAGCCTCAGGGGCTGATTCTGGTTACCGGGCCTACCGGAAGCGGTAAAACGGTCACACTGTACAGTGCGCTGCAAACCCGAAACACGCCAGATGTTAATCTCTGTAGCGTGGAAGATCCGGTAGAGATCCCGATCACAGGCATCAACCAGACGCAAATTCACCCACGCGCCGGTTTGACTTTTCAGGGAGTCTTACGTGCTCTGTTGCGCCAGGATCCCGACATTATCATGGTGGGTGAAATCCGCGATGGAGAAACAGCAGAAATAGCCCTTAAAGCCGCACAAACCGGTCATCTGGTTCTTTCTACGCTGCATACCAATTCCACCAGTGAAACGCTGGTGCGTCTGCAACAAATGGGGGTTGCACGCTGGATGATCGCCTCCGCGCTGACGCTCGTCATTGCACAGCGATTGGTCAGAAAGTTGTGCCCCCATTGCCGACAACGTCAGAGTACGCCTATCACACTCCCGAAAGCTGTCTGGCCTACACCACTACCGAATTGGCAGGCCCCTGGCTGCAAACATTGTTATCACGGATTTTATGGCCGTACGGCATTGTTTGAAGTACTCCCTGTTACTCCGGCATTACGTCAGAGTATTGCCAGTGGCGCCCCCGTAGACGGAGTGGAACCTGATGCTCAGCTATCAGGGAGAACGCTTTTCGAGAATGGCTGTCAGGCCGTCGAGCAAGGATTAACGACATTTGAAGAGCTGATTCGTGTACTGGGCATGCCTCATGTCCGCTAAACAGCTTTGGCGCTGGCAAGGCATTAACAACAAAGGTAAATCGCTGGAAGGAATGCTATGGGCCGATACCCGACCGTCATTAATGCTGGCTCTTGAGAAACAACAGATTACGCCGCTACGCATTAAGCGTATGCGTGTCAAAACCTCGCACTGGAGCCGTACAAGAAGTGCCGAAACCATACACCAGTTGGCGACATTGCTAAAAGCAGGGTTAACGCTCTCAGCAGGGCTAGCTCTGCTTGCTGAACAGCATCCCAGCAGTCAATGGCAGGCGCTACTGCGTACGCTGGCTTACGATATGGAACAGGGCATTACCCTCTCCACCTCGCTATCACAATGGCAACACGTTTTTCCGCCCCTTTACCAGGCAATGATCCGCACCGGAGAGCTTACGGGTAAGCTGGACGACTGCTGTTTTGAACTCGCCTACCAGCAAAAGAAACAACAGCAACTTGCTGATAAAGTTAAAAAAGCCCTGCGTTATCCGCTTATCATCATCACAATGGCGGTGTTGGTCGTATTTGCGATGTTGCAGTTTGTACTCCCTGAGTTTGCCGCCATCTACCAGACATTCAACACCCCGCTACCGGCCCTCACTCAGTGGATTATTACCATCGCACACTATAGCAGCCAATGGGGATGGCTGGCGGTAGCACTTGGCCTGGTAGCGGTTGCGGCACATCATTTGATAAATCAGAAACCGTACTGGCTCGTTCTGCGCCAGAAATTGCTGCTCAGCCTCCCGGTCATAGGGCCGATGGTGAGAGGGCAAAAGCTCACGCAGATCTTCACCGTTCTGGCGTTAACGCAAAATGCGGGCATTCCCTTTTTGCAGGGTCTTGAGAGCGTTACCGAAACGCTGGCTAACCCTTTCTGGTCGCAACGTTTAGCGCTGGTTCAGCACGACATTAGCGCCGGAAAGCCGGTCTGGTTAGCGCTTAAAAATAGCGGTGAATTCAGCCCATTGTGCATACAGCTGGTCCGAACAGGTGAAGCTTCCGGCTCGCTGGATGCAATGCTGCGCAATCTCGCGCATCACCATGGCGAGAAAACCCTGGCTCAAGCTGAGAATTTGGCTGCATTACTTGAGCCTGCGTTGCTGGTCATTACGGGGCTTATCATCGGTACGCTGGTTGTCGCGATGTA
This sequence comes from Citrobacter sp. CF971, assembly GCF_006385635.1. Taxonomy (NCBI): domain Bacteria; kingdom Pseudomonadati; phylum Pseudomonadota; class Gammaproteobacteria; order Enterobacterales; family Enterobacteriaceae; genus Citrobacter; species Citrobacter sp. CF971. Next base: position 949,770 of record NZ_CP041051.1, on the reverse strand, counting down.
TTTACCGATTTTCCATTTGGGAGATGCGATGAGCGGAGTGGGTTAAATTCAAATGCCGGATGGCGACGTAACGCCATCCGGCATTTCACAGAACGACCTGTTTTACAGGCTATTGAATACGCGGTTCTCTTGTTCCTGTACACGAATAAACGTTGTACGTTTGGTCAGCTCTTTCAGACGGGATGCGCCTACATAGGTGCAAGCAGAACGCAAACCGCCGAGAATATCGCGAGCGGTATTATCAACCGGGCCGCGCAGAGGCAGCTTAACGGTTTTACCTTCAGCGGCACGATACTGAGCAACACCACCAACATGGCGGGTCATAGCAGATTCTGAGCTCATACCGTAGAACAGCATGAATTTCTCACCGTTTTCTTCAACAATTTTGCCGCCGCTTTCTTCGTGACCGGCCAACATACCGCCGAGCATAACGAAGTCTGCGCCGCCGCCAAACGCTTTTGCAACGTCACCCGGCATTGTGCAGCCGCCGTCGCTGACAATCATGCCGCCCAGACCGTGGGCTGCATCCGCACATTCAATAACCGCAGAAAGCTGTGGATAGCCAACGCCGGTTTTTACACGCGTGGTGCATACAGAACCTGGGCCAATACCTACTTTGACAATATCAGCACCGGAGAGCACCAGCTCTTCACACATTTCACCGGTGACCACATTGCCCGCACAAATCGTTTTTGTCGGCCATGCTTCACGCGCTTTCGACACAAACTGAACAAAATGCTCTGAGTAGCCATTTGCCACATCAATGCAGATAAAATTCAGCGCTGGGTTGAGCGCCAAAATCTGTTTGGTTTTTTCGAAGTCTGCGTCAGACGTGCCAGTTGAAACCATTACGTGTTTGAGTACATCGGCAGAGCTCTCTGCGATGAAGGCGGCCCAGTCTTCAACAGAATAGTGTTTGTGCACAGCGGTCAGGATGTCGAAGGATGCCAGCGCCGTTGCCATGGCAAACGTCCCGACAGTGTCCATGTTCGCGGCAATAATAGGTACGCCGGACCAGGTCTGACCTGAATGCTTAAAGGTAAATTGACGTTCCAGCTCAACATCGGAACGGCTTTTAAGAGTAGAACGCTTAGGGCGGATAAGAACGTCTTTGAAACCTAACTTCAGATCTTCTTCGATACGCATGTGCGGATTCCTGGGGTTAATGGCGAAAAATCGAAACTCACAACTCCAGTGACGCTATCATACGCACTAATCAATGCCGCGCAAGACTGCGAAATTCTCTTTTTTTACGCTACAATCCCATAAATTTACCTGGCGAATAGTAGGTTAATCCTGCAACAGCCTCGCCTTCGCACGCTTAACTTTTAACTGTTTGATAATCAAACTTAAACTCCAGGATCGGCATCTATGAGGTATACGGTAGCCTTAACCGGCGGCATTGGCAGTGGTAAAAGCACCGTTGCAAATGCGTTCGCTGACCTCGGAATAAACATCATTGATGCAGATATTATTGCGCGCCAGGTGGTTGAACCCGGCACACTTGCTCTTAAGGCGATCGAAGAACATTTTGGTTCCGAGGTTATCGCCGCAGACGGATCGTTGCAGCGGCGCATTTTACGCGAACGCATTTTTTCCGCCCCAGAGGAGAAAAGCTGGCTGAATGCCCTGCTCCATCCGCTTATTCAGCAGGAAACGCAGCGCCAGTTTCAGCAAGCGACCTCACCTTACCTGTTATGGGTTGTCCCTTTGCTGGTGGAAAATTCGCTGTATAAAAAAGCCGACCGCGTACTCGTGGTGGATGTCACGCCCGAAACCCAGCTCAGACGCACCATGCAGCGTGATGACGTCACACGTGAGCATGTTGAACAAATTCTTGCTGCCCAGGCAACGCGTGAAGCGCGGCTGGCCGTGGCAGACGATGTTATTGATAATAATGGCGCACCGGAAGCCATCGCCTCGGATGTCGCCCGCCTGCACGCGCTCTATTTGCAATGCGCGTCGCAGTTTGTCTCACAGGAAAAACCGTAATGCACACCCAGGTCCTTTTTGAACACCCTCTCAATGAGAAGATGCGTACATGGCTGCGCATTGAGTTTTTAATCCAACAACTCTCCGTTAATTTACCCATTACTGACCATGCCGGCGCTCTGCATTTTTTCCGCAATATCGGAGATTTACTGGATGTATTTGAACGCGGCGAAGTCCGTACCGAACTCCTCAAAGAACTGGAGCGACAGCAGCGTAAACTCCAGGCCTGGGTCGAAGTTCCCGGCGTCGATCAAAGCAGAATCGACTCTTTGCGCCAGCAGTTAAAAAGTGCAGGCAGCATTCTGATTTCTGCCCCGCGTATTGGACAGACGCTGCGCGAAGATCGTCTGATTGGTCTCGTACGTCAGCGTTTAAGTATTCCTGGCGGGTGCTGCAGTTTCGATCTGCCGACTCTGCATATCTGGTTACACCTGGCGCAATCGTATCGTGACGCGCAGGTTGAAACCTGGCTTGCCAGCCTGAATCCGCTCAATCAAGCGCTGTCGCTGGTGCTGGATTTAATTCGCAACTCAGCGCCGTTTCGTAAGCAAACCAGCCTGAATGGTTTTTATCAGGACAACGGCGAAGATGCAGATCTGCTGCGCTTGCAGCTGCCGCTTGATTCGCAGCTTTATCCGCAAATTTCTGGTCATAAGAGCCGTTTTGCCATCCGCTTTATGCCGTTGGATAGCGAAAATGGTCAGGTGCCTGAGCGCCTCGATTTTGAACTGGCGTGCTGTTAAGGAGTCAACATGTCTGAACAAACCATCGTCAACTGCCCAACCTGCGGCAAGCCTGTAGTATGGGCTGAAGTCAGTCCGTTTCGCCCATTCTGCAGCAAGCGCTGCCAGTTAATCGATCTGGGAGAGTGGGCTGCAGAAGAGAAACGCATCCCAAGCTCAGGCGATCTGTCGGAAAGCGACGACTGGAGTGAGGAGCAGAAGTAATTCTGCTAATACGTAGGGCGGGCAAGCGTAGCACCCCCGCCATAATTTTCCGGATGGCGGTGTTGCCTTATCCGGCCTACGAACACCATTATCCAGTAATCAGCTTTTCAATTACCGGTGCATTCGCCGGCGGGAAATCTTCCGCATTCAGAGCATATTGCGCTATCCACTGCGCCGGTTGCCCCTCTTTTCCCCACGGCTCGCCTTCCCAGCTTTCAACCAGCCAGAACCACAGAGTGATATGCCTGTCCGGAAACTGATACTCCAACTTTTCGAACAATGAACTTTGAGTCGGCGTGATCCCTACTTCTTCCTGTAGCTCGCGAATCAGCGCCTGCTCCGGCGTTTCGCCCGCTTCAATTTTCCCGCCGGGGAACTCCAGCTTATTGGCCATGTGGGCATCAGCCGCACGTTGGGTGATAAAAATTTCATTGTGCTGATTACGAATAATCCCGACGGCGATCTGCAATATTTTCATTTTCATCGTCCATAAAAAAGGCGCAGAAGTCTGCGCCTTTTCAATAAGTTATTTTCTTAGCTCAGACGGCCATGACACTGTTTGTATTTCTTGCCGGAACCGCAAGGACACGGATCGTTACGACCCACTTTACGATCGCCGGTTTGTGCCGCCAGCTCTTCTGCCGCAGCAGAATCATCACCTTTATGGCTCAACTGCTGCATCTGCGCTAAACGCTCAGCTTCTTCGCGACGCTGCTGCTCCATCGCTTCTACTTCTTCAGGCATACGCACCTGAACTTTGCTCAGAGTGCTGATCACTTCGTACTTCAGAGATTCCAGCATTGATGCAAACATAGAGAAGGATTCACGCTTGTATTCCTGCTTCGGATCTTTTTGCGCATAACCACGCAGGTGGATACCCTGACGCAGGTAATCCATCGCAGCCAGGTGCTCTTTCCACAAAGAGTCGAGCGTTTGCAGCATCACGCCTTTTTCGAAGTGACGCATCATCTCCGCGCCCACAACTTCTTCTTTGCGCTGATAAACTTCTACTGCGTTTGCCAGAATACGTTCGCGCAGCGTTTCTTCGTGCAGCTCAGGTTCTTTATCCAGCCACTCTGAAATCGGCATATCCAGATCGAAGTCGTTTTTCAGACGTTCCTGCAGACCCGGAATATCCCACATTTCTTCCAGAGACTGCGGCGGAATATAGGCATCAATCGTCGCTTTGAATACGTCTTCGCGAATGCTGTTAATGGTTTCGCTAACGTCAGTTACGTCCAGCAGTTCGTTACGCTGGGTGTAGATAGCACGACGCTGGTCGTTGGCAACATCATCATATTCCAGCAACTGCTTACGAATATCGAAGTTGCGGCTTTCCACTTTACGCTGCGCGTTAGCAATTGCTTTGGTCACCCATGGGTGTTCAATGGCTTCACCAGGCTTCATACCCAGTTTACGCATCATGCCGGACACGCGGTCAGAGGCAAAAATACGCATCAGCGCATCTTCCATCGACAAATAGAAACGAGAAGAACCCGCATCCCCCTGACGACCAGAACGACCACGCAGCTGGTTATCGATACGACGAGATTCGTGACGCTCAGTACCGATAATATGCAAACCACCAGCAGCTAATACCGCGTCATGGCGAACCTGCCACTCGGCTTTGATCTGCGCGATTTGTTCCGGAGTTGGGTTTTCCAGCTCGGCAACTTCCGCCTGCCAGCTACCACCCAGCACGATATCGGTACCACGACCCGCCATGTTAGTAGCGATTGTCACGGCAGACGGGTAACCCGCCTGTGCGACGATATCCGCTTCGCTGGCATGGAACTTGGCGTTGAGGACGTTATGTTTGATGCCTGCCTTGGTCAGCTCGTTAGAGACCACTTCAGATTTTTCAATGGAGATAGTACCCACCAGCACCGGCTGGCCATTTGCGGTACGCTCTTTAATATCTTCAATGATCGCCTGAATTTTTTCCGCTTCGGTCATGTACACCAGATCCGGTAAATCCTTACGGATCATCGGACGGTTAGTTGGTACAACTACAGTATCCAGCTTGTAGATGGAGCTAAATTCAAAGGCTTCGGTATCTGCTGTACCGGTCATACCGGCCAGTTTTTCGTACAAACGGAAGTAGTTCTGGAAGGTAATAGATGCCAGCGTCTGGTTCTCGTTCTGGATCTCTACGCCTTCTTTAGCTTCAACAGCCTGGTGCAGACCATCAGACCAGCGACGCCCCTGCATGGTACGGCCGGTGTGTTCATCAACGATGATAACTTCGCCGTCTTTCACGATGTAGTCAACATCGCGGGTAAACAGCACGTGCGCACGCAGTGCGGCAGTCACGTGGTGCATCAGCATAATGTTGCCTGGAGAGTACAGAGACTCGCCCTCATCCATAATGCCTTCGTTAACCAACAACTCTTCAATCAGTACCAGACCACGTTCGGTCAGGTTAACCTGGCGCGCTTTCTCATCAACAGAGAAGTGGCCTTCCCCCTGGAACGTGTCGGAATCTTCCTTCTCCTGACGGATCAGGTGTGGGATGATTTTGTTCACTTTTTTATACATTTCCGAGCTGTCTTCAGCCGGGCCGGAAATGATCAGCGGCGTACGCGCTTCATCGATCAGGATGGAGTCAACTTCATCGACCAGCGCATAGTGCAGTTTACGTTGAACACGCTCTTCCGGACTAAACGCCATGTTGTCGCGCAGGTAATCAAAGCCGTATTCGTTGTTGGTACCGTAAGTAATATCGGCGTTGTAGGCTTCACGCTTGGCTGGCGCTGGCAGGCCAGACATGTTGATACCAACGGTCATGCCGAGGAATTCAAACAGCGGGCGGTTATTTTCGGCATCACGCTGAGCCAGGTAGTCGTTCACGGTAACCACGTGTACGCCCTTCCCGCTTAATGCGTTCAGGTAGGCTGGCAGCGTCGCGGTCAGGGTTTTACCTTCACCAGTACGCATTTCCGCGATGCAGCGATCGTTAAGCACCATACCGCCCAGCAGCTGAACGTCGAAGTGGCGCATACCGAACACGCGTTTACTCGCTTCACGCACCACTGCGAACGCTTCCGGGATCAGGCTCTCAACGCTGGCACCTTTTTCCAGACGGGCGCGGAATTCAGCGGTCTTCGCTTTCAGTTCATCATCGGAGAGTTTTTCCATCTCCGGTTCCATTGCGTTGATGACATTGACCACTTTACGCATACGACGCAGCGTACGCTCGTTACGGCTACCGAATACTTTGGTTAATAATTTGATTAGCATAATAAAATCTCAAACGCCCCGCGATGCGGAGTCAAAAATTATAAGTTGGAAGGTTCTTTTTTAGCTGAGGCGTTGAGGACCAGCGCGGATACCCTGCAGCTGGCTGATCCAGACCGGAACGCTAAATGCGGCCTGAGAAGTAAAGTGGGCGTATGTCACGCGACTTACTGTCGCGGGCGGAGTGCCTTCTTGCGTCAGCATCGCGCTGAGCGTATTCAGTAACGCAAGATGGTGCGCCTGGATTGGCAACGGCTCTTCGGCAACAGGCAACGCCTGAGGCGCCATGGCAAAAGAAAGATGGCGGATAACCGTACGAATGGCATGTTGATGCCAGTAATCGACGGTAAAATTTGGGCGGCGATTAGTCGCTTCCAGCAAAGCAAGCTGGCTAAAGTTAACTTTAGCGGATTGATCGTGATTGCTGGCGGTCGCCTTCGCGGGGGTATTGGGTTCAGCAGCATTACCGAGCGCGGGCAGGCCAAAACTCGCCGCGACCATCCCCAACAGGAGATGCGGCCAGAAGTACCGTCTGCCTAACTGTCGCCAACGCGTCAGTATTCCACTCACGTTTTTGCCACCTGATATACCCTGCGTTTGGGGTTACGAATGCAAAACATTTTTTTTGCGCACGAATCTTATCATTAAAGCGTACGCTCCACAGCAGTAATGACAACCGGCCATGGGTAAATATGCTCAAGAAAGCAGCGATCGCACACTATTTTAACCTAGTGGCAGGGAAATATTTGCGTTGGAAAAGGCTGCGCTAATGAGTACATAAAAAAACGACTGGCTCACCTGGCCGGAGAGAGTGCCAGATTTACCAGTCGAATTTATACGACAGTGTATGTCGTTATGCCAGTACGGTCGAAGGTGCTTTGAACGCCAGAGGCAGTTCTGCATCGTCCTGGAAGGTCACATATTCCCAGGCTTCCTGTTTTGCCAGGACCGCCTGCAACAGTTTGTTATTCAATGCATGACCGGATTTATACGCGGTGAATGCACCAATAATGTTGTGACCACACATGAACAAGTCACCAATCGCGTCGAGCATTTTGTGACGAACGAATTCGTCTTCAAAACGCAGACCGTCTTCGTTCAATACGCGATAATCGTCAACAACGATGGCACAATCGAAGCTGCCGCCCAAGGCCAGGCCACGGGACTGCAGATATTCGATATCACGCATGAAGCCGAAAGTACGCGCACGGCTGATCTGACGCATGAACGCATCTGCAGAGAAGTTCATCGCGTAGCGCTGCGTGCTGGCATCAATCGCTGGATGGTTAAAGTCGATGGTAAAATCCAACGAGAAACCATTAAACGGTTTGAATTCAGCCCACTTATCACCATCTTCGACACGAACGGTCTCTTTGATGCGAACAAATTTCTTAGCGCTGTTCAGTTCTTCAATACCCGCATCGAGCAGCAGATATACGAATGGAGCAGCACTACCATCCATGATCGGGATTTCCGGGGCGTTAACTTCAATAACAATGTTATCGATACCTAAGCCCGCCAGAGCAGCATTCAGGTGCTCTACGGTTGAAATCCGCACATCATGCTCATTGACCAGACACGTACAGAGCATGGTATCACGCACAGATTTGGCATCGGCCGGGAAATCTACCGGAGGATTCAAGTCGGTGCGACGATAGATGACCCCGGTGTTGGCCGGCGCAGGGCGTAGCGTCAGCGTGACTTTTTTGCCGGTATGTAAACCGACGCCAGTCGCCTGAACGATACGTTTAAGTGTCCTTTGTTTGATCATCGTATAATCTCGCCAAATTAACTATCCAACCGAAGTGTACTATACATTCGGCGGGCCAGTTTAGCACAAAGAGCGCAGATTCCCAAATTCCAGCTAATTCTTAATCAGCTTGCTTACGCAGGAATGCAGGGATATCCAGATAATCCGGCTCTTTAGTGGTTTGCGGCGTATTGTCGTTAACCACTTTCGCTACCGGCTTCTGTTCTTGCGTCAACGGCGCCATGCCGTGTTGCTGGTAACGATCCATTACCGGCTGCTGTACCTGCTTGTTGGTTACCAGAGTGATTTCAGGACGCTTGTCCATACCAATTCCAGTCGCAACAACGGTCACACGCAGTTCGTCGTTCATATCCGGGTCCAGAGAGGTACCGATTACCACGGTCGCGTTATCCGATGCAAAGGCACGGATGGTGTTACCCACGGTTTCGAACTCATCCAGACGCAGGTCGAAGCCCGCAGTAATGTTGACCAGCACACCGCGTGCGCCGGACAGATCGATGTCTTCCAGCAGCGGAGAAGAGATAGCCATTTCAGCCGCTTCTTCTGCACGGTCTTCACCGCTCGCCACGCCAGAACCCATCATCGCGTAGCCCATTTCGGACATCACGGTGCGCACGTCTGCAAAGTCGACGTTCATCAGGCCCGGACGAGTAATCAGTTCAGCGATACCCTGAACCGCGCCTTTCAGCACGTCGTTCGCTGCGCCAAACGCATCCAGCAGGGAAATACCGCGACCCAGTACTTTCAGCAGTTTGTCATTCGGAATAGTAATTAGAGAGTCCACATGTTTGGACAGCTCGGTGATACCCTGCTCCGCGAATGCCATACGCTTCTTGCCTTCAAAGTTGAAAGGCTTAGTCACGACAGCAACGGTCAGAATACCTAAATCTTTTGCTACTTCAGCAACCACTGGCGCTGCACCGGTACCGGTACCGCCGCCCATGCCTGCTGCGATAAACACCATGTCTGCCCCGTCAAGCGCTGCACGCAGAGCTTCACGATCTTCGTCTGCCGCATTACGGCCGACTTCCGGGTTCGCACCCGCGCCCAGACCTTTGGTGATGCCGCTACCAATCTGAATGGTCTGTCCAACCGCCGTTTTACGCAACGCCTGAGCGTCGGTATTCACTGCGAAGAATTCAACACCTTCGATGCGCTCGCGCACCATGTGTTCAACGGCATTACCGCCACCGCCGCCGACGCCGATGACTTTAATCACCGCGTCATTGGTAAGTTCCATAGGTTCAAACATAGTTTCTCTCTCCGTTGTGCCTGTCGCCTGAGACCGTTAATGTGCGATGGTCTCTTTAAAAATTAAAACTCTTTTCGCAGCCAGCTATTGAGTCGTTTGATCCACGAGCCAACTGATGCCGTTACGCGTTTTTCTACTTCAGCCTCACCACTCAAATGGGATTCTTTTCCGTAGTGAAGCAGCCCCACTGCCGTTGAATAATACGGCTCCTGAGCATAATCCGTCAGACCAGTGATATTCAGCGGCGCGCCAATACGTACTTGCGTATGGAACACACGCTGTGCGCAGGCCGCAAGACCTTCAATTTGCGCAGCACCACCGGTTAACACAATCCCCGCCGCCAGATGATGTTTCACACCCTGCTGGCGAAGCTGTTCTTGTAATTGCAAAATTTCTTCGTTGACCAGGTTGAGCAGCTCGGTATAACGCGGCTCAATGACTTCTGCCAGGGTCTGACGTTGCAGGCTACGCGGTGGACGACCACCTACGCTTGGCACTTCAACGCTTTCGTCTTTACCCACGATGGACCCCAGCGCACAGCCATGGCGCACTTTAATGGCTTCAGCATCGCTCGGCGGCGTACCAAAGGCATACGCGATATCACTGGTCACTACATTCCCTGCATAAGGGATAACTTTAGTGTGGCGCAACGCCCCGCCAGTATAAACGGCGATGTCCATTGTACCACCACCAATATCCACCACGCAGACACCCAGCTCACGTTCATCTTCCGTCAACACGGAATAACTGGCTGCCAACCCGGCAAAAATCAGTTGGTCAACTTTCAGACCACAACGTTCAACAGCTTTGACAATGTTCTTCGCCATGTCGTTGTGGCAGGTAATAAGGTGGACTTTTGCCTGCATACGTACGCCGGAAAGACCTACCGGATTTTTAATGCCTTCCTGGTAGTCAATGGCGTATTCCTGCGGAATAACGTGCAGAACACGATGTTCGTCGCGAACGCGTACGGATTTTGCCGTATGTACCACGTTTTCCACATCTTCCTGCGTCACTTCCTCTTCGGAAATGGGCACCATACCAATTTCATTTTGACAGCTAATATGTTTACCGGAAAGTGCCAGATACACCGAGGAAATCTGGCAATCTGCCATCAGTTCAGCCTGGTCAATGGCGCGCTGTACGCACTTCACCACTGACTCAAGGTCATTCACCCCGCCTTTATCCATACCTCGCGATGGGCAACTGCCCACGCCAATGATATTGACCATACCGTCGGGCAGAACTTCCCCTACTAAAGCGGCTACCTTCGCGGTGCCAATCTCCAGTCCAACTACCAGTTTTCTGTCCGTCGCCTTGATCATTGTTGTTCTGCCTGTGCCTGATTCTGTTGCTGATTAGATTCCTCAGGAGGCAAGGGAACCCAGCCTACTGCCGCTCCTGAGTCATAACGCAAATCAACGTAGCTAATCCGTTTGCCATCGGTTTGCGCCTGCTGCTGTAAAACCGGGTAGAGTTCCACAAAGCGAGCCAAACGTTTTATCGTATCGCCCCTGCCCAGATTGAGCTTAATATCGTTATTCAGCGTCAACTGCCAGGAACGACGAGCGGTCATCGCCGCTTCCTTCAGGGTGAATCTATCCTTAGCCAGCACCTGCCCCATTTCACGGAACCCTTGCAACACTTCACTTGCGCTGCCTTCCGGTCCGTACAACATAGGTAATACCTGCTTATTGGCCCGACCGGTTGGGACGCTGAACGTATTGCCTTCGGCATCCACCATATGCTGGTCATTCCAACGCGCAATGGGCACATATTCAACCAGATGAATCTTCAATTCATCGGGCCATTGCTTTCTGACGCTCGCCTGTTTAATCCAGGGGAGACGTTCAATTTGACTCTGAATGATGTTCACATCCTGAGTCATAAAGGTTCCCGGAGCGCCCAGAGCCAGAATGGACTGACGAATATCGTCATTGCGCGTGTAATGCCGTTCGCCGGTTAACACCAGCTTTGACAATGGCAACCGCTGCGCATCTTCCATCCACCCCAACACTACCCAGCCGCTGACAAACACGGTGCACAGCACTGTCAGCAGGAACAGTATTCCTGCAAGACGCGTTCCATTATTGCGGCGTGAGGAGTTTACTTCTTCTTCATCACCGTTTCGCGTGTTCAGCGCAGCCTGCGACATATCAGTCCGCCAACTCCAGAATTCTTACCACCAACTGCGAGAAGCTCAGGCCAGCCTGACGTGCCGCCATCGGCACCAGGCTGTGGCTGGTCATACCCGGAGAGGTATTCGCTTCCAGCAGATAAAACTGGCCATCGCTGTCCAGCATGACGTCAATGCGACCCCAACCTTTACAGCCCAATGCGGTCCATGCTTTCAGGACTAATTCCTGCAAACGGGCCTCTTGTTCAGCTTCCAGACCTGCAGGGCAGAAATATTGTGTCTCATCAGAGAGATACTTCGCCTCATAATCATAGAAGGTTCCCGCGGGTTGGATACGTATTGACGGTAAAATTTCTTCACCAAGTATCGCAACTGTAAATTCCGGGCCACTGAGCCATTTTTCGATCAGTACTTCTTCATCATGCTGAAAAGCCAATGCTAATGCACCCTGCAAAGCATTTTCTTCTTCAACTTTTGACATCCCTACGCTGGAGCCTTCACGGCTTGGCTTCACAATCAGCGGCAAACCTAACGCAGAGATTTTTGTAACCGCTTCATCGCTAAGACCTTTTTCGAACTCAGAGCGGGTCAATGCAACCCAGGGCGCGACGGGTAAACCTGCGCCCTGCCACAGCAGCTTGCTGCGCAGTTTGTCCATCGAAATTGCGGACGCCATGACGCCGCTGCCGGTATATGGCAGGCCAATTTGCTCCAGCATGCCCTGCAACGTGCCATCTTCCCCGCCACGACCGTGCAGCGCAATAAACACCTTCTGAAAACCCATAGATTTCAGAAGAGTGACATCAATATCTTTAGGGTCAACCGGATGGGCATCGACACCACCTTCGCGTAACCCTGCCAGTACGGCCGCGCCGGAATTCAGCGAAACTTCACGCTCTGCGGAGGTTCCTCCTAACAGGACCGCGATTTTATCAGCCATGTTGTTCTTCCTCCGGGTTTTGCGGCTTCAGTTTGATTTCAGCTAAGGAACGCGCGATTTTGCCGATATTTCCAGCGCCCTGCACCAAAATCAGATCATTGCCGGTTAATACCGGCGCCAGCATGTCTGCCACCTGAGCCGGATCGGATACCAGAATCGGGTCGATCTTACCGCGACCACGGATCGTACGGCACAGCGAACGGCTGTCAGCCCCCGGAATCGCGGCTTCACCCGCGGCGTATACATCCAGCATCAACAGCGCATCGACCTGAGTCAGCACGTTGGCAAAGTCGTCATACAGATCGCGTGTACGCGTAAAGCGGTGCGGCTGGAACAGCATTACCAGATTTTTGTCCGGCCAGCCCGCGCGTGCAGCTTTAATCGTGGCATCCACTTCCGTTGGGTGATGGCCATAATCATCAACCAGCATCGCCGTCCCGGCTTTACCGTTTACCGGCTCAAGCGGAAATTCGCCGAGGAAGTCAAAACGGCGTCCGGTGCCCTGGAAACTTTCCAGCGCGCGCAGAATTGCGTCGTCTTCAATGCCTTCTTCTGTTGCAACTGCCACCGCCGCCGCCGCGTTCAGCGCATTGTGACGGCCCGGTGCGTTCAATGTCACACGTAAATCGGCCATCCCCTGACGCAGCAGCGTGAAGTGCCCTTGTGGACCAATCTGCTGGTAATCTTCAACGCGCACATCAGCATCATCGCTGAAACCATAGGTTGTGGTTTGACGACCGACGCGCGGCAACAACTCGCGGATCACCGGATCGTCAACGCACATCACCGCACGACCATAAAACGGTAAGTTATGCAGGAAATTAATAAACGTCTGCTTTAAATTTTCGAAGTCGCCATGGTAGGTATCCATATGATCGGCTTCGATATTGGTAACAATCGCCACCATCGGCTGCAAATGTAGGAACGACGCATCACTCTCATCCGCCTCCGCAATTAAATAACGGCTATGACCCAGACGCGCATGGACGCCTGCAGCCTTCACCAGACCGCCGTTGACAAACGTCGGATCCAGCCCCGCTTCCGCGTAGATACTGGAGACCATCGCTGTGGTCGTGGTTTTACCGTGCGTCCCGGCAATGGCGATACCGTGACGAAAACGCATTAATTCAGCCAACATTTCAGCACGACGGATCACCGGAATACGTGCTTCATGCGCCGCAACAATTTCCGGGTTATCCGCAGAAATGGCGCTGGATACCACCACCACGCTCGCATCACGCACGTTTTCCGGGCGATGGTTGAAGAAAATCGTGGCGCCCAGATTCGTCAACTGCTGAGTCACCGGATTCGGCGCCAGGTCAGAACCGCTGATCTGATAACCTTCGTTGGCCAAAACTTCGGCAATACCGCCCATACCAGCACCACCGATGCCGACAAAGTGAATGTGCCGAACGCGACGCATTTCGGGCACTATGGAACGCAGTTTTGCCAGTTGTTGTGTATTCATTCTTTAGCCATTAACTTCTTAGTTCATGCGATGCAAAAGGCATCACCACAATTACGCCCGGGCAGCCCGGCTCACTTCATTAGCAACACGCTCTGTGGCATCCGGTATGGATGCGGCGCGCGCACGTTCTGCCATGGTTAATAAGGTTTCTCGCGACCACCCGGAAAGGGTGTTAGCGACGGCATCCACAGTAAACTGCGGCTGCTCAAGAATTTTGGCGGCGCCCGCTTTCTCCAGCGGCAGCGCATTCCAGTACTGCTGTCGGTCTTTGTGCTGGAAAGGCACAAACAGCGCAGGCAAACCTGCGGCAGCAATTTCACTTACCGTCAGCGCACCTGAGCGACAAACTACGACATCCGCCCACGCGTAGGCGGCTGCCATATCATCAATAAACTCAGTGACCTTGTGCTGCGGTTGTCCAGCGTCAGCATATGCCTGTTCAACGGTTTGCTGCGCACCTTTGCCGCTCTGATGCCAAATAGTCACCGCGTCACCAAGCTCTGCGGCAACCTGCGGCATCGTCTGGTTCAATACGCGTGCACCCTGAGAACCCCCGACGACCAGCACGCGAACCGGGCCTTCACGCCCTGCCAGACGTACTTCGGGCGACGGCAGCGCCAGAACGTCGGTGCGTACCGGGTTACCCACCACTTCCGCATTCGGGAAAGCGCCAGGAAAAGCCTGCATCACCGTAGTGGCAATTTTCGCCAGCCACTTGTTGGTTAATCCCGCAATGCCATTCTGCTCATGCAGTACAACCGGAATGCCTAATGACCAGGCTGCCAGACCGCCAGGGCCGGACACGTAGCCGCCCATACCCAGCACCACATCAGGCTTAAACTGCTTCATGATGGCCCGCGCCTGACGCCAGGCATTAAAAATACGCACGGGGGCGGCAAGCAGAGCGTTGACACCTTTGCCACGCAAACCGGAGATGCGAATAAAGTCAATTTCAATGCCATGCTTCGGCACTAAGTCCGCTTCCATACGATCGGCGGTGCCCAGCCAACGAACTTGCCAGCCCTGAGCCATTAAATGATGCGCGACCGCCAGCCCCGGGAACACATGCCCGCCGGTACCGCCTGCCATCACCATTAACCGCTTCGGTTGACCACTCATCGTGCACCTCGTGTAAACGCCTGGGCTTTTTCCAGACGCGTTTCATAATCAATACGTAACAAAAACATGATGGCCGTCGACATAATCAACAAACTGGAACCACCATAACTGATCAGCGGTAACGTCAGACCTTTGGTTGGCAGCATACCAGCTGCCGCACCGACGTTTACCAGCGCCTGGAAGCTAAACCAAATCCCGATGGAGCAGGCTAAAAAGCCTGAAAAACGGTGGTCAATTTCCAGCGCTTTGCGGCCAATCGACATCGCGCGAAAAGCGACGAAGAATACCATTAAAAGTGCCAATACCACACCGATATAACCCAGCTCTTCCCCAATGATGGCGAAGATGAAGTCGGTGTGCGCTTCCGGTAAATACTCCAGTTTTTGCACCGAATTACCTAACCCCTGCCCCCAAATCTCACCGCGACCAAAAGCCATCAGCGATTGCGTTAACTGGTAGCCGCTGCCAAACGGATCTTCCCATGGGTTCCAGAAGGAGGTTACGCGGCGAATACGATACGGTTCGGCAAGGATCAGCAGCACCACCGCCGAAATCCCCATACCGATAATGGCAATGAACTGCCACAGTTTCGCTCCAGCGAGAAAGAGCATCGCCAGCGTCGTGACAAACAGCACCACTACCGTACCAAGGTCAGGCTGCGCCAGCAGCAAGATTGCCAGCACCAGAATCACACCCATCGGTTTTAAGAAGCCGCGCAGGTTGTTACGCACTTCATCGACTTTACGCACCAGGTAGTTGGCGAGATAACAGAACAGCGACAGCTTGGTGAATTCCGCAGGCTGAATACGCAGTGGACCCAACGCGATCCAGCGCGATGCCCCGTTAACGGAGCTCCCCACCACCAGAACGATCAACAACATGATGATCGAGGCGATCAGCATCGTCGTGCTGTACTTTTGCCAGAACTCCATCGGCAGACGTAGCGTCACCATCGCCAGACAGAACGCGAGGAAGATATACAGCGCGTCACGTTTAGCGAACAGGAAGGGATCGCCTGCCAGGCGTTGCCCTACGGGCATCGATGCCGATGTCACCATCACAAAACCGATCGCTGCCAGACCAAAAGTCAGCCACAGCAGCATGCGGTCATACATGATCAGG
Organism: Citrobacter sp. CF971; assembly: GCF_006385635.1. Taxonomy (NCBI): domain Bacteria; kingdom Pseudomonadati; phylum Pseudomonadota; class Gammaproteobacteria; order Enterobacterales; family Enterobacteriaceae; genus Citrobacter; species Citrobacter sp. CF971. Next base: position 933,785 of record NZ_CP041051.1, on the reverse strand, counting down.
CTGTCCGCGTCTTTATCACGCGAAGCCATCACCCAGCCTTTAAGTGCCGCGAAGATCCACGCCAGGACACCCAGTCCCGGTACGCGCGGCATTTTCAGACGAGGGAGAGAGAAGCGCATCAACCCAACTCCTTCGCCAAACGGGTAAAGACGTCACCACGTTGCTCAAAGTTCTTGAACTGGTCAAGGCTGGCACAGGCTGGCGACAGCAGCACCATATCACCCGACTTCACACGCGGTGCGAGCAGACGCATTGCCTGCTCCATGGTTTCAGTGTGTTCCGCAACCTCAGGACGCAGAGCGGCAAGCTGTGCGCCATCGCGACCAAAGCAGTACAGACGAATGTTGTCGCCAGTCAGGTAACGTTGCAGCGGCATAAAGTCGGCGGATTTCCCGTCACCGCCCAGCAGCAGGTGCAGCGTACCCTCAACGTGCAGACCATTCAGTGCCGCTTCGGTGCTGCCGACGTTGGTGGCTTTTGAATCGTTGATCCAACGCACACCGTTATGATTCAGTACCAACTGGAAACGATGCGCCAGACCGGTAAAGGTAGTCAGCGCTTTCAGGCTGGACGCCCGCGGTAGACCCGCAGCATCCGCCAGCGCCAGCGCCGCCAGGGCGTTGGTATAGTTATGCTGGCCGGTAAGCGTCATCTCTTTCACGTTCAGGACTTTTTCACCCTTCACCCGCAGCCAGGTTTCACCCTGCTGACGATTGAGATGATAGTCACCCATATTGATGCCAAAGCTCACGCAGCGCTCATCCGCCCCGCGAATCGGCATGGTCAGCGCATCATCAGCATTGACCACACACACTTTCGCATTCTCATAGACACGCAGTTTGGCCGCACGGTACTGCTGCAAGCCAAACGGATACCTGTCCATATGATCTTCGGTGACGTTCAAAATGGTGGCCGCCACGGCCTGTAAACTGGAGGTTGTTTCCAGTTGGAAGCTCGACAGCTCGAGAACATACAGCTCGCGTTCGTCATCCAGCAGCATCAACGCGGGCAAGCCGATATTTCCGCCAACCCCCACGTTCACGCCGGCAGCTTTCGCCATCTCGCCGACCAGCGTAGTGACGGTACTTTTCCCGTTGGACCCGGTGATCGCGACGATCGGCGCCTGTGCTTCGCGACAAAACAGCTCAATGTCGCCAACAATTTCAATCCCGGCATCAGCAGCAGCGCTCAACGAAGGGTGCGCTAGGGCAATACCAGGGCTGGCGACGATGAGATCGGCAGCCAGCAGCCAGTCATCATTCAGGCTACCAACATGACGCTCAACCGCTTCCGGTAATTTATCCAGACCAGGCGGCGTCGCACGGGTATCCATTACGCGCGGCGTCACGCCACGCGCCAGGAAGAAATCCACGCAGGACAGTCCGGTCAACCCCAGACCGATAATGACGACTTTTTTACCCTGGTAATCAGCCATGATTAACGTACCTTCAGCGTTGCCAGGCCAATCAGCACCAGCATCAGCGAAATAATCCAGAAGCGCACAATGACGCGCGGTTCCGGCCAGCCTTTCAGTTCATAGTGATGGTGAATCGGCGCCATACGGAAGATGCGCTGTCCGCGCAGCTTAAAGGAGCCAACCTGCAGAATGACCGACAGTGTTTCTACAACAAATACGCCGCCCATGATTACCAGCAGGAACTCTTGACGCAGCAGCACGGCAATAATGCCCAGCGCGCCACCCAGCGCCAGCGAACCGACGTCACCCATAAAGACCTGCGCCGGATAGGTGTTAAACCACAGGAAACCTAATCCCGCACCGACAATCGCCGTACAGACGATCACCAGTTCGCCTGCATGGCGTAAATAGGGAATGTGCAGATAGTTGGCAAAGTTCATGTTACCGGTAGCCCATGCCACCAGCGCAAAACCCGCTGCTACGAACACGGTCGGCATAATCGCCAGACCATCCAGGCCATCGGTAAGATTGACCGCGTTGCCGGTCCCCACAATCACGAAGTACGCCAGCAGAACATAGAACAGACCCAGTTGCGGCATCACGTCTTTAAAGAACGGCACCACCAGCTCGGTAGCCGGGGTGTCTTTACCGGCGAGGTACAGCGCAAACGCGACCCCTAATGCAATGACCGACATCCAGAAATATTTCCAGCGCGCTATCAGGCCTTTGGTGTCTTTACGCACCACTTTGCGGTAGTCATCGACAAAACCGATAATGCCGTAGCCAATCAGCACCACCAGCACGCACCACACGTACGGGTTGGATGGGTAGGCCCACAGCAGCACGGAGATAACAATCGCGGTGAGGATCATGATGCCGCCCATGGTCGGCGTACCACGTTTACTAAAGTGTGATTCTGGGCCGTCGTTACGCACGACCTGACCAAATGACATTTTTTGCAAGCGGGCAATCATACGCGGGCCCATCCACAAAGAGATGAACAGCGCGGTCAGCAGGCTGACGATGGCGCGAAACGTCAGATAGGAAAAGACGTTAAAGCCGGAATAATATTTGACCAAATGTTCGGCCAGCCAAACTAACATGTCCCATTCTCCTGTAATGCGCGTACTACCTCTTCCATGGCGGCACTACGTGAACCCTTCACTAAAATCGTCATGACCTGATGTTCTGCAATCAATGCTTTAAGATGCGCGGCCAGCGTACTTTTATCCGCAAAATGTTCGCCAACGCCACTGGCGTCGCTAATTGCCTGACTCAGTTTTCCCGTACTCAGTACACGGTCGATGCCTGCAGCTTTCGCAGCAACACCCACCTGTACATGGCATGCTTCGCTTTCTGCGCCAAGCTCTGCCATATCGCCAACGACCAGTACGCGATAGCCCGGCATTTCAGACAGCACCTGCACCGCTGCGGTCATCGAACCGACGTTCGCGTTATAGGAGTCGTCCAGCAGCAGCTGATTTTCCGCGAGTTGAATCGGGAACAGACGCCCCGGTACCGCTTGCAGATCCTTCAACCCCGCTTTGATCGCCTCGTGCGTCGCGCCTACCGCCATAGAGAGCGCCGCCGCCGCAAGGGCGTTAGCGATATTATGGCGACCCGGTAACGGCAGCAGGACATCAATGCTTCCGGTCGGCGTTTGCAGAGAAAATTCCGTGCCATGCGAGGTCACATGAACGTTGGTCGCCGAAAAGTCGCTATTGGCTGCATTCGGGGAGAAACGCCAGACTTTGCGATCGCCGATGATGCTTTGCCAGTTCAGCCAGTCGTTGTTGTCGGCATTCATAATGGCGATACCGTTCGCTGACAGGCCGGTAAAAATCTCACCTTTTGCCTTCGCAACGCCCGCCAGAGAGCCGAAGCCTTCCAGGTGCGCGGCGGCCAGGTTGTTCACCAGCGCCGCTTCCGGACGCGTCAGGCCGACGGTCCAGGCGATTTCGCCCTGATGGTTGGCACCGAGCTCAATCACGGCATAGTCGTAATCGTTGTTTAAGCGCAGCAGCGTCATCGGTACACCGATGTCGTTATTCAGGTTGCCCGCAGTATATAGGGTGTTACCACACTGGCTCAGAATGGCAGCCGTCATCTCTTTGACGGACGTTTTACCGGATGAGCCGGTCAGCGCGACAACGCGCGCCGGAACCTGGGCGCGAACCCACGCAGCCAGTTCACCAAACGCCAGACGCGTATCGTTAACAATCAGCTGCGGCAGGTTGGTGTCCAACGGGCGGCTGACCAACAGCGCACCGGCCCCGCTCTCTTGCGCTTTGTCTGCAAAATCATGGGCATCAAAGCGTTCGCCTTTCAGTGCCACAAACAGGCAGCCCGGCGTCACTTTACGCGTATCGGTTGTTACGGCATCAAGGGTCAGATCGGCCCCTTTCAATTCACCACGGAGGATCTCCGCCAGTTGGCTGAGCGTTACGCTAATCATGCGATAACCCCCAGCAGACGCGCTGCCGTGACGCGGTCAGAATAATCGAGGCGCTGTGAACCAACGATCTGGTAGTCTTCATGACCTTTACCGGCCACCAGCACCACATCATTTTCTTTCGCCTGCATAATGGCGTTTGTCACCGCTTCTGCGCGACCTTCCATCACCTTCGCCTGTCCGGCATCCAGCATCCCCGCCAGAATGTCGTTAATAATGGCGCGCGGCTCTTCGGTACGCGGGTTGTCATCGGTCACCACAACAACATCGGCAAACTGCTCGGCAATTGCGCCCATCAACGGACGTTTGCCTTTATCGCGATCGCCGCCGCAGCCAAAGACGCACCACAGTTTGCCAGTACAGTGCAGACGTGCCGCCTGTAGCGCTTTTTCCAGCGCATCTGGCGTATGGGCGTAATCAACCACCACGGTGGTTTTACCCGGCGCGCTGAACACTTCCATACGCCCGCAAACCGGCTGCAATTGTGTCGCCGTTTTCAGTAAATCAGCTAACGGATAGCCCAGTGCCAGCAGCGTTGCCAGCGCCAGCAGCAGATTGCTGACGTTAAACGCCCCCATCAGGCGGCTTTCAATTTCGCCGTCGCCCCATGAGGAGGTAAAACGAATCGTTGCCCCGCTGTCGTGATACTTCACGTCAACCGCTTTTAACCAACGACCGTGACAGTTCGGGTTGATGTGGTCTTCCATCGAAACGGCAACCGCATCCGGGAGTTTCGCCAACCAGCGACGACCGACTTCATCATCCGCATTGACGATGGCCTGACCGCAATGGTGCGTGGAATACAGCAGCCATTTCGCGGCTTCGTAATGTTCCATGTCGCCGTGGTAGTCGAGATGGTCACGGCTTAAGTTAGTAAATACTGATGCGGCAAACTTCAGCGCCGCCACGCGATGCTGAACCAGACCGTGTGAAGAGACTTCCATCGCGCCAACCGTTGCGCCCTGCGCAACCAGCCCCGCCAGCACATGCTGGACATCAACGGCTGAACCGGTGGTATTTTCCGTCGGGATCACTTTGCCCAGCAGGCCATTGCCTACTGTTCCCATCACCGCGCTGGTTTCGCCAAGCAGTTGGCTCCACTGTGCCAGCAGTTGGGTGGTGGTGGTTTTACCGTTGGTCCCGGTCACGCCGACCAGACGCATTTTCTCAGAAGGCTCGTGGTAAAAACGGCCTGCCAGTGCAGATAAACGTTCGTTAAGCTGACTAAGATAGATGACCGGAACGCCGTGCATTTCACGGATTTCACCATCAGTAGCTTCATCTTTCGCTTCTGCAATAATGGCAGCCACACCTTGCGCTATCGCCTGCGGGATATACCGACGCCCGTCCGCCTGATGACCTAATACTGCGACAAAGAGATCGCCCGATGCAGCCACACGGCTGTCAAGCGTCATCTCCCGCAGTGCTCGCTCCGGTGCACCCGGCACCCATGGAGCAAGAAGGTCGCGCAAATTACGATCTGCCACCTGTTGCCTCGCCTTGATTATTCACAAATTCATTTTTATCGCCCGTTGTCAGCGCATCCGGCTCGATGTTCATGGTACGCAGTACGCCGCCCATGATGGCACCAAAGACCGGCGCGGAAACGGCGCCACCGTAGTATTTACCCGCCTGCGGATCGTTGATAACAACAACCAGCGCGAAGCGCGGCTGACTCGCAGGCGCAACACCTGCGGTATAAGCAATGTATTTGTTGATGTAGCGGCCATCCGGCCCTACTTTTTTCGCTGTACCGGTTTTAATGGCGATACGATAACCTTTAATCGCCGCCTTCACGCCGCCGCCGCCGGGCAGCGCCACGCTTTCCATCATGTGCACCACGGTACGCACGGTTGATTCCGGGAAGATACGCTCGCCCGGAACTGGAGGGTCAACTTTAGTAATCGACAGTGGACGATAAACGCCGTAACTGCCGATCGTTGCATAGACTCGCGCTAACTGTAACGGCGTTACCATTAGCCCGTAGCCGAAAGAGAAGGTGGCCCTCTCTATGTCAGACCACCGTTGTTTTTGAGGATATAAGCCACTGCGTTCTCCGACCAACCCCAAATTGGTCGCTTTTCCCAGCCCAAAACGTGAGTAAGTATCTACTAACGCTGAGGACGGCATCGCTAACGCCAGCTTGGAAACACCGACGTTACTCGACTTCTGCAAAACCCCGGTGAGGGTTAATTCGCTATAACGTGCCACGTCTTTGATTTCGTGACCATTAATTCGGTAAGGGATAGTGTTGAGGACCGTATTTTCGCGTACCACACCGCGCTGCAGCGCGGTCATCACCACCATCGGTTTAACGGTAGAACCCGGTTCAAACACGTCGGTAATGGTGCGGTTACGCATCGCGTCTTTTGGCGTACCGGTGAGATTGTTCGGGTTGTAGGACGGACTGTTGGCCATTGCCAGCACTTCACCGGTGTTCACATCCACCAGTACCGCACTGCCTGACTCCGCCTTGTTGAACGCCACGGCGTTATTCAGTTCACGGTAGACCAGTGCCTGTAAACGCTCATCAATGCTCAACGCGAGGTTATGCGCCGCCTGGCTGTCGGTAGAGGAGATATCTTCAATGACGCGGCCATACCGGTCTTTACGTACAATACGCTCGCCCGGTTGTCCGGTGAGCCACTTGTCGAAGCTTTTCTCAACGCCTTCAATCCCCTGACTATCGACGTTAGTAAATCCGATGAGGTGAGCAGTCACTTCTCCGGAAGGATAGTAACGACGGGACTCTTCACGCAGATGGATACCTGGCAGCTTCAGTTTTTTGATGTAGTCAGCCATGTCAGGGTTTACCTGACGCGCCAGATAGATAAAGCGCCCTTTCGGGTTGGCGTTAATGCGGGAAGCCAGTTGATCGAGCGGGAGATTCAGCGCGGTTGACAGCGCTCTCCAGCGTTCGCCAACGCTCACTCCGCCGGCATCATGTACTTCTTTCGGGTCGGCCCATATAGCTTTAACCGGAACACTCACCGCCAGCGGACGACCAGAGCGGTCGGTAATCATTCCGCGCGATGTAGACACTTCCTGGACGCGTAGAGAGCGCATATCACCCTGACGCACCAGCATGTCCGGCGCGATGATTTGCAGCCAGGCAACGCGACCCAGCAGAAAACCCAGTGCCAGCAAAATACAGCCGCACAGTAACGCAAAACGCCAACTGATAAAGTTGGCTTGTTCTTCCTGGCGTTTTGGTTTGTGCGTTTTTGCCGCTGCTTTCATGCGTCGCGTTTATCCTTATTTTTGTACTACGATATTTTCTTGTGAGGGATCGACATGCTGCATTTGCAGCTTTTCCGTTGCGATCCGTTCAACACGGCTATGGTCGCCGAGCGCGTTCTCCTCAAGGATCAAGTTACGCCATTCGATATCCAGCGCATCTCGCTCCAGGACCAGCTGCTCACGCTGCGCAGTCAGTAACCGCGTATGGTGCGCTGTTGTCACGACGGTAACCGCCGTCAAAATAATGCAAATGAACAGGCAGAGTGGCAGCTTCCCAAACCGCAAAAGATCGTCACCGATCACGCCAGGCAATGCATGGCGCTCGTTGCTTCCTATCGATCCTTTAACTTTGCTGAGGGCTTCTGTCACTCTGCTGATCATGCGTTCGTCCTCTCTGCAATACGCAGAACTGAACTACGGGCACGAGGATTCTCAGCGACCTCTTCTTCACCCGGCATCATCTTGCCTAGTGCTCTTAACTCACGGCCGCCCAGTTTTTTGATCTGCGCTTCGGTCATCGGTATTCCAGCCGGTACCTGAGGACCACGGCTTTGTTCACGCATAAAGCGTTTCACAATGCGGTCTTCAAGCGAATGGAAACTGATGATCGAAAGGCGACCACCTGGAGCCAGCACGCTGAGCGAGCTTTTTAGCGCCTGCTCTATCTCCTCCAGTTCACTGTTCACCCAAATGCGCACCGCCTGGAAGGTACGGGTCGCGGGATGTTTGAATTTGTCCTTCACCGGCATTGCCGCCGCAATAACTTCCGCCAGTTCTTTGGTGCGGGTCATCGGTTCGATGCGGTTACGCTCCACGATGGCGCGCGCAATGCGTTTGCCGAAGCGCTCTTCGCCAAAGGTTTTAATCACCCAGGCAATGTCTGCTTCATCGGCGGTTTGCAGCCATTCGGCCGCTGACTGACCGCGTGTTGGGTCCATACGCATATCTAACGGACCGTCACGCATAAACGAAAAACCGCGCTCTGCGTCATCGAGCTGCGGTGAAGAAACGCCCAGATCGAGAAGAATCCCGTCGATCTTACCGGTCAGTCCACGCTCAGCGACATAGTCAGCCAGCGCAGAGAAAGGTCCATGTACGATGGAGAAGCGAGGATCGGTAATCGTTTTAGCAACGGCAATAGCCTGCGGATCGCGATCGATTGCCAGTAAACGCCCCTCTTCGCCAAGCTGGGAGAGGATCAGACGTGAGTGACCACCGCGACCAAATGTCCCGTCAATGTAGATGCCGTCTGGACGAATATTCAGGCCGTTTACGGCTTCATCCAGCAACACCGTTGTATGTTTATAATTTTCCGTCATTTTATAGAGACAAATCCTGCAATCGTTCCGACAACGCGCCAGTAACAGACTGCTCAGCGTCGATATCTTCCTTGACCTGTTGATACCAGGTCGTTTCATCCCACAGCTCAAACTTATTGAACTGCCCAACCAGCATCACTTCTTTCGTTAGCCCTGCGTGTTGCCGCAGAATGGGCGCTATCAGTAATCGACCAGCGTTATCCATCTGACATTCGCTGGCATGACCCAACAATAAGCGCTGTACGCGACGCTCAACTGGATTCATGCTCGACAGACGCGATAGCTTCTGCTCGATTATTTCCCATTCAGGCAGGGGGTACAGCAGCAGGCACGGGTGATGGATGTCAATGGTGCAAACCATTTGACCGGTAGCGCTCTCAAGCAGTTGATCCCGATAACGGGTAGGCACGGATAAGCGCCCTTTACTGTCGAGATTAACTAACGTTGCTCCCCGGAACATGCCAGTCTCACCCCCGATTACCACTTTATCCCACAAATTCCCACTTAAAGGAGTTTACGGAGCGGAGGAAAACCTTGTCAAGCAAGTCGCGGCGCTTAGCGGAGCAAAAAACCCATTGTTTACGGCTAATATCAGCGTTGAACAAAATCCGTACAGCAAACGAAGCAAATTAACGTCATGAATATTTGTAAGAAAAAAATCCAACAACTCATCATTGTTTAAAACAACTGAATATCATCAGAAGAAAATATAAAGTGTCAGTTTGCGACGCGAGCGGCATTTTAGGACAATATGCAGCGAGTTAACAGTACCAGTTAATCGGTCTGTACGCCGCGCAGGACCAAGGTAAGCACCAGATGGCCGCAATACGAGAGCAAAGTGTTTGTTAATTCGGCAAATCCACACATGCATGTAACAAAATAATACAACCGTAACGCGTCGTTACGTATCAATAACCCAAAAATGGATAGTTGCATTTTTAATTCGGGGTATTTCAAGAATACATTTCAGATAATTCTAAAGAATATTCTTAAATATAATGCGGTTATTTCTGAGAATAGAAAAACTGAAGACGTCAGAGGCTTATCCCGCCGACGCCATCAATTGAGGAAACTTAGTTACGGCTGAGAATACCGCGACGGTACAGATTACGCCGTATACGCGTTAAACCTGGTTTTGGTTTACGCGGTTCGTCCAGGCTTGCCAGTACAATCTCCAGCACGCGTTCCGCGACATCACGATGGCGCTGTGCCACTGCCAGTACAGGGCACTGCAGGAAGTCGAGCAGTTCGTGATCGCCAAAAGTCGCAATCGCTAAATCAGACGGCAACTGCCCATCACGACGCAGGGTCACATCCATCACCCCCTGCAACAGAGCAAACGACGTGGTAAACAACGCCTGAGGCATTGGGTGCGTTTCCAGCCATTTATCAAACAGCTGCGCTGCAGCTTCCCGCTCATAGCTGTTGGCGTACAGGAAATGGACTTCACGCGGATCGTCCTTCCACGCGGTACGAAAACCCTGTTCGCGCAGGAAACTGACGGATAATTCAGGAAGCGCGCCCAGATAGAGGACGGTTTCAGCAGGGAATTTGCGTAACTCTTCCGCCAGCATTTCCGCATCATCCTGATCTGCACCCACAACGCTGGTAAAATGTTCGCGATCCAGTGCACGATCCAGCGCCACAATCGGGAATGAACTGTTTGCCCAGCGTTGGTAGAACGGATGTTCAGGCGGCAAGGAAGTCGACACAATAATGGCATCGACCTGGCGCTGTAAAAGATGCTCAATACAGCGCATTTCGTTATCTGGCTGATCTTCAGAGCAGGCAATCAACAGTTGATACCCACGTTGACGCGCCTGGCGCTCCAGATAGTTTGCGATCCGGGTATAGCTCGTGTTCTCAAGATCCGGGATCACCAGCCCGATAGAACGTGTGCGTCCAGCACGCAGCCCGGCCGCCACGGCATTCGGGTGGTAATTATGCTCGCGCACCACCGCCATGACTTTTTCAACCGTTTTGTCGCTTACGCGATATTGCTTTGCTTTGCCATTAATAACGTAGCTTGCAGTCGTTCGCGAAACGCCGGCCAACCGAGCGATTTCATCCAGTTTCACAATTGCCCCTTGCGTAAAATGTACAAACCATAACCTTTGTGATGGCATGGGTTAAATTTATTAACATCTAAGCGCAGAATAATGACTCCGGCAACCGCTTTTGTCTCTGGTTACCGCTGATTTCGCAAAAAAAAGCCCAACCTGAGTCGTTGGGCTTGCGAATTAAGAACCCGATCATGATTAACGCATGATTTTATCGCCGCGGGAAAGCCCAACCACGCCGGAGCGAGCAACTTCCACAATTTTAGCGACTTCACGCAGCGTTGCCAGAAACGCATCCAGCTTATCGCTGGTGCCCGCCAGTTGTACGGTGTAGATAGAAGGCGTGACATCGATGATTTGCCCGCGGAAAATCTCCGTGTTGCGTTTCACTTCTTCCCGGCCATAACCGCTGGCCTGGATTTTCACCAGCATGATTTCTCGTTCAACGTGGGCGCCCTGTCCCAGCTCGCTAACGCGCAGAACATCCACCAGTTTGTGGAGCTGCTTTTCGATCTGCTCAAGGACTTTCTCATCCCCTACTGTCTGAATCGTCATCCGCGATAAGGTCGGATCGTCGGTCGGCGCGACGGTCAGGCTTTCAATGTTGTAACCACGTTGGGCGAAGAGGCCAATAACACGCGATAATGCACCTGACTCGTTTTCAAGCAATACTGATAATATCCGGCGCATAATCAGGTCCTCTCCGTTTTGCTTAACCACATTTCATCCATCCCCCCCCCACGAATCTGCATCGGGTAGACATGTTCACTACCGTCGACGGTGACATCGACAAACACCAGACGATGGTTACGCACATGTTCCAGCGCTTCGCCCAACTTGCTCTCAAGTTCTTCAGGCCGATTAATCTGGATACCGATATGTCCATAAGCCTCAGCAAGGCGCACGAAATCGGGCAGCGACTGCATGTAAGACTGTGAGTGACGCCCGGAGTAGATCATGTCCTGCCACTGTTTGACCATGCCGAGATAACGGTTATTAAGGTTGAGTACCAGCACCGGCAGTTCATATTGCAGCGCCGTCGACAGTTCCTGGATATTCATCTGAATGCTGCCATCCCCGGTGACGCACACTACCGTTTCATCCGGCAAAGCCATTTTCACCCCTAACGCCGCAGGTAAACCGAATCCCATAGTGCCGAGGCCGCCTGAGTTAATCCAGCGACGCGGTTTATCGAACGGATAGTAAAGTGCGGCAAACATCTGGTGCTGGCCAACGTCAGAAGTCACATACGCCTCCCCTTTCGTCAGACGCCAGATGGTTTCAATCACCGCCTGCGGCTTAATACTTTCGCTTTGCGTGTCGTATTTCAGACACTGACGGGCACGCCAGTGCTCAATCTGTTGCCACCAGTCACGATTATCATCCAGCGGCTGCTGAGATTTCTCCTGCTCCAGTAGTTCGAGCATCTGATCCAGCACCAGGCGGGCATCCCCCACAATCGGAATATCCGCAGTAACGGTTTTGGAAATAGAGGTCGGATCGATATCGATATGCAGCACGGTCGCATTCGGACAATATTTTGCCAGGTTATTCGTCGTTCGATCGTCAAAGCGAACGCCAACGGCAAAGATCACATCGGAATGATGCATGGTCATATTGGCTTCGTAGGTACCGTGCATGCCCAACATGCCCAGCGCCTGACGATGCGTGGCCGGAAACGCGCCCAACCCCATGAGCGAGGAGACAACCGGCAGATTCAGCGCTTCAGCAATCTGAGCTAACTGCTCGTGGCAAGCGGCATTGACCGCGCCACCGCCCACATAAACAACCGGTTTCTTCGCCGCGACCAGTGTCTGCAACGCCCGTTTTATCTGTCCTTTATGTCCCGTCGTCGTCGGATTATACGAGCGCATACTCACCGAGTCCGGCCAGCTATAAGGCAGTTTCTTCGCCGGATTCAGAATATCCTTCGGCAAATCCACCACCACTGGCCCCGGACGACCGCTTGCTGCCAGCCAGAAGGCTTTTTTCAGCACCTGCGGGATATCTTCCGTTTGTTTGACCAGGAAGCTATGTTTCACCACCGGGCGGGATATACCTACCATGTCGCACTCCTGGAAGGCATCGTAGCCAATCAGCGACGTTGCGACCTGTCCGGAGAGGATCACCAGCGGAATGGAATCCATGTAAGCCGTTGCGATCCCGGTAATCGCGTTGGTCGCCCCCGGCCCTGAGGTGACCAATACGACCCCCACTTCTCCCGTGGCACGCGCAAGGCCATCAGCCATATGTACCGCCGCTTGTTCATGGCGGACCAGCACATGATCAATACCGCCGACCGTATGCAGGGCATCATAAATATCGAGGACGGCCCCCCCGGGATAACCGAATACCTGCTTCACACCCTGATCGATGAGCGATCGGACGACCATCTCGGCTCCAGACAACATCTCCATGGCTTGCCTCACTCTTATAATGAATTGCGGTTTAACAACACATTAACCGCTGACGATGACGCATGGCAATTGACTCCGAAGGGGTGGCACTGGAGTAAATAAGAATAAAAAGGAGGAAAGACGCGAATAAACGGAGAATTAAACCAGCATAAGCAATCAGTATGATAAATAATCGCTTAAAAATGGGGACTTACAGCGATTACTCTATTTTTTGACACTTTTGGACAGACGTAAAAAATAGAGTTCAGCATAAAATTTCAGTTATAAAGTTAAAAGCAGAATAAACAGGATGCACCGTCCGGTTTACTCTGCTAAATGCTACTGCTTACAAACGGAGACTAACAACTCTTCCATCCATTGATGTCCTTTATCCCGGCCTGCGGCTTCATGCCATGAAAGATAGCATGTGCGGCTGTTCAATTTTAACGGTAAAGGCAAGATCTGTAGTTCTAAAGAATCGGCAAATTCTTCTGCTAACCAACGTGGCGCAATAGAGACCAAGTGCGTTTGCGACACAATATTAAGAACGCTAATTAATGCCATGCCCTGATAAGCCACGGAGGATTGTTTATCCGGTGTGTCATACCACGGTTGGCTGAATGATGCGAAGCGATCAAGTGACACCACCGCATGCTGTTCATTATAGACATTGCTTTCCAGTAAAGGACCACTAATGCGCGGATGCTTTTTACTTGCCACTAACACCATTTCGTCATTGAATAACGGAATACTGGTAAATTCAGGACGTCGGAACTCTTCATAGCTAATAACGAATTCAGTTTCCTGGTAACGTAATTGATGCTCTGTATTTTGATTGAGTGAAGATTTAAATACGACATGAATGTTTGGTGCAACTTGCTCAACCCTATTATAAATCAACGAGGTCAGAATATTATCCAATGGGCTGCATACGCAAAGATTGAATACGCGCTCGCTGCTGGCTGGCTCAAAACCCGATCCAGGCAGTTCATTCTGCACTAATTGCAATGCCTGGCGAACAGAACCAAATAGCTGGAAGGCTCTTGCTGTCGGCTGGATACCGCGTCCATAACGAACAAAAAGCTCATCATTAAACATAATTTTCAGGCGCGCGACCGCATTACTGACAGCAGGTTGCGACATCCCCAAAGTATGCGCGGCACGGGTGATGTTTTGTTCTTGCATCACCGCATCAAAGACGGTTAATAAATTAAGATCAACCATGCGAAGCTGTGGTTTCCCAATATCTATAATATTTGTTTTATCTGTTATTTTTACTTCTGGCATATTTAACTCCACTGTCACTCTAAACTCCCTTTTCCCAGACGGAGTGAAGAAATAATCTCCGTTAATATGATTTACCATACATATAAGATGAGAAAAAGAAAAAACATTAAAATTAGGAAAACATAAAGGCACAAACCTAAATGAACAAAAGACCAATGCGATCGCAGTGTGGCAGTGTCACTGCACGGTGATTCATATGTTTAAATTTCAAAAACAATATAACCATAAGCATGGCGAATATACAATCATACGTATAGTGAATGTGTATTTAAGTTTTAATTAAATGTTTATATTATTAATACATTAAAAGTTAACATTAATTTATCAATTTTGTGGTGTTACACCACCCATAGCCATTCATAATTACTATAAAAACAGATAAATCATTAAGATATGAAATCCCAAGAGCGACTTTTCCTTCAGTTCGCCGTTACAATAAATGCAAATAACTATGCTCAAATATGTCAAAACATGAAAATTATGTACAACCATCAACTGATTAATTTTATGTAGCCCGAAAAATTCAGCACAATTCGCTTAAGTTTTGCAGAAACTTCCCCCCTCTAACGAGGCATTTGCTGGAGTGAGGGTTGACATCAGTCTTCATATCCAGTACCACTAAAAGCATATCGCATTCGCCTGGAGCTTAATTGATGACTTACATTGCTCGTTTCAACGGTCTACTACTACTAAACGCATCTTCGTTGCGCGGTAGACTGGTGGACGACATTCAGCATTAAGTCAGCTCCAGTTAAGACAAAAAACCCGCGCCGTTGCGCGGGTTTTTTTATGCTCGAAGCAAGGCGCCCTAAGAAACCAAGGACCTAAACCATGAGCCAGCAAGTCATTATTTTCGATACCACCTTACGCGATGGTGAACAGGCGTTACAGGCAAGCCTGAGTGTGAAAGAAAAACTGCAGATTGCGCTGGCCCTTGAGCGTATGGGCGTTGACGTGATGGAAGTGGGTTTCCCCGTTTCTTCACCGGGCGACTTTGAGTCAGTTCAGACTATCGCTCGTCAGGTTAAAAACAGCCGCGTTTGTGCCTTAGCTCGCTGCGTAGAAAAAGATATCGACGTTGCCGCAGAATCTCTGAAAGTCGCTGAGGCTTTCCGTATTCATACGTTTATCGCCACCTCGCCGATGCACATCGCGACGAAATTACGCAGTACGCTGGATGAGGTCATTGAGCGCGCGGTCTACATGGTTAAGCGTGCGCGTAATTATACCGATGACGTGGAGTTCTCCTGCGAAGATGCAGGCCGTACCCCTATCGCCGATTTGGCTCGCGTGGTTGAAGCTGCCATTAACGCGGGAGCCAAAACCATTAACATCCCCGATACCGTCGGTTACACCATGCCTTTCGAATTTGGGGCAATCATTTCTGGCCTGTATGAACGCGTACCAAATATCGATAAAGCCATCATCTCTGTACACACCCATGATGATTTAGGTTTGGGCGTAGGCAACGCACTGGCAGCCGTTCACGCCGGAGCGCGTCAGGTGGAAGGCGCGATGAACGGTATCGGCGAACGCGCCGGTAACTGCTCACTGGAAGAAGTGATCATGGCGATCAAGGTGCGTAAAGATATCCTGAATGTACAGACCCGCATCAATCACCAGGAGATCTGGCGCACCAGTCAATTAGTCAGCCAAATCTGCAACATGCCTATTCCGGCTAACAAAGCCATTGTCGGTAGCGGCGCCTTTGCCCACTCTTCCGGCATCCATCAGGACGGCGTACTGAAAAATCGTGAAAACTACGAAATCATGACGCCTGAATCCATCGGCCTGAACCAGGTACAGCTGAACCTGACGTCCCGTTCCGGACGTGCCGCGGTGAAACACCGTATGGACGAGATGGGATATAAAGAAAATGAATACAGCCTGGACAACCTGTACGACGCATTCCTGAAACTGGCGGACAAAAAAGGTCAGGTATTTGATTACGACCTGGAAGCGCTGGCCTTCATTAATAAACAGCAGGAAGAACCGGAGCATTTCCGTCTGGATTACTTCAGCGTACAGTCCGGCTCAAACGACATCGCCACCGCCTCCGTCAAGCTGGCCTGTGGTGAAGAAGTCAAAGCCGAAGCGGCGAACGGTAACGGTCCGGTCGATGCCATTTATCAGGCAATCAACCGTGTAACTGAGTACAACGTCGAACTGGTGAAATACAGCCTGACCGCCAAAGGGCACGGTAAAGATGCGCTGGGTCAGGTGGATATCGTTGCCAACTATAACGGTCGTCGTTTCCACGGCGTCGGTCTGGCGACAGATATCGTCGAATCTTCCGCTAAAGCAATGGTTCATGTGCTGAACAACATCTGGCGCGCCGAAGAAGTCGAAAAAGAATTGCAACGCAAAGCTCAGAACAACGAGAACAACAAGGAAACCGTATGATGTCGAAGAATTATCATATTGCTGTTTTGCCGGGTGACGGTATTGGCCCGGAAGTGATGGCGCAAGCCCTGAAGGTACTGGACGCAATCCGCAACCGCTTTAACATGCGCATTACCACCAGCCACTACGACGTGGGTGGTGCCGCTATCGATAACCACGGTCAGCCGCTGCCGCCTGCAACGGTTGAAGGCTGTGAACAAGCTGACGCCATTCTGTTTGGCTCCGTTGGCGGCCCGAAATGGGAAAATCTGCCGCCAAACCAGCAGCCAGAGCGTGGCGCGCTGCTGCCATTGCGTAAGCACTTCAAATTATTCAGCAATCTGCGCCCAGCTAAGCTCTATCAGGGTCTGGAAGCGTTTTGCCCTCTGCGCGCAGATATTGCCGCGAACGGTTTCGACATCCTGTGCGTACGCGAACTGACTGGCGGAATTTACTTCGGTCAACCAAAAGGCCGCGAAGGCAGCGGACAACATGAAAAAGCCTTTGATACCGAGGTTTATCACCGTTTCGAGATCGAACGTATTGCGCGTATCGCGTTTGAATCCGCCCGTAAACGTCGCCGTAAAGTCACGTCGATTGATAAAGCTAACGTACTGCAAACGTCTATTCTGTGGCGCGAAATCGTCAATGAAATTGCTAATGAATACCCAGACGTTGAACTGGCGCATATGTACATCGACAACGCGACGATGCAATTGATCAAAGATCCTTCCCAGTTCGACGTGTTGCTGTGCTCTAACCTGTTTGGCGACATTCTGTCTGACGAGTGCGCCATGATCACCGGTTCAATGGGCATGTTACCGTCCGCCAGCCTGAATGATCAGGGCTTCGGTTTGTACGAGCCTGCTGGCGGCTCCGCTCCTGACATCGCCGGGAAAAACATTGCCAACCCTATCGCCCAAATCCTGTCGCTGGCGCTGCTGCTGCGCTACAGCCTGGATGCCAATGATGCGGCAACCGCAATTGAGAGCGCCATCAATCGCGCATTAGAAGAAGGCATCCGCACCGGTGACTTAGCCCGTGGCGCTGCCGCAGTCAGTACCGATGAAATGGGCGACATCATTGCCCGTTACGTCGCAGAAGGGGTGTAATCATGGCCAAAACGTTATACGAAAAATTGTTTGATGCGCACGTCGTCTTTGAAGCGCAAAACGAAACCCCGCTGTTGTACATCGACAGACATCTGGTGCATGAAGTGACCTCTCCGCAAGCGTTTGATGGCCTGCGCGCGCATGGCCGTCAGGTACGCCAGCCGGGTAAAACCTTTGCCACCATGGATCACAACGTCTCTACCCAGACCAAAGACATCAACGCGTCGGGTGAGATGGCACGCATCCAGATGCAGGAGCTGATTAAGAACTGTAACGAATTTGGCGTTGAGCTGTATGACCTGAACCATCCGTATCAGGGTATCGTTCACGTGATGGGGCCAGAACAAGGCGTGACGTTGCCGGGTATGACCATCGTCTGCGGCGATTCCCACACCGCTACACACGGCGCGTTCGGCGCGCTGGCGTTTGGCATTGGCACCTCTGAAGTTGAACACGTTCTGGCGACGCAGACCCTGAAACAGGGGCGCGCCAAAACCATGAAGATTGAAGTCAACGGTAAAGCAGCCCCTGGCATTACCGCCAAAGATATTGTGCTGGCGATTATCGGTAAAACCGGTAGTGCAGGCGGTACCGGACACGTAGTTGAGTTTTGTGGCGAAGCCATCCGCGCGCTGAGCATGGAAGGCCGCATGACCCTGTGCAACATGGCGATCGAACTGGGCGCGAAAGCGGGCTTGGTCGCGCCAGACCAGACCACCTTCAACTATGTCGAAGGCCGTCTGCATGCACCGAAAGGCAAAGACTTTGACGACGCGGTCGCCTACTGGAAAACCCTGCAAACGGATGAAGGCGCCACTTTCGACAGCGTCATCGCCCTGCAAGCGGAAGAGATTGCGCCGCAGGTCACCTGGGGAACAAACCCGGGTCAGGTCATTTCGGTGAACGATAATATTCCCGACCCGGCATCCTTTGCCGATCCCGTTGAGCGCGCATCGGCTGAAAAAGCGCTGGCGTATATGGGGCTGAAGCCAGGTATTCCGTTAACGGAAGTGGCTATCGATAAAGTGTTCATCGGTTCCTGCACCAACTCGCGTATTGAAGATTTACGCGCCGCGGCGGAAATCGCCAAAGGACGTAAAGTTGCGCCAGGCGTACAGGCACTGGTGGTGCCGGGCTCTGGTCCGGTGAAAGCGCAGGCGGAAGCAGAAGGTCTGGACAAGATCTTTATCGAAGCAGGATTCGAATGGCGTTTACCAGGCTGTTCCATGTGTCTGGCCATGAACAATGACCGCCTGAATCCGGGCGAGCGCTGCGCCTCCACCAGCAACCGTAATTTTGAAGGCCGTCAGGGCCGCGGTGGTCGCACGCATTTAGTCAGCCCGGCCATGGCCGCCGCTGCCGCCGTTACCGGTCATTTTGCCGACATTCGCAGCATCAAATAAGGAAACTACCATGGCAGAGAAATTTACCCAGCATACCGGCCTGGTTGTCCCACTGGATGCCGCCAACGTTGATACCGACGCAATCATTCCCAAACAGTTTTTGCAGAAGGTTACGCGTACCGGTTTTGGCGCTCATCTGTTTAACGACTGGCGTTTTCTGGACGAAAAAGGGCAACAGCCAAATCCTGAGTTCGTTTTGAACTTCCCGGAATATAAAGGGGCATCAATTCTGCTGGCGCGCGAAAACTTCGGCTGCGGTTCGTCACGCGAACATGCGCCGTGGGCGTTGACCGATTACGGTTTTAAAGTGGTGATTGCCCCAAGCTTCGCCGACATCTTCTACGGCAACAGTTTCAATAACCAACTGCTGCCGGTGACTCTGAGCGACGCGCAGGTAGATGAAATGTTTACCCTGGTGAAAGCCAATCCGGGCATTAAATTTGAAGTGGATCTGGAAGCGCAGGTGGTGAAAGCGGGCGATAAGTCCTACAGCTTTAAAATCGACGACTTCCGCCGCCACTGCATGCTGAACGGTCTGGACAGCATCGGGCTGACGCTGCAGCATGAAGCGGCCATCACCGAGTACGAAGACAAGCAGCCAGCGTTTATGCAGTAATCTCTCCCGCTGGTCACCGCACGGTGGCCAGCCTCTACTCTTCGCCTACAGCGTATCGCCGTAATAGATTTGGTAGCCAAGATTAACGCTGCCCGGCGCATCCTTCCCGCCAAGACGTTTAATCAAAATATCCGCCGCCGTTTTGCCAATCTCAAAGCGTGGTGTAATCACGCTGGCGATTTTTTGCAGCCGCGCACGGCCAATTTCCAGCCCGTGGAAACCGGCAATCGCCATTTTTCCCGGCACATCGTACTGCTGTGCCTGACACTCCAGCAGCACGCCAACCGCCAGGTCATCGTTGGTACAGAAAATAGCGTCAATATCCGGCTTTTCCGCCATCGCCTGCTGGAACATTTTGCGCCCCAGCGCTACCGACGAAATCGTTTTTGGCGCCAGGTGATACGCCTCCAGCCCCTGCGCAGCCAGCGCATTCTCGGTACCTCGGTAACGACTCAAATCGCGAGGGTCGTCCATTGATCCAAAGAACGCAATGTGACGTTTTCCACTGTCGATAAACGCCTGGGTCATCTCGAAGGCCGCTTTTTCGTTATCGAAACCGACCTGTATATCCAGATACTGGCCGCTAATATCCATCAGTTCCGCCACAGGTACGCCGCTGGCGCGCACGTACTGGATCATCCGCTCGGTATGCAGCTTTCCCGTGAGGATCAGGCCGTCGATATTGTAAGAGAGCAGATTCAGAACCTCGCGTTCTTCACGCTCGGCGTCATATTCGTAGTTGGCGATCAGCGTCTGGTACTGGCAAGCCGAGGTGACGGATTCAATTCCCGCCAGCACGTCGGCAAAGATCTGATTACGAAACGAGGGGATCAGCACACCAATAGTTTTGCTACGTGCGTTGAGCAGAATTTCCGGAGCGCGGTTAGGAATGTAGTTGTTCTCTTCCATGATTTTCGAAATCAATTCACGGCTGCGTTGCGACACCTGATTCGGGTCACGCAGATAACGGCTGACCGTCATCTTATTCAGACCGGCCAGATTAGCGATATCCTGTAATGTCATCCGATTGTTTTTCATGAGGTTCTCTACGACCAACATCCCATTATGCTCGCAGAGAACCTTATCACAGCCGGTTAGCGACTGCACTCCTAGCTCAACCTTAACGCGTTACCATCTCAGCCGACGGCGACGTGGTTTCATTTTGCGCACGAACGCAGTACATCAGCACCACCGATGACAGCAGAGCAATCGCCATGAAGGTGTAGGAGACGCCCGGCCCGCCGGTCACGCCGTTGAGGTAACCCACCAGCCACGCGCCGAGGAATGCCCCTAACGCGCCAAAACTGTTGATCATTCCCATCGACACGCCGGAGACGTTGCGCGGCAGCAGTTCGGGGATCAGCGCAAAGAACGGTCCGTAAGGCGCATACATACAGGCGGCGGCCACGACCAGCAGCGCGTAAGAGAGCCAGAAGGACTGGTTGCCCAGCATCCACGAGGCAAAGAACGCAATGGCAGCAATCAGCAGCAGCGGCCAGATAAACAGCTTACGGTTCTGGTATTTATCGGACAGCCAGGAAACCGTCAGCATCAGGCAGATCGCCGCCAGATACGGCACTGCCGCCAGCCAGCCCACCGCCACAATATCCATCTGCGCCGCGTTTTTCAGAATCGACGGCATCCACATCATGAAGCCATACACCCCGATGCTCCACAGCGCATGCACCGCGCAAAGCATAATGACGCTGCGTGAACGCATCGCTTCACCGTAGTTGCGCATCGGTTTGATGTCCCGCTGCTCGCGGTCCATCGCCTGCTGTAACGCCTGCTTCTCCTGCTCGCTCAACCAACCCGCATCCGCCGGTTTGTCGCGCACCAGAATCACCCAGCAGAAAGCCCAGATCACCGCAGGAATACCTTCAATGATAAACATTTCGCGCCAGCCCCAGGCTTCAATCAGGTAGCCAGAGACAATCGACATCCACAGCACTGTGACCGGGTTACCGAGAATTAAAAAGGTGTTGGCGCGCGAGCGTTCAGTTTTGGTAAACCAGTTGCTGATATAAATCAGCATCGCGGGCATCACCGCCGCTTCGACGATGCCGAGAATAAAGCGGATCGCCATCAGCGTTGGGATATTGCTGACAAAGCCGGTCGCCGCGGCACAAAGCCCCCAGAGGATCAGGCTGTAAAAAATCATTTTACGGACGCTATGTTTAACGGCATACATGGCGCCAGGCACCTGGAAAAAGAAATATCCCAGGAAAAAGAGCGCGCCAATCAGCGAGGCCGTGCCCTGGGTGATCCCTAAATCGTGTTCGATACCAGCGGCAGCGGCAAAGCCGTAATTGGCGCGGTCGAGATAAGCTAAGCTGTAGGTAATAAAAATAATCGGCATTAAATACCACCAGCGACGCGCTGGCAGTTTTGCGAGCATATTCATACTCACTCCTTGGATTATCATTAAAGGATGAGGTTGCTTCCCGCGGCCTCGTTAGCGATCAAACAGCGGCCAGCATGCCGCCATCGACAAACAGAAGATGCCCATTCACAAAGTCAGAGGCGGGCGCAGCGAGATAAACCGCCGCGCCGATCAACTCTTCCGGGTTACCCCAGCGAGCAGCGGGCGTGCGCTGGAACAGCCAGGCGGAGAATGCTTCATCGTTAACCAGCGCGGTGGTCATGTCGGTAGCGAAATAGCCGGGAGCAATACCGTTGACCTGAATATTGTATTCCGCCAGTTCCACGCACATGCCACGGGTTAACATTTTGACCGCGCCTTTTGACGCCGCGTAGGGGGTAATGGTTTTACGACCTAATTCACTTTGCATTGAGCAGATATTAATAATCTTCCCGCGGCGGCGTTGCACCATGTAGCGGGAAACCTGCTGTGATACCAGAAAGACCGATTTCTGGTTTACATCAATCACTTTGTCCCATTCAGCCTCCGGGAATTCGGTGAAGGGATAACGACGCTGGATTCCGGCGTTGTTAATTAAAATATCAATGGCCCCAACGTCCTTTTCAATTTGCGCGATGGCGCACGCCACCTCTTCCCCGCTGGTAACATCAAATCCATAGCCAACAGCGCGATAGCCTTCGGCCACCAGTTTGTCCGCCGCCGCCTGCGCCCGCTGCTGGGTAATGTCGTTAATAACAATCTCAGCACCGTGCGCCGCCAGACCGCTGGCCAGCAGGTTACCAATGCCCTGAGCGGAACCGGTAATCAGCGCGCGTTTACCGGTCAGGTCGAATAGGTTTTTCATGAAAAAACTCCTTTTTTGATAACTGTTACGCGTAACTGTATACGCGTAACAGTAGAAAAAAGAAGATCAAGGAAGAGGAAAATGATCGTTATGTGATCAACGTTACATTTACGTGCAAGATAAAAAAAGAAGGATAGGCCTGATAAGCGTAACGCGTTCAGGCCGTAGGGACAGGTTGCCGGATGGCGGCGTAAACGCCTTATCCGGCCGACAAAAACGACAAAAACTAATGCAAAATATCGCCAGGCCGGGCACTACGACGCCAGGACTGCGCCGGACTAAACGTCCTTCACCCGCCCGGTCATCCACAGCGTAACCACCGAAATCACCGCAATCACCCAATAGACGGCATAGTGACCGTAGCTTTGCGCAACTGCCCCCTGAATCACCCCTGCCAGAATGACTCCCGTTGAAATACTGTTGGTAAATAATGTGGTCGCTGACCCCGCACGTCCAGGCATCAGATCCTGAAACCACAGCATGCCTATCCCGGCGATAATACCGATAAATACCGCGTTAAACAGTTGCAGCACCAGCAGCGCCATACGGCTGTGAAAGAAGATCAAACCAATATAAAACAGCACGCCTGCCGCTACGGCCGCGATCATCATTCGCCGTTTACCAAAGCGCTTCACGTAATAGCCTGCCAGAATCATCGCCGGAATTTCCAGCCCAGCCGCCGTCCCCATCAGGATCCCGGCCAGCTTGTCCGGCAAGCCCAGTTCAAGACTTATCCACAGTGGCATATCAATGATGTACATGGTGTTGCAGGTCCACATCAGCGTGGAGGCAATAAACAACATACGCACATTTTTGTCCTGCCAACCGCCGGTCTGTTCCAGCGGCGCGTCTACAGGCTGCTCCACCCGCGCGACAGACGGCAGTATCAGCGCAATCAGCACCAGGCTAATGGCAAAAATCCCTGCGGCAATGGAAAACATCGCCGTAAAGCCGTAATTCAGCGCCAGCATGAATGCCAGTGGCGGTCCTATCACCCAGGCCAACGAAAGCTGCGCACGCATCACCGAGCTAAACATCACCACTTCACGCGCGGAGTTATCAGCATATTCTCGCGCCAGCGCAAACAGCTGCGGCATGGCGGTGTTCGCCAGCGAGGCCAGCAGCACACCGCAGGTGATCAGCGTGAGATAGTGGCGATTAAAGGCAAACAGCAGCGCATTGCCAATCGCCATCAGGCAGCAAAACATGATCAGCTTGCGCCGATCGCCCTGGCTGTCGGATCGTTTCGCGAGGCCAAGGCTGACGACGATCCCGACAATTGCATTGACGGTGTAAAACAGCCCGACCCAAAATGGCTGCGCCCCGACTTCACGGCTCAGGAACAGACTCAGGGTGGGTGCCTGCAATGCCCCCGCCACGCCCATCATAAAAGCGACCAGCATAAATGCCGCGTAAACGCCGTTGAGGCGCCGTCCCATGGTCATAATCCAGAGCATATCTTTCCTTTTAAGCGCAGCTGAAACGAAAAAAGCCAGCAGATAATACCTGCTGGCGGGTGAACGAGGCTGTATCCTGCCATTATATCTGGCATCGACGCTGGGTAAAAAACGCATAATCCAGGCGGAGGGCGCTGGGTATAGAAATCTATTCCCAAGCCTGACAACGCAGAGTATGCGTTTTTTACACGCGTCCCGGAGGGCTGGGGCCATTTTTTCACATAGCTGTGTTGCTCACACCTTATTTGGTTCACCAAATTTCACTGTTCGCGCCTTGCCATGTGAAAAAATAGCCACCAGCGATGCTCAGAGATAATGGCAGGATACAGCCTGCACCAATACTCAGTCACACATGATGTCTGCAATTTCCAATTCAGGAGTCAGATGTCATCTCCCACTGCATCAGCTCTTCGAGCATCTTTAAGCGCTGCGGTGCGCTCAGGCAAGCCAACCAGGACGATTTTTCCGTCGTGGTAAAGTACTTCAACCAGAACTGACGCATAGATGACCCCTTCGTTGTCTCATCGCTTCATCGGAATCTATTATTGGCTTAATATAGGGATTATAAAATTGCTGAGTTTTCCGCAGGAGTTCCCCTTTTATGTCTTCTGGTCGTTTGCAACAACAGTTCATCCGTCTGTGGCAATGCTGTGACGGCAAAGCGCAAGACACGACACTCAACGAGCTGGCGGATCTGCTGAGCTGCTCGCGCCGCCATATGCGTACGCTGCTTAATACCATGCAGGATCGCGGCTGGTTAACGTGGGAAGCTGAAGTTGGACGAGGTAAACGCTCGCGCCTGACATTCCTCTATACCGGGCTGGCGCTCCAGCAGCAGCGCGCGGAAGACCTATTGGAACAGGATCGCATCGATCAACTGGTGCAACTGGTCGGTGACAAAACGGCCGTACGGCAAATGCTGGTCTCCCATCTGGGTCGCAGCTTTCGCCAGGGTCGGCATATCATGCGCGTTCTCTATTACCGCCCCATGCACAACCTGCTCCCCGGCACGGCATTACGCCGCTCCGAAACCCATATCGCCCGGCAAATCTTCAGCGCCTTAATTCGGGTAAATGAGGAAAATGGGGAACTGGAAGCGGACATTGCCCATCACTGGCAGCAAATTTCACCTTTACACTGGCGATTCTTCCTGCGTCCGGGGATCCATTTTCATCATGGCCGCGAGCTGGAAATGGCAGATGTTATCGCCTCACTGATGCGCATTAACAGCCTGCCGCTGTACTCACACATCACGCAGATCGTCTCTCCCACGGCCTGGACGCTGGATATCCATCTGGCCCAGCCAGACCGCTGGCTTCCCTGGCTATTGGGGCAGGTCCCCGCCATGATCCTGCCGCGAGAATGGGAAACGCTAAACAACTTCTCCAGTCACCCGATTGGTACCGGTCCGTATGCGGTAATACGAAACACCAATAACCAACTGAAAATTCATGCATTTGATGATTACTTTGGCTACCGGGCCCTGATCGACGAAGTTAACGTTTGGGTATTACCCGACATCGGAGAAGAACCTGGCGGCGGGTTGACGCTAAAAGGTCCCACAGAGGATGAAAAGGCGATCGAAAGCCGCCTCGAAGAAGGTTGCTACTACCTGCTGTTTGATGCGCGTAGCCACCGTGGCACTAACCAGGAGGTCCGTGAATGGGTAAGCCGCATTCTCTCGCCAACGAATTTAATCTGCCACGCCGACGAACAGTACCAGCGACTGTGGTTTCCCGCGTATGGTTTACTCCCCCGCTGGCATCACGCAAAACCCGGCCATGGTGAAAAACCCGCCGGGCTGGAAACGCTGACTATCACTTACTATCGCGATCACATCGAACACCGGATTATCGCGCAGATCATGAAGACATTGCTCGCGCAGCATCAGGTGCAGTTGAATATTCAGGAGATCGACTACGATCAATGGCATGCAGGTGAAATCGTCAGCGATATCTGGCTCAACAGCGCCAACTTTACCCTACCGCTCGACTTCTCACTGTTCGCCCATTTGTGCGAAGTCCCGTTGCTGCAAAACTGTATCTCGCGGGACTGGGAAAACGATGCGGCTCGCTGGCGAACGGGCGAAATGAGCCTGGCAGCATGGTGCCAACAGCTGCTCGCCACAAAGGCCATTGTGCCATTAATCCACCACTGGCTGATCATTCAGGGACAGCGCAGTATGCGCGGGCTGCGCATGAATACACTCGGCTGGTTTGATTTTAAATCGGCGTGGTTTGCTCCACCGGATCCTTAATTGCTGCTAAGCAACAAAATCATTACACTAACGCCGTTCTCAACGGGGTGCTAAATAAAAACATACACAAAATCATTCGATCTGCGTATGGGCTGAGAGATACCCGTCGAACCTGATCCGGATAATGCCGGCGAAGGGATTTGAGGCTTATCTCAAGTCCTTTGCCACCCAACTCTTGAGGTGCAAAGTGTTTAAAAAATGTCTTCCGCTTTTACTGCTGTGTGCAGCGCCTGTCTTCGCCAAACCTGTACTGACCGTCTATACCTACGACTCGTTCGCAGCTGACTGGGGCCCGGGCCCAACAATCAAAAAAGCCTTTGAAGCTGACTGCAATTGCGAGTTGAAACTGGTCGCGCTGGAAGATGGCGTCTCGCTGCTAAACCGCCTGCGCATGGAAGGAAAAAACAGCAAAGCCGACGTCGTGCTGGGTCTGGATAACAACCTTCTGGAAGCCGCCACACAAACCAAACTGTTTGCCAAAAGTGGTGTAACCAACGACACCGTTAACGTACCCGGCGGCTGGAAAAACGATACCTTCGTGCCGTTTGACTACGGTTATTTCGCCTTCGTTTATGATAAGAACAAGCTGAAGAATCCGCCCAAAAGCCTGAAAGAACTGGTAGAGAGCGACCAAAAATGGCGCGTCATTTATCAGGATCCACGCACCAGCACGCCAGGTCTGGGTCTGCTGCTATGGATGCAGAAAGTCTATGGTGATAAAGCGCCAGAGGCGTGGCAGAAACTGGCAGCCAAAACCGTCACCGTCACCAAGGGCTGGAGCGAAGCCTACGGCCTGTTCCTGAAAGGTGAAAGCGATCTGGTGCTCAGCTACACCACCTCTCCGGCCTATCACATCATCGCCGAGAAAAAAGACAACTACGCCGCCGCTAATTTTAGTGAAGGCCACTATTTGCAGGTGGAAGTCGCCGCCCGCACCGCGGCCAGCAAGCAGCCGGAACTGGCCGAGAAATTCCTGAAGTTCATGGTGTCTCCGGCATTCCAGAATGCGATTCCGACCGGCAACTGGATGTATCCCGTGACGCAAGTCGCCCTGCCGTCAGGATTCGAGCAACTGAATAAACCGACCACCGCGCTGGAATTTACGCCGCAGCAGGTTGCGACTCAACGTCAGGCATGGATTAGCGAATGGCAACGCTCCGTCAGCCGTTAATCCCCGGCTGGCTGGTTCCAGGGCTTACCGCCGCCACGCTGATGGTGGCCGTTGCCCTGGCCGCGTTTCTGGCACTGTGGTTTAACGCCCCGCAGGGAGAGTGGTTCTCGCTGTGGCAAGATGATTACCTGTGGCACGTGGTGCGCTTTTCTTTCTGGCAGGCTTTTCTATCCGCTGTGCTGTCGGTTGTCCCGGCGATTTTCCTTGCCAGAGCGCTCTATCGTCGCCGTTTTCCAGGACGTCTGGCGCTGCTGCGCCTGTGCGCCATGACGTTAATCCTGCCGGTGCTGGTCGCGGTATTCGGTATTCTTAGCGTCTACGGTCGCCAGGGTTGGTTGGCCTCACTCTGGCATACATTCGGGCTGGAGTGGACGTTTTCGCCATACGGTTTACAGGGCATTCTGCTGGCGCATGTCTTTTTCAATCTGCCGATGGCCAGCCGCCTGCTGTTACAATCGCTGGAGAGTATTCCCGGCGAACAGCGGCAGTTAGCCGCTCAGTTGGGTATGCGTGGCTGGCATTTCTTCCGTTTTGTTGAATGGCCGTGGCTGCGTCGTCAGATCCTGCCCGTCGCAGCACTCATCTTTATGCTGTGCTTCGCCAGCTTCGCCACCGTTCTGTCGCTGGGCGGCGGGCCACAGGCTACGACCATCGAGCTGGCTATCTATCAGGCGCTGAATTTTGATTACGATCCTGCCCGCGCAGCCATGCTGGCGTTGATCCAGATGGTTTGTTGTTTGGCGCTGGTGCTCCTCAGTCAACGTCTGAGCCGCGCAATTGCTCTCGGTGCGACCCTGGTACAAGGCTGGCGCGATCCTGACGATCGCCTGCACAGCCGACTGACTGACGCAATCCTGATTATTCTGGCCCTGTTGCTGTTGCTGCCGCCGCTGCTGGCGGTGATTGTCGATGGCTTAAACCGCCATGTTCTGGATGTACTGATGCAGCCAGTGCTATGGCAGGCGCTGGGAACCTCGCTGCGCATCGCATTAGCAGCAGGAGCGTTATGCGTCATACTCACCATGATGCTGTTATGGAGCAGTCGTGAACTTCGTGCACGACAGCAGGTGCTGGCAGGTCAGATGCTGGAACTGAGCGGCATGATGATCCTCGCCATGCCGGGTATCGTGCTGGCAACCGGCTTCTTTCTGCTACTCAATAACACTATTGGGCTTCCCGAATCTGCCGACGGCATTGTCATTTTTACCAATGCGCTGATGGCGATCCCTTATGCATTGAAGGTGCTGGAAAACCCAATGCGTGACGTCACTGCGCGCTATAGTATGTTGTGCCAGTCGTTGGGCATTGAGGGATGGTCGCGCCTGAAAGTGGTTGAACTGCGCGCCCTGAAGCGCCCGCTGGCACAGGCGATGGCGTTTGCCTGCGTGCTGTCGATTGGCGATTTTGGCGTAGTGGCGTTATTTGGTAATGAGGATTTCCGCACCCTGCCGTTTTATTTATATCAGCAGATTGGCTCTTATCGCAGTCAGGATGGCGCAGTTACGGCGTTATTACTGCTGATCCTGTGCTTTACGCTGTTTACCGTTATTGAGAAATTGCCGGGTCGAAATGTTAAAACTGATTGATATCACATGGCTTTATCACCATCTGCCCATGCGCTTTACGCTGTCGGTCGCGCGCGGTGATCAGATAGCGATACTCGGGCCCAGCGGCGCCGGGAAAAGTACGCTACTGAATCTGATTGCCGGCTTTCTCACGCCTGCCAGCGGTAACATGGTGATTGACGGTGAAGATCACACCACGACACCACCCTCGCGCCGTCCTGTTTCTATGCTGTTTCAGGAAAACAACCTGTTCAGCCACCTGAGCGTACAGCAAAACATCGGCCTGGGCCTGAATCCTGGATTGAAGCTTAACGCATCGCAGCGGGAGAAAATACTCCACATCGCCCAGCAAATGGGGATCGACTCTCTGCTGGAACGCCTCCCCGGTGAGCTTTCCGGCGGGCAGCGGCAGCGCGTGGCGCTGGCGCGTTGTCTGGTGCGGGAACAACCTATTTTACTGCTTGATGAACCGTTCTCTGCACTTGATCCCGCGCTGCGCCAGGAGATGCTAACGCTGGTGGCCGAAGTCTGTCGCGAGAAGCAACTGACGTTACTGATGGTTTCCCACAGCGTAGAAGATGCGGCGCGAATTGCGCCCCGCTCGATTGTGGTCGCCGACGGGCGCATCGCCTGGCAGGGCGATACGGACGATCTGTTAAGCGGCAACGCTAGCGCCTCGGCGCTATTGGGCATTAAAGCATAATGCGTTGCCGGATAAGGCGAAGCCGCCATCCGGCAAAAGATTCGTCAGTAACCCACGACTTTACGCAGAATATCGATATACACCGGCATCAGTGGATGGCGCAGTAACGCCACCAACGCAACCACACCGATCCCGAGCGTCAACGGCGCCAGATACAGCAAACGGCTGCGGGGGAAATACGCCGTTAAGCGATCGACAGCCGCTTTGCCACTGCGCCATAGCCGCCAGCAAAACCAGCCGCCAACCCAGAGCAACACCGCCGTCGCCAGCAGCAACCATTTGAAATCCCCGCTCTGCATATCAGAAGGAATATCAATTGCCGCTCCCGCCAGGATCCCCGGCAGGAAGTAGAACGGTGGCCACAGCACGCAGCCGATAATATTCGGGACGATAAATTTAGCGACAGGCAGATCCAGCATGCCTGCTACCATCGGCACCAGCGGACGCGTCGGTCCGACAAAACGCCCCACCAGAATAGTAAACATGCTGTGCTGATGCAGAGCGTGCTCGGTTTTATCCAGCAACGCCTTGTTCTTTTTCATGAACGACCAACGGTGCAATGGCTTTTTAAAGCGCCAGCCCAGCCAAAAAGAGATCCAGTCCCCCAATAAGCAACCTATAATGCCCGCAAGCCAGGCATGCCAGAAGTTCAGTTCGCCGCTGCCAATCAGCGCCCCCAGCCCCGCCATCATCACGGTCCCGGGTAGAATCAGGCCAACCAGCGCCAGCGACTCCAAAAAAGCCACCAGAAGTACGGCGATCAGAGAGTACAGGGCGGACTGGAGAATAAAGTGTTCCAGCAATGCTTGCATAATGTGTCCGTCAAATTTACGAAGCAGGGATTTTGATAACCCCTCTCAACTTCGTCAAGCCATCAATTGTCTGAATAGATTGCGAGTTATGACAACTTTCAGGATACATCATTCACTTTTTATTCACATCCAGCGCGAAACTCGCTCGGACTGGCGCCGGTACATTTTTTGAAAACACGAGAGAAATAGAGCTGGTCGTCAAAACCAACATTGCGACCTACGGTGGCAATGGGCATACGTGTGGTACTCAGTAATAGCTTTGCCTGGCTGATGCGCTGGTCCTCGCGCCAGCTTAATACGCTGATACCTAACTGCTGACGGAACAGATGCGACAAACGGGAAGGCGACAGGCAGACGTGCTGCGCGACGCTGGCGATATCAAAATTGCTGTCCGCCAGGTGATCGCTGATGTACTGGCAGGCATCGCGGACACGGTTGTCCATGGGCGGGTGTAGCGATTCATTGATGGCTTCCATACGTCGGAGCAACAACTGTTCCAGTAAATTAATCGCCAGCAGTTCGGAATAACGACCTTCTCCCTGCCCGGCGTTAATTATCTGCCCAAACAGCTCGTTAAAATGCGGCTGATGCGCTTCATCCGGGCGGAAAAAACCGGTCTGGGCAAAAATGGCTGGCCAGGTCAGCCACTCCTGCCAGTAGGCGCGCGGGCGAAAGTAAACCCACTGGTGATACCACTCGCTGGCGTCAGGGTGGCGTCCGTAGTGGTGAATTTCTCCTGGTGGAAACAACAGAATATCGCCAGGCCGACAGACAAACTGCTTGCCCTGATTATTGATAACCCCTTCGCCACGGATGGTGAGATTGAGGATATAACCCTTCATACCCAGCGGCCTGTCGATAAAAAAATCCAGGTATCCGTTCGCCTCAATGGGGGTTAATCCGGCCACCAAATGCGCGTTAAACGAATAACCTGGCAACAGGGGATCGTTTTGCGTTTCAGCCATAATTTCAATACTCCCAATGTCCTGCCAAGAAACAATTTGTCCATATTACGCCAGACATCATCGCTGTCGCCCCTGCGGGCCGCTGTATTTGCGGTAATGGACCACCAATCCCGCTTGTGAAAAGCTCTTTGTAAAAAACATGTACTACGCCAACGTCAAAATCGGCTAACAAAAGTGTCTATAACTACGGCAGAAATGTCCACATTGATTATTTGCACAGCGTCACACTTTGTGATGCCACAGCATTTTAATCCATAAGATTAGCGGATCCTGCCTGACGGTTTTTATCGCTACTCACTACTGTTTATCCATACCCGTATTTTTGGATGGAGTAAGACGATGGCGATTGCAATTGGCCTCGATTTTGGTAGTGATTCAGTACGCGCTTTGGCGGTGGAATGTGCCACCGGCGAAGAGATCGCCACCAGCGTTGAGTGGTATCCACGTTGGCAGAAAGGGCAGTATTGCGATGGCCCAAACAACCAGTTTCGCCATCATCCGCGCGACTACATTGAATCCATGGAAGCGGCGCTGAAAACCGTATTAGCCGAACTGAGCGCTGAACAGCGCGCGGAAGTGGTCGGGATCGGCGTTGACAGTACCGGCTCAACCCCGGCGCCCATCGATGCAGACGGTAACGTACTGGCACTGCGTCCGGAGTTCGCGGAAAACCCGAATGCAATGTTTGTCCTGTGGAAAGATCACACCTCAGTAGAAGAAGCCGAAGAAATCACCCGCCTGTGCCACACACCGGGCAAGATCGATTACTCCCGCTATATCGGCGGCATTTATTCCAGCGAATGGTTCTGGGCCAAAATCCTGCATGTAACTCGTCAGGACCATGCGGTAGCCGAAGCTGCGGTCTCGTGGATTGAGCTATGCGATTGGGTTCCGGCCCTGCTCTCCAACACCGTACGCCCACAGGATATTCGTCGCGGTCGCTGCAGCGCCGGACATAAATCCCTGTGGCATGAAAGCTGGGGTGGTCTGCCGCCAGCCAGTTTCTTTGACGAACTCGACCCCATCCTCAACCGCCATCTGCAATACCCAATGTTTACCAATACCTTCACCGCGGATCTGCCGGTTGGCACCCTGTGCGCCGAGTGGGCACAGCGCCTGGGGCTACCGGAAAGCGTGGTGATTGCAGGCGGTGCTTTTGACTGCCATATGGGCGCGGTTGGCGCAGGCGCACAGCCTAACACGCTGGTGAAAGTCATCGGCACGTCGACCTGCGACATTCTGATTGCCGACAAGCACAGCGTCGGCGAACGCGCGGTGAAAGGCATATGCGGCCAGGTTGATGGCAGCGTAGTACCTGATTTTATTGGCCTCGAAGCTGGCCAGTCTGCATTCGGTGATATCTATGCCTGGTTTAGCCGCGTGCTGAGCTGGCCTCTGGAACAGCTTGCCGCACAGCATCCGGAACTGCAGTCCCAGATTAAAGCTAGTCAAAAACAGCTGCTGCCTGCACTCACTGAAGCATGGGCGAAAAATCCATCACTGGAGCATCTCCCGGTGGTGCTCGACTGGTTCAACGGTCGCCGTACGCCCAATGCCAACCAGCGCTTGAAAGGGGTAATTACCGATCTGAACCTGGCAACTGACGCGCCAGCTCTGTTCGGTGGGCTGATTGCCGCCACGGCCTTTGGCGCACGCGCCATTATGGAATGCTTCACCGAACAAGGCATTGCGGTTAACAACGTAATGGCGCTTGGCGGTATCGCGCGCAAGAACCCGGTCATCATGCAGGCCTGCTGTGACGTGCTGAACCGCCCGCTACAGATTGTCGCTTCAGACCAGTGCTGCGCACTCGGTGCGGCTATCTTCGCTGCCGTTGCCGCGAAAGTACACGTCGATATCCCAGCCGCTCAGCAGCAAATGGCAAGCGCCGTGGAAAACACGCTGCAACCTCGCCCAGAGCAGGCTCAACGTTTTGAACAACTCTACCGCCGCTATCAGCAGTGGGCGGTAAGCGCTGAACAACAATACCTTCCGACTGCCGCTCCGGCGCAACAAGCCCCGGTAGACCTGGCAACCCTGACACATTAAGGACACGACAATGACGATTTTTGATAACTATGAAGTGTGGTTTGTGATTGGTAGCCAGCATCTGTATGGCCCTGAAACCCTGCGTCAGGTAACCCAACATGCGGAGCACGTCGTTAACGCACTGAATACTGAAGCCAAACTGCCCTGTAAGCTGGTATTAAAGCCGCTGGGAACTTCCCCTGACGAGATTACCGCTATCTGTCGTGACGCTAACTACGACGATCGCTGTGCAGGGATGGTGGTCTGGCTGCATACCTTCTCCCCGGCCAAAATGTGGATTAACGGCCTGACTATCCTCAACAAACCGCTGATGCAGTTCCACACCCAGTTCAACGCCGCCCTGCCGTGGAACAGCATTGATATGGACTTTATGAACCTGAACCAGACTGCGCACGGCGGTCGTGAGTTCGGCTTCATCGGCGCACGTATGCGTCAGCAGCATGCCGTGGTCACCGGTCACTGGCAGGATAAACAAGCGCATGAACGCATTGGCTCCTGGATGCGCCAGGCCGTGTCCAAACAGGATACCCGCCACCTGAAAGTCTGCCGCTTTGGCGACAACATGCGCGAAGTTGCGGTCACAGATGGCGATAAAGTCGCTGCGCAGATCAAGTTCGGTTTCTCGGTAAACACCTGGGCCGTGGGCGATCTGGTGCAGGTCGTGAACGCAATTAGCGACGGCGAAATCAACGCGCTAATCGATGAGTATGAAAGCACTTACACCATGACGGCGGCGACGCAAGTCCACGGTGAAAAACGTCAGAACGTCCTGGAAGCTGCCCGTATTGAACTGGGGATGAAGCGCTTCCTGGAACAGGGTGGATTCCACGCCTTCACCACCACATTTGAAGATTTACACGGCCTGAAACAGCTTCCGGGTCTGGCCGTACAGCGTCTGATGCAGCAAGGCTATGGCTTTGCGGGTGAAGGCGACTGGAAAACCGCCGCTCTGCTTCGCATCATGAAGGTGATGTCAACCGGTCTGCAGGGCGGCACCTCATTTATGGAGGATTACACCTACCACTTCGAGAAAGGCAACGATCTGGTACTCGGTTCGCACATGCTGGAAGTTTGCCCGTCCATCGCGGTGGAAGAGAAACCGATCCTCGACGTACAGCACCTCGGCATTGGTGGTAAAGACGATCCCGCCCGTCTGATCTTCAACACCAAAGCCGGCCCGGCCGTGGTTGCCAGCCTGATCGATCTCGGCGATCGTTTTCGCCTGCTGGTTAACTGCATCGACACGGTACAAACACCGCACTCCCTGCCGAAACTGCCTGTAGCTAACGCGCTGTGGAAAGCTCAACCGGATCTGCCAACCGCATCTGAAGCATGGATCCTGGCCGGTGGCGCGCACCACACCGTGTTCAGCCACGCGCTGGATCTGAACGATATGCGCCAGTTCGCTGAAATGCACGATATCGAGATCGCTGTGATCGATAACGATACCCGCCTGCCGGCCTTTAAGGACGCGCTGCGCTGGAACGAAGTGTATTACGGGTTCAAACGTTAATTGTCGAAACGGATTGCCCGGTGGCATTTCATTTACCGGGCCTACAAATCACCGTAGGCCGGATAAGCGAAGCGCCATCCGGCATTCAGGAGTTAACATGCTAGAAGATCTTAAACGTCAGGTACTGGAAGCCAATCTGGCGTTGCCTAAGCACAATCTGGTCACCCTGACCTGGGGGAACGTCAGCGCCGTCGATCGCGAGCGCGACGTGTTTGTGATTAAACCTTCCGGGGTCGATTACAGCGTAATGACCTCAGACGATATGGTGGTAGTCAGTATCGCCACGGGTGAAGTAGTCGAAGGCCAGAAGAAGCCCTCTTCCGACACCCCAACGCACCGACTGCTGTATCAGGCATTCCCGACCATTGGCGGTATTGTTCATACCCACTCGCGTCACGCGACAATCTGGGCGCAGGCGGGTCAGTCGATTCCGGCCACGGGTACCACCCATGCGGACTATTTCTACGGTTCGATTCCCTGCACACGGAAAATGACCGACGAAGAAATCAACGGCGAATATGAATGGGAAACCGGCAATGTGATCGTTGAAACCTTTGAGAAACAAGGTATTGACGCCTCGCAGATGCCTGGCGTGCTAGTGCACTCTCACGGTCCGTTTGCCTGGGGAAAAAATGCCGAAGATGCAGTGCATAACGCCATCGTGCTGGAAGAAGTCGCCTACATGGGGATCTTCTGTCGCCAGCTCGCGCCGCAATTGCCAGATATGCAACAAACCCTGTTAGATAAGCATTACCTGCGTAAACATGGTGCTAAAGCCTACTACGGGCAATAGTCCCTGCTGACACATAACAACTGTATAAAATCACAGCCAATCTATCAGAACCAGGCTATAATAATGCCTGGTTTTTTAATGGATACACAGCGTGGCGCAGGCAGGCTTTATTCTAACCCGACACTGGCGGGACACTCCGCAGGGAACTGAGGTCTCATTCTGGCTGGCTACAGACGATGGGCCGCTGCAGGTCACGCTTGCGCCTCAGGAGTCAGTCGCGTTTATTCCCACCAGTCAGGTTCCTCGCGTCACGTCATTATTACGCACTGAAAACGGCTATCGCCTGACGCCTCTTCAGTTGCAAGACTTCCACCGCCAGCCCGTTTCCGGCCTGTATTGCCGCTCACATCGCCAGCTTATGCGGCTGGAAAAACTGCTGCGCGAAAACGCAGTCACCGTCTACGAAGCCGACGTACGGCCGCCGGAGCGGTATCTGATGGAGCGCTTTATCACCTCCCCTGTTTGGGTCGAAGGCAACAGACATGACGACATGCTGGTTAATGCCCGCCTGAAGCCGAACCCTGACTATCGACCACCGCTAAAATGGGTATCGCTGGATATCGAAACCACGCGCCACGGCGAACTCTACTGCATCGGTCTTGAGGGCTGTGGGCAGCGTATTGTCTATATGCTCGGCCCGGCAAACGGTGATGCCTCTGCGCTGGATTTTGAACTTGAGTACGTTGCAAGCCGCCCGCAGTTGTTGGAAAAGCTCAATGACTGGATTGCCCGTCACGATCCTGATGTGATAATCGGCTGGAACGTCGTGCAATTCGATTTACGCGTCCTGCAAAAGCACGCCGAACGTTACTGCATTCCCCTGCGTTTTGGTCGTGACAATAGCGAGCTGGAGTGGCGCGAGCATGGCTTCAAAAACGGCGTGTTCTTCGCGCAGGCTAAAGGTCGCCTGATTATCGACGGCATTGAGGCGCTCAAATCCGCATTCTGGAATTTCTCGTCATTTTCGCTGGAGACGGTGTCGCAGGAGCTACTGGGCGAAGGGAAGTCAATTGATAATCCCTGGGACAGGATGGACGAAATCGATCGCCGGTTTGCCCAGGATAAGCCCGCGCTCGCCACCTACAATCTCAAAGACTGTGAGTTGGTCACGCGTATTTTTCATAAAACCGAGATCATGCCATTTCTGCTTGAGCGATCGACGGTCAACGGTCTGCCGGTCGACCGGCACGGTGGTTCAGTTGCCGCCTTCGGACATCTCTACCTGCCACGAATGCACCGGGCGGGTTATGTGGCACCGAACCTGGGTGAAGTCCCCGCGCACGCCAGCCCCGGTGGCTACGTGATGGACTCGCGCCCCGGCTTATACGACTCGGTACTGGTGCTGGATTACAAAAGCCTGTACCCCTCAATAATTCGTACTTTTTTAATCGATCCGGTGGGGCTTATCGAAGGAATGGCGCAGCCGGATCCGGAGCACAGCACCGAAGGGTTCCTTGACGCCTGGTTCTCACGTGAAAAGCACTGCCTGCCGGAAATCGTGACCCGGATCTGGCATGGTCGCGATGAAGCAAAACGCCGCGGCAATAAGCCGCTCTCGCAGGCGCTGAAAATCATCATGAACGCATTTTACGGCGTGCTGGGAACCACCGCCTGTCGCTTTTTCGACCCGAGACTGGCCTCGTCCATTACCATGCGCGGCCATGCGATCATGCGCCAGACCAAAGCGCTGATTGAAGCTCAGGGTTACGACGTTATCTATGGCGATACCGACTCGACCTTTGTCTGGCTGAAAAAGGCGCACTCAGAAGACGATGCCGCCCGGATTGGCCGTGAGCTGGTGAGCTATGTCAACGACTGGTGGGCGCAGTCGCTGAAACAACAAAACCTGACCAGCGCGCTGGAGCTGGAATTTGAAACCCATTTTTGTCGCTTTCTGATGCCGACCATTCGCGGTGCAGATACCGGCAGTAAAAAACGCTATGCAGGGATGATTCAGGACGGCGCTGAACAACGTATGGTGTTTAAGGGACTGGAAACGGTACGAACCGACTGGACGCCGCTGGCCCAACAGTTTCAGCAGGAGCTATACCTGCGAATTTTTCGTAACGAACCTTATCAGGAGTTTGTTCGCGAGACTATTGACCGTCTGATGGCCGGTGAAATGGATGAACAACTGGTGTACCGCAAGCGCCTGCGCCGCCCGTTAAGCGAATACCAGCGAAATGTTCCACCACACGTGCGTGCCGCGCGACTCGCCGATGAGCAGAATGTAAAGCTGGGGCGTCCACCGCAGTATCAAAATCGCGGAACCATAAAATATGTCTGGACGGTCAATGGCCCAGAACCTGTTGATTATCAGCTATCTGTGCTCGATTACGAGCATTATCTGACACGCCAGATCCAACCCGTTGCCGAGGGAATTCTTCCCTTTATTGACGATAATTTTGCTACACTACTCACAGGGCAACTGGGGTTATTTTGACGCGTGACGAAACCGTCGCCATCCAGTACCATAGCGCCCTTTCCATTCCTGGACCCCAATACACTTGCTGCCACTTTACTCTGGCAGAGGGTGAGTATTGCCTGCAACTAAAGATATAGAGCCGAACATATATGCCTTTTACACTTGGTCAACGCTGGATCAGCGATACAGAAAGCGAATTGGGACTTGGTACCGTTGTCGCCATGGATGCGCGAACCGTCACATTACTTTTCTCATCGACGGGCGAAAACCGTCTGTATGCGCGCAGTGATTCCCCCGTGACCCGCGTGATGTTCAATCCTGGCGATACGATAACAAGCCATGAAGGCTGGCAACTGCATGTCGATGAAGTAAAAGAAGAAAACGGCCTGCTTGCCTATATCGGAACCCGCCTGGATACCGAAGAAACCGGTGTCATGCTGCGTGAAGTACTACTCGACAGCAAACTGGTATTCAGCAAACCACAAGATCGCCTGTTTGCCGGCCAGATTGACCGCATGGATCGCTTTGCTCTGCGCTATCGCGCGCGTAAATTTCAGAGCGAACAATACCGTATGCCGTGGAGTGGTTTGCGTGGTCAACGTACCAGCCTGATTCCTCACCAGCTGAACATTGCCCATGATGTTGGCCGTCGTCATGCCCCTCGCGTTTTACTGGCAGACGAAGTGGGTTTAGGTAAAACCATTGAAGCCGGGATGATCCTGCATCAACAGCTGCTGTCAGGCGCCGCAGAGCGCGTGCTGATCATCGTGCCGGAGACATTACAGCACCAGTGGCTGGTCGAAATGCTGCGTCGCTTCAACCTGCGTTTTGCACTGTTTGATGATGAGCGTTATGCAGAAGCGCAGCACGACGCCTACAACCCGTTTGAAACCGAACAACTGGTCATCTGCTCGCTGGACTTTGCCCGTCGCAGTAAACAGCGCCTGGAGCATCTGTGTGACGCCGAATGGGATCTGCTGATCGTCGATGAAGCGCATCACCTGGTGTGGAGCGAAGACGCGCCCAGCCGCGAATATATGGCCATTGAACAACTGGCAGAACGTGTGCCGGGCATCCTGCTGCTAACCGCTACACCGGAGCAGCTGGGTATGGAAAGTCACTTTGCTCGTCTGCGCCTGCTGGACCCCAGCCGTTTCCACGATTTCGCCCAGTTTGTTGAAGAGCAAAAAAATTATCGTCCGGTCGCCGACGCCGTCGCTATGTTACTGGCAGGCAACAAGCTGAGTAATAGTGAGCTGAACATGTTAGGCGACATGATTGGCGAGCAGGACATTGAACCGCTATTGCAGGCGGCAAACAGCGACAGCGAAGATGCCCAGAGCGCGCGTCAGGAGCTGGTTTCGATGCTGATGGACCGCCATGGCACCAGCCGCGTGCTGTTCCGTAACACCCGTAATGGTGTTAAAGGCTTCCCAAAACGCGAGCTGCACACCATCAAGCTGCCGCTGCCGACCCAATACCAGACGGCGATTAAAGTCTCCGGCATTATGGGTGCGCGTAAAAGCGCGGAAGACCGGGCGCGCGATATGCTCTACCCGGAACAGATTTATCAGGAATTCGAAGGCGATACCGGCACCTGGTGGAACTTTGACCCGCGCGTGGAATGGCTAATGGGCTATCTGACCAGCCACCGCTCGCAAAAAGTATTAGTTATCTGTGCAAAAGCCACCACC
This sequence comes from Citrobacter sp. CF971, assembly GCF_006385635.1. Taxonomy (NCBI): domain Bacteria; kingdom Pseudomonadati; phylum Pseudomonadota; class Gammaproteobacteria; order Enterobacterales; family Enterobacteriaceae; genus Citrobacter; species Citrobacter sp. CF971. Next base: position 893,470 of record NZ_CP041051.1, on the reverse strand, counting down.
GCGCTTCAACTGGAGCAGGTTCTGCGCGAGCGCGAAGGTATCCGCGCTGCCGTGTTCCATGAAGGGATGTCGATCATTGAGCGTGACCGCGCCGCAGCCTGGTTTAGCGAAGAAGATAGCGGCGCTCAGGTAATGCTGTGTTCTGAAATCGGCTCCGAAGGGCGTAACTTCCAGTTCGCCAGCAATCTGGTGATGTTTGACCTGCCGTTCAATCCGGATCTACTGGAACAGCGTATTGGCCGTCTGGACCGTATTGGTCAGGCACATGATATTCAGATCCACGTTCCGTACCTGGAAAAAACCGCGCAATCCGTGCTGGTGCGCTGGTACCACGAAGGTCTGGATGCGTTCGAACACACCTGCCCGACCGGCCGTACCATCTACGACACGGTCTATAACAATCTGATCGGCTACCTGGCTGAACCAGAAAATACCGATGGCTTTGACGATCTGATCAAAACCTGTCGCGAACAACATGACGCGCTGAAAGCACAGCTGGAACAAGGTCGCGATCGTCTGCTGGAGATCCACTCTAACGGCGGTGAAAAAGCGCTGGCGCTGGCTGAGAGTATTGAAGAACAGGACGATGATACCAGCCTGATCGCCTTCGCCATGAATCTGTTTGATATCGTTGGTATTAATCAGGATGACCGTGGTGACAATTTGATCGTGCTGACGCCGTCCGATCATATGCTGGTGCCAGATTTCCCGGGATTGCCGGAAGATGGCTGCACCATTACGTTCGAGCGCGATGTCGCTCTGTCGCGTGAAGACGCACAGTTTATTACCTGGGAGCATCCGTTAATCCGTAATGGTCTGGATCTGATCCTCTCTGGCGACACCGGCAGCAGCACCATTTCATTGTTGAAAAACAAAGCATTGCCGGTCGGAACGCTGTTGGTTGAGCTGGTGTATGTGGTTGAAGCGCAAGCGCCGAAACAGCTGCAGCTGAACCGCTTCCTGCCGCCAACGCCGGTACGTATGCTGCTGGATAAAAACGGCAATAACCTCGCTGCACAGGTTGAGTTCGAAACCTTTAACCGTCAGCTCAGCGCCGTTAACCGCCACACCGGCAGTAAACTGGTCAACGCCGTGCAGCAAGACGTTCATGCTATTCTGCAACTCGGTGAAGCGCAGGTGGAAAAATCAGCCCGCGCGCTGATCGACGCGGCGCGTAAAGAAGCGGACGAAAAACTGACTGCGGAACTCTCCCGTCTGGAAGCGCTGCGTGCCGTTAACCCGAACATCCGTGATGACGAACTCAGCGCAATTGAAAGCAACCGTCAGCAGGTGATGGAAAGCCTGGATCAGGCGGGCTGGCGTCTGGATGCCCTGCGCCTGATCGTCGTGACGCATCAGTAACGGAGCCATACATGGGGATGGAAAACTACAATCCGCCGCAGGAACCCTGGTTGGTCATCCTGTATCAGGATGAGCACATTATGGTGGTCAACAAGCCGAGCGGTTTGTTGTCTGTGCCGGGTCGTCTGGATGAGCACAAAGACAGCGTGATGACGCGTATCCAGCGCGATTATCCGCAGGCTGAATCCGTCCATCGTCTGGATATGGCCACCAGCGGCGTGATTGTAGTCGCGCTAACCAAAGCGGCAGAGCGCGAGCTAAAACGCCAGTTTCGCGAGCGCGAACCGAAAAAACAGTATGTTGCACGCGTCTGGGGGCATCCCGCTCCGGCCGAGGGTCTGGTTGATTTACCGCTGATTTGCGACTGGCCGAACAGGCCAAAACAAAAAGTGTGTTATGAGACCGGGAAATCAGCGCAGACAGAGTATGAGGTGGTGGAATTCGCGGCGGATAACACCGCCCGGGTCGTGCTTAAACCGATTACCGGACGCTCCCACCAGCTGCGTGTGCATATGCTGGCGTTAGGGCATCCAATCCTCGGCGATCGCTTCTATGCTCCGCCTGAAGCGCTGGCGTTGGCACCCCGCCTGCTGCTGCACGCCGAGATGCTAACCATCACGCATCCCGAATACGGCAACAGTATGACGTTTAAAGTCCCGGCGGATTTTTAAATTCTGAGCCAATTTATGCCGGGGGCGCTTCGCTTGCCCGGCCTACATTCATTACCGTAGGCCGGATAAAGCGCTAGCCGCATCCGGCATAATTATTATTTAAAGCCTTTTTGTTCTTTGATTAACTCGTAAGCCTTCTGGATTTCCTGTGCTTTTTGCTTCGCCATTTCCATCATCTCTGGCGGCAGACCTTTCGCGACCAGTTTGTCCGGATGGTGCTCGCTCATCAGCTTACGGTAAGCGCGCTTTATGGTAGTCGCATCATCGGTCGTTTTCACACCCAGCACATTACAGGCGTCTTCCAGCGTCGGGCCGCGTTGCGCCTGCTGCCAGCCACCGCCGCCAGACTGCTGTTGATAACCGCCGCCAAACTGTGCGCCGCCCTGCATCATGCGCAGGAACTGATCAAATTGGGTACGTGAGATCCCCAACTCTTCAGCAATCACATACAGCACTTCACGTTCGTTAGGATGTAACGACCCATCGGCAAATGCCGCCTGGATTTGAATTTCCAAAAACATGCGGATCAGATCGAATCGACCGAAACAGACGCTGCGAAACTGACGCATCTTTTCACGTAATGGATAATTATCCGATTTTCCTACCCGGAAGGCGTGTTGTGCAGCCGTTCGCGAATCACCGTGCAAATTCATCCGATCCATCAACTGGCTGGCGATATGAATATCGGCTTCCGTGACGCGACCTTTGGATTTGGTCAGATGTCCCATCACCTCAAAAGTGGTGGCAAAAAACAGCGCCTGGCGTTCACGTTGGTTGGCAAACCACGCCATTTTGCGCATGCGGGCTTTGTCGAACATGTGGCCAACTAACAGCCCCAGAACCACACCCCAGAAGCCGCCACCCATCATTAAGGCCACGGCTACACCAATTATCTTTCCCCAATACTGCATAGACTCCCCAAATCTTTATGCTCTCAGCCAGGCTATGTCCCACAATATAAGGTGCTTTTACCGATTTACGGCTGCGGTCAATTGTGGGACATCGCCTATAATTTGCATTATCATACCTGTCATTCAATGCCGTGCCTAACACCACGGATGCCTAAATGGGCAGGATTAACACTAGCGCAGTGAAGATGAGATAAGTTAGGCTGTGACCGTTTGTCACGCGCGACGCTACTGATGATGGAACAATAAATACAACGTATGAAAAAACGTATTCCCACTCTTCTGGCTACCATGATTGCCAGTGCCCTCTATAGCCATCAGGGCCTGGCAGCCGATCTCGCCTCACAGTGTATGCTGGGCGTGCCGAGCTATGACCGTCCTCTGGTACAGGGCGAGACTAATGAATTACCCGTCACCATCAATGCCGACAACGCTAAAGGGAATTATCCCGATGACGCGGTGTTTACCGGCAACGTGGACATCGCACAGGGTAACAGCCGCCTGCAGGCCGACGAAGTACAGCTTCATCAGAAGCAGGCTGAAGGCCAGCCGGAGCCAATACGTACCGTCGATGCGCTGGGCAATGTCCATTATGATGACAATCAGGTTATTCTGAAGGGGCCGAAGGGTTGGTCGAATCTGAATACCAAAGATACCAACATCTGGGAAGGTGATTACCAGATGGTGGGCCGTCAGGGACGCGGGAAAGCCGATCTGATGAAACAGCGTGGCGAAAACCGTTATACCATTCTGGAAAACGGTAGCTTTACCTCCTGTCTGCCAGGTTCCGATACCTGGAGCGTTGTCGGTAGCGAAGTGATCCACGACCGTGAAGAACAGGTCGCAGAGATCTGGAACGCCCGTTTTAAACTGGGTCCGGTTCCAGTCTTTTACAGTCCTTATTTACAGTTACCCGTCGGCGATAAGCGCCGTTCCGGTTTCCTGATCCCGAACGCAAAATATTCCACTAATAACTATTTTGAGTTCTACCTGCCATATTACTGGAACATTGCGCCCAACATGGACGCCACCATCACGCCACATTATATGCACCGTCGTGGCGGGATCATGTGGGAGAACGAATTCCGCTACCTGACGCAAGCAGGTGCGGGCCTGATGGAGTTCGACTATCTGAACTCCGATAAAGTGTACGAGGATGAGCATCCGAAAGATGACAATTCACGTCGCTGGCTGTTTTACTGGCAACACTCTGGGGTGATGGACCAGGTGTGGCGTTTCAACGTTGACTATACCAAGGTCAGCGACACCAGCTACTTTAATGATTTCGATAACAAATACGGTTCCAGTACCGACGGCTACGCCACGCAAAAATTCAGCGTCGGCTACGCGGTACAGAACTTTGATGCCACAGTTTCGACCAAGCAGTTCCAGGTCTTCGACGCGCAAAACAGTAACAGCTACTCTGCGCAGCCGCAGTTAGACGTCAACTACTACCAGAATGACGTTGGTCCGTTTGATACCCGTATTTATGGTCAGGCGGTGCACTTCGTTAACACCAACGACAACATGCCGGAAGCGACGCGCGTTCACCTTGAACCGACCATCAATCTGCCATTGTCGAACAACTGGGGAAGCATCAATACCGAAGCAAAACTGCTGGCAACGCACTATCAGCAGACTAATCTGGATTGGTACAACAGCAACCCGCAGAACACCAAGCTCGATGATTCAGCTAACCGCGTCATGCCGCAGTTTAAAGTTGACGGCAAGATGGTGTTTGAGCGTGACATGCAAATGCTGGCGCCGGGTTATACCCAGACGCTTGAGCCGCGCGCGCAGTACCTGTACGTACCGTATCGCGACCAAAGTCATATCTATAACTATGACTCGTCCCTGCTGCAATCTGACTATAGCGGCCTGTTCCGTGACCGTACCTATGGCGGTCTGGACCGCATTGCCTCCGCCAACCAGGTCACGACTGGGGTCACATCTCGCGTTTATGATGACGCAGCCGTTGAACGTTTTAATATATCCGTGGGTCAAATCTACTATTTCACCGAGTCTCGCACCGGCGATGACAACATTAAATGGGAGAATGACGACAAAACGGGCTCACTGGTATGGGCGGGTGACACCTACTGGCGCATCTCCGATCGCTGGGGTTTACGCAGTGGGATCCAGTACGACACGCGTCTGGACAGTGTTGCAACCAGTAGCAGCAGTATCGAATACCGCCGCGACGAAAACCGTATGCTGCAGTTGAACTACCGTTATGCCAGCTCGGAGTATATCCAGGCTACTCTGCCGTCTTACTACTCTACGGCAGAGCAGTATAAAAACGGGATCTCACAGGTGGGCGCAGTGGCAAGCTTCCCAATCGCCGACCGTTGGTCGATTGTTGGCGCTTACTACTTCGATACCAACGTGAACAAAGAAGCAGATTCAATGCTGGGGCTGCAGTACAACTCCTGCTGTTACGCCATTCGCTTCGGTTACGAACGTAAGCTGAACGGCTGGGATAACACCCAGAAACACGCGATTTATGACAACACGATCGGCTTTAATATCGAACTGCGCGGCCTGAGCTCCAACTACGGTCTCGGCACCAACCAAATGTTGCGTTCAAACATTTTGCCGTATCAAAGCTCTTTATGATCTGATTGATTTACAACGTAATCCGCATCGCGGTTAATTGAAATGGAAAAAGTATGAAGAACTGGAAAACGCTGCTTCTCGGTATCGCCATGATCGCGAATACCAGTTTCGCTGCCCCACAGGTAGTCGATAAAGTCGCAGCCGTCGTCAATAACGGCGTCGTTCTCGAAAGCGACGTCGATGGCTTAATGCAGTCAGTAAAACTTAATGCGGGTCAGGCTGGTCAGCAGTTACCGGACGACGCCACGCTGCGTCATCAGATCCTGGAACGTTTGATCATGGATCAAATCCTCCTGCAAATGGGTCAGAAGATGGGTGTTAAAATCTCTGACGAGCAGTTGGATCAGGCTATTGCCAACATCGCCAAGCAGAACAACATGACGCTGGATCAGATGCGCAGTCGTTTGGCACAGGATGGTTTAAGCTATTCGACCTATCGTAGCCAGATCCGCAAAGAGATGACCATCTCTGAAGTGCGTAACAACGAAGTTCGCCGTCGCGTCACCATCCTGCCTCAGGAAGTGGATGCCCTGGCGCAACAGGTAGGCAACCAAAACGATGCCAGCACCGAACTGAACCTGAGCCACATTCTGATCCCATTACCGGAAAACCCAACTTCCGACCAGGTTAACGCGGCTGAAAGCCAGGCGCGCTCTGTTGTTGATGAAGCGCGTAACGGTAGTGATTTTGGCAAACTGGCTATTACTTATTCCGCTGACCAGCAGGCGCTGAAAGGCGGCCAGATGGGTTGGGGACGTATTCAGGAGCTGCCGGGTATCTTCGCCCAGGCGTTAAGCACTGCGAAAAAAGGCGATATCATCGGCCCAATTCGTTCAGGTGTCGGCTTCCACATCCTGAAAGTCAATGATATGCGTGGCCAAAGCCAGAGCATCTCCGTGACTGAAGTTCACGCCCGCCATATTCTGCTTAAGCCGTCGCCGATCATGACCGATCAGCAGGCGCGTCTGAAGCTGGAACAAATCGCGGCAGATATTAAGAGCGGTAAAACGACCTTCGCGGCAGCCGCTAAAGAGTTTTCTCAGGATCCAGGCTCTGCCAACCAGGGCGGCGATCTGGGTTGGGCTGCAGCGGATATTTTCGACCCAGCTTTCCGCGATGCGCTGACCAAACTTCATAAAGGCCAGATGAGCGCCCCGGTGCACTCCTCTTTCGGTTGGCATCTGATCGAACTGCTGGACACGCGGAACGTTGATAAAACTGACGCGGCGCAGAAAGACAGAGCTTACCGCATGCTGATGAACCGTAAATTCTCGGAAGAAGCAGCAACCTGGATGCAGGAACAGCGCGCCAGCGCTTACGTTAAAGTTCTGAGCAACTAATGGCTCGTACTCAACGCGTTGTTATCACTCCCGGCGAACCCGCCGGGATTGGCCCGGACCTGGTGGTTCAGCTCGCCCAGCGCGATTGGCCTGTAGAACTCGTTGTCTGTGCAGATGCAGGACTTCTCCGTGACCGGGCAGCAATGCTCGGTTTACCGCTTTCACTCCTCCCCTACTCTCCAGATACCCCAGCCAGACCGCAATCAGCAGGCACATTGACGCTGTTACCGGTTGCGCTGCGGGCACCTGCTGTCGCGGGTCAGTTGGCGGTAGAAAACGGGCAATATGTAGTGGATACGCTGGCTCGCGCCTGCGATGGTTGTCTGCAAGGTGAGTTTGCGGCGCTGATCACCGGTCCGGTTCACAAGGGCGTAATCAATGACGCAGGCGTTCCGTTTACCGGGCATACCGAGTTTTTTGAAGAGCGCTCACAGGCAAAGAAAGTTGTTATGATGCTGGCGACCGAAGAGCTGCGCGTTGCCCTGGCAACCACGCATTTGCCGCTCAGAGCCGTTGCCGACGCCATCACGCCCGCCCTGCTCCAGGAAGTGATCGGCATTTTGCATCATGATTTACGCACCAAGTTCGGCATTGCCGATCCACATATTCTGGTGTGCGGTCTTAATCCGCATGCTGGTGAAGGCGGTCATATGGGAACGGAAGAGATAGACACCCTCATTCCGGTACTCGATGAACTGCGTGCGCAGGGGATGAAATTAAACGGCCCGCTGCCCGCAGATACGCTTTTTCAGCCCAAATATCTCGACCACGCGGATGCCGTGCTGGCAATGTACCACGATCAGGGTCTCCCCGTGCTAAAATACCAGGGATTTGGTCGCGGTGTGAATATCACGCTGGGCCTGCCCTTTATTCGCACATCCGTCGATCACGGCACCGCACTAGAACTCGCGGGCCATGGACAAGCAGATGTCGGCAGTTTTATTACGGCGCTTAATCTCGCCATCAAAATGATTGTTAATACTAATGAATAATCGAGTCCATCAGGGCCATTTAGCCCGTAAACGTTTCGGGCAGAACTTCCTCAACGATCAGTTTGTGATCGAAAGTATTGTCTCTGCTATCAACCCGCAGAAAGGTCAGGCTATGGTCGAAATCGGCCCAGGCCTGGCGGCATTGACCGAACCAGTAGGCGAACGTCTGGACAAGCTCACGGTCATTGAACTGGACCGCGATCTGGCAGCACGCTTACAGACACACCCGTTTTTAGGGCCTAAGCTGACGATTTATCAGCAAGATGCCATGACCATGAACTTCGGCGAACTGGCACAAACGATGGGTCAGCCGCTGCGCGTATTCGGCAACCTGCCGTACAACATCTCCACGCCACTCATGTTCCATCTTTTTTCCTATACTGATGCCATTGCCGACATGCATTTCATGTTGCAAAAAGAGGTGGTCAATCGTCTGGTTGCAGGGCCAAACAGTAAAGCGTATGGTCGATTAAGCGTCATGGCGCAGTATTACTGCAATGTGATCCCGGTACTTGAAGTACCGCCTTCCGCATTTACGCCAGCGCCTAAAGTTGATTCAGCTGTTGTGCGTCTGGTCCCTCACGCGACGATGCCGTACCCGGTTAAAGATGTTCGTGTGCTGAGCCGTATTACCACCGAAGCGTTTAATCAGCGCCGTAAAACGGTACGTAACAGTCTCGGCAACCTATTTAGCGTTGAAGTACTGACAGAGCTGGGCGTTGATCCGGCGATGCGAGCGGAAAATATCTCTGTCGCGCAATACTGCCGGATGGCTAACTATCTGTCAGAAAACGCGCCATCGAAGGAGAGTTAAACATGATCAATTCGCCCCGAGTGTGCATTCAGGTACAAAGCGTCTACATTGAGGCGCAATCCTCACCTGATGATGAACGTTACGTTTTTGCTTACACCGTAACTATCCGCAATTTGGGGCGAGCGCCTGTGCAGCTGTTGGGGCGTTATTGGTTAATCACTAATGGTCATGGCCGCGAAACAGAAGTCCAGGGTGAAGGCGTGGTTGGCGTCCAGCCCCATATCGAACCCGGCGAAGAGTACCAGTACACCAGCGGTGCGGTGATTGAAACACCGCTGGGCACCATGCAGGGTCACTACGAAATGATCGATGAACAAGGCATCGCCTTTACCATCGACATTCCCGTATTCCGACTCGCCGTTCCAACACTCATTCATTAAAACAATAACTATGGCGACATACCTTATTGGCGACGTTCACGGTTGTTACGATGAACTGGTAGCCTTGCTGCATCAGGTAGACTTTAATTCCAAAAAAGACACCCTATGGCTCACCGGCGATCTGGTCGCTCGTGGGCCGGGCTCGCTGGACGTTTTGCGCTACGTGAAATCACTGGGCGACAGCGTGCGGTTAGTATTGGGTAATCACGATTTACACCTGCTGGCCGTATTTGCTGGTATCAGTCGTAATAAACCTAAAGACAGGGTCACATCGCTGCTCGAAGCACCGGATGCCGACGAATTACTTAACTGGCTCCGCCGTCAACCGCTGTTGCAGGTAGACGAAGAGAAGAAGCTGGTGATGGCGCATGCCGGTATCACCCCACAGTGGGACCTGCAGACGGCAAAAGACTGTGCTCGCGATGTTGAAGCCGTGTTGTCGAGCGACTCATATCCCTTCTTCCTTGATGCAATGTACGGCGACATGCCCAATAACTGGACCCCGGAACTGACCGGGCTGGCACGCCTGCGTTTTATTACCAACGCCTTTACCCGCATGCGTTACTGCTTCCCCAACGGTCAACTGGATATGTACAGCAAAGAGTCACCAGAAGACGCACCTGCCCCGCTGAAGCCATGGTTTGCCATTCCTGGACCTGTCAGTGAAGCGTACAGCATTGCATTCGGGCACTGGGCATCGCTGGAAGGCAAAGGCACACCAGAAGGTATTTACGCGCTGGATACGGGGTGTTGCTGGGGAGGCGATCTCACCTGTCTGCGCTGGGAAGACAAACAGTACTTTGTGCAGCCATCAAATCGCCATCTGAATCTGGATCCTGGCGAAGCGGTCAACGCCTGAGAGATTTATGCCTGATGGCGCTATGCTTATCAGGCCTACATCTGGCACAAGAGTAGGCCGGATAAGGCGTTTCGCCGCCATCCGGCACTTACAGGATTAACGACGCTCCAGAATCTCGAAGCAGTAGCTGTGAGAGTTTTGCGCGTCGGCATCGTGGAATTCACTGAACACCGACTCCCAGTCATCCGGTTCGTAGTCCGGGAAATGCGTATCCCCTTCGACTTCAGCATCAATGTGCGTCAGATACAGCTTCTGCGCTTTTGGCAGGAACTGCTCATACACGCGCCCACCGCCAATCACCATAATCTCTGGTTCATCACCGCAGGCCGCAATGGCTTCATCAACAGACTTCACCCACTGCACACGATCGTCAGTGCCAGGCTTGCTGCTGATGACGATATTTTTACGCCCAGGTAACGGTCGCCCGATGGATTCCCAGGTGTGGCGTCCCATGACAACCGGCTTGTTTAAGGTATTACGTTTAAACCAGGCGAGATCGGCAGGGAGGTTCCACGGCATGGCGTTCTCCATACCGATGACGCGATCTACCGCTAACGCCGCAATCAGACTGATCATTGAATATTTCCCGGATACAAAAAAATTGTCGCCACTATACGGAAAGCGCAATCTTTCGTCGACTGGCAGAAAGAGGATGAACAGGAAAATTTTCCGTTCTGCTGGCGAACCGACCTATTTAAGGTGGTACGCCAGCATTACAGTAGTTCAAAAACAGCCAATTAGCAGTAAAGTTTGCAGAACATCACATTTTTTACCCTATGCTGACGGTTTCACTTCCGGCTCATCGGCGACGTCGCCCGTATGCTTACCTTCATCCGTGCCTTGCCAGCCATGGCGTTGAATTAACGATAAGTGCTGACGATCTTCCGCAATAATTTCACTCAGCATTGCGCTGGTGCGTTTATAAACGGCCGCGCGGGAAGTCGCGTCATTTTCCCCTTTCACCATCTCCTCTACCATCATGGTATTGAATCGGCGGAATACGTCCGCCCGCTCACGTGCCTCATAGCGCCCAAGCCCGAGCCCCTCCAACGCCAGACGTCCGGTCTTCAGTGCACCTTCAAAGGTTTCGCGTTCCGGCATATCCACGCCCGCCTGGCGCAGGCGGATGTAATGATCCACATCGCGCGCACGAGCAATAATTTGCAGATGCGGGAAATGCTCTTTCACCATTTCGGTTAACTGCAGGCTGGTTTGCGGATCGTCAATGGCATTAATAATGACTTCAGCTTTCGCCGCCCCGGCAGATTCCAGCAGATCCATCCGGGTCGCATCGCCATAGAAAACCTTCATCCCGAATTTACGCAGCGTTTCGATATGGTCCGGGTCATGATCAAGAACCACCATTTTGACCCCACTCGACAACAACAGACGACCGGTTATCTGGCCAAATCGCCCAAATCCAGCGATGATCACCCGCGGTTGCTCCTCATCGATTTCATCGGCTTCCCGCTCTTCCGAAGTCGCCGATTTTTCCAGACGCGTCAAAATCACCAGCAAAATCGGCGTAGCCGCCATCGACAACGCCACCGCCAGCGTCAGCGATTTCGCCCAGTCAGGATCGAGCACATTTGCCATTTGCGCCGCACCAAACACCACAAAGGCAAACTCACTGCCCTGCCCTAACAATACGGCAAACCAGCGACGCTGCTTGTTCGGCACCTGCAACGGTTTCGCTATCAACCACAGCATGACGGTTTTGATAACCAAGAAACCAACCAGCAGAATGATAATGCGCAAAGGATTATCAATCAGCGTACCAAAGTCGATAGACATCCCCACGCCAATGAAAAACAGTCCCAGCAGCAATCCTTTAAATGGCTCAATGTCGCTTTCCAGCGCGTGGCGATACTCAGAGCTCGCCAGCAGCACCCCGGCCAGGAAGGCCCCCATCGCCATCGACAGGCCAACCTCTTCCAGGAGCAGACCGAAGCCAAACACGAGGAACAGCGCAACGGCACTGAATACTTCCCGCAGGCCCGAACGCGCAACAAAACGCAAGGCCGGACGTGTGACATAACGCCCCAATACCACCACCAATACCAGTGCGCCCGCTACCTTCAGGGCTGACAATGCAAACGCCCCAAGCGTAGTCGATGCGCCGCTCGCCGCCAGTAACGGGATCATCGCCACCAATGGAATAGCGGCGATATCCTGGAACAGCAGCACGGCAAACGCGCTGCGGCCCATTTGCGAAACCATCAGGTTGCGTTCATTCATTGCCTGCATAGCGATAGCCGTTGAGGAAAGCGCCAGCGTCATGCCGATCAGTTCCGCTACCTGCCAGCGCAGGCCAAGGAACATACAGAACAAACCAATTAAGCCGCCGCAAACCACCATCTGTAGCGCACCGCCGCCGAACACCGATGCCCGCAATTTCCACAAACGTTGCGGATCCAGCTCCAGGCCGATGACAAACAGCATCAGCACCACGCCGATCTCCGCAAAATGCAGGATGGATTCGGCGTCCGTCACCAGCCTCAGACCCCAGGGTCCGATAATGCATCCGGCGATGAGATACCCCAGTACCGACCCTAATCCCAGCCGTACGGCGATGGGTACAATCAGCGCCGCCGATCCGAGATAAATCAGCGCCTGTATCAGCGTATGGCTATCCATGGTGTGCCTCCTGCCATTCCATCAGACGCTGTTTGTAGTGACGCGCCTGCGCTTGCAGCGTTTCATCATCACAGATAAACGTACAGTGCATCGCAAACGGCGGCAGCCATTTGAGGCCGCAATAGAGCGCTGTTGCCTGTAAAGGCTGAGAAAGCACATCAAATCCGGGATGGGAGCCAATATCGAAGTGGTTTTCACCGCCGCCGGTCGTCACCGCCCACAGCAGTTGTTTACCGTGCAGCGCAGTACCGCCATGGCCATACGCCCAGCCGTGCGAAAGGACTTTATCCATCCACAGCTTGAGCAATGGAGGTGTGCTGTACCACTGCATCGGATGCTGCCAGATGATCAAATCAGCACGCGCCAGCGCATCCTGTTCAGCGGCAATATCGATATTGAAGTCGGGGTAAAGCTGGTAGAGCGAGCGTATCTCCACGCCCTCCAGCGTCCTTGCCTGTTCAAGCATCCGCTTATTCGCATGCGAATGTTGCGGATAGGGATGCGCATAAATGATGAGAATCATGATTAGCCTGTGTCACTGCATTATTGTAATAACAGTGAGTTTAGTCACTTAATCCACAGGCTAACAGTCAATATTATTGAGTGGCTGAATGGAGAAAACTGAACTAGTTGTCCAGTTCGCTCATATCCTTAACCTGATCGCGGTTAATCTGTTCCGTCTTACCCGTCTGAGCATTTTTGTACGACACCAGACCAGTATCATCATCAACCTGCGGTTTGCCGTCAGTGACGATTGTTTTGCCATCGGTGGTTTTAACCGCCTGGTTTGAGGAACAACCGGCCACGGTAAACAGTGCTGCTGCGGTAAAAATTGAGGTGATCAGGATATGTTTTTGCATGGTGTTCTCCCTGCTTTTCAGTTGTTTTCAGTGATATACCCAGTTAACTGTAGGCTAACTGACTGAGTTGCAGGGAAAATACAGAACACTCCTAATAGCCCGCCCTGGTCACGGGCTTACTGCGAATCGTCATTTGACTGGTTTGCGCCAGCGTCAGACCTCGCGTTTCCGGGGCGAAAGCGATGGACACAAGCAGGCCAATCAGCGAAATTCCTGCGCCCATCAGCATGACATTGCTGATACCGTATTTGGTGATGAATACCGGCAGCGCCCAGGTTGAAACAATAGTACCGATGCGGCTTAAGGACATAATCACCCCGACGGCAGACGCGCGAATGTCGGTAGGGAACAGTTCGTTTGGGTATAGCCACTGCAGGTTTCCCGGTCCCCCCGAGAAAAACGCGTACACGGCAAACGCCAGCACCACCAGCCACGCCCCCATATCAGGAATTAACCCCAGTACAGCCAGCGCCAGCGTCATCATAATAAAACTGCCAATCAACAGCGGTCGGCGACCCGCGCTATTGAGCCAGAACATGGGCGGAATGCACCCCAGCATAAAGCACAGGCTTATCACCACATTGCCCAACGCGGCGCTTTTCCCGGCACCAAGCCCCAACAGTCCAACAATCTGCGGACCAAAGGTATAAATGGCGAACATCGGGATCACCTGACAGGTCCAGATAGCGGCAACAAACAGGACAAACGGGAAATGACGGCGGTTAAACAGCTGGAGAAAACGCGTCTCCTGCGGCGCCTCTTCGTCGAACACCACCGGTTCGCCGAACAGTTTGATCATCATCGCTTCACACTCTTTCACCCGACCTTTACGCAGCAGCCAGCGCGGCGATTCAGGAAGATCGAAGCGCCCAATCAGGATCAAAATACAGGGGATCACCGCGCTGCCCAGCATCCAGCGCCATCCTCCCTCAACATCATAAAGCCAGTAACCGACCAGATCGGCACAGGTGGCGCCGACATACCACATCGCGGCGATAAAACCGATGGAGAAAGCGCGCTGGCGGGTATTGGAGAACTCGGTAATCATCGAGGTAGCAATCGGATAATCGGCACCAATCACAATGCCGATCAGCACGCGCATCACCAACAGCTCAACGGGCGAGGAAACAAACATGGTTGCTGCCGATATCACGCCAATGGCGATAATATCGATGATGAACATTTTGCGCCGCCCGACCTTATCGGAAATGTAGCCAAACAGCGACGTCCCCACAAACAGACCGGCGAGCGTGCCGGCGCCCAGCAGACCAATCCACTGTGCGTCCAGTTTCAATGCTGGCGTGAGCTGTTCCAGCGCTACGCCAATCATCACCAGCACATAACCATCCAGAAATGGCCCACCGCTTCCCCACAGCATTATCCGGCGGTGAATAGAGGTAAATTTGATGTCATCAAAGTTCCTGGGCTGCTGCATAGCGACTTCCTGTTTCAACACGGGCAAAGCGTCATCTATAGGCCGGATAAGGCGTTTACGCCCCCATCCGGCACTGGCGTCACATGATTGCCGGATAAGACGCTAGCACGTCTTATCCGGCCTACGGGTGCACAACCTCGTACTTATTAACCGTAGCGAAACTCCACGCCAAATGTCCCACGCGGGTATTCCCACTTTTCCAGCGCTGTATCGAGCCCGAGAATGCGGCACGTTCCGCACTCCAGACATCCGGCATAATCAAACCGTACGCTGCCGTCGTCCTGCTTTTTATACAGCCCCGCTGGACAGGCCTTAATCAGCACTGCCAGCGCCTGTTTATCAGGATCGGTTTTGAGAATGATATGTGGGCTGTCTTCATCGACATTGAACTTATTGACGCCCAGTTTGACGTCCACATTGACGGGAGATGTCATAATACGGTCACTCCTTTCAGGCCATCTTTCATCAGGTTGATGAAGCCCACTTTCTTCGCATGGCGCAGGATTTTTTTACGCATTGGCACCGGGGCGGAACCATCTACGGTGAACAGGTCGCGTGCGATACTGACCGCCATTTCGGGATAGGCGGTAAACATGCGCGGGTTATCAAGAAAAGCAGGAAGCTTCTGGTACATACGCATATCGCGCATCGGGCCATCGTCCAGATGCTGACGGTATTCACCCAGCGACTGCTTGCTAAAGTCGTCGCGCTTCATCGCTGAAAGCACCGTTTTCGCCGCCGCTTCGCCTGCGGAAATGGCGAGATCCATACCGCGAATGGTAAAGCCGAGGTTCATACACATTCCGGCAGCGTCACCGGCAATCAGCACACCGTCCCCCACCAGTTCAGGTTGCATATTCATACCGGCTTCAGGTACGACGTGCGCGGCATATTCCACCAGCTTGCCACCGGCGATCAGTGGGGCAACCGCCGGATGCTGTTTGAAATCTTCCAGCATTTGCGGGACCGATTTTTTCGCGTCTTTCAGGTGATGAAGGCCGCAGACCAGCCCCAGAGAAAGGGTTGTTTCATTCGTATAGAGAAAGCCACCGCCCATCAACCCATCGGTTGGCGATCCGGCAAACAGGCAGGCTGCACCTTCGTTCCCCTGTAACTGGAAACGATCTTCAATTACCGATTTTGGCAGTTCGATCAGCTCTTTTACGCCGACGGCAACATGCGATGCCTCGACGCGCTTTGCCATACCCAGCTTTTCAGCCAGCAGAGAATTCACCCCGTCGGCGAGGATCACCACTTTGGCTTCCAGAATATCGCCGTCGGCTTCCACGCCCACGACTTTACCCTCGCGCTGCACAACGTTATCCACACGAATACCGGTGATGAGCTGGGCGCCCGCCTCCTCGGCCTGCTCCATCAGCCAGGCGTCAAATTTGCTACGTAAGACGGAATAAGAAACCTGCGACGATGCGGCCTCTTCACCATTGCAATAGTCGATGGTCATCGCCCCTTTGTCGGTCATAAAGGCGAGCTTTTCGTGGGTGATTATGCGTTCAATGGGGGCCTGCTCAGCAAAACCGGGAATGATGCGCTCCAGGCTATGCGCATACATGCGCCCACCGGTGACATTCTTCGCGCCAGCAGAATTGCCGCGCTCGATAACCAGCACCTGTGCACCTTCCCGAGCCAGCACCAGCGCCGCAACCGAACCAGCCAGACCTGCACCCACGATGATGGCATCAAAGATATCTTCGGACATACGTACTCCTGTCAGCGGCAGGATACCTTCGCATCCTGCCCGAATGGTTTAACGCGCTAAGGCAGCCGTCAGCGCAGGCAGGATCTTCAGCGCATCGCCAACGATGCCATAATCTGCATACTGGAAAATCGGCGCATTTTTGTCTTTGTTGATGGCGAAAATCGTCTGTGCGCCGTTGGCACCGACCATATGTTGGATCTGCCCGGAGATCCCCACGGCCAGATACAGTTCAGGCTTAAGCATCAGGTTGGAGATGCCGACGTAGCGTTCATGCTCCATCCACTTCTCGTTTTCCGCCACCGGACGGGAACAGGCCAACTCAGCGCCAATCGTCTGGCACAGCGCTTCTGCCAGCGAGATATTTTCTTTGCTACCGATACCGCGTCCCACGCTGACCACCAGACGGGCTTTGTCGAGATCGACGCTGTTGCTCTGACGCGCCTGAGTTGCCGTACGGGTCACGACAATGGCCGGAGCCTGCCACTGTACGGTATGCATCTCGCCGCTGCGGGTGGTATCCGGTTGCTGCGCGTCAAACGTTCCGCTACTGAGAGTGATCACGGCAAACGGTGAAGCGATTGTTTCTGCTCCCATCGCCAGGCCACCGTAGACCATATGTTTGACCGCCGCTATTCCATCCTGCACCGCGACTGCGCTGGCGTCATTTGAGACTGCAGCCGACAAGCGAAAGCCCAGCTTTGCCGCTAACAGCTTGCCCCGACGTGTATTCGGCAGCAGCACCGCGCCGCCCTCGCTGTGCTGACGAATGGTCTGAGCCATCACATCGGCGTAGTCTTCAACCATACGGTCTTCTGGTTTGCCGCTGAGCAGCCAGACATGATCCGCGCCTAAATGACATGCCGTTGCGCTGTCCGCATCGCTGAGCACAAACGTGTTAACTTTTTCACCTAAAGCCTGCGCACCATTCATCAGTTCCGGCAGACGAGAAGGGGTATCGCTGAATACCCAGATACTGGAAAATTTGTTCATAACATCCCCTGATAATTAAATGATTTTGCGAAGATTCTCGACAAACGCGGCAATCTGTTCTTCACCGTCACCTTCAATTACAACGCGCTGACGCTCGCGCTGTTTCGGCGCAGCAACCTGCTGTGCGGAATACGCCTGCACGCTGTTCAGCCCAATGTCTGCAGGTGACCAAACCTGAACCGGTTTTTTCGCCGCACCAAGAATGGCTTTCATGGAAGGGATTTGAGGGGTGTTGATGTCAGTAGAGACCGCGATAACCGCCGGAAGCGGGATACTCAGGGTTTCAACTTCATCTTCCAGTTCACGCTCTACCGTCAGAGTGCTGTCGGTAAGAGAGAGGATTTTGCTCACGCCGTTTATCGCCGGCACGTCCAGCATTTCGCCCACCAGCAGACCAACCTGCTGAGCATAAAGATCGGAAGAACCGTCGCCGCAAATAAGCAGATCAAAACCGGATTTTTGCACGGCGGCAGCCAGCGCAGTGGCAGTTTGTTGCGGCAGCGCCTGTTCAAATTGCTCGTCAATGACAACAATCAGTTCATCAGGGCCACGGGAAAGCACATCTTTGCGCCCTTTTGCATTGGTCAGCGCTTTGCCGCCGACGCTCATGGCCACAACCTGAGCCTCTCCCACCTGCTGTTTTAACTGGCAAGCCGCTTCGATCGCATTCAGATCATATTGGCTGATTTTGCCATCTGCTTTGCTGAAATCGAGTGTTCCATCAGCATTATTAATCGCAATATCCTGCTCATCAGGTACGCATTTGTAGCAAGTAATTATCTTCATTGCATCTCCAGAAATCATGAAGGAAACGTATTTATATCGGCGGTGTTAAATACAGATATCACGCTCTTTAATTCGGAAATAAAACCTTAATCACCAATATTGAAAATGTCACACATTGAAATTCGTAACTTTCAATAGTGTTACATGCCTCACCAATATTGAAAGAATCACGTCAAATATGAAAATTTTCAATATTGTCTGCTGGTTCAACAATATTGAACGCCAGTCACTTAAAAAAGTTAAAAAACCAATATTAATATCATGATTAATAAAGAAATTATCTAGATTTCCAGACAAAATAACCAGCATAAAAAAGTGTGACACAGATAACAGAATAGCCGGAAATGAATACCCATTATGAGTTACTCACTGAGGCGCCCCAGAGGTTAAAAAGTCATCAACAAATCATTAATAATAAATAAACAAACGATCACATACGGGCACGCTAAATAAATTTCGTTTTCACACTGGAATTCACTTATGAAAAATGAAAAGAGAAAGTCGGGAATTGAACCGAAGGTTTTTTTTCCGCCATTAATAATTGTTGGGATACTTTGTTGGCTAACAGTAAGAGATCTTGATGCCGCTAACGTCGTTATTAATGCGGTATTCAGTTATGTCACCAACGTCTGGGGTTGGGCATTCGAATGGTATATGGTCGTCATGCTCTTCGGCTGGTTCTGGTTAGTCTTTGGCCCGTATGCCAAAAAGAAATTAGGCGACGAAAAACCCGAGTTTAGTACCGCCAGCTGGATTTTTATGATGTTCGCCTCCTGTACATCCGCCGCGGTGCTGTTCTGGGGTTCCATCGAGATCTACTACTATATCTCTACCCCGCCGTTCGCTTTGGAGCCCAATTCCACGGGTGCGAAAGAGATCGGTCTGGCGTACAGCCTGTTCCACTGGGGGCCGTTGCCGTGGGCAACCTACAGCTTCCTTTCTGTGGCCTTCGCCTATTTCTTCTTTGTGCGCAAGATGGACGTCATCCGTCCCAGCTCCACGCTGGTACCGTTAGTGGGCGAAAAGCATGCGAAAGGGCTGTTCGGCACCATCGTTGATAACTTCTACCTGGTGGCGCTGATCTTCGCGATGGGTACCAGCCTCGGTCTGGCGACGCCGCTGGTAACCGAGTGTATGCAATGGCTGTTCGGTATTCCGCATACGCTGCAATTAGATGCCATCATCATTACCTGCTGGATCATTCTGAACGCCATTTGCGTAGCCTGTGGCCTGCAAAAAGGAGTCAGAATCGCCAGCGACGTGCGTAGCTACCTGAGCTTCCTGATGCTGGGCTGGGTGTTTATCGTCAGCGGCGCCAGCTTCATCATGAACTACTTCACCGACTCGGTCGGCATGCTGCTGATGTATCTGCCGCGCATGTTGTTCTATACCGATGCCATCGGCAAAGGCGGATTCCCGCAGGGCTGGACTGTTTTCTACTGGGCATGGTGGGTCATTTACGCCATCCAGATGAGTATCTTCCTGGCGCGTATTTCTCGTGGTCGTACCGTACGTGAACTGTGCTTTGGGATGGTGCTGGGCCTGACCGCTTCCACCTGGATCCTGTGGACAGTCCTTGGCAGCAATACCCTGCTGCTGATGGATAAAAACATTCTCAACATCCCGCAGCTGATTGAACAACACGGCGTGGCGCGCGCCATTATCGAAACCTGGGCCGCCTTGCCATTCAGCACCGCCACCATGTGGGGCTTCTTTATCCTCTGCTTTATTGCCACCGTCACGCTAATTAACGCCTGCTCCTACACCCTGGCGATGTCCACCTGTCGCGAAGTTCGTGATGGTGAAGAACCGCCGCTGTTGGTGCGTATCGGTTGGTCCGTTCTGGTCGGCGTCATCGGCATCGTTCTGCTGGCGCTGGGTGGGCTGAAGCCCATTCAGACGGCGATTATCGCCGGAGGATGCCCGCTGTTCTTCGTCAACATCATGGTGACGCTGTCCTTTATTAAAGACGCCAAAGTGCACTGGAAAGACAAGTAATTCTTATTAACCCAATTGATCAAGAGGCTGAAAGATGGATTTCAACTTAAATGACGAGCAGGAACTGTTTGTCGCCGGTATTCGTGAACTGATGGCCAGTGAGAACTGGGAAGCTTATTTTGCCGAGTGCGATCGCGACAGCGTCTACCCTGAGCGTTTTGTAAAAGCACTGGCAGATATGGGCATCGATAGCCTGTTGATCCCGGAAGAACACGGCGGGCTGGAAGCCGGTTTTGTCACCGTTGCCGCCGTCTGGATGGAACTCGGACGTCTTGGCGCACCGACTTACGTGTTGTACCAATTACCTGGCGGTTTTAACACTTTTCTGCGTGAAGGTACCCAAGAGCAAATTGATAAAATCATGGCGTTCCAGGGGACCGGTAAGCAGATGTGGAACTCGGCGATCACAGAACCGGGAGCGGGATCGGATGTTGGCAGTCTGAAAACCACTTATACACGCAAAAATGGTAAGGTTTATCTTAATGGCAGTAAGTGCTTTATCACCAGTAGCGCCTATACCCCGTACATCGTAGTGATGGCGAGAGATGGTGCATCGCCGGATAAACCTGTTTATACCGAGTGGTTTGTTGACATGAGCAAGGCGGGTATCAAGGTCAACAAACTGGAGAAACTCGGTCTGCGCATGGATAGCTGCTGTGAAATCACCTTTGATGACGTTGAACTGGACGAGAAAGACATGTTCGGTCGGGAAGGTAATGGCTTCAATCGTGTGAAAGAAGAGTTTGACCATGAACGCTTCCTCGTCGCACTGACCAACTACGGTACGGCAATGTGCGCTTTTGAAGACGCAGCGCGTTATGCCAACCAACGCGTACAGTTTGGCGAAACGATCGGCCGTTTCCAGCTGATTCAGGAGAAGTTCGCGCACATGGCGATCAAACTGAACTCCATGAAAAACATGCTGCTGGAAGCCGCATGGAAAGCGGATAACGGCACTATTACCTCGGGCGACGCGGCCATGTGCAAATACTTCTGCGCCAACGCGGCATTTGAAGTGGTAGACACCGCCATGCAGGTGCTGGGTGGCGTGGGTATCGCGGGTAACCATCGCATCACGCGCTTCTGGCGTGACCTGCGCGTTGACCGTGTTTCTGGTGGTTCTGACGAAATGCAGATCCTGACGTTGGGTCGTGCGGTATTGAAGCAATACCGTTGATTCGTTCGTTTCGTAGGCCGGATAAGGCGTTTACGCCACCATCCGGCAATATGCCCGGTGGCGCTGCGCTTACCGGGCCTACAAAAAAATGCCTGGAGAAAATGATGAATCATTTACCAATGCCATCCTTCGGCCCGCTTTCCGGGGTACGCGTTGTCTTTTCAGGGATCGAAATTGCCGGTCCGTTCGCCGGACAGATGTTCGCCGAATGGGGTGCTGAGGTTATCTGGATTGAAAACGTCGCATGGGCCGATACCATCCGCGTGCAACCTAACTATCCGCAGCTCTCACGCCGTAATCTGCATGCCCTGTCGCTGAATATTTTCAAAGATGAAGGCCGGGAAGCGTTTCTGAAGCTGATGGAAACCACCGATATTTTCATTGAAGCCAGTAAAGGCCCGGCCTTTGCCCGCCGCGGTATTACCGATGAAGTGCTGTGGGAACATAACCCAAAACTGGTTATCGCCCACCTTTCCGGCTTCGGCCAGTTTGGTACCGAGGAGTACACCAATCTTCCGGCGTATAACACCATCGCACAGGCGTTCAGTGGCTATCTGATCCAAAACGGTGACGTGGATCAGCCAATGCCAGCCTTTCCGTACACCGCCGATTACTTCTCCGGGATGACCGCGACGACAGCGGCGCTGGCGGCTCTGCACAAAGTCCGCGAAACGGGTAAAGGTGAAAGCATCGATATCGCCATGTACGAGGTGATGCTGCGCATGGGTCAGTATTTCATGATGGATTACTTCAACGGCGGCGAAATTTGCCCACGCATGACCAAAGGCAAAGACCCGTATTACGCTGGCTGCGGCCTGTATAAATGCGCCGATGGCTATATCGTCATGGAGCTGGTCGGCATCACGCAAATCAACGAGTGCTTCAAAGATATTGGCCTCGCCCACATTCTTGGCACACCGGAAGTTCCGGAAGGCACCCAGCTTATCCATCGCGTGGAATGCCCTTATGGCCCGCTCGTGGAAGAGAAACTGGACGCGTGGCTGGCAACACACACCATCGCCGAAGTCCAGGCGCGTTTTGCTGAGCTGAATATCGCCTGCGCGAAGGTGCTGACCATTCCGGAACTGGAAGGCAACCCGCAGTACGTTGCTCGTGAATCCATTACTCAGTGGCAAACAATGGATGGCCGCACCTGCAAAGGGCCAAACATCATGCCGAAATTTAAAAACAACCCGGGGAAAATCTGGCGTGGCATGCCGTCACATGGCATGGATACTGCCGCCATTCTGAAAAACATTGGTTATAGCGAAGCAGACATAAATGAGCTGGTCGGCAAAGGCCTGGCCAGAGTTGAGGAATAAACGCGACGCGCTGACCGCTCATTGGTTAGCGCTCACGCCTGATTTCAGTGGATAAAGCAATATGGATATCGTTGGCGGACAAAACTTACGTCAGATGTGGGACGACCTGGCCGGGGTGTACGGAGATAAAACGGCGTTAATTTTCGAATCCTGCGAAGGAGTCGTTCGGCAGTTTAGCTATGCCTCGCTCAATGAAGAGATTAACCGCACGGCAAACCTGTTCCATTCCTTAGGGATCCGCAAGGGCGATAAGGTCGCATTGCATCTGGATAACTGTCCGGAATTCATTTTTTGCTGGTTTGGGCTGGCAAAAATTGGCGCCATTATGGTACCGATTAATGCCCGCTTACTGGGCGAAGAAAGTGCCTGGATCCTACAAAACAGCCAGGTAAGCCTGCTGGTCACCAGCGCCCAGTTTTATCCTATGTACCGCCAGATACGGCTGGAAAATACCACACCGCTTAATCATATCTGTCTGATTGGCGAACAGCTTCCGGTTGACGACGGCGTGAGCCACTTTACCCAACTGCAATCCCGCCAGTCGACTACGCTGTGTTATACGCCCGCGTTATCCACTGACGATACGGCGGAAATTCTGTTTACCTCAGGCACCACTTCACGGCCTAAAGGGGTGGTGATTACCCACTACAACCTGCGTTTTGCAGGCTACTACACTTCCTGGCAAATCGCTCTGCGCGATGATGACGTCTACATGACGGTGATGCCCGCTTTTCATATCGACTGTCAGTGTACCGCCGCAATGCCCGCATTCTCCGCTGGCAGCACCTTTGTGCTGCTAGAGAAGTACAGTGCCAGGGCGTTCTGGAATCAGGTGCATAGATATAAGGCGACGGTTACCGAATGCATTCCGATGATGATCAGAACACTGATGGTACAACCTGCCGCGCCAACCGACAGACAGCATCACCTGCGCGAGGTAATGTTCTATCTCAATTTATCCGCACAGGAAAAAGACGCCTTTACCGAACGCTTTGGCGTCAGGCTGCTGACCTCCTACGGTATGACTGAAACCATCGTCGGTATTATCGGCGACCGTCCCGGTGACAAACGACGCTGGCCCTCCATTGGCCGCGTGGGATTTAGCTATGAAGCCGAAATCCGTGACGATCACAACCGTCCCCTGCCCGCCGGAGAAATTGGCGAAATCTGTATTAAAGGCGTGCCGGGCAAAACAATCTTCAAAGAGTACTATGCCCAGCCGGAGGCTACCGCCAAAGCGCTGGAACCTGAAGGCTGGTTACATACCGGAGATTCGGGCTATCAGGATGCGGATGGCTATTTTTATTTCGTCGACAGACGCTGCAACATGATTAAACGCGGCGGAGAAAATGTCTCCTGCGTCGAGCTGGAAAATATTATTTCCGCGCATCCGAAAATTCAGGACATTGTGGTTGTCGGTATTAAAGATTCAATCCGTGATGAAGCCATTAAAGCATTTATCGTCCTTAATGAGGGTGAAACATTAAGCGAAGCCGAGTTCTTCAGCTTCTGCGAAAACAATATGGCGAAATTCAAGGTTCCCTCGTTTATGGAGATAAGAACCGACCTGCCGCGCAATTGTTCAGGAAAAATAATCAAAAAAAATCTGAAATAACCCTCCCGGTAGGAATTCCTCCTGCCGGGAAATCTATTTATCTGGAGATGAACTATGAGTGAATCATTACATCTGACCCGTAACGGCCCGATTCTGGAAATTACCCTCGACCGGCCTAAAGCCAATGCCATTGATGCCAAAACCAGCTTTGCCATGGGTGAAGCGTTTCTTAATTTTCGTGATGACCCGGAATTACGCGTAGCGATAATCACCGGCGGCGGTGAGAAATTCTTTTCTGCGGGCTGGGACTTAAAAGCGGCAGCTGAAGGTGAAGCGCCGGATGCCGATTTTGGCCCAGGCGGCTTTGCCGGTTTAACCGAAATTTTCGACCTCAATAAACCGGTCATCGCTGCGGTAAACGGCTATGCGTTTGGCGGTGGTTTTGAATTGGCGCTGGCGGCGGATTTTATCGTCTGCGCGGAAAATGCCAGCTTCGCGCTACCGGAAGCCAAGCTCGGGATCGTGCCTGACAGCGGCGGCGTTCTCCGTCTGCCTAAACTGCTGCCACCGGCTATCGTCAACGAAATGGTGATGACCGGCAGACGAATGAGTGCCGAAGAAGCGCTGCGTTGGGGTATCGTCAACCGCGTTGTCAGCCAGAGCGAACTGATGGATAGTGCGCGCGAACTGGCGCAGCAGCTGGTGAATAGCGCCCCACTGGCGATCGCCGCGCTGAAAGAGATTTATCGTGCGACCAGCGAAATGCCGGTAGAAGAAGGCTACCGCTACATCCGCAGCGGCGTGCTGAAGCACTATCCGTCAGTGCTGCACTCCGAAGATGCGCTCGAAGGACCGCAGGCGTTTGCGGAAAAACGCGATCCGGTGTGGAAAGGACGCTGATCACAGATGAGCTATTACGCCTTTGAAGGCCTGATTCCGGTAGTGCATCCAGAGGCGTATGTTCATCCCAGCGCCGTGTTGATTGGTGATGTGATCGTGGGGGCTGGCGTCTACGTCGGCCCGCATGCCTCACTGCGCGGTGACTATGGTCGCCTGATTCTGGAGGCAGGTTCTAACTTGCAGGATGGCTGCATCATGCACGGTTATTGCGACACTGACACCATCGTGCATGAGAATGGGCATATCGGCCATGGCGCAATCCTGCACGGTTGCGTGGTGGGCAGAGATGCGCTGATCGGCATGAACAGCGTCATTATGGACGGCGCAGTGATTGGTAAAGAGAGCATTGTCGCCGCCATGAGCTTTGTCAAAGCCGGATTTCAGGGGGAGGCAAGACAGATGCTGGTGGGCTCACCCGCTCGCGTATTGCGTGAAGTCACGGACCAGGAACTGCACTGGAAACGGTTAAACACCAAAGAGTATCAGGATCTTGCGGTCCGCTGCCGGGCAGGTTTACGCGAAACGCAGCCATTAACGCGGGTCGAAGAACACCGGCCGCGCCTGAAAGGCACGACGGACGTAAAACCCAAATCAGCACAGTAATTGATGCCGGATTCGCTCACGCTTATCCGGCCTACGCGTCAACCACCGTTTATGCCGCCATCAGGCAACTGACAATTAGCGACGCATACTCTTGGAGAGCATCATCTGCCATTTCTGCTCACGGTTGAGCTCTGTTGGGGGAACGGCAGACAGCCGCGGCGTTTTCGCCACACTCACCTTTTTTTCCTGCAAATTGTGGCTCAATCGGTTGTAGAGGTGAGAATCAATACTGATGACTTTTACCAGACGCTGGCACTGGCAGCCCCGGCCTGCAATCTGATTAGGGATCATCTTAACTTCACAAACAATTTCTCCCACTTCCGACAGAATATAAGAGAGCGTATTAATTGCTTTGCAGTGTTCAATATCAAAATGGCGGGAAATTTCTTTTGCGGTGATCCAACGATCTTCAGCCATCATCCAGTCAGCAATTAACAAATAAAGCGGTCTTTCAACATATTTTTCACACATAAGCACACCATTTCACAAATTAAAAATCTGGCTACGGCCTGTCCAAATTAATAAAAACTAAGCCATATTAAAATTGTGGATATAAAAGATAGTATGCGACTTGAATGTTGATTAGTGTGAGCAATATCGTGCTTATTACATTGAAAATGTGGTTATGAAACTGCATTTGGCCAGGAATGACCTTACGAGAGATAAAAAAAGGGTTTCTTTACAGAAACCCTTTCAAGATTATATTGCAGGTCCGGTTAACGCAATTATCACCGGACTCTTTGTTTATGACTTTTTGATCTGCGCGTGCATTTCCTGCACCGAGGTCACCTTCTCAGTGGCATCGGCATTCAGCGCCATCGCCGTCGCGAAACCGCCGTTCAGGGTAGTGTCATAATGCACTTTGTACTGCAGGGCGCTACGGCGAATCAGCTTGGAATCCTCAATCGCCTGACGACCTTCGGTGGTGTTGATGATGTAAGTGTACTCGCCATTCTTGATACGGTCCTGAATGTGCGGACGCCCTTCATGCACCTTGTTCACCAGACGTGGATTGATACCCGCTTCGCCCAGCACAATCGCCGTGCCGTGCGTTGCATCCAGCTCAAAACCAAACTTCAGCAGTTTCGCCGCCAGGTCAACCACACGCTCTTTATCGCCTTCGCGAACGGAGAGCAGCGCACGCCCCTGTTTTTTCATGGTGGAGCTGCTGCCCAGCTGTGCCTTGGCGAACGCTTCCGCGAAGGTACGACCCACGCCCATCACTTCCCCGGTAGAGCGCATTTCTGGCCCTAACAGCGGGTCAACGCCCGGGAATTTGTTGAACGGCAGCACCACTTCTTTTACTGAGTAGTACGGCGGGATAACTTCTTTGGTTACGCCCTGCTGTGCCAGTGTTTTCCCGGCCATCACGCGCGCCGCAACTTTCGCCAGCGGTACGCCAGTTGCCTTGGAGACGAACGGAACGGTACGCGCCGCACGCGGGTTCACTTCAATCAGGTAAACTTCGTTATTCTTCACCGCAAACTGAACGTTCATCAGACCGCGAACCTGCAGTTCGAAGGCCAGTTTCTGCACCTGCTGACGCATCACATCCTGAATTTCCTGGCTCAGGGTGTACGCTGGCAGTGAACATGCGGAGTCACCGGAGTGTACACCCGCCTGTTCGATGTGCTCCATGATGCCGCCAATCAGCACCATTTCGCCGTCGCAGATAGCGTCCACGTCCACTTCAACCGCATCGTCAAGGAAACGGTCCAGCAGTACCGGCGCATCGTTAGAAACGCTGACCGCAGTCTGGAAGTAGCGACGCAGGTCGGCTTCGTCGTAGACAATTTCCATCGCGCGGCCGCCGAGAACATACGACGGACGCACCACCAGCGGGTAGCCAATCTCTTTCGCCTTCTCAACAGCCTGTTCGATAGCCGTTACGGTAGCGTTCGCCGGTTGCTTCAGCTTCAGACGGTCAACCGCCTGCTGGAAACGCTCACGGTCTTCCGCGCGGTCGATGGCATCCGGGCTGGTGCCGATTACCGGTACACCTGCCGCTTCCAGCGCACGCGCCAGCTTCAGCGGGGTCTGGCCGCCGTACTGTACGATGACGCCTTTCGGCTTCTCAATGCGCACGATTTCCAGTACGTCTTCCAGCGTGACCGGCTCGAAGTACAGGCGGTCGGAAGTGTCGTAATCAGTAGAGACGGTTTCCGGGTTACAGTTGACCATGATGGTCTCGTAGCCGTCTTCACGCAGCGCCAGCGAAGCGTGTACGCAGCAGTAGTCGAACTCAATGCCCTGACCGATACGGTTTGGACCACCACCCAGCACCATGATTTTATCGCGGTCGACGGACGGATTCGCTTCACACTCATCTTCATAAGTGGAGTACATATAAGCGGTGTCGGTCGCGAATTCTGCCGCACAGGTATCCACGCGCTTGTAGACCGGGTGAAGGTTATATTGGTCACGCAGTTTGCGGATTTCCGCTTCGCGAACGCCGGCCAGTTTTGCCAGACGCGCATCAGCGAAGCCTTTGCGCTTCAGTACGCGCAGGAAGTCAGCGTCGAGGCCGTTGATGCCAAGGTCAATGACTTTTTCTTCCAGGCGCACCAGCTCTTCAATCTGCACCAGGAACCAGCGGTCGATGTTGGTCAGGTTGAACACACCATCGACGGACAGGCCAGCACGGAAGGCATCGGCGATGTACCAGATACGCTCAGCGCCAGCGTCTTTCAGTTCGCGACGGATTTTGGTCAGCGCTTCTGGGTCGTCCAGGCTGACTTTCGGGTCGAAGCCGGTCGCGCCCACTTCCAGACCGCGCAGCGCTTTCTGCAGCGATTCCTGCTGGGTGCGGCCAATCGCCATCACTTCACCAACAGATTTCATCTGCGTGGTCAGACGGTCATTAGCACCAACGAATTTCTCGAAGTTGAAGCGTGGAATTTTCGTCACAACGTAGTCGATGGACGGCTCAAACGAGGCCGGAGTACGGCCGCCGGTGATGTCGTTCATCAGTTCGTCGAGGGTGTAACCTACGGCCAGCTTGGCGGCGACTTTCGCAATCGGGAAGCCGGTAGCTTTGGACGCCAGCGCCGAGGAGCGGGATACGCGCGGGTTCATCTCGATGACAATCAGGCGACCGTTTTTCGGGTTTACCGCAAACTGGACGTTAGAACCGCCAGTTTCCACGCCGATTTCACGCAGTACCGCCATCGAGGCGTTACGCATGATTTGATATTCTTTGTCGGTCAGCGTCTGGGCAGGTGCTACGGTGATGGAGTCACCGGTATGGATGCCCATCGCGTCGAAGTTTTCGATGGAGCAGACGATGATGCAGTTGTCGTTTTTATCACGCACCACTTCCATCTCGTACTCTTTCCAGCCAATCAGCGATTCATCAATCAGCAGCTCATTGGTTGGGGAAAGGTCCAGACCGCGTTCGCATATTTCTTCGAACTCTTCGCGGTTGTAGGCGATACCGCCACCGGTGCCGCCCATGGTGAAGCTAGGGCGGATAATGCACGGGAAGCCAACGTCAGCGGCAACCGCCAGCGCTTCTTCCATGGTGTGAGCGATGCCTGAACGCGCGGTGTCGAGACCAATCTTCTTCATCGCGATATCGAAGCGACGACGGTCTTCCGCTTTATCAATGGCATCCGCCGTTGCGCCAATCATGGTCACGCCGAATTCAGCCAGTACGCCCTGGCGCTCCAGCTCCAGCGCACAGTTCAGCGCCGTCTGACCGCCCATGGTTGGCAGCACCGCGTCCGGACGTTCTTTCTCAATAATTTTGCGTACTACTTCCCAGTGAATCGGCTCGATGTAGGTGGCATCGGCCATTTCCGGGTCGGTCATGATGGTTGCCGGGTTGGAGTTCACCAGAATAACGCGGTAACCCTCTTCACGCAGGGCTTTACACGCCTGTGCGCCGGAATAGTCAAACTCACACGCCTGACCGATAACAATCGGACCCGCGCCCAGAATCAGGATACTTTTTATGTCTGTACGTTTTGGCATGGCTCTTTTACTCCTGATTATTTCGCGGACTGACGGTATTGCTCAATTAACTCGATAAAGTGGTCGAACAGCGGTGCAGCGTCGTGCGGACCCGGACTCGCTTCAGGGTGCCCCTGGAAGCTGAATGCCGGTTTGTCGGTACGATGAATCCCCTGCAAGGTGCCGTCGAACAGTGACTTGTGGGTCACGCGCAGGTTGGCAGGCATGGAGGCTTCATCTACAGCAAAACCGTGGTTCTGCGCGGTGATCATCACGGTGTTGTTATCAATATCTTTTACCGGATGGTTGCCGCCGTGGTGGCCAAACTTCATCTTAATGGTCTTCGCACCGCTCGCCAGCGCCAACAGCTGATGGCCGAGGCAGATGCCAAATACCGGAATATCGGTTTCGAGGAATTTCTGAATCGCGGTAATCGCGTAGTCGCACGGCGCCGGGTCGCCAGGGCCGTTGGACAGGAAGATACCGTCCGGATTCATCTTCAGAACGTCTTCTGCTGAGGTTTTCGCTGGTACAACCGTCAGGCGGCAGCCGCGGTCCGCTAACATACGCAGAATGTTACGTTTAGCGCCGAAATCGTAAGCCACAACGTGGAACGGCAGTTCATCGGCAGATTTTGCTTCCGGCAGGTCACCCGCCAGCGTCCAGCTCCCCTGCGTCCAGCTATAAGGCTCCGCGGTGGTCACTTCTTTCGCCAGATCCATACCGTTCAGGCCAGGGAAAGCTTTTGCCTTTTCCAGTGCCAGCACCGCATCCGGGTTATCGCCCGCGATGATGCAGCCGTTCTGTGCGCCCTTTTCACGCAGCAAACGCGTCAGCTTACGAGTATCGATATCAGCAATCGCCACAATGTTATGGCGCTTCA
Source organism: Citrobacter sp. CF971 (assembly GCF_006385635.1). NCBI lineage: Bacteria > Pseudomonadati > Pseudomonadota > Gammaproteobacteria > Enterobacterales > Enterobacteriaceae > Citrobacter > Citrobacter sp. CF971. Next base: position 862,714 of record NZ_CP041051.1, on the reverse strand, counting down.
GGTAAGAAGAGAGGTCTTCGGTATCGCGGAAGTTGCTGGCAATCAGCGGCAGGTCGCGGATGACCAGGCCTTGCGCATGTACCTGTGAAGATTCTGCATCGGCTTCATTGGTGCCGACATTACCGATATGAGGATAAGTAAGAGTGACGATTTGGCGGGAATAGGAAGGATCAGTGAGGATTTCTTGATAACCGGTCATTGAAGTATTGAAAACGACTTCCCCAACCGCCGAACCTGTTGCCCCTATGGCCCGACCGTGAAACTGGGTTCCGTCTTCCAGAACCAATAGCGCTGACTTAATCAAAACACCCTCCAGAGAATATTCACTCACTTTATTTGCATATTAATTCATTAACACCTCATGAATCAATGCAAATTTGCTTACCTATGGATTTCTGGCAAACGGCGGCATTCTAGAGATAGCCCACGTAAAAGTCTACCCAAAAGGGTAATTTTTATTATTATTTTGCGCCACTGGGATAAATCACACGATTTAACAGGCAAAAAGATCAGCTAACTTGTGGTGGAAAACGCTTGCGGTAGGCAAAGAGTGCAAAAACAGAATGTGGGAGAGAAAAAAGTGGACCATTTGGTCAAAATTTACATTGAGATAACATAAAAACCCAACAAAACATATACAAACACTCATTTAAAAGAAAAAATACATTCAAAAGCGAAAAATTAAAGGGCAATAAAGTATTGCCCCATGTAATCAATTAATTATGATTACAATAACCACATCACGAAGGGTAGTAAAAGCTATAAATTACGTAAATCAAGCACATCTTTCATATCAAAAAGACCATTTGACTTTGATTTTAGCCAAATTGCCGATCTCACCGCGCCGTTCGCAAAAGTCATGCGGCTGGACGCTTTATGCGTGATCTCAATACGCTCGCCAATATCAGCAAACATCGCGGTATGCTCACCAACGATATCCCCCGCCCGCACCGTGGCAAAGCCGATCGTGCCCGGTACGCGCTCGCCGGTGTAACCTTCACGCGAATAGACTGCGCAGTCTTTCAGATCTTTATCCAGCGCCCCGGCAATCGCCTCGCCCATCGCCAGCGCAGTGCCTGACGGCGCATCAACTTTATGACGGTGGTGGGCTTCAATAATCTCAATATCGGTGTAATCACCCATCACTTTCGCCGCTTTCTCCAGCAGCTTAAGCATAACGTTCACGCCGACGCTAAAGTTCGCGGCGAAAACGATAGCAATCTCCTGCGCGGCATCACGAATAGCCTGTTTACCCGCGTGATCAAAGCCGGTGGTGCCAATCACCATTCCTTTACCGTGCTGGCGGCAAAACGCCAGATGCGTCAGCGTGCCTTCCGGGCGGGTAAAATCGATGAAAACATCAAAATTATCTTTCACCGCTTCAAGGCTACTTTGTACGGTAACGCCCGTTTTCCCGGCTCCCGCTAACTCTCCGGCATCGCTTCCCAGTAAGGACGAGCCTTCGCGCTCCAGCGCCGCGCCGAGCTGTACGCCATCCATGCCGAGAGTGGCTTGAATCAACTGACGCCCCATGCGTCCTCCGGCTCCCGCGATGGCAACGCGGATTTGTGCATCATGCATAGCTATTCTCTTTTGTTAATTTTACGTAAATCGTTTTCAGATTAACCAGCGCAACGCTGCACCGCCAGCCGAAAACGTCGATAATTAGAATTTAATGATAAACAGGCAGAGATATCAGTAAAAGGCATGACGCCACGGAAAAAGCAGCGTCATAGGGTTATAAAGCGCGGAGATCAAGGGGCCAGTGTCAGCACCTCTGCCACCCACTGCTGGAAACCTTCAACGTTCAGACCCAGCGCAACCTGCGCATTTGCTGGATGCCCCAGACGTCCTTCGATATCCACCACCGTCGTACCTGAGGTATATTCGCCCTGGGTTTCAACCGCCACGAAACACGACTGCAGGGTAAACAGTTCCGGACGCACCAGCCAGGCAATGGCACACAGATCGTGCATTCGCAGCCCCGTATTCATACTGCCGCTACGGTAATGGCTAAACAGCGCGTGCAGCATTTTTCCCGTCTGGTTAAGCTGGGGGAGCGTCGCCAGATAGTCCGGGGCGAGCATGGCCTGGTTAGTAACATCCAGCCCACACATCACAATATCCAGCCCGCTCTGGAAGACTTTCGCGGCAGCCTCGGGATCGATAGCAATATTAAACTCGGCGTTGGGTGTGAAGTTCCCGCGCCCGGCAGAGCCGCCCATAATCACCAGACGGTGAATGTTGAATACGCATTCAGGATAATGGGTCAGCAGCAGCGCAATGTTGGTCAGCGGGCCAATTGCCACCAGCGTCACGGGCTGCGGGGCATGCATCAGCGCATCGCGAATCGCCTGGAAGGCGGGTTTTGCCATCGCCTGGCGGTCGTGTTCGACAAATTCATACCCTTCCATACCGGACTCGCCGTGCACGGAAGCGGCATCACGCAATGGCCGCACCAGCGGCATTGATGCTCCCTGCGCCAGTGGAACATCCGCATTCCAGAAGTGCAGCAGTTGCAACGCATTACGGGTGGTTTTTTCCACCGACACATTGCCTGCTACCGTGGTCATCAGTTGCAGATCCAGCTCAGGGGCAAACAGCGCGGCGGCAATGGCGGCAGCATCATCAATGCCGGGATCGGTATCAAGAATGATCGGTAAGCGCATGGTTTCTCCATAAAAAAATGCCAGACGTTAAGTCTGGCATCTTCTCATAATTGTAACCGGAAAGACTTACTCTACTTCACGAACATCCACACGCAGCTCTTTCGGCACTTCGAAAACGATGTTCTCTTCGCGGCCTTCCAGCGGAATAGCTTCCCCACCGCCAAGCTCCTGCAGGCGAGCAATCACGTTTTGCACCAGGATATCCGGCGCCGAGGCTCCGGCCGTCACACCTACGCACTTCGCCTCTTTCACCCACGCTTCCTGGATGTCGGTCGCATCGTCAATCAAATACGCCGCTTTCCCCATTCGCTGTGCCAGTTCAGCCAGACGGTTGGAGTTAGAGGAGTTCTTCGAGCCGACCACCAGCACAACATCAGCCTGTTCCGCCAGCGCGCGAACCGCTTCCTGACGGTTGGTGGTGGCATAACAGATATCATCTTTGCGCGGTCCGACAATTTTCGGGAAGCGTTGACGCAGAGCATCAATAACGTCAGAAGTATCGTCAACGGAGAGCGTGGTCTGCGTCATGAAGGATAATTTGCCTTCATTTTTCACATTCAGTTTCAGCACATCATCTGGTGATTCAACCAGATACATTCCGCCTTGCGGGTTGCTGTACTGGCCCATCGTGCCTTCGACTTCCGGGTGTCCGGCGTGACCAATCAGAATGGATTCTTCGCCACGACGGCTGGCGCGGGCAACTTCCATATGCACTTTCGTGACTAGCGGACAGGTTGCATCAAAAACCGTGAGGTCGCGGCCTTTGGCTTCGTTACGCACAGCCTGAGACACGCCATGAGCGGAGAAAATCAGGATCGCGCCATCCGGCACTTCGCTGATTTGCTCGATAAAAATAGCGCCGCGCTCGCGCAGGCTATCCACCACATAACGGTTATGTACCACTTCATGACGGACATAAATCGGTGCGCCGTAAATAGCCAACGCGTTTTCGACAATGCTGATAGCGCGGTCTACGCCAGCGCAAAAACCGCGCGGGTTGGCCAACAGGATCTGCATTTTACGCCTCCAGTGCCGGTTCGACTTCCAGCACTTCAATATCAAAATGAACGGTATGCCCAGCCAGCGGATGGTTGAAATCAACCGTGATCGAGTCACCGTTGATTTCACGGATCACGCCAGGCATCTCACTGCCGTCCATTGCGGTAAAGAGCATGATAGCGCCAATTTCTGGCTCGCCCGCGTCCATAAATTCCCGACGCGAGAAATACTGAATTAAGTCCGGACTTGATACGCCAAAGGCGGCATCCGGCTCCAGAGCAAAGGTGGTTTTATCGCCTTCTTTTAGCCCCAGCAGGTGTTGCTCCAGTCCTTCAGACAGAGAACCGTCGCCCAGGCGAAACAGCGCAGGCTTGCCGTTATTGCGGGTTGACTCTGCGGTGGAGCCATCGTCGAGCTTAAGGGTGAAGTGCACCAGCACCGCACTGTTACTCTGTACTGATTTAGACATGCAGGTTGCTCTTTAAAATTGCTGCCGCCTGTCTGCCCGGTGGCGCTACGCTTACCGGGCCTACAAGGATCGCAGTAAATTGTAGGCCGGATTAGCATAGCGCCATCCGGCATTTTTTTATGCGGCTTTTTTCTCTTTCGACGGCAGGAAGCCTTCGAGAACAATCAATGCCGCCCCGATACAGATAGCTGTATCGGCCAGATTGAAGGTCGCGAAATGCCAGTCGCCGACGTAAAAGTCAATCATATCAACCACGAAGCCGTGCCACAGGCGGTCAAACAAGTTGCCCAGCGCACCGCCAATGATTAACGCATACGCGATGTTGTTCAGCTTCTGCGTCGCCTTCGAGCGATACATCATCACCATCAGGATGACGCAAATACCGATAGCGATACCGGCAAAGAACCAACGTTGCCAGCCACCGCTGTCAGCTAAGAAGCTAAACGCCGCACCATAGTTACGCGCGTAGTGCAGATTAAGCGACGGAAACAGCGACACCGTATCCCCCAGAGCAAAGTTCTGGAGGATCAGGTACTTGCTGCCTAAATCGATAATCAGCACGACTACCACCAGCCACAGCCAGCGTAGTCCTGTTGAACAAAGAGGCTTACTCATCAGGCAAACTTACGTTGTTCGCCATCACCGGCGATGTTGCTGACACAGCGTCCGCAGATATCTGCATGTTCCGCCACCTGACCGACGTCGGTAGTGTAATGCCAGCAGCGCGGGCATTTCTCACCTTCGGCTTTGCTCAGTACGATTTTCAGACCTTTGAGCAGTTCGCTCTGCTGAGCATCAGCAGGAGCAGCCGCATAATCCGCAACCGTCGCACCAGAGGTCAGCAGTACAAAACGCAACTCTTCACCGAGCGCGGTCAGTTTCGCCGCCAGCTCAGGTTCAGCGTACAGGGTCACTGCTGCTTCCAGAGAACCGCCGACTTTCTTATCCGCACGCGCCTGCTCGATAACCTTGTTCACTTCGCCGCGCACTTTCAGCAGCTCGTCCCAGTAGGCATCGTTCATCGCTTCGGTTTCGCCTAAGCCAAACAGACCTTCGTACCATTCACCGGTAAAGACGTACTTCTCACGATCGCCCGGCAGGTAGCCCCAGATTTCATCGGCGGTGAAGGACATGATCGGCGCCATCCAACGAACCAGCGCTTCTGCAATATGGAACAGCGCAGTCTGGCAGCTACGACGCGCCACGCTGTCCGCTTTCGCGGTGTACTGACGGTCTTTGATGATATCGAGGTAGAACGAACCCATTTCTACGGAGCAGAAGCGCATCAGGCGCTGTACCACTTCGTGGAAGTCATAGGCTTCATAGGCTTTCAGGATTTCGTCCTGCGCCGCTTGCGCACAACCTACCGCCCAACGATCCAGCACCACCATCTCTTCCGGTTTCACCATGTCTTTAACCGGATCGAACCCGTTCAGGTTCGCCAGCAGGAAGCGCGCGGTGTTACGGATACGACGATAGCTGTCGGCAGCACGTTTCAGGATTTCGTCAGAAACGGCCATTTCGCCAGTATAGTCGGTAGAAGCAACCCACAGACGCAGAATATCCGCGCCCAGTTTGTTCATCACGTCCTGCGGAGAAACGGTGTTACCGATAGATTTGGACATCTTACGGCCCTGACCATCAACGGTGAAACCGTGGGTCAGTACCTGGCGATAAGGTGCTTTGCCTTTCATGGCGGTGGAGATCATCAAGGAAGACATGAACCAGCCACGGTGCTGGTCAGAACCTTCCAGATACATATCTGCCGCATGGCCCGCAAACTCAGGACGCACATCCACGACGGATGAGTGGGTTGAACCGGAGTCGAACCACACGTCCAGCGTATCCGGGACTTTGACATACTGGTCAGCTTCGTCGCCGAGGATATCTTTCGGATCGAGATCCCACCACGCCTGGATGCCGTCAACTTCAACGCGTTTAGCCACTTCTTCCATCAGTTCGATAGCGCGCGGATGCAGCTCTTCGGTGTCTTTGTGAACAAACAGAGACATCGGCACACCCCACGTACGCTGACGGGAGATACACCAGTCAGGACGGTTGGCAACCATCGATTCAATACGCGCCTGGCCCCAGTCCGGGATCCACTGTACGCCTTTGATCTCTTTCAGCGACTGCGCGCGCAGGCCTTTCTGATCCATGCTGACGAACCACTGCGGGGTCGCACGGAAGATGATCGGTGACTTGTGACGCCAGCAGCATGGGTAGCTGTGCTGCATCTTCTCAACGTGCAGCAGCGCGCCTTTTTCGCTCAGCAGAGCGACAACAATATCGTTGGCTTTAAAAACGTTCACACCGTCCAGGGTCGGGTAGGTTCCCGCCAGGTAAGCGCCATCCGGACCCACCGGATTCGCCACTTCCAGACCGTATTTTTGACCGATGACATAGTCGTCCGGGCCGTGGCCAGGCGCGGTATGTACCGCGCCGGTACCCGCATCCAGCGTAACGTGATCGCCAAGGATCGCCGGCACGTCAAAACCCATAAACGGGTGGGTAAAGCGCAGCAGTTCCAGCTCAGCGCCTTTCACGGTGCCGAGAATGGTGTATTCAGCCGCGCCAATACGCTGCATGACGCTTTCAACCAGATCTTTCGCCAGAATCACAGCCTGGCCGTCAATCTGCACCAGCGCATAGTCAAAATCAGGTGCCAGAGAGATTGCGCGGTTCGCCGGTAACGTCCACGGGGTAGTGGTCCAGATAACCAGAGAGATCGGGCCGTTGACGTCAGAAACGCCAAACTTCGCTTTCACCGCATCCTGATCGGCAGCGTGGAACGCCACGTCGATGGACGGGGAGGTTTTGTCATAATACTCAACTTCCGCTTCCGCCAGCGCGGAACGGCAGTCAACGCACCAGTGCACCGGCTTCGCACCTTTGTGCAGGTGACCGTTGCCGATGATTTTACCCAGCGCACGAATGATGTTGGCTTCAGTTTTGAAGTCCATTGTCAGGTACGGATGCGACCAGTCGCCCAGTACGCCAAGACGGATAAAGTCTTTACGCTGACCATCAACCTGGGTCGCTGCGTATTCACGGCACTTGGCGCGGAACTCAGCAGCGGTGAACTTCTCGCCCGGCTTGCCATATTCCTGCTCTACTTTCAGCTCGATCGGCAGACCGTGGCAGTCCCAGCCCGGAACGTACGGCGAGTCATAGCCCGTGAGTCCTTTGGACTTCACGATAATGTCTTTCAGAATCTTGTTAACCGAGTGACCAATATGAATGCTGCCATTCGCATAAGGAGGGCCATCATGCAGAATGAAGGTTTTTTTGCCTTTTTTGGCCGCACGAATGATGCCGTACAGGTCATCATCAGTCCAACGCGCCAGCATTCCCGGTTCGCGCTTGGCGAGATCGCCGCGCATCGGGAACCCTGTTTCCGGCAAATTCAGGGTTGATTTATAGTCACTCATCAGATTCTCGGTTCCGTATTTAAAACTCGTATAGGCATTAAGCCGGTTTTGTTAGCCCAAAAAATTCACGGGCAGTCAACTCATCACGCGCAATCTGCGCTTTTAGTTCATCCAGCGAGGCAAATCGCTGTTCGCTGCGTATTTTTTTACGCAGTACTACATCTATATGGCGACCATACAGGTCCATTACAACGTCCAATAGATGCACTTCCAACTGCTGGCGTACGCCTGCTACCGTCGGGCGGGTGCCGATGTTGGCGACGCCGGGCAACGGTTTGTCACCCAGTCCCATCACTTCAACCGCATAAACACCTTTCACCGGAGAAACCTGACGACGAAGCGGTAAGTTTGCCGTCGGAAAACCGATGGTACGCCCTAACTCATCACCGTGAACGACGCGTCCTGAGATAGTAAAAGGATGCCCAAGCAGGCTTTCGGCCTGTTGCAGGTTATCTTCGGCCAGCGCCTGACGTACTGCGGTGCTGCTGATACGCACACCGCCTTCACAGAAGGTTTGGGTGCTGGTGATATCAAAACCATACTCAGCGCCCGCTTCCTGTAATAACAAGAAATCGCCCGCACGGCTAGCGCCAAAGCGGAAATCATCGCCAACGGCAAGAAATTGTACACCAAGGCGCTTCACCAGAAGGTCGCTGATGAAGGTCTGCGCCGTCAATGCGGCGAAACGCCTGTCAAAACGCACACACAGCACGTAGTCCACACCGCATTCGGCCAGATAACGCAGTTTTTCCCGCAGACGGGTAAGGCGCGCAGGTGACTTGTCCGTCGCAAACAGTTCCAGCGGCTGTGGCTCGAAAATCATTACCACCACCGGTAAATTGCGTTTGCGCCCTTCTTCCCGTAAGCCTTGCAGCAACGCACGGTGGCCACGGTGCACACCGTCGAAATTACCAATAGTCAGCACACACCCATGCGGGGCCTGGCTGAGATTATGTATGCCTCGTATCAGCTTCATGTCTGGCTCAAAACAGTGAAAATCGTGAAAGTATACCCTGTACCGCGGTCAAGGTTAACCGGCGATTGTTTCTACGAAACAGAAAGAGGATGGTTTTCATTGTTATGAAACAAATTGACGCCCTTCACGGGCACACCAATGCAATTTTTCTCGTCGAAAAGCTGTATTCACGCCACGCAAGCTGGTAGAATCCTGCGCCATCACTACGCAACGAGTGCTGGAATTTAAACGGCGCTTATTTGCACAAATCCATTGACAAAAGAAGGCTAAAAGGGCATATTCCTCGGCCTTTGAATTGTCCATATAGAACACATTTGGGAGTTGGACCTTGGCTAATATCAAATCAGCTAAGAAGCGCGCCGTTCAGTCTGAAAAGGCCCGCAAGCACAACGCTAGCCGTCGCTCTATGATGCGTACTTTCATCAAGAAAGTATACGCAGCTATCGAAGCTGGCGACAAAGCTACTGCACTGAAAGCATTTAACGAAATGCAACCAATCGTGGACCGTCAGGCTGCTAAAGGTCTGATCCACAAAAACAAAGCTGCACGTCATAAAGCAAACCTGACTGCACAGATCAACAAACTGGCTTAATCGCCTGCTTGTCGACGCTTTGTGAAAAAACCCGCGCAAGCGGGTTTTTTTATGCCTGCTATCTGGCGTTTTTCTCTTCAGCCACTGATGTTGTTCTCGCTCGCCCACACTCTTCCTGACCAGCCTGTTTTTTCAGCTATCCCTCCTTTAGTTAGTCGCGTCGCGTAATACTTGAAAGTTATTTTCTTTCACTGTTTTCCTTTTTTTATTTCATTATTAAAAAAACTGTGACCACCTTAGCAAATAGAAACATCTCTCATTCAAAAACGAATAAACGCAATCCTGATGTAAGATTTGATAATTGATTGCTGCGGTAGGGTCAACTACTTTCCATGTACACCTTACTCACTCATTTTAATCTGAGGTTAAATTCAGTAACGACATAAAAAATAATATTTAAAACTTGCTTGGAAAGTAAAAGTTGTTTTTCTGGGCGTATCGCACCAATATCGGAGTTATTATTATGAGTTCTGTTATTGAGGATACCCAGTCTTGCGGGTCAGCATCATTATCTTTACTACAGCGTATTAGCTACGGCTCTTTGGATGTGGCAGGTAATCTACTGTACTGTTTCGGCTCAACCTACATCTTATATTTCTACACTGACGTTGCGGGTATTAGTCTCGCCGTAGCAGGTGTCATCCTGCTGTTGGCGCGTATCGTAGATGGTATAGATGCCCCAATCTGGGGGATCATTATCGATAAAACACGTTCACGTTACGGTAAATGTCGTCCCTGGTTCTTATGGCTGCCGCTGCCTTTTGGTGTATTCAGCGCGCTGTCATTTTGGTCTCCAGATATCAGCATGACAGGAAAAGCCATATATGCAGCAATATCCTACATGATTGCCAGCATTTTATTTACCGGACTCAATACACCGCTCAGCGCAATATTACCTCTAATGACTCTGTCCCCTAAGGAACGGCTGGTATTAAATTCCTGGAGAATGACCGGGGGACAAATTGGGGTTTTATTAATGAATGCCACAGCATTACCCCTGGTTGCATTTTTAGGTAACGGAAATGATCATGCCGGATTTATTTACACGGCGATTCTGTTTGCTGCGATATCCTGTTCGCTAACGCTTTTCGCCTTTAAAAATATCCGCGAAATGGATGCGGATAAAATACAGCAAGAACCCAAACTGCCGATGAAAAAAAGTTTCACGGCAATGAAAGGTAACTGGCCATGGATCCTGATGGTGCTGGCCAATCTGATCTTCTGGATTGCCCTGCAACAGCGGTCCACAACCATTGTTTATTATCTGACCTACAACCTCGATCGCAAAGACCTGGTTCCGCTGATTAACAGTCTGGCGACGATTCAGATCCTGTTCATCATCGCCATCCCTTTCTTTAGCAAATTCCTGGCTAAAACCTGGATATGGGTAGGAGGCTTGCTGGTCGCCACGTTCGGCGGCGTCTTGATGTGGCTGGCGGCGGACAACATACCTTTCCTCATCGCGGCCTGGGTGCTCGGCAATATCGGTAGCGGAATCGCCTGCTCAATGCCGTTTGCCATGTTGGGCTTTGCCGTCGACTTCGGTGCCTGGAAAACGGGCATCAAGGCCACGGGCATTCTTATCGCCTTCGGCAGTACTTTCTGCATCAAGATGGGCAGTGGTCTGGGTACCGCTTTCGCCGCCTGGATCATGAACAGTTTTGGCTATGTCCCGAACCATGCCCAAAGCGCTGCGGGCCTGGAAGGCATTACCTGGGCCTTTATCTGGGCGCCCGCCCTACTCTTCGCACTCGCGGCGATCCCGCTACTTTTCTTCCGTAAGTACGAAGCAATGGAAGAGACGATTCGCCACGATCTGGAAACCATCACCCAATAACTTTCTTAATCTTTACCCTCAAAATATGGGAGGCACCACCATGCCATTTGTGCAACATGACCCGCGTCGTCTGGTCTGGCAGCAAAACGATCGCTATTTGTGGATTGAACCCTGGGGCGAGAACAGCCTGCGCGTACGCAGTGGTCGTCATCTGCCGGTAATGAGAAATGAAGACTGGGCATTGACTGAGCCAGTCGCAGAAAGCCACTGCCACATCGATTATGAACACCACCAGGCGACACTGACCAACGGCAAAATTATCGCTATCGTCAATCAAAAAGGACAAGTTACCTTTTACCGTCATCCACACAAACCCCTGTTGCAGGAGTTCTGGCGCCTGCGGGGCGAAATTGGCGAGGATGAATCTTCTCACGGCCAGTACGTCAGCGCACTCAACCTTGAGGGACGCGAATTCCGCCCTATTCAGGGTGGGAAATATTCACTTAAAGCCCGCTTCGAAGCCACCGAAGGGGAAAAAATTTACGGGATGGGCCAATATCAGCAGGCCAATCTGGATCTCAAAGGATGCGTGCTCGAACTGGCCCAGCGCAACTCTCAGGCCTCGGTGCCCTTTATGCTCTCAAGCCTGGGCTACGGATTTTTGTGGAACAATCCGGCGGTCGGCCGCGTGACATTCGCCCCACAACGTGACCGAGTGGGAAGCTCAAATCAGCGAGCAGTTGGACTACTGGATCACCGCTGGCGATACCCCCGGCAGAAATTAGCCGGGCGTATGCGCTCGCCACGGGCACGCCGCCAATGATGCCGGATTACGCCATGGGCTTCTGGCAGTGCAAGTTACGTTATCGCACTCAGGAGGAGTTGCTCGCCGTCGCCCGCGAGTACAAACGGCGCAATCTCCCCATCTCGGTAATCGTGATCGATTTCTTCCACTGGCCAAATCAGGGGGACTGGATGTTCGACTCGCGGGACTGGCCCGATCCCGATGCCATGATCGCCGAGCTAAAATCGCTGGGTATTGAGCTAATGGTCTCCGTCTGGCCAACCGTGGATAGCCGAACCGAGAGTTATCGGGAGATGCGCGAAAACGGCTGGCTGGTGCAAACAGAGCGCGGATTGCCGATTAATATGGATTTCCTCGGCAATACCACTTTCTTTGATGCCACCCATCCCGACGCTCGCGACTACGTCTGGGGTAAAGCAAAACGCAACTATTACGATAAAGGCGTGAAGCTCTTCTGGCTTGACGAAGCCGAGCCGGAGTTCAGCGTTTACGACTACGATAATTATCGCTACCACGCCGGACCGGTGCTGGAAGTGGGCAATATCTACCCGCGAATGTACGCCAAAACCTTTTTTGACGGCATGAAAGCCGATGGCGAAGACCAGGTTATCAACCTGCTACGCTGCGCCTGGGCCGGAAGTCAGAAATACGGCGCGCTGGTCTGGTCAGGTGATATCCACTCATCGTTTCGTTCTCTGCGCAATCAGTTTGCCGCCGGGATGAACATGGGTATTGCAGGTATCCCGTGGTGGACAACAGATATTGGCGGCTTTCATGGCGGCAATATTCACGACCCACACTTTCATGAGTTGCTGATTCGCTGGTTCCAGTGGGGCGTGTTTAGCCCAGTGATGCGCCTGCACGGCAACCGCGATCCGCAGATTTTACCAGAACATCCTTACCGTGATGGTATTGCCCAGTGTCCGACCGGTGCGGCAAACGAAGTGTGGAGCTATGGTGAAGAGGTGTGCGAAGTGTTGACCGGCTGTCTGACATTGCGAGAAAAGTTAAGGCCGTACATCAAAGCGGTGATGGCGGAAACACACGAACGCAATGCCCCGGTTATGCGCACCCTGTTTTTTGAATTCCCAGAACAGACAAGGAGTTGGGAGATTACCGACCAGTACTGTTTTGGCCCCGACCTGCTGGTTGCGCCCGTCATGCTTGAAGGCATGCGCGAGCGTGACGTTTGGCTACCGGAAGGTGAAACATGGACGGATCTTGCAACCGGCGAGAGCTATCAGGGAGGACAAACGCTGCGCTATGACGCTCCCCTGAACAGAATTCCGGTATTTATCCGCGAAGGTGGGCAGTATCGTAATATGTTGAAACTGTAGTCACAGTCCGGCTGCGGTTAGTACACCGCAGCCGGCAACATGAAGGCGTTTAGACTTGTGGCGACTTGAACAATGCTGAGTAGTCCGTATTGCAAATACGCTGCACCGCCGGATGCTGGATCATCCTTTCAGCAAATATGGCGTGATACTCCTCCATCACATTCTCTACGCGTCCAATTTCTACAATAGAATCATCGGCATAGAAATTGTGTGAATACAGCGTAGGCGCAACAAAAATGGCATTATGCGTTGCGCCAAACGCTTTCATCAGCGCAGCGTCATCAAACTCGCCGAGGATTTCGACATTCAATCCTTGTGAGTTGATCCAATTCAGCAGCTTACGACCGAGCATTGAACGACGACCAGGGATCAGCAATCGGCGCTCTTCCAGACAGGCCGGAAACGGTTTCTCAGGCAGCGGCTTGGTACACCAAAAACTCACGCTGCATTCGCCTATCCGCACCGAGAACAGCCCTTCCTGCTGTGTAGAATCGATCGGACAATCGGAGATAATCATATCCAGCTTATGCTGGCTGAGTTGATCCAACAGCATCTCGTGTGTTGACTCAAAACAACGCAGATGGATTTGTTCATCTTCAACCACAGCGGCATCCAGCACGCTACTGACCAGCTGCTTCGATAGCGCATCCGCCACGCCGACATCAAACAGTAAATTAGACTCTTTGCGGTAGTTCACGATATCCAGCATTTCCTGGCTTAAGGTGAACATCTTATCCGCATAACGAAAAACCAATTCGCCTAACTCACTAGGCTCCAGTCCACGCCCCTTGCGCTTGAACAGCTTTCCCTGCAAGCGTTCCTCAAGCGCTTTAATCTGTCCGGTAATGGTTTGCGGCGTCAGATAAAGCGCTTCTGCAGCGCCAACCACCGAACCTTCTTTATAGACATGCCAAAAGTAGTACAGGTGGTTGTAGTTTATATGAGACATACTCACTCCCTGAAAATTGTCACAAAAGGGTTATCCCGTCAGGCTGACGCGTTCAACCGGGTGCGTAACCAGCAGTAACCTATTACCGCCGACAGCAAGGAACCGATCAGGATCCCCAGTTTCGCCCAGTTAATCAGCTCAGGATCGACGTTCCCAAACGCCAGGCTGGCGATGAAAATTGACATCGTAAAGCCAATGCCGCACAGAATGCCGACTGCCATAATTTGCTGGAAGTTCGTTCCCTCCGGCAATTGCGCCACCTTAAGGCGTAACGCCAGCCAGCAAAACAGGCTGATACCCAGCGGTTTGCCGATCAACAGGCCGGCAATGATCCCCAGCGGTAACACCGAGGTCAGTCCATCAATAGTAACGCCCTGCAGTGAAACGCCCGCGTTGGCGAAGGCAAACAGTGGCAGGATCAGGTATGCCACCCATGGATGCAGAACATGCTCCAGTCGCTTCGCCGGTGAACGCCCGTGTTTTTCCTTTAACGGAATGAAGAAACCGACGATCACGCCAGCCAGCGTCGCATGCACGCCGGACTTCAGTACCGCAGTCCATAGCACCACGCCCACCAGAATATAAATCCCGGTACGTCTCACACCACACAGATTCAAGGCCGCCAGAACGAGGATCGCACACGCGGCAACGCCCAGCGACAGCAGCGAGAGATCGCTGGTGTAGAACAGTGCGATGATTACGATAGCGCCGAGGTCATCAATAATCGCCAGCGCCATCAGGAATATTTTCAACGCCAGCGGAACGCGGCTGCCCAACAACGCCAGCACACCTAACGCAAAAGCGATGTCCGTTGCCGCCGGGATCGCCCACCCTTCACGGGTGATGGGATCGGCATAGTTGAATGCCAGGTACAGCAGCGCCGGGACAATCATGCCCCCGATAGCGGCAATGATCGGAAACGCTGCCTGACGCAGGCTGGCCAGCGAGCCTTGCATCAACTCACGCTTCACCTCCAGACCAATCAACAGGAAGAACACCGCCATCAACGCGTCGTTGATCCACAGCAGCATATTTTTGTTGATCTCAAGCGCGCCAACCCGCAGTTGAACGGGCGTTTCCAAAAAGGCGTGGTACCATCCACTGGTTACCCCGATGTTTGCCATCAGCATAGCGACCACGGCAGCGATGATCAGAATGATGCCCCCCGAGGCGTCACTACTAAAAAAACGATGCAGATGTTTCACTTTTATTCTCTCTATTGGGTGAATACTTCGTAAATACTATCTTACACCCTCAAAAAGCTCGTTAAAATTAGATTATTTGTGATTGATAGATCGGTTTTTACGAAGAATGAATCCAGGTGGGAACGGCTGAAAATCAGTACTCTTAGTAGTCATGTCGTTCGATGTGACGGGCATTGAATGCATAGCGGAGATAATCCAGCGTTGAGACGACATTACCGGGTGACATATGGTTAATTTGTGTCAGAAACGGATGATTATTGATGTACGTAATAAATTCCGTTGCTCCGGCAAGCGTAGCATGACGCAGCATGCCTGTTTTTTTATTACTCGTTAGGTTACATGCCGCTATCGCATAATCTTGGGTAGAATAGGTACGCCAGACATTATTACGAATCCCCCCACTTTGAAACATGCGGTACGGAATATCACTTTGCGCAGGCCTGTCCCCTCTTTCCTTCACAAACGAGATATGGCAGCGCCCTTGCTGAACGTGCTGTAAATTAGCCATCATACAACCACCTAATATGAAGCACTCATGGTCAATGTAATGCTGAACATTGAGGGAGCGTTCATCAGTAAGTGTTTTGACTAACTCAAAATGCCGATAAGCCGGCAGGACAGGTTTTACCAGCATTCCGGAATCGTTTCTGTATAGCGTTGCAGGACCATAATCCACATCAAACAAGGTATTTCGTCGCATTGTCATCAGTTCCTTGCGCTGGACAAGATGCGCTAACGTTCCGGGGGGTAAACGTTCTTCATAGTAGGAAGCATACTGGTACTCACCCTCAACAGGCTGGGTTGAATAATTAGTCGAAACGGCAATAACCCGACCGCTATTCTCCTCAACGGTAACCAGAACATACAGACTGTTGTCACTACCGTTAAATCTAATCCGAAAAGCACGCGTACTCATCACCAGGTCGAATTTCGGAATAACAAACTCACGTTCAGCCTGATTTGCCTTACGGGATAATTTTAGTAGAACGCGGTTCAGGCCAGTGCTGTCGACAGACAGCGCCGTACGAATATCAACAAGTGAAGCACCCTCCAGGATAAGCCGGGCAAGATCTTCCAGACGAGGATCGTCTTTATGTCTGACAGGAGAAATAAACGTTTTATGACATTGCAGGCAATAAACTCGCGGTTCCCCCTGAGCGGAAAAACCATACTTTTTTAATGAGGAACTGCCGCATGTTGGGCAAACCTTAACCAACCCCTTCCATGACTGGTTTACCGACTGACGAAAAAGGTTAAGAGAGCGCTCAGAAATGATAGGGAAAAAAAAGCCACATTCCCGGCACAGGATATTTTTCCCCTGTGCCAAATAATCAGGGCTATTAAAGACTCCGAGGTTTTTACAATCGGGTGTTTTACACACATCTACATTGATTTGAGAAAACATATTCACTCCCTGCGAATATTGCTATCACACAAATATTGATTTTATCTCTGCGGGTGAAAATCCATTTTCATAGAGCGTTTTCATCGCATTCATCGTTGGGCTGGTATGGGCAAAAAAAGCCTGGTAACCCGCGCACAGGTAGTTTTGATTCGAAGAACCAGAAACCGAAGGTAAAAAACGATGCTTAGGGCAACCACCATAACAGGCAAACTGCCACTGACAGGCATGACATTCCCGTGCCATTGTTCGGCGCTTATCGTCGCCAAACTGTCGATTCTGTTGGCTGTTGTTCATTGCGCGCAACGTCATATCCTGGATATTTCCCAGTTTGTACTGTGGGTAAACAAAATGATCGCAATTATAGACATCACCATTCATTTCCAGCGCAAACGCACTACCGCAGGTTGGCGCAAATACACATACCTGTGGCGGTAATCCACACCAGGCCACTAAAGTTTGCTCGAAAATCTGTACACCTACATCGCCAATGTCGTTACGGATCCAGACATCAAAGATTGCATTAAGAAAATGGCCAAATTCGATGGGATCAACAGACCAGGACATCATTACAGTTTGTTTATCAACAGGATGTGCCAATCCTGCGTCACCACCTCTCTCAACCAGCGGAATAAACTGCATATAGCGGCTGCCAATGCTTTTAAGATATTCATAGACCTGCAGCGGATAACGCATATTTGTACGGTTAACGACCGTCAGCGTATTAAACTCGACACCGTGACGTACCAGACATTTAATGGCTTGCTCAACCTTTTCGTGTGTCGGCTTTCCTGAACGCGTAACGCGCCATTCATCATGCAAAGCTGCATCACCGTCAATAGAAATCCCAACCAGGACGTTATGCTGCTTAAAAAACATCGCCCATTCGTTATCAATCAAAATACCGTTGGTCTGGAAAGTATTGATTATTGTCTTTTCACCCGCGTATATCTGCTGAAGTTCGACCGCCCGTCGAAAAAATGGCAGCCCCATCAACGTTGGCTCCCCTCCTTGCCAGGCAAAAATCACCTCATCCACATCCTGCGCGGCGATATGCTGTTTGATAAACAATTCAAGCGTATCTTCAGACATCCTGTAATTGGCTTTTCTCTGGGGATAGAGCTTCTCTTTCTCCAGGTAAAAACAGTATTTACAATCCAGATTGCATACCGAACCCGTCGGTTTAATCATGACCTGGCAACTTTTCCTGCTCATCATCATTCAAGCCTATAAATAAAAGAACCTGGCTCAGAGCTAAAACGCTGAGCCAGGCGGGCAGAGCCCTAAGTGGCATACATGGTATTTCTTATAATTATTCGATTAGCCCCAGGTGACCGGCGTAGGCTTATCACCGCGTGCTTTCATTAACGAGTCGTTATCAATATCCTGTTTATATTTCAGGAATTTACCGTAGAGTTGTTTCTCAATATCAGGCTGTTTGCCGATCTGGTTCAGTGTCTCGAAACGATCTTTTTTCAGGTTATAGAGGTACTTGGGTTTATTCTCACGATCGATGATCATTTTCCAGTCGCCATCACGAATAGCCCATTCATCAGTAGGGTCATCCTGGAATGGCATATCGATACCGAAAATCAGCGGTTTTTCACGTTTTAAGGTTTTCTGTTCCAGCAATGGAATCAAAGACTGCCCATCATAGGTGCGATCGGTAGGGAGCTTGAAGTTCATCATGTTTGCCAGCGTCGGCAACCAGTCGAGGCCATAGACAGGCGTATCTGTCACCATTCCCTGCGGAATATGCTTACCATATTTGATAATTGCCGGAACGCGGATCCCGCCCTCCCACAGATTATCTTTACGACCGCGAAGACCATCCGTTTCACCCGCCAGGTTTAACTCATACACTTTACGCGCTTCACGAGTGACAGGTCCGTTATCACTAGTAAAGATAACAATGGTGTTATCTTCTTCACCCATTGCCTTTATCTTATCCATTACTTTACCAACCTGAGCATCCATATAACTGACGTTGGCGTAATACTCACCTGTGCCACGCCAAGGTTTATCAGCCCAATCACCGTAGAACAGATCCGGATGCTGTTTCTGGTAGGCACTCATATATTGCGAATACATATCGAGGTACTTTTTCGGTGAGGCCAGCGGGCTATGGACCTCGGTAAATGCAACGTATAAGAAGAACGGTTTATCGTCTTTCTTGTTATCCAGCCAGTTAACGACTTCTGAACTAACCAGTTCACCGCTAAATGTTTCTGCTCTGCCAATCGGTTTGCCATTACGCGCGAATCCGGTCGGATGCACGGTGCCATAGCGTGGGCGCTCTTTCGCGTTATCTAAAGTGGAATCGGTCACAAACCCGGCTGTATTCACCAGGCCATAGTCAAACCCCATATCCTTAGCTTGCGGTTGGTCTGTTCGATCACCGCCGGCATTGAGGTGTAATTTACCCATCATCGCCGTGTCGTAGCCTTGCGCTTTCAGCAGATTAGCAATCGTCAGCTCATTACGGCCCAATGCCACATCTTTCCCTTCCGGGATCCAGGAACGGATCCCCGTGCGGAACGGCATACGTCCAGTCAATAACCCAGCACGAGAAGGGGAGCAAAGCGGAGCTGGCGCATAGTAATCCGTAAATCTCACACCATCCTGAGCCAATTTATCGATATTCGGTGTTTTAACGATTTGATGACCATAAACCGCCAGATCGCCATAACCCAAATCATCCGCAAGAATGATGACTAAATTAGGGCGTTTATCCGCAGCAGCCTGCGCGGTTTGTAATGTGCTCCCGGCGCACAGTGCCAGCCCAATCATGCTGGCAATGACTGTTCTTTTCATTTCAGTTCCTTTAATTTTAATTAAAATGAATATCCGACCATATAAATCATCTGATCCCCATATCCGTCATAACCTAATTTGTTCTCAAAATAACGATACGTTACAGATGCCTTCCATCGTGGATAAAACTTCCATGCCAGCGTTAATCCTCCATTTAAACCATTTCGACCGAATTGCTGCTCCGTGTAAGCATCATTTCTATCAATCTCGACTTCATTCCAGTCAGATAAAACAAAGCTTTCACCAAATAAAGAGAAGTTATAAACAGCAGTCCAACCAATAACATATCCATTCCATCCACTGGTCTGTCCATATTTCGGTGATACATAGTCACCTGATTGGTTATGCAAGCCGATATAAGGTTTAAAGAAACCCCAATCTCCACTCCACCCCAGATAACCGAGTCCATAAAACATATCCAGATCGTCACCCCATGAGTTGTCCCATTGACCGTATATCTTGCCAAAGAAGGTATAGTCAGAATCAAAAAGACGCACATGGGTCATAGCAGAGACGGTATGGTTACGGCCCGCCACTGCATGGTTTAATACGTTGCTTTCAATAAAAGAATAGAATTCAGCCTCTCTAAAATTGACGCCAAAATCAGTCGTTGCTTTCCAAACTTCACCGCGATGCACATTCACAAAACCGCTATTCCAGTCTGCATAACCAGCGTTAATTGACCCAAAAGAGTTTTTATATTCCAGAGCTTGTACATTTTGGCTAAAAAGAGCTGGAGTGGCTAATACAAGACTAGCCAGTAGTATTTCCTTTATCCGAGGCATTGAATTTATTCCCCATAATTATAATTTTTTCATCAATGAATGAAGGTTCGCTGCGGTGATAAATATTAAACAAGTGTAATTACAAGATAGTGATGTAAATCTCACATCAGAATAGATAATGACTGCTTAAAATAATGTGTCAAATAATGTTGCTGTAGATATGATAAGTTCATATTTGTTAGTAAGCGCATCAATATCTTCTTACTAACCTCCCCTAATATATTTACCTGACATGTTAGAAAACTCACATTCAAGGCCATCCAACTCACTTTTATCCTTGACAATAAAAAACCGGTATTCCCTTAAAAGGGAATACCGGTTTTTTCAAACGAGAAAGTTTTTTGGCTTGTCGTTAGCGAGTCAGATCGTCAAAGAACTTCTTCACACCGTCGAAGAAACTTTTGGAGCGCGGACTGTTTTGTTCACCCGTCGGGCCGCCAAAGCTGTCCTGCAAATCTTTCAGCAGTTGCTTCTGCTTGTCGTTCAGGCCAACCGGGGTTTCCACTACCACGCGGCACAGCAGGTCTCCCTGAGCGCCACCGCGTACAGACTTGACGCCCTTTCCACGCATGCGGAAAAGTTTGCCAGTTTGCGTTTCGCCCGGAATTTTTAGCTTCACGCGACCGTCCAGCGTCGGGACTTCAATCTCGCCGCCCAGAGCAGCCATCGCAAAGTTAATCGGCACTTCGCAGTAGAGGTTATTGCCTTCACGTTCGAAAATTGGGTGTTGTTTTACCTGCACCTGAACGTACAAATCACCTGCTGGCGCGCCATGCTCACCGGCTTCGCCTTCACCAGACAAACGGATACGGTCGCCGGTATCAACCCCAGCTGGGATTTTAACAGACAGCGTTTTGCTCTTCTCAACGCGACCATGCCCGTGGCATTTGTTGCACGGATCTTTGATCAGCGTACCGCGGCCCTGACAGTGTGGACAGGTCTGCTGTACGGCAAAAAAGCCCTGACGCATCTGCACCTGACCGGAACCGTGACAGGTTGGACAGGTTTGCGGCTGAGTGCCCGCCTTCGCGCCGCTACCGTGGCAGACGTCACACTCTTCCAGAGTCGGAATACGGATCTCTTTGGTGACGCCACGCACGGCTTCTTCCAGAGTGAGATCCATGTTGTAACGTAAATCAGCACCACGTGAGGCGCGCTGACGACCACGACCGCCGCCAAAGATATCGCCAAACACGTCACCAAAGATATCGCTGAAGTCAGCCCCGCCGCCAAAACCGCCGCCGCCGCCCATACCGCCTTGCTCAAACGCAGCATGACCGTACTGATCGTAGGCCGCACGTTTTTGCGCATCGGTCAGGATCTCGTACGCTTCTTTGATCTCTTTAAACTTGGCTTCGGCCTCTTTATCACCCTGGTTGCGGTCCGGGTGATATTTCATGGCCAGGCGCTTGTAGGCCTTTTTGATTTCACGCTCTTCCGCTGATTTGGAAACGCCTAAAATCTCGTAATAGTCTTGCTTAGCCATCTCTTTTTATCTGCCCCTAACATGCGTGCACGGGCGGAGAGGAAACCTCTTCGCCCGTGCCAGTAATTACCCGTTCAAAGGGCGATTATTTTTTGTCTTTCACTTCTTCAAACTCGGCGTCGACAACGTCGTCATCTTTCGCGTTATTTGCAGAAGCATCAGCGCCTGCTGCACCAGCCTGTTGCTGTGCGTGCTGCTGCTGAGCGATTTCCATCAGTTTCTGGGAAACCTGTGCCAGCGCCTGCATTTTCGCTTCGATATCCGCTTTGTCTTCACCTTTCAGAGAAGTTTCCAGCGCGGTCAGTGCAGACTCGATGGCAGTTTTGTCGTCAGCCGGCAGTTTGTCGCCTGCTTCTTCAACCTGCTTGCGAGTGCTGTGCAGCAGATGGTCACCCTGGTTGCGGGTCTGAACCAGCTCTTCAAACTTACGGTCAGATTCTGCGTTCGCTTCTGCTTCGCGAACCATTTTCTGAATTTCTTCTTCGTTCAGACCAGAAGAAGCCTTGATGGTGATCTTCTGCTCTTTACCGCTGTTTTTGTCTTTCGCGGAAACGTGCAGGATACCGTCGGCATCGATGTCAAAAGTAACTTCGATCTGCGGCATACCGCGCGGAGCCGGGCTGATACCATCCAGGTTAAACTGACCCAGATCTTTGTTATCAGCAGCACGTTTACGTTCACCCTGCAGCACATGGATGGTTACCGCAGACTGGTTGTCTTCAGCGGTAGAGAACACCTGGCTGTGCTTGGTCGGGATAGTGGTGTTTTTCGCGATCAGCGGAGTCATTACGCCACCCATGGTTTCGATACCCAGAGACAGCGGGGTAACGTCCAGCAGCAGCACGTCTTTAACATCACCGGTCAATACACCACCCTGAACAGCAGCACCGATTGCTACGGCTTCGTCCGGGTTAACGTCTTTACGCGGTTCTTTACCGAAGAACTCAGCGACTTTCTTCTGCACCATCGGCATACGCGTCTGACCACCAACGAGGATAACGTCGTTGATATCAGATACGGACAGGCCAGCATCCTGCAGAGCAACTTTCAGCGGCTCGATAGAACGGTTAACCAGGTCTTCAACCAGGCTTTCCAGTTTCGCACGGGTCACTTTGATGTTCATATGTTTCGGACCGGTCGCGTCTGCAGTGATGTACGGCAGGTTCACGTCGGTCTGCTGAGCGGAAGACAGCTCGATCTTCGCTTTCTCAGCGGCTTCTTTCAGACGCTGCATCGCCAGCGGGTCATTACGCAGGTCGATACCCTGATCTTTCTTAAACTCGTCAACCAGGTAGTTGATCATACGGCTGTCGAAGTCTTCACCACCCAGGTGGGTATCACCGTTGGTTGCCAGAACTTCGAAGGTTTTTTCGCCGTCAACTTCGTCGATTTCGATAATAGAGATATCGAAAGTACCACCACCGAGGTCATATACCGCGATAGTACGGTTGCCGACTTCTTTATCCAGACCGTAAGCCAGCGCAGCTGCGGTTGGTTCGTTGATGATACGTTTTACTTCCAGACCTGCGATACGACCGGCGTCTTTAGTTGCCTGACGCTGAGCATCGTTAAAGTATGCAGGTACGGTGATAACTGCTTCAGTTACCGGCTCACCCAGGTAATCTTCAGCCGTTTTCTTCATTTTTTTCAGCACTTCAGCAGAAATCTGCGGCGGTGCCAGTTTCTGACCTTTTACGTCAATCCATGCATCACCGTTGTCAGCACCGATGATTTTGTACGGCATGATGGCTTCATCACGCTGTACTTCTTCGTCCTGGAAGCGGCGGCCAATCAGGCGTTTAATCGCAAACAGGGTGTTTTGCGGGTTTGTCACTGCCTGACGTTTAGCCGGCTGACCAACCAGAGTTTCACCATCCTGGGTATAAGCAATGATAGAAGGCGTGGTGCGATCGCCCTCGGCGTTCTCCAGCACACGTGCAGTAGTGCCATCCATAATCGCTACACAAGAGTTGGTAGTACCCAGGTCGATACCAATAATTTTACCCATCTAAACGTCTCCACTAAAAATTCGGTCATCATGTGGTTGTGAATCTGTAATAAGGGCGAAACGTGCGGTTTCAACTACCCTGAATCGTTTTTTTTCAGACTCACCACTGCGGTTGCTTACAAGATGGGGTCGTAACCCACGTCATCAAGGGGGGCATGAAAATTTTTTTTAGCCTTGTGGCAATAAAATCGCAGAAAAAAGGTTAAAAGATTAAAAAATGAATAGTCTCAAATCAAAATTAATTCATAAAACAGATAAAATCAGCACAGCCATTCACATAAAAATTGTAATAAAAAGAAAAGATTACAAGCATGAATCATGATTCTGACAGCGGTAAGATGGTCTGAAACGACACACTTTTACAGCCGTCAAAGAGAAATTCCATGAAATCCGTATTAACCCTTTCCGCCAGCCTGCTTATGGGCCTGCTGCTGAGCAGCGCCGCACACGCTAACGATCATAAAGTCCTCGGCGTGATCGCCATGCCTCGTAATGAAACCAACGATCTAACGCTGAAACTTCCTGTTTGCCGCGTGGTGAAACGCATTCAACTTACGGCCGATCATGGTGATTTACAGCTCAGTGGTGCATCGGTTTATTTCAAAGCTGCCCGCATGTCCAGCCAGAGTCTGAACGTGCCTTCCTCCATCAAAGAAGGGCAAACGACCAATTGGATCAACATCAATAGCGACAACGACAATAAGCGCTGCGTGAAAAAAATTACCTTCTCCGGCCATACGGTGAACTCTTCTGATATGGCGACGCTGAAAATCATCGGCGACGACTAATTCCCCATACTTTTATTCAAAAGCCATAGAAACATGAATGTCACCTATTTGAATGACGACGATCTCGATTTTCTTCAGCATTGCAGTGAGGAGCAGCTCGCCAATATTACCCGCCTGCTTACACATAATGAAAAGGGGAAAGCCCGTCTGTCGAGCGTTCTCAACCACAACGATTTATTTAAATCGATGGAAGGACATCCGGAACAGCACCGCCGCAACTGGCAACTGATTGCTGGCGAACTGCAGCATTATGGGGGCGACAGCATTGCCAATAAACTCCGTGGACATGGAAAACTGTATCGGGCGATTTTGCTGGACGTTTCGAAGCGTCTGAAGATTAAAGCTGATAAAGAGATGTCCACGTTCGAAATTGAACAGTCTCTGCTGGAGCACTTTTTACGCAATGCCTGGCAAAAAATGGATGCCGGACAAAAGCAGGAATTTCTGCAGGCTGTCGATGCAAAAGTTTCTGAACTGGAAGAACTGCTACCGTTATTATTGAAGGATCGTCACCTGGCAAAAGGCGTCTCTCACCTGCTCTCCGGCCAGTTAACCAAAATTCTGCGAACCCACGCCGCCGTCAGCGTAATCGGGCACGGATTACTGCGCGGAGCCGGACTTGGCGGCCCGGTAGGTGCGGCTTTAAACGGGGTTAAAGCGGTGAGCGGCAGCGCTTATCGGGTGACGATCCCGGCTGTACTCCACATTGCCTGCCTGCGCAGAATGTTCAACCACGCACAAGCGTGATGCCCATCACAGGGAAAATAATTCGTTTTCCCTTCGTTAGATCATAGACAGTGCCCTCTCCCCTGATTATTATGCCGCGCCCCGAAGACAGTGATCGTTATTTGGGGAAACTATTTCACCATTCAATCAATGATGATTTTGAGGAATTATGGGCAACACTAAGTTGGCTAATCCGGCACCGCTGGGCCTGATGGGCTTTGGCATGACCACCATTCTGCTTAACCTGCATAACGCGGGTTTCTTCGCTTTAGACGTTATTATTCTGGCGATGGGCATTTTCTACGGCGGTATCGCGCAAATTTTTGCCGGTCTTCTGGAATATAAAAAAGGCAACACCTTCGGTTTAACCGCCTTTACCTCCTACGGTTCGTTCTGGCTGACGCTGGTTGCGATTCTGCTGATGCCGAAAATGGGCCTCGCGGATGCAACCAATGGTCAGTTCCTGGGCGCTTACCTGGGTCTGTGGGGCGTGTTCACTCTGTTCATGTTCTTCGGTACGCTGAAAGCCGCGCGCATGCTGCAGTTCGTGTTCCTGAGCCTGACAGTGCTGTTCGCCCTGCTGGCCGTTGGCAACATTGCAGGTAACGAAGCAATCATTCACGTAGCGGGTTGGGTTGGCTTAGTGTGTGGCGCAAGCGCTATTTACCTGGCGATGGGTGAAGTGCTGAACGAACAGTTTGGCCGTACCATCCTGCCGATTGGTGAAGCGCACTAATCTGACAATATCCCCCCTGACGGGGGGATATTCCTTACAAACGCTGTAACTCTCCCTGTACGCTCGTATCGCGATGATAAATATCCTGTCGCAGCCAAATTCCCAGACCTAACCCCACCAGCGATAACGCCAGCACATACCAGGCCGGAGCCATTGGCGACACGCTCATTAACATCGTCACGGCGATTGGCGTCAGACCACCAAAAATGGCATATGAGACGTTATAGGAAAAGGAAATACCGGTAAAACGGACTTCCGCCGGAAACGCCCGCACCATGACATAAGGCACTGCGCCGACTACGCCAACGCATAATCCCACCAGCCCGTATAACAGGAACAAGTGCTGAGGATGGCTGCCGGTCAGGTGATAGAAAAACCAGCTCGAACAGGCCAGCAGCAGGCTGCCGACAATAAAGGTTTTGCTGGCGCCGACCCGGTCGACAATAAATCCGGCCAGCAGACAGCCGACGCACAGCATAATGGTAGCGACACTGTTGGCCTGTAACGTTAGCGCGGGTGCAAAGCCATACTGCTTCTGCAACCAGACTGGTGACATCAGGATCACCACCACAATCCCGGCCGATAACAACCAGGTCAGCAGCATTGAAATAACCACCGCTTTTTTATGCTTACTCACCACCGACTTCACCGGTAGCTCTTGCGCAAGTGCTTTACGCTGCTGCATTTCGAGGAAGATTGGCGTTTCCTGCAACCAGCGGCGCAGGTACATCGCCACCAGCCCAAAAACGCCCCCCAGCAGGAACGGGATACGCCAGCCGTAGTCATGCACCGCCTGTTGCGTCAGGTTGGTATTCACTAGCGTCGCAACCACCGACCCCAACAGAATCCCCACCGTCAGCCCGGCGGTCAGCGTGCCACAGGCAATGCCGATGCGGCGCTCCGGTACATGCTCCGCCACGAACACCCACGCGCCCGGCACTTCTCCACCGATGGCAGCGCCTTGCAAAATGCGCATCAGCAGTAACAACAGCGGTGCGAGGATCCCCATTGAGGCGTAGGTAGGCAAAAGACCAATCGCCAGCGTCGGTATCGCCATCAGCAAAATGCTCAGGGTGAACATTTTCTTACGCCCGACCAGATCGCCAAAGTGCGCCATGATGATGCCACCCAGCGGACGCGCCAGATATCCGGCGGCAAAAATGCCGAAGGTTTGCACCTGACGTAGCCACTCAGGAATGTCTGCCGGAAAGAAGAGTTCACCAACAACAGCGGCAAAGAAGACGAAGATAATGAAATCATAAAACTCAAGCGCACCGCCGAGGGCAGCAAGCGTAAGAGTTTTATAATCCTGGCGATTCAGCGGTCGAGTGTGTTGTGACATAGCAAACCATCAGTCAGTGGAGTTATTGAATCTGTCTGTCGATACATGTAAAGAAAAAATTACTATATCGTAAACAATTCAATACTCCACTGTGATTGGCACTTATGTCACGATCGGGCTACTTTCAGGCGTTTGTATCGCGAATTGCGCTTTTAGGACGAAAAGATGCTACAACAGCCGGTGCGGTTTCCACATACGGCCCATCCAGCAACTGTATACAATACGGTACACTTGCAAAAATACCCGGTACGATAACCTTACCGTCGGCATCTTTCACGCCTTCCAGCGTTTCTTTGATCGATTTCGGCTGCCCAGGCAGATTCAGGATCAACGCCTGTTTGCGAATCACACCGACCTGGCGGGAGAGAATAGCCGTTGGCACAAAGTGCAGACTTATCTGGCGCATCTGTTCGCCAAAGCCTGGCATCTGGCGGTCAGCCACGGCAAGCGTAGCATCGGGGGTCACGTCGCGACGTGCCGGACCCGTTCCGCCGGTAGTCAGCACCAGATGACAGCTCATTTCATCCACCAGCTCGCATAAGGTCTGTTCGATGATCGCCTGTTCATCCGGGATCAGTCGCGTTTGCAGCTCAAAAGGGGTGGTAAGGGCAGATGCCAGCCACTCTTCAAGGGCCGGGATACCTTTATCCTGGTAAACGCCGCTGGAAGCACGGTCAGAAATGGAAACCAGGCCAATGCGTAAAGTATTCATGATTATTCCGTTTAAACAGTCTCGTTAAACAGAATGATACACTGCGAAAGGAAGGACAGACAGGTTTCAGAAGAGGTAGCGTGACCCATATCAGGGCCACGCGTTAATGATTACAGCAGATCGCCGATCATTTTTTCCAGTTTACCCTGGTCTACAGCAAACTTACGGATACCGTCCGCCAGTTTATCTACAGCCATCGGATCCTGGTTGTGCTGCCACAGGAACTCAGCTTCGGTGATGCGTGCAGGACGCGCTTTCACTTCGCCGGAGAAGGACAGTTTACGTTCGATAGCGCCTTCGCTTTCCGCCAGCTCTTTCAGCAGTGCCGGAGCAATCGTCAGACGATCGCAGCCTGCCAGCTCAATGATTTCGCCGATGTTACGGAAGCTCGCACCCATCACCACGGTTTCGTAACCGTGCTGTTTGTAGTACTCGTAGATTTCCGTTACGGAAACCACACCCGGATCTTCTGCCGGTGCATACTCTTTCTTGTCGGTGTTGGCTTTGTACCAGTCAAGAATACGACCAACGAACGGAGAAATCAGGTATACGCCAGCTTCTGCACATGCACGTGCCTGCGCGAAGGAGAACAGCAGAGTCAGGTTACAGTTGATGCCTTCTTTTTCCAGCTGCTCAGCGGCACGGATGCCCTGCCAGGTTGAAGCCAGTTTAATCAGAATGCGATCGTTGCTGATGCCAGCGTCGTTATACATCTTGATCAGACGTTTTGCTTTCGCGATGGACGCGTCGGTGTCGTAAGACAGACGAGCGTCAACTTCAGTAGAAATACGACCCGGGACCAGTTTCAGGATCTCCAGACCGATATTTACTGCCAGTTTGTCGGTCGCGTCGACGATCTGCTGTGCGCGGTCGTTGCTCTGCTGCTTAGCCCAGGCTACAGCGTCATCAATCAGCTTGCGGTATTCTGGGATCTGCGCTGCGTTAAGAATGAGAGAAGGGTTAGTTGTGGCATCCTGAGGCTGATACAGCTTCATTGCCGCGATGTCTCCGGTGTCGGCCACTACTGTGGTGAACTGACGAAGGGAGGTCAATTTGTCCGTCATGATAGCGATTCTCTTTAAACAGCTTGTTAGGGGGATGTAACCGATCTTCCCTGATGATAGCACGACGCACTCTCAGCGCAACCGCCTGGATTGTCCGACCCGCTGCTCAGCCCTGATTACGCATCTCAAAGCCTGTGATGCGCAATTGCGGGATATAACGATTGTTATGATAAACTCCCGCAATCACTCTCATGACAAGGTATATACTGGTCGATTATTGGTAGCGCTTACACGGAAATCTTCGCGCTTACCGGCATCAACAAGAGGGATGTTAATGCCTGATTTTTTCTCATTTATTAATGAAATACTCTGGGGATCGGTGATGATCTACCTCCTGCTTGGCGCAGGATGTTGGTTCACCTGGCGTACAGGGTTCGTGCAGTTCCGCTACATTCGCCAGTTTGGCACAAGTCTTAAAAACAGCATTAGCCCGCAGCCGGGCGGTTTAACTTCCTTTCAGGCTCTGTGCACCAGCCTTGCCGCGCGTATCGGTAGCGGGAACCTGGCCGGCGTAGCGTTGGCGATCGCCGCTGGCGGCCCTGGAGCCATTTTCTGGATGTGGGTCTCAGCGGTCATTGGTATGGCAACGTCATTCGCCGAGTGCTCACTTGCCCAACTGTATAAAGAACGCGATAGCAAAGGACAGTTCCGCGGTGGTCCTGCGTGGTATATGGCACGTGGTCTGGGCATGCGCTGGATGGGCGTCCTTTTTGCCATCTTTTTACTGATTGCCTATGGACTGATTTTTAACAGCGTTCAGGCGAACTCGGTCTCTCGTGCGTTGACCTTTGCTTTTGACATCCCTCCCCTCTTCTCCGGTATCGCACTGGCAATAGTGTCATTACTGGTCATCGTCGGCGGTATTAAAGGCGTCGCACGCCTGATGCAATGGTTCGTTCCGATGATGGCACTGCTGTGGGTTGGAAGTAGCATCATCATCTGTCTGTGGCATATCGGGCAGCTTCCCGACATTATCGTCACCATTATAAAAAGCGCCTTTGGCTGGCAGGAAGCAGCAGCGGGTGCGGCCGGATATACGCTAAGCCAGGCTATTGCCAACGGTTTTCAGCGCGGCATGTTTTCTAACGAAGCCGGAATGGGATCTACGCCGAATGCAGCTGCATCGGCCGCCTCCTGGCCACCGCATCCTGCGGCACAAGGCATTGTGCAAATGATTGGGGTATTAGGCGACACTCTCGTGGTCTGTACGGCTAGCGCGATGATTATTCTGTTGGCAGGCAATGGCACCAGCTATGTGCCAATGGAAGGCATCCAGTTACTTCAAAAAGCAATGGTAACGCTGACGGGAGAATGGGGAGCCGGATTCGTGGCTTTTATTGTGATTCTGTTTGCCTTTAGCTCGATCGTCGCCAACTACATCTATGCGGAGAACAATCTCGTCTTTCTGAAACTGGACAATATGCGCATCATCTGGCTATTGCGAATCGCTACCATTAGCACCATTATCGGCGGAACGTTTGTCAGCTTCCCGCTGGTCTGGCAGTTGGCCGATATCATTATGGCTTGTATGGCCATTACTAACCTGACAGCGATTCTGCTGCTTTCTCCGGTTGTCCATACCATCGCCAGCGACTATCTGCGCCAGCGTAAACTCGGGGTGCGCCCGGAATTCGATCCGCACCGTTATCCTGATATCAGACAACAGCTTGCCCCCGAAAGCTGGGATGAAACGCCGCGCGGATAGCGCGGCAATCACAACCATCGATCAAATCTGTCGTTTTTTTTGCTAAAGTCGCAGTAAATTTCCTGCAAGGACTGGATATGCTGATTCTGATTTCACCTGCAAAAACGCTCGACTACCAAAGTCCGCTGGCAACAACACGCCATACGCTACCCGAACTGCTGGATCACTCTCAGCAGCTTATCCATGTGGCGCGCCAGCTCTCTGCGCCGCAGATTGGCAAGCTGATGGGAATTAGCGACAAACTGGCGGATTTGAATGCCACGCGTTTCCATGACTGGCAGCCTGACTTCACGCCGGACAATGCGCGCCAGGCCATTCTGGCATTTAAGGGCGACGTGTATACCGGGCTGCAGGCTGAAACCTTCAGCGAGGCGGATTTCGACTTCGCTCAGCAGCATTTACGGATGTTGTCCGGACTGTACGGCGTTCTACGTCCACTGGATTTGATGCAGCCTTATCGTCTGGAGATGGGCATTCGTTTGGCCAATGCGAAGGGTAAAGATCTCTACCAGTTCTGGGGAGATATCATCACCGATAAACTTAATGAAGCACTTGAAGCACAAGGCGACAGCGTGGTGATTAATCTCGCTTCGGATGAGTATTTTAAATCCGTGAAGCCGAAAAAGCTCAATGCCGAGCTGATTAAACCAGTCTTCCTCGACGAGAAAAACGGCAAGTTCAAAGTCATCAGCTTTTATGCCAAGAAAGCGCGCGGCCTGATGAGCCGCTACATCATTGAGAACCGCTTAACGCAGCCGGAACAGCTGACCGCATTTAACAGCGAAGGCTATTTCTTTGATGAAGAAGCGTCAGGAAACGGCGAACTGGTGTTTAAACGCCACGAGCAATAATTTATATGCCGGATGACGGCTAACGCCTTATCCGGCCTACAGGTTTTGTAGGCCCGCTAAGCAAAGCGCCAGCGGGCACCACCGTTAACTGCGGGTCATCATCAGCTTACGCAGTTGCGCAAAATCAGCAGGCAGGTGATGAGAAAGCAGCGGCAAGTCCGCGCGTTCCGCCAGCTCTTTTGGCAACGCCAGCGTCAGATCAAGAATCTCTTCAACGCTTTCTTTAAACTTCGCCGGATGCGCAGTACCAAGGAACAGGCCGTACTCGCCAGGGTTCAGTTGGTCACGCAGCGCACGGTAAGCCACCGCCGCATGCGGTTCTGAGGTGTAG
The DNA here is from genome assembly GCF_006385635.1 of Citrobacter sp. CF971. Taxonomy (NCBI): domain Bacteria; kingdom Pseudomonadati; phylum Pseudomonadota; class Gammaproteobacteria; order Enterobacterales; family Enterobacteriaceae; genus Citrobacter; species Citrobacter sp. CF971. The sequence continues at coordinate 830,755 of NZ_CP041051.1, read as the reverse complement.
CCTATCTCATGTAACTCACGCATGGTGTCCTGAGTCGTGGCATCATCAACGGCGGCATAACCCAGCTCATTCAGACGCCAGATTTTACGGCGGAACAGTTCTTCCACGCGCGGCCAGTTGTTCGGCTGGCTGACATCCATCGCATTCGATAACGTCGCCTGAGTCGCTTTCGGCGCCCACTCACCTTCAGCAAGGAAACGCGGAACCGTATCGTTAACGTTAGTCGCCGCGATAAAACGCTTCACCGGCAAGCCCAGTGATTTCGCCAGCAGCCCGGCGGTCAGATCGCCAAAGTTACCGCTGGGAACAGAAATCACCAGCTGATTCCGCGCCTCTTGCGGTAGCTGAGCCACAGCCTCAAAGTAGTAACAGATTTGCGCCAGCAGACGGCTGATGTTAATTGAATTAGCCGAGTTCAGTCCCAGAGCCACCTTCAGCTCTTCGTCATCAAACGCCTGTTTCACCAGCGCCTGGCAGGCATCAAAATCGCCATCAATCGCTACAGTTTCAATGTTACCGCCCAGCGTACAGAACAGTTTTTCCTGTAATGGGCTGATCTTGCCGTTCGGGTAGAGGATCACCACGCGCACATTTTTCAGGCCATAAAAGGCATGTGCAACCGCCGCGCCGGTATCACCTGAGGTCGCCGTCAGAATGGTTACCGGCTTGTCGCCGCTGATGTGCGTCAGCATTTGCGCCATAAAGCGCCCGCCAAAGTCTTTAAATGCAAGCGTAGGGCCGTGGAACAGTTCCAGACAGCCGACATCTGCGGCAACCTGAGCAACCGGTGCCGGAAAAGCAAATGCAGCACGCACGCGTTTTTCCAGAATTTCCTGAGGGATCTCATCACCAATAAATGCGGACAGGATCTTCGCGCTGCGGCCAACGAAGTCCTGGTTCAGCATCTCATCCACTTCTGTCAGATTGAATTCCGGTAGATCGTGCGGAAAAAACAATCCCTGATTCTTGCCAAGCCCTTGCGTGACGGCCTGCGCAAAGCTGACCTGCTCGTTATGATCTTTCAGATTATACAGTTTCATTGATTATCCCAGTACCCGTGCGCCCGCCGTGTCCAGCCGGCAAATATGAACAAAGCCTTCCTGATTTTGCAGGTAATTTTTACTCAGCCAATCTGCTACGCGCTGCGCCGTATCCGGCTTATCGCACAAGGCGAACAGCGTCGGCCCTGACCCGGAGATCCCGCTGGCCAGCGCGCCAATTTCTGTTACCGCCTGACGCGCCTGACTAAAGCCTGGCAGCAAGCGGGTACGATACGGCTCAGCAATGACGTCCTTCATCAGCTTCGCGGCAAGCCCAGGCTGACGGGAATAGCAGGCATGGATAAATCCAGCCAGATGTCGCCCGTGGGCGATACAGTCCTGACGGCGATACTGCGCAGGTAGAATCGCCCGCGCTTCTGCCGTCGACACTTTAATCCCCGGATACGCCAGTACCCATAGCCACTCATCAAAGCCTGGCACCTGCTGGCTGATAATGCCGTTTTCTTCGATCATTAACTGCATGCCGCCCAAAAAGCACGGGGCAACGTTATCGTAATGAATACTGCCGGAGATACGCCCTTCCAGCTCGCCCATTATCGCCAACAGGCGCGTATCGTTGAGCGGCTTACCGCAGTGTTCGTTCATAGCGACTAACGCCGCCACGACGGAACAGGCGCTGGAGCCTAACCCGGAGCCAATCGGCATATTTTTTTCCAGCGTCATCGCCACCGGAACCGTTTTACCCAGCTCCTGGCAGAATCGCTCCCAACACTGATAGACAATATTTTCGCGCGGCTCTGGCGGCAGCTTGTTGGCAAAGCGCCCAAGGTTGTTCAGGCTGAACTGATCAGCCGCCTCAACGGACACCACATCGCCCAACAGCGAACCGTCCACCGGAGTTACCGCCGCACCGAGCACATCAAACCCGACGCTCATATTGGCACTGGAAGCCGGGGCATAAACTCTCACCATGTCAGACTCCTAACTTCCATGAAAGGGTGCGTAGCAGGTCGGCAAAGACGCCCGCTGCCGTCACGTCGTTACCCGCGCCATATCCGCGCAGAACCAACGGTAACGGCTGATAGTAGTGGCTATAGAATGCCAGCGCGTTCTCACCGTTTTTCACTTTAAACAGCGGATCGTTGCCGTCTACTGCATCAATTTTCACGCGACAAACGCCGTCCTCTTCGATATTGCCAACATAACGCAATACTTTTCCCTCATCACGGGCTTTCGCCACGCGCGCGGCAAAGACGTCATCCAACTGCGGCAATTTCGCCATAAACGCGGATACATCACCAGAATCATCAAACTCGTTTGGCAGAACTGGCTCAATGACCACGTCTGAAAGCTCCAGCTCACGACCGGTCTCACGGGCGAGGATCAGCAGCTTACGTGCCACATCCATACCGGAAAGATCGTCACGCGGATCGGGCTCGGTATAGCCCATCTCACGCGCCATGGTGGTGGCTTGCGAGAAGCTCATGCCTTCATCCAGCTTGCCGAAAATAAACGACAGCGAGCCGGAAAGAATACCGGAGAAACGCTGCAATTCATCACCTGCGCTGAGCAGGTTTTGCAGGTTTTCAATTACCGGCAAGCCTGCGCCCACGTTGGTGTCGTAGAGGAATTTACGCCTGGACTTCGCGGCGGCAAAACGCAGCTGATGGTAGTAATCCATCGACGAGGTGTTGGCCTTTTTGTTCGGCGTAACCACATGGAAGCCTTCGCGCAGGAAATCAGCATACTGATCCGCCACCGCCTGGCTTGACGTACAGTCGACAATCACCGGATTAAGCAGATGATATTCTTTCACCAGGCGAATTAAGCGCCCAAGGTTGAATGGCTCTTTCGCGCTTTCCAGCTCCACCTGCCAGTTTTCCAGATTCAAACCATGGACGTTTGTCAGCAGAGCCTTCGAATTCGCCACGCCGCACACGCGAAGATCGATATGCTTCTTTTTGAGCCAGGTTTGCTGACGTTTAAGCTGCTCCAGTAGCGCACCGCCCACGCCGCCTACGCCAATCACAAACACTTCAATCACCTGGTCGGTGTTGAACAGCATTTGATGGGTCACGCGAACGCCGGTGGTTGTGTCGTCGTTGTTCACCACCACCGAAATAGAACGCTCAGACGACCCCTGGGCGATCGCCACGATATTGATGTTCGCGCGAGCCAATGCGGCAAAGAATTTCGCCGAAATGCCACGCAGAGTACGCATACCATCGCCAATAACAGAGATGATAGCCAGACGCTCAGTTACCGCCAGCGGCTCCAGCAGGCCTTCTTTCAGTTCGAGGTAGAATTCATCCTGCATGGCGCGTTGCGCACGTGCGCAGTCGCCCTGCGGGACGCAGAAGCTGATGCTATATTCGGAAGAGGATTGGGTGATCAGCACTACCGAGATGCCCGCACGCGACATTGCGGCAAAAACGCGTGCCGCCATACCCACCATGCCTTTCATTCCTGGGCCGGAAACGCTAAACATCGCCATGTTATTGAGATTAGAAATACCTTTTACCGGCAAATCGTCGTCATCACTGCTGGCGCCAATCAACGTGCCAGGCGCTTGTGGATTGCCGGTATTTTTAATCAGGCAAGGGATCTGGAACTGGGCAATAGGGGTAATGGTGCGCGGGTGCAGCACTTTGGCGCCGAAGTAAGAAAGCTCCATCGCTTCCTGATAAGACATCGACTTCAGCAGTCGGGCGTCGGGTACCTGACGCGGATCGCAAGTATATACGCCGTCAACATCGGTCCAGATCTCACAACAATCCGCGCGCAAACAGGCGGCCAGTACGGCGGCAGAGTAGTCGGAGCCATTACGCCCCAGCACCACTAACTCACCTTTCTCATTCCCGGCGGTAAATCCGGCCATCAAAATCATGTGGTCCGCAGGAATACGGCTGGCGGCAATGCGGCGCGTAGATTCGGCGATATCAACGGTAGATTCGAGGTAATGGCCGACTGCCAGCAATTTCTCCACCGGATCGATGACCGTCACGTTGTGCCCGCGCGCTTCCAGCAGGCCTGCCATGATGGCGATCGACATTTTTTCGCCACGGCAGATAAGCGCGGCATTGATGCTGTCCGGGCACTGTCCCAACAGGCTGATGCCATGCAGGACGTGTTTAATCTGGGCAAACTCTTGTTCAACAAAGGCTTTGAGCGGGGCCAACGGAAAACCCGGCTGCGCGGCGGCCAAACCCACCAATAGCTCAGAGAAAATACGTTCGGCGTCGCTGATATTGGCTAAAGCATCCTGACCACCGATGGTCTTCTCAATCATCGCCACCAGATGGTTGGTAATTTTTGCGGGGGCAGAGAGCACGGTCGCGACCTGCCCCTGTCTGGCATTGCTTTCCAGAATATCGGCAACCCGCAGAAAGCGCTCTGCATTTGCCACTGATGTACCGCCGAACTTCAACACTCGCATGGTTTACCTCATTGCCTTTGGTCGAAAAAAAAGCCCGCACTGTTTAGGTGCGGGCTTTTTCTTGTGTTTCCTGTACGCGTCAGCCCGCACCGTTACCTGTGGTAATGGTGATGGTTGTGGTAATAGTGATGCTGATGCGTTTCATGATGTTGTGTGCTCTGTAATTATTATCTGTCTGTCTTGTATTCTTTTAGGGTTAAAGTATCTGCTGACCTAAGTCAATAAATTTTTAAATTGATCACATTCCGAAACTTGTTCATGAGCGACTGCTTGCCCTTTTACTTTCAACCAATACAGAATGTCTCGCCCACTTGAAACCAGAGTAAAAAACTGCACAACAAACATTTATCAACACTTTATTTTGTTAGATTTTTTTCTATATCATGTAAAAAACGGTGCAACATTGCCGTGTCTCGCTGCTCTAACAGACCCATTCGCTGTTGCAGCCAGTCCGTCAACTTAATGTCGTCAGAAACGTTCAGCGTGGCTAATAAACGCAAAACACGTTCGCGCAATGCCTGTAGCTGATGCTCATCCGTCATCTCAATGTTTCTGGCCGGTTGTTGTATTAAACCTGCTAATTGATAGCAATACACCATCACCGCCTGCCCCAAATTGAGTGATGGATAGTCAGCCACCATCGGTACCCCGGTGAGGACATCCGCCAGAGCCAATTCTTCGTTGGTCAGCCCCGAATCTTCACGACCAAAAACCAGCGCGGCGTGATCCATCCACGTTGATTTTTCCTGCAACAGGGGAACCAGTTCGACCGGCGTAGCGTAATAATGAAACTTCGCGCGGCTGCGCGCCGTGGTCGCGACGGTAAAATCCACGTCGTGAAGCGCCTCGGCTAACGTTGGAAAAACGTTAATATTATCAATAATATCACCCGAGCCATGCGCAACCCATCGCGTGGCAGGTTCCAGGTGGGCCTCGCTGTCAACGATCCGCAACTGGGTGAATCCCATGGTCTTCATCGCACGGGCTGCCGCACCAATATTTTCCGCTCTGGCGGGGGCAACCAGAATAATTGTTAAACGCATTTCGATACTCTTTTAGCCTATGTGCAGGTAATAATGTGACGTGCATCAACATATTACGCAGCGCGAATTTACATATTTTTAACAGAAATCACTGAAAAAGCATTTCGCATCCGGTAAAAAATGCTAAACTATTTCCAGGCTGAACTATTGCCCTTTATGTTAACAAAAGTTGCATATCCTTCTGTTTATCCATGATAATTTAATTTAAAATGGATCGCATTGGTTGGATTCATTACATTTATTAATTAGCGCGTGCAACTAGTTGTAATATTGCAATTTTGTGATGAAAGCAAACATTTGGATACGTTGATTTCATCAAACTGTTAACGTGCTACAATTGAACTTGATATATGTCAACGAAGCGTAGTTTTATTGGGTGTCCGGCATGTCTTAGCCTGTTATGTTGCTGTTAAAATGGTTAGGATGACAGCCGTTTTTGACACTGTCGGGTCCAGAGGGAAACTACCCACGACCAAGCTAATGATGTTGTTGACGTTGATGGAAAGTGCATCAAGAACGCAATTACGTACTTTAGTCATGTTACGCCGATCATGTTAATTTACGGCATGCATCAGGCAGGTCAGGGACTTTTGTACTTCCTGTTTCGATTTAGTTGGCAATTTAGGTAGCAAACATGCAGACCCCGCACATTCTTATCGTTGAAGACGAGTTAGTAACACGCAACACGTTGAAAAGCATTTTCGAAGCAGAAGGCTATGATGTATTCGAAGCGACAGATGGCGCGGAAATGCATCAGATTCTCTCTGAATATGACATCAACCTTGTGATTATGGATATCAATCTGCCTGGGAAAAATGGCCTCCTGTTAGCGCGCGAACTCCGCGAACAAGCTAACGTTGCGCTGATGTTCCTGACGGGCCGTGATAACGAAGTCGATAAAATTCTCGGCCTCGAAATCGGCGCAGACGATTACATCACCAAGCCGTTTAACCCGCGCGAACTGACTATCCGTGCTCGTAACCTGCTGTCGCGTACCATGAACCTGGGTACCGTCAGCGAAGAACGCCGTAGCGTCGAGAGCTACAAGTTCAATGGCTGGGAGCTGGACATCAACAGCCGCTCTCTGATTGGTCCTGATGGCGAGCAGTATAAACTGCCACGCAGCGAATTCCGCGCCATGCTTCACTTCTGTGAGAATCCGGGCAAAATCCAGTCTCGCGCAGAACTGCTGAAAAAAATGACCGGTCGCGAACTGAAGCCGCATGACCGTACCGTTGACGTGACTATCCGCCGCATTCGTAAACATTTCGAATCAACGCCGGATACGCCAGAAATTATCGCCACCATTCACGGTGAAGGCTACCGTTTCTGCGGCGACCTGCAGGATTAATTCGATCCTCACAGGTAAAAAAACGGCGCAATATGCGCCGTTTTTCATTTCACCACAACCCTATTTCCATAAGCGAAACTCGTCACTCTGCGCAGGCTGAGACTCCGGAATTTCTGTCGGCTTTGGTTTTGGCTGTGCCAGCGAGTGCCAGTCAAGATGACGCGTCAGGAACATCACGCCACACAACGCGACCAACAGCACGCCGGTTCCCAGCAGTAAAGAGCTGTCCTGTGAACGGAGCAACACCCACATCACACCATCCAGACCCAGCAGCGCTACGGTGAACAAAATACTCTTAAGCCAACCCTGTAATATCGCCTGCAGATACACACCGTTCATCAACGCCCCCACCAGACTCGCCGTAATCCACGCGGCGGTAAAACCAATATGTTCTGACAACGCCAGCAGCAACAGATAAAACATCACCAGCGATAATCCCACCAGCAGGTACTGCATCGGGTGCAGTCGAAGGCTGGTCATGCTTTCAAGAACAAAGAAAGACATAAAGGTCAGCACAATCAGCAAAATGGCATATTTTGTCGCCCTGTCCGTCAGTTGGTATTGATCCGCAGGCGTGGCGACAGCGACGCTAAATGCAGGCATTCCCTCCCAGCCAATCTTTTCGCCATCAAAGCGTTCGCCGAGGTTATTGGCAAACCAACTGCTTTGCCACTGGGCATTGAATCCAGACTTACTGATTTCGCGCTTAGCCGGAAGAAAATCCCCAAGAAAGTTGGGATGCGACCAATTGCTGGTTAAGGTCATTTCACTGTTACGGCCAACCGGAACAACGGAGAAATCTCCTGTTCCGCTCAAATTCAGCGACAGCGTCATGCTCAGGTTTTGCTCCGCCCAGCTCGCGTCGGGTAACGGAATGTGGATCCCCTGCGCACGTCCATCCAACCCCGTCCCCGGCTCAACCGCCAGCGACGTTCCATTGACCTGCGGCGCTTGCACCACACCAATCCCGCGCGCATCCCCCACGCCAACCACGATAAACGGTTTGCCGACGCTGACGTTGGGATGGTTTAAATCACGCAAACGTTCAGCGTTAAACTCGGCCTTCACCGAGAGGTCATTGTGCCAGACCTGGCCCTCATAAATACCGATTTTACGCGCTTCAACGTTCTGACTCCCCTCAACCACCAACGACTCCGGCAGCCAGAAATGGATATAGCTTCGCTTACGCTGGATCTCTTTGCCATCCTCCAGCGAGGTATAAAGCTCTGTCACCGGAATGGCTATCAACGGGCCGACCATCTTTTGCGGTCCGCTGGTGCTCTGGCGGATTGCATCTTCAACGTCATTGCGATAATCCGATCGCTCTACGATTATCTGCCTGACCATTGTCAGGGGAATTAACAACAGCAGCATGGCGCCACCCAGAGTGACGATTTTCCAGAACAGGGGTGATTTCAACATAGCGTTCTCCTTTGCAATATCAGCAAGGTAGAACAGCTATGTGCGGAGAATTTGAAGTTATGTGAAGTGACGGTGAAGCGTAAACGAAGCTTGTGCACCGCCTTCTGGTCGGTTAGATAATGTCACCGCGCCTTCATGCAGTCGTGCAACTTCACTGACAAACGCCAGCCCCAAACCGCTGCTCTTGTGTCCATTCTCGCGGGGCAGCGAGTAGAAGCGCTCAAAAATACGCGGCAACGCAAAGTCAGGGATCCCGCTACCGCTGTCGGTAACCTGCAACGTGACCCGATCCTCGTGCTGATGTGCACTCAGAACAATCGTCCCGTCCTGTGGCGTAAAGTCGATAGCGTTGTCGAGTAAATTCCCCAATGCCTGCTCCAGTAACGCGGGATCGGCTGCGACGCTAAGCGATGAAGGCAGAATGGTCAGCGTGATGTTTTTTGCCGCCAGCTGCACGCTACGCGCCTCTTTAAGCTGAGCAAACAGCGCATCTACCGCCACTGGCGTCAACGTAATGTCCTGCCGATTCTCCAGTCGCGCCTGACGTAACAAGGTTTCAACCAGCGCCTGCATGCGCGCATTTTGCGTCAGAATATTATCGGTAAAGCGCGCTACCACGTTTGGCGGCGGACCTTCGCGCAGTATCTCCGCCGCGCCACGAATGGCCGCCAGCGGGCTTTTCAGCTCATGGGTTAACGCGTAGACATACTGCTCAATGTAGTTCTTGCCTTCGAGCTTCAGACGCATACTTTCCAGCGCCTGCGCCAGTTTGCGTAACTCGCTACTGCCTAAATCAGGCAGTGGGACGGGGCGATTCTCAGTAACGGAATCGGCATAACGCGCCAGCCGGGCAATGGAGCGGTTTATCCACCATACCATCCCGAAGCCAATCACCAGGGCAATACCCAGCAATACGGCGCTGGCCCACAGCATTCGCCGTTCACTGCGTTTAATCACTGGCGCCATCGCTGCATTTGGTTTGCCGACACTGAGCACACCGATAATACGACCACCGTCTACAATCGGCGCGGCAACGTACATCACTGAGCTTTCCGGATCATCCGGGTTTTGCGGCGTACTACGAGCGCCATACTGCCCACGTAACGTTAACCACACGTCGTTCCAGCGGGAGTAGTCCTGACCGACGGCCTGGTTAGCTGAATCAAACACCACCTTGCCCTGCGCGTCCGTCATGTAGACATGGTATTCATTACGTACTTTGTTAATGCCGCTGATATTGGCGCGGAATGGGCGGTTATGCAGTTGCGAAAAGGCCTGCGCCAGCTTGCCGTTGGCGGGGGTGTCAGAGAGTAAGTCATCACGCGCCAGCGCAGCCAGCAGCGTGGCGGTATCAATCAATGTGCCTTCAGTCGCTCGACGGACGCCTGGCTTAATTTCCTGCACAAAGATAGACAGAACGAACCAGGCAGCGACGGCAACAATCATAAAATAGCCGAGCAGCAAACGCATGCCAATGCGCATCAGGCGCTCCTCAGGCTGTATCCCATACCGCGATGCGTATTGATGGGGGAAAGCTCGGGGTTGATGGCCCGCAGCTTGGCGCGCAGCGTTTTGATGTGGGTATCGACCGTTCTGTCAAAGGTATCCTGCGCATCGGCCCAGACTAAATCCATCAATTGTTGGCGGGAGTAAATACGTCCCGGCGACATCAGGAATGTTTTCAGCAGCAGGAATTCATAGCGCGTCAGGTTCAACGGCATGCCGAACCAGGTAATCTGCGCGGCCAGCTCATTAAGTTCAAAATCCCCACAGCGCGTTGTCAATGAAGGTGTGGAGAATTTTTGCACCCGCCGCAGCAGCGTACGCACACGAGCGCACACTTCACGCGGCGAGAAAGGCTTGGCAACATAGTCATCCGCGCCAATTTCCAGCCCCAACAGGCGATCCACTTCATCGCTGCGTGCGGTCAGAAACAGGATCGGCAACGCCGGGTGGCGTTCAAGTAAACGTCGGCACAGTTCAAAACCGCTTATATCCGGTAGCCCGACATCCAGAATGATGGCATCAGGGCATTGCTGGCGAGATTTCTCCAGCACGGGAAATCCGCGCTCAAACGCCTCTACGCTAAACCCCTCTTGCTGCAGCATGTAGATAAGCGTATCAGCGATTCCCTGCTCATCCTCAACCAACCAGATCAACGGCTGTTGCATTGTGCTTCCTTGTTATTGCCGCCACGGCATGATGGGTACCGCGCTAATGGCATTTTTGGGCGATCCATCGACGACTTTATCTGAATAAGCCAGATAGGCCAGCGCATTACGTTTCGCATCGTAAAAACGCACGACCTGTAAAGATTTAAACACCAGCGAGGTACGTTTTTTAAATACCACTTCGCCCTGAGCTTTACCGTTCTTGATTCTGTCGCTCAGTTCTACCGGCCCAACCTGCTGGCAGGAAATGGCGGCATCGGAGGTATCTTCCGCCAGCCCCAGACCACCTTTGATGCCGCCAGTCTTCGCCCGACTCACGTAGCAGGTCACGTTGGTAACATCCGGATCGTCAAACGCTTCGACCACAATTTTATGATCCGGGCCGAACATTTTGAACACCGTATCGACAGATCCAATCTGCTCCGCATGGGCAACCTGCGCCAACATCAGCAGAATTGAGGAAATGACTAAGCTCTTATATTTCATATTGTTACCATTTTTAAAAGTTACTCTGTGCAATTATTCGACATTCTAAGATAAAACGTATACAGATCACAGGATTACAATAATCACGCTTTCGTATGTCCGAAAAAAGCATTTATGAGCAAAAAAAACACTGAATGCTAAAACAGCAAAAAATGCTATTATCCTCATACCTGACGTCAGGTACTCGTTGTTGAAAGGATGAGGATATTTTATGGATCAGGCTGGCATTATTCGCGACCTATTAATCTGGCTGGAAGGTCATCTGGATCAGCCTTTGTCGCTTGACAATGTGGCGGCAAAAGCGGGCTATTCCAAGTGGCACCTGCAGAGAATGTTTAAGGACGTGACGGGCCATGCTATTGGCGCCTATATCCGCGCCCGTCGTTTATCGAAATCTGCAGTGGCGCTGCGCCTGACTGCGCGCCCAATTTTGGATATTGCGCTGCAATATCGCTTCGACTCTCAACAAACCTTTACTCGCGCGTTCAAGAAACAGTTTTCCCAAACGCCTGCGCTGTATCGTCGCTCCCCGGAATGGAGTGCGTTTGGTATTCGCCCGCCAATGCGCCTGGGTGAATTTGCGATGCCTGCGCACGAGTTTGTCACCCTGGAAGATACGCAACTACTCGGCACCACGCAAAGCTATTCCTGCTCGCTGGAACAGATTTCAGATTTCCGTCATGAAATGCGTATTCAGTTCTGGCGCGACTTCCTCAGTCAGGCTCCTGCGATCCCACCGGTGCTGTATGGGCTTAACGAAACGCGTCCGAGCATTGAAAAAGATGACGAGCAGGAAGTGTTTTACACCACTGCACTGACGCCGGAACAGGCCAATGGCTATGTGCCGTCGGCGCAGCCTATCCTGTTACAGGGTGGCGAATACGTGATGTTTACCTACGAAGGGCTGGGAACCGGCGTGCAAGAGTTTATCCTGACGGTTTACGGCACATGCATGCCAATGCTGAACCTGACGCGCCGTAAAGGACAGGATATCGAGCGATACTACCCGGCAGAAGATGCCAAAGCGGGGGATCGCCCGATCAACCTGCGCTGCGAATTCCTGATTCCGATTCGCCGCTAGCGCTGTAGTTCATCCAACGCAGGGGCGTCCAGATGTGAGATGTCCCCTGCCGTTTCAACGACCCATCCCGGCGCCAGCCATAAGCTTTCCTGGTAATCAACGCGAGAAATAGAACAGTTGCGCAGACGCAAGCGACGTTCAGCCCATGCCGGTAATCCAAGAATTGTACTCACCAGGCAACCCAGCGCGATACCGTGACTGACCAGCAGCGGACGACTTCCCGGCGGCAATTCCAGACAGGATGCCAGCGCTGCGTTGACGCGATCGCTCAATTCCTGCATCGATTCCCCTTCCGGGATACGACCATCCACCGTACCGTTCACCAACTGGCGACGCCAGCCCTCTTCCTCCGGCGTCAGCGTATCGATGTGACGTTTTTCCAGCACACCCATATTTAGCTCGCGCAGACGGGAGTCATAGGTGATATCACAGCCACAGGCCTGGGCGATGATTTCTGCGGTGCGTCGTGTACGACCAAGATCGCTACTGATGACATGCGTAATACCAAACGAGCGAGCGCGTTCACCCACCTGCATGGCTTGCTGTTCACCTTTAGCGGTTAGTGGGCTGTCTGACTGGCCTTGAATACGTCGCTCGGCGTTCCACTGCGTTTCGCCATGGCGAACAAGGTATACCTGTAACATGCTTTTTTTCCGTTATACTGCGATGCGATGAATTTTCAAACTGAGCTTAATTATGCACAAGGTTATCTCTGCGACCACCAATCCTGCCAAAATTCAGGCAATTCTGCGGGCATTTGAAGAGATTTTCGGGGAAGGATCCTGCCATATTGAACCCGTCGCCGTCGAGAGTGGCGTGCCGGAACAACCTTTCGGAAACCAGGAAACGCGCACTGGCGCACGAAATCGCGTTGATAACGCTCGCCGCCAGCACCCGCAGGCTGATTTCTGGGTCGCCATTGAAGCAGGAATTGACGACGATGCCACCTTCAGTTGGGTGGTGATTGATAACGGCCACCGGCGAGGTGAAGCCCGTTCAGCCACGCTGCCATTGCCTACTGTCATTCTCGACAGAGTCCGCAAAGGTGAAGCACTCGGCCCGGTGATGTCGGACTATACAGGTATTGATGAGATTGGCCGTAAAGAGGGCGCAATCGGCGTCTTTACCGCGGGTAAGCTGACGCGCTCGAGCGTGTACCATCAGGCGGTGATTCTGGCGCTCAGCCCGTTTCATAACGCGGTGTATTTATAGCATTGTGCCGGATGTTCAATCGTAGGCCGGATAAGGCAAAGCCACATCCGGCGAATCAATTTTTCCCGAGCAACACCTGTTCCAGCCACTGACGCAGATCCACCGGCGCGGATTTGAGGCTGTTCGACCCTCGCGTAATAGTAGCAATCCCCGCCCCGAGCTCGTTTTTAAGCTCACGCTGGCTCATCTCACCGCGCAGCAGCTCTTCAATGATACGCACACGCGTGCCCAACGCTTCACGCTCATCCGGCGTTAACATCAAATTGAGCAGTGGCAGGTGTAAATCTTGTTCGTAGGCGTGTTTAAGCAGATCGACAAAACGTAACCACTCCTGGTGACGTTGTTCTGCCATCTCTGCTGAATAGGGTGATTGCTGAGTCATAAGATATCGCCATCGTTGCGGGGGAAGCGTGCTTGCCTCCCCCTTTTGTACTCTTTAACGAGTACGATAGCATAACACAATCGACACGATCAGTAACGACGTTGCCATTCTGCGTCGCTCATCAACTCCGGTTTATCACCGAGGAAATAGCGATAGTACGCATCGTAAGCCAGCACGTTCTTCACATAACCACGCGTCTCTGAGAATGGAATGCTCTCGACAAACGCGACGGCATCAATGCGGCCAGCGCTATTGCCAAGCCAGGTGCGAACGCGTCCCGGACCGGCGTTATAGGCTGCTGACGCAAAGATGCGGTTATTGCCAAATTGCTGATACACGTACTGCAAATAGCTGGTTCCGATGTTGATGTTGGTATCAGGATCCAATAGCTGGCTCGGACTGCTGTAACCTGGAATCGAGAACATTTTCACCGTATGCGTCGCCGTACCCGGCATAATCTGCATCAGCCCGCTTGCGCCAACCGGTGATTTCACTTTCGGGTTCCAGGCGCTTTCCTGACGCGCTATCGCCATCGCATAGCTTGGCTGAATATCCTTGCCGCTGGTGTAACGGGTAAAAAGATCTTTATAGGCCAATGGGAAGCGCTCTTCCAGATGATCCCACAGTTTTCCGGCGATCGTCGCCTGAACGCTTAGATCCCACCAGTGATTATTGAACGCGTAACGCGCCAACTGAGCCTGCTCGGACTTGGTACGGCTGGTGACCAGATTCGCCCATTCACTGCGCGCAGTATTATCCATGTTCCAGTACATTAGCTCGCGGACGCGTGCCATTTCCGGGCCCTGAGTCAGCGCAGAATCAACGTTCGCTGGTGCTTTATCCACTTTCAGCTCGTACTCTTCGCCCAGGCGCTGTGCCGCCACCATCGGATAGAAACCGCGCTGCTGCATGAGTTGGTGCAGGATCTCTTTGGCTTCCGCATCGCGTCCGCGCTCCAGCAGCAGATCCGCTTGCCAGTAGCGCCACTCATCTTTTTCTTTGGCTTCCATTGGCAGACGCGCCAGCCAGGTATTCAGGCCACGACGATCGCCGGTTCCCAGCGCCATGCGCACCCGGCGCTCCACAAGCGAGGTGGAGTTGGAGCGCATAATCGCATCATCACGCCATTTGGCCTGCTCGTCGGTAACGTCATTGCCCATCAGACGCCAGGCGACAATGTCGCGCAGCTCCTGGGTTTGCTCGTCATTAAGCTGTTGCGCCTGCACCAGGGAAGGGATCATCAGGCGGGCATTCTCCACATCCTGACGCGCCACGCTGGCAAAGGCGACCGCCGCCATCTGTCGGGTGAAATCCGTTGCGCCGGTGGTGCGAGCAAAGGTCATTACCGAATTCGGATCGTTGGCCAGCGCGATGATCGCTGAAGCAATGGTTTGGTATTGCGCGGGCATCTGTCCGGCCAACGCCGTGACCAGTCCGGTATTCCCGGCTTTCATCGCCAGACGAATACGCTCCAGATACGCCAGCGGATCCTGAGTGCCTGAGGCACGCCATACGCCGAATAATTTGTCACAGGCGTTCGGCTGACTTTTTCCGCTCAGCCACAGTTCTTTCGCCCCCTGCCAGGCTTCTTCAGTTTGTCCGGTACTCCATTTCGCGAAGTAATAGTTACATTGCGCTTCGGTGGTGCCCGGTTTTTCCGGACTGAACGCCAGCAGCCCACGCCAGTCTTCGCGGCGCGCCAGTTCATTCACGAAACGAGATTGCAGAGTACGCGCCGGGGGCAGCGTCGGGTTGGCGCGCACAAAATTGGTGACGGTAATGGTGGGCTGATTCATCAGATCGTCAGTGATCTGGCGATATTCCAGATAAGGATACAGAGGATAGTTCTTCAGGCCAGGCATCATCTGCTCTACGACATCCATCTGTCGGTTATCCCAGGCCTGCTTAATTTGCGCATAGCGATTGCGCTGCTCATCCAGGGAATCCGCTCGCGCTACTTGACTGACCGTCAGCAGACATACGCTGGCAGCCAGCAGGCGCCAGGTAAATTGTTTGGCTTTGTCCACAAGCTCTTCCTCTTCTCATGTTACGTCTGTGCAGCATCATGCCGCTTAATTCATTCATGCTAACCAGACATTGCAGAATGCGCCACGTCACGGACACTTTTTTACTTTTGTTGCGAGTGGGATCTGCTGGCTGGGATTGGACAATGAAAAAGGCTACACTTCGCCTTTGATAACTATTTACCAATAATTAGCCCTAAATAATTCAAGTTGCAGCAAGGCGGCGAGGAAGTGAATCCCCTGAGCGTACAAAAGTACGTGACTGGGGTGAACGACACAGCCAACGCATCTGCGGCTTGAAGTATGACGGGATAAACATAGAGGCGAGTCCAACGTGGCCCAATTCGTTTATACCATGCATCGTGTCGGCAAGGTCGTTCCGCCGAAACGTCATATTCTTAAAAACATCTCACTGAGCTTCTTCCCTGGCGCCAAAATCGGTGTTCTCGGTCTGAACGGCGCGGGTAAATCTACCCTGCTGCGCATCATGGCTGGCATTGATACCGAAATTGAAGGTGAAGCTCGCCCGCAGCCAGGCATTAAAATCGGTTACCTGCCGCAGGAACCAAAACTGAACCCGGAACATACCGTTCGTGAATCCGTGGAAGAAGCGGTTGCCGAAGTGGTTAACGCCCTGAAAGGTCTGGATGAAGTGTACGCCAAGTACGCCGAACCGGACGCCGACTTCGATAAGCTGGCCGCGCAACAGGGCAAGTTTGAAGAGATCATTCAGGCGCACGACGGTCATAACCTGAACGTGCAGCTTGAGCGTGCCGCTGACGCTCTGCGTCTGCCGGACTGGGATGCCAAAATTGAAAATCTTTCCGGTGGTGAACGCCGCCGCGTCGCGCTGTGCCGCCTGCTGCTGGAAAAACCAGACATGCTGCTGCTCGACGAACCGACTAACCACCTGGACGCCGAATCCGTCGCGTGGCTGGAACGCTTCCTGCACGATTTCGAAGGTACCGTAGTGGCAATTACCCACGACCGTTACTTCCTCGACAACGTTGCCGGCTGGATCCTGGAGCTGGACCGTGGTGAAGGTATTCCGTGGGAAGGTAACTACTCTTCCTGGCTGGAGCAGAAAGATCAGCGTCTGGCCCAGGAAGCCTCTCAGGAAGCGGCTCGCCGTAAATCCATTGAGAAAGAGCTGGAGTGGGTTCGTCAGGGCGCGAAAGGCCGTCAGTCTAAGGGCAAAGCCCGTCTGGCACGCTTTGAAGAGCTGAATAACACCGAATACCAGAAACGTAACGAAACCAACGAACTGTTTATCCCACCTGGACCACGTCTGGGCGATAAAGTCGTTGAAGTCACTAATCTGCGTAAATCTTACGGCGATCGCGTGCTGATCGACGATCTGAGCTTCTCGGTACCGAAAGGCGCTATTGTCGGCATCATCGGTCCGAACGGCGCGGGTAAATCAACCCTGTTCCGTATGATGTCCGGCCAGGAACAGCCTGACAGCGGTACCATCACGCTGGGTGAAACCGTCAAACTGGCCTCCGTTGACCAGTTCCGTGACGCAATGGATAACAGCAAAACCGTGTGGGAAGAAGTTTCCGGCGGGCTGGATATCATGAAGATCGGCAACACCGAAATGCCAAGCCGTGCCTATGTGGGCCGCTTCAACTTCAAAGGTGTGGATCAGGGTAAACGCGTCGGCGAGCTGTCCGGCGGTGAGCGTGGTCGTCTGCACCTGGCGAAGCTGCTGCAGGTTGGCGGCAACATGCTGCTGCTCGATGAACCAACCAACGACCTGGATATCGAAACCCTGCGCGCGCTGGAAAACGCCCTGCTGGAGTTCCCGGGTTGCGCGATGGTTATCTCGCACGACCGTTGGTTCCTTGACCGTATCGCGACCCACATCCTGGATTATCAGGATGAGGGTAAGGTTGAGTTCTTCGAAGGTAACTTTACCGAATACGAAGAGTACAAGAAACGCACGCTGGGCGCCGATGCGCTGGAGCCGAAGCGTATTAAGTACAAGCGTATTTCTAAGTAATTAGCGTTAAGTGCCGGATGGCGGCCTCATGCCACATCCGGCCTACGAGGTTAGTGCGACTTGTAGGCCGGATAAGCGCAGCGCATCCGGCATTAAAACCTACCTCTGCTCGCCCATCAACTCTTTCACCAGCTCCACGCAGCGCAGGAAGCGGCCGTCGTAGTCAGGCTCCTGAACGTGCACAAAATTGATATTGTTTTCCTGCAACATCTCGACCAGCAGCGTCTGAAACGCTTTTCTGTCAACCGAACTTCCAAGGCTGCGCAAGCCATCCGCTACCCACGGGGTGTTGTTTTCCAGCAGGATAACCAGGTCGAAGCGATACTCGTCAATCAGCGCTTGCACAAACGGGTGTTCACGCCCTTCATACTTTTTGCAGAAAGCCTGAGTGGTCACGAAATCGGTGTCGATGAACGCCACTTTATTGGCGTACTTAACAGCAAAATCAATGTATTGCGCTTGTCCCAGTGCGATTTTATCGTAATCAGAATACTGTAACGCCATCTCATCGCCGCCCAAATGGGAGAAGACGTAATCACGCCCATATTCCCACGCACTGGTGGTGTTAAAGATGTTGGCGAGCTTGTTCACCAGCGTCGATTTACCGCTCGACTCCCCGCCGAGGATCGCCACGGTGCGCACGAAAAATGGCTTCACTTCGGTCGGAATATACTCCCAGTAGCGAAACGGGTTTTCACGGATTTGCCCGCCGCTGATGCTCATAAACGTCCGCTTGGGATCCACCAGCACGGTTTCGATCCCCAGATGTTCGAGATACTGCGGGGCATCTGATTCTTCAGAGGTGTAAATCCAGTTTGGCTGGATCCCTTTCTCCTGCATAAACGTTTTGATCCCGTTGCTCCACACGTCCCAACCGTGTGGATACGGCTCCATGCCCTCTTCGTTGAAGGCATGAATACGGATATTTTTCTGATACTTAAAGGTTTGCAGCAGCCAGCGTAGACGATCGGGCACCGTAGGCTGTTGCGACATGGCACTGTCTTCAAACAGACTGCGATCGCGCGTGTCGTCATAGCCCATGATGATATGCAGTTCATCAACCTGACTACAGGCGCGCTGGATAAGGTAGATATGGCCGGTATGCAGCGGATAAAACTTACCAAATACCACACCGATATTTTTCTGCTGGCGCGGAAACTCCAGTCCGAGAAAACGGTGCAACGCCTCCAGCTTTTGCGCGCTGGGGCTTTTAATTTTGGCATTCAGAAGCTGGCTTAGATATCCCTTGGTCATGCCACTGGCATCTGCCACCTGTTGCAGGGTACAACCCTTTTTCTTAATGGCGGTTTTCAGATAATCAAATGACACAAGAGCCTCCTGCTGGAAAAATCGCGTAACACTGCCTGATGGCGCATCGCTTATCAGGCCTACAAATTCAGTACGTACGGGTATTTGATTATAGGTCGTCAAACACGCTTAACGCATCCGCAAGCTTCTTAACGCCAAAGACCTGCATCCCTTCCGGTACTTTTTTCGGTACGTTAGCGGCAGGAACAATCGCCCGGCGAAAACCGTGTTTCGCCGCTTCCGAAATACGCTCCTGCCCGCTGGGTACCGGACGGATTTCGCCTGCTAACCCCACTTCGCCAAAGACCACTAAGTCCTGTGGCAGTGGCCTGTCGCGCAGGCTGGAGACCATTGCCAGCAGCAACGCCAGGTCGGCGCTGGTTTCGGTGACTTTTACGCCGCCGACTACGTTAACGAACACGTCCTGATCCGCCATCTGCAAGCCACCGTGACGATGCAGCACCGCCAGTAGAATCGCCAGACGGTTCTGTTCCAGACCGACCGCCACGCGACGCGGGTTCGCCATCATTGAGTGATCGACCAGCGCCTGAATCTCGACCAGCAGCGGGCGCGTGCCTTCCCAGACTACCATCACCGAACTACCGGAAGTGACTTCATCGCCACGGCTTAAGAAAATTGCAGAAGGGTTGCTGACTTCACGCAGCCCCTGTTCCGTCATGGCAAAGACGCCCAGCTCATTCACCGCGCCAAAGCGGTTTTTATGGCTACGCAGTGTACGGAAGCGGGAATCGGCGTCGCCGTCGAGCAACACCGAGCAGTCAATACAGTGCTCCAGTACCTTCGGCCCGGCCAGCGAGCCATCTTTGGTGACGTGGCCGACCATCACAATCGCCACGCCGCGCGTTTTAGCAAAGCGCGTCAGGTAAGCAGCGGTTTCACGCACCTGCGCCACGCTGCCCGGCGAAGACTGAATATCCGCCATGTGCATCACCTGAATGGAGTCGATCACCATCAGCTTCGGCTGTTCTTCTTCAGCAATCAGGCAAATTTGTTCGATACTGGTTTCCGACAGCATGTTCAGGTTCGCCGTCGGCAGGCCAAGCCGATGCGCGCGCATCGCCACCTGTTGCAGCGACTCTTCGCCGGTGACGTACAGGGTTTTCATCTGCTCGGCGAGTCTGCACAGCGTTTGTAGTAGCAGCGTTGATTTCCCCGCGCCGGGGTTACCGCCAATCAGTATGGCGCTGCCGGGCACCACACCACCGCCGAGCACGCGGTCAAACTCTTTAAATCCGGTAGAAAAACGCGGCAGTTCCTCAAGGCTGATGTCAGAGAGCTTCTGCACTTTTGCAACGCCCGCATTTCCGGCGTAGCCGCTGAGTCGCTCGTTGCGCGCCACCGTTGGCGATGCGGCAAGGCGCACCTCGGTAATGGTATTCCAGGCCTGACAGGCGCTGCATTGCCCCTGCCAGCGCGGGTAATCGGCCCCACATTCATTACAAACAAAGGCGCGTTTAGGAGCTTTTGCCACGTTTTACCTCATTATTTCTGATTCATACTGCCAGAGAGAATGCAGAACACGCCCATCAGGTCAGCGTGACGGATAGTAATCTCCGTCTTTTCATTCACTTTGGGTTTCGCATGATACGCAATGCCCAGCCCGGCCGTTTTGATCATCGGCAGATCGTTGGCACCGTCGCCGATCGCCACCGTCTGCGCCATCGGGATCTCATATTCTTGCGCCAGGCGGGTCAGAGTACTGGCTTTGTACTGCGCATCGACGATATCGCCGATCACGTTGCCAGTAAATTTACCGTCCATGATCTCCAGCTCATTCGCCACAGCTGCCGTCAGGCGCAGCTTGTTACGCAGATAATCGGCAAAGAAAGTAAACCCGCCGGAAGCGATAGCCACTTTCCAGCCAAGCGTTTCCAGTTTTAACACCAACTGAGTCAGGCCTGGCATTAGCGGCAATGTTTCGCGCACCTGGTGCAGAATATTGGCATCAGCGCCCTTCAGCGTCGCCACGCGGCTGCGCAGGCTGGCGGTAAAGTCCAGCTCGCCGCGCATTGCGCGTTCGGTGACTTCGGCAACCATCTCGCCGGTTCCGGCCAGTTTAGCAATTTCATCAATGCATTCGATCTGGATAGCCGTTGAATCCATGTCCATCACCAGCAAACCCGGCGTGCGCAGATGCGGAATTTTACCCAGCGGCGCAACATCCAGTTTGGCGTCATGCGCCAGTTTTGCCGCACGCGGCGTTAACGAGCCCGCCAGACGAATTACCTGATAATCCTCAACGCACCACGCCGCCACGATCACCATCGCCGCGCCCAGTTTACTCTGGTATTGCGTTAACCGTTGTTTATCCAGCCCACGACCGTACAGCAGCCAGCCACTGCGGCCCGCGTGGTAATCCAGCGGCATCACTTCATCACCGCTTAAAGAGAGGGGCAGACCTGGCCACAGAGAGACATCTTCAGGTAGATCGCACCAGGTAATGTTAGGCATTAAAGCTCCTGTAAAATCGTTCGGGTCGGAATCATCAGGGGAAAATAACGCATGAGGCTACCCTGTAACCAGCGCTTCTGGCAACATTAAGTCTCAAATTTTCAGCAGGTGGAATATGGCTCGCACAAAACTGAAATTCCGACTTCATCGTGCAGTGATTGTATTGTCCTGCCTTGCGCTGCTCGTCGCGCTGATGCAGGGGGCTTCCTGGTTTAGTCAAAGCCACCAGCAGCAGCGTAATCCGCAGCTCGAAGAGCTGGCCCGCACGCTAGCCCGTCAGGTCGCGCTGAACGTCGCCCCGCTGATGCGTACCGAAACGCCGGATGAAAAGCGTATTAAGGTGGTGCTCACGCAGTTGACGGAGAGTAGCCGTATTCTGGACGCAGGCGTGTACGACGAACAGGGAGACCTGATTACGCGCACCGGTGAGAGCGTCAATGTTCGTGACCGTCTGGCGCTCGACGGCAAAAAAGCCGGGGGCTATTTTAACCAGCAGATTGTCGAACCCATTCAGGGAAAAAATGGTCCGCTGGGCTATCTGCGCCTGACGCTGGATACCCACACTCTTGCTACTGAAGCCAAGCAGGTGGATAACACCACCAACATCTTACGCCTGATGCTGCTACTGTCACTAGCAATCGGTGTAGTGCTGACCCGCACCTTATTGCAAGGTAAGCGTACCCGCTGGCAGCAATCTCCTTTCCTTCTCACTGCCAACAAACCGGTGCAGGAAGAAGACAACGAGAAGATAGAGTAAAAGCTGTAAAAACTGTAAAACAGAAGGGAAATCAACCATGACAACACTACGCCTGCTTATCTCAGACTCTTACGATCCGTGGTTTAACCTCGCGGTCGAAGAGTGCATTTTTCGCCAGATGCCCGCCACGCAGCGCGTTCTGTTCTTGTGGCGTAACGCCGATACGGTGGTAATTGGCCGGGCGCAAAACCCGTGGAAAGAATGTAATACACGCCGCATGGAAGAAGACAACGTGCGGCTCGCCAGGCGCAGCAGCGGTGGCGGCGCGGTGTTCCATGACTTAGGCAATACCTGCTTTACCTTTATGGCTGGTAAACCGGAATACGACAAAACCATCTCCACCGCGATCGTCCTCAATGCGCTGAATTCGCTGGGCGTAGAAGCTGATGCCTCCGGGCGTAACGATTTGGTGGTGAAAACGCCGGACGGCGATCGCAAAGTTTCCGGCTCTGCTTATAGGGAAACGAAAGATCGCGGATTCCACCACGGCACGCTGCTGTTGAATGCCGATCTCAGCCGCCTGGCAAACTATCTCAATCCCGATAAAAAGAAACTTGCCGCCAAAGGCATCACTTCGGTTCGCTCGCGCGTAGCGAATTTGACCGAGCTGTTACCGGGCATCACTCATCAACAGGTCTGTCAGGCCATCACGGAAGCCTTTTTTGCCCACTACGGCGAACGCGTAGAAGCCGAGATCATCTCCCCGGACAAAGCGCCGGATCTGCCGAACTTCGCCGAAACCTTTGCCCGCCAGAGCAGTTGGGAGTGGAATTTTGGTCAGGCGCCTGCTTTTTCACATTTACTGGACGAACGTTTCACCTGGGGTGGCGTTGAGCTGCATTTCGACGTCGAAAAAGGCGTGATTACCCGCACCCAAGTCTACACCGATAGCCTCAATCCTGCGCCGCTGGAAGTACTGGCAGAACGACTACAGGGCTGCCAGTATCGCGCCGATATTTTACAGCAGACTTGTGAAGCGCTGCTTGCGGAGTATCCAGATCAGGAAAGCGAGTTGCGTGAGCTGGCTGCTTGGGTAGCGAAGGCCGTGCGTTAAGCGATTAGTGGCGAATTACCGGATGGCGGCTGCGCCTTATCCGGCCTACAAGACCGCTCCCGTAGGCCTGATAAGCGAAGCGCCATCAAGCATTAATAGCGGCATTCCCGTAGGCCCGGTAAGCGCAGCGCCTCCGGGCCACAACAAAACTTACTCTTTATCGCCCAGCAGAACGGATTCCAGCGCGATTTTGATCATGTCGTTGAAGGTCGTCTGACGCTCAGCGGCAGTGGTCTGCTCGTGGGTACGGATATGGTCGGATACAGTGCAGATGGTCAGCGCTTTCGCACCGAATTCCGCCGCCACGCCGTAGATACCCGCCGCTTCCATTTCCACGCCCAGCACGCCGTATTTTTCCATCACGTCGAACATTTCACCGTCCGGAGAGTAGAACAGGTCAGCGGAGAACAGGTTGCCAACGCGAGCGTCTACACCCAGCGCTTTTGCCGCATCAACTGCGTTACGCACCATGTCGAAGTCAGCAATAGCTGCAAAGTCATGATCTTTAAAACGGATACGGTTAACTTTGGAGTCGGTGCAAGCACCCATACCGATAACCACGTCACGCAGTTTAACGTCCATACGCACAGCGCCGCAGGAGCCTACGCGAATGATTTTCTTCACGCCGAAGTCGGTGATTAGCTCTTTGGTGTAGATGGAGCAGGACGGGATACCCATACCGTGACCCATCACGGAGATCTTACGGCCTTTGTAAGTCCCGGTGAAGCCTAACATGCCGCGAACGTTGTTCACTTCACGAACATCTTCGAGGAAAGTTTCAGCAATATGTTTTGCACGCAGCGGGTCGCCCGGCATCAATACGACGTCAGCGAAATCACCCATTTCTGCATTAATATGTGGAGTTGCCATTTTTTGTCCTTATCTTGTTGTTATTGCCTGATGGCGGCTACGCCTATCAGGCCTACAAAACGTATGCAAAACAGTGAAATACCCTAAGGATTTCGCGTTGTAGGAAGGCGACGAATTCGTGAATCCCCGGGAGCATAGATTAACTATGTGACCGGGGTGAGCGAATGAAGTCAACGCATCTACAGCGCGAAAGACAACGGGTATTACAGCATATTTTTACCGTAGTCCATCGGCGACGTACCAAAGTAGCTCGCCAGCGTCTGACCGATATCCGCGAAGGTTTCACGGTGACCTAAAGAACCAGGTTTCACTTTCGGGCCGTAAACCAGTACCGGAATGTGTTCACGGGTATGGTCAGTGCCGGTCCAGCTTGGGTCGCAGCCGTGGTCAGCGGTCAGGATCAGAATGTCATCTTCACCCACCAGCTCCATCAGCTCAGGCAGACGGCGGTCGAACAGTTCCAGGCCCGCAGCATAACCGGCGATATCGCGACGATGTCCCCAGGAAGAGTCGAAATCAACGAAGTTGGTGAAGACGATGGTCTTATCACCGGCTTCTTTCATCTCTTTGATGGTGGCGTCGAACAGCGCGTCCAGACCGGTGGCTTTCACTTTTTTGGTGATGCCGCAGTTAGCGTAGATATCCGCGATTTTACCGACGGAAACCACGTGACCGTCTTTCTCGTCGACCAGTTTCTGCAGCACGGTCGGTGCTGGCGGCTCAACGGCCAGGTCGTGACGGTTACCGGTACGCTGGAAGTTACCGGCTTTATCACCGATAAACGGACGGGCGATAACACGACCGATGTTGTAACCACCTTCGGTCAGCTCTTCACGGGCGATTTCGCACAGCTCATAGAGCTTATCCAGGCCAAAAGTCTCTTCGTGGCAGGCAATCTGGAACACGGAGTCAGCGGAGGTATAGAAAATCGGCTTGCCGGTTTTCATATGCTCTTCACCCAGTTGATCCAGGATCACGGTACCGGAAGAGTGGCAGTTGCCGAGGTAGCCCGGCAAGTTGGCACGTTTTACCAGTTTATCCAGCAGTTCTTGCGGGAAGCTGTTTTCGTGATCGGAGAAATATCCCCAGTCAAACAGAACCGGAACACCCGCGATTTCCCAGTGGCCAGACGGCGTGTCTTTCCCGGAAGAAAGTTCATGCGCCCATGCGTAGGCACCAATCACTTCCGCGTTGCCGTCCATGCCAGCAGCAATTTTACCAGTAGAACCTTCGTGAGCTTTCACCAGGCCCAGACGGGTCAGGTTAGGCAGATTCAGTGGACCTTTGCGACCATTGTCAGCTTCACCTTTCGCACAGGCTTCTGCAATGTGTCCCATAGTGTCTGAACCTACGTCGCCAAAGCGATCCGCATCTTCAGTCGCACCAATACCAAAGGAGTCCAGCACCATAATAAATGCACGTTTCATCTTGTTCTCCATACATCTGCGCCGCAAAAAAGCGATCAGATCAGTATACAGTTATTCGGTAATACGACGATAGACTGTCGGTGTAATTTCTGGCGCTTTATCGTCAAGGCTAATTGCCGCTTTGACCGCTTTCGCCGCTTCCTGCCAGCTGGCTTCGTCTTTGGCGTGGATCACCGCCAGTGGACGCTGTCCGTCTACGCTGTCGCCCAGACGCGCCATATCGCTAAAGCCAACGCTGTAATCAATGGTGTCCGATGCCTGACGACGACCGCCACCCATGGAAACAACCGCCATTCCCAGCGCACGGGTATCCATCGCGCTGACAAAGCCTTCGGTATCAGCATATACCGCTTTGCTGAGCATTGCCGTCGGCAAGTACTTCGCATAATTTTCGACGAAATCGGTCGGGCCTTTTTGCGCCGCCACCATGCGACCAAAAATCTCTGCTGCTTTACCGTTATCCAGCACCGTCTGCAATTTCGCACGGGCTTCGGCGTCATCTTTCGCCAGGTTGCCGGAGATCAGCATTTCCACGCACAGCGCCATGGTGACGTCTAACAGACGTGGATTGCGGTATTCACCGGTCAGGAACTGCACCGCTTCGCGGACTTCGACCGCGTTACCTGCGCTGGAGGCCAACACCTGGTTCATATCAGTTAACAGCGCGGTGGTACGTACACC
This sequence comes from Citrobacter sp. CF971, assembly GCF_006385635.1. Taxonomy (NCBI): domain Bacteria; kingdom Pseudomonadati; phylum Pseudomonadota; class Gammaproteobacteria; order Enterobacterales; family Enterobacteriaceae; genus Citrobacter; species Citrobacter sp. CF971. The sequence goes on along the minus strand of NZ_CP041051.1, from coordinate 804,575 downwards.
CGCACCGTTTGCCACGCCGACAATCGCTTCAGCAAGGGCTTCAGAAAGCTCGTAGGTCGGCATAAAAGCACCGCTGCCCACTTTCACATCCATCACCAGCGCATCCAGCCCTTCCGCCAGTTTTTTCGCCAGAATGGAACCGGTAATCAGCGGGATGGAATCCACCGTCGCGGTAATATCGCGGGTGGCATAAAAACGTTTATCCGCCGGTGCGAGCGAGCTGGTTTGCCCAATAATCGCCACACCCACGTCTTTAATAATTTCACGGAAACGCGCGTCGTCCGGGAAGATGTCAAATCCAGGAATCGCTTCCAGTTTATCGAGCGTACCGCCGGTATGCCCCAGGCCACGCCCGGAGATCATCGGAATATAGCCGCCGCACGCAGCAACCATCGGGCCTAACATCAGTGACGTTACGTCACCTACACCGCCGGTAGAGTGTTTATCCACAATCGGGCCGTTCAACTGCAGGCTTTTCCAGTCCAGCACGGTTCCTGAATCACGCATTGCCATGGTCAGCGAAACACGCTCAGGCATTGTCATATCGTGGAAAAAAATGGTCATCGCCAGGGCGGCGATTTGCCCTTCAGAGATGGTATTGTCGCGAATGCCATTGATAAAAAAACGAATTTCTTCATCGCTCAGCGCATGACCATCACGTTTTTTACGAATAATTTCTTGTGCGAGAAACACGGTAACCCCCAGGGGAAAAGAGTAGAAGGCCGTTGTAAGCCGGGTAAGCAACGCGCCACCCGGCAGTCGTCTTAATGCCGGATGGCGGCTGCGCCTTATCCGGCCTACGGGCTTAGTAGCTGCTTGCGCTCTTGCCGTCGCCGTGACCCAGCGCTTTCAGCAAGCTAGCCAGCAGGCTGGATGCGCCAAAACGGTAGTGACGAGAATCAGCCCAGTCAGCGCCAAACAGTTCATCGGCAATCGCCAGGAACTGCTGTGCATCTTCTGCAGTACGCACGCCGCCAGCCGGTTTGAAACCTACAGTTTTAGAAACCCCCATGTCACGGATCACTTCCATCATGATGCGTGCGCTTTCCGGCGTCGCATTGACCGGCACTTTACCGGTAGACGTTTTGATGAAATCAGCACCGGCTTTGATGGAGATTTCAGACGCTTTGCGAATCAGTGCTTCTTCTTTCAGCTCACCGGTTTCGATGATCACTTTCAGCAGCACGTTTGCCGCCGCACACGCGTCTTTGCAAGCTTTAACCAGATCAAAACCAATCTGCTCGTTACCGGCGATCAGCGCACGGTACGGGAACACCACGTCAACTTCATCGGCACCGTAGGCGATCGCCGCGCGGGTTTCCGCCAGCGCAATCTCGATGTCGTCGTTGCCGTGCGGGAAGTTGGTGACGGTTGCAATGCGGATGTCCGGCGTACCCTGCTCTTTCAGAGTCTTACGCGCAATAGGGATGAAACGCGGATAGATACAGATTGCGGCAGTGTTGCCAACCGGGGTCTTCGCCTGATGACACAGCGCGATCACTTTTTCATTGGTGTCGTCGTCATTCAGGGTGGTCAGGTCCATCAGTTTCAGTGCACGCAGGCTGCTTGCTGTTAAATCGGTCATAACATTCTCCAACGGCATCGCCGTATAAAATTTCACCTTGCGAGTTTGTTAGTATTCTAACATCCGCTCGCTATTACACTTCGATATACATCACAGTTAATGAAAACCACATACAGATTTGCATTACTCTAATGAGATCTACTTCAAATAAATTACCTTTTCTAAAGGGATGCCGTGGCATCAGGCGCATCCGGATCAAAGGTTGTGGCGGCGTTGCTTTCTACAATGGCGTTACACCTTCGGGACAAAAAGGAATCAACGATGCCCACTTCAAGCGAACTCGCGCTGCAACAGCGTTGCCAACAAATCGTGACCAGCCCGGTGCTCAGCCCTGAGCAGAAACGCCACTTTCTGGCGCTGGAAGCTGAAAACGCGCTGCCTTATCCGCAACTACCTGCACAGGCACGTCAGGCGCTGGATGATGGGGTAATCTGCGATATGTACGAAGGTCATGCCCCGTTCAAACCGCGCTACGTTTTACCCGATTACGCGCGTTTTCTGGCCAATGGTTCATCGTGGCTGGAGCTGGAAGGCGCCAGCGATCTTGATGATGCGTTATCCTTACTCACCATCCTGTACCACCACGTTCCGTCAGTGACGTCGATGCCGGTTTATCTCGGCCAGCTCGATGCGCTGCTGCAACCGTATGTTAGAATTCTAACACAAGAAGAGATCGATATTCGAATAAAACGTTTCTGGCGTTATCTCGACAGAACCCTGCCAGACGCGTTTATGCATGCCAATATCGGCCCCGCCGATACTCCAGTTACCCGTGCAATTTTACGCGCAGATGCAGAATTAAAGCAGGTTTCGCCTAATCTGACATTCATTTATGACCCGCAAATCACACCTGACGATCTGCTGCTCAGCGTGGCGAAAAATATCTGCGAGTGCAGTAAGCCACATATTTCCAATGGCCCTGAAAATGATAAAATTTTCACAAAAAGTCAGTATGGCGTCGTCAGCTGTTACAACTCTTTGCCGCTCGCCGGGGGTGGTAGCACGCTGGTCAGGCTTAATCTGAAAGCCATCGCAGAGCGCAGCGCCTCTGTCGATGACTTCTTTACGCGCACCCTACCGCACTATTGCCAACAGCAAATCGCCATCATTGATTCACGATGTGAATTCCTCTATGAAAAATCACATTTCTTTGAGAATAGCTTCCTCGTGCAGGAAGGGTTGATTGATCCCGAACGTTTTGTGCCTATGTTCGGCATGTATGGCCTGGCGGAGGCGGTGAATCTACTGTGCGATAAGGCGGGACAAAATGCGCGCTACGGAAAAGATGAGTTCGCCAATCAGCTTGGCTATCGCATCAGCGCCCAATTGGCGGAGTTTGTCGAAAGCACCCCGGTGAAATATGGCTGGAAGCAGCGCGCGATGCTGCATGCACAGTCGGGGATCAGTTCTGACATCGGCACCACACCGGGTGCACGCCTGCCTTACGGCGATGAACCAGACCCGATCACTCATCTGCAAACCGTCGCGCCACATCACGCGTTTTATCACGCCGGGATCAGCGACATTCTCACGCTGGATGAAACCATCAAACGTAATCCTCAGGCGCTGGTGCAACTGTGCCTCGGCGCATTTAAAGCCGGGATGCGTGAGTTTACCGCCAACGTGAGCGGCAACGATCTGGTTCGCGTTACCGGCTATATGGTGCGTCTGTCGGATCTGGAAAAATATCGCGCCGAAGGTTCTCGCACCAACACCACCTGGCTTGGCGAAGAAGCCGCGCGTAATACGCGCATTCTGCAACGACAACCTCGCGTGATTAGCCATGAACAGCAGATGCGCTTCGGTAAGTAAGATTATCCCTTTCTCCTGCGTCGACGGGCCGGGCAGTCGCCTGGCTCTGTTTCTGCAGGGATGTAATCTGCGCTGTAAAAACTGCCACAATCCGTGGACGATGGGACGCTGCAACGACTGCGGGGAGTGTGTGCTGCATTGCCCGCATGAGGCGCTGAGCCTGAGCGCGGGGAAAGTGTGGTGGCAGTCTGATTTGTGTCAGCAGTGTGACACCTGCCTTCATATGTGCCCCCAGCAGGCCACGCCGATGGCGCAGACCATGAGCGTTGATGAGGTGCTGCAACATATTCGCAAGGCAGCACTGTTTATTGAGGGAATTACGGTCAGCGGTGGCGAAGCGACAACCCAGCTACCGTTTATTGTGGCGCTGTTTCGTGCGATCAAAACCGATCCGCAACTGCAACACCTGACCTGTATGGTCGACAGCAATGGCATGCTGAGCGAAACCGGCTGGCAGAAGCTGCTGCCGGTGTGCGACGGCGTAATGCTGGATTTAAAAGCCTGGGACAGCACGTGTCATCGTCAGTTGACCGGTCGCGATAACACGCTGATTAAACAAAGCATTACCTTTCTGTCCGGGCAAGGGAAACTTGCGGAACTGCGCCTGCTGGTTATCCCTGGTCAGGTGGATTATCTACAGCATATTGATGCGCTGGCGGCATTTATCAGAGGTTCAGGTGACGTGCAGGTACGGCTGAATGCCTTTCATGCGCACGGGGTGTATGGCGAAGCGAAGGACTGGCCGGGCGCCACGCCGGAGGATGTGGAACACCTGGCGCAAAGATTGCGCGAACGCGGAGTGGATAATTTGATTTTCCCGGCGCTGTACCTGTGATGGCCGGATGCGATGCAATAGCGCCGCATCCGGAATTCAAAAATCAAACAACGCCGTGGTATTACGATACAGCGCGTCAGCGATCACGTCCGCAGGTTCCGGGCGCAGTTCGCATAAGACGTCAAAGACTCTGACTACCTGCTCAGGGCGATTAGGCTGCCCCTGAAAGCCGTTGAGCGGCATATCCGGCGCGTCGGTTTCCAGCAACAGCGACTCGAGCGGCAACTGCGCCATTACCTCGCGGGTTTTACTGGCGCGCGGATAGGTAATGGTGCCGCCCACGCCAATTTTGTATCCCAGTTGCACAAAGCGTTCGGCCTGCTGCACGCTCCCGGAAAACCCATGCACCACGCCTGTTCGTGGCAAAGCATGGCGTTTAAGGTACATCGCCAGCTTGTCATGCGTGCGTCGCGAATGCAGGATCACCGGCAGTTCGTACCGCTTCGCCAGCTTAAGTTGCGCTTCCAGCACCCGCTCTTGCTTGTCGAATTGCGGAACGTCGCGATACAGATCCAATCCAATCTCACCTACCGCCACCAGCTTTTGTGGGCGCTTATCCAGCACCTGTTGCAACTGGTCCAGGCAGTCATCACTATGTTGTTCAATAACAATGGGATGTAGACCAAGCGCGGCAAATAATGGAGGATGATTTTCCGCTAACGCCAGTACACGGGAAAAATTCGCCGCCTGGGTGGCCGGAACGATAATGCTTTGTACACCAACCTCCGCCGCGCGCTGAATGCTGGCAGGTTCATCGCCGGTAAACGGCGGGAAATCAAAGTGACAGTGCGTATCGATAAAACGAAAACTCACGCCAAATCCTCATTATTAAACGTTGTATCGTTGGCCTGAGGCGCATTGGCCACCACCGGCGCGTGGGCATCGTTGGCCACCGGCGCGGGAGGAACCACCACCGGTCCCGGCACCACAATCTTCGGCGTCTGACGAGGCAGCGGCACGTTTTTCCCCAGCAGTTTGCCGACGGTAGCGAGGAAGTAACGACCGCACAGGCGTCCGGTTTTGTAATCTTCCCGCAAGGCCGGAATACGGCTTCCCAACGCCATGCTGTGGAGCGGTTTGGGCGGGTAGATCTCAAAGATACGCAGCTTGCCCGGCGGTTTCTCAATAAAGCTCTGAATCGCGCGATAGGTGGCTTCATGGTGCTGCACCAGATTCAACAGTGGTTGCAGGCTGCTTTCACCCAGCCAGCGTTCCATACGCTTGAACCACTGCGGGGTGTAGTACATTTGCGAAGGCACAGTGCGGATAACCACCAGCGTTTTCGCACCCTGCTTCGCCGCTTCCTGCACGGGAATGGCGTCGCTGACGCCCCCATCCAGGTAATTCACGCCGTCCAGCGCAACCCCTGTGCGGTAGAACCCGGGAATCGCGCTGGAGGCACGAATAAGATCGAGCCAGTTTTGCCGGTTCGGCGAAAAATAGCCCGGCGTGTAGTCATCACCCCGACAGGCGCACATATAAAACGCTTTCCCCGCGGCAAACAAGCGCTCAGCGTTGTCCATCGCCAGCGGCATTTGGGACGAGGTCGAATCCACCAGCCAGTCGAGATCGATTAAGTTTCCCCCGCGCACAAAGCGCACAGGGTCAAAAAACTCACGTCGGGTAGTGTAACGCATGATGACTTTACGACCGTAACCGGGCTGGTTACAGAGATAAGCTGAAAGGTTTTGCGCACCAGCGGACGTCCCGTAGAAGAGATCAAAGGGATTGAACTGCGCGCGCATGAATTCATCCAGTACGCCTGCGGTGAAGATGCCTCTTTGTCCCCCGCCCTCGCACACCAGCGCCATACTGCCTGGTTGAAACGGACGTAACGATAACGGCGCGATATTACCGAGCGTGACGGGTATTCTCTGCCCCACCTCTGCCTTCCTGTTGTTTTTGTAATAGGACAACAAAGTAACGCAAATTGCCTACAGCTAAAACCGTAAAAGCCAGTCCGCTGGACTGGCTCAGTAGCAAGTTATCTTTACGGTTTACGTACTAGGGTCGTTTACGCCCGGTGAACAGGCTGACCAGAAACAGAATGATACCCACCACAAAAACAATTTTCGCTGCGCCTGCAGCGGTACCCGCCAGTCCACCAAAACCCAGTGCAGCGGCAATTAACGCGATAACCAGAAATATGATGCCCCATCGAAACATATGCTTCTCCTTTACCATAGTTAATTTCACCGCTTGATATGAGCGCTCAGGCTACCCATCGGCGATATTTTCAGTGTGGTGCACAATACGCCTCCCGACAAACGTCAGGAGGGCGAATTAAGTCTAATTAGTGAGTTTTGAGATCGTTTTTGACGCTTTTCACGCCATCAATCGCTTTGGCGATGCTCTCAGCGCGATCGCTTTGAGCTTGTGAATCGACAGAGCCTGAAAGTTGCACAACGCCATCGGTGGTCTCAACTTTCACCTTGCGTGAAGGGACAATATCATCGGCCAGCAGCTTGGCTTTTACTTCACTGGTGATTGCCGTATCGCCCGCATAGCCTTTAACGGAGGTTTCTTTACTATCACGCACGTGCAGTTTGTCGCTAACGGAGGTCACACCCTCAACGCCTTTCGCCACTTTCACCGCTTCTTCAGCCTGCGCCTGGCTTTCAACAAAGCCGCTTAGCGTTACTACTTTCTGATCGGTCTTGACGGAAATATCGGTGCTCTTAATGCTATCGTGGTCCACCAGCGCGGCTTTTACTTTCGCGGTGATGGTGCTGTCATCCATGAAATTACCGACTTTGTTCATAGAGCTATCGACTTTCTGCCCCGCACTTTCGACGCCGGATTGCGCTTTATCCGTCGTGGCGTTTTCTGCATAAGCAGAACCCGTTGCAACAGCGGAGGTCAGCATCACGGCCAGCAGCGTTTTAGAAATCTTAAGTCCTGTCATTGTCATCGATGTATTCCTGTATGTTTTGCTAAAAGCCAGGCTCTGCCGTTACACGGCCTGAACCAGCAACTAATTTTGTAAGTGGAATAAATATCAGCAATAGAAGCTGCAACAGGCAGCCTAAAAAGCATTTAACGCCGATATTTATGTCATCACATTGTTAAATATAGTTCAGGATTTCGTGATCGCTGCCCGAGTTGACTAAAAAACAGGCAAACAAAAGAAAAACACGAAGTTTTAAGAACATTCCGCAAGGGATTTAAAAGACAGGGAAAGTTGCAGGGCACGGCGGATACCGTGCCCTGGAAGGTCGATTAGTGTTCGCGTGTTTTACGGAACTGAACGCCCGGATAACGTTCCTGGGTGAGATTCAGGTTAACCATGGTTGGCGCGATATAGGTGAGGTTATCGCCGCCATCCAGCGCCAGCTGAATTTCGTTCTTACGCTTAAATTCTTCGAATTTCTTCACGTCAGAACATTCTACCCAGCGTGCAGTCGCCACATTGACGGATTCATAAATCGCTTCAACGTTGTACTCGCTCTTCAGACGTGAAACCACCACGTCAAACTGCAGCACACCCACCGCACCGACGATCAGATCGTTGTTGGCGATCGGACGGAATACCTGCACGGCACCCTCTTCTGAAAGCTGAACCAGCCCTTTCAGCAGCTGTTTCTGCTTCAATGGATCCTTCAGGCGAATACGACGGAACAGCTCCGGCGCGAAGTTCGGAATACCGGTGAACTTCATCATTTCGCCTTGGGTAAAGGTATCGCCGATCTGGATTGTGCCGTGGTTATGCAGGCCGAGAATATCGCCCGGATACGCTTCTTCCACATGAGAACGGTCACCGGCCATAAAGGTGAGTGCGTCGGAGATCACCACGTCTTTACCAATGCGCACCTGGCGCATTTTCATGCCTTTCTCATACTTGCCGGATACCACACGCATGAACGCCACACGGTCACGGTGTTTCGGGTCCATGTTGGCCTGAATTTTAAACACGAAACCGGTGAACTTCTCTTCTGAGGCTTCGACGACGCGGGTGTCGGTTTTACGCGGCATCGGCGCAGGCGCCCACTCCACTAAGCCATCCAGCATATGGTCAACGCCGAAGTTACCCAACGCGGTACCGAAGAAGACCGGGGTGATTTCGCCCGCAAGGAACAACTCATGGTCGAACTCGTTGGACGCGCCCTGCACCAGCTCCAGCTCGTCACGCAGCTGCTGCGCCAGGTCTTCACCCACGGCAGTATCAAGTTCCGGGTTGTTAAGACCTTTAACAACACGCACTTCCTGAATGGTGTGGCCTTTACCGGTCTGATACAGGTAAGTTTCATCTTTATAAAGGTGGTAGACACCTTTGAACAACTTACCGCAGCCAATCGGCCAGGTGATCGGCGCACAGCCGATTTTCAGTTCGTTCTCAACTTCATCCAGCAGCTCCATCGGATCGCGGATGTCACGGTCGAGTTTGTTCATAAAGGTCAGGATCGGCGTATCGCGCAGACGGGTAACTTCCATCAGCTTACGGGTACGATCTTCAACGCCTTTTGCAGCATCGATAACCATCAGACAGCAGTCCACCGCCGTCAGAGTACGATAGGTATCTTCGGAGAAGTCTTCGTGCCCCGGGGTGTCCAGCAGGTTCACCAGGCAATCATGATACGGAAACTGCATCACAGAGGTGGTAATGGAGATACCACGTTGCTTTTCCATTTCCATCCAGTCAGATTTTGCATGCTGGCTGGAGCCACGGCCTTTTACCGTACCGGCGGTCTGAATGGCCTGTCCGAATAACAGTACCTTTTCAGTAATTGTCGTTTTACCGGCATCCGGGTGAGAAATAATGGCAAAAGTGCGGCGTTTGGCCACCTCTTGCAAATAAGGAGACAACGTCATAGTCAAATCTTCTTAGGTAAGCACGGCAACGGGCCGGGCAAGTTGAATACGAAAAATTGCGGCTATTTTACCCATCAACGGGGGGGAGGCAATCAGTGTTTACACAGGAGCTGCTCCAGTTCGCTTAATGACGCTACGGTCCAGGTCGGCTGAATGCCCGCTGGCTGCTCGCGGTGGTGCGTATTTAGCCAGCAGGTGGATAGCCCGGCGTTAATGCCGCCAAGAATATCGGACTCTGCGGTGTCACCCACCATTAGCACGCGAGAACGGTCAGGATTGCCCGCCTGCTCCAGCGCATGGTCAAAAATACGGGAATCAGGTTTTGCCACCCCAACCTGCTCAGAAATCACCAGCAGATCGAAATAATCGCGCAGCCCCGTCCGCTCAAGGCGGATTTGCTGCAACGCGGTAAAGCCGTTAGTAATGATGCCGATTTTCGCTTTATCACGAATCGCATTGAGCAGAGAAACCGCCCCCGGCAACGGCGAGCAGATCTCCGCCATCGCATTGATGAATGCATCATTAAGCTGGCCCGGTTCAACCTTCAGGCGTTCGGCCCAGCTCTGAAAACGGGCATGCTGCAGTTGTAATGAGGTAATCGCGCCGTTTTGGTAATCCACCCACAGCGGTTTATTCACGGCCTGGTAGTCCTGAAAATCTTCAGCGGTAAAGGTAATGCTATAGTCGAGAAACATCCGCTGTAAGCCGGTAAACGAGTCAAATGTAAACAGCGTTTCGTCGGCATCAAAGAAAATCCAGTCCCACTTCTTCATCATTACACCTTGTCTTACATGCTGATTGGCAACGCCATGATGATGGCGTCTTCGTGACCATCAGCCGTTGGATAGTAGTTGCGACGGATCGTCGCCTCGTTAAAGCCTAAGCTTTCGTACAGCGCGATAGCGGCCGCATTCGAGGCGCGCACTTCAAGCCACAGCGTCAAAATGCCACGCTTTTCCAGCTCATCGATCAAATGCTCCAACAGCTCACGCCCCAGCCCACGGCGCTGAAAGTCAGGATCGACGGCAATATTGAACAGCGTAGCTTCATCCAGCACGACCTGCGTAATCGCAAAAGCCGCCATCACGTCATCAACCCTCAACTGAAAATTGAGATAGCGATCGCCCTGGTTGCTGGCAAATGTTTTTTCACTCCACGGAAAAGCGTGGGCGCGTTTTTCAATATGAAATGCTGCGGGTAAATCAGTCGGTTCGAGGGAAGAAATCGTGTTCATATGCGCAGATTTGTTGCCATAACGCGGCGCGTGCCGCTGGGTTTTCCCGTAATTCATTAAACGCAGGACTCTCGACCTGAGCGCCCTCCAGCAGCAGCGGCTCTTCGGTTCCCAGCCGCCAGCTATTACAGCGACTGCCTTGCGGCAGCATGGCGACACGGTCAGGCGTCAGTTGTAAAACCTGATCCGGGCTGACGGTTAATGCGCGTAAAATATCGCTCATCAATGGTTCGGTTAGCGCGGGTAACTGTGCAGCAACCATCACCAAACGGACATGCGCAGGAATGGAAATCGCGATCTCGCCCTGCAGTGCGCCAGGACGACGCAACGACCACTGCGTAATGCCCAGTTGCTGTAACTGCCAGTCTCGTCGGGATGTCATAGCGAAACACTCCTGTCTATCAGGGGCGCAAATATAGCAAATTTGTCGAATCCGTGCCATCAAACAACTATAATCCCCCGCTGTACAATTTAAGGAGCATTCCATGTCTGCTTTTACCCCGGCAAGTGAAGTCTTGCTGCGCCACAGTGATGATTTCGAACAAAGCCGTATTCTGTTTGCCGGTGATTTGCAGGATGACCTGCCTGCCCATTTTGAAAGCGCCGCCAGCCGAGCGCACACTCAGCAACTTCACCACTGGCAGGTGCTTAACCGCCAGATGGGCGACAACGTCCGCTTCAGCCTCATCGCGCAGGCCGATGACGTTGCCGATAGCGATACGCTGATCTACTACTGGCCGAAGAATAAGCCGGAAGCCCAGTTCCAGTTGATGAACATTCTGTCGCTGTTACCGGTTGGCACCGATATTTTTGTTGTCGGTGAGAATCGCAGCGGCGTACGTAGCGCAGAGCAGATGCTGGCCGAATACTCACCGTTAAACAAAGTCGACAGCGCACGTCGCTGTGGCCTGTACCACGGTCGTCTGGAAAAACAGCCGGTCTTTGATGCAGAAAAATACTGGGATGAATACCAGACAGAAAATCTGACCATCAAAACGCTGCCGGGCGTCTTCAGCCGTGACGGCCTGGATGTTGGCAGCCAACTGCTGCTCTCCACGCTGACGACGCACACCAAAGGCAAAGTGCTGGATGTCGGCTGTGGCGCAGGCGTTCTCTCCGTCGCCTTGGCCAGCCACTCGCCGAAAGTGCGCTTAACCCTGTGCGATGTTAGCGCCGCCGCCGTTGAAGCAAGCCGCGCAACGCTTGCAGCCAATGGCATTGAAGGTGACGTCATCGCCAGTAACGTCTTTTCTGACGTAACGGGCCGATTTGATATGATCATCTCCAACCCACCGTTCCACGACGGAATGCAGACCAGCCTTGATGCCGCGCAAACGCTGATTCGCGGCGCCGTGCGTCATCTGAACAGTGGCGGTGAACTGCGTATCGTGGCAAACGCCTTCCTGCCTTATCCGAAGGTTCTGGATGAAGTGTTTGGCTTCCACGAAGTTATCGCGCAGACCGGGCGCTTCAAGGTCTATCGCACCATCATGACGCGCCAGGCGAAAAAAGCCTAACCGCTGTAGGCCAGATAAGGCGTTTACGCCGCCATCTGGCGTGACACCGAGCAACGCCGGATGGCGCTATCGCTTATCCGGCCTGCATAAAACGCCAAAGCCGAAGAAACGCCTTTTTTTTCGGCAATCACGTTAAGTTCGATAATTAACAGTTGACGCCCTGCATAAAATCTCTAGAATTCGCCTCCGTGGTAACGATACTTTTTGAGTGTCGATGGTATGCGAAGGTGGCGGAATTGGTAGACGCGCTAGCTTCAGGTGTTAGTGTCCTTTCGGACGTGGGGGTTCAAGTCCCCCCCCTCGCACCATAATCCACGTTGATATTGCTCGCACTGGGCGAAGGTGGCGGAATTGGTAGACGCGCTAGCTTCAGGTGTTAGTGTCCTTAGGATGTGGGGGTTCGAGTCCCCCCCCTCGCACCAACGAGGCGATATCAAACAAATAAGATGACTGTGCGAAGGTGGCGGAATTGGTAGACGCGCTAGCTTCAGGTGTTAGTGTCCTTAGGATGTGGGGGTTCGAGTCCCCCCCCTCGCACCAATTATCTTATTTCCCTCTCGATTTCCTTCTCTAGTTTTGTTCATCCCTGATTCCAGTTCATTATTACCAGAACAATGCCACCAATCAGCGCCGCGCATGAAGGTAACAAAACAAAGTGACGTAAACGCTTGTGGTACAACATGAGCGAAGTCAGTAGTAATCCTAATACAATCATCACCTTCCATACGTAGACCGACAGGTCGCTATATGCCATCCCGGCAATCAGCATTCCCGGCAGCAGAACACCCCATCCACTGCCCAGCGTACGTTGCAACATGATTCCACCTATGACACTGATAATGATAACCAATATCATATGATAAAATTTCTCATTTGTCAGCCGTGAAGCACTATCAATTATATGAGTTTTACTTAACGATTGATGACATGAATAACCCAAGGTGATAAATTGCTCACCGGTTAGCTCTTCAACTAAAAACAATAAAAACCTCTGCGAATGATACCCCGTTCGTTATTTGTTTTATTTACCAACACACCTTCGTACATTGCAGATAACTAACAATATTTACCTATGACAGTACAATCCTGGCGAACTCTGCGCACCAAAAAATACCAACTCTCTTTACGACTGTTTCTGCTGCTCAACGCAGTCTCCGCGCTGTTTACGCTTTTTTTCCCACTGTTTGCGGTCAAAGCCTTATCAGTATCGGCGTTGCTGATACTGGTGATGAGTACACTGCTGCTGGTATGGCATGGGAAATACGCAGATAAAAGAATTAATCTCCCTTTTATTTCAATCGTTTTTGGCTTGTTATGGGCGTTACACATATTATTGAAATATAATGCTTTAGGTCAGAATGATTATTATTTCCTGTTAATAGCGCTTCTCAGCGTACTGTTTATTGGCTCTATCGCTTTTGCCAATAATATCATCGCGTTTACGCTCCACTCACTCCCCTCCGTCGCCGTTTGTTTATGGCTTAACGGCAGCGAGCATGGTTTGCGGATTTTCTATTTTATGGCGCTGCCTATGGCCGGTATCGCCATCCAGCATGTGATACAAAAGCGCTACGATGGGTTCGCTCAGCAACTGATGTACAAACTGCTGGAAGAACGAGAAACCCTGAACGGGCTCAGCATGCTCGACCCGCTAACCGGTTTGTATAATCGTCGGGGGCTGCAACACCGGCTCGATACGCTGTTGGCCCTAAGTAATTCGAGACACTTCGTTCTGCTGCTAGATATCGACCATTTCAAATCCTATAACGATCATTACGGACATATGATGGGCGACCAGGCGTTGATCCGTGTTTCTGCCGCCATCCGAGACTCCGTCCGCTCCAGGGATGTGGTGGCGCGTTTTGGCGGTGAAGAGTTTATGATTTTGCTGACCGCAGTCGATCCACAGCAGGCCCAGGCTGCCGCCGAACGTATCCGCCAGAAAGTGTACGACCTTAAAATCCCTCACATGTTTAATGAGAGCGTGGCAACCAACGTAACCGTCAGTATCGGCATTGCACCTCTGGTCGAACAGGATATTGATGCTGCTATTGCCAAAGCGGATAAAGCCCTTTACGAGGCCAAGAATCTTGGGCGTAACAATACTCTGGTCAGCGATGAGCTACGGGTAAACTGCCCTTCTACCTGAGCTTTCTGTGCGGTGCCACCCGAGATGGCGACAAAGATCTTGCTATCGCCTAACACCAATTATAGGATTAGCAATCATTATCATTAAGATTAACATCCTTATATCGACATGGCTTATCGTTCCGCACCGATCGTTGAAGATGTCATCTGGCGTAGCCATCTCCCCTCAGAGATGCCCTCGCTGGCTGCTGCCGTACGCGCAACGATAGCCAAAACTCGCGAGCACTTGCTGGACTTCATTCGTCTTGACGAAACGCCTGTGCCAGGTGCAATGACGCTGCATGAATGGACGCAACCGACGACGCTAAGTTCATTGCTCGCTGTTTATTCAGACCATATCTATCGCAACCAGCCCACGCTGCCCCGCGAAAATAAGCCCCTGATATCTCTTTGGGCGCAATGGTATATCGGCCTGATGATGCCTCCGTTAATGGTGGCCCTGCTGACGCAAAAAGAGGCTATAGACGTCTCTCCTGAACACATGCACGTAGAATTCCACGAAACGGGCCGAGCAGCCTGCTTCTGGATCGATGTCCATCAGGATCATCTGGCTACAGCACTGTCTCCTCAACAACGCATGGAAACACTGATTCTCTCAGCGCTAACGCCGGTTGTGCAGGCGCTGGAAGCAACGGGTGAGATCAACGCAAAGCTTATCTGGAGCAACACCGGATACTTAATTCACTGGTATTTAACGGAAATGAAGCCGTTGTTAGGTGAAGAACTGCTGACCACGCTGCGCCAGACCTGCTTTTTTGAGAAACAACTTTCCTGCTGTCAGGATAATCCTTTATGGCGTACCGTTGTTCCGCGTGAAGGGCTGTTAGTGCGCAGAACCTGCTGCCAACGCTATCGCCTGCCTGACGTTCAGCAATGCGGAGACTGCACGCTGAAGTAAGCGAGGAGCCGTAGCCCCTCGCCAGATATTTATGCAACCTGCTGGTTTTCCTCTTCCATACGCTGCGCTTCTTCTTTTTCCTGCGCTAATAGCTGCTTTTCGTAGACCTTAAAGAACGGGAAGTAGATAACGGCCGATACCAGCGCCAACAGCACCACCAGGATAGCCGCACGATAATCCCAACCTAACGCCCATGCGGCGCCAACCGGTGCTGGGGCCGTCCAGGGAACTACTGAAATTACCCGCCCAATTAAATCCAGTTTCATCGCCGCCCACGCCAGTACCGCATTCACCATCGGAGCCAGCAGGAAGGGGATAAAAAACACCGGGTTCATGACAATCGGCGTACCGAATATCACCGGTTCGTTAATATTAAAAATGCTGGGGACCACGCTCAGACGCCCAATCGAGCGTAGATGAGCGGAACGACTCCGCAGATAGCAAATCACCAACCCCATCGTCGCGCCGGAACCACCAACCACAATGAAGAATGTCCAGAACGCTTCCATAAAGATATGCGGCAACGGCGCACCCTGCGCCAGCGCCGACTGGTTCATCCCGAGATTGGTGAGCCAGAACATTTGCAGCATTCCCGACACAATAGCCGCGCCGTGAATACCGGCAAACCACAGCAGATGGCCGATCAATACCGCCAGCAGGATCGCTGGGAGAGAATCTGCAGCCGACACCAGTGGTTTGAAAATGGCCATAATGGCCTGCGGGATCAGCATGTCAAACTGCGACTGTATCACCAGGCTTAGCGGGTACAACGTTAGCACCACCACCAGCACCGGGATCAGCAGATCGAAAGAGTTTTTGATCATCGGCGGCACCTGATCGGGTAAACGGATGCCAATGTTGTGCGCCTTCAGGAAGCGCATCATTTCAACGCAGTAAATGGCTACCAGGATGGCGGTGAAAATCCCCGTTCCTCCCAGACTATCAACCGGCATCGTGCCTTTGGTTTTTGGCGCGGCAATCAGCAAAAAAGCCATGATTGATAGCATCGCACACATAAACGGATCTAACTGATGCGACTTCACATAGTGCTTGCCCAGGTTATAAGCAATAGCCGCACATATGTAGACCGACATGATCCCCATCGTCATATCAAACGGTGTGAGGATTTGGCCTTCAAACTGTTTTGCCAAATCCAGCCACGCACGGGCGAATCCCCAGGTGGTATCGGGAGAAAACGGCGGATAGGCAAAAACCAGCAGAAAAGAGCCTACAATCATAAAAGGCATCGCCGAAATAAAACCGTCACGAATAGCCATGACATGACGTTGTGAAGAGATGCGCCCGGCAACAGGGCTAACATAGTTTTCAACAAAGCGGAAAATCACGTTAAACACAGCATGGTTAGTAGACATAGCCGTTCTCCCGTTGTGCAAAACCTTGCAACCGTGTTGGCATCAACACCACCACGTAAATCCCATTACCACTTTTCGCAACCGTGCCGGGGGGAACACCAGCACTACCGCTATTCGAGTTAAGTTTCATAGATGGCTCTTATTATGTGATACAGAGGAAGTGACAACTTCAGTATTAATCGTCATTTCAGCATTCTGCAACCGGTTACTGTAACCGGTTTCTTTGATTGTGAAGACGATCGAAAAACTGCTAATGTTGCTATATTGTTACAATAAAATATTTACAGTGCGGTTGCCCCTATGACAAATTACATCCTGCATGTTTTCTGCTGTGCAGGGTTATCTGTAAGCGATAGGGAGAGAAGAATGAGTTTGCAATCAGTACGTCAATTCCTGGCGCAACATGCACCAGATATTGAGATTATCGAATTAGATCAGAGCACAGCAACCGTTGATCTGGCAGCAAAAGCCCATAACGTTGAACCTGGCCAGATAGCGAAAACACTTTCGCTAAAGGTGAAGAACGACATCATCCTGGTCGTGGCAAAAGGTGATGCCCGACTGGATAATAAAAAGCTAAAGAGTACGTTCGGTGCCAAAGCCCGTATGTTGAGTAGCGATGAGGTCGTGAGCGCGACGGGGCATCCCGTTGGCGGCGTTTGCCCCTTCGGATTAGAAACACCGATTTCAGTGTACTGTGATGTTTCTCTGAAGCACTACGCTGAAGTGTTGCCTGCCGCAGGTGCCATCCACAGCGCGGTTCGCATCACGCCTGAGAGGATGGCTGAACTGACTTCTGCCACCTGGGTTGACGTGTGTCAGTAATGCTTCACGCGCCAAATCGGCGACCAAACCCGGCACAAAGCACGTCAACGTTGCCTGTCACGAAGCCGCCTGCATAAAAGGCGCTGGCTCGCCAGCACGCAGGTACAGCAGGATATCGGCAGCATCCAGTAACCCGGCATCTGAGCTTACTCCCAGTTTGGACATCACATTAAATTTGTGTGCCCGAATGGTTTTAATGTTCCGTTCAAGCTGAGCGGCAATCTGCGGCATCGAATAGCCATTTGACATAAAGCGCAGTATTTCTCGTTCTGTCGGACTGAGCATGCGGCTTTGATTAATATACCAATGGTTTTTCGTGCTTTCGGTTCCTCGGCTTGGGCAGCTTAACGCCGTAAATAAAGCGTCCTGTAGCACCGTTAATGAAGAAGCTTTACTCACAACGCCATCCAGCGGCAAGGGGGACAAGGAGCCAATTAAACGCGCTTCAGCGTCATCATCGGCAATCACCACACGGCGAATCCGTGGAAAATTTATCGCCAGTTCCGTTAAATAGGCCAACCCAGCTCTGCGATCGCTTCTGATTGCAGAGAGAGAAAAAATAACTGCCGAAAACGACATCTTTAACATTGCCTGACTAAAAGTGGGCTGGCTAGAAAAGAGATGAAGTTTATATTGGTCATCTGGCATGGTATTAAATAAACTATTAATACCTACACTGCTCATTGTACACTTTTCTACCAGTGCAACGTTTCTTTTGATGATTCTGCTTTCCATTCCGTGGTTTCTCCATAAACTGAAGGTAAATTAAGTTCTCGCGATCCTTGAGAACTATTTATCCAGGCATACATTTCTGCATTGCTATTTATCGACAAGCGACGCATAGCGCTATTCTTTTGGGCACTGATTGTTTTATTGCTTTTCTTCAGCAACATCGCAATCTGATTAATTCCCCAGCCTTTCCCAAGGAGGCGCAGCACTTTCCTTTCAGAGAGAGTGAGGACTATTGAGCGCGCGCTATGATCTAACAATTGCGGCATGGCAGGTGGAGAAAGTAGTGTCTTACTTATTCTTTCTGCTCGCGCATTTCCTGCGTGAATGACGCTCACTAAACTTTCTATCGGCTCTGCATCAGAGAGCAGCGAACTGACAGGACACATCAGTAGCTCAATAGCCAAAGGATAAAAAATACGAGAGACGAGAAAGACCCAGTGAATATCACGGTATTGAGATAATAAAGAATAATATTGTTCGCAGACTGAACGAGGATAATTGCAGTCTCCAGTTAAATCAGCAATCACCAAATCAGCGTACCGTAGTTGTAATAATGTTAGTTCTTCAACAGAACAACAGTATGTAAGTTCGTAATCGGCAAACTGCGCCTGTATTATACCTTTAAGCCCGGTCTGTATAATCGGTGATTTACTAATAATAATTGCGTTTTTGCAGCGTCCTTGCAACATATCCCCTCCACACTCACCAGTCCGTAATCGTACTTAATTCAGTTCTCCCGAATAAATTAATAGCCATTAATTCACGGGAAAATACTCCGAACAATAAACGGGATGAATTGCTTATCCTTGGCGTTTATTAAAATAAAAGTATTGGCACTACAATCCAGATAAAGCCAAACTGTCAAGCTATTATTACATGATTACGCATAAATACGTTATTTGTAAAATTAAAATAACTACAATAGATCGTTAGCATGGCTTATGTATTTGCCATCCGGGTAAATAACGCTACATTACAGTCATGCGCCCTCTCATACCTCGGCGAGTGGGGAGTGTTAATATGCCATAACCGTATCGTCGGTGTCTTTTTTCGACACAAAGATTGATCTTAGCCAGAGCCAGCGGGCTCATGCTTCATGATAAAAGTAAACATTCGTCACTCAAAGAGATCCTTTTCAGTCAGAGCGAACCATGCAAACAGAGCAGTCGTCACAGCGAACGGTTACACGGTTATGTATTCAATGCGGTCTTTTTTTACTTCAGCATGGGGCAGAAAGCGCGCTGGTTGACGAGCTATCCACCCGCCTCGGGCTGGCACTTGGCATGGATAGTGTAGAAAGCGCTATCTCCTCTAACGCTATCGTCCTGACCACCATTAAAGACGGGCAATGCCTGACATCAACGCGAAAAAATCAGGATCGCGGCATTAATATGCACGTCGTGACGGAAGTGCAGCACATTGTCATTTTGGCGGAACATAAACTGCTGGATGTTAAAGGCGTAGAGAAACGCTTTAGCCAGATTAAACCACTGCGCTATCCAAGATGGCTGGTCGCCCTGATGGTCGGTTTATCCTGCGCCTGTTTTTGTAAACTCAATAACGGCGGATGGGATGGTGCGGTGATCACCTTTCTTGCCAGCATGGTGGCGATGTATATCCGCCAGATACTGGCATCCCGGCATTTGCATCCGCAAATCAATTTTTGCATCACCGCCTTTGTGGCGACCACCATTTCAGGTTTGCTGCTGACGTTGCCGACCTTTAGCAATACTCCGACTATCGCTATGGCCGCCAGCGTGCTACTGCTGGTTCCGGGCTTTCCGTTGATCAACTCCGTCGCGGATATGTTTAAGGGACACATTAATACCGGACTCGCTCGCTGGGCTATTGCCAGTCTGCTTACGTTGGCGACCTGTATTGGCGTGATCGTGTCGATGACCTTATGGGGGCTGCGCGGATGGGCGTGATCGATTTCATACTGGCGCTAATGCAGGATATGATCCTGTCGGCGATCCCGGCGCTTGGCTTTGCCATGGTATTCAATGTCCCCCATCGGGCGCTCCCATGGTGCGCATTACTCGGTGCACTCGGTCACGGCTCACGAATGGTGATGATGACCGCAGGGTTTAATATTGAATGGTCAACATTTATGGCGTCGCTGCTGGTCGGCTGCATTGGGATCCAGTGGTCGCGCTGGTATCTGGCGCATCCGAAAGTCTTCACCGTCGCGGCAGTGATCCCCATGTTTCCCGGGATCTCCGCCTACACCGCCATGATCTCAGCAGTAAAAATCGGCCATTTCGGTTACAGCGAAGTGCTGATGATTACCCTGCTGACCAACTTCCTGAAAGCCTCATCGATTGTCGGTGCGCTCTCCATCGGTCTGTCCGTGCCAGGATTATGGCTGTATCGCAAACGTCCACGCGTTTAACGGTGCACTTTCTTTAATACCGTGCAGAGAGGGGAATCTCCCCTCACCTGCTGCTCTCCTTCTTCTCTGTGTTACTATAAAAGCAGTCCCCTTCTCGGTTGTTGTTCAGTATTGAGAAACATTATGCCCTGCAAAATTTTGACGCCAGACGTCACGAGCATTGACGCCTTATTACACGATCACCACGCTGTGCTGGCCAAGTCTGCGGGTGGCGCCGTAGCCGTATTCGCTAACAATGCACCAGCGTTTTACGCGGTGACGCCTGCGAGACTGGCTGAGCTGTTGGCGCTTGAGGAGAAACTGTCACGCCCGGGAAGCGATGTGACATTGGATGATCAATTTTATGAAGAGCCGCAAACCGCTCCCGTTGCCGTGCCAATGGGGAAATTTGCGATGTACGCTGCCTGGCAGCCTGATGCCGACTTTCAGCGTCAGGCCGCTTTATGGGGCGTAGCGTTGCGAGAGCCGGTTACTGCTGAAGAACTGGCCTCATTTGTTGCCTACTGGCAGGCTGAAGGCAAAGTCTTTCACCATATTCAGTGGCAGCAAAAACTGGCGCGCAGCATTCAGATTGGACGGGCCAGCAATGGCGGAATGCCAAAGCGCGATGTGAACAGCGTCAGTGAACCTGACAGCCACATTCCACCGGGTTTTAGAGGATAACGATGAAAAACGTTGGCGACCTGATGAAACGTCTGCAAAAAATGATGCCACCTAATGTCGAGCCCGCCTTTAAAACGGGCGAGGAGCTGCTGGCATGGCAAAAAGAGCAAGGTGAAATTCGTGCCGCAGCGCTGGCCCGCGAAAACCGGGCCATGAAAATGCAGCGCACATTCAACCGATCCGGTATCCGTCCGCTGCATCAGAACTGTTCGTTCGAAAACTATCGGGTAGAGTGCGAAGGTCAGATGAACGCCCTGAGCAAAGCCCGCCAATACGTTGAAGAGTTTGACGGCAACATCGCCAGCTTTATCTTCTCCGGCAAACCCGGCACCGGCAAAAACCATCTGGCCGCCGCCATCTGCAACGAACTGCTATTGCGCGGCAAGTCGGTACTGATCATTACCGTGGCCGATATCATGTCGGCGATGAAAGAAACGTTCAGCAATCGTGAAACCAGCGAAGAACAGCTGCTCAACGATCTGAGCAATGTGGATCTGCTGGTGATCGACGAGATCGGCATGCAGACCGAATCCCGCTATGAAAAAGTGATTATTAATCAAATTGTCGATCGCCGTTCATCCTCAAAACGTCCGACCGGCATGTTAACTAACAGCAATATGGATGAAATGAACAAGCTGTTGGGCGAGCGCGTGATGGATCGTATGCGCCTTGGCAACAGTCTGTGGGTCATTTTTAACTGGGAAAGCTACCGTAGTCGGGTCACCGGTAAAGAGTATTAACGTATTAGGACCACTCCTAAGACTGCCAGCGCTATACTGCGCTGAAAAGGCATAACACGAGTTGCATATAATGATGAAAACTACCAAACGTCTGCTGTGCTGTGCGCTTGCCGCCAGCACGCTCATCTCCACCAGCGTTTTCGCCGCCTCCTGGCAGGATTCGCTCTCCAGCGCGGCCAGTGAGCTGAGCAAACAAAACTCCGGCTCGCAAAGCAGCTCGTCGCTCTCTTCCCTGACCAGCCTGCTGAATGGCAGCAATCAGTCGTTGACCTCCAGCAGCATGAATAACGCCGCCGGGATCCTGGAATATTGCGCGAAACAGAAGCTGGCCTCGGTCACCGACACGCAAAACGTCAAAAACCAGGTGCTGGATAAACTGGGGCTCAGTGCTCCTGAGCAGAAGCAAGACACCAACTATATGGACGGGATTCAGGGTCTGCTCAACGCCAAAGATGGTCAACAGCTGGACCTGAACACGATTGGCAACAGCTCGCTGGCGAAGCAGGTTAAAACCAAGGCCTGCGATCTGGTGTTAAAACAGGGCATGAACTTCATTTCCTGACGCACGACATGCCGCGTATAACCTGCGCGGCATCTATTTTTTACCCCATTACATTCACACGTTAAATAACCAGTAAATCCCCTGCAAAAAACACACATATCTAAACCAATTCTGAATAACAACGTAATTTAATGTCACTACAATTGCAGCAATATAACATCGCTATTACATTGTGCTTTCCCCTAATGATTAGCCTGCCAGGCATGTGCCCGGTTTATTGAGGATCGACCGTTGTCAGAATTAATCTCCATCACTCTGTTTCTCGCTTCAGTGCTGATTTACGCCTGGAAAGCGGGTCGCAACACCTGGTGGTTTGCCGCCACGTTAACGGTGCTGGGGATTTTTATTGTCCTGAATATCACGCTGTACGCCAGTGACTATTTCACCGGCGACGGGATCAATGACGCGGTACTCTACACGCTGACCAACAGCCTGACCGGCGCGGGGATTGGAAAATATATTTTGCCGGGGGTCGGCATCGCGCTGGCGCTGACGACGGTTTTTGTCGCGCTCGGTTGGATCCTGCGCCGCCGTCGCCATCACCCGCATCATGTGGGTTACAGTCTGCTGGCCCTGCTGCTGGCGCTAGCCTCCGTTGACGCCAGCCCGGCGTTTCACCAGATAACCGAACTGGTGAAGTCGCAGTCGCGCGATGGCGATCCGGATTTCACGACGTATTATAAAGAGCCATCGAAAACCATTCCCAACCCGAAGCTGAACCTGGTGTATATCTACGGCGAGAGCCTCGAGCGCACCTATTTTAATAATGACGCGTTCCCGGAGCTGACCCCGGAACTCGGCGCGTTAAAAAATGAAGGTCTGGATTTCAGCAATACCATGCAACTACCGGGTACTGATTACACCATCGCTGGCATGGTCGCCTCCCAGTGCGGTATTCCGCTGTTTGCGCCATTTGAAGGCAACGCCTCGGCGTCGGTCTCAAGTTTCTTCCCTAACAATATCTGTCTGGGCGACATCCTGAAAAACTCCGGCTATCAGAACTACTTTGTGCAGGGTGCCAACCTGCGCTTTGCCGGCAAAGACGTGTTCCTAAAATCTCACGGCTTTGACCATCTGTACGGTGCGGAAGAGTTAAAAAGCGTGGTGGCAGACCCGGCCTATCGTAACGACTGGGGCTTCTACGACGATACCGTGCTGGACGAAGCATGGAAAAAATTCGAAGAGCTTTCGCGCTCGGGCCAGCGTTTTTCACTGTTTACCCTGACCGTGGACACCCATCATCCGGATGGATTTATCTCACGTAGCTGCAACCGTAAACGTTATGACATCGACGGGAAGGCCAACCAGTCGTTCAGCGCGGTCAGCTGCAGCCAGGAAAACATTGCCGAATTTATCAATAAAATCAAAGCATCGCCGTGGTTTAAAGATACCGTTATCGTTGTTTCTTCCGATCATCTGGCGATGAACAACACCGCATGGAAGTATCTGAACAAGCAGGATCGTAACAACCTGTTCTTCGTGCTGCGCGGCGACCAACTGCAACAGGACACGCTGGCGGTAAAACGTAATACGATGGATAACGGCGCAACGGTACTGGATATTCTCGGCGGCGATAACTTTATCGGTCTTGGCCGTAGCAGCTTGTCGAGCGAATCCGTGTCGGAAGTATTCCTGAACATTAAAGAAAAAATGCTGGCGTGGAAGCCCGATATCATTCGCCTGTGGAATTTCCCGAAAGAGATGAAAGAGTTCACCGTCGACCAGGACAAAAATATGATCTCCTTCTCCGGCAGCCATTTCCGCCTGCCGTTGCTGCTGCGTGTATCGGACAAACGCGTCGAGCCGCTGCCGGAAAGCGAATACTCGGCCCCGCTGCGCTTCCAGCTGGCGGATTTCGCCCCGCGCGATAACTTTGTCTGGGTCGATCGCTGCTACAAAATGGCGCAACTGTGGGCGCCGGAGCTGGCGCTTTCTACCGACTGGTGCGTTTCACAGGGTCAGTTAGGCGGGCAGCAAATTGTGCAGCACGTCGACAAAGCCAAATGGAAAAGTAAAACCGTATTTAAAGATACGGTGATCGACATGGAGCGCTACAAAGGTAACGTCGATACGCTGAAAATTGTCGATAACGACATTCGCTACAAAGCAGATAGCTTCGTTTTCAACGTGGCGGGCGCGCCGGAAGAGGTGAAACAATTTAGCGGTATTTCACGCCCCGAATCCTGGGGACGCTGGTCCAATGCGCAGCTCAGCGAAGAAGTAACCATCGAATACAAAGCCCCGCTACCGAAGAAATTCGATCTGGTCATTACCGCGAAAGCCTTCGGCGACAACGCTAATCGCCCTATTCCCGTACGCGTTGGCAACGAGGAACAGACGCTGGTGTTAGGCCATGATGTCAGCACCACCACCTTGCATTTTGATAATCCGTCGGACGCCGATACGCTGGTTATTGTTCCACCCGATCCGGTCGCCACCAACGAGGGCAATATTCTCGGCCACTCGCCGCGTAAGCTGGGGATCGGGATGGTTGAAATCAAAATAGTGGCTGCTCAGGGATAAAAAAAACAGCGCCCAACACCACACCGGGCGCTGCATGGCAACCTTATTCCAGACCGTTCACCGCCTGGCGCATACCCTGCACCAGAATCATCTCCAGGTTGGCCGTCACCTGCCCGGCAAGCCCAGGTAACAACGTCAAATCCTCTCCCCAGTGCTCCGCATCGCCAAGCACTGCATCCACCAGTTCACGCAGCGTTAAATCATTGCCAACTCGCGGCCACAGGCTGGCATAGAGGCTTACCCACTGCTCATCATCCTGTATCGGATAGCGTTCCCCGTTACGCTCTGCGCGATAAAACGCCAGCAGCGCAGCGAGGGCAAACGTTAACCGCACTGGCCAGCGTCCATTTTGCTCACCCGCCAACAGTTGCGGCAAAATTCGGGTACGGAATTTAGTCATCCCGTTAAGCGCAATGGAAAGCAACTGGTGGCGAATGTAGGGGTTCTGAAAACGCCCGCTCACCGCGTCGGCAAATTCTCGCAGTTCGTCCGCCGGGAGATCCAACACCGGAATAATCTCCTCACTAATCGCCCGCTCGACAAAGCGGCGGATATCAGCATCCTGCATCGCCTCGCCAACGGTCTCCAACCCGCACAGCCACGCCACCGGCACCAGCGCCGTATGCGCGCCATTGAGAATAGCGACTTTGCGCTCTTTGTACGGTTTGATATCGCTCACTACACGGATATTCAGCGGACACTGCGCCAGCTTCAGCTCCTCAGCCAGCCACTGCGGCCCCTGGATCACAAACAGGTAAAAATGCTCCGCGGTATCGAGAAACGCATCGTGATAGCCAAGTGTAGCCTCCAGCGCTGCGGCTTCTTCGCGCGGGTAGCCGGTGACAATACGGTCAACCAGCGTGGAACAGAACGTGTTTGCCGTCTCCACCCAGTCGGCAAATGCCGGAGGAAGATGCCACTCCTGCGCATACCGCAGTACCAGGGTTTTGAGCGCCTCACCGTTATAGTCGATAAGCTCGCACGGAATAATTACCCAGCCCTTATCCACCGCGCCCTCAAAGTGGTTAAAGCGCTCCATCAGCAGGCGCGTCAGTTTGGCCGGAAAGCTCACCGGCGGCGCATCATCCACACAGTCTGCCGCGTGATAGCTAATTCCGGCTTCGGTAGTATTTGAAAACACAAAACGGATATCCGCATTGTGCGCCAGCGTCAGATACGCCGCGAAATCCTGGTACGGGTTGATTTCGTTATTCACCGACCGGATAAGCCGCGCCTCACTCACCGCCTCACCCTGCTCGTTTAGCCCGCGAATAAGCGTGGTATACAGCCCGTCCTGGGTATTCAGCGACGGCGGGAAATCGGTATTAATTGGCCGAACGATGGTCACGCCAGCGTTCAGATCGGTATGCTCGTTGAGGATATCCAGTTGCCAGTCGACAAACGCCCGCAGAAAGTTACCTTCTCCAAACTGGATCACACGCGTTGGGTAGCTGGCTCCCGGAAAATCACGTCGATTCAATGTTTTCATCCTGTTTTCCCTCTCAGAACGTGATCACGCCTTTAATCAGTTCACGGTTGTTGATCACATCCCGCTCGTAGATTTCAGCCAGTGTGGCAAACGCGTAACGGTGCGTAAGCATCATGTCGGCGGTCAATTTGCCTTCCGACATCAGGCGGCCCACTTTGGCGAAATCTTCCGGCGTGGCGTTGCGACTGCCCATCATGGTGGTCTCTTTCTTGTGGAACTCAGGGTCAGAGAACTGCAAATCGCCTTTAAACAACCCAACGAAAACGATGCTGCCGCCATGACGAATCAAATTCACCGTGTTATTCATAGCATGCTGATTCCCCGTGGCATCAATGACCTTTTGCGCCAGCGAACCGCCAAACTGAGCGCGCAGCTGCGCATCAAAATCTTCAGCGGATGGGTCGATAACCGGAAGTCCCAGGCGGGAAACCACATGGTCTCGGCGTGCGGGACTGGTATCGGCGACCACCACCTGTGCGCCATCGGCTTTGGCAATCGCTGCAGCCCCCAGGCCAATCGGACCAGCGCCGACCACCAGCACCTGCTCACCCGGCGCCACCGCCGCCCGGCGTACCGCATGCGCGCTGATGGCATAAGGCTCAATCAGCGCCGCCGCCTGCGGGTCAATCCCCTGCGCATCCAGCAGGTTGGTCACCGGAACGGACAAATATTCACTGAAACCGCCATCCTGGTGCACGCCAATTACTGAAATCTTCTCGCAGCAGTTGGTGCGTCCGCTCAGGCATGCCGGACACTGCTGGCAGGCCACGTAAGGAATAACCGCCACCTGCTGACCATTTTTCAGATTCTGTATATTCTTACCCAGCCCGACAATTTCCCCACATATTTCATGCCCTAATACACGTGGGTAGCTGAAAAAAGGTTGATTGCCACCCCAGGCATGAATATCGGTACCACAAATCCCTACCGATTTAATTTTTATTAATGCTTCGCTCTCACCCGGAATAGGTATTTCGCGTTCTTTCCAGACTAATTTTTTAGGTTCCTGGCAAATCAACGTATTCATCGTAGACATGATTCTGCTCTCCTGTTTTTTGTTGCCTCAGATATCAACGAAAATAAAAAAGACGGAGAAAGCAGAAACACAATCTGTGAATCCCAGCGCATAAAAATGTTTTAAATCGGGTTTTAATAGATGAAAAGGAGAAGCCATGAGCCGTTCGCAGAACTTACGCCACAATGTGATTAACCAGATTATCGATGATATGGCGCGTGGTCATATCCCTTCCCCTCTCCCGTCGCAAAGCGCATTAGCGGAGATGTACAACATCAGCCGCACCACTGTGCGTCATATGCTGAGCCACTTAGGCGAGTGCGGCGTTCTGACCCAGGTCGGCAGCCACTATGTTATCGTGCGTAAACCCGACCATGACGACGGTTTTGCCTGCACCACCGCCTCCATGACTGAGCAAAACAGGATTTTTGAGCAGGCGTTTTTCACCATGATCAACCAGCGCCAGCTGCGTGCAGGCGAGAGCTTCTCCGAACTGCAGCTTGCCAGAGCCGCGGGCGTCAGTCCGGTAGTCGTACGGGAATATCTTTTAAAATTCGAACGTTACAACCTGATCAAAAACGAAAAACGCGGTCAGTGGAGCATGAAGCAGTTCGATCAGGCCTATGCGGAGCAGCTGTTTGAACTCAGAGAAATGCTGGAAACCCATTCCCTGCAACATTTTCTCAATCTGCCCGACGATGACCCACGCTGGCTGCAAGCGAAAACGCTGCTGGAACGCCACCGGATCCTGCGCGACAGCATCGGCAGCAGCTTTCGTATGTTCTCGCAGTTAGACCGTGAGTTTCATGCCTTGCTGCTCTCTGCTGCCGATAATATATTTTTCAATCAATCACTTGAAATCATCTCCGTGATTTTCCACTTCCACTATCAGTGGGATGAGAGCGACCTCAAACAACGCAACATCATTGCCATCGATGAGCATATGACCATCCTCAGCGCGCTGATCTGCCGCAGCGACCTGGATGCCACCCTGGCGCTTTGTAACCATTTGAATTCAGCCAAACAATCAATGATTCGTTCCATCAACCAGAGTCATAGCGCCGCCCATTAAGTACCGATAAAAAATAGCAAATCATTACCGGGAGCACGATTTTATAAAAATAAAAACGCCTGAAAAATACCTCTTGCCTATGCTCACGCTAAGTCGACTGCATTAAAAACTTTTGTGAGCGGTGATGAGCAAATTGATTCATCACCGGTATTTTTTCAATACTGCACAGTCCTGCTGTGTGAAAAATAAATTATTGAGGTTCAGGAGTCCGGCGTGGAAAAAAATAATATTACCCTCGACCCGAGTTCTTCGTTTGGCACGTCATCATCTGCGGATATTAATGTTCCGCCTGAGGGCATGGTGCAACGCAGTAGCCGAATAAAACGTATTCAGACCACGGCAATGATTTTATTATTTTTTGCTGCGGTTATTAATTACCTCGACCGCAGTTCTCTGTCGGTCGCCAACTTAACGATTCGTGAAGAACTGGGGCTAAGCGCCACGCAAATCGGCGTGCTGCTGTCGGTATTTTCTCTCGCTTACGGTATTGCGCAATTGCCCTGCGGCCCGCTGCTGGATCGCAAAGGTCCGCGCATTATGTTGGGACTGGGGATGTTCTTCTGGTCGCTGTTTCAGGCAATGTCTGGCATGGTACACAGCTTCACCCAGTTTGTGTTGGTGCGTATCGGGATGGGGATCGGCGAAGCGCCAATGAACCCGTGCGGCGTAAAGGTCATCAACGACTGGTTTAACATCAAAGAGCGCGGCCGCCCGATGGGATTATTCAACGCCGCCTCCACCATCGGGGTTGCCATTAGCCCGCCGATTCTGGCTGCCATGATGCTGGTAATGGGCTGGCGCTGGATGTTCATCACCATTGGCGTGCTGGGTATTTTCCTCGCCATCGGCTGGTACATGCTGTATCGCAACCGCGAGCAAATTGAGCTGAGCGCCACGGAACAAGCGTACCTGAACGCTGGTAGCGTCAATGCCCGCCGCGATCCGCTGAGCTTTGCCGAATGGCGCAGCCTGTTTCGCAACCGTACCATGTGGGGCATGATGCTGGGCTTTAGCGGCATCAACTATACCGCATGGTTATACCTGGCCTGGCTGCCGGGCTACCTACAAACCTCCTACAACCTGGATTTAAAAAGCACCGGATTAATGGCGGCGATCCCGTTCCTGTTTGGCGCAGCCGGCATGTTGATTAACGGTTTTGTCACCGACTGGCTGGTAAAAGGCGGTATGGCGCCGATTAAGAGCCGTAAGATTTGTATAATCGCCGGGATGTTCTGCTCTGCAGCCTTCACCTTCGTTGTGCCGCAGGCCACAACGTCGATGGCCGCCGTGTTACTGATCGGTATGGCGCTGTTCTGCATCCACTTCGCCGGTACCTCGTGCTGGGGCCTGATCCACGTCGCCGTCGCCTCACGCATGACCGCTTCCGTGGGCAGTATCCAGAACTTTGCCAGCTTTATCTGCGCGTCGTTTGCGCCGATCGTCACCGGATTTATTGTTGATACCACCAACTCTTTCCGCCTGGCGCTGATCATCTGCGGCTGCGTCACCATGGCGGGGGCCCTTGCCTACATCTTCCTGGTTCGCCAGCCCATTAGCGATCCACGTAAAGATTAATCCTCCAGATGCCCGATAACACCGTGCTTATCGGGCATGTTATGCTCCTCGTATGAACATCACCTTACGCGCTACTACTCTGGCAGACGCAGCCGCTCTTCCCGCCATCGAACGATCTGCGGGGCAACGTTTTTTACAGATCCCGGAACTGGCGTGGATTGCTGATGACCAGATTATATCGGCTGCTCAGCATCAGGCATTTGCCGCCACTGGCTTGAGCTGGCTGGCGCAGACCGATGAGCATCCAGTCGGCTTTTTAGTCGCCGAAACGCTGGATTCATCGCTGTTTATTGCAGAACTGTCGCTGCATCAGGAGTGGCAGGGAAAAGGAATTGGCCGCCGATTAATTTGCTATGTTGCCGAACAGGCGCGCGAGAAAGGTTACACGTCGCTTACGCTGACCACCTTTCGCGATGTGCCGTGGAATGCGCCATGGTACGCGCGTCTGGGATTTGAAATGTTGGCTGAAGAGACGCTGCCTGCAAAGTTGCGCCAGAAAAGAGAAGAGGAAGCGGCGCATGGACTGGCGTATGAATCACGCTGCGCCATGCGCCTGATGTTGCGCTAATTGCCCGATGGCGGCTACGCCTTATCGGGCCTACGTAACATTCCCGTAGGCCGGATAAGCGATAGCGCCATCCGGCATCACAGTCTTAGAACGTTTCCCAGTTATCCCCGGCATCCGCTACCGCGGCTTTACGCGGCTGGACCGTTGAAACCGGTTTAGCGGCCGCAACGTCACGCGCGCGCTGTTGGTCATGCTGAATACGGAACACGGCAACGGCTTGAGTCAGGCGGCTGGCCTGCTCTTCCAGCGCGGCAGCGGCAGCGGCGGATTCTTCCACAAGCGAGGCGTTCTGCTGCGTCACACGATCCATCTCGGCAACGGCCAGACCAACCTGATCAATACCGCGGCTCTGTTCATCAGAAGCAGAGGCGATTTCACCCATGATATCGGTCACGCGGGTCACCGCATTGACGATCTCATCCATGGTTTCACCGGCGCTTTCAACCAGCGTTGAACCAACATCCACACGGCTGACCGAGTCTTCAATCAGGCTCTTAATCTCGCGCGCGGCCTGCGCACTACGCTGGGCCAGGTTACGTACTTCACCCGCAACCACCGCAAATCCACGGCCCTGCTCGCCCGCACGTGCGGCTTCTACCGCGGCGTTGAGTGCCAGAATATTGGTCTGGAAGGCAATGCCGTCGATGACGCTAATAATGTCGGCGATCTTCTGCGAACTGGAAGCGATATCACGCATGGTTTGTACCACGTTGTCCACCACTTTGCCGCCTTTCTGCGCGGTTTCCGACGCACTCAGCGCCAGATGGCTGGCCTGACGCGCGTTTTCGGCGTTCTGCTTCACGGTTGCCGTCAGTTGTTCCATGCTGGCTGCGGTTTCTTCCAGAGAGGCCGCCTGCTGTTCGGTACGGGAGGAGAGATCGTTATTGCCCATCGCAATCTCGCTGGCCCCGCTGTAAATTGCGTTGGCGCCGTTACGCACGTCACCCACGGTATTCATCAGCTCACCCTGCATGTGACGCAGGCTTTCCGCCAGTTGCCCAATCTCGTTGGAACCTTCCACCTCAATACGCTTCACCAAATCGCCGCTGGCGATATGACGAATGCTGTCGATCAGACGGTTCATTGGGGAGATAAGGGTCAGTTTGATACCAAACCACACCGCAATAATCGCCGCCAGTACGGTAATCAGCACGCAGATCAGCACCCACATCGCCTGGCTGTAAGAACTGTTGTTATCTTCCACCGCGATGTCATACAGGCGATCGTTCTGCTGCATATAACTCATATACTGCTTCTCAAAGCCATCCTGATAGCTCTGCGTCGGTTGATCAAAGAACGCGTTGATCTTCCCGTCACCCAGTAACTGGATCAGCTCCGCCAGCGCACCGTGATAGATGTCATAGGTGCGGTTGATCTCCTGGAAAGCGGCTTCGCTTTGGCGCGGATCGCGCGGGAGCGACTCGTAAATCGCCCAGTTTTTTTCCGTCAGCTTCAGCGCCGTACTCGCCACCTGCATCAGCTCGGCAACGGTCGCGCCGCTGCCGATATTGCTCTGATCCATCATGTAGCGAATGCCCGCCCGGTTCAGGGTGTTACGCGTTTGCAGCAGCTCAACCCAGGTAGCGTTCAGCGCAGACTGTTGCTGGCGAATGGTTTGCAGAACGGTAAAGTTCTCTTTGTCATTCTTAAGTGAGTTAAAAAACAAGCCGCCCGAGGCGAGCTGTAAAAGGCCAAACAGCGCCAATACCAGCAGTAAGCTGGTAACAATCTTCATACGTTTTAACATGTTTTCTCTTTCCGCTAGACAGATGTCAGAATTTTCGGCCTGGAAAGGGAAAACTTTATGGATATCGTTCGAAAAGCCGGTGTTCTGGCAATATCTCTCGCTGAAAAAAGCAGCAAACACACTCGGCACATACCACGCAAAAGTTGCCGTAGTGGCTTCCCCACCTTTTCAGAGGGCTTTTCATTTATACGCACTTCGATTACCAATGGAAGTCCTGTCACCCGTCTCTAAAACAAGGAAGTCCCTTTGTGAAAAAGAAATTTTTCGATTTATTATCTAATGCTGCTCCCTTCTTACTGCTGGGAGGCATTTTAGGATTAATGACCCCCATAGTGCCAAAGCTCCTTATCCCGGAGATTTCAGGCATCTTAATGGAGAGCATCGCACCTAAAAGCATCATGTTTCTGCTCATTATAGATGCGTTATTTACTGTAATTTTACTCAGGCTATGTGGTGTATTCGATTCAAAAAAAGAAAAATCTGCTTTTATCTATGAAAGATTTTTATTTAAATTCAATGAATTGGGAAAATCCATTACCGCAGCCACGTTTGGTACACTTTTCGGGCTTACGCTGGCAATGCTTCCCTATAGCGAATTTCGCATGGCGGGAGTCGGCCTATATTTTTCTGCGATGTTGATCGTGATATGGGCCCTATTTGACTTCCTGAGCCACATGAGTAAAAACGCGGTTGGCAAAACTGAACGATGTACCTTTTATACCGTGGTTATCGCCATTTTCGCCTACTACCTCTACCTTATAGCCACTCAAATACAGGCGTCCACTCCCGTCGCGTGAACCTCATACCGGTAATTATGTGATTTTAATCACATAATTACCGGTCTACCCCCCATATTAAAACCGCTCGCTGACACTTGGGACCGCTTAAGCTGACATACAACCGCTCACTTATTTACCTTACTTTACGCGCGTAATTCTCTGGCAAGATCCCCCCAACATAGCAGTCAATTTACCTCCTCAAACACAAGATCAAACCCACGCGGCTTCGGCCAATTATTAATTAGATACCAGGTTTTACTATGGATACGAAAAAGATATTCAAGCACATACCCTGGGTGATTCTCGGAATCATCGGTGCATTCTGCCTCTCGGTAGTGGCATTACGTCGGGGTGAGCACATCAGTGCCCTGTGGATCGTGGTCGCCTCAGTTTCTGTTTATCTGGTGGCTTATCGTTACTACAGTTTGTACATCGCCCAAAAGGTGATGAAACTTGACCCGACGCGCGCCACGCCGGCGGTCATCAACAATGATGGTCTGAACTACGTTCCAACCAACCGTAACGTCTTGTTTGGTCACCACTTTGCCGCTATCGCAGGTGCAGGTCCGCTGGTTGGGCCGGTACTGGCCGCGCAGATGGGCTACCTGCCTGGTACGCTGTGGCTGCTGGCGGGCGTAGTGTTGGCCGGTGCGGTACAGGACTTCATGGTGCTGTTTATCTCTTCTCGCCGTAACGGCGCATCTCTGGGTGAGATGATCAAAGAAGAGATGGGCCCGGTGCCGGGAACCATTGCGCTGTTCGGCTGCTTCTTAATCATGATCATCATCCTCGCGGTACTGGCGTTGATCGTGGTGAAAGCACTGGCTGAAAGCCCGTGGGGTGTGTTCACCGTCTGCTCAACCGTACCTATCGCGCTGTTCATGGGGATCTACATGCGATTCCTGCGCCCAGGACGCGTGGGCGAAGTGTCGGTGATTGGTATTGTGTTGCTGGTTGCCTCCATCTACTTCGGCGGCGTGATTGCGCACGACCCGTACTGGGGCCCGGCGCTGACCTTTAAAGACACCACCATTACCTTCACCCTGATCGGTTACGCGTTTATCTCTGCGCTGCTGCCGGTATGGCTGATCCTTGCCCCGCGCGACTATCTGGCTACCTTCCTGAAAATCGGCGTTATCGTCGGTCTGGCGGTGGGGATTGTTATTCTCAACCCGGAACTGAAAATGCCGGCGATGACCCAGTACGTTGATGGTACTGGCCCGCTGTGGAAAGGCGCTCTGTTCCCGTTCCTGTTCATCACCATCGCGTGTGGTGCGGTATCTGGCTTCCACGCGCTGATCGCTTCCGGTACTACACCGAAGCTGCTGGCCTGTGAAACCGACGCGCGTTTCATTGGTTACGGCGCGATGCTGATGGAATCCTTCGTGGCGATTATGGCGCTGGTTGCTGCGTCCATCATCGAACCGGGTCTGTACTTCGCAATGAACACCCCGCCTGCGGGCCTTGGCATCACCATGCCGAACCTGCATGAAATGAGCGGTGAGAACGCCCCGCTGATTATGGCGCAGTTGAAAGACGTTACCGCACACGCAGCGGCAACCGTCAGCTCCTGGGGTTTTGTGATTTCGCCTGAGCAGATCCTGCAAACCGCGAAAGACATCGGCGAGCCGTCTGTTCTGAACCGCGCAGGTGGCGCACCGACGCTGGCCGTTGGTATCGCCCACGTGTTCCATAAAGTGCTGCCGATGGCTGACATGGGCTTCTGGTACCACTTCGGTATCCTGTTCGAAGCGCTGTTCATCCTGACCGCACTGGACGCCGGTACCCGTTCTGGCCGCTTTATGCTGCAAGATTTACTGGGTAACTTCGTTCCGTTCCTGAAGAAAACCGACTCTCTGGTTGCGGGTATCATTGGTACTGCGGGCTGCGTAGGCCTGTGGGGTTACCTGCTGTATCAAGGTGTTGTTGACCCGCTGGGCGGCGTTAAGAGCCTGTGGCCGCTGTTCGGTATCTCTAACCAGATGCTGGCTGCCGTGGCGCTGGTTCTCGGCACCGTGGTGCTGGTTAAAATGCAACGCACCAAATACATCTGGGTTACCGTGGTTCCGGCAGTATGGCTGCTTATCTGCACCACCTGGGCGCTGGGTCTGAAACTATTCAGCACCAACCCGCAGATGGAAGGCTTCTTCTTCATGGCGAATCAGTACAAAGAGAAGATTGCTAACGGCGGCGAACTGACCGCACAGCAGATTGCCAATATGAACCATATCGTCATCAACAACTACACCAACGCAGGCCTGAGTATTCTGTTCCTGGTGGTGGTGTACAGCATCATTTTCTACGGGTTCCGTACCTGGCAGAAAGCCCGTACCATCAACGGTCGCTCTGATAAAGAGACACCGTATGTACCGGTGCCGGAAGGCGGCGTGAAAACCTCTTCACATCATTAAGCCGTAATTGCCGGATGGCGCTGCGCTCATCCGGCCTACAAAATGTGCAGTATGTAGGCCGGATAAGGCGCAAGCCGCCATCCGGCTTTATTCATTAACAGGACGGCAGAATGTTTGGTACTTTAGGTCAGGCAAAAAAATATCTCGGTCAGGCGGCAAAGATGCTGATTGGCATTCCGGACTACGACAACTACGTCGAGCACATGAAGACCAACCATCCCGATAAGCCGTACATGACCTACGAAGAATTCTTCCGCGAGCGCCAGGAAGCCCGCTACGGTAGCGGCGGAAGCAGTTGCTGTTAGAAGGAGAAGTGAATGACCCCGATTGCAGTTACCCTACTCACCGGTTTTCTTGGCGCGGGTAAAACCACCCTGCTGCGCCATATTCTCAACGAGCAGCACGGTTACAAGATTGCCGTTATCGAAAACGAATTCGGCGAAGTCTCGGTGGACGATCAGCTGATTGGCGATCGCGCAACACAGATCAAAACCCTGACCAACGGCTGCATCTGCTGCACCCGTTCGAGCGAACTGGAAGACGCGCTGCTCGATCTGCTCGACAACCTCGACAAAGGCACCATCAATTTCGACCGTCTGGTGATCGAATGCACCGGCATGGCCGATCCCGGCCCGATTATTCAGACCTTTTTCTCCCATGAAGTAATTTGCGAACGCTACCTGCTGGACGGCGTGATTGCGCTGGTTGACGCGGTGCATGCCGACGAGCAGATGAACCAGTTCACCATTGCCCAGTCTCAGGTGGGCTACGCCGACCGCATCCTGCTGACCAAAACCGACGTAGCAGGTGAAAGCGAAAAACTGCGTGAGCGCCTGGCGCGCATCAACGCCCGTGCCCCGGTGTATACCGTCACGCATGGCGATATCGACCTCTCTCTGCTGTTCGACACCAACGGTTTCATGCTGGAAGAGAACGTGGTCAGCACCAAACCGCGCTTCCACTTTATCGCCGACAAGCAAAACGATATCTCCTCGATCGTCGTCGAGCTGGATTACCCGGTGAACATCAGCGACGTGTCCCGAGTGATGGAAAATCTGCTGCTGGAATCCGCTGAGAAGCTGCTGCGCTACAAAGGTATGCTGTGGATTGAAGGCGAGCCAAATCGCCTACTGTTCCAGGGCGTCCAGCGCCTGTACAGCGCCGACTGGGACCGCCCGTGGGGCGACGAACAACCGTACAGCCAACTGGTGTTTATCGGTATTAATCTGCCGGAAGACGAGATCAGAGCCGCGTTTGCGGGGTTGAAGAAGTAATCCCCTGCTGAATTGCCCGGTGGCGCTACGCTTACCGGGCCTGGAAATCCTGCTCCTTGTAGGCCGGTTCAGGCGCAGCCGCCATCCGGCATGGGCAGTTTTCATTCCGATAAGTGATTCATCCCATGGAATTTTTCATCTGGTATGGCAAGCTATTGCCATTGCACTCGTTAAGGGACCAACGTGAAAAATTACAAAGTGATTACCCCGCTTTTTCCAACCTACGCCCAGGTAAAAGCGATGATGAAAGCCGTTTCAAGCTATTCCCTGAAAGCCGTGCGCGATATGATTACCGCCATTCACGAGCAAACAGGAACCCCGCAACAACCCGTTGACTGGTCAGAACCAGATCTGTGGATCAGCGAGCGCTTGTCAGGTGAAGATGCCGAAATCGCCCGCCGTATCTGGGATAGCGATAACCATATTCTGAACCCACGCCACAGCTACGGCTGCTATTTATTCCTCAACTACCCGCAGTTCGACCTGATGAAAAGCACGCCAGATGATGCCTGGCAACCCACTCCTCGTGGGCAACAATTTCTGCATGATGACGAAAAGACATTGCGTTCGCTTGACGATCAGGAAGGCATCCTGCAGCTTCTGGAACTACTGGCAGGCCGAGAAATGTCGCGTCGCGCGGATTTACTTCCCGAATGGCAAGCCTTTTTGCACCAGCACTCTAAATTCGCTTCTGCCAGTTCCGTTAAGAGCACGCTCTACTCTCGCCTCAATAACCTGATCGACCGCGAAATGGTTAACCGCGAAGGCATGAGCTATCGCATCACCGATGCCGGGCGAGCCTGGCTTGGCAAAGCGCTGCCGGCCCGAAAAAGCGATCCGCGTAAAGAACTTTTGGACGCCGTGAAGCGCTATAACGAACAACAAAAAGAGCTGCTACGCGAGCAAATCAGCACCATGAATCCGTACAAGTTTGAGCATCTGGTTGGGCAATTGCTGGAAGCGATGGGCTACGAGCAGGTTGAAGTGACCAAAGCCTCCGGCGATAAAGGCGTGGACGTGATTGGTCAGGTTCAGGTGGGCATCACCACCATCACCGAAGTCGTACAGGTGAAGAGGATGCAAAATACCATTACTCGCCCATACATCGATCAGTTGCGCGGCGCGCTTCCCTATCACAAAGCCATTCGCGGTACGCTGATCACCACCGGCAAGTTTGCCGCCAAATGCGCGGAAGCAGCACTGTTTCCGGGAGCCGCCCCTATCACGCTGATTGACGGCGATCGCCTGCTTGAAATGTTGATTGAAAATAACGTCGGGATTCGACGCAGCAATGCGGTCGAGCTGCTGGACGTGGATTTACAGCTGTTTGATGAGCTGGAGATTGAGTAACGTGCAAAGCGCGGTAGCAAAGCCATTTCTGTTCATGGCTTGCATAACAATATTGTGTAAAATCAGAGCAATCCCATTATCGGTAGAGAACGGACATGGCTGACCTGAACCTGAGTACCCTGACGGAAGCAGACATCATCACCAAACGCGTTATGCCCGCCATCCTTGATGCTGGCTGGAACGACACAACGCAAATCAGACAAGAGGTCAAACTCCGGGACGGTAAGGTCATCGTGCGCGGCAAAGTCGCGGCGCGTAGAACGGTGAAATCTGCCGATATCGTGCTGTATCACAAGCCGGGGATTCCACTGGCGGTCATTGAAGCCAAAGCCAACAAACACGAAATCGGCAAAGGGATGCAGCAAGGCATCGAGTACGCGCGCCTGTTGGACGTTCCTTTCGTCTTCGCCACTAACGGCGACGGTTTTATTTTCCGTGATGCCACGGCAACTGAAGGCGAGCTGCTCGAAAAACACATTACTCTGGATGAGTTTCCATCCCCAGCCGAACTTTGGCACAAGCTCTGCGTCTGGAAAAGCTACACCGAAGCTCAGCTCCCGGTGATTACTCAGGACTACTACGACGACGGCAGTGGCAAAGCACCGCGTTATTACCAGCTACAGGCCATCAACAAAACCATTGAAGCCGTCTCCGCCGGGCAGAACCGCGTTCTGCTGGTGATGGCGACCGGAACGGGAAAAACCTATACC
The DNA here is from genome assembly GCF_006385635.1 of Citrobacter sp. CF971. Taxonomy (NCBI): domain Bacteria; kingdom Pseudomonadati; phylum Pseudomonadota; class Gammaproteobacteria; order Enterobacterales; family Enterobacteriaceae; genus Citrobacter; species Citrobacter sp. CF971. Next base: position 765,937 of record NZ_CP041051.1, on the reverse strand, counting down.
GCCTTCCAGATTATCTGGCGCTTATGGAAAGCGAAAAGTAAGAAGCGGATCCTGTTCCTCGCCGATCGCAACATTCTGGTCGATCAGACCAAAAATAACGACTTCCTGCCGTTTGGCACGGCAATGACCAAGGTCACCGGGCGCACCATCGACCCGGCATTTGAAATCCACCTCGCGTTGTACCAGGCCATCACCGGCCCGGAAGAAGATCAAAAAGCCTTTAAACAGGTAGCGCCGGATTTCTTTGACCTGATTGTGATTGACGAATGCCATCGCGGCAGCGCTTCGGAAGACAGCGCGTGGCGCGAAATCCTCGACTACTTCAGCGCCGCCACGCAGATTGGCTTAACCGCCACGCCGAAAGAGACCCATGAAGTCTCCAGCACCGATTACTTCGGCGACCCGGTGTATATCTACTCGCTGAAAGAAGGTATCGAAGACGGCTTCCTTGCCCCATACAAAGTAGTGCGCGTCGACATCGACGTCGATCTCCAGGGCTGGCGCCCGACCAAAGGCCAGACGGATAAAAACGGCGAGCTGATCGACGACCGCATCTACAACCAGAAAGATTTTGACCGCACGATGGTGATTGATGAACGCACCGAACTGGTAGCGAAAACCATTACCGATTACCTCAAGCGCACCAACCCGATGGATAAAACCATCATCTTCTGTAACGACATCGATCACGCAGAGCGGATGCGCCGCGCGCTGGTCAACCTCAACCCGGAACAGGTCAAAAAGAACGACAAGTACGTGATGAAAATCACCGGCGATGACGACATTGGCAAAGCCCAACTGGATAACTTTATTAATCCCAAAAAGGCCTATCCGGTGATCGCCACTACCTCCGAACTGATGACCACCGGCGTGGATGCCAAAACCTGCAAACTGGTGGTGCTGGACCAAAACATTCAGTCGATGACCAAATTCAAGCAGATCATCGGCCGCGGCACCCGCATCGATGAACGCTACGGCAAGCTATGGTTCACCATCCTCGACTTCAAAAAGGCCACCGAGCTGTTCGCCGACGAACGCTTTGACGGCATCCCGGAAAAGGTGATGGACACCACGCCGGAAGATATCGCCGACCCGGACTCCGATTTTGAAGAGCAGTTCGATGAGCACGACGAAGAAGTTGAGGACGTTGTTACCGGTGCCGATGAAGATCCCGCGCCGTATACCGTTACCGGTACAGACGATGTCGGCCCGCTGCCGGAAGACGACGAGAACAAAGTGCGCAAGTTCCACGTCAACGGCGTGGCCGTCGGCGTGATCGCCCAGCGTGTGCAGTATTACGATGCCGACGGCAAGCTGGTCACCGAATCCTTCAAAGACTACACCCGCAAAACGCTGCTTAAAGAGTACGCCTCGCTGGATGATTTCACCCGCAAATGGCAGGACGCCGAGCGCAAACAGGCCATCATCAAGGAACTGGAGCAGCAGGGGATTATCTGGGAAGTGCTGGCGGAAGAGGTCGGTAAAGAGCTCGACCCGTTCGACATGCTGTGCCACGTGGTGTATGGTCAGCCGCCGTTAACCCGCAAAGAGCGGGCGGAGAACGTGCGCAAGCGCAACTACTTCACCAAATACTCCGACGCCGCGCAGGCGGTGCTGAATACGCTGCTGGATAAATACGCCGACGCGGGCGTGCAGGAAATAGAGAGTATTCAGGTGCTGAAGCTCAAGCCGTTCGACAGCATGGGTACGCTGCCGGAGATCATTAAAAGCGGATTCGGTGACCGTAACGGGTATAATCAGGCCATCAGCGAGCTGGAGAGCGAAATCTACCACTTACCGCCCCGCTCCGCGTAACCACTCCCCTTTTGCGCCTTCTGCTGCCACCGCGTCGCAGAGGGCCTTATTGTTAATGAAACATGGAACACATCATGTCAATCAGCTCAGTTATCAAGTCATTACAGGACATTATGCGCAAAGACGCCGGCGTGGACGGCGATGCGCAGCGCCTCGGCCAGCTCTCCTGGCTGCTGTTTCTGAAAATCTTTGACGCCCAGGAAGAGGCGCTGGAACTGGAGCAGGATAACTATCAGTATCCGATCCCGCAGCGCTACCTGTGGCGCACCTGGGCGGCAAACGCCGAGGGCATTACCGGCGATTCCCTGCTGGAGTTCGTCAACGACGATCTGTTCCCGGCGCTGAAAAACCTCACCGCATCTATCGATAAGAACCCGCGCGGCTTTGTGGTCAGACAGGCGTTCAGCGATGCCTATAACTACATGAAAAACGGCACCCTGCTGCGTCAGGTGATCAACAAGCTCAACGAAATCGACTTCACCAGCGCCAGCGAACGCCACCTGTTCGGCGACATCTACGAACAGATCCTCAAAGATCTACAATCGGCGGGCAACGCCGGTGAGTTCTATACCCCGCGCGCCGTCACCCGTTTTATGGTCGATCGCGTCGATCCGAAGCTTGGCGAGTCGATTATGGACCCGGCCTGCGGCACCGGCGGCTTCCTCGCCTGCGCATTCGATCACGTAAAAAACAAATACGTACAGAGTGTGGCCGATCACCAGACGCTGCAACAGCAGATCCACGGCGTGGAGAAAAAGCAGCTCCCGCACCTGCTGGCGACCACCAATATGTTGCTGCACGGCATCGAAGTGCCGGTGCAAATCCGTCACGACAACACCCTCAACAAGCCGCTGTCGTCGTGGGATGAACAGCTGGATGTGATCGTCACCAACCCGCCGTTCGGCGGCACCGAAGAAGACGGCATCGAGAAGAACTTCCCGGCAGAGATGCAGACTCGCGAGACGGCGGATCTGTTTCTGCAACTGATTATTGAAGTGCTGGCGAAAAACGGCCGTGCGGCGGTGGTGCTGCCGGACGGTACGCTGTTTGGCGAAGGTGTGAAAACCAAGATCAAAAAGCTGCTCACCGAGGAGTGCAACCTGCACACCATCGTGCGCCTGCCGAACGGTGTGTTTAACCCGTACACCGGCATTAAAACCAACCTGCTGTTCTTTACCAAAGGCCAGCCGACGAAAGACATCTGGTTCTACGAGCACCCGTACCCGGCGGGCGTGAAGAACTACAGCAAAACCAAACCGATGAAGTTTGAGGAATTCCAGGCCGAGATCGACTGGTGGGGCAACGAGGCCGACGGCTTCGCCAGCCGCGTCGAAAACGAGCAGGCGTGGAAGGTGAGCATCGACGAGGTGATTGCCCGCAACTTTAACCTCGATATCAAAAACCCGCACCAGGCGGAAACCGTCAGCCACGACCCGGATGAACTACTGGCGCAATATGCCAAGCAGCAGGAAGCAATCCAGACCCTGCGCCACCAGCTGCGCGATATCCTCGGCGCGGCGCTCTCCGGTAAGGAGGCCAACTAATGGCGGTAGAAAAACTGATTGTCGACCATATCGATACCTGGACCACGGCGCTGCAAACCCGCTCCACGGCAGGGCGCGGCAGCTCGGGCAAGATCGATCTGTACGGCATTAAGAAGCTGCGCGAGCTGATTCTGGAGCTGGCGGTGCGCGGCAAGCTGGTGCCGCAGGATCCGAACGATGAACCGGCGTCGGAACTGCTCAAACGCATTGCGGCGGAAAAGGCCGAGCTGGTGAAACAGGGGAAAATTAAGAAGCCCAAGCCGCTGCCGGAGATTAGCGAGGAGGAGAAGCCGTTTGAGCTACCGATGGGGTGGGAGTGGACGAGATTAGGATTTATTTCAAACTATGGTTTTTGTGATAAAGCAGAACCTGAAGACGTAACGCCTGAAACATGGATCCTTGAATTAGAGGATATAGAGAAAGTCACATCAAAGCTTCTCAATAAGGTAACTTTTGCAGAAAGACCATTTAAAAGCTCTAAGAATCGATTCTCACAAGGTGATGTACTTTATGGAAAATTACGTCCGTACCTGGATAAAGTGATCGTTGCTAATGAACCGGGTGTATGTACTACTGAAATTATCCCAATAACAAGCTATGGTAATATTTACCCAGAGTTCTTACGTCTATTGCTGAAAGCACCAAATTTCATTACTTACGCAAATAGCTCTACACATGGAATGAACTTGCCCAGGCTTGGTACAGAAAAAGCTCAGCATGCCGTCATCGAATTAGCTCCTATCCAGGAGCAACTGCGAATTGTTTCACGTGTTGATAAACTTATGTCCCTCTGCGACCAACTGGAACAGCACTCACTGACCAGTCTGGACGCGCATCAACAGCTGGTTGAAACCCTGCTAACCACGCTAACCGACAGCCAGAACGCCAATGAACTGGCCGAAAACTGGGCGCGTATCAACGAGCATTTCGACACGCTGTTTACCACCGAAGCCAGCATTGACGCCTTAAAACAGACCATTCTGCAACTGGCGGTGATGGGCAAACTGGTGCCGCAAAATCCGAACGACGAACCGGCCTCCGAACTACTCAAACGTATTGCGCAGGAAAAAGCGCAACTGGTGAAAGACGGGAAAATGAAAAAACAAAAACCGTTGCCACCGATTAGTGATGAGGAAAAACCGTTTGAACTGCCGGATGGATGGGAATGGTGTCGCCTAGGTTGTATTGGAAATCCAATGGATTCCGCCATCGTTGATGGCCCTTTTGGTTCATCAATAAATACAAAAATTGATTACATAGATAATGGATGTCCTGTAACAAGAATGGGAAATATTAGACCATTTGAATATATAAATGAAAACATGAAATATGTTACCCCAGAGAAACTCCATTTATTAAAACGGCATAATATTTTGCCGGGTGATGTTCTGATGGGCAAAGTTGGAAGTATTGGCAACGCTACTCTATACCCAGAATATATGCCTGAGGGTCTAATTGCCACTACAGGAGTGGCAAGATTTAGAGTCGGGAAAATAATAAACAATAAATTACTATGTTATAATATTAATGCTATGGCTCCGATGCTCAGAGCAATAGCATCAGAAGCAGTACAGCCATTTTTAAATATGAAAACTATAAATAACTGCATCATTGGACTTCCACCTTTTGACGAGCAGGAAAAGATCATTAATACTCTCGATAACTTATTCTTAATTTTTGAAAAAATAAAATCCCGTATTAAATCCGCCCAACAAACCCAGCTCCACCTGGCCGACGCCCTCACCGACGCCGCCATCAATTAACCCGCCCCCAGAAACCAATAAAGCGGCTAAATAGCCGCTTTATTCCCATCACCAGAAATAATCCATCCCCGCATCCACGCCGTTATTTTCATTCATTTTCAGCTGGACTTTCCTTCTTTTCCCTGATGATATATCCAGGTATTTTTCGCAAGACGCCCGTGCTGCAACACGAGCGCCTTGCTAATCACAATCCCTATTAACAAGGAATAGAGACCATGACTACCCCGCATTCTATTGCAGAATTCACCGATCCAGAAGTCTCCCCGGCAAATAATCGCCTGGGTACCGTCAGCTATGCGAGCCGTTATCCGGATTACACGCATGTTCCGGCAATTATTATGAAAGGCCAGTGGCTGGAAGCCGCCGGTTTTACCACCGGAACCCCATTCGATGTCAGAGTGATGCCAGGCTGCATTGTGCTGACGGCAAAACTGCCGGAGCCGGAAGAACCGGTGTTATTGCAGTCGCTGCGTCGGGTGTGCAAGCTGTCCGCGCGTAAGCAACAGCAGGTGCAGGAGTTTATCGACGTAATTTCAGCCAAGACACGCAGACAGGGATAATCCCCGCGCGCTGCGCTTACCGGGCCTACAAACCTTCTTCTGTAGGCCGGATAAGGCGCAGCCGCCATCCGGCACTGGCCCCCCACTCACTCGGTGATCACAAATCGTGTCGCCGCAAAGCAGTTCAAAACGCGGTGCACCAAAAATACCATCGTTAACGTGGCCAGCAGCGCGACGGTAACGGAAGTGATGCGATAGAGATCGCTGAACACCAGGTCCTGATCCGGATGCAGGTTCTGGCCGAACATAATGCCGATGGTGGTGATACTGGCAAAACCCACGCCCGCACCGACTTTTTCCATCACGTGCAGGCGGGCGCTGAACGCCAGTCCAAGGCCAATCAGCGGCATCATCAGCACCATGTGGTTGCTGAAATCATACACCAGCAGTTGCACCAGCAGAATGTACAGACAAGCCAGAACCACGCCGACCACGCGCCAGAGAGAGCTCAACACCGCGCCGCGATAATGCATCGGAAACAGGATCAAAATGCCCGCCATCAGCGCCGACAGCGAATCGCTCAAGTCGCAAATCTGAAAGACCACAAAAATCATTGTCGCCACCGAACCAGAAAGCAGCGACTCGTGGCGAACCCGGGCGTCATCTTTCTCAATGCGCGGCGGCGGCTGGCGGGGTTCCACGTCCGGGATCAGATAATGCAGCAACGCGCTTAGCGCCACCGCCATGACGCAGGCTTCCATATTGGAGAACATCAGCGTATGCCAGTTGGTGGTGGGATAGCTCATAAAATTGAGCATCGTGCTCTGGCACACCACGCCCATTGAGCCGAACAGAAACAGCGGTCCTTTGCTCATCAAACGAAAACGCACCACGTACAGGCCAAATACCACCAGCGTCATAATCAGCGGCCATTGTGAGAGATAGCCGACAATCAGCACCATTTCGACGCAATTCACCGCCGCGCTGAACACAAACTGTTTGGCCACATGGCGGTTGAACACCGGTACCAGCGACAGCAGCATCAGCGGATAAACCACAAAGAACACGCCGTACTGCACGTTATAAAAGGTCGAGATACTCAGCGCGATTGTCCCGGCAACCGAGATACGCAGGGTCTGGCGAAAATCATTGGCGGTGTAGACAATATTCCCGTGCGGCGTAAAGACGTGAGCCAGGGTGTTAATAGACATAATGCAGCCAGCTAACAAGGTGGATCTGCGCCCCGGCAAAAGTGCGAGCGAACATCCCTTCGCTGTTATACAGCTGTACCGTGGCGCGCGCCCCGGTCGGTAACGGCGTGTCGAGCGGTTCGTTCAGCGCGACGTGAATACGCATACGCTGGGCGTCGCGCACCCAGCGGGTAGACTGTTCCGGTTGCGACAACTGGCCATTAACCTGCTCCTGACCCGCCAGAATACCGGCATCGCTGCTGGTGACGCGGGCAGAGAAAACCTTGCCCGGCATGGCGTCGAACACTACGGCGGCATCGGTATCCACCCGGGTGTGGCGCAGGCTTTTCTCGCGAAAGTCGGCCACGATATCGGTCTGGTGGCTGACCAGCGCCAGTAGCGGCGTGGCGGCGGTGGCATAAAGTCCGGGACTAAGCTGGAGATTGCTCACCGTACCGTCGGTCTGGGCATATACTTTGCTCCAGCCGAGGTTCAGTTGCGCCTCTTCCAGCGCGTTACGGTATTTTTGCAGCGTCACGTTGCGGTTTTCATCGCGCTCGCCGCGTTGGATCAGCAGGTTCTGAATACTGGCATTGAGCGCCGACACCGACTGCTCGCTGGTTTGCCAGGCGGTGCGCACCTTGTCGAGATCGGCTTGCGACACGTTCTGCATGGCGCTCAGGCGCTGATAGCGGTCAAAGGTGGTCTTGTCGTTCCGGGCGTTAAATTGCGCGGTGCGCAGGTTGGCACGCACAGAGGCGATCTGCGCATCCAGCTGTTGGTTGCTCAGCTTTGCCTGCTCAAGGGCGATTTGCGCAGCCTCGACCTTATTGATAAATGGCGTCGGATCCAGTTCGTACAGCAAGTCGCCCTTTTTCACCTGGCTATTGTTATGTACATGCACCTGCGAGACGTAGCCGGATACGCGTGAGGAAACAGGCGTTACCACGCGCATCACCGTGGAGTCCGGCGTCAGCGGGATCCAGATATCAGCAACGATAAACCAGGCGAATATAACCAGGAAAGCGGCAATACTCACCCTTACCCAACGGGCAAATTTTTGTTCTGGGGTCATCATAGTTTTTTAGTGTTGATTGTCTTCTTCGCGGATTGTCCGCAAATTGCAGGCAAGTTGATTTAAGGTCGAGCTGAAGGCGGCAAGCTCCGCTTCGGGGATGGTACACGTGACGCGATGTTGGTAGTTCTCAATCACCCGGTTTAGTTCTTCCAGCCTTGCGCGGCCTTGCTCGGTCAGCGTGAGCAGGCGAATGCGTTTGTCATAAGGCGATGTGGAACGCAGCAGATAGCCGTGCTTTTCCAGCTGTGAGAGAGTGCGCATCAGCGGCGGCAGTTCAATACCCTGCACCTCCGCCAGTTCACTGACCGAGACGTTGTCTCCCAGTTGATACAGCTGCATCAGTACCGTCCAGCTTGACTGCGTCAGGCCAGTGTCGGTAATGGCTGCATCAATAATGGCCCGCCACTGGCGCACCACCATTGCCATGCGCATCCCCATCGGACGGCGGGCAAACAGTTCATCTTCAGTCATGTATCCTTCCCCTCATCGCTGAGAAGAAAATAATACTTATCAGGGTAAGTATCAAGAAACACTGCATTCAGAAGCATGAATTGATAAATCTCATGAATACAAAAGAGGCCGGGCGATAACCCCAGCCTCTGTCGATGAAAGAAAATCACTCCACCTGATCGCGTCGCAGTCCGACGTCCCGCAGCCGCTCGTCGCTCATCTGTTGCAATAGGCGCCGCGTTTGCGCTCGCAGCCGCCACGCCTTGTATGCCCGCCAGATCAGTACAAACCCAATAAACGGCTGTTTTGCTTTATTCTCGTGAAATTCCATACCTTGCCTCCCCGCCTTGCCAGAGGCTTTATCTTCACGGATTTGGCCCAAAACAATACAGACTCACAAAGTACTTTTATTTAACATACAGATTGGTTAAAAAGAGTTCTGCATCGCTTTTTTCACGCCAATCTGTACCGGTTTGTTAATCTGTATGGTACCCATGAGGGATACAGCATGACGCGTTACCAACATCTGGCCAATCTGCTGGCCGAACGCATTGAGCAAGGTCTGTATCGCCATGGCGAAAAACTGCCTTCGGTACGCAGCCTGAGCCAGGAGCACGGGGTCAGCATCAGCACCGTCCAGCAGGCATATCAGACGCTGGAACAACTACGGCTGATCACGCCGCAGCCGCGTTCCGGTTATTTTGTCGCACCACAAAAAGCACAGCCGCCGGTGCCGCTGATGTCGCGCCCGGTCCAACGTCCAGTCGAGATAACCCAGTGGGATCAGGTGCTGGACATGCTTGCAGGTCATGCAGACAAATCGATAATCCCTTTTAGCAGTGGCGTGCCCGATATCAATCAACCCAGCCTGAAACCGCTCTGGCGCGAGCTAAGCCGCGTGGCGCAGCATAATCTCAAGGCGGTTCTGGGCTACGATGAATTACCAGGCTGTCGCGAATTGCGTCAACAGATTGCCCGGCTCATGCTGGACGGAGGTTCGGTCATCAATGCGGATGATATTGTGATCACCAGCGGGAGTCAGAGCGGGATGTCACTGGCGCTGCTGGCAGTCTGCCAGCCAGGAGATATCGTCGCCGTAGAATCGCCCGCCTATTACGGCACGATGCAGCTGCTACGCGGATTAGGGATCAAAGTTATAGAGATCCCAACCGATCCGGATACAGGGATCAGCATTGAAGCGCTGGAACTGGCGCTGGATCAGTGGCCGATTAAAGGGGTGATTCTGGTTCCTAACTGCAATAATCCCCTCGGATTTATTATGCCGGATGCACGTAAGCGGGCGGTCCTCGCCCTCGCCCAGCAGCACGATATTGTTATTTTTGAAGATGATGTGTACGGAGAGCTTGCCACGGAATATCCCCGTCCGCGCACAATACACTCCTGGGACAGCGATGGTCGGGTGCTACTGTGCAGTTCATTTACCAAATCCGTGGCGCCGGGGTTGCGCGTCGGTTGGGTTATTCCCGGTCGTTATCACGATAAATTTCTGCATATGAAATATGCCGTCATCGGCACTAACGTTCCTGCTACGCAGCTGGCGGCCGCCGCTTTCGTGCGCGAGGGGCATTATCATCGGCATGTTCGCCGTATGCGTCAGATCTACCAGCGGAATATGGAGATCTACACCTGTTGGGTACGGGAATACTTCCCCTGCGGGATCTGCGTCACCCGACCGAAAGGCGGCTTTATGCTGTGGGTCGAGCTGCCGCACCAGGTCGATATGGTCTGTGTCGCTAAGCAGCTCTGTCGCCTCAAAATCCAGGTTGCGCCGGGTTCGCTGTTCTCCGCATCAGGAAAGTATCGCAACTGCGTACGCATCAATTGCGCGTTGCCGCCAAACGAGAAGCATCGGGAAGTGATGCAAAAACTCGGGGAAGCAGTAAAGGTGGCGATAGAGTAAATCAGACCACCCGGTGCTACCGGGCTGGCGATTGTACGGATTAAGTTATTTCTAATGGCTTACGCCCTGAATATCTTCAACGGAAAGTCGGGTAATTTTTTGCACCGTGCTGAGATCAGTACCGTCGGCCAGCATGGTGCGGGCAATACGCAGCGCCTCGGTGCGTTGCCCCTCAATTAAACCTTCTTGTTTACCTTCCTGCTTACCTTTTTGCTGGCCCTCTTGCAGACCCTCAAGCCACCCTTTTTGAAATCCAGCCTCATGCAATCTGTCTGCGATCGTCATTAAATGCTCCTTATGCTGCGGTGAACGTTCAGCAACCCCACGAATAAACTCACTGAAGCGAGGTGCATCGCCAGTTTGCAAAATATAATTAAACAGCGTCTTTATCTGGCTGTCATTAGTCACTCCAGTAAGTAGCAAGGAAACAATTTGCTCAACAAGCCCCATAAGGAAGCCACACCCTCACCTGCAACTTTCTCTGTTTGCGAGACGATTTCCGGGATAAAAACGTCCCTATGTAACGTCTGCATTTGTCTGGAACCCGTCACGCAGAATCACGACCTCAATGCACATACCCACTTTTTCACCACTCGGCCTGTGCTATAACGAATCATTACTTTCAGGGAGGACGCGATGTGACGCACACCCGGGATATTCCACAATCGTTCTGGCGTGATGAACTGCTCCCGTGGCTGGAACTGCGCAGCACCTGGCAAAGCCTGCAGGCCTATAAGCGGCATCACCACTCTCAGCTCTCGATTGGGGCAATTCTCGAGGGGGAAACGTGCTGCCTGTGCGATGGCAAGGAATACCATCTGCAGGTGGGCGATCTGATTGTGATCCCGCCGCTGGCACCTCACAGCTGTAATCCTGTTAACGGACAGTTTCGCAGCTATCACATGCTTTATCTTGATGCCCGATGGTGCCTTGCCCATCTGCCTGCACTGAACAACAATCAGCGGCTTTGCACGCGCGATCCCGTTATCCGCAATCGGCAATTGTTCCAGCACTATGTAAACCTCGTGGCACTTATGCAGCAACGGCAAACGACGCGGGTAACGGATGCCGCACAAGCATTGCTGCGTTCGCTGCCGTTGCAGTCGGTCACACAAGACAACCTAAGCGCCACCAGCCAGTATCTGCGCGAACGGTTGCAGTCCAGCCTGCTCACGCCGCCCTCACTCGATGAGCTGGCACATGAGTGTCACATGCGTAAAGAAACGCTGATCCGTACCTTTAAGCAGGACACCGGGCTGACGCCTGGAAGCTATCTGAACATCATTCGGATTGACTATGCCCGCCAGCTGCTGCGGGCCGGGGACGAAATTGCCGATGTCGGCTATCAGAGCGGGTTTGCCGACCAGAGCCATTTCCATCGCACCTTTGTTCGCTACACCGCCGCCACACCGCGCCAGTACGCGTTGGGGCGATCAATATCAGACAATAATTAGCGCTGCGTCAGGTGTACGGTGATCTCAGATTCATTGTCTGAGGTCGCTATGTCGCTGCTTTCTGTACTTTTTCCGTCTGCTTTTCCCGCGCTGGCGCTGGCACATTTTGTCGCACTACTCAGCCCCGGTCCGGACTTCTTTTTACTGGTCGGTTATGCCGTACGATACCGGATGCGCGACAGCACCGGGCTGTGCGTGGGTATCGCCGTCGGCAATGGGCTATATATCCTGCTGGCAATTATCGGTTGGGGGATCCTGCGCCAGCTTCCCCTGCTGTTTACCATTATTGAGCTGCTGGGCGCGCTCTATTTATTGTGGATAGGCAGCCTGCTGATACGCAGTCGCCCGCAAACTCTGACCGGAGCAGATGCCCGGTCTACCTGTCCAGGATTTGGTAAACAGCTGCTGCTGGGATTGGGTTCGTCACTGCTTAACCCAAAAAATGCACTGTTCTATCTGGCACTAATGACTGCCCTGCTCGGCCCGTCGGTGACGCTGCTACAACAAACCATGAGCGGGATCTGGATGACCAGCGTGGTGCTGTGCTGGGATCTGCTGATCGTGATGTTCATCGGTTTACCGCAGATCCAGAGGCGGTTAACCAGAGGGATCCTGTGGGTAGAGCGTATCGCTGGCGGTGTATTGATTATCTTCGGCTGTGCTATCGCGCTGCGGTTTTTGCAGAGCATCGTAGTCTGATTTGCGGTGCGATTTTCTACACATAAACAGGATAAACTCGTTTAATTAATATCCAATCCGCATTACACTGCGGATGGTTATTACCCGTTCAACTTACTCTTCCTGAGGTGCGATGTGCTGATTGTTACCTGTAATCGTTACGTTTTCTGACCCCGCGTTAGTGAGCGTTTCTCCTGTTTGCGCTTCACGCAGGCAGCGTTTTTGATTACATGAAATTCAGTACATTTGCAGTCTGCTTTTATTCTGTCATCGGCCTGACGTCTCAAAGACGGTATTGAATTTCGCTATTCCCGTTGAGGGTTTTCTCCCGACAAGGAGCTGTTTTATGCAACGGATTCTCGCGTTTTTCTCCCAACGCGCTACGACGCTATTTTTTCCTATTGCGTTGATTTTGTATGATTTCGCCGCCTATCTGTCGACGGACTTGATTCAGCCCGGCATCATTAATGTCGTACGCGATTTCAACGCCGACGTCACCCTGGCGCCCGCTGCGGTGAGCCTCTATCTGGCAGGCGGCATGGCGCTGCAATGGCTGTTGGGGCCACTTTCCGACCGGATTGGCCGTCGACCGGTGCTGATTGCGGGGGCGTTAATCTTTACCCTCGCCTGCGCTGCCACGCTGTTTACTACTTCAATGACGCAATTTCTGATCGCCCGATTTGTGCAGGGCACCAGCATCTGCTTTATCGCCACTGTGGGATATGTCACGGTGCAGGAGGCGTTTGGGCAAACGAAGGCCATTAAGTTAATGGCGATAATCACTTCCATTGTGTTGGTTGCACCGGTTATCGGCCCGCTCTCCGGAGCGGCGCTAATGCACTTTGTACACTGGAAGATCCTGTTTGCCATCATTGCCGTCATGGGGCTTATCGCCCTGATTGGGTTAATGCTAGCCATGCCGGAAACCGTCCAGCGCGGCGCGGTGCCGTTCAGTGCACGCGGCGTACTGCGTGACTTCCGCGACGTTTTCCGCAACCGGGTATTCCTGTTTGGCGCAGCCACGCTATCGCTAAGCTATATCCCGATGATGAGCTGGGTGGCGGTCTCACCGGTGATACTGATTGATGCGGGCGGCATGACTACATCGCAGTTTGCCTGGGCACAGGCCCCGGTGTTTGGCGCAGTGATCGTCGCCAATATGGTGGTGGTTCGTTTCGTGAAAGATCCGACCCGACCACGCTTTATCTGGCGGGCCGCACCTATACAGCTGAGCGGGCTGGCGGTGCTGATTGTCGGCAATTTACTGTGGCCACACGTCTGGCTGTGGTCAGTGCTGGGGACCAGCCTGTATGCGTTTGGCATTGGGATGATCTTCCCAACGTTATTCCGCTTTACGCTGTTTTCCAACAACTTACCGAAGGGTACGGTTTCCGCATCGTTAAATATGGTGATCCTGACGGTGATGGCGGTTTCTGTCGAAATTGGACGCTGGCTATGGTTTAACGGTGGCAGGATTTCGTTTCATCTGCTGGCGGTGGTGGCAGGTATTGCCGTCGTGTTCACGCTGGCAGGCTTACTCAAACGGGTACGCCAACATGAGGCAACGACGTTAGTCACTGAAAACTAACCTGCCCGCTTATCCGGCCTACGACAACTATGTAGGCCGGATAAGGCGCTTGCGCCGCATCCGGCTACGCTCACATCACCTTACGCAATGCGTGCAAATCCCGCTTCGAGATCGGCAATCAGGTCGCCAATATCCTCCAGGCCAATATGCACCCTGACCAGCGTGCCGCTGAAATCCACCTCTCCAGCCGGGCGGATGCTGTTCAGCTCTTCCGGCTGGTTCGCCAGAATGAGCGACTCAAATCCACCCCACGAATAGGCCATATGGAACAGCGAGAAATTATCGAGGAAATTCGCCATCTGTTCGTCGGTCAGTCTCTTTTTCAGCACAAATGAGAACAGACCTGAGCTTCCGGTAAAATCACGCTGAAAATACTCATGGCCCGGACATTCCGGTAACGCCGGATGGTTCACCCGCGCCACTTCCGGTCTTGCCGACAGCCAGCGAGCAATATGGATACTGCTCTCCTGATGCTGCTTAAGGCGTACCGCCAGGGTGCGCAATCCGCGGCTGCCGTTGTAGGCGGTATCGGCATCCAGCGTTTGCCCCATCAGGTAGGAGTTCTCGCGCAGACGATCCCAACAACGAGCGTTAGATACCGCCGTGCCCAGCATGCCGTCCGAATGACCGATGGTGTACTTCGTTCCCGCCTGAATGGAAATATCCACGCCATAATCCAGCGCTTTGAACAGCACGCCCGCCGCCCAGGTGTTGTCGATCATAATGACAATCTCCGGATTCACCGCGCGGATAGCCTTCACCATCCCCGGCACGTCCTGGACTTCCATAGTGATAGAACTTGGTGACTCAAGGAATACAACCTTCGTTTCCGGACGCAGAAGATCGACGATACCTGCACCAATCAGCGGATCGTAATACGTTGTTTCAACATTGAATTTACTCAGGATCTTATTGCAAAAATCCTGGGTTGGCTCGTAGGCCGCGCCGGTCATCAGGATATGATCGCCACCCTGAACAAACGCCAGAATCGCATTGGTCACCGCCGCAGCACCACATGGGTACAGCGCGCAGCCAACGCCGCCTTCCAGTTCGCTCATTGCCTTCTGGAAGGCAAAGTGGGTATAGGTTCCGCGACGACCGTAAAACAGCTCACCGTTTGCGCGATTGGCGGTGGCAAATTTCTTGTCCTTCACGGTATCAAATACCAGTGAAGAGGCACGTTGGATAACCGGATTCACCGCTCCCTGGGTGTAGCGTTTGTCACGACCAGCAACAACCAGTTGCGTCTCAAGCTTCATTGCGTCTTTCATAACATCTCCTGTTCTTAATCCGTGTGAAACCTATACCACCGCAGCAGTAGAGTTTATTTCAGTGTTGGTCTGCTTTTTTCCAGCGAACCGTTCAACAATCTGCGCCGCATTCAAATCATGGATAACGTTAATCAGTGTGGCCGGCGCATCGGTAATGGTGCCCAGCACCACCAGCATCGGGATTGCTTCCATCGGCAGGCCCAGCGTGGTGACGATAAAGATTTCACCGAGGAACGCCCCGCCCGGCACGCCACCAACGATAATGGCGGAGAGCACCGCAATCAGCATCGTCAGGAAGAAGGTTTCGGTGGTGAATTCCATGCCCAGCACGGAATAGATAAAGACGATTTTCAGCGCGGCAATCATCGCCACACCGCCTTTGTTCAGGTTAACCAGCAGCGGAATGGAAACATCAACGATTTCCGGGTTAATCCCCATCGCCTTACCGGCACGCAGCGTCACCGGGAGCGTCCCCAGCGAAGAGCAGGTCCCCAGCGCAGTTGCAGACGGTTCAATCGCGTTACGCCAGAAGGCTTTGACCGCCGGAATACCGCCGCCAATATACGAATAGAGAATCGAGCCAAAAACAAAATAGACCAGCGTGGCAACCATAAACAGGCCGATGGCACGGGCAAAGGTTAACAGTAGTGCAGAGTCCTGACTGGCCATGGTGGCGGCGAAGTAGCAGCCCAGACCAATCGGCGCGACCTTCATAATGATCGAAACGATCTTCATGATCACAGTATTGGCGTCTTCCAGCAGCGACGCAATACGTTTACCGGCCTGATCCGACTGGCCAATCGCCACACCGGCGATGATCGCCATCACGATCAGTGCCAGAATATTGGACTTAGAGAACAGCCCAATAAAGTCGCTGGTGGTGATCATGCTGACAAAATCCATCTTGCCGCTGCCCGCCTGCACCGACTGCGAGAGATCGATAGTGACGCCCTGCGCCGGGTTATACCAGAGCGCCAGCGCGACGATCCCGGCCGCCGGAATAAAGGCCATCGCGATCGAAACAATAAAGATAATCGCCATAATACGCCCCAGCCTTTTCAGGTCGGTCATACTGGCGATCGAAGACATGACGCTGATCCCCACCAGCGGCACAATAATCATAAATAACAGGTTTAAGAATATCTGACCTATTGGCTGGAGTTTACTTGCAAACGATGGGGCATAAATACCTAATAAGCCGCCAATCACCAGAGCAACTAATAAAATAATCGACGATCTGTAGGGTTCGAGTCGTGACCACATAATCGGTACCTTTAGAATAATAATTAATGAGATTAAATTCACAATGTGATGAGTTTCCGTTTCGCCTCCTTTTAATTTGTGACGTAACTCACCTAAGTTGTTATTTTTTCATTTTGCCAGCAAGTTGTTTCCTGTGATTCAATAGTTGCATGTTTAAAAGGCGAATGTAACGGCCTATTCGTACCGTTTTTGCAAATCACTTGTGAATTTAAGGAAATTATGAGTACGCCGATTTCACTCAAGCATCTGGAGTTTTTTACTAAAATCGTCGACTGCGGAGGATTGTCAGAAGCCGCGGCGCAGCTCAACGTCTCGCCGTCTGCGGTCAGCAAAAGCCTGGCAGCGATGGAAGATACGTTAGGCACGACATTAATTAAACGCACCACCCGCAGTATTACTCTGACCGACGCCGGGCAATATCTCTTCAACCGCGCTAATAAGCTGTTGAAAGAATTCGATGAAACGCTGAATACCACCTCCGGTTATTACCATAGCCCGCAGGGTGAATTACGCATAACCTGCTCAATTGCGTTTGGTTATTCCCGGCTGGTGAACCTGGTGGATAAATATCGCTCCCAGTTCCCGGATGTGAATCTGTATATCGATCTCAACGATAACTTCGTCAATCTGAACGAAACGGATTTCGACATTGCCCTGCGAATTTCCACCGCGCCGCCGCAAAACTATGCGATGCGCAAGCTGGTGCCTGTTCGCTGGGCGTACTGTGCCTCACCCGGCTACCTCGCTAAAAAAGGCATGCCCCAGCGTCGCAGCGATCTGGTAGATCATGATTGCCTGGTTTACCCGGGCCTCACGCCGGTACTGAAGGTGGCAGATGAACAGGATCGACTGCATCAGTTGAAACTACATATGCCGATCCAGGCCAACAGCAGCCTGGTGCTGTTGAAGTCGGTGTTAGAAGATCAGGGGGTGGCATATTTGCCCACTTATTTGATTGGCGATCATATTCAAAAAGAGGAGATCACGCCGCTGATGCTCGACGGCACCATCACCTGTGAAACTCATGCCCTGTATGCGCTGTACTTTCCCAGCAAGTACAGCAATCCGAAGGTGCGATCGTTTATCGATTTTCTGGTCGCAGAACTTGGTCCCTTACCGGCGTGGGATAACTGGATCCCGGAGTAAACCCAGCCCACCTGAAAATGGGAGGCGCACCACATTTTTTGCGCGATCCCCCCGTCTGGCTCTATCCTTAAGCCTATGAATAAAATTGCTGAACTCAAACGTGCCAAGCGACTGGCGCTCTCTCTGCTGCTGATCGCTGCCGCGACCTTCGTCATCACGCTGTTTTTGCCGCCTAACTTCTGGGTACTCGGGATCAAAGCGATTGCCGAAGCGGCGATGGTGGGCGCGCTGGCGGACTGGTTTGCCGTGGTGGCGCTTTTTCGCCGGGTGCCGATCCCGTTTATCTCGCAACACACGGCTATTATCCCGCGCAATAAGGATCGGATCGGCGAAAATCTTGGTCAGTTTGTACAAGAGAAATTCCTCGATACCCAGTCGCTGATAGCCCTGATCCGCCGCCATGAACCGGCTTTGTTGATCGGCAACTGGTTCAGCCAGCCGGAAAACGCCCAGCGCATCGGCCAGCATCTGTTGCAGATCATGAGCGGTTTTCTCGAACTGACCGACGACTCGCGCATTCAGCGGCTGATCAAGCGGGCGGTGCACAAGGCCATCGACAAGGTCGATCTCTCCGGAACCAGCGCGCTGATGCTGGAAAGCATGACCAAAAACAATCGCCATCAGGTGCTGCTCGATACGCTGATCGCCCAACTGATCGCCCTGCTACAGCGCGACAGCTCGCGAGCGTTTATCGCCAGACAAGTAGTGCACTGGCTGGAAACCGAACATCCGCTGAAAGCGAAGATCCTGCCAACCGAATGGCTGGGCGAGCACAGCGCCGAGCTGGTGTCTGATGCCGTTAACTCCTTGCTGGATGACATCAGCCACGATCGCGCGCATCAGATCCGCCATGCCTTCGATCGCGCTACATTTAAGCTCATCGATAAGCTCAAACACGATCCGGAAATGGCCGCGCGTGCCGAAAGCCTGAAAAGCTATCTGAAGGAAGATGAAGCCTTCAACCGTTATCTTGGCGAGCTGTGGGCAGACCTGCGTCAGTGGGTGAAAACTGACATTAACGCAGATGATTCCCGCGTGAAGCAGCGCATCGCCAGCGCCGGCCAGTGGTTCGGCGAAACGCTGGTAGCCGACAGCGCCCTGCGTGCCTCACTAAATGGGCATCTGGAGCAGGCCGCGCATAAGGTAGCGCCAGAGTTCGCCACCTTCCTGACGCGCCATATTAGCGACACGGTGAAAAGTTGGGATGCACGCGATATGTCGCAGCAAATTGAGTTAAACATCGGTAAAGATTTGCAGTTTATTCGCGTCAACGGCACGTTGGTTGGCGGTTCAATCGGGCTGGTGTTATATCTGTTGTCGCAAATTCCGTCCCTGCTGACGCTGGCGAATTTTTAAGGAGAAAGATTCAATGACGATGAACATCCGCATTTTTTCCCTGCGCGAAACACCTGAAAAGCTGCACGAGATCACCGCTTACTTTCAGCAGCAATGGGCCTCAGAAGACTCCATGGCGGTATACGAGGATGCATTGCGCCGTTGTATTGGCGCAAAGAATCCGCTACCGCAGTGGTACTGGCTACAGGATGGCGGCAGCATTGTTGGCTGTGCTGGATTGATCACCAATGATTTTATTAGTCGCGGCGAACTGTGGCCGTGGCTATGCGCGCTCTATATCGATCCTCGCTATCGTGGTCACGGCCTGGCGTTTCGCCTGATCGAACATATTGCACAGCAGGCCAGACAGCTGGGTTTTACGCAGCTCCATCTGTGTACTGACCTGGAAGGTTTATACGAGAAAGCAGGGTTTTACTTTAACGGGCCGGGCTATCATCCGTGGGGGGAAGTCTCGCGGGTCTACAGCCGTAACCTTTGATGGCATTCAGCGTTACGCGGTTTTATTTTTACTTTTCATTATCATTTACGCATGTAATATAACAATCATCAGCTAACAGCGCGAAATGAGAGTCCGTATGTCCCAGGGAAGCCCAGATTCAAATCGCCATGCCATCAGTGTCGCGCTCTTTGGCATGCTGGTCTTAACGCTGGGCATGGGGATTGGACGCTTTCTGTATACGCCAATGCTGCCGGTGCTGCTGTCGGAAGGTCAATTTACGTTTGACCAACTCTCGTGGATTGCCAGCGCCAACTACGCCGGGTATCTGGCGGGAAGCCTGCTCTTCTCCTTTGGGCTCTTTCATCTCCCCTCACGCTTACGTCCGATGTTGCTAACGTCCGCGCTCGCTACCGCAGGGCTGATTCTGGCGATGGCCAGCTTTACACAGCCCGCGCTGGTGATGCTGATCCGCTTTCTGGCGGGCGTCGCCAGTGCCGGTATGATGATCTTTGGCTCAATGATCGTTCTGTATCATACCCGGCATCCCTTCGTGATTGCGGCGTTGTTCTCCGGCGTTGGCGCAGGCATTTTGCTGGGCAATGAATATGTCATTAGCGGTCTGCATTTTGCGCTGTCCTCGCACACGCTCTGGCTGGGCGCGGCGGCAGCCTCGGCTCTGTTCTTTGTGCTACTGGTTATACTCCTGCCATCTCGCGACCACGTGCTCCCCGCCGCGGCCCCGGTAAAAACAGAGCATCAGCCTATGTCCTGGTGGCTGCTGGCGCTGCTGTACGGGCTGGCCGGATTTGGCTACATCATTGTCGCCACCTACCTGCCGCTAATGGCGAAAAGCGCCGGTTCGCCGCTGTTGACTGCCCATCTCTGGTCGCTGGTCGGCATATCGATAATTCCGGGGTGTTTCGCCTGGCTGTGGGCCGCCCGACGGTGGGGAGTATTGCAATGCCTGACGGCGAATTTGTTGATTCAAAGCGCCTGCGTGCTCATGACGCTCGCCAGCGGCTCTTTGCCGCTGCTGGTGATAAGCAGCATGGGTTTTGGCGCAACGTTTATGGGAACCACTTCACTGGTGATGCCGCTTGCGCGACAACTTAGCGTACCGCGCAATATTAATCTGCTGGGCCTGGTCACTCTGACTTACGGCATTGGGCAAATACTTGGTCCGCTATTAACCAGCCTGCTGGGAAGCGGCGCACTGGCGATCGTTAACGCCACGGTGTGCGGCACCGTCGCGTTGTTTATTGCGGCACTTATCAGCCTCACGCAATTATACAAACAGCATTTCGCCTCGCCAAAAAGGGTATAACCGGCAACCTTCTAAAGAAGGTATATTCGGATTAGTCCGCAATTAAATATCAACATTTAATAAACCGCAAATAATCGGTAATTACCCACCAGACAATTTATAATTCCCGTCCATTCATTTATAAGCTCAATTTAAAATGCGTAAAAATGGACATATTAATTCAACATCAACACTATCTTCGGGAAAACACATGTCGTGGTTTAAAAGAATATTACTGGGGTTGATTATTTTGGCGGGTTTAATTGGCGCGCTAAAGGATTATAAAGACTTTGGCCTGTTTGGCGCACTGGGATTGTTTATTATCTTCCTGTTATCAACAACATTTTTATGGCAATGGGCATCTGGCAATGGCTGTTTAGCGGTGTACAGCAGGAAGAGAGTCAGCCGGTTTAAACGCCGGCAGATATAAAAAAGGCGTCTGAACCAGGACGCCTTTTTCATACCAGAACAAAAAGTTAGAACTGATAGGTCAGACCCGCAGCAACCTGGTTATCGCTGTCTTTACCATCGAGCAGGTTAATTTTGTAACCTACATCAGCCACGATGTTTTTGTTGAAGTAGTAGTCTGTACCCAGCGCGACGTATTCGGTCAGGTCATTATTGTTGTTATCACGCGCGTGGACGTAAGCCACGTTCGGACGCAGACCAAAATCAAACACATACGCGGCCATCGCTTCAAAGTGCTCAGCTTTGTCCGCATCCTGAATCAGGTTGTGGGACTCTCCGTACATAGTCGCTACATAGATAGCATTAGCATCATATTTCAGACCCGCGCCCCAGAACTCTGCGTTTTCGCCATTCCAACCTTTTTGTTTCTGCTGAGCAGTCACAGAACTGTTGGTATAGGCCGCAATTGCAGATATGCCAGAATCCGCAATGTTGTCATAACCCAGGGAGAAGCCGTAGCCATTGCCGTGTTGTTTCGTCGGATCCTTATTGGTATCGTCCTGACCCTGATATTGCGCGCCAACATTCAGACCATCAACGGCACCGAACAGATTTTTGGTGCGAAGTGTTGCAACGCCAGAAGTGCGTGTAGTAAGGAAGCGGTCAGTATTTTCAAAGGAGTCACCGCCGAACTCTGAGAGAGTATCAGTATAAGCTCCCACATCGTAAGCGATACCATAGTTGCGACCATAGTCAAAACTGACGTCATGACCATAATCCAGGCCAGCAAACGCCAGACGTGTATTAACGCCATTCTGCGAACCTTCTGCTTTAGCGGCATCAAACTGACTTTCAAATTGCCCGTAACCGGTCAGTTGATCGTTGATTTGCGTCTCACCGCGAAAACCCAGACGTGCGTAGGTTTCATCAGCATTAGTACCATCAGTCCAGGAATGGGCTGCTTTTACTTTGCCGTAGAGATCCAGCTTGTTGCCATCTTTATTATAAATTTCCGCTGCATGAACGGAGGTTACCCCTAATGCCATTACAGCTAATGCCACTACTGACTTTTTCATGTTATTACTCACTTTTAATTGTGAATTTGGCTATCAACTTTGTTATGCAGGCAGAATACCTGCATAACAAAGTCCCCTATGGATTAAGGGGCAATACCAATAACACACCAAAAAAATACCAATGAAGGTAATAATGAAGTGGCAAGACATAATTCATTTTTGGATTTTCAATCAAAACCGGACAGCGATAATTACTCGAGACTTTGACTCTCATTAACTGAGCGATGCAACATTAATGCTTCAGCAATAATATCTTGTTTACTTTTACGGGTTTCAAATGCCAGCGTTCGCACATATTCCCACAAAGAGGTATCGACACGGGCACTTAAAAGAACCATATCTTTTGATCGGGTCCCTCTGGGTTTTCGAATATCGGGATAGTCTCGAGATGGCATTTTCAACTCCTGAACGTAATAACACGCTTATGGCGATGAAATATGCAGTTAGTGTAAAAACATGTCAACGGCAAAATACAGGCATAATAGTAATGAAACTGTTAATAAAAAGCAGAAAAATGGAACGATATTTCAAATGAAAGATAACTTGATTATGGAATAATGTGTAATGCTAACTTTACGTTTATTGGCTTTTATTCATTTGATTAAAAAAGCATGAAACATTTACATCAACCATATCACTAATCAAAACATCATTATGACCAATAAGTTACGCATCGTTATTAATGTCTACATTTACGCGAACCGCTTGTTTTTATGTGTAGTTATGCCGGTAAACCTTATCCTGATTACTGCAGAGATCGCGTTGATTCTCACTTAACCCAGATCCGTTTTGTCTAAAAATAAGCATGGAAAGGTAAAAATAAGGTAAATGACACATTTTTTCGCATGCGAAAATAAGTTGTTTTTAATTGATTTAAATCAATTTGCACCGCACAAAGGGGACGAAAAAATGTTCATCCGAGGCGATGGAAACAATTTTTTACGTGACTTTCAGAACGTGAAAAGCGCCCCTGCCGGGCAATGAATGAGGATGCGGAAAACGCGGTGCGGGCCGCAATAGCCCGCGTATGAGAGAAAGGGAAATCAGGCGTTAACTTTATCCAGCGGCCAGGAATCAAACAGATAACCATCAAAATCAATGTCATCGACATTTGAAAACTCCAGCAGACGCTGTTTGACGTTTTCCAGATGCTGCCACATAGCCAGCTTGGCCGCGCGGGCATCTTTTTTGATTAATGCAGCCAGGATCTGTTTATGGTCGCCCATCCACTCTTTCCGGTAGTGGGTATCGTCGAGGTGGCTATGGAGCTGGATCCACATCGGGTTGTTCTCACGCCACTGCCATGACTGGCGAAACAGCTCTACCAGCATGCTGTTATGCGTGGCTTCAGCTATGGCGAGATGGAACTGCATGTCGCCGCTTTCAGAACCGTTCGGCTCGCTGGAAGCCAGCTCCCGCTCTTCCAGTTGCAACGCCTGGCGCATTTTGACGATATCTTCGCGGGTAGCCTGCAGCGCGGCAAATTCGGCAATGTTGCTTTCCAGCAGCTGTCGCGCCTGCAACAGTTCAAACGGGCCCGCATCATTGCAATGATTTGCATCCGTACTGTCGATAGTCTGCGCATCCGCATTGTCGAGCACGTAGATCCCGGCCCCGCGGCGCACGTCCACCAGGCCTTTAATTTCCAGCATGATTAACGCTTCGCGAACCACCGTGCGAGTGACATTGAGCATCTCGGCAATTTCACGCTCTGGCGGCAAGCGTTCACCGGGCTGGTACGGCGTCTGGACAATCAGATCGCGGATCATGGCACCCACTTCCTGGTAGGGTCTTTGCTGAGAAGTGTTCGATTTCATCGTGTTATGTCCGTCAGATGCGTCAATTCAGATCCGTAGGCCGGATAAGGCGCGAGCGCTGCCATCCGGCATCTGCGCCATTGCCTGATGGCGACGCTGACGCGGCTTATCAGGCCTACAAATAACGTTTTTTCGCCTGAACTATAGCATTTGCGGGAGGGCAAAAACAGAAAACGGGTCAACCAAACCAATATTTTGATTGACCCGTCATAGTTCGGAGGTTATGCGTCAGCGCTTAATGCCGCAACGCACTCACGTGCGCCGTGTTCACATAGCTGTTGATACGTCGCGATAATGGTCTCCACAAAGCCAGCGTTTTCCGCCAGGTCATGACCAAAAATGCCAGACAGCCCCAGCAGCGCCGTCACGCGCTCGGCGCCCTGGTACTGTTGGTTAATGTGCTGGAATTCAGCCAGCATAGGGTCGACAACATCAATGGCCTGCCCTTGCTCATCCACACCGTGGGTGTAACGCATCCAGCCCGCCACGCCCAGCGCCAGGTGACGCCAGCCGCTGGCATTTTGCAGGTGCAGACGCACCGGATCCAGCAGGCGCTGCGGCAGTTTCTGGCTGCCGTCCATCGCAATCTGCCAGGTACGGTGGCGCAGAGACGGGTTGCTGAAACGCTCGATCAGCAGTGTCGCGTAGGCGTTGAGATCGGTGCCTTCCGGCATCGAGAGCGTCGGCGCCTGCTCCTGCATCATCAGCGCAAACGCCGCTTTGCGGTACGCCGGATTGGTCATGGTATCGGCGATGGTTTCATAGCCGCCGAGATAGCCCAGATATGCGAGGAAAGAGTGGCTGCCGTTGAGCATGCGCAGTTTCATCATTTCAAACGGCACCACGTCGGCCACGAACTGTGCGCCAACCTTGTCCCAGTCAGGACGACCGTTGACAAAATTGTCTTCAATTACCCACTGACGGAACGGCTCACAGGCGATAGCACACGGATCGTAAACGCCCAACTGGTCGGCAATCTCCTGCAACGTTTCCGGCGTCGCCGCCGGAACAATGCGGTCGACCATAGTGCACGGGAAAGTCGCATTAGCTTCAATCCACTGCGCCAGCTGCGGGTCGCGCGCCTGCGCCAGCCCCAGTACTGCGACTTTCGCCACATGCCCATTTTCACGCACGTTATCGCAGGACATCACGGTAAAAGCCGCCAGCCCCTGCTCACGGCGCAGGTACAGCGCTTGTACGATGTAACCAATCGCCGATTTCGGCGCGGTCGGATTCGCCAGATCGTGTTTAATCAGCGGGTTATTGAGATCTAACTGACCGCTGGCCGCATCGGTGCAGTAGCCTTTTTCGGTGACCGTCAGCGAAACAATTGCCGTCTGCGGGCGCGCCATCGCCTGTAAAATACCGTCACAGCCGTCAAGATCCGGGTGCAGCGCTTCTTTCATTGACCCGATCACTTTCAGCACGGTGTTGTCCGCGCCTTTTTCCGCCACGGTATACAGCAGTTGCTGCTTGCGCAGATTTTCAATCAGTACGCAGTCGTTACCCGGCATCAGGTTAACTTCACAGATCCCCCAGTCGCTGTCAGTGGTTTCCAGCAAATGATGGGTGTACAGCGCCTGATGCGCGCGGTGAAAAGCGCCACATCCCAGGTGAACAATGCGGGATTGCAAGCGCGAGCGGTCCCATGCAGGGCGCGCAACCGGCAGGTCGCTATTGGCAATTGTCGTTGTCATCGTGAACTCCAGAACCCGTTGAAAGGCCAACGGATGAGAAAAGAAAAAGCCGGCCAGACAGGTGGCCGGCAACTCGCTTTAGCGGCTGAAGAAAGCGCGCTGGATAGCCATCTCAACGCCGCGCACTTCCGCCAGCCCTTTCAGGCGACCAATCGCGGAGTAGCCTGGGTTGGTTTTCTTTTTCAGATCGTCCAGCATCTGGTGGCCATGGTCCGGACGCATCGGGATCAGATCCTCTTTACCCTCGGCTTTACGGCGTTGTTCTTCTTCAACGATCGCTTTCACCACCTCGTACATGTCGACATCGCCATTAAGATGCGCCGCTTCATGGAAGGTTTTCGGGTTATCTTCACGCAGCGTGGAGCGCAGATGGGTGAAGTAAATGCGTGGGCCAAACTGTTTGATCATGTCGACCAGATCGTTGTCCGCCCGCACGCCATAGGAGCCGGTGCACATGGTGAAACCGTTCGCCATGCTGTTGACCGTATCGACCATCCACTGCATGTCTTCCACCGTGGAAACAATGCGCGGCAGGCCAAGGATCGGGCGCGGCGGATCGTCCGGGTGTACCGCCATGCGTACGCCAGCTTCTTCCGCCACCGGAATAATCGCCTTCAGGAAGACGGCGAAATTCTCACGCAGCGCGGCTTTGTCGATATCTTTGTAGCGCGCAAGATGCTGGCGGAACTGGTCGAGGGTGTAGCCCTCTTCCGCACCCGGCAGACCGGCGATGATGTTGCGGGTCAGACGCGCTTTGTCTTCATCGCTCATGGTGGCGAAGCGTTCATTTGCCTGAGCTATCTCTTCGGCGGTGTAGTCCGCTTCCGCGCCCGGACGCTGGAGGATATGCAGCTCAAAGGCGGCAAATTCAATCTGGTCAAAACGCAGCGCTTTGGAGCCGTCCGGCAGAACGTATTCCAGGTCGGTACGGGTCCAGTCGAGAACCGGCATGAAGTTGTAGCACACGGTACGAATACCGCACTGAGCCAGGTTACGCAGGCTTTGCTGGTAGTTGGCGATCCACTGCAGATAGTTGCCGGAACGGGTTTTAATGTCTTCGTGGATCGGCACGCTTTCGACGACCGACCAGACCAGGCCCGCCTGCTCAATAATGGCTTTGCGTTTTAGGATCTCATCAACCGTCCACACTTCCCCGTTCGGGATATGGTGCAAGGCGGTGACAACGCCTGTGGCACCCGCCTGACGTACATCCGCTAAGGTGACCGGATCGTTAGGACCATACCAGCGCCATGTCTGTTCCATGTTTTATTCCTCGTTACGTTATGGACTCGACGATATGGCACATAAATTCCTCCTTTTGGTATGACATGTCAACCTGAAGCTTAAAATTGGTTAACCAAATCACGATTTATTCTATTGAGATCGCCATTTTACGGCCATGTTGCTCAGTAAGAATGTAAACATGTAACGCAATGTGACATTCATCGCATCAATGGTTAACCAATATATGTAACATCTCAACCAAAATAATAATAGTTCAACCAATAAAGGTAGACGTTATATGCACGTTCTCAATATTCTGTGGGTCGTATTCGGCATCGGTCTGATGCTGGTGCTCAATCTAAGATTCAAAATAAACTCGATGGTCGCCCTGCTGCTGGCGGCGCTCTCGGTCGGTATGCTGGCGGGTATGGATTTAATGGAGCTGCTGCACACCATGAAATCCGGCTTTGGCAGCACGCTGGGTGAACTGGCGATTATCGTGGTATTCGGGGCGGTCATCGGTAAGCTGATGGTTGATTCCGGGGCGGCGCATCAGATTGCCCATACGCTGCTGGCGCGCCTCGGCCTGCGCTATGTGCAGCTGTCGGTAATCATTATTGGTCTGATCTTCGGCCTGGCGATGTTCTATGAAGTGGCATTTATTATGCTGGCGCCGCTGGTGATCGTCATTGCAGCAGAAGCGAAGATCCCGTTCCTCAAGCTGGCGATTCCTGCCGTTGCCGCCGCCACCACCGCCCACTCGCTGTTCCCACCACAGCCGGGTCCGGTGGCGCTGGTTAACGCCTACGGCGCGGACATGGGCATGGTCTACATCTACGGTATTCTGGTGACCATTCCGAGCGTGATCTGCGCCGGGCTTATCCTGCCGAAGTTCCTCGGCAACCTCGATCGCCCAACGCCGTCATTCATGAAGGCAGACGTACCGGTTGACCAGAATAACCTGCCATCCTTCGGTGTTTCTATCCTGGTGCCGCTGATCCCGGCGATCATCATGATCTCCACCACCATAGCCAACATCTGGCTGGTGAAAGGGACGCAGGCGTGGGAAGTGGTCAACTTCTTAGGCTCTTCACCGATTGCAATGTTTATCGCTATGGTTGTCGCCTTCGTGCTGTTTGGTACCGCGCGTGGTCACGACATGCAGTGGGTGATGAATGCCTTTGAAAACGCGGTGAAAAGCATCGCCATGGTGATCCTGATCATCGGCGCGGGCGGCGTACTGAAGCAGACCATTATTGATACCGGCATTGGCGATACCATCGGCATGCTGTTGTCACACGGCAATATCTCTCCGTACATCATGGCGTGGTTGATAACCGTGCTGATTCGTCTGGCAACGGGTCAGGGCGTAGTCTCAGCCATGACGGCAGCAGGGATTATTAGCGCCGCCATTCTCGACCCGGCAACCGGTCAACTGGTGGGCGTCGATCCGGCGTTACTGGTACTGGCAACGGCGGCGGGCTCCAACACCCTGACCCATATCAACGATGCCTCGTTCTGGCTGTTCAAAGGCTACTTTGACCTGTCGGTGAAGGATACGCTGAAAACCTGGGGTCTGCTGGAGCTGGTGAACTCCGTGGTTGGCCTGATTATCGTATTGATCATCAGCATGATTGCATAACGTCGATACCGCTCTGGCCCGCAGCGCCAGAGCGGTTATCCATCCTATCCTGCCTCAACAATCCTCAATAATCAGATACACCGCCTTCACCGGGCCATGCACTCCAACCACCTTGATAAGCTCAATATCTGCCGTCGAGCTGGGTCCACTGATGATGTTAATGCACGATGGCATACGCTCACCGGCCTGCGCCTTCTGATGCAGTTTTTCTGCCAGTTGCGCCACGCGCGGCAGGATAGTGCTTTTACGCAGCACGAAAATTGAGGATTCCGGCAACAGGCTCAGGGAACGCCCGCGCTCCGGCGCGGAAAACAGCACCACGCCGCCGGACTCGGTCAGGCCATACTCAGCATACACCACGCCCACTTTCGCCTTTTCAGCCTGGGTAATATTTTCGCTGCCACGCGCCGGATCCCAGACCACGGCGTTGCATTCCTGTTGCAAGCGTTCGGTAATGCCCAGTGCCGCCAGCCGGCTGTCGCCGCTCAGCACCACCGGCTGCTGACCCAATTCTTCGCACAGACGGAGCGCCGCGTCTGCGGCCTGATCTTCGCGAGTCAGCTCACAGCGAGCCAGCATCACTTCACTGGCAAACTGGACAAACGCATCGCAGCGCTGCTGCGGGCTAAGTTCGGTCAGGCGCTCGTTAGCATAGTTGTTAACCGGCGCGACATCCGCTTGCGGTTCGAAGCGCAGCGGGCGACCCAGCGCCTGGGCGATGGTATTTAAAAACGCGGTACGGTTATCCATTCTTTTTCTCCTGCGCCTGATGTTTCTTAAACCAGCTACGGAAGCTCTCGCCGTCGGCATCAGGCAGATCGCGCGCCTCCATCCAGTCACCAATCGCGCCAACCTTGAGCGGCGTTTTGCCGCCATTGATAAACCAGCTCGCCGCATGTGCGCCCGCCATCATCCCGACTTTCCACAGCCCCGGATGGCTATTGGCGTAGGCGAACATTTTGATCGCCCGTCGCTCGGCTTTCGGCGTAATGCCCTCCTCGGCCATCACCCGGCGATGACGCAGGATCAGTTTTGACAGCGGAATCTTAACCGGACAAACGCTGTCACAGGCCGTGCATAATGAACAGGCGTATGGCAGATCTTTAAAATCTTTATAGCCGCCGAGCAGCGGAGAGATCACCGCGCCGATAGGGCCGGGATAGATAGAACCATAACCGTGTCCGCCAATGTGGCGGTACGCCGGGCAGGTGTTCATACAAGCCCCGCAGCGGATGCAGCGCAGCACATCGCGAAACTCTGAGCCCAGCACCTGCGAGCGGCCGTTATCGACAATCACCAGATGGAACTCTTCCGGGCCGTCGACGTTATCCGCCTCGCGTGGGCCGGTCAGCCAGGTGTTGTAGCCCGTCAGACGTGCGCCCACAGCGCTGCGCGCCAGCATGGTGATCAGCACATCCACCTCGGCAAAGGTCGGCGCGATACGCTCCATGCCCATCACCGCAATGTGCGTTTTCGGCAGCGTGGTACACATGCGCGCGTTGCCTTCGTTGGTCACCAGACAAACAGAGCCGGTTTCCGCCACGGCAAAGTTACAGCCGGTAATACCGATTTCGGCACTGAGGAAATCCTCGCGGATCTTCTGGCGAATGAACAAGGTCATGGCTTCCGGAGTTTCCGGGCCGTCATACCCCAGACGTTCGTTCAGCACGCGGCGGATCTGGTACCGATCTTTATGAATAGCCGGGACCACGACGTGCGAAGGCGGATCCTGATCCAACTGCAGGATATATTCTCCGAGATCGGTTTCGATCACCTGAATTCCCGCATCCTGCAGCACATGGTTGACACCGATCTCTTCGGTCACCATCGACTTGGACTTCACCACCTTCTTCGCATTTTTACTCTGCGCAACCTGCAGAATATAGCGGGTGGCGTCTTCTTTGGTTTTGGCGAAATAGACGTGGCCGCCGTTTTCCGTCACTTTCTCGGAGAGTTGATACAGGTAAGCGTCGAGGTTGCTCAGAACGTGATCGCGGATCTGGCTGGCACGATCGCGCCAGTCTTCCCAGTGGCCTAGCTCATCAACCATTTTCTGCCGATTCGCACCAATACGCTCCTGCGCGTTGGCCACGGCTTTGCGCATGATCGGATCTTCGATCTGCTGACGAATGCGCAGTTTAAATTCTACATCGCTGGTTTTTATCGACATCTCTTTCCCCTCAGCGGCTCATCAGCACTTCAGCAATATGCATCACTTTGACCGGCTGGCCTTCGCGTTGCAGTCGGCCGCCAATATTCAGCAGGCAGCTGACGTCAGCGCCGATCAAAAACTCCGGCTTCGCATCCATCAGATGTAAAACTTTCTCTTTCACCATCTCGCCGGAGATCTCGGCCATCTTGACCGAGAACGTCCCGCCAAAGCCGCAGCAGGTGTCCTGATCGGCAAACGTCAACAGCTCCAGTCCGCGCACGTTTTTCAGCAGCGTGAGCGGCTCTTCCTTCACCCCCAGTTTGCGGGTCAGGCTGCACGAAGGGTGATACACAGCGCGGCCCTGCAGGCTGGCACCCACGTCCACCACGCCCAGTTTGTTGACGATAAAAGAGGTGAGATCCTGCATACGTCCGGCAACCTTCTCGGCGCGCAGCGCCCATTCAGGCTCATCCGCCAGATACGTCGGGTAGCTTTTTACCGCGTAGGTGCAGGAGCCTGCCGGGGAGATAATCGGATCGTCGTTGTCTTCCAGGGCGGCGATCAGGTTTTTCATCCCGGGGATCGCCTCTTTGATGTAACCGCTGTTGATGGCTGGCTGACCGCAACACCCTTGCTTCTCGGGGAAATTAACGCGACAACCCAGTTTTTCCAGCAGCAATACGGAGTCTCGTGCCATCCGTGATTTCAGTGCGTCACCAATACAGGTAACAAAGAAATTTACATTCACAATAACTACTCCATTGCTTCATTTCTGTTTATTGCGCTTGATATCGCGATATCAAACAAATGTTCATTCGTATTTCATGCCCAGTTTTTCTGTTTGCTGGTTTTACCAATACCTGGGTTCATGGTGATGCTCTGATCGTTTTCCTTTGATGACGACTCTCCTCTTCTTATATCAGGACAATCGCAAATGTCTGTATTTTCATTTGTATGACAAAACCAAATAATCCCCTAATCGACTCGCACATGCAATACCCTGGTTTATTTATTTCGGCCTCGCTCACATTTTTACATTGGAAACCACAGCGTTATTAACACCTTAGAAAACAGTTTCAGGTGATTACCACTGTTGTCACTACCATTATTAAAAAGTTTATTAAATAACTACTTATAGGTATTCAATCGGCACTTAAGTATATTTACCCGGCATTGGATTTTAATTAAAAGATTACAATAGTTACAAAACTACAAATCATAATTACTTTATTCACTGAAGCGATTCAGTTTGCATACTTTATTAGAACAGCAATGTAGCCTCCCCACCATAAATATAAATCAGGTTTAATGAACCAATTGGGAATAGCAATGAACGAATATTTTATGTTTGCCCTGGCACTCTCTCCGTTACTACTGATGGTATTTTTAATATTGAAATTGAAAATGCCCATCCATTATTCAGTACTGATCTCTTTGGTATTCACCGCTGCACTATCGGCAATATTCTGGGAAATGCCCGTACAAAATCTGAAAGCCGCGATAGGCTATGGCGCGCTGAAGGGATTATGGCCGATTGTGATCGTGATCCTCGGCGCTATCTTCAGTTATAACGTCATGCAGGCGACCAAAGCGCTGGATATTCTGCGCGATATTCTCGCCAGTATAAGCGAAGATAAGCGTATTCAGGTGCTGCTGATTTCATGGTGCTTTGGTGGATTTCTTGAAGCCGCGGCGGGTTATGGTACAGCGGTCGCCATTCCGATCGGCATTCTTATCGCACTGGGTTTCAATCCGCTGAAGGCGGCGATTGCCTCTCTGGTGGCAAATACCGTTCCCACTGCATTCGGCGCGGTCGGGATCCCGGTTTCTATTCTGGCGGAACAGGTTAACCTGCCGGTTTATACCTTAGGCGGAACCATTATTCTGCAGCTCGCGCTGTTTAATATCCTGCTGCCGTTTGTGATTGTCTGCATTATTGGCGGCGGCCTGAAAGCCATTCGCGGCGTATTTCTGATCACGTTGATTTGCGGTATTACCACGCTGATTCCGCAGTATTTTGTCGCTATTCATCTCGGTGCTGAATTACCCGCCTTTGCCGGTAGCCTGGTCAGCCTGTTTGCCGTGGCGATGGTTAGCCGTCTGCGTAAAGGGAAAACCGATCCCGAGTGGCGAATTGAAGTCAGCCATACCCGCGAAACCACGCCGCGCTCGGCAAAAGTGTTGTTCCGAGTTGGCTCTATTTATCTGTTTATTTTTGTGTTTATCCTGATGTGTTCGCCGCTTTTCCCGACGATAAAAGGCGCAGCCTCACAACTGGCCTCGGTGCTACATTTCACGTTGGCTGACGGCAAAACGATGGCGTTGAAAGTTGAATGGGTGACCACGCCAGGGATGCTGATCATCTTTGCGACCATTATCGGTGGTTTTATTCAGGGAGCGTCCGCACGCGGGATGCTGGAAGTATTTATCAAAACGATTTTCCAGCTTAAAAACTCTATCGTCGCGATTATGGCGATCGTCGCGCTGGCCACGGTGATGGATCTCAGCGGGATTATCTCCACGCTGGCACAGTCAATTGTCGATCTGACCGGCAGCTCGTACGTCTTCCTCGCTCCGGTGATTGGCGCGCTGGGCACGTTCGTTACCGGCAGCGATACCAACTCGAACATTTTGTTCGGAAAACTGCAAACCATTGCCGCCAGCAAACTGCATATCGATCCCAACTGGCTGGCGGCGGCCAACACTTCTGGCGCAACGGGCGGGAAAATGATTTCGCCGCAAAGCATCGCTATCGCGGTATCCGCCACAAAAATGGACGGTCAGGCCAACCAGATCATGTCTGGCACCATGAAATACTGCTGCGCCTATATCGTGATCCTCGGCTTAAAGGTTGGCCTCTTTTATTACTGGTTTATGGCGTAAGCCATTGTCAACCCCGTCAAATTTGCGGCAACCGTATTTGACGACGCGGTGACCAAAAAGGTTTACACCTCCCCGGAAACGGAACGAGGCGACAGACTTTACGATTTGTCGGCGCTGACTAAAATAGCGCCGATGTTTCAAATCGAGGATTGTTGTTATGTTGTTCTGGAAAAAGATGGTGAAGAAGTTCGACGCCTTTTCCGCGTTGATTCCACCACGCTACTTCCGCGTGTAATACTGGGCACTTATGCCTGATGGCGCTTCGCTTATCAGGCCTACGTTTCGCATTCATTTGTAGGCCTGCGTTTCACGCTCATTTGTAGGCCGGATAAGGCGCTAGCCGCATCCGGCAGCAGCGTAAAATGTTCACCCCTTTCTCTTACGCAGTCCGCACGCTCTTAACATCACAACCCAAATACGAAGCCATGCAAAACGGTAGACCAGCGGATGCTGAAACCTCAGCAATGTCAGAAACACAGAGCCCCCTTGCGGCTTCAGATCACCGTTGCCTGATAGCGAACCTGTGGGTCCATAATCTGGTGGCGCGCGTCTATCAGCCGCAGTTCATACGAATCATGCTCTTTCGTCAGCCGCATTACCGCGTCAACAACACTGGTGGTCCGCTCCAGCGCCAGCTTGTCCTCATAACCATTGAGCAGTGAGGCCAGCATCACGCTGCAAATCAGATCCCCAACGCCGACCGGCATTTTGGCAAAGGTATACAGCGGCCGGGCAATGTGTAACGTTTGTTCCGGCGTCACCAGCAGCATTTCAAACGCCTGTTTGTTCCGCGAACAGGCGCCGAGATGCTTCACCAGCACCTTCTTTACGCCCCACGACACCAGCTGCCGCGCCGCTTCCACCACCTCGTCAAAACTACGCAGTTGTCTGCCCGTCAGCACGCCCAGCTCATAGAGATTCGGTCCCATCATGTCGGCCAGTTGAATGGCGTCATCGACAAAAAATGACTCCACGCCCTGCGCGACAATGCAGCCTTTTTGCGGGTCGCCCATTACCGGATCGCAAAAATAGAGCGCCTGCG
Source organism: Citrobacter sp. CF971 (assembly GCF_006385635.1). NCBI lineage: Bacteria > Pseudomonadati > Pseudomonadota > Gammaproteobacteria > Enterobacterales > Enterobacteriaceae > Citrobacter > Citrobacter sp. CF971. The sequence continues at coordinate 731,237 of NZ_CP041051.1, read as the reverse complement.
GATTACGCTGACGAATGGTGGTGACCGCGTGCTTCACCTCTTCACAATGGCGTTTATCTCCAAGATACCCGGACAATACGGCATCGCATTGCGCCAGCTTTTGCAGGTCATCCAACCCGCTGATGATCGCGCTCAGCTCGCCGTGCGGCATCGCCATACCCTGCCACATCCCATATTGGGTGTGGTTGGAAAACTGTACGGTGTAAAACGGCCAGACATCGATCCCCGAGAGCTGCATCGGCAACACAGCGGCTTTATTTCCGGCATAGCCATAAACGACCGACGACTGAACAGACAACACGTTTTTCATTTTGACTCCGTCTAACGAAACGTTGGCAGCAGACCAAATACGTCCAGAACAACCGTCAGATAGACAACCGCTCCGCAGACAATCACCAGGTTAAGCACGGTGTTATTACAGGGCGCGGTATAGCTGGCGGTTGGGAAACGTTTCCGCGCGGCTTTCACCAGGAACGGCGGCAGGATCACGCTCCAGATGGTAAAGGCCAGACCGGCGTAACCAATCGCGTGCACAAAACCGTTCGGGAAGAAGAAGCACACGGCGGCTGGCGGGAAGTAGGTCACCAGCGCGGTTTTCAGGCGGCCCATGCCGTCGTCCGGGAAGTGAAACAGGTCGGCGATGTAATCGAACAGGCCAAGCGTCGCCGCCAGCAGGGAACTGGCTACCGCGAAGTTGCCGAAAAAGGTGAGGATCAGATCCATATACCGGCTGGTGAACAGCCCGCTGATGGCATCGACAAACACATCGATATTGCCGCCTTTGGCGATAATCGGCGGGAATGAGGAACGGCTGATGTTACCCATCGTCACGCCCAGCCAGAAAATATACAGCAGCAGAGCAAACAGTGTACCGATGATAATCGAACGCGTAATATTCGAGACTCCGCTTGTGCCATACAGTTTGACCAGGCTCGGCACGTTACCGTGAAAACCAAACGAGATAATACAGAACGGCAGCGTCATCAGGATGTACGGCAGATACTGCGAATTGGGCAACGCCACCGCCACGCTGTCGATGAGTTTTGCCACTTCGATATGGCCAATCAGCCCGGAGAACGTGGCAAAGAACGCCACAAACTTACCGATAATCAGCACGGTAGTGATGCGTCCAACCAGCAGGGAGCTGTACCAGGCAATCGCGCCGACCAGCATACTGACTATCACCACCGAGATATTCGCCGGAAAGCGCACACCGCTGTATTTGAACACGGTTTGCGCCATCACCGCCGACGAACCGGAGATATAGGCATAGGTCAGAATATACAGCACAAAGCCGAAAGCGATACCAACCACGATATTCCACTTCCGGCCTAATAAATCCTGAGTAAAAGTATTAAAACTGGCACCGGCGCCATAATGCAGGTTAACTTCGACCAGCATCAGACCGGTTAATAACATCATGATGGCGATAAATAGAAGAATAACAGACGCACCGGGGAACCATACGCCGGCCATCGCAATCGGCAGGGAGAACATCCCGCCACCCACTACGGTCGCGATAACCAACATGGTTCCGCTAATCAGTCCGGGGGTACTACTCTGTCGCTCAATGGCATTAATATCCATGATAAATGTTCCTGTAGACTATTCGTTATAATTACAGCTGTCATTTGTACATCATGCGGATAATAAAAATGTCGGAGTCAGGGTTTACTTTTTTTTAGTTATGTCACGGTAACGGGCACCGCAAAGGTTTCCTGTTCATGGAAAAGGAATACAAAAAAGCCCCATCACGTGATGGGGCCATAACTATTTTTTAGATGTAATCAAAGCGTGCAGTAAAGAAACGCAACTGCTTCGGCTCGTAAATAAACTTCAGCCCGCGAATATCTTCTTTGTGCTGGTAAAGTTTAATAATACCGTCAGCCACAACATCCATATGTGCGTAGGTATAAACACGACGTGGAATAGTCAGACGCACGGTTTCCAGTTTCGGTCTGTGGTGTTCACCGGTCACGTTATTACGGCCCGCAGAGATAATTCCGCGCTCCATGCTGCGCACGCCGGTTTCCACATAGATGCTGGCAGCCAGACTTTGTGCCGGGAACTCATCTTGCGTCAGATGCTCGCAGAAGCGACGCGCATCGAGGAATACCGCATGACCGCCTACCGGTTCAACAATCGGTACGCCAGCGGCTTTCAGTTTGTCGCCCAGATAGCGAACCTGCTTCACGCGGTGCTCAATATATTCGTACTGCATGGCTTCGCGCAGGCCAATCGCCATCGCTTCCATATCACGTCCGGCCAGGCCGCCGTAAGATGGCATCCCTTCGTAGACCACGACTAACTCTTTGGCAGAAGAGAACATTTCGTCATCGTTCATGCACAGGAAGCCGCCGATGTTCACCAGACAGTCTTTTTTACCACTCATGGTACAACCGTCGGCGTAGCTGAACATCTCATGCACGATCTCGGCGATGCTCTTGTTCTCAAAGCCCTGCTCTTGCTCTTTGATAAAGTAGGCGTTTTCTACGCAGCGGGTAGCGTCGTAGAACACTTTAATGCCATGCGCTTCTGTCAGTTCACGCACCGCACGCATGTTAGCCATGGAGACCGGCTGCCCACCCGCGAGGTTAACCGTCACCGCCAGGCAGATATACGCAATATTCTCTGCGCCTTTTTCATCAATCAGCTTTTGTAATTTTTTAAGATCGATATCACCTTTAAACGCAATATTCAGACCGGCATCGTGCGCTTCGTCACGAACGATATCGACAAACACCGCACCATTTTTTTCCTGGTGATAACGGGTGGTAGTGAAATACATATTCCCGGCAACATATTGCCCAGGTTTAATAGCCAGCTGCGATAACAGGTTTTCTGCGCCACGCCCCTGGTGAGTTGGAACAATATGTTTAAAGCCAAACAGTTCCTGCACTGTTCTTTCCAGATGATAGAAGTTTTCGCTGCCCGCGTACGCTTCATCACCCATCATCATTCCGGCCCACTGCTTGTCGCTCATTGCGTTAGTGCCACTGTCTGTCAGCAGGTCAATATAAATATCTTTCGAATTTAACAGGAAAGTATTGTAACCCGCTTCCTGCATTTTCTTGAGGCGTTCATCACGCGGGATCATAGATACAGTTTCAACGCTTTTAATACGGAAGGGTTCTGCCGGATAATTCATTTTGTTTCTCCAGTAACAGTGGTCATGTACGTATTAATGTGAAGTAAATCATACCTGGTTCATCAACAAATCCTGATGAAATATAACTATTCGCCTCCTGAGTCAGGGGGAGAAATAATGTGGAGGCACTATGCAAGATTTGATTGATTATGGAAATAGCCCGGTCAACATTAATCACTGGCAATAATTTAAAAAGCTGTAAATGTGGGTGATGCAAATCACACGTCATTTTTTTACCCGTTAATATTCAACAAGTTTTTTTTGCGTTTCGATTTGTCATTCGTCGTAGTGTGTCTGCGGAGAGTGGAAATACTGAAAACATAACTTTCCAGGCTGGGCGCATAATGTATTGGTGAATGAGTACACCTCATTTTGTGAGAGTCGGATCACTTCACGGAGTGATATTTGTGATTCACATCACTAAAAGTGTAAAGCAAAGTGTACAAAACCGTGTTGTTTCAGAGTTTGCTATTTGCTTCAGTGAGTGAGATCGCATTTTTGGCCAGATGCCGACAGGCGTTTTTTTCTGGAACGTGGGGATATTCAGGCGTGTGAAAGGTAATGAATAAATACGATGAATAATACCGAATCTATTGTGATGAGTGGGTTTTCTATTTATTCCGAAAGCGTGCAATTCGCGCTTATTTCATCTTATTTACATCTGGACTTCCCCCAGGATACTGGCGTAATTTACAGGGGTTTTATTAGCGCGATGCGAAGGTGCGCCAACACCTCCGCATCACTAATCACAGTAACTATTTCACGAGAATAGCCATCATGACTGATACGCATTGTATTGCAGTTTCATTTGATCCAGAAGTCCAAGCCGCAGATAACCGTCGCCTGAAGGTGGGTTATGCGAGCCGTTATCCTGATTACAGCCGTATTCCGGTGAAGTACGTCCGGTTTCCGTCCATCGTGATGAAGGGCCAGTGGCTGAAAGCCGCCGGATTCGACACCGGCACCGACGTTGATGTGCGGGTAATGCAAGGCTGCATCGTACTCACCGCCCGCACCGCCGAACCCGAAGAGTCAGAACTGATGAAATCCCTGCGCGCCGTGGAAAAAATCTCCGCGCGTAAGCAAAAGCAGGTGCTGGAGTTTATCGGGGTAATTGCGGGGAAAGCGTTGAAGGGGTGAGTGTGTGATTGTCATTGTAATTGAGGCGCCTGCGGGCGCCTTTTTTGAGCGTTTAGCACAGCATATTTTTCAGTTCTTCTGGGGTATACGGCGGTAGGCGCCGATGCAGCATAGCATGACAATTTGGACACACGGGGATCAGGTCATTGATGGGATCAAGGCGGTAGTCTTCTTTAATTGCCGATAAGGGTACCAGGTGATGAACATGGATAAACCCTTCGGCAATCTTACCGTAGACCTTTGACATATCGATGCCACAGACTTTGCACTGACAACCGTGATGGCGAAGAGCTGCCTGTCGGGCGTTGCGGTCGCGCTCATAGCGATTCACGGTCACCTGAGTCGCTGCTCCTTCTATATATTCAGTTTGCGCTTCGAGTTCTTCAGGAAAGATCGTGTCGCTCACCGCCGCAGCACGCTTTTTATCCTGAACAATATGAAAACCTTGCTCAGTCAATAATCTGACGCATTTCGAACTGATACCGCCGGAGAAATCCTGAGGGGTAAACGCTTTGCCCGTCAAAAGCGTCGCCGCAATTCCGGCAATGGCTTTTGACGGATAGCGACGCCCCTGAAATTCCAGCTCGTAAAACCGTGCCTCTTTGAAACGATGTGAGAAGCCCGAGTCATAGGCGTGAATGGCCTTGATCACGTACTCACGCGGCAGCGTGTCAGGTAGTTCATTCATGGGGCTGGTTCCTTTAACCAAAGGCTTTCTGAAATAACGGCAAGCGATAAAGTGACGTCTATAGTTTATCGGCCTCACTCCTCTTGATCAGGTGATATTTTGCGAGCATCATCGCAATTATTTACCCGATAATGAAATCAATGACTTCCAGTAAAACCCTGCAACAGGCAATTGCCGACATCACCATCTGGCGTAAAGGCGAGCAGCGTGCGCCGCACAAGCCTCTGCTACTGCTTCATGTGCTGGCAGGTTATCAGCAGGGTCACGGTCGCCTGTTTGACTACGGTTCGGAAGTTCGCGACCCGTTGCATAGTCTGCTGGAGCGATTTGGACCACAGCGCGCGCAGTACCGCCCGGATATGCCTTTCTGGCGCTTACAGGGAGATGGGTTCTGGGAGCTACAAAACGCCGAGCATTGTTCAACATCCGGTAGCAGCAAACAGCCCCCTGCTGGGGAACTGGTAACGCACAACGTTGCCGGAGGTTTTGATGAACAGCATTTTGCCCTGCTGAAAAAGAGCAAAAGCCTCATCAACGCCCTGGCCCAGCAAATCCTCGAGGCGCACTTCACCGAAAGCATCCAGGAAGAGAGCGCGGATGAACTGGGATTTGATATCCTGCAAATCCGCAAACAGCGGGACCCATTGTTCCGCCAGCAGGTTCTGCGTGCCTATAACTATGAATGTGCCATTTGTGGTTTCAATATGCGCCACGACAGCACTTCAGTTGCGTTAGAAGCTGCCCATATCAAATGGAAACAGCACGGCGGCCCGTGCGAGACTTCAAACGGCCTGGCGCTGTGCGCAATCCACCATAAAGCCTTTGATAAAGGTTCGATTGGCCTGGATGAGAATATGCGAGTTCAGGTATCTCCCGCAGTAAATGGCAGCGGCATAGTGGGCAGACTATTCTGGGATTTTGCCGGGAAAGAGATTGCTCTACCGATGATGCGCGAAAATTATCCACAAGAAGGGTTTGTGGAGTGGCACAGGAAAGAGGTGTTTAGAGGGTGAGTGCGAAGGCCGGACTCGCACATTTAACTTAACCTCATGATTTAAAATAATTAATAAAAAACAATCAAATGTTATACCAACACAGATACCAACACATAATTTCATTGATTTTCGGCATCGAACCCGAACAAGTATGCAAGGTTAAGATGCCGACCTCTGTCAGTCATTATCTTCCTCAACCGAATCCAGTACATCGAGCGAGATTCGGACCATCGCAACAGAGCCAATACGGATGAAAGCATCCTCTCCATCCTCATCGGTTATCTGGTATCGCTCTGTTGATTCAGGCTCTAACTCCAAAGTATCAAACAATGCGTTCAACTGACCAATATCGTCAAATTCATCGTTCTCCGATACCTCGGACTCACAGCATAGCTCAATGACTGGGCCACCGTTCACCATTGTAATATGGACATTACCATAGCTTCCTTCATTAGTATCGCTGTCCTCGTCATCAGGGATAGGTGGAAAACCATCAAACAAGAATTGGTGGAAAATGACTTCTCGGACATTTATGGCATAACGATGCTGCTCTGAATCGAAAACAAAAAAACGCTCATGATCTGGGACAGTGCTTTCTTCAAAGTATGAGTAAAAACGACGCTTATCAGCCGGAGAAATGGGTAGTAGCAAATAATCTTTCTGCCCCCGTAACCAGAGCTTTACCGTCCAAAAGCGGCCATCCATCTCAATTCCGCTTGCGGCAATATCTTTCAGTTCGTCGCTGCTACGACTACCTTGATTACGCAATTTCTGTAGCAGGTTGTCACTATCAGGAAAAACAGCGTTCAACGGCTTTTTTAAAACAGCACTGATTGCTTGTGCCAGCCCTAACTTAGCCGCAACTTTCCCTGTTTCGATACGTTGAATCTGTTGCTGGCTGGTACCAACCATATCGGCCAATTCACGCTGAGTGATTGACAGTTGGGTACGAAGTTCTTTGATTTTGTTTTGCAAGATGGCATACCTCCGACATAAATGTGATGAATGCCATTAAAACACAATATTGAGTAAAAAACACAAAAATGAGTTTAATGGTGATAAGCAACACTCATTAATGTAAAAAGTACTCCCTCAACATTCTCCTTTTTATGCCGGAGACGTACGGTGTAGATAGCCCTATCAGGGAGCCCGTAATCTTTGAATCATATTTTTTGACCTTCCCCCCTGCTTATAAAAACATCACACTTCATCTTGCTGGCAAAGCCTTCGGATAGTGCTTTGCCACGATATCATTCATCTTTTCGATCAGATCCAAACGCTTAAACGTGATATGCCCACTCCCTTTCTGGAAATAGCGAATAATGAAGAGGTCGTCCTCAAATATCTGCGCACGAGGATTATCGCGGATAAAATCCATAAACCTGATGGATACATCATGTCGGCTATCTGGAATGGTTTGACCATCCAGTAGGCGGAGCATCCTTTCCAGATCGGCAAGCTGGTCGCGTCGCCAGCCCCAGTTCAGGCTATAGCCCCATCTGTCATGCTTCACCAGATTGTTGACGATAATCTTCTTACCGAAATAACAGGGATTATTGGTTTTGTAGTCCCAGCTTAACCCTTTAAATACATTGATAATCCCACGTTCGAAAACGTCTTGCTTATTGTGGTGAAGTTGTTCAAAGGTATTCAGGATGTTGGCTTCGCTAATAGCCGGGAGATCGCCCTCCTCTAGATTCTTCACCCACTGACTGCGGGCTTCGGCATCCATCAAGGCCAACATCCCGGATTTCAGCATCAGGTCACGCCAGATGCTACGGTCGATATTCCGGGTGATGACTGGCATCGCTTTGCCCACTGGTTGCATCAACCAGCAGTCAAAGGAGCCACCCTGTCTCATCGCCCAGTGATCCGCATTATTGCCACCAATCATGGAAGTCAGTCGGGAGATTTCTTCAAGTTGAAGAATCAGAGATTCAATTTCCTTAAGCGCGGTATCACGACCAGTAACAATACGTTCAATACTGGTCGAGCAAATTAGCTCACTATGAGCGGTTAATACTTCAGCTTCAGTTTGCATGATATTTTGTCCGTAAAAATCAAACGCGCCCGCCGGGAATGGCAGGCGCATTATGCAATGAGTAAATAAGGAAGAAAGATCGGGAATGTAATTCGGGAAGACGGCTCGCAAGATTCAGCGTGTCGAAGGATGATAGCTTTGCCGCAAAAGGCCGGTTGCTTGCCTTGCCCGTAAAATATCTACTGCCCGAAGATAAGGTGATTGCTTCTGACAGTTAAAACCTCTGCGATCGATACGAACCAGTTCGTACTTTTCCACCAGAAAGTTAACGGCATCAGCCAGCGTAATACCGGCGTTGATATGCTCCTGAATAACGTTCTCATCACTGAATGGTGTATCGTTCAGTGCCAAGCCGTAGTGTTGCTTCAGCAGGCGTGTAAGTAGCGTTTGCCAGACAAGTACTGGCGGCGGGCATGGCTTCGCCACCCGCTGATTTGCAGGAAGAGATTTCATAAAGTTGTTTCCGTAAAGGTTAAGGCTGGGGTTGGTCAGCGCTGAGTGGGATAGATGACTATATAGACATAGCCATAGGAACCCAGAGTATCTGCTTCACACGTGAGTTCGTCCTGGTACAGAGTGATGCAGTGCGCATGACGGGGATTCAGTTCATCGGTGGTCAGCATCGACTCCATCTGGCTGATAAAGTGCGGGAATGTTTCATCCAGCTTCCGGCATTCGGCGTCACTGAATTTACCAGTGATGCTGGCCCGGTCAGCCAGATAGTGCAGCCGGTTTCCTTCCTGTACCAGACGGGCCCCCAGGCGCGGTGTGATATCCCGCTGCAGCCCCATTTGATGTTGCCCATTGATAAACTCCTTTATTGTCAGTTCAGGGTAATACTCATCAGGCAGGTATACGGTCCGTTGCGGTCCTGGCGGCGTTCGGCGTACACAGCCAGGACTCCTGTGATATCCGGAACTTCCCTGCCGGTGTAATGGCAGACGCTACCGTGCCACTGATATTTGCCGGTGCAGAAACGAAAGATTCGGGACTCAGGATGCTGGCGGTATATCGTCATTGCCCGGCGTTTACTGATAATTTTCATGTAATACCTCACAGCAGACCGTGTTCAGCGAATGAATAGATTTGCCTGCCACCGACAATCAGGTGGTCAGGGATGCGGATATCAACCAGTTGAAGTACCTGAACCAGTCGCTGCGTGAGGGCTTTGTCAGCCTGACTGGGCGTCGTCTCGCCGGAAGGATGGTTATGCGCCAGTATCACCGCCGCCGCGTTGAAGTACAGAGCGCGCTTGACCACCTCCCGGGGATGCACCTCGGTACGGTTAATCGTGCCACTAAAGAGCGTCTCATGGGCGATAAGCTGGTTCTGATTATCCAGATACAGCACCCGGAACTCTTCCCGCTCAAGCACGGCCATATGCAGCCGCAACCACTCCCGGACGGCATGAGTGGAGGTGAAGGCTACCCCAGGCTCATGCAGGTGCCGCTCCAGAGCCCTGAGCGCCCGCTGAATGAGACGCCGGTCCTGTGGCGTCATTTCGTCAGGTAAAAAGGAAAGCTGTTTCATCCGTTGTTCCTCTGTTCAATCAATAATGCTCAGAATGGCGTGAGCTTCGGGATGCTGCAGGGCATAGTCCCGCAGGCGGTAATAGTGCGCGGTCATGGCATCGCACCCCGTGCGACAGGCGTGGTGGCTAAACTCAATCAGGCAGACAGCAATGCCTGCTGCTTCAGCACTCATGTCCGCGCCATTGCCATTCATACCGTTGAACAGATGCCATTTATCGTCACTGTCAGCATCAGGGGCCATAAACGCGCCGCCATTGCTGAGCGTGTAAAAGGACCAGATACCACCGCTGTACTCATCACAGAAGCGGTCCATCCAGACGAAAATGCGGGGTTCCAGCGTTATCCATTGTGGGGTATAGGTGTAGCGTTCACTGCGGGACTCGTGTTTGTCCTCGCTAAATACGCTGGGCACCACGCGAAACAGCTCTTCACGGGTTAACGGACGGTCACGACGAATAAGATTTGCAGCACCAAAGCGCGAAGCCAGACGGGTCATAAACAGACTCCTCATAACGGGGGAAACAAATAAAAGAAAGCCCTGTCGCACAGGCGACAGGGCTCGGAAAACTACTGGCAGGATTTAATATTCAGAAGAAGAAGTTCCAGATGGTACGGGCGACCGACACCACGGTGTCGCGCACCGCGCGTATGACTGCCCGTACCGGAGCCGGTATCAGCGGCAGGGCACTCACCGTATCCAGCGCCGCGCCGACGGTTTCACCAAAATCGTCACGCGCTTTTTTCTGGACTGTCGCTGTGCGAAAGGGAGACTGCAGTTGCGCGACCACCGGGCTGCTGGCTTCACGAGGCAGGCAACGGATCATCCGTTCGGCCATTATCCGCAATCCCCACTGCAGCCGGACCGACACCGCACACACGGGATGCACGGGCTGAAACAGTTCATGCAACAGACAGATTTTTCGGCTGATATTCTGCTTCTGCTCCGTGGACAACAGCCCCCCACAGCTGGTGGGTTCAACCTTGTCGGACTGGCTGATAACAAACAGCACCTTATGCCGGTAAGCCTCACCAATTACCTGATGATAAAAATGCTCATCCACCGCCAGTGCCCGGTCATCGGCCTTAATCAGCCACAGCACCAGGTCGAGCCGGGGAAGCTGTTCACGGTACAGTGCAGCATACCCGGTATCGCGGGCACTACTTTCCCCCACGCCAGGCAGGTCAACGATGGTCATAACTCGCTCACCGACCTGCAGACGAAAGCGCAGTGGCTCACGGGTGCAGGCAGCCACATCGCTGACGGGTGATACTTCCCCGGCAAACAACGTATTACAAAGGCTGCTCTTGCCCGCGCCGGTTTTCCCCATAATGCCTATTACAGGCTCGTAGTGGGCTAACTGATTTATCTGCAGCAGAATGCGTTCAGATACCCACTGGGGCAGGCCGGAAAGCGGTTGTATAAAGGTCTGCAGAACTTCTTTTTCGTGCATCGTCATTCCTCTGAAGAATTAAAATGAAAACGGCAGTACCCGAAAGTTCTGCCGTCACATCAGGGCTGTTCACGAGGATGATATATATCTGAATATTTTTTGATTAATCGTTTTTTACAGATTTCATTTTCTTATAAGCATCATCAATATATGCTTTAAGTAAGGTATTTGATTCAATGCCTGTCGCATCCTGCAACGCAAGTAATTTCTTTTTAGACTGTGCTGTCAGTTTAATCCCTGACATGTCCTTTGCATTCTTCTCCCGATGTCTTTTTTGGATCCAGGCGTTTCTGGCTCGAGCCAGAAAGTGTTGCTTATTTTTGTCTGCATCCAGTTCGAAACTATATGATTCATTTTTGATGAAAGCGTGCTGTTCTTTGCTCCAGCCAGCCCAGTTATCAAATGTCGCCAGAAGAAAATCATTCATTTGTTTTCTGGTGGCAGGAGATACATCGCAACCAATAAAGCTCTTTTGCATATAATCCCACAGCCAGAGGAGATTATCCTCATCATCAAGATCAATCCATGAAAAAGGTTGAGGGTAATTGCCAAATTCAGTACGCCATGACTTATAAAGGCGATCGATGACTTCTATTTTATCATTAACGCTCATAGCCAGATTATCAACGAAAGTCATGCTTGAAGAAATATAGCTTTCTTCAGAATCGTATAATGAATTTAGCGATTGGAAATTAACACCGTTAGCTACATGAGAAACTACATCCTTTATGGCTGAAGGGCCATTATCAAGAGTAAAACCCTGAACGTTAATTGTATTTATTGCTTTTTCTCTGTTTAAGTCTGCAATCAACTTTTTCACGCCTTTAACATCTTCCACGCATGCCTTATCATTTTTTGAATCAACATCAATTTCCCATTGACTCGTTGACTGCGTTATAAGTGCATCATCTTTAATGATCGGAGTTGATATCAATAAACCCTCTGCGAAATTGATGCCTGAATTATTTAACCTGGAAGTAAGTAATATATCGTTACTGACAAGCCAAAAGTATGAATAACATGCAGCACGTCTGCTTGATTTCATCCAGTCAAAATACTTATCAGGAACAATATTGATAGCAGCATGCTTTTTCATCTCTCTGATTATTTTTTTTCGCTCTTTAAGATTTTTACAGAGAGAGTTTAAAGCTGTGTTAATTTCATCAGCATACTGAGCAGCAGAGTGGTAACTTTTTGTTGTATTGGTGTCAATCCTTATCCCATACCTAACAGCCAGGTACCCCAGGTACTGGTTGTATCTCCTCAAACGCCTGTAGTCCATCAATGCCATACCGTTCCCCTGTCACGTTTATCGTGCATTCTGATGTATCAAAATCACCCGTCAATCAACCATGAAAAACATAATTTAACAGTAATAAAAATGCTTTAAAAGCATAATTATTTAGTAATGATAATCAGGCTGTTTTTTACAGCATAAGTGCGTTTTAATGGGGTTAATTAGGTTATCTGAAGAGCATGACAAATTTACACAATGTCAGTAAACTATCCTGATTACAGAAATGGCGATTTTTTACAGGAAAAACCTTTCATTTGCCCTGATAAGTGACACTGTCGTATCGCAAGTGATGATGTATCCGGAAGGAGATGAAACGGGCAGAGACTTGCCAGGGCAGCTGCGTGTCGCACAGCGACTTCACTCAGAGAGGTGAATGAAAATGAAAGGTAAACAGGTGTTGATTAATGTTGGCTATTAATTTGGGTTAATTAGTATAATTAATAATGAAGTCACCTGAAATATACTACATCTTTACTCTGTTCCATAATCTTCTGCCTCACTCTCACCACTGCATATATTCAAACTTGTAAAAGGGTGATAATTTACATACAACGCAAATCCTCTGAGCATAAACAGCGAGGATTGAGCCATGCATTTCCCCTACCCCAGTAACACCCGTTATGATATTAACTGGTTTTTATACTCTCTCATTAACAGTCATCTGAATGATATGCTACACCGATACTCAAGGGTACTGGGTGTAAGGATTGATTTATTCTATATAAAGTCGACTTCCAGATTTCGTCAGAGCACTTACAGAACAATTGAGTCAGACGTGCGGAAATTAATGAAAAAAACAGAATCCTGTTCGTTCGTAACTGGTTACTTCTGGGTCATTGAACGTACACCAGATCATGGTTTTCATGCACATGTTATATTCTATCTCGATGGTCATCATACACAAAAACCATTTCCGCTGGTACAGAGAGTTAGTGAGTTCTGGAGAGAGATAACAAATGCAGAGGGTTATTATAACTGGAGCAATTACAAGAAAAATTATCAGGCTGATATTAACCGAAAAATTAACCATTCGGATATCAAGAGCATTAATGAATTAAGATACATCATCAGCTATCTTGCTAAAGAGGAACAAAAAAATGGGATGTATATCTGGGGAAGTAATGAGGTTCCTCCGCCAAGTGGGTTAGGCAGACCCAGAAATAGCGATAGTCTTTAGCGTGGTTTATTTTTTACAGAGCCAACAGTTGATGTGGAGGAGCGAGTAGTAATAATTACTAACACCCGCTCCGGTTAACAGATATTACCGGGACACATCGACATGCTAACTAAACCTGCTTTACTGGACGATCAGTTTATTGACATGAAATTCATCACTCAACTTACTGGCCTTAGCGATAAATGGTTCTATAAGCTAATACAGGATGGCTTATTCCCGAAGCCAATTAAGTTGGGCAGAGCTTCCCGATGGTTAAAAAGCGATGTGGAAGAGTGGTTGCATTATCGTATTTGCGAATCCAGGAAATAATTCCGCCTGCTAAACTGCACATAAAATCATCTTTACCAAAAAGTAAGCTCACTTTGATTATCCACAAATTAATATCTCCTAAGAGTATTCCCTGAGGATCAGAGATGCATGAATCTGCTTACACTCAGCATTAATGAATTCCACTCATAGTCTCTATCCTCTTGCCTAGGATTATCAGTATTCTAAATACCTGTTAATATGCGTTTATCTTTTCATGTCCAACGGATCACCATGCTTAATCAACAGGCACGTACACAGTCGGCTACAGCTAAAAAAACGGCCACTCGTTTCTGCTCATTCTCAGCGCTCTGATGGCTGTTACCTCTTTATCAACCGACATCTATCTGAATAGACCCGGGTTTCGTAGACACTTTTTTGCCTCATTGTGGACTGACCCCACCCCGGTAGACGATCCTGCCCTATAGTTGGACTGACCCCACCCCGGTAGACGATCCTGCCCTATAGTTTGAGCATAGGAGGAGCGTATGGGCACACCACGATTTACACCTGAATTTAAGGAAGAAGCCGTCCGTCAGATAACGGAGCGCGGTTATTCTGTTGCTGAAGTATCCGACCGTCTGGGCGTTTCTGCGCACAGTCTCTACAAGTGGCTACGGGCTATCAAGCCTGATAACAGCGAACAGCATGCCCGGGATTTACTGGAAGCCAAAAGCGAGATCCTGAAGCTCGGGGCACAGCTGAAGCGCACTGAGGAAGAACGGGATATTCTGAAAAAGGCCGCGCGGTACTTTGCAAGGGAGCCCGACTGAAGTACCGCTTTATCAATGAGCACCGCACTGTATGGGGTGTCATGACGATGTGTCGGGTGTTGTGCGTTGCCCGGGCCGGGTTTTATGCGTGCGGTCTCTGCGCGGGATAAAGATAACCAGCGTCTGCTGACGCTCATCCGCGATTCATATTCCCTGAGCGGTGGCGTCTATGGCTATCGTCGGGTTCATGGCGATCTGAATGAGATCGGTGAAACCTGCGGCAAAAACCGGGTGGGCCGTATTATGCAACTGAACCGGATTAAAGCCGTGCGCGGCTATAAAGCTCCGCGTCGTATCGCTGGCCGACCTTCAGTGGTTGCGCCTAATCGTGTGCAGCGTCAGTTTACCGTTGTCCGCGCCAATCAGGTCTGGGTCACCGATATTACTTATATCCGCACCTGGCAGGGCTGGCTGTATCTGGCGGTGGTTATCGATCTCTTCGCCCGTAACGTGGTTGGCTGGTCGATGAAGCCCACTCTCTCTCGCGAACTCGCGCTGGACGCTCTGATGATGGCCGTGTGGCGTCGAAAACCGGACGGCGAGGTTATCGTACATAGCGATCAGGGCAGCCAGTACGGCAGTGACGACTGGCAGCGCTTCTGCCGGGCCAATAACCTGGCACCGAGCATGAGCCGGCGTGGCAACTGCTGGGATAATGCGGTGGCCGAATCGTTCTTCAGTTCGCTGAAAAAAGAACGGATCAGAAAACGTATCTATAAAACCCGGGATCTGGCCCGGGCCGATATCTTCGATTACATTGAAATCTTCTACAACCGGGCCCGGCGTCACAGCCACCTCGGCGGCGTCAGTCCGGAGGCCTTCGAACAGGCCTCGTCGTGAGGACAGGAAATGTCTACTGTTGTGGGGTCAGTCCAAAATAAGATAAAACATAATAATTTCATCAAGTTGTATGGTAATTTATCCAGGATCCATTTGTGTCCAGGACGTAAGTCTTCACAGCTGTCGAATCAATTCTATTTCGTAAGGCGGCTCACGTTTTTATGCCCTGAGCAGCGCTTTTCCGGCTGGAACATTCCACCCACTCATTCATTGTGATTTAATATGCTAAACCGGTTTAATTAAGTTTAGCCTTGGAGGGTTTTAGCATGAAAGCAAAAGTTTGGGTTCTGGGCGACGCAGTGGTGGACCTGCTACCGGAGAGTGAAGGGCGCTTGCTACAGTGCCCTGGAGGCGCGCCGGCTAACGTGGCGGTAGGGGTTGCCCGCCTTGGCGGCAACAGCGGATTTATCGGCCGCGTCGGCGGTGACCCGTTTGGCCGCTACATGCGTCATACCCTGCAACAGGAGCAGGTCGACGTCAGCCATATGTATCTTGACGATCATCACCGCACGTCCACTGTGGTGGTCGACCTTGATGACCAAGGTGAACGCACCTTTACCTTTATGGTACGCCCCAGCGCTGACCTGTTCCTGGCTGAAGAAGACCTGCCACAGTTTGCCGCCGGACAGTGGTTGCACGTCTGCTCCATCGCGCTCAGCGCCGAGCCCAGCCGCAGTGCTACCTTCGCGGCTATGGAGAACATCAAGTCTGTCGGCGGTCGGATCAGCTTTGACCCTAATATTCGTCCTGATCTCTGGCAGGATCAGGCTTTGCTGCAAGCCTGCCTCGATCGCGCTTTGTCCATGGCAAACGTGGTAAAGCTATCGGAAGAGGAGCTGGTCTTCATCAGCGGCAGTAAAGATTTAGCATACGGAATCGCCAGCGTAACAGAGCGCTATCAGCCGGAATTGCTACTGGTGACGCGGGGCAAAGCGGGGGTGCTTGCCGCTTTTCAGCAGAAGTTTACCCATTTCAGCGCTAAACCGGTTGTCAGCGTGGATACCACCGGTGCGGGCGATGCGTTTGTCGCCGGACTGCTTGCCAGCCTTGCTGCCAACGGGATGCCGGCGGATATCAATGCCCTGGAGCCAACGCTCGCTCTGGCGCAAACCTGCGGTGCCCTGGCAACCCTGGCGAAAGGCGCGATGACTGCCCTGCCATACCAGCGCGATCTACACCGCCAGATTTGATCCTAAATACCGTCGTACGCGGTCCACTTTGTTGCATCCATCACACTTATTAAACCGGTTTAGCAAAATCAATTTCAAAATGTTAAATGTCGTGCTTAACATAGCAACTAAACCGGTTTAGCAAAAACACACAATTTTTTATTTTCCTTTTGGGATGCAATCAATATGTTCAGAAAAAGCACACTCGCGGTTCTTATCGCTTTGCTAACCGGCGCCGCCTCAGCCCATGCACAAACGGATCTCAGCAGTATCGAAGCCCGTTTAATTGCGCTGGAAAAACGCTTACAGGATGCCGAAAACAGAGCGCAAACGGCAGAAACCCGCGCAGAGTCGGCAGAGAAGAAAGTACAGCAGCTCACGACACAGCAACAAAAAACCCAGGACAGCACTCAGGAAGTGGCTCAGCGTACCGCCAAACTGGAGAAAAAAGCCGATGAGAAAAGCGGGTTTGAGTTCCACGGCTACGCCCGCTCCGGGGTGATAATGAATGACTCCGGTGCCAGCACCAAATCCGGGGCCTATATGACGCCAGCAGGGGAAACCGGCGGGGCTATTGGACGTCTGGGAAACCAGGCCGATACCTATGTTGAAATGAATCTTGAACATAAGCAGACCCTGGATAACGGGGCAACGACCCGCTTCAAAGTCATGGTCGCCGACGGTCAAACCACTTATAACGACTGGACGGCAAGCACCAGTGATTTGAACGTTCGTCAGGCCTTTGTTGAACTGGGTAACCTGCCCACCTTCGACGGGCCGTTTAAAGGCTCAACCCTGTGGGCCGGGAAACGCTTTGACCGGGATAACTTTGACATTCACTGGATCGACTCGGATGTCGTGTTCCTCGCCGGTACCGGCGGCGGTATTTACGACGTCAGGTGGAACGACAGCGTTCGAAGCAACTTCTCTCTTTACGGGCGTAACTTTGGCGATATTGCTGATACCAGCAACAGCGTGCAGAACTACATCGTCAGCATGAACAATTTCATCGGTCCGGTGCAGGTGATGGTCAGCGGGATGCGGGCAAAAGACAACGACGAACGCCAGGATACTAACGGTAATCC
This sequence comes from Citrobacter sp. CF971, assembly GCF_006385635.1. Lineage (NCBI taxonomy): Bacteria > Pseudomonadati > Pseudomonadota > Gammaproteobacteria > Enterobacterales > Enterobacteriaceae > Citrobacter > Citrobacter sp. CF971. The sequence goes on along the minus strand of NZ_CP041051.1, from coordinate 713,595 downwards.
GGTCAAAGGCGATGCGGCAAATACCGGCGTGCATACGCTGCTCGGATTGCACAACGACAGTTTTTACGGCCTGCGTGAAGGTGCCAGCAAAACCGCCCTGCTCTACGGTCACGGTCTGGGTGCAGAAGTTAAAGGTGTCGGCTCTGATGGCGCGTTACGCTCGGGGGCTAACACCTGGCGCTTCGCCAGCTACGGCACCACGCCACTGAGCAAGAACTGGTTTATCGCCCCGGCGATACTGGCACAAACCAGTAAAGACCGTTATGTCGATGGCGACAGCTACCAGTGGGCGACGCTGAACATGCGCCTGATCCAGGAGATCAATCAGAACTTCGCCCTCGCTTATGAAGGCAGCTACCAGTATATGGATCTCAAACCTGAAGGTTATAACGATCGCCATGCGGTAAACGGTAGCTTCTACAAGCTCACCTTCGCCCCGACCTTTAAGGTTGGCGACATCGGTGATTTCTTCAGTCGTCCTGAAATCCGTCTTTATACCTCATGGATGGACTGGAGCAAAAAACTCAATAATTACGCCAGCGATGACGCGCTGGGTAGCAGTGGGTTTAAATCGGGCGGCGAATGGTCGTTCGGGATGCAGATGGAAACCTGGTTTTGATGGTTAACACCTGGCGACAGTAACCGCCGGGGCGACAAAATACGTTTCGTCGCCCCGGACACAATAACAACGAAGAGAATGCGCCCCGGCTACCACGGGACGACAACTCGAAAATCAATACGCATTCAGAGGGTACTATGGATTTTGAACAGATTTCCCGCTCGCTACTTCCGCTTCTGGGAGGCAAGGAAAATATCGCCAGCGCCGCGCACTGTGCCACACGCCTGCGCCTGGTGCTGGTCGATGACTCACTGGCCGATCAGCAGGCCATCGGCAAAATTGATGGGGTGAAGGGCTGTTTCCGTAACGCCGGACAGATGCAGATTATCTTCGGCACCGGGGTGGTGAACAAAGTCTACGCCGCCTTTATCCAGGCGGCAGGGATTGGCGAATCCAGCAAATCGGAAGCTGCCGACATTGCGGCGAAAAAACTGAATCCTTTCCAGCGCATTGCCCGCCTGTTGTCGAACATCTTTGTGCCGATCATCCCGGCTATCGTCGCCTCCGGCCTGTTGATGGGCCTTCTGGGGATGGTTAAAACGTACGGCTGGGTCGACCCGGGTAACGCCATCTACATCATGCTGGATATGTGCAGCTCAGCGGCGTTTATTATTCTGCCGATTCTGATTGGCTTCACCGCCGCCCGCGAGTTCGGTGGTAATCCTTATCTTGGCGCGACGCTTGGCGGCATCCTGACTCACCCGGCGCTCACCAACGCCTGGGGTGTGGCCGCCGGTTTCCACACCATGAACTTCTTCGGCCTTGAGATTGCCATGATCGGCTATCAGGGCACGGTGTTCCCGGTGCTGCTGGCGGTGTGGTTTATGAGCATCGTTGAGAAACAGCTGCGTCGCGTGATCCCCGATGCACTGGATCTGATCCTGACGCCGTTCCTGACGGTGATCATTTCCGGTTTTATCGCCCTGCTAATTATCGGCCCGGCTGGTCGCGCGCTTGGCGACGGTATTTCGTTTGTCCTTAGCACCCTGATTACCCACGCCGGTTGGCTGGCCGGACTGCTGTTTGGCGGTCTCTATTCAGTTATCGTCATTACCGGTATTCACCACAGCTTCCACGCCATCGAAGCGGGACTGCTGGGCAACCCATCCATCGGCGTCAACTTCCTGCTGCCGATTTGGGCGATGGCCAACGTCGCTCAGGGCGGTGCTTGTCTGGCGGTGTGGTTCAAAACGAAAGATGCCAAAATCAAAGCCATTACCCTGCCCTCGGCGTTTTCTGCCATGCTCGGCATCACCGAAGCGGCGATTTTTGGTATTAACTTACGCTTTGTAAAACCGTTTATCGCAGCCCTGATTGGCGGCGCGGTGGGCGGCGCGTGGGTGGTATCCATGCATGTTTACATGACCGCGGTGGGCCTGACGGCTATCCCTGGCATGGCTATCGTGCAGGCCAGCTCGCTGCTGAACTACATTATCGGGATGGTTATCGCCTTTGGCGTCGCCTTTGTCGTCTCCCTGGTACTGAAATACAAAACGGACGCTGAATAATGTCACATCCATCACGCCTGCCTGCGATTTTGCAGGCTGTTATGCAGGGCCAGCCGCGCGCGCTGACCGACAGCCACTATCCCCGCTGGCACCATGCGCCGGTGACCGGGCTGATGAACGATCCCAACGGCTTTATTGAATTTGCCGGACGTTATCACCTGTTTTATCAGTGGAACCCGCTCGCCTGCGATCATAAGTTCAAGTGCTGGGGGCACTGGAGCTCTGCCGACCTGCTGCACTGGCAACATGAGCCGATCGCGCTCATGCCGGATGAAGAGTATGACCGCAACGGCTGCTACTCCGGCAGCGCCGTGGATAGTCACGGCACGCTCACCCTGTGCTATACCGGCAACGTAAAATTTGACGACGGCAGCCGAACCGCGTGGCAGTGCCTGGCGACGGAAAATGCCGACGGCACGTTTACCAAACTCGGCCCGGTATTACCGCTGCCGGAGGGCTATACCGGCCACGTGCGTGACCCGAAAGTCTGGCAGCACGAAGGTCGCTGGTACATGGTGCTGGGCGCACAGGATTTGCAAAAGCGTGGCAAGGTGTTGTTATTCAGCTCAGCGGACCTTCATGAGTGGACGAGTCAGGGCGAAATCGCCGGTTATGGCATCAATGGCCTGGACGACGCGGGCTATATGTGGGAATGCCCGGACCTGTTTGCCCTCGGCGACCAGCATGTCCTGATTTGCTGCCCGCAGGGCGTGCCTCGTGAGAAAGAGCGCTATCTCAACACCTACCCGGCAGTGTGGATGAGCGGCGATTTCGACTACCACCGCGCGGCCTTCGAGCATGGCGAACTGCACGAATTGGACGCAGGGTTTGAGTTCTACGCCCCGCAAACCATGCTTACCAGTGATGGCCGCCGTCTGCTGGTCGGCTGGATGGGCGTGCCGGAGGGCGAAGAGATGCTTCAACCGACCCTCACCAACGGCTGGATCCATCAGATGACCTGCCTGCGTGAGCTGGAGTTTATCGATGGTCAGCTATACCAACGTCCTCTACGAGAGCTGAGCGCCCTGCGCGGCGAAGCGCACGGCTGGGCAGGGAACTCCCTGCCGCTGGCACCGATGGAAATCGTTCTACAAACCACTGGGGACGATATTTTGAGCCTCGATTTTGACGGCGCATTAACCCTTGAACGCGATGCCAGCGGGATCCGCCTGGCCCGACCCAGTCTGGCCAGCGACGAGAAGCATTATCGTTACTGGCGCGGAGACGTCCGCTCGCTGCATATTTTCATCGACCAGTCTAGCGTGGAGATTTTCATCAACGGCGGCGAAGGAGTGATGAGCTGCCGCTACTTCCCGGCCTGTTCAGGGCAGCTAATGTTCTCCGGCATCACACCGGACGCATTCTGCTACTGGCCGCTGCGAACTTGCATGGTAGAATAAGCGTTTTGCCTCAAGCTCATGGCGTCGTAATGAAAACTAAACGCGTAACCATTAAAGATATAGCCGAACAGGCTGGCGTCTCAAAAGCGACCGCCAGCCTAGTACTGAACGGTCGTGGCAAGGAGCTGCGTGTGGCGCAGGAAACGCGTGAGCGAGTACTGGCGATTGCCCGTGAGCAGCACTATCAGCCAAGCATTCACGCCCGCTCGCTGCGCGACAACCGCAGCCACACCATCGGACTGGTGGTGCCGGAGATCACCAACCACGGCTTTGCGGTCTTTTCACATGAGCTGGAAATGCTGTGCCGCGAAGCAGGCGTCCAGCTATTGATCTCTTGTACTGATGAAAACCCCGGTCAGGAGAGCGTGGTGGTCAATAACATGATTTCCCGCCAGGTTGACGGTCTGATCGTCGCTTCATGTATGCACAACGATGCCGACTATCTTAAGCTCAGCCAACAACTGCCAGTAGTGCTGTTTGACCGTTGTCCTAATGAAAGCCTGCTGCCGCTGGTGATGACTGATTCGATTACCCCAACGGCGGAACTGATTTCCCGCATTGCACCTAAGCATAGCGATGAGTTCTGGTTTTTAGGCGGTCAGTCGCGTCTGTCGCCTTCACGCGATCGTCTGACCGGCTTCACGCAGGGTTTGGCTCAGGCGGGTATTGCACTGCGCCCGGAATGGGTGACTAACGGTAACTACCACCCGAGCTCAGGCTATGAGATGTTCGCCGCACTCTGCGCGCGACTTGGGCGGCCGCCTAAGGCGCTGTTCACTGCCGCCTGTGGACTGCTCGAAGGGGTACTGCGCTATATGAGCCAGCACCATTTACTCGACTCAGATATCCATCTGACGAGCTTTGACGATCACTATCTTTATGATTCGCTGTCGCTGCGTATCGATACCGTACAGCAGGATAACCGCCAGTTGGCCTGGCACTGCTATGATCTGATAAGCCAATTGATCGAGGGCGATACGCCCGAAACGCTACAACGCTACCTGCCCGCAACGCTGCAGTTTAGGCATCAGTAATAACTGAGCATTTTTGAATACCCTACAGAGGTGAAATCTGGTGCGAATCCAACAATCAAAAATCAATATTTGTAGTGATGTGATGCGGAAAGGTCTTCACTGCATCAGTAATCACACCAATCGGGTTAAACGGCAAACTGAGTGGTGGTAAAGACTGACACCGGCATTATTACTGTCACTGTGGAACATCACTCCGGCGGGTTTACCGCGAGCTTCCCACGCAATTTCCAGCGCTTTGATGTCAGCTTGCTGTCCGGTGAGAATGACATTGCCCAACCCTCAGGTTTCCTTGCGAACAGATCGAGAACAACAGCAAGGTAAGCCCAACGCTTGCCTGTCCAGATATACGTCACATCGCCGCACCACACCTGATTCGGTTCTGTCACTGCAAACTGTCGCTCAAGGCGATTCGGGATAGCGGTGTGTTCATGACCACCACATTTATACCGGTGGGTTGGCTGCTGACAACTCACCAGACCCGGTTCTTTCATGAGCCTTCCGGCAAGCCAGCGTCCCATTCTGAAGCCTTTCAGGGTTGCCATAATCGCGATACTTCTTGCGCCAGCAGAGCCATGGCTGATGTTATGCAGTTCCAGAACCTGACTGCGTAACACAGCTCGCCTGCCGTCTGGCTTTTCGGGGCTTTTTCCCCAGTATTTGTAGCAGCTGCGATGAACCCCGAACACGTGGCAAAGTGTGACCACAGGATACTGCGCTCTGAGTTTCCTGATTAATGAGAACTGTTCAGGGAGTCTGGCATCAAGAGCGCGGTTGTAGCCTTTTTTAATATGTCGTTTTCCATTTCAATGCGTTGTAGTTTTTTCTTCAGCTCACGTATTTCAATCTGTTCCGGGGTTATAGGGGAGGCTTTAGGTATTTTGCCCTGTCGTTCATCCCGCAACTGCTTTACCCATCGCGTCATGGTAGAAAGACCCACATCCATAGCACTGGCCGCAGCTGCAACGGTGTAGTTCTGATCAAGGACCAGTTGAGCGGATTCGCGTTTAAACTCTGCGCTGAAATTTCTTTTTTTCATTGAGGCACCTGTAATGTTCTGAGGTGAGCATATCACCTCTGTTCAGGTGGCCAAATTCAGTGTGCCACTACAGATCAGTAAAATTCTTTGGTAGAGAAAGATTGCTCGAGCGCGGTATAAAGACGGTATCCGTTGCCTGAATTGCCTGAAGCATCGGATTAGCCGAAGCTGGGGCGTGCACAATCTGCAGCGGCTTTTTCGCATCCAAATTGGCAATGGCTCGGGAAACAGCATCGGAGACCTGAGCGTAACCCTCATCATGACTGGCAAACCTGCTTATAGCTTTACCGTCGATTGTCGCTGCCATGATGCTGCCGAATGGCAACTGATGCCAGGCACACTCTCTTAAAATCACCGGAATGACTACCGCCTCGCCTTTTTTATGCCGCTCCAGTGCGTTGGTCATCTCTACCTGATAACAATAGTCAGAAGCGATGAAATCACTGCTAATTAGCAACAGGATAATATCTGCCTGCGAAAAATAGTGGTAGATCTGATGTTCAAACTCTTGCCCAGGAACGATTCGGCGATCGTGCCATGTGGTGATTTTCCCCATTCGCTTCAGCGGGGACAGATGTTTCTCTAGCTCATTGCGTTGTGCTTCATCCGCATGAGAATAGGAAAAACGAGAGTAGTCATAAGGGTGAAATGCTCCTGAACCGTTACTGTATTTAAAGCTATTCTGTGCCCACGGTATAAAAAATCACGCTATTGACTGTAATTAATAGATGCTTGATCTCTTTAAAGTTGTTACATCAGCTCATTCATAGCCACCGTATGCCATCCGGCTCACTTCGTCAGCCAAAATAGTGTGATATTCTTTCCAGAAATCCTGTTGTATCCACGACATAAGGCGATGATTGATGGAGCAGTCTCTCAATTTTGAAATGTTGCGCAGCCAGTGGCCGGAACTGGCAGAACTCGCGTGTATGGCGGAACGCTATGTTCACTCCGATCCGGAAAGCTGTCTGGTCAAGCTGCGCAACTACACCGAATTGATGGTACGTTGGTTATACCGCCAGGAACGGCTGCCTGAAGGCATCAAAGCAAATCTGTATGATTTAATGAACGCCGATGTCTTTACCAGCATGATGCCGGAAGCCATCATCATGAAAATGGATGCGCTACGTATACACGGCAACCGCGCCGCGCACGGCGGACGTATCAAAGCCAAAGATACGTACTGGCTGCTTAAGGAAGCGTATTTATTAGGGGTCTGGCTGTATGTTCGTTATGCCCACGGTAATGTTGATAACTGCCCCAAATTCTCTCTCCCTCCGTTAACACAATCTTCAGGTCGTGCAGATGAAAAACGTCTGGAAGATGCAATCAGGGCTCAAGATGAAAGCCGTGAGCGCGAACTGGCGCTACAACGCGCACTACAGCAAGAGCAGGAAAAGGCCGAACACCTGACTCAGCGCCTGAATGAAGCCAGAGCTCGCAACCAGCATGTTGCAGATATCCTCTCTATTGATGAAGCGGAAACCCGTCGCCGCCTGATTGATTCTCGCCTGCTTGCCGCCGACTGGAATGTAGGGGAAGAGCTTAATTATACCGATCAGGTTACGCAGGAACACCCCGTTAAAGAACAACCTACTGCAACCGGTGACGGTTATGCGGATTATGTCTTGTGGGATGAGGCGCATAAACCGCTGGCGGTGGTGGAAGCAAAAAAAACCAGCATCAATGCCGAGCAAGGACGAATTCAGGCCCGACTGTATGCCGACTGGTTGGAAAAAGAATATGGTCAGCGTCCGGTCATCTTCTACACCAACGGCTACGATATCTGGCTGTGGGACGACCATAAAACCCATGGTTATCCTCCGCGTCGGGTATTTGGCTTCTACAGCAAGGAAAGCCTGCAATACCTAATTCAGCAGCGTGAAACCCGTCTACCGCTGAATAGTGTCCCACACGTTAAAGATAACGAAGGTAAGGCCGTTGCCGGACGTTTGTATCAACTTGAAACTATTGCCCGCGTCAGCGAACGGTTTACCAACAAGTACCGGCAATCGTTAATTGTTCAGGCTACTGGTACAGGCAAAACCCGCGTAGCGATTGCACTAAGCAAACTAATGATTGATGCCCGCTGGGTAAAACGCGTCCTGTTTCTTTGTGACCGAAAAGAGCTACGTAAACAGGCGGCGAATGCCTTCAATCAGTTCACCAATGAGCCGCTGTATGTGGTCGGGAAATCGAAGAAAGCAGACAGGCAGAATGCTAGGATCTACATCGCCACCTATCCCGGCATGATGAAAATCATGGACCATTTTGATGTCGGTTATTTTGATTTGATCATCGCCGATGAATCCCATCGTTCGATCTATAACGTTTACGGCGATCTGTTTAAGTTTTTTGATGCCCTCCAGATTGGCCTGACGGCCACGCCGATCGACATGGTGAGTAAAACCACTTTCGGCCTGTTTGGTTGTGAAGGACGTATCCCTACCGCCAACTACAGCCTGGAAGATGCCATCGCCGATAATAATCTGGTTCCCTATGAAGTTGTTACGCACACCACAGAATTCCTGCGCGAAGGCATCAAACGGGAGAAGTTAAGCGACACACAAATCCGCGAACTGGAAGAACAGGGTATAGATCCCAATACGCTGGAATTTGATGGTAAGGCGCTGGATGAGGCAATTTATAACAAAGACACCAACCGCTATATCCTGCGTAACCTGATGGAAAATGGCCTGAAAGATCGGGACGGCCAGCTGCCAGGTAAAACCATCATTTTCGCCCGGAACCACAAACACGCACTGTTGTTAAATGAATTGTTCGACGACATGTACCCGCAGTTTGCCGGACGCTTCTGCCAGGTCATCGACAACTACGATCCCCGCGCCGAGCAACTGATTGACGATTTTAAAGGGCTGGACGAAAGCACCAACAAAGAGCTGACAATCGCTATCTCCGTTGACATGCTTGATACCGGCATTGATGTACCGGAAATTGTGAATCTGGTCTTTGCCAAACCAGTCAAATCGAAAGTAAAGTTCTGGCAGATGATTGGCCGTGGTACACGCCTCTGTTCAGGGCTATACGGCAATGATGAAAACGGCAAACCGCTGGATAAACAGAAATTCCGCATCTTCGATCACTGGGGCAACTTTGAGTATCACGAGTTGCATACCGAAGAGGCCGAAGTCACAGCGACAAAATCGCTGGCGCAAAAACGCTTCGAAGCGTGGGTTATGCTGGGGGCTGCTGCACAACGTAAGTTCGACAAACAGGCGGTAGATTTAGTCGCTCACCAGCTCCGCGAGCAGATCAACGCGCTGGATGAAAAGTCGATTGCCGTACAGGAAAAGTGGCAGCAAAAAGCGCAGTACAGCGATGAAAAAGTGCTGCGCCAGCTTTCCCCGAAAACACTGCAGGATCTGCTATCTGTCCTGGCCCCGCTGATGCAGTGGCTGGACGTGCGCGGGCAAAGCGATGCCATGCGTTTCGATATGGATATTCTGGCGGCGCAAACTGCCCGTTATAGCAACCCGGAAGAGCTGGATGTGCTCTGGCCGGTCATCGTCGAAAAAGTGGAGCGCCTGCCGCCGCATCTGGCGCAGGTACAACAGCAGGGGCAACGGATTAATCAGCTTCATGATTTAAGCTGGTGGAAGCAGGCCAGCCTGGAAGAGTTGGAGGATATCCGCATTCACCTACGCGGCATCATGCACCTGATGGAAAAAGATCCGACGCCCCGTCCCAGCTCGGTGCAGGTGGATATCACTGAAGATGCAGGCCAGATTCGAACGGAAACCCGCAAAACCAACGTTCGTTCCATTGATTTCAAACTTTATCGCCAGCAGGTTCAGGGCGCATTAGAGCCACTGTTCCAGCAAAACCCGGTGCTGAAGAAAATCCGCAATGGCGAACCGGTAACGCAAAGTGAACTGGATGAACTGGCAAAATTGGTGCTGATACAGAATCCTAACGTCGATATTCGGGCGTTGAAAGAGTTCTACCCGCAAGCAACCGCCAGCCTGGATAAATTGTTACGTACCATTATCGGTATGGACAGTGACGCGGTGGAGGTGCGTTTTGCACAATTCGCTGCCGATAACAGCCTGAGCAGCCCGCAATTGCGTTTCCTTTCGCTGCTGAAAAATCATATCCGTGATTGCGGCACTATCGAGATGAAGCAACTCTTTGAACAGCCGTTCACGCATATTCACCAGGGTGGCGTCGCGGGCGTATTCCCAGACGTGGCACAAATAGCCCGATTACAAAAGATAGTCGAAGAGCTGGGTGTTGTGACCGATACAGTGACGGTATAATACGTTCATGACAAGCCCCGGCAGCGGGGCTTTTGTATTTTTAACAGGGTAAACTTAACAATGATCACCGGTGACTTAAAAAGTAAAATCGACGGACTGTGGGAAGATTTCTGGGTGGGAGGTATCACCAACCCGCTGACCGTTATCGAACAAATCACCTACCTGATGTACTCCCGGATGCTGGACACCCAAGAACAACGAGATGAAAAACGTAAACAAATCGCAGGCGTTGATTTTAAACCACGCTTCGCGCCAGAACAGCAGGAGTTCCGCTTCAGCTACTACAGCAATCTCGGCTCGGATGAAATGATGGACGTGGTGCGCGACGGCGTATTCCAGCATTTCCGTCAGCTTGGGCAAGCGGATAAAACGAAGGCCACGCTGCTGGACAACTTTATGAAAGATGCCCGTCTGGAGATCGTCAAGCCTTCGTTGCTGACCAAAGCGGTAGAGGTCATTAAAAACCTGCCGCTGGATCGTGGCGACACCAAAGGCGACCTTTACGAATACCTGTTAAGCAAGCTGACTACCGCCGGGATCAACGGCCAGTTCCGCACTCCGCGTCACATCATCCGTACCATGGTTGAGATGATGGAACCTAACCCGGCACGTGGTGAAACGATTTGCGATCCGGCCTGTGGCACCGGTGGTTTTCTGGCTGCAAGCTATGAATATCTGCTGGAAAAATATAGCTCACTGGAATCGATTCATGCCGAGATTGGCAGCAACGAACGCGGTGAGTTGGAAGAGCAAAAAATCTTTACTGGCGATCTGCTGACGCCGTGGCGTGACCATGTGGATAACAAAATGTTCCATGGCTACGACTTCGATACCACCATGCTGCGTATTGCCGCGATGAACCTGATTATGCACGGCGTGGAAGAGCCGGATATCCACTATCAGGACACCATGAGCCAGAGTTTCAGCGCTAACTTCCCACAGGCCAGCAAAAACGCCTTTAACCTGATCCTTGCGAACCCGCCGTTTACCGGTTCACTGGATGAGGAAGATATCGACTCCACACTGTCGGCGATGGTGAAAACTAAGAAAACCGAGCTGTTGTTCCTGGCGCGGATTCTGCAAATGCTGAAAGTGGGCGGACGCAGTGCGACCATTGTGCCACAGGGCGTGCTATTTGGCTCCAGCAAGGCGCATCAGTCTCTGCGTCAGGCGTTGGTGGAAAATAACCAACTGGAAGCGGTAATCAACCTACCTTCCGGCGTATTTAAACCTTACGCAGGTGTCGTGACGGCGATCCTAATTTTTACCAAAGGCGGTCAGACGGATGAGGTCTGGTTCTACGATCTGCACAATGACGGTTATAGCTTGGATGACAAACGTAACCCGATAAAAGATAACGATTTACCACATCTGCTGGCAAGCTGGAAGCACTACCGTGCTTTACGTGGTTTACCGGTAGATAACTTTATGGGCGAGAAATTTTCCTCGTTGCTGAAACAGCAGTACCCAGAAGGGATTGATGTTGGTGTTGACTTTAAAGATCGCACCCAAGCGGCCTTTGTGGTGCCGAAAGAGGATATTGCCGCGCAGAAATACGATCTTTCCATCAATCGTTATAAAGAGGTGGTGTATCAGGCTGAGGAGTATGAAGATCCGAAGGTGATACTGAAGCGGTTGATGGGTCTGGAGAAAGAGATTCTGGCGGGTCTGGATGAGTTGGAGGGGATGCTGTGAGTTGGCCGATGGTAAATTTAGGTAACATTGGGAAGTTCAAAGCAGGTTTTGGATTCCCTATAGAGTACCAAGGAAAAAAAGAAGGGGATTACCCTTTCGCTAAAGTTGGTGATATATCAGCTATAGTAAGAAGCGGTCATAAAAATATTTCTCATGCTGGGAATTATATTGACAAAGATATACTTGGCAATTTAAAAGCTAAAACCATACCCAAAGGAACTATTGTTTTTGCAAAAATTGGAGAAGCGATTAAGCAAAATTTTCGAGCTATTACTACCGTAGAAATGGTAATAGATAACAATGTAATGGGGCTAGTTCCTGATAATAATCTCGTTGATACTAATTATCTATTTTATTTTATGCGATCACTAGATCTTTACCAATTTTCTGGTGCAACTACCATTCCAGCATTACGTAAATCAATGCTAGAAAATATTCAAATACCATTACCACCATTGAGTGAACAAAAACGTATCGCTGCTATTCTTGATAAAGCAAATGATATACGCCAAAAACGCGAACAAGCCATTGAACTGGCTGATGATTTTTTGCGTGCTACGTTTCTGGAGATGTTTGGCAACCCTGTGTCTAATCCAAAAGGGTGGAAGGTAAAACCTTTAAAAGAACTCTCTGTAAGAATAGCTAGTGGTTCTACACCTAAAGGTGGGAGCAAGGTTTATGTTGATAAAGGTATTACCTTTTTTAGAAGCCAAAATATTTGGAAAAATGATATCAGGCTAGATGATGTCGCGTACATTGATGAAAAAACCCATAATAGTCTAAAAAAAAGTAGTCTAAAACATAAAGATATATTGATGACTAAAACGGGGCGATTCAACACAGAAAACAGTAGCCTTGGTCGTGCCGCTTTGTTTTTAGGTGATGATGACAGTGCAAACATCAATGGACATGTTTATTTGATAAGATTAAAGGCAGGGGTTTTACATGAATTTATTGTATATATTTTGACTTCGAATGAATATCGTGAACATATTCGTGAGGTTTGTGTTGGTGGAATAGATAAAAGACAACTGAATAAGGATCATATCGAAGATTTCCCTATTATCTGTCCGCCAGATGATCTCCAAATGGAGTTTATGAGGAAGGTAAATTCCATTCAAAAAATACGCTCAAATGCTATGACTGGGTTAAAAGAGGTTACCCCTCTATTTAACACACTCAGCCAAAAAGCTTTTTCTGATGGATTTTAAAAAGTGGGTATGTTCGGTGAAACTCAGATAAATCTACCACCGGTAGCCACCAGTTTGAATCTGGTACGATTTGGCGATCTGTACCACACTAATTATCTTTTTAGTGCACACCATACTGGTAGTATACTGTAGCAAAATTAGAGTCTAGTAGGGGCTAGAAAGGAGTAACCTAGCCTCTGCTATTCTGCTAAAAAAACAGCAAAACTTTAGGGTCAATTACTAACCCGTGTTGAATATTCACCTGTCAGCATTGTATTGCACTGATGACGGCCAGAAATAGCCCATCAGAAATACACGTCATTAAAACGCTGAGAGGCTGGGGAGATATGTCGATGAGTTTTTTCTCGGAGGTATGGAGAAAACAAAAGTTCTGAAGCGTTTAAACTACGTATTTTCTTTGATGATCAGAATGTCCACTTATATTCTACGGCGAAGGTGGTCCGAAAGATTACTAAAAGTGAATGATTTGTTTTACCGAGATACTTACATGATAACAATGGTAAAAATACAGCGACCAACCAGTCCTAAGCGGGCTGGTTGGTCTTTTTAATTTAAACATCAACCGAGAAATAAAGACATTCAACTCACACGCCATTACCCCGATTGATCTTCGCATAGTCAAACGGCGTAATCGCTCTCACCCGATTCGCATCCAGAAAATCAGCCCACCACTGCAACATCAGCTTGCGCTCATCCAGATGTTCTGCTTTATGGATATACGCCGCCCTCACCGTATTGCGTTCCATATGGCTCATCTGCCTTTCCACCGCATCCTTCGACCATAGTCCTGACTCAATTAACGAACTACAGGCCATTGTACGGAAGCCGTGGCCGCAAACCTCAACCTTAGTATCATATCCCATCACCCGTAGCGCACTGTTTACGGTATTTTCACTCATTGGCTTACGCGGATCATGATCGCCAATAAAAATCAGCTCATGTTCACCACAAAACTGTTTTATCTGCTTCAGGATCGCCAGCGCCTGCTTTGAAAGAGGTACCAGATGCGGTGTACGCATCTTTGAGCCTCGCTGAGAATGTTTCACATCAGGAATAGGCTCTCGCTCAGGCGGGATGGTCCACATTGACGTTTCAAAATCGATCTCTGACCAACGAGCAAAACGCAGCTCACTGGACCGAATAAAGATAAGCAGAGTGAGTTCTGTCGCCCAGCGGGTTAGCGGTCTGCCGGTATAGCCGTCTACTTTCTCAAGAAACTCAGGGATGCGCTTTAATTCCAGCGCCGGGCGATGTTGTCGATTACTGGAAGCAACCGCCCCAGCCATCTCTTGTGCTGGGTTATAATCAATTAACCCACTTTGCACTGCATAACGCATGATGGCCGTAGTGCGTTGTTGAAGACGGGCAGCAACCTCAAGACGTCCAGACATCTCCACGGCTTTAATGGGTGCTAATAAATCACGCGTTTTTAACTCAGTGATATTACGCTCACCAAGCACTGCGAAGAGATTATCTTCTAGGCTTTTTAGCACACGATGGGCGTGATCTTCAGACCACTTTTTATTGGTGCCATGCCACTCGATCGCCACCTCTTTGAAGGTTCGTGCTTTACTCTGTTCAACCTTATCATTTTTCTTTTTGTCTCCCGGATCGACGCCATTCGCTAGCAGCTTACGCGCTTCGTCACGACGTGCTCTGGCATCCGCCAGTGTGATTTCAGGATAAACCCCAAGTGCCAACATCTTTTGCTTGCCGTCATAACGGTACTGCAAACGCCAGTACTTAGAACCATTAGGATGGACAAGCAGGTGCATACCGCTGCCATCGGTCAGTTTGTATTGCTTATCCGTTGGCTTGGCTGTTCTGACCTTGATATCTGTTAACGCCATGCTTATCCCCTCCCTGTTGGTACAAGCATTATCGAATCGGAAATACCATCATCTATACCAACATGTGTTGGTAGATGTACGTTGATGTTGGTTGACCTTGAGAGAGTTAATATAGCGGGAAAGGTAGATAAATACTGGACTTTAGACATAAAAAAAGACCTCAATTGAGGTCCATTTACATGCTTTTGGTGCCGAAGGCCGGACTCGAACCGGCACGTATTTCTACGGTTGATTTTGAATCAACTGCGTCTACCGATTTCGCCACTCCGGCACGGAAGGGATGCGGAAAACGTTGTGGATTATACCTGTCGTGCGCCACCATGCAAGCGCCAGCGTGTGTCTGGCTCGCTAAGTGTTGAAAATTTCAGCATTACCTTTCTTACCTGTAACCATCATCACAGTTTACCCGCTTCTTAATCCCCCCTTCTGCGAAGCGTCCCGTTTCCCCATGCTCTACACTTCCAGTTCAACACCACACTGAGGGAAACACGATGTCGATGATAAAAAGCTACGCTGCAAAAGCGGCGGGCAGCGAACTCGAACTCTATGAATATGATGCGGGCGAGCTTAAGCCGGAAGATGTCGAAGTCCAGGTCGATTACTGCGGTATCTGCCATTCCGATTTGTCGATGATCGACAACGAATGGGGGTTCTCTCAGTATCCGCTGGTTGCCGGGCATGAGGTGATTGGTCGCGTGGCGGCGCTCGGCAGCGCGGCGCAGGATAAAGGTCTGAAGGTTGGTCAGCGCGTCGGTATTGGCTGGACGGCGCGCAGTTGCGGGCACTGCGACGCCTGTATCAGCGGTAATCAGATTAACTGCCTGGAAGGCTCCGTTCCCACTATTCTCAATCGCGGCGGCTTTGCCGAGAAGCTGCGGGCCGACTGGCAGTGGGTGATCCCGCTGCCGGAGAGTATCGATCTGGCGGCCGCTGGCCCATTATTGTGCGGCGGCATTACGGTGTTCAAACCGCTGCTGATGCACCATATCACCGCCACCAGCCGCGTCGGGGTGATCGGTATCGGCGGGCTGGGGCATATCGCCATTAAGCTGTTGCATGCGATGGGCTGCGAAGTGACCGCGTTCAGCTCCAATCCGGCGAAAGAGCAGGAAGTGCTGGCGATGGGAGCGGATAAGGTGGTCAACAGCCGCGATCCGGATGCGCTAAAAGCGCTGGCGGGCCAGTTCGATCTCATTATTAACACAGTTAACGTCGATCTCGACTGGCAGCCCTATTTTGAAGCGCTGGCCTACGGCGGTAACTTCCATACCGTCGGCGCAGTGCTGAAGCCGCTGCCGGTACCGGCATTTACCTTAATTGTCGGCGATCGCAGCATCTCCGGTTCGGCGACCGGTACGCCATTCGAGCTGCGCAAGCTGATGAAGTTTGCCGGGCGCAGCAAGGTGTCGCCTACCACCGAGCTGTACCCGATGTCGCAAATTAACGAAGCAATCCAGCATGTGCGTGACGGCAAAGCCCGCTACCGCGTGGTGCTGAAAGCCGACTTCTGATCGTCTTTGCCGGGAGGCGTAAGCTTCCCGGCTATTCTCCCCGCTATTCCAGGCAGGTAAAATTCTCCTCACAATCTCCGCAATTTAGCGGTGAAGAGTGCGTCACGGTTGCCTATACTCCAGGCAGGATAAATGGAGGAAATCTCAATGAGCGCACCCCTGCTAATTGCCCGCACGCCGGACACCGAACTGTTTTTACTGCCAGGCATGGCCAACCGTCACGGGCTGATTACCGGCGCGACCGGGACCGGTAAAACCGTCACACTACAAAAGCTGGCCGAATCGCTGTCCGGGATTGGCGTACCGGTATTTATGGCCGATGTGAAAGGTGATTTAACCGGCGTGGCCGAGGAAGGACAAGCCTCTGAAAAGCTGCTCGCCCGCCTGAAAAACATCGGCATTACCGACTGGCAACCGCATGGTAATCCGGTCACGGTGTGGGATATCTTCGGCGAAAAGGGTCACCCGGTGCGAGCCACGGTATCTGACCTCGGACCGCTGCTGCTGGCCCGTCTGTTGAATCTCAACGACGTTCAGTCCGGCGTGCTGGATATTATCTTCCGCATTGCCGATGACCAGGGCCTGCTGCTGCTCGATTTCAAAGACCTGCGGGCCATTACTCAGTACATCGGCGATAACGCTAAATCCTTCCAGAATCAGTACGGCAATATCAGCAGCGCTTCGGTCGGGGCTATCCAGCGCGGACTGCTGTCGCTGGAGCAGCAGGGAGCGGCACACTTCTTTGGCGAACCGATGCTGGACATCAAAGACTGGATGCGTACCGACGCCAGCGGCAAAGGGATGATTAATATCCTCAGCGCCGAGAAGCTCTACCAGATGCCCAAACTGTACGCCGCCAGCCTGCTGTGGATGCTCTCAGAACTGTACGAACAGTTGCCGGAAGCGGGCGATCTGGAGAAGCCAAAACTGGTGTTCTTCTTTGATGAAGCGCATCTGCTGTTCAACGATGCCCCGCAGGTGCTGCTGGATAAAATCGAACAGGTGATCCGTCTGATCCGCTCGAAAGGGGTCGGCGTGTGGTTCGTCTCGCAAAACCCGTCGGATATTCCGGACAACGTGCTTGGTCAGTTGGGGAACCGCGTGCAGCACGCCCTGCGCGCGTTCACGCCGAAAGATCAGAAAGCAGTGAAAACCGCGGCGCAAACCATGCGCGCCAACCCGGCATTTGATACCGAAAAAGCCATTCAGGAGCTGGGAACCGGCGAGGCGCTGGTGTCGTTTCTGGACGCCAAAGGCAGCCCGTCGGTGGTTGAACGGGCGATGGTGATTGCGCCGTGCTCACGGATGGGACCGGTGACGGACGACGAGCGCAACGGGCTGATTAATCACTCTTCGCTGTACGGCAAATATGAAGAAGATATCGACCGAGAGTCCGCCTATGAACGTTTACAGCAAGGCGTGCAGGCCAGTACCGAGCAGCAAAATACGCCTCCCGCCAACGGTAAAGCGGTCGAGGTGGATGGCGGTATCCTCGGTGGATTGAAGGATATTTTATTTGGCAGCACAGGGCCGCGCGGCGGCAAGCGTGATGGCGTGGTACAGAGCGTGGCGAAAAGCGCGGCGCGACAGGTTACTAATCAGATAATCCGCGGCATGTTGGGGAGTTTGATGGGCGGGAGAAAACGCTAGCCCGTATTACGTTGCCGGATGGCGGCTTAACGCCTTATCCGGCCTACGGGTCCGGAGTAGGCCTGAAAAGCGCAACGCCATCAGGCCTACGATTACTGTGATTACGATTTACGCAGCATCAGCCACAGGCTTATCAGGAAGAAGCTGGCGCTTGGCAGCAGCGCACCGATAATCGGCGGAATGCCGTACACCAGCGTCAGCGGGCCAAAGATTTGGTCCAGCACATAGAACACAAAACCGAAGCTAATCCCCGTCACCACACGCACACCCATCGGGACGCTACGCAGCGGACCAAAGATAAACGACAGCGCCATCAGCATCATGACCGCCACTGACAGAGGCTGGAAGACTTTGCTCCACATATTGAGCTGGTAGCGTCCGGCATCCTGGCCGCTCGACTTCAGGTACTTCACATAGTTATGCAGACCGCTAATCGACAGCGCGTCAGGATCCAACGCCACGACGCCGAGCTTGTCGGGCGTCAGGTTGGTTTTCCAGGTGCCGCTCACCGTTTGCGAACCGGTGATTTGTTTCGGATCGGTCAGGTTGGATTCATCCACCTGCGACAAACGCCAGACCTTCTGCTCCGGGTCAAACGTCGCGCTCGCAGCGTAGCGTACAGACTGCAGACGGCGCTTGTCGTTAAACGAGTAGATGCTAATCCCGCCCAACTCGGCCTCGCCTTTCACCCGCTCGATGTAGACAAAGCTGTCACCGTCTTTCGCCCACAAACCCTGCTGGGTAGAGAGCAGCGAGCCGCCGTACATCTGCTGCGCACGGTAGTTACGCGCCATCTGTTCACCCTGCGGTGCGACCCATTCGCCAATGGCCATCGTCAGCAGCACCAGCGGAATCGCGGTTTTCATCACCGACAACGCCACCTGCATACGGGTAAAGCCAGAAGCCTGCATCACCACCAGTTCACTGCGCTGGGCCAGCATGCCCAGCCCCAGCAATGCTCCCAGCAGCGCCGCCATCGGGAAGAAGATCTGGATATCTTTCGGCGCACTGAGCAGGGTATACAGCCCGGCGCCCATCGCATCGTAGCTCCCCTGCCCGGCTTTTTTCAGCTGGTCAACGAACTTGATGATCCCGGAGAGCGACACCAGCATGAACAGCGTCATCATGATGGTGGTGAAAATGGTTTTACCGATATAGCGGTCAAGTACACCAAAAGGCTGCATTATACCGCTCCTTTACGCATAAAACGGGCACGCAAGCGGCGCATCGGCACCGTATCCCAGAGGTTAAGCACAATCGCCAGCGCCAGATAAGCCAGGTTAACCACCCACATCCAGAACACCGGATCCAGCTTACCTTTACCACCGTTCGACTTCAGCGATGTCTGAACCAGGAAGAACAGCAAATAGAGCAGCATTGCTGGCAGCATCGACAACACGCGACCCTGACGCGGGTTTACCACGCTCAGCGGTACAACCATCAGCGCCATCATAAATACGGTGAATACTAACGTGATACGCCAGGTCAGCTCCGCGCGGGCGCGATCGGTGTCGGTCGCCAGCAGCGTACGCATGGTCATCTGTTCGGTATCGTTTGGATCCAGCGCCACGGCCTGATGGCCGATAATCGCCTGATAATCCTGGAAGTCGGTAATGCGGAAATCGCGCAGCAGCGCGGTACCTTCAAAGCGCGTCCCCTGGTTTAGCGTCACAACCTGAGAGCCATCGCGCAATTGGGTAAGATGTCCGGAATCGGCTACGACGACCGAAGGACGAGCGTTGCCTTTCGGGCGGATTTGCGCGAGGAACACGTCTTTGAAGTTGCTGCCGTCAACGCTTTCGATAAACAGCACCGAACTGCCGTTGGTCGCCTGCTGGAATTGCCCCTGAGCAAGCGCCGCCATACCGGGGTTCGCTTTCGCCTCCGCCAGGACTTCGTCCTGATGTCTGGAGGACCACGGTCCGGCCCACATCACGTTGACCGCCGCAATAATACTGGTAAACAACGCCAGCACCATCGCCGCTTTAACAAGCACAGCCTTGCTCAGCCCACAGGCATGCATGACCGTAATTTCACTTTCGGTATACAGTTTGCCCAGCGTCATCAGCAGCCCGAGGAACAGGCTTAAGGGCAAGATAAGTTGCGCCATTTCTGGCACGCCCAGCCCCAGCAGCGAGAGCACCAGATTTGCCGGGATATCACCGTCAACAGCCGCACCAAGGATCCTGACCAACTTTTGACAAAAGAAGATCAAAAGCAGGATGAATAGGATCGCAAGTTGGCTTTTGAGCGTTTCCCGAACCAGATATCTTATGATTATCACTTTAAATACGCCCGTAAAAACCCGTCTTTTGCCGGAATTTAGCTTGTTTCATGGCTTAAACGTCATTTATTCTCTTGAGTCGTCGAAATCGTCGCTAAGATCATTATACTCAACGGATCCACCTCTCAGAAATTGTTCTGACGTGCCAATGCCGTAATAACGTTAAGATTAACACGAAGTCACCGCAACAGCGGGTATGAGTTACGAAAGCTTGCAATTCTATCCGTAGCCACCGCCGTTGTCTTTAAGATTCAGGAGCGTAGTGCATGGAGTTCAGTGTAAAAAGCGGTAGCCCGGAGAAACAGCGGAGTGCGTGCATCGTCGTGGGTGTCTTTGAACCACGCCGCCTCTCTCCGATTGCAGAGCAGCTCGACAAGATCAGCGACGGGTACATCAGCGCACTGCTGCGTCGTGGCGAACTGGAAGGCAAACCGGGTCAAACCCTGTTGCTGCACCATGTTCCTAACGTTCTGTCTGAGCGAATTCTCCTTATTGGTTGTGGCAAAGAGCGCGAACTTGATGAGCGCCAGTACAAGCAGGTCATTCAGAAAACCATCAATACGCTGAATGATACTGGCTCAATGGAAGCCGTCTGCTTTCTGACTGAGCTTCACGTCAAAGGGCGTAATAACTACTGGAAAGTGCGCCAGGCCGTTGAGACGGCACAGGAAACGCTGTACAGCTTTGACCAGTTGAAGACCAACAAAAGCGAGCCGCGTCGCCCGCTGCGTAAAATGGTCTTCAACGTGCCGACCCGCCGCGAGCTGACCAGCGGTGAGCGTGCGATCCAACACGGTCTGGCAATCGCCGCTGGCATTAAAGCGGCGAAAGATCTCGGCAACATGCCGCCAAATATTTGTAACGCTGCCTATCTGGCTTCTCAGGCGCGTCAGCTGGCAGACAGCTACAGCAAAAATGTTGTAACCCGCGTGATCGGCGAGCAGCAGATGAAAGAGCTGGGTATGCACTCTTATCTCGCCGTCGGTCACGGTTCGCAGAACGAGTCGCTGATGTCAGTCATCGAGTACAAAGGCAATCCGTCCGAAGACGCGCGTCCGATTGTGCTGGTCGGTAAAGGGTTAACCTTCGACTCCGGCGGTATCTCCATCAAACCTGCCGAAGGCATGGATGAGATGAAGTACGACATGTGCGGCGCAGCGGCAGTGTACGGCGTAATGCGCATGGTGGCCGAGCTTCAGTTGCCCATCAACGTCGTCGGCGTACTGGCGGGCTGCGAAAATATGCCGGGTGGCCGCGCGTATCGCCCAGGCGACGTGCTGACCACTATGTCTGGTCAGACCGTTGAAGTGCTCAATACCGACGCCGAAGGCCGTCTGGTGCTGTGCGACGTGTTAACCTACGTCGAGCGCTTTGAGCCGGAGGCGGTGATTGACGTTGCGACCCTGACCGGCGCGTGCGTGATTGCTCTGGGCCATCACATCACTGGCCTGATGTCGAACCACAACCCGCTGGCGCATGAGCTGATCGGTGCGTCCGAGCAGGCTGGCGACCGCGCGTGGCGTTTGCCGCTGGGTGATGAATACCAGGAGCAGTTAGAGTCTAACTTTGCGGATATGGCGAACATCGGCGGACGTCCTGGCGGCGCCATCACCGCTGGCTGCTTCCTGTCACGCTTTACCCGTAAGTACAACTGGGCGCACCTGGATATCGCTGGTACCGCATGGCGTTCAGGGAAAGCCAAAGGCGCAACCGGTCGTCCGGTCGCGTTACTGTCGCAGTTCCTGCTCAATCGCGCGGGTTTTAACGGCGAAGAGTGATGTAAAACGCCGGGTGGCGGCTTCGCCTTACCCGGCCTACAACGTCACTCAACCGTAGGCCGGGTAAGCGTAGCGCCACCCGGCTTTGCATTTAAATCCACCACAAGAAGCCCCATATATGAAGAATGCGACGTTCTATCTTCTGGACAACGACACACAACAAGATGGTTTAAGCGCCGTCGAGCAACTGGTGTGTGAAATTGCCGCAGAACGTTGGCGGGCTGGCAAGCGCGTGCTTATCGCCTGTGAAAACGAAAAGCAGGCTCTTCGACTGGATGAAGCCCTGTGGGCAAGACCGGCAGAAAGCTTTGTTCCGCATAATCTGGCGGGCGAAGGCCCCAGAGGCGGCGCGCCGGTAGAGATTGCCTGGCCGGAGAAACGCAATAGCAGCCCGCGCGACCTGCTCATCAGTTTGCGCGTTGGCTTTGCAGATTTTGCCACCGCTTTCACAGAAGTGATAGACTTCGTTCCTTACGAAGATTCTTTGAAACAATCGGCACGCGATCGCTACAAAGCTTACCGCGTGGCTGGTTTTAACCTGAATACGGCAACCTGGAAATAATGGAAAAGACATACAACCCACAAGATATCGAACAGCCGCTTTACGAGCACTGGGAAAAGCAGGGCTATTTCAAACCTAACGGCGATGAAAGCAAAGAGTCCTTCTGCATCATGATCCCGCCGCCGAACGTCACCGGCAGTTTGCATATGGGTCATGCTTTCCAGCAAACCATCATGGATACCATGATTCGCTACCAGCGCATGCAGGGTAAAAACACCCTGTGGCAGGCTGGTACCGACCACGCGGGTATCGCTACCCAGATGGTGGTTGAGCGTAAGATTGCCGCTGAAGAAGGTAAAACCCGTCATGACTACGGTCGCGAAGCGTTTATCGATAAAATTTGGCAGTGGAAAGCGGAATCCGGCGGCACCATTACCCGCCAGATGCGCCGTCTGGGCAACTCCGTTGACTGGGAGCGCGAGCGTTTCACTATGGACGAAGGTCTTTCCAATGCCGTGAAAGAAGTCTTTGTTCGCCTGTACAAAGAAGACCTGATTTACCGTGGCAAGCGTCTGGTCAACTGGGACCCGAAACTGCGCACCGCTATTTCTGACCTGGAAGTGGAAAACCGCGAGTCTAAAGGCTCGATGTGGCACATCCGCTATCCGCTGGCCGACGGCGCGAAAACCGCAGACGGTAAAGATTACCTGGTCGTCGCCACCACCCGTCCGGAAACCATTCTGGGCGACACCGGCGTGGCCGTGAATCCGGAAGATCCGCGCTATAAAGATCTGATCGGCAAATTCGTTATTCTGCCTCTGGTTGACCGCCGTATTCCGATCGTCGGCGACGAACACGCCGATATGGAAAAAGGCACCGGCTGCGTGAAGATCACGCCTGCGCACGACTTTAACGACTATGAAGTCGGTCGTCGTCACGCCCTGCCAATGATCAACATCCTGACCTTTGACGGCGACATCCGCGAAACCGCGGAAGTGTACGATACCAAAGGCGAAGAGTCTGACGTTTACTCCAGTGAAATCCCGGCTGAGTTCCAGAAGCTGGAACGCTTTGCCGCGCGTAAAGCGATCGTCGCTGCCATTGATGCGATGAGCCTGCTGGAAGAGATCAAACCTCACGATCTGACCGTTCCTTACGGCGACCGTGGCGGCGTGGTTATCGAACCGATGCTGACCGACCAGTGGTACGTCCGTGCCGACGTGCTGGCAAAACCGGCGGTTGAAGCGGTTGAAAACGGCGACATTCAGTTCGTACCGAAGCAGTACGAAAACATGTACTTCTCCTGGATGCGCGATATTCAGGACTGGTGTATTTCCCGTCAGCTGTGGTGGGGTCACCGTATCCCGGCATGGTATGACAACGACGGCAACGTATATGTTGGCCGTACCGAAGATGAAGTGCGTCAGGAAAACAACCTCGGCGCCGACGTTGCGCTGCGTCAGGACGAAGACGTTCTGGACACCTGGTTCTCCTCCGCGCTGTGGACCTTCTCTACCCTGGGCTGGCCGGAAAATACCGACGCGCTGCGTCAGTTCCACCCAACCAGCGTTATGGTTTCCGGCTTCGACATTATCTTCTTCTGGATTGCCCGCATGATCATGATGACCATGCACTTCATCAAAGATGAAAACGGCAAGCCGCAGGTTCCGTTCCATACCGTCTACATGACCGGTCTGATTCGCGACGACGAAGGCCAGAAGATGTCCAAATCCAAGGGCAACGTTATCGACCCGCTGGATATGGTCGACGGTATCTCACTGCCGGAGCTGCTGGAGAAACGCACCGGCAACATGATGCAGCCGCAGCTGGCCGAGAAGATTGCCAAACGTACCGAGAAGCAATTCCCGAACGGCATCGAGCCGCACGGCACCGACGCCCTGCGCTTTACCCTGGCGGCGCTGGCTTCGACCGGCCGCGATATCAACTGGGATATGAAGCGTCTGGAAGGTTACCGTAACTTCTGTAACAAGCTGTGGAACGCCAGCCGCTTCGTGCTGATGAACACTGAAGGAAATGATTGCGGCTTCAACGGCGGCGAAATGACCCTGTCTCTGGCAGACCGCTGGATCCTCGCTGAATTCAACCAGACCATCAAAGCGTACCGCGAAGCGCTGGATAACTTCCGCTTCGATATCGCCGCGGGCATCCTGTACGAGTTCACCTGGAACCAGTTCTGCGACTGGTATCTGGAGCTGACCAAGCCGGTAATGACCGGAGGAACTGATGCTGAACTGCGCGGCACCCGCAATACGCTGGTGACCGTGCTGGAAGGTCTGCTGCGCCTGGCGCACCCGATCATTCCGTTCATCACCGAAACTATCTGGCAGCGTGTGAAGGTGATTTGTGGCAACACCGCAGATACCATCATGCTGCAGCCGTTCCCGGAATATAACGCGGCTCAGGTAGATGAAGCGGCGCTGGCCGATACCGAATGGCTGAAGCAGGCGATCGTTGCCGTACGTAATATTCGCGCGGAAATGAACATTGCCCCGGGCAAACCGCTGGAGCTGCTGCTGCGTGGTTGCAGCGCGGATGCGATGCGTCGTGTAAACGACAACAAGAGCTTCCTGCTGAACCTGGCGCGTCTGGAAAGCATCACCGTGCTGCCAGCCGATGACAAAGGTCCGGTCTCCGTGACCAAAATCATCGACGGCGCCGAGTTGCTGATCCCGATGGCTGGCCTCATCAACAAAGAAGATGAGCTGGCGCGTCTGGCGAAAGAAGTGGCAAAAATCGAAGGTGAGATTGCCCGTATCGAAGGCAAACTGTCTAACGAAGGTTTCGTTGCCCGCGCACCGGAAGCGGTCATCGCCAAAGAGCGTGAGAAGCTGGACGGTTACGCAGAAGCCAAAGCGAAGCTGATTGAGCAGCAGGCAGTTATCGCCGCGCTGTAATCATCGTGCCTGTACGTTTGCCGGATGGCGCTTGCGCTTATCCGGCCTACGGGCACCGTCAACGTAGGTCGGATAAGTGTTGCGCATCCGACGCCGCAGACAATAAAAGCCTCTGACGCATATGCTCAGAGGCTTTTTATTGAATTATCCTCGCTTGCGCTTCCCCTCACCGCAGTGGTATTAACTGCATATGTCTCACTTTTATGTCATGAGTTCGCTATGAGTGCCATTACCTCCGTCGCGGCAACGCTGCGCCGAATTTCTGCCGATGATAACGCCGCAATTGCCCGCGTTATCCGCAAAGTTTCCGCTGAATACGGCCTGACCGCCGATAAAGGCTACACCGTTGCCGACCCTAATCTGGACGAATTGTTCCAGGTTTACAGCCAGCCGGGCGCGGCCTACTGGGTGGTTGAGCAAAACGGTGAAGTCGTGGGCGGCGGCGGTGTTGCACCGTTAGGATGTAGTGAACCAGACATTTGCGAGCTGCAAAAGATGTACTTCCTGTCGAGTGCGCGCGGTCAGGGGCTGGCGAAAAAACTGGCGCTGATGGCGCTTGAACATGCCCGTGAGCAAGGTTTTAAGCAGTGCTATCTTGAGACCACGGCTTTTCTGACTGAGGCAATTCGCCTGTATGAGCATTTAGGCTTTGAGCATATCAGCGAAGCGCTGGGCTGTACCGGGCACGTAGATTGTGAAGTGCGAATGTTAAAGCCCCTCTGACCTTACGCCGAGAGGCTTTAACCGCGTTACTGCATCTCGGCTGAGAGCATCAGTCGAATAACGCCAGCCGCGCGAGCGGTTGGCAGCTTCAGCACCTGTGACCATAAATCTTGCACCATTTCACAGGCGACTTTCTCTTTGCCCACGCCTTTACTCGGATCGGCCATGATTTGGATATCCGGTCCAAAGCGCTGTACCAGCCCCGGACTGATGGATTGCAGATCCTGAAGCGCCAACTGTTTTTCTTCCGCCGTAACCGTATGTTTGTTCGGGCCATAGGCCGCGTGCATCATACTCATGTCGCTGGCCATACGACGGTTCATGAGCTCGCGCGGAATAATACGCACCGGGTTAATCCCGCCTTTCACTGCCGGGAACAAAAAGCGAAAACATTCGTCATTGCCCACTTTTGCCACCGCGGCAATCTGCTCGAGATTAATCTTCATATACTCGATCACGTTGGCATCAGGCGCCTGCTGCAAACGCGCCATCTGTACCTGTAGGATCTGCGGCTGAATAGCGTCGATAATCTGTTGCTCGCTTTTCCCCGCCTCTTTCAGCTGCGTTGCCTGGGTGAGGATGTTCTGCCACAGCGCTGGCTCCTGTTCCTTAAGCACCTGATAAACGGGCATGGACAGCATCGCGTTTTCAAATTTCTGCGCATCTGTCAGACCATAATCCGGGCTTTCGCGTGGGATCAGGTAGTGCACATCAAACAGATTCCACGCGATAATCGCCACCACAAAGACCACCGCGCCTGAGACCTTGCCCAGCCAGCCTTTTTTGCGAAACATGCCGACGACGATAGCAATCACCGCCCCGATATAACCTGCCAACAAAACGTGTGCCCAGTTCATTAACCATCCTTATGCCAAATCGTCTCTGTTACAGGGATATATTTCCCCTTCGATGTTTTGATTATTACGGCAGCAGCGAGCTATTTCCAGCCACCAGATTTTGCTAACAGAAACAGGAAGGATTAAACCGCGCGGCGATGGGCACGCGCGTCAAAGAAAGGAACTAAGCTGGCACACCGCTGTGAAAGCGGAATTCATCGTCAGGAGAGGTGATCAACGCGGCTTCTACTTCGCCAAAAAACTGCACCCGGCTACTGATATCATCGGTTGAAACCTGCTGCGCCAGCGCCAGGTAATCCTGATAGTGCCGCGCTTCAGAGCGCAGAAGCGACAGATAAAACGCCTGTAAATCGGCTTCAAGGTACGGTGCCAGCGCGGCGAAACGCTCGCAGGAGCGGGCTTCGATATAGGCTCCACAAATCAGCTTATCGATAAGCGTCAACGGCTCGTGGGTACGAACCTCTTTGAGCATGCCTTTCGCGTAGCGGCTGGCGGTGATTTTGACGTAGGGAATGTTGCGATGCTGCATCGCCTCACGCACCTGCCAGAAATGATGCAGTTCTTCTTTGATCAGCAAAACCATGCTGTCGATAAGCTTACGTCCCCACGGGTCGTCGGTTTGCGGCATCACGCTTTTGCTTATCTGTTTATTCAGCGCGATAAAATCCGGCTCATCCCCTTCTCTGAAAGCAAACGCTTCATAGGGTTTCAGCCAGTCCAGCAGCGCCTGAGATCCCTGTTTATCTGCGACATACTTACGCACCAGCAGCATCGCCGTTTGCGCCGCTTTCAGCTCACAGACGAGGTGGTCGGTCAATAACAGAGGCAGATTAGCCGGGTCTCGCGCTTTATCAAGCCAGGCCTGAGGCGTTTTACAGTGCAGGAAATTGTGGATCGGGGAGAGTATTTGCAGATAATCCATACATTGTCCTTGGCCTGCGGCAGCCTGGGCTACCGCAGGTCAGTAGATGACTTAGTGACGCACGCCGTCATCATCTTCGTCGACGAGATCTTCATCGTCGCCGTCTTCACCTTCTTCGCCGTTCGGGTCTTCAAAATAGGTGCCCCAACCGTCGTATTCCACATCATATTTTTCAGCCAGGTTCATCAGCTGCTCAACCTGAGCATCGATCAACTCCGCATTCAGTGCACATTCGCTCAAAATGTCACAGCAAATAACCGTGTCGCCTTCTTCCACTTCCAGCTCTTCCGGCTCGGTCACTTCATAACCCAGCTTGAAGGCTTCTACTGCCGCTTTTTCCAGGGTTTCGAAGTCATCCGCGGAAAGGTGATGCTCAATGGTGTACAGCGCGTCTGGATCGCTGCCATCTTCGAGTAACTCTTCAATAATCAAGCGCGTTTCTTCACGCTGTTCTTCCAGTAGTTCCGGGTTTGCCATGGCTCGTTCCTCATAATGTCCTGCCGATACTCTTATTGTCACATACCGCTGTCATTGCCTCCACCTTTCCAGGAAAGATTTGTTAAACAAGGTTGCAAATGAATAAACATCCATATAAATTGAATTTTAATTCAATAAATGGCCTAAGCCATGTGAGGGAACCATGTCTGCGTTTTATCATAAACATTTTTTGAAACTGCTTGATTTCACCTCTGCTGAACTCACGTCACTGCTCCTGCTCGCCGCGCAGCTAAAGGCAGATAAGAAAAACGGCACTGAAGTCGCAAAGCTCACCGGTAAAAACATCGCGCTCATCTTCGAAAAAGACTCAACCCGCACCCGTTGCTCTTTCGAAGTTGCCGCATACGACCAGGGCGCTCGCGTGACGTATCTCGGGCCAAGCGGCAGCCAGATTGGCCATAAAGAGTCGATCAAAGACACCGCCCGCGTGCTCGGCCGCATGTACGACGGTATTCAGTATCGGGGACACGGCCAGGAGATTGTCGAGACGCTGGCGGAATATGCCGGAGTTCCGGTGTGGAACGGATTAACCAACGAGTTTCATCCCACCCAGCTGCTGGCGGATCTGTTAACTATGCAGGAACACCTGCCAGGTAAAGCGTTTAATGAGATGACGCTGGTCTACACCGGTGATGCCCGCAACAATATGGGCAATTCCATGCTGGAAGCCGCTGCGTTAACCGGGCTGGATCTGCGCCTGGTCGCACCGCAGGCCTGCTGGCCAGAGGAAAGTCTGGTTGCAGAGTGCAAAGCGCTGGCGCAGAAAAACGGCGGCAATATTACGCTGACCGAAGATGTCGCCGCGGGCGTGAAAGGTGCGGACTTTATCTATACCGACGTCTGGGTATCAATGGGCGAAGCAAAAGAGAAGTGGGCCGAACGTATTGCGCTGCTGCGTAAGTACCAGGTTAATAGCACGATGATGGCGTTGACCGGCAATCCACAGGTGAAATTCCTGCACTGCCTGCCCGCGTTTCATGACGATCAAACCACGCTTGGCAAACAAATGGCACAGGAATATGGTCTGCACGGCGGTATGGAAGTGACCGATGAGGTCTTTGAATCACCCGCCAGCATCGTATTTGATCAGGCGGAAAATCGGATGCACACCATCAAAGCGGTGATGGTGGCGACGCTGGCGAAGTGAGGGCATGGATGAAAAGAATGCCGGATGGCGATGCTAAACATCTTATCCGGCCTACAACCGCGCTCTCGTAGGCCGGGCAAGGCGAAGCCGCCCCCGGCAAATACGCTTATGCCACTTGCATTTTCACCACGGCTTTGCGTACCAGCGCTGGAGCACCGACCGCGCACAGCGGTTTATGCACTTCACCCGGATAGAACACCACGAAATCACCTTCGTTCAGCACCACCGTTTTCTCCTGTACCCCTTCCGGCAGGAAGGCGATATCTTTATCCGCCAGCCAGTCAGTTTCCGGCGCGCCCGCAGGCTGCGTGCTGAAGGTCATTCCTTCCTGGCCTTTGAGCAGGATCTGAATATCCAGATAGCGAGCGTGATATTCGGCGCGGCGCTGTGCAAACGGCTCCGTCATATCTTCGGCAATCAGATAAAACAGGCGATCGCCGTCAATGTCGTGCTTACCTTTTTCCGTCGCATCCGTCACATGCGCTTTAATGTGTTCAATTGCCTGACGCAGCTCTTCCGGCAGCCAGGCATCCAGGTTGTGAATATTGCCAACAATCATCTCAAACCCCTTAATTAAAACATCGTTTCATTTTAGTTGTTATACGAAAAAACGGCCTGCCATACTACTGCTATTTGCCGATATTTTGCGTCAACGCATGTTTATCGC
The DNA here is from genome assembly GCF_006385635.1 of Citrobacter sp. CF971. NCBI lineage: Bacteria > Pseudomonadati > Pseudomonadota > Gammaproteobacteria > Enterobacterales > Enterobacteriaceae > Citrobacter > Citrobacter sp. CF971. The sequence goes on along the minus strand of NZ_CP041051.1, from coordinate 683,511 downwards.
TGATGGTGTTAAATAATTGCTAACTCTCAGCAACAGGTTATGCATAAACTTTGCATAACTTTCGGCTACCCTTTTTCAACCTAATCAGTAACATACTGTTATTAAAAGTTTTATTAGAAAAACCAGCTATCGATCACAGTTCACCTCTCCTTCGCTATCCTTCTTCATCGTCATATTTATTTTGAAATAAACTTTACCGCGCAAATAATAAAATCATATATTCGCATAATAATTCACAACACATAAAAAAGCACAAATAAATCAATGCATTACTTATATTGCAGCACACTAGAAGTGTACATAAAATTAACACCGATAAATAACAAGACATATTCCCGCGTAGTAATTCAATTATTCATGTTTTTATTTTATTAATTCTCCGAGCCATATCATAAATTAAACATCAAAAGTCAAATATCGACCTGGCTGTGAAATAAATCACGTTTCCTCATCAAATAAGATCTAAATATAGATTCCGAAATCAGCTGAAAAGTCATGACTGCAATAAATATTTTTTGCAGGCACATCCTCTTTATTTTTTTAAAATAGTATTAAAGGAATAATGATGGAAAAGCATTATGTCGGGTCTGAAATCGGTCAATTACGTAGCGTAATGCTACATCGCCCTAATCTCAGCTTAAAAAGGCTGACGCCATCAAATTGCCAGGAACTGCTTTTTGATGATGTTCTTTCGGTAGAACGTGCAGGAGAAGAGCATGACATTTTCGCCAACACGTTACGTCAGCAAGGGATTGAGGTTCTGTTACTCACTGATTTATTGACACAAACCTTAGATGTCCAAGATGCCAAAGACTGGTTGCTGGAGACACAAATCTCTGATTATCGCCTTGGCCCCGCTTTCGCCACGGATATTCGCGCCTGGCTTGCAGATATGCAGCATCGGGAACTCGCCCGGCATTTAAGCGGTGGGCTAACCTACGGAGAAATTCCTGCCTCAATCAAAAATATGGTGGTCGATACTCACGATATTAATGACTTTATTATGAAGCCATTACCAAACCACTTATTTACCCGCGACACCTCATGCTGGATATATAACGGTGTGTCAATTAACCCAATGGCAAAAACCGCGCGGCAAAGAGAAACCAATAACCTGCGGGCGATCTACCGTTGGCACCCTCAATTTGCTGATGGTGAATTTATTAAATATTTCGGCGATGAAAATATTAATTACGACCACGCCACATTAGAAGGTGGAGATGTGCTGGTGATTGGTCGCGGCGCGGTACTCATCGGTATGTCGGAACGCACCACGCCGCAGGGCATTGAATTCCTTGCCCAGTCGCTGTTTAAGCATCGCCAGGCTGAACGCGTCATCGCGGTTGAACTGCCGAAACATCGCTCCTGTATGCACCTCGATACCGTCATGACCCACATTGATATCGATACCTTCTCCGTCTACCCGGAAGTGGTACGCCCGGATGTCCAGTGCTGGACCCTGACGCCAGACGGGCGCGGCGGCTTGAAACGCACCCAGGAAAGTACTCTGGTACATGCCCTCGAAAAAGCGCTGGGCCTCGACCAAATCACGCTGATAACCACCGGGGGCGACGCCTTCGAAGCTGAACGCGAACAGTGGAATGACGCCAACAACGTCCTGACGCTACGCCCCGGTGTGGTCGTGGGCTACGAGCGCAACATCTGGACCAACGAGAAATACGACAAAGCGGGCATCACCGTTTTACCCATTCCTGGCGACGAACTTGGACGCGGACGCGGCGGCGCACGCTGCATGAGCTGCCCACTGGAACGCGACGGTATTTAAGGAAAAGTCATGGAAAACAAACCTACTCTGGTTGTGGCGTTGGGCGGCAATGCGCTGCTCAAACGCGGCGAGCCGCTGGAAGCTGACATCCAGCGCAAGAACATTGAGCTGGCGGCAAAGACTATCGCTCAGCTCACACAGCAATGGCGCGTGATTCTGGTGCACGGCAATGGCCCGCAGGTTGGACTTTTGGCGTTGCAAAACAGTGCGTATGCCAGCGTCCCCCCCTATCCGCTCGACATTCTTGGCGCGGAAAGTCAGGGAATGATTGGCTATATGCTACAACAAGCTCTGAAAAACCAGCTGCCGCAACGTGAAATCAGCGTCCTGCTGACTCAGGTTGAAGTCGATGCCCACGATCCAGCCTTCAGTAATCCGACCAAATATATCGGACCGATTTACGACAACGATCAGGCTAAAACGCTACACGCGGAAAAAGGCTGGATTTTCAAAGCCGATGGTAAAGCGTTCCGTCGCGTTGTGCCCTCTCCACAACCCAAACGTATCGTTGAAAGTGATGCTATTCGCACATTGATCGCCCGCGATCATCTGGTGATTTGCAACGGCGGTGGCGGCGTACCGGTGGTGGAAAAAGCCGATGGCTTCCACGGCATTGAAGCAGTGATCGACAAGGATCTCTCCGCCGCCCTGCTCGCCCGCCAACTCCATGCCGATGCGTTGTTGATCCTCACCGATGCTGATGCCGTGTACCTCGACTGGGGCAAACCTACCCAGCGCCCGCTGGCCCAGGTCACCCCGGAACTGCTCGGTGAAATGCAATTCGACGCCGGTTCAATGGGCCCCAAAGTCACCGCCTGCGCGGAATTCGTCTCTCACTGTCGTGGGATTGCTGGCATCGGTTCACTGGCCGACGGCTCGGCCATTCTCGCCGGCGACAAAGGCACGCTAATTCGTCTCGAAACCACCGACGCTAACGCGTAGGACTTTTTTTTGCCGGATGACGGCTTCGCCTTATCCGGCCTACATAAGGACATTTTCATGACTGTTAACCTGAAAAATCGCAATTTTCTCAAACTGCTGGACTACACCCCGACGGAAATCCAGTACCTGATCGATCTGGCTATCGAGTTAAAAACGGCAAAAAAGGCCGGGCGCGAAAGACAGACGCTGGTCGGTAAAAATATCGCGCTGATCTTCGAAAAAACCTCAACCCGTACCCGCTGTGCCTTTGAAGTCGGTGCTTTCGATCAAGGCGCACAGGTGACCTATCTCGGCCCAAGCGGATCGCAGATCGGCCATAAAGAATCAATGAAAGATACTGCCCGCGTGCTAGGCCGCATGTACGACGGCATTGAATATCGCGGATACGGCCAGGACATTGTGGAGGAACTGGGGCAATTTGCCGGAGTTCCTGTTTGGAATGGACTGACAAATGAATTTCACCCCACCCAGATCCTCGCGGATCTGATGACCATGCTGGAACACGCCCCGGGTAAAACCTTGCCGGAACTGAGTTTCGCTTATCTCGGTGACGCCCGCAATAACATGGGTAATTCGCTGATGGTTGGCGCAGCGAAAATGGGGATGGATATCCGTCTGGTCGCACCTAAATCCTTCTGGCCTGACGAGGCGCTGGTTGCCGAATGCCGTGAAATTGCCAGCGTGACTGGCGCACGCATTACGCTCACAGAGGATGTTGAGGAAGGCGTATACGACGTCGATTTCCTCTACACCGATGTCTGGGTCTCTATGGGCGAACCCAAAGAAGCCTGGGCAGAACGCGTTAGCCTGATGACGCCCTATCAAATTAACCAGCGGGTCATCAACGCAACCGGTAACCCCAATGTGAAATTTATGCACTGTCTGCCCGCCTTCCATAACGAGCACACAAAGGTTGGACGTGAAATCGAAATGGCCTACGGCCTGAAAGGGCTTGAAGTCACGGAAGAGGTTTTTGAGTCAGCTCATTCCATCGTCTTCGACGAAGCAGAGAACCGGATGCATACCATTAAAGCGGTAATGGTAGCGACCCTAGGCGACTAACCCCAGCGGGCGTATGTCGCCTGACGGCATATGCCCAAGCTATCCGGAGAACATCATGGGCAAATTCAAATTTCCCAGCGCATATACCATCCTGTTTATTCTCATTGCACTCGTCGCGGTTATGACCTGGATAGTCCCGGCAGGGAAATACCAGATGGCGATGAATGCTACTCTGGGCAAAGAAGTGCCAGTTGCCGGTACTTATGCCCCCACAGAGGCGCACCCGCAAGGTTTTACCGCTGTACTGCTGGCCCCGATTGACGGTCTTTACAACCACGAAACCTATACCGCAGGCGCAATTGATGTGGCGTTGTTTGTCCTGATTATTGGTGGGTTTCTCGGCGTAGTAAACAAAACAGGCGCCATCGACGCAGGTATCGAGCGCGTGACGGTCAGGTTGAACGGTAAAGAGGAGTGGATGATCCCCATTCTAATGGGGCTTTTCGCCGCCGGAGGTACGATTTACGGGATGGCGGAGGAATCACTCCCATTCTACACATTGCTGGTTCCGGTCATGATGGCCGCACGCTTTGATCCGTTGGTTGCCGCCGCCACCGTTCTGCTCGGCGCGGGCATTGGTACACTCGGCTCGACAATCAACCCTTTCGCAACGGTTATCGCGGCTAACGCCGCCGGGATCCCCTTCACCCAGGGAATGCTGATGCGCATTCTGCTGCTGGTCGTCGGCTATGTTATCTGTGTGGTGTGGGTCATGCGTTATGCGCGCAAAGTCCGCAATCACCCGGAGTTGTCGATTGTGGCGGATAAAATGGAGGAAAACCGTGCGCATTTTCTCGGCAATCGCGGCAATACCAATCTTGAATTCACAGCCACGCGTAAGTGGATCCTGCTGATATTCGCCGCCGCCTTTGCGGTAATGATTTATGGCGTCGCGGTACTCGGATGGTGGATGGCAGAAATATCCGCAGTCTTTCTGGGTTCTGCCATTATCGTCGGCGTGATTGCCCGCATGAGTGAAGAAGCCTTCACCAGTACCTTCATTGACGGTGCGCGGGATCTGCTTGGCGTGGCGCTGATTATCGGCATTGCACGCGGTATCGTCGTGGTGATGGACAACGGCATGATCACCCACACTATTTTGCACAGCGCCGAAAATTTAGTCTCCGGTCTGTCCACCACCATTTTCATCAATGTAACCTACTGGCTGGAAGTATTGCTCTCCTTCCTGGTCCCTTCCTCGTCTGGCCTGGCGGTGCTCACGATGCCCATTATGGCCCCGCTGGCCGACTTCGCGCATGTACAGAGGGATCTGGTCGTCACCGCGTATCAATCCGCTTCCGGCATTGTGAATCTGATTACACCCACCTCAGCCGTCGTGATGGGTGGGTTAGCCATCGCCCGTGTTCCTTACGTGCGCTACCTGAAATGGGTCGCCCCGCTCCTGCTCATTTTGACGTTACTGAACATGGCCGTCCTGAGTATCGGCGCGATGTTGTAGCCCTTTTAGCCGTCGGATCCCGACGGCTTTTTTGAGCGCATTCTCATTTTTCTGCGCAACCGCCCGTTTGAGCCGTTATTGATACTGCAAATGTGGTGAATTTCGCCATCACATTGATACAAATGATAAACTTAGGGTGTATTTATGAAGGAATTCGATGATTACTCGACCAAAGAGCAGAAACAATTGGCGATTTGTCAGCGCCTGATTAGCGAAAAAAGCTACCTTTCTCAGGAAGCGCTTCGCCGCGATCTCCAACACCATGGTTTTACCGGAATTAGCCAGTCAACGGTATCCCGTCTGCTGAAACTGCTCGGGGCTATAAAAATAAGAAATACAAAAGGGCAAAAAATTTATTCTGTAAATCCGCAGTCGCGCCCCGCTCCTGATGCTGCCCGATCGATTGCTGAAATGGTGGTCAGCGTTGAGCACAATAGCGAATTTATCCTCATCCACACGGCGGCAGGTTATGGCCGTGCCGTTGCCAGAATCCTCGATTACCACGCGTTACCAGAGATTCTGGGTGTCATCGCTGGCAGCAGTATTGTCTGGGTTGCGCCGCGAGTTGTGCAGCGAACGGGGCTGGTGCACAAGCAGATTAACTATCTATTTAAAATGAATTAAAATTCATAAGAACCGTTTGCGGTGAATAAATTGTGCATTTTCCGCTTGATCCCATAACGGAGCTGAGTATAATCGCGGACAATTTGCCGGGAGGATGTATGGTTCAGTGTGTACGACATTTTGTCTTACCGCGTCTGAAAAAGGACGCTGGCCTGCCGTTTTTCTTTCCGTTGATCACCCATTCAGAGCCCCTCAATTGAGGGGCTTTTTTTTTGCCCAGGCGTCAGGAGATAAACATGGCTAACCCGCTCTATCAAAAACACATCATTTCCATAAACGACCTCAGCCGCGATGACCTCAATCTGGTCCTCGCGACGGCGGCGAAATTAAAAGCTAACCCACAGCCGGAGCTGTTAAAGCATAAGGTTATCGCCAGTTGCTTCTTTGAAGCGTCAACCCGCACCCGTTTATCCTTTGAAACCTCCATGCACCGCCTGGGCGCCAGCGTGGTGGGTTTTTCTGACAGCAGCAACACGTCGCTGGGCAAAAAAGGCGAAACCCTGGCCGATACCATTTCCGTCATCAGCACCTATGTCGACGCCATCGTCATGCGTCATCCGCAGGAAGGCGCCGCACGTCTGGCTACGGAGTTCTCCGGTAACGTTCCGGTACTGAACGCAGGCGACGGCTCCAACCAACATCCCACCCAAACGCTGCTGGACCTGTTTACCATTCAGGAAACGCAGGGTCGCCTGGACAATCTGCACATCGCCATGGTGGGTGACCTGAAATATGGCCGTACCGTCCACTCCCTGACCCAGGCGCTGGCGAAGTTCGAAGGTAACCGTTTCTACTTCATCGCCCCGGACGCGCTGGCCATGCCGCAATACATTCTGGATATGCTGAATGAAAAAGGTATTGCCTGGAGCCTGCACGGCACCATCGAAGAGGTGATGGCGGAGGTCGATATCCTCTACATGACCCGCGTACAAAAAGAACGTCTGGACCCGTCTGAATACGCCAACGTGAAAGCACAGTTTGTCCTGCGCGCCAGCGATTTGAACGGCGCCAGAGCGAACATGAAGGTGCTGCATCCGCTGCCGCGCATCGATGAAATCACCACCGACGTCGATAAGACGCCGCACGCCTGGTATTTCCAGCAGGCTGGCAACGGCATCTTCGCCCGCCAGGCGTTACTGGCACTGGTACTGAATAGCGAACTGGCACTGTAAGGGAGAAAAAAAGATGACACACGATAACAAACTGCAGGTTGAAGCCATCAAACGTGGCACCGTGATTGACCACATTCCCGCACAGGTTGGTTTTAAGCTGCTGACGCTGTTCAAACTGACGGAAACCGACCAACGTATCACCATCGGTCTGAACCTGCCGTCTGGCGAGATGGGCCGTAAGGATCTGATTAAAATCGAAAACACGTTCCTGACCGACGAGCAGGTAAACCAGCTCTCCCTGTACGCCCCGCAGGCAACGGTAAACCGCATTGACGATTACGACGTGGTGGGTAAATCACGTCCGAGCCTGCCTGAGCGTATCGATAACGTGCTGGTTTGCCCGAACAGCAACTGCATCAGTCATGCTGAGCCGGTTTCTTCCAGTTTTGCAGTGAAAAAACGCGCTGATGACATCGCACTCAAATGCAAATACTGTGAAAAAGAGTTTTCGCATTATGTGGTGCTGGCCAACTAATTGGTGTTGGTTATGAAATCCCGGCTCCCGTTACACATAAGCATTCGCAATGCATCGAGGCGGCAAGTCCGATTATCACTGGGAGCATAGTAAACTATGTGACCAGGGTAAGAGGACGTAGCCAACGAAGAGGCAGTGTGAAGGATGACGTGTATAATGGGCGGGAACATTCTACTACCGCTGTAAATTCAGGAGAAATCATGAGCAAGACTATCGCGACGGAAAATGCACCAGCAGCAATCGGCCCATACGTTCAGGGCGTTGACCTGGGTAGCATGGTAATCACTTCCGGTCAGATCCCGGTCGATCCGAAAACCGGTGCCGTAGCGGAAGACGTATCCGCTCAGGCACGTCAGTCGCTGGAAAACGTAAAAGCTATCGTTGAAGCAGCAGGCCTGAAAGTGGGCGACATCGTAAAAACGACCGTTTTCGTTAAAGACCTGAACGATTTCGCCACCGTAAACGCGACCTACGAAGCATTCTTCACCGAGCACAACGCGACCTTCCCGGCGCGTTCTTGCGTAGAAGTTGCCCGTCTGCCGAAAGACGTGAAAATCGAGATTGAAGCGATCGCCGTTCGTCGCTGATTTTTAGCGCAGAGATAATCCAGACAGCGCTCTGGATTATCTCCAGGCTAACCGCGCCATGGAGGGCCGGGAATGGCAAAAACGCGTTTTACCGCAGAACAAATCGCCGATTTTCTTCAGCAGTCTAAAAATGGCGTATCAAATAAGGTATTGTGCGAAAAATACGAATTTAGCGTCAGCACGCTTCGTCGTTGGCAGGAGCAGCACGCCGAAGGCGTTCGCCGTGAGTTAAAGCAATTAGAGTCGACGGGCGCAATCGTATTCTTGTGCTTCTTCATTTTAGCCACATTACTCGCCGTTATGTTCTCTAAACCCCTCGGCGCAGTTGTAATGTTCTTTTTCCTGGTGTACTGCGTTGGCTACATCCGCCAATTTCGCAAGATATCTGCAAAACACATCCAGGAAGAAAATATCTTTCTCGCCCGCACCGGGCGCGGAGCGAGAAATGCGTTTTATCATTTCAGTTGGGCCTACATCGCTCTTTTTGTCTTTGCCGTTGGCTATATAATTGTGCATATGGTCTGAAAGATTATCGGCCTACGCAAGCGTAGTTTGTAGGCCCGGTAAGCGTGAGCGCCACCGGGCATTTATCACATCACGCCAAACAATTTCGGCAGGAACAGTGAAATCGCCGGAATGTATGTCACGAGCATCAGCACCAGGAATAGCACGAGGTAGAACGGCAGCATCGCCTTTACCACCTGTTCTATTTTCTGCTTACTCACCGCACTGGCCACAAACAGCACCGACCCTACCGGTGGCGTAATAAGGCCGATCCCTAAGTTCACCAGCATGATCATGCCAAAATGGACTGGATCAATGCCGAGCGCGTTGGTCACTGGAAGCAGAACCGGCGTCAAAATCAGGATCAGCGGCGCCATATCCATCAGCGTACCGATCAGCAGCAGCATGATGTTAATGCACATCAGAATGACGTATTTGTTGTCCGAGATGCTGGTGAAAGCTTCAGTGATACGCATCGGCAATTGCATATAGGTCATAACGGCGCCGAACGCAGCGGCAAAGCCTATCAGGATCATGACGATCGTGACTGTTTTCACCGTGCGGAACATCAGCTTTGGCAGCTCAGACCATTTATAGTCACGATAGATAAACATGGTGACAAAGAAGGCCCAAAGGCAGGCAATCGCCGCAGATTCCGTCGCGGTAAAGATACCTGACAGGATGCCGCCCATGATGATCACAACCGTCATCAGGCCCCACAGCGTATCGACGAAAATCTTCAGCGCCTGGCGAAACGGTACGCGTTCCCCTTTTGGATAACCGCGCTTGTGCGCAAAAGCCACGCACATTACCATCAGACTGAAACTTAACAGCAGGCCCGGTAGGATCCCGGCGATGAACAGTGCGGCAATCGACACCGTTCCGCCTGTAGCCAGCGAGTAAATAACCGAGTTATGGCTGGGCGGCGTAAGAATCGCCTGCACCGAACCACTGGCCGTTACCGCCGCGGCAAAGTCGCGCGGATAACCTTTTTTATCCATTTCCGGGATCATTACCGAACCAATGGATGCGGTATCCGCTACAGACGATCCAGAAATAGCGCCAAAAAAGGTTGATGCCACAATGTTTACCAGCGACAGTCCGCCGCGAATAAAGCCAACAAAAATATAGGCAAAGTTCACCAGTCGCCGCGCAATTCCCCCTTCGGCCATGATCGCTCCGGCCAAAATAAAGAACGGGATCGCCAGCAGGGAGAACTTATTCACCCCGCTGGTCAGTTGGATCATCACCGCTTCCAGCGGAATATCAATGTACCAGGCGCCAATGATGGCGCTAATGCCAACCGCATACGCTACCGGTACCCCAATTGCCAGCATAATGCCGAGCGTAAAGACGAGAATAAATGCATCCATCTGCTTTCCTTTCTGAAATGGGGGCGGTAACTAGCTGGTCGATCCCAACATGACAACGGGACGTTGGTACTGCGGACCACGGAAAATCTTTTCTGCGATAAACAGCAGCGTTATGGCAGAGCCAATCGGCAATGGAAGGTAGTTTTGCCCGGCACTTAAAAGCGGGAATTCAGCCACGGGCTGTCCCCACAGCTCAAGACAGAGATTGGTTCCGTACCAGAGGATAAAAAGGCTTATCGCCACTAACATAACGTCAGCGATTACAGAGCAATAACGGCGGGAAGCATCACCCAGACGGTCAATCACCATACTTACCGCGATATGCGAGCCTGCACGATAGCTCACCGCCGCGCCAATAAAGGTGAATGTCACCATACACAGAATAGCGACGGGTTCAGGCCATGACAGGGCGTTATTCAGAACATAACGCGCGAATATACCAATGGGGATAATGGCGACCATGACTAATAATGCGATACCGGCAATCCACATTGACACCCGATAAAGAAAATCCATTACCGATGAATAACATTCACCCATAATCATCACCTCGAATTAATCAAAAGATTCAGGCGGAGGGTTGATATCCTCCACCTGATGAATTACTTCACATCCTGAATTCGTTTGATCAAATCCTGGTGGTCTTTACCGTAATTATCCCGCACTGACTGCGTGGCTTTATAGAAATAGTCCGTATCAATATCGTGGAACTGAACGCCGTTGGCTTTCATGGTCTCCAGTGATTTTGCATTATAATCCTGCCAAAGTTTTCGTTGCTCTACCTGTGCTTCTTTGGCGAGTTTAATAATGAGGTCCTGGTCTTCTTTTTTTAACTTATCCCATTTGGCTTTCGAGAACAGAAAAAGCTCAGGAATAATAAAGTGTTTGCTCCAGGTATAGTTTTTCACGACCGGCAAATAGTTATGCGCAACAAACGTTGGCGGGTTATTTTCCGTGCCATCAATAACGCCGGTCTGCATGCCGCTAAATACTTCACTAACGCCCATGACAACGGAGTTAGCGCCCATCGCCTTCAGGGTATCCAGCGCTATCGGACTCCCTTGAACACGGATTTTCATACCGTGTAAATCTTCCGGTTTCACCACCGGATTTTTGGTGATCAGATTGCGCGTTCCGGCATCCATCCAGCCGAGGAACACCAGCCGCGATTTGGCGTTGGCCGTCAGGCGGTCGCCAATCTCCTGACCAATCATGCCGTCGAGAACCTTATGCAGATGGTCTTCATCACGGAAAATATATGGCAGGGTAAACACGTTAATTTCAGGGAGAATAGCGGCGACTGGCGTCATTGAGACACGAATAATATCGATAGCGCCTAATTGTGCCTGCTCAATCATCTGTTTTTCGTCGCCTAACACACCACCGGGAAAGGTTTTAATCTCCAGACGACCTTCGGTGGCGGCGCTAAGTTTTTCCCCCATATGTTTCACGGCAACAACGTTCGGGTAATCAGCCGGATGCACATCTGCGGCGCGAAAGGTTTGTGCCAGCGTTGCATGACTCGCCAGTAATACAGACGCGCCAATACACAGACTTAACAGGTTTTTTGTCAGTTTCATTTGTCCTTCTCCAGAAGTTCATAATATCCATTAACAGGAATAGCTTGCAGAGCAAATGACTGCCGGAATTAAAAACGGGCAGCGAGAAACTTTCTTAACGACGTTACCTGCGCAGACTAACTGGTGTAACAATTTATTTCGATGACTACGTTCACAAAAAATCGCAGACAGTTAAATTTTTTAGCACGCTGTTTCATTTTTGCAATGCAGATCGTTTTATTGATAAAAAAACAACGCAAGAAAGGCGATTTGATACTAACAACCCGCGTTAGTATTTCAATAAAAATAAAACACCAATATTTCGGGAGAATATCTTTCGAATGAAAAAGTGAAATGCAGGATGGTATTAACACCATCCTGCAGAAGAGAAGTTGAGGATTACTGCCAGCCGTAGCGGCGGCTATAAAAACCTTTCACAAGCTGGGTTAATGTCATGTAACCCGCCAGAATTGCAATCAGCCACGGGAAGTAGCTCAGCGGCAGCGCCTGCAATTGCAGATAGCTGGCCAGCGGCGAGAACGGTAATGCAATGCCCACCACCATTACCACCAGCGTCATCAGCATCAGCGGCCATGCGGCGCGGCTTTGGATGAACGGCACGCGACGGGTACGGATCATATGCACAATCAGCGTTTGCGACAGCAGGCCCACCACAAACCAGCCAGACTGGAACAATGTCTGATGTTCAGGTGTATTGGCATGGAAGACGAACCACATCAGGCAGAAAGTCAGAATGTCAAAGATCGAGCTGATCGGTCCAAAGAAGATCATAAAGCGGCCCAACTCGGCGGGATTCCAGCGCTGCGGCTTTTTGATCTGCTCTTCATCAACGTTATCAAACGGAATCGCCACCTGGGATACATCATACAGCAGGTTCTGAATCAGTAAGTGCAACGGCAACATCGGCAGGAACGGTAAGAAGGCGCTCGCCACCAGCACGCTAAACACATTACCGAAGTTAGAACTGGCCGTCATTTTGATGTACTTCAGCATGTTAGAGAAGGTACGGCGTCCTTCGATTACCCCTTCTTCCAGCACCATCAGGCTCTTTTCCAGCAGGATGATATCAGCCGCTTCACGGGCAATATCAACCGCACCATCAACGGAGATACCAATGTCCGCCGCGCGCAGCGCCGGAGCGTCGTTAATGCCATCCCCCATAAAGCCGACCACATGACCTTCGCGCTTGAGCAGTGTGACAATACGCTCTTTGTGCATTGGTGTCAGGCGGGCAAACAGCGTGGTGCGCTGGGCAAGCGTTGCCAGTTCGTCATCGCTTAACCCCTCAATGCTGCTGCCGATCACCACATCGCCCGCATCCAGCCCCACTTCATGACACACTTTCGCCGCCACCAGCTCGCTATCGCCCGTCAGAATTTTCACCGTAATACCGCTGGCTTTCAGCGCCTTAAGCGCCGGTGCGGTGGTCTCTTTCGGCGGATCGAGGAACGCGATATAGCCTTCGAGGATCAGATCGGATTCGTCAATACGCTGGTAATCACCTTCACGCGCTGGCAGGTATTTCGTCGCCACCGCCACCACGCGCAGCCCCTGGCGGTTCAGCGTGTCCGTGACGCGTTTCACCCGACGCAGCATGTTGTCATCTAACGGGACTATCTCGCCGTTGTGACGCACCTGGGTACACACGCTGAGGATCTCCTGCAGCGCGCCTTTACAGACCAACTGGTGCACATCGGTTTCTTCTGCCACCACCACCGACATGCGGCGACGTTCGAAATCAAACGGGATCTCATCGATTTTTTGCCAGCGGGTAGAGAGCCGACGGGCGGATTCTTCGTCCACGCCTTCCAGCACTGCCGTATCCAGCAGATTCTTCAGCCCGGTCTGGTAGTGGCTGTTCAGCCACGCAGAATGCAGGACGTGTTCGCTGGGCTTTCCAGATATATCAGTATGATTCTCCAGCACTATTTTATCTTGTGTCAGAGTGCCGGTTTTATCGGTGCACAGAATATCCATCGCGCCAAAGTTCTGGATAGCGTCGAGGTGTTTAACGATAACCTTTTGTTTTGACAGCTTCACCGCCCCACGCGCCAGCGTCGAGGTGACGATCATCGGCAGCATTTCTGGAGTCAGTCCCACCGCCACAGACAGCGCAAACAGCGCCGCTTCCCACCAGTCACCTTTGGTGTAGCCATTGATGATAAGCACGATGGGCGCCATCACCAGCATAAAGCGGATCAGCAGCATGCTGACGCGGCTGATCCCTTTCTGGAAGGCATTCTGCTCGCTTTCCTGCTCGCTGACGCGGCCCGCCAGTTGCCCGAACCAGGTATTGGCCCCGGTCGCAATCACGATGGCCTGCGCCGTGCCGCTCACCACATTGGTGCCCATAAAGCACAGGGTATCGCATTCCAGCGGGTTGCTTTGCTGCGGGTCGCGGCTGGTTGCAACTTTCTCTACCGGCAGCGATTCACCGGTCAGCGAAGCCTGAGCCACAAACAGGTCACGAGCCTGTACCACGCGCAGATCGGCCGGGATCATATCCCCTGCCGCCAGTTTGATAATATCGCCAGGAACCAACTGATCGATCGGCAGTTCAACCCAACCGTTCTCCCCTTTCTCGTTGATAACGCGCAGCACCGTGGCGGTGTTGCTGACCATCGCTTTCAACGCATCCGCCGCTTTGGTGGAACGTGCCTCCTGCACAAAATTCAGCAGCGTCGAGATGGCGACCATCAGCGCGATGACGCCGGCAGCGAACAGATCCTCAGTGGCATAGGAAATCGCACCAAGGATGGTCAGCAGAATATTAAACGGGTTGCGGTAGCAGACCCACAGATGCACCCACCAGGGCGACGGCTTCTGCGCCGGCAACTGGTTTTCGCCATGGATTTCGCGAGCGTTCTCGACTTCTGCGGCGTTCAACCCTTCTGGGTGCGCGCCGAACGTTTTCCACAGCGCTGCTTCGTCCATCAGCGCCATTTTCAGGCAATGTTCGCTCAGCGAGGGTGGGATCGGCGTGCTGGCAACGGTCTGCGCATTGGGTAGCGGATCGCGATGCACCAGACGATGCGGTAGATGGCGGTTTAGCCGGGCAAATAGCTGGCGAGTAATATTTTTGAACATAGGCAGTCCCCCTGCGCCAGTCTTAACAGGCGCAGTAAATCCTTCAGGCGTGGCAAATCCTTGCCTGATGGCAATCTAAAAATCGTAACAGGGACGTCAGAACGTCACTGTCTTACGCATCCGGTAAGACAGAGAAAGACAGGCTTACCGGAAAGGGTTGTTTCTCCGTCTCGGGAGAGGGGTGGGATCGGGATCCATATAGCCTCCGGTAAGTGAAAGATTTGCGCTGCGGATTATACGCAGAAAACCATAAGGTTTGTGGCAATTATGGCGGTATGATACAGCACGGAAACTAAACCAAATGTATACCAGACTTTGCCCATTGCACTGCGCTTGAGTAAAGTTATTCTCTATTTGGCATAACTTCACACGCAACATGGGAAAACAGGATGCAAAATCGGCTGACCATTAAAGACATCGCCCGCTTAAGCGGTGTGGGAAAATCAACCGTTTCCCGTGTGCTCAACAATGAAAGCGGCGTGAGTGAACGCACCCGCGAGCGCGTTGAAGCGGTGATGAATCAGCACGGTTTTTCCCCTTCCCGCTCCGCACGCGCCATGCGTGGGCAAAGCGACAAGGTAGTGGCGATTATCGTCACGCGTCTGGACTCGCTTTCGGAAAATCTCGCCGTGCAGACCATGCTGCCCGCCTTTTATGAACAGGGTTACGATCCGATCATGATGGAAAGCCAGTTCTCACCCGAACTGGTTGAAGAACATCTCGGCATGCTCCGACGCCGTAATATTGACGGCGTGGTGCTGTTTGGTTTTACCGGCATTACTGAATCCATGCTCACCACCTGGCAGGATTCGCTGGTGCTGCTGGCACGCGATGCCAAAGGCTTTGCCTCGGTCTGCTATGACGATGAGGGTGCCATTCGCACCCTGATGCAGCGTTTATATGAACGCGAGCATCGCCATATTAGCTTTCTTGGCGTTCCTCATAGCGACGTGACCACCGGTAAGCGCCGCCATGAAGCTTATCTGGCATTCTGTAAGAAACACAAACTGCATCCGGTTGCCGCGCTGCCGGGTCTGGCCATGAAGCAGGGCTATGAGCAGGCCGCCAGTGTCATCACCCCGGAAACCACCGCACTAGTCTGCGCGACGGACACCCTCGCCCTTGGGGTCAGCAAATACCTGCAGGAGCAGCGAATTGAGAACCTGCAGTTGGCGAGCGTGGGCAGCACGCCGCTGATGAAATTCCTCCATCCGGAAATTATCACCGTCGACCCAGGATACGCCGAAGCCGGGCGACAAGCGGCCTCGCAGCTGATCGAGCAGATCAACGGCCGCAGTGAACCACGACAAATCGTTATTCCTTCCACCCTCTCCTGACCGCTTTCTGAGCGTTAATTTGTGATCTTCGCTGCGTTTCGGGAACGTTCCCATTTTTAAATATTCATCGACGATATACTCTGGCGCCAACAACGCGAGAGTTGCCGGATGGCGACCTAACGCGTCTTATCCGGCCTACGGGGAACACACGTCATCATGAGCAAAATAAAACAAGCAGACATCGACCGGCTGATTGAGCTGGTAGGCGGGCGCGACAATATCGCCACGGTAAGTCACTGCATTACTCGCCTGCGTTTTGTGCTGAATCAGCCTGCGAACGCCAGGCCGAAAGATATCGAACAGTTGCCGATGGTCAAAGGCTGCTTCACCAACGCCGGGCAATTTCAGGTGGTGATTGGCACCGAGGTAGGTGATTACTACAAAGCACTGCTGGCAACTACCGGACAAGCCAGCGCCGACAAAGAGCAGGCGAAAAAAGCGGCGCGGCAGAATATGAAATGGCATGAACAGCTGATTTCTCATTTTGCGGAGATCTTCTTCCCGCTGCTGCCCGCGCTGATTAGCGGCGGCTTGATCTTAGGTTTTCGTAACGTGATCGGCGATCTGCCGATGAGCAATGGCCAGACGCTGGCGCAGATGCATCCTTCGCTGAAAACCCTTTACGACTTCCTGTGGCTGATTGGCGAGGCGATCTTCTTCTATTTGCCGGTCGGAATCTGCTGGTCGGCGGTGAAGAAAATGGGCGGTACGCCGATCCTCGGTATTGTGCTGGGCGTAACCCTGGTTTCACCGCAGTTAATGAACGCTTATTTGCTCGGTCAGCAGGTACCGGAAGTGTGGAACTTCGGCCTGTTCAGCATTGAGAAAGTGGGCTACCAGGCGCAGGTCATTCCGGCATTGTTGGCCGGGCTGGCGCTCGGGTTTATTGAAACACGCATGAAGCGCATCGTGCCGGATTACCTGTATCTGGTGATCGTCCCGGTGTGTTCGCTGATCCTTGCGGTATTCCTTGCGCACGCCTTTATCGGTCCGTTTGGCCGCATGATCGGCGACGGTGTCGCGTTTGCGGTCCGCCATCTGCTGACCGGCAGTTTTGCTCCGATTGGCGCGGCTCTGTTCGGCTTCCTGTACGCCCCACTGGTGATCACCGGTGTGCATCAGACCACGCTGGCTATCGACATGCAGATGATTCAGAGCATGGGCGGCACGCCGGTATGGCCACTGATCGCACTGTCGAATATCGCTCAGGCTTCTGCGGTGGTCGGGATCATTATCTCCAGTCGCAAGCACAACGAACGTGAAATCTCCGTTCCTGCCGCGATCTCTGCTTATCTTGGAGTAACTGAACCAGCAATGTACGGGATCAACCTGAAATACCGCTTCCCGATGCTGTGCGCGATGATCGGCTCCGGTCTCGCCGGACTGCTGTGCGGCCTGAACGGTGTGCTGGCAAACGGGATTGGCGTCGGCGGTTTGCCGGGCATCCTCTCCATCCAGCCGACTTATTGGCAGGTATTTGGCATGGCGATGGTCATTGCGATTGTTATCCCAATGATACTGACCTCATTTGTTTACCAGCGTAAATACCGTCTGGGCACATTACAAATTATCTAACTTTTCTTCGGGGCGCAGTTGCGCCCCAGCGTATTTCCAGGAAACAACCATGAATATTCCCCACTGGTGGCAAAACGGCGTTATCTATCAGGTTTACCCCAAGAGTTTTCAGGACACTACCGGCAGCGGCACCGGCGATTTACGCGGCGTGACGCAGCGTCTCGACTATCTGCAAAAACTGGGCGTTGATGCCATCTGGCTGACGCCGTTCTATATTTCGCCGCAGGTTGATAACGGCTACGACGTCGCGGATTACCTGTCTGTCGATCCGGCCTACGGTACGCTGGAAGATTTTGACGAACTGGTGGCGCAGGCGAAAGCGCGCGGCATCCGTATTATTCTCGATATGGTGTTTAACCACACCTCAACCCAGCACGCCTGGTTTCGTGAAGCGCTGGATAAAGACAGCCCGTATCGTCAGTTTTATCTCTGGCGCGACGGCACGCCAGACAGCCCGCCGAATAACTGGCGTTCCAAATTTGGCGGTAACGCCTGGGGCTGGCACGCCGAAAGCGAGCAGTACTATCTGCACCTCTTTGCTCCGGAGCAGGCCGATCTGAACTGGGAAAATCCGGCGGTACGCGCCGAGCTAAAAAAAGTCTGTGAGTTCTGGGCCGATCGCGGCGTGGACGGATTGCGCCTCGACGTGGTGAATCTTATCTCTAAAGATCAGGACTTCCCGAACGATCCCGACGGCGATGGGCGGCGTTTTTATACCGATGGCCCGCGCGCGCATGCGTTTTTACGCGAGATGAACCGCGACGTCTTCACGCCACGCGGCCTGATGACGGTGGGCGAGATGTCTTCCACCACACTGGAAAACTGCCAGCAGTACGCCGCACTCAATGGCTGCGAACTGTCGATGACCTTTAACTTTCACCACCTGAAAGTGGATTACCCCAACGGTGAGAAGTGGACGTTAGCCAAACCCGATTATGTCGCGCTGAAAACCCTGTTCCGTCACTGGCAGCAGGGCATGCACAATCAGGCCTGGAACGCGCTGTTCTGGTGTAACCACGATCAGCCGCGCATCGTGTCGCGTTTTGGCGATGAAGGTAAATACCGCATTCCGTCGGCCAAAATGCTGGCGATGGTGCTGCACGGCATGCAGGGCACGCCCTATATCTACCAGGGTGAAGAGATCGGCATGACCAATCCGCACTTCAGCCAGATTACCGATTATCGCGATGTGGAAAGCCATAACATGTTTGCCGAACTGAACGGTCAGGGGCGGGATGCCGACGAACTGCTGGCGATCCTCGCCAGTAAATCCCGCGATAACAGCCGCACGCCGATGCAGTGGGATGCCAGCCAACACGCGGGCTTTACCGAGGGCGAGCCATGGATCAATCTGTGTGACAACGCGGCGGAGATCAACGTGGTTGCAGCACTGAACGATACCGACTCGGTGTTCTACACCTATCAGAAACTGATCGCATTGCGCAAAGTGGAGCCAGTTATTACCTGGGGCGACTATCAGGATCTGTTACCGGACAGCCCACATCTGTGGTGTTACCAACGCGAGTGGCAAGGGCAGCGACTGCTGGTCATTGCTAATCTGAGCGATACCTTCCAGAACTGGCAGCCAGTCCAGGCCGATGGAAACTGGCAGGTGCTGATGCACAACTATGCCGAGGTCGCCAGCCAACCTGGGGACATGACACTACGTCCTTTTGAGGCCGTCTGGTGGTTGCAGAAGTAACGCCGCAAAGATACGGATAAGCATCTTTATCCGTATCTTTTATTATTCAATTCAGGAGTGACGTATAGCGATACCTGAAATGTACCATGATAAAATTTACAAGCGCTGGAGAATAAAACAAAAATACCCCTGCCTCTTATTATATAACCCGGCAGGATATTATGAAAAATCTTATTAGAACATGTTCTCTTTCAGCATTACTGATTAGCAGCCAGGGATGGTGTGGAAATACTGCTGTTGATTTACGCTTTGGTCATAACACCAACTCTGACGTTAATGACTCACGTATTAAAGTCATGCACCAGGCCGATAATGGATTTTATTTTTCCGTTGAGGCTGCACAAAATCACAATGACACATTTTTTGGCGATACCGATCGTAACGACCCCGATGATAAAGGTGTCACTGAAGCCGCTCAAGAAATAGAAACACGCTGGCGTTTTGATTTAGGCGATGGTTATGCAATTGCGCCGGGGATGGTTACTGTATTTACCACCAGCAACACGCATTACCGTCCCTTTATTCAGGGATGGAAGTCTTTTGATAATGGACTTAATCTCTCCGCGCGTTATCGCTATAACACCGTAAATGACTCACACAGTGACAGAGAATTAGACGGCAGCGGTTACACTCGCCGTCAATCTCACCAGTTCGATATCTGGTTTGCCTATAATATCGGCAAGTTTGGCATGTCTTATAATCCCCGCTTCCGCTGGCAGGATGGTGTCGACCAGGGAACGGGTGATGATACGTATTGGGAGCATACCGTGGCGTTCAATTATAAACTGGACGATGGCTGGACCCCGTATGTTGAGCTAGTGTCTCTTGATAAAACCTACATCAATGACCACGGAAATCATGAAAATGATTACGCCGTGCGTCTGGGTATCGTTAAGCAACTCTGATGTTTTACGCCGCATCGTGTTGCAACAAATAGCAACCGATGCGGTCAACAACGGTCAACAACTCCAGTTGACCTTCCCGTTGGTACAAGGAAATCGCATCGATATCAATGTCCAGGGGCCAACACAGCGTAGCCAGCGCCGCTAACGACGATTCTCTCCTGGTAATCGCAATTATTTTTAGCCCTTTTCGCAAAGCATTTCTTGCCATCTCAACTAAAGAAGCGGTTTCTCCCGATTTACTGATCAGCACCAGCGTTCCTCGCGAGACCCGGGTAAGCTGATGAATATCATTGAGAATTAAATGGGGTAAACTCGCCAGTGAAAGAAAGCGAGAAAGGTAATTCAAACTGGTCAGCGATGCACCACGTGAATATAAAAATATATGACTTGAATTACTCAGCAGGTTACATAATTGTATAATTACTTCTGTTTTTTCGTTGCCAACACTATATTTTACCGGTTCGGCAACACGTCTGTCTCGTGAAAATTTATAACGCAGTTCGGTATAACTCTGATACCCCATTTTCTTACACACCCGATTCACCGACGTCGTCGTCGTGAAGGTCTCGGTCGCAATCACTTTAGCGGAAATATCAGAAATTTCATGTGCATGGCACTGTATATATTCGAATATTAATCTTTCACTACCTTGAAAAGAATTCATAAAACAGCACTCTTTAACTAAAGATAGAATAATCATACTCGTATCTTATACCTGACACTGCAATGCGAATCACACTATCAGGATACAGGTATGCCCATACGCAATTAGTATCACCAAACGTTTAATGGTTCTTTTATTTCTCTTTATAATTTCCGCAGTCCTATTTTTAGAGATTTTACAATGACAAAACTAAAAATTGTTGCAGTAACGGCGTGCCCTACAGGTATCGCCCATACATTTATGGCGGCCAACAAAATTGTCACCTGGGCGAAAGAAAATGGCTTTGACGTTAAGGTAGAAACACAAGGAAGCGATGGGGTCAAAAATAAGCTTTCCCGGCAAGATATCGCCAGCGCTGACGCTGTCATACTGGCAACGGACGTTCCTATACAGGATGCTGAACGATTCGCAAACACGCTACATCTTAAAATTCGTACCCAAGAACTGATTAAGAATACCGAGCGCTATATTCGCCAGGCGCTAGCCTTGAGCAAAGGATCCACCCAAATAACTGACGAACCCGAAGAGCATCGTTCCGCATGGCAGATATTTATTGGCCATATTATGGCAGCAATCAGCTATATGCTGCCAGTTGTCGTTCTCGGTGGATTACTTATGGCGGTGGCGAAAATAACCGGGCAATTTATTCCCATCGCCGGAACGCCGTTCGAGGTGCTGGATAAACTGGGCTTTATGGTCATCAAGTTTATGTACCCGGTATTTGCCATGTACCTCGCCTTTTCAATTGCCGGGAAACCCGCACTGATACCTGGTCTTATCGGCGGAATTATGTCTGACGAAGTCTACAAGCGCTTTTTTAATCTCGAAGGTTTTATGCCCTCGGGATTCTTTGGCGCAATCGCCATCGGCTTTTTTGTCGGTCATCTGGTGCAATGGCTCAACGATACAATAAAAGTACGTCAGCAAATCACCACCATAAAAACCATGCTGATCGTGCCGCTGTGTACCGGTATTACACTGGTTATTGTGATGCAGTATCTGATTAACCCCATTTTTGGCGCGCTGAATCAGGCGATGGTGGCCTTTTTTACTTCCGCCGGAGAATCCGGGCGCAGCTTTTACTCGCTGATGATCGCAGCAGGTACCGCTTTCGACCTCGGCGGGCCAATTAACAAAGCTGCGGGGTCGGTGGCGCTGGGACTTAACGGCGTGAGCGATACCTTCGATTTAACAGCCAGAGAACTGGCTATCGTCATCCCTTCAATCGGCGTCGGCATTGCCGCATTGCTCAATAACCGCTTCGGTCTTCCTGATGTGTTCAATAATGAAGAAAAAACTATCGGTAGTACCTCACTACTGCTGGGATTCATTGGCATTTCCGAAGGCGCGATCCCCTTTATTCTGAAAAACCCGCGTCTGATCCCCGTCTTTATGGTCGGCGCAATGCCTGGCGCATTCATCGCCACAACGTTAGGTGTCAAACAATCCTTACCGCTACCTGCCGTTTGGGGATGGCCGCTCGCCACCAACGTCACCGGCTATCTGGTAAGCGTTTTCGCAGGCTCTCTGGTGTGCGCGTTGGGCGTACTTTTCTTCAGCCCGAAACTGGCAACAAATTCAGGAAAGTAAAATGAGTCATATCCATGTCATCGCCCACACGCACTGGGATCAAGAGTGGTATTTCACGTTGCAGGACAGCAATATCCTGGCATCGCGAAACTTTGCCGATGTTATTGATACATTAGAACGTTACGCCGATTACACCTGTTACCATTTCGACGGACAAACCGCCGTGGTTGAGGATTTTCTGGCCGTCAATCCGCAATACGCTGACCGCCTGAAGCTGCTGGTCAAAAACAAGCGGCTTTACATCGGCCCGTGGTACACCCAGACGGATACGTTCAACGTTCACGGCGAATCGATTATCCGCAACCTGAAGTACGGCATACTTTCCGCGCGTAAACTGGGCCACGCCATGATGGTGGGATATCTGCCCGATACCTTTGGTCATAACAGCCAGCTCCCGACGCTGCTTCGCGGATGCAACCTGGACAACATCGTGTTCTGGCGCGGCATTGATCATGACACGCAGGTTGCACAGAGCCAGTTTATCTGGCGTGCGCCGTCAGGTTCGCAAGTCATTGCCTGCGCAATGCTGTTTGGCTACGGGGCAGCCAAAAATATTCAACCGGACGATGCCCACCTGCAGGAAAAAATCTTTCCAATGGTGAATCTCATCCGCCAACGCGCCGGTCTGCATGACTTACTCCTGCCCTGCGGCGGCGATCAGGTCAATATTGATCCTCTGTTACCCGAGATTCTGCAGACGGTCAGCGAACGCTCCCCTACAGGCGATCGGTTCCAGATATCATCGCTGGAAGCGTTTGTTGATACGCTTCGTCAGCAAGCCGATGGATTTACCTGCTGGCAAGGCGAACTGAAATCCCCGCGCTATACCAGGATCCACAAAACCATCGGCTCCGTTCGTTACGACATTAAAAAGAAAAATTACGATATCGAACAATTTTTGTTGGGCAAGCTGGAACCGACTATTGCGCTGGCCCGCCATCATGATATTCACGTCAACCTCCAGTGGGTTGATCAAATCTGGAAAAACCTGTTACGCAACCATGCCCATGACTCCATAGGCGGGTGTAACAGTGATGCCACCAACCGGGATATTCTGCATCGCCTGGAACAAACGGAACAGCTCAGCCATAGCCTGTGGAATCTGGTGATTAAAGAGCTGGCCATTGCCAGCAGCCAGGAGAACGACCTCTTTGTGGTGAACCCTGGCGCGACGCCCTGGTCCGGGGTTGTCAACGCCACGCTATATACCAGCACACCATCCCTTGAACTCTGCGCTGGCGAGCAGACTCTCTCATTTAGCATTATTGAACAAACAGAGCTTTCCGGTGGACGCGTGATTCAGGTTACGCCGCAGGGAGAAAAAGAGGTTGAGCTTCCGCCTTATTATCGCTCGCAGGTCGCTATCGACACGCAGGAACTGCCCGCACTGGGTTATATCAATATTGCCGTTCGCGAGGGCACGCACACGGTTTCTACGCTGCGCCCTTATGCCGAAAACCATATTGAAAATGACCATTATCGACTCAGCCTTGATGACGGAACACTGACGCTACGGGATAAACGTACCGGCAGAACTCTCTCCGACCTGCTGACCTTCGAAGATTGTGCGGATGCAGGTGACAGTTATGATTTTTCACCGCTGCAAGGTGATATCCCCCAAAAGTTCAATCACTTCACACTTCTCGCCTGCGAAAAGAGCCAGCACGTCGAGCGCTTAACGCTGGGCATCACGCTCAACCTGCCCTATTCATTAAGCCAACGCGCAACACAAGAATGCCCGGTACAGGTTGTTTGCGAACTCCGTCAGGGCGAAGCCCATCTTTTTATTGATGCCCGTTTAGAAAACAACGTTTGCGACCACCGCCTGCGCCTGCTGATCAACAGCGATATTCATACTCAGGAATCAATAGCCTCTCAGCCTTTCGGCATTATTCACCGCCCCATTGCCGACGCCCCTGCGAACTGGCAGCAAAACTATCGTGAGAAACCTGTCGATATCGAAACCAGCGAGGGAATTATCGCCATTGCGGAAAACGACAACGCTCTGGTCATAAACAGCCTGGGCATGAAAGAGTATCAGATCCTGCAAAACACAACATCGCAGGTGGCGCTGACGCTCTTCAAATCGACAGGCGTTCTGGGACGCGACGATCTGGCCTGGCGCCCCGGACGCGCTTCCGGCATCAATAATACCGTCGTTTACACGCCCGAGGCCCAGCTCCACAAGCCCCTGATCTTTAACCTGACCCTGACACTTAGCGAGCGTGCCGACCATCTGACATTACGCCGCCTTGAGGAAAGAGCTTTACGTCAGCCTTTCAGCTGGCAGAACCAGAAATTGAATACGCTGGACAACCGTCTGGAGCGCTTCACGCTCAATTTCACACCGCGTTCACTGCCAGAAACTTTCAGTCTGCTGACGTTGCCTGAGCCGCTCATGCTCTCGGCGCTGCCACACGCCCAGACGATAAATGGAACAATATTACGTATTTTCAATGCCGGTGAGCATCCTGTTGAACTCCCACCATTGCTGCAAGAAATGCCGCAGATTAACTATCTGGAAGAACCCGTTAAGCACTGCCGCGAAATTGCGCCTTTCGCCACATGCGATTTCCTTTTCTCACTGCCGGAGCGTGACGCAAAAGTATGAATATCTCCCCACATAAAGCATTTATCCGCGACACGCTGGCACAGCTCTATCCGCAAGCGGATCATCAGGCAATCGCAGCGAAGATTGAACAGCTTATCCAACGCTGGAAACCCAAAACGCAAACGACGATTCCGTTAGATCAAAGCCGTATCTGGATGATCGCCTATGGTGATAGCATCTGCGCGCAAGGGGAAAATCCCCTATCGATTCTCCACCAGTTTGCAAAACTGTGGTTGAAGGGGACGATCAGTGACATTCACCTGCTGCCGATGTTCCCCTGGACCTCCGATGACGGTTTTAGCGTGGTGGATTACCGACAGGTTGATCCACATCTTGGGCAGTGGTCAGATATTGCCGCGCTGGCGGGCGATTTCAATTTAATGTTCGATTTTGTGATTAACCATATTTCACAGCAAAGCCGTTGGTTCCAGGGCTATTTGCATGGTGAGCCTCGCTACCAGAACTACTTTATCAACGCCGATCCGGATGAAAATTACAGCCGGATCACACGTCCGCGTACATCTCCTTTATTAACGCCATTCACGCTTAAAACAGGGGAAACGGCGCATATATGGACCACATTCAGCGCCGATCAAATTGATCTTAACTTCCGTGAACCCGAGGTTTTACTGGAAAGTATTGATATTCTTTTGGAATATGCTTCACGCGGTGCCCAGGCAATTCGACTCGATGCCGTCGGTTTCTTGTGGAAAGAGAAAAACAGCCGCTGCATTCATCTGCCGCAAACCCATCAGGTAATCAAACTCTGGCGGGCGATCCTGGAAGAGATCTGGCCTGACTGCCTGCTGATTACCGAAACCAATGTGCCACATCAGGAAAACATCAGCTATCTGGGGGCCGGGGATGAGGCTCATATGGTGTATCAATTCCCGCTACCACCGCTGACACTGCATGCCTGCCTGCGCGGCAACGCACGCTGGCTACGCCAGTGGGCGCAAAGCCTGGAGCAAGAAACCTTTCCTGCCAACACCACATTTTTCAATTTCCTCGCTAGCCATGACGGCATTGGCCTGCGACCTGTCGAAAACATCCTCTCGACGGAAGAAAAAGCGTTCCTGGTCAGTGAAGTAGAACGTAAGCAAGGACGAATTTCCTGGCGCACCAATCCAGACGGCAGCCAGTCGCCGTACGAGATGAACATTAACTTTCTGAGCGCGTTAAGCGAACCGGGAGAAGCTCCCGACACGCAGGTTGCCAGATTTGCCGCCGCTCACGCCATCCTCTTTATGTTGCAGGGCGTTCCTGCAATTTACTACCACAGCCTTCTCGGTAGCGAAAATGATATCGCAGGGTTGAACGCGTCAGGGATCAATCGCCGTATTAACCGTGAAAAACTGGATTTCGCCACCACGCATCAGGCATTAGTCACGCCAGAATCCCGACAAGCGAAGATCTATGCCGCACTAACGACATTACTGCGCATTCGCCAACAACATCCCGCGTTCTCACCGGCAGCCGCTCAGCAAGTCCTTACACTGCCGGATGCGCTATTTGGCGTCAAACGCCACCACCAGACAGAGGAAGAAACTGTCTACGGTATTGTGAATGTCACTGGCGCATCACAAACACTTCTCTTACCCGTGACGGGGACAGATCTCCTGACAGGAACCCCCTTTAATGGCGTTTGCGAACTGGCGGGCTGGCAAACGATCTGGATCCACGTCAAGGCACAACCGGAGGCATAAAACATGGAATTGTCCACACTGACTCGTCAGGCGTTAATTTTTATCGATCCTCCGCAATCGTCTCCCGATGCGATCATCCGGTATATGTCTTCAGCATTGTCTGAATGCGGACTCATTACCAATAAAGACGCTTTTATTGACAGCGTTCTGCGCCGTGAAAATGAAGGACCGACCGCGCTGGGAGAAGAGCTGGCCGTCCCTCACGGAAAATGTGATTCCGTCGTGCAGGCGTCGTTCTGCGTCGCCCTTTTTCCCGAGCCAATACTGTGGCCGGGTCTTGAAGGACCTGAACCAGTACGGTTAGTGTTCCTGCTGGCGATCCCGCCAAATGAAGCGGGTACAACGCATATGCAACTGCTCACCCAGCTCACCTCGTCGCTGGTTGAGGATGAGATGCGAAACGCCATGCTTAACGCTACGTCTGCCGAAGAAGTACTGGCGCTGCTCTCGACTGGAACGACACCAGCTCAGGAAGTGCCAGAAAACCGCGTGAAGAGCAGTTACCTTGTACCACTCATTCTGGGTCTCGTCGCCTCGGCAGCCTTCATTAATGCAGGTATCCACTGGATGCAGTCGCTGTCGTCATAGTGTGTTCCGGGCAGCAGATGCCTGCCCGGCTTTACCTTCCTGTTTTTGTTGAATAATTAATCAGAATTTTCTGCCCATAATTTACAATCGCTGTACTGCCCGTCATCTGTACGCTCCGATTTTTACTTTGCGCTACATCAAATAAACCGTAAACATCCTTGATGCAAATCACTACATATAGAACTTAAAATGCACGCCGACCCAATATGTTGTATTAATCGACTACAATTGCTACAACTACAGTGCACCGCTTTACGGTGAAATTGTGGATAAAGTGGGTCAGGATTGCGGGAAGTCATTGGCAATAGAGATGAATAAAGCCATGGCCGCTTCCCCAACCTCTGTGGATAACCTGTTCTTATAAATATGGAGTGATCATGACACCGCATGTGATGAAACGAGATGGCTGTAAAGTGCCGTTTAAATCAGAGCGCATCAAAGAAGCCATTCTGCGTGCAGCTAAAGCAGCGGGAGTCGATGACGCAGATTACTGTGCCACCGTCGCAGAAGTCGTTAGTAGCCAGATGAATGAGCGCAGCCAGGTCGATATCAACGAGATCCAGACAGCGGTAGAAAACCAGCTGATGTCTGGTCCGTACAAACAACTCGCCCGTGCGTACATCGAATATCGCCACGACCGTGATATACAGCGTGAAAAGCGTGGCCGTCTGAACCAGGAAATTCGTGGTCTGGTTGAGCAAACCAACTCTGCTCTGCTGAACGAAAACGCCAACAAAGACAGCAAAGTGATCCCGACCCAGCGTGACCTGCTGGCCGGTATCGTCGCCAAACACTATGCGCGTCAGCACCTGCTGCCGCGTGATGTCGTCCAGGCGCACGAGCGTGGTGATATTCACTATCACGATCTCGACTACTCTCCGTTCTTCCCAATGTTTAACTGCATGCTGATCGACCTGAAAGGCATGCTGACGCAGGGCTTTAAGATGGGTAACGCGGAGATTGAGCCGCCAAAATCCATCTCCACCGCGACGGCCGTCACCGCGCAAATTATCGCGCAGGTTGCCAGCCATATTTATGGCGGTACCACCATTAACCGTATTGACGAAGTTCTCGCACCATTCGTGACCGAGAGCTTTAACAAGCATCGCAAAACCGCTGAAGAGTGGCAGATCCCGGATGCCGACGGTTATGCGCATTCCCGTACCGAGAAAGAGTGCTACGACGCATTCCAGTCCCTCGAGTATGAAGTGAATACCCTGCATACCGCTAACGGCCAGACGCCGTTCGTCACCTTCGGTTTTGGCCTGGGAACCAGTTGGGAATCGCGTTTGATCCAGCAGTCCATTCTGCGTAACCGCATTGCGGGTCTCGGTAAAAATCGTAAAACCGCCGTGTTCCCGAAACTGGTGTTCGCCATTCGCGACGGCCTGAACCACAAGTTTGGCGATCCGAACTACGACATCAAACAGCTGGCGCTGGAATGTGCAAGCAAGCGCATGTATCCGGACATCCTGAACTACGATCAGGTAGTGAAAGTGACCGGTTCGTTCAAAACGCCGATGGGCTGTCGCAGCTTCCTCGGCGTGTGGGAAAACGAGAACGGCGAACAGATTCACGACGGGCGTAACAACCTCGGCGTTATCAGCCTCAACCTGCCGCGTATCGCGCTGGAAGCCCACGGCGATGAAGCCACCTTCTGGAAACTGCTCGACGATCGACTGGTGCTGGCACGTAAAGCGCTGATGACCCGCATTGCGCGTCTGGAAGGCGTGAAAGCTCGCGTGGCGCCAATCCTGTATATGGAAGGTGCCTGCGGCGTGCGTCTGAAAGCGGACGATGACGTGTCAGAAATCTTTAAAAATGGCCGCGCGTCTATCTCGCTGGGTTACATCGGCATTCACGAAACCATTAACGCACTGTTTGGTGACAAACATCTGTACGACAGCGAGCAGCTTCGCGCCAAAGCTATCGCCATTGTCGAACGCCTGCGTCAGGCAGTCGATCAGTGGAAAGACGAGACCGGCTACGGCTTCAGCCTGTACAGCACGCCGAGCGAAAACCTGTGCGATCGTTTCTGCCGTCTGGATACCGCCGAGTTTGGTGTGGTGCCAGGCGTGACCGATAAAGGTTACTACACCAACAGCTTCCACCTCGACGTGGAGAAAAAGGTTAACCCGTACGACAAGATCGATTTCGAAGCGCCATACCCGCCGCTGGCGAGTGGAGGCTTCATTTGCTACGGCGAATACCCGAATATTCAACACAACCTGAAAGCACTGGAAGACGTCTGGGATTACAGCTATCAGCACGTGCCGTATTACGGGACCAACACGCCAATTGATGAATGCTACGAGTGCGGCTTTACCGGTGAGTTCGAGTGCACCAGCAAAGGCTTTACCTGCCCGAAATGTGGTAACCACGACGCCGCGCGCGTGTCGGTCACCCGCCGCGTCTGCGGTTATTTAGGCAGCCCGGACGCCCGTCCGTTTAACGCCGGTAAGCAGGAAGAAGTGAAGCGCCGCGTTAAGCATTTGGGTAACGGGCAGATAGGTTAATCCGCTGTTACGTTAATGCCCGGTGGCGCTGCGCTTACCGGGCCTACGGACCGCACTCTTATTGTAGGCCGGGTAAGCGCAGCGCCACCCGGCATGGTTACAAGCTATGAACTTTCACCAATACTATCCCGTCGACATCGTTAACGGCCCCGGCACCCGCTGCACGCTGTTTGTGTCCGGGTGCGTGCATGAATGTCCCGGTTGCTATAACAAAAGCACCTGGCGGCTCAATTCCGGCAAGCCATTTACCAAAGAGATGGAAGACAAGATCATTGCCGATCTGAACGATACGCGAATCAAGCGTCAGGGGATCTCGCTCTCCGGTGGCGATCCGCTACATCCGCAAAACGTGCCGGAAATCCTGCAACTAGTGCAGCGCGTTCGCGCTGAGTGCCCCGGCAAAGATATCTGGGTGTGGACCGGCTACAAGCTCGATGAACTCAACGCCGCGCAAATGCAGGTGGTCGATCTCATCAACGTACTGGTCGATGGCAAATACGTGCAGGATCTTAAAGACCCGGCGCTAATCTGGCGCGGCAGCAGCAACCAGGTTGTACATCATTTGCGTTGATCGCTAAAGCCGTTTGTTTGCATCGAGATAAACGGCCGAATGTTCTCGCTTGCCGACCGCGACAACAAACACGGTCACAACCTCATCCCGAACCTGGTACACCAGACGATAGCCGGACGATTTAAGCTTAATTTAATAGCAGTCTGGAAGACCGTTTAAACGGGCAGAGTCAATTCTGGGGTTCAACAACACGTCGGCCAACTTCTTCTTAAACTGAGACTTCACCGTATCACCCAGTTTATGCCACTCTTTTAAGGCTCTCGGGTCGAATTCCAGTTCATAAGTCATCCAGACTAACCTTGATTCCTTTTTGCGGGCTGGCCAGCCTCTCCCGGACTGTCTGAATCAGTGTATCTTCGCTGTCGCTAACGGTGACGGTTTTCACTGGCATGCGCCCCGTTTCCGCGACGTACTGAAACAGTAATCGCACAGCTTCCGTTGGAGTAATGTTCAGTTTTTCCAGCACGGCATAAGCCTCATTTTTGAGTTTGTCATCCAGACGGACGTTCAGCGTGGCCATTATGCCTCCAGTAGAATCGAATGTGTAATGCAGTTTAGCATTACATACGCATTACATCGAATTCTGGATAACGCCTCTCAAAAACGACTGACACACTCCATGGCGACCGTTTTGAACTCGGTGAAATTCCGGCATGCGCAGAGCCGCGTCATGGCGCGCTCGCGCAGGAAGGTGACGAAAATATCGTAAATGGCCATCGCTTCTTCGTACTCGCTTTTACTGATGGCGAGCAGGAAGATCACGTGCGCGGTTTCATCACCCCAGGCAATGCCCTGCGGGGCGAGGATAGTGTAAACCACCGTTTTCTTGGCCAGCAGACCGAGGGCGTGCGGCAAGGCAATGCTGTCACCCAGCATGGTGCTGACGATAGCTTCACGCTCAACCACCGAATCAAGAAACTCCGCGTCGACAAAACCTTCATCCTGCAACTGACGGCATAAGGTTTTGAACAACGTTTGTTGATCCATTGGCTCGTCAATTACACGAAAATGGGCGGCATCGAAGAATTTGTTCAACATCCACGGGCGGGTTCTGTCCACCAGCACCAGTTTGCCAATTTGTTCCAGTTGATAATCGGTCGGGAACGGCGCAATCATCGCTACAGGCTTATCTTTTTCACCGATCCGCGCGGTAGAGATGACAAAATCTTCGCTGATGCTTTCCCGCTGTTCGTAGTCACGCAGCGTGACGGTATCGACGATCTCTATCTGCGGATACTTACGCGCCAGCACCGCTTCAATCATCCGCGCCATCGCATTTCCGGCATCACATACCAGCAGAACCTTCGGCTGTCTCTGGTAACCGATGTTGTAACTACGCTCCAGCCCGACGCCAATATGCAGCACGAGGAAGCCGATCTCATTTTCACTGATGGTGTACGGCGTATATTTTCCCCATCCCGAGACGGCGGCCAGCGTCATGTCCCACGCCATGGGGTAGTGCTGTTTAATATTTTCCAGCAGCGGATTGGGGATCATTATCTGGTAACGCACGCGGGTGATCATCGTCTTAATATGCGTCAGCAGGTCAGCATGTAACTGTTTGTCATTCAACAGGTTGTAGTTGTACTGGGTGTTGATAAAACGCAGGATGTAATTGACCAACGCTTCGTCATCATCCGCATTGATAGCACTGGGCGCAATCTCTTGTACCTGGCGAGCAGCAATATGCACCTGTAGCCAGTTTTCTTCGGAAACGGAAAGCGGTTTGTCTGCCAGGCGGTGCAATACCGCCGCGATTTCCCGCGTGGCCAGGCACACCGATTGATCGGCCTCTTCTGCGGCAAAATCCGGGAGTGGATACCCTTCGCTAATCCGCCGTACCGCCACCGCGCAGTACAAGCGTAAAAACAGCTCGCCCTCATCGGTCAGACGAATATGAAAACGAGCGAAAATATCCTGTAAAACGGGCTGTAGCTGCTCAGGGATCCCGGCATTAAGCGCCTCCTGCATCACTAATGGGTGCTGCGGATCCTGCTGTGCCAGCGTCCACAGCAAATCGGTCAAACAGGCGCGAATCGCCATTTCGCTGCCGAACAGCTTCATGCCGTGACGGGGACGCGTTTCCAGCGTCAGATGATAACGTTGCAGATGCTCGCGCACCTCAGCCATATCGTTTTGCAGCGTCGCGCGGCTGATAAACCATTCATCAGCCAAATCTTCCAGCTTTAGCGAGAAAGCCGACGTCAGAAAACGCACCACCAGCCAGTGTATCCGTTCCTGGCTGGTTCGAGGGATGCGAAGCAACGCGTTGGGCTGCTGCGTTTGCAGGGTGTTATAACTTGCCGGGTCGTCAATTTTGAGCTGATAACCGTTACCCCGGCTGAGGACAAACTGTGCGCCGTACTGGGTGAGCAGCGCGTTTAGCGCGGTGATATCCGCCCGTACGGTGCGTGTGGAAACCGACAACCGCTGCGCCAGCTCGTCCTGTGGAAGCGCTTCGTTTTGCAACATGTCAAACAGCTGTGCTAAACGTTGGTTGGGAAATCGCACGTCAGTTTCCTCATCAGTCAGTTAGCCTACGCAGGCCCGGGTCATCGCCATCAGTTGGCGTACGTCATCCGGACGAGTGTTACCACTCACCTTATCAATAATCGAACTATAGATGTGAGGAATGATTTTACTCACTCCGGCATCGAGGGCAATCTGCAGGATTTCAGTGAAATTATCCAGATCGATACCGCCAGTTGGCTCCAGCCAGAAGTCATGACGGGCGCAGGCCTGCGCTACGGCAATGTACTCTTCACGGCATTTCAGGCCGCCCATCGGGAAGTATTTAATCGAGCTACCGCCCATGTCTTTGAGCAGTGCAATCGCGGTTTCTACCGGCACAATACCGTCCGGCGTCTGGCTGCTCAGCGGACCGGTGGAGATTTTCACCCTGCCCGGCATGCCGGTTGGCGAGACCAGACCGTTGACCACTGTCTCCTGCTGGCCCAGCAGCGCGCGACTGGTGGCCACGCCGGTAAAGACCTGATTAACATGCTGCGGCTGTACCTGACGGGAAATTTCACTGACCATCGCCGACTGGTTAGGATCGCCTGCCCCCAATCCCACGGAGAGCGCATTGTCGATAAGCGCTGCGTATTCACGCATATCCGCTACTGCGCTTGCGACATCCGGGTAATTTTTTGACAACACACCAACCAACACGTGTCCTTCCGCCGCCGCGTAAATATCCCGTGCATTTTCTTTGGAGCCTGCCAGCACGTTCAGGCAGACGCGGTCGCGATAAAAGTTAGGGGTCAGTTTCATGCGTTTTTCTCCTGCGAAATCACTTCACCAATTCGACGGGCCACAATCTCCAGCTGCGCACGATCGACGCTGCGCACATCAGCTTCGATAATGCCTTCGTTGGCTTTGTAACCACGGAAGTAAATCGCGTACTCGCCTTGTTTCAGGGCTTCAACCAGTTCGCCCGTGGCGATCCCGGTTACCGCTTCATCAAACTTAATTTCCGTGCGTGCGATGTCGCGCCCTGCGCTATCCCACACCACGCGGGCGCTCACGCCGTTAAGCTGGTTCAACACATTAATGAACGGCGTCATTTTCTCGACCATCTCCGCGCCACTCTCTTTCTGCGCGTTCAGATACAGTTCGATGGCGCAGGTTAGGCCAAGAATTCCCTCTTTCCCCACCTTCATCGCCCGGCCAATTCCCGCCGTCTGGCGTTTCACCCACTCAACGTACTGGGTTTTACCTATCACCAGACCGCTGGTTGGTCCTTCAATCGCCTTCGCGCCGCTATAAATAACCAGATCTGCGCCAACCCGGTAGTAGCATTGCAAATCTTCTTCCGCCGCCGCGTCCACGATCAGCGGCAGATTATGCGTACGCGCCACCACCGCAGCCTGCTCCACGCTGAGCATACTTTTCTGGACGCAGTGGTGAGATTTGATATACAGAATGGCCGCCGTACGCGGTGTAATGGCCGCAGCCAGTTGCGCCGCGGAACATTCGTTGGCATAACCAGCCTCCACTAACTTACCGCCGCCAAGCGCCACCATGGTACCCACCGGAGCGCCAAAGTTGACGTTGTGGCCTCTGGGCAGCACGATTTCGTTGTTCTCGATGGGCGTGACGTGCAGGTTCTCCAGCAGCCAGTCGCTGTCTTTAACCAATACGCCAGCCACCGACAGGGCGATCCCCGCCGAGGCGCAAGAGACAACGGTTGCCCCTTCCACTTCCAGCAATTTCGCGATGTAGTCGCCGGTTTTATTCACCAGGTCTTTCATCTCAAAGTATTGATTCATCCCGGCCATCGCGGCTTCAACCACTTCTGGTCGCGGCGTGGAAACGCCAAGCGCCGTCATGCGGCCGGAGGTATTAATCACCTGTTTTAAATCGTATTTCTCAAAAATCGAAGGCATGTTCCGCGCTCCCTTGTTCGGTCATATAGCCCTTGCCCGCACGTATTGCGGCAAGCGGCACCAGCAGTTGTTCAGCCTGCAGGCTGTCGTTTTCTGCATCTACCAGCACGGTTGGCTGGCGCTTAAGCGTAAAGAGGGTTAAATCAGCATCCAGACCGACCTGCAGTCGCCCCTTCTGTTTCAGGCGCAGGCCGTCGGCAGCATTGGCGGTAACGCACTCAATGACCTGCGGAAGCGACATCCCAATGGCGAGAAATTTCGACATCACATTCGCCAGAGAATGGACCGGGCCGCTGATACGGTTGCGACAGTAAATATCGGAACTGATGGTGTGTGGCAAAATCCCCAGTTCAATAGCGCGTTTTGCCACCGCAAAGCTCAGGCTGGCGGTGCCATGCCCAACGTCCAGACGCACGCCGCGTGAAATCGCCCGCGTCACTGACGCCCGCAGCTCGCCTTGCGGCGTCAGAATGCGGTTCGGCTTACCGTTGTAGCAGTGGGTAATGATGTCACCCGCGCTCAGGCGCTCGGCGATCTCATCCAGGTCCGGCGGGTTGTTGCCGATGTGCACCATCAGCGGCAGGTCGCCGTTCTCTTTTTGCATCGCTTTGGCACGATCCAGCGGGGTGATGCCGTTTTCGCCGACCACGCTGCTACTCATACGTGCCTTCAGACCGACGATAAAATCAGGGTGGCGTTTCACCGCCTCTCGCACCGCATCAGCGTCAATATTGGCCATGTTGGCCAGCTCGTTCTGGGCGATAAGCCCAACGCGGGAGATATTCAGCAACGCATACACCTCGGTGGCAGCTTCCCGGGTCAGGGTGTAAAAATCGTCGATGTCATCCGCCCCGGTACTGCCCGCATCCACCACGGTAGTGACGCCGGTCGCAATACCGACGCTATCCGGCTGGTCGTGGTAAATCGGGGATTTCGGGTAGCAATGAACGTGGGAGTCAATCCAGCCTGCGCTGACGTAGCACTCGCCGCCCAGCTCAATGGTTTTCAGCGCCGGGCCATCAACGTCGCCCAACGCCGCGATCTTGCCGTCTTTGAGCGCAATATCGCTCACCGTATCGTCAACGAGGCGCGCACGGCGCAGGAGTAAATCAAACATCGCTCTCTCCTATGCCGGATGGCGGCGTAACCGCCTTATCCGGCCTGCAAATCAACAGTTAGCTAATGGCAATCGGGAAGATGGACCCGAGGATCATTGCCCCAAGAATCGCCCCGCCGGTAATCGGTTTTTGCCACAGATAAAACAGCAGCGCCCCCGCCAGAGAACCGATTCCGATAGGAATAGAAGCCGTCATCGCGCTGAGGATAATCAACGGTCCGAGGAAGCGGCCGGAGGCGTTACCGGCCCCCATCATGACGTCCGCACCGTAGGTTGAATCGCTCTGGTTGATGGTGAACTTACGCGCCAGAATGATGATGTAGCCAATCGCCAGACCAATCACCAGACCAGTGACCAGCGAGGCGGCAAAGTTGGCGACCGGGAAGATAATGCCCGCGCCCAGCAGCAGCGCCGGAACACCTAACCCAACCCCGGTCTGAATCGCCCCGCCGATATCCAGAATACCCACCAGCGAACCTTCAATGATGCGGGCAAACAGGAAACTTGCGCCAAATGCCGCCACCGCCCCGTAGGAGCCGGTATCCATTCCCGCCTTCAGCATCGCCACAAAAGCCACTTCGTTAAATGCGCCAATACCGTACAGGTAGTACATGTGCGTTCCGGCAAATACGCCGGATGAGAGCAGGCCCACGAAGATCGGGAACGACCAGTCAGCGAACCAAAAACCTTTATTCTGTTCCATGATGACCTCCGTTATTTGCCGCTGAGCGAGTTGTGGATAAGTTCGAGCCAGTTAGGCACGGTCAGATGGAAGGATTCGATCATCTTCATATCGAAACCGCGGAAGAAGCCGCTCAGGACAAACAGCGCGACGATAGCTACCATCATCACTTTCGTGACGTGGTTCCAGCCGCTTTCTTCAACACCTTTGCCGATCAGAATACCGAGCACCAGCCCCGGAACGGCGTTGCCCATGATCAGCTGCGCCGCGCCGCCAAAAACGGTGGCCCAGAAGCCGGATTTCTTACCGGCGTCGATCGCCGCCAGCCAGAAGATCACCGGCATCACGGTGTTAACCAGCAGGTTAGCCGCGGGCACCAGCACCTTGACGGCGGTAACCTGCAGCGCTTCCGGTACGGATGGCGCAGTGAGGTTCAGGAAGGTCACCACGATCATCCCGATAACGCCGCAGGCAATTGCCATGCGCTTAGGATCGTGCAGCGTTTCACCGACGTTGCGATTTTTAATCATCAGAGCGGCGGCGCCCCAGTTGGGGATGATGCGATGGTCGACGTCCTGAGTGAACGCCCCCGCCGCAACGGAGGAAGCCCAGGCGTTAAAGAAGAAGCCCAGACCGAACGAGAAGTGAGAAGCCGGATCCCCTTCGCAGGAATTCAGTTCTCCAAGAGTACGAAACGCGCCCATCCCTTGAGTGGTAGGCGCATGAAACATGCGTGCAGCCCCAGCGCCGACACCAACGCCAACCAACGCGCCGATGATGAGCGATTTTATTAATATTATCAGGAACATAATTATGCCTTTTAATAGAAAATCAGCGTTGCGTAACGAAATCCACCTTGTCGAGATTGATGGCAGTCACGTTGACGGTCACGTCCAGCTCCACGCTGAAAGTGCGTCTTTCCCGGCGCAAAAAGAGGAATAAAAATGCCTCTTTACGCACCGATTCACGCGCTTGAACAACCTGCACATCCTGTGGCTCAATACGCAGTAAGATATGCGGTGACGCTTTCATCACCGCAGCCTGAACGTGGTTCAGGGCATCGGCAAAGGCGCGAGCTTTGGTCTCGCCCTTACCCGTGACTCTCACCGTGGTGGTGAATTGCTCTTTCATGCTTAAGCGCCGTGTTTCTTTTGCCAGGCCTGCACCAGGCGCTCGCCGAGCTCTTCTTTGTCCATAAATCCGAATCCCAGTACGTTGCACCCTTCGTTGATGGCGGTTACCCCTTCATCGACCGAACGCATGCCGTATTTCGCCTTGTAGCCGTATTTGGTCTGCGCAGTAATCGCACCCGCACCACCGCTGCCGCAAAACGAGATACCAAAGGTGGCGTTTTCCGCCTTCATCACGTCACCCAGCTTCATATCTGCTGCAACGCCCGGCACCACAACGGCACGGCCACCCGCTTTCTCTACGCCTGCCGCCACTTTCTGGCCTTTACCCAGACGATCGCCAATCACTACGGTAATCTGTTCCATCTTTTTCTCCTTAAAGGTTGTCTTTCGCGACTTCAAAGTGCACCGACAGCAGCCAGGCCTCTTCCTCAGGAAGATTGCCAAACTCGGCGACCACGTCGCGGGCAAGCGCCATTGACTCGGCAGATATTTCATCAAACAAGCTGGCATCGACTTCTGGTAAGGGTTCACCCGTTACCGAGCGGTGCGCCATGGCGCGAACATGCGACGTCAGCATCTGTTCCTGTACGGCGTTGGGAATAATGTTGCGTTCACGCAGCAAGGCATACACCTGCGCCAGCATGCGGTCGGCCAGTTCCACCGATTCCCCCATGTCATTCATTACAGCTCCGTTATTCACTCGTCTTACCCCGTTAATGTCTCTGAGGGTAAATTAGCGACGGAGGTTATAAGTTTGTAGCGAGTTGTTTTCCACTTCGAAGTGGAAAGGTGTGCAGCGATAGTGATCTGTGCCGCAAAAAGGGCTGGAACCACGATTTATCACCGGAAGAATGTGATTGAGATCGCAAGAGTGGGCCGCAAAATGGAAGGAAGTGCGAACAATGAATGGACGATAAAAATGAAAAAATGTGATGGGGATAGCGTTTACTTATGGGGCGTGTAGTAGCGGGGGATTTTATCCGGCCTACGGGTATGCAGGCCGGGTAGCGCAGATTAGCGGAACTTCTTGTGGTTTTCGTTGCGCGTGGTTTTCAGCTCTTCCGCAACGGCTTTCGCCTCTTTAACTTTACCTTCGTTCGCCAGCTTCAGCGCGCCGTCAATCTGACCGATCAACTTGTCAAAACCGTGGCGGAAATCCTTCATCTCCGGGCTGTCCGGGGATTTGCTTTCCAGCTTCGGTGGCGTTCCTTTTTGAGCGTCCAGCGCGGCTGCACGCATTTTGGTTAACGCATCTTTCAGTTCAGTCGCATTATCCGTTTTTTCGACAATTTTCAGGTTGTCGTTGAGGATCCCCATGTCATCTTCGAGATCGGCTGCAAACGCAGAAGAACCAAGAACCAGCGTTGAAGCCGCGACGATCGCTAACAGGTGTTTACGCATTGCTCACTTCCTTTTTTATTATTAAAAATTAACGCCTTAACGAGTATTACTGCCCGGCGATTTTCATCTCCGGTAACAATACCGAACCACATTGGATATTACTGCGCGTTTCAATATCGTTCCCCACGGTCACAATATTGCGCCACATCTCTTTTAAGTTACCGGCGATGGTAATTTCACTCACCGGATACTGAATTTCGCCGTTTTCGACCCAGAAGCCCGCCGCGCCGCGCGAGTAATCGCCGGTAATGCCGCTTACGCCCTGTCCCATCAGCTCGGTAACCACAAGACCTGTGCCCATCTCTTTGAGCAACTGCTCGAAGCTTAGACCCTGTCCCGGAATTCGCCAGTTGTGGATCCCGCCCGCATGCCCAGTGCTCTTCAGCCCCAGCTTACGTGCGGAATAGTTAGTCAACAGCCATTGAGTCAGCACGCCGTCTTTAATAATGTCGCGGCGTTCGGTCCGTACCCCTTCGCTGTCGAACGGTGAAGACGCCAGCCCTTTCAGCAGGTGCGGATGTTCTTCAATAGTCAGCCATTCCGGCAGAATTTGTTTGCCCAGCGAATCCAGCAGGAAGGTGGATTTGCGGTACACCGAACCGCCGGCGATCGCGCCGACCAGGTGTCCGAACAGTCCGGTCGCCACTTCGTTGGCGAAAATCACCGGCGCTTTCATGGTGGACAGCTTACGCGGAGACAAGCGAGATAAGGTGCGGCGAGCACAGTCAGCCCCTACCCACTCCGGCGTTTGCAGATCGCCCATCGCCCGACCAATGGTGTAGGCGTAATCGCGTTCCATATCGCCATTTTCTTCCGCGATCACACAGCTGGAAAGGGAATGACGCGTGGAGCAGTAGCCCTGCAGCATGCCGTGGCTGTTACCAAACACTTTGATGCTATAGTGGCTGTTAAAGCTGCCGCCTTCGGTATTGGTGATACGCTTATCAGCCTGCAGCGCCGCCTGTTCAGCACGAGCGGCCAGTTCGATGGCTTCATCAGGGGAAACTTCCGCCGGGTGGAACAGGTCCAGATCGGGCGCATCAAAGGCCAGCAGTTCTTTATCTGCCACGCCTGCGCACGGATCCGGCGAAGTGTAACGTGCAATGTCCAGCGCAGCCTGCACGGTGCGTGCAATCGCCTGCGGGCTTAAATCGGTGGACGATGCGCTGCCCTTACGGTTCTGGTGATAAACCGTAATCCCCAGTGCACCATCGCTATTGAATTCGACGTTCTCCACTTCACCATAACGGGTGCTGACGCTAATACCCGTGGTCTTGCTCACAGCGACTTCCGCGCCATCCGACTTACCTGACGCTAATTCCAGTGCCGTCGAGACTGCTTCTTCCAGAATCTTACGCTGCGCTTCAACTTGTGAGATTACTTTCATCGCAAATGCCATAATGTAGAGAGAGTTTCTCTGAAGTCTAACAGAGAACCGTTTTTCAGTGCGCATCTTAACTGGTAACATTAGCCTCTTTTTTTAAGGAGCCTGAAATGACAAAGCAGCCCGAAGACTGGCTCGACGACGTTCCCGGTGATGACATCGAAGACGAAGACGATGAAATTATCTGGGTCAGTAAAAGTGAAATTAAACGCGATGCCGAGGAGTTAAAACGCCTGGGTGCGGAACTGGTTGATCTGGGGAAAAACGCGCTGGATAAGATCCCGCTTGATGCGGATTTACGTGCCGCCATTGAGCTGGCCCAGCGTATTAAGATGGAAGGACGCCGCCGCCAGCTGCAGTTGATTGGCAAAATGTTGCGCCAGCGCGATGTTGATCCTATCCGTCAGGCGCTGGACAAGCTGAAAAATCGCCACAACCAGCAGGTCGTTGTCTTCCATAAGCTGGAGCAACTGCGTGACCGTATGGTTGACGGTAGCGATGAAGCCATCGAAGAAGTGATGAGTCTGTGGCCTGACGCCGACCGCCAGCAACTGCGTTCGCTGGTACGTAACGCCAGGAAAGAAAAAGCGGGCAACAAGCCGCCAAAATCTTCCCGCCAGATCTTCCAGTATCTGCGTGAACTGGCGGAAAACGAGGCCTAACCTCTTCGTCTGCCGAAAGTGCCGGATGGCGGTGCAATCACCTTATCCGGCCTACAATCCGTTAACACGTTGTAGGCCCGGTAAGCGTAGCGCCACCGGGCATTTTTTTACTCTTCCGCTTCTGCCTGAGCTTTCTTCGCCAGGCCATCCAGCAGTTTTTGATGAATACCACCAAATCCGCCGTTGCTCATCACCAGAATGTGATCGCCTGGCTGCGCGGTTTTCACCACCATATCTGCCAGGGCATCCACATCGCCACTCCAGTGTGCCGGCTGAACGCAGGCTTCAGCGACTTCGGCTACCTGCCACGGAATATGCGGAGGTTGCAGCAGGAACACTTCGTCCGCACGGCCTAACGACGGCGCCAGATCGTCTTTGCACAGGCCCATTTTCATGGTGTTCGAGCGAGGCTCCAGCACTGCGATGATGCGCGCCGTACCGCCCACTTTACCGCGCAACGCCGCAAGCGTTGCCAGAATGGCCGTCGGGTGATGGGCAAAATCGTCATACACCGTCACGCCATTGGCTTCACCGCGCAGCTCGAGACGACGACGGGCGTTAATGAATGAACCGAGCGCATTAGCTGCATCTGCAGGCACGACGCCCACATGGCGCGCGGCCGCAATCGCCATCAGACCGTTATGCATATTGTGCTCGCCCACCAGGCCCCACTTCACTTCACCGACTTTTTCACCGTCCAGCCATACTTCCCACTCAGAAGCATCGGTGGTCAGTTTTTTCGCCTGCCAGTGACCTTGTTCGCCCACCAGTTCTTGTTCGCTCCAGCAGCCCATCGTCATCGTTTGTTTCAGATTGATGTCGTTTTCCGGGTAGATGATGCGTCCCTGGCCCGGCACGATACGCACCAGATGGTGGAACTGTTTCTGGATCGCTTTCAAATCGTCAAAGATGTCCGCGTGATCGAACTCAAGGTTGTTGAGGATCAGCGTACGCGGGCAGTAATGCACGAATTTAGAACGCTTGTCGAAGAACGCGCAGTCGTACTCATCCGCTTCAATCACGAAGAAGTCGCTTTCGCCCAGACGCGCAGAAACCTCGAAGTTACCCGGTACGCCGCCGATCACAAAGCCAGGCTTATAGCCGCAGGCTTCGAGGATCCAGGTCGCCATTCCGGCGGTGGTGGTTTTGCCGTGCGTACCCGCAACCGCCAGTACCCAGCGGTCGCGCAATACAAAGTCATGCAGCCACTGCGGGCCAGACATGTACGGAATGTTCTTCTCGAGAACCGCTTCCACGCACGGATTACCACGGGTCATGGCATTGCCGATGATCACTAAGTCCGGCTGCGGGTCGAGCTGGCTGGCATCGTAACCCTGAATCAGATCAATGCCTTGCTTCTCAAGTAAGGTACTCATCGGCGGATACACATTGGCGTCCGAACCGGTTACTTCATGACCGAGCGAGCGCGCCAGCATCGCCAGACCGCCCATGAAAGTGCCACAAATTCCCAAAATATGAATGCGCATACGTCACTATCCTTTTTTAATCTGGGGGCCATTTTACGCACATGTCCGGCAAGTGAGAAACGCATTTCAGGATATTCCGCAGTTTGCTGGCGCGATTCACCTAAGCGCAACAATGGAAATATTTGTTAATATTGTTGCGGTCGCTTTACTCCACATAAATTGCAGGGAAAGTGTTATGAAAACGTTAGGTGAATTTATTGTCGAAAAGCAGCACGAGTTTTCTCATGCTACCGGTGAACTCACTGCTTTGTTGTCGGCAATAAAGCTGGGCGCCAAGATCATCCACCGCGATATCAACAAGGCCGGTCTGGTCGATATCCTGGGTGCCAGCGGTGCTGAGAACGTGCAGGGAGAGGTTCAGCAAAAACTCGATCTGTTCGCGAACGAAAAACTGAAAGCTGCACTGAAGGCGCGCGACATTGTGGCGGGCATTGCCTCGGAAGAAGAAGATGAAATCGTCGTCTTTGAAGGCTGTGAACACGCTAAATACGTTGTGCTAATGGATCCGCTGGATGGCTCATCCAACATCGATGTTAACGTCTCTGTCGGTACGATTTTCTCTATTTACCGCCGCGTAACCCCAGTCGGTACTCCGGTCACGGAAGAGGATTTCCTGCAACCGGGCAACAAGCAGGTTGCTGCAGGTTACGTGGTTTATGGTTCTTCCACCATGCTGGTGTACACCACCGGCTGTGGCGTGCACGCCTTCACCTACGATCCTTCTCTGGGCGTATTCTGCCTCAGCCAGGAACGTATGCGCTTCCCGGCGAAAGGCAGCACGTACTCCATTAACGAAGGTAACTACATCAAATTCCCGAACGGCGTGAAGAAGTACATTAAATTCTGCCAGGAAGAAGATAAGTCAACCCAGCGCCCGTACACCTCGCGCTACATTGGCTCTCTGGTTGCGGACTTCCATCGCAATCTGCTGAAAGGCGGGATCTACCTGTACCCAAGCACCGCCAGCCACCCGGAAGGGAAACTGCGTCTGCTGTATGAATGCAACCCAATGGCCCTGCTGGCCGAGCAAGCGGGCGGCAAGGCGAGCGACGGTAAAAATCGTATTCTGGATATCATCCCGGAAAGCCTGCACCAGCGCCGCTCCTTCTTCGTGGGTAACGACCATATGGTTGAAGATGTAGAACGCTTTATCCGCGAGTTCCCGGACGCGTAAGCGCAACATCCGGCCTACAGCACGTTGCAGGCCGGATAAGCGAAGTGCCATCCGGCACAATACGGTGATATTGCCGGATGGCGGCGTAAACGCCTTTATCCGGCCTACGCACAGTTACGCTGTCTGTAGCTTAAATACGGCCATTGCTTCGATTAGCGCTGAAGACTGTTCTTCCAGCGAGCGGGTAGCCGCTGACGACTGCTGTACCAGCGCCGCATTTTGCTGCGCCGTTTCATCCATCTGAATCACCGCAATATTCACCTGCTCTATGCCGCGACTCTGTTCCTGGGACGCACTGGCAATTTCACGCATCAGTTTGGTCATGCGCATGACTTCATTGGCAATCTCATCCATGGTTTCGCCCGCCTGCTGCGCCAGCTCACTACCTTCCCCTACGTGGGTGTGTGAATCACTGATTAACGTGCGGATCTCTTTGGCCGCCTCGGCGCTGCGGCTGGCCAGATTACGTACTTCACCTGCAACAACCGCAAAGCCCCGCCCCTGCTCACCGGCGCGCGCCGCTTCAACGGAAGCGTTGAGCGCCAGGATATTGGTCTGGAAAGCAATACCGTCGATTACGCTGAGGATGTCGGCGATTCGGCTGGAGCTGCCGGAAATATCGCGCATTTTCTCGATCACATAGCACACCATTTCACTACCGCGATCGGCGGTATCCGACACCGATTTTGCCAGTTGGTGAGCCTGTTCCGCGTTCTGCGCATTCTGTTTCACCGTCGCCGTGAGTTCTTCCATGCTGGCGGCGGTCTGCTCCAGTGAAGTAGCTGTCGATTCAGTGCGTTGCGCCAGATGCTGGTTCCCGGCCGTCAGTTCACGACTGCCAATATCAATTTGCGAACTGGCATCGCGTACGCGTTGTACCGAGTCGCCCAGCGCATGGCGCATGTCATCCATTGCCGCGTTCA
Source organism: Citrobacter sp. CF971 (assembly GCF_006385635.1). Classification (NCBI taxonomy): domain Bacteria; kingdom Pseudomonadati; phylum Pseudomonadota; class Gammaproteobacteria; order Enterobacterales; family Enterobacteriaceae; genus Citrobacter; species Citrobacter sp. CF971. The sequence continues at coordinate 638,744 of NZ_CP041051.1, read as the reverse complement.
GGCGGTTGAATTCAGCGCTGGCCGACAGCGTGGTAACCGGTGATAAATCCCCCGTCGCCAGACGTTCCAGTTGCTCAACCATATTATCCAGCGGTTTGAGAAACTTATTTCGCAGCATAAACCAAATAACCGCCAGCAATGCGATAGCAGCCAACATCGCAGCGCTCATAATACCGTGATAAATCAATGAGGTAATGACACGCGTCGAGGCATATAGCCCCATACCACCGGTCAGTAACAGAAGGAAAGTCAGCAAAGACAATAACACCAACAAACTTGATCGAATTGAAAGGGATTTTGGCATCGTTATATTTCCGGTTGTAGGGTTAAAACAGACCTGTACAGAACCTATCGACTACAACCGGAAAAAGTTTAGGTATTTAAATGTTTTGTGCAAAATCAGGATGTTACTTTGGTGTTGCCGCCGTACCCACTCGGGTAACCGGCGAGCTTTGACGATTTTCCCAAAGCACCGTCAGGCCGCGTTGTAACGCTATAAAAATAAACAATAAAATGCCAATCGCGATCTTCGTCCACCAGGAACTTAATGTGCCATCAAAATTAATGTAGGTCTGGATCAGCCCTTGGATCGCCACGCCAAATAACGTACCCAACACCGTTCCCACGCCGCCGCTTAGCAGCGTTCCGCCAATCACCACTGAGGCAATCGCATCCAGCTCAACGCCAACGCCCGCCAGCGCATAACCCGCCTGGGTGTAAATGGAAAACACAATGCCGGCAAGCGTCGCCAGCCCGGTAGACAGCATATAAATGCGGATCGTTGTGCTGCGAGTAGAAATGCCCATCAGGTTAGCAGAGGTGGCGTTGCCGCCAATGGCGTAAACCTGATTACCAAAGCGCGTACGGTGCGCAAGGAAGATGCCAATCACCACCACGCCCAGCATTAACAACCCCATCGCGCTCAGGCGACCGCCGCCAGGAATTTTCCATGCCAGACTGGAGAGCGTGTCATAAATCGGATGGTTAATTGGGATCGACTCTTCAGAGACCAGATAGCTGACGCCGCGCAGGAAGAACATTCCCGCCAGAGTGATAATAAATGCCGGGATCTTCAGCGCATCAATCAGTAACCCCATAAATGCGCCAAACGCGCAGCCCATCAGCAAAATCAGGGGGAACGCCAGCAGCGGGGAAATACCCCAATAGCCAATGGCCTTCGCCAAAAATACGCCGGTAAACGCGATCACCGAGCCAACGGAAAGGTCGATCCCGCCAGAGAGGATCACGAAGGTCATGCCCACGGCGATAATCCCTAAAAAAGCGTTATCGGTCAGGATATTGCAAATCACCCGGGTGGAAGCAAAAGCTGGAAACTGCGTCAGGCAGTAAAGGTAGCCCAGCACAAACACGCCGAGGGTGATCATCAGCGGTAAATTACGTTTTATCATGACCACGCACTCCTTTTATCAGGCTGATAAAGCGTTGTGATTGCACGACCAGCACACACAACACCACCACGGCTTTGACCACCTGATTCAGTTCCGGCTGGAAGCCCGACAGCAAAATCCCGGTGTTCATGCCCTGAATAATCAACGCGCCTACCACCGACAGCAGCAGGTTAAAGCGCCCGCCCATTAGCGAGCCACCACCGATGACTACCGCCAGGATGGCATCCAGTTCCAGCCATAATCCGGCGTTATTGGCATCTGCCCCACGAATATCCGCCGTGACGATAATGCCAGCGATAGCCGCGCACAGGCCGCTCAGCACATAGGTGAGCATCACGATAATGCGGGTGTTCACCCCAGCGTTTTTTGCCGCACGAATGTTGATACCCACCGCTTCGATAAACATACCCAGCGCCGTTTTCCGCGTCAGCAGCCAGAACACCACCAGCGTGAGCAGTGCAATAATTACCGGCGTAGGGAACAGTAAGAGCGAGCCGCTACCAAACCACGACAGCTCGGGCGAGTTGAAAGTGACGATTTGCCCGGAAGTGATAAGCTGCGCCACTCCACGCCCGGCCACCATCAGGATTAGCGTGGCGACAAACGGTTGGATCTTGAGTATGGCCACCAGAATCCCATTCCACAGCCCAGCCAGAATGCCGGAGCCTAAGGCGGCAAGCAGCACCACCGGTAGACTGTGCCCGGCCACCGTCATCGCCGCAGTAGTGGCGCCAGCAATAGCCATGACGGCACCCACGGAAAGGTCGATGCCGCCGGTGGCAATCACCAGCGTCATACCAATCGCCAACAGCGCCACGGGAGCGGCGCGGTTGAGAATATCAATCGGGCTACCAAACAGCCGACCATCCTGCAAAATCACCTGGTAGAAGTGCGGGGCGACCAGGCTATCCACCAGCAGCACCAGCAGTAGCGCCACCAGTTGTGGCATCCCCTTTGGCCAACGGAACCGCCGTTTAGGCGGATTGGATTGAGGGAGGGATTGAGGCATCACCATAGTCTCCTTAGGCCGCAATGGCGTTCATGATCGCCGGTACGGACAGTTCAGCCAGTGGGATCTCGGCCACTTGTTTGCGATCGCGCATAATAATGACCCGATCGGCATAGCCCACTAACTCTTCCAGTTCGGATGAGATGACCAGCAGCGCCAGACCATCCGCGCACAGCGTTTCGATCAGTCGGATAATCTCCGCATGCGCGCCGACGTCGATCCCACGCGTGGGTTCATCGAGGATCAGGAACTGCGGTTTGGTCAGTAACCAGCGCGAGAGCAATACTTTTTGCTGATTGCCGCCGGAGAGAAACTCGATCGGCTGTTCAGCGTTGGGGGTGCGAATTCCGAGCTGGCGGATAAAACGCTCGGCAATCTCGTTTTGTTCTTTCCGTGGGATAGGCCGCAGCCAGCCGCGCTGCGCCTGCAATGCCAGAATGATGTTTTCCCGCACCGAAGCGGCGGCAATAATGCCATCCGTTTTGCGATCCTCCGGACAGAAACCGATCCCCAGACACGAAGCCTGATGCGGCGATCGCAAGGTCTGCGGTTTGCCTTTGATCAGCGCTCTTCCGCTGTCGGCGGGTTTAATACCGAAGATCACCTCTGCCGTTTCCGTTCGCCCGGATCCCAGCAGCCCTGCGAGACCGACGATCTCACCGGGACGCACCTGTAGATCAAACGGCGCGATGGTACCTTTTTTGCCAAAGTCGCTAAAGGCCGCCACCGGCTTATCGCTAAGCAATGTGCGTCCCGCACGCTGTAGCGCATGGGTATCCAGTTCGCGACCCAGCATCATTTTGACCAGTTCAATTTGCGGTAATTCCCGGGTTTCACGGCAGCCAACGAAGCCGCCGTTACGTAGAACGGTGATGCGATCGCTGACCTGATAAACCTGATCGAGGAAATGAGTGACGAAGATCAGGCTGACGCCCCGATCGCGCAGATGACGCATCAGGCCGAACAGCATTTCAACTTCCTGGGTATCGAGGCTGGCGGTCGGCTCATCGAGGATCAGCACTTTCGCGGAGAGATCGATCGCCCGACAGATGGCGACGATTTGTTGCATCGCCACGGAAAAGCGGTTCAGCGGCTCACGCACGTCAAGGGAAAAACCGTATGACGCCATCAGCTCCGTCGCGCGTTTTTCCATCTGCTTGCGCTGAAGCAGGCCAAAACGCCGCGGCTCACGACCAATAAATAAGTTATCGGCAACCGACATATTGGGCAGCAGGTTCACTTCCTGGTACACGGTGCCAATCCCCAGTTGCTGGGCATGGGCGGTGTTTTTGGGGGAGATCGGTTGGCCTTCGAGCCAGATAGTGCCGCGATCGGCATGGTAAACGCCGGTCAGCGCTTTGATGAGCGTCGATTTGCCGGCTCCGTTTTCCCCCAGCAGCGCCATAATTTCACCGCGACGCAAGCTGAAATCCACGTTATCCAACGCTTTGACGCCGGGAAAGAATTTGCTTAATCCTTCGGTGCGGAGGATTTCCTGATGTTGGTCGGTGGTCATGATTCCTCCTGCATCACGCCGGATGGCGCTACGCTTATCCGGCCTACAAAAGAGCGTAATGTAGGCCGGGCAAGCGCAGCCCCCCCGGCATTTTCATGAAGGCTTAGTAGCCCATGTTTTTCTTCTTCTCTAACTCTTCTTTCGCCGTATCCGGCAGATAGAGGATCGACTTGGTAATGGTCAGCTTCTCAGGCATCGTGCCGTCTTTTTTGAATTTCTCCAGCGCGTCGAATGCCGGCCCCGCCATATTCGGCGTCAGTTCGACACTGGCGTTGGCTTCACCGTCAATCATCGCTTTGTAGATATCCGGTACGCCGTCGATAGAACCGGTGAGAATATCTTTGCCGGGTTTCAGACCCGCTTCTTTGATCGCCTGGATAGCACCGATCACCATGTCATCGTTGTGGGCGTAAACCATGCAGATGTTCTTGCCGTTGTTTTCTGCTTTGATAAAGCTCTCCATCACTTCTTTCCCTTTACTGCGGGTGAAGTCACCGGACTGAGAACGGATAATTTTGATGTTTGGCGCACTGGCGATGGCTTCAGCAAAGCCTTTTTTACGATCGATCGCCACGCTGGCCCCGACGGTCCCTTGCAGCTCAACGACGTTACACGGCTTGCCGTCCACTTGTTTAATCAGCCAGTCGCCGATCAATTTGCCTTCCAGCACGTTGTCGGCGGTGACGGTGGTCATATAGAGAGATTTGTCTTTTACATCGATGGAACGATCAAGCAAAAAGACCGGAATGTCGGCATCTTTCGCTTCTTTTAAAACCGGCTCCCAACCTGTTGCCACGACCGGCGCAATAAAGATGGCGTCGACGCCCTGCGCAACAAATGAGCGAACTGCTTTAATCTGGTTTTCCTGCTTTTGTTGGCCATCAGCGATTTTCAGCGTAATTCCCCGCTTTTCGGCCTCGCTTTTCGCGACGTTGGTTTCTGCTGCGCGCCAGCCGGATTCAGAGCCAACCTGCGAAAATCCTACGGTTAAAGGGGCTGCCATTGCCATAGACGACATGGCTGCCGAAACTGCTGTGACTAAAAGTAAGCGCTTCCACATAAGTGCGTCCTCGTAGGGTGATTATTGTTGGTTAATTAACCGTTGCGAAAAAACTATAGACAATTGAGCATGTAACGGATTGCGTTACATCACACTTCAAAAAAGTAAATAAAACGTTAATCACAACTTTGTAATCGCTTTCATCTCGCTATGAAAAATGCGGCTGAAGATATGGATTTTTCTGTCACGAGAGAGAGGCGAAAAGAAGAAAATGCACGCAGAGAAAGCGAAAACAAGCGGAGACATTCCGCGCGAGTTGGCTATAATACCCGCCACTTGTTTGCCATAGCTTATTTAAAGGAAACAGACATGAGCTTACTCAACGTCCCTGCCGGTAAAGACCTGCCGGAAGATATCTACGTTGTTATCGAGATCCCTGCTAACGCAGATCCGATCAAATACGAAGTTGACAAAGAGAGCGGCGCCCTGTTCGTTGACCGCTTCATGTCCACCGCGATGTTCTATCCGTGCAACTACGGTTACATCAACCACACCCTGTCTCTGGACGGTGACCCGGTAGACGTTCTGGTCCCGACTCCGTACCCGCTGGAACCAGGTTCAGTGATTCGTTGCCGCCCGGTTGGCGTACTGAAAATGACCGACGAATCCGGTGAAGATGCGAAACTGGTTGCGGTACCGCACACCAAGCTGAGCAAAGAATACGATCACATCAATGATGTGACCGACCTGCCGGAACTGCTGAAAGCGCAGATCACCCACTTCTTCGAGCACTACAAAGACCTCGAAGCTGGCAAATGGGTAAAAGTTGACGGTTGGGACAACGCTGAAGCTGCTAAAGCTGAAATCGTTGCTTCCTTCGAGCGCGCGAAGAAGTAAGTTGGCTTTCTAAGATCAGCATAACTTATTGAAGCCCCTCACTTTATGAGGGGCTTTTATTGAGATCAATCTAAACAATTAGTTTCAGTTCAGGCTTCGTTTCAAAGAAACGTTCTTGTTCTTGAAAATCTATTAACCTACTAGCCCCTTCAGGTATTTTGGTTCTCGAAATTTTCACTCCAGATTTACAGGTTTCGCACCAAATAACCTTCCAGCCAATATCACCATTATCGAAACCAAAGTATTGATAAGAAAGTCCTTTTTTACCACATGCTGGGCATTCACATGAACTGTAACTACCATCATCTTTTGGTAAGTGCTTCATCCATTCAAGATAGGTCAAAGAGTTCATCTATTTGTACTCCTCTAGCTTTCCGGTCTTATTATTCAGGTAAAATTGCCAAAAGCTATCTTCAATACTATGGGCGGCTTTTTCATTCAATATCAATTCTTTATTCATCTTGATTGCATCATCAGCATATGTATTTGGATGCTTAAAGAGATAGATTTGCATAGTATGTGTTCTTTCATGTCCTAACGTTTTTATTAATTGCTCAATATCCGCAAAAGCATCCGGGTACAAATCAATATCACCACTAGGGTGAGTATAACCATAGATATTCTTACCTTTCAGGTCAGAATCCCTGATAATTCTCACTTTAACTCCCCCCAAGCCTATCCCACCTTCACGTGCAGCCTGTTCAACATAGCGCATCTGCATAGGCACTTTTAGATCTGAAAACACTTCAGTATTGCTAGTCCGACGATATAAATTTTCAGTGGTGTTACTACGCCCTAATGATATGCTCTTGGTTTCAATCCGCCCCAGCTTTTCAAGACTTCTTATCGTCGAACTTAACTCCATCCTCCCAAGCCCATAACCAGCGGCAATAGAGGCAGCCGTAATGGCGACGCCGACCGTTTTCTCATTAAGAATCTGATCGTAGCCTTTGACGGCATCACCACCCAGTTTTTCTGCAGTGTCCCTGAACCCTTCGATGTTACCGTTATAAATCCCTCCAGCCGCCAGCAATCGGCCCACACCTGCACTGTTAAGAGTTTGAGTCTGGGGTTTCGGAATCGGAACAAAAAGCTTATTGTAGTCTGCAGGTAAAGCCAGATAGCTACACTCGGTATTGCTTATCAGGTGCTTACAAAGGATATAATCATAATTTACTGATATTATTTCTGTATCTATCTGGTCTTTTATAACCCTCATCTGAATACTTGATATCGATGCACCTCTGAGCTGAATATAATAATACTTCTCCCATTGACCATATCTATTTATGTGATAAAACCAAAACTCAAGAAACAGGTTTTCATTGTTATTAATCGCATTCATTAATAGTGGTGAGCTTTTATCTATTTGCTTACTGAATGTTAAGTTCTTTAGATTCGTACCTTTACCTGTACTCGCTACTCCTGCAACCAGAGAAAAAACAAATATTTCATTCACATGATTCTGTTGCCACCGATTACCAACTGAATCAGTTGTGCCACATCCATCAGAAATATCGCCTTGTTGTTCACCAATGAGCTTGAGATAAACAATATTACTCATTCCATTACTATCCTTACCTGGATAATTATTTTTACAGAATGAGAGTGCAACTAAAATAAAATTATTTCTGCTAACGTGATCATATTGCCTTACAATAATCCACGGTGATGTTTTGAGTAAAATAATAAATTATATTAATTAACGCTTTATTGAACAGGTATTTTTATGTGATGAAAAAAAAGAGAAATGCTTCCTGATAGCCCAGGATTACAGCGACCATCGTATAAAACAACGCCACCCGAGGGTGGCGTGTTATACCTGTCGTCTTTCAAACTGCCTCTGCGTTGGCTTTACTCGGCCTTTGGCCTCGCCCCTTCGGGGCCAGCGTAAGCGCTGTTCAAACTGGCTGTGCCAGTTTGTCCTCGCTCACCCCAGTCACGTACTGATGTACGCTCCTGGGAATTCTCTGCTTCGCCGCCTTGATGCAACTCGAAATCCATCAGGTATATGTTAGTACTGGTCTCTGTCTAACCAGTTACCGCTTTCAATCAGCGTTAAGCCATCAACCGGACGTTGGTACACGTACATCCATGCACTTCCGTACGGCGTTTGAATTAACTGGCGTGCGTATTCACCGCCACGGGTACGCAGAGCGTCAAGCTCTGCCAGCGTGGCGTTATCAATACGATAAACTTCCCCGTGTACTGTTCCATTTCCCGGAACGGCGCCTGGATAGTGGCCCAGGCTGTACAACTGGTAGTTATCGATACTGAAATTTCCCAGCAACAGGGCATTGGTCATCCAGTGGCTGTTGCCTTGTTTGGTTCGTAAACTGCCGTAGACAAATATTCGCATTGCTAAAACTCGAACTGATAGAGCAAATCAAGTGCCTGATCTACGCCAGACACTGCTTCCAGATATAGCTTAGGCATCAGACGATAACGTAGCGTGAGTGTCGCTAAGGAGTCAAATATACCCACACCATATTTCACCTGCAGACCTGGCAGTACGTATCCGCTGACAACCACCTGAGATGAGTCGCCCACCCCTTGCGTGTCCAGTGCCAGATTGCTTACGCCAAATGTCTCCCCGATTTTACCCACAACCTGACCACTTTGTGCAACCCCCAGACCAATAAGCATTGAGGTCATCGCTGCGCTATCGCTCTGCTCGCTATCCAGCCCTTGTCCGCGTAGCAGGTAGGAAAGCGCCATTTGCTGCGACATTGCCGGGTCAGAGAAGATCTCTGCCTTCGGTTCATCGGCGGTACCAGTGACGCGAACGCCAGCGATCACGTCGTCTTCGGTGGCATCCGGGTTACGAATCGCTTCGATATTGAGCAACGGCTGATCCGGCGGGCCGGAGAACAACAGCTCGCCCTTACGCACAATCAGATCCTGACCATAGGCATGGAAGCGACCACTCGGAATATTAATTTGACCGTTCAGCCCCAGCCCCTGCTTATCCTGTACCACTTTCAGGTCGCCCGTCAGACGCGCTTTCAGACCAAAGGCGTCAAGACGCACGTTGTTACCGACGTGGATGTTCAGGTTGCTGTTGATCGGAATGCCGGCGGTCTGCGGTTTCTCGGGCTGCAGATTGTTGTTAAGCATGACCATATCGCTGGAAACCCCAACCGCGCTTTCCGGCAGGTCATGTACCACGATACGCGCCCACGGCACATCCACGTTGCCATCGAGGGTGAACAGGCTTGGCGTGGCTTCAAAGACCACGTCCGGCGAGACATCCAGGCGGACCATTGGCGGTACGGTAATACGCACCCTACTGCCTTTAGCCGCGACGCGCGCCCGCCAGTTGTCTATCTGACTCCAGTCAGCATCGCCGCTCAGGTTAATTTCTCCCTGCTGCGTACGCACCACGCCCGCCAGCGTTGAGCGTGTTCCGGTAAAGTTAACGGCTAACTGGCTTGGCTGCATGTCAAACGGCATAAAGTTACCGTCTATATCCAGACCGCTCAGTTGCAGCTGTCCGAGCAACTGCGGGCTTTGCACATCGCCGCCCAGCCGCAGGTTGGCGTTGATCATCCCTGCCGCTTTTTCACCGCGCGAGAAGATGGGGTTCACCATCGCCAGATTGAAGTTGCGAATATTGACGTTACCGCCCAGATTACGGCGCCCTTGCGGGTCTGTTACCTGCACCTGTCCGTCAAACTGTCCATTGTTGGTCAGACGAATCAGCCAGCCCAGCTCGGCACGGTTATTGTGCAGGTCGGCGGTCAGATTCAACGTCTCAAACGCCACGGGGAGCGGTGCATCATTCACGCTTTGCGTGACCTTCACGTTACGTCCGCTCAGGGTGACCTGCCCCTGTGGCAGCCCCTCTTTGGTGGTGTCCCAACTCACATCGGCTTTACCGGTGAACACGCCGCTGGCCTGGGTTGTCTCCGGCATAAACGGTTTTAGCATCGCCAGGTCGAAGCGGTTTAGATTCACCACCGCGCGCCCTTCCGCGCCCGCATCAATCGTCTGTGGTACGCACAGCTCCGCATTCGGGTTGTTCCAGCAGTGCGGTCCGATACTAATTTTTTGTTCCTGATTACGGTAATCCAGCGCGATAGCCCGGTTGAGCGACCACGGACCGACCGGCGTCTGGAAGCGGGTATTGCTTAACTCTCCTTTCCAGCGCTGTTCTTTGCGATCAAAGCTCCCGGCAAGATCCAGTTGCCCGGAAACCGGTTCCCCCTGAATGCGCAACCGCAGCTCGTGCTGCTTTTCACTGCCTTTGGCGTTGAGCGTCACCAGGCCAATATTCACGTCAGGTTGTACAATCCGCTCTACGCGAACATTAAGATTACCGGCGATTTGCTCGGCCGATTTCACATCCCCTTCAACACGTACCTGAGCAACGGAAAGTTCCTGCCAGCGCAGACCACGGGCGGTAATATCCGCCAGCAGCTGTGGTGCTTCAACCGTACCGCGAACTTTTACCAGCCCTTTCGCCGTACCCCCCAGCCCCGGCAGCGCGTTATCCAGACTTGGGGCATCAATCGTCGCGTCGAGGTTGAGGTCTTTAACCCCCAGTTCACCTTTTACGTCCGCACTGTTGCGTCCCAGTTCCAGATGCAGGCCCGGGATCGTCCACTGCAGGTAGCTGTTCCCCTTCAGCGAACCGTTCACATTGACCTTATTCTGCTTCACGTTGCCGGTCAGCTTCAGCTCGGGAACCTCCATCTGCCAGCTTCCGCCGTACAGACTGCCGCGAGTTTTCACCAGGCCATTCAGTTTTGACGGCCAGTCCGGGATCGCTTTTGCGGTGTTGATACCATCCAGCGTTAGCTCCCCGCGCCAGCTGATCGCCTGCTGCCAGTCCACCAGCGCTTTCAGCTCGGTATTCCCTTCCAGTGCCGCAACGCTGAGTTTGTCGAGATTGATCTGCTGCTCGTTGCCTTTGGCGTCCAGCGTGATGGTAGCCGGTGGAATATCCTGACCTTTCACGGCGGTACGCATCGACAGCGTATAGTCGGTCATCTTACCGGTCAGTTTGAGTTTGATGTCATCGGCCTGGAACTGTTTCTCACCGGTAAACGGCCAGTAAACCTGCTTACTCACCACCTCAATGTTGAGCGGTAATCCGGCTTCAGCCAGACGCGTCTGTGCACGCAGGTCCATATCCACCGGACCAGACAGATTGACGCCGACTTCCAGCTGCTCGCGCAGCGCGCCGCCGACCTTCAGCTTCACCTTTTCGCCTTTTAACGGGTCGATGTTTAGCGTACTGTTTAACGTAATATCAACCGGCCACGTGTCGGTCAGTTGCGCTGTGCCGCTGGCTTTTACCGTTCCCTGATTCGAGTCGATGTCCAGCGCGTCGAGCTTCATGTTGCCGTCAATGCTGCTCACTTTTAGCAGCATGTTATGGACCGTTAAATCCGTATCTCCGGTCACGCGCAGCTGCTCGCCGCGAAACTCTTCAATATTGAGATTGAGCGGCAGATGGACATCGGTCATTTCCGGCAGCACCGGCTGTGAGAACAGATCTTTTAGCGTTTCGCCGAGCGGCTTTTCATCCGGCTGCGGGTTTTGAATCTTCGGTTCGACAACCTCTTCCTGCGCCACTTCCGCCACTTTGGGCAGAGCAATCAGCAGCCCCTGTAATGACGTTGGCTTCAACGTCAGCGTTTTTTCCTGCCAGTTCAGGCCGGAGGTAAAATCCAGCACCGAAACCGTGGTGTCATCGATTTTGATATTGATGTTGTTAAGCGCCACGCGTGAAAGCGTGATGGGGTAAGGCGTGGAAAGGTTAAGCGGACCGCTCTCTTCTTCCTCAACCGGCGCGGATGGCGGCATCTTTTTGCTGTCGATCGCCACATTGATGTTTTTCAGTGCCAGATCGTTGACGCACAGACTGCTGTCCCACAGGCAGTTAAGCCCCACAGCCAGATGCACTTCGCCGGCATTCACCGCCACGCCAGGCTGGTCATAACGAATATTTTTCAGTGATAAATCCCGCCAGCCGCCGGTGACCTGACCAATCTCCAGCCCCGGAACCCAACGATTAGCTGCTTTGAAGATCAGATGCAGGCCCGAGGTGGTACCGACGAGGAACGCCACCGTGCCTAACAACAGCAGGATAAAAATCAGCACACCGAGGCTTATCTTCTTCCATAAACTCATAATTCAGGCCCCAGACCGATGTAAAACTGTAAACCATGTTCATCTTTGTCGCCGACCGGGACGGCAAAGTCGAGCTTGATAGGGCCCACTGGTGATTGCCAGCGTACGCCGACCCCGGCACCGGTTTTGAAATCGCTTCGGCGAATATCGCTGACCGCTTCACCGCTATCGACAAACATCGCGCCCCACCATTTACCGGTCACGTTGTACTGGTATTCCAGCGAGCCAGTTGCCAGCTTGGAGGCCCCTTTCAGCTTGCCGTCGCTACCTTCCGGCGAAATAGATTTGTATTTATAGCCGCGAATACTGCGATCGCCCCCGGCGAAGAAACGCAGGTCCGGCGGTACTTTGTCGAAGTCTCCGGTTTCAATCCAGCCGAGATTACCGCGCATCACAAAACGATGGCGATCGTACAGCGTGCGGATCCAGACGTTTTGCGCCTGGAAAACGGAGAAATCAACATCTGACCCCCAGGCGGTGTTGGAGTAATCAATAGAATAACGCTGAGAGTCGCCCCAGACAGGCATCAAGCCGCCGCGTGAACGCGTCCGGCTGATCATCACGCCCGGATAGAGCAGCATAGTGGTGTTGGTGACGTTACCCTGGGTAAAGTGGTCGAGGCTCCAGCGCAGGTTAATCGCGCGCTGCCAGCCGCTGGAGAGGTCCCAGTAGCGGGAAACCGCAAGCGTTGTGGAATCCTGCTCGGTATCGTTTAAATCGGTTCGCTTAAAGCCGCCCTGTACCAGGTAATACTGTTCCAGCGGGTTCTTTAACAGCGGCATTTTATAGCTGAAATCAAGCACCTGCTCTGGCGCCGAGATACTGGCGCTGGTTGTCAGGCTGTGGCCGTAGGAGTTCATCCACGGCTTTTTCCACGAGGTCTTCACCCGTGGTCCGACATCAGTTGAATAACCAACCCCGGTTTCGATGGTGTTTTCGGTGCGCGGTGAGACCACGCCTTTCAGCGGCAGCACTTTGGTTTTGCGGGCTTTATCAAACTCCGGCGCGACGACCACGGAGTTAAACCATCCGGTCGCCGACAGACGACGGTTCAGTTCGCCCAGATCTTTCGACTCGTACTCTTCACCTTCTTTAAAGGGCACCAGATTTTGCAGATACTCATCGCGAATTTGCGAGCCTTCAAAGGTGACATGCCCAAAGCGATAGCGTTCGCCGCTGTTGTAATCGATATCCCAGAACGCCTGGCGGCGCTCAAGCGCTATTCCAAGCTGGCTTTTATTAAATTCACTGTCGAAATAACCTTTGCGCAGCGCCACGCTGGTGAGTGACTTTTTGAAGTTGTCATAGTCCCCCTGATTCAGCACGGTGCCGATTGCCGGGCGCGTTTTCAACAGATCCAGATAATCTTTATCCGTACGCGCGCCACCACGCAAAATCACCTCGGTGCCACCAATCAGCACCGGCTCGCCGGGGGTCACTTTGGCGATCAGCACCTGGCGGCCTTTCGCCGGCGGTGGACGTAGTTCAAAATCAATGGTCGGCTCAAAGTAGCCCAGCGCTTTTAGCCCTTCGCGGATGGCATCATCAACGCGCGCACGAAAGCGTCGGTCTGGAGTGACTTCATCACTTTGAATCGTGGACAGCTGCGCACGGACGTTTTTCTCCAGCGGTCCTGATAATCCTTCGACCTGTAAGCGAACATTCGCGGCGGCGGCGGAGCCACTTAAGCACAGTAATCCCACCCAACATAACTGACGGATATGTGGCACATTTTCTCCTGAATATCCTTTTTTCCCACCCCTGGAAAAAAATACTATGCCGTTCCTCGGCTTAACAAAAAATCAACAATAAGAGTTGAAAAACAGACGGCAACCCAAATATTTCTTATGTTTAACTCTAGACGTATTCACGCCGTTTATTGTGGGCAAAGACGCGTCTCGTTACAACCTTAACCCAAATGACTGATTTCGGGAGAACGGCCATGAGTTTATTTGATAGAAAGCATCTTGTTACTCAAGCAGATGCGCTACCTGGACGCAACACCCCGATGCCAGTGGCAACGCTGCATGCGGTTAACCAACATTCGATGACCAACGTGCCCGACGGTATGGAGACCGCTTATTTCGCCATGGGATGTTTCTGGGGCGTTGAGCGTTTATTCTGGTCATTACCCGGTGTATACAGCACGGCAGCCGGATACACCGGCGGCTACACCCCAAACCCAACCTATCGGGAAGTGTGTTCTGGCGACACTGGACATGCCGAAGCGGTACGCATCGTCTATGACCCGCATGTTATCAGCTACGAACAACTGCTGCAGGTGTTCTGGGAAAATCACGATCCGGCGCAGGGCATGCGTCAGGGGAACGACCAGGGTACGCAGTATCGCTCCGCCATTTACCCGTTAACGCCGGAACAAACCGCCGCCGCACAGGCCAGCCTTGAGCGTTTTCAGGCAGCAATGACCGCCGCAGGCGACGAGCGCACTATTACCACAGAAATCACTACGGCAACGCCTTTCTACTATGCCGAGGACGATCACCAGCAATATCTGCATAAAAATCCTTATGGATATTGTGGCATTGGCGGAATTGGCGTTTGCCTGCCGCCAGAGCGTTAATCCGCGATTAACGCGCTACCGTCACCCGCGCGGCATGGCGCGTTGCGTGGGTAACGGTGCCTCGATCCGTCACCTTTCCTTTCAGCAACAGGTTAAAAACCGGCGCAGAGGGGCGATTAAGACGGTTCTGCAGCAAATGCACCGCTTCCACGCCCAACGCCCGACAAGGAATCGTTATACTGGTCACCGCAGCAACGATATGCGCGTCCAGTTCCTGAACATCCGTCGTCATCAGCGACAACTCACCGGGTATCTCCACGCCAATCTTTTCCAGCACCCGCCGGATGCCCGTCGACATTGACGCCCCGGCGCAGAAAATAACTTCCGGCCACGCTTCACGCGGTGTCTCATTTAGCCAGTTGCCTATCGCCCGCTCTGATTCGTCCTCAGAAAAGCCCTCCGTTACCAGCAGATCGCGCCCGGTATCAAACGGTATTTGATACTGTCGGTAGACCTCCTTGATGCCCTCCAGACGCCAGTACATCGTTTCCCGACGCAGGCTGGTGACATGGAGAATACGCCGGTGCCCCTGATCAAAAAGATATTGCACAGCACGGTTGCCAATCGCCCGATGATCGGGGGATACCGCATCCAGCAACCCTTCCTGGTCCTGCGAATTAATCAATACGCAGGGTTTATCCAACAGTTGCGCCAGTTTATGCACGGTCGGGTCATCAATGCCGATAAGAATAATCGCATTAATATTCTTATTGTTGGCCTTTTCCTGAAAGACCTTGATGTCCGCACGTTGCTCATCCAGTCCGCAGTAACTCAGATAGACATCATGTGGCGCTATCGCCTCGGCAATGCCGCGTGTCACTTCGAGGTAAAATGCATCGCCACGGGCGGTAAAGGTGCGCAACGGGGCGAAAACAGCAATGCCGTTGATCAACAACCGCCCGCTGGACAACGAGTCCAGAACCCCCAGCCTGCGCGCGCAACTGACAATCGCCTCACGTGCTTTATCGCTGGTGTATGACTTTCCGCTAAGCACCCTCGACACCGTACTCACCGAGTAGCCCGTCAGAGCAGCAATTTCGTCCATTTTTAGCTTGCCAGACATTCTGTGACCTCACTCGCAATCAATCTTTGCAATTTTTTGCAAACGCAGTTCATTGACTCTAAAACACTTTTTCAATGACTGGGCCAACTTCTTTTTCATCCTGCAACCGTTCTCACAAAATCACATTGTCGATATTCCAGGCGTTTCTTATGTTCCGCATATCCCTTATTTCTGACGAAAAAGGCACGACATGAAAAAAATACGCTTTGGCATTATTGGGGTTGGCAACATTGGTACCGTCCACGCACGCTACCTGCTGGCCAGAACGGTACAAGAAGCAGTGCTCGCCGCAGTGTGCGATAACAATCCGGATAAACATCCGGCGATCCGCCGGCTGGTCGGCGAAGAGGTGAGATTGTTCAGCGATGCGCGAGAGATGCTGGTAAGTGGGCTGATCGATGCCGTCATCGTCGCCACGCCGCATTATGACCATCCGGGTTTATCGATGATGGCCATGCGTCTTGGTATTCATACGCTATGTGAGAAGCCTGCAGGGGTCTACACCGCGCAGGTACAAGAGATGAACGCCTGCGCGCGCGAATGCGATGTGGTGTTCAGCATGATGTACAACCAGCGCCCCAATCCGCTGTATCAGAAAGTAAAAGATCTGATCGACAGCGGCGAACTCGGCGAGCTGCGTCGATCTAACTGGATCATTACCAACTGGTATCGTTCGCAAAGCTATTACAACTCCGGCGGCTGGCGCGCGACCTGGAAAGGTGAAGGCGGCGGCGTGCTGCTGAATCAGGATCCGCACCAACTCGATTTATGGCAATGGCTGGTCGGCATGCCGGTACGCTTGCGCGCTTTTTGCCAGTTTGGCAAGCATCGTCAGATTGAGGTCGAAGATGACGTCACGGCCTACGCAGAATACGCCAACGGCGCAACCGGGGTGTTCATAACCACCGTCGCCGAAACGCCTGGCACCAACCGCCTCGAAATTGTCGGCAGCAGGGGAAAAGTGGTGGTAGAAGAAGGTCGCCTGCGCTTCTGGCGACTGCGTGAATCCGAAACCGAGTTCAACGCCCGCTGGCAAAACGGTTTTGGTGAGCCGGAATGCTGGGAGGTCACCATCCCTACCGAACCGGAATGCAGCGAGCACTATGTCATTACCCGCAATTTTACCGCCGCGATCCTGCACGGCGAGCCGCTGATCGCCCCTGGCCTGGAAGGCATTCGCGGCCTGACGCTTTCCAATGCGATGCACCTCTCTACCTGGACGGATGACTGGGTAGAGCTGCCGCTTGACGAGCAACGCTACTTCCAGCTGTTACAGGAACGTATCGCCTCTTCAGTGGAAAAAAATACGGCCAGCCGCACGCTGGACGCTTCCGGTAGCTGGTAACGCGCAGGAGAAAATCATGCTGAACATTGCGATTGTCGGTACCGGGAATATCTCCCACAACCACATTCAGGGCTATTTACAGTTCGCGGATCGTTGTCGGATTGTTGCGCTGGTCGATATCTACCCGGAGAAAGCAGAGGAGAAGAAATCACGCTATGGCCTGAGCGAAGCGCAAGTCTTCCGCAGCCATCAGGCGATGCTTAACGCAGGCATTGAGGTCGATGTGGTCGATGTCTGCACGCCGCCGTACGTACACGCAGGCATCAGCATTGATGCGCTGCACGCCGGAAAACATGTGCTGTGCGAAAAGCCGATGGCCGCCTCGCTCGAAGAGTGCGATGCGATGATCGCCGCGCAAAAGGCCAGCGGGAAAATCTTATCGGTCATCGCCCAAAACCGCTTTACCGATGCCTTCTGGCGTTTGAAAACCGTGGTTGATTCCGGGCTGGCGGGCAAGATTTGCCATGCGCAGGTGGATTCGTTCTGGTGGCGCGAACACTGTTATTACGATTTGTGGTGGCGCGGCACGTGGCAGAAGGAAGGCGGCGGCTGCACGCTGAATCACGCAGTGCACCACATCGACGCCATTCAGTGGATGCTCGGCTTCCCAACGGAAGTGGTGGCGATGATGACCAACGTCGCCCACGACAACGCCGAAGTCGAAGATCTTAGCGCGGCTATTTTCAAATACTCACACGGGGCGCTGACGCAACTGACCGCCTCGGTGGTGCATCACGGTGAAGACCAGAAAATTGTTATTCAGGGCGAAAAAGCGCGAATTTCTGCGCCGTGGCAAGTCCATGCCAGCCAGTCGGCGGACAACGGCTTTCCGCAAACGGAAAATAACGGTGAGCTGGAACAAGGTCTGGACGCGCTTTTTCACGCGACGCCAGCACTGCAATGGACGCTGCATACCGGGCAAATCGACAACCTGCTTAGCGCCATCGAACGACAAACCCGTCCGCTGGTCGATGGCGAACAGGGCAAACGCTCACTGGAGCTGATCACCGCTATCTATAAATCCGCCATCACCCGCACGGTGGTGACGCTGCCCATCCACCACAGCGATGCGTTTTATCGCACCGGCGGCCTGATTGAAATCGCCCCGCATTTCTATGAGAAATCCGCCTCCGTGAGCAATTTTGCGGAAGTGGGCGCCATCCCTCTGGGTAAAGACTTAGATTCAGGAGTTAAATCATGAACAAGCAAGATGGAATGAACTACGCCCCTACCGGGAAGCCTCAGCCGGTCGTGAAGCCTGGCGAGTTTGTCATTGCCGCCGCCACGCTCGACCACGGCCATATCTACGGCATGTGCAACGGGTTGATTGAGGCAGGCGCCACGCTGAAATGGGTTTACGATCCCGATCCGCACAAAATCGATCAATTTCTGCAGCAGTATCCGCAGGCGCAGGTGGCCGATTCGCTCGAAACCATCCTCAACGATCGTGAGGTACAACTGGTTGCCGGGGCGGCTATTCCGTCTGAACGCTGCCCGCTGGGGCTAAAGGTAATGGCGGCAGGGAAAGACTACTTCACCGACAAGGCTCCGTTAACCACCCTTGCACAACTGGAAGACGCCAAAGCGATGGTGGCGAAAACCGGACGCAAATACGCAGTCTATTACAGCGAGCGTCTGCACGTTGAAAGCGCTGTCTTTGCTGGTCAGCTCATTCAGCAAGGGGCGATTGGTCGCGTGATGCAAACCCTGGGCACAGGGCCGCACCGTGAAGGCAATGGGCACCCGGACTGGTTTTATGACAAATGCTACTTTGGCGGCATTCTGTGCGACATCGGTAGCCATCAAATCGAACAATTCCTGTTTTATACCGGCAACCGCGAGGCACACGTCGTCGCCAGCCAGGTACGTAACGTCAATCATCCGCAGTACCCGCAGTTCGAAGACTTTGGCGATGCCATGCTGGCGGGCGACAACGGCGCAACGGGTTATTTCCGCTGCGACTGGTTCACGCCGCAGGGGCTCAGTAGCTGGGGGGATGGACGCCTGACGTTGCTGGGTACCGAAGGTTACATTGAGATCCGCAAGTATGTGGATATCACCCGAGGCGAACAGGACGTGGTGTATCTGGTGAATAAAGAAGGAGAGTTTCGTTTCCCGGTCGCAGGAAAAGTCGGTTTCCCGTTCTTTGGTGAATTCATTCTCGATTGTCTGAATCGCACGGAAAACGCCATGACTCAGGCCCACGCCTTTAAAGCCGCAGAGCTATGCGTGAAAGCGCAAATGCTGGCGAATGCCCGCACATAACCGGAGGTGACATGACAACACTCAATGCCGCCATCATCGGCGCGGGGGCGATTCACCGCAGCCACGTTAACGCCCTCCGGCTTTTGCCGGGGGTCACGCTGCGCGCGCTGGTCGATATTGATAGCGCCAACGGTTTGCAACAGGCCATGGCGTATAACTGCCGCTTTTACCAGAATTACCGTGAAATGCTGCTGGATAATGACATCGACGTCGTCCATATCTGTACACCTCATTTCGAGCACAAAAACATGATTACCGCCGCGCTTGCCGCCGGGAAACATGTGTTTTGTGAAAAGCCGGTGGGGTTGAATTGCACAGAAGTCGCAGACATCGCTAACGCAGCAGCGTCCGCCCAGGGCTTGCTGGGCGTGTGTTATCAAAACCGGCTTAATCCAACCAGCTTACGTATCCGCGACGAACTGGCGAAAAATACGCTGGGTAGAATGTTGAGTATTAAAGCGGTTTTGACCTGGTCACGCTCTAAAGCGTATTACAGCGAAAGCCCGTGGCGTGGGCGTTTTGCCAGCGAAGGCGGCAGTTTACTGATTAACCAGGCCATTCACACTCTCGATCTGATGCAGTGGTTCGCCGGCGGTGTAACGCGTTTGAAAGGCGTGGTGGACAGCGGCGAGCTGGCAGACGTTACCGAAGCTGAAGACTGCGCGATGGCGACCCTGCACTTTACCAACGGTGCCCGCGGTCTGTTTTATGCCAGCAACTGCAATACCCTCGATTCACCGCTGCTGCTGGAGATCCATTGCGAACACGGCATGCTGCAGCTCACGGATAACACCCTGTGGCGCGTTACAACGGATCGGCGCCTGAAGCTGGATTGCGACGGTTCACCGGACGGCCACAGTAAAAGTTACTGGGGCCTGGGCCACCAGCAGGCCATTCGTCAGTTTTATCATGCTATTACTCATGGAGGTCAAACAGAATATATCAATATTAATGATGCCCGCAAATCACTGGCGATGGTCGATGCTATTTATCATTCGTCTAAAACCCGACAATGTATAACCATTAATAATTAAAAATTAACCTGGCACTACAGAATTAATAAACATCAGCCGGATAATACCGGAGTACAAATACCCTACATACTGGAAAATATTATGGTCAAACCAACTGAACGCAGAGTCAGTTATGGTGTAGCGATCGGCTATGGCATTACTGATTTATTTGGCGGCGGTGCTTTCGCCATTATCGGAACCTGGCTTTTATTTTTTTATACCACCTACTGCGGTTTAAGCGTACTGGAAGCAGGCTCAATATTTGCTATTGCCCGCGTGATTGATGCGGTACTCAGCCCAATTATGGGTTACATCACTGATAACTTTGGCAACACGTGGCTGGGTCGACGATTTGGCCGCCGTCGCTTCTTTTTATTACTCAGTTCTCCTTTAATGTTTCTCTATGCTCTACTGTGGCTGACCGACATGGGTTACTGGTATTACCTGGGAACCTATCTGTCAATTGAGCTACTGTCAGCGATGGTGCTGGTGCCGTGGGAAACCCTCGCCGCAGAGATGACCAATCGCTACGAAGAACGCAGTCGCCTCTCCGGCGTGCGCATGATCTGCTCGCAGTTGGGCGGATTCCTTGCCGTCTCGGTACCCGGTATCCTGATGCAGTTCACCGGCAAAGATAATCCCTTTACCTATACGCTAACCGGACTGATTTTTTCCGTCGTGTTCTGTCTTGCCGTATTTATAACCTGGCGCTGTACATGGGAAGCCAAAGACGTTCAGGAAGAGACATTTCAGGCTGACTTACAACGAAATAGCGGGCTACTGAATCACCTTAAATATTTAATACTTGATCTGTTTTCGTCATTCCGTATCCGGGCATTTCGCTTGCATATCATTATTTATATTTTCTCATTTACCGCCATGGATGTATTCGGCTCGGTTTTCACTTATTACGTGGTGTATTGTTTAAGCCAGGATGCCGCCTCCGTTTCGGGCTGGTTAAGTATTGCCGCCTTTGCTTCAGTATTTGGCACCTATGGATTTATGCTACTACTGAACAAACTCAATATCACCCCGTCAGCGGCACTACGTCTTTCTTACACCTGTATATTTAGTGTATTACTCTTTTTATTTATTATTTATTACACTGAAACCCAGGTATCCAACATTCTGTTCTCGGCGGTATTTATTCTACTCGGTATGGCGCGTTCCGGCCTTTACTATATCCCATGGAATATCTACAGCTTTATTCCTGATATCGACGAAATGGTTACCCAACAGCGCCGTGAAGGGATTTTTGCAGGCGTTATGGTACTCACCCGCAAAAGTACCGTGGCAATCGCTATTTTGCTTATCGGCATGGTGCTGGAAGAGTCTGGCTTTATAAAAGGCAGCGGCGCACAGCCGGAAAGCGCGCTCCACGCTATTATCGGATTGATGATCTTTGCTACCGCGGCGCTGCTGGCGGTGAGTTTCTACGCGACCTACAAATTCAAACTCACCCGCGAAACCCACAAAGTTCTGCTTAAAGAGATCGCTCGCCGCAAGCTGGGTGGCAACTATCGCGACTGCGATGAAGAAACTCGGGTGGTGATCAAGCAACTTACTGGCTACGAGTACGATGAAGTTTGGGGTGGCAGCGCCACGCAGCGTGCGACGGGACGCGTCAGTCTCTCAGATGCAGAATAAGGAGCGCATCATGTATAACCCATGGAACAAAGCACGGGCGCAAAGCTGGTATCAACAGCAACCCTGGGGCTGCGGATTTAACTACTTGCCGCGCACCGCGGTTAACTGGCTCGAAATGTGGCAGGCAGAGAGTTTCGATAGCAGTACTATCGATCAGGAACTCGGCTGGGCCAGCCAGTATGGCTATAACCAGCTGCGAACAAATTTACCGTTTACCGTCTGGCAGTATGACCGTGACGGGCTTCTCGAGCGCATCAATATCTTCCTGAGCATTGCCCATAGCCACCGTATAAAAGTGATGCTGACGCTGCTCGACGACTGCGCTTTTTCCGGTGATGAGCCCGTTATCGGTCAGCAAAAACCGCCGGTTCCCGGCATTCACAACAGCCAGGCGGCGGGTAGCCCTGGGCGCGCCTGCGTGCTGGATCGGCGCTGTTGGCCGCACATTGAAGCCTACGTCAGAGATATCATCCGTTACTTTCGCCATGACTCGCGCATCAGCGTCTGGGATTTATATAATGAGCCAGGCAACGGCGGGATTTTTTGTCATACTGGCGAATTTGCCCGCTATGATGACAGGCTGGAAATCTACGCCTTAACCCTGATGACCCATCTGTTTAGCTGGGCCCGACAGGAGTCACCCTCTCAACCGTTGACCGTAGCAGCCTGGCATATTGACGATCGCGCGGAGTGCGGGAATGCGTTTACGCATCCTGTTGATATAGCGGCGCTGCGGCTTTCCGATGTGATTAGCTACCATGCCTATGTCGACACCCCTGGCCAGCTGTCTCTTCTGTCACAGTTGGCCGAATTTGGCAGGCCGCTTTTTTGTACCGAGTGGCTGGCACGCCATGTCGATAGCCGAATAGAAGAACAGCTGCCGCTATTTCGCGCCCAGCGCGTTTCCAGCTTTCACTGGGGGCTGGTACAGGGGAAAACGCAAACCTGGTTGCCGTGGCCGGATATCCCGCGGAACGAGACGACGGCGCTGCTATGGTTCCACGATGTGCTGAAGTCGGATGGTTCGCCTTATAGCGAAAAAGAAATGCAGATGGTGCGCAGGCTTAACGCCGCAGGATAAGGCCAAAAAAGCTCCTCTGGCGACTTTACAGTACCTTACGCTATACTAGCTTCTGAAATTACCGGTCCACTCCCTTCGGACCGGTTTTCATTGAATATTCCATTGGATTTATACTCTATGGATTTCGAGTTGCAGGCAGGCGGCAAACTCGTGAATCCCCAGGAGCATAGATAACTATGTGACTGGGGTGAATGAGTGCAGCTAACGCACCTGCAGCTTGAAAGACGACGAGTATCAACTTCTCCCTTCCGAGGATCTGACCTGAACGGTCGGATAAGATATGTTAAACAGTATTTTAGTCATTCTCTGCCTGATCGCCGTGAGTGCGTTTTTCTCGATATCTGAGATCTCGCTTGCTGCATCACGCAAAATAAAACTTAAACTGCTTGCCGATGAAGGCAACGTAAACGCACAACGTGTTTTGAAGATGCAGGAAAACCCCGGCATGTTTTTTACCGTCGTGCAAATTGGCCTTAACGCGGTCGCCATTCTCGGCGGTATCGTCGGTGATGCAGCATTCTCCCCGGCGTTTTACAGCCTTTTCTCGAAGTACTTCGCTCCAGAGCTGTCCGAACAGTTAAGCTTTATTCTGTCATTCTCGCTGGTTACTGGCCTGTTCATCCTGTTCGCGGATTTAACCCCGAAACGCATCGGTATGATTGCGCCAGAAGCTGTGGCTTTGCGTATCATCAACCCGATGCGCTTCTGCCTGCTGGTCTTCCGCCCGCTGGTGTGGTTCTTTAACGGTCTGGCTAACAACATTTTCCGTCTGTTTAAGATCCCAATGGTGCGAAAAGACGACATCACCTCAGACGACATTTACGCCGTGGTCGAAGCCGGTGCGCTGGCGGGTGTTCTGCGCAAACAGGAGCATGAGCTGATTGAAAATGTGTTCGAACTGGAATCGCGTACCGTCCCGTCTTCAATGACCTCGCGCGAGAATATTATCTGGTTCGATCTCCATGAAGATGAGCAAAGCCTGAAGAACAAGGTGGCGGAACATC
This sequence comes from Citrobacter sp. CF971, assembly GCF_006385635.1. NCBI lineage: Bacteria > Pseudomonadati > Pseudomonadota > Gammaproteobacteria > Enterobacterales > Enterobacteriaceae > Citrobacter > Citrobacter sp. CF971. The sequence continues at coordinate 614,776 of NZ_CP041051.1, read as the reverse complement.
CGCACTCCAAATTCCTGGTATGTAACGAAGATATCGACCACATCATTGGTTATGTCGATTCAAAGGATCTCCTCAACCGCGTACTGGCGAACCAAAGCATGGCGCTGAACAGCGGCGTACAGATCCGCAATACGCTGATCGTTCCGGACACGCTGACGCTCTCTGAAGCACTGGAAAGCTTCAAAACCGCAGGCGAAGACTTTGCCGTCATCATGAACGAGTACGCGCTGGTGGTAGGGATTATCACGCTCAACGACGTGATGACCACGCTGATGGGTGATTTAGTTGGCCAGGGTCTGGAAGAGCAGATTGTGGCGCGTGATGAGAACTCATGGTTGGTTGATGGCGGTACGCCGATTGATGACGTTATGCGCGTGCTGGATATCGACGAGTTCCCGCAGTCCGGCAACTATGAAACCATCGGCGGCTTTATGATGTTCATGCTGCGTAAAATCCCGAAACGCACCGACTCGGTGAAGTATTCTGGCTACAAATTTGAAGTGGTGGATATCGATAACTACAAGATCGATCAGCTGCTGGTGACGCGTCTGGACAGCAAACCTACAGTTCTGGTACCAAAACTGCCAGATGCAAAAGAAGAGGCAAAGGCGTCGTAACGCCTTACAGAAACATCAACGGCTCCTGTCCAGGAGCCGTTTTTTTAACTACTGCATAGCACTTGATCAAGCCATCTCAGTTTGCAGACGCAAGACCTGACGGTTAACTTCGGACATCACGGAAAAATGCAGCTTGTCCTTCACTTTTGGGATAAGAATCTTACCCTTATCAAATTCAAAAGCGCCTACATCCTTGATATATAACCGTCCACGAAACAGGATCTTCACGTACTTCGCCACCTGCAGCGGGTTGTATCGTTGGAAAATTTTCATTGTTGTCTCCTGCTGAGCATTACGCCTTTGCGGTACCACAATCGGTCCGACAATCCTCAGGCGCAAATTTTAATGCCCTATGACTATAGACTATCTCGTTGATGTTTCCAGCGTGTATAAGTTTATTTACCTTCAGGTTACAATTATTCAGAATTATCTTTTCAACGCTTCGCTGTCTTCAGTATAAGCCTTCATTTTTCGCAGGATTTGTGCGCCCGTCCGCAAACTGGCATCGCGCTTGCGGGAAAAAGCATCAATCGCACATATGATTAAATTCCAGACCCAAGTGGTCGGATCACCTGCAAAATAAAAGAAAGAAGGAAAACCTATGACCTTACGAAAACTGTTGGCGCTGTCGTTTCTGCTGCTGCCGATGATTGCCTCCGCACATAAGTTTGAGACTGACCAACGCGTACCACCGGTGGGGATCGCCGATCGCGGCGAACTGATTCTCGATAACGATAAGTTTAGCTACAAAAGCTGGAATAGCGCGCAGTTGCCTGGGAAAGTGCGAATTGTGCAACACATTGCCGGACGCACCTCCGCCAAAGAGAAAAATGCGACACTGATCGAGGCAATCAAAGCCGCCAACCTGCCGCACGACAAATACCAGACCACCACTATCGTCAACACAGATGACGCCATTCCCGGCTCCGGTATGTTTGTGCGCAGCAGTCTGGAGAGCAATAAGAAGCTCTACCCGTGGTCGCAATTCATTGTCGACAGCAATGGCATTGCGCGTAAAGCCTGGCAACTGGATGAAGAGAGCTCCGCTATCGTCGTACTCGACAAGGACGGACGCGTGCAGTGGGCAAAAGATGGCGCATTAACGCAGGAAGAAGTGCAGCAGGTAATTGCCCTGCTGCACAAATTGCTCAGTAAATAGATACGCGGAAGCCGGGGTTGAGGAACGATTCACGTGGGGTGTAATCCAGAGGTTTCCCCTGCCAGTCGTGAACGTGCGCCCCGGCTGCGGCGGCAACAGCGTGGCCCGCGGCGGTGTCCCATACGTTAGTGGGCCCAAAACGCGGGTACAGCTGTGCGTGCCCTTCCGCCACCAGACAGAACTTCAACGATGAGCCAATCGACGTGGTCTGGTGCTCACCCAACTGTTGCAGATACTCTTTTAACTCATTATCGGCATGCGAGCGGCTAATGACCACCAGCGGCGGACGCGCGTCACGAACCTGAATTTGTTTACGTACGCCGCACTCTTCTTTCCACGCTTTACCTTCTGCTGCGCTGTACATCACTTTCATTACCGGCGCGTAAACCACGCCCAGAACCGGCTTTCCCTTTTCGATCAGCGCAATATTGACCGTAAATTCACCGTTACGCTTAATGAACTCTTTGGTCCCGTCCAGCGGGTCCACCAGCCAATAGCGCTGCCAGTGCTGGCGGACATCCCAGCCAGGAGGCGCTTCTTCAGACAGGACGGGAATATCCGGCGTCAGCGCCAGTAATCCCTCGAGGATAACCTTGTGCGCGGCGATATCCGCCGCCGTGACCGGAGAATCATCCTGCTTGCTGGTAATCTCCATCGGTTTGATTCCATCGTAGACCAGCATAATGGCATCGCCCGCGTTCCGTGCAAGCTGGCATACATGTTCTAGCATTCTCCACCTCGTTTCTGTCAGTGGTGTTAACTCGTTGTTTTACTTATACCCGATCGTCAGGGGATCCGCCAACTGTGATAGCGTCTGCGGTTTTAAACGCTATATTCATGTCATGATTCACAGTTCTGTAAGCAAGAAGATTTATATACATTTTCTTTTGTGGCTTAGATCTTAAAAGGATGCCCCTGATGATTAAGTTTAGTGCAACGCTTCTGGCAACGCTGATTGCAGCCAGCGTCAATGCCGCGACCGTCGATCTGCGTATAATGGAAACCACTGATTTACATAGCAATATGATGGATTTCGATTATTACAAAGATACACCGACTGAAAAATTCGGTCTGGTACGTACGGCAAGTCTTATCAACGCTGCGCGTGAAGAAGTCAAAAACAGCGTGCTGGTTGATAATGGCGATCTGATTCAGGGCAGCCCGCTCGGGGATTACATGGCGGCCAAAGGGCTGAAAGCGGGCGAAACTCACCCAGTATATAAAGCGCTGAATACCCTGGATTACGCGGTGGGTAACCTCGGCAACCATGAATTCAACTACGGTCTTGAGTATCTGCACAACGCGCTGGCAGGGGCGAAGTTCCCTTACGTTAACGCCAATATCATCGACGTTAAGACCAAAAAGCCGCTATTTACGCCTTATCTGATCAAAGACACTGAGGTTGTCGACAAAGAAGGGAAAAAGCAGACGCTGAAGATTGGCTATATCGGTTTTGTGCCACCGCAGATTATGACCTGGGATAAAGCCAACCTCAGCGGTAAAGTGACGGTGAACGACATTACGGAAACTGCACGCAATTACGTTCCCGAAATGCGAGAAAAAGGAGCCGATGTCGTGGTGGTAGTTGCTCACTCCGGGCTTTCTGCCGACCCGTATCAAACCATGGCGGAAAACTCCGTTTATTACCTCAGTGAAGTCCCAGGCGTGGATGCCATTATGTTTGGCCACGCTCACGCCGTTTTCCCTGGTAAAGACTTTGCCAACATCAAAGGTGCAGATATCGCAAAAGGTACGCTGAATGGGGTTCCGGCGGTGATGCCGGGTATGTGGGGCGATCATCTGGGGGTGGTGGATTTAGTGCTGAATAACGACAGCGGTAAATGGCAGGTCACCCAGGCGAAAGCCGAAGCACGTCCGATTTATGACGCGGCAGCGAAAAAATCACTGGCCGTTGAAGATAAGAAAATCGTTGAGATCCTGAAAGCCGATCACGACGCCACGCGTGAGTTTGTCAGCAAACCGATCGGTAAATCCGCCGACAATATGTACAGCTATCTGGCGCTGGTACAGGATGACCCGACCGTACAGGTGGTGAACAACGCGCAGAAAGCCTATGTGGAACACTTTATTCAGGGCGATCCGGATCTGGCAAAACTACCGGTACTTTCCGCCGCCGCGCCGTTTAAGGTCGGTGGACGCAAGAACGATCCGGCAAGCTTTGTCGAAGTCGAAAAAGGCCAGTTAACCTTCCGTAACGCCGCTGATTTGTATCTCTATCCCAACACTCTGGTGGTGGTGAAAGCCAGCGGTAAAGAGGTGAAAGAGTGGCTGGAATGTTCCGCCGGGCAGTTCAATCAGATTGATATCCACAGCAGCAAACCACAGTCGTTGATTAACTGGGACGGCTTCCGTACCTATAATTTCGACGTGATTGATGGCGTAAATTACCAGATTGATGTATCGCAACCCGCCCGCTACGACGGGGAATGTCAGACCATTAATCCGAAAGCGGAACGTATTAAAAATCTGACCTTTAACGGCAAACCAATCGATCCGAATGCCACCTTCCTCGTCGCGACCAACAACTACCGCGCCTACGGCGGTAAGTTTGCCGGAACCGGCGACAGCCACATCGCGTTTGCTTCTCCGGATGAAAACCGCTCGGTGCTGGCCGCGTGGATTGGTGCACAGACGAAGCGTGCCGGTGAAATTCATCCGGCGGCAGATAACAACTGGCGTCTGGCGCCAATTCACAGCGATACGCCACTGGATATTCGCTTTGAAACATCACCGTCTGATAAAGCCGCGGCGTTTATTAAAGAGAAAGGCCAGTATCCGCTGAAAAAAGTCGCGACCGATGACATCGGTTTCGCCATTTACCAGCTGGATTTAAGTAAGTAATTTTCGTGCCGGATGCGACGCAATAGCGTCTTATCCGGCCTACGAGTCGAAGTAATCTGTAGGCCGGATAAGGCGTTAGCCGCCATCCGGCAATACTTTACGCCGCCCGCTCTTCCCGCTGCGCTAAAACCTGCGGCAAATTCAGTTCTATCCAGTCCGCCAGCGCGGCGACTTTATCGCTCACCTGCTCACCCAACTGCGTCAAACTATATTCCACGTGCGGCGGTACCACCGGATATGACACCCGATTGATAAACCCGTCCTGCTCCAGCGCCTGCAGAGATTGCGCCAGCATCTTTTCACTGACCCCGCCCATCTTACGGCGCAAATCGCTGAAACGGTGCGTACCGTCGCGCAGCGCCACCAGAATCAATACACCCCAGCGGCTGGTGACGTGTTTTAACACCTCGCGGGAGGGACACTGTTCGGCAAACAAGTTGCCATCGCGTAACTGCTGGGAGAGCGTCGAAGCTGTCATTTTCATACTAACCTTTTTGTACGTACTTACTAAAAGTAAGTTTAGGTGTTAGCGTGATTAAACACAAGACCAATACCAAGGAGTCACCCCATGATCGCGATTACCGGCGCCACCGGCCAACTGGGCCAACACGTTATTGAATCTCTGCTGAAAACCGTTCCTGCCAGCCAGATTGTGGCAATCGTGCGTAATCCCGCTAAAGCGACGGCGCTTAGTCAGCAGGGCATTACCGTTCGTCAGGCGGATTACAGCGATGAAGCCGCCTTTACAACTGCCTTACAGGGTATCGACAAGCTACTGCTGATCTCCTCCAGCGAAGTGGGACAACGTGCCCCGCAGCATTGCAACGTGATTAATGCAGCGAAAGCCGCTCACGTGAAATTTATCGCCTACACCAGCCTGCTGCACGCCGACACCTCTCCGCTGGGGCTGGCTGATGAGCATGTGGCAACCGAGCAGATGCTGGCTGAATCCGGTATCGCCTACGCGCTACTGCGTAACGGCTGGTACACCGAAAACTATCTCGCCAGCGCACCGGCTGCTCTGGAACATGGCGTGTTTATCGGGGCTGCAGGTGAAGGCAAAATTGCCTCAGCGACCCGCGCCGACTATGCCGCTGCCGCCGCGCGCGTCATCAGTGAAGACGGTCACGCCGGTAAAACCTATGAGCTGGCGGGCGACGCAGGCTGGACCCTGAGTCAGTTGGCTGCCGAGCTGGCAAAACAGAGTGGAAAAAAAGTGGTGTATCAGAACCTGAGCGAAGCTGATTTTGCCGCCGCGCTAAAAGGTGTAGGTCTGCCTGCCGGACTGGCGGACATGCTGGCTGACTCAGACACTGGCGCCTCCAAAGGCGGTCTGTTCGACGACAGCCATACGCTGAGCAAACTGATTGGTCGCCCGACCACCTCGCTGGCTGACAGCGTCAAAGGCATCGTGTAAGTGTTAAAAATTAGTTAATTGTGGTGGCATCCCTACGCATCCTCTCTGATAATGACAGGATGATGCGTGGGGAGAGAAAACGTGCAAGGTGTACCTGAGCAGTTTATTGATGAGAAAGACAGCGCCCGCTTTCGCCATCTGGCGCAGGTGCCGGGCGTAGAGCTGTATCATGCGCACATCTCACGTTACGCCTTTGAGCCGCACACACATGAAGCATTCGGCATTGGCGCGATAGAAGCCGGAGCCGAACGTTTTCGTTATCGCGGCACGCAGTACGTGGCCCCCGCCCATTCCGTCGTAACCATGAATCCCGATGAGCTGCACACCGGCGAGGCCGAAACCGCCGATGGCTGGCGCTATCGGATGATTTATCTTGAGCCCGATCTTCTGGAAGAGGTCACTGGGATCCGCCACTGGTGGTTTCATGACGTAACGCGTCACGATCCGCTGCGCTCGCGCCAGATCTGCTCGCTGATCCACGGCCTGTGGAACACGGAAGATCCGTTGGCGCAAAAAGGACTATTGCTCGATCTGATCGACACGTTCCAGCCGCTGGCCCGCCATGCACCGGTATTGCCGGAGGGGGCGCATCGCTTTGAACGAGTACGCGAGTATCTGCACGATAATTATATGCATCCGGTCACGCTCGACGAGCTGGCGCGGGTTGCATCGCTGAGTCCCTGGCATTTTCAGCGCCAGTTTAAATCTCATTTCCACGTCACGCCGCACCAGATGTTGATGGCGATCCGCCTGTGGCGAGCCAAAGGTTTTCTCACTTGCGGTATGCCCGCCGCAGAGGTCGCCGCCGCAACCGGCCTCACCGACCAGTCGCATCTCACCCGCGCGTTTACCCATCGCTACGGCATTACGCCAGTGCGTTATCAGAAACAAGTCGTCCGGCGTTGATCAGCAATCTCATACAATACGGCGGCATTTTTCCTGCCTACACTCGACGTATTGTTAAGCGATGTGGATATCAAAAATGATTAGCGGTGTGTTGTATGCCCTGCTGGCCGGGCTGATGTGGGGATTAATTTTTGTTGGACCGCTGATCATACCGGAATACCCGGCGGTATTGCAGTCGATGGGGCGCTATCTGGCGCTGGGGCTGATCGCATTGCCGATTGCCTGGCTGGGACGTGTGCGCCTGCGTCAACTCGGGCGGAAAGACTGGTTAACTGCGCTGACGCTAACAATGATGGGGAATCTGATTTATTACGTTTGCCTGGCAAGCGCTATCCAGCGCACCGGCGCACCGGTCTCCACGATGATTATTGGTACATTGCCGGTGGTGATCCCGGTCTTCGCTAACCTGCTCTACAGCCAGCGTGACGGCAAATTATCATGGTGGCGTTTGTCGCCTGCGCTGGTGTTGATTGGTATAGGCCTGCTGTGCGTGAATATCTCGGAGCTGAATCAGGGACTCCCTGACTTTAGCGGCTGGCGATATGGCTCTGGCATCGCACTGGCGCTGATTTCGGTGGTGTGTTGGGCGTGGTATGCGCTGCGTAATGCCCGCTGGCTGCGCGAGAATCCGGATAAGCACCCGATGATGTGGGCGACGGCCCAGGCACTGGTGACGCTGCCTGTTTCTCTGCTCGGCTATATTGCCGCCTGCCTGTGGTTGAACGGGCAAACGCCGGACTTTGCTCTGCCCTTCGGTCCGCGTCCAGCCGTGTTTATCGGCCTGATGATAGCCATTGCGGTATTGTGTTCTTGGGTTGGCGCACTGTGCTGGAACGTCGCCAGCCAGAAGCTGCCGACGGTGATCCTCGGCCCGTTGATTGTCTTCGAAACGCTGGCTGGTTTGCTGTACACCTTTATACTGCGCCAGGAATTTCCGCCGCTGCTGACGGTAAGCGGTATTACGCTGCTGATGGTTGGGGTAGTGATAGCCGTCAGAGCCAAGCCACAGAAACCGAGCGTCATGGTGATTTCACAATCATAATGTGCCGGATGGTGCTCCGCTTATCCGGCCTACTGGATAATATCTTGTAGGCCGGAGCAGACGTTAAACTTTAAACACCGCCACCGTCTGGTTCAACCGTGCGGCCTGCTCTTCGAGCGCGGCTGCGGCGGAAGCGGATTCCTCCACCAGCGAGGCGTTTTGCTGCGTGACGCGATCCATCTCAGCCACCGCCTGACCGACCTGATCGATACCCCGACTCTGTTCATCAGAGGCCGACGCAATTTCTCCCATAATATCGGTAACCTGGGTGACGGCACTGACAATTTCCGCCATCGTCTCACCCGCCTCATGCACCAGCGCCGTACCGGCATTGACCCGATTCCCTGAGTCATCAATCAACGCCTTAATTTCTTTTGCCGCCTGAGCGCTACGCTGCGCCAGCGTGCGCACCTCGCCTGCGACTACAGCAAAGCCACGCCCCTGTTCGCCCGCTCGCGCCGCTTCTACCGCCGCGTTCAGCGCCAGGATGTTGGTCTGGAAAGCAATACCGTCGATAACAGTAGTAATTTGCGCAATTTTGCTGGAACTGGTGGCGATTTCATCCATCGTACGCACCACGCCATCAACCACGGTTCCGCCTTTCTGCGCCGTCTGCGAAGCATTTTTTGCCAGGCTGGTCGCCTGACGCGCGTTATCTGCGTTCTGTCTCACGGTTGCAGTAAGTTGTTCCATGCTGGCTGCGGTCTCCTCCAGAGAGGCGGCCTGCTGTTCGGTACGTGAAGAGAGATCGTTACTGCCAGCGGCAATTTCACCCGCGCCGGTATAGATGGTGTCAGCCCCGTCACGCACCACGCTGACCGTGTTCGCCAGCGCCTGCTGCATGTCGCGGACGTTGCCTGCCAGCAGCGCCATTTCATTACTGCCATCGGCATTGATGCGGTGAGTCAAATCACCTGCGGCAATATGGCGAATATGTCCCATCACCTCGTGGAGCGGCTTGAGCAGCACTCGCTGCATCGCCAGCCAACTGGCGATAATCACGGTGACGACAATCAGCATCACCGCGGACAGCAGCCAGATTATCTTCTGGTAGTCACTCTCATTGTCCTGTACCCCGGCAGTGGCCAGCGCCGTTTGCGCGCTACGCCATTCCCGATAAACTTCCTGCATGGCCGTTTGCTTTTGCTCGGCGTTCTGCTTGAACATCTCTTCCAGCTTTCCTTCAGCCAGCAGCGCGTTCATTTTTGCCAGCGTCGCAGAATAGATGCCGTACTGTTCTTCCAGTCGATCGGCCAGATGCTAATCCAACCCCGGCGTTTCCGGTAGAGCGTAGTATTTATCGTAATGCTCTTTCGATTCGGCCAACAGGCGATTTGCTGTGTTCACCAGCTCCTTCAACTGACCGCCGTTAATCTCGCTAGCCATCGTTCCCTGTAAACGCAGCATGCCCCGGTTGAGCGTGACGCGAGCCTGGTTCAGGCTAATCCACGCATCGGTAAACTCGGCCACATTCTGGCTGGAAAGTTGAGACACGTTAAAGTTCTGCTTATCGTTATTGAGTGCGCCAATAAAGACGCCCGCGGAGATAAGCTGCATTGCGCCCAGGGCGAGTAACACGGTGATAAGTAAGGTTATCACTTTGATTCGTTTGAACATCTGTAGCCTTTTTATTATGCAGGTATTGTCTGAGGTCTAACTATCGGCAGCGGCGTGCGCTTATTTAATCCTGTCGAGCCGCTTTTTTCGCCGCCCCTCACCTTTCCAATAAGATTCAGCACCTTAACGAAATAAGAAATTTTCGTGACATTCATCACAAAACACCCCACCCCGAAAGGGTTATATCCTTCGCCATAAGTTGTATTTAAAATACATCTTATATTATTGAGAATGAGGTAACGGCAATGTCTTATCGCGATCAACCTTTAGGTGAACTGGCGCTCTCTATTCCTCGCGCTTCGGCCCTGTTTCGTAAATACGATATGGATTACTGCTGCGGCGGTAAGCAAACGCTGGCACGCGCTGCCGCGCGTAAAGAGCTGGATTTAGACGTTATTGAGGCACAGCTCGCGCAGCTGGCTGAACAGCCGCTGGAGAAAGACTGGCGTACCGTGGCTCTGGCTGAAATCATCGACCATATCATCGTGCGTTATCACGACAGACACCGCGAACAGCTGCCGGAGCTGATCCTGCAGGCCACAAAAGTTGAACGCGTTCACGCAGACAAACCGAACGTACCGCGCGGTCTGGCGAAAAACCTGACCATGCTGCATGAAGAGCTGTCCAGCCACATGATGAAAGAAGAGCAGATCCTGTTCCCGATGATCAAACAGGGCATGGGTAGTCAGGCGATGGGGCCAATCAGCGTGATGGAAAGCGAACATGACGATGCGGGTGAACTGGTGGAAGTGATCAAACACATCACCCACAACGTGACGCCGCCGCCAGAAGCCTGCACCACCTGGAAAGCCATGTATAACGGCATTAACGAAATGATCGATGACCTGATGGAACACATCAGCCTGGAAAACAATGTGTTGTTCCCGCGTGCCCTCGCAGGTGAATAAAAAAAGGCGCCCGAGAGCGCCTTCCTGAAGTCCGAATTCGGCCACTGCTTATGTGGCCTTTTTTGTGTCCGATATGACAACGCTTAACGCATACCCGCCATACGTTTCTTACCGATAAACAACCAGCCCAGACCCAACGCGATGAACCACAGCGGCGTCACCATCAACGCCTGACGGGTATCATCTTCCAGCGTCAGCAGTACCAGTACGAAGACGAAGAACGCCATACATACCCAGCACATCAGCTTGCCTAACGGCATCTTGTAGATTGATTTTTCATGCAGGTGAGGACGTTGCTTGCGGTACACCAGGTACGAGCAAAGAATGATGGTCCAGACGAACATGAACAGAATCGCCGACACGGTGGTGATCATGGTGAACGCGCCAATCACGCTCGGGTTCACGTACAGCATCACCACGCCGCCCAACAGACAGATACAGGAGAAGGTTAAACCCTTCGCCGGAACTGCGCGTTTAGACAGCTTGGCAAATGCTTTAGGCGCAACGCCTTCCTGCGCCAGGCCGAACAGCATACGGCTGGTAGAGAACACGCCGCTGTTTGCGGAAGAGGCAGCTGAAGTCAGAACCACAAAGTTGATCAGGCTCGCCGCAGCAGGCAGACCAACCAGCACAAACAGTTCAACGAATGGGCTCTTGGTTGGTACTACCGAGCTCCACGGCGTTACGGACATAATCACGATCAGCGCGAACACGTAGAACATGATAATACGGATTGGAATCGAGTTAATGGCGCGCGGCAGAGATTTCTCAGGATCCTTGGTTTCCGCGGCGGTCGTTCCCACCAGCTCAATACCCACAAACGCGAATACCGCTATCTGGAAGCCGGCAAAGAAGCCGCTCAGACCTTTCGGGAACCAGCCACCGTCATTCCACAGATGCGTGAACGATGCCTGAACGCCGGTTGGCGACTGGAAGTGCGTCAGCACCATCACCAGACCGACGACAATCAGGCCGATGATGGCGACGATTTTGATCATCGCAAACCAGAACTCCATCTCACCGAACATTTTTACGGTGGCGAGGTTGAGGCTCAGCAGCAGCACAATCACCGCCAGCGAGGCGACCCAATCTGACAGTTCGGGGAACCAGAATTGCGCATACGCGGTAATCGCGGCAACGTCTGCCATCCCAGTAACGACCCAGCAGAACCAGTAGGTCCAGCCGGTAAAATACCCGGCCCACGGCCCGAGCAGGTCGGAGGCGAAATCACTAAACGATTTGTACTCCAGATTCGAGAGCAGCAATTCACCCATTGCCCGCATCACGAAAAACAGCATAAAACCGATGATCATATATACAAAGATGATCGACGGTCCGGCGAGACTGATGGTTTTACCGGAGCCCATAAACAGGCCAGTACCGATAGCACCACCAATAGCAATAAGTTGAATATGACGGTTTGTGAGATTGCGCCGTAGCGACTGTTCAGACGACGCCTCTTCAGCGGTGTCGACTTTTACCTGATCTACCATGTTTTTTTCTTCCTGTACCTGTCTGTGTTGTTCAGGCTCTACGGCCTTTAGTGTGTCTATGATACGACGATCCTGTTATCAGGACTCATCGATATTAGGTAAGAATTGGCGGGATGAACACTAAGATTTAGATATAATGTTAATTTAATGTTTAAAGTGAGTGTCATATCACTCTGATAGCGCGAATCAGCTCACAAAAATACACGCTGATGCGGCATTTGCAAGATAAAATATCGACAACGACGTAACTATAGCTTTTCACGCTATTTATTTGTTCCCCCCGACCTCGGGGGGAACAGAAGTCACTGCTTACAGGATCTCAAGCAGCTCAACGTCGAACACCAGCGTGCTGAACGGAGGAATGGACGCGCCAGCACCACGCTCGCCGTAAGCCAGTTCCTGAGGAATAGTCAGTTCCCATTTCGAACCTACCGGCATCAGGGTCAGTGCTTCAATCCAACCAGGGATTACGCCGTTAACCGGGAATTCAGCCGGTTCGCCACGTGCGACAGAGCTGTCAAACACGGTACCGTCGATCAGTTTACCGGTATAATGCACGCGAACGCGGTCAGTACGCGCCGGAATAGCCCCTTCGCCCTGAGTCAGAACACGGAACTGCAAACCGGATTCAGTGCTGTTCACACCCTCTTTCTCACGGTTTTCTTCCAGATATTTGACGCCATCAGCCGCCATAGCCTGGAAGCGTTCGCGACGTACTGCATCAGCGCGTTCATGGATTTCACGCAGCGCGCGATGCACAACATCAACCGGCACTGCCGGGTGCTTACCTTCCAGCGCGTCAGCGATACCCGCTACCAGCGCTTCAGGCAACAGTCCTTCCAGTCCGGATTCGCTCAGCTGTTGTCCTACCTGCAAACCAATGCCATAGCTTGCTTGCGCTTCGATAGTGTCAAAATTCGGGTTAGCCATCATATTTCCTTTCATCGGATGTAAAGTAGCGGGCAGCATATCAGCCATGCCGCATCCGGTAAAACTTTGTCTCGGGAACAGATGACAAATCGCGAGGAAACATAAACAATAGGAATATCCCGCGTTGACGTCACGAAAGCGGGTAATATGACGAACATCATAGCGTTAGCCATCTATACTCTATGATCGAGGAACGAGACGCGGAGCAGGAGGAAAGCCATGCCCGGGCGCTTTGAATTAAAACCAACCCTGGCGAAAATCTGGCATGCACCGGACAATTTTCGCATTATGGATCCGCTACCGCCTATGCACCGCCGCGGCATTATTATTGCTGCTATCGTGCTGGTGATAGGTTTCCTGCTTCCTTCCAGTGACACCAGCGATGCCCCTGTGGTGACGCGTACTGCCCAGCTGGATTTACAGTCACAGTCGCAGCCACCAACCGAGGCTCAGCTACAGGCACAGTTAGTCGCCCCGCAAAACGATCCCGGCCAGGTCGCTCCGGTTGCTCCAGAGCCAATCCAGGAAGGAGAACCTGATGCGCAGCCGCAGGCTCAGCAATCTCAGCCGCAGACGCAACCTTTCCAACAGGATAGCGGAATTGAGCAACAGTGGCGCTCTTATCGCGTAGACTCGGGCAAAACGCTGGCACAGGTCTTCCGTGACCATAACCTCCCGCCAACCGATGTGTATGCAATGGCGCAGGTTGAAGGCGTGGGAAAACCGCTAAGCAACCTGAAAGACGGTCAGATGGTGCAGATCAGGCAGAATGCCAATGGCGTGGTGACGGGATTAACCATTGATACCGGGAATGGCCAGCAGGTTCTGTTCACCCGCCAGCCTAACGGCAGTTTTATTCGCGCCCGTTAAGCGGCGCCATCAGGCATCAAGGTGAAGCGTCAGCGCTTCACCTTATTCACCCACCAGATCCCCGAACAGACCAGCACCAGCGCCAGTGCGTATTTCCATTCGAGAATGTTTTCGCCGAGGAATATCGCCGACAGCACCGCCCCCGAAACCGGGATCAGGAAGTTAAACGGCGCAATCATCCCCACACGATTATGCTTGAGCAGAATACTCCACAAGGCAAAGGCGACCGAAGAGAGTAACGTCAGGTAGCCCAGAATTGCTACCGAAGACGCACCGTGTACGGTCAGCGTGCCGCCAAAAGCGTAGCCACCGATAACCAACGCCAGACCGCCACCGCCCAACTGGTACCCTGTCATTACCGTCGGGTCCACCGTCTGAGAAATACGTTTTCCATATAGCGTGGCAGCAGAAAGAATAAAGGCCGCCATCACTACTGAGCCGTCTCCTAACAGGCTGAAACTAAAATCCATTCCGCTGCTAAAGTTCACTACCATCACCCCAGCAAAGCCGAGGATACAGCCCAGCGCTTTGTTGTAGCTCAGTTTGTCATTATGGTAGATAAAATGGGCCAGTAGCACGCTGAAGAAGGTCCCGGTCGCATTCATAATGGACCCTTTCACCCCCGTCGTGAACGCCAGGCCGATATAGAAGAAGATGTATTGCAGCGAGGTTTGTGTCAGCCCCAACAGCGTGAGTTGGCCATACTGACGCGGGCTTAACCGGCCAATCGGTTTTCGCTGTGCCAGCGCCAACAGTAGCAGCAATATTCCCGCAAACAGAAAGCGATATCCGGCAAAGACAATCTTTGAGGGAATGTCATCCGTGGCAATCTGGAAGATCTCATATCCGCTTTTGATCGCCGGATAGGCGCTCCCCCACAGCAGGCAGCAGAACGCCGCGCTCAGATAGACAACATTTTTACGCGCAAACAGAGGTTGGTGCGTTGGTTCCATTCCATCACCACTTTGAAATAATGTTTTATTTTTGTGATTATCCCGAAAAGGATAAAGAATAGCCAGAGAGAAAAGCGGGGGAACAGAAAAGCAAAACGCCGGCACAGGGCCGGCGCTTTTACGCGGTCATCAGAATAAAAACTTATTCTGCAACTACGTTTACAGTCAGCTTAGCAAACACTTCGCTGTGAACCTGGAAGCTCACTTCGTGCTCACCAGTGGTACGCAGAACGCCGTTCGGCAGACGAACTTCGCTCTTAGCTACTTCAACGCCAGCTGCAGTTACAGCGTCAGCGATGTCGCGAGTACCGATGGAACCGAACAGTTTACCTTCGTCGCCAGCTTTAGACGCGATGGTTACGGTTTCCAGTGCGTTGATTTTCTCAGCACGAGCTTCAGCAGCGGACAGAACGTCAGCCAGTTTAGCTTCCAGCTCAGCGCGACGCGCTTCGAAAAATTCAACGTTTTTCTTGGTAGCAGGAACAGCTTTACCCTGTGGTACCAGGAAGTTACGAGCATAGCCCGCTTTAACGTTAACCTGATCACCCAGGCTACCCAGGTTTGCTACTTTATCAAGCAGAATAACTTGCATTACCTTATCCTCTCAAAGTCGTATTAATGGACCGTGACCGATTACTGATGACGATCAGTGTACGGCAGCAGGGACAGGTAGCGAGCGCGTTTGATAGCGCGAGCCAGCTGACGCTGGTATTTTGCACGGGTACCGGTGATACGGCTTGGGACAATCTTACCGCTTTCGGTGATGTAGTTTTTCAGCGTAGCGATATCTTTATAGTCGATCTCTTGAACGCCTTCCGCGGTGAAACGGCAGAACTTGCGACGACGGAAATAACGTGCCATATGGCTAGTCTCCAGAATCTATCAATTCAATCTGCTCGGCATGCAGAACCATTTTGCTCAGGCCGTTCTTTGCCTTGTGGCAAGAGATGAACCCCTGAACGGTCACTGCGCTACCGACCGTTATACTGTGAGTAATGGCCTGGTTTTCGTGTCCGCTAATAATAACGGGCATTTGGCACCACGCCTGCCGGTGAAACCCGGCTTCCTCCTGCACAGAACGATGCTCAAGCACGAACTGGCAATGAGGAATTCCTGATGGACTGACCTTTCGAAGGGGAGCCCTGCACACGGTGCCGGACAACGCCAGACGGTTGGTCATCAGAAATTACTCTTCAGAATCCCCAGCTTCAGCATCATCTGCGGTTTCGTTAGCGAAATCATCGCGACGCTCACGGCGCTCGTCTTTCGCTTTAACCATCGGAGATGCTTCGGTAACAGCGTGTTTAGTACGCATAACCATGCTGCGGATAACGGCATCGTTGAAGCGGAAGGTAGTTTCCAGCTCATCGATCACTTCCTGCGGCGCTTCAACGTTCATCAGAACGTAGTGAGCTTTGTGCAGTTTGTTGATCGGGTAAGCCAGCTGACGGCGGCCCCAGTCTTCCAGACGGTGGATCGTGCCTTCTGCACCAGTGATGGCAGCAGTGTAGCGTTCGATCATACCCGGAACCTGTTCGCTCTGGTCAGGATGGACCATAAAAACGATTTCGTAATGACGCATCGAATTGCTCCTTACGGATTATTCAGCCTCCTGTCTGGGTCAGCCGAGGCCCATGGAGGCAAGGAACGTGTTAAAGGTCGGCTGAAAAATGACGCGTCATAATACTGGGGTCAGCAGTTAAACTCAAGGTGCTTGTACGATTATTTATCATGTCGCCATTAATACATATCCAGCAGCATTTTGACGCTGATACAAATAGAGACGATGACAATCATGGGTCGGATGACTTTCTTGCCGCGCGTCAGTACGACTGTCGCACCCAGACGTGCGCCAAGGGATTGCCCGACAAACATCACCAGCCCCAGCGACCAGATCATTTTACCGCCGAAAATGAAGAACAGAATCGAGGCAATGTTCGACGCCAGGTTGATAAAATTCGAGTGGATTTGCGCTTTATCGATACTGTACCCCCACAGCAGGATATAGCAGAGCGTATAAAAGGAGCCGGCCCCGGCACCGAGAAAACCATCATAAAACCCAATACCTCCCCCGCAGATCAACGAGAAGAGAAACAGGGATACCTGCTGCTTCCTTTTCGGTTCGCTAAGATTAGGCGCAGAAATAAAGTAGATAGCGACCGCGATAATCAGGATCGGCAGCAGTTTCTTCAACACGTCCGGTTCAATAAACTGGATAAGCGTTGTGCCCATCGCAGAACCGATAAAGGCAGATAAAAAGACATATTTGTGCTCCTGCACATTAATATGTCCCCGGCGTAAAAAGTAAATTCCGGAGGTTAGCGAGCTACCCAGTGCCTGAATTTTATTGGTTGCCAGCGCATTAGCCGGGGGTAAACCAGAAATTAAGAGAGCGCCAATAGAGAGAAAACCACCGCCGCCCGACACCACGTTAATAAAGCCAGCCACCAGCGCGACCATAAACATAATCACGAAATAGCTGAAATCCATGAATGAAGTATCCATAAGTTTTTGCCTAATTATCATAAAGTTATATTAATTATCTGGCTCACTATAAACGGCGTACTCACCCGATTAAATTGACTATTTGGTAAGAGCTTATGCGCGTAAGGCAGGTATTTTTAACCGTAGCGGAAGGCATCAGCTGATTGTTAATTAAAGAAAAGATGGCTTTGCGGTAATTTTTTGAACAACTGCATCAGAAATGGTCGCTATCGACTGCGCCGGCAGCGGTTAAAATTAAATCAGAAGTTATCCACTCACAGGAGAGAGCTAACCAGAGACCGCAGTCGAGGAGGTACATATGCGAGCCCGTGTTTTGACCCTTCTGGCTGTACTTTTGCTCAGTGCAAATGCAACGGCAGCCATCAAAATTGACAATCATCAGGCCAGGAATATGGATGATGTGCAGAGCTTAGGCGTTATTTACATAAATCATAACTTCGCCACTGAAAGTGAAGCCACTCAGGCCCTGAATGAAGAAACCGATGCGCAAGGCGCAACCTACTATCACGTGATCCTCACCAGGGAACCCGGTAGTAACGGAAATATGCACGCCAGTGCAGATATTTATCGCTAGCACCAGAAACAACCAACGAGAACATTGCCACAGTTTGACTTGCCCCCTTCACTGGGGGCTTTTTTTTGCAAAACAATCCCGAAGCCAGACCGATCTCATCCCCATGAAGAGTTGGCTCCGGAACGTTTTTTCTTACTTCTGGCCGTAATAGGCATTTGGGCCGTGCTTACGCATGAAGTGCTTATTCATCAGGTAACTGTCGATGGGGCTGAGCGCCGGATTAATGCCACGCGCAATCCATGCCATTTTTGCCACCTCTTCCATCACCACAGCGTTATGTACCGCGTCGTGAGCATCTTTGCCCCAGGCAAACGGGCCATGTTGGTACACCACTACGCCAGGCGTATGTAAAGGTTCCACCTCCCCGAGCGTTTCAATAATCACCCTACCGGTATTAAGTTCATACTCCTCCTGAACTTCAGCTTCAGTTAAAGCCCGGGTACAGGGAATATCGCCAAAGAAGTAGTCAGCATGCGTCGTGCCGAGCGCAGGAATTGCCAGACCTGCCTGCGCCCATGCCGTTGCGTGGGTTGAGTGGGTATGCACCACGCCGCCGAGAGAGGAATAACGGCGATACAGCGCCAGATGGGTGGCGGTATCGGAAGAAGGACGATAGCGTCCCTCCACCACATTACCGTGCAGATCCACAACCACCATGTCATCCACTGTCATTGTTTGGTAGTCGACGCCGCTGGGCTTGATCACCACCAGCCCGCGTTCGCGGTCGATGGCGCTGACGTTACCCCAGGTAAACGTCACCAGCCCGTAGCGCGGCAGATCCATGTTGGCCTCAAAAACCTGCTGTTTACGTTTTTGCATTACACTGCCTCCACCAGGCCCGCGTTGGCCATACGCGCTTTCACCCAGTCGCGCGCCTTCGCCACTTCACGTGCCGGGTCGTCCGACGTTTCGCTCCACATCTCAATCAGGTATGGCCCGCAATACCCACTCTGTTTGAGCGTCGCAAAACAACGTTCGAAATCGACAACCCCTTCACCAAACGGCACATTTTTGAATACGCCGGGTTTGGTATCTTTCACGTGTACGGCAACTATATGGCCCATTCCCGCCTGCAGCTCCATCTGCACGTCGTTATCCCACGCCGATAAATTGCCAATATCGGGATACAGCTGGAACCACGGATTGTTGAGATAGTGGGCGTATCCCAGTGCCTTACTGATCGAATTCATCAGTGGATAATCCATGATTTCCATCGCCAGCGTCACCTGTGCACGGCTCGCCATCTCTACGCTCTCTTTCAGCCCATCGCGGAACCGACGACGCGTTTCGTTATTGGCCTGCTGGTAATAAACGTCGTAACCCGCCATTTGAATAACGCGAATACCGATATCCTGCGCAAACTGAATGGCTTTACGCATGATCTCCAGCCCCTGTTCGCGTACCGCATCATCTTCACTACCAAGCGGAAAACGACGATGAGCGCTCAGGCAC
Source organism: Citrobacter sp. CF971 (assembly GCF_006385635.1). Classification (NCBI taxonomy): domain Bacteria; kingdom Pseudomonadati; phylum Pseudomonadota; class Gammaproteobacteria; order Enterobacterales; family Enterobacteriaceae; genus Citrobacter; species Citrobacter sp. CF971. The sequence goes on along the minus strand of NZ_CP041051.1, from coordinate 595,471 downwards.
ATGGACGGTACCCGTATCCCGGTGTCGGCGATAGCGGCCACCAGCGCCAGTCGCTGCTCGCGGTTCCAGTCAAGACGCGCCAGGCGAGCGTCGGTTTCATCAACCGACATTTCGACAAAGTCAAAGCCCAGTTCCTTCGCCAGTTGCAAGCGTTCCAGCCAGCACTCCCCGCCGGGGAGTGCTTTTTCATAAATACCGAGCGGGACCTGTTTCGACAACATAGTCGCTCCTTATCCCCACAGTTGGGCGATAGAACGTTTGAACTGACGGGCCGCTTCCACCGGAGAGGCGGCATCGCGAATACTGCGGCCGGCAATAAAGACGTGAATCGGAATTCCCTGGAACAGCGGCAGATCTTCCAGCGCCAGACCGCCGGTGACGGTGACTTTAAAGCCCATCTCGGACAGACGCTTGATCGCGCTGATATCCGCTTCTCCCCACGCCACGCCCGCCGCCTGCGCATCACGACTGCGGTGATATACAACTTGCCCAATCCCTGCGTCACGCCACTCTTGCGCCTGCTCCCAGGTCCAGTAACCAGTCAGTTCAATCTGTACATCACCGTTAAATTCTTTCGCCACCTCCAGCGCACCCTTGGTGGTGTTGATATCGGCACAGCAGATGACGGTGACCCAGTCAGCGTTGGCTTCGAAACACATGCGGGAGAGGATTTTTCCCGCATCGGCAATTTTGGCGTCCGCCAGCACAATTTTATGTGGGTAAAGCGCTTTCAGATCGCGAACGGCGCGCACGCCCTCTGCCACGCAAAGAATAGTGCCCACCTCAATGATATCGACCTCTTCGGCAATCAGACGCGTCGTTTCATACGCGGAAGACATTGATTGGTTATCCAGCGCAACCTGCAACATAGGTAATGACATTTTGGTATCCTTTTAAACAGCCGCCGCAGTGGCGTTATCAATTAAATCCAACACTTCCTGCGCGGTGCGGCAGGCGCGTAAACGGTCGAAATTGGCTTCGTCATCAAAGAGATTCACGATCTGCATGATGCCCACTTCCTGATGCGTGTTGGCGTCAACTGCCGCCATCGTGATCAGAATGTCGACCGGGTCGTTATCCTCGTGGTTAAACACCAGCGGCGTTTTCAGCGTCACCAGCGCAAAACCGGTTTTCTTGACCCCTTCCTCCGGACGGCCGTGCGGCATCGCCAGGCCTGGCGCAATCACAAAGTACGGGCCAAACTGCTCAACGCCATCAAGGATGGCTTGGTAGTAGCGTGGTTCAACCACATCAGCCTTAACCAGCAGATCCACGCCAAGCTTTACCGCTTCCTGCCAGGTACTGGCCTCGGCTTGCAAAAGGATGGAACTATTGTCTGCCAGCGAGTCACGTAATTTCATATGCCGCCCCTTACTTCACGTCCTGCGGAAAATGCGCTTTGATCACTTCCAGCAGTTTTGGTCCAAAATCGGCAGGAGACAGCATGTTGCGTACGCCAACGACATATTTATTGCCAGAAACGGTAATCTCACCGGCGATATGCGTAGAGGCGATGATAATATCCGCTCCGCTCAGTTCACTTTTGTATTCACCCACGGCGCAGCTGTTTACCGTATGGTCAATATTTGACTGGGTTAAAAACTGGTCCACCTTCATTTTCATGATCATGGAACTGCCCTGCCCATTGCCACACACAGCCAGAATACGTACGGTCATAATCGGAACTCCTTATTAAGCAGAGTGTTCTGCCAGTTGTTTTTCTGCGTCTTCCTCAGCACGCAACGTGCGTCCTGCGAAAAACATATAAGCCAGTGCAATCAGAATAATGACGGCCATAAACACGATGCCGATGGAGGCAAAGCCTTGCATCATCGGCGGTGCCAGAATTGACCAGTCCGCCATGCCCATCCAGGCGCTCATACCGGTGAGCTTCACCGCCCAGACGCAGCCGAAGATTTCGATCATCCCCATCACCAGGCAAATCTTGAGCGCTGCGCGCCAGCCGCCAAAGTGGTTAGCAAATACGCCGATAGTGGCGTTCGAGAAGAACATCGGGATAAAGCCTGGGATAATCAGAATGGAAGAGCCGCAGGCCACAAGGATGCCCACCGCAATCAGTTGGCCGATGGTCCCCCACATAAAGCCCCAGACCACCGCGTTAGGAGCAAAGCTATAAATCGCCGCGCAGTCGATGGCCAGTACCGCGCCCGGGATCAGACGTTGGGAGATACCGTTGAACGCTTCTGAAAGTTCAGCAACGAACATACGTACGCCCTGGGTGATGATGAAGATAGCGACAGCAAACGAAAAACCGGTTTGCAGGATATACACCGTCCAGTGGGTTTTACCCGCCATCGCCTGAACCACATCAATGCCGAAAGAGAGCAGGATCGCCCCGAAGAAGATGGTCATCACAATCGCGGTAGAAACGATGTTGTCATGGAAGATATTCAGCCAGCCTGGCAGCTTGAGATCTTCTACGCTCTCCTCTTTCTTACCCAGATACGGCGCGACTTTGTAAGCAATCCAGGAGGCGAACTGCTGCTGGTGACCGATGGAAAAACCACAGCCGTCGGTCACTTCCTGGGTCGGCTTGTACATCATATTGGAGGTAATGCCCCAGTAGAGCGACACCAGCACCGCGGTACAGATGATGGTGGTCCACATGGAATAGCCAAAGATGTAGAAAGAGACGGCGATCAGGCCCGCCTGCTGGAACATGATGTGCCCGGTCAGCATGATGGTACGAATACCGGTAATCCGCCGTAGCAGTACATAACAAATGTTTAGCGCCAGCGCCAACAGTACCGCGTACCCTACCCAGCTATAGGCATCCCCCATACGTTCGATGGTTGCCATCATGGAGGCATAGGTATCGGAAATCGCACCGTTGATACCGTAAACCTCGGACATCTTCGCCACTACCGGTTTAAACGTGCTGGTCAGAATGCCCGACCCTGCCTGCAATAACATAAAACCGATAATCGTTTTGATCGTGCCTTTGATAATAACGCTGACACTTTTACGCAACAGGATGTAGCCGAGGCAGGTCACAATACCCAACAGCAACGGTGCATTGGTCATGACCTGATTAAAAAAGACGGTAAAGATGTTGTAGAGGATCTCCATAACGATCTCCAGTAGACGAAGTTGCTGAACATTCATTACAGATGCCCAGGATGTTGTGCCCTCACTCTAATTTTCAAAAGTAGTCACAACAAGATTGAATTTGATTAAATGTGATGCAGTACGCAAATAATTCTCTCACTTGCAGAGTGGATTTGCTCCGAATTCATTCACTTCAAAATAAATCCATTTAAAACAATAAAATAAAAAAATACATTTCATATAAACCATCTTGTCACGTTGTAATTTGTTAACAATTTTTCATTCAACATCAAAAATCAACGCATTGCCTTCTTGAGAAAATGATGTCAGTATCAATCAAAACAAATCACAATTTGATTCAACTTGAATAAACATGAAGGTAATTGCGATGAGTAAAGTAAAAAGCATCACGCGTGAATCATGGATCCTGAGCACATTCCCGGAGTGGGGAAGCTGGCTGAATGAAGAGATCGAGCAGGAACAGGTCGCACCAGGTACTTTCGCGATGTGGTGGCTCGGCTGTACCGGAATTTGGCTGAAGTCGGAAGGCGGGACTAACGTCTGCGTCGATTTCTGGTGCGGCACGGGCAAACAGAGTCACGGTAACCCGCTGATGAAAACCGGTCACCAGATGCAACGCATGGCAGGGGTGAAGAAGCTGCAGCCAAACCTGCGCACCACGCCGTTTGTTCTTGATCCGTTTGCCATTCGTCAGATCGATGCGGTGCTGGCCACGCACGATCATAACGATCACATCGACGTAAATGTTGCGGCAGCCGTCATGCAGAACTGTGCCGACGACGTGCCGTTTATTGGACCGCAGACTTGTGTGGATCTGTGGATCGGTTGGGGTGTACCAAAAGAGCGCTGCATCGTGGTAAAACCAGGCGATGTGGTAAAAGTAAAAGATATTGAAATTCATGCGCTTGATGCGTTCGATCGTACTGCGTTAATCACCCTGCCCGCCGATCAGAAAGCCGCTGGCGTACTGCCGGATGGTATGGATGCCCGCGCCGTAAACTATCTGTTCAAAACGCCGGGCGGTACGCTTTATCATAGCGGCGACTCACACTACTCCAACTACTATGCAAAGCATGGCAACGAGCACCAGATCGACGTCGCACTCGGATCCTACGGCGAGAACCCACGGGGTATTACGGACAAAATGACCAGTTCTGACATGCTGCGTATGGCGGAGGCCCTGAATACAAAAGTGGTGATCCCTTTCCATCATGATATCTGGTCAAACTTTCAGGCCGATCCGCAGGAGATCCGCGTACTGTGGGAGATGAAAAAAGATCGCCTTAAGTATGGCTTTAAGCCATTCATCTGGCAGGTAGGTGGCAAGTTCACCTGGCCGCTGGACAAAGATAACTTTGAATATCACTATCCGCGCGGCTTTGATGACTGCTTCACCATTGAACCGGATTTACCGTTTAAATCGTTCTTGTGATCCACACAAAATGCCGGGCCATCCCGGCATTTTTTTCCCATTTACTTTAGTATTTCCAGGCTATTTCAAATATCATCTTTTCAAATCAATTTGTATCGGAATAGCTCATGACTGAAGCACAAAGACATCAAATATTGCTGGATATGCTGGCGCAGTTGGGCTTTGTTACCGTTGAGAACGTAGTTGAGCGTCTGGGGATTTCACCCGCCACTGCGCGCCGGGACATCAACAAGCTCGACGAAAGCGGCAAACTCAAGAAAGTACGCAACGGCGCAGAAGCTATTACCCAGCAGCGGCCGCGCTGGACGCCAATGAATCTTCACCAGGCGCAGAACCACGATGAAAAAGTTCGCATTGCCAAGGCCGCATCCCAGCTTGTGAATGCGGGTGAAAGCGTAGTGATCAACTGCGGATCGACCGCTTTCCTGCTGGGTCGCGAAATGTGCGGCAAGCCGGTGCAGATCATCACCAATTATTTGCCCCTGGCGAACTATCTGATCGACCAGGAGCATGACAGCGTGATCATCATGGGAGGGCAATATAACAAAAGCCAATCCATCACGCTTAGCCCGCAAGGCAGTGAAAATAGCCTGTATGCCGGACACTGGATGTTTACCAGCGGCAAAGGGTTGACCGCGGACGGACTGTATAAAACCGATATGCTGACCGCGATGGCCGAGCAGAAGATGCTTAACGTGGTGGGTAAACTGGTGGTGCTGGTCGATAGCAGTAAAGTCGGTGAACGTGCGGGAATGCTGTTCAGTCGCGCCGATCAAATCGATATGCTCATTACCGGCAAAAATGCAAACCCTGAGATTCTGCAACAGCTTGAAGCTCAGGGCGTGAGCATTATGCGCGTTTAAAGGTGCTGGCGGAAAAACGTCACTGTTGCGGCCAACGCTTCTGGCGTGATGCGATGTCGTACACCCGCTTCCCACAGGCAGGTCAGATTGTTGTCCAAACCTGCCTGAATCAGCGCTTGCTGTAAGCGGAAGGTTTCAACAGCCGGTACAACATCATCATCCTGTCCATGCCACAGCAGCAACGGCCTGTCGGCAAGGCGTGGCAACTGATGCGTAACATCCCATTCGGCAAGCGGGGCGATAACGGCATCAAACTCCGCCTGTTGCTCTGGGGTCTGAACCTGTAAAGGAGGAAAAAGCGTCTGCGCAAGCCGGGTAAAATAGCCTGAGCCCATCAGGCTGGCTACACATTTAACCTCAGGATGGCGCGCCATTATGCCCAATGCAGTCATTCCCCCCATCGATGCCCCACCGACGGCAAGCCGCTCATCTGAAAGCCAATTTTCTGCCACCAGAGCCGCACGTAACGTCGTAAACTCCTGCATGTTTTGCTGCAATATATGCCAGAAGCGGAACATTCGCTCCTGAGCATTACCTTTAAAGCGGGCGCCATGTTCGGGCGCATCTGGCATGACGACGCGAAATCCGGCCTGAGCCAGCGCAACAGCAAAATAACTGTAGACCAGACTTGAAGATGTAAACCCGTGATAAAAGAGAATACAAGGGAGTGAACATTCGCGTTTACCAGCCGGAACGGCGTGCAGGACAGGGATACCAGCTAACTGTCGTGTCTCAATTTCTATCATTTGTTGCCCCTTTTTTTCTGGTATGCCATGCAGCGATACTTAACGCAAGCGAATGTGTTCGGCAATGATTCATAATGTTGAGAACTGGGTTACGCTTTCGCAACATTTTCATTCGAAAATCGCGTGAGAGATAACAATTCGGGAACATTCCCCTAAAGGGAAATTAATAAGGCACTACACTATGGCTATCAGGAAACGAGATAGAGTTATGCGTCGGTTTGCCTCTTTGTTGCTGGTTATGTTTTTAAGCGCCTGTAGCGTGCTACAGGGAACGCCGCAACCCGCACCGCCCGTTGCCGACCACCCGCAGGAGATCCGCCGTGACCAGAGTAATGGGTTACAGCGATTAGGGACGGTTAGCGCGCTGGTAAGAGGCTCTCCGGATGATGCGCTGGCAGAGATCCGTGCCAAAGCCGTCGCGGCTAAAGCTGATTACTACGTGGTTTTATTAGTAGATGAAACAATCGTGACAGGCCAATGGTATTCACAGGCAATTTTGTATCGTAAATAACATTGGGTTGAAATTTAGTCAGCTTTACATTGCTTTGCGCCTCTATGCGTTTACCTGTGCACAATAAACCAACAGCAGGAAGCTTGAGGTTTATTATCGCGATGGAATGCCCTGCCGTGTGTAGGGGTACGAATAATGGAGCTGACGATGAAACAATCTCTTGCCTTATCCTCACTGCTGCTTTCTGCCGGACTGGCAGGCACTACGGCGCAGTCTGCCGAATTCGCCAGTGCTGACTGCGTTACGGGCCTGAACGAAATTGGCCTGATCTCTGTCAGTAACATTGCAGGAAATCTGCAGGATGTAGAACGTGTAATCGCGTTAAAAGCGGATGAACAAGGTGCCTCATGGTATCGGATCATTCAGATGTACGAAGACCAGCAGCCCGACAACTGGCGCGTACAGGCCATACTTTATGCGTAACAGATTGCCGGATGGCGTAAACTTATCTGACCTGGACTGAGCGTAGGCATGATAAGACGCACCCGCGTCGCCATCAGGCAAGTTATTACCGTAACCCCCCCGTTGCCCGCAGGAGCAAATCGTTCAGCACCTGTTCAGACAATCGTAGTCCACCCCGCGTATCAAGCATCATTTGGCACCAGGCCTGCGCCACTGGCGGAGAAGAATAACGCAACATCTGCGCCCCGCAACCGAGCAGGAAAAGCTGCTGCGTAATCTCCCGTCCCAATGCCTCACTGGGTTTACGTAAACGCTGCTGCAACTGACGCACCATTCGATCGTAATGCCGATCCTGCCCCTTTACCTCCGCAAAGGCTTCGCTGAGCATATCGTAGATGCCGGGTTGTTTTGTCAGTACCCGCAATACATCAAGGCACATAATGTTGCCGGAGCCTTCCCAGATACTGTTTACCGGCATCTCACGATACAGGCGCGGCAGCTCACTCTCCTCGCAATAGCCAATCCCGCCCAGCACTTCCATCGCCTCAGCCACAAACGGCATACCGACCTTGCAAACGGAGAATTTCGCTGCTGGCGTGAACAACCTGGCCCACAGCGCTTCTTTGGCATCAGCACGACGGTCCCAGGCCCGCGCCAGTCGAAACAGTAGCGCCGTTTGACCTTCCAGTTGGAGCGCCATCCGGCCTAATACCTGACGCATCATCGGCTGTTCAATCAATGGCTTGCCAAAAACCTGTCGCTGGTGCGCATGATAAATCGCGACGGAAAAAGCACGTCGCATCATGCCGTGACTGCCGAGCGCACAGTCAAAACGCGTCATCCCGCCCATCTTCAGGATATGGCGGATACCTTCCCCTTCTTCGCCCAATAGCCAGCCAATCGCATCGTGGAATTCAACCTCGCAGCTGGCGTTGGAGCGGTTGCCTAACTTATCTTTCAGTCGTTCAAGACGGATGGCATTACGCTGCCCGTCAGGTAAAAATCGCGGTACAAAAAAGCAGGATAAGCCGCCCTTTGCCTGGGCCAGCACCAAATGGGCATCGCTTTGCGGTACGGAGAAAAACCACTTATGTCCCACCAGCCGATACGAGCCGTCGACAAGACGTTCTGCCTGAGTGGTATTGCTCAGCACATCTGAACCACCCTGTTTTTCGGTCATACCCATACCAATCAGTAGCCCGCGCTTTTGCCCTGCGGGCAGTAAATGCGAGTCATAACGGTCGCTTAGCAGCGGCGTCAGCCAGTCGTGAAAGGGGGCGGGTAACATTTGAAGTAACAGCGGCGTAGCGGCAAACGTCATGGTCACCGGACACAACGTGCCTGCTTCAACCTGCGCATGCAGCATGAAACGCGCCGCCCGGGCAACAAATGTTCCCTGCCTCGCGTCTTCTTCCCAGGCCAGATTATGTACGCGGTTGGCGCACAATCCCTGCATCAGCAAATGCCAGGCAGGATGAAAACGCACATCATCCAGCCGCTGCCCCTGCGGGTCGTAGCGCAACAGTTCAGGTGGAAAAGCATTGGCCAGACGACCCAGTTCGAGCGACTCGGCAGTCCCTAGCTGCTGACCAATACTGGCGAGAAGATCGCTATCCCAGCCAGCGCCTTCACGGATAACCGCTTCGCACAGCGCGCCGTCGGACAAATATAAGTTACTGTTATTGAGCGGTACAGGTTGGTTAAAAACGGTATGCGTTTGCCAGTGCATTGTGTCTCCCTCCGTCAATGGCCGTCGCTTTAAGTATGGTCAGGCAGCAGAGAGAACGCATGGGACAACGGTCACAAAAAAGCCATCCCGAAAGATGGCTTGAGAGAAGAGAGAAATCAGGGAGATAGTTTAGCTGCGCTGACGGACTGCTTCAAACAGGCAGATGCCCGTCGCAACTGAAACGTTCAGCGACGAAACGCTACCTGCCATCGGGATGCTGATGAGTTCGTCACAGTGTTCACGGGTCAGACGGCGCATACCTTCACCTTCTGCTCCCATCACCAGCGCCAGACGTCCGGTCATTTTGCTCTGGTAGAGAGTATGGTCGGCTTCGCCAGCGGTTCCGACGATCCAGATATTCTCTTCCTGCAGCATACGCATGGTGCGCGCCAGGTTGGTCACGCGGATCAGCGGTACGCTTTCTGCCGCACCGCAGGCCACTTTTTTCGCCGTAGCATTCAACTGAGCGGAACGATCCTTCGGTACGATTACAGCATGTACGCCAGCGGCATCGGCGCTACGCAGGCATGCCCCCAGGTTATGCGGGTCGGTGACGCCATCGAGGATCAAAAAGAACGGCTGATCGAGCGTAGCAATCAGATCCGGCAGATCGTTTTCCTGATACTGACGCCCAGGCTTCACGCGAGCAATAATCCCCTGATGTACCGCACCCTCGCTTTTCTCATCCAGAAACTGACGGTTAGCCAGTTGAATGACAACACCCTGTGCTTCCAGTGCGTGGATCAGCGGCAGCAGGCGTTTATCTTCACGACCTTTGAGAATAAAGACGTCCTGGAAGCGCTCAGGCGCACGTTCCAGCAGAGCCTGCACCGCATGGATGCCGTAAATCATTTCACTCATGAATGTACTCGTTAATAGTTTATGCATAACGCGGGCAACACGAGATTGCCCGACTTACTGTTTATGGCAGTTATTGTGCGACTTTCTTTTTCGCCGCACGTTTAGCTTTGGTGGCGGCAGCAATTTTAAGCGTTTTTGCCGATGGCTTTTTCGCTTTTTTGTCGCCTTTCTTCTCAGCCGCATTCTTTTCCGCCTGAGGTTTGGCTCTGCCTTTTTTCTCACCGCGGAAAGCGCTATCCGGCTCGAAATTCACCTTTTTGCCCATCTGACGACGTTTACCGGTATTTTTACCCGCATCGCTTTTTTTGGCTTTTTCGCGCGCAGTTTTACCTTCATTACGCGGCGCACGTTCGCTGGAGATCAAGCTAAAGTCGATCTTACGCTCGTCCATGTTGACTGCTTCCACGCGAACTTCCACGCGATCGCCCAGGCGATACATCTGACCGCTGGATTCCCCCGTCAGGCGCTGCCCAACCTGGTCGAAACGATAGTAGTCGTTATCCAGGGAGGAGACATGCACCAGACCGTCGATAAACAGCTCATCAAGACGGACAAAGAAACCAAATCCGGTGACGCTGGCAATCACGCCTTTGAAGACATTCCCCACCTGATCCAGCATGAAGTCGCACTTCAGCCAGTCAGAGACATCGCGTGTGGCTTCGTCAGCACGGCGCTCGGCCATCGAACAGTGCTGACCCAGTTGCAGCATCTCTTCCATCGAATAATGGTAGCCACCCGTTTCAGTGGTGTTGCCTTTATGGCCCTGCTCCTGCGCCAGCAGATACTTAATCGCCCGGTGCAAGGAGAGATCCGGGTAACGACGGATCGGTGAAGTAAAGTGTGCATAAGATTGCAGCGCCAGGCCGAAGTGACCACGGTTTTCCGGATCGTAAATCGCCTGCTTCATCGAACGCAGCAGCATGGTTTGCAGCATTTCTGCGTCAGGACGGTCAGCAATCGACTCCAGCAGTTCAGCGTAATCGCGCGGCTCAGGTTTGTTGCCACCTGGCAGCTCCAGTCCCAGCTCTGCCAGGACGGAACGGAACGAGTTAATCGCTTCGGTCGTCGGCTTATCGTGAATACGGAACAGCGCGGGCTCTTTGGCTTTCTCAACGAATCGCGCCGCTGAGATGTTCGCCATGATCATGCACTCTTCAATCAGCTTGTGCGCGTCGTTACGCTGCGTCTGCTCAATACGCTCAATACGGCGTTCAGCATTGAAGATAAACTTCGCCTCTTCACTTTCAAACGAGATACCGCCGCGCTCTTCGCGGGCTTTATCCAGCACTTTGTAGAGGTTATGCAGCTCTTCAATGTGTTTGACCAGCGGTGCGTACTGCTCACGCAGCTCCTGGTCGCCCTGCAGCATGTGCCAGACCTTGGTGTAGGTCAGACGTGCATGGGAACTCATGACCGCTTCGTAGAATTTAAAGCCGGTTAAACGGCCTTTCGACGAAATGGTCATTTCACAGACCATACACAACCTGTCCACCTGCGGGTTGAGCGAACACAATCCATTAGAAAGCACTTCCGGCAGCATCGGGACAACCTGCGACGGGAAGTAAACGGATGTGCCACGGCTGCGGGCTTCCTGGTCCAGCGGAGTCGGCGGGCGAACGTAATAGCTTACGTCGGCAATCGCCACCCATAAACGCCAGCCGCCGCCGCGTTTCTTCTCGCAGTAAACCGCATCGTCGAAGTCACGCGCATCTTCGCCATCGATAGTCACCAGCGGCAGGTCGCGCAGATCGACACGTCCTATTTTCGCCTCTTCCGGCACTTCTTCTTTCAGTCCGGCGACCTGTTTCTCAACAGCCTGCGGCCAGATATATGGGATTTCATGAGTACGCAGGGCCATATCAACGGCCATGCTGGTTCCCATGTTGTCACCCAGCACTTCAACAATTTTACCCACCGCTTTGGTGCGGCGAGTCGGACGCTGGGTCAGTTCAACGACGACCACAAACCCCATACGAGCGCCCATCACCTCTTCCGGCGGGATCAGAATATCGAAACTCAGACGGCTGTCGTCAGGGACGACAAACCCAACGCCAGCATCGGTGAAATAGCGACCGACAATTTGGCTGGTTTTTGGCACCAGTACGCGCACAATACGCGCTTCGCGACGACCTTTACGGTCCGCGCCCAGTGGCTGCGCCAGTACCTGATCGCCATGAATGCAGGTTTTCATCTGCTCGCTGGACAGGTACAGGTCATCTTTGCGGCCTTCAACGCGCAGAAAGCCGTAGCCATCACGGTGGCCAATAACGGTACCTTTCAGCAGGTCGAGACGCTCCGGCAGCGCATAGCACTGACGACGGGTGAAGACCAGTTGTCCGTCACGCTCCATCGCGCGCAGACGGCGGCGCAGTGCTTCCTGCTGCTCTTCACCTTCAATGTTGAGTTCAGCGGCCAGCTCATCGCGGTTGGCCGGTTTTTCACGTTTAGTTAAATGTTCGAGGATAAATTCCCGGCTTGGGATAGGATTCGCGTATTTTTCAGCTTCGCGTTCCTGGAAAGGATCTTGTGACATTGAGGTTCCTCCATTGTCAGCTCTGATGGAATTCCTTCGTCTTTCACGACGCCTCTTTGTTGGCTGCCTTTGCTCCCACCAGTAACTTACTTTTGTAAGCTCCTGGCGACTCGCTCAGTTGCCGCCGCGATGCGACGCGAAATACTTTGGACTTCATTATTCCACCAGCAATAATTTATAAAGCGGTTGATTCTCTTCAACCAAATCAGCAAGTGTGTAGTTGTCCAGCTCCGTGAGAAAACTTTGCACTGCCTTAGAAAGCGCCTGTTTGAGTCGACAGGCCGGGGTAATGTGGCAAAACTCGCTGCTACAGTTGACCAACGATAAGGGTTCCAGCTCGCGAACCACATCACCAATACCAATATCCTTAGCGGGTTTACCCAAGCGGATACCGCCATTTTTTCCTCGAATAGCAGTAACAAAGCCCGCCCGGCTAAGTTGATTGATTATTTTGACCATATGATTACGGGACACGCCGTAGACTTCTGTCACCTCAGAAATACTGGTCATACGTCCTTCGGGAAGTGACGCCATGTAGATTAGCGCACGTAATCCGTAATCGGTGAAACTTGTTAACTGCACATCAACCTCAGGAAAAGGGATAAAACGGATAAACCTGGTGGTATTAATTATATTGATGATAAACCAGCCACCAGCCAGGTCGCTAATTTATTTCAGTTCGGGAAGGAAAAAAGCGAGGAACTTACGTGATTTTAAGCCGGATTCTGATGCAAAGCACCTTATCCGGCTTGAGATATTGCAAGCGCAGCGCCATTCGACGCCACGCTATAACCAGAATTATGCGTCGAACGGGTCGCGCAGGATCATGGTTTCAGTACGGTCTGGGCCAGTTGAGATAATATCAATCGGCACACCGGTCAGTTCTTCAATACGCTTGATGTAGTTCAGTGCAGCCTGCGGCAGACCGCTACGTTCCTTCACGCCGAAGGTAGATTCAGACCAGCCCGGCATGGTTTCGTAAATCGGCTCGATACCTTTCCAGTCGTCTGCTGCCAGCGGAGTAGTCGTTACTTCACGGCCATCCGGCATACGGTAAGCGACACAGATTTTCACCTCTTTCAAACCGTCCAGTACGTCCAGTTTGGTCAGGCAGAAGCCAGACAGGGAGTTAATCTGTACTGCACGGCGTACAGCAACGGAGTCCAGCCAGCCGGTACGACGACGACGACCGGTGGTCGCACCATACTCGTTACCTTGTTTGCACAGGAACTCGCCAACGTCATCAAACAGTTCAGTCGGGAACGGACCCGCACCTACACGAGTAGAGTAAGCTTTGATGATACCCAGAACGTAGTCCACATAACGTGGGCCCAGGCCGGAGCCGGTTGCCACGCCACCTGCGGTGGTGTTGGAGGACGTTACGTACGGATAGGTACCGTGGTCGATATCCAGCAGCGTACCCTGCGCACCTTCAAACATGACGAAATCGCCACGCTTACGCGCCTGGTCCAGCAGATCGGAAACATCAACAACCATCGAGGTCAGGATGTCGGCGATAGCCATCACATCATCCAGCACTTTCTGGTAGTCAACTGCTTCAACTTTATAGAAATTCACCAGCTGGAAGTTGTGATATTCCATCACTTCTTTCAGTTTTTCAGCGAAGGTTGCTTTATCAAACAGATCGCCAACACGCAGACCGCGACGAGCTACTTTGTCTTCATAAGCCGGACCGATACCACGACCGGTAGTACCGATCGCTTTCTCGCCACGCGCTTTCTCACGAGCGTTATCCAACGCAACGTGATAATCAAGGATCAGCGGACAAGCTTCAGACAGCAGCAGGCGCTCGCGAACCGGGATACCACGATCTTCCAGTCCTTTCATTTCTTTCATCAGCGCGGACGGAGACAGAACAACACCGTTACCGATGATGCTGATGACATTCTCGCGAAGAATACCTGATGGAATAAGATGGAGGACGGTTTTTTCACCGTTGATTACGAGAGTATGGCCTGCGTTGTGACCACCCTGGTAGCGCACAACATATTTAGCCCGTTCAGTCAGAAGATCGACGATCTTCCCTTTACCTTCGTCACCCCATTGGGTGCCCAGTACGACGACGTTGTTACCCATTTTTCAAAATCACCGTTTGCTTAAAAATGGATTCTACCACCGCTTTTTCAGATATACAGCACTTTTTGCATGCGAAAATCCGCAAATTAGTCTACTAATTAATCAGCCAATCGTTTTCCTCAACATGTAGTAGACCACAACGCCCGCAACCACAAGACCGCCACCAAAACGACGCAAAATATTTTCGGGAAGTTGCGCCATTGCAGAGATCATTTTCTTCCATGCGCTGGGATAAAGCATCGGACCCAGCCCTTCCAGCACCAAAACCAGCGCGAGCGCCAGCAAAATTGTTGAATTCATCCATCGCCCTTATATAAAAAGAAAACCACCGCATCCCTGGAGATGCCGGTGGTTTTGCTGCTTTAAAACCGCTGGAACGCGATTAGCGTGTCGCGGAACTCGGTGTCTTCATGTAGCGGAAGAAATCGCTGTCCGGACTCATGACCATCACGTCCTGGTTGCCTTCGAAGCTCTTCTCGTAAGCACGCAGGCTACGGATGAAGGCGTAGAAGTCAGGATCCTGACTAAACGCATCGGCAAACAGCTTAGCGGCTTCTGCATCGCCTTCACCGCGCATGATACGGCCCTGACGCTCAGATTCTGCCAGCGTTTTAGTGACTTCATAGTCCGCCGTTGCACGCAGTTTTTCCGCCTCTTCCTGGCCTTGTGAACGATGGCGACGTGCTACCGCTTCACGCTCAGCGCGCATACGGTTGTAGATAGCCTCGGACACTTCAGCAGGCAGGTTGATTTGCTTAATACGCACGTCAACCACTTCGATGCCCAATGCCGCCATACTGTTCGGGTTGATGACCGGTACTTTACCGTTCGTTTCAGCCTGAACACGTTCAGCCGCTTCGGCAATCGCGCTATCTGCTGCCGGAGTCGCCACTTCATCTTCCGTGCCAGCAGAACCGGAGTTCAGCGCGTCACGAACTTCCAGGGTCAGACGACCGCGGGAATCGGTAACGATATCCTTCACGTCCAGACGACCAATTTCAGAACGCAGACGGTCAGAGAACTTACGTTTCAGCAGGACTTCCGCCTGAGAAACATCGCCACCGCCCGTTGCCAGGTAGTAACGGCTAAAGTCACTGATGCGCCACTTGATGTAGGAGTCAACAATCAGGTCTTTCTTCTCTTTGGTAACAAAGCGATCGGCCTGGTTGTCCATGGTCTGAATACGCGCATCGAGCATCTTCACAGATTCAATAAACGGAATCTTGAAGTGCAGGCCTGGTGCAACGACCAGCGGCTTGTTTTCATCGTCACGCAGAACTTTACCAAAGCGCAGAGTAATGCCGCGCTCGCCTTCTTTGACCACAAAGACAGACATGAACAGAACTACCAGAACGATGATGATAATCGCAATAACTGACTTACGCATCGTTATTCCCCCTGACGCTGGTAGTCGTTACGCTGCGCATTCGCGCGGCGTTGGTCCATAATATCGCCCTGACTGGTGGACGATGTATTGCTTGCTCCAGTGCTGGAAGTCGTTGCTGGCGGCAGACGCAACAGGTTTGAACTGCTGTCAGTCTTTGCTGCTGGCGCACTACCACCTTTCAGCATTTGATCCAGCGGCAGAACCATCAGATTGCTGCCTTTATCGTTAACCAGGACTTTGCGGGTATTGCTCAGCACTTTTTCCATGGTTTCGATATACAGACGTTCGCGGGTAATTTGCGGTGCGGCTTTATATTCCGGCAGAATTTTTGCGAAGCGAGCCACTTCACCCTGTGCTTCCAGGATGGTCTGAGTCTTATACGCACGCGCTTCTTCCAGAATACGCTGAGCCTGACCGTTTGCACGCGGCTGAACTTCGTTGGTGTACGCTTCTGCTTCACGGATGTACTGCTGTTCGTTTTCACGTGCTGCGATAGCATCGTCAAACGCGGCTTTTACTTCTTCCGGCGGACGTGCTGCCTGGAAGTTGACGTCCAGCAAGGTGATACCCATGTTGTACGGACGGATCGTTTCTTCCAGTTCACGCTGGGTATCGCTACGAATAACGGTACGCCCTTCGGTCAGGATACGGTCCATGGTGTATTTACCGATAACCCCACGCAGGGCGCTGTCAGTTGCCTGACGCAGACTGTCATCCGCACTGGTTACGCTAAACAGGTAACGCTGCGGATCGGTCACGCGGTACTGTACGTTCATTTCGACGCGCACGACGTTTTCGTCAGAGGTCAGCATAACGCCGGATGCGGCAAGTTCACGCACGGCTTCAACGTTGACCGGTGTCACTTCATCGATAAAGGTCGGTTTCCAGTTCAGACCCGGTTCAACCAAATGGCTGAATTTACCGAAGCGTGTCACCACGCCACGTTCCGCTTCTTTAATGGTATAGAAACCGCTAGCCGCCCAGATAATGACGATGGCGGCCGCTGCGATAGTAAAGACTCGACCGCCCAGTTGCGGACGCGGGCCTTGCGATGAACTACCGCCGCCAGAACCAGTACCTTTACCGCCACCCAGACCACCGAGCTTTTTACTCAGTTTGCGGAAGATATCGTCCAGATCAGGAGGTCCCTGCTCGCGACCACCTTTGTTTCCATTTCCCTCAGGGTTGCCGCCAGGTTTGCTGCTTCCCCAGGGGTCGCGGTCTTGTCCGTTATTACCGGGCTGATTCCACGCCATTTTTGTGCTCCATATTTGTTATGCGATGCTATACCTGCGTCTTTTGCGCTGCCGATGCGTTGACTGCGTCCCTCAACTCCAGTCACATAGTTGACTATGCTCCTGGAGATTTCAGGACTTGCCGCCTTCCTGCCGCACAAAATCCACAAGGTATAGAGGCGAAAAAATCTTCAGGCCATATCCGTCAGATCAGACAACATAGTCTTCCAGTGCCGGTTCTTGTTTACAGAGGCGACGCCAGTCTACGATCGGCATACGAACCTGCAGACCTACGCTGCCGTCTTCCTCCATCCACTCTTTTTCTATTGCCTGAAGTTGATAAAACCGGCTTCTCAAACGCCCTTCCTGCGGCGGCAAACGCAACGTATGCTGCGCCACCTCACCGGAAAGTCGCTCAGTCAAAGCCTGAAAAAGTTGTGGTATACCAATCCCCGTTTGCGCTGATACCCAAACGCGAATGGGTTTATTCTCTTCATCTCTATCGATACGCGGCTCAAAGTCATCCAACATATCGATTTTATTCATCACCAGCAGGGTCGGGATCTCATGCGCATCGATCTCTTCGAGCACCGTGTCGACTGCCTCGATGTTTTCCTGCACACGAAAATCTGCAGCATCAATAACGTGCAGCAGCAATGTCGCCTGACGTGTTTCCTGCAAGGTGGCTTTAAATGCCGCCACCAGGTCGTGCGGCAAATGGCGGATAAACCCTACGGTATCCGCCAGCACGGTCTCCCCCACGTCCGCCACGTCTATGCGGCGCAGCGTTGGGTCCAGGGTCGCAAACAGCTGGTCCGCTGCATAAACCCGGGCTTCGGTGATCTGGTTGAACAGGGTGGATTTTCCGGCGTTGGTATATCCCACCAGTGATACGGTTGGGACATCCGCTTTCTTGCGCGACTGCCGCCCCTGCTCACGTTGCTTTTCAACTTTTTCCAGGCGCGACTGTATTTGCAAAATGCGATTACGCAGCAAACGACGGTCGGTTTCGAGCTGGGTTTCACCCGGACCACGCAAACCAATCCCGCCCTTTTGCCTTTCAAGGTGGGTCCAGCCACGGACCAGACGCGTAGCCATATGGCGCAACTGCGCCAGCTCAACCTGCAACTTACCCTCATGGGTGCGCGCACGCTGGGCAAAAATATCTAAAATAAGACCTGTCCTGTCGATTACAAGACACTGGCACAACTGTTCCAGGTTACGTTCCTGGGCGGGGCTCAGAGCATGATCAAAAATCACCACCGCAGCGCCAGTCGCTTTTACGGCTTCGGCAATTTCGATTGCCTTACCTTCACCAACAAAATACTTCGGGTGCGGTGCTTTACGGCTCCCGGTAATCACCTGCATTGCTTCGACACCGGCGGAAGAAACCAGAGATTCAAACTCCTGGAGGTCTTCCATATCTTTGTCTTGCGAAAAATAGATGTGTACCAGTACCGCCTGCTCACCGGCATCATAACGGTCAAACAAGCGTCAACCCCTTAATATAAATCAACGGGGAACGCAGGATCGCTGGCTCCCCGTATGTAAAACAGCTAATAACCTTATTCGGTTTCTTCGCTGTCCTGTTGCGCAGATGAACCTTGCGCGTTGCTACCGTGATGGTAGTTGCTGCCAGTGCCGCCGGTGGCATTATTGCTGTGATGAGAAACCGGACGAGACGGGACAACAGTAGAAATCGCGTGCTTATAAACCATCTGGCTGACCGTGTTTTTCAACAGGATCACGAACTGATCAAAAGACTCGATTTGACCTTGCAGCTTAATACCATTCACCAAATAAATAGAAACTGGAACACGTTCCCGACGCAATGCGTTCAGGAACGGATCTTGTAAAGATTGCCCCTTAGCCATTCTCTCTTTTCCTTATATGCTTATTTGTACTTTGAACCTTTCGATTCTGAAAAATTGCGCACGATACGTTTCAATTGTACACATTCAGTTCGCGATAGCACCAACAACCTGTAATACTTCGTTTCGCGCTAGGTCAGGCTTTTCACTGTCAAGCCAGTGCACCCCTTCCCAACCACGCAACCAGGTTACCTGTCGCTTCGCCAACTGCCTCGTGGCGCAAACACCTCTATAAACCATTTCATCGTATGAAATTTCACCTTCAATGTATGACCACATCTGGCGATACCCTACACAACGAATGGAAGGCAAATCCGTATGCAAATCTCCACGGGCAAAAAGCGCCCGGACTTCTGCTTCAAAACCTGAAGCTAACATCTGATGAAAACGCTGCTCAATTCGCTGATGGAGCAGTTCACGGCTCGCCGGGGCGATTGCAAACTGATGCACCTGATACGGCAAAGCATCTCCTGACGTTTGCGTCAGCTCCGTTAAAGTTTTACCCGAAATGAAAAAAACTTCCAGTGCCCGGGAAAGTCTTTGCGGATCATTTGGATGAATACGCGCCGCAGCCACCGGATCGATGTCCTGAAGCTGTCGGTGTAACGCGTCCCAACCCTGCTCTGCCGCCTGCTGCTCAATTCTGGCCCTGACTTCCGGGTCCGCCGACGGTAACGGCGACAGCCCTTCAAGCAAGGCTTTGAAATATAACATTGTGCCGCCCACCAGCAACGGGATACGCCCCGCGGCGGTGATGTCGGCCATCTCGGCTAACGCATCGCGACGAAAATCCGCAGCGGAGTACGCTTGCGACGGATCGCGAATATCCAGTAATCGGTGCGGCGCGGCCTGTAATTCATCTGCATCGGGCTTTGCTGTACCGATATCCATTCCCTTGTAAATAAGGGCGGAATCAACGCTTATCAACTCTATGGGCAAAACTTTACGCAATTCAATTGCGAGTGCCGTTTTACCGGAGGCCGTTGGCCCCATCAAAAAAATCGCCTTTGGCAGGCTCGCCTTACGGGTATCACTCATGTTTCAGGGCATTCATTACCGAATGTAAATCAACAGGTTGTAACAGACCACCCGGCGGTGCCTTCACGAGTTGTGGGCAGAGCCGCTCAACATCCGCTAACAGCGTAATCGCCTGTGCCATACTCCACTGTGGATGCTCGCTAATCAGGTTACGTGCGATCCACTGCGCAATATTGCCCGGCTCGAATACGGATTGCTGCGCCAGGTAGCCTATCAGTTCAGGAATCAAGATTTGTAAATTTTGTTGGCGTAAGGGTAAAGGCACCGCCCGGATGGTCACATGCTGCGCATCCAGTTGAAATTCAATGCCCAGCTCAGCCAGTTGGCTCTGTCCTTTTTGCAGCGCCGCTTTTTCATCGGCGTTGACTTTTAAACGTAAAGGGATCAGCAACGGCTGGGCGCAAACGGTCCCCTGGTCCGGCGTTAATTGCGCCTGACGCAGCCAACGCTCAGCCACCGGTAATGCCAGCAACCGAATATGGCCATCGCACTCGAGTAACGCGCAGTCTGCACCGACAATCGTTAGCACCCGGCCAAAGCCCTGACTACTGCCACTCAGAGGTACCGATGATGTTTCAGAGACCGGCGTTTTACGCGTTGGAGCCGGCGTCTGCATCAGTTTCTGATAAATTTCGCCCTGCTGCTTTTGGTATCCGGGTTGGGCATGAGGCCAACTGGCCCCCGCCTGACGGCCTGCGCCACTACTGCCGTTTCCAGCGCCAGTTGAGTACTGCGGTGTCGCAGGTTCACGCGCGGGAGCCGGCTCGGCAAAATGGTTACGTCCGGCAGCAACGCGGTTTTCCGGGATGTGCCTTGGAGCGGGTTCGTCGTCATCAGCCAACGGCAGCGGCGTTTCAAGCTGCTGTTGCAGGACGCTCAACACGCCCTGGTAAATAAAATCGTGCACCAGGCGGGATTGATGGAAACGGACCTCATGTTTAGCTGGGTGTACGTTGACATCCACTTGATGCGGATCGATTTCCAGATACAGCACAAAAGCGGGTTGTTGATCGGCTCCCAGCTTATCTTCACAGGCCTGGCGGATAGCATGGTTGATCAGCCGATCTCGCATCATCCGACCATTCACATAACAATACTGTATTTCTGCCAGTGCCGCCGTTGTGTGGTTAGGATCGGCCACCCAGCCGCGCAGCGTCAAATCACCATGCTGCCATTCAATCGCCAGCGCATTCTCCAGAAACGGCGTGCCGCAAATCGCGCCCAGCCGGCGCTCTTTCTGCCCATCCGCGGCCAC
The DNA here is from genome assembly GCF_006385635.1 of Citrobacter sp. CF971. Taxonomy (NCBI): domain Bacteria; kingdom Pseudomonadati; phylum Pseudomonadota; class Gammaproteobacteria; order Enterobacterales; family Enterobacteriaceae; genus Citrobacter; species Citrobacter sp. CF971. The sequence goes on along the minus strand of NZ_CP041051.1, from coordinate 574,421 downwards.
TGCCCGGTACTGACGCACCACTTTGCCGTTGTGAGACAAATTAATCGTCACATCAAAACGCGCCAGCGCAATGCGGCGAATAATCTCGTCGATATGATTAAATTCAGTTTTCTCGGTGCGCATAAATTTGCGCCGCGCCGGGGTGTTGTAGAACAGATCTAACACCTCCAGTGTGGTTCCCACTGGATGCGCAGCAGGTTTTACCGTCACATCCATGTCGCGCCCTTCAGCATAGGCTTGCCAGGCCTCAGGCTGCTCTTGTGTGCGCGACGTCAGGGTTAAACGAGACACGGAGCTGATACTTGCCAGCGCTTCGCCACGAAATCCGAGGCTAACGATGGCCTCAAGATCGTCAAGCGAGGCTATTTTACTGGTGGCATGACGCGCCAGCGCCAGCGCCAGCTCGTCTTTTTTAATCCCGCAGCCGTTGTCACGAATACGGATAAGCTTCGCGCCGCCGCGCTCAATATCGATATCAATGCGCGTCGCACCGGCATCGATGCTGTTTTCCACCAGCTCTTTCACCACTGACGCAGGCCGTTCTACCACCTCGCCTGCGGCAATCTGGTTCGCCAGCTGTGGCGGTAGAACCTGAATCGGCATGGCTAATCCTTAATTTGTTAACGTGTTACCCGGCGATATGGCGCTGGCGGTTTGCGCCGGCGCGCCCTGCGGTCCGGTTTGCATCGGGTGCGCCTGGAAATAGTTACGCAATCCTTTGTATATCGCCTCAGCCAGTTGCTGCTGGTAATCATCGCTCGCCAACAGACGTTCTTCGCTGTTGTTACTGATAAAGCCGGTTTCAACCAGCACAGATGGGATATCAGGCGAACGCAGTACGCCAAGACTGGCGTGTTCCGGACGGCGCTTATGCATCGAACCAATACGTTCTAACTGGCCGATCATGCTGGTCGCCACATCATACCCGACGCGCTGCGAATGACCGAACTGCAGATCCAGTACGGCCTGGCTGAGATAAGGATCGGACTGGCTGTTTGCCAGCACATCGCCCGCGCCGCCCAACAGCTCCGATTGTTTTTCATGCTGTTCCAGCCAGCCGGCCATCTCACTGTTCGCCCGACGGTTCGACAACACCCAAACGGAAGCACCTGTGGCATCACGGTTTGGCGCGGCATCCGCGTGAATAGAAACCAGGAAATTGGCGTTTTGTTTACGTGCGACGTCTGAACGCCCCATCACCGAGATAAAGTAATCGCCATCACGGGTGAGTACGCCTTTAAACATTGGGTCATCATTGAGCAAGCTGCGCAGTTTACGCGCCACGGCAATCGTGACGTTTTTCTCACGCGTGCCGCCAGGGCCAATCGCCCCCGGATCCTGCCCGCCGTGTCCGGCATCAATGGCAATAACCACTTTTTCACCGCTGCCGGTGCTGGCGCGCGCCGCAGGTCGTGTGGAGGTATTACTGTTGGTCACCATCGTGGTGCGATCGTTCTCTGCTTTAAACGGGTTACGCGCAGGCTCGGCAGGACGAGGGGCGACAACCGGCGTTTCAACACGCTTAACAACCACTGGAGGTGGAGGCGGCGGCGGTGGCGCATCCGCTTTGATGGTAAACACAACGGTATAATTGCCGCCGTTCTGGCGTTTAACGGCTTCGGCCTTGCCGTTCTCGGTTAAATCCACCACCAGACGCAAGGACTGCGCATCTTTTGGCGTGCCGGAGCGGATAGATTTCACCAGATTATTGCCGCTAAACAGCAGCGGTAATCCCTGAATCACTCCGGTTTGTTTTATATCCAGCGCGACGGTGCGTTTCCCGTCCTGGCTCACGGCGTATTCAGGCTCGCCAATAAAGCTCAGCGTAATCCGCGCCTGTTGATTGCCATTGGAAACCTGAAGATCGGAGAGGCTGGCGGCCCCTGCCTGCGCGCACAGCAGGACCAGGGTTGCCATCAGCCAGTTTCTGATGCGATAAATCATCCCGCCACCCTTAAGGTTATTCGGCTAAACGCGCCAGCAATAATTCACCCGATGAGGAGACTGCGCTTACGCGCGCCTCTCGACCTTGCGCCTGATATTCAATGTGTATTTCGACGTCCGGGTCTGGCAGTACACCTTTACCTTGTTGCGGCCATTCCACCAGGCAGATGGCATCATTGGCAAAATAATCGCGGATCCCCATAAATTCCAGCTCCTCCGGGTCCGCAAGTCGGTATAAATCGAAGTGATATACCATCAAGTTATCGAGTGAATAGGGTTCAACCAGCGTGTAGGTGGGGCTTTTTACATTACCTTTATGACCTAACGCCTGCAGAAATCCCCGGCTGAAAGTGGTTTTACCCGCCCCCAGGTCGCCGTACAAATATATAACCGTCGCGCCGTCACAGGCTTTGGCTACCCGCAGTCCCAGGTCTAAAGTTGCCTGCTCATCAGGTAGTGGAATTACTCGATTCATCATGATAAACGTCAATCACATCAGGGTTAACAATACGCTGTAGCGTGGTAAAGAGATCTGTCGCCAGCATGCCGCGCGTACCAAAACGCGCCGCCAGCACATCCGCCGCCGCTCCGTGCGCAACACATCCCGCACATGCTGCATCATACGGGGTAAGCTTCTGTCCGAGCAATGCGCCAATAATACCGGAAAGCACATCTCCCATTCCGCCGCTGGCCATCCCTGCATTGCCGGTATCAATAATACCTAACTCAGCTTGTTCAGCAGCAACAACCGTACCCGCGCCTTTCAGCACTACCACGCCTCCGTACCGTTTTACCAGACGTTGTGCACAAAGTAAGCGATCGTCTTCAATTTCTGCAATGGAACAGCCCAGCAGTCGCGCGGCTTCACCTGGATGCGGCGTGATCACGCGATTGTGACGTTTATCGGGGTTGATTGCCAGCAGGTTCAGCGCATCCGCATCCCAGAGCATCGGTTTGCGAAAATTCTCCACTTTTTGCAGCGCTTTTTTGCCCCACTCCTGCTGACCAAGCCCTGGTCCTATCACCACAACATCCGCCCATGCCAGGCTCTCTTCCAGAGTCTGCGGCGTCAGCGCATCGACCATCAGTTCTGGTCTGGCAGTCAGAACAGGCGCAATGTTCTCACTGCGCGTCAATACTTTGACCAGCCCGGCTCCCGCACGCAACGCCGCTTCACCGGCCATACGTATTGCACCTGCCGTGCCGTGGTCGCCGCCGATAATCACCAGCCGACCGTGAGAGCCTTTGTGTGAGGTGGGCCGACGCGGCGTTAGCCAGTGCGCAAGCTGTTGAGCATCAAAACGTTGCAGCGGCGCGTTCTGCACCGCCAGCCAGTCGTCCAGCCCGAGTGCGTTAACATGCAGACGTCCGGTGACATCGCGTGCTTTACCGGTGAGCAGACCTGGCTTGAGCGCAATAAAGGTAACGGTATGCGCAGCGTTGATGACTGCCCCCGGCGCCGCCCCCGTCTGCGCCAGCAGGCCGGAGGGAATGTCGATTGCAATTGTAGGGGCTGGGTGGCTATTGGCACGTTCGATCAACGCCGGGAGAGGTTCACGCGGCGCGTTTTTTAAGCCAGTACCTGACAGCGCGTCGATAATGACGTCCACGCTGTCTGGCCAGTTAATATCAGCAGCATGAATAACGCCACCGGCGTTAAGCCAGGCGTCGTGCGCCTGCTGCGCTTCCTCGGGGAGCGGTTTATCACTCTCGTGCGCCAGCAACGTAACATTAAAACCCTGCGCTTTGGCAAGTCTTGCCACCACGTAACCATCACCGCCGTTGTTGCCGTGACCACATAGCACCAGCCAGTGTTGGGCGTTCGGATAGGCCTCGCGGGTGACCTGAAACGCCGCCTCTCCCGCCCGTTGCATCAGCTCATACAACGTCAGCCCTAAACTGTCTGCCGCCTCTCGCTCCATACGCCTGATGTCATCGGCGTGCCAGATGGAGTGTGGTATACTTGCGGGGTTTTTCTTCATTGTATGGTCCGTCATGTCAGAGCCCCTCGATCTCAATCAGTTAGCGCAAAATATTAAGCAGTGGGGGCTGGAGCTTGGCTTTCAGCAAGTCGGTATTGCCGATACCGACCTCAGCGAAGCAGAGCCCAAACTGCAGGCCTGGCTGGATAAACAATACCACGGCGAGATGGACTGGATGGCCCGTCACGGCATGATGCGCGCCCGCCCCCACGAATTATTGCCCGGTACGCTACGTGTCATCTGCGTACGTATGAACTATCTTCCTGCCAAAGCGGCCTTTGCCAGCACGTTGAAGAACCCTTCTCTGGGTTACGTCAGCCGTTACGCGCTTGGCCGCGACTACCATAAGCTGCTACGTAACCGCTTAAAAAAGCTGGGAGAGATGATTCAACAGCACTGCGTTTCGCTGAATTTTAGACCTTTTGTCGATTCTGCGCCCATTCTTGAGCGTCCTTTGGCGGAAAAAGCCGGGCTTGGCTGGACAGGTAAGCACTCACTAATCCTCAATCGCGAAGCCGGTTCATTTTTCTTCCTCGGGGAATTACTGATCGATTTACCCTTGCCGGTCGACCAACCAGCAGAAGAAGGATGCGGGAAATGCGTCGCCTGCATGACAATCTGTCCCACCGGGGCCATCGTTGAACCCTACACCGTAGATGCGCGCCGCTGTATCTCTTATCTCACTATCGAACTGGAAGGCCCGATACCGGAAGAGTTTCGTCCATTGTTGGGGAATCGAATTTACGGCTGCGATGATTGCCAGCTCATTTGCCCGTGGAACCGCTATTCACAGTTGACGACAGAGGATGACTTCAACCCGCGCAAGCAGCTTCATGCTCCGGAGTTAATAGAGCTGTTTAGCTGGAGCGAAGCGTGGTTTTTAAAAGTCACGGAGGGGTCTGCCATTCGTCGTATTGGCCACCTGCGCTGGCTGCGAAATATCGCCGTTGCGTTGGGTAATGCTCCCTGGAATGACGCTGTTATTCTCGCGCTGGAAAGTCGCAGAGGTGAGCACCCACTTCTCGACGAACACATAGACTGGGCGGTTGCTCAGCAAATCGAGAAGCGAAATGCCTGCGTAGTTGAGGTGCAGCTACCGAAGAAACAACGTTTGGTCAGGGTCATTGAGAAGGGTCTGCCGCGCGACGCTTAAGTCATCCACAGCTTGTGTATAAAAATAAAAACACATTGATATTCAAGAAGGAAAAAATCGTCAAGTGATCGCATTAACAATTTGAAATGATAATTAAGTCAATAATTTCAATTAGTTAAAATGATACTATTTACCCGGCGAAGCTTTTTGCATTCCAGGAATAATACCCGAACCTGTGGATAAGTCTGTTTACAAGAGTATGTCAATGACGAAACAAAACGTCCCCAACGCGATTATTCGTTGCGGATATTTTTATTGAGGTAAGAATTTGGAGCGGGAAACGAGACTCGAACTCGCGACCCCGACCTTGGCAAGGTCGTGCTCTACCAACTGAGCTATTCCCGCATAATCTTCGTCTTTCGAACCGCTACTGCGTTGGCTGCCTTCATTCGCCTGAGTCACTTACTTCAGTAAGCTCCTAAGGACTCATTCAGTTGCCGCCTTGTCGCAATTCGAAATACTGCGATTGGTGGTCTGTGCTTATAAGCACTTTCAAATTTTGGAGCGGGAAACGAGACTCGAACTCGCGACCCCGACCTTGGCAAGGTCGTGCTCTACCAACTGAGCTATTCCCGCTTGGGTGCGTCTGTGCTTAATAAGCACTTTCAAATTTTGGAGCGGGAAACGAGACTCGAACTCGCGACCCCGACCTTGGCAAGGTCGTGCTCTACCAACTGAGCTATTCCCGCAAATTTGTTGCTGTCGTAATTCGCATTTCTGCGTCGTTACGGGAGGCGCATTATACGAGAAATCCGTTTAGCTGCAACCCCCTTGAATACGTTTTTTTCGAAAATTCGTTCAAGTGATTACTTTACAATCAAGCTGAACAATTTAGCGTCAAAAAGCCGGTGACGCAAGCCACCGGAGAACAAAATCAAAGCTTAATAAAATGTTCGCGATAGTAAGCAAGCTCAGCAACAGATTCACGAATGTCGTCCATCGCCTGATGCGTTCCCTGCTTGGTGAAGCCAGCCAGGATCTCCGGCTTCCAACGACGCGCCAGTTCTTTGAGCGTACTAACGTCAAGATAGCGATAATGGAAATACGCCTCCAGCTCCGGCATGTATTTAAACAGGAAACGACGATCCTGGCCGATGCTGTTGCCACAGATAGGTGATTTCCCTTCCGGAACCCACTCTTTCAAAAAAGCCAGCGTGGCCAGTTCTGCTTCACGATCGCCCATGGTGCTCGCCTTCACGCGTTCCACCAGCCCGCTACCGGTGTGCGTACGTACGTTCCAGTCATCCATTAATGCCAGTTGTTCGTCGGACTGGTGCACCGCAATTGTCGGTCCTTCTGCCAGAATATTCAGGTTGGCATCCGTCACCAGCGTGGCGATCTCAATAATGCGATCGCGCTCGGGATCCAGACCTGTCATCTCCAGATCGATCCAAATCAGGTTGTTTTCATTGGCACTCATGCTATTTTCCACCCTTCAGCGTCACATTCAGTGTGACTACATTGATCTAAAATTGTGTGTATCATAAATGTTTTGCCCATCATGGGCGACCAGGAGCCAGTCCGATTGAGTAAGAATAAACTCTCCAAAGGCCAACAGCGCCGTGTGAACGCCAATCACCAGCGTCGTCTCAAAACGTCCACGGAGAAGCCCGACTACGACGACAACCTGTTTGGCGAAACCGCTGAAGGCATCGTTATCAGCCGTTTTGGCATGCATGCCGACGTAGAGTCTGCTGACGGTGAAATTCACCGCTGCAACATCCGCCGTACAATTCGCTCGCTGGTTACTGGCGATCGCGTAGTCTGGCGCCCGGGTAAAGCGGCGGCTGAAGGCGTGAATGTCAAAGGTATCGTTGAAGCGGTACACGATCGTACCTCGGTACTGACACGTCCCGACTTTTACGACGGGGTAAAACCTATTGCCGCCAACATCGACCAGATCGTTATTGTCTCAGCCATCTTACCCGAGCTGTCACTCAATATTATCGACCGATATCTGGTAGCCTGCGAAACGCTACATGTTGAACCAATTATCGTACTGAATAAGATCGATCTGCTGGATGATGAAGGCATGGCCTTCGTTAACGAACAGATGGATATCTATCGCGACATTGGCTATCGGGTGTTGATGGTATCCAGCCGTACTAAAGACGGCCTGAAACCACTTGAAGAAGCATTAACCGATCGCATCAGCATTTTTGCCGGTCAGTCGGGCGTAGGTAAATCCAGCCTGCTCAATAATCTTCTCGGCCTGCAGGAAGAGATCCTGACCAACGATGTCTCCGACAACTCCGGTCTTGGACAGCACACTACCACGGCCTCTCGCCTGTATCACTTCCCGCACGGCGGCGACGTTATCGACTCCCCTGGCGTACGTGAGTTCGGACTGTGGCATCTGGAGCCGGAACAAATCACGCATGGCTTTGTCGAATTTCATGACTACCTGGGCCATTGCAAATACCGCGACTGCAAGCATGATACCGATCCAGGCTGCGCTATCCGTGAGGCTGTAGAAAAAGGGGCCATAGCCGAAACCCGGTTTGAAAATTATCACCGCATCCTGGAAAGCATGGCGCAGGTAAAAACGCGTAAAAACTTTTCTGATACAGACAACTGACAACTAAGCTAAGCATCGCTAGAATCGTCCCCCTTTTTTCAGGATCCGGTCCACATGCCGGATCGGGAACAAATTATGGCCTGGAGGCTACCTTGTTAAACTCATTTAAGCTTTCGCTACAATACATTCTGCCGAAACTATGGCTCACTCGCCTGGCGGGTTGGGGTGCGAGCAAACGAGCGGGATGGCTGACCAAATTGGTTATCGATCTGTTCGTGAAATATTACAAGGTCGATATGAAAGAGGCGCAAAAGCCGGACACCGCCAGCTATCGCACCTTTAATGACTTCTTTGTTCGCCCGCTGCGCGACGATGCTCGCCCGATTAATACCGATCCAAACGTACTGGTCATGCCCGCTGACGGCGTGATCAACCAGTTAGGCAACATCGAAGAAGACAAATTGCTGCAGGCTAAAGGGCACAGCTATACCCTTGAAGCGCTGCTGGCTGGCAACTATCAGATGGCGGACAAATTCCGCAACGGTACGTTTGTGACTACTTACTTGTCTCCACGCGATTACCACCGTGTACACATGCCGTGTAACGGTATCCTGCGTGAAATGATGTATGTGCCGGGCGATCTCTTCTCTGTAAACATCCTGACTGCGCAAAACGTACCGAACCTGTTTGCCCGCAACGAACGCGTAATCTGTTTGTTTGATACCGAATTTGGTCCGATGGTGCAGATTCTGGTCGGCGCGACTATCGTCGGCAGCATTGAAACCACATGGGCTGGCACCATTACCCCACCGCGTGAAGGCGTCATCAAGCGCTGGACCTGGCCGGAAGGCGAAAGCGAAGGGTCGGTGGCGCTGTTGAAAGGTCAGGAAATGGGCCGCTTTAAGCTCGGTTCCACCGTCATCAACCTGTTCGCACCTGGCAAAGTTAACCTGGTTGAGCAGTTGCAGGATCTTTCCGTGACCAAAATCGGCCAACCAATGGCCATCTCGACCGAGACTTTCGTGACGCCAGAGACAGAACCGGCCCCGCTGGCGAAAGAAGAGATCGAAGCAGAACACGACGCCAGCCCGCTGGTTGACGACAAAAAAGACGAAAGTTAAACATAGGAATCGCTGCTGTGCGCCTGATTATCACTTTTCTGATGGCCTGGTGCCTCAGCCTGGGGGCGTACGCTGCGACGGCCCCCGATGCCAAACAACTCACCCAGGAACTGGAGCAGGCAAAAGCGGCAAAACCCGCTCAGCCAGAAACCGTCGAGGCGCTCCAGTCCGCGCTGAATGCCCTTGAGGAGCGGAAAGGCTCTCTCGAGCGCGCACAGCAATATCAGCAGGTTATTGATAACTTCCCCAAGCTGTCCGCAACGTTACGCGCACAGCTTAGTAACCTGCGCGATGAACCGCGCAATGCGCCAACCGGACTCACTACCGATGCATTAAACCAGGAGATCCTCCAGGTTAGCAGCCAACTGCTGGAAAAGAGTCGTCAGGCCCAGCAGGAGCAGGATCGCGCCCGGGAAATCGCCGACTCGTTAAGCCAGCTTCCTCAACAGCAAACCGATGCCCGCCGCCAGCTCAATGAGCTTGAGCGCCGCATTGGTACCGCCAACGGCAATTCCGCGCAGAATCAGGCGATGCAAGCTGAATCCGCCAAACTTAAAGCCCTGGTCGATGAACTGGAGCTGGCACAGCTTTCCGCCAATAACCGTCAGGAACTGGCGCGTATGCGCTCCGAACTGGCAGAAAAGCAGAGTCAACAACTCGACACTTACCTGCAGGCTTTGCGCAATCAACTCAACAGTCAGCGTCAGCGCGAAGCAGAGCGAGCGCTGGAAAGTACCGAACTGCTGGCGGAAAACAGCGCGGGACTGCCGGAAGGTATTGTCGATCAGTTCAAGGTTAACCGCGAGCTGTCTCAGGCCTTGAACCAACAGGCGCAACGTATGGACCTGGTCGCCTCGCAGCAGCGTCAGGCTGCCAGCCAAACGCTGCAGGTCCGCCAGGCCTTGAATACGCTGCGAGAGCAGTCTCAGTGGCTTGGGGTTTCAAATATGCTGGGAGAAGCGCTGCGCGCGCAGGTATCCCGTCTGCCGGAAATGCCCAAGCCCCAGCAGTTGGATACCGAAATGGCGCAGCTTCGCGTGCACCGTATGCGCTATGAGGATCTCCTCAACAAACAGCCGCAGCTGCGTCAGATTCATCAGGCCGATGGACAACCGCTGACCGCTGAACAGAGCAGCATTCTCAACGCCCAGCTACGCACCCAGCGCGAGCTGCTGAACTCATTGTTACAGGGCGGCGATACGCTGATCCTTGAGCTGACCAAGCTCAAAGTCTCCAACAGCCAACTGGAAGATGCGCTAAAAGAGGTCAACGAAGCAACGCACCGCTATCTGTTCTGGACGTCAGACGTCAGTCCCATCTCGCTCTCCTGGCCTGTCGACATCGTTCAGGATCTGCGGCGTTTGATCTCATTAGATACGTTTAATCAGTTGGGTAAAGCCAGCGTCATGATGCTGACCAGCAAAGAAACACTATTGCCGCTGTTCGCGGCGTTGGTGCTGGTTGGCTTTAGCCTCTCTTCGCGCAAGCACTTCACCCGTTTCCTTGAACGCTCGTCCGCGCGAGTCGGGAAAGTCACCCAGGACCATTTCTGGCTGACAATACGCACGGTATTCTGGTCAATACTCGTCGCTTCTCCGTTGCCGGTGTTATGGGCAACGCTCGGTTACGGGTTGCAGGAAGCCTGGCCTTACCCGCTGGCTGTTGCTATCGGCGATGGCGTTACCGCCACGGTGCCTATGCTATGGGCAGTAATGATTTGCGCCACCTTTGCGCGTCCCAACGGTCTGTTCATTGCCCACTTTGGCTGGCCACGTAACCGCGTCGCGAAAGCCATGCACTACTACCTGATGAGCATCGGACTGATTGTCCCGCTGATCATGGCGGTGATTATGTTTGATAATCTCAATGACCGGGAATTCTCCGCCTCACTGGGACGTCTGTGCTTTATTCTGATTTGCGGTGCGCTGGCGGTCGTGACCCTAAGCCTGAAACGCGCCGGGATACCGCTGTACCTCGATAAAGAGGGCAACAGCGATAACATGGTCAATAGTATGCTGTGGAATATGCTGATGGGCGCGCCGCTGATTGCCATTCTCGCTGCGGCAGTGGGTTATCTCGCCACATCGCAAGCCCTGCTGGCACGTCTGGAAACATCCGTGGCGATTTGGTTCTTATTACTGGTGGTGTATCACGTCATCCGCCGCTGGATGCTAATTCAGCGCCGCCGCCTTGCGTTTGACCGCGCCAAACATCGACGCGCCGAAATGCTGGCGCAACGTGCGCGGGGCGAAGAGGAACCACCTCATTCAACCAGCCTTGAAGGTACGATCGATGTAGATGAAAGCGAAGTGGATCTGGATGCAATCAGCGCGCAATCGCTGCGCCTGGTACGTTCTATTCTGATGCTTATCGCCCTGCTCTCGGTCATTGTGCTGTGGTCAGAAATTCATTCCGCTTTCGGCTTCCTAGAAAACATCTCGTTGTGGGATGTCACCTCCACGGTGCAGGGCGTGGAAAGCTTAGAACCGATAACGCTGGGCGCGGTGCTCATTGCTATTCTGGTGTTTATCATCACCACCCAGCTAGTGCGCAACCTACCCGCGTTGCTGGAGCTGGCGCTACTGCAACATCTGGATTTAACCCCCGGCACCGGTTACGCCATCACCACTATCACTAAGTATCTTCTGATGCTGATTGGCGGCCTGGTGGGCTTCTCGATGATCGGTATTGAGTGGTCCAAACTGCAATGGCTGGTGGCGGCTCTCGGTGTCGGTCTGGGCTTTGGTTTGCAGGAGATCTTCGCCAACTTTATTTCCGGCCTGATTATCCTGTTTGAAAAGCCAATCCGCATTGGCGACACGGTTACAATTCGCGATCTCACCGGTAGCGTGACGAAAATTAATACCCGTGCCACCACTATCAGCGACTGGGACCGCAAAGAGATCATCGTACCCAACAAAGCCTTTATCACCGAACAGTTTATCAACTGGTCGCTATCCGATTCGGTTACCCGTGTGGTGTTAACCATCCCGGCACCGTCGGAGGCTAACAGCGAGGAGGTTACGCAGATCCTGCTGACTGCCGCACATCGTTGCTCGCTGGTTATCGATAACCCGGCGCCAGAAGTCTTCCTGGTTGACCTGCAACAAGGAATTCAAATCTTCGAACTGCGTATTTATGCCGCTGAAATGGGGCATCGCATGCCGCTGCGCCATGAAATCCACCAGTTGATTCTGGCAGGCTTCCGCGAGCATGGTATTGATATGCCATTCCCACCGTTCCAGATGCGTCTGGAAAGTCTCGGCGGTAAGCAAACAGGCAGAACATTAAGTTCTGCAGGAAGAGGCAGTCGCCCGGCGGGAAGTTTGTAATACCTGAGTAGCCCGAACGCAGTGACGCCGAGCTACGGTGTGGGTCTTGTAGGCCTGATAAGCGTAGCGCCATCAGGCAATTCGATGCTGATTGCCGGATGGCGGCATTGCCTTATCCGGCCTACAACGGCCCAGTTTACTCTGTCACCAGAACCGGTTGACGGTCAACGCGGCGATGATAGTTCTCATAAATCGCCATCGCCAGCAGCGAGAAGAAGATCGGGCCGCCGGTCATCCACAAGGCACTGTTCCAGTCCCGGGCTTCAATTACTGGCTGGATGATGGTGAACACGTTGGCAAACGTCACCACCAGAACGACCACACCCGTTGCCAGCAGCGTCGCCGCTCGGGTTTTAAAGACAACAAACGGCCTTTCCAGACCCGGACGGGATTTAAAGAACGGAAACGCCAGCGCCAGGAACAGATACGGCAGCGTCATGGATACGTTCGCCATCAGCGTCAGTTTGTTATAGAACGCTGAAGCCGTATCGCCACCAAATGAAACCAACAGGATAAACAGGCTCACCAGCAGGCACTGTAACCACATTGCCGTCGTCGGCATCCCTACGGCATTCAGTTTGGTCATCGGCGCGGGCCACAACGCTTTCGGCGTGCCCTGAATAATCGCTTTCAGCGGTGAGTAGCTGAGGGTGAAAAAAGCGCCGGTATAGGCAAGGAACATGGAAAGCCCGGTAATACGTGCAAACCATACGCCCATCACCATCGCGGTCTCAGGGGAAAGATGCAGCGCATTACCCAACGTCATCCCGAGGCTCTTCATCAGGATATAAGTAATATTGCCGAGGTTGACCGAGCTATTGCTTAATACCTGCTGCCAGTTGGTGCTAACGCCCCATAAAAAGATGGCCAGTGAATAACCAACAGAAATGACAATAGCGGCAAAAACAATGCCTTTAGCAAAGTTCTTTTCTGGTTTTTCTGTTTTATCAACCAGTCCCCCTACAGCTTCAATTCCGCCATAAGCAAAAATGGCAAACACAACAAATGACAACATTGCCAGCCCGGACTGATATCCGGGATTAGGTGAGGAGATAAAATTAATATCCTGTGCAAAGTGGCCACCAGTTAATAACAAAATAGCGACACTCACTAACAACAGAACTAAATTAAGACACATTACGGCAATTCCGCCTACTGCCGTAATACGCGCAATCTTATTAATACCCCGGGATGCCACGCAGGTCACCAGAATCATCCAGCCGACGGCGAGCAGCCCGACAACCTGCGTAGGCTCAAGCCCTGCAATACGCCAGTGCTGCGTCATGTCTGCGCCAAACAAGAAGGTTGAAAAAGGTACCCAGACTTTCGCCGCAGTACTTACCATCCATATCACATAAGAAGAAAACCACATAAACGTGCCGATAAAGGCATAGCGCGGTCCAACGCTATTATTCATCCACGAATAGATTCCCCCCTCTTCTTTCCGATAGGCAGACCCCATTTCCGCCATCATTAAAGCAAATGGAATAAAGAATAATAATGCAGAAAATATATACCACGGTATTGCACTATACCCCATTAAATAGAATGCGGAGGGGCTATTAGCAAAACCGAAAACTGACGTAAATATCATGAGAATGAGACCTGGCAGGCTCATCTTTTTTATTGTTTGGGTCATTAAACCATCCCTTACTCTGGCAAGCGTTTAGCAAACGCCGCTCACCGGTTGGCACTGCTCTCTTTGCAGAGTTCAGCGATAAAAAAATCAACACAGAATTGATACCTAAACGATATCAAATATCCAGGTGTAAATTGTGGCTATTAGAGGGGAAATGAAAAAATATGCTACAAAGTGGCGATTAAGCCGCCACTTTGTATTGCGGAAGAGTAAGTTATGCGCGATCGACGGTAAATGCGATAACCTCGGCCAGGCTCTCTGCGCCCAGCGCCAGCATCACCAGACGGTCAACACCCAGCGCCACGCCTGAGCAATCCGGCATGCCTACTTTCAGCGCTTCCAGCAGGTTGGTATCGATAGGTTGCTGCGGTAAGCCTCGTGCGGCGCGTTTGCGGTTATCCTGTTCAAACCGCTGCTGTTGTTCACGCGCGTCGGTCAATTCATGGAAACCATTTGCCAGCTCAATACCTTTGTAATAAACCTCGAAACGTTCAGCCACGCGGTGATCTTCGGTACTGATTTGCGCCAGTGATGCCTGGCTGGCCGGGAAATGATACACAAACGTCGGTTTGTCTTTACCAATATGTGGCTCAACGCCCATCGTAAACAGCAGCTGCAGTAAGGTGTCCCGGTCTTCTTCGGTATCGGCGATATTGCTGAGATCCAATTTCGCCGCCACTTCCCGCAGTTGGGTTTTATCCGCAGACAGCGGGTCTATCTCCAGATGACGCTGGAAGGCTTGCTGGTAAGAGAGGCTTTCCGCAGGCGAACAGTCCAGCACCTGCTGGAGCAAATCATCTACCTCATTCATCAGCCGATACATATCGTAGTGCGGACGATACCACTCAAGCATGGTGAATTCAGGGTTATGATGGCGCCCCATCTCTTCATTACGGAAGCTGCGGCACAGTTGATACACCGGGCCGCACCCTGCCACCAGCAGGCGCTTCATATGGTATTCAGGGCTGGTCATTAAATAGAGATTCATCCCCTGAGAGTGTCCAGGGCCAACGAAACGTGTTTCGAACGGGAACAGATGGATGTCCGTTACCGTTGCCTGACTCATACAAGGGGTCTCAACCTCCAGCACGCCACGATCGGCAAAAAAGCGGCGAATCTCCGCTATAATTGCTGCACGTTTTAACAGATTGGGGATGGACGCGCTCGGCTGCCAGGTTGCCGTTTCGCTCATGGTTGTTTCTCCGATTTAAGACAAGGGCACGAAGTCTACTCGTATCGCGCTAACGAGACAAATTTCAGGCAGCAGTAATCAGCACTGGCAATTGGATAAAAAAAGCGACATAGGGTGGTTTAGTAATTAAATTAATCAAATTCAATGATAATTCCCCCCTGTGACACGCTAAAAAAATCGAACACGTCAAATTTCCCGCACATCCCTAAGACTATACTATTGTACCTATAAAGGAGCAGTGGAAACGCGTTCATAACCTGTTTGAAGCCGATGAAGCATCTGATTTCAGGCGGGGATGAAATAACAACAATCTGGAGGAATGTCGTGCAAACCTTTCAAGCCGATCTTGCCATTATAGGCGCCGGTGGCGCGGGATTACGTGCTGCAATTGCTGCCGCACAAGCAAATCCCAACGCTAAAATCGCACTGATCTCAAAAGTGTACCCAATGCGCAGCCATACCGTTGCTGCCGAAGGCGGCTCTGCTGCTGTCGCGCAGGATCATGACAGCTTTGACTACCATTTTCACGATACGGTAGCAGGCGGAGACTGGCTATGTGAGCAGGATGTCGTGGATTACTTTGTCCACCACTGCCCAACTGAAATGACGCAACTGGAACAATGGGGCTGCCCATGGAGCCGTCGTGAAGACGGTAGCGTCAACGTACGTCGCTTCGGCGGCATGAAAATCGAGCGTACCTGGTTTGCCGCAGATAAAACCGGCTTCCACATGTTGCATACGCTGTTCCAAACATCTTTGCAGTTCCCGCAGATTCAGCGCTTTGACGAACACTTCGTTCTGGATATCCTGGTGGACGAGGGTCATGCCCGCGGCCTGGTTGCCATGAACATGATGGAAGGCACGCTGGTGCAGATCCGTGCTAACGCAGTCGTAATGGCAACGGGCGGCGCTGGTCGTGTTTACCGTTACAATACCAACGGCGGCATCGTAACCGGCGACGGTATGGGCATGGCGCTGAGCCACGGCGTTCCGCTGCGTGATATGGAATTCGTTCAATATCACCCGACGGGTCTGCCAGGCTCCGGTATCCTGATGACAGAAGGTTGCCGTGGTGAAGGCGGTATCCTGGTCAACAAAAACGGCTACCGTTATCTGCAAGACTACGGCATGGGTCCGGAAACCCCGCTGGGCGAGCCGAAAAACAAATACATGGAACTCGGTCCGCGCGACAAAGTTTCTCAGGCTTTCTGGCACGAATGGCGCAAAGGCAACACCATTTCCACTCCGCGTGGCGATGTGGTTCACCTCGACCTGCGTCACCTCGGCGAGAAAAAACTGCTCGAACGTTTACCGTTCATCTGCGAACTGGCGAAAGCTTACGTGGGTGTCGATCCGGTTAAAGAACCGATCCCGGTACGTCCGACCGCACACTACACCATGGGCGGTATTGAAACCGATCAGCACTGTGAAACCCGCATTAAAGGTCTGTTCGCTGTCGGCGAATGTTCCTCTGTTGGTCTGCATGGCGCTAACCGTCTGGGCTCTAACTCCCTGGCGGAACTGGTGGTCTTCGGTCGTATGGCCGGTGAACAAGCTGCGGAACGCGCTGCAACGGCTGGCGCTGCAAACAGTGCCGCTCTGGATGCACAGGTTGCTGGCGTTGAAAAACGTCTGAAAGATCTGGTTAACCAGGAAGGTAACGAAAACTGGTCTAAGATCCGTGATGAAATGGGTATCTCCATGGAAGAAGGTTGCGGTATCTACCGTACGCCGGAACTGATGCAGAAAACCGTTGATAAGCTGGCTGAACTGCAGGAACGCTTCAAGCGCGTACGTATCACTGATACCTCCAGCGTCTTCAACACCGACCTGCTGTATACCATCGAACTGGGTCACGGTCTGAACGTTGCTGAATGTATGGCGCACTCCGCGCTGGCGCGTAAAGAATCCCGCGGCGCGCATCAGCGTCTGGATGAAGGCTGTACCGAGCGTGACGACGTGAACTTCCTCAAACACACCCTCGCCTTCCGCGATGCTGACGGCACGACTCGCCTGGAATACAGCGACGTGAAAATCACCACTCTGCCACCGGCTAAACGTGTTTACGGTGGCGAAGCGGAAGCAGCCGATAAGAAGGAGAAGGCGAATGGCTGAGATGAAAAACCTGAAAGTTGAGGTGGTGCGCTATAACCCGGAAACCGATACCGCGCCGCACAGTGCTTTCTACGAAGTTCCTTATGATGAAACCACGTCACTGCTGGATGCGCTGGGCTACATCAAGGATAACCTGGCACCGGACCTGAGCTACCGCTGGTCCTGCCGTATGGCAATCTGCGGCTCCTGCGGCATGATGGTCAACAATGTACCGAAACTGGCGTGCAAAACCTTCCTGCGTGATTACACAAACGGCATGAAGGTTGAAGCGCTGGGTAACTTCCCGATTGAGCGCGATCTGGTCGTCGACATGACGCACTTTATCGAAAGCCTGGAAGCGATCAAACCGTACATCATCGGTAACCCGCGTACACCGGATCAGGGTCCAAACACCCAGACTCCGGCGCAGATGGCGAAGTATCATCAGTTCTCCGGTTGCATCAACTGTGGTCTGTGCTACGCCGCGTGCCCGCAGTTCGGCCTGAACCCTGAGTTCATTGGACCGGCTGCGATTACGCTGGCGCATCGTTACAACGAAGATAGCCGCGACCACGGTAAGAAGGAGCGTATGGCTCAATTGAACAGCCCGAACGGCGTCTGGACCTGTACTTTCGTGGGCTACTGCTCCGAAGTCTGCCCGAAACACGTCGATCCGGCTGCGGCCATTCAGCAGGGTAAAGTTGAAAGTTCAAAAGACTTTCTTATCGCTACCCTGAAACCACGCTAAGGAGTGCACGATGACGACTAAACGTAAAGCCTATGTGCGGCCAATGACGTCCACCTGGTGGAAAAAGCTGCCATTTTATCGTTTTTACATGCTGCGTGAAGGCACGGCAGTCCCTGCAGTCTGGTTCAGCATTGAACTGATTATCGGTCTGTTTGCACTCAAGCATGGTGCAGAGTCCTGGATGGGCTTTGTCGCCTTTTTACAAAACCCGGTGGTGGTAATCCTTAACATTATCGCCCTGGCAGCAGCGCTGCTGCATACCAAAACCTGGTTTGAGCTGGCACCAAAAGCAGCCAACATCATCGTAAAAGACGAAAAAATGGGGCCAGAGCCGATCATCAAAGGTCTCTGGGCAGTCACTGTGGTTGCTACAGTAGTCATACTGTTTGTTGCCCTGTTCTGGTAAGGAGTCCGGAATGATTAATCCAAATCCAAAACGCTCTGACGAACCCGTATTCTGGGGCCTGTTTGGTGCAGGCGGTATGTGGAGCGCAATCATTGCGCCGGTAATGATCCTGCTGGTAGGCATTATGCTGCCGCTGGGCTTTGTTCCTGATGCTTTCAGCTATGAACGCGTACTGGCATTCGCTCAGAGCTTCATCGGACGTGCGTTTCTGTTCCTGATGATCGTTCTGCCGCTGTGGTGTGGTTTACACCGTATGCACCACGCGATGCATGACCTGAAAATCCACGTGCCGGCTGGCAAATGGGTATTCTACGGACTGGCAGCTATCCTGACCGTTGTAACGGCGATTGGTATTCTGACCATCTAAGTACATGCGTTAATTATCAGGCCCGCCATTGGCGGGCCTTTTTTATTTGTGCAGCACCCCGGTCAACCAACGGGAAAATTCACGCATCGCAGGCGTCTCCGGGCGAGATTGCAAACGCGTTATCCAGTAGCTTCCCAAATCAATCTGCGTTAAAAACGGCTGAACGATACGTTCACTGCTGAGTAAATGCGTGAACATTCTGACTGGCGCAATTGCCACACCCATTCCCGCCTGTGCAGCTTCCAACATGGTGACTGACGAATCAAACACCATCACATTGTGCGTCGGTGACGGAGGCGCCTCTCCGGCCGCCTGCATCCAAAGCGCCCATTCATCCCGCCGATACGATCGTAATAACGGAAATTTCAGGATATCCGCAGGCGTTTGAATCTGCGAAGCCAATGTTGGCGAACACAGTGGAGACATCAGCGCGCTACATAAATATTGCGCATCGGTATCGTGCCAGGCTCCCCCACCGTAGCGAATGGTATAATCCAGCCCTTCGGCGGCGGGATCCACGCGATTGTTATGGGTAGAAATATGCAAATCAATATGTGGGTAACTGCGCTTAAAATCGCTCAACAGCGGGAAAAGACAGCCGATAGCAAAGGTTCCCACTACGCCAATTTTAAGTTTTTCCTGGGTCTGTTTAGTGGCAAAACGATCCAACATCCCCGCCATACGATCGAAGGAGTCATTAAGTACAGGTAACAGACTTTCCCCTTCAGTCGTCAACATTAATCCACGAGAACCGCGCACAAAAAGCTGACAATTCAGCTGCTGCTCCAGCGATTTGACATGCTGGCTGATGGCAGAATGCGTCACGTTGAGCTCAATCGCAGCGCGGGTAAAGCTGAGATGTCTGGCCGCGGCTTCAAAAGCCCGCAGCGAGTTAAGAGGGATATAGCTACGCGTCATCATTAAGCCTGTTAGAAAAACTTATATCTGCTGCTAAATTTAACCGTTTGTCAACACGGTGCAAATCAAACACACTGATTGCGTCTGACGGGCCCGGACACCCTTTTGCTTTTAATTACGGAACTGATTTCATGATGAAAAAATCGATATGCTGCGCGCTGCTGCTGACAGCCTCTTTCTCCACGTTTGCTGCCGCAAAAACAGAACAACAAATTGCCGATATCGTTAACCGCACCATCACACCACTGATGCAGGAGCAGGCTATTCCGGGTATGGCCGTGGCGATTATCTACGAGGGGAAACCTTATTACTTTACCTGGGGTAAAGCCGATATCGCCAATAACCACCCAGTCACGCAGCAAACGCTGTTTGAGCTAGGGTCGGTCAGTAAGACGTTTAACGGCGTGTTGGGCGGCGACGCTATCGCCCGCGGCGAAATTAAGCTCAGCGATCCGGTCACGAAATACTGGCCAGAACTGACAGGCAAACAGTGGCGGGGTATCAGCCTGCTGCACTTAGCCACCTATACAGCGGGTGGCCTGCCGCTGCAGATCCCCGATGACGTTACGGATAAAGCCGCATTACTGCGCTTTTATCAAAACTGGCAACCACAATGGACTCCGGGCGCTAAGCGTCTTTACGCTAACTCCAGCATTGGTCTGTTTGGTGCGCTGGCGGTGAAATCTTCAGGTATGAGCTACGAAGAGGCAATGACCAGACGCGTCCTGCAACCATTAAAACTGGCGCATACCTGGATTACGGTTCCGCAAAGCGAACAAAAAAACTATGCCTGGGGCTATCTCGAAGGGAAGCCTTTGCACGTTTCTCCGGGACAACTTGACGCCGAAGCCTATGGCGTGAAATCCAGCGTTATCGATATGGCCCGCTGGGTTCAGGCCAACATGGACGCCAGCCACGTTCAGGAGAAAACGCTCCAGCTGGGCATTGAGCTTGCGCAGTCTCGCTACTGGCGTATTGGTGATATGTACCAGGGATTAGGCTGGGAGATGCTGAACTGGCCGCTGAAAGCTGATTCGATCATCAACGGCAGCGACAGCAAAGTGGCATTGGCAGCGCTTCCCGCCGTTGAGGTAAACCCGCCAGCACCTGCCGTGAAAGCCTCATGGGTGCATAAAACGGGATCCACAGGTGGATTTGGCAGCTACGTTGCCTTCGTTCCAGAAAAAAACCTTGGCATAGTGATGCTGGCAAACAAAAGCTATCCTAACCCTGTCCGCGTCGAGGCGGCCTGGCGCATTCTTGAAAAACTGCAATAACTGACAGAGGGGTCCGGTAAATCGGACCTCCTTTCTTGCTCTTTTTTTCCTGCTGTCATCTACACTTAACAAAAAACAGTAAGGAAAACACTATGCGCATTCTGCCCGTCGTTGCTGCAGTTACGGCTGCATTCCTGGTTGTCGCTTGCAGCTCCCCAACACCGCCGAAAGGCGTTACCGTGGTGAATAACTTTGATGCCAAACGCTATCTGGGAACATGGTATGAAATTGCGCGCTTCGACCATCGTTTCGAGCGCGGGTTGGATAAAGTGACCGCAACGTACAGCTTGCGCGACGACGGCGGCATCAACGTTATTAACAAGGGCTATAACCCTGACAGGGAGATGTGGCAGAAAACGGAAGGGAAAGCCTATTTCACCGGCGACCCAAGCACGGCCGCGCTTAAAGTATCATTCTTCGGCCCCTTCTATGGTGGGTATAACGTAATTGCACTCGACCGGGAATATCGTCACGCGCTGGTTTGCGGTCCGGATCGCGACTACCTGTGGATCCTTTCACGGACCCCAACTATTTCAGATGAAATGAAACAGCAAATGTTAGCCATCGCGACCCGGGAAGGGTTTGAGGTGAATAAGCTGATTTGGGTGAAACAGCCTGGCGCTTAGTGAGTGCTCAGCTTCAGACCAATAATGCCAGCAACGATCAGCCCAAGGCTCAGCAAACGCGCCGGGCTGGCAGATTCACCCAGCAGCAAAATCCCTGTAATGGCCGCCCCGACAGCGCCAATGCCGGTCCAGACCGCATAAGCGGTTCCTACAGGTAATGTGCGCATTGCCCAGGAGAGCATGGCAATACTGACGATCATCGCCGCAATAGTGATAATGCTTGGCGTAAGACGCGTAAAACCGTGGGTATATTTCAGGCCAATCGCCCAGACGACTTCGAGCAAACCTGCAATTAATAAAACGATCCAGGACATATCAGGCTCCAGAACAATGGGGCCGTCCCCGGTGAAAGAAGCGTTTGCAGGTCGTCCTACAAAGCTGATGTGTGAAATGGCATTTTTGCCCGGAAGAAAATGAATTTCAACCTTTTTATTCATTGCCTGCTAAAAGCAAGAATTAAGCATAATTAGCGGCGTAGTTCCCGCATTTGGCACTCATCGGAGTTCTCTATGATGAAGGGCTTTCTGAAACGGAAAGTCGATTGCCCCTCTTCTGAATGCGAAACGTTTATGCTTAAAATTTTAGTGATTGACCGGTGCCACTTTACCCGCACAGGGATAGAGGCCTTGCTTAATCATTCTGGCAGGTTCAGCTCTTCATTTCTGGTATCAGGAATCAATAATCTCCTGTTAGCAAAAGAGCATATTTTGCAATGGAAACCGCATCTGGTGATCGCGGATTTATACAGTTTTATTAGCGAGACGCACTCCAGTCCGCCAATTAACCCTTTTTTTATGAGTTGTGGCGTCATCCCACTGATTTTACTGCAATCAGCAGATAGACAGCATGCCCCCATCGCGCCCTCTCAATCTGTAGCTCATTCGGTCTTGACCAAGCACACCACGCTGAACACACTCTCCCACACAATTCAGGAAGCACTTCAGGTTCGCCCCGCATTAGAAATACCCAAAAACGCCACGCCTTTGCTTACGCCGCAGGAGGAGAAAGTATTATCAATGTGGATGGATGGTGTGAGTAACAATGCCATTGCCGCCGCACTCAGCATACATGGCAAAACGGTCTACACCTATAAGCGGAATATCCGTATGAAACTGCACCTGGGGAACCGCTTCTCGCCGTTTCTGTCACTCCCAGGGAAGGGAGATTAACGGTACGACACGACGTCGTACCGTTCTTCATTATTGCTGAGCTTTTGTCGCTGCACCAGAAATGGCGCTACCGCCTTCAGAAATATCCTGTCCTACGCCTCGTGTGGTATTACACGCGGTTAAAACGGAAGAAAGTACCAACACAGAAAAGATCGCAGCAATTGTCTTCTTAACCATAACGTCTTCCTTTTCTAGCCAATATTGTTTGTGTATAGCTACTTAATAATAGACAAGATCTGGGAGTGTGATGGATAAACAACCGTTTTTAAGACTATATGAAATGATTAGCTGGCAGCGTGAGAGATTGAATTGCCAAGATGTTTGATGTCTTCACCGAAGCCGCGCGCGGTATTGCATCCCGTCAGGAGGGTGCTGGTGAAAAGGAGTAGCATTACAAGACCGAGAAGACGTTTCATCATTCCTGCCCTGGAAAAAGTATGGCGCAGCAACCTGCGCCATAAGATCAAATGGAAGACTTATTTTACGCGAGAAACGTATTCGCCGGAGCGGGTATCCACTTTGATCACTTCGCCGATCTGTACGAACAGCGGAACTTTAACGACTGCGCCGGTAGACAGGGTAGCCGGTTTGCCGCCAGTACCAGCGGTATCGCCTTTCAGACCTGGGTCGGTTTCAACAACTTCCAGCTCAACGAAGTTCGGCGGAGTTACAGAGATCGGCTGACCGTTCCACAGGGTCACGATGCATTCAGCCTGGTCCAGCAGCCATTTAGCGTTATCGCCTACCGCTTTCTCGTCAGCAGCCAGCTGTTCGAAAGTGGTGTTATTCATAAAGTGCCAGAACTCACCGTCGCTATACAGGAAAGTCAGGTTCATGTCGGCTACGTCTGCGCCTTCAGCGGAGTCAGTAGACTTGAAGGTTTTCTCTACGCGAGTACCGGTCAGCAGGCGACGCAGCTTAACGCGCGCAAACGCCTGGCCTTTACCTGGTTTAACGAATTCGCTGGCTTCAACCGCATAAGGTTCGCCGTCCAACATGATTTTAAGACCAGCACGAAAATCGTTGCTATAGTACGTTGCCATAAGGCCCTCTGAAAATTGTTAACTGGTAGCTAAGCCACAAAATGGCGCATATTGTAACCCTAAATACCCCATCCAGAGAAGATTGGTTATCGCAACTTGCCGATGTTGTGACCGATCCCGATGAACTTCTGCATCTTTTGAATATAGACGCAGATGAAAAACTGTTGGCCGGACGCGACGCGAGACGGCTTTTCGCCCTGCGCGTGCCGCGCGCGTTTATTGCCCGCATGGAGAAAGGTAACCCGGACGATCCGCTTTTGCGTCAGGTACTTACCTCCCAGGAAGAGTTTGTTGCTGCGCCAGGTTACTCAACCGACCCGCTAGAAGAACAGCACAGTGTGGTTCCCGGTCTGCTGCATAAATATCGCAATCGGGCACTGTTGCTGGTCAAAGGCGGTTGTGCGGTGAATTGTCGCTATTGCTTCCGTCGACACTTCCCATATGCCGAAAACCAAGGCAATAAACGCAACTGGCAGGTCGCTCTCGACTACATTACCGCGCATCCTGAGCTGGATGAAATCATCTTCTCTGGTGGCGATCCGTTAATGGCCAAAGACCACGAACTGGACTGGTTGCTCACGCAACTGGAAGCCATTCCGCACATTAAACGCCTGCGTATTCACAGCCGTTTGCCGATAGTGATCCCTGCGCGCATTACCGAAGGACTGGTCGAACGTTTTGCGCGCTCCACGCTGCAGATTCTGCTGGTCAATCACATTAACCATGCCAATGAAGTTGATGAGACGTTTCGCCAGGCGATGAGTAGTCTGCGCGCCGCGGGCGTTACGCTACTCAACCAAAGCGTATTGCTGCGTGGCGTGAACGATAACGCACAAACCCTGGCTAACCTTAGCAACGCACTATTTGATGCCGGTGTGATGCCCTATTACCTGCACGTGCTGGATAAAGTACAGGGTGCCGCCCACTTTATTGTCAGCGATGATGAAGCGCGTCACATTATGCGTGAACTGCTGACACTGGTTTCCGGTTACATGGTCCCCAAACTGGCGCGTGAAATTGGCGGAGAGCCAAGTAAAACGCCGTTGGACCTGCAGTTACGCCAACAATAACCATTAGCGAGTGTCCGATTCCGGACACTCGCTATCGATCACGATTATTTAATATCCCTGCAGGTGGAGCCGCACTTTTAATATGTGCTATTTTAATTAGCGCTGTAAAATCATTCATTCGTAAATTTTATCAATAGTTTCAAATGCAGAGCATTTATAAATATATGGTTAGGGAGAACCTTTTATGGCTATAAGTATTAAGGGCGTTAATACCGGCGTTATTCGTCAAAAGAATGAATTTGTTGCTTTGGCATTAAAGATAAAAGAGCCAAGAAATAAGGAGTCGTTGTTTTTTCTTTCTCCGCTTGGGCTAAGAGACTTGCTTATTGCTCTGGAAAGCAGGCTATCCACCAAACATCAACTAAGCGAAGACAAGCGTGTGCAGTATGAGAAAGAATGCGAGAAAGCCAGCAAAAAGATGCACGAAAACATTCCGTTAATTCAGGAAGATGAGCTAAAAAATGCGGATATTAACCTTCGCATAGATTCACTGACGTTAGTGGATGATAAAGGGGAAAACTTAGCATTTTCTCTGACGCTACATGACGGGAAAAAAGATGAATTACTGGTTAATGAATTACAGATTCAGGTGTTGGCGCATGCAATTATTCATGCAATAAATAATGCTGGCATGCGGGATTTAGCGCTACGAATTACATCGCTGCTGGATTTCCTACCGCTGTACGATGTAGATTGCCAGCAAAACGACAATCTGGAATACGACTCTTATACACAACCCGAATGGAAACATAACCTGTTTAATCATTATCTGGCGATTATTTACCGCTATACGGATGATAAAGGAAAAGCCCATTTCTGTGGTTCGGTAGTAAAAACTCGCGCCGCTTCCGGCAGCAAAGAGGCCGAAGCCATTACTCGCCGCCTGCTCGATTTCAGCCCACGGCTGAAAAAACTTGCCGGTGTACCGTGCCAGGTATTTATCAGAACGTTGACGGGTGATAAGACGCAAAAGCTCAATCAGGATCAGTGCCTGCGCGCACTGCATCATTTACGCGTTCAGTCTGCACATAAGACTCAGAATGCCTGATGGCGCTGCGCTTATCAGGCCTACGATTGCATGAGTCTGTCCAGGCCACTTTATTACACAAAATCATTCAATCTGCATCGCGGCGGCAAACGAAGAAAATCCCCAGGAGCATAGATAACTATGTGACTGGGGTTTCACAGCGCAGCCAACAAAGAGGCTGGTTGAAGGATGAAGTGTAATCAGTTAGGGCACTTATAAACCTGTCCAATCATCTCACTGGCGGTAGGAACAAAGCTGGACAGCATTCCCTGCGATGGGCTGCTGACGCCATAAATCACGTTACCGCCCATTGCCGCAGCCTGGTTACGCAGATCGTTTGCTGCGCCACGCATTGAGCCGCCCTCTTCGCCGTGCTGGCCAGAAAGCCAGTTGCTTTGCTTACCGGTTGCCGTGCCTATCAGTTGGCACTCTGCGCCAGGCTTGTCTTCGACAAAGCGTACGCTTTGCCCGGCTGAACTCAGTTCGTTGCTGGAGCTACAACCCGCCATCAGTAGCGCGGCACCAACGATCCCTGCTAAATATTTCACGTGCATGTCATTCCCCATGATCAATTAGTTGGACGTTATGTCCGTAGCTGAATCATATACTAAAAAGATGACCAAAAGAAAAACCCCCGGACATTTCTGCCCAGGGGTTTCTCAATTCTGAGAGGTTCAGAACAACATGATTACATCATGCCGCCCATTCCACCCATGCCGCCCATACCACCAGCAGCACCTAAGTCAGGTGCATCGCCTTTCGGCAGGTCGGTAACCATGCACTCGGTGGTGATCATCAGACCCGCAACAGAAGCCGCGTACTGCAGAGCAGAACGAGTTACTTTGGTTGGATCCAGGATACCCATGTCGATCATGTTGCCGTATTCTTCAGTTGCAGCGTTGTAACCGTAGTTACCGTCACCGGCTTTCACGGTGTTAGCCACTACAGACGGCTCTTCGCCGCAGTTCAGTACGATTTGACGCAGTGGGGATTCCATTGCGCGCAGCGCAACTTTGATACCTACGTTCTGGTCTTCGTTCTGACCTTTCAGGCCGGCAATTTTAGACGCTACGCGAATCAGCGCAACGCCACCACCAGCAACCACGCCTTCTTCTACCGCAGCACGGGTAGCGTGCAGGGCATCTTCAACGCGGGCTTTCTTCTCTTTCATTTCAACTTCAGTCGCAGCACCAACTTTGATAACCGCAACGCCGCCTGCCAGTTTCGCTACGCGCTCCTGCAGTTTTTCACGGTCATAGTCGGAAGTTGCTTCTTCGATCTGCTGACGAATCTGAGTCACGCGACCCTGGATTGCAGCTTCGTCGCCCACGCCATCGATGATGGTGGTGGTATCTTTGTTGATAACAACGCGTTTCGCCTGGCCCAGATCTTCCAGAGTTGCTTTTTCCAGCTCCATACCGATCTCTTCAGAGATAACGGTACCACCGGTCAGGGTAGCGATATCCTGCAGCATTGCTTTACGACGATCGCCGAAGCCAGGTGCTTTAACCGCAGCGACTTTCACGATACCGCGCATGGTGTTAACAACCAGAGTTGCCAGCGCTTCGCCTTCAACATCTTCAGCGATGATCAGCAGCGGTTTGCCTGCTTTCGCTACAGCTTCCAGAACCGGCAGCATTTCGCGGATGTTGGAGATTTTCTTGTCAGCCAGCAGGATGAACGGGCTTTCCAGTTCTACTGCGCCAGTTTCCGGCTTGTTGATGAAGTAAGGAGACAGGTAGCCACGGTCGAACTGCATACCTTCAACCACGTCCAGTTCGTCCTGCAGACCGGTACCGTCTTCAACGGTGATCACGCCTTCTTTACCGACTTTGTCCATCGCTTCAGCGATCAGTTTACCTACGGTTTCGTCGGAGTTAGCGGAGATGGTACCAACCTGAGCAATAGCTTTAGAGTCGGAGCACGGTACGGACAGTGCTTTCAGTTCTTCAACAGCAGCAGCGACAGCTTTGTCGATACCACGTTTCAGATCCATCGGGTTCATGCCCGCAGCAACGGCTTTCAGGCCTTCAGTGATGATGGACTGAGCCAGTACGGTTGCGGTGGTGGTACCGTCACCTGCAGCGTCGTTCGCTTTAGAGGCAACTTCTTTCACCATCTGCGCACCCATGTTTTCGAACTTGTCTTCCAGTTCGATTTCACGTGCTACGGAAACACCATCTTTAGTGATGGTCGGTGCACCGAAAGATTTATCCAGAACTACGTTACGGCCTTTTGGACCGAGGGTAACTTTCACTGCATCTGCCAGTACGTTTACGCCGCGCAGCATTTTCACACGAGCGTCGTTACCGAATTTTACGTCTTTAGCTGCCATTTTCTCTTTCCCTTAAATTCGTATGTTCAGTGTCGTTCGCGGATTAGGCTTCAACAATTGCCAGGATGTCGCTTTCAGACATGATCAACACTTCTTCATTGTCGATCTTCTCAGATTTAACACCGTAGCCATCGTTGAAAATAACGATATCGCCGACTTTCACGTCCAGCGGCTGTACGGTACCGTTGTCCAGGATGCGACCCTTACCGACAGCGATGATTTCGCCACGAGTTGATTTACCTGCTGCAGAACCAGTCAGTACGATGCCGCCAGCAGATTTGGATTCAACTTCTTTACGTTTGACGATCACACGATCATGTAACGGACGAATACTCATTGATAGCTCTCCTTTGAGAAAGTCTTTATCAGTTATGGGTGACGCCGGCCCGTAAACGGTTTCCCGGCTAGTGACCAGAGAGATGGGGATGGGGTTTTGTGCCTTCAAGGGGGCAAGCGAAAAAAATTTTTTATCAGCAGAAAATCCCGTCAAAACGCCGACACACCTCACATTTCATAACGATTTCAGTCACGTCGTCATAAGCAAATCTGATTGTGATACCATCAAAAATCTGCGCTATAGCCCGGTCAACGGGCATAAACGGATAACAACTTATGAGTGGACTGAAACAAGAGCTGGGACTGGCTCAGGGCATTGGCCTGTTGTCGACATCATTGTTAGGTACAGGCGTTTTTGCCGTCCCCGCGCTGGCCGCACTGGTTGCGGGCAACAACAGCCTGTGGGCATGGCCGGTGCTGATTGTTTTGGTCTTTCCGGTGGCGATTGTCTTCGCCGTACTGGGTCGTCATTTCCCCAGCGCAGGCGGTGTGGCGCATTTTGTCGGCATGGCCTTTGGTTCACGACTGGAGCGCGTCACCGGATGGCTATTTTTGTCGGTCATTCCTGTCGGCTTGCCTGCGGCATTGCACATCGCCGCCGGATTCGGTCAGGCGATGTTTGGCTGGCATGACGAGCAGCTTCTGCTGGCTGAGCTGGGTACGCTGGCATTGGTTTGGTACATCGGCTCCCGCGGCGCAAGCTCAAGCGCTAATCTGCAAACGGTCATTGCCGGACTGATTGTTGCCCTCGTTGTTGCTATCTGGTGGGCGGGCGATCTGAAACCAGGTGAAATACCCTTCCCTGCAATTAGCGATATTGAACTCCCCGGTCTGTTCGCCGCGCTGTCGGTGATGTTCTGGTGTTTTGTTGGCCTCGAAGCGTTTGCTCACCTGGCGTCTGAATTCAAAAATCCGGAACGAGACTTCCCACGCGCGCTGATGATTGGCCTGCTGCTGGCTGGATCTGTTTATTGGGCATGCACCGTCGTCGTTCTCCATTTTGGTGCCTACGGCGAGCAAATGGCCGCCGCAGCATCGCTGCCAGAAATCGTCGTGCAACTGTTTGGTGTACAGGCACTGTGGGTCGCCTGCATCATTGGTTATTTGGCCTGTTTTGCCAGCCTCAACATTTATATTCAAAGTTTCGCTCGACTGGTCTGGTCGCAAGCGCAGTATAAGCCTGAGAGTTATCTGGCTCGTCTGTCCCCCCGCCACCTTCCGCGCAATGCGCTAAACGCCGTATTGGGCTGCTGCGTAGTCAGTACTCTGTGCATCTATATGCTGCAAATCAATCTCGATGCGTTAATCGTCTACGCCAACGGCATCTTTATTATGATTTATTTGCTGTGCATGTTGGCGGGTTGTCGATTACTGAAAGGGCATTACCGCGCACTGGCGGTCATTGGTGGTCTGCTGTGCCTACTACTACTGGCAATGGTCGGCTGGAAGAGTTTGTACGCGTTGATTATGCTGGCAGGGCTGTGGCTGTTTTTACCCCGCAGGCCGGATAAAGCAACGTTGACGCCATCATCCGGCCTATAAACACTTTTGCCGGATGGCGCTAACGCTTATCCGGCCTACATACTGAGGCTTAATCCCGACGATCGTCTTTATGTTCGATGCTGTCGCGCTTGTCATCCTTGCGCTGAAATTCACCATCAAAAGTCTCACCGCCACCGGTTCCGGCGCTAAAACCACCGCCAGGCATACGCGAAAAACGTAAATGTGGCAGCAGTTTCATCGTTAGATGTTTTTGCACCGGGGGTAATAAAAGAAGAAGACCGAGGAAATCGGTGAAAAAACCAGGCAGTACCAACAGCAGACCGGCGATAATCAGCGATACACTTTTGATCATTTCTGCAGCCGGACTTTCACCAGCCGCCATTTTTTGTTGCATCAGTAAAAAGTTCTTAAATCCCTGATTACGAACCAGAGACATACCGATAACCGACGTAAAAATAACCAAAATCAGCGTCATCAGGACGCCCATCACATGGGCAACCTGAATAAAAATAGATATCTCTATGTAAACATAGAGAAAAATGGCAAGTAATGGTATCCAGCGCAAAGGGATCTCCTGTTAATAACAGCCGTTTTGTTCAACTTCTGTTCGAAAAATTATGTTAATCGCATCGATTTGATATTGTGGTGGTTAGCAAAATTTCAAGTGGCTTGTACACTAATATTTAGGGTTAATCACAAAGGGGTGATCCATTTCACAGAATAATAAATAAGGGGTAAATTCCACGCTTTAAGTGATCCAGATTACGGTAGAAATCCTTAACCAGCATATGATCTCGGGTATCAGACCGATGCAGGGGATAATCGTCGGTCGAGAAACAATCGAAATCACATATATCCTGTGTGTTTAGTCAAATCATTGGCAGCTTGAAAAAGAAGGTTCACATGTTAAACAACATTCGTATCGAAGAAGACTTGTTGGGTACCAGGGAAGTTCCAGCGGACGCCTACTACGGTGTCCACACTCTGAGAGCGATTGAAAACTTCTACATTAGCAACAGCAAAATCAGCGATATTCCTGAATTTGTTCGCGGTATGGTAATGGTTAAAAAGGCAGCGGCAATGGCCAACAAAGAGCTGCAAACCATTCCTAAGAGTGTGGCAAATGCCATCATCGCGGCGTGTGATGAAGTCCTGAATAACGGAAAATGCATGGATCAGTTCCCGGTAGACGTTTACCAGGGTGGTGCGGGTACCTCCGTCAACATGAACACCAACGAAGTTCTGGCCAATATCGGTCTGGAACTGATGGGTCACCAGAAAGGTGAATATCAGTACCTGAACCCGAACGACCACGTTAACAAATGTCAGTCTACCAACGATGCATACCCAACTGGCTTCCGTATCGCTGTATACGCATCCATCATCAAACTGATTGATGCACTGAACCAGCTGCGTGAAGGCTTTGAGAAAAAAGCCGATGAATTCCAGGACATCCTGAAAATGGGTCGTACCCAGCTGCAGGATGCTGTACCGATGACTCTCGGTCAGGAATTCCGTGCTTTCAGCGTACTGCTGAAAGAAGAAGTGAAAAACATTGGGCGTACCGCTGAGCTGCTGCTGGAAGTTAACCTCGGCGCAACAGCAATCGGTACTGGTCTGAACACGCCGAAAGAGTACTCTCCGCTGGCAGTACAGAAACTGGCTGAAGTCACTGGCTTCGCCTGTGTTCCGGCAGAAGACCTGATTGAAGCAACTTCTGACTGTGGCGCATACGTTATGGTGCACGGCGCACTGAAACGTCTGGCTGTGAAGATGTCCAAAATCTGTAACGACCTGCGTTTGCTCTCCTCTGGTCCGCGTGCGGGTCTGAACGAGATCAACCTGCCGGAACTGCAGGCTGGGTCTTCTATCATGCCAGCTAAAGTGAACCCGGTTGTTCCGGAAGTCGTAAACCAGGTTTGCTTCAAAGTCATCGGTAACGACATCACTGTCACCATGGCATCTGAAGCTGGTCAGCTGCAGCTGAACGTAATGGAGCCGGTCATTGGTCAGGCAATGTTTGAATCCATTCACATTCTGAGCAACGCTTGCTACAACCTGCTGGAAAAATGCGTTAGTGGTATCACTGCTAACAAAGAAGTCTGTGAAGCGTTTGTATTCAACTCCATCGGCATCGTTACTTACCTCAACCCGTTCATCGGTCACCACAACGGCGACATCGTCGGTAAAATTTGTGCCGAAACTGGTAAGAGCGTACGTGAAGTTGTCCTGGAACGCGGTCTGTTGACCGAGTCTGAACTGGACGATATCTTCTCTGCACAGAACCTGATGCACCCTGCTTATAAAGCAAAACGTTATACTGATGAAAGCGAACAGTAATCGTGTAGGGTAGTACCGGAGAAGGCACGTCATGATGACGTGCCTTTTTTCTTACTCGAAGTTACTTAAAAACAACAATTTAATATCAACTTGTTAAACAACAAGGAAGGCTAATATGATAGTTTTAGAACTTATCATCGTTTTGCTGGCAATCTTTTTAGGTGCCAGACTTGGGGGTATCGGTATTGGATTTGCAGGTGGGCTGGGTGTTCTGGTTCTTGCCGCTATCGGCGTAAAACCAGGTAATATTCCGTTCGATGTTATTTCCATTATCATGGCGGTTATCGCTGCTATCTCTGCCATGCAGATTGCCGGTGGTCTGGACTACCTGGTTCACCAAACTGAAAAACTGCTGCGTAAGAACCCGAAATACATCACGATCCTTGCACCTATCGTGACCTATTTCCTGACTATCTTTGCCGGTACTGGCAACATCTCTCTGGCAACGCTGCCAGTTATCGCTGAAGTTGCGAAGGAACAAGGTATCAAGCCTTGCCGTCCGCTCTCTACCGCAGTGGTTTCTGCACAGATTGCGATTACGGCTTCTCCAATCTCCGCAGCCGTGGTTTACATGTCTTCCGTCATGGAAGGTCATGGCATCAGCTACATTCACCTGCTGTCCGTGGTCATTCCGTCCACCCTGCTGGCCGTTCTGGTGATGTCCTTCCTGATCACCGCACTGTTCAACTCCAAACTGTCTGACGACCCGATTTATCGTAAGCGTCTGGAAGAAGGCCTGGTTGAACTGCGCGGTGAAAGACAAGTTGAAATCAAAGCTGGCGCGAAAACCTCCGTTTGGTTGTTCCTGCTGGGCGTGGTTTGCGTAGTTGTATACGCCATCATCAACAGCCCAAGCCTTGGCCTGGTCGCTAAACCGCTGATGAACACCACCAACGCAATCCTGATCATCATGCTGAGCGTCGCGACGCTGACCACGATCGTCTGCCGCGTTGAAACTGACTCTATCCTGAACTCCAGCACCTTCAAAGCCGGTATGAGCGCCTGTATTTGTATCCTGGGTGTTGCATGGCTGGGTGATACCTTCGTATCTCACAACATTGACTGGATCAAAGATACTGCAGGTAGCGTAATTCAGGGTCATCCGTGGCTGCTGGCGGTCATCTTCTTCTTTGCTTCCGCGCTGCTGTACTCTCAGGCTGCAACCGCTAAAGCACTGATGCCGATGGCTCTGGCTCTGAACGTTTCCCCACTGACGGCTGTTGCATCTTTCGCCGCTGTTTCTGGTCTGTTCATTCTGCCAACCTACCCAACTCTGGTTGCGGCGGTTCAAATGGATGACACCGGTACAACTCGCATCGGTAAATTCGTCTTTAACCATCCGTTCTTCATCCCAGGTACTCTGGGTGTGGTTCTGGCTGTCTGCTTCGGCTTCTTGCTGGGCAGCTTCATGCTGTAAGACTTTACTGCAGGGTGCCTTCGCGCCCTGCAGTTCCTCCTCCCCCCCCGCTTTAGCTAACATCCTTCCCTCGTCCGTTGTATAGTGACCATTCTTTTGCTGGTTACTCTGTTCTTTCGAGGTGTTTATGCTTGATGTAAAGAGTCAGGATATTTCCATCCCCGATACCGTTGTGGTGCTCTGTACCGCCCCGGATGAAGCAACCGCCCAGGATCTCGCCGCCAAAGTGCTGGCGGAAAAGCTGGCTGCCTGCGTGACCCTGCTACCCGGTGCGACCTCCCTCTACTATTGGGAAGGCAAACTGGAACAGGAATATGAAGTGCAGATGATTTTAAAAACCACCGTCACACACCAGCAAGCCCTTCTCGATTGCCTGAAGTCACATCATCCGTATCAAACGCCTGAACTTCTGGTTTTACCCGTCACTCACGGAGACTTTGATTACCGCTCATGGCTCAACGCATCCTTACGCTGATCCTGCTGCTGTGCAGCACATCTACCTTTGCTGGATTATTTGACGCGCCTGGCCGCTCGCAGTTTGTACCTGCCGATCGGGCGTTTGTTTTTGATTTTCAGCAAAACCAACACGATCTGAACCTCACATGGCAGGTTAAAGATGGCTATTATCTGTATCGCAAACAGATAAGCATTACGCCATCTCAGGCCGATATTGCCGAGATAAAACTGCCGCCAGGCGTCTGGCATGAAGATGAGTTTTACGGCAAAAGTGAGATTTACCGTAAACAGCTGACTATCCCGATCACGGTCAATCAGGCTAAGTCTGGCGCAACATTAACGATCACATACCAGGGCTGCGCCGACGCCGGATTTTGCTATCCACCAGAAACAAAAACGGTGCCATTAAGTGAAGTGTCTGCCGGTGCCGCGGCCTCCCCTGCGCCAGCCCCAGCCACTACAGATCCGCAAGAGAAACCGCAGCCCACGGCCCAACTTCCCTTTTCCGCACTGTGGGCATTGCTGATTGGAATTGGTATCGCGTTTACGCCTTGCGTACTGCCGATGTATCCGCTGATTTCCGGAATCGTACTGGGTGGCAAACAACGCTTATCAACCGGACGGGCACTGCTGCTGACGTTTATCTATGTCCAGGGGATGGCGCTCACCTATACCGCCCTGGGTCTGGTTGTTGCTGCCGCCGGTTTACAGTTCCAGGCTGCGCTTCAGCATCCCTACGTCCTGATTGGCCTTGCCGTCATCTTTACGCTGCTGGCTCTGTCGATGTTTGGCCTGTTCACACTGCAACTGCCTTCATCGCTGCAAACGCGCCTCACGCTAATGAGTAACCGCCAGCAAGGCGGAGCTCCCGGCAGCGTCTTTGCGATGGGGGCGATTGCTGGCCTCATCTGTTCTCCTTGCACAACGGCCCCGCTAAGCGCGATTTTGCTGTATATCGCTCAGAGCGGGAACATGTGGCTGGGAGGCGGCACGCTGTATCTGTACGCGCTGGGGATGGGATTACCTCTGATGCTGATTACCGTATTTGGCAATCGCCTGTTGCCTAAAAGCGGCCCATGGATGGAACATGTCAAAACCGCTTTTGGCTTTGTCATTCTGGCGCTTCCCGTCTTCTTACTCGAACGTATCGTTGGTGACGAGTGGGGCGTTCGCTTATGGTCACTGTTAGGCGTCGCGTTCTTTGGCTGGGCGTTCATTACCAGCCTGCAGGCAAAGCACGCCTGGATGCGTATCGTGCAGATTGTCCTGTTAGCCGCAGCACTGGTATGCGTGCGTCCACTGCAAGACTGGACGTTCGGCGCGCCGCATACTCAACCCCAGGCACACCTTAACTTCACGCCGGTGGCATCGGTAGATGCGTTAAATCAAGCGCTGGAGCAAGCTAAAGGCAGGCCAGTCATGCTGGATCTGTATGCCGACTGGTGTGTAGCCTGTAAGGAATTTGAAAAGTACACGTTCAGTAATCCGCAGGTTCAGCAAGCGCTAGGCAACACGGTGCTGTTGCAAGCGGATGTGACAGCAAACAATGCCCAGGATGTCGCTCTGCTGAAACATCTACAGGTTTTAGGTTTGCCGACTATCTTGTTCTTTGATGCCGAGGGAAAAGAGCATCCGGAGGCCCGGGTAACGGGTTTTATGGATGCCGCTACCTTCAGCGCACATTTGCGCGATCGCCAACCGTGAGCGACACTTGCAACAGGAAATACGGAGGAGAATACCGTGCAACGTGAAGATGTCCTGGGAGAAGCCCTGAAATTACTTGAGGTGCAAGGGATAGCCAATACCACGCTGGAAATGGTGGCCGAACGTATCGATTATCCTCTGGATGAACTGCAGCGCTTTTGGCCCGATAAAGAGGCCATTCTGTACGATGCGCTACGTTACCTCAGCCAGCGGGTGGATATCTGGCGGCGTCAGCTTTTGCTGGATGACACCCTGAGCGCTGAGCAGAAATTACTGGCGCGCTACACCGCACTGTCCGAATGCGTGAGCAATAATCGCTATCCCGGCTGTCTGTTCATCGCCGCCTGTACGTTTTACCCTGATCCCGGGCATCCGATCCATCAGTTAGCCGATCAGCAAAAAAAGGCAGCACATGACTTCACCCATGAACTGCTCACGACGCTGGAAGTTGACGACCCGGCAATGGTCGCCAAACAGATGGAACTGGTGCTGGAAGGCTGCCTGAGCCGCATGCTGGTTAATCGTAGTCATGCTGATGTCGAAACGGCACACCACCTGGCTGAAGATATCTTACGCTTTGCCCAGTGCCGAATGGGCGGTGCGCTGACCTAAGCGAGCATTATCTGTTTTAGCCGCATCTGTCGGGAAGATTTGTGCAAACTTCAGGCATAACCATGCAAATTGCCGCAATATTAAGCGGTTGAACAATGTTTCCAGAAATTTGATTGACTGACAGACGTGAATACGGTTTAATGCGCCCCGTTGCCCGGATAGCTCAGTCGGTAGAGCAGGGGATTGAAAATCCCCGTGTCCTTGGTTCGATTCCGAGTCCGGGCACCAATATTCATAAGGCCTCGCTGCAAAGCGGGGCTTTTTTCTTTTCTGGCTACGGTAGATTTCTGGTCGTTGCAACACGTTATTTGTTTGCTGGATTTCTCGCCATTTTCGCAGATGTTCGTTACTTTTAGACACCTCAACATCTTCTGATGTATTTTTTTCTTACCTCACAGCTACGGTCTCTCTACGGTCCTCTACGGTTCCTTTCTCTCAGATCATTCATAATGAAGTAGAAAACACGGGGGAAACGGGGAATTATCATTCTGCCTTAATCCGCTGTCCTTAACGTGATTTTGTCGCGGGGAATAAGGTGGGGAAATCCCCAATAGCAAGCGGGGAAACTTGGCAGCATACACTCTCCACCATTCACATGGGGATCTTCACCAGTCCGTCCACCTGCAACAAGCTCTTTTTTCCCTTTCACTTCTTACCTTTTCAGAATCCCCCGTTCTCCACGCCATCATAAAATGATTTATCCGTAAGCTAAACGTACTGGACTGTTAAACCTGAGTGTCCGCTGTGAGCGAAGAGGGGAAATTTGACAAACGGATGTACGAATTGAGGAAAGATAAGGTTTTTACCACAACACTTTTGCCGAACGATGTTATGGTTGAGACTACTCACGCAACCTTAACCACGGTGGTGCCTATA
Organism: Citrobacter sp. CF971; assembly: GCF_006385635.1. NCBI lineage: Bacteria > Pseudomonadati > Pseudomonadota > Gammaproteobacteria > Enterobacterales > Enterobacteriaceae > Citrobacter > Citrobacter sp. CF971. Next base: position 537,216 of record NZ_CP041051.1, on the reverse strand, counting down.
AATGAGATGGCGTCTACTCAGTACAACTCTACTTCTATCCTGCGCCATCTATCCAGGCAAAGGTATCGCTGATCAGTGCGAAAAGCTGGATAAGGAGGGGCTTCTAATATATCAGCAGTTTAAGAAATCCAAGATGTGTAAGGATTCGACTATCAACGCTGGATGGACCGACTGTTTATTTAAAGCCTACGGCACTAATATTCTTCTTTCTGGTGCAATAGGAACAACCATCGACGAACGCACCACGGGAATGTTGGGTAGCGGATTCTATGTCCTCTCTGTTGATGAACGTGCCAAGGTTAGAACGTTTATTGATCGGAAATTGGGTCTTCTATTGAGGGTGGACGGGAAAGACAACGTTGAAAAGTCTGGATGCATTTACAACGAGGTGTTCATAACACTTGATGCTCGGGTACTGGATCCAGGTGAATTTAATAAGTTGACCATGGGGATTGAGTAGCATCAAGAGGCATCAGGTAAGATTGGGGTGATGACTGCTATTTTGAACTCCATCATGTTCTTAATATCCGCTTCTGGCACTAAGCGGACCGCCTGAAACGCCCTAAAGCCTGCCATGAGCGAGGAGCCGAAACTGGCCTAGATCATACTTGAACGTTCTCTGGAAATTCTATATAAGCAAATAGTTTTGTTAAGCCGGATGCTTACATTCAAAAGAAGTAATAACGTGAGCGCGATGCAGCAGTCATGATTATCATGGTGTTATTTTCATGTATTTATCCTGAAAACGCGATGTATAATTACAAGGCCATTTAAGCTTCTGAAACGGAGTGGACAAACTAAGGAAGGTGCGAATAAGCAGGTCATTTCTTCCCAAGCTGACTCGCTGATTAAAATTTCGCGGATCTGGGCCGATTTTTTTCCCGCAAACACATCGAATCAGCCTATTTAGGCTATTTTTTCCACCATTTCTGGCGTTATTTCCGGTTTTTACTGAGATCTCTCCCACTGACGTATCATTTGGTCCACCCGAAACAGGTTGGCCAGGGTGAATAACATCGCCAGTTGGTTATCGTTTTTCAGCAGCCCCTTGTATCTGGCTTTCACGAAGCCGAACTGCCGCTTGATGATGCGAAACGGGTGCTCCACCCTGGCACGGATGCTGGCTTTCATGTATTCGATGTTGATGGCCGTTTTGTTCTTGCGCGGATGCTGCTTCAAGGTTTTTACCCTGCCGGGACGCTCGGCGATCAGCCAGTCCACATCCACCTCGGCCAGCTCCTCGCGCTGTGGCGCTCCTTGGTAGCCGGCATCGGCTGAGACAAATTGCTCCTCTCCATGCAGCAGATTACCCAGCTGATTGAGGTCATGCTCGTTGGCCGCGGTGGTGACTAGGCTGTGGGTCAGGCCACTCTTGGCATCGACACCAATGTGGGCCTTCATGCCAAAGTGCCACTGATTGCCTTTCTTGGTCTGATGCATCTCCGGATCGCGTTGCTGCTCTTTGTTCTTGGTAGAGCTGGGTGCCTCAATGATGGTGGCATCCACCAAAGTGCCTTGGGTCATCATGACGCCTGCTTCGGCCAGCCAGCGATTGATGGTCTTGAACAATTGACGGGCCAGTTGATGCTGCTCGAGCAGGTGGCGGAAATTCATGATGGTGGTGCGATCCGGCAGGGCGCTATCCAGGGATAATCGGGCAAACAGGCGCATGGAGGCGATTTCGTACAGGGCATCTTCCATGGCACCGTCGCTCAGGTTGTACCAATGCTGCATGCAGTGAATACGCAGCATGGTCTCCAGCGGATAGGGCCGTCGGCCATTGCCCGCCTTGGGATAAAACGGCTCGATGACAGCGGTCATATTCTGCCATGGCAGAATCTGCTCCATGCGGGAGAGGAAAATCTCTTTTCGGGTCTGACGGCGCTTAGTGCTGAATTCACTATCGGCGAAGGTGAGTTGATGGCTCATGATGTCCCTCTGGGATGCGCTCCGGATGAATATGATGATCTCATATCAGGAACTTGTTCGCACCTTCCCAAGGTATGCTCGCTCCCTGGTCTTGAGTTCAGGTCTAAATCTTGTGAGTGAAAATTAAACACTCATACGTCCACCCAGTTTTATTTACTGTGTTGTTAGCCAATATATTGGATACTATGCCCAAGTGACTCAACTCTGAATTCTGTATCTTGAAGTCACTTGGAGATATGGCAATAGTGCATTATTGAAGGAAATAGGTAATGAGTAAAAAAATGACCATGGCTGAGATTTCAAGGCAGCTTGGAATTTCAACAATGACTGTGTCGCGTTACTTTAATGGCGGTTATGTCTCGGAAGAGAACCGCCTTAAAATTGATGCCATCGTCAAAGAGAGTCATTACACGCCTAATATATTTGCTCGCTCCATTCGTAGCCAATCCAATATTATTGGTTTCATCGCGCCTCGTATTGAGTCATATACGACCAGTTTAGTGATTAAAGGGGCGCTGGCTGCTGCCAATGAATCACAAGTACGAATGCTGTTTCATGCCACAGGGTTTAACCATGAGTCAGAATGCCAAGCTGTGAGAGAGTTTAACGGCTTAAATGCATTGGGCACGATTATTATTGCGTCAAAGCACAGTGTCGAAGAGACTTTTTATCGAACCTTAGACAATGTGGTATTTATTGGCAAAAATACCCCCACCATTGCTGTTTATATTACCCCGATCATGCAGCGATTAAAGCCCTCGTCTCCCACACCATCACTCAGTTAAAACAGCAGCAGGCACCGCTGGCTGCCGTACATTATATTTATGATGAGCGTATGCTTTCTAGCCGCACTAAGTTGATGCAAGCCACTATTACCGACACCGTCCCTGAGTTGAATTTATCACTACAAGCCCTAGCCAACTCGGAGGACAAAGCTGGCTATCAGGCCGTTCAATTACAGCCTAATCATGTCTACTTTTGTGCCACCGATAATATTGCCATTCGTTTATATCGTCGCGCCAAAGAACAGCAACTCAAGATCGGTCATAACGTATGGATTGTAGGCATGGGTGACTATGACTACAGCGATTTGTTAGTCCCGAGCCTGACGACTGTCGCTTTTAACTACTATCAAGTGGGCTACCAAGCTGTCAAAAAATTGCTCAAGCGCGATTTCAGTTCTGTTGAAGGCACATTCGACATAAAGATGAGAGAAAGCTCACAATTCCTCTGAAATTGTGTTGAGTCCAAATCGGTTCTACTTAACTATATGTGTTAACGATAACGCATATAGTATAACCGATGACACTCGCTCCTAATATGCACTCAAAACCACTCGCGTGGTGGAAGAAAGCAACCGCCTACCAAATTTATCCCCGTAGTTTTTATGATACAAACCAGGACGGTATTGGTGACATCAATGGCATCATTGCTAAGCTCGATTATCTTGCTGATTTGGGCATTGATTTAATATGGATTTGCCCATTCTATGCATCACCTAATGATGATAACGGGTACGATATTAGTGACTATCAAGCGATTCATCCTGACTTTGGAACCCTTGAGGATGTGGATGAACTAATCAGTGCTGCTCATAAACGTGGCATTCGCATTATTATGGATTTAGTGATCAACCACACTAGCGACGAGCACCCATGGTTCATTGAATCTCGAGATAACAAAAATAGCCCTAAGCGCGATTGGTATATTTGGCGTGATGGTTGTGAGCCTACCGCTGAAAAACCGACTTGCGACCCAAACAACTGGGAAAGTATTTTTCATGGCAGTGCATGGGAATATGATAAAAAAACTGCACAGTACTACTTGCACCTATTTTCAAAAAAACAACCTGATCTGAATTGGGAAAATCCTGAAGTTAAACAAACACTATTTAAAATGATTTATTGGTGGTTGGAGCGTGGTATTGATGGCTTCCGTGTGGATGCAATTAGCCATATTCAGAAACAACCAGGTTTACCTTCTTTACCCAATCCAAAGGGTGAAAAGTATGTCTCTTCGTTTGATTATCATATGAATGTGGCAGGGATTGAAAAACATCTGCATGAGTTAAAAGAGCAGGCGTTTGATCCCTTTAACATAGTGACAGTTGGTGAGGCTAATGGGGTGACTGCCGACAATGCATTACTTTGGGTTGCCGAAGCGACCGAACACGATCAAGGCGGTGTTTTCAACATGATTTTTCAGTTTGAACACATGAAGCTATGGTCGGAAGAAAAAAGCAACGTGCCTTTAGATCTAGTGGAGTTCAAACGCATTTTATCGCGTTGGCAAGATGCATTAGAAGGTAAAGGCTGGAATGCGCTTTATTTAGAAAACCACGATCAAGCTCGTAGCATTGATACTTTTGCCGACCCTACCTCTAGGTATGCCAGTGCTACCGCGTTAGCGAGTTGTTATTTCTTGATGAAAGGAACTCCGTTTATTTATCAGGGCCAAGAGATTGGTATGGTAAATCATCAGTTTACTTCTCTTGATGAATTTAATGATGTGTCTGCTAGAAATTTAATTCAAAAGCTATCTCAACAAGGTCAAAGCGATGCAGACATCTTAGCCTTGTTAAATCAAGTATCTCGCGACCACAGTCGCTTGCCAATGCAATGGAATGCGCAGGATTTTGCCGGTTTTTCTGAGGTGCAACCTTGGTTCTCCGTCAATCAACAGTACGCAGATATCAATGTTGAGCAACAACAGAATGATCCAAATTCGATTTTGAGTTTCTATAAGCAGCTGATTGCTCTGCGTAAGTCAAATGTAAGTTTAGTGGTTGGCCGCTATCAATTGCTGCTACCTAACGACCCTAATATCTATGCTTATCAACGTGTTGCACAAGATATGACATGGACCATTATTACCAATTTAAGTCCACAAGAGAGCATCGTTGATATCGACCGCATGCAATTAGGCGAGTTAATGCTTGATAATCAGAATATCAACAATGAACACGTTCGCTCAGATTTTATAGCGACGCAAATTGCCCCACCTTATGCTGCGTATATATTTGCAAGAAAGCACTAAATTATATTTATCGCAGGGCCTTGATAAGGCTACCCTGCATTTAAACCAAGGAATCATTTATGAGTCAGTTACTATCTTTTGATTTTTGGCAACGATTTGGGAAATCCCTTATCGTTGTTATCGCGGTGATGCCAGCCGCTGGTATCATGATATCACTCGGTAAAGTTGTCGCAATGTATGCCGGTGGTATTGGTGCCATTGAAACACTAGGCGCTATTATGGAAAACATAGGCTGGGGGATCATAGTTAATCTTCACCTATTATTTGCTGTCGCTATTGGTGGATCATGGGCTAAAGAACGTGCAGGAGGAGCATTTGCCGCGCTGATCGCCTTCATCTTAATTAACCGTATCACTGGGGTTATATTAGGCGTGGATAACGCTATGCTCAGTGATCCCGAGGCGGTTGTGATGAGCCTATTTGGTTCTGAGCTACCTGTCTCTCAATTCTTCACTAATATTTTGGGTGCTCCTGCTCTAAATATGGGTGTGTTTATCGGTATTATGTCTGGCTATTTAGGTGCCAACTTATTTAACCGTTATCATGACTTCGCTCGCTTACCTCAGGCATTAGCATTTTTCAACGGTAAGCGTTTTGTACCTTTTGTTGTTATTTTCTATTCGATGATTATTGCGTTTGCTTTATCAATCGTATGGCCTTTAATTCAAGGTGCGCTTAATGATTTTGGTCAATGGATTGCAACCTCTAAAGACACTGCGCCGATCACTGCTCCTTTCTTGTATGGTACGTTAGAGCGCTTATTACTGCCATTTGGTTTACACCACACTTTAACTATTCCAATGAATTACACCGAGTTGGGTGGTACTTATGAGCTTTTAACAGGGGTGAATGCGGGGGCAAGTGTTTACGGTCAAGATCCACTATGGCTAGCTTGGGTTAGCGATTTAAATAATCTTAAATTAAGCGATCCGACAACTTACCAACATCTATTAGATACGGTGCATCCAGCACGTTTTAAAGCGGGCCAAGTTATTATCGCAGCGTCTTCATTGATTGGTATTGGACTTGCGATGTATCACTGTGTTGATAGTGATAAGCGTGCACAATACAAGCCAATGTTTTTATCTGCGTGTCTTGCTGTGTTATTAACCGGTGTGACAGAGCCTATTGAATTCATGTTTATGTTTATTGCTCCTGTTTTGTATGTTGCGCATGCGGTATTAACAGGGATTGCATTTGCGTTGGTCGATGTGATGGACCTACGTATACATGCCTTTGGTTTGATTGAGTTACTCACTCGTATACCTATGATGGTTTCAGCGGGAATCGGTGGTGATTTGGTTCGCTTCGCATTGGTTTCTATTGTTTTCTTTGGTGTTAACTATGGATTATTCCGTGTGCTCATTGTCAAATTTAAATTGCCAACACCGGGCCGTATGGGTAACTACCTCGATGAAAGTTCAGAATCCATGTCAGAAGATGAGAAGATGGACATTATTATTCAGAATTTAGGTGGCCGTGCCAATATTGCTGAGATTGATGCTTGTATGACTCGCTTGCGCATTACAGTTAATGACCCGCAGTTGGTTGCTGAATATGCATTATGGAAGCCGACAGGAGCACTTGGTGCTGTAATTAAAGAACAGGGAGTACAAGTTATTTATGGTCCAGGAGTGGATGTCATTAAATCTAGATTAGTTGAGAAGTTTTCAGCACAACCTGAGTAATTCATTCTCTACCCTAGATAAAATAACCTCGAGAAACGCAGCCTTGAGCTGCGTTTAACTCGCTACAATGAATAAGTGAATAATAAATGAAGTTAATGACGCTAAATACCCATAGTTGGCAAGAAGAGAAACAACTAGAAAAGTTGGATGTGGTAGCGCAAGCCATTATCGAGCAAGGGTGCGATGTCGTTGCATTACAGGAAGTGAATCAACATCAAAATAGCCCGGCTGTTGATGCCAATATATTAACTAATCACACCGTGCTCGCTGATAACTATGGATATTTATTACAGAAAAAACTCATGGAATACGGCTATCACTACCAACTTACATGGGATTTCGTTCATCAAAGTTATGACGTATATCAAGAGGGACTGGCATTCTTGACGCGACTGCCGATTGTCGAGCATGAGGTCATTGACCTAAGTGATAACTATGATGTGAACTTTTGGAAACATAGGCGAGCAGTGCGTATTAAGGTCACTTCTCAACGAGGTGATTTCAATCTTTATAATTGTCATTGCGGCTGGTGGAGTGACTCAGAGAGCTCATTTGAGGACCAGTTCAACAGAATAAAGGCAACATTATCAACAGAGTTGAGCTTTCTATTAGGCGATTTCAACAACCCAAGCCATATACGCAATGAAGGTTATGATTATGTATTACAGTGCGGTTTGATAGATTGTTATGAAATAGCAGAAATAAAAGACTCCGGAACTACTGTAATTAAAAATATTGACGGTTGGGAACAAAATAGCCAAGCGCTACGCATTGATTTGGTTCTTAGTAATCAACCGATGGTTGTAAAGCAGCATCAGGTGATTTTTAATAACGATTTTTATCCGGTTGTATCGGATCACTTTGGGGTTCTGGTGGAAGTAGACATTATTTAATGTTTATTCATAGACTAAACCTTAAGCAATACTGGACTTTTAATTACGTGACTTTGCAATACCTGTAGTTATTCAGGACTTTCTAATTTAGTAAAGGCGCTGACACGTTTTTGTCCCAAAACTGTGTTACAAAATCCACAACACCAAATTTTGAAGAGCCCCTTAGAGAGGGGCTAGTTGAGGGGAGCCCAGTTTGACCTGCCCCCACGATTAGATACAACACTCAGTTAGTAACGTCGGAATCTTCATTCTCAGAATGACCCTTTCTCCAGCCCGCTGCAAATTCAGACGGTGTCTGATAATTCAGCGTGGAGTGCGGGCGGCATTCGTTATAATCCTGCCGCCAGTCATTAATAATTTTCCTGGCATGAACGATATCGCTGAACCAGTGCTCATTCAAACATTCATCGCGAAATCGTCCGTTAAAGCTCTCAATAAATCCGTTCTGCGTTGGCTTGCCCGGCTGGATTAAGCGCAACTCAACACCATGCTCAAAGGCCCATTGATCCAGTGCACGGCAAGTGAACTCCGGCCCCTGGTCAGTTCTTATCGTCGCCGGATAGCCTCGAAACAGTGCAATGCTGTCCAGAATACGCGTGACCTGAACGCCTGAAATCCCAAAGGCAACAGTGACCGTCAGGCATTCCTTTGTGAAATCATCGACGCAGGTAAGACACTTGATCCTGCGACCGGTGGAAAGTGCGTCCATGACGAAATCCATCGACCAGGTCAGATTGGGCGCCGCCGGACGGAGCAGCGGCAGACGTTCTGTTGCCAGCCCTTTACGACGTCTTCTGCGTTTTACGCCCAGGCCACTGAGGTGATAAAGCCGGTACACGCGCTTATGATTAACATGAAGCCCTTCACGGCGCAGCAACTGCCAAATACGACGGTAGCCAAAACGCCTGCGCTCCAGTGCCAGCTCAGTGATGCGCCCTGATAAATGCGCATCAGCAGCCGGACGGTGAGCCTCATAGCGGCAGGTCGACAGGGATAAACCTGTAAGCCTGCAGGCACGACGTTGCGACAGACCGGTCGCATCACACATCAACATCACGGCTTCCCGCTTCTGGTCTGTCGTCAGTACTTTCGCCCAAGAGCCACCTGAAGCGCCTCTTTATCCAGCATGGCTTCGGCAAGCAGCTTCTTGAGTCTGGTGTTCTCTTCCTCAAGCGACTTCAGGCGCTTAACTTCAGGCACCTCCATACCGCCATACTTCTTACGCCAGGTGTAAAACGTGGCATCGGAAATGGCATGCTTGCGGCAGAGTTCACGGGCGGGTACCCCAGCTTCGGCTTCGCGGAGAATACTGATGATCTGTTCGTCGGAAAAACGCTTCTTCATGGGGATGTCCTCATGTGGCTTATGAAGACATTACTAACATCGGGGTGTACTAATCAACGGGGAGCAGGTCACGCTTCCCAACCCGTTATTTCATCGTGCCAAACTGTTTGTTCTTCAGTGCATATAGTCGGTCGAACTCAGCATAGGGCTCTCCCGTTTCAGCTGCGTGCCGGGTTTTAGCGTCCAGAAGGCCGGGCAAAGGGATTCCATGACTCAGTGAGTGGTAAAGATCATAACCACTGACACAGATAACACGCTTCCCTTTACCAAAAGCCGTCAGACCTTCAGGCGTAAACCCCATCCAACTGATAAAAACACCGCGTGTCCAGGTTGCCTTGGTACTGAGCTTTCCTTCAAATACATGGAGATCGGCAGCCGACGTTCTTTTCTGATGCCACTTTGCCTCTATCAGGTAAAATTCATCATTCAGTCGGAAACTTCCGTCAATCTGTTCGCCTGTGTTTCGGAAAGACGAACGGGGAGCGAGCTTAAAGATACTGAACAGTTCAGCAAGCCAGGCTTCAAACCGAAAACCACGTGGATGTGGCGGCAGAGATTTCATCTCGTTCATTTCAGCGATAAGTGAAGGCCAGTCAACACCATGCCATGCCTGGACAGGCTTTACGCCTTTGGCTTCATCGGTGCCAGCGTTTTCTAAGCGGGAAATCAGTGCAAGATAGTCATTACGGCTTTGTTCAGCCTGTTCAGGCATGGATTCCGTTTTATACTGCCAGACAGCGCCAAGAACCCGCAGAGCGGTCTCACGATCAGCCTGTTTCAGCAAGCATCTAACTCGTTTGGCCTTTGACGTCCCCTCTTCCTGATAACGTTCATCATCAATATCAATGTTTAGTTCTTCATCAAAAAAAGCAGACAAGGTGCGGTTAGAGAAATCAAGTATCCAGCCAGGATCGCTCTCAAACACGAGATTAAACAGCCTCAAATCCTGCATTTTCAGTTTCACGCCTACCTCCTTTTTTTCACAGTATAACGGGATGAAAGTGGAGGAGGAAATGAGTCAGCACCTGTACACCAGCATTAGCGTGTCCCGCTATTGGCAGAACGCGGCCAAACTAACTGAGCAGAAGGTCCACTGTGAGCGAGGAGCGGACGTTGGCAGCTATTGTTGATCTCGCGATGTTTTTTTTTAAAATAGCATGCCGAATAAAATCAGCTCTTTTCAGGCGGCCAAATTCAGTGTGCCACTTCAGTTCAATGAAGAGGAACTTCCGTATACTCTTTACGAAGTTAATACAACATGGCGCAATCGTTCAGAAGGAAAAACGGAGAAACGTTGTTTTCTTTATTTCTGGGCAAATGACACTGAAAACGATTACCGTCGTTACATTCGAGTATTTGATGAATGTGAAAAAAATCTGATGCAATTAGTAAGTTAAAGAAAAAACACAATATTAACTAATTAACGCCCATAAAATAAGCGCCTCTACGGGCGCTTTTCTTTGTGAGGGAGGTACTTAATTTATCACCCCCGGAGGATCCTGTTCAGGAAGTACCTTTTAACTTCGGGTTTAAGGAGAGAACTGAACTCCCACGCAAGTGCATAGCCTCCATCACCGCCTGCTTCATTTTCGAAACCACAAGTCTGGAAATAGCTGACGTGATTATCCAATAGGTATTCATGCACCTCGACAAAAAAATCCTCGAAATTTACATCGTAATAACACTCTGACAGGCGTTGTGACTCCATGTGACGCGCCCGCTTTGTCTGACCGTTTTCGGCGCAGAACACACCATCGAGATAGTTTATAGCGCTTTTTTCAATGCTTTTGAGCTGTGCTTCCGTTGTGCTTTGCTGGCACTGAAAGGCGCAGAACAGGTAGAAATTAGGGTTGTTGGTGCCGTATGAGCGGGATGTTAAATCGCCCATCGTAATTCCTACTTTCGCAAAGCCGAGGTCTCGGCTGTCAGCACCCACGTAAAACCATTTGTTGGGAGACTCAAAGTTCAACTTATCACGTTCCATGACTGCTGCCATTTTATAGTCGTCATCAGGAATTTGCAGGTCGTACATCTGTTGTGGCTTTTTCATGGTTCCCTCTATGCATTGTTGTTTGAAGTCTAATCAAAGTAAAAAACTGCCTGATATAACAAAATTTAAATCAGCGCAGGAAGGTGCCAACGATCACCAGATCGTCAACGGGTTTGCGCGCCAGCCAGATGTAACCCTGGCGGTCGAAGCGCTCCCAGATTTGCTCAAAGGTCTAGCCAGGTGGCTGGGCGCACTGGTTATGTCAAACCGACGGGCCATGAACTGGTCCGGGAAGTCTATGGGATTATCGTAGACCGTCCAAAGTTCAAGATTTGTCGATGTGTCAGTTACCATTCTGCTTCGAACTCGCCTTCGCGCAGTTCGCACTTGCCCTCAATAATTTCCCACGCATGAGTCATGCCCATATTCATCAACTCAATGGTACGCTCGCGGTCATCGGAATAAGCGCCAACAAATATGACGTATTCCAATTTAGGTTCTCCAAATTCAGGCGAGCAGCCGAAATCATGGAAAGCAGCTTGCCATTGAGTACCTTCTTCATCTGGCATATGGAAAAGTTGCATAGGGCGTTCACCTGGTTCGAACTCAATAAAGCTCGCTGAACCAGCCGGGGAAGTGAGCACCCGAGCATGGCCATCAAAAAAATAATTGCTGGCGCTTCTCAATCCTTCCACATAAAACAACCGGCCATCTGATAGTTGTTTCAAGACCAGATACACCTCACGTCGCTGAATACTCATTATTATTCCTGTGGTTATGGGCATTGAAGGATATTAAGTATGCCCATGCGTAAACCTGGGAGAAAGCAAAAGAGGTATAGCCTGCAGAAGAAATTTTCATTTATTTGACCGATGCCCCGATCTCGATCATTTTGGCCACAACCTTGTCCAGTTTCACGTTACTCAGCGTCAACGTCGCCAAGCATTGGCGCCAGGGCGATCACATCCACGTCATTATTGCGGGTAGGCAAGAGTGTTCACGTGAGTCGTCTGGCAGGTCGAGTCGTGGAGTGACACTACAAAATGCATTGATGCGGAAACATCTGACAGAACAATCGAAAACTTGACCTGCTCCCTTATTGTTTGATTCAGGGTAAATTAAGCAACTTCCGCTCCCGGCAAAGAGCGGGCGAACTCATCGAGCATAAAGTCCGCTGTGAGCGAAAAGCGGACGCCCGCATAGCGTAAACAGGCGTCTGATATTTTGATATGGATTGATGACTTAACCCCTTCCCCGCTTCGTCAATGACTTTCTCGTCATTATCTTTGGTAAATGATCCTTTTGCCTTTCCGGTAGAATACTCAGCATTATTTCTGAAGAGCGGCAAAGACGAGTGCCTTGCCATGAGTTCACCATAATTTCATCTGCGCCCGTGCGGCGAACCAGATCCCTGAGCCCGTCACGGACGACCTCCGGTTTGCCCCATACGGATTCACGCAGCTGATAATATTTTGCGGTCAGTTCATCAGCGGTATCACTAGTCATTGCCCGTGAGCGGGTCATGGGGGCCATAACGACGCGGTTTACCAGGTCAGTATCACCGGTCTGAAACGGGGTAAATAATTTTTCCATTTTTATCTCCTTTGCTGGAGGAAATATGATGGTCTCAGCTACGGAATAAAAAAACAGTAGTCTGTTCCGAACTGAGTAGACATAATTTCTACATTTAGTGTTCTCCTGGTATTAAACCGAAATATTTGATTGTAGGCGATGTCTTACGTAGAGATAAAGCCTGCTGCAAAAGTGATGAAGACTCAGTATGTTCTCTTCTAATACAAAGCAGACGCCCATTCTCATGCAGACGCTTTGTTCTTGTCTCGCTAGCAACCAAATCGCTTGCTCCACAACTATGATTGCTTATTAGCGTTTTCATCAAAAAACAAATCAAAATAAATTGATTTTATGAATTCTCTATCGGAGTCTATATGGTCAGCGCGATTTGCATGCTCTAATGTTTCAATTGCCAGAGTGTGCGCGGCATCAGCAAACATCTCAGGCCAACCCGTACTCAGCATAGATAGCCCTTTGAGCACTCTTATCTGAATCTCTCTCATACTGGCACCATCGCGTGCGACAGGTGAGAAAAAGTCTTCCAGGAGATCGTTGTTCTGAAGTGGCGCAACGTGTACTGAAGGATAGGTCACTTCAATTTCATGAGACTTATTCTGCGCGTAAGCAGAAAGTATACGAACACCTCTGCCAATGACATCGATTGCGGTTCCAGGATCGTTCACTGCGGGTGAAAGGGCTCTGCAGGCTATTTCGGCCATGACGCTAAGACAAAATCGGGGATCCTGAGCAAATGAACGCACATCCGAGACAATGATCGTCTCAAGTAAATCGGCGCAGATTGATGACTCCTGGCCCTGACTCAGGTACAAAGCTGGCATGGACGGATGAATGAAACTGCCTGGTTGCGCCACAAGGTATACATGACGAGGATCATTGGCCAGCAGCTTGCTGAGTTTCTCCATATCAATATATTCAACATAGCCAATCTTCTTCGGATAAACTGCAACCGTTCCTTTCGGCTGTTCATAGCTCTCAAGCCATGGATATCCGCCGAGACAGGGATTTCTGGCTCTCGCAATAAATGTTTCGATGGCCGCCTGTTCTACTTTTGCTGTTGTCTCACCGACCCTCCCCAGAGAGGTCAAATGCTGTATCCAACGAAGCAATGTGATGAGGATGAGGGCAATGACAACGAGTGTGACAATGAATAAAATGACTCTTCCCCTTTCTCCGTAGGCTCCCATATTGAGGGCAATAATTCCTACCAGACTGAAGAGAAAGGAACCAATGAAGGTGGCCAGTACATTTTGTGTGGTTACGTCTTCCACAACTAAACGCGTTGCTCTGGGAGTAACATTAGTAGTGGCTGAACCGTAGGCTGTGACCATGATACTCAGCGAAAATGTGGTCACTGCCAGCATACTCGATGCCAGTATGTTCAGAATGTTATCAACTGCTTCCGCACCAACCTTCACTGAAACCGACTCAGGAATCATTGATTTAAAAAGAATAGATAAAAGAGCCGTTATTATCGCGACAATTGCGAATAACGTAGCTCTGAACCAGAGTTTCTTAAATGTTTGCTTCAGAATCCATTGCCAGCGTGAAATCATTCTGCATTCCCTCGTATTGCGGTCGGGATAAATAATTGCCGCCCCCTAGGACGGCATTTTGCTATCAACGAACCAGGTGCAGGAAGTGCAGGTGTTTTTCGTACTGGTCCAGTATGTCATTAATCAACTGTTCCTGATTCCAGCCCATCACATCATAATTTTGACCGCCTTCTTTGAGATAAACCTCAGCGCGATAATATCGATGTTGGTCAGTCTGCTGCTCATCATTATCCATTGCGGCGAGCGCGAAGGTGGGTGAGCTATACCCGCGAAGCCTCACTTCATATATAAAATTCAGCTCGTTGCCCAAATCCACTTCAAGACGAATACGATCGTCGGCTGCGTCACTAATGTGGCTTATCGTCCCCTGCTTGTTCAGTTCTTCCTGAACCAGCGTCATGGCAGGCTGGATAATGTCGTCCATAAAACGTTTCACAAGAGATCGTTTCGGCAGATACGCGATATTGCGTAACCTTCTCTGCCAGGGAATTGGGTTACGTGCAGCCGTAGGAGCAATAGTCGCCATGCTCAGGCTTTCACGCTTAGTCAAATCTCGACGCAGGGCTTTTAACAGCCCGTATATGGATATCAGCAAGATCACGGAGAAGGGTAATGCACTTGCTATTGTCACCGTTTGCAGCGCGCTCAGCCCTCCCGCAAGGAGAAGCGCAATTGCAACAACTCCCATGAGCGATGCCCAGAAGATTCGCTGCCAGACGGGTGTGTTTGCCACCCCACCTGATGCCAGAGTATCTACAACCATTGCCCCCGAGTCAGCAGATGTGACAAAGAAGACGATGACCATAGCCATTGCAATAAATGACAGCACGGAGGAGAACGGGAAATGCTCCAGGAAATTGAACAAGGCCAGCGAGACATCCTGTTGGACGGTATTGGCGAGATCGGTCGCCCCCTGGTTCATAATGAGATAGATTGCGCTGTTACCAAACACCGTCATCCACATGAGCGTAAAGCCGGCCGGAACAAACAGCACACCGGTGACAAATTCGCGAATGGTTCGGCCGCGTGAGACCCGTGCGATAAACATCCCCACAAATGGCGACCATGAAAGCCACCATCCCCAGTACAGTAATGTCCAGCCCCCCAGCCAGTTGCTCGACTTAGGTTCATATGCGTAAAGATTGAACGTTTTACTCACCAGTTCCGAAAGATAACCGCCGGTATTTTCCACAAATGACTTCAGCAGAAGCACAGTTGGCCCCAGACACAGGACCAGCGCCAGGAGCAACAACGCGAGGCCCAAATTGAGCTCAGACAGGATACGTATTCCCTTGTCTAGGCCGGTCACCACAGAAATCGTCGCTAACCCCGTGATGGCCACGATCAGAATGACCTGCACCGTTTCATTAATGGGCACCCCGAATAGGTGGTTCAAACCGGCATTCACCTGCAAAACACCGTAACCCAGCGATGTTGCAACGCCAAAGACCGTACCTATAACGGCAAAAATATCAACCGCATGGCCTATAGGTCCGTATATGCGATCGCCAATAATGGGATAGAGTGCAGAACGCAGCGTTAAAGGTAGACCGTGGCGGTAACTGAAAAAGGCCAGAATCAGCGCTACAATGGCATATATTGCCCAGGCATGCAGACCCCAGTGGAAGAAGGTCAGCCGCATTGCTTCCTTCGCTGCCGCAACAGTCTCTGGGGCGCCAACGGGAGGTGAGAGATAATGCATCACCGGTTCAGCAACGCCAAAGAACATCAGGCCGATCCCCATCCCTGCCGAAAAAAGCATCGCAAACCAGGAGTGATAGCTGAAATCAGGTTGCGCATGGTCCGGACCCAGCTTGATATCACCGTAGCGTGAGAGTCCCAGAAACGTGACACTCAATAAAATCAGGGCCACAGCAAGGATGTAGAACCAGCTTGCATTCGTGAAGATTTGTTGCTGAAGTAGTTTGAAATTTTTGTCAGCAACATCCGGGAATGCAGCGGCAAAAGCGACAAGAAGAAAAATTAACAAAGCAGATGTAAAGAATACAGCTTTGTTAATCTGGCTGTGAGACTTCTTTGGGATTGTTTCATTTTCACTCATAATCATTTATTCCATTGATTTAAATCCGTATTGGATAATGCTTACCACCTCTTACAGAGTAGCAAAATTCAACTGACTATGCGGCGTGAATCGAGCACATGGTGTGATGAGTGCCGATACAAATCATCCTATAATCGAAGGAGTTCTTTGTTAATCAGCCTGCCACTTCTTGGGTATTTAATTTGCATATTCTGTACCAGAGCTGGGATATACGTTAAGTGAAGTATATTAGACACGAATTACCAGCTTCTGCTTTTGGCACATAGCCGCCCCACATACAGGCAACGCTACTGGTCCTTATGGCATGTAATTATACCCGACTGAAACACATATTATTTCTGTGAACACTTCCCCAACGGCAATCTTTCCCCTTAAGACCAGAATCAGACCGTAAAGCCTGCTCTTTCTGCATTTCCCGTCTTAATTCATACCATGTGGCACCAGCATTCCCTTCGCCATGCCAGAAAATCAACTCAACCATAAAAAGCGCCGTGCCGGGGATGGGTCAACCCTGACGTTCTTTACACCAGTCACAGGAGGTAATATGTCCAGCCCGAAACGCTTCCGTTTTACTAATCAGCTCATTAAATCCCTGCCCCCTAACACATCCGATGCACGCAGTACCGATGCCGAATACAGCGACACCGAGATTTCCGGCCTCAAGTGTCTGGTCAGCAGAAGAGAAGGTCGTAAAAAGTTTTTGCTACGCTACCTTTATCATGGACGAAAACGCGCCATCGCCATTGGTCACTGGCCTGAAGTGGACGTCAATCTTGCTCGTCAGATTGCCATAGAACACAAACGTTCCCTTGCCACCGGCACTGACCCTAAGCAGGAGCGTGAAAACAAGAGAATGGAGCTGACGTTCGATGAACTCTTTAATCAGCATTATCTGCCATGGGCAAAATCCGCTAAACGCAGTTGGGGAAAGGATGTTCAGCGCTACCGCGATCATATCCGTCCCGCCATTGGTCAGAGGCTGCTGAGCGATATCACACCAGCGAGCATTCTGCGCCTTCAGCAGACGTTAAGTACTTCCCTGTCAGCGGCTACCTGTAACCGTGTCATCGTACTCATTAAAGCCGTCTTTACATGGGCCGGAAGGCAAAGCATGACCTCTGTTCATCCGGCAAGGGTGGTACAGCTACTCAGGGAGAACAACGCCCGACAGCGTTATTTTACCGAGGACGAAATTCGTCGTATTTTTCTCTCCGCCGATAACGATACCAGCCCTGTAGCTGCCCGCTATGTCAAACTGCTGTTACTGACCGGCCTTCGTCGTGATGAGCTGCGTCTGGCTAAGTGGGAGCATGTTGACCCGGTTAAACGCACCCTGTGGCTCCCGGAAACCAAGAATGGCTATGGACGGATTGTTCACCTTAACTCACTGGCGATGGACGTAATCAGAACGCTGCCAACGCAGCGGGGAAATCCGTGGTTGTTTATTGGTAAAAAACAGGGAATGCCGCTGAGTAACCCGGTTAAAGCCTTTCAGCGTATCGTGCGTCGGGCGGGAATTTTCGACAAGGAAGTGTGTATTCATACCTGCCGCCATTCGGTTGCCGCCCTCATCGTGTCCTACGGCGGAACACTGTATGACGTTCAGGCTCAACTGGGGCACCGCAGCAGTCAGTCTTCACAACGGTATGCGCATCTTCATCCTCAGCGCTTACAGAACACCAGTCAGTTACTGGCGGAAAGGATAACGGCTCAGCTACCGTCCTTGTGATAACAGAAAAGCAGAGGCAAGTGCCCCTGCTTTTTTTTTACTGTTCAGCCATCAGTCAGAACGGGATGGCCCCATATTCTTCATCCGGCACCCGGTTATCATCAAATCTGTTATAGAGTTCACGTGCTCGTTCACGCGCGACGTTAACGGGCATACGTGGAAATGTGCCGAGGGGTTCATAATAGCAGGCCCCTTGAAGCGTATAACGAGCCAGGAATTTAATCTTACCGTTGGCAATGACGGCCCGGAGCGCCGGCTCACTGCCATCGAAGATTTCACGAGAAATGTCGTGATACAGGCACTCCGCCAGTGTGTTAACCAGAGCGTAATCATTGAATGAGGTTTTTTCTTCATTTTCGCTGCTGATAGCGTGAGGAAAACCGTCATAGTACTGGTCTGATTCAAAAATCATACATCACCTTCTATTCGTTGTTATTCAGTCAAAATGGTTTTATTCAGGGTTAAAATTCGGTCATCACATTGCATTTCAGAAACGCTTTTTTGACCTGGTAGTAAGACTGCGCCATCGTCTTCAGCGCTCTTTTTTTATAGTGTCCGGCACTTTCGCCAAGCAGATAACCGGAACGCTCTAACGGTCTGGCCACATCAACGGTCTTAAGTCCCTTTTCAGAACAGAGCTTTTCAAACACCGATTCATAAATCAGGAAGTCGCCGGTTTTGTAATGGACGAATCCCCACATATCTCCCGGGCATCGGGCATGTTCGTCACGCAGGGTGATAAAGTGCCTGCTGCTTTTTGTCACCAGCGTCAGCTGAAGCTCCTCCAGCATGTTACGCACCGGGTTATACTGATTCTGGTTATCATCCAGCCAGCGTCGTGCAGCGGACATAACGGATTCAGCCACCGCATCGCTTTCGAAAGGTAAAAGGCCATATTTCAGCGCCTTCTCTCCTGCCAGCCATACCAGCGCAAATCTTTTCAGTCCGCGCCGCTGAACGCGGGTAATATCACGCCCCTCATCCCTCAGGGCCTCTTCCAGTGCGTTACAGCAATCATCTGTCTGTTCCTGGAGCCAGGATGAAAACTCTGCGTAGGTGCGAAGACCGCCAGCCGTATTTTTCCCGGATAACAGTTTGCCGATAAATGCAGGCCCGGCATGACCATAAGCCTCTGCCAGCCCCGTCTTCAGTGCATCTGCACGGGCACGTGTTTCTGATACCGGTTCATCCGGTTTTTGAGCATCCTCAGGCAACAGTTCCATACTGATGGCCCTGTGCTCCTGCCCTCCCTGTAACACGGCTTTCTGTTCAGCCAGCTTTTCGGAGATTGACATCTCACCGGTGGAGAGAATAAACATGCGCCATTTAAACGGCTCATCTGCCGTCAGGCCACGGTTCAGGCGCTCTTTTGCCGTACCTGACGTAATGTTGTAAAGCAGTGAGGAAAGTTGCTTATGATTACTCGCACCCAGTTCATCGACGCAGGCGACCAGACCGGAATAGTCAGCGAGAAGGCGCTCCATCGCGTTAGGCGTGGTATTCCAGCGAATAATATTTACATTCCCCCCACTACCCGGCTCGCTGCCATCACCATGGACCGATGCAGCCAGCATCAGGAGAAGCGTTTTACCGGTGGTGGATACGCCGTGAAAATGAAACATGCCCACATCCATACCGGCAGGAACCAGAAGCATCGAAGCAAAGGACGCACTCAGCGCAAAGGTCTGCGCCCAGCCATGGGCATTTTCCCGGATGAGGTTAATCCACTCCTCCAGAGCCCCGCCTTTGTGCAGTCCGGGACGCACGCGGAATCCCGGCAGCAGATAATCAAACCCGGTCAGAGAGGTCACAACGGGCTCATGACCATGTAAAAAGGCCATATCCTCCGAAACGAATCCCATTGCATCTGCCATCAGATAGACAGGCAGCGGTAAACTCCGGCAGCTCTGAATAAAACGGTCAAAAAGAGCAAGCTGCTGTGGAGAGGGGCCAACACAAAATCCACGACCTGCCAGTCTGCCCATAACCTGAGCACCACCCTGAACAATATCCTCAAAGCTCACCTGGGCCTTAACATACTTACCCAGCCCGTTACCGGTCATCAGGCTGATCCCAAGACCGGACTCCTTATCTTTTCCACAAAACAGGGCGACAGGCACAACTGGCGTGGTGCAAACCTGCACAGGTTTCTGTCCACCGATGTAGAAAAGGCCATCAGCCGTATTCACATAATGCCGTGGCAGCCCATCACCAATACCGAGTGAAGCGATATCATCTTCACCGACCTCAGTGTTTTCAGCACGCCTGATAATTGCTTCCGACATTTTGTTGAAATTTTTATCGCGGTCAGCAAAAGCGCGAATACGCTTAATCCCGGAAACCTTAGGAACATTAATTGTCACTTTTTTATTCATGTGTATTACCATCAAATTACGCCACCGTCAGAAAACGGGTGACATTTGAACCCTAGTTAAAAGCCATGTCGTTGAATGCAGGTTGTTACCCCATCGCCCGATTAACGACTTCGTGATAACGCGCCGGGGAAGCGTGCAAGTAAAGTTCCGTTACTTTTATCGTGCTGTGACCCAGTAAGTCTTTGACGGTGTGAATGTCGGCCCCGCTCTCAATGAGCTTTGTCGCAAAGGTATGTCGCATCTCATGGATGGTGAACGGTGGAATACCCGCAGCCTCACAAAGCCGTTTTTGCAGGCGACGCGGCTCAGAAACCGGATTGTCGGTCCCCTTGCCCGGAAATACCCAGCCTTCATCACCCAGATGCTGACGCTGTTCTGTCAGAAGAACGAAAGCCTTATCACATACCGGTACGCGGCGGAGTTTGCCGTTTTTGGTGTGGCGAAGGGTGATAACTTTGCGGCTCCAGTCCACATCTTCAAGACGAAGGTGACGGGTTTCCCCCAGACGCAGCCCCGTCAGGGCAAGGAACATGAGCAGAGCAAGGCCTTCATGATCGGGTTTACCATTACGCCAGCACTCACAGACTTCCATCCAGCGCTGAAGCTGGGAGTCATCCATGGCGCGGCGATCTGACGTTACTTCAGGCAGCGCTTTGATATAAAGCGCCGGAGAGCGGCTGATGTATCCCATGCGTATTGCCCTGGTAAACACCGCTTTAATGAGCGCCAGATGGCGATTGCGGGTGGCTGGCTTGAGATCGAGATTATGCAGATAGCTCAGAATATCTGCCTCCGTCATACCTGCCAGCTTTTTGGCACCGAGAAGAGGGCGCAGGTATTTACGGATCTTAGAAAGATCGGTGTTAGCTGAACGCTTAACGCCCGTGCTGAGTACGCTTTTCTCATACTCATCCACAAGCTCATTAAACGTCATTTTACTGTGAGTAAGAAAACGCTCACCATAAGTCTCAACGGAAGCCTTAAGCTCCTGAATTATTTTAAAGGCATGCTCCCTTGCGTTATTAATGGAAAATTCAGGGTAACTTCCTACGGAAACGTAAACATTTTTTCCGCGAATACTTTTGCGGACAATAAACTTAATGCGTCCGGATGAGTGGAATATAGCCTTAAGCCCGGTACATTTTGTATCGCTGGCTTCGATAGTCCGGCCAGTTTGTACTGCACGGATTTTATATTCATCAAGAAAGGCTTTAGTAAAAACACCTCCAGTATTTTTAGGTGCAACCTCTGAATATTCTATAGCATTAGATACTCCTTGGTCGGAATATCCATGAATCTCCACATCTACATTGAAGGAATTTTTATGAGCAGCAGCGATGCTCTTTTCATCCAGCGCTTGCGTTATTTTATTTAAAGGGTAATTAACATCCATAATATGTACATGGTCCTCTGAAAATTCAGATGATAATGAGTAAGTTAATATGTCGGCCAACAATGGGATAAGCTTATTTATTCGTGACATCACTTTCAAGCCCATGAAAAATCAGCTCTTACATGCCCATTGACATTTAATACTCAAGTCAGAAAGACCATGATGATTCATCAAGAGTACTCCTGCTCAGGGAAAAGTGAAAATAGCGTTAAACCATATAAAAAAATTGTGTTCCGGATGCGTCGCCCAAAGTAAGTCAACTTTTGAGGCTCTGAAATAAGAAAATGGTGATACACCTCACCGATTTTCGCCTGAAAAACGACCTCATAAGGCATTTAAAATTAATACTTTTTAAATCAATAGATTAAAGTAATGGTTTTGACAATATGCAGCCCAACTTAAGGTTGAATCAACCTTTCCACAATCAAAACCACACTCTATTCATTTTTTATTATTGTGACACTCGTCACATTTCACGCCTGCGGGTGCTTTGATTTTGTACATTCACAAAGCTCACCCACACCAACGACTATGACCGTAAAAAACCTCTTTTTATGCACATATTATTTCCATGAAAATCAATTCATTATGGAGATAATCATGTTTAAACTCACGACCCCCACCAGTCTTCCCCTTCTCAACCTGCCCGCCTCCGCACTGGCGTCCCTCAGCAATGAAATCCTCGGCCCCGTCGATGATATCGACCTGTTTACCGATTTCTGGAACGAAACGGGAACCCTGCTCTGGCATCTCAACCACGATGACACGCTCCCCGAAGACCCGCTGCTGGCAGTCGCACTGGCTAACCCGGAATACGTCACCGCACTTGATGATGGCTGGTATCTGCTTCTCGGTATCGTCTGTGATAACGGACAGGGTATCTATCTGGTGTTCCCGGACTCGACTGTTATCACTCAACTCCAGAACCTGATTGAGGCGCTGAACCATGAGTAAGAAAAAAATCGCTACCGAAGCCGCCGCCATCGAAAGCTATACCGTGTTCTACAGTGGGGACGCCGAGAAAATCAGCCCCCACAGTAAGGGGCTGCTGACGTATGAGCTGGGTCAGGAGGATGAAACCGGAAGCCTTGCCCTGCGCTTAACCGCCAATGGCGAAGGAGGCCTGTTCTCCCGAGAGTGGATAGCACTTGATGCGATTCACGCCATTCTGGAACAGCAGCAGGACAGCTTTCCGTCCCGAGTATTCCGCCCGCTGTTTGGTCAGGGCAGCACCAACAACGCCGGGTTTCTTGCCGCTGTACTGAGAAGCCCGGATATCTGTCTTATCGAGGCGGACAGCAGCAGGCTCTTTATGCACCGCTGCTACGCCGACTGGCCGCATCGTATGACGCAGCTTGCCGCAATCAGCCAGGACTAATCCCCCGCTTTTTCTGTGTTCCATACCCCTTAAAAAGGAAATTCACTATGTCATCACCCGCTATATTGCAGGGCGGCTATGTGCTGCCGCTCTCCCGGTCGTTCACCCAACTGCTTCTGGGTATCGTTGCGCAAAAACCGCCCCATCGTCACCCCATCACCGGATTAACCATTAACTTTCGTGACCCTGAATACTCACCGGAAACGGGTGGATGGCATCCGGTCGAAATACGCCTCATCCCTGCCGGAGAAGACTGGCAGCTCGATTACGTCACCGATTTTCACTATGCAGGACATCCATGGCCTGAGCTTGAAAAAGATGTCGATGTGAGCTGGACGCAACAATACACGTGGCTTTCCCGTTGTGGCGATATCTCTCATGTCGACGCCCGTGAGTTCTGGTCGCTATGGGAAAGTAACTTTATGGCTTACCACGATATGGGGGTTTTCACGGTCCGTACGTTGTGGGAAAGCTGAGTGTTCACTACGTTTCCCCCGCATCCCCCCTCTCCCCCATAGTAAGGAACTGAATGTTATGTACCGGCTTTTGCTGCTGAACTTCGTGGATTCATTTATCGATAACTGCATTCTCTCCTGCGTCGATGAACCGGCTTACGGTGGTATCGTGCAGTGCGAACTGCTTTTTGGCCTTACCGCACACAGCGGTATCTATGTGGGTAACGGCGATATTGTTCATCTTGATGGCGATGGAACCGTTATCAAAAGTAAGGCTAAAGGGTTTCTTGACCGGCTCGATGGCTGGAACTCCGCTATCTCGGTGTATACCGACTGTATGGATTTGACGCCTCAGGGTTGTGCGCGGGCCGCTGAACGGGCAAAGGCGGCAGTGGGTCAGCACTATCCCTACAGCCTGCTCGACTTTAACTGCCACCGGTTTACTGCCCGCTGCGTTACCGGCGATTCGTGCCCTGATATCTGGCTTGCCAGACATCTCGATTCTTTTCAGAAAGGGGACCGATGGCGCGTATGGCAACGATGAAAGCCAGCCGTTGCAGGCAACGTGTCACCGGACAGGGAGAACGGCTTATCCGGCTGACCATGGTGCTGTTTTACGGTCAGACAATATCTGTTCGCTACATCATCCGGCAGTTTGACGTGTCTCCCCGCACAGCAAGACGGGACCTCGCTCAACTGGCCTTTGTGCTGGAATCCGCTGGCCCTCACCGCTGGCGACTGGCTCCCTCGCTGAAACCCTGACTTTTTTCTCTGCCGGACATCTCCTGACCACTCCGTATGGCAGGCTGTCTCCGCTTTTCAATCCATAAGGGAACATGATGAAAATTTTAAAACTGTTAACCGCCGCAATTCTGCTTTCCGCCTTCAGCCACAGCGCGTTCGCCGACGAGCAGGCTGACGCTCAGATGATTACCAATTCGACCTTCTGCGCGATGTACTCCACCCGCCTGACCCAGACCAGCGACAGCGGCCTTCAGTTAAAAGGCGTCAATCTCAATGCCCGCATCAACGGACCGGTATTCAACAGGGTACTTCAGGTGATGAACAAGACCTATGGCAGAACCTGGCTCGAATCAAATGCCCGTAACGGCAGCATGACCGCCATGCAACTTTCGCAGTCGGAGCTTCTGTATAACCCGGAATATGCCCGGCAGTGCGATGCTTTTGCGGATAAAGTGGAAAAGGAATGGCGCGGAAAGTAATCCCGACGCGTTATACCTCTATCCGGTGAACAGAAACCTGCTTTCGGGCAGGTTTTTTTTACTTTTTTATTTTCAGGCGGACAAACGCTGTCCGGGGGCTTCCTTAAACTGTCAGGTCCAATATCTGCAATGAGGTGAAATATGGCTACCTACCGACACGACCCCGACCTTGAGTTTCTGCGCCACTGCCATCGTGACGATCTGGATTTACTGGTTTCTGTGCTTATCTGCGATCCGAAAGACGGACTGGCACGCATCACGGAAACGCTGACCTATGATCCTCAGTATAAAAAACACAAGCCCAACCACCCGCGCTACTGGGATGCCATTGCCGCCGAGGTTCAGACGTTTGGGGCGAACAGCTTTGCCACGCTGCTCCGCTGGGGTAAAGGGGTGCTGTACCGGGAAATTCTCACCGATGCCTGCGATAAAATGAAGGTGAACTACAACAACAAATCCAGTGTTGAAACCATTGAAATGAATCTGCTGATGAAGATCCTGGAGAAAAGTCTTGAGAAGATGACGCCTGACCAGCTAAAGACCGTGGCGGAAGAATTGCAGACAGGCTACAGCAACCCCACGCCGGAGTTGCTGACCATGGCAATCCAGGCGGGGATAAAAACATCCGGGTTTGCGGCCTATCAGATGGCACTTGTTGTCACAAATGGTGTGGCGAAAGCCCTGTTAGGCAGAGGGCTGACCGTTGCAGGAAATGCCATGCTGACGCGTACCATGGGCGCTTTTGCCGGTCCCGTGGGCTGGGTGCTCAGTTCTCTCTGGCTGCTGATTGATTTAGCCGGTCCCGCATACCGGGTGACGCTACCATCCTGCATTTTTATTGCCTACATGCGCCAGAAGCATCTTTATTCACCGGAGAATACTGACGTTTAGCACTTACATTTAAGGTATTCAGACTTTAAAAAACTTCAGAGGGCGGACAAATCCTGTCCGCTACTGCTGGCATTATTTCCCGGCTAAATTCGGAAATGATGTATGACGCTGATAACACAAGAAAACGAACATGACAGACTGGCAACCCGCCTTTCCATCATCCTGAGCCGTTTGTTTCAGGGTGAAAAGCTGCATATCGGGACGCTGGCAGAAGAATTTGGAGTGACGACGCGAACGCTGCGACGGGATTTCAACGTCCGTCTGACCTACCTTGATATTGAACAGAACAACGGCGTATATCAGCTCGCTTCGCATTACTTTCGTCGCCGCACGGAACGGGATATGAAGATACTGGCGAGGTTGCTGCATCTTGACCGTCTGTTACCCGCGATGGATGCCAAACTACTGAGCCTGATGCTTGACGGGGAACGTCCCTCGCCATACAGGATTATGCTACCGGAGCCGCACCAGAAACCCACGCTCTTTGGTGATTTCAGCAGACTGACGCTCGCCATACTTAACCAGACCCAGGTGCGTATCAGAACCGACGAAAACGTCAGCCATACCGTTCATCCCTACCGTCTGCTTTGCAGCCATGCGGAGTGGTTTCTTGCCGGATGTACGTCATCGGGCGTGTTCGTTATTTCCCTGTCCCGAATCAGGCTGGTTGAGGTATTACCGGATACAACGTTTGAGATCGATAACACACTCATTTCGCTGATTGAACAGTCTGACTTTATGGAAGCCTTACCCCACATGAACATTATTCATCAGATAATGCATTACGGGAGAAAACAGACGAATAATCGTAATTAAAATCACAACATATTATTAGTGATGATTAAATCACATTAACATGATAAGTGAGAAAGTTATGATTATCGATAAAGAATACGCACTTGTAGATGCAACAGCAAGACTTAACACTGACCTGAGGGATTATGAACATGAAATAAACAATGCCGCCATTATAACATTTGGCAATGACTTCATTGAGGTAATCGTATATCAGTTCAGCTTTATCATCAGCATCAGGGCAGAGGGTGAAAAAATAAAGCACGGCCTACTTGTTAACTTCGGTAAAAATATAGCAAGACAGGTTTCATCACTTTGTGCATCCGCAATGCGAGTCTACCCGAATGAAAAACACAAACCGAGCCGTCAGCTTTTCCATTGCATAAATTAGTTTGTGCAAAGACTGTACTACCGACACGCAATAAATTAAAATAGGCCAGCTAATATAACATATGAGGTTTATGATGGCTGGCCAGTATGAAAAAGCAATAACGATAAAACAAGCGATAGATTCAATTAATTTACGCCACTATCTTCTGCCTGCAATTCAGAGGAAGTTCGTCTGGAGCAGCAGTCAAATATGTTTGCTGTTTGATTCCATCATGCGAGACTACCCGATAAACTCTTTCATGATGTGGGATATCCGTAGTGCCAGTATTAAAAATGATTACAAATTCTATGAATTCCTGAAAGAATACTGTCAGCGATTTAATGAAGAAAACCCCTGCGTAGCAACAAATGCTGGATTTCATGATTTCAAGGCGGTGATTGACGGTCAGCAGCGTCTCACATCATTATATATTGGATTGTGTGGAACGTATGCGTATAAACAGCCCCGGGTGTGGTGGCCTTCGGCACAGGATGATCGCATCCTGCCGCCCAGAAAGCTTTACGTCGATTTAACAGCGCCACTTAAGTCAGACGACGAACTCATGATGAAGTACAACTTCAGGTTCCTCACCGACAAGCAATACGCTGATTCACTTACAGACAACAAACATCACTGGTTCTGCCTGCACGAAATATTCAAATACGAGCAACATGATTCTCCGGATGATATTTTATTTAACGTTGTCGAACCAGAACTCGAAAAAAGAGGACTCATTTCCAGTGAATTTTCCAGAAAAACATTACTGAGACTTTATACCAAGATAAGAACTGAAAATCTTATCCACTACTTCAATGAGAGCAGTCAGGACATTGATCATGTGCTGGATGTTTTCATCCGCACGAACAGCGGGGGGACAAAACTTGAGTTCTCCGACTTACTGATGTCAATAGCGGTAGCGCACTGGCAGGGTGATTTCAGAAGAGAACTGGATGAACTGACAAAAAACATTTATCAGAATAATGAAATGGGGTTTTATATTGAAAGAGACTGGTTCTTAAAAACCAGCCTGATGCTTATTGATTCTGACGTCCGGTTCAAAGTAAAAAACTTCACTTCAGAGGAGGTCGGTAAGATACAACAACAATGGTCTGAAATAAAATCCTGTATCAAGGAGACCTTTATTCTTATCAGGCGATTCGGCATCAATCCACAGTCTTTGATATCTAAAAATGCAGTCATTCCTGTGGCCTACTGGCTTTACAAAAAGCAAACCAGTGGACATCCATTATATACAACGATTAACCTCCTGAATAAAAACCACAATGAACGCTCAGTAATTAGCCAGTGGTTTTACATGGTACTTCTGAAAGGGATCTTTGGAAGCCAGGCCGATGCGCTACTCACGAGCATCAGAGATGTAATGAAAAATAGTCTTTCAGATATTCATTTCCCTCTTGAGAAGATTATTGACAGATATAAAGGCTCGAATAAGGACCTCAGATTTGACGACGAATACATCGAAAGCCTTCTCAATATCAGATATGGCGAAGGTCGTTGCCGCGCACTATTGCATCTTCTGTTCCCTGAAATGAATCCGACCGAGGTGTTTCATATTGATCACCTTCACCCAAGAAATCACTTCTCAAAGAAATATCTTGAAAGATTAGATTATGTTGCGAACTCACCAGAGAACCTCAGCTTTTATGAAAACCCGGAACACTGGGACACCATACCGAATCTTCATTTACTGAATCATTCTCAGAATATAAGTAAACAGGATACTTCCCTGAAACAATGGCTATCTCATTCATCAAACAACTATACGCCATCAATGTTGTTAGTTTCAGATGACAATATTGAGTTCAGTCGCTTCCCGGAATTCTACAATGAGCGAAGAAACGCCCTGAAGCAAAGACTGCTGAATCGGGTATTTCTTACAACAAAAATAGATTCATCACCATCCACAATGGATACGGATGAAGAAATTTTCACCGACTGAACGTTCAGCCCCGATAGTATTGGGGCTTCAGTATTTATCGTCAGCACAACGTTTCTACTGGCCTGACTGAAAGAGCGCTGCTTACACAATCGGGCAAACTGTAGTGGTCAACAAAGCCTGTCATCAATATGAAATTGCGATAAAATTGGGCCAATAAAAGTAGTTAAGAATCATACAACAGGATACAAAATGACAAGCCTTCAGCAGCGTGCCGAGCTACACCGTCAAATCTGGGCCATTGCCAATGATGTCAGAGGCTCCGTAGACGGATGGGATTTTAAACAGTATGTACTCGGTGCACTTTTCTATCGCTTCATCAGTGAGAATTTTTCCAGCTACATGGAAGCAGGGGATGAGAGCATACATTATGCAGCACTTGATGACAGCATCATTACCGATGACATCAAAGACGATGCCATCAGGACTAAAGGCTATTTCATTTACCCGAGCCAGCTGTTCTGCAACGTTGCCGCTAAAGCGAACACCAACGACAGGCTGAATGCTGATTTAAACAGTATCTTCGTCGCTATTGAAAGCTCTGCCTACGGCTATCCGTCCGAGGCCGACATCAAAGGCCTCTTTGCCGATTTCGATACGACCAGCAATCGACTGGGTAACACCGTCAAAGACAAAAACAGCCGTCTTGCTGCCGTTCTGAAAGGCGTTGAGGGGCTAAAGCTCGGGGATTTTAATGAGCACCAGATTGACCTGTTCGGTGATGCCTACGAGTTCCTGATTTCAAACTATGCGGCGAATGCTGGGAAGTCTGGAGGGGAGTTCTTCACGCCACAGCATGTTTCAAAACTCATTGCACAACTGGCTATGCACGGACAGACTCACGTCAACAGAATCTATGACCCTGCTGCTGGCTCTGGCTCCCTGCTGCTTCAGGCGAAGAAGCACTTTGATAACCACATTATCGAAGAAGGTTTTTTTGGTCAGGAGATAAACCATACAACGTTTAACCTGGCGCGTATGAATATGTTCCTGCATAACATTAACTACGACAAATTCGATATTAGACTCGGTAATACTCTGACTGAGCCTCACTTTAGCGATGAGAAACCGTTTGATGCGATTGTCTCTAACCCGCCGTACTCGGTTAAGTGGATTGGTAGTGACGACCCGACCCTGATTAACGATGAGCGTTTTGCTCCTGCTGGCGTACTGGCCCCGAAATCAAAAGCTGACTTTGCGTTTGTGCTACATGCGCTAAACTACCTGTCAGCTAAAGGGCGCGCAGCAATAGTTTGTTTCCCCGGTATTTTCTACCGTGGCGGTGCAGAGCAGAAAATCCGCCAGTACCTGGTCGACAATAACTATGTTGAAACGGTGATTTCTCTGGCACCGAATCTGTTCTTCGGCACCACCATTGCCGTTAACATTCTGGTGATGTCAAAGCACAAAACAGATACCCGCGTTCAGTTTATTGACGCCAGCGGGTTGTTTAAGAAAGAAACCAATAACAATATCCTGACTGATGGTCATATTGAACAGATTATGCAGGTCTTTGCCAGCAAAACAGACGTTGACCATTTGGCGAAAACTGTACTTCAAGAAACAGTTGCTGCCAATAACTATAACCTGTCAGTCAGCAGCTACGTCGAAGCCTTGAATACTCGCGAAATAATTGATATTTCCGAACTGAATGCCGAGCTAAAAATCACCGTCGGCAAAATCGAACAGTTACGTAAGGATATCGACTCAATTGTGGCAAAGATTGAAGGTGACGAGGCGCAATCATGAGTGGGTTGAACTTTCTGAACAAATTGCTGGATGGAGTTGATGTTGAATGGTTGTCACTGGGAGAGCTTGGCGATTTCATACGTGGCAATGGACTACAGAAAAAAGATTTCGTTGAAAGTGGTTTTCCAGCAATACATTACGGTCAGATTTATACAAGGTATGGGTTATCAGCTGATAAAACATTTACTTACGTGCTTCCAGAACTAGCCAATAAGCTGAGAAAGGCTCAAAAAAATGACTTATTGCTAGCAACAACATCAGAAAACGATGAAGATGTAGTAAAACCTTTAGCCTGGCTTGGCGATAACGTTGCTATTTCCGGAGATATGATGTTATTTCGCCACGAGCAAAATGTTAAATATCTCGCCTATTTCTTCCAGTCCGAAATATTTCAAACACAAAAAATGAAATATATTACTGGAGCTAAAGTCCGACGGGTTTCCAGTGGCGATTTATCTAAAATTAAAATTCCAATTCCCTGTTCAAACAATCCAGAAAAGTCTCTGACCATCCAGTCTGAAATCGTCCGAATTCTGGATAGATTTACTGCTCTTACAGCTGAGCTTACAGCTGAGCTTACCATGCGAAAAAATCAGTACAACTACTATCGTGACCAGTTGCTTTGTTTTGACGAGGCCGAAGTTGAGTGGAAAACGCTAGCTGATGTAGCAATATTAAGACGCGGAAGAGTCATGTCTAAAGGGTATCTCGAACAGAATGCAGGAGACTACCCCGTTTATAGTTCCCAAACCGCAAGAAATGGGATGATTGGCTCAATAGATACTTACGACTTTGATGGTGAATTTATTAGTTGGACAACAGATGGTGCAAATGCTGGAACGGTTTTCTACCGTACAGGGAAATTCTCCATCACGAATGTTTGTGGGCTAATCAAAATTCATGAAAATTATCCAATTAGCTATAAGTATCTTTACTATTGGCTTTCAATAGAAGCCCAAAAGCATGTCTATTCAGGTATGGGTAATCCTAAGCTAATGAGCCATCAGGTCGAGAAAATTACTGTGCCTATACCCTTCCCGGCATCACCAGAGAAATCAATGCTCGAACAACAGCGAATAGTCGGAATTCTGGACAAATTAGAGGCTATAACATTCTCATTGACTGAAGGCTTACCTCGGGAAATCGAGCTGCGCCAGAAACAGTACGAATACTATCGTGACTTGCTGTTCAGCTTCCCGAGACCAGAAACCGCCAGCAACTGACGGACTATTGATACCGGCAGGGTTTGTTCTCACCCGCCCGGTATCAGGCTTTACGAATGCCGGAAGATGCTTCTGATACCCTTCCGGGCTTTGCCAGATGACGCACAGGATGCACCATGACACAACAGACACACACGATTGCTGAATCCAATAACTTTATCATCCTTGATAAATTCACCAAAGTTCTGGAGACTGGTGACAGCTACCAGAGCGAATCGGACCTTGAGCGGGAGCTGATTCAGGACCTTCTTAATCAGGGTTATGAGTTTATCTCCGTTAAGTCACCGACTGCGATGCTGGCGAATGTGCGGGACCAACTTCAGCGTCTTAATGGTGTGGTGTTTAACGAAAGTGAATGGCGGCGTTTCGCAGAGCAGTATCTCGACAGCCCCAGTGACAGCAGCCTGGACAAAACCCGTAAAATCCATATCGACTATATCTGTGATTTTACGTTTGATGATGGTCGTCTGGAAAACATCTATCTGATAGATAAAAAGAACCTGCTGCGCAATAAGGTGCAGGTCATTCAGCAGTTTGAGCAGACCGGCTCACACGCTAACCGTTATGACGTCACCATTCTGGTTAACGGCCTGCCGCTGGTGCAAATCGAACTCAAAAAGCGTGGCGTGGCGATTCGTGAAGCCTTTAACCAGATACACCGTTACAGCAAGGAAAGCTTTAACAGCGATAACTCCCTGTTTAAATACCTGCAACTCTTCGTGATTTCCAACGGGACTGATACCCGGTATTTTGCCAGCACCACTAAACGGGATAAAAACAGCTTTGATTTCACCATGAACTGGGCGAAATCGGATAACACCCTGATAAAGGACCTGAAGGACTTTACCGCCACTTTCTTCCAGAAGCATACCCTGCTGAATGTTCTGTTTAATTACAGCGTGTTTGATAGCAGCCAGACACTGCTGGTCATGCGCCCCTATCAGATTGCCGCCACTGAGCGAATCCTCTGGAAAATTAACAGCTCATTTAAAGCGAAGAACTGGTCAAAACCCGAAAGCGGTGGATTTATCTGGCATACCACAGGGTCAGGAAAAACCCTGACCAGCTTTAAGGCCGCACGTCTGGCAACCGGGCTGAACTTTATTGATAAAGTCTTCTTCGTGGTCGACAGGAAAGACCTCGATTACCAGACCATGAAGGAGTATCAGCGCTTCTCTCCGGACAGTGTGAATGGTTCGGATAATACAGCAGGCCTCAGAAGAAACCTGGATAAGGATGATAACAAAATCATCGTCACAACCATTCAGAAACTCAATAACCTGATGAAAGCCGAAGCTGACCTGCCCGTCTATCAACAGCAGGTGGTGTTTATCTTTGATGAGTGTCACCGCAGCCAGTTCGGTGAGGCCCAGAAAAACCTCAAAAAGAAATTCAGACGCTTTTATCAGTTTGGTTTTACCGGTACGCCTATTTTCCCGGAAAATGCACTGGGGGCAGAAACCACCGCCAGCGTCTTCGGACGTGAATTACATTCTTACGTAATTACTGATGCGATTCGTGATGAAAAAGTGCTGAAGTTTAAGGTGGACTATAACGATGTCCGCCCACAGTTTAAGTCTCTTGAAACGGAAACAGACGAGAAAAAACTCAGCGCGGCTGAAAACCAACAGGCATTTTTGCACCCCCTGCGTATCCAGGAAATAACGCAATACATTCTCAATAACTTCCGGCAGAAAACGCACCGAACCTTCCCGGGAGCTAAGGGCTTTAACGCCATGTTAGCAGTTAGCAGCGTGGACGCGGCGAAAGCTTATTACACGACGTTTAAAATGCTACAGGAAGAAGCAGAGAAGAAATCTGGCAGCTATAAATGCCTTCGGGTGGCAACCATCTTCTCCTTTGCTGCAAATGAAGAGCAAAGCGCCATTGGTGATATTACTGACGAAAGCTTTGATACCAGCGCGATGAACAGTAGTGCGAAGGAATTTCTGGATGCAGCCATTGATGACTATAACGCCTGCTTTAAAACCAATTTCAGCACTGACAGTAACGGTTTCCAGAACTACTACCGCGATTTAGCTCAACGAGTGAAAAATCAGGATATTGACCTTCTCATCGTGGTGGGAATGTTCTTAACCGGCTTTGATGCTCCGACACTGAACACTCTGTTTGTTGACAAAAACCTGCGTTATCACGGCCTGATGCAGGCATTTTCCCGGACCAACCGTATCTATGACGCAACCAAAACTTTCGGCAATATCGTGACTTTCAGGGACCTGGAGCGTCCGACCATTGATGCCATCACACTATTTGGCGACAAAAACACCAAGAATGTGGTGCTGGAAAAAAGCTACGAAGAGTACATGCAGGGCTTTACCGATGCGGCAACCGGCGAAGCTAAACGAGGTTTTATGGCTGTTGTCTCTGAGCTGGAGCAGCGCTTCCCTGACCCTGCCAGTATCGATAGTGAAAAAGAGAAAAAAGCCTTCGTCAAACTGTTTGGTGAATATCTGCGGGCAGAAAACATCCTTCAAAACTATGATGAATTTGCCACGCTGAAAGCCCTGCAGAAGGTTGATATTAGTGACCCGGAAGCGGTAGAAACCTTTAAAGCAGAGCACTATGTGGATGATGAAAAATTTGCTGAATTACAAACCATTCGCCTCCCTGCCGAACGTAAAGTTCAGGACTATCGCTCAGCTTACAATGATATCCGGGACTGGCAGCGACGCGAAAAAGCATCAAACGACAGGGATAAATCAACTACAGACTGGGATGACGTGGTGTTTGAAATTGACCTGCTGAAGTCGCAGGAAATTAACCTGGATTACATCCTTGGTCTGATTTTCGACCACAATCGTCAGAAAAAAGGTAAAGAAGCCCTGACTGAAGAGGTCAGACGCTTAATCCGGTCAAGTCTGGGCAACCGTGCCAAAGAAGGTCTGATTGTTGACTTTATTCAGCAAACTAACCTTGATGACATGCCGGACAAGGCCAGTATCATTGATGCATTCTTTACCTATGCTCAGCGTGAACAGCAGCGGGAAGCGGAAGCGTTGATTAAGGAAGAAAACCTCAATGAAGAGGCTGCAAGGCGTTACATCCGCACATCACTCAAACGGGAGTATGCTACCGAAAATGGCACTGAGCTAAATGAGACGCTACCAAAGCTCAGTCCGTTGAATCCTCAGTACAAAACGAAAAAGCAGACTGTATTCCAGAAAATTGGGGCGTTTATCGAAAAATTTAAAGGGGTTGGAGGACACCTCTAGTTGCCAGATAAAAGAACAATGCGCCACCGCAATTTATAGGTAAGATTGTATCTTTTAAACTGCGTCAGACCTGTACGATCGATGAAGCGCTGGTTAATGTTAATGCTAACTGGATGAATTTTTAACGTACATTCAAACAATTAGCGTCCAGAACTTACAGAAACCAGTGCTTGATTTTGGATGGTAAAGTACTGAATGGATGTATCACAGGAGAATACTTATGAGCGTAACTATAAAAGACGATCGACTATCGCGACCTTTGATGGCAAGACCTTGAAAGATGATCGACTGAGGACCATCGCGACGTTTGATGGTAAAGCCCTAAAAGACGACCGACTCCGCACCATCGCTACCTTTGACGGTAAAAGCCTGAAAGACGACCGACTCCGCACCATCGCAACATTTGATGGTAAAACACTTAAAGACGATCGACTCAGAACCATCGCGACAGTTAATGGTAATGTTAGTATTGTTGTTTTGGCGTTTGCTGCTCGGCTATTTTAGGGCTAAGAGCCTATCTCAACAGAGATTAATACTTTACCCAAAAGATATAATATCAGTATCTAAAAGCCTGCACCGTCTGATTTTTAGTCATTGAATCGCGAGAACGGGAGATAATTTCTCTTCTATGGGTATAGGCTCATAATGGTAGGATTCTGGTAGCTTCGAAACACCGTATTTAAGCAATACTTAAGTCATGAAGAACCAAACTTAAACATTTTTCTCAAGGTAAACCAGTAAAAAACTGTTAGTGCTGATGGATCGTTTGGGCTCTTTTAAAGGGATTGAAAATCCCCGTGTCCTTGGTTCGATTCCGAGTCCGGGCACCACTATTCAGAAGAACCCGCCTATGGCGGGTTTTTTGCTTTCAGGGTTCTGATCGTTCTGTCCACAGCGACTCCTACCCTACCTCATCACGCCAGTTAAACCTTTCAGTGAGACCACGATGGTACTGCAAAAAATATAGCGGTATCAGGCACACCTCTTTTTCTGACGTGCTTAACCGTAGGCCAGATTTGAGTAATTTATCTGAACAACCTTGGGCACTGAACCAGCGGATGAAGGAACCGGGCATAGAGTAGCCAGGATTCTGCAGGTAGCGAATAACCCGATCGCGTTGCAAGGTACGCACATTCATCCCCAGGGGCTGGAACTGGTCGCCGCCTCGATATCTGAAGCAAACGCCAGGGAGTAAAGGCCAACCTTAATCTACAATTGCCATCATACCGAGCAAATAGTGAGTCAACGAGGAATCTGGATGGTGAAAACAAAAATCATACAGTCAGCGCAGGGGGCTCATGCCTATCCGTTGCTGATCAAGAGCCTACTGCTGTCGGGTGGGCGTTCTCATCCCGAGCGAGAAATCGTCTACGCCGATAAGCTCCGTTACGACTATCGTACCCTCAAACAGCGCATTCATCGCCTGGCAAACATGCTGACAGCGGCCGGTGTCATGCCTGGAGACACCGTCGCCCTGCTAGATTGGGACAGCCATCGCGCCCTCGAGTGCTTCTTCGCGGTACCCATGATTGGGGCCGTGCTGCACACGGTGAACGTCCGCTTCTCGGCGGACCAAATCGCTTACACCATGAATCATGCCGAGGACAACCTGGTACTGGTGCACGACGACTTCTTGCCGGTTGTCGAGTCACTGGCTGAGACGCTGACCAGTGTCCGGGGATACATCCAGCTTAGCGACGAAGAATCGAAGGCGACCAGCCTGCCGGTACTAGGGGAATATGAGAACCTGCTCGCCGCAGCGGGAGAACTCTTTGACTTCCCCGACTTCGATGAAAACTCGATAGCTACCTTGTTCTATACCACTGGAACCACGGGCAATCCCAAGGGAGTCTACTTCAGCCATCGCCAGTTGGTCCTGCACACGCTCAATGAGCTGGGTCTCCTGGCTGCCCACGAGGGACAGTCGCTGCTACGATCGAACGATGTCTACATGCCGATCACCCCTATGTTCCACGTGCATGCCTGGGGCGCTCCTTATGTCGCAACAATGCTGGGTGTGAAGCAGGTATACCCCGGTCGTTACGAACCCAACAAACTGGTGCGGTTTTATCACGATGAGGGTGTGACCTTCTCGCATTGTGTGCCAACCATTTTGCAGATGATCCTTGAGTGCGAAGGAGCCACGCAGACTGATCTGTCAGGATGGAAGATGTTACTGGGTGGCAGTTCACTGTCCCTTGGACTGGCGACACAGGCCCACCTTAGGGGCATACGCATTCACGCCGGCTATGGCATGTCTGAGACCTGTCCCCTGCTCTGTATGACCCACTTAAGCGATGCCGAGCTGGCCCTTCCCATGGATGAACAGTTACCCCTGCGGATTCGGACCGGCCTGCCTGTCCCGTTGGTGGATCTGCGTATCGTCGATGGCGAAGGTCGGGAGGTGGTGCACGACGGAGAAGCCCTGGGCGAAATAGTGGTGCGAGCCCCTTGGTTGACTCAGGGCTACCTGAAGGAACCCGAGAAAGGAGCTGAGCTATGGAATGGCAGTTGGCTGCACACCGGCGACATAGCCTCTATCGATCCCCATGGAATAGTGGAAATCAAGGATCGCATCAAAGACGTAATCAAGACGGGCGGTGAGTGGATAAGCACGCTGGAGCTTGAGAGCCTCATCAGCTCACACGCGGCGGTCAGGTCGGTAGCCGTCGTCGGGATACCTGATGAGCAGTGGGGCGAACGCCCCCTGGCTCTGGTGGTTTGCAAGGAAGGGGAGGACCTGGAGCCGCAAGCCATAGCGACATATCTACAAGGATTCGTCGACCGCGGCCACATCACTAAATGGGCGATCCCACGACAGATAAGGATAGTCCCGGATATTCCCAAAACCAGCGTTGGCAAGATCAACAAGCGCCTGATTCGGGAGCTCGAAGCCAGCAATGGGAAGGATATCATTTAAGCGATCTGTCGCATTCACAGCGTAAGGTTAACAACAGTCACACTGCTTATATTTCAGGTAGCTTGCCGATATCAATGCTCTGCCGGGGAACTCACCGTCCCCGGGCGGATGCTGATCCCCCCTTTAGCAACATGGGGTTCTGGTCGATGTCAGGTCCTGCTGGACGAAAAACCCGTCCTCAGCGCCTTCCATCCAGCCTGATCATTTACCTAAATCTGCTTTATTCAACAACGCCAGATTCACCCTCACTCATGCTTTCTTTGCTTTGAATAAACCGCAGCGCTAAATAAAGGTCTGGTGCCAGAATCATGTCGTCGTCTTTCATTGTCGGTCGACTCTCTTTAAACCAGCGTGTTAACTCCGTTTTCCGGCCCGCAAGAATTAACTTAATCTGCCGCCCCTTCAGGTCCCGTTTTAACTCATTAATGGTTGCCAGGACGCTGATATCTGAATAGGTAAAGCAAGAAACGGCGTCAATGACCACCCATTTAGGTTGTAGTACTGCACCATCGACTAAATTCAAAACGCGGCGCTTAAAATAGGCCACATTAAAATAGGTCAGCGGTGAGTTAAATCGGTACATCAACACGCCAGGGATCATTTTCACATCAGTTGAATTACCTAATGAGTGAATCATCCCATTTTCGTCAATTCCCAATAAGTGTTCAGTAGGACGAAAAACTGTGCGCAGGAACTGCAACAGACCCAGCAATACCGCAAGGCCGATCCCCTGAATAACACCAATAATCAGAACACAGCCAAAGGTGAAGAACGCCAGGCGAAATGCGGGTTTATTTCTTCGCCTCAGATTCCAGAGTCCGCGTAAATCAATCAATGACCACGATGCATAAATTAGAACAATGCCTAATGCAGATACCGGAATAAATGGTAATGGCTGCGTGAAAAATACCACGACAATTCCGATGATTAAGGCTGCAACAACGGAAACCAGCTGGCTTTTCCCTCCGGTGGAGTCATTTACCGCAGTCCGGGAATCGGCTCCGCTAATCGCAAACCCCTGAGATAAGCCAGACATCAGATTCGCAACACCCAAAGCCCTGAACTCAGCATCAACATTTATTTCGTATCCATTTTTCGCGGCAAAACTGCGAGCGGTTAGCATCAGGCTAACAAAACTGACTAATGCCAGGTTCAGCGCAGGGATCAATAAATCACGCGCCAGACCAGGCTGAAATGAGCCCCAGTGAACAACAGGCAAACCAGACTGGAAGCCCGATCCCCCAATAGTGGCAATACCATACTGCTGTGCAGATGTGATCCATACCAGCGCCGTTGTTATCACAATTGCAATCAACGGTGCTGGCCATTGGCTACGAAACGTTTTGATAGCTATTAAAATCGCTAACGTTAGGATGGAGATCCCTAAGGTTAATAAATGAATTTCCGAGAGTCGGCCTGGCAGGGCAATAATCTTCTCTATCACTTGCTCTTCATCAAGCGTAATCCCCAGCACCTTACCGAGTTGCCCGACAATAATCGTCACGGCAACACCATTAAGCAGCCCCGTTAGAATGGGATGAGAAAGCAGATCAGCAAGCGCACCCAGGCGAAACTTACTGGCAAGTAGACACCATCCTCCCATCATCACGGTCATGACGATTGTTAACTGCCAGTGGAGTTCTGGATTTCCGGCAGAAAGAGGAACCACAACTGCCGCAATTACCGCGCAGGTCGTGGCATCAGGGCCAACAATCAATTGGCGGGAAGAACCAAACAGTGCATAAGCTAGCATTGGCAAAACGCAGGAATATAACCCGACGATAGCCCCGACTCCCGCCAACTCAGCGTAAGCAATCGCAACCGGTAGTGCTACGGCAGCAACGGATAACCCGGCTTTAACATCATGTTTTAGCCAGCTTTTATCGTACGCTAATAAATTTTTTAGACCCGGCATGTAGTTTAATACCATTTTTCCGAACACTTTATTCTCCGGATTGACCCTTACTAATAGATAAAGGTACACGTAACTGCCGCAGGAGATCCTGATATTTTCGGGAGGTAATACAGATAATTCAGATTGGGTGTTTATCGCGTATGCCGCAGAATGGCTTGTGTTATGGAGGCTCAGGATATTGCTTTGCACCCGATGGTGCTGCGATGTGCGTGATGCGCTGCGCTTATCAGGCCTGCACAATACGTTCAGCCCGGCGGTTTTACCCCGCACACACGCAAAAAAGCCCATCCGTCAGGATGGGCTTCTTCACTTTATTTGATGCCTGGCAGTTCCCTACTCTCGCATGGGGAGACCCCACACTACCATCGGCGCTACGGCGTTTCACTTCTGAGTTCGGCATGGGATCAGGTGGGACCACCGCGCTACAGCCGCCAGGCAAATTCTGTTATTAACCCGCTTTTCGCCGGTTAATGTTATCTGTATCAAGCTGAATATCATGTCTGTCTTTCGCCAAAACATCTTCGGCGTTGTAAGGTTAAGCCTCACGGTTCATTAGTATCGGTTAGCTCAATGTATCGCTACACTTACACACCCGACCTATCAACGTCGTCGTCTTCAACGTTCCTTCAGGAGACTTAAAGTCTCAGGGAGAACTCATCTCGGGGCAAGTTTCGTGCTTAGATGCTTTCAGCACTTATCTCTTCCGCATTTAGCTACCGGGCAATGCCATTGGCATGACAACCCGAACACCAGTGATGCGTCCACTCCGGTCCTCTCGTACTAGGAGCAGCCCCCCTCAATTCTCCAGCGCCCACGGCAGATAGGGACCGAACTGTCTCACGACGTTCTAAACCCAGCTCGCGTACCACTTTAAATGGCGAACAGCCATACCCTTGGGACCTACTTCAGCCCCAGGATGTGATGAGCCGACATCGAGGTGCCAAACACCGCCGTCGATATGAACTCTTGGGCGGTATCAGCCTGTTATCCCCGGAGTACCTTTTATCCGTTGAGCGATGGCCCTTCCATTCAGAACCACCGGATCACTAAGACCTGCTTTCGCACCTGCTCGAGCCGTCACTCTCGCAGTCAAGCTAGCTTATGCCTTTGCACTAACCTCCTGATGTCCGACCAGGATTAGCTAACCTTCGTGCTCCTCCGTTACTCTTTAGGAGGAGACCGCCCCAGTCAAACTACCCACCAGACACTGTCCGCAACCCGGATCACGGGTCCACGTTAGAACACCAGCCATTAAAGGGTGGTATTTCAAGGATGGCTCCATGCAGACTGGCGTCCACACTTCAAAGCCTCCCACCTATCCTACACATCAAGGACCAGTGTTCAGTGTCAAGCTATAGTAAAGGTTCACGGGGTCTTTCCGTCTTGCCGCGGGTACACTGCATCTTCACAGCGAGTTCAATTTCACTGAGTCTCGGGTGGAGACAGCCTGGCCATCATTACGCCATTCGTGCAGGTCGGAACTTACCCGACAAGGAATTTCGCTACCTTAGGACCGTTATAGTTACGGCCGCCGTTTACCGGGCCGGGGATCAAGAGCTTCTCCTTACGGATAACCCCATCAATTAACCTTCCGGCACCGGGCAGGCGTCACACCGTATACGTCCACTTTCGTGTTTGCACAGTGCTGTGTTTTTAATAAACAGTTGCAGCCAGCTGGTATCTTCGACTGATTTCAGCTCCACGGGTAAACCGCTTCACCTACATATCAGCGTGCCTTCTCCCGAAGTTACGGCACCATTTTGCCTAGTTCCTTCACCCGAGTTCTCTCAAGCGCCTTGGTATTCTCTACCTGACCACCTGTGTCGGTTTGGGGTACGATTTCGTGTTACCTGATGCTTAGAGGCTTTTCCTGGAAGCAGGGCATTTGTTACTTCAGCACCGTAGTGCCTCGTCATCACACCTCAGCGTTAAAAAGGTACCGGATTTACCTGGAACCTCCGCCTACATGCTTAAACCGGGACAACCGTCGCCCGGCTAACATAGCCTTCTCCGTCCCCCCTTCGCAGTAACACCAAGTACAGGAATATTAACCTGTTTCCCATCGACTACGCCTTTCGGCCTCGCCTTAGGGGTCGACTCACCCTGCCCCGATTAACGTTGGACAGGAACCCTTGGTCTTCCGGCGTGCGGGTTTTTCACCCGCATTATCGTTACTTATGTCAGCATTCGCACTTCTGATACCTCCAGCATACCTCACGATACACCTTCAACGGCTTACAGAACGCTCCCCTACCCAACAACACATAGTGTCGCTGCCGCAGCTTCGGTGCATGGTTTAGCCCCGTTACATCTTCCGCGCAGGCCGAC
Organism: Citrobacter sp. CF971; assembly: GCF_006385635.1. Lineage (NCBI taxonomy): Bacteria > Pseudomonadati > Pseudomonadota > Gammaproteobacteria > Enterobacterales > Enterobacteriaceae > Citrobacter > Citrobacter sp. CF971. The sequence goes on along the minus strand of NZ_CP041051.1, from coordinate 495,194 downwards.
TCGACCAGTGAGCTATTACGCTTTCTTTAAATGATGGCTGCTTCTAAGCCAACATCCTGGCTGTCTGTGCCTTCCCACATCGTTTCCCACTTAACCATGACTTTGGGACCTTAGCTGGCGGTCTGGGTTGTTTCCCTCTTCACGACGGACGTTAGCACCCGCCGTGTGTCTCCCGTGATAACATTCTTCGGTATTCGCAGTTTGCATCGGGTTGGTAAGTCGGGATGACCCCCTAGCCGAAACAGTGCTCTACCCCCGAAGATGAATTCACGAGGCGCTACCTAAATAGCTTTCGGGGAGAACCAGCTATCTCCCGGTTTGATTGGCCTTTCACCCCCAGCCACAAGTCATCCGCTAATTTTTCAACATTAGTCGGTTCGGTCCTCCAGTTAGTGTTACCCAACCTTCAACCTGCCCATGGCTAGATCACCGGGTTTCGGGTCTATACCCTGCAACTTAACGCCCAGTTAAGACTCGGTTTCCCTTCGGCTCCCCTATACGGTTAACCTTGCTACAGAATATAAGTCGCTGACCCATTATACAAAAGGTACGCAGTCACCCATAAAGAGGCTCCCACTGCTTGTACGTACACGGTTTCAGGTTCTTTTTCACTCCCCTCGCCGGGGTTCTTTTCGCCTTTCCCTCACGGTACTGGTTCACTATCGGTCAGTCAGGAGTATTTAGCCTTGGAGGATGGTCCCCCCATATTCAGACAGGATACCACGTGTCCCGCCCTACTCTTCGAGTTCACAACCTGTGCATTTTGGTGTACGGGACTATCACCCTGTACCGTCGGACTTTCCAGACCGTTCCACTAACACACAAGCTGATTCAGACTCTGGGCTGCTCCCCGTTCGCTCGCCGCTACTGGGGGAATCTCGGTTGATTTCTTTTCCTCGGGGTACTTAGATGTTTCAGTTCCCCCGGTTCGCTTCATTACGCTATGTATTCACGTAATGATAGTGTGTCGAAACACACTGGGTTTCCCCATTCGGAAATCGCCGGTTATAACGGTTCATATCACCTTACCGACGCTTATCGCAGATTAGCACGTCCTTCATCGCCTCTGACTGCCAGGGCATCCACCGTGTACGCTTAGTCGCTTAACCTCACAACCCGAAGATGTTTCTTTCGATTCATCATCGACTTGCAAAAATTTGAGAGACTCGAACACACCGCTTTTCATTTCTTATTACGGAGAAATGAAACAGTGTGTCGTTTCAATTTTCAGCTTGATCCAGATTTTTAAAGAGCAAATATCTCAAACGTCACCCGAAGGTAAGTTTTGAGATATTGGGGTCGGCGACTTTCACTCACACATACCAGCAAGTGGCGTCCCCTAGGGGATTCGAACCCCTGTTACCGCCGTGAAAGGGCGGTGTCCTGGGCCTCTAGACGAAGGGGACGTATAAGTCTCAATCGCAAGACGCCTTGCTATTTACTTTTCATCAGACAATCTGTGTGAGCACTACAAAGGCAGGTTCTTTAAGGTAAGGAGGTGATCCAACCGCAGGTTCCCCTACGGTTACCTTGTTACGACTTCACCCCAGTCATGAATCACAAAGTGGTAAGCGCCCTCCCGAAGGTTAAGCTACCTACTTCTTTTGCAACCCACTCCCATGGTGTGACGGGCGGTGTGTACAAGGCCCGGGAACGTATTCACCGTGGCATTCTGATCCACGATTACTAGCGATTCCGACTTCATGGAGTCGAGTTGCAGACTCCAATCCGGACTACGACATACTTTATGAGGTCCGCTTGCTCTCGCGAGGTCGCTTCTCTTTGTATATGCCATTGTAGCACGTGTGTAGCCCTACTCGTAAGGGCCATGATGACTTGACGTCATCCCCACCTTCCTCCAGTTTATCACTGGCAGTCTCCTTTGAGTTCCCGACCGAATCGCTGGCAACAAAGGATAAGGGTTGCGCTCGTTGCGGGACTTAACCCAACATTTCACAACACGAGCTGACGACAGCCATGCAGCACCTGTCTCACGGTTCCCGAAGGCACCAAGCCATCTCTGGCAAGTTCCGTGGATGTCAAGAGTAGGTAAGGTTCTTCGCGTTGCATCGAATTAAACCACATGCTCCACCGCTTGTGCGGGCCCCCGTCAATTCATTTGAGTTTTAACCTTGCGGCCGTACTCCCCAGGCGGTCGACTTAACGCGTTAGCTCCGGAAGCCACGCCTCAAGGGCACAACCTCCAAGTCGACATCGTTTACGGCGTGGACTACCAGGGTATCTAATCCTGTTTGCTCCCCACGCTTTCGCACCTGAGCGTCAGTCTTTGTCCAGGGGGCCGCCTTCGCCACCGGTATTCCTCCAGATCTCTACGCATTTCACCGCTACACCTGGAATTCTACCCCCCTCTACAAGACTCTAGCCTGCCAGTTTCGGATGCAGTTCCCAGGTTGAGCCCGGGGATTTCACATCCGACTTGACAGACCGCCTGCGTGCGCTTTACGCCCAGTAATTCCGATTAACGCTTGCACCCTCCGTATTACCGCGGCTGCTGGCACGGAGTTAGCCGGTGCTTCTTCTGCGAGTAACGTCAATCGCTGCGGTTATTAACCACAACGCCTTCCTCCTCGCTGAAAGTACTTTACAACCCGAAGGCCTTCTTCATACACGCGGCATGGCTGCATCAGGCTTGCGCCCATTGTGCAATATTCCCCACTGCTGCCTCCCGTAGGAGTCTGGACCGTGTCTCAGTTCCAGTGTGGCTGGTCATCCTCTCAGACCAGCTAGGGATCGTCGCCTAGGTGAGCCGTTACCCCACCTACTAGCTAATCCCATCTGGGCACATCCGATGGCAAGAGGCCCGAAGGTCCCCCTCTTTGGTCTTGCGACGTTATGCGGTATTAGCTACCGTTTCCAGTAGTTATCCCCCTCCATCGGGCAGTTTCCCAGACATTACTCACCCGTCCGCCACTCGTCACCCAAGGAGCAAGCTCCTCTGTGCTACCGTTCGACTTGCATGTGTTAGGCCTGCCGCCAGCGTTCAATCTGAGCCATGATCAAACTCTTCAATTTAAGTTTGATGCTCGTGAATTAAACTTCGTAATGAATTACGTATGTTCACTCAGAGACTTGGTATTCATTTTTCGTCTTGCGACGTTAAGAATCCGTATCTTCGAGTGCCCACACAGATTGTCTGATAAATTGTTAAAGAGCAGTTGCGACGCGCTTTAGCGCTCTGTCGCGAGGTGGCGTATATTACGCTTTCCTCTTTCAGAGTCAACCCTCATTTTCAGGTTTTTCTCTTCAACCGAGCCGGCTGTTTGTGTGAAGTGATTCACATCCGCCGTGTCGATGGAGGCGCATTATAGGGAGTTTCCTGTGGCCCGCAACCCTTAAATTGCAGAAAAATGACTGACTGCTGCATTCCACAGCAAAACCCCGCCTTATACCCATTTACGCACAGAGTTATCCACAATCGTAAGCAAATTATCTGTCAGCGTCCCTGAAAAGGGAGAGAATCGGTATGAAAACCTCTATATAGAAAGAAATTCACTCTACGCTATATAAAGAAGAAAAGCTGACAACTTAAGCTCCATAATCCCTACCACCTTTGAATTACGCCCCCCATCAGGCGATAATACCCGCACAAACCGTGATTCCAGGACCGTGATGAGACACTCACTGCAACGTACTGCTATACGCAAACGCCCGATGAAGCTTGGCACCACCGTGATCCTCATGGTTAGTGCAGTTCTCTTCTCCGTGCTGCTTGTCGTTCATCTGATTTATTTCTCGCAAATTAGCAACATGACGCGCGATGCGTTAGCGAGTAAAGCGCTTGCCGTCGCGCGAACGTTGGCCAACTCTCCGGAGATCCGCCAGGGACTAATGAAAAAGCCCGAGGAAAGCGGTATTCAGGCGATTGCCCAGGCGGTGAATAAGAGCAACGATTTTTTGTTCATCGTCGTCACCGATATGCAAAGCATTCGTTACTCCCATCCCGAAGCACAGCGAATCGGCCAGCCATTTAAAGGCGATGACATTTTGCTGGCCCTGCAAGGTAAAGAGAATGTCGCCATTAATCGCGGATTTCTGGCTAAAGCCCTACGGGTATTCACCCCTATATACGACGAACATCACCAGCAAATTGGCGTGGTGGCGATCGGTCTTGAGCTAAGCAGAGTTGCTGAACAGATCAATAACAGCCGCGGCAGCATCATCTGGTCAATTTTATTTGGCGTGCTGGTTGGGCTGCTCGGCACATGGATATTCGTTAAGGTCCTCAAGCGCATTCTGTTTGGTCTGGAACCTTATGAAATCTCCAATCTGTTCGAACAACGCCAGGCAATGCTGCACTCTATAAAGGAAGGTGTCATTGCCGTTGACGAGTGCGGTGAAGTGACGCTGATTAACCAAGCTGCGCAGGAGCTGCTGGATTATCACAAATCACAAGATGATGCCCAGCTCTCCACGCTCAGCCATGCGTGGTCACAGGTGGTCGATTTTTCACAGGTACTACATGACGGAACGCCGCGCCGCGATGAAGAGATCATGGTGAAGGATCGGCTACTCTTAATTAACACGGTCCCGGTACTCAGCAACGGTAAAATCATCGGCGCCATTTCAACCTTCAGAGATAAGACTGAAGTCCGAAAGTTAATGCAACGCCTGGACGGTATGGTCAACTATGCCGATGCACTTCGTGAACGATCCCACGAATTCATGAATAAATTGCACGTGATTCTGGGATTATTGCATCTGAAAAGTTATAAGCAGCTTGAAAATTACATCCTAAAGACCGCGAACAATTATCAGGAAGAAATTGGCTCACTGTTAGGAAAAATAAAATCTCCGGTGATCGCAGGATTTTTACTCAGTAAGATTAATCGCACATCTGATTTAGGCCATAGCCTGGTCATCAGCAATGAAAGCCAGCTACCGGAAAATAACAACGAAGATCAGGTGGCGGTGCTGATTACCGTTCTGGGGAATCTGATTGAAAACGCCCTGGAGGCGCTAGGTCAAGAACCTGGTGGTGAGATCAGCGTATCCTTACATTATCGACACGGCTGGTTGCATTGCGAAGTGAATGACGATGGTCCGGGGATCGCCCCCGAAAACATTGAGCACATCTTTGAGAAGGGCGTTTCGTCAAAAGGAACCGAACGGGGCGTAGGTTTAGCGCTTGTTAAACAACAGGTTGAAAACGTTGGCGGCAATATATCCGTCGAGTCTGAACCTGGGATCTTCACCCAATTTTTTGTACAGTTACCGTGGAATGGTGAGAGGGCCAGCAGATGATCAATGTCTTAATTGTCGATGACGATGCAATGGTAGCGGAATTAAACCGTCGTTATGTCGCGCAACTCTCCGGTTTTCACTGCTGCGGCACAGCCTCCACGCTGGAGAAAGCAAAAGAGATAATCTTCCATAGCGGTCATCATATCGATCTGATTTTGCTAGATATTTATATGCAAAAAGAAAACGGTCTGGACCTGCTACCGGTTCTGCACAGTGAAGGTTGCAAGTGCGATGTCATCGTCATCTCTTCTGCAGCCGATGCCACCACCATTAAAGATTCACTTCACTACGGCGTCGTTGACTACTTGATCAAACCTTTCCAGGCGTCCCGGTTTGAAGAGGCGCTCACCGGCTGGCTACAGAAAAAAACTGAGATGGAAAAGCATCAGTACTATGAACAGTCTGAGCTTGACCAGTTGATTCACGGCAGCTCCTCCAATGAACAAGAAACGCGGCGCTTACCCAAAGGATTAACGCCACAAACGTTACGCACGTTGTGCCAGTGGATTGATGAGCACCAGGATCAGGAGTTCTCCACGGATGAGCTGGCTAACGAGGTCAATATCTCGCGCGTCTCTTGCCGTAAATACCTTATCTGGCTCGTCAATTGTCACATCTTATTTACCAGCATCCATTATGGCGTGACCGGCAGACCTGTTTATCGTTATCGCGTGCAGGCTGAACACTATTCATTGCTTAAACAATATTGCCAATAAATACACTTGGGATTATTTGTTATTTGAAAGTAACAATTATTAAAATAATGAAAAATCCCTATTTCACCAGCTGACACTGCAAAATTATAAATTTGCGTTAGATCAAATATATTTGTATCCGGCATGTTAAATGTATTATTTTAATATTGACAAACATCACACTGTTTTTAATTTCAAAATCGCTAACAAAAGTTAATTAAGTATTATCTAACTCGCAGAGTGTGTATTTTTACCCATAAAGGATTAGTCTGAAATTAACCAGACATACAAAATCTAGACTGGTAGCAATGGAGACCATGCTACGTACCATGGACACCGTACATTTTTGTGAGCAAATAAAAGTATCCGCACGCCGACTTCATCACATCATGAAATGGCGTGACCGTGATCACATAAATAACCCACTCACTCATTCTGTCGGTGGTTCATGTAATAGCGGAAAACGCAAAATAGATAAATTACAGCGTCAACCGCGGCTCTCCATGTTCAGCTCTGCTTCCCATCGCCTGAGGATTCTCTCCTCTGATCAAAGCCACAGAAAAAACCAAATATCGCCATAACTTTAAAAAAAATTCTAGCAAGACATTTGAACATTAATCGCAAATACGGACATATCGAATACTGACCATTTTTTGATGCTTATTCTGGCAAAAAAGAATGTGGCACAGATCCATTTTTCAAAAAATTGACTGGGTTTTTCGCGAGGGTAAATAAAATGTTATTTAGTATACAACTTCTCATAATATTAATATGTTTGTTTTATGGTGCCAGAAAGGGCGGTATCGCGCTGGGTTTATTAGGCGGTATCGGCCTGGTCATTCTGGTTTTCGTTTTCCATCTCCAGCCGGGTAAACCACCTGTAGATGTCATGCTGGTTATTATTGCCGTGGTGGCCGCATCGGCAACCTTACAAGCCTCCGGCGGTCTTGACGTTATGCTGCAAATCGCTGAAAAGCTGCTGCGCCGTAACCCAAAATATGTTTCCATCGTCGCACCTTTCGTTACCTGCACCCTGACGATTCTCTGCGGTACAGGGCACGTGGTATACACTATCCTGCCAATCATTTATGACGTTGCCATTAAGAACAATATTCGCCCGGAACGTCCGATGGCGGCGAGTTCTATCGGTGCGCAGATGGGGATTATCGCCAGCCCGGTTTCTGTAGCCGTTGTGTCACTGGTGGCAATGCTGGGTAACGTAACGTTTGAAGGCAAGCATCTCGAATTCCTCGACCTGCTCAGCATCACCATCCCGTCTACCCTGTTGGGTATCCTGGCGATCGGTATCTTCAGTTGGTTCCGTGGTAAAGATCTGGATAAAGATGAAGAGTTCCAGAAGTTCATTTCTGTACCTGAAAACCACAACTATGTGTATGGCGATACCGCCACGCTGTTAGACAAAAAGCTGCCGAAAAGCAACTGGCTGGCCATGTGGATCTTCCTTGCCGCTATCGCCGTTGTTGCCGTACTCGGCGCGTTCTCTGAGCTGCGCCCTACCTTTAGCGGCAAACCACTGTCAATGGTGCTGGTTATCCAGATGTTCATGCTGCTGACCGGTGCGCTGATTATTATCCTGACGAAGACCAATCCCGCTTCAATATCTAAAAACGAAGTCTTCCGTTCCGGTATGATCGCGATTGTGGCGGTGTACGGTATTGCCTGGATGGCCGAAACAATGTTCGGCGCGCACATGACAGAAATCGAAGGTGTGCTGGGCAATATGGTGAAAGAGTATCCGTGGGCCTATGCAATTGTTCTGCTGCTGGTATCCAAATTTGTAAACTCCCAGGCAGCAGCGCTGGCAGCGATTGTTCCGGTCGCACTGGCAATCGGGGTTGATCCAGCGTACATCGTGGCTTCCGCTCCGGCATGTTACGGTTACTACATTCTGCCGACCTACCCGAGTGACCTGGCGGCTATTCAGTTTGACCGCTCTGGCACCACCCACATCGGCCGCTTCGTTATCAACCACAGCTTCATTCTGCCTGGTTTGATCGGCGTAAGCGTATCCTGTGTCTTTGGTTGGATCTTCGCCGCAATGTACGGTTTCCTGTAATCACAGTTCGCGTGCCGTCCGCGTTGGTACGGCACGCCACCATTAAGACACAGAGAATTTTAAAATTCCTGAGAAAAATGAAAAGGCTGGAAGCAAATGTCAAAAGTTGAATTCACTTACCAGGCGGCTTTCCCACTGGGGGAAGACAAAACTGAGTACTACCTGCTGACATCCGATCACGTCAGTGTCGGCGAGTTTGAAGGCGAAACAATCCTGAAAGTAGCTCCTGAAGCACTTACGCTACTGGCCCAACAAGCCTTCCACGATGCCTCCTTCATGCTCCGCCCAGAACACCAACAGCAAGTCGCGTCAATTCTCCATGATCCCGAAGCCAGCGAAAACGATAAGTACGTAGCGCTGCAGTTCCTGAGAAACTCCGAAATCGCCGCCAAAGGCGTGTTGCCAACCTGCCAGGACACCGGTACGGCAATTATCATGGGTAAAAAAGGTCAGCGCGTTTGGACCGGCGGCGGCGATGAAGCGGCCCTCTCCAAAGGCGTATTTAATACCTATATTGAAGATAACCTGCGCTACTCGCAAAACGCGGCGCTGGATATGTACAAAGAAGTGAATACTGGCACCAACCTGCCCGCACAAATCGATCTGTACAGCGTGGACGGTGACGAATACAAATTCCTGTGCGTGGCCAAAGGCGGCGGCTCAGCCAACAAAACCTATCTGTATCAGGAAACCAAAGCGCTGCTGACTCCCGGCAAACTGAAAAACTTCCTGGTTGAGAAAATGCGCACGCTGGGTACTGCAGCTTGCCCGCCGTACCACATCGCATTCGTCATTGGCGGGACGTCAGCGGAAAGTACCCTTAAAACGGTGAAATTGGCCAGCACACACTACTATGACGCGCTGCCGACTGAAGGTAATGCTCACGGCCAGGCGTTCCGCGATCTCCAACTGGAACAGGAACTGCTGATCGAGGCACAGAAACTCGGCCTTGGCGCTCAGTTTGGCGGGAAATACTTCGCACATGATATCCGCGTGATCCGCCTGCCTCGCCACGGCGCATCCTGCCCGGTTGGTATGGGCGTTTCTTGCTCCGCAGACCGTAATATTAAAGCCAAGATTAACCGCGAAGGGATCTGGATTGAAAAACTGGAACATAACCCAGGTCAGTACATTCCGGAATCTCTGCGCCAGGCGGGTGAAGGTGAAGTGGTTAAAGTTGACCTTAACCGCCCGATGAAAGAGATCCTCGCTCAGCTCTCTCAGTACCCGGTTTCTACTCGTCTGTCACTGAGCGGTACTATCATTGTCGGTCGTGACATTGCCCACGCGAAGTTAAAAGAACGTATTGAGTCCGGCGAAGGTTTACCGCAGTACGTGAAAGATCATCCGATCTACTACGCGGGTCCGGCCAAAACGCCTGCAGGCTATCCGTCCGGTTCTTTAGGCCCAACCACCGCGGGTCGTATGGACTCCTACGTTGACCTGTTGCAGTCTCACGGCGGCAGCATGATCATGTTGGCGAAAGGTAACCGCAGTCAGCAAGTGACTGACGCCTGCCACAAACACGGCGGCTTCTACTTAGGCAGCATCGGTGGTCCGGCAGCGGTACTGGCGCAGCAGAGCATTAAGCATCTGGAATGCGTGGAATACCCGGAGCTGGGAATGGAAGCTATCTGGAAAATCGAAGTAGAAGATTTCCCTGCTTTCATCCTGGTCGATGACAAAGGCAACGATTTCTTCCAGCAAATCGTCAGCAAACAATGCGCTAACTGCGCGAAGTAACCCATTCGGCCCGGCACTGGACTGGCACTAAATATTTGGCGTCAGTCCAGCGATCCCCCCGGGCCAACTTTATCCCCCCATTTACTGGTATTGAATTTTTGCCGTTCACAGGGAATAGTGACCTTTTCCATTACGTGTGAATTCGCAATGCTCCGCACTCTGAACCCCACAATCTTGCACACTGGCGCAGTATTCCTGGTGCTGATCCTTATCTACACCGGTATCTCTGCCTCGGAGAAAATCACCTGGCTGATGGAAGTCACGCCGGTCATTATTGTCGTCCCGCTGTTGCTGGCTACCATGAAGCAGTATCCATTGACGCCGCTGCTTTATACGTTGATTTTCTTGCACGCCATCATTCTGATGGTAGGCGGGATGTATACCTACGCCAAAGTTCCCGTCGGTTTTCAGGTTCAGGAATGGCTGGATCTCAGTCGTAACCCCTATGACAAGTTGGGTCACTTCTTCCAGGGGCTGGTACCAGCCCTAACAGCAAGAGAGATTTTAGTGCGTGGCAATATTGTCCGTGGTCGTAAGATGCTGGCATTTTTGGTCTGCTGCGTAGCACTGGCGATTAGCGCAATGTATGAACTGATCGAGTGGTGGGCAGCGCTGGCAATGGGACAAGGTGCGGAAGACTTCCTTGGCACGCAGGGTGACCCGTGGGATACCCAGTCGGACATGTTCTGCGCCCTGCTCGGCGCGTTAACAACGATCCTCGCGTTGGCGGGCTGGCACAATCGGCAGTTGAAAACGGCCGGAGAGCGCTAACGCTTCTCCGGCAATCTGCGCTACCTACTGCGATACTTGATAACCAGAATCGGCAAGGCGAACAACAGTGTCAGAAAGTTCGCCATGCTGACAGCGGTATCTTCAATCAATAACCCATAAGCCAGCCACAACACCAGCCCGCACACAAACATCACATACATTAAACCGGAGATACCCTGGGTGTTGCGGGTGGTAATAACCTTAATCGCCTGCGGCAAAAAAGAGAGCGTCGTCAGCGTTGCCGCCAGATAGCCAATCCAGGAATGCCACTCCATAGCTAGGCCTTCACATCGCTGGCCACTACCACCGGAATCTCCGGAGTATTCGACTGTTTGACGGGCGACGGCACTTTTCGGTACTTATCCAGCAGGTGGATCTGAATCTTACGCAGCATATCGCCATTCAACCGGTAGTAACGGAAATAGAGCACCAGTGTCACAACGAAAAAAAGCGTGGGCAGCGCGATCATGATGAACTGCATGCCGAGGATGGTCTCAGCAGATTGCGTCGCATTCGGAACATAACCAATCAATCCCAGCACCACCGCAATAAAGAAAGCGGAAAACGCCGAGCCACCTTTGACCACCATTGTCTGCACGGCATAGGCAATACTCTCGCAGCGGACGTTAAACTTGTATTCACCGTAATCTACGGTGTCCGCCACCATAATCACCTGCAGTACCCAGAACAGCGCCGTACCAATGTTCAGAAGGATCCCTGCGGTAACAATCAGGAAAGTATTGTGGAATGCCCCCAGAGCCATAATCAGCAATACGCCTGCGCTGAGAACTGGCATAACCGAAGCGCCAGCCCACAGTACCCGGCGAGAAAGCGCCTTTGACAGACGGGGAAAGAGAATCAATGTCAGCAAGTTAGCTGCTCCGGCATAGGAGAGGTAGTATGGGAAAAGGTCAGCATCACCCACCACGTAGGTGAAGTAGTAAATCGCAAAACCTGTAATGATATTGGACGCCACGTTGTAAGCCAGCGCCATCCCCAGCAGGCAGGAAAGCTGATCGTTTTTGTAGATAAGCGCAAGGATTGATTTCAGCGTCAGCCGGGTGCTGTCTGCGGTAGCTTCGCTGTCAGAGGAATACACTTCATGCACATTGCGCAAGGTTACGAGGGTAGAAACAATAAAAAATGCGATCAGCACCAGCGTAAACATCTGAAAACCGAACCCGCGATCCGCGCCGCCAACATAGTTTACAAAGGGTAGCGTCACGCCCGCGGTGACAAACCCTGCAAGGCTGGCAAAAAAACGAGGGAACGGCACCAGTTGTTCACGTTCGCGTTTATCCAGCGTAATCGTGGGGACCAGCGACCAGAATGGAATATCCATAATGGTGTAGGTCATCCCCCACAATATGTACGTCACACAAACAAAAACGATTTGCGCCGTCCCCTCAAACAGATGTGCGCTAAAGAGCAAAAACAGCACCAACGAGTTCGCCAGCGTACCGAGTAAGATCCAGGGTTTAAATTTTCCCCAACGCGACCGGGTGGCATTCACTATCCACCCCATCACCGGATCGTTAAACGCGTTCCATATTTTTGCCACCAGGAACAAGGTTCCGACGACGCCCACCGATAATCCCACCACGTCGGTGTAGTAATACATCAGGTACATGTACACGATACCGATAGCGAAATCCTTACCGAACGCTCCAAATCCGTAACTGAGTTTTGTTGTCAGAGAGATGCTCATAGGGTATCGGGTCGCTGTTACCAGCGCCCGCCTTCTGTAAGAGGAAACGTCAGAGGTTAAACGCCGGATGCTCTGCCCGGCGTGATTGTGTATTAACGGTGCAGCCAGGCCGGCAGCCAGTCGCCGTGAGACGCGATCAGGTCGTCCACCAGCGCATAAATCTCTTCAATCCCCAGTACCGCGGCGGTATGCGGATCCATCATCGCCGCGTGATAAACACGATCGCGGTTCTCCGTCAGGATGGCTTCCGTTAGCAGAGTCTGAACATTGATATTGGTTTGCATCATCGCCGCCAAATGTGACGGGAGACCACCGACTTTCGTTGGCTGAATACCATTCGCATCAACCAAACAAGCGACTTCAACACAGCAACCTTGCGGCAGGTTATCGATCAGACTGTCATTGCGAACATTGCCATACACGACGCTCGGTTCACCGGTCCAGATAGCGTTCATGATAGTGCTGGCATATTCGCGCGACGGTTTAATGTCGATCCGCTCAGCCGTTTTGTACTCTTCCAGCTCTTTTTTCCAGTTCGCCAACTGTTCCACACAACGTTTCGGATATTCATCCAATGGCACCTTATAGCGCTCAATCAGATCTTCACGCCCCGGTTTGATAAACCACGGCGTATATTCGGCGAAGTGCTCCGACGATTCGGTGACGAAGTACCCCAGTTTTTTGAACATTTCATAGCGCACAATGTTCTGGCAACGGGTATTTCCGTGAATATTCGGTTTCGGTGCCTGACCGGATTCATAGGCCGCCAGCAGCTCCGGGTAGAGATTCACATAGGCGCCGTCCGCCGTTTTGCGCTCCAGCTCCAGATAAAATGCCATATGGTTGATCCCGGCACTGCGATAGCGCAAAGAGGCAGGGTCAATGTTCAGATCGCGGGCCAACTCCTCCGCCGTCCCCTGCACCGAATGACACAGCCCAACCTGCTTAATATGCGGATAGCGCGCATACATTGCCCAGGTGTTCATCGCCATCGGGTTAACGTAGTTAAGCATTGTGGCCTGCGGACAGACTTCGGTCATATCCTCACAAATCTGCCATAAATGCGGAATGGTGCGCAGCGCGCGCATAATGCCGCCCGGCCCCAGCGTGTCGGCAATCGTCTGCTCCAGACCATGGCGTTTACACACCGTAAAATCGGTGACGGTACAGGGTTCATAGCCGCCGATCTGGAAAGCGACCACCACAAAATCAGCATCCTGTAATGCTGCTTTTTGATCGGTATAGCAGGTGATTCGTCCAGACGCGCCCGCAGAATCCATCAACTTGCGCACAACAACGTGTGACTCTTCCAGACGCGTAGGATCGAGATCCATCAAGGCGATATGCGCAGATTTAAGCGCATCGCGGTGAAAGACGTCCCCAAGAATATTTTTGACGAAAATCGTGGAACCGGCGCCGATAAAGGTAATTTTGGGTGCAGACATCATGACTCTCCAGAACATTAGTAAACACAGTCATGGTGGCACAGCGTATAGCTGAAAACTTCCGACTTCTCTGCTGAGCATTCCCATAAACTCAGATCATCACTCTGCACCCTATTGGATCTGAGTTTATGGGACAAAATTACCCAAAAAGCAGAGTATGTGGCCGCAAAATGTCGCTATGCTCAATGGTAACGGTCCAATATGTGTCCTGATTCTCAGCCTTAATACGTGTTAAATGACATGATTCTGATAATTCAGGAAATGGAGCAACCATGAGTACATTACCGACATCGCCTCTTCCTCCCGATCCGCACATGTGCAGTAGCGATGAAGAACAAACCCGCAGCCCGCTATCGCTGTACTCAGAATATCAACGGATGGATATCGAGTTGCGCTCACCGCATGCTATGCCAGCCAGCCATTGGCATGGGCAGGTGGAGATCAATGTGCCGTTTGATGGTGACGTCGAGTATCTGATCAACAACGAAGTCGTACAGATAAAACAGGGACACATCACGCTATTCTGGGCCTGCACACCGCATCAACTCACGCGTCCGGGCAGTTGCCAAAGTATGGCTATCTTCAATTTACCGATGCACCTTTTCCTCTCCTGGCCGCTGGATCGCGAGTTGATCAACCATGTTACCCATGGAATGGTCATCAAATCGCTGGCGTCGCAGCAGTTGAGCACCTTTGAAGTTCAGCGCTGGCAACAGGAACTGAACAACCCGAACGAACAAATTCGCCAGCTCGCCATTGATGAAATTGGTCTGATGCTCAAGCGGTTTAGCCTTTCCGGCTGGCAGCCTATACTCGTCAATAAAACCTCGCGGACCCACAAAAACAGCGTGTCGCGGCACGCCCAGTTTTACGTCAGCCAAATGCTGAGCTTTATTGCCGATAACTACGATCAGGCGCTCACCATCAACGACGTCGCGGAACACGTGAAGCTCAACGCCAACTACGCGATGGGGATTTTCCAACGCGTGATGCAACTCACCCTGAAGCAGTACATCACGGCAATGCGGATCAATCACGTCCGCGCATTGCTTAGCGATACCGATAAAACCATTCTCGACGTTGCATTGACCGCCGGATTCCGTTCCAGCAGCCGTTTTTATGACACCTTCAGCAAGTTTGTCGGCATGTCGCCGCAGCAGTACCGCAAACTAAGTCAGCAGCATCGGCAAACAATGGCTGGTTGATATCATTCGGCCATATCAGTATCAGCCAAAAAAATATTCCCCCTGTCGATAAACGGTGGTGAAAAACCGCCAATAAGCAAACGTAACCCTATGTTTAAAAACAAATTAAACATAAATCAGACTATTTTTCACCCGCTTTACAGCCCGTTTTGACAGGATAATACTTGCCTGCGTCACATTCATACGGTGTGTCTGCAATTCATAGATTGCAACCTTTCCACAACCGGGTAAAAGATGATGAAAGTATTAATTGTTGAAAGTGAGTTTCTGCATCAGGACACCTGGGTCGGTAGCGCTGTCGAACGTCTGGCTGACGCATTAAGCCGCCAAAATGTTACCGTCATTAAGTCCACCTCATTCGACGATGGCTACGCAATCCTCGCCGCCAATGAAGCCATTGATTGCCTGATGTTCAGCTATCAAATGGAACAACAAGACGAACACCTGAACGTCAGGCAATTGATCGGCAAGCTCCACGAGCGCCAGCAAAACGTTCCCGTATTCCTGCTGGGCGATCGCGAAAAAGCCACCGCATCGCTGGATCGCGACCTGCTGGAGCTTGTCGATGAATTCGCCTGGATTCTGGAGGACAGCGCTGACTTTATCGCTGGCCGTGCCATCGCAGCGATGACTCGCTATCGTCAGCAGTTGTTACCACCGCTGTTCAACGCCCTGATGAAATACAGCAATGTCCATGAGTATTCCTGGGCTGCACCGGGTCACCAGGGCGGTGTCGGTTTCACCAAAACACCTGCCGGTCGACTGTACCATGACTACTACGGTGAGAATCTCTTCCGTACCGACATGGGGATTGAACGTACCAATCTCGGTTCTTTACTCGACCATACAGGCGCATTTGGGGAAAGTGAAAAAAATGCTGCCCGCGTGTTCGGTGCCGACCGTTCCTGGTCCGTAGTGGTCGGGACTTCCGGCTCTAACCGCACCATCATGCAGGCCTGTATGACCGACAACGACGTCGTGGTGCTGGATCGTAACTGCCATAAATCCATCGAACAGGGGCTGATCCTCACCGGGGCAAAACCGGTGTACATGGTGCCAAGCCGCAACCGGTACGGCATTATCGGGCCTATCTACCCGCAAGAAATGCAGCCTGAAACTTTACAGAAAAAAATCAGCGAAAGCCCGCTGACCAAAGGCAAAGCTGGGCAAAAACCGTCTTACAGCGTTGTGACCAACTGTACCTACGACGGTGTTTGCTACAACGCCAAAGAGGCGCAGGATCTGCTCGCACAAACCAGCGATCGCATCCACTTCGATGAAGCCTGGTACGGCTATGCTCGCTTCAACCCAATTTATGCCGATCACTACGCCATGCGTGGCGCGCCGGGCGATCATAACGGTCCTACCGTTTTTGCCACCCACTCGACCCACAAACTGCTGAATGCGCTCTCTCAGGCATCTTACATTCACGTTCGTGAAGGGCGTGGGGCCGTGAACTTCTCCCGCTTTAACCAGGCGTACATGATGCACGCCACCACCTCTCCGCTGTATGCTATCTGCGCCTCAAACGACGTGGCGGTCTCCATGATGGACGGTAACAGCGGCCTGTCGCTCACTCAGGAAGTGATCGACGAAGCAGTCGATTTCCGTCAGGCCATGGCACGGTTGTACAAAGAGTTCACCGCCGAAGGCGACTGGTTCTTCAAACCGTGGAACAAAGAAGTGGTAACCGATCCGCAGACCGGTAAAACCTATGACTTTGCCGACGCGCCAGCCACATTGCTGGCTACCGATCAGAACTGCTGGGTGATGCGTCCGGGTGAATCCTGGCACGGCTTTAAAGACCTGCCGGATAACTGGAGCATGCTGGACCCGATCAAAGTCAGCATTCTGGCACCGGGGATGGGCGACGATGGCGAACTGGAAGAGAACGGCGTACCGGCCGCACTGGTTACCGCCTGGCTTGGCCGCCACGGCATCGTGCCGACCCGAACCACCGATTTCCAGATTATGTTCCTGTTCTCCATGGGGATTACCCGCGGGAAATGGGGCACACTGATCAACACGCTGTGCTCTTTCAAACACCACTACGATGCCAATACCCCGCTGGCACAGGTGATGCCAGAACTGGTTGAGGAACATCCTGACACTTATGCCAACATGGGTATTCACGATCTGGGCGACACCATGTTCGCCTGGCTGAAAGAGAACAACCCAGGCAGCCGTCTCAATGCAGCCTACTCCGGTCTGCCGGATGCGGATATTACTCCGCGTGACGCTTACAACGCGATAGTCAGTGACAACGTTGAGATGGTGGCGATTGAAAATCTGGCGGGACGTATTGCGGCAAACTCCGTGATCCCTTACCCACCGGGAATTCCGATGCTGCTGTCCGGTGAAAACTTTGGCGATGCCAACAGCCCGCAAATTGGGTACCTGCGTTCGTTGCAGTCCTGGGACCACCACTTCCCTGGATTTGAACATGAAACCGAAGGAACGGAAATTATTGACGGTGTTTATCACGTTATGTGCGTGAAAGCATAAGGTCTCTTTTTAGATAGTCCGATGTTTAAGGTAGACATGTCATTCTTGAGTAATTCCTGAGTATTGCTGCAAAACAATAACACTGTCATACCTTTTTGCGCGGGACCACCCCGCGCTTTTTTTATACGCAAATAGCATCTTTCCACTTGCGTAAAAAAATGTGTACATAAGAAAAATCCCACCAAACATTGTAATTAATTTCAGACACGTTATTTTATTGCGGTCCTGGTTTCATCATACAATTTCAATTTAGCCGATTTGGCTCATCTGATGTTGAGCTACGGTGTTTTTTCATATTCCTGGAGTTGGGTATGAAGCTTTGCAGCAAAGAAGCTTGTGTTGTTGTATTAACGGAGAAGGATGTTTGGTTAAGGATTAACGGTAAAGAAGCCATCAGTTTAAAAGCTAATCATATGGCACTGGTGGCATGCGATAATAATATTATCGATTTTTCATCACTTAATAACGCATTGGTTGTACATATTAGCCGCGATATCATTAAAGACTATCTGCGCTTTTTAAATAAAGACCTTTCACAGATCCCACTCTGGCAACGCAGTGCCAGCCCAGTGATGACCTCAGCGTGTCTGACGCCGGATGTCTTCAGGGTGGCTGCCCAACATAGCGTAATGGACACAGTGAACGAAGCTGAAAGAGAGCGTACGCGCTCGCTACTGTTCACGGTGTTATCACGCTTTCTCGACAGCAAAAAGTTTATCTCTTTGCTCATGTATATGCTGCGCAACTGTATCAGCGACAGCGTTTATCACATAATTGAGAGCGATATACATAAAGACTGGAATTTAAGCATGGTTGCCAGTTGCTTATGCCTGAGTCCTAGTTTGTTAAAGAAAAAGCTCAAAAGTGAAAATACAAGTTACAGCCAAATAATTACCACCTGTCGCATGCGATATGCCGTCAATCAATTACTGATGGACGGCAAAAACATTTCCCAGGTCTCTCAACTATGTGGATATAACAGTACCTCATACTTTATCTCCGTATTCAAAGAGTTCTATGGGATGACGCCTCTGCATTATGTTAGTCAACATAGGGAGCCATCCGCCGCCTGATTTTTAATCAGTTAGCGATAAGCCATAATAATATCAGCATTAGCGATACCCCAGCTCCGTCATCATTAAACAGACTTTTGACGAGGTATGATAAGGCGTCATTTATCCTTATCAGGAGTTAGAAAATATGTCGACGGATGCTGATGCTCACAAAGTGGGCTTAATCCCCGTCACCCTTATGGTGTCGGGGAATATTATGGGTTCCGGTGTATTCCTGCTACCCGCAAACCTTGCGTCAACTGGCGGGATTGCAATCTACGGATGGTTGGTCACGATTATCGGTGCTCTGGCACTGTCGATGGTGTACGCCAAAATGTCGTCCTTAGACTCCAGTCCCGGTGGTTCTTATGCTTACGCCCGCCGCTGCTTCGGTCCTTTTTTGGGCTACCAGACCAACGTGCTGTACTGGCTGGCCTGCTGGATTGGTAACATCGCCATGGTGGTCATTGGCGTCGGTTACCTAAGCTACTTCTTCCCCATCTTAAAAGATCCTCTGGTCCTGACGCTGACCTGTGTCGTCGTGCTGTGGATCTTCGTATTACTGAACATTGTCGGACCGAAAATGATCACCCGCGTGCAGGCCGTCGCAACGGTACTGGCACTGGTACCAATTGTCGGGATTGCCGTCTTCGGCTGGTTCTGGTTCCGCGGTGAAACCTATATGGCGGCCTGGAACGTCAGCGGCATGAACACCTTCGGCGCGATTCAAAGCACTCTGAATGTTACCTTGTGGTCATTTATCGGGGTAGAAAGCGCCTCCGTCGCGGCTGGCGTGGTTAAAAACCCCAAACGTAACGTACCTATCGCCACCATGGGCGGCGTGCTGATTGCCGCTGTTTGCTACGTGCTCTCCACCACCGCGATCATGGGTATGATCCCTAACGCGGCGCTACGTGTTTCAGCCTCTCCGTTCGGTGATGCCGCACGCATGGCGCTGGGTGACACCGCAGGGGCAATTGTCTCCTTCTGTGCTGCGGCCGGGTGTCTTGGTTCTCTGGGCGGCTGGACGCTGCTTGCCGGGCAAACCGCCAAAGCCGCAGCCGATGACGGCCTGTTCCCACCGATTTTTGCCCGCGTGAACAAAGCCGGTACGCCAGTGGCCGGGTTAATTATCGTCGGCATTCTGATGACCATCTTCCAGTTCAGCAGCATGTCGCCGAACGCAGCGAAAGAGTTTGGTCTGGTCTCTTCGGTCTCCGTTATCTTCACCCTGGTGCCGTATCTGTACACCTGCGCCGCGCTGCTGCTGCTCGGCCATGGTCACTTTGGTAAAGCACGCCCGATGTACTTACTGGTGACCTTTATCGCCTTTGTCTACTGCATCTGGGCGGTTGTCGGTTCCGGAGCCAAAGAAGTGATGTGGTCGTTCGTCACGTTGATGATCATCACCGCGCTGTACGCACTGAACTACAACCGGATCCATAAAAACCCGTATCCACTGGATGCCCCGGTAAACAATAACTAACACCAACAATCGTCGTGGCCCGATGGCGTAAGTTCATCGGGCCAACGTTCTCCCACCGCTCTTCGAAAAATCAACATTAAGAACTTAAGGTTGGCTTAATTTTACTTTGAGAGGATTTGCGCCACATAGTCGATGGAACCTCCTTAATGTTAAAGCTCTTGTTTAAAAGGCCCACTCTCGGGCTAATCAGCTGGCTTCTGCTGATTTCATTTTATCTTGCGACCTTCCTGAACATTGCGTTCTATAAACAAGTGCTGCAAGACCTGCCTCTGGACTCTGTGCGTAACGTGCTGGTGTTTTTATCAATGCCGGTGGTCGCGTTCAGCGTCATGAACATTGTGCTGACACTGGCCTCATTCCTGTGGCTTAATCGCCTGGTGGCGTGCATTTTCATTTTGGTTGGCGCATCGGCCCAATATTTCATCATGACCTACGGCATCATCATCGACCGCTCAATGATCGCCAATATGATGGACACCACCCCCGCCGAAACCTTTGCTTTGCTGACGCCACAACTGCTCATCACGCTCGGGGTGAGCGGCATTCTGGCCGCACTTATTGCCTGCTGGGTAAAAATCAAACCGATCACGTCTGTCATGCGCAGCATACTGTTTCGTGGCGCGAACATTCTGATTTCCGCACTGCTGATCGTGCTGGTCGCTGCGTTCTTCTATAAAGATTACGCTTCACTGTTTCGCAACAACAAAGAACTGGTGAAATCCCTCAGTCCATCCAACAGCATTGTGGCGACGTCATCCTGGTATTCACACCAGAGGCTGGCCCACCTGCCGCTGGTACGCATTGGCGAAGATGCACACCGCAATCCGTTGATGGTGAAAGAAAAGCGTAAGAACCTGACGATTGTGGTTCTCGGCGAGACTTCACGTGGCGATAACTTCTCGCTGTCAGGCTATTCGCGCCAGACCAACCCACTGCTGGAAAAAGATAATGTGGTCTATTTCCCCCGCACAACGTCCTGCGGAACGGCAACGGCAGTATCAGTACCCTGCATGTTCTCGGATATGCCACGCGCGCACTACGACGAAGAACTGGCGCAGCATCAGGAAGGCGTGCTCGACATTATTCAACGGGCGGGAATTAACGTTCTGTGGAACGATAACGACGGCGGCTGCAAAGGGGCTTGTGACCGGGTTCCACACCAGAATATGACTAAGCTGAACCTGCCGGGGCAGTGTATTGACGGTGAATGCTACGATGAAGTCC
Organism: Citrobacter sp. CF971; assembly: GCF_006385635.1. Classification (NCBI taxonomy): domain Bacteria; kingdom Pseudomonadati; phylum Pseudomonadota; class Gammaproteobacteria; order Enterobacterales; family Enterobacteriaceae; genus Citrobacter; species Citrobacter sp. CF971. The sequence goes on along the minus strand of NZ_CP041051.1, from coordinate 474,021 downwards.
TGTTCCACGGGCTGGAAGAGTACATTAATAACCTGAAAGGCGACGGCGTGATTGTGTTGCATACCATCGGCAGCCACGGTCCGACCTATTACAACCGCTATCCTGCGCAGTTTAAGAAATTTACGCCAACCTGCGATACCAACGAAATCCAGACCTGTTCACAGCAACAGTTGGTCAATACTTACGACAACACTATTCTTTACGTTGACTATATTGTTGATAAAGCAATCAATATACTGAAAGAGCACCAGGATAATTTTACCACCAGCCTGGTCTATCTTTCCGATCACGGCGAATCCTTAGGAGAAAATGGCGTCTATTTGCACGGCCTGCCGTATTCGATTGCACCTGATACGCAAAAACATGTGCCGATGCTGCTGTGGCTCTCCGAGGATTATCAGCAACGCTATCAGGTCTCTCAGACATGTTTGCAAAAACGGGCAAGCTCAGAAGATTTCTCACAGGATAATCTCTTCTCAACCCTGCTGGGATTAACGAGCGTACAAACACAGAAATATCAGGCGGCGGATGATATTCTGCAGCCCTGCCGGGGAGGCTAAACGAATGAAAATCCTGATTGTTGAAGATGATACGTTGTTATTACAGGGACTGATACTCGCCGCGCAAACAGAAGGCTACGCCTGCGACGGCGTATCCACGGCCCGCGCAGCGGAGCAGTGCCTGGAGAGCGGACATTACAGTCTGGTGGTCCTCGACCTGGGCTTACCGGATGAAGACGGCCTGCACTTTCTGAACAGAATCAGACAGAAAAAATACACCGTGCCGGTACTTATCCTCACCGCCCGCGACACGGTGAAAGACCGGGTCAGCGGACTGGACGTGGGTGCTGATGACTATCTGGTCAAACCGTTCGCACTCGAAGAACTGCACGCCCGCATCCGGGCGCTGCTGCGTCGGCATAACAATCAGGGTGAAAGTGAACTCATTGTCAGCAACCTGACGCTGAATATCGGTCGGCGCCAGGTGTGGATGGACGGGCAAGAGGTTATCTTAACGCCGAAAGAATACGCACTCCTGTCACGCCTTATGCTCAAAGCGGGCAGCCCAGTACACCGGGAAATTTTGTATAACGACATCTACAGCTGGGATAACGAACCGTCGACCAATACGCTGGAAGTGCACATTCACAATCTGCGCGACAAAGTCGGAAAATCTCGCATCCGCACGGTCAGGGGATTTGGCTATATGCTGGTTGCCACTGAGGAAAGCTAAGTGAAGCTGCTGCAATATCTAAAACAACCGCTCCCGCTTCGTCATCGCCTGATGCTGACGATTGGTCTTATTCTGCTGGTCTTTCAGCTGATTAGCACTTTCTGGTTGTGGCATGAAAGTACCGAGCAAATACAGTTATTCGAACAGGCATTGCGCGAAAATCGCAACAACGATCGCCACATCATGCATGAGATCCGCGAGGCCATCGCCAGTCTGATCGTCCCCGGCATCTTTATGGTCAGCCTGGCGCTGCTGATTTGCTACCAGGCAGTGCGACGTATTACTCGTCCGCTGGCAGATCTGCAAAAAGAGCTGGAGGCGCGGGCAGCCGATAACCTGACCCCGATTGAAATTCACAGCTCAACCATTGAGATCCAGGCGGTTGTCTCCGCGCTCAACGACCTGGTAACGCGGCTAACCAGCACGATTGAAAACGAACGCTTATTTACCGCCGATGTCGCTCACGAACTGCGCACACCGCTGTCAGGCGTGCGCCTGCATCTGGAATTATTATCCAAAACCCATAAGGTCGACGTTTCGCCGCTAATTGCCCGGCTAGATCAAATGATGGACAGCGTATCGCAACTGCTGCAACTCGCCCGCGTCGGACAGTCGTTTTCGGCCGGGAGCTACCAGCATGTCAAGCTGCTGGAGGATGTTATTCTGCCCTCCTACGATGAACTCAGCACCATGCTGGACCAACGTAAACAGACGCTGCTCCTGCCACAAAGCGCGGCGGACGTTGTCGTGCCTGGTGATGTTACGCTGTTGCGGATGCTACTACGAAATCTGGTGGAAAACGCGCATCGTTACAGCCCGGAAGGCACCCATATTACGATTAGCCTGAACACAGAGCAGGATGCCGTCCTTGCCGTTGAAGATGAAGGGCCGGGCATTGATGAAAGTAAATGCGGGGAGTTGAGTAAAGCGTTTGTGCGTATGGACAGCCGCTTTGGCGGAATTGGACTGGGGCTGAGCATTGTCAGTCGCATCACCCAGTTACATCAAGGGCATTTCTATTTGCAAAATCGCCAGGGAGCCAACGGCACTCGCGCATGGGTGGAATTGGCGAAAATTCAGTAAGAGCTCACCCATACATACAAAAAGCTGCTGACGATCAGCAAACTGCACACGGTGGTCAAACTTTCATAAATACGGGTTTTCATGACACTCTCCTCCGAAACTATGGAGGAGAGTTTGCCTGAAGGATATTAAGCCAACCTTAAGGCCACGCGCCGGATGGCGGCTGACGCCTTATCCGGCCTACAAAGTACAATGCTACCCGTAGGCCTAAAAGCTGCGTGCCATCAGGCAATGACACGATTACTCATCAATACGCGGATGCTGCTGCACCAGACGCGTGCGCTTAACCTGTAGCTCAGCAATTTCCTGATCGATATCTTCGATTTTCTGTTCAATGTTATCGTAGTGTTCGCCGAGGATCTCTTTCGCTTCCTGAATATCTGAAGCGGCAGGCGTGGCCCCTTTCAGCGGCTGATTGGCGGTCTCTTTCATGGTCACGCCGGTAATTAAACCAACCACCGCAATCACCATCAGATAATAAGCAGGCATCATCAGATTCTGCGAGCTTTCCACCAGCCATGCGGCCAATGTCGGAGTCAAACCAGCAATCAATACCGAGATATTAAACGCGGCGGCCAGTGCACTGTAGCGAATATGCGTCGGGAACATCGCCGGTAACGTTGACGCCATCACCCCGGTAAAGCAGTTGAGGATCACCGCCAACATCAGCAACCCGGCGAAAATCAGACCGATAACATTACTGTTAATCAGGATAAATGCCGGAATCGCCAGCACAAACAGCGCAATACTGCCCATGATCACAAACGGACGGCGCCCGAAGCGGTCGCTGAGCAACCCCATAATCGGCTGCACAAACAGCATACCAATCATGATGGCGATAATAATCAACACACCGTGGTCTTCGGAGTAATGCAGGTTATGCGACAGGTAGCTCGGCATATAGGTGAGCAGCATGTAGTAGGTGACGTTGGTAGCAATCACCAGACCAACACATGCCAACAAGCTGCGCCAGTGCTTAGTCGCAATCTCTTTAAACGAAACCTTCGGACCTTCCTGTAGACCCTGACGATCGCCCTGCTCCAGTTTATCCACGTGCTGCTGGAACGCCGGCGTCTCTTCCAGCGCATGACGCAGGTACAGACCAATCAGCCCTAATGGTAGCGCCAGGAAGAACGGAATACGCCAGCCCCACTCAAGGAAATTTTCCTCGCCGACGACGGTTGAAATCAGAACCACCACGCCCGCACCCAGCACAAACCCGGCAATCGAGCCGAAGTCCAGCCAACTGCCCATAAATCCACGCTTACGGTCCGGCGAATATTCCGCGACAAAAATCGACGCCCCGGTGTACTCTCCGCCGACCGAGAATCCCTGTGCCATCTTACACAGCAGCAGCAGAATCGGCGCCCAGATACCAATTGAGGCATACGAGGGAATAAGACCGATACAGAAGGTACTTATCGACATAATCACAATGGTGATAGCCAGTATCTTCTGACGACCGTATTTATCGCCGAGCATACCGAAGAACAATCCGCCAAGCGGTCGAATCAGAAAGGGAACAGAGAAGGTGGCGAGTGCAGCAACCATCTGCACGCTGGGGTCAGCCCCCGGGAAGAACACTTTACCTAATGCGTAAGCAACAAATCCATAAACACCAAAATCGAACCATTCCATCGCATTACCTAACGACGCTGCGGTAATGGCTTTTCGCAATTTACCGTCATCAATGATGGTAACGTCGCGCAGCGTTATCGGTTTTATTTTTTTCCTTTTTAGCATACTCGTCCTCATAGACTTAGCCCTGTCACGCTCCAGTTCGAATCCCCCAACGCCCATGCGTCAAGGTCATCACCGAGCGGGGAACGCACAGGCGCATTCCCTGTAACAAGCGTAGCAGGTTTACTTACACTGACGAGAAACGCACAGTACAACCGAACCTGTTGACGCCTGATTGGGCGGTTAATGACCTCTTTACCCTAACAGCGTTTAAATTTGTGATCAACTTCACATATAGTTTTTCATTTCGTCAACATGCGTAAATTAGGTCATTCTTAGTCATCTTTTTTACATGTAACGCTTGTGATTTACTGACAATTAAATACAAGAATAAATCGCTTTATTGCACCAACAATCACAGCGGTCATTATTATTCTGCTAGCAAAAAAAACACCTAATCCCTTCACAAAAAGATCACAGCTTTTTTAATAATCAGAGCGACCGGGAACTTTTGCTCGGAATATGTGATGAAGATAACTAAAACATCGTTTTATTTTGATTGAATCAACGTTCCCATGAATGCAAACTAATTCCAGACGCAATATCCCTGGGAGCAGCAACACGCTCAACGTATGCCGCGTTAGATTTTATAAAACAAAGAGATAGCGATTTTCTTTGTTAAGAGAAACCAGTAACCATTTGAATTTATTAATTTTTACCCTCTTGCGCTAGTGTTAGCGGCGACAAGACATGAGGACGTTTATGAAAATTAAAGCCACGATTGAACGCATCCCCGGCGGAATGATGTTGATTCCTCTGTTATTAGGCGCAGTGTTAAATACGTTAGCTCCGGATACCGGTGCGTATTTCGGTTCGTTTACCAAAGGAATGATCAGCGGAACGGTACCGATTCTGGCAGTGTGGTTTTTTTGTATCGGCGCATCTATTGATTTACGGGCAACCGGCACGGTATTACGCAAGTCCGGTACGCTGGTAATAACCAAAATAGCCGTGGCGTGGGTAGTGGCAATGATTGCGGCTTCATTTATTCCTGATACCGGTATTCAAACCGGGTTCTTTGCAGGCCTCTCAGTTTTGGCAATTGTCTCCGCCATGGACATGACCAACGGTGGTTTGTACGCCAGCCTGATGAACCAGTACGGCACCAAAGAAGAGTCCGGCGCATTTGTGTTGATGTCTCTGGAATCCGGCCCGTTGATGACCATGGTCATCCTCGGCTCCGCGGGTCTGGCCTCCTTCGAGCCACACCATTTTATCGGCGCGGTATTACCGTTCCTGATTGGCTTTACATTAGGCAACCTGGATCATGACCTGCGTTCTTTCTTCAGCAAAGCCACACCGGTGCTGATCCCGTTCTTCGGCTTCGCATTGGGTAACACCATTAACCTGAGCGTAATCGTTGATACCGGTCTGCTGGGTATCTTGCTGGGTGTCGCGGTTATCGTCATCACCGGTATCCCGCTGATTATTGCAGACCGTGTTATTGGTGGCGGGAACGGTACGGCAGGCGTGGCAGCCTCTTCAGCAGCAGGCGCTGCAGTGGCAAACCCGGTGATTATCGCCCAGATTAACCCGGCGTTCGAACCGGTTGCCGCATCCGCTACGGCGCTGGTTGCCGCCAGCGTAATTGTCACCGCCATTCTGGTGCCGATTATCACCGCGCTGTACGCCAAACGTTTTAATAAAAACCTGGTCGCCAACGAGACGGTGTCCACCCCGGCAGACTCTCTGCACCACTAACTCTGTCTTAGCCCCACTGACCGTCCCTGCTCAATTGATGAGTGGGGACGGTACAAAAATCTCCTCAACCATCGCATCAGCCAGTCGTTTCGCCGAACACAATCGCGGCATTCCTAACGCCACATTTTGCCAACGCTGCGTCACCGACCAGCTCACCGGATGACGCTGCGCATCGCACCAGTCGCCTAACCAGCTCAGCATATCGTTATACTCGCCCGATCCGCCGACAACTGGCGTGCTGAGCCAATGATGATAGTAATGACGCGTAGCAGGCGCCGCATTCACGCTGTCCGCCAACGCCTGAGCGGCCATGGTTCGCAGGTTGTCTTTTAGCATTAACACCACATCGGCATTCGCTAACCGGCAGGCGTCACCGAAGGCTCCCCAGCGCAACTCCTCCAGCGCAACAAAACAGCGTCCAGGTAACGACCAACCGTCATATGCGCCAGCCCGCCAGCGGGTAAAAATTTGTTCGCTGTGTTCGCCCGCCTGAACCGTCAGGCCACGCTGGGTCAGCGCCTTCTCTTTATACGCAGCGCGTTGGGTAAACCAGTCAGTCAGTGAATTTATTTGTTGTAAAAGACCGGGGGTTGAAAGCCCACGCGGGTGTTCGGTTTGTTGTAAAAACTTCAGCCCTTCGGCAATACGCACCAGCGCCAGATGGCCTGGGTCGATCATGCCCGCCAACTTTTCTACCAGCTTAAGACGCATCACCAGATGCTCGCTGGACACTCCCGCCATCACCCACGCCCGCAGTTGTGTCTGGGATAACACCTCCTGCGTCAGACGCGCGCGCAGGCGCTGCTGCTGTTGCAGAAAACCGCCGGAACGTTTGGTTTCATCTCCCTGAACCAGATCGACCATAAACTTCGGGTAGACACACTCCAGCGTCCTCCCGGGGCCTTCCAGTAAAACGTTAGTCATGTGTGCTCGGTTGCAAAAAGGGTATTGATATCGTCACGCAGCAAACGGGAATCTTCATAAAGCCATGCCGCAATCGTAATGCGCTGCTGCAATTGCTCATTCATTGCATTCACCGCGGATTCATTTTGTTGGCGTAGCGTCAGACTCTCACTCAGGCTCGCCTGCAATTGCGCCAGACACAGTGAAAAATCTGCAAAAAACGTGGCCATGCCTGCCGTAACGGAAATATCGACCTGAGCAACTAAAGCTTTACGAATTTGTTGGCAAAACTGGGAGACATACTGCACAAGGTTCTTATGCAAAGCGCCCATATCAATGAGATAACGCGTTTTTGTTTCGACGTAATCATTCCATCCCCAGTTGGGTTGATTTAGCCAACGAGAGAAAGTGTCACGCACCGCACCACCAGTAGACGGCGCATTTTCTGCCGGAATATCCTGCTCAATGGCCTCGTTAAACAATTGGCGGGTATTGAAATTAAACATCGCTGTATGGAACGCTGGAAAACGGATCCGCGCACGAAAACCGGCGTGGTTTAGCTCCTCTTTCACCCTTTGCTCAATTGGCCGCATCGCGTCATTTAGCGCCCGGGAGAGTGTCGACTCAAGCTGTTCAAAACGCAGGGCTAAGTCACGGCTGATGCTTTCCTGCGCCGCCAGCAATACCCCCTCACAGGACGAGCGAATTTTATCTAACACAATTTTCGCCTGGCCTTCATCGTGCAGCACCAGCATTTCTCCGGCCATTTCTGCCGAGGAGACGCCAGTTCCCAGACTATGTTGTGACATCATCAGGACGTTTTCTTTGACAAAGAACGTGTTGATACCGCAAAGAATCTCGGTTTGTTGCTCTCTGAGATAGGCTGCAGCAGCTTCCAGCGCCAGTTCTACTTCATGGCTGACTTCATCGCTCACCCGCCCCTGGCTCACTTCTAACTGCTGCATATCCTCTTCAATATGCGTGATGTTCAGCCGCAGTTCGTCATAGGCGACCGTTAACCCGTGAGCACGAAACTCCAGATATTCGTGCACGCTTTGCGCATAGTTCAATAACTTATGTGACGCTGAGCGTAGCGCATACAGCGATGCATTGGCGTAAGCGGCGTGAATCACTTTCTGGATAGGCTGTTCAAACAGCGAGTCTTCCCACAACAGGTCGGCGGCATGACGGATATGCTCCGTATCTTCAAGATCGGTGGTGCGCCAGCGTCTGCCAAGCGCCGCTTCGGCAAAATCCTGCACCCAACGTTGCACCTGATGATCCGGCAGTCGCCCACGGGCCGTCAGCTCATGACGCGCCCTGTTTGCCAGATAGCCCCACATTGAGGAAACCGGATAGATTCTTTCAGGGGCAATGCCACCTTGCATCAACGTGCCAGAAATCAACGCCCGCACCTGCTCTTCATCGTCACTGTTGCGGTCTTTCTGATCGAACTTGTTCACCAGCGCATACAGCGGTACTGACTTGCCAACCGCCATAATCGCCTGACGCACTTCCTCATCAGAAATAGATTTCAATTGGGTGTAATCCAACACTGCCAGCACCGCAGAGGCCCGTACCAGCTGTTCATTAAGCATTTTTTGTAAGTGCGGTTGTCCCGCCTCGTTCGGCCCCGGCGTATCCAGCAACGTTAATTGCCCTGGGTAGCTTGCTTGTCCGGCCAAATGGACAAACTCAACCTCAATAACCGGAATATGCTCAATCGCGGCATAGGCAGCAAAAGGAAAATCAACATCCAATGCTTTTGACAGGCGCACCAGGTCGTTCAGACTTTTAAGGCAATGGAAAATAGGCTGTGCGCCAAGATAATACCGTTCAAATGCCACGCCGGTTTCAATATGCTGCAGCAGGACATTCATATCCTTGTCAATTTCCAGGGTCTGCGTAAGACGCTGGCGATCGCACTCGCGCACACGCTGCTGTAAAACCTTCATTAAGGCATCAATCGGCGCGACATGTGAAAAATGCAGGACTGGCTCTTTCTGCCCCGGCGTATGACGAATTAGCGTTGGTAACGCCGTCATGGGGCGATTACGATTAGGTAAAACTTCTGTCCCTACAATCGCGTTAATCGTCGTCGATTTTCCCGCTTTCATCGTGCCAACAATCGCCAGCACCATTTCCAGACGCGTAATCTTGCGCAACTCATTATTGAGCGTTGCTTGCTGGACATCCATGCCACGCGCGCTGAAGTGCAGAGGCTGAACAACCTGACTGCTATGCTCTCCTTGTTTTAGCGCGACATCATCCAACGACGTCATGGGCAATTTTTGCAATTGCCTGAGATGTTCAAGCGAGAGCATCAGCAAGCGTTCCGCTTCCTGACTTAATTCATATATTGTCTGTGTGTGCATGGAAAATCTTTCCTTAACGCAAATAGCATTGCTTTTATTTAGCCCAATCGTTTTATTTATAGATTTTTTGGCTTTTATAATTACGTGTGGAAATAATTAAAATCAAAACAACCAATTGATATTATTAAAATAAGTTTGGCGTACAACCGCTGGCCTGAAACCTCTCACTTATGTAATAAGTAAGAAAGATAAACAGCGTAGTTCAGTTTTAAAAAATGCCAGCTTAATCCCCCTACTAAAATTAAGGGGGATTGAGATATTCAATCACAATGACTTAGACATCCGCAGGCGATGTTACCTATGAATATCAGATATTTCGCCTCACCTTATCTTAAATAACCTGACGTAGCAATTTCCCTTAAAAAATATTACCCCATACTTTCATTGAGGTAAAAGCAAAGGGTCTTTACAGCAGATCATTTGCGTAATCACGCAGTAGTCCCGACAAAAGCAGGGATTTTATGTATAATTGCGGCCTTTTTCGGCAATCTGCCATTTTTTGGGCGCATTTGCCCCTGCTGACTTTTGAGGAAATCCACATGTCATTACCACACTGCCCACAATGCAACTCCGAATACACTTACGAAGATAACGGCATGTTCATCTGCCCGGAATGCGCGCACGAATGGAACGATGCTGAACCGGCACAGGACAGCGACGAACTGATCGTTAAAGATGCTAACGGCAACCTGCTGTCCGACGGCGACAGCGTTACCGTCGTGAAAGACCTGAAGGTAAAAGGTAGCTCTTCCATGCTGAAGATCGGTACCAAAGTGAAAAACATTCGCCTGGTTGAAGGTGACCACAACATCGATTGCAAAATCGATGGCTTTGGCCCAATGAAGCTGAAATCTGAGTTTGTGAAAAAGAACTGATGCAAATTGCCTGATGGCACTACGCTCATCAGGTCTACACCAGCTCATCTGCCTGGCGGGAAGCTCATACTTCCCGCCTGGTTTATTTATGCAGACGATAACTACACTTAACTGGTTTCTTTTACCTGAGGTAAAGATTATGCCGTTAAGTCCCTATATCTCCTTTGCAGGCAACTGCGCTGACGCTATCGCCTACTATCAAAAAACGTTAGGCGCTGAACTGCTCTACAAAATCAACTTCGGTGAAATGCCCAAATCGGCGCAGGATAGTGAAGATGGTTGCCCTTCAGGCATGAAATTCCCCGATACCGCCATTGCCCACGCCAACCTGCGCGTTGCGGGCAGCGACATCATGATGAGCGATAGCGCCCCGGACGGAAATGCTCACTACTCTGGCTTTACGCTAGTGCTCGACACGCAAAACGTCGATGAAGGCAAACGCTGGTTTGATAACCTGGCAGCAAACGGAAAAATCGAAATGGACTGGCAGGAAACCTTCTGGGCCCACGGTTTCGGTAAAGTGAGCGACCAGTATGGCGTGCCGTGGATGATCAACGTCGTCAAACAACAGCAACCCCCTACAGAGTAATCCAACGGGAGGCCAGCCCTCCCGTACTGTCATCAAATAGCGCTCAACTCTTCATCATCGAGTAACTATCCCTTAACGAAAACGTCACATTGATCCGCCACGATGGGGCCACTTTTTTAGGGAGGCCGCAGCATGCAAACGATTATTCGCGTCGAAAAACTCTCCAAGTCCTTCAATCAACATCAGGCGCTCAATGCGGTTGATCTGAACATCTGTTCCGGTGAGATGGTGGCTCTGCTTGGGCCGTCCGGCTCCGGCAAATCCACCCTTTTACGTCATTTAAGCGGCTTGATCGTCGGTGATAAATCACCCGGTAGCCGCGTCGAGCTGCTGGGCCGCACCGTTCAACATGAAGGCCGCCTGGCGCGCGATATCCGCAAAAGCCGCGCCCACACCGGCTACATCTTCCAGCAGTTCAATCTGGTGAACCGCCTGACAGTGCTGGAGAACGTCCTGATTGGCGCGCTCGGCAGCACACCGTTCTGGCGCACCTGTTTTAGCTGGTTTACCGCTGAGCAGAAACAGCGTGCATTACAAGCGTTAACCCGCGTTGGCATGGCGCACTTTGCATACCAGCGTGTTTCCACGCTTTCGGGCGGACAACAACAGCGCGTCGCAATCGCCCGCGCGCTGATGCAGCGGGCCAAAGTGATCCTTGCCGATGAGCCGATTGCCTCACTGGACCCGGAATCCGCACGCATCGTGATGGACACCCTACGCGACATCAACCAGACCGACGGCATCACCGTAGTCGTCACGCTGCATCAGGTGGATTACGCCCTGCGCTACTGCGAACGCATCGTCGCGCTGCGCCAGGGCAACGTCTTCTTTGATGGCAGCAGCCAGCATTTTGATAACGATCGTTTTGACCATCTTTACCGCAGCATGAACCGCGTCGAACAGAACGCGCAGGCTGCATAGTTCTAAAAAACCAGGCGTTATTGGCGCAGCCAGGCTGGAGACGGCCAGCGCGGAAAAACCGGAGCGTACACGCAGTACGTGAGGATTTTGAGCACTGCCCGGATTCAGGCTGGCAAGTGAAATAGCCTGGAACAATGACTAATTAAGGAAACGACATGAGCTATAAGACAGTTGCCGCGCTGGCCTTCACCAGCATGTTTAGCGTCAGTACCTTGTTAAGCCCGGCGCATGCCGAAGAGCAAGAAAAAGCGCTGAACTTTGGCATTATTTCGACCGAGTCACAGCAAAACCTGAAGCCACAGTGGGAACCGTTCCTGAAGGACATGGAAAAATCACTGGGCGTGAAAGTGAACGCCTTCTTCGCCCCGGACTACGCCGGGATCATCCAGGGCATGCGCTTTAACAAAGTGGATATCGCCTGGTACGGCAACCTCTCGGCAATGGAAGCGGTGGATCGCGCTAACGGGCAAGTGTTTGCCCAGACCGTCGCCGCCGACGGATCCCCGGGTTACTGGAGCGTGTTGATCGTTAACAAAGACAGTCCGATCAATAACCTGAACGATCTGATCGCCAAACGTAAGGATCTGACCTTCGGCAACGGCGATCCCAACTCAACGTCAGGCTTCCTTGTTCCCGGCTACTACGTCTTTGCCAAAAACAACATCTCCGCGAGCGATTTCAAACGCACCGTTAACGCCGGACACGAAACCAACGCCCTGGCAGTCGCCAACAAGCAGGTTGATGTCGCCACCAACAACACCGAAAACCTCGACAAGCTGAAAACTTCCGCGCCGGAAAAGCTGAAAGAGCTGAAGGTGATCTGGAAGTCACCGCTGATCCCGGGCGATCCGATCGTCTGGCGTAAAAACCTCTCCGAAACCACCAAGGACAAGGTGTACGACTTCTTTATGAATTACGGCAAAACGCCGGAGCAGAAAATCGTACTGGAACGCCTTGGATGGGCACCGTTCCGCGCCTCCAGCGATCTGCAACTGGTGCCGATTCGCCAGCTGGCACTGTTTAAAGAGATGCAGGGTGTGAAGGACAACAAAGGGCTGAACGAGGAAGAGAAAACCAGCAAAACCTCGGCGTTGAAAGCGCAGCTAGATGACCTTGACCGTCTGACAGCCGCACTGGGCGCCATGACCAGCGTCACCAAAGCAGTGCAGTAACCCTGGTGCCCGGTGGCGCTTCGCTTACCGGGCCTACGATATTTTGTAGGCCGGATAAGGCGCCTGCGCCGCCATCCGGCAATAACCTATGCACGGAGCTAAACATGCAAACCATCACCGTCGCCCCGCCCAAACGTAGCTGGTTCTCGCTGCTGAGTTGGGCCATTCTGCTCACCGTACTGGTGGTCTCGTGGAAAGGTGCCGAAATGGCTCCGCTCACGCTGATCGAAGATTCCGGCAATATGGCAACCTTCGCCGCCGACTTCTTCCCACCGGACTTCAGCCAGTGGCAAGACTATCTCGGTGAAATGGCCGTCACCCTGCAAATTGCCGTCTGGGGGACTGCCCTCGCCGTGGTGCTATCGATTCCCTTCGGCCTGATGTGCGCCGATAACCTGGTGCCGTGGTGGATTTACCAGCCGATGCGCCGCCTGATGGACGCCTGCCGCGCCATCAATGAAATGGTCTTCGCGATGCTGTTCGTGGTCGCCGTCGGGTTAGGGCCATTCGCCGGGGTGATGGCGCTGTTTATTCACACTACCGGGGTACTCTCCAAGCTGCTTTCCGAAGCGGTAGAAGCCATTGAGCCGGGTCCGGTAGAAGGTATTCGCGCCACCGGAGCCAACAAAATTGAAGAGATTCTGTACGGCGTTCTGCCACAGGTCATGCCGCTGCTTATCTCCTACTCGCTGTATCGCTTTGAATCCAATGTTCGCTCGGCCACGGTAGTCGGCATGGTGGGCGCAGGTGGTATTGGCGTGACCTTATGGGAAGCGATTCGCGGCTTTCAGTTCCAGCAAACCTGCGCCCTGATGGTGTTAATCATCGTCACCGTCAGCCTGTTGGATTTCCTTTCCCAGCGTTTGCGTAAGCACTTTATCTGATTAGCGAGGCATTGATTGCTATGCACTTGTCTACACATCCGACCAGTTATCCAACGCGTTATCAGGAAATTGCCGCGAGACTTGAGCAGGAGCTACGTCAACATTATCGCTGCGGTGACTATCTGCCCGCCGAGCATCAGCTTGCCGCGCGCTTCGAGGTAAACCGCCACACCCTGCGCCGCGCCATTGACCAGTTGGTTGAACGCGGTTGGGTTCAGCGTCGCCAGGGAGTCGGCGTACTGGTGCTGATGCGCCCGTTCGATTACCCGCTTAATGCCCAGGCACGCTTTAGTCAGAACCTGCTGGACCAGGGCAGCCACCCCACCAGCGAAAAACTGCTGGCGGTGCTGCGTCCGGCCTCCAGCCACATTGCCGATGCGCTCAGCATAAACGAGGGCGATAACGTGATTCACCTGCGCACCCTGCGCCGGGTTAACGGGATCGCACTGTGCCAGATCGACCACTATTTTTCCGACCTCACGCTGTGGCCGCTGCTGCAAGGCTTCAACAGCGGCTCACTGCACGACTATCTGCGTCAACAATCCGGTCTGACGCTGCTGCGCACGCAAACGCGCATCAGCGCCCGCCGCGCGCAGGCCAAAGAGAGCAAGGTGCTGGAAATCCCCAATATGGCGCCGCTGCTGTGCGTGCGCACCCTGAACCACCGTGAAGGCGAAGAACACGCGGCGGAATACTCCGTCAGCCTGACCCGCGCCGACATGATCGAATTCACTATGGAGCACTGAATGCATTTCGATACCGCCACCCGCCAGCGCTGGATGCGCGCGCTGGCTTACAGCAATGCCGATGCCCTGAACGCCCGTATCAACGAGCTCAAACTGACGCCGGACTATGAACTTATCCGCGCACCGGAAAGCGGACTGATGCAGATCCAGGCCCGTATGGGCGGTACCGGTAACCGCTTCTTTGCCGGTGACACCACGCTTACCCGCGCAGTGGTACGCCTGAAGAGCGGCACGCTGGGTTACAGCTACCTGCTGGGACGCAACAAACAACATGCCGAGCAGTGCGCGGTGATTGACGCGCTACTGCAGGAACAAACGCATTTCCAGAACCTAATGGAAACCTTAATTGCCCCGCTGGAAGCGGAACGCGATGCGCTGATTAACGCACGCTGTGCCGAAGTTAACGCCAGCCGGGTCGACTTCTTCACGCTGGTACGCGGAGATAACGCATGACCTTACAGACCGCATTTAATTTACCCGTTCAGGATGCTCAGCAGAGCTTTCGTCGCCTGCTGAAAGCCATGAGCGAACCGGGCGTAATCGTCGCCCTGCATCAACTGAAACACGGCTGGCAGCCGCTGGGTCTGGCGACCACCAGCGTGCTGCTGACCCTGGTCGATGGCGACACGCCGGTCTGGCTGGCGCCGTCGGTGGATAACGATATCGCCCGGCAGAACCTGCGTTTTCACACCAACGCGCCGCTGGTGGATCAACCACAGTTGGCGGCCTTTGCCGTCGCCGACGAACGTATCAGCAGCGAACAGCTTAACGCCCTCTCCGCCGGTTCAGCCGTCGCACCAGAAACCAGCGCCACGCTGATTGTGCAGGTCTCTGGCTTAAGCGGCGGACGCATGCTGCGTCTGACCGGCGCGGGCATCGCCGAAGAGCGCATGATCGCGCCACAGCTGCCGGAATGCCTGATTCACGAACTCACCGAACGCCCGCACCCGTTCCCACTGGGGGTCGATCTGATCCTCACCTGTGGCGAACGCCTGCTGGCTATTCCGCGAACCACCCATGTGGAGGTGTGCTGATGTACGTCGCCGTCAAAGGGGGCGAAAAGGCGATAGCCAACGCCCACGCCCTGCAGGAAAACCGACGCCGGGGCGATGAGACCATTGCTGAACTGAGCGTGGCGCAAATCGAACAGCAGATGAACCTGGCCGTTGATCGGGTGATGACCGAAGGTGGCATCGCTGACCGCGAACTGGCTGCACTGGCGCTCAAACAGGCCAGCGGCGATAACGTCGAGGCCATCTTTTTGCTCCGCGCCTACCGCACTACGCTGGCAAAGGTTGCTGTCAGCGAACCGGTTAACAGCGCAGAAATGCGTCTTGAACGCAGAATCTCCGCGGTCTACAAGGATATTCCCGGCGGGCAGCTGTTGGGTCCAACCTATGACTATACCCATCGCCTGCTGGATTTTACCTTACTGGCCAATGGCGAAACCCCGCCTCTGCGCAGCGCAGACGGCGCGCAGGATGCCTCCCCGCACGTCTTTTCCCTGCTGGCGAACCAGGGCCTGGCAAAACGTGAAGAGGATGATGGCGCGACACCCGACGACATCACCCGCACGCCGCCGGTTTACCCCTGCTCACGCGCTTCACGTCTGCAACAGTTGATGCGCGGTGACGAGGGATATTTGCTGGCGCTGGCCTACTCCACCCAGCGCGGCTACGGGCGCAACCACCCGTTTGCCGCCGAAATCCGTAGCGGCTATGTGGCACTGGAAACCGTACCGGAAGAGCTGGGATTTGCGGTGAACGTCGGCGAACTGCTGATGACGGAATGTGAAATGGTCAACGGTTTTGTCGCGCCAGAAAATGAATCCCCCCATTTTACCCGCGGCTACGGGCTGGTGTTCGGTATGAGCGAACGTAAAGCAATGGCGATGGCGCTGGTGGACCGCGCCCTACAGGCAGCCGAATACGATGAAACGGTCACAGGACCGGCGCAGGACGAAGAGTTCGTGCTGGCGCATGCGGATAACGTCGAGGCGGCGGGTTTTGTTTCGCACCTCAAACTTCCCCATTACGTCGATTTCCAGGCCGAACTGGAACTGCTCAAACGCCTGCAACAGGAGGCCACCTGTGACCACTAACCTCTCCGGCTACAACTTTGCCTATCTTGATGAGCAGACCAAACGCATGATCCGCCGCGCAATTCTGAAAGCGGTAGCGATTCCCGGTTACCAGGTACCGTTTGGCGGCCGTGAAATGCCGATGCCATACGGATGGGGAACCGGCGGCATTCAACTTACCGCCAGCGTGATTGGCGAGCCGGACGTGCTGAAAGTGATTGACCAGGGTGCGGACGACACCACTAACGCCGTATCGATTCGTAATTTCTTCAAGCGTGTGACCGGAGTGAATACCACTGAGCGTACGGAAGATGCGACGCTGATCCAGACCCGCCACCGCATCCCGGAGACGCCGCTGGTGGAAGATCAAATAATCATCTTCCAGGTACCGATCCCCGAGCCGCTGCGCTTTATCGAACCGCGTGAAACGGAAACTCGCACCATGCACGCGCTGGAAGAGTACGGCATCATGCAGGTGAAACTGTATGAAGATATCGCCCGCTTTGGTCATATCGCCACCACTTACGCCTATCCGGTGAAGGTCAACGACCGCTACGTCATGGACCCGTCGCCCATCCCGAAATTCGACAATCCGAAGATGGACATGATGCCGGCCCTGCAACTGTTTGGCGCAGGCCGCGAAAAACGCATCTATGCCGTTCCACCTTACACTCGCGTGGAAAGCCTCGATTTCGACGATCACCCGTTTACCGTGCAGAGCTGGGATGAACCTTGTGCCATCTGCGGCTCAACCCACAGCTATCTCGATGAAGTGGTGCTCGATGACAGCGGCAAACGCATGTTTGTCTGCTCCGACACCGATTACTGCCGCCAACAGAGCGAGGCCCTCAGCAAATGACGCAACCGCTGCTTTCAGTCAACAACCTGACCCATCTCTACGCGCCGGGCAAGGGCTTCAGCGATGTCTCTTTTGACCTGTGGCCAGGCGAAGTGCTGGGTATCGTCGGCGAGTCCGGTTCTGGCAAAACCACGCTGCTGAAATCGATCTCTTCACGGCTGACGCCGCAGAGCGGTGAGATTTTGTATCAGAACCGTTCGCTGTACGGCATGAACGAGGCCGACCGTCGCCGTCTGCTGCGCACCGAATGGGGCGTGGTGCATCAGCATCCGCTGGATGGCCTGCGCCGTCAGGTCTCCGCAGGCGGCAATATCGGCGAACGTCTGATGGCCACTGGCGCGCGTCACTACGGCGACATCCGCTCCACCGCGCAGCGCTGGCTGGAGGAGGTGGAGATCCCTGCCTCGCGTATCGACGACCTGCCAACCACCTTTTCCGGCGGTATGCAGCAGCGCCTGCAGATCGCCCGCAACCTCGTCACCCATCCCAAACTGGTGTTTATGGACGAACCCACCGGCGGGCTGGACGTTTCGGTACAGGCCAAACTGCTGGACCTGCTGCGCGGCCTGGTGGTGGAACTGGACCTTGCAGTGGTCATTGTCACCCACGATTTGGGTGTGGCACGTCTGCTGGCAGACCGTTTGCTGGTGATGAAGCAGGGTCAGGTGGTGGAAAGTGGGTTAACCGACCGCGTGCTCGACGACCCGCACCATCCGTACACCCAGTTGTTGGTGTCGTCCGTTTTGCAAAATTAAACATCGGATGCCG
This sequence comes from Citrobacter sp. CF971, assembly GCF_006385635.1. Lineage (NCBI taxonomy): Bacteria > Pseudomonadati > Pseudomonadota > Gammaproteobacteria > Enterobacterales > Enterobacteriaceae > Citrobacter > Citrobacter sp. CF971. Next base: position 456,092 of record NZ_CP041051.1, on the reverse strand, counting down.
GATGGCAGCTTACGGGGCGCTGTTTGTAGGCCGGATAAGCGCAGCGCCATCCGGCAATAAGAACCATGAGGCTCAAATGATTCGCGTTGAAAACGTCAGTAAAACCTTTGTCCTGCATCAGCAAAACGGCGTGCGTCTGCCGGTGCTGCAAAACGCCACGCTGGAAGTGAAAAATGGCGAATGCGTGGTGCTGCACGGTCACTCGGGTAGCGGCAAGTCCACGCTGCTGCGATCGCTGTATGCCAACTATCTGCCGGATGAAGGACACATCCACATTCGCCACAGCGATGAGTGGGTCGATCTGGTGCAGGCCCCGGCGCGCAAAGTGTTGGAAGTTCGCCGTTCAACTATCGGCTGGGTAAGCCAGTTCCTGCGCGTAATCCCGAGGATTTCCGCGCTGGATGTGGTGATGCAACCGCTGCTGGATCTAGGGGTCTCCCGTGAGGAGTGTGCAGCCAAAGCGGCTAACCTGCTTACCCGCCTGAACGTGCCGGAGCGGCTGTGGCACCTGGCGCCGTCGACCTTCTCCGGCGGCGAACAGCAGCGCGTCAACATCGCCCGCGGGTTTATCGTCGATTACCCGATTCTGCTGCTCGATGAACCCACCGCCTCGCTGGACGCCAAAAATAGCGCCGCCGTCGTCGCATTGATTGAAGAAGCAAAAGCCCGCGGCGCAGCAATTGTCGGTATTTTTCACGATCAAACCGTGCGCGACCGCGTAGCGGATCGTCTGCATCTGATGGGAACAACAGCATGATTATCAATAATGTAAAGCTGGTACTGGAAGATGACGTGGTGCAAGGATCGCTGGAAATCGAGGGCGGGGTCATTCGCGCCTTTGCTGAAAGTCCGAGCAGCCTACCTGAGGCGCTGGACGGCGAAGGCGGCTGGCTGCTGCCAGGGCTTATCGAGCTGCATACCGATAATCTCGACAAATTTTTTACCCCGCGCCCGAAGGTAGATTGGCCTGCCCACTCGGCGATGAGCAGCCACGACGCGCTAATGGTCGCCAGCGGCATTACCACCGTGCTGGACGCAGTGGCGATTGGCGATGTGCGCGACGGTGGTGACCGTCTGGAAAATCTGGAGAAGATGATCAACGCGGTGGAAGAGACGCAAAAGCGTGGGGTCAATCGCGCCGAGCACCGCCTGCACCTGCGCTGCGAGCTGCCGCATCACACTACCCTGCCGCTGTTTGAAAAACTGGTTGGTCGTGAGCCGGTGACGCTGGTGTCGCTGATGGATCATTCCCCCGGCCAGCGTCAGTTCGCCAATCGTGAGAAGTACCGCGAGTATTATCAGGGCAAGTATTCGCTCACCGACGAGCAGATGGCCCGTTATGAAGAAGAACAGTTAGCGCTGGCTGCGCGTTGGTCACAGCCCAACCGCACGGCGATTGCCCAGATGTGCCGTGAGCGCCAGATTGCGCTGGCGAGCCATGACGATGCCACCTGCGATCATGTGCTCGAATCGCATCAACTTGGCAGCGTGATCGCCGAATTTCCCACAACTTTCGAAGCCGCCGATGCCTCACGCCAGCATGGCATGAACGTGCTGATGGGCGCACCTAACATCGTGCGCGGCGGTTCTCACTCCGGCAACGTGGCGGCACATAGGCTGGCTGAGCTGGGGCTGCTGGATATTCTCTCCTCCGACTACTACCCCGCCAGCCTGCTCGATGCGGCATTTCGCGTAGCGGATGACGACGCTAACCGCTTTACGCTGTCGCAGGCTATTCGTCTGGTGACACGCAATCCGGCGCGGGCCTTAAATCTCGACGATCGCGGCGTTATTGCCGAAGGTAAACGCGCGGATCTGGTGCTGGCGCATCGCAAAGGCGGCAACATCCATATCGACCACGTCTGGCGTCAGGGCAAAAGGGTATTCTGATATGGGTAAACTGATCTGGCTGATGGGGCCGTCCGGCTCCGGTAAGGACAGTCTGCTGGCAGAATTGCGCCAGCAGGAACCGGCACAACTGCTGGTGGCGCATCGCTACATCACCCGCGCCGCCAACGCCGGGAATGAAAATCATATTGCGCTAAGTGAACCAGAGTTTTTTACCCGCGCCGGGCAGAATCTGCTGGCGCTGAGCTGGCACGCCAACGGCTTCTACTACGGCGTCGGCGTGGAGATAGACCTCTGGCTGCACGCTGGTTTTGATGTGGTGGTCAACGGCTCGCGTGCGCATCTGCCCCAGGCGCAGGCCCGTTATGGCGCTTCTTTGCTTCCCATTTGCTTACAGGTTTCTCCGGCAATTCTCCGCCAGCGCCTGCAGGCGCGTGGGCGGGAGAGCGAAACGGAAATCGCCGCCCGTCTTGAACGCGCAGCCCGCTACGCCCCGTATGACTGCCACGTCCTGAATAACGATGGTAGTTTGCTACAGTCTGTCGATACACTGCTCGCACTGATGGGACGCAAGGAGAAGAAACATGTCTGTCTGTGAATTACGCCGCGCCACGCTCTACGATACCGATGCGGTTTACGCGCTCATCTGCGAGTTGAAGCAGGGTCAATTTGACCTGCAGGCTTTTAGCGCTGGTTACGCCGCTAATCTGCAAGATGCCAATATGCACTACCAGTTGGCACTGATCGACGGACAGGTCGTAGGCTTGATCGGTCTACACCTGCAGTTTCATCTGCACCACGCCAACTGGATTGGCGAAATCCAGGAACTGGTGGTGATGCCGCAGGCGCGAGGGTTAAGGGTTGGCAGCCAGCTACTGGCCTGGGCCGAAGCCGCCGCACGCGAAGCGGGCGCAGAAGTCACCGAGCTTTCCACCAGCACCCAACGCCTTGACGCACACCGTTTTTACCAGCGCGAAGGCTATACCATGAGCCATTTTCGCTTCACCAAACCGCTGTAGGGGAAGCCATGAGTCTGATCATTACGCTAACGGGAACTGGCGGCGCACAGCTGGTGCCGACATTTGGCTGCGACTGTGCGGCCTGCCAACGAGCACGCTTACAGGCGCAATATCGTCGACGCCCTTGTAGCGGGGTGGTCAAATTCAACAATGCGGTGACGCTGCTGGACGCGGGGATCCCGCATCTGATGGACGACTGGCCAGTGGGCAGCTTCCAGCAGTTTCTGCTGACCCACTATCATATGGATCACGTGCAGGGGCTGTTTCCGCTGCGCTGGGGCGTGGGGGCGACTATCCCGGTGTACGGACCGCCGGATGAACAGGGTTGCGACGATCTGTTTAAGCATCCCGGCATCCTCGATTTTAGCCATACCGTCGCGCCATTCGTAGTGTTTGACCTGCAAGGATTGCAGGTCACGCCGCTACCGCTCAACCATTCAAAGCTGACGTTTGGTTATCTGCTGGAGACCGCACATAGCCGCGTGGCGTGGCTCTCCGATACCGCCGGACTTCCCGACAAGACGCTGAAGTTTCTCCACAATAACCAACCCCAGGTGATTATCATCGACTGCAGCCATGCCCCGCGCTCCGAGCCACCGCGCAATCACTGTGATTTAAATACCGTTATCGCGTTGAACGACATTATCCGCTGTCCACGGGTGATCCTGACGCATATCAGCCATCAGTTCGACCTGTGGATGATGGAAAACCAGCTTCCCGCAGGGTTTGAGGCAGGATATGACGGTATGGAGATTATGCTGGAGTAAGGAAATTTGCCGGATGCGATGAAAACATCTTATCCGGCCGACAAGACGACAGTCAGGCGACTTTTTTAGACTCGCTATTTCGCTGAGCGATAAAATCTTTAACCGAAACAATGCGGTTCAGTTCTTCTTGCGCCCGCATGTCATTTTCAACTTCCCACAGGTCAACCGCCGCCTGTAAGTTACGCCAGAAATCAACGGAGGTATCGAACGCTTTGGCCAAACGAAACGCCATATCCGTTGTTAATTTGCGATTATTGTTGACCAGTGCGCTCACCGTATTGCGATGAACATGCAGTATTTCAGCCAGATCGTTAATTTTCAGTCCGAGCGGCTCCAGGTATTCATATTGCAGGATATCACCCACAGTCGTGGGTTTTCTGGTTGCCTGTTTCATATCGTTACCTTAGATTTTCTCTAGTTCTAGTAGATGTGTGGATCTAAGTACACATCTTCGGCCTTACCGTTAACCCATTTAAATATTAATCGGTACTGCTTGTTTACTCTGATTGAAGAATATTCCTGTAATTTTCCGGTTAACTCTTCATATCTGTTACCGGGTGGCGAGCGCAAATCCCGATGCGAAACAGCCGCATTAATGATATCCAGCTTTCTGGCTAATGCAGTATGAATATCCGCTGGTATTTTTCTGTGCGATGTCGCCCGCTCAAAAAAATCTTCAAGCCATGTATCCCGAAAGCTCCTGATATTTAATGATTTAGACATTCCATTGCCGGCTCCTTTTCCATAAGTATAGAGAGATTATAATGCATACATGCACTGTGCTCAAGTGCATTTATTAACATAAAATGGCGAGATGTTGAGCTGACAGCGAAATCCCTTACAGGGGATAAAATATTCTTACATTTAGATAGTTACAGTTAACGATCGTAATCCTCTTCCATTCTGCGTTCTTCGTCTTCTAACTGACGCCGTTCTTGATCAAGCTGGCGCTGACGGTCATCCAGTTGGCGACGTCGATCTTCAAACTGGCGGCGGCGATTGTCATATTGCCTGCGCCGGTCGTCACTCATCTGGCGCTGCCAGCTTTCATCACGGGAATCATCATAATCCCGCCCGTTGTCCGGTTTGTATGCGTCGTTTATCGCCTGCTGAATATTACCAATGGCGTCATCGATAATATCCGCCTGCGCCGATACGGTGGTCAGCATCAGCAAACTAAAAAGAAGGAATGTCGCGGAGCGTTGCATAAAACCAGCCTCATCAAGAAACTCGCCCCACGGTAACCAAAGCGTATTTGCGCGGGTAGCGGAGGAATCTCAATTACGCGAATGCCGCAGCGCCTGCGCCAGCTCTCCCCGGGTAAAAGGCTTACGCAATAGTGCCACATCCGGCAGCGCCGGGTTATGCGCCGGGCGTAAATCCTGACCGCTCATCAGCAAGATGGACAACTGCGGATAATGTGCCTGGGCATGGTTAACCACATCCACGCCGCTTAAACCACCAGGCAGCATTAAGTCGCTGATAAAAATATCAATCTCGGATGAAGCCGCCAGCATATGCATCGCCTGTTCGCCGTTGGCGGCCTCTAACGTCAGGTAGCCCAGCAGGTGTAATTGCTCGCACAACGTCTGGCGTACATCGTCCTCATCCTCGAGCACCAACACCAGTTTTTCATCGTTGGTCGTTGTGTGTTGCGCTACCGCTTCCACTTGAGCCTGCACCGGAACAACGGCGCGAGGCAGTTGCAGCCGGACAGTCGTTCCCTGCCCGGGGGCGCTTTCAATCTCCACCCGGCCACCGGACTGGCGCACAAAACCGTAAACCATCGACAGCCCAAGCCCACTGCCGCTGCCGGTCTGTTTGGTGGTGAAAAATGGCTCGAAGACCTGCGCTTTCACTTCCTGCGACATCCCACTTCCCTGGTCGGCTACCTCCAGCATCACCATGTCCTGCTTACGCCCATCGCTGCGCGTAACCCGTTGATTCCAGGTACGGATTTTTATCGTGCCCGCCTGCCCGTCCATGGCGTCACGGGCGTTCATCACCAGATTGATAATGGCGTTTTCCAGTTGGCTGACGTCAATCCACGCGGGCCAGGCAGGCGACTGGGCTTCAATCTCCAGCGTCAACGTGGCCGGAAGAGAGTGGCGCATCAGTTCGCCCAGGTTTTCCAGCAAGGTTTTCAGCTCCACCGCATGAGGGTGCAATGACTGTTTGCGCGAAAAGGCCAGCAGCCGTTGGGTAAGCAGCGCCCCGCGCTCGGCGGCTTTTAGCGCCCGATTGACCCGTGGCGCATCGGGCGACTCCGGATTCACCAAATCCAGACTGCCAATAATCACCGCCAGCAGGTTATTGAAATCATGCGCTAATCCACCCGTCAGTTGCCCCACCGCCTTCAGCTTTTGGCTGTGCAACAACGCTTCTTCCAGCCCCTGACGCTCGGTGCGATCGATTTCCATCTGGCTGGTTTTTTCTTTTAGCAGTCGAGTGGTGTGCTCCAGCGATGCCGTATTGCGGGCAAAGACGCTAAAGGCGCGGGCCAGCTCGCCCAGCTCATCGCGCCGCTGCAGGGCCGGGACACTGACGTCTGATTCACCGTGCGCCAGTCGGGTCATCGCCCGCGAAATGGCCGTTAGGTTGGAGCCGAGATTACGGTAGATATACCACCCGGCAAAACCGGTGATCACCACCGCCAGCAGCGCAAACACTAAAATAAACAACGCGCCGGATTGCAGTTCCTGATGGTTTTGCGCCACCCGCTGCTCTGAGATCAGCGCCACCTGCGAGGCATACTGGTTGATATCGCTGTTGAGGATCGCCACCAACGCTTTGATGTGGAACATATACCAATTGATGGCCAAATCACTTTGCTCCAGCGCGGAGGAGAGCGGCTCCAGCTTATGCAGCTCCTGGTTGAAGTCGTTGAGGATACCGCTAATCAGCGGATTGGCATGCAGCAAGGGAAGAGCGGGCATCACTGCATCCAGTTGTTTCACCACCGAACGCGGCGTGGGCGTGTCGATGGCGGCAACAATTAAGCGGTCCATCTGCCCCAGCAGCACATCGTCCTGCGCGCCGGTGAGCTTTTGCAGATGACGTAAATAGCTTTGATTCTGATACAGCGAACTGAGCAGCGCGTTACGTTCCAGGTGCCGCCGCTGACCGCGCTGCAACATACCTTCTACGCTGCTTTGTAACTCCTGGCTGCGCTGGATAATTCGCTCGACCAGCACCGGCTCCTGCTGTGCCAGCGGCGCGGTAGCCAGTTGTTCCAGCGACTGCTTCAGCGCCCTTTGCGTCTCCTGCAGCCGCTCCGCTTCCCCTTTGTATTCCAGCGCCCCGACTACCTGCGACAGCCGCACCGCCGCTGTCGCGACGTTCGCCGTATCCCGTGCCAGGTTCATGCTGCCGGTCATGTCGTCAACGGTTTGCTGCTGCACCTGCTCCTGGATCTGGCTTGCGTGCTGAAACCCCAGCACCGCCACGCCGCTCACCATCAGCGTGACCGCCACCACCAGCAGATTGAAGAACAGTAATCGTCCACGCGCACTGGCGAAAAAGTGACGTCCCGGTTGCGGCATATCACGCTCCGTGAAGAAAAATCGCAATATGACAAATATGAACGGCTTCTGACATTTTGCATTTACATTCCTGTGATGGACTGCTGATATCGGCCACCCCACAGGAGATCCTCTATGAGCAGGACACCGGTTCTGGAGATGCGCAACATTGCTAAAGCGTTTGGCAAATTTTACGCGCTGAAAGGGGTCGATTTAACGGTCTGGCCGGGCGAGATTCATGCCCTGATGGGCGAGAACGGTGCGGGGAAAAGCACCCTGATGAAGATCCTCGCGGGCGCCTATACCGCCACCAGCGGTGAAATCCTGATTGACGGTCAGCCGTTTCACATTCGCGGTCCCAAAGATGCACTCAGCGCAGGCATCACGCTGATTTATCAGGAGATGCAGCTCGCGCCGAACCTGACGGTGGCAGAAAATATCTTTCTTGGCAGCGAGCTGTCGCGCGGCGGTCTGGTCCAGCGTAAAGAGATGGTCATGCAGTCACAGAAAGTCATCGATCGACTCGGCGCCCAGTTTAAGGCCAGCGACCGTGTGATGACGTTGACCATCGCCGAACAGCAGCAGGTTGAAATTGCCCGTGCCCTGCACCGTAACAGCCGCATTCTGGTGATGGATGAACCCACCGCCGCCCTCTCCTCACGTGAAACCCACCGCCTGTTTGAACTGATCATGCGCCTGCGCGATGAGGGGATGGCGATTATCTACATCAGCCACCGCATGGCGGAAGTGTACGAACTCTCCGATCGCGTCAGCGTCCTGCGCGACGGGCAATATGTTGGCAGCCTGACCCGCGACAAACTCAACGCCTCGGAGCTAGTGCGCATGATGGTGGGCCGTCCGTTGAGCGACCTGTTCAACAAAGAGCGCGACATTCCCTTAGGTAAAGCACGCCTCAACGTCCATTACCTTACCGACGGCCATAAAGTCCAGCCGTGCAGCTTGCTGGTGCGTTCCGGGGAGATCGTCGGCCTGGCCGGGTTAGTTGGCGCCGGGCGTTCTGAACTGGCGCAGCTGATTTTTGGCGTGCGCAAAGCCATCGGCGGCATGATTGAAGTGGACGGTGAACCGGTGGTGATCCACTCCCCGCGCGAAGCAATTGACCACGGCATTGGCTTTCTGACGGAAAACCGCAAAGAGCAGGGATTATTTTTAGAGCTGGCAGCGGCAGAAAACATCACCATGGCAACGCTGGAACGTGACGCGAACTGGGGCATGCTCGATCGCAAAAAGGCGCAGGCGATTTCTGATGACGCCATCAAATTGCTCAATATTCGCGTCCCGCATGCCCAGGTCCGCGCAGGCGGCTTGTCCGGCGGCAACCAGCAAAAGCTGCTGATTTCGCGCTGGGTGGCGATCGGGCCACGCATTTTGATCCTCGATGAACCCACGCGCGGCGTGGACGTCGGCGCCAAAAGCGAGATCTACCGGATCATGAACGATATGGCGCGCAAAGGCGTGGCGATCCTGATGATCTCCAGCGAACTACCGGAAGTGGTCGGGATGAGCGACCGCGTGTACGTCATGCGCGAAGGCAGTATTGCCGGCGAGCTGAACGGACAAAGTATTACCCAGGAAAATATTATGACGCTGGCAACCGGCGTGAACGACTCCCATCATCAGGCGGTACCCCATGAATAATCCAACCACTCCCCAGCAGGTGGCGAAATCCGCCTCCGCAAAAAAAATGCTGATGAGCGATCTGATGCAAACGGTCGGTATCTTACCGATTCTCATCCTGATAGTGGCGGTGTTTGGCTTTATCGCGCCTAACTTTTTTACCGAAAGCAACCTGCTGAATATTACCCGCCAGGCGTCGATCAACATCGTGCTGGCCGCTGGCATGACCTTCATTATTTTAACCGGCGGCATCGATCTTTCGGTTGGTTCGATTCTCGGCACCACCGCCGTCGCAGCCATGGTGGTTTCTCTCATTCCTGAGTTTGCCATGCTGTCAGTCCCTGCTGCACTGTTGCTCGGCATGGTGCTGGGGTTGTTTAACGGCGCGCTGGTCGCTTTTGCCGGCCTGCCGCCGTTTATCGTCACGCTTGGAACCTATACGGCGCTGCGCGGCGCGGCCTATCTGCTGGCGGACGGCACCACGGTGATTAACTCCAACATCAGCTTTGAGTGGATCGGCAACAACTATCTCGGTCCGGTTCCGTGGCTGGTGGTCATTGCGCTGGCGGTGGTGGTGGTGTGCTGGTTCATTCTTAGGCGCACAACGCTCGGCGTTCATATCTATGCGGTTGGCGGCAATATGCAGGCCGCGCGCTTAACCGGGATCAAAGTGTGGCTGGTGCTGCTGTTCGTCTACGGCATGAGCGGTTTGCTCTCAGGTCTTGGCGGGGTGATGAGCGCCTCGCGACTGTACAGCGCCAATGGCAACTTAGGTATGGGTTACGAACTGGACGCCATCGCGGCGGTGATCCTCGGCGGCACCAGCTTTGTTGGCGGGATCGGCACCATCACCGGCACGCTGGTGGGGGCGTTGATCATTGCCACGCTCAATAATGGCATGACGCTGATGGGCGTCTCCTATTTCTGGCAATTGGTGATCAAAGGGGCGGTGATCATCATAGCGGTGCTGATCGACAAATACCGTACCCGACACCATCAAAGTGCATAGACAAGCTTACTGGCCTACTCATTCGTAGGCCTGATAAGCGCAGCGCCATCAGGCGTATAACAACAATACCCTACGTGAGGAAACGAGTATGCGTTTGAAGCCATTAGTGACCGCGCTCTGTGCTGGCGCCCTGCTTGCTGCAGCTCCATTTGTGCAGGCAAAAGAACTGAAATCCATCGGCGTTACGGTGGGCGATCTGGCCAACCCGTTCTTCGTGCAGATCACCAAAGGCGCGGAGCTGGAAGCACGCAAACTGGCAGGTGATAGCGTTAAAGTCACGCTGGTTTCCAGCGGCTACGATCTGGGGCAACAGGTGTCGCAAATCGACAACTTTATTGCCGCCAAAGTCGACATGATTATCCTTAACGCCGCCGACTCCAAAGGCATTGGCCCGGCGGTTAAACGCGCGAAAGACGCCGGGATCGTGGTGGTTGCCGTTGACGTAGCGGCGGAAGGCGCAGACGCGACCATAACTTCCGATAACACTCAGGCAGGCGAAATGGCCTGTAAATACATTACCGACCGTCTGAAAGGGAAAGGCAACGTCGTCATCATCAACGGGCCGCCGGTTTCTGCCGTCCAGAACCGTGTGGAAGGCTGCCAGACTGAGTTTAAACGCCACCCGGACATCAAGGTGCTGTCGCATAACCAAAACGCCAAAGGCAGTCGCGAAGGCGGGCTGGAGATCATGACCGCGTTGCTGGCGGCGAATCCGAAGATCGACGGCGTATTCGCCATTAACGATCCCACGGCGATCGGCGCCGATCTGGCGGCAAAACAGGCGCAGCGTAGCGAATTCTTTATTGTCGGCGTAGATGGATCCCCAGACGGTGAAGAAGCGCTGAAGCGCGAAAACTCACTATTTGTGGCGACTCCGGCACAAGATCCGCAGGTGATGGCTGCCAAAGCGGTTGAAATCGGCTATGACATACTGCAGGGGAAACCCGCCCCGAAAGAACCCGTGCTGATCCCAGTGACGATGATCGATAAAAACAACGTCGGCAGTTATAAGGGTTGGACGGTGAAATAGCCCGCCACAACAACGCCGGTTGGCGGCAAAGATGCCTTATCCGGTCTACAAGATCGCTATGAATTTGTAGGCCGGATAAGCGCGGCACCATCCGGCATTATATTAAGGAGGATTCAGCCGATGAAACGCTCCGCAATAAACGAGATCCTTGGCCACACGCGCCAGTTTTTCTCTCAGCACGACGTGCATCTCCCCCCTTTTGCCAGCTTCCCCCCGACCCAATGGCGCAAGCTTGATGCCGCTGCCTGGAGCGAAGTGTTCGACCTTAAGCTCGGTTGGGATGTCACCGCGTTTGGCGGCAACAATTTCGCCGCGCAAGGATTAACGCTGTTCACCCTGCGTAATGGTTCGCCGAAAGGCATGCCTTACGAGAAATGCTACGCCGAGAAAATCATGCATGTTCGCGATGCACAGGTCACGCCGATGCATTTTCACTGGCGCAAACGCGAAGACATTATCAATCGCGGCGGAGGCAATCTCATTGTAGAACTGTGGAATGCAGGGATCCGCGAGCAAACGGAAGACAGCGACGTTAGCGTGGTAATTGACGGCTGTCGGCAAACCCATGCCGCAGGCAGTCAACTGCGCCTGACGCCGGGTGAAAGCATCTGCCTGCCGCCGGGCCTGTATCACAGCTTCTGGGCGGAAGAAGGTTTTGGCGACGTGCTGGTTGGCGAGGTCTCTTCTGTTAATGACGACGACCACGACAACCATTTTCTGCAACCGATTTCCCGCTACAACGACATTGAAGAAGACGAACCGGCGATGCTGGTGCTGTGTAACGAATATCGCCTGTTCCGCTAACCAAGGAGCACATTATGCCGTTGATCTCACTCGCTGATGGCCTTGCCCATGCCCGCGAGCACCGCTATGCCTTAGGGGCGTTTAACGTTCTGGATTCACATTTCCTGCGCGCGTTGTTTGCCGCAGCAAAGCAAGAACGTTCGCCGTTTATTATCAACATTGCCGAGGTGCATTTTAAATATATCTCGCTAGATTCTCTGGTCGAAGCGGTCAAATTCGAAGCCGCGCGGCATGACATTCCGGTAGTGCTGAATCTTGACCACGGCCTGCACTTTGAGTCGGTGGTGCGAGCGTTACGCTTAGGTTTCAGCTCAGTGATGTTCGATGGCTCCACGCTGGAGTACGAAGAAAATATCCGTCAGACCCGTGAAGTGGTAAAGATGTGCCACGCCGTCGGCGTGTCGGTGGAAGCTGAGTTGGGCGCAGTCGGTGGCGATGAAGGCGGTGCGCTGTACGGTCATGCCGACGAATCACTGTTTACCGACCCAATTCTGGCGCGTGATTTCGTTGACAGAACCGGGATTGACGCGCTGGCGGTCGCCATTGGCAACGCCCACGGCAAATATAAAGGCGAACCGCTGCTCGACTTCCCGCGTCTGGACACCATTCGCCAGCAGGCGGCAATCCCGCTGGTACTGCACGGTGGCTCCGGCATCAGCGACGACGATTTCAAGCGCGCAATTGAACTCGGCATTCACAAAATCAACTTCTATACCGGCATGTCGCAGGCGGCGCTGTCGGCAGTGGAGACGCGGATGGCGAATCGTCAGCCCTTATACGACGAATTCGCTGAACTGCTGCTCGGCATTGAGGAAGCCATTACCGATACCGTTTCAGAACAGATGCGCATTTTTGGCAGCGCGGGACGGGTCTGATGGAACGCAAAGGCGTTATCGCCGCAGGCAACATGCTGGTCGATCATGTGCATCAAATTGTGCAGTGGCCGGAACGCGGCTGGTTGGCGGAAATCACCCGTAGCGAACGCGCCACGGGCGGTGCGCCGCTTAATGTGCTGCTGACGCTGGCAAAAATGCACACTGGGCTGCCGTTGCAGGCGGTGGGGTTAATCGGTCAGGACAGCGATGGCGACTACATCATGGCGATGCTGGAGCAGTATCACGTTAATCGCCAACACGTGCAGCGCACGACATTCGCGCCCACGTCAATGTCGCAGGTGATGACCGATCCCAGCGGTCAGCGCACCTTTTTCCACTCGCCGGGCGCCAACAGACTGCTGGATTTGCCCGCTTTTGAGCAACTGGATACCTCGATGAAAATCTTCCATCTGGGATATCTGCTGCTGCTCGACAGTCTGGACATGCCGGATGAGGAGTACGGGACGCGTAGCGCAAGGCTGCTGGCGCAAATGCGCGACAACGGCTTTGAAACATCGCTGGATCTGGTCTCACGCAAGGGCGACCCGCGCTACCAGCCACTGGTGATGCCAGCCTTGCGCCATCTCGACTATCTGGTAATTAACGAGCTGGAAGCCGGAGAATTTAGCGGGCTGGAGATCCGCCAGTCCAACGGCGAGCTACATATCCCGCATATCGCTACCGCCGCGCGCGAATTATTGGATGCAGGCATACGCCAGCGGGTGGTTATTCACTGTCCGGAAGGTGCCTGGGGTGAAGCGCCGGATCTGCCGGGCGTCTGGATCCCGTCGCAGTACCTGGCGCAGGAAGAGATCGTTGGCAGCGTCGGGGCGGGTGATGCGTTTTGCGCCGGATTCTTGTATGGCTGTCATGAGCGCTGGTCGCTGACGGACAGCGTCAGGTTGGCACACGCCTGTGCGCGGGCAAGCTTGCTGTGCGCCAATGCGATAGACGGCGCGAAGACGCTGGCAGAGTTAAAAGCAGAAATGGTTGACGCCTGATGCGCTGCGCTTATCAGGCCTACGGGATCGTTGTCGCTTTTGTCGGCCGGATAAGACGTTTACGCCGCATCCGGCAAGTGCACACGATCACGCCGCCTTATCGTGATGCTGCACGTCGGCGGCGAATACATAGCCCAACCCGCGCAGGGTTTTGATCAACATCGGTTGATGCGGGTTAATCTCTATTTTTCGCCGCAAGCGCATGATTAACACGTCAATAGTGCGGTCAAACACCTCAACACTGTCGCTACGCGTCAGCTCCAGCAGTTGTTCCCGGCTCAGCACCCGGCGGGCATTTTGGGCCAGCGCCAACAGCAGGCTGTATTCCCCCTGCGTCAGGTCCACCTTCAATTGCTGAGGATTACGAAGCTGGCAACCGGCGGTATCGAGATGCCAGCCATTGAAAGAAAGCCCCGTGGTCTGTGGGCCGCCGCTTTCTGCCGTTAACACGCCAACGCGTCTGAGCACCGCCTTTACCCGAGCCACCAGCACCCGCGCATTGAACGGTTTACCGATATAGTCGTCAGCGCCCATTTCCAGCCCGACCACCACATCCGACTCGCTACCAAGCCCGGTCAGCATCACCACCGGTAATCCAGGCCTCATCTTTTGCACCTGCTGCAGCACCATCAGACCGTTGATGTCGGGCAACATCATATCCAGCAATACCAGCGCGATCTCCGGATGAGTCTCAATGCAGCGCAACGCCTCCTGTCCGGTGTGACAAGCGGTCACCGCAAAGACGTGTTCGTTCAGCACATCCTGTAAAAGCGAGCAGACTGCCACGTCATCATCCACAACCAGAACAACGGGTTTCATCATTCGACTCCGTCCACTTCGTTATCATCTTATTGTGAGTAATATCAGGCGAAGTGAAAGAGCACACATGATCTATCTGATAAAAATATAATCCTTGTCACACTATTCAGTAAACATAATAGGTTTTCCTCTGCTCAGCACTTTGGGCACAAATACCTAATAAGAATAACTACGCAGATCACACTTCCTTTCTTTAAAATAAACCATTCGAACTTATGATAATGACAAAATTAAAGCAGCGACATTTACCATTTTAATAAATTCACAGTACATATGATAAATGGAGATTCATATGAATAAATCTCAGCCGTTCCGCCTGAGCAGGATTTTTATTGCATTGGTCGCGACTACCGGAATATTAGTTAATCCTGTATTTGCCAGTGAATCATCCCAACCAGCGTCACAATATACAAAGCAACAGAATCAGCGTTATTTAACATCATTACCTTTTGCCGATCGCCAGGATTTTGACGATGCGCAGCGTGGTTTTATCGCACCACTGCCTAACCAAGGTATTCTTAAAAATGCCGACGGAAAACCCTTTTATCGCGCAGAAGATTATAAGTTTGATATCAATGCCCCTGCACCAGAAACAGTAAACCCCAGCTTATGGCGACAGTCGCAGATCAACGGTATTTCGGGCTTGTTTAAAGTCACTGAACGGATGTATCAGGTACGCGGCCAGGATATTTCCAATATCACTTTTATCGAAGGTGATACAGGTATTATCGTTATCGACCCATTGGTTACCGCTGGGGCAGCAAAAGCCAGCCTGGACCTCTACTATCAACATCGTCCGCAAAAACCGATTGTTGCCGTTATTTATACCCATAGCCATACCGATCACTATGGCGGTGTGAAAGGCATTGTCTCTGAAAATGACGTGATATCTGGCAAAGTGCAGATTCTCGCCCCGGCAGGCTTTATGGAAGAAGCCATCAGCGAAAACGTATTGCTGGGCAATATTATGAGTCGCCGTGCTCTGTTCTCCTACGGCCTGCTTCTGCCTCGTAACCCACAAGGAAATATCGGCAACGGTCTGGGCGTCACGCTGACAACAGGTCTGCCGACTATCATTGCCCCAACCCAATCAATCATCAAAACCGGTGAGAAAAAAGTCATCGACGGCCTGGAGTTCGATTTCCTGATGGCGCCAGGCAGCGAGGCGCCTTCCGAAATGCACTTATATATTCCGGCGCTCAAAGCGCTCTGTACGGCAGAAAATACGACGCACACGCTGCATAACTTCTATACGCTACGCGGTGCAAAAACACGCGATACCAGCAAATGGACCGAGTATCTGAACGAAACACTTGATATGTGGGGCAGCCAGGCAGAAGTGTTGTTTATGCCGCATACCTGGCCCGTCTGGGGTAATCAGCATATTAACGACTATATCGGTAAATATCGCGACACCATCAAGTATATCCACGATCAAACTCTGAATATGGCTAACCAAGGCTATACGATGAATGAGATTGGCAACATGATTCAACTACCACCAACGCTCGCCAATAACTGGGCCAGTCGTGGCTACTACGGTTCGGTCAGCCATGACGCGCGTGCGGTCTACAACTTCTACCTCGGCTACTTCGACGGCAACCCGGCAAATCTGGATCCTTACGGACAGACAGATATGGGTAAACGCTACGTCAAAGCGTTGGGTGGTGCAAAACAGACCATTGAGCTGGCTCAGGAAGCCTATGACAAGGGTGATTATCGCTGGACGTCAGAACTGCTCAAGCACGTGATTTCCGCTGAACCAGACAACCAGGCGGCTAAGAATCTGCAAGCGAATGCGTTTGAACAGCTGGGCTATCAGGCCGAGTCCGCCACCTGGCGCGGTTTCTACCTCACCGGCGCGAAAGAACTGCGTGAAGGCGTGCGTAAATTTACACACGGCACCACCAATTCCCCGGACACCATCAACGGCATGAGCGTAGAAATGCTGCTCGATTACATGGCCGTTCGTCTGGACAGTGAGAAAGCATCAGGTAAACACATCAGCCTGAACTTCAACCTGGACAAAGGCGAGAACCTGAATCTGACGCTCAACAACAGCGTGCTCAATCATCGTCAGACCCTGCAACCAGATGCCGACACTTCATTCTATATCAGCCGTACAGATCTACACGACGTGCTGACAGGCCAGGTGAAAATGAGCGATCTGGTACACGCGAAGAAAGTCAAAGTGATTGGCAAAGCCGCGAAGTTGGATGAAGTGATAGCGATGCTGGATCAATTTGATTTGTGGGTTAATGTCGTTACACCCAATTAATAACAAGCCGCTTCCAGAGATATTTTCAATCTCTGGAAGCATATTTATTCACACAACAATGTGCGATCGCAAAAACAATAGAATAAATAAATGAATTATGAACTCGGTGGGCATGCAAAGATATTTTATCTCGTTAAAAAATTGCCATACTGCTGACGCTTTATATTTTTATATTCACTCATGATATTGTTCGCGATAAACAGGATGTATTTTGTTATGCAAACGGTTAACTCCAGCATTGTGATACCGCTGAGAATAATAGGCTGGTTCCTCTCGCTGCCATTATTAACAGGATGCAAGTTCTCTCCCGCCATTCCGGTCATCGGTGCTTA
Organism: Citrobacter sp. CF971; assembly: GCF_006385635.1. Classification (NCBI taxonomy): domain Bacteria; kingdom Pseudomonadati; phylum Pseudomonadota; class Gammaproteobacteria; order Enterobacterales; family Enterobacteriaceae; genus Citrobacter; species Citrobacter sp. CF971. The sequence continues at coordinate 439,151 of NZ_CP041051.1, read as the reverse complement.
CTATCCCGACTGGCTGTTCTGCCTTATTGGCGGTGTCATCCTGACGCTCATAACCCGAAAAGTTATTCTGCATAAATATAGCGGATTGGCCCTTATCGGGATTATTTATACCGCCCTTTTTGCCCTCTACTCCATGCTGTTCTGGCTGGTATTTTTCTAACTTATTTTGAGACGCCCCTATGGAAAGCTCGTCGAAAAAAGCTCCGCGTAACAAACTTCCCGCGCTGATGCTGTTGGTACTTGCGCTGGTTATTTTGGTCTTCGTCATCTGGAAACTGGATAGCTCACCCGCGACCAATGACGCCTACGCCTCAGCCGACACCATCGATGTCGTGCCAGAAGTCAGTGGTCGCATTGTCGAACTGGCTGTTTCCGATAACCAGCAGGTCAAGCAAGGTGATGTGCTGTTTCGTATCGATCCCCGTATCTATGAAGCGAATCTGGCAAAAGCACAAGCGTCGCTCGCCGCTCTGGATAAACAGATCATGCTGACCCAGCGCAGCGTAGATGCACAACAATATGGTGCTGACTCCGTACGGGCTACGGTAGAAAAAGCGCGAGCAGCCGCTAAGCAAGCCAGCGATACTCTGCGCCGTACCGAACCACTACTGACGGAAGGTTTTGTCTCCGCGGAAGATGTTGATCGCGCCAGAACGGCACAACGCGCCTCAGCGGCAGATCTTAATGCGGTGTTATTACAGGCGCAGCAGGCTGCCAGCGCGGTGAGTGGCGTTGATGCCCTGGTAGCTCAGCGCATCGCCGTAGAAGCCGATATCGCCCTGACCAAACTGCATCTTGAAATGGCAACAGTACGCGCACCCTTCAATGGCCGCGTGGTGGCATTAAAAACCTCCGTCGGGCAGTTTGCTTCCGCCATGCGACCCATTTTTACCCTGATTGACACCCGTCACTGGTACGTAATCGCCAATTTTCGCGAAACAGAGCTGAAAAATATCCATGCAGGCACACCAGCCAATGTTCGCCTGATGAGCGACAGCGGCAAAGTGTTTGTCGGTAAAGTGGATTCAATCGGCTACGGTGTATTACCTGATGATGGCGGTATGGTGCTGGGCGGTTTGCCGCGAGTTTCCCGCTCTATCAACTGGGTTCGCGTTGCCCAACGCTTCCCGGTAAAAATCGTGGTAGATAAACCGGATGAAGAGATGTTTCGCATCGGCGCATCGGCGGTTGCTACCCTTGAGCCACAGAAATGAAAGCACTTAACTGTTTGCCTCTGCCACTGGTCAGGCTATTGGCGTTTTTTCACGAAGAATTAAGCGAACAACGTCCCGGAAGACTCCCACAAATCATGCAGCTCTGGGCGGGTTGCCTGCTGGTGGTACTGATCTCGATGACCTATGAGATCCCCTTCCTGGCGCTTTCGCTTGCCGTACTCTTTTATGGTATCCAGTCCAATGCTTTCTATACCAAATTCGTGGCGATTCTCTTCGTCGTCGCCACAGCATTAGAGATAGGTAGTTTATTTCTGATCTACAAATGGTCTTATAGCTACCCTCTGGTCCGTCTGATCATTGCCAGCCTGATCGTTCTGGCCTGCATGTTCCTGATGCGAACCCATCGTCTGGGGCTGGTTTTCTTTGCCGTGTCGATTGTTGCAATATACGGGCAATCTTTCCCCGGCATGCTCGACTACCCCGAGGTCGTCGTTCGCCTGACGTTATGGTGCATCGTCGTTGGTCTGTACCCCACGCTACTGATGACGCTGACCGCCGTTTTGTGGTTTCCCAGCCGCGCTGTCAACCAAATGCGCGAAGCCCTGCGTGCCAGGCTGGGTGATGCCCTCAATCACCTGACGGCACCGACAACACCGCTTGCGGAAAAATACATCGAACGAGAAGTGCTGGCGCTGCAAAAGCTGAACATCTTTTGTCTGGCAGATGACGCAGACTGGCGAGAAAAAAGTGCCTGGTGGCAGGCTTGCGTTGCCACAACCACCTATCTGTACACTACGCTCAATCGCTACGATTTCACGGCACATAACCCGGCAACCCGCGATCTCCAGCAGAAACTGTGCCGTGAAATAACCGCACTGCAAGATGCGGTTGCTCGAGGTATGCCCTGGCAAAGTGAATGGGAACTCAGTCAGGCAGAAGCCACAACGGCCCGCGAATGCGGCCTGGAACCCCTGTGCCAAACCCTGCTACAGCTTGGTCACATGGACCCTAATACGCCGCCAGCTCCTGTCGCTAAACCGCCCTCAATGGTATCTGACGCGTTCACCAACCCAGGCTATATTCGCTACGCGTTAAAAACACTGCTGGCATGTCTGATTTGCTATGTCTTTTACTCCGGTACCGACTGGGAAGGCATTCACACCTGTATGCTGACCTGCATTATTGTCGCGAACCCCAGTATCGGCTCGTCATACCAGAAGATGGCACTGCGCTTCGGCGGCGCATTTTTCGGCGCAATTCTGGCCCTGCTGATGACGATTTTTGTCATGCCCTGGCTGGACAATATCGTCGAACTTCTCCTGGTGCTGGCGCCACTTTTTCTGATGGGTGCCTGGATTGCCACCGGCTCAGAACGTTCCTCTTATATCGGAACCCAAATGGTCGTCACCTTCGCGCTGGCAACACTTGAAAACGTCTTTGGCCCAACCTACGACCTGGTGGAAATCCGCGATCGCGCCTTCGGCATTTTGATCGGCACTCTTGTTTCCGCGGTGATCTACACCTTTGTCTGGCCGGAAAGCGAAGCCAAAGCGCTGCCACAAAAACTGGCAAGCTCGCTGGGACTGCTCAGCAAATTACTGCGGATCCCACGTCAGCAGGATGCTGTTCTCATGCGCACTTATCTTCAGATGCGTATTGGTCTCCATGCGACGTTTAACGCCTGTGATGAAATGTGCGAGAGGGTCGCGCTGGAACGCCAACTCCCCGGCGATGAACGCATAGCGCTTATTCAACGTAGTCAGCGCGTTATTCACCTGGGCCGTGACATTCTCTATACCTGGGATACCACCCGAAATGACGCCCCGACGCTGGATAACGCGGTATTGCTGGAGAGCGCAACACACCTGGCCGATGCGCTGGAAAAATACGCAGCCGACCTGGCGACAGCATCCAGCCTTCCGCCGTCGATTGAAAACCTGTCCCCATCTCAAGACATTTTACCAACGTTACCCAAACAGGAGCGCTGCATCATACAGCAGATAACCTGTTTACCCGACTGGACTCACCCGACGCTAATACCAGCAAGCGAGCAGGAGCAAGGAACCTCCCAATAATGAACCGATATCTCCCTCGATTACTCCTCTGCGGCATACTCAGCGGCGCAACGGTCCTTTCCGGCTGTGCACTGATCCGCAAAGATTCTGCACCACATCCGCAATTACAGCCTGAGCAGATCTCACTGGCTAAAGACATTCATCTGGCAAGCTCAGGATGGCCACAGGCACAGTGGTGGCGGCAGTTTAACGACCCACAGCTAAACTCGCTTATTGAAGCAACGCTGTCTGGCTCCCATAACCTCGCCGAAGTGAAGCTGCGTGAAGAGAAAGCGCAGTCGCAGACTGAACTGCTGGAAGGGCGTTCTCAGCTCCAGATGGCAGCGCTGGGCATGATTAACCGCCAGCGAGCGTCTGCCAACGGCTTCCTCGGCCCCTACGCACTGGATGCGCCACGATTAGGGATGGACGGCCCCTACTACACTGAAGCGACGATTGGTCTGGTCGCCGGACTGGATCTCGACCTGTGGGGCGAGCATCGTTCCGCTGTCGCGGCAGCTATTGGCGCACAAAATGCCGCGCTTGCCGAAACAGCAGCAGTGGAACTCTCCCTGACGACCGGCGTCGCGCAGCTGTATTACAGTATGCAAGCCAGCTACCAGATGCTTGATTTGTTGCAGCAGACCCACGATGTGATTGATTATGCCGTGAAGGCCCACCAGAGTAAGGTCGCTCACGGGCTGGAAGCAAAAGTACCGTACCATGGCGCACGTGCGCAATTGCTGGCAGTGGACAAGCAAATCGTCGCGGTTGAAGGACAAATCAAAGAAACTCGGGAATCACTCCGGGCGCTGATCGGTGCCGGCGCAAAAGATCTGCCTGAAATCAAACCGGTCGCACTGCCAACTGTCGATACAGGAATACCCGCAACGCTCTCCTACGACCTGCTTGCCAGGCGTCCGGACTTGCAGGCTATGCGCTGGTATGTGCAGGCTTCGCTGAACCAGGTCGAGGCCGCTCGCGCCCTGTTTTATCCGAGCTTTGATATCAAAGTCTTCTTCGGTTTAGACGCTATCCATATCGATCAACTGTTCAAAAGCACCAGCAGGCAGATCAACTTCATCCCCGGCCTGCGTTTACCGCTGTTTGACGGAGGTCGTCTGAATGCCAATCTGGAAGGCGCCCGCGCAACCAGCAATATGATGATAGAGCGCTACAACCAGTCGGTGCTCAATGCAGTGCGCGATGTCGCGATTAACGGAACACGTCTGCAAACGCTCAATGAACAACGGGTAATGCAGATGGAACGCGTAGATGCCACGCATTACACGCAAGCAGCAGCAGACGCGGCTTACCAGCGAGGCCTGAGCAGTCGCCTGCTGGCAACAGAGGCCAAATTACCCGTGATCGCAGAAGATATGTCGCTCCTGGTCATAGATACCCAACGACTCATGCAGAATATTCAACTCATCAAAGCGCTTGGCGGAGGTTATCAAGCCCCTGCTAACAAGAAGTAGCGTTCTCCGACCTCGCCGCGTGATATCCGTCACGCGGCATTTTCTTTCGTCACGTCAAATATGACGACAGCCTGTTTTTCGTCAGGGTTTTGCGCAAAATTCGCCCGTAATATCGATGAATGCCCCTGATAAAAACATGGCATAAAAGATGCATAACAAAAACGACAAGCGCGTATGCGCGATTTGATTAACTGGAGCGAGACCGATGAAAAAAGTCGTCACGGTTTGCCCATATTGCGCATCAGGTTGCAAAATCAACCTGGTGGTCGATAACGGCAAAATCGTCCGGGCTGAAGCGGCGCAGGGGAAAACCAACCAGGGTACTCTGTGTCTGAAGGGCTACTATGGCTGGGATTTTATCAACGATACCCAGATCCTGACCCCTCGTCTGAAAACCCCAATGATCCGTCGCCAGCGTGGCGGCAAACTGGAATCTGTTTCCTGGGATGAAGCGCTTGATTACGTCGCCACTCGTCTGAGCGCCATCAAAGCGAAGTATGGCCCGGACGCTATTCAGACGACCGGTTCATCTCGCGGTACGGGTAACGAAACCAACTATGTAATGCAAAAATTCGCGCGCGCCGTTATTGGTACCAATAACGTTGACTGCTGCGCTCGCGTCTGACACGGCCCATCGGTTGCAGGTCTGCACCAATCGGTCGGTAACGGCGCAATGAGTAATGCTATCAATGAAATTGATAACACAGATTTAGTGTTCATCTTCGGGTATAACCCGGCGGATTCCCACCCGATCGTGGCGAATCACGTGATTAACGCTAAACGTAACGGGGCGAAAATCATCGTATGCGATCCGCGCAAAATTGAAACCGCGCGTATTGCCGACATGCACATCGCGTTGAAAAACGGCTCGAACATCGCGCTGCTCAACGCCATGGGTCATGTCATCATCGAAGAAAAACTGTACGACCAGGCGTTCGTCGCCTCCCGTACGGAAGGATTCGAAGAGTACAGCAAGATTGTCGAAGGTTACACGCCGGAGTCCGTCGAAGATATCACTGGCGTTAGCGCGCAGGATATTCGTCAGGCTGCACGTATGTATGCCACGGCAAAAAGCGCGGCTATCCTGTGGGGTATGGGTGTTACCCAGTTCTATCAGGGCGTGGAAACCGTGCGTTCACTGACCAGCCTCGCAATGCTGACCGGCAACCTCGGTAAGCCAAGCGTGGGCGTTAACCCGGTTCGTGGTCAGAACAACGTTCAGGGCGCATGCGATATGGGCGCGCTGCCGGATACCTATCCGGGCTATCAGTACGTTAAGTTCCCGGAAAACCGCGAGAAATTCGCTAAAGCCTGGGGCGTGGAAAGTCTTCCTGCACATACCGGTTATCGCATCAGCGAACTGCCGCACCGTGCTGCGCATGGCGAAGTCCGCGCGGCGTACATCATGGGTGAAGATCCATTACAGACCGATGCTGAACTCTCCGCAGTGCGCAAAGGCTTTGAGGATCTGGAACTGGTCATCGTGCAGGATATCTTCATGACCAAAACCGCCGCGGCCGCAGACGTTATTTTACCGTCTACGTCATGGGGCGAGCATGAAGGCGTATTCTCCGCGGCTGACCGTGGCTTCCAGCGCTTCTTTAAAGCCGTTGAGCCGAAGTGGGATCTGAAAACGGACTGGCAGATTATCAGTGAAATCGCCACCCGTATGGGCTATCCGATGCACTACAACAACACCCAGGAAATCTGGGACGAGTTGCGTCATCTGTGCCCGGATTTCTACGGTGCCACTTACGAGAAAATGGGCGAGCTGGGTTATATCCAGTGGCCTTGCCGCGACACCTCAGAAGCCGATCAGGGGACGTCTTATCTCTTTAAAGAGAAGTTCGACACCCCGAACGGCCTGGCGCAGTTCTTCACCTGCGACTGGGTAGCGCCAATCGACAAACTCACCCCAGAGTACCCAATGGTACTGTCTACGGTGCGTGAAGTCGGCCACTACTCTTGCCGTTCGATGACCGGTAACTGTGCGGCGCTGGCCGCGCTGGCGGATGAACCGGGCTATGCCCAGATCAACACCGCCGACGCAGAACGCCTGGGCATCCAGGACGAAGAACTGGTGTGGGTTAACTCGCGTAAAGGTCGGGTCATTACCCGTGCGGCAGTCAGCGATCGTCCAAACAAAGGCGCGATTTACATGACCTACCAGTGGTGGATTGGCGCATGTAATGAGCTGGTAACCGAGAACTTAAGCCCGATTACCAAAACGCCAGAGTATAAGTACTGTGCCGTTAACGTTGAACGCATTGCCGATCAGCGCGCTGCCGAGCAGTATGTTATTGATGAGTACAACAAGCTGAAAGCCAGTCTGCGCGAAAGCGCGATGGGTTAGTCCGTTTACGTACCTGTTCTGCAACAGCCTCCGCCCGGAGGCTGTTTTTTTATCCATACGATCTCTTTATACTGTTCATTCCGTACCCTAAATAAAACTCAAAATGAAACAACTCATTGCATTGATGTTCTTTATGACATTCTTTGCCCATGCCAGTGATACTGAGCCAGGAAGCCAGTACTTACAGGCCGCTGAGGCAGGGGACCGTCGCGCACAGTACTTTCTTGCCGATACCTGGTTCAGTTCGGGCGATTTGAGCAAAGCCGAGTATTGGGCGCAAAAAGCCGCCGACAATGGCGATGCCGACGCCTGCGCGCTCCTGGCGCAAATCAAAATTACGAATCCGGTCAGTCTGGATTACCCCCAGGCCAAAACGCTGGCGGAAAAGGCAGCCAAAGCGGGCAGTAAAGCGGGAGAACTGACCCTGGCGCGGATACTGGTCAACACCCAGGCAGGACACACAGATTACCCCAAAGCCATTACCTTGCTGCAAAACGCCTCTGAAGATCTGGAAAATGACTCCGCCGTCGACGCGCAAATGCTGCTCGGGCTGATTTACGCCAACGGCGTGGGGATCCCCGCAGACGATGAAAAAGCGACATGGTATTTCAAACGCAGCTCCGCCATCTCCCGCACCGGTTATTCCGAGTACTGGGCCGGAATGATGTTCTTAAACGGCGAGCAGGGTTTTATCGTGAAGAATAAACAGAAGGCGCTACACTGGCTGAATCTGAGCTGTATGGAAGGGTTCGATACCGGCTGTGAAGAGTTTGAAAAGTTAACAAACGGGTAATGGTTTGCATTGCCGGATGGCGGCATAAACGCCTTATCCGGCCTACAGTTCACCGTCTTCCGTAGGCCGGATAAGCGCAGCGCCATCCGGCAATCTTTCATTAATTAATGATTAGCGGTCTTATCAAATTTACCCAGCATCTCGCGCTCGTAAGCCAGCGCCTTCTTGCGGTCAAATTTGTGCTCCCACTTGGCGATAACCAGCACCGCCAGCGCATTCCCCACCACATTCAGCGCGGTACGCGCCATGTCGAGGATACGGTCAACACCGGCAATAAACGCCAGGCCTTCCAGCGGGATCCCCACGCTGCCAAGCGTAGCCAGCAGTACCACGAAGGAGACGCCCGGCACGCCCGCAATCCCTTTCGAGGTCACCATCAACGTCAACACCAGCACGATTTCCTGCCACAGCGACAGGTCGATACCATACAGCTGCGCAATAAAGATCGCGGCAATACTCTGGTACAGCGTTGAACCATCAAGGTTGAATGAGTAGCCGGTCGGCACCACAAAGCTGGTGATTGAAGCCGGTGCGCCATAGGCTTCCATCTTCTCGATAATACGCGGCAGTACGCTCTCGGAACTGGCGGTAGAGTAAGCCAGAATCAGCTCATCTTTCAAAATGCGGATCAGGATCCAGATGCTCAAACCGCAGATACGCGCCACAATCCCCAGCACCACCAGCGCGAAGAACAGGATGGCAAAATGCACCAACAGCACCAGTTTCGCCAGCGGCCACAGGGAGGCAAAACCGAAGTTCGCGACGGTCACAGCAATCAGCGCAAAAACACCGACTGGCGCATAACGCATCACCATGTGGGTCACTTTAAACATGGTTTCTGAAATCGAGCGGAACACAGTCACCAGCGGCTCGCGGTGGGTTGCTGGTAGTGAAGACAAGCCTAAACCAAACAGCACCGAGAAGAAGATAATCGGCAACATATCGCCTTTCGCCATCGACGCGACGATATTAGTCGGCACCAGCGACACAATCGTGCCCATCAGGCCATGCGCGTGGCTCTGCACTTCTGCGGTGGTATTTTGATATTTCGAAATATCCACGGTCGCCAGTTGCGACATATCAATCCCGGAACCCGGCTGGAAAACATTCGCCAGCGTGATGCCAAGAATAATCGCTACGGTGGTGATCACTTCGAAATAGAGAATGGTTTTGGCGCCAATACGGCCCAGCTGTTTTGCATCACCCACCCCGGCAATACCAACCACCAGCGTGGAGATAACAATCGGCACGACGATCATTTTGATCAGATGGATAAAGATATCGCCCGCCGGAGACAGCAGGTTGACCACCAGCCATTCGCGGCTGTCGCTATGGTAATGCAGGTAACTCCCTAGCAGAATGCCCAGCACCATGGCGATTAGAATCTGCCATGCCAGGCTGACTTTCAAATTTTTCATAACAACGGACTTCCTCGATGGAGCGCTATTCCACATGCGGTGTGTGGGAATAGTACATACTGAAAGGGTATGAATTGTGTTGCGTTCGTTTATGGAGTTTTTTAACGCTTATTATCATTATCATCTGCATGGCATTCCGCGCAACCCTCTAAGAACAGGGCTTTTGGCTGAATTTATGCATAAAAATGCAATTTTATCGCGGTATTGATGAATAACTTTTTGTTATAAAAGAATTTTAATATGTTCAAAAATGAAGAAGTCATAGCGTGAGTTTTTTTCGCTCACCTGTTCGTTTGCCTGTTTTTTAAACAGGCAAAATGATACAAATCACAAATAAAACAAATTTATTTTTGCCGATTCTGCAACAACTTCGCCATATTAATAGAGTCAACGAGCTGTGCCCGGTTCACCCTCGGCGAGTTTAAATCCATAACTTTTTGCCAAACTGAAATAGCCTGGGCGTAGTCTGCCTGCATAAACGCATCTGAGGCTAACAACATCAGCGCGGTGACCTCTGCCGGGTCCAGCGCCAAGGCCTTATCAATCATCTCGCGAGTGGGCGGCGCCATATGTTGTCCGGCCTGGTAATACAATACCGTTGCCATCGCTGAATAGATCTCAGCATTTTCACCGCCGACACGCAGCGCCTGCTCGTAGGCCAGCAGCGCATTATGATACGCGTTTTGCCAAAGATAGTACTCCCCGAGTTGCGCCCATTTCACGCCGTCCTGTGGATTGGCTCGGATCTGCGATTGCAGCAAAAGCAACTGTTTTTCCTGAATATTTTCATCAGAGAAAGCATGTAAAGGGTCCGCCAGTCGCGTCTGCTCCTGACGAACCGCCTGCCATTTTGGCGTCAACAGGTAGCCTCCAATGCAAGCCACAACCATCAGTACTGCCGCAACGGTCAGCCGCTTCACGGGCATTGGGCGTAACAGCGGCTCGCACTGGCTCATTATTCACCTTCCTCCGTATGCTGACGTCTTCTCACTCGCCAGACCACTACACCTACCAGCAACAACAACAGGCACGGCAACGCCCACAGCAGCAGCGTTTGTTCATTCAGCGGCGGATTATAACGAACGAAGTCACCGTAACGCTCGGTCATCCAGGTGGTTATCTCGGCTTCACTTTTCCCTTCCGCCACCATGCTGTAAACCTGATGGCGCATACTGACCGCTACCGGCGCATTGGATTCCAGCAAATTTTGGTTTTGGCACTGTGGACAACGCAGCTGGCTGGCAATAGACAGCGCTTGTTCCTGCTGTTGCGGATTTTCAAAGCGCCAGGTATCCACAACCTGGGCATGCGTAGCGAAAGTAATGAAAAACAGGACGAGCGTTAGGAGTAATAACTTTCTGCCGGATGGCGCTGCGCTTATCCGGCCTACGGTTTGCGCACCTTGTAGGCCGGATAAGGCGTTTACGCCGCCATCCGGCAACGCTGTGATTAATTTACGCATCGCGTTTCCTTCCTCGCCATCCGCTCAGCAGCGCGCCAAAGACCATTAATAGTCCCCCACCCCAAATCCAGCGCACGCCGGTCTGCACGTACAAGCGCATGGCATAACGGTCTGGTCCGGTTTTTTCACCCATTACCGCATACCAGTCATGCATCAGGTTCCAGCGGATCCCCGGCTCCATCATCTGTTGACGACGCGCGGCATAGAAGCGCCTTTCAGGTTGCAGGCTGCCAATGCGTTTCTCATTGTGCCACAGCGTGATCTGCGCTTTTTCACTGGTGTAGTTACCTTTGGCTTCCAGGTCGAGACGCTCAAAACGGAATCTATGGTCACTCCCGTTTTTGCAACACCGATTTTGACGACAAGTTGGCTTGCTTGAATCTATCCGGCGTCTGAATGGGATTTTATTCCCGCGCCTCGATGAGTTCCGCGCCTGATGAACCTCCAGAAAATATACGGCTTCAATGAGCCTTTCCGTTTTACAGGTTCCTCAACAGGCCGGTGGGCCGTTAGTATCATCAATATCAGTATTCGCAAAACCAGATGAATGATTGTTTAAACTGGTGTATTTCTGCCTTTATGCTTCGTAAGTTTGCTGTCGCGCCGTCAGTGCCCAGGCTATTCTGGCCAGCTTGTTTGCCAGAGCACAGGTGACGACAAAGTTGCTTTTCCGACACAACAACTCCCTGACCCAGTCGGCCAACTTGCCAGACTGGTGTTCCAGTTTTTGTATGAATACCCTGGCACACTGAACCAACAAAGTTCGGATCTTTTTGTTGCCCCGCTTGCTAATCCCTAACAATGTCGTCCGACCTCCCGTGCTGTACTGTCGGGGTACCAGCCCTGTTGCCGCCGCAAAGTCACGGCTGCTGGCGTACTGCTTCCCGTCGCCAATCTCAGTTGAAATAGTACTGGCAGTCAGCGTTCCAACGCAGGGAATACTCAGCAAGCGCTGTCCAACCTCATCTTCGTCCAACTTTCGTTTCAACTGAGATTCCAGATCTTTAATCTGCTCAACAAGATAGTGATAATGCTGTTGTAATTTCAGCAGTAACTGGCTGAGATAAAGAGGCAAACTACTGTCCTCAAGAAGGGTACTCAGTCGACTAATAACGGCAGCACCTCGCGGAACGCTGATACCAAATTCCAGCAGAAAAGCATGCATCTGATTAGTTGTTTTCACCTTATCCTGAACCAGGGATTCACGGACACGATGCAGAGCTCGCATTGCCTGCTGAGATTCGGTTCTGGGCTGCACGAAACGCATAGATGGACGTGATGCTGCTTCACAGATAGCTTCAGCATCAACGAAGTCATTTTTGTTGCTTTTAACGAATGGGCGGACAAATTGCGGTGATATCAGCTTTGGAAAATGCCCTAACTCTGCCAGCTTGCGTGCCATAAAGTGAGAACCGCCACAGGCTTCCATCGCGATGGTTGTTGCCGGGCATGTCGCCAGAAATTCGATTAGCTTTGGTCGGGTGAATTTTTTACGGTAAACGGCCTTCCCACGATGATCCTGACAATGAATATGGAAAGAGTTCTTACCCAGATCGATACCAATAAGCGCAACGTTTTCCATGATGGTTCTCCGAATGAAAGCCTGTCCTCAGCATAGTACTGGGAAGGAGGGAGTGACCATCTCATTAAATGTAACCCGCCAGTTCAACCTGCTGCCCAGGGCTCAGGTTCAGGCTTATCTCCTGACGACTCCCGCTGGAAAAGACGATCCCCGCCGCAAACACCAGCACTCCGGTATGCGCCAGCAGTGCCGGAAGTTGGATGCGGAAAGACACTTTGCGGCTTCTGACCATTGCCAGCACAATAACCAGCAGCATCAGTAGGCCAAAGGGCAGCGTAGCGCGGTTAAAGTACGGTGCGCCCACGGAAAGCCGCCCCCAGCCGAACAGCCCGTAAATCATCGGGTAGAGCGTGCCAATCAGCACAATCAGCAGCACTGCACTAAAGAGCAGCAGCGCAACCAGAATCAGCATCTCGCGTGACCAACCGCCAAAACGAGCATTCTGCCGGACTTGCTGGCCCCGCCAGGCGTACAGCCCGAGCGAAGCCAGACTCAACACGGTAAACAGCGCAAACAGCGGCGCGGCACGAACGTTATCCAGCGCGAAAGCATGCACCGAAACGAGAATGCCGGAACGCACAATCAGCGTCCCCAGCAGCGATAAAATCAGCGTGACGATCGCCAGCAGCAGCGACCAGTGGCGGAAGATCCCGCGCTGGCGCGTGATATACAGGCTATGTAGCAGCGCGCTGGCGGAAAGCCAGGGTAATAAGGAAGCGTTTTCTACCGGGTCCCAGAACCACCAGCCGCCCCAGCCCAGCTCGCAGTAGGCCCACCAGGAGCCGAGGATAATCCCCAGTGTCAGCGCGCACCAGCCGGGCAGCGCCCAGCGCCAGCACACCCAGGCGCTCTGCGCATTAAAGTCACCGCGCAGCAGCGAGGCCAGCGCCACGCCTGCAGCCACCATTAATCCCCCGTAACCCAGGTACAGCAGCGGTGGATGGAGGATTAACCCAAGATGTTGCAGCATCGGGTTAAGGTCGCGTCCTTCAATGGCTGGCGGAAAGATACGCACGAACGGATCGGACCATACCACCACAAACAGCAGCAGCAGGGCCGTTATCATTGAAAGGACACTGAGCGTCAGCGGAAACAGCGCGTTGGTATTACGCCGATAGTGAAGAGCAAACAGCGCGCTCCAGGCGGAAAGAAACAGCACCCACAGCAGCAGCGATCCTTCATGACCGCCCCACACCGCCGCCAGTTTTAATCCCCACGGCAGCAGGCTGTAGCTGTGCTGGGCAACGTAGACCACCGAAAAATCGCTGGTCAAAAAGCAGAATACCAGAATGGTAAAGGCCAGTAGCAGCAGGGCAAATTGCGTCCACACGCCCACGCTTGCCAGGCGCATCACCCCCTGCCAACGCTGGCGGACACCTACCAACACGGCAAGCGGGGTCAACACGTTGACCCCGAGGCTTAATAACAGCGCCAGAAAACCGGCTTCAGGAAGGAGAACGTCCAGATATCACCTTACGCAACGGTTAGCTGACCCGCATAGAGGATAAAAAAGCGCAGCAGCAGTACGCCGGTCAGGCTAGCGCCGCACACTGCCAGCACGCCATGAAACGTCGAACTGCGGTTGGCCCAGGGTTTTAGCAGCATCGGCAGTATCAACCCAAGCCCGGCCACGCCAAGCCAGAACCACCAGGTCCAGAATCCGCCGCCCAGTGCCGCCGCCAGCGCACGCATTTTGCCGTCATCGCCCAGCGCCAGACCAACAAAGAACGCCGCCAGCAGGAAGATCTCCAGCCATACGACCGGGACTTCCATGCGATGCACAAAGTGCGCTTCCGTACTGTGCGGATTGCTACGATGACGTAACGCCATGGCGATCAGTGCCACCGCCGCACCGGAGGAGATCCCGGAGAACAGGAACAGCACCGGCAGGATCGGGTTATTCAGGAACGGGTAGGATTTCAGCGCCGACAGCAGGAACCCGGTATACGCCCCGAGCAGAACCGCCAGCACCAGCATCAGCGTCTCAAGCGCGCGATGGAACGGCGTGATTAGCGTCAGGAGTTTTGACACCATCATCAGTCGCGGCACGAACCGCTGTTGCAGGGCAATCACCTCTTTTTCAAAGATTTTTGCCAGCCACAGCACTAACACCACCATGTACAACTGGAACAGCATGACCCCCATCGACATCACCGAAGTGAAGCTGTAGTGGAACATCAATTTCCAGAAGGTCCATGGACGCGTCAGGTGGAACACCAGAATTAACAGACCGAGGATAATCGCCCCCGGCCCTAACACCACCGTGGTGCGCAGCAGCGTGCTGTCTGAACCGCCCGCCTCCGGATGGAAACGACGCAGCAGAATCGCCAGCGTAACCAGTCCGGCTGAGATGCCAATCAGGAACAGATAGATGGCAATGGGCCAGTCCCACACCAGTGATTCGAAATGAAATGCAGAAGCGGATGTCATTGGCTCACCTCCCCAAATTTAAAGGGAACGCGGTAGACCTTCGGTTTTGTGCCTAACGCCAGCTTGTAACGGTAGGTGGTTTTCTGCTGCAACAAGCGGGAGATATCGCTGTTAGGATCGTCCAGATTACCAAACGTCAGCGCCTTCGTCGGACATGACTCAACGCAGGCGGGCTGTTTGCCCGCTTTCAGGTTGGTTTTCCGGCAGAAATCGCATTTATCCGCCGTTTTGCTCACCGGATGGATAAAGCGCACACGATAAGGACACGCGGCGATGCAGTACTGGCAGCCAACGCAAAGGTCCGGGTTCACATCCACAATGCCGTTGGCGGCATCGCGATACGATGCCCCCGTCGGGCAGACGTCAACGCAGGGAGCATGGTCACAATGCTGGCACGAGTGGCGGAAGAAACGATATTTCACATCAGGAAACGTCCCTTGCGGCTCGCTGCGAATAATCGTCAGACGCGATACGCCTTCCGGCACGTTGTTCACTTCCCGACAAGCATCCATGCAGGCCGTACAGCCAATGCATAAAGACTCATCATGAACCATACCGTAACGCACACCGTTGATGTTCAGCGTCTTCGCCACAACGCGCCCCGCCGTCCCGCTCACTGCCACCAGCGCGCCGACGCCGGTGATAAACTGGCGACGAGAGCAACTCATGGATGCTCCTTAAGCAACGGAACCGACGCCGGGTTAAAGTTCGGATTGTTACGTTGATCGCTGTGGCAATCGACGCAAATCTTGATCCGTCCTTTATCGCTCAGCGTCTGCATCGTGTCTTGCTTCGGATGCAGTGAGTGACAGCTGGCACACGCCACTTTGGTTACGTGGACATCGTGCGGCCAGAACGCTTTTTGCAACTGCTCAGGCAGGTGACAGGACATACAGACACTGTTCTGCTGCTCCACGTTGTACATCGGCTCATTAAAGCGCATCACATCTTTCACCCCTTCGCGGTGGTTCGGTGACGGCTGGCCGTGACAATTGGTGCAGGTGACAGGCAGTTTGTTATTCGGGTTGATGGCTTCCGCATGCTTACCATGCATGCCTTCGGTATCCGGCTTGTGACAGTCCAGACAGGCGGCATCCGGATTACGCTGTTGGGTAACCGTCCAGCGTTGATCCGACTCCTGCGGCGTTGGCGTGGCAGTGATTCCACTCAGGCTCCATAACAAGCCTGACGCCAGCACCCCAGCAGTTAATAACGAACGTAATACGCTCATATTCACTCCGTTGAGTTATCCGCCCCTTGCGGGGCGAAATGGGGTTATTGGCTTAACAGACCGTTTTTACGCGCCTGATCTTCCCACTGCGGAATCACCGTTTTGATGAAGTCCTGCTTCTCAGCATTGATTTGCTGCATGTTCAGACCAATCGCCGCCTGGGCTTTCTCTTTGGTAGAGATATCCGGTAACGGGATTTCATGCGTGATGCCTTTGGTCGCCAGCAGACGGACCAGTTTGGTACGTGCGTCAGCGGCTTTATCCATTGCGCTACCCAGCATCCGCAGACCTTCTTCCGGGGCATGCATGTGAATACCGTGTGAGGCGATAGACAGGTCCCAACGCCATTGCGCGTGACGGATATCTTCCAGAATCGGCTTCATTTCCGCTTCGGTCGCACCCGCATCCCATGCGGCTTTCGCTTCGAAGTGCGCACGAACAAGCTGGTCTTCAACTTTGATTTTCAGGTCATGAATGGCCTGTTTACGCTCGGCGACCACTTTTTGCAGGGACGCTTTGTCCTGGGTGTGGCAGTTCGCACAGGTCTGAGCGAAGTTATCGAACGGATTACCAATCTTATGGTCGGTGTAAATCTTGCCTTCCGCGTTCTGCACTTTCGGCATGTGGCAGTCGATACAGGTCACATTGTTCTTGCCGTGAATGCCTGCGCTCCAGGTTTCATACTCCGGGTGCTGCGCTTTCAGCATCGGGGTTTTAGACAGGGAGTTGGTCCAGTCAGAGAAGGCGATGGTGTCGTAGTACTTCTCCATGTTCTCGACTTTCATGCCGTCGTCCCACGGGAACTTAACGGCTTTGTTTTTACCGTCGAAGTAGTATTCCACGTGGCACTGGCCGCAGACCATGGATTACTGGTCAAAGCGACCGGCTTTCTCAAACGGTTTGCCGATGGTTTCCATCGCGCGCTCAGCATAAGGACGCGACAGCGTCAGTTCTGGCTTGCCTTTGGCAAAGTCTGGTGACGCGGTGTTATGGCAATCGCCGCAGCCAAGATTATTAACAATTTCAGGACCGCCGCGCGCCCATTTACCGTGGAAGTAGCCATCTTCACCGTCTTTCTGGATCAGACGCGCCACATCCGGGCTTTTACAGCTCCAGCAGGCCATCGGCAACGGACCATCTTCTGCCGTTTTGGGTGCGCCGGTACGTAAGGTTTCACGAACATCGGTCACTGCATACGCGTGCCCGCGCGGTTTGTTGTAATCGCGCGAGAAGGGATATCCCGCCCACAGGATCACCAGACGAGGATCTTCTGCCAGCGCATCTTCACGGGCTGATTGCTCAGACGTGGCTTTCCAGGAGAGATATTGATCGGGATGCTGAGGGGCGAAGACTTCATTCTTCGCTTCAACGGTGACGGTTTTTGCGGGTACGGGGGTTTGTTCAGCGTGAACTGCAGAGATAAATAATAAAGGTACTAACAGGCTGAAGAAACGGCGTACGCGTGATTTTATCCTTGCCATAGGGGTCTCATCCAGATGACGCCATTATCTGCAATGGCGGTTCTTTTATTGTTTTCCATAACAGCAACCACACGAATACTGTCATGACATTGCTCCACCCTATTTGTAACAAGAAACCACACTGAAAATGTTGTCTTTAATCAATTGTAAGTGTATGTAAAATACCACTTTAGAGTTAGTAACTCCCTTTGATTGCACCCTCTTTTGTCTAATTCAGAGACAGATCACCTTTTCAACAATCCTTTAGATAACCACATGTTATCGCGAGATTTAGTCAATTTTGCTAACTCCCTTCAAAATTCAGTTTGTCGCTAATTTGCACAATTCGTTTATTGCGTGATCTGCCGCGCAAATACTAAACAAAACTCTCAAAGCCCCTACATTTAACGTTTATGAGACATATTATTAACATCCTACAAGGAGAACAAAAGCCATGAGCCAAATACATAAACACGCTATTCCCGCAAACATTGCGGATCGTTGCCTGATAAATCCGGAGCAGTACGCAGAGAAATACCAGCAATCCGTTAACGAACCCGACACATTTTGGGGCGAACAGGGAAAAATTCTTGATTGGATCAAGCCGTACAGCCAGGTGAAGAACACTTCCTTCGCACCAGGCAACGTGTCGATTAAATGGTACGAAGACGGCACTCTGAATCTGGCCGCAAACTGTCTTGACCGCCACCTGCAGGTAAACGGCGATCGTACCGCCATCATCTGGGAAGGCGATGACGCAACCCAAAGCAAAAACATTACCTATCGCGAGTTGCATCGCGATGTCTGCCGTTTCGCCAATACGCTACTGAATTTAGGCATTAAAAAAGGTGACGTGGTGGCCATTTATATGCCGATGGTGCCGGAAGCTGCGGTCGCCATGCTGGCCTGTGCCCGTATTGGCGCGGTGCATTCGGTCATCTTCGGTGGTTTCTCACCGGAAGCCGTCGCCGGACGTATTATCGACTCCAATTCACGCCTGGTGATCACCGCCGACGAAGGCGTACGCGCCGGGCGCGCTATCCCACTGAAAAAGAACGTCGATGATGCGCTGAAAAATCCAAATGTGAAAACCGTTGAACATGTGATCGTTCTCAAACGTACCGGTGGAAAAACGGAATGGCAGGAAGATCGCGACCTGTGGTGGTCCGATCTTATCGAGAAGGCCAGCTCAGAACACCAGCCGGAAGAGATGAACGCGGAAGATCCGCTGTTTATCCTGTATACCTCCGGCTCAACCGGCAAGCCGAAAGGCGTGCTGCACACTACCGGCGGGTATCTGGTCTACGCCGCCACCACCTTTAAGTACGTGTTTGACTACCATCAGGGCGATATTTATTGGTGTACCGCTGACGTAGGCTGGGTAACCGGGCACAGCTACTTGCTGTACGGTCCGCTGGCCTGCGGCGCAACCACGCTGATGTTCGAAGGCGTGCCAAACTGGCCTACCCCGGCGCGTATGTCGCAGGTTGTGGACAAGCATCAGGTCAATATTCTGTATACCGCACCGACCGCCATTCGCGCCCTGATGGCGGAAGGCGATAAAGCGATTGAAGGTACTGACCGTTCGTCACTGCGTATCCTGGGTTCAGTTGGCGAGCCGATCAACCCGGAAGCATGGGAGTGGTACTGGAAGAAGATCGGCAACGAAAAATGCCCGGTCGTCGATACCTGGTGGCAGACTGAAACCGGTGGATTCATGATCACCCCGCTGCCGGGCGCCACCGAACTGAAAGCCGGTTCTGCAACCCGTCCATTCTTTGGCGTACAGCCTGCGATTGTCGATAACGAAGGTAATCCGCTGGAAGGCGCGACCGAAGGCAATCTGGTGATTACCGACTCGTGGCCGGGCCAGGCGAGAACGCTGTTTGGCGATCACGAACGCTTTGAGCAAACCTACTTCTCTACCTTCAAGAATATGTACTTCAGCGGCGACGGCGCGCGCCGTGACGAAGATGGCTATTACTGGATCACCGGACGTGTGGACGATGTGCTGAACGTCTCCGGCCACCGTCTGGGAACGGCTGAAATCGAATCGGCGCTGGTGTCGCATCCGAAGATTGCCGAAGCCGCGGTGGTGGGGATTCCGCATAATATTAAAGGCCAGGCGATCTACGCATACGTTACGCTGAATCACGGTGAAGAGCCGTCACCTGAGTTGTACGCCGAGGTTCGCAACTGGGTGCGTAAAGAAATTGGCCCGCTGGCAACGCCAGACGTGCTGCACTGGACCGACTCACTGCCGAAAACCCGCTCCGGCAAAATTATGCGCCGTATTCTGCGTAAAATCGCGGCGGGCGATACCAGCAATCTGGGCGATACCTCGACCCTCGCCGATCCTGGCGTCGTGGAGAAACTGCTCGAAGAGAAGCAGGCCATCGCGATGCCATCATAACCATAACTGTGAAATGCCCGATGGCGCGCAGCTTATCGGGCCTACAAATCCTATCCCTACCCCTCCCCTGACCGGGAGGGAAATATAAAAACCCTCCCCCAAAGGATTTCGCGTTGCAGGAAGGCGGCAAGCGAGCACATCCCCAGGAGCATAGTTCACTATGTGACTGGGGTGGGCGAGTGCGGCCAACGCACCTGCGGCGTTAAAGACGAAGGGGGTATCTCTGGAGACTCTGTGATGAATGACCAAATTTATCAGCGGATAGAAGACAGTGCGCGTTTCAGGGAGTTAGTAGAAAAACGGCAACGGTTTGCCACCATTCTGTCCATCATCATGCTGGCAGTTTATATCAGCTTTATTTTACTGATTGCCTTTGCGCCTGGCTGGCTGGGTACGCCGCTCCACGCGGGAACCAGCGTCACCCGGGGTATTCCGATTGGGGTCGGAGTGATCCTCATCTCCTTCATCCTGACCGGGATCTACATCTGGCGGGCAAACGGTGAATTCGATCGCCTGAACAATGCGGTTCTGCACGAGGTTAAAGCATCATGAAGAGAGTTCTGACGGCGCTTGCCGCCACGCTGCCCTTCGCCGCAAACGCGGCGGATGCTATTAGCGGTGCAGTCCAACGCCAGCCAACCAACTGGCAGGCGATTGTCATGTTCCTGATTTTCGTCATCTTTACGCTCGGCATTACCTACTGGGCGTCTAAGCGCGTACGTTCGCGTAATGACTACTACACCGCCGGCGGTAACATCACCGGTTTCCAGAACGGGCTGGCGATTGCGGGCGACTATATGTCGGCGGCATCGTTCCTTGGAATTTCCGCGCTGGTATTTACCTCCGGTTATGACGGGCTGATTTACTCACTCGGCTTCCTGGTCGGCTGGCCAATTATCCTGTTCCTGATTGCTGAGCGTTTGCGTAACCTCGGTCGTTACACCTTTGCTGACGTTGCTTCTTATCGTCTGAAGCAGGGTCCAATCCGTATTCTGTCGGCCTGTGGTTCCCTGGTGGTGGTCGCGCTGTATCTGATCGCCCAGATGGTCGGCGCAGGTAAACTGATTGAGCTGCTGTTTGGTCTGAACTATCACATCGCCGTCGTACTGGTTGGCGTACTGATGATGATGTACGTTCTGTTTGGCGGCATGCTGGCAACCACCTGGGTACAGATCATTAAAGCTGTTCTGCTGCTGTTCGGCGCCAGCTTTATGGCCTTCATGGTAATGAAGCACGTCGGCTTCAGCTTCAACAACCTGTTCACTGAAGCGATGGCAGTACACCCGAAAGGCTCCGCGATTATGAGCCCGGGCGGTCTGGTAAAAGATCCGATATCCGCCCTGTCGTTAGGTCTTGGATTGATGTTCGGTACAGCAGGTTTGCCGCATATTCTGATGCGTTTCTTCACGGTCAGCGATGCCCGCGAAGCGCGTAAGAGCGTATTCTATGCCACCGGTTTTATGGGTTATTTCTACATCCTGACCTTTATCATCGGCTTTGGCGCGATCATGCTGGTAGGTGCTAATCCAGAGTACAAAGATGCTGCAGGCGCACTGATCGGTGGTAACAACATGGCGGCGGTTCACCTGGCGAATGCGGTGGGCGGTAACCTGTTCCTCGGCTTCATCTCTGCAGTGGCGTTTGCCACCATCCTGGCGGTGGTTGCCGGGCTGACGCTGGCTGGCGCTTCGGCAGTTTCTCACGACCTGTACGCCAACGTATTCCGCAAAGGCGCAACCGAACGTGAAGAGCTGAAGGTGTCAAAAATCACCGTACTGGTACTGGGTGTGATAGCCATCCTGCTCGGCGTGCTGTTTGAGAACCAGAACATCGCCTTCATGGTGGGTCTGGCGTTCGCCATCGCGGCCAGCTGCAACTTCCCGATCATCCTGCTTTCCATGTACTGGTCGCGTCTGACCACCCGTGGCGCAATGCTGGGTGGCTGGTTAGGTCTGTTAACAGCGGTAGTATTGATGATTCTCGGCCCAACCATTTGGGTCCAGATCCTCGGTCACGAAAAAGCCATTTTCCCGTATGAATATCCAGCGCTGTTCTCCATCAGCATAGCGTTCCTCGGGATCTGGTTCTTCTCTGCTACCGACAACTCAGAAGAAGGCAACCGCGAACGCGAGCAGTTCCGTGCTCAGTTCATCCGCTCCCAGACCGGGTACGGCGTAGAACAAGGTCGCGCGCACTAACCTCCCCCTCTCCTCCGGCTTTCGGGCCGGAGGATTACATCCTTTCTTAGAACATCAGCCTCGCGACCAGCGGCGCCACCAATACCATCACCACACCGGAAAGCATCATCACCAGGCTGGCAACCACGCCCTCCTGCTGACCAAGCTCATAAGAGCGCGCCGTGCCTGCGCCATGCGATGCGGCGCCAAATCCTGCGCCTTTCGCCATTCCTTCACGAATGGAAAGGCGTAAAAACAGCACATCGCCGACCGCCATGCCGAATACGCCGGTCACCACCACGAACAAGGCCACCAGGTCCGGCTGCCCGCCCAATGGCTCTGCCGCTGCCAGCGCAAATGGCGTGGTGACGGAACGCACCGCCAGACTGCGTTGGATCTCATCAGGCAACATAAACAGGCGCGCCAGCCACACGGAACTGGTGACGGCCACCAGCGTTGCCGTTACCACGCCCGCCGTCAGCGACATCCAGTGACGCTTAATCACCGCAAGGTTGTCATACACCGGAACGGCAAAAGCGATGGTCGCCGGTCCTAACAACCACAGCAACCAGTGCGATTCACCAATATAGTTTTGCCAGGAGATATGGCCGAAGACTAGCATCAGCACCAGCAGGGCTGGGGTGAGAACTAATGGCATCAGCGGTAATTTACGAAAACGGCGATACAAACGCTTATTAGCAAAGTAGATACCCAGCGTAATCACCAGACACAGCACGCTTAGCTGAAAATTACTCACGGTTTAGCCTGCTCATTTCATAGCGATACACTTTATCCACCACCCACGCCGTTGCGCCGAGTACCATCAGCGTACTGATCGCAATAACGGCAAATATACGCCAGCCATCAACCAGCAACAGCTGCGTGTAGTTCACAACGGCGACCACCGCCGGGACAAAAAACAGCAGCATTTCAGCCAGTAACCAGCGAGCACCTGCGCGAATCCAGTTCAGCGGGATAACCCGGCAGACAATTAACGCCAGCATCAGCACCATCCCTACCAGGTTGGCAGGAAGCGGCAGATGCAGCCAGGAGACAAGATATTGAGCAAATACAAAGAGACCTGCGTACAACAGAACCTGAACGGGGATCTGGAGTCGATGAATAACAGCAGGCGTCACGCGGCTTATCGCCACAGCCATGAGGGTATGTCCTTAAAAAATAGAGAGCGCCAGTATAGAGAGCCCCCGTCCAGTACTGAAATGAATTAAACTCATTGCAGGCATAGTCTTAAGGAATAATCATGGATATCAGAACGCTGCGATATTTTGTTGAGGTGGTTCGTCAGCAGAGCTTTACTCGCGCAGCGGAGAAGCTTTTTGTCACCCAGCCCACCATCAGCAAGATGTTGAAGAACCTTGAAGACGAGCTTAATTGCACGTTGCTCATCCGCGACGGGCGGCGGTTGTTGTTAACCGACACCGGGCAGGTCGTTTTCGAACGCGGCCTGGCGATCCTCGCTGAGTTTCGCCAGCTTGAAGCCGAACTTAGCGACATTAATCACCTCAACAGGGGTGTGCTGCGCCTCGGTATCCCGCCGATGGTCGGTATGTTGATGGCCGGGCCTATCAGCCTGTTTCGCCAGCGCTATCCCGGCGTTGAGCTGAAGGTCTCTGAATTTGGCGGCTTAACCGTCCAGCAGGCGGTGATGAACGGCGATCTGGATGTCGCGATGACCGCGCTGCCGGTTGAAGAAGAGAGTGGTCTGGCGACCTTACCGCTTTTCAGTCATCCGCTCTGTGTGCTGGTCCCCCGCTCCGGTCAGTGGACAACATGCGAATCCATTTCCCCCGAGGCACTGGCGGAACATCCGCTACTGATCTACAACGAAGATTTCGCGTTGAGCCGCCAATTGCTTGAGCTGTTTAGCCAACACAACGTCAAGCCCCGCATCGCGGTGCGCAGCGGGCAGTGGGATTTTCTGGCTGCGATGGTACAAGCCGGAGTCGGGATTGCCATTTTACCGGAGCCGATTTGCCAGCGCCTGGATAAGCAAACATTGCGCTGGATCCCTCTGGAGAGTGATTTACGCTGGCAATTGGGCATGATTTGGCGCGAAGGCGTGTATCTGTCGCACAGCGCCCAGGCGTGGCTCAAATGCTGTGAAGGGTTTTGGCTACCGCAAGCGTCGTAAAATGCCGGATGCGGCGCAAACGCCTTATCCGGCCTACATCGGTTTTGTAGGCCTGATAAGCGTAGCGCATCAGGCACTCTCGTTTATTGGTTCTCGATCAACAGCGCTTCCAGCAAGTCCAGATCGTGCAGCAGCTTTTGCAGCGTTTCATTGCTGATTTCCCGCGTCGCGCGCAGATGATAAAGCTCCGCGCGTTCTGAACGCAACGCTGCCAGGCGGAAACGTCGCTCGAGGTTTTCTTCCTGCATCGAGCTTTCCACATCGTTGCGTCCGTCGGCGCGACGACGCAGGTTACCAATCACGCGGGAACTCACCTCGGTGAGTAACTGGTTATCGATGTTCTCTTCGGTGTCCGCGGCCAGTCGCTCCTCCATTTTCTGGATCGCGACAATCGCCACTTCTGCCGTAGCAGCGCGAGCAATACGTTCCTCTTTCTGCTGCTGCGAGTGGTCTGCCACTTCCAGATGTTGTAGCAGAATCGGCAACATCACCACGCCAACAAACAGCGAGAACAGAATCACGCCTGCGGCAAGGAAGATCAGCTCATATCGCGCCGGGAATCCGCTACCGTCCGGTAACAACAGTGGTATGGAGAGCACACCGGCGAGGGTAATTGCCCCGCGCACGCCCGCAAAAGAGGCAATCAGGATTTCACGCGTTGTCCAGGAGCCGAATTCCATTGGTTTTTTCTTCAGGAAGCGCAGACTGAATTTTTTCATCGTCCACAGCCAGCCAAAACGTACCAGCATCAGCGCCACGTAAATCAGCACGATATCGGTAAACAGCATCCAGATTTCAACGTTCGGATCGACCTCTGCCGCCGCTAAGGAAGACTCCAGAATCCCCGGTAACTGTAGCCCTAACAGCAAGAAGACCATGCCGTTAAACACAAACTCAAGCATTGCCCAGGTACTGTTAGCACGTAAACGCATCGCCAACGGTGCGCGGCGCATCACCCCGGAACGGGTGATCGTCATCCCGGCAGCGACCGCCGCGAGGATACCGGAAACGCCGATGTGTTCCGCAATCAGGTAAGACGCAAACGGCAGCAGGAACAGCAGGACGATTTGCGTTGCCGGCTCGTCACCGCCCCAGCGGCTGAGGAAGCGCAGGGAGCGCCCGTACAGCCAACTGACGACAAAACCAGCCAGGATACCGCCAATCGCCACTTTGAAGAACTCAAGCGTTGCGCCACCAACGGTAAATACCATCGTCCCCATCGCCACGGCGACGGCAAACTTCAGAGAGACCAGACCGGAGGCGTCGTTCATCAACGCTTCGCCCTGCAGGATGCCCATGATTTTCTTCGGTATGCGCCCCTCCCCCACAATGCCGGAAAGGGCAACAGCATCGGTTGGCGAAAGGACGGCGGCCAGCGCAAAGGCTGGGATAAGCGGTATCCCCGGCACCAGCCAGTAAATCATAAATCCAATGCCGACCACCGTGACCAGCACCAGCGCCAGCGCAAGGCCGAAGATCTCTCGCCCATGCTCGAGAAACTCACGCGTTGGCGTCTTCCAGCCATCGGCAAAGAGCAGCGGCGGGATGAACAGCACCAAAAACAGCTCAGGATCGAATTCCACATGCAAACCAAACGTCGGCCACGCCAGCAAGGCGCCGATAGCGATCTGCATTAGGGGTAAAGGGAGTTGGAAGGGCAATACGCGAGTAAATACCCCCGACAGCGAGACCACAAGGGTCATGATGAGTATGGTGAAAAAGATTTCCATGCGTTCCCTGTTTGCGATGTTTCTTATGATTGGTGATGAGAGGCGTCGTGCCTCAATTCTATCTAATTGAGAGTAACGCAAAAGACAACGAGTGTGTTCTGAAAATAAAAACGGGCGGCCAAAGCCACCCGTTTTGAGGATCTTTATCGAATAAAAATCAGATAGCCCAGCCGCCCGCGTAGAAGGCCACCAGCGCGATAGCGATAACCACCGTGCCGATATTCAGCTTGCGCCATTCGCCAGAGACAAGACGGCCAATCACCAGGGTAGCAAAACCAATCATAATGCCGGTAACGATGTTACAGGTCAGCACGATAAATACGGCCGTTACCAGACCCGCCATTGCGTCGACAAAGTCAGCAAAGTCGATTTTCGCAACGTTGCTCAGCATCAACAGGCCCACATACATCAGTGCAGGCGCCGTTGCGTATACCGGTACAAGATACGAGAGCGGAGAGAGGAACAGGATCAGCAGGAACAGGACGCCAACGGTGATCGCCGTCAGGCCAGTTTTACCGCCTGCCGCCGTACCCGCTGCGGATTCAATGTATACCGCCGCAGGAGCAGCGCCCACCAGACCAGAGAACACGCTGCTCAGGGAGTCGGTGGTCAGCGCTTTGCCGCCGTCGATAATCTGTCCGTCTTTATCCAGCAAATTCGCCTGTCCGGCTACGGCACGAATGGTGCCGGTCGCATCGAAGACGGCGGTCATAACCAGCGCCAGCACGCTCGGCAGAACGATAGGATTCAGTGCGCCCATAATATCCAGGCTGCCGATCAGCGAGTTGCCGTTTTCGTCGCTCAGAGACGGCATGGCAAAAATACCGGAGAAATGCACGGCCGGGTCGAAAATCAGGCCAACAATGGAAATACCGATAATAGTCAGCAGGATGCCGCCCGGTACTTTCAGTTTTTCGAGGCCAATAATCACCGCCAGACCAACCAGCGACATAATCACCGGGAAGGTATCGAAGTCACCCAGCGCAACCGGCAGACCGTCCAGCGGATTCTTAATCACCAGACCAACGCCGTTTGCCGCAATCAGCAGCAGGAACAGGCCGATACCGATTCCCGTACCGTGCGCAACGCCCTGCGGCAGATTGCGCAGGATCCAGCTACGAATACCCGTCGCGGAAATGATGGTAAACAGGACGCCCATCAGGAACACCGCGCCCAGCGCAACGGGCACGCTGATATGTTGCCCCAATACCAGGCTGAATGCGGTAAACGCCGTCAGAGAAATGGCGCAACCAATCGCCAGCGGCAGATTTGCCCACAGGCCCATGACAATAGAACCGACGCCCGCGACCAGGCAGGTTGCCACAAATACAGCGGCAGGCGGGAATCCGGCTTTACCCAGCATCCCTGGAACCACAATAACGGAGTAAACCATGGCGAGGAACGTCGTTAATCCGGCAACGACTTCCTGACGAACGGTACTGCCGCGAAGCGAAATTTTAAACCAGGCGTCGAGTGAACCGCCGGTACGCGCTGAAGGCGTAGACATAGAAAACATCCCCTGAGAGTTTATTTTTTCGTCATTATGCGTGCTGGACAATCCACTGCCTGCTAAACGTTTTCTCCATGTGCCAGGTTTGCGTCATTAGGGGTGTCGCAAAAAAGCAAACGTTTAGCTCCGCGCATAAAAAACGGGTGGTAAAAAAAAGCAAACGATTATCCAGCGATCATACGCCGGTTTTCAACTGAACTTTGCCGCTTTTTACTCATTTCTTCTTATAACGCACAATAAACAACCAGTCGATGCGCAAACGTTATCGTCAATGCGCAATCTGGTAACAAATTTCGCCAGATTGTCGCAACAATCGTTCTTATTTTTCGCGCAAACTCGCGCAAGAAAACCGGTGAAGATGCGGTAATTTTTTTGGCTAAAAAATCATCATTTGACTGGCAAATGGAGGGAGGTAGCTTACACTTACATTATCAACACAGGCCGGAACCTCCCCTAATGTGCTCGACTGAGGGGTGTTGATGTCGGGGGAAACCCTCCCGTGAACCAGCGGGATAGAGTGAAAGACGAAGACCGGAACCAAACTAAAGCGCCCTCTGTGGCGCTTTAGTTTTATACCCGTCATATTTCACGTTGCAGGTGTGTTGGCTGCGTTTACTCACCCGAATCACTTAGTTTACTAAGCTCATCGGGATTCGTGCTCTTGCCGCCTTCCCACAACGCGAATTATTTAGGGTATATATCAGTCATATATTTAAACCAATCAATCATCTTCCAGCAGACGCGCCCCGGTTCCTTGCTCGCCCAGCTGATCGCCTGGGTTACGCAACGGGCAATCGCTGCGCGACAAGCAGCCGCAACCAATACATCCATCCAGCTCATCGCGTAGCGACACCAAAGTATGAATGCGTCGGTCCAGCTCTTCACGCCATTGCGAAGAGAGCTGTTTCCACTCTTTAGCGCTAAGTGAATGTCCTTCAGGTAATACGCCCAGCGCGTCGCCAATCGTTGCCAGCGGGATCCCAATGCGTTGAGCAATCTTGATAATCGCCACGTAACGCAACACATCACGTTTGTAGCGACGCTGATTACCGCTGTTGCGCATGCTGCTGATTAACCCTTTGCTTTCATAGAAATGCAGGGTCGAAACTGCCACGCCGCTACGCTTTGCAACTTCACCTGGCGTGAGCAGCGCTTTTATCCGGGGTAATTTCTTTTCCATAAATCGCTTTACCTCAAGTTAACTTGAGGAATTATACTCGCCCACAGACAAAACGACGAATCGAATACTGAGAAAGAGGCAGCCCTATGTCCCATCAGCAGATTATTCAGACCCTTATTGAATGGATTGATGAACATATCGATCAGCCGCTGAACATTGAGGCGGTTGCGAAAAAATCAGGTTACTCGAAGTGGTATTTACAGAGAATGTTCCGCACGGTGACGCGCCAGACGCTGGGTGACTACATCCGCCAGCGACGACTTCTGCTGGCGGCGGTTGAACTGAGGACGACTGAGCGACCTATTTTCGATATCGCGATGGATCTTGGTTATGTATCGCAACAAACCTTCTCGCGCGTGTTTCGCCGCGAGTTTGATCGTACCCCCAGCGATTACCGCCACCGCCTGTAAGCTTATTGCCCGCTCTGCGTCAGTATGGCGGGCGACCGTTGTATCCAGTGCATGAACTCCTGCGACGGCAGCGCCTTCGCAAAATACCAGCCCTGACAATACTGTACGCCGCGTTCAAGCAGCCATTCGATTTGTTCCTTCGTTTCCACCCCTTCCGCAATCGTCTTCAGGTGTAAGCTTTGCGCCATCTCAATAATATGTTCGGCAATCAAGTGACTGGTGCTGTTAGTGGACAACGTGCTAATAAACGATTTGTCGATCTTCAGGATATCGACATTCAGCGCTGACAAATTATGCAGATTGGAATATCCCGTGCCAAAATCATCAAACGCCACTTCATAACCCGCCTTGCGGAACGCCTGAATTACTGGGGTCATTTTATGTACATCTATGAACCCCCGCTCCGTCACTTCGACTTTAATTTGCTGGGCCGCCACGGAGTACTCACGATTTTTGTCGTTAATCAGAGCAATCAATCGGGATGAATGAAAGTCAGAAGCGGAAAGGTTAATCGAGATATAAAGCTGAGGATGCGCCGAAAGAAAATACCCCAAATCGTTGAACACCTCTTCAACGACATAATCCGTGATCCGCTCAATCATTCCCTCTTTTTCAGCCAACGGAATAAACTCCGTCGGGCTCATCACCTCACCTTTACAACCCGGCCAGCGCAGCAGAGCTTCAGCACCAACACATTGTCCATTCTTAATATCAATGATCGGCTGGTAATGCAGGCAAAGCTGACGTTTTTTGATCGCGCGTTTTAGTAAGCGCCGGGGAGATAAGTATTCCTGGCGCGTGCGCCACCACATTAGCAGTATCAGGATGCTGCAGATAATCCCGAAGGGAATGGTTAACGCCGCCTCGTGATAAAAAATCTGACTTACGCGGTTGTCTGAGGTCGACACAATGATCGCAATTGGGCGTTTTTCTGAATGCACGATGGTGTAAAAGCGATCGTCTTGTTGAAAGGTCGAGGCTTCACCGCGTACGAGAGGCGCGAATTGCGCAATATTTGCCGCTTCGCTGGCGGAGAAAAACGTATCTGTTACTGTGTCATATACGCCCCAGGACAGATCCGGATCATCTGACATGACTTCGCTGTAGGATAATGGATTTATGACTGCGACGTAGTTCCCACGTTGCATGTACGTCATTCTGTAGCCAGCGAAAAAAGGGGTATCGCGGTAGTAATAGATGGCGATATCCGGCGTACGTTTATAGTCTGCGGTCGGCATAATATAGGTAACGGGTGGCACCATCGACGTAGAGCACAAAAAATGATCGCCCTGCGCATAAATTAGCTCGCTGATATATAAACGACCGCGAATAATATTCAGCATACTTTTCTGATGTGCCGGGGTACACATCTTACCCTGATACAACTGGGCCATATCACGCGCCAAATCGGCTTGCAGGATTACCAATTCTGTTTTATTTAACACCAGTTGAGCAAATGAGCGGAGTTGATTACGGGTTTCGGACATAGCCCGAATTTGAGCAAACCATAATGCCAGCACCACGGGGAGCAATACCACCATGAATGTTCCCAGCAACTTCAGCAGCTTGCGTCGCGCACTGTGATTCATGTCAGCCTTATGTCCCTGTTTTGTCTATGCCAGTACCTGTCACGGCAGGATGCTATAAACACCAGCTAGTTAACTTGCATGAATCTATCAGTATTAGCAACAGACGTCTCTATGTAAAAGTCTGATAATAGTTGATGATGATATTATTTTTCCGTAAGGCAAACTTAAAGTTACGCTTATTTCACAACGTTATTATCCCTAAAACGTAAATTTTTTATGAGCACTATCCTGGTTGCATTTAAGAAATTCATTAAATTTTTTTAACACAAAATTTAGGATAAATTAAACCGGTGGTCTAAATGCACCTTTAAGATTGATTATTTAGTGTCAAAAGCCTTTTTGAATATAACCACACATTAAGAGTGGTTATGATCCTGTAAAAATAACGTCCAGTACTGGTGAACAAACGAGCACTTGTGATATAGTTCACAAAAACCATGTAACAGAAACATTGTTTCATTCATGTTATTGCCCGTCGATAGCCAGAGTACTACACCCTCGGTGAACACCCCCGCGCTGTCCTGGGCATCCAGACTTTCTGAGGACGTTTTTCATGGCAACGATAACAACTGGCGTGGTTCTTCTGCGGTGGCAATTACTCAGTGCAGTGCTGATGTTTTTAGCCAGTACGCTCAATATCCGTTTTCGTAAATCAGATTATATTGGCCTGGCCGTCATTAGCAGCGGTTTGGGGCTGGTTTTTGCCTGCTGGTTTGCGACTGGATTGCTCGGCATAACCCTGGTGGATATGTCTACTATCTGGAAGAACATTGAAACCGTGATGGTCGAAGTGATGAGCCACACACCGCCAGAATGGCCGATGGTGTTGAACTGATAACAACAGTGTGTCCGACCAGAATATACCCGGTCGGACACGGTTTTAAGCAATAACGATTCTACTGACGTTCCGGTAACCGTTTACCACTCCATACGGAACCCTGCGTTCACCTGCCAGTTCATATCAATGTCGCCTCCAGCCGATCTTTCCAGGTCAACGTACAGTCGGGAGTTATTGTTCTGAGTGAGGTGGATATTGGTACCAATACCGTAGTTAATCCACGAGTCACTTCCTCCCTCGCGAACCGTCATGGACGCGTCTTTACCCCACACAGTGACATCACGATCGCCGGCAAACTCATGCAGCAGATCCAGCTTCACATAAATGTCGCTGTCCGGACGTTCTTCAAATCGATAACCTCCTCGCAATCCGACACGACCGATCACGCTATCGATATCATTCTGACGAACCCGTAGCCCGCTGCTGGTGGTATAACGAGCCTCATCCAACCGGGTATACACGAGCTGCGCTTGCGGTTCGATGAAAGAGGATTCTCCCAGACTAAACTCACGACCGTATTCTGCGCTGGCGCTAATTGACCACGAACTGCTATCCGCCACCCCCATATTGCCGTACACATTTCGGTAGTTAAAATCACTCTCATGGCGGCTATATTTCAGCACCAGATCCAGGTAGTCCTGTTTCTCCGGACGGTTCCATGCAGCATAAAGTGAACCACCGTAGCTCTTGTTATCACCCGTGCCATAAGTAAAGTCAGCGTTACCTTTCATGTAATGCGCCGCAATGCCTCGCGTCCAGACTGATTGTTCACCTTCTTCTTTATTGTCATAACCAAGTTGCCAGAAGCTGTACAGGTTTTTGAAGTAGCTGCCATTATCGCTTTCCATTTCGCCGCCTTTATAGCGTATCCACAGACCATTTTGCTGTTGGTTCTGGCGTAATTCCCCTAAACGCTTATTCAGGCTGTCGATTTCGAGACGGGCGGTGGCCGCCGCGTAGTTTAACCCAGCATTGGCAATTGCGGTGTTGCTACCCGCACTGGCTTTCGTTGAAACCCCCGTGATATACCAGTTTGTGCCATACTGGCTTACCGGATCGCCTTCCCGAATATCAGAACGCAGTAGCGGTTTATAGTCGTATACATACTCGTTAGTGATATCGATTTTATCGTACGCTGCGAACGTCACATTGCTGGCGGCATCGGCAACCCAGATATCTTCTTGCAGATTGCTGAGCTTATTAATATTTAACGCCTCAATGGCATGAGTTCCCCCCGTGCTACTCTTAACGACCTCGATAAAGTCGCTCCCATTACGCCGCTGCTCATCGGTTTTATTTGTATTTACATCAATCAGGAAAATACCGTTGTTGCCTTTCAGATCGTGAATCTTCACGGTTTCGTTGATACTCTGATTGGTATGCAGGTTAAAACCATGCAGGTTTATCGTCCCGCCGTCTTGCAAGGTAATGGCGCTGATCTGAGCGTCTTTGCCATCCGGGATCCAGTAAGCATTATTCATCAGCGTCAGATTCAAATCTCCCGCCCATTTACCGCTGGCAGTTTCCAGGAAGTTCGCTTCATGCCCATGCCAGAATGACTCTGCACCATTGAGAGTAATATTCATCTGGCTGGTATTAGCATATATTTTATCGCCGAAGTCGATATTTCCTAACAAATTAACCTTGTGCTCACCTGACTGATTAATATTTACGACACCACCATCTTTAGCACTAACTGCATCACTTTTTGATGAGCCATCAGGATAACCACTATTGTTCTCCAGCAGTTCTTTGAAATTACTGGCGTATGTATTAATGTAAACATCGCCACCGTTAGCTGTAATAGTTGAACCTGCACCGCGCGCATAGACTCCATTATTTGCCAGCGTGGCGTCTTTCCCCTCGTTGCTGTGTTCAACCTCTGAACGAATGTACACATTACCGTTTACAGTGATATCCGCACCGCTTCCCGCATACAACGCAGTATTGTTATGTGTATACTTAGAGCCAATTAAGAAAGTGTTTTTCAGGCTAAAGTTATCGACGGTGACGTTGGTGTCCTGACCTTCGGCGGATAAGCCAAAAAAGGCCAGACCGGCGCGGTGTTCCTGTTGCGTAGTTCCGCTAATATTCACGTTGTAATTGCCAATTTGATAATCTCCCGCCTGGGCTTTGGTGATACTGCCAATCTTCACCTCAAGGCCATTACCTTCACCTCGCACAGGGTTATCAATATTTACCGTGATATCATAGCTTTTATCATCAGCAATCGTATCCTGAATGATGATCCCTTCCTGACCACCATTAATATCTATATAATTTAGTTCATAGTTTTTTGCACTCGCAAATCCGGCGCAAACCAACTGCGCTGCGGTAAATGATAGTGCAAAAGGTATTATTGCTTTCGGGTTTATCTTCCTGTGATACATAGTAAGCTCCATAACAAATAGTTTACCAACGCACTTATTAACACCCCACCAATAAAAAGCAGCCAATAATAAATATATTTTCATCAATGAAGAATTGATAAGCTAAAAGCATTATTTAAAGCCATGCATTAATTTGTCAATATTTACCACGCAGCAAATTACATTTTTTTCTTTAAATTAATTTAATATTGCTCTCCAAAAACTATCTCAAACTGAAAAAATCAAAAGTGCAATATAAATCCATTAGTTATTATCGTCATTTTTAATGTTATCATTCGGTAATACCTACATTGATTTTCATTCCCTGTAACAATCAATAAATATTATAGAATATTAGCGTAAATCATTTCGTATTAAATGAATAATAAAGCTGCGATGATAAACCAGAAAATACCGAATAATTAATTCTGAATAAGAGATGTAAAAAAACCCCGTCGCAACGGGGTTTTTTTACATTAGAACGTTAATGCGTTCAGCTATCTTAGAACGGAATATCGTCGTCGAAATCCATCGGCGGTTCGTTAGACGGCGCTGCCGGAGCGGACTGCTGCGGACGAGACTGCGCGCCGCCGCTGAACTGATTGCCGCCCTGCGGCTGCTGAGGCTGACCCCAACCACCCTGCTGCTGGCCGCCACCTGCCGGAGCACCACCGCCCTGACGACCGCCCAGCATTTGCATGGTGCCGCCAACGTTAACAACAACCTCAGTGGTGTACTTTTCTACGCCGGACTGATCGGTCCATTTGCGGGTACGCAGCTGACCTTCGATATAGACCTGGGAACCTTTACGCAGATATTCACTGGCCACTTCCGCCAGTTTGCCAAACAGCACAACGCGGTGCCATTCAGTCTGCTCTTTCATTTCACCGGTCGCTTTATCACGCCAGGATTCGGAAGTAGCCAGCGTAATGTTGGCAACTGCGCCACCATTCGGCATATAGCGTACTTCCGGGTCCTGGCCCAGATTACCGACGAGAATCACCTTGTTTACGCCTCTGCTGGCCATGATCGTGTCTCCTGAAAAACGTTACTGAATAAGTGTAAGCGCGGGATTGTAGCATTTCCAATAGCGCTTTTACTACGTTGCGAAGTTGATTCCAGTAAACAACCCCCGCCAGACATTGTTGCACAGGAACATGCGTTTTGCATTCCAATACTGTATATCCATTCAGGTCAGGTTGTGTCATAATTAACCGTTTGTGATCGCCGGTAGCACCATGCAGCCAGGCAAAAAAGCGTTTAATCCGGGAAAGATGAATGGATAAGATCGAAGTTCGGGGCGCCCGCACCCATAATCTCAAAAACATCAACCTCGTCATCCCGCGCGACAAGCTGATTGTCGTCACCGGGCTTTCGGGCTCAGGCAAATCTTCGCTCGCTTTCGACACCTTATATGCCGAAGGGCAGCGTCGTTACGTTGAATCCCTTTCCGCGTACGCGCGTCAATTTCTGTCGCTGATGGAAAAACCGGACGTCGACCACATTGAGGGGCTCTCTCCTGCCATCTCAATTGAACAAAAATCGACGTCCCATAACCCGCGATCCACGGTAGGTACAATTACCGAAATTCACGACTATCTGCGTCTGCTGTTTGCCCGCGTTGGCGAGCCGCGCTGTCCGGATCACGACGTTCCCCTGGCAGCGCAGACCGTTAGCCAGATGGTGGACAACGTCCTGTCCCAGCCGGAAGGCAAACGTCTGATGCTGCTGGCACCGGTAATTAAGGAGCGTAAAGGCGAGCACACCAAAACGCTGGAAAACCTGGCGGGCCAGGGCTATATCCGCGCCCGTATCGACGGCGAAGTGTGTGACCTTTCCGATCCGCCCAAGCTTGAGCTGCAAAAGAAACACACTATTGAAGTGGTGATTGACCGCTTTAAGGTACGCGACGACCTCACTCAGCGACTGGCTGAATCCTTTGAAACCGCGCTGGAACTGTCCGGTGGTACGGCGGTGGTCGCCGATATGGACGACCCGAAAGCGGAAGAGCTTCTGTTCTCCGCCAACTTCGCCTGCCCTATCTGCGGCTATAGCATGCGCGAACTGGAACCCCGCCTGTTCTCGTTTAACAACCCAGCGGGCGCGTGTCCAACCTGTGACGGTCTCGGCGTGCAGCAGTATTTCGATCCTGACCGGGTGATTCAAAACCCGGAACTGTCGCTGGCCGGTGGTGCTATTCGTGGTTGGGATCGCCGTAACTTCTATTATTTCCAGATGCTTAAATCTCTGGCTGAGCACTATAAATTCGACGTTGAAGCCCCATGGGCCAGCCTGAGCCCTACCGTGCATAAAGTGGTGCTGTACGGTTCGGGTAAAGAAAATATCGAATTCAAATACATGAACGATCGCGGCGATACGTCCGTACGTCGTCACCCGTTTGAAGGTGTGCTGCACAATATGGAGCGCCGTTATAAAGAGACGGAATCCAGTGCGGTACGTGAAGAATTAGCCAAATTCATCAGTAACCGACCGTGCGCCAGCTGTGAAGGGACGCGTTTACGTCGCGAGGCCCGCCACGTATTTGTTGAAAATACGCCGCTGCCCGCGATTTCCGACATGAGCATCGGTCATGCAATGGATTTCTTCAACAATCTGAAGCTTGCGGGTCAGCGGGCGAAGATTGCTGAGAAAATTCTTAAAGAGATTGGCGATCGTCTGAAGTTCCTGGTCAACGTCGGCCTCAACTACCTGACGCTATCGCGGTCGGCGGAAACGCTATCCGGCGGTGAGGCCCAGCGTATTCGTCTGGCAAGCCAGATCGGCGCGGGTCTGGTTGGTGTAATGTACGTGCTGGATGAACCGTCTATCGGTTTGCATCAGCGCGATAACGAGCGTCTGCTGGGTACGCTTATCCACCTGCGTAATCTGGGTAATACCGTCATTGTAGTCGAGCACGATGAAGATGCGATTCGCGCCGCTGACCACGTTATCGATATCGGCCCCGGCGCGGGTGTTCACGGTGGTCAGGTCGTCGCCGAAGGGACGCTCGACGACATCATGGCAGTGCCTGAGTCGCTGACCGGCCAGTACATGAGCGGTAAGCGCAAGATTGAAGTGCCTAAACAGCGCGTTGCGGCTGACCCAGAGAAAGTGCTGAAGCTCACCGGCGCACGCGGCAACAACCTGAAAGATGTCACCCTGACGCTGCCGGTAGGTTTATTTACCTGCATTACCGGGGTTTCCGGTTCGGGTAAATCGACGCTGATTAACGATACGCTGTTCCCGATTGCGCAGACGGCGCTGAACGGTGCGACGCTGGCTGAACCTGCGCCGTATCGCGACGTTCAGGGCCTGGAACATTTCGACAAAGTGATCGACATTGACCAAAGCCCGATTGGCCGTACGCCGCGTTCTAACCCGGCAACTTACACCGGCGTGTTTACGCCAGTGCGCGAACTGTTTGCCGGCGTGCCGGAGTCACGTGCACGCGGTTACACCCCGGGGCGTTTCAGCTTTAACGTCCGCGGCGGACGCTGTGAAGCCTGTCAGGGCGACGGCGTGATCAAAGTCGAAATGCACTTCCTGCCGGATATCTACGTGCCGTGCGATCAATGTAAAGGCAAACGCTATAACCGCGAAACGCTGGAAATTAAGTACAAAGGCAAGACTATCCACGAAGTGTTGGATATGACGATTGAAGAAGCACGCGAGTTCTTCGATGCCGTTCCGGCGCTGGCGCGTAAGCTGCAAACACTAATGGACGTTGGCCTGACGTACATCCGACTGGGTCAGTCCGCTACCACACTCTCGGGCGGCGAGGCGCAGCGCGTGAAGCTGGCGCGCGAACTGTCAAAACGCGGTACTGGGCAAACGCTGTATATTCTCGATGAGCCGACCACCGGTCTGCATTTTGCGGATATTCAGCAACTGTTGGACGTGCTGCATCAGCTCCGGGATCAGGGCAACACCATCGTGGTGATTGAGCACAATCTGGACGTGATTAAGACCGCTGACTGGATTGTCGATCTCGGTCCGGAAGGTGGCAGCGGAGGCGGCGAAATTCTTGTCTCCGGCACACCAGAAACAGTCGCTGAGTGTGAAGCCTCACACACGGCACGTTTCCTCAAACCACTGTTGTAATTACGCAACACTTATCAGGCCCACAGAACAGGCGTAAAGCTTGTAGGCCTGATAAGGCGCTTGCGCCGCATCAGGCAACTGTTGTACCTGATGGCGCTACGCTTAACAAGACCGTTCAGGGCTGCGTCAGTATCCGCCGTTTATCAGCAGGCAGCGTGTTCACAGCCTGCTGATAAGAGGCGTCAACCAGATAATAAATCTGTGAATCCGGTAGCGAGCCGTCCAGATACACCGTACTCCAGTGCGCCTTATTGAGATGCCTGCTTGGCCGAACATCGCTATGCTGCTGGCGCAACAACTCTGCCAGTTCTGGGCTGGTTTTCAGAGACACCGCCGGGCGTTCTTCCACCTCTTTTACCATGGCAAAAAGCACATCTTCGACTTTGATTTGCGTGGCCTTCCAGTCACTGTGAACGCTCTGCTCCGCGCCCATTTTTGCCATGCAGTATTGCAGCAACTCCGAATTCGTCATCTTTATTCCCCTTACCAGCATATTGCCTAATGAGAACATCATTTATTCAGTGTGCAGCAAGTCCGCAAAAGGTAAAAGCCAGCAATGTAAATTTGTTTAAAAAAACAGCAATCCGCAGCCAGTGTCCTCAATATTCCGAGTTGACGATCACCTCTTCACCAAACGCACCGGCCTGTGGCAGCGGCTTATAAGTGGAGTTAGAGGCGCGCAAAATGCGAATACCACGAATGCCCACGTCGCGAGCGGCAGTGATGTCATTATCGGAGTCACCGTAAAACATGCGGATATTTTTATCCTGTAACCACTGCGTTTTGGTGTTCTGGCCCGGCTTATCGCCGGCAAAAATGACCGGATTCATATTGCCTGCCGGGATGTGAAAGTTATCAGACAACGTTTTCGACACCGTTTCAGTCTTCGTCTGGCTACGCCCGGTCACGAAAAAGATGCTGTCACCACGACGCACATGCATATCAATTAGCTGGCGCGCGACTTCTTTTGGAATACTGAACTCGTCCCAGCCGTTATTCATTTTTTCCCAGAAGGCCGGATTCTTCAGGTAATCCTCACTGTCCGGAGAATACGTTTTTTTACCGCGCCAGAAGCCTGGGCTGGAAAAGAGGACAGTGTCATCGATATCAAACCCGACCGCCATCGGCGGACGTCCGGTCAGGCTGTTTTCAATTTGTGCCACGGAGACCCAGTGAATGGGAGCCTGCTCAGCGAGCGTTGCAACATTGGTGCCTGGATTGAGCTGAGAGGGAGAAGAAACGAGTGCCTGGGCTGGCTGATTTAGCGTGAACAATAAACAAACGGCACTCAGTGCCAACGTAAACTTGCGCATATTTTTCCCTAAGTAGTCAGTTAGTTATCATTTTTTTATTAACAACTGGTCAAAAAACTATCTGACCTTACCCCTTAGGAGGAGGGAAAGGAAGGATTTTCTCTGGTTTTGCCCTGGAAAAGGAGCACGATCACACAGGAAAGCGAGCCTGATGGCACGACGCTTATCAGACCTACAAACGAAAATCCATATACCTTTGTAGGCCGGATAAGGCATTTACGCCACCATCCGGCAACATTCAAAGCCGGTTACATGACGGCGGCAAATGCCTTTGCCACGCGCTGCACGTTACCGTGATTCAACCCAGCTACGCACATGCGACCGCTGGCGATCAGGTACACACCGAACTCATCGCGCAGGCGATCAACCTGGGCTGCGCTAAGCCCGGTATAGCTGAACATACCGCGCTGTTGCAACAGGTAGTCAAAGTTACGGCCCGGGATCTCCGCATTCAATACGTTAACCAGCTCCTGACGCATCGCCAGAATGCGGGTACGCATCTCTTCGACTTCTACCAGCCAACTGGCTTTCAGCGCGTCATCACCCAGTACCGCGGCAACTACCTGCGCACCAAAGTTTGGCGGGCTGGAGTAGTTACGACGCACCGTCGCTTTTAGCTGCCCCAGAACGCGGCTGGCGGTATCACCATCTTCACATACGACAGACAGTCCGCCGACACGCTCGCCGTACAAGGAGAAAATCTTCGAGAATGAGTTACTGACCAGAGCGGGCAAACCGGCGCTGGCAATGGCGCGAATCGCATAGGCGTCGTCTTCTATTCCACCACCGAAGCCCTGGTAAGCAATGTCCAGGAACGGAATCAAATCGCGTGCTTTCAGGATCTCAATAACGCTATCCCACTGCGCAGGCGTTAAATCCGCGCCCGTCGGGTTATGGCAGCACGGATGCAGCAGCACGATGCTGCGCGCCGGTAAGGTATTCAGCGTTGCCAGCAGGTCGTTGAAACGCACGCCGTTAGTCGTGTCGTCATACCATGGGTAAGTGCTTACTTCGAATCCAGCCCCCTCAAAAATCGCGATATGGTTTTCCCAGGTCGGATCGCTGACCCATACGCCAGAATCAGGGAAATAGCGTTTCAGGAAGTCTGCGCCAACCTTTAACGCACCGGAGCCGCCCAGCGTCTGAATAGTTGCGACGCGCTGCTGCTGGAGAACCGGATGATCTGCGCCAAACAGCAGCGGCGCAATAGTATGACGATACGTGTTCAGACCTTCCATCGGCAGATACAGCGAAGCACCATGCGGTTTGGCATTAAGTCGAGCTTCCGCTTCCGCCACCGCTTTAAGCTGAGGAATAATTCCGTCTTCGTTGTAATACAGGCCGATGCTGAGGTTCACTTTGTCGCTACGTGAATCTTCTTTGAAGCGCTCCATGAGCGATAAAATCGGGTCGCCGGCGTAGGCGTCAACTTTTTGAAACACGTGTGGTTCTCCAGGTTTACAGGCAAGGGTTAAGAACACAATAAACCGGAAGCGGGAGAAGATCGAGGGGATGTTGAGGGTAATATTGCCGGAAGGCGGCGTAACCGCCTGTCCAGCACATCATTCTGCTAATCGATATACTTCATCGCCACCCTTGAGGTCAGGCGCGTAATAAGTTCGTAAGCACTTACTTTCGTCATTTCAGCAATGCGTTCAACGGGCAGTCCCTCACCCCACAGAATCACCGAATCGCCGGCTTTATCCTGCGCTTCGGGGCCTAAATCGACGCAGATCATATCCATCGCAACGCGACCGACGATCGGCACTTCACGGCCATTGACCAGTACCGGCGTCCCAGACGGCGCCGCGCGCGGATAACCATCACCATAGCCCATTGCCACCACGCCCAGACGCGTGTCGCGCTCGCTCAACCAGGTACCACCATAACCAACCGGCTCGCCCGCTTTGTGCTCACGCACCGCAATCAGGCTGGAGGTCAGCGACATCACCGGCTGGCAGCCAAAATCAGCACCGATGGAGTGGTTTTCCAGTGGCGACACACCATACAGAATCAGTCCCGGACGCGCCCAGTCGAAGTGAGACTGTGGCCACAGCAGAATACCGCCCGATGCGGCAATCGAACGCTGCCCAGGTTTGCCCTCGCAAAAGCTGTTGAAGATATCGAGCTGTTTTTCGGTCGCGCCGCATTCAGGTTCGTCTGCGCGCGCAAAATGGCTGACGATATTGACCGGCTGGCGCACATTTTCACATTGAGTTAGGCGCTGATAAAACGCCTCGGCCTGCTCAGGGCGTACGCCCAGGCGGTGCATACCGGTGTCGAGCTTCATCCAGACGGTAACGGGTTCAACCAGATTAGCGGCTTCCAGGGCTTCGAGCTGCTCCTGGTTATGGACGGCTGTATGCAGACGCTGCGCGGAAATAGTCGGCAGATCGGAGGCATCAAAAAATCCCTCCAGCAGCAGGATGGGCTGCGTGATCCCTCCCGCTCGCAACCGCAGGGCTTCTTCAAGACGAGCGACACCAAAAGCGTCCGCATCGGGGAGCGTTCGCGCGGTCTCTAACAGACCATGGCCGTAGGCGTTCGCTTTCACGACCGCAACCAGTTTACTGGCAGGAGCCAGTTCACGCAGACGTTGCAGGTTGTGTCGCAGAGCGCGGCGGTTAATGACTACAGTTGCCGCTTGCATTTGTATTCCTTAGAAATTACTCATCATCATATTGAGGACCGGCATAGTTGTCGAAGCGGGACCACTGTCCGTTAAACGTCAGGCGCACCGTACCGATCGGACCGTTACGCTGCTTACCAATAATAATTTCGGCGATGCCTTTTAAGTCACTGTTTTCGTGATAAACCTCATCACGATAGATAAACATGATTAAGTCGGCATCCTGTTCGATGGAGCCGGATTCACGCAGATCCGAGTTAACCGGACGCTTGTCGGCGCGTTGTTCCAGAGAGCGGTTAAGCTGCGACAGCGCCACCACCGGCACATGCAATTCTTTCGCTAACGCTTTCAGCGAGCGGGAGATTTCTGCAATTTCCAGCGTACGGTTGTCGGAGAGCGACGGCACGCGCATCAGCTGCAGGTAGTCGATCATGATAAGTCCGATACCGCCATGTTCACGGGCGATACGACGGGCACGCGAGCGCACTTCCGTTGGCGTCAGGCCGGAGGAGTCATCAATATAGATGTTTCGTTTCTCCAGCAAAATACCCATTGTTCCGGAAATTCGTGCCCAGTCCTCATCATCCAGTTGACCGGTACGGATTTTGGTTTGGTCTACGCGTGAGAGCGAGGCCAGGGAACGCATCATGATCTGTTCCGAGGGCATTTCAAGACTAAAGATAAGAACCGGCTTATCCTGCAACATCGCCGCATTTTCGACGAGGTTCATCGCAAATGTTGTTTTACCCATCGACGGACGCGCGGCGACGATAATTAAGTCTGACGGCTGCAAACCCGCCGTCTTTTTATTGAGGTCGTCATAACCGGTGTTCACCCCGGTGACGCCGTCGTGCGGCTGCTGGAACAGCTGCTCGATACGCGCGACGGTGGCGTCGAGCACATCAGTAATATTTTTCGGCCCTTCGTCTTTATTTGCGCGGCTTTCCGCGATTTTAAAGACACGGGATTCAGCAAGGTCCAACAGATCTTCACTGGAACGGCCTTGCGGATCAAACCCGGCTTCCGCGATTTCGTTCGCAACCGAAATCATGTCACGAACAACGGCACGTTCGCGGACGATATCCGCATAAGCGCTAATATTCGCCGCACTTGGCGTATTTTTAGATAACTCAGCCAGGTAAGCGAAACCGCCGACGCTATCCAGTTGTCCCTGAACCTCCAGCGACTCTGCCAGTGTGATCAGATCGATGGGTTTCCCCATCTCCTGCAGGCGATGCATTTCCGTAAAGATATGCCGGTGCGGCCGGGTATAAAAATCTTCCGCCACCACACGCTCGGCGACATCG
The DNA here is from genome assembly GCF_006385635.1 of Citrobacter sp. CF971. Taxonomy (NCBI): domain Bacteria; kingdom Pseudomonadati; phylum Pseudomonadota; class Gammaproteobacteria; order Enterobacterales; family Enterobacteriaceae; genus Citrobacter; species Citrobacter sp. CF971. The sequence continues at coordinate 395,997 of NZ_CP041051.1, read as the reverse complement.
TCCCAGCGTTCGTTATCCAGCATTAAACCGCCCAACACCGACTGTTCCGCTTCAATCGAGTGCGGCGGTACTTTCAGCCCGGCGACCTGGGGATCGCGCTCACGAGCATCAGTCTGTTGTTTGTTGAAGGGTTTATTTCCTGCCATAGTGAATGGAGTTACCGAGATAATGATTGGGTCGAAAGATTACCACATTTCTTTTGGAGGAAGCATGGCAACACGTATTGAATTTCACAAGCATGGTGGCCCTGATGTACTCAAGGCGGTGGAGTTTACACCCGTAGACCCGGCGGAAAACGAAATCCAGGTCGAGAACAAAGCTATTGGGATCAACTATATCGACACCTACATCCGCAGTGGTCTTTATCCGCCGCCATCTCTGCCCAGCGGCCTGGGTACCGAAGCTGCCGGCGTAGTCAGCAAAGTCGGCAGCAAAGTGACACACATTAAAGCTGGCGATCGCGTGGTGTACGCCCAGTCTGCCCTTGGTGCCTACAGCTCAGTGCATAACGTTCCGGCCGATAAAGCCGCCATCCTACCCAACGCTATCTCATTTGAACAAGCCGCAGCCTCATTCCTGAAAGGGTTAACCGTTTTTTATCTGCTGCGTAAAACCTATGAAATTCAGCCTGATGAGCCGTTTTTGTTCCATGCGGCTGCGGGCGGCGTCGGGATGATTGCCTGCCAGTGGGCAAAAGCATTGGGCGCGAAGCTGATTGGTACCGTCGGCAGTGCGCAAAAAGCGCAAATTGCGCTGCAGGCCGGCGCATGGCAGGTCATTAACTATCGTGAAGAAAGCATAGTTGAGCGAGTGAAAGAGATAACCGGCGGAAAAAAAGTACGGGTGGTGTATGACTCGGTGGGGAAAGATACCTGGGAAGCCTCGCTGGATTGTTTACAGCGCCGGGGACTAATGGTCAGCTTTGGTAATGCTTCCGGGCCGGTGACTGGCGTGAACTTAGGTATTCTGAACCAGAAAGGTTCGCTGTACGTGACCCGTCCTTCACTCCAGGGGTATATCACCAATCACCGCGAATTAACCGAAGCCAGCAATGAGCTATTCTCGCTAATTGCCAGCGGAGTAATCAAAGTGGATGTCGCGCCTGGTCAGACGTTCGCACTGCACGATGCACAGCGTGCTCATGAAGTACTGGAAAGCCGGGCAACGCAGGGATCGAGTTTGCTAATCCCATAATGCTTCGACTTCCCCTAAATAATTCAAATTGCAGGAAGGCGGCAATTGAATGAATCCCCAGGAGCTTACTGGAGTAAGTGACTGGGGTGAATGAAAGCAGCCAACACACCTGCGGTTTGAATTATGACGGGGAAGTAAAGAATTAGGGCTTCCCGTGGGAAGCCCTTTCTTTTTTTAGTTCGGCTGTATGTAGGGTACAGCTCGATGAATTCGTTAACCCGGCAATAGTGACAGATTTGATAATCAATTCCTATTTGGTTCTAAAGGCAATGTTGCAGGTTGTGACGCACCACTCAATACCTTAGTAAAATCGACGGTTATTGCGCTGATACTGTGGGACTTTTGGCGCTTTTATCGCCTTGATAACCCACACCACGGCAACAGCCAGTAGCAGCCAGGGCAACAGTTTAATCATCAAGGCAAATAGTCCGCCCAGAAACATCACTGCGGTGGCTACGACCAATGCAGCCAGAACGCCCAGTAAAGATACGCCGGTGACCATCAGCATGATAAAAAATCCAATCACAAAAAGTAGTTCCAGCATGGCTCTCTCCCGAAATGAAATTCTCTCCATTGCTTTACAAGAAACATGCCAAAAATAATGTATTGATTTATAAAGAAAACGCCCCGCGACAAAGCGCAGGGCGTGGTGAAATTAACTAACTTTTGGCGAAAACTTAACGCTTGTCAGCGACCAGCTTCAGCGCATGCTCCAGTACGTTAATATCTGCCCCGGCTTTATGCGCATTTTCGCTCAGATAGCGACGCCACTGACGAGCCCCAGGGATCCCCTGAAACAGCCCCAACATATGGCGCGTCACATGTCCCAAATAGGTTCCCTTACTCAGTTCACGCTCAATGTACGGGTACATGGCGCGCACCACGGCAACTGGATCGGCATCTTCGGTGGCAGCAGCAAAAATCTCACGGTCAACGGACGCCAGAATTCCTGGGTTTTGGTAAGCTTCACGCCCCACCATCACGCCATCCATATGTTGCAGATGAATTTTTGCTTCTTCCAGCGATTTAATGCCGCCGTTGATCGACATCGTCAGATGCGGGAAATCACGCTTTAGCTGATAAACACGGTCATAATCCAGCGGTGGGATCTCGCGGTTTTCTTTCGGGCTTAACCCGGATAGCCAGGCCTTGCGGGCGTGAATAATAAACATCTCACATTCGCCGTTGCCAGATACCGTGTTGATGAAATCGCACAGGAATTCGTAGCTGTCCTGGTCATCAATGCCGATACGCGTTTTCACCGTTACCGGAATCGACACCACGTCGCGCATTGCTTTGACGCAATCGGCGACCAGTTGCGCATTCCCCATCAGACAGGCGCCAAACATGCCATTCTGCACGCGGTCGGAAGGACAACCCACGTTGAGATTGATTTCGTCATAACCCCGCTGTTCAGCGAGCTTTGCGCACTGCGCCAGCGCCGCAGGATCGCTCCCGCCCAGTTGCAATGCGACCGGATGCTCTTCTTCGCTATACGCCAGATAATCGCCTTTACCATGAATGATCGCGCCGGTGGTTACCATCTCCGTATAGAGCAACGTCTGGCTGGACAGTAAGCGCAAAAAGTAGCGGCAGTGTCTGTCCGTCCAGTCGAGCATAGGAGCAACACTAAACCGACCATTCCAGTGATTGTCAGTATTTTCAGGCATTGCGCTGGTTTGGCTGGTTTTTATCATCTTAAGATTACCGTGCATTTTTTGACATTTAAGTATATTTTTCTCTTATCAGGTTCCCACTCAGGCCCCCATACGTATGGGAACCTGAAATGACGAGACAGAGTAATGGCATACTATAACATAGAGAAACGACTAAAATCTGATGGCACTCCACGCTACCGCTGTACCGTGCTTATTAAGGAAAAAGGCGTTATCACATTCAGAGAAAGTAAAACCTTCCCAAAACAGGCGCATGCTAAAACATGGGGATCCCAGAGGGTTATGGAACTGGATCTTTATGGTCTCCCATCATCTGATGATGCAACCGGAATAACAGTCCGTGATTTGTTGCAAAAATACATCAATGATCCAAACGCTGGTGGCAAAGCAGGACGAACAAAAAGCTATGTTCTTAATATGCTCGTTGACTGCGACATTGCAGCTATCCCCCTGCTGTCATTAACCGCAAATGACGTAATAGAGCACTGTCGATTGCGAAATAATGCAGGAGCCGGGCCAGCGACCGTAAGCCATGACGTCAGCTATCTTGGGAGCGTGCTTGATTGTGCAAAGCCAGTGTATGGCATTAACTATACTAGCAATCCGGCAAAAGAGGCGCGCCCTCACCTCCTCAAATTGGGGTTAATTGGAAAATCAAATCGACGCAGTCGTCGACCAGCATCTGAAGAACTAAACATGCTGATCGAAGGCCTGAAACAACGTTCTCAAAGGCGGGGATCAAAAATCCCATTCGTCGATATTCTGATGTTTTCTGTTTTATCGTGCATGCGCATTGGCGAGGTTTGCCGTTTGCGATGGGATGATATCGATGAAAAACAAAAATCAGTGCTGGTGAGAGACAGGAAGGATCCACGTAAAAAAGAAGGGAACCACATGAATGTCGCTTTACTCGGAGAAGCCTGGGATATTGTCCAGCGCCAGCCGCGTAAGTCAGAGCTAATATTCCCTTATATAAGCAGTTCCGTAACGGCAGGATTCCAAAGGGTAAGAAGTGCTCTTGGAATTGAGGATCTAAGATATCATGACCTTAGAAGGGAAGGCGCAAGCAGACTTTTTGAAGCTGGATTCAGTATAGAGGAAGTGGCCCAAGTTACTGGCCATAGGTCGCTGAATGTACTGTGGCAAGTTTACACAGAGCTATTCCCTAAATCACTTCATGTAAGGCTTGAACAATTGCAAAAGTCCAGAAAAAATGACTAAACGAAAGCCCGTATAAACGGGCTTTTTTTCATTACATAACTGGGCAATCGTCGAACTCTCCATTCCTGGCATCATTAATGATGTACGTGATCACCCCGAATATAGCGGGTGCAGAACTGTAACCACCATCATCTACTGGCAGCGCCTCCTTTCTCCCGTTCTCCAGATTAACGAGGTGGGGTTGAGGATGTGTCCGATATCGCTTGATCCTAAATTCTCCGTCTATCGCGCAGATCAGCAGCGAGCCATCACAGGGAGAAAGTGACGCATCAACAACCAGTAGCGCCCCCTGGATTATCCCTTCCCTGAAATGTGAACGCGATGCCCGCATAAAATAAGTCGCTGCTGGCTGGCTGATTAGCTGCTGATCGAGGGAGATTCGTGTTTCAACATAATCTGCCGCAGGTGAAGGAAAGCCCATGTTTACGCCCTCTCTTGAATACCGGATAAAAACACAGTATAAATACTGTATATCTATACAGTAAAGGAGCAATGAGCAATGTTCGTGGAACTCGTTTATGACAAAAGGAATTTTGATGGTCTGCCAGGTGCAAAAGATATCATTCTGGGCGAGTTAACCAAGAGGGTTCACCGGATCTTCCCCGATGCTGATGTTCGGGTAAAACCGATGATGACACTGCCGGCGATCAACACTGACGCCAGCAAGCATGAGAAAGAGCAGATAAGCCGTACTGTTCAGGAAATGTTTGAAGAGGCTGATATGTGGCTGATTTCAGATTAAACACATTGATTCGTCATACTGCAGAAGTAAAATCCACCGCGACTGGCAATCATTCAATACTCGCACTATCGAACGTTCGCCAGCCAGCCGTAACCACGCTCTTGCATACGGTGTGGTTGCGGCAACTGCCTTTTTTTAAACCTGAGCATCCTGCTGACACTCAATCTCAGCTTTTTCCATCGCCTCCAGCATATCCTTCTGTTTCTGATTCCAGATGCTGTTTTGCGGCATCTCAACACGCAAATCTATCCAGCGACCAGCCGGGATATCCACTGGGTCGCCATCTTTAACCGTTTCGGTAAATGAACCATCGTCATTTTTAATACCAATCAGGTTTCTGGCAAATTCTGGCGCATTTCTGTGTGTGCGATGAAACGTGCGAATAGTAATGTCACCATCAGGTTCAATTTCGTAGTCAACCCACAACAAAGGAAGTCCATTCCCATTGGTTGGGATAACAATACCACCATCAACACCACCCCAAATAGGATCAGAATTAAAACCAAGGACGCCCGATATTTTATATATCCCTGTATCTAATTTCTCAACCACCACGCCTTCAGATTCGTCATTTAGCTCTGCTGTCCCATTCCCCTTAATTTTAACGACGGGAGAAGCCGGTTTAAGATTGCCATTTGAGTCAACAGTCGTATTTCCTGCTGTATAAAATACATCCCACGGGGTGGCGGTTCCGTTAACATTCGCGGAAAACCATACTTTTCGGTTATGCCCTAACACCAGCATGGTGTACCAGAGGCCAATTCCAGTATTGGTATTATCTTCTGGTCCATTAGAGTAGGTTAACAACGTACCAAAATTTGTGGGATAGGCTGAACTGTTATTCAATGTCCAGACCCCCGGATTTCTTACTAACGAAGCTCCGGACAACGCCTGTGAGCTAATGCTCGTCGTAAAACTATTCTGTCTGTGTGCAGCAAGTATATTTGCGCGCCCCCCGGCCGCATCTGATGCACCAATACCTCCTTGCTTAACAGACAGAGGTGTCGTCAGGCCTGAAAGTTTGGTGATATCACTGTTTTCACCTTTTTTGGCGTAATCTCCGAGCGCGGTTTTATCTGCCTTTTCTGAAAGTACTGTAGTAATGCCTCCCCAGGCCGGTCCGGTAAAGGAACTACCGTCGGGTAACTTAACAGTGACGTTCCCGCTACCGCTAAAAATGCTTTGCCAGTTCTGTTTGTCGTAGTTCAGGCCTCGCAGGGCTTCTGCACTTTGTGCCACCAGCGCCGCGGTAACCATATTCAGCGCCACACGGGGAACAGCTGACCAGGCCGCGCCAGATTGGGTTGGCCCGGTAAAATTGCTGACCAGCGTCAACGCAGTACCGCTTTCCACTGATTTAATCGGGAGCGTATAGGGAACGCCGCCGACAGTGACAACAATAAAATCTCCGGCCGCTACCTCGGTAGTAAACGCGGTCCCGCTGCCAGCGACCGCAGCAGAATTATTCGTCAGGGTTAAGGTTCCTGCTGACATAGTTTTTTCCTCAATACATGTTCGGAAGAATAAGAATAGGCATGGCGATATTTCTGTTTCGGGTCATATCCCATGAACCGGAATTACGGTCCGCAAACACTTTGTTGTAGGCCGACCTGACGCTACCACCTGACATGACCACGCCTTTAGTTCTGATATTTCCCCATCCACCGATCATACGTACCTGAACGCCGGTATAGACTATCTGGCAGAATCCACCGCCAATATCCTGAAAGGCATCGGTAATCTGGATTTGGTGGTCATATACAAAGGGGCGTTTCAGCGTGGAGAACGTCACCTGGCCTGCGGCGTTGGTCAGCGTGATACCGTCGCCGCCGACAGGTGCTGTCTGATTGAATATCACCAGGTCAATCGTCGCCGTTCCGCCCACGTCGTCCCGCCCTGTGTAGGAAATATCGCGAACGATTATGTTGCCGCCATCAAACCCTACCGACACATTCGGGTTATCCCATTTACCAAAAGGAATACCGCTCACCGGAAGCGCAGCACTGCCGTTAACCGTAATGCGCCCGGAATAAGCGCAGGTCATCAGCGCGGCCTGATTAGATATGGCGGTGAAGTCAGTCGAGTTTGAAACCAGTAATCCTTCGTTATATGTCTCCGCAGGCAGCAGCTCCATGACGTAACCTGACCAGTCAGGGACAAGACTTTTTCCGCCGATTGTCTCAGCCCCGATAATGACCCCGGAATCACCGTTTCGGGTGACGCTCGTCATAATGGCCACATCAAATTCAGCAAACGAATAGATGTAAATGGGATTGGTGGGCACCACGATAGCCTGTGAACCGGGAACAAGCGGCGTATTGACCGGGTACTGCATGAACTGGGATGACCAGCCTGAGAACGATGTACAAAAACTCGGGGCTCGCAGCCCCGCTGTAATGGCCATTGCCGGGCGGCCATCGTTGTAATCAATCAGAATACCTTCCGGCATTATGACCACCTCCCTACGACGACTCGTCCACCACCGGGAAGATTAACTGTCAATCCATTGCCGTTGATAACAACAGTGTTATTCGCACCGTTAAATGCAAACTGGCCGCTGTTCGCATAAAACTGCCCATGAAATTCGCAGTTTCCATTCTTGTCGATATTCCACCCTGCCCCTAAAGGACCAGAAACGAAAGATGTGGACCGGATATAGTTGCCAATTTTGGCATTGGTAATGCTGCCATCCTGAATAAACGCATCGCTGATAAACACCTGACCATTCACCACCGCAAAAGGTGAATATTGCGTATCACCGCTTCCACTCATCAGGACGAACTGATTGGCGTTAAACCCGACGCGGGTGACTACCGGCTTACCCGCATCTGCCAGTACCGCGATCGACATGCCGGCGTTATACATCACACCGTTTATCCGAACTCCGGTTTTGAGGGTATAGATGGCAGAGGCTCCGGTGGCATCAACCACGGCGGTGAGCTTATCTTCCAGAGCTGCAGTCACATTATTGAACTGCGCCTGCACCTGCGTGGACATTTCAGCCATGGCCTTATCGACCTGCGCAATGGTCGTTTTAACCACCAGAATATCCGCACGCACCTCGCCGTATTGCGCCCACTGGTGCTCTACGGTTCCGTGGTTGGCCAGCGCATTCTGCAATGCGGCTTCGAGGTTGGTATCTATGTCGCTTGTCAGGCGGTCACCATCGGCAGACGTCAGGAAGTCACCAGCAATATCGCCCAGGTAGTCGTCAGCATTCGCGTTGGATACACCACGAACCCAGTCGGTCCAGCCTGATTCATTACCCGTTCTGTCAACCAGCTGCGCGCGGTACCAGAACTCCTGTCCCGCCTTCAGTCCCAGTTGGGTGTATTCGGCTGACGGATAAGGCACATCCGACAGCAAAAGAGGATTAGAGAAATCACTGTTCGCGGTGTACTGAATTTCCGTTTTCAGCGTATCCCCGGTGTTAGCCGGGAATCCCCAGTTCAGGCGAATCCCCCAGTTGATCGGCGTTGTCGCAAAGCCGACAGGTTTCGGTGGATTTCCCACCTTGCCCGTCAGCGTTTTCTCTTCGGAGTAGCCCCAGCCAGAGGAAATTTCAGCGGCATTAATGGCACGCACACGCACGAGGTAGCGCCCTGCATAAATACCCGATACATCAAATGAGGTGGTGGAGCTGCGCGGCACGTTTACCCAGTTACCATCATTGCGGCGCCACTGTGCCTCGTAGGCGATTGCATTCTGCGCCTGGTCCCAGCTCACACGCATGGTTTCGACGCTGATATTCTGCTGCACCACTGAAAACGAGCTGATCACAATGTTAGCCGGCGGCGACTGGTTACCAGGCGGGATTACACTCACGGGCCGCTGGTCAATGATGACTCCGGTATCGATACGGGCATATTTATCCGGGTCATGCCATGCGCCGGTAATAGAGAAAGTGCCATCATCATTATCGGAGACGCTGACAACTCGATACTGCTGGGCGTAGAGTTCATCTGACTCAACCACCCATACAGCTTCGGCCTGTGGTGTCTCACTGTATGCCGTGGTGACTGTGACTGATTCCCCATTAATCGCCTGAATAGTCCTGCTCTGTGACGCACCGGAGGGAAGATTGATAATAAGGCGATCGCCTGCTGCTGCATCAGCTACGCGGTCAAGTTTTATCACGCGACCGTTAACAGCACTGATGCGGCCACCCATAACTTTGCCGGACAGAAGCTCGTCTGACACGGCGATGATGTATCCCGGCTGCGGAATGTTTCCGTCCAGGCCAACATCAAACGAAACAACACGATCCTTATTGTTGGTGAGAATACCCCAGCGCCCCTTTCGGTTCGCTTCTGATTGACGGGTACAACCGATGGCTGTCATTTCCAGCTGATTAAATCCGTACCGGGCCACCAGAGGCTGCTCAAATACTGGCTCCATCGCATCCGCATAAGCGTTACCCGGATCAGACCAGGAAACCAGCGCGGTGGTATACCGCGTTTTTGTCGTGCTGCTGGAATAGGTAAAGCGTCCGTCGATAACGTTAGCGCGGGTGTAAGCGTAATCCACATCTCTCGGCATATCGGCAAGCGCAACAATCTGATCACCGCCCCAGTACGTCATACCCCGGAATATAGCCGCAAAGTCACGCAGCACAGTGTAAGCGTCATTCCTGTCCTGAACATAGACGTTACAGGTATAGCGTGGCTCTGTCCCGCTTCCACCCTTTCCATCCGGTACCGGCTGATCGCAATACTGCGATACCTGGTACAACGTCCATTTATCGATGTTGGCTGCACTCAGGCGATTACCCAGACCAAAGCGATCGGTAATAACCAGATCGTAAAATATCCACGCCGGGTTATCGGTCCAGGCCCACTTAAACGCGCCCTGCCATGTACCACTATAAGTCCGCGTATCGGGGTCATAGTTATCAGGCACGCGGATCACCCGGCCACGTGGTTCACAGGATATCTGTGGAATCGAACCGTTGAACTATAAGTCCGCGTATCGGGGTCATAGTTATCAGGCACGCGGATCACCCGGCCACGTGGTTCACAGGATATCTGTGGAATCGAACCGTTGAACTGACTTGAATCGAATTCTATGTACAGCAGCGCGGTGTTCGGATAGCGCAGCTTGGCATCAATCACTTCCGTGAAGCTTTGCAGCGTCATCGTGTCGCCGATCTTGGCGCTGTTTGCGTCAGCGGTAATCTTACGCAGTCGGATTGTCCAGGTGCTGCCAGCCTGCGGTAAATCAATACGGTGGCTGCGCTCATAACCAGACGTCGTTTTGCCGGTTGCGCTGGTATTAAGCATGGTTTGCCAGGTCCCACCATCAGTTTGCAGGTCTATTGCATAATTGATGGAATACCCAACCAGATCGCCGTTGTCCTCCTGCTTAAACAGTGAAGGCCATTTCAGTCGCAGGCGAACGGCTGATAGTTGGGTGTTGGTAAATGTACGCGTCCAGGCTGTTGCGCTTGATACTTCAGTTCCAACGTTGATTTCGTTTTCGGTACCGGGAATGCCCTGAATGTAATTTTGTGCCTGAGTTCCCGCGCGAAACTCCCACGTCACGCCGCTAAAGTTTTGGGAGCCATCGGCGTTTTCCAGCGCCGTGCCGTCCAGGTAGATATTTTTTCCGGTTAATTGTCCTTCAAATTCCCCTTCCCCAAGCGCAACGAGGATTTTGGCCTTCGCTACAGATTGCAGATCATCAGGCTGTTCGGTAGGGGTTCGGGAACTGGAACTGCCGCCCTTGCGGCCTTTAATCTGGGTTGTTGTAGCCATATTGCGCCCATAAAAAAAGCCACCATCTGGTAGCCTGAAAGGAAGATTATTTTGGTTATTGCTGGTCTTCGACGTATATACCAGCAGAGATGATCGCCCCACCAATACGCCTGCGTCCGTATAGAAGCGGAACTGGATTACCCTGAGCAGCAGTGTTAGTTACACCACCGAATGCATACGATGCCCGATTTTCGGCATCCTGTTTGCTGGCAAGTCCTGCTGGCTGTGGCGAAAGCATTTGAACAACACCACCAAGCATCATTGCAGCGCCTAGTTTTGCAGCGCCATAGCCTACTGCTGATAAAGTTCCGCCCGATAAATATCCGACTGCAACACCAACGACAACAAGGACAGCCCCTAAAACTGTTTGAAGTAGGCCAGCCTTTTTACTGCCAATTACAACAGGAATAATTCTTATCACCTCTCCTGTAACTGGAAAACATAAATCATCTTTTCCAATATTTCTTTTACCTTTAAATACAGCATACGTTAGACCACGATTTTTACTCGTATTTAAATATTGCTCAAATCCACAAATTGTTTTTGATAATGCATTGATAGCCTCTGCTGTTGTACGTATTAGTCTGTCATGGGCTCTACCAAATGTTTTACCTAACGCGCCACCTAGTTCAATCCTAGTCATTATTTCTTGCATATTTACCCCATAAAAAAGGCCACTCTCAAGTGGCCTTTGGCCTTTTTAATTAATTAAAATCACATACAGGATTTTGCTGCATTTGCCCAGTGGTCATTCCATCCTCTAGCAACAGCGTAAACTTTAACATCACTGCCACTATTTGAAGACTTATCAATATTAACAATAGACAAAGCGCCAAAGATATCATCTGATGCAGTTATTTTATACCCTGATGCAGTCGGTATACTTGTACTAGATGCACGTAATTCAAGCCATTTTGGAGCAATACATCTGTTAACCGTATCAATGTCTTTATCGGTGTGCATTTCAAATATTGGTTTCTGCGCTTCGAGAGACCCCGGTACTACAGGCGGTTAGAAGAGTGCAAAAAATTAAAGAAAGTAGCTTTTTCAAAATTAACCTCATGCATTACAGATTATCACTTTTTTTAGCCTGTTCTGACTCTGGTCTATACGTAACAGTAACAAAATTAGATATACCGTCAATAATAGTATGGCTAAGATTTACATTCATACCAGAAACATTCCAAACTATCTCTTTATATGGCTCTTTATAAATAGGGGTGCCATATTTTTGTGTCAAAAGTGAATCAACAGATTGAAATAACCCTTTATTGATATTTACAAATTTATTATCGATAGACTGCACTATAACCTGTACAAGCTTACTTTCCTTAAATTGATATACAACTTTGAAATTCCCACCACCGATTTCAACCTTATCAACTCCAACAAGTCCTAATGTTTCATAGTATTCCAATGGGGGAGTAATTTTATGAACCTTACCATTTTCAGCACCAATTACCTCTTCTGGGCTCATCCCCCAAGAAGTGTTTCCATACCCTTTGACGCTATCATATGCCATTGATAATGACGAAAAAAATAATAAAGCCAGTGCAAGTAGATGGTTTTTCATGTCTTTCCCTTGTTAACATGCAACGAGGTAATTAAACCATCTTGAATGAATAGAAGACAACATCAAACATTCATAAATCAATGCGCTATACAGCTTTTTAACTTGCGAAATCACGATACCTTAGAATCTTCATTGTTCTTTCTTGCCAGTAGCCGCCGTATGGCACACGTTGGCTGAGGTGCCCATACAGATGATGCAACAGCATGTTACCTTCCAGTAAAATTCCCGCGTGATTCCACTTATTGGACTGGACCTGCATGATCACCATATCACCTGGCTGCGGTACGCCACTGAATTCACGGAATCCGCACTCATACCAGCAATCGTGGTAGAAGTTTTCGGGGTACTTGCTTATAGCCATCACCAAACTGTGCCGTGCGGACGGTATCCTTACTTTTCAGGGTCGGCTGGCTGGATGCTTTAATCCGCCACGCAAAATGCTCGATCGCCATTGCTTACCTCTGTTTTGTTGCATTCCAGATAATGCCTCCGGGTCGGACTTCTCTGGTGATACCTTCCCTGATGGAACTGTTGATCACCTGCTGATAGGCTTTCCCCAGCGCATCGTCGTTTCCTTTCTGCTGACCGGAATCCCCCTGGCCTGTTGTAACCGAAACCGGCGCATACACGCTGACACCAAAAGGAGAAGCAACGCCACCGCCACTCCCCCCGACCAGACCACCAGTCGCATAGCCGCGCATCATGCGATAAAGGTTGCCGACACCGATTCGGTTGGTGGCTTCCTGCGTAAATACAAACTCTCCACGGTGCACCACACCTGCAGGCTCATACTTGCCGCCGGACCCGGTATAACCACCACCAGCAAAACCCAGCGCTGACGTGGCAGAACTGACCAGGCCAGCCATGGCCTGCTTCATCAGGATCTGCGTCAGCATCGACAACGTGGAACGGGTGAAATCTGCCCAGTTTGCTTTCCCTGTCGTCAGCATATCGGCCATATTCTGGCTGATACCATCGAATGTGGCTGAAGCAGCAGACTTCATCGAGCCATAGGCATCAGCTGCTGAATCGGCATAGTCAGCCCACGCTGATTTCGCCCCGGCCTGCCAGTTGCCGCGGAGCTCGTCCTGTGCGGCATAATATTTCTTCAGTGCATCCAGTTCGTTCTGATAACCCTGATCGGTGTCCGTACCGCCGGCATTCATCCAGCCCTGCCGCAGCTGTGCCTCTTCGTTTTGCCGCTGCGCGCCGCGACTGCTCATGCTGCCCCCGGCCACAAGCGCCCGGGTTTTCTCACCAATCTGGGTAACGTACTTCTGCGAGCTGTCCTGCAGGCGGTTTAACCGTTCCTGGGCAACAATCTGATCGCCCAGCCGGGCATTCACTTCGGCCCGCGCCAGTACCTCGTCTTTGTTCGCCAGCACCGATTTTTCATCGGCGGTCAGCGCGCGCTTTTTGGCGGCCTCTTCCAGCACCGAAAAGCGGGATTGTTGTTTCCACAATTCCTGCCGCTGCTGGCTGATGGTATCCGTGATGCTCTTGTGCTCCTGCAGAGTGCGTAACTGCGCCTCCAGCTCCAGCGTCTGCGCGCTGGCAGTATCGACACTTTTTACACCTGCAGGTGTTTTTACCGCTGAAGGGGCTTTGGGTTTCTTCAGCGAGTCGTCGTATTCTTTTTTCGCAGCTTCCAGATTGATGTTGTAGTCATCCTGGAGGATCCGTCCGTCTTTAAGCGCCTTGTTCAGTTCATTCTGACGGGCCGTGTACTTCTCCAGCGCAGTCTGCGTCTTTGCATAATTCGACTGCGCCTGCGCGGCATACTTCTGGCGGTCAGATTCAATCACCGCCTCGCGGGCGGCGTTATCCTCAGTGGCCTTTGCCACGCTGGCCTGCTGCTGCGCCATTTCCAGTGCAAGGCGGGCAGACTCCCGATCGTTCCAGTAGCTGGCACGCGCATCATCATTGACATAACCATCACCTTTACGCAGATTCCAGATTTCATCCGCCCGCTTAAAGGCCGCTTCCGCTTTGGCAACCATCTCCTGCGTGGTGTCAGGCCGCCCGATATCGAGCGCCGCATCCCACATCGATTTAAAGGCACGCTTCAGGCTGTCGGCAGCAGACTCAATCGACCCCATATTGTCGCGCAGGCTCTTTGTCTGCTCACGAAAACCGTTCGTCGCCGCATCATTAGCTGCCTGCAGCGCCCCTGCTTCATCACCGGCGCGTTGCAGTTGCGCCACATAAGCAATCTGTTCCGCGGTAACGTTGTGGAACTGCTGCGCCATGGCAATCAGACCAGAGGTCGGATCGTTCGTCAGTTTGCCGAATGCCGCCGCCACCTTATCGACCGGCACACCCGACGCATCGGTAAATTTCGCTACCGCCTGACTCATCTCATCGAACCGGGCACCGGCACGCACTCCGGCGTTAACCAGCTCCGTCAGCGCGCTGCTGGTCTGGTTAAACGTGAGTCCCGCCTGCTCGCCGGATTTCGCCAGCACCAGCATGCGGTTTGAGGTCAGCCCGGCAGTATTACCGGACAGAACCAGCGTTTTGTTGAAATCAGACAGCGTGGACGAGCCCTGATACCAGGCATAAACCACCGCGCCAGTGGCGGCAGCCAGCGCGCCAACGCCTACCATCACCGGCGATATGGTGCCCAGCAGCGCCCGAAAGGTCGGAATAATACCGCCGAAGGAGTCTTTCACCTGACCGCCCTGCTGCAGCAGGATAAGCCACGGACTCTGCCCTCCGGCCAGCTGAGTGGCGATATCCGTAAACTGCGCAGGCAGCATACGCATCGCCGCGTTGTACTGGCCGACTGAAATACCGGCCTTCTTCGCCGCGCTCTCCTGGCGGGTAAATGACTGCTGCACCTTCAGAGCAGAGTCATTCGCTGCGTCACCCGTCTGCTTAAACTGCCTTTTTACGTACTCCATCTGGTCGTTGAACTTTGACGAATTAACGTCAAGGTTAACGACCAGGTCACCCACTGCCGTCTGGGCCATAGCGAACACCTCCTGAAATGCCCTCGGCCTTTGCCATCAGCACAGCGTCACCAGGTTCATCATCGGCAATATCCTCCGCAGAAGGTGAAAGCAGGCTGAAGCTGGCAGGGGTTGATGTGGTTTTGGGGTCAAGCGCGGTAATGACGATATGCATCAGCGAGGAAAAATGTGCATCCAGTTGCGCATCATTAAAAAAATTGTCCTGGTAGAACGTTCGCCAGTCGGCGTATTCCGTTGACGACATACCAGCAAGCATGGCGCGCCAGTCCGGGCGGCGAAATTCACGCGCCAGTTTCAGGACGAATGTCAGCTCGCTGGCGAGGACTTTTCCAGACTGACCGGCTCAGTCACAGCGATATCCTCTGGATCATTCGCTTCCTGCAGCGGCACCATGCCGGATAACAGCTTCACGCTGTACTCTGCAGCGGAAACAATCTCCAGCGGCCAGGTCATCAGCACTTCATTCTGGATCTGCTCAACGTCTTCTTTCGGTGTTTTGTGCGTCCCTTTCAGGGGATGTCCATGCCATAAAGACATGGCCACCAGCAGTGCGCCGGATTTAATCGTCATATCCATCGCCGCCTGCATGTCGGCATCGGTGATACTTTCCAGCGTCTTCAGGTGTTCAAGATGCTCAATACGCTGCAGCGCCGACAGTTCGTAGAGCGTGACGGTCTTACCGTTGCGTTCGAACGGCTCACTTTTTAAAAACATGGGTTACTCCAGAAAGCGGGGCCACAGCCCCGGAAGTCAGGAAACGGTGACTTTACAGGTCGCGACAAAAAGCCCGTCGTTGGTCATCACGATAATGTCGGCGGTTCCGGCGGCAATGCCGGTTACTGTCAGAACCGTACCGGCGACAGTCACTGTGGCTTTACCTGCATCCGTGGTGGTGGCCCGGAAAGATTGATCGCTTGCGCTGGCTGGCGCCACGGTGACATTCAGCGTGGTGGTGGCAGCAACCGCAACGGTGGTGGTCGATTTATCCAGGCTGACGCCGGTTACGGCAATCGCTGCAGCAGCGCTGTCTTCAGCAAGACCTGGTTTGCCGTTGTTGCTGATTTTGACAGAACGGGTAATGGTGTCTTTTGCCGTCACCGTTTTACCCAGGCTGCTTACCCAGCCACGGAACACATCGATGGCGCCATTCGGGTATTTGATTTTGTACGCCAGCACGGTACCGTCATCAAACCAGCGAACCAGATCCTGCTGCCCGCTCTCAGCAGGTTTCCAGGCCAGCGTAAAACTGGCCTCCCCCGCCGATTTCTGCCCCTGCGCGGTAGCAGTCCAGTCGGCATCATCGTCATCCAGATAGGTATCATCGTTTGATTCGGCAGTCAGTTCACCGGGCTGCAGATCTTTAATCTTTGCCAGGCGCGTCCAGTCAACATCCGATAATGGGTTGGCGAAGGCGTTACCCGATCCGGAATAAATCCAGAGCGTGGTGGTGGCACCCTTTACCGGCGCCAGTGGGTTTGGTGTAGTCATTACGTCCTCACATAATGTAGCTGATGGAATAACTGAGGTCGGCAGATCCCCACGTCATGGCCTCTTCATCGCGCTGATAGTCATACCCCTGAGCCGCCATCAATTCGAGAAGATTTGCCAGTTCGGGAACATCAGCCATTGCCGGATAGATGCGGTCCTCCATCCAGGAATCCAGAGCACTGTCTGTAGCCGTGGCTTTCAGAAACACCTCAACATGCAGCACGGCTGTCCACATATCTTCATCAACACTTTCATCCGAGGCTCGGGCGTCAGAAAGGTAAACCGCAACCGCCGGAAGATCCTGCTCATCCAGAAACCCAGGACGACCATCGAACCATGTCACTGCATCTGAGATATTGCGCTGGAGCGCGGTTAGTACGGCTTTCCGGATATCACTGTTTTTCATCGTTTAAGGATTAGCCTCAGTTGGTTAGACAGGTTCTGTCGCATAATTTGCGGCATACGTTCGTCCATAAGTTTTGGCACTTCATCCCGGAATGTCTCGGTCAGGGGAATTGCTAAGGGAATACTGACCACTTCAATGGGGTACCGGCTCTTCGTGGTACGCCGCAAGACATGCCAGCGACCGTTTGCCAGTTGCTGAATAAAGGCCCCGGGAAAACGAAAGCGCCCCACACGCAGCTCACTGTTCGTGCCTGACTTATCACGTTTACGCCGGGACAGACGCATGCTGGATGGCCCCAGTTTGATAGCGGGAAGATTACCGCGGTTTATGCGAATCAGCGCGCGCGGTTTCGCCACCGTCGCCCGACGTACCCGTGCACGCTGCCTGACAAGTTTTCGGGGGACGCGGGTTGATTTCGCGACAGTGGACACGCTGCGATTGACCGCCTGTGTGGCGATACGGTTCACCGTCTGGGCGGAAGCGCGCGGTACAGCTTTTTTACTTATGCTGTTCAGGTTGGCAATGGCCTGCTCCAGCCCCTTAATCGACATATTCCCTCCTGCTTACTCGATAAAGATGCGCGGTTTGCCGTTAAAGCGTTCGTGACGGGTAAGATGGAATTCCTCCCCTTCAAAAATCACCACGTCATTACGACGCGGACTGTATCCTGAGGTAAACACCACCAGCGATCGCCCTGTTCCGCTCAAAGGCCCCATTTCTTCCAGAAACTCAGCCGGAATAACAATCATGGGCTCCCCGTTGATGATCGCTGGCTTGCCCATTTTGTTTACCGTGACCACATCCATGCGGCTGACAAGTCTGTCAAAGGGATTAAGCATTGATTTTCACGGCTACAATTGCGGAACTGGCAGCAGCATCTTCCCAGGCTACCCCGGCCAGATCGGCTCCTGTCGCATCGTTCTGCACTTTGCCATCTTTGATATGAACCTGCTCACCGATGGTGATCGCATCGGTAGTCAGCTTAGGAAGCAGGAAAACCCCTTCGGCAAAACCGTCCCCCGTCTGGCCTGCCGGAATATCAGTAATGGCAATCGCCACGACTTTCCCCACCATCACCGGCGAACCACTCAGGATCGCACCGCTGCCCGTGTTGGCAATCTCAATAGTTTTGCCATGCTGTACAAAATTCTTCGCCATAAATTCAGTCTCCAACCAGCCCCGTACGGGGCCGAATTCAGATACAAAAAAAGCCCTTATGGGCTGTGATGTGCTGCTTGAGTGGAAGGGATTATTTCCCGGTTGATTTAGCCAGGCCGCGATAATCCAGAGGAGATACACCGGCATCGATGCGCACTTTGGTGGCAATACCGTCGGTCGTGAAGCCTTCCTGCTGATCGATATACGGAGTATCAACGCCGTTCAGGTAAGCCACTTCGATGGTGTCCGTGCCCTTAGCGGCGGCCAGATACCAGGCGCTGGTGTCTTTGGCGTCAAGACGCGGCTCCGCGATAACTTCAGCAAAGTTCTGAATTGGGTTCATGATACCGGCGTTGATATCCGCCCCTTTCACACTGGCAGACTTGATCGTCTGGTTTGCCAGGGTTTCGAGCGCGACAGGCACCAGCATGAATGCCGGGCGAATATTCAGGGGACGCTCACCCTCTTTCTGCAGACGCATCATCTTGCGCGCTTCATCAAGGCTGGCTACAGAAATCGCGCCTGCGGAGATATTGCCGTGATCAGCATGGAACAGCGGCTTGCCATCAGACAATTTCGCGTTTTCGGTCAGAACGGCATACACCAGATCGCCGATCGTCCCTTTTGCCGCGCGGCCCATCTTCATAGGTACATCGGTTAACTGATTCAGATCGTCGTTGATGATCGCCTGACGGGTAATAGAGAAGATTTCCCCGTAGGTGGCCAGCGCAATGCTTTCACCTTTATCTTTGGTGGTCACATACTTATATTCAGCCCCCTCGCGAACCTGGCGCAGGGAAGAAAAACCACCAAGACCGACACGATGTGCCGTTTTAAAGTCTGACAACTGGCCTTTCTTAGTCCACTGCTCGAAAGTTTCTGCCGCTTCCTCCCAGCCCTGCAGCAACGCTTTATTAGCAACATCGAGCAGGATATTACCGAAGTCAGACGTGCTGTGTGTCAGTGCCATACCGACCATCTGCATCGGGTTATAGCTGGAAACGCCGATGCCGCGCTCGGTCAGCGCCATACGGGCATATTCGCGCAGCGTCATGCCGTTATAGACGTTGTCCCGCTCCATGCTCTCGAAGCCCGCGCGCGCCATCAGCGCCTGGCGGACACCATCTCCAACAAAGTTACCGTTCCCGGCGTAAATATGCGCATCCGTGGTTTTATTCGACGGGGTGGCAGTTTTGCCCAGCACCGCCAGCAGTTCATCTTTAGCCTGAGCGACAGAGCATTCAGGATCCGCAATGCATTTATTCTGCAGCTCATGATGCTTGCCGCCGAACATCGCAAAGAGATCGTTGATACCATTTACGCGGCTCTTTTGCTCGGCGAGAACCTGAGCACGGATTGTCGCTTCATCTGATGCTGCCGGCTGATGCGTAGTCACCTGCGGCTGAGGTTGTTGTGGCTCACGCGCAGTGGTATTGCGCGGTGGGGTGATCATGTTGCGAATGCTGTTTGGCATCTTTTCAAAATCCTCGATACGTTTTGATTGAATACAGGCCATTGCCTGCAGAGAGGTAGTGACCTGATCGGCAAAGCCATGCTCTAAGCATTCTTTACCGTCCATCCAGGTTTCATCGTCCAGCATGGCGGCGATTTCTTCGGTCGTTTTTCCAGTTTTCTCCGCGTAGGCAGGGATCAGGACAGACTCGACCTTATCCAGCAGATCGGCATAATCCCGCATGTCGTTGGCATCACCACCCGCAAATCCCCATGGTTTATGGATCATCATCATCGTGTTTTCCGGCATAATTACCGGGTTGCCAACCATCGCAATCACCGAAGCCATTGAAGCTGCCAGACCATCAATGTGAACGGTGATCGCCGCGCCGTGATGCTTCAGGGCATTAAAAATGGCGATGCCATCAAAGACATCGCCACCGGGCGAATTGATGTGAAGGTTGATATGGGTAATGTCGCCCAGCGCCTTAAGGTCATTCACAAACTGGCGCGCCGTCACCCCCCAGTAGCCGATCTCGTCGTAGATATAAATATCCGCTTCGTTGTCGGCGCTGGCCTGCATACGAAACCAGGAATTACTTTTTGCGCTGGCTTTCGGACGGTGGTGCGCCCGGTTCTTTGGCTTCGGCACTTGTGCCTCCTTTGTCATTAGCAGGGTCAGTGTCAAACACCAGCCCCATCTCTTTGTTTTCGTCGATCTCTGCCTTCCGGCGCGCCTTCACATCGTTCGGGTTACGTCCGCTGGCGCGGACCCAGTCGGATTCCGTTGCCGCTCCGCCCCGGATCTGTAACTTCCAGGCATTGGCCTCTTTAACCGGATCGATCCACGGCATAACAGGGCCGGAATACACCGCCGAGTACAGCGACTCCATATCCAGACCGCGGGGTAATTTAATCTCGCCAGCGGCCACCGCCATTTTCAGCCAGGCGCGGTACATTGGCCGGGTCACCGCGCCAATAAACCAGTCCTGTAAAATGAGATAGCCATCTGTTGATTCCACCAGTTCCTGCCGCTGCGCGCTGTAGGTGCCGTTGTAGTTTCTGGCTGTGCTTGAAAAGCTGAGTCGGCTGCCTGCTGCGACAGCGCGAAGTTGCCCATTACGGAAGGTTTCAAGGTTAGGATTGGGCCTGTCAGATTTCACCATGCCGATATCTTCACCAGGCTTAAGATCGTCATAAATGATGCCTGGTTGAATCATCACTTCCCGATCATCATCATCGGAAGAACTGTTACTCTCTTCGAAGCTTTGCCCGTCTCCCTTTTTGATGTACATACCCAGCGCAGCAGCAATACGTGCGGCGGTGAGCTCAGCATCTTCATACTCTTTAAGTGCGCTCAGACGCATCAGTACACCGGATAGCATCGATACGCCCCGGGTCTGGTGCAGACGGCGGACAAATTTAAGATGCAGCATGTTTTCCGCATCCACTTCTTTGGTATCAAGCTGACGGCCTGAAACGGGCAGGCTTTTATAAACCTGATATTTCCTTGGTCTGCCCCAGTTGTCGACGAATACCCCCTGATTAAGCTGGCTGGCAGCATCGCTGTTCATGGGAATAAAATCTGGTTCAAGCGCTTCAAGCCAGAAAGGGATACCGGCTGCTGGCGTAAGACCATTCCCGGTTCCACTGACAAGCTGGGCAAATACTTCGCCATCCCGCAGCCAGGTGCGCAACATCAGGCGCTCAAGCATCGGGCGGGTAAACTGGTTCGTGACATCAGGCCTGACAGACCATTCTGCCCATTTATTACGGATCTGATCTGCCAGCTTTTTGGCGATTTTACCGTTCATCAGTTTGGGATGGGGTTCAACAATAATTCCGGCTTTCCCAACCACCCGCTCTTCCAGCTTATCGAACACCCCAATCACCAGATCGTGATTGTTATCGAGCCACCGGGCCTGCTCCCGCAGTGATACCGCCCCCATTTTGCTGAGCTGATCAGCTGAACGATTTTCACGGCGCCCTTTGTGCGTTCTGGTCGGGGTAACGGCTTCATATGCCCTGATTTTCGCGCGCGCCTGCAGACGGGCTGCTTTCCAGCCAGGCGAAAAGACCCCAATCGCATCATCTAAAAGGCTCATTCAAACCTCGCCAGTCGGTAACCGGGTCGCCCGCGGCGATGAGAAATAAGAGAAGAGAGCCGACGCTCCCACTCCTGACGCCCTTTTCGGATTTCAGACAGGTTCTCCATCGTCATTTCCTGCCCA
This sequence comes from Citrobacter sp. CF971, assembly GCF_006385635.1. Lineage (NCBI taxonomy): Bacteria > Pseudomonadati > Pseudomonadota > Gammaproteobacteria > Enterobacterales > Enterobacteriaceae > Citrobacter > Citrobacter sp. CF971. Next base: position 374,131 of record NZ_CP041051.1, on the reverse strand, counting down.
TTGAAACGGATAGTTTTGCCATCCAGCACCGCCATTTCGGCTTCGGTATATCGCTGGATCATGGCTTCAATATCAACACGGTTCACAACCATCCTCCTGATGTACTCCAGGGGTTAGAATCATCGGTTACGGGCTTTTTCCGCTTCCGTTTTTTGGTGGGTACTGGTTCTGGTGTCTGGGATGCCGCTTCGCCAGCTTCCGGCGGCGCGTTCTCCAGCCAGGTTTCCCGCCTCGCCCACTCAGGAGCAGCGGGCCATTTGATTTTCTCGTAGCCGTGGAGGATGGCGAGCGCATCAGCGTAGACCAGCAGGTCAAATGCTTCGTTTGCACCACGTCCCGGCTTACTCCATTTGCCATCAGTCGATCGCTCCTCATAGGTCAGTTCATCGTAAAACCAGCTGCCGAGCCAGTCAGGGAAATGCACATAGCCAGGGCCTGGTGAATCACGCCACAAAGCGTTGTTCACCCGGTCTTTCAGAGCATCGGTCTGGATCAAGTAAAGCGGGACATCACCAGAAGCCTGTGCCCGTCGGCTTGAACGTCCGGTATTATCAGGAAAGGTTCGGGAGATAAGTTTGGATCGGCGGACACTGTCGCCTTTGAACAGGTAAATCTGTTTTCCGAGTCCTTCACGACGACACTTACGCCAGAATTTATAAGCGTTGTCGGTCACACCATCCTCACCGCCGGAGTCAACGGCCATCGCCATCAGCCGCATACACCTAGTCGGATCCGATGCCATTGGCCAGGCTTTGTTAAACACATCGGTCAGCAATAAATCCCAGTCTTCCGGATAGCTTGCCGGGTCAATCTGCTGGCTCTCGCCATTGGCGTCATAGCGCATCGACTGCCTGATATTGTAGCGGTCCACCAGCCAGCGCTCTCCCATGCTGCCGTAGCCAGTAACCTGAACAACAAAACGCCGGTTGCGCCCCGCCTGAACATCGACGGTCGCCATAAGGAAACAAACCCCGTCCGGAACAGAGCGCTTTGGTACAACCTCCGCACGCTGCTCAAGCAGTTCACTTTTGCGCTGTTCCATGCTGGAGCGAGGAAGATACGGACGCCCAAAGTCGGTGTTGATTACCGTCTTCAGTGCTTCCTCGCTGCCAGTGGCCTGATAGTCCTGCTCAGCGGTAAGAAATTTATAGATGAGCTGCGCCCAGGTCTGGTACGCGGCGGCAGGGCCTTCCATCCAGAAGGAGGCAATGCGCGAGCGTCGCCCTTCCCCAGTGATAACACCATCGTTGTCGATGGTTTGCCCATCCCGCAGCCACTTCCCTTTCATATTGAGCGAACGCTTCATATCCGCAGTGATGTGCTCTTTACAGGCAGGGCATTGAAGACAGGCTTTCTCGCTGGCCTGAACAGGGTCCGCGATATCGCGGTAACCTGTCATATTGTCCATTTCAGGCTGGAAATATTCACCGCAATGTGGGCACGGCCAGTAAAGGCGACGGCGATCACCACGGTTGTACAGCGCCAGAATCCCCGTTGAAGGAGGTGCTTCATGCGGTGAGCTACGGCGCCATTTTGTGTCACGTATATCGCGGCCCGGCGAACTCTCAACCAGTGTCATACCTGACGACATGAACGTTGTTGTTCGCTTTGATGCCAGTGAAAAGGCGTCACCTTCCCCGTCAATGTCTTCCGGGAAACGGTCATAGTCGGTCAGTGCCACACATTTATAGTCCGATGAGGACATGATATTGACCGATGGCCAGCCGATTTTCAGGTAGTTCCCGGCGCGAAACGTGCGGTCATATACGTTGTTATCATTACGCCGCGGGCTCAGTCGGGATTTCACTTCAGGGCTGCAACGGAATGTACGATCAAGACGCTTTTTGGAGTGCTCGCGCGCCTTTTCCTCAGTCATCTGAATCAAGAGCATATCAGCTGGATCACAGACAATGTTGTAAACAATCCAGCCATCAATCAGACCAATGGTTTTACCCGTTCGCGCCGGACCAACAAACACTACCGCGTCATATTCACGCGATGCCAGGCAGTTCATCGGTTCAATCACGTAAGGTGCCAGATCCGGATCCCATGGAACGGAGTTACCCGCCCCCATTGGCACGCGCATATAAGTACTGACCGCATCGGCCACCTGCATTCGACGCGGGGCACGTAAGATACCGGAAACATCGCGGCGGATGCCTCTGGCGGATGCCCGCTTTGCCATCAGTCCTCCTCTGGCTCTTCCTCCTCTACTTCAGCGTCCTGCACCCTCTCCGCCATCTGATCGCGCAGGTCATCAATAACGCTCTGCACGCGAGAAACCGCAACAGGCGTTAATGCACAGTCACGCTCAAGTACATCAGGGAGGGTTTCAAGTACCATGACAACGGCTTTCGCCATCAATGAGAATTCGCGCGCCACTTCATCGGCGGGAATGAGCTGCCCCGTGTCCTGCTCGAACTTGAGTCGCTCATTCTCTGCCTTCCAGTGGGAAAGCTTGTCAGATGGCGACATGTCATCGATATTGGCTGACACAGTGGGGAGCATCAGTTCGGTCAGAATGTCGGTGATCAGGTAAAGCTTTAATTTGCTGTTGCTACCTGGGGCCGGTTCAATATTTTTCAGCCTGGCGGCGACCGTCTGACGGTGTACGCCAGTGATCCCCGCCAGCTGGTTGATATTCAGTTTTAAAGTGGCAATTTCCTGGTCCATGATGGTGAACACTTTTTAAACGATTCGACATCTGCACGAAATCACCTCCAATGAGATCAATAACCTGCGCAAATGATGATGATGACCTTAGATCTGAAAAACTAGCCGTTTTCCGCGAGCACGCCGCCCCGTGGCAGGCCGCCCCGCCAGGAGGACCCGCCAAAATGGTAATAGTTATCATTTTCATGATGAGCAGCGATCATAAAACAGCCCCGCTATTGCGAGGCTATGGGGTTGTTGTTTGACTCTCTCACCGAATCGTAAATACGTTCACACGTCATCCCGGCGGTGTAGCGTTCGTCAGCGATTCCAGCATATCGCTTAGCTTCTGCTGCAATATCTCCGAGCATGTCGGCGAGCACTGCGGCGTCGGCTCCGGCTGTTTTGCTTCTGACGGCAGTGGCAAGATCTGAGGTGTGCTTTGCGGCGTCCAGGCGGGCGGCAAGCTTTGTTGCTTCGGTACGCAACTGGCTAACAGTGGCAGACAGGCCAGCAGCAGTGGCAGCAGATTTAGCGGCTTGTGCTTGTGCATCTTTTACAGCCTCATCACGGGCAATTATGCGCCCTTGTTCAATCCAGCGTGCGGCAGTCTGCGCGTTCGCTTCCTGTGAAGATTCCATGCTATTACGGTCAGCCCACTTCTTTTGCCAGCCCCGCTCACTCCAGATGTTCCCGGCAAGAAATGCACCAGCCAACATCAGCAAAACAATGATTGTTTTCCACCGCGCCTTAACGAAAGCAAAGGCCGCTGTCATACCAGCAACGCCGCCCGCGCTTTGTTATAACGACTATTTCTGTCAGCCAGTCCATTCTGGCCACCGTTGATGATCTGCGTGACACGGACAACATCACCTGAATACATCAGGCAACCACGTAATGTGAAAAACCATGCAGCAGAACGGGCTGCATGCTTCTCCTTTGCCAGCAACTCTGGTGTGCTGATCAGATCAATCTTCAGCGCCGCTCCGCATTTGGCGTAGTTCTCGCGGCCGGTGATTTGAAGCAGGCCACGACCACGATATTTCCAGCCGTCACCCTGGCTGTTATTCCCCATGCGGTCACCATAAACCAGATTGGCTATTTGCGGCTGGTGGGCCACCTGCTTACCATCGACACGCCCCAGCATTTCACACTGATACGGTGTCAGGCGTTTACCAAAGGTTTTCTTCAGCCCGTCTACCGAGTAGTTGAAACTCTCGACCAGCGAGGTAAAACCAGCAGATTCATGCCCAACTTGTGCAATGAACATGGCCTGATCGTTAGCTGCTGTGATTCCAAACTCTTTCATTGCCGCATCAATATGCGGAAACCAGCGTGCAGAAAGCCCGGCGCTGATACCAGCCGCCTGCTGAAATTGTGATTGGTTCATTATTGCCTCAGATGATCAACCAGGCGTGCCACGTTGCCTCTGACGGCAACCAGCACAGACAGGAAAATAATGTTGGCCCCGATAGTGGCCCACGATGAATAAGGGTAGATACCGCACAGATATGCCAGCGGAACCGCGCTATAGATGACCGTAAGCAGCCACGCAAGGCGAGATATCCATGGTCGATGTCGCGAATCGCCTCGACGATAAAACATCAGGGTCAGCACTACCCCAGCGCAAAGCAATGCATTTAAAGTTGCCGATGGGTCATTTTGTACCACCTGAACCTCCCCGGCGCGTTATCAGCGCCACCAGCGAGCCGACATCCTGATTATTCAGGAACGTCAGGATTTTGACGGCTAAAGCAGAAACGATTACGGCGCCAATGGCATCCAGTGGTTTATCACTGTAGCCAGTAACCTGAGCCAGCTTTGAACCCACCAGCCCGGAACAAAGGATCCCCGCGATATACGACACCAGAAAATATGCCAGACGGCGCGCTGCACTCAGGTCAGCAGTGGTTGCAATGTAAAATACAGCTCCGGCAAACGCGCCAAACACCACGCCGTAATCGGTTCCGGATAGAAATCCATAGACGCTGGCGCCCGTCAGGACACCACCAGCCAGCCCAGTACCGGAAATCGGATCGGACATTTAGCCCCCTCTTAATTGCTGTGAGTCCTCTCAGAACGAGGGGAATAAAAAAGGCCACCATCTGGTGACCTTCGTTAATTTTGAGTTGTTACAACGATCTAATCTCTTTCGATAAACAGTCCAACATTTTATTAGCCTCCTTATCAAAATTATGACCAGCGTTTAGAATTATATTCTTCGCCAATTTCTTATCGTCAACTTCACCTGACTGTATTTTGAAGAAAACAGAATTGGCTGGTTTCAGCAATTTTCTAGATTCATCAAACATAACGCTAATCTCAGGAAAATAAACACCAGAGATTAAAATAATTCTATCACCAACTCCTTTATACTCAGGGTTTTTACTGAGAATTTCGTCTGATTTATCGCCAATGTCCTCAGATTTAAAACACCCATCAATACAATTTATCCAGCTCATATGATTGGCAAAAAGCAATTTTTTATAAAGTATTAATGCCTCATAAAGCTGTTCACCCTTTTCAATTTTCCTTCTATTTCTTTCTGAGCGCCACTCATGCGACTGCCTACTACTGTTCTGGAGGTAACTTGTAAGAGAAGTTATCAATGTACCCACAAAAATCCCCAAAGCAGCAATTAATGCAACATTTTCTTTAGTCAGTTCCATACTATCACCATAAAAAAACCCCACCGAGGTGAGGTTATCATAGTGATCGATAGTTATACAAAGCCCATCATTGATGTCAAATATACACAAAAACGGCAACATTGCAAACATCATGACGCTAAATTACGCGATATTTATCACATCTTCACTTTTAGTCACCCGATTCAGTTGAGAGCTTGAATAACTCTCCTCCTGGAAACATTTGGTCACCAGGCTTTCATAGAATGGTTTCCAACTATAACGCCACGTTCGGTCTGGCAGACTGGGCAACTCGGAAAAAACACCGCGATAGGCAACCGATGATTTTGGCCTGCTGTATCCCCGACCTTCACAGCGCTTACATTCTTTGTAAACCGGTACGCCCTGCAGTTCTGTCGCTTTACGGTCAATAGTCTTACCTGTGCCGCCGCACTGGCATCGCTTACTTAACTTTCCGGTGCCATGGCAGCGGGAACATAACGTATGATCAGTGTCAGTTACATCGCGCTTAACCTCAAAGTCAGATGGTGACTGTCTCAGGTCTTTTGCCCATTGTGGCAATCGCATTGTGTAATGGCTTTTAGTCACGGTTTTAGTGGTTGTAAGCAACCCTTTACCACTACATTTTGGGCATGCCACGCTATCAGCGGCTGATGAGGAATAATCGTTATAGGCAAACCGGGCAAGGATACGCATGCAGAGGGGAAACTTTTTCCCTGATGCTTTGCGAATCGCCATGGGCGCATGCTCTTTCGCGTACTCTGTTAGCCAAACTATTGACGCCTCCCTGTCCTGGCTGCTGATACCAGCTTTACCCAGAAACATTGCCAGCCCGATGCCCGCATCAGCCTGAGTCATCCCCAGTGCCGCCATTACATCAGTCACAGTAAGTTGCTCACTTGCTGTCGCTCTGCTGGTATCTGAGATGTGCATGCCTTTAGGCGCAAAAAACTTTAAAACATTGTCCAGGTTCATACGGTCTCCATACGTTTAAGCTTTCGCAATTACGCCGATCGCCAGCGCCCGATCCATAAAACGCAGTAGCAGCTCAAGCTGCGTACCATGCTTCTGCTCGAATGCTGGTACATCGGCGTGTAACTCGTCGTGGCACTCTCTGCACAGAGGGATCACGAAGAGGTCATGGGCTTTTGTTGCTGTACCACCCATACCGTGCCCTACGATATGGTGCGGATCATCTGCTGGCCGTCGGCAACACTCACAGGGTTGTGTTTTAACCCAGCGGGTGTACGTCTCATTTATCCAGCGGCGACGTTTTGGCCTGAGCATGAAAGACTCCGGAGACTCCGGATCGACGGTTAACGTCAGTATTGGCTTTTGGGTTTCCACATCCAGGCTGTCTGACCGCCGAGCTGGTAACGTTTCAATCGGCCTGACTTTTTCCTGCATAATGCTGGTGGCCGGCGGCATAGGTACGATGTCACTTTCCCGGTAAACAGATAATAATGGTTCGTCTGGCAGCCGTAGTGCCCGCTGCGCCATTCCTTCGGTGACAGCATCGGCGACACCAGATTGAACCGCCCACCAGCAAAGTTCGGCTAAAGAGAGGGAGCGCTCTTTGTTGTAGCCAAGCCCAGCCAGTACGGTATCAATAATCCATTCGGCAACATTGTTCAGCGCAAGCGCCTGCAATCTTTCCGTTGTCTGCCCGCGCAATTTGTTATCGCAGTGCCAGCACACCACCAACGCGCCAGGCGGATGCCATAGTGTCGTTAGCTCGGCATGATGGTAATCAGAAAAAGGGTACTGACACTTTTTAATGCGCTGACGAAGCCAGAACTCAAGCCCGGACATACCACCAGCAGCAGTAATGACCCGTTCATCGGTAAAGAAAGTGTGAAGGCTGGGATCCTCCAGTAGCGGTTGCTGTGCATCGGGGATCCGACCAGACGGAAGCCGGGCCATGTTTTCTGGCTCCCGTTCAACCAGCACGCGACCTGATGCAAACAGGGGCATTAACTCCCGTCCTGGCTTGAACAGCACCACGCCAAGGCGTGGCACCATTTCAGGGGTAAGTAAGGCTCTCAATGCCCACCCCTTATACCGTCAGATCTTTAAATTTCTGTACGGCCTTCCCCATGTCCGCCATAGCATCCACAAACTCATCAAACTTACGGCTTGCCATTCCATAAGCCTGGAGGATTTCAAGCTTCAGAGGATCGAGTTGCTTTTTTATTTCAGCGCGGTCACCTGCCTTTTTTTCAGCTTCTTCAGCGGCACGAATGAGGGCTTCAGCCTGCTTGCGTAATTCTTCAGGGGTCACGGTTGGCTTATTCATAGTGGCTTCCTTCAATGTCTTCGACGACGCAATAACCGGCGCCACGGATTTATGACCAAACTTAGGGTGATGCAGGGTTGTTGTCCTGCCGTCATCAGTAATGCAGAGCAGGCTGTTTTCGCGGATGATATCGATCAGGTTTTCTTTATCCTTCCGGCTCAACGAGCTATATGCTGATACTTTGTGCGTCAGATGGGTGAGCGTTGCCCCATCAGGTTGTTTTTCAACAAACCGTTTAACCCTGGACAATACAGGCTGAAGGTGCGGAGGGGTCACTCTCACTGGAGACCCCCTGCTAAATCTTTATCGTGGGTAAAACTACCGTTCCAGGTGACCTTCATCGGAAGCTTCCCCTTCAGGTAGTTTTTGTACAGCCAGACAGCGCCTTCACGCAGCAGGACGGGCTGGTAGGTAGTAAAGCTCACCGCAGAGTTTGGCGATACTTTACTGCTTTTCTCGGTGAGGTATTTGTCGCGGGCATACGAACGAACACGCCACTGTGCACTGCGGCCTTCGGGATTGTCGTCGTACAGCCAGTTAGCAGAGACAAGCCAGGCACTGATCTTGGAGGTATTCACACCATTCAAACGCTTACAGAACTGTACAGGGGAAAGCCCGTCAGTGAAGAGGCTCTCGAGATGCTCGATATATTCGGCCTGCTGGTGGGTAAGCGCCTCAGCCTGCTGCTTTGCCTCCATGGCATCTGCCCACGCACGCGCCAGGGTTATTGGATCAGACATATTCGGCAGCATGACACCGTGGACCTCACGAAGATTGAAGTAATGATCTTCAAGCTGCTCAAAGAAGTCCCAGGCTAACTCGGTTTCAAGCATTTTTGCGTGGCGAGATGCACCACGTTCAGTCCATAGGATTAGCGAGGTAGTGTGTTTATTAACCACATCGCTAAATGATAGTCGGAACGATTTCAGCTCTTCACCAGTGATTTTGAAGAAGTGTTTACCCTCGATAAATCGCTGCTCATTTCGAGCGAAGTTTTGCTGAATTCTTACTGGTGTTGTGCCGTAACCGGCAGCAAGGGAATCCGTTGTCACGACACGTTGATTGCGATAAGTGATCACCGGCACCGACGAGTGATTAACGGAAATTACTGATGAAGTGCTATTTTTGGGCGTAGCAGTGCCCATAACATGATGATTGCTCATATTCTCTCCATACTCTGATTGTTGCGAAGGGCCTGCACGCCCTTTTCGCTTGCACTTTCCGACATTACTGCCATAACGACCAATATTCAACCCACAGCTGGACATATAACCACCTCTTTTTTATATGCCGTTATGGTTATCTCAACTTTTCCCTTCGGTACTATCGGCCCCCACTCCACCAGCATGCGCTTAATCTGGCTGTCGTCTTCCCAGACACCCGCATGCGTCAGCGCGTCAAACAGGGCTTTGTTGTAATTATCGATATCCCGGCGGCGCGCATCCGGCGGGTACAGAGTGATTTCTACCGCTGCCAGTTCAGTCGATGGCTTCGGGAGACGTCGTAATTGCTCAATGATCGCCACGCAGGCAGCGCTCTGGTATTTACGGCCATCAGCGCTAATGAGGTGACGACCGGCAAGCGGCCCCTTGTTAGGGGCGCGCCAGTAAGTGTTCACGCTCGGAGGAAAAGGCAGGACCAGTTTCATGCGGCCTCTCCCCGCATATTGCGAACAAGTTCAGAAACTGCAGTAATGATTTCGCTGGTGGCCGTCCGCTCCAGCCAGAGTTGATTGATGTTGGCTTTCAGCTTGTTCTGCTGTGATTCATCCAGCATGTCAGCACCATCCACCTGGTCGAATACAATTCCAACCTCCAGCGGCCAGATACGGGACTCTGGAAGCGGATCCGATACTGGTTTAGCTTTCTCACGGATGTGCATGCGGATCTGGCGAATATTGGACCAACTGGAAACATCCAGGCTTCCCATGGCTGCAATGAAGTCAGTGCTGTTCATGCCATATTCACCGGATGCTTCAAGGGCAACAGTGCGAATACGTTCCGACATATCCAGGCGCACAGCAGCGTCATCGAATTCAATCGACAACAGCCACTCATCCACACCGAACAAAATACTCTCACGAATAAGCAGCTTCGCTTTGTCGATCGTTAAAGGTGATACCTGAGTGAATTCCGGTGCTTCGACAGAATCCGCCGCCCAGGTATGCCCAAACTTCGATTCACTGAATGTGTATTCTTCTTTATCGCCAAACGCAGCTCTAACGCATGCCCACGCCTCGACACCGCTGATAGCAAAAATATCTTTCTGGGTGAGTGGCAACTCTGCTTCTGGCTTATCAGCTGCAGGAGGTGTGGCAGTTACAGGTTGAGACTTGCTGGCAGCAAATTGTGCCAAAGCCATAAACGCCCGCCCTTTTGCCTCCAGTTCTGTGCGGTTGATATAGCTGAACCGCTCGCCACGCCATGACTTATCGAATACAGCTATGGCACCGGCAAAAAACGCGCTGGTGGGTTTCTGTTTTTCGTCAGCAGGTACAAACCACACAGGCAGATCGAACCCAATGCGCCCGCGAATGAATACAATGTTATCGGCATCTTCCGGCCACCACGTTTCACTCGGCGCGGCTTTTATCAGGAATACATAGCGACCGCCCTTCTCGCGCTGGGCTGCTGCGTAGTTCATGATGTGCGTCATGCCGGTGATCGCCTGCTTCTCGTGGTACTGCGAACGGCTATACGGTGGGTTGCCATAGCCAGCGCCACCCAGTTCAGCCAGACGTTCAGACCAGTCCTGCGTCAGCGCGTTATCTTCGGCGGTGTACCATGCCGGGCATTTCGCGTTGTCGTCGTCAGCAAACAAATCCAGAACTAATGGACCAAATAGCGCGTTGATCCCCCAAAAAAGCAGATCCGGTGTCCGCCACTGATCGCCAACCTCTTTCAATTCGTGAGCTGGTTTGCTACGCAGTGCCGCCAGCGCCTGGCAATATTTATTGGTCATCATGAACGGAACCCCGAATTTTCTGGCAGTGAGTAATCAACACTCTGGAAGTTTGCGCGGCTGGCTGAGTTAGTCTCCCATTTGCCGTTAACGCGTTCAGGCCGGCCAGCACTGGACCATTTGGTCGCGCTTTGCAGGTAACCAGGGAAGTTTTTTGGAATGAACAGAGTTGCCGGGCGGAGGTATTGCGCCTGCTCGCTATCACGCCAATCGGCATTTTTGTAATCCACTACCAAGCACAGGTCATCAACAGTGAATTGTTCCCGAAGACGGGCGCGAATATTCTCCAGCGACGTGCTGCATACCTGGTAGCGTGAGCCAGTAGTCTGATTCAGGTAAGACAAAACCTGTCTGGCCTGATCAGTAATCACAACCTCAGGGTCGGGTTGCGCCGCAACCGGACAAGAGGGTTTTGAAGTTACTTGTGGATCTTGTTTTGATTTTACTGACGGATCCCCGCCAGATTCTGACGGGTCAAAACCATCGTTTTTGCCAGATTTCGACGGGTCAGTTTTTGAGGCGTCAAATTTTGATGCGTCAGATTTTGACGTGTCAGATTTTGACGTGTCAGAATCTGACAGTTGAGAAAATGCGGCAGTCTGAAGTTTCGCCACATTCAGCCGATACACGTTCGAAGCATTACGGTTACCATTACGGCGCTGTGTACGTGTGAGCCAGCCATCTTTTTCAAGCTTTGCGATTGCCGTTCTGATAGTGCTCGGGCCTGCGCCAAGCTGGCGAGCAATAGTTTCAATTGACGGCCAGCACACACCTTCATCGCTGCTGAAGTCAGCAAGGCGAGCCATGATCGCAACACTGGACAACTTCATGCCCGACGCTGCGCAACCATCCCATACGTAGCCGGTTAATTTAGTGCTCATGATCGTCCGTTATCTCCCTGAACTTTTGCCTGAACTGCTCAAGCGGCCTGAAACATTCGTGTGGATAGCCATCTCGCAGGTAGATAACGCGCTGTGTTTCTGGCTCCCAGCGGATAACACGGACTGGCACTCCACGGTGGTCTTTGAACCTTCGGTTAAGTTCGCGCACAGGCGTTTTGCCCTCCGGTTGTAGACCCCCACAATTGAAACCGCCCTACTGTGGTTACACGGAACCCAGCGGTTTGATAATCTGCGTTCATACCGAAACAACGGAGTACCCGAAACCGGGATCATCCTGAGTTGCGGTAGACGGCTAAAAGCCGTTAAACTGCTCATGCGGATTATTTCTCCATACTCGAAGAGTTGTTCGCCAAGGCGCCCGGAGCTGCACACTCGCGGGCGTCACTCTTTTCTGGTGCACAGAAAACACGGAAGAGTAGCGTCAAATGCTCCTGCCACTTAGCCATCACCTGATAACTGTTCTCTTCGATCTGCTCACGTTCTGCCGGATCAATAACCCCGTCAGCGGTTGCCTTACGCAGGTACTGCGAGTGTTTACCAATCCATTCGATTGACTCCATCAGGCGCTGGTTGATATCGCCGTTATCAAGATCATCAACTTCCACTAGCGGAACGAAGACGCCACCACTACGGCGGGCTATCGCATCGGTGACATACTTAGTACCGCTTGCATCCTGAAGCACCATCGCCCACTCAAGCGGGAAAATTTGATCACCTTCGTTACGCAGTCTGTTGTAGAGCGCATCCGTTGAGAGTTTTCCAGCGCGATACAGGCCAAGCCATTCAGCGGCTTCGGCATAGCCGCCTGGCATTTCGGCAATAGTTCTTTTGATTGCAGCCACCAGCCATGCCGGTTGCCGCTCTACTTTCCAGTGTTGTTTATCCACGGTTGTCCCCTAATTTCTGTGGTTTCTAATACAGTCAATGACCGTTAATCTCTTGATTTATATTTTCTCCGTAAAGCAACCAATGAGGGTCACAGTTCAGAGCGGAGGACAATTCGACGATGTAACGAGGACGCTTAGTTAGCCCCGCCTCGATGGCTTGTAAGGACTGTTGAGTCATACCCACCAATTCAGCAAGTTGGGTTTGTGAAAGATTCATCTCTTCACGTTTACATTTTAATCTTTGAGAAATTGATTCCATAACACCTCCACAGTTTTATCTGTATTCTTGAACAGACACTACTGTTTGTCAATCACAGTTTAAACTGTGAACATGAGGCCATGGGAATGGAGGAGCTATGAGCCTTGCAGATCGTGTAAAACAAAAGCGAATTGAACTTGGTCTTACTCAAGAACAAGCGGCTGAAAAGGCTGGCATTCGCCAGCAATCATGGGCAAGCATTGAGGATGGTAAAACTAAAAAACCACGCAACATAGTAGGTATCAGTAAAGCACTTAAATGTGATCCTACTTGGCTGATGAATGGTGGACCATTCATGCCTCTCAGTGATGTTAACTCAAGGAAGGTCCCTTTGATTAGTTACGTCCAGGCCGGTGCCTTGGCAGAAAAACACCCAATTGATGCGTTTGACGGAAGTTTCGAATACATCATGACCGACACTGACATGTCAGAGTTTACCTTCGCTCTTAGAATAGAGGGAGACTCAATGGAACCTGACTTCAAAGAGGGGGACATTATCATTGTGGATCCTGAGTTGGAGCCGATCCCAGGTGAGTTTGTTGTCGCAAAAAATGGAAATAACGAAGCAACTTTTAAAAAGTATCGACCTACATTTACTGATTTAACAGGTAGGCAGCATTACGAACTGGTTCCATTAAATGACGATTACCCCACAATCAATAGCACCGATCGCCCATTAAAAATAATCGGCGTGATGATAGAGCATAGAATTTACAGACGTAAAAGATAACCTCCCCATTCAACAAAAACCGGCACTGCCGGTTTTTTTTGTGCCTTGAATCTTCTTCAAAACAACAAATTACAGATTTCAGTGTATACAAAACCAATAAAACAGTTTTTACTGTTGACATTCTAACAGTTTTATCTGTAATCTTATTTCATCAACAGCGAACAGGCAGGACGCCCACGAAGTAGCCGCCGGTGGCGTATGAATAACCGGATGATTCGCACATGGCAGGAGATTGGATATGGATGACAGTTTCGAAAATCAACGAGATGCCTGGCTTGTGGTGATTGAAGCAGCAAAAACTGCATTAAGCCAAGTTGAAAGCAGTAACTACGGAACAGTTAAACAAATGGCATTGGGTTCTATTATCTATGCCTTTGAAATGCTGGGCTTTGATTTTGAAGCCACGTGTATTCCGTCTGAACAACATGAAAAGATGAATAGAGCTGCCGCCGCCGCTTATATCGGCGTGGAGGCGCAAACATTAGCTAATTGGGCTAGCACCGGAAAGGTTCGTATACCTTTTTTAAAAATTGGTAGAAAGGTTACTTACCTAAAAAGTGATTTGGATGTCTATCTTGCCTCATCGAAAGCAAGTGCCACAAGGTAGCTAAGTACCTACCACCGCGCCTGATGTGGTTAAAAGCAGGCCAAAGCAATAACAAGTAACTCCCTGTTCTGGCGGCCCGGTGTTTTCCCACTTGTCCGGTAACCGTCAGCCTTTTTCAGGGCACAACAGAAAAGGGCATCACCGGGCGACGGGCTCATAACCCAATCCACCCGGCAAGAGGATGGCGGTTGCAGTCGCCTACAAATGCAGGTGCCCTTCTCTGTTGTGTATGGAGAAAGTTCGGCGGTTGCAGCCGCCTTAACGAGGGTAAAACCATGAGTAATGACCGCATGACCGTAGTGCCAGATTTTCTTGGCGAACTGGATGCCGGCGTGTTCATGAACAAAATCGCGGCAGCACTTAATACCACCGCGCTTGGCGTTCTGAACAACGGCAACAAAGGCAAAGTAGTCCTCACATTTGATTTTGAGCGCATGGGTAATTCCGTTGAAGAGAAGCGCGTCAAGATCAAGCACAAGCTGAACTACAGCACCCCAACACCGCGTGGTAAAGCCTCAGAAGAGGACACAACCGAAACCCCGATGTGGGTCAACAAAGGCGGGAAGCTAACCATCCTGCAGGAAGATCAGGGTCAACTGTTCGGGATCACTGGCGCGGTGGATGGAAAGCTTAAAGCGGCTCAGTGATCCGCAACAACAAACTCACTGATACCACTTTGATCATCAGTTAATAAGGAATTTTTATGTCTCAGTTAGACAGCGGTACCTTCAAGCAGGTCAAAGACCTGGTTCTTTCCGGTTATCACCTGAATGATATTCATGGCCTGGCTTGCCCGACCGCATTACTGCCAGAGGGTACTGGCGTTGAAAGCCTCGAGCGCTTTTCTCTGGAGCGTTTCCGCTTTCGTGGCGCAATGACCACAACCAGTATTGACGACTTCGCACGTTATTCTAAAGGTTACGCCAGCGACAGTGAGCCAGCTCGTTGCTTCATTGACGCTGACAATATGACCGCCCGTTCAGTGTTCAACATCGGCACCCTGGATAATCCCGGTCACGCCGATAACGTTGCTTCAATCACCCTGAAGAAAACCGCCCCGTTCCGCGCGTTACTGCAAATCGATGGCCAACGCCTGAAGCAAAAGCAAATCGCTGAATGGCTGGAAGACTGGAGCGATTACCTGCTGGCGTTTGATGCTGATGGCAATGCGATGCAGATTTCCCAGGCGGCTCAGGCTGTGCGTCGTATCACTATTCAGCAAGCAACCCAGCAGGACCATGAAACTGGTGATTTCGCTGGTAAAAAATCGCTGATGCAAAGCGTTGAAGCAAGCAGCAAAGACGTAATGCCTGTGGCGTTCGAGTTCAAATGTGTGCCGTATGAAGGTCTGGGCGAACGCCGCTTTAGCTTGCGTAACAGCCTGCTGACTAGCGATGAACCCTGCTTTGTTCTGCGCATCGTCCAACTTGAAGCCCAGGAAGAAGAGATTGCCAACGAATTCCGCGATTTGCTGATCAGCAAGTTCGAAGGTGAATCAGTGGAAACTTTCATCGGTAACTTTAAAGCCTAATTGCTCTGCATTAAATCCCCGGCGCCGCGGGGATTTATTGAAGCGTAATTCCATTAATTATCGCCAACCGGCGAGGGATTCGTGCAACCAAAATCTGCGCGGTGCAGCGCGCCAATATGGAGAAAACCATGAGCTACATTCAGACATTATCCGGCAAAAAATTTAACTACCTGACCGCCACTATCGACGATATCGATGTTGAGGATATCGCGACTGCTCTTTCCAACATCTGTCGATTCGCTGGGCATCTTCCAGAGTTCTACAGCGTAGCCCAGCACTCTGTGCTTGTAAGCCAGATTGTTCCGCCAGAGTTCGCCTTTGAAGCGCTGATGCACGACGCTGCGGAGGCATATTGCCAAGATATTCCGGCCCCGCTCAAAGCCTTGCTGCCTGACTACCAGCGCATGGAAACTTATGTTGATGGTCTTATCCGCTTTAAATTCGGTATCTCTCTTGAACAAGCTGTTGTCGTAAAATATGCCGATCTAACCATGTTAGCCACCGAGCGCCGTGATCTGGAAATCGATGACGGTTCGAAGTGGGAAATTCTCGAAGGTATTCCCTGCTCTGATCTCGTTCAGGTTATCCCGCTCCGCCCTGGTCAAGCCTATGGCCTATTCATGAACCGCTTTAACGAACTGGTGGAGCTGCGCCAATGCGCCGCATGAAGGTAAAAGAACTCGTTGCGGAGGCTTTTGCCTCCGTTGCTGAACTGCCACCAAAGCATGCACCGCTTATGCGCGAAGTCGCCACCAGACTGGACGCTACGTTCGCAGCATTAAAAGAGTCTCTGGTGCAACTGGAACAGGAACGTAAAGGTAAAACACCATGACCGTATTTGAATATCTCCAGACTCATCCGAATACCACCAGCGGTGAAATCGCCAAAGGTATGAACAAAAAGACACCCGCGGTCGCTGGCGCATTATCGCAACTCTATGGCACCGGCCGGATCGTGAAGTCTGGTGTTCGCAAGGGCATTCCGACATACCGTGTTAACGATATGCCGTTTGGGTGTAGTAACAGCCTAACCATGATGTTTAACCAGTTATTGAGCAGAGTCAGAAAAGGAACAGTCCAATGACCGAACTTAACAAACAGGAGCGTGCAGCATGACAGTGCATACAATTAAGCAATGCCGTCCTGACCAGAAAGAAACCGAGTATTTCTGGAAGTTGTTTCATGCTGCACAACGCAATGACGCTCGCTGGCACGGTAGTGAAAGCAGCATTATCGCTGATGAGCTATCCCGAACGGATTTAGATCGTAACCAAAAACTGTTTCTTCTCCGCGCCTGGCAAGTGCTTGTAGACGACAAAGGTGGATTCGGGCGCTTTATGGGAGCCTTTGATACTTACGTCTACAACATGCAGGACCCGAATGATGACTGCGTAGCGTGGAAGCCTGAACTTAGCAAACTGCTGTGTGACGGGCAATTGTTGGACGTGGTTATCGATGCTTATCAGTCTGCTCGGCAGCGCGTAGCAGAACTGGAGGAAAAGTTAGCTAATCCCGTTTTGCTGCCAAAAACAAACGGCTACTGGAATGAGCAAGAAAAAGCATATGAAGAGGCTATTACGCTCGCCAGACGGAAGATTCGCTTGGCAGGATTCCGGTGTGAGGGGGATGAATAGATGGCTGGCGTAACCAAAATGGAGTGTGTTCATTCCACTAATCCTGAGTGGTTCTCACCTGGTGATATTTATGATTCCGAGAAGCGCGGACCAGATACTTGTATTTGTGGTGACAACCTCGTGTCCGACCTTAACCCGGAAGACTGGTATGAGATGAGCCAGCGAGTCGATGGGCTATGGTTTCTTACCGGCTTTCAGCAATCAGTCTTGTTTAGAACCGTGAGGACTAACGCATGACAACTAACAACCACCCGGCGCACGGTCCTGTATCACTCGATCGCCTGCACCAGATAAGCGAAATACTCAGCAAAGCAGCAGCACAAAGCGACGGCGGCAATCTCGGCTACGCAATGGCTGATGCTGTGAAAGTGTTTAATGGGGTTCTGGAGTCGATGGCCCGCGAACAAGTACGCCGTGAACATGCAGCATGGTCACTGGCTACTTTCGGGGATGTCGGCCCAGTTGGTCCGCTGAAGCACCTTTCCAAAGAAGCGCTCGAGGCCGCTGCGGAACCAGGCGACCTTAGCGAATGGGCTGACATGCAGTTCCTGTTATGGGATGCGCAACGTCGTGCCGGTATCAGTGACGAGCAGATTACCCAAGCGATGGTAGAAAAGCTGGTGATTAACAAACAGCGCGAATGGCCTGAGCCGAAAGACGGTAAGCCAAGGCTACATATCAAGGAATCCGACAACTCGCTTGTGACTCCGGAGGGGACAGCCTGCAAATACTGCGGCGGTACAGGTTATTTCCGTTGGAAAAAGTCAGCAAATACTTTCCCGTGTCCATGTATGGGATGCAATTTGCCAGCAGCACCTCAGCAGGAGAATGTATAACGTGAACAATTTAATGATCGACCTTGAGTCCATGGGCAAAAAACCAAATGCCCCTATCGTCTCCATTGGTGCCGTGTTCTTCGATCCGCAAAGCGGTGAACTGGGTCAGGAGTTTTACACCGCCGTTAACCTTGAAAGCGCTATGGAGCAGGGTGCGGTGCCGGATGGTGACACTATTCTGTGGTGGTTAAGACAAAGCTCAGAAGCACGATCAGCAATCTGTGTTGATGATGCGATGCCGATATCGTCTGCCCTATCTGAACTGAGCCATTATCATTAATCGGCATTCTGATAACCCCAAATATTTAAAAGTTTGGGGCAATGGATCTACTTTCGACAACGTTATATTGCGCGGCGCATATGAGCGCGCCGACCAGGTTTGCCCGTGGCAATTTTGGAACGATCACGACGTCAGAACCATCGTCACATTAGGCAGAGTGGTGGGTTTCGATCCAAAGCGAGATATGCCATTCGATGGGGTTGCACATAACGCACTGGCCGATGCGCGACATCAGGCAAAATACGTGTCCGCGATCTGGCAGAAGTTGATTCCGGCCACCAGCAGCAACCTGTAATTTCCCCTGGGTGCAGCCAGGTTGTATGGAGAACGTCTATGAATACTTTGTTTTTACTTATGGCTGAGTTCAACACGCCTAACATCGAGCTGTCAGCGGTATGCCAAAAGTATTTCGGTATGAGCCCTAACACAGCAGAAGCGAAAGCAAATGCCTGTCAGTTGCCGATCCCGACTTACCGTGTAGGAACATCACAGAAAGCGAAGCGCTGTATCAACATTCAGGATCTTGCTGAGTATATAGACCAGCGGCGTGAAGAAGGCAGAATTGAATGGGAAAGGGTCAGAACGAACAAACAGAAAAATAGTTGAGTTCTGCACCGATAAAAAAAGAAAAACCCGCCAGATGGCGGGCTTTCAAAAAGCACCAGCTATGATCATGCTGCCTTGCGACGACGAAGCTTACCCTGCTGCTCTTTACCAGAGACAATAGCGTGAGTGAACGCGTTAGGAGCAGCCTTCATCAGAACTTCAACAGCAGCACCCATACCTGCGAATGCTTTCATTGTGTCGAACTTAACCTGTGGCTTGGTTGCTTTTTGATCTTTCATAGAAAACTCCCGAGACGATAAGGGCGCCTCTAACCTCTTAGTTAAAGCTAGCTTGTCCAGCCAACTTGTGCCAATCGGTTCCTCCGATTGGTGACATCGTTTTTAGTAGTGAGAATACATAACGACTGTCCCAGATGTACCTTTAAGGTAATCCGGATGGATATCCTACAATCTGTAGACACTCGGCGTCTACACCTATTGTGCGAATTTAAGAAATGTCTCTTGTAGATTATCTGTGGCTGTAGACATCACGTAACCACACTTTTCCATGCAAAAACCGAACGACTCATAAAATGGCTGCAGCTCAGGAACTGGTTCAACAATTTGAACAACCTCACACTCGACAGCCTTACAAAAAACAAAGGCACTCATTAGTGTGAGCAAAACCATGCGCCCTTTTAGTGGGTGTGATTCATCTTCCCTTGAGAACCTTTCAACAATATGGATGCGAAAGATTTTATCTTCAACCCCATAAACACAAATTGCCGCCCCTGAAGGAATCCCTTGCACTACTCCTTGCTGAACAAGTTTGATGCAAAATTCATACTTGTCATCAGAATTACCATAGGCACCGAGCATATAGTCCCACTCAAGCTCGCCATAACCACCACAGAGGATCTTGTAATCCTCATCACTGATCGGGCCAACTGCGAGAGGCAACCCCACATGGTCAATAACTAACTGAATGTTGTTACGAACAGATTGACCTATCTCGTCTAAAGTGAGCATTAGAGCCTCTCAAGCGGAACGGCGAAAGACCCCATTATACCTATTCCCGCCATGCAATGCCTGGTAAGAGTTGCGTATTAAATTAAAAACATCGGGTCCCCAATAGGCCCCCATAAAACACACGACACCGCTATTTCTCTGTATAATCCGTCCTATCGAGCATCGGCGCGATAGAAAAACGATGAGCGGGAAAAGCGGTAGACTGAGATTCAGGCAGCATGGCGAATATTCAAGCATCCGGTTAAAAAAGGGGCGCTACTATAGCATAGACCGTTACGATAGTGAGCCACATCCTCGCGGCTCACTCCCCCTGCCCATCAACAAACGCTATTTACGCCCCGGTTTTCCGTCGTGTGATCCGAAAAACTGCGGCGGATGGTCGACCCAGCGATCCTCACGTGTAGCGGCATAGACCGGGTTAAGCGGATAATAAATGCGGTTATATTTTTTGTTCGCCTCACCCACGACTAACAGACGCACCTCTTCACTGGTGTTATTGATAAAGGTATGGCACACGCCTGTACCTGCCGGGAAACCGACGCTGTCGCCCGGCTCTAGCTTCCATAAATACCCGTTAATCCAGGCCTCAGGATAACCTTCCAGCACATAGATAAACTCTTCCTCATCGCTTTCAGCGTGCGGGTACGACGTGCGCCGACCCGGCGGCAGGCGTTCATGATGAATGCCGAGTCGTCCTAACCCCAATTTGCGGGCAAGCGGCGCGCCAATAGCAAATAGCTCATCGCTGTCGGGATAAGTGGAGTCATCAGCCCCCTCAACCTCACGCCAGTGGCGAATACAATCGGGTCTTTTCATGGTTATTTTCCAGTATTGCGATGCGTCAGGTATAGCACACCGCGGTGGATCTCGGCGTTTTAAGCAGAACATGTTAAAGTAAGGGATTAACCTTCCACGCAAATCGAGGCGCCAAATGGACAAAACCACTACGCAAGAGTTATTGGCTCAAGCTGAAAAACTCTGTGCGCAACGCAACGTGCGGCTTACGCCACAGCGTCTCGAAGTGTTGCGCCTGATGAGCCTGCAGGAAGGGGCTATCAGCGCCTATGACCTGCTCGACCTGTTGCGGGAAACTGAGCCGCAGGCCAAGCCGCCAACCGTGTATCGTGCGCTCGATTTTCTGCTGGAACAAGGGTTTGTGCATAAGGTGGAATCCACCAACAGCTATGTCCTTTGCCATCTGTTCGATCAGCCAACGCACAGTTCCGCGATGTTCATTTGTGACCGCTGTGGTGTGGTAAAAGAAGAGTGCGCAGAAGGTGTGGAAGACATCATGCATACGCTGGCGGCCAAAATGGGCTTTGCTCTGCGACATAATGTTATTGAAGCACACGGGCTGTGTCCGGCCTGTGTAGAAGTTGAGTCATGCCGCCATCCTGGCGAGTGCCAGCATGACCATACGATTCAGGTGAAGAAGAAAGTGGGGCGCTAGGTAAGCGGGAGAGCGTACATCCTTGTACTCTCAGGAGGGAGGGGTTAATTACCAGCGGTAATCATTACGTTTTTCCCAATCGTTAACTTCTTTCTCCGCCTGATCTTTCGCGTAACCGTAACGCTCCTGGACTTTACCGACCAGTTGGTCACGTTTACCTTCAATGACCGTCATATCATCATCGGTCAGTTTGCCCCATTGCTCTTTCACTTTACCTTTAAACTGCTTCCAGTTGCCGCCGACTTCGTCTTTATTCATCATCAAGTCCTCATCGTTAGGTTGTGAATAGCGAGAGTGCCATGTCCAGACACATGCTGTTTTTGCTGGACGTGAGAATAAGTGTAGTCAGTGATTCTGGGTTTTATTTACTATTCGGAATTTTTAACCATCCAGATTAGGCAAACCAGGTTCCATTACGCCAGTGACGCCGCCAGATAAAGGCCAGCGACAGCCCACGCAACGCGAGGAAAACGGTTAGCGCCAGCCACAAACCATGATTTCCCAGCCACGGCAACGTCAGGAGCGTTAAGGCGAATCCCACTGCGGCAACGGCCATACTGTTGCGCATTTCTGCAGCCCGCGTCGCGCCAATAAACATTCCGTCGAGCAGATAACACCAGACACCCACCAGCGGTAACACCACCTGCCAGAAGAGATAGCGATCGGCCAGTAGTTGGATTTGCGGCAGCGAGGTCAGTAGCGCAACAATCTGCTCGCCAAACAGGGCATAAACCAGCGAAAACAGAATAGCCACAATACCGGACTGCCGACAGGCCGCCCGCCAGACGTCCAGTAACTGGCTACCATCTCGCGCCCCATAGGCCTGGCCCGAATGCGCTTCCACGGCATAGGCAAATCCATCCAGCGCGTAGGCGGTAAAGGTTAGCAGGGTCATCAGAACGGCATTAACCGCAATAATATCGCCTCCCAGACGTGCACCCAGCACCGTGATAGCGCCAAAACAGAGCTGCAGCAGCAGCGAGCGCAACATGATGTCACGGTTAAGCGCCAGCAAACGACGGAAGTTGCCACGCCACGCCTGCTTCAGAATTGCCAGCGAAATTCCGCGCATATGCAGGACTTTGCGCACCATCATCAGGCCGATCAGTAAGGTGGCATATTCAGCAATCACCGTCGCCAGTGCCGCACCTTGCACGTTCATATGCAGGCCCATCACCAGCCATAAATCGAGCACAATGTTAAGAATATTGCCAACAATCAACAGGATAACCGGCGCACGCGCATACTGAACGCCAAGCAGCCAGCCGAGCAGCACCAGATTAGCCAGCGAGGCGGGTGCGCTGAGCCAGCGGATTTCAAGGAAACGCCGGGCTTGTTCCAGTACCGCTTCACTTCCCCCGACAATATGCAGCGCGACATCGATAATCGGCGTACGAAACAGTGCGATAAGCAACCCCGCGCCCAGCGCCAGCATTAGCGGCTGCAACAGTGCGCGCGCCAGCGCCTGTGGATTTTTCGCACCAAATGCCTGGGCAGTAAGACCCGTGGTGCTCATGCGCAGAAAAAGCAGCAGCATAAAGAGAAAACTGGTTGCCGTAGCACCAACTGCAACACCGCCAAGATAGACCGGACTATCCAGATGACCAATCACCGCGGTGTCCACCAGTCCCAGCAGGGGAACGGTGATATTGGAGAAGATCATCGGTAAGGCGAGGTGCCAGAGTGCTTTATCAGAAGAGGTAAAGAAAGGCATACAGGAGGGCCTGAGAAGAAGTTAGACGTACTGGACAATGTGATGCAGGCCCGGCAAGCGCAGCGCTACCGGGCACATTGCCGGATGGCAACGTAATCGTCTTATCCGGCCTACAGAGATTCAGCAGAAAATCAGAGCCATTCACCGTTACGAATGACACCTACCGCCAGCCCTTCAATGGTGAAGCTTTGCTCACGCAGGTCGACAACGATAGGTTTAAATTCGCTATTTTCTGGCAGAAGTTCAACCTTGTTTCCCTGCTTTTTCAGGCGTTTAACCGTAACTTCGTCATCAATACGGGCAACAACAACCTGACCGTTACGCACGTCCTGAGTTTTATGCACAGCGAGTAAATCACCGTCCATAATACCAATATCTTTCATCGACATACCGCTGACGCGCAGCAGAAAATCGGCGTTCGGTTTGAACAGTGAAGGATCGACCTGATAATGGCCTTCGATGTGCTGCTGCGCCAGAAGTGGCTCGCCTGCCGCCACACGACCGACAAGCGGTAATCCCTCTTCTTCTTCCTGCAGCAGTCTAATACCGCGCGATGCGCCGGAGACAATTTCCAGCACACCTTTACGCGCCAGCGCTTTCAGATGTTCTTCAGCGGCATTTGGGGAACGGAACCCCAAACGCTGCGCGATCTCCGCACGCGTCGGTGGCATACCTGTCTGGCTGATGTGATCTCTAATGAGATCAAACACCTCTTGCTGCCTGGCCGTTAACGCTTTCATTCCGCCCCCTGGGTGTATATACAGTTATGCTGTGAGTATATACAGCTAAAGGTGATTTTGGAACCGCAAACTGCACAAAAAGCAGGAGATTTATGAAGATGTGGAATCCTTATCGCAAATGCGACCACAACAGGATGCCCCAGGTAATCAGAGCGACAAAAATAGACAACAATACCGCCGCCGACCCCATATCTTTCGCCCGGCCGGAAAGTTCGTGATACTCAGAGCCTATACGATCAACTACCGCCTCAATCGCACTGTTGAGGATTTCAACGATCATCACCAGCATCACGGAACCAATCAACAGCACGCGAGTAATCGCATCGACGTCCAGCCAGCAGGCGATAGCTACGCCCAGCAGTACGGCAACGCTTTCCTGGCGGAATGCCGCCTCATTGATCCATGCGGCGCGAAAACCTTTCCAGGAATAGCCTGCAGCTTTGATAATTCGGGTGAATCCAGTGGTATTATTGGCCATCAAAAAGAACCTTTTTACATTATTAGCGTCAATGTCATTGTAACGTTACCCCGTTTGTTTCAGGGTGTGGCAAAGCAGCGCGAAGTATGACGGGATACCACAGAAATTCACTAAACTTTCTGATATCCTTGCAGCGCATTTGCATTATTAACCAGAGGCTTTACATCGTTTATGTCCGGCTGGCCACGAATTTACTACAAATTACTGAATTTACCATTAAGCGTCCTGGTAAAAAGCAAGTCTATTCCGGCAGAACCTGCCCCGGAATTGGGACTCGATACGTCTCGTCCCATTATGTACGTCCTACCGTACAATTCAAAAGCAGACTTGCTGACGCTGCGTGCCCAATGTCTGGTGCACGATCTCCCCGATCCCCTGGAACCGCTGGAGATAGACGGGACTTTACTGCCGCGCTACGTGTTTATTCACGGCGGCCCGCGTGTGTTCACCTATTACACGCCAAAAGAAGAGTCCATCAAGCTGTTCCATAACTATCTCGACTTACATCGCAGCAATCCAGACCTGGATGTGCAGATGGTGCCGGTTTCGGTGATGTTTGGCCGTGCGCCAGGGCGTGAAAAAGGTGAAGTTAATCCGCCGTTACGTATGCTAAACGGCGTACAGAAATTCTTTGCGGTTTCCTGGCTGGGTCGCGACAGTTTTGTCCGCTTCTCCCCGTCGGTCTCTCTGCGTCGTATGGCGGATGAACACGGTACGGATAAGATCATTGCCCAGAAGCTGGCACGCGTGGCGCGTATGCACTTTGCTCGCCAGCGTCTGGCCGCTGTCGGCCCGCGCCTCCCTGCCCGCCAGGATCTGTTTAATAAACTGTTAGCTTCAAAAGCGATCGCTCGCGCGGTAGAAGATGAAGCGCGCAGTAAAAAAATCTCCCACGAAAAAGCGCAGCAAAATGCCATTGCGCTGATGGAAGAGATTGCCGCCAACTTCTCCTACGAAATGATCCGTTTGACGGACCGTATTCTGGGCTTTACCTGGAACCGTCTGTATCAGGGGATTAACGTTCACAATGCTGAACGTGTACGCCAGTTGGCGCACGATGGGCATGAAATCGTGTACGTTCCGTGCCACCGCAGCCATATGGACTATATGCTGCTGTCGTACGTTCTGTACCACCAGGGTCTGGTCCCGCCGCACATCGCAGCCGGTATCAACCTGAATTTCTGGCCAGCGGGTCCGATTTTCCGTCGTCTGGGCGCATTCTTTATTCGTCGTACCTTCAAGGGCAACAAGCTCTACTCAACCGTATTCCGCGAATACCTGGGCGAATTGTTCAGCCGCGGCTACTCGGTTGAGTACTTTGTCGAGGGTGGACGTTCACGTACTGGTCGTTTGCTCGACCCGAAAACCGGCACCCTGTCGATGACTATTCAGGCGATGCTGCGCGGCGGTACGCGTCCTATTACTCTCGTACCGATCTACATCGGCTACGAGCACGTAATGGAAGTGGGCACCTACGCAAAAGAGCTGCGTGGCGCGACGAAAGAGAAAGAAAGTCTGCCACAAATGCTGCGTGGCTTAAGCAAGCTGCGCAACCTGGGTCAGGGCTACGTCAACTTTGGTGAACCAATGCCATTGATGACTTATCTCAATCAGCATGTGCCGGAGTGGCGTGAATCTATCGATCCTATCGAGTCTATCCGTCCGGCCTGGCTGACGCCGACGGTGAATAACATTGCTGCCGATCTGATGGTGCGCATCAACAACGCCGGCGCGGCCAACGCCATGAACCTGTGTTGTACCGCGCTGTTGGCTTCCCGCCAGCGCTCTCTGACCCGTGAACAGTTAACCGAGCAGCTCGACTGCTACCTGAGCCTGCTGCGCAATGTGCCGTACGCGGCGGACTCAACCGTTCCTGCGCAGAGCGCCAGTGAATTGATCGACCATGCCTTGCAGATGAACAAGTTTGAGGTCGAGAAAGACACTATCGGTGACATCATCATTCTGCCGCGCGAGCAGGCCGTATTGATGACGTACTACCGCAACAACATTGCGCACATGCTGGTTCTGCCTTCGTTGATGGCAGCCATTGTGACTCAGCACCGTCGTATTTCACGCGTCGCGCTACAGCAGCATATTGATGCGTTGTACCCGATGCTGAAAGCGGAGTTGTTCCTGCGCTGGGAGCGCGATGAGCTTGCCGGAGTGATTGACGAACTGGCCAGCGAAATGCAGCGCCAGGGATTGATCACTCTGCAGGATGGCGAGCTGCATATTAATCCGGCCCGCTCCCGTACGCTCCAGCTGTTGGCTGCGGGTGCTCGCGAGACGTTGCAACGCTACGCTATCACCTTCTGGCTACTTAGCGCCAACCCGTCGATCAACCGTGGCACGCTGGAGAAAGAGAGCCGCACCGTGGCACAACGCCTCTCAGTGCTGCACGGCATTAACGCGCCGGAATTCTTCGATAAAGCGGTGTTCAGCTCTCTGGTGCTGACGCTGCGTGACGAGGGATTCATCAGCGACACCGGGGATGCCGAGCCGGAAGAGACGATGAAGATCTATCAGATGCTGGCCGAACTGGTGACGTCGGATGTCCGTCTGACCATCGAGAGCGCCACACAGGGCGAGTAAGCATAAAAAAACCGGTCGAAATGACCGGTTTTTATTTTGCAGGCTAAGCCAAACTCAAAAGTGCCAGTAGCTCATCGCCAGTCCTAAGAACAGTACCAGGCCTACATAGTTATTGTTCATAAACGCTTTAAAACAGGCATCACGCTCACGATTAACGATCAGCTTCTGCTGATACACAAACAGCGCACCCGCCACCAGCAGAGACCAGTAATAGCCCGGTCCCAGCCCGTTCAGCCACCCAACCAGCGCCATCAGCACCAGTACACCGACCTGCAGAATACCAATAATGAGTTTGTCGTTCTGACCGAACAGGATTGCGGTCGATTTAATGCCAATCTTCAGGTCATCATCCCTATCAACCATCGCATACTGTGTGTCATAGGCCACCGCCCAGAGAATATTGGCGAGGAACATCAGCCAGCAGCTCAGTGGTACAGACTCGCTCACGGCGGCAAACGCCATCGGTATAGACCAGCCAAACGCCGCGCCCAGCACCACCTGCGGCAGATGCGTGTAGCGTTTCATGAAGGGATAGACCCACGCCAGCGCTAGGGCCGCAACGGACAACAAAATGGTCATCGTGTTGAGCGTCAAAACCAGCAGGAAGGCGAGCAACACCAATACGACGAACAGCGTTCGGGCTTCTTTTTCGGTGACAGCACCGCTCGGCAGCGGTCGATTCGCGGTGCGTTTAACGTGTCCGTCAAACTTCCTGTCGGCATAATCATTTACCACACATCCAGCGGCGCGCATTAACCAAACGCCGGCGACAAATACCGCTAGGATCCACAGTTGCGGCATGCCTGGGGTCGCCACCCACAATGCCCATAGCGTTGGCCAGAGCAGCAGTAAGGCGCCGATCGGCTTATCCGTACGCATCAAGCGGTGAAACGCCAGCAGCTTATTCTGCGTCAGACTCCACTCCATCTTTATCTTCCTCTCAGTACAACGGCGATGCAGGCAGAAAAAGCTCGGTAAGCATCAGCGGCTTACCGCTCAGCCGTAGGCGGGAACGACGCCCCCATAGCGCTGCATCGCGGCCAATCTCAATAAAATCTCGGGTCAATGTCGATGACGTAAACAGGTAGCGTCCGAGCGGGGTTTTCCCCAGGTTCTGTAAGGCCAGTTCAGGGCCGCACAAGGTTGATTCAGGCACCACGGTCCGTCCGGCAAGCCAGGGTTCACCATCCGCACATAACAGGATTTCACGTAACCAATAGCGAGACTCTTTAGGCAGCAGCGTCAGTTCTTCAGCCACCTCATTTTGCCCAACGAATTCTTCGCGAATCAACGTTACGGTGACCTTTTTCCCCTGCTGCTCAAAACGTTTGGTCATGGAATCTTCCAGTAACAACCAGTCGAGCAGTTGGGGGTCCAGCGCCGGGATCGCATCAAAATAACGCAGCGCACGCAGTTGCGTTAACGCAGGGTGTGGCATGCCTTACTCTCCGATTTATAACCTGAAGGCATTGTATCGCAGAAAATGCATTACGGGGTGAGCAAACACAATTAAGTGATCGTCAGAGCAACATAAGTGTAACAATTAGCACCGAAGGATAAAAAAAGGTGCGCCAGGAGACGCACCAGTTGTTGCAAAATCAGCACTGCGGGGAGACGTTTACCCCTTGCCTTTTACACTGCTGATAAAGGTGGATCGGGCAGATTTGGATCCCAGACGTTCAGCTTCATCAAGCAGCTTCAGCGCTTTATCGACATCGCCTTTCGCCACGGCATCCTTAATGCCCTGGTTAAAATAACTTTCCGTGTCATTTAACATCGGCTCACTTTTCTTCACCGGTTGTGGCGCTGGAGCGGCAACGGCTGCCACCGGAGCCGCATAAGTAACTGCAGGCGCTGCGGTATTACCCACCGTGACAGGGCCAGGGCCGGATGAGCCAAACAGCGGCCCTACCAGCACGCTGGAGGAGGAACTGGTTTTGACTTTCAGCTTCAGCAGACCGTCGGTGGTATGACGGGCGATCGGGTCAGGGATATCCGGAACAGCGTTACCTACCCCCTTGGCATAGGCTTTTGCCGGGTCAAGCAGGGTCGTGGTCTGCTGGAGATCTTTATCTGTGGTAAAGACCAGAACATAGAGCTTTTGCTGGCCCAGCGCTGGCGTCAAACGCATTACGCCTTCCAGACGATCGGCACTCATCACGCCGGGTTCCTGGTAGGTGAAATAGCTGCTGGGGAAGAACGCAGATGGCGTCATGTTCTGATCAAGAATTAAAACGTTTGGTGCAAATACACTGGTTTGTTTGTTGACTTCACTGGTCAGCGTCAGAGTTAACTCACCAATATTCGCGGGGACGCTGTACGCGGCGACTGGGCCAGTAATACCAGCAACATCCAGACGCTGACCCGCTGCCGCGAGTTGTGTCGCCTGGGTTTTGGATTGATCAACCGGCGTCCAGGTTAACTGTTGTAGCGCAGCAGTGGGAATAGTTGGAGCCGCGGTGGTGTTCTGCGGAACAATATTTACATCGGCCAGGCTGATGCCAGGCGCGCTGGCAAATAACCCTGCAGATAAACAAAGGGCAACGAGACTTTTCTTCATTTTCATTGTTATCACCTCAGATAGCATGGGTTCAGCGGTGGCCAGGCAATAGCGCGCTAAACCGTAATCAAGAGGGGCTGGCGCCCCTCTTTCGGTCTCTACGTCAGGTTAGTGCTGAATTACCACCAGATTTCCATCTGGGCACCGAAGGACCACTCATCGCTGTCGCCACGGCTGGTTGTGCTGATACCAGAGTTGGTTGCAGCGGCGTATTTGGTTACGTCGTTACCATTTTTAACGTAGCCCCACTCTTCATCCCATTTGGCATAGGTTGCAAAGACACGAATTGCCGGGCGGGACCAGATGCTGTCGCCAGCCTGCCACTGTTGCGCCAGGGTGATTTTGTACTGGCTGTTGCGATCGCCAGTTTGCTGAGATTTGACGTTGTCGTAACCGACTTCCAGCAGGGTGCTCATGATCGGTGTCCATTTGTACATCGGACGAATACCGACGGTGTACCATTCGGTCCCCAGGTCGTTATCCATATCGAGGTTCTGGTACATACCGACGTACATCAGATCCCATTTGTCGCCCAGGGAGATTGCACCGTGGTCAAGTACGCGGAACAGGCTACCGTTGTTATTAATAACGTTATTGGCGTAATTCGTTTTACTACCGTCTGGGTTAGTAACGGTGAAGGAGGATGAACCGTAAGACCCTTGGTTCAGACCTTTACCCTGAGTGGTCATAGAATCTGTCGCGTACTGAACAACAAACTTGTTGTAGCCCTTCAGCATGCTCTGGGTATGTTCAGCGGTGAACATCCAACCATCTTTAGATGCGCCGTCTGCCAGGTGGTAATCATCGGTGGTATTCGCACGGCCATAGTCAACGCCCAATTCCAACATCCCATCCGGGTTAGTTGCCAACTGTGCTAAACGAACGTCAAATACGTCGTTGGCGGTGTCTTTGGTACGATCATAGATATTCTGGCTGCTGAAAGCATATGAACCACCCGCTTCCTGTGAACGGCTCGCGGCCAGAGACAGTTTACCGAAGCCCAGATCGATGTTTTCAATACCAGCACCAGGACCTGAAATATCCCAGTAGTAGAAGTCGATCATGTGAACATCATGACGCTGATAGAAGCGCTTACCTGCCCAGATAGTGGAGCCTGGCAGCCATTCAATCAGGTTTTTACCCTGCACGTTGGCTTCACGGAAGGCCGGGTCAGTCCCTTCCCAGTCATTCTGCTGTGCGACGGAATAGGCAACGTTAGTGTCGAAGTAGAAGCTCTTATCGCCCTCTTTCCACACTTCCTGACCTAATTTAATTTCCGCATAGGTTTCACATTCGTTACCAAGACGGTATTTACTTTGGGCGCCGGTTGCCTGGAAACACTGTTGTTCACCGCCGCTACCCGTCCAGCCAATACCGGAACGTGCATAGCCATGGAAATCCACAGCCATTGCCTGAACAGACATAATGCCTGCCGCCACAGCAACCGCCAGAGGGAGTTTGCGCAGAGTAATCATCGTTCTATCTCCTGAGATCATTGCTTTTCTTTAAACGCTTCACCTTGACGGTTTTGCGCTTTTTTTAATGGGATACCTTAAACACCCGGCTCTTGATGCAACCGACGACATGCACTGCCATCCTCACGGAACAGATGGCAACGCTCTGGCGGCAGGCCGATAGCGAATGTGGCACCCTCTTCTACCAACACCACGTCGTTCTGGCGGTAAACCAGGTTTTGACGGATGGCGGGGATCTGGATATGAATTTGTGTTTCGTGACCAAGCTGCTCGACCACCTGCACTTCACCTTCGAGGGTGACATCGGCGATATCGCTGGGCAGCAGATGTTCCGGGCGGATACCTAAAGACATGTTGGCACCAACCTGCACCGCATGGCTGTCTACCGGGAGCCATATTTGCTGGCGGTTAGGCAGTTCAACCTGCACCTGATCGATGGCCGTCCCGGTGACTTTCACCGGCAGGAAGTTCATCTTCGGCGAGCCAATAAACCCGGCAACAAAGCGGTCAGCCGGGTAGTGGTATAGCTTCAGCGGTTTACCGACCTGCGCTACGCGACCGGCATCCAGCACCACAATTTTGTCAGCCAGGGTCATCGCTTCGACCTGATCGTGGGTGACGTAAATCATCGTGCGACCAAGACGTTTATGCAGGCGGGAGATTTCAATACGCATCTGGACGCGCAGCGCGGCGTCGAGGTTTGACAGCGGTTCGTCCAGCAGGAATACACGCGGTTCGGCGACCAGCGTACGGCCAATCGCCACACGCTGACGTTGTCCGCCGGAAAGCGCTTTTGGTTTACGCTCCAGCAGGTGTGCCAGTTGCAGAACTTCCGCAACCTGGTTCACACGTTGGTTCATCACCTCTTTTTTCGCCCCGGCCAGTTTGAGGCCGAATGACATGTTTTCCGCGACAGATAAATGGGGGTATAACGCGTAGGACTGAAAGACCATACCCACACCGCGTTCGGCGGGCGGAATGTCGTTCATCCGGGTCTCCCCGATAAACAAGTCACCACTGGTGATGGTTTCAAGCCCGGCGATCATACGCAGCAAGGTCGACTTACCGCAGCCTGACGGTCCGACAAACACCACGAATTCCCCTTCGTGAATGTCGAGATTGATATCTTTCGATACCACCACGTCACCCCAGGCTTTTGTTACATTTCGCAGCTGTACGCTCGCCATGCCCTTCTCCCTTCGTTACAACCTGTCATCGACAGCAACATTCATGATGGGCTGACTATGCGCGATCACTTGACTGCGTGAATCCTCCACCCCCCGGCTTTTTTATGGGGGAGGAGGCGGGAGGATGAGAGAGCAGCGTCTGAGACCCAGGCTACCCGCCGCAGAGGAATTTCGTGATGCAGCCTGCAAAAATCGGTGGGTTTTTATGTGCGCCAGTACGCAATACTCACATTTATGTAACACAGATCACATAAAGAGCGGGTGGGGCGTAGGGGTAAGGAGGATGGAAAGAGGTTGTCGTATAAAGAAACTAGTAACCGTTAAGCCACCTCTGCAAAATCACCAAACAGGATGGGAACTATGAAAATCAAAACTGGCGCACGCATCCTCGCATTGTCTGCATTAACGACGATGATGTTTTCCGCCTCGGCTCTCGCCAAGATTGAAGAAGGTAAGCTGGTTATCTGGATTAACGGCGACAAAGGCTATAACGGCCTCGCTGAAGTGGGCAAAAAATTCGAGAAAGACACCGGGATCAAAGTCACTATTGAGCACCCGGACAAACTGGAAGAGAAATTCCCGCAGGTTGCCGCGACCGGCGACGGCCCGGACATCATCTTCTGGGCTCATGACCGTTTTGGCGGTTACGCTCAGTCTGGCCTGCTGGCTGAAATCACGCCTGACAAAGCGTTCCAGGACAAACTCTATCCGTTCACCTGGGATGCCGTACGCTATAACGGCAAACTGATTGCCTACCCGATCGCGGTTGAAGCGCTGTCGCTGATTTACAACAAAGACCTCGTGCCAAACCCACCGAAAACCTGGGAAGAAATTCCTGCACTGGATAAAGAGCTGAAGGCGAAAGGTAAATCCGCGCTGATGTTCAACCTGCAAGAGCCGTACTTCACCTGGCCGCTGATTGCCGCCGACGGCGGTTACGCATTCAAGTTTGAAAACGGCAAGTACGATGTGAAAGACGTGGGCGTGGATAACGCCGGCGCGAAAGCGGGTCTGACCTTCCTGGTTGACCTGATCAAGAACAAACACATGAACGCGGATACCGATTACTCCATCGCCGAAGCGGCCTTTAACAAGGGCGATACCGCGATGACCATCAACGGTCCGTGGGCGTGGTCCAATATCGACAAGAGCAAAATCAACTACGGCGTCACGCTGCTGCCAACCTTCAAAGGTAAAGCGTCTAAACCATTTGTTGGCGTTCTGAGCGCCGGTATCAACGCCGCCAGCCCGAACAAAGAACTGGCGAAAGAGTTCCTCGAAAACTACCTGCTGACCGATCAGGGTCTGGATGAAGTGAACAAGGACAAGCCGCTGGGCGCCGTTGCGCTGAAATCCTTCCAGGATCAGTTAGCAAAAGACCCACGCATCGCCGCCACCATGGATAACGCCCAGAAAGGCGAAATCATGCCGAACATCCCACAGATGTCCGCATTCTGGTATGCCGTTCGTACCGCAGTGATCAACGCAGCCAGCGGCCGTCAGACCGTCGATGCCGCGCTGAAAGATGCACAAGGTCGTATCACCAAGTAATGCTGTAGCACACGTGCCGGATGGCGGCATAAATGCCTTATCCGGCCTACAACACACCGTAGGC
This sequence comes from Citrobacter sp. CF971, assembly GCF_006385635.1. NCBI lineage: Bacteria > Pseudomonadati > Pseudomonadota > Gammaproteobacteria > Enterobacterales > Enterobacteriaceae > Citrobacter > Citrobacter sp. CF971. The sequence continues at coordinate 340,524 of NZ_CP041051.1, read as the reverse complement.
CTGATAAGCGCAGCGCCATCAGGCACGCTGACCAACAGGTTTTCATTGTTGTTGAGGATTGAACCCCATGGATGTCATTAAAAAGAAACACTGGTGGCAAAGCGACACGCTGAAATGGTCAGTGATGGGTCTGCTTGGGCTGCTGGTCGGTTACCTTGTTGTTTTGATGTACGCTCAGGGGGAGTACCTGTTTGCCATCATGACGCTGATTTTAAGCTCTGCTGGCCTGTATATTTTCGCTAACCGTAAAGCCTATGCCTGGCGCTATGTTTACCCGGGCGTTGCCGGTATGGGGCTGTTTGTCCTGTTTCCGCTGATTTGTACGATCGCCATTGCCTTTACCAACTACAGCAGTACTAACCAACTGACCTTTGAACGTGCTCAGGAAGTCCTGATGGATCGTTCGTATCAGGCTGGGAAAACCTACAACTTTGGCCTGTATCCGGCGGGTGATGAGTGGCAATTGGCTCTCACCGACGGTGAAACCGGCAAGAATTATGTTTCCGACGCCTTCAAATTTGGCGGCGAACAGAAACTGCAACTGAAAGAAACGGATGCTTTGCCAGCGGGCGAGCGTGGGACGCTGCGCATCATCACGCAGAATCGCCAGGCGCTGAACCAACTGACCGCCATCCTGCCGGATGAAAGCAAAGTGATTATGAGCTCGTTGCGCCAGTTCTCCGGCACGCAGCCACTTTATACGCTCGCTGATGACGGTACGCTCACCAACAACCAGAGCGGCGTAAAATACCGCGCCAATAACGATATTGGTTATTATCAGGCGATTAACGCTGACGGTAGCTGGGGTAGCGAAAAACTCAGTCCAGGCTATACCGTTGCCATCGGCTGGGATAACTTCACTCGCGTGTTTACCGACGAAGGCATCCAGAAACCGTTCTTCGCCATCTTTGTCTGGACGGTGGTCTTCTCCGTTCTGACCGTGATCCTCACCGTTGCTGTGGGGATGGTGCTGGCCTGTCTCGTACAGTGGGAGTCTCTCAAAGGCAAAGCGATTTACCGTGTCCTGTTGATTCTTCCGTATGCCGTACCGTCGTTTATCTCGATTCTGATTTTTAAGGGCTTATTCAACCAGAGCTTTGGTGAAATCAACATGATGCTGAGCGCACTGTTTGGCATCAAACCGGCCTGGTTCAGCGACCCAACCACCGCGCGTTCGATGATTATTATCGTCAACACCTGGCTCGGTTATCCATACATGATGATCCTGTGCATGGGTCTGCTGAAAGCGATTCCTGACGATCTGTATGAAGCCTCGGCGATGGATGGTGCAGGTCCGTTCCAGAACTTCTTTAAGATAACGCTACCGCTGCTGATTAAGCCGCTGACACCGCTGATGATCGCCAGCTTCGCCTTTAACTTTAACAACTTCGTGCTGATTCAGCTGTTGACCAACGGTGGCCCGGACCGACTCGGCACCACCACGCCAGCCGGTTATACCGACCTGCTCGTGAGCTACACCTACCGTATCGCCTTTGAAGGCGGCGGTGGTCAGGACTTCGGTCTGGCGGCGGCGATTGCCACGCTGATCTTCCTGCTGGTGGGTGCGCTGGCGATTGTGAACCTGAAAGCCACACGTATGAAGTTTGATTAAGGGAGACAACGAACATGGCTATGGTACAACCCAAATCTCAGAAACTGCGTCTCTTAACAACGCACCTGCTGCTGCTGATTTTCATCGCGGCGATCATGTTCCCGTTGCTGATGGTTATCGCTATCTCGCTGCGCGAAGGTAACTTTGCTACCGGCAGTTTGATCCCGGAAAACATCTCCTGGGAACACTGGAAACTGGCGCTGGGCTTTAGCGTTGAACACGCGGATGGCCGCGTGACGCCACCGCCGTTCCCGGTATTGTTATGGCTGTGGAACTCGGTGAAAGTGGCCAGCATTACCGCGATCGGTATCGTGACGCTTTCCACCACCTGTGCTTACGCCTTTGCCCGTATGCGTTTCCCGGGCAAAGCAACCCTGCTTAAAGGGATGCTGATTTTCCAGATGTTCCCGGCGGTGCTGTCTCTGGTCGCGTTGTATGCTTTGTTTGACCGCCTGGGCCAGTACATCCCGTTTATCGGCCTGAACACGCACGGCGGCGTGATCTTCGCCTATCTTGGCGGTATTGCGCTGCATGTATGGACGATTAAGGGCTATTTCGAAACCATCGATGGTTCGCTGGAAGAAGCGGCCTCGTTAGACGGCGCGACGCCGTGGCAGGCATTCCGCCTGGTGCTGCTGCCGCTTTCCGTTCCGATTCTGGCGGTCGTGTTTATTCTGTCTTTCATTGCCGCTATTACCGAAGTACCGGTCGCGTCACTGCTGCTGCGTGATGTGAACAGCTATACCCTCGCGGTAGGTATGCAGCAGTACCTCAATCCACAGAACTATTTGTGGGGCGACTTTGCCGCCGCAGCTGTACTTTCAGCCATTCCGATCACTCTGGTGTTCTTGCTGGCGCAGCGCTGGCTGGTCAACGGACTGACGGCAGGTGGTGTGAAAGGTTAAGTTTTACCGAAGTAACTGCCCGGCAACGGGCAATGCCACTGCAACCCTCAACTTATGTTATCCCAACCTGTGACTGTTATTCGGCGCTCTACGGAGCGCCCTTTTTTTATGTAAATTACAGGCGGTTAAGCGATGTAAAACGTTTACACTCGCCGGATTATTTTTATTGACAGATAGTTAACATCTTTGTGATAAGCATCACATATGCAAATTTTCATAATGACGAAAACAAAATACAGAATAACACTTCCACCCTCGAAATATTACATTACTCTAAAGATGAAATCGGGCGAGTAACAAATATGAAAGTTTATAATTTTGATAAAGTTATTTCACGCGACGGAACCTATAGCGCTAAATATAATAACAAGGGGCGTGAAATCATCCCTCTATCTGTAGCTGATATGGATATCCCGGTAGCTGATTTTATGGTTTCTGAATTATCAGTCGCAAATCAGAAAGGTATCTACGGTTATACATTATTAAGTGATGACTGGCAGCAAGTGACAGCACAGTGGTATCAACGCCATTACTCGTGGAAGGTCAACCCTGAACACATTGTTTTTTGCCCACGAGTGGTACAAGCCGTTTCATTATATATCCAGAATTTTACCCAACCGGGAGATGCTATTGTCAGCCTGGCACCAGCCTATCATCCTATTAGCCATGCAGTTGAAGTCAACCATAGAGTATTGCTGGAAAGTGCGTTGCTTTATCGTGACCGCTCCTATGAAATAGACTTTGCGGATCTCGAAGATAAGTTTAAAACGGCTTGTTGTTTCATTCTAATATCGCCGCATAATCCAACAGGAACAATCTGGTCAGAAGATAATCTAAGAAAAATAGCTTCATTAGCAGAGAAATACAACGTTTTTATTATTTCTGATGATGTTCATGCAGACTTCAATTTCATCAAAAAACAACATCAAACAATTTCTTCGATAAGTTCATACGTTGCACAAAACTCATTTATTTGTACATCTCCGGCAAAAACATTCAATATGGCCGGACTTGAAATCGCCAATATTGTTATTGCTAATGATAAGTGTCGAGAAAAGTTTAAATCAGCTCTTATTGCAGCAGGTATCCATAATCCTGGTTATTTCTCTGTTCCTGCATTTCTCTGTGCTTACCGCCATGGTGATTCTTGGTTAGCAGCATTAAAAGATTATTTAGCCGAAAACAGGAGCTGGGTTCAATCCTTTTGCCAGACTCATTTTCCAGACTGGGTTTTAGCCTCTGGTGGCGGAACTTACATGTTGTGGATTGACTACCGAGCGATGAACATCAGCGAAGAGCAGCTACGCCATTGGTTTGTTTCGCTCGCAGGTGTTGAGATGAGTTGGGGATCAGATTTTGGCGATGAAGGACTTGGTTTTTTCCGTGTGAACATTGCCACGCCGAGAACCATTCTTAAAGAAGCATTTGAACGGATTTATCAGAGCATACCCTACACTAAAGGAGTTTCCCTCCATGAATAATAACAATACTCCAAGAACACCAACTCTGGTGGAATCAATGTTACCGATACTGGCGATGGTCTTATTGCTGGGGGTTGGTTATGCGGCTTTCGATCTACCACCTGAGCCATTAATGGTCCTTTCGACCGTCATTGCGGCACTATTGGTTAAGCGTTTGGGGTACGGCTACAACGCAATCCTTGAATCAATTTCGCAGAAAATCGCCAAAACGATGCCCGCTCTCTTAATTTTGATCAGCGTGGGCCTACTGATTGGGACATGGATGATAGGCGGTACTATTCCGCTGATGATTTATTACGGCCTTAATCTGATAAACCCTTCAATGATCTATGTGACAGCCCTGCTTGTCACTGCAGTCGTCTCTGTGTGCACAGGAACATCCTGGGGCTCAGCGGGCACAGTCGGTGTAGCGTTTATGGGCGTGGCCATCGGAATGGAGGCTAATCTGGCAGCAACTGCTGGCGCTATTGTGGCGGGAGCTTACTTCGGGGACAAACTGTCTCCCCTTTCTGGTGACACTAACCTGGCAGCGATGGCCGCCCAGATAGATCTCTATGAACATATCGCTCATTTACTTTACACAACCCTTCCTTCCTTGATCCTTTCTGCTGTTGTCATGACTCTCTATGGTATGAATGGCGATCTCGGCGGCTCAACCGTTCCCGATAAAGTTCAGTTAATTACAGAGGGATTAAAGGGTATTTACCATTTTAATTTGTTGTTACTGTTACCCATTGCTATTGTCCTGTACGGCTCGATTACCAAGAAACCAACCATTCCAATTATGTTAGTTTCGGCACTGGTTGCCATGATCAACGCCAGCGTCATTCAGGGTTTCACTCTGCACGATATTGTAAAAAGCGCCGTAGACGGATTTAACGTTTCAATGCTTGCCGATAAAGATGTTAATCCCCTACTGGGTAATTTGCTTAACCGTGGTGGCATGAACTCGATGATGAGTACGCTGCTGATTTGTTTCTGCGCCCTTTCATTTGCGGGAACATTGGCTCTGAGCGGTGCTTTAGAAGTCATTGTCCACAACCTACTTAAACTAGTTCATTCCACAGGAACCATGATTCTTGCGACTATTGCCTGTGGTTTAACAATGATTAGCGTGACCTGTAATGGTCAGATCTCAATCCTGATTCCGATTGAAATGCTACGAAGCGCTTATATTGAGCGTGGGCTACACCCAAAAAATCTGGCAAGGACAGTAGAAGACTCTGCCACCATATTCGAGCCGATTCTGCCCTGGACTGCGGCGGGAGCCTACATGGCAGGTACGCTTGGTGTTGCAACATTAAGCTATCTTCCGTGGGCGATTCTCTGCTGGAGTGGCATTTTCTTTGCGACGTTATGGGGTTTCACTGGTTTTGGCATTGCTCGCTTATCCAAAGAAAAGCAGCAACAGCTCATGATGGAAGCAGCAAATGAAAGCAAGTAGTACCAGCCTGATTAAGATATTTGCCAATAATTAACTACGTCTACACGCCGCAGCCCGATTGCGGCGTGTTGTCTTTTACTCTCGCTTCAGCCGTTTGGAATTACACAGCCACAGGGTGATCACCAGCAGCAGGATCGCTGCAGAATAGATCAGCACATCCATCGGCGCTTTATGATCGACAATGATCAACCGCACAATCGCAGTGATCCCGATATAGACAAAGTAGCGCAACGGAAAGTGAAACCCTGACTGAAAGTACTTCACAATCAACGCGATAAATTCAAAGTAGAGGAAGTAAACCACCAGCCCTTCCACCAGCTCATACTTGCTGGTTTGTTCCGGCGCGAACAGCACGTCCGCCAGATGCAGCGTTTCTTTCCCGAGGAATACAACCAGGATCAGGCCCAGACTCAGCAGTCCCAGATTCAACACGGTCTGTAAAATAGTGGAGATAAACTCCACGCGCGGACGAGATAGCGACGTCATAGCAGCACCTCTTACTCAGTGGCGAGGTTCCTGTATAACGCAAAAATGTGACAGAGATCTACATTTTTTGTTTATATTTTGTGCAAGAAAGGTCAACGGAGAATGATGAATGCCACGATACATTTCACAGGATGAATTATGCAGCTAAGACAATCCGCTGTCCGCAACGTTACCTGCGGTGAGAACGTGGTGATTTATGAACCTGCCAATCTCTACGATTGCACATTGGGAGACAACGTTTTTGTCGGACCATTTGTTGAAATCCAGGGCAACACACAGATTGGCGCAGACAGCAAAATTCAGTCGCACACCTTCATCTGCGAATATGTCACCCTCGGCGCCCGCTGTTTTATCGGTCATGGCGTGATGTTCGCCAACGATATGTTCCGCGAAGGAAAACCCAACACCGACCGCAACAGTTGGGGAAGAATTACGATTGGCGACGATGTTTCGATCGGCAGCGGGGCGACCATTCTGGCGGTCACTGTCTGCGATGGCGCGGTCATCGGCGCAGGAAGCGTAGTGACCAAATCAATCACCGAGAAAGGCGTGTACGCGGGAAACCCGGCAAAATTATTGCGTCGCCTGTAACTTCCCTGATGACGGCGTAAATACCTTATCCGGCCTGCAATACAGGCTCTTTGTAGGCCGGATAAGCGTAGCGCCATCCGGCTGGCAAACGGCTCGATTACCGAAAATTCACGCTGCGATCGCTGGTCATATCGTACAGACCAAACTTACGCCCAAGCTGCTGACCGCCATCACGTGTTAACGGCGTCCAGCCAATCGCCGCACGGCTGCGGGTCGGACCAGACGAGAACAGATCCAGCGGCACGGAAACGTACACCCCTTTAGTAAAATCACCCTCGCCATACTCATCCGGCGAGGCGTTAGTGATAGTCGCATAACCACCCACTACGACACCGCTGTCGAAGCGTTTGGCGATCTCCAACGTTCCGCCCTTATCCCCGGCCAGATACTGACCCACGCTGGCTTTCACCAGCACATCCTGGGCGAAAGAAGGATTCCAGTACGCGGTCAAATGCCCGGTCTTCACGCTGTAGTCGGTGAATTTCATCATGTCCTGCGCGCTACGCCAGTCACGCTGTTTCACGTAGTTGGCATCAACACCAAACGCCCAGTTGCTGTCCAGCGGACGATACAGCACTTCTGCCCCCGCGCCGCCGTACATGGTCTCCAGATAGCCGCCGTACACCTGTCCGTAAAAGCCGTTGCCGAGTGACTGGAAGTAGTTGGCCTGCAGGTTATTCACGTAAACATCGTTTTGCACGTAGTCACGTACATGGGTACGCACACGCGGCAAATGCGAATCCTGCGGCGGGTTGGTGTAGTTAAACTTGTCATAGTTATTGGCGAGGTTGGCGAACAAACTCCCGGTGGTCAGCAGATGATCGGTCACCCACCAATCCGCCGTACCCATCACGCCCAACTGATACATATAGAAATTTTCCGGGCCACCCACCGACTGGTTTAGCACCGGATCGATATGGAAATCGAAGCGCGACTTATCGATATACCAGCCCTGCTCGGTCGTTTTCGGCACCACGGGCTCCACGCGTTTTTGCGCCAGTTGAGTCTCATGGCCCAAGGGCTCGCCTTCCAGATGGCGCTTGAGGCTGGAAACCTCTGTTTCGGTCGTCACCTGCGGCAAGTTAAGGCGATTTTCCGTAATACGGATCGTGCGGATCCCGTCAGGAAGATCGTTCATCACGATCCGGTTGGCACGCTCGATCCCCTCGCGCGAATCACGGTATTTCACCTGTTCGCCTGTTACATACAGCGTATCGCCCTGCACCTGGATTTTAGGATCCGCCAGCCCGGCATTGTATTTCAGCAGCGTTAGCTGATTCGCCACTACCGAATGTTGCAGGATCGCATCCTGCGGCTGCGGCTGATACTTCGGACGGGCGTTATCGTTATAGTTTGGTCGCAGATCGTTAAAGTTAGTCCGCAGCGTGACCCCAAACATAAAGGTGTTGCCGCGCTCATAGCTGAGGTTAACGTCGGCCCAATCGGTGACGCGATAAATAGCGCCGACGTTAAACTTGCTCTTCTGATCCAGCTTGCCCGCAAAATCCTGCTGGTAATTATTACCCTCATACTCCAGTTTCAGACGCAGCGGCTGCCAGGGTGTCTGATATTCCACGCCGCCAAACAGCGACGCCGGGCCGTGGAACATCTGGCTGCCGTCAATGGAACCCGCCTGCTTGTAACTGTTATCGCGATGACAGAATTTATCGCTGTATGAGCAAAACGGATTGCTGACGTTGCCGCTGGTCCCGAGGTATCCCCAGCCAAGACCGAGTGAGAAATCAAACGGTCCCCAGGCTTTGTTTGCCACAATATACTCCGCATCGAACAGGCCCGTTCCGCCAATATCGCGCGCACCTACCGCCACCTGCGGCATCCAGTAGCTCTCTTCCCACAGACGTAGTTTGAGATCAAAAGCTTTATCCTTGTATGTCTGATCGCCAGAAAACGACTCGACGCTGCTGTATTTTTTAGTACGCACATCGGTGTAGCGCAGCGTGGTTTCCAGCCACGGGAACAGTTGTACCGACGCAGAGTAATAGCGGTACTGATCGTTATCGCGGTAGTTAAGGCTCATTTCGCCCTCACGCGCCATGCGTGCGGTTGGGGTTTGCAGCAGCCCCACGCCGCCAAAATCGGACTGGGAAGGACCAATCGGCGCAGGATACGTTTCACCGTGACAGGCCGCACTGATACCCAGCGCCAACAGGCTGAGCAGATAAGTTTTTCTCATTATTCGGGTATCCGCTGGGTCAGGGTGCGAAGAATGTCGGCATTGATTTCATCCGGGGTGCTGCTCCAGACAGAGTCCGACAACCCGACAAAAATGATGCTGCCGGGCATCGGCTCAATGTAACGTTTGTTCCAGTAGGCGACCGGTACTTTTTGTGTGCGTCCGTCGGGATAGACAACCCAGGCGTAGCTACGATCCGCGCCGCTGAGCCGATGCTGCCCATCGAGATAGCTGGCAACATCACGTCCGGGTATAAACGGCTGTTTACCTGTGTGGCTTAGCAAACCCAACAGCGTGATATCCGTGGGCTGCGGTCCGACCCACAGTGTGTAATTACCCTGCAACGGCGGGTTGCCTGGCTCACTGGTACGCACTACATCCGGGTCGAGATTAATCGTCTGTCTACCGGCCACCTTCAGCGCCTGAATTTGCTGGCGTAATGCGTTGATAGCGCCAGCATCCTCACCGCTTGCTTCAGCGCTCAACGTCGCCAGACGAGCCAGTAATGCCTGCTGCTGACGTTGTGCCTCAGTTGTTGCCCGCTCTTCGCTGATAACCGCGCCTGGCCACCAGCTATTGCTTAACCGCGGCTGTCCAACCAGGTCGAGCAGATGTTCAGCCCCGGTCAGCATTTTTGCTTCTGTGCTACCTGTCGTAATCACTTTTACGCTGCCCGCAGCAAAAACAGATGCCGCGCACAGGCTGAATGTCAGCGCAGTAATCATTTGTTTCATCATGGTTTTGCCGCCTTAATCAGCGTGGTTTTCACCGGGAAGAAACCTGCGCCAAGATACTGTTCCGACTGGCGAATCATGCCGTCACTGTCTACCCAGTAGCGGTTATGCCAGCGCGTTTGATCGGTGGTGACCTCTTCATCAAGGATCCGTACCGGCGTGTTATCGCTGCCGACTTTGATGGTGTCTGCGCCATCCCATGTGAAAACCGAGCGCGCGGTGGCATAGCGTACCTGCTGATGTTCAGTCCAGCCCATCGTGCGGGTCCACGTTGTGCCGTCGACTATCTGATTTGGCTTGATGAGCGGGTCTGTCGCCAGATTATTCACCTCGATTAGGTTGTCCCCGCCAAGGTGCGTTTTCACAATGCGCCCATGCTGCGTGACGAGAATAGCCCGATCCTGAGTCACCCATTTCTGCTGTCCGTTTTCTGCAAACGCGAGTACCACAAACAGTTGGGGACCGCCGTTGAGCTGCATGTACTGGCTGGCGTAAGGCATGTTTTGAATTTCATCGTCCGTCATCTGTACGCCGGGAGTACCAAACACGCTATCCCACAGCGAATGACCCAGCCCTTCGGTAGTGGCTGAGCACGCCTGCAGTAGCAGGCAAACCATTATGATCGCTGGTCGCTTCACGACGTTTCTCCGCATTATTGCCGGGTGGCGCGACGCTTACCCGGCCTACAAATCCCACAGACTTTTGGCAATTCCAAAATAACCACACCGAAGTGTGGTTAGAATTAAACGTACCTTTATTACTGGGTACTGGTGGTTGTGGTGGTTGTGGTTCCGGTATTAGAACCATCGCCGCCGCCGGTCGCCGCCAGGGCAACCCCCACCGCAGAACTTACGGTGCTCACGCTGGTTGCGGAGGAACTTCCTGCCGAAACCGACGCGGCAGCCGACCCTGCAGCCTCACCCACCTGAACGGGGGCGGCATAGACAGAGGTCGCCGCAAGCGCAGATATAGCCCAAAGGCCATACAGAACTTTTTTCATCACAAATTCCCTTCATTGTATGAATGGAGATTTACCCAAAAGAATTTCGGGCGAGATCGAGTATACACAAGCGAAGTTTGTAAATTAGATCGAGAGGGAATTTAGGATAATTAGATAACGAGAGAAAATATGATTAACAACAAATAATAAAAACAACTTAATTCAAAGAGTTAAAATATAATAATAAAAACACAATACCCGGTAAATCTGAAAATATCAGAGGCAGGATAACGTTGATTGAATTATTTTAGGATTAAGCTCAATTAAAGAGTGAAGTAAAAACGTAGATATCCTGGAGTAATCTTATAAAAAAGCCGATATTAATATCGGCTTTTTTATTTCATTAATGCCGGATGGCGGCGAAACGCATTATCCGGCCTACAGGATATGTGCCAGTAGGCCGGATAAGCGCAGCGCCATCAGGCGCGCCAGGCTTTGTAACGGTTAATCAACCCATTAGTAGATACATCATGGGAAGAAACAGTTTTATCATCGTTCAGCTCTGGCAGAATGCGGTTCGCCAGCTGTTTGCCCAGCTCAACGCCCCACTGGTCAAAGGTGAAGATGTTCAGGATCGCGCCCTGAGTGAAGATTTTGTGTTCGTACAGCGCAATCAGCGCACCCAGGCTGAACGGCGTGATTTCGCGCAGCAGGATGGAGTTCGTTGGACGGTTACCTTCGAACACTTTGAACGGCACAACGTGCTCAAGCGTAACCGGATCTTTACCCTGGTCGCGATATTCCTGCTCAACCACTTCACGAGATTTACCAAAAGCCAGCGCTTCGGTTTGCGCGAAGAAGTTAGACAGCAGTTTCGGATGGTGATCCGACAGCGGGTTGTGGGTGATTGCCGGCGCGATGAAATCGCACGGTACCATTTTGGTGCCCTGGTGGATCAGCTGGTAGAACGCATGCTGGCCGTTAGTACCCGGCTCACCCCAGATGATTGGGCCAGTCTGGTAATCCACCGCATTGCCGTTACGGTCAACGTATTTACCGTTGGATTCCATGTTGCCCTGCTGGAAGTAGGCCGCGAAACGGTGCATATACTGGTCATACGGCAGAATCGCTTCGGTTTCGGCACCGAAGAAGTTGTTGTACCAGATACCGATCAGCGCCAGCAGCACCGGCAGGTTTTTCTCAGCCGGGGTGGTGGAGAAGTGTTTGTCCATCGCATGCGCGCCGGAGAGCAGCTCAACAAAGTTGTCGAAGCCTACGGACAGGATGATGGACAGACCGATTGCAGACCACAGGGAGTAACGACCGCCAACCCAGTCCCAGAACTCGAACATATTGGCAGTATCAATACCAAACTCGCCAACCGCTTTACCGTTAGTGGAGAGCGCTGCGAAGTGTTTGGCTACGTGCTTGTTGTCGCCAGCGGTCGCCAGGAACCAGTCGCGCGCGCTGTGGGCGTTGGTCATGGTTTCCTGGGTGGTGAAGGTTTTGGAAGCGACCAGGAACAGCGTGGTTTCCGGGTTCACTTTTTTCAGCACTTCGGCGATGTGCGTACCATCGACGTTCGACACAAAGTGCATGTTCAGGTGATTTTTATACGGACGCAGCGCTTCGGTCACCATGAACGGGCCAAGGTCAGAACCGCCGATACCGATGTTTACTACATCAGTGATGGCTTTGCCGGTATAGCCTTTCCAGCTTCCGGAGATGATCGCTTCAGAGAAAGATTTCATCTTCTCCAGTACCGCATTCACTTCCGGCATCACATCTTTGCCGTCAACGATGATCGGCGTATTGCTACGGTTACGCAGCGCCACGTGCAGCACGGCACGGTCTTCAGTACGGTTGATTTTCTCACCGGAGAACATGGACTTGATGGCACCCGCCAAATCGGTTTCTTTCGCCAGATCCTGCAGTTTAGCCAGCGTCTCTTCAGTGATGCGGTTTTTGGAGAAATCCACCAGCATCAGATCGTCAAACGTCGCGGAAAACTTAGTGAAACGATCGCTATCTTTCGCGAAAAGATCCGCAATAGTAACGTCTTTCATTTCTTCAAAGTGTTTTTGTAGTGCCTGCCAGGCTGAGGTCTGCGTTGGATTGATGTTTTTCATTAGCAATACTCTTCTGATTTTGAGAATTGTGACTGAGATCGATTGTAACGCCAGTCACAGAAAAGTGTGATTGTTTTAATGCCATTGCCAGGGCATCCGCCAAACGTGGCTAAAAAGTATAGCGGTTATCAGCGTTGTTATTAGTACCGTTACTCAACGCAGTTGCAGCATGAAAAATCCGCATAATCCCAGCGTTGACAGTGCAAGCTACACATTTTATTTATAAATACGGTATTTGCATTTGCGCCTGCACCGGTTTTCGTTCTGCCTTATGTGCCATGGTCGCTCTATTCATTCCCTGACACGAGGTAGTTATGACTGATGTAGTTGTCTCCAAGTTTGGTGGTACCAGCGTGGCGGATTTTGATGCCATGAATCGCAGCGCTGATGTAGTGCTTTCTGATGCTAACGTCCGTGTGGTGGTACTTTCCGCTTCTGCGGGAATCACCAACCTGCTGGTCGCACTGGCTGAAGGGCTGGAGCCAACCGCGCGCTTCGAAAAACTCGATGCCATTCGTCAAATTCAGTTCAATATTCTGGAACGCCTGCGTTATCCAAACGTGATCCGTGAAGAGATCGAACGTCTGCTGGAAAACATCACCACACTGGCAGAAGCGGCGTCACTGGCGACCTCAACCGCGCTGACCGACGAACTGGTCAGCCACGGTGAACTGATGTCTACCCTGCTGTTCGTCGAGATCCTGCGTGAACGCAACGTGCAAGCGCAGTGGTTTGACGTGCGTAAAGTGATGCGCACCAACGATCGTTTTGGTCGTGCAGAACCCGACGTCACGGCGCTGGCTGAACTGGCAACGCTCCAGTTGGCCCCGCGTCTGAGCGAAGGTCTGGTGATTACTCAGGGCTTTATCGGCAGTGAAGGCAAGGGCCGCACCACCACGCTGGGACGCGGCGGCAGCGATTATACCGCCGCCTTACTGGCAGAAGCCCTACACGCAACGCGCGTTGATATCTGGACCGACGTTCCCGGCATCTACACGACCGATCCGCGCGTGGTTCCGGCTGCGCAGCGTATTGATGAAATCGCCTTTGAAGAGGCCGCGGAAATGGCGACCTTTGGCGCGAAAGTGCTGCATCCGGCAACCCTGTTGCCAGCCGTACGTAGCGATATTCCGGTGTTTGTGGGCTCCAGTAAGGATCCAAAAGCAGGCGGTACGCTGGTATGTAATAAAACCGCGAATCCACCGCTGTTCCGGGCGCTGGCATTACGCCGTAAGCAGACGCTGCTGACGCTGCATAGCCTGAATATGCTGCACTCTCGCGGCTTTTTGGCGGAAGTGTTCGGCATCCTGGCACGCCACAATATCTCGGTCGATTTAATCACCACATCCGAAGTCAGCGTCGCGCTGACTCTGGATACCACCGGTTCAACGTCCACCGGCGATACACTGTTAACACAGTCTCTGCTGATGGAACTGTCTGCCCTGTGTCGGGTTGAAGTGGAAGAAGGCCTGGCGCTGGTGGCGTTGATTGGCAACGACCTGTCCAAAGCCTGCGGCGTGGGTAAAGAGGTGTTCGGCGTACTGGAGCCGTTCAATATTCGGATGATTTGCTATGGCGCGTCCAGCCATAACCTGTGCTTCCTGGTACCCGGTGCTGAAGCCGAGCAGGTGGTACAGAAGCTACACCATAATTTGTTTGAATAAGTAGACGTCAACGCCCGATGGTTCTTAGGCCATCGGGCGTTTTCAGCGCATCACCGTATCATATAACAGTCTGTCCAGTGCGCGGACATCCCCTTCCCGGCTGTCTGGTAAGGTCGGCGGGATTTCTCCTCTCTCCAGTTCGCCGCGGATAAACGCATGTAACAATGGACGACGCGGACCATACTCAGCCTCACCTGACCGCTGTTTGCGCGCCAGCAATTCGTCGATTTCCTGACGCAATGGCGCATCCAGTTCACTTCCCGCCAGCAGCTCGGCAAAACGCATTGGTGGCACGCCCTTGCCCGCTTCCACCCAACGTACCGCCAGCAGCGGCCGAATGACGTAGAAGTACTTCTTCAATCGCACGTCGTCACCTTGCAGATAACCACGGAAGTTTTTCCGCGCCATCGAGTAGTAGTGCCAGCGGGCACGCAGCGGGGAAAACCATTCAGGTACCAGCGCTTTCAGCGCCGACACGGTCGCGTCATCCTGCTGATAGACCACCGGCGAATCCAGCCACTCGATAAGCGTCGGGTTTGCGCCTTTGAGTAACCCCAGCGCCTTGCGCCATTCCCAGCCGCACACGTCCAGCTCATCATCTATCGGCAGCTCGATAACATCGCGAGGCGCTTCGACCCGCAGATACCATTCAGGGGGATGAACATAGAGAAATCGCACGTCGTAATCGCTGTCCGGCGAGGCAAATCCCCAGCCACGGCTGCCGGATTCACAGGCATACAGCACCCTGACGCCATAGCGCTGCTCAACCTCTTTTAGCTGGCGCAATACCCGTTCGCGCATTGCGCCGTCCACTGTGTTGTCGCTCATTATTCTTATCCTTTTATGTTCACAAGACCGTGCAGCACCTGATCCAGGCCCCCGAACACCGAGATTTTATCGATGCGCTCAGCAACTCTTTCGAGGGTTTCCAGTTCTTTTAAGCGCAGCGCTACCGGGTTGTTTTCCATCACTTTTGCCGTATTTAACAGCGATCGCGTGGCGGCAGTCTCTTCGCGACGTCGGATCACGTTGGCCTGGGCGGATTTTTCCGCTTCAACCAGTTGCGATAAAATAGCCTTCATATCGCCGGGCAGGACAATATCCTTCACCCCCAGTGAAGCCACCTCAATACCAAACGGCGTCATGCGGGCTTTCACCTGCGCGCTCACCACTTCATCGATCACCTGCTTATCTTCCAGCAATTCGTCCAGCTTGCGCGTTCCCACCGCTTCACGCAGCGCAAACTGCAATTCACGGTAAAGGTGATCCAGCGGTTTAGTCAGTTGACCAAATGCCAGCAACACATCGCTATAACGCCAGTTCGCCGCCAGGTTTAAACGCAGGTTGACCTTATCTTTGGTCAGTATCTCCTGGCCGCCAACCTCCAGCACCTGCAAACGGGTATCCACCACTTCCGCTTCAATCAGATGGTTTACCTTCCAGTATGCTGTTAACCCCGGCAGCAACAGCGCCTGAGTTTCACCATCAATTTTCAGTACACCGACGTGCCACGCCGGGACCTGCACCGTTAAGATAGCTTCGCGACCTTTCACCGCACCGCTGCGACGTGGCTGTAATACTGCATTCATGACGTCCGTTGGCACCTGAACCTCGCGCGTATCCATACGTACCAGCGTTAACGCTTCGTCGGCTCTCCAGTACAGACGGCGCGATGCCAGTGGCAAAATTTCCTGCAAGACGCCGTTCACATACAGCGCACCTGCTTCAGTATCGGTAAAATCAGCTACCACACAGTACTGCTCCACCCATGCAGGCTGGAAGCGACGTAAATACTCCGCGAGCGCTTCCGGAATTTCGCTGCCATCGGTATTGATTACCAGAACGTCCGGAGTGTTAAACCATGGCAAACGGTGCTCACCTGCATCCAGTACCTGATAGTAATCACCCTGTCGGGATAACAGGCCAAGCTGGCCTTTACGAATAGTGATTTTTTTCATCATTTTTTATTCCTTATTGTGAGTCAGGTGCGGGTGCAGGGGCGAAGCGACAGGGGAATTCCTTTTTGCCTGTCACACGGCATCATTACCGGCAGCCTGTTCTGGAGCGTGCTAACTGCGCATCACTCCGCTTTATTTCTATGATTAACAACCAGTTTTCATTCCGGGATGAAATTGGGAATCGAACCCACTGTGTGTCATCGGCTGACGGAACACTCCCGGAAAACAGCCTGTGCCGTTCCTGACATGCCGGCGGGGTTTAACCCCCTGCGCTTTCAGCGTGATTGACGCAAGTGTTATTGCCAGAAGCGTGCCAGGAATTAAAACAGGCATATTTAATTTTTAATTAATTGATTTTTATTATTTTAATTATTAACCCCAATAATGGCGGTTGTCTCGACGGGTTAATTTTTTTATCTTTTATTCTCTTATTTATCTTTTTGGATAAACCATGAAAAAGCGACGGGTAGTGATTGGCGTACTGGGTACGGTGCTCGATAAGCGCGGCAAGCGGGCCAATCGGTTTAAGAAGTGGCGACCCACGGTTGGGCTATGCCAACAACCCGATTTCCCTGTCGACAGGCTGGAACTCCTCCACCAACCACGCGATGAGAGCATGGCGCAAAGGTTGATTGAAGACGTCGCGCTGCTTTCGCCGCACACCCATGTTCGCCCGCATGCCGTCACCATTAACGATCCGTGGGACTTTGAAGAGGTCTACGCCGCGTTTCTCGACTTTGCCACGCATTATGAATTTGATACGGAAAACGAAGAGTATCTGGTGCACATCACCACCGGCACTCACGTGGCACAAATCTGCTGGTTTTTGCTGACGGAAGCCCGCTACCTGCCCGCCAGCCTGCTGCAAACCGGCCCCGCGCCACGCGGTTCATCAGATGAGTCCATCGCCGCTGGCGTCTGCTCGGTTATCGATCTCGATTTAAGCCGCTACGCCACGCTCACCAGTCGTTTTCAGCGCGAACAGCAGCAGTCGGTCTCTTTTCTGAAAGCCGGGATTGATACGCACAACGCCACCTTCAATAAACTGATCGATCGCATTGAGCGGGTCGCTCTGCGTTCGACCGACCCGATCCTGCTCACCGGCCCTACCGGCGCGGGCAAATCCTTCCTCGCGAAACGTATTTTTCAGCTACGCCAGTCGCGGCATCTGGTGGCGGGAAAACTGGTGGCGGTTAACTGCGCGACCTTGCGCGGCGATAATGCAATGTCCACGCTGTTCGGTCATGTGAAAGGGGCGTTTACCGGTGCGCTCACGGCGCGTAGCGGATTACTGCGAGAGGCCGATGGCGGCGTGCTGTTTCTCGATGAGATAGCCGAATTAGGGTTGGACGAGCAGGCCATGCTACTCAAAGCAATTGAAGAAAAAACCTTTTTCCCGTTTGGGTCAGACAAAGAAGTACGCAGCGATTTTCAGCTGATTGCCGGCACCCATCGCGACATGCGGCAATGGGTCGCTGAAGGCCGTTTTCGCGAGGATCTCTACGCGCGTATCAACATGTGGTGCTTCGCCCTGCCCGGTCTGGCGCAGCGGCGGGAAGATATCGCGCCGAACGTCGAGTATGAGCTGCAACGTTTCTCCAACAGCAAACAGACGCAAATCCGTTTCGATAAAGAAGCCCGCGCTTCCTATCTGGCATTTGCCTGCTCCCCACAGGCGCAATGGCGCGGCAACTTTCGCGAACTCAGTTCATCCATCGCGCGCATGGCGACGCTTGCCGAACAAGGTCGCATCACCTTATCCCTTGTCGAAGAAGAGATTGCGCTGCTAAAGGAGAGTTGGCAGATAGCAACTCCGCAGCCTGAAGTGAATATGGACATTGACCTGTTCGATCGCCGCCAGTTAGAAACGGTACTGGAAGTGTGCCGCCGCTGCGCGTCGCTGTCGGAAGCCGGACGCGAACTGTTTGCCGTCTCACGGCAGAAAAAAGCCAATCCTAACGATGCAGACCGCCTGCGCAAATATCTCGCTCGTTTCGGGCTAAGCTGGGAAAGCGCTCACAGCGATCAGATACAATGAAACAATATCTAGATCTAATATTACCCAATCTGAACTGTTACTGGTTTTCCTAACTTCACCAGCATCATGACCAGCGCATCAAGAGTAAATTTGTTGGTTTTCTGATTAACAACATCTGAAACACGGGGCCGGGAAATATTCAGTTTCACAGCAGCTTCCGCTTGTTTCAGATGGTTTTCATGAATCCATCCGGAAATTTCTTGCATCAACTGCTGCTTCAGGAGAATGAGTTGTTCGACCTCGCATTCAGCATCATGCTTTAAGCTCTTCGCTTCCGCTTCTGCAAACCCCAGTTCGGCAAAAATATTGACATCCGGAGAGGTTACATGGCGAACCTTATTATCAACGGTATTGTTCATTTCTGATTCCTGTCTTCTTGCAAAGCCGTTCGATATCTAACTTTAGCAATGTGTTTATCGTGCTCAGAAGTACGTTTTGTCTTTTTATTGAAGCAATGCAGTACATAGACCGCGTTAGCATAGCGAGCAATGTAGATAATTCGGTATGCGCCAGATTCATACCTGAGCCTTACCTCCTCAACACCGCGACCTATCTCTGGCATCGGCTTCCAGTCAGCAGCTTCTAATCCCGCCTGTAAACGATGTAACTGAAAACCAGCGGTTTTACGTATATCTTCAGGAAAGCTTCGTAAATCATCAAATGAACTGCCAATCCAGACAATGGGCTTTAAGGCCCGCCTTATTGAAAGCATAACACATCCTTGTATAAAATTTTATACAAACAATAAAATGTGTAACCCACACGTTTTCCTGTCATTACGCTAAATCAGAATAGAAATTCCGTCACTTCAACAAGCTATATTTTGCGAGGCTCTTTCAGGATTAGTTTTATTCTGCACGAATTACCGTACACTGAGGATATCGGCTAACAGAGGGCACCCGTATGGCACTCCCCCGCATTACCCAAAAAGAGATGACCGAGCGCGAACAGCGTGAACTAAAAACGCTGCTTGACCGCGCGCGCATTGCACATGGTCGCCTGCTGACCAACGCTGAAACAAACAGCATCAAGAAAGAGTACATCGATAAACTGATGGCCTTGCGCGAAGCAGAAGCTAAAAAAGCCCGCCAATTGAAGAAAAAGCAGGCTTATAAACCGGATTCAGAGGCGTCATTCTCCTGGTCGGCGAATACGCCAACGCGCGGCAGACGTTAACGTCCTTTCTTCTTACGCCCCGGTGAGATAAAACGCTTGCCGTTTGCCGCCGGGCGCGATTTCTCTTTCTCCGCCGATTTTTCGATTTTCACTACCGGGCGCTTGATGCCTGCAGTGGCGGCTTTTGGCTTCGCTTTCGCCTTCGGTTTAGCTTCTGATGATGAATTCTCAATCAGCTTGAACAGATCGATCAGTTCGTCATCCGTCAGGTCACGCCATTCACCCAATGGCAAGCCGGACAAACTCACGTTCATGATGCGTGTGCGCTCAAGCTTGGTAACTTCATAGCCAAAGTGTTCGCACATACGACGGATCTGACGGTTCAGCCCCTGAATCAGCGTGATGCGAAACACAAACGGCGCTTCTTTCTTCACCTTACATTTCTTGGTGACGGTACCGAGGATTGGCACACCAGCCCCCATACCACGGATAAAGTCATCAGTGACCGGCTTATCTACCGTCACCAGATACTCTTTTTCGTGATCGTTACCGGCACGCAGGATTTTATTCACCAGGTCGCCGTGGTTGGTCAGAAAGATTAGCCCCTGGGAATCTTTATCCAGACGGCCAATGGGGAACACGCGCTTGCTGTGATTCACGAAATCAACAATGTTGTCGCGTTCGCTGTCTTCGGTGGTGCTGACAATTCCTACCGGCTTGTTCAGCGCGATAAAAACCAGATCTTCCGCTTCACGCGGCTCAATCAACCGACCATTCACTTTTACGACGTCGCCAGGCATCACCTGATCGCCGATGGTGGCGCGTTTACCATTCAGGAAGACATTCCCTTGTTCGATAAAGCGATCCGCCTCGCGACGCGAGCAGATTCCGCTTTCACTGATGTATTTATTTAATCGGATGGATGAGTCGGGCAGCATAATTTCTCCTTTGACAGCGAAATATACCCTACCTTGCGGACGATAAAAAATAATCGTGCTCGACTGCCCACGCGCTATTTGTGATCCGTCACACCTTTTGACACAAAAGTGTCAGCGATTCATCCCTGCAATTTTGTTGGGTGAAAACATGCAGAATCAATACATTAGAGAGACAAGCACATCTGTGCCGACAGCACGCCATCACCACATCAAATGTGCAACACAATCGGTCATTACAGGGCACTGAAATAAGTGAAAATAGCTTTGAGATGGAGAACAGTTGGGGTTATATCAGATCAAGAAGACAATTTCGTGATTTGCACAAATGTGCAGGAGTCCAAAAATGGCGACGGAAAACAGCGATGATATCCGCCTAATCGTAAAGATAGCGCAGCTGTATTACGAACAGGATATGACACAAGCGCAAATCGCCCGCGAGCTGGGTATTTACCGCACCACGATCAGCCGTTTGCTTAAACGTGGACGCGAGCAGGGTATCGTCACCATCGCCATTAATTACGACTACAACGAAAATCTGTGGCTGGAACAGCAGCTAAAACAGAAATTTGGCCTGAAAGAAGCGGTGGTGGTCTCCTGCGACAGTGAACAGGAAGACGAACAACTCACCATGATGGGTGTGCACGGTGCACAGTTGCTGGAACGCTTACTGGAACCTGGGGACATTATCGGGTTCTCATGGGGCCGCGCGGTGCGGGGACTGGTGGAAGGGTTATCCCCTGCCAGCCAGTCGCGCCAGCTGATCTGCGTGCCGATTATCGGCGGACCGTCCGGCAAGCTTGAAAGCCGTTACCACGTCAATACGTTGACCTACGGCGCTGCGGCAAAGCTTAAAGGGGAATCACACCTGGCAGATTTCCCGGCACTGCTGGAAAACCCGCTGATCCGTAACGGGATCATGCAGTCACGACATTTTAAATCGATTTCCGCTTATTGGGATAATCTGGACATCGCGCTGGTTGGGATTGGATCTCCGGCAATACGTGATGGCGCCAACTGGCACGCTTTTTACGGCAGTGAAGAGAGTGATGACCTGCATGCTCGCCAGGTCGCCGGAGACATTTGCTCGCGCTTTTACGATATCAACGGTGCAACCGTAGAAACCAATATGAGTGAAAAGACGCTCTCCATCGAAACCAATAAATTAAAACAGACGCGTTACTCCATTGGCATTGCAATGGGTGAAGAAAAATACAGTGGGATATTAGGCGCATTACGTGGGAATTATATTAACTGTTTAGTCACCAACAGCCATACCGCTGAATTATTGTTGAAGTAAATAAATTCTAATTGGTCCTGCCATAATTAATTTTATGGGGGATCCCCTTATCTAAAATCGGGAGTTAATTATGCAAACGTGGTTAAACTTGCAGGGCAAAGTCATTATTGTTACCGGTGGTGCATCCGGAATTGGGCTAGCGATTGTTGAAGAGTTATTAGCGCAGGGCGCTAATGTGCAAATGGCAGATATTCACGGTGGTGACGGTAAATATGAAGGCCATAGAGGATATCATTTCTGGCCGACAGATATTTCCAGCGCCGAAGAAGTTAATCATACCGTTACCGAAATTATCCACCGCTATGGGCGTATCGATGGTTTGGTGAATAACGCAGGCGTTAATTTTCCGCGGCTACTGGTCGATGAAAAAGCACCCGCCGGGCAATATGAACTCAACGAAGCCGCTTTTGAAAAAATGGTGAATATCAACCAAAAAGGTGTGTTCTTAATGTCGCAAGCAGCGGCACGCCAAATGGTAAAACAGCGTAATGGCGTGATTGTGAATGTCTCTTCAGAAAGCGGGCTGGAAGGTTCAGAGGGCCAAAGTTGCTATGCCGCCACCAAAGCCGCATTGAATAGCTTTACCCGTTCCTGGTCGAAAGAGTTGGGC
Source organism: Citrobacter sp. CF971 (assembly GCF_006385635.1). Taxonomy (NCBI): domain Bacteria; kingdom Pseudomonadati; phylum Pseudomonadota; class Gammaproteobacteria; order Enterobacterales; family Enterobacteriaceae; genus Citrobacter; species Citrobacter sp. CF971. Next base: position 318,387 of record NZ_CP041051.1, on the reverse strand, counting down.
AAACACGGCATTCGTGTGGTGGGCATTGCACCTGGCATTCTGGAAAAAACCGGACTGCGGACCCCCGAATATGAAGAAGCGCTGGCCTGGACTCGCAACATTACCGTCGAACAGCTGCGCGAGGGCTACACCAAGAACGCGATCCCAATTGGTCGCTCAGGGCGCTTAAGCGAAGTCGCTGATTTTGTTTGTTATCTTTTGTCTGAGCGCGCCAGTTACATAACCGGAGTAACCACTAACATTGCGGGCGGAAAAACGCGCGGCTAAGGAGGTTTTATGGTCAATGCAATCTTCTGCGCTCACGGCAAACTGGCCTGCGCCATGCTGGAATCGGTACAGATGGTCTACGGTGATGCCAACGTTGAAGCCGTGGCATTTGTCCCCGGAGAGAACGCCAGCGACATCGTGGAAAAGCTGAAAAAGTTAGTAAGTATTCACACTGGCGATGAATGGCTGATTGCCGTCGATTTGCAGTGTGGCAGTCCCTGGAATGCTGCCGCGACGCTGGCAATGCACAATCCGGCGATACGGGTCATTAGCGGGTTATCACTGCCGTTGGCGCTGGAGCTGGTAGACAACCAAAGCAGCATGAATGTGGATGAACTGTGCGAACACCTGACGACCATTGCTCAACAAACCTGTGTCGTCTGGAAACATCTGGAAACGGCCGATGAGGATTTCTGATGAACATTACCCTTGCTCGTATTGATGACCGCCTGATCCACGGTCAGGTCACCACCGTCTGGTCGAAGGTGGCAAATGCCCAACGGATTATTATCTGTAATGACGACGTTTATAACGATGAAGTACGTCGTACATTATTACGTCAGGCCGCCCCGCCGGGAATGAAAGTGAACGTTGTTAATATCGAAAAGGCGGTCGCAGTTTACCATAATCCGCAATACCAGAACGAAACCGTTTTTTATCTATTTACCCGCCCGCAGGATGCATTAGCAATGGTAAAACAAGGGGTAAAAATCACCACATTAAATATTGGCGGCATGGCCTGGCGACCAGGTAAAAAACAATTAACCAAAGCCGTTTCTTTAGATAACGACGATATTCATGCGTTTCGTGAGTTAGATAAACTGGGTGTCGCGCTGGATTTACGCGTCGTCGCATCCGATCCATCTATTAATATTCTCGAAAAAATAGAAGAACAATCGTTCGCTGAATAAATAAAAATGCCTGTGTACTTATGCTTTAACAGGCAGGGATGATCACATTCACAAGGTGACATATTATGGAAATAAGTACCCTACAAATTATCGCCATATTCCTATTTTCCTGTATTGCCGGGATGGGCAGCGTGCTGGATGAGTTCCAGACCCACCGTCCGCTAATTGCTTGTACCGTTATCGGCCTGATCCTCGGTGATTTAAAAACCGGGATTATGCTCGGCGGCACGCTGGAGTTAATCGCTCTTGGCTGGATGAACGTCGGCGCAGCGCAGTCTCCCGATTCGGCGCTCGCCAGTATTATCTCTGCCATTCTGGTTATCGTCGGTCAGCAAAGCATTGCTACCGGTATCGCCATCGCCCTGCCGGTGGCGGCGGCAGGCCAGGTACTGACGGTATTCGCCCGTACCATTACCGTGGTGTTCCAGCACGCGGCGGATAAAGCCGCCGAAGACGCCCGTTTTCGTACCATCGACATGCTGCACGTTTCCGCTCTCGGTGTACAGGCGCTGCGCGTTGCCATTCCCGCATTAATCGTCTCGCTGTTTGTCAGCGCCGATATGGTCAGCAATATGCTCAACGCCATTCCGGAATTCGTCACCCGCGGATTGCAGATTGCCGGTGGCTTTATCGTGGTGGTCGGCTACGCCATGGTGCTGCGCATGATGGGGGTGAAGTACCTGATGCCCTTCTTCTTCCTCGGGTTTATCGCTGGGGGTTATCTCGATTTGAGCCTGCTGGCTTTCGGTGGGGTTGGCGTGATTATCGCGCTGGTCTACATCCAGTTGAACCCACAGTGGCGTAAGACTGAACCGCAGGCGCAAGCCCCCTCTTCTCAAGCTCTTGATCAGCTTGAAGACTAACGGAGCCCATCATGGAACAGAAAAAACTGACCAAATCCGACCTGTTTAGCATGTTCGTTCGCTCCAACCTGCAACAGGCGTCATTCAACTTTGAACGCATTCATGGGCTGGGCTTTTGCTACGACATGATCCCCGCCATCAAGCGCCTGTATCCGCTGAAAGAAGACCAGGTTGCAGCACTCAAACGGCACCTGGTGTTCTTCAATACCACACCTGCCGTTTGCGGCCCGGTGATTGGCGTGACCGCCGCGATGGAAGAAGCTCGCGCCAACGGTGCGGAAATTGACGACGGTGCCATCAACGGTATCAAAGTTGGGCTGATGGGTCCGCTGGCCGGCGTCGGCGATCCGCTGGTATGGGGAACACTGCGCCCGATTACCGCCGCGCTCGGCGCATCGCTGGCGCTGTCCGGCAACATTCTCGGCCCACTATTGTTCTTCTTTATTTTCAATGCAGTACGTCTGGCAATGAAGTGGTACGGCTTACAGCTTGGCTTTCGTAAAGGGGTCAACATCGTCAGCGACATGGGCGGCAACCTGCTACAGAAACTGACCGAAGGCGCATCGATTCTCGGCCTGTTTGTGATGGGAGTATTGGTCACCAAATGGACCAGCATCAACGTGCCGCTGGTGGTATCGCAAACGCCTGGCGCAGACGGCACCACCGTCACCATGACCGTGCAGAACATTCTCGACCAACTCTGCCCCGGCCTGCTGGCGTTGGGTCTGACGCTGCTGATGGTGCGTCTGCTCAACAAGAAAATTAATCCGGTATGGCTAATATTCGCCCTGTTTGCGCTGGGAATTATCGGTAACGCACTGGGCTTCCTGTCCTGATTTTTCGCTCCGGCAATGCCGGGGCAACTTCAACAAATAGTCCTCGAAAGAGGAAGAGGTGGTAACAATGCAAACAACAACAGCTTTACGTCTTTATGGTAAACGCGATCTGCGCCTGGAAACCTTCGACCTTCCTGAAATGCAGAACGATGAAATTCTGGCCTCAGTCGTAACCGACAGTCTGTGCCTTTCTTCCTGGAAAGAGGCTAACCAGGGCGAGAACCACAAAAAGGTGCCGGACGATGTGGCCACCAACCCGATCATCATCGGTCATGAGTTTTGCGGCGACATTATTGCCGTAGGCAAAAAATGGCAGCATAAGTTTCAGCCCGGCCAGCGCTATGTCATTCAGGCTAACCTGCAACTGCCGGATCGCCCGGACTGTCCCGGCTACTCCTTCCCGTGGGTGGGCGGTGAAGCCACGCACGTCATCATTCCTGATGAAGTCATGGAGCAGGACTGCCTGTTGGCCTACGAAGGTGAAACCTATTTTGAAGGTTCGCTGGTTGAGCCGCTATCCTGCGTGATTGGCGCATTCAACGCCAACTATCACCTGCAGGAAGGCTCTTATAACCATAAGATGGGCATTCGTCCGCAGGGACATACACTGATACTCGGCGGCACCGGTCCGATGGGACTACTGGCGATCGACTATGCACTGCATGGCCCGGTTAACCCGGCGCTGCTGGTGGTAACCGACACCAATAACGACAAGTTGAGCTACGCCCGCAAGCACTATCCATCAGAACCACAAACGTTGATCCATTATCTCCACGCCCAGGATGCGAGTTATGACACCTTGATGGCGCTGAGCGGCGGGCACGGGTTTGATGACATCTTTGTGTTTGTGCCCAACGAACAGCTGGTTACGCTGGCCTCTTCCCTGCTGGCTGCCGATGGTTGCATGAACTTCTTTGCTGGTCCGCAGGATAAGCAGTTTAGCGCGCCGATTAACTTCTACGACGTACACTACGCCTTCACCCATTATGTTGGGACGTCTGGCGGCAATACCGACGACATGCGCGCGGCGGTTAAACTTATCGAAGAGAAGAAAGTTCAGGCGGCAAAAGTGGTGACGCACATTCTGGGGTTAAATGCGGCAGGTGAAACAACACTGGAACTGCCAAAAATCGGCGGCGGGAAAAAACTGGTTTATACCGGCAAAGCCTTACCATTAACCGCGCTCACGCAGATTGATGATCCAGCCTTGCGCGATATCCTGGAGCGTCATCAGGGGGTCTGGTCGCAGGAAGCCGAACAGTACATATTGTCTCACGCCGAGGAAATTTAACATGATTAACCGCGACACCCAGTTGTGCATGTCGCTTGCCGGTCGCCCTGGCAACTTTGGCACTCGCTTTCACAACTATCTGTATGAAAAATTAGGGTTAAATTTTATCTACAAAGCCTTTACCACGCAGGATATTGAGGCCGCAGTGAAAGGCGTTCGCGCGCTGGGTATCCGCGGTTGCGCGGTATCAATGCCGTTTAAAGAGAGCTGCATGCCGTTTCTGGATGCCATCGATCCTTCCGCAAGCGTCATTGATTCCGTCAACACCATCGTCAATGACAACGGTACGCTGACAGGATTTAACACCGACTATATTGCGGTAAAAAGTCTGATTGCCAGCCACCAGCTCGATAGCAGTGCACGCGTGATGATTCGCGGCAGCGGCGGCATGGGCAAAGCCGTCATCGCCGCGTTTCGCGATGCCGGTTTTCGCAATGTGATTATTGCCGCACGTAATCGCGAGAGCGGCCCGACGCTGGCAAAACAGTACGGTTTCCAGTGGCAGCCCCAGTCGGAAGGGATTGCCTGCGATATTCTGGTCAACGTGACGCCCGTCGGCATGGCGGGTGGTAAAGAAAGCCATGAGCTGGCCTACAGCGAAGCGATGGTCGCTGCCGCCAGCGTAGTGTTTGACGTCGTCGCCCTGCCGCCAGAAACACCGGTGATTAAGCTGGCACAGCAGTTGGGTAAAAAGACCATCAGCGGTGCAGAGGTGATTGCCTTACAGGCTGTAGAGCAATTCGCCATGTACACCGGCATGCGCCCGGATGACGCGCTGATTGCCGAAGCCGCAGAATTTGCGCGGGCGGGGTAAAGAAGCAGGAACAGAGCGCCGGGGATGGGCGCTCTGTTTATTTTAGGTACTATGCAACAGCAAACAATTGCTGGTCAGCTTTCGCTTCCAACTGCGCCAGCGCGGGAATCAACTGGCTGATATTTACCAGACTGTGTCCTAACTGGCATATGCTCTCATAGGCAAAATGTTCCTGACCTTCACCCGCCATGGTCAGCAGGCTTTCTCCCATAAAATTCAGCGTCTGGTACAACCCTGCCAGCGCCTCTTCACAGCCAAACGATAGCGCCAGATTTTCTTCGGTGGTGAGATGGCGACAATCAAGATGGCGGAACGCCTCGGCGAGTGGAAAATAAAGCAGGTCAGCTTGCGGTATGAGAGAAGAAGACGCAAAACAGGCGTTAGTGGTACTATTAGCATCAGCCATAGCATTACCTCGTATAATGTTGTGGTTAGAAGCTCGGTATGTGTTCGCGCACTGCCGGGCTTCGTTGTTTCTGTAAGACAATTGACTTACACTTGTCTTACGATCATCAATGTAAATCAGGTGTCAGACACATGTCAACGGTAGAATTCAAAAAGAAAGGTAACAAACAAATCGCGTTACGTGTCGAGCCGGAACTGGAAGCAGGGATCCAGAAAGCGCTTTCAATGGATGGTGACGCGTCAATATCCGCATGGATTAAGCGAATTATTAGGAAAGAACTGAAGCAGAAAGGGATTGAAGTATAGAAGTTGGTATTTCTGGCTTGTAAGAGTAGTGTGTCATCACACATCTCGTATAATCAAGGTGCCAACACACATGAACGAAAGAAGAGGCAATCCCCCGTTTCAATTCCGTCTGGATCCGGAACTGCGCAAAGCGATGGAAGAAGCACAGCGGCAGGATGGCGATGAATCGTTGGCAGCCTGGATTAAACGTGTGATTAGAAAAGAGCTGAAGCAGAAAGGGATCGAAGTCTAGCGATCAGAATTATGTATCGTTTTCTGAAGAACACCTCTATCGCTCGTTTAGTGAGAAAGGAAACCCGACGCTGAAAACCACGCTGGCAGTGATGAAGGCGCTCGGTATTGGATTGACGGTTAAGGTTTGAAGTTGGATATCAGCCAAATTTCACTTTCAGCTTTCCTGACATATTGCCCTCTTTCCCGACAACAATCTCTACATCACGGCCCAGCCTCACCAGGCATTCGAGCATCTTTGCTTCACTGATACCGCGAAACTGGCCGCGTAGCAGATTGGAAAGTTTAGGCTGTGTCATTCCCAGTAACTGCGCGGCCTGCTGCTGCGTTAACCCTTTGCGTTGCAAAATCTCACCAATCACCATTGCCAGCTGCGCTTTCAACTGCATCTGTTCTGCGTCATACGCACCTAAATCGGCGTAAACATTACCGCTACTGGTTTCGACATCATGTGACATATCCACTCTCCTGCGCATGGCGCTGTGCAGCCTTGAGCCGCTGATAAATCAGGTCAATTTCAGGTTTCGGGGTTGCTTTCCCGGAAACGGACTTCTTCTGAAAAACATGGAGAACATAAACCGCATTTTTCAACTGGATGGTGTAAACCGCCCGCCAGGCGTTGCCGTGATAATCCTCAACGACTTCCAGAACCCCCGCTCCACCAAATCCTTTTAATGGTTTAGTCTGTGAATGCTGTTTACCCTGCTGCGCAAGCCAAAGAGCAAACCCAAACGTATCCCAAACGTGTTCTGGCATTGCAATCAGGTCTTTTCTGGCCTGCCCAACCCAGTAAAGTGGTTTCGTCATCCTTTCCTCTTGATTATATCCATTTAGGTATAAAACACCATTACCCACCAGAAGAATAAATCAACAATACCTCTTTCAGCCGAAATAAAACGCCAGTCTGCGAGGCGCTTTCCAGAACCTCACTTCCAACATCGTGAGCCATATCAGTAAGGCGTCAGGCTGATAGTGGTAGCATTAGCGCGGTTTGTAATTTTCTGATTACATGGAGAAATGATGGAACTGCTTTTATTGAGTAACTCGACGCTGCCGGGCAAAGGCTGGATGGAACATGCGCTGCCGCTGATCGCAGAGCAACTGAATGGTCGCCGTACGGCGGTGTTTATTCCGTTCGCCGGCGTGACGCAAACCTGGGATGAGTACACGGCGAAAACGGCAGCCATCTTTGCGCCAATGGGCGTCAACGTTACGGGTATTCATACCGTTGCCGATCCGATTGCAGCCATTGAAAACGCCGAGCTGGTGATTGTCGGCGGGGGTAACACCTTCCAGTTGCTGAAAGAGAGCCGCGAGCGCGGGCTGCTGGCGTCGATTGTGGATGTCGTTAAACGCGGTGCGCTGTACATCGGCTGGAGCGCGGGTTCCAACCTCGCCTGCCAGACCATCCGCACCACCAACGACATGCCGATTGTCGATCCCAAAGGTTTTGATGCGCTGGGTCTGTTCCCGCTGCAGATTAACCCACATTTCACCAACGCGCTGCCGGAAGGCCACAAAGGCGAAACGCGTGAACAGCGCATTCGCGAGCTGCTGGTGGTTGCCCCAGAGCTGACGGTGATTGGCTTGCCGGAAGGTAACTGGATCAAGGTGAGTAACGGTCAATCTGTGCTCGGCGGCCCGAACACCACGTACATCTTTAAAGCGGGTGAAGAGGCGGTTGCCGTTGAGGCGGGCCACTGTTTTTAATTGATTAATTGTCTGATGCCGGATGGCGGCATAAATGCCTTATCCGGCCAACCGCTTCACCTCACTCAATAATCATCCCGCTCATCGTCTTCATCCGGCTGTTCCAGCACGCTGTAGGCCACGGAGCAAAACAGCGAGTTCAGACGCTGCATATCGCCCAACAGTGCCAGGTGCAAGGAGCTGGTTTCGATGCTCTGCACGTTCTGCTGATGCAGACGGTCAACGTGCGCGTGCGAATAACGACGGTTGAGAATACGGAAACGGTGCTTGCTGCGGCGCAGACGGCGGGCGCTGGTCACATCGCCTGAGAAGAACACCGACATCGCCAGCTGCAGATTGCTGAGCAGCTGATCGTAAAGCGCATCCAGCTCTTTCAGCCCTTCCACAGAGAATGCCCGACGGGCGGCCAGCGACTTATCGGCAATCTCGCTGCCCATACGTTCAACGATATCGGAAGCCTGTTCGAGGTTGAGCGACATTTCGATAATCTCCGCCCAACGGCGTGATTCCTCTTCCGCCAGTTCATCCTTTGGCATCCGCGCCAGATAGAGCTTAATCGCCGTGTACAGCACGTTGATGTCATCCGCCATCCTGCGCAACTCTTTCTCTTCGCGCGGCTCGCCGTGCATCACCTTCTTCAACCCGTCCATCATCTGCTCCATGGCGTCGCCAATACGCAGGGCTTCGCGGGCGGCATTCGCCAGCGCAAGTGTTGGCGTATCGAGCGCGCTGACGTCCAGATGCTTGGGCTTCAGGTGGGCGTCCAGTTCCGGTTCATCGCGGATGATGCGTTTACAAAAACGCGCCATTGGCTCAGCGAACGGTACCATCGCCACGCAGCGCACCAGGTTGTAGAACACGTGGAAGTAGATAACCAACTCGGATTTCGGCAGCGGCAGTTCATCCATCAGATTCGCCAGCGGATGCACGAATGGCAGAATGATCAAGCTGCCCACCAGCTTAAACAGCAGGCTGCCGAGCGCCACGCGGCGGGCGGCGGCGTTAGCGGCGCTGTTGTTGAGCATCGCCAGCAGGCCAGAACCGAGGTTGGCGCCAATCACCAGACACAGCGCCACCGGGAACGAGATAATGCCCGCCGCGGTCAAGGTAGCCGTCAGAAGGACCGCCGCCAGACTGGAGTAGCTGATAATCGCGAACATCGCGCCAATCAGCGCATCAAGCATGATATCGCCAGTAAGCGAGGCGAAAATAACCTGTACGCCGTTAGCCTGGGTGATCGGCGTTACCGCCTGCACGATTAGCTCCAGCGCCAGTAAAATCAACCCCAGCCCAATACCAACCCGCCCCAGTTGCCCAACGCGGGACTGCTTACGTCCGAGAAAGAAGATCACGCCGATAAAAATCAGCAGTGGCGACAGCCAGGAGAGATCGAAGGTCAGGATACGCGCCATCAGCGCGGTCCCCACGTCGGCACCAAGCACAATCACCAGCGCAGGAGTCAGCGCCACGAGATCTTGTGCAACAAACGAGGTCACCAGCATGGTGGTGGCGTTGCTACTTTGCACCAGCGCCGTCACGCCGATACCCGCACAAAAGGCGAGCGGTTTCTTTTCAACGCTACGGCTGAGCACGGTGCGTAAACGCGCGCCAAAGACGCGCATCACACCAGTACGCACAATATGCGTACCCCAAACCAGCATCGCGACGGCAGAAAGCAGGTGTAACAGAGTTAACACGGAATCAGGTACTCCTTATCGTTATATGTTCCTGGGCTCGGCGCAGATAGCGTGCCTGATGGCGCTGCGCTTATCAGGCCTACAGAATGTCCCTTGTAGGCCGGATAAGGCGTTTACGCCGCCATCCGGCAAACAGCGCTCGCGAACCTTCTTTCAGTATAAGGGTTTAAACGTAATAAAGAGACAGGGCACTCATTGAGTGCCCTGTTTGTTGTAAAGAAAGATGACAGTTTTGTGAATCAGTCGGCGTCGTAGCCGAGGTTCGGCGCTAACCAGCGCTCCACTTCTGCCACGCTCATCCCTTTACGGAAGGCATAATCTTCAACCTGATCGCGCTGGATTTGCGCCACAGCGTAGTACTTGCTGTCCGGATGACTGAAATACCAGCCGGAAACCGACGCACCTGGCCACATGGCGAAGGATTCGGTGAGCTTCATCCCGGTATGCGCCTCCACGTCCAGCAGTTCCCAAATGGTGGCTTTTTCGGTGTGTTCCGGACACGCCGGATAGCCCGGTGCCGGGCGAATCCCCTGGTAGTTTTCGCGGATCAGCTCCTCGTTACTGAGATTCTCATTCGCCGCATAGCCCCAGTAGACTTTACGTACGCGCTCATGCAGATATTCTGCGAACGCTTCCGCCAGACGGTCAGCGATCGCTTTCACCATGATCTTGTTGTAGTCGTCATGCTGGGCTTCGAAGGCGTCCGCCAGCGCATCTTCTTCCAGACCACCAGTGACCGCAAAAGCACCGATGTAATCCGCTTTACCGCTCAGTTTCGGCGCAACAAAGTCAGACAAGCAGTAGTTGGCGAAACCGACTTTTTCCGTCTGCTGGCGCAGGTGATGACTCACGTTGATGACGTGCGTACGCGTCTCGTCACGGTAAATCTCGATGTCGTCACCCACGCGGTTGGCCGGGAATAAACCCACCACGCCACGCGGATTCAGCGTCTTCTCAGCGCTGAGTTTATCCAGCATGTCGTTGGCATCTTTGAACAGGCGCTTCGCCTCTTCGCCCACTACTTCATCTTCGAGGATGCGAGGATATTTCCCGGCCAACGACCAGGTCATAAAGAACGGCGTCCAGTCGATGTAGTTGCGCAGGGTTTCGATGCTGGCTTCCACTTCCTGTACGCCCAGACGGTGCGCCACCGGCGGGGTGTAGTTTTCCCAGTCAAAGGCCAGATCGTTGTCGCGGGCAGCCTGTAACGTTACGGGCGGAGTACGCGGTTTCTTACGCGCATGCTGGATACGCACGGTTTCATACTCTTTACGCGTACGGGCGACAAAGTCATCACGCTGGGTATCAGAGAGCAGCGCAGCGACGACGCCAACGGTACGCGAGGCGTTCTGCACGTACACCGTCGGGCCGCTGTAGTTCTGCTCAATTTTCACCGCGGTGTGCGCTTTCGAGGTGGTCGCGCCGCCAATCAGCAGCGGAATAGTGAAGCCCTGACGCTCCATCTCTTTCGCCACGTTGACCATTTCGTCCAGCGATGGGGTAATCAGCCCGGAAAGGCCAATCAGATCGGCATTCACTTCACGCGCCGTTCTGAGGATTTTCTCCGCGGGCACCATCACGCCAAGATCGACGATTTCGTAGTTGTTACATTGCAGTACCACGCCGACGATATTTTTACCGATATCGTGCACATCGCCCTTCACGGTTGCGATGACCATTTTGCCGTTGCTGGAACCTTTCTCTTTGCTGGCCTCAATGTACGGTTCAAGGTAGGCCACCGCCTGCTTCATCACGCGAGCGGATTTCACCACCTGCGGCAGGAACATTTTGCCCTCACCGAACAGGTCGCCAACCACGTTCATGCCGTCCATCAGCGGTCCTTCAATAACCTCGATCGGGCGCGCGGCCTGCTGGCGAGCTTCTTCGGTATCCAGCTCAATAAACTCGGTTATGCCTTTCACCAGCGAGTATTCGAGGCGCTTTTTCACGTCCCAACTGCGCCACTCCGCCATCTGGGCATTCGCCGTGTCGTCGGTTTTACTGCCGCGATACTTCTCAGCAAGCTCCAGCAGTCGTTCGGTGCCATCGTCACGGCGGTTGAGGATCACATCTTCAACCGCATCGCGCAGCTCGGTGGGCAGGTCGTCGTAAATTGCCAGTTGTCCGGCGTTGACGATCCCCATGTCCATGCCGTTGCGAATGGCGTAGTAGAGGAATACCGCGTGAATGGCTTCACGTACTGGGTCGTTGCCACGGAACGAGAATGAAACGTTAGAAACGCCGCCGGAGATCAGCGCGTGCGGCAGTTCGCGTTTGATATCTTCACAGGCCCCGATAAAGTCCTGCGCATAGTTATTGTGTTCCTCAATGCCGGTCGCCACCGCAAAGATGTTCGGGTCGAAGATGATATCTTCCGGCGGGAAGCCGACTTCTTCGGTCAAAATTTTGTAGGCGCGACGACAGATCTCAATTTTGCGCGCGCGAGTGTCGGCCTGGCCCTGCTCGTCAAAGGCCATCACCACCACTGCAGCACCGTAGCGACGCAGCAGCTTCGCGTGATGGATAAAGGTCTCAACCCCCTCTTTCATCGAGATGGAGTTAACGATGCCTTTACCCTGAATGCACTTCAGCCCTTTTTCGATTACTTCCCATTTCGAGGAGTCGATCATAATCGGCACCCGGGCGATATCCGGTTCACCGGCAATCAGGTTGAGGAAACGAACCATCGCCGCTTCGGCGTCGAGCATCCCCTCATCCATGTTGATATCGATGATCTGCGCGCCGCTTTCTACCTGCTGGCGGGCGACGTCCAGCGCCTCGCTGTATTTCTCTTCTTTGATCAGGCGCTTAAACTTCGCCGAACCGGTAACGTTGGTACGCTCGCCGACGTTCACAAACAGGCTGTCGTCGCCGATGTTCAGCGGCTCAAGACCGGAAAGGCGGCAGGCAACCGGGATTTCCGGCAAGCGGCGTGGCGGCAGTCCGTCCACTGCGCGACTCATGGCGGCGATGTGTTCCGGCGTGGTACCGCAGCAGCCGCCAACAATATTCAGGAAGCCCGCCTCGGCCCATTCGCGGATTTGCGCCGCCATGGTGTCGGCATCGAGATCGTACTCACCAAAGGCGTTCGGCAGCCCGGCGTTCGGGTGTGCGGTAACGTAGCATTCGGCAATACGCGACAGTTCCTGCACGTACTGGCGCAGCTCGTCCGGACCTAAGGCGCAGTTCAGACCGAAGGTCAGCGCATCGGCGTGGCGCAGAGAGTTGTAGAATGCTTCGGTGGTCTGGCCGGAGAGCGTACGCCCGGAAGCGTCGGTGATGGTGCCGGAGAGCATAATCGGCAGCTCAACGCCCAGCGCTTCGAATTCAGTTTTAACCGCGAAAATAGCGGCTTTGGCGTTGAGGGTATCGAAAACGGTTTCAATCAGGATCAGGTCACTGCCGCCTTCCACCAGCGCTTTGGTGGATTCGCGGTAGGCGGCCACCAGCTGATCAAAGGTAATATTGCGGTAAGCCGGGTCGTTGACGTCGGGGGAGATAGACGCCGTACGGTTGGTTGGGCCAAGCACGCCCGCGACGTAGCGCGGTTTGTTCGGCGTGCGCGCCGTCCATTCGTCTGCCGCCACGCGCGCCAGTTTGGCTGCCGCAAAGTTGATTTCCGCCGACAGGGATTCCATCTGGTAATCCACCATGGCAATAGTCGTGGAGTTGAAGGTGTTGGTTTCGATGATGTCCGCGCCCGCCTCGAAGTAGGCGTTGTGAATCGCGGCGATCACCTCCGGTTTGCTGAGCACCAACAGGTCGTTGTTGCCTTTCAGATCGCACGGCCATTCGGCAAAGCGTTCGCCGCGGAAATCCTCTTCGCTCAGACGATATCCCTGGATCATGGTGCCCATACCGCCGTCCAGCACCAGAATACGTTCATTTAACTGCTGACGTAATTGTTCTACTTTGCTGCTCACACTCGCTCCCGACAACGCTCAACCAGACCGAAAAAAACTCAACAGGTCATACTGGCACAAACCTGAGAGGCGGAAAAGAGAACAACGGCCAACATGAGACATGTTCAGCTTCACTCATCCGATCAGTACAGGAATTCTTGCATTATAATTGAATAAAACGAAAATGATTTCCACGATACAGAAAAGGAGTCTGCCATGGTTGCCCCCGTTCCCGCGAAACGCGGTAGAAAACCCGCCGCTACTACTGCGCCCGCAACCGGGCAGGTTCAGTCCCTGACACGCGGCCTGAAGCTACTGGAGTGGATTGCGGAATCCAACGGCAGCGTGGCGCTGACCGAGCTGGCGCAGCAGGCCGGCCTGCCAAACTCCACGACTCACCGATTATTGACCACCATGCAGCAGCAGGGATTTGTTCGTCAGGTCGGTGAATTAGGGCATTGGGCCGTGGGTGCACATGCGTTTATCGTCGGCAGCAGCTTTTTGCAAAGCCGTAATCTGCTGGCGATTGTGCATCCAATCCTGCGCAAGCTGATGGAAGACTCCGGTGAGACGGTCAACCTCGCCGTGCTGGATCAAAGCGATCATCAGGCCATTATTATCGACCAGGTGCAGTGCACCCAACTGATGCGCATGTCCGCGCCTATCGGCGGCAAACTGCCGATGCATGCTTCCGGGGCGGGCAAAGCGTTTTTATCCCAACTGAGCGAAGAACAGGTGACAGGGTTGCTGCACCGCAAAGGACTACACGCTTATACCCACGCCACGCTGGTGTCGCCAGTGCATCTGAAAGAGGATTTGGCCCAGACGCGCAAGCGCGGCTATTCCTTTGATGATGAGGAACATGCGCTGGGTCTGCGCTGCGTGGCGTCGTGCATTTATGACGAGCACCGCGAGCCGTTCGCCGCGATTTCCATCTCCGGACCCATTTCGCGTATTACCGACGATCGCGTGACCGAGTTCGGCGCCATGGCGATCAAAGCGGCGAAAGAAGTGACGCTGGCGTACGGCGGATTTCGCTAAGATGGGGTTGCCGGGTGGCGGTTACGCCTTACCCGGCCTACGGTCGGTTTCATAACGCACGCTGAAACGCTGTTTGCGTCGGTAGGCGTAAACATCTTCCACATGCCCGTTTTTAATCCGCGTTTGCAGACCACGCCAGTAGTCGGCGCTGAACAAGTCAGCGTGCATCTCTTCAAATAGCGGCCCGATACGCGGGTCGGCACATAGCCAGTGGCGAAACTCTTCCGGGAAGACATCTCCAGGCGATACGCTGTACCACGGCTCAGCGCTCATCTCATCTTCCGGGTAGCGTGGCGGCGGGATATGACGGAAATTAACCTCCGTCATGTAGCAGATTTCATCGTAGTCGTAGAACACCACGCGCCCGTGACGGGTGACGCCGAAGTTCTTAAACAGCATATCGCCGGGGAAAATATTGGCGGCGGCCAGCTGACGAATCGCGTTGCCGTACTCTTCAATGGCATCGCGCAGTTGTTGACCTTCGACTTGCTCCAGCCAGATATTCAGCGGCACCATCCGTCGTTCGATATACAGATGGCGAATGACAATCTGATCGCCAAGATCGGTAATTTTTTCCGGGGCTTCCTGCAATAACAGCGCCATCAGCGCCGGATCGATTTGCCGTTTATCCAGCACAAAATTCTCGAACTCCTGGGTGTCAGCCATCCGCCCCACACGGTCGTGCTCTTTGACCAGTTGATAACAGGCGCGGACGTGGGCGGCAGACATCTCTTTTTGCGGCGCAAATTTGTCTTTGATGATTTTAAACACCCGGTCAAAGCCCGGCAGGGTAAACACCAGCATCACCATACCGCGGATCCCCGGTGCTTCAATAAACTGCTCATCACAGTTGGCCAGGTAGAGCAGATACTCCCGATAACTTTCCGTTTTTGCATGCTTCTGACAGCCAATCGCCATATACAATTCAGCGGTGGTTTTACCGGGCAGGATCTCGCGCAACCTGATCTTGACCCTCCATCTCCGAACAGCTTTTGTATCTTAAGTTAACGATGTCCGCTGCCGCCGGTATTCCCTCGGGGAGTGATATCCCAGCGCGCTGTGCGGGTGGTTTTCATTGTAATGCGTGAACGCTACTGCAAGGTTTCGCAGTGCTGTTCTCACATCCGGTTTTGGCATGAACGCGATATAGTCTTCTTTCATCGTTTTCACGAACCGTTCGGCCATGCCATTACTCTGCGGGCTGCTCACCGCTGTTGTGCAGGGCTCCAGATTCAGCTCTCTCGCGAACCTCCGCGTTTCATACGCGGTATACGCTGAACCGTTATCCGTCAGCCACTGCACCGCTGTGTCGGGCAACCTGTCGCCGAAGCGCTTTTCCACCGACCTCAGCATCACATCCTGCACGGTCGAACTGTCATAGCCTCCCGTGCTTGCTGCCCAGTCTATGGCCTCACGGTCGCAGCAGTCCAGCGCGAACGTTACCCGCAGTTTTTCGCCGTTGTCGCAGCCGAACTCGAAGCCATCTGAACACCAGCGCATATCGCTTTCTGCCACCGCTATCTTGCCCTTATGTTCACGCTTCGGTCGCTCTGGTTTGTGATGCAACAACAACAGGTTATGCTCGCTCATTATCCTGTAAAGCCGTTTGGCATTCACAGGTGGCTGTCCCTCTGTGCGACGTTGCTTGCGCAGGATGCCCCACACGCGTCGATAACCATAACTCGGCATATCGCTGATAATGTTGAGGATAGCCGACAGTATTTCTGCGTCTGCTTCTTCATTACGCCGGTTACAGCGCCTGTCCTGCCAGTCGGCAGAACGGTTAATCCGCAGTGACAGTTGCGCACGCGACACGCCCATGGTCCGGCTGACCATGGCTATTCCCCGTCCTTTGGCAACAAGGGCGCGTGCGCTATCCATTTTCGCGACTGACCGTACTCCACGGCTTCTTTCAGGATCTCAACTTCCATCGTTTTCTTGCCCAGAAGGCGCTGAAGCTCCCGGACCTGCTTCAGAGCAGCAGTAAGCTCAGAAGCAGGAACGACTTCCTCTCCAGCCGCAACGGCGGTGAGGCTGCCTTCCTGATATTGCTTCTTCCACTTAAACAGCAGGCTGGGCTGGATACCATGCAGGCGGGCGACATGGGAGACATTCATACCCGGCTCCATCGTCTGCTGGATAATGGCGATCTTCTCCTGAGGAGTTTTACGTTTACGGACTTCTTGCCCTAACAGGATCCCGGTCATCTCAAAATTGGCGTTAGTGTTAGACATATATTCAAGCCTATCTCTTATCTGGAGATACAGCTACTGTCCGGTGTTTCAGGGGGCTACATCAGGATCTCGCGCAACCACTCCACCAGTGCCGCGGGCAGCGGGGCATACACCATGAAGTAGGAGCGAGCGAAGCCAAACACAATGCTCGCCTCCGCCGTCGTGGTCAGACAGGTATCGACAAACAATTCGCCTTCGTCTGTCCGGTGGATTGGCAGTAAAAACGGCAGCGTCCCGGAAGGGGTAATCAGCTTCCCGACCAGCCAGGCGGCCTTGTTACGATAAAACAGTTCATTCGCCACCTGTAAATGGCAGCCTGGCAACACATCCGCTCCCAAGGTTTCGGTCAGGTGTTCGATGATGTAGTGGATATCACGATGTTTATTCTGCCATGGAAGACGTAGGGGAAGATCGCTAAGGACGCGAGTTAGCAGCCACTCCCAGCCGGTATCAGGAAAAAAGTCTTTCGCCAACGGGCGTGGGATCGTGCGGAAACGACGCTCTGGCTGAGAACTGAAAATAAACAGCCGCTCGGGAGTCAGCGAGCGGTGGTCAAATAACCGACAGTAAACGGAGTTAAAAAAGCTCTCCGCAATCTCGAAGCGCGGGTAATCCGGCAGTAGCCGGGTGTAATGCTCTTTCACGCGAAGTAAAAAATCCGCGTCGGTACTTTTGCCGTCTGTAATGCAGCGCAACTGCTCCACCACCAGACCTACGTGATGATCATAAAGGTGAATACGGCTTTTCATCGCCTGCTGAACCGCATGCCAGTCGGCATGTTCAAAACGCTGCTGCGCGCCGGAGGTGACTTCCAGAAAACGCCCGTACTGGGCGTCGAAACCTTGCAAAATCGTCTGAGCAATCAGTAATTCCAGGCCACGCGTCATCGACTTCTCCCATCCGGCACAACGTCATGCCGGATGGCGCGTTCGCTTATCCGGCCTACATCCCTTCGTAGGCCCGGTAAGCACAGCGCCACCGGGCATTAATCAAAACTGCGATTCTTCGGTCGAGCCGGTCAGCGCGGTCACCGAGGAAGCGCCGCCCTGAATGATAGTAGTTACTTTGTCGAAGTAGCCTGTACCCACTTCCTGCTGATGGGACACGAAGGTGTAACCGTCTTTAGCCGCCGCAAATTCTGGCTGCTGAACCTTCTCAACATAGTGGCGCATGCCTTCACCCTGCGCATAGGAGTGTGCGAGGTCGAACATGTTGAACCACATGCTGTGGATGCCCGCCAGGGTAATGAACTGGTATTTGTAACCCATATCCGACAGTTGCTGCTGGAAGCTGGCAATAGTTTTGTCGTCCAGGTTTTTCTGCCAGTTAAATGACGGCGAACAGTTGTAGGCCAGCAGTTTGCCGGGGAATTTCGCGTGAATCGCATCGGCAAAGCGCTTCGCCAGTTCGAGATCCGGCGTGGAGGTTTCACACCACACCAGATCCGCATAAGGTGCATAGGCCAGACCACGGCTGATCGCCTGCTCAATACCCGCATGCGTACGGTAGAACCCTTCGCTGGTACGTTCGCCGGTGATGAACTCGCTGTCGTATGGGTCGCAGTCAGACGTTATCAGATCGGCTGCGTCAGCATCAGTACGCGCAATAACCAGCGTCGGAACACCCATGACGTCGGCTGCCAGACGGGCGGCCACCAGTTTCTGGATAGCTTCCTGAGTCGGCACCAGAACTTTGCCGCCCATGTGACCACATTTTTTTACCGATGCGAGCTGATCTTCGAAGTGAACGGCCGCTGCACCAGCCTCAATCATCGATTTCATCAGTTCAAACGCGTTCAGTACGCCGCCAAAACCCGCTTCCGCATCGGCAACGATCGGCAGGAAGTAATCCACATAGCGCGGATCGTTCGGTTCAATACCGGTTGACCATTGGATCTGATCGGCGCGACGGAATGTGTTGTTGATCCGATCCACCACTGCCGGGACGGAGTTCGCCGGATACAGCGATTGGTCCGGGTACATGCTGGATGCCAGGTTGGCATCTGCCGCCACCTGCCAGCCTGAAAGGTAGACCGCTTCAATACCGGCTTTCGCCTGCTGCAGCGCCTGACCGCCAGTCAGCGCGCCGAGGCTGTTGATATAACCTTTCTTCGATTCGCCGTGCAGCAGACGCCACATTTTCGCCGCGCCAAGCTGAGCCAGCGTGCATTCCGGGTTGACCGAGCCACGTAATTTCACCACTTCCTCCGCGCTATATGGACGGGTGATGCCTTCCCAGCGCGGTTGAGTCCATTCTTTCTGTAATTCTTCGATTTGTTGAGTACGGGTTTTCATGTGCAGATGCTCCATATTGTTATGTGGTGGATTACGCCAGCAGGCGGTAGCCTGGCAGGGTCAAGAAATCGATCAATTCATCAGAGGTAGTGATTTGCTCCATCAGGCGCGCGGCATCGTCAAAACGTCCGCTGCTGTAGCGGTGTTCGCCCAGCTCGTCCTGAATCACCAGCATCTCTTCGGCCAGCATCTGACGGAACAGCGGTTTGGTAACCGGCTTGCCGTTGCTGAGCGTCTTCTGGTGGTGGATCCACTGCCAGATGGAGGTACGGGAGATTTCGGCAGTGGCCGCATCTTCCATCAGACCGTAAATCGGTACGCAGCCGTTACCGGAGATCCACGCTTCGATGTACTGCACCGCAACACGAATGTTGGCGCGCATGCCTTCTTCAGTACGCTCACCTTCACAAGGCGCCAGCAGTTGTTCTGCGGTAATCGGCGCATCTTCTTCACGGGTCACGAACAGCTGATTTTTGTTTTCACCGAGCACGTCGTTGAACACCGCCATTGCGGTATCTGCCAGTCCCGGATGGGCAATCCATGTGCCGTCATGACCGTTATTGGCTTCCAGCGCTTTGTCCGCTTTTACCTTGGTCAGAACCTGGTTGTTACGTTCCGCATCTTTGCTGGGAATGAAAGCTGCCATGCCGCCCATCGCGAATGCGCCACGTTTATGACAGGTTTTAATCAGCAGACGCGAATAGGCGCTGAGGAATGGCTTATCCATCGTCACCACCTGACGGTCCGGCAGCACGCGATCCGGATGGTTCTTCAGCGTTTTGATATAGCTGAATATGTAGTCCCAGCGACCGCAGTTCAGACCGACAATATGGTCACGCAGGGCGTGCAGAATTTCGTCCATCTGGAAGACGGCCGGCAGCGTTTCAATCAGCAGAGTCGCTTTGATGGTGCCGCGTGGCAGATTAAAGCGATCTTCTGCATAGCTGAACACTTCGCTCCACCATGCTGCTTCTTGCCAGGCCTGCGTTTTTGGCAGGTAGAAGTAAGGGCCGCTGCCTTTTGCCAGCAACGTTTTGTAGTTGTGGAAGAAATAGAGGGCAAAATCGAACAGGCTGCCCGGGATGGATTCGCCACGCCAGGTGACGTGTTTTTCCGGCAGATGCAGGCCACGAACGCGGCATACCAACAGAGCCGGATTAGGTTTGAGCTGGTAAATTTTACCCGCTTCGTTGGTATAGCTAATGGTGCCATTGACCGCATCGCGCAGGTTTATCTGCCCGTCGATAACTTTGCTCCACTCAGGAGCCAGCGAATCTTCGAAGTCAGCCATAAAGACTTTGACGTTCGCGTTCAGCGCGTTGATAACCATCTTGCGCTCAACGGGTCCGGTTATCTCTACGCGGCGATCCAGTAAATCATCAGGAATACCGCGAATCTTCCAGTCACCCTCACGAATGGAAGCTGTTTCCGAAATAAAATCAGGCAACTTACCGTCATCAATATCCTGCTGCTGCTGAATACGTGCAGCCAGAAGTTTATTGCGTTTTGGCGTAAATCTTGTCACCAGTTCAGTCAGAAACTCTACTGCTTCAGCGGTCAGAATTTGTTGCTCCTGTTCGCCACGCGGCCTGGTGAAGACCAGTTCATCGGTTGTCGTTGCCTGTTGATTCATTGCGTAGTTCCTCGTCATTGATCCAAACACATCCCCAATGCGAACGAAGGATCGTTGTGCGCTTTTCGTTCAGCACAACTAAGACTACTCATTTAAATTTCAAAATCAAAAACAATTTCCATTTTTAATTTAATTATCAATTAACCTATTGATAACAATATAAATAAAATTTAATTACACCGTGAGGTGCGTTTCGGAAATAAAAAAGGCACCCGAAGGTGCCTGATTCAATATGCTGAAACGCTTAAGGATCGTCTGCTACAGAAGATTAATCCAGCGTTGGATTCATGTGACGCAGATCATATGGCGTGATCTGGTAGACGTAATAGTTGAGCCAGTTGGTAAACAACAGATTACCGTGGCTACGCCAGGTTGCCCGCGGTTTGTTTTGCGGGTCATCTTTCGGGAAATAGTTATAGGGCACTTCCGGCGTTAGGCCCGCTTCGACGTCACGAAAATACTCACTGCCGAGCGTATGGGCATCATATTCCGGATGGCCCGTCACAAAGGCAATTCGTTTATCTTTGCTGGCAAACAGGTAGGCATCTCCCTCTTCGGTTTCAGCAAAAATCTCGAGATCGGTGTAGTCGCGAATAAGCGCAGCAGGAAAATCGGCATAGCGCGAATGCGGAGCCAGGAACGCATCATCGAATCCACGCGTCAGCAGCGCATGAGGATGCAGAATATGGTGCTCATAGACGCCTGAAAGTTTGTCCGTACGGGTTTGCTTAGGAATTCCGTACAGGATATTCAGCGCGGCCTGCACCGCCCAACAAACAAATAGCGTTGAGGTAACGTGATCTTTCGCCCATTCAAGCACTTGTTGAATCTGCGGCCAGTAAGCCACGTCATCAAATTCGACCAGACCCAACGGCGCGCCGGTCACGATCAGTCCGTCAAAGTTCTGATCGCAGATATCCTCGAAATTACAGTAAAAGTTATTCAGATGCTCCGTAGGGGTGTTACGTGACTCGCGAGCATCGATGCGCAATAGCTGAACATCTACCTGTAGCGGTGAGTTAGACAGTAAGCGCAGGAACTGGTTTTCCGTTTCAATCTTCTTGGGCATCAGGTTGAGGATGAGCACCTTCAGTGGTCGAATTTCCTGACCGGAAGCGCGGGATGTCGTCATCACAAAGACGTTTTCCTCACGCAAGAAATTGACGGCGGGTAGCTCGTCCTGCACGCGAATTGGCATAACCTGATAACCTCACTACATACGTTTAAACGTTTAGACATCCAGATAGCTGAAGATACCCAGGAATCATGCGAATGTCGAGCGTGTATGTTGAAGGTGAGAAAGTTTCACGTCATAACCAATAGTCACAGCGTGTTCAGGAGTGCCGACTATTGCGGAAATCAGTTTCCCCCTGGAGAAAAGTGCTCCGCACCCCGGCATCGCTCAGAGGCACCTTACCAGAGATAACCTGAGGACACTTAGCCCTACCGTCTGCGGCACCAAAGGTCACTTCAAGGATGGCTCGCTCTTCAACCTGCGACAGTCCACCTTCGTTCATCTCCAGCGCATGGGCCAGAAGCCCAAAAGAGTTCCGCCAAAAAAGCTGACGCCACTTAGAGCGTGGCATCAGTTGATCGACAAGGTCTTGTATCAGTTTTTCTGCTTCGAAGAACTCGGCAATCAGGAGTCGCTGATTGCTGAAGGTTCGGAATCCGGAAACTTCTTGCTGAGTGGTAGTATTGCGTACAACTACACGGTTTTTATATAGTTGAACGTAGAGAATGACCATCGGAATTTCCTTTATCAGTCCGTGATAAAATCGGAAACGCAAAAAAGCCCATCCGTCAGGATGGGCTTTTTCACTTTATTTGATGCCTGGCAGTTCCCTACTCTCGCATGGGGAGACCCCACACTACCATCGGCGCTACGGCGTTTCACTTCTGAGTTCGGCATGGGGTCAGGTGGGACCACCGCGCTACAGCCGCCAGGCAAATTCTGTTATTAACCCGCTTTTCGCCGGTTAATCTAATCTGTATCAAGCTGAATATGATGTCTGTCTTTCGCCAAAACACCTTCGGCGTTGTAAGGTTAAGCCTCACGGTTCATTAGTATCGGTTAGCTCAATGTATCGCTACACTTACACACCCGACCTATCAACGTCGTCGTCTTCAACGTTCCTTCAGGAGACTTATAGTCTCAGGGAGAACTCATCTCGGGGCAAGTTTCGTGCTTAGATGCTTTCAGCACTTATCTCTTCCGCATTTAGCTACCGGGCAATGCCATTGGCATGACAACCCGAACACCAGTGATGCGTCCACTCCGGTCCTCTCGTACTAGGAGCAGCCCCCCTCAATTCTCCAGCGCCCACGGCAGATAGGGACCGAACTGTCTCACGACGTTCTAAACCCAGCTCGCGTACCACTTTAAATGGCGAACAGCCATACCCTTGGGACCTACTTCAGCCCCAGGATGTGATGAGCCGACATCGAGGTGCCAAACACCGCCGTCGATATGAACTCTTGGGCGGTATCAGCCTGTTATCCCGGAGTACCTTTTATCCGTTGAGCGATGGCCCTTCCATTCAGAACCACCGGATCACTAAGACCTGCTTTCGCACCTGCTCGAGCCGTCACTCTCGCAGTCAAGCTAGCTTATGCCTTTGCACTAACCTCCTGATGTCCGACCAGGATTAGCTAACCTTCGTGCTCCTCCGTTACTCTTTAGGAGGAGACCGCCCCAGTCAAACTACCCACCAGACACTGTCCGCAACCCGGGTAACGGGTCCACGTTAGAACACCAGCCATTAAAGGGTGGTATTTCAAGGATGGCTCCATGCAGACTGGCGTCCACACTTCAAAGCCTCCCACCTATCCTACACATCAAGGACCAGTGTTCAGTGTCAAGCTATAGTAAAGGTTCACGGGGTCTTTCCGTCTTGCCGCGGGTACACTGCATCTTCACAGCGAGTTCAATTTCACTGAGTCTCGGGTGGAGACAGCCTGGCCATCATTACGCCATTCGTGCAGGTCGGAACTTACCCGACAAGGAATTTCGCTACCTTAGGACCGTTATAGTTACGGCCGCCGTTTACCGGGGCTTCGATCAAGAGCTTCTCCTTACGGATAACCCCATCAATTAACCTTCCGGCACCGGGCAGGCGTCACACCGTATACGTCCACTTTCGTGTTTGCACAGTGCTGTGTTTTTAATAAACAGTTGCAGCCAGCTGGTATCTTCGACTGATTTCAGCTCCACGGGTAAACCGCTTCACCTACATATCAGCGTGCCTTCTCCCGAAGTTACGGCACCATTTTGCCTAGTTCCTTCACCCGAGTTCTCTCAAGCGCCTTGGTATTCTCTACCTGACCACCTGTGTCGGTTTGGGGTACGATTTCGTGTTACCTGATGCTTAGAGGCTTTTCCTGGAAGCAGGGCATTTGTTACTTCAGCACCGTAGTGCCTCGTCATCACACCTCAGCGTTAAAAAGGTACCGGATTTACCTGGAACCTCCGCCTACATGCTTAAACCGGGACAACCGTCGCCCGGCTAACATAGCCTTCTCCGTCCCCCCTTCGCAGTAACACCAAGTACAGGAATATTAACCTGTTTCCCATCGACTACGCCTTTCGGCCTCGCCTTAGGGGTCGACTCACCCTGCCCCGATTAACGTTGGACAGGAACCCTTGGTCTTCCGGCGTGCGGGTTTTTCACCCGCATTATCGTTACTTATGTCAGCATTCGCACTTCTGATACCTCCAGCATACCTCACGATACACCTTCAACGGCTTACAGAACGCTCCCCTACCCAACAACACATAGTGTCGCTGCCGCAGCTTCGGTGCATGGTTTAGCCCCGTTACATCTTCCGCGCAGGCCGACTCGACCAGTGAGCTATTACGCTTTCTTTAAATGATGGCTGCTTCTAAGCCAACATCCTGGCTGTCTGTGCCTTCCCACATCGTTTCCCACTTAACCATGACTTTGGGACCTTAGCTGGCGGTCTGGGTTGTTTCCCTCTTCACGACGGACGTTAGCACCCGCCGTGTGTCTCCCGTGATAACATTCTTCGGTATTCGCAGTTTGCATCGGGTTGGTAAGTCGGGATGACCCCTAGCCGAAACAGTGCTCTACCCCCGAAGATGAATTCACGAGGCGCTACCTAAATAGCTTTCGGGGAGAACCAGCTATCTCCCGGTTTGATTGGCCTTTCACCCCCAGCCACAAGTCATCCGCTAATTTTTCAACATTAGTCGGTTCGGTCCTCCAGTTAGTGTTACCCAACCTTCAACCTGCCCATGGCTAGATCACCGGGTTTCGGGTCTATACCCTGCAACTTAACGCCCAGTTAAGACTCGGTTTCCCTTCGGCTCCCCTATACGGTTAACCTTGCTACAGAATATAAGTCGCTGACCCATTATACAAAAGGTACGCAGTCACCCCATAAAGAGGCTCCCACTGCTTGTACGTACACGGTTTCAGGTTCTTTTTCACTCCCCTCGCCGGGGTTCTTTTCGCCTTTCCCTCACGGTACTGGTTCACTATCGGTCAGTCAGGAGTATTTAGCCTTGGAGGATGGTCCCCCCATATTCAGACAGGATACCACGTGTCCCGCCCTACTCTTCGAGTTCACAACCTGTGCATTTTGGTGTACGGGACTATCACCCTGTACCGTCGGACTTTCCAGACCGTTCCACTAACACACAAGCTGATTCAGACTCTGGGCTGCTCCCCGTTCGCTCGCCGCTACTGGGGGAATCTCGGTTGATTTCTTTTCCTCGGGGTACTTAGATGTTTCAGTTCCCCCGGTTCGCTTCATTACGCTATGTATTCACGTAATGATAGTGTGTCGAAACACACTGGGTTTCCCCATTCGGAAATCGCCGGTTATAACGGTTCATATCACCTTACCGACGCTTATCGCAGATTAGCACGTCCTTCATCGCCTCTGACTGCCAGGGCATCCACCGTGTACGCTTAGTCGCTTAACCTCACAACCCGAAGATGTTTCGTAAAACACCCACGTGTTGCGAAAATTTGAGAGACTCGAACACACCGTTTATCTGTTCTTATTACGGAGAACAGACACAGTGTGTCGTTTCAATTTTCAGCTTGATCCAGATTTTTAAAGAGCAAAACTTCTTAATGCACTCGAAAGTACATTCAGAAGTTCATCATTCATCAGACAATCTGTGTGAGCACTACAAAGGCAGGTTCTTTAAGGTAAGGAGGTGATCCAACCGCAGGTTCCCCTACGGTTACCTTGTTACGACTTCACCCCAGTCATGAATCACAAAGTGGTAAGCGCCCTCCCGAAGGTTAAGCTACCTACTTCTTTTGCAACCCACTCCCATGGTGTGACGGGCGGTGTGTACAAGGCCCGGGAACGTATTCACCGTGGCATTCTGATCCACGATTACTAGCGATTCCGACTTCATGGAGTCGAGTTGCAGACTCCAATCCGGACTACGACATACTTTATGAGGTCCGCTTGCTCTCGCGAGGTCGCTTCTCTTTGTATATGCCATTGTAGCACGTGTGTAGCCCTACTCGTAAGGGCCATGATGACTTGACGTCATCCCCACCTTCCTCCAGTTTATCACTGGCAGTCTCCTTTGAGTTCCCGACCGAATCGCTGGCAACAAAGGATAAGGGTTGCGCTCGTTGCGGGACTTAACCCAACATTTCACAACACGAGCTGACGACAGCCATGCAGCACCTGTCTCAGAGTTCCCGAAGGCACCAAAGCATCTCTGCTAAGTTCTCTGGATGTCAAGAGTAGGTAAGGTTCTTCGCGTTGCATCGAATTAAACCACATGCTCCACCGCTTGTGCGGGCCCCCGTCAATTCATTTGAGTTTTAACCTTGCGGCCGTACTCCCCAGGCGGTCGACTTAACGCGTTAGCTCCGGAAGCCACGCCTCAAGGGCACAACCTCCAAGTCGACATCGTTTACGGCGTGGACTACCAGGGTATCTAATCCTGTTTGCTCCCCACGCTTTCGCACCTGAGCGTCAGTCTTTGTCCAGGGGGCCGCCTTCGCCACCGGTATTCCTCCAGATCTCTACGCATTTCACCGCTACACCTGGAATTCTACCCCCTCTACAAGACTCTAGCCTGCCAGTTTCGGATGCAGTTCCCAGGTTGAGCCCGGGGATTTCACATCCGACTTGACAGACCGCCTGCGTGCGCTTTACGCCCAGTAATTCCGATTAACGCTTGCACCCTCCGTATTACCGCGGCTGCTGGCACGGAGTTAGCCGGTGCTTCTTCTGCGAGTAACGTCAATCGTTGCGGTTATTAACCACAACGCCTTCCTCCTCGCTGAAAGTACTTTACAACCCGAAGGCCTTCTTCATACACGCGGCATGGCTGCATCAGGCTTGCGCCCATTGTGCAATATTCCCCACTGCTGCCTCCCGTAGGAGTCTGGACCGTGTCTCAGTTCCAGTGTGGCTGGTCATCCTCTCAGACCAGCTAGGGATCGTCGCCTAGGTGAGCCGTTACCCCACCTACTAGCTAATCCCATCTGGGCACATCCGATGGCAAGAGGCCCGAAGGTCCCCCTCTTTGGTCTTGCGACGTTATGCGGTATTAGCTACCGTTTCCAGTAGTTATCCCCCTCCATCGGGCAGTTTCCCAGACATTACTCACCCGTCCGCCACTCGTCACCCAAGGAGCAAGCTCCTCTGTGCTACCGTTCGACTTGCATGTGTTAGGCCTGCCGCCAGCGTTCAATCTGAGCCATGATCAAACTCTTCAATTTAAGTTTGATGCTCGTGAATTAAACTTCGTAATGAATTACGTATGTTCACTCAGAGACTTGGTATTCATTTTTCGTCTTGCGACGTTAAGAATCCGTATCTTCGAGTGCCCACACAGATTGTCTGATAAATTGTTAAAGAGCAGTTGCGACGCGCTTTAGCGCTCTGTCGCGAGGTGGCGTATATTACGCTTTCCTCTTTCAGAGTCAACCCTCATTTTCAGGTTTTTCTCTTCAACCGAACCGGCTGTTTGTGTGAAGTGATTCACATCCGCCGTGTCGATGGAGGCGCATTATAGGGAGTTTCCTGTGGCCCGCAACCCTTAAATGACAGAAAAATGACTGACT
Source organism: Citrobacter sp. CF971 (assembly GCF_006385635.1). Classification (NCBI taxonomy): domain Bacteria; kingdom Pseudomonadati; phylum Pseudomonadota; class Gammaproteobacteria; order Enterobacterales; family Enterobacteriaceae; genus Citrobacter; species Citrobacter sp. CF971. The sequence continues at coordinate 290,885 of NZ_CP041051.1, read as the reverse complement.
GCTGCATTCCACAGCAAAACCCCGCCTTATACCCATTTACGCACAGAGTTATCCACAAACCACACGATCGTTTCTACGATCCTCTCGTTATATCAGCCTCTTTCAACTGAAAAAGAAGAGGTCAAAATCGAAAATTAAAAATTCGCGAGCGTTGCGCAAACGTTTTCGTTACAATGCCCCCGCACAACAAGGATGCCCCGTAAGGGGCGTTAGCTGAGTTTTTAGCCAAGAATTCACCTAACGCTCTCTGTAATAGTCAAATCCAGGGGATTTACCATGCAACAACGTCGTCCAGTCCGCCGCGCTCTGCTCAGTGTTTCTGACAAGGCCGGTATCATCGAATTCGCTCAGGCACTTTCCGCACGTGGTGTGGAGCTGCTATCTACAGGTGGCACTGCGCGCCTGTTAGCGGAGAAAGGTCTGCCAGTGACCGAAGTTTCCGATTACACCGGCTTCCCGGAAATGATGGATGGACGCGTGAAGACCCTGCATCCGAAGGTCCACGGTGGCATTCTTGGTCGTCGCGGTCAGGATGACGGAATAATGGAACAACATGGTATCGCGCCTATCGATATGGTGGTTGTTAACCTGTATCCATTCGCCCAGACCGTCGCCCGCGAAGGCTGTTCTCTGGAAGATGCGGTAGAGAACATTGATATTGGCGGCCCGACCATGGTGCGCTCCGCAGCCAAGAACCATAAAGATGTAGCTATCGTTGTGAAGAGCAGCGACTACGACGCCATTATTAAAGAGATGGATGCCAACGACGGTTCTCTGACCCTCGACACCCGTTTCGATCTCGCGATTAAAGCCTTCGAACACACCGCCGCTTACGACAGCATGATCGCCAACTACTTCGGCAGCATGGTTCCGGCTTACCACGGTGAAAGCAAAGAAGCCGCCGGTCGCTTCCCACGTACGCTGAACCTGAACTTCATTAAGAAGCAGGATATGCGCTACGGCGAGAACAGCCACCAGCAGGCAGCCTTCTATATAGAAGAGAATGTTAAAGAAGCTTCCGTTGCCACCGCGCAGCAGGTACAGGGCAAAGCACTTTCCTACAACAACATCGCCGATACCGATGCGGCGCTGGAGTGCGTGAAAGAGTTCAGCGAACCGGCATGCGTTATCGTTAAGCACGCAAACCCATGCGGCGTGGCGGTAAGCACTTCTATTCTCGACGCTTACGACCGTGCGTATAAAACCGACCCGACCTCCGCGTTCGGCGGCATCATCGCCTTTAACCGCGAGCTGGATGCCGAAACCGCGCAGGCGATTATCTCCCGCCAGTTCGTGGAAGTGATCATCGCGCCATCCGCCACCGAAGAAGCCCTGAAAATTACCGCAGCCAAGCAGAACGTTCGCGTGCTGGTCTGCGGCCAATGGGCGCAGCGCGTTCCGGGTCTGGACTTCAAGCGCGTGAACGGCGGCCTGCTGGTTCAGGACCGTGACCTGGGTATGGTGACCGAAGGTGAACTGCGCGTAGTGACCAAACGCCAGCCGACCGAGCAGGAACTGCGCGATGCGCTGTTCTGCTGGAAAGTGGCGAAGTTCGTGAAATCCAACGCCATTGTTTATGCCAAAGAGAACATGACTATTGGCATAGGCGCAGGCCAGATGAGCCGCGTGTACTCCGCGAAAATCGCCGGGATCAAAGCGGCCGACGAAGGCCTGGAAGTGAAAGGTTCTGCAATGGCTTCTGACGCTTTCTTCCCGTTCCGCGACGGGATTGATGCCGCTGCTGCCGCCGGTGTGACCTGCGTGATCCAGCCGGGTGGTTCTATTCGCGATGACGAAGTGATTGCCGCCGCCAATGAACACGGCATTGCGATGGTATTTACCGATATGCGCCACTTCCGCCATTAATCCACGGAGCAGACGATGAAAGTATTAGTGATTGGCAACGGCGGGCGCGAGCACGCCCTGGCGTGGAAAGCGGCGCAGTCGCCAAAAGTCGAAACAGTATTTGTCGCCCCGGGCAATGCGGGCACCGCGCTGGAACCCACGCTGCAAAACGTGGCCATCGGCGTAACCGATATCCCGGCGCTGCTGGACTTTGCCCAGAACGAGAAGATCGATCTGACCATCGTTGGCCCGGAAGCGCCGCTGGTGATTGGCGTGGTTGATGCCTTCCGCGCCGCCGGTCTGAAAATCTTCGGCCCAACCGAAGGTGCCGCGCAGCTGGAAGGCTCCAAAGCCTTCACCAAAGATTTCCTCGCGCGCCACCAGATCCCAACGGCGGAGTACCAGAACTTCACCGAAATCGAACCTGCGCTGGCTTACCTGCGCGAGAAAGGCGCGCCGATCGTTATCAAAGCCGATGGCCTGGCTGCCGGGAAAGGCGTTATCGTGGCGATGACGCTGGAGGAAGCCGAAGCCGCGGTTCATGACATGCTGGCCGGCAACGCGTTTGGCGACGCGGGCCACCGCATCGTGATTGAAGAGTTCCTCGACGGTGAAGAAGCGAGCTTTATTGTCATGGTCGACGGTGAGCACGTGCTGCCGATGGCCACCAGCCAGGACCACAAGCGCGTGGGCAATGGCGACACTGGCCCGAACACCGGCGGGATGGGTGCCTACTCCCCTGCTCCGGTAGTGACTGACGAAGTCCACCAGCGCACCATGGAACGCATCATCTGGCCAACCGTGAAAGGCATGGCGGCGGAAGGTAACACCTATACCGGTTTCCTGTACGCGGGTCTGATGATCGACAAACAGGGCAACCCGAAGGTTATCGAGTTCAACTGCCGCTTCGGCGATCCGGAAACCCAGCCGATCATGCTGCGCATGAAGTCCGATCTGGTGGAGCTGTGCCTCGCCGCCTGTGACGGCAAGCTGGATGAGAAAACCTCCGAGTGGGACGAACGCGCCTCGCTGGGTGTGGTCATTGCCGCCGGAGGTTATCCGGGTAATTACAATACCGGCGATGAGATCCACGGTCTGCCGCTGGAAGACGTCGCTGACGGTAAAGTGTTCCACGCGGGTACCAAACTGTCTGCAGACGATCGCGTGCTGACCAACGGTGGTCGCGTGCTGTGCGCCACCGCGCTGGGTAACACCGTGGCTGAAGCGCAGAAACGCGCTTACGCCCTGATGACCGACATCCGCTGGGATGGCAGCTTCAGCCGTAACGACATCGGCTGGCGTGCCATTGAACGCGAGCAACGCTAACGCGAAATTTTCGCCAGCAGCGTTTTACGCGTAATGCCTAACTGACGGGCGGCTTCCGTTTTATTGCCGCCCGTTTTTTCAAGCGCCGCCAGAATCACCTCCTTTTCGACATCCACCAGCGGTTGGATCTCGCCACTGAATTCCGTTTTTATCGGCGTCGCGGCAATCGCCATCGGCAGTTCACGTTCGGAAATATATTCCCCCGTCAGCAGCACCACCGAGCGCTCAATCGCATTTTCCAGCTCACGAATATTGCCCGGCCAGTCGTAGTGGATCAGCAGATCCATCGCCTGCGGAGTAAAGCCTTTCACCGCTTTACGGTTACGCGCGGCAAAACGCTGGAGAAAATGTTCGGCTAACAGCGGAATATCTTCCCGGCGCTGGCACAGCGCTGGCATTTCAATAGTGACGACGTTCAGACGATAGTAGAGATCCTGACGAAAGTGCCCGGCGCTGACTTCCTCTGCTAGATCGCGATGCGTAGCGGCTATCAGCCGGACATCAACCGCAATGGTCTGATTGCTACCAACTCGCTGCACTTCTCGCTCCTGGATAGCCCGCAGCAAACGCACCTGCATCAGCGGTGAGATATCGCCAATTTCATCAAGAAATAACGTGCCACCATCGGCTTCCACAAAGCGCCCTTCCCGGCGTTTATCCGCCCCGGTAAACGCCCCTTTCTCGTGACCAAACAGCTCGGACTCCAGCAGCGATTCATTAAGCGCCGCGCAGTTGAGCGTCACCAGCGGCTTATCGCGACGGGCGCTGCTGGCATGCAGCGCCCGGGCCACCAACTCTTTCCCCGTGCCGGAGTCTCCGTGAATGAGCACTGTCGCATCTGAGGGCGCAACCATCGCGATTTCATTGAGCAACTTCTGCATCGCCGGACTGCTGCCAATCATGCCAAACTGCGCAGCCGACGCCGATGGCAGTTCAGCGCCCATTTCCCGCGTATGCGCCAGCGCCTTTTCCAGCGTCTCCTGCAGACGGTCAAAATCCAGCGGCTTGATTAAGTAGTCCAGCGCCCCGGTTTTAAGCGCCTCAACGGCGGTCTCTACGCTGGAGAACGCCGTCATGATCAAGACCGGAATCGCCGGATTCAGCGCTTTAATCTCTTTCAGCGTTGCGATACCGTCCATCTCCGCCATGCGTACATCACACAGCACTAAATCAAATACGCGTTCGCGCACCTGTTCCAGCGCCGCTCGCCCGCTATAGGCCAGCGCGACCTCATAACCCCAGCCGCGCAGCAGCGCCTGTAAAATGGTGCAGTGGCTGATATCGTCATCTACTACCAGAATATTGATTTTTCCGCGCGTCATCCTTGTTAATCCTGTTGTTTCGCTTTGGTCGGCAGCCAAAGGGTAAAGGTCGCACCTTTGCCCTCAACGCTTGCCACCTGAATGGTGCCACCATGCTGTTCGATAATGTTCTGCACTACCGCCAGCCCGAGGCCGGTTCCGTCAGCTTTGGTTGTAAAGTAAGGCGTAAAAATGGCCTCCAGCTGTTCCGCTGCAATTCCCTTCCCGCTATCGGTAACCACAATTTTAACGCGATCGCCGCTGCTTTCATTCGCTTCAACCGTGATCGTGCCCTGACGACCAATCGCATGAATGGCGTTCAGATACAGATTTAACAAAACCTGAGTCAGTCGGTCAGGATCGGCCTGGATAGCGGGCAGCGTAGAATTGGCCGAAAAGCGGAGCTGGATTTCCCTGCTTGCCGCATCCTGACCCACCAGGTGTAATGAGTGGGTGATAACCTCATTGAGATCAACCTGTTGCAGCGTCAGATGTGCAGGCTTCACCAGCTCCAGCAGCTCGCTCACCACCCGATTTAAACGATCCGCCTCTTTTGCCATCACCTGTGCCAGCTCATGCGACTCGCCTCCTGCCGGGGTTCGCTCGGCAAAATACTTCGCCAGACCTTTGATCGATGAAAGCGGGTTACGAATTTCATGCGCCACTCCAGCCGCAAGATGCCCGAGCGCTAACAGTTTTTCTTTACGCTTCATCGCATCCTGAAGTTCTTTGTACGAACGCTGATAGCGCTGATACCAGAAGAACGTCAGTACGGTAGCCAGCAACACAGCCGCCAGCGCACAGAGGACTATCAGTGTGTTACGCCACTCTCTTGCCTGAGTCGCTGTCAGATCGCTGGCATCAAAGGCGATAAATATGATTTGCGCTGGGGTGATAAGCTGCCCGTCATTGCTGGCACAGCGCGCCATGCCGTGGCGTCCTGGACCATACATCGGCTGAAACTGGCGATAAATTTCCAGGGCCGGCGTTTTTTCACCATCCCTCGCTGGAATTTCAATATTCCGCCAGCTTTCTTGCTCCCCGGGACTAAGCTGTCGCAGGACATCCGGTGAATAGAGCGTTTTCCCGACCATCGCGGAATTGCTGTGAGTAATAATGACACCATGCTCATCGACGACGGCAAACCATAGCACGCCTGGTTGTACGGCCATTTCCTCCAGGAGCGTCTGCTGCTGGGCATGATGCATGCGCATCCCCATGCCTACACGGGTGCCGGACTCCAGGGCGCGAATCAACACACTGCCTTTTTCCAGTAGTGTTTGTCGGGCGGCATCACTTTCCCGACCATAGTCCCGTATGGTCATAATCGAAAACCAGCCGACTAACATCAGGATTGCCGCCAGCAAGAGTCGGCTCAACCACTTTGCCACCGTATCCTTATAAAGACGCATACGCTCTCCCTTCACCCCACTTGTTCCTTTCATCGTTGCAGGTATACAGCAGAAATCATGCCATTTTTTCCCCCTGATAACCCTGCCCTCAGACACAAACAGCTGAAAGTACCGGGTAAAAATGACTCGCAGGCGCGTTCTGGCGGGTCATTTTTACTCGTTTCCCTGCAAAGACGGCGGGTACAACGCCCGCAGGACTGGGATTGCCGCTTTGGCACGGAAGATGCAAAAGGGAATGTAAGCTAACCAACAGGAGAACGAACGATGAAACGGAACAACAAACTGGCACTGATTGCACTTTCTCTTATCGCACTGGGCTCCACCCCGGTACTGGCGCAGAATCACTGGGGATATGGTGATGGAATGCAGCAACGGGGCGGTACCCCAATGACCGCTGAACAGCAGGCTGCCGCACAGAAAATCTATGATGATTACTACTCCCAGACCAGCGCGTTGCGCCAACAGCTGACATCCAAACGTTATGAGTACAATGCACTATTAACGGCCAGCTCGCCGGACACGGCAAAAATTAATGCCGTTGCAAAAGAGATGGAAGCGTTGAACCAGTCTCTGGACGAGCAGCGTGTTAAACGCGATGTCGCAATGGCGCAGGCTGGCGTGCCACGTGGCGCGGGAATGGGCTACGGCGGATGCGGCGGTGGCGGTAACCATCGCGGCGGCGGCCATATGGGAATGGGTCACTGGTAAAAGACTTAATGCCTGATGACGCCATACGGATCAGGCCTGCTGACTACCTGTCTTCAGGTTTTCAGAAAGTTTTGGCTGTAGGCTGCCAGTGACAAAAATCTTCATTGGCGACTAGCAGTAGCTGCGACCCTTCGGGCGCTTCCAGCCATGCCACACTCACCTCTACGGATGAATGTTTCTGGCGGCGCTCGATATGGTTTATTGCCCACGACTCCAGGTCTGGCTTCAGCGTTTCACCTTCACAGGTTGTGACCGTGTTATCCGCATGCCAACGTCCCTGACGCAATATCACCCGTCCCTGACGCAGCGCATCGCTGGTCTGGCGAATTTGATCGGCGCGATAGCGGTAAAGCGCGATTTGATCGCTGGAAAGCTGCTGCTTTTGCCCGTCGACTTCACGCTGCATGAAGCTCAGTTCGCCCCGGTCATCGAAGCGTATACGGACATGTTCAGCCGGTTTACTGTAAACGTTGAGTTCTATGAGAGAGAGCGAATCACCCTGCCAGCGGTATTCACTGGTAGTGGTTTCGCCTTTTCGCCACGGACTAAATACCGAGAGCAAGTGAACATCGTCACCGGAGTCTTTACGCCAAATGCGTACCGCCCCCTGATCGCCAACATAGCCGCTGGCCGTGAACGGAGGAAGCTCAGAATGGCTACCGCAGGCAGACAGTAACAGAACACCTGAAAGCCAAAGCGTATGACGCCAGATGGACAAAAGGGGCGAAACCGCCCCTTCGTTAAAACTGTTCACTGCCACGCGAATTACTTAACCGCGTCTTTCAGTGCTTTACCAGAAACAAATGCCGGTACGTTAGCTGCGGCAATTTTGATTTCTTTACCGGTCTGCGGGTTGCGGCCAGTGCGCTCAGCACGGTGGTTCACTTTGAAGGTACCGAAACCAACCAGTTGTACAGCATCGCCTTCTTTCAGAGACTCAGTAATAGCAGCCAGAGTGGATTCCAGAGCAGCTTTAGCCTGTGTTTTAGACAGTTCTGCTTTGTCTGCAATTACATCAATCAGTTGAGTCTTGTTCATAAGTTATCCTTACAATGTGTTTATCGCTTGCTAAGCATCGAGTGCGACGGAAATGCCAGAAAAGCACTCTCCTGCATACACGCACCGATAGCCACTTTTTTTCGCCCCCCAAATGTAGACCAGACCGGGGGCGGATGGGAAGCCTTCAGGCACGACAAATCAGGCGTTAAATCACGTTTTGTGGTGTCATTGCTGAAAATTTATACCAATATTGCTCTCGCCAGCCTCGCGCAGGTCTGCACGCAGCCCTTTTATCAGCTCAATATCGCGTTCTTCACAGTCGGCTAAAAGTCGGAAAATTTCCCACTGAATATCCCATTCTTGCTCAACGGCAGGGTTCTCTTTGAGCTCCTCATCGGTCATTTCGCGACCAGCCTGGGTCATTTCCAGCATCGCTACCGTCGTAATCGAAGCTTTACTAACTTCAATTGCATGCTCCAGCGTTTCACCGCTAAGACGTGAATGCATCAGTTCGCTTAATGCCACACAGGCATCAATCGCCGGATAAACGCCGTACAGATCGTAATCGTCTGCAGAAGGAATGGCCTCTTCAAACTTTTCCAACTGGCTGTCGAAATTGATTTTCGCGTCTTTAACCGTCAGCGCTTCCCAAATCAGATCCAGAATTCGGCGGTAAATCTGTCCATCGCCAAATTCAGTTTGCTTGCAGAACATGGCGTAATTCGGGTACATGCGTTCGCACAGACAGGCCATAAATGTGACGTGCTGCCAGCTTTCCAGCTTCTCCAGACGCAGGTGAATCGGATTTTGTAACATGATGAGTTCTCAAATACGGAAATTAGCCGCAGTTTACCCGATATGGGGCGCTTTTGCTGCAAGCCGCGTAAAAGCCGGGCGTTCGGATGCCACCGCATCTGCCCAGCGCGTTGGTTCCGGCAGACGATAGCCGTTCATACAGCGTTGTACCCACGCCAGTGCGCTGTCCATACTCACGCGGTGGCCCGTAGAGATAAACAACGGGTTACAGCGCGCTTTGCTGCGCCAGACCCATGCCAGCTGTTCGCCTTTATCCAGCAATGGCACTAGCGCACCGGGTTCAGCAGCGAGCGGTTCAAACTTGCCACACAGCCGTTTTTTCGCCACACCGATCGTTGGGACGTCCACCAGCAGGCCAAAATGGCTGGCCACGCCCAGACGGCGCGGGTGCGAAATTCCGTGCCCGTCAACGAACAGCAGATCTGGCTTGTGCGAGAGCAGTTGCCAGGCGGCCATCAGCGCGGGGGTTTCACGAAAGGAGAGAAAACCGGGAATGTAAGGCATGGTAGTGGCGATACGCGCCACCTTGTATTCAACCAGTTCAAGCGTGGGATACTTCAGTAAGACCATCGCGGCTCGCGTCACTTCGCCACCCTGCTCAAACCCAACGTCCGCCCCGCCGATCAGATCCGGCGGATCGTTCTTCAGACGATCCTCGCGGATCAATGAAGAGGCCAGTTCAAGCTGCTGCGCGCGTAATGACGCGAGATCCATAATGACTCCTTAACGGTGGTACTGTTCGGACAACCGATGTACCGCCTCCACAAAGACACCCGCATGTTCTGGCGGGACGTCCTGATGAATGCCGTGACCCAGGTTAAAGACATGCCCTTCGCCCTGACCGAATCCGGCCAGAATTGTCGCCACCTCTTCTTCGATGCGGGCTGGCGGTGCATACAGCATGGACGGATCCATATTGCCCTGTAGCGCCACTTTATGACCTACACGACGACGCGCATCGGCAATGTCAGTGGTCCAGTCGAGACCTAACGCATCACAACCGGTTTCCGCCATCGCTTCCAGCCACTGACCACCGCCTTTGGTAAACAGGGTCACAGGTACGCGACGACCTTCGTTCTCGCGTAGCAGGCCATCGACGATTTTGTGCATGTAGTACAGGGAGAACTGCTGATAGTCGCGACCGGTCAACACACCGCCCCAGGTATCGAAAATCATCACCGACTGCGCGCCAGCTTTAATCTGCGCGTTCAGATACAGCGTGACGCTCTTCGCCAGCTTATCAAGCAGCAGATGCAGCGCTTTAGGGTCGGCATACATCATCTTTTTAATCACGGTGAAGGCTTTGCTGCTGCCGCCTTCAACCATGTAGGTCGCCAGCGTCCACGGGCTACCGGAGAAGCCGATCAGCGGCACTTCGCCTTTCAGTTCACGGCGGATAGTGCGCACCGCGTTCATCACGTATCCAAGCCCATCTTCCGGGTCCGGGATCGGCAGTTTGTCGACGTCAACCTTGCTGGTAATCGGAGAGGTGAAGCGTGGACCTTCTCCTGCTTCAAAATACAGCCCGAGTCCCATCGCATCCGGGATCGTCAGGATATCGGAGAAGAGGATCGCGGCATCAAGTTTATAGCGACGCAGCGGCTGCAGCGTAACTTCGCAGGCCAGCTCGGCATTTTTGCACAGCGCCATAAAATCGCCCGCTTCGGCACGGGTAGCTTTGTATTCCGGTAGATAACGGCCTGCCTGGCGCATCATCCATACCGGAGTGACATCGACGGGCTGGCGCAGCAGCGCACGCAGATAACGATCGTTCTTCAGTTCGGTCATTTTTGCAGTTCCTTATTGCGTCAGTCCATCAGTGTATCACCACTCGCTCTTTACTCGTACTCAGCCCGACACATTGCCACAGTATCTTCAATCAATCGACGCGCGACAGTACCCGGCGGGGGCAAGAGCGGTAAATCGTCATAGCGATACCAGTTCGCTTCCAGCAGCTCTTTCGGGTCGATGACGATTTCGCCGCTATCATACTCCGCCATAAATGCGGTCATCAAAGACTGTGGGAACGGCCACGGCTGAGAAGTGACATAACGCAGGTTTTTCACCTTAATGCCGCTCTCTTCCATGACTTCACGCGCCACCGCCTGCTCAAGGGTTTCGCCCACTTCGACAAAACCTGCCAGCACGGTATGCACGCCGTTGCGATGGCGAACATGTTGGGCGAGCAGGATGGAATCATCTCGGCGAATAGCGACGATTATACAGGGAGCAATTTGCGGGTAATAACGTTCGCGGCAGTGACTACAGAGCATCGCCCACTCCGTTTTACTCGGGTGCATGGGATGGCCGCAGTAACCGCAGAATTTATGCGAGCGGTAAAACTCCGCCAGCTGTACGCCTCGTCCGGCCAGTTGAAACAGGCCAACGTCCTGGTCAATGACCTGGCGCACCGACCCCATATCGTGTCGACGCTGCTGCTGCACCAGCCAGACAGTTTCCCCTTCCCACTCGCCTATTGGCAGCGCGCGCTGACCAATCAGATCAAAACGGGCTGCGTCGCCATAAGGTAGCTCGCCATGAGGTAACCATAACTTTTGCTCATGACTGACAATCCACCAGCCGCTATCTAATTTTTCAATTATACGATCCATATCTCTTGCGCAACCTTTGCTTCACAGGCATGTTGTTTACATTATTTTTACATTTACGGGTGAGCAGTTCCTAAACACCATCTTGCGGAGTCAATCATGCTAAACCAGCTGGAAAGCCTGACGGAGCACGTCGGAGGAAGTAATAAACTGGTTGATCGCTGGCTACATGTACGTAAGCACCTGCTCGTGGCTTACTACAATCTGGTTGGCATTAAGCCTGGCAAAGAATCGTACATGCGACTTAATGAAAAGGCGCTGGATGATTTTTGTCAGAGCCTGGTCGATTACCTCTCCACCGGACACTTCAGTATTTATGAACGTATTCTCCATAAATTGGAAGGGAACGGGCAGCTTTTAAAAGCCACAAAAATTTGGCCGCTGCTGGAAGCTAATACGCAGCTGATCATGGACTACTATGACTCCAGCCTGGAAACTGCGATTGATCATGATAACTTCCTTGAGTTTCAAAAGGTTTTATCGGATCTCGGCGAAGCGCTGGAAGCCCGGTTCGTGCTCGAAGATAAGCTGATCATGCTGGTATTTGATGCGATGCACGAGAGTGGCACTCTCAAACGTCCTGCTTGAGATTTGTCGCATTAACGCGTAGTTTACATTCATTACCTCTAAGATAGAGGTTACTTCTTGTCGGAGTGCTTATTTTCCACAACAGCATGAGTGGAAAAGGCTGAGACCGTTAATTCGGGATCCGCGGAACCTGATCAGGTTAAGACCTGCGAAGGGAACAAGAGTCAATCTACAACCGTTCGCCTTTGGGCGATCGCCTCTCTTGCTTCATCCGTCGTCTGACAAGCCACGTCCTTACTTTTTTGGAATGAGCTATGTCTGCCACTACTAAACCATCACGCCGCGAACAGCGCGCGCAAGCCCAACACTTTATCGATACCCTGGAAGGGACCGCCTTCCCTAACTCAAAACGCATTTATATTACCGGTTCGCAGCCGGATATCCGCATTCCGATGCGCGAAATCCAGCTTAGCCCGACGCTGATTGGCGGCAGCAAAGACAACCCGCAATTTGAAGACAACGAAGCCGTGCCGGTGTACGACACCTCCGGGCCGTATGGCGATCCTGACGTGGCGATTAACGTCCAGCAGGGTCTGGCGAAACTGCGCCAGCCGTGGATTGCGGCGCGTAACGACAGCGAAGAATTAGACGACCGCAGCTCCGCTTACACCAAAGAGCGCCTGGCCGACGATGGCCTGGACGAGCTGCGTTTCAGCGGCCTGCTGACGCCAAAGCGCGCCAAAGCCGGTAAGCGCGTGACCCAGCTGCACTACGCCCGTCAGGGGATCGTCACGCCGGAGATGGAGTTTATCGCCATCCGTGAAAATATGGGCCGCGAGCGTATTCGTAGTGAAGTGCTGCGCCACCAGCATCCGGGGATGAACTTTGGCGCTCGTCTGCCGGAAAATATCACCCCGGAATTCGTGCGTGATGAAGTCGCTGCGGGCCGGGCGATTATTCCCGCCAACATCAACCACCCGGAATCCGAGCCGATGATCATCGGCCGCAACTTCCTGGTGAAGGTGAATGCCAACATCGGTAACTCGGCGGTCACTTCCTCTATCGAAGAAGAGGTAGAAAAACTGGTGTGGTCGACCCGCTGGGGCGCAGATACGGTGATGGACCTCTCCACCGGTCGCTATATTCACGAAACCCGCGAGTGGATCCTGCGTAACAGCCCGGTGCCGATCGGCACCGTACCGATCTACCAGGCGTTGGAGAAGGTCAACGGGATCGCCGAAGATCTCACCTGGGAAGCGTTCCGCGATACGTTGCTGGAACAGGCCGAACAGGGCGTCGACTACTTCACCATTCATGCTGGCGTGCTGCTGCGCTACGTGCCGATGACCGCTAAACGCCTGACCGGAATTGTCTCACGCGGCGGTTCAATTATGGCGAAATGGTGCCTCTCACATCACAAAGAGAACTTTCTGTTCGAACATTTCCGCGAGATCTGCGAAATCTGTGCCGCCTACGACGTTTCCCTGTCACTGGGCGACGGTCTACGCCCTGGCTCGATTCAGGATGCCAACGACGAAGCGCAGTTCGCCGAGCTGCATACGCTGGGCGAGCTGACCAAAATCGCCTGGGAATACGACGTACAGGTGATGATTGAAGGCCCGGGCCACGTGCCGATGCATATGATTCAGCGCAACATGACCGAAGAGCTGGAGAGCTGCCACGAGGCACCGTTCTACACCTTAGGGCCGTTGACCACCGATATCGCACCGGGCTATGACCACTTCACCTCCGGCATTGGCGCGGCAATGATCGGCTGGTTCGGCTGTGCGATGCTGTGCTACGTGACGCCGAAAGAGCACCTCGGCCTGCCGAACAAAGAAGATGTGAAGCAGGGGCTGATCACCTACAAAATCGCCGCCCACGCCGCGGATTTAGCCAAAGGGCATCCGGGCGCGCAGATCCGCGATAACGCCATGTCGAAAGCGCGCTTCGAATTCCGCTGGGAAGATCAGTTTAACCTCGCGCTCGACCCGTTTACCGCCCGTGCCTATCACGATGAAACCCTGCCGCAAGAGTCCGGCAAGGTCGCCCACTTCTGTTCCATGTGCGGGCCGAAATTCTGCTCAATGAAAATCAGCCAGGAAGTACGCGACTACGCCGCTGCGCAAACCATTGAAGTGGGGATGGCGGATATGTCGGAAAACTTCCGCGCCAAAGGCGGCGAAATTTACCTCAAACGGGAGGAAGCCTGATGTATCAGCCTGATTTCCCAACCGTACCGTTCCGACTCGGACTTTACCCGGTAGTGAACAGCGTTGCATGGATTGAACGTCTGCTGGAGGCGGGCGTACGCACAATCCAGCTGCGTATCAAAGATAAACGCGATGAAGAGGTGGAAGCCGACGTTATCGCCGCCATCGCGCTGGGGCGTCGCTATGACGCCCGCCTGTTTATTAACGATTACTGGCGGCTGGCGATTAAGCACAACGCCTACGGCGTGCATCTGGGCCAGGAAGACCTCGAAACCACCGACCTGAAGGCGATTCAGGCGGCGGGCTTACGCCTGGGGGTTTCCACTCACGATGATATGGAGATTGATGTCGCGCTCGCTGCTAAGCCTTCTTATATCGCACTCGGCCACGTTTTCCCCACGCAAACCAAGCAGATGCCTTCCGCTCCGCAGGGGCTGACGCAGCTGGCAAGTCATATTGAACGACTGGCCGATTACCCGACCGTCGCCATTGGCGGCATCAGCCTGGAACGTGCGCCCGCGGTGCTGGCAACCGGCGTCGGCAGCATTGCCGTGGTCAGCGCCATTACCCAGGCGGCTGACTGGCAGGCAGCCACGGCGCAGCTGCTCGACATAGCGGGAGTCGGCGATGAATGACCGCGACTTTATGCGTTACAGCCGGCAGATCCTGCTCGGCGATATCGCTATTGAGGGCCAACAAAAGCTGCTCGACAGCCATGTGCTGATTATCGGTTTAGGCGGGTTAGGTTCGCCTGCCGCGCTGTATCTGGCGGGAGCAGGTATCGGCAAACTGACGCTGGTAGACGATGACGACATTCATTTGAGCAATCTGCAGCGCCAGATCCTGTTTACCACTGATGATATCGCGCGTTCAAAATCGCAGATTGCCCAGCAGCGCCTGACGCGGCTCAACCCAGATATCGAACTGGTATCGCTCCAGCAGCGACTGAAAGGCGATGCGCTCCGGCATGCGGTAGCGCGTGCCGACGTGGTGCTCGACTGTACCGACAACATGGCCACGCGTCAGGAAATTAACGCCGCCTGCGTGTCGCTGAATACACCTTTGGTTACCGCCAGCGCCGTCGGTTTCGGCGGCCAGTTGATGGTGCTCACGCCACCGTGGGAGCAAGGTTGTTACCGCTGCCTGTGGCCGGATGATGTAGAGCCTGAACGCAACTGCCGTACCGCCGGTATCGTCGGCCCGGTTGTCGGCGTGATGGGCACCTTGCAGGCGCTGGAAGCCATCAAACTGCTTAGCGGCATTGCGACGCCCAGCGGCGAGTTACGCCTGTTTGACGGTAAAACCAGCCAGTGGCGCAGCCTTGCGCTGCGTCGGGCCAATGGCTGCCCGGTATGTGGAGGGCAACATGCAGATTCAGTTCAATGATGAGCCGATGCAGTGCGCCGAGGGACAAACCGTCAGCGGGCTGCTCACCGAGCTTAATCAGCTTAAACCGGGCGCGGCGCTGGCGCTCAATCAGCAGATCCTGCCGCGCGAGCAGTGGCAGCAGCAAATCGTGCAGGAAGGCGACCAGATCCTGCTTTTTCAGGTTATTGCAGGGGGTTGATATGTTACGTATTGCCGACAAAACGTTTGGTTCACATCTGTTCACCGGTACCGGAAAATTTGCCTCATCGCAGCTGATGGTCGAGGCGATTCGCGCCTCCGGCAGCCAGCTGGTCACGCTGGCCATGAAGCGCGTGGATTTGCGCCAGCATAACGATGCCATTCTGGCCCCGCTTATCGACGCGGGCGTGACGCTGCTGCCTAACACCTCCGGAGCGAAAACCGCTGAAGAGGCGATTTTCGCCGCCCAACTGGCGCGTGAAGCGTTGGGCACAAACTGGCTGAAATTAGAAATCCACCCAGATGCCCGCTGGCTATTGCCGGATCCGATTGAAACACTAAAAGCTGCCGAAGCGCTGGTGAAACAGGGCTTTGTGGTGCTGCCCTACTGCGGTGCGGACCCGGTACTGTGCAAGCGGCTGGAAGACGTGGGCTGCGCGGCGGTGATGCCGCTCGGCGCACCTATCGGCTCTAACCAGGGGCTGGAAACCAAAGCGATGCTGGAGATTATTATCCAACAGGCCACTGTGCCAGTGGTGGTCGACGCCGGGATCGGCGTGCCCAGCCATGCGACGCAGGCGCTGGAAATGGGCGCTGACGCGGTGTTGGTCAACACGGCGATTGCCGTGGCGGACGATCCGGTGATGATGGCCACCGCTTTCCGTCTGGCGGTTGAAGCGGGCCTTCTGGCGCGCCAGGCCGTCCCCGGCAGCAAAAGCTCGCTCGCGCAGGCCACCAGCCCGTTGACGGGATTTCTGGAGGCACTGGCATGAATACCTTCAG
The DNA here is from genome assembly GCF_006385635.1 of Citrobacter sp. CF971. Classification (NCBI taxonomy): domain Bacteria; kingdom Pseudomonadati; phylum Pseudomonadota; class Gammaproteobacteria; order Enterobacterales; family Enterobacteriaceae; genus Citrobacter; species Citrobacter sp. CF971. The sequence continues at coordinate 274,779 of NZ_CP041051.1, read as the reverse complement.
CGACCGCTGGCGACAGCTGGACTGGGACGACATCCGCCTGCGCATCAACGGTAAAACCGCCGCTGATGTGGAGCGCGCCCTCAACGCTTCGCATCTTAGTCGCGACGATCTGATGGCATTGCTCTCTCCTGCCGCCGCCGATTATCTGGAGCCGCTTGCGCAACGGGCGCAAAAGCTCACCCGCCAGCGTTTTGGCAACACGGTGAGCTTTTACGTGCCGTTGTATCTCTCCAACCTTTGTGCCAACGACTGCACCTACTGCGGTTTTTCGATGAGCAACCGTATCAAACGCAAAACGCTGGACGAAGATGAGATACAACGTGAGTGTGCGGCTATCCGTGAGCTGGGCTTTGAGCATCTGCTACTGGTCACCGGTGAACATCAGGCCAAAGTGGGGATGGATTACTTTCGTCGCCATTTGCCTGCCATTCGCCGCCAGTTTGCTTCTTTACAGATGGAAGTACAGCCGCTGTCAGAGGCTGAATATGCGGAGCTGAAGACGCTGGGGCTGGATGGCGTGATGGTGTATCAGGAGAGCTATCATGAGGCGATTTACGCCCGCCACCATCTGAAGGGGAAAAAGCAGGATTTCTTCTGGCGACTGGAAACGCCGGACCGGCTGGGCCGCGCAGGGATCGACAAAATCGGTCTTGGCGCGTTGATTGGTTTGTCCGACAGCTGGCGGGTTGACTGCTATATGGTAGCTGAACATCTGCTGTGGATGCAGCAGCATTACTGGCAGAGCCGCTACTCTATCTCCTTCCCTCGCCTGCGCCCATGCACCGGAGGCGTTGAGCCTGCATCGATCATGGATGAGCGACAGTTGGTCCAGACCATTTGCGCGTTTCGTTTACTGGCACCAGAAATTGAGCTGTCGCTCTCCACCCGCGAATCGCCATGGTTTCGTGACCATGTGATCCCGTTGGCGATCAACAACGTCAGCGCCTTCTCAAAAACCCAGCCCGGTGGTTATGCCGATAACCACCCCGAACTGGAACAGTTCTCCCCGCACGACGATCGTCGCCCGGAAGCCGTTGCTGAAGCACTGATGGCGCAGGGATTACAGCCCGTGTGGAAAGACTGGGACAGCTATCTGGGACGCGCGGCACAGATGCCCTAAGTCCAACGCTATCGCATAAACAAAAAAACCCGCTTTCGCGGGTTTTTTCTTCACTGGTGCTTAACTGCTCGGGCTCTGGCCTTCATCGCTATCGTAAGCCTTCGTGAAATTATCGGCGTTTACAGCGCGACAACGTTAACAGCAGACGGGCCTTTAGCGCCATTCTCCACGGAGAACTCCACCTTTTGACCTTCGTCTAACGTTTTAAAATCGTTACTCTGGATAGCGGAAAAATGCACAAACACATCCTTGCTACCGTCCTGAGGAGTGATAAAGCCGAAGCCTTTATCAGAGTTAAACCATTTTACTAAACCAGTCATTTTGTTAGACATAGATACTTCCTTTCATGTTTTTGAGCCGCTTATGCAGCGAAGATGGCCTGTTTTGCAGAAATTAACTTATGGGGCACTTAGGGAGGAGGCTCATGAAGAAGAGTATCTGAGGATAACGCTTGAACTGAGAACTGCTTTACTAAAACTGCTTGCATAAGGTCTGTGTTCCAAACCGATGCCGCTATAGTAGACCTACTTCTAATCATTAAGCAAGCATTAATTTTTTTAATACCCACTGAGTGATGCAATGTTGAACCAACGCGGCTAAGCATCCTGGATAACAGCTTGATCTACAATGAACAAAAGCCCCGACTATTGCAGTCAGGGCTTTACGTTACTACACACTTCAAATTTAACATTAATAAACTTAACGATTTAATACTGCTGATGGTACTACTTTAAAATGTACACGTTTACTACAGATAATATTGGATATTGATACTAACTAAAGCTTTCCTCTATTTACCGTTAAACACATTCCACCCGCTTGATAATAGAACTCAAGGCTGGTGACCTAAACAAGTACACTTCCCCTCGCGACATATACTCTTTGATGCGTTGCCTTATTTCCCTCGTGATAACTAAAAAGCAGAAATCACGAACAATTACTATTAAATCATGGCGTTACATCGTCGCGTTTTACTGATTTTTTGCGATTAGATATATCAACTACGTGGCCTGAAAGCATTGTCGAGGTGAAAAAATAGCGTTTTCAGCATCGACTATCCCATACAAAAATACTTCGTGGCCTTTATCGCAAACCCCAATCAAGCTCTACTAACACTTACTACGTTAACAGCAAACTACAATTTCTCCGCTGTTAAGTATTAACATACGGGTTTAAAAAACGCTGTCAATACTGTTTTTTATAACATGTCTTTATTGACAGTAATTATATATTCCAGCATGTGATAAGCGAGTCAAAAAGCCGCTGGTCCCGGTCCAGATCGCAGGGTTTGGCCTCTTTTTGTAACCGGTTTCAGAAAAAGCGGCTTTCTTTGTGATGCCTTGCACACAATCGTTGCAAAGCAGTTGTTGCTATAGCTGGCTCGCGATAATTATCAACTCACACATGTTGATCGAGACTGCTTATGAAAAACATCGTTTTATGCTGTGCCGCCGGAATGTCCACCAGTATGCTGGTGCAAAGGATGAAAGATGCCGCCCAGAAAAAAGGCGTCGACGTCACTATCAAAGCCGTCCCGGTGGCCGAGTTTGAAGAGAATATCGCTACAGCGGATATCGTTTTGCTCGGTCCACAGGTTAAGTATGAACAGGCCAAGCTACAGGCGATCGCCGACCCACTAGGCAAAAAGGTCGCCGTTATCGACATGATGGATTACGGCATGATGAAAGGCGATGCGGTACTGGACAAGGCGCTGAAACTACTGGAGTGATGGTATGGAAGAGTTAGAAACGATCATCATGGAGTTATTGGTAAACGCTGGCGCTGCACGCAGCCAGGCCCTGACGGCATTGCAACTGGCGCGTAAAGGTGATTTCTCCGGTGCAGAACAAGCGATGACGGAATCACGCGAGTACGTTAAACAAGCGCATAAAATCCAGACCCAGCTGATCGGAATTGACGAAGGAACCGGCAAGCTACCGGTTAATCTCATCACCGTCCATTCGCAGGATCACCTGATGAACGCGATGGTGATTCAGGATTTGGCGGGAGATATGATTGAGCTTTATCGGCGGTTACCGCCGGTAAATTAATGACACTGCCGGATGGCTTCGTAGCCTCGTAGACCTGATAAGCGCCATCAGAAATAAACCTGGACATAAAAAAACCCGCCGAAGCGGGTTTTTTATTATGGTCGGCAACGATTAATCGTTGTCAGAACCGCCCAGGCCTGCGTTCAGCAGTTCTGCCAGGCTGGCAGACGCATCTTCAGCAGTCACCTGCGGTGCAGCTGGCAGTTCGCCCGCTGCGCGACGGCGCATACGATCCTGGTGGTACGCGTAACCGGTACCTGCCGGGATCAGACGACCCACGATTACGTTCTCTTTCAGACCGCGCAGTTCATCACGTTTACCTGCAACAGCGGCTTCGGTCAGGACACGCGTGGTTTCCTGGAACGATGCTGCAGAGATGAAGGACTCGGTTGCCAGAGACGCTTTGGTGATACCCAGCAGATCGCGGGAGAACGTTGCACCCACTTTGCCGTTCGCTTCCAGCTCGCGGTTAGCGATCTTGACGCGGGAGTATTCAACCTGCTCGCCTTCCAGGAAGTCGGAGCTACCAGCGCTTTCGATGGTGGCTTTACGCAGCATCTGACGAACGATAACTTCGATGTGTTTATCGTTAATCTTAACACCCTGCAGACGGTATACGTCCTGAACTTCGTTAACGATGTAACGAGTTACAGCATGCACACCACGCAGACGCAGGATGTCGTGCGGCGCTTCCGGACCGTCGGAAACCACGTCACCACGTTCTACACGTTCACCTTCGAACACGTTGAGCTGACGCCATTTCGGAATCATCTCTTCGTACGGTTCGCTACCGTCTACCGGGGTGATAACCAGACGACGTTTACCTTTGGTTTCTTTACCGAAGGAAATGATGCCGCTGATTTCAGCCAGGATTGCCGGCTCTTTCGGACGACGTGCTTCGAACAGGTCAGCAACGCGCGGCAGACCACCGGTGATATCCTTGGTACCGCCGGATTCCTGCGGAACACGCGCCAGGGTGTCACCAGAACTGATCTGTACGCCATCTTCCAGCTGAACAATCGCTTTACCCGGCAGGAAGTACTGAGCAGGCATATCGGTGCCTGGGATCAGAACGTCGTTGCCCTGAGCATCAACAATTTTCAGTGCCGGACGCAGGTCTTTACCACCCGCAGTACGCTCTGCAGAATCCAGAACCACCAGAGAAGACAGACCGGTCAGCTCGTCGGTCTGACGAGTAATGGTCTGGCCGTCGATCATGTCAGTGAAGCGGACGAAACCACTCACTTCGGTGATAACCGGCATGGTGTGCGGATCCCAGTTTGCTACGGTTTCGCCGCCAGCAACCTGTTCGCCATCACCTTTCGCCATAACGGAGCCGTAAGGCACTTTATAGCTTTCTTTGGTACGGCCGAATTCGTCGATCAGTTTCAGTTCGGTGTTACGTGAGGTGATAACCAGTTTACCGCTGGAGTTCACAACCGACTTCGCGTTGCTCAGACGGATGCTACCTTTGTTTTTCACCTGGATGCTGGATTCAGCAGCCGCACGAGATGCCGCACCACCGATGTGGAACGTACGCATCGTCAGCTGTGTACCCGGTTCACCGATGGACTGTGCCGCGATAACGCCGATTGCTTCACCTTTGTTGATGATGTGGCCACGCGCCAGGTCACGACCGTAGCAGTGCGCACATACACCAAAGTCGGTGTCACAAGATACAACAGAACGGACTTTGACGGAGTCAACGGAGTTCTCTTCCAGCAGGTCACACCACTGTTCGTGCAGCAGCGTGTTGCGTGGAACCAGAATATCCGCCGTACCCGGCTTCAGAACGTCTTCAGCAGTTACACGACCCAGAACGCGATCGCGCAGCGGCTCTTTAACATCACCACCCTCGATAACCGGGGTCATGGTGATGCCTTCCAGAGTGCCGCAATCGTCTTCAGTAACAACCAGGTCCTGCGCAACGTCGACCAGACGACGAGTCAGATAACCGGAGTTCGCTGTTTTCAGTGCGGTATCCGCCAGACCTTTACGCGCACCGTGAGTAGAGATGAAGTACTGGAGTACGTTCAGACCTTCACGGAAGTTCGCGGTGATTGGCGTTTCGATGATGGAGCCATCTGGCTTCGCCATCAGACCACGCATACCGGCCAGCTGACGAATCTGTGCTGCAGAACCACGCGCACCGGAGTCGGCCATCATGTAGATGCTGTTGAAGGAAACCTGCTGCTCTTCTACGCCGTCACGGTTAATAACAGTTTCGGTTTGCAGGTTATCCATCATCGCTTTGGATACACGATCGTTCGCCGCAGCCCAGATATCGATAACTTTGTTATAGCGTTCGCCCGCGGTTACCAGACCGGACTGGAACTGCTCCTGGATCTCAGCAACTTCAGCTTCCGCTTCAGAGATGATCTCGTGTTTCTTCTCTGGGATGACCATGTCATCAATACCAACAGATGCACCTGAACGCGCTGCATAAGCAAAGCCGGTGTACATTGTCTGGTCAGCGAAGATAACGGTCGGCTTCAGGCCCAGAATGCGGTAACAGGTGTTCAGCATTTTGGAGATAGCTTTCTTGCCCAGCGCCTGGTTAACGATGGAGAAAGGCAGACCTTTCGGTACGATCATCCACAGAATGGCGCGACCAACGGTCGTGTCTTTCAGACTGGTGTGCGCAACGAATTCGCCGTTTTCATCTTTTTCGTATTCAGTGATACGCACTTTAACGCGCGCATGCAGAGAGGCCAGACCTGCGCGATAGATACGCTCAGCTTCTTTCGGGCCAGTCAGCACCATGCCTTCGCCTTTGGCGTTAACACAGTCACGGGTCATGTAGTACAGACCCAATACAACGTCCTGAGACGGAACGATGATAGGTTCGCCGTTCGCCGGAGACAGGATGTTGTTGGTAGACATCATCAGCGCACGCGCTTCGAGCTGGGCTTCCAGCGTCAGCGGTACGTGAACAGCCATCTGGTCACCATCGAAGTCGGCGTTATATGCCGCACAAACCAGCGGGTGAAGCTGGATAGCTTTACCTTCGATCAGTACCGGTTCAAATGCCTGGATACCCAGACGGTGCAGTGTTGGTGCACGGTTCAGCAGTACCGGGTGTTCGCGGATAACTTCGTCCAGGATATCCCAAACGACAGCTTCTTCACGCTCAACCATTTTCTTAGCGGCTTTGATGGTGGTGGCCAGGCCACGCAGTTCCAGCTTGCCGTAGATGAACGGTTTGAACAGTTCCAGTGCCATTTTCTTCGGCAGGCCGCACTGATGCAGACGCAGGTATGGACCTACGGTGATTACAGAACGACCAGAGTAGTCAACACGCTTACCGAGCAGGTTCTGACGGAAACGACCCTGCTTACCTTTGATCATGTCGGCCAAAGATTTCAGAGGACGTTTGTTAGAACCGGTGATCGCACGACCGCGACGACCGTTATCCAGCAGGGCGTCAACCGCTTCCTGCAGCATACGTTTTTCGTTGCGTACGATGATGTCCGGCGCAGCCAGATCCAGCAGACGCTTCAGACGGTTGTTACGGTTGATAACGCGACGATACAGATCGTTCAGATCCGACGTTGCGAAACGACCACCATCCAGCGGAACCAGCGGACGCAGATCTGGCGGCAGAACCGGCAGAACGGTCAGGATCATCCACTCTGGCTTGTTGCCAGACTGTACGAAGGCTTCCAGCAGTTTGATACGCTTGGTCAGCTTCTTACGCTTGGTTTCGGAGTTGGTTTCGTTCAGCTCTTCGCGCAGAGTTTCACACTCTTGCTCCAGATCCATGCTCTTCAGCAGGGCCTGGATTGCTTCCGCACCCATCTTCGCGTCGAATTCGTCACCGAACTCTTCCAGCGCGTCCAGATACTGCTCTTCAGTCAGGATCTGTTGACGTTCCAGATTAGTCATACCGCCTTCGATAACCACATAAGATTCGAAGTACAGTACGCGTTCGATATCACGCAGCGGCATATCAAGCAGCAAACCGATACGGGACGGCAGAGATTTCAGGAACCAGATGTGAGCAGTCGGAGACGCCAGCTCGATGTGGCCCATACGCTCACGGCGTACTTTAGTCTGGGTCACTTCAACGCCGCACTTCTCACAGATCACACCACGGTGTTTCAGGCGCTTGTACTTACCGCACAGGCACTCGTAGTCTTTTACCGGCCCAAAGATACGGGCGCAGAAAAGGCCGTCACGTTCAGGTTTGAACGTACGGTAGTTGATGGTTTCCGGCTTCTTAACTTCACCGAAAGACCATGAACGGATCATGTCTGGCGAGGCCAGAGCAATTTTGATCGCATCAAACTCTTCGGTTTTAGTCTGCGCTTTCAGAAACTTTAATAAATCTTTCACGGATTTGCTCCCGTCGGAGTTAGCACAATCTGGCGCTGGCTGTTACGCCAGCACCAGTGACCTGTTTGATCGAGAGTTACTCGTCTTCCAGCTCGATGTTGATACCCAGCGAACGAATCTCTTTCAACAGTACGTTGAAGGATTCCGGCATGCCTGGTTCCATCTGATGGTTGCCGTCCACGATGTTTTTATACATCTTAGTACGACCGTTCACGTCATCAGACTTAACGGTGAGCATTTCCTGCAGGGTGTATGCTGCGCCATATGCTTCCAGCGCCCACACTTCCATCTCCCCGAAGCGCTGACCACCGAACTGCGCCTTACCACCCAGCGGCTGCTGAGTAACCAGGCTGTAAGAACCGGTAGAACGCGCATGCATCTTGTCATCAACCAGGTGGTTCAGTTTCAGCATGTACATGTAGCCAACGGTAACCTGGCGCTCGAACTGCTCACCGGTACGACCGTCGAACAGTGTGATCTGACCGGAAGTCGGCAGGCCACCCAGCTGTAACAGTTCCTTGATTTCAGACTCTTTCGCACCGTCGAATACCGGCGTTGCGATCGGCATACCTTTTTTCAGGTTTTCAGCCAGACGCAGAACTTCTTCATCACTGAAGGTATTCAGGTCAACTTTCTGACGAACATCTGAACCCAGATCGTAAGCACGCTGGATGAATTCGCGCAGTTTCGCGACTTCCTGCTGCTGTTTCAGCATGGCGTTGATCTTATCGCCGATACCTTTTGCAGCCATACCCAGGTGGGTTTCAAGGATCTGACCGATGTTCATACGCGATGGTACGCCCAGCGGGTTCAGTACGATATCTACCGGCGTACCGTTAGCATCGTGTGGCATATCTTCGATCGGGTTGATCTTAGAGATTACACCCTTGTTACCGTGACGACCTGCCATCTTATCACCAGGCTGGATCCGACGTTTAACCGCCAGATAAACCTTAACAATCTTCAGCACGCCCGGTGCCAGATCGTCGCCCTGAGTGATTTTACGGCGTTTCGCTTCGAGTTTTTTCTCGAATTCGTGTTTCAGTTCGTCGTACTGCTCAGCCAGTTGTTCCAGCTGATTCTGTTTTTCTTCGTCGGTCAGGCCGAGTTCTAACCAGCGGTCGCGTGGCAGTTTGTCGAGCTTCTCAGCTTCAACACCACCGGAAACCAGCACAGCGTAGATACGGCTGAACAGGCCAGCTTCGAGGATCTGCAGTTCTTCAGACAGGTCTTTTTTCGCCTGCTTCAGCTGCATCTCTTCGATTTCCAGCGCACGTTTGTCTTTTTCTACGCCATCGCGAGTAAAGACCTGAACGTCGATAATCGTACCGGAAACACCGTTTGGCACGCGCAGAGAAGAGTCTTTAACGTCAGACGCTTTCTCACCGAAGATCGCACGCAGCAGCTTCTCTTCTGGCGTCAGTTGGGTTTCACCTTTCGGCGTTACCTTACCAACCAGAATGTCGCCACCGGTCACTTCCGCACCGATATAAACGATACCGGATTCATCCAGTTTGGAGAGCGCAGCTTCACCCACGTTCGGGATGTCAGCGGTGATCTCTTCTGGCCCCAGCTTGGTGTCACGGGACACACATGCCAGTTCCTGAATGTGGATGGTGGTGAAACGGTCTTCCTGGACAACACGCTCGGATACGAGGATGGAGTCTTCGAAGTTGTAACCATTCCATGGCATGAATGCCACGCGCATGTTCTGGCCCAGCGCCAGTTCACCGAGGTCGGTGGACGGACCGTCAGCCAGCACATCACCACGTTCAACCGGCTCGCCCAGAGATACGCAAGGCATCTGGTTGATACAGGTGTTCTGGTTAGAACGGGTGTATTTGGTCAGGTTATAAATGTCGATACCTGCTTCGCCCGGGTACATCTCGTCTTCGTTAACTTTGATAACGATACGGGAAGCATCCACGTACTGAACAGTACCGCCACGTTTAGCAACTGCAGTAACACCGGAGTCAACGGCAACAGCACGTTCCATACCGGTACCAACCAGCGGCTTATCAGCGCGCAGAGTCGGAACCGCCTGACGTTGCATGTTCGCACCCATCAATGCACGGTTGGCGTCATCGTGTTCCAGGAACGGGATCAGGGACGCACCGACGGATACCACCTGCTGGGTGGATACGTCCATGTAGTCAACCTGATCACGGCTGAACAAGCTGGATTCGCCTTTGCTACGGCAGGTAACCAGATCTTCTACAAAGTGGCCTTCGTCATCCAGGTTGGAGTTCGCCTGAGCGATAACGTAGTTGCCTTCTTCGATAGCAGACAGGTAATGAATTTCGTCAGTTACAACACCGTCGGTCACTTTACGGTACGGAGTCTCGAGGAAGCCGTATTCGTTAGTCTGTGCATACACGGACAGGGAGTTGATCAGACCGATGTTCGGACCTTCAGGCGTTTCGATTGGACATACGCGACCGTAGTGAGTCGGGTGTACGTCTCGAACTTCGAAGCCTGCGCGTTCACGGGTCAGACCGCCTGGGCCGAGTGCAGAGATACGACGTTTATGCGTAATCTCAGACAGCGGGTTGTTCTGGTCCATAAACTGAGACAGCTGGCTGGAACCAAAGAACTCTTTCACTGCTGCAGAAATCGGCTTGGCGTTGATCATATCCTGAGGCATCAGGGTATCCAGATCGCCCAGAGACAGACGCTCTTTCACCGCACGCTCAACACGTACCAGGCCAACGCGGAACTGGTTTTCCGCCATTTCGCCTACGGAACGGATACGACGGTTGCCGAGGTGGTCGATATCATCGACTTCGCCTTTACCGTTACGGATATCGATGAGCTTCTTCATCACTTCGATGATGTCGTCTTTGCTCAGGATACCGGAACCTTCGATTTCGTCGCGCAGCAGAGAACGGTTGAACTTCATACGACCGACCGCAGACAGGTCATAGCGGTCTTCGGAGAAGAACAGGTTCTCGAACAGGCTTTCAGCAGCTTCACGAGTCGGCGGCTCACCAGGACGCATCATGCGGTAGATTTCTACCAGTGCGCTCAGACGATCGTTGGTTGGGTCGACGCGTACAGTTTCAGAAATGTACGGACCGTGGTCCAGATCGTTAGTGAACAGCGTTTCGATACGCTTGTGACCAGACTGGCTCAGCTTAGCCAGCAGATCCAGGCTCAGCTCCATGTTAGCTGCGCAGATCAACTCGCCAGTAGATTCGTCAACGTAGTCTTTAGCCGCAACTTTACCAGCAATGTATTCAACCGGAACTTCGATATGTTTGATATCGTCTTTTTCCAGTTGGCGAATGTGGCGCGCAGTGATGCGACGGCCTTTTTCGACGTAGACTTTGCCGTTAGCTTCAATGTCAAAGGAGGCGGTTTCACCACGCAGGCGTTCCGGCACCAGTTCCATCTGCAGCTTGTTGTCGCGAATTTCGAAAACAACTTTTTCAAAGAACAGGTCAAGGATCTGCTCAGTGGTGTAGTTCAGTGCACGCAGAATAATGGTCGCAGGCAGTTTACGGCGACGGTCAATACGTACGAACAGGTTGTCCTTCGGATCGAATTCGAAGTCCAGCCAGGAACCACGGTAAGGGATGATGCGCGCGTTATACAGCACTTTACCCGAAGAGTGGGTTTTACCTTTGTCGGAGTCAAAGAAGACGCCAGGACTACGGTGCAGCTGAGAAACGATAACACGCTCAGTACCATTGATTACAAAGGTACCGTTGTCAGTCATGAGCGGAATTTCGCCCATGTAGACTTCTTGTTCTTTAATGTCTTTTACGGTGCCTTCCGGCGCTTCGCGCTCGTAGATCACCAGACGCAGTTTTACGCGCAGCGGTGCGGAATAGGTCACGCCACGGATCTGACATTCCTGAACGTCAAACACCGGTTCGCCAAGGCGGTAGCTGACGTATTGCAGCTCGGAATTACCGCTGTAGCTCTGAATCGGGAAAACGGAACGGAAAGCTGCTTCCAGACCATACTGCCCTTCAGGATCTTGCTCGATGAACTTCTGAAACGAGTCAAGCTGGATAGAAAGGAGATAAGGTATGTCCAACACTTGTGGACGTTTACCAAAATCCTTACGAATACGTTTTTTCTCGGTATAGGAGTAAACCATTAGGGTTCCTCAGCTCGCTGACAAGTCGACCCATCTGTCCGACGAAGGGACAGTTTGTGCAACACTATTTTGTTGACCGGAAAATCGAATACTTTCCGCAATGCCTGTTGCTATCACGCTTAAACCATTTCATTGCGATTTACACAGAACTGATGCTCTGTCGCAGTATATTAAGACGTCGATAGAAACAAGCATTGAAAGGCACAGCAGTAGTCAAACAGTGTGAAATGCTACTGGCGCCTTACAGCGCAAAAAGGCTGGTGACTAAAAAGTCACCAGCCATCAGCCTAATTTCTTAGGCTGCAACCAGAAAAGTTGGCTTATTTAACTTCAACTTCAGCGCCAGCTTCTTCCAGAGATTTTTTCAGTGCTTCTGCGTCGTCTTTGCTGATGCCTTCTTTCAGGGCAGCCGGAGCAGATTCTACCAGGTCTTTAGCTTCTTTCAGACCCAGGCCAGTTGCGCCACGTACTGCTTTGATAACAGCAACTTTGTTAGCGCCAGCAGCTTTCAGAATTACGTCGAATTCAGTTTTTTCTTCAGCAGCTTCAGCCGGGCCAGCAGCTACAGCTACAGCAGCAGCAGCGGAAACACCGAATTTTTCTTCCATTGCAGAGATCAGTTCTACAACGTCCATTACGGACATAGCGGATACTGCTTCAATGATTTGATCTTTAGTGATAGACATTTAAATTGTTCCTGAAAATCAGAATAAGTTTATACGTAAGCAGATGCTTGAGAAAGATAACTGCGATTAAGCAGCTTCTTTCGCATCGCGTACAGCAGCCAGAGTACGAACCAGTTTGCCAGCCGAAGCTTCTTTCATGGTTGCCATCAGGCGTGCAATTGCTTCTTCGTAGGTCGGCAGAGTTGCCAGGCGATCGATTTGCGATGCCGGGATCAATTCACCTTCAAAGGCTGCGGCTTTGACCTCAAATTTTGCATTCGCTTTCGCGAACTCTTTGAACAGACGAGCAGCAGCGCCCGGGTGTTCCATAGAGTATGCAATCAGGGTCGGACCAACAAACGTGTCTTTCAGGCACTCGAACTGAGTACCTTCAACGACGCGGCGCAGCAGGGTGTTACGAACAACACGCATGTATACGCCAGCTTCACGACCTGCTTTACGCAGTTCAGTCATTTTATCTACAGTTACGCCACGGGAATCCGCAACTACTGCAGACAGCGCGCCTTTGGCTACTTCGCTGACTTCAGCAACAATCGCTTGTTTGTCTTGAAGATTTAAAGCCATTAGCTTTGCTCCTGGATGTTTGCCGGAACTCATGTTCCGGAACTCACTTCACTCTCACCAACGGAAAGAGCGTCTAAATACGGTGAGCAGAAACAAGCCAGAGTATCAGAAATAATCTTAGCGTTCTGTCACCGTCTACGCAGGGCATTAAGTTTCTTACGAAACACCTGCGGTCTTCGACGGAGGCCTGGATAGGCCAGGCTCCAACGAACAAATCTTATCTATGACTTCGCCCTTTGAACCGTAGCTGTGTTAGCTGCTCTCGTTCACACCGGTCATGTAGTTAACTACACTCCCGGCGATTCACTCAATTGCTGCCTTGCTACAATTCAAATGACTCGCATAGAGTTCTGTTTATTTCAACAGAAACGTGGGGGTAAGATTGTAGACAAAATCACCGCCCACGTAAAGGCGAATATTAGTTCGCCACAGTCGCAGTCAGACCGGACTGATCAACGGCAACACCAGCACCCATGGTGGTGGAGATGCTAACTTTCTTGATGTACACGCCTTTAGCCTGAGTCGGTTTCGCTTTTTTCAGCGCAACCAGCAGAGATTCCAGGTTTTCTTTCAGTTTGTCAGCGTCAAAATCCACTTTACCGATGGTAGTGTGAATGATGCCGTTTTTGTCGTTACGGTAACGAACCTGACCTGCTTTAGCGTTCTTAACCGCTTCAGCAACGTTAGGGGTTACAGTACCAACTTTCGGGTTTGGCATCAGGCCACGCGGGCCCAGAACCTGACCCAGCTGGCCAACAACGCGCATTGCATCCGGGGAAGCAATAACAACGTCAAAGTTCATTTCGCCTTTCTTGATCTGGTCAGCCAGATCTTCCATACCTACCAGCTCAGCGCCTGCAGCTTTAGCAGCTTCAGCGTTTGCGCCCTGGGCAAATACGGCTACGCGAACGGAACGGCCAGTACCGTGCGGCAGTACAGTTGCACCACGTACGTTCTGGTCAGATTTACGAGCATCGATGCCGAGGTTAACGGCAACGTCTACGCTTTCTACGAATTTAGCAGTGGCCAGCTCTTTCAGCAGAGCAATAGCTTCGTTGATGTCGTACTGTTTAGTTGCATCAACTTTGTCACGGATCACGCGCATACGCTTGGTCAGTTTAGCCATTTCTTAGTCCTCCACTACCAGGCCCATGGAACGTGCAGTACCTTCAATGGAGCGAGTCATCGCTTCAATGTCGGAACCAGTCATGTCGGCAGCTTTGGTCTGCGCGATTTCCTGCAGCTGAGCGCGGGAAATTTTACCCACTTTGTCTTTGTTCGGCTTACCGGAACCAGACTTGATACCAGCCGCTTTCTTCAGCAGAACTGCTGCCGGAGGCGTTTTGGTAACGAAAGTGAAAGAACGGTCAGCGTAAACGGTGATAACAACCGGGATCGGCAGACCTTTTTCCATGGAATCAGTTTTTGCGTTGAACGCTTTGCAGAATTCCATGATGTTCACGCCTTGTTGACCCAGTGCTGGACCTACCGGCGGACTCGGGTTAGCCATACCAGCTGCAACTTGCAGCTTGACGTAGGCCTGGACTTTCTTAGCCATTCTAAATTCCTCTAGTTGGGTTATAGCGCCTCAAGGAGGCTCCCCGTGATTAAATTCGTTTTACGGACAGGGTCCATAAAAACAAAAGGCGCGAAATTGTATTCCAATCTCGCGCCTTGTGCAACGATTAAATCGCCGCTTTTTTGATCGCTGTTTAGGCTTTTTCTACCTGGGCAAAGTCCAGTTCTACCGGGGTCGCACGACCAAAGATAGAAACAGAGACTTTCAGGCGGGACTTCTCGTAGTCCACTTCTTCAACCACGCCGTTAAAGTCAGCAAACGGACCGTCACTAACGCGAACCATTTCACCTGGCTCAAACATCGTTTTCGGACGCGGTTTATCACCAACCTGCTGCAGACGGTTCATGATCGCATCAACTTCTTTGTCGCTGATCGGCGCCGGACGGTCAGATGTACCGCCGATAAAGCCCATCACACGCGGCACGCTACGCACCAGGTGCCAGCTTGCGTCATTCATCACCATCTGGACCAGTACATAGCCCGGGAAGAATTTACGTTCGCTCTTGCGACGCTGGCCACCACGGATTTCGACCACTTCTTCGGTCGGCACCATGACTTCGCCAAACAGCTCTTCCATATTTTGTAACTTGATATATTCGCGCAGCGACGTGGCTACGCGGCCTTCAAAACCGGAAAACGCCTGAACGACGTACCAGCGCTTTTTAGGGGCTTCAGACATCTTAGAACCTCAGGCCAGTGATAAAGGATACCAGGCGAACCAGAATACCATCCAGTCCCCACAGGATCAGTGACATTACTGCGGTAACCGCAGCCACAATTAATGTGGTGTGCAATGTTTCCTGGCGAGTTGGCCAAATGACCTTACGGACTTCGGTTCTCGCTTCACGGGCAAAAGCAACGGTCGCTTTACCTTTTGTTGTCAACAGCGCGACACCACCCGCTGCGGCAATCAGAATCACTACGGCCAGCGCACGCAGCGGCAGCATCATGTCACGATAGAGGTAGTTGCCAACGATAGCTACAAGCAGCAATACAGCGACAACAACCCACTTCATCGCTTCCAGGCCGCGCCCGCTTCCTTGAGCTTCGGTATTCGCACTCATAAACCAACCTGTCAGAAGTATTCTACAAACATTTTCACCCCGCGTAAGCGAGGCGATCCAAACCGAAATGCTCTGGTGCGTTTCGGACTAAACGCCCTCTTCAGAGCCTGTCTCAGCAATGATTATGACAAAAAAAATCACTGATGAGCCAGGTTCTGGTGTGAAAGCGTGCAAAAAGGGCATCAAATGATGCCCTTTTATTGCGCATTGCGTCAAATGTTATTCGGCAATTAGCTCATTACTTTGGCAACAACGCCCGCACCAACAGTACGGCCGCCTTCACGGATTGCGAAACGCAGACCGTCGTCCATCGCGATCGGGTGGATCAGGGTAACAACCATTTTGATGTTGTCGCCCGGCATTACCATCTCTACGCCTTCCGGCAGTTCGATGGTACCAGTCACGTCAGTAGTACGGAAGTAGAACTGCGGACGGTAGCCTTTGAAGAACGGAGTATGACGGCCGCCTTCGTCTTTGGACAGAATGTACACTTCAGATTCGAACTTGGTGTGCGGCTTGATAGAGCCCGGCTTAGCCAGTACCTGACCACGTTCGATTTCTTCACGTTTGATACCACGCAGCAGAACACCAACGTTCTCACCAGCACGGCCTTCGTCCAGCAGTTTGCGGAACATTTCAACGCCAGTACAGGTAGACTTAGCAGTCTCTTTGATACCAACGATTTCAACTTCTTCACCAACTTTGATGATACCGCGCTCTACACGACCGGTAACAACGGTACCACGACCGGAGATGGAGAATACGTCTTCGATAGGCAGCAGGAACGGCTTGTCAATCGCACGCTCTGGTTCTGGGATGTAAGAATCCAGGAAGCCAGCCAGTTCGATGATTTTCGCTTCCCACTCTGCTTCGCCTTCCAGCGCTTTCAGAGCAGAACCACGAACGATCGGAGTGTCGTCGCCCGGGAAATCGTACTGAGACAGAAGTTCACGAACTTCCATTTCTACCAGTTCCAGCAGCTCTTCGTCATCAACCATGTCGCATTTGTTCAGGAACACGATGATGTACGGAACGCCTACCTGACGACCCAGCAGGATGTGCTCACGAGTCTGCGGCATCGGGCCGTCAGTCGCAGCAACAACCAGGATCGCGCCGTCCATCTGCGCAGCACCGGTGATCATGTTTTTAACATAGTCGGCGTGGCCCGGGCAGTCTACGTGTGCGTAGTGGCGAGTCGGGGTGTCATATTCAACGTGAGAAGTGTTGATGGTGATACCACGTGCTTTTTCTTCCGGCGCGTTATCGATCTGATCGAATGCGCGAGCAGCACCGCCGTAGGTTTTAGCCAGAACGGTAGTGATTGCAGCGGTCAGCGTTGTTTTACCATGGTCAACGTGGCCGATAGTACCGACGTTAACGTGCGGTTTAGTACGTTCAAATTTTTCTTTAGACATCGATTGTCCCTCTAAGACACGGATAAATCGGTGATATCACCACATCAACCAGGCAATATACCTGAGCTGTTGAATGCTTTTAAAAGTAAACAGAGAGAAACGGGAAGGAGAAGTGAAGTGGTGCTGATACCCAGAGTCGAACTGGGGACCTCACCCTTACCAAGGGTGCGCTCTACCAACTGAGCCATATCAGCACGTCTGGAGCGGGCAGCGGGAATCGAACCCGCATCATCAGCTTGGAAGGCTGAGGTAATAGCCATTATACGATGCCCGCATCCTGAAACTCGGCTACCCAGTTCTTTCTGTAACAAAAAAGAGATTTCTCTCTTTTCTGTTCGAGCTGATTAATTTTTTAATCAACTCAGGCGGCGATAACGCTGCCAGAAAGTGGTGGTGGGGGAAGGATTCGAACCTTCGAAGTCTGTGACGGCAGATTTACAGTCTGCTCCCTTTGGCCGCTCGGGAACCCCACCGGACTTGATGGTGCCGACTACCGGAATCGAACTGGTGACCTACTGATTACAAGTCAGTTGCTCTACCTACTGAGCTAAGTCGGCATCAAGTAGCGCGCATTTTATGGAGACATGCGCACTCATGCAACTAAAAAATTGCATAAAATGTTCTATCGCTCACATTTTGCACTATGCGACCGATAAATAATCTATTTCTTCTTTGGATTGGACAAATTTCCAACGCCAGGTGCCACCTCAGGGAGGAATTTTGCTCCGGCATGCGCGCGTTGATAGAGAGAAAGCACATCTTTATACATCTGGAATACCCGTCACATTGCATTTCAGAGGATGATTTTTTCTTATTATTCCCCTCCATCTGGTGTTACCCTCCTGCCCATTGTCCAAATTAACTGAAATGTGCGTGCCATTGCGTACCGGGGATGATTTCGTTTTTTACCGCAGACCTGATATAGCAATGACAGCCAGACCATGCGTATGAGTATAAAAGAGCAAGCGTTAACGTCGCCTTACCTACAGTTTGATCGCAACCAGTGGGCTGCGCTTCGTGATTCCGTGCCGATGACCCTGACCGAGGAAGAGATTGCTCGTCTTAAAGGCATTAACGAAGACTTATCGCTGGAAGAAGTTGCCGAGATTTATTTGCCTCTCTCGCGTTTGCTAAACTTTTACATCAGTTCAAACCTGCGACGTCAGGCAGTGCTGGAGCAATTTTTAGGCACGAATGGCGAGCGTATTCCTTATATTATTAGTATTGCTGGCAGCGTTGCCGTCGGTAAAAGTACGACAGCGCGTGTTTTGCAGGCCTTGCTCAGTCGCTGGCCAGAGCATCGTAAGGTTGAATTGATTACTACCGATGGCTTTCTCCACCCTAACCAGGTATTGAAAGATCGTGGACTAATGAAGAAGAAAGGCTTCCCCCAGTCCTATGATATGCATCGCTTGGTTAAATTCGTTTCCGATCTGAAATCAGGCGTACCTAACGTCACGGCACCGGTCTATTCCCATCTCATCTATGATGTGATCCCTGATGGCGACAAAACCGTTGCCCAGCCCGACATATTAATACTCGAAGGGTTAAATGTATTACAAAGCGGGATGGACTATCCTCACGATCCACATCATGTATTTGTTTCTGACTTTGTCGACTTTTCTATTTATGTTGATGCGCCAGAAGAATTACTCCAGACGTGGTATATCAACCGCTTTCTGAAATTCCGTGAAGGGGCGTTTACCAACCCGGACTCTTATTTCCATAACTATGCAAAATTATCAGAAGATGAGGCTATCAATACTGCCACATCGCTATGGAAAGAAATTAACTGGTTGAATTTAAAGCAAAACATTTTACCAACGCGTGAAAGAGCCAGCTTAATTATGACTAAAAGCGCCAATCATGCCGTTGAGCAAGTCAGGCTACGTAAATAAATACAAAAGGGGAGCCTCAGCTCCCCTTCTTATTATTCAGCACTTCTCAGCGATATTTCTCCACCCATCCAGGGTTTGATCTCGCCATTTTGTTCAAGCAATAATGCACCTTGCGCGTCTATTCCACGAGAGATACCAAATATTTCTTTATCACCAATAATAAGTTTTACCGGCCGGTCGATAAAGTTATCCAGTTTCTTCCAGCGAGACAGATACGGTGCTAAACCTTCGTGCTCAAAGAGCACCAACGCAGCGCGCAACTCACGTATCAGTCGGGCAGCTAGGGTATTGCGGTCAATGTTAATGCCCGCTTCCTGCAGGTTAATCCAGCCTTGATTAACCACATTTTCTTCAACCCGGCGCATGGACATATTAATACCTGCGCCGATAACAATTTGCGCGGCATCACCTGTCTTACCGGTCAGTTCAACCAGGATCCCTGCCAGTTTACGGTCGAGTAAATAGAGGTCGTTGGGCCATTTTACACGGACTTTATCCGCACCCAGATCGCGCAAAACCTCAGCCATGACGATACCAATAACCAGACTCAGACCAATCGCGGCTGCCGGTCCTTGTTCCAGCCGCCAGAACATTGAGAGGTAAAGGTTGGCACCAAACGGTGAAAACCATTTCCGACCACGGCGACCGCGCCCGGCCTGCTGATATTCAGCGACGCAGGCATCCCCTGACTCCAGCTGACCTATTCGGTCCATCAGGTACTGATTGGTTGAGTCGATAACCGGCAGGACAGTGATATTTCCACCATCCAGTTGAGAATGAATAAGTGAGGCATCTAATAGTTGGATAGGCTCCGGTAAGCTGTATCCTTTACCTGGAACAGTAAAGACATCAACCCCCCAGTCGCGCAACGTCTGGACATGCTTATTGATTGCGGCGCGGCTCATTCCCAACGTTTCACCGAGCTGCTCACCGGAATGAAATTCTCCATCGGCCAATAATGAAATAAGCGTCAGAGGGACGGTATTATCCTTCATGCAATGATCTCCACAGCATTCATTTCCCCCTGCGGACCAATAAACCGGACCTCTGGTTCGAGCCAGACATTAAATTTCTCACCGACTTTTTGGCGCACATGGTGTGCAAGTTGCACTACATCCTGACTCGTCGCATTATCTGCATTGATCAGCACCAGTGCCTGCTGCTGATGTACCGCCGCGCCACCAATGCGCATACCTTTTAGCTGGCACTGATCGATAAGCCAGCCTGCTGCCAGTTTCACAGAACCATCAGCCTGCGGGTAATGAGGTGCTGTTGGGAATTTAGCCAGGAGCTCCTGCGCAATATTCCCAGTGACAACTGGGTTTTTAAAGAAGCTACCCGCATTACCGTTTACTTTCGGGTCGGGCAGTTTTGTCGTGCGCATATGGCAGACTGAATCAAAAACCTGCTGAGGTGTAACTGTTGTAGGATCCAGACGCGTCAGGTCACCGTAAGTCAAAACGGGCTGCCACTGTTTAGGTAAGCGCAGACCAACGGCTACAATTGCGAAACGATCCTGGTATTCATGCTTGAAGATGCTGTCACGGTAACCAAAACGGCATTCTGCTGCGTTAACGCGCAGATGTTTGCCAGTCGAAAGCTCAACGCAGTCTACGTATTCGCAGACGCGCTGCAGCTCTACGCCATAGGCACCAATATTCTGGATTGGCGATGAACCCACGCAGCCGGGAATGAGTGCCAGATTTTCCAGGCCAGGCATGTTGCGCTCCAGCGCATAGCACACCAACTGATGCCAGTTTTCACCCGCGCCTACGTGCAAATGCCACGCATCAGGTTGCTCTGTAATCTCAATACCCTTAATACGATTGACAATCACCGTACCCTGGAAGGTATCAAGAAACAGGACGTTACTCCCTTCGCCCAGAATCAGTACTGGATGATGCGATGCATTGGCTGATTGCCAGGCATTCAGTAATTGTTGTTCATTTTCGGCGCAGACAAGTTCATTCGTTTGCTGATCGATACCGAAGGTGTTCCAGGCTTTAAGGGAGTGATTCATAGACGCTTTCCTGATGCAAAATCGCGCCTAGTTTACCGCATATACTGCAGAATGGCTTGTGTTATGGAGGCTCAGGATATTGCTTTGCACCCGATGGTGCTGCGATGTGCGTGATGCGCTGCGCTTATCAGGCCTGCACAATACGTTCAGCCCGGCGGTTTTACCCCGCACACACGCAAAAAAGCCCATCCGTCAGGATGGGCTTCTTCACTTTATTTGATGCCTGGCAGTTTCCTACTCTCGCATGGGGAGACCCCACACTACCATCGGCGCTACGGCGTTTCACTTCTGAGTTCGGCATGGGGTCAGGTGGGACCACCGCGCTACAGCCGCCAGGCAAATTCTGTTATTAACCCGCTTTTCGCCGGTTAATGTTATCTGTAATCAATGCTGAAAATCGTCTCAATTTCGCCAAAACATCTTCGGCGTTGTAAGGTTAAGCCTCACGGTTCATTAGTATCGGTTAGCTCAACGTATCGCTACGCTTACACACCCGACCTATCAACGTCATCGTCTTTAACGTTCCTTCAGGAGACTTATAGTCTCAGGGAGAACTCATCTCGGGGCAAGTTTCGTGCTTAGATGCTTTCAGCACTTATCTCTTCCGCATTTAGCTACCGGGCAATGCCATTGGCATGACAACCCGAACACCAGTGATGCGTCCACTCCGGTCCTCTCGTACTAGGAGCAGCCCCCCTCAATTCTCCAGCGCCCACGGCAGATAGGGACCGAACTGTCTCACGACGTTCTAAACCCAGCTCGCGTACCACTTTAAATGGCGAACAGCCATACCCTTGGGACCTACTTCAGCCCCAGGATGTGATGAGCCGACATCGAGGTGCCAAACACCGCCGTCGATATGAACTCTTGGGCGGTATCAGCCTGTTATCCCCGGAGTACCTTTTATCCGTTGAGCGATGGCCCTTCCATTCAGAACCACCGGATCACTAAGACCTGCTTTCGCACCTGCTCGAGCCGTCACTCTCGCAGTCAAGCTAGCTTATGCCTTTGCACTAACCTCCTGATGTCCGACCAGGATTAGCTAACCTTCGTGCTCCTCCGTTACTCTTTAGGAGGAGACCGCCCCAGTCAAACTACCCACCAGACACTGTCCGCAACCCGGGTAACGGGTCCACGTTAGAACACCAGCCATTAAAGGGTGGTATTTCAAGGATGGCTCCATGCAGACTGGCGTCCACACTTCAAAGCCTCCCACCTATCCTACACATCAAGGACCAGTGTTCAGTGTCAAGCTATAGTAAAGGTTCACGGGGTCTTTCCGTCTTGCCGCGGGTACACTGCATCTTCACAGCGAGTTCAATTTCACTGAGTCTCGGGTGGAGACAGCCTGGCCATCATTACGCCATTCGTGCAGGTCGGAACTTACCCGACAAGGAATTTCGCTACCTTAGGACCGTTATAGTTACGGCCGCCGTTTACCGGGGCTTCGATCAAGAGCTTCTCCTTACGGATAACCCCATCAATTAACCTTCCGGCACCGGGCAGGCGTCACACCGTATACGTCCACTTTCGTGTTTGCACAGTGCTGTGTTTTTAATAAACAGTTGCAGCCAGCTGGTATCTTCGACTGATTTCAGCTCCATGAGTAAATCACTTCACCTACATATCAGCGTGCCTTCTCCCGAAGTTACGGCACCATTTTGCCTAGTTCCTTCACCCGAGTTCTCTCAAGCGCCTTGGTATTCTCTACCTGACCACCTGTGTCGGTTTGGGGTACGATTTCGTGTTACCTGATGCTTAGAGGCTTTTCCTGGAAGCAGGGCATTTGTTACTTCAGCACCGTAGTGCCTCGTCATCACACCTCAGCGTTAAAAAGGTACCGGATTTACCTGGAACCTCCGCCTACATGCTTAAACCGGGACAACCGTCGCCCGGCTAACATAGCCTTCTCCGTCCCCCCTTCGCAGTAACACCAAGTACAGGAATATTAACCTGTTTCCCATCGACTACGCCTTTCGGCCTCGCCTTAGGGGTCGACTCACCCTGCCCCGATTAACGTTGGACAGGAACCCTTGGTCTTCCGGCGTGCGGGTTTTTCACCCGCATTATCGTTACTTATGTCAGCATTCGCACTTCTGATACCTCCAGCAACCCTCACAGGCCACCTTCAACGGCTTACAGAACGCTCCCCTACCCAACAACACATAGTGTCGCTGCCGCAGCTTCGGTGCATGGTTTAGCCCCGTTACATCTTCCGCGCAGGCCGACTCGACCAGTGAGCTATTACGCTTTCTTTAAATGATGGCTGCTTCTAAGCCAACATCCTGGCTGTCTGTGCCTTCCCACATCGTTTCCCACTTAACCATGACTTTGGGACCTTAGCTGGCGGTCTGGGTTGTTTCCCTCTTCACGACGGACGTTAGCACCCGCCGTGTGTCTCCCGTGATAACATTCTTCGGTATTCGCAGTTTGCATCGGGTTGGTAAGTCGGGATGACCCCCTAGCCGAAACAGTGCTCTACCCCGAAGATGAATTCACGAGGCGCTACCTAAATAGCTTTCGGGGAGAACCAGCTATCTCCCGGTTTGATTGGCCTTTCACCCCCAGCCACAAGTCATCCGCTAATTTTTCAACATTAGTCGGTTCGGTCCTCCAGTTAGTGTTACCCAACCTTCAACCTGCCCATGGCTAGATCACCGGGTTTCGGGTCTATACCCTGCAACTTAACGCCCAGTTAAGACTCGGTTTCCCTTCGGCTCCCCTATACGGTTAACCTTGCTACAGAATATAAGTCGCTGACCCATTATACAAAAGGTACGCAGTCACCCCATAAAGAGGCTCCCACTGCTTGTACGTACACGGTTTCAGGTTCTTTTTCACTCCCCTCGCCGGGGTTCTTTTCGCCTTTCCCTCACGGTACTGGTTCACTATCGGTCAGTCAGGAGTATTTAGCCTTGGAGGATGGTCCCCCCATATTCAGACAGGATACCACGTGTCCCGCCCTACTCTTCGAGTTCACAACCTGTGCATTTTGGTGTACGGGACTATCACCCTGTACCGTCGGACTTTCCAGACCGTTCCACTAACACACAAGCTGATTCAGACTCTGGGCTGCTCCCCGTTCGCTCGCCGCTACTGGGGGAATCTCGGTTGATTTCTTTTCCTCGGGGTACTTAGATGTTTCAGTTCCCCCGGTTCGCTTCATTACGCTATGTATTCACGTAATGATAGTGTGTCGAAACACACTGGGTTTCCCCATTCGGAAATCGCCGGCTATAACGGTTCATATCACCTTACCGACGCTTATCGCAGATTAGCACGTCCTTCATCGCCTCTGACTGCCAGGGCATCCACCGTGTACGCTTAGTCGCTTAACCTCACAACCCGAAGATGTTTCACTTCTGATTGCGAAAATTTGAGAGACTCGAACACACCGCTTTTCATTTCTTATTACGGAGAAATGAAACAGTGTGTCGTTTCAATTTTCAGCTTGATCCAGATTTTTAAAGAGCAAAACTTCGCAGTGAACCTTTTCAGGTACACTCTGAAGTTTTCTTGTGTTTTTGCAGTAAAGATGGTGGAGCTATGCGGGATCGAACCGCAGACCTCCTGCGTGCAAGGCAGGCGCTCTCCCAGCTGAGCTATAGCCCCATCGTAGTTATCTCATTCACCTTAATTCCTGCTGAGACAAGGCGTGGAGCGGCGAAGCATACTGAAGTATGCGAGTCGTTTCACAACGCGGTATCAGAAAGAATTTGGTAGGCCTGAGTGGACTTGAACCACCGACCTCACCCTTATCAGGGGTGCGCTCTAACCACCTGAGCTACAAGCCTGCAGAGATTTTCTTACTGCTAATTTTTCATCAGACAATCTGTGTGAGCACTACAAAGGCAGGTTCTTTAAGGTAAGGAGGTGATCCAACCGCAGGTTCCCCTACGGTTACCTTGTTACGACTTCACCCCAGTCATGAATCACAAAGTGGTAAGCGCCCTCCCGAAGGTTAAGCTACCTACTTCTTTTGCAACCCACTCCCATGGTGTGACGGGCGGTGTGTACAAGGCCCGGGAACGTATTCACCGTGGCATTCTGATCCACGATTACTAGCGATTCCGACTTCATGGAGTCGAGTTGCAGACTCCAATCCGGACTACGACATACTTTATGAGGTCCGCTTGCTCTCGCGAGGTCGCTTCTCTTTGTATATGCCATTGTAGCACGTGTGTAGCCCTACTCGTAAGGGCCATGATGACTTGACGTCATCCCCACCTTCCTCCAGTTTATCACTGGCAGTCTCCTTTGAGTTCCCGACCGAATCGCTGGCAACAAAGGATAAGGGTTGCGCTCGTTGCGGGACTTAACCCAACATTTCACAACACGAGCTGACGACAGCCATGCAGCACCTGTCTCAGAGTTCCCGAAGGCACCAAAGCATCTCTGCTAAGTTCTCTGGATGTCAAGAGTAGGTAAGGTTCTTCGCGTTGCATCGAATTAAACCACATGCTCCACCGCTTGTGCGGGCCCCCGTCAATTCATTTGAGTTTTAACCTTGCGGCCGTACTCCCCAGGCGGTCGACTTAACGCGTTAGCTCCGGAAGCCACGCCTCAAGGGCACAACCTCCAAGTCGACATCGTTTACGGCGTGGACTACCAGGGTATCTAATCCTGTTTGCTCCCCACGCTTTCGCACCTGAGCGTCAGTCTTTGTCCAGGGGGCCGCCTTCGCCACCGGTATTCCTCCAGATCTCTACGCATTTCACCGCTACACCTGGAATTCTACCCCCCTCTACAAGACTCTAGCCTGCCAGTTTCGGATGCAGTTCCCAGGTTGAGCCCGGGGATTTCACATCCGACTTGACAGACCGCCTGCGTGCGCTTTACGCCCAGTAATTCCGATTAACGCTTGCACCCTCCGTATTACCGCGGCTGCTGGCACGGAGTTAGCCGGTGCTTCTTCTGCGAGTAACGTCAATCGTTGCGGTTATTAACCACAACGCCTTCCTCCTCGCTGAAAGTACTTTACAACCCGAAGGCCTTCTTCATACACGCGGCATGGCTGCATCAGGCTTGCGCCCATTGTGCAATATTCCCCACTGCTGCCTCCCGTAGGAGTCTGGACCGTGTCTCAGTTCCAGTGTGGCTGGTCATCCTCTCAGACCAGCTAGGGATCGTCGCCTAGGTGAGCCGTTACCCCACCTACTAGCTAATCCCATCTGGGCACATCCGATGGCAAGAGGCCCGAAGGTCCCCCTCTTTGGTCTTGCGACGTTATGCGGTATTAGCTACCGTTTCCAGTAGTTATCCCCCTCCATCGGGCAGTTTCCCAGACATTACTCACCCGTCCGCCACTCGTCACCCAAGGAGCAAGCTCCTCTGTGCTACCGTTCGACTTGCATGTGTTAGGCCTGCCGCCAGCGTTCAATCTGAGCCATGATCAAACTCTTCAATTTAAGTTTGATGCTCGTGAATTAAACTTCGTAATGAATTACGTATGTTCACTCAAGAGACTTGGTATTCATTTTTCGTCTTGCGACGTTAAGAATCCGTATCTTCGAGTGCCCACACAGATTGTCTGATAAATTGTTAAAGAGCAGTTGCGACGCGCTTTAGCGCTCTGTCGCGAGGTCCCGTATATTACGTTTTCCTCATTCAGAGTCAAGCATTTATTTTTGCTTTTCTCTACGAGATTCTCTGGAGAACCCCGCTGACCCGGCGGCTTGTAATCCGTTGTTCCGTGTCAGTGGAGGCGCATTATAGGGAGTTATTTCAGGCTGACAAGGGGAAATTTAAAATAATCTTCCGAGTGCGTGTTTTTTCATCAAAACCACTTAAACTGACAGTTTTTCGAGCGTTTTAAAGCCATAGCGCTGTAGCACTGGCAATAGTTGTTCGGCTTCTGTCGTCATTGCCATACAAAATGCAACGTTCTCATCGGTTGATTTCGCATCTGGCGCTTCATGTTCTAATAACCAGGCGGTGCGGCGCGCAATCGCGGCACCAGAATCCACCAGCCGCGTCCCCTCGGGCAGGACCTGTAAAAGCTCTTCCTGTAATAGAGGGAAATGAGTGCACCCGAGCACTACCGTATCGGGTGGTTCCGACATCCGCAGCCACGGACGCAGAATACGCCGCAGATCTTCCAGAGAAACTGTTTCACCGTGCAGCTTCGCTTCCGCCAGTTCCACCAGCTCAGCAGAACCCAACATTGCAATTTGGCATTCGTTAGCAAACCGCGCAATCAGCTCATGGGTATACGAGCGCTTCACCGTTGCACGCGTAGCCAGCAGCCCCACTACGCCATTCGCCGTGAGTCGCGCCGCCGGTTTAATCGCAGGCACCACGCCCACAACCGGGAAGGCAAACTTCTCACGTAACGCAGGAAGCGACACCGTGCTTGCTGTATTACATGCGATGACCGCAAGAGAAAGGGGATAGCGCTGCTGGACAGCAGTCACAATCTCAACAACACGCTCGACGATAAACTCCTCGCTCTTCTCTCCATAAGGAAAGGCGACGTTGTCGAAAGCGTAGATATAGTGGAGATCCGGCAGAAGACGCCGGATCTCGTCATAGACCGACAACCCACCGACGCCGGAATCAAACACCAGCACGGTGGGACGGGGATCAGAAGGTGTAGCTGCCAGACAAGGTGTATTCCCGTCCTGCAGTTGCGTAGCCATAAACTGTCTCGTAATCTTTATCGAACAGGTTGGCGATTTTACCACGAACTGTCAGCTGTGAGGTGATTGGATATGATAATCCGATATCCCATAAGCTGACGCCGCCCAATTTAACATCACGATTA
The DNA here is from genome assembly GCF_006385635.1 of Citrobacter sp. CF971. Taxonomy (NCBI): domain Bacteria; kingdom Pseudomonadati; phylum Pseudomonadota; class Gammaproteobacteria; order Enterobacterales; family Enterobacteriaceae; genus Citrobacter; species Citrobacter sp. CF971. The sequence goes on along the minus strand of NZ_CP041051.1, from coordinate 247,179 downwards.
TTGTCGTAATCATTATCGTAACGTTCACCTATATATTGATACGCAACGTTCCAGCCCAGATCCTGGACCTGTCCGGTTAACTCATACTTAACCTGCTGTTTTGCACGGCGATAGAGCACCTTGTTTGTGTCATCATCGCGCGGATCAACGTATTGTAGCGTTAGATGATGTTCTACAGGGCCAGTCGTAATGTTTCCGGTCCATTCCAGCCCCTTAATCGTGGCTGATTTAACGTTGACGTACTGGTTATTCTTGTAGTCGATCAGGTTTTGAATTTCATAGTGGTATGCGGAAAGACGCCAATCAAGCGGCCCTGTCAATCCATCAATTCCTGCTTCCCACTGTTTGGATTCTTCCGGTTTCAGGTTCGGGTTGGCGGCAATACCCGGCCCATAGGATGAGGCAAAGCGCGTCGCCCCGTACTGCTGACCCAGCGAGGGTGCCAGGAAACCAGTACCGTAAGAGAGCGTTGCGCGATAACCATCAACAAACTCCCAGCCGGCTGCGGTCTGCCAGGTGCCATGCCAGCCGAATTGTTCGTCATGATCTTCACGCCCCGAAGCTTCCAGCGTGACGCTGTCAATTTGTTGCTGTCCGGTCAGATAAAGCCCGGTCGTATCACGTTTATAGCTGTCGGATAACGTCGTGCTACTGGAGGTCAGTTTTTCCTGTTTCCAGTCAACACCGCCGTTGATCGCCCCATGTCCAACCTCAATGCTATTCCCCCACTGGATATAACGCTGTTCCATATCATCCAGCGTGGCATCTCCTGCGTAGCGGCCAAGCTCGTTACTGTAGTTGTAATCCTTCAGGCGCTGGTAGTTAGCAATTAACTGAGAAGAGTAAATGCCAGAGTTGTACCGTAAACCCGTATCCCAGGACTGGTTGTAATTCTGGGCTTCGTCATTACCGCCCGGATAACCCCACGCCCCTTGGTCATAATCGCTATTCGCGGTGTAGCCGTAGCCACGGAAAAAACCGGAGAAATTATTGTCGAACTTATGCTGTACCGCGCCCCAGAACAACTTGTTACGGTAACCATCCCGGTCGCTGTCACCGCTGTAGGGTGAATCGGGCTGAATGTTAAAGCCTTTCGTCGTCTGATATGCGCCGGCAGCGGTCACCACCGTGTCGCCGAAACGCTTGTTGATAGCGCCATCGTAAGTCTGATAACCGTTACTACCCATGCCTGCGTTGATCTGCGATTTCTCTTCATCACTCATCGTAATGATGTTAACCACACCACCGATCGCACCAGATCCATACACCGCTGAACGCGGTCCGCGAATGTATTCAACCCGCTGCACCAGCGATACCGGAATCTGGCCAATATCAACACCATTGGAAATGCCTGGCCGTGCCATTGGAACACCGTCAATCAGTACCAGCACATGACGCGCTTCAGTCCCACGCACATATAGAGAAGAGCTGCTCCCCATCCCACCGGTCTGCGAGATATCTACCCCCGGCAATCGACGCATGACATCATTCAGATCTTTTGACTGCCAGCGCTGAATATCTTCACGCGTGACCACATCGGTGGGGGCAAGAACAGTATTAACAGGCTGCTGAAAACGGTTGGCAGTGACGACGAGAGTATCCGGGCGAGTGTCCTGTGCCCAACCAGAAAATGCCGTGACGGACAGCGCCGTGCACAGCAATGATTTTTTGATCATTGTAAAGCATCCACAATTTAAGAAGGATGCCGCAGGTCCCACCGATAGTACGCGATGATGAAAACCAGATGCGACGTTAGCCGGCAGGTCTTCGGGCTTGGAGGCGACTTAAAGAGACGATGACTTCCCGCGGCAATCCGCAGTGTCTGCACCAGGTGCGCTCATCTCTTACCTTCCTTACCGCTGCGCGTCAGCTCCAGATTTACACTGGATTCCCTTTTAACTCACAGGACCGGAAAACGGATGCTACAGTTTGTTACAACCTGGTGTCCAGACCGCGTATCACATTATCGGAAATCATCAATGACTGGACATCTGTTGAGCAATCCCTACAATCCCCGCGTACTTTTATTTTTCAGGACGCATCATGACCCCCGAACACCTTCCGACAGAACAGTACGACGCCCAGTTAGCTGAGAAAGTAGTGCGTCTGCAGAGCTTAATGACGCCATTTTATGCACAGGCTCCGGAAGTGTTTCGCTCACCGGTCAGCCATTACCGTATGCGCGCCGAATTCCGCCTGTGGCATGACGGTGATGACCTGTACCACATCATGTTCGACAGCCAGACCAAAAACCGTATTCGCGTCGACAGCTTCCCGGCTGCCAGCGAGCTCATCAACACGCTAATGACGGCAATGATCGACGGCGTTCGCAACAACCACGTCCTGCGCCACAAACTGTTTCAGATTGATTACCTCACAACCCTGAGCGATCAGGCGGTGGTTTCGATGCTGTACCATAAAAAGCTGGATGATGAATGGCGTAAGGAAGCCGAAGCGCTGCGAGATGCGCTGCGGGCGCAAAACCTGAACGTGCATTTGATTGGTCGGGCTACCAAAACCAAAATTGAGCTGGACCAGGACTACATTGACGAACGCTTGCCGGTTGCAGGTAAAGAGATTATCTACCGCCAGGTTGAGAACAGCTTCACCCAGCCAAACGCCGCCATGAATATTCAGATGTTAGAGTGGGCGATTGATGTCACCAGGGGCTCAAAAGGCGACCTGCTGGAGCTGTATTGCGGCAATGGCAATTTCTCGTTAGCCCTGGCGCAAAACTTCAACCGCGTACTGGCCACTGAAATCGCCAAACCGTCCGTGGCTGCTGCACAGTACAACATCGCGGCTAACCATATTGATAACGTACAAATTATCCGCATGGCGGCCGAAGAGTTTACACAGGCGATGAACGGTGTTCGCGAGTTCAACCGTTTGCAGGGAATCGATCTGAAGAGTTACCAGTGTGAAACTATCTTCGTTGACCCACCGCGCAGCGGTCTGGACAGCGAAACGGAGAAAATGGTGCAGGCGTATCCGCGCATTCTGTACATCTCCTGCAATCCGGAGACGCTGTGTAAGAACCTGGAAACGTTAAGCCAGACGCACAATGTTTCACGTCTGGCGCTATTCGATCAGTTCCCGTATACGCACCATATGGAGTGCGGAGTACTGTTAACGAAGAAGTAAGACTGAACGGAAGCCGGATAAGCACTACCGGTTCAGATTGCCGGATAGCGGCTTTGCCTTATCCGGCCTACAGCGACAACTATTACTCCACAATTTCCTGTTTACGGTTACGCACTTTAAAGCCGATCCAGAACACCAGAATCACCGACAGCACCGCCGGGAAGAAGTTAGAGCCAATATCTGGATATTCAGCGCGTACCACGGTGCTGTACAGCAGAACACCGAGAATAAAACAGGCGGCGGCCAGGCCCGGCAATCCCACAGGCATGGTGCGGTTCTGATAGCGTTGATGCAAACAATAAACCGTCAGCACCAGCGAAATAATCGGGAATACGGAGAATGGCACAATGGAGCTAAACAGCGCCGCAAATGTACCATTGATCGATAAGCCAGCAACCAGCGCCAGCAGCAGCGTACCTTTATCTTGACCTGACTGTTTCATTGCTTGTCCTTCTCGTTACTCGGAGTGGTGCGTCATCTTCTCTTGTTCACGGCGGTACCAATAAAATGCGCCTTTCGCGATCATGCGCAGTTGCAATACCAGCCGCTCTTCTAGCTGTCGACGCTGTTCAGCGCCAACATCCAGTGCTTCTGCCCCGGCGCTGAAAACAATGGTTACCATGGCTTCGGCTTGCGCTTCAGTAAACGCACGAGGCATATGGTTTTCGAGTTCCAGATAGTCCGCAAGTTCCGCAATGAAGTGCTGAATTTCACGTGCGACCGCTGCACGAAACGCTGCGGATGTCCCCGAACGCTCGCGCAATAATAAACGGAAGGCGTTGGGATTGTTGCCGATGAACTCCATAAATGTTGAGACCGAGGTGCGGATCACACTCCCGCCCTTCGCGATACGCTGGCGCGCCTGGCGCATCAATTGACGCAGCATCAGACCGCTTTCGTCCACCATCGTCAGGCCGAGTTCATCCACATCGCGGAAATGGCGATAAAACGAGGTTGGCGCAATGCCCGCTTCACGAGCAACTTCGCGTAAACTGAGGCTGGCAAAACTACGCTCAGCGCTCAGTTGACTAAATGCGGCTTCTACCAGCGAACGCCGGGTTTTTTCTTTTTGTTGCGCTCTAACGCCCATCACGATGTCTGAATCCTTCCACATACCTTGCTGGCACTATACCAGAGATTAGGCGGTTGGCATGGCTTTGTGAATGATTGTTTACGCGCAGTTTGTGCTTCGACTTCGCAAAAAAGCACAACGATAATTGGGTTATCCTGACAACGATGTTACTATTCTGTTGCTTTTATGTATAAGAACAGGTAAGCCTGACCATGTCACATTCCTACGATTACGATGCAATAGTAATAGGTTCCGGTCCCGGCGGCGAAGGCGCTGCAATGGGTCTGGTTAAGCAAGGAGCGCGCGTCGCGGTGATTGAGCGCTATCATAACGTCGGCGGAGGCTGTACCCACTGGGGCACCATCCCGTCGAAAGCCCTCCGCCACGCCGTCAGCCGCATTATTGAATTCAATCAGAACCCACTGTACAGCGACCACTCCCGACTCCTTCGTTCTTCTTTTGCCGATATTCTCAACCACGCTGATAACGTTATTAATCAGCAAACGCGTATGCGGCAAGGATTTTACGAGCGCAATCACTGCGAAATTTTGCAGGGGAATGCCCGTTTTGTTGATGAACACACGATCGCCCTGGAATGTCACGACGGTACGGTGGAAACGCTGACTGCGGATAAGTTTGTTATTGCCTGCGGTTCGCGTCCTTATCGCCCTGTTGATGTCGACTTTTCGCATCCACGGGTTTACGACAGCGACTCTATCCTGAGCCTGCACCACGAACCCCGCCATGTGCTGATTTATGGCGCGGGGGTCATTGGCTGTGAATATGCGTCGATCTTCCGTGGAATGGATGTCAAAGTTGATTTAATCAACACCCGCGATCGTCTGCTGGCATTCCTCGATCAAGAGATGTCCGACTCCCTCTCTTACCACTTCTGGAACAGCGGTGTGGTCATTCGCCACAACGAAGAGTATGAGAAGATTGAAGGCTGCGATGACGGCGTCATCATGCACCTGAAATCCGGTAAGAAACTGAAGGCAGACTGCCTGTTGTACGCCAATGGCCGTACCGGTAATACCGATTCGCTGGCGCTGGAAAACATTGGTCTGAAAACCGACAGCCGTGGGCAGCTCAAAGTGAATAGCATGTACCAGACGGCGTTGCCGCATGTGTATGCCGTAGGGGATGTGATCGGTTATCCGAGCCTGGCATCGGCGGCCTACGACCAGGGACGCATTGCCGCCCAGGCGTTGGTAAAAGGCGAAGCCACCGCACATCTGATTGAAGATATCCCGACCGGGATTTATACCATTCCAGAAATCAGCTCCGTTGGTAAAACCGAACAGCAACTCACGGCAATGAAAGTTCCATACGAGGTTGGCCGCGCCCAGTTTAAGCATCTGGCACGTGCGCAAATCGTGGGTATGAGTGTCGGAACGCTGAAGATCCTGTTCCATCGCGAAACCAAAGAGATTCTGGGGATCCACTGCTTTGGGGAGCGCGCGGCCGAAATTATTCACATCGGACAAGCGATAATGGAGCAAAAAGGTGGTGGTAACACTATCGAGTACTTCGTTAACACCACCTTTAACTACCCAACCATGGCAGAAGCCTATCGGGTAGCAGCGCTAAATGGCTTAAACCGCCTGTTTTAACGCACTGTCGAAATGGCCATCCATTGATCCACGGATGGCCTCTGCCAACTGTTCATAACGGCTGCGCAGCGGCGAACCAGGACGGTACACCAGACCAATCGTACGACGCGGTTCGGGTTTAATGCATGGCAGATAAACGACACCATCACGCTTACGCTCCGGCGGAACAGCCAGCGCAGGCAGTAAGGTAATACCGCTTCCTGCCGCCACCATGTTACGCAGCGTTTCCAGACTGGTTGCCCGAAAATGGGTATCTTCATCAGCACCCGCTTCAAAGCAGAAGCCCATTGCCTGATCGCGCAGGCAGTGGCCATCTTCCAGCATCAGCAGTTTTTCACCCGCCAGATCGGACATCGGTACACAGTCACGGTTTGCCCACGGATGATCTTCATAGATCGCCAGCAGCATAGGCTCATCAAATAGCGGTACTTCGATGAACGCCTCACTCTCTTTCACCAGCGCCAGAATGACGCAGTCGAGCTTGCCGCTATCCAGTTGCGCTAACAGCTGATGTGTCTGCGCTTCATGGAGATACATTTCCAGTTTTGGGAAGGTCTGGTGCAACATCGGAATAATATGCGGCAGCAGGTATGGCCCCACCGTTGGGATCAAACCAATATGCAGCGGGCCAGACATTGTCTCGCCTTGTTGGCTTGCCATCTCCTTGAGCACTTTGACCTCGCGCAGCACGGTGCGCGCCTGATCCACCAGCAGCAAACCAGCCTGGGTGAACAGCACCTTGCGACTCGTACGCTCCAACAACATGACGCCAAGCTCATCTTCCAGCTTGCGGATCTGCCCGCTCAGCGTTGGTTGGCTAACGTGACAGGAGTCTGCCGCTCGTCGGAAGTGACGATGTTCGGCTAGCGCTACCAGGTATTCAAGATCACGAATATTCATTATTCATCCTCCATCGCCACGATAGTTCGTAGCGATAGGTAGCATAGCAACGAACGATTATCCCTATCAAGCTTTCTGTTTAATAATGCACCACAGAAACGGAACGGTACCCCTTTAACCCTTGAAGCTACTGTCCGTTTTGAGAGTTTCTCTCATACTCGAAATAACTAAAGCCAACGTGAACTTTTGCGGACCTTGTGTCCGCATTTTTTTTGCATAAAAAAGCCCGGCGTGACGCCAGGCTCGAATGATTACCCATCAATTTATGCCAGACGCGCCTTCGCGTAGTCGATCGCCTGTGCAACCTGCTGGGGTGACACGCCGCCTTTCGCCGCACGCTTGTCCAGGCACGATTGCAACGAGAGGATCGGGTAAACGTCATCGCCAATCACCTGGCTAAACTTTTGTAAGTCAGCAAGCGACAGCGCCTCCAGCGGTTTGCCCTGTCGAATCGCCTCGACCACCGTTTCACCTACGATATGGTGCGCTTCGCGGAACGGAACACCTTTCGCCACCAGATAATCCGCCAGTTCAGTGGCGTTAGCATAGCCCTGCTGCGCCGCTTCCTGACAACGCGGACGTTTCACCTGGATACCATCCAGCACCAGCGCGGCCATATGCAGACAGTCCAGCCAGGTGTCGAGCGCGTCGAACAGCCCTTCTTTGTCTTCCTGCATATCTTTGTTGTATGCCAGCGGGAGGCCTTTTAACGTCATCATCATGCCGGTCAACGCACCCTGCACGCGACCGCATTTGCCACGGATCAGCTCCAGCGCATCCGGATTTTTCTTCTGCGGCATCAGAGATGAACCCGAAGTCACACGATCGGACAGCTCGACAAAGCCCGCTTCGCCGGTGTTAAAGAAAATCAGGTCTTCAGCAAAACGCGACAGGTGTACCATGCCGATAGAGGCGTCTGAGAGTAACTCCAGCACGTGGTCACGGTCAGAAACGCTGTCCAGACTGTTGCGCGTAGCCGAAGCAAAGCCCAACCAACCCGCCAGCTGCTCGCGATCGATTTCATACGCAGTACCCGCCAGCGCGCCGCAGCCTAACGGACTGACGTCCAGGCGTTTGAGCGCATCCTGCAGGCGGCTCTCGTCACGCGCCAACATTTCAACATAGGCCAGACACCAGTGAGCAAACGTCACCGGCTGCGCACGTTGCAGGTGGGTGTAACCCGGCATGACGGCGTCCTGGTTATTCTCCGCCGTCACCACCAGCGCAGTTTGCAACTGACGATTGGCCGATAGTAATTCGATAACCGTGTCTTTGCACCACAGCTTGAGATCGGTCGCGACCTGGTCGTTACGGCTACGTCCGGTATGCAGTTTTTTACCAAGCTGGCCGACTTTATCAATCAGCTTACCTTCCACCCAACTGTGAATATCTTCGGCATCGCTTTGCAGAATCTGCTGAGGATTCGCGCGAACCTCTTCCAGCAGATTATTCAGCGCTTCTTCCAACCGCAGCTGTTCATCAGCAGTCAGTACACCGACCGTTACCAACGCTTTGGACCAGGCCACAGAGCCAACAATATCCTGTTCTGCCAGGCGGTAGTCAAAACGCAACGAGTCGTTGAACTGTTTGAACCGCTGATCTGCTGCCTGTGTAAAACGCCCACCCCAAAGTGCCATAACGAATTTCCTTAATATGATATTTTTGCCCGGTGGCGCTGCGCCATCCGGCACATTAGTAGTTAAGCCAGAATACGCGTACCAATTGGCGTGCCGTTAAACAGCGCCGGGAGTTGCTCTGCATGACGCCAGGAGGCGATATCCACCGGACGACCCAGCGTACGCGCGGCATCCAGCGCCGCATTCACCTTCACGATCATGCCATCGGTAATAATGCCCTGTTCAATCAGCTGTTCCGCTTTCGCTGCAGTCATTTCGGCAATACGCTGGCCTTTGCCATCCAGAATACCGCTTACATCAGAGAGCAGGATCAGATCCGCACCCAGCGTTGCCGCCAGCGCCGTTGCCGCCTGATCGGCATTCACGTTCATCAGCAGCCCATCATCAGTGACGCCAATAGAGCTCACTACCGGCAGAAAACCGCTTTCCAGCAGCGTGTTAATCAGCTTAGGCGAACCCGGCTGCGCCAGTCCAACATGACCCAGTTCTTTATCGAGCGGCGTCACTTTTACGCTGTCGCCATCGCCAAGATACAGACCCACAGACGCGATGTGATGCTTTTTCGCCCAAGCCAGCAAGGTTTTATTCGCCGTTCCCGCCAGGGCACCGGTAATAATGTCAATTTGATCGGCAGGCGTGACGCGCAGACCATTTTTCTTTTTCACCGGCAGATTCAGCTGCTTCATCAGCTCGTCGACCACGCAGCCGCCACCGTGCACAATGACCAGCGGACGCTGGTGCGACTCACGATAATTCACCAGTGCGGTAAACAAGCGCTCCAGCGCCTCTTCGCTATCCAGTAAAACGCCGCCCAACTTGATAATTAATGGATTCATTGTTGCACCCTAAATAAGAGACTGCGTTTGGGCAAAGCCAAAACGAATATTTGCGCACTGCATCGCCTGTGCCGCCGCGCCTTTCAATAAGTTGTCTTCCGTCGCCACGACGATCAGGTGTTCACCCTGTACGGCAAACCCGATATCGCAGAACGGTAATCCAACCACATTCTTCAGCGCCGGAACCCCTTTGTCATACAGACGCACCAGCGGTTTATCGCCATACGCCTGTTGCAGCGCCTGAGCCACCTGAGCATGGGTTACGCCCGCCTTAAGGCGGCAAGTGATAGTTTCCAGAATTCCGCGCGGGAAGTTACCCAGATGCGGGGTGAAAATCACTTCTGTCCCCAGATGAGTGGCGATTTCCGGCTGATGACGATGGGTAAACACGCCATACGGCTGCAGGCTCACCTCACAAAAGCTGTTGGAGATAGCCGCTTTACGCCCCGCACCGCTCACGCCGCTGGTCGCATTAATTACCGGCCACTGGCTGAGATCCAGCAGCCCGGCATCAATCAACGGTTTCAGCGAAAGCTGCGCCGCCGTCGGGTAACAACCTGGCACAGCAATCAGATTCGCTTCTTTCAGTTTGTCCGCGTTCCACTCCGCCAGCCCATAAACGGCCTGCTCCAGCAGCTCAGGATGCTGATGCGTAAAGCCATAATATTTTTCATAGAACGTGCCGTCGTTTACGCGAAACGCGCCCGAAAGGTCAAACACCACGCAACCGGCCTGCAAAAACTGCGGAGCCAGGTCATGACTCACCTCATGAGCCGTTGCGAGGAACACAACATCCACCCCTGCGCTAAACTCGCTGATATCTGACATTGGCTGCAACGGTAAATCGACAATGCCTTTCAACTGCGGATGCAAATCGGAGATTAATTTTCCTGCATCATTGCTTTGCGCTGAGACGGTCAAAGCGGTTATGGTCATATCAGGATGGCGATTTACATAGGTCACAAGCTCTGCGCCGGCATAGCCACTGGCGCCCACAATCAGCGTATTCAACATCGGGGCAGCTCACCTTCTTAGATTCTGTTGCCAGGTATAAGCCTTTATCACCTCACCTTACACTTGGTGGGTTTTATTACGCTCAACGTTAATGTATTTTTATTCACAAATACTGCATGAATATTGATACTATCATGACCCGAGGTGTGTCAACAATGAAAAACAATTTACCGCCATTTATCGAGATTTACCGCGCTCTGATTGCCACGCCATCGATCAGTGCCACCGAAGAAGCGCTCGATCAAAGCAATGCAGGTTTAATCACTCTGCTGGCGGGCTGGTTTAAAGATTTAGGCTTCAATGTGGAGGTCCAACCGGTTCCCGATACGCGAAATAAATTCAATATGCTGGCGAGCATTGGACAGGGCGCTGGCGGCCTGTTGTTGGCGGGCCATACCGATACCGTACCCTTTGACGACGGACGCTGGACACGCGATCCGTTCACTCTAACCGAGCATGACAATAAGCTGTATGGTTTGGGTACGGCGGATATGAAAGGCTTCTTCGCCTTTATCCTCGACGCGTTGCGTGATGTCGACGTCACGAAACTGAAAAAACCCCTGTACATTCTGGCCACTGCTGACGAAGAGACCAGCATGGCGGGAGCTCGCTACTTCTCTGAAACTACCGCTCTGCGCCCGGACTGCGCGATCATTGGCGAACCCACATCCCTGCAACCGGTGCGCGCGCACAAAGGCCATATATCTAATGCGATACGTATTCTGGGACAGTCGGGTCATTCAAGCGATCCGGCGCGTGGCGTTAATGCGATTGAACTGATGCATGATGCCATCGGCCATATCATGCATCTGCGCGATGACCTGAAAGCGCGCTATCACCATGATGCCTTTACCGTCCCGTATCCAACGTTAAATTTGGGCCACATCCACGGCGGTGACGCCGCCAACCGAATCTGCGCCTGCTGCGAACTGCATATGGATATTCGCCCGCTACCGGGTATGACGCTAAACGATCTCAATGGGTTACTTAACGAAGTGCTGGCCCCTGTCAGCGAACGTTGGCCGGGTCGCCTGACCGTATCGGAACTGCATCCGCCGATTCCCGGCTATGAGTGCCCACCTGACCATCAACTGGTAGAGGTGGTTGAGAAACTGCTGGGCGCACAGACTGAAGTGGTGAACTATTGCACCGAAGCGCCGTTTATCCAGACGCTTTGCCCAACGCTGGTATTGGGTCCAGGCTCCATTAATCAGGCGCATCAGCCGGATGAGTATCTGGAAACGCGCTTTATTAAGCCAACCCGCGAATTAATCACCCAGGTTGTGCACCATTTCTGCTGGCATTAACTGCTTGTCACCCCGCTAATCCCTTAGTGGTAAGCGGGGCGATTTTTTAACATTTCCATAAGCAACGCTTATTTGATTGGATGTGAATTAAATAACGTAAATTCACGGCATTTATTCGTTTGCTGAACCGATTTCGCAGCAATTGACGTCACGTGTTTTACGTGGCTTTATAAAAGACGGCTAAAAAGTTAAGTCCGCAAGATTTTGCGTGATAGTCAGGCGCGAAAGATACAGGACATATTCAAAATAGATGGGGTGTCTGGGTTAATATGAACGAACAATATTCCGCGTTGCGTAGTAATGTCAGTATGCTCGGCAAAGTGCTGGGAGAGACCATCAAGGATGCGTTGGGAGAGAACATTCTTGATCGCGTAGAAACAATTCGAAAGCTGTCCAAATCATCTCGCGCTGGCAATGAAATTAATCGCCAGGAATTGCTCACCACACTGCAAAATCTGTCTAACGACGAGCTGCTGCCGGTTGCCCGCGCATTTAGCCAGTTCCTGAACCTGGCCAACACCGCCGAGCAGCACCACAGCATTTCGCCAAAAGGCGAAGCAGCCAGCAACCCGGAAGTGATTGCTCGCACTCTGCGTAAACTGAAAGAGCAGCCCAACCTCAATGACGCCACCATCAAGAAAGCCGTAGAATCACTCTCTCTGGAGCTGGTACTCACCGCCCACCCGACCGAGATCACTCGTCGTACGCTGATCCATAAAATGGGTGAAGTGAACGCCTGCCTCAAGCAGCTTGATAACAAAGACCTCGTCGATTATGAACGCAACCAACTGATGCGCCGTCTGCGTCAGCTCATTGCTCAGTCCTGGCATACGGATGAAATCCGCAAACTGCGCCCAAGCCCGGTTGATGAAGCCAAATGGGGATTCGCGGTTGTTGAAAACAGCCTGTGGGAAGGTGTGCCGAACTACCTGCGCGAGCTGAATGAGCAACTGGAAGAGCATCTTGGATATAAGCTGCCAGTTGATTTTGTCCCGGTTCGATTTACCTCCTGGATGGGCGGCGACCGTGACGGCAACCCGAACGTAACGGCGGATATCACCCGTCACGTGCTATTGCTCAGCCGCTGGAAAGCGACAGACCTGTTCCTGAAAGACATCCAGTTTCTGATTTCTGAGCTGTCGATGGTGGATGCCACGCCGGAGCTGATGGCGCTGGTAGGTGAAGAAGGCGCAGCTGAACCATACCGCTATCTGATGAAAACCCTGCGTTCTCGTCTGATGGCGACCCAGGCCTGGCTTGAAGCCCGTCTGAAAGGCGAGAAATTGCCGAAACCTGCGGGACTTCTCACCCAAAACGAACAGCTCTGGGACCCGCTTTACGCGTGCTACCAGTCTCTACAGGCCTGTGGTATGGGCATCATCGCCAATGGCGAATTGCTCGACACCCTTAGGCGCGTGAAGTGTTTCGGCGTACCGCTGGTGCGTATTGATATTCGTCAGGAAAGCACCCGTCATACTGAAGCCTTGGGCGAACTGACTCGTTATCTGGGCATTGGCGACTACGAAAACTGGTCGGAAGCAGATAAACAGGCTTTCCTGATCCGCGAACTGAATTCCAAGCGTCCGCTCCTGCCGCGTAACTGGGAGCCGAGCAATGACACCCGTGAAGTGCTCGACACCTGTCAGGTCATTGCCGAAGCCCCGTATGGCTCCATTGCCGCCTATGTTATCTCGATGGCGAAAACGCCGTCGGATGTGCTGGCCGTGCATCTGCTGCTGAAAGAAGCCGGAATTGGTTTTGCTATGCCGGTCGCTCCGCTATTTGAAACGCTGGACGACCTCAACAATGCCGATGACGTCATGTCCCAGCTTCTGAATATCGACTGGTACCGCGGCTTTATCCAGGGCAAACAGATGGTCATGATTGGCTACTCTGATTCCGCAAAAGACGCGGGCGTGATGGCAGCGTCCTGGGCGCAATACCAGGCTCAGGACGCGCTGATCAAAACCTGCGAAAAAGCCGGTATCGAACTGACGCTGTTCCACGGTCGCGGTGGATCCATTGGTCGCGGCGGCGCGCCTGCGCATGCGGCGCTGCTCTCTCAACCACCAGGCAGCCTGAAAGGCGGTCTGCGCGTGACAGAACAAGGGGAGATGATCCGCTTTAAGTACGGCCTGCCAGAAGTGACCATCAGCAGCCTGTCGCTGTATACCGGAGCAATTCTGGAGGCCAACCTGTTACCACCGCCAGAACCGAAGGATAACTGGCGTCATATCATGGATGAGCTTTCCGATATTTCCTGCGAGCTATACCGTGGATATGTGCGTGAAAACAAAGACTTCGTCCCTTATTTCCGCTCAGCCACACCGGAGCAGGAACTGGGTAAATTGCCGCTCGGTTCACGTCCGGCAAAACGCCGTCCGACCGGCGGCGTTGAGTCTCTGCGTGCTATACCGTGGATCTTTGCCTGGACGCAGAACCGTCTGATGCTCCCGGCCTGGCTTGGTGCTGGTACCGCGCTGCAAAAAGTGGTTGAAGATGGTAAGCAAAGCGAACTCGAAGCGATGTGCCGCGACTGGCCATTCTTCTCCACACGCCTTGGCATGCTGGAAATGGTTTTCGCGAAAGCAGACCTGTGGCTGGCAGAGTATTACGATCAGCGCCTGGTCAAAAAAGAGCTGTGGCCGCTGGGTGAAGAGCTACGCCAACGCCTGGCAGCAGATATCGATGTCGTACTGGCGATTGCCAACGACTCACATTTGATGGCCGACCTGCCGTGGATTGCCGAGTCCATTCAGTTAAGGAATGTTTATACTGACCCGCTGAACGTCTTACAGGCAGAGTTGTTACACCGCTCACGCCAGGCCGAAGAACAAGGCCATGAACCGGATCCACGCGTTGAACAAGCGCTGATGGTGACTATCGCTGGTGTTGCAGCCGGTATGCGCAATACAGGCTAACGCCCCTCCCGCTGTCGCCTTCGTGCTACTGTACGAAGGCGACAGTAAAAACCGCTGTTACAACCACTTCATTTTCAATATATTCCTGCCTGAACATATTCACTACGTGAATATTACAACAGCAAAACACGATCCTGAGATCGTGATGCTTCAGTTCCTCTTAATGTTTAGTCGCTACTCTTGGCGCTACGATTAAAGACAGGCTCACATTATGCAATCCTTACAATTCCAGTCTAAACCCGCCTTTAGCTGGAAAGCCCTGGGTTGGGCGCTCCTCTATTTTTGGTTTTTTTCCTCATTACTACAGGCCGTTATCTATTTTAGCGGCTATAGCGGATCTACCGGCCTACGCGACTCCCTGCTGTTCAGCTCGCTGTGGTTGATCCCGGTATTTTTATTTCCAAACCGTATCCGCATTATTGCTGCCGTCATTGGCGTAATTCTATGGGCGGCCTCGCTGGCAGCTCTGAGCTATTACGTCATTTACGGGCAAGAGTTCTCGCAAAGCGTTCTGTACGTAATGTTTGAAACCAATGCGAACGAAGCCAGCGAGTACCTGAGTCAATACTTCAGCCTGAAGATCGTCTTAATTGCGCTGGCATATACAGCAATGGCAATTCTGCTATGGAGACGTCTGCGTCCGGTACATATTCCATCACCCTGGCGCTATCTGGTGTCGTTTGCACTGTTATACGGATTGATTCTGCATCCGATGACAGTGAACACATTTATCAAACATAAGCCGTTTGAAATAACGTTGGATGGCCTTGCTTCACGTATGGAGCCCGCCGCGCCGTGGCAATTCATCTCCGGGTATTATCAATATCGTCAGCAGTTGACCTCGCTCAATAGCCTGCTGAATGAGAACAATGCCCTGCCGCCGCTGGCCAACTTTAAAGACAGTTCAGGTGACGCACCGCGTACGCTGGTACTGGTGATTGGTGAGTCAACGCAACGTGGCCGCATGAGCCTGTATGGCTATCCGCGTGAAACGACGCCAGAACTGGATGCGCTGCATAAATCCGATCCTAACTTCACCGTATTCAATAATGTCGTGACTTCCCGTCCGTACACCATTGAAATCCTGCAGCAGGCGCTGACCTTCGCTAACGAAAAGAACCCGGATCTGTATCTGACTCAGCCGTCCCTGATGAACATGATGAAACAGGCGGGTTATAAAACCTTCTGGATCACTAATCAGCAGACGATGACCGCCCGCAACACCATGCTGACGGTGTTCTCTAAGCAGACGGATAAACAGTTCTATATGAACCAGCAGCGTACGCAAAGTGCGCGCGAATATGACAGCAACGTGCTGGCGCCATTTAAAGAAGTCCTGGCCGACCCGGCACCGAAAAAGTTCATCATCGTGCATCTGCTGGGTACGCATATTAAGTACAAATTCCGCTATCCGGATGGCCAGGGTAAGTTCGATAATAATATCGACCATGTTCCCGCAGGCCTGAGTAACGATGAGCTGGAAGCCTACAACGATTACGACAGCGCGAATGTTTACAACGATCATATTATTGCCAGCCTGATCAAAGACTATAAAGCGACCGATCCGAACGGCTTCCTGCTGTACTTCTCCGATCATGGCGAAGAGGTTTACGATACGCCACCGCACAAAACGCAGGGTCGTAATGAAGACAACCCAACGCGCCATATGTACACGGTGCCGTTCCTGTTGTGGACTTCGGAAAAATGGCAGGCCGCGCACCCGCGTGACTTCTCACAGGATGTGAATCGTAAATACAGCAGCTCAGAGCTTATCCACACATGGTCTGACTTAGCGGGCTTCACCTACGATGGCTTCGATCCAACTCGCGCCATTACCAATCCGCAGTTCAAAGAGACAACCCGCTGGATTGGCAATCCGTACAAGAAAAATGCCCTGATAGATTACGATTCCCTGCCTTACGGCGATCAAATCGGTAATCAATAACCGTCTGCCGGATGCGCTACGCTTATCCGGCCTACAGCTCGCAAAGACTTGTAGGCCGGATATGGCATTAGCCGCCATCCGGCAATAATCACTTGAGGGCGATTGTTTTCAACGTTACTGTTTCCCTGTCTGCTGCCTGCAAGGGATTAACATGTATCACGACGTCAGCCATCTTCTCTCCCGCCTGATTAACGGCCCCACGCCGCTGCGGCAGATTTATTTCGCCAGCACCAATAGCACAACGCCGGAACTGGCGTATCAGGTCGATTTTCCCCGGCTGGAAATTGTGCTGGAAGGTGAATTTGCGGATTCTGGCATCGATAAGGTGCTTAACCCCGGCGATGTCTTGTTTGTTCCGGCTGGCGGCTGGAATATTCCGCAGTGGGCCACACCGGTCACGACACTCAGCATTCTGTTCGGCAAACAGCAACTGGATTTCAGCGTCGTCCAATGGGACGGCAAGCAATATCAAAACCTTACCCGCCAGCACGTCGCACGGCGTGGGCCGCGTATTGGCTCTTTTCTGCTGCAAACGCTCCATGAGATGCAAATGCAGCCGCAGGAGCAGCAAACGGCCAGGCTAATCGTTGCAAGCTTGCTGAGTCACTGTCGCGATCTACTCGGCAGCCAGATCCAAACCGCATCACGTAGTCAGGCGCTTTTCGACGCCATTCGCGGCTATATTGACGAACGCTACGCTTCGCCGCTCACCCGAGAATCCGTCGCGCAGGCGTTTTACATTTCACCCAATTACCTCTCCCACCTGTTTCAAAAAACGGGCGCTATCGGGTTTAACGAATACCTGAATCATACGCGACTGGAACATGCAAAAACGCTATTAAAGGGTTACGAGCTGAAGATCAAAGACGTGGCGCACACCTGTGGGTTTATTGACAGCAACTACTTCTGCCGCCTGTTTCGCAAGAATACTGAACGTTCGCCGTCAGAGTATCGTCGGCAGTATCACAGCCAGTTGACGGAGAAAAAAACTGACCAGTTATAATCGCATACTGGGACAGAAAACGGAGACAAAGGTAATATTTACTGGATTTTTGTATTATCAAAAAACATATACCATCACATATCACTTACATGTGAGGTATCTCTCACTTTTATAGACATATTACATTTATCCAGCTTTTGACAGATTTGTCAGATAGCACCGCGTGACGAAACACTCTTATCCTGTGCATAGCAAAGCAACCCGGCAACGGGCAGCTAACGGAAAACGTAGAGGGTGTTTTTGTATGGAACTTTATCTTGATACCGCCAACGTCGCGGAAGTCGAACGTCTGGCCCGCATCTTCCCTATCGCGGGCGTCACCACCAACCCAAGCATTGTGGCAGCAAGCAAAGAATCCATCTGGGATGTGCTGCCACGCCTGCAGAACGCCATTGGCAAAGAGGGCATTCTGTTTGCCCAGACCATGAGCCGGGATGCGCAGGGCATGGTGGAAGAAGCTAAACGCCTGAGCAATGCGGTGCCCGGTCTGGTAGTGAAAATCCCGGTGACATCCGAAGGTCTGGCCGCGATCAAGATGCTGAAAAAAGAGGGTATCACCACGCTGGGAACCGCCGTTTACAGTGCTTCTCAGGGGCTACTGGCTGCGCTGGCAGGAGCGAAATATATCGCGCCTTACGTTAACCGTATCGACGCGCAGGGCGGCGACGGGATTCGCACAGTACAGGAACTGCAAACATTGCTGGAACTGCATGCACCGAACAGCATGGTACTGGCGGCCAGCTTTAAAACTCCACGTCAGGCGCTGGATTGCTTGCTGGCAGGATGTGAAGCAATCACCCTGCCATTAGACGTAGCGCAACAAATGCTCAATACCCCTGCGGTAGAGTCAGCAATAGAGAAGTTTGAGCAGGACTGGAACAACGCATTTGGTCACATCAACCTGTGAGGGAAATAAAGTATGGATCGCATTATTCAATCACCTGGTAAGTACATCCAGGGTGCTGATGTTATTACCCGTCTTGGCAGCTACCTCAAACCACTGGCAGAGCGCTGGCTGGTCGTTGGAGACAAGTTTGTCTTAGGCTTTGCCCAGGGTGCACTGGAAAAAAGCTTCCAGGATGCCGGACTGGCGCTGGAGATTGCACCGTTTGGCGGCGAATGTTCACAAAACGAAATCGACCGTCTGCGCGTCGTAGCGGAAAAAGCGCAGTGTGCGGCAGTACTTGGTATTGGTGGCGGTAAAACGCTGGATACCGCCAAAGCGCTGGCGCACTTTATGGGCGTGCCTGTCGCCATTGCGCCAACCATCGCCTCTACCGATGCGCCGTGCAGCGCGCTGTCCGTCATTTACACCGATGCCGGTGAATTCGATCGCTATCTGCTGCTGCCCAATAACCCGGACAGGGTCATTGTTGATACCAAAATTGTCGCGGGCGCACCGGCGCGTCTGTTAGCTGCGGGTATTGGCGATGCGCTGGCGACCTGGTTCGAAGCGCGTGCCTGTTCACGCAGCGGCGCAACCACCATGGCGGGCGGTCAGTGTACTCAGGCGGCGCTGGCGCTGGCAGAGCTGTGCTTTAATACGCTGATCGAAGAAGGTGAAAAAGCGATGCTGGCTGCAGAGCAGCACGTGGTTACACCAGCACTGGAGCGCATTATTGAAGCCAACACCTATCTGAGTGGCGTCGGTTTTGAAAGCGGTGGTCTGGCAGCGGCTCACGCCATTCATAACGGTCTGACCGCAATCCCGGATGCACATCATTATTACCACGGCGAGAAAGTGGCTTTCGGTACGCTGACACAGCTGGTGCTGGAAAACGCGCCGGTCGATGAAATTGAAACCGTTGCCGCGCTGTGCCATTCCGTTGGCTTGCCGATTACCCTGGCGCAACTGGATATCAAACAGGATATTCAGGCGAAAATGCGCATTGTGGCTGAGGCAGCCTGTGCCGAAGGCGAAACCATCCACAACATGCCTGGCGGCGCAACGCCGGACCAGGTGTATGCCGCCCTGCTTGTGGCTGACCAGTACGGTCAACGTTACCTGCAAGAGTGGGAATAAAAGCTGTTTGCCGGATGAGTAAGATGTTTTAGCGTTGCCATCCGGCAGTTTTGTTCCTGCCGCTATGTTCTTTTATGTTCTTTTCATCGCATGTTGCCAGCATGAGATGTGTGTTTTATAGTGCGCTTTTCCTTCAAACGAAGCGTGACTATGCAATCATCAGACAGAAGAATGAGCATTTACGCCATTCTGCAGCAGGACAAGAAAGTCGTCGTTAACGAACTCGCAGAAAAATTTGGCGTCACCAAGATGACCATTCGCCGCGACCTCTCCTTCTTTGAAAAACAAGGGATTGTCAAAACAACCTACGGCGGCGCTTACCTGACCAGCGGTGCCAGCGTAGAGCCCAGCTTCCAGCTAAAATCCGTGCAAATGGTCGATGATAAGCATCTGATAGGCCAGAAAGCCGCCGAACTGGTCGAAGACGGCGACACGATTATTATAGATTGCGGCACCACGCTGCTGGCCTTTGCACAATTCCTGTTTGATAAAAAAATCATGGTGATCACCAACTCTATTCCAGTGGTTAACCTGCTTAAAGGAAGGCGGGGGATAAAACTGATTGTTGCGCCTGGCGAATATGAAGATGATACGCAGGGGATGATTTCATCCTGCACGTCTAATTTTTTCAATAATATTCATGCCGATAAGGTCTTCCTCAGCACCCAGGGCATCAACGAAGCTGGCGAGCTCACCGTTCCCAAACTGCCGGATGCTCACGTCAAACAAGCTTTGCTACGCGCCGGACGACAAAAAATTCTGCTGGCAGATAAAAGCAAGTTTGGGCAGACATTTCTTGCCGGGCATGGTCGTATTGCTGATTTTAACTACATCATCAGTCAAAGCGGTGTACCCGATACCCTTACCGCACAACTTAACGGACATGTTCAGCTACTGTTAGCTGATACCCCTTCCTGAGTTCCCCCCTCTTAAACGCACATCTTTCTGTGCGTTTCTGTCCTCTTTAAATGTTCTTTTTATATTTTTATGTGATCAAAGGAACAAAATAGATCATAAGCAGATTGACAATCGAACACCTCAGGCGTGGAATACGAAAACCCCTTCCCACATTGAGGTCTTTATGAACGGATTACTCAGTTTTAAACCCACCAACAACGATTGCGATTTTGCCAGGATTGCGAAAAAGCAGGATCAGATGTTCCACCGTACCGCGACGTTATGCCCGGAACGCGCAGAAATCATTACCGAATCGTTTAAACGTTCAGAAGGCAAACCGATCGTTATTCGCCGGGCGTTGGCGCTGGCCGACATTCTGGCAAACATGACCATTTACATTGAGCCGGATATGTTGATCGTCGGCAACCAGGCCAGCGCCAACTTCGCTGCGCCAGTATTTCCGGAGTTCTCTTTCAACTGGGTGATTGATGAACTCGACGAATTTGACAAGCGGTCTGGCGACAGCTTCCAGGTATCTGAAGAGACCAAAGCACGTCTGCGTGTATTGCAAGACTACTGGCAGGGTAAAACCCATCAGGATGAAGTATTAACCAACCTACCGCAAATTAACCGCCTGGCGGAAAAGCAGGGCGTATTGCACCGTGGTGGTATCAGCATGTCCGGTGATGGTCACATCATTCCAAACCATGATTTCGTACTCGAAGTCGGTTACGGCGGCATGCGCGATATCGCCAAACAACATCTGGCAGAAGATCAACACCTGACCGAAGAACAGACCGATTTCTACCAGGCCGTCATCATCACCATGGACGCCGCCCTGAACTACTGCAAACGCTTCTCTTTGCTGGCCAAAGAAGAGGCGGCAAAAACCAGCGATACTAAACGTCGCGACGAGTTGCTGGCAATGAGCGATATGTTCGCCCACTTGATGGAAGGCAAAGCGCAGAGCTTTTGGGAAGCGGTAGAAACAGTCTATCTAACCCATTTACTGATGATGATCGAAAGCAACGGCCACTCGTTCTCCTTTGGCCGTTTTGACCAGTACGTCTGGTCGTTCTACGAAGCGGATATTCACTCAGGAAAAATCAGTAAAGAGAAGGCGCTGGAGATCCTGACCCACTTCTTCATCATGACCAACAGCCTCAACAAAGTACGCCCGTGGGGCCACACTCAGTATAGCGGCGGTTACCCACTTTATTCCAACCTGATGGTCGGAGGCATGAAGCCGGACGGCACTGACGGCACCAACGATCTCTCTTATTTATCGCTGGAAGCGATGGCGTTAACCGGCCTGCCAGAACCAAACTTAAGCGTACGTTTCTCTAAAGATACCCCGCATTCACTGATGCAGGATTCGGCAAAACTGATCCGCAAGGGCTTTGGCATGCCGTCCATTTTCTGTGATGAAGTGGTGATCCCTGCAATGATGACGCTTGGTCTGACGGAAGAGGTCGCCCGTGAATATGCCTCAATGGGCTGCGTGGAAACCGCTATTCCTGGCCGTTGGGGCCACCGCGCTACCGGTATGACCTACGTTAACTTCGGCAAAATTCTTGAACTGGTGATGAACAACGGCTGCTGCCCGGCAACCGGCGTACAGCTGGTAAAAGTGAACGGCAAAGAAGGCCGCGAAATTAACTATGCGTCTTATGATGAAGTGTGGGCTGCGTGGAATCAGTTGCTGGAGTTCTACTCCGACCTGGCGGTGGACTGCGATCTGGTGTGCGATCGTGCACTGAAACATCACGATGCCGACGCTTTCGCTTCCGCGACCATTAACTGCTCTCTGGAGCGCGGTAAAACGCTGAAAAACGGCGGCGCAGAGTACGACTTTGTCAGTTCCTCCAATATCGGGCCTTCGGTAGTTGGTGACAGCCTCGCTGCGGTGAAGAAGTTGGTCTTTGATGACCAGGTGCTAACACTCAAGCAACTGCGTGATGCCATGGACAGCAACTTTGAAGGCATTGAAGGCGCACGCGTACGCAAGCTATGCCGCAACGCGCCGAAGTTTGGCAACGATATCGACTACGTTGATTACATTGTCGCCGACGTGTTCGAGTCCTATCTGAAGCTGCTGCCGAAGTACAAAACCGATCGCTACGGCAAAGGACCGAAAGGCTGCGGTTACACCATGTCCACGTCCAACATCACCTCCTACGTCCCAAACGGCTTTGACGTTGGCGCAACGCCAGATGGTCGCCTGGCGACTCTGCCATTAAACGAAGGTGCATCACCGTGCCTCGGCGCGGATAAAGAAGGGCCAACGGCGGTGATCAACTCCGTGGCGAAGCTGCCAAACCAGAAAATCGCCGGTGGCCAGTTGCTGAACATGAAATTCACGCCGAGCGCACTGGAAGGCGACGATAACCTGGAGAAATTTACCCATTTCATGGAAGCCAGCCGGATGAAGAATATCTTCCACAACCAGTTCAACATCATCGATTCAAATATTCTGCGAGCAGCGAAAGCGCACCCGGAAGATTATCCGAACCTAATGGTGCGCGTAGCGGGTTATTGCGCTTTGTTTTCGACGCTGATGCCGGAAGCGCAGGACGCGATTATCGCCCGTACAGAACTGGCATGGTGAGGAGAACGTTAATATGAGAACAGGCCTGATCTCCCGCATTCAGCATTATTCCACCAAGGATGGCCCTGGAATACGCAGCACCGTCTTTATGCAGCAGTGTAATTTACGCTGTCAGTGGTGTGCGAATCCGGAAACCATCAGGCCTGGTTTCAACGTTTTCTGGTTTAAAGAGCGCTGCCGCCAGTGCGGGACCTGCGTACAAGCGGCGGCAAACAGCGCGATTACCCTCGCACAACCCGGCAACGGGGTGAATATCGACCGGAAAAAGTGCACCAATCTGCTGGATATCGTCGACATGTGCCCCTATGACGGCTACGAGAAAGTCGGCCAAGAGATGACATCTCACCAACTGGCAGACCTGCTGCTGCGCGACAAAGCGTTTTACGATGAAAGCCACGGCGGCGTCACCTTTTCCGGCGGTGAGCCGGCGCTTCAGGCTGAGTTTGTCAGGGAAACCGCCCTGCTGTTGAAGGCGGAAGGGATACATGTCTGCCTGGATACCGCCGGTTATATTCGCTGGGAAAAACTCCGCCCTCTGGTTGAAGCCGTCGATCTTGTTTCCTACGATTTTAAAGTCTTTGATGCAGAAACCCATCTCAGTTGTACAGGTGTTGATAACCGGTTGATCCTGGAGAATGCCAAAGCGATCGCAGCAATGGGCAAGCCGATCCTGGCACGCATGGTGATCGTACCAACACGTAATGATGATCCAGCCGATATCCGTAAACGCCTCGATTTTATCCGCACACTCGGTAGCGCGGTGCAGCAGGTCGATATTCTCGAGTATCACATTTATGGCATCGGTAAATATCAAAAACTAGGCATTCCTTATTTATTAAAAGACATTCCCGCTTGCCAACACGAGATGACGGAACAAATTAAACAATATGCCGAAGAGATTGGCCTGAGGGCCACCATTGGCGGTTAAAGGACGAACATGCTTAATTTTATTATTACCGAAACCTATACAGAAATGAGCATGCTGGCGGCAAAACGCGTTGCCGCGGCATTGATAAATAAACCCGACCTGGTTATGGCTATTCCAACGGGTGGAACGCCAGTAGGCATGCTGGCAGAAATGAGTCGCATGGCGAAAAATGGTGACGCTGACTTTACAAAAACATTCGCCTTCAATATCGATGAATATATTCCGCTACGTAACACAGACCCACAAAGTTATTACTATTTCCTGCAACAACACCTTTATCAGTACGCAAATATCCCCGCCGAAAATACTTTTGTTCCCGATGTTCTGGCCGCCAATTTAACCGCAGAATGCGCCCGCTATGAGCAAACTATCGTTGATCACGGCGACTTTGATATGACCATCCTCGGCATCGGTCACGACGGCCATATCGGTTTTAACGAGCCGCATGCTACTCATAGCCCAGTATGTCATGTCATTAATCTCAACGTGGATACTATCGAAGCCAACGCCCGATTCTTTGCACGACAGGAGGACGTGCCGCAGCAGGCGATTACACTCGGCATGGGAACCATTCTGAGAAGCAAAGAGATAGTCCTGATTGCTAACGGCAAATCAAAATCCTCAGTGATTAAACAGCTTCACGACTGCACCCGCATTGACCCGCAATTTCCAGCGTCGTTTCTGTTAATGCACCCAAATGTGACGGTAATTTGCGATCGCGAGGCGGCATCACAGCTTCATATTTAATTATCCGGAGGCGCGTATGATTATTCAGAGTGAACGGGTATGGCTTTACGGGAGTTTTTTTCCAGCGCACATTACCGTTGCGAACGGAAAAATTATTGATATTAACGTCGGACTAATCGCCGACGCCGATTATGATTTTGGTCTGCGTCGAATTGTTCCTGGCTTTATTGATATGCACGCACATGGCGGATGGAACTACGACACAAACGAAGATGACGCCGCTGGCCTGCGCCGCTGGCTCTCGCATTTACCGCAGGAAGGCGTCACAGCCTTTTGCCCAACAACGGTCACTGACGATCACCCAATTCTGCTTGCAGCACTACGCAATATTGCTCATGTTATGCACCACCCATCGGCTGGCGCGGAGATCCTCGGTATTCATCTTGAAGGGCCTTTCCTGAATCCTCTGTATCGTGGCGCACAGCCCGAAAAGGCCATTCGTCAGGCCAGCCTTACCGATTTCGCCGCTTACGAACAGGCAGCAGAGGGGCAAATTATCGCTGTCACTCTGGCACCGGAGATGGACCCGGGCCACACTCTAACCCGCTACTGCAAAGAGAAGAACATCATCGTCAGTATGGGGCATTCCGATGCTTCCTTTGAACAGGCACTGGAAGCCACGGGCAACGGCGCAAGCAGCGTCACCCACGTTTACAACGGGATGGCGAAATATGTTAACCGCGAGCCAGGTTTATTGGGGGCCGCCTGGCAGCTGGATGGGCTGTATGGCGAATTGATTGCCGATGGTATTTTTGTCAGCCTGGTTTCAGCGGCACATTTATTCCATGCCAAAAATGATGACTATATCATTATGATCAGCGACTCAATGAAAGCCAAAGGTGAAGCACCTGGCCGCTACATGTTTGGCGGAGAGCCGATGATTCTTGGTGAAGACGGTGCCACACGGCGAGAAAACGGCGTACTGGTCGGGAGCACACTTCAATTGAATCGCGGCCTGTATAATATGGTCGAGAGGGCGATGGTTCCCTTTAGCTCTGCGTTAAAATCCTGCACAATTAATCCCGCTCGCCTTCTCGGAATAGACGATCGTAAAGGGAAATTACAGCGCGGATACGACGCCGATATTGTCGTACTGGAAGATAATTACCAGGTCAATACCACTTTCTGTAAAGGAGAAATCACCTGGTCAATTAATTAATTGGTATTATATTTACCTATTTCTATTCAGCGGTTGTTAAATAACGACCGCCAAATTTTATTTATATTTTATAAAGGAAGCTAATTTGTTATTTTAATAAAATGAGATACAAACCACATTAATCGCATTTATATTCACTTAAAAATAACGCACAAAATAATAACTATACACCCGCCACATTTACCTCCCATCGCAAACATTATTAACCATTCAGAATATATATTTCTGATCTGATGATTTCTATCTGCTTATAGGGAATGCCATGAATATTTTGGGTTATTTGCAAAAAGTGGGCCGTGCATTAATGGTGCCAGTAGCAACGTTACCAGCGGCCGCTATTTTAATGGGTATCGGATACTGGATCGATCCAACGGGTTGGGGAAGTGCCAACGCGCTGGCCGCCTTATTTATTCAATCTGGCTCCGCTATCATCGACAATATGGGAGTGCTGTTTGCTGTCGGTGTGGCGTATGGAATGTCAAAAGATAAAGATGGTGCTGCGGCGCTGGCGGGGTTTGTCGGCTTTCTTGTATTAACGACCCTCTGTTCACCCGCCGCCGTGGCGATGATCCAGCAAATCCCACTGGAGCAGGTGCCAGCGGCCTTTGCTAAGATTAAAAACCAGTTTATTGGCATCATGGTTGGCGTCATCTCTGCTGAACTGTATAACCGCTTTGGCAGCGTCGAACTGCCAAAAGCTCTTTCGTTCTTCAGCGGACGCCGTCTCGTCCCCATCATCACCTCTTTCGTGATGATTATTGTCGCTTTTATCATGATGTTTATCTGGCCTGTCGTTTTCAGCGGCCTGGTGGGTTTTGGCGAACATATTCAAAAGCTCGGTTCAGTTGGTGCGGGGATCTACGCATTCTTTAATCGATTGCTGATTCCTGTGGGCTTGCACCATGCACTAAATTCTGTGTTTTGGTTTGATGTTGCCGGGATTAACGATATCCCCAATTTTCTCGGCGGCGCACAATCAATTGAAACGGGAAAAGGCATTGTCGGCATCACGGGGCGTTATCAGGCGGGTTTCTTTCCGATCATGATGTTTGGTCTGCCGGGCGCTGCGCTGGCGATTTATCAATGCGCACGTCCTGAGAACAAAGCAAAAGTCATGGGGATCATGATGGCTGGCGCGTTCGCCTCATTTTTCACAGGCATCACTGAGCCGCTGGAATTTTCCTTCATGTTTGTCGCGCCGATGCTGTACGTCATTCACGCGTTGCTATCAGGGATTGCCGTTTTTGTCGCGGCCAGCCTGCACTGGATTGCCGGTTTTGGCTTCAGCGCTGGCCTGGTAGACATGGTGCTTTCTTCACGTAATCCGCTCGCCGTGCAATGGTATTTTCTCATACCTTTGGGACTGGTATTTTTCGTTATCTACTATCTGATGTTTCGTTTCACCATCATCAAATTTGATCTGCTCACCCCTGGGCGCGAGCTGGCCGTTGCCGGGAGTTGTGCCGATGGTCAGGACACCAATATCAGTAGCCCTAAAGATCAAAATGTGAGTGAACTGGCGCGTCAGTACATCGCGGCTATTGGTGGCTCAGAAAACCTGACCGGCATTGACGCCTGTATCACTCGCCTACGGCTGAGTGTCAACGATTCCTCACTAGTCAATGACGCCCTGGCAAAACGATTGGGTGCTACGGGGGTTATCCGTCTGAACCAAACCAGCGTGCAAATCATCGTCGGATTCGTCGCAGAAAAAATCGCCAACGCGATGAAAACTATAGGCTATGTAGAAGCAGCCAGAGCCGTTGCCGCCGCTCCCACTTCGGTTAAACCACAGATGACAAAGCATACTGCCGTCATCACTGAACTGGTCGCTCCGGTAAGCGGTAAGGTCGTCATGCTGGAACACGTGCCGGATGAAGCCTTCGCCAGTAAAGCTGTTGGGGATGGTGTTGCTATACTCCCGACAGGCAGCACGGTTGTTTCACCCGCAGCAGGCACTATCGTAAAAATCTTTAACACTAACCATGCGTTCTGCCTGACAACGAACACGGGCGCGGAGATCATCGTCCATATGGGGCTAGATACTGTTGCGCTTAACGGGCAGGGATTCTGTCGTCTGGTAGAAGAAGGGAGTGATGTTGTCGCAGGCCAACCGATACTGGAAATGGATCTCGATTTCCTGAATGCCAGCGTCCGCTCAATGTTAAGCCCGGTGGTATGCAGCAATATTGAAGATTTTACGGAGATAGAGTTCAGGATGCCAGACGGTA
Organism: Citrobacter sp. CF971; assembly: GCF_006385635.1. Classification (NCBI taxonomy): domain Bacteria; kingdom Pseudomonadati; phylum Pseudomonadota; class Gammaproteobacteria; order Enterobacterales; family Enterobacteriaceae; genus Citrobacter; species Citrobacter sp. CF971. Next base: position 219,194 of record NZ_CP041051.1, on the reverse strand, counting down.
ACGTCATTGCGGGAAAGACCCCGCTCTACATCATCAAGGGATAAATGACAAAATCAGCGACTGCCTTTGGCAGTCGCTGATTTATTGACTTACAGCAGGTCGAAACGATCCAGGTTCATCACTTTCACCCATGCGGCCACGAAATCTCTCACGAACTTCTCGTGGGCATCGCTGCAGGCATAAACTTCAGCCACTGCGCGCAGTACAGAGTTAGAACCAAATACCAGATCAGCGCGGGTTGCGGTGTATTTTACTTCGCCGCTCAGACGGTCACGACCTTCAAACAGTTCTTGTGACTCATCAACCGCCTTCCACTCATGGCGCATATCCAGCAGATTGACGAAGAAGTCAGTGCTGAGTACGCCTGGACGATCGGTAAAGACACCGTGCTGGCTACCATCAAAGTTGGTGCCCAGTACGCGCATACCTCCCACCAGCACGGTCATTTCCGGTGCGGTTAGCGTCAGCTGCTGTGCTTTATCGATCAGCAGCGACTCGGTGGTCGATACGTCAGGACGGGCGCGGTAGTTACGGAAGCCATCGGCGATTGGCTCAAGCAGTTCAAACATCTCAATATCCGTTTGATCCTGGCGCGCATCCACGCGACCCGGCGCAAAAGGTACCTTAATGCTGACACCCGCAGCACTTGCCGCCTGCTCGATGCCGACAACACCTGCCAGCACGATAATATCGGCCAACGAGGCGGTATGGGCAGACTTATAAATCCCTTCCAGCACAGGCAGAACGCGTGCTGCGGTGGCATTCACATCCCAGCCGCGCTGTGGATCCAGCGCCAGACGGGCACCGTTAGCGCCGCCACGTTTATCCCCACCGCGGAAAGTCGATGCCGACGCCCATGCTACTGATACCAGTTCGCCCACGGACAGCCCGGAAGCGGCAATGGTCGCTTTCAGCTTCAGGATATCTTCTTCGCTTGGGTTGAAGAACGCATGCGGCAGCGGGTCTTGCCAAATCAGATCTTCTTTTGGCACTTCCGGTCCGATGTAACGCGCTTTCGGCCCCATATCACGGTGCGTCAGTTTAAACCACGCACGGGCAAACGCTTCGTTGAACGCCTGTGGATCGTTCAGGAAACGGCGGGAGATTTTCTCGAACTCAGGATCGAAACGCAGCGTCAGGTCGGTAACTAGCATTGTTGGCTTGCGTTTTTTCGACGGATCAAACGGATCGGGGATAATCTCCGGTGCGTCAACCGCTTCAAACTGAATAGCGCCTGCCGGGCTGCGAGTTTGTACCCACTCGTATTTGAACAGGTTCTCGAAGAAATAGTTGCTCCATTGGGTTGGCGTCTGCGTCCAGACCACTTCCAGACCGGATGTAATGGCATCCGCGCCCGCGCCGCTGCCGTAGCTGCTCGCCCAGCCCAGGCCCTGTGCTTCAATCGGTGCGGATTCAGGATCGGCGCCTACGTGCGAAGCCGGTGCAGCGCCGTGGGTTTTGCCCAACGTATGACCACCGCCAATCAGCGCCACGGTTTCTTCGTCGTTCATACCCATATTACCGAAGGTCGCGCGAATAGCCGCTGCCGCTGAAAGCGGTTCGCCGCTATGGTCCGGCCCTTCCGGGTTCACATAGATAAGGCCCATTTCGGTTGCGCCCAGCGGCGCTTTGGCCAGTTCTTCCGGGTGACGGTGAGTCAGCCAGGCTTTTTCATCACCCCAGTTTACGTCGAGATCCGGTTCCCAGACATCTTCACGACCAGCACCAAAGCCGAAGGTGCGGAAGCCTGAGTTTTCCAGCGCCACGTTACCCGCGAGGATAAACAGGTCGGCCCAGGAAATTTTCTGGCCATATTTCTGCTTGATTGGCCACAGCAGACGACGCGCTTTATCAAGGCTGACGTTATCCGGCCAGGAGTTCAGTGGTGCAAAACGCTGCTGTCCGCGACCCGCGCCACCGCGTCCATCGATGGAGCGATAGGTCCCTGCACCGTGCCATGCCATGCGGATAAACAATCCAGCATAGGTTCCCCAGTCAGCGGGCCACCACGGTTGAGATTCGGACAGAAGGGCTCTGAGATCCCCTTTCAGGGCAGAGTAGTCGAGTTTGCTAAACTCTTTGCGGTAGTCGAAGTCCTCACCCAGCGGGTTAGAACGGTTGGAATGTTGGTTTAAAAGATCAACGCGCAGTTGATTTGGCCACCAGTCGCGGTTGTTCGTTCCTGCTCCCGCGCTCTGGTCGTGACCGCCCTGATGAAAAGGACACTTACCGGCAGTTGATGTGTTCTGGCTATCGTCGGACATGCTCATCTATATGCTCCCTTTACAGTGTTCTGACTACGATATACACCACCAGAGATAAGATATAGTCGAAAAAACCCACAGATTCGATAGCTAATTCCTTTTATATTTTACGTTACAGAGATGTAGATCAAAATGATCAACAAAAAGCCCTCCGTAGAGGGCTGGGGCATCTGTTTAGTTCGGTCTTACACCCAGTGTGTGACAAATAGCGTAGCTCATCTCGGCACGATTAAGGGTATAGAAGTGAAAATCTTTCACCCCTTCGCGGCTGAGAATCTTCACCATGTCCATAGCGATATTAGCGCCCACCAGCTTGCGGGTTTCCGCGTCATCATCCAGACCATCAAACATGGTCGACATCCACGCCGGAATGCGGACGTTGGTCATGTCGGCAAATTTTTTCGCCTGCTTAAAGTTGGAGACTGGCAGGATACCCGGAATAATTTCCACGTCGATTCCCGCAGACACACAGCGATCACGAAAGCGCAGATAGCTTTCTACATCGAAGAAGAACTGGGTAATCGCACGGTTCGCACCGGCATCAACCTTACGCTTCAGGTTCAGCAGATCGGCCTGAGCGCTCTTCGCTTCCGGGTGCACTTCCGGGTAAGCCGCAACGGAGATATCAAAGTCTGCAACGTCTTTCAGTAGCGTCACCAGGTCAGAAGCATACATATCCGGTTTACCGCTTCCCGGCGGCAGGTCACCGCGCAGGGCAACAATATGACGAATACCGTTGTTCCAGTAGTCCTGAGCAATAGTCCGCAGCTCATCGCGGGTTGCATCAATACAGGTCAGGTGCGGCGCTGCTTCAAGGCCAGTGCGATCCTTAATGCCTTTAATAATGCTGTGCGTACGGTCGCGCTCACCAGAGTTTGCACCGTAAGTGACTGAAACAAACTTCGGCTTCAGGCTGCTCAGGCGATCGATGGAGTTCCACAGGGTTTGCTCCATTTCACTGGTGCGCGGCGGGAAAAACTCAAATGAAACGTTAATCTGACCGGCAACTTCTGCCAGGCTCTGATTCAGGGCTTCCCGCTGGTTGGCGTGAAAAAAGCTCATACCTTACCTCATCAATCTTTTGTCGTTATATGTTGTGTTGTGAACTGCTATACGTTTAGACGTCTAGATGTAAAAATGACGGAAAAGCATGCTGGCGTCAACACAAAAATCATCGCTAAAGGTGAGGAATACTCAGCCAACGTGAAAAAAATTCACATCAGTCTGAATTGATGAGGGATTGCGCCATGACCGTCTGCAGCCATGCTAATTTTTTTACGTTTTCAGGCAGCACCAGCAACCCCGTGCTAATACGCAATTCGGTATCGGTAAGCGGCAGGAATATCACCCCCCGACGTTGGATAGCGGAAAAGGAGGCCGGAAGTAGGCTCAGACCTTCACCCTGCGCGATCCGCGCCAACAACACATCATGTTCCAGCGGTTCTTCAATACAGGCAGGAGAGTAACCAGCATGACTAAAAATATGTCGGGTGTAATCAAAAAAGGCGGGGTTACGTTCACGTTTGAACCAGAACAGTGGTCGGTGGCTCAGCGACATTAACGAGAGCGAAGGCAGCGCCGCCTCTGGCCAGAGCGCGGGTAAGGCGACGATCAACGATTCTTGCCAGCCGAGCGGTGTGACGCTAAGCCCCGAAGTCTCAAGCGGTAACGCCACCAGCGCGGCATCCAGCTTTCCACGACGCACCAGACGCGCGAGTTCAGGCGAACCATGACGGACAATATGTCGCTTCTGCACATGCGTAGTCAGCTGTGACTCAAGCGCCGCAAAAACGCCCTGTTCAAACGCCGTGCTTAACCCTAAGCGCAGAGATGGTTCCCCGACTTGCGTTAATTGACTCAACGCAGCGTAGGTTTTGTCCTGGAGATCAAGCAGCGGGCGCACCATTTCAAGTACGCGCTGGCCGTCCTCCGTCAGCGTTAATCCACGGGTATGACGGACAAACAGCGTGACCCCCAGGCGATCTTCAAGCTGGCGAATGTGGCGGCTCAACGGCGGTTGCGACATAAACAAGCGCTGCGCAGCCCGGCTCATATTGTTCTCTTCCGCTACTACGGAAAAGTAACGCAGTAGACGAATATCCAGAGAGTGTAATGGCGATGTTGTCATACCGAAAAGGTATCACGGAAACGGTATTATCCAAATCATTCTACACCCCCTATTCTCTAGCCATACGCCACACCTACGAGGGAAAAATCATGGAGTCAGAACGTTTTATTACCGGCCAGAAAATGCTGCAACAGGTAGATGGTAAAGGGGGAGAGGCCGTCGTTGAGAGCCTGAAGGATATCGCGCCGGATTTTGCCCGCTACCTGCTGGAATTTCCGTTTGGCGACATCTATGCACGTCCAGGTCTGGACCTGCGCAGCCGGGAAATTGCCACTGTCGCCGCTTTAACGGCAATGGGCAATGCCGCCCCGCAGTTGAAAGTGCATATTGGCGCGGCATTACACGTTGGTTTAACGCAGGATGAGATCGTTGAAGTGATTATGCAGATGGCCGTATATGCCGGCTTCCCTGCCGCACTCAATGGTTTGTTCGCCGCGAAAGAGGTATTTGCCTCTCACAGAGGCTAAAACAACAGGCCAGCGGATTGTCTGCTGGCCTGAGCTCACTATGGTTTCACATCTGCCACACGCATGCCTTTAAGCTGCTCATCCGTCAGCGTATTTCCCGCCTTGAAATAGTCAACGACAGCATTAGAGACATAGTAACCGCCGGAGGTATTTCGCGCTTTTCCTTCGGTAAATGCCGTAAAACCATCACCGCCGTCTGCCAGGAAGCTATTGGTGGCAATGTGATAAACCGTGGCATCCTCAATCGGTTTACCGTTTAACGTTAGTACGGTGACGCGCTGACCGACTGGTTTACTGCTGTCATACTTCATCTCCAGTCCTTTGGACACCTGCAATACACCGTTGCTTAAACCCGCGCCGTGCTCCATCAGGCTACGCAACTGTTTACCGGTGAGATCCATTGTTGCCAGCTCGTTGGGGAACGGGAAGGTGCTAATGACTGCACCCATCGTGATAGCACCGGCTGGGATTTCATTACGGATACCGCCCGAATTAGTGAGCGCTAATTGAGTATCTTTACCTGCCGCCACCAGCAACGCATCCGCCGCCAGATTGCCCAACGAAGAAGATTCACCGTAAGCACGCGTCAGCTCAACCGGAGAGTTTGCAACCGTCTGTTGTACCACCTTATCAAGCTTTTTATTCCAGCCATCAATGACCTGTTTCGTCTGCGGGTCTGGCTGCCACTCATCAGCATAAATGGTCTTCAGCTCGAAGTTCTTCACGGTAAATTGATGCGGTTTCTGCTGATAATCCAGCACCAGTTTACCCACATCAATACCGCCGCTGTCGGTAGAAAGAATCAGAGTGTTACCGACTTTAATCGGCTCCGGCGTGCCCACATGCGCATGGCCGGTAATCAGGATATCCAGCCCCTTTACCTGACCTGCGGTCTGGATGTCTTTATCCAATGCACGGCGCACATCTGTACTTCCCTGGCTAGACTGACGCGCTGGCGTACCTTCATGGATCAGCGCCACAGTGAGATCGACTTTACCTTTAAGCTCATCGATATAGCGTTGCAACCACTTCACTTCATCCCGCGCTTCAATACCGACACGTGTCGCAGCAGAAACCGTATCATCAAAAGCAAACACGCCGTGCAGGCCAATCACACCAATCTTCACGCCATCTTTTTCAATAATGGTGTAAGGCTTATCCCAGAACATTTTGCTGCTGTTCTGATAAAAGATATTACCCTGCACGATGGGGAATTTCGCCTGACTCAGTTGTAGTAGCGTGTTATCCCAACCGTGATCGAATTCATGATTACCCATGGTGACAGCATCAAAATTCATGGTGTTCATAATATCGATAATCGCCTTACCCTTGGTCAGGCTGCTGATATACGGCCCGGTAAAATAATCACCGGCATCAAAAAACCAGGTGGCGCTATTTTTCGTTTTTTCCTGCTTCACCATCGTCGTGATATTAGCCCAACCACCAATATCACGCGTGCCATTGGCAATCCATGGGACTTTATAAGGTTCAACGTGGGCGTGAAGATCGTTGGTATAGATAATCGTGACATCTTTGGCACTCGCCCAAAGCGGCAACGATACCAGAACACCAACAGCAAGCATTTTTAACTTCATAATCAATCCCTTTCAGTCATATAAAGAATCGCTACGTTACGTTCTGAAAGGTTTTTTTATGTGAGAACACTCACATCCGCTGGTGATAGTCGCGGGTCAAAATCAACGACCATTAAAAATCGTTGGTAATACGATGACGTCACTGTTCACCATCAATTGCTGTAAGTCCTTCGGCTGTAAAAATCTGGGGCTGGCGAGCTCACCAGATTACAGCTGGCCCGAGTATCGGTTGGGTTATGCTGCGCTGCATTGCCGGGCATGCGGCAGCTATCCACCGCTGTTTAATGAGGAACAGTTTGGTGGATGGTTGTCAGCATATTTAACGGATTTTGCCGCCCAAAGCGGTCATTTTTGCCCACGATGTTATCAGCGGGAAACCATCCTCTATGGGCATAATCCTCAGGGCAGCCAACGCGTTCAGTGCCGGAGCTGCAAACATGTCTGGACACCAAAGCAGCAGCCGCTCACCACCATTGTTCCACCAGAACAAATAGCGACGGTTCCCTTAATCGTCCCTTTTCAGGGAGCCTGCACCGACCAGAAACTTTATGTATTACTCAGTTTTGACGCTATTCGCGGCAATATTTTGCATATTTCCAGTAATTTCACGCCCCATCTCGTAGGGGATACATTACGATACCGCTGGCGTAACAACGTTGAACCCGCGGTCATTCATGACGATATCGTTGAACGAGTAAGACAGAGGGAAACCCTGTTTTTACGCCGCAGCCAGTTTGATGAAATCCAGTACGGCAGTGCCATGCTCAAACGAAATGCCAATGGCGCAGTTTTACGCCCGGTCATTACCGCGCACGGACATTTCCGCATACTGAGCCATCTCTGGCCTGAGGTAAAAACGCACATTATTGCCCACGAATGTTTTCTGCGCGGCGCGGCGATTACCGCATGGGCGCAGCAATATCGCGATCATCACGCTTCGCTTTGGTTTATTGATGAAGAGATCAATAGCGATAAGTGCACACTGCCCTGGCGATTACTGGGTAAAACCTGGCAGGGGTGGTGGCGAAACCAGTGGCAAATTTGGCAACAAGGCGACACACGCAAAATGGTGTGTCTGTTAACGGAGGGTCAGGTTGAAAAAGGGGCGTCAATCACACTGGCGGCAGGCCACCATTTTCTCGCCTGGTTACAGCAGCAGGCGGAGTTTCGGGATAGCGCCCGTTACTCGGCTCATTCGGTGTTTCAGACGATAAGGACGCTGGCGGAGCAATACAACACCCTGATCACCCAGCGCGATTTGCCCGGTGGCGCTGCCGCTTACCCGGCCTACGGTTCATGCCATATGTAGGCCGGATAAGCGTAAGCGCCACCCGGCAACGCAAACTACAGCAACTGCGCCAAACGGTTGATGTCAGACTGAATCGCCCCAGCGGTAACGTCACGGCCCGCGCCCGGTCCACGGATCACCAGCGGGTTATCGCGATACCAGCGGCTCTCTATGGCGAATACGTTATCGCACGGCAACAGCGCCGCCAGCGGGTGTTCAGGGCGAACCGCTTCAACACCAACGCGAGCTTTGCCGTTAGCATCAAAACGCGCCACATAGCGCAGCACCAGCCCCATTTCACGCGCCGCTTCCAGACGCTGCACCATCTGCTCGTTCAGCTCATCGCCATTCTCAAAGAAATGGTCAATAGAGCCTTCTTCACAATGCGCAGGCACCAGCGATTCCACGCGAACCTGGTCCGGTTCGATGTCGTAACCCGCTTCACGCGCCAGAATCACCAGCTTACGCATCACATCTTTGCCGGAAAGATCTACGCGCGGATCGGGTTCAGTCAGACCCTGTTGCCATGCCTGATCCACCAGATCGGTGAATGGGACCGTGCCATCAAATTGCAGGAACAACCACGACAACGTGCCGGAGAAGATCCCGCTGATCGACAAAATAGTATCCCCGCTATCAATCAGATCGCGCACGGTATGGTTGATCGGCAAACCTGCACCCACGGTGGCGTTATATAACCAGTGGCGACCCGTTTTTTCGAAAGCGTCATGAATCTGGCGGTAATTATTACTGCTGCTCGCCCCGGCCAGTTTGTTGGCGCTGATGACGTGGAAACCATGGCTGGCAAAATCCAGATACTGACCCGCCAGTTGCTCGCTCGCTGTCACATCCAGCACCACTAAATCATCATACGGGTGAGCACGCATCCACAGGAATAGAGACTCTTCATCCTGCTCTACCGCCTCGTCATCAAAGAAAGCTAACGCGCGGCTGGCATCCAGCCCTTCGTAATTCAGCAGGCTACGACGGCTATCAACCACACCCGCCAGCACAAACTCTAATCCGGTACGCGCCGAGAGCGTGCTCTGCTCGCGAGCGAACAGCTCCAGCCAGCGCGACCCAATGTTGCCTTTGCCGAACAACACCAGACCAATGCGTTTTTCAGCACGGAAGATTGACTGATGCAGACCCTGAATCAGGCTCTCCGTTGGCCCAGTACGCAGTACCGCGACCAGGCTGATGCCCTCTTCCGACTGCCAGGTGAATTCAACCGGCTGACCTTTCAACTGTTGCCAGAAACGGTGGCAGTGCAGCGGATTACGGGTGACGCCCGCCCCGACCATCGCCACCAGCGCCAGCCCCTGGCGCAGACGCAGCTCGCCTGGCAGGCCAGCTTCATCCAGAATTTTCAGCGCGCTGTCAGCGACTTCGGAGGTGTAGCAAAATTGCAATAGCTGGCGGTCAGGATGCACGCCCACTGCCAGCGGACGCACCTGGCTACGTTTTAAAACCTGGTCAATCTCTTTATAAGCCAGCTTAAAATCCTGGCCAGTCGGAACCAGAAACTCAATCAGGCAGACGTCATCATGACTGGTCACAATACGCGCCCCGGTACCGGAGGCCAGTACTCGCTCAATACGCGTTGAACCCTGCTCTGGGGTATAGCTACAGCGCAACTGGAGATCGATATCGCTACCGGAAACCGGCTGTAAGGTACGGGCATGGAGAACCGGTGCCGCCAGACGCGCCAGCTCGCTGGCTTCATCCAGACGCAACAGCGGCAGCAAACAGGCGTCTTTTACTTTACGCGGATCCGCGCTGTAAACCCCGGCGACATCGCTCCAGATGGTTACTCGGGAAACGCCCGCCAACGCACCAACCTGCGTCGCCGAGTAGTCAGAACCGTTACGCCCCAGTAGCACTGTTTCACCGGCATTGCTGCGGCTAATAAAGCCGGTAACCACCAGGCGTTTACCCGGATGCTGCGCCAACAGTTGCTGCAGTAATGGGTAAGAAAGACCTTCATCTACCTGCGGCTGGGCACCGCGTTCAGCACGTAAAAAATCGCGCGCATCCAGCCAAGCCGACTCCAGCCCCTGTTGATTAAGGACGGCAGACATCAAACGCGCGGACCATACCTCGCCATGCCCAACAACCTCAGCATAGACGGCATCGTTCACGCCGCTGTCGAGTAACCCGGCCAGACGCTCCAGATCGTGAATAAACGCGCCAATCAGTCCATCCGCCACCTCGGGAGGTAACAAACCGCTGATAAGCTCACTTTGATAGCGACGTAACGCCTGTTGAACCTGATGCGCAGAAAGGCGATCGGTCTGGCTTAATTTCAGCCAGCTAATCAACTGGTTAGTGGTACTGCCTGCGGCTGAAACAACCATCATGTCATCAGGCTGCGAGTAATCCGCCATAATGCCTGCGACACGCAGATAACATTTCACGTCTGCCAGACTACTACCACCAAATTTGTGCAGTTGACGACCCTTCGCCCCTGCCTGCGCAATCACACTCATGTTTACCCCTTGTTTGCAGCCCGGAAGCCATTTTCCAGGTCGGCAATTAAATCTTCGCCATCTTCAATACCGGTGGAGATACGCAGCAGCGTTTCGGAAATTCCGGCAGCAGCACGCGCTTCTGGTGCCATGCCCGCGTGTGTCATGGTTGCGGCGTGGGAGATCAGACTTTCAACGCCCCCTAACGATTCCGCCAGCGTAAACAATGACAACCCGCCGAGGAAACGGCGCAGCGTTTGCTCATCGCCATCCAGTTCAAAACTTAACATCGCGCCAAAGCCTTTTTGCTGACGCGCAGCAATCTCATGGCCCTGATTATCCGGCAATGACGGGTGATACAATTTTTTCACCAGCGGCTGAGTTTGCAGATAATCGACTATCGCCTGAGCATTACGTTGCGCCACCTCCATACGAGGAGACAAAGTACGCAGGCCGCGCAACAGCAGATAACTATCAAACGCGCCGCCGGTCACACCAATATTATTCGCCCACCATGCCAGTTCAGTGACCGTCTCCGGATCTTTGGCTATAACCACACCAGCCACCACGTCTGAGTGACCGTTTAAATATTTCGTGCATGAATGCAACACCAGATCGGCGCCTAATGCCAGTGGATTTTGCAGTGCCGGGCTTAAAAAAGTGTTGTCGACCACGCTGACCGCGCCAGCTTCACGCGCCAACTGGCAGATTTTCGCAATATCCACCACGCGCAGCAGCGGGTTGCTTGGGCTTTCTACCAGCACCAGCTTCGGTTTTTCTGCCAGCGCCGCCTGCAACGCCTGTTCATCGCCTTGATCGACAAACAGGACGCGATAACAGCCACGCTTTGCCAGACTGTCAAACAGTCGGTAGCTCCCGCCGTAGCAGTCGTGCGGTGCAACCAGCAGATCGCCAGGCTTAAGGAAGACAGTGGTCACCAAGTGAATCGCCGACATGCCAGTATTGGTCAGTACAGCACCTGCACCACCTTCCAGTTCCGCCAGCGCACGCTGAACGACATCGCGCGTTGGGTTGCCGCGACGCGAATAGTCATGAGCACGGGGTTCATTAAATCCGGTAAAGTTATAGGTGCTGGAGAGGTGAATCGGCGGGACAACGCAACCGTACTGTTCGTCGTCATTTAACCCGCTACGCACTGCGATGGTGGCCTGTTTACGCGTCATATTGAGAAGATCCTGGCTGAGTCGGTGAAAAGTCAGGCACCAGAGTAATCATAGTTATGATAGCCGTCAATACATCTGGACATCTAAACTTCTTTGCGTATAGATTGAGCAAACTGGAAATAGCCGTTAAAATTATATGCATTAGCGTACATCTGCGTCGGCTACTTCGTGTCAGGGCCGCGCCACTACGATAAACTACGCACAATTATGGTCCGGGCTCAGGTTCTGGCCTCAATATTAATGACAAAGAGGATTAGGTATCTCATGGCTGAATGGAGCGGCGAATATATCAGCCCATACGCTGAGCACGGTAAGAAGAGTGAGCAAGTCAAAAAAATTACGGTTTCCATTCCTCTGAAGGTGTTAAAAATCCTTACCGATGAACGCACGCGTCGTCAGGTGAATAACCTGCGCCACGCCACCAACAGCGAACTGCTGTGTGAAGCGTTTCTGCATGCTTTTACCGGGCAACCATTACCCAACGATGAAGACCTGCGTAAAGAGCGCAGTGATGAAATCCCGGAAGAAGCAAAGGTAATCATGCGTGAACTGGGTATCAACCCGGAAACGTGGGAATACTGATTGTTAGAACAGATGAGAAAAGGCGGGATTGCTCCCGCCGATTCTCGCTATGTTACTTACTGATACCATTGAGTTTATTCAATGTCTCTTCCATTTTGAGCGTCTCTTTACGGTTCAATGGATAGAAATAAATCAGAATGACCGCCGCCAAAAACAGGCATAGTGCCGGCAAGAGATTCGCCATCGTATAAATATTTTCCTGCACAATGCTGGTTTGCACAGCGCCACCTGTTGACGATGATTGATAACCAATGATGGCCAACATAAAGCCGCCAATGGCCCCTGCACACGCCTGACCAACCTTGCGGGCAAAGAAGTTCACACCATAGACGGTACCATCCTCGCGATCGCCGGTGACATACTGGTGATAATCACAAACATCGGTCATAAACGCCCAAATCATCAGGTTGAATAGTCCGGCCCCCAACGTCGCCAGGAACAGGAAAACCAAATAGACTTTCGCGTCGGTAATGTGGATGAAGTACATAATCAAATACATCGCTACTGCAAAGAGTAGCGCGCCGACGCTGGCCTCTTTTTTACCAAACCGCTTCGTGAGCCAGGATGCCGATGGTGCCAGCAAAACCAGGGAACCAAAGGTAAACAGCAACGCGACTGACATCGCCTCTTTATTGTGGAAATAGTCATTAAACAGGTAAGTCATATTAGTACCGGACAATCCCTGATTAATCACAATCAGCAAATCCACAACCACTAAAACAATCAGCGCCTTATTGCGTGCCAGTCCCTTCAGCAACACCGAAACGGGCATGCTCTCTTTTCTCTCCACGCGCACGCGTTCGGTCGTTAACTGACAGGTCAAGGATAAAAAGATAAAGCCCAGCACTGCGCAACCAATGGAAATCCAGAAGAAGTGTTGCCCGGAAATCACCTGGCTTCCGTCCACCAGGGTGGTGTACATCAGGATCGGAATGAAAAAGCCGGTTGCCCCACCGCCGATAGCTGACCCAACGCTGCGCCAGGTTGACAGCGAGACACGATCATCCGGATTCGAGCTAATCGCCGCAGACATAGCACCGTACGGAATACTCACGGTCGATAACAGCGAACCGTAAATGAAATAGGAGCAACAGATGTAGATAATTTTCGCCGTATAAGAAAAATCATTCACAAACGGCAGGAACAGGACAACTGCAATGATGCAAAATGGATACTTCATGCGACGCACCCACGGGTTAAAACGTCCATGTACCGTCAATTTAGAGGTATCGCATAAGCGCCCTACACCAACATCAACGAACGCATCAAAGAGTTTGGTCACAAAATAGAGTGAGCCAACAATAACGCCGGAAATACCGAGGACGTTAGTGTAATAAATCATTAAAAAACTATTAACTAAGCCAAGAATAAAACAGGTTCCGAGGTCACCACATAAATAACCAATTTTATCTCGAATTCCGAAAGGTCTGACGGCAGTGGGTTCATTATTTCCGATAATAGTTCCATCATTAGACATGATGTCAACTCCTTAGACATATTATTCACACAAACTATGCTTATCGATGTAATCAGTCGATATGAAAGCTATTACCGGTTAGAAGTTATAACCAAGACCGACACGATAACGGGTCTGACGATCGTCTGTCGTTGTTGTGTTATAACCCGAGGAAACGTTACCAACCTCAACAAATGGAACCCAGGAGCCTAGTTTATACGCCACGCGGAAGTTATATTCATAATCATCTTTCCGGTTGTTATATAAATCTTCGCTATCGGCAATTTTATAAATACCATTTAACTCAAACATCCAGTCATTGACGTTATAACCAAGCCAAGCTTCCGGACGATAGACCATGCGGTCATCTTTGCCGTCAGTGTTTCTGCGCATGTACTCCTGACGATAGCGGAACGCGGTCCACCAGCTGTCGTTAATGTTGTACTGCACGCGGATATAAGGTTTATAAATCGTGATGTTATCGCCCGTTTCGATCGCAATACCTGGCTGCCAGATAAGATCCCGCCAGGTAAACTGATAGCTTGCAGTATACTCGTTGCCATTACTTTCCATATTATTCCACGCATCATTAGATTGCGTATCTTCGGAACGTGAAATGGCTTCGACTGCGACACCAAAACCAGTCGCAAAACGGTGAGACATATAAACACGATCGTAATTACGCCCATCGTCATAATATTCATGCCGGTAATCAACATAACCCGCTTGTGCGGCCGCAGAGAATAATGGAATCAGTAATAACGCAGATTTAAATTTCATGACAATCCCTCTTCACACTCAACAACGGAAATTCCCCATCTCGTCCCGTCCATTAATGGGAAACGATGAAGGATTAAGAATAATTTTATATTTCCACGAAAGTGTATTTTAGAAAGAAAGCAGAAACCTTTGGTATTTTGCCAACAATTGGCATGAGTGGCAGAAATCAGAAGATAAAAATGACGCAGATCACTACTAGAAACATTTTACCCAAAAAATAAAAACACTGTTTCATTTATTAAACAAAAAAAACACCATTCAACACATCAATATAAATTTTAGTCTTCAAGCGCAGATACAAAAAAAGCGCCATAAGGCGCTTTTTTTCTGACAGCTGAAACTTACTTGCTGCCTGGGATGCTGAAACGCTTGTTGAAGCGATCAACACGGCCACCGGTAGCAACATCACGCTGCTTGCCAGTATAGAACGGGTGGCACTTGCTGCACACGTCGAGGTTCAGATCGTGACCGACAGTAGAGCGGATTTTAATGACGTTACCGCAAGAGCAGTTTGCAGTAATTTCTTCGTATTTCGGGTGAATATCTTTTTTCATGGGAAAACCTCGGTTTAAGGCCGCGTCGCTCTTCCAGCCCTAACGCCAGACACCACGCGATGTTAATAGTATAGGTCAGTGATACAAATTTGTATCAAAGGCGGCGAATCATACAGAAATTAACCTGCTCATGCAAACTGATCCGCATTCTACCCTCCACTAATGTGTATACTAACCCGCCAGATTTCAAGTCAGGATGATTCAATGCCCGTTGCGCACGTTGCCTTACCTGTTCCGCTACCTCGCACCTTTGACTACCTCCTGCCGGAAGGCTTGAGCGCCAAAGCCGGGTGTCGTGTACGCGTGCCTTTTGGCAAGCAGCAGGAGCGCGTGGGTATCGTCCTGTCCGTCAGCGAGCACAGTGAACTACCGCGGAGCGAATTGAAAGCCGTTCTCGAAGTGCTGGACAGCGAACCGGTCTACTCAACCTCTGTCTGGCGTCTGCTGTTGTGGGCGGCGGATTATTATCATCATCCTATCGGTGACGTACTGTTTCACGCTCTGCCAATTTTACTGCGCCAGGGACGTCCGGCGACAAACGCGCCCATGTGGTACTGGTTTGCCACTGAAGAAGGCCAGGTTATTGACCTCAACAGCCTGAAGCGTTCTCCCAGGCAGCAACAGGCGCTGGCTGCGCTACGCCAGGGAAAAATCTGGCGCGACCAGGTGGCTGAACTGGAATTTAATGACGCCGCATTACAGGCACTGCGGAAAAAAGGGCTGTGCTCCCTGGCGAGCGAAACGCCAGGCTTTAGCGACTGGCGTACGCACTACGCGGTTTCCGGTGAGCGTCTGCGGCTGAATACCGAACAGGCCACCGCCGTCGGGGCGATCCACAGCGCATCTGACAGTTTTAGCGCCTGGCTATTAGCGGGCGTGACGGGATCGGGTAAAACAGAGGTCTATTTAAGCGTACTGGAAAATGTGCTCGCTCAGGGCAAACAGGCACTGGTAATGGTGCCGGAGATTGGCCTGACGCCGCAAACTATTGCCCGTTTTCGCGAACGCTTCAATGCGCCGGTCGAAGTTCTGCACTCGGGTTTAAATGACAATGAACGTCTTTCGGCATGGCTGAAGGCGAAAAATGGTGAAGCGGCAATTGTTATCGGCACGCGCTCGTCGCTGTTTACGCCGTTTAAAAATCTGGGCGTGATTGTCATCGACGAAGAGCACGACAGCTCTTATAAACAGCAGGAAGGCTGGCGTTATCATGCGCGCGACCTCGCGGTTTATCGCGCCCATAGCGAACAAATTCCCATCATTCTCGGCTCAGCCACCCCTGCGCTGGAAACGCTGTGCAACGTGCGGCAGAAAAAATACCGCATGTTGCGCCTGACGCGCCGTGCCGGGAATGCACGCCCAGCCATTCAGCACGTGCTGGATCTCAAGGGTCAGCAGGTACAGGCCGGGCTCGCCCCTGCGCTTATCGCCCGTATGCGTCAGCATCTGCAAGCGGATAACCAGGTGATCCTGTTTTTAAACCGCCGGGGTTTTGCGCCTGCCCTGCTGTGCCACGACTGTGGCTGGATTGCTGAATGCCCGCGCTGCGATCACTACTACACGCTGCATCAGGCGCAACACCATCTGCGCTGCCATCACTGCGACAGTCAGCGTCCGATACCGCGTCAATGCCCTTCCTGCGGCTCAACGCACATGGTTCCGGTAGGACTCGGCACCGAACAGCTTGAGCAGGCTCTGGCGCCTTTTTTCCCCGGCGTGCCAATCTCACGCATCGATCGCGACACTACCAGCCGCAAAGGCTCGCTGGAGCAGCATCTGGCGGAAGTGCATCGCGGCGGCGCGCGAATCCTGATCGGCACGCAAATGCTGGCGAAAGGCCACCATTTCCCGGACGTCACCCTGGTGGCGTTGCTGGACGTTGACGGCGCGCTGTTCTCCGCAGATTTCCGGTCGGCAGAACGCTTCGCCCAGCTCTACACGCAGGTTTCCGGGCGTGCCGGCCGCGCCGGGAAGCAGGGCGAAGTGGTACTGCAAACGCACCACCCTGAACATCCGCTGCTGCAAACCTTGCTGTATAAAGGGTATGACGCCTTTGCCGAGCAGGCGCTGGCAGAGCGACAAACGCTCCAGCTTCCCCCATGGACCAGCCATGTGATCGTGCGGGCAGAAGATCACAACAACCAGCATGCGCCGATGTTCTTACAGCAGTTACGAAATCTGATTCAGGCCAGTCCGCTGGCCGATGAAAAACTGTGGGTGTTAGGCCCAGTTCCCGCCCTGGCGCCCAAACGTGGCGGTCGCTATCGCTGGCAAATTTTGTTGCAGCACCCGTCGCGAATTCGCCTGCAGCATATCGTCAGCGGAACGCTGGCGCTGATTAATACGTTACCCGATGCACGTAAGGTTAAATGGGTGCTGGATGTCGATCCCATCGAGGGATAATCCCTCACGATGCGAGGCGGATCGTAAAATTAAATATCCATCACACTTTTTATGAAAATTCTGTAACCGCTTCCATTCACTATCTGATAAAAATGTTTCAGATGAAGGCTATTCAAGGACGAGTCTGTGCCAGCAGCTCTCTGGCGAGGAGAAAGAGTGAAACCGAATAAGCAGGTTGCCGCCGCTACGATGAAAGATGTTGCTCTGAAGGCGAAAGTCTCAACGGCAACCGTATCCCGCGCATTAATGAACCCAGACAAAGTCTCGCAGTCAACCCGTAACAAGGTTGAGCAGGCAGCGCTTGAAGTGGGATATTTACCCCAATCAATGGGGCGTAACGTTAAGCGTAATGAATCGCGTACCATTCTGGTGATTGTGCCGGATATCTGCGATCCATTTTTTAGCGAAGTGATTCGTGGCATCGAAGTCACCGCCGCAGAACAGGGATATCTGGTGCTTATCGGCGATTGCGCGCACCAGAACCAGCAGGAAAAGACCTTCCTCAACCTCATAATTACCAAGCAGATCGATGGCATGGTGCTGCTCAGCTCGCGCCTGCCGTTTGATGCCAGCGTGGAAGAGCAACGCAACTTGCCACCGATGGTTATGTCCAACGAGTTCGCGCCAGAGCTGGAACTGCCCACCGTGCACATTGATAACCTCACCGCCGCCTTCAACGCGATGAACTATCTGCTGGAACTGG
The DNA here is from genome assembly GCF_006385635.1 of Citrobacter sp. CF971. Lineage (NCBI taxonomy): Bacteria > Pseudomonadati > Pseudomonadota > Gammaproteobacteria > Enterobacterales > Enterobacteriaceae > Citrobacter > Citrobacter sp. CF971. Next base: position 201,322 of record NZ_CP041051.1, on the reverse strand, counting down.
GGCATAAACGCATTGGCTGTATCGCCGGGCCCGAAGATATGCCGCTGTGCCATTATCGTCTGCAAGGTTACGTTCAGGCACTACGTCGCAGCGGAATTACGGTCGATCCGCATTTCATCGCGCGCGGTGACTTTACCTATGAAGCGGGGGCCAATGCGCTTAAACAGCTCCTGGCGCTACCACAGCCGCCTACCGCGGTCTTTTGTCACAGCGATGTCATGGCGCTTGGCGCCCTCTCTTACGCCAAACGTCAGGGTCTGAAGGTGCCCGACGATTTATCGATTATCGGCTTCGATAACATTTCGCTCGCGGAATTTTGTGATCCACCCCTGACAACCGTCGCACAGCCGCGTTTCGATATCGGACGTGAAGCTATGCTGTTACTGCTCGATCAATTACAAGGACAGAACGTCAGCAGTGGCTCACGATTACTGGACTGCGAGCTTATTATTCGGGGCACTACCCGGGCACTGACGTAAAGTAAAGTGCTTTCGGACTCCCCTGTCTGGTCAAAGGCCCGCCGCTTAAGTAACATGGCGGGCTGACGAACGAATAAATACAGCGAAACGATAGTGGCACAACGAGATTATGTACGTCGCGGCCAACCGGCACCTTCGCGGCGCAAGAAGAGCACATCACGGAAAAAACAACGCAATACGCCTGCGGTATCGCCCGCAATGGTTGCTATTGCTGCAGCCGTACTCGTGACCTTTATCGGTGGTCTGTACTTCATTACGCATCACAAGAAAGAAGAGTCCGAAACGCTGCAAAACCAGAAAGTCACCGGTAATGGCATCCCGCCAAAACCGGAAGAGCGCTGGCGATACATTAAAGAGCTGGAAAGCCGTCAGCCTGGCGTACGTGCGCCTACCGAACCGTCTGCCGGCGGCGAGGTGCTGAACGCCGACCAATTAACCAATGAGCAGCGCCAGCTATTGGCGCAAATGCAGGCTGATATGCGTCAACAGCCAACGCAGCTCAACGAAGTGCCGTGGAACGAACAAACGCCTGAACAGCGTCAGCAAACGCTGCAGCGCCAGCGTCAGGTACAGCAACAGCAATGGGCCAACACGCAGCAGCAGGCTCAACAGCCGCGCACGCAACCACGGGTAGCGGAACAGCCTTACCAGCAGCCGCAAACGCGTACGGCGCAAACCGCGCCGGTACAGCAGCCGAAAGCACAGCCAAAACCGGCGGCGCAACAGCCGTATCAGGATTTGCTGCAAACGCCTGCGCATACCACCGCCGCTCAGCCGAAAACGCAACCGGCCGCGCCAATAACGAATGAAACGCAACCGCCAAAACAGACAGCGGAGAAAAAAGATGAACGCCGTTGGATGGTTCAGTGCGGGTCATTTAAAGGCGCTGAGCAGGCAGAAACCGTGCGCGCGCAGCTGGCCTTTGAAGGGTTCAACTCGCGTATTACCACCAATAACGGCTGGAATCGCGTGGTCATTGGTCCGGTCAAAGGCAAAGAGAATGCCGACAACACCATCAGCCGCCTGAAGGTGGCTGGTCACACAAACTGCATTCGACTCGCCACTGGGGGTTGAAACCCCCAAAATCCCCCCCATCTATACTTGCATTACGCCCCGCACACTGTGCGGGGCCTGTACATTGCATTTGTAACCAAGGGGTCTGCTCGTGACAACAATAGTAAGCGTACGCCGTAACGGCCATGTGGTAATCGCCGGTGATGGTCAGGCCACACTGGGTAACACCGTAATGAAAGGCAACGTGAAGAAAGTCCGCCGTCTTTACAACGACAAAGTCATCGCGGGCTTTGCGGGCGGTACTGCGGATGCATTCACGCTGTTTGAACTGTTTGAACGCAAGCTGGAAATGCACCAGGGTCACCTGGTGAAGGCTGCCGTTGAACTGGCAAAAGACTGGCGTACAGACCGTATGCTGCGCAAACTCGAAGCGCTGCTGGCCGTCGCAGATGAAACGGCATCGCTCATCATCACCGGTAACGGCGACGTCATCCAGCCAGAAAACGATCTGATTGCCATCGGCTCCGGCGGTCCCTACGCCCAGGCTGCTGCACGCGCTCTGCTGGAAAACACCGAGCTTGGCGCACGCGAGATTGCTGAGAAAGCGTTGGATATTGCAGGGGATATCTGCATTTATACCAACCACTTCCATACCATCGAAGAATTGAACTCCAAAGCGTAAGGATCCCCCATGTCTGAAATGACCCCACGCGAAATTGTCAGCGAACTGAACAAACACATCATCGGCCAGGATAACGCTAAGCGTTCCGTGGCGATTGCCCTGCGTAACCGCTGGCGTCGTATGCAGCTCAACGAAGAGTTGCGTCATGAAGTCACGCCGAAAAACATTCTGATGATTGGCCCGACCGGCGTCGGTAAAACCGAAATCGCCCGTCGCCTGGCAAAACTGGCCAACGCGCCGTTCATCAAAGTTGAAGCAACCAAATTCACCGAAGTTGGCTATGTTGGTAAAGAAGTTGACTCGATCATCCGCGATTTGACCGATGCTGCCATTAAGATGGTCCGCGTTCAGGCAATCGAGAAAAACCGCTTCCGCGCTGAAGAGATGGCGGAAGAGCGCATTCTCGACGTGCTGATCCCACCGGCTAAAAATAACTGGGGACAGTCTGAACAGCCGCAGGAACCTTCTGCAGCGCGTCAGGCGTTCCGTAAAAAACTGCGTGAAGGCCAGCTGGATGATAAAGAGATTGAAATCGATCTCGCGGCCGCACCGATGGGCGTTGAAATTATGGCACCTCCGGGAATGGAAGAGATGACCAGCCAGCTGCAGTCCATGTTCCAGAACCTGGGCGGTCAGAAGCAAAAACCGCGTAAGCTGAAAATCAAAGACGCGATGAAACTGCTGATTGAAGAAGAAGCGGCCAAACTGGTGAACCCGGAAGAGCTGAAACAAGAAGCTATCGACGCCGTTGAGCAGCACGGGATCGTGTTTATCGACGAAATCGACAAAATCTGTAAACGCGGTGAATCCTCCGGCCCGGACGTGTCCCGCGAAGGCGTACAGCGCGACCTGCTGCCGCTGGTTGAAGGCTGCACGGTCTCCACCAAGCACGGTATGGTGAAAACAGATCATATTCTGTTTATCGCCTCTGGCGCATTCCAGGTGGCGAAACCGTCCGACCTGATCCCAGAACTACAGGGTCGTCTGCCGATTCGTGTCGAGCTGCAGGCGCTGACCACCAGCGATTTTGAGCGTATCCTTACCGAACCGAATGCCTCCATCACCGTGCAGTACAAAGCGCTGATGGCGACTGAAGGTGTGGACATCAACTTCACTGAATCCGGTATTAAACGCATTGCCGAAGCGGCCTGGCAGGTTAACGAAACCACCGAAAACATCGGTGCACGTCGTCTGCATACCGTTCTGGAACGTCTGATGGAAGATATTTCCTATGATGCGAGCGATTTGAACGGCCAAAGCATCACAATTGATGCCGAATATGTGAGCAAACATCTGGATGCGCTGGTCGCAGATGAAGATCTGAGCCGTTTTATCCTATAATCGCGTTCAATGCATTTTCATCACTGTTGATGGGGCTGATAAAGCCCCATTTTTATTGGCGCTAAATATGACTGAACAACAACAAATTAGCCGCTCACAAGCCTGGCTGGAAAGTTTACGACCTAAGACCTTACCGCTCGCCTTCGCGGCGATCATCGTCGGTACGGCATTAGCATGGTGGCAAGGATACTTCAATCCGCTGGTTGCTCTGCTGGCATTGATTACGGCGGGATTGCTGCAAATTCTGTCCAATCTCGCTAACGACTATGGCGATGCCGTCAAAGGCAGCGACAAGCCCGACCGCATAGGACCGCTGCGCGGTATGCAAAAAGGGGTCATCACCCAACAGCAGATGAAGCGGGCGCTGATCGTCACCGTGGTCTTGATCTGCCTGTCCGGTCTGGCCCTGGTTGCTGTGGCCTGCCACACGCTGGCAGATTTTGTCGGCTTCCTGGTGCTCGGCGGCCTGTCGATCATCGCCGCAATCACCTATACCGTAGGCAATCGCCCTTACGGATATATCGGTCTGGGCGATATTTCCGTGCTGGTGTTCTTCGGCTGGCTGAGCGTTATGGGAAGCTGGTATCTGCAGGCGCATACGTTGATTCCGGCGCTCATTCTGCCTGCTACCGCCTGCGGCCTGCTGGCAACTGCCGTGCTCAACGTCAACAATCTGCGCGATATCAACAGCGACAGAGAGAACGGCAAGAACACGCTGGTCGTGCGTTTAGGCGCTGTCAATGCCCGCCGCTACCACGCCTGTCTGCTGATGGGCACGCTGGTCTGCCTGGCCCTGTTTAACCTGTTCTCACTGCAAAGCCTGTGGGGATGGCTGTTTATCCTCGCCGCTCCGCTGCTGATTAAACAGGCGCGATACGTGATGCGTGAGATGGATCCTGCGGCAATGCGCCCGATGCTGGAACGCACCGTAAAAGCGGCATTGTTAACTAACCTGCTGTTTGTCGTTGGAATTTTCTTAAGTCAGTGGTCTCTTTAACTGACAAATATCAATTAACAATTGATGATTTTGCCAACAGTACACATAGCGCGATATACTAAAAATTCTCGCAGCAACTGAACGTTGAGCCTATGAAATACGATACATCCGAGCTTTGTGACATCTATCAGGAAGATGTCAACGTCGTGGAACCACTGTTCTCTAACTTTGGAGGACGGTCGTCGTTTGGCGGACAAATCATCACGGTAAAATGTTTCGAGGACAACGGGTTGCTGTACGATCTGCTCGAACAAAACGGCCGTGGTCGCATTCTGCTGGTCGATGGCGGTGGTTCTGTCCGTCGTGCGCTGGTCGATGCCGAACTGGCTCGACTGGCCGTACAGAATGAATGGGAAGGTCTGGTCATCTACGGCTCAGTCCGTCAGGTAGACGATCTGGAAGAACTGGATATCGGCATTCAGGCGATTGCCGCAATTCCGGTCGGTGCCGCAGGGGAAGGTATTGGAGAAAGCGATGTGCGCGTCAACTTTGGCGGTGTAACGTTCTTCTCTGGCGATCACCTGTACGCCGACAACACCGGGATAATCCTCTCCGAAGACCCGCTCGATATCGAGTAAAGAAAACACCGCAATTCGGTGTGATGCCAGTCGGTTAAACAACTGACTGGCTTTTTTTTTGCCACACCACCCTTCCGATTCCCCCATCCAGCGCATTGACGAAGAAAAAACTCTCTCTATACCTAATGATGAATCTCATCACTCTCATCACGAGGTCATCATGCATATCGATCTGACAGGTAAAAAAGCGCTGGTCACCGGAGCCAGTCGTGGATTAGGGCGCGCCATTGCACTGTCGCTGGCGAAAGCCGGTGCTGATGTTGTTATAACCTATGAAAAATCTGCGGAGAAAGCCCAGGCCGTTGCCGATGAAATTAAAGCACTTGGCCGCCATGGTGAGGCGATTCAGGCAAACAGTGCAGACGCTCAGGCGATTCAGAATGCCGTAAACCGCACGGTACAGTCACTCGGAGGACTGGATATCCTGGTCAACAACGCAGGGATCGCACGCGGCGGCCCGCTGGAGTCGCTGTCACTGGAGGACATCGACGCATTGATTAACGTGAACATCCGTGGCGTGGTAGTTGCCATACAGGCCGCGCTACCGCATCTCCCTGAAGGTGGGCGAATCATCAATATTGGCAGTTGTCTTGCCAACCGCGTCGCCCAGCCGGGGATTGCCGTCTACGCGATGACTAAATCAGCGCTCAACTCGCTAACCCGTGGCCTGGCTCGCGATCTCGGCCCACGGGGTATTACCGTTAATCTTGTCCATCCCGGCCCAACTGACAGTGATATGAACCCGGCAGATGGCGAGCAGGCAGAATCCCAACGGCAGCTTATTGCTACAGGGCATTACGGAACACCGGAGGATGTTGCAGCGGCGGTGACGTTTCTGGCAAGCCCAGCGGCTGGGCAGATTTCCGGCACCGGTCTGGACGTAGATGGGGGTTTGAATGCCTGAAATTAACGTTGTGTTGCGGTAAAACGATTGTATTGCCGGATGACGGCTTACGCCTTATCCGGCCTACACAGGAACGATTACGCAATAGATTTCGTGTTGTAGCAAGGCGGCAAACGAAGGTATCCCCAGGAGCGTAGTAAACTACGTGACTGGGGTAACTGAGCGCAGCCAACGCAGCTACGGCACGAAAGATGAAGCGTAATTAGACTTCTTCCATACGACCCAGCAGGGCATGCAGACGATCCTGCCAGCCATTCTGCTGTTCTTTCAGGTTGTTGTTCTCACGCTCCAGCTCTTCACGCTGCTGCTGTGCAGTCTGAACTTCCTGCGACAGTGAGTTGTTCTTTTCTTTCAGCTCTTCGATTTCCATCTGTAACAACGTGATGGTATCAATCGCCTGCTGTACTTTTGCTTCCAGTTTCTCAAACACTTCTAATGACATCGTCATACCTCTCCTGAATTGCAAGGCGTTGATGGATAAAAATCCTCGTCCCGATAACCGGCGACGCCTTAATAAAAACGAGCGCACTCTACTTAACACCGATTGTATGAAGCCGCGTCATCGCTGTCCAGCGGCATCCCGCGCAGATTGCGGTTTGCAACACTTTTAGTCTTTCTCCTGGTGACATGACTGTCATAACTCTTAAGTGTTAACAGATTGATCAGTGAAATGATTCAGCTCACACTATTTTTGTATAACAAATACCGCACAATGGCGCGAAAACGCTCATTTTGTTGATGCAGTACACACATTTTAATTTCGATATTTCTCGTTTTTGAGCGTTAACGATAAATTAACAGTGTGCCTACCGGCTCCGGGGATGTCAGTGACCTTCTCGCACACAATAAACATTAAACTCTCTTCAGGATCCGATTATGAGTCAAACCTCAACCTTAAAAGGCCAGTGCATTGCTGAATTCCTCGGTACCGGGTTGTTGATTTTCTTCGGTGTGGGCTGTGTCGCTGCACTCAAAGTAGCTGGTGCTACTTTTGGTCAGTGGGAAATCAGTATCATCTGGGGTCTGGGGGTAGCGATGGCTATCTATCTGACCGCAGGTGTTTCTGGTGCACACCTGAATCCCGCGGTAACCATCGCACTCTGGCTGTTCGCCTGTTTTGATAAACGCAAAGTTGTCCCTTTTATTATTTCGCAAATTGCCGGCGCCTTTTGCGCAGCGGCATTGGTTTACGGGCTTTATTACAATCTTTTCATCGATTTTGAACAAACCAACCATATCGTGCGTGGCACTACCGAAAGCCTGGGTCTGGCGGGTACTTTCTCCACCTATCCGAATCCGCATATCAATTTTGTGCAGGCCTTCGCGGTTGAAATGGTCATTACCGCTATTCTAATGGGGCTGATTCTGGCTCTGACCGACGATGGTAACGGTGTACCTCGTGGTCCGCTGGCACCACTGCTGATTGGCTTATTAATTGCCGTTATTGGTGCTTCCATGGGTCCGCTGACAGGTTTTGCGATGAACCCGGCACGTGACTTCGGACCGAAACTCTTCGCCTGGATGGCCGGATGGGGTGAGATTGCCTTCACAGGTGGTCGCGATATCCCTTACTTCCTGGTTCCGGTGTTTGGCCCGATTACCGGCGCGATTTTGGGCGCATGGGCATATCGCAAACTGATTGGTCGCCATTTACCGTGCGATGTCTGCGTGATTGAAGAAAAAGACGCGGCGGCCAACACTCAACAAAAAGCTTCGCTGTAATGTGACTACGGGACAAAAATTATGACTGAAAAAAAATATATCGTTGCGCTCGACCAGGGCACCACCAGCTCCCGCGCGGTCGTAATGGACCACGATGCGAATATCGTTGCCGTTTCACAGCGCGAATTCGAGCAAATCTACCCGAAAGCAGGTTGGGTAGAACACGACCCAATGGAAATTTGGGCAACCCAAAGCTCTACGCTGGTTGAAGTTCTGGCGAAAGCCGATATCAGTTCCGATGAAATTGCAGCGATCGGTATTACCAACCAGCGTGAAACCACCATCGTCTGGGAGCGTGAGACCGGTAAACCAATCTACAACGCCATTGTGTGGCAGTGTCGTCGTACCGCAGATATCTGCGAAAAGCTTAAGCGCGATGGCATGGAAGAATACATCCGTAACAACACCGGCCTGGTGATTGACCCGTACTTCTCTGGCACCAAGGTGAAATGGATCCTCGACCACGTTGAAGGCTCGCGTGAACGCGCTCGTCGCGGCGAACTGCTGTTTGGTACCGTGGACACCTGGCTTATCTGGAAAATGACGCAGGGACGCGTACACGTCACGGATTACACCAACGCTTCACGTACCATGCTGTTCAACATCCACTCCCTGGACTGGGATGACACGATGCTGGATGCGCTGGATATTCCGCGCGCCATGCTGCCAGAAGTGCGTCGCTCTTCTGAAGTGTACGGTCAGACCAACATTGGTGGTAAAGGCGGCATTCGTATTCCTATCTCCGGTATCGCCGGTGACCAGCAGGCAGCTCTGTTTGGCCAGCTGTGCGTAAAGGAAGGGATGGCGAAAAACACTTACGGTACCGGCTGCTTCATGCTGATGAATACCGGTGAGAAAGCCGTTAAGTCCGAAAACGGACTGCTGACCACCATCGCCTGCGGACCGACCGGGGAAGTGAACTACGCGCTGGAAGGTGCGGTATTTATGGCTGGCGCATCCATTCAGTGGCTGCGCGATGAAATGAAACTCATCAGCGATGCATTCGACTCTGAGTATTTCGCCACCAAAGTGAAAGACACCAACGGCGTGTACGTCGTTCCGGCATTTACTGGCCTGGGTGCACCGTACTGGGACCCGTATGCACGTGGCGCCATCTTCGGCCTGACCCGTGGCGTAAACTCCAACCACATCATCCGCGCAACGCTTGAGTCTATCGCTTATCAGACGCGTGATGTTCTGGAAGCGATGCAGGCTGACTCCGGTATTCGTCTGCACGCCCTGCGCGTTGACGGCGGTGCGGTCGCCAACAACTTCCTGATGCAGTTCCAGTCTGACATTCTGGGCACCCGCGTAGAGCGTCCGGAAGTTCGCGAAGTCACCGCATTAGGTGCAGCGTACCTGGCTGGCCTGGCAGTAGGCTTCTGGCAGAATCTGGATGAGTTGCAGGAGAAAGCGGTCATCGAGCGTGAATTCCGTCCAGGCATCGAAACCACCGAGCGTAACTTCCGTTACAGTGGCTGGAAAAAAGCGGTCAAACGCGCCATGGCATGGGAAGATCACGACGAGTAATACGTCATTGCCGGATGGCTACTTTGGCTTATCCGGCAAAATCTTCGTGCGGGGGCAACCCCGCACACACATCAATAATCTCGCCCCCTCCCCTGTGCTACACTTCGCGCCATTCCTTTCAGCTACGAGTTTGCAATGAGACGAGAACTTGCCATTGAATTTTCACGCGTGACCGAAGCGGCCGCGCTGGCTGGCTATAAATGGTTGGGCCGCGGCGATAAAAATACCGCTGACGGCGCGGCAGTGAACGCCATGCGTATTATGCTCAACCAGGTCAACATCGACGGCACCATCGTGATTGGCGAGGGTGAGATTGATGAAGCGCCGATGCTGTTTATCGGTGAAAAAGTCGGGACCGGTCTTGGCGATGCGGTCGACATCGCCGTCGATCCTATCGAAGGTACACGCATGACGGCAATGGGTCAGGCAAACGCGCTGGCCGTACTGGCTGTGGGCGATAAAGGCTGCTTCCTGAATGCGCCAGATATGTACATGGAAAAGCTGATTGTCGGCCCAGGCGCAAAAGGGTCTATCGACCTGAACCTGTCGCTGGAAGCCAACCTGCATAACGTTGCCGCTGCACTCAATAAACCGCTGAGTGAGCTGACCGTAACCATTCTGGCCAAACCACGCCATGATGAAACGATCGCCGAAATGCAAAAACTGGGCGTGCGCGTCTTCGCTATTCCAGACGGCGACGTTGCGGCCTCCATTCTGACCTGCATGCCAGACAGTGAAGTTGACGTGCTGTACGGCATTGGCGGCGCACCTGAAGGTGTGGTTTCCGCAGCTGTGATCCGCGCACTGGACGGCGACATGCAGGGCCGTTTGCTGGCGCGTCATGACGTCAAAGGCGACAGCGAAGAGAACCGTCGCATTGGCGAACAAGAACTGGCTCGTTGCGCCGCCATGGGCATTGAAGCGGGCAAAGCGCTGCGCCTCGATGAAATGGCGCGTAGCGACAACGTCATTTTCTCCGCCACCGGCATCACCAAAGGCGATTTGCTGGAAGGGATTAGCCGTAAAAGTAATATCGCCACCACCGAAACGCTGCTGATCCGCGGCAAATCACGTACGATCCGTCGCATTCAGTCGATTCACTACCTCGATCGTAAAGATCCCGATGTGCAGGCGCACATCCTGTAATTGATTTGATCAATAGAGCCTTCCAGCCCATATGGGCTGGAAATCTTTCGTCCAACGAACGAAGATAAGGCAATCAAAGCAGACAGGAGAAAACCATGGCAGATTGGGTAACAGGCAAAGTCACAAAGGTGCAAAACTGGACCGATGCCCTGTTTAGTTTGACCGTGCGAGCTCCAGTTCTTCCTTTCACTGCAGGTCAGTTCACTAAACTTGGCCTTGAGATCGACGGCGAACGCGTCCAGCGCGCCTATTCTTACGTAAATGCCCCTGATAACCCCGATTTAGAGTTTTATCTGGTGACGGTTCCCGACGGCAAACTCAGCCCTCGTCTGGCAGCACTGAAGCCAGGCGATGAAGTGCAGGTGGTGAGTGAAGCTGCTGGTTTCTTCGTGCTGGATGAAGTCCCCGATTGCGAAACGCTATGGATGCTGGCGACCGGCACGGCTATCGGCCCATATTTGTCGATTCTGCAGTTAGGCAAGGACCTGGATCGCTTTAAAAATCTGGTGCTGGTCCACGCCGCGCGCTATGCCGCCGATTTGAGCTATCTACCGTTGATGCAGGCGTTGGAAAAACGCTACGAAGGTAAATTACGCATCCAGACGGTTGTCAGCCGTGAAACAGCCGCAGATTCGCTGACCGGACGTGTACCGGCGTTGATTGAAAGCGGTGAGCTAGAAAAAGCAGTCGGGTTGCCAATGGATAAAGAAACCAGCCATGTGATGCTGTGCGGAAACCCGCAAATGGTACGCGACACGCAGCAGTTGCTGAAAGAGACCCGGCAAATGACCAAACACCTGCGCCGTCGACCGGGCCATATGACCGCAGAGCACTACTGGTAAGAACGTTTTAATGCCCGGTAAACACCCGGGCATTTTGCCGGATGGCGCTTATCCGGCCTACGAGTCAGCTCTGTACTTTACGTCCTGCGTATCCTTACCATATTTATTTGCGTCCTGGGTGCCAATGAACGCCCCCAGATCGATAAGCATACCAACCAGAATCAACGTTGGAACAAAGCGGCCTACCGCCCATTGCCAGACGCCGGGTAATATCGCCCAATTTCCGGCCAGCAGCATCCACGCCAGGATCATCAACAGCGCCCACGCTCCGGAGCGCCCCCGGTCATGCAGACGTTTTACCGTCACTGCCGCCGTTGGCCATAGCAGACACACCAGACAAAAAGCCGCGGTCTGAATATCGAGTAATTGTTTGCTCGCCAGCGAAAACAGAACCAGCATGCTGACGATCCATAGGCCAATCCAAATCCAGAAATCACGGCGCCCGATGCGCCCTTTAAATGAGAATAACCACTGCTGTATGGTCATGTAAGTTCCTTTATTATTACCTTCCAGAACAGTTTACCCTTTTGACAAGCTCGACGGTTACCGTTTTAATCGTGAGCAATGAGAATGAAAGGTACGATTGATGAAGCAAGGATTTACACTGTTTTTATTATTGTTTTCAGCCTTAACCGCGAGCACTGCGGTACTGGCGGAAGAGCCATCGACGGCAACCACGGCCCCCTATTTACTGGCGGGCGCGCCGACCTTTGACCTGTCGATTAGCCAGTTTCGTGAAAACTTTAATACGCAGAATCCGAAGCTTATTCTGAATGAGTTCCGCGCCATCGACAGCAGTCGCGATCGAGCAAATCTCACCCGCGCAGCCAGTAAAATCAATGAAAACCTGTATGCGTCTTCCGCTCTTGAACGCGGCACCCTTAAAATCAAAAGCATGCAGATAACCTGGTTACCCATTCAGGGGCCAGAACAAAAGGCAGCCAAAGTGAAAGCGCTGGAATACATGACCGCCGTCATCCGCACCGTCGCACCGCTACTGACGAAGGAACAGAGCCAGAAAAAGCTGCAAAAACTGCTCGCCGCAGGCAAAGGTAAGCGCTATTACGCTGAAACAGAAGGCGCAATTCGCTATGTTGTTGCTGACAACGGTGAAAAAGGACTGACCTTCGCTGTTGAACCGATTAAGCTGGCACTATCAGAAAGTCTTGAGAAGGCGAATTGATGACAAAAAGCAAAGCCTTTCAGGGGATGAATCTCTATACTGTTTCACAGACCATGCTGCCCTCACGGGCGGCCATATTCCTTAATTCGCTGACAAGCGTGGAGAAATGAAATGCGACATCCTTTAGTGATGGGTAACTGGAAACTGAACGGCAGCCGCCACATGGTAAACGAACTGGTTGCTAACCTGCGTAAAGAACTGGCTGGCGTTGCTGGCTGTGCAGTAGCGATTGCTCCGCCGGAAATGTATATCGACCTGGCGAAACACGCCGCTGCCGGTAGCCACATCATTCTGGGCGCGCAGAACGTTGACCTGAACCTGTCTGGCGCATTCACTGGTGAAACAAGTGCTGAAATGCTGAAAGACATCGGCGCGCAGTACATCATTATCGGTCACTCTGAGCGTCGTACTTACCACAAAGAATCTGACGAGCTGATCGCTAAAAAATTCGCCGTGCTGAAAGAGCAGGGTCTGACTCCAGTTCTGTGCATCGGTGAAACCGAAGCAGAAAACGAAGCGGGCAAAACTGAAGAAGTTTGTGCACGTCAGATCGACGCGGTTCTGAAAACTCAGGGCGCAGCAGCATTCGAAGGCGTCGTTATCGCTTACGAACCAGTATGGGCTATCGGTACCGGCAAATCTGCAACTCCTGCTCAGGCTCAGGCTGTTCACAAATTTATTCGTGACCACATTGCTAAAGCTGACGCGAAAATCGCTGAGCAAGTTATCATCCAGTACGGCGGTTCTGTAAACGCAGCTAACGCGGCAGAACTGTTCGCTCAGCCGGACATCGACGGTGCGCTGGTTGGTGGTGCTTCTCTGAAAGCAGACGCCTTCGCAGTCATCGTTAAAGCAGCAGAAGCCGCTAAACAGGCTTAAGTTGTTAAGGCGGGAGGAGCCCTCCTCCCGCTGTATTAACTACCAGTATCCCAACCAGTGCCACCAGAAGGCGCCGGTCACACCCCAAATGGTCAGGTTGACCACACTCATCACCAGCCCCGTTTTCCACCACTCCGCCAACGTGACATAGCCCGAACCAAAGATAATAGGCGCAGTACCCGTGCCATAGTGCGTGAGCGACATCATCAAGGAGGAGGAGAAACCGAGCATTAAACCAAGCAGCGCTGGCGGCGCGCCGAGGCCTAAGCCTGCGGCGAAGAACGCAGCGAACATAGCCGTAATATGCGCAGTTGTGCTGGCGAAAAAGTAGTGCGAGTAGACGTAAAGCAGGATTAACAGCAGCGTCGCAACACTCCAGTGCACGCCAAGATGGTCGATTGCGCTACCCACGCTGGTTGCCAGCCATCCCACCAATCCCAGTTTGCTGAGAAAATCCGCCATCATCACCAGCGCGGCAAACCAGACTATCGTATCCCATGCCCCGCGGCATTTAAGAATGTCATCCCAGCTCAATACACCCGCCATCAATAGAATCGACAATCCAATTAACGCGGCGCTAGTGGGGTTTACGCTCCAGGCACTGCCCATCAGCATTGCTGGAACACCCGCCCATAGACAGAGCAGCAAAATGAACACCCCCAAGGTGATTTTCTCTGCCAAAGAAAGTGGACCCAGCGCATCCAGTTTTTGCCGCGCAAACTGCGGCGCATTTGGCGTGCGCGTGATAGCTGGCGGATAGAGCCACCAGATTACAATCGGCATAACAACCAGTGATACCAGTGCGGGAAGAAGCGCCGCAATAGCCCACATTCCCCAGGTCATGTTCAGCACGCCATCCGTCCCCTTTGTCAAAAAACTGACGATTAACGGATTAGGTGCGGTCGCGGTGATGAACATTGCCGAGCTGATCGGGTTAATGTTGTAGTTCACCAGCGCGAGATAACGGCCCGTTGAGCCATTCTCGGCATGGCCTGGCTGCGAGCCGAGGCTCTCCGCAATCGCCCGCATTACCGGGTGGATAATGCCACCACCACGCGCGGTATTGCTTGGCGTTACGGGTGCAATTAGCGTTTCCGCAAGGGTTAATGCCCACGCAATACCCAGCGTTCTTTTACCAAATAGCGCAATAAACCCGTAGCCAATACGCGCGCCCAGGCCGGTCTTTAACAGACTTTGCGACAGCATAATGGATAAACCAATCAGCCAGATTAGCTGGTTAGAAAAACCACTCAATGCATCGTTCAATGCCGCCGAGGGTTTGCCTGGGTTAGTAACGCCTGTCATCGCCACCAGCATAATCGCCACAATCGCAATTGCACCAATGGGCATAGCTTTACCGATAATCGCGGCGATCGTACCAATAAACAGTGCCAGCAGGTGCCATGCTTGCGGGGTTACGTCAGGAGGACACGGGATAACAAACCAGATGGTCAGCGTAATCACAAGCGAGATGATGGCAGGCCAGCGGCGGATGGGGGTCAAACTGTCCATGAATCAATCCTTGAGTTTCCAGTGCGCAAATCTGCGCTCAGGCATTAACCGATATTGCCGCGCATAATACAATTCACTCACTCACAAAACATAAAATTAACATTTTGATACAGCTACAGTTTTCCCAACACCGTAAACCAGGCGTAATCCAGCGGCAGAAGAATCAAATACGTTGCCGCCGCCAGTGCGATACACAGCAGCATCCCTGCCCTTGCAGGTACTTTCCCGAGCGCCATCGCCACCACGATCGGTGAAGCCTGATACGGCAACAGTGGTGTGGAATAACCCAGCACCTGGATCATAATCACCGACAGCAGCGGGAATCCCGTCGCATCGGCAAAGCTTTGCGCCAACGTGGTATACAGCGCCGGAACACCGTTCGCCGTCATAATAAAATTAAGCGCCGTGGTAATACCGGTCAGCGCGAGGAAACTGGTAAACGGCTTTTCCGCATCCAGCGGCATCACCTGTAACAGCGCTTCGCCAACGGCGCTACCAATACCTGTCTGCGTGACGGTGATCGCCAGCCCCAGAATACCCGCCACATAAATACAGGTACGAATGTTGACCCCAGTGGAAAACTCGTCGCCATTGATAAAGCCAACCCGTGGGAGCAATGTGATAACTGCCGCCGCCAGCCCGGTCCACGCGGGGCCAATGCCGTGCCAGCTTTCGCTTACCCAAAGAAGCAACACCACTGCTAACATCCAGGCCAGACGTTTTTCATCTCCACTCATCGGTTCCGACGGCGTGAGATCGCGCGGCGCATGGGGCTTGCCAGGGAACAGCCAGCAGATAAGCACGATGAGAACCGCGCCTTTAAGCCAACCCAGAACCGGCGTATGCAGCAGCAAATAGGGAAGATAATTGAGGTGGATGCCGTAAGAGCCTTCCGCCGCGCCGCTCATCACCAGATTCGGTACGTTTGCGGGTAAAATCGTCGCAGAAAGCTGGAATGTCCCAAACCCAACGGCCAGTGCCAGACCATACCAGGCGCGCGTACCATCGTTAATTCCAGCTCGTTTCGCCATCGCTGCGACAATCGGCATCAGCAGCGCAATGCGGCCCATGTTGGATGGCATTACAAACGCCAGCGCGTAACTCAACAGCACCACACTCGCCACCATTAACGGCCAGGAGTCGGTCAACCGTGATGACAGCGCCCTCGCCGCCCTGTCCGCCAGCCCCGTTTTACGAATCGCGATACCCAGCACAAAGCCGCTAAACACCAACCAGAATGCGGAGGACGCAAAGCAGCCAAAGATCACATCCGGAGGCGCGATTTTGGCGACCATCGCCACGGCAAAGAACAGCAGCGCCGTTATAAACTCCGGCAGCAGCGACGTAGCCCAGAGCAGAATGGTGATGCCAACCACCAGAGAGGGGATAAACAGAGGGTGTGTAAGCCAGAGCGACATGCCTGTCTCCTGTTGTTTTTTTCAACAAGAATACGGGGACAGGCATGCGGAGTAAACGCCAGATTAGGTGGGGTTAACGCAGAATATCACATTGATGATCCTGAATTTCCTCAGCGGAGGCGAGATTCAGCGCCAGCAGATTGCGCTGAGTAGCCAGCAGAACAAAGGATTCATCGCTCTGACGCACCATCGCCAACGCATAGCTGCCCATATGCTCACGTGCATCCGGCACCTCTTCTGCCAGCATCATAAATGGGCTGCGTTGTGCCAGTTCATTTTCCGTGACGCGACGCGCCAGATATTCATGACCGCGCAGCCCACCTGGTAGAGGTAGCCAGCGGGTGCTGATTTTCGCCAGGTTGTCATCCAGCTGTTTTCTGACATCGGTTCGCAGGCAGGAGATATGAATATGCAGGTGATTTTGAGTACGCCCGCTACGTGAGTTAATGGTCAGAGAGACTGCTTTGTCAGGGATTTCCTGGCCGTATTTTTGGCTCATAAAGCTACGCGCCTGCCAGGCCAGCCAGAAAAAGTTCGGCGTGCCTGATTTCAACAGCAGTGGGCTTTCCGTACCGTTAATGCGATAAGTGGGC
This sequence comes from Citrobacter sp. CF971, assembly GCF_006385635.1. NCBI lineage: Bacteria > Pseudomonadati > Pseudomonadota > Gammaproteobacteria > Enterobacterales > Enterobacteriaceae > Citrobacter > Citrobacter sp. CF971. Next base: position 184,502 of record NZ_CP041051.1, on the reverse strand, counting down.
ATCAACAAATATTGCAAAGGGCCGTTACGGTCTTTGAACACCACATATCCGGCATCCAGCTTCACTTCTGCGCATGGTGCAGGATCCTGCTGCTGCAACTGGTGCGGCAAGCATTGTTGAAGGACGATCTGGCGTAATGCGTCCGGGTTGCTGGTGAATTTCCAGTACCCGATGCCTGCAGCGGCGGCGACTACAATCACCGCCAGTAAAAGATAGCCTGCTTTTTTCATTACGCGTTTCCTGTATCCCATTGAAGGGCAAGAGTAACGCAAAACCATGACAAATAAAAAACCCGGTCGCGTTAGGCCACCGGGTCGGTAAATCACAGACTTATTTAGCGTTTGCTGATCTGGTCGAACGTACCGCCATTAGAGAAGTGCTCTTTCTGCGCTTTTGTCCAGCCGCCAAACTCTTCGTCGATGGTGAACAGCTTCAGCTTCGGAAATGCATTTTCGTATTTCTTCGCAACGTCTGTATCACGTGGACGATAGTAGTTTTTCGCTGCAATTTCCTGGCCTTCCGGAGAGTAGAGATACTTCAGATAAGCTTCCGCCACCGCTTTGGTGTCTTTCTTTTCCACCACTTTATCGACCACGGAAACGGTCGGCTCCGCGAGAATAGATTCACTCGGCGTCACTATCTCAAATTTGTCTTTACCCAGCTCGTTCGTTGCCAGCAGCGCTTCGTTTTCCCAGGCGATCAGCACATCACCGATACCACGCTCAACGAAAGTATTGGTTGAGCCACGTGCACCAGAATCGAGCACCTCAACGTTTTTATACAGGGCCTTCACAAAGTCTTGTGCCTTGGCCTGATCGTTGTTGTTGTGGTGCAGTGCATAGCCCCATGCCGCCAGATAGTTCCAGCGTGCGCCGCCTGAGCTTTTCGGGTTTGGTGTAATCACTGACACGCCCGGTTTGATCAAATCGTTCCAGTCATGAATTTGTTTGGGGTTGCCTTTGCGGACCAGGAACACGATGGTGGAGGTGTAAGGCGCAGAGTTATCCCGCAAACGCTTAATCCAGTTTTTATCAATTCGACCACGTTCAGCAATGGCATCCACGTCGTACGCCAGTGCCAACGTCACGACATCGGCTTCAATACCGTTGATGACAGAGGTCGCCTGTTTACCAGAGCCGCCGTGCGACTGGCGGATAACGACGTTATCGCCCGTTTCCTGCTTCCAGTGCGCGCTGAAGGCTTTATTGTACTGCTCGTACAGTTCACGTGTTGGATCGTACGATACGTTAAGTAACTGAATATCCTTTGCCAGAACGCTGGTCGATGCCAGCAATAATGTTAACCCTACGCCCCATTTGTTCATCGCCCAGCTCTCTTATGTGATGTTGTGATGAGCAAAGCGTGCCAGAAAGGCATCCAAACATTAAAGAATAAAAAAAGATTTGCTATAACTTCGGGGAATAAATGAGGAAGGTTGTGCCGGATGACGACTTACGCCTTATCCGGCCTACAAGAGTACACGCTGTAGGCCCGGTAAGCGAAGCGCCACCGGGCAACAAAAAACAATCAGTACAGTTTTTTCGCGCAGTCCAGCCAGTCACCTTTGAACGGACGCTTCATGTTCTCGATAGCATCGATGATGTCGTGGTGAACCAGCTGCTCGTTCTGAATACCGACACAGCGACCGCCATGACCTGCCAGCAGCAGTTCAATAGCATATGCGCCCATACGGGATGCCAGGATACGATCGTAAGGAACCGGGGAACCACCACGCTGAATGTGACCCAGCACGGTTGAACGCGTTTCGCGGCCCGTTTCCTTCTCGATGTAATGCGCCAGTTCGTCAACGTCACACATGTGTTCAGTGATCGCTACGATTGCGTGTTTTTTACCTTTCGCGATGCCCGCTTTGATTTCAGCAACTAAATCGTCGCGACTGAATTCCACTTCCGGAACCACTACGAACTCACAACCACCGGCAATTGCAGCCGCCAGGGTCAGATCGCCACAGTAGCGGCCCATCACTTCAACGATGGAAATACGCTGGTGAGAAGAAGAGGTATCACGCAGACGGTCAATCGCTTCTACTACAGTACCCAGAGCGGTGAAGTAACCGATGGTGTAGTCGGTGCCCTTGATATCGTTGTCGATAGTGCCCGGCAGACCGATGCACGGGAAGCCCATTTCAGTCAGGCGTTTTGCACCCATGTAAGAACCGTCACCGCCGATAACAACCAGCGCATCAATGCCACGCTTTTTCAGGTTTTCGATAGCCACCGCACGCACGTTTTCGTCGCGGAATTCCGGGAAGCGAGCTGAACCGAGGAAAGTACCGCCACGGTTGATCATGTCGGATACGCTGTAGCGGTCAAGCTGGACCATACGGTCTTCATACAAACCCAGGTAGCCATCATGGATCCCCATGACTTCCAGCCCTTCCGTCAACGCTGCACGTACAACACCACGGATTGCTGCGTTCATGCCCGGCGCATCACCGCCGCTTGTCAACACACCGATTTTCTTAATCATGACTACCTCTGAACTTTGGAATGCAAAATGAAATCTGCTGCCGGAAGTCGATTCCGCATATCGAAACGATCCAACGAATATGCAGATAGTATAACAATCACTTCCTGCTGAATTGATTCAGGTCAGGCCAAATGGTGGTAATTTATACACAAAATGCTGGCCCGGTTCACTTTTTACAACGAATTATGAAAGCTCAAACACCTTGCCTTCCTTGGGTACGACTGAACAGGGATCCTGATGAATGATGACATCCGATCCCGGGAAACGCCGTAAAATTGCCTGCTCAACCTGTTCAGCCACTAAATGCGCCTGAACGAGCGGCAGATTATCTTCCATTTCCAAATGAATCTGAATAAAGCGGGTCGGCCCTGACTGCCGCGTGCGAAGATCGTGAGCGCCGCTGACCCCAGGCCATGACGTCACGATATCAATAATTTCCTGACGTTCCTCATCGGGTAAAGCGCGATCCAGCAAAGATTGCACTGCCTCATACCCCATGCGTAATGCGCTATATAAAATATAGATGCCAATCCCGAGCGCAAACAAGGCATCCGCACGATGCCAGCCGTACCATGCCAGCCCGAGCGCAATGAGAATCGCACCGTTCATCATAACATCAGACTGATAATGAAGCATATCTGCCCGAACGGCCTGACTTTGCGTACGCTTCACTACCCAGCGCTGAAACGAGACCAGAATGATTGTACACACTAACGCAATGATGGTGACAACCACCCCAACGCCGGGATCTTTCATCGGCGTCGGTTGGATGAGATGCTGAATCCCGGTCAGGAATAAAAACAGCGCCGAACCGGAAATAAACATGCTTTGCGCCAGCGCCGCCAGTGATTCCGCTTTTCCGTGTCCGAACGTATGTTCATCATCGGCCGGTTGCAGCGAATAGCGCACCACCAACAGGTTGGTTAACGACGCCGCGATGTCCACCAGAGAATCCACCAGTGCAGCCAGAATACTGACCGATCCGGTGTACCACCACGCAAAAATTTTGATCAAAAGTAACAGCGATGCCATCACGGTCGCCGCGATTGCCGCCCGGCTCACCAGCCGCCCATAGGTATGATTCATAAACACTCCAGCCAGAATATGCCGCTAGTATAACGGATGAAGTAAAACAGTCAGGCAATAACCGAGTGACAAATTTTGGGCAAAAAAAACCCCCACATCATGTGGGGGAAGACAGGGATGGTGTCTATGGCAAGGAAAACAGGGTTACTACTGGGAACGTGAGTTGCTACTACTCAATAAATTCAACGATGAGCTTTTTTTCCAGTGCGCTACGTCGCGCAGTTGCTCCATTCGTTGTTCATGTTTCTCATTTAAAACCGCTTGCTGCTCGGGCGTTAACAGGCGATACATCTGGTTGCGGATCCTGGCTATTTCAACCTGGCGGGCAACCTGTTCTTGCGCCATTCTTTCTGCCTGAGCGCGCACTGCGCTTTCATCAAATTTCTCTGCGGTGACAAGGCGATGCATTGTCTCCATTTCGCTAACATTAACAGGAGGCTGTTCGTGTCTTGCCTGCTGCATTAAATCTCGCATCTGTTGACGTTGATGTTCGGTTAAACTGATACCGTCAAACATGTGGCTCTGAACGCTACGTTGCGATGAGCCTTCACCCAGGTGCCAGTGATCGCCTGTGACGACTTCAGCTGCATGGCTAAATGTACTAAGTGCCAGCGTTGAGGCCATGACGGCAGCGCTAACTTTGCCCATCACTTGCTCCCAAAATCTTTTCTGTCGCGATTCAACGAGAGACAGTTTACGATTCGGGCTGCAAACATGCGTCAGGGGGTGTAAAACAACGTAAAGTCATAGATTAGCGACGCCTGATGACGTAATTTCTGCCTCGGAGGTACGTAAACAATGAATAAAATCCTGTTAGTTGATGATGACCGAGAGCTGACTTCCCTGTTAAAGGAGTTGCTCGAAATGGAAGGTTTCGATGTGCTGGTTGCCTATGATGGGGAACAGGCGCTTGAGCTTCTGGATGACAGCATCGATTTACTTTTGCTCGACGTCATGATGCCGAAGAAAAACGGCATTGATACGCTGAAAGCACTTCGTCAGACACACCAGACACCCGTAATCATGCTGACCGCTCGCGGCAGCGAATTGGATCGCGTACTTGGCCTTGAGCTGGGCGCGGACGACTATTTACCCAAACCGTTTAACGACCGTGAACTGGTCGCGCGCATCCGCGCTATTCTGCGTCGCTCACACTGGAGCGAACAGCAGCAGAACAGCGATAACGGCTCGCCGACTCTGGAAGTAGATGCGTTAAGCCTTAATCCGGGTCGCCAGGAAGCCAGCTTTGACGGGCAAATTCTGGAGTTAACCGGCACCGAATTCACCCTGCTTTATTTGCTGGCACAGCATCTCGGTCAGGTGGTTTCGCGTGAGCACCTGAGCCAGGAAGTGCTGGGTAAACGCCTGACGCCTTTCGATCGCGCTATCGATATGCATATCTCGAACCTGCGTCGTAAGCTGCCAGAGCGTAAAGACGGACACCCGTGGTTTAAAACCCTGCGTGGTCGCGGCTACCTGATGGTTTCCGCTTCATGATAGGGAGCTTAACCGCGCGCATCTTTGCCATCTTCTGGTTGACGCTGGCACTGGTGTTGATGTTGGTACTGATGTTACCCAAGCTCGACTCACGCCAGATGACCGAGCTACTGGACAGCGAGCAGCGCCAGGGGTTAATGATTGAGCAACACGTTGAAGCTGAACTGGCGAACGATCCACCCAACGATTTGATGTGGTGGCGTCGCTTGTTTCGGGCGATAGACAAGTGGGCGCCACCAGGACAGCGGTTATTACTTGTTACGACGGAAGGACGCGTGATCGGCGCAGAACGCAATGAAATGCAGATCATTCGTAACTTTATTGGTCAGGCCGATAACGCCGACCATCCGCAAAAGAAAAAATACGGTCGCGTTGAGATGGTCGGGCCTTTCTCCGTCAGAGACGGTGAAGATAACTACCAGCTGTATCTCATTCGACCAGCCAGCAGCTCACAATCTGACTTTATCAACCTGCTGTTTGACCGACCGCTGTTGTTGCTGATCGTCACCATGTTAGTCAGCTCTCCGCTATTGCTCTGGCTTGCCTGGAGTCTGGCGAAACCAGCGCGTAAGTTGAAAAACGCTGCGGATGAAGTGGCCCAGGGCAACCTGCGTCAACATCCGGAGCTGGAAGCCGGTCCGCAGGAGTTTCTGGCGGCAGGTGCCAGCTTTAACCAGATGGTGACGGCGCTGGAACGGATGATGACCACGCAGCAACGTCTGCTGTCGGACATCTCTCACGAGCTGAGAACACCGCTAACGCGTCTGCAACTGGGTACCGCTCTGCTGCGCCGTCGTAGCGGTGAGAGCAAAGAGCTGGAGCGCATTGAAACAGAAGCACACCGACTAGACAGCATGATCAACGACCTGCTGGTGATGTCACGTAATCAGCAGAAAAACGCGCTGGTCAGTGAAACGGTGAAAGCTAATCAGCTGTGGGGCGAAGTGCTGGATAACGCCGCCTTTGAAGCTGAGCAGATGGGTAAATCGCTCACGGTGAATTTCCCGCCGGGTCCGTGGCCGCTGTACGGTAACCCAAATGCGTTGGAAAGTGCGCTGGAAAACATTGTGCGCAATGCCCTGCGCTATTCACATACGAAGATTGAAGTTGGCTTCGCGGTGGATATCGACGGGATTACCATCACCGTGGACGACGATGGCCCAGGTGTAAGCCCTGAAGACAGAGAACAGATTTTCCGTCCGTTTTATCGTACCGATGAGGCGCGCGATCGCGAGTCTGGCGGAACAGGTCTGGGTCTGGCGATTGTTGAAACCGCAATCCAGCAGCATCGTGGCTGGGTGAAGGCCGAAGACAGCCCGCTGGGTGGTTTACGGCTGGTAATTTGGTTACCGTTGTATAAGCGTTCCTGAGTCTCTCTGTGTTGCCGGATGGCGGCGTAATGCCTCATCCGGCCTCCACGGACAGGGGGAATTATTTCCCCCACAAACGGCGGGAATTGTCTTCGATCTTGCCGCTTAAACGACGCTTTTGCATCGTTCTGGTCCAACTTTTTGATAACCCGGCAGCCGACAGTAAACGGTGATATTGCGAATCATCAAACGGCATATGCCAGGCGATAGCAATTGCCTCCCGCACGCTGACGTCGCTCACGCGTGACGCCAGGATCAACGGCGCGTCTGCAGATACCAGCCCTGCCGCGACGACGCTACACAGCCAGCCTGTCTTACCTGCATCCTGCATCTGGCAGGCCATATCGCTGATGCCAAAATGGAAATTCAACTTAAAGCACGGCGAGCGCGGCTGCGTGACCTGAATCAACGCCTCTCCCCACTGGAAAATGTCACCAATATACACATTCTCTTCAGTCAGCCCCTCAGTAGAGAGGTTCTCACCAAACGCGGGCGCGACAAATAGCTCCGCCTGCTCCGGAAACGCTTGTCTCCAGTGCTGATAGTGTTCACGCGGATAGTGACACAGCGCGCGATCCGGCCCGCCATGAATTTTCGCTTCCGCCTGTTCATCTCCCGTCAGCCCCAGTTCGGTCAGCATCAGCTCACCGTCAATCTGGACTTTAGCAATCGCGCTGGGACGGCTTCCCGTGTAGTCCCGAACTTTGCCCGTAAAAACATCGACCGGATATCGCATCTGTTCCCTCTCCCGATAAATTTCCCCCATTACACCACATTTATTTTACCCCAGTCGCTCAAAATGAGAGCACGGTTCACATGAAACTTAGGGACACATGCTATCAATGTAAGCTGGTTTTGAAACATCATTTCAAATAAGGAGTCGACAACGTGACTGGTCAATCGCAATTTGCTGGCGTCTGGTGTCCTTCCATTACGCCAATGGACAATGACGGTAAGATCGATCTCAACGGTCTAAGCCAGCATCTCAAACGCCTTACCGAGGCCAAAATCGATGTGATTTTGCTGATGGGTAGCATCGGGGAATTTGCTTCCTTTACGCTCGAAGAAAGGCTATTGCTGATCCGCGAGGCCCGCGCCATGAGCTCGCTGAAGATGGTCGCCAACGTCTCATCCACCTGCCAGAATGATGTATTGTTGATGGCGCAGGAAGCGTATCGCTCAGGTTACGATGCCGTGATGATCCTGCCGCCCTACTACTACGGACAAACGGCGAAACAGCTGCTGAGCTACTTCCGTCAGTTGGGGCAGAAACTCAGCGGCAAATGGTTTGCCTATAACTTCCCGGCACGCACCGGCTGCGATTTAACCCCCGAGCTGGTTGCCTCCCTCGCCGCTGAGTTCCCGAATTTCGCTGGTATCAAAGACACCGTCGACTGCCAGTCTCATACCCGCAGTATGATTCAGACCACCCGCGCCGTGCGGAAGGATTTTGCCGTGCTGTCCGGCTACGACGAATACTATATTCCCAACCTGTTAGCAGGTGGCGCAGGGATTATTTCAGGGTTGAACAACGTCATGCCGGAACTGTTTGTCAGCGCGCGGGAAGCGTTTAAACAGGGCGACCTGGCAGCGCTTCGCGATATTCAGGACCAGATTGGTACCTATATGTCCATCTATGCCATCGGCGAAGATTTTGTCACCACCATCAAAACCGTGGTATCGCGTAAGTTTGGCTATTGCTCCGGCGTGTCACGTAATGCCGGTGGAGAGTTGAACGAGAGTGAGTGTAGAACAATCGATGAGGTGTTTGTCGTCAAACGGTAAATAATTAAGCCGGATGGTGCAGACCATCCGGCTTAAGAGACTTACTTCACGGTGCCACGAAGATCAATTTCTGCCGCCCTTGCTTTGGCCCTTTTCGACCAGATAGACGTGATAATCGGCACCAGAATGGAGGTCACAATCACCGACGTGGCGACCAGGGAAGTTGCTGCCGGTGCCATCGGTTTAAATGCCGGAACCATTTCAGCAATCAGCACAGGCGTAGCAACCGCCGCCCCCGCAGAACTGGAAGCCGCAATCCCCGCCGTACCATCGCCACCACCAATCAGTTTATCGGCGATAATCAATGGAATACCAGTGATGATAATCACTGCCACGCCCAGCAGAATACCCAGCACGCCGGTCTGAGCAATCACGCTCAAATCAATGGTGTTACCTAATGCGAAGGCAAAGAACGGGATCAGCGTCTGCACGGCCTTACTGAAGAATTCCCGCAGCTCAGGATCCAGATTACCCAGTGCAAAACCAATCAGGAACGGCAATACTGCGCCAACAAATACGTGCGGTTCAAACGACGCGATCCCGGCAGTTCCCAGAATCACCATGGTCATCAGCGGGCCAGACTCCAGCGACATCAGGACAAACGCCCCAGCCTCTTCTTTGGTGCCGTACTGCTGCATAATCGAGGCATACAACCCGCCGTTGGTCATATCCATCGCGGCCACCAGCGCCAGCGTAGACAACCCAGCGAAGAATCCGACCTCTACGCCATGTTCCGGCAGAATGCGTGAGGCAATCGCTGCAACCACCCACGCCACCAGAATCTTGGTTATGACTAACGTACCTGATTTACGCAGCACGGTGCCGGTAGCGCTTAGCTTGATCGACGCCCCCATGCAAAAGAACCAGACCGCCAGGATAGGTACCGTACCGGTGATCATACCGTTGGTAAAGGAGCCGAAGTATTTCCCGGCGCCGGGGGAAAAGGTGTGACACAACGCGCCCAGGAAAAGCGGCACCAGCATCATACCGCCTGGGATTTTCTCTATCGTACGTTTGATCTGCATTTCCATCACCTGTAGACATAAAAATGGGGCAATTTTTATGGGCGATTGCATCTTGCTTTGAGATGCGCCCGTCTTGATGAAAAGAAGATAGACATTCATAGAGACTATAAAAGTGATCCCACTCGCATAATAAAACCTTGTTTCAATTTAAGTGGATCATTGTTTTTATATTGAGTTTGATCACAAAAAAACCCCACAAGCATCGCTTGCAGGGCTTCGTTAAAGCGTAGAACTTATTTTTTTGCTGCGAAACGTGCGGCAGCTTCGTCCCAGTTCACGACGTTCCAGAACTCTTTGATGTAGTCCGGGCGACGGTTCTGGAATTTCAGGTAGTAAGCGTGTTCCCAAACATCCAGGCCCACGATTGGGAAACCGGAAGCGCCAGAGATAGCTTCACCCATCAGCGGGGAATCCTGGTTGGCGGTGGAAACAACAGCCAGTTTGTCACCTTTCAGCACCAGCCACGCCCAGCCGGAGCCAAAGCGGGTTGCCGCTGCTTTTTCAAATTCAGCTTTGAAGTTGTCAACGGAGCCAAAGTCACGTTCGATAGCCGCTTTCAGGTCACCCTGCAGCGTAGTACCGGTTTTCAGGCCTTTCCAGAACAGGCTGTGGTTAGCGTGACCGCCCGCGTTGTTACGCAGTACGGTTTTCTTGTCTGCTGGCAGTTGATCCAGTTTGGTGATCAGCTCTTCAGCGGACAGGCTGGCGAATTCTGGCAGGCTTTCCAGCGCAGCGTTCGCGTTGTTTACGTAAGCCTGGTGGTGTTTGGTATGGTGGATTTCCATCGTCTGCTTATCGAAGTGCGGTTCAAGGGCATCATAAGCGTACGGCAGGGATGGCAGTGTATAACTCATAATCATCTCCAGTATTGTCGGGCGGCCTGTGTTAACGCCGCGTAAGCAGTTGGGTCATTATAGTTAATTAAATGATATTGAAAATGATTATCAATGCCGTACTTTTTACAAGGTTTTAATAGCGCATGTTGATTGCTAAAGATGTGAACCGAATCACCCAGTTAACGTGATGATTGCCAACATGCGCAAAATGGCGGCAATCGTTAAAAGGTTAACACCCTGCGTAATTTTTAAACTCGTTTGGTCGGAGGGGTCATTACCGACGATAAAAAATAACGAGGATTAAGTCATGAGTAACGCGATTACGATGGGTATCTTTTGGCATTTGATAGGCGCAGCCAGTGCCGCCTGTTTCTATGCCCCGTTCAAACAAGTCAAACATTGGTCATGGGAAACGATGTGGTCGGTTGGCGGGATCGTCTCTTGGCTTATCCTGCCATGGACCATTAGCGCCATGTTGCTTCCCAATTTCTGGGCCTACTTCAGTTCTTTCAGCCTCTCTACGCTGGCGCCTGTGTTTCTGTTCGGCGCGATGTGGGGGATTGGCAATATCAACTATGGTCTGACCATGCGCTATCTCGGTATGTCGATGGGGATCGGCATTGCAATTGGGATTACGTTGATTGTCGGCACGCTGATGACCCCAATTATCAACGGCAACTTTGATGTGCTGATCAATACTTCCGGCGGACGCATGACGCTGCTTGGCGTACTGGTCGCGCTGATTGGCGTCGGTATTGTGACTCGGGCCGGTCAGTTAAAAGAACGCAAAATGGGCATCAAAGCGGAAGAGTTCAACCTGAAAAAAGGGCTGGTTCTGGCGGTCATGTGCGGCATTTTCTCCGCCGGGATGTCATTTGCGATGAACGCCGCTAAACCAATGCACGATGCCGCCGCCGCGCTGGGTGTCGATCCATTGTATGTCGCCCTGCCCAGCTACGTGGTTATCATGGGCGGCGGCGCGTTAGTCAACCTGGGCTTTTGCTTCATTCGTCTGGCAAAAGTGAAAAACTTGTCGATAAAAGCCGACTTCTCGTTAGCCAAGCCACTGATTATCACCAACGTGCTGCTGTCTGCGCTTGGTGGCCTGATGTGGTATTTGCAATTCTTCTTCTACGCCTGGGGCCACGCGCGTATTCCGGCTCAATATGATTATGTAAGCTGGATGCTGCACATGAGCTTCTATGTTCTGTGCGGCGGGATTGTCGGGCTGGTACTGAAAGAGTGGAAAAACGCGGGTCGCCGTCCGGTCAGTGTGCTAAGCCTTGGCTGCGTGGTGATCATTGTCGCGGCAAACATTGTGGGTCTGGGAATGGCCAGCTAATCATGTTGGGTGCTGAGATGACGCCACTGGCTCGGCGTCATCCCGGTTTCGCGCGTGAACACTACCGAAAAGTAGTTACTGTCCTCAAAGCCGCAGCGCATGGAAATCTCACTGATCATTAACCGGCTATGCTTGAGCAGATACTGAGCATGGCAGACCCGCACCTGGCGGAGATACTGGTTGATGGTCATGCCGGTCTGGCTGCGAAACTGCTGGCGCAAAACGCGCTCGCTGCACCGTTCGCGCTCGCAAAACTTATTCAGTTCGAACGCATGCTCATGACTACCGGCTAACGCGGTGATCAGTTTATCCAGCAGCGTTTCGCTCGACGTCGCCGGGAGCGTATCCGTGGCATAACGATGCCGCTTAAGGTGGGTCACCAGTTGCCCAAACAGCAGCTCAGCCATGGTAAAAGCCTGCGCATCCCGTTGATTACTTTCATGCTCAAGCTGGCTTATCACCTGTCTGACCTGGCTCATGCCAACGCTACCGAGTCGCCAGTGCGGGTGCCTCGGCGCACCATCAAATCCGGGGATCGCCCCTTGCCAGTCAACATTCAGCGTCAACCGCTCCGGGCAGTAGATGATATTTTGCAGCACAAGGTCGTTAACGGAAGTGTAGGAGTGTTTATCTTCGGCGCGAATGTAAAACAGATCGCCACGGGTTATCCGGTACGGGCGATCGTTAAGGACATGCAGGCCATTACCGCGCCAGACCAGAACCAGCTCGCAAAACTCATGGGTATGCTCAGCAAAGACATCCTGCGGATAACGATCGGCTACGGCGACAGCCTGCTGTTCATGCGCAAAAAAGTCTGATTTCAGAAGGACCAGATGGTTCGCCATCACAATATTCCCTGCCGGGTGGCGGCTACGTGTCACGTAATCTGTAGGCCGGATAAGGCGTAGCCGCCATCCGGCGTTAAGGAACATGATTATCTGAGATTCGGCGATAAAAAACGTTGATAGCTTTCGCGTTACTGGAGGCTGCTTGCCACAACGAGATCGCGCCCCTGACGAATATCGCGTGGCGACCACTTGAACTCACGGCGAAAAAGCGTCGAAAAGTGGTTACTGTCGCCGAATCCGCAGATATAAGCGATGTCTGTCACGCTATCATCACTGTGACGAAGCAGATGCCGAGCCTTGATCAGCCGCAAGCGGTTAAGGTAGCGCTGCGGCGTCAATCCGGTTTGCTGTTTGAGCTGGCGATGCAGAGTACGCAAAGAGAGGGAAAACTTCTCGGCCAGCGCCTCCCAACACACCTCGTCGGCAAAGTTATCCTCCAGCCACGCCATCAGGAGGTTAAGCCGCGCGTCGTTATCGGTCGCTGCTTCCATCAGGCTGCTTTTACGCAGCAGCACCAGCAACTGCATAAACAGGATCTCGCGATTTGCCGCCGTTGGTGTATCCATCCCCTCACCGAGCGCTTCCATCTGCCCCACCAGTTGTCGAACCTGCTGCAACACACCCTGATTCACCCGCCAGTGCGAAGGATACTGCCCATTCTGTTCCTGAGGTAAAAGCTGATTCAGCCCAGCCAGAAATTGAAACGCATCCGGGGAGCGATACAACACATTGGTCAGGCACAGATTGTCAGTATGTTCATATAAATGCCGGTCATGATCGCGAACGAAACACACCGTACCGCCGCTGATGGTGTAAGGCTGTCCGTTGAACACATGGATCCCCGTTCCATGTTCGACCACCACAATTTCATGAAAATCATGATGATGTTCTGGAAACGCAGGTTGAGGAAGCCGCGGTTCAATAGCCACTGGCGCTTTACCTGTCGGAAAAAAATCCACGCAATGCAATATCGTCATGATGACATCCTTCCCGATCAAATGAACATGGCTGAATAGTAATTAAGGGTTATCACCCTCACCTTAAATTTTTGACGCCAAAGTGCGTAAACACGGTCAATTCTTCAAGAAATGGCGGGAAAGATCGGGAATTGCGGAAGACGTCACATCCGCTAAAACCGACCCTATTAATAGAAATTGTGAACAGCATCACGTTCACCTTTGCCATGTTGCCAGCCGCTAATTGTGGCTGTCACTGTCAAGAAGGTACGCGTTATCTGGGGTTCTTAGACTGAGTGCAATAAAACTCAGAAGGACCTCGCTATGACTTTTCGCCATTGTGTCGCAGTCGATCTCGGCGCATCCAGTGGGCGCGTAATGCTGGCGCGTTACGACAGTGAACACCGCACCCTGACGCTGCGTGAAATCCACCGCTTCGTGAACTGCCTGCAAAAAACAGACGGTTTTGACACCTGGGACATCGACAGCCTGGAAAACGATATTCGTCTTGGCCTGAAAAAAGTCTGCGATGAAGGCATTCGGATAGACAGCATCGGAATTGATACCTGGGGCGTGGATTACGTTCTGATCGATAACGTCGGTCGACGTGTCGGTCTGCCGGTCTCTTACCGTGACAGCCGCACGACCGGCATTATGGCGCAAGCGATGGCGCAGCCGGGTAAAGGTGAAATTTACCGCCGTAGCGGCATTCAGTTTCTGCCCTTTAACACCCTGTATCAGTTGCGTGCGCTGGTTGAACAACAGCCAGAACTGCTCCCGCAGGTGGCCCATGCCCTGCTGATCCCCGACTACTTCAGCTTTCGCCTGACCGGCAAAATGAACTGGGAATACACCAATGCCACCACCACCCAGTTAGTCAATATCAATACCGACGACTGGGATGACACTCTGCTGGCGTGGACCGGAGCAGACAAAGCCTGGTTTGGTCGTCCGACGCATCCGGGGAACGTAATTGGTCACTGGATTTGCCCGCAGAAAAATCAAATTCCGGTCGTAGCCGTCGCCAGTCACGACACGGCCAGCGCGGTCATTGCTTCTCCGCTGGCCGACAAAAACAGCGCCTATCTCTCTTCCGGGACCTGGTCGCTGATGGGCTTTGAGAGCAGAACGCCGTATACCAACGATGCGGCACTGGCGGCGAATATCACCAACGAAGGCGGCGCGGAAGGGCGCTACCGTGTCCTGAAAAATATTATGGGGCTGTGGCTGCTCCAGCGCGTATTAAAAGAGCGCCAGATTTCCGATCTGCCAACGCTTATCAGCCAAACGCAAGCGCTGCCGGCCTGCCAGTTCCTGATAAACCCGAACGACGATCGCTTTATCAACCCCGACGATATGAGTGCAGAAATTCAGGCAGCATGCCGTGAATCAGGCCAACCCGTACCCCTGCAAAACGCCGAACTGGCGCGCTGTATCTTCGACAGCCTGGCGTTGCTGTACGCCGACATCCTGCAAGAGCTGGCACAACTGCGTGGTGCAGCATTTAGCCAACTGCACATTGTCGGTGGCGGCTGCCAGAACACCTTACTGAACCAGTTGTGCGCGGATGCCTGCGGTATTCGCGTGATGTCCGGGCCAATTGAGGCCTCCACGCTCGGCAATATTGGCATCCAGCTGATGACGCTGGACGAGCTGAACAACGTTGATGATTTCCGTCAGGTGGTGCGCGCTAACTACGAACTGACCACCTTCATTCCCAATCCTGAAAGTGAAATTGCCCGCTACCAGGCGCAGTTTCAATCACTACGACAGACAAAGGAGCTTTGCGCATGACCACTCAACTTGAACAAGCCTGGGAACTGGCAAAACTGCGTTTCGCCGCGGTAGGCATTGATGTCGAGGCGGCCTTACGCCAGCTCGATCGTCTGCCGGTCTCCATGCACTGCTGGCAGGGCGATGATGTCGCCGGTTTCGAAAATCCGGAAGGTTCGCTCACTGGCGGTATTCAGGCTACCGGTAACTATCCGGGTAAAGCGCGTAACGCCACCGAACTGCGGGCCGATCTGGAGCAGGCGCTGAGCCTGATTCCGGGTCCAAAACGTCTGAATTTGCACGCGATCTATCTGGAATCTGATACGCCGGTTGCCCGCGATCAAATCAAACCTGAGCACTTTAAAAACTGGGTGGAGTGGGCGAAAACGAACCAGTTAGGACTGGATTTCAACCCATCCTGCTTCTCACACCCGCTGAGCGCCGACGGTTTCACGCTGGCCCACGCCGATGACACCATTCGCCAGTTCTGGATCGATCACTGCAAAGCCAGCCGTCGCGTCTCGGCGTATTTTGGCGAGCAGTTGGGTACGCCATCAGTGATGAACATCTGGATCCCGGATGGCATGAAAGACATCACTGTTGATCGTTTAGCGCCGCGCCAGCGTCTGCTGGACGCGCTGGACGAAGTGATCAGCGAGAAACTCGACCCGGCGCACCATATCGATGCCGTCGAAAGCAAGCTGTTTGGCATCGGTGCGGAAAGCTACACCGTGGGCTCTAACGAGTTCTACATGGGTTACGCCACCAGTCGCCAGACGGCGCTGTGTCTGGATGCGGGTCATTTCCATCCGACCGAAGTGATTTCCGACAAAATCTCCGCCGCCATGCTGTACGTGCCGCGCCTGCTGCTGCATGTCAGCCGTCCAGTGCGTTGGGACAGCGATCACGTGGTGCTGCTGGATGATGAAACGCAGGCGATTGCCAGCGAGATCGTGCGCCACAACCTGTTTGACCGCGTACACATCGGCCTCGACTTCTTCGACGCCTCCATTAACCGCATCGCCGCGTGGGTGATCGGTACCCGCAATATGAAAAAAGCCCTGCTGCGCGCGCTGTTAGAACCGACCGAGCAACTGCGCCAGCTCGAAGCCAGCGGCGACTACACCGCACGCCTGGCCCTGCTGGAAGAGCAAAAATCGCTGCCGTGGCAGGCCGTCTGGGAGATGTATTGCCAGCGTCACGACACGCCAGCGGGCAGCCAGTGGCTGGACAGCGTGCGCACTTATGAAAAAGAGATTTTGAGCAAACGTAGCTAACCGTGACGCCAGGCTTGTAGGCCGGATAAGACGCCCCGCGTCGCCATCCGGCAATGAATGAAACACGATTGCCGGATGGTGCTTCGCTTATCCGGCCTACGTAAGACCCGATAACGTTCGGGCAATAAACAGGAACACCGAACATGCAAAACATTACTACTTCCTGGTTCGTCCAGGGGATGATCAAAGCCACTTCTGATGCGTGGCTGAAAGGCTGGGACGAGCGTAACGGCGGCAATCTGACGCTGCGTCTTGATGAAGCAGATATCGCGCCATTTAGCGCCGATTTCGACGAAAAACCACGCTATATCGCGCTGAGTCAGCCGATGCCGCTGCTGGCGAATACGCCGTTTATCGTCACCGGTTCGGGGAAATTTTTCCGCAACGTCCAGCTCGATCCAGCAGCCAATTTGGGCGTGGTGAAAATCGACAGCGACGGTGCGGGCTACCACATCCTCTGGGGCCTGACTCACGAGGCCGTACCGACCTCTGAACTGCCGGCTCACTTCCTCTCTCACTGTGAACGCATTAAAGCGACGAACGGTAAAGACCGCGTGATCATGCACTGCCATGCCACCAACCTGATTGCTCTGACCTACGTGCTGGAAAACAACACCGCGCTGATTACCCGCAAGCTGTGGGAAGGCAGCACCGAGTGCCTGGTGGTGTTCCCGGATGGCGTTGGCATTCTGCCGTGGATGGTGCCAGGTACAGATGAAATTGGTCAGGCGACCGCCGAGGAAATGCAGAAACACTCGCTGGTACTGTGGCCATTCCACGGCGTGTTCGGCAGTGGACCCACCCTCGACGAAGCGTTCGGTTTGATCGATACCGCAGAGAAATCCGCTGAAGTTTTAGTCAAAATCTATTCGATGGGCGGTATGAAGCAGACCATTACGCGTGAAGAGCTGATCGCACTTGGCAAACGCTTCGGCGTGACGCCGCTGGCCAGCGCCATAGAGCTGTACTGATACCTCCCCACTCAACGCCGGATGCAGCTTCGCCTTATTCGGCCTACATGACGGTGCGCATTTCACCGTAGGCCCGATAAGCGTAGCGCCATCGGGCACCAGGGAATTTTTTTAAGGAGAATAGTGATGAGCTTTATGTTGGCACTGCCAAAAATTAGCCTGCATGGCGCCGGCGCGATTGCCGATATGGCGAACCTCGTGGCGAATAAACAATGGGGCAAAGCGCTGATCGTCACCGATGGTCAACTGGTAAAGCTGGGCCTGCTGGATAGCCTGTTTGCCGCGCTGGATGAACATCAGATGTCTTACCACCTGTTTGATGAGGTGTTTCCAAACCCGACGGAAGACCTGGTGCAGAAAGGTTTCGCGGCGTATCAGAACGCAGAATGTGACTACATTATTGCCTTCGGTGGCGGTAGCCCGATCGATACCGCTAAAGCGGTGAAGATCCTGACCGCCAACCCCGGCCCTTCTACTGCTTACTCCGGCGTAGGCAAAGTGAAAAATGCGGGTGTACCGCTGGTCGCCATCAATACCACCGCCGGTACGGCAGCAGAGATGACCAGCAACGCGGTCATTATCGACTCTGCTCGTAAGGTCAAAGAGGTGATCATCGACCCGAATATCATCCCGGATATCGCCGTGGATGACGCCAGCGTCATGCTGGACATCCCGGCATCCGTCACCGCCGCAACCGGTATGGACGCCTTAACCCACGCGGTGGAAGCCTATGTTTCCGTTGGTGCGCATCCGCTCACCGACGCTAACGCGCTGGAAGCGATTCGCCTGATCAACCTGTGGCTACCAAAAGCGGTCGACGACGGTCATAATCTCGACGCTCGTGAGCAAATGGCGTTTGGTCAGTATCTGGCGGGGATGGCCTTTAACAGCGCTGGTCTCGGTCTGGTGCATGCGCTGGCGCACCAGCCGGGCGCAACCCATAATCTGCCACACGGCGTCTGCAACGCCATCCTGCTGCCGGTAATCGAAAACTTTAACCGTCCAAACGCCGTGGCGCGCTTTGCCCGCGTAGCGCAGGCGATGGGCGTCGATACCCGTGACATGAGCGATGAAGCGGCAAGTATGGAGGCCATCAACGCGATTCGTGCACTCAGCAAGCGTGTCGGTATTCCTACGGGCTTTAGTTCACTTGGCGTGACGAAAGAGGATATTGAGGGCTGGCTGGATAAAGCGTTGGCCGATCCGTGTGCGCCGTGCAACCCGCGCACCGCCAGCCGCGACGAGGTCCGCGAGCTGTATCTGGAGGCGTTATGATTCGCAAGGCCTTTATAATGCAGGTGAATGCCGACGCGCACGTTGAGTACCAGCGTCGTCATAACCCCATCTGGCCAGAACTGGAAACAGTGCTGAAAGAACATGGCGCCCATCACTACGCGATTTATCTCGATCAGACGCGCAATCTGCTGTTCGCCACCGTTGAGATTGAGTCCGAAGAACGCTGGAATGCCGTTGCCAGCACCGACATTTGCCAACGTTGGTGGAAGCATATGCGCGACGTAATGCCGACCAACCCAGACAACAGTCCGGTCAGCGCAGAGCTAAAAGAAGTGTTTTATTTGCAGTAGTCTTGTAGGCCGGATATGGCGCTAACGCGCCGCATCCGGCACAACGCAACATAACAGCTAGTTCTGCTCAGAAACCAGAATCGCCTGGGTGTCAGGCTCCAGCGCTTTAAAGATATGCGCCTGGTCAGCGGGGTAACAAATATAGTCGCCCTCGCCTAACTCCTCCGGTGCTTCCGTCAATCCCACCATCGCCTTACCCTGCGTCACGATGATGTGTTCAACCGATCCCGGCGGATGCGGCTGTGAAATCCGATCCGCGCCCGGCTGCGTCAGCAGCAGATAGATATCCCGCCGTGCCCCCGGTGGGCAGGCGGCCAGTAAAATGGCCTGATAGTGGGCCTGCTCAGCCACAACTTTTGTTCCTTCGCCGCGGCGAATCACCTGCGTTTTTTGTTCCTGCGGCTCCAGCAGGCGCGCAAAGGGAATATCCAACGCCACACACAGCGACCAGAGCGTTTCCAGGCTAGGATTGCCATTGCCCGCTTCCAATTGCGAGAGTGTCGATTTTGCAATCCCTGCGCGACGGGCAATCTCTGCCAATGACAAACCGGTGCGCTGACGTTCACGCACCAGGCTTTTCGCGATCATACTGATGGGCTGGGTCATTCACGACTCCATGTTCTTTATATCGAACGAATCGTTCGACTTGTAATATTAACTGGTCGCGTTCATTATAATGGAAATTCGTTCGATATGGCTAAAATGGTATGAAACATTATTTTTCCAGTCTCAAAGGCGACACAATAAAAGCAATATTTTTAGTCTGTCTGGCCGTCGGCGTAGTCGGCATGTCATACGGCTCGCTGGCAATGGCCTACGGCTTCCCGCTGTGGGTACCGTTTGTGCTCTCAATTACCGTGCTGGCGGGTGCATCCGAGTTTATGTTTATCGGCATCGTCGCCAGCGGCGGTAACCCACTGGCGGCTGCGGCTGCCGGTTTACTGGTCAACGCCCGACACATCCCGTTTGGCGTCACGGTGCGCGATCTTGTGGGCTCCCGGGCTGCGAGTTTCCTCGGCTGTCATATCATGAACGACGAAAGCGTAGTATTCGGCCTGTCGCAAAAAACACCCGAACAACGTAAAGCAGCCTATTGGCTGTGCGGTCTGGGCGTCTCTATTTTCTGGCCTGTTGGCACACTGATCGGCGCGGGCGTCGGCAAACTGCTCCCCGCCCCGGAAACCATCGGTCTGGATGCCGTCTTCCCTGCAATTTTATTGGCCTTAGTGGTCCCGGCCTTTAAAAACCGCACCACACTGATTCGCGCCTGTAGCGGTGCCGGGTTGTCGCTTGCCGCCATCCCCTTTGCGCCGGTCGGTTTACCAGTTTTGCTCTCACTGTTTGGCTTACTGACGAGGAAAAAATAATGGGCAACATGACGCTGTTTATCGTCGGTATCGCCATCTTATCTCTGGGAACCTATTTAATGCGTTTAGGCGGAGCGAAGCTTGGGAGTCGTTTAGCGTTCTCGGAACGCTCGCAGGCGCTGCTTTCCGACGCCGCAACGGTACTACTGTTCTCCGTTGCGCTGGCGACCACCTTTTACGAAGGCGAACACTTTGCCGGTATGGCGCGGGTTCTTGGGGTTGGCTTCGCGGTATTTCTCGCCTGGCGCAAGCTGCCGCTAATCGTGGTGATCGTTGCCGCCGCGGTGGTGACCGCATTGTTAAGGATGGCGGGAATACACTAAAAAAATAATTACCCTGGCGAAATATTCATCAGGGTAATCGCCTGTAGCGTTGTGTGTTTTACCCCACAAAACCACGCGCTAACTCGGCCCCAAATTGTCATTCCACGCTGACATATTGCCGCTCATCTCTTCGCCATCTCGCCGTTAGAATCAAATCAAATAGTTTTAACGGAGCCCCCCACATGACAACCCTTACAGCTAACTGCATTGACCTGAATATTCAGGGGAATAGCGTGTATGCCATCCTCAAGCAACTGGCAGATATGGCGTTTCAGAATGGCTATGTCTCCGATCGCAGCATTTTCCTGCAAACGCTATTGCTGCGCGAAAAGCTGCATTCCACCGGCTTTGGCTCGGGTATTGCCGTCCCGCACGGTAAGAGCGCCTGCATCAGGCAGCCCTTTGTGTTGTTCGCGCGCAAGTCAGAAAACGTGGACTGGAAAGCCAGCGACGGCGAGGACGTCAACTGCTGGATCTGCCTCGGCGTGCCACAAACCGGCGAGGACGATCAGGTCAAAATCATCGGCACCCTGTGCCGCAAAATCATTCATCAGGATTTCATCGATCAACTGAAGCAAGGTGACGCCAGCCAGGTGCTCGCCCTGCTTAATCAGACCTTAACCTCATAAGGACGCGGCTATGGAGTCATCCTTACGTTTAGTGGCGATCACCAACTGTCCGGCGGGGATCGCCCACACTTATATGGTGGCAGAGGCGCTGGAGCAAAAAGCGCGCTCGCTCGGCCACACGATTAAAGTCGAAACCCAGGGCTCAAGCGGCGTCGAAAACCGCCTGAGCAATGAAGAGATTGCCGCTGCCGATTATGTCATTCTGGCCACCGGTCGCGGCCTGAGCGGCGAAGACCGGGCACGTTTTGCCGGGAAAAAAGTCTATGAAATCGCCATTTCCCAGGCGCTAAAAAATATCGACCTGATTTTTACGCAGTTACCGACGCATTCCCAACTTTTCGCCGCCGATAGCAGCGTGAAACTGGGAAAACAGGAGGTCCAGCACGGTAGCGTAATGAGCCACCTGATGGCGGGCGTTTCCGCCGCGCTGCCGTTTGTTATCGGCGGCGGTATTCTGGTCGCCATCGCCAATATGCTGGTGCAGTTCGGTTTGCCCTATACCGATATGTCGAAAGGCGCGCCGTCGTTCACCTGGATTGTTGAATCGATCGGCTATCTGGGCTTTACCTTTATGATCCCGATTATGGGGGCATATATTGCCTGGTCGATTGCCGATAAACCCGCTTTTGCCCCAGCATTTCTGGTGTGTTATCTGGCGAACGATAAAGGCCTGCTGGGTACGCAGTCCGGCGCAGGATTTCTCGGCGCGGTCGTACTCGGGCTGGCAATTGGCTACTTTGTCCTTTGGTTTCGCAAGGTTCGCCTCGGCAAAGCGCTACAGCCACTGCTTGGTTCTATGCTGATCCCGTTTGTCACTTTACTGGTGTTCGGCGTACTGACTTACTACGTCATCGGCCCGGTGATGTCCGACATCATGGGCGGTCTGCTGCACTTCCTGAACACCATTCCTCCATCCATGAAAATGGGCGCGGCCTTCCTCGTTGGTGCGATGCTGGCATTTGATATGGGCGGGCCAATCAATAAAACGGCCTGGTTCTTCTGCTTCTCACTGCTGGAAAAACATATCTATGACTGGTACGCCATCGTCGGCGTGGTGGCGCTGATGCCGCCCGTCGCGGCGGGAATCGCTACCTATTTAGCGCCTAAACTGTTTACGCAACAGGAGAAGGCCGCCGCCAGCAGTGCGATTGTCGTCGGCGCCACCGTCGCTACCGAGCCGGCCATCCCCTACGCACTGGCCGCGCCGCTGCCGATGATTACCGCCAATACGCTCTCCGGTGGCGTTACCGGCATGCTGGTTATCGCCTTTGGAATCAAACGCCTCGCGCCGGGTTTAGGTATCTTTGATCCGCTGATTGGCCTGATGTCTCCGGCGGGATCATTTTACCTGGTGCTGGCTATCGGTCTGGCACTGAACATTTCGTTAATTATTATCCTGAAAGGGTTGTGGCTGAAACGTAAAGCCGCGCAGCAGGAGCTTGCCCATGAACATTGAGTTACTTCAGCAGTTATGCGAAGCCAGCGCCGTCAGCGGCGATGAACAGGAAGTTCGTACTCTTCTCATTAACGCGCTGGAATCCAGCGTCGATGAAATCACCTTCGACGGCCTCGGTAGCTTTGTCGCCCGCAAAGGCAACCGCGGGCCGAAGGTGGCGGTTGTCGGCCATATGGATGAAGTCGGCTTTATGGTCACGCATATCGACGAGAGCGGATTTTTGCGCTTCACCACCATTGGTGGTTGGTGGAGCCAGTCGATGCTGAACCACCGGGTCACCATTCGCACACGCAAGGGATTTAAAATCCCTGGTATTATCGGCTCCGTCGCTCCGCACGCGTTGACGGAAAAGCAGAAACAGCAGCCGCTGACCTTTGACGAGATGTTTATCGATATTGGCGCTAACAGCCACGAAGAAGTAGAAAAATACGGGATTGCGATCGGTGACTTCATTAGCCCGGAAGCCAATTTCGCTCGCTGGGGCGAAGATAAGATCGTCGGTAAAGCGTTGGATAACCGCGTCGGCTGCGCGCTGATGGCTGAGCTGTTACAAACCGTCGATAACCCTGACATTACCCTGTACGGCGTGGGCAGCGTGGAAGAAGAGGTCGGGCTGCGCGGAGCGCAAACCTCGGCCGAGCATATCAAGCCCGACGTGGTGATAGTGCTGGATACCGCAGTTGCGGGCGATGTGCCCGGAATCGACGCCATCAAATACCCGCTCAAGCTTGGCGATGGCCCTGGCCTGATGCTGTTCGATAAGCGCTATTTTCCCAATCAACAGCTGGTCGCCGCGTTAAAAGCGTGTGCCAAAAACAGCGATGCGCCTTTGCAGTTCTGCACCATGAAAACCGGGGCGACGGACGGCGGACGCTATAACGTTATGGGAGGGGGTCGTCCGGTGGCGGCACTCTGCCTGCCGACACGCTATCTCCACGCCAACAGCGGCATGATTTCCGCAGCAGATTACGACGCGCTGTTTACGCTGGTGCGCGAGCTGCTGAGCTCGCTGACGGCAGAAAAAGTGAAATCCTTCACCGACTTTCTCCAGGTGAATTAATGTTATCGGAACGCCAGTTAAAAATTGTGGATATTCTTGAACAGCAGCCGTGTCCGTTGGGCGAGCTGGCGCGACAAACTGGCGTTTCGAGTCGAACCATCCTGCGTGATATTGATTACCTCAATTTTACCCTCAGCGGTAAGGCTCGTATTCAGCCTGGCGGCAACGCGGGTTATCAACTGGATATCGTCGACAGACGCGGTTATTTTCAGCTTCTGCAACGCCATGATAATGATGACCGGTTGCTGGCCTTTCTTCTGCTTAATACCTTTACACCCCGCGTACAGCTGGCTTCAGCACTCAATTTACCTGAAACCTGGGTGGCAGATCGTCTCCCGCGTTTGAAACAGCGCTATGAGCGCGCCTTTTGTCTTGCCAGCCGCCCGGGCGTCGGTCATTTCATTGATGAACCAGAAGAAAAACGCATAATCCTGCTGGCAAATCTGCTTAAAAAAGATCCACTCTTAATTCCACTGCCAGGTATTACCCGAGACAACATCGACAGGCTCAACACTGCATGTGAAAAACTTGATGAATTCCCGTTCATCTCGGGAGAGTACCTGGCAAGTCTGGTGCTGGCAGTCTACGCCCTGCGTAATCAGCTCACCGGATCGTGGCCGGAGTGTCGGTATATATCACTGAAAAATGCGGTGGAACAAGGAGGAGTCTACCTTGGCGAAAACGCTTTCAGAACCCTGATCGGTCTTCTGGAAATCAGGCAACGTCAGGCAATGACCATCTCGGCCGATGCGGTGACCTGCTTGTTAAAAAGCGTTCCCGGCATTGCCGCGTTGAACGTTATCGATGCCCAACTGGTTGAAAATATTACTGGCCACCTGTTGAGATGCGTCTCTGCCCCGGTTTGGGTACCGGAGCATCGCCAGAGCAGTATGCATAACCTGAAGTCTACCTGGCCTGCCGCTTTCGATTTGAGTTTGCGTTTTATCGCCCTGTTGCGCGAAAAACTGGATATCCCGTTGTTCGATAGCGATCTCATCGGGCTTTACTTCGCCTGTGCGCTGGAGCGGCATCAAAACGAGCGTCAGCCGGTCATTTTATTATCCGACCAGAATGCTATCGCCACCATCAACCAACAGGCTATTGAGCGGGATGTCCTGAATTGTCGGGTGATCATTGCGCGAAATACAAGTGAAGTCAGCGCCATCAGCGAAGAAGTCACCCCGCTGTTAATCGTCAACAATAGTCACTATCTGCTTGATGAATCTCTAAAAAACACCTTAACCATCAAGAATATTATCACCGCAGCGGGTACCGAGCAGATCAAACACTTCCTTGCGACGGCCTTTATCCGCCAGCAGCCCGAACGTTTCTTTTTACAGCAGGGCTGCTTCCATTACGCCAATATGAAGGCCGAAAGCTGGCAGAGCATCATCGGTCGGATCTGCGGCCAGCTTGTGGCCCAGGGCCATATCACTGAGGACGAAGCGCTACGCATTTGCGCCCGGGAGCATGAAGGTGAAAACTTGATAGTGAATCGCCTGGCGATTCCTCATTGCTGGAGCGAACAGGAGCGTCGTTTCCGCGGTTTCTTTATCACCCTCGCACAGCCCATTTTGGTGAATAACGAACCCGTCAGTCATGTCCTGATCGCCTGTGCCGCCGCCGAGGCGCGGCATGAACTAAAAATCTTCAGTTATTTATCCAGCGTACTGAGCAGCCATCAGGCTGATACTATTGCGGGATTGACCGGATATGAAGCGTTTATTGCATTGCTCAGGCAGTAATATCAGAAATGAAAAAAGCGCCTCAAGGGCGCTCTTTCGACAGTACTGAGGTATCTTATTTCAGCAGTTCAGCAGTCATGTGCACGCGGTTACCGGTGTAAGCCTGAGTGATTTTATAATCGCTGGCGCCTGCACGTTCAGCCTGGGCGGCAATTTTTGCTTCAGCACTTTCCAGCGTAGAACCGGTTGCAGTAACTGTCTGAGCAGCGAAAGAACCGAAAGAAGTAGCCAGAGCGATAACTGCGACAAAAGTTTTGATGTTTTTCATGATATAAACCCTTTAACTTAGTTGTTTGAGTAAGGCACCGTGCCTTGATGTGATAAATAATAGCCCTCACATCGCACAACTAAAAGCGGAAGGATTTGCCAGTCTTATTCAAATTATTTGAGAGATAAAGTGTCACGTAATCAGGAATCACAATGGCTTGCTGGCAGCCGTAGAAAAACGCAACCGGCAGGTAGTTGGTTACTTCGTCAAGGTGAACCACAAAGTAAAATTCATCTTTTGCATCATGGTGTTGCTCGTGCGGTTTATCACGCGGACAACGGCATTGAAAGGGTTAAAGAATTCTACTTTGCCGGAGAATACTGCTTTCTGTACCTGAACTGGCTAACTAACACGCCTGCCGATTACAGTCTGCAAATGATCGCCGCTGGAGAAACCACTGAAATCCCCTTGGCGTTGCTGAATGCACCGGAAAATCAGGAGATTAAGACCCAGCTACTGATCCAGCAATTGATCTACAAAGAGAAAAAAGAGCAAATGCTGCTGCTCAATACCCCAGAGCAACGCTACCAGTACGTACAAACACACTTCCCGGACTGGGAGTCGCAGCTCACTCAGCGTGATCTCGCCAACTATATCGGCATTACCCCCGTTAGCCTGTCCCGTATTCGCCAGCGTCTTAACAAAGGTTAACGCCTTACGTTGATGCGTCGATTATTGTCCCGTCACTCTTTAATCGATGGCGACCACAATGAACGCATTTCTTCTCTCTCAGATGCTGGCTGGCATCAGCTTCTTACTGGATATTTCCGCTTTTCATTTTCAACGCCGGGCTATCACTTTAACGCTGCTCACCGGCTCTACTTCCCTGTTAGCTATCCATTTCTATCTTTTGGATCAACACGCTGCGGCTGGGCTAATGATCATTGCCGCTTGCCGCTATGCGACGGCCATCATCACGTTTCACCGCTGGGTGATGTGGGGATATATGCTGGGATCGCTGCTGTGTAGCATTTATCTTTGGCAAAATCTGTCGAGTATTTTGCCGCTGATGGGAAGCCTGTTGATGACTTTTGCGTCGTTTCAAAAACGCAGCGGAAAATTACGGGGATACACATTGTGCGGAAGCCTGTGTTGGCTACTGAACAATGTGATTGTTGGCTCGCCGGTTGCCGTAATCATGGAACTAGCATTTTCAGGCAGTATTATGGCCGCCTGGTGGCGTCACTGCGCGACCAGACGCTGTGGATGCGTATAAATCGTCGCCCTGCCCGGTTTGCAAAAGCCCACCAGCGTCAGGTTGCAGCGCTCGGCAACTTCTACCGCCAGCGTTGTCGCCGCAGAAACAGCAAACAGGACCTCCACGCCGCACATCGCCGACTTCTGCACCATCTCGTAGCTGGCGCGGCTGGAGACTATTACCGCGCCCTGTTGCCAGGTTTCCCCTTCGATTGCGCGTCGCCCCAGCAGTTTATCCAGCGCAACATGACGCCCAACATCTTCATGCCCGCCCGCCAGATGACCTGACGGCTGTACCCAGGCAGCCGCGTGCGTGCAGCCTGTCAGTTGCCCCACGGGTTGAAAATCATTGAGATGGCGTAAAGCGTGATCGAGATTCGTCAGATCGAATGTCTGGGTAAACGGCAGCGGCTGGACTGGCTTGCCAATGTCATTGAGCTGCTCCACGCCACAAACGCCGCAACCGGTGCGACCGGCCAGCGCGCGACGACGCTCCTTCAGCCCCATAAATCGACGACTGGACAGCTCAACCTGCACTTCTAATCCGTTACAGGAAGGAACCACTTCCATTGCGTAGATATCCTGCGGGCGCTCAATAATGCCTTCAGAAAGTGAAAAGCCCATCGCAAAGTGCTCAAGATCTTTCGGTGACGCCATCATTACCACGTGCGAAATCCCGTTGTAAACCAGCGCAACCGGTACTTCTTCAGCGACGACATCCGGCTGAGGATGTTGCAAATCCTCGCGTTTCCAGAGGGTCAACTGGCGCGATCCTGTCAAAGTCGTCACATTTTTGATGTTTTCTCGAATAATCTTATTCACTTTCTTTTAACCATATTGGAACACGCATACCAACATTGTGGTATTCTTTACAAACCCCTCCTGGACGGAGGGAAATTCACCCAATTCTGGACCTTTGCGGTCCCGTCCGCAAAGAAAAATAACAACCACTTCCCTCACGCTCGAGTAACGGAAAAGTGAGGGAACGTGACAATGTCGAAAAAGGAGCAAACCATGCAGGTCAGCAGAAGGCAGTTCTTTAAGATCTGCGCTGGCGGTATGGCAGGCACCACGGCAGCGGCACTGGGTTTTGCACCCGGCGTAGCGCTCGCGGAAACACGGCAATATAAACTGCTGCGTACCCGCGAAACCCGTAACACCTGCACTTACTGTTCCGTTGGCTGTGGACTGTTAATGTACAGTCTCGGTGACGGAGCAAAAAACGCCAAAGCATCCATCTTCCATATCGAAGGGGACCCGGATCACCCGGTGAACCGTGGCGCGTTGTGCCCGAAAGGGGCAGGACTTGTGGACTTCATCCACTCCGAAAGTCGCCTGAAATTCCCGGAATACCGCGCACCAGGCTCTGATAAGTGGCAACAGATTAGCTGGGATGAGGCATTTGACCGCATCGCTAAGCTGATGAAAGAAGACCGCGACGCAAACTACGTTGCACAAAACGCCGAAGGCGTAACCGTTAACCGCTGGCTTTCCACTGGGATGCTGTGTGCTTCCGCTTCCAGTAACGAAACCGGCTATTTAACGCAAAAATTCTCCCGCGCGCTCGGTATGCTCGCGGTCGACAACCAGGCACGCGTCTGACACGGACCAACGGTAGCAAGTCTTGCTCCAACATTTGGTCGCGGTGCGATGACCAACCACTGGGTCGACATTAAAAACGCCAACCTCGTTGTGGTGATGGGCGGTAACGCCGCTGAAGCCCACCCGGTCGGATTCCGCTGGGCGATGGAAGCTAAAATTCACAACGGCGCGAAGCTGATTGTGATCGATCCGCGCTTTACGCGAACCGCAGCGGTGGCTGATTTCTATGCGCCGATTCGTTCCGGTACTGACATTGCTTTCCTGTCAGGCGTCTTGCTGTACCTGCTGAACAACGAAAAATTCAACCGCGAATACACTGAGGCCTATACCAACGCCAGCCTGATCGTGCGTGAGGATTACGGTTTCGAAGATGGCCTGTTCACTGGCTACGACGCGGACAAACGCAAGTATGACAAAACCAGCTGGAACTACGAGCTGGATGAAAAAGGCTTCGCCAAACGCGATGTCACCCTGCAACACCCGCGCTGCGTGTGGAACCTGCTGAAACAGCACGTCTCCCGCTACACGCCGGATGTTGTAGAAAATATCTGCGGTACGCCAAAGGCTGACTTCCTGAAGGTCTGTGAGTACATCGCAGAAACCAGTGCCAAAGATAAAACCGCGTCGTTCCTGTACGCCCTTGGCTGGACACAACACTCCGTAGGTGCGCAGAACATCCGTACCATGGCGATGATCCAGTTGCTGCTTGGCAACATGGGGATGGCCGGCGGCGGTGTTAACGCCCTGCGCGGTCACTCCAACATTCAGGGTCTGACCGACTTAGGCCTGCTGTCACAAAGCCTGCCGGGCTATATGACGCTGCCGAGCGAAAAACAGACTGACCTGCAAACCTACCTTGCCGCCAACACGCCAAAACCGTTGCTGGAAGGTCAGGTGAACTACTGGGGCAACTACCCGAAATTCTTCGTCTCAATGATGAAAGCCTTCTTTGGCGATAAAGCGACAGCGGAAAACAGCTGGGGCTTCGACTTGCTGCCGAAGTGGGATAAAGGGTACGACGTGCTGCAGTACTTCGAGATGATGAACCAGGGCAAAGTGAATGGCTATATCTGCCAGGGCTTTAACCCAGTCGCGTCATTCCCGAATAAAAACAAGGTCGTGGCTTCACTGTCCAAACTGAAATTCCTGGTCACCATCGACCCGCTCAACACCGAAACGTCTACCTTCTGGCAGAACCACGGTGAGTCGAACGATGTTGACCCGTCGAAAATCCAGACCGAAGTATTCCGTCTGCCGTCCACCTGCTTCGCCGAAGAGAACGGTTCTATCGTTAACTCCGGTCGCTGGCTGCAGTGGCACTGGAAAGGCGCGGATGCCCCGGGGATTGCCGTTACCGATGGTGAAATCCTCGCCGGTATCTTCCTGCGCATGCGCAAGATGTATGCCGAGCAGGGTGGCGCGAACCCGGAACAGGTGCTGAGCATGACCTGGAACTACTCCACACCACACGAACCGGCTTCGGAAGAAGTGGCGATGGAGAGCAACGGTAAAGCGTTGGCCGACATTATCGACCCGGCAACAGGTGCAGTCATCGTTAAGAAAGGCCAACAGCTTAGCTCGTTCGCCCAACTGCGTGACGACGGCACCACTTCCAGCGGCTGTTGGATTTTTGCCGGTAGCTGGACGCCGGAAGGCAACCAGATGGCACGTCGCGATAACGCCGACCCATCAGGCCTTGGCAACACGCTGGGCTGGGCATGGGCGTGGCCGCTCAACCGACGCATTCTGTATAACCGCGCTTCCGCTGATCCGCAGGGGAATCCGTGGGATCCAAAACGTCAGATCCTGAAATGGGATGGGGCGAAATGGAGCGGGATGGATATTCCGGACTACAGCGCCGCCGCACCTAGCAGCAACGTTGGTCCGTTCATCATGCAGCCGGAAGGGATGGGACGCCTGTTTGCTATCGATAAGATGGCGGAAGGTCCGTTCCCGGAACACTACGAGCCGTTTGAAACGCCGCTGGGGACTAACCCGCTGCACCCGAACGTTATCTCTAACCCTGCCGCGCGCATCTTTAAAGGTGACGCGGAAGCACTGGGTAAAGCAGATAAATTCCCGTACGTCGGTACGACCTATCGTCTGACCGAGCACTTCCACTACTGGACCAAGCATGCGCTGCTCAATGCCATCGCACAGCCGGAACAGTTTGTGGAAATTGGCGAGAAGCTGGCGAATAAGCTCGGTATCTCTCATGGCGATACCGTCAAAGTCTCCTCTAACCGCGGCTACATTAAAGCCAAAGCAGTGGTGACTAAACGTATTCGCACGCTGAAGGCCAACGGTCAGGATATCGACACCATCGGTATTCCGATTCACTGGGGCTACGAAGGTGTGGCGAAAAAAGGCTTTATCGCTAACACGTTAACGCCATTCGTCGGTGATGCGAACACGCAGACGCCGGAATTTAAGTCCTTCCTCGTGAACGTGGAAAAGGTGTAACGGAGACGACCTATGGCTTATCAATCGCAAGACATCATTCGTCGTTCCGCCACTAACGGTTTCACCCCCGCGCCTCAGGCGCGGGACCATCAGGAAGAGGTGGCGAAGCTTATCGACGTCACCACCTGTATCGGCTGTAAAGCGTGTCAGGTGGCGTGTTCTGAATGGAACGACATCCGTGATGAAGTGGGCAACAACGTTGGGGTGTACGACAACCCGGCTGATTTGACCGCTAAATCCTGGACGGTAATGCGCTTCTCGGAAGTGGAACAGAACGACAAACTGGAGTGGCTTATCCGCAAGGATGGCTGTATGCACTGTGCCGATCCGGGCTGCCTGAAGGCGTGTCCGGCTGAAGGCGCAATCATTCAGTATGCCAACGGTATCGTCGACTTCCAGTCCGAGCAGTGCATCGGCTGTGGCTACTGTATCGCAGGCTGTCCGTTCGACGTGCCGCGCCTCAACCCGGAAGACAATCGCGTCTACAAATGTACGCTGTGCGTTGACCGTGTCGTGGTCGGGCAAGAACCGGCCTGCGTGAAAACCTGCCCAACCGGCGCGATTCATTTCGGTACTAAAGAGTCGATGAAAACGCTGGCAGGCGAGCGTGTGGCGGAGCTGAAAACGCGTGGTTACGAAAACGCGGGTCTGTACGATCCGGCAGGCGTTGGCGGTACGCACGTCATGTACGTATTGCACCATGCTGACAAGCCGAATCTGTATCACGGCCTGCCGGAGAACCCGGAAATCAGCGCCACCGTGAAATTCTGGAAAGGCATCTGGAAACCTCTCGCAGCCGTCGGCTTTGCAGCGACATTTGCGGCCAGTATCTTCCACTACGTCGGTGTAGGCCCAAACCGCACGGAAGAGGAAGAAGACAACCTGCATGAAGAAAAAGACGAGGTGCGCAAATGAAACGACGTGACACCATCGTGCGCTACACGGCGCCGGAACGCATCAACCACTGGATCACCGCCTTCTGCTTCATTCTGGCGGCAGTGAGCGGGATGGGCTTTCTCTTCCCGTCTTTTAACTGGCTGATGCACATCATGGGCACACCGCAACTGGCACGAATTGTGCACCCGTTTGTCGGCGTGATCATGTTTGCCTCGTTTATCATCATGTTTTTCCGTTACTGGCACCACAATCTAATCAATCGGGATGATATCTTTTGGGCGAAGAATATTCGTAAGATTGTCGTCAACGAGGAAGTAGGTGACACGGGACGTTATAACTTCGGCCAGAAATGCGTATTCTGGGCGGCGATTATCTTCCTGGTCCTGTTGCTGGTGAGCGGAGTGGTCATCTGGCGTCCGTATTTTGCACCTGCTTTCTCAATCCCGGTGATCCGATTCGCGTTAATGCTGCATTCATTTGCCGCAGTAGCGCTAATTGTGGTTATCATGGTGCACATTTACGCCGCCCTTTGGGTGAAAGGCACCATTACCGCGATGGTGGAAGGATGGGTTACCAGCTCATGGGCGAAGAAACATCACCCGCGCTGGTACCGTGAAGTCCGCCAGAAACAGGAAAAGTCATCTGAATGAGTATTCGCATAATCCCGCAAGATGAGCTGGAGAAGAGCGAGAAACGCACGGCGGATATGATTCCGCCGTTATTATTCCCCAGACTCAAAAATTTGTATAACCGCCGCGCTGAGCGCCTGCGCGAGCTGGCCGAGAGCAACCCGCTGGGCGACTACCTGCGCTTTGCCGCGCTGATCGCCCACGCGCAGGAAGTGGTGCTGTACGACCATCCGCTGCAGATGGATCTGACCGCGCGCATCAAAGAAGCGAACGATCAGGGCAAACCGCCGCTGGATATCCACGTCCTGCCACGCGACAAGCACTGGCAAAAGCTGCTGCAGTCGTTGATTGCTGAGCTGAAGCCAGAGATGAGCGGTCCCGCGTTAGCGGTGATCGAGAATCTGGAAAAAGCCTCAGAGCAAGAACTGGAGCTGATGGCCAGCGCGCTGTTTGCCTCTGATTTCGCCTCCGTCAGCAGCGACAAAGCACCGTTCATTTGGGCTGCCCTGTCGCTCTACTGGGCGCAGATGGCAAGCCTGATCCCCGGCAAAGCCCGTGCGGAATACGGTGAACAGCGTCAGTACTGCCCGGTGTGTGGTTCAATGCCGGTTTCCAGCATGGTGCAAATCGGTACCACCCAGGGTCTGCGTTATCTGCACT
The DNA here is from genome assembly GCF_006385635.1 of Citrobacter sp. CF971. Lineage (NCBI taxonomy): Bacteria > Pseudomonadati > Pseudomonadota > Gammaproteobacteria > Enterobacterales > Enterobacteriaceae > Citrobacter > Citrobacter sp. CF971. The sequence continues at coordinate 151,364 of NZ_CP041051.1, read as the reverse complement.
GCAACCTGTGCGAAACCGAGTGGCACGTGGTGCGCGTGAAGTGCAGCAACTGCGAACAGAGCCGTGATTTGAACTACTGGTCACTGGATAACGAACAGGCGGCAATCAAAGCTGAAAGCTGCGGCGACTGCGGGACTTACCTGAAGATTCTCTATCAGGAAAAAGACCCGAAAGTCGAAGCCGTGGCCGACGATCTCGCCTCACTGATGCTGGACGCGCATATGGAGCAAGAGGGCTTTGCCCGCAGCTCCATCAACCCGTTCCTGTTCCCGGGTGAAGGGGAGTAAGTTCTTCGCACTACCGGGCGGCGTAAGTCGCCCGGGTTATAATGTATACGGTGTGACCACACCGGATAGGCCTGCAAAATCCTTAGTATTTCGCGTAACCAGCGTAAGACGATGAATCTGTGCTGTTGCCAAAATAATGGCATCCGGCAATTTCATCCCAAATTCCTGTCTGATACTCACGCTTCGTTCAGCAATATCCTGTGAAACGCCGATCACGTTAAAAGCACCTAGCGCAACACGAGTACGGGCTTCCTGATGGTATTTTTTTGCACCCACCATCACCTCCATCCATGTAATGAGGCTGATTGCATTCTGCGGCGGCCATGTTTCTATCGCTAGTTTTGCTTCATTTCTCCCACTAAACAGATCAATGAGGATGTTGGTATCAAAAAGCGCGGATCCTTTGACCATTACCATTCCTCACGGAGTTTACGCTGGTATTCAACACCATCTTCCTCACAGCCTTGCCACAGCCCAAGAGCACGTGAAATTGTGGTTTCAGCCTGATCCTGCCTCTCAAGATACTGTTCAACGGCCTCCCGTAAAAGTTCTGCTCGCGGCAGGTTGCGCTGCACCTTGAGATCATCAAGACGTTTAATCACTTCATCTGATAAATCGAGTAAAATTCTGCCCATATCCATCCCAGCCATCATACTCATATATACCTCCAGTATATCATCAGCGATTAATTTCCACACAACATACACCTGAAAAAAGCAAGAAAATAGCCTCCACGCGAACGATTTTTACTTTTGCGAGCCGCTTTCCAAAATCATACCCATCCCTATTTTTCCCATTTTCATTCTTAGTAATCCAGGTTATAAACCTGTATATCCATACAGAGCAGAGTATTTAAAAATGGCACTGGAAAGCGGGATTGCGCAGTTAGTTGAGGCATTTATCGCGGCGGGACGCCCTTCTTCCCGTGAGCAGAATATTGATGACCGGAGAGCGGCCTATATTGCCAGTACGGCGCTGGCCGGAGAAACTGAAACCCGCGTACAGGTTGAAGATATTGAACTCGACGCCATAGCATTTCGCGTTATTTCGCCGCGGGGCAGCACGGGAAATCTCCCCTGCGTTATCTATTATCACGGCGGTTGCTTTGTCAGCGGTGGATTTGCCACACATGATAACCAGCTAAGGCAACTCGCCTGGTACAGCGGCTGTCGGGTCATTGCGGTGCAGTATCGCCTCGCACCAGAGCATACCTTCCCGGCAGCACATAACGATGCTGAAACCGGGGCCAATATCATCTGGAAGTATGCCCAGAAACTGGGAGTAGACCGGGACAACATTACGCTTGCTGGCGACAGCGCAGGTGGACACCTGGCGCTGGTCACCGCACTACGCCTGAAAGCTGCCAGGCAATGGCAACCTGCACAGCTTATGCTGATCTACCCGATGCTGGACGCAACTGCCAGCTTTGCGAGCTATGACCATAATGGACGGGATTACATTATCACCCGCGATACACTGCTTTCGGGCTACGAAATGTATATGCCGAAAACCGATCCATTACATCCCGAAGTCAGCCCACTCTGGCGCAAAGACTTCAACGGTTTACCGCCCACGCACATCATTACTGCCGAATTCGACCCACTGCGAGATGAGGGTGAAGCCCTGTATCAACGGTTCCTGGAGCAAGGCGTGGAGTGCTCTTGCCAACGCTATCTCGGCGTTATCCACGGTTTTTTCCAGTTGGCAGGGGTGAGCCCGGCGGCACGAAATGTGATGCGAGATGTGGCCTGGCGGCTTGGCCAATAAGGATGTTCATGAGTTCTGAAATTAAGGAAGGTACCCGTCAATACAATCATCGACAGCATGCGATTTTTATCAAAATACGGATTATGGCATTTTCATAATCCGCATTTTACATCAGCAAATGAACCCAACATTACATTTTAGCCAGAGGACCTACTCTTCCTCGTTACCGCCTTCTTCATATGCGCCAAACGGTTTCGCAGGTAGCACAATGTAAGTACCTTCAAACACGACGCCCGGTGTGTCATCGCCAAACACCCCGACCTGCATCTGAACGCGCGCCTTGCGACCTCTTGCCAGGCGGTCGAGGTCACCGCTCAACGACCCCAGATCGGCAATAGCAGTTGGTTTCCCGGTGATCGGCCTGCTGTATCGGATATGCGCGTCGGCCAGGATTATTGTCCCACCCAGATGACGCTCGCGCAGCATCAGCCAGATAAGTCCCCAGCCCGTTAGCGTAGCCAGTGAAAACAGGCTACCGGCAAACAGGGTATGGTGCGGATTCTGATTGCCTGTCTCGGGCATCGTGGTGATAAATTTCTGCCCAGTGTACTGCTGAATGCGTACGCCCATTTTCTCACTCAATGGAATATGTTCGTACCAGGCTTGTTGTAGCTGTCCGCACCAGTCCCCGCGATGGAGAATATCGTCCAGCGTCGCAATGGGCTTAATCATCAAAAAGTGGCGCACCGGCGTGGTTTGCGGCGTGGTGATTTCTCCCTGGCTCACAAAACCGAGCTTGGCGAAAAATTCGACCGCATCTTCACGGGCACTACAGGTTACGCGTTTGACCCCTTCCTGACGCGCCACAGACTCCAGAGTCATCGCCATCAGCGTGCCCAACCCTTTCTCTTGCACGGAAGGGTCTACTGCCATAAAGCGTATGGAAGCTTCGTTATCCGCATTGATATACAGACGCCCTACCGCAACCAGATTCCCCTCTTCGTCCACCACCATCTGGTGATGCGCCATCGCGTCCCAGGCATCCCGTTCGGAGCCTTTTGGCTGGTGCAATGGTTTACGCAGCATCTCCCAGCGAAACTGGTAGTAGCGCTCCAATTCTTCTTCTGTTTGCGGTACTCGAAGGTGATACATAGTCGTATTCTCTCTTGTTGTCCGCGGCCATACCGGTAGCTGGTTCATACTTGTAACCAGAACGTCACCGGGCCATCATTAACCAGTGAAACCTGCATATCCGCAGCGAATCGACCGGTTTGCGTATTCATTTCCTGTTGGCGGCAACGCTCAACAAAGTATTCATACAGCGCTTCTGCACGCTCGGGCGCTGCGCCTTTCGAAAACCCCGGGCGCATGCCACGCTCGGTATCTGCCGCCAGCGTAAACTGTGAAACCACCAGTACACTCCCCCCTGATTGCTGCACATTAAGGTTCATTTTGCCTTCGGCATCGCTAAAGATTCGATAACCGAGTACACGCTCGCACAGGCGATTCGCTTTCTGTTCGTCATCATCCCTTTCGACACCTAACAGGACCAAAAGTCCTGGGCCAATTTCACCCGTCACCTCACCCTCCACGGTGACGCTGGCACGGGTTACGCGCTGAATTAATGCAATCATGGTTGCTCTGCTTCTTCTTCTTTTGCGGCTTGTTTAAGTTTGCGGTATTCCCCGAGAGTGACAGTTATTTCCGCGCCTAGCAAGACGATACACCAGGTCCAGTATACCCAGACAAATAAAATAGGGATCACCGCCAGAACACCGTAAATGAGCTGATAAGACGGAAACATCGTGATATAGAGCGCAAATCCTTTCTTTCCGGCTTCGAACAACACAGCAGCCACAAAGGCACCAATAACCGCATCACGGTTGGGTACACGCGTAGTCGGTACGATGCTGTAAAGCAGCCAGAACGAGAGCCAGGAAAGCACCAGCGGGAAAATACGCAGGACGTTATCAATCACCGTGTTGAGATCGCTGGCCCAGCGCAATGACAACAGATAAGAGCTGATCGCCAGACTGGCCCCCGCCAACAGCGGCCCCAGCGTTAAAATCATCCAGTAGACGGCGAAAGAGTAAACTTTAGGGCGAGTACGCTTACTGCGCCAGATAGTATTCAACGCATTATCGATGGCGTACATCAACAATAACGCTGTGACAATCAGCCCGCATGCCCCAACGGCCGTCATTTTGTTCGAGTTGGCGACAAACTGTTCGATATAACGCTGAATGACGTCTCCCGTCGCCGGGATAAAGTTTGCGAAAATAAAATGACGTAACTGGACACTGACGTCGGAAAACATCGGAAATGCGGCGAAAAGCGCAAATACGACGGCAATAAGCGGCACTAATGAGAGCAATGAAACATAGGCAAGATTCCCTGCCAGCGTCGTCATGTTGTCCTCATCAATCCGCAGCCATAATAGCTTCAGCCAGTCTCGTACAGGACGCGTATGATGCCTGGCTTGCTGCTGAACATTTTTTAGCATAACAACGTCGCGAAATAGTCAGGAATGGTCTTTTTATCGACGACCTGGATACTGGTGATCCCTAACCGGTTAGCCCCTTCAATATTATCGGCGTTATCGTCAAAAAAGACCGCATCGTGCGCAGAAAAACCTTCAGACTGCAGGACGTGCTGGTAAATCCGCGCTTCCGGTTTACGCATGCCCAGTTCCTGGGAAAGGTAAATATGGTCAGCAGCCTGACGGATCTCGGGATATTCATCCGGCCAAAACGTGGTGTGCAGGCGGTTGGTATTCGACAAGACGACCACCCGATGCCCCTGCTCACGCAGCTTTTGCATGATGTCGATGACCTCAGGGCGCAAGGCGACAAAAACGGCCTGCCAGCCGTGAGAGAACTGCTCGTAACTTAGCGGCAGCGCCATCTCATGACATAGCGCCTCGGCAAAGGCTTCATCCGTTATTTCACCTCGCTCGTGCTGGTGAAAAGCCTCCCCCATGGTGAAACTTTGCTTTAGCGAAGCCAACGGTACACGACTTAGATCGCTCCATGTGCCCAACACGCGGTTGAAGTCAATATCGACAATCACATTACCCAAATCAAAGATATAGAGCATGCCCTTCTCCTTATTCGCCGTGGATGAATAACTGTAGCGGGAAAGGAGAAGTTTGACTATGCGAGAGTGATGGCTGCGAAGTTATCGGGCCATCATTGGGAAGAATTACACGGCCAGAGCATCATCCTGTGAAGGACTCACCTGCACAATTTCAACCTGCTGTGACTGGAGTAAATTGTGCAATGCCGGACCTGGGTATTCATCAGTAAACAGCGCAGTCACCTGAGACACGTTACCAATTTCTACCGCGGCAGAAGCCGTATATTTCGTATGATCCGCTGCCAGCAGAATGTGTCTTGAATGGGACATCATCGTTTTCACTACGCTGGCTTCATTGACATCAAACTCCAGCAGTGCGCCATCACTTTCGATCGCACCAACGCTGGTAACCAGGTAGTCGGCCCGAAAATCAGCCACAAATGCTGAAGCAGAAGGGCCAATGATGCCGCTGTTGTGCGGGCGTAACGTTCCACCTGGTACCATAACTTCAAAACGTGGGTTGTTATACAGAATGTGCGCCACGCGTAGGCTGTTGGTAATAATGCGCAAATGATTATGGTTTAACAGCGCGCGGGCCACCTGCTCAACGGTGGTGCCAATGGTAATAAACACCGTTGATCCATCGGGAATGTAGTCAGCCACCGCTTCCGCGATGGCCTTCTTCTCTTCCGTCCAGGAAACTTCACGCTGCTCAAACGCCGTATTCACCACGCTGGAGGCTCTGCCCGCGCCACCATGATGACGCGTAATTAATCCCTGCTCGCTGAGTTTACGAATATCACGACGCACAGTTTGCGTGGACACGTCCAGCAGGCTCGCCAGCTCGTCGATATTCATATAACCGCGCTCGCTGATCAGCATCAACAGCTGATCGTGCCGCGGGTTACCGGTCAGTTCGGTAAGACTCATGAAATTTCCTCGAAAAACCATTGCCCTGGCATTTTATACAAAAAGTGACAGAAAAGATCGGGTTTGATCACAGTCAGGGATTCCGGCCCTTCCTCCCGGGCGAGTGCATTTTAACGCAGCAACCCCACTGGCAAACCTGACGGCCTCTTCTGGAGCATCGCCACCCGCCAGGCTGAATGCGAGCGCACCGTGGAAAACATCCCCAGCTCCCGTAGTATCCACAACATCGACTTTAAATCCAGATTGATGCTGCAACGTATTATTTTTTATCCAGTCACAGCCTTCGCTCCCTCGTGTCACATAGACATGACCATTTGTGAGCGTTTTTGCTTGTTTAAGTCCAGCTTCAGAATCATTTATCCCGGTTAAACGCGCCAGACCCGGTTCAGAGAACGCCGCATGATCGCTCAACGCCACCAGCTCACTGATATCTTGTGGCGTGACGTCACCATCCAGTACCGTCATCACTCCCGCCCGACGCGCCAGCGTGAACGCCTGCCTGGCGCCTTCGTGCCAGCGAACATCCGCCAACACCACATCCCACTGGGAAAAATCGATCTCATTCAGCCAGGCAGCATCCGGCAGTAAATCCGGGCTGGGATAGTTAACGATAATCCGTTCTCCTTGCGCATCAACCATAATTGCCGATTGCGAAGACTTTGCCCCCGCATAGCGCCGGGTGTAACGGGTGTTTACCCCCAGGGATTCCAGCTCCGCCAGCAGGCTATTTCCGGTGTCGTCATCGCCCACACGGCCAACAAAGTCCACCTGCGCGCCCAGCTTCGCTGCAGCCACTGCGGCCGTTGCAGCAGGCCCGCCGCCCACTTCCGTATAACGCTTCGCCACATACTTACCTCCTTCGGTCGGTAAACCTTCCACGTAATAGATGCGATCCATCACGGCAATACCTACACAAGCAATACGAATCATGGTCATTCCTTAGGCGTTTCAAGATGGGATCATTTTAATTTCACAAAATGTTTAAAAAGTGACGGCTGTCAATTTTTTGACCATAAATTACAAATACGATCAAAAACAGACAAAAACAAACGACCTTAAATGACAAAAAATGACATCCACGTCTCAGGAGAACGTTATGGCAGTTATAGCATTTATCGGATTAGGTCAGATGGGTTCACCCATGGCGAGCAACTTGCTGAAGCAGGGTCATCAACTCAGCGTCTTTGACGTTAACCCGGATGCCGTTCAGCGCCTGGTGGAAAAAGGAGCTCAACCTGCCAGTAGCCCGGCTCAGGCAGTAAAAGGGGCAGAATTTGTCATCACAATGCTGCCAAACGGCGATCTGGTGCGCAGCGTACTGTTCGGTGAGCAGGGTATCTGCGAAAACCTCTCCCCGCAGGCATTAGTGATTGATATGTCGACTATTCACCCACTGCAAACCGACAAACTGATCGCCGATATGCGTGACAAAGGCTTCGACATGATGGATTGCCCGGTTGGACGTACCTCCGATCACGCTATCGCAGGAACGCTGTTGCTGCTGGCAGGTGGAACGGCACAGCAGGTAGAACGCGCCACACCGGTTCTGATGGCGATGGGTAATGAATTGATCAACGCAGGCGGCCCCGGTATGGGCATTCGCGTCAAGCTCATCAACAACTACATGAGCATCGCGTTAAACGCCTTGTCTGCTGAAGCCGCCGTGTTGTGCGAAGCGCTCGGCCTCTCCTTCGATGTGGCCTTGCAAGTCATGAGCGGCACTCCCGCCGGGAAAGGCCACTTCACTACCTCCTGGCCGAACAAAGTGCTGAAAGGCGATCTTTCCCCGGCTTTTATGATCGATTTAGCTCACAAGGATCTTGGCATCGCGCTGGACGTTGCCAACCAACTACATGTGCCGATGCCGCTCGGTGCCGCCTCCCGCGAAGTCTATAACCAGGCACGCGCCGCTGGCCGTGGCCGGGAAGACTGGACGGCCATTCTTGAACAGGTTCGCGCATCCGCCGGGCTAAATAAACACACAGATAAGTAAGGACTGAACAATGACGAAGTACACCCTGAAAGATATCACCCGAGCTTCCGGCGGTTTTGCCATGCTGGCGGTCGATCAGCGCGAAGCCATGCGCTTAATGTTTGCCGCTGCGGGTGCAAAATCCCCGGTCAATGACAGCGTGCTGACCGATTTCAAAGTCAATGCGGCAAAGATCCTGTCCCCCTATGCCTCCGCCATTCTGGTCGATCAGCAGTTCTGCTACCGCCAGGTTGTAGAGCAAAACGCGGTAGCCAAAAACTGCGCCATGATTGTGGCCGCTGATGAGTTTATTCCGGGTAACGGAATTCCGGTCGATAGCGTAGTGATTGATAAAAAAATCAACCCGCAGGCTGTGAAGCAAGATGGCGCCAAGGCTCTCAAATTGCTGGTGCTGTGGCGTAGCGATGAAGATGCCCAACAGCGTCTTGATATGGTGAAAGAATTTAATGAGCTATGCCATTCCAATGGACTGCTGAGCATCATCGAGCCGGTTGTTCGCCCACCGCGTCGTGGCGATAAGTTCTGCCGTGAACAGGCCATCATCGATGCCGCGAAAGAGCTGGGCGACAGCGGTGCCGATCTCTACAAGGTCGAAATGCCGCTGTACGGCAAAGGAACCCAACAGGAATTGCTTAGCGCCTCTCAGCGCCTGAATGAAAACATCAACATGCCGTGGGTCATTCTCTCCTCTGGTGTGGATGAAAAACTGTTCCCACGCGCGGTCAGCGTAGCAATGACCGCAGGCGCATCCGGCTTCCTGGCCGGGCGTGCGGTCTGGTCATCCGTCGTGGGTCTGCCGGATACCGAACTGATGCTGCGTGATGTTTCCGCACCGAAGTTGCAGCGTCTGGGCGATATCGTCGACGAAATGATGGCCCGCCGCTAATAGAGGATCAAAGCATGAAATGGTTTAACACCTTAAGCCACAACCGCTGGCTGGAACAAGAAACCGATCGCATCTTTAACTTTGGTAAGAACGCGGCGGTGCCCACCGGGTTTGGTTGGTTAGGAAACAGTGGTCAGGTCAGAGCGGATATGGGAACGCATCTGTGGATCACCGCCCGCATGCTGCACGTCTATTCCGTTGCCGCCTCCATGGGTCGCCCAGGTGCATATCAACTCGTCGACCACGGCATTAAGGCGCTGAACGGCGCGCTACGCGACACACGCTACGGCGGTTGGTACGCCTGCGTCAATGACGAAGGCGTGATGGATGCCTCCAAGCAGGGTTATCAGCATTTCTTCGTTTTACTTGGCGCGGCAAGCGCGGTCACTACCGGTCATCCACAGGCCAGAAAATTGCTGGATGACGCCATCGAGGTGATTGAGAAGTACTTCTGGAGCGAAGACGAACAAATGTGCCTGGAGTCCTGGGACGAAGCCTTCAGCCAGACAGAAGATTATCGCGGCGGCAACGCTAACATGCACGCGGTCGAGGCTTTCCTGATCGTGTATGACGTTACTCATGACCGTAAATGGCTCGATCGCGCACTGCGTATCTCTTCGGTGATTATTCACGACGTGGCCCGTAGCGGGGAGTACCGCGTCAATGAACACTTCGATTCACAGTGGAACCCAATCCGCGATTACAACAAGGACAACCCAGCTCACCGTTTCCGCGCCTACGGTGGCACGCCGGGTCACTGGATCGAGTGGGGCCGCCTGATGCTGCATCTGCATGCTGCGCTGGAAGCTCGCTTTGAAACGCCTCCTGCCTGGCTGCTGGAAGATGCAAAAGGACTTTTCCACGCCACTATCCGCGACGCCTGGGCACCGGACGGCGCAGACGGTTTTGTCTATTCGGTGGATTGGGACGGCAAACCGATCGTTCGCGAAAGAGTGCGCTGGCCGATAGTCGAAGCGATGGGTACCGCCTACGCCCTGTACACCCTCACAGGCGACAGCCAGTACGAAGCCTGGTACCAGAAATGGTGGGATTACTGCATCACCTACCTGATGGATTACGAGACCGGTTCATGGTGGCAGGAGCTGGACACCGATAACAAGGTGACCACCAAAGTCTGGGACGGCAAGCAGGATATTTATCACCTGCTGCACTGCCTGGTGATCCCACGTCTGCCGCTGGCTCCGGGCCTTGCTCCGGCTGTTGCCGCCGGTCTGCTGGATATCAACGCTAAATAAGTAACAAGGTGGGCTGCCATGCATAGCGGTGGAAAAACCATTCATCTTCAGGCCGGACACTACCAGGCGAAAATCGTCACGGTTGGCGCTGGGCTAGCAGAATTGACGCACCGTGGGCGTCATATCGTTATTCCCCACAAACCGGAAGAAATGCCACTGGCACACTTGGGGAAAGTGTTAATCCCCTGGCCAAACCGCGTTGTAGACGGCAGCTATCACTATAACGGCAAGGATTACCAGCTTGCCGTTAACGACTCGGTTTCACATACCGCCATTCATGGGTTACTGGCCTGGCGGGACTGGCAGATTAACCAGCAGTCGGCATCGGAAGTGTCGCTGACGATTTTTCTGCCGTCTTCTTATGGTTATCCCTTCGCGCTGGTTTCAGAGGTGATTTACCGACTGGAGGCAACCCGTGGACTGCACGTTTTTATCCGCACACAGAATGTGGGTGATGAAATCGCGCCGTATGGCGCGGGAGCACATCCCTATTTGACCTGCAATCTGCAACCCATTGATGACTGTGAATTAACACTCCCGATGAGTGAAGAAACATGTGATGAACGATATTTCACCACGCCGCAACGCATTGCACAGACCGCTATCGATCATACGTTCAGGACTCTGCCACCTGACGCTGAGTGGGAAGTCAGGATGACCAGCCCATCGCAAAACATGTCCACTTTTTTACGCAGCCACCAGCCCTGGTTGCAAGTGTATACCGGCGAAAAATTAGCACGGCGTGGCCTGGCGGTTGAACCGATGACCTGCCCGCCAGACGCCTTTAACTCCGGAATTAGCCTGATTCATCTCGCGCCCGGAGAACAACATCAGATGCATTTTTTAATCGGCAGTGAATAACAGATTTCCGACAAATTACCGAATTACCCTATTTTTACGGAGACGACAATGAATTCGCTACAACAACGGTCAACCGCCATAGAACTCACATCATTACCTGATGGATTTGCTTTAACGTACCACCAGCGCCTGATTTTACGCCACAGCACAGAAACGCCCTGCCTGTGGGTCGGCGCTGGCGTTGCCGACATTGACATGTTTCGCGGCAACTTCAGCATTAAAGACAGGCTCAATGAGAAGATTGCTCTGACTGGCGCCACGGTAAGCGAGTCCCCAGACGGCTGGCGGGTGCATTTCAGCCGCGGTGATACCATCAACGCCACGCTGCATATTTCCACCGATGAACAGGGTCGCCTGAAGCTGGATCTGCACAACGGCGATCTCAACCATAACCGCATCTGGCTGCGTCTGGCCGCCAGGGCGGACGATCATATTTACGGCTGCGGCGAACAGTTCTCTTATTTCGACTTACGCGGTAAGCCGTTCCCGCTGTGGACCAGTGAACAGGGCGTGGGCCGAAACAAAAACAGCTATGTCACCTGGCAAGCCGACTGTAAAGAGAACGCCGGTGGCGACTACTACTGGACCTTCTTCCCACAGCCGACCTTCGTCAGCACGCAGAAGTACTACTGCCACGTTGATAACAGTTGCTATATGAATTTCGACTTCAGCGCGCCGGAGTATCACGAACTGGCGCTGTGGGAGGACAAAACCACCCTGCGCTTTGAGTGCGCTGATACCTACATCTCTCTGCTGGAAAAACTGACTGCGCTGTTAGGACGCCAGCCGGAGCTGCCGGACTGGATCTACGATGGCGTCACGCTCGGTATTCAGGGCGGTACTGAGGTTTGCCAGAGCAAACTGGACACCATGCGTAACGCAGGCGTGAAAGTAAACGGCATCTGGGCGCAGGACTGGTCCGGGATCCGCATGACCTCCTTTGGCAAGCGCGTGATGTGGAACTGGAAGTGGAACAGCGACAATTATCCGCAGTTGGATAGCCGTATTAAGCAATGGAAAGAAGAAGGCGTGCAGTTCCTCTCCTACATCAACCCGTATGTTGCCAGCGATAAAGATCTCTGTGCCGAAGCGGCCAAACACGGTTATCTGGCGAAAGATGCATCCGGCGGCGATTACCTCGTAGAGTTTGGCGAGTTTTACGGCGGCGTGGTCGATCTGACCAACCCGGAAGCCTACGACTGGTTCAAAGAGGTCATCAAGAAAAACATGATCGAACTGGGCTGCGGCGGCTGGATGGCAGATTTTGGCGAATACCTGCCGACAGATACGCATCTGCACAACGGCGTCAGCGCCGAGATCATGCACAACGCCTGGCCCGCACTGTGGGCGAAATGTAACTACGAAGCGCTACAGGAGACCGGCAAACTCGGCGAGATCCTGTTCTTTATGCGTGCGGGTTACACCGGCAGCCAGAAATACTCCACCATGATGTGGGCGGGTGATCAGAACGTGGACTGGAGCCTTGACGACGGTCTGGCTTCCGTCGTTCCTGCAGCGCTGTCGCTGGCGATGACCGGTCACGGTCTGCACCACAGCGATATCGGCGGCTACACCACCCTGTTTGACATGAAACGCAGCAAAGAACTGCTGCTGCGCTGGTGTGACTTCAGCGCCTTCACGCCGATGATGCGTACCCACGAGGGTAACCGCCCAGGCGATAACTGGCAGTTTGATGGTGATGCTGAAACCATCGCCCACTTTGCACGAATGACCGCCGTGTTTACCACCCTGAAACCGTATCTCAAACAGGCCGTCGCGCAAAACAGCGCTACCGGTCTGCCGGTGATGCGCCCGCTGTTCCTGCATTACGAAGACGATGCGCGTACCTATACCCTGAAATATCAGTATCTGCTGGGACAAGATCTTTTGGTCGCGCCGGTTCACGAGCAAGGCAAGTCCGACTGGACCCTGTATCTGCCGGAAGATAGCTGGATAAATGTCTGGACCGGGGAAACCTATCAGGGCGGTGAAATTACCGTGGATGCGCCGATTGGCAAGCCTCCGGTGTTTTATCGCGCGAAGAGTGAATGGGCGTCACTGTTTGCCACTTTACGCAACATCTAATACGGCTCGCCCGTGGGGAGACTCACGGGCACATGGAGAATAATAATGAGTCAGACTTCTTCTAATCCGGCAACCCTACGCTTGCCGTTCAAAGAAAAACTCGCCTATGGGATGGGTGATTTAGGTTCCAATATCCTGCTGGACATAGGTACGCTCTATTTACTCAAGTTTTATACCGATGTTCTTGGTTTACCTGGAACTTATGGCGGTATCATTTTCCTTATCGCCAAGTTTTTTACCGCGTTTACCGATATGGGGACTGGGATTATGCTCGACTCGCGCCGCAAAATCGGCCCGAAAGGCAAATTCCGCCCGTTCGTTCTGTATGCCGCATTTCCAGTGACGCTGCTGGCGATTGCGAACTTTGTCGGTACACCATTTGAAGTCACCGGTAAAACGGTGATGGCAACGGTACTGTTTATGCTGTACGGACTGTTCTTCAGTATGATGAACTGCTCTTACGGTGCGATGGTCCCCGCGATCACCAAAAACCCGGACGAACGCGCCTCGCTGGCTGCCTGGCGACAGGGCGGAGCCACTCTTGGCCTGCTGCTGTGCACCGTCGGTTTTGTGCCAGTAATGAACCTGATCGAAGGCAACTCACAGTTGGGCTATATCTTCGCTGCCACCTTATTCTCTCTGTTCGGCTTGCTGTTTATGTGGCTGTGCTATGCCGGGGTTAAAGAACGCTACGTGGAGGTGAAACCCGTTGATGCCGCGCAAAAACCGGGATTGCTGCAATCCTTCCGCGCCATCGCAGGTAATCGCCCGCTGTTTATTCTGTGCGTTGCCAACCTTTGCACACTTGGCGCGTTTAACGTCAAGCTGGCGATTCAGGTCTATTACACCCAGTACGTACTGAACGACCCGATCCTCCTTTCCTGGATGGGCTTTTTCAGCATGGGCTGTATCTTCATCGGCGTCTTCTTGATGCCGGGAATGGTCAGACGTTTCGGCAAGAAAAAGGTCTACATCGGCGGTTTGTTGATTTGGGTCGCGGGCGATCTGCTGAACTACTTCTTTGGCGGCGGTTCCGTCAGCTTTGTCGCTTTCTCGTGCCTGGCGTTCTTCGGCTCAGCATTCGTCAACAGCCTGAACTGGGCGCTGGTCTCCGACACGGTGGAATATGGCGAATGGCGTACCGGCGTACGTTCGGAAGGAACGGTATACACCGGCTTCACCTTCTTTCGTAAAGTGTCACAAGCGCTGGCAGGATTCTTCCCCGGCTGGATGCTGACGCAAATCGGCTACGTCCCCAACGTGGTGCAATCTGCCAGTACGGTCGAAGGGTTGCGTCAGCTGATCTTTATTTATCCCTGCGCGTTGGCGGTGATCACCATTGTAGCTATGGGCTGTTTCTACAACCTTAACGAGAAGATGTATGTCCGCATCGTTGAAGAGATAGAAGCGCGTAAACAAACCGTTTGATAATAATAATGAATAGCGCTCTACGGGGCGCTATTGAGGAGCGATTATGTCTTTTCATGATCCGCTAACGCTAAAACTGAGCCTGCGTGAAAAATTCGCCTACGGAGTGGGTGACTTCGGCTCAAATTTGATGCTGTGTATCGGCACACTGTATCTGCTTAAATTTTATACCGATGAACTAGGGATGCCGGCCTGGTACGGTGGGATTATCTTTTTGGTGGCGAAGTTCTTCACCGCCTTCACCGATATTCTGACCGGCGTGTTGCTGGACTCAAGGCGTAATATTGGCGCAAAGGGGAAATTCAGACCCTTTATTTTGTATGCGTCATTTCCTGTCGCCGTCGTCGCCAGCGCACAGTTTTTAGCGACAGGATTTACGCTAACAGTGAAAACGGGGCTGGCAACGGTGTTGTTCATGCTGTTCGGCCTGTTCTATAGCCTGATGAACTGTTCCTACGGCGCGATGGTGCCTGCAATTACTAAAAATCCACATGAACGCGCTCAGCTCGCCGCCTGGCGTCAGGGCGGCGCTACCGTAGGCCTGTTACTGTGTACCGTTGGCTTTATGCCGATTCAGGCGCTATTTGTCAGTTCGCCTTCGCTGGGGTATCTGATTGCCGCACTGCTCTTCTCTGTCTGCGGATTGTTCAGTATGTGGTGGTGCTTTAGCGGTGTGAAGGAACGCTATATCGAAATCGTGCCGGATCACCATAAACCCAGTATTCTCAAATCGTTCTGCGCCATTTTCCGTAACCCTCCACTACTGGTGCTATGTGTTGCCAACTTGTGCACGCTGGCGGCATTCAACATTAAGCTGGCAATTCAGGTGTATTACACCCAGTACGTGCTGAACGATATACATCTGCTGTCGTGGATGGGTTTCTTCAGCATGGGATGCATTCTGGTTGGGGTACTGCTGGTTCCCACAGCTGTAAAACGCTTCGGTAAAAAACAGGTTTACCTCGGCGGTCTGGCGCTATGGGCAATCGGCGATGTGCTGAACTTTTTCTGGGGCAGCACGTCATTTTTATTCGTGATGTTTTCTTGCATGGCCTTCTTCGGAACCGCTTTTGTTAACAGCCTGAACTGGGCGCTGGTTCCGGATACGGTCGATTATGGCGAATGGAAGACGGGGATCCGTGCGGAAGGCTCGGTATATACGGGTTATACCTTTTCGCGCAAAATTTCCGCGGCGCTCGCAGGCTTCCTGCCTGGGATTATGCTGACACAAATCGGTTATATCCCCAACATAGCCCAGAGCGATGCTACCCTGCTCGGTTTGCGTCAACTTATTTTTCTCTGGCCTTGCGGACTTGCGATTATTGCAGCACTCACAATGGGCTTCTTTTATAAACTCAACGAAACACGTTTTGCTTTTATTATTGAGGAAATCAGCCAACGGAAGAAAAACAACATCCAACCGGACCCTATTACCAATAAAAAGAATACCTCTGCTGTAAACGTATAAAAATAATAGCCGCCTATTCCATCCAAATGGATGGCGGCCTCCCTACGCTTAAAAAATGGATTTATCATGAAAAAATTAACGACAATAATTTTCTTATCCTCTGTGGTATCAACCTCTGCTTTCGCTGGAGCCTATGTAGAAAACCGCGAAGCATACAACCTGGCATCCGACCAAATAGAGGTCATGATGCGCGTCGGCTATAACTCTGATATGGGTGCGGGCATCATGCTCACCAACACCTACACGATGCAACGCAAGGATGAGCTAAAACACGGCTATAACGAAATAGAGGGCTGGTATCCGTTATTTAAACCGACAGATAAATTAACAATCCAACCTGGCGGGCTAATAAACGATAAGAGTATTGGTTCTGGCGGTGCTGTTTATCTGGATGTTAACTATAAATTTACACCATGGTTTAATCTTACCGTGCGTAATCGATATAATCATAATAACTACAGTTCAACCGACCTGAACGGTGACCTGGATAATAATGATACCTATGAAATAGGTAACTACTGGAACTTTGCCATTACCGATAAATTTTCCTATACCTTTGAACCGCACTATTTTATGCGAGTCAATGACTTCAATAGCAGCAACGGAAAAGATCATCACTGGGAAATTACCAATACCTTTAAATATCGGATCAATGAACACTGGTTGCCCTACCTGGAATTACGCTGGTTAGATCGCAATGTTGAACCCTATCATCGCGAACAAAACCAGATTCGTGTTGGGGCAAAGTATTTCTTCTGATACTGCTGATGATAAAAAAAGCCGCTGATAATCAGCGGCTTTTTTATGCTTACCTGAGAAAGAGCGTTAATTACTCTTCTTTCGCGCCACGCATTGCACGGCGACGATCGTTTTCAGTCAGGTGACGCTTACGAATACGGATAGAGGTTGGGGTAACTTCTACCAGTTCGTCGTCATCGATGAATTCCAGAGCCTGCTCCAGAGTCATCTTAACCGGCGGAACCAGAACCGTTGCTTCGTCAGTACCGGACGCACGCATGTTGGTCAGTTTCTTACCGGTCAGGCAGTTTACAGTCAGGTCGTTAGAGCGGCTGTGAATACCGATGATCTGGCCTTCGTAAACTTCAGCACCGTGGCCCAGGAACAGCTTACCGCGGTCCTGCAGGCTGAACAGTGCGAACGCAACTGCTTTGCCCTGGCCGTTAGAGATCAGTACGCCGTTCTGACGCTGACCCACATCACCCGCACGAACATCGTCGTAGTGGCTGAAGGTGGAGTACAGCAGACCGGTACCGGAAGTCATGGTCATGAATTCTGAACGGAAGCCGATCAGACCACGGCTTGGGATCACGTAGTCAAGACGTACGCGGCCTTTGCCATCTGGATTCATGTTTTTCAAGTCGCCTTTACGCTCACCCAGAGCCTGCATGACAGAACCCTGATGCTGCTCTTCGACGTCCAACGTTACGTTTTCGAACGGCTCTTGTTTACGGCCATCGATTTCGCGGAAGATAACTTTCGGACGGGAAACCGCCATTTCGAAACCTTCACGACGCATGTTTTCAATCAGAACAGACAGGTGCAGCTCACCACGACCGGATACGCGGAACGCATCCGCATCTTCGGTTTCTTCAACGCGCAGCGCAACGTTGTGCACCAGCTCTTTGTTCAGGCGGTCAAGGATCTGACGAGAGGTAACATATTTACCTTCTTTACCACAGAACGGAGAGGTGTTTACGCAGAAGAACATGGTTACGGTCGGTTCATCAACGGACAGAGCCGGCAGCGCTTCGACGTTCTGCGGATCGCAGATGGTGTCGGAGATGTTCAGTTCGCCCAGACCGGTGATCGCGATGATATCGCCGGCTTCGGCAATATCGCTCTCGATACGTTCCAGACCCAGATGAGTCAGAACTTTACCGACTTTACCGTTACGGGTTTTGCCTTCGCTATCAATGATAGTGATCTGCTGGTTCGGTTTAACTTTACCGCGTTTAATGCGGCCGATACCGATTACGCCAACGTAGTTGTTGTAGTCCAGCTGAGAGATTTGCATCTGCAGCGGGCCATCAAGATCTACGTTCGGAGCCGGTACACGATCAACGATAGTCTGATACAGCGGAGTCATGTCTTCAGCCATATCTTCGTGATCCAGACCTGCGATACCGTTCAGCGCGGAAGCGTAAACGATCGGGAAGTCCAGCTGTTCGTCGGTAGCGTCGAGGTTAACGAACAGGTCGAATACCTGATCAACAACCCAGTCAGGACGCGCGCCAGGACGGTCAACTTTGTTGATAACAACAATTGGCTTAAGGCCATGGGCAAAGGCTTTTTTGGTCACGAAGCGCGTCTGCGGCATCGGACCATCCATTGCATCCACCACCAGCAGCACGGAGTCGACCATGGACATTACACGTTCAACTTCACCACCGAAGTCGGCGTGCCCCGGGGTATCAACGATGTTGATGCGGTAGTCATTCCATTTGATAGCGGTGTTTTTAGCGAGGATGGTAATCCCACGCTCTTTCTCCAAATCGTTGGAGTCCATCACGCGCTCTTGGGTTTCAGCACGTGCATCGAACGTACCGGATTGTTGGAGCAGCTTGTCTACCAGGGTCGTTTTACCATGGTCTACGTGCGCGATGATGGCGATGTTACGCAAATTTTCGATCACAACTTTGCCTCAGGCATTTTAGAAATAGCGCGTTATTGTACACGGATTAATCGCAGTACAAAACAGGATCACAAACATCCTCCGCAAACAAGTATTGCAGAGTTTCTTTGTGATCACATTCACGGAGCGTTAAAAGGGGTAATCTGACATGCCTTGCACCAACATGGTGCTTAATGTTCACATTAAAGCACTATAATGGTGCAATACAACCTTCATGGTGCAGCCCCTTTGCACGATAGTGCGCATGATAACGCCTTTTAGGGGCAATTTAAAAGTTGGCACAGATTTCGCTTTATATTTTTTACGGCGACACGGCCAATTTTTTGCAGAATTGAAGACTTCGTTACCACGACGACCATGACCAATCCGGGAGAGTAAGTATGTCCGCTGAACACGTTTTGACGATGCTGAACGAACACGAAGTGAAGTTTGTTGA
Organism: Citrobacter sp. CF971; assembly: GCF_006385635.1. Lineage (NCBI taxonomy): Bacteria > Pseudomonadati > Pseudomonadota > Gammaproteobacteria > Enterobacterales > Enterobacteriaceae > Citrobacter > Citrobacter sp. CF971. The sequence goes on along the minus strand of NZ_CP041051.1, from coordinate 132,299 downwards.
TTTGCGCTTCACTGATACCAAAGGTAAAGAACAGCACGTCACTATTCCTGCTCATCAGGTAAATGCCGAATTCTTTGAAGAAGGCAAAATGTTTGACGGCTCCTCAATCGGTGGCTGGAAAGGCATTAACGAATCAGACATGGTTCTGATGCCAGATGCGTCTACTGCACTCATCGATCCGTTCTATGAAGAGTCTACCCTGATCATCCGTTGCGATATCCTGGAACCGGGTACGCTGCAGGGCTATGACCGCGACCCGCGCTCCATCGCAAAACGCGCTGAAGAGTATCTGCGTTCTACCGGCATCGCAGACACCGTTCTGTTCGGGCCAGAGCCAGAATTCTTCCTGTTTGACGACATCCGTTTCGGCGCGTCTATTTCCGGTTCCCACGTGGCAATCGATGACATCGAAGGCGCATGGAACTCCTCCACCAAATACGAAGGTGGTAACAAAGGTCACCGTCCTGGTGTGAAAGGCGGTTACTTCCCGGTTCCTCCGGTAGATTCTTCTCAGGACATCCGTTCTACCATGTGTCTGATCATGGAAGAGATGGGCCTGGTTGTTGAAGCGCATCACCACGAAGTGGCGACCGCTGGCCAGAACGAAATCGCGACCCGCTTTAACACCATGACCAAAAAAGCGGACGAAATTCAGATCTACAAATACGTCGTGCACAACGTTGCGCACCGTTTCGGTAAAACCGCGACCTTTATGCCAAAACCGATGTTCGGTGATAACGGTTCCGGTATGCACTGCCACATGTCCCTGTCCAAGAACGGCGTAAACCTGTTCTCTGGCGACAAATATGCGGGTCTGTCTGAGCAGGCGCTGTTCTACATCGGCGGTGTAATCAAGCACGCTAAAGCGATCAACGCCCTGGCTAACCCGACCACCAACTCCTATAAGCGTCTGGTCCCAGGCTACGAAGCGCCGGTAATGCTAGCTTACTCTGCGCGTAACCGTTCTGCTTCTATCCGTATTCCGGTTGTTGCTTCTCCGAAAGCGCGTCGTATTGAAGTGCGTTTCCCGGACCCGGCTGCTAACCCATACCTGTGCTTCGCAGCACTGCTGATGGCCGGTCTTGACGGCATCAAGAACAAGATCCACCCGGGCGAAGCCATGGACAAAAACCTGTACGACCTGCCGCCAGAAGAAGCGAAAGAGATCCCACAGGTTGCTGGTTCTCTGGAAGAAGCACTGAAAGAACTGGATCTGGACCGTGAGTTCCTGACTGCAGGCGGCGTGTTCACCAATGAAGCGATCGATGCGTACATTACGCTGCGTCGCGAAGAAGATGACCGTGTGCGTATGACTCCGCACCCGGTAGAGTTTGAGCTGTACTACAGCGTTTAATCGTTTGAGTTGCCGTGGAACTTTTAGCCTGCTCAGGCAGGCTTGAGATCGATGGCGAATGATAGGACGCCTGATGGCGCAAGCTTATCAGGCCTACCGGTAACATCACCTTGTAGGCCGGATAAAGCAAAGCCGCCATCCGGCATCTGCGTTTGCCAGTCATCTGTAGCCCATCCCAGGATGGGCTTTTTTCTCCACTAACAACCTGCTTTCTCGCGCTTTTTTGATGTAAAAAGCTATAATGCACTAAATTGGTGCAACACTTTTCAGGAGACTGCTGAATGGCAACCGGCACGCTGCCCGATGCTGGGCAGATCCTCAATTCTTTAATCAACAGCATTTTGCTCGTCGACGATGAGCTGGCGGTACATTACGCCAATCCGGCGGCACAGCAGCTGCTCGCCCAAAGCTCCCGCAAACTGTTTGGTACACCGCTTCCCGATCTGTTGAGTTATTTCTCCTTAAACATCGGACTGATGCGAGAGAGCCTGGAAGCAGGCCAGGGCTTTACGGATAACGAAGTGACGCTGGTGATAGACAGCCACTCACATATCCTGTCAGTGACCGCTCAGAGGCTGCCTGATGGCCTTATCCTGCTGGAGATGGCGCCAATGGATAACCAGCGCCGTCTGAGTCAGGAGCAGCTCCAGCACGCCCAGCAGATTGCCGCCCGCGATCTGGTGCGCGGTCTGGCGCACGAAATCAAGAACCCTTTAGGTGGATTACGCGGCGCAGCGCAGCTACTCAGTAAAGCGCTTCCGGACCCGGCGCTGACCGAATATACCAAAGTCATTATTGAGCAGGCCGACCGCCTGCGTAATCTGGTCGACCGTCTGCTGGGACCACAACAGCCTGGCATGCATGTCACGGAAAGTATTCACAAGGTGGCGGAGCGCGTGGTGGCGCTGGTCTCAATGGAGCTCCCGGAAAACGTCACGCTGATTCGTGATTACGACCCGAGTCTGCCCGAATTACTGCACGACCCGGACCAGATCGAGCAGGTTCTGTTAAACATCGTGCGCAATGCTTTGCAGGCGCTGGGAGCGGAAGGCGGTGAGATCATTCTGCGTACCCGCACCGCGTTTCAGCTCACGCTGCACGGCGTACGTTATCGCCTGGCGGCACGGATTGATGTTGAGGACAACGGTCCGGGTATTCCCTCGCATTTGCAGGACACGCTGTTCTACCCAATGGTCAGCGGTCGCGAAGGCGGTACCGGGCTTGGATTATCCATCGCCCGCAATTTAATTGATCAACATTCCGGCAAAATTGAATTTACCAGTTGGCCGGGTCATACCGAGTTCTCGGTTTACCTGCCTATCAGGAAATAAGGTGACGTTTATGCAACGAGGAATAGTCTGGGTCGTTGATGACGATAGTTCCATCCGTTGGGTGCTTGAACGTGCGCTCGCAGGGGCAGGGCTAAGCTGTACCACATTTGAAAGTGGTAAAGAGGTGCTGGACGCGCTGGCCAGCAAAACGCCTGACGTACTGTTGTCGGATATTCGCATGCCGGGCATGGACGGTCTGACGCTGTTAAAACAGATTAAACAGCGGCATCCGATGCTTCCGGTCATCATAATGACCGCGCACTCCGATCTGGATGCTGCCGTCAGCGCCTATCAGCAAGGGGCGTTTGATTATCTGCCCAAACCTTTTGATATTGATGAAGCCGTGGCGCTGGTCGAACGTGCCATCAGCCATTATCAGGAACAGCAGCAGCCGCGCAATGTTCAGATAAACGGCCCAACAACTGACATCATCGGCGAAGCGCCGGCAATGCAGGACGTCTTTCGCATTATTGGCCGCCTGTCCCGATCGTCAATCAGCGTATTGATTAACGGGGAGTCCGGGACCGGTAAAGAGCTGGTCGCCCATGCGTTGCACCGCCATAGCCCGCGCGTCAAAGCGCCGTTTATCGCCCTGAACATGGCGGCAATCCCAAAAGATTTGATCGAATCTGAGCTGTTTGGTCATGAGAAAGGCGCGTTTACCGGGGCGAATACCATTCGTCAGGGGCGCTTTGAACAGGCCGACGGCGGTACGCTATTTCTCGATGAAATAGGTGATATGCCGCTGGACGTGCAAACGCGTTTATTGCGCGTATTAGCCGATGGACAGTTTTACCGCGTTGGCGGCTATGCGCCCGTGAAGGTGGACGTACGTATTATCGCCGCCACGCACCAGAATCTGGAACTACGCGTACAGGAAGGCAAATTCCGCGAAGACTTATTCCATCGTCTGAACGTCATCCGCGTGCATTTGCCGCCGCTGCGTGAACGTCGGGAAGATATCCCACGTCTGGCGCGCCATTTCCTGCAGGAGGCCGCGCACGAACTGGGGGTTGAAGCCAAACAATTACACCCGGAGACCGAGGCGGCGCTGACCCGTCTGGCCTGGCCGGGTAACGTGCGTCAGCTTGAGAACACCTGCCGCTGGTTAACCGTCATGGCCGCCGGCCAGGAAGTACTGATTCAGGACTTACCAGCCGAGCTGTTTGAAACCACCGTGCCTGACGCACCGTCCCATATGCAGCCAGACAGCTGGGCAACCCTGTTGGCACAGTGGGCAGACCGGGCCTTGCGTTCCGGTCATCAAAACCTGCTTTCTGAGGCTCAACCGGAAATGGAGCGCACGCTGTTGACCACCGCGCTACGTCATACCCAGGGGCACAAACAGGAAGCCGCACGCCTGCTTGGCTGGGGCCGTAATACCTTGACGCGTAAGTTAAAAGAACTCGGAATGGAGTGACGATTCGTCACTGTGTAAAGATTGATAATTGAGCGCAAATTGCTGCTATTTTGCGCTTTACTGTTCCGATGAGTTAAGTATGATCGTGCCCGGCAAACGGGGGAAGTCATCATGCTGGAATCAATGATTAATCTGCTGTCGAGCGGTGCGGTCGAAAGCCATACGCCACAAACTGCGGTTGCCGCAGTGCTGTGTGCGGCGCTGGTTGGGCTGTTCAGCTGAAGGCGCGCCGGATGGCGCTAACGCTTATCCGGCCTACAGATTATTGCGACGTGTAGGCCCGGTAAGCGTAGCGCCACCGGGTAACCCGGTTAAATGACGCGGGAGAACTGCTGCATGCGTGCTTTCTGCCGCAGATAGGCATCAAAGCACATGCAAATATTACGGATCAACAGGCGCCCCTTCGGCGTAACCTGAATCCCCTTCTCATCCACATCCACCAGCCCATCTTTCGCCAGCGGTGCCAGCAGTTTCAGGTCTTCGGCAAAATAGTCAGCGAAGTTCAGAGCCCATTGCTGTTCCACAGCGGCATAGTCGAGGCGGAAGTTACAGATCAGGAGCTTAATAACATCACGACGAATGCAGTCATCGCGGGTCAGGGCAATTCCGCGCCACAGTGAGTTCCCCTGCTCGTCAACCTGCTGATAATAGCGCTTCAGCTCTTTCTGGTTCTGCGCGTAGTTGTCACCAATCATACTAATGGCTGACACGCCCATTCCCAGCAGATCGGTATCACCCTGGGTGGTATAACCCTGGAAATTACGATGCAGCACACCCTTGCGTTGAGCAATCGCCAGCTCATCATCCGGCCGAGCAAAGTGATCCATACCAATGAACTGATAACCGGTTTCGGTCAGTGAAGAAATGGTTTCCTGCAGGATATCCAGCTTCTGCTGCGCGCTGGGCAGGTCGGCGTCTTTAATCTTGCGCTGAGCGGCAAACAGCGTCGGCAGGTGCGCGTAGTTGAAGACGCTCAGTCGGTCTGGATTCAGCTCAGCAACGCGTTTCAGGGTAAAGGCGAAACTTTCCGGCGTCTGTTTTGGCAAACCATAAATCAGATCGATATTCGTTGAGGTAAAGCCAATCTCACGCGCATGATTCAGCAGCGCAAAGATAAACTCCTCATCCTGCTCACGGTTCACCAAGCGCTGAACTTCTTTATTGAAGTCCTGCACCCCCATGCTCAGGCGGTTAAAACCTTCAGCGCGTAAATGATCGAGCACATCCAGCTCAATTTCACGCGGATCCACTTCGATCGAGATTTCGGCGTCGTCGTTAAAGTTAAAGTTGCCACGCAGCAGCGACATCAAACGGCTGATTTGCGCTTTATTCAGATACGTTGGCGTGCCGCCGCCCCAGTGCAGCTGACTGACATGACGTCCGGCAAACAGCGGTGCGCGATGAATAATTTCTTGTTCTAAGACATCGAGGTATTGATCGGCTTTATGCTGCTGGCGAGTCACGACCTTGTTACAGCCACAGAAATAACACAGCTTGTGGCAGAACGGGATGTGAACGTACAGCGAGAGAGGACGCTCAGGATAACGCGCCACGGCCTTTAGAAATGCTTCAGTGCCGTAGTCTTCAGAAAACTCCAGCGCGGTCGGGTACGAGGTATATCGTGGCCCGGAATAGTTATATTTCTGGATCAGGGCCAGGTCCCAGTCTATAAACTGCTCTGACATGCTCACTCCTTCCGATGGCGTCTCTGGCGGGTACGGCGTACCGACTTAACCCCAGTACGGGTGATAAGTCGGTTGCGCAGCCACTTCTGTCGCCGCGACAACCGCTGTAGTTTAACGAATAACCACACCAGATAACATATAACCGGAAGGGTTATAAGCAGGACGGGAAGACCCACGGTGTAAAACCGTTAGTTGCCGCCTTTCAGCAGGCGCATCATGTCTTCCTGCTTTTCTTCTTCTTCCTCTTCTTCCTCGTCATCGTAAGAAAGACCCAGCTTTTGCATCAGCTCATCAATGCGGTCCAGCTTGGCATCAACCCAGGACTGATCTTCCGCGCTCAGGGTCTCTCCTGCTTCAAGACGCTCCAGCAGCGCATCCAGGCGCTCATCCGTTTCCAGTAAATCCAACTCAGCCTGTGGTGAAAGCATAGGTTTCTCACTCTTCGGTTTGTGCTGTTTGGTGACTTTTTCAGTCACGCCCAATGGAATGGGGGTTTTGCTGCCAATACGAGGATCTTTTTGCTTATTTTGGTTTCCGCCACCAGATGCGCCTTCGCTACCGGACGCACGGCTACCTGCCGCATGACCACGGTGTTTTTTCTGGCGCTTACGGTCGCGAGCTTCCTGGTTAATTTCTTCGCGTGTTTTACGACGCGCTTTTGCAGGACCTTTACCGCGTGGTGTAGAAGTTGGTTTCATCATGATTCGTCTTTGGCTGTTTTATTCAGTATATAATTGCGCCGGAATCTAGCAGAAATAAAGAAAAAAGGCGACAGAGTAATCTGTCGCCTTTTTTCCTGACTCTCAACCCTTACGGGCTCTACAATCCCTGTTGGCTATCAACACACCCTGTTTTTCCCTTAGCCTCTAACATTCCGTGTTGTTTCCATTTCCTTTTACTAACGTCTCCGGACGTTTGTCTTCCTGACAATCCTGTGTCTTCGCCTCCTGGCGCTCCTGACCCTCATCCTGAGTCGTCTATCCTGTCAGCTTCCTCGCTATGGACGCTACTTTACCGTTTTGGTTTAAACGTACAAGTAACCTGGGTAACAATTTCTGATTTTAAGAATAGCGCCCAAATATAACTCTATGATTTATTTTAGTTCTGTCATTTTTTACTCTGTCATCTCGTATAGAAACTGTCGGCAATGTCTCACAAAGCGCGTGGTTTTTACTCACACTGCCCACTCGTCGAAAAACCAGCCTTTTGCTGGGGTTCAGGTATAATCGCTGCAAAGCCCTGATTGATGGAGAGGACTGCTTTGACTAACTTGAATTATCAACAGACGCACTTTGTGATGAGTGCGCCTGATATTCGCCACTTACCTTCCGACACGGGTATAGAAGTGGCTTTTGCTGGCCGTTCCAACGCAGGCAAATCCAGTGCGCTAAATACCCTGACGAATCAAAAGGGTCTGGCGCGTACATCTAAAACGCCAGGTCGTACTCAGCTCATCAACCTGTTTGAAGTCGTTGACGGCAAACGCCTGGTCGATTTGCCAGGATACGGTTATGCCGAAGTTCCAGAAGAGATGAAGCGCAAATGGCAGCGCGCGCTGGCTGAATATCTGGAAAAACGTCAGAGCCTGCAAGGTCTGGTGGTACTGATGGATATTCGTCATCCGTTAAAAGATCTCGATCAACAGATGATCCTGTGGGCGGTTGAGAGCAACGTTCAGGTTCTGGTACTGCTGACTAAAGCAGATAAGCTGGCCAGCGGTGCACGCAAAGCGCAGTTGAATATGGTACGCGAAGCCGTACTGGCATTTAACGGTGATGTGCAGGTAGAAGCATTCTCATCGCTGAAAAAGCTGGGTGTGGACAAACTGCGGCAAAAACTGGATAGCTGGTTTAGTGAACTGGCACCGATTGAAGAGATGCAGGACGGGGAATAACCCACCGTATTGCCGGATGGCGCCGCTGCGCGTCTTATCCGGCCTACAGCATGTACAAAACTTTTCTTTCGCACAATAAAAAACGCCCCAGTCATTACTGACTGGGGCGGCTAAAATATTCAGCCAAATCCGATTACGTGAAGTAAAAGGTCTGAAAGATAGAACATCTTACCTCTGTACCCTACGAGAATAACTTTACTCTTTTTTGAGCAGCTCAGAAAGCACTTTTTGTAATTTTTTTTCATTCCTTACATAGGGAATTCTAATGGACATCACAAAAAGCTCTCTCTTATGTTGCTTAGTTACGAAAAAGAGCCGTTATTCAGTAAACCCTTAGTGCGCCTGATCCCAGTTTTCGCCACTACCGACTTCCACCAGCAACGGCACGTCAATCTGGGTCTCGTTTTCCATCAGTTGGTGGATCTTTTTAGAGACGCTTTCGAGGTCATCTTTATGCACTTCAAACACCAGTTCATCGTGTACCTGCATGATCATACGCACACGCGGTTGCTCGGTTTGCAGCCATCTGTCCACCGCAATCATCGCTCGTTTGATAATGTCTGCGGCAGTACCCTGCATCGGGGCGTTAATTGCCGCGCGTTCTGCACCTGCACGACGAGCACCATTACTGGATTTAATATCCGGTAAATAGAGACGGCGACCTTCCAGCGTTTCTACATAACCCTGCTCTTTCGCCTGCGCGCGGGTACGTTCCATATATTCCAACACGCCTGGGTAGCGTTCGAAGTAGAGATCCATGTACTTCTGCGCTTCTTTACGCGGAATATTCAACTGGCGCGCCAGACCAAAGGCGCTCATCCCGTAGATCAAACCGAAGTTAATGGCTTTCGCACTGCGGCGTTGCTCGCTGGTCACAGAATCAAGCGGTAAACCAAAGACTTCTGCCGCCGTTGCGCGGTGAATATCTTTCCCTTCGGCAAACGCGGTAAGCAGACCTTTATCACGTGAAAGGTGCGCCATGATACGCAGTTCAATCTGTGAGTAGTCCGCAGAGACAATCACGTAGTCTTCTGGCGCAATGAACGCCTGACGAATACGACGACCTTCGTCATTACGTACCGGGATGTTTTGCAGGTTCGGATCCGTTGAAGACAAGCGACCCGTTGCGGTAACTGCCTGATGATAGGAAGTGTGCACGCGCCCGGTCTTCTTGTTAATCATCAACGGAAGCTTATCCGTATAGGTCGACTTCAGTTTTGCTAACCCACGATATTCCAGGATAACTTTCGGCAACGGATAATCCAGCGCTAACTCTTCCAGCACCTCTTCCGACGTTGATGGTGCGCCGCCCGGCGTTTTCTTCAGCGGCTTAATACCCTGCTTTTCAAACAGGATGGTTTGCAGTTGCTTGGTGGAAGACAGGTTAAACGCTTCTCCGGCGATCTCGTGCGCTTTTTGCTCCAGCTCGTTCAAACGCAGCGTCAATTCTTCTGAATGCTTGTGCAGAACAGCCGGATCGATTTTCACACCGTTGCGCTCAACACGAGACAAAACTGGCACCAGCGGCATATCAATATTTTCAAAGACGTTCAGTGGCCCTTTATGCTGCTGTAATTCTGGCCACATTTTCAGATGCAGCTGTAGCGTAACGTCGGCGTCTTCCGCAGCGTAACGACCGGCCTCTTCCAGTGCTATCTGGTTAAAGGTCAGCTGGTTTTTGCCCTTTCCGGCGATCTCTTCAAAGGTGATGGTTTTATGTTTAAGCCAGCGGTCCGACAGGCTGTCCATATCGTGTCGGCCAGCGACACTGTTAAGAATGTAGGATTCAAGCATGGTGTCAAAGGTGATGCCGCGCAGCTCGATGCCATAGTTCGCCAGGATACCGCGATCGTACTTCAGGTTCTGCCCGACTTTATGCGCATTCTCATCTTCAAGCAGCGGCTTCAGCAGCTCCAGCGCGCGATCGCGAGCTATTTGATCGGGGGCATCCAGGTAATCGTGGGCAACAGGAACATATGCCGCCACACCCGGTTCAATGGCAAAAGACAGGCCAACCAGATTCGCGGAAATATTGTCCAGGCTGTCAGTTTCCGTATCGAAGGCAAAGACAGGTGCTTTTTTCAGCTTCGCGATCCACTCTTCCAGCGTCGCTTCGTCCAGAATCGTCACATAGTTATCATACGAAAGAACCGTAGCCGGCTCCTCAGGCGTTTCATCGACGACAATAGTTTCTTGCGGTTTTGCCGCCGGCTTCGTCCCTTTCGCCTGTAGCCATTTACCCGCTTCAACGTCAGTAACCCAACGTTTGAATTCATACTGTTTAAACAGGCCAAGCAGTTCTTCCGCTGCCGGTTGACGGACTTCCAGCTGCTCGCAGGTCAACTCCAGCTCAACATCCGTTTTGATAGTAGCCAATTGATAAGAGAGGTACGCCACCTCTTTATTCTGCTCAAGTTTGCCCGCCATGGTTTTCGCACCACGGAATGTCAGCCCTGCAATTTTGTCTGATTCAGCATAGAGAGTATCCAGCCCACCCAGCCCCTGCAGCAGAGCCTGCGCAGTTTTTTCACCTACGCCTGGAACGCCAGGGATGTTATCTGAGGAATCCCCCATCAGCGCCAGGAAATCGATGATCAGTTCCGGCGGGACACCGTATTTATTTACCACCTCATCCGGGCCGAGGATCGTATTGGTCATGGTGTTGATAAGGGTGATATTCGGCGTCACCAACTGAGCCATATCTTTATCACCAGTGCTAATCAGCACCGGACGACCCACCTTCTCTGCTTCCCGCGCCAGCGTACCGATGACATCATCCGCCTCCACGCCAGAAACCGCCAACAGTGGCAGCCCCATCGCTTTTACCATCGCATGCAGAGGTTCAATCTGCGCACGCAGATCGTCCGGCATGGGTGGGCGGTGCGACTTATAGTGTTCGAATAACTCATCACGGAAGGTTTTACCCTTGGCGTCGAATACCACCGCCGCGTGGGTCGGCTGATATTGCAAAATCAAGCTACGCAGCATGTTGAGGACACCGTACATCGCACCCGTAGGTTCTCCTGCACTGTTAGTCAGCGGTGGGAACGCGTGGTATGCGCGATACAGGTAAGATGAGCCATCTACAAGGATAAGTGGGTTTTCTGGGATCTGAACCATAATGTCCGTGCCTGTTTATCAGATTATGGGTAAAGGATGCCACAGACAGGATGAAAACATGAGTTTTTCGCCGCATTTGTCGAAAAACTTTTGTAGATCTTCTGCTTTGCTCGCAAAGACAGCTGTGGATAACTTTGTGAATAAATAATTTACAGCTCTTTAAATATAACAAGGCAATTATTGCCTCATAATATTTTTATATGTATTTCAATGAATTAAATAAATACACAGCATTTTATTCCATTTTTACAGCTTATATCCTGATGTGGATAGATATTCCTCTTTTTTCTATTGAGGGAAGATCCATCATTTGGTTCGTTTTCTGATAAAATCAGCCCCTTGCGCCTCTTTCGCGCACTGTCTATGGCTAACCTTTTGAATAATTTAATTATGACGAGAATACTCGCTGCGATAACGCTGTTGCTGAGTATCGTATTGACCATATTGGTCACGATTTTTTGTTCTGTGCCGATCATCCTTGCGGGAGTTGTGAAACTCCTTTTGCCTATTCCTGTCGTCTGGCGCAAGGTTTCTGTCTTCTGTAATTTCATGATGTACTGCTGGTGTGAAGGTCTGGCGCTACTGCTGCACCTTAATCCACGGCTAAAGTGGGATGTTGAAGGACTGGAAGGTCTTAGCAAGAAAAACTGGTATCTGCTCATTTGTAATCATTACAGCTGGGCCGATATCGTTGTGCTTTGCGTTCTGTTCCGTAAGCACATCCCGATGAATAAATATTTCCTCAAGCAGCAGTTGGCCTGGGTACCCTTTATTGGCCTGGCCTGCTGGGCGCTGGATATGCCGTTTATGAAACGCTATTCACGTGGCTATCTGCTTCGCCATCCGGAACGCCGTGGTAAAGATGTCGAAACAACGCGTCGTTCCTGCGAGAAATTTCGCGTACACCCGACAACCATTGTGAATTTTGTCGAAGGTTCGCGCTTTACCAAAGATAAACGTGAGCAAACCCGCTCGCCCTATCAAAACCTGCTCCCTCCTAAGGCGGCCGGTATTGCAATGGCATTGAATGTACTGGGTTCACAGTTCGATAAAATGTTGAACGTCACGTTGTGCTATCCGGAAAACAGCAGTCGACCGTTCTACGACATGCTGAGCGGTAAGTTAACGCGGATTGTCGTGCGGGTGAATCTGGAGCCAATTCATGAAGAGTTGCACGGTGACTACGTGAACGATAAGGGATTCAAGCGTCGGTTTCAGCTCTGGCTAAATACGCTATGGAGTGAGAAAGACGCGCAGCTCGACGCGATTAAAGCCTCAAATAAAAAAGCCGGTCAGTGACCGGCTTTTGCTTTTATTTCTGACCAACCAGGTACTTCACGGTATCCGCATACTGTTGTACGAAAATATCCATGCTGCTGGTATCCATGCCCTGCGGGTTGACCTGATATTTGCCATTCACGAACATCGCCGGAACGCCCTGCAGCTGTAAATCAGCCGCCGCTTTTTCCTGCTGTGCCACGAGTGATTTCACCACGAAGCTGTTCCATGCCGCATCATAGTCTTCACCTTTAATACCTGCGTCGACAAACACTTTACGGATATCAGCAACAGACTGAACGGTCTGGGTTTTCTGAACGCCTTCAAACAGCGGAACGGTGACCTGATCTTCAACGCCCAGCGCCATTGCAACCGCCCATGCCTGCGTCAGATCTTTACCCAAAGGCCCGAGAAACTCGACGTGGTATTTGGTCATCTTGGTGCCTTCCGGCAGCTTTTTCTTCACATTATCAGATACGTGAAGCACTTCTTCAAACTGGTAGCAGTGCGGGCAGTAGAAGGAGAAGAACTCCAACACTTGCGGTTCACCCGCAACTGGCTTTTCCAGAGTGATGTATTGTTTGCCATCCTGGAACTGCGCTGCAGATGCGCTAAAAGCTAAGACCATACCAGCCAGCGCCAGCCATATTTTTTTCATGTTCAAGTTTCTCCGATTAATACATTGGCGTTAATTGTAAGGGGGGCTCTTGCAGAATTTTTGCCTGCTCAATAAAGGTCGCGGTCTGACGATGCCAGTAATCTTCCCCGGTTAACCACGGGAAGTTTTTTGGAAATGCAGGGTCAGCCCAACGTCGAATTAGCCAGGCAAGATAATAAACTAAACGCATAGCGCGTAAAGGTTCTATCAGTCCGATTTCAGAGATGTCGAACTCACTAAACTCTTCATAAGCCTCGATAATGGTTTCAAGCTGCATACGTTGTTCAGCTTTATCGCCATTGAGGAGCATCCATAAATCCTGAATAGCCGGACCGTTGCGGGCATCATCTAAATCGACAAACATCGGGCCATCGCGCCACAGAATATTACCGGCATGACAATCACCGTGCAGGCGTAACGTGGTTAAACGCGTATGCCAGCGTTCAGTAACGATCGCGATAAGCGCATCCGTTGCCTTCAGGAAGGCCGCTTTTTGCCCTGATGGGATTAGCTGTGCGTGTTCAAAAACTTTACGCGGCTCAGTCAGGTATTCTTCAAGGCCGATCGTTGGGCGGAAGGCAAAAGTACGCTTGCATCCGGTCTGGTGCATACGCCCGAGATAGCGCCCCACCGCCTCCATCTGATCGATGTTGTCGGCTTCAAACTGACGTCCACCGACGCTGGGAAAGATCGCATAATGGAAACCCTGATGGCTTAATAGCGTTTGACCGCTGAATACCAGCGGAGCAGCTACCGGGACTTCATCGTTTACCAGTTCCAGAGCAAACTGGTGCTCTTCCTGGATCTGATCGACAGACCAACGTTCAGGGCGATAAAACTTAACGACAAAGCGTCGACGGTCTTCGTCCTGGAATTGATAGACACGGTTTTCATAGCTGTTAAGCGGGGTAAGCCCGGAGTCCACCCGGATCCCCTGCTCAAACAGTGCATCCATGATGGTATCCGGGTGTAGCGTCTGGAAATTAAAAGCGTTGTCGTTCATCCCATCATCCGGAAAATACTACGAATGATTCAGGATATCATTTCGCAGCGCTTTCGGTGGCGGCGATTACAAGCTTTTACTCTTTAATTACGCCACGTGCGCGGAGTAGTGCAGTTTTAAAATCTTCTTCATAATCTTTCTGAATACCTGGAATGACCGCATCTTTCGCCGAGTCACGCATTTTCAGGTGATAGATCAGAATGTCATCAGTTAAATCCGCCAGTTCGCCGTCAAAACCTGACTCTTGCGCCAGTTTCTGTAAAAATTGCATCAGGTTAAGATCGGGTTCCTTCTGCCAGGCAGGCTGGAGGAGTTCAATAACTTCATTCAGACGTTTACATTTCATGGTTGTGCTCCTTAGGCTCAATACAGATACGTTAGCAGGGTCAATCCCACATTAAAAGAGGCGATATCAGTGATTCTGGATAGTGCAATAACAGGGGTTGTGCTGGCTGGCGGTAAGGCCAGACGGATGGGCGGAACCGATAAAGGTCTGCTTGAGCTGGACGGTAAACCTCTTTGGCGACATGTGGCCGACATTCTCGCTTTGCAGGTCGAAACCGTGGTGGTTAATGCCAATCGCCACAGGGATATATACCAGCAAAGCGGCCTGAAAGTTATTCCCGATTCATTGGCCGATTTCCCTGGCCCACTGGCCGGGATGCTATCGGTATTCCTGCAGCAAACGGGGGAATGGTTTTTGTTCTGCCCGTGCGATATGCCCTATATTCCTCACGATCTGGTCGCTCGTTTAAAAGAGCAGCGCAAAGCAGCACCGGTTGTCTGGGTGCATGATGGTGAAAGAGATCACCCAACCATTGCGCTGATGCACCGCTCTATGCAGCCTTTACTGCAGGATTATCTTCAGTCCGGTGAACGACGCGTTATGGTCTTTATGCGTTTGGCAGGCGGTCATGCTGTCGATTTCAGCGATCATAAAGATGCGTTCGTAAACGTGAACACCCCCGAAGAGCTCGCAAAATGGCAGGAAAAATCATGATCCCATTACTCGCCATTGCGGCATGGAGCGGCACGGGAAAAACCACGCTGCTCAAAAAGTTGATCCCGGAACTACGTGCCAGAGGTATACGTCCCGGATTGATTAAGCATACTCATCACAAGATGGATGTCGACAAGCCCGGTAAAGATAGCTATGAGTTACGCAAAGCCGGTGCAGCACAAACGCTGGTCGCCAGCCAGCAACGTTGGGCATTAATGGTAGAAACACCGGAAGAGCCCGAACTGGATTTAGCGTATCTGGTAAGCCGGATGGACGCTTCAACGTTGGATATGGTGTTGGTCGAGGGATTTAAGCATGAACCTGTCGCTAAGATCCTACTTTTCCGCGAAGGCTGCGGGCATAGTCCTGAGGAATTGGTGATGGACGACTATGTTATAGCGGTTGCCAGTGACGTTCCGCTGGCGGTGGATGTTCCATTGTTAGATATCAACAACACACAGCAAGTAGCTGATTTTGTTACGCAATGGGCCAGAAGATAACTGCGGTGTCGTGATGTGCCTGATGCGCTGCGCTTATCAGGCCTGCACAATACATTCAGCCCGGCGGTTTTACCCCGCACACACGCAAAAAAGCCCATCCGTCAGGATGGGCTTCTTCACTTTATTTGATGCCTGGCAGTTCCCTACTCTCGCATGGGGAGACCCCACACTACCATCGGCGCTACGGCGTTTCACTTCTGAGTTCGGCATGGGGTCAGGTGGGACCACCGCGCTACAGCCGCCAGGCAAATTCTGTTATTAACCCGCTTTTCGCCGGTTAATCTAATCTGTATCAAGCTGAATATGATGTCTGTCTTTCGCCAAAACACCTTCGGCGTTGTAAGGTTAAGCCTCACGGTTCATTAGTATCGGTTAGCTCAATGTATCGCTACACTTACACACCCGACCTATCAACGTCGTCGTCTTCAACGTTCCTTCAGGAGACTTATAGTCTCAGGGAGAACTCATCTCGGGCAAGTTTCGTGCTTAGATGCTTTCAGCACTTATCTCTTCCGCATTTAGCTACCGGGCAATGCCATTGGCATGACAACCCGAACACCAGTGATGCGTCCACTCCGGTCCTCTCGTACTAGGAGCAGCCCCCCTCAATTCTCCAGCGCCCACGGCAGATAGGGACCGAACTGTCTCACGACGTTCTAAACCCAGCTCGCGTACCACTTTAAATGGCGAACAGCCATACCCTTGGGACCTACTTCAGCCCCAGGATGTGATGAGCCGACATCGAGGTGCCAAACACCGCCGTCGATATGAACTCTTGGGCGGTATCAGCCTGTTATCCCCGGAGTACCTTTTATCCGTTGAGCGATGGCCCTTCCATTCAGAACCACCGGATCACTAAGACCTGCTTTCGCACCTGCTCGAGCCGTCACTCTCGCAGTCAAGCTAGCTTATGCCTTTGCACTAACCTCCTGATGTCCGACCAGGATTAGCTAACCTTCGTGCTCCTCCGTTACTCTTTAGGAGGAGACCGCCCCAGTCAAACTACCCACCAGACACTGTCCGCAACCCGGGTAACGGGTCCACGTTAGAACACCAGCCATTAAAGGGTGGTATTTCAAGGATGGCTCCATGCAGACTGGCGTCCACACTTCAAAGCCTCCCACCTATCCTACACATCAAGGACCAGTGTTCAGTGTCAAGCTATAGTAAAGGTTCACGGGGTCTTTCCGTCTTGCCGCGGGTACACTGCATCTTCACAGCGAGTTCAATTTCACTGAGTCTCGGGTGGAGACAGCCTGGCCATCATTACGCCATTCGTGCAGGTCGGAACTTACCCGACAAGGAATTTCGCTACCTTAGGACCGTTATAGTTACGGCCGCCGTTTACCGGGGCTTCGATCAAGAGCTTCTCCTTACGGATAACCCCATCAATTAACCTTCCGGCACCGGGCAGGCGTCACACCGTATACGTCCACTTTCGTGTTTGCACAGTGCTGTGTTTTTAATAAACAGTTGCAGCCAGCTGGTATCTTCGACTGATTTCAGCTCCACGGGTAAACCGCTTCACCTACATATCAGCGTGCCTTCTCCCGAAGTTACGGCACCATTTTGCCTAGTTCCTTCACCCGAGTTCTCTCAAGCGCCTTGGTATTCTCTACCTGACCACCTGTGTCGGTTTGGGGTACGATTTCGTGTTACCTGATGCTTAGAGGCTTTTCCTGGAAGCAGGGCATTTGTTACTTCAGCACCGTAGTGCCTCGTCATCACACCTCAGCGTTAAAAAGGTACCGGATTTACCTGGAACCTCCGCCTACATGCTTAAACCGGGACAACCGTCGCCCGGCTAACATAGCCTTCTCCGTCCCCCCTTCGCAGTAACACCAAGTACAGGAATATTAACCTGTTTCCCATCGACTACGCCTTTCGGCCTCGCCTTAGGGGTCGACTCACCCTGCCCCGATTAACGTTGGACAGGAACCCTTGGTCTTCCGGCGTGCGGGTTTTTCACCCGCATTATCGTTACTTATGTCAGCATTCGCACTTCTGATACCTCCAGCATACCTCACGATACACCTTCAACGGCTTACAGAACGCTCCCCTACCCAACAACACATAGTGTCGCTGCCGCAGCTTCGGTGCATGGTTTAGCCCCGTTACATCTTCCGCGCAGGCCGACTCGACCAGTGAGCTATTACGCTTTCTTTAAATGATGGCTGCTTCTAAGCCAACATCCTGGCTGTCTGTGCCTTCCCACATCGTTTCCCACTTAACCATGACTTTGGGACCTTAGCTGGCGGTCTGGGTTGTTTCCCTCTTCACGACGGACGTTAGCACCCGCCGTGTGTCTCCCGTGATAACATTCTTCGGTATTCGCAGTTTGCATCGGGTTGGTAAGTCGGGATGACCCCCTAGCCGAAACAGTGCTCTACCCCCGAAGATGAATTCACGAGGCGCTACCTAAATAGCTTTCGGGAGAACCAGCTATCTCCCGGTTTGATTGGCCTTTCACCCCCAGCCACAAGTCATCCGCTAATTTTTCAACATTAGTCGGTTCGGTCCTCCAGTTAGTGTTACCCAACCTTCAACCTGCCCATGGCTAGATCACCGGGTTTCGGGTCTATACCCTGCAACTTAACGCCCAGTTAAGACTCGGTTTCCCTTCGGCTCCCCTATACGGTTAACCTTGCTACAGAATATAAGTCGCTGACCCATTATACAAAAGGTACGCAGTCACCCCATAAAGAGGCTCCCACTGCTTGTACGTACACGGTTTCAGGTTCTTTTTCACTCCCCTCGCCGGGGTTCTTTTCGCCTTTCCCTCACGGTACTGGTTCACTATCGGTCAGTCAGGAGTATTTAGCCTTGGAGGATGGTCCCCCCATATTCAGACAGGATACCACGTGTCCCGCCCTACTCTTCGAGTTCACAACCTGTGCATTTTGGTGTACGGGACTATCACCCTGTACCGTCGGACTTTCCAGACCGTTCCACTAACACACAAGCTGATTCAGACTCTGGGCTGCTCCCCGTTCGCTCGCCGCTACTGGGGGAATCTCGGTTGATTTCTTTTCCTCGGGGTACTTAGATGTTTCAGTTCCCCCGGTTCGCTTCATTACGCTATGTATTCACGTAATGATAGTGTGACGGATCACACTGGGTTTCCCCATTCGGAAATCGCCGGTTATAACGGTTCATATCACCTTACCGACGCTTATCGCAGATTAGCACGTCCTTCATCGCCTCTGACTGCCAGGGCATCCACCGTGTACGCTTAGTCGCTTAACCTCACAACCCGAAGATGTTTCGTAAAACATCATCGTGTTGCGAAAATTTGAGAGACTCGAACACACCGCTTTTCATTTCTTATTACGGAGAAATGAAACAGTGTGTCGTTTCAATTTTCAGCTTGATCCAGATTTTTAAAGAGCAAAACTTCGCAGTGAACCTTTTCAGGTACACTCTGAAGTTTTCTTGTGTTTTTGCAGTAAAGATGGTGGAGCTATGCGGGATCGAACCGCAGACCTCCTGCGTGCAAGGCAGGCGCTCTCCCAGCTGAGCTATAGCCCCATCGTAGTTATCTCATTCACCTTAATTCCTGCTGAGACAAGGCGTGGAGCGGCGAAGCATACTGAAGTATGCGAGTCGTTTCACAACGCGGTATCAGAAAGAATTTGGTAGGCCTGAGTGGACTTGAACCACCGACCTCACCCTTATCAGGGGTGCGCTCTAACCACCTGAGCTACAAGCCTGCAGAGATTTTCTTACTGCTAATTTTCATCAGACAATCTGTGTGAGCACTACAAAGGCAGGTTCTTTAAGGTAAGGAGGTGATCCAACCGCAGGTTCCCCTACGGTTACCTTGTTACGACTTCACCCCAGTCATGAATCACAAAGTGGTAAGCGCCCTCCCGAAGGTTAAGCTACCTACTTCTTTTGCAACCCACTCCCATGGTGTGACGGGCGGTGTGTACAAGGCCCGGGAACGTATTCACCGTGGCATTCTGATCCACGATTACTAGCGATTCCGACTTCATGGAGTCGAGTTGCAGACTCCAATCCGGACTACGACATACTTTATGAGGTCCGCTTGCTCTCGCGAGGTCGCTTCTCTTTGTATATGCCATTGTAGCACGTGTGTAGCCCTACTCGTAAGGGCCATGATGACTTGACGTCATCCCCACCTTCCTCCAGTTTATCACTGGCAGTCTCCTTTGAGTTCCCGACCGAATCGCTGGCAACAAAGGATAAGGGTTGCGCTCGTTGCGGGACTTAACCCAACATTTCACAACACGAGCTGACGACAGCCATGCAGCACCTGTCTCAGAGTTCCCGAAGGCACCAAAGCATCTCTGCTAAGTTCTCTGGATGTCAAGAGTAGGTAAGGTTCTTCGCGTTGCATCGAATTAAACCACATGCTCCACCGCTTGTGCGGGCCCCCGTCAATTCATTTGAGTTTTAACCTTGCGGCCGTACTCCCCAGGCGGTCGACTTAACGCGTTAGCTCCGGAAGCCACGCCTCAAGGGCACAACCTCCAAGTCGACATCGTTTACGGCGTGGACTACCAGGGTATCTAATCCTGTTTGCTCCCCACGCTTTCGCACCTGAGCGTCAGTCTTTGTCCAGGGGGCCGCCTTCGCCACCGGTATTCCTCCAGATCTCTACGCATTTCACCGCTACACCTGGAATTCTACCCCCCTCTACAAGACTCTAGCCTGCCAGTTTCGGATGCAGTTCCCAGGTTGAGCCCGGGGATTTCACATCCGACTTGACAGACCGCCTGCGTGCGCTTTACGCCCAGTAATTCCGATTAACGCTTGCACCCTCCGTATTACCGCGGCTGCTGGCACGGAGTTAGCCGGTGCTTCTTCTGCGAGTAACGTCAATTGCTGAGGTTATTAACCTCAACACCTTCCTCCTCGCTGAAAGTACTTTACAACCCGAAGGCCTTCTTCATACACGCGGCATGGCTGCATCAGGCTTGCGCCCATTGTGCAATATTCCCCACTGCTGCCTCCCGTAGGAGTCTGGACCGTGTCTCAGTTCCAGTGTGGCTGGTCATCCTCTCAGACCAGCTAGGGATCGTCGCCTAGGTGAGCCGTTACCCCACCTACTAGCTAATCCCATCTGGGCACATCCGATGGCAAGAGGCCCGAAGGTCCCCCTCTTTGGTCTTGCGACGTTATGCGGTATTAGCTACCGTTTCCAGTAGTTATCCCCCTCCATCGGGCAGTTTCCCAGACATTACTCACCCGTCCGCCACTCGTCACCCAAGGAGCAAGCTCCTCTGTGCTACCGTTCGACTTGCATGTGTTAGGCCTGCCGCCAGCGTTCAATCTGAGCCATGATCAAACTCTTCAATTTAAGTTTGATGCTCGTGAATTAAACTTCGTAATGAATTACGTATGTTCACTCAGAGACTTGGTATTCATTTTTCGTCTTGCGACGTTAAGAATCCGTATCTTCGAGTGCCCACACAGATTGTCTGATAAATTGTTAAAGAGCAGTGCCGCTTCGCTTTTTCTTAGCGGCGCGGGGTGTGCATATTACGCCATCCCGCCACGAAGTCAAGCATTTAATTTCGCTTTCTTCGCCGGAGTTCTCAGTGGAACTCCGCTGACCCGGCGGCTTGTAATCCGTTGTTCCGTGTCAGTGGAGGCGCATTATAGGGAGTTATTTCAGGCTGACAAGGGGAAATTTAAAATAATCTTCCGAGTGCGTGTTTTTTATTCTTTACGTTTATTTTAACGACGTTTTGTTGGTTAATTGGGCTATTTCCCGCGCGAATCTCGCAACCTGTTCCCAATCGGTATACACCACTTCTTTATTCGTATCCGTTTCACCACCTGACATCTTCATTATCAGTTGGATCATAACGCGGTCATACCAGCGATAGCGGGGATACAGCAAAGCACCCGCAATGACTGCACTGTGATCTGGTCGCCACGGCGAACTCATCAGGAACTTACGCGCATAGCTGTTGGTTTGCGGCGTACGTTTCTCCGGTTTACGGGCAACGAGGTTTACGGAGTAGAACGCACTCGGCATCGAATTCAGCCGTGTGGCATGCTTTTTCACAAACTCCTGAAAAGCAGCATGGTAATGACCATAGCGAATCGAGGCGCCAATCACCACGCTGTCATAATTTTGCCAGTCCGGCTCCGCGGTACGATGCAAATTAACAACATCTGCCCAAACGCCCAGCTCTTTGAGTTCAGAAGCCAGATATTCAGCGATTTCACGCGTTTGTCCGTCCCGGGAAGAAAAAAGAATCAGTGTTTTCACGTGTTACTCCATTATTCACGCCAGAAGGTAGGGGTAAAGAGCACCAGCAGAGTAAAGACTTCCAGACGACCAAACAGCATATTGGCAATCAGGATCCACTTCGCCACAGGGTTAATACTGGCAAAGTTGTCGGCAACAACCCCCAGTCCAGGCCCCAGGTTATTCAACGTTGCCACAACAGAGGCAAACGCGGAGAAGTCATCAACGCCGGTCGCAATAATCGCCAGCATACTGATAATAAAGACCAACGCATAGGCAGAGAAGAATCCCCATACGGCTTCAAGAATTCGCTCCGGCAACGCACGGTTACCCAGTTTGATACTGTAAACCGCATTCGGATGAACCAGTCGTTTCAATTCGCGGTTGCCTTGCTTAAACAGCAGCAGGATACGAATCACCTTCAAGCCCCCCCCCGTCGACCCGGCACAGCCGCCGATAAAAGCAGAACACAGCAGCAGCACCGGCAGGAACAGCGGCCAGCGGGCAATACTGTCCGTGGTAAATCCGGCAGTCGTCGCCATCGATACCACCTGGAAAAAGGCCTGGTTGATCGTCGTGAGCGCCGAGCCATAGGTATTGTGTATCCACAGCACCAACGTACAGACAGCCACCAGCGTCAACTGCACGCCGATGAACATGCGGAATTCCGGATCGCGCCAGTAAACCTTCAGACTACGCCCACTTAATAAAGAGAAGTGCAGACCATAGTTACAACCGGAGATCAGCAAGAAGATAGCAATAATCGTATTAATCGTGGGACTGTCGAAATACCCCACGCTGGCATCGTGTGTGGAAAAACCACCGATGGCAATCGTGGCAAAACTGTGCCCAATGGCGTCAAACGCGGGCATCCCGGCAAACCATAGCGCCAGCGCGCACGCCACCGTCAGTAATACATAGATAAGCCACAGCGTTTTCGCCGTTTCGGCAATACGCGGGCGCATCTTATTATCTTTCAGCGGCCCCGGCATTTCTGCCCGATAGAGCTGCATCCCACCCACGCCAAGAATAGGCAGAATAGCCACCGCCAGCACGATGATCCCCATCCCGCCGAACCATTGCAGCATCTGGCGATAAAAGAGAATCGCGTGTGGCAATGAATCCAGCCCCACCAACGTCGTTGCACCGGTGGTGGTCAATCCGGAAAAGGATTCAAAAAAAGCGTCGGTTATCGTCAGGTTTGGGCTTTCCGCAAAGATGAACGGTAGCGCACCCACGCTGCCCAGAACGGTCCAGAACAAAACGACAATCAGAAATCCTTCGCGCGATTTCAGCTCGCCCTTCTCTTTACGGTTTGGCCACCACAGCATGGAGCCGATCGCCAAAGCAACGAAGAAAGTTTGGGTGAATGCACGCCCTGCCCCGTCACGGTATATGAGCGCTACCAGTCCAGGGATAATCATTGTCCCCGAGAATAAGATGACCAGTAGTCCAACGATTCGGGTGATGGCGCGAAAATGCATCTCTGCCGCTTCCTTAGTTCTTTAAAATGAGGTGGGGATTATTCTTCAATCGCTAACAATTGCAATGAACCACGACTAAAATCCGCCAGTTTTGCCGAAAACTCATCCACTTTGGCAAAAGGAAGCGCCACCCTGAGTCGAACAAAAGCCTGGTAATCACTGGCAACGACTTTACCGTCAAACTGCCCCAGCAAAGCTTCAATGCCTGCCAGCTGACCGTACTCACACTGCAAAGTATATTCGGTTAATGGCGTCTTGCGCTGTGTCGTTAACTGGCGCAACGCCTGATTCACACCGCCGCCGTAGGCTTTTACCAATCCTCCAGTACCGAGAAGGATACCGCCGTAGTAGCGCACGACTACAGCGGTAATCTCACCGACACCGCTCCCCATCAGCTGTGCGAGCATCGGTTTACCTGCCGTACCCGCCGGTTCGCCATCGTCTGAAAATCCTAGCTGCTGCGAGTCATTGGGCGCACCCGCCACCCACGCCACGCAATGGTGGCGGGCGTCCGGGTGTTCCGCTTTGACTGATTCAACAAACGCTTTTGCCGCTTCTACGCCGTCCGTATGGGCGAGCAGCGTAATGAAGCGGCTTTTTTTGATCTCTTCAACGACGCTAACCGGCCCCGCAGGGATTAACCAACTGTCCATTACGCCAGTTTCAAATCCCGAGTCATGTTTTCGATATTGTTTTCGTGGACCACCACGTTGTCTTCAATACGAATACCGCCGAACGGTTTCAGGGCTTCAATTTTCTGCCAGTTGAAGTGTTTGCTGAACTGCCCTTCACGCCACGGCGCCAGCAGAGATTCAATGAAGTAAATGCCCGGTTCGATGGTCAGAACCATGCCCGGTTGCAATACGCGGGTGCAACGCAGGTAAGGATACTTCGACGGCGCGGCCAGATGGGTACCACTGTCATCCTGCATAAAGCCAGCGACATCATGTACCTGCAGGCCCAACTGGTGACCAATGCCGTGTGGCATAAACGGCCCAGTAAGATCATTTTCTACCATCGCCTCTTCACTCATATCGGTGATGATTTGATGCTTACGCAGCAGCTTCGCGATGCGCTGATGGAACTGAATGTGGTAATCCACGTAGCTGGCACCTGCTTTCATGGTGGCAATCAGCGCCAGCTCTTCGTCGTTAACGTCTTTCACCAGATGCGCATAGTCGTTGTCGCTTTTCGCCGACCAGGTACGCGTCAGGTCTGCCGCATAGCCGTTGTATTCCGCGCCAGCGTCGAGCAAGAAGCTGCGGATTTCAGACGGCGCCTGATGATCCAGCTTGGTGTAATGAAGAACCGAAGCATGCTCGTTAAGCGCCACGATGTTGCTGTATGGCACGTCGGTGTCGCGGTGACCGGTGGCAGTCAGGTAAGCGAGGTTGATGTCAAACTCGCTCATTCCGGAACGGAACGCTTCTTCTGCTGCACGGTGTCCATTTACCGCCATTTTCTGCGCTTCGCGCATACAGGCCAGTTCGTAGTCCGTTTTATAGGCACGGTAATAATGCAGGTAGTCAATCACCCCTTTCGGGTTGATGTTGCTGGCCGCGATGTCCAGTTGCAGGGCACGTTCCGGAACCGGGCCAATGTAACCGATATTGCCGCGAGCAGCAGGCAGTTGGCTACCGATACCATCCGCTTTCGGCAGCGCGATGATCTCGATTTCTTCCGTCCAGAAAGAGGTCGGCAGCGGCTCAACGTTGTGCCAGTAATCGACCGGCAGGTAGAACCACAGTTTCGGCTTGTTTACGCCATCCACCAGCAACCAGCAGTTAGGAACCTGCGTGACAGGCACCCAGGCTTTGAATTGCGGATTGACCTTAAACGGGTACGGATGATCGTCGAGAAAGACGTTAACAAGTTCGCCTGAGTGAATAAGTAACGCATCCAGCTTGAAGCGCTCCAGCGCGTCGCGCGTCCGTTCTTGTAAGGTAACGATATGATTTTTATAGAGTGCGGCCAGTGATTCCATTTTCTACCCTTCTGTTTTTTTGACCTCAAGTCTCCGCATCTTAGCACATCGCTTTGTGAGTGCGTGATTTCTGCCGAGCGTGATCAAATCGTCATTTCTTTAATCATTCATTTGCATTTTTTTAACACAAAATACACACTTCGATTCATCTGGTATGACCAGATCACCTTGCGGATTCAGGAGACTGACATGCTTTACAAAGGCGACACCCTGTACCTCGACTGGCTGGAAGATGGCATCGCCGAACTGGTGTTCGATGCCCCTGGTTCGGTCAATAAACTCGACACGGCTACCGTTGCCAGCCTGGGCCATGCGCTTGATGTGCTGGAAAAACAACCGAATTTAAAAGGGCTGCTGCTGCGCTCTAACAAAGCAGCCTTTATTGTTGGTGCCGATATCACCGAATTCCTTTCACTGTTCCTCGTGCCTGAAGAGCAACTGAGCCAGTGGCTGCATTTTGCCAACAGCGTCTTTAACCGCCTCGAAGATCTACCTGTTCCTACCCTCTCAGCGGTAAATGGCTATGCGTTGGGCGGTGGCTGCGAGTGTGTCCTGGCAACCGATTATCGTCTGGCAACGCCGGACCTGCGCATTGGCCTGCCGGAAACAAAGCTGGGCATTATGCCGGGCTTTGGCGGCTCCGTGCGTATGCCACGTATGCTGGGTGCGGACAGCGCGCTGGAAATTATTGCGGCAGGTAAAGACGTTGGTGCTGAGCAGGCGCTAAAAATCGGTCTGGTCGATGGCGTAGTGAAGCAAGACAAACTGCTTGATGGCGCGATCGCGGTATTACGTCAGGCGATTAACGGCGACCTCGACTGGAAAGCCAAACGTCAGCCTAAGCTGGAGCCGTTGAAACTCAGCAAAATTGAAGCTGCTATGAGCTTTACCATCGCCAAAGGCATGGTGGCGCAGACGGCAGGTAAGCATTATCCCGCACCGATTACCGCGGTAAAAACCATTGAAGCAGCGGCTCGTTTTGGCCGTGAAGAAGCGCTGAATCTGGAAAATAAAAGCTTTGTGCCACTGGCGCACACCAGTGAAGCTCGCGCGCTGGTTGGGATCTTCCTTAACGATCAGTTCGTGAAAGCCAAAGCCAAAAAGCTCACCAAAAATATTGAAGCACCAAAGCAAGCGGCAGTGCTGGGTGCAGGCATTATGGGCGGCGGCATCGCTTACCAGTCAGCCTGGAAAGGCGTGCCGGTTGTCATGAAAGATATCAACGACAAATCATTAACGCTGGGCATGACCGAAGCGGCCAAACTGCTGAACAAACAGCTTGAGCGCGGCAAAATTGACGGTCTGAAAATGGCGGGCGTGATTTCCACTATTCATCCAACCCTCGACTATAGCGGTTTTGAGCGTGTGGACGTGGTGGTTGAAGCGGTCGTGGAAAACCCGAAAGTGAAAAAAGCGGTATTGGCGGAAACCGAAGATCAGGTACGCCCGGACACCGTACTGGCGTCGAATACCTCTACCATCCCAATCAACGAGCTGGCCAGCGCGCTCAAGCGCCCGGAAAACTTCTGTGGGATGCACTTCTTTAACCCAGTACACCGCATGCCACTGGTTGAGATCATTCGCGGCGAGAAAAGCTCGGATGAAACCATCGCCAAAGTTGTCGCATGGGCAAGCCAGATGGGCAAAACGCCAATTGTGGTCAACGACTGCCCCGGTTTCTTCGTGAACCGCGTGCTGTTCCCGTATTTTGCCGGTTTTAGCCAGCTGCTGCGCGATGGGGCGGATTTCCGCAAAGTCGACAAAATCATGGAAAAACAGTTTGGCTGGCCGATGGGCCCGGCTTATCTGCTGGACGTGGTGGGAATTGATACCGCACATCACGCGCAGGCAGTGATGTCCGCAGGCTTCCCTCAGCGTATGCAGAAAGATTATCGCGACGCGATAGACGCCCTGTTTGATGCTAACCGTTTCGGACAGAAAAACGGTCTTGGATTCTGGCGTTATAAAGAAGACAACAAGGGCAAGCCGAAAAAAGAAGAGGATGCCACCGTTGATGATCTGCTGGCAGAAGTCAGCCAGCCGAAACGCGAATTCAGTGATGAAGAGATTATCGCTCGCATGATGATCCCGATGGTCAACGAAGTGGTACGGTGCCTGGAAGAAGGCATTATCGCCAGCCCGGCAGAAGCCGATATGGCGCTGGTGTATGGCCTGGGCTTCCCTCCGTTCCACGGCGGCGCGTTCCGCTGGCTGGATACGCTCGGCAGCGCAAAGTATCTCGATATGGCCCAGCAGTATCAGCACCTCGGAGCGCTGTATGAAGTTCCGGCTGGTCTGCGTGATAAGGCGCGCCATAACGAACCGTATTATCCCCAGGTTGAGCCTGCCCGCCCGGTTGGCAGCCTGAAAACGGCTTAAGGAGTCACAATGGAACAGGTTGTAATTGTTGATGCGATCCGTACCCCGATGGGCCGTTCAAAAGGGGGGGCGTTTCGTAACGTGCGGGCAGAAGATCTCTCCGCACACTTAATGCGTAGCCTGCTGGCGCGTAATCCGGCGCTGGATCCAACCGCGCTGGATGACATTTACTGGGGCTGTGTGCAGCAAACGCTGGAGCAGGGTTTCAACATCGCCCGTAACGCCGCGCTGCTGGCGGAAATCCCGCACTCCGTTCCGGCGGTCACCGTGAACCGCCTGTGCGGTTCATCAATGCAGGCGCTGCACGACGCGGCACGTATGATCATGACCGGCGATGCTCAGGCGTGCCTGATTGGTGGCGTGGAGCATATGGGCCATGTACCAATGAGCCACGGCGTTGATTTCCATCCGGGCATGAGCCGCAACGTAGCAAAAGCGGCGGGGATGATGGGTCTGACCGCAGAAATGCTCTCCCGCATGCACGGCATCAGCCGTGAAATGCAGGATGCTTTCGCCGCACGTTCACATGCTCGCGCCTGGGCTGCAACACAGTCTGGCGCATTTAAAAACGAAATCACCCCGACCGGCGGTCATGATGCCGACGGCGTGCTGAAGCAGTTTAACTACGATGAGGTTATCCGCCCGGAGACAACCGTTGAAGCGCTCTCCACCCTGCGCCCAGCGTTCGATCCGGTTAGTGGAACGGTCACTGCCGGTACCTCCTCCGCACTCTCCGACGGCGCAGCGGCGATGCTGGTCATGAGTGAAAGTCGCGCCCGTGAACTGGGTCTGACGCCGCGTGCCCGTATTCGTTCGATGGCTGTTGTTGGCTGCGACCCGTCAATCATGGGTTACGGTCCGGTTCCGGCCTCAAAGCTGGCGCTGAAAAAAGCGGGACTCTCCACCAGCGACATCGGCTTGTTTGAGATGAACGAAGCCTTTGCCGCTCAGATCCTGCCGTGCATTAAAGATCTGGGACTGATGGAGCAGATAGACGAGAAGATCAACCTCAACGGCGGCGCGATCGCTCTGGGCCACCCACTGGGATGCTCCGGGGCGCGTATCAGCACCACCCTGCTCAACCTGATGGAACGCAAAGACGTACAGTTTGGCCTGGCGACGATGTGTATCGGGTTAGGCCAGGGCATCGCAACGGTATTTGAGCGAGTTTAATCAAAGATAAATTCCCCTAAATAATTCGCGCTGCATCGCGGCGGCAACTGAGCGAATCCCCGGGAGCATAGATAACTATGTAACCGGGGTGAGCAAAGGCAGCCAACAAAGAGGCAGAGTGAATTATGACGGGGAAAGGTTTAGTTGCCGTTCTTCCCGCCTGTCAGGGGCGGGTTTTTTATTTCCCTGAACTACCACGCACCACTAACTGCACCGGCAACAGCAGATTCTCTTCCTGATTTTCTTCCAGCAATAAACGCAGCGCTTCACGCCCCAATTGTTGTTTATCAACCGCAATGGTGGTGAGTGGTGGATGTGACCAGGCCGCAGCATCAATATCATCAAACCCCACCAACGCAAGATCTTCCGGGATACGTATACCCTGCTGCGTACACACCCGTTGAACAACCAGCGCTGCCGCGTCGTTATAGGCAAAAATGGCGTCGGGCGGCTCTGGCAGACTGAGCAATTCATTAACCGCCTCCACCAAAGATTGCTCGGTATCCAGCAGTGGCGGCGCAATGGCTTCATACTCTGGCGGCATCAGCAGGCGGGCTTCATACAATGCCTGACGGTAGCCCTTCTCGCGCTGACGGATGCTGTAGTGCGCAAGCGAACTGGCAAGAAAAGCGATACGGCTGCGCCCTTGCGCAATCAGATGTTGCGTGGCCAGATAACCGCCCTGGGTATTGTCCGAGTTCACGCAAGGCAGGTCCGGCGCCCAGAGATCCACCAGCACCAACGGCAGTTTCATCTGTTGCAGCAAGCCAAGTAATTCAGGCTCAAAAAATCCCGCGCAGATCAGCGCATCAGGCTGGTGCAACATCACCTGCTCACTCACTGCATCGCCTGGACCAATGGAGAGAAAGCTCAGCGCAATACCATGGTCACGACAGTTATCTTCTATCCCCAGCAGCAGTTGAGAATAAAACGGCAATGCCCGGCTGATATTGTGCTGGCGGTGCAGCAAAAACAGGACGCGTTTGATCTTGTCTGCGCGCAGGCGAGAAAAATCATAACCCTGCTGCTGCGCCACAGAAATAATGCGCAGCCGGGTATCTTCACGTAGCCCTGGCTGCCCTTTCAGGGCGCGGGAAACCGCGCCAACCGAGACACCACAAGCTTCGGCAATGTCCCTGATACGTACAGGTTTCGTCATGTCACTCTCATTGATTTACGCTGGCCTTTTGTGCCCCCAGCCAGGCCGCGCCGCGTACGCCGCTGCTGTCACCGTGTCGGGCCTGAACGATCGGCGTACGGCACTGTTTACCAAATACGTACTGCGCCACTCGCGCCTGCAAGCCTGAGTACAGTAAAGTGATATTGGATACCCCACCGCCCAGCACGATAACATCGGGATCGAGCGTATTCACCACCCCCGCCAACGCGCGCGCCAGCTGATCACAATAGCGTTCCCATAACAAACAGGCATCTGCATCACCCGATTCTACCCGCTGCATAATATGTGGCACACCTGCATGTTGCGCGGTGTGATTCATATACTGACGCTCCAGGCCGCTGCCGGAAATAAAGCTCTCAATACAGTTCACCTGTCCGCAATAGCATGTCACTTCAGCCCCATCCCGAGATTCGTGGTAGCGCGGCAATGCATTATGTCCCCACTCTCCTGCACAGGCGTTAGGTCCGGAGATCAAACGGTTATCGATGCATAGTCCACCGCCGCAACCGGTACCGAGGATCACACCAAATACCACGCTATGCCCGTGTCCGCTACCGTCCATCGCTTCCGACAGGGTAAAGCAGTTGGCATCATTAGTAACAGGCACGGGTATTCCTAACGCTCGCTCAAGGTCTTGAGCAAAAGCCTGCTGATTCAACACCAGGATGTTCGAATTCTTAATCAAACCTTCGCTATCCACCGCGCCAGGCACTCCAACACCAACCGATAAAGACTGATTAACGGCCAGTCTGGCCTTAGAAATCATCTCCGTCACGGCCTGGAAAAAATCACCGTAACTCTGCTTTGGTGTCGCACATCGCTCGCGGTAAACAATTTCACCCGCGTTATCAATCACCACCGCTTCAATTTTAGTCCCACCGATATCCAGTCCGAGCCTCATGGTTTTCCCTCGTTGATGTCCAGCAATGTGATGCGATACAGCTTGCCCATTTTGTTTACTAAACAAAATGAGACCCGTCACAAAAAATCAGTTTTATGGTTAATAGATAGGAAAAACATGTTTACTAAAAATGTTCTGAAAAGAGGAGCAGTGAGACCGGGCTTGCACCCTGTTAGAAGAAGTAAGGTTGGTGATGGATGCGCCGGAAGGACTCCGGCGCACAGCGCTTAAATGAACGCGAACGCGTCGCCAAACAGGCGATCTTCACGTGCCTGACGCTCATTACAGAACAGGTCGCGCGCGATTTTTGCCATCTCAAAACGACCGGCAATGTAGATATCGTGTTCCGCCAGAGTACCGTAATCCTGCAATACTGCCGTTAACACGGTTCCCGTACGACCACGCCAGCCGTCTTCAGGCTGCTCTACCACCGGCTCAACACGCAGGTTCGGGTGATTCACCGACAATGCTTCCAGCTCTGAGAGATCGTAGAGATGCTTCTCTTCGCGCCCGCCCCAGTAAATAGTGATATCGCGGTTGGGATTGCGCGCCAGCGCGGTAAGCAGAATAGAACGCACGTAAGAGAACCCTGTACCTCCGGCAATCAGGATCAGCGGGCGCTCGTCTTCATCACGCAGCCAAGCTTCGCCATGCGGAATATCGACCTTGATTTCCCGGTCTTTCAGAATACGGTCCATCACGGCCATGGCGTAAAGATTTAGCTCAGAGGCGCCAACGTGCAGCTCAATGAATCCTTGCTCGTCCGGCGTTGATGCCATGGAGAACGGACGCTTATCCCTTTCGTCCATCACGACCATTAAATACTGGCCAGCACGAAAGGAAAACGCCGCGTCTGGCACTAAACGAACGCGATATACGGTGTCAGTTATAGCTTCTACCGAGGTCACTTTACAGCTTAAGGTTGTCATGCGCTCTCTCTGTCGGATCAATAGGCAAAACGATCGCGCCTCAGGCGCTTTTGCCGTCATTAAAGATGGCCAGTTCATCCCAAATTGCGTCAATACGCGCAATCACTTCAGGATCTTTTTTAATCGGACGTCCCCATTCGCGTTGGGTTTCGCCCGGCCATTTATTTGTGGCATCCAGCCCCATTTTTGAACCAAGGCCGGAAACCGGCGAGGCAAAGTCCAGGTAATCAATTGGCGTATTCTCTACCAGTACCGTATCCCGGGCGGGGTCCATACGGGTAGTAATAGCCCAAATTACATCATTCCAGTCGCGCGCGTTAACGTCATCATCGCAGACAATAACAAATTTGGTGTACATGAACTGGCGCAAAAACGACCAAACACCCATCATGACGCGTTTGGCATGGCCTGCGTACTGTTTTTTCATCGTCACCACGGCCAGACGATATGAACAGCCTTCCGGAGGCAGGTAAAAATCGACGATTTCCGGGAACTGCTTTTGCAGAATAGGAACGAATACTTCGTTCAGCGCCACGCCGAGCACTGCTGGCTCATCAGGCGGACGTCCGGTATAGGTAGAGTGATAAATAGCATCTTCACGCTGGGTAATGTGGGTGACGGTAAAGACCGGGAAATTATCTACTTCGTTGTAGTAGCCGGTATGATCGCCATAGGGCCCTTCTGGAGCCAGCTCGCCCGGTTCGATGTACCCTTCCAGTACGATTTCTGCGCTGGCAGGCACTTCCAGGTCGTTGGAAATACATTTGACCACTTCGGTCTTGGTACCGCGCAACAGCCCGGCAAATGCGTACTCGGATAATGTATCAGGAACGGGTGTCACAGCCCCCAGAATGGTCGCAGGATCGGCCCCCAACGCCACTGAAACCGGGAAACGTTCACCAGGATGCGCCGCGCACCACTCCTGATAATCAAGCGCGCCGCCGCGATGGGACAACCAGCGCATAATAAGCTTGTTTTTACCAATCAGCTGCTGGCGATAGATGCCCAGATTCTGCCGCTCTTTATGCGGACCACGCGTGACGGTGAGTCCCCAGGTAATCAGCGGCGCGGCATCTTCCGGCCAGCAGGTCATAATCGGAATGCGGTTTAAATCAACGTCATCGCCGGAGTAGATTTTTTGCTGACAAGGCGCACCGCGCAACCGCTTAGTCGGCATGTTCAACACCTGCTTAAACTGCGGCAGCTTATCAAACAGATCGCGGAATCCTTTCGGTGGCTCTGGCTCTTTCAAAAACGCCAACAGTTTACCGACTTCTCGTAGCGCCGAGACATCTTCTTGTCCCATTCCCATCGCAACACGCTTTGGTGTGCCAAACAGGTTACACAGCACCGGCATTGAATAGCCTTTCGGATTCTCAAACAGTAAGGCAGGCCCACCGGCACGCAGAGTGCGATCGGCAATTTCAGTAATTTCCAGGTGGGGATCCACCTCAAGCGAAATGCGTTTGAGCTCGCCCTGCTGTTCAAGCAGCGTCAGGAAGTCGCGTAAATCGTGATATTTCATGGCGTCCATTGTGGCCTCTTCGTAAGCGCTTCATTATACGGCGTTCATCATTGTGATGCTGTATTTTTGTTAAATTAGCGTGAACTCTGGCGATACATATAAGCCCTGGGAGTATATACCCATTGGGTTTCAGCCTGCGTTGAGGCGGGTATAATTAACTTAACGCATGGCTTTTGCTATGCTGGCGCTCAGAACAAGCGGATAAGAGTTATTATGCAATCCTGGTATTTACTGTACTGCAAACGTGGGCAACTTCAGCGAGCCCAGGAACACCTGGAAAGGCAGGCGGTGAACTGCCTGACGCCTATGATCACCCTGGAAAAAATAGTGCGCGGTAAACGTACCACAGTCAGTGAACCACTATTCCCTAATTACATGTTTGTCGAGTTCGACCCGGAAGTGATCCACACCACCACTATCAATGCCACTCGTGGTGTCAGCCATTTCGTCCGTTTTGGCGCGACGCCTGCGACAGTTCCTTCCCCCGTTATTCACCAGCTTTCTATCTACAAGCCTGAAGGAATTGTTGACCCGCAAACTCCTCAGCCAGGGGACAGCGTGATTATTACTGAAGGGGCGTTTGAGGGGCTAAAAGCGATCTTCACCGAACCGGATGGCGAAGCACGTTCCATGCTACTGCTTAACCTGTTGAATAAAGAGGTTAAGCAGAGCGTGAAAAATACCGGCTTTCGTAAAATTTAAGCCGTTTAGAAGGTCACTTCGAACAGTGTTCGGACGTTAGCATCAATGGTTGCTGACAGCCATTGAGGATTTTCCCCGCGCCAGTGGGCAATACGCTCAAGAATATGTGGCAGGTGCGCCGGTTCATTGCGCCGTGACGTCGGTTTAGGCGTTAAGTCGCGAGGGAGTAGGTAAGGCGCATCGGTTTCAATCAGCAGCCTTTCCACCGGAATAAACGGCAGCAGTTCCCGCAGTTCCATCCCCCGGCGCTCATCACAGACCCAGCCGGTGATACCGATATAGAGTCCCCGGTCCACGCAGTCCTGCATCTCCTGCCGCGTTCCGGTAAAACAGTGCAGCACCGCGCCTGGGAGGCTATCCAGCCACGGCTCCAGCAACGTCAGAAAACGCTCATGGGCATCCCGACAATGCATGAAAATCGGCATCTGCAGTTCAGCAGCAATGCGCAGTTGCGCCTCAAAAGCACGTTCCTGCTCCTGCGGTGTGGAGAAATTGCGATTGAAATCCAGACCGCACTCGCCAATAGCGACCACCTCAGACTGGTTTGCCAGCGCGATAATCTCGTCTTCCGTTGAGGATTGCCATTGGCTGCTGTCATGCGGGTGCACGCCAGCCGTGGACCAGCAATGCGGATAATGCTGTGCCAACTTTAGCGCCTGCTGGCTTTCGTGCAGGTTTGTTCCGGTCAGAAGCATACCGTTTACGCCCGCAGCAAAGGCGCGCGCCACAACATCATCCCTGTCTTTTGCAAATTGTGAACTGGTTAAATTAACGCCAATGTCAAACATGCTACCTCCCATATGACAACCGCCCTGACGGGCGGTTGAATTTACTCTTCTGTTTTCTCGGTGGCTTCGGCTTCTTTTGCTTCTTCAGCCTCGTTGTCCTCATCTCGCGTACGTCGCTTGCCGACATAGAAACGAGAGAAGAAAACGCCCACTTCAAACAGGCAGTACATCGGTATCGCCAACAACGTTTGCGAGAAGACATCTGGCGGGGTCAGTAACATCCCGACGACAAATGCCCCTACCACAACGTAAGGACGCTTCTTGCGTAAATCGTCTGGCGTCGTAATGCCCATCCAGCATAGCAGCACAATGGCGACAGGGACCTCAAAAGAGACCCCGAAAGCCATAAACAGAGCCATGACGAAACTGAGATAGCTGGCAATGTCCGTTGATACCTGTACGCCTTGCGGAGCCGTGTTGGCCAGAAAACCAAACGCCAACGGGAAGACAACAAAATAGGCGAATGCCATGCCGATGTAGAACAGCAACGAACTGGAGACCAGCAGCGGCACAACCAGGCGACGTTCATGTTTGTACAAAGCAGGCGCAATGAATGCCCATACCTGGTAGAGGATCACTGGCGCTGACAGGATCAGCGACACCATGAAGGTCAACTTGATTGGCGTAAAGAACGGCGAAGCCACATCGGTGGCGATCATCGTTGCGCCCTGCGGCATCTGTTTAATCAGCGGCGCTGCAACCATATGGTAAATGTCGTTGGCAAAATAAACCAACGCCAGAAAGATCACGATTACCGCAATAATGCAGTTCAGGAGTCGCTTACGCAGCTCAATAAGATGCGTGATGAGCGGTTGGGTATCTTCTACAGACATGTTTACGGTTTATCACTCGACGAGGGTGAGGATTCGACAACAGGTGCGGCAGCTTTCTTTTCTGCATCCATCAACGTAGCGGAAGTGTTTTCCGTCGGCTCTGGCGTTTTAGCACCCGTGGATTCCGGTTTTTGCTCCGGCGAACTGGCCTGATTTTCAGCGGCGGCAGGGGTGACCCCTTCTCGCTGCGCTTCACCTTCTTTCACCACCGGATTATGGATAGTGTGCGCTTCATCGCTCGCTTTCTCAGGATCGTGCACGCTGTATGAACGCTTCATCGATTCCGCCGCTTCACGCAGCTCATCCATTGACGCTTTCAGCTCCGGGGTCAGATTTGTCAGGCTCGCTTTCTCTACTTTCTTCAGGCTGTCCTGAAACTCCTGAAGCTTAAGCTCCTGGGTCAGTTCATTCTGAACAGTAGTTGCCAGGGAACGTAAAGCACGCACCCAGCCAGCAACCGTTTTTACCGCTACGGGTAATCGTTGCGGCCCCAGGACAATGAGGCCGATCACGAACACCAATAACAGTTCGCTAAAACCGATATCAAACACGGATTATACCTGCTCTTTATCTTGGCTTTTGGCGTCTTCCTTTTTCACTTCGCCCTGCTTATCGGTGATGGATTTAGCTGTAAAATCAGCGTCCTGGCTGGTTTTATCTTGCTTAGGCTCATCATCACCCATCGCTTTTTTGAAGCCTTTAATCGATGCGCCAAGATCGGAACCGATGGAGCCGAGTTTCTTGGTGCCAAATAGCAGTACAACGATGACGGCAATGATCAACAACTGCCAAATACTGATACCACCCATACATGTTCCTCTGTCATAGATGATGAATTAATAAGGCCGTAGTATACGTTACACGGCCTGCCTTGGGCGATGAAAAATTCAGCGCATTTTGCGCCAGCCGATTAACCAGGCTAAGACACCGCCTACCATCAACCAGCCCGGCATAAGCCCCCACTCAGGGCGGCTTACCAGCAGGAATGTTCCACTTAGCAACAATGTTGCGCCAATGCCCAATAAATAACGGGATTGTCCCTGGCGTACATGATTCGCGTGAAGCTCGCGGGCAATCTTATCAACACTGTGCTGTAAATATTTGCCCTGGCGCAAACTGTCATACACCAGTTCAGGTATTTCTGGCATTTTTTCGACCCAGAACGGTGCTTTTTCTTTA
Source organism: Citrobacter sp. CF971 (assembly GCF_006385635.1). Classification (NCBI taxonomy): domain Bacteria; kingdom Pseudomonadati; phylum Pseudomonadota; class Gammaproteobacteria; order Enterobacterales; family Enterobacteriaceae; genus Citrobacter; species Citrobacter sp. CF971. The sequence goes on along the minus strand of NZ_CP041051.1, from coordinate 95,776 downwards.
AATGCCCTAACGAGCGCCGGAATACCGACCTGATCTTTAATCCAGGATTCGAGGAATGGCTTAGCCGTTTTCCACAAATCTAACTGCGGGTAGAGCTGTCGTCCGACACCCTCAACGTACAGCAGCGTCTTCTGTAGCAATACCAGTTGAGGCTGGACTTCCATATTGAAGCGGCGCGCAGTGTTGAACAAATTCAACAGCACATGACCAAAGGAAATCTCCGCCAGCGGTTTTTCAAAAATCGGCTCGCACACGGTACGAATGGCAAATTCAAACTCTTCTACGTTGGTATCCGGTGGAACCCAACCAGAATCCACATGCAGTTCAGCAACTTTGCGGTAATCGCGGTTAAAGAACGCAATGAAGTTTTCAGCCAGGTAACGCTTATCTTCTTTGTTTAAAGAGCCCACAATCCCACAATCAATACCAATGTATTTCGGGTTTTCAGGGTGCTCATAACTGACAAAAATGTTCCCAGGGTGCATATCCGCATGGAAAAAGCTGTCGCGGAATACCTGAGTAAAGAAGACCTGAACACCACGTTCAGCCAGCAACTTCATATTGGTGCCGTTCTTCTCAAGCGTGGTGACATCTGAAACCGGGATACCGTAAATGCGCTCCATCACCATCATGTTCTGACTGCAATAGTCGGAATACACTTCCGGGATGTACAGCATCGGGCTATCTTCAAAATTACGTCGTAGCTGAATGGCGTTCGCCGATTCGCGCAGCAGATTTAGCTCATCAATCAACGTTTTTTCATATTCACGGACGACTTCTGTTGGTCGCAGGCGACGCCCATCTGGCAGCAGACGAGGAACCCAACGAGCCAGGCGGTAGATCAGTTTTAAATCCGCTTTGATGACCGGCAGTATGTCCGGGCGAATAACTTTGATCACCACCTCTTTGCCATTCGATTTCAATCGCGCAGTGTGAACCTGAGCAACAGACGCAGATGCCAGCGGCGTGATTTCAAAATCATCAAACCATTCCTCGACGGGCAGCCCGCCCATGGCCTCTTCGATTTGTTTTTTCGCTCTAAGCCCATCAAACGGGGCAACACGATCCTGCAATAGCGCAAGCTGATCGGCGATGTGCGGAGGGAAAAGGTCACGACGGGTGGAGAGCATCTGCCCAAACTTGATCCACACCGGGCCGAGTTCCTGTAAAGCCAGTCTCAGCCTTTCTCCCAGCGGTTTGTCTTTATGTCGGTTGGGCATCCAGAACAACGAGTATCGCCACAACCTAAGCGGCAGCGTGATTCGCATTTTGGGGATGAGTTCATCAAGACCGTAGCTTAAAAAAGTGCGAATGATGAAATAAAGGCGCCGTACTTCACCTGGCGTCATTTGGCCTCCAGTTTTTCCAGCCGTTTGGCCAGAGATTCAACCGCGCGCTCAACGGCTGCCGTTTCTTCAGCAAACCATGCAACCTCTAGTGGGCCAGGAGCCATGCGCCACTCTTCGGTGATCGCTTCGGCGACATAGCGCTGCTGGCGCTGAAAGTTATGGCACAGGAACTTCGCTCCACCACGCAAGACTTTGCTGACCCCTTCCGCGACGATATCGCCGGTATAGGGTGCTAACAGTTCTGCAGGATCCAACTCGGCCAGATCGGCCAGCGCAACAAAGTTCTGTACTACCTGGATATCACCCTGGACTTCCAGTTCACCGCTGCGGATAAGCGTGGTGAGTTGCTGTCTGTCACGCAATTTCGGTAACACACTGGCATATGTGATTACGGTGCAATCGGCTTCGCCTTCCCACGCCCCCAGCACATCGACCTGGCGCTCACTAAACACCAGGACTAACGATGTTGAAAATCCTTTGAGATCAACACGTAGCACTTTGCCCTGTAAACGCGTTCTGGCTGACTTGAGCGCAGGAGAGCGGTACAGAAAGGTGTTGAGCAGATTTTCAACGCCTGCGGTCACTAAGGGTTTTAAAGGCATCCCCACTCTCCTGTCAGAACTTGTAACCACGATGCAGCGCAACGACACCTGCTGTCAGGTTGTAGTAATCAACGCTTTCGAACCCGGCATCTTGCATCATTGCTTTTAAGGTGTCCTGATCGGGATGCATGCGGATGGATTCCGCCAGATAGCGATAGCTGTCCGCATCGCTTGCTACCATTGAACCTATACGCGGCAGAACATGGAAAGAGTACGCGTCGTAGGCTTTGCTCAACGGTTCGATAATCGGCTTGGAGAATTCCAGCACCAGTAAACGTCCGCCCGGCTTCAATACGCGGTACATGGAGCGTAATGCTTTGTCTTTATCCGTAACGTTGCGCAGACCGAAAGAGATGGTGATGCAGTCAAACGTGTTGTCAGGGAAAGGTAGTGCTTCAGCATTCGCCTGAACGTACTCAACGTTACCCACCACACCAATATTGCGCAGCTTTTCGCGACCCATTTTGAGCATTGAGTCATTGATATCCGCCAGCACAACTTTGCCGGTTTCGCCTACCATGCGAGAGAATTTCGCCGTCAGATCGCCGGTACCGCCTGCTAAATCGAGAACGGTTTGCCCGCGACGCACGCCACTGCAGTCAATGGTGAAGCGCTTCCACAAACGATGAATGCCAAATGACATTAAGTCATTCATAACGTCATATTTAGAGGCCACAGAATGAAAAACGTGGGCCACCATGTCAGCTTTCTGCTCTTTAGCGACGGTCTGAAAGCCAAAGTGCGTCGTTTCTTGTGAATTATCCACCATCTCAGTGCCTGCTCATCCAAAAAATGTTCGAGAAGTGTAACAGATTGGGCCAATTTGCCCTACCCTTCTGCCGGGTTCAACTACCCCAAATGGACTAGTTTAATTGCTGATTTACCGCTTCACCATCGGGGTAAGACGCATCTTGTTGCGTCTCAGGGACTGAGCGCAAGCGGTATTCTTCATCCTGCGTAGTGGCTTGCTCAGCCAGCTCAGGATTAATCTCGCGCTTAATTTCTACACCTAAACTGCGAAACGCTTCTGCCTGCGACAGGACGTTTCCACGACCGGAAGAGAGTTTTTTCATCGCTTGTCGGTAATTATCTTGGGCTTTGTCCAGGCTTTGACCTATTGCCGACATATCATCCACAAACAACCGCATCTTGTCATAAAGTTTACTGGCCCGATCGGCAATTTGTTGCGCATTACGACTCTGATGCTCGTAGCGCCACAGGTTGGCAATCGTGCGCAATGCCACCAACAGCGTGGTAGGGCTCACCAGCATAATGTTATTTCTAAGCGCTTCGGTAATCAGTTCGGGCTGTCTGTCGAGCGCCAGCAAAAAAGCGGGCTCAACGGGGATAAACATCAGAACATAGTCAAGCGTACGCAGCCCCGGAAGCTGCTGATAGTCTTTGCGGCCCAGCAGACGAATGTGGTTGCGCACCGAGGCGATGTGCTCCTGCAACGCGCTCTCGCGGGTGAATTCATCTTCAGCGTTAAAATAGCGTTCATAGGCGACCAGCGTCATTTTCGCATCAATCACCACATCTTTGCCCTGCGGTAATCGGACAATAACATCTGGCTGCATCCGCGAACGGGCGTCGTTTTCGATGCTGACCTGGGTTTCGTATTCATAGCCTTCGCGCAGACCGGAAGCCTCAAGCACCCGCGTGAGTACCACCTCGCCCCAGTTCCCCTGCGTTTTGTTATCGCCTTTTAATGCCCGCGTCAGGTTTACCGCTTCCTGTGCCATCTGCGCATTCAGCTGCTGGAGATTACGAATTTCGTGCGCCAGAGTATGACGTTCCTGTGCCTCTTTACCAAAGCTATCCTGAACCTGGCGTCGAAAACCGTCCAGTTGTTCGCGAAGCGGTGCCAGCAGGCTGTTCAGGCTTTGGCGATTTTGCTCATCTACGCGGCGATTGCTGTGCTCGAATATACGGTTCGCCAGATTTTCAAACTGCTCGCTCAGGCGCTGTTCGCTGTTGATCATCTGGCGAATTTTATCTTCCGCATGCTGTTGCGTTGCTTCCAGACGAGTGGTGACTTCCCGGAGATCAGCTTCCAGAGAGGTGTTGATACTGTGCAGGCTGCGCAATTCGTTATTAAGCAGTTCGCACTCATCACGCCAGTGGGCTACCTGTGAGAGTTGTTGCCGGGCGGCACTTAGCGCGATATCCAGTTCACGTCGTTCTTCGATGAGATCGGCACGGATCCTGTCGGCGTGCGCTTTTGTTGCCAGCCACCCAACCAGCAGCCCTGTGGCTAACGCCAGCACGGCACTCATCATAATTGAAATATCCACAACGCCCCCTTACAGCAACGACTTACCCGCACAAAATAGAATTGTGCTGTATAAACGTCCAGTTTAAAAGGAATTTCCTGCGAGGTACTACGCAAAATAAAAAGGCCGAACGCGTCGGCCTTTTTGAATAGGCGGGAGAATTACAGTAAACGACGCGCAGCTTCCACCACGATTTTTACCGCATGGCTTTCTGTTTGTTTCATCGTTTCCGCATTAGGGATCTCTTGCTGAGTACGGTTCACGATAACACCTGCGACCATACCGGCACGCAGACCCTGGCTTGCGCACATGGTCAGTAGCGTGGCAGATTCCATTTCGTAGTTCATAACGCCCATAGACTGCCACTCTTCCATCGAGCCTTTGAAACGGCTCACGACGCGACCAGAGAAGGTGTCGTAACGTTCCTGGCCCGGGTAGAAGGTGTCAGAAGATGCAGTAACGCCCACGTGGGTAGTGGCGCCGATAGATTTCGCCGCTTCCACCAGCGCAGTGGTGCACTCGAAGTCCGCAACGGCCGGGAACTCCATTGGCGCGAAGTGCAGGCTTGCGCCGTCCAGACGGACAGACGCCGTGGTGACCAGGACATCACCTACATTGATATGCGGCTGGATAGCGCCAGTCGTACCGATACGCAGGAAGGTACGAATGCCCAGTTGTGCCAGTTCTTCAACGGCAATAGAGGTTGACGGGCCGCCGATACCGGTAGAGCAAACGATCACGGCTTTACCATCCAGCTCAGCACGCCAGGTAGTGAACTCGCGATGAGATGCCAGCTTAACCGGCTTATCCATCAGCGCGGCGATCTTTTCCACACGCTCCGGGTCGCCAGGGACGATAGCAAGCGTAGCCCCTTGTAAGTCGCTCTTAGTGAGGCCGAGATGAAAAACATCAGACTTAGACATAAAAACTCCTCTGTGAATCGGTTTTGTCAGAAGAAGCAAAAACACACTTTACCGAAGGCATGAACATATTTTCGTGACAGTCATCACTCTGATGTAAATCAATTGCATTCAATTACCATCAAATAGTGATGCATATCACATAAATGATGCGATGTAAGGAAGCCCTGCACAAAAGATAGCCCGTTTAAGGCAATGTGGTTCGTTGCATGTGTCTATAGTTAACAATGCGCTTTTTGGCTGAATATTTAAGGGTACGGAGAATACCATGACAACACGACAATCTGGCTTTGCACCTGCTGTATCTCCACCGACGTCTACCACGGTTCACACTCCGGATAACGCGATTATCGCCGGTGTAACGTCCATACCTTCACAAGGCGATGATATGCCAGCGTATCACGCACGACCAAAACAAACCGATGGCCTGCTTCCCGTGGTCATTGTCGTGCAGGAGATTTTTGGTATTCATGAGCACATTCGTGACGTTTGCCGCCGTCTGGCTCTGGAAGGGTATCTGGCTATCGCACCAGAACTCTATTTTCGCGAAGGCGATCCCAATGACTTTGCCGACATCCCCACGCTGCTCAGCGGCCTTGTCGCCAAAGTGCCTGACTCTCAGGTACTGGCCGATCTGGACCACGTCGCCAGCTGGGCCTCCCGCAACGGAGGAGATGCGCACCAACTGATGATCACTGGATTCTGCTGGGGTGGACGCATTACCTGGTTGTATGCCGCACATAATCCGCAGTTAAAAGCGGCCGTGGCGTGGTATGGCAAACTGGTGGGTGATAAAACCCTCAACTCGCCGAAACATCCCGTTGATATCGCAACCGATCTTAACGCCCCCGTTTTGGGACTTTATGGCGGCCAGGATACCAGCATTCCGCAAGATACCGTTGAAACAATGCGTCAGGCGCTACGCGCCGCCAATGCTAAAGCGGAAATCGTGGTCTATCCCGATGCCGGACATGCCTTCAACGCTGATTATCGCCCGAGCTATCACGAAGAGTCCGCGAAAGACGGCTGGCAGAGAATGCTGGAGTGGTTCGCGCAATACGGTGGGAAGAAATAATTCCCGCCAGGCAAACCAATAAACAAAACGGAGGCATCAGCCTCCGTTTTGTTTTTACGCCTGACGCAGATTCTGCGCCGCTTTAACCATGTTTGCCAGCGCGGCGCGGGTTTCCGGCCAACCGCGCGTTTTCAGACCGCAGTCCGGGTTCACCCACAGACGCTCTGCCGGAATACGCTGCTCGGCTTTCTTCAGCAAAGCTTCAATCCACTCCACGCTCGGGACGTTCGGCGAGTGAATGTCGTAGACGCCCGGCCCGATTTCGTTCGGATAGTCGAACTCTTCGAACGACTCCAGCAGCTCCATATCAGAACGTGAAGTCTCAATAGTGATCACGTCCGCGTCCAGCGCCGCAATGGAGTCCATGATGTCGTTGAACTCGCAGTAACACATGTGGGTGTGGATCTGGGTTTCATCCTTCGCCACTGCCGCGTTAATGCGGAAAGCCTCCACGCCCCATTCCAGATATGCCGCCCAGTCGCTGCGACGCAGCGGTAAACCTTCACGCAGTGCCGGCTCATCAATCTGGATAATGCCGATCCCCGCTGCTTCCAGATCCGCAACTTCATCACGCAACGCCAGCGCAATCTGCTTCGCGATGGTTTCACGCGTCACGTCTTCACGCGGGAATGACCAGCAAAGAATGGTCACCGGACCGGTCAGCATACCTTTTACCGGTTTGTCGGTCAGTGACTGGGCATACTTCGCCCACTCCACGGTGATCGCTTCCGGGCGGCTGACGTCGCCAATGACTACCGGTGGCTTCACGCAACGGGAGCCATAGCTCTGCACCCAACCGTTCTGGGTAAAGACGAACCCGTCCAGATGCTCACCAAAGTATTCCACCATGTCGTTACGTTCGGCTTCACCGTGTACCAGCACGTCGAGCCCCAGACGCTCCTGTTCGGCGATCGCCTGTTTGATATGTTCCGCAATACCGGTGCGGTAGTTACCGGCATCCAGGTTGCCCTTTTTGAAGTCCAGACGCAGACCGCGAATTTCGGTGGTTTGCGGGAATGAGCCGATAGTCGTGGTCGGCCATGCCGGCAGATTAAAGCGGGCACGTTGCGCCTCGGCACGAACCGGATAAGCGTTGGCGCGCTGGCTGTCCTGGGCGGTGATTGCCGCCAGACGTTTTTCCACTGCGGCGTTGTGGACACGAGTAGAGTGACGACGAGCCTGAATCGGTGCGCTCCATTCGACAATTGCCGCCGTATCACCGCTGTTCAACGCATCACGCAGCAGCGCCAGCTCGCCGCATTTTTGCAGGGCGAAGGCAAACCAGCTCTTCACCTCTGCATCAAGGCGGGTTTCCACGCTGAGATCGATGGGGCTGTGCAGCAGGGAGCAGGAAGAAGCCACCCACAGGTCACGTTTCCCGACGATATCTTTAATTTGCGCGTATTTTTCGCTGAGATCGGCGCGCCAGACGTTGCGCCCGTTCACCAGGCCCGCTGACAGCAGCCAGTCGGCAGGCAGACGTTTGTGCAGCTCGGCGACATCATCTTTACCGTGCACGAAGTCAACGTGCAGTCCCTGCACCGGCAGCGCGGTAATGGTATCCAGGTTTGGCGTTACGCCTTCGAAGTAGGTGGTCAGTAACAGCTTCACCTGGCCCCGCAAGGCATCATAAGCTGGTTTGAAAGCGTCCAGCCACGCTTGCGGTAATTCCAGCACCAGAGCAGGTTCGTCAATCTGCACCCACTCAATACCCCGTTTTGCCAGCTCAGACAACACCTGCTGGTAAACCGGCAGAATGTCGTTCAACAGACTCAGGCGGTCAAACTGTTCGCCCTTCACTTTCCCCAGCCACAGGTAAGTTACCGGCCCCAGCAGCACAGGTTTCACCTTGTGCCCGAGCGCCAGCGCTTCGTCTACTTCATCCAGCAGTTGCGTCCAGGTCAGTTTGAACTGCTGACCTTTGGTGAACTCTGGCACCATGTAGTGATAGTTGGTATTAAACCATTTGGTCATTTCTGCCGCCGCCGCTGGCTCACCGGTCGGTGCGCGGCCACGGCCAATACGGAATAAGGTATCGATATCGACCGAGCCGTCTTTATTCTGATGACGAGCCGGAACGTTGCCGAGCAGCAGGCTGGTAGTCAGCACGTGATCGTACCAGGCAAAATCACCTACCGGCAGCAGGTCAACACCCGCCTGCTTCTGCTGCTCCCAATGGCGGGCACGCAGCTCGCGGCCAACGGCCAGCAATTCTTCACGGGAGGAATTTCCCGCCCAGTAGCTTTCTTGCGCTTTCTTCAACTCGCGACGCAGGCCAACGCGAGGGAAACCGAGGGTGTGATTCAATATTGTCATTTTTCTTCCTCTAATTATATGTAAATCCTATGAATTTTGAATTTAGGGAAGGCGGCAAGTTTACTCATCCCCAGGAGCTTACTGAAGTAAGTGACTGGGGTGGGGAAACTAAGCCAACGCACCATAAATTTAAAAGACGAAGGATTTTAGCCGTCCAGATGTTTACACATCCATAATTGGCGGTTACTGTATATTCCTCAAGCGCAATTTGTTCATGCCGAAGTGAAGGACTTTCATGATCGAGATTAAACACCTGAAAACGCTCCAGGCGTTGCGGAATAGCGGTTCGCTGGCAGCCGCCGCGGCGACGTTGCATCAGACCCAATCCGCTCTTTCTCACCAGTTCAGCGATCTGGAGCAGCGCCTTGGCTTTCGACTTTTTATCCGTAAAAGCCAGCCTCTGCGCTTTACGCCGCAGGGAGAAATCCTGCTGCAGTTAGCTAATCAGGTGTTGCCGCAAATTGGTCGTGCGCTGCAGGCTTGCAACGAACCGCAGCAAACCCGGCTGCGAATCGCAATTGAATGTCACAGTTGTATTCAATGGCTGACGCCCGCGCTGGAGAATTTTCGTGCCAACTGGCCGCAGGTGGAGATGGACTTTAAATCCGGCGTGACGTTCGATCCGCAACCAGCGCTACAGCAGGATGAGCTGGATCTGGTGTTAACCTCAGACATCCTGCCGCGCAGCGGATTGCACTACTCACCGATGTTTGATTTTGAAGTCCGCCTGGTACTGGCGCCTGACCATCCGTTGGCCAGCAAAACGCAAATCACGCCGGAAGATTTGGCCAGCGAGACGCTGCTCATTTACCCGGTGCAACGGAGTCGACTGGATGTCTGGCGACATTTCTTACAGCCTGCGGGCGTGAGTCCGTCGCTGAAGAGCGTGGATAACACCCTGCTGCTGATTCAGATGGTTGCAGCCAGAATGGGTATCGCGGCGTTACCGCACTGGGTGGTGGAGAGTTTTGAACGCCAGGGTTTAGTAGTGACTAAAACCCTGGGTGATGGATTGTGGAGCCGACTGTACGCCGCCGTGCGTGATGGCGAGCAGCGACAGCCGGTCACAGAAGCGTTTATTCGCTCAGCGCGGAATCACGCCTGCGATCATCTGCCGTTTGTGCGGAGTGCGGAACGACCCACTTTCGATGTACCCACAGTGAGGCCACTATCACAGCCGCGCCAATGATGAAGCTTGGCCAGTGAGGCTGTTGATGCCAGATAGCCAGGTTGACCAACAGCCCGGCCGGCACATGCATATTGTTCATGATGCCCAGCGTACCGGCATCCACCTGGGTCGCGCCGTAGTTCCACATAAAGTAACCAATGCCGGACGCTGCCACGCCAAGAAAGACCAGGATACCCCACTGTAGCGTAGTGGTAGGCATTTTCTGCGCATTGCCCAGCATGAACCAGGCCACGACAGCCACCATAAAGGCACCCATATAAAACCAGGCAAAAGCGTTATGCTGTGGCATTGGGCGGGTTTCCATCAGACGCTTGTAGCCCACCATACCGATGGCAAAACTAATGTTGGAAAGCTGCACCAGCAGCAGGCCAGTCCAGAAGTGGCTGGTTACCTGATCGTAACGAATAATCCCCGCGCCAATCACCGCCAGTAACGCACTGAAAGCGTAGCTCCAACGCAAACGGCGCCCGCTCATCAGGTCATAAATCAGCGTGATGTAGAGCGGCGTCAGCACGGTGAAAAGCAACAGCTCTGAAACCGTCAGATACAGGTAGGCGTGAAAACTCAGCATATACATAATGCCAAGCTGCATGGCCCCCACCAGCATATATAGCGCGATCGTTTTTACGCTGTGCCCACGGGTTCGTAAAAACGGCAGGAACACCAGCGCCGCGAGTCCAACGCGCACCAGCACCGCAAAATAGCTATCGACATGACCAGCAAGGTACTCGCCAAACAGGCTGAAGGAAAAGGCCCACAAAATAGTGGTAATGATGAGTAGCGCCACAATGGATGTCTCTTAGAACAGGGAACATCCATTGTAGCGGAGAGTTTAGTTGACAACTGGTCAACTAAAGAACAATTACTTTAAAAAGAGATCGCGCAGGTAGTGCGGCACGGCATCGTCGGCGTTGAGTCCGATGACTTCCAGCTCCGGATGCAGATCCTTCAGGCGCTGGTGGGCATTGCCCATGATGCAGCCTTTGCCCGCCATGGAGAGCATTTCCGCATCGTTCATCCCATCGCCAAAAGCGATGCAGTCTTTCAGGCTGTAGTCCATCGCTTTCGCTACCGCTTCCAGCGCATGACCTTTCGACACGCCGCCCGCCATGACTTCCAGACAGGTAAGCGTAGAGAAGCTGACGTTGACGCGATCGCCCCAGCGGGCGTTAATCGCCTGCTCCAGCGGTAGCAGTCTTTCGTGAGAGTCGGTGGTGAAGAACACTTTGCTGATGCCTTCCGGCTCCAGTAGCGCAGGTTCAAACAGGGAATAGTTAAACACTGCTTCTTTGAAAAAGCGCATTTCGTCCGGACGATGGCGATTCATAAACCATTCATCATCGCGATAAACGTTGGTCACGATGTCCGGGTTTGCATTCACTACGCCAAACAGGTCGCTGGCAATGTCGCGATCCAGGTTATGGGAAAAAACCAGATTCCCGTCAGAATCATGCACCCGCGCGCCGTTGGACGTAATCATGTAGGTTTTAATGCCGAGGTTATCGCGAATTTGCCCCACATCAACATGATGACGGCCAGTCGCAAACACGAAGTTAACGCCGCGAGCGGTCAATAACTTCAGCGTCTCTTTGGCATAAGGGGACAGAGTATGGTCGGGGGAAAGCAGCGTACCGTCTAAATCAGACGCAACAACCTGATACATAAGAAAATTCAACCTCTAGGCAAAGCGGGTTCCGCTGGATGAGTTATGCTTGTCGAAAAATTCGACAATAGCGTTAAGCGCGACTGAGCGCATGGCGTCCTTTTCAAAAAGGATCTCATGGTACGCGCCTTTTATGACAAGCGGCTGACCTCCTTCTACAGGATGGCCCGCTGCGGCGCGGAGTTCACAAAAACGATCGTGCATGCGGTTATCCACTACACGTTCTTCTTCAGCCTGAATCAGCAGCGTCGGCGTCGCATCATCCCCAGCGCCAGCCAAAACCTGTTCACCAGCCAGAATCCCTTCGCGTACCCAGTGATAGGTGGGACCGCCAACGCGCAACCGCGGCTCATCAGCATAGAAGCGTAGATTGCGCCGATAGCGCTGTCGACTATGGGTTAACGCATTCATACCGAACGGCAGCGCCCGCCAGCGCCCGGTTCCCATCGCATAGCCTTCGCGGATCCGCGGATGCCCTTCAGCCCAGTCCAGAATGTGGCGCACCATCCAGTCGGGAAAGCGCATCACAATACCAAACATCGGTGCACAAAGCGCGATGGCATCACACTGATTCGGGTGGCGCTGCAGGAATAACGTGGCAATCGCCCCGCCCATTGAATGCGCCAGGATATAGCGTTTTCTCCACGGGCCGGGTAGCACCTCCTGCTGCCAGAAGGCGGTTAGATCGTCGACATAGTCATTAAAGTTATCGACATGACCGCGATGTGGATCCGAAAGCATTCGCCCGGAACGCCCCTGACCACGGTGATCGATAATGAGCACGTCAAAACCAGAATGAAACAGGTCATACGCCAGTTCAGCGTATTTCACATAGCTTTCAATGCGTCCAGGACAGACGACGATGACGCGATCGTTTTTTTCTGCATGAAAACGCACAAAATGTACGGGGATATCATCCACACCCGTAAATTCCGCTTCTTCCCGCTGACGCCAGAAATCTGTCAGTGGCCCCATGGAAAAAGCAGCAAACGCGTTTTCTCTTGTTTCCCAGTCTTTTTGCTGCTGAAACATCGGGTATCCAGCCTCGCTGACCAAGTAAAATCGTTTTTTTCGCCGTCGCTGATACAACCTAACGGCAGTAGCGTATTGTGGCATAAAAATAGACAATCCGGGAGTTTCTCATGACCTTTGAATGGTGGTTCGCCTACCTGCTGACCTCTATTATTTTGAGCTTGTCTCCAGGCTCTGGCGCAATCAACACTATGACCACTGCCATCAGCCATGGTTATCGCGGTGCCAGCGCGTCGATTGCAGGTTTACAGACAGGGCTGGGCATTCATATCGTTTTGGTAGGCGTGGGGCTAGGAACGCTATTTTCACGTTCGGTGATCGCGTTTGAGGTGCTGAAGTGGGCGGGAGCGGCCTATCTGATTTGGCTGGGTATTCAACAATGGCGGGCTGCGGGCGCTATCGATCTGAACACCATAGCGAATACACAATCACGCAGCCGCCTGTTCAAACGCGCGGTCTTTGTGAATCTGACCAACCCCAAAAGCATTGTTTTTCTTGCCGCCCTGTTCCCGCAGTTTATCCTGCCGCAGGAACCGCAACTGATGCAGTACGTGGTGCTTGGCGTTACGACCATCGTGGTCGATATCATTGTGATGATCGGTTACGCGACGCTGGCCACGCGCATTGCAGGATGGATTAAAGGGCCAAAGCAAATGAAGGCGCTGAACAAAGTGTTCGGCTCGCTGTTTATGCTGATAGGCGCCCTGCTGGCATCGGCAAGGCATGCCTAGCCAATGGAACGGCACTCGCAAAGAAATGCTAACAGTATGAACGTCTGAATATGACTTTCCGTACTTAGCCGCAAAGGAGGAAAAGTCTTTTATTCTGCGCTGTTAGGTGTTGAATACCAGTGTAAGAATGCCGCCACTCTCACTTCTCACGGATGATGGACGATGGCGGAAGCAACGACACCCCATGACGCAGTATTTAAGACCTTCCTCTCCCGCGTGGAAACCGCGCGGGACTTTATCGAACTTCATCTTCCTCCCTCGTTAATCAAAATCTGCAAACTGGAAACGCTCCGTCTGGAATCAGGCAGTTTTGTGGAGGACGATCTGCGCCCCTATTTCAGCGATATTCTCTACTCACTGGAAACCACCAGCGGACAAGGCTATGTACATGTGCTTATTGAGCATCAAAGCTCACCTGACAAGCATATGTCATTTCGCCTGATGCGCTACGCTATCGCCGCGATGCAACGTCATCTTGAGGCTGGAAACGACACTCTACCGCTGGTGATTCCAGTGCTCTTTTACCATGGCAAGCAAAGCCCATGGCAAGGCTCAATGAACTGGCTGGATCACTTTGAGGATTCGGGAACCGCCCTTCAACTTTACAGCACACCGTTTCCGTTGGTGGATGTGACGGTTATTCCAGATGATGAAATCATGCAGCATCGCAGTATGGCGGCGCTGACATTAGTGCAAAAGCATATTCGCCAGCGCGACATGGCACAGCTGCTGGATAAACTTACCCGCCTGTTTATGCTGGAGAAGATGAGCGGACAACAAATAACCGTGCTGGTAAACTACATGGTGCAAGCAGGGAATACACAAGATGTTCAGACATTACTGTATAAGCTGGCACAGCGTGTGCCGCAGCATGGAGACAAACTGATGACAATGGCGGATCAACTAAAGCAGATAGGCCGTGAAGAGGGCAAACGCATTGCCCTCACTGATGTAGCAAAAGCAATGCTCAAGCGAGGTCTTGATACCGATGCGATTATGGAAATGACCGGCCTTTCGAAGGATGAATTACAGAAGCTTGCGCAATAAACCGTACTCCGCCTGGGACTCCCAGGCGGGTAACAAACTTAGCGCGAAATAATCAGGTGGATGCCGAAACCCGCGAACAGCGCCCCGGCAAAACCGTCAATCCACTTCGCCAGGCGCTGATAGCCACGACGCATCTTCGGCAGCGCAAACAGGCTGGCAACCACGGTAAACCACGCCAGCGTTTCCACAATAATCAGGGCAAAAATCCCCCAACGCGCTCCCGTTCCGACGTTGTCGCCAACAAATAACGAGAAGACGGAGCCAAAATAGATAATGGCTTTAGGGTTCGCCAGATTGGTCAGCAGGCCTTTCAAGAAGCTGCGTCCGCTCTGCGCCAGCTCAACCTGCGGAGTGGGAGCTGCAACATCCTGTTTTTTAAACGCGCCGCGCAGCATCTGATAACCCATCCAGCACAGATACAGACCCCCACCTACCATAATAATGGTGTGCAGCCAGGCCATTTTTTCGATAATCAGATGCAGGCCGAGCAGTGCCACGCCAGCCCAGACCATGACGCCGCAGGTAATACCCAGCACGCCCATCATCGCCTCTTTGCGCGAACGGCTAACCGCAGTTTGAGAAACAAAAAAGAAATCGGGACCGGGGCTCATCAGCGCAACGATATGCACCAACGCAACGGTGAAAAATAGCGTTAACATAAAAATGACTCGCGGGGGAATAGTTCAGTGAGTCACCATCCTGGCACTTTTTTGCCCTGCTGACTACTCTTCGTCATCACCATCAACGTGTGCGCGGATAAGCGCCATAAACTCTTTGCCAAAACGTTCAAGTTTACGCATTCCCACGCCGTTGACGCTCAGCATTTCACTCGGTGAAACCGGCATTTGTTCGGCCATTTCAATCAACGTAGCGTCGTTGAACACCACGTACGGCGGGATGTTCTCTTCATCGGCAATGGCTTTACGCAGCTTACGCAATTTGGCGAACAGTTTGCGGTCATAGTTGCCGCCGAAGGATTTCTGCATCGCGCGCGGTTTCAGCGCCACAATACGCGGCACGGCAAGCTGTAGTGGAACTTCACCGCGCAGCACCGGACGCGCGGCTTCGGTTAACTGTAACGCGGAGTGATGAGCAATATTCTGCGTCACCAGGCCCAGGTGAATAAGCTGGCGAATAACGCTCACCCAGTGTTCGTGGCTTTGCTCGCGACCAATGCCATAGACCGGCAGTTTGTCATGAGCCAGTTCGCGAATACGCTGGTTATTCGCTCCGCGCAGCACTTCCACGACATACCCCATGCCGAAGCGTTGGTTAACACGGTAAATCGTCGACAGCGCTTTACGCGCATCCATGAGTCCGTCGTACTGCTTTGGCGGATCGAGGCAGATGTCGCAGTTACCACACGGCTCCTGACGCCCTTCGCCAAAATAATTCAACAGCACCAGGCGACGACAGGTTTGTGCCTCGGCAAACGCCCCCATCGCGTTGAGCTTATGCCGTTCGATATCCAGCAGTTGCCCAGCGGGTTTCTCTTCGAGGCAACGGCGTAGCCATGCCATATCAGCCGGATCGTAAAACAGCATCGCTTCCGCCGGTAGACCATCACGCCCGGCGCGGCCGGTTTCCTGGTAATAGGATTCGATATTGCGCGGAATGTCGAAATGCACCACGAAGCGTACGTTAGGTTTGTTGATCCCCATACCGAACGCCACGGTCGCCACCACGATTTGCAGATCGTCGCGCTGGAATTTCTCCTGCACCTCGGCGCGTACGGCATTTTCCAACCCGGCATGATAAGCCCCGGCGCTGATGCCACGGCTTTGCAGACGCGCGGCGGTGTCCTCGACTTTAGCGCGACTGTTACAGTAGATAATGCCAGACTTACCGCGCTGCTCTTGCACGTAGCGCATCAGCTGATCGAGCGGCTTAAACTTCTCCATCAACATGTAGCGAATGTTCGGGCGGTCAAAGCTGCTGATCTGAATTAACGGGTCGTTGAGTCCCAGCAGACGCACAATATCCAGCCGGGTTGTCTCATCCGCGGTCGCGGTCAGCGCCACAAACGGCAGGGTTGGGAAACGTTGGCGCAACTGTCCCAGCGCCGCGTATTCGGGGCGGAAATCATGCCCCCACTGCGAAATACAGTGCGCTTCATCAACCGCCAGCAGCATCGGATTCCAGTGCGCCAGATGCTCAAGGAAGTTATCCAGCATCAGGCGTTCGGGCGCAATGTACAGTAAGCGAATCTGTCCTGTACGACAGCCTGCCATCACCTCAAGCTGCTGCTCACGACTTTGAGTAGAGTTAAGGCACGCCGCCGCCACGCCGTTGGCCAGCAGTTGATCGACCTGATCCTTCATCAAGGAAATCAGCGGAGAAACAACAACGGTGAGTCCGTTTAGCAATAATGCGGGAATTTGATAGCACAGGGATTTACCGCCGCCGGTTGGCATAACGACCAGGCAGTCGCGACCAGAGAGCACGGTATCAATGATTTCTTCCTGACCAGGGCGAAACTGTTGGTAGCCAAAGGTTTCTTGCAAAACCTGTTTAGCGCCCATTTCCAGATTCAACACTTCCGCCTGCGCCACATTAACCCCATTAGCCTGAAATAAAAACAGGCGCTATTTTCAGCGCCTGAGAGAGAAACTGCAATGATTAAAATACTCTCAATACTTATCAGAAGATATCGTTGAGCATCACGCCCACACCAACACGGGTCTGATTGAAGTTATAGTCAATCAGCGATTCGCCGTAACCGCTGTAAACCTGGGTGTAAAGACGTACATGCTTCGTAATGGGGTAACTGACACCCAACTCAGCGCCGCCGTAACCGGTATTCCAGTTGTACTGACCTTTCGCACTTAAGACGGCGTCACCGAGGTGATAACCCAGTTTGAGCTGATAGTAGCCCATATATTTTGTGATATCCGGGTTATCATCAGTGCTGCCGATGACGTACCACGGCTTAACTTCCACCAGCCAGTTACCGTTTTCAGCCATCAGACGAGTATAAAGACGGTTCCAGCTACGCGAGGTCGGATCGGAACGACCGTTGGAATCATGGTTATAACCCATTTCGACATCACGAAGCGTCCAACCGGCAAAGCGGTAGTCGGTGGCGAAACCGAGGAACAATTGCGGTTCGTAGTTGGTTTCGCGAAACGGTGAAGACTCTTCACTGTTAGAAAGCTGCCACCAGGATTTCTGGGTATAGGAGCCGCCGAGTACCGAATTTGGGCCTAATATCCCGCGCCACAGCGGAAACGCCAGGCTTAGCTGAAACTTAACCTCATCTTTGCGCGCATTTTCGGACCAGCTATAGCTGCTGATCGCCTCTTTGTTCATGTCGCTGGTATTAGTGTAGATAAGATAGTTAGTGTCATAAGGATAAAGCGTGAAAGGGTTGTCATGTTCCTGCAGCATGTTGGCGATAATACTGCCACGAACCGCCGGTGCATCATGAATCTCTTTCACTGTCGCTTCCTGCGCATACGCGGTCAACGGCAGCATGACTGCTGGTAGTAACCATCCCAGAATCGCCCGCATCGGTACTGTTCTCCTGAACCAAAATATTGATGAATTGTATAATTATCTGGCAAGTATTCTACATACTTAGCGAGTTCCTCGTTAGTTATCCCGTCCTAAAGTAGAAAACAACAAATAATAAGCATAATATCAACATTTCATTAACCATTAAGATGTAGGGATCATATGTCTGCCGTACTTACTGCTGAGGAAGCGCTGAAGTTAGTGGGTGAAATGTTTGTCTATCATATGCCGTTTAACCGGGCGCTGGGACTGGAGCTTGAACGCTATGAGAAAGAATTCGCTCAATTAGCCTTTAATAACCAACCGATGATGGTCGGCAACTGGGCGCAAAGCATTTTGCATGGCGGCGTGATCGCCTCGGCGCTGGACGTCGCCGCCGGACTGGTGTGCGTTGGCAGTACGCTAACCCGCCATGAGACAATCAGTGAGGACGAACTGCGTCAGCGGATGTCACGCATGGGAACCATCGATTTGCGCGTTGATTACCTGCGTCCAGGGAGAGGGAATCGCTTTACCGCCACCAGCAGCCTGCTGCGGGCGGGTAATAAAGTCGCCGTGGCACGCGTGGAACTGCATAACGAAGAACAGCTTTATATTGCCAGCGCAACCGCCACTTATATAGTGGGGTAAGCGGCCAAAAAAAGGTAAACTGCTGTTACATTTCTGCAATGAGTTTTCCCGATGGATGCTAAACAAACGCGGCAGGGCGTGTTACTCGCTCTTGCTGCTTATTTTATTTGGGGTATCGCACCTGCCTACTTCAAGCTGATTTACTATGTCCCGGCGGATGAGATCCTGACGCACCGCGTCATCTGGTCATTTTTCTTCATGGTGGTGCTGATGAGCATCAGCCGCCAATGGTCGGGTGTCAAAACGCTGCTCCAAACGCCAAAGAAGATCTTCCTGCTGGCGCTCTCGGCGGTGCTCATCGGCGGAAACTGGCTGCTGTTCATTTGGGCAGTCAATAATCACCATATGCTGGAAGCCAGCCTCGGCTATTTTATTAACCCGCTGGTGAATATTGTGCTGGGAATGCTTTTCCTCGGCGAACGCTTTCGTCGCATGCAGTGGCTGGCGGTACTGTTAGCCGCCTGCGGCGTGCTGGTACAGCTGTGGACCTTCGGATCGCTGCCAATCATCGCGCTGGGACTGGCGTTCAGCTTTGCGTTCTATGGCCTGGTGCGCAAGAAGATTGCGGTCGAAGCACAAACCGGCATGCTGATCGAAACCCTGTGGCTTTTACCCGTTGCAGCCATCTATCTGTTTGGCATTGCCGACAGCCCAACCAGCCATATGGGGCAAAACCCGATGTCGCTCAATCTGCTGCTGATTGCTGCGGGTGTCGTGACCACCATTCCGCTGCTGTGCTTTACCGGCGCGGCAACCCGCCTGCGTCTGTCGACGCTGGGTTTTTTCCAGTACATTGGCCCTACGCTGATGTTCCTGCTGGCGGTAACGTTCTACGGTGAAGTACCGGGTGCGGACAAGATGGTCACTTTCGCGTTTATCTGGGTCGCACTGGCGATTTTCGTGATGGATGCGATTTATACGCAACGACGTTTAAGAAAATAACGTTAACTATGCTGATGCGGACCTCCTGGCCCGCATCGTCGCCATTTATGGTTTAATGGCCAGAACAATAAATAAAATAATACTGATCGGTGGGAAAAATGCCGGTATCGCTAAATATTTACTCCATTTCGCCACTGGGAGATAACGCCAAAAAATTTGGCAGAACCCGATACAAAATGCGGCGCTCATTGCTTTAGGGTTAAAAAACAATGAAAGGACGAAAAGTGTAATAAGAGCAATAACCCACCATAACAGATAAGCTTTAATAAACTCCCCTTTGCTTAATGGATTATTTCCAAAGAACAACTGCCAAAAAGTGTTATTTCGCATAGAGTCACTCCAATGATTCATTTAATGAATATTTAATTTATGTCAGTTAGAATCACAATATTATATGGACATTCAAAAGACTGTCTATGCAATATTATTACTACATTGAACAATGTCAGCTTAAATTTATATTCACTTCAATTTTGAAAGATTTGTTTTATTGTTCAAGTCATACGACAATGAGTCGCCTACCTTACTTACTATACAAAATAATAATATTTATATTGCTTATCAAATTTATTGAAAGAAATATTCTTGCGAATATTATAATCAGCCTGATCCATACCTATGTTAATATCGGTGAAAAAGAACGCCAGCGAATAACAACACTGGCATTCTTTAAATGAACGGATTTACAGCCAGTTCTTGCGCTTAAAGTACAGATACGGCGCCAGACCGGCGAGCATCATAAAGACAATCGCCCCAGGATAACCAAAGCTCCAGTGCAGTTCCGGCATGAACTCAAAGTTCATCCCATAGCTGGACGCCACCAGCGTCGGCGGCAGGAACACCACAGAAACCACCGAGAAGATCTTGATGATGCGGTTCTGCTCGATGTTGATAAAACCCATCGCCGCCTGCATCAGGAAGTTAACCTTCTGGAACAGCGATTCATTGTGCGGCAGCAGAGATTCGATATCGCGCAGGATCTCACGCGCCTGCTCCAGCTGACTGCCCGGCAACCGCGCTTTACGCACCAGGAAATTCAGTGCGCGTTGGGTATCCATCAGACACAAGCGTACCTTCCAGCCGATATCTTCCAGTTCCGCCAGCGTCGACAGCGCTTCGTCATATTCATCGCCCTGACGCCCTTCCATGATCACACGGCTGAGTTTTTCCAGGTCGCTGTAGATGTTTTCGATCTCATCCGCCAGCTGTTCAATTTTGGTTTCGAACAGGTCGAGCAACAGCTCGTAGGCATTGCCATCCACCATAGCCTGGTTACGCGCACGCATGCGGTACAGGCGAAAGGCCGGCAATTCGCGCTCACGCAGGGTAAACAGACGGCCTTCGCGAATAGTAAATGCGACGGTTGAGTTACCCGCGTGATCGTCGGCATCTTCATAAAAGAAGAAGGAGTGAATGTGCAGACCGTCTTCGTCTTCAAAAAAACGCGCGGATGCTTCGATGTCTTCCAGTTCAGGGCGCGTAGCCAGATTCTGGCCCAAGTCCTTTTGCACACGGTTTCGTTCTTCGTCATCCGGCTCGACTAAATCGACCCAAACCGAACTGGCCAGGTGCTCGATCTCGTCTGCCTCAAGGCGAGTTAAACGATTGTTTTCCAGTTGAAATGCGCTCAGCATGACCGGGACTCCCAATGCAAAAAATTATCGGACAGTTCGGAGGGCACACAGAAACAAATTGGGTTTCAGACCATTAAACAGCCTGACTCAGCGCGACGGGAAAAACAGAAGGTCGCTGACAACCGCGAAGGCTATCAGCAAAAAGGGATAGCCTTAGGAGTTGATCCTGGATGACAGGATAATGAGCCAGTATCTACTGGGTGTGTCCAAGGCGAATGTCCTCTTAGCGTAATCGTGCGCGCATGTTACGCCAGCAAAATTTTGACGTCAACACGCAACGAAACGCTAGCCTGGATAAATTACCTGCTCATCAGTAAGGCTAGCAGATCGTTACAAAATAATGATATTTTTCTGAAAGTTATACCGTTTCCAGTCGGGCATAGGCCGCCACCAGCCATTTGATTCCCTGCCCCTGGAACGCGACCTGCAAACGACTGTGCTCGCCGCTGCCTTCCAGATTGACAATGGTGCCCTCGCCAAACTTGGCATGGCGTACGCGCTGGCCAAGCTTATAGCCGGTATCGTTTTCCGCCATTGGCGTGCCCATTCGCTGATGGCTTACCGGGCGGCTGACCGTGGCGCGCAGACGTACCTCTTCAACACACGCTTCCGGCAATTCACCAATAAAGCGCGACGGGCGATGGTAAACCTCTTTGCCGTACAGACGACGCGTTTCGGCGTAGGTCAGCGTCAGCTTTTGCATCGCGCGGGTCACGCCGACGTAGGCCAGGCGGCGTTCCTCTTCGAGACGTCCGCCTTCGTCCAGCGACATCTGGCTTGGGAACATGCCTTCTTCCATGCCGACGATAAACACCTGCGGGAACTCCAGACCTTTCGCCGAGTGCAGGGTCATTAGCTGAACCGCATCCTGCCAGGTATCCGCCTGCCCTTCGCCCGCCTCCAGCGCGGCGTGAGACAGGAACGCCTGCAACGGCATTAAGTCTTCATCTTCCTCGTTGTAGCTAAACTGGCGCGTTGCCGTCACCAGTTCGTCTAAGTTTTCGATACGCGTCTGGCCCTTCTCGCCTTTTTCCTGCTCGTACATCATGCGCAGGCCGGAGTCTTTAATCACCCGGTCAGTTTGCACGTGCAGCGGCATATCGGCGGTCTCCTGGGCCAGTGCGTCAATCAGCTCCATAAAACGCTGTAAGGCGCTGGCAGCGCGCCCCGCGAGGGCTTTTTCCTGCAACAGCTCACGACAAGCCTGCCACAACGTTAGCTGGCGGTCACGGGAGGTCTGACGCACCACATCTAAAGTACGATCGCCAATCCCGCGGGTCGGTGTATTCACCACGCGCTCAAATGCGGCGTCGTCATTGCGATTAGCGATCAGGCGCAGGTAAGAGAGCGCATCTTTGATTTCCTGGCGTTCGAAGAAGCGCATCCCGCCATAAATCCGATACGGCATGCTGGCCTGTAACAACGCCTCTTCCAGTACGCGCGACTGGGCGTTGCTGCGGTACAGAATAGCGCATTGTTCAAGCGCGCCGCCGTTGTCCTGCCAGGTCTTGATGCGGTTAACCACAAAACGCGCTTCATCAAGTTCGTTGAACGCGCAGTAAAGCGAGATCGGTTCACCGTCGACACCGTCGGTCCACAGCTTTTTACCCAGACGCCCGTTGTTGTTCTCAATCAGGGCGTTAGCTGCGCTGAGGATATTGTTGGTCGAGCGGTAATTCTGCTCCAGACGAATGGTTTCTGCGCCCGGGAAATCGGTGAGGAAGCGCTGGATGTTTTCCACCTGCGCCCCGCGCCAGCCGTAGATCGACTGGTCGTCATCACCCACGATCATCACTTTACCGGTATCGCCCGCCAGCAGGCGGATCCAGGCGTATTGAATGTTGTTGGTATCCTGAAATTCGTCCACCAGGATATTGGTAAAGCGTTCGCGATAGTGCTGCAGGATATGCGGTTTGTTGAGCCACAGTTCATGGGCGCGCAGTAGCAGCTCGGCGAAATCCACCAGCCCGGCGCGATCACACGCTTCCTGGTAAGCCTGATACACTTTCTGCCAGGTTTGCTCAACCGGGTTGCCATAGCTCTGCAGATGGTGCGGGCGCAGCCCTTCGTCTTTCTGACTATTGATAAACCACATCGCCTGACGCGGCGGCCACTGCTTCTCATCCAGGTTCATCGCCTTGATCAGGCGCTTGAGCAGACGCAGTTGGTCTTCGCTGTCGAGGATCTGGAAATCCTGCGGCAGGTTGGCATCCATATGGTGCGCGCGCAGCAGACGGTGCGCCAGACCGTGGAACGTCCCCACCCACATACCGCCCTGGCTGGTTCCCATGATCTGACCAATACGGTGGCGCATTTCCGCTGCCGCTTTGTTGGTAAAGGTTACCGCCATAATCGAATACGGCGAGTTGTTCTCTACCGTCAGTAACCAGGCGATACGGTGCACCAGCACGCGCGTTTTACCACTCCCCGCACCTGCCAGAACCAACATGTTGCTGCGTGGCGCGGCCACAGCCTGGCGCTGTTCGTCATTGAGGCTATCGAGCAGGTAAGAAACGTCCATTGGCACCGCCGGAATCAACAGGGCCCAGCCGGACCCCTGGGAATTTATACAGAGTTGTTGGTGATTATATCAGCGAGGTCAGAGATGCCAACTGTGAAATTTCGATATGCGGCAGCAAACGACTGTCTGCGGTGTGCATCAGGTCGGCATTTTCTGGTTTGATCCAGCAGGCCTGCATACCACAACGGATGGCGCCCGCGACGTCTGTCGTCAGGTCATCACCCACATGCAGGATCTCACCTACAGGCATTTTCAGTTTTTCCGCCGCCAGCGTGTACATGTCGCTGAACGGTTTTGATCGTCCGTCGGGACCGGCGCGCAGCACAAACTCAAAGTAATCACCCAGGCCAAACAGTTCCGGCTGCGCGTTACCGTTGGTGATC
Organism: Citrobacter sp. CF971; assembly: GCF_006385635.1. NCBI lineage: Bacteria > Pseudomonadati > Pseudomonadota > Gammaproteobacteria > Enterobacterales > Enterobacteriaceae > Citrobacter > Citrobacter sp. CF971. The sequence continues at coordinate 71,956 of NZ_CP041051.1, read as the reverse complement.
GCCACCAGCGGCCATTTGCGAGCCAGCGCTTTCAGCGTGTCATGCGTCGTCTGTGGGACTTCAATGCGGCTACGCCATTTGGCAAAATTCATCATCGCCGCATTCGCCCCCATTCTGGCTTCTGCCGCTGACAAACCCGCCTCCAGCATAGCGCGTTCTACGGCCCGGTGACGCCATTGGGTAACATCGTGATAGATTTCCGGCTCGGCGTCACGAACGGCCTGACGCAAGCGCTGTAGGTCGCTATTTTGTAGCGAATTCAACGCCGGATGGTAATTCTGTACAAACGCGAGCGCTTCCTGCTCGGTGCGTGTGATAACGGGACGGTTATCGTAAAGGGTGTCATCAAGGTCAAAGGTGAGCGCAGAAATGCGCCCCAAAGGCCGGTAAAAACGCATTATTTCCCCCGTTTGGCGCGCGGATGCGCCGCATCGTACACTGAAGCCAGGTGTTGAAAATCAAGATGGGTATAGATTTGAGTTGTGGAGAGATTGGCATGACCCAATAACTCCTGCACTCCGCGCAGATCGCCGCTCGACTCCAGCATATGCGTCGCAAAGGAGTGGCGTAATTTGTGGGGATGTACGTGGCTGTTCAGCCCCTGCTTGATACCCCATTCAGCAAAGCGTTTCTGCACGTTACGCGCCGAGATGCGTTTGCCCAGTTTGGACAGAAATAGCGCATCGTCATCGCAGCCAAAGAGTCCGCGTAGATCCAGCCAGTGCTCAATCCACGCCACCGCATTGCGGCCAATCGGCAGGCGACGCTCTTTACTGCCCTTACCCATCACCCACACTTCGCCGGTGTCGAGATCGAGATGTTTAATATCCAGCCCAACCAGTTCAGATAAACGCAGACCCGCGCCGTACATCACTTCCAGCATCGCTCTATCACGCACGGCAAGGGGGTCGTTGAGATCGATATCCAGCAGACGATTAACGTCGTCGACATCGATATTTTTAGGCAGATGACGCGGTGCTTTCGGCGCGGAAACGCTTTTTGCCGGATTGGCTTTCAGTTCGCCCTGATTAACCAGCCAGTCGAAGAAACTGCGTAACGCGGAGAGACGCAGCGCCAGACTCGCCGGCCCCAATCCTTTACGACGGCTGCGAACAGCAAAACTGCGGACCATGAGCGCATCACATTGTTGCCAGCTTTGCAGACCGGTCTCTCCAGCTAACGCAATGATGGCATCAAGCTGACGCTGATAATTAAGCAAGGTGATCGGGCTAAGCTGACGCTCAACGCCCAGATAGCGCAAAAAGCGCGCCACATCCTGAGAAAGGAGTGAATCGGTCATACGCGTTCAATCCAGCGCTCCAGCAGCTCCGGCAACATCAGCGAGATTTCCTGCAGCAATTGCGTGCCTTGCCCCTGCTGGTAATGATTAACATCACGACTGCTAAACAGCATCACGCCAAGGGATCCATCCTGCCCGAGCATCGACATCGCGACTGAGCCTATGGCTTTCGCCTCCGGCATCATCACCAGCAATTCCGGACCATTAAGCGGCCCAAGATAGTGCTGCGACTGGCCCAAACGCTGGATACGCAACGGTTCAAAAGCCTGACGGCTTAATGCCAGATGGGTGAATTTTGATGGCGCGCCAAGTCGCCAGCGATCCGGGAACAGACGAACCGTCGCTCCGGCCAGCCCTAGCTCACGCGCCCAGCGATGCAAGCGCATCAGCATGTCGTCAAGACTGCTGGCCGACACCAGCCGCCCTTGCAGACTTAACAGACGATAGAACAGGCTTTCATTGGCGTTGGCTTGTTCCATCAACAACGCCATGTTCTCTTCCAGCACGTTAATATGATTACGCGCCCGCGCCATATGCCATTCCACTAAAGAGACCGTGCCCCGCACTGGGTGCGGAACTCGCATCGCTTCAACGGCCTGGGCATTACGGATAAAAAACTCAGGATTACGTTGCAGATAATCGACGACCGCCCGATCGTCGAGCTCCATGAGCGTTTCCTGTAGTTCTTCCCCTGGTTGCTTCATAAGTGAATAAATCCGTCGTAGACATGTGCCGCCGGGCCAGTCATATACAGCGGATGACCCGGACCTTTCCAGGCGATATCAAGTCGACCGCCCGGTAATTCCACCCTCACTTCTTCTGCCAGCAGCCCCTGCTGGATACCGACTGCAACGGCGGCGCATGCACCGCTGCCGCAGGCCTGCGTTTCACCCGCGCCGCGCTCATAGACGCGCAGTCGGATATGCTCACGTTTTACCACCTGCATAAATCCGATGTTGGCGCGTTCAGGGAAGCGTTCATGGCTTTCCAGAACCGGTCCCAGTGTTTCTACCGTGGCCGTATCAACATCATCAACCTGAATCACGCAGTGCGGGTTCCCCATTGAAACCACGCCGCACAATACTGTCTGTTCGGCCGCGCGCATAATATAGGTCTTCTCTGCTTTGTTAGCGCGAAAAGGCACCTGCGAGGGTTCAAAATTGGGTTCGCCCATATTCACCCGCACCAGCTCGTCGTCGGTTACGGTTAATACCATACGACCATTCGCGGTACTGACGCGAATATCGCGCTTATTGGTCAGCCCTTTCAGGCGAACAAAACGAGCAAAACAGCGGGCGCCATTGCCGCACTGTGACACTTCACTGCCGTCGGCATTAAAAATACGGTAGTGGAAATCCAGCTCCGGATCATACGGAGGTTCAACCACCAGCAGTTGATCAAATCCAACGCCGAGATGTCTGTCGGCCAGGCGGCGGATCAGCTCTGGTGAGAAAAAGACATTCTGCGTTACCGCGTCGACGACCATAAAATCGTTGCCAAGGCCATGCATTTTAGAGAATTGCATCATTCACTCCGTTCACGCGGGTACAGAAATGTAAAATCTATTCCTGCCGTTAGTAATTCACCTGAGAAGGCCCATCACTAATCCCACGATCGTTTTTCTCAGGCGTGGTGGATTGCGATTGCGGCTGAACGCTCTTGGTCGGAGGCGGCGCGGTTTTATCAGCTGGCGGGAAATAGAGCGGGCCTTTTAGCCCACAGCCCGTCAGGCTGAACAGAGTAAAAATGACAGCGAGTGGCTTTAACACGTTTTTCATTATCGATTGCCTGTAAAGTTCATGCTTTCTGTTTTCTATCATCGCAGGAGAAGGCGTAAAAGCAAGAGTTTGGCTAAAAACTGCATCGCGATTTATTCCACGTTATACTGCGGGCATCACGAAAAATAGGATAAGAAAATGAACGACAGTGAATTTCATCGCCTTGCTGACACCCTGTGGATGACCATTGAAGAACGTCTGGATGACTGGGATGGCGACAGCGATATTGATTGTGAGATCAACGGCGGCGTTCTGACCATCAGTTTCGAAAACGGCAGCAAAATTATCATTAACCGCCAGGAGCCGCTGCACCAGGTATGGCTGGCGACCAAACAGGGCGGCTACCACTTTGACCTGAAAGGCGACGAGTGGATCTGCGACCGAAGCGGCGAAACGTTCTGGGATCTGCTGGAACAGGCGGCAACGCAGCAGGCGGGTGAAGAGGTGAGCTTCCACTAAGTGTGATTGCCGGATGCGCTTCGCTTATCCGGCCTGGGTATCTCGTGCATTTGGAAGCCGGATAAGGTGTTTACACCGCCATCCGGCACTATGCTTAAGAGAAATACTGCTGCAACTGCGGCGCGTCGTTGTCCTGATTAACGGGCGGAACAGCGCTAATCGGCTGGGTGCGGAACGGAATCACCTGCGCGCGCCCGTCGGTTTTCACAATCTGATAGAACTGCGGCAGGTTAAAGTTGATGAAGCTGGAGCCGTAGGTAAAACGATCGTGCGACGATGAGTAGAAACGGCTGACGTCGCGTACCAGTTCCTCTTTACTACCTTCGCAGTGGTGATACACCTCAGCCCGATTGCTTTCGTCCAGAATGTAGATATTAAAGCCCTGCTCATCACCCGTTTCTTCGAAAAAGAACTGAATAATCCCTTCACTGGCAAAACCGTCTACCACCGACGGCAGTTTCACATGGTTGGTCTCAACCTGGACGGAAAGTCCGTGCAGTTTGTTATGCGAAATCGCGCCATAGAATTCAATCGCGTTTTCCAGCTTCTGCACCGAGACGTTCAGACGTTCGAAGAACAGCCCCCACGTCTGGCCGGAAACACGCAGCGCTTTGAAGCGTCCGGTTTCCTGACGGGTGCTGGACAGACGTAATTCGATGCACTCAGACACCAGTTGCTGAACGCGGGTGCGAATTAAACCGCGCAGATGCTGGCTATAGCAGAAGACCTCGACGCTATCTGGCGGCGCGGCATCCTGGTGCATTTTGCCCAGAATCGTTTTTAACGCTTCAATCATCGCCTGCTCGCCGTTGAAGTGCAGCGTACGCACTTCATTCCACGAGTTGCGGTACAGCAGGTCTACACTACCCACCAGGCATTTTTGCTCTTCACCAAAACTGAAGACGTCCAGCTTACGGAAATCAAAATGCACCACCTGATTGCGAAACGCTGCCGTCGGGTCATATTCGAGGTTAACGATAATCGCCAGATGGCGAATTTCGCATGGGCTATAGAGCGCTTTCGGCGTTGGCGCAGGCAGTCGCAGCGGGAAGTGGTGCGACACATCGGCGACCATTTCCTGCAGCTTCGGCAAATCAACAATGCCGTTGCCCTTAATAAACAAATGCGTACGCGAGGTCAGCAGGCCATTGAACCAGGCCCACGCCACCAGCTTGTTGAGATAGCGGTTATATTCCAGCGGCTGATGGCTGATGATCGAGTCCATGTTAGGCGCGCGGTTGTAGAGATACCAACCCGAACGGTTGGCACGACCCGGCGGTACATGGATAAAGGTCAGATTCGGTTCCGAGAGATCCGGAGATATCTGCGGGTTCACCAGCGTGACCTTACCCGGCAGCGCTTCAAACGCAGCATACAGCTTACGGGTCAGCACGCCGATATCCTGCGGACTGGCGCTGACGCTGAGGTTATTGCGCCGCGCAAAGCGGATCAGGTTACGATAGCTCTGCATCATCGCATCGAGCAGTTCGTTATGCGCTTCACGTACCTGGTCAATCTTCCAGTTAGCGCGGTTATCCAGCATGGTCAGACGGGTGTCATCCCAGCCCCACTCTTTCACTAACTGACTTAATACTTCACGACGCCAGCCCACGCAGGCGCGCTCACGGCTCAGTTTCTCGCACACTTTTAAGTAGAAACATCGACGTACTAAATCCAGGCGAGTCGGATCTTCGATCGCCGTGAGGTATTCGGTAACGCGCTCCAGCATCATGCAGTAAGGGTCAAGACCAAAAGAGACGATCTCGCCATCATGCAAGCGCTGTTTAATGTCTTTCGCCAACAGGCGTGGGTTGGGATATTCCCAGGAATAGGCTTCCAGCAACAGCGTTTTCAGCACCGCTTTGTACGGGGAGTCGATACTCTTGTACAACTGCCAGAGGCTGGCGCCAAAGTACTCTTCGGCGGAAAGCGAACTGAGTCCGCCGAGATCCAGCCATTCGTTTGGCGTTAACACCCCCTGTGCGTAGAGCGTCATGACGTAATCGTCGTAGTGCTCTTCTTCGTCGCCCGGCACCATATTCCACAGAATACGTTTACCCGCGAGGCGCACAGCGGTGCGATAGAATTCATCCAGCAACAGGATATGCTGCGTCGAGCCACAGTCTTCACCACCCAGACTGCCGCTTTCATTGTGACGGAAACGGTTTTCGTCAATCAGGAAGAAACTGACTTCCACGCCCAACGAGGCCGCCCAGCTTTCCAGCAGGCTACATTTACGCTGCAGCAGTTGGCGCTCTTCGCTATCCAGCCAGGATTGATGGCAGACCCAGATATCAAGGTCAGACGAACAACTTTGCCCTACCGAAGAGGTACTGCCCATCGAGTAAACGCCGGTGATCGGCAGTTCGCCCTTCGGCGGGTCCTGCGGCGACATACCGCGGTACAGTTCCAGTTCGTTCAGGTAGTGGCGTTGGGTTTCATCAGGCGTGTAAAGGCATATGCCCTTGGGAACGTTACCATCAAGGTAACCCGGCATCAGCGGATGGTGGTAGTGCAATAATGTCGGCAGCAGACTGTATACCTGCTGGAAAGCAGGTCCCATGGCAGCAAGCGCGCGATCCACACGCAGTTGATTTATGGCATCCAGTCTCTGTTTCAGAGTCTCAATATAGAGGTACAAGACGTATCGCCTGATGTTGCATCCGTCATGGCGTCGATAGCAGCGGAGCAAACGCTCACCACCCTCGTCATCAGTCCGGATAAACCGTATGTCAAAAATAACCGTTACCTTTTTCCCCTGCACTTTTATTAGTTACAGATGAAAAAATGGTCTAAAACGTGATCAATTTAACACCTTGCTCATTGACCGTAAAGAAAGATGCGCTACATACCAGTGTAGCACCGTTCGTTACGTGTAAATTCCTTCATACGGTCGGGAGGTTTTTCTCGTCATTATTCACTGACAGTGATGATGCAGCGCCTTTCCTCTCACTTACGTTTGAGCGTAACGCTGACATCCCTTTGATAAGGATGTTAGGATGGTCAATGATTGATAATGACGGTAACAAGCATGTTAGACAATGTTTTGAGAATTGCCACACGCCAAAGCCCCCTTGCGCTCTGGCAGGCACATTATGTCAAAGACGCCTTAATGGCAAACCACCCAGGTCTGATCGTGGAACTGGTTCCTATGGTAACCCGTGGCGATGTGATCCTTGATACCCCGCTGGCGAAAGTCGGAGGGAAAGGGTTGTTTGTTAAAGAGCTGGAAGTCGCGCTGCTGGAAAAACGCGCCGATATCGCCGTGCATTCCATGAAGGATGTGCCGGTTGAATTCCCTGACGGTCTTGGACTGGTCACCATTTGCGAGCGAGAGGATCCGCGGGATGCTTTCGTCTCAAATAAGTACAACACGCTGGATGAACTCCCCGCAGGCAGTATCGTTGGGACATCCAGTTTGCGTCGCCAGTGCCAGTTGGCGAAGCGTCGCCCGGATCTCGTCATCCGTTCGCTGCGCGGCAACGTAGGCACGCGCCTCAGCAAACTGGATAACGGCGATTATGACGCCATTATTCTGGCGGTCGCTGGATTAAAACGTTTAGGTCTTGAGTCGCGAGTCCGTACCGCTCTGCCGCCGGAAGTCTCCCTGCCCGCTGTCGGACAAGGCGCAGTAGGCATAGAATGTCGACTGGATGATATGCGCACTCAGGCGCTGTTAGCGCCGCTCAACCATGAAGAGACGGCGCTACGCGTCAAAGCAGAACGCGCCATGAACACCCGCCTGGAAGGGGGATGTCAGGTACCTATTGGTAGCTATGCCGAAATCATCGACGGTGAGATTTGGCTACGTGCGCTGGTCGGCGCGCCAGACGGTTCACAGATGGTATGCGGAGAACGTCGCGGCGCCACACAGGATGCCGAACAGATGGGCATCTCTCTGGCAGAAGAACTGCTGGAGAACGGTGCGCGCGCCATTCTGGCTGAAGTTTATAACGGAGAAGCACCCGCATGAGTATTCTGGTCACCCGCCCGTCTCCCGCAGGGGAAGAGTTAGTGAGCCGTCTGCGCACACTGGGGCAGGTGGCCTGGAGTTTTCCGCTCATCGAGTTTTCACCTGGTCGGGAACTGGCAACGCTTGCTTCCCGACTGTCGGCGCTGACGGAGAACGATCTGGTCTTCGTCCTCTCGCAGCACGCCGTTACCTTTGCAGATGCCGAGCTTCAGCAGCAAGAGAAAAGCTGGCCATCCCTTCCGCGATATTTTGCCATTGGCCGTACAACGGCGCTGGCGCTGCATACTGTTAGCGGCTTCAATATTCACTACCCTCTGGATCGGGAAATTAGCGAAGTCTTGCTACAATTACCTGAATTACAAAATATTGCGGGAAAACGCGCGCTTATATTACGCGGCAACGGTGGCCGCGAGCTGATAGGTGAAACCCTAACGGCACGCGGAGCCGATGTCGATTTTTGTGAATGTTATCAACGCAGTGCAAAATATTACGATGGTGCAGAAGAAGCGATGCGCTGGCAATCCCGTGGCGTAACCACGGTGGTCGTCACTAGCGGAGAGATGCTACAACAGCTCTGGACGCTTATTCCACAGTGGTATCGTGAGCACTGGTTACTACGCTGTCGGCTGCTGGTCGTCAGTGAGCGTCTGGCGCACCTCGCCCGGGAACTGGGCTGGCAAGATATTAAGGTCGCTGATAACGCCGACAACGATGCGCTACTACGCGCATTACAATAACTCTCATAATGGGATGCCATAATGACGGAACAAGAAAAATCCTCCGCCGTGGTTGAAGAGACCAGGGAGGCCGTGGAAACCACGTCACAGCCAGTTAATACTGAAAAAAAGAGTAAGAACAGCACGGCGCTGATTCTGAGCGCTGTGGCGATTGCTATTGCGCTGGCAGCAGGCGTTGGGCTGTACGGCTGGGGGAAACAACAGGCAACAACACAAACGGCAACCAGCGATGCGCTGGCGAACCAGCTGACGGCACTGCAAAAAGCGCAGGAAAGCCAGAAAGCTGAGCTGGAAGGTATTATTAAACAGCAGGCAACGCAGCTGGATGAAGCCACTCGCCAGCAGGCCGCGCTGGTCAAACAGCTTGATGAAGTCCAGCAAAAAGTCGCCACCATCTCCGGCAGCGATGCTGGAACATGGCTGCTGGCGCAGGCTGATTTCCTGGTGAAACTGGCTGGTCGCAAATTATGGAGCGATCAGGACGTCACTACCGCCGCGGCGCTGCTGAAAAGCGCCGATGCCAGTCTGGCAGATATGAACGACCCGAGCTTAATTACCGCGCGACGTGCGATTACTGACGATATCGCGAGCCTCTCCGCGGTGACTCAGGTCGACTATGACGGCATTATCCTGAAAGTGAATCAACTCTCTAATCAGATCGATAACCTGCGTTTGGCCGACAACGACACCGACGATTCACCGATGGACTCGGACAGCAGCGAGCTTTCCAGCTCGATTAGCGAATGGCGCGTCAATCTGCAAAAAAGCTGGCAGAACTTTATGGACAGCTTTATCACCGTGCGCCGTCGTGATGAAACTGCCGTACCGCTGCTGGCACCGAACCAGGACGTTTACTTACGTGAAAATATCCGTTCCCGCCTGTTAGTAGCGGCCCAGGCCGTGCCGCGTCATCAGGAAGAGACATACCGCCAGGCGCTGGAAAATGTCTCCACATGGGTGCGTGCTTACTACGACACCGACGATGCAGCGACCAAAGCGTTCCTTGAAGAAGTAGACCAACTGAGCCAGCAAAGCATCAGTATGGATGTCCCGGAAACGCTGCAGAGTCAGGCTATTCTCGACAAGTTAATGCAGACCCGCGTACGTAATTTACTGGCGCAACCTGCCACAGCACCGGTAGCAGCAGCGCCAGCGCCTTCGACAGACGCTCCGGCAACCGCGCCGCAAGGAGAATAATGATGCTAAAAGTATTGTTGCTCTTTGTGCTGTTGATCGCCGGGATCGTCGTCGGTCCGATGATAGCCGGTCATCAGGGCTATGTGCTGATCCAGACGGATAACTACAATATCGAAACCAGCGTGACGGGCCTGGTGATCATCCTGATCGTCGCCATGGTCGTCCTGTTTGCGATTGAATGGCTGTTGCGCCGAATTTTCCGCACCGGCGCACATACCCGTGGGTGGTTTGTGGGTCGTAAACGTCGTCGCGCCCGTAAGCAGACCGAACAGGCGCTGCTCAAACTGGCAGAAGGTGACTATCAGCAGGTTGAGAAGCTGATGTCGAAAAATGCCGATCATGCAGAACAGCCAGTAGTGAATTACCTGCTGGCGGCAGAAGCGGCTCAGCAGCGCGGTGACGAAGCTCGCGCCAACCAACACCTTGAGCGTGCTGCCGAACTGGCGGGAAATGATACGATCCCGGTAGAAATCGCTCGCGTTCGCCTGCAACTGGCGCGTAATGAAAATCACGCCGCACGCCACAGCATAGACAAACTGCTGGAAGTAACGCCACGTCATCCGGAAGTGCTGCGTCTGGCTGAGCAGGCCTACATTCGCACCGGCGCATGGAGTTCCTTGCTGGATATCATCCCATCCATGGCAAAAGCGCATGTGGGTGATGACGAGCACCGCGCCATGCTGGAACAACAGGCATGGGTTGGCTTGATGGATCAGGTCCGCGCCGATCAGGGCAGCGAGGGGCTGCGTGCATGGTGGAAAAACCAGAACCGTAAAACCCGTCATCAGGTTGCTTTGCAGGTAGCAATGGCTGAACATCTGATTGAGTGTGACGATCACGATACAGCGCAGCAGGTCATCATTGATGGTTTGAAACGTCAGTACGATGACCGCCTGGTGCTACCGATCCCGCGTCTGAAAACCAATAATCCGGAACAGATAGAGAAAGTGTTGCGCCAGCAGATTAAAGCCGTGGGCGATCGCCCGTTGCTGTGGAGTACGCTGGGTCAGTCGTTAATGAAGCATGGGGAATGGCAGGAAGCCACGCTCGCCTTCCGTGCCGCTCTCAAACAGCGCCCGGATGCCTATGACTACGCCTGGCTTGCTGACGCGCTGGACAGACTGCATCAACCGGAAGAAGCCGCCACCATGCGTCGTGATGGCCTGATGTTGACGTTGCAGAACAACAATCCCCCGCAGTAACTCCTGAATGCCCGGTGGCGCTTTCGCTTACCGGGCCTACATATTTTTCATCTCGTATACACAAAATCATTCGAGAAGCAGCTCGAAGGATTTTGTGTATGCATAAAAAAACGCCCGCTCGGTAAGGAGCAGGCGTTAAACAGGTCTGTATGACAACATAAATGGGTGCTTCACTCAACGTTATGTCCATGGTGTTTGATGAGGCTACGCGACATCTGTCTGTGGACGATAAGCACCGTAAACGGCTCTGCATCATTCCTGAGTTTATGAGGCCAGAGGGCGAACATAAGAGATGGAATGAGCATCTACCCGCATATTATTGCACAAGGCATGCCACGATTGCACTGCAAAAACCAGGTATTCGGACTTTTTAAGACATCAGGTAATTCGCGGGAATAAAGGCTGAGAAGGGAAAATCAGAAAACAAAAAACCCCGCCGAAGCGGGGTTCAAAATTGGTCGGCGAGAGAGGATTCGAACCTCCGACCCACTGGTCCCAAACCAGTTGCGCTACCAAGCTGCGCTACTCGCCGTTTTACTGCTTTTTGAATTTTTAGTTCAATTCTTTAAGTCGTGGTGCGAGGGGGGGGACTCGAACCCCCACATCCTAAGGACACTAACACCTGAAGCTAGCGCGTCTACCAATTCCGCCACCTTCGCATTTCACAACTTTAAATTAATGGGGTGGCTAATGGGATTCGAACCCACGACAACTGGAATCACAATCCAGGGCTCTACCAACTGAGCTATAGCCACCACTGCAAATCTTTTACGCGGTATTAAAACCACCGCAGCTCTGGCACCCTACTAAATGGTGCGCCCGACAGGATTCGAACCTGAGACCTCTGCCTCCGGAGGGCAGCGCTCTATCCAGCTGAGCTACGGGCGCTTAGCGCCGTTGCGGGGCTGGATATTACGGAGGTCTCGGTCTTCTGTCTAGTGCTTTTTTAAAATAAATTATCGTTTGGTCATGGTTTGTGCGTTTTGTCGCTTATTCCCGCAATTTATGGGCTGTGCCATGACGATTCAGACCAAAAACCTTATAAATGAACGTCACGGCCAACAAGAAACCCATGCCAACAAAAAGCGACATTCGGGTATCTTCATTAAAGTACATGCCAATTAATACGCAAATCAGGAACGCCATCGTCAAATAATTCGCCCACGGGAACAGAATGGAGCGGAATGGATGACTGGCAATCGCCGCTTTATGCGCCTGACGGAAACGCAGCTGGCTTATCAGGATCACAAACCACGGCACCATCCCCGGCAACACGCTGGCGCTATAGACATAAACAAACACGCGCTGCGGATTGGGAATGATGTAGTTCAGGCACGAACCAATCAGCAGGATCGCGATAGAAATGGCCACGCCGGCAACCGGTACGCCATGGCGAGAAACTTTCCCAACAGCGGCGGGGAGCTGGCGATTCTTGGCCAGCGCGTAGAGCATACGCCCACAGCTGTACATGCCGCTATTACAACCCGACAGCGCCGCCGTCAGGACCACAAAGTTAATAATCCCCGCCGCGGCGGTAATACCAATCTTGGCAAAGGTGAGAACAAACGGACTGCCGTTGCTGCCAATCTCATTCCACGGGAAAATAGTGACGATAACAAAAATTGCGCCAACGTAGAAAATCAGGATACGCCACAGCACTTTACCTACCGCGCTACGCAGCGTGACCTGTGGGTTCTTCGCTTCACCTGCAGTAATGCCAATCAGCTCCACGCCCTGGTAAGAAGCCACGACAATACACAATGCTGTCAGGAAGCCCTTCCAACCACCGGCAAAGAAACCGCCGTGTTCGGTCAGGTTGCCAAAGCCGATCGCCTGACCGCCATTACCAAAACCGAAGAAAATCACCCCTAACCCAATGACGATCATCACAATGATGGTGGTCACTTTGATCATGGCAAACCAGAACTCAATTTCACCATACAAGCGAACTGCGGCGAGGTTCGCCAATGCAACCAGTCCGACCGCGATCAGTGCGGGTATCCATTGCGCCATTTCCGGGAACCAGAACTGGACGTACACCCCGATGGCGGTAATCTCTGAGATCCCCACCGCCATCCACATAAACCAGTATGACCAGGCGGTGAGATAGCCAAAGAAGGGGCTCATATAACGGTGAGCGTAAACAGCGAATGAACCGGCAACCGGCTCGAGGAATAACATCTCCCCCATAGAACGCATAATGAAAAATACGAACAGCCCGGCGACGATATACGCCAGCAGAACCGAAGGTCCCGCCCATTTCAGGGTACTGGCGGCCCCCATAAACAGCCCGACGCCAATAGTGCCCCCGAGGGCAATTAATTCGATGTGACGAGCCTCCAGCCCACGCTGTAGCTCAGGTTTGTTCTCGGCCATAAATCCTCTTGTTGTGTTTGCATGCTGTCCGGTATTACCGGTTCTCGTTATGGGTACATCTTGTTATGTCATAACAGGCTATACGACACCGACCGCTTAGCAGTTGGCGTCAAAACTCCACGGCACTGAAATGATTGTTGCGAATGGTTTCCTAAAATCGCTTAAATGGCAATTAAAGCATTCAAAAAATGAATATATTGTGCGAGAAAGCAGCGATTATGTTGTGAATAAGTAGCGTAATTAGCAGATCACGCTACTTATCAGAGGAGAGAGGGCGTCAGAGGTTGCCGGTATAGTGCCAGCGTAGATAGCGTAATAAGCGAAGTTGTCGAGTAATACGGCTCGGTTGCGACAATAAGCGATACAGCCACTCCAGCCCCAGATTTTGCCAGATTTTAGGCGCACGCTTAACGTGACCGGTAAAGACGTCGTAGGTGCCACCCACGCCCATATACAGCGCGTCAGGGTGAGTCTTGCGGCAATCACGCATAAAGATCTCTTGTTTCGGCGACCCCATCGCCACCGTCACAATTTGCGCGCCGCTGGCGTGAATACGCTCAAATAACGCCTGACGCTGCTCTGAGGTAAAATAACCATCCTGGCTACCCACAATGTTCACACGCCACTGTGCACGTAGTTTTGCCTCTGTTTGCGCCAGAACTTCAGGCTTGCCACCAACCAGGAAAACAGGCGTTCCGTTTTGCCCGGCTCGCGCCATCAGCGCTTCCCAAAGGTCAGCACCGGCCACACGTGAAACCTGCGCCTGTGGGAATTTTTTGCGCACCGAACGCACCACGCTAATCCCATCCGCATATTTGAACTCCGCGGCGTTGATCAGCTCCCTCACTTCAGGATTATCTTCTGCTGTCAGCATTTTCTCAGCGTTGATAGCCACCAGCGTTCCTGACCTGAGGTGTCCTTCGGCAAACAGGTAATTCAGCGCATGTTGCATATCGTGCCAGCCAATCAGTTGTAATCCGCGCAGCGAATACAGCGGCGCAGTTATGTTATCTGTCATTACGATCCTTCAATTTGTGTCCGGGGCAGCGACTTGATTCGTTTATGGATGAGTCCTGCGCTATCGAATAGCCAAAACAGCAGTTTTGCCATCAGTAGGCAAACGCCAAAAATCACGAGGAAAAAGACCACTCGCGAGACAAACGAATCCAGCCCTTCACGTGCCAACACGATCATATTGAAAATGGCGCCAAAACAGAAACTGTGCAAAATCGCCGCTTTATAGCGATTGGTTTCTTGGTTACCTAGCTCATACAGCCAGTCGAACCACTTGATAATGAGTCCAACGACAATCGCGCCTAATGGTATAAAAAGCGCCCCGCCCATCACCACCAGTGAACCAATTAACGTCGGCGAAATCGCCAGTCCCGAGTGGTTGTTCAACACTTCCCAGGTAAAGTAGTTCGCTGAGTTGAGTACAATACTCGGCCGCCCAGGCCACAGCCAGGAAGGGATAAAGACATAGAAGTCACGAACAATCGGCGCCAGCCCCTGGAACTCAATATTGTGGTAATTCTGCAGCAACAGCGCCAGGTTCTCCCACGGCGAGAAGGTGTCGCGCGTAAGGTACAGGAACGTATAGAACGCCTCATCGCCGCTAACGCTCATTCCGTAGCGCTTCAAGGCCAGCCAGAACATCCCGACAATACCCAGCACGCCTGCGGCGACCAACATCCACAGCGAAATCCAGCCGCGAATAATGCCGATAAACAAGAAGATGGCAAACGCAATGATGATATTGGCGCGCGTCCCGCCCACAATCATATAGGTCAGCAAACCAAACGCGACGGTGCTCACCAGGAAGAACAACCACGCTTTGCTGTCCTGACGCAGGAAATAAACCACCAGCATGGCCGGAATGAAGAAGTAGAAGAAACGCTTCAGAGCGACCCCAGAGACTTCGCTGGAAAAAATCTGGCTATAGGATTGCAGTCTGAACAGCAGGAATCCGTTGTGCATAAAGAAGACGCCCACGCTCACCAGCGCAATCGCCATCAGGATAACCCAGGTCAAATGGGCTTCAACGCGATTGATAGTAAACAGCGGCCTGCGCGGCTTACCCTCTACTCGCTTACGCAATCGCGTTTTATACGTCACGTAGTAGACGGCATAGAAACAGGCTGCTGACAGCAAGGCCTGCAGCAGGATCTCCGGCGGAGCCACTGCCACATCAAAGCGGAACACCAGGATGCTGGTTAACGGGAATCCGAAGAAGAACGTCAGCAAGAACAACAATGAGAAGAAAACATTGAAGTTAAAACGTACGCGGCGGAACTCAAACCAGGTCAGCGTGGCGATAAACAAGGTGGAGAGCAGCCAGACTACCAGCAGACCGCTGAATTGCATCAGGCTCATACGGTTTCTCCTGAAGCAATGCGCAGCGCGTTATACCACGGCTGCAGATAATTCGGGCTAAAGAAGGTAATCGTGTTTTTATCTACCGATGCCAACTGGCGCTGCGCTTCACGTACGACGCCTTCATTGAGATCATCCGTGGTAAATAACACCGGAAGATTCTGTTCCACCATATCCTGCCAGAAGGGATTTTCACGGTTGAGCACGCACGGGATACCCGCCTGGATCAGCAAACACAGGGTACCGATCCCCTGCTGCCGGGCAAAAATAAAGTAACCCAAATCGCATTGCCGCAATAATGTTAGATAGGCATCAAATTCCAGCTTTTCACTTAAAATTTGCAGATTATCAGCGCTAAATAATGCCATACCGGCCTGGCGAACCTCGTCGATATAGGCATCATTATTGGCGGGGTAACCCATCGGCACAATCACGTTCACCGTGTCGCCGAACTGCTGATGGACAGCACGCAGCGCGGCAACATGCTCATTGCTGCAATCGCCAGAGTTGCCAACCAGCACCGTCATCTTGCCGCTGCGCTGACAATCATTGCTCATGTTATTGAGTGAAGGATCCATTCGCGTTGGGAAATAGAGCAACTCACCCCGTACATGCGGATGCTGCTCGGCGAAATAACGTAAATCGCCCCGCGTGGCAAATACGCAGCCCACGCGGTTCTGCGCCATGCGGCGAATCGGGTAAAACAGGCGGAATTTCAGCCCACTGGAGACTTCGTATAAATCAGCACCCCAGATATGCCAGTAAAACTGCGTCGGTTTAATTCCCCCGCCCAGCAGCGCCAACCACAGGCTGGTGTTGAACTGACCGTGGAAGAAGAATCGCTGTTGGCGATTCGCTTTTGCTTTCGCGATAACTGCTTCGGCTAACGCTTTTTTCCCGCTGTAAAAACTCAGCGATAACGCCGGGCAGCTCTCACTGAATCCCGCATCCTGACCGGCAACCATAAACGTGCGCGCGTGCTCGCTCGTCGCGGCAAGCGAGTCGTTGAAAAACCGCAACACGGTTTGGTTATGGTGAGGGATATCCGATCCCAGAACGTGAATCAGTACAGTCATGCCCGCCTACGCCAGAGTAAAAACACGCCACAACAAAGTGAAAAATAGACGATGTACGTTGCCATATAAGCCTGTGCCGCTCCCAGCGCACCATGTGCAGGGATCAGCCAGTGAGCAAACATCGTCAATAACATGAACTGGCTAATTTCAGCCAAAATATAAAACCGCAGCGACGCTTTCGCGATCACCAGATACCCAAAGACATACGCCCCAACTTTTAGTACATCGCCAACCAGTTGCCAGGCAAACAGATCGCGCATGGCGGTGAATTTTGCGGAGAAAAGCAGCCAGATAGCAAAGTCACGCAGTAGCCAAACGGTAAAGCTCGCGGCGGCAACTGCTGGTAACACGAACTTCAGCGACTTAACCACCTCGCGCGTAATGTCGCGCTTTTCAGTCAGTCGCGACAACGTCGGCAGCAAGTAAACACTGAATGAAGCGGTAATGAATTGCAGATAAGCATCAGAGATACTGCTTACCCCCTGCCAAATCCCCACATCATCCCAACTGTACTGCGCCGCCAGCAGGTTTCGCATCATCACGTATGCCACAGGCAACGTTACGGAGGTAATCAGCGCCATCAGCGTAAACTTGCTTAGCTGTCCAGCCAGACCGTTATCCCACGAGGGTTTCAGGTAATGCAGCGGAATCGCCCCACGCTTAATCAGCATAATAGCGGCGGGGATAACGACCAACGCGGGCACTAACGCCAGACCCAGCAAAGCGCCTTCATACCCTCCCAGGCGATAACAGCCATAATAAGCCACTACGCCCACCAGACTACCCACAATCAGCGACAGCGCGTTACCCGCCGCATCGCGAACCCCCTTCATCAACGCCAGCAGCAGATTCGCCCAGGCAATGCCCATCTGCACCAGCGCAACCAGTCTTACCAGCCCCTGATAATGAGTATGACCAAACAATCCCTGACTGATTGGTGCGGCCGCCAGCAGAAAAATCACCGCCATCAGCGTAGAGAATCCCAGCACCATCGCGGAAGAAGTACCGACGACCTTGCGGAGCCGGTTCGGATCGTCATGGTGCTGCGCAACATATTTCGTGACGCCGTTGAAAATGCCGGCCCCCGCCAGGACACCAAGCACGGTGACCATCTGGCGGAAGTTACCCGCCTGCCCCACGCCTGCCGGGCCAAACGACACCGCCAGCAGCTTCACGACCAGCAAACCCGCACCAATTTTTACCAGCGTACTGGCTGCCGTCCATAAGGACGCTTTAGCAAGCGACATTTCAGGCGAAGTAGTTGAGTAAGGTCGAAATTACCGTTCGCTGGTTGACCGGCGACAGGTTGTAGAACAGCGGTAAACGCAGCAAACGCTCGCTCTCTTTGGTGGTGTAACGATCAACACCGGCAAATACGCCGAATTTGTCGCCAGCCGGGCAATCATGCAGCGGGATGTAGTGGAACACCGCCATAATTTCAGCTTCTTTCAGGAAGTTAATCAACGCCGTGCGATCGTCGATATCGCGCAGCTTGATGTAAAACATATGGGCGTTTTGCACGCAGCCGTCTGGTACAGAAGGCAGCTCGATACGTCCAGCACGCGCCAGCGGTTCAAGAGCATCATAGTAGTTCTGCCACAGCGTCAGACGCTGCTGGTTAATGCGGTCCGCTGCTTCCAGTTGCGCCCACAGATAGGCGGCCTGTAGATCGGACATCAAATAGCTGGAGCCGATATCACGCCAGGTATATTTATCTACCTGGCCACGGAAAAACTGGCTGCGATTTGTCCCTTTTTCACGGATGATCTCTGCACGTTCGACTAATTTTTTATCATTAATCAGCGTCGCGCCGCCTTCACCACCAGCGGTATAATTTTTGGTCTCATGAAAGCTAAAGCAACCGATGTGACCAATCGTCCCCAGCGCCCGACCTTTGTAAGTCGACATAACGCCCTGGGCCGCATCTTCCACCACAAACAGGTTATGTTTGGTCGCCAGCGCCATAATAGTATCCATTTCGCAGGCCACACCCGCGTAATGCACCGGCACAATAGCGCGGGTTTTGTCGGTGATCGCCGCTTCAATCAGCGTTTCGTCAATGTTCATGGTATCCGGGCGGATATCAACAAAGACAATTTTCGCGCCTCGCAGCACGAAAGCATTGGCCGTGGAGACAAACGTATAGCTTGGCATAATGACTTCATCGCCAGGCTGGATATCCAGCAGCAATGCCGCCATCTCAAGCGATGCGGTGCAGGAAGGCGTCAGCAATACTTTCTCGCTGCCAAAATGCTGTTCCAGCCACTGCTGGCAGCGACGGGTAAAACCGCCATCGCCACACAGTTTGCCGCTGTTCATCGCAGACTGCATGTAATCGAGTTCAGTGCCCACCACCGGCGGTGCGTTAAATGGAATCATCGTGTCACCTGTATAACCAATACGCGGTGCTTTCCACATTCGCACCACTGTGTATATAACGTTTAAGCGCGGCGGTATTGCCCATTTGGGTCGCCACACGCAGTGCTGTTTTACCGTGAGCCTGCGCCCAGCAAAGCGCGGCCTGCATCAGTTCTGCTCCCGCCCCACGCCCGGCTAGCAGGCCAATTCGCGCCTCGGTCGCATTCAGTTCACGCAGCGAGACATAGCCACGAATCTCACCTGTTGGTGTACGAAAAACGAGGCATTGATGATCGAACGTCCCCAGCACCGCGTTTTCAATCCACTGCGCATAAAAACGCGCGCTGGCATCTGCGGCATACCACGGGGCGCGAAAACGACTTTGCGCGAACGCCTGTCCTGCCAGATGGCGTAATGCAGGGATATCCGTAGTTTGTGCGACCTGCGCACCGGGGTCACCATGCGCACACGTCACTGGCAGCACAAAATCTACTTCACCTTCAACCAGTGAGAAGCCCAGCTGTTGCAGGGCATCTAATGCTTGGGTATTGGCGGCAGGTATTTTTGCCTGTACCCGCGACCAGGGCTGCAACGCATCCGCAGTCAGAACCGACGCGTGTTGGTCAAAACGCACAATAGCGCTATGCACGCCAAAGAACGTATTTTCCCAGCTAAGCGGCTCAATACTGGCGCGGATTTTCACCGCCAGACCCCTTTGGTATCAACGACATATTGCTGGTGAACCGCATCGCCTTTAATGGCTTTAAATTCATTGTGGTCGACCAGCAAGACCAGCACATCGGCGCTTCCCAGGGCATCGTCCAGCGTTGCCAGTTGGCACAGACCGTCCAGTTTTTTCGGCAGTTGATGGATATTCGGTTCCACCACCAATGTTTCGCCTTTGTGCCAATGCGCGATACTTTGCGCAATTCCCATCGCCGGGCTTTCACGTAAATCATCAATATTCGGTTTAAATGCCAGACCAAAACAGGCAATTTTCACTTCGCTGGCCCGTTTATTGGTATCCGCCAGACAGTCGGCCACGGCAGCTTTTACCCGATCGACCACCCAATGAGGCTTACCGTCGTTTACCTCACGCGCGGTGCGAATCAATTTCGCCTGCTGCGGGTTCTGCGCCACGATAAACCACGGATCAACCGCGATACAGTGCCCGCCAACACCCGGACCCGGTTGCAAAATATTCACGCGCGGATGGCGATTTGCCAGGCGAATCAGTTCCCAGACGTTGATCCCCTGATCGGCGCAAATCAGCGACAACTCATTAGCGAAGGCGATATTGACGTCGCGGAAGCTATTTTCAGTCAGCTTGCACATTTCCGCAGTGCGGGCGTTGGTCACGACACATTCACCCTCAAGGAAAATGTTGTACAGTTCGCTAGCACGCGCGGAACAGACAGAGGTCATTCCCCCAATCACGCGGTCGTTTTTAATCAGTTCAACCATCACCTGACCTGGCAGCACGCGTTCAGGGCAATAGGCAATATTGACGTCAGCCTGTTCACCGACCTGCTGCGGGAAAGTCAAATCAGGACGTATTTCAGCTAGCCATGTGGCCATCTGTTCGGTAGCCCCGACAGGCGACGTCGATTCAAGGATCACCAACGCGCCTTTTTTCAGCACCGGAGCAAGAGACTTGGCTGCGGCTTCCACATAAACCATATCGGGTTCGTGCTCCCCCTTAAACGGAGTAGGCACAGCAATCAGATAGGCATCCGCATCTACAGGGGTTGTGGTCGCACGCAGAAATCCATTTTCGACCGCCGTTTTCACCACGGCGCCCAAATCTGGCTCAACGATATGAATTTCACCGCGATTAATGGTATCCACCGCGTGTTGATTTACATCTACGCCAATCACATGCTTTTGACGGGAAGCAAAGGCAGCCGCCGTCGGCAGTCCGATATAACCCAGCCCAATGACAGAAATGGTCGTAAAACTCATAGCGATATCCGATTATTTTTTAACGCGTGTAAAATGCGGCCACATGCCTGCCCGTCACCATACGGATTATGGGCGCGGCTCATGGTCTGATATTCATTATCGTCATGCAGCAAACGCGTGACTTCTTCGACAATACGCTGCGGGTCTGTCCCTACCAGACGTACTGTACCTGCAGTAATCGCTTCCGGACGTTCCGTCGTTTCGCGCATCACCAGTACCGGTTTCCCCAAAGATGGGGCTTCTTCCTGAATCCCACCGGAGTCGGTCAGGATCAGCCAGGCATGATTCATCAGCCAGACAAACGGCATGTAATCCTGCGGTTCAATCAGGATGACGTTTTCAACGTGACCCAGAATGCGATTAACCGGTTCGCTAACGTTAGGATTCAGGTGCACCGGATAGACAATCTGTACGTTCTGATTAGCCGCAGCAATTTCCGCCAGCGCGTGGCATATGCGTTCAAAACCGCGACCGAAGCTTTCACGACGATGACCGGTCACCAGTATCATCTTTTTATCCGAGCTCAGGAAAGGATAATGCTCTGCTAATTCAGCACGCAATTCATCGTTCGCCAGTACGCGGTCGCGAACCCAGATCAACGCATCAATCACCGTATTGCCTGTGACGAAAATACGATTTTCGGGAATAGCTTCCCGTAACAAATTTTGGCGCGAGTTTTCTGTTGGCGCAAAATGATACATAGCCAGACGCCCGGTCAGCGTACGGTTCGCCTCTTCCGGCCAGGGAGAATAGAGATCACCAGTACGTAAACCAGCCTCTACATGCCCCACCGGGATGCGCTGATAGAACGCAGCCAGACTCGTGGCAATGGTGGTCGTGGTATCACCATGAACCAACACCACATCAGGTTTAAAATCAGCCAGAATTGGCTTTAATCCTTCCAGTATTCGGCAGGTAATTTCTGTTAGTCCCTGACCTGGCTGCATAATGTTGAGATCGTAGTCAGGTACAATGGAAAAGAGGTTCAACACCTGATCGAGCATCTCGCGATGCTGCGCCGTGACGCAAACTTTTGCCTCAAAATCAGGATCTTTTGCCAACGCATGAACCAGAGGTGCCATTTTTATGGCCTCTGGTCGCGTGCCAAATACAGTCAGTACTTTCACATCGATTCTCTTCGGATTGGCAGTGAGGGCCCAGCCCCTCACTGCAACGATATTGCTAAATCGTGCGGCGGCGGGTTAACGCGACACCAGCACCGATCAGAGCCCCAACGATGCCCCACATAATCATCAGGAAAGCACGACGAGGGCTGTCACGTTTTACCGGTTCTTCCGGCGTACGCAAATAACGATAGGTCTGAAAACGCGGATCCAGAGTTGGCCCAACGTTCAGTGTGTTAAGCATGGCTCGGTTTTGGAAGTAGTCCAGATCGAAATCGGGACCAACAGATTGCAGGTTTTCGAGGCGCGCCTGCAGCATAGGACGTCCAAGCAAAAACAGTTCAGAATCCGGCAATTCTTCAGCCGGAACGTCAGTGGAAGTACGCGAAATATTATGCTGTTCAGCAATTTTGAGTGCCTGCTCAATGTTGTGAACACGGCGGGAGAAGATCGATTTCGCCACTTCTTCCTGGCGTTTAACCTGCGCCTTCATCTGCACAGTGCGTGCAGCCCAGGCGCCCTTCAGCTCATCATTCAGATGACGCGCAGCACGCTGACTGGCAAACGCCACGTACTGACGCAATAGATTGTTGGCATCAGGTGCCGTCTCGGCAATCAGCTTCACGCTGTCATTGGTATTACGAACCGCATCGCCAGGCATAAACTGAATGTTATTGATCAGTTCATCCAGCATCGCCGCATCGGCTTTGCTGTTACCCACCATACGTTGCTTGTAATAATCAGTCTGCTGCCAGAATTCACGACGCGTATCCCAGGAAGCAAGTTGCATGATGAATTCTTTATAGGCTTCATCCATCACTGACGGCTGATCCGCTGATGCAAGACTGGCCTTGATGTCCAGGTTACGTAAGAACTGCTGCTGAGAGTAATAGCCGCCCAACATATTAACCGTTGGCCTGTCTGAAATCGCCGTTGCGCTCCACTCCTGACGAGCAAAGAACGTATAGGCGAGAGCGACTAACGCGAAGGCGAGAGCCATACCGACGATCCACACCTTCCCTGTCCACAAAGTACGAAACAACCCACGGATGTCCAGTTCATTTTCAGCGCTCATGGCATGTTCCCCCGGTAATGGTTGTGTCATCGTACCCTCAATTTATTTGGTTAAGTTTGGTTTACTGTCACGGTTTCTACGCAACTTGCGCTTCCAGCGTTTGATAAATCTCGCCACCTTCCAGGCGCGTTTTATACAGATGTCGTACAGGACAAACGCCAGTAAAAAGAGCACCAACATCACCCATTCCGGGACAATACGAGAATATTCAGCCAACACGCCGATAGAAGCCAGGATCGCAGCAGCCAGCGTAATCAGGACAAAAGCCTGTCGGGAAGTAAACCCGGCGCGCATAATTAAATGGTGAATATGTTGGCGATCCGGGGAGAAAGGACTCATGCCTTTACGTAAACGGCGATACATAATTGCCACCATATCCATTAACGGAATGGCAATAATCCACAGAGCCGTAACCGGGCTAATAGGATGCGTTGGTCCCTGGGTAGTCTCCAGCAGAATCCAAATCACCGTGAAGCCAATCAACGTACTTCCCGCATCCCCCATAAAGACTTTATAGCGGCGTCCGAGAATCCCCAGGTTCAGTAGGATGTAAGGCAGAATGGCGGCGATCATGGCAAAACACCAGATGGCCAGGCTTGTCTGGCCATCGAACCACAGAATAAGCCCCATCGCTGCGAATGAGACGCTGGATAGCCCACCGAGCAGACCATCGATCCCATCGACCATATTGAAGGCGTTAATCGCCGCCCAAACGGCAAACAGGGTCAGGAAATAACCAAAAGGACCGAGCACCATCTCCCAGGGGCCGAAAATATAGCCAAGGCTTAGCAGATAGAGTTTGCCCACTGACATCATAATGATGCCAATAAGGGCCTGGATGGTCGCGCGGATTTTTACACTGATATCAAAACGATCGTCCAGGGCACCGATAAACACCAGTACACCGGCACAGGCCAAGTAGAGAGTAGCATGCGGGATATAATAATCGGCGATGAGGAAGGTAAAGCAAATGCCTGCGTAAACCGAAATCCCCCCAACCAGCGGAATCAGTCCCTGATGACGTTTACGGAAGTTGGGTTTATCCACCAATCCAATCTTTTTCGCAACCTTGCGGGCAAAGAAAAGAAACAGCGTTGTGAATAAAAAAATACTGATGAGATCAGTACTTGCTGTCAGTAAATTCACTATACATACTCTCAAAGAATATCAATATATGAAGTATAACCATCCAGGCGATTATTCAGAAGAGAAACCCGATTCCATATCAGGTGGTTCTGTATGATTATTAACCACAAAATACGAATTACAACCCTTCGTCACCAGGCGGTATGTCATACCGGATTATTATTATTGTGTCGTTAAGATTACATCCACAAAAGCAAAACGCCACGTAAAAACGTGGCGTTTTCAGATGATGCCCGAATCAGGAACGCTTCATCATATCGAAGAAGTCGTCATTGGTCTTGGTCATCGCCAGTTTGTTAATGAGGAATTCCATTGCGTCGATTTCACCCATAGGATGGATGATTTTGCGCAGGATCCACATTTTCTGCAGCTCTTCCTGGGTGGTGAGCAGCTCTTCTTTACGGGTACCAGAACGGTTGTAGTCGATAGCCGGGAAGACGCGTTTTTCAGCAATCTTACGGGAGAGATGCAGTTCCATGTTGCCGGTACCTTTAAACTCTTCGTAGATAACTTCATCCATTTTAGAGCCGGTATCAATCAGCGCAGTCGCGATGATGGTCAGGCTACCGCCCTCTTCCACGTTACGTGCAGCACCAAAGAAACGCTTCGGACGATGCAGGGCGTTGGCGTCCACACCACCGGTCAGTACTTTACCGGAAGCAGGAACCACGGTGTTATATGCACGTGCCAGACGGGTGATGGAGTCAAGCAGAATGATAACGTCTTTCTTGTGTTCAACCAGACGTTTCGCCTTCTCGATAACCATTTCCGCAACCTGAACGTGGCGGGAGGCTGGTTCGTCAAAGGTAGACGCAACCACTTCACCTTTCACCAGACGCTGCATCTCGGTAACTTCTTCCGGACGTTCGTCAATCAGCAGCACCATCAACACGCAGTCAGGATGATTGTATGCAATGCTCTGCGCGATGTTCTGCAGCAGCATGGTTTTACCCGCTTTCGGCGGAGCAACAATCAGACCACGTTGGCCACGACCGATCGGCGATGCCAGATCCAGTACACGCGCCGTTAAATCTTCAGTAGAACCGTTACCACGCTCCATACGCAGACGAGAGTTTGCGTGCAGCGGCGTTAAGTTCTCAAAGAGGATTTTGTTACGGGCGTTTTCTGGTTTGTCGTAGTTAACTTCGTTAACTTTCAACAGCGCAAAGTAGCGTTCACCTTCTTTCGGCGGGCGAATCTTACCAGAAATGGTATCACCAGTGCGGAGGTTGAAACGGCGGATTTGGCTGGGAGAAACGTAGATGTCATCAGGACCGGCGAGGTAGGAGCTGTCTGCAGAGCGGAGGAAACCAAATCCATCCTGCAATATCTCCAGCACACCGTCACCAAAGATATCTTCGCCACTCTTTGCGTGCTGCTTCAGGATGGCAAAAATAATGTCCTGCTTGCGCATACGAGCCAGGTTTTCAAGGCCCATATTTTCGCCGAGAGTGATCAGCTCAGAAACCGGCGTATTCTTTAATTCGGTAAGATTCATAATGGTGTGAGTTCTTAAACTTGGGGTAAATCTCGAACTTAATGTTGTGAATGGTATGGCAGGGTCATCCATGCCTGTTTACGGCCATCAACTCATGTCTGTTCGCTGTCTGGTCACAGGAAAGTACGCAGAACTGAAACGACAAGACGGATTGAGTGACAAGCCAGGAATCTGTCCACTTCTCGCGCGAGAAACAACGGGAAGTATTGGATATAACTAGATTCAAACTTAATAAGGTATGTTTAATACGAAGTCAACACTAACTTAGCACGACTCAAGTCGGGCGTCCAGTCATCCGAATCATTTCGAAGTATGGTCGCCCGATCATGAGACTTCCTTACGCTAAATTAGCGTCGAGGAATTCTTTCAACTGACCTTTGGACAGCGCGCCGACTTTTGTCGCCGCAACTTCGCCGTTTTTAAACAGCAACAGGGTCGGGATGCCACGGATACCATACTTCGGCGCGGTGCCTGGGTTTTGGTCAATGTTCAATTTAGCAACCGTCAGTTTGCCCTGATATTCGTCAGCGATTTCATCCAGAATCGGAGCGATCATTTTGCACGGACCGCACCACTCTGCCCAGAAATCAACGAGGATTGCTCCGTCCGCTTTGAGTACATCCGTGTCAAAACTGTCGTCAGTCAGGTGAATAATTTTATCGCTCATAATAACTCCACAGGAATAAGCCTGGTGCATTGGTGTAGCATTAATCAACGACGTGTTGATGTAGCATTAACCAACTAAAGGTTGACTTTATTTCACCGGATACGCTTTCGTAAAGCAATAGTAAGCTGATATTCTACCACACTATGAGCAAAACACATTTAACAGAACAGAAGTTTTCCGACTTCGCCCTGCACCCAAAGGTGATAGAAGCCCTTGAAAACAAAGGCTTTCATAACTGTACGCCCATTCAGGCCCTCGCGCTGCCGCTAACGCTGGCTGGTCGTGATGTTGCCGGGCAGGCGCAAACCGGTACCGGAAAAACGATGGCGTTCCTGACGTCAACGTTTCATTATCTTCTCTCTCATCCCGCGATTGCCGATCGCAAGGTGAACCAACCGCGTGCGTTAATTATGGCGCCAACGCGTGAGTTAGCCGTGCAGATCCACGCCGATGCCGAGCCGCTGGCACAGACCACTGGTCTGAAATTAGGCCTGGCGTATGGCGGCGACGGTTACGATAAACAGCTGAAAGTGCTGGAAAGCGGCGTCGATATTCTTATCGGCACGACCGGTCGTCTCATCGACTATGCAAAACAGAACCACATTAATCTGGGCGCGATTCAGGTCGTGGTGCTGGATGAAGCCGATCGTATGTACGATCTGGGCTTTATTAAAGATATCCGTTGGCTGTTCCGTCGTATGCCGCCAACCACCCAACGTTTGAATATGCTGTTTTCTGCAACCCTCTCTTACCGCGTTCGCGAACTGGCGTTCGAACAAATGAATAACGCTGAGTACGTTGAAGTCGAACCGGAACAGAAAACTGGCCATCGCATTAAAGAAGAGCTCTTCTACCCCTCCAACGAAGAGAAAATGCGTTTGCTGCAAACGCTGATTGAAGAAGAGTGGCCAGATCGCGCCATTGTTTTTGCTAACACCAAGCATCGTTGTGAAGATATCTGGGGCAGCCTTGCTGCAGACGGCCATCGTGTCGGTCTGCTGACCGGTGACGTGGCGCAGAAAAAACGTCTGCGAATCCTTGATGAATTCACCCGTGGCGATATCGACATTCTCGTTGCGACGGATGTTGCTGCACGTGGTCTGCATATCCCAGCCGTAACGCACGTATTTAACTATGACCTGCCGGATGACTGTGAAGATTACGTTCACCGTATTGGTCGTACCGGTCGTGCTGGTGCAAGCGGTCACTCTATCAGCCTCGCTTGTGAAGAGTACGCGCTGAATTTACCCGCAATCGAGACCTATATCGGCCACTCGATTCCGGTCAGCAAATATAACCCGGATGCGCTGATGACCGATCTGCCGAAGCCGTTGCGCTTAACGCGCCCGCGCACAGGCAATGGCCCACGCCGTACCGGTGGTGCTCCGCGTAATCGTCGTCGTTCAGGTTAAGAAACGTTATGCCATACACAAAATCATTCAGCCTGTATCAAGGCGGCAAGAAAACGAATCCCGATGAACCTACTTTAGTAAGTGATTCGGGTGAGAGAACGCAGCCAACACAGATACAGGTTGAAGGATGAAGTGTATGAATTCTACTTCGCTGTATGCGGCAATCGATCTCGGCTCAAATAGTTTTCATATGCTGGTTGTACGCGAGGTGGCAGGAAGCATCCAGACGCTCACTCGTATCAAACGCAAAGTGCGTCTGGCTGCTGGACTCAACGGTGACAACGAGCTCTCTGTTGAAGCAATGGAGCGCGGCTGGCAATGTTTGCGCCTGTTTGCTGAACGTCTGCAGGATATTCCGCATCCACAAATCCGCGTGGTCGCCACGGCAACATTACGCATCGCCGTAAATGCCGATGTGTTTATTGCTAAAGCGCAAGAGATCCTCGGCTGCCCTGTCCAGGTGATTAGCGGTGAAGAAGAAGCGCGCCTGATTTATCAAGGTGTGGCCCACACTACCGGCGGCGCAGATCAGCGTCTGGTCGTCGACATTGGCGGGGCCAGCACAGAGTTGGTTACCGGTTCTGGCGCGCAAACCACTTCCCTGTTCAGCCTGTCAATGGGCTGCGTCACCTGGCTCGAACGCTATTTTACCGATCGTAATCTGGCACAGGAAAACTTTGACGAGGCCGAGAAAGCCGCTCGCGAAGTTCTGCGCCCGGTCGCCGACAAACTGCGTTTTCATGGCTGGAAAGTTTGCGTTGGTGCCTCTGGCACCGTCCAGGCGTTGCAGGAAATCATGATGGCGCAGGGCATGGATGAGCGCATTACGCTGGCCAAACTTCAGCAGCTTAAGCAGCGTGCCATTCACTGCGGTCGTCTGGAAGAGCTCGAAATCGAAGGGTTAACGCTGGAACGTGCGCTGGTTTTCCCCAGCGGGCTGGCCATTCTGATTGCTATTTTCACCGAACTGAACATTCAATGCATGACCCTGGCCGGCGGCGCATTACGTGAAGGTCTGGTCTACGGTATGCTGCATCTGGCGGTGGATCAGGATATTCGTAGCCGCACATTACGCAATATCCAGCGTCGCTTTATGGTCGATACAGAGCAAGCACATCGCGTTGCCAATTTGGCGACTAAATTTCTCGATCAGGTAGAAAAAAAGTGGCATCTTGAACCGATTAGCCGCGAATTACTGATTAGTGCCTGTCAGCTGCATGAAATTGGCCTAAGCGTTGATTTTAAACAGGCACCACAGCATGCCGCTTATCTGGTGCGCAATCTCGATCTCCCGGGTTTTACCCCTGCGCAAAAGAAACTGCTAGCGACGCTGTTACTCAACCAGACCAATCCCGTCGATCTCTCTTCGCTCCACCAGCAAAACGCAGTGCCGCCGCGCATCGCGGAGCATCTTTGTCGTTTGCTACGCCTGGCGATCATCTTCGCCAGTCGTCGCCGTGACGATCTTGTGCCGGAAATTCAATTGGATGCAAGAAACGAGCACCTGACGGTCACTTTACCAGAAGGCTGGCTGGAACATCATCCGCTGGGTAAAGAGTTAATCGATCAGGAAAGCCAGTGGCAAAGCTATGTCCACTGGCCGCTGGACGTTCATTAGATGTTGGTTGCCGGATAGTGCTTACACATATCCGGCCCATAAAATACCTACTTCGCTTTAGCTTTCGCCATCATTGCCCGAATATTAGCGATGCTGGCCTGCCCTTTTTGCATCCGCTCCTCTGCGCTCACCACTTTTCGCTCTTGCTCCCAGATAACGTCATCCTGTGGCAGCTCCAGAAGGAAACGACTCGGTTCCGGACGCACCAGCTCACCGTACTGACGACGCTCTTTACATAGCGTGAAGATGAGCTCTTTTTGTGCACGCGTAATCCCTACATAAGCCAGACGACGTTCTTCGTCGATATTGTCTTCATCGATACTGCTCTGGTGCGGCAAAAATCCTTCTTCCATTCCCACCATAAACACGTATGGGAACTCCAGCCCTTTTGAGGCATGCAGTGTCATCAATTGCACCTGATCCAGCTCTTCTTCACTCTCTCCACGTTCCATCATGTCGCGTAGGGTAAAGCGGGTAACAACCTGGGTCAGGGTCATTGGCTCTTCCAGCTCACTGCCTTCCAGCATCTCCGTCATCCAACTGAACAGCGTATTGACGTTTTTCATACGCATTTCAGCCGCTTTCGGGCTCGGCGAGGTTTCATACAGCCAGGATTCGTAATCAATACCGTGGATAAGATCGCGCACAGCGGCAACCGGCTCACGCTCCGCCAGACGCTGAATTTCCCCCAGCCAGTGCGTAAAGCGAGTCAGAGAATCATACCCGCGCCCGGTCAGTGTCTGGCTAAGTCCCATATCAAAGCTGGCGGTAAACAGGCTTTTATTACGTGTCATCGCCCATTCCCCCAACTTTTGCAGCGTGGCCGGGCCGATTTCACGTTTTGGCGTATTTACGATACGCAAAAATGCGCTATCGTCATCCGGGTTGCTCAGCACGCGCAGATAGGCCAGCAGATCTTTAATCTCCGGACGCGAGAAGAACGACGTTCCGCCGGAAATTTTGTACGGGATACGGTTCTGCATTAGAAACTTTTCGAACACGCGCGACTGATGATTACCGCGATACAGGATGGCGTAGTCTTTATATTGCGTCTTGTTCACAAAATGATGGGCTATTAATTCCCCGGTCACGCGTTCCGCTTCGTGCTCTTCATTATTGGCACTCAGCACCTTCAATTCAGCACCGTAACCCAACTCGGAAAAGAGTCGCTTTTCAAAGACGTGTGGATTGTTCGCAATAAGGATGTTCGCCGCCTTCAGGATGCGACCTGATGAACGGTAGTTTTGCTCCAGCTTCACCACCTGCAAAGCCGGAAAATCTTTGCTTAACAGTACCAGGTTCTGTGGACGGGCGCCGCGCCAGGAGTAGATCGACTGATCGTCATCGCCCACGACGGTAAAGCGCGCGCGTTTACCTACCAGCAACTTCACCAGCTCGTACTGGCTGGTGTTGGTATCCTGATATTCATCCACCAGCAGGTAGCGGATTCTGTTTTGCCAGCGCTCACGCACTTCTTCATTGCGCTGTAGCAGCAGCGTGGGAAGCAGGATCAGATCGTCAAAATCGAGGACGTTACAC
Organism: Citrobacter sp. CF971; assembly: GCF_006385635.1. Lineage (NCBI taxonomy): Bacteria > Pseudomonadati > Pseudomonadota > Gammaproteobacteria > Enterobacterales > Enterobacteriaceae > Citrobacter > Citrobacter sp. CF971. The sequence continues at coordinate 41,086 of NZ_CP041051.1, read as the reverse complement.
GCCTTCATATGTGCGTCATACAGACCATAGCAGTGGGCAAAAATACGATCGCGCTCGCCCTTGGCGCTGGCTGCCGCCTGTGCCGGAGTCATCAGATCGTTTTTCCAGTTGGAGATCGTCGAGATCAACTGCTGGAGGATAAGCTTATCGTCTTCGATTAGCCCTTCGGTCAGTTCCTTGAGCAAGGCCACCTGGTCAGTATCGTCAAACAACGAGAAGTTCGACTTCATCCCCAGCGCCGCATATTCACGCTTAATGATATCCAGTCCCAGGGTGTGGAAGGTGGAGATCATCAACCCACGCGCCTCTTTACGACCCAGCGTTTGCGCCACGCGCTCTTTCATCTCGCGCGCAGCCTTATTGGTAAAGGTCACGGCCGCAATATGGCGTGCCTGATAACCACATTCACGGATCAGATGGGCGATTTTATTGGTGATAACACGCGTCTTGCCGGAACCCGCTCCCGCCAGCACCAGGCAAGGTCCGGTGACGAATTCGACGGCTTGTTGTTGTCCGGGGTTCAAACGCATAAAGGGTCACTCATGAAAGTCGGGAGGGGAGAATAACAGCGTGGTAGTATAGCCAGCCTTAACCACCCCACTCAAGGCACGATCATGGCAAAAACAGCAGCAGCAGTGCATATCCTTGTTAAAGAAGAGAAACTGGCACTGGATCTTCTGGAACAGATTAAAAACGGCGCCGACTTCGGCAAATTGGCGAAGAAACACTCTATCTGCCCATCAGGCAAACGCGGCGGTGATTTAGGTGAATTCCGTCAGGGCCAGATGGTTCCGGCGTTCGACAAAGTGGTCTTTTCCTGCCCTGTGCTGGAGCCAACCGGCCCGCTGCACACTCAGTTTGGTTACCACATCATTAAAGTGCTGTACCGTAACTAATAGAAAGCCCGGTGTTAAACACCGGGCTTTTTTTGCCGGATGGCGGCTACGCCTTATTCGGCCTACATCTGCTGTGCGTAGGTCGGGTAAGCGCAAGCGCCACCCGACATCCTATTTAGCCAGCAACGGCAATGCGTTTCATATCGGTCATGTAACCGCGCAGTTTCTGGCCCACTTTCTCGATAGCGTGGCTGCGAATCGCATCGTTCACGTCGCGCAGCTGCGCGTTGTCTACCGCACCTTCGGCAATCGCTTTGCCCAGGTCGCCGGTCTGCAGGGTGGTCATGAACTCTTTCAGCAGCGGTACGCAAGCGTAAGAGAACAGGTAGTTGCCGTATTCTGCGGTATCGGAGATAACCACGTTCATTTCGTACAGACGCTTACGGGCGATGGTATTCGCGATCAGCGGCAATTCATGCAGTGATTCGTAGTACGCAGATTCTTCGATGATGCCGGAATCAACCATGGTTTCGAACGCCAGCTCAACGCCCGCTTTCACCATCGCGATCATTAGAACGCCTTTATCAAAGTACTCCTGCTCGCCGATTTTACCTTCAAACTGCGGGGCGGTTTCGAACGCGGTTTTGCCGGTCTCTTCACGCCAGGTCAGCAGTTTCTTATCGTCGTTAGCCCAGTCAGCCATCATGCCGGAAGAGAATTCGCCGGAAATGATGTCGTCCATGTGTTTCTGGAACAGCGGCGCCATAATCTCTTTCAGCTGTTCGGACAGCGCGTAAGCACGCAGTTTCGCCGGGTTAGACAGACGGTCCATCATCAGGGTGATGCCGCCCTGCTTCAGCGCTTCGGTGATGGTTTCCCAGCCGAACTGAATCAGTTTTTCAGCATATGCCGGGTCAGTGCCTTCTTCCACCAGCTTATCGAAGCACAGCAGAGAACCTGCCTGCAGCATACCGCACAGGATAGTCTGCTCACCCATCAGATCAGATTTCACTTCCGCAACGAAGGAGGACTCCAGCACGCCCGCACGGTGACCACCGGTGGCCGCAGCCCAGGCTTTAGCAATCGCCATGCCTTCTCCTTTCGGATCGTTTTCCGGGTGAACGGCGATCAGGGTCGGTACACCGAAGCCACGTTTGTACTCTTCACGAACTTCAGTACCCGGGCACTTCGGTGCCACCATCACAACGGTGATGTCTTTACGGATCTGCTCGCCCACTTCGACGATGTTGAAGCCGTGTGAATAGCCCAGCGCCGCACCATCTTTCATCAGCGGTTGTACCGAACGTACAACGTCGGAGTGCTGCTTGTCTGGCGTCAGGTTAACCACCAGGTCAGCCTGCGGGATCAGCTCTTCGTAGGTACCCACTTTGAAGCCGTTTTCGGTCGCTTTACGCCAGGAAGCACGCTTCTCAGCAATGGCTTCTTTACGCAGTGCGTAGGAGATATCCAGACCGGAGTCACGCATGTTCAGGCCCTGGTTCAGACCCTGAGCGCCACAGCCGACGATGACCACTTTTTTACCCTGAAGGTAGCTCGCACCATCGGCGAATTCGTCGCGGCCCATAAAGCGACATTTACCCAGCTGTGCCAGCTGCTGGCGCAGGTTCAGTGTATTAAAGTAGTTAGCCATGATGGTGTACTCCGTGATGTTGTGTTGTGGTGCTTATTATTCGGTTCGCAGATTTGTATTTGCGAGATTGAATCCACATTACAACAGGAAATTTATTGCGGAAATTGATATATTCACAACGTCACATTGCAATTTATGCAACGTAGAAAATCGGAGGCTCGTCTGTGGATTTACGCGATCTGAAAATGTTCCTGCATTTGGCTGAAAGTCGCCACTTTGGCCGCAGCGCACGGGCAATGCACGTCAGCCCCTCCACGCTTTCGCGCCAGATTCAGCGCCTGGAAGAAGATCTCGGCCAGCCGCTGTTTGTGCGCGATAACCGCACGGTCACGCTGACCGAAGCGGGCGAAGAGCTGCGCGTATTCGCCCAACAGACGCTGCTGCAATACCAGCAACTGCGCCACACCCTCGATCAACAAGGGCCGTCGCTGTCAGGCGAACTGCATATTTTCTGTTCGGTAACTGCGGCATACAGCCATCTGCCACCCATTCTCGATCGTTTCCGCGCCGAGCATCCATCGGTGGAAATTAAGCTCACCACCGGCGACGCCGCCGATGCGATGGACAAAGTGGTCACTGGTGAAGCCGATCTGGCGATTGCCGGTAAGCCCGAGACACTACCCGGCGCGGTAGCTTTCTCGATGCTGGAGAATCTGACGGTGGTGCTGATCGCCCCGGCGCTGCCCTGCCCGGTGCGTAATCAGGTTTCCGTCGAGAAACCCGACTGGTCGACGGTGCCGTTTATCATGGCCGACCAGGGGCCGGTCCGCCGCCGCATTGAGCTGTGGTTCCGCCGTCACAAAATCAGCAACCCATCGATTTACGCTACGGTAGGCGGTCATGAAGCGATGGTCTCAATGGTGGCGCTGGGCTGCGGCGTGGCGCTGCTGCCGGAAGTGGTGCTGGAAAACAGCCCGGAGCCGGTACGTAACCGCGTGATGATTTTAGAACGCAGCGACGAGAAAACGCCGTTCGAACTGGGCGTCTGCGCGCCGAAAAAGCGGCTGCATGAACCGCTGATCGACGCGTTCTGGAAGATTGTTCTGGAACGTAAATCTGCCGACTAGCTCCAGCGTCAGGCCTAAAATCAGTGGTAGATTCAGTATTGGCGCTCCTTTTCTGTATAATGTCGTGATCCATTGTAGTGGGGGGCTTGTTAACCATCGCGTTAAGCAGGCCAGAACAGACGGTGTCATTGCGCACTTGACAGCGAAAATACAAACTTAATTAGCCATCATTATGATAATCAAACCAAAAATTCGTGGATTCATCTGTACAACGACCCATCCGACTGGCTGCAAAGTCAACGTGGAAAAGCAGATCGAGTATGTTAAGCAGAACGGGAAAATCGAGAACGGCCCGTCCCGCGTGCTGGTGATCGGTGCTTCCACCGGTTACGGTCTGGCTTCCAGAATTTCTGCCGCCTTTGGCAGCGGAGCCGCCACTATCGGCGTATTTTTCGAAAAACCGGGCACGGATACCAAACCGGGTTCCGCAGGCTGGTATAACTCTGCCGCTTTCGATGAAGCAGCTAAGCGTGAAGGTCTGTACTCCAAAAGCATCAACGGCGATGCGTTCTCTGACGAATGCCGTGATGAAGTGATCAAACTGATAAAAGAAGACCTGGGTCAGATTGACCTGGTGGTTTACTCACTGGCTTCCCCAGTGCGTAAAATGCCGAAAACCGGTGAAATCGTCCGTTCTGCGCTGAAGCCAATCGGTGAGGTTTACACCTCTAAAGCGATCGATACCAACAAAGATCAGATCATCACCGCCAGCATTGAGCCGGCAACCGAAGAAGAAGTGCAGAACACCGTCACCGTCATGGGCGGCGAAGACTGGGAACTGTGGATGGGCGCGCTGAACGAAGCTGGCGTGCTGGCTGACGGCGTGAAAACCGTAGCCTACTCCTACATCGGTACCGACCTGACCTGGCCAATCTACTGGCACGGCGCGCTGGGCAAAGCGAAAGAAGATCTCGATCGCGCCGCGGGCGAACTGCGTAACCAGCTGGCTCCGCTGAACGGTTCCGCGAACGTTGCCGTACTGAAGTCCGTTATCACTCAGGCGTCTTCCGCCATTCCAGTAATGCCGTTGTACATCTCCATGGTCTTCAAGCTGATGAAAGCACAGGGGATTCATGAAGGTTGTATCGAGCAAATCAACCGTCTGATGACCACCAGCCTGTACGGTGACAAAGTGGCGCTTGATGACAACCAGCGTATCCGTATGGATGACTGGGAACTGCGTGATGACATTCAGCAGGCATGTCGCGACCTGTGGCCGCTGATCACCACCGAAAGCCTGGCGCAAGAAACCGATTATGCAGGCTACAAGCAGGAATTCCTGAACCTGTTCGGTTTTGGTCTCGACGGCGTGGACTACGACGCTGACGTGAACACCGAAGTCGAATTCGACGTTATCACGCTGTAATCTGCTGATACAGTAGCAAAAAGGGTTCATGTTTTTACATGAACCCTTTTTTAATGGCTGTTGTTAACCCGCCAGGAAGAACCTGAACGCCGGGTTATGCGTTTCATCGTGACAATCATAGCCCAGCTCATTGAGCCGCGTTTCGAAATCAGGCTCGTGTTCCCCCAACTCAAATGCCGCCAGTACGCGACCATAGTCGGTACCGTGACTGCGATAGTGGAACAATGAAATATTCCAGTGCGTACCCAGGGTATGCAGGAATTTGAGCAACGCCCCTGGTGATTCGGGGAATTCGAAGCTGTAGAGACGCTCCTGTAAGGGTTTCGACGGTCGTCCACCGACCATATAGCGCACGTGTAACTTCGCCATCTCGTCATCAGACAGATCCACCACGCTGTAGCCGCCCTCGTTGAGCAGTTGCAGGATTTCCTTACGCTCTTCCAGCCCACGGCTCAGGCGTACACCGACAAAAATGCAGGCGTCTTTCGCATCGGCAAAGCGGTAGTTAAACTCCGTTACCGAACGGCCACCCAACAGCTGGCAGAACTTCAGGAAACTTCCCTTCTCTTCCGGGATGGTCACCGCCAGTAAGGCTTCGCGCTGCTCCCCTAACTCGCAACGTTCGGAAACGTAGCGCAGGCCGTGGAAGTTAACGTTAGCGCCGGAAAGAACATGCGCCAGACGTTCACCGCGAATATTGTGCTGGGCGATGTATTTTTTCATCCCCGCCAGCGCCAGCGCCCCGGAAGGCTCAGCCACCGCACGTACATCCTCGAACAGGTCTTTCATTGCCGCACAAATAGCATCGCTATCGACAGTGATAATATCGTCGAGATATTCCTGGCACAGACGGAAGGTTTCATCGCCAATACGTTTCACCGCTACGCCTTCGGCAAAGAGACCCACACGCGGCAGATCCACCGGATGACCAGCATCCAGCGCTGCTTTCAGGCAGGCCGAATCTTCCGCTTCCACGGCAATCACTTTGATTTGCGGCATCAGCTGTTTAATCAGCACCGCAACACCTGCCGCTAATCCGCCACCACCAACAGGCACGAATACGCGATCGAGATGAGCGTCCTGCTGGAGCAGCTCCAGCGCCAGCGTGCCCTGCCCGGCAATCACCATCGGATGATCAAACGGTGGAACCCAGGTAAAACCCTGCTGCTGCGACAGCTCAATCGCTTTGGCTTTGGCTTCATCAAAATTCGCGCCGTGCAGCAGCACTTCTCCGCCGAAGCCGCGAACGGCATCGACTTTGATATCGGCGGTAGCCGTTGGCATGACAATCAGCGCCTTCACGCCTAATCGCGCAGAAGAGAACGCGACACCCTGAGCATGATTACCCGCCGATGCGGTGATGACCCCATGCGCTTTTTGCTCTTCGGTCAAGCCCGCCATCATGGCATAGGCACCGCGTAGCTTGAAACTGTGAACGGGTTGACGGTCTTCTCGCTTCACCAGAATGACGTTATCGAGGCGCGAAGAGAGCTTTTCCATTTTCTGTAGCGGCGTTACCTGTGCCGCTTCGTATACCGGCGCACGCAGTACCGCTCTGAGATACTCAGCGCCTTCAGGAGCACCGGATAGAGGTTGTGAATCCGCCATGGTCATTATCCCCCGAGCTTAGACTTATCGCGCACCGCACCTTTGTCGGCACTGGTTGCCAGGCTGGCGTAGGCGCGCAGTGCAAAGGAGACCTGACGTTGACGATCTTTTGGCGTCCAGGCTTTGTCACCGCGAGCTTCCTGCGCTTCACGGCGCGCAGCGATTTCCGCATCACTCAGTTGCAGTTGAATGCCACGATTCGGGATATCGATGGCAATCATGTCACCATCTTCGATAATCGCGATATTACCGCCGCTGGCCGCTTCCGGAGAAACGTGACCGATGGAAAGCCCCGAAGTACCGCCGGAGAAACGACCATCGGTAATCAGCGCACAAGCCTTGCCGAGGCCCATCGATTTCAGGAAGGTGGTTGGGTAGAGCATTTCCTGCATGCCTGGCCCGCCTTTCGGCCCTTCGTAGCGAATGACAACCACGTCGCCAGCCACCACTTTACCGCCGAGGATTGCTTCAACCGCATCGTCCTGGCTTTCATACACTTTTGCCGGGCCGGTGAATTTCAGGATACTGTCATCCACGCCTGCAGTTTTTACGATACAGCCGTTTTCCGCAAAGTTACCGTACAGGACTGCCAGACCGCCGTCTTTGCTGTAAGCATGTTCCAGCGAGCGGATGCAGCCTTCAGCGCGGTCGTCATCCAGCGTATCCCAACGGCAGTCCTGCGAGAACGCCTGGGTGGTACGGATGCCCGCCGGTCCGGCGCGGAACATTTTTTTCACCGCGTCGTCTTTGGTCAACATCACGTCATACCGATCAAGCGTTTGCGGCAGAGTCAGACCCAGCACGTTTTTCACGTCGCGGTTCAGCAGTCCGGCACGATCCAGTTCGCCTAAAATACCCAGTACGCCGCCTGCGCGGTGCACGTCTTCCATATGGTATTTCTGCGTGCTCGGCGCCACTTTACACAGCTGTGGGACTTTGCGGGACAGCTTGTCGATATCACTCATGGTGAAGTCAATTTCCGCTTCCTGCGCCGCCGCCAGCAGGTGCAGAACAGTGTTGGTGGAGCCGCCCATGGCGATATCCAACGTCATGGCATTCTCAAACGCCGCCTTGCTGGCAATGTTGCGCGGCAGCGCAGAAGCATCATCCTGCTCATAGTAGCGTTTAGTCAGCTCAACGATGCGTTTACCCGCGTTAAGGAACAGCGTTTTACGGTCGGCGTGAGTCGCCAACAGCGAACCGTTACCCGGCTGCGACAGGCCCAGCGCTTCGGTCAGGCAGTTCATCGAGTTGGCGGTGAACATGCCGGAGCAGGAGCCGCAGGTTGGACAGGCGGAACGTTCAACCTGCTCGCTTTGTGAGTCGGAGACTTTCGGGTCAGCGCCCTGAATCATCGCATCAACCAGGTCGAGCTTGATGATTTGGTCAGAGAGCTTGGTTTTCCCGGCTTCCATCGGACCGCCGGAAACAAAGATCACCGGAATATTCAGGCGCAAAGAGGCCATTAACATTCCAGGGGTGATTTTGTCGCAGTTAGAGATACAGACCATCGCATCGGCGCAGTGGGCGTTAACCATGTACTCCACTGAATCGGCGATCAGCTCGCGCGACGGCAGTGAATACAGCATGCCACCGTGCCCCATGGCGATACCATCATCCACAGCAATGGTGTTGAACTCTTTCGCCACGCCGCCTGAGGCTTCGATTTGTTCGGCAACCAGTTTACCGAGATCGCGCAGGTGGACGTGACCCGGCACAAACTGGGTAAAAGAGTTCACCACAGCGATAATCGGTTTACCGAAATCATCATCGGTCATCCCGGTGGCGCGCCACAGTGCGCGAGCACCCGCCATATTGCGGCCGTGGGTGGTGGTAGCAGAACGATACTTAGGCATGCTTGATTAACTCCCGTCTGTCTAATAATTGGGACGGTGCGTGCCGTCCCAAATTTATGTTTATTGATTAACCTGATCCAACCAGCCGTATTTATCTTCCGTTTCACCAGTGAAGAGGCCAAAGAAGGCCTGCTGGATGCGTTTGGTGACCGGACCGCAGCGGCCTTCGCCCACCTGGATACCATCGACGCTGCGTACTGGGGTGATTTCGGCCGCGGTACCGGACATGAACACTTCGTCGGCCAGGTACAGCGACTCACGGGACAGCACCTGCTCACGCACTTCGATATCGAGATCTTTCGCCAGCTTAATGATCGCGTCACGGGTGATACCCGGCAGTGCAGAAGAGGTAAACGGCGGGGTAAACAGAATGCCGTCTTTTACTTCAAACAGGTTTTCACCCGCGCCTTCAGAGATGTAACCATTCACATCCAGGGCAATGCCTTCCTGATAGCCATGACGACGCGCTTCACTACCCACCAGCAGCGAAGACAGATAGTTACCGCCCGCTTTAGCCGCTGTAGGGATGGTGTTCGGAGCAACGCGGTTCCAGGAAGAAACCATCGCGTCGATCCCCTGTTCCAGTGCTTCAGCACCAAGGTAAGCGCCCCACGGGAACGCAGCGATGATCACGTCAGTGGTGTATCCCGCTGGCGGGTTAACGCCCATCCCCACGTCGCCAACAAACACCAGCGGACGGATATAGGCGCTGGTCAGATTGTTTTTACGAATCACCTCACGGCAAGCTTCCATCAGCTCATCAACGCTCTGAGAAACCGGAAAACGATAGATCTTGGCTGAATCACGCAGACGCTGCATATGTTCGCGATGACGGAACACCACCGGCCCTTTGTGAGAATCGTAGCAACGGATGCCTTCAAATACAGAAGTACCGTAGTGCAGCGCGTGGGACATCACGTGAACCTTCGCGTCTTCCCAACGAATCATCTCGCCATTAGACCAAATGTAATCAGCTTTTTTCGTCGTCATTTTTCTTCCTTTTGCGCTCAGGCGCGGATTTGTTGTGATGTGGTTGTGCTCTGGCAGATAGCAACATGTGCAACGTCTACCAGTTTACTTAACTGACTAAACAGTAAGTCGACCGACCGGGGGCTGGCAACGGTCAATTCGATATTTATATTCTGCGCATCGCTGGCTGCTTCCATATTCATGGAGCACACCTGAAAACCGCGATGGCGTACCACGCGTAAAACACGTTCTAACGTTTCCGGATTGAACCGAGCCTCAACGGCGACCTGATGTTGCATCATGATAATTTCTCCAGCATTTCTGAGTTACTGGCACCTGGCGGTACCAGAGGCCAGACATTCTCAAGTTCGTCGATTGAGACATGAAGCAGGTATGGCCCCTCGCTGTTCAGCATGGTGTCGAGTGCCGCTTCAACCTGGTCTTTACGGGTGATGTGTTGACCTGGGATGCCGAAGGCACTGGCCAACATGAGGAAATCGGGGTTATCGGTAAGGGTGGTTTCGCTATAACGTTCCTGGAAAAACAGCTGCTGCCATTGTCGCACCATGCCTAACCGCTGGTTGTCGAGTAAAACTATCTTCAGCGGCAACTGCTTGCGTTTTACGGTGCCGAGCTCCTGTACATTCATCATGAAGGAACCGTCACCGGAGATACAGATTACCGTATCGTTCGGGCGAGCAACCTGCGCGCCAACCGCTGCTGGCAAGCCAAAGCCCATCGTGCCCAGGCCGCTCGAGGTGATAAAATTTTCCGGGCGGGTGTAGGTCATATGCTGCGCCGACCACATCTGATGCTGGCCAACATCCGTTGTCACTACGCTGTCCGCGGGTTTGCGATCGGACAACTGCTTCAACAACAGTGGCGCGTAGATAGCCTCACCGGGATGATCATAGCGCCAGGTATGCTCTGTGCGCAGTTCAGCACTATGCTGACGCCATGCGTCAATCTTCAGCGATTGCTGCAATGCCGGCAGCAGAGAATTTAAATCACCCTGCAATGCTACGTGCGCCTGGCGCAGCTTGTTCATTTCCGCAGGGTCGATATCCATGTGGATCACGCTGGCGTTTGGTGCGAAGGTATTCAGCTTGCCGGTTACCCGGTCATCAAAACGCGCGCCCACTGCAATCAGTAAATCACATTCTTGCACCGCGAAATTTGCCGCTTTAGTGCCGTGCATTCCCAACATACCCAAATAGTATGGGTAGTCAGCCTCTACTGCGCCCAGCCCCTTCAACGTGCAGGCGACCGGCATTTGGGTTACCGCGATAAATTCACGCAGGGCCGGGACCGCCTGCGCCATACCAACGCCGCCACCTACGTACAGGATAGGTTTCTGCGCTTGTGCCAGCATTTTACGCGCCTGCTCAACGTCAGCGTGCGGGAAAACCTCTACGTTTTTGACTGTCGTAAAATACGGCTCCAGCGTACCGCTGGCCAATTGGATGTCTTTCGGGATATCAACCAGAACCGGCCCCGGACGACCGGAATTCGCCACAGCAAAAGCTTCAGCCATGATGCGCGGCAGCTCTTCCAGTGACTGCACCAGGAAACTGTGTTTGGTGCAGGACAGAGACATACCCAGAACGTCCACTTCCTGGAACGCATCCGTTCCGATGAAAGATGATGCCACCTGGCCGGTGATCGCCACCACAGGAACTGAATCTAACAGCGCATCGGCAAGGCCCGTGATCAGGTTGGTAGCACCAGGCCCGGAAGTGGCGATACACACGCCGGTTTTACCGGTCGCACGGGCATAGCCAATTGCTGCCATTGCCGCGCCCTGCTCGTGTCGGCACAACAGGTGTTCTACGCCGCCGTCATATAACGCATCGTAAACCGGCATAATTGCGCCACCAGGATAACCAAAGACGGTTTGAACCCCTTGTGCACGCAACGCATGTACCACCCACTGTGCCCCATTCATAGTTACATCCCCGCCGTAAATCTTGAGAAACAGAATTTTATGCTACCGTTCACTTTCTGCTCCTCGTGTATGTTTTTAAGGTCAAAAAAAACCCCCGGACCTTTCGGTGCGGGGGTCTTAGTTCGTTAAGGCTTGTTTTCTAAGCCTTTCCTCGTCCAAGTGCAGCCCCGCACGGTGGGATAATAATCACCACCACGCTAATCACGACCAGGCTAATCACTCGTAGAAGGGCTGTCATTTTTGTATTTTCTTGCATCTTGTTCGAAGGAATACCTAAAGAGTTACCATAGAATTTGCAAATGACACAAGATATTTTTTTATTCGTTTTTCTGACGACGTTAACGGTTTAGATAAATATCGTTGTTTTTTAAACAAAAAATCAAAGGTGAAAATATTTCACGTTTCAGGTGATTCTCGGCTACCCATTCCCTACTAAAAACGCCATGCAAAAGCGTTTGCGAGCGCTATTCCAGACTTAATGTAATCAGTGTTGAGCTACATAAAAACACGGGAATAAGCCTCTAAAAACCGTAATTATGTGAAATCTTGCAGCGATGTATTGCGACATAATGCTTTCATCAGGAGGGCTTATGTCACTATCGATTGTTCACACACGCGCTGCGCTGGGCGTGAATGCGCCAGCCATTACCATCGAGGTACATATCAGCAATGGTTTGCCTGGTTTAACCATGGTGGGATTACCCGAAACAACGGTAAAAGAGGCCCGCGATCGGGTTCGCAGTGCGGTAATTAATAGCGGTTATGAATTCCCGGCAAAGAAGATAACCATAAACCTCGCTCCGGCCGATCTCCCAAAAGAAGGGGGACGATATGATTTACCTATCGCAGTTGCGCTTCTGGCCGCTTCTGAGCAGCTTACTACCCATAATCTCGATACATATGAGCTGGTAGGTGAATTAGCGCTTACAGGCGCGTTACGCGGCGTTCCCGGTGCGATATCAAGTGCAACCGAAGCCATTCGCGCAGGCAGGAGAATTATTGTCGCAAAAGAGAATGCAGCTGAAGTTGGACTAATACAGGGTGAAGGGTGCCTCATAGCCGATCATCTACAGGCAGTATGCGCATTCCTCGAAGGTAAGCATGATTTAGACAGACCATCATCAGCAGATTTTATCCCCTGCGCATTAGCAGATGATCTGAGCGATGTTATCGGCCAGGAACAGGGTAAACGCGGGCTGGAGCTTACCGCAGCTGGCGGTCATAACCTCTTACTCATCGGCCCTCCGGGTACGGGTAAGACTATGCTGGCCAGTCGCCTGAGAGGATTGCTTCCGCCACTGAGTAACGATGAGGCACTGGAAAGCGCCGCGATTCTTAGTCTGGTCAATTCCGACACGCTACAGAAACAGTGGAAACAACGCCCTTTTCGCTCTCCGCATCACAGTGCTTCATTAACCGCCATGGTCGGTGGAGGTTCTATTCCTGCGCCAGGCGAGATCTCTCTGGCGCATAACGGCATACTATTTCTGGATGAACTACCCGAGTTTGAGCGGCGCACGCTGGATGCACTGCGCGAACCCATTGAGTCCGGACAGATACATCTATCCCGCACCAGAGCAAAAATCACCTATCCCGCTCGCTTTCAACTCATAGCCGCTATGAATCCCAGCCCAACAGGCCATTATCAGGGGAACCATAACCGCTGTACCCCAGAGCAGACGCTACGCTACCTCAATCGATTATCAGGTCCATTTCTTGACCGCTTCGATCTCTCTCTCGAAATCCCTTTGCCACCGCCCGGGATACTCAGCCAGAACCAGGTAAAAGGGGAAGATAGCGCAACGGTGAAGCAACGTGTTATGGCAGCGCGAGATCGTCAGTATCGACGACAAAATAAGTTAAACGCGCATCTGGACAGTCAGGATATCAATAAATACTGTCCACTGCGCAGTGACGATGCACAGTGGCTTGAAGAAACGCTCGCGCATCTCGGATTATCCATCCGCGCCTGGTTACGCCTGATAAAGGTTGCTCGAACGATCGCGGATATAGAACAATCTGACCATATCTCTCGCCAGCACTTACAGGAGGCTGTTGGGTATAGGGCGATAGACAGATTACTCATTCATTTGCAAAAAATACTGGCATAAAAAAAGGGCTTTCGCCCTTTTTTATTAATCATCAGATTCGGTGTAGTCTTCCGCACCTTCCACCTGAGGTTTCCCGCCAGACAGCGTGTGGAAGCGTTTTGGACGCTTAATGCGCGTCATGTATTTGGACCACACACGTTCAGCTTCGGTAACCGGTTCGCGCTCACCACGGCATACCGCAACAAACAGTTTTTCTTCTTCCGTTACCGGCTCACGCTTGCCCAGATCCAGCTCGTTGAAAGCATAACCGTGACGCTCAAGCAGTTGTGCTTCTTTAATGGTGAAATCACCATGACGGGAGAATCCGCGGGGATAATATTTATTATCGAAATATCGATTAGTCGTCGTAAAGCTTTCCGCCATCCTGCACGCTCCTAATTCTTTGGCCGAGCTATTTATGGCGCGGAGTATTAGTTACGCTTGACAGAGCGTCAAACAAAAGATTTAAATCATAACGACAAATAATTTTATGGAGCGAGTTGTGGATACGGAATTGTTAAAAACTTTCCTGGAAGTTAGCCGGACACGCCACTTTGGCAGAGCTGCTGAAGCGCTCTATCTGACCCAATCAGCGGTTAGTTTCCGGATCAGACAACTGGAAAATCAATTGGGTGTAAACCTGTTCACCCGACACAGAAACAATATCCGTTTAACCGCTGCAGGTGAAAAATTACTGCCTTACGCTGAAACGCTGATGAATACGTGGCAAGCCGCACGTAAGGAGGTTGCGAATACCTCGCGGCATAACGAGTTTTCTATTGGTGCCAGCGCATCCCTCTGGGAATGCATGCTTAATGGCTGGCTGGGGCGTTTGTACCAATCCCAGGAGCCGCAATCCAGCCTGCAGTTTGAAGCGAGGATCGCTCAGCGACAGTCGTTAGTAAAACAGCTCCATGAACGACAGCTTGATCTACTGATTACTACCGAAACGCCCAAAATGGACGAATTTAGCAGCCAACTGTTGGGATATTTCACGCTGGCGCTCTATTGCAGTTCTCCTTCGCAAACCAAGGATGAACTGAATTATCTGCGTCTGGAATGGGGACCTGACTTTCAGCAACACGAAGCGGGATTGATTGCGGGAGATGAAGTGCCGGTACTCACCACCAGTTCGGCAGAATTGGCCAGGCAGCAACTTTCAGTCCTTAGAGGCTTTAGCTGGCTTCCGGTCAGTTGGGCTAAAGGTAAAAGCGATCTCCATACGGTTACTGACAGTACAACCCTTTCGCGCCCGTTATATGCAGTTTGGCTGCAAAACAGCGATAAACATGCGCTGATTTGCGACTTGCTGAGAACGAATATTCTGGAAGATTAAAGAAAATACGGGCAAGGATGCCGGGAATAAAACAATTGGAAGGCACAGCGCAAATTGCAGATAAAAAAAATCCTTAGCAAGAATGCTAAGGATTGTTTCTGGCAGGGGCGGAGAGACTCGAACTCGCGACACCCGGTTTTGGAGACCGGTGCTCTACCAACTGAGCTACGCCCCTAAATTTTTTTATCATTAAGCCTGCTTAGTAGCAGGCTTAATTTTCTAATAAGTGGCGGAACGGACGGGACTCGAACCCGCGACCCCCTGCGTGACAGGCAGGTATTCTAACCAACTGAACTACCGCTCCACCGAATTTCTTTGTCACTACCCGGATTCTTCATCCCGGTTTACTGCAATTTGATGCCTGGCAGTTCCCTACTCTCGCATGGGGAGACCCCACACTACCATCGGCGCTACGGCGTTTCACTTCTGAGTTCGGCATGGGGTCAGGTGGGACCACCGCGCTACAGCCGCCAGGCAAATTCTGTTTATCAACACGCTTTTGCATGTCGATATAATCTGTAATCAAGCTGAATATGATGTCTGTCTTTCGCCAAAACATCTTCGGCGTTGTAAGGTTAAGCCTCACGGTTCATTAGTATCGGTTAGCTCAATGTATCGCTACACTTACACACCCGACCTATCAACGTCGTCGTCTTCAACGTTCCTTCAGGAGACTTATAGTCTCAGGGAGAACTCATCTCGGGGCAAGTTTCGTGCTTAGATGCTTTCAGCACTTATCTCTTCCGCATTTAGCTACCGGGCAATGCCATTGGCATGACAACCCGAACACCAGTGATGCGTCCACTCCGGTCCTCTCGTACTAGGAGCAGCCCCCCTCAATTCTCCAGCGCCCACGGCAGATAGGGACCGAACTGTCTCACGACGTTCTAAACCCAGCTCGCGTACCACTTTAAATGGCGAACAGCCATACCCTTGGGACCTACTTCAGCCCCAGGATGTGATGAGCCGACATCGAGGTGCCAAACACCGCCGTCGATATGAACTCTTGGGCGGTATCAGCCTGTTATCCCCGGAGTACCTTTTATCCGTTGAGCGATGGCCCTTCCATTCAGAACCACCGGATCACTAAGACCTGCTTTCGCACCTGCTCGAGCCGTCACTCTCGCAGTCAAGCTAGCTTATGCCTTTGCACTAACCTCCTGATGTCCGACCAGGATTAGCTAACCTTCGTGCTCCTCCGTTACTCTTTAGGAGGAGACCGCCCCAGTCAAACTACCCACCAGACACTGTCCGCAACCCGGATCACGGGTCCACGTTAGAACACCAGCCATTAAAGGGTGGTATTTCAAGGATGGCTCCATGCAGACTGGCGTCCACACTTCAAAGCCTCCCACCTATCCTACACATCAAGGACCAGTGTTCAGTGTCAAGCTATAGTAAAGGTTCACGGGGTCTTTCCGTCTTGCCGCGGGTACACTGCATCTTCACAGCGAGTTCAATTTCACTGAGTCTCGGGTGGAGACAGCCTGGCCATCATTACGCCATTCGTGCAGGTCGGAACTTACCCGACAAGGAATTTCGCTACCTTAGGACCGTTATAGTTACGGCCGCCGTTTACCGGGGCTTCGATCAAGAGCTTCTCCTTACGGATAACCCCATCAATTAACCTTCCGGCACCGGGCAGGCGTCACACCGTATACGTCCACTTTCGTGTTTGCACAGTGCTGTGTTTTTAATAAACAGTTGCAGCCAGCTGGTATCTTCGACTGATTTCAGCTCCACGGGTAAACCGCTTCACCTACATATCAGCGTGCCTTCTCCCGAAGTTACGGCACCATTTTGCCTAGTTCCTTCACCCGAGTTCTCTCAAGCGCCTTGGTATTCTCTACCTGACCACCTGTGTCGGTTTGGGGTACGATTTCGTGTTACCTGATGCTTAGAGGCTTTTCCTGGAAGCAGGGCATTTGTTACTTCAGCACCGTAGTGCCTCGTCATCACACCTCAGCGTTAAAAAGGTACCGGATTTACCTGGAACCTCCGCCTACATGCTTAAACCGGGACAACCGTCGCCCGGCTAACATAGCCTTCTCCGTCCCCCCTTCGCAGTAACACCAAGTACAGGAATATTAACCTGTTTCCCATCGACTACGCCTTTCGGCCTCGCCTTAGGGGTCGACTCACCCTGCCCCGATTAACGTTGGACAGGAACCCTTGGTCTTCCGGCGTGCGGGTTTTTCACCCGCATTATCGTTACTTATGTCAGCATTCGCACTTCTGATACCTCCAGCATACCTCACGATACACCTTCAACGGCTTACAGAACGCTCCCCTACCCAACAACACATAGTGTCGCTGCCGCAGCTTCGGTGCATGGTTTAGCCCCGTTACATCTTCCGCGCAGGCCGACTCGACCAGTGAGCTATTACGCTTTCTTTAAATGATGGCTGCTTCTAAGCCAACATCCTGGCTGTCTGTGCCTTCCCACATCGTTTCCCACTTAACCATGACTTTGGGACCTTAGCTGGCGGTCTGGGTTGTTTCCCTCTTCACGACGGACGTTAGCACCCGCCGTGTGTCTCCCGTGATAACATTCTTCGGTATTCGCAGTTTGCATCGGGTTGGTAAGTCGGGATGACCCCCTAGCCGAAACAGTGCTCTACCCCGAAGATGAGTTCACGAGGCGCTACCTAAATAGCTTTCGGGGAGAACCAGCTATCTCCCGGTTTGATTGGCCTTTCACCCCCAGCCACAAGTCATCCGCTAATTTTTCAACATTAGTCGGTTCGGTCCTCCAGTTAGTGTTACCCAACCTTCAACCTGCCCATGGCTAGATCACCGGGTTTCGGGTCTATACCCTGCAACTTAACGCCCAGTTAAGACTCGGTTTCCCTTCGGCTCCCCTATACGGTTAACCTTGCTACAGAATATAAGTCGCTGACCCATTATACAAAAGGTACGCAGTCACCCCATAAAGAGGCTCCCACTGCTTGTACGTACACGGTTTCAGGTTCTTTTTCACTCCCTCGCCGGGTTCTTTTCGCCTTTCCCTCACGGTACTGGTTCACTATCGGTCAGTCAGGAGTATTTAGCCTTGGAGGATGGTCCCCCCATATTCAGACAGGATACCACGTGTCCCGCCCTACTCTTCGAGTTCACAACCTGTGCATTTTGGTGTACGGGACTATCACCCTGTACCGTCGGACTTTCCAGACCGTTCCACTAACACACAAGCTGATTCAGACTCTGGGCTGCTCCCCGTTCGCTCGCCGCTACTGGGGAATCTCGGTTGATTTCTTTTCCTCGGGTACTTAGATGTTTCAGTTCCCCCGGTTCGCTTCATTACGCTATGTATTCACGTAATGATAGTGTGTCGGAACACACTGGGTTTCCCCATTCGGAAATCGCCGGTTATAACGGTTCATATCACCTTACCGACGCTTATCGCAGATTAGCACGTCCTTCATCGCCTCTGACTGCCAGGGCATCCACCGTGTACGCTTAGTCGCTTAACCTCACAACCCGAAGATGTTTCACTTCTGATTGCGAAAATTTGAGAGACTCGAACACACCGCTTTTCATTTCTTATTACGGAGAAATGAAACAGTGTGTCGTTTCAATTTTCAGCTTGATCCAGATTTTTAAAGAGCAAATATCTCAAACGTCACCCGAAGGTAAGTTTTGAGATATTGGGGTCGGCGACTTTCACTCACACATACCAGCAAGTGGCGTCCCCTAGGGGATTCGAACCCCTGTTACCGCCGTGAAAGGGCGGTGTCCTGGGCCTCTAGACGAAGGGGACGTGTAAGTCTCAATCGCAAGACGCCTTGCTATTTACTTTTCATCAGACAATCTGTGTGAGCACTACAAAGGTCGGTTCTTTAAGGTAAGGAGGTGATCCAACCGCAGGTTCCCCTACGGTTACCTTGTTACGACTTCACCCCAGTCATGAATCACAAAGTGGTAAGCGCCCTCCCGAAGGTTAAGCTACCTACTTCTTTTGCAACCCACTCCCATGGTGTGACGGGCGGTGTGTACAAGGCCCGGGAACGTATTCACCGTGGCATTCTGATCCACGATTACTAGCGATTCCGACTTCATGGAGTCGAGTTGCAGACTCCAATCCGGACTACGACATACTTTATGAGGTCCGCTTGCTCTCGCGAGGTCGCTTCTCTTTGTATATGCCATTGTAGCACGTGTGTAGCCCTACTCGTAAGGGCCATGATGACTTGACGTCATCCCCACCTTCCTCCAGTTTATCACTGGCAGTCTCCTTTGAGTTCCCGACCGAATCGCTGGCAACAAAGGATAAGGGTTGCGCTCGTTGCGGGACTTAACCCAACATTTCACAACACGAGCTGACGACAGCCATGCAGCACCTGTCTCAGAGTTCCCGAAGGCACCAAAGCATCTCTGCTAAGTTCTCTGGATGTCAAGAGTAGGTAAGGTTCTTCGCGTTGCATCGAATTAAACCACATGCTCCACCGCTTGTGCGGGCCCCCGTCAATTCATTTGAGTTTTAACCTTGCGGCCGTACTCCCCAGGCGGTCGACTTAACGCGTTAGCTCCGGAAGCCACGCCTCAAGGGCACAACCTCCAAGTCGACATCGTTTACGGCGTGGACTACCAGGGTATCTAATCCTGTTTGCTCCCCACGCTTTCGCACCTGAGCGTCAGTCTTTGTCCAGGGGGCCGCCTTCGCCACCGGTATTCCTCCAGATCTCTACGCATTTCACCGCTACACCTGGAATTCTACCCCCCTCTACAAGACTCTAGCCTGCCAGTTTCGGATGCAGTTCCCAGGTTGAGCCCGGGGATTTCACATCCGACTTGACAGACCGCCTGCGTGCGCTTTACGCCCAGTAATTCCGATTAACGCTTGCACCCTCCGTATTACCGCGGCTGCTGGCACGGAGTTAGCCGGTGCTTCTTCTGCGAGTAACGTCAATCGCTGCGGTTATTAACCACAACGCCTTCCTCCTCGCTGAAAGTACTTTACAACCCGAAGGCCTTCTTCATACACGCGGCATGGCTGCATCAGGCTTGCGCCCATTGTGCAATATTCCCCACTGCTGCCTCCCGTAGGAGTCTGGACCGTGTCTCAGTTCCAGTGTGGCTGGTCATCCTCTCAGACCAGCTAGGGATCGTCGCCTAGGTGAGCCGTTACCCCACCTACTAGCTAATCCCATCTGGGCACATCCGATGGCAAGAGGCCCGAAGGTCCCCCTCTTTGGTCTTGCGACGTTATGCGGTATTAGCTACCGTTTCCAGTAGTTATCCCCCTCCATCGGGCAGTTTCCCAGACATTACTCACCCGTCCGCCACTCGTCACCCAAGGAGCAAGCTCCTCTGTGCTACCGTTCGACTTGCATGTGTTAGGCCTGCCGCCAGCGTTCAATCTGAGCCATGATCAAACTCTTCAATTTAAGTTTGATGCTCGTGAATTAAACTTCGTAATGAATTACGTATGTTCACTCAGAGACTTGGTATTCATTTTTCGTCTTGCGACGTTAAGAATCCGTATCTTCGAGTGCCCACACAGATTGTCTGATAAATTGTTAAAGAGCAGTGCCGCTTCGCTTTTTCTCAGCGGCGCGGGGTGTGCATATTACGCCATCCCGCTGCGAAGTCAAGCATTTAATTTCGCTTTCTTCGCCGGAGTTCTCAGTGGAACCCCGCTGACCCGGCGGCTTATAATCCGTTGTTCCGTGTCAGTGGAGGCGCATTATAGGGAGTTATTTCAGGCTGACAAGGGGAAATTTAAAATAACTTCCTGAGTGCGTGTTTTTTCACCAAAACAACCATTAACATGCCATAAAATAAGCAAATTGCCGTTTTTGCAGCCGCAATCACACTTCCAGGTGGCATACTAATGAATAAGAAAAAGAGTAAGGAAGAACATTCATGCCGTTAAATGCCCAACAACTAGCCGCACAGAAAAACTTGTCCTACGTTCTGGCCGAAAAGCTGGCTCAGCGAATATTAAAAGGTGAATACGCGCCGGGCGCTATATTGCCTGGCGAAATAGAGCTGGGCGATCAGTTTGGTGTGAGTCGCACCGCGGTAAGAGAGGCGGTAAAAACGTTAACGGCAAAAGGTATGGTATTACCACGCCCACGTATCGGCACACGCGTCATGCCGCAAGCAAACTGGAACTTCCTCGACCAGGAGCTGCTCACCTGGTGGATGACGGAAGATAATTTCCCGCAGGTCATTAAACATTTTCTGGTGATGCGTATCAGCCTGGAGCCTCAGGCGTGTTTACTGGCGGCGACCATTGGTACGGCTGAACAGAAAGCGCACCTCAACACGCTGATGGAAGAGATGGTCGAGCTGAAAAGAAACTTCAGACGCGAACGCTGGATTGAGGTTGATATCGCCTGGCATGAACACATCTATGAAATGAGTGCGAATCCGTTCCTTATTTCCTTTGCATCTCTGTTCCATTCGGTTTACCAGACCTACTTTACCTCTATTACCTATAACGATGTGGTGAAACTGGATTTGCACCAGGCCATTGTCGATGCAATAGATGATAACGATGGCGATCGCGCCTTTGCTGCTTGTCAGGCATTGCTGATAGCACCGAACGTGCTACCGGATAAATAATATGTCAGAAAAGAAATCACGTAGTATGGCCGGGCTACCGTGGATAGCAGCCATGGCCTTTTTTATGCAGGCACTAGACGCCACTATCCTCAATACCGCCCTACCCGCAATAGCACATAGTCTTAACCGCTCTCCGCTCGCCATGCAGTCGGCCATTATCAGCTATACCCTGACGGTCGCGATGCTGATCCCGGTAAGTGGTTGGTTGGCAGACCGATTTGGTACCCGACGCGTCTTTATGATTGCTGTTAGCCTGTTTACGTTGGGATCGCTGGCCTGTGCGCTGTCCAGCTCCCTAAGCGAGCTGGTGATTTTCCGTGTCATTCAGGGGATCGGTGGCGCCATGATGATGCCCGTTGCCCGTCTGGCGTTATTGCGTGCCTACCCTCGTAGTGAACTGCTTCCCGTGCTTAACTTCGTCACCATGCCTGGACTTGTGGGGCCGATTTTAGGTCCGGTATTGGGCGGTGTACTGGTTACATGGGCCAGTTGGCACTGGATCTTCCTGATTAATATTCCAATTGGCATTGCCGGTATCTTCTACGCTCGCAAATATATGCCGAACTTCACCACCCCACGCCGCGGTTTTGATATGACCGGTTTCTTTCTGTTTGGTTTGAGCCTGGTGTTGTTTTCTAGCGGCGTTGAATTGTTCGGTGAGAAGCTTGTCGCTACCTGGGTCGCACTCGGTATTATTCTTGCCAGTGTGTTGTTACTACTCGCCTATATTCGCCATGCTCGTCGTCACCCAACGCCACTTATATCTCTTCCGATATTTAAGACTCGAACCTTTTCTGTTGGGATCGCCGGCAACCTCGCCACTCGCCTGGGCACAGGCTGCGTGCCCTTCTTAATGCCGCTGATGTTGCAGGTAGGCTTTGGATATCCGGCTCTGATAGCCGGTTGTATGATGGCGCCAACGGCGTTGGGTTCAATTCTGGCAAAATCCATGGTGACGCAGGTTCTGCGCAAACTCGGCTACAGGACCACATTGGTGGGTGTTACGGTTTTTATCGGCCTGATGATTGCGCAGTTCGCTTTGCAATCTCCTGCCATGCCGGTCTGGATGCTGATCCTGCCGCTGTTCATTTTAGGTATGGCGATGTCCACCCAGTTTACCTCAATGAATACTATCACTCTTGCGGATCTGACCGATGAAAACGCCAGCAGCGGCAACAGCGTATTGGCCGTTACTCAGCAGTTATCAATCAGTTTAGGGGTTGCCATCAGCGCCGCCGTTCTGCGTATCTATGAAGGTATGGAAGGAACCAATACGGTCGAGCAGTTCCACTACACCTTTATGACGATGGGCGCTATCACGGTAATATCCGCGCTGATGTTCATGCTGCTAAAAGCCAAAGATGGGCGTAACCTGATCAAAGATCGGCACAAACCTAAACCGACCCCCGCTCCATCAAAACAGGAGTAAGCTGCAAACGCTGTTGTTGTAATGCGGGCTGGGCCATCCGATGGATTAATACATCGATGGCCAGTTCGCCCAATTCATCTTTTGGTTGATGTATGGTCGTCAGCGGAGGCGTCATATAGCGCGCCAGCTCGATATCATCATAACCCACCACCGCCATATCCTGCGGAATGCGCAATCCCGACTGGTACAGAGCCTGATACGCGCCAACCGCCATTGCATCATTACCGGTAAAAACGGCCTGCGGTCGCTGTTTATGCGACAGCAACGTTTGCATAGCTTCAAAGCCGCCACCAAACTCAAAGTCACCGGTAATCTCGTAGCCTTCCGGGACAGGCAAGCCCGCCCGCTTCATTGCCGCCCGATATCCTTCCAGACGCAAACGCGCCGGGGTTTTATCCAGCGGCCCAGTGATGCAGGCAATGCGCGTAAAACCTTTTTCGATAAGATGTTGCGTGGCTAAATCCCCGCCCAGCAGGGAGTTATCCTGAATCAGATCACTTTCACCATCAAAGGGCGACCAGTCCATCATCACGGTCGGTATAGAAGGATAACGCTGCATTATCTCTCTGGAAGGCTGATGTGTTTCCGTACAGAGCAGCAGCAAGCCATCCACGCGTTTTTGCATTAGCGTTTCCAGATTACGGTTCATGCGCTGTTCATCGCCTTCGGTATTGCACAGCACCAAGCTGTAGCCGCGCTCAAAACAGCTACGTTCAACGCCGCGCACCAGCTCAGAATAGAAGGGATTGGTACTGGCAGTGATTAACATGCCAATTGTGCGGGTCTGGTTTAACTTGAGGCTACGCGCCAGCGCGGAGGGAGCGTAGTTAAGCGCTTTAATCGCAGCTTCTACTTTGTCAGTGACAGACTCACTGACAAAGCGATCTTTATTAATGACGTGAGAAACCGTCGACGTGGAAACACCCGCCAGGCGGGCGACGTCCTTCATTGTAGCCAAGCGTTACCTCTGTTGACTTAAAAACGCTTCTATTTCTTCGCGCCACGGAACGGAAGGCTGTGCGCCTTTACGGGTAACCGCAATCGCCGCAGCGGCATGCGCAAAACGGATCGCTTCAGGCAGTGGAGTCTCTTCCAGTAACGCTGTAATTAACGCGCCATTAAAGGTGTCTCCGGCGGCAATAGTATCAACGGCTTCCACTTTAAAACCGGGTACTCGCTGACCTTCGCCATTCACGCTGGCCCACACACCGCGACTCCCTAAGGTAATCAGTACAGTATGGATTCCTTTAGCATGCAATGCCTGCGCCGCTTTGGCCGCGTCTTCATCATTTTCAACCCGGATCCCCGTCAGCTTTTCAGCCTCGGTTTCATTCGGGGTAATAATATCTACCAGCGCCAACAGCTCGTCAGAAAGTTCACGCGCCGGAGCCGGGTTTAGGGCGACCATGGTCTTATTTTGATGTGCAATCTTTGCCGCAGCCAGAACGCTTTCGATCGGCGACTCTAGCTGCATCAGTAAAGCGGACGCCTGCGCAATACGCTCATGCTGTGCTTCCACCAGCGCTGGCGAAAGCGCTGCGTTAGCTCCAGCATGAATGCCGATAACGTTCTCACCTTCACCATTCACAAAAATCAACGCAACACCGGTCGATTCCCCCGAAATTACGCTAATCGGCGCAATATCAATGTTGTCTTTGGCTAACTGTTTACGCACACTTTCGCCAATATCATCATCGCCCGTACAGGCAATGAATGCGATATTCGCGCCACTACGACCCGCAGCAACAGCCTGATTCGCGCCTTTACCGCCAAATGCGACCTGATAATGACTACCGGTTACGGTTTCACCAGGTGTCGGGAAAGAGTTAAGGTTAAGGATGTGATCGGCATTGATACTGCCAAGAACAACGAGGTTGCCTGCGGTTTTCATATTTGGTGTTCCAAGTCAAAGTGCGCCACCGGGTTAGGGTGGCGCGTGCCCTGCTTTTCTTTTTACGCTTTCATCCCCAAAACCAGATACGGGGATGGCGTATTTATGTCTCCATCAGGCCGCGAGCGACCTGAATCGGTATTACTGCTTGATGACCAGCTTCAGGTCAACCGGATATTTAGCCTGAACCTTCTCGCCTTTCAGGACTTTATCCGCAGTCTCAACGCCTTTCGCGCCGATCTGATCCGGCAACTGAGCAATGGTCGCAGCCAGTTTGCCATCATTTACTGCTTTTTCGCCATCTGGAGTGCCGTCAAATCCAACCACCATCACATCAGATTTACCCGCGGTTTGCAGTGCGCGCAGCGCACCCAGCGCCATTTCATCGTTCTGAGCAAATACGGCCTGCACATCAGGATGCGCGGTCAGCAGGTTCTGCATGACGTTCAAACCTTTAGTGCGGTCGAAGTCTGCCGGCTGGCTGGCCAGTACGTTAAATTTGTGTGCCGCAACGGCCTGCTGGAAACCTTCGCCACGCTCACGCGCCGCTGAAGTTCCGGCAATCCCCTGCAGTTCGATAACTTTCGCGCCTTCACCTGCTTTCTTCGCGATGTAATCACCCGCAATTTTGCCGCCCAACACGTTATCAGACGCAATGTGGCTTACCACTTCGCCTTTGGAGGCAACACGGTCAAGGGTAATAACCGGAATTTTTGCCTGGTTAGCCATCTTCACAGCATTACCAACGGCATCAGAGTCGGTTGGGTTGATCAGCAGAATTTTAGTTCCACGAACCGTTAAGTCCTGAACGTTAGCCAGCTCTTTCGCCGGGTTGTTCTGCGAGTCCAGAATCACCAGGTTATAACCCAGCTTATCCGCCTCTTTTTGCGCCCCATCCTTCAGAGAAACAAAGAACGGGTTATTGAGGGTGGAGACCACCAGCGCAATGGTATCTTTAGCCATCGCATTCGCGCTCACGGTGGCGCTCAGCGCAACAGCAGAAACCAGGGTAGCCAGTTTTTTCATATTCATATTTAAGATGTCCTGTAATCGTTGTTACTGCTTTTTGTTGTCTACCAGTACCGCCAGCAAAATCACCACCGCTTTGACGATCATCTGGTAATAGGAGGATACACCTAACAAATTCAACCCATTATTGAGGAAACCAAGAATCAATGCGCCGATCAGCGTCCCAACAATTCGTCCTTTACCACCCGCCAGGCTAGTACCGCCTAATACTACCGCTGCGATAGCATCCAGCTCATAGCCAGTGCCTGCCGTTGGTTGCGCAGAGGAGAGGCGTGCTACTTCAATGATGCCCGCCAGCGATGCCAGCAGACCGCACAGTGAGTAAACGATAATTTTGATTTTACTGACGCTGATACCGGACAGACGCGTTGCCGCTTCGTTACCGCCCAGCGCATAGATATAACGCCCCAGACGCGTGTGGTGCAGCATGTACCACGCCGCGAGGAAGACAATCCCCATGATCCACACCGGCGTAGGGACGCCTAACGGACGACCAATCCCGAACCAGCCAAACAGATCGGCATTGTCAGTAAACCCGGTGTTTACCGGACTGCCGTTGGTGTAGACCATGGTCACACCGCGCAGCAGCAGCATCATAACCAGAGTCGCGATAAACGCCTGCACGCGACCTTTCGCGACAATCACCCCGGTTACCGCGCCAATGGCAGCGCCGAGCGCCAGGGCCGCAGCAACAGCCACCAGCGCATTGACTTCAATCCCTACAATCGAAGCCGCAACCGCACCGGTCAGCGCCAGCAAGGAACCGACGGACAGATCGATACCCGACGTCAGGATAACCAGCGTCATGCCAACCGCCATGATGGCGTTCACCGACGTTTGCTGAAGAATGTTGAACAGGTTATTAACGGTAAAAAAGTTAGGGCTCATGGTGGAAACAATCGCGATCAGCACTAACAGAGCGATGAGCGACTTTTGCTCCAGAAGCCATGCTTTAGTGAAATAACGGCGACCAGAAACAGCCTGGGTAGTCATCTTTTTTACTCCTGATTCACGCGATTAAGCTTGCCCACAGCGGCAGCCATTAATACTTCCTGAGTGGCCTGCTCGCGAGTGAATTCACCGCCGAGATGCCCTTCATGCATAACGATAATTCGATCGCTCATGCCCAATACTTCTGGCATCTCAGAAGAGACCAGAATGATACTCAGCCCATCAGCCTTAAACTGGTTGATAAGCTGATAGATTTCTTTTTTCGCCCCAACGTCAACGCCGCGCGTTGGTTCATCAAGGATCAGCACTTTTGGCCGGGTCATCAGACCGCGCGCAATCGCCACTTTCTGCTGGTTACCGCCGGAAAGAAGGCCGATAGCCTGTTCCATCGATGGCGTTTTAACATTGAACAGGCGAATAAAATCACCCACCGCCTGCTGCTCATCTTTATGTTTAAGGCTTCCGCCTGCACGGCTGAAATAGCGCAGCGCGGTCAGTGACATATTCTCTTTCACCGACATGCCGAGCACTAAACCATCGCGTTTACGGTCTTCAGAAATATAGACGATGCCGTTAGCCAGTCCATCCTGCGGCGAACGGGTAACCACTTCATGGCCATCAAGCGTGACGTAGCCGCTGGTACGCGGCAATGCGCCGTACAACACTTTCATCAGCTCGGTACGCCCAGCCCCCATCAGCCCCGATACGCCAAGGATCTCACCTTTACGCAGCGTGAATGACACATCATTTACGCCAGGACCGCACAGATTATCGACCTTCAGGCGAATATCACCCGGCGCTTTTTCCAGGCGCGGGTACTGATCTTCCAACTTACGTCCCACCATCATTTCAATCAGCGAGTCTTCGGTAAGCGATGCGACTTCACGCTCGGCAATAAACTGCCCGTCGCGGAAGACTGTTACGTCATCGCAAATCTCGAAGATCTCTTTCATGCGGTGAGAAATATAGACAATGCCGCGTCCCTGGGATTTCAGTTCGCGAATGACGCGGAACAGGGATTCGGTTTCGGTGTCGGTGAGGGCATCCGTCGGTTCATCCATAATGATGACCTTCGATTCAAAGCTCAGCACTTTGGCAATTTCGACCATCTGCTGATCGCCAATCGACAGCTCACCGACCAGCCTGTCGCTTTTAAAGCGCAGATTGAGTTTGGCGAGCAGCAGATCGGCTTCGGCGTACATCTTCTTCCAGTCAATTTTGCCAAAGCAATTCACAAACTCACGACCGAGAAAAATGTTTTCAGCGATAGTGAGTTGCGGGATCAGGTTCAGCTCCTGGTGGATGATACCGATTCCGGCTTCCTGGGAGGATTTCGGGCCGTTAAAGGTGGTCTCTTTCCCCAGCCACAATAAGGAACCGGCATCACGGGTGTAGATTCCGGTCAGCACCTTCATCATGGTGGATTTACCCGCGCCGTTTTCGCCCACCAGCGCCATTACGCGGCCTGGGTAGACATTCAGCGCGGCGCCGGATAGCGCTTTTACGCCCGGGAACGCTTTATCGATCCCTTTGAGTTGCAGTAATGCGTTCATGATGGCCTCAGAACGTGACGCCAGCACAGAGAATAATATTCGCATACGGAGAACACTCTCCGCTGCGAATTACCGCCTGACTGTCTGCGGTTTGTTTTTTGAATTGTTCATGCGTGGTGTAACGAATTTCTATGGTGTTTCCCTGGTGTTGTTGCAGTTGCTCAATGTGGCTGAGCAACGTTTCGTGGAGTTGCGGATTATGTTGTTTAATTTCCGACGCGAGAATGGCCGCCTCGACCTGCATTTCACGTGTTACCACATCCAGTACCTGCATAAAAGAAGGTACGCCCTGGGTTAATGCCATATCGATACGCGTTGTGCTGTTCGGGATGGGTAAACCTGCATCACACACCACCAGCGTATCGGTATGCCCCAGACGGGAGATCACCGATGAAATTTCAGAGTTGAGTACCGTGCCTTTCTTCATTTTCTTTCCCCACTAGCGAAACGTTTCGCTGGAGATAAGTGTAGTGCGAAGAGTGGACAGAAAACCACCGCGACGTTACGAAAATGTGATCGCCATCGAAACGTTTCGCAAGGATTATCATTAGATGAAATGAAAACTGGGAGGGGCAAAACAAAACGCCCCCTTTCACGATGAAAGAGGGCGTCAATGAGATTAAATCTCGACCTGAGTACCGAGCTCAATAACCCGGTTCGGTGGGATTTCAAACTGGTCCGGCGCACGCAGCGCATTGCGCTGTAACAGCAGATACAGCTTACCGCGCAGACGCAAGTACCATGGTCGTTTGCCGACAATCAGCGACTCGTGCGACATGAAGAAGGAGGTTTCCATCATCCGGCAGCTTAAGCCTTCCAGACCGCAGCGATGGAACACCTCCTCCACGTTCGGCGTTTCGCGCCAACCGTAGCTGGCAACCACGCGCCAGAAGGTGGGCGATAACTGCTCAATCTGCACCCTACGCACGTTGTGAACATAGGGCGCATCTTCCGTGCGCAGCGTCAGCAGAATAACGCGCTCATGCAGCACCTTGTTATGTTTGAGGTTATGCAGAAGCGCAAACGGGATGACGTTCAGTGCGCGGGACATATATACAGCCGTTCCCGGCACGCGTACCGGTGGCGATTTCTCCAGAGAAGCAATCATCGCCTCCAGAGAGTTACCGTGCTCATGCATACGACGCAGCAGACGGAAGCGTTCACTTTTCCAGGTGGTCATGATGGTGAACATCACCAGACCCAGCGTCAGAGGCAGCCAACCGCCGGAAATCAGTTTATCGAGGTTCGCGGAGAACAGCGGAACATCGACGCACAAGAATGCCACCAGGATCAGGAAGACGAAGTATTTATTCCAGTGCCAGTTTTTGCGCGCCACGGTGGTCGACAAAATAGAGGTCAGCACCATCGTCCCCGTTACCGCAATCCCGTACGCCGCGGCCAGATTACTGGAGTGTTCAAAACTCACAATCACAATAACCACCGCAAAATAGAGCATCCAGTTAACGAAAGGAATGTAGATCTGGCCCGACTCCATTTCCGAGGTATGGATAATGCGCATTGGCGATAAATATCCCAAACGCACGGCCTGACGCGTCAGCGAGAACACACCGGAGATAACCGCCTGCGAAGCGATTACCGTCGCCAGCGCAGCGAGGATCAGTAGCGGGATCAACGCCCAGTCTGGTGCCAACAGGAAGAACGGGTTTTTGATCGCTTCAGGATGCTTTAACAGTAGCGCCCCCTGACCAAAATAGTTCAGTACCAGTGAAGGCAACACCACAGAGAACCATGCCAGGCGAATCGGCAACTTACCGAAGTGGCCCATATCCGCATACAGCGCTTCAACACCGGTAATCGACAACACCACCGCACCCAGTGCAATAAAAGACAACGTTTTGAATTCGAGGAAGAAATGCACCGCCCAATACGGATTTAGCGCCTGCAGTACTTCCGGATTGCCAATAATACTGCGTACGCCTAAAACCGCCAGCGTCAGGAACCACAGCAGCATAATCGGCGCAAACAGCTTACCGACCATGCCGGTACCGTGTTTTTGAATCAAAAACAGCAGGGTCAGTACGATTATCGAGAGCGGAACAATCCAGGTATCCAGTTGCGGGGCAATAATCTCCAGACCTTCAATCGCAGACATCACCGAAATGGCTGGCGTAATCACCACTTCACCATAGAAGAAGCTGCCGCCTATCAATCCCATAATGACCAGCATGGAGGTTGTTCGCGCCGAGGTATTGCGCCCGGCCAATGACATCAGCGTCAGGATCCCGCCTTCTCCGGCGTTATCTGCGCGCATGACAAACGTCAGGTATTTAATGGAGACAACAAAGATCAGCAGCCAGAAAATCAGCGAGAGAAAACCAAATACGGCATCACGTTCAACGCCAAAACCAAACTGGCCGGACAAACATTCACGAAGCGTATAAAGTGGGCTGGTACCAATATCACCGTAGACAACCCCAATGGCTGCAAGGGTAATCGCAGACAATGATTGTTTATTATCAGTGCTCATAGACTCGTCTTTCGTTTATACACATCATCTTTCAAGCCACTCCGTGTGGGCTGCATTCGTTATTCCCCCCATCCCAGGAGAAAACTCCATTGCCGCCTTGGTGCAGCTTGATTGATTTGGTGTATATATAAGAAATGTGTGCGTCGTCCCTTGGCCCACAAAAAGGCGTACAGTATGCACGATTAATCACAAAATCGTACCCCTAAATGAGACCAGATTAATCTGGCTCAAAGAAAAATAAGCGCACCTTCAGTCTATTACTGCAATGGTGTGAAGCATCTATACTCGCAGTTTATGCAGTACATTTGGCGAAAGGACGCCACTTCATTATGGCTCACCCACATTTATTAGCGGAAAGAATTTCCCGTCTGAGCAATGCGCTGGAAAAGGGACTTTTTGAACGTAGCCACGCCATTCGTCTGTGTCTGCTGGCAGCACTCAGCGGCGAGAGCGTTTTCTTATTAGGGCCCCCGGGGATCGCAAAGAGCTTAATTGCCCGCCGACTGAAGTTTGCCTTCCAAAATGCACGCGCTTTTGAATACCTGATGACGCGCTTCTCTACGCCGGAAGAAGTTTTCGGCCCGCTGTCCATTCAGGCCCTTAAAGACGAAGGTCGCTATGAACGCTTAACGGTGGGCTATCTTCCTGAAGCTGAAATCGTTTTTCTCGATGAAATCTGGAAAGCAGGCCCGGCAATTCTTAACACCCTGCTGACCGCCATTAACGAACGTCACTTTCGCAACGGCGCGTATGAAGAAAAAATTCCGATGCGTCTGCTGGTGGCCGCATCCAACGAACTGCCTGAAGCCGACAGCAGCCTGGAAGCGCTGTACGACCGTATGCTGATTCGTCTGTGGCTGGATAAAGTTCAGGACAAGGCCAATTTCCGCTCCATGCTGCTAAGTCAGCAGGATGAAAGCGACAACCCGGTCCCCGCATCATTGCAGGTGACGGATGAAGAGTATCACCAGTGGCAAAAAGACATTGGCGCCATCAAGCTTCCCGATCGCGTGTTTGAGCTTATTTTCACCCTACGCCAGCAGTTGGACACGCTACCGAATGCCCCCTACGTGTCCGATCGTCGCTGGAAAAAAGCGATCCGCTTACTCCAGGCCAGCGCTTTCTTTAGCGGACGTGATGCGGTAGTACCTATCGACCTGATCCTGCTGAAAGATTGTCTGTGGTACGACGCGCAAAGCCTGAATCTGATGCAACAGCAGCTTGAAATATTGATGACCGGACACGCCTGGCAGCAGCAAGCCATGCTGACGCGCCTGGGCAGTATTATGCAGCGCCGCATTCAACTCCAGCAGCAACAAAGCGACAAAACGGCGTTCACGGTAATCCGTCAGGGTGGCATGTTCAGTCGTCGTCCTCATTATGATTTACCACCGGAAGCTACGTCCTCAGTCGTGACATTACTGCTACAAAAGCCATTAAAGCTGCATGATATGGAAGTTATCCATATTGCTTTCGAACGCAGTGCGCTGGAACTGTGGCTAACAAAAGGCGGTGAAATCCGCGGAAAATTAAACGGGATCGGCTTTGCCCAAACGCTGAATATGGAAGTCGATAGTGCACAGCATCTGGTTGTGCGCGATGTCAGTTTACAGGGTTCTCGCCTGGCGCTGCCGGGGGCTTCGCAAGAGAGTATGCCCGCAGAGATAAAACAGGAGCTTGAAGCCCTCGATAACGAGTGGCATCAGCAGCACAGCGCATTCAGCGAACAGCAAAAATGCCTGTTTATTCATAGCGACTGGTTAGGCCGCATTGAGGCCAGCCTGCAGGATGTCGGGGCGCAAATCCGCCAGGCGCAACAATGCTGACCCTTGATACACTCAACATAATGCTGGCAGTCAGCGAAGAGGCGATGATCGAAGAGATGATCGTCGCCCTGTTGGCTTCCCCAAAGATGGTGGTATTTTTTAAAAAATTTCCTCGCCTTAAAAAAGCGATCACTGACGATATTCCCCGCTGGCGCGAATCTTTGCGTAGCCGCCTCAAAGATACCCATGTGCCGCCAGAGTTGGCAGAAGAGGTCATTTGTTATCAACAAAGCCAGCTCCTCTCTCATGCGCAGTTTATCGTTCAACTACCGCAAATATTATCGCTATTGCACCGACTCCATTCGCCCTGGGCTGGGCAAGCGCAGCAACTGGTCAATGACAACAGCACCTTTACGCCCGCCCTGCATACGCTTTTTCTCCAGCGCTGGCGCCTGAGCCTGGTGGTGCAAACCACAACGCTGAATCAGCAACTGCTGGAAGAAGAGCGCGAGCATTTGCTCAGTGAAGTACAGGAACGGATGACCCTTAGCGGACAACTGGAACCCGTTCTGGCGGAAAATGATAACGCTGCAGGCCGGTTGTGGGATATGAGCGCGGGCCAAATCAAGCGCGGTGATTATCAGTTGATGGTGAAATACGGCGAATTTCTGACGCAACAACCCGAACTCCAGCGCCTGGCCGAGCAGTTAGGTCGTTCCAGAGAGGCGAAATCCGTGCCGCGTAAAGATGCGCCAATGGAAACCTTCCGTACCCTGGTGCGCGAACCGGCAACCGTCCCGGAGCAGGTGGATGGCATCCAGCAAAGTGACGATATCCTGCGCCTGCTACCGCCAGAACTGGCCACGTTGGGCATAACCGAACTGGAATACGAGTTCTACCGACGGCTGGTGGAAAAGCAACTGCTGACCTACCGCCTGCACGGCGAAGCATGGCGTGAGAAAGTAACAGAACGTCCGGTGGTGCATCAGGATTTTGACGAGCAGCCGCGCGGACCTTTTATCGTCTGCGTTGATACATCAGGATCGATGGGCGGGTTTAATGAGCAGTGTGCGAAAGCCTTTTGCCTGGCGCTAATGCGCGTCGCCCTTGCCGATAACCGGCGTTGTTTCATTATGCTGTTTTCAACAGAAGTGGTGCGCTATGAGCTTTCCGGTCCGGAGGGCATCGAACAGGCGATCCGCTTTTTAAGTCAACGCTTTCGTGGTGGCACTGATATTGCCAGCTGTTTTCGCGCCATTATTGAACGCATGCAGGGTCGGGAATGGTTTGATGCCGATGCGGTGGTTATCTCAGATTTTATCGCTCAGCGATTACCCGATGAAGTCGTCAGCAAAGTGGGGGAATTACAGCGGGTGCACCAGCACCGTTTTCATGCGGTAGCGATGTCAGCACATGGCAAACCCGGCATCATGCGCATTTTCGATCATATCTGGCGCTTTGATACCGGGATGCGAAGCCGCCTGCTCAGACGCTGGCGGCGTTAATTGTTACAGCAGAGAAGCGACGCTTTCACGTACCTGGGCCGGCCATACGCCACACTGAACCTGGCCAATGTGCGGTAATTGCAGCAACAGCATGGTCAGACGCGACTGCCCAATCCCCCCACCAATCGTCTGCGGCATTTCACCACGCAGCAGCGCCTGGTGCCATTCCAGACTCAGGCGATCTTCATCACCGGTCAAAGACAACTGGTGTTTCAGAGCGTCAGCATCCACACGGATCCCCATAGAAGACAGCTCAAACGCATCTTCCAGAACCGGGTTCCAGACCAGAATATCACCGTTCAGACCGGCATGACCCAGCTCAGACGCTGAA
Organism: Citrobacter sp. CF971; assembly: GCF_006385635.1. Taxonomy (NCBI): domain Bacteria; kingdom Pseudomonadati; phylum Pseudomonadota; class Gammaproteobacteria; order Enterobacterales; family Enterobacteriaceae; genus Citrobacter; species Citrobacter sp. CF971. Next base: position 6,849 of record NZ_CP041051.1, on the reverse strand, counting down.
CTCCAGTCATCATAATCCGGCGCACGTACATCATGACGGTGACCGTCACTGAGTTTACCGCCGATCCCCACCAGGAATACCGCGCCCAGCTCTTTAGCGATCGCACGTTCACGACCTTTTGCGTCAAGATCCGGATAACGAGATAACAGCTCCTGGCTATGAACAAAGTGGATCTGCTCTGGCAGGAACGGTGCCAGACCAAACTCTTTGCTAACCGCAGCTTCGGTGGCCTTAATTCCCGCCCAGATAGCCTCTACCGTGCTTTTCAGAGTTGAGAATTGACGCTCACCGTCGCCCATCACGCGCTCCCAGTCCCACTGGTCAACGTACACTGAGTGCAGCGGGGAGAGGCGATCTTCATCGGGACGCAGGGCTTTCATATGCGTGTACAGCCCCTCGCCTGCGCTAAAGTCGTGTTGTCCTAACGTTTGACGCTTCCACTTCGCCAGTGAATGAACCACTTCGAATTGAGCGTCTGGCAATGCTTTAACCTTCACCTGCACCGCTTTTTCACAGCCCGACAAGTTATCCTGCGTACCATCTCCAACGCGGCTGAGGATCGGAGCCTGAACTTCGATCAGACCTAAACGCTCTTCCAGCTGGCGAGAAAAATGAGATTTTACGAAGCTAATTTGACGTTGTTTGGCAATGTAAGCGGTTTTCATTATGTGTACTCCTGTGTCCTGTTGCCTATGATTAAGCAACAGAATGGAGGTAATATTCAATAATCAACAAACAAAAAGCCGACTTCGATTTTGATTCGTTAAAATTAACGTCTAAAATAGAGGGAATCATTAATCTACATAAGAAAAACCTATGGAAAATTATCAGATCGACAATCTGGACCGCGGCATTCTTGATGCCCTGATGGAAAATGCCCGTACAGCCTACGCAGAATTAGCCAAACAGTTCGGCGTCAGCCCAGGAACAATTCACGTTCGCGTAGAAAAGATGAAGCAGGCCGGGATTATTACTGGCGCGCGGATTGATGTTAGTCCCAAACAATTGGGTTACGACGTCGGCTGCTTTATCGGCATCATTCTGAAAAGTGCGAAAGACTATCCGTCAGCACTTGCAAGACTGGAAAGCCTCGATGAAGTGACCGAAGCGTATTACACCACCGGGCACTACAGCATCTTTATTAAGGTAATGTGCAAATCGATCGACGCGTTGCAGCAGGTACTTATCAACAAGATCCAAACAATTGACGAAATTCAGTCCACTGAAACCCTGATCGTCTTGCAGAACCCGATTATGCGTACCATCAAGCCGTGATCGGGTTTTTTAATCCCCTATTTTTCCACAGGTAGATCCCAGCTCGCACACAGCGTACAATACGCCCTCTTTATAAAGGTGGGCGATCATGGCAGACATCACTCTTATCAGCGGTAGTACGCTTGGCAGTGCGGAATATGTAGCAGAGCATCTGGCTGAAAAGCTGGACGACGCCGGTTTTTCCAGCGAAATACTGCATGGGCCAATGCTTGAAGAGGTTCCGACTGACGGGATCTGGCTGATTATCAGCTCCACACACGGAGCAGGAGACATTCCTGACAACCTGCAGCCTTTATATGATGCCTTACGCGAGCAGAAACCGAACCTGTCACAAGTGCACTTTGGTGCAATCGGGATCGGCAGTCGTGAATATGACACCTTTTGCGGCGCAATCGACAAGCTGGAAGCCGAATTGAAGGCCTGTGGGGCAAAACAGATCGGCGAAACACTCAGGATCAACGTACTGGAACATGAAATTCCGGAAGATCCGGCTGAAATTTGGCTGGGATCGTGGCATCCGTTGCTCAGAGATTTGTAAAGATCGTACTTTTTTATGTGGATAACTCTGGTTAAAAGCTTGGATCAACCGGTAGTTATCCCAAGAACAACCGTTGTTCAGTTTTTGAGTTGTGTATAACCCTTCATTCTGATCCCAGCTTATACGGACCAAGATCACCGATCATTCACAGCTAATGATCCTCAGCAACCTGTTGATCTTACTTAAAGGATCGCCCTTATCCACAGAAAGGTGCGATCCTAATAAGAGATCACAATAAAACAGATCTCTAAATAAAAAGATCTTCTTTTTAATACCCAGGATCCCAGGTCTTTCTCCATCGACTAAAGTTGAGTAGAATCCACGGCCCGGGCTTCAATCCATTTTCACACCGCGTTATGCGAGGCAATCACCATGTTTTATCAGGATCCTTTTGACGTCATCATCATTGGCGGGGGTCATGCAGGCACCGAGGCCGCAATGGCCGCGGCGCGAATGGGTCAACAGACTCTGCTTTTGACACACAATATCGACACTCTGGGGCAGATGAGCTGCAACCCGGCGATCGGCGGTATTGGGAAGGGACACCTGGTAAAAGAAGTGGATGCGCTTGGTGGGTTGATGGCAAAAGCGATCGACCATGCGGGTATCCAGTTTAGGATACTAAACGCCAGCAAAGGGCCTGCCGTTCGTGCTACTCGCGCTCAGGCCGATCGTGTGCTCTATCGCCAGGCGGTACGTACCGCACTGGAGAATCAACCCAACCTGATGATCTTCCAACAGGCGGTTGAAGATCTGATTGTTGAAAACGATCGTGTCGTAGGCGCGGTAACCCAAATGGGACTGAAGTTCCGTGCCAAAGCGGTCGTGTTAACCGTGGGGACTTTCCTCGACGGCAAAATTCATATTGGTCTGGACAACTACAGCGGTGGCCGCGCTGGCGATCCGCCGTCTATTCCGCTGTCACGTCGTCTGCGTGAACTGCCGCTGCGCGTCAGTCGCCTGAAAACCGGTACACCGCCGCGAATCGATGCGCGCACGATTGATTTCAGCGTGCTCGGCCAGCAAAACAGCGATAACCCGATGCCGGTCTTCTCATTCCTGGGCGATGCTTCTCAACATCCGCGCCAGATGCCGTGTTACATCACGCATACCAATGAAAAAACCCATGATGTGATCCGTAATAACCTCGATCGTAGCCCGATGTACGCAGGCGTGATCGAAGGTATCGGCCCACGCTATTGCCCGTCGATCGAAGACAAAGTGATGCGCTTTGCCGATCGTAACCAACATCAGATCTTCCTCGAACCGGAAGGACTGACGTCTAACGAAATTTACCCGAATGGCATCTCCACCAGCCTGCCGTTCGATGTGCAGATGCAAATTGTCCGTTCCATGCAGGGGATGGAAAATGCCAGAATCGTCCGTCCTGGCTACGCGATTGAGTATGATTTCTTCGATCCGCGCGACCTGAAACCTACTCTGGAAAGCAAATTCATCCAGGGTCTGTTCTTTGCTGGTCAGATCAACGGTACGACCGGTTATGAAGAAGCTGCCGCGCAAGGGATGCTGGCTGGTCTGAACGCCGCACGCTTGTCTGCTGACAAAGACGGCTGGGCGCCGCGCCGCGATCAGGCTTATCTTGGTGTGCTGGTGGACGATCTGTGTACGCTGGGCACCAAAGAACCGTACCGCATGTTCACCTCACGCGCGGAATACCGTTTGATGCTGCGCGAAGATAACGCCGACCTGCGTCTGACCGAAATTGGCCGTGAGCTGGGACTGGTGGACGATGAGCGTTGGGCTCGCTTCAACGAGAAGCTGGAGCGTATTGAACAAGAACGCCAGCGTCTCAAATCAACCTGGGTGAATCCGTTAGCGGAGTCCGCTGCAGAAGTGAATGCTCACCTGGCGACACCTCTGTCACGTGAAGCGAGCGGTGAAGATCTGCTGCGTCGCCCGGATATGACCTATGCTCAGTTGACCTCTTTATCTGCGTTTGCACCTGCGCTTGATGATGCTCAGGCCGCGGAACAGGTTGAAATTCAGGTGAAATACGAAGGATATATCGCCCGTCAGCAGGAAGAGATCGAGAGACAACAGCGTAATGAGAACACCCTGTTGCCTGCAACGCTGGATTATCGTCAGGTCTCCGGCTTGTCGAATGAGGTCATTGCCAAACTGAACGATCACAAACCGGTATCGATCGGTCAGGCATCGCGTATTTCCGGCGTAACACCTGCCGCCATCTCCATTCTGCTGGTATGGCTGAAAAAACAAGGTATGCTGCGTCGCAGCGCTTGATATCACTTTTTGGCGGGAGCGCTTCGTTTGCCCGCCCTACAAATTTGTCGGCCCGATAAGCGACAGCGCGTCGGGCAATAGATTATTTACAGGTAACGACCGTGCTCAACAAACTCTCTCGTCTGCTGGCTGATGCCGGTATTTCTCTTACCGATCACCAGAAAAATCAGCTGATTGCGTATGTCGATATGCTGCATAAATGGAACAAAGCGTACAACCTGACGTCGGTGCGTGATCCCAACGAAATGCTGGTGCGCCATATTCTGGACAGCATTGTCGTCGCGCCGTACCTGAAGGGCGAGCGTTTTATCGATGTCGGCACTGGTCCGGGCCTGCCGGGAATCCCTCTCTCCATCGTTCGTCCTGAAGCGCATTTCACACTGCTGGATAGCCTGGGAAAACGCGTTCGTTTCTTGCGTCAGGTACAGCATGAGCTTGCGCTTACTAACATCACTCCAGTGCAAAGTCGCGTTGAAGAATTCCCTTCAGAGCCGCCGTTTGATGGGGTGATTAGCCGTGCTTTCGCGTCACTCAATGATATGGTGAGCTGGTGCCATCATTTGCCTGGTCAGGAAGGGCGTTTTTATGCGCTAAAAGGGCAGTTGCCTGAAGATGAAATTGCCTCGTTGCCTGCAGAATTCAGCGTCGAGTCGGTCGAAAAATTACGCGTTCCGCAACTGGATGGTGAACGTCATCTGGTGGTTATTAAGCCAAACAAAATTTAATTTTTATCAAAAAAAATAGAAAAAAAACGGTTCTTCGGGTGTTAAAAGTCATAAGGAATAGTGTGGTTAAATGTCGTTACATTTCACTAATGCCTTACGGTTTTGCATCATAACTATAACGTACCGTTTTTTGTTAAAAGTGAAACAAGTCAGCTGTGAAAATATCAGCCTGCTAAAAATAGAATCAAAGAATCACCGCCCGTGTTAATTTTTTATTATAAATGTCAATGGGTGGTTTTTTTGTTGTTATTCGCTATTTTTAAAACAGTAACGAATTTTAGGCTTAAATATCAAAAAGTTGAAATGGCATCATTTGCCAAGTAAATAAATAGTGCCGGGGCGAATATGCTTAATATGTGATCTGGTGCACGCTTTGCAGCCAGTGTTTACGCGGCTTTTGCAGTTTTGCATGATCGTTCACAGTTTGCATAAAAGTGATAAATGTGGCGTAGCGAAAAATATTTAAACATTTATTCACTTTTTAGCTACTTATTGTTTGAAATCGAGAAGGCGCACCGTATAATTTGACCGCTTTTTGATGCTTGACTCTAAGCCATAAAGAACGTTTTATACGACACGCGGCATACCTCGAAGGGAGCAGGAGTAAAAACGTGATGTCTATGTCGCTCTTGAGTCGAAACGTTGCTCGTAAGCTTTTGCTCACACAGTTTCTGGCGGTAATAGCAAGTGGACTGCTATTTAGCCTCAAAGACCCTTTCTGGGGCATCTCCGCATTGTGCGGTGGATTGGCAGTGTTACTGCCTAATGTGTTGTTTATGATATTTGCCTGGCGTCACCAGGCACATACACCAGCTAAAGGCCGAGTAGCCTGGACGTTCGCTTTCGGCGAAGCCTTCAAGGTATTAGCTATGCTGGTGTTGTTGGTGGTGGCGTTGGCTGTTTTGAAAGCGGTATTCATGCCGCTGATCGTTACGTGGGTTTTGGTGCTGGTGGTTCAGATACTGGCGCCGGCTGTAATTAACAACAAAGGGTAAAGGCATCATGGCTTCAGAAAATATGACGCCGCAGGATTACATAGGACACCATCTGAATAACCTTCAGTTGGACCTACGTACATTCTCGCTGGTGGATCCGCACAACCCCCCAGCCACCTTCTGGACGCTCAATATTGACTCCATTTTCTTCTCGGTGGTTCTGGGTCTGTTGTTCCTGCTTATGTTCCGTAGCGTAGCCAAAAAGGCGACCAGCGGCGTACCAGGTAAATTTCAGACTGCGATTGAGCTGGTAATCGGCTTTGTGCATGGTAGCGTGAAAGACATGTACCATGGCAAAAGCAAGCTGATTGCTCCGCTGGCCCTGACGATTTTCGTCTGGGTATTCCTGATGAACTTGCTGGATTTGCTGCCTATCGACCTGCTGCCGTACATCGGTGAGCATATCTTTGGCCTACCGGCTCTGCGTGTGGTTCCGTCTGCTGACGTGAACATCACCCTGTCGATGGCGCTGGGCGTATTTATCCTCATTCTGTTCTACAGCATCAAAATGAAAGGCATCGGTGGCTTCGCGAAAGAGTTGACGCTGCAGCCGTTCAATCACTGGGCGTTCATCCCTGTCAACTTAATCCTTGAAGGGGTAAGCCTGCTGTCCAAACCAATCTCACTTGGTCTGCGACTGTTCGGTAACATGTACGCTGGTGAGCTGATTTTCATTCTGATTGCTGGTCTGTTGCCGTGGTGGTCACAGTGGATCCTGAATGTGCCGTGGGCCATTTTCCACATACTGATTATCACGCTGCAAGCCTTCATATTTATGGTTCTGACGATTGTCTATCTGTCGATGGCATCTGAAGAGCATTAATTTACCAACACTACTACGTTTTAACTGAAACAAACTGGAGACTGTCATGGAAAACCTGAATATGGATCTGCTGTACATTGCTGCCGCTGTGATGATGGGTCTGGCGGCAATCGGTGCTGCGATCGGTATCGGCATCCTCGGGGGTAAATTCCTGGAAGGCGCAGCGCGTCAACCGGATCTGATTCCTCTGCTGCGTACTCAGTTCTTTATCGTTATGGGTCTGGTGGATGC